>NZ_JAGSOJ010000007.1 GCF_023684385.1 Oceanirhabdus seepicola | reverse complement strand
TGAAGTGATTAACTACACCCTAACGGGTTGAAAGAATTAAGAATAATAAATAATACTAGAATAATAATGTTCGTTATAAATTATAGATAGTTTTCTATTAATCTTATAACCACATTATACAAGGGAAATATAGGTTTCCCTAGCGAAGCGCGTGAAACGCGCCTTTTTTATTAAGATAGAATTTTCAATTTTCCTTAAAGTACTTATAATAATTACCTTCTACAAAGCACGCACAGCGTGCCTTTTTTTATGTTATAATTAATGAGGTAGTTTACTAAAGAGTAAAGGATGATGAAAAATGTATAAACTTATTGCCTTAGATATGGATGGCACCCTACTTAATGAAAATAAAGAAATATCTGTTCAAAATAGAAAAGCAATACTTGATGCGCGTAAACTTGGTGTGAAAATTGTACTAGCCTCCGGGAGACCATTAAAAGGTGTATTAAAATATGTAAAAGAATTAGAACTTGATAATGGTGAAGAATACACAGCTGTTTTTAATGGATCACTTGTTCAGAATAATGCAACGGGTGAAATTATCAGTAAAACCACCCTTTCACTAGATGATTATAAGATGTTATATACAACAAGCCAAAAACTAGGTGTTCACATTCATGCACTTACAGATCATGATGTTATAACACCAGTAAAGAATGAATATACTGATATCGAAGCTGATATCAATGGAATTAATCAAAGAGAAATTCCTATTGAAGAAATAGATCATAACACAACTATTGTTAAAGTAATGATGGTGGACTCTCCTGATAATATAGATAGAATCATTAGTCAACTTCCTAGTGAACTACATGAACAGTATACTATTGTAAGAAGCGCACCTATTTTCCTAGAGTTTTTACACAAAACTGTTAATAAGAGCACTGGAATAGAAAAAATTGCTGAAAGACTAAATATTAAAAGAGATGAAATTATATGTGTTGGAGATGCAGGAAATGATTTGCATATGATAAATTATGCCGGCTTAGGTGTTGCAATGGGGAATGCCTTTGATGAAGTTAAAGAAGCTGCAGATTTTATCACATTAACTAATAATGAACATGGTGTTGCCCATGTTATCCAAAAATTTATTTTAGATGTAGAAAAAACTGCTTAATAGACAATAAAAAAAGATTAGAACTGAGGTTCTAATCTTTTTTCTTGTATATTATTTTAGAAAAGTATACCAGCTATTGAAGCAGTCATGAAAGCAGCTAATGAACCACCAATCAATGATTTTATTCCTAATTGCGCAATTTCTGATTTTCTGCTTGGAGCTAGTCCTCCAATACCAGCAATCTGAATTGCAATAGAACTAAAGTTAGCAAATCCACATAATGCATATGTTAAAATAACAATAGTTTTTGGTTGTAATGCCCCACTAGAAATCATTGGTGCTAAGTTAGCGTAAGCAACAAACTCATTAAGTACAACTTTCTGTCCTAAAAGATCCCCGGCTGCAATTATATCAGCTGAAGGTATTCCCATTACATATGCTAATGGTGCAAATAATCTACCTAGTATCCAGCTTAAGTTAAGGTAATCCATTCCTATTGCATTTCCTACACCACTAATAACTCCGTTAACTAAAGCAACAAGTGCTGTAAATGCTAGAAGCATAGCACCAACATTAAGCGCTAAAGTTAACCCTTCGCTAGCTCCAGTTGCAGCAGCCTCGATAACGTTGGCATGACTAGAAGATAGATCCATTTGAACTTTACCTTTTGTAACTGGTTCTTCTTTTTCAGGAAGCATTATTTTTGCAATAATTAAACTTGCAGGAGCAGACATGATACTTGCAGCCAATAAGTGTCCAGGATCTACACCCATAGCAGCATAACCAGCCATAACTCCACCTGCAACAGTTGCCATACCACCAGTCATTACAGTTAATAATTCTGATCTTGTCATTGTTTTAATAAACGGTTTAATAACAAGAGGTGCTTCTGTTTGTCCTACAAATATGTTAGCAACAGCAGATAGTGTTTCAGCCCCAGATGTTCCTAAAAGCTTAACCATACCTTTAGCTAATACCTTTACAATAAGTTGCATAGCTCCAATATGATATAAAATACTCATAAATGAAGAGAAAAATATTATCGTTGGCAGAATCTGCAACGCCCATACAAATCCAGTACTTTCAATATTCATAAGATTACCAAATAAGAAAGTCGACCCTTCTTTTGTAAAATCAAGCAATAAAGTAATACCATTTGACATCCATTGGAAGAAATTCTTTCCTGGTTCAAATTTTAGAATAAGAAAAGCGAATGCAATTTGCATTATAATACCAATACCAACAAGCTTCCAATTAATCTTCTTACGGTCTTCAGAACATAATACAGCAATACCTATTAATACAAATAACCCAATAATACCAACAATTTTATCCATTTGTACTTCCCCTTCACTTTTGTTTTAATTTTTCATATGTTTAGTTATTACTTAAACCGGTTAAGCAACTTCTTTAATTTATCATATTTTAATATAAAATTCAATAATTTTTCTAACAATTCAGTGAAAATAATCGTTTTTTGTCGTATTTAATAAAAATGATTAAAAACTTAATTACGAATCTATTGAAGCAATTATTCTTATTTACAACAAAAAAATAAAAAGCTCACGCTTTTTATTTTTTTGTTTAATGTATGCTTTTAAATTAGATACACATAATTTTGGTTAATTTTGTATTACCTGCATTATTAAATACATTATACCTATTAATGGTTTGAGCAAGGAATATAAAATTAGTTTAAGTCTAAGTGTATTACAGCATAATAACACGTTTAAACTCTCTTTCCTTCATTTGAAATATTTTTCATAATATAGTACAATGAAAGTCCTTCTTGTTTAGCTTTAAAAATAAAGCTAACATTAATTTATATTACTTACTTTATATTGCATATGTAGTGGGAATACATATGCGTTTTTTTTTACAATTTTATTATACTATAAATTGATTAAAAATTCAAAATATTTTATTTTCTGTAAATAAACTTCCATTGCATAGAATCTGAAATTTATTACCATATTATTATTAAGTATTAATTTAATCAAATGGAGATGATATTATGCTTCGTATATATGCCATATCAGATTCTATAGGTGAAACAGCCGAATTAGTTGCAAAAGGAATTGCTTCTCAATTTTCTGAACAAATACATATTACAAGAATACCTTATTTGAACACCATGAAAAATGCACAAAAATTCTTAGAAACAATCAAAGATGAAAAAAATCTTATAATAATTTCAACAATAATTTTGAGTGAAGTGAAAGAATTCATGGTGCAGAAATGCATTGAATTAAATATCTGTTTTATAAGTGTACTCTCACCAGGCATTAATATAATATGTCAAAAATTTAATATTAAGCCCGTTTTCCAGCCAGGTAATCTATGGAATATGGATGATGAGTATTTCAAAAGAATTTCAGCTATAGAGTTTGCTATTCAGTATGATGATTCTAAAGATTATAACGGATTAGATACTGCAGATATTGTACTTATAGGACTTTCAAGAACTTCTAAAACCCCCCTATCAATGTATTTAGCCTTTAAAGGATTAAAAGTAATTAATATTCCCCTAATACCAGAGATACCACTACCACAAAAACTATTTGAAATTGATAAAAGAAAAATTGTTGCATTAACAATAGATCCAATTAAGTTAATTGAAATACGTAAACATAGACTAGAAAAATTCGGATGGGCCATTAAATCTTCTGGATACATAGATGAGAAAAGAATTTTAGATGAATTAGATTATGCCGATTCAATATTCAAAAAAATAAATTGTAAAAAAATAGATGTCACTGATAGAGCGATTGAAGATACTGCTCTAATAATATTAAATACCATAAAAAAATAGATAAGCTTGAAAGGTTTATCTATTTTTTATTCTTTAAAGAATTATCACATTTTCTTACTCAGTTAACTATCCATTAATGAATCCTTTAATATATCTTTTCTTTTTGGTGAATTTGGTATATCCAACTTTATTAATTTCAGATTTTTTAACTTGTAAATTGGAGATGTATCCAATATTTTATTATTAGTTAAATAAATTTTTTCTAATGTACTAATGTTTTCTAATGCCTCAATAGATTTAATAGAATTATTATTAAAGTTAATTATTTTTAAGTTACATAAACCTTCGAGTGGAGCAATAGACGTAATTAAATTATCTTGACCATATATTATTTTAAGTTTTTTACAATAACTTAATGGTGACAAATCACTTATTTCATTTTTGTTTATTGATATATATTCAAGATTAACAAATTTATTTAGAAACTCTATATTACTCAATTTCATGTTGGATAATCCCAATCCCTTTATTTTAAAAACATCTTTTGGTAAATAGTTTAGTGCATCTTTAGATAATCCATTTAAATCAATTATTTCAATCTTAGACCAGTTTAATTTTTCTAAAGGATATAAAAATACTAATGGATTTTTCCCGATGTACAATGTTCTTAGTTCTTTTAAACTCATCAATGGAGTTATATCCTTAATTAGATTTCCAGTCAAAAATACTTCCTGTAATAATTCTAGCTCTTGTAATACTCTTATTGATGTAATTCTGTTATAAGAAAAATCTACTTTTCTTAGTTTCTTAAGATTAGTCAATACTGAAATATCCTCTATTTTATTGGAACATAAAACCAATTCCTCGAGATTTCTCAAGTTCTTAAGTTTAGAAATATCATCCAACTCACTAAACCAAATCTCCAAGGAAGTTAGCTTTTCAAGATTTTCTAAAAAATCTAGATTTTCTACATGTATTTTCCATAAATTAAGGGACTTAAGATTAGTTAATTTACTAATATCCTCTAGTGAAGTTACACTAACTTCATAGTTATTTATAAATAATTTTTCAACTTTCAAAATATCATTCTCTGTTAGTGATTTATCAAATTGGTTTAATTGTTCTCTTACTAAACGTTCTATTTCTGGGTCTTTAAATATAATATTTGCTTCTATTTCACCTTCATCTGAAGAATTAAAATTTATTAATAAGCATCCTAGTATTATGAGAACAATAATATGCCCTGTAATTATCAAACCTATAGTTTTCTTTTTTCTCACAAAAATCACCTAAATCCTTTCTAGTGTAAATGCCTGTAAATTAATTTAAAAACATTCACCTATTCTATTCTCAAATATATGAAAGGATATTTAATAATATGAGTAAATAAACTGTATTTCTTGGTTGGAATGAATAGGGAAAGGAAATAATTTCTTCAAAAAAACTCTTCAAAATCTTATGAAGTATAATAAGGTTTCGAAGAGCTTTTATTATTATTTATTTCTCATATAAAAGTATATTAATGCAGCTACTCCAGCAAGCAATAATATTGTAAAAATGATTTTCAATATACTTATAGGCGATTCCCCTTGTACCTCTCCAGTTTGCCCATTAATCAAGAACTTATAATTTTTGTCCTTAAATGTGTATGCAGAAATCCAAATTGGTAGAAGTATATGTTTGAATTTTATATCCTCATAATGAGTTGAAATTCGTAAATCTCTAACTTCATCTCCATTAATTTTCCTCCTAATGCCATTTCTTAAATCTGATTTTATTTCTGTCTGTGCTAAATTCCAACCAGCATCAACATCAATACTATATCTTTCCGATATAAATCCAGAAATATAATGTGGCTGATATCTAACAAGCTCATTAAGGTTAAATGGTTCCAGTCTCTTTAGAAGTTTCTCCTTAACTTGATTAGATGATGGAATCAATATATCATCAAAATCTTTACTGAAGTCTCCAGCAGTATATTCCCATCGTGTTCTACGTTCTTTTTTAGTCACTTGTTTTCTTTCACCATCTTGTTCTACCCATTCAGTCACATCTACATAATAGTAAGTTCCTTTCTGTGCGCTGTAAGAAGAGTATGTTGATGAATCATATGTCCAAAATGGAATATACACTCCTGAAAGTTTATCAGAATTATATTGATGCTTTAATGCTCTTGGAGCGTAATACCTTTTGTTAATCCACTTTTTGAATTCCTTTTGGGCATTCTCTTTAGTAATTTTAAAAGGAATCAATGATTCAGGAACAATCGTTTTCTCTCCATCAGATTTCAAAATATGAGAAGAACCACAAAAAGCACAAAATTCAGAAGTATTTTTAGCTTCAACGAGAGTCTCAGCTCCACAGTTTTCACACTTTATTGTCCTCTGCTCATCTCCCCAATCAGTTTTTGCTTTCATCATTGCGGAGTCAATATCATACTCTATGATTTCTTCATCTTCAAACTCGATCTGAACATTTGAGGAACAATATGGACAAATTAATGACTGTGTTCCAATATCGAAACTTAAGTTTCCACCACAATTTGGACAGTCATATTTATGAGTATCTTTTTCAACTTTAGTATTTTCTTGATTAAAGTTATTCATACCATCCCCCCTATTCTGCCTTAGTTCCACATTCAGGACAGAACTTTGAGGAATCATTTAATTTTGTTCCACAGCTTTCGCAAAACTTTTCTTGTTTTTGTTTTTCTCCACATTCGGGACAAAATTTTGAACCCATTCTTATTTCAGCACCACAGGTTGTACAATTCATAAACTTTTCTTTAGGAATAGCTATTTTATTTCCGCACTCTGGGCAGAACTTTGTATCCTTGCTTATTCTAGCACTGCATCCACTACATGTAATCAATTCTTGCTGTTCGTTTTCCATATCCGCTGGAGAAGGTGTTTTTGCAGCGTTGTTACTTGATGAATTAACATTGTTTAATGTTTGAGCCATCATATTTCCTAAAGCAGCACCGGTACTTAATCCAATCCCGGCATTAGCCATAATATTACCCTCATTTTTTGCTGCATCTCTCAATGCATCTGCAGCTTGAAGTCTGGTATAATTATCTATTCCGCCGCCCATAGACATCGCGCCTACTGATGCTCTCTTATTCATTGCCTCTTCTACTTCATCTGGAACAGAAATATTTTCAATATAAAGAGAAGTTAGACTAATACCTAAATCATTAAACTTGCTCTGAAGCTTATTTGTTGTTATTTCACTAAGCTCATCATAGTACATTAATAAATCCAATGCAGCTACTTTCGCTTCTCCAATTACATCTGTTAAACCAGAGATTATCATTCTCTTCAATTGTCCTTCTATATCTGCTGTTTCAAAAGAAGCATTTGTTCCAAAAACTTCTTTAAGGAAAAATTCAGGACTACTAACTCTGAAAGAATAAATACCATACCCTCTAATTCTTATAACCCCAAAATCTTTATCTCTCATCATTATTGGATTTGTTGTACCCCACTTATTATCGGTGAATTGCCTTGTATTAACAAAATATACTTCACTTTTAAATGGTGAATTAAATCCATATTTCCATGCTTTCAACTTACAAAGAATCGGAAGATTTTCTGTTGTTAATGTGTACCTCCCTGGCTGAAAAATATCTGTTATTTCTCCTTCATTCACAAAGATAGCCACCTGTGATTCCCTTACTGTAAGTTGTGCACCCATTTTTATTTCCTTACCTTGGACAGGAAATCTATATACCATTGTGTCTCTTGAATCATCTGTCCATTCAATTGCTTCTATAAACTGTCCCCTAACGAAATCAAAAATACCCATATATAACCTCCGTTACATTTTTTAACTTTTATAATAATTATAATACATATTTACAAATAAATAAATATTATTGAATGTTATTGTATTTTATGTTACTCATGTATTTGACACAAATTAAATCTTTTGTAAAATAAAAGACCCTGAAAGGATCTTTTATTTCTAAACTACTATATAAGAAATATCAAATACTTAATTTTTTATTCAATAATTGGTGTATTATCATCTTTAAAATCATCTTTATTTTCGTTATTAAGTGAGTTTAAAATGCTATCTTTTATTTTTTTTGCTCTATCATCTTTAACTTCCTCAGAATTTTTATTAAAATCAACTCCGAGTTTTTCACTAATGAGCATTCCCATCAACATCTCGAAAACATTACCACTATTTCCTTCTGCCCCTCCCATAGTTACTAATGTTTCAGGTACAATCTTAGTTTGAGATTTTTCAATTGCTTGAGTAAATTTGCTCATTATCTCTTGCATAACTTGATATTGAGGGCCACCATATGCTTTAACTTGTTCATCAACAGCTATTGCTTTACCTACACCAATTCTCGCTTCTTTCTCTGCTTCAGCTTCAGCTATTGCTTTTATCTTAGAAGCCTCTTCTAATGCCCGTCTATATTCTGCTTTACCTTTATTACTCTGTATTTCAATATTTATTTCAGACTCAGTTAAAAACTGTTGTTGTGCAGCTCTTGATTCCGCTTCTCTAAATTCTTTTTCTTTGACAGCAGCCTTCTCTTGTTGAGAATAAGTCTCTATTCTTTCTAATGCAATCTGTCTTTCTCTAAGTTGAGTAAGAATATCTTCAATCTTATTATCGTTTTCTGATGAAGAGGGAGTACCAATTAATACCTCTTCAAGATCAAGGTTATAATGTCCAAATTTAACCTTCATCTCTTCTGAAGATATTTCTTGAATATCACTTCTATCTTGAATTAATTGTATAAGTGTTTTAGTTTGCCCAATATTCTTAAAATATGCTGATACCATTGGATCCAGAGTCTGATCAACAAGTTTCTTAATGTCACCAAATCTCTGAATAACTAATGGTGCTTTCTTATAATCAATATGAAGAACAACTGATAGTGGTAAAGATGGTTGAAAAGCGTCTTTTGTTATTAACGTTACTTCTTTTAAGTTCTCATCATAGCTATGTGTACCACTTTGATTACTTATCCATTTTAAAATAATATTTGTAGTTGGTACAGTAACAATCTTACCAGAATAAGTATTAAATGCATATTTACCTGGCATTAGAGGTTTATTCCAAACACCACGGCAACCTTCTTTAACTAATTCCCCATGTTTGTAACCCTCACCACTTGAATCCTCTCCACGTGGACCTATATAGGATACAACAACTCCAACGAAACCCACATCTACAATTGTTTTTTCAATAAACTGAACTGTTGCAAATAATCTATTTATGAAGTAAGTTCCTTCAACAAGTACCTGATGTTGTCGTCCTCTAAAACCTCCTGCTTTCAGGAATTTTTCAGAATCTTGAAAGTTGTTATGATAGGTCATATTGTTACTTGCATCGTCTCCAACTGTAGGTGCTATTATATCATTTTTGTTCAGTGAAGGACCATCATGTACAGTTACTATTCCAACTTCATCATCACTACCTTTAATAACTATAGGAGTAAATCCGTTTCTCTCCTTAAGTATTTTTGCCATATTTTCAATAGAGCCTTCTTCCGATTTACTTCCTAAGGGAAGATAATAGGTTTTATGATTTGTAATAATTATAAACTGAGCCAGATTAAAAGCGTAGGTTCCTTCTCTAACAATACCTCTTTGTGGTCCTTTCTGGCCTCCATGATTCAAAAATCCTCTTACATTTTGAAAATTATTCCCTTCTACAATCACTTCACCTAATGTTTGAGTTGGATCAAGAGGTTTACCATCTCTTGCAAAAACATAAGCAATTTCTCCTTGTGGAATTGTCACTAATGAACATTTATGAACCTTGTACATTAAAGGAGATAGAATGTGAATACCTCCTCTTAGTAGCTCTGGCTGATATCCTGCCTCTCCATTAAGAGCAATAATTTTTTCATCTAGTGCTCCTTTTGGAGACCACCATTTCTCAACCACTGCAATTTTGTCATTAGGTATAACTCTTACACCTATCATCCAGAATAGAATGCCTAGTACAAGAAATCCCCCTAAAATTATAAATAGAATTGCCATTAAAATACCCCCTTAACTTATAAAGTATTATATACCTTTTAATATAGTAATCATTTTATCATGTTCTTTTATACCATTGATTACAATTTTATTACAATTCAAAAAGAGATATTCCAATTTAAGAATATCTCTTTTACATTTGAAGCGCATGAAACATGCTATTTTATAATAGATTTGATTTTTCACCTAGAGAATATATATTCAATTTATGAAGTGGCCTTGTTAAAGCAACGTATAGAAGTTTCACATCCATTTGATCAAATGAGTACATATCTTTTGATCCATTAGCAACAATAACCATATCAAATTCTAAACCTTTTACTAAATATGAAGGTATTATTGCAATGCCTCCATTATACTTTTTCTCATTTCCTTGGATAAGAATAATATCTTTATTAAATTGCTTCAACTTTTTCTTGATATTTTTACATTCTTCTAAAGTTTTGCATATTATAGCTAAAGAGTTGTATTCTCTACTATCCATATCATCAATATCTCTCGAAATATTCCTACATATATCATCATATGATTCTAGTTCAACAATAGAAACGTCATCTCCATGTCTAAGAACAGGTTTAGCTGGAGGAAGCTTCTCATCATTTAATTTTTCAATGACCGAACTAGCCTTATCCATAATCTCAACTGTAGTTCTATAACTCTGATCTAATTTTAAAAATGTACTCTTAGCTTCAGTAAAAATATGATTAATTACATCCTGCCAATCTTCAATTCCTCTATAACTATTTATACCTTGGCATAAATCTCCCAAAATAGTCATTGAACTACTACCTATTAAAGTCTTAAGCATATATAACTGAAATAAACTAAAATCTTGTGCTTCATCTATAACCACATGTCTAACTGTTATTTTTTCATCTAACCCAAATATTCTATACTTTAATAACAGGAGAGGTGCAAGATCTTCAATTTCATATAGGTTTTGTATTATTGAATTTATTGTAGAATTACATGTTTCTTTCAATAAGAAATTTTCATCTTCTGTTGAATCAAGTAACTTTTCAAGAAATTCTCTATAATAGTCTTCTACCTTTCTATATTCAATCTTTTTTATATAATCATTTACAAGTGTTTTAGATTCTTTCTTGATTTTTTCCAATAAAGCATCTCTTTCATCAGTCATTTTAATAAATATTTTTCTTCTTTCAGGGCAATCTTTCATCTTGTGTCTTAATTGATCTAGTTTTTCATCATAAATGAGGTCAATTTTATCAAGAAGTTTTTGCTTATTTCTCTTCAAAATATTATTTAAATGCTTTTTCATTTCAGCGATTCTTTTCTTAAATGGAAGATGCTTATATTCCTCTTTGAAGAGTTTCATTAATTTCTCTCTTGATATAAGCTTGAATTTGTATATCTTGAAATCTTCTTCAGGAAGAAAGGCTTCTTCAAGATAATCGATATACTCTTCTAATAGATCTTTAAATTCTAGTGAAGATTTTAAATGTGATATTTCCTTTACTGAAAATTCCTGTTTATTAATTGTCATAGATTTGTTAACTATATTACCTAATTTAATATATCCCTCACGTATCTTCACTTTTTTTCCTAATACCATTCGTGCAAAGTCCTCATAAGTAGTTTGAATAACCTTGTCAACTCCAAGCTCAGGAAGAACTTCAGAAATATAATTTAAGAAGAATCTATTTGGTGCGATAATCATAAAATTATCTGGTGTAAATGTTTTTTCATAAGTGTATATAAGATAAGCTATCCTATGCAAGGCAATTGTTGTCTTTCCTCCACCTGCAGCTCCTTGCACTATTAGAGGTTTCCACATGTCGGCACGTATTACTCTATTCTGTTCAGCTTGTATTGTTGAAACAATATCTTTTAACCTGTTATCAGCATTAGAGTCTAAGCACGCCTGAAGGAATTCATCATTTGTTGTAATGTCGATATCAAAATAATCTTTAAGGTTACTATTTTCAATACTATATTGACGTTTAAGTGAAATTATACCATTAATAATTCCTTCCGGACATTCATAATGAGCTTCACCAACTCTTCCCTCATAATAAAGGTTAGCGATAGGAGATCTCCAGTCAATTACTAGTAGTTTATGAGTTTCTTCGTTCATTAAAGAAGTTTTACCAATATAGAGATTTTCTTCTTCACCGACTGAATCTTCTTTAAAATCAACTCTTGAAAAATATGGTTTACTCAGACTTTGAACAAGATTTTTAACCTTTGTTTTTAGATTTGATTGTAATACTGAATTGATTATAAGATCATTAAATTGTTCAGCATTATCAGAGTTAAAATGCCTTATCCCATACTCCACTTCTTCATCAATTTTTGATACCGTGTTAATTGTTTTGTCATAATAAATATTAAGATGTTTCAAAGTTAAATCTAATCTTGAAGATTCCATTAAATAATCTAATTTTTTTTCAACACTAATTTTAATCACCTCACAAGTTTTGCGGGTACTGAGACATATTATATTTTAATACATTTTCCAATTAAATGAAAATGCTTTTTTCACCTAAATGTTCTTCTCTATAACTACTTCTTAAAATTTATATTAAATAACTATAGTTTTCTTAATTATCCTAATATTTTCTTGACTATATTGCATTTTTATTATATAGTATATATATAAGATATAAATTATATATTAAAATACAATGGGTATGCGAAAAAATAGACATATGTCATAAATATAAAAAGCAACTATCTAAATAGTTGCTTTTATTTTGCCTATAATAAAAAAAGTATTATATTATAACTCCATATTTCCTTTTTTTGCCAAACTCACAAAGCCCATCTTATCATAAAATATTTCCGCATCATTTCCTACTGTGACATTTAATCTTATAGCTGGATAACTATTAGCTAAAACATCTAATGTTCTTTTCATAATATTTGTTGCTAATCCTTTTCGTTGAAATTCAGGATGCACGACAAAATCAAGAATATAAGGTAATCCATTAACTAAACTCACTGTACATGCTCCTATTAATTTATTCTCTGCATTATCATAAATCAATGTAGACCAATCCCTGGGAACATTCATAGACTCTATATGATTGAAATAGATTTTAATATTTTCCACTTGGAAATCATAAGGCTCTGATGCAATAGATATAAGTTTATTCTTTCTATAGGTTTCATAATAAAGTTCTGCCATTTCCTCAGCGTATTCATGTTCTGGTATCACAACTTTATACTGATCATCCCATATAATATCAAAATTGCTTGTAGCACAGACCATAAGCTTTTCTACTCTCTGAAGTTTAAATCCAGCCGCGTTATAACAATCAATTGATTCTAAATCAACATCTGGAATTATAATAACTTCTTTCTTATCAGATATTGATTTATCATATAAAGTTAAAGCTTTAATTAAATCTTCCTTCTTATTAAATGGTGGTATTGTAAATATGCATTTAATAAGATTCGGCTTTATAAGTGCACCACCAACTCTTTTTTTATCCTTTATTACCCAATAACAGAAATCAATTTTTGTATACCTATTAATATCTCCTTGAAAACTTAATGACATCCACTCATTAAAATTACTTAATCTGTAAATCGCATGATACCTAGCCCATTCTTCTGCATTTGCTTGACAAATCTCATATTCTTTCAAATAACTCATAATATTAGTTCCCTCCTACCATAATTAAATTTTTTCTCAAACTTCATACATAAATATATTTTGAACGACAAAAAGAGATAGTTTTTCATTATGTCTATCTCTTAAAAGGGTAGCTTTATTCTTCTTATGTTTTAATATTTAATACTTTAATATTTATTCTTTTTAATCTCATCTAGATAGGTAGTATCATGAATTAAAGGCCCTATAGATAAATCTAAGTTTAAATTATTAATAATACTCCCAATGAAATTGGACATATCAACCTCTTTAAACCAATCTGAATTTCTAGCCTCTTCTGGAATATATGTTAAATTAGTGGAATACACTTTATCTATTAATCCATCTTTATAATACTTATTAAATTTCTCTACTCCTTTTGCAAACAAAGCAAATGTTGCTGATACAAAGACTCTCCTAGCTTTTCTCTTTTTTAATTCGTCAACTATATCAAATATTGACTCACCTGATGAAATCATATCATCTACGATAAGAACATCTTTACCTTCAATTTCTCTTCCCATATATTCATGTTGAACTATTGGGTTTTTGCCTCCAATAACCTTTGAGTGATCACGTCTTTTGTAAAACAATCCAATATCTAGACCAAGCACACCAGAATAATATAAGGCTCTATCCATAGCTCCAGTATCAGGGCTAATAACTATCATTGACTCCTTATCAATTTGCAAATCTTCTTCATGAACAAACATTTTTATTATTTCTTGAGAAGGATATATGTTATCAAAAGATATCATTGGAATTGCATTTTGAACTGTTGGATCATGTACATCAAAAGTTATAATATCTTTAACTCCTAATCTTTCTAATTCCTGCAATGCTAGTGCACAATCCAAAGATTCTCTACTTCTTCTCCTATGTTGTCTACTTGCATAAAGGAGAGGCATAATTACAGTAACTTTTCTGGCCTTACCTTCAATAGCTGATAATACTCTCTTTATATCTTGAAAGTGATCATCAGGACTTTTATGATTGGTAAACCCAAACATCTCATATGTACAACTATAATTTCCAATATCACATATTACAAATATATCTTTACCTCTCACACTATCATTAATAACAACTTTACCCTCTCCGTTAGAAAAGCGAACTTCCTTTGTAGAAATCAAATACGATTCTTTCGATATACCTTCAAACTCAGACATATTTGATCTTCTATTTATAAGAGCGTTATTAATTTTATAACCCAGTTCCTTGCAGCTTTCTAAAACAATGATTCCTAATTCACTATTAGGTTTAAGTATTCTATTTTTGCTTTGCATTTAACCACCTCCAAAACACTTTCACTTACAAAATAACATAATAATCCATATGTTGCAAATAATTTGCATTTTATTCTTTATAAGTTGATAATGTGAACACTCCGATTCCTCCGATTCCTATATGGGAAGCTAATACACTTCCA
Organism: Oceanirhabdus seepicola; assembly: GCF_023684385.1. Lineage (GTDB taxonomy): Bacteria > Bacillota > Clostridia > Clostridiales > Clostridiaceae > Oceanirhabdus > Oceanirhabdus seepicola. The sequence goes on along the minus strand of NZ_JAGSOJ010000007.1, from coordinate 237,231 downwards.
ATGGTAGTAATCATTACTTTTTTATTCGGATACAGCTCTTTAATCCTACTCTTAATAAATTCAGCAGATTGAGAATCATCGCAATGAGCTATCCCAATATGCTCACAATCTCTAATATTCATCTCATCTATAACGGTATCAACAATATATTTCAAAGATTTTTTGCTTCCTCTTATTGATTTTATCACCTCAATTGATCCATCCATTATAGCAAGTACAGGTTTAATATTCATTACAGTACCAATTATTGCTTTACTCTTTGGGAGACGGCCGCCCTTGGTTAACCAGTTTAAATTTGACAAGGTAAAATATTGACTACTATTATCTTTATAAAATCCTACTGCATCAATTAACATTGAGAAAGAAGCTCCTTGCTTGATCATATTTATAAGTTCCATTACCATTAGTCCTATACCCATTGAAGCTCCTTTAGTATCAATCACTTCCATATTTATTTCTGGATATGTCTCTCTTAATTCTTCCATTATCAACTTAGCAGCTTGAAATGTTCCAGAAAGTTTTGATGAAAGAGCTAAGTAAATAAAATCTTCTCTATTAATACACTTTTCTGTGAAAACCTCCCTGATTACGTCCAATCTAGGGAGAGAAGTCCTTGGTACTATTCCCTTTTTCATAAAATTAAAAACTTCTTCAGTTTTAATATTTTGTTTATCAAAGTACTCCTGGTCATTAATTAATACTCTCAATGGTAATACATCTATATTGTTTTCTTTCAAAAATTCTATTGGCAAATCACAAGTGCTATCTACAATAATCTTAGTCATAATTTCCCCCTTTTGCATATTAAAATGAATAACTACAATACGCTTAATATTAAGCTATATTAAAAGTATAACACAAGAAATAAATAAATATAAAAACAAAAGTATCCAAATATTTATGTTTTAAACATTTGAATACCTTTGAATCCTACTGCACTTTTCTCTTATTAATTTTTAAAGGTACAAATTTTAATTTGTAATATCTTAACATCAATATTGCATCTATCGTCCATTGTATCGAAGTTATCCACCAGATAACAGTTATATCTAATTTGAAAACCATAACAGCAAGTATCATCAAGGGCATTCTAATAACCCAATTTGAAAAAAGTGATACCAAAAATGGAGTTTTCGTATCACCAGCCCCTTTTAGTGCACCACCTGCAATCATTGAAATTGCAGTAGGTATTTGCTCAATTGATGCAATCATAATGCAAAGTTTTGCACTTTTCAATACATCTACTTGGTTTTCTTGAATGAAAACATTTGCAATTACCTCTGAAAATACAAGAAACAGTATTCCACATAAACCCATAATTAGTACCCCGAGAATCAAACACATTCTTCCATATTCTCTAGCACCTTCATAATCTTTTTCACCAATCCGTTGACCAATGAGAGACGTAGCTGCCACAGCAACACCCCAACCTGGCATAAAAGATATTGATTCAATTGACACAGTTATATGATTAGCTGCAAATGCAACTTCTCCTAATGTCAAAATCATCATTGAATTTATTAATCTACATATAGAGAAAGCTCCTTCTTGCATCCCAGAAGGAATTGCCAATTTTAAGAGATCACTTATTTTTTTAAATGTAACATTCTTAACATAACGTATCCTGGGTTTTATTCTGGACTTTACTTTAAAATAAATCACAATATAAGACAAAGCTATAATATTTGCTATCATTGTAGCAATAGCAGCTCCTTCAACGCCTAGCTCTGGACATCCTCCAATCCCAAATATAAGAAGCCAATCTAATAATAAGTTTACAAGTACCAATATCCCTGATGCTATAAAAGGAATAAATGTGTTGCCTATCCCTCTCAAAATACCATTCAACGATGTCAAAAACATATTAAAGAAAATTGCTATAGAGGCTATTCTCATATATTTTATGCCTAAATTTAGCACATTTCCCTTTGCACCACAAAACTTTAAAATATCCTGACAAAACAGATAAAAAACTAACGTTAATGTTATTGCAATAACAGATGTTAATATAATACCATGAGTAGCGTATTCATCACCCTTTTGGTAATTCTTACTTCCATATGCTCTTGCAATTATAGATGTCAATGCTACAGATAATCCAATAGCTATCAAAATATCTACAAAAGTGTACAAGAATTGAGAACTCATACCAACAGCTGATAGAGCATCTTTTCCACCATATTTTCCTATCATTATGGAATCTACTGTCCATACAATCATATATAAACTCATTTCTCCGATTGCAGGCAATGCTAATTTCATAACGTCTTTCAAAATAAGTTTATTATTCTTTACGTAACCCATAAAATCTCCCTAAAATAAAATTTGTATGTATAATTCCATACATACAAATTTTACTATAAATTATGACAATTATCTACAAAAATATAATTATAATATCAATTTAACATCCGTACCATCCTTCTCTATTGCATGTACAACAACTAATCCTTTGTATTTACTCAATTCTTCTAAATTATCAGCTATTATAGAGAAATCAAAGTTAGATAAAGCGTTACTTTCTTTATTTTCTTTCTTAGGATTGTATGCTTTTTGTATGCTCTTATTTATTCCAACCTTAACAAGCCAATTAGGAATTGGAATATTAATTTTTTTTCCCTGATCAGTTATAATTCTTAATTTCATAATATCACCCCTATTTGAATATGCCTTAATCTATCACTATCTTTATTTGATCCCCTGAGTCTGTTTCAACATCAAGAATTTTGCCTTCCATTCCTGAATCTGCTGCTGTTAAAATGCTATTCATCAATTCATCTGAGTCAAATCCTTTAATATTTGAATTAAAAGTAGGCATCTTTCCTGTGGCATTTATCATTCCAACTATGAACTTTAATGGTAATGTAATTTTTACTTTTTCACCATCTGATGAATGTACTTTTATTTTTAACATCTTCTCACCAGGTATTTTCTGTACAGCATCATCACTATCAAAAGTACGTACTAAATTTTCTTTTATTTCATCACTAACTACCTCAGCAGATTCATTACCTTGCTTTATTGCTTCAATGAGCGTAGCACCCTCTTCTGCTGTTATTTTATTTTCTTGTACCATGTTAAGAACTTTCATTATTTCTGAACCCATTTTACTTCCCCCATTCTATTTTATTTCTTTTAAAGCTGTGCTAAAATCTATAATTCCATCTTCTAGCTCTTTAAGTATCTTTAATACATCCGTTGAGTTATCAGATGAGTCTTTCTTATTACTAGTTATAGCATCTGGTTCTAATTTTTTAGCTATTTTATCCAGTTTATTTCTTACAGTAGGATATGATATTCCTAGAACCTTCTCAACATCCTTAATACTCCCCCGACACTTAAGAAATATCGCAATAAACTTAAGTTCTTCTTTATTCATAGTCATGAATTTGTCAAAAAAGAATTCATTTTCAATAACTGTGTTACATTTCGTACATTTCAATCTTTGAACTATAAGTTCACTATCGCACACCGGACATTTATGTATTAATTCAACCCCCATGATTATCCTCCTCTTTAGAAATTACTATATTTTTTATTATATATTATATAATTTGGAAATACAAGGAAAATCATCAGAATTAATACTATTATTAAATTAATTAATAAAAAAGGTCTACAAAATAAATATAATAAAGATCCACTATACTTATCTTGCAAACCTATTTTTTAAAAATTATTTTTAAATATATGATTAAAAAATATATTTCTGTCAAGAATTAAACTATATGAATAAGAAAGGCATCTTATTCTTTTTATATTAGTCCCCTTAAGTTTTGGCATGTGTTTAAGCATGCCTTTTCTTTTTTACAATTCTTATTTTAATAAGTAATAACCAAAACTACCTCCACATACTCCTCCAATCATATGTGTAAGTTGAGATATAGAATCATATTGTGTAATTCCTACATAAAACTCTTTCCCAATAAAAACCAAAAAAACTATAATAAGAGTCAATGGTATTTCTCCTGCTCTTGTATTTACTACTGAGCTCAATAAAATGAGCATAAATGCAATACCACTAGCTCCAAGAAGACCAGTGTTGAAAAACATACTATTTATTAATCCAGTTACGAATGCTGTGATTAATATCATGAATAGTAATTTTTTGCTTCCGTATTTTTCTTCGATTATAGGTCCTACTATCAATATTATCATGAAATTGCCGAAGAAATGCTCAAAATTCGCATGTCCCAACACATGCGAGAATAATCTTATATATGTAAGTGGGTTCATAAGAGATGAACTATAGTTTGTAAATAACAATGATGTTGTATATCCTTTAGTTAACTCGCCTACTATTAACACAATAAAACTTAAAAAAGTGAAACTCAATATTACAGGTGAATTATATGTTACTTTTTTTAAAAGATTTTTCATTTTTTCCTCCTTCAATTCAAATATATATAATATTTTACCATATATTTTATGAATAGCATATTAGGCATGTGAAAATAAATATATATTGAAAGCACCATACCTTCTATTTAAGACATGGTGCTTTATTGTTGAATTTATAGTTTACTACATATAATATTTTTAACTTTTTCTGGTAATTCATTTTGTTCTTCTTTAGAAAGTTCTTTAGTTTCTATCATTGGATGTATGTATAAATTAACCTCAGCAGGTTTTATTTTATTTTTATTCTGTTCTAAAAGCTTGTAGCTACCATCAATTGTAATTGGAATAATTGGAACTTTAGCTTTTGTTGCTAATTTAAAACTTCCTGCTTTGAATTCACCAAGAGGTCCCCCTTTACTTCTTGTACCTTCAGGGAAAATTACAAGTGAATGCCCACCTTTAAGTATCTTAACCCCTTCAATTATAGCCTGTGCAGATTTTCTTAAATTACTTCTATCCATAAACACACAATTCATGAATTCCATCCAAGTTCTAATTAGAGGAACCTTTTTCATCTCAGCCTTTGCTATATAGCCTTTAGGCTTCTCAATGTAACTCATGAAAAGAGCTATATCAAAATTCCCTTGGTGATTACTTATAAATACCACTGGTATGTCCTTTGGAATATTTTCTTCACCAAATATATTTACTTTAGCGCCACTAATTTTAACGTTTCTTCTTGCCCATTTTGAAGTAACATCATGAATATATTTAATACTTTCTTGTTCTTCTGGTTTCCTCTGCAATCTTTTAACCTTATACATTTGCGGTATCATTAACAGTAAGCTTCCAGCAAAATTTGAATACCAAGCAATTGTTCTAAGCATCTTTAAAACCTCCTTCATCATTTAAACGTCTAATAAAGCATATAATTTCTGATATCTTATCACTTTTATTGAGAGAATTATAGTATTCTATAAGATTAAAAATTAAAAATGAATCTAATTTCAGTAATCCATTTTTTAAAGCATTAAATATATCTTCTTTAACACTTTCAATTTTTTCTTCATCTTTACTAATTTTTGCATCATCAAGTAGCTTATCTAAGGCGAATGATAAAAATTCATTTATTTTATATTTCATTGAAGATTTTAAAACTTTTTTAAGATATTTATCCTTTAATTTATCAAATCTATCCTCATTTAAATTATCATAAGCTATGTAAACATGTTTATACAACTCACACATAAATCTTCTATTATCAAGGGACGGTACAGATTCAACAAGATTATCTAATTTCTCCAAATATTTAATATAATTTCCACCTGTTTCAAGATATGTTTCTATTATATTTGTTAAAACCAATGCTTTAAAATGAATATTCTCTTCGTTCCATATTATATTTTCCATTAATTCAATATATATATCAATAGCTTTTTTATACTCATTTAATTCTCTTAAGCAATTAGCTTTTACAATAGCAATACTTATTTCCACCATAGGTCTTTCATTAATAGTATTACTGCATATATATTCAAATTTATCAATTTCTTCTAAAGCATCTTTTATTCTTCCTAATGCTTTTAAAATGATAATTCTATTATGCATAATAGCTATCATTTGTTTAGAATCAACACGATCCATCAATCTATCACTTATTAATAATCCTTCTTCATATCTTTGAGTATTTTTGCTTACATCTAATATAGCTACAATTAAGCCACTAATAAATTCATTATCAGCATCTTCTGTGAATACCAACTCATTAACTATAGAAAAATATCTAAAAGCTTTGTTATAATTTAGATTTTTCTGATAGTATCTTGCAACATAATAATAAATCTTCATTTTACAATCATTTACTTTATATTTATTTATACTATCTATTATCTCATCAAAATTTTTAAATCCTTGGAAGTTTTTGAACTTATCAAGTTCATTTTTTTTAAGATAATCAACGTATTCTTCTGCCAGCCTTCTAACTTGTCCTTCTTCGGTTAAGTAAATTTCTTCTGGAGATGTCTGGTATTTCACTCCTCTCTGTTCACATGATTGCATAAGATTATTATAAATTAATTTAGATGCTTTTACAGTCAAAGGTGCTTTGTTATTCTCAATCATACTAATCATATTACGAGTTATGTTATTCCCACTTAATTCTGATTGTTTTAATCCCAAGGATTTGCGTAAATTCTTTAGCCTCTCTCCTTGAGATAGTATAGAAACTTTAAAAGTATCACACATATAAACACTCCTCAACAATACAACTTTATTATTATTTAATCTTAGCATATCTTGGCATCATAGTAAATATTTTAGCGCACGTGGAATTAAACCAATTTATTCCATATGTTTAAATATATCCAAGATGTTCTATCAAAATTTTTACTCCCATTAATACCAGAATAACTCCTCCAAATATTTCAGCTTTTTTGTTAAACAACTCTCCAAATTTTTTACCCATGAAAACACCAATAAAACAACATACAAGTGTGATAATAGCAATAATTAGGGCAGCATATATAATATTTACTTCAAGAAAAGCGAAGCTAACCCCAACAACTAGAGCATCTATACTAGTTGCGATTGATAATATTGTTAGAATTTTTAAATCTAATGGATTTTTTCCAGTATCATCATCCTCATCATTTTTTAATGCCTCATGGATCATTTTAATACCTATATATCCCAATAATAAAAATGATACCCAATGATCTATACTCTGAATATACTTACTAAATCTAATACTTAAAATCCACCCTATCAAAGGCATAACTCCTTGGAATACACCAAAGAATAGTGCTATTTTCAATGCATGTCTTACTTTTAAATCTTTAATTAAAATACCACTAGTAATTGATACTGCAAAAGCATCCATTGCCAATCCAAAAGCGATAATGATAATTGATATAAATGTCATTCTAATTCCTCCTCTTTAACGACAAAAAGAGACTCACGCATAACAAAAATTATGCATAAGTCTCACTATTTAAAACTAAGCCAGATGAAATTCATCAGTATGTTGACTTAGTTACATATCGTAATATGCCAGCTACTCCCCTATGTATCCATAAGAAATTATTTAATTCTAATATAATATATCATAAATATTATATTTTGCCAATAAAAAAATATGTCCCTATAATGATTTGACCTATTAATTATGATACTTTTGCAAAAAATTTAATAATCTCATGTATTTTTAGTGAAGAACTGGAATATACTACTCTAAGTAATATTATAAAAATGAGGTGGTTAATGTGTTAGCTTTGATGAAAAACAGTGATATTAATAATATTAAAAATAAAATATTTATCTTATATATATTAAACGTTACTGATATTATCTTCACCAATATTCTATTGAACACTGGATTTTTTAATGAAGCAAACCCGTTTATGATAGGACTGCTTCAAAGCGCGTATGCAGGAATTATGGTGAAAATAATTTTACCTGCATTATTATTATTATATTTATATAAAAGGATGCAGAATGCAACTAATAAACAATTGAGGTTCTCCAATGTAGCTATTAACATAATCACTACTATTTACGCCCTTATTAATATATCTCATTTAGTTTGGCTATTCTCTATACCTATTTTTATGAATTTATAGTAACATAAAGACTATTCCGCCTATAAAAACTAGCAATACTAAAATAGAACAGCGTGGCTCCTACTGATCCCACTTGTATAACCATTCCAATGTTTATACATCTATTTCAAAAAAATTCTCACCTAAAGCTATTAAGCGAGATTTGTTCTGAACATATTATTAGTATGTAAGTATACCATAAAATATATTTTTCTATTTGAAAATCACATGTAAAACTCTATTATTAGTAATAAATCCTGCTTTTTCCAAGGTACTCTTTGATGCCATATTTCTTACATTACAGCACGCCAAAGGTTCCAAACCTTTATTATAGCAATGCTCTTTTAATTGATTTATAATATAGGTTCCAATACCTCTTCTATGGTATTCTTCTGCTACAACAACACCTATATCGCCATATTGTAAGTTAGACTTGATTATTCTAAATTCACCTATTCCTAGTAAAGAACTCCCCTCGTATAGAACAAATAAATTATCATTTTCAATCAAATCTTCATAATAACCATCATAAGCAGCATCACATTTGTTTTTTATAATATTTATATCGCCTTTATTAGCTAATCTGAAAGTAGTGTTTCTAAAACTATTTAATTCATGTGATATTTTTTGATTATCAACAAAAAGGTACGTATCTACCTCTACACTTTTCTGGTTATCAAGACACAAAGCTAGGTATTCCGATTCCTTAGTTGAAACAGCTGCATCCTTTACTTTATTGCTCTTAATAATATATATAAAAATTTCTGGTGCATTTGTATAATACTCTTTTGAAACATAGAATTGCACTAAAGTCTTATCCTTATCCACAAAAAAATGCCCTACCAATTTCTTATCATAAATAATTTGGTAGCACTGTGATGTACCGATTACTACATTTTCCCAGAAACCATCTATTGGCGCACCTAAGGTTTTAATATACTCCTTATTTAAGTCCCCTCTCTTTTTTGATGATTTTACTTTTATTAATTCAATCACTTAATTCCCCCTTGTAACATTTATATGATTATGTTGTTTGTTTATCATCAGTTAAACAAACAACATAATCATATTATAGTGGTATCAAGCTGTTAAAAGATAGGTATAAAACAATTATAATCATTCTTTATTTACACCTTATTCTCATCAAATTCTAGACCATAGATCACTGGCCAGTATTGTTTTTGAAGGTCTACATCTACTTTATTAGGTGAACCATTAGAGATAACCTTCGTCACTAATACATTTGCTTCACTATATATGTGTTTCATAATATCTAATACATATGGTGCATATGGGTTGTTTCTTATATCACCAATATTCCTAACCCCACCTTGATTTCTTTTCTTCATTTTCCCTAAAAAATCTGGATCCTTACCTTTTATTATTCCAAATACATCAATAAGCTTGTATATTCCATCTTCAAGTTTTAATGGAATACAGCTATGGAATTTGTCTCTTCTCTTTGTAGGCATACGATACCAATTATTTTCCTCGGATTCTAAGTGATTCCCCGTGAAAATTGATTTAGCACCATTATATTGTATTTCTTTATGTTCATCTGAATTAATCCTATGACATAAGAAGTCTTTATAAAGATTGTCATCATTCTTATATTGGTAATCTTTCTTAAATTGAACTGAAGGTTCAAACCCTTTCTTTTCGCCAAGCCAATTATATTTTTTATTTACAACAAAAACAGTATCAATTAGATATTTATCAATATTTTTATTCCATGCTCCCCATAATAAAATTGATTGATTACCTGCATCTTTACTTACTTCAGCATTATGGCAATAACCGTAAAACCATGGTTCATGGAACACATAAGGATCTTGATTCCCTTCGAACCCATCTACAGGTATAACTACTTCTCTCACTTCTTTTTTCCATTTATCTTCATTCTTAATTAAAACCTCACATCTCTGCTTTGTAAAAACTCGATAATTATGTCTAAGTACATACTCCTCTTTTCCCATAACAAGTTCCCCCTAATTTTTATTATCATTCATGTTCAACTTTACCTTAAGTAATTCTAAAATTTTATCAGGAGGTGTGCCTACTTTTTCTAAAAGCTCAATAATGTCTTTAATATACTCTACTGTTATTTTCCCAATCTCCTCATTTTCATCCATTGTTCTATAATTATTTTTCAATTGTTTTCCTTTTTCTTCAATGTACTTATCAACCTCTTCTTCTTTAAGCCACCATGCTCTACCGTGTTTTTTATATTCAATTTTATTTTCTGCTGCCATGTTTATAAACTTTCTATAAATTCGTCCTCTAAGTTTACTATTATCTTTTCCTATTACTTGAATCATTCTATCAACTGCTTGATTTACTGTTAAATATCCTGGATCTGCATCGTAGCTTCTTTTCATTCTTTCACCTTCTAAATCAATTACATTACATAACATCATATGATGAATTTTAGAAAATCATTACACTTTTTAAAAATTCATTAGTAAGTTTTTATGTTTTTTTGATTAATCAAATTAATACGAGAGACCACAACACTGATTTATAGGTAGTTTAAAGGTTACTATCATTCTTTTAGTTTGTTGTTGTTTGTAATTGCTTGAACTTCAATGATATTTATTTTAATATTTATTTTATTCTTAAGAAATTACACCTGATAAAGTTTTACTCAAACTTTAACATATTGATATAAGCACGATTACACGTGATAATTAATTAAAAAAATTTTTCATTTTCCTTAATAATAAAAAATCAGATATCCTATTCCAAGATATCTGATTGAATTTCCTTATTTGCAAAAGCAAATTTCAATATGTTTTTAATTATTTTTTTCTTCTTTCATCAAATTAGTATCTCACTTTATTATGTAGTTAGTAACTAACTCATAAAAATTATACTTATTCTACCATTGCATAACTTCTGCATTCCCTTGCGCAATCCAAACACATTTTAGCGCAATTCTGTGATTCTAAATCCTTAAATTTCATACATTCTTTTCCGCAGGAATCACAAATAAATGAACATAAGTTAGCCAAATGTTTTGCAAAGATGCTGTGACGCGAAATAAATTTTGCAGTTAATGTGCAAATATCAGCACAGTCACGTAATAACCGAATTTGTTTTCTTCTTAATTCAACATCTTCCTCTTCTCCAAAGAATGTTATCATATACTCACACATCGCTTCACAATTTTGAATAACTATTAATATAGGGGTATGCATTAATTTTCTCCTTAATAAACTTATTTACATTATAAAATATTCTTTAAGTTATAATGTGTTCTTTTTCAAAATGAGCTATAGTATTAAGTTAATATAACTTGTATACAAATACTTTATTTTATTATAATATCATTGAATAATCTTTACATTCTTTAGCGCATTTCATACACATTTCAGCACAATTTTTTGATTCGATATCATTAAATTTCATACATTCTTTCGTACAGATATCGCAAATAAATGAAACAAAATCAGCAGAATATTTGGCAAACACACTATGTCTAGCAATATACTTCGCAGCTAATGTACATGCATCTGCACAGTCATGCAATAACCGAATCTGTCTTTTCCTTAATTCAACTTCTTTATCTTCACCGAAAAAAGTAACCATATACTCGCACATTGATTCACAATTTTGAATAACTATCAATAAAGGGGCGTGCATTATATTTCTCCTTTCAAAAATAACTTACATTATAAGATATTCATAAAATTTAAAATGGTTCTTTAAATGAATATAATTTCATCATTTCTATCAAAACTATTTTTTATCATGTCTATTAGTTGTTAAATCTAGAACCACCCATCATGTTTGAATCACCATGACAACTAGCTGCACCACTCATTGAATTATGCATTTCAAGCATTTCATCTAAATCCATAGATTCCATCATATTAGCCATACTTGCGTAACCACTTTCTCTCATAATTTCAATCATATTTTCATAATCTTCTTCAGTCATATTGTTCATAAATTCATCTATAGCTTCATAGTCATTATTTTTCATAAATTTAGCCATATCTTTGTAATCATACTTTTTCATGATCTTTATCACTTCATCATAACTATTATCTTTTTTATTCTTTTTATACTCTAGATATTCTTTGTATTCTTTATCATCAATCTCTATTTTTTCTTCATTGTCTTCTTTTGGGGCAACAAGTAATTCAGCCTTAGGTTTAGAATACTCTGCATTCTTTTCATTATTTGTTGTCCCATAGGCTAATTTTGCTGTGAATCCTCCTGCTACTAACATACCTGACATCATTATTACCGCTAATCTTTTTTTCATAATAACTTACCTCCTGAGTTTTAATTAATATTTAATTTATATATCTTAAAAATTTTATTCTTAATATTCGATTCTTTTCTGCCATTCTTGATTGTTATTCTCTACTTCCATATCATTTGAATAATTATGATTTTCTTGATTCCAATCATTTTGTCTTTCACCATGATAACTATGTCCACCGCAACATCCACCTCTTGAACTTCTAGGTCTATGACTCTGATGTTGACTTCCACAGCATCCTCCTCTTTTTATCATGTTGTAAGCAACAAATCCAATTAAAAGAATATATAATATTTGTGAAATTCTCATGATCTTAATCACTCCTTTATATTGTTTTCCTTCTTCTGTACAAGTTCATTATATTGAAATATTATGGAGCAATTATGTGGATTTTATTTAAATTTAATTTTTTTTATAATAGAGAAAGCAGAAGCTAAACATTCATTTAACTTCTGATTTTTATCATTTATCTATATTTACTTTAATACTTCAAAACTTATTTAGGAATCTTTACAGTAAAAATACTTCCTTGCCCACGTTTGCTTGTAACCTCTATTGACCCTTTGTGTGCATCAATTAGTGCTTTTGTAATAGTTAATCCTATTCCAGTTCCTCCAGTTTTCTTACTTCTTGATGTATCACTTCTATAGAACCTTTCAAATATATATGGTATTTCATGCTCTGATATTCCTATTCCATCATCTTTTACTTCAATTACAATATTCTCTTTCTCTTCTTTAAGAGATACCTCCACTTTCCCCTTTTTTTCAATGAACTTATATGCATTTGAAATTAAATTATACATAATCTGTTTTAATTTATCTCTATCCAAAATTACATATACTTCTTGATCAATAAGAGAAATAATCTGTGCATCCTTCTTTTTAAACATTGGTTTAAATGAGTCTATCACTTTTTCAATGTCTTTAGAAAGGTTGTATTCTGTTTTACTTAAATGCAAATTAGCTTCTTCTAACTTTGCAATATCTCGTAATTTTTCAACAAGTTTGATTAACCTTTCTATTTCCTCATAAAAGCTTTCAAACCTCTCTTTAGTTGGCTCAAAAATTCCATCAATAAGAGCTTCAATATGAGTTTTCACATTAGTAAGTGGTGTCCTAATTTCATGTGCCATATCTGCTGTTAATCGCTTTCTTAGTTTATCCTCTTTTTGAAGAGTCTCTGCCAGATAATTAATAGAATTAGACAACTCTCCTATTTCTTTAGTATTGCTCTTAATATTTACTCTTGCTTCCAAATTTCCTTTTCTCATTTCATTGGAAATCTTGATTATTTTCATTAAAGGAGTTGCTATTTTTTTCGCTATGATAATACTAATACATAACCCAATAATCAAAGCAATAAAAACTGAAATAAAGAAGGATCTGTTTAATGTTGTTTTAAATTCTACTCCTCCAGGGGTTAAATTAGCAGTTCCATAATATCCAATTATAATCTTCCCTATACTTTCCCCATTACTAATTAGTTCATAGCTTTCTTCAATATATTCTCCTAATTTCATTTTCCCACTATCTGGCATCATAAACTCCATCATTTTTTTGTGATGGATATTCATAATATCAGTTTCTATAATCTTTTCTCCATTGTTATTCAATACTTGTATATAAAAGTCCTCTAACATAGCAAATCTATGTATTTCAGAAAAATCCGATTCTGAAAACCCCTCTTCTTCATTATATAATTCTGTAACTAAGGACTTAAACTTCAATGCTTTTGTTTTATGCTCATCCATCAAATATTGATCAAATTTCTTATCAATCATATGATTTGAAATAAAACCTGTTATGGAAATTGAAATAAGAATAGTAAGTAAAAATCCTAAAGACAAGTTTTTAACTAGGTTCATCTATTCTCCTCCAAATTTATATCCTACTCCGTAAACAGTAGAAATATATTTATTCACTTTTGGATTATCCTCGATTTTACGTCTAATATTTTTTATATATGTGTCAATATTTCTGTCAAAACCTTCATATTGCATACCAAAAGCTTTCATTACTAATTGTTCTCTTGTAAATACTTGCCCTGGGCTTGTTAATAGTGCAACAAGAACTTTAAACTCTTTTGATGTTAAAGAAACATTCTCACCCTTCTTCATAACTATCATTCTTTTTATATCTACTTCTAAGTCTCCTCCATTAAAAGTCAAATACTCAGCCATAGGACTATCATCTCGATATGTTCTCCTTAGTAAAGCATTAACTCTTCCAACTAATTCTCTAACACTAAAAGGTTTGGTTACATAATCATCAGCACCTAAAGCTAATCCTTCAATTTTATCATCTTCTTCAATTTTAGCTGTAAGCATTATTATCGGTATATCCGAAATTGCTCTTATTTTACTGCATACCTCTTCACCTGAAAGAATAGGCATCATTAAATCTAAAATAATCAAATGGAATTTTTTGTTCTTAAATAAATTAAAAGCTGTTTCACCATCTTTAGCAGTAGTAACCATAAACCCCTTTTTTTTTAAATAGGCTTCAACAACTTCTAAGATTTTATCTTCATCATCTACAACTAATATTCTTTTTTTTTCTTTCATCTTTTCACCTCGTATATACTTCTCTTTAGTTTTATTATTATCAACTTATTTAGACTTATTAGAAAAGCTAGAGAAATAAATCCCTAGCTAATATTCTTTCTAATTTTCTGATATTCTTCTTCTGAAATTTCACCTGAAGCATATCTTTCATTTAAGACTCTAAGAGCGGAGTCATCATAAATATTTCTTCTTTCAACATATGTCCTATTTCTATGGGCAAATACAGAGTACACTATTACAGCAATTAAAATCCATCCTAAAAACATCATACTTCCCATGCCTCTCATTCCATAATCAAAATCACAGAATCCTATTTTTTTACACTCCTTTCATTCATAGATATTCGTAAATTTATTTAATAAAACCATATCAAAAATATTTGTGATTTTTATGAATTTGTTAAGAGTAATTACACTATTATTTAATTACTCTAACTCCAGTCAAAAAATTCATCACATTCAATTTTGATATCTTAATAACATCACCTGTTTTTGGAGAATGAATAAACTTGCCATCTCCAATATAAATCCCATTATGATATGGATTACTCCAACTTCCGAAAAACACTAAATCACCAGGTTTCAGATTTTCTTTTTTTATACGAGTTCCACCCTTTATCTGATTAAAGGTTGACCTTCCTAGTTTTATGCCAAAATGTTTATAAACATATTGTATAAATCCTGAACAATCAAATCCTGTTTCAGGTCTTGTTCCACCCCATAAATATGGTGTACCTAAAAAGCTATTTGCATATGTTATAAGCTCTTCTACTTTAATATTTGATTCATTTTTTATTTTCCGCATAATATCATTAATAGCTTGTTCATTTTTTTTTATATCTATGACAATGATCTCTTTTTTAATCTGAATATCTTTAAGTTGAATCTCATTGTCATTTCTATCTTCTTCAAATCTTGATACTAAGTTTTTACTCTGGTTAATGTTTTTTTCTTTCTCTAAATATTCTTTTTCTAATCCATCTTTTATTACTATTTTCTTTCTTATTGATTGTTGAGTTTTGAATTGTATTAGTGTATATTCTTTATTTAACTTATCTAAAAGGGATTTTTCTGAACCTTCAGATAATCCGTATCTATTAATATTCTTTTTAATTTTTTCATATAACTCTTTATTATTTTCTCTTTCATTCAATAAATCTAAAATTTCATTTTCTAAATCTTTTAAATTTTTTTTCAATACTTTATTTTTATTATTAATATTATTTATTTCAAGTTGTTCTTCCACAATGCTTGAATCCAAATCTCTAATTACTTTACTTAGCACATCAATTTTATCTAGTACTTCTTCTAAATTGCTTTTCTGATTATTTAAATATTGTGATTTTTCATTAATTTGTTGTGAACTAGAGTGTGCTAATACAGAGAAATTAGAACTTAATACTGTTGATAATATTAGTGCTGGTAAAAAACTCTTCAATTTCTTATTCACATTTATCCCCTTCCTAGAATATAAACAATATTCTTTTGATAATTTCATTTGTTTCTTTGAGTTTATCATCAAATTATGGAGCAATTATGTGGATAATAAAAAAGTGTATACAAATTTGTATACACCCTCCATATCTTAATTTTTGATTTTTGCTTTTTCAAGAGCATTATCTATAGCCTTCAATAATCTCTCACTTGTATTTGTAGCACCAGATACTACGTCCACTTCTGTTGTTTGTTTTTCAATAATATCCTTTGGAATTTTTTCAAAAGGTTTTTCGAAGTAATCAATGTCTTCTCCATGAGATTTTATTTCAATGCTAACTATCTTATCGCTATATAGAGTAACTTCTACGCTTAGATCTAGTTCTTTTCCTTTAAATGTACCATTATTATAAATTATATTTTCTTTTTTCTCTTGTACTTTTTTATCTATATTCTCGTCAAATTTGTTGCTATAATTAGATTCTTCCATGGATTCTTCATCATTACTATTTTCATTACTTTTATTGTTTGTATTTATTTTATTCATTTCTTCTAATATTGAATAATCATCAAGAAAATTATTATATACTTTATTTCCATGATTAAAGTTGTATATATTCTTATGTGTTAATATTTTCTCTTCACTAACATCCTGTGACTTTTCTTCACTAACTACCTTCTTATTTTCAGTTAAACTTTGAATAATTGATGCTTTAGAGAAATAGGACATAAAGAAAAGTATTAATCCCAGCACTATAAAAATTATAGGTGGTGTTTTCAATCCAATAATTTTCTGCTTTGCATTTTTCTTAGGACAATTAGACACACAATTTAAACAACTAATACATTCACTGCTCATTATACTTTCTTTTCCATTAAGATTTATCCCCATAGGACATTTTTTAGTACAAAGAGTACATTTACCGCAAAGACTTGTATCCTTACTAATATTTGAGATCTTCAATTTAGATATCATACCTTGAATAGCTCCTAATGGACATAAATATTTGCAGAAAAACCTTTCAACAAAGGCAGCTCCAATTAACGTAGAAAGTAAAATTAAAAATGCGCTAGGTTTATTTATAAAACTTGAGGGTAAATACTTTATCTTAGCATATGCATTCCATGGATCATAAGTACTTAGAAAATTATTTCCTAATGTCCACGTTAAAACTACAATTCCTAATAAGTATATATATTTAATAGCTTTTAAAGTGGAATCTACTTTTTTATTTACTTTAAATTTTATTTTAAATGCTTTCTTAGATATCTTATAAATAAAATCATTTATTGCTCCAAAAGCACATAACCAACCACAAAAGAATCTTCCAAATATTAAAGTAATCCCTATCAAAGGTAATATGATATATAGAGCCTGTACATTAAATTTACTTACTCCATCTAAAATACTCTCATACACTTTACGAAAATTATATAGTATGAGACCAAATAATCCGGTAAAAATAATTATCGAAAATAACTGAACAACATTTCTAATTCTTTCGATTTTCTTTCTCATAGTTTCCCCCTAAACTTCCTTAAGCAACTCTTTATTTATTCAAAACTCATTATTTCAAATGAATTTAGTTAAATATCAATTATTATATCATTAGATTGAGTGATAATTATGAGGTTTTAATATTTTTTAATATTTTTTTAATATTATTAAATTTCATGGTATTACTTTCCGTTCTTTCTGTCTACTCCTGAGGTCTTTACATATATTTATTGACATACAGATTTATCCATGCTAACCTTCCCCCCTTTTTATGAAAAAATATCTAAAAAATTATAAGTGTACACAAAAAAACTCCTAATGATTTAGGAGTTTTTAATATAATATTAACTTTTACTTCAATTATAAAATTATCTTGCCATTTCATTACATTCATCAGCACAACAATTACAAACATCTTCACATCTTTTACAATGATCTACAGGATGTTTTGCACATTCATCTGCGCATGATTTACATATTTTAGCACATAATTCGCATACTTCTATTGCATACTCACTCTCTCTAATCATAAATTGAGCTGCAAGACGACATATTTCTGCACAATCTCTATCTAATCTGATGCATCTAGCCATTGCCTTAGGATCTGGTTCGTTTAAACATGCGTGAGCACAATATTCGCAAACTTGAGCACACTCTATGCATTTATCAATGCATTTTTGATAAGTCGCATTTAATGTTTCTGTTTTCATCATAGGTTTCTTTCTCCTTTTAAATAACTGATTTTAAGACATTAATAGTATTCTTCATAGGATTAATCTTATACGTCACTAAAGTATAAAAAATATCACTCAATTAAATATAGTTAATATAATAATTATGAAAAGAATGATTATATATCTAGAATTTTTTATAATAAGGTTACACTTGCAAGTGAGTCATCTTTTAAATTTAGTAGTGCAATCATATAGAAGTTAATACGTACACATTAATAAATTATAATCAATTTTTAGGAGTTAAAAATGAGAGAAAAGATTTTTATTATCAATTTCTTCGACAAAAATGAAATGAAGTGGTACGAAAATGAGGAAAGTAATCAAACTCAAGTTGTAGTACCCTTTCAATCTAGTGAAGAACACAGATACGAACATACTAAATGGTATCATGAAACCGGAAAGCCTCCTATTGAAGTCCCTATTGACGACAGTTTTACAGAAGAGTTTGTACAACTCCCACCCTTATTAGAGTTTCAAGAATTTGAAGAATATATGCCTCTTAAAGAAAATAAAGAATAGTAGACTCCATAATCCATGTAAACTATTAGGAATCTTGATATGTAAACACCTTACTTAATAAGTTACAATAATATATTATAATAATTATGAATATAAATAATATACGGATTAATAGTTCTAGACATTAAGTATATGCTTCAAAATGCATCAATAGTAAAAGTTGTAATGATAATATCTTATGTCATTTAATGAACATGAAAATAATTAAATTATCAATTTTAGGAGTCGAAAATGAAAGATAAAATACTTGTTATCAATTTCTTTGATGAGAATGAAATGAAGTGGTACCAAAAGGAGGATAGTGCATATAATCAGCTTAAGGAAAGGAAGGAAACTTTTCATGAACATGCAGTTAAAGGACCTTCGTGGTTTTTACACGAATTAGGAAAGCAAGTCCCTAAACCCATTTTTGGAAACGGATTAAAGTTAGAGGATTACTTTGAAGAACCGGTACAATTAGAACCACTTGTGCAGATTGAAAAATTCAAAGAATTTGAAGAATTTGAAAAATACCAAAACTCTGTTCCTTTTTTAGAAGTTAAAGAATAAATTTATAATTAAATAAAGTCTATTTCTTGATAAAAAATGCTACTAGAAATTAATTTTAGTGGTGTTTTCTATTATTCAATTATTTGGGAAATGTTTTTTGTTTGCTTTGGTTTAATTTACATAATCTTAAATATGTAAATTCATATACTCAACAAAGGTGCATCAACTTCTGTTAGAAATAAGTATAAAATCGCTCTAAAGGGAAAAGCTAATAATGCAAAAGTTATATGGTTTTTAATATTGAAAATCTTTTAAAATTTAAAGAAGGGGTGATAATTTTGCCATATAAAAAAAATACAAAGCAACCTATTAAAAGTAAGCAAGATAATCCTAAAGGTAAGCAACCAGAAATTATAAATGATAGTGAAATAGAAAAACATAAATCTAAAGGTGTAATAAGAGGTATTGAATAATATTTTCCATTAGAAATTAGAAAACTTATTGTTTAAATCAAAAAGATGACTATCTCCATATAGGTAATAGTCATCTTAATTCTTCAGGTAACTCATAAAAACACTTATTCTATATCTTATGTTTTTATTAATCTTTCCTAATCGTCTATAATTTAGTTAAATCTATTTATCATTTCTTTTAAACCAGTAGAATTATCCCCTTCACCAGTGGCAGCGAATTTCCACTCATCACCATGACGGTAAATTTCACCAACAAATAAGGCTGTTTTCCCAGAATAATTGTCAGTTAAATTGAAACGAACCATCTCTTTAGAATTAGCTGTATTCATAATACGTATATAAGCATTTTGTATCATCCCAAAGTGCTGTTTACGTTTAACACAAGCATAAATATTTACGACAAACACCAACTTATGTATCTCTCTAGGAACACGAGAAAGATCTATCATGATTTGTTCATCATCACCATCCCCATCTCCTGTAAGATTGTCTCCCATATGATTAACACTTGCACATTTACTTTTTAAATTCCCAAAATAAATTATATTCTCTTTACCTCTTATTTTGTTACTTTCATCAAGCATAATTACTGAAGCATCACAATCCACATCATTCTGTGAACCACCAAATAAGCCTCCAAATACTCCTTTGTTTCCTGCATTTTTAACTGGATCCCATCCAAGTCCTACCATAATTTTAGATAAATTTTTATCTTCTTTAGTTAAACTTATTCTCTGTCCTTTTTGAAGACTAATTGCCATTTTTATCTCCTCTAATTCTAATTTTTATTTTTTCATCAACATACTTACAATTTTATCACTAATTACTTAGATTTGTTTTTGATTATTTCTTAAGCAATATTTATACCAAAATTATTACATAACGCGCCTAATCCACCTTCAAATCCACTTCCTACAGCAGTAAATTTCCATTCGCCATTATGACGATATATCTCTGCAACAACTATTGCTGTTTCAATGCTGAAATCTTCACTTAAATCATATCTGATTAGCTCTTCATTATTTTCTTCATTAAATATTCTTATAAAAGCATTTGAAATTTGTCCAAAATTTTGACCTCTTTCTTCTGCTTCGTGAATTGTTACAGTAAAAGCGATTTTTTGTACATCTGCTGGAACCTTGTTAAGTTCTATCTTAATTTGTTCATCATCACCCTCGCCCGCACCAGTACGATTGTCTCCTAGGTGAGTAACTGAACCTGAAGCGTCTTTTGGATTATTATAAAAAAGAAAATCACTATCACTTCTTACCTTACCATTGTCTCCAAGTATAAATGCTGCTGCATCTAAATCAAAGTCAAAACCTCCATCATATCTGTTAGTATCCCATCCAAGTCCTGCTATAACCTTAGATAACCCCGGATTTGTCTTAGTTAAATCTACTTTTTGTCCTTTTTTTAAACTAACTGCCATTTTTACTTCCTCCTCTTGTAAAATATTCTTATATCTAAATTTTGTATTTTTAAGCTTTATTATAAATCCTATTATAGGATATATTATATCACATTTAAAAGTTTATGCAATGACTTTCTCACTATTTCCCATATTGATTTCCAACTTTTTTTGCCTAAAGTTTCCTTTTACCTCTTTTTCCCAAATAATCCCTTAAATAAAGAATTGATTTTGGCTTTTGAACTCTCAAGCAGTGAAATTTCAAAATCTAATTTTATTTTTTCAAGCTTATGAATATCATAGTATTTTTCAATAATTCTACGCTCGATATTATTATATCCAGTTGGTGTAAATATTAAAATGTCAAAACACATTAAATTTAGAAACGCCAATACAATAGCATCTTCTTCACTAAATACGTTTTCATCATTATCAAAAATTATTAACTTAGGTATCTTATTTGGGTAATCAAAAGTTTGAATTAATTCAAGTATTTCTTTATCAAGATTCAAGATTGTCATTACTATTTTTAATATAAATTCCTTGTTTGATGATTTTTCAAACATCTCCATTTTTAATAACCAATTAATTTTCTCAATTATTGTATCTTGTACAGAAGTTTTTAAATAAGAATGTTTATAAAATCTATTAGACAGCAATTTTTCTTTATCAATTTTTCCTTCTCTATTAAATACTGTTATTAAAGTATGCAAATCATTTTTCGAATAATTTATTTTAGTAAAAGGTATCTTAGGTATAAAAATTGTGTTTTCTGAGGATTTAAAAGTTTGAAATTCCTCGCAATATAAATTTAAATTTTCATGAACACCACTTATTTTGGCAAATAAATTTGGCACATATACAGCTCCATTTTCCACTTTGAAACCGGTTCTAACATTAGCAGATTCATTCCATAAGATCTTCAATTCATCAAAAGTTGTTTTTAAGGTTACAGGCTTAATATTATAATTTTCAAACTGCCAAGGCTTATACATCCCTACTTCATCACTATAAAGCACTTTAGAAATTTCTTCTGAAGCTTGATAAGCTGTAGTTTCTTGTCTTATATATATTTCTTCTTTAGGAAATTGCTTTAATTGTGATTTATTAGGTAATTCGAAAACCTGCGAATATTCTAAAACTTGATTGATACTTGAAAATACTGAATCTGAATTAGTATTTATATATATAACATCACAACCCAATTTAGATAATAAAAGTAGAAAATATGCTTCATGCCTTTTAATATCTCCATAATAAACAATTTTAGGATTGTATATATCACCTTCTGTATTTCTCTCATAATCAAATTTATCAAACAATTTAAATATATATTCATGAAGCCATATAAGCAATTTCAAACTAAAGTTTTTAATTTTAGCTCCGTTAACATTTGCTTCGTTAATTAAAAATAACCCTAATATTTCATTAAATGCCTTTATTACTGAAAATTCTAGTGTTTTATTATTTAACTTAGGAAAAACTTCAGCTTGTATTAAATCATTTATTAAAAGCTCCTTTTGAGAAGCTTCAAAGAAAGTCATATTACTCCAAATATGTTGACTCTTTTTACTTAAATCCGATGATGCACCCAAAGGAATTAAATTTCTAAAATTTAAATACAACTTCCCTATAGAAGATAAATATTTATCAAGTCTAAATAACTCATTATAATACAGATCTTCATTTTCTTTAATTCCTATATATCTACAAAAATAAATTGGAATTATAGGATTTGTTCCTGACTTAAATCCTATCCTGCTGTTCAAAGGGTTCTTTATATCCGCTAAAATATCTTTACTCTTTTTTAACGAAGTAATAATACCACTAGGCGAATTTAAAATTTTCTCTACTTCTCTTTTCTTTATAACTTTTACCTCTGTATCTTTTCCATTACTACCAACTAAATTTACGCCTCTATTAATTTCATTTGCCGTATTTTGATGTGTATTTAAATTTGACCTTGAATAATCTACAGTATTTTGTTGCTTACTTAAAGATGGAAGTTCCTTGATTTCTACCATCTTTGGTAATGTAAATACCTTAGAAATATTCTCATCAATTTTTATAAATCCTTCATCTGAGAAAGTATTTAAATATAAAATATCGCACCCCATCTTTGATAGAAAAATCAGAAAATAAATCTCATGCTTTTTAATATCTCCATAATACAATACTTTAGGATTGTTTATCTCATTATCTATAACATGCCTATAATCTAATCCTTTAACTAGATTAGGAAGAAATTTATTGATCCATTGCAGAAATTTACAACAAAAATTCTTTATATTGGTTTTATTAATGGTACTAGAGTTTTTTAAATATAGCTTAATTACATAAGAAAGGCTCTCTTCTAAAGATGAGTTTAACAATTCAATATTTAATTCTGGGAAAACTCCTACCTTTTTAAATGAATTAATTAAATTATGTACCTGTGAATCATCAAATGAAGATAAACTGTTCCAAATACTTTGAGTCTTATTCAAAACATCTATACTAGCATCTAAAGGTATTCTTGATATAAACTTCAAATACAAGTTTCCAAAATTAGAAAGCCTTTGATCTAATTTATATAATTCATCATAATATTCTTTTTCATCTTCCTTTACCCCGATATATCTATAAAAATAACTAGGTATTACAGGACATTTACCTCTAATAAATCCATTTCTTTTTGTTACCGGTATAAATATATCATGAAGTATATTATTTGATTCTTTCGTAGATGAATTAATAGTTTTTTTAACATTAATCAAAATAATAACCTCCCTGTTGAGTTGATTGACTATATATGTAATCAATCGAAATTAAAATTTATTATTTCTTCTTTGAGTGTGCCTAATAATAGTATACATTTAAATTAAATAAAAATAAAACAATTTATAGTAAAATAAGCAATTGTTATTAAAAAAGATACAATTCATAAAAACATGGTATACTATATTCATTACTTATGATTAAAGGAGATGATTTCATATGTTTAATTTTAATGTACATCAAGAATTATCATGTATAGCAGAAGGAGAAGGACACTTTTTCGCAAAGGCCGGTTCAATGGTTGCCTACAAAGGAAATTTTACAGCAGAGAAAGTTCTGCTTGATACAAATCAAAACCAAGGTCTTTTTAAATCAGTTATGAATCTAGCTTCTAGAAAACTTACTGGTGAAAATATTCCACTGATGAAGGTTTCCGGCAACGGAAGTTATTACATGGCAAATAGATCACAGCACGTTAGTATAATTACTCTACAACCAGGTCAAAGTATAGGTGTTGAAGGAGAAAATTTATTGGCATTTACACCTGACTGCAAATATGGAGTCAGATTTCTAGGAAGTGGTGTGATATCTCAAAAAGGACTATTTACAACTAATTTAACAGCTATAGGCCCTGATCCAAAAGTAGTTATTACAACCGATGGAAATCCAATTGTTTTAGAAACACCATGTGTTGTTGATCCTGATGCTATTATTTGTTGGACAGGACCTGACCCTAATTTTAGAGCAGATATGAACTGGAAAACATTTATTGGACAATCCTCTGGTGAATCTTATTTCTTTGAATTTAATAATCCAGGAGAAGTAGTGATAGTTCAACCTTCTGAAAGGGCTTATGGAGGAGCATCAGGCATAAATCTTGCAATTGATTAAGAGATTAATAATACATATTTGAGAGGAGTAAACTGCATGAGTTTAAAAATAAACAATGGTTATGAATGTGCTTATGTATCTCAAAAACGCAAATATAACAATTTAACTATTGAAACAAGCATAAGAACAAACTCTAATAATAGTATTATATTAGGGACTCCAGTACATACTATGCAACGTAATACAGTAAATAATAGTCATTCACAACAAAATAATATTGATACTAATTTGACTCAAAACAATAATAGCATCTTAAAACATATTGACACGAATTTAAGAAACAGTATAAATTCAACTACTTCTCTTACAATGAAAAGAGGTCAGAAAATAAGTATAACGCAAAAAACTTCAGATATTTCAAAACTTTTGATAGGTATGGAATGGGATGTAACTCCTACTACTCAAGGTATAATTGATTTAGATACTTCAATTTTTATGGTAGACATAAATAATAAAACAGAAGAAGATAATTTTATTTTTTATAATAATCCTAAAAGTAGATGTGGAGGAATTCATTTAAGTGGTGATCACAAGTCTTCTTTAAAAAATGCTTTTAATGAAACTATCCAGTTAAGTTTAAATTCAATACCAGAATATATTGAAAAACTTGCTATTACCGTCACTATAGATGATGCAGATACTAAAAATCAGAACTTTAGTCAAATTTCCAATGCACACTTTACAATTATAGATCCAATTAACAAAAATGAGATCTTACACTACAAATTCAATGATAATCTTTCAATTGAAACTGCCATTGTTATAGCAGAAATATATCGTTATAAAGGCGAGTGGAAGATAAACACTATAGGAAGCGGTTTTAGAGGCGGACTTCAAGCTCTTTGTGATAATTATGGGATAGAAACACAATAAGAAACAGACTGTGAAATAGTTACTTTCACAGTTTGTTTCTTAAAATTTGTGCTTTAACTTTAAAATCTACTTATAATTATTCATCATATCTTTTAAACCTGTAGATGTATCAGCTTCTCCAATTGCAGCAAATTTCCATTCACCATTATTTCTATATATTTCTCCTGCATATAAACCTGTTTTATTCTCATAACCTTGACTAAGATTAAATATTACAAGTTCTTTATTAGTACTAGCATCTTCTATTCTTATAAATGCATTTTCTATCATACCAAAATGTTGTCTTCTCTTTATACAATCATAAATATTAACTATAAACACCAATTTCTGTATATGTTCAGGAACTCTACTTAAATCAACTACTATCTGTTCGTCATCTCCGTCACCAGCTCCAGTTAAGTTGTCCCCATTATGATGTATACTTCCATCATCACTATCTAAGTGACCGAAATATACTACTTCCCCTACACTATTATTGCTATTTATCATTAATACAGAAGCATCACAATCAATAGCTTCTTGCTTACTACCGAATAAGCTAGAAAAAAATCCTCCACTTTGATTTTGCTTAACTTCATCCCAACCTAAACCTACTAATATTTTAGATAATCCCTTGTTATCTTTCGTAAGACTAATTTTTTGTCCCTTTTTTAAACTAATACCCATTATAACCCCTCCTATAGCTTTACTATTCTGCTTCTACATCTAATCCATAATTTTGACAAAGAGCTGCTAAGCCGCCACTAAATCCTGCTCCTACAGCGCTAAATCTCCATTCTCCATTCTTTATATAAATTTCACAGAATACTAAAGCAGTTTCAATACTGTATTCTTCACTTAGATCAAATCTTAATATTTCATTATTAGTTTCAGCATCCACAAGTCTGATATATGCATTTGAAACTTGTCCAAAACTTTGTTGTCTTTTCATTGCTTCATATATTGTAGCTGTAATTGCAACTTTTGAAATATGAGAAGGAATTTTTTGAAAATCAACTATTATCTGTTCATCATCACCGTCACCATCTCCTGTTCTATTATCACCTGTGTGAATAACAGCTTCACTTTTATGTTTCAAATTTCCATAAAACACAAAATCCTCTTCAGCTGATTTACCACTTTCATTTGCTAAGAATGCTGAAGCATCTAAGTCGAAGTCATGTCCACCAGAATATTTATTTGTATCCCATCCTAAACCAATAATTGCTTTTTTAAGACCAGGTGCCTCTTTTGATAAATTAATTTTTTGACCTTTTGATAATGAAATAGTCATTATACCACTCTCCTTTTATATTTAATACATTTTTATTAAAATAAATTAGTAGCAACTCCAATAATATAAACTAGAAATGCTAAATACACTACTGTCATTAGAAGTGCATCTTTTTTAGTAGCACCTTTTTTCTTAAGCAATACCATTGCTGTAGTAAGCATTGAAATTATTAAGAAAGCTAAAACTCCAACATTTTGCTGGAAGTTTGCAGGTAATACTTGTCCAGAAATAATCATTGGAAGACCTAAACATAAACATATATCAAATATATTAGATCCTACTGCATTAGCTACTGCTCCTTCAATATCGCCTTCTTTAGCACTTTTAACTGAAAGAATCGTATCAGGGATAGAAGTACATGCTGCCAAAATAATAACTGATACTATATATTTAGGAATATTTAACCCATCTGATATTACTGTAGCGGACTGTACGATTCCTTCTATTGTAATCCAAATCACTGCTATTGCAATTACAATCCATATTATCATTTTACCATATGACATATCATCTTCATTTTCTATTTCTAATGTTACCGCTGCCTCACCTTTTACATCTTCAATATCTGTAACACTTCTATGTTTTTTAGTTTGCATGTAAAGTACACCTACATATGCACAATAAATCGCAATTAAAACTAATCCAGATACAGCATTATAACTTCCTGTGTACGTAAAGAAAATTAATGCACCTACTGATAAAGAATAAAAGGCCATATCTCTTAAAATATTATTTTTATCAGCTTTAATTATTTTATTACCCCTATAAGCAAGTATAGATAACATTGGTATTATAAGAATGTTAAAAATACCTGAACCTGCTATTGTTGGTACACCTACATTTGAAAAATCATTAAATACAAGTACTGCTATCATAGCAGTTGAAAATTCTGGGAATGATGAACTAATTGCATCAAATGTAGCACCTCTAACACTAGTAGGAATATTTAGCTTCACACCTAATATGTGAAGTACATCCCCAAGCTTGTCCGAGGCTTTACTCATAAAAAATGACATAACAAGCAACATAATAATTGCTATTGGTAAATTACTTATCCAATCAAACATAATAATTCTCCTTAATATTTATATTTTAAAATCATATAATTGATTTTAACATACATTTAGACAACTAATCCAAATTTTTTACAAAAAAATAGTTAAATTATTTAAAATTAATTGTCCATAATGTTACATTTTAATCTAACGTATTCCTTAAACAGAATAATAAACTATTAATATATTTTTGTATACACATTTATTAATATAATATTTTTAAATATTATTAACCATTCTCTCTAAATAGCTATTAAGAACCTCCTGCTCTTCTTCTAAAAAAGACTTGAGTAATCTATTTTTTATACCTTTAATAATATCCAAAATCAGTGGCTTCATTTCATTGGCTTTAGCTGTAGTTTCAACAAAATAAACTCTCTTATCTTCTGTAGATTGATATTTCACTAAAAACCCATTTTTTTCTAGTGTATTAATCATTTCTGTGACTGTAGATTTTTTCTTTTCCAACTGTCTGACTAGTTCTTTGATTTCAATTTTCCCATCATTTAAGTACACTAATGATATTATCCATATATGACCACAGTTTATACCAATACCATTCTCTTTCAATTTATTTTGTAACTCCTTATTAATTCTTTCACGTATGATTCCTAATGCAACTAAAAAATCCATCTTTTCACCTCGACAATTATTTTTAATACCAATTAAATAGCACATGTAGTCTTTTATTATTTCAAAGAAATAGAGCTATACATGAAAGTTCACATTTGAACTTTCATGTATAGTTTAGACAATTTTAAAACTATTATCAAGTGTTTTTAACATTATCCTCTCCTCAAGCAGACAAAACATTAAATACATCAACATTTTTTTAAATAATCAAAAAGAATGACTCACACTCTTTTCCTTAAGAGCTGAATCATTCTAAAAATTATTTTAAATATAATGGTTTTCTCGAATTCCTATCACATCTCATACATCTTGAAGCTTCCTGCTTTGCTTCATCTTTTGTATATACTCTAGATACTATATCAAAGTTTACTTTTCTTTCTAAAGGATTTTCATGTTTTTCCTCAACTTTTTCAATATCCCAAATGGTACAATTTAATGGTTTTTCAGGTATTTCTATTTCTTCACCTAAGTATAATCCATTGCCACCTAAGTATTTATCTATAGATAATGCTGCTTTTTTACCTTCCACTATAGCTTTTATAGCTATACCTGGTTTGTATATATCTCCTGCTGCAAATACTCCTTCTACATTTGTTTCAAATGTATATTGATTTACTTTTATCCATCCTCTTTCACTAAGTTCAATATCTTCATCTAAATAGCTGTTATCCGGTCTCTGTCCCACGGCTAATATCAAACCATCTATTTCAAATGATTTCTCATCTTCTTCATTATATACCGGACTAAATCTTCCTTCATCATCAAAAACTGATAAACATTTTTTTAAAGTTATCCCTTTTAATTTCCCATTTTCTGTATGTATATCCTTTGTTCCATATCCACTGATAAATTGAACTCCTTCTTCTACTGCTTCATGTTTTTCTTCATCACTTGCTGGCATTGTCTCAAATGTTTCAAGTGAAGCTGCTATTATCTTTTTAGCTCCTAATCTAATAGAAGTTCTTGCAGCATCCATGGCAACATCTCCACCACCGATTACTAATACATTTTCTCCAATTTCTTTTCTTCCTTGTACTTTTACTTCTCTTAATAAATCCACTGCTGTTTCTATTTCTTTAACAGCAGGACCAAATTTATTACCTATGTGGCATCCTGTTGCTAAAAGTACTGAATCAAATTTTTCTCTTAATTCTTTAAGAGGAATATCCAGTCCAACTCTTGTATTTGTTATAATCTTTACTCCTAAATCTTCAATTAATTTAACCTCTTTGTCTATAGTTTCTTGAGGCAATCTATACTCTGGGATTCCCATAGCAAGCATTCCACCAACAACTTTAGCTGCCTCATAAATAACTACTTCATATCCTGTTCTTGCTAGATAATATGCAGCTGTCAGTCCTGCTGGTCCCGATCCAATAATTGCTATTCTTTTACCCTTACTAACTAATTTATCTTCTTTAAAATCTGATGTATTAAGGGTTACATCAGAGGCATATCTCTTTAATGCTCTAACTCCTACTGTACTTTCAATTTCTCCTCTTCTACATCTTGCTTCACATGGACGTGCACACACTTTACCACATACAAATGAAAGTGGATTACTTTTTCTCATTAAACTATAAGCTTCTTCTACTTTATCATGCTTCATAAGTTCAATATATCCTGGAATATACACTTCTGCAGGACATGCATTCATACACTGAGTAACCATCAATGTTCTACATATACCATTTTCACATTTTTTATCTATTATATGCTCCATAAATTCATTCTTAAATTCAGACATTATATACCTAAATATTTTATGAAGATTATTTTCTGCGTTAGTTTGAGAATCTTTATTTACTTCGTTAATTAATTCTTGAAAATCACCTTCTTTTGCTTTACCTTGAGCAATATTTTCTACTATTTGATTTAATTTTCTAATATGCTCATTATCAATATGAAGTTCTCTAACCATAAATCTAGTTAAATATCTTAAATAATCTACTGGACATAAAAGATCACTTAAAAATATAATCATATTTCCACTCATATATTTTTCATAATCACTTAACTTGTTGTTTAACTCTTTTCCTCTAACACATAATCCTAAAGGTCCTCCAATTTGAACTAATTTAACTTTTCTCCAGTTTTTCATTCCACCTGCATATTCTTTTAAAATCTCTTTAATTGTTTTATTAGAAGGAATTTCAAATTTACCTTTTTCATTAACATCTCCAAGTATGTTAATCATTTTATTCAATATACTCACCTTCTTTTTTAGATAATAAAAATTCTTTATCAAGTTCATCTATTTGTAAATTGTACATATAGTATTGAGGTAATGATTCCATGCACTGTTCATATCCAATCATACTAAAAGGACAGACTCTTACACATTTTAAACATTCTCTTGATGTTGTCATTAATTCCAGACAGCCTGAAAAACGTGTTTGACGTTTTACTGCCCCTTTATATTGCTTCTCTTCTTTTGGTATTGAGTTGGATGGACATGATTTTTGACACATTCTACATCTTGAACAGAATTCCTCAATGTTGAAATCTTTCGGTTTATCCAATGGTAGATCCGCATCTATTAAAATGGAACAGTATTTTAACCTTGTTCCTGCTTCAGGAGTTACACACACTCCATAAGTTGAATAATTACCTAATCCAGCATTTACTGCATGTGGTGAATATTTAATACCACCACCCCAATCTCTTGATCTACAATCATGTCCCTTTGATCTAATAAAATCAGCTACTTTATGTACATTTCGTGCGCAACCTGTATATGCTCCAAAAGCTCCTAATTCTCCTTTAGGCTTCGGGTAATTATCTAAAACTTCTTTAGGCATTTCATATCCAAGAAGAATTATGTTATCAAATATAATCTCATCATCAACGCCCATTGATACATACCTTCTATCTACCTTTGTTACACCCATACTTGCAAAGCCTAAACTCTTTGCATATTCGAAGATTTCTTTTTTTAACTTTATTAAATCTTTTTCTTTTTCTTTATTAGGTTCAGGAATATTAATACCTTGTGCTTCTTTATTGATTCTTTCCATGGAAATCATTTGATCCTTCATATAGTACATTGCATCTCCAGTTATCTCTTTGTGCATCACTCCAAAAAAACTAGCACCTTTACTCTTTTTGCCTTTGACTTTGTTCATAGGCGGAGGAGCAACTGGATAAGGTTCATTTTCTATAACAAGATCAAATTCTTCAATGTCAACCAAATTCACATACGGGTTAGTATCTGTAATAACCTTACCTGTATTTTCTAAAATCTTGTACATACCTTCAGGATCCCATCTATATATTCTATGGTCTGAAGTTTCTTTAATCATCTGTCTTTTTTCTTTATTCCATTCCTTTACCAAATCATCATATTTAAGATTTTTCATTTTCTTATTCATGATTTTCTTCATTACTTCATATTTTATATTTTCCATTATTTCACCCCACTTATAAAAAACAATACATTTGAATTAGTTTCATTTTGCAACTTTATATTATCATAATTAGTTTCACTTTGCAACTTTATTGTTATAAAAATAGCAATGTCTTTCTTTATGAAAGTACATTCCTATTTAATAATTTTAACGATGTCTACCGTTGGTAAAACTCCTCTTTATTTTTAATCTTTTAGTCTTACAGCTTCCTTATGTATATTTTCAGACATTTCTTTTAGTAGCTCAAAAACGTTTTCTTTATCTTCCTCTGAAAAACCTTTTACAAAAATATCATTTGCTTGATTTAGAATGTTTAAAATTTCTTTTCTATTAACTTTTCCCTGTTCTGTAATATATAGTCTCGTTATTCTTTTATCTTCACTATCTTTAATTTTTTCTACATATCCTTGTGACACTAAGTTTTTTACAGACTTATTAACTGTTATTTTATCTTCTTTAAGAATATTACATATGTCATTTTGACTTAATCCTTTATTGGCATTAATTTCTTTCAAAACCCTTATATCATGCTTACCTAAATTATATTGTCTTAATTTTTTATTAATATAATAATTATAATCTCTTTCAATGGTAGCTAAATACATACTTATTAAACAATCTTCCACTATTTGTCACTCCCGTATCATCATTTTATCAATCTATTATATCAAATAAATAAGTCTCATTATAGTACAATAGTTTCTTTTTACAACTTGTTTCAAATATTCTATTGACGATAGTTCAAATTTGGACTATAATTACCATAAGTTCAATCTTGAACTATTTATTTTCTATTAGCCAATATTGAAATATGTTAAATAAGGAGAAATTTAAAGTATATATACGGAGGTAATATAAATGAAAGTAGCTATTGTTTATTTTTCTGGAACAGGTAATACCTATAGGGTAGGAGAAGTTTTTAAAGAGCATTTACTCTCTACAAATCATGAGGTAGATTTAATTAATGTCAATAGACAAACTATTAAGCTGAGGGGTTATGATCTCTTTATTATTGGTTCACCAACATATTCAAAAGCTGCATCTAAAAAAGTTGTTGATTTCATCCATGAGTATATTGATGATGAACAAAATAAAAGCAAGGATTTTATAACCTATATCACTCATAGTTGGGGTGAAGCTTATGGTCACATAACCTTAAAAAAGCACTTAAGTAAGTTAGTCTATAACGTTATCAACGCACAACCCTTCTTAATGCCCAATGGATTCTATATGATGAATCACGAAAAAAATACAGAAACAGAAATTGAAGCCCTGCATCGTAACGTTATGGAAAAAGTCAAAAATATGATGGATGCCT
Source organism: Oceanirhabdus seepicola (assembly GCF_023684385.1). GTDB lineage: Bacteria > Bacillota > Clostridia > Clostridiales > Clostridiaceae > Oceanirhabdus > Oceanirhabdus seepicola. The sequence continues at coordinate 203,694 of NZ_JAGSOJ010000007.1, read as the reverse complement.
ATTTTAATAGTCAATCACAAATTGATAAAAAATCAGTGGTGAAACAAGCTATATTTGAAACGATGTACAAAGCATTGAGTAAGAGTTGGATTCCAAATTTTGCTAACAAATACTTATCTATTGATAATAAGAAGTGCATTCTATGTAAGATGTGTGTCAGGCAGTGTCCTAATCAAAATATCAAAATTGAAGATTCCAAAATCGTGTTTTCTGATTATTGTCTAGCATGTGCAAAATGTCTAAATATGTGTCCTCAAAACGCTTATCGAGCTAACAATAAAACTTTTGAGCAATATAATGTAATTCAACCCTCAATCATATCTCAACTTAAATAATGAACTGAATATGTTTATTCTAAGATTTTTTCTCTACCTAAGATAAGTTAATATATATTTGAAAATTATTTCAAGAAAAATCTGATATCTCCCAAAAGATATCAGATTTCTATTCTATATTAAATTCTCATTTTTTCACTTAAGATACTCTTAACTATTAATATCTTTCAAAATATTCATGTCTTTATCAAGAATGAATATTCTAATTGATTTTACTTGATCATTCTTTTCTACTTTAATATTATCTTTAAATTCACCAAAGGATTTTATATTAAATGACTTTGTATCATATTTTATATCTCCATTTTCAAACTCCTTACCTATAACTATACTCAACTTTTGTGTATAAGCAGTACGATTATAAGAATCAATTTTAAAAGTATATGAGTTATTCTTTTCTTCAATTTTTAAATCATTAAATCCAAATAATGTACTTATATTTCCATTGCTAAGATCAACCCCAAACCCATTATTTAAAGATGAATTATAAATCCCTTTCGTATTTCCTTCTCCATCTTTAATCTGAATGAAACTGATTTCGTATTTTCCATTATTTAAACCATCAATAAAATCTATGTTACCTTCAAAACGATTACCTTCCTTCTTCATATTAACTAAATTTGTTAGTTCATCCTCGTCACCTGAAAGTTTATATACAATTTCCATAGAATCAATAGCTTCATGAGCTTGTACAGAGATTTTATCACCCTTCACTACAATATCTTTTATATATTCTTCTTCCATTTTTTGAACTTCTAATTGATTGTCACCTTTTTTAGCAATATGGATTTTAGCCGTACTTCTATCTTTGCTTTCATCAGTAACAAATATATTTAATCCATAATTAGATAATTTAACACCAAGAGATTCTTTTTCTTTATTAGAATAATCCATACTATCATCAAAAGCTGGATTCATTATAGTGTTATTGTCCACACTAATATACTTATATTTATCACCTCTAAAGAAAAACTGTGAATGTTCATTTAAACTAAATGCAGCATCATGCATTTGGAACTTAGAATAATCCGCACCACCTTTACCACTATCATATTTATAAACTACTGGGGATTGATCTGCATCAACAACTGCCGCAAAAGCTTCTCCTGGATGTCCTTTTGTATATTGATCTGGTCTTCCGTATGCATCTGTCCATTTCTCATTTATATACCATATTACAAGACCAGGATCGTATTGGATACCTTTCCATCCATAATTTAATCCTTGATCAGTTAATCCATTATTTCCATTTCTCCACTCTAACAAATAATAGTGAGTTGCATATTCTTTTCCATTAGACTTTATGAAACCATTTAAAACAAATTTAGATTCCTCTTCTGCATTATCTTCAAATATAACTTCTTCACCTGATAAAATCTTAATGTTGTCTATATAAATACCTTCTTCAGGAGTATTTGTGTCTGTCCACCAATTGAATTTAAATTCAACAGTTTTACCAGAATACATACTCAAATCAAACTCCGCATCTACCCACTCATTTCCCGAGTCATATGTTATCCCAAATCCAGGATTTCTATCTGTTGGATCATCTGGAGTTTCATCATTTGGATTTACATCTGTAGTAATGTTTCCTTTAACAGAATTCCATTTTTCAGTTCCTTTTTCTCTAACCTGAACAGATGCATAATCAAATTCTGGATCAATATCATACCATGTCTTAAATGTTAACAGTGCATTGTTTACATTAGATAAATCAACCTCTGCTATCATATTGTTGTTTAGATAATCTCCTTTTCCACTAAAGAACAGATTCTCACCTTCATAAGGACTTACTCTTTCATACTCCCGTTTAGGAAGTTCTATTTTTATAGTATTATGATTTTCTCCTCTTAAAGATGCTTGATCCAACTCAAAATCTAAGCCATTTTCATTTATTTCTTCTAAAGAAATAGTCTTTAAGTTTTCCCAGTTACGTTCCATTCCCTTAGATTCAAACTCTTTTTGCAAGTAATTTCTACAATACGCTCCATAACCATTTGGCATTGTTCCTCTAATTTTCCCTGTGTAACTTCCACCCATTACTGACCAGTACTCCACAGGTGGCTCTGAACCATATAAATCTGGTAGTCCTAAAATATGACCATATTCATGAATAAATAAATCTAATGGTAAATCTTGTTCAAATACTGCAAAATCATTAGCTTTCCATTCCTTATCATTGTGATCTTTAAATTCATAACATTTAAACTCACCAAAATCAATAAACTTATGTCTAAATGGCCATATAGCATTTTCTCCTAGAGCATTATCCCACTCCTCACCTCTACCTGCATGTATAACAATTATTGAATCTATTATTCCATCAGGCTCAAGGTAATTTCCATCACTGTCATAATCATATTTATCTTCAACATCAAACTCAGATAAATCAATATTATGATCATTTGAAACTGCTGTAAGTGCTTCTTTTACTAACTCTGCAGCATTTTGCTGATCAGTGCCATATGGGTCAGTATTAGCCCCATAAAACTCATATCCATTTTGTGCTTCATACCAACCAAAAATTTCCCCATCAAAGGAATAACTTCCACCAGATTCTTCTAAAAAATATTTATTTACTGTAACATATTCATTCCCATCAGCAGCAGTATATACATTTTCCCCAAAGAACATTTTCTCATATAGTTCCGGTGTAAATTCTTCACCCTTTCTTTCATTAATAGTCCAAGATTCTTTTTCGTCTAAATCCGTATATTTGTAATCCTTGAAGTTCATTAATACTATTAAAGGTTTTGCTTTGAAAGTTTCACCATCCCAGTCTTTATTCTCAACTACATTTGGAGCATCAATAAATGCTTTTTTGATATTTTCATTCACATCTTTTGCCGAAACTGACGTTGAAAATAGAAGTGTCGCTGCTGTTATAAAAGCAACAAATTTTTTTAACATAAAAATTCCCCCGTTCATAACCTATATTTAAAAGAACAAAGAACAAATTATTATGGCCTCCAATTTGTCCTTTGTTCTTCATTATCTAAAATTTGTTTTTAAAACATATATAAAATTTCATATGAAAGTTCTATATATTATCTACCTTGAATATACCTTCCTTTGAAATCCCCATAAACAAATGGATTACTATTATAATTCTTAACATACTTTCCTACGAAAGTTGAGAATTTACCTGAGTAAAGTGGTGTAACAACAGCTTCCTCTAATAAAACTTTTTCTGCTTCTAAGAATAATTGAGCTCTTTCATCATTATCAGTTGACATTTGAGCTTTATCAATTAATTGATTAAATTTCTCAGCTTGCTCACCAGTCCAACCTGTTTTCTTTTCACCATAATACCCTTTTTTAGTATGGAAACAATCCAAGAAAGTACTTGGGTCATTATAGTCGGCTGACCATCCACCTACTGCAATTTCATACTCTCCTGCATCTACTTTATCCCACATAATATTCCATTCAGTCATTTCAATATTTAACTCAATTCCTAAAGTTTCTCTAAACTTTTGTTGTAACCACTCAGCAGATTTTTTAGAAAACTCTGAAGTACCTCTTGTATTAAGAGTTATAATTACGTTTGATGGATCTGTGTCAAAACCTTCTTCTTTTAGTCCTTGAATTAATAATGCTTTTGGATCTTTATTTGCTTCTATCATTGTTTTTACATGTTGGTTCTTTTCATTAACTTTTTTAGTGTATACTTCGTTTCCTATTGAAGTAACAGGTGCAACCATTGAATATGATGGGAAATAATTTCCGTTACATACATCTTCATTATAAGCTTCCCTGTCTATTGCAATAGATATAGCTTTTCTGATTTTATTATTCTTTAAATACTTATTTTTAGTGTTAAACATTAAGAATTCATTGTCAGCGCCCGCACCATCTATATGATTAAATCTTCCATCATCTTTAAGTAAGCTTTTCCACTCTGGTTCATTTATTCCAGCTGAGTCAACTTCACCATTTAGTAAAGATTGTGCTGCTGCAGCTGTTTCTTGAATTACTTTTCTTGTTATCTTAGTTAAGTGTACATTCTCTTTATCCCAATAATATGGGTTAGGAACATATTCAATTTTAACATTTTGTTCCCATACATTTAACATGAATGGACCATTACCAAGAACCTTATCCCCAGAAGAACCATACTCTTCGCCCCATTTTTCTACAGCTTCTTGTTTTACTGGCTTATAAGTTGGAAATGCAGTTAATGTTAAGAAATACCCGCATGGTCTTTCTAAAACAAATTCAAGTGTATATTCATCTAATGCCTTTACTCCTACATCATCTCTAGATGCTTTGTCATTTAAGTACTCACTACCATTTTTGATTATACCTTCTAACATCCAAGAATAGTCAGAAGCAACTGCTGGGTCAAACACTCTTTTAAATGAGTATTCAAAATCCTTTGCTGTTACAGGAGTTCCATCGCTCCACTTAGCATTATCTCTTAAATTGAATGTGTATGTTAGACCATCTTCACTGATTGTCCATGATTTAGCCACACCTTCAACAATCTCAGCCCCACCATCTGGAGTCGCAATATATCTTGTTAATCCTTCATAAATAGGTGATTGTACAGCCCAGTTTGGTGTAGAACCAGATCTTTGTGGGTCTAAAGTTTGTATTGGTGATGTTCTCACAAAAGTATACTCTTGAACTTCATCCATAGATAATCCCTTAGAATCATCATTTTTCTTACTATCATCCTTACTTGTACTTTCAGCCGTAGTGTTTTTAGCTGAATTGTTTCCCGTATTTTTCTTTTCATTAGAACCACAGCCTGTTAAAAAAGAAAAAGTAATAAATAACACTGCAAGTGTTATACCTAATATTTTTTTATTCCTCATGAAATTTCCCCCTTGATATTTTTTAGCAATAATTATTATATAAACAGTCATAATGTAGACTGAAAATAACATTTAATTAGTCAACTATATGGCACGCTACAAAATGTCCTTTTTTTACTTCTTTCAATTCTGGTCTTTCCTTAGTGCAAATATCTTTTGTATACTTACATCTACTAGCAAATCGACATCCTGGTTTTGGATTAATAGGACTAGGTATTTCTCCGTCAATATCAATCATTGTTTTGTTTTTTTCCAATTCCGGATCAGGAATTGGAATTGCTGACATTAAAGCTTTTGTATAGGGGTGTAATGGTGTTTCGTATAAATCTTCACTACTGGTAAGTTCCACCATATTACCTAGATACATAACTCCAACTCTGTCTGAAATATGTTTAACCATTGATAAATCATGAGCTATAAATAAATATGTTAAGCCCAAATCTTCTTGCAATTTTATTAATAAGTTTACAACCTGTGCTTGTATAGATACATCAAGAGCTGATATTGGTTCGTCGCAAACAATGAAATCTGGCTCTATTGCAAGTGCTCTAGCTATACCAATTCTTTGTCTTTGCCCACCTGAGAATTCGTGTGGAAATCTTGATGAGTGCTCTTTGTTTAATCCAACAATTTGTAGTAATTGATTGATTCTATCAGTTCTTTCTTTCCTTTTATACAACTGATGAATATCAATACCTTCCCCAATAATTTCACCTACTGTCATTCTAGGATTTAAAGATGCATATGGATCTTGAAAAATAATTTGAGCTCTTCTCGTAAATGCTTTCTTTTCTTTTTTTCTTAGCTTATGAACATTTATTCCATCGAAAATCACTTCTCCATCAGTAGCATGATAAAGTCCCATGACGGTTTTACCACAAGTTGTCTTTCCACACCCTGATTCACCAACCAAACCAAAAGTTTCTCCTCGAAATATATCAAAGCTAACTCCATCTACTGCTTTTAAAGTAGCCTTACTGTTCACTTTAAAATGTTTCTTAAGGTCTTTTACTTGAACTAGCACTTCTCTATTTTGATTTTGCTCCAATTTATTTCACCTCCACTAGTAATTCCTCTGGCACACCTACTTTTGGTGCCATCTCATGATGCAGCCAGCATGAAACTTTTTGAGTTTCACTAACTGTAGTAACGTCTGGTATTTTAACTCTACATATTTTCATTCCATGCTCACATCTTGCTGCAAAAGGACACCCCTTTGGTGGATTTAGTAAATCTGGTGGTGTTCCTTGTAAGGAATATAATTCTTCTTTATTTGCCGTGCCTAATCTTGGCACTGATTTCAAAAGTGCCCATGTATATGGATGCTTTGGATTATAGAAGATCTCGTTTACTGTACCTCTTTCAACAACCTTACCTGCATACATAACTTGTATTCTGTCAGCACAGCTTGCAACTACCCCTAAGTCATGTGTAACAAGAATAACTGCAGTGTTAAGCTTCTTTTGAAGCTCTCTTATTAAATTCATTATTTGCGCTTGTATTGTTACATCCAAAGCTGTTGTCGGCTCATCTGCAATTAATATTTTCGGATTACAAGCCAAAGCTATTGCTATCATAGCTCTTTGTCTCATACCACCTGAAAATTCATGTGGATACTGTTTAGCTCTCTTCTCAGGATTAGGTATTTTAACAAGCTGAAGCATTTCCACAGCCTTTTTCATTGCATCTTTCTTACTTATATTGGTATGTATAATAATACTCTCTGCTATTTGTTCTCCAACTCTCATAGTAGGATTTAAAGATGTCATGGGATCTTGGAATATCATTGATATTTCTTCTCCTCTGACTTTTGCCATTTCTCTTTCGCTTACCTTTAACAAATTTTTATTTTCTAATAATACTTCCGATTCTTCTTTAATAATCGATTGTGGTTTTGGTAAAATACCCAAAATAGATTTAGATGTTACAGTCTTACCACAACCTGACTCTCCAACTATAGCTAGAGTTTCTCCTTCATTCAAATGAAAACTTACTCCTCTAACTGCTTGGCTTTCTCCTGCATATGTATTAAATGACACATGCAAATTTTTTACTTCTAAAATTTTTTTCTTAGTCATTATTCTCCCTCCTTATTTTCTTAACTTAGGATCTAAAGCATCTGTTAATCCATCACCTATTAAATGGAATGCCAATATAGTCAATATAATGAAAAGGCATGGGAAAAATAATTGATATGGATAGAACATTAATTTTTGTTGTCCTGCTGATGCTAATGCTCCCCAGCTTGTTCCAGGAGGTTGAATCCCTAAACCTATATAACTTAAAAATGCTTCTCCGAATATGAATCCAGGTACTGACATTGTAACTGTTACCATAATAATACCCAAAGTATTAGGAAGTAAATGCTTTAAAATAATCCTTTTAGTATCTGCTCCTAGCGCACTAGCGGCTTCTACGAAATCTTGTTCTTTTATTTGAAGTATTTGACCTCTAACCATCCTAGCTGTACCTACCCAAGATATTAAACTCATGGCAAATACTAAGGAAAACATACTTCTACCTAAAACAACTGATAATATTATTACTATAACCAAATATGGTAAATTTCCTATTAGTTCAACGAATCTCATTAATAAATCATCAACTATTCCACCTTTTAATCCAGCTATACCACCTATCACTGAACCAATGGTAAACATAACAAATGTACATACTAATCCGATTAATATTGAAACTCTTCCACCTATGCACACTCTTGTGAAAATGTCTCTACCTAAATCATCTGTTCCAAACCAATGTTGCAAGTTAGGACCTTGATTCTTTATACTAGTATCAATATAGGTATAATCGTAACCTGTAATCCTTGGACCTATACCCACACATATTACAACAAACATCAGAATAAGTAATCCTGTGAAAGCTAATTTATTTTTCTTAAATCTTCTCCATACATCTTGCCAATAAGTTAAAGTAGGCTTTGAAATCTCTTCAGCATCTAAACCAACAGTCCCTATTTTTTCAAATAGCTCATCAGTTAACTCTATCTCTTCATTATGAAATTCCATACTAGTTTCAGTTTTATTTGTTTTCAACTCTGACATTATACCCCTCCTCTATTTTGCTCCTTTAGCTACTCTAATTCTTGGATCAACTAAACTGTATAGAATATCTACAATTATCAAGGAAACAATATATAGACCAGCGAAAAATACAGTTTGTCCTAATATCATTGTATAATCATTATCTGCTACTGCTTTAACATAATAACTACCTAAACCAGGTATACCAAACATTTTTTCTAAAATAAATGCTCCCCCAAATATTCCTGCTATAGCTGGTCCTATCATTGTTACAATAGGTATCATGGAATTTCTTAATATATGTTTTTTTATTAATCTTTTTGTTTTAACACCTTTAGATTTTGCTGTTATTATGTAATCTTCATTTAAAACACCAATTGTGCTATTTCTCATATATTTACAATATGATGCTATACCACCTAAAGTCATTGCTATAACTGGCAATATATAATGTATAGGTTTCCCCCACCCAAAGACCGGCACAAACTTCCATTTAAATGCTACGAAATATTGTAATACTGCTGCAAATACAAAACTTGGTATACATATGGCTAACACTACTAAAACCCTAATAATATGATCTGCTACTTTTTCTCTTTTCAGAGCTGAAATAAGCCCTAAAAGAACTCCGATGATTAATTGTAGAACTAATGCAATACCACCTATTTTCGCAGATATTGGTGCGTTATTTTTAATAACTTCATTTACGGATCTTCCAGTATAAATTATTGAATCTCCTAAATCACCTTTTGTTATAAGATTTTTCATATAAATAAAATATCTTACATATACCGGCTTATCTAAGCCATATTTTGCTTGCATAATTTTTTGAGTTTTTTCAGGCATCTGCTTACATTTTGCAGCTATCGGATCTCCTGGTGCACCAGCTATTAGGAAAAAAGTAGCTGATACAATAAAAAATAATGTTATTAATCCATACCCAACCCTTTTTAAAATAAATTTTAACATTTTACCCCTCCCAACTTTTCATTTGAGTAATTGATATAAAATCATAAAACTAATTCGAGAAATCATATTCTTCATGAAACGAAAGATTGTTTATATTTTAACTATTTATTCTTGATTCATACTTTTAAAGTACATTTCAAATAAATTCATATATATAAAACAACTTTCAATATTATAAATTCAATTAATATGAATAATAAGAATTTTCTCAATTTATAATCTAATTATACATTGTTGCATTAAAAATTACAAACAAATTTTGTATTTTAGTAAAATTTATTCTATTTTAGCTATATATTATTCATATTGGTGAATTATATTTTATATTTATGTAATTTCTAAATAATGTTATATCTTATTCCCAAAGCAAATCTCAATAATTAATTTTATCGTTATGAAATATTTTAGTTTCAAAAATGTATTTATGTGAATTTCATTAAAGGAATTTTATAAAAAGCCTTGATACTTAATTAATTATTTAACACTCATGCTACTTTTTTTGGTATTTGTAGTTATTTTTACATATTTTTCGATTATTCTACATTCAATTTACTTTAAAAATTATGTGTTAATTTATATAGTCATAAAAAAGGCGCTTGGCGCTTCGCTAATGAAACTCATTGATATAATCAACATTACATATGATAATTTCTTTATCAAATTTTTCAATTTCCTATAGAATAAAAAACAGGTCATAAACATAAATTTGTTTATGACCTGTTTTTTTATTTAAAAAATTTTAATTTAGAAACATACAAAAATTCGTTAATTTTTACTTATATAAAATCTCATATATTTTTACAATTGATTAGCTTTTTTTCTACATTCTCTCATAGCTGAGATTACAGTATTTCTTAATCCTTCTTTTTCAAGAACTGCTACGGCTTCTATGGTTGTTCCTCCTGGTGAACAAACCATGTCTTTTAAAGCACCTGGATGCATTCCTGTGTCAATTACCATCTTAGCTGAACCCAATACTGTTTGAGCTGCAAATTTATATGCTTTTTCTCTTGGCATTCCGTCAAGCACAGCAGCATCTGCCATCGCTTCAATAAACATATAAATATACGCTGGGGCAGATCCACTAACTGCTGTAACTACGTCCATCATTTTTTCACTTACAATTTCAGCTTTTCCAAAGCTTTCAAATATATTTATAACTTGATGTAATTCTTCTTTTGTTACTGATTCATTAGCACATATACCAGACATACCTTCTCCAACAAGTGCTGGTGTGTTTGGCATTACTCTTACCACTTTAACTTTCTTACTAAACATTTTTTCTGTCCCTATCATATCTTTTCCAGCAGCGATTGTTACAACAATTGCATCCTCTTTTACTATATCCTTTATTCCTTCAATAACTATGGAGTATAAATTTGGCTTAATAGATAAAATTAAGATATCTGCATTTTTTGCAATTTCATTATTGTCTGTTGTTGTTTTTACTCCATATTTCTCTGAAGCTTCTTTTAATTTTTCTTCAGATAAATCAGCTACTATTATATTTTCTGGAGAAAATAATTTTGCATTAACAATTCCACCCATCATGGCTTGACACATATTTCCACATCCTATGAATCCTAATACTTTTGACATATTGAATTACCCCCTCTAAATATTCATTTGTACATATTCTAACTATCAACTTATCAACTATTTTGTTACTTGTACAAATTAAAATGTTTGTTCAGTTCTTTCTATGATTTCATCTTGTAAAGCTTTACTAAGATTACAGAAATAATCACTATATCCTGCAACACGAACAATAAGATTTTTGTACTCATCTGGATTCTGTTGCGCTTTTAAAAGCGTATCCCTGCTTATAATATTAAATTGAATATGATGACCATCTAATTTAAAATAAGACCTTACTAGATGAGCTAAATTATCTAATCCTTCTTCTCCCGCCACAAGATTTGGAGTGAACTTTTGATTTAGAAGAGTTCCTCCAGTAAGTACATGATCCATTTTTGCCGCTGATTTTATAACCGCAGTAGGACCGTTTGTATCAGCTCCCTTAGAAGGAGAAATACCATCTGCAAGAGGTTTATTAGCTAATCTGCCATCAGGCGTTGCTCCTATTACTGATCCAAAATATACATGACATGTAGTTGGAAGCATGTTTATTCTATGAACTCCCCCTTTTACATTGGGTCTTCCTGTTACTTCATTATAGTAGTCCTGAAAAACTTCCTTCATAATTTCATCAGCATAATCAATATCATTACCGTATTTTGGTGTTTTAAACTTAACTAAGTTTAAAATATCTTCATATCCTTCAAAGTTAGCTTTTGTTGCATCTAAAAGATCAGTCAGTTCTAGTTTCTTATTATCAAATACATTGTATTTAATAGATGATAACATATCTGTGATATTCCCAATACCTACCCCTTGAATATATGATGTGTTATATCTTGCTCCACCTGAATTATAATCTTTTCCTTCTGTAATACAATCATCTATAATAACTGATAAAAATGGTACAGGCATTTTTTTAGCATATAATCTTTCAATAACTCTATTTCCTCTTACTTTTATATCTACAAAATGCTTTAATTGTTTTCTATATGCTTCATATAACTCATCATAGCTTACGAATTTTGTTGGATCCCCGGTTTCAATACCTAGTTTTCTACAAGTCGTGGGATCAACACCATTATTCAAAGTAATTTCTAATATTTTTGGTAAATTCATATACCCTGTAAGGATATATGCTTCTTTTCCAAAGGCTCCTGTTTCTATGCATCCACTGTTTCCACCACATCTTGCATCTTCAATAGTTTTACCAGATCTGAGCATTTCTTGAATTACAACATCTGTATTAAATAATGAAGGTTGCCCCCATCCTTTTCTCGTTATCTTTAATGCTCTTTTTAGAAATTTTTGTGGCGTCTTTTTACTAATTTGTACATTTGAACTTGGCTGTAATAATTTCATTTCGTCAATTACATCAAGCACAATATAACTTACTTCATTTACACCATCAGAACCGTCTTCCTTTAATCCACCACTATTTATGTTTGCAAAATCAGTATATGTCCCACTTTCCTTTAAAGTTATACCTACTTTTGGCGGAGCTGGTTGATTATTAAATTTCACCCAAAAACACTGTAAAAGTTCTTCTGCTTTATCACGGGTTAATGTTCCTTCTTCAATTTCTTTTTTATAAAATGGATATAAATGCTGGTCTAGTCTACCTGGATTAAATGCATCCCAAGGGTTAAGTTCTGAAATAACACATAAATGAACAAACCAGTACATTTGCAGTGCTTCTTCAAATGTTCTTGGTGCATTAGCTGGTACATGGCTGCATATTTTTGCAATATGAAGAAGCTCTTCTTTTCTAACAGGATCTTTTTCTTCATTAGCCATGTTTATAGCTAGTTCACAATATCGCTTACCTAAAATCATAATAGCATCACAAGCAATACTCATACCCTCTAATTGATTTTTCTTATCTAATGCTTCATCATCATTATGAAAATCAAGTTTGGCAATAGAATCTTGAATTTCTTTCTTAAATTCTAAGAACCCCTTTTCATAAATCTTTCCATCTGCAACAGTATGTCCTGGTCCTCTTTGCTCCATAAATTCTGTAAAAACTCCTGCACTGTAGCATTCATTCCACTCTTTAGTCATATTACTTACTATATGGTGACGCATTGATCTATTCTCCCAGTATGGGATAATAGTCTCTTTTTGAATTATTTTTGATTCTTCAGTTGTTTTAAAACTTATTTTTTCACGATCATTCATAATCTGAAAATCTTCAACTGTATGACAGCATAATTCTGGATAAGTTGGCGTTGCTGCAGGCTTTTCTCCTCTTTCTCCAATAATAAGTTCACCGTCATTGATACAAAGTGTTTTCTTTGACATTAATTCTTTTAATGCTAGTCCTCTTAAAACAGGTGTAGCTACACTTCCCTCATACTTTTTATATACAGAATCAACTATTTGTGCTCTTTCCATAGAAATATAAGGTACTGCACTCACACTTTGAGCTCTAAGTTTTTTTACTCTTTCTGTCAACAAAATATCATCCTCCTATCTTCACTTTTATATTAGCTTTCTTAAATTTTATTGCTATTTCATTCATTTTTTCATCAGTCGGTCTTTCAAAACCAGTTAATTTATATCTTAATCCAAGCATTCTATATTTATCCTTACCCATTTCATGATATGGAAGTAAATTAACTTGTAAAATATTTAATTCAGATAAAAATTTAATACTTTCATTAATATGTTCATCATCATCATTTATACCTTTAATAATAGGCATCCTAACAAATATATTTGCACCAATTTCAGATAATCTTCTTAAATTTGCAAGGATTTCTTCATTAGATGTCTCTATATATTTTTTGTGCTTTTCATTATTTATAAATTTAAGATCATACAAAAACAAGTCTACTTTATCTGCTATCTTCTTAAAATTATCCCAACTTCCATATCCACTTACATCTACCGCTGTATGTAATTCTCTTTCTTTGCAAGCTTTTAGCACTTCATTCAAGAAATCTGCTTGAACCATTGGCTCACCGCCTGAGAAAGTAACTCCTCCACCAGATTCTTCATAAAATATCTCATCTTTTTTTATTTCTTTCATAAGCTCCATTACAGTCATATCCTTACCCACATATTCCAATGCATTATTAGGACAAAAGTCGCTACACTTTCCACAACTATTACATTTATCCTTATCAATCAGAACACGGGAGTTTTGTATTGTAATGGCTTTTTGTGTACATCTTTTTTCACACACACCACAACATGTACATCTTTCTTCAAAATACATAATTTGATGTTTACATCTTTGACTTTCAGGATTATGACACCACCAGCATCTCAATGGACAACCTTTAAAAAACACTGTCGTTCGAATCCCTGGACCATCATGAATAGAATATTTTTGAATATTCATTATAGTTCCTATCATTATTTCATCACTTCCTAATTGGCAATAATAATATAAGTATACGTTATCATAAAAAATAGTAATTATTCAATATTAAATTTCATAATTATAAAATTCTATTCTTTTATCAAAAATAGAGAAGAACATCAATTGCTTATAACAAAGTGTACAAGTTATTCAGCTCTTGCTCACCGCTTGCATTCTTAATGTTACAATTAACTTTTCATAATATTATTATAGTCTCGAATTATAATTAAGTCTAGTAAAACTCATAATAAAATTAATATATCTAAAATTCATTTCATATATATGAAAACTCGATGATTAATCTTTGTTTTTTTATGTAATGATGATATAATATTATTAAGTGAAATTATACTATATATAATCACTCCTACAAAAACATTTTCAGATTAGAAAAGAGGGAAAACATGAATAAGGATATAGGTAATAAAATAAAAGCATTACGACAAATCAAAGGAATGACTTTAAAGGATTTAAGTGACCAAGTCGGTCTTTCAATAGTTTTTTTCTCACAATTAGAAAGAGGATTAACTAGTGTTTCGATTGATTGCTTAACTAAAATCGCCGATGTTTTAGGAGTAAAATTAACTTATTTCTTTTCATCACCTAAAGAAAAAGAAAATCTTGTTATCAAAAGCTATGAACAAGAAGTTTCTCAAATAATAAATTCGAATATAATTTACTACAATTTATCCAATAGACTTAACATAAGCAACATAGTACCTAAACTAGTTCAAGTCTTACCTCACGAAGGAACAGAAGAAATAGAAGAATATCACCATGAAGGTGAAGAATTCATTTATGTATTAGAAGGAATTTTGACTATTTTTATAGATCATCAAAAACATATATTATATCCCGGAGATTCCGTACACTTTGATTCTATGCTTGAGCATAACTGGGTTAATAACACAAATCTGAATACAAAATTTTTAGTTGTAAATACCCCAAATTTTTTAAGAACAGAAGATAATAAAGATAGCAAGAGCTGAGAAATCTTTTCAGCTCTTGCATTTTTAATCCTTCTTATTCTCATTCCATGATATTACTTTCATTAATTCTGATTTATAATATCTTCTTCCTTTTTGAGTAATGTAATATTTAACCCCATCTTTCCCATCTCTAATACCTATATAATCTTTTCGTATTAACTCTTCAATTATTTTAATTACAGTACTCTCATTTATATTTATTTCTTCACTGATTCCCTTAATTGATCTAAATGTATAATTACCATTGATAATATTATTAAGAATTTTAAATTCATCATTTACATTGTTTTTACTATAAGCTAACCGTCTCTCATCTGATATTGTTGTGAAAATTTCTTTCCCTAGAAAATCATCCTCCGTTTCTTTTTCAATAATTGGTTGTGTTTCTTTATTAATAGCTCTAATTTGTTGGGTGTTTTCATTAACTTGTTTAGTAACCCTGTCCCATATTGAGTTTATAAATTTTTTTGAATAAATTGCTGCTAGCAGAAAAAATCCGGCTATAATGTACAGTTTATTTGGATCATTAGCACTTTCATTAATAAGATTACTTGAAATCGTATTAAGAAATAATGGAACAAGGATTGAAGCTCCAATTCCAATGATAAAACATGACCAAAAATATTTGTCGTTAAAAAACTTATTTTTTTCTCTGGATTCATTATTAAGAAGATAATTTATTGTTCCTCCAAGTCCCCCCATTAATAATATCAAAACACATATTACTAAATGATTTTTCATAAAATCTCCCCCTTTATTAATACGTATTCATATATTGAAGTTATATTCTTTTAAGTAATGAACGTTGCTTAATATTGTTTATATTATTTCAGTTTTCATAAAGTAACAGCTATTAATTCTAAATTCATATTGTTAATTAATAAACTTAATTAAATTATTTACTACAAAACTTTGGGCAAAATAAATGAGCCCTTAGGCTCATCATCTAATTATTAAATTTTAAATCTATCAATTTCATTGTTAAGTTCTTCTGATAACTCTTTAGCCCTCTTAGCTTGATCAGCTATTTCCTGTATCGTAGCTAATTGTTCTTCTGCCGAAGCAGACACTTCCTCTGTACTAGCAGATGTCTCTTCTAAAATAGAAGATATATTGGAAATATCTCCAATCATCTTATCTTTATTGATATCT
This sequence comes from Oceanirhabdus seepicola, assembly GCF_023684385.1. Classification (GTDB taxonomy): domain Bacteria; phylum Bacillota; class Clostridia; order Clostridiales; family Clostridiaceae; genus Oceanirhabdus; species Oceanirhabdus seepicola. Next base: position 187,440 of record NZ_JAGSOJ010000007.1, on the reverse strand, counting down.
ATAAATCCTGCCTTTTCTTTTAACTGACTCATATTATCTACTAGATTTGCTAAGGTATTTGAGGTCTTATTAAATACATTCGTAGTATCATTTATTGAACTTTTTTGTTTTGTACTTATTATTTTAATATTATCCATGGTTTCAACAGCGTTATTAGCCTTATATTGAATATTTTTAATAAGTGTTTGAATTTCATCTGTTGCTTTAGAAGTTTGCTCTGCTAATTTTCTAATTTCGTCAGCTACAACTGCAAACCCTTTCCCTACGTCACCTGCTCTTGCTGCCTCAATACTTGCATTTAATGCTAATAAATTAGTCTGATCTGAAATATTATTAATTAATTCAATAATTGATTCTGCATTATAAGAATATTCACTAACATCCTTTATTATTTTAGCTGTTTTTATTGCTTCATCAGTATTTTCTGAAGTTATACTATTTAACTCTCCCATAATAATTTTACCTTGATCACTTAACTTATTTGTTTCATTTGTTATATTAAATACCTCAACAACTAAATTATTAATAAGTTCTATTTGATCACCTAGTTCATTTATTTTGTTAACAATATTTTCTCCATAAACGGTCTGCTCAGTTGCTGCATTTGCTAACATTTCAATTGATTCAGCTATTTCAGAAGTTGTTTGTGTAGAGTTCTGAGTAATAGTGTTTAATTCTTCTGAAGAATTCTCCATGTTATGAACGCTGGATTTAACATTTCCCAATAATCCTTTTAAATCTGACTGCATCATTAAGGTAGTGTTAGCTATTTCTCCAATTTCATCATTTAATCCAGTTAGTTTTTCTGGAATTTTTGAAGTAAAATCACCTTTTGCCATTAATTTAGTGTATCCCGTTAATTCTTTTAAAGGTTTTAAAGAAATTTTTATAATTACTATTAATAAAACTATAAATATAAAGATAGAAATGATAGTATATAATAAGTTATTAATCCATAATTCTTTTTTCGCTGCATCAAGTTGATCTAATGATAAAGCAACATCCATTGACCCTATATGTTTACCCTCTTTATATATAGGAATTTGCACATCATGAATCCATTTTCCTTCATATAACATCTTCTTGTTATATATCTCACCATTAACTGCCGCTGTAATCGTTGCTTCATCATCAAATGTTTTCCCTAAATCCTCATGATCACTGCTGGCAATAGCAGTACCTTTATTGTCATAAACTAATGCATATTCTATATTTTCTTTACTACCCACTTCATCAACAAGAGTTTGTATATTCATTTTATCTTTTATATTAGCTACTACCTCAGCTGAAACGCCCATTTGAATGAAATATCCATTCTCCAAATCCACATTACAATATTTGTAGTATTTACCATCAGAATCACTTTTACTAACTTCCGTTACCAAGTCATTAAGTTTTCCTTCAAATAAAAGATCCATTGTACTTCCCTTCTCATATACCCATCCAACGTTGGCAGACATGTTAGAGTAAACAATTTTTCTTTTGTCATTTATAATATTCATCTCTGCAATATTAAATTTTTTTTCTAATTCAACTAATTTATCATTAGAATAATTTTCTTTATCCGTTCCTATTAAATAAGCTATCGTTTTCATATTTGTTCCTAATAAGGATTCAATTGATTCCTGAGCGACTACAATTTTATTTAATTCATTTACCATTTCCTCTGCTAAATATAATCCTTGTTGTGAAATTTGTTCTTCAATTTTTTCATCTACAACCTTTTGAGTAAATATAGTTGATATACTCATAATAATCAAAAACATGGCTAAACAAGAACCGATAATTTTTTGTCTAATAGTAATTTTCTTTAGTTTTTTCACTTGTTAACTCCCCCCGATTATAATTGTGTCAAGAATACTTAAAATGTATTATTTTCACCTTAATGAATATTTTTCTTGAAACAAAACAAGTTAGATTATATAATAATTCTATATATTATTCAACTGTAAACATATTTAGCTAATTTTAGTTTTGTTGTTTACATTACTTTAGTTAACATAATCTCATATATGTAAATATATTTTCAAAAAGTATTTCCAAATACAAAAATCTGACATCCCACTCCCAAGATATCAGATTTCTATTCTGTATTCATTAAAAAACAACCAAGTAGGTTTACAACTACAAATTTTTTCCCAATACTTTATTTAAGTCGTCTTTCAGCCCTATATGTATGTTCCAGTGATGCCAGTCACTCTGGTGGATAAAAAAAGCAAACCCAATTTTTAAGTTTGGATCTGCTTTACTTCACATGAAAAATATTTTATTATTATTTTTCTAAACTTACTCCTTTAAAGCTCATTAATTCATCAAAATTACTTGGAACTTTAATTTCACCCTTTGCTATTGCTTCTTTGTATTGTTCTGCAAGTTCAATTACTTCAGTAGGAGTATTATTTGATGTGGATTCTGCTATTTCTAGTGCATTTTCCTTTAATCCCATTTGCACAACTTTCCCACCTTCAAATTCTCCATTAGCCACTTCCTTAACAACTTCGTATGTACCAACATCAACACGTTTTACCATACTTGATAAAAGAACATTTTTGTATTCTGGCATTGTTTGTGCTTGGTCCATATCTACTCCGATACACCATACATCTTTTCCACTATTTCTTAACTCCTGTGCTGCTGAAAACATACCAATTCCTGCTCCACCAGCAGCATGATACACAACGTCACAACCTTCATCATATAGCGATTTTGCCACTTCATAACCTTTGTTAACATCTACAAAACTCTCAACATACTTAACTGTTTTTCTATCCATCAGGTATTTTCCCGCTTCTGGATTAACACTCATCACTCCTGCTGCAAATCCCACTTCAAATCTATTAGTTAGTTCTATATCTCTTCCACCCATAAATCCAACTTTATTAGATTCTGTCATTTTTCCTGCTATTACACCCATTAAGAAAGAACCTTCGTGCTCCTTAAAAACTATTGACTTTACATTATCTAATTCTACAATATTATCTACTATTGCAAAGTTACTGTTCTCATAATTTTCTGCAACATTCTTAACAGCATCTACCATTTGGAATCCCGTAGCAAAAATCAAATCTGCTTCTTCATCTATAAGAGCTTCCATATTTTCTTCATAATCTTCTTTGTTAAATGATTCTATAACACTATACTTAACATCAAATTCTTCTGCAGCTTTTTTTATTCCTTTATCTGCACTTTGATTAAATGACTTGTCATTTACCCCACCTTCTGTAGTAACTAAACCTACTAATGCCTTCTTTGTGCTTGTCTCATTATTATTCTGAACATTTTCATTCCCGCATGCAGTAAGTGCTCCTACTATCATAGATGCCATAACCACGCTAGCCATAATTCTTTTAAGTCTCATATCTTATCATCCCTTTTCTTTTGTTTTAAAAAATCTATCTGAAATCAGCGACTTTTACATATTAACAGAATGCAGTATTAATTTCAAGATAAAATCCGAATATTTTTGTATTTTTCATAATTATCATTTGCATACCTAATAATTATGACACCCTTGGTGAATCAGTGAAAATCATTAAAGTGAAATGACTGGTACAATTTCACACTAATATGTAACATATTGATATAAGCAGATTACAAGTGATCATTTATTAAGGAAAATTTTAAATTTCTTTACTAATAAAAAATCACGTTTCCTAATTCAGAAACGTGATTTTCCTTGTTTATTCTATAATAATCTAAGTTAATTTTTTTATCATTACATCTTTATTTAATATGCATCTGTTCTTTGTTTCTAAATTAACAAGGAACTTATCAAATTCTTTGTATAACTCTTTTTTTAAGTCATTAACATATTTTATTCCTTTAATTAACTGAAGTTTTTCATCTATAAATATGTATAATGCTTCCTCTTCATTTTCTGCTGTTAGATTTATGGTATCCATCATATTATTCTCTTTAACATACATCATAAATTTCATTTATCAATCACACCCTTTATAGTTTATCTAATATTTTCCTTCAAAAAATATAACTCAAATTACAATTTATATAGACAATGTTATAATACCATTAAACACATTAATGTGCATAGGGATTTTTGTTAAAATTTCTAAAGAACTCAATAATACTGATATTAGCGATATATTGTTTTATTATTCACCAAAGGCTATAATAAAATTAATGTATTGAAAATACTGACATAAAAAACTTACTTACAAGTTAAAACCTTTGTACCTTATTGTTACATGAGGGTAACAATAAACACTCCCGGTGCAACGAGAAATTGGAGGTTTCATGTATAAAAAAACTAGAATACTTATAACTTTAATTGTTGTATTACTATTATCAAATATCGTCTTAGCATATAACTTTTATGATAAACGAAATAAAGAGCATCAAAGAGAACTTATTTTATATGCCCGTGCCACTATATCTATTGATGATGCAGTTAATTATATTGGAAAACTAAATTATCAATGGGATAGTTTAAGTAATACAAAAAAGATGGATTTGTTAGGTGATGCTCAAGTAGAACTTGTATCCGCACTTTATTCAATGTCTGATTCACTCAATTACTTTTCTCCACTAAAACTATATGTAGATGCCATTATAACAATGGAGCATAAAATAATAAACCATGATGACCCTGAGATACAAAAGAATTATATTAGCGCATTAAATAACGATTTTAGAGTATTATCAAAGTTCCTAGCTGAAAATAATATTTTAGAAATGACTTATGAAGATACTATCGAACATTGGGAAAATATACGATCAGAATTAAAAACAAAAGAACTATTCACTAATTAAATATACACTAAATAGGCTATTACAGGTATATACCCATAATAGCCTATTCTTTAATTCAAAATCAACTTTATTTTAAAACAGCTCTTTTTACTTTTAACCGTAATTGTATGGAAGTCACCCATCTTCTATAAGTGGGTGATGGATAATACTATTTTCAGAAGGATTCGATATGCTTCTGAAGATACTATAGCTTACAAGTGTAAAATCATCAGAAAATGTATATACTATAAGTATAAATGTTCTTTGATAACTAGATATATAAGGTTGTGATGGGTATACAAATAAAGCGAAAACCAAACTTAGCCTCCATCACGTAAAATATCTAAGGCAACTTAGAATACCGCAAAACGGTAACTACCCTAGGTCCTAGGGAAAGTCAAGCCTGTGGAGAACGCATAAGACCTGTATGGCGATGTTCTAGGAAACAGGAAAAATTCTAATACACGATACTAGAAGCCCCCAGTTCTGCGTGAGCAACTGGTGGGAGGGTTCACGATACCTCTTTACCTTTAGCCAGTATATCCTTAATCATTTCTAAATTATCCGTAAGGTTACTTAGAACCATTACTGCCTGGCCTATCTTATCATCACCTTTTACTAATTTGCTTTTGACAAATATCTTTTTAATTTCATCCCAACGTTTTTCTTCTTCACTATTTAAACAACCTACAATCTCTTTCCACTTAAGCATATTCGCCTCTGCTCCAGTTGTAAGCGTTTGAGAGTCATTCTCGTAGCTTGCAAGTACTTGCTCAAACAATTCTTCTTCATTCATAATAGAAACAACTTTCTCTGTAATCTTATTCATATTTCTATAAGAACCTTGAAGTTTAAAAGGTGGTTCATTCCTATACTCATCAGCTTGGGCTGCTGAATATATATATTCCATATTAACCTTTAATACCACATCTCTTACAGTAAAGAGCTTTTCTATTACAGAAATATATTCATTTAGCTCGTCTATGGAGTAAGTACCTTCAAAATTAACATTTTCTCTTTCAACCCCATTAGCCATTTCAATAAGGCCATATAAATCCTTCTGACTTCTATTTGATAGTTTACTGAGTACAGGATTAGAGGTTAAGCTATTTTCAATATAACTAAGCTTAAATGCTTCTTCATTCTCTCTAAGCATATCTCCAAGATTATATACATCAGCTCTATTAGAAAGCATATCTGGTATCTTAAATTTTTCACCACTTTCTGTATAAGGATTACCAGCCATAACGACAGCTACCTTCTTATCTCTTAAATCATAAGTCTGCCCAGCCCCATTGTACACCCCTTCAATCTTTCGTTGGCCATCACATAATGATATGAATTTCTGTAAAAATTCCGGATTACAATGCTGAATATCATCAACATATATCATTACATTGTTGCCCATCTTAAGTGCAAGATTGAGTTTTCTCAGTTCATCCCTAGCACTAGTATTATTAGCCTTCTCTGGATCTAATGATGTCACTTCGTTGCCTAATGAAGGACCATTAATTTTAACAAGGATAATACCTAGTCTGCTTGCTATATACTCCATCAAGGTTGTTTTACCATAACCCGGCGGAGATACTAGCAATAACATTCCCATTAAATCAGTTCGCTTATTATCACCCACAACACCAATTTGTTTAGCTAGATTATCCCCTATTAATGGCAAATAAACTTTATCTATTAACTTATTTCTAACAAATGATGAGAGTACTTTTGGTTTGAAATCATCTAAATGGAGCTCATCTTTAAACTGTTGTACAAGTTCCTTTTTAATATTTTGGAACTTGAGATAATCATTAACTACAAACTCACTGTAGTATCTTAGCTTATGCATAAACTTCGTATAAGCTATGGCATATTTGCCTCCATCAATTGTTCTGTGAGTTCCAACCAATCCAGTTATGGTTGTCTTCGTATCTACATTAATAACTCTACCTAAGTTGGCATTATTCTCAATTAACATAACAATAACTTCATCAAGCACACCTGATAATTCTTCCTCATCCAAAGCTTCAAATATACTGATATTATTTATACCATTCAACCTGTAAGCGTTAACCCATTCTTTAATTAGATAGAAAACCCCTTCTATGTCCTTCAAACTATTTTTTACTGATAATGAGAATTCATCAAGGACATTCTTATCTCGTAGGAAACTCATAAATTCATCATATATTCTCTTAGCTTCTTTACTAACTACAAATTCTTCACCTTTCATAATCTCCTTACAGAGATATTCAGCCGCATCAGGGATATATTTGTTATCAAAGAATGTTATGTCCTTATAGGTATTTTCAAGTTTTTCAATTATATAAGGAAGATAGTTCTCCAAATTTGGTGATGAGTTAAAATGCATAGAAACCTTAGCTAATTCTTTTAACCTACTTGTTAGCAACTCCTTAGTTTCATCATCCACTAACCGATTCCAAAACAATCTCGCTAAAGCTCTAACCTCACTCTTATATATTAATAAATCTATATTCTGATGTAATTCCAGCAATGCTTTTAATATCTTTGCACCATCATTATCATGTACCCCTTTAGTGTATCCCTCTTGATACCTCGGCTCCATAAACCTTTGAACAACTTCAACTAATTGGGTATCTGTCTTTGAATACAAAATATCTAAGCTTTCAAATTGCTTATTTCTTGCTCCTTCAAAGATTGAATAAGCGAGATATTCACCTCTATAAACATCTCTATTCTCTGATACGATACTCTGTTCAAACACACTCTGGTACTTCTCTATATCCTTATGAACTACCTTATCCCAGAAATCTGTTCCTGTTATATGATAATACAATTCATCATTCTTTTGTACCATGGAAAGATCTATAGCTTTTGTATTTACCGAGAAGTGATTCTTGCCCAATTTTATGACATTTTCTCCATCTACATACAGTTCTTGCTTATCCTTTAACTGACGAATGGTATCCTCTTTTAGCGTCTTTAATCTTGAACTAATCTCATCAGCCTTAACACTATCTCCGAGATTTCTTAATTCAGAGATAATATCCCTAACCTTCTCAGCCATTATATCAGTAGCTAGATATCCATTAATCCCCTCAACAGTATCGAAACTCTTTAACCTATTAGCTATTCCGTTCATAATACGTTCAGATGAGGTAAATAATCCAACCATTCGTTTATTTAACTTATCTAAAAGCGACTGTTTCTTGCTTTCAAAGGCATTATATAACTCTTCTCTTTTTTCACTAAGTTTTAGTACATAATCATCAAATTCAGCAAACTTTCCTTCTAATTCCTGTATTTGAACCATAACCTTATTAAGATACTGATCGCATTTATCTACTGTATCTGAAACATCTAAATAATTTACTACAGCTTGACTAAGCAATTTCATTTGGGAGTTGAACTGTGTAGACATTTCACTTTTAGAAAATTCCTCTACCCTTGTTTTTAACCTTGCCTTGGCATTATTAATCAAAGAGAACAATGATGAAATCTTCTCTATTATCTCTGTTGTCATGGTAGGATCATCAATCTTAAAGTTACCTAGAATATCTATGAGAAGTTCTAAATCGCTAGAGGTTTCATCAATCTTTTCTGAAAGTTCTTTTCCTTCTTTTGATTTATTAACCTTGTCAATGCCATCTTGTAACTCTTGTACTTTGTCAGAGTAAATCTTAAGCCCTTCTGGCTGGATTAAGAACTCAACACACTTCTTAGAGAATTCCTCATTTTTTTCTTTAACTCTAGTGTCAAGTGAATCAACGATTGTAAGGTCCGTATATCTTAAATCCCTTAGTGAGACAATCTTACCTCTAAGATTTCGTATATCAGCTAATACCCTTACATATTCGTCAACTGTATAAAATGTTCCATATTCTAGTTTTTTGAGGAGTTCCTCTGATTCATTTTTTACATCACTTATTTGCTTTTGGGTTGAATTCTTTATTCTTACTACTTTTTCAAACTCACCAATTGCAAAAGCTGATGTCTCTTTTATACGTATAAGCACTTCTTTTAAATTATACGCTTCTTGTTTATCTAACCAAAAATACGTATCAATTATTTGTTCTGATTCTTTTACTATATCAATGTAGATACTCTGATAGCTCTCACCTTTTTGAATGAGTTTGTATACAATCTTACAATCAGCCATACAGTTGACGATATCCTTATTACCGATATTAAATAAGATTGAATCGGTGTTACCTTCACTTACATAATTTTTACCCACATAAGGTGTTTGCCATATCTGTATCATATGATTCTTTCTTGGTTCATTTTCATGTTTAAATACAATCATTTCTCCATTATTGAAATGTGAGTATCCGCTGCAAACAATTGGCATTTCTATTGTTTGCTCTATAATGTTATATGAATATACTAAATATATACCGCTTTCGATGTTATAAAAAATATACTGATAGTCTTCACCATTAGATGAACTAATCATCTGATCAAATACTGAATTCTCAGTTGGAACATCAAATATTTTATATTCACCGTTCTGCAGATAATATCCTTTTGGGAAAATGAGTCCATGGTTCCCGGGGAGGAGCATACAAGTATCTTTAATTGAATCGATTCTTACAACATTCTTTAATTTGTTGTTAAAAACGAAGTACCTATAATCACTTTCCTTAAATGGTCGAATTTTAAGAATTATTATTTCACCTAAATCAGCATAGAATATCTCAGCATCATCAAGGTTCTGGTCCTTATCCTCAACATCTTCTGAATAAATTCCCTTACCTATCTCAGTATTATCCTCAACTTTGATTGTTAGATCTCCATTAATGGTTTCCACAAAGACCTTATCCAAAATTGAAACATGAGGATAAACACCGCTCCGCTGATCATCCCTTGTTGCTTTAACAAAATTGAATTCATTTTTATTGATAAACTTAACTTCATGTTCACTTCTGCAGTCAACATATATCAGCTTACCACCCTCCATCAGCCATTTAAAAGCTTTAATATCAGTGGCATTCTTTCCAGTTTGAAAAATCATGTAGAAATACGGTTCTATTATAGTAAACTTTGCAAAAAAAGTATTCTTATAATACTTATACAGCTCATCAAAATCTCTTAAGAACTTCTCGTCATTTATTAACTCAAAGGACTGCTTCTGAAATGAATGGTCTTTATATTCATATATCGAAAATACATCACTCAGTTCAACCTTAGATTTAAGACCTATATGGACATTGTAACCAAAGATGAAACAATCATCCACTGGAGCCATGTCTCTAGGTATACAGTTGTGCTCTGTTAATATCCTCTCGCTGCTGAGAAGCTTCGTTTCAATTGAACCGAAAACCTCTTTTCTCGCAGCGTTAAGACCTTCAACACGTTCCGTCAAATCATTACCGTGTTTTATAAGACGATTCTTAATGACCTCATATGTGCTGTTCTCCATATCTTTATTTTCATTTTTACCATTTATATCTTTATTCTCAATAGCGCCCAACTTTATCTACCTCATTCACGTGTAGTTTTGGCATGTTGAAGAAAATAACAAGTCAAATATACGAGTATACTGACTTGTTATTTTCTTTTACTTGCCTTGTATCATATTTGCTGGAATATTACCAACCCCTGCTTTATTAACTGTATCTAATAATTTACCCAGCATTGTCTTATCAGACCCGTCAGCATCCTTCATCATCTTTTTCACTGCACCAGCTATTGACAGGTTCTTTAGATCTTCTGATGTAAGGTTAAATCTATTTGTTAACTCCTGTAATTGTTTCTTAAAGTATTCTGGATCACCAGTGATAAATGTCTCTTTGATATCAGTAAGTACTTCACTGTTATCTACAAGACGGTCAAATGATTTACCCTGAGTGATAGAACCAATAATTTTATCAAAGAACATTGTCTCTCCACCAACGATATCGATATTAGCTGATTTAAGAGCTTCGTTGATAACAGCAGCTTGAGATTCTGCAATATCCTTCTGGATGTTGATATTAGCAAGTTCAATCGCCTTCTCTTTTTCAAGCTTAAGTTTGAACTCCTCATGTCCTCTACCAACTTCATCAAGAGCCTTCATGCTCTCAGCTTTTTCTTTGATACCTTCTGCTTCTGCCATGTACTTCTTCTTCAGTATATCAGCTTCAACTGTACCCTCTTTCTCTTTTACATCAATCTTAGCGGTATCACCTTTAGCCTGTGCCAGTGCTTTTGCTTCAATAACTTTTGATTCTGCTATACCACTAGTGGATTCCTCAAGAACTTTAGCATCAACGATAACTTTAATTGACTCTGCTTCTTTCTGTGAAGCTTTAAGTTTAGCATCCGCATCGATAATTGTCTTCTCAGCAATGCATTCAGCAGCTTGTTTTGAAGCCTCTGCTGTTCTAACTTTAATAATACGTTCCTTTTCAGCCTCTTCTTCAGCTTTTTTGATAGCTACAGTCTTATAACGCTCTGCCTCTGCTATTGCACGTGTATCTTTGATTCTCTCTTCTTCAACAACAGTATCTTTCTCAACTGTTACTCTCTCTCTAATAACTGACTGAATATTTTTCTTTTCAACTTCGACTTCTTTCTCCTTATCAATAACGGCAAGTTCAACTAATTTGTCTTTCTCTGTTCTTTCAAGTAATCTTTTTCTATCAACTCTTTCATTCTCAACTGCTTCTGTACTTTCTTTTGCTTTCATAGCTACAATTACTTGTCTCTCTTTATTTTGCTCAGCAACTTCAATTTCTTCATCTGCTTTAACTCTTGCCATTTCTGACTTAAATCTCTCTTCCTGAGCTACTTTTTCCGCTTCTGCTGTTTCTCTAGAATTAATAATAGAGATTTCTCGCTTCTGCTTAGCCTCAGCCTCTGCATTTTGCTTTTCAAGTTCTAATATTGCTTCTCTTGCAGATACATCCTGTTGTTTTATAGTTTTCTCTTTATCTCTCTCAATCTGGTTAGCTAATATCAGCTGTTTTGCAGTAAGCTCAGTTATTTTCTTAATTCCCTCTGAATCTAAAATATTATCACTATTTAAGAGATTAACGTCAGTTTGTTCAAGATAATCGATGGCAGCATCATCCATAACATAACCGTTTAAGTCAGTTCCGATAATTTGAAGAATCTCATCTTTAAAAGTCTCTCTTTCAGTATAAAGCTGAACAAAGTCAAACTTCTTACCAACCGTTTTTAATGCTTCTGAGAACTTAGCATCAAAGAATTCCATCAAAGTTGTAGGATCAGATGCCTTCTGACATCCTAAAAGCTGTGCAACTTTAAGTACGTCTTCTCTTGTTTGATTTACTCTTACAAAGAATGCAACTCTGATATCAGCTCTAAGGTTGTCTTTACATATCAGACCGTCTTTACCTTCTCTAGCAATCTCAACTCTTTTAACAGAAATATCCATAACTTCGTATTTGTGTACGATTGGTACTACAAACATACCACCAAAGGATACCTTCTGCCCACCAACACCATTTCTTATTATAACTTTACCCTGCTCTACCTTATGGTAGAACAAAGAAAACAATGCCAGTAATCCTGCGACTACTGCAATAACTGCTACAATACTAACTAATAGTACCTGAATCAAATAACTCATTTTTCTTCTCCTCCATTTTAACTATATAATATATATTTTTATCAGTGTCTTTTCTGATAACAAATGCAACCTCATCTTTATGGAATGACTCTTCATGGAATTCCGACTTCACATTTATCACTATTGAAGCTCCATCTCTTTTTATCTCCGCTTGTCCTAATCGTCCATTTTCCAAATCGCACTTAAGTATGCATTCATGTTCAATTACTTCACGCCCTCTTTCCTCCTGCACACTGCTGTCATTGAAAATTCCCTTTAAGGGAACCGTCTCATACTTTGTGATAAACATACTAACCACCATAGCAGGTAGCAGCAATACCGCATTTACTGGACCTCCAGAGACTATTGGTAGATAATACATCAACATAGCTATTATCCAAAAATTTAAAATTAAAATACTAAAGACCAACATAAAAGGTAATTCCGCTAAATTTAGAAATGATAATACTGCATAGAATGGACCTGAATTATCAGCACCATCTAGCTCAAAATCTAAAAAATCAAAACCTAATGCCCCGAAAATAACGCCGATCCAATAGAAAACTACTATTAACAACAACACAGTTGGAATAATATTTATCCCTGTAAAAGCATTTTTTAACAACTCAGTCATAACAACCCCCTTTATCACCGTCACCACAGCTATGTACTACTATCTTCCACTCCATTTTTTTCACTTCTCCCAAGGTCACTATGAATTCTCCATATTCGTGGAATGTTGACCCAATATTACTATTATATAATTTAATTATAAATATATGTTATTATATTAAAGATAAAATGTAAATAATAAGAATGAAAATCATGGAAATATATTAATAATTAGGTAAATACAAATGCATAAGAAATAGAGTTTTAATATTTTTAAATAGTTACACAAACTTATATCTCGTTGTTTTTAAATCTCTGGCATTCCTCAAACATGTAATTCCCTTCAATTCAAATTAAGACTGTGTGGATATTATGCCTGTAACACTGTGCTCCCACTTTGTCTATATCTCTTCCCCTGTAGATGCTAACATTCTTCCAATTGTAATACTGATACCCACCTCCACTCCGTCTGTTATCCAAATACCAACATTAACAGTCATCACCCTAAATATATTGCCTCAATATTTGTTCAGCTTGATCATGAAAACATAGCTGCAAGAACTTGTATCGACATGTTTGATAATGTTTTTGTTTACATTATTTTAGTTAACATAATCTCATATATGTAAATATGACTATTCTAGGGTGTTTCTTGTTTTGTGGTCCTTCATCTTTAACATTCTATAATTAGCATAAGCTATTATATCGCCTATTGCACTCTTTCTTGGGAGTATCAGTATTTTTTCACCTTTAGCATATTTTACTGCGTTATATCCTGGAAATGTTCCTGTGTATATTGCTTCTTCTCGTCCTACCAAAATGCGAACTTTTGTCAAACTATGGTTATCAATCTATATAATTCATTGTATTCTCACCTTCAAGAGGATACCCTTGGTAAAAGAATAAAAAAAGGTAGGATGGTATTAGGATTGTCCCAAAGCGACTTATGTGAACTGATTAACATTGGAAGACGCACCATAGATGAGTATGAAAATGATAAAGTTATTCCTTCAAGAGATGTTATGTTTAAACTTTGCATTTTTTTAGGTAAAGACCTAATTATCGGTGATGATGAGTATTTGAAATTTATAATTAATGATTATAGTAAAATGCTTTTTGAATGGAGAATTAAAAATTAGTTGTCCGTGCTCGATGAAGCTAAACTTCTTGATACTGATAGGAGTAATATTTATAGGTGGGATAAGGGTGAGATGGTTGTTTCGAGGGATAGTTTTGAGAAGATTAGGGGTAAACTGAGCTTTAAAAGAACTAAGGAACTTTAATTGCTTCTTAGTTCTTCTATTTTCTTTTTATTATTTATATATCATCGATAAAAGGAAAAATGAACACAACCTTTTTCCTTAACGCGGCTAATTTTAATATCAGGTATAGTTTTCAAAATCTTCAGTTAAATACACAGATGTTTATTTATTGTTAAGATCTTAATAAGTCAGGTAATTTATTTTTGACTAAAATGCAATATTCCCTAATCTTATAAATAATATTTACGCCCGAATATACTATATAAACAAATACTCATTCAGTATTTGTACTAATATCTATATACTTACTATACACAAATCCTGCATATTCCCCTGTAGACACTAATATCCATTCTTCACTAATATCTTCATATATAACATTAACTTTTTCGTTCTTATGAATAGCACAGTAGATATTTCCTTTGCTAACTTTAGGTTCTTTTCTTAAATTTAAAGATTTCGCATTTACTATTGCATATTTTGAGGTTTTTATAATATCTTTAGGGTTAACAAAAAATTCTTCTCCATTATCAAATATAATTTTTATAAAATATTCATCTTTAACTAAAATAAAATCATCTTTATATGCTTTAGTATTATTATTTTGTACTTTACTTTCCACAGTTAGTACTTTTTTATTTTCATCATATTCATATACTTTTGCGCTACTATTTAGGTATACCAAATCATCCTCACTAAAATTATGATTCCATTTATTTTCTACACTCTTAGCACTTGTATTACTTGTATCTTCATTCCCTATAAAGTCTTTCACATATTCAATGTTCATTAATTTAGTGAAATATTGGTACTTAGTTATATCTAAGTTGGACTGCTTAGCTAAAAATAAACTTATAACTGTAATTCCTATAGATATAAGCAAACTTTTTCTAAACACCTTTTTTTTACTATCACTCTTCTGAGATTTCTTATTAAATATTGATGCAATATTATCTGAAAAATCTGATAATCCCCTTAACCCATTTGCTATTGAAGCAATTTTATACAATATGCTCGTTAATATAGCAATTACTATTTTAAAAATAAATAGTAAGGGCTTTATAAAAATTTTCAATAATAATATTATTGAAATAAGCGAAGTAATAAATATTATTGCCCCAAATTCAATCCACAAGTTCGACAATACAAACTACCCCCTCTTAGTCATTTTCCCTTTTTCCAAATTTCCCTTTATATTTATTCTTTCTTTCTTCTACCTCCTCTTTACTTTCATTGGTTAACCGTTTTGTCTCTCGGCTATTTCCACTGAGATGGTTATCACTGGAAGTATCATCTAATCCAAACACCTGCTTAGTTAAAGATTCAATCTCATAATCATCCAATCCTTCTTCTCTCATTTTTAAGATTATATCCAATTTTTGTTTGTTAATTTCCAGTTTAGCTTTCTCAATTTCAACTCTCTTAGCAATGTCATTTGAATCAGCTGCTTGAACCTTATTATAAAACTCTTCATTTAACAAGGCTAATTTTTTAGGATCATCAATATATTGTTCTACTGATGCTAAAACCTTGACTCTCTCTTCTATTCTTTTCCTGTCTATTTCATTTTCAACTTTAACACCTTCAATTTCCCTACTCTTTTTAACTATATTCTCAATCTTATTCTTTTCAACTTCTAACCCACTCATTTCATCTTTTGTAATAACTTCATTTTCTAATATCCTAACACTTCTTTTGTTGTTAAATCTCATCTGACTTTCTTCTTTAAATGCCTTACTACCTGTAACATTTATTTCACACTTATCAATTAATATACCATAGTTCTCTATTTGTTCATTTAAAGATTCAAATGATATAACTCTAAATGAATTATCTATTACATCCTTACACAAATCATATTCATAAACATCAAATTTAATATTTCTTTCTAAGACTTTTTTTATATATTGAATTACTGTATTTTTAATAAGTTCTTTAGAGCCTTTACCCAAATTTATATTTTCACAAACTTTTAAAGGATTATTAATTTTATACTTCAAGCTATAAATCACATAATAATCATCATTAGTTTTTAAACAATTATATTTATATTCTCCATCAATATGCTGTGCATTTTTTTTAAGTACAAATCCTTTATTGTACTTGAATTTTATCAAATCAGATGTTTTAGGCATCTTATTTCCAAACTCAAACACATCGTGTTTTCCAGTAGATTCATTTAGTAATACATGATACTCTCCCATAGAAATATTAATATCATTAATCTTTCTGTTAATAGAAAATAACTTCGTCACGCTTTTATCAATTTCATAATCTCTAATCAATAAGTCCTTCATTTAAAAGTTCTCTCCTTTCATAATTATCTTCAATAACATTATCTAAAACTATATCAATTAAATTTTTCTCTGCTTTAAACTCCCTACTGTATTTTCTTAACCAGTAATTAATTTTAGGGAAAAATGATTTCCTATATCTTTTATCACTTAATTTAATTTCCTTTAGTACTAAGGTTAGAATATTTTCAATAATATCAACTTTTTCATCTAGATCTTGTTTTTTTTCACCAATAAACTTTATTTCATTGAATATATACTCAATGAAATGCTTGAGCATAAATTTATCCTTTAAAATCAATTCATATAGTGGCAGTATTTGCTCCTCTAATAAGTCGATATTTTCCGAATATTCAATCACAAAGCAATAATCACTCTTATACATGTTGTAGTACAGAGCATTTAGATATATATATTTAGATTTAGTTCTAAAAAATTCATCCTCTTCACAATCAAAACACCAATTTTCCAGAGCTTCTAATGCAATGTACCTATTATCTCTTATTACTTTATGATCAATCATTAAACTTAAACATAATGAACATTCATCAATCTCTTTTATTGAGGATGCTTTCTCAATGTAATGTCTTAAAATCATAATGGTCCTAAAAGGATATTTTTTATGAAGTGTTTTAGGAATCGAATTCAACACTATTTTCTTAACTCTTTGCTTTTTAATTCCCTTAACTCTTTCAATAAATTCGATTATAAAATTCTCATTATCAATCTCTATTAAAGCATTTATGAGTGTGCATATATTTTTTATACCGTACTTCGAATTCTTCTTAACCAATGGACTTAAAATTGTATTTATTATAGTTTTCTTATCATTGATAAATAAGTATTTAAAACTCGGTATAAATAGTTGAACCAATACTGGATTGAAATATAAAAATCTCTTTAATATCCATTCTCTAATTACTTTGTATATACTTGTATAATTCTCAAGAAGATTTTCTAATACTTTTTCGTAAAATTGAGTATTTTCAAATTCAATGAAACTTTCTTCAATATCTCCATAATTGCTTTTTATAATTTGTACTTCTTTTTTAGCATTAATTTTCTCTGCCACATATGAGTCATTCTTTAACAAGCGCTCTTTACTCATGAATTCTTGTCTTTCTTCTTCATTAACAAGTTCACTAAAGTTTAGCATCAGACTTTCACTTAAGTCATTAAATAGAGGCTTGTTTAATTTGCGAAATAAACTTAAGCATAACAATTTACAAAGCACATCTAAATCATTTTTATTATTCTCTATTGTATTTCTAGCCTCTTCTTTTAAATTTGCAGGGTATGCTTTTTTAGCTTGTGAAGCAAATTCAGGATGCTGTGGATCTTTTTCCAAAATATTTCTTACATAAACAGCTATAAGGCTAGGACTTATTGGAACTTGCTTTAGTTCTTCAAATATTTCAGCCTCTTTCAATTTTTCAATATACTTTTTATACTTTTTAGAGGATTTCTCAAAGAATTTTATCTTATTTTTCATGATCTTTTCTAAGTTTATATCCATATTCCAAGAATAATAATACTCATTGTATTTTTTGTCATCAAAGCTATCCTGCGAAATAATTACCATGTACGAATGCTTTTTTTTCAACTCTAGATTAATTTCATCTAAGGTATTCTTTTTATTTAAGTCAAACAGATCGCTTATATGCATTCTAATAATGTAAGATTTGTTGTAGGAAATATTTTTATCTTTCAAATATTTTTTTAAATTGTATAGTTTTATACTTTCATCTACTTGAGAAAAATAAAAAATTTCATTTTTCTTTTTTAATTCCCTGAGAAGTTTAATTGCTGTTGATCTTTTACCACGGGATTTTTCTGAACCTATTATAATTAATCTTTTATTTTTATTTCTATCAAAATCTCCCTTTATTAGTTTATATTTATCTCCTTCCTCATATGTTGAAATTATTTCCCCTATATCATCAGTAGTAATATATGATTTTTCAATTTCAATACCATCAATATCAAAGTAAGTTTTCTTTTGATATATTCTTCTTTCATCATAACTTCTAGCTGACTTAATAAATGAGTAATCTTTTAAGATTTCATTATTGTTAAAACTCTCGTTTTTAATATGGAACTTTTGAAAATTCATGTTTTCAATAGCTTCACTCATATTGGAATTTTTATTTTCATCATTTGTCTCATCATATTTAACTTGCTCTTCTTTTTCACCTTTAGTATCTAACTCTTGATTTTTATCTTCGGATTCAAAAGCATCTGGTTGCTCAAGACTCAAATTATTATATTTATTATTACTGTGTTTCTTTTCGATTTCATTTAATTTTTCTGTAATATCATCTTCATGTAACCCTCTAGTAATATAGATAATCACACAATTAATGAAGTTTTTAAATATTTCATATACCATCTCTAAATTGTATCTATTTTTATCTTTTCCTAGTGAAGAATGTGATACATCATTACCTTTCTCTCTTACAACCTCCATACTAAAAACGAAATCTTTATCATCTATGTATTTTAGTTGACTAGCAATTGTCTTTGGACTTCCACTTCTTGATACTGCTGGCTTGTATTCTAAAGCTTCAACCATTAATGCAGTAATCGCTTCCCCTGCTTTCCTTAATCTTTGAATAGCATCACAATAATTTTTGCTATCCCTTAACAAATGATCATAAGCTGCTTCAATATCTACTTGCACTTCTAATGGTAAATAAAAACATAATTCATTAAGTGTTTCTTTTAACTTAGGATTATTATCCATAATCAGCTCCTTTATTGATATTTTAATTTTATGCTTTACTTATACTTTTTATTTTTACATAAAGAAAGACTAAAACAGTTTAATAACATTTTAGCCTTAGTGTAAAATTCTTTAATTTAAATTCTATTTTATATCCCATTTCATTATTTATTTTTTTCGAAGTCTAAATAAAATCTTATAAGTGGTATTATACACGAGTTATTATTACTGTTATTAACAAACTTATCTTGATTGGATTTATTCCCTCAAATATCCCAATGGCAAATATTTAATCTAACAAAATTATAGGTATAAATATCGCTGTTATTTTATTCACTTTTCTATCTCATTCAATTCTTTTATATTCATCCACTGAAGCTAATCGCTCTGTTACCTCTTCATATAAAATATTGTTTTGAAAGATATTATCCCAATAATTATAAAGCTTCATGCCTAATTCATCCTTATTGCTTCTATACTGACATTTCTAAAAAATTAGCAACTGTCGCAGGACATTTTAAATTTAACTTATCTATACTCATTCTCCCTGAATCTATTATTTCAACATACTCTATTAAATCATCTGTATATTTAGGAAACGCACCATTTATTAAGTATACCGTTACCAAATAAATTGATGCTAGTGAGTCAAAGTCTGTAGAAAAATGTATAATAATATTATAAACTTTTCCCTTAGGTACAGGAATCAAATCCTTTGATATTGTATCTAATGAAGTTGTACACGAAAATCTCTTTTCAAATGATGATGACTATAACACCATAATGTAATTTATTACCAATATCTAAACAAATATATCTTCATTTATATTATGTACAGAGGTCCATGCCCTAAGAAACATTATTTAAAAGTTATATCATTAATTTTTATCACCCTCTTTAGTATTCTTAAACTAACTTAATTTATTAATAAATTTTAAAAATTATATATCCATTAATAATACTATTACTTTTTCCTATAATTAATGCACCATTTCAGTAATATATATTAAAATTTCAGTTTCACTTATTGCTCACTTACTTAGTTCCTTTACTATCTTTTTTGCTTTATTTTCCTTTTAACATTGAAATTATTATACATATTTAAGTTTGTAAATTAGTTTATATGCTTTTTTAAATCCAACAGTGACATGCTCAGCTTCTTTATAAGAAATATCTAATTTCCGATCTTTATAACATCACCATAGCCAATACCAACACCTAATAAAAGCTTGTTATTTTCAGTTCTATTTATATTGTATAATCTTAGTCTCCTTAGAATTTGAATAGCTGTTTTAACACAATATTAAGATTCTTAAATGTAGCTATAAAACTATCTCCTTAAGATTTTAATAATAACCCCTCATTTTTCTAAATTCTTCTTTAGTTTTATTTAGAGCAATTACTTTATCTTTTATTATTATACTTCTCATTTCTAAGATTCTAACTTTCTCACTTTCAGTATTTTTTAAGAATTCAGTCCATGCTACTAGCATATCTTTTCATCACTATTTTTTTGTTTTGGTATTTCAATGAAATATATTTCCATTACATTCGTTAATAACACAACAACACATAACTTGTATTTATAGTAAATACTTTACTGAAATGATATAATGTACTCATGATATTGTGTACATTTATAAAAATATTACCTAGGAGGATAAGTCTTTATGAACATAAATGATTATAGAGATTATTTACAAGAAACATCTTTTTATCATTTAAAAAATTGTATGTTAAGCCATGAAAATAAGGAATATTTCTCATGTGCAATATGGGGTGCTGTTTTTATAGAATCATTTTTAAACCAACTATCATATGATTTAGATATTTCAAATAGTAAATCATATGACCTTAATGGTTCAATACAAAGATTAAATCAATATAATAAAAATCATTCTGCTACTTTCCCTTCCATTCCAAATGAAATTATACAAAGATGTGATAATATTCGAAGCACCAGAAATAGATTAGTTCATCATACTGGATTACCAAAGACGACTTTGGTTGAAGATGCTAAATTTATAACTGCTGGGATAGAAGTAATCTTAAATTGGTACAAAACTTTCTCTACACCTAAACATGAAAAAATCAATGAACAAATAATAGAAAAACCCGATAATAAAGTTCCTGTATTTCTAAGCACTATTACTCCTCACACTCCTGAACAAGAGTATTTTATTCAAACTATTATATACAAGCTTGAGTCTATTGGAATAAAAATAGTTCGTGCTAACCTTACTGTATATGATAAACATGATCCTATAGGCAAAATCAGAGAATTAATGAGCCAATGTAAAGGTGCCGTAATATTAGGACTTGAAAAAAGTCACGCTTATTTTTTAAGAGAAAAAGAAGGGACAAGTCATGAAACTGAAGAGGTTCATCGCAAATATACTTCTGGTTGGCTACATCTAGAAGGTGGACTTGCTAATGCACTTGGTTTAAAGGTTTTTGTTTTATGTCAGCACGATGTATGCAGTGATGGAATTTTCGATAGGGTGTGGAACACTTATACAGTGGCTGATATAAATACTCCTTTAGACGAAGACTCACAAGAGT
The DNA here is from genome assembly GCF_023684385.1 of Oceanirhabdus seepicola. GTDB lineage: Bacteria > Bacillota > Clostridia > Clostridiales > Clostridiaceae > Oceanirhabdus > Oceanirhabdus seepicola. The sequence continues at coordinate 165,708 of NZ_JAGSOJ010000007.1, read as the reverse complement.
TAAACTTGTTCCTTGATCATGTTAAGTCTTGGACAAACTCAGAACTAAATTCTTTAAAATAGATCATATTGTGGAAAGAAAAAGTGATATTAACTTTTTCTTTCCAAATCAAATTTAAAATCTCTTTTAGAAGCTTATCTCTTCCGATAGAAAAATATTATAACAATTAAAAATACCATAAGAGAGAATGTAGAAAAACATCCCCAACCTATACTTAAAGCTCCAACCATCTCTTCTGTAGCTGGTATCCATTTTAACTCAAATACTTGTCTACCACTTGTCATATATCCTGTATCATATAATCCTGCTATTGATCCTATAAAAACCATAGGAAATGTTATGGCTGATATAAGTGTTAATTGATTTGACATTTTTGCTTTATAATAATCATCTACTGCTGATAACTGGCTATAAATCTCATTATATAAATCTGTATTTTCAAAAATTTCTGTCCATTTCTTATAAAGTACAGTTCCTATCTTATCTTCAGTTACCTCACTGAACCACCCTTGTGTTGTGAAATTAACCAGTAACCCTCTTAATCTTTGTATATCTCTTTTTTGGCTTTTTTTATCATATACAGATAGTTTATTGTCAAAAGCTAGTAAACTCAATCTTTGTTGTAATGCTATTAAAAATAAATAAAAATCGTTTTTTCCAAAATAATCATGAATACTTTTTTTATTTTTATTTCTTCCACATTCATTAATACATTTCAACTTATTTGATTCACCATTCTGGTCGCTTGTACAATTTTCACACTTATCATTATCGTCAATAATAAGTAGTGCACCTCCATTTTTACTAAAACCATAATAAGTATTTTCGTCTGCTTTAATAATATCTCTATCTATGAAATAATTCATATATCTAGAATTATGATTAACGCCTTTCCAGTTCATAGAATTCATCTGCTTATATATCATTTTCTTATGCTTTTCTTCATAATATATATTCGATTTTATACTAATGCCAGAGAAGAACATTACTTTTTTCTTCTCTACAACATATTCTTTTATTTTTATTCCTTCAATTAGTTTATTGAATATTCTTTCTTCAATAGTATTATTGCTTAAATCATACTTAATATTAAGAATCTCATCAAAACGCAAATTGCTCTCTTCATTTTGAATTTCAATATCAAAATGAATGAAACCTATTCCATATTTAAACACAATAATATTAAGGATATTATCTGATATATTCAGGGTTTTTCCATTAACTTCATTAAGCATATTTTCTCTTATCAAGCTTTTTATGTCATAAGAGTATTTATTACAGTTAAAACTACGATTTCCAGAATTACTTTCTTCAATGGAATTTTCAAATAAATATGTTTGTATTGGTTTACAAAAATATTCTTTAATTTCATCCTCTTCTAGATTATTTCCTTTAATCTTATTGAGTTTTTTGCATAGTTGAGTATATTTCTTTTCATCAATTGTGAATGGTATAACATATTTTATTAAATAATCCTCTACTAATGGAGCAGTAAAATTATTAACAATATGCTTTATTTCACTAATACTCATAAGACTTCCTATTCTTGGAGAATCAACTATTGTGTAATCAAAATTTCTTCCATCATACCATGGATCATCATTATCACACCATTCTTCTGGGAACCTAGACTTGCCCCTATTCCTCCATAAACTTACTCTACTTTTAAAGTATTCTTTCTCCTTAAAGCATTCTCCTTTTTCAAGTGCCTCTCCTAACCCTTTTAATGAAACATCACTTCTAGGATTTACAGATATAATAACTCTATTAACATTAATGTCCCTATGCTTAATTCTTTTTTCTTGATGCTCTCCTTTTAATATTTGTGATAGAATAAATGTAAAAATAAATCCTTCTCCTAAAGGAGCAGTTTTATCTTGTCTTGCCCAATACTTATGAAGAATACACTTTGATTTTCCATTCCAAAATAAAGCATCCACCTCTTTTAATTCATTCTCATAGCTATTTTTTATAGGTAGCTTCACTTTACTTTCATAACATATTTCAGCATTCTTTCTCTCTTCTAAGTAAAGATCATAATCTTTCTTTAAAAGCATCAATTCTTCTTCAAAAAGATCTGTTTCTTTTGATATATCAACATTATCTAAAAATTTTTCTTTTTTATCTAGTTTACTTAAGCACTTTAGAATTACTTCAATCAACTTAAAACCTTTTTGAACTACTTCTTCGTTAATATCATACTTATGTGTTCTTTCTCCTTTTTCTTTCGCCTCTTGAGCTTTTTTCTCTTCATATTTATTTTTTTGATTATTCTGTCTTTTAAGAACCTCATCTAGTGCATATGGTATGAAACAAGGATTAATTATTTCATTGTTTTTATATTCCATTCTTCCGGAATCAATTTGTTCAACACAATCTACTATGATTGACATATCCTTATGTAACTTTTCATTATTTAGGTACTTACTAATAATGAAGGCAGAAACAATACAATCAATATCTGGTTCGCTATGAAGTACAATTTCAACTTCGTCCTCTTCTATTCTTTGAAGATATTCTTCTATATCGTCTTTTTCATTGTAACAAATACTTGCTACACTAATAGGTCTCTCTTTATTACTATCGTACTTAGAGTATTCTTGATGATTATCAATAATTATATTTTTATAATCTAAGGCATTCCCTACATCTAAGAATATTCTATTGCTCTTTGGTTTTAAGATATCTGATTTTGACTCACTACTAACAGTGGATCCTTGTCCAATAAATTTAAATTGTACGTTTTTCATTCTCTTCTCCTTTCAAATTTCATATTCTTTTAATTAACTCGTATATGAAATCATAACTATTATCAATATTTAAGACTTTTTTACCATTTTACGATTTTTTTGTGTTCCCTTTTTTCCTATATTCCTCTATAGCTTTCAATTTCTTTAACATCTTCAATAAATTCTACCTTTACATTATTTTGTGATATTACAATTCTTAATACAAGTAACTCCTTCTGAGCCTTAGAAAAGTAATAACCATAAAGACTACCTTCAATCTCCATTATATCCGCTAACAAAAACTCATCACTAGTATCATCTTGTCTTTTTATTGAAATCTCTTTAATTCTACTGATTAACTCTTGTACATCTTTCTTATTTTCCTTTTCCATTCTTTCATTAATTACAAAGGCAATTTCTTCTAGCATCTTTTGAGATTTCTCTGTAACTTCTTTATTTTTAATACTTTTAAAACAAGATACAACTAATGGAATATACCTCTCTAAACATTTTTGTTTATTAGAAATCATTGTTACCATATGCATTAAAGTAACTATAATATTATATAAAAACCTTCCATTATGAAGATTATCAACATAAATAGTTAGTCCTTTTAATGCTTCTTCTAAAACTTCATTATATTGATTTTTCCTTAAAAGTACAAAGACCCTATTATAGTACACTTGAACTAAATAATTTTTATCTGGGAGCTTTCCTTCTTTATCTAATCTTTCTCTTATTTCTATTGCTATTTGATAGTCTTTTAATTCCTCTTCTAATCTATTTAAATAATATTTCAGATGCTTTTCTATAATCCTCTAATGCACATTCTAATATATTTAATTTCTCACTTTTTAATTCTCTCTTATCTGATAGTTCTTCTTTTTTATCCATAATTTCTCTTATCTTTATTAATCTAAACCAATCATTTGGTAATTCCTTTAATTTATAACTAAGACTTGTAAGAACATCCCCTCTATTCCTTTACACTTTAGCTAAATAGCTTTTATCTGTTACTTTATTTGAAGTCCAATGATTGGTTTATCATAGGCTTACCCTTTAAAGCTAATCTCATCTGTTCTCATCTCGCATCAAGTATAACTTCAGCACACTTTTCTTTACATTCTAGTATCAATTTATAGTATAAATCTTTTGGAACTCCATTTGGCAAACTACCAGCTATAAGTACAATATCATTTTGGTTTACAATAGAATTAATTTTGTCACTTTACCAATTTAAAAGTCATTTACAAGGACTTTATTATCAACAGCAGTATTCATAGTTATGGTTATTATTTATCTTATATTATTCTCTTTTTTCCTATGTTACTTAAACTTTAATTTATAAACTTTTCCAATATTATATTCTGTGGTAATTAATTCATAGTTATATAGAAGTTCGTATTCATTTATATAATTCCTAACCTCTTCTGAAATTAAAATTTCATTAGGTATTCCTATATCTTCTCCAAGTTTACTAGCTATATTAAGCTCTACACCGAATATATCATTATTACTTACTTTTAAGACTTGTCCATATCCAATACCTACACTCATGTGCAGCTTTAAACTTTCAGCTTTTATTTTATTACTTACCCTCAAAGCATTTTGAATTTCTATAGCACACTTTACTGAATCCTTAGGATTTGGAAAAAGAATTACAAATGTATCCCCAATTGTTTTTAAAATCTCTCCATTGTTTTCTTCTACAATAGCCTCTGTTAAAATCATAGCTTCATATATTAATGAAATAAAATTCAAAATTCCTCTCTCAATGGAATTACTAGTAAATCCGCTTAAATCAGTAACCATAATACTATAGGTTTTTCCATACTCATTCCATATTTTTTTATCTATGAAAACAGTATCTGAAGAAACCTGCCTTTTATTAATCATTTCTTCAAATTCACTTGAAAATAATCTTATCTTTGTTTCTTTAATAGGCATGAACTCCCCCCCTTTTTTCTCTCCTATAAAAATTCCTTATTCCTATTTTTTTACATATACTATATTTTAACATATTGAGTTTATAAATGTTGTAGTTTTATTGCTACTAAAATATTTATAGACTTATAAAAAAAACTTCATACTAGGAGATAGTTTTAATGAGAATTACAAACCAAATAACTTACTGCATATATTCATATTGAAGGAGGTGATAAAATGTGTTTCAAGTCAAAGGTCATTTCTTTATTATTACCTTATGCAAAAAAGATTGACGAAAAATATTCACTTTTGCCATCAGTAACTATCGCTCAAGTAATACTAGAAACTGGATGGCTAAAATACTGTAAAGGGAATAATCTATTTGGTATTAAAAGGACTAGAAAATCTGGTTTTGAATATGAAGAACTTCAAACTTATGAATGGATAAATGGAGTTAAAACTCCTATGATGTGCTTATTTAGAAAGTATAACAGCTATGAAGATAGTTTTGATGATTATGCTGAGCTTCTATCTAAAGCATCTAGATATATACCTGTTATTAACTCAAAAGACTATTATGAAGGCTGTCATAATCTTTATACTTGTGGATATTGCACTGACCCTGATTATCCTAATAAACTTATATATAATTGAGGAGAATGAGCTATATAAATATGATTAAATTAAAAGTAAGATTACTAAAAGTAACAATGAACTAATTAATAAACTCCAGGAGAACTTAAATTCACTTGGGATATTAGCTTATGAAAATAAACCTCTTATTGTTGATGGGATAATAGGGCCCATAACCAAAAGCTCTATTGAAAAGTTCAAGATGATATGTGATTTAAAAGGAAATGACATACTTGATAAGGAACTTCTAAAGATTACAAATAGTATACTTCTATACAATAGACTTTTATCTGAAGTTGATTAAGAAGCTTATATATTTATATATTTTCTATAAATCTAAGACAACAAAACCTTAACCCTTATAAGATTTTAATCTTCCCAATCAATTTCTCTATATGGTCGCTTTGGACAAACTCAAGAGCTGCTCACTATTCTCATAAGATTGTGATATTTATTTATCTTTCTAAAGACTCTATTATTTATCAGCACTTGAACTTTTCCAAAGATTTTATTTTATTATCCTTTAAAGCAACATTATTTAACCTACTGTTATCATAATTTAAATTTTTATTGTATATTACAAATAAATCAAATTCCCCATTTATTCATTTGACAACAATAAGTTTCTCCCCCCCCTTCCCCCCTCTTAAAAGAAGAGTTATCTCTCCCCTTAAGACACCATTTCTATATGGAAACTTTGGACTATCTTAAACCATGTTCGTTCCTCACATCCTTAAAACTATTCCAAAGTATTGTATATCTCATGGCAGTGGCAATAGCATGTCTACTTTCTAATAAACATGTTATTGCCACTGCTAAATTTAAATTCCTTACGATTAAATATCTTTTCATGTTGAGACTGCTTTTTAAATATCTTTATTAAATACTTTATTCTTTGAATTATTATATATTGACATAATCAAAGAGTGTTATCAATTATTTTACCATTCTTATTATATATATCATTCTATTGCTCCTATTGTAATAATTGAATCGTTAGCTGCTTCAATGCAAAATAAAATCTCCAACTTGGTTTTATTCAAATTAAACCAAGTTGGAGATTTTTACGCGATATAATTTATTCATTTCTGTAGTGACTATAGATGTATACTTTTTAACTCTAACTTATACATCCATCAAATAATCATACTTATAACAATGGATATTATAACATATCCCCCACCAACAAGTAATATATTTACTCCTTTACCTTTGGTATTATACTTCGCACTCTTTATATGCTTATATTCCTTATAATCGTTGAATGTTTTGAAGTCATTTCCATCACCTTTATTTTTGCGAAACATTCTTCTATTTAAATATCCAACACTACTGAATATTTCAGAGGCACCAGTTACAATAATTAATCCAGGAAAGAAGTAAACTGTACCCATAAAGAAAAGTACATTAGATAGATTCATCAAGCTCATATCAAAATCATATACTAAAAACAATAATAGTAACATTATAAGAATAGATAAAGCTATTGTAAAAAAAATCCTCTTTCTATGCATTAGCCCTTCAACTCTCTTCTATATTCTTCCATTTCTTTTGAGTTGGCAAGAATAAAATGTCCCTCTTTTATTTCTTGAAAAACCGGTTTTTCTTCTGAGTAATCATGAGTTGTTTGCGGATTGTAGGTTACTCTTTTCCTGTACTTTTCATAATTTGGATCAGCTAATGGAACTGCAGAAAGTAATGATTTTGTATAAGGATGTAGCGGGTTCGCAAATAATTCATCAGCTGGTGCAAGTTCAACCATATTACCAAAATACATAACTCCTACTCTATCGCTAATATACTTTACTACAGATAAATCATGGGCAACAAACAATATGGTTATTCCATATTCCTTACGCAAATCATTTAAGAGATTGATTATTTGAGCCTGTATAGATACATCTAGTGCACTTATTGGTTCATCTGCTATCAAGAAAGTAGGATTAAGAACCAAAGCTCTCCCAATACCAATTCTCTGACGTTGACCTCCGCTGAATTCATGAGGATATCTATTTGCATGTTCAGGCACTAATCCAACGGTTTCTAGTACCTCATGAACTTGCTTGGTAATTTCATCGTCTTTCTTAACACCTGAAATTCTTAAACCTTCAGCGATGATCTCTTTAACCGTCATCCTTGGGTCTAGAGATGCGATAGGATCTTGAAAAATCATCTGCATTTTCTTGGTTAGCTCATAATCATTCTTTTCATTCTGACGTTTTTTCCTTCTAATCTCTTTTTTATTAAACTTAATGGTATTTTTTGCTTCAGCTTTCTTTTCAGCATCCTTATGGCTTTTAATAATTTCTTTCGCCTCATTGATTGCTTCAATATTAGATTGAATACCTTCTGTTATAGGTCTTCCTAAAAATTCGATTGTTCCATCTGTTGGTTCATGAAGCTTTATCAAGGTTCTGCCCAAAGTTGTTTTTCCACAACCAGATTCACCAACCAAACCAAATATTTCACCACTTTGAATATCAAAACTTACACCGTCTACAGCCTTAACAACTAACTTTTGCTTTCCAACACCTGATATAAAGTGCTTTTTAAGATTCTTAATACTGACAACGGGTGCTAATTCACTCTGTTTTATTTCAATCTTATTATCAATATTTAAGCTGTTTCTCATATGTAACATGCTCCTTTTCCATTTCCTTTTTCAATTCTTCTGTCATTTCCTTCATTCTTTCTATTCTTTCATCAAGTATAGCTGGCCTTTGGACATCTGGACAATCTTTATGTAAAAGCCAGGAAGCAACATAGTGTGAATCTGATATTTTGAACATAGGCGGTTGCTCTTCAAAATCTATTTTCATTGCATAATCACTTCTAAGTGCAAAAGCATCACCCTTAGGAGGGAATCTCATATCTGGAGGTGTTCCAGGTATAGTTAGTAGCTTGTCCTTTGAAGTTAAATCAGGCATTGATCCTAATAAAGCCCATGTATATGGATGTCTTGGATCGTAGAACAATTCTTCATTAGTACCAATCTCTTGAATCTTACCAGCATACATAACAGCTATTCTATCCGCAACATTAGCAACAACACCTAAGTCATGGGTTATGAAAATAACAGTTAATCCACGTTCTTCTTTTAACTTATTAATAAGTTCCAAGATCTGTGCTTGAATAGTTACATCCAAAGCGGTTGTTGGTTCGTCACATATTAATACATCTGGATTAGAAGTCAAAACTATGGCAATAACTATACGCTGGCGCATACCACCAGAGAACTGGAATGGAAACTGCCTAAACCTTTTTTCAGGATCTGGAATTCCAACCTCTCTCATAACCTTTAAAGCCTTTTCTTTTGCTTCCGTTTTGGTAACATTTTTAATACGTCTAAGCTCTTCCTTTTTATCTGCTATTTTCTCTTTAACTACCTTTGGTTCTAGCCCCTCAGCATTTTCACGAATCTTTTTTATCTCTTCAAGATATTTAGCCTTTTGCTCTTTATATTCGCTCATTACTACTTTAGTAGCTTTTTTCTTAGCTATATTCATAGTTTTTTTGGCTGTTGGTAACTGCTTTTTTAACTCAGCAACCTGTTTTTTTAGATCATTATATGGCAATTTATTCTTTTTGTTTTCAGCAATCTTCTTTTTTAAGACCCTTACATCTCGCTTGATTACACAATAAGCAACTCTTTCCTCGTTATATAGCTCTTCTATTTTATTTTTAAGATGATGTCCATTTAGCAACAAACCTTCTGTTATTTGTTTACCAATTCTCATTATTGGGTTCAAACTAGATAAGGGATCTTGATATATCATTCCTATCTTCTTACCACGTATTTTATGAAACTCTTCTTCTGTTATCTTAAGAAGATCCTCACCTTCATAGATAACTTTCCCACTTTCAACTATAGAGTTTCCTGCTAATATTCCCATAATAGCTCGTGTAGTAACCGACTTCCCTGAGCCAGATTCTCCAACTATTGCTAATGTTTCACCTTTGTTTAGGTCAAAATTAACATCTCTTACCGCTTTAACTTTTCCGGTAACTGTTCTAAATGAAATACTTAAATTTTCTACTATCAATTTCTTATTCATTAATCTTCAACCCCTCTCAGTGATGGGTTAAATGCATCTCTCAATGCATTACCAAACATATTAAATGTAATCATTAATATCGAAACTATTACGCAAGGGTATACTGTCAAATATGGATAGGTAGACAAGAAATTTCTTGCATCAGCTAACAATACACCTATTGATACACCTGAAAAAGTCATTCCTAAGATGTTGAACGATTGTCCATGCCCAATACCAAATCCTAAGTATGAGAGAGAAGCCTCTAAAAAAATTACTGCCGGTATTGAAAGTACACTTGATGTAATGATTGTCCCAATACCATTAGGTAAAATATGCCTAAATATTAAGCGTCGATCTTTAGCTCCCATTGTCTTGGATGCAAGAACATATTCTCGTCCTTTATATCTATAAAACTGCATTCTGGTTACACTTGCCGTTGCTATCCAACCATTTATCACCAGAGTTAATATTAATGTTTTAATTCCTGGATCAAACAAAGCAACCATTATAGACAAAACAACTAACCATGGGAGTCTACCCATAAGCTCTGCAAAACGCTGCATTAACAAATCCACAGTTCCGCCATAATATCCAGAAATAGCACCATACACAATTCCAATACTTACATTTATCAAGGTAACAACTAAACCTATATACAATGATGTTCTCAAACCTACCCAAACTAATGAGAATAAATCTCTACCTGCTTGAGACGTTCCAAACAAATAGTATGGTAACTCATCATATCCTAAGTATGCAGCATAATCAAGATAGACCTCGTATGAAGAATATTTTTCCCCATCCACTTCAACTGTATCATTCTTTCTTACAACCTCACGAATTGGAAAACCTTCACTAAAAAACCATCCATCAGGATTATCAGGGTTAGGAATCTTCTCTACCTTGTCGCCCCACTCTGCTAATAGTTTGTCATATTTACTTGCTGAGAAAGCCGTTTCATGTGTTAAATCAAATGCATCTATATACTTATTGTATTTAAAAGATGCAATGATCATCTCCCCATTTTGTCTCTGATACGAACCTTTTCCATCAACTACTTTATAACTACATAAATTATATCCTTCATGAAATAAAACAGGTTCTTTACTACTATCATCAAATAATGATACGCTGGTGACTGCAGCATAAGACCCTTTATTATCTGAACTATAGCGTAGTTGAAGTTTAGATACAACATCAGCATACAAATCTGGATTTAACTCAAATAATTTAACCCTGTGTTTACCGGTTTCTGTTATAGTGTCAATAACTGTATAATCTCCACCAAAATCTGATTGTAACAGAACCTCTATTTTTCCATTAGAACTACTGTCTAACTCATACACATCAATTTCAATATTAGGATTATTAGCCTTAACTAAATTATAAAACTCATTAGACTCAACAGTAATTGATGAGGAGTCATAATCCAACCTTAGTACAGATTGTCCATTTAAAACATACTCAGATTTTTCTGAACTTTCTACACGTGTATTAGTAAGAGTTTTCATAACTATTGCTTTTTCGTTATAATTCAAAGGTAAATACAATCCTGTTTCTTCATCCATTTTTGTTAAATCAATAGGCTTATCTTTTATAGATATAGTACCGTCCATAACTCCAAATTTCTCTAAGAAAGGTACTCTTGGAGGTAAAAAAGAAAGTTTTTCATCAAGCTTTTCATAATTTTTGCCTGATAATCCCGGCATAAAGATTGAGCATAGTATTAAAACTAATAAAATTATTGATGCAGTTACGTTTGCTCTATTTTTTTTGAATCTCATCCAAACATCCTGCATGTAGCTTATTGACTTACCTTGAATTTTCTGATCGTAAAGTTTTTGACCCTTTTGTACAAATTCAAATTGATTTTTAGGGATATCTTGTTTTACAATGTCTTTAACATTATTCATCATTTTTTACCTCCCATTCGAATTCTTGGATCAATTACTCCATATGTAATATCAACTATTAATATTGCAAATAGTGAAATCGTAGCATAAAACGCAGTGGAACACAACATAACGTTATAATCATACGCATTTTTAGTGAGCGCTCTTATAGCTACTTGACCTGTACCAGGTATAGAATAAATCATTTCTATTATAACCGACCCTGATAATATTCCAACAAAAGAAAATATAATACTTGGCACTAAGGGAACCATGGAATTTCGCATAGCGTGTCTAACGACAGCTTGTCTTCTAGTTAAGCCTTTGGTTCTAGCTAATAGTAAGAATTCTGAAGTCAACACCTCTGTGAGTTCAGCCCTAGTTAGCCTTGTTAACCCTGCCACTGGTCCAAATGTCATGGCTAATACTGGCAAAATCATTCCACGAATTCTAACTGCCATATCTGCATCTTTTGCAGGAAATATTGATGGTACCCACTCTAAATTGTATCCAAATATCATAACAAGCATGATCATAATAACAAAACCAGGTATTGAATACATAATCATTACGGCGACTGAAATAACATTATCTGCAGATTTGTTCTTTTTTAATGCTGCAATAATACCCAGTGTTAGACCTATAGGAATATAGAAAATTAACGCTATAATATTTATGGTCATAGTTGTAGGTATTCGTTCTTTTATTAAATCAAATGCGGGTCTACCTGCTTCTAATTTAGTAGAAAGTCCCCAATCCCATTTTGTTACAATATTTTTTACCCATGAGAAATACTGTTTAATTATTGGAATTGGTTCAAAAGCTCGAATAAAATCTCCCTTATCTTCATAAAAAGAACATCTAATTGTTTCTCCTGTTTTCATCTTTTTTCTAATTTCTTTCATCTCTTGAGGATTATCAATCAATCTAAATTCCATATATCCATCAGAAACCTGCTTGTCAAAGTACATGCGCTTCGCTTCCTTTGTGGTAGGTGGATAAGCAGGCGCTAACTTCACCAAAATAAAGTTTAATGATAAGATGGTAAACAGCAATACAAATATCCATATTATTCTTGTCCTTATATACCTAGCCATTGTCACTTTCCTTTCCTCTATAAATATTTTGAACCTTATTATAGAAAGGATAGAAAAAATACTTGAATAAATCTATCCTTTCTACATAAATCATTTCAAATTATTTTATATTATTATTCTGCTGCTTCTTCCTCTGGTACTTCTGCACCATCTACTATTTCGATTTCACCGTTTAATACTGAATAAATAGCGTCAAATGACCATAACTCTTTAACCAACTTACCTTCGTCATTCTTATACGAAACAGCAATCTCTGGTATAGTAGTATCAATACCCCAGTTTAGAGTAAATCCTGATCTATTGTCTGAAGTGTAAGTATCTAGGAATGATGCTGCATCTAGAGTATTACCACCGATTCCACCAATTGAAGTGTCAAACTCACCAATCATCATGTGATCATAGTAGATTCCTGGGAAATCTTTTGGCATAGGCTCTACTTTTACTTTGATATTGTGTTTCTCGCTCTGGAACGCTTCTTCAACAGCATCTTTAATGTAAGTACCCATTAAAGCTTGATTTTCACTTCCACTGAAATAATTAAACTCAAATGTAATCTCATCGCCATTCTTATAAACGCCTTCGCCAACTAGAGTATCAAGTGCTTTATCAAAATAAGCTCTTGAAGCATCTAAGTTATAACCATTAGTTGAAGGAGAAAGGTCAGCGCCTACTGACATACCTTGTGGACAATTCCTAAAAAGTATACCTGTCTCAGCATCTACTAAATACGCATCAGTGAACAGATACATCTGTGTTTGTGAAGTCTTCAAAACTTCCTCAGCAAGTTTCTTTCTGTCAATTGCATAGAAAAGCCCCATTTTAAAATCTTGATTTCCTAAAATAGGTTCTGCATCCCATTCACTATCTGGGAATTGTGCAAGTTGCCCCTCTTTTGATCCTGTCCCGTTAATCATCATTCTATAAGTTGTTTCTCCTGGAAGACGTTTTATACCAGGATGGCTCTTATACTCTTCAAAATGTGTTGCAGGTAATGTAACTGCATCAAGTTTACCAGCTACGAATTCTTGGAAACGCATCTCCGCATCATTGATAATAGTTATATTCCTACCTGTGTAGAAATATTTATCAGCTTGATGATATTCATCATTCTTCTTCATTCTTAAAACTTTATCACTTTCGTAATAGTCAACATAGTAAGGACCGTGATATGCAATTGAGTTTTCATCAAGACCATATTTTTCGCCTAAAGCTTCATATAATTCAATGTTAATTGGAGTCATTACGAAACTAGATAATGAATACTTAACATTCCATTCTGATTGCTCATCAACATACTCAAATTCAAGAGTATTATCGTCAATAAACTTAATACCTACATCATCCCACTCAGCTGTTCCATCAACAAACGCTTGAGCATTAACAACTGCTTGTGGTCCATCAGAAAATCCACTACTTGTAGCTCTAAACCATTTTTCTGTCAAAGCAAGTTTATAAGTCTCATAAAAATCAACAGCATTGATAGTTTCATCAGTTATCATTGATGTGTCAGTCTTTTCGTTAAACTTCCACTTAAGACCATCTTTAATTTTAAGTTGCCATTTTTTTGATACTACCTTACCATTTGGTAATTCACGGCTTTCTAAAGGTATTGGATCCTCAGAAGCCATGGAAGGAACAAGAACATATCCTGTCTTATCCTCATTAAAGTCATATAAAAACAAGGTTCCAAGATAATCATCCATAATGCCAGCTGTTGTTTGATCATCATATTTCCATTGATTCCATTGACTTGGATTACCTGAAATAGCAGTTCTATATGTGTACTCGCCTGCATTACCATTTTTCCCATCTTCCATCAATACCTTGCTATCATCAGCAGCCATAGTTGAATACTCTGTAGCATACTGTAAGACTGGTAAAAATTCCTCTGTTGCAAGCTGCATTCTACCAGAATAAAGAGCAAATACAGAATCTGCGAATAATGGTATTCCCGCATATTGGTTATGCAATAGGTAGTCTTCAGCAGCTGCAAAAAAAGTATGCCTTACTTCAGATGTAGCAAACTTATAGTTGAAAGTACCATTTGCTAAAACAGCCTCAATACCTGTAACTGTTACAGCTCTAGTAACTGATAAGTCAGTACCTTTTAATGTATAAGTTAATTCATACTCACCTTCTTTAAGTGTATCAACTTCACCAGTAACCTCAATTTTAGCAGTTGCATCTTTGCCATCTGCACCTTTTGCTGTTACACCTTCAAGTGGATCAAACTCAGATAGTTCCTTTATAGAAACATTATCTGCCCCCGTAATTGCTGCTTCTGTCTTAGGTGTTTCCTTGTTGCCCTTCTCACCTTGTGTGTTTGTTACTTTTTCAGTCTCTTTTGTTTCACTATTACCACACCCAGTAAATGCGCTAGCGCACATGAATGAAACAAGTAAAGCTGAAGTAACCTTGCGTAATTTACCTTTCATTACTTTATTTCCCCCTTTTGATAATATAGTCAGTTGCAGAACACTACAACCGCTAAAAAAATATTTTAAAATGCTTTCAAAAAAAATTTCCCCCACTTAATGTAGAATTATTAAAATGTAGAAATATTAATATATCACCACATATATAAATAACCCAAAAAGAAAGGTAAATTCTCTTGAAAACAAATGCAAGCAAATAAACTTTAGACTATATCATTCAAACTTTAGATAATATCGAAAATTCTGATAAATGCAAATACTCGAAGTCATATGTATACCTTATAACCTATGCTATATATGATAATATTTATTACTTTTATCATATTGAGTGATTAAAGTTTAATTTTGATTTTATTCCACTTATTTAATTATATTCTACATTTATTAACATTTTCCTCTTTTTCCAAAATTTTTTTTCAACTGTTTTAACTACTTATTCCAAAAATTGTTTTTATCATACGAAAAACAAACCAACCAAGTCACACTCACCCCAGTCGGCCCAAATAACAATTCCTATCTCAACATGTAAATCTCATGTTGGAATTGAGTTATAATAATTCAAAAATAAGACTTTAATACTGAGTTAACAGAGTGGTGAAAACTGGCTAAAGTAGCAATCTATAAAGAAGCTCTAACTATTATTGCAGTTTGAATGTTTTTGTTTACATTATTTAGTTAACATAATCTCATATATGTAACTATGACTATTCTAATTTCTAAACGACAAAAATCTGACATCCCACCACTAAGATACCAGATTTTTACTCTGTATTCACTTCTCATCTTTCACTGAAAATATTCTCAAGACCTAGGTCCTTTATTCTTTTAATAATCTCATCTTTATCTATAGTGTAAAGTTTCAATTTCTCCATTCTCTTCAAATAAACAGATCCAGCAAAGGTGTATCTAGTTTTATGATCCTTCATCTTTAACATTCTATAGTTTGCGTAAGATATTATATCACCTATTGCAGTCTTTCTTGGGAGTATGAGCATTTTTTCACCTTTAGCATACTTAACAGCATTGTATCCTGCTAGCGTACCAGTGCATATGGCCTCTGTGTGACCTACAAAAAGGCCACTTTTTTCTCCACCCACAAATAGATTCTTTATTCCTATAACTCTCATATCATTCTTTCTACGTGCGATACTTAGATATCTTATTGAATTTCCTTTTCCGCCTCCGTAAGGATCGATATACTTGACATTTTCCAATCCTTCAATTTTTCTAAGCTTCTCTAATGGATAGTAACTTGTCATGAGCTTTGCATGACCAGTATCAAGTAATACTATATTCTCTGCAAATTCATCAAGTGCATACTGTTGACATACCTTTATCTTTAACTTGTCTTTGTTTATATCCTCTTTTGGGATTTTTAACAGAGCAACACCTTTCTCTTCAAGTTCTTTTTGTATTTTAGTAGATAGTGTATCCTTCGCTAATTTGCATGATCCACTGAAGGCACCAAATTCTCCATCAGCTCGCTCACCCATTATATCTTCTAGTCCACATGCTGCTGTAATACTTACTCTTGGACCATATGAGGGACATCTTAAAACACACATAGAACAACCATTTCCGTATCTCATGCAATTTCCCATTGGCCCTGTTCCACCTGTAGTCTCAATAAATATATCACCTTCTACATAGGTACCATCATGTAGATATAATCCTTTTATCTCCTTCTGTTTTACTTCAACCCCACTGACTCTCTTAACAAAATGAAGATTAATTCCCTTCGATATCAAGTAATTTCTCACTGCAGGTTCAATCTTATTAACGTTATATAATGTAGCATGCTGGTGCCCTGGGAAGTTTACTGATTTATGAGCAGCATTCTCATCACATAAATTTATAAGGTCGCCACATCCCATTGCAATCAGCTCTTCTGCTGCAGTATATCTTCCATTATTCCTTATAATTCCACCAATATTACCTAATCCAAGAAGCAGATCTGTTTTCTCATAAACATGAACTTCTGCCCCTTGTTTTCTGGCGCTCAGAGCAGCAGCGGCCCCTGCCCAACCTCCTCCAATAATGATCACTTTCATTAATGTTCACACTCCTCCAAGATATCCTTAGGATCTCCTTGATATTTGCACATCCTTTTTATGTTGCTATCACGCCTATTAGTACAGCATCCACATATACCTTCGCCACAACACATCTTGAAATTGTTACAACAAGAAAAATCTATATTCAATCCTTTTTCTTTTTCTATCTCCTTTATATATCTCATTACTTTCTTTATAATAAAATCCCCTGTATCACAATGGACCAAACTCACTTTATCGTGTACAACAATATTCTTGAACACATCTTCAAATTTTCTTGAGCCAATTCCTTTATCAATTACTGATGTATATATATTCACATGGGAGAACCTATCTAAGTAAGGTCTTATGAATTCTACTCCTTCTTTTCCCTTGTCTATTATTGTAATAATTTTATTATTGTTATTATATAATTCTTTCAATGGCGGTATCATCGGAGCCTGTCCTATGCCCCTTGCAATGACCAAAACAGTACTATCCTTAAGATTTTTAATATGTCTCAAACCTAATATTCCATTCCAGAATGGTCCTTTCACAGTTATCTTTTCACCTGTCATAAGTTGTTCAATTCGCTTTGTCTTAACTCCTAGTATTTTTAACACAACAGTTATAGTACATTTCTTCCTATTTACTTCCATTACTGCGATTGGCACATCAAATGTAACCTTATCACTTGGGTTTTTAAGAAAAACAAAACTACCTGGCTCAGTCAATCTGTCACTCAAGTATTCTGGAACCTTTATTATAAGTTTTAGAAGTCCTTTTCCAATCTTATCTTTTTTTACTATGTCACATTGATAGTATTTTCTAGTTTCTGTTGCCTTTTTACCATTTTCTATAAATCGTTGATATATACATACTCCACTCCAGTGTTCGCAGTCACATTTATCTTTATCCTGCAAAGCAGAACACAAAATACATTGATTATTCTCACTCAGATGGCAGGGGCAGAATTCCGTTCCTGCATCAATACACTTATATACCTGGTAGCCCATCAATATCTCCTTATATCTTTCTCCACTATTAAAATATTTATATAGTTTGTATTTTGTGACATACAAAAGAAAAGAAAATAATTTAATGCGTAAAATGATTAATAAATTTATCTATGTTTCATACTTAATAGAAAATTCTTTATGTATCTGGAAAATGATTTTAATTGTTATTATTTTCATACTAGAATCATTTCATAAATAAAATTGCTCTAATTATATCAAAATAATCCTGTGAGATAAATCTAACTGTTCTCTCATCTACTAGTTCCGCTCCTGGATAGAATGAATATGTATATGCATCATAATGATTCACATATTGTATCTCTAGTTTAAATTCCTTTGGAAGTTCTATGTTGAATTTACTTCTATCTTCATTTAGGACACTTGTAACTTGCTTGTCTATTCTATCAACAGCTACATCTGGATGAATACTCACTGTAGAATTACCTACTCCCTCCAATACAGCTACTGTATTAATATTACTATTAATACGCCTTGCTTCTTCAGTCATCTTCTTATCCCCACTTAGAAAAACAGATGGAACTCTATGATATTGACACGCATAAGAGTAAAGCATAAATTCTGATGTTCTCTCCCCGTTTATCCTCATCTCATATATCTTTGAGGGATTCAGAGTATGTGATAACGGGTTCCCATCACTACCCGCTGCTGAATGATATCCTATAAACATAACTGCATCAAATGAATCGTCAATTCCTTGAACCATAGAGTATGGATCTCTTGCCCAACCTCTAACCATCTTTATATTTTTAGGTAACTGACTAAAATCTATATTTCTTGCAGTTCCGTGAGCATCTTTAATCCATATTTCTTTTGCACCAGCTTTATTAGCAGCTTCACATGCAGCCTTTACTTCTCTTGTCATCTGTTCTCTAAAAAATTCACTCTCTACTTTTCCTTTAATAGTCTCATTCCAATGAGTTGTCCCCGTTACTCCCTCAATATCTGCACTTATGAAAATTTTCACAAAATCCCCTCCTTTCCTATATAATACCACCTAAGCACCTACAGCGCTAGATTCATCTGATATCTGATAGTTCATTACGTATGAATCAAAACAATAAATCAAACTTATTATTATAAAAAACACCCCTCCAAATGTAAAAATCAAACCAGCGGGAAACTTATCTACAAATACACC
Source organism: Oceanirhabdus seepicola (assembly GCF_023684385.1). Classification (GTDB taxonomy): domain Bacteria; phylum Bacillota; class Clostridia; order Clostridiales; family Clostridiaceae; genus Oceanirhabdus; species Oceanirhabdus seepicola. Next base: position 146,748 of record NZ_JAGSOJ010000007.1, on the reverse strand, counting down.
TGATAACCCATTCGACAATGGAACAACAGAAGAAATAATCATTCCAATGGTAGCTGAAACTCTTCCTCTATATTTATCTTCAGCCATAATACTTATGAAGGACCAAAGTGTTATGGCAATACATGTTCTAAAAAAGGCTGATATTGCTGATAATATACATGCTAGATAGTAATTCTTTGATAACCCAAATAAAATCAATGCTCCTCCCATTATAAACATAAATATTATTATAGTCTTACCCGGTTTCTTAACCTCATATTTTGAAAGAAATATAGTAGCTACTAAACCAGCACCAGCAAAAATTGATTTAAGGTATGCATAATATGTCTTATCCAAATTAAAATTCTGTTTCATCATAAATGGTAATGGAACATCAAAAAGCCCAAGAATTAAGTTCATAAATAACATTATTACAACTAATTTCAACATGAATTTATTTGATTTTATATACCTAAAACCATCTACTGTATTATGTACTACTTGCTTTACACCTTTCTTTTCAGTACTTTTCACCTGAACATCACTCAAATCAGTAATGCTAACCATCTTCCCTGCAAATAAATAACTTAAACTGTCAACTGTAAGTGGCACCCAATATCCTGTAAGTGCTACAAGAACTGAACTTATTGAAGGGCCAATCATCACTATTCCTCTAATAACTCCACTATAAAACGATCTAGCTTTAAAAAACTCCTGTTTTGTTAGCAACCTTGGCATGGTCGCCCCCATTGCAGGTCCATTAAATCTAGATAAGCTCTCAACAATAAATAACACTACGCATAATAAAAAGAAAGTCAGCTTATTAAAAATGAATAATATTAAAATTAATCCTATTAACCCACCTCTTATATAGTTCGTAAAAACCATAATTTTCTTTCTATCAAACATATCAGCAAATGTTCCTCCAAATAATGAAAATAATAAATTAGGTAGCGATAATATCATTAGCATTACTCCTACTGATGTTGGTGACCCAGTAAGTTCAATTGCTAGCAAAGTAAAAATCATATTATCCATACTACCACCTAAAGAAGAAACACCATAACCTATCAAAAAATTCATAAATCTTTTATTCTTTAAAAAAGTATTCTTTTCAGATTTAAACAAATTCATTATTACACCTCAATCGCCTAAATATATGGATATTTTTCTGAATACTAAAATCTTTTTAAATGAAAAGCTCCAGGATTTCCTGAAGCTTTATCATTGTTATGGCCATACTATAATCTCTTCCTCTGGTCCTACTGCTTTACAAGATACAACTGATTTCTTATCACTTTGATTTTTCAAAGTTTTCATTAGAGGCTTTCTCTTCTTTGCCCCTTTTTCTTTCAATGAACTCATTTTAATTTCCCCCTATTATTTAAGATATTTATTTAAACATACACCACTTCAACTTACTCTCAGCAGCTCTAAGATATTACTATTTGCATTTATTCTCCTGCTATGATTTAAGTTTTAGTGTTGTTCTTTAAACCGTTTTCAAAAATTGCTGGATATTATCTTGCATATACATCCTTATAACAATTCTCTGGCTTTTTATCCATTTTTAACATTCCATATTGATGCCACCCTCTAGCAAAGCAACTACCCAAGCAGAATCCTCTATATTCGCAACTACCACATTCTTCGTTTATATTATTATCTTGATATTCTCTAAAAACTGATAGTTTTTCTGATGTGAACCAAATATCTTTGATATTCTCCTCTAATATTGTCCTTGGTGCACATAACATTTCTTTATGAATAAGGTTATTACATGGATATGTATATCCCTTATAATCCACATAAAACTCAAGCATACCTACACCACATCTTATTTCACGATGCTCTTCAAGATCATCTATCGGTAAATCTTCACGGATTCTATCTTCTTCTGCAAAGTTATTAGATTGAACATACTTTTTAATCTTAAAATACTCTTCTTTTGAGAACACAATATTATTCTTCTTTGCCTGACCTGAAGGACATGCTAAGTTTATATCAAGAGTATTTATTTTCAACTCTTTCGCTAGTTTATATATCTTTGGAATATAATCCACATTTGAACCATATCCAATATCAGAAGTTATAACTGAATTTAAAATTACCTCTAACCCAATCTCCTTACACTTCTTTATTCCCTGAACTGCTTCTCTATATGAGTTAATCCCTTCAGGTGGACGTCTAAGACCTACTTCCTGTTCTTCATCTGGAGAAGATAAACTCACCTGAACTATTGTGACTCCAGCTTCTTTATATAATTCAGCATATTCTTTTAATTTATGCCCATTTGTAAATAATAATATATATGGCCTATACCCAAATTCTCTAATAGTTCTATCTTTTATACTTGTTATCAACTTCAGTGTCCTATCAAGGGTAACTGACGGTTCTCCTCCTGTTATTGCCCAGTAGTTTGCCCCAGCCTTAAGTAGCGGCTCAACAATTCTCTGTTCTATCTGTTCAATGGATAAAACCCCATCATCTTGTATCATATTATCAAGATAACACCAAGGACAGTTATAATTACACACTCTATTAACCTCAACAATTGTCATTGGCGGTGTTATTATACCGTTTTCATATGATTGAAGATTTTCATATATCCTTCTAGGGTCAAATTGATTAAATATTGAAATCCTGTTTTCCTTGATAAAAGTAATCATCTCATGCCACAGTTCTTTATCAAACTCCATAAACATATCATCATCTATGTTTAGATCTTTCAGATCCTTGATATTCTTCTTTCTCATCTCTTCTAATACTCTTAAAAACAACTTCATACTGCTTTCTTCTGCTTCCCATATACCGCCATAATAGGGATCTACAATATGATACAAGTCATTATTAACCTTATAAATTGCTATACTCATTGCTAACCCCCCTTATATTGTCCTGAAACACTCTTTGGGCATCTCAAGAAGATCAAATTTTCCGTACCTTTGCCAGCAGCGTGCAATACAATTCCCAACACACATTCCTCTATATTCACAAGCTCCACATTCTTCCCCAATATTGGTATTTAGATAATCTCTAAATCTATTCAGCATTTTTGATCCAAACCATATTTCAGGACCTGTAAATTCTTTGATTGTGCCTGGGTCACATTTTAATTCATCATCTATTAAATTATTACAAGGAAACACTATTCCTCTATAATCTATATAAAAATCTATGAATCCTAGACCACATCTCATTGGTCTATCATTCTCAAGATCAAAGTGTGGCAAATATATTTCTAATGTTGAATCTTCTTTCAACAACTCTCTACCAGCTTTTGTATTATTTTTAATCTTTGTGTAGTTCTCAATATCTAAGCATATTCCATTTTCTTTAGCCATTCCAGCCATTACAACCGGAGTAATCCTAAGCATGTCCAATTTTAAATTATCCGCTAGTAGTATCATGTCTTTAATACCCTTAATGTTTTTGTCAGGTGAAACCACCATATTAATTGAAGTGAAATATCGAAGTTCATTTGCCTTTTTTACCCCTTCAATCACATGTTCAAATGAATTTATTCCACCTTTTGGGTTTCTTAACTTTATTTCCTCTTCCTCATATGGAGATGACAGTTGAAATTGTACTTTACTAACACCAGCTTCGAAATATTTTTCAGCATATTCTGAAAATTTATACCCATTACTTAGTATACTTATATCTGCCTCTTCTCCATGCTTTTCCTTAGTATACTTTGATATCATCTTAACTATACTCAGTGTTCTCTCAAATGTTACTGATGGTTCTCCTCCTGTGAGAGTCCAACATTTCGCTCCCTTATTTACAAAAGGAATTATAATCTGTTCTTCAATTTCTTTAAGTGTTAATGTTTCATCTTGTTCTTCCATTGTAGGTATGTAACACCATGGACATCTATAATTACATTTCCTATTTACTTCAAGAATTATCTCTGGTGGTACGATTATTCCATCTTCAGCCTCATTAATATTTTCAAGTATTACTCTTGGAAAATATGTTGTATCAATAGGCATTTTTTCTTTTATCATAAAATCTATCATCTCTTGAGAAATAATTTTTGAATATTTCTTTTTTATTTTCTCAGTCGACACCTCATCATTCTTATATATTTCAAGAAACTTTAAATATTGTTCAATCCCGACTCTATCAAGTTCCCATAATCCACCGTAATAAGGATCCATAACATGGAATACTTGATCTTTCTTTAATAAGATAGCCGTCATATTATCCCTCCTAATATGTAATATTTTCTTTACTTTTTTTATGTATTTTGTAATTTCTTTACATACAGAAGTATATATTTTTATCTTTTCTTTGTCAATACTATTTGTAGTATTCAATTTTTACATTTTTCTTACATAATTTGTGTTTAAATAATGCCTTTATCGACAAACCGCCTTCAAAACCTATTGATATCAATAAATATAATTCCACTACATTTAGTCTAATATTGTAAATAATTATACTTAATTATACTTTTATTTTTCCATATTCTTATGTTCTCTTATGCTTAGTTATATTTTTTCATTTCCAAATATATCCTTTACCTAAAATAATCGCTCTAAAATCTGCAACCAAATCCTTATGTGTAACGTATATTATTTATAAGAAAGAGGTGATGAAATGAAGAAGATACATGTTTTAGGAATATTTATTGCCACTCTCTTCTCTACAACTTCTTGTGGTTTTCCAGCAATTACTGTATCAGGATATGAAGTTAAGTTAAATAAAGACAAGCAAGGATATGATAATAATAATTATCATATGAATAATGTAAGTATTGCATCTCCAGATTACAAAATTAATGGGAGCAATATAAAATCTATCAATGAAGATTTTGCTACTTCCAAAAGTAATTTATTACCGCTTAATGTTATTCCTTTAGAATATACACCTGAATTAGCAAAAAATTCTAGAAATATTGTTATATCTCCTGGAGAGTTGATTTTTAACCTTGAAGAAATTAATAACTTCATGACACATACGCAAATGGGAATTAAAGATTATTTAAGGATAGCTTTCTTTGATGAAAGTGGAATCCCTATAATAATGGATCTTGAGTATGATGGATTTATAATAATACTTACAATTGATAAATCTAGACTTGCTACTGAAACAGATGGGATAGAAAAAATAATCTATGATAAACTAACCCTAGAAGTTGAATATAATCCTGAAAAAGAAAATAATATAATCAGCTATATTCTCTCATCAAATGATATTGATAATAGTCGTGTATTATTTCAAATACCTGAAGCTAAACTTTAGCAATTAAGAAGGTACTAGATTTGTACCTTCATATGGATATTAAACAATTTCCTTTAAACAACATAAAAGCACGCAGAAGCGTGCTTTTATGTTGTTTATTTCTATTATTTCTATTCTTCTTCATTCTCTAATATTATATGTTTTCTTTTTTGTTCTTCTTTCTTATTTCTGAAAGGATTTGGAGCGCTTCCAAGTACATGATCCATCATCATAGCATTATTACTTAAGTTATTTTCCAAGGTTTTTGTTTCTTTCTTATTCTTCATATTATCACTTTCCCCCTTCGTCATTATACTTTTCTTTTTCATTCTCTAATTCAATACTACTATCTTCTATTGAATCATCATTAGTATTATTTCCTTCTTCAGAATTATCATTCTTAAACTGAAGAATTACTTCTGTACCTTTTCCTTCAACACTATTAATAAATATATCTCCACCATGTGCCTTCATAATCTTCTTAGAATATGACAATCCTAAGCCACTCTCAAAAGCTTCTTCACCTACATACTTATCTTCAAATACCTTAGGTAATTCTTTTTCACTTATTCCAATTCCACTGTCTTTTATATAGACAAGTATATCCTCTAAAGACGTTTTACCAACTCTCACAGAGATTAATCCACCCTTCAAAGAATACTTAACTGCATTATGGTATATATTCCTAAGAACCTGTTTTATAGACTCTACATCAACTGTTATATAGATTGGATTATCAGAGAAATCAAATTGAAATTTAACATCCTTTTCATTGTTCCTTTTAGTAAACATATCACCTATCTCATATAAGATTTCATTAATGTCAACCTCATTGAAAACAAACTTTATATTTTCACATTCCTCACCCTTATTCATTTCATTTGAAAGTTGAGCTAAACTCTCTTTAATATCTTCAAATTCATCTTCCCCTATTATCTCTTCCTCAATACTCTTTTCCTCAATACTCTTTTCCTCTATATCCAATTCACTCCTTGCAATACTCTGAGTAATTTTCTTTAAATCATCAATAGCCAAAACAATTTTTCTATTAAGAAATACGCCAACGATAGTTCCTACTATAACTGCAATACAACCAAATATAAAAAGATATCCAACCATAATATTCCCTCTATTATTAAGCACCTTTACTCCACATACTCCAACTATAAACATTACACTTACGCCCATTAATGATGTTATTATACTGTTTAAGAAAATTTTATACTTTATACTCATATACACTACCACCTCTATAATTATCCACATCTATATTATTACTAAAATTCAGAAAAAAATGCCTTAATATGAAAAAAACTCATGGAATCCCATAAGTTTTTAAATATTTAAGTCACCTCTTATAAACACTTTTTCCATTGATAATTGTATGGTTCACTTTAAATTCATCATTAAACAAGATTATATCAGCATGCTTACCTTTTTTTATACTTCCTATTTCATTCTCTAAACCGAGAACATGAGCGCAATTCAAACTTGCCATCTTTATGATATCTTTAAGCTCATAGCTGGTATTATCCTTAATATTTTTAACACCATCTTTTAATTTCAATATACTTCCAGCAAGAGTACCATCTACTAATCTTGCACTACTCTCATCTACAAGTACTCTCTGTCCTCCCAGTTCATATTCCCCACAATTCATACAACCTGCTCTCATAGAGTCTGTTACTAAAATCACTTTGTTCTTACCATTAATCTTAATAAACGCATCAAAAAAACCTTTATGGACATGAATCTTATCAGCTATAAGTTCACAATAGATATCTTTTGAAAATATTGCACCCACTACACCAGGTTCTCTATGATGTAACCCTCTCATTCCATTAAATGTATGGGTAGCATATGATATACCCGCTTCAATTCCTTGAATCGTTTCATCAAAAGTGGCATTTGAGTGTCCTACTGATAAAACAATTCCTCTCTTATTCATTTCCTTAATAAATTTGTTTCCCTCATCCTCCTCTGGTGCTAATGTTATTATCTTTATTATATCTGTAATACCTTCTATCAAAAAGTCATCAGGCTTCATTATATACTCTTCGCATTGTGCACCCTTATATTTTTTACTAATAAAAGGTCCTTCCATGTGACAACCTAGTATTTTAGCTCCTTGTACTTTATTTATATTTTCTCTAATATTATTCATTGCATGTATAATTTTCTTCTTTTCCATGGTCATTGTTGTTGGTAAAAAGGCGGTTACCCCCTCTTGCGCTACAACTTTGGAGATAGTGTTGAGAGCATCAAACGTACCATCCATAGTATCATATCCACCAACACCATGTATATGAAGATCTATAAGCCCTGGTGAAATATAATCCCCATTTGCATTAATGATTTCATCAACAGTAATATTCTTAAAATCATTTTGTGGTATAATTTCCTCTATCCTATCACTGAATAATAATATGTGATCTTCTAATATACCATTTTCAGTAATTATCTTTCCGTTTGTAATAGCTCGCACGATACCATCTCCTTATATCTACTTTAAAAGAACTTCACCATTGCATTGAATAACTGTTTTACTTGTGTTCTAAAATAATCTGTGCAGTTGTTTTATTTAATTATACTCCGTTCAGCTATTTTTTTCATGGAAATTTTATCAAAATCAGTACTTGAAGAAATACTTAGGTACATGAAAATAAATAACAAGTCAAAGATGCGACGGATATTTTGAGATATCCGAAGAGTTGGGTTCCGCTGATAGTAGTTCTATCAGGGGGTTCCAAGGATGAAGTATATCTCAAAATAGACTAGCATACTGACTTGTTATTTATTTGAATGTGCCTTACACAATAAAAGACGAGCTGCAGTCATTCTCGTCTCTTAAATAATAATCACTTTTCTTTTCCACTGAATTTATCTTTAATAAATATTTTAAGTTTACTATGTTTTGTAATTTTGCTTTGTAACACCAATGGTTGTTCGTATAACTTATTATTTTCATAACTTATTTCTATACTTCCCACTCTACACCCTTGTTTAAGAGGAGCCATTAAGCCTTCCTTAGGTATTTTTATGGTTATTTCAGGTGATAATCCTTTTCTTACTGGAATGATTACATCATTCCCGCAAATCAACTTACTCTTATCACAACTATTCTCTGCCTTCACCTCCCCAAGTATATCACCTTTACCATAAAGCTTTTTAACTTCATAGTTAGCTTTAACATACTCAGCAATTTTAACTGTTTCATTCCAACGGTTAGGACAATTCAATGTAACAATAACTATATCTCTATCCATGTATCTAAATGAACTTACAAGGCATTTTCCAGCATTCCCAGTATACCCTGTTTTTACACCAGTTGCATTGGGTAACCGATGTAATATCTTATTAATATTTACATATGACCTATTAAAACCTTTTTCATTTGCCGATATTTGTTTACACTTTACAATATTTCTAAAAGTTTCATTTTTCAAGGCAATTGATGTTGCTTTTGCTAGATCGTATGATGTTGAGTAATGATTTTGTTTATCAAGACCATGGGGAGATTTAAAATTAGAACTAAGAAGTCCAAGCTTAAAAGCATAATCATTCATTATTCTGCTGAAGTTCTCAACATTCCCACCTATGTGTTCTGCTAAAGCTACTGCCGCATCATTTCCAGATTTAAGCATTAAACCATATAGTAACTCTTCTACTTTTATTTTTTCTCCTGATTTTAGATGCACCTTAGAACCATATGTAGTTGCTGCATTTGAAGATACTGTTACAATTTCATCTGGCTTACAATACTCAATTGCAATAAGACATGTAAGAATTTTTGTAGTGCTAGCCATTGCAAGTATCTTCTTACTATTGTTCTCACAAAGAATCATACCACTCTGTGCATCCATTGCTATAAAACTAACTGCATTTACTCTAAGTTTTCTTGCCTTAGTTATATTATCCATTGCTTCAACATTAGTAGTTATTAAAATCAAAGCTACTAGGATAACTATTAATTTTTTCTTTTGTGTCAAATTATCTCCTCACTCTCAAAAAAATGAATAAAGTTATAATTTATGGTAAGAATAATCTAGAAAAACACATTAGGAGAATTATAATGAATCTTTATTTTACTTTTTTTGTTCTTCTTATAATTTTATTTTTTCCTATTCCCTTAAAATTATCATTGAATTATTCTAACTCTGTTCTCATTTTTTGTATTTATAAATTTGAAATTGTCAATACTGGTAAGAAAAGAGCTAAATCTAAAGAAGATGCTTCAAAAAAAACAAAAAAGATGAAAAAAAGTATAAAGTCAAAAGATAAAAGGGAAACTAAAAAGAGAGAATTTGATATTAAATCTTTAATTTTTTCTTTTTTAAGAGGTGATTCAAAGTTTATAAGAACCTTTTCTAAATTTGATTTATATTTTCAATATGGTTTAGATGATGCATTTAATTGCGCCTTATTATATGGAATGATATGTTCATTTTTAGGCATCCTACCAAATTTAATGAATAAATTTTTAAACTTAAAAAAATACAATTTTGAGGTAAACCCATTATTCAATGTAAAGATGATAAATTTAAAACTCTATTGCACCATTTATTTAAATTTAATTTATATTATTTACGTAGTTTTTTATGTACTTATTAAGTCACGTGTTAAAAAGAAGAATAATAAAGGAGTTGAATGTTATGGATCATCCAATTGATACTTTAATGAAACACACAATGGAAGAATTAAAAAATATGGTGGACGTAAATACGATAGTAGGCACTCCAGTAACATCCCCAGATGGAACTGTTATTGTTCCTATTTCTAAGGTTTCCTTTGCTTTTCTATCAGGTGGAAGTGAATTTGGTAATAAAGCCAAAAATAAAGTATCTTCAAATACCGGAACCCTTGAGACTTCAAGTTGCTGTGCTGATTTTCCATTTGGTGGAGGAAGCGGAGCTGGGGTTACTCTTAAACCAGTTGCATTTCTAGTAGTAAAAGATACAACTGTAAGACTTTTAAATATGGAATCACAAGGTAGCTATGATAAGGTACTAGAATCAATCCCCGATATGTTTAACTTTGTTAAGGATTTGATAAAAAAAGATTCTGATGAGAATGATATAAAAGAAGACAAAGGATCAAAAAAAGAAGCAAAACGTACTAAAAAGATTCATGACAAAACAATTCATGATGAAAAATCTGATTATGTTGAAACAGACACTAATTAAAACCTTAAAAGAAGTTGAAAGTGGAGAGTTGAGTTCTCCACTTTCCATTCTCAACTTCTATTTATGGTTTTATTCTTCAAAGTCTGCTGCAACTTCCATGATATCTTTAGTTTCATAATCTGAAAGATTTTCTTTTTCCAACTGTTCTTCAATCTCCTTATGAAAATCTTCTTCAATTTCAAATTCATCAAGATTTGGAAGTAATCCTAAACTTTCAAGTTCAAAATGTCTCAAGAATTCATCAGTTGTCCCATAAAGTATTGGCCTTCCTGGAACCTCTTTCCTTCCGCTCTCCTTTATCAACTTCTTCTCCACTAGAGTGTAAACCGCTCTATCACATTTAACACCTCTAATATCCTCCATCTCAACTTTGGTGATTGGTTGTTTATATGCTACAATAGCTAATGTTTCAAGTGCTGCCTGTGATAAGGATTGTCTAGTATTTGTTTTTAACAACATCCTAATAAAATCAGAGTTTTCTGTTTTAGTAACCATCTGGTAACAGTCTTTAATCTTTATTATCTTTATTCCGCTTTTTTTATCTTTATTTTTCAATTCAATAAGATCATCCATTAACTTCTTCACAAATGCCTCACTACAATCCAATACATCGCAGATTTCTTTAAAAGATAGTGGATCTCCTTTAACAAATAATAAAGATTCAACTACTGAGTAATATCTTACTTTTGTCTCTTCTTCTCCTATTTGCATCTGATAAAACTCATTATCCATTATCAACAACCCTTTCAATATGTATTTCATTAAAATTATTTTTCTGATACACTTTGATATTTCTCAGCTTAATCAACTCAAGCATAGCAAGAAAAGTTACTATAACTTCCATCTTACTCTCACATGTTTTCATTATACTCTTAAATTGAATATTTCTACTCTTTTTTAGAATCAAATTAATATGTTGCATTTTATCCTCAATCTTATATTTATCGATTAAAAATTCATTTGGTATTCCATTGTTTTCATTTCGCTTGTTCATATATAAATACATTGTCTCATTATATATGTTGAAGAGTTCTAAAAGTGTAACCCCTTTTAACATCTCCTCTAAATCAAATTCCTTCTTTTCAACAATAATTTCAGGCTTTTTTGTAAACATATACCCAAACGTTTTTGATTTCCCTTTTAGGTATTCAGCAGCTACTTTGAATTTTCTATACAAGATAAGTTTATTAATAAGATCTTCTTTAGTAAGTTCATTCTCACCATCATCATCTGATAAGTTGTTCTTCGGTAGCAATTCTTTTGACTTCATTTCCAGAAGCATTGCAGCTATAACAATAAACTCTGATGTTATATCCAAATCCATGTTCTTCATGGCTTCAATATACTCCATATATTGTTTCGTTATATCTGCTATCTTAATATCATATATACTCATCTTGTTTTTCTTTATAAGATGGAGTAACAAGTCGAATGGACCTTCAAAATTGTGTATTTTTATATTTAATGCCATTATTTTCACCTATTTTTTTTATATTTGAACTAACTTTTATTATAACATCTCTGTATATTTTCATGCAAGGTTTCATCCATCAAAGAATTCTATGGAATTACATATTGTAATGAAAATAATATAGAATCATAAAAAAGGTGAAAACAATATATTTAACTTTACCAACAAAAACAGACACAAATTAAAATTGTGTCTGCTTCTTACATTTATATTGCGTAATCATAGAGATCTTTTATATTGTTAATTAAATTGTTTATAAATCCACCAATTTTTATATCTCTATCACTACAGATTTCGAATTCTCCAACCTTTGCATCCTCGAAGAATATCTCGCATTTACCAATTATATCGCCTTTCTTATATGCTTTTTTATCCATAGCTAAGATTATCTTTTTATCGATTTTTCTATTCTTTTTGTTTCTCTCAATTGTAATAGCGAAATCCTCATTTGCTTGAGCAATTAGGAACTTACTACCACTCTTATTGAAAGTAATCTTTTCTACTTTATCACCCTTCTTGAATATATCAATCTTTTGGAATTTACTGAAACCATGATTCAGTAAAATTGAAGCATCTCTATTTCGTTTCTTATATGTTGGAGCACCCATTATTACAGCTAACATTCTCACGCCGTCTCTTGTAGCTGTAGCTGATATACAGTACTTAGCTTTACTAGTGAATCCTGTTTTTAATCCGTCGCAACCATCGAAGAATCTTACAAGTTTATTATGATTAACCATTTCTATTGGGGTTCTTCTACCTTCACTTAATGTTTCCATATATGTTCCAGTATATTTTAAAACCTGTTCATGTTTTAATAACTCCTGTGACATAATTGCAATATCTTTTGCTGTCATCACATGTCCGTTCTCCGGTAACCCATGACAGTTTTTAAAAGTAGTATTTACCATACCCAATTCTTTAGCTCGTTTATTCATAAGAATAACAAACTCGCCTTCTGAGCCGCTTATATACTCTCCTAAAGCCACTGCGGCATCATTACCCGATGCTATAGCCACACCCTTTAATAACTCTTCTACTGTTCTTATCTCCCCAAGATCCAGCAACATTGTGCTACCACCCATTTTCTTTGCATTTTCGCTTATTGTAACCTTGTCACTCATTGAAATTTCTTTTTTAGCTATCTTTTCCATTGTAAGTAACATAGTCATAACTTTTGTTACAGATGCAGGTTCATACTTAATATCACTATTCTTTTCAAAAATGACCTTACCACTTTTGGGTTCCATTAACAATGCGGAATTAGCCTCAATGTTCATGCCAGCAGAAATATTATCACTTTCATTTCTTGGCTCTAAAGCACATATCTGTAAAGGTAATAATAATTCGAATATGTAGATGGCAGCAATAAACTTAATTATGTGTTTTGATGTTCTTTTCATATTTATCCTCCTCATAACTAACTTTAAACTTATTTTTACCTTATATAAAAATAATATAGCTATTTTATTTTTTCATATTTAGAAGAGGATGAAAAAAAAAGCTGTTAAAAGAAGTTCAACCCTTCTTTAACAGCTTTTGAAATATTACTTTACTATGTCATAAACTAGTGGAATTTCTTCAGTGAAACTTTCACTAATTGTAATATTATCTAGAATTCCCTTTATTGCTCTCTCAGCTTTTGTCTTATCATTAGCATGAATATACGCTATTACATCGCCTTCTTCAAGCTTTGCACCACGCTTCTTCTCCATCATAATACCAACTCCAAGGTCTATAACATCTTCCTTAGTTGCTCTTCCAGCCCCTAATTCCATTGCTACGATACCTATGTTTTGAGCATTGATTTTTGAAATATATCCTGCTTTAGGTGCTTTAACCTCAACTATGAATTCTGCTCCTGGTAGTTTACTTTGGTCATCAACCATTGTCTCATCTCCACCTTGAGCTTTAACGAATGCTTTTAAAGCCTTAAGAGCTTCACCTGACTCTATTGTTCCTAAAAGTTTTTCTCTTGCTTCGTCAGCATCCTTAGCTCCGCCAGCAAGAACAACCATGTTACTACCAAGAGTTAGACATAACTCTAGAAGATCACTTGGTCCATTACCTTTTAGTGTTTCTATAGCTTCTTTAACCTCTAAAGCATTTCCTATTGCTTTACCTAATGGTTGATCCATATCAGAGATAATTGCAACTGTGTTTCTACCAACGCCTTTTCCTATAGAAACCATTTCCTCTGCTAAAGCTCTCGCGTCTTCAACAGTTTTCATGAATGCTCCATCTCCAACTTTAACGTCAAGTACTATAGCATCTGCTCCTGAAGCAATCTTCTTACTCATAATACTTGAAGCAATTAGAGAAATATTATCAACTGTTGCAGTAACATCTCTTAATGCATATAACTTCTTATCTGCTGGTGCTAAGTCACCACTTTGTCCAGCGATAGCAAGTTTTAGAGTATTTACATTGTCAACAAATTTTTCTCTTGTCATTTCAACTGAAAAACCATCAAAACTCTCAAGTTTATCTATAGTTCCACCAGTGTGACCTAATCCTCTACCAGACATTTTTGCAACAGGAATACCTAAAGCTGCAACCATTGGTGTAATAACTAAAGAAGTAGTATCACCTACACCACCTGTACTATGTTTATCAACCTTAACACCCTTAATATCAGAAAGATCAATAACATCTCCGCTATTTACTATCGACATTGTTAAATTAACAGTCTCTTCTTTATTCATCTTTTGAAAGAATATTGCCATTAATAAAGCAGATGCCTGATAATCTGGAATTTCTCCCTTAGTATATTTTTGAACAAAGAAATCTATCTCTTCTTTTGATAATTCTTCCCCTCTTCTTTTCTTGAGGATTAAATCATACATTCTCATATCTCAACTACTCCTTTCCAGACTACATCATTTTAATTATTTCTTTAACTAATGAAACAAAGTTATTTGCAGCTCTATTAGCATTTGCAACAACAGTGCTATGCTCTAGTGGCTCTAATCCTTCTGCTATTGCCATATCAGTTATACATGAGATACCTAAAACTTTCATACTCATATGATTTGCAGCAATAACTTCAGGTACAGTAGACATACCTACCGCATCTCCCCCAATTAATCTTAACATCTTAAGTTCAGAAGGAGATTCATAGTTTGGTCCACTTACCGGAACATAAACCCCTTCCCTTAAAGTAATTCCTAATTCTTTTGCACAGCCTTTTGCAAGTGTTCTTAACTCTTTGTTATACGCCTCAGACATATCTGGGAATCTTGGTCCTAACTCATCATAGTTAGCTCCAATAAGAGGATTGCCTCCCATCATGTTTATATGATCCGTAATAAGCATTAAATCAGCAGCTTCGAATTCTGGATTCATCCCACCTGCAGCATTTGTTACGATAATCTTCTCAACACCTAGATATTTAATAACTCGTACTGGGAATACAACTGTAGACATATCATGGCCTTCATAGAAGTGAAATCTTCCATTCATTGCAAGGATTTTCTTTCCGTTAACATCCCCAATTATAAGTTCCCCTGCATGACCTGCTACTGTGGACTCTGGGAATCCGGGAATATCGCTATACTTTATTGTTATCTTATTCTCTATTTCTGAAGCAAGTTTCCCTAGCCCTGACCCTAAAATTACAGCTACATCTAACTTACCATCATATTTGCTTTTAATGAACTCTCTAGCTTCAATAATTTGTTTTATTAAATCCACAGCTCTCTCCTCCAAACAACATGTTATTCTCTCTCTAACAACAAATTATACTCTCTTAACAATCTCCCCAACTAACTGGATGAATTCTTTTCTAACCTTTGCTGAAGTTTCAATAACCTCTTCGTGATTAAGCGGTTGATCCAGAATACCTGCAGCCATGTTAGTTATGCACGAAATACCTATTACTTTTAATCCACAATGTTTTGCAGCTATAACCTCTGGAACCGTTGACATACCAACAGCATCTGATCCTAAAATTCTTAACATTTTAATCTCAGCTGGTGTCTCATATGTAGGACCAGTCATCATAGTGTATACTCCCTCTTTTACATTAACTCCGATATCCTTAGCACACTCTCTAACTAAGTCTCTTAAGTCTTGGTCATATGGATCTGACATATCTGGGAATCTTGGTCCAATTTCTTCGTCATTAGCTCCCATTAATGGATTATTGAAAGCAAAGTTAATGTGATCTTTAATAATCATTAAGTCTCCAGGTACATACTCAGTGTTTACTCCACCTGCAGCGTTTGTAACCATTAGTACCTTAACACCTAATTCCTTCATGATGTTTACTGGCATTCCTAATCTCTCCATTGCATGACCTTCATAGTAATGGAATCTACCTTGCATACAAACAACATTTTTACCATTTAATTTACCAAATACGAATTGACCTGCATGACCGTGTACTGTTGAGGCTGGCATATTAGGTACATCTTGATATTTAATGATTACTTTATCTTCAAGGTTATCAGCCATAGCTCCTAAACCAGACCCAAGAATTGCCCCAATTTCTGGTGTCTCCTTTATAATACCTCTAATATACTCTGCACTCTCTTTTATCTTTTTGTAATTCATTATAAACCCTCCATTATATTTGTAAATTTACTTAATCAAAATTTATTTTCTAATCTCTTTATAAAAACTTTCTCCATTGATATCGTTGTCAACATTAAACATATCTAAAACTGTTTTTCCAATATCACAGAAAGATTTTTTTGTGCCAAGGTTAACATTTTCTTTAATACTGTTACCATAAACAAGAAGTGGAATATATTCCCTTGAATGATCAGTACCAGGCATTGTTGGATCACATCCATGATCAGCAGTAATAATTAATACATCGTCTTCATCCATGTTATCAAGAATTTCAGGTACTCTATTGTCAAAATCTAATAAAGCTTGAGCATATCCTTCAGGGTCATTTCTGTGACCATAGTTCATATCAAAATCAACAAGATTTGCAAATATAAGACCATCTTTACTCATTTTCATGTATTCTATAATATTATCTACACCATTCATATTATTCTTATTATGAACAGCATCAGTTACTCCAAGTTTGTTAAATATATCTTCAATTTTTCCAACTGCCATTACACCCTGACCAGCTTCATGCATGTATTGTAGCATCATCTTTATAGGTGGGTTAAGAGCATAATCTCTTCTATTAGCTGTTCTTGTGAAACTTCCTACTTCACCTACAAAAGGTCTTGCAATAACTCTTCCTACACTTCTCTCTCCTACAAGCATATCTCTAGCTATCTGACACATGTTGTAAAGTTCTGGAACTGATATTACCTCTTCATGAGCAGCAATTTGGAAAACAGAATCAGCAGACGTGTATACTATTGGATAACCAGTCTTCACATGTTCTTCTCCAAGTTCTTTTATTATTTCTGTACCTGAAGCAACTTTGTTACCTATAATTTTTCTACCGATTTTCTCTTCAAAATCTTTGATTATTTCTTCAGAGAATCCATCAGGATAAGTGTTCAATGGTTCTTCAAGTATTACACCACTAATCTCCCAATGCCCTGTAATAGTATCTTTACCTTTTGAAGCCTCTGCGCATCTACCAAAAGCCCCCTTTGGCATATCTACAGAATCAATTCCTTTTATATCATCAATATTTCCCAGGCCTAAAGCTTCCATATTTTTAAGTTTTAGTCCACCTAGTTTCTTGCTAATATTTCCTATTGTATTACTCCCTTTATCACCATATAGTTCTGCATCTGGTAATGCTCCAATACCAACACTATCCAGTACAATTATAATCGCTCTTTTACTCATATTCTTACTCCTTTCTTATGTGTATATATATATTTAAATTTATTTAGCTCTGGGATGTGAATTTTCATAAACTTCTTTAATCTTATAGTTATCAATTACATCTTTATAAATAGCTGTAGCCATGAGATTTTTATGACCTAATATTCTCTGTACAGCTGTTATATCTGCACCATTTTCAATTAAATGAATTGCAAATGAATGCCTAAGTGTATATGTGTTAATATTCTTTTCAATATTAGCTTCTCTACTATACTCTTTAATTAGTTTCCAGAAACCTTGTCTTGTCAATTTATTTCCTTTTAAATTAAAGAAAACGAGATCACTAGTATTTTTCTGATAATTTTCTCTCTCTTTCATATATACCTTAAGATACTTCAATGCAATTTTTCCTATTGGTATTACTCTTGTCTTTCGATTATTCTTTCTCAAGAATATTTGTCTACGGTCAAGATCCATATCATATATACTTAAGCTTAAAAGTTCACTAACCTTTACCCCACAAGCATACATAAGTTCTAACATAGCCTTATCTCTTAATCCTTTAAATGTTGTTAAATCTTGTGTATTAAGTAATAGGTCAACCTCTTCAACAGTTAAAGTCACTGGTACTGGTCTAACCTTAATAGGTACCTCAAACTCAGTATTCACAGGTTCTTTAATAATTTTCTTCTTGTACATAAATCCAAGTAAATTATTTATAGAGCTCAAGTTTCTGGTTATAGTTGAGTTTGCTTTTTTCTGCATTTTAAGGTTATTTAAATATTTAATTACCAATATGTTATCGATGTCATAAAACTCAATATTAAGTTCCTGAACATAATTTAAAAACATATTGCAATCGCTAATATATGCTTCTTTTGTATTATTAGTAAAGCTCTTGCTGTTTATGTATTTA
This sequence comes from Oceanirhabdus seepicola, assembly GCF_023684385.1. Lineage (GTDB taxonomy): Bacteria > Bacillota > Clostridia > Clostridiales > Clostridiaceae > Oceanirhabdus > Oceanirhabdus seepicola. The sequence goes on along the minus strand of NZ_JAGSOJ010000007.1, from coordinate 128,222 downwards.
ATATACTCAGCCATAAGTGCCATGACATCACCTCTTTCAAAATAATTAACTTGCTTAATGTTATTATTCAACAAAAATCTTTAAATTCCTCTACAAACTTTTATTTTTTTTTATTTTCAAAAAGTTTAATAAAATAATGCGCAGATTACGCTGCGCATGCTTTCATTCGAATTTCAAATTATACTTGGGCTAATAATAATGGAAATACCATGCATTGCATAAAATTTATCACTATAATAACAGATATTATTATTATATAATAACTTCCATATGATAAAATTCCTTTAAACCAACTTTTACCTTGTCCAATTCCATTTTGAATAATCCTTATAGAGTTTTCTATTGCAAGTACAGATGAAAATAACATTATTGGTATGTACATAATATTAAATATAATAAGCCCAATAACAGATAACCACAATCCATTTGTTCCAAAATTATTTGTAACAAAGCAGAAAGCAAACCCAAGAGTAAATCCTTTATATATATCTACAAGATAAATAAGCGGTAATCCTATTACAGTCAAACCTAAAACAAAAAGCACCAAAAAAAACTGAAGATTACTTTTTAACGTTCCTAAAAAATAATGTAATGTGCTAATACTTCCATCGTTCAAAACTGAAGCATTTCTATTTATAACTTCAATTAATCCCTCTCTCTGTTGTCCTACCATATACTTAGCAGAATATATGCCTATTACCATACCAAAACATAAACAGAAAATTGCAATTAGATAAAAAATCATATTATTGTTAACATGTAATATAATTTTTTCTTTTACACCACTCTTTACTCTATAGTTCATTTCCCACCTCACACTTTATCTTTTAACTTAGACATATTTAATAAATACTAGTACCTATGCCTTAAACAATATTTATTAATATACTATGTGTGAAATGATTTTCTTATTACTTTTTAGGCGTATGAAAATAAATAACAAGTCAAAGATGTGACGGATATTTTGCGAAATGTGAAGAGTTGGGTTCCACTGATAGTAGTTCTATCAGTGGGTTCCAAGGATGAAGCAGTTCACAAAATAGACTTGTATACAGAAAGAAATTTACCTTATGATTCTTGATATAGAAAATAGTGAAGGTTCAACACTTTTTCTATATCAAGATATAAATGATAATTTCTTTCTGTATAACTGACTAGTTATTTATTTGAATATGCCTTATTCTTGTTATCATAAAAACAAATAGCAGAAAGTGTTTTGCTATCTATTATTTTTCCTTCTCCAATCAACTCTCTTAACTCAGCTACTGGCATCTCTTTAACATTTAAAAACTCATCATCATCCCTATCATCTCCAACATATTTCAAATCAGTTGCGCAATAAAGTTTTATTATCTCATTACAGAATCCCGCTGAAGTAACAATCTCACCAATATACTCTATGTTTTCTGAAATATATCCTGTCTCTTCTCTTAACTCCCTATGAGCACATTCCAATGGATCTTCATCCCCATCAATCTTACCTGCGGGAATTTCTAATAAAATATCATCTATAGCAGTCCTATACTGTTCAACTATTAGAACCTTATCTTCTTTAAACGCCAAAATTCCAACAGCCCCATTATGATAAACTACCTCTCTTTTTGCCATCTTACCATTAGGAAGTTCAACATCTAACATTTTCACATCAATAATTTTCCCTTTAAAAATATCTTCTTTATTTATGATTTTTTCTCTAAGTTCCATTTTTATCATCCTTCCTACATATATTAAAACCCCACAAAATCCCTTTAGGCAGAATTTTTTGGATAAAATAAATTTACTAATAAATTTATTTTATCCTTGTTTTATAGTAAATACAAGATTTAATTTTCTAAATTTTCCATATGTTATTTCACTTGAACTTTTCCACTATTGATATCAAATATATGTCACTAATATTTCAGCTTTCTATTGGAAAACATAATTTTAAGGTAATAAATATACATTTTAAAAACTTAAGATGAAAGGATGATAGCTATGACAAGTGAAAACAAACCTAAGGCTACCAAGCAAAACAAAAAAGAAGATGGAAAATTTAGTTCCGTGCAAAAAAAACATGTTGAACCTGAAAGATGTGGAACTGCTTACTCAGCTAAATCATAAATAAGATGAAAGGAAGATAGAAATGACAAAACAAAAACCATCAAGAAACCCAAATAGAAGCACAAAAGATAATGCCCAAACTAAAGGTGCCCATGATAAACATGGTATGAATGATAGAAATAAAGCAGCACACTCACATAATCAATAACAATCAAGTTCATTATATTATAATATGTATTTAATAAAACTCAAGGATATTTTATTTATTCCTTGAGTTTTTTATTGTAATAAACTCCATCTAAAAAAAACAGTTAGACCATTTTCAAAAACCATTGACTTGTACAAATATATTTGTCGTGTCAATGGCTTTAATAAGCTTCTGAAAGCCGAAATCACTTATATCTTCCTTTAGTCTTCTTGAAGTCTTAAATTGCCTTACACGAGCTATTTGATTAATCTGAATATACTCGCTGTCAAAACAAAAAGACACCTCCATATCATAAACTGATATAAAAGCATCTTTAAAATCATAATAATATTAGTCGGTATGAAAAGATATTAGTTGGTCTACGGATACGTTTTCCAATTAATTACATACCTTGTTATACGTTGATATACCTTACTCAAAAACTACTTAGCTTACTCTATTCTGTAATCTCAACTTATCAGCAACCATAGCGATAAATTCAGAGTTTGTTGGCTTGCCTTTATCATTGTGGATTGTGTATCCGAAAAGCTTATTGATAGTGTCTACTTGACCCCTAGACCAAGCAACCTCAATCGCATGTCTGATTGCTCTTTCAACTCTACTAGCTGTAGTATTGAACTTCTTAGCTATATTTGGATAAAGCTCTTTTGTTACTGCTGATAATAACTCAATATCATTAACTACCATGCTTATAGCTTCTCTTAAATACATATAACCTTTAATATGAGCTGGTACACCAATCTCATGAATTATACTAGTTATTTCTCTCTCAAGATCGAATGGTTCATTTCTAACTTCATTTCTAAAAGTAGCAGGTTGTGAATTTACAAATGTATTTGACACCCTACTTCCTTCACCAGATATTGTACTATTAAACATCTGTCTTATTCTCTTAGTGAACACATCCATATCGAATGGTTTAACTACGTAGTAATCAGCACCTAATGTTATAGCTCTCTGTGTAATCTTATCCTGCCCTACAGCTGAAAGAACAATCACTTTTGGTGATGAACTTAAATTCAAACTACCTAATCTCTCTAATACTCCAAGACCATCAAGTTGAGGCATAATAATATCTAATACAACTAAATCTGGTTGTTTCTCTTCAATTAGTTTAAGAGCTTCCAATCCATCTCTAGCTATACCTGTAACAACTATATCCTTTTGAGTTAATAGATAGTCGTTAAGAATACTACAAAATTCTTTATTATCATCTGCAATTAAAACATTAATTTTGTTGTCATCCATTTGAACTTCCCCCTTCTTTTTTCCCAAAATACCAAATCCTAACAATTATTAAATTCGACAATTGAGTTATAATTCCTTCTATTTGGAAAAATAAATATATTTTTTTTTATTTTTTTAGCTGAAACATCATAAAAGTCTGTTTTTCAATATATGTACACATTCTATTCTAATAAAATTCCTGTATTGCTAAATCATTACTTATTATCCTAATAAAAAAAATAAATAAAGATTTCAGATATGCATCTTACTACCTTTACTTATATTTTACTATCTTTTTAGTAAATTTACCACTATTTATTTAAAATTTCAGCATCATTTATCATCCACTCAATATAAATGCCATATCCAACATCAGGTTTATTTACTAAAACATGTGTCACAGCTCCAATTATTTTGTTGTTTTGTATAATAGGACTTCCACTCATCCCTTGAACTATTCCTCCAGTTTCTTTCAATAATTTCTCATCCGTAACTCTTATTAACATACTTTTCCCATTTGCTACGTTTTGATCAAGTAATTTTTCAATTTGAATATCATAAAATGCTGGTTTTTTCCCCTTTATGGTTGTTATAATTTGAGCTTTTCCTACTTCGATTTCATCTTTTAAGCCGATTGGCAACGGTTTACTACTTATAGGATTAATAATTTTAGCGTTACTTTCTCCAAATATCCCACAAATTGTGTTGCTCTTTATTTGACCTAAACTTTTACTATTTTCATTAAAAATTCCTCTTAGTTCGCCTGGTGCACCTCTCATACCTTTTTTTACAGAAAGTATATTTGAATTGACTATCTCGCCATTCTCAATTTTCATTATTTCTCCTGTATCCACATCTGTTATTGGGTGTCCCAAGGCACCAAACTTTTTACTGCTATCATGATAAAAAGTAAGTGTTCCTACGCCCGCTGTACTGTCTCTTACCCACATTCCAATTTTATATTTACCATCACTCTCACTCTTAATTGGCTTAATATTTTTTAAATTCTTCTTTCCTTTTCTCTCTATTAAAATTCTATGAACTCTTTTTGGGTTTTCATTTATTGTCTTTGAAATATCAGTAGCCACACTTATCTTTTTCCCATCTATTTCTAGAATGCAATCACCTACTACAATTCCCGCTGTAGCTGCAGGGCTTTTTTTAACTACTGCATTGTCATTTATATCTGTAAGTGCCACAACAAGAGCTCCTTTAGTTTTTAATTTAATTCCAACTGGTGTACCACCTGGATAGAGTTCTACCTTTGATACAGAATTAATATTAACTTTTTTCAAACTCAATACACCTAACAATTTAGCATCATACAAATTATTATCATTAGCTTCTTTTGCGTTAACTTTTTCATATTTAATAATTTTATTTTGTAAGAAAGAATCTAAATTTTTTGTATGTACATTATCAGGTAATAACTCGTAAGCACTAGATACTGCGCACACAACTAACAAAAGTAACATTATTATAAAATTATAAATACTTTTCTTTTTCATTGAATTCCCCCCATTAAATTATTGTTATACATTTAAAGTTCCCTTTTTAAACAAGCTATATTCTGTATTATTACTTGAAGTAGAACCAATGAATTTAGGGATATATAATAAATAAATTATTTGGTTTATTTTACCGCTAACTTACATATAGATTATTGTAATTTTTGACAAAAAAATAAGACTATAGTTATAGTCTTATTTTTTCTTAATATAATTAATTTATTCTATTTTTTTTATTATCTGCTAATCTTATAATCTCAATAGCATGATTTTTTATAGCTTCTGTAATATTATCTCCACCTGACATTTTAGCAATTTCATCAATTTTTTCATTACTATCAAGAATTTCAATATTCGTATATGTTTTATTCTCCACAACCTTCTTTTCAACCCTGTATATGTGATCTGCTATACAAGCAATTTGTGGTAGGTGGGTTACACAAAAAACTTGATGTTTTTTTGATATATCATACATTTTTTCTCCAACTCTTTGAGCAATCTTTCCACTGATTCCAGTATCAATTTCATCAAACACAACTGAAAAAACTTTATCTCTATCAATAAACACAGATTTTAATGCTAGCATTATTCTTGAAAGTTCTCCCCCTGATACTATAGCTCCTAATGAATTCATTGGTTCACCTGGATTAGTAGAAATTACAAATTCTACTTCATCATTTCCTAGTGAATTAAACTTTGATAGTTTTCTTACATCAACACCAAAGTTACTCTTTTCTAACCCAACAAATTTTAGTTCATCATTAACCTTTTCAGCTAACCTCTTTCCTATAACCATTCTATCATTGTGTAATTCCCCAGCTGAAATTTTTAATTCTTTTTCAAAAATTTGGATTTGTTCTTCCAACTCATCAATTTCATTATCTCTATTTTGAAGTTCATCATATTCCTTAAGAATTTTAGATTTATATTGGATTATATCTTCTATTGTTTCTCCATACTTTTTTTTCATACTATCAATTATGTATAGTCTTTCATTAATCCAATCTAATTCATTGTTATCAAAATAAATTTCTCCACTTAAACTGTTTATCTCTCTTATACATTCTTCAATAGTATAAAAAGCATCATTTAAATCATTTTTCACACCTTTAATCTTCGGAAAGCATTCTTCCAATTCTATAAAATCAGAAACAATATTGTTTAAATCATCGTATATAGATCTTCCACCATAATTAGCTCCATTTAGCTTGCCATAAGCATTTTCAAGAGTAGTTTTAATTTTTTCACTATTGTTTAAGGTATTAAAGTTCTCATTTAAAGCAATATCTTCACCTGGTTTTAATTCATTTTTTTCTATATCATCAATTTGAAATTTAAGAAATTCAATCCTCTTATTGGCACCTTGAATTTCTTCCCTATACTTATTTACTCTATTTTTTAAATTAGTATATTCTTTAAATTTATATTCAAATTTCTTTTTTTTCTCAATGAATTCCGAATCTCCATAATGGTCAAGGTACATTATATGCTTTTTACTATCTAAAAGTTCGATATTATCATGCTGTCCATGAATATCTAATATATTTTTTGCTAATTCTTTTAAGGTTGATATATTTACTGCAGTATTATTAATTCTGGTTATTGTTTTTCCATATTTAAATGTTTCTCTAGAAATAATCAAATAATCTTCATATTCAATTCCAATATTATTAAGTTTATCTTTTATATATTCCTCTTCAATTAGAAATATTGCTTGTACAAAAGTTTTCTTTTCTCCACTTCTTATGGAATTTTTTGAAAACTTTCCTCCAAGAACAAAATTTATGGAATCAATTAGTATTGATTTACCTGACCCTGTCTCTCCACATAGAACATTAAATCCATCATTGAATCCCACTTTGACCTCTTGTATTAATGCAAAGTTCTTAATATGTAATTCAAGAAGCATAGTATCCTCCTACAACTCATTTATCAATAAATTTTAAATTAGTCATTTATTATTTTATGAATTTCTTCAACCAATTTATTAGCTTCTTCTTCTTCTCTAAGAAGTATAAACATTGTGTTATCGCCTGCTATTGTACCCGCAATCCCAAAAAAATCAAGCTGATCTATCATTTCTCCTGCTGCCGAAGCACTTCCTGGTAAAGTTTTAATTACAACAAATTTATCTACTTTCTCTATACTTAAAATACTATTGGAGAAAATACCAAGAAGTTTTTCTTTTTTTATATCACTATTAGGAACTGAAATAGCATATATATATCTTTTGTTTTTTGATAACACCTTAATAATTCTTAATTCTTTAATATCTCTAGAAAGAGTAGATTGTTTAACATCGATTCCTCTTTCTAAAAGTTTTTCTCTCAACTCTTCTTGTGTCTCAACATCATATTTTTTTATTATTTCAATAATAGTTGCCTGTCTTCTACCTTTCATTTTTTATCACCTTCATAAAATTATTTTTATGCATGATTTTTCTTCTAAGAATGTCAAAATAATCATTATTTAATAATCGTAATACCTTACATCTCTTTTCGTTGTTTGTTACAATAATTTCATCATCTTCAGATAATTGGTATACATTTTGACCATCAACAGTTAAAAATATACTTTCGTTTTTCCCTTTTAACTTTAATACAATTTCCTTATTTGCTGATACAACCATAGTTCTCATTGACAACGTGTGAGGGCAAATTGGTGTAATAGCAACAACATCCAACTCCGGATGAATAATCGGCCCTCCTGCTGATAAATTATATGCAGTTGACCCCGTTGGTGTTGATATTATTATACCATCTGCAGTAAAATTAGTATAAAATTTATTATCAATACTTATTGAAAATTCAACTATTCTTGATAGTGTTCCTTTAGCAATAACTATATCATTCAGTGCTATGAATTCATCAGTTTCACCATCTTTTATTTTACAGTTAAGCATAGTTCTTTCTTCAATTTCATATGAATCTCTATATAACTCACCAATAATATCATCAAAGTCTCCAATTTCAGCATTAGTTAAAAATCCAAGGTTTCCGATATTAATTCCCAAAATAGGTATATCGTTCTTTCCAAGACTTCTAGCAGTTCTAAGAATTGTTCCATCGCCACCAAAAACAATGATAAAATTTAAATTTTCAGCTCTTTCACCATCTAAACCCATAGAATCTTTGAAGATCTCAAAATGAACATCATGAAAAACTTGTTGTAGTTTCTCAATTATTTCATATAATTGCTCACCATGAAAATCTTTACTTGAGTTTATGTTAATTCCAATTTTTTTCATATTGAACCACCTACTTTAATGTTAAAAATGCTTCATTAACAAAACTATCAACTTCAATATCATTATACTTTACAATCGATTTTTCTCCATAAATTAAATATTCAATATTTCCATTTGGCCCTTTAATTGGTGAATAACTTAGTTTCACATTACCTATATTATTTTCTTTAAATAAAAGTAAAAGTTCCTTAATAACTCTAATATGCTCTTTCTTATCCTTCACTACGCCTTTTTTATTAACATATTTTCTTCCACATTCAAACTGAGGTTTTATAAGAGCACATATTTTACCTTCACTATCCAGAAAACTACTTGCATTAGCAAGAATTTTTCCAATTGATATAAAAGATACATCAATTGATATAAATTCAATTTTATCTTCTATATCCGCCCTTGTAAGATCTCTAATATTACATTTTTCCATAGAAATAACCTTAGGATGTCCTTTTAATTTTTCATGAAGTTGAGAAGTTCCAACATCAATACCATACACCTTTTTTGCTCCATTTTGAATCATACAATCTGTAAACCCACCAGTGGAAGCTCCTATATCCATACAGGTTACGTCTTTTAAATCAATATTGAACTCACTAATTGCTTTTTCTAACTTCAGCCCACCTCTACTAACATAAGGAATTTGCCTGCCAGTGAATTTCAATTCACTTTCTATAGAAACCCTCTTTCCAGTTTTAGTTACTATTTCTCCATCTACTTGAATCTCGCCATTCTTTATATGTTCTTGTGCTCTTTCTCTTGAAGAAAAAATTTCCTTTTTAAAAAGCAGAACGTCTAATCTTTCAGTTTCCATTGTCTCACCTTAGTACCCTTTCTATACTGTCAACTATTCCTTGACCGTGTAAATTGTATTTTTCATAAAGTATTTCAACATTTCCATGTTCAATAAATTCATCTGGAAATCCAAGGTTCAAGATTTTTGAGTTACTATCAGTTTTATTTAGATAAGATAATACACTTTCACCAAATCCGCCTCGAAGTACATTATCTTCTATAGTAACAATCACCTTGAATTTATCCTTTAACTCATCTAATAACATATTATCAATAGGTTTTATAAATATCCCATTTATTACTGACGCATTTATTCCATTTTTCTTAAGAATCTCCCATGCTTCAAGTACCTTTGATATGAGTTTTCCATTAGAAATAATCGCTACATCTGTACCTTCTTTAATTATCTCCCATTTTCCTTCTTTAATAACATCTATATCATCAATTTCATTAATTCTATCATAATCTCCGCCTCTAGGGTATCTAATGGCAACAGGTCCATTATGATTAAATGCCCATCTGAGTATTTTATTCATTTCTCCTATTTTCTTAGGAGCAATTACCGTAATATTTGGTATTTGTGTAAGATATGAAATATCAAACACACCTTGATGTGTTTCACCATCATCACCAACTATTCCAGCTCTATCAATACCCAAAACCACAGGAAGATTTTGCAAACATATATCATGTAGTATTTGATCGAAGGCCCTTTGAAGAAAAGTTGAATACACTGCAAAAAAAGGCTTTAATCCTTCGCTAGCCATCCCTGCTGCCATTGTTGTAGCATGCTGTTCAGCAATTCCTACATCAAAGAATCTATCTTCAAATTTAGTACTAAATTCCCCTAAACCTGTTCCTTTAGGCATTGCAGCTGTTATAGCAACTACTTTTTCATCTTCTTTCGCTATATCAATAAGTGCATCTCCTACAGCCGCTGAGTACGTAGGGGATGTTTTTTTTAATGTTTCTCCTGTAACAACATCAAATTTCCCGATACCATGAAACTTATCTGGGTTATTTTCAGCTGGTTTATAGCCCTTGCCTTTTTTCGTAATCACATGAATTAAAACTGGTCCATCTAATTTTTTTGCATCTTCCAAAATCTCTTCTAGATGTTTAATATTATGACCATCTATTGGTCCAAAATAGTGAAGTCCCATATCTTCAAATATCATATCAGGCAATACAACCTGTTTAACAGCACTTTTTACATTTACAATACTATCTGATATTTTTTTGCCAACATGAGGTATTTTTCCTATTGAGCTCTTTACTTTTCGCTTTATTTTATTATAATTTGGATTCACTCTCAAATCGTTAAGTATATTTGACATTGATCCTACATTTTTAGAAATAGACATTTCATTATCATTTAAAATAATAATCATTTTTGTTTTTCTGAATCCAACGTCATTCAATGCTTCAAAAGCCATTCCACCGCTAAGAGCACCATCGCCAATTATTGACACAACATTAAACTTCTCTTTATTAATATCCCTTGCCCTTGCCATACCTATTCCCGCCGAAATAGATGTGCTACTGTGTCCAGCTTCAAAGAAATCGTATTTACTTTCACTTCTTTTTAAAAAACCACTTAAACCTTGATGCTGTCTTAATGTAGGAAATTTATCTTTCCTACCTGTTAAAATTTTATGTACATATGCTTGGTGACTAACATCCCAAATAACCTTGTCATAATCTAAATCAAACACTCTATATAAACTGAGAGTCAATTCCACAACACCTAAATTTGATGCTAAATGGCCACCTGTTTTGCTTATGTTCTCTATAAGGAATTTTCTTATTTCCATACTTAATAGATCTAGTTCATTATAATCTAATGATTTAATATCTTTAAAAGAATTAACTTTATTAAATATATTATACATCTTAACCTTCCTTCTTAATCATGTTTACTACCTGTGCAACTTTAAAAACAATATCATTACTATATTTAATTGCAATATTTTTTCCCATAGCTTTTCCTCCAACAGTCCCTGCTGCAACTAAAGCACCCATGGCAGCACTCAATAATGCTTTTTCAAAAGACACATCTCCAATGGAAAAAGAGTATGCTACTTTTGCAGTTATTAATCCTCCTGCTGAACCACTTACAATACCACAAATATCTCCAATTACATCATTACAGAAATTCGATACCTTATCGGCATTTCTAACTAACTTAACTGCCAATTTAGCACCAGGTACTTTTTTAGCCGCCATAGAGTGAAATGGAGTTTCATTAGCTGCGGTAACCGCAGTACCAATGGTGTCAAGCACAACCCCAAAGGTAATTATCAAAATTAATATAACAAAAGCTACTAATACACCAGCGTCTTTTAGTAGCAAATCAGATAACAGGGAAATTGTTCCCCCTAATAAAATTGTCCATAGTATGATAAAAACTACCCATTTTTTATGACTCATTGTTTCTTTGGCTTTTTTAGATTTTTTTTCTTTACCCACTTAATTGCTTCTCCTTACAGTATAAAATATGTAAAAAAGTGGTGATATATTAAGTAAACCTTATGGCTTAGGTCCAGTTGGATTTCCCACAGAGTTGCCAAGTGTCGCCAACTTGACGGTTTCCCATTAAAACTCTGTCTAATATGTTACCATTATTAGTACTGGACTACCACTTAGACCACACTGCAATCCCTAATATATCTCACTTAAAACAGTCTAGGAGCTTTCCTCAACAGTTGGCTATTTCGTTAGTCTCTTTTGCAGCATAGGTTTAAGTCCCAAAACCTCCACCTATCCCACTCAAGGCAGGCTACACTGCACATAGCTTACACCACATTGCAGGTTTAATCCATATTCGTAGAAAAGGTATCTAGCCCAGTCCACAATATATGGTCTCCACGGTGGTAGGGTCAGTTGCGCATGCCGTTGCGGCTGCCCCACTACCTTCCTCCCAGCACACACCCAAGACTGGGCGTCTTAAGCATCCACCAGGAGTTTCATCGATGTGCCCTTCGACGGATTTTTAGCCCCGCCTTCAAAAATAGTTACCTGACTAGAATACTGCACCACTTCCATCTATCAATATTATTAATTATACCATATTAAACAATATCTATAAAATGAAATAATTATTCTAATAGTCTCTCTCTAATAAAAATCTTGTTAACTCTTCCAAAATCTCTGTATTTTTACCTATTCTACCTAAAAGAGAATAACAGTCATTTGTTAAATCAACTGCTCTCTTTCTACACTCATCAATTGAAAAAAACTTAACATATGTGTTCTTTTCTCTAGAAGAATCAGTTCGTAAATTCTTACCAACTTTTTTTTCATCTCCTACTACATCTAATATATCATCAATTATCTGAAAAGCCAACCCTATTTTAGAACCAAATTCACTTAAAATTTCTAATTCTGCCTTTGGCGCTCCCCCTATAGAAGCCCCTACTAAAATAGCACTTTTTAACAGTGCTCCTGTTTTCTTGGCGTGAATAAAACTTAATTCTTCAAAGCTAATATCTTTATTCTCACTAAGTATATCAACTACCTGGCCACCTATCATTCCGTTAACCCCTGAAGCATCGCCCAAAATCGTAGCTGCCTCTAAGTGTTTTTCACCATTTTTAGTCACTTCTTTCAACATTACATTAAATGCCTCATTCAACAATCCATCTCCAGCTAAAACAGCTAATCCTTCACCATAAACTTTATGATTTGTTGGCTTCCCTCTTCTTAAGTCATCATCATCCATGCAAGGTAAATCATCATGTATAAGTGAATATGTATGTATCATTTCTATAGCACATGCCATTGGGAGTATCTCTTCTATATCATTCTTGTATAGTTCATAAGTTAAAATAGCTAAGATAGGTCTAATTCTTTTTCCACCATTAACAATACTATATTCCATTGACTCGTATATTCTGCTCTCGTGTGTACCTTTACCTTTAAAATAGTTATTCAACCAACTATCAACTAGCATTTTTATTTGATTGATTTCCATATGATTAACATCTCCTAAACATCCTCTTCTTTATTTAAAAGAATGATTTTTCCTTCCACTTCTTTGAGCTCTTTATAAAGTTCATTGCAAAGGTTTATCCCTTTTTCATAATTGTTCATAGCAATTTCTAAAGGAAGTTCATCCCCCTCAAAACTATTAACAAATTCCTTTAACTCTTGGAATTTTTCCTCATATGATTTTTTATTTTTAGCCATACTTATTCCTCCAATAGATTTATCCTACCAAACACCTTATCTTCAGCGAATGTAAACTTGTAAACTTCTTCTTCAGATATCATTCTACTTCCTTTTACAGCAGTACCATCGGCCTTCTGAATAATAGAATAACCCTTTTGAAGAACATTTAAAGGATTATAAGAGTTCAATAATGCATACTCTTTTGCTAATTGTTCTTTTAGTACAACTAGTTTATTATCCAACTTATTATTGAGATATTCTCTAATATTGATAATATCTCTAAGTTTATTTTTCACAACCATCTCTGGAGAATTTCTTAAAAGTTTCTCCCTCATAAGATTTAGACTATACTTTTTCTCGTCTAATTGTTTATACATAGAATTATGTAGTCTTATTGTCATTTCATCTAATAGAGCAACATACTTGCTACAATCAAAAACTGCTATTTCTGCAGCAGCTGATGGAGTTGGTACCCTTACATCACTAACAAAATCAGCTATAGTAAAATCTGTTTCATGCCCAACTGCCGAAATAATAGGTTTTTTACATTTAAAGATGCACCTTGCTAAATCCTCATCATTAAAAGCCCAAAGTTCTTCCAATGATCCTCCACCTCGTGTAACTATAATCAAATCGACTTCTTTAAGTTTTTCCAACTCTTTTATCCCATTAATAATTGATTCAGGCGCATTAGCCCCTTGTACTAAACAGGGCGCAATAAGAACATTCACCCCTTCAAACCTTCTTTTAGCAACTGAAATCACATCTTGAACAGCTGCTCCACTTGGTGAAGTAACTACACCTATATTTCTATTAAACTTATGTATTTCCTTTTTGTGGACTACATCAAAAAGTCCTTCTTCTTCAAGTTTTTTCTTAAGTGCTAGATATTTAACAAATAACTCGCCTTCGCCTTTCTTAGTCATTTCAGTAACATAAAATTGGTATTTACCTTCTCTATCATATAGAGAAACTCTTCCCTTTATATTTACCTTCATACCATCTTCTGGCTTAAAACTAAGAAATGCTACATCACTCTTGAACATTACACAATTTATCTTTCCTCCACTATCTTTCAAAGAAAAATATATGTGTCCAGAACTGTGAATTTTAAGATTTGAAACTTCTCCTTCGACTAGGACATTTCTTAAAATAAAATCATTTTCTAAAATTTTTTTCACATATTGATTTAGTTCAGTTACACTTAAACTCTTTAAATACATATAATCATTCCTTACTCTTTATAGCGTTAGAAACAACGTTTCTTAGTAGAATAATAGTTGTAAGTGGACCTACTCCGCCTGGTACTGTACTTACATAATCCGCTATTTCAATAACTTCTTCTAAATTAATATCTCCCACAATTTTTCCGTCAACATTTGTAGTACCAATATCTATTAAAATACTACCTTTTTTAACATAGCTAGCATCAACCAATTTAGGACTTCCTGCACAAGCAAATACAATATCTGCTTCCATGCACTTTTTGTTTATATCTTTACTCTTAAGGTGGCACACTGTCACAGTTGCATCTTCATTATTCAATAATTGAAATAATGGTTTACCAACCACATTACTTCTTCCAATGACAACTATATCTTTACCCTCAAATTCTATCCCAGTTTGTTTAGCTAATTCAATAGCAGAAATAGCTGTACAAGGCGCAAAGTCAAATTCTCCGCTATATAGTTTTCCTATATTAGTTGTTGTTTGACAATCTATATCTTTCTTTGGTGTTATTAAATTAAATACTTCTCTAGCATTCAATGCCTCTGGAAGTGGAGATTGTATTAATATACCATGGACATTATCATCATTGTTTAACTTTTCCACAATAATTTTTAACTCTTGAAAAGATATATCTGCAGGTAATCTATGTAAATCATACTTTATTCCAACTTCATCACACTTCTTTTTTTGTATACCAGTGTAAAAAATCGAGCCTCCATCATTACCAATCAGTAATGATGATAATACAGGCTCTATTGAACTCTCTTTTAACGTAGAAACATCATTGTTAAGCTGAGTTTTAATTCTATCGCAAAGTTCTTTACTTTTAAGTTTTATACCCAAAAAATCACTCCTTAAACGAAGTTATGTAATACTCCATTTATTAAATCCTTAGCTTTATCTTCACAGTATATCTTACCTAATTCAATAGCTTCGTTAACTGCAACTTTAGCAGGAACATCTTCCACATTCTCTATCTCAAAAATAGCAATTCGCATTATTGTTAAACTCATATTAGAAAGTCTACTGATTTTCCAATTATGAAGTTTCTCTTGGATATTCTTATCAATATCTTCTTTATGTTCTGCAACACCTTCAAGAATCATTTGTACATATTCAAAATCAACTTGATCAAGTTCGTCAAATTCCGCTATTTTGAAATTCTCCATTGCTCCTGTTATTTCTTCACCGCTAATTGTCATTGAAAAAAGAATTTTCATGGCAACTTCTCTTGATTTTCTTCTGTTCATATTTGCCTCCTTATATATAACTACCTATTTTCCCTTTGGTATTATAATTTTACCACATTTTTATCTTATTTATCACAACTATATATAATACCTTAATTTTTTTTAAACCACAACAGAAAATACACACTAAGTGTTCATTTTTTATTCATTGATCATTTTTTCGAAAAAAAAATGCACACTAGGTGTTCATTTTTTATTCATTGATTGTTTATTCGAAAAAAAATGCACACTAGGTGTGCATTTTTTATTCAGTAATTGCTTCTTCTTCTAAAATGGATTCATTTTTTTTAGGTATCACTACGTCATGAACATAGATATTTACAGCTTCCACATCAATTCCAGTCATTGTTTCAACTTGAGTTTTCACTGCTTTCTGAGCTTCATGGCATACGTCTTGAATCTTTACACCATACTCAACAATAATATTAAGATCAATAAGTGCTTTATTTTCTTCAAAGGAGATCTTAATACCCTTATGTAAGTTCTTCTTGCTGAACATATTTGTGAAACCTTCTACTATACCTGATGTGCTACCAACAATTCCATTTACATCATTAATTGCTAAGTTAGCTATTACGCCAATAACCTCATCAGATATCTTAACAGTTCCTGTTTCCATTTCTTCGATTTTTTCTACAGCTTTTTTTTCTTCCATTTATCTTACCCCCTAATCAACCTTAGGTATTTAATTATTGTAATTATACCAAATAGGAGCAAACTCTTCAACGTTTTTATTATTTTCTAGAAATTTCAACTTCTCTGATACTAGTCTGTGATACAACAATAGATCTAATTTGTGCAAGTTGTTCACTTGATAGTTCCTCTTCTTCTTTAACATAAACCTTAATATTATTGAAATCTTCTGCAACTAGGCATAATACATTTTCATATCCTTTAGCTTTAAGTTCTCTCTCTAAACTCTGCTCTTTCTCAAGTTGTTCTACCATTCTTATTTGTAATGCTAGAGCGGTAGCTCTTTCTTCTTCAGGAGTACTTTCATCATCTATTAAATTTTGAAGAATTTGCATATTTGCAGCTGATGTATTATCTCTTTTAATTATGTCTTTGATAAAATCATCAGTATCATCTTCACTTTGTTGAACTCCTATACTTCCAACTGGAGAATTCAATTCTGGCAAATCACCGTTTAATCTCCATGAAGCCACTCCTATAATGACAATTAATACTAATAAAGAAACAAGAATCCCTGCTTGCTTTCTATCCATTATTTTCCCTCCATATCATCTTAATTCTTATACTCACACCCAACTGGGTAAACCTCTACTTGATCTGATTTTAGATCATATAGGGTTAATACAGCTTGTTTTATACTTTGTCTAACCAAGCTATCTGATGCACCTTCTGCCACAACGATTACTCCAATAACTTTTGGCTCGACCACTTTAGTTACTAACGGTTTTGTCTTATCACCTTCATTTACAGTGACAACAGTTCTTCCATCTTGGTTGGTGTTTATCATTCTCGTACCTCCATTATCATCAGTCTCCTCTGTTATGCTTACAGAGTCATTGATATTTGTTGCAATGACCTTTTCTTCACTACTCTCAAAATGCATCATTACTGTTATTTTGCCCCCTCCCTGTATATCATCGAGAATAGTTGTTAGTTCATTTTCTTTATTTTTCTTATAGTCACTCACTTCAGTATTTAAAAATTTTTCATCTTTAATGCCCTGAGTTGGCATTACATTATTATCATAATTATTGATACTTCCTTGTTTAAAAGCACTATTCACCAGATTAAAACTTAATGCCCCCAATACTAGAAATAGGATTATGATAATTCCGTTGTATATTTTCCTTCCCTTTTTCTCTTTTGGAAAAAGCTTTTTTACTATATTTAATATGCTATTAAGCACAGTATTATTAATAAAAACGTCTAAGATATGTTTTTTATTTTCGCTCACAATTTTACCTCCCAATTAGAATTCTAATTTTCTATATTTTATAACCCTTACAATTGGATTATTACTACAATATTTACATCAGTCTTCAAGTGAATATACATTAACCAATTTTTCATCCAAATCTAAAAGTTTTCCTAATCTTTTTTTAATTTTACTTAGGTTCTCATTATTATTGTTTTGCTCCTCATGTTTTACACTCTTATTCTTACTTATTACAACAGGCTTTACTCTCTTCACATTACTACTTCCATTCACCCCAACTGAAACCTCATCTATTTTAAACATACCTTCTGAGTCATCATAGCTAACATCTATATCTACACTAAATTCTGAATTTGGAAATTCATCATTCAAACTCTTCATGCATTCTTTTTCAATATTCTTTCTGAATACTTTGAGTGTACTATCGATATTTTTATCCCTATACTTTTCATAATCATAAGAATCTCTTTCTTGAAAGTCATAATTATATTCATCGAAATTTATATTAATAGCCGAAGAAGGTTTTAAAGCAATTATTATAGGATTTATTATTACCAACATTAAAATTAATCCCATAACAAATTTGCAATATTTTTTTAACTTATTACTGGGTAATATTAATTCAACGGCTGTCATTAGAACAATCATAGTACTAATGCTTATAATCCAGTCTTTAATTAGCTCTATCATATTTACCTCCTATGCCTAACTGAACATTATCCCTTTACCTGTTCCAGCCACAATTGCAATCATAATAAAACACATTATTGAAATACAAATAACACAACTCAAAATTAAGATAACTGCCTTTCCAGCTTCATTAATTACATTAACTATCTTACTATCACTTATTGGTTCAATAATTGCTGCAGATAGTTTAAACATAAAACCTAAGATCATGATTTTTATTATTGGCATAAGTATTATTACTATTAAAACAATAACCCCCAAAGAACCTATAGCATTTTTTAATAATATTGAATAACCTGCAATTGTTGCTAGTGCATCTGATAATGCTTTTCCTACAACAGGTATAAACTTGTCCACAGTAAATTTCGCTGTTTTTAATGTAACCTCATCTATGGAACTTGATACCATACTTCTAATAGTTACGATACCCACGAAAACAGTCAACATAAGGCCCTGTACCCAAAGCGTTACCTCACCAAAGAGCTTACTTAAGCTTTTAACTTTATTCTCACTAGATAAGTTATTTACAAATGATAATACAAAACTAAGAACTATCATTGGAAAAACAAAATTCACTATAACTCTAGCTGAAAAATTCACAACAAACATTATAATTGGATCCATCAAAACTGCTTGTGTGAATCCACCTACACTGGCTAAAAGCATAATCAGTACAGGCATCAATGCGTCCATAAAATTAGCAATAGCATTTATGGTATCCTTAGCTAAATTAAGGGTTACATAAAAACTATTTCCTATAATCAACAAAACCATAGAATAACAAACATAATATGCTATATTGGATATCTCATTCTCAGCAAATGCAGCTTGCAACTGTGTTAGTAACCCGCAAATTAAACATATTACAACTAATGAAGCTAACATTTTAAATACTACTCTTATTTCTCTTGTTATATAAAGCGAGATTATTCTTCCGATATCCTTAGCTGTCATCCCACCGTCGCCCTCTTTCATATAACTTTCCACAATTTCCTTTGGATTCATGTCTCTTATTATTTCATAATCATTCCCTAGATTTGATATGTATTGATATAGCTTATTTATTTTACCTAGCTCTTCACTATCAAGTGTTACCCCTTCATTACCATCCATTGCACTAACAACACTACTAGGAAAAGCAACTAACAGGACTAGAACTATTAAACAGTTTCTAATAATTTTTCTAATCATGCGCTTATTATGCTCACGATAGATTTTAATACAGCCATTAAGATCGGTACCCCTAAGGAAAGTATAATAACCTTACCTGCAACTTCAACTTTTGAAGCTAATGATGAAGCACCTGCATCCTTGCATAACTCTGTACAGAAAGTAGTTAAATAAGCTATTCCTAAAATTTTAAATATAGTGTTCAGATAAATAATATCCACACCGGTTTTTATTGAAACGCTCTCTAAAAAAAGAACTATTGCTTTCATCTTGGGAATGATGAAAATGATGATTATAATACCGCTTGATAAGAGGACAAAATATGCCAACTCTTTTTTTTCATCTTTTAATGCTAAATATAATATCATTGCTATAAATGCCACCGATATAATCTTGAGTATCTCCATAATCTCCTCCTATAACTGGAAAATAGTCTTAACTGATGTAAATAGCTGACTTATTAGAGAAAGTATCATTAAGATAACAACTATAATACCTACTAAATCAACAACCTGTGCCCAATCTCCTTTACCTGCTCCTTTAAGAACCTTATCAATTATTGCTAACAAAAATCCTATACCTGCAATTTTTAGTATCAAAGCTACTTCCATTGGTATCCCCCTCTATAAAATAATAATTACTACTACTAACCCAAGCGCAAATGATAGTGAAGTCACTAGTTTATAGTCTTTCTTAAGTTTTTTATCTGCCTCTTCAATAATCCTTTTCATTTTTAATCTGAAATACTCAATTGAGTTTTGTTCCCCTCGAACGTCATTATTTCCAAGATTTCTGAAAAAACCATCTATTACCTTAATATCTGCTTCTTTAAAGTAAAATTCACTAGACAGCTCGTCCCTAACACTTTTATATGCGTCAAAAATATCATATAATTCCCCGTTTACCATCCTAATACTTATATTTGTGAAAAACTTCTTGAACTCACTAGTTGAATCTTCTGCTATACGCATAAAAAGTTCTGGCAAAGGGGTCATAAGGTATGTAATTTCATTACTAATAGATAGCATTATTCTATCCATTTCATAAAGTTGCTGAAGTCTTTTTTTCATGCTTTCTCCATACAAAATGCCAATTGAGGTGGATCCAACGATTATAATTAAATAACTTATGACCTTAAACATCTTCATCTCCCTCCCTATTATCAAGGTCTACAATTGATGATACATCCCCTACTTTTTCTAAATTATTCAAAATAATTGCTCTTTTAAAAACTTTATGTTCAATTATTCTAGAATATACTTTCTTTTTGTAAAGATCAGTTACATCGAATCCATGAATTGATGTTATAATCTTAACACCAGAATTCACAGCCATTATAATACTTATCATATCCTCTTCTGTTCCAATCTCATCACACACTATTACATCAGGGGATAAACTCCTTATTGCCAACATTATTCCTTTACTCTTAGGACACCTATCAAAAACATCAGTTCTACATCCTACGTTTAATTGAGGTATTCCATCACTACACGCTCCTATTTCTCCTCTCTCGTCAATAATACAAACGTTCATTTTATGCTTGTCTGATAAAACTCTGGCTATATCTCTAAGCAATGTTGTTTTCCCACATCTTGGAGGAGATATTATTATAGTGTTATTTATTCCCTCATTGGTTATAATCTCATTAATAACTTTATCCGAGGACCCTATTATCTCATTAGCTCTTCTAATATTTAGTGAAGATATGTTTCTCAAGGTCTTAATTTCTCCTTTTTCTAACACACATGAACCACACAGCCCGACTCTATGTCCACCTTTTATTGTAATAAACCCTTGCTTTATCTCATCATTAAAAGCATATCTAGAAAATTGACTTATCTTTTTAACGATTACATCTATATCATAGGGTGTAACAATATAATCAAATCTTTTTTCTCCGTTATGTGTTATTCCAATCAATTTTTTGCCACATCTTACCCTTATTTCTTGTATTGAATTAACACAAGATTTCACTCTTGTAAATATTTCAGGTGATAATACTTTCATAAACTCATCAACCATAATCCTTATCCTCCCACAGGGAACTTATATATGACCCTATATATAAATTCTTATTTACTACAACCGAAAATTATTACAAAAAAATAAGCCATATGCTATGCATAGGCTTAAAAAAAAGCACGCAGTTGCGTGCACATAAAGAATAATAAAACTTCGAGAAAGTTGAGAGTTGTGAGTGGAGAGTGGAGAACGATGGAGGTTTCGGCTTACGCAGAAACTAAATCTTGTTTTTCTATAAGACAAATAGTAGTTACTCATTTATTCAAGAAATACAATATTGTATTTAAAATGCAAAATTTAATTTATAATTAAACGAGCAAATCCCCATTGTCCAAAGACAATAGGGATTAAAATTTCACAGAGTGAAATGTCATTCGTTCTCAACTCTCCACTTTCCACTCTCAACTATGTTTTTAAATTAAACTCTTTCCATGTACTCTTCTGTTCTAGTATCAACTCTGATTATATCATCTTCATTAACAAACATAGGTACATTAATAACTGCTCCAGTTTCTAATTTTGCTGGCTTAGTTACGTTACTACTTGCAGTATTTCCTTTTACTGCTGGTTCTGTTTCTACAATTTGTAATTCAACAAAGTTAGGTGGTTCTACTGAGAAAGCCTCTCCCTTGAAGAATTTAATTATTGCAAACATATTCTCTTTAAGATACTTAATAGCTTGCTCAACCATATCAAGATTCAAAGGAATTTGCTCATATGTTTCTTGGTCCATGAAGTAGTATAACTCACCATCATTATATAAATATTGCATTTCTTTTCTTTCAATAACAACATCTTGTACTTTAGCTGTTGGGTTATAAGATTTTTCTACTATCCCACCATTAATAACGTTTCTAAGTTTAGTCTTTACGAATGCAGCTCCCTTACCTGGTTTTACATGTAAGAAATCAATTATTGTAAAAACTTGTCCATTCTCTTCAAAAGTAACACCTTTTCTAAAATCTCCTGCTGAAATCATATTATCCCTCCAAAATTATATTTCACCATACTCATAAATTTAAAAATAAATTCATGGTATTTAAAAACAAAAACTTACTATGTATATTACAATAAAACCTGTAAAACATAGCATATTAGTAGTCATAGGTATCATAAATACATCAATAGTAATGTAAAACTCTTTAATAAACCACTACGGTATATATTTACCAAATAACATATACACCATTAGTATTTTAACAGAATAAAGGTCTATTTTCAACTATTCATTAATAATATGACCAATATATATGATTTTAATTCTCATTTTTTCTTGTTTCCTGGATACTTTTTATTACTAATTTAAACTCATTTTTATGATTATATCCAAAAATTACATTATAATTAAAATATTGATCTTTTTCAAATATTAGTTCTACTTCTTTGTTCATTTGATTTACTCTATAATTTAAAAAACCTTGTTCTTTCATTTTTTCTTGCATTTCTTCATCTAAAAAAGAACCTAACTTCTCATTTTCTTTTAAATAAATTAAAAATCCATAAAATTTTTGTATTCTGAATTCAAAATCAGTGGTATAGTTTGTGTATGATATTAATCTAACTTCTCTATTGTATTTATCATTTTGTGAATGGTACTTATAAAGAATGAGCAAAAAAGCAATTAACAATGAGCCTAATATTAACGTGGTTACTAAAAATCCACCCATTCTTTTCTTTGAAACACCCAATGCCTTTCATCACCATCCTTACTTAAAATAATATATAAGAGTTCTCCTTTCTCTTTGAATTCTATTTTCTCAATATTTTTCATAATTATATTTTCTTTTAACTTTCTGCCCCATTCATCAATATATTTCACTTTTAAATTCCCCTTAGTGGAACTAAGTATTATTTTCTTATCACTTCTTTCAATTTCAATTAAATCTTCTCTAACTAATAAATTGAGATTTTTTTGATTTTCTATCTCTCTTTTAAGATACAAGCTTACATTTAATTCATTATTTTCTTTCATATTGTCTGAATAAGTTACTGTCCACATTTTAAGGGTAAAAGACAGCATAGTTATCAAAAAGCCATTGATTATTGAAAAAAAAGCTAATGCAAGTAGCATCTCTATTAATGATAATCCCTTCTTTTTCTTAAGTCTAATCTCTCGGAACATATATTACTTTCTCCCATTTTATTTTAGATTCACTATAAAATATTATTTTCACCTTGTTTACAAATTCATCATAATCACAATCAATATTTATTAAAAAATACTCATTATCTATCGCTTCTTTAACAAACAATCCATCTATATCCTCTTCAATCAATGCATTAGTAGCACTTCCATTTAAATATACAACTTTTGATTTTGATGTTTCTCTTAAATATGAAGAATTATATTTTAATTCGTAGTAGGTAATTTCTATCATATCATTAAATTTTGCTACAGTTTTTTTAGTATTATACATTCTCATAATATATCCATTTACTAATACAAAACTAATCATAAACAGCCCTATAAGTGTTAATGAAACCAATAACTCCACAAAAGAAAACCCTTTTTTATTTAATTTGAACATATCCTAAATTAACCGTTGTGGTTATTCTCCTCTCTTCTCCCATCTCATTGGAAAATAAAATTGAGCAAGGGGATATATAGCCATCTTTTCTTATCTTTATGAAATTACTATATTCTCCCCCATTAATATTCAATCCATATAAATCAATGTAATTATCACATTCAAACTGCCGAATTATTTTATTTTCTAAAGTGAATAGAAACCTATCTCTCATACAATCAATAATGATTTCCCCATCACTATTCTTCTCCATACATTCCAACCTTACCCCTTGTATGAAATCAACCATGCTTTCTTCTTCCGACCTAACGCTATTACAAATTATAAGTTTTTGAACATTTTTAATTGATATATTACATAGTGTTAACACTATTAAAAGTATTCCTAAGGTAACTAATACCTCAACCAGTGTAATTCCCTTCTTATTTTTATACTGCAAGTATACATCACCTCATTTAGAAATTATTTACACTTTACTGATTTTTATTCTAAACAGGATGTCTTTTACATACATATTTTTACTTTTAATGATTAAACCAAGTTTTAATGGTATAATATAGATTAGTCGAAAGGCATATGACTAGTTATTTATTTGAATTTATCTATAGAGATTCCAAGTTAAAACTAAATTTATTCACACTCAAAACTCATAGAACCACTGCGATTTTGAGCATGTATAAATAAAGTTTAACTATGGATTCTCTATAAGTAATAGTTAAGTTTAAAAGTATACATAGAAAGGATGATTATTATGGCATTAGATGGTTTCTTTTTAAAGTCTTTAACTGAAGATCTTTCAAAAGAACTTATTGGAAGAAAAGTTGAAAAAATCTCTCAACCAGAGAAAGATGAAATAATATTAAATTTTAAAATTAATAGAAAAAACAGAGGACTATTAATTAGTGCTTCTTCAAACTATCCTAGAATACATTTTACAGATATAAAAAAAGAAAACCCTTTAACTGCTCCTATGTTTTGTATGGTATTGAGAAAATACATAAAAGGAGCTAAGGTATTAGATATACAACAGGTCAGCACTGATAGAGTTCTCAATATTCTCTTTGAAAGCACTGACGAACTTGGTTTTGTAAGTAAATTTGTTCTTATAGTTGAAATTATGGGACGTCACAGCAATATTTCTCTAGTAAGATGTTCAGATAATATTATTATGGATAGCATTAAACACATTGGAGTTTCTAAAAATACATATCGTACAGTTTTAAGTGGTTTACCATATGTATATCCACCTGAATCTAAACAACTTGATCCTTATACCTTCTCCAAGGAAGAGTTATTATCAAAACTTGAAGAGCTTGATTTCTCTGAGAAGATTTTTAGTAGAATATTCACCGGTTTTGGAGCAGAATTATCTAAAGAGTTGCTTTACAGATTGAAATTTAAAGATGATGGTGAAAACGGAAGTTCCTTGACAAGTCACATTGATGAAATTCAACAAATATTAGAAGATTTTAAAGTGAATAACAAGAATTTCGGAACATATTCCTTAGACGGGTATCTTAAAACCTTCCACTGTGTGGAATTAACTCATTTACTGAACAAAGGTATGGATTATCTGTCATTTGAGAATCCTAGTGAACTATGTGAGAAATTTTATTATGAAAAAGATCTTCAAGATAGAATGCATGGTAAATCTGCAGAGATTCATAAATTGGTAGCTAACAATGTTGATAGGTGTGCTAAGAAGATTAAAATACTAGAAAAAACACTCATTGATTGTAAAAAGAGAGACAAATACCAACTTTATGGTGAACTCTTAACATCTTTTATCCATAGTGTAAAAGAAGGTAGTGAAAAAGTATCTCTATTGAACTATTATGTAACTGATAAAGAGGAATATGTTGAGATTACTCTAGATCCAAATAAGACAGTATCTGAAAATATTCAGAAGTATTATAAAAGATATAACAAGATGAAAAAATCTGAAGAGATGGCTCAAATTCAATTGAGTAATGCTAAAGAAGAGTTCTCATATTTAAACTCTGTACTAGTGAATATTTCTAATTGTAGAACTGCAAGCGAAATCACCGAAATAAAAAAAGAGCTTGTTGAAAGTGGCTATCTTAAGAAAAAGAAATCTAAAAAGAAAGTAAAGGAAGGGAAATCTGCCCCTCTTCATTTTCTATCAAGCGATGGTATTGACATCTATGTAGGTAAAAACAACCTTCAGAATGATTACTTAACCCTTAAGTTCGCTTCGAAGAAAGATATATGGTTGCATACTAAAGATATACCAGGATCTCATGTAATAGTTAAAAATACTGGAAATATTCCTGAGTCAACTTTAGATGAGGCTGCTAACCTCGCTGCATATTATAGCAAAGGAAAGGATTCTACCAAAGTACCTGTAGACTATACAGAGGTGAAAAACGTAAAAAAACCTAGCGGTGCTAAGCCAGGAATGGTGATATATTATACTAATAAAACCTTCTTTATAGATCCCGTTGAGCCAAAACTGGAAACCAAGGAATAAAACCGACTAAAGGAAATGGAGAATGGATAATGATGGATGCTTCTGCTTTAGGGCAGAAACTACATTTTATTGGTTAGATAACAATGGAACTTAACTCGTTTTCCTTAAGGGAAAACATTGTATTTCAAGTACAATATTTTATCGTGCAAAAATCATTTAAAACCTTTAATTAAAAATCCACCACTTTGCGGTAATTGAGTGGTGGATTTTTGTTAATATATTTTATATAGCTCTCTTTTTTAAAAAGATGTTGAAAAAAATCCATCCCTTGATGGTATAATAAGGTTTAGGATACAAAAAAAGTTTTCAACAGTGTTTTAAAAAAGAGAGCTATCTTAAAAAGATTATTGTTAGATATAACGCAGTATACTTGTACTAATAATAAAGTAATTTATGTATAACTTCTTTGAAGTGTGTTGTAATAACATCTAATGTTTTAATACGGAATTGTAATAAAATGCAAATTAAAATTTATCAATTTTATTGGGGGGGATGTGCATGAATAACAATATAGAAATTGTAAAAAATTTATACTCTGATGAACGTGCAATAGGAGATATGCGAGATTACACCAAAAAAAAAACCTAAAAGTTTGGGAAAACGAAGTAATTTCTTATTTTCCTGTTAAATCATGGGTTCTTGATATAGGTTGTGGCATGGGTAGAGAAGCGTTTTGTTTGTATGATAAGTGGTTTAAAATTACGGCTACTGACATATCTGAAAAGATTATAGAACCTGCAAAACAATTTGCTTCAGAACGTAAAAGAAATATAGAGTTTTTATTAACTAATGGATTAGACTTACCCTTTAAAAGTAATACATTTGATGTTGTAATAATATGGTCACAGACTTTCGGCCTTTTTTATGAAGAAGAGAATAAAATACATATTTTAAAAGAATGCAATCGGGTTTTGAAAAGTAATGGAATACTTAGTTTTTCTGGGCATGACAAAGAATTTTTAGAAGCAAAATACCCTCAATATCTTGATGATAAAAAGTTCTTTGCTTATGCAAATACAGATTGTTATTGGGAAATCTTTACGATTGATGAAATGATAGATTTAGCACAAAAAACAGGATTTACAGTTATTGAGTGTAAAAGAGGTGTGGTTTATAAAGAAGAAGATGGGCCAATACTTCATTCTGTGTGCAGAAGATGAGTATAATAAAATGTTAGATTAGTTCACTTTACTCTAATTTTATGCATCAAATAAAATTAAGTGGTTGAAGCACAAAAATGAGTTAGGTGCAATATGTATGGAAAACTTATTTTGATTAAACGTTTATAAAACGTAAACTAAAAAAAACCAAACAGGTTCCCTAAAAACACTATATCATCAACATTATTTTAAACCTCACCAGATTATTTTATCAAAGATAAAACCCTGTATTTTAATTACAATATTTTATCTCAAGATAAAATGAGTAACCCTCTATTGTCCTAAAGAACAATAAAATTAAAGGTTCTGACCTCAGTCAGAACCCTCCATCGTTCTCCATTATACATTATCAATTATCCATTTATTTAAAGAGTCTTACTCCTTGTCGTATATCTTAACAGAATCTTCCCCATCTATTTCAGCAAGATGTACCTTTACATTCTCTTTTTTTGAAGTTGGTATATTCTTACCAACAAAATCTGCTCTGATAGGAAGTTCTCTATGGCCTCTATCAACTAGTACAGCTAATTGTATTGACTCAGCTCTACCTTTGTCAAAAACCGCATCCATAGCAGCTCTAACAGTCCTTCCTGTGTATATAACATCATCTATAAGAACCACTTTTTTACCTTTAAGATCCATTTCAATATTATTTTTATTTAAAACAGGTGACTCATATGCTTCTGTGAGATCATCTCTGTAGTATGTTATATCTACTGTAGCGATACTCACAGGTACATCTTCAAATTTTTCAATAAGAGCCGCTATTCTATTAGCTAAAGGCACTCCTCGACTCTTAATCCCAACAAGTACAAGATCCTCTACCCCTTGATTCTTCTCAATTATCTCATGAGCTATTCTTGTAAGAGTTCTTTTAACAGCTTTATCATCTAAAATTTCAGCTTTTAATATCATATTATCTCTCCTAAAGTTCTTTCTTTTCTAATTTAGACAGTATTCTTGTAAAATGTTCTGGTAACTCCGAATTAAATTCAACATACTTCTCAGTTTTTGGGTGAACAAAAGCAAGAGATTTTGCATGTAGCATCTGACCCTTCAAATTGAATTTCTGCTTTTTGATTCCATATATGGGGTCACCAACAAGTGGATGACCTAATGATGCCATATGAACTCTTATTTGATGTGTTCTTCCGGTTTCCAATTTACATTTTACTAGGGTAAATCCTTTATATCTCTCAATAACTGAATAGTGGGTTACAGCTCTCTTTCCATCTTTAACTATAGCCATCTTCACTCTTATTTTAGGATCTCTTCCTAGAGGTTTGTCAACCACCCCTTCATCACTTTTCAAAACCCCTTCAACAAGAGCATAGTATTCCCTTTCTATTTCATGCTCATGAAACAGCTCACCAAGCTTCATGTGAGCATAATCATTCTTCGCAACTACTAATATACCTGATGTGTCTTTATCTATTCTATGAACAATTCCTGGCCTTATTACACCATTAATACCAGATAGATTGTCACAATGATACAAAAGAGCATTTACGAGAGTTCCTGTATAATTTCCTGGTGCAGGATGAACAACCATTCCCTGCTCTTTATTAACAACTACTATATCTGAATCTTCGTAAATAATATTAATCGGGATATCTTCTGCAATAGCTTCTAAAGGAATAGGTTGCGTATCTTCCACTACAATTCTATCACCAAGTTTTACTTTATATTTACATTTAACACTTTTACCATTAACGAGAACTTCTCCTCTTTCAATCATCTTTTGATAAAAACTTCTAGATCTATCACTATCTATTTCACCAAGTAACATGTCCAATCTATAACCAACTTGCTCTTCTTCTGTTATTAAATCAATCTTACACATTCTTTTCATCCAATCCTTTTTTCTCTTCTATCATCTCTTTAATAAGAAGTATCATTAATAATCCTGTTCCAACAACCACTAGAATATCAGCTACATTGAAAGTCGGAAAATAGTATATATCTTTATAATGTACAAGGATAAAATCAGTTACATATCCACTAAAAACCCTGTCATATAAATTTCCAATAGCACCACTAATAATTAAAGAAAGACTAACACTCATTAATCTACTGTTCTTTCTTTCTTTTATTAGAAATACTATTAACGCTATTAAAACGATACTAGTGAATCCTACTAAAAAAATCTTTTTTTCTTGAAATATACCAAATGCAGCCCCTCTGTTTTCTAAATACTCGAAACCAAAGAACCCATTTATTATTGTTATTCCCGCTTGCCCTTTTAAAGTAACAGCCCAAACTTTTGTCACTCTATCAAGTATCACACCAAGTACTACTATTATCAACTCTAGCAAGAAATCCCCCCCTATGTAATATTACAGCTTATTGTGATTTAGAACGTAGAGTATATTTATCTCCTCTACGTTCTAAAACTATAAATCTATTAAGGTATATTCAAATACCCAATTTACAACAATTGATGCCTGTATTGCCCATTACTTATAGCTTCAATTCCTTCAACATACTCATCATCATCATAATAATAATCATCTAAGTTTTTTTGTCTATTAAAACTTTCAACAGCTTGATAAGTATCTTCTGCATCGAACCCTGGATCATCTTTAAAATCATTATATCCAAAGTTAAAAGGCTGTAGGACCTGTTCTTCAAGTGGTCTTCTACTAAAATCATTCTTATATACAGAAGTTAAGTCATTTTGACACTTTATACAGTACTCAGCATAAGGCATAAATTGCAATCGTTCTTTACTAATTTTCCCACTACACATAGGACAAATTCCATATGTTCCGTCATCTATCTTTTCAAGAGAATTGTCAATTTTGTCTAAAATTTTCATTTCATTTCCTCTAAGCGCCCGTACTGTATCACAAGAAGCCATCTCTTCACCAATATCAGCTGGATGGTTATCTAAAATAGATAACTCACCACCTAATTCTTCAAGATAGATTCCCTTGTCCATACCATTTAATAAATTCTTCACTCTTTCTTTCTCATTTAAAAGAGCACCTTTGTAAATTTGATAGTCTTTAATAGCCATAAAATCACCCCTTTATTTTATTTTTTCTAAAGTAGGTAATTTTATAACTCTTTTTAGTTATTTAATAGATTTTCCATCAATTTTATTTTGTCATTTAAGTTTTTTAATGCTTCTACTGTTATTGTTTGTCTAGCATCTGATATTGCATTGTCAGGATTGATATGCGATTCAATAATTAATCCATCACACCCAGTTGCAATTGCAGATAATGACATGGTCGGTACTAATTCTCTTAATCCAGTTCCATGGCTAGGATCAACAATTACAGGCAAACGATATTTAGTTTTTATTACAGCAACCGAGTTCAAATCCAGAGTATTTCTAGTGTAATTCTCAAAGGTTCTTATACCTCTTTCACACATTATAACCTTTTCATTTCCCTCTTTTAAAATATATTCAGCAGCTAATAACCATTCACTTAGAGTAGCACTCATTCCTCTTTTAAGAATAATTGGTACATTAAGCTTACCTACTTCTTTTAAAAGAGTATAATTATACATATTTCTTGAACCAATCTGCAGCATATCAGCATATGGTTCAATCAATTCTATGTGTCTCGCATCCATAACCTCAGTTACAAAAGGCATTTTGTTCTCTCTACTTACCTTATGTAATATTCGCACACCTTCTTCACCTAGTCCTTGAAAATCATATGGACTTGTTCTCGGTTTAAAAGCTCCACCTCTTAGTACATGAATACCAATTTCCTTTAATCTCTTACATATTAACCTCATAGTATCAATATCTTCTACAGAACAAGGACCTGAAATCATTACCTTTTTATCACCAATAGTAACCTTATCTACATCATCTCTGCCTATATCAAATTTAATATCTTTCCCTGAGGCTTTATCAATTAATAGTTTTGTCATAATACCACCTACATATTTTTCAACATATCTCTAAGGATTTTCGTTGAGTTCTGTATAGCTATTGGAGAGAATTTCTCATAATCCATGTGAGTACCATTTATTGCGTTATCTGAAATTGATCTGATAACAACAAAAGGTATATTATTCAAATATGCAACTTGTGCAATACTTGCACCTTCCATTTCACATGCATAAGCATTAAATTCAATATCTAAAGCTTTTAATTTTTCCCCACTACTAATAAATTGATCTCCTGATACAATTCTTCCCTTTTCATACTTATTGTAAACACTATTTTTACATGCATTATAAGCTTTTTCAACAAGTCTTTCATCACATCTAAAATCAAATGTATCTAATCTTGGAATTTGCCCAAGCTTATCTCCAAAGAAAGTTGTGTCCATATCATGTTGAACAAGATCAGTTGCAACAACAACATCTCCCGGGAATATATCTTTCTTAAGCCCACCAGCTATTCCAACATTAATAACACAATTTACATTAAAATCATCTATCAGTATCTGTGTACAAACAGCCGCATTAACCTTACCAATTCCACTTGTAACAATAACTACCTTTTTATCTTGGAAAGTTCCATAATTGAATTCCATTTTAGCTTTTTTTTCAATTCTCTCAATTTCCATTTCACTAACAAGTATTTCTACCTCTTCTTTCATTGCTCCTATAATACCAACAATCATTATTCTTCCTCCTTAAAATGTACACCTTATCCACCTAGTGGCATAATCTTCATGTCTATAATGAAATGATAACTGCCCTTTGATTAATAGTCAATAAAAATCTCACTCAAATTGCGAGTGAGTTATTCTGAAAAGAATGTTTTTATATTGTCTAGAGAGTCAACTCTATGTTTGCTTCGTGTATTTATTTCACTTGTATTATACGCTGCTGTCTTATCTAGTTTTACATCTTCCATTTCTTTTAATTCTTTTTTGAAATTCTCATATCTAACGGGTTTATCATTATTAACCTGAGATTCAACACCTAAATTATAAGTCTTTTCAAAATCTTTTTCAAGACTTTCGAACATATCAATCTGACTATTCATGAAGTTTCTAAATTTACTTCTAAATATCTTGAACTCACCTTTAAGTTTATCATATTCATGGTTTATCTCAATAACGTCATTCTTTGCTCTGTCAATTATTCTTGCACCAGTCTCATTGGCATCTTTAATAATTAACTCACTTTCTTTGAGAGCATTTTTCTTAGCTTCTTCAGCAGTATTCTGTGCCATTACTAAAGTTTTTTGAATTGTATCTTCCATATCCTTATAGTGTTTTAAACGTTCTTCTAATACACTAACTTTATCTTTTAAAACACCATTTTCCTTGTATAGTTTTTCAAAATCTTCTGCTACATCTTCAAGAAAGTCATGAACCTCATCTCTTTTATAACCTCTCATAGCTCTCTTAAATTCTCTACTATTCACATCATTGGGTGATAAATTCATTGTTTTGGTTACTAAGTAACCTTCCCCCCTTTCGACTATTTGTATAGAATGATCTAAATTTCGAACATATTTAATCTGAAACAGCTATGCTTCTAGATGTTTCATGTTAGATGTGTTTACAAAATTTCATTCTATTTATATTGTAATAATTTAACTCTAAATCTATCCTTTTTAGTAGTTCCAACAATCTCACCTACAATATACTTTCCAAATCCTCTAATAGTCAATCTCGAGCCTTCTTTTATCTCAAAATTTTTCTTATCAACCACACTATAGTCAACCATTACTTTTCCTGATGAGATGATTTTTTCTCCTCTACTTCTGGAGATATTTATAACAGCACACACTACACAATCAATTCGCATACTTGAACATAAAATTAGCTTTTCTTTAAGTTCTACACCACTCTGTATTGAAGCATACTCTTCTTGTTCAATTTTCTCTATTCTTACTGCGCAACCATTTATTTTTTCTAGTGAATTTATTATATATTCTACTATATCATAAACTACTGGAACATAACACATATCATTTTTAAGGATTAAATCCCCTATTTTTTCTCTTTTAAGACCTAATGACAATAGTGTTCCCAGGTAATGTCTATGCTCAAGCTTCTTAAACTTTGACCTATTGGTTATTTTGATAATTACATAAGGGAAATCAATAGGTAAGTCCCACTCTTGTGGGTAAAATGCAACCATTCTTCTTTCAGCATTTTCAAAGAAACCATCAGCTACACTCTTGAAATGGTAACTATCTAAAAATTTAGAAGTTTTATACCAAATATTAGGTGTAATAAATTCATCTACCACAATAAGTGTATTAAAATCCAAGCACATTTGTACTGAATTATAAACCTTGATTGCACTTGGTTGCTCTTCTTTAGTAAAAAAATTCATAAATTTTTCTTTATCCATTTGAAGTCCTCATATGTTTTTGAAATTAGATATTTATTTAATAAAACTAAACATACCTTTGCTTGACAATTCGTTTTTAAGTGAACTATTCACCTCTACATTAGAAGGAGATAAAAGATATACCCCTTTATCTATCTGCTGAAGTTCAGCTGATAATGCATAAGAAGCTCCACTTATAAAATCAAGTAATCTTTGTCCAACATTACAATCAATACTGTTTGTATTCACAACAACTATTTTTTTACTTTTTAAGTTATCAACAATTACCGTTGCTTCTTCAAAATCAGCAGGTTTCGAGATAAATACTCTTGGTGAACTAGAAGAAATTGACGCTCCTGCAGATTGTATATCAACTACATTATTTATTTTATGCGTTCTTATAGGTTTTATTCTCTCCTCATTGTCTTCAAATTCTTCATCTTCTTCAAATTCATCATATTCGTCATATTCTTCTTCATGAAGACCAAGCATATTATTTAAAAATTTACCTTTTTTTTTCTTTGCCATTATTACTCCTCCTTATTTGTATACTCTATTTCCAAATACCCCAGTTCCTACTCTTACCATATTTGATCCTTCATCTATAGCAATTTTATAATCTCCTGACATACCCATTGAGAGTATTTCCATTGATACATTATTATAATCCATTTTTTTTAGATTCTCATACATCTCTTTCATTTCTTTAAAATAACTTCTACACTGTTCCTCTGTTCCTTTAGGTATAATAGCCATAATCCCTTTAACTTTCACATGAGAACATTTTTCAACTTCTTTAATGAAATCATTCACTTCATTTTTATGTAAACCTGTCTTACTTTCTTCTTCACCCACATTAACCTGAATTAGTGTATTCAACTCTAACTCTTCTTTTCCATACCTCTTCTCTAATTCATGAAGAAGTTTAACACCATCTAATGAATGAAGTAAGTGTAATTTCCCTACTATATATTTAACCTTATTTCGCTGTAAATGACCTATGAAATGCCATTTTATATCCTTTGGAAGAGTTTCATACTTTTCGGTAAGTTCTTGAACCTTATTTTCACCAAATTCTCTTTCCCCAGCATTATAAGCTTCCATAATTAACTCGTTTGGTTTAGTTTTAGAAACACATATTAATGATACTGTTTCTGGAACTTCATTTCGTATTTTTTTTACATTATCTATAACGTTAAAACTCATAATTATTCCTCCCTTGTTATACTTCTTTATAAAATGTCAATTTCCTCTTTTTTTATGACTATTTAGCTAATTAATTAGTATAATACAAGATTTCTTATAATCTTTTGTTAATTTGTGTCATTTTCCTTTTTTTCAGTACTTTCTTCATTAGTTTCTTCATTAGTTTCATTAATATAAATAACAGGATTTCCTTCAAAGCCAACTTCTATATATCCACTTAGATTTTCCAAATCCTTTTCTAAATAAATATTTATAGCTTTATTTAACTTCTCTTTTAAATTTTCTTCACTACCCAATCTTATATTGAACTTACCTATGTTCAAATTAATATTATTCATATCACTCAAATCTACTTCAACTATTTCATGCCCACTAGTATTAATCTTTACTAACCCTTCCAGTTCAGATAAAAAACTTTCTTTTCTGATATCTTCCTGTTTCAGTTTTTCGCCAATTACCATACCTTCAAAATCCAATCCTTTGACTTCTAGGAGATTTAAGCTGTTAATATTACTTTTTGATTCAAGTACATAACACTCTTTATCAAGAATATAAAATACATCACCAATTTTTTCATAATAGAATGCATTTCTCTCTTCTACACTAAGAATAATTTCATCAGGAAACTTTCTTTTTATAGTCACACTCTTAATATAACCATTTATTAAAATATTTCCTTTGATTTCTTTATCTTTTAACATAAAGATATTATCTCCAATTCGTACATTTGCCAGCATCTTTATCTCATCCGTCTTAACAATTTTATTACCTGATACTGTTATAGAATTCAAATTAAATATTTCTTGTTTTAATGATATATAAATCCCAATTGCTACTAATAGTACAAATAGGAGCATTAACTTATTCTTTAAACGTTTCTTTTTTCTCTTTTTAATGAGCTTCTCCTTATTTTTTAAAAGATATTCACCATAATGTTGTTCATTTCTTTCCTTTGAACTTGATATGCTTTTTCCATTCTTTTTTTTCTCTACCATATAAAATTCACCTCATATAACATTTAAGCTGAGCTGTCGCTCAGCTTAAAATTTTATTTTGAATTTTGTTTAGATATATTGAGAAGTACCCCCATGGCAAATAAGTTTATAGCAATCGCACTTCCACCATAGCTAATAAAGGGCAATGGCACACCTGTTACCGGCATACTACCTGATACTACTGCAATATTGATTATTGCCTGTATTGCGATTATTGAAGTGAATCCAATAGCAATTAATGTACCATATGTATCTTTTGCTTTAAATGCAATTCCAACACCTCTGATTATGAAGAAACAAAATACTAGTATTATTGCTGCACATCCTATGAACCCTAGCTCTTCCCCTATAATAGAGAAAATAAAATCATTATGTGGTTCCGGAATATAAAAAGCTTTTTGTCTTGATTGACCAAGACCAACACCCATAAGTCCACCAGTTCCAAGAGCATAGAATGATTGAATTAATTGATATCCCGTATCTAACGGATCCACCCAAGGGTTCCTAAAACTCATTAGTCGCTTCACTCTATATGGTTCAGCAAAGATAAGGAATACACCTCCAACAACTGCTGTTATACCAAGTCCAAACAAATGTATGAATTTAGCACCATCAATAAAAACAACTATAAATGTCACAATAACCATCACTGAAAAAATACTCATATTTTTTTCAAGCAAAACCATTCCAGCAAAGAAAAAACCAATACCTAAATGCAACAATAAGACAGGTAACTTTTTTATTTTTTCTCCAACTCTCTCTAAACTAAATGCTAATATCATAACTAATGCATACTTAGCTATCTCTGAGGGTTGAAGTGTAGTAAACCCTAAATTTATCCACCTTGTTGCACCGTTTACTGGTTTCGAAAAAAGTACAATTACTAGCAAGATGAATGTCACAACAGCTAGTGGCAAAGTGAATTTCTTATATTTATGATAATCAATATTTATGGCAATAACCATGCCAACTAAACCAATCGTTACGTTTATTCCTTGTTTTATTAAAAAATAATTTGCATTATTGTACTTATGAAGTGCTATATAGGACGAGGCACTCCATACCATAACAATACCTATTGCTACGAGAATTAGAACCGTACTTAGAAGATAGAAATCAATTTCTCCTACTCTTTTTTTTAATTTCCCCATTTCTCCCTCCTGAAAATTGCTTAAGAGATTCCACTTCAACTATTAATTTATACATACACATTAAACCTACGATTTTGATACAGTTATTATATAACTTTTTCTAAGCTGTGCATAAATTAGGTTTCACTATGAATTCTCTATACATTAACCGTTATTGCTAAAAATCCAACTAGACATAATAATACAGTTATAATCGAAAACATTGATACTACTTTATTTTCGTGCCACCCTAATTCTTCAAAGTGATGATGTAAAGGTGCCATTTTGAATACTCTTTTCTTTCTTGTCTTATAACTTCCAACTTGTATAATTACAGAAAGAGCTTCTATTACATATATTCCACCTACAATTACAATAATCAGTTCAAGCTTTAATACCAAAGCAACAGCTCCGATAGCCCCACCTATAGCTAAAGAACCAGTGTCACCCATGAACACGGATGCAGGGTATGAATTCACTTTTAAAAAACCTAATAAAGCACCTGCTAAAATTCCACAGAAGATAGCCAATGGATAATTTGAGAAGCTAAAACAAATTGTTGCGAAAAAAGTAGCTACAAGAATTGATACTGATGTTAACAACCCATCAATTCCATCTGTCAAATTAGTTGCATTAGTTGTGCCAGTCATATATATAACCACAAATGGTATATATAGCCATTTTAAATCAACATATTTTCCTGTAAAAGGTATCATAATTTCTGTTGAACCCAAAATCCTCATAGCTAAAAAACCAATAATTGTACCAAATATAATTTGTAGTATCAATTTTTGTTTTGATTTTAATCCTTCATTAACCTTCTTTACAATCTTCAGATAATCATCCAAGAACCCAATAAATCCAAAGCTCAAGAATGATATAATTACTAATAGTGACTCTCCTGAGAAAAATATTTTCCACCCAGCTACAAGGAAATAAGTTACTATAGTTGCTATAATAAAAATCAATCCACCCATACTTGGTGTCCCTGCCTTTGAAAAGTGACTCCTAGGACCTTCTTCTCTTATGTTTTGCCCTGTCTTTAACTTTCTTAATAGGTTCAACATAAACGGTGTACTCACAAGTGTTATAATTGTTGATAGTATAACTGCATATATAATCGTACTCATATTTCCAACCTCTCTCGTTCTTTAATTTAGACATCTGAAAAAACTTATTTTCAAAAGCTCATTATAAATAGTTTCGAACTTCATTGTTCTTGACGCCTTTATTAATAATACATGTTCTTCTGTTAAATCCGCCTTTAACTTTTGAATAAGTTCTTCTTTTGTTTTATACTCTGCATTTCATACTACTTAATATCTCTTAAATATTAATTGTTATTGCTAAAAATCCCAATAAACATAATAAAACAGTTATGATTGTGAACATAGATACTACTTTATTTTCATGCCAACCTGATTCTTCAAAGTGATGATGTAACGGTGCCATTTTGAATACTCTTTTTTTTCTTATCTTACAACTTCCAACTTGAATAATATCAGATAGAGCTTCAATTACATATATTCCACCTACAATCACTACAATAAGTTCAAGTTGTAATACCAAAGCAACTGCTCCTATAGCTCCACCTATAGCTAAAGAACCAGTATCACCCATAAATACCGAAGCAGGGTAAGAATTAACTCTTAAAAATCCTAATAAAGCACCAGCTAAAACTCCACAAAAGATTGCCAATGGATAATTACCAAAACTATAAGAAACTACTGCAAAAAATGCAATGACTAGAATTGAAACAGATGCTAGTAGCCCATCAATTCCATCTGTCAAATTAGTTGCATTAGTTGTAGCCGTCATATATATAACTACGAATGGTATATATAGCCATTTAATATCAAAATATTGACCAATAAAAGGAATCAAAATTTCCGTAGAATCTAATATTCTCATTGCAAAGAAACCAATTATCCCACCAAATATAATCTGCAATATTAATTTTTGTTTTGATTTCAACCCTTCATTAACTTTCTTAACAATCTTAAGATAATCATCTAAGAACCCTATAAATCCAAATCCTAAAAATGATATAATTACTAACAAAGACTCTTCAGAGAAGAATGTTTCAACTCCAACAATAATGAAATAAGTTACCATAGTTGCTAGAATGAAAATCAATCCACCCATACTAGTGGTTCCAGCTTTTGAAAGATGACTTCTTGGTCCATCTTCCCTAATATTTTGTCCTGTCTTTAAATTCCTTAATAAGTTTAACATAAAGGGTGTAATCACTAGTGTTATAATTACAGATAGTAAAACCGCGTAAATAATTTTACTCATATTTTCAACCTCTCTCGTTCACTTATTTAGACAGCTATGAGTCGGCTAAAAAATCACTTCCCTTTTGAAACAACAATAGGGGAATTTATTTTTCAGCGATCCCTATAGTATATCACCTAATTCATTATAAGTTCATTATAAATAGTTTCAAACTTCATTGATCTAGATGCCTTGATTAATACTACATGTTCTGCTGTCAGTTCCCCCTTTAACTTTTGAATAAGGTCTTCTTTAGTTTTAAAAACATATCCTTCTCTATCTGCAAACCCCGAAAGATAGTTCTGAGAACCTTCTCCTACAACAAACAATTTCTCCACACCTTGTTCTAAAGCATATTCTCCAATTTCTCTATGTAATTCACTACTCTTCTCTCCTAGTTCTTTCATAGTTCCTAATACACAAATCTTCTTCCCTTGTATCGTGTTCATCACATCAATGGCTGCTTTCATTGAGTCTGGACTTGCATTATAAGCATCATTAATAATTATATATCCGCCTTCTTCATGTTTTTTAATATCCAACCTCATTGATGTTTTATCAATTTTTTTTAGTCCACTGTTAATCTCTTCTGACGTCATTCCTACTATTTCACATACAGCAATACTTAAAAGTGCATTTGAAATGTTATGTTCACCAGGCATCTTCAAATTAAATGTCTCTCCATTATATTCACCATTAGTAATCTTAAAGAAGCTCTCTGAAATATTTATATCAAGAATATCTGAGTTTAATTTTCCATTTCCTTGAATCGAACATGGTATAATCTCAAACCTCTCTTCATCTATGGTCCTAAGCATATCATTGTCATTATTTATTATTAAAACATTCTTCTCATTAAAGTATTTTGTAATCTCCATCTTCGCCTTAAGTATATTTTCTCTAGTCTTTAATTGTTCCAGATGAGATTCTCCAATGTTAGTTATTATTGCAATATCAGGACGTGCAATTTTTGCTAGAAGCTCAATCTCTCCAAAACCACTCATTCCCATCTCTAATACTGCAACTTCATGTTCATCCTTAAACTTAAATATCATAAGTGGTAATCCAATATCACTGTTAAAATTACCAATTGTTTTGAACACACTGAATTTTTCACTCAAAGCACCAGATAATATATCTTTTGTTGATGTCTTACCAGTTGAGCCTGTAATACCAATCACCTTAATATCAAACTTATTCCTATAATATTCAGCGAGCTTATATAATGCTTCTTTAGTATTTTCTACCTTAACTATAGTTATCTTTTTTTCATATTTTTTAAATTCTTCTTTATACTTGTCAACCACACACAAGATAGCCCCATTTTTAACAGCTTCATCTACCATGTCATTTCCATCTACCCTTGCTCCCTTTAATGCAAAAAAGATGAAATTCTCACCAAGTCTTCTAGTGTCA
This sequence comes from Oceanirhabdus seepicola, assembly GCF_023684385.1. Taxonomy (GTDB): domain Bacteria; phylum Bacillota; class Clostridia; order Clostridiales; family Clostridiaceae; genus Oceanirhabdus; species Oceanirhabdus seepicola. The sequence continues at coordinate 87,292 of NZ_JAGSOJ010000007.1, read as the reverse complement.
GTTTCAACACCTTGTATGGATCCCTTTTCACCGTATGTTATAACCTCACCATTAAGTGTATCAATTAATTCTCTAGATGTAAGTTTCATTTCCATACTCCTCTCAATTACTTAAGGCATATTCAAATTAATAACTAGTCATAGGTCTAAGGTGTGTATCTTCGACTTATTATTTATTTTCATGTGCCTTAAAAACCCGGCAGAATTTTCTGCCGGTATTTTAATTATATCACAATTGTGTAATTATAATCTATCTTCCTAATAATCACGATCAAGGTTCAAAATAACCTTAGTACCTTTATTGATTATCATCCCAGCTTTAGGGGTTGTACTTGTTACTACACCCTCTCCAGAAACTACATATTCCAATCCTAATTTTTCAAGAAGCTTCTTAGCTCGTTCACCTTCCATGCCAACTAAATCTGGTATAATCACTTTCATTTCACCTTGAATTTCATCACCTAAATACAATATAATTTCATCATCTTCCTTAAGGGTGAATCCAGGTTTTGGTGTCATATCGTTAATATACTTTCCTTCTCCTTCATACCTCAACTTAATATTTAAATCTTTAGCTAACTTTTTACAATCTTGAATATCAAGTCCTCTAAACTCAGGAAGTATAATATCTTTCTTTAAGAATTTTTCTAGATTTTCTTTGTCTCCATCTGGCTCTATTCCATAATAGTTTAAAACATCAAAGAATAGATTCTTAGCAACTGGCGCTGCTATCTGCCCTGCATAATATAAAGCTGGGTTAGGTTCATCAATAGATATCATAATTGAAACAATAGGATCATCACAAGGCGCCATTCCACCAAAAGATGCTACATACTTTCCAGAAGCATATCCGCCTTTTTGGTAATCCACCTTTTGAGCTGTTCCAGTCTTTCCACCTATTCTATACCCAGGTATATATGCCTTTTTCCCTCCCCCTATCTCAACAACCTTTTCGAGATAGACTCTCATTTTATCAGCTATTTCTTTATCAATGCTCTGCTCAACTTTACTCTTAAAAGTTTTATCCACAATTACATTTCCGTCTCCATCTTTATGAATAATAGCTCTCATTACATGTGGTGTTACTAATTTCCCTCCATTAGCTAGAACATTTAATGCTTGAATATACTGTATCATAGATAAAGTATTAGTTTGTCCAAAGGAAATTGTAGCCAAGTCAATTTCTGTAATATCTTTAGCTTTCTTAATTATACCTTTTGCTTCTCCACTAAGATCAACACCAGTTTTTTCACCTAATCCAAATAATTTAATGTATTTAGTTAACTTTTCTGCACCTAATCGTTTTCCAAGAACAATGAATCCCATGTTACATGAATTCTGTATTATTTCTGAAAAAGTCTGTTCTCCATGACCAGTTCTTTTATGACAATGAACCACTCTATTTGCTACCTGCATACTACCAGAACAAGAAAATTTATCATTATCATCTACTAAGCCTTCAGCTAATGCTGCAGTTGCTGTTATAATCTTGAAGATTGAACCCGGTTCAAATGTATCATTTACAGCTCTATTTCTCCACGATTTTTGATTTTCATTAAAGTCGTCACTTATCCACGGATCATTTAAATCATAATCAGGTTTATTTACAAGTGCAAGAATCTCACCTGTCTTCGGATCAGTTACTAGTATTGAAACTGCCTTTGCATCGTTATCAATCATAGCTTCATTTGCTGCTTTTTCAGCAAACTCTTGAATATTTTTATCGATTGTAAGAACAAGCCCTTTACCATCAATAGAATCTGTAAATTTACTTATGGTATATGGCTTATTTTCACTTCTCTCATTATCAATCTCTTCTATTTTTCTACCTGGAACTCCAGCAAGATATTTATCATAACTTAACTCAACTCCCGTTAGTCCCACACCATCACTTCGCGTATGTCCAAGTACATGTGATAAAAAGTTACCATTCTCATAGTATCTTTTTGTATCAGGAGATATTAGTATTCCTGCATATTCGTATTTTTCAATATATTTTCTAAGTTCCTTTTGCTCTTTTTCATCGATTCTTCTTTTTAAAATGGCACTTCCTCGTGGTTTCCCATTTGGAAGGGTTTTAGTCATTTCATCAAGCACTTTATTATAGTTTATATTCAGTATTTCAGCTAAATCTTTTGCAAGTGCTTCTTCAGATATGTTTTTCCCCTTAAGTTCTTTTCTTAATATAGAAAGATCTAGATTAACTTTATGTACGTTTTCACTCACTACCAATTCTTTCCCATTTCTATCATATATTGTACCTCTTTTAGGTTCAACCTTGACTCCACTGGTCCATTGATTATAAGCAAGTTCTTTAAACTCATTACTTTTATATGTCATTACATATAGAAGTCTAACAGTGAGGATTGATAATAAAATCATCACTCCACTAAGGACATAAAACATTCTCTTTTTCCGTTGAGCATGATCTCTAAATTCTTTCATAAAACCTCCACTAGAGAAGTATTAAAAAAGCAACTCTACCAATTTCTCAAAAATTCCTTTTTGAGAAGAAGTATATTTTTCAGCTGGATCTGCGAAATAATCTTTTGATAAATCAGCATATGAGCAATCTTCCTTACCAACTTCTTTCATTTGAAGATTCTCTATTGAATAATCTTCAAGTTCTTTTAGTGAAAACCCTTTTGCCAGATTTAATTTCAAATGATCATTTTTAAATTGATAACTTTTAAATTCAGATTTAAGCACTTCAATTTTCTTTTGCTGCTCAAATATCAAATTATATCTTCCAACAGTAATCATACCTAAAACAAAGAATAAACTAATACATCCAAATGTCATCACATTTCTTCTTCTCTTATAAGCCTTATGTTCTTGTACGTATACATGTTTTTTTATTTTTTTATTTTTCTTTTTCTGGGTTTTAGGCGCAACTTCAGGTAAAGCTGAATTTTCTAATGCATTACTCCCCATTACAATATTTTTCTTATCAACTACTATCACTTTATTCACCTTCCTGATTTTTTAGAACTGTTTAGATTACAATTTATACTTTCTCAACAACTCTAAGTTTTGCACTTCTACTTCTTGTATTATGTTCTAATTCAAGTTCTGTTGCTAAAATTGGTTTTCTAGTAACTAATTTCACCTTTGGTTCATTTCCACAAACACAGATTGGAAAATCACGAGGACATGTGCATCCTGTAGCAAGTTCTTTAAATTTGTGTTTTACAATTCTATCTTCCAATGAATGGAATGTGATTATTGCTAACCTTCCACCTTTATTTAATCTAGCTACTGAATCTTCAATAGCTTTGTTTAATATTCTTAATTCACTGTTTACCTCTATTCTAATAGCTTGAAAAGTTCTTTTTGCCGGATGAGACCCCTTAACTTTAGTTCTGTCTGGTATCGCAGCTTCAACAATTTCTACTAATTCCATTGTAGTCTCAATAGGCTTTTCACTTCGCTTTTCACCTATTCTTCTAGCAATTCTTTTTGCAAATCGCTCTTCTCCATACTCATAGAAGATTTTTGTCAATTCTTCCTCTGAATATTCGTTTACTACTTCATAAGCACTTAATTCACACTCTCTGTCCATTCTCATATCTAATTTAGCCTCTCTCATGTAGCTAAATCCTCTTTCTGAAGTATCAAGCTGATATGATGAAACTCCTAAATCCATAAGTACCCCATCAATTTTGGGAATTTCAATTTTTTCAAGTATGTAATCAATATTATAAAAATTATCGTGTACAATAATTTTATTATCAAATTCACTTAATCTTTCAGTGGCAGTTTTAATTGCATCCATATCTTGATCTATACCAATAAGTTTTCCTTCTTTACTTAACAGCTTTATAATTTCTTTTGAATGTCCTGCTCCACCCATAGTACAATCAACATATATTCCATTTTCTTTAATATCAAGTGCCTCAATACACTCTTCTAATAATACTGATGTGTGCTTAAATTCCATAATAATCTCCTCTATGTTTCTTTCTTTAGTTTTATATATTCACTTTAAATACCTAGTTCACTCATCTTTTCAGCTATTGCCTCAAAATCAATGTCTGACTCATTGTAGCTTTCCCATTTTTCATTACTCCATATTTCAATTCTAGAAGCTACACCTATACTTACTATTTCCTTTTCTATTGCTGCATATTCTTTTAATGTTTGTGGTATTAATGCTCTACCTTGTTTATCAATATTAATCTCATTGGCGCCGGAAAAAAAGAATCTCACGAAGGCTCTAGCATCTTTGCTAGTTAGCGGAAGGGCTCTTAATTTTTTTTCTAACTCCTTCCATTCGTTCATAGGGTACGCATATAAGCATCCATCCAGCCCCTTTGTCAACACAAAAGAACTGTCCAATCCCTCTCTGAATTTAGATGGTACTATCATTCTATTTTTACTATCGATTGCATGTTTGTATTCCCCAATAAACATAACAGCACCCCACGTAACCCTTTTTCTCCACTTTGCACCACTTTCATCCACTTACTGTTTTATATTCTATAAAAATGAGAAAAACCCTTTTAATTTTATAAATTTCTTTTTTTTTTTTTAATTTTAATGAAAATATCTTTAAACATATCTAAACCCTTACCAATAGCCAACTTACCCGTATAGTTTTTAATCATATACATAAAATAATTCCAATTTTCCGACTTTTTTTCATAAAAGTGGAGCGTTTTATCCACTATTTTAGCTAGTGGTTTAAATTCCCATTTTTATTTATGTATTTTTCTAGAGTGGAGCGATTTCCCTTGTTTCATCAAAATGAAACAGTTAACCCTTATTATTTTCATTACCAATACAAGAAAAAGGTTCTGACTTCAGTCAGAACCCTGCATATTTATTCTCTGTTCTTTATTCTTTGTTAATCATTCTTTATTCTTTAATAAATCTCTCCAGCTATCTCCTGCCAGAATATCAGTTCATTTAATATATCCTCAATAAATGAATTAGATGTTTGTGCACTATAGCATTCAAGAACATCCTCTTTTTTCATTTCAAGTGTCTGCTTAAAACTGCACTTAAATAATATATTCTCATCAATTTTCTTCTCAAAATATAGTCTTTCTATTTCACCCATTAATTCTTCTGGATACAGCTCAAGACTATTAAAAACCGCACATTCTACTTCACTTTGGCTTTTGCTTATAGATTTTCTCATTAATTTTTTATAATAGTCCATAACTTTTTTTCTATCCACAACTGCCTGTAGTGCTAATATCTTCAAAGCATCAACACAAGCATTTCTGTGTACTTCATATACATCCTTATTCTCAATAATATTAGTTAATAGCGATAGTTCTCCATTATAAGTAGATGCTAAAACTCTACTTTCATCATAAGTAAGATTATATCCCAATAAGTCAAAAGCAAGATTTTCTTCTAAAGAATAAAATTTAATAATATATTCAAAAGCTTCTTTACATTTAAACTGTGCCAATAAATATATTGCAATCTTATGTCCAACATAGTCACTATCTTTTCGAAATTTCTCAGGCTTTTCTAAAACTTTTTTTAATATACTAATAAGGTGCGGAGCAGCCTCTTCCTTTCTATCAATTATTTCCATAATATTTTTCTTCGGAACTGTTCCATTCCAATATTCAATACTTTTAATCAAATTCAACACATTCTTCACCTCAATATTCATTTTCATATTCTAATTATGGACAAATATCCCAGCTTTAAACAAAATAAAATAACAATTTGAAATTTATTACAAAATACATTCCGAATCCTTGACCGGTTATATATTTTCTACTTATAATTTTTCTATATATTTAACCACTCTAAATTAAATTCTAGATATTCTGAAGTACGAGGAATATCAACAACATTTATTCTTTATTGTCTCTTCTTTCTTCTTTATATATAAATCTACGAAGTAGTTTATCAATATATCTATAATACTTTCTTGAAATAATGGTACTTGTAGAGTATAATTTTAGGGATGAGAAAAAAATAACCAAATTTAGCGAATAAGGTGTATGAAAGTAAATAACTAATGAAAGAAAGGAATGTTAATATATATGAAATTAGGAATAGTTGGCTTACCTAACGTAGGTAAGAGTACATTATTTAATGCTATTACAAAAGCTGGAGCAGAATCAGCTAACTACCCATTCTGTACTATAGAACCAAACGTAGGAGTTGTTAGTGTTCCTGACAAACGACTAGATGTTCTTAAAGAGATTTATAACTCAAAGAAAAAAGTTCCAACTGCTATTGAATTTTATGATATTGCTGGACTTGTTAAAGGTGCTTCTCAAGGAGAAGGTCTTGGGAACAAATTCTTATCACATATAAGAGAAGTTGCATCTATTGTACATGTTGTACGATGCTTTGCAGATGATAATGTAGTTCACGTTGAAGGATCTGTTGATCCAATTAGAGATATAGAGACTATTAACCTTGAGTTAATTTTTTCTGATTTAGAGGTTCTTGAAAGAAGAATGGCTAAGACTTCAAAACTTGCAAAATCAGGGGATAAACTTGCTAAAGCTGAAATGGTTGTAATGGAGAAAGCAAAACTTCATTTAGAAAATAATAAACCTGTTAGAACTATGGAAGTTACTGATGATGAACAAGAAATCATTAATTCACTTTTCCTTATAACTTCAAAACCAGTTCTTTATGCAGCAAACATATCTGAAGAAGATTTAGCTGCTGGCAACTTAGAGAATGACTTAGTTAAGATTGTTAAGGAGCATGCAGCTTCTGAGAACTCTGGAGTTGTTATAGTATGCGCTAAGCTTGAAGAAGAACTTTCAACACTTGAAGAAGAAGAGAAAGTTGAAATGTTAAGCGAATATGGATTAACAGAATCAGGACTTGATAAATTAATACATGCTTCATATGATCTATTAGGATTAATGAGTTACTTAACAGCTGGTCCTCAAGAAGTTAGAGCATGGACTATCATAAAAGGAACTAAAGCCCCTAAAGCAGCTAGTAAAATCCACACAGACATTGAAAGAGGATTCATCAGAGCTGAAATAGTAAGCTTTGATCAATTAGTTGAATGTGGCTCTGAAGCTGTAGCTAAAGAAAAAGGATGCTACAGACTTGAAGGTAAAGAGTATATCATGCAAGATGGCGATGTTGTAAACTTTAGATTTAACGTGTAACCATGAATATTTAATAACATAAAAAAATGTCCAAATTCCTTTTTAATAGAATTTGGACATTTTATTTCTATCCCCTATCAATATTAAATTTTCTTGCAAATCCTATTTACTCAATTTTCCCATCATTTAATCTACTCCCAATGGACCTTTCTAATATAATTTCAAAATACTTAGAAAAACCACCTGTCCCTACTGAAGGTGAAAATATCTGAACTAGTCTCCACCCATCTTTTGCATGTTCTTCAATTATCCCGTGATAGTTTTCTTTTGGTTTCAAAGTTGCAAAACCAGTTAAATCAACTTTTATAAATCTATATTCATACTCTTGATTTCTTTCCATAATAACATCTCCCCAACCCTTTTACCACATTATACCAAGATTGAATTTCCAGGTCAATCTTAGTAGGATAGAATCTTTACTAAACTCAAGAGGGAAATCTAAATAACTCCAAATTTATTCTTTGTTTCTCTTTCTTCCAATTGTACCACCAATCCAAGTAGTAAGAGGTATTGCAGAGATTAAGCCTATACTACCAGCTACTGCTCTTACAATCTCTGAGGCTATCATATCCATATTTATAATCTCTGTTAAAGAAACATTGTATGCTATAAACAATAGTAGCAAATGAATAGATCCACCTACATATGCCAAAATTAACGTGTTAGACATTGATCCCATAACATCTTTTCCGATGTTCATTCCAGATTGTATCAATTTTTTTGTTGAGATATTTGGTGAGTTTTCTTCAATTTCCCACATTGCTGATGCTACAGATAAAGCAACATCCATTACAGCTCCTAATGCTCCAATAATAATACCAGCTAACAAAATCCCCTTAAAGTCAAGATGTCTATTTTGAGGGATATACGCCAACATATTTGCTTGTTCATCACCAAGGCCTGTTAACATAGCAAATTGTCCAACAACCCCGGCTACAACAGCAGCTATGAGCACTCCACCTACTGTACCTAGTATAGCTGTACGTGTCTTTCTATTCCACCCGCTAATCACAACAAGTGAAAATGTAGTTGTAACCGAAACCGCACCAACAGTTATTAATAAAGGATTGTACCCTCGTAATATTAAGGGAAGCATAATAAAACTAATTACTACTACTGTAAAAACTAGAGTAATTACAGCTTTAAATCCTTTCATTCCACCAATAATAATAAGTAGGGCTAAGAAAGCAATTATCAACCAAATAATAGCAGTGTCTCGTATACGTTCATAAATGTGAATATTCCCTACCTTTCCATCTTCATTTTCGAAAAGATAGATATACATCTTCTCCCCTTTTTTAAAAATTAATCGATATGGATTTACCATCTCAATTGTATTTCTTAATGCATATTCTTCTCCCTTATGACTTCCATTCAGAATTCTCACATAAAGGTGCTGATATCTAATATCTTGTTGTATTGGGACATCTGGACGTTCTTCTTTTGTATCATCTTTATCAATACGTATAATTCTAGCCTTTACCACTTCATGTTCAGGCTTAGACATATCATTTTCATAATACTCAGCTAAATTATTGTATTTTGAGTTTTCCTTTGTTTCTGTATTAACCTTTGAAGCACACCCAGTAAAACTCAATAGTACAAGTAAAAACATGCTAATCTTTAGTATTTTTTTCATCTATACACTCCCTTTTAAAATAACACGCAAAGCCGTGCTTAGTTGGGAGTGAAATGTTAATTGTTCTCAACTCACCACTCACAACTTTCAACTATGTTTTCTAAGTGTTGACCCTTCATTGTTTCCATCCTATGATTTTTTTAATTACTTAAGGAAGTAGAATAGCCTTCCCCCTTTAAAGGAGAAAGGCTATATCAATTTTTTCACATATTAATTACCAGGAACTACTAATGTATCTCCTTCAAATATTAAATGTGGGTTAGCTATGTTATTCATTTCAGCAAGTTTCTGATAAGTTACACCATAAGATTCTGCGATTTTCCAAAGAACATCTCCAGATTTAATTGTGTACTTCTCAGTCTCAGTAGCTTTTGCTACGAAAAGACCTTCTACTGAAGGAGCTACAACTTTTCCTGCTTTAAATTCTTTAACAAGCACGTCTCTGATAGGAACAAATGTATCTTTTCTGTTTTTAGCACCATCAAAATTATATTTATCACGGTTACCAGAAAGGAAATCATTTGTTACAAGAGTATATGTCTTTTCCATTTCAATTGGTGTTCCATCTTCTAAAGTAATACTTACAATTCTGTCTTCATATTCTCTAGTTGGATCGTAAACAACCTTTACCCCAGCAACTTGTCCATCTCCCATGAAATCCGCTTCGATTCCGTGGTCAACTAATGCTTTTAGGTGAGCACCTGTTACTTCCATTGTATATAATGTATTATCAAAAGGCATAACCTCGTACATGTGCCCCATTGTGATTTTACCTTCTTTTAGTGGTATTCTTAAACCACCACCGTTTGTTAAACCAATTTGAACTCCTGTAGCTTTTCTCATAAGATCAGCTGTCCAGTAACCTAATGGAGTTACATTTTTCATTTGCTTTCCATGACTTAAATCGCCTTCTAATTCACCTATTACTTCACTAGTAATTGGTTCAAAATCTTTATCGAACTTATCATATGATGCTTTAGCATCTTCACTTTCAATAATATCATTTGAAAATTCGTAAACTTTAGTTACTGATGGTGTAATAGCTTTTACAGATTTATCATCATTTAATTGAATAGAAATCTTACCTACAGAACGTCCATTCTTGTAAGCTTGTACTACTGGAGTACCATTTACATAACCTGCAACAGTCGTATGTGAATGTCCTGTAATTACAGCATCAAGACCTTCAACTGCACATAATTCCTCAATCTCATCTCCTGTTACTGGTAAAGTTGGATCATCTCCATACTTATCTTGATATGCTGGAACGTGTGTTAATGCAACGATTACATCTGGAGTACCTTCTTCAGCTTTTCCAGCTTTAAGGTATTCAATCCATATCTTAGCACCTTCTGCTGCTGATTTAAATTCTAATGTAGCTACGTTCTCTACACTTGTTTGATCAGCAGTCATAATTGTAGATAAACCGATAAATGCAATCTTTTTACCTTCAACTTCTTTAATTATATAAGGCTTTGCCCAAGCAACCGGTTCTCCAGTTTCTTTATCGTAGATGTTTGCTGCTAAGAATGGAAATCCACCGTCTTTAGACCATTGTGCTATACGATCAACACCCCAGTCAAACTCATGGTTACCAACAGCAGATGCCATAACACCCATCGCTTTATACATTTCATTTACTGGTGCACCAAATGTTAAGTTAGAAAGTGCAGTACCTTGATAACTATCACCTGCTGCAACAACAAGTGTATTAGGATTAACAGCCTTTTGATCGTTTATGTAACCAACCATTTTAGCCATACCAATATTCTTTCCGTTTTCTTTCACGTTTCCGTGGAAGTCATTCACTGAAAGGATATCAATTACATTTTCAATTTGCTCAACTTTAGTTTCCTTAGTTGTAGATATTTTTGGGTTTGTTGCTTCATCAGCAAAAACCATACCATTTGTCATGCCTAAGATCATTGTACACATCATAAGCATAGAAAGGATTTTTCTCATCTTAATTTTCATTAGTTTACCCCCCTAGATTTTTTTAGTATGTTCTTCGTTATATTAACTCAATACCATCATTTTGTCAACTTGTCCATAAATTACTCATAACATGAACATACTGTAATTCTAGGATACATTACCTATTCATTTTTTTTAGTTTTCTTTTATAATTTTGCTTATATTTATACATCCTCTCGTCTGCAACTTTGACTAATTGCTCATAAGTTTTAGCATCATGTGGAAACGATGCAATACCATAACTAAAACTACACACAATTTTATTTCCTTCAAATATAATAGGATTATTTTTAAATTCTGAAATTAAGCTCTCAAATTTTACTATTAGTTTTTGAGAATCTTCTTCTAAAAGTACAGCTACAAATTCATCTCCACCATATCTAGCGAAACAGTCTGAAGAACCAATAGAACTACTTAAACTACTAGCGAAAGTTTTAATATACTCATCACCAGCTAAATGACCAAAGCTATCATTAATTACTTTTAGTCCATTTAAATCAAATACCACAAAATAGAATCCTTCACCACATCTAACAGATTTCTTAAATTGTTCATCAAAAACATCTTCAAAGTACCTTCTGTTATATACATTAGTCAATTTATCATACCTAGATAAATACATTATTTCTTTATACATTTTATGTTTACTAATGGCTATTTCAATTTTACTTCTCAGATGTTCCAATATTTCTACATCTTCTTCATCAAAAACATTTTCAAACTCACTGTCAATACTTAATTCTCCATATAATTTGCCTTTTATTATTATTGGTGCAATGATATTTGACTTAATTTGAACCCCTTCAGTATTAGCAACCATATCAACTCCATTATCATTTCCCACCATATCCCATTTATTGATTATAACTGTTCTATCCATATTACCTTCAGTTTTATACCAAAGAAAAGACTGTTTAACAGGAACACTAAATCTTTTTACCTTTTCGGGATCATATCCTTTGAAAGCAGCAATTTCTAAATTTTTATCCTCTGTTAGAATTAAAATACTTCCAAATTTAGCACACTGAATAATTGCAAGTGCCTTTTCTAATATTAAGTCAAACATCTGGTTAATATCATCCATTCCAATAATGAAATGACTCACTTCAAGCATTGCTTCGTTTACCTTCAATAATCTGCTTACCCTCTTCTCAATTTTCTTTCTCTCTGTAATATCAAGCATTACTCCAACTATTCCTTCAACTTTCTTATCTTCTGATGCTACAGCTGCTTTACTAAATAGTACATCATATTCTATTCCATCTGCATAAATTACCTTTGCTTCGTACGTTTGTTTCCCTCCATTTTTAATTAGTTCTACATCTAATTCATGATGAGATTGTGCTAGTTCCCCCTGATTAATATCAAAGACAGTCTGATTAATAATATCATCTTTTTCAAAACCCATATTTTCCATATATGAATCATTCACTTCAACATATTCAAAATTTGCATTTTTATAAAAAACAGGATTAGGCATTGTGTTTAATATTTTTCTGAATAATTCACAACTATTTTTTAAATCTCCATTTATTTCTTTTAATCTATTTTCAACCTTTCTATGCTTTAGAATATACACTATTAAAAATATTATTATAATTGCAAAAATAACAATTAGTAAGAACATATCAATCTTCCCCTTTTATCTGAATATGCCTTAAGCATCGTTTTCTTTAAATATTTAGGATAATACGATGTATTTACATACAGATTTTATTAGATATATTATACATCATTTCTTATATTTTGACAAATTTCAACATTGTATATAATATTCTCTAATATAATAAGACAATCCAGAAAAGTACGAAAAAAAATTAAACTGAACAGAATATCAATCTGTTCAGTTTAATTTCATCTTTTTTGAATATTTTCTTATGAACTCTCACTATATGTTAAATTTTAGTATTGAATTGCTCATAAAGCTATTAATTAAGCCTCCCAAAGCTTAACTTTCAATTTCAAGCACCTTATCTAATCTTGTTAGTCTAAAAATTTTCATGACCTTTGGATTATTAACAGCATAAATATTTAAACTACCATTTAGCTCTTTACACTTTTTATAAATTGATACCAAAACACCTAGTCCTGTACTATCAATAAATGAGCAATTTTTGAAATCTAGCTTGAAATGTTTTTCCCCTTTACTTATTAAATCATTTACCTTTTCTCTAAACTCAGCAGCTTCATCTACTGCAAAATTTTCGGGTATTAACAGATTTAATTTTTTCATTGTCATCCTCCTTGTTTAGGTAATTTTAAAGTTATATTTTACATAAAAAATTTAATTGATCATTACTGTGTTAAATATTTTTCAATAACTAAAGTATTATTTCTTAATTCAAGTTTATCAGCAATACATTTAATAAGAAATAATCCCCTTCCACTCTCATTTAACAAAGTTTCATCTAAAGCTTTATCCGGAATAACTATGTTTCTAAATCCAGTTCCGGAATCCTCTATTTCAAATACAATTTTGATATCATCGCAAGTATATCTTAAAAAAATTGGTTTTCCATCATTTCCATCATTTCCATGCTTAAAAGCATTTGTTAACGCTTCAGTCAGTATTAATCTAATATCAAAATTATCATGTATAACTTTTAAATCATTAATTATTTTATCAATAATTTCTTTATATTTAGTTAAGCCATATAAAACAAATTCATTTTTTATCATTTCACACTATCCTCCACTCACTTAATTTCTATTGCAAGCAATGTACAATCGTCTTTTATTCCTTCTTCATCAACCAAAGTACTATTCAAGGAATCTTCTATATAATTCTTAAACTCAGTTATCGAATCTATTTTCAGGGAATTTTCCCCACTGAAATCCTCTTCAAATATAAATTCTAATCCATCAGTTAGAAAGCAAAATTTATCACCAGATTCAAAATGAATTGTTTGTTGATCAAATAAACTCTCCTCGAACATCCCTAAAAATGGACCTTTAACAATTTTTTGTTTATAATTTCCTTCCTTGGAGCTGTATATAAACTCATTTATTCCTGCACCTGCGATTTTCGCTTCTTTTTTTTCAAAATCAAAACTAAAACAGCATGCCGCAATATACGTGTTTCCAAGAAGTTCACTTACTCTAGTATTTAAGCAATTAAGAATTTCAATAGGGTTTTGAGTAATTAGTAATGTTTTATTAAACAAAATATTAAATGCTGAAATGCTCAATGCCGCTGTAACACCCTTACCACTCACATCCCATAATACCCCTACAACTACATTTTTATTTGTTCTTTCTAAATGGTAAAAGTCACCACTAACTGTTTTGGATGGCGCATAGATTACCTCCATATTAGCTTTATTGAGAATAGGAAATTCACTTTGCAAGTATGACCTTTGTAATTTAGCCGCTTTATGAACTCCTGTTTCTTTTAAAAATTTTCTCATAAAGAACATTTCCCTTGCCATGACCCCTATTTCATCTTTATTAGTAATTAAAATTTCTAGTGATTTATCATCATCAAAATTAAACTTTGATGTATTCTTAATTAGTTCTGTAATTTTCACAATAGGTTTTGAAATAGATTTACCAATGTGTAATGCAATAGGAATAATAATAAAGACAGATAAAAATATTGTCATAAAGTTTACAAACATCTGTATTCTCATTGATGAATATACTTCATATATAGGTACTTCAAAAACTAAAATCCAACCATTTGACAAATGAGAATAACCTAGAATTTTCTCTTTTAATTTACCTTTAGCCTTTATAACCCCACTTTCTTTTTTTTCTATTTCTTTTGTTAAAAATTCCAAACTTCCATTTTCTATTGTTTTCAAACTATCTTCTAATTTATATGTAGGATGAATTAAAAAATGATATTCATCACAAAGCAGAAAAGCATATCCGGTATCATATACTTTCATATTTTTAATTGTGTTTTTCATAGCATTAATATCTATATCCATACCTACAACACCAATTAAAACATCATCTTTATAAATTGGTTCTGTGTAAGAAATAATATCTTTCTCCAAATCAACTTCTTTATAAGGCTCGCTCCAAACACCTTCACCTTTTTTAATAGGATTATAATACCAATGCATACTTTCATTATCAGGATAAAAATCTTTTATGTATGGGTTTTGGGGATTGGGATCTGAATCTACTTTTTTAAATCCATCTGTCTGTTCTTGGTTAACATACCAAATTTCATATACATCTCCTGTCAATTCAGGATTAATTGTAAAATATACTGCTTGTACACCATTTAATGTCTTCGTGCTTAATGCTTCTCCTGATTTTTTTACTGTGGAATCCATGATTTTTTCATATTCTTCAACATAATCATTAGGAGATGCCTTAAATTTATCCAAATCAAATGTTACAGAAATACTGTGTTTTAGTGCATTTACAGTGCTTCCAACCATTTTAAAATCAGCATTAAAAGTATTTGAATAATTCTGTGGAAGAAGTTCCAGTTTTTGTTTAATTTCTTTTTCAAAAAAGTTATAGTTCAGAACTATACTGATAAAACTTATCAATAGAGCTAAAATAAAAGAACATAAAATAATGGCACTTGTTATTTTAACTCTAATCTGGTTTTCAAATTTTATTTTCTTCATATAAACTACCCCAACCTTCTATTATTAGTAGTCAATTTTTGCAAAAATAAAAAGGTGCCTATGGACCACAGACACCTTTCCTTTAACATCGTTTACGATGTAATAAGCTCTTAGATTTACCTAATATACTTTTAATTAATATTTCGGCAAACTGGCAATCATAATACGTTAATATGTATTTTAGACCCATGTCTTTGCGTCCTTATGTTTCCATAAGTTTGCTATTATCATTTTAAATGAAATTTACTCTGAATATCAAATCATCTATTAATATATACTACATCATAATATATTCTACATCTTTCTTCATCATCCTTCTTTTTTCTGAACTTTTCTTACAAAATCCAAAAATAATATTTACTAGATGCATAATCTAGTACAATATTATTATTTAATATATTAAAATTAACAACAACGCGAATTATTCCATCACTCGTGGAAACACTAATATGAGAAAGGAGTGATCTTATGAGTAAGAGTAGAAGTAATGCTAAAAAGGATATCTCATACAAAGGTAATAATACCGTAAATGGTAAAACTGATTATCCTTTAGCAAGAGATCCTAAACATAATAAGCAAGAACCAACAAAAGGACTTCCTAAAATTTAGATAACTAAAAATAAGGGAGAGTAATACTAAACGTATTATTCTCCCTGAGTTCGTTGACAAAGTTACAATATATTGTTTTCACTCTGCTTTCTGTCTTTAGAGTGTCAGGCGTTGAAAAAGCCCAAGGTCAAGGAACAAGAGGAGCGAGCAGCGCAGTGTACAAATAGTACTCAAGCAGCACAGCGAGATTGGGCTTTTTCAACAGACTGAGGGGGAGTAATACTAATCGTATTACTCCCCCTTATTTAAGTATGTCTTAATTGAACATTTTCTCATATTCATCTAATACCATATTAAAAATATGGTCATCTTCCACTACTTCATACTCTGTTTTATTCTCACCTAAATCTATTGCCTTATAAACATATGCATTTTCATCATCATCTACTGGAGATAATAATGAATATTTTTGACCCTCAATCACAAAACTCTCAATTAGCTGAAGATCTATTTTTTCCCCTTCTTCTGTCGTAACCTTAATTATTAATTCTGTGCTCAATTTATCACCTCTATAATTTTCAAAAATATATTTTAAATATGCCTTAATATTAAAACATTGCTATGTATATGTCAACATACAAAGGTTTACTAGGCAAGCTTAATTAAATTTTAGAGTTCAGAATTATTATAATATCACTTTCTGAAATACTATTATATTTTAAAAAAGACATAAGATTTTTTCTTATGCCTTTCATCTATAAGATTAAGATATTCTGAATAATGAAGAATATCAACAATATTTATTCTCTATTCTTTATTCTCTGTTTTTTGTTATTTTTTCTTTGAATTATTATATTTTCTTAATTCTTTCTTTAATTCATCAATGATATTAGCTGATGTTTTTTCCTGATTACCCATCAGAACATCTATAGCATCATAAATATTTTCCATTGTATATATTTTAAAGTGCCCTTTTAATATGGCCTCTTCTACTTTTGCACTAAGCACTAGATCGTCTCTATTAGATACTGGAATTAATACGCCTTTTTCCTTTGAACTATCAAGCATGTCGCATACCTTGAAGAATCCTTCAATTTTTTCATTTACTCCACCTATAGGCTGTATCTCTCCATACTGATTTATTGACCCTGTAACAGCAATATTTTGCTTTATAGGTATTTTACTTAAAGAAGATATCATACAGATAGCTTCTCCAACAGAAGCACTATCTCCTTCCACCACTCCGTAAACTTGTTCAAAGGCCAGATGAAAATCAACAGGAATTTCATTATATCCACCAATCAATTGATTTATAAATCCTTTTAAGATATTCACTGATTTAATATGAACCTTACCACTTAAATCACTTTCTTTTTGAACATCTATAATCTGCCCACTTCCTTTGTAACAAGTGCAGGTTATTCTTAATGTTCTACCAAATCTATGATAACCAAGATCTATAACAGAAAGACCATTAATTTTCCCAATAACTTCACCCGTACAATTCATCAATGTTTTTTTATCTTTATAACTCTCTAAAATATATTTTTCTATCAATTCTTCTGAATAAACATATTCTCTAATATCACTGTCATCTATATTATGTTTGTCTAGATTCAATGCTTTATTATTAGTTATGGTGAGAAGTTTTGTTATATCCATATAATCCAAATAAATTTTATTCTTTGATCCTGCTTTTCTTGATAGGAATTTAGCTATTTCTTTTATTGCCTTGTTAGTCAATGGTTTTAGTTTTTCTTGTTTACAAATTGTAACAAGATTACTAACTAGGTTCATTTTAACCTCATCATTTATCTCAATTACACTATCACTCTCAGATTTAATTTTAAAAGTCTCTTTAAATTCACCATCATATGTGTATAGAAGATCAAAATATTCATCTTCACCAATGAGTATTATTTTAGTATCGACTTTAATAGGCTCTGGCTTAAAACCACCTATTGAAAGTAAATCTAGATATCCCTTATTGTAATTCATATCTATTTTATCTGTTAATATCATTTTCTTAAGATAATGATAAGAATTTGTATGTTTTAACAGAGAACTTGCTCTCATAATCAAAACCCCTTGATTTGCCTTCATGAGGCTACCAGCTTTTATGTTATCTAAATCTGCTACATACGCTCCATTGATATTCTCATAATCAATACTTCCTATTAAATTAGCTATTGACGGATCTTCATCAAATATAACCACTGGGCTGTCATTCTCACTATTATCAACTAACACCTTAGCTTTATACTTAAAAATACATTCTGTTAGTTTCTTCTCATCATCACTGTAATTATTACTAAACACTTCCACGAGTTCTTCAATCATCTCTTTAAGAATATCCATTAATAAATTTTCAATCTTTTCATTATTATTTACAGCTTCAAGATACTCATCCTTATTCAACTGAATACCTTTTGTTACAAACTCTTCGAATATTTTTCGTGCCCTCTCAATTCCGTCATCTTCAATATCTCTTATCTTATATAGTATTTCCTTTGTATTCTTCTTGAACTTTTGTATCTTTGCTACAATTACATTCTGCTCCTCATCTGGTAGCTTATCATATTCTTCTTCAGTCATTGCTTTTTCATCTTTAATTGGTATAAATGCAAATCGATCTTCAGTATATCTTATTTCAATATCCTGTTCTTTAGCTGTATTTATTAAATCTTCTAATAAATCTTCTCGACTATCTTCAATTTCTTCTAAGAGCTGATCTCTCTTTTCAAGAAATAATTCATTATAATAGGAGAATACTAACTCATAAACCTCTTCTTGGATATTTTCGATTACTTCTACAAACTTCTTTCCATATCCACCAGGTAAGCTTATTGTTTCAGGAGATGAATTGCTATTTCTAATAATCATACAAAGGTCATCCGGTTTACCTTTATCACTTAGCTTATTAGATATATATTCAACAATATTATGAAGTTTCTCCGGAGAGTATTTATCTACTAAAAAAAGATTAAAACCTCTCTTTTTTACATCCAAAAATAAATCAATCTTATTATAAACTCTATTATATTCGGGAAGTTTCATTTCAAATCCCCCTACTTTAACGTCTTCAATTCTAAAGTCATATATTAAATCCTTTCGGGTTAACTCTCTAAACATCTTAATCCCCCTTTCTCTCATAGTATATAATTATTCGAGAAAAAAGAATTTAGGAACAAAAATTTATATTTATATAGAAATTTTTATCATGAGAAGACAAAAAAACTACTGACAATATATTTGTCAGTAGTTTAATAATTTAATATTTAATTCAAGATATTCTGAAGAATGAAGAATATCTTCCTAAATTGTTCTTTCTTATTTGTTCTCTTTATTTAGTAGTCGCCTGTAACTACTGCACCATTTATTATAGCAACTGAAGAAGATGCACCAATTCTTGTTGCTCCGCTATTAATTACCTTCTCTGCATCATCAAAACTTCTTACTCCACCAGAAGCTTTAACTCCCATTTCAGGTCCAACAGTATCTCTCATAAGTTTGATATCTGCTGGAGTAGATCCTCCTGTAGAAAATCCAGTAGATGTTTTAACAAAATCCGCTCCTGCTTCTTTACATAACTCACAAGCTTTTACCTTCTCTTCATCAGTTAAAAGACAAGTCTCAAGGATTACTTTTGTTAAAGCTTTTCCATCTGCTGCATCAACAACTGCTTTGATATCCTTTAGTACGTAATCATAATCTTTATCCTTCAATCTACCGATATTGATTACCATATCAACTTCATCTGCTCCCTTAGCTATAGCATCTTTAGTTTCAAATGCTTTAACTTCTGGAGTATTAGCTCCAAGAGGGAACCCTATAACTGTACAAACTTTTACATCACTGTCTTTTAACAGTTCAGCTCCTAATTCAATATTACACGGGTTTAGACATACTGAGAAAAATCCATTCTCAATAGCCTCTTGACATACTTTTTTAACGTCCTCAACTGATGTAGCTGGTTTTAAAACAGTATGATCTATCATTCCTGCCAACGTTTGCTTATTCATTAATATGTACCTCCATCACGTCTCAATAATAAGAGTGCAAGTTTACCCTACACCCTCTGTTAACTACATTTTATACTATTAACCATAATTAATCAATAGTTATATTATGATTTAACAACAAAAAGTAGTCAAACTAAAATCATATACAATATATACTGCAGATCAATACATTCTGACACTAAATATTGTATATGAAGTTTGACTAAAAACTTTTTGTATAAAGATTCCAGTTAAAAAGTTGATTTATACATGTACAAAACACCTTGAATCCTGGTGATTTTGATACAAGTATAAATCAAGTTTAACTATGGAATCTCTATAGCTAATTCATATTGTAAAAATCACTTACTTTTACCTTCTTCATTTATTTTCAGCTTCAGTAGCTGCTTTTTTTGCTGCTGCCGCTGCCTTCGCTGCAGCAATTTTAGCTGGGTCTGGTTTTGGTGGAAGTTTCTTTTCGAATGTTCCACTTATTATTATTCTCTCACCTGCACCAGTTATCATTGAATATTCCTTAGTTAATTCAATTGATTTCTTAGGACAGAAATCAGAACATAACCCGCAAAAAGTACATGAACCCATATCAAATGTCATTGTTATATCTTGAGCCCCTTCTTTTGGAACAATTTTCTTCTCAATTGATCCAGCAGCACAAACTCTTATGCACATTCCACATCCAACACATGTATCTGCATCAAACTTTATCTTACCTCTATACCCCTCAGGTATTTCTGCTGCAACTTGAGGATACTTTTTAGTAACAGGACTCTTGAATAAATTCTTGAGAGCCTCTTTTGCATAAGGAATCTTAGCCATGCTACTTAACACCTCTCTTTTCTTTCAATATCTCGATAGATTTAATTATTCCATCAATTATTGCTTCGGGTCTAGGTGGACATCCTCCTACTGCTACATCAACATGTGTCCATTTATCTAGAGGTCCAACAACACTATAGCTTCCTTTGAACACATTACAAGATATTGGACATGAACCTAATGATACAACAACCCTAGGTTCAGGAACCTGTGATAACACTCTTAGCAATCTCTCTTTAGATTGCTTTGTAACAGGTCCAGAAACAATTACAATATCAGCATGTCTTGGTGTACCAGATAATTTACATCCAAACCTCTCAGCATCGAACTTTGGTCCCAAAAGAGCTATAAGCTCTATATCGCACCCATTACAGGAACCGGCATTTAAGTGATATAACCAGGGTGATTTAGTTCTACTCTTTTCAATTAGTTTATTAATCAACTTAATCCCTCCTTAAGGACTCACAATCTTTAAATGTATGTTAAAACAAGACTTATTAATCCTAATAGAGTAGGAATAGTCCAGAAGAATTTTATTGTCTGTTCTATTTTAATTCTTGCTACTATCGCTCTTAAGAAGGATACTGAAATAACAATAACCAATATAATTAAAAGCATAAATAGAATTATATTCAAAGGTAAGTTACTAAATCCAGCTCCTCCTAAGAATAATGTAACAAATATTCCACCCATAACAAACATTTTGATTGAACTTGTTAATTTATAGATACCCAAATATGCTCCACTATACTCAACTAAAGGGCCTTCACATATTTCAGTTTCAGCTTCAGCTGTATCAAAAGGTACTGTTCCAACTTCTGCTGGTATACATAGTAAGAAAGCTACTGCTGCAGGTATCATTTTCCAATCAAATAATAACATCCCTTTCATTGCCTGATAAGAGTTAATATCTGTCAATGAAAATGTTATATTACTTGCAACATTAAAATCATGCCCAACTCTTGATCCAACAGCAAGGAATATAAGTACTAATGGTAATTCATACGATAACATAGTAACCATCTCTCTAGAAATTCCTATACCTGCATATGGTGAACCTGATGCTGACCCTCCAAGTATGATGGCAACTGCTGGTGCAGTTAATAGATATAAAATAACTATTAAATCAGCTGAATTTTCAACGAATTCTGTACCAAAAATAGGTACAAAAAGTGGAATTATTACTATAGATAACAATCCAATAATTGGAGCAATCAAAAATACACTTTTTGATGCTTTTCGCGGTACAATCGACTCCTTACCAATTAATTTAAAGAAATCATATAGTGGTTGTAACAATGGTGGTCCGATTCTTCTTTGCATTCTTGCAACAAGTTTTCTATCTATACCTGCTAATAATAACCCAAAGGCAAAGCAGAAGAGAAATCCAGGAAACACCAATAAATGAAATATATTTATAAGCTCAAAACTCATCCTTTACCCCTCCTAGAGAACAATGAATACGTAAATTATAACAACCGCTAGAGTACCAACTACCCATAAAACATAGTCATTTACTATCCCACTGTGTGCATTTTTCATTCCATCAAAGAATGGTTTGAATTGATGCTTTAATCCCCAGAATAGATCATTTCCTGCCATATGAGAATGTTCCTCTGCCTCTCCACCTGTAAAGATATCATACTTAGTATCATCAATATTGGCTTGTGAAGTAGTGTGACGTTTTACGTTGAAAGCAGCGATTACCATGAATCCTACTAATAATATTACAAATAGTATTAACCAGTTTATTGGACTATAGTAACCTGCCATTTTTTTCGTCATAGAAGGTATTGCTATATCATTTCCAAACATACTAGCAGCGTAACCCTCTTCAAACATAACATCAATATAATTGTTAATGTTATAAATTGAATATGTTACTGGTTGAATTACTTTTTCAGCTATGAATTCCCAGACAGTACCTTGTACTGAACATAGAGCAGCCAGAACTCCCATTGGAACTAGCATCCATGCTGGTGCCTCTTTTAAATTTTCCCATTTCTTTTTATTCATATCTCCAAAGAATACTGATTGACCTAACTTCACAAAATATGCCAAAGTAATAACTGATACTACTAAAGCAATAACAGTAACAGGCCAGTATCCCGCTTCAAATGTAGCTTGATAAATCAACCATTTTGATACAAATCCATTGAATGGTGGAATTCCTGCAATAGATGCAGCACCGATTAAGAAAAATAAAGTTGTAATAGGCATTTTCTTTGAGAATCCACCCATCTCTCTTATATCAGTTGTTCCAGCTCTATAAATCATTACCCCTGCACATAAAAAGAGTAGTGATTTAAAGGTTGCATGGTTTATCATGTGATAAACTCCTCCAAATGTACCAATTATATTAATACCTGGTCTATCTAAAAGACCTACTCCAAAAGCTACAACAACGTATCCTAATTGAGATACTGAACTATAAGCAAGCAATCTTTTAAAATCATACTGTTGAATAGCCATAACAGCACCTACAACCATTGTCAAAGTACCCCAAACAATAATTAAGGCACCCATAAATTCGTTATTTAGTGCTTGTCCTCTATATAACATAAACAGAATTCGAATCAAACCATAAACACCGGTTTTACTCATTACTCCAGATAAGAGCATTGAGATAGACGATGGTGCAGCCATATGAGCATCCGGTGGCCATGTATGACATGGTACAAGGAATGCTTTAACCGCATATCCTGTTAACATCAAGGCTAAAGCCATATTTGAAGTAGCATCAAAACCTTGCTTATGCATTAAAGCAGAAATCTGTGCTAAGTTCAAAGTATGTACCTTTGAATATAATAATACCGTACCTAACAGTATTAATGCTGACCCTAAAGATCCAATAACAATATATTTAAAACTAGCTTCAATTGCTTTATATTTATGATTTCTAAATGCAGTAAGACCTATTGCAGCAAAAGTCATAATTTCAAGCATAACGTACATATTGAATAAATCTCCACTGAAAACAAACGCTATCATACTTCCACATAATAATAAGAACATTGAATAATATTTTTCTAGTCCATTATCCTTATCCATGTATCTAAAAGCGTATATAGATGAAAGTAAACACGTAGTTCCAATGATTAATCCAACCAAAAGACCAAAACCATCTACTTCAATACCAATTCCAATTGCCCAAAGTTTATCTGGAGACCAGTTACCTAACCAATAGGTTATAATTCCTCCATCACTCCAAATTGGTACTATCATACATGTTATTGCTATAAATGCAACTAATGTTGCTAATATAGCAATACATTTACTAATCTTTTTCCCCTTTTCCCCTATTAACGCAATTACAAAGGCTGAAAAGAAAGGTACAAAAATAGCTATAATAGGTAAATTGCTAGTATTGCTCATTATCCTCTTAACCTCCTTATCTCATCAGCATTTATTGTTCCATAATGCTCTTTAACTTTAATAACAATAGATAGTGCCAATGCTGTTACACATGCACCAATTACTATTGATGTAAGAGTTAACGCCTGAGGAACTGGGTCAACAAAATTAACAACTTGGTTGTAATTTTCATAAATTGGGGCAGCAGCTCCCGCTCTATATCCAACTGATACTAAAAGGAGGTTTATTCCTGTATCCATTAAAGCCATCCCAATGACTATTTTAATTAAATCTTTATTTTTAATCATAATAATTAATCCAAATATTATTAAGAGAAATGCTCCTATATAATTAAGTGTCATTTTATCACCTCATTCCTACTCTTCCGACTTATTAAGCGTACTTAGCATGATGAAAATTAGTGCTCCTATACCTGCTAAAACTTTATATCCAACTGCAAAGTTCATTAAAAATATGGATCCTGAACTTAAAACATATCCTTCAGTCCCCTTATTAACAACATTCTCAAAGAAATGATATCCACCAAATCCATATACAACTCCCAAAGATGCAACAAGTATAAATCCTAAAGCGGCAATACTCTCAGATGCTTTAAGTCTATTAAGATGGAATGCTTTTTTTACTCCATCTCCACCAAATGCGATATACATAATTGCTACTGCACCTCCAATAAGAACCCCTCCTTGGAAACCTCCACCTGGTGTTAAATGTCCATGGATTATAATGTAAGCACCAAGCATAAGTGCAATAGGAAGGACTATTCCAGCACAAGACTGAATTATAATATCCCCTTTTTCTTCAACATTTTTTCTATTCTTATTCATGGCTGCTATTTAACTCCTTTCTCTTTTTTATGAGAAACTGACTTTCTTAATACAGCAGCAGATGCAGTAACGGCTGTGAATAATACAAAAGACTCTCCAATAGTATCGTATCCTCTAAAGTCAAATACTACTGCAGTAACAACATTTAAAGCCTTTGTCTTTGGTGCTGCTTCTACAATTGCCCCACCTATTCCATTGTAAGTTGAACCAGGCATATTTATTGCCACATATATAGCCATCACTCCAATTACTCCTAAAAAAAACCATGTAAAAAATTTTTTCATGATTATTTGCCCTCCTTTTTTACACTTTTTTCTTTGGATTTACTTAGGGCGATTAAGAATATAACTGGCGTTAGAATCACACCTACAACACCTTCTGCAAGAGCAACATCTGGAGCTTTTAATAGAAGAAACTCTAATGCTACAAAAGTACCTACTGCAACCAATGCTATAATACTGGCCATTGTGTCTTCAAGTATAACTGTAAATAATCCTGCAATAATGATACCAACAATAACAATTGCGTTTAACACTTCAAAACTAGTCATCGCACTTGTCCCCCTTATACTCATCACAAACAGTTTTTTTATCCATTTCTGCACCGCTTTTGTATGCAGCTCTAGCCATTGCATGTGACGCTACTGGGTTTGTTAAAATAATAAAAACTAGAATAACAAATGCTTTTACAGCAATATCTATCTTTCCACTACCAATACCAAATATTATTGCTGCTAGTAACAAGAAAATACCACCCATTGTTACAATGTTGGTTGATGATTGCAACCTACAATATGTATCAGGCATTCTTATAATTCCAACCACACCAGCGAACACAAAGAATATACCCAGAATTAAGCATACATCTATCAGTATTCTGATCATAGTTTTCCCTCCAAATATTTTGATATAAGGACTGTACCTATAAATCCTAATAAGGCTAGCACTAACCCAAGGTCAACATATAATGAATTATTCATAACACATCCAAAAACAACCATTATGAATCCCGATAAAACCTCAATGCAATCTGCCGCCAAAACCCTATCAATAATATGAGGACCTTTAACTATTCTAAATAATAAAACTAACGCCATGATTCCTAAAACTATTGCAGCAATAAGAAAATCATTTTGTATAACTTCTATAGTTTCTAAATTCATTATTTAAATATCCTCCTTACCCACGGTTCAAAACTTCCCTTAATAATTTCTGAAGTCTTCCCCCTATCTCTTTCTTGTACGTCAATCCAATGGATATACATGTAATTTTCGTTCTTACCTTTTTCAATCTCCATTGTAATTGTACCTGGAGTCAACGTAATACAATTAGCAAGCATAGCCAATCCATAATCTGACTCTACTGGTGTTTTAATCTTAACAATCCCTGGTTTAACCTTAACCTTTGGTGATAAAGCTCTTATAGCAACATCAATATTAGATTTAAGCAACTCAACAAAGAATATAAATATGAATACTATAAAAGAAAGTATTCTTGATGGATTAATCAGCCAGAAAGGACTTTTCTTTATGAAAAATCTATGACAAAAAATTGCCATAACTGCAGCAACAACCGCTCCTACAATTAATTCTTGAATGATTACCCCTGACGCCATACCAGTCCCAAATGGGATTGTCAATCCTACCCATATAATCATACAGAATATAAATGTTGATAAATAGGATAAGAATTTATTCATTTAATCCCCTCCTTAAAGACACTTAAATAATAAATCAGACATCTTATTTGGCTTTTTAATCTGACTAATCTATTCTTTTCATGATCTTTAATTGAATTTTTTTTCTATGTTATTTTCAATAAATGAAACAACATTTTCGAATCCACTACCTTCTCTTGAATTTACTTTATAAATTTCAAGATCTTCATTTAGCTTTTTACATTCCCTAACAACTCTCTCATCATCAAATCCAAATACATCTTTAAAATCATGTTTTGTAAGAACTAAAGCATCACTTCTAGAAAACAATAGAGGATATTTTTCTACCTTATCGTCTCCCTCTGGTATGCTCAATATTGCTATTTTTAAATGCTCACCTATGTCGAACTCTGCTGGACATACAAGATTACCAATGTTCTCTACTATTAAAATATCAGTCTTATTAAGGTCAAATTCTGGAATGATATTTTTTATTGACATAGCTTCAATATGACATGCACCATCTGTGTTAAGTTGTACAACTGGAACTCCCATATTTGCAATATCTTCTGCATCTATAGTACCAGCAACATCACCTTCAATTACTGCAAATGAATACTTGTGCTTTAATTTTTCTATCAACATCTTTATAAATGTTGTCTTACCAGCACCTGGTGATCCCATAATATTTAAAACTAATGTCTTATTGTCATCAAATTCTTTAACTAATTCATTATGACAATTCTCATTCCATTCTAAAATCTGTCTAACTACTTTAACTTCCATTAATATTACTCCCTTCAACAATCTCTAGTCCATCTCAAGAGTATCTATCAAGAACTCTCTACCCCCAGTTATTTTTATATTATGGGAGCTGCAGTTTATACAATTATAAACCCCTTTTCTACATTCAAAAGATTCTCCACAATCCTTACATTCAATATTTATTGGTATTTTCTTTGTATTAATTTTTGCCCCTTCAGCGACTGTTCCCTTAGCTATAATATCGAAATAATATTCAATACTAGCTGGTACAAGCCCTGTTAATTCACCTACTCTTATGTTAATTGCGATAACTTTTTCCATACCATGTTTCTTCACTTCTTCTTCGCAGATATTTAATATACTTTTCGTTACTGGAAGCTCGTGCATTATCTATCCAAACATGAGAAACATGGATCTATACTAGCTACTATTAGTCCTGCATCTGCAACAGAATTTCCCTTAAGCATTGCTGGCACAGTAGCCGCATTTTTAAAAGTAGGTACATGTATATTAACTCTATGAGGGTTTTGTTTACCATTAGAAACTACATAGTAAGTAACCTCTCCCCTTGGTGCTTCTATTCTCACACAAGTTTCTCCCAGAGGAACTTTAGGCAATTTTATGCCTAAATTCAATCCAGTATCAGGCATATTTTTTGCAACTTGTCTTAAGATCTTTACACTTTCTTCTGCTTCAAGTATTCTCACTAAAACTCTTGAGAAAATATCACCCTCATCAAATGAAATTGCTTTAAAATCAAAATCTTCATAACAGATATAAGGATCAATTTTTCTAACATCATCTTTAATACCTGATGCTCTTCCATGAGGACCACAAGCTCCGTATAACCAAGCAATATCTCTAGGTAATACTCCTACTCCTTTTGATCTTAATGCAGTAGTCTTATCAGTTCCAAGAATATTCTTAATATTCTTAAGTGGTTCTTCTAATTCATCTAACATTTTTAGAAGTAGTTTTAGTTGTTCATCGGTAAAGTCTCTTCTAGCTCCACCAACAATATTCATTGCATAATTAACTCTATTTCCTGTTAACATCTCTAGCATTTCCATAACTTTCTCTCTTGCATCGAAAGTATACATAAATGCACTATCAAATCCAATTAAGTGGCCAACTAATCCAAGCCAAAGGAAATGTGAATGTAATCGTTCTAGTTCGCAGATAGCAACTCTAACATATTGCCCTCTCTTTGGAACTTCCATTCCAGCTATTTTTTCTAAAGCTAAACAATATGTAAGTGCATGAGAATGGGAACATATCCCACAAACTCTTTCAACTAAAGTAATTGTCTGTATATGATTTCTTTCTGTTGCTAGTTTTTCAATTCCTCTATGATTATAACCAATAAAAACATCCGCATCTTTAATCACTTCACCTTCAGTGTAAAGTTTCACATGAACTGGTTCTTCAAGTGCTGGATGGTATGGTCCAATAGGTACCGTATAACTCATAATTCTTCTCCTCTCTAGGACAAGATAAACTACTTCAACTATTAATTTATATGTGTCCAAAACTAATTGAATCCTTTAGATTTTTCACAAATATAAATTAAGTTTCAGTATAGTTTATCTATAAATTATTTTTTTCTCTTAATTCATTTAAAGGAATAACAAGAATCTGACCAGTTCCATCGAAATCTTCTGGTAAAAACAATCTTCCTGATTTCTCTAATCCCTCAAATTTAATCTC
The DNA here is from genome assembly GCF_023684385.1 of Oceanirhabdus seepicola. Classification (GTDB taxonomy): domain Bacteria; phylum Bacillota; class Clostridia; order Clostridiales; family Clostridiaceae; genus Oceanirhabdus; species Oceanirhabdus seepicola. The sequence goes on along the minus strand of NZ_JAGSOJ010000007.1, from coordinate 58,268 downwards.
CATCATTTCGCATATCTCTTCTTCACACCATTGTGCAGACCCTGCAAACAGAGGTGTCAATGAAGGGACAACCTTTTCGCCTTTAAGAAGATATGTTCTAAGATGACCATCAATATCAAAGTTATATGCTACAACATTTTCGCCTTTGTCATCAACATAACCATTCATAATTACAAGTCTTCTTTCCTCTTTAAGGAATTTTTCAGCCAAAGGAATTAGTTCTTCAATTTTAATTTCTACAATTTCATTCTGAACCATGCTCTACCCTCCTTATATTGTTTAAATTATATTATTAACTACTGAGTGTAGTAATAACCAGTTATAATTCTTGTGTTTATTTAAAGATAATTAGCAGATTCTTGGAAGCATATCATGTGTCAATTTACCTAAAATTCGTCTACCTCCAAACCTACTTTTGTAAAGCACCTTACCATGCTCTTCTTTGTTTATCTCTCCAATGATAGCAGCATTTTTAAATTCATTAATATTTTTAACTTCTTCAATAAATTCACTTGCAACTGTTCCATCTATTACTATTATTCCTTTTCCTTCGTTTGCACTATATAAAGGATCTAATCCAAATATTTCACAAGCACCAGCTACTTTTTCATTTATTGGTAGTTTTTCTTCCTGTATAGTTATAGAAATTTCGCTATTCTCAACAAACTCATTGAGGGTTGTTGCTACGCCCCCTCTTGTTGGATCCCTCATTATTTTAATGTATTTTGCGTATTTTTTAATGAGTGGAATTAGTTTTACAAGGGGCATACAATCAGAAGACAGTTGTCCATCTAATAGCTTCTCTCTCTCACAAAGAATTGATACACCATGATCACCAATATCACCAGTAATAATGACAGCATCGCCTGCTCTAATATTATCTCTACCTAAATTTAAATTTTCTATTTTCTCACCAATACCAGATGTGTTAATATAAATACCACTTCCATGACCTTTATCAACAACTTTAGTATCTCCTGTTACAACCTTTACATTGCTGTAGTTACATGTAGTTTTAACGCTCTCTACTATCCTCTGTAGTTTTTCAATTTCGTATCCTTCTTCAAGAATTATTGATAGGCTAAGATATTTAGGTATACATCCTCCCATTACCAAATCATTCACAGTACCACATACTGATAGCTTGCCAATATCCCCACCATTAAAAAAATGAGGGTAAATAACAAAACTATCTGTAGTAAAACCATATTTATCATCCACTATTGTTGCATCCGTCATGTTTTCAAGAGTATTGCCGTTTATAGTCTTTAAGATAACATCATTTATAATCTCAGATGTCAATACTCCGCCATTTCCATGAGCCATTGTTATAGTTTTTTTCATGACCTTACCTTCTCTCTATTATAGAAAATCCGTAGTTAAACTTAATTTATGCACACCTTAGAAAAAGCTATACGATTACCGCTCAAAATCGCAACGTTTCTTTGAGTTTTGAGTGTGTATAAATTTAGTTTTATCTTGGAATCTCTATAATTATGTATTATATTTATAATATGCAGCACAACTTCCTTCACTAGATACCATACAAGGACCTATGGGATTAATCGGGTTGCATCCATTACCGAAAAGTGGACATTCCTTAGGTTTTATTTTCCCAATTAGAACTTCTCCACACTTACAAGGTGAAATTTTTCTATTCTTATCCTCTTTATAAGGAAAACTTTCTTCTATATCATACTTGCTCCATTTTTCTTTTATCTTCATTCCGCTATTAGGTATACACCCAATCCCTCTCCAGACATCATCTCTAGGTTCAAGAATTTCATTATATAGCTCCATAGCTACCTTATTTCCTTCTTTACTCACTATACTTTTATATGCATTCCCTACTTTTTTATTACCATTCTTAATATTCTGAATCATTTGGAAAAGACCATATATCACTTCTTCTCCCTTAAATCCTACTATACTACTATAACAATCGTAATTTTCCAAAAATTCAAAACCTTTTACTCCAGTTATTGTAGCCACATGACCTGGAATTATAAAACCATCAACATTCAACTCTTCATTACTCAATACCGCTTTCATAACTGGTTCAACTAATTTATGAACTGAAAATACTTTAAAGTTGTCAATCCCCCGAATATCTGCCTCTAATATTGCTGCTGCAGTAGCTGGTATAGTCGTCTCAAATCCAATTCCTAAAAAGACAACAAGCTTATCTGGATTTTTAAGTGCTATTTCAACAGCATCAATGGATGAATAGATGATTCTCACATCTGCTCCCATACCTTTAGCTTTTCCTAAAGATATTTCTGGATTACTCCCTGGAACCCTTATCATATCACCATATGTAGTAATAATAATATTCTCTTTTAATGCTAATTCATATATGAAATCAATATGACCATTATCTGTAACACATACTGGACATCCTGGCCCAGAAATTAGGTTTATATTCTCAGTGATAATCTCTCTAATACCATTTTTACATATAGACATAGTATGTGTACCACATACTTCCATGATATTTACTTTCTTTTCTAAAGTATTTATCTCACGGAGCATTCTCTCAATGTTTTGATCCATGTTATCTCCTCTCTTTTTGAAGCTCTATTATCTTTTCATCTAATTCTTCCAGAGCTTCCTTTATCTCATCTGCAGTATCTTGACTAATTCTTTCAATTGCAAATCCTGCATGAACCATAACGTAATCCCCTACATTCACTTCTTTTAAGTAATCTAGCCTGAATTTTTTAATAATTCCGTTAATTTCTCCAATACCATTTTTATCATTAATCTCTGTTATCTTTAAGGGTACACCCAGACACATAATATCACTCCTTACATCCTAAAACCCTATTACCAATTTACAGCATTAAAGTTGTTTTTATCCTTTTAATACCTATATAATAACATATTTTTTATAAAAAGTAATTAAAGATATAAAAATAACAATCATTGAATAATACTGTATAACAATACCAATATTAACATAATTATATATTACTTTCATATGAAATACTTTGATTCAAATCACTTTTAAAAAATAAAATAATCTCAGTTACTTGTAGTAAATTGGAATATAATATATAATATTAAGATAGGTATAATATACTTAAACTATTTGTTTGAATATGCCTTAGGATTATAAAATTTAACTATGAAAGGAAGATCATAATGGGTTTTAAAGAATCTGTATCTCAAAAATATGCAGAAACTTTTTATGAAAAGAATAAGGATAGATTAGCACAGGTACAAGGTAAGATTCTCCAATGTAAAGTTGAAAGAAAAACAGTACTTTGGATTTTTCATAAATTGGCTGCTACTATATTAGTTAAACCAGCAGGAAGTAGAAATATTGTAAAATGTGAATACATAAAGAAAAGATGGTTTAAGCCAGTAAAATTTGTTCAAATTTCACAAGGCCATTCTGTAATAATTCAAGGCTTAAAAGGTAAAAAAGATAAAAAAGGTAAATCTAAAGGTAATAGAGAAGTTATTTCAATTATGAACATACGAAATCTAACTAATAAAACTGATTTAGTTCCTGTTAATGATGCTAACATGAAGGTTCAGAAAGTTAGAGATAAAAGATTTAAATAAAAAATGCACGCCTTCGCGTGCATTTTTTATTTTTTCTCAAATAGTGAGAAAAGATTATTTATGAATGCTATAATATTTGAATAGAAGATGATAATCAACCATTGTGGATGTGATAATCCAACTGTATGGAAAATACTCTGCATAAAGGGATTATAAATAATTAAAAGTAACATAAGAAACGATAATAAAACGGCTCCAACTAGTGCTTTATTTCCCAACATATTTATATTAAATAGTGTTTTACTCTCTGACCTACATTCAAATACATGTATTAATTGAGAAATAATCAAAGTTCCTAGTGCAATAGTTCTACTAGTTTCAATATTCATTCCAAATAATTGAGCAGTTATAAATGCTAAAACTGTACATATCCCTATCAATGACCCTCTTATAAATATTTTTTCTTTTAACCCTCTTGCAAAGATACTTTCTTTACTACTACGAGGCTTTCTTGTCATTACATCCTCGTCTGCCCCATCAACTCCTAGTGCCAATGCTGGAAGGCCATCTGTAGCCAGATTGACAAAGAGTATTTGTATAGGTAATAATGGAGTTTTCAAATAGAATATCGAAGCTAAAAACATAGTGAGTACTTCTCCAAGATTACAGGATAATAAATACCTTATAAATTTTCTAATATTATCATATATTTTTCGTCCTTCCTCTACTGAAGAAACAATTGTTGAGAAGTTATCATCAAGTAATATCATTGCTGATGCCTCTTTTGTAACATCAGTACCATTTATCCCCATTGATATACCAATATCTGCTTCTTTAACAGCTGGCGCATCATTAACACCATCTCCAGTCATGGCAACTATTTCACCTTTTCGTTTAAATGCTTTTACAATTCTTAGTTTATGCTCAGGATTTACTCTAGCAAACACCTTAATTTTATCAAGCTTTTTCTCAAGTTCAACCTCACTCATTACCTCTAAATCTGCTCCAGTGAGAACTTCATCTAGTGATTGACACAATGAAAGCTCTTTACCAATGAAGTATGCTGTTTTTTTATGATCTCCTGTAATCATTACTACAGATATCCCAGCATCTTTACATCGTTTAACTGATTTCTTTGCTTCACTCCTAAGCGGATCTTTCATTGCAGCTATACCAACAAAAAGAAGCTTCTCCTCTATACTCTCATTCAAAGAACTAACGTTATACTTAATAGCTCCCCCTATGCATCTTAACCCTTCACTTGCAAACTCATCTATTGCTTTTAATATCTGCCTTTTTAATTCTGATGTAAGTTCTCTTTCTTTTCCATCTATATAAATTCTATTACACTTATGAATTATTTTTTCAGGAGCTCCTTTTATATATGCTGTTCGCTTTCCACCAACCTCGGTGACAACACTCATCATCTTTCTTGAAGAGTCAAATGGAATATCATATATCCTTTTCTCAATAGATATTGCTGATCTTAATGTTTCAACTTTCTTATAAAAAGGTTTTATCAATCCAGTTTCAGTTGGATCTCCTGATACCGCATTCTCCATTTTTCGTTTCATAAAACTAAAGTTACAATCATTACAGTATGTAAATATTTTCTTAAGTATCGTTAATTCATTAAATCCGTTATTATATACTCTACCAGAATAAAATATTTTTTGAACCTTCATCTTATTCTCAGTTAAAGTGCCTGTCTTATCACTACAAATTACAGAAGTACATCCTAATGTTTCAACAGCATGTAACTTTCTTACTAGAGCGTTCTGTTTTAACATTCTAGATACTCCAAGAGCCAATGATACTGTAACTATTGCTGCTAATCCTTCAGGTATTGCCGCAACAGCTAAACTAACGCCTACCATGAGCATTTGAACAGGATCTTGTCCCCTATATATACCCAAGGCACTTACTATAATACATATTCCTATACAAAGGTATACCATAATTTTACCTAGATGATTCAACCGCTTCTTTAATGGTGACTTATCTTCATCGATGTTATTCAACATATGAGCAATTTTTCCCATCTCAGTATTCATTCCAGTTTCAATAACTTTGGCACTTGCTTTTCCTTTCAATATTACGGTACCCATGAATATTATATTTTTACCTTTATCTCCATTTTTATTTACTCCTATTGATTCACCTGTTAATAAAGATTCATCAACTGTTACTCCACTTGATTTTGTAATTACACAGTCAGCAGGTATTCTATCACCTGTTTCTAATATAATTTTGTCTCCCGGTACAAGTTCTTCTGAGTTAATTACCTTCATAGATCCATTTCTAATAACCTTTGAAGTTGGTGCGGCTAAGGTTTTTAGTGCCTCTAAAGCTTTCTCAGTTTTAAATTCTTGGACAAATCCTAAAATTGCATTCATAAACACAATTATTATTATTGTTAATGCATCTGCTTTATCCCCTACTAACCCTGAAATTACAGTTGCTCCAAGTAACACCCATATTATCACATCATTAAATTGTTCTAAAAAAATCTTAATTGGTGATAATTTCTTTTTCTTTTTGATTGTATTTTTACCATATTTCTCTTGCCTCAATCTTACTTCTGAGCTTGAGAGCCCATAATCTTCTTTAAACGATTCCGTAGTTTTATGTATCAAGCTTTTCCCTCCTCATCATCTCTAGATTTTCATAATTCATAAAATATATATATGACTCACCTATTATTTTTATGAGTAAAACTGTTCTCTTTAAAAATTTACTTTACTAAAATCAAAATTAAATATAAAATATAACTATTGGAAAACTATAGATATCTCAGTTCAGTTAAATTTATAAACCTGTTTTTAAAGGTGTATAATAATTTATACATAAACTTTAGAAAAGGCTATATGATTCACACATAACTCATTGAACCTTTGAGATTTTGAACGGTTATCGTATAACTTTTTCTAAGGTGTGCATAAATTAAATTTCACGGTAGAATATCTAAAAAGATAAAACTTATTTGTTATTGAGAAGGAGGGAATTACTAGATGAATAATCATCTTTACATATTTGGACATAAAAATCCTGATACAGATTCAGTTTGTTCCGCATTGGCATATGCTGAATTCAAAAACAAAACTGGTGAATTACCAGCTGTTGCTTATAGATTAGGTGATATAAATAGCGAAACAAAATTTATTTTAGATCACTTTGAAGTAGATGAACCGCCTCTTCTAGAGACTGTTAAAACTCAAGTTGATGATCTTAATATCGATAAAATAGCTCCTGTAGCACCTGATATTTCAATTAAAACAGCTTGGAACTTAATGAAAAAAAATAGAATAAAGATGTTACCTATTGTTGATAACAATGAGCATTTATGTGGTGTAACTTCTGTTTCAAATATTACTACAAGTTATATGGATATCTGGGATAATACCATTCTATCAAAAAGTAAAACCAAAATAGAACACATAATAGATACCCTTAATGGTCACCCTGAATATATAGCTGAAGAAAATGGAAAATATGAAGGTAAAATCATCGTAGCCGCTATGCACCCAGACAATATAGAAGAAATTCTAGAAAATGGAGATATTGTTATATGTGGTAATAGAGAAGATTCTCAACGATTCGTTATTGAAAAAGGTGCCTATCTACTTATTATTACAGGTGGCCACACAGCAAGCGCAGCAATCCTTACAGCAGCCCGAAAGCATAATTGTTCTGTATTAACTACCCCTTATGATACTTTTACTGCTAGCCGTTTAATAACGCAGAGTATCCCTATTGAATATGTAATGACAAAAAAGAATATCATTTCTTTTAAAACTGATGATTTTGTGGAAGAAATAAAAGATATCATGTTAGAAACACGTTATAGAAGCTATCCTGTCTTAAATAATAATAATAGAGTAATTGGGGCAATATCTAGATATCACTTAATATCCAAAAATAAAAAGAAGGTAATCTTACTGGACCACAATGAAAAGCAACAATCTGTTCATGGGTTAGAAGACGCTGAGATTACTGAAATAATCGATCACCATAGAATCGCTGATGTGGAAACTGGCTTACCAATTTACTTCCGTAATGAACCTGTAGGAAGCACTTCCACTATCATAGGCTCAATATTTTTTGAAAATGGTATAAGACCTTCAAAAAAAGTAGCAGGTATTTTATGTGCAGCAATTATTTCAGACACTTTACTTTTAAAATCACCTACAGCTACACCTGTAGACGAACTAGTCTTAAAGAGACTATCTCAAATTGCAGATCTAAATATTGAAAGCTTTGCAAAGAAAATGTTCAAAGCCGGTACCTCTCTTGAAGGGAAATCAGCTGAAGAAATTTTCTATCAAGATTTCAAAACATTTACTTTAAACTCTCTAAAGGTTGGAGTATCTCAAGTAAGTACCCTTTACCTAGAAGGTTTTGAGCCTCAAAAAAATGCTGTTATTAACCTTATGAATGGTTTAGCTCAAGCAGAGAGTTACGATTTAATTATATTAATGGTTACTGATATATTAAACACTGGTTCTGAATTTATTGGTGTTGGTGAGTATAAAGATTTAATAGGAAAAGCATTCGATGTATCTCTTAAAGATCATAGTGTTTATATTCCTGGTGTAGTTTCTAGAAAGAAACAAGTTATTCCACCAATTACAAAAGCGATAACAGACCTTAAATAAAAGAAACGCTTGAGTTGAGAGTTGAGAGTGGAGAGTGGAGAGTGGAAAACGGTGGATGGTTCTGACTGGGGTCAGAACCTACATTTTGTTGTTCTATAGGACAAAAGAAGTTGACTCATTTTATCTTTGGATAAAATATTGTATTTGTAATACAACTATAATCTTGAGTCTTAGGATATAACTAACTTTTTAGATTAAGCTCTGTTTAAATAGAGTATGGATAATTTACTGATTTTAAGGGAACCTATTTTTTCTAGGTTCCCTTAATTAGTATTTATTGTTCATCATTAAACTTAATAATTAACTTTTTTTATTCCACAAAAATAAATCTCTCCCTTATTATTCTTTTGGAATGAATATTCTCTGTCTATCCAAGTATGATGAAATATATTTTGTGATATTGGATATATAGGCATTACCCACTTATCTTGCTGAATAAAATATAATTTATCCTGAATTCTTTTAACTTCATATTTAAGAAACCCTTCCTCATATATACCAGAATAACTATCATAAAGATCTAAATCAAATTGAGATTCCTCAGGTTTTGATGGCATATTATAATCATCATTGAAAACAATCTTAGCAATGTTTTCATTAATATCAAAAGAGTTTGTGAACCCATAATTACTCAACACAAGAATAGTAACTTTATCATCTATATATCTATGAAATTGATGGCTAAATCCGTTCATTCCACCACTGTGGCGAACTCTCTTATTATTAAAGGCCTTATCAATAATCCATCCATATCCATAGTCTTCTTTGTATGGTGAAAACATCTCATCCATTGTGTTTTTCGATACAAGCATTTCACTATATAAAGCTTGATCCCATAAGATCATATCCTCTATTGTAGAATAAAGAGCTCCTGCTGAGAAAGAACTCATTGTATCTATTTGGCAGCATATCAATTTTTCATCGCTTACATAATATCCACTTGCTTTATTAGGAATAATCTCAATGTAATCATCAAGTCCAGTATTTTTCATCCCTAAAGGCTCAAAAATGTTCTCCTTTAAAAATTCAATATAAGACTTTCCTGATACTCTTTCAATTATCACACCAAGTAAATAATATCCAAAGAAACAATAATCCCAGCCTTCTCCAGGCTGAAATTCTAATGGCATATCTTTAAATACTTCAAATACTTCACTTTGTGTGAATAACCGTTTTCCTAAATAAAGATGTGGATCTACAACTGAAAAATCATTAAAAAGTCCAGATGTATGAGTCATTAAATGATGAATTGTTATTCTTTCATCAAGTTCAGTATAGTCTGGGAAAAATGTTCTTATGCTTTCATTAACATTAAGCATTCCACTTTCCTTGAGCATCATAATTGCAATACAAGTAAACTGCTTTGTAAGAGAAGCGATTTTAAATTTTGTCCTTGGTGTAATAGGTACACCGTGCTCTCTACTTGCCATACCATAAGTTTTATTAAATACTTCTTTTCCATTACTCACTACTACAATTGCCCCACTGAAAGGCCATAACTTAGTGTAGGCTTCCATATAATCATTTATTTTAGCATTTATATAATCCATAAAGCTCATCTCCTTAAAGTTAATTTTATTCTAAGAAAACAAAGCCTATATATATGAATTTTTTTCTAAGGCGATATTACTACTTTTCTCTGTGCAAACTATCGCCAAATCATATCTACAAACTTTGCACAGAGCTTTACATCTCTTTTTTTTAATTGAAATCCAATACTCATATTTTCACACCCCAAACAATAACCTTATTATACAAATAATATCAAATTCTGAGTAAAACATCAAGTTTAGCGCTGCATTCTCACATACCTTCAGAGTTAATTCAATTTATAATTATAAACTCTTCTTTAATAAAAATTTATCACAACAACAAAAAAACTGATTATAGATTAACTCTACAATCAGCTTTATATACATCTTTTTAATTCCAATATGTATTGTATTCAAAGTACAATGTTTCATCAAAGATGAAACGAGTAAATCCCTATTGTCCAAGGAACAATACAATTAAAATTTCACGGAGTGAAATGTCAATCGTTCTCAACTCTCCACTTTCCACTCTCAACTATAATATGTTCTATTTGAACATATTATTTACTAATCCCCACATTTCATCTGCTGTTTTTATTGAAGTAGCATTAACCTGAAAGGCTCTTTGAGTTACTATCATATCCGTCATTTCTTCTTCCAACTTAACATTAGAAGTTTCAATAAAACCATTGAAAATATTGTAATCTGTTGCACTACTAGCAGTAGCCCCTTCAACTGGAACAAAAATATTTCTTCCTGCTGCTCTTAAAGAGTTGTCTCCTGGGAAGTTCTTTACAGCTAACTTTCCAATTTTAACATTCTCTTCATTCTCAAGATTGGAAAATAAATTTCCCTTGATATCAATATTTATTTTCCCTTTTGAAAAGTCTACTTCACTTCCAACACTATTAATATTCTTTCCTGATTCATCGAGTATTACTACTCTATTACCACTAGAGTCTGTAAGTAGTCCACTAGAATCAACCATAAAACTACCATCTCTAGTATACCCATAAGATTCATCGGTTAACTGTACTTGGAAATAACCTTCACCATCAATGGCAAAATCAGTTGTTCTCCCTGTCTCTTGAAGCATTCCCTGTCCTAAATCACGTTTAATATCTGAAACCCTAACACCACTTCCATTCATTAGCAATCCTTTTCCCTGTCTATCCTCATTTATAGGGATTCCTTTTCTCTCAAGAGTGTCTGAGAGTAAATCTTGAAATTCAACAGTATTCTTCTTGTATCCACTAGTGTTAACATTTGCAATATTATTTGAGAGAATATCCAATTTTTTCTGTTGTGCACTCATAGAACTCTTACTATTTGATATAATATTTAACATATAATCACCGCCTTAAGGCTTATTCAAATTATCTTACTCTTCCTAGTTGATTTACTGATTTATCTAAGCTTCTATCCAGTGTTGAAAGTACTTTATAATTACTTTCAAAGCTTCTATATGCAGTAATCATATCAGCATATTCATCAGATGCATTCACATTTGCCATCTCAAGTTGTCCTTGCTTAATATATGCTTTACTTTCAATCTCTTCGTCATTATTTTTGAAAAGGTTATCTCCTACCTTTTGAAGATTATCATAATTATCGAAATCAACTATATTCAGCTGATATGATAATATTTTATCAAGATAAACTTCCCCTCTTTCATTAATTGAAAGTTCTTTATTTCCAACAAAAATATCAGTTACTTCATCATTATCACCTTTTGCAGTGAGTCTATTACCATTGTTATCTATTAAGAACCCTGCTAAATCCTTTTTAAAATTACCGTTTCGTGTAAAATATTTTTGTTCATTTGCACCTTTAACAACAAAATAACCAGCGCCTTCAAGTGCTAAATCAGTAGCTTTATCAGTGGATTTAAATGCCCCTTGTCCATAGTTAGTCGAAATTTCATCAATTTCTACTCCAAAAGAAACATTTCCCAACTTATTTTCCCCTGAACCTGAAGAAGTATCTCCATTTTTTAAAAGAACTTCATTAAAACTTTTATTATTTACTCTTTGTGATTTATATCCAATAGTGTTTGAATTTGCAAGATTACTGCTGATAACTCCTTGTTTTTTTTCTTCAACAATCATCCCTGAAAGTGCAGTATACATTCCTCTAATCATAACTTAGTCCACCTCACCAGCTTTGAGCTCCCATTCATATTTCATTCCCATTTTTCTAGCTCTAATTTCAATATCTTTTTCAGTTAAAGACTTTGTGTTCCAAAGTAATAATGATGCAATAATCAATCCTATTCCAAGACCAATTCTAAATTCCTTACTTCTTATTAAGAGTTTTATTATATTCATCATAGATAGAGCTCCTTTACAAGAAGTACTTCACCTTTACTCATGTTAGTTAAACTACATACTTCATCTATATCTTTACCTTCATTTATTAATTTTCGAATCATTTCAATATTACTTGAATATCCAACGTCCTCTTTATCTTTATTTTCGATAAAAACGTCCTTTTTTCCTTCTTTATTCTCAATATTTTTGTGAAATTCATTAGAATAAGAATTTTCTACACCTTTAACTTCATAAATCTCTTTCTGCAACTCCAATATTGTTTCTGAAAATTCTTTCCTTAACTTCCCTATCTCAACTTTAAAGTCATTAGTATTATCTAATGCACTATTAAACTCTTGTTTGAACTTATTCTTCTTAAATCCAAACATAGCTGTTATTATTAGCATTAAGCCTACAGCAATAAGTAATATATTCATTTTCGACCCCCAATATAGATAAATTACTTCGCAAATTTATCTATACTAATATAAAGAATACTTAAGTTTTTTAAATGCTTTTCTTAGATTTACTATAGCTCTACTATGCAATTGGCAAACCCTTGATTCAGAAACTCCTAAAACTTTACCTATCTCTTTTAATGTAAGACCTTCATAGTAATAAAGAGATAATACTAATTGATCCTTTTCTTTTAAAATTTCAATAGCCTTTTTTAGTATTTCGTACTTTTCATTATCTAAAAAAACATTTTCTGGCTTTGGACTCTTCTCATCAACAATTGCTCCCATAAGAGGTATATCATCCTCTTCTGAGAATATTAAATCTTCTAGTGAAACAACAGAAATATAATTAATATAATTCTCTATAGCCCCAACTTCATCAATTGTTAAATTCATATCAGAAGCAATTTCAATTATGGTTGGAGCTCTATAAAACTTCTTCTGTAAACGTTCAACTGAAGCGTTATATCTATTAAGCTTGTCCATTGCACCTTTAGAAATCGGACTATTTCTTCTTAATTCATCAATAATTGCTCCTTTAATTCTAATAGAAGCATAAGTGGAAAACTTCATACCTTTTGATTCATCAAATTTATGAATAGCATCCATAAGTCCTACCATTCCATATCCTACTAAATCATCGAATTCAACATACTTAGTTTTACCAACCATCACTCTTGACGCTATATATTTTACAAGAGGAATATATTCTTTAACTATTTTTTCGTGAACATTCACTCTTTCTGCAATGGACATAAAATCACTCCTTTAGGCCTTTCTTATCTGTTGTCTCATCAACTTAAATATATAAGAAATTAGCTTTTCTCTTTCTTGAGTACCTATCTCTGTAAACCTCAAACCACAATCATACACTCTTTCTGTTTCATCATATATACATCTAACAATTTGACCTTTTGCCATTATATCCAGTTCATCAAAGTTTATCTGAACCAATAATAATTTATTTATAAGGTTTTCATTACTTTTAAACCTTAAACCTCCACCGCTTATATCTAAGACAATAGTTTTCTTCATACCATTTATAGTAGCTGAATCCAGTCTTCTCAATCTATAATCTCTATCAACACTCATATATCTAACAGAGCTAGTTACTGGAATCCTTACATCTTTTCTTCTTTGAATCTTTTTATATTCTTTAGGATTTCTCATAATTAGAACAGGTAACCCTTTGTTCTCTCTTGAGATTACAGTTGATTCAAATTTATAAATATCATCTTTATCGTAATAGTATACCTCTACTTTCTCCCCTGTTGATATTGGGAGATATGCATTACCTTTCATTGGTATATTAATCACAAATGTAGATTCCCTACTATCCTGAACAATGCTTTTATAATATTCATTTTGCCAAAATACTTCGATTCTTCTGTTTAAAGAAAGTTCCACTAAAATCACCTCTTAAGAAAATAAATTGAATACTTTTTTAAAAAACCCTTTCATATCGTTCTTCTCTTTTACCATGCCACTGCCCTCTAACTTGAGTGCTATTTCCTTAAAATCGTCAATAGCTTCACTCTGAATTGACCTTAATACAAGAGGTTTCTGCATTCGTACAGATTTCACAAGTTCCTTATCATCTGAAATACATCCTAAGGTTTGAAGTTTAATACTAAGAAATGAACTAACTACTTTTTCAATTTTTTTGAATGTTTTAGTTCCTTCTCCCTCTGAGAAAACTCTATTTATCACAAGATTAGCTTTATCTTTTATCTTATAATGATTAACTGCTTTTAATAAACTATAAGCATCTGTAAGTGATGTTGGCTCCGGAGTAGTAACAACAATCAATTCTTCAGAACATGCAATGAAGGAAAGAACACTTCTACTAATTCCTGCCCCAGTATCGATAAAAATATAATCATAACCACTTAAACTTCCTAATTTACTCAAGAAACGATCTCTTTCAATCTGATTTAAATCATCAATATTCATTAATCCAGAACCACCAGGCAGCAATTTTAATCCCATTGGTCCATCAACTAGAACATCCTCAATATCAAAATCTTTTTTAATAATATCGTAAATACTACGTTTAGAAATAATACCCATTAACACATCATCATTACCCATACCTATATCTGCATCAAATATCAGTACTTTTTTCCCCATTTTTTGAAGAGTCAATCCTATATTTACAACAAAATTACTTTTACCAACTCCTCCTTTTCCTGAAGTTATGGTAATTATTCGAGATGACTTTTCAATTCCAGAATCTCCAACAGGGTTTTTCCCGTTAAATAATTCTCTTAACTTCGAAGCCTGATCCATTATACTGTCTCCTCTCCAACAATTAAATTAGCGATATAACTACTGTTAGCATCTTTGATGTCATCAGGCACATTCTGACCAATTGTAACTAAACTCAAAGGTTTATTAGACATTTTATATGCATTATAAGCTAATCCGTAAGTGCTAGTTTCATCTAACTTAGTAAGAATAATTCCATTATAGTTCAACTTCTCAAAACCATTTATAATAGTTCTTAAATCTTTATTTTTTGTAGTTGCGCTTATTACTAAAAATATGTTTTCTGTTTCAACTCTATCAATATAAGATCTCAATTCAGAGACTTGCATAGAGTTTTTACTGCTTCTACCAGTTGTATCAACTAGCACAATGTCACAGTAATCCAATTCTTTAAGAGCAATATCCATTTCTTTAGTATTAAAAACTACTTTTATTGGAATATTCATAATTTCAGCATAAGTTTTAAGTTGTTCAACAGCTCCGATTCTATAGGTATCAATAGTAATTAAACCAACTTTTTTGTTCCCCTGAAGAGATAATTTCCCCGCCAACTTCGCAATAGTTGTTGTTTTACCTACTCCTGTAGGTCCTGCTAGCACTATTCTCCCTTTTGTAGGGAAGTCGCAATATGCTAATTCCTCTTCTAGGAAAATCTTGACTTTACTTTTAAGTTCTTCTTCATTCTCAACTGAAACTTTTCCTTTAATATCATCTCTATATTCACGAAAAATATCTATCTCTTCTAAAAAATCATCCAAAATATTTATTGTTGGTTCTTCTACTGAAGTTCCATTAATATTTGAAATCATTTTCTTTAACTCACCTAATTCTTTAATAATACTCTCATCTTGATTTGATGCTGCCCCTTGAGAAGGTTTATTTTCAAGCTTTAATTTTATTTTTTCTCTATATTGCTCAGTTATATTCAAATTTCCAGGATTATTAACTTTAAATTGTTCTGTTAAATTCGCACTTTCAGGCTTATTCACCTTCTCATTAGTATGTTTCTCTAGAGCCTGTGTTATTGCCTTAAAACTCTCATTAAAATTCCTATCTTCTTCCCTAAAATTATTTGGATAGGTATTATAATTTGAGTTATCTAATTTAATTCTCTCTTTAGAATTATCTATGGCCGCTGTAACTTCTAATTGCTTGGGAGAGAAAAAACCTAAAAATCCTTTTGGTCTTACCTTTCGCTGTGATAATATCACTGCATCTTTTCCAAGATCAATTCTAATCTGAGACATGGCTTCATTCATATTATCAACAATATATCTCTTAACTTTCATTATACGTCAATTACTCCTTCATTCCTTATTTCAACGTCGTTAGGTATCTCATTAAATGAAAGCACTGCTATATGAGGGAACGTTACCTCTGTTAGCTTTCTAAAAGCAGACCTTATATTTGGAGAAACCAAAATCACTGGTTGATATTCATAGAAGTATATATTATCAAGCATATTATTAATACTCATGAATACGCTCTGAGTGTCGTCTGGGCTTAGAGCCGGGAAACTACCTTGAATTGTCTTCTGTATATTGCTACCAATTAGGTTTTCAATCTTATTTGAAAGTGTTACAACTCTCACAAAGCCCTCTTCCGTTTTAAGATTGTTACATATATTCCTTGCTAAAGAAAAACGAGCATATTCAGTTAACATCTCAATGTCTTTTGTTGTTCTTGAGTAATCAGCTAATGTTTCAAAAATTGTTACCGTATCTTTAATTGATACTTTTTCCTTAAGTAGATTCTGAAGCACTTTTTGAACTTCTCCAATAGTCATTAGATCAGGAATTAATTCATCTACCACTGTATCATATTTTTCTTTTACGTTATCAATGATTGATTTTGTTTCTTGTCTTCCTAAAAGTTCATAAGCATGACTCTTTATTGTCTCTGTCAAGTGAGTAACTAAAACAGTAGTTGGATCAACAACAGTAAATCCTTTAATTTCTGAATCTTCCCTTTCATCACTATTTATCCATACAGCTGGTATACCAAATGTAGGTTCAATAGTTTTTATTCCAGGAATATCGAAATTTTCATCAGTTGGATTCATACATAAGAACATATTTGGCATAAGTTCACCTTTAACTATGTCTGTACCTCTTAACTTGAATCTATACTCATTATTATTTAACTGTAAGTTATCCATTATTCTTATAGGCTGAACTATTATCCCCAGCTCAATTGCACATTGCCTACGCACAGAAGTAACTCTTTGAAGTAGATCTCCACCCACTCCTTCATCTGCCAAAGGGATTAGTCCATATCCTATTTCTATTTCAAGAGGTTCAACTTGAATAAGTTTAACAACATTTTCAGGTTCTCTACTTTCAATCTCTTGAATTTCAGTTTCTTCTTCTTCAATATTCTTAAGAACTTGTTCTTTTTCCTCTTTATACATCATAAATGCACTAGTCCCAGTTCCCACAGCCAAGATAGCAAAAATAGGTTTTGGCATTCCAGGTATAAAGAATAAAAGCACTAATACTGAAGTAGCTAAAAACATTACTTTTGGAAAAGCAGTTAACTGCCCTGATATAGAACTTCCCAAGTTTTCACTACCTGATCTAGTTGTAATAATACCTGTAGCTGTAGATATTAATATTGAAGGAATTTGACTTACAAGACCATCACCTATAGTCAAGTTTATATACTTGCTAGCGGCCTCACCAATCGCCATACCACCCATTGCCCCAATTGCAATACCTGCAATGATATTTATGATAGTTATAACAATACCTGCTATTGCATCACCTTTAACGAACTTAGATGCACCATCCATTGCTCCATAGAAGTCTGCTTCAAGTTGAAGATTATTTCTCCTACGTTTAGCTTCCATTTCATCAATCATTCCAGCATTAAGATCCGCATCTATACTCATTTGTTTTCCAGGCATAGCATCAAGAGTAAATCTTGCTGCCACCTCAGAAACACGTCCAGCACCATTTGTTATTACAATAAAATTTACCAATACTAATATCAGAAATATTATGATTCCAACAACAATATTATTTCCTGCAACGAAGGTAGCAAAAGTTTCAATGATCTTACCTGCATCTGCATATAATAAAATCATCCTAGTTGATGATATATTTAGCCCCAACCTAAACAATGTTGTTATTAAAAGCAAGGTTGGAAATACAGAAAATTGTAACACATCTGTAGTAAACATGGTTAATAGTATAATAACTACTGATATTGTGATATTAACAGCTAATAATATATCTAG
This sequence comes from Oceanirhabdus seepicola, assembly GCF_023684385.1. GTDB lineage: Bacteria > Bacillota > Clostridia > Clostridiales > Clostridiaceae > Oceanirhabdus > Oceanirhabdus seepicola. The sequence continues at coordinate 40,298 of NZ_JAGSOJ010000007.1, read as the reverse complement.
CAACCCTTTTGGTAGTGGAACAATCATCATCAATACAATACCAATTACTCCAAAAGGAATTATCATGTCAATATTTCTTTTTATAGAAAACTTATTTCCTTGTTCCATCCAAAACACCCTTTACATTATTTCTTAAGTTTATATACTATCGCTAGTATTTCTGCTATTGCCTGATACATATTCTCAGGCACTTCCTCATCTATCTCAACCTCACTATAAATCATTCTAGCAAGAGGTTTATTCTCAATGATAGGTATTTCATTTTCTTTTGCTCTATCTTTGATTTGTATTGCTACAAAATCTTTACCCTTAGCGAGTACTATTGGTGCTTCATCAACTCCATCCACATATTTCAAAGCAACTGCAATATGTGTTGGGTTAGTTATAACAACTGAAGCATCCGGTACAGCCTGCATCATTCGTTTTGTAGCCATTTCTCTTTGCTTCTGTTTAATCTTACCTTTGATCTGAGGATCCCCCTCCATTTGTTTGAATTCCTCTTTAATCTCCTGTTTAGACATCTTCAGATCTTTTTTATGTTGATATCTTTGATAGATATAATCCATAATAGATATAGCCATCATCACAAGAGTTATTTTTATGAATATATCCTGCAACAAGTTCTTCATTATGAGCGGAATCTGATTTAAAGATATCTGATTTATCTTTATTAAATCAGGGTAAGCAGACATCATAAATTTATAACCTACGAATCCTACAATAGAAATAATAAGTAAATCCTTAACCAGTGTAACAAGTGATCTTAAAGAAAAGAGTTTTTTAAATCCACTGATTGGATTCAATTTTTTTAAATCCGGCTTAAGTGGCTCTCCTGTTAAAAGAAATCCTACCTGCATATAGTTTACAAGGACACCTATAACCATTATAGGACAAACAAACATCATAATAATCAAAAGTCCTTTAAATAATGCGAATTTAAATATTTCCAATATATTACTTTGCGTAATTTGTGTGTTCAATAAATCACTAAAGACTGTATTCATAATTACCGCTAAGTTTTCAAAAATAGTTGATCCTAATAAAATAATTACTGCTGTTGCTACACCTAAAGTCAACGCCATACTTAGTTCTTTACTTCTAGCTACTTGCCCTTTTTTTCTAGCATCACGTTTCTTCTTAGGTGTTGCATCTTCTGTTTTCTCTCCACCTGAATCAGCAAATACGATTAATAATGGTGCAAATCCAAATAAATTATCAAAAATAACAGTAAGGTTATCAAAAATATCAACGATACTATTAATAGTAACTGGTAATAATATAATAATACTTAAAACTCCAACTAATATTTTAATAGGCATTCCAATGATCATAACATTTAATTGTGGTACGGATCTTGCAACTAGACCCAAAACAATATTAGTGATTAAAATAACTAATGCAATTGGAAGAGAAATTTTTATTCCAATTTCAAAAAATTTAAATATTACATCAAAGATATATAATATTACATCTGAAGTTATTGCTAGTTCACCGAGTTTTGCAGTGGAAAAACTGGATAACAGTGCTTCAATAATGAATTTATGACCGTTAAGTACAACAAATATTATTAGAGTAAACCAATACATAAATCTACCAAATATTGATGAAGTATCACCTAATGAAGGGTCAAACATCTGACTCATAGAAAATCCAATAAAGAAATCGAAAAGTTGTCCTGCCATTCTTATAACATGAAATCCTAATGATGTTATAAACCCTAAAGTTAATCCCGTAACAACTTCCATCATCACCATAAAAATCAAAGATGTAAGTTCAAAAGAAACAACAGTATCAAATTGAACTAAAGACATTAACATATAGGATAGTATAATTGAAAATGATGCTTTTGCAATATTAGATGTTCCTTTTGGGAAAAAAATTGGAACTGAAAAAGTAAAAGCTGCTAATCTGCTGAATACTAATAAGAACTTTATAACAAATGTTAAAGATATCGTCATTATGTTATATTAGCTATTATATCGAAAATTTTTGTTGTAAAAGCTAATATTGTTCTTATAATCCATGATCCAGCAATCAGTCCAACTAGTGATGTAATAAGTAATTTGGGTACAAATGTTAATGTTTGTTCTTGTATTTGTGTTGTAGCCTGTAGTATTGCAATTATTAAACCTACAACAGTTGCAGTAATTAGTATAGGTGATGCTATTAATAGAGCGGTTGTTAATGCATCCTTCAATATTGATAAAACCATTGTATCTGTCATCTTTATCACCTCAACTAAAACTTAATATTAGGGATTTTACTAATAAATGCCATCCATCAACCAACACAAAAAGTAAGATCTTAAATGGTAATGATACCATTACAGGCGGAACCATCATCATTCCCATAGACATAAGTACACTTCCAGTAACAATGTCTATTATTAAAAATGGAATAAATAATAAAAATCCAATCTGAAATGCAGTTTTAAGTTCGCTTATCATGAAAGCCGGTATTAGCGCTTGTATAGGTACCTCTGAATAATCCACCTTTGTTATACCATCTTCTACAGTTGTAATAACAGTATCTTCAAAGTGCCCTAATTCAACAAACATTTCTAAATCATTAACTAAAGTTTGATCTAGCATAAACTTCTTAATTGGCTTCTCACCTATCTTAATTGCTTCTTCTTGTGATATCTCATTCTTAAGATAAGGTTGAATAGCCTCATCATTTACTTTCGTAAATGTTGGGCTCATTATGAAAAATGTTAAAAATAGAGCTAGTCCCATTAAAACCTGCTTAGGAATAGCTTGTTGAACTCCCATGGCGTTTTTTAATAAGGAAAGAACTATTATAATTCTCGTAAAACCAGTCGTCATTATTACTATGGATGGTAATAATGTTAATACTGTCAGTAAAATGAGAAGTTTGATATTATCTACATATTCTTGCGGTGAATCGGGACTTGTGATATCCACGTTAATTTTAGGAATTGGTATTGTATTACCATCGCCTGGTTCAGCAAATGCTTTAAAACTACCTAAAACAATTAAGAACAAGAATAGTATGAGTACAAATCTTATAATTTTCTTATTTATTTTCATTTTTATCTCCTTTAAGCTTAAATATCTCTTTAAGACCCTTCATATTTATATTAACATGAGTATTCAAAGAGTCATTCTTACTAAAAGTATTCTTATCCAGTTCTTCTAGTATTTCAATTTTACCTTGAGATGATGCCATAAGGTAATATCTATCTTCCACTAAAACTATCAATAATGCATTATCTTTTGACAATTGTAGTCGTTCTATTACCTTCATTTTATTTCCCTTTACAATATCACCTTTACCAAATATCTTACCAATTAAGTAGATTGAACCTAATATAAGTGGTAAGAAAATTATAAGTTTGATTATCATTCCTAAAAATTCACTGTTTGTCATCCTTCACCCCTACTTATTATTGAATTACAATATTATCGAAATAAATATCAGTTACTTCACCTTTTTCAGTTATAGAATTTATTCTGATTTTTATTGCCCTTTTAAGTTCCTCAACACCAAATGGATCAAGTTCATCACTTTTCTTAGATCTTAAAATTGTATTAATTGAATCTCTTATCTTAACTGTATATTTTGTTAATTCCTCAAGGTATTTAGCGTTATCTTCATATCCTAATACAATATTAACTTTAAGGAATTTATTACTTTTTTCATCAGCTAAATTGACTACAAACTCACCTACTGGAAACATTGATTCATTCATGACTTTTGTAACATTTGTGTCATCACCTTTTCTTAAAAACACATAATATACTCCACCTGCAGTTGCACCTAATAAAAGTACCGCAACAAGAATTATTATAATAAGCTTTTTTTTATTTCCGCCTTTATCTGCCATTACTCAGCACCCCCCTCATTAATTACATCATTTTTCTTAATAAGAATGTTAACTCTTCTATTCTTTGATCTATTCTCTTGTGTATCATTATTTTCTAATGGATGATTATCTCCTAGAAATGTAGGATAGAACCTTGTAGAATCTAATCCTTTAATCTCTGTAAAATAATTTGTTACTGTATAAGCTCTCGCAGCCGACAGTTCCCAGTTATCTTTATACTTTGAATTATTAATCGGAACATTATCAGTATGACCTTCAATAATGATATCATTAGGAAGATCTTTAATAAACTTTGTTATGGTATCAAGTGCTGGTAAACTTTCTTGCTTTAAATTTGCTCTCCCAGATTCAAATAAGATTTTATCCTTTAATTCAAATATATATCCTCTTGAATCCTCTTTAACATCGATGATTTCTTCAAGTTCATTTTCACTAATAAGTTTTTTCATATTATCTATCATCTCTATTTGTTCTCTATTAGATTCTTTACTACTATTTGGAACTAATTTACCTGCTATAGGAAGGTCTCCATTATTCATATTATATTCCATTATTGACTTCCCCCCCTGTCCCTTCATTACAGTTTGAAGGGCAGAAGATATAGATTGAAATTTCATAGAATCAATACTTGACATTGAATAAAGCATAACAAAGAAAGTTAGAAGTAATGTTACCATATCACCATATGTTGCCAACCATGCATTTGGATCTATACCATCATCCTTTTTAGCCTTTCTCTTAGACATTTGCTGTCACCTCAGCTTCATCCGAATGAGTATTTTTATATACTAATCTTTCAGCAGGAGATAAATATCCTGATAACTTCTCTTCAACAATTCTAGGATTAACTCCTGATTGAATTGCAAGAATTCCCTCAATCATCATCTCTCTCATATTAACTTCAATAGCGGATTTAAAATCCAGGTTAGCCGCCATTGGTAACATAATCAAGTTTGCAAGTATTGATCCATATAATGTAGTTAAAAGAGCTTTAGCCATACCTACAGCAAGTGCGTTGGCATCACTGATATTACCCATCATCTGAACAAGTCCAATCAAAGTACCAATCATACCAAAACCTGGAGCATATGCTCCCCATGCTTTGAAAACACCTGAATTTGCTCCATGACGTTTTTCCATCTCAACAACTTCTAATTCAAGTATTCCGCTGATTACTTCAGGTTCAATACCGTCTACTACCATCTGCAAACCTTTTTTAAGGAATTCATCATCAATCTCAGTTAACTCATCTTCAAGAGATAGCAATCCTTCTCTCCTGGCCTTTTTGGATAAAGATTCAAATTTTTTAATAAGTTCCATATTAGAAAATGCATTATCTTTAAAACCAGCAGCAGTGATTTTTCCTATTTTTTTTATTTGATCTAATGGAAAGTTTATAAGTATCGCTCCAAATGATCCTCCAATAGTTATGGCTAAGGAACCTGGATCTACGAATCTTCCGCCTCCACCTGTGACTACTCCAAAAACTATCATACCAAATCCCAGTATGATACCCACTAGGGTCATTGTATCTTGTTTCTTCATTATTTATGCCTCCCATTACAGCACTATTTAAGATGCTCAAACTCTCTTGCTTTTTTCTGATATGCAATGCATTTTGCAATAATTTCATCTGTCGTTTCTAAAACCAAGTATTTTTTTCCATTCGTAAGTGTTATTAACGTTTCAGGCACTTCCTCAATTTTTTCAATATGTATATAATTTAAAACAAACTCTTTATTATTTAACCCTGTAATTTCAATCATAGCTAACCCCTTCTCTTTTTAAAGAATAAAGAATAGAGAAGAAAGAACAAATTAAGATACCTTTCAGCAAATCAATAATACAATTTTTTCTGACGTTAGGAAGAAAAATTTCCTAATTTATTCTTTAATCTTTATTCTCTGTTCTTTTATTTAAATGTTATCTTTTCAAGTTTATAATTTCTTGAAGTATCTCATCCCCTGTTGAAATCATCTTTGAACTTGCTTGGAATGCCCTTGTTGTTACAATCATATCAGTAAATTGTTCTGTTAACTCAACATTTGACATCTCAAGTACTCCATTCAGCACGTCACCGTAACCTTTAGAGTTATCGAATTTATCTCCAGCACCAATTCCACTTCTAATAACTGGTTGGCCTGAGTTTGAGGAAGTAGTATATAAGTTCTTTCCTAATTTTTGTAGACCTTCAGCATTTTTAAATGATGCAACTGCTAATTGTCCTAGAACTGAAACTTTACCATCCTCAAGTACTCCCTTAACTAATCCTTCTTTTTCAATGAAGAAGTTTCTGATTTTCTTAGGTCCTTCAGCACTTAAAGTAAACTCCCATGATAACTTAGAGTCATCTGTATAACCTGGGTCAGTTATAGTTATTACTGTTTTAGGATCACCTGGATCTGTAGCTGTTACTTCACCTTCTGGTGTAGCCCAAAAAGTCTTACTTGCTCCTAGATCAGTTATTTTTTTTCCATTAGCATATACTGCAAATACATCTTTTGGTTTAGTTGGGTCGGTTAAATCTTCATAAGTCTTTACTTCAATTTTAACATCTTTACTTCCAATATACGGTTCATTACCTGTTGTAATAGTTGGTTCTGCTGTACCATCTATTTTTTTAGCAGTCCCTGTATAGGACAAAGTAACTGGAGTACCTATCTTTGTTCCATTTATAAATACTGAATCTGGAATCTTCATTGGTACTAAATTACTACCTACCTTAAGCCCACCAACACTGTCAGCATCAACAAACTCACAAGTTCCATTCTTATCGTAGTTAACACTTCTCGCATCTAAGTTTAATCCTTCTTTTTCGCTAACTACATATCCTAGCATTCTATATCCATCGGATGTAAGCAAGTTCCCATCTTCGTCAAGTGCTAAAGCCCCATCTCTTGTATAACTTATTGACATTCCGTTTCCTGAAAGAACTTCGTGACTTTTATTATCTACGCTTACTCCGCCTGTTGATGAAGTTGGTAGTGCTCCCCTTGCTACCATGAAGTAACCTGAGCCATCCATTGCAACGTCAAGATTTCTTCCTGTTGGCTGCATCATACCTTGTGTTACTATTGTATCGATACCTGAAACTTGAACTCCAAGTCCAACTTGTCCAGGGTTTACTCCCCCTTGATATCTTGAAGGTGCTGAACTCATCTTTTGATTTTGGCTAAGCATGTCTTGAAATCTTACTCTTGAATATTTAAATCCAGTTGTACCAACGTTTGAAACGTTATTTCCTACAACGTCTAATTTAACTTGATTAGCTTTCATACCGGAAATTCCTGAATATAATGACCTTAACAAAACTATCACTCCTTTTTATGTACGCATGCTTCCATCGTTCCACATGCAGGCCTCCCTAAGGTCCAGCCTATACAAATAATACACTATCAATATTTGTGATTACCCCTTCACTATCTTTCATATTGCATACTGTAATCACTGTTCTATTTTTAATATTTGTTATAAAACCATTATTTTTATAAATCAATACACTTTCCTTACAACCTTTATCCTTGGCCTTATCCAGTGCCTCGTTCAACTTTGAAATATCCTCTGATGTAATATCAATTTCTCTCTCTTTTACTCTTAATGATGCATGTTTTGAGAAAGAAATCTCTTCTGATTTCTCAGCAATTTTCTCTTTAAAAATCCCCTTAAAATCATTCGTAGGTTTATTAGATTTTTTAACTTCCTGCCTCTGTACGTCAGAAATAAATCCTTTTGGATAAACTCTTCCACCATGAATATTGAAGTTCATTCTACTCACCTGCTTCTAGAATATTCCTACTATAGAAATGCATCTCTTTAGGTTCAAAACCATTAACTGATACTTCCCAATTACAAGGTAACTCTGGTTCTTCCTTTGGTAATAAAATCTTCATACCTAAAACCTCTGTATCCGGAACATATTCAGTCCATTGTTTTTCATCAGCATTTTCATCATCAGCCACTATTTTATAACTGTATTTGTTATCACTTGTACTTGTTTGATCATACTTAACAAAAACTTTTACAGGTTTTTCATCATTGTATACACCATTAAGAAAAATATCACTTTCATTGTAACTCTCTTTTTTCTCCATTTTTGATGATATTACTCTTCCTGTAGCATCTATGATGGCTTTGACACCCTCATTAGTTTTGTATGTTGACTTAACTGTTCCTTCAAATACACCATCATTATTACTTCCCTTTATAGTCTTTCCAATTAATGATACCATCGAATGAAAATCTACATTGGAATTAATTGAACTCAAATATGGATCTGGTTGATTATATACATTAGAAACATCTGATAATTTAAATTTTTTCTCTTCTAATTTTCCATTCTCGAATATATCTGTTACTATAAGAGGTCCACCAGGAGTTTGCTCTATATTCTTGACAACTCCACCATATTGCTCTCCCTTATAGTTATAAGAATCAAAGGCAACAGTCTTACCAACAAGTCCATAAGCATTCTTAAACTCTGATGTTTTATTTAAGTTTTCCATTTCTTCCAGTGTTGTAAATTGAGCAAGTTGCGCTACAAATTGTGTAGAATCTGCTGGATTCTCTGGATCTTGATTCATCAACTGTGCTGATAAAATTTTGAAGAAAGAGTTTTTGTCCAACCCTTTGCCTTTTTCCACCACTTTTGTACCTTTGTTTGTAGCTCCATCCATTAAATAATTATTGTTTATTTCCATAAAATCACATCCTAAGCTAATGCATGAATATTATATTCTTCATCAATATCTTGTGTTGTTTCAATCTCATCTTCAACTTCAAAATCAAACTTTTTCTTACTATTATTAAATTGCTGATTAAAGGCATGTTCTTGCTCTCCATCTTTATGGAAAAGCGTATCCTCTTGATAAATTGAAACTTCAACATTTTGGATTTTAATATTATTTTCATTTAATTTTTCCATTATATTAGCACTATTATTTTGTATAAGATTATACGTATCTTTATTCACTGCTGAGATTTTAGCTTTCATAACACCTGAATCCATAATTAATTTTATAGATATCTCTCCAAGTTCTTTTGGAACAATTTTCAAAGTAAGTTCTTTCATGTCATTTACTGTCATAAACTTCACATTCTTAACAATGTCTTGTTCCAGATAATTAGCTCTAATAGGTTGATTTACTGGCTCAGCATTTTTTATACTAGCTAGCTTATGATAAAAGTTATTTTGAATAATTGGCTTCTTCTCATTTCCAGCTAAACTTTTAAGGACATCTAAATCTTTGTCCTCTTCATCTGGAGTCAACTTGAAGTCAATATCTGATTTTTCCATAACTTTCGAAACAGTTTCCTCAGCTTCCCCATTCAACTTAGCATTTATTTCACTAATAATAGCTTCAAGTTTTTGATTATTTGCTTGATTATTAGCTTCAATATTTGGTTGAATATTTGTTTGATTACTTTCAGTAACTAAACTAAATTTCTCACCAGTAAATATCATATCCATTTTCTTTAACAATTCAGAAATATCATTTTTTAACATTTCTTTATCTGATTGTGCTAAAAAATCACTCATCTTATTCTGAATATCATTTAAAATCTGTAATTGATTTTTTAATTCTGGTGACATTTCTGTTTCAGTTGTTTCATTAGATTTTAATTGTTTAATTAATTCAGCAATCAGCGTTTGAAGTTCAAGTAATTCATCAACTGAAACTACTTCGTTCTTTTCTTCTTCATTGCTAACTCCCTTATTTGATTCAGTTTCAGTAACCTTTTTATCTTCATTACTTACTTCTTTTTTTGAATCTGTTTCAGTAACCTTTTTATCTTCATTATTAATTTCTTTCTTTGACTCAGTTTCATTAATATTCTCATCAGAAACATTATCAACTTTTTCATCTTTTACAGATACTTCGCTTTTATCATCCGAATTGGATTTTACTGCTTTATTATCATCCTCACAGTTGTTTTTATTTGAAAGTATCTTTGAGAATTTTTCTTTATTACTTTTGTTAACGTCTTTGTATGAATTCTTTTCACTTTGCATATTTAATTTAGTATTTTCCAGTGCTTTTACTATATCTATCACTTTGTCTCACCTCCTTTCAGTGATTTCATGTTATAAATATTTAAAGCAAACTCATCATTCATTTGTGAATCTTTCCTTTCCCTTTCCGCCATATATCCATCTAATTTAATTTCTTTTAATTTTTCCAAGCTTTTTTTCTCTATATTTTTTCTTTTTAATATTTCTTTTTTTTCAACTACCTTCAGTTTCTGTTTATCAATCTCTTGGCTCTTTATATTTTTTTTTTCACTAAGAGAATTCAAATATATAATCTTTTGTTTTTCTAACAGTAAACTTTCAAATCTTTTCATTTTATATTCATTAATCAATTTCTCTAACTCAAATTTCTCTTGAATTAAACTTCTAAGTTCATCCTCAGCTCTTTTGTAATCAATTATTGCCTTTTCTTCTTCTTTTACCCTTATACTCAATACTTTTTCTAAAGAAAATTTAAATTTTTTAGCCATACTAATTCATCCTTATCTCCCTTAGTTTAAGTAACATTTCTTCATAAGTAATCTTTTCAAGAATTCCTTGTTTAAGAAATCCATTAATTAAATCTATTTTTTCAACTGCTAAATCTATTTTAGGGTTTGAACCTACTGTGTAAGCCCCAATATTGATTAAGTCTTCAGAGTCTCTATATACCGCCATAATATCTCTAATCCATGAAGCCAATTGTAATTGTTCTTTTGTAGCTATTTGAGTCATCAAACGACTAACACTCTCAAGAACATCGATTGCTGGATAATGATTTTTACTGGCCATTTTTCTTGATAAAATAATATGACCATCAAGTATACCTCTTGTAGCATCTGCAATTGGTTCATCCATATCTCCACCATCAACTAACACAGTATAAAATGCTGTAATTGATCCTTTATCTGAATTACCTGATCGTTCCATTAATCTAGGTAGCATAGCAAATACAGATGGAGTATACCCCTTTGAAGCAGGTGGTTCACCTATTGCCAGACCAACCTCTCTCTGTGCCATAGCAAATCTAGTAACAGAGTCCATCATAAGAATTACATTTTTCCCTTTATCTCTGAAATACTCTGCAATAGCAGTAGCTGTGAACGCCCCCTTTAACCTTACTAAAGCTGGCTGATCTGATGTAGCACAAACGATGATCGATTTTTTCATCCCTTCTTCACCTAGATCATTTTCGAGAAATTCTTTTACCTCTCTTCCTCTCTCTCCAATAAGAGCAATAACATTCACATCAGCTTCTGCTCCTCTTGCAATCATTCCAAGTGTTGTACTTTTACCTACACCACTTCCTGCAAAAATTCCAATTCTCTGTCCTCTTCCACAAGTAAGCATAGAATCAATTGCTTTTACACCTGTAGGAACAATTTCTTTAATCTTACTTCTCTTCATAGGATCTGGAGGTGAGTTATCTAAATTATAATAAGTAAATTGATCCTCGATTTCACTTCCATCAAGTGGATTGCCTAATCCATCTAATACTCTACCTAAAAGTGCTTCTGAGCATTTAACCGAAACTCCTATCTTTTGTGGGTATACTGCACACCCTGGACCAATACCTTGTAATTCACCCAAAGGCATCAGCATTAAATTATTATCTTTAAACCCAACAACCTCACAAGAGATAATAGAATCTTCATTATTATGAATGTGACATAGTTCTCCAACGGATGCTTTTATTCCACTAACCTCAATTGTAAGACCGATTACTTTTGTAACTATTCCCTGTTCATATGAACAAGTAACCTTCTTCAATTTTCTACTTATATTTTGGAAATCAATATTTATCATTTACGTCACCTATTCTGAAAAAATTGCATCTTTCATTTCATTTGTAGCTTCATCTATATCGATAATAATCTTACCCTTACTCTTTTCAATGACCATTTTCCCAATCTCTAACTGCTCATCAATTACAATGCTTACATCGCTCTTTGAATTAATGATTTCTAACCATTGTCCTATGTTCATATTTAAATGTTCATAATAGCTAGAATGGGTATAAATAACAATTTCCTCTTCTTTTTTTAACTTCTTAAGATGGGATTTTAAAATCCCATCAAAAGTATCTCCATAAGGAATTAAGCTCTTTAAAATATCTGAAATAGAATTAAACACCACATTTTTAATCTCTTCTTCACTTTGCTTTATATATTCTTTTTTGAAGTTCATTGCATCCTCAAGAATTTTTTGAGCATTTGAAAGAATTTGACTTTCTTTCTGATTAATCTCAGCTATAGCTTTATTGTAACCTTCATTATATCCCTCACTATAACCCTTTTCAGCACCAGCTGTATATCCTTTTTTGAAGGCTTTTTCTTCAATATTTACAGCTTCAGTATACGCTTTGTTCCTGATTTTCAAGGCTTCCATATGAGTTTCTTCAATAATGGTTGTTGAGTAACCTACAGCATTCATATCCTTGATGTTTGAGTAAAAATCCCCTTCATTTCTCTCACTCTTTGGATTCATGGTACTACTTGTCTTTATTACTTTTTCACCTGCATCATTGATTATATGTTTTCTTAAAACCCTAGATGATGATTGCATCTTCTCCACCTCTAGACATTATAATTTCACCAGCATCATCCAATCTTCTAATTATGCTAAGAATTTCTGTTTGCGCCTTTTCAACATCCACAAGACGTACTGGCCCAAGGAATTCCATATCCTCTTTTAAAGACTGTGCAGCTCTCTTTGATTGGTTTCTAAATATTGAATCCTGAACTTCTTGGGATGAACCTTTTAAAGCAAGAGCTAAATCGTTGGTATCCACTTGACGAAGTATTTTTTGTATAGATACATCATCCAATGATAAAATATCTTCAAAGACAAACATAGATGCTCTTATTTTTTCTGCAAGTTCTGCATCTTCTCGTTCTAGACTATCAGTGATATTTCTTTCAGTTCCTCTATCAACCTGATTAAGTATTTCAACAAGAGGTTGAATACCACCTATCAATGTTGACTCAGTTCTTATAACCGATGATAATTTTCCATCTAGTACCTTTTCAATTTCTTTTACAACCATAGGTGATGTACTACTCATAGTAGCAATCCTATATGCAACTTCTGATTGTAATTCTTCTGACAGTTCAGCCATAATCTGTGCACTTTTATCAGGTTGTAGATAACAAAGAACCAAGGCAATAGTTTGTGGATGTTCATTTGATATAACATTTATTAATTGATGAGCATCCGCTTTTCTAGCAATAGAAAAAGGTCTAAACTGTTGAGTTGCTTCTGTTACTTTATCCAAAATTTCAGAAGCTCTTGAGTTTCCAAGTGCCTTTGCTAAAACAGTTCTTGCGTACTCTATTCCACCTTCAACAAGATAATCCTTAGCTTTGTTTATCTGTATAAATTCACCTAAAATCTGTTCACGTGCTTCTGGCTTTACAGATGACATATTTGCTATCTCAAATGTTATTTTTTGAATTTCTCTCTCAGGCAGTTTTTTTATTATATTTGCTGAAGCTTCTGGCCCCAAAGTGATAAAAAGTATTGCTGACTTTTGAACGCCTGTTAATCTCTTTTCCTTAGTCGCCATAATTATCCCCTTTCATCCTCTGCTAACCAAGATTTTATAATCTCTACCACCTGTTCTGGTTTATCTTGCGCGTATTTTTTAACTTCGTTTGTAATATGTTCTTGCTCCGTTTCTTCCTCAAAATCTATTGGAGCAAATTCTTTAACTTTCGTTATAGGTTCACCATTTTCTGAGATCTCAATATCCTTCGACATTATACCTTCCATTTCTGCTATTTCAGCTTCTTTTTCTTTCTTTTTCATTCTTTTAAGAATAGAAAGAATAGTTATCAAAAGTATAACTCCTCCGATTGCAATGGCAATATTTCTTATTAGTCTTTGTCTTGCCAACTCAACTTGTTGTTCTAAGTAAACTTTTTCTGCTTGATCCATTATGTCTTTATTATTATTAATAAAATTCATACTTGCAACTGAAATAGTATCTCCACGTGCTGCGTCAAATCCTACAGCACCAGCTGCCATATTTCTTATCATCTTCTCACTTGCAGAATCAAGCGCACCTAATGACTTGTCCACAAGAATCGAAACTGTTATTTTCTCAACCTTTCCAGGTGACTTTACTACTACCTCTTTCACCTGTGGCACATTATAATTTTTAACTTGATCTTGAGAGCTTGTACTATTTGAGTTCCCACTATTATCACCAATATTTGACATATTATCATCAACAGGACTTGAAGAATCATTTTCATTCTTAGTAGATGTATTAATTGTATTTTTTTCACTTACAATTACACCTTCTTTATAGTCAATACTCTCAGTTTTTGTAGCATCAAAATTCATATCTAGATTTACTGCTACTCTAACTCCACCAGTTCCAAATGTTTCTTTTAACATATCATAAATCTTATCTTCATAAGTTTTTTCTTTGCTTTTTTTAAGAGATTCTTGTTCATCAGATGAAAAGATATCTCCATCCTTTTTTGAACCATCTTCAGTTACAAGCAATAACTCATCAACAGCTATAACAATATTCTCTGGTGGAAGGTTCTCAACACTTTTAGATACCAAAGCTACTATTGTTTTAACTTGTCCTTTCGATAATTCATCAACACCATCTTTAAGATCAATTCTTATAGATGCAGATGCTGGTTTTGTCTCTCTAGCAAACCCACTCTGTTCTGGTATTACAAGTATCACCTTTGCATCTTCAACCTCATAAAAACTCTTTATTGATGACCTAATTTCATTTTGCAATGCTACTTGATAAGCAACATTATTTTCAAACTCAGTTGACACCATACTCTTTGAGTTTAAAATAATATCAAAACTCGATGTATTGTCAGATAGTTTCACTTCGGACAATATTTTCATCCTAGTAGCCGCTGCTACACTTTTCTCTACTAGAATTTTATCACCTTCAACTTTATGTATAATATTTTCTTCCTCTAGCTTTCTAACAACCACACCTGAATCTTTATCAGTCATATTTGCAAACAGAACACTATACTCTGTTCTAGTCATAGTTATAACACCATATACCAACGCGATAATAGTACATGCTGTTAACATTCCAATTGATATCTTCACAGCTTTACTTAGGCCATTAAATCTAGCAATTCCTTTTTTGAAAGCCTCCATAAGCTTGTTCATCACTAGCACTCCTCACTCTTAATTTAAATTTGCATTTGGTTAAATTCTTGATACGCTTTAACCAATTTATTTTTCACCTCAAGCGCCAACTGCATTGACAAATAAGCTTCCTTAGAAGACATCATAACTTCGTGAATTTCTACATCCTCACCTTTTACAAATGCTTCTGTCATCCCTTCTGATTGTATCTGTTTTTCATTTACTTTATCTAGTTGTTGTTTTAATGCTTCTCCAAATCCTATGCTTTTTTCTTCTTTTTTTTCTTCGACATTTCCTAATGTAAATGACTGCAAGCTATTAATACTATTAATATTCATATTTTTCTCTCCTATCTACCAATTTCTAAGCTTTTAGAAAACATCTGCTTTTGTGCTTCAATACATGTCATATTAGCTTCAAAAGCTCTATTAGCCATCATTAAATCAGCCATCTCATTTAAATGATTAACATTTGGCATCAGAACATATCCCTCGTCATCCGCATCTGGATGTGATGGGTCATATACACTTCTAAAAGGTGATTGATCTTCTACAACTTCGGTAGCTCTAACACCCATCAATTCTTCTTTCATCTCACCATTCTTACCCATTTCATCTTTCATATACTCATTAAACACAGCAACCTTACGTCTATAAGGCTTTCCATCTGCACCCCTTGTTGTATTAGCATTAGCTATATTAGAGGCGATTAAATCCATTCTTAATCTCTCAGCAGCTAATCCGCTAGCACTTATCCTCATACCACTAAAAGCATTACTCATTTTTCTTATGCCCCTCCTTTTATAACCATTTCTTTCATTTTGTAAAGCTTGTTCATTTCACTAACCATTGCATTAAATTTAAGAGTGTTGGCAGCAAGATTTGTCATCTCATTGTCAATATCAACGTTATTGCCGTCACTTCTCATTTCCCCTGTTTCGTCTCTCACAACCCTAACATTACTCGCTCCTTTATTACCATTCAAACTTAAATGTTTTTCATTGGTTCTTTTAAATGAGCCAGAACTGTTATTTAGACTTTCTTCAAATTGCACTTTAAACTTCTTATAACCCTTTGTATTCCCATTAGCAATATTATTAGATATTACTCTGCCTCTTAAAGTAGCAGCATCTAACCCTTGCTTCAAAATGGAATAACCATTATTATCCACTATATTCACTTTAACCATCTCCCGAATATATAATATTTGACAAAAAATCCGTTTTTCCTTCTTATTTTCATAAATTTTTCATGAATTTTTCATAAATTTTTCAAATAATTTTCTGCATTTTACATTATTTCCCGCATTTGGTTATTAATTTTATGAGAATATTCTTTTGTCTCATTCTATATAATTTATATTGTATTACAAATTGAGTTCATATACAATATATTGATAATATGCGAGGTCTTTTTACTATAATTATCATATATCTTTTAAAATTTCTAACCTTGCCATATTTTCGATATTTTTCATTTATAAACCCAAGTTAATTATAATACATTTTGGTTAGATTTAGAAGTTTTTTTCTTAATTTTATTTACATTTCTTTAAATTTCTTTAAATTTAATTATAATTCCCATTAAAGCCTCTTTATATTTAATATAATTTTACTATATATTATTTTTTTTATCAAAAGCAATTATCTCCATATATGATTCTTAACACTTAACAATTAACAGCAAAAAGTGCTTAGAGCCCTCTATATAGCTCTAAACACTTCTTTTAAATATTTTTAATGTTGAGAATTTTTAACACTATTTTTCAAAATACTACACACTCTCACTATTTCCTCATCTGTAATTCCAACAGAACTTGGCAAATTAATTCCTCTTGCACTACACAACTCAGTGTTTATCAGTTCACCGCTCATTACCTTTTCACCTGAAAATGCTTCCATCTTATGTAGAGGGTAGAAGAATGGCCTACAAATTACTTTTTCATTATTCATATGTTTGATTAATTCATCTCTATTAACACCATATTCTTCAGATATCTCAATACAATTCAACCATTGACATATATCCTCATCACATTTACTCTTTGGAAATCCTAAGCCTAGTATTCCCGAAAGCTCTTTTTTATATAATGTAGTTATTTCCTTTTTTCTAAGAATAAATTTATCTAACTGTTCAAGTTGAGCCAATCCAAATGCAGCTAGTATATTTGGCATTCTATAATTGAACCCAATCTCATTATGGACTATACTGCCATTTTCAAGCACTGTCTTTGTTTGATTCTTAAGATAATCAATTCTCTCGTTTATTTTTTCATCATTAGTACATATCATTCCACCTGCACCTGTTGTCATAAGCTTATTTCCATTAAAGCTATAACAACCTATGTGTCCAAATCCACCTGCCATTCCCCTTCTTTTTTTACTTCCAAGGGCTTCTGTAGCATCCTCGATTACATATAAATTATTTTTATGAGCAATCTCCATTATCTTGTCCATATCCGCAAGATTTCCATATAGATGAACAGGTATTATTGCTTTAGTTCTTTCACTTACAGCCTTTTCTATTTCTTTGGTATCAATTGTGTAATTCTCCAAATTCACATCAACAAAAATTACTTTTGCCCCAACATATTTTATTACATTAACTGTTGATATAAATGTGAGAGAAGGTACAATAACTTCATCACCCTCTCCAACATTCAAAGCCGCAAGAGCTAAATGAAGTGCTGCTGTTCCATTAATAACAGCGTTGGAATATTTTATACCAGTAAATCTACTGAATTCTTCTTCAAATTTATTTAGATACTCTCCCCCTGTAGATGATACCCAACCTGATTCAATACATTCTTTAACATAATCAACTTCATTACCGCTAATTTCAGGAATACACAAAGGTACAATCTTTTTCATAAAATCACCTCACTATTTCGACTCTCTACTTATTGTATATATCCACTTTGAATCTATTCATGTTCTTCTCAATCCATCTATAAGTTTCTTCTAACCCCTGATCAAGGGAATAGTTAGGTTTCCAATCTGTGAGTTCAAGAATCTTCTTATTATCTCCAAAGAGTCTGTTAACTTCACTCTTCTCAGGACGAATCCTCTCCTCATCACAGATAATCTTAATATCTCTACCACTTATTTTAAATATCTTATTTGCCAAATCACCAATTGAAATCTCAGAATTAGAAGCAGCATTAATTACTTCACCAATTGTTTTATCACTCTCTGCAATCTTTATAAAAGCCTCTGCAGTATCTTTTACATAATTAAAATCCCTTAATGGTGATAATGCACCAAGTTTAATTTCTTCTTTACCTGCTATTACCTGAGACATAATTGTAGGTATTACCGCTCTAGCTGATTGCCTTGGACCATAAGTATTAAAGGGTCTTATTGTAGCAACGGGCAGATTAAAACTTCTATAAAAACTTTCAGCCATCATATCTGCTGCAATTTTTGCTGCCGAGTATGGTGATTGAGCTTGCATGGGGTGTTTTTCATCTATAGGCACATATAATGCAGTACCATATGTCTCAGATGTAGAAGTGTGTATTATTTTTTCTACTCCCCACTCTCTACAAGCTTCAAGAACATTGGTTGTTCCTTCAACATTTGTTTTCACATATGCCATAGGAGAATCATATGAATATGGAATAGCTATAAGTGATGCAAGGTGAAACACAACCTCAGATCCTTTTATAAGCCTCCTCATACTATCATAATCCCTCACATTACCTGAAACAACTTTTGTGGCATTTTTCTTATCTTCTGAAAAATCATCAATGTTTCCCCAACTATTAAATGAATTATATTGTACAAGTGCCGTTACATCTGCACCAATTTCTATTAATTTCTCAGTTAGATAACTTCCTATGAATCCATCTGCTCCTGTTATAACTACTTTTTTTCCTTTTAAGTCCATAATATCCTCCATCTATACCAATTTATACGCTTCAATATTTGCCTTCTCGAAATCTTCCATTCTTCCAATATCAGTCCAGTATTCCTTTATAGGATACACCATCCTTTTATTGTTCACATTATCAGCTCTCTCTATTACCTCTGTCATATCTATCTTTTCACCATTTTGTATGACAGCAATAATATTCTTCTTAAGAGCATATATTCCACTATTTATGAAAAAATTAAATTTAGGCTTCTCTTCTATTTTATTAATAATAAGCCCTTCAGTCTCAATAACTCCATAAGGGATCTGCACCTTATATTCTCTAGCTCCCACTGTGATATCATTATCGCCCTTTTTATGAAAGTTCAAGAACTCTTCATAATCTAAACCTGTTAATATATCTCCATTAACCATTATAATATCTTCACTGTCGATAATATCCTCACAAAGAGAAAGAGATCCGGCTGTACCTAGAGGCGTTTCCTCAGTTATGTATTCTATCCTTATACCGTACTTCTCACCGTCACCGAAGTACTCTCTAATCATTTCGCCTTTATAATTAAGAGTTATGATAAATTTTCTAAAACCAAAATATATGAATCCATCAATTATATGTTCAAGAACAGGTTTCTCTCCTATCTTCAAAAGAGGTTTAGGCATATTATCTGTGAGAGGCCTTAATCTAGATCCAAAACCACCAGCTTGTATTACAACCCATTCTTCTTTCTTATCATATGCAATTATATCATCAAGAAAATATAATTTTTTCAACTTTTTCTCCTCGTCGATAACCGGTAATTGACGTATCTTATATTTCAACATAATTTCTTTTGCTTTTCTCTTACCAGCATCATAATCTAAATGCTTAATGTTTCTAAAAAACACATCTTCTATAGTACTTTCTAAACCCCTCCCATCGAGAAGAGCCCTTCTAATATCTCCATCAGTTATCATTCCTAAAACCTGCTTCTCATCATTCACAACAATAGCAGCACTGGTAAGGTTTTTATCTATCTTTTCCATAGCTTTTCTTATTGAACACTTATAGTGAACATAATATTTTTCCAAATTCTCACCTCACATCATAAAATTTCTTTTCTAATGTTATTTTATCATTCTCCAGAAAATCTTTCATAATACTAAGTATTCTCTTAGAGGTATTTCCATCACCAAATATATTATCACTTGCCATGCAAACTTCTCTCATCTTTTCTGTCTGTACATATTTCATTGATTCCATGATTTGCTTCTTATCCCAAGGGATATCTATAACACATTTTGAACGAATTCTACCTTTTTGTCTATCGCCAATATTTATCACAGGCTTTTTAAATGCAGGCACTTCTATAACGCCACTTGAGGAATTCCCCATAACAAACTCACAACTCTCTACAGCACTAAGGTATCTTCTTATTCCTAAAGATTTAACAAAAATACATCTTTCTCTATTTTTAAATGCATATTCAATTAAACGCTTATTAATCTTCTCTCCCCCTCCATCAGAGTTTGACCCTGTAAATATACACTTTAATTCTTTCCATTCATCAATAGCACTGAGCATCTCTTCTATATATGAGATATCTCCTTTTTTAAGTGTCTCAGGATGACAAGTTATAACACAGTAATCACCATCAAGATTAAAACCGAGCTCATTCCCAAGTTCTTGTTTAGACATTTTATCCATGTTTATAATATTTTCAACTCCTAGTGCTCCAACAGTAAATACCCTTTCTGGTGATTCTCCAAGTTGAATAACTCTTCTTCTATATTCATCACAGCTCACAAAATGAAGATAACTCATTTTTGATATTGAATGTCTAAATGCATCATCATATGCTCCTTCTGTGACTTCCCCACCATGTATATGTGCAATGGGTATTTTCATCACATGACAAACACTAGCC
Source organism: Oceanirhabdus seepicola (assembly GCF_023684385.1). Taxonomy (GTDB): domain Bacteria; phylum Bacillota; class Clostridia; order Clostridiales; family Clostridiaceae; genus Oceanirhabdus; species Oceanirhabdus seepicola. Next base: position 19,532 of record NZ_JAGSOJ010000007.1, on the reverse strand, counting down.
ATGGCAAAAGCTTCATATCTATCTCCAAGTATAACCATCATATCTGGATTAACTCTCTTCATGCCATTGCTATATTCTTCAAATGCAATTCCCATACTTTTGCAAATCCCTAAATCATGGTTATGTTTAAGGTGTATATCGATTATTTCAAGAGAAGGAAATTCATCTTTTAAAATTTCTTTATATGTATAACCGTATTTCTCTGAAAGATGACTTCCACTGACAACAATAGTTAAATCTATTTCCCTATCTTCTTTAAATTTAAAAAGCAAAGGCCTAAGGAGCCCATATTCAGCACGAGTTCCTGTGAAAACACATATTTTCAACATCAATATCCTCTCCTATAAAATTCAATCAGTTCATCACTCTTAAAATTTCTTTTAGCCTTAGTTCCTATTACTTTATCCCACTCCATTGGACTTATCCCATTCCCAGGTCTCTTACATGTAATATTCTTTTCAGTAAATATTTCCCCTGCTTCAATATTTTCAGCAGCAACTATACTTTTCCTTGCTATTCCCTTATTTTTAAGTTCTGACTTACTAGTAACCTTTAATCCATTTCCCATAGCCATCTCAATATTTCTTATACACTGAATCATATTTTTCAGTTCTGTTGGTTCAAGACTAGCTTTATGATCAGGTCCTATCATACTCTTATCCAAGGTGAAATGTTTCTCAATCACCCTAGCACCAAGTGAAACAGCAGCTATAGGCACTTCAATTCCTAATGTATGATCAGAATAACCTACTTCTTTATTAAGTTCCTCTTTTAATGTTAACATTGCCGAAAGATTTACATCTTCCATCGGTGTTGGATATTCTGTATTGCAGTGCAGCACTATTATCTCTTCGCAACTATTTTCCAACACTTCAACTGCCCTTTTAACTTCACCCATATCACTCATTCCAGTGGATAATATAACCTTTTTATTTGTTTCAGCTACCGCTCTGAGATACGGAAGATTTGTTATTTCCCCTGATGGTATCTTTATTAATTCTATTCCCAAGTCAGATAATTCTTTTATACTCTCTATATCAAAAGGAGAGGTAAGAAAATCTATCCCTACTTCTTCGCAATAATTCTTTAGTATTTTATGTTCAGTAAATCCAATCTCAAGTTTTTTTAACATCTGAAGTTGACTCTCCATCTCTCCAGTTGTTTTCCTTTGATAATCAGCTTTCACTGCAGAACTTGAAGTCATATTTTCACTTTTGAACAGTTGAAATTTCACTGCATTTGCACCAGCCCACTTGGCTTTTTCCACAAGTTTCTTGGCAAGCTCCATATCTCCATTATGATTAACACCTGCTTCTGCTATGATATATACATTATCTCTTCTCATTCTGATTTTCCTTTCTTCTATTAAGGTAATACCCTGCTATAATTAAATCCTTTTCATCATCTATATCAACTGAGTGGCTCTTATCCATTATAAATGGAATTGTATCCTCATCCACAAAACATCTCTTTTCCTTAATCATGTTCACTGCATTTATATAAATAGCACCGTTAAACACATAATATGTCGGAAGTTCTTGCCTTCTTGTATTATTCCCCCGGAAATTAACTATTTCTGTCAATCTCCCTTCCTTTATTTCTCTCATAATTATTGGACTTTTCTCACTCTCACAAACACTCACAAGTGACTCTGCACCACTTTTCAAAAAATCCAAAATAGCTTTATCAAGATCCTCAGCTGTTCTCAATGGGGAAGTAGGCTGAAGAAGTATCACTATTTCATATTTCCCAACTCTTTTCTCCATCTCACCAACAGCATGCAACACCACATCAATAGATTTAGCCCTATCATCCGCTAAATTCTCTGGTCTTAAAAAAGGAACCTTAGCTCCGTACAACTCACTCACTTCTTTTATATTTTCACTATCAGTAGATACTATGTATTCATCTATATAAGAACTCTCTGCACAAACATCTATGGTGTACCCAATCAAATGTTTCCCTTGAAGTTTAATGATATTTTTATTCTTTATTCCCTTAGAACCACCCCTTGCAGGAATTACCGCAAGAATCTTTTTTCCATCTATCATAATTATCATCCTTTCAAGGTTTATTTTAACATCTTTTAGAGAAAGAACAAAGATAAAAGACTAAATAACAAAAAAACTTATATTTCGATAAAAAAATAGTAGAGAGTTATATCTCTACTAATTCTTATTATAATTAAGCTCTTACATTTAAATTATTTCCTAAATTAGGATTAACTGACTGTTCCAACATCTTATTCATGTTGGCAGCAATTTCTTTACTTGTATTCATAGTAAGTTTAGTTACTGCAAGACTAACTTGACTTTGTATTTTTGCACTGCTACTCATCATCGATAACCTTGATATATCCATAGAAATTTCCTCCTTTTCAATTTGACAATTGATTACGTTAAATAACTTCTAAACTAAACCTAGATTTTAAATTGTACGCTCTTAATTCATATCCTAATTATCTAAGCAGCGATAACACCATTCCATTACTCTGATTTGCCTGTGATAGCATTGCAATATTACTTTGATTCATAATATTCTCTTTTGCCATTTTCATAGCTACAAGTGCAATATCAGCATCACTAATTTTTGAATGTGCAGAATTTAAATTTGATATTGTATTATTAGTATTATTTATTGAAGATTCTAATCTATTTTGGTAAGCTCCAAATTCAGCTCTCTGAGAACTTACTCTATCTACTGATTTAGAAATAGCATCTATTGCCTCCTGCGCATTTGATAGATTGTCTAAAGATAAACTATCAATACTCAATCCAGATGAACTCATATCTCCACCCTTAATATTCATAAGTTCATCACTATTTGCTCCTACTAATAAGTTACTGTTCAAAGTTCCATCTAAAAGCTTCTTGCCGTTAAATTGTGTACTCTCAGCAATTGTAGTTATTTCTTCTTTCAAACTAGTAAACTCATGGTTTAACATTGCTCTATCTTCATCGGTAAGTATACCATTAGAGGCTTGTATCGCAAGTTCTTTCATTCTTCCTAAACTCTCATGAACAGAATTCAAAGCTCCTTCTGCTGTCTGAATCATAGAAACTCCTTCACTTGCATTTCTATTTCCCTGAACCATACCTCTAATCTGTCCATTCATCTGCTGAGAAATAAATAATCCTGCTGCATCATCTGCTGCTTTATTAATTCTCGAACCAGAAGATATCTGCTGTAGAGAATTATTATATGAGTGCTGTACTCTTGAGATACCATTATAAACATTTGCACTATTATTATTTTGTACTGCCATTGTCATAACTTCCACCTCTTCTTTTTTCTTATTATTTAATTAGGATTAAAATCCACATTAAACTTATTATAGTATATATTTCGTATTATTAATAAATTTCTGAAGTTATATATAATAATAAAGTATACTATCAAAAAAATTATTCATGCTCACTATACTATTTTCAAATAATTTGTAACTATTCTGCTATTGGGAATATCAATAGCTGTAATATTATTAGGTAAAACAAAAGAGATAGTTTTTAAGTCTATCCCTTAAAAGCGCTAGCTTTGTGAAATTGTAGGATCATATGGCTTTTATGTCAAAATAGTCTCTACACAGCTCAATACTCCAATCTTTTTCTTTTTAATGGTTGAAATATAGCCTCTTTACCTCGCTTCTTGTGAGCTGTATAACATGTCAACTCTTCATTTGATGCCACATGTATCCAATAGTTATTACCTTCAACTTTTAACCCAGTTTCATCAAAGTGAATGATTTTAGAGTTAATAAGCTCTTCTTTTAAGTTATCTTCTTAAATTCGTCGCTAGACGGTGGTTTGCTACTATTATTACTGTTTTTTTGACTTGTTTTCAAGTGTATTCACACGCTCATTAAGTACTCTATTCTCTTTAGTAAGTTAATCTATTTTAGCTTGTTGTTCTTTTATTTCATTTGACAGTGTTTTCATAGTATCAATCACTTGTCCAAGACCTTTGTTAAAAACTCTATAATTTTTCCTTCACTCATAGCACATACCACCATATCATTAGTTTTTTAAAGACAAGGTTATGAATACAAATAATAATGATAAATTGAAGTAAATTTTATATATTAAGATAACATAAAATCACTTCTTTTGTTATAGCTGAATAGTTACCAATAATAAACTTCAATGTTTAAGTTTACTTTATGTAATTTCAAAAAAATTCAAGAAAGCTCCAAATGAGTTTATTGAAAAAATCAGAACCTTATCCTCAGATATAATAGATATCCTAGCCTTAGAAATTTTTGATATGCAAGATATAAAGAATTTAGAAAAACACCTGTAATTCAAAGAACAAAGAACAAATGCGGATGATTTCTGCTGTGAAGATAATCTTTAATCTTTATGATTATAGTTTTGTGCAAGCAAAAGCTCCTAATTTATTCTTTGTTCTTTATTATTTTTTATCTTCCTCTTACACTCTCAAGTACTCTAAGAATTTCCCGAGGAAATTTATTTGTTTGTGCCATTATAGAATTGCTTGCATTAATCAGAATGTCATTTTTAGCAAGTTTCATACTTTCCTCAGCTACATCGGTATCCCTTATAGCACTCTCAGCTTCTGTATTTCTATCTCTAATCTCAATCAAGTTATTGTACATTGATTCAAATCTATTTTGTTTTGCTCCACTTTTAACTCTAACAGATAGAACCGTTTCTATAGCACTGTCTATTTTTTTAAGTGTATCACCAGTATTATTTAAATCAACTAAAGTTTTTCCATCTGAATCCATTAACCCAAGTCCTTTAGCAGTGACATTGTATGCTTCTAATGTAGCTGTTTCTCCAATATTACCACCAATAGTAACTTTTATCAATTTTGGATTTTTGTTATCTGCAATAGATTCATCACCAATCAGATTAACTCCATTGAAGTCATTACCTCCAGCCATTGACTGAATACCATTCAATATTTGATCAATCTCTAGATCAATATTTTTTTTATCATCACTACTCAAAGTATCTGTACCACCTTGAACTGCAAGATTTCTCAATCTCTTCAAACTGTCTGTTATAGAATTTAATACTCCATCTGCAGATTGAATCATAGAGACTGCATCCTGTGCATTTCTTGATGACATTTCAAGAGATCTAACCTGTAACCTCAACCTCTCACTCTGTGCAAGTTTATTAGGATTGTCTTTAGCTTTATTAAGCTGCTTCCCTGAAGAAATTTTTTCTATACTACTGGAATACCTATCTAATGTTCTAATATAATTTCTATATACATTCATAGAAGCTAAATTTTTATTCAAACGCATGCTCTCACCTCACTATTTCTATATTCGTATTAGGGTATAAAAACTTTATATGACAAATAAAATAAGCCCGTAAATAAATTTACGTATATTATACAAACTTATTTACTTGCTTAGTACTTTCTTTATATTTTACCCTATAACATAATATCTCTGTTATGAAATTATTGAATTCACTTTAATTATAAGTAATTAAGCCTTGTTTTTGCTAAAGGATAATCTCCACATAACCTATAGTAATTTAATGCTTCTTCTTTGAATCCTAAACATTCAAAAATTACACCTATATTATACAAAGGCAAAAAAGAAGTAATTCCCTCTATTTTACCTTCTTTAAATTCAGTACATTTAAGAAAAGTTTCAGCAGCTTTTTTGAAGTTACTATTATTCATTTCAATAAGTCCTATTAAAAATATAAAATCCGGAGAATTAAAGTAATATTTTTCATATTTCTTCAAACTTAAAGCTTTTTTAAATAGTTCAAGTTCTATCAATGTATAACCATAACTTTCGACTAAATCTTCTGCATATTCGTATGTAAAATTATCTAATAAAAGTACAGCGGTTTCAAAAAAATAATTAGCCTCTCTATACTCTTTACCCATGAAATAACTTTTTCCTAACTGATAATGTAAATATGGATCATTTGGATTTTCTTTTAGAGCCTCTTTTAATAATTTTATATTTCTTTGAATTTTATTTGTCCTACTTAATACTTCTTTTGAGTATCCTATATGATCTATAACTAAATCTATATTTTCTGTTCTGTAATCTTCCTTGTTTTTTAGAACTACTTGCTCATGTATAATTCCTTCATATTGAAAATATTTCTTATTGAAAAGCCTATTAACCCTTTCAATATACTTTTTTGTTCCGTATTTATCTTCATATTGGTTGATTCTTTTAAGTCTACCAACACACTTGTCATTATTTACATTAATAAACCTAAAAATATTTTCAATATCAAAATTCATTATAACTTCATCTGCATCTAATACTAAAACCCATTCATTAGATGCTTTAGATAATGAAAAATTCCTAGCTTTTGCAAAATCATTGCACCATTTAAAATCAAACACTTTGTCAGTATATTTTAAAGCTATTTCTTTAGTCTTATCTATAGACCCAGTATCAACAACTACAATTTCGTCAACAAGATTATTTAGACTACTTAAACATTTCTTTAAAGTTTCTTCTTCATTTTTAACTATCATACATAAGGTTAACATAAATTAGACTTCTCCTTTTGTTTCAGTACAATCTGTTATCTCTATAATATATATCAAATAATCTTTATAGTTTTATATAATAATTATTGGGGATTTTCTTTTAAAAAAGAAAATCCCCTTTTTATTTTTAAAATATAAAATTTCACTATTAACCCTTTATTAAATAATATTAATTTCGTTCTTATAGGATATTACATCTAAATCCTCCGGAACCATTTCTTCTAGTTCTCTAAGTATTTTTTTTGCAAAATCATTCTCTTTACGTTGTATATACGTAGTGACCAATAATTTATGAGCTAAAATAAACGCTTCAGGTTCTTCAAGTAATGCTGATGTCTTAATCATTAGGTTTAATAAATCCACTCTATATTCTTCTGAAGAACTACTATCATTTGCAAGCTCAAAAATAATAAGTTCATGAGCTTTTTGATATTTGCCATCAACTATTAATTTAACAATTGTTCTATATGTTTTAATAAAGTTCGGTTTCACAATACATTGATTTAATATAGGATTAATAGATAAAAATGCTTTATATACTCTATTTAAAGTTGAATTTGATGCCTTAACTTTGAATGAACCAATATAATCTATCACTTCAAAATACTGCTTAAGCATTTCATCATTTAGATATTCTTTTTCAAAAAGATATTTGGTATGATAATGTTCAAATATTCTTTCCAAGTACTCTAACTTATTCTCGTCCTGTAGATTAGAGCTAAACAACACTTTAATTGTATCCAATATTGCATTACAGTATACCTTATACACAAATGATAAGTTATGTTCACTTATTGTACCAAATCCCTTTAAATATTCTATTGCATGCTCAAGTAAAAAAACATCAGAATTAAACCTTTCGAAATTAAAAACATAAGAAGCTGATCCACTATGTACACGATAATTATGTACAACTTTATCAGAAAGGTAGATGCCATTTACACCATATAACAGTTCGAAACAAGTAAACGTATCCCCTCCATACATCAACCCCTCTGGTCTCTTTGCACACATAATCTCCCATCGTTTTCTAACTACTTCCGCTGAAAAGATTTTCCCCCAAACTGGTCTAAAAAACCGATGAATATACGGATACACTTCAGGCATTTGTTCTATAGGAAATGCACCTGATATTTCGCTTTTTCTAACCCCAATATTACCACTTTGTATATAGTGAAACTTCGACCCTCCAACAGCCACCTCAACATTATGCTTCATTGCTTGGCTGTATAGTTCATTCATAAAATCGGCTTCAAGCCAGTCATCACTGTCAAGAAGCATAAAAAACTCACCTTTTCCGTGTTCCATCAACATTCTCATTGATGAAAACTCAGGTTGATTATGTTCTAAATGAATAACATTAATTCTTTTGTCCCTAGATGCGTATTCATCTATAATCTCACCAGTTCTATCTGTGGATCCGTTATTTGCAATCCAATATTCAAATTCTCCCATTGTTTGTACAAGAACACTTTCTAGTGTTTGAGCAATTGTTTTTTCTGCGTTATAAGCTCGTGTCCCAATTGTTATTTTAGGTTTCAATGTTCATCACTCCTAATCTCCTAAGTCAATTACAAGAATGCAGTCCCCAACAAGCAGTACATCTCTTCTTTCTTCCCAATTTTTTCAAACAACATCTTTGCATCGTTTGATGCACCTACACTCGCTACAATTGTATAATACGAATCTTTTCCAGTTAAAATATTAGGTTTTTCTGTCCTTATTCCTCTGTAGTCTGTGTTTTTAAAACTATCAATTACCTTTACTAATTTGGCTTTTGGATACTTGTCTTGTATATATTCGTAGATTTCATCTACCGCATTTGTTAGTCCCCAAATTGCATATTCAATATAGCTATTCTCATCCCAACACTCTTGAAAGTAACGATCTAAAATTTTAAAATTCTTATGTGTAACACCAAAAAAATCCTTTAATTTTTTATGTTCAGTATTTTCATACATCTGACTTACAAAGTAAATATCTTGATACTTATCTATACACATTTTAATTCTTCCTATTGCTGCTTTCCTAAGTATAGCTTTCTCTTTTTCACATTCTACAGGTTTAGGTTCCCAATTAATTTTCGAAAACTCTTCATAAGAATAAACCGGTATATATTTATCAATCCAGCCAAACCTATAATCCACATCATCTTTTACTAAAATCACTGGAATTCCCATTGCAATGCAAGGTGATGCTACATGCATTCTTGATGTCACAACTAATTTAGCTTTTGAATACTCTTTATACTTATCTTTTGTAAAGTCAAAAATTCTATTTGGATTTTCATACCACTCATTTGAAAAGTAATATTGCTGAGTAGTAACTACAGCTTTTTCTAACATTCCTTCTGGAAGATATTTTTTAATTGAATAGGGAGCATCAACGAAATATACCCCTTCCCTTTCATTATCTGTATACTGCGTTTTAGGCAATGTTACTGTTAAACACCCTGATAGATATGCTTCAATCCCAAATTCCCTTAAAGTTGTCATTGTATACTCATCACGGCATCCTATAGGCTCATGTCTCTTTAAAAACCTAACATTATGAGCATCTTCCAATAATTTCCTACCATTCAATCCTATAGTGGTTAACGTACATGCTAAAAATATAGGTACTATGCGGTCTGGAAAATCAAACTTACCATCCGTCATAAAATTCTCATTAAAAATTGAATAATTTAATGGTAAGGCTATATATTCGCCTCTATAACTTTTAATATCTTTAAAATTTATACGAATAACCTCTTCCTTATTAATACCCATTTCGTCATACAAGGAGTCAATAATTATAAACTGCAAAAAATCCCCTATATTACAAATTTTTTTCTCTGTTTTATTATCGCAAAATTGATCAGTTTTAATATTCGCGTATTTCATAAAAATCTCCTTTAATCATTATAATATTATTCTAAAGCTAAATAAAAATCTTTTCCTAAATTAAATAGTAAAAATATTATAGAAATACTTTCACCTCATCAGAGGTGGATGCTCACTTATATATACAATATAATATACTTTTACTATCTCCAAATACGTTTTTCTGTCTTAAGTAAAACTTATAATTCTCATTAATACTCTTTAAGAGTAATGGTATATCGATAATGTGTTCAGGTGAAGTACCATAGTCTATAATGAATATTGGTTTATATTTATTAATTAACTTTTGACTCCCCTTTATTATTTTATAATCAGCACACATAGCATTCAACTTAATGATTGTATTATCAAATCGGCATCCTTTTGTTTCTTCCTTTTCAACTAACTCATCTAAAGTTATTGCTTCTACAAGCTCTTTAATACCTTTAGTTCCACTTTCCTTCATTAGCTTTTTTTCTTGAATTGATGAAACTTGATCAAACTCTCTAAATAAATTTGCATTAAAAAAATTATAATCGGACTTAGTATAATAAGCAACATATCCTTTTTTATCATCTAATGCAAAATTATAAAGACCTACCTTTTCCAGTTTAGCATAATTAATAAAGTTCATTAATGAACGAAAATTACCTTTTTCCATTTCTACACCAATTATTTTTTCATAATGTAAACCATTAAATTGAAGAAATTTTATAATTGTATCTCCAGTATAGGCTCCACAATCAATGTAACAATATTGGTGTTTTTTCGGTAAAATTGGGTCATCAAAAAAAGAATCCCCTGCGATATCATCCAACAAATTCATACCATTTCCAGATCTTTTAAAATGAATTAATTTATTAAATACTTTTTTTGATAGATCATCTTCAAACAAATTATATATTAAATTAAATTCTTCCAGCTTCTCTTTATCAATTTCTTCCTCGATAAATGCATCTTCAATCTTATAAGGTATACATAAAGGAATTACAGTGTTTTTTTCTCCATTCTGTTCTAAGTACTGAAGTATTTCTCTTGCTTTTTTAGGTAATACAGAAATAATCAAGATAAATTTCTCAAATCTTTTTCTCAGTTGAAAATAACTCAATACCTCAACATCAAAGATTTTATAATCTTTTTCATGTTTGGTTTCACAAAAACAAACAGGATTTATCCCATTATTTCTCAGATACTTAAAAACTCTTTGCCCTTGCCCACCTGCACCATATAATACAATCGGTAGTTCAGTTTCCTTCAATTCTTTCCATATGTTTATTTGTTGAATTTTAACTCCCAAACCATCACCCCTTATATCGTTTCACTAAACTCTCAATAGTAACTAAATTCTTGAAGTTCTCACTTTGGATATCTTTAGATAAAATTTCTATTCCATAGTAGTCCTCTATCTCATTAATAAGCACCATAATACCAAGCGAATCAAGAATCCCCTCATCTATTAGCTGGGTATCTATCTCAATATCTATATATTCATTTATTTCCTCAATAAAGCCTTTAATTACCTTCATTATCTCCGTCATCTTCAGTCACCTCCTAAATCTGTTCAAACTCTTGATTAATTCTCTTTCTATCAATTTTCCCATTAGCCGTCTTAGGGATTTGATCTACAATTCGTATTTTTCCAGGCAACATATACTTAGGAATCTTTTTCATTAAGCTCTTATATATTTCCTGTTCTGATAGCTGCTCTTCTATGGAACAGATTAAACGAATTTGCTTATCAATATGACTATAGACACAGCAACACTCTTTCACACCTTTAACAGAGATAGAAGCTCCTTCTATTTCTCCTAACTCAATTCGATGTCCTAAATGCTTAATTTGAAAGTCCTTTCGACCGATATAAATTATTTCTCCTAATGAATTATATTTTACCAAGTCTCCTGTTTTATATATTCTTTCAGGATATTTATCATTAAGCGGATTCTGCACAAAAACTTTCTCAGTCTTTTCCCAGTTGCCATAATAACCGTGTGCTAAAGAGCTTCCCCTAACACATAACTCTCCAACTTCGTTTTCTTCAACTAATTGATTATGTTCATTTAACACCAAAATTTCTGTGTTATTACAAGGCATACCAATAGGTAAGGATTCCTCTTCATGAAAATCACGATTTACAATATAGTAACTGCAGACATCAGTTATTTCTGTTGGTCCATACATATTCACATATAGAGCATTTGGAAAAAGTCTTTTAACAGAATTTAGTATTTTAACCGGCATAACTTCTCCGCAAAACATAACCTTATCTAGCTCTGGTAAGAGCTGATTCTGTTCTAATTTATATCTTGATAAAGCATTTAATGCTGAAGGAACCCAAAAAATTGTATTTACTTTATAATTATACATAAAACTAATCAATTCTCGTTGGAAAGCAAAATATCTTTCAGGAATGAGCACTAATGTACATCCATGCTTAAGCGTCAAATAAATATCTAAAATTGAATTATCGAAATAAAACGGCGCTTGATTACCAAATATAGTGTTTTCATCAAAATCAAAAATTTCAGAAAGCCATTCAATATAATCAATTACTGCACGATGACTTACAACAACCCCTTTTGGTTCTCCTGTAGAGCCAGAAGTGAATAATACATATAATGGGTTTGTATCAATACTCCTCTTTACTATCGTTTGAATTTTATATTCATCAATTTGAGATGCAAATTCCGAATCACTTATCAATTGAGGTATATCTTGAAATGCATCCAACAATTTAGTATACCTAGAAGTACTAATCAACATAGAAGGTTCAAGAACATCTACTATTTTTAGTATTCTTTCCATAGGCATAGATGCATCAATTGGAACATAGTAGTTTCCACTAAGTACTATTCCCATAAACGCTACAATACTTGCTGGTGTCTTATCAGTAAAAACAGCAATTGGTTTATTAGTTATTCCTCTATTTATTTCAATGATTTTAGTAGCTATCTTTTTTGCTTCAATTTCAAGTTCTTGAAATGTTAACTTCATATTCTCGTTGCAAATAGCTATATTATTAGGTCTGCGTTTTGCAGAATCTTCTAGATATTTTATTACATTATGTATCATAAATTCCATCTCCTAAACTATATATCCAGTTTATTTCAATGCCTTCAAAAATTCTTCCAATATCATTTGTCTTCCCTTGGCATTAGCAGTCTCATCAATTGTTTTTGGATCAGCAAAATACTCCGAGCCTAAAATATAACTTAAATCTAGTAATTCATCCCCTTGTTCTCTAACCCACGCTTTCATCTTTTCACAATTGGTATCATATGCTACTTTAAACTTTTCTCCAATACATTCAAATGCATATTCATAGTTAACAGGGGGAATAAATGGAAGCACTCGAATTCCTTTGTCCTTGCACAATTCCAAAATTTTAATTAAGTATTCCATATCTTCAGTATTTTTCTTTATGTTATACATATAATTCATACGCAAAACCATACGTCGATTATTTTCCAAATGATCTCCTTGATAGTTTGAGGAAACATCTAGCTTAAAATTATTAAAACGCTCTTCTATAAGCTGATGGTACTCCACTAATTCAAATTCTGGATTTTGTAGATCATCTAAAATTTTACCAAATAAGTTTACATGTTGTGTACGCGGAAGTAGATGATGCTTTCCAGTAAAAACTTCAAAGTTAACCATTAATCCCACCACTTTAGGAATTATCCCTAAATGTAGCTGACCTTTTAAAATATTGTAGTACGAGCGTATTCCCATTCCATGCATTGCTAATACTTTAGCTCTTTTTTCTCCAAAAGAATTTTTTATCATATGACCAAGGTTATTATGATTAGTGTCATTTATTGAAATTTGCGATAATCCACAGTCTCCTAAAAATAAAATCTCTATAGGATCAATTCTGAAAAACTCTTCAATATAGCTAGGATATATTAAAGACTCAACAAAAAAATAGGTTTTATTTTTAATATATCCACTTTTCTCTAATTGCTTCTCTATTGAATATCCATTCTCAACGGATATTAATACTATGGCATTATCCCTTTTTTCTTCAATTAATTCAGGTGAATGAATTTCATATTGATTTATATATCCTCCGCACTTATCAGGGTTATTATCACAAAAAAGAAGCTGGTTGTAACCGAACTTTTCCATCAACTTACAAAACAACGAACCTCGAATTCCTGCTCCAAATATTATTATTTCTTTATTTATTAACAGATCCCTATGTTTCTCAACACACTCTTTCAATGCAATATAATCTTCATATGGCATAATAGTTACCGGCCAAGCGAAATTCCTTTTATTTGTCAATATTAAACTCACCCCTATCCATTCTAGTACTTATTTCGTCCAAATAATCATTTAAAGAATCTTCTTGTGTCATAATAGAGTTTTGAGCTATATAACAATCTTTACAATCATCTATGCTAACTCGTCCATGTTTTATATGCTGTTTTAGAAATTCTGTTCGTTCTTTAGAGTTCCAGCACTCATATAGATTTTTATTCTGAATATTACCTAGGAGTAAACCCATGGTGTGCTGAGTACAAGGATAAACATCTCCTTCTGGTGTAATAACTAGAGTGTAAAAAACAAATGAACAAGCTTTTTGGTATTGAACACTTTTACCATACTTATTCACATCATCTGCTGTCTCTTTTAATACTGACTCATAATCTACATTTTTCCACAAAGGAACTGTACGATTAATGACAATATTGTCAGAAATCGGTTCAAATAAATCAAATAACCTCTGTTTCTCATCATCTTCTATTGCAATATCTACGATTTGTATGTTTACTTTGGTCTTTGATTTATGAGTATATAATGTTCTTATTCCATGTAAAAAAGCATCAAAATCAATATCCACACCACAAATATCTTTATATTTTTTAGCAGTAACACCTTGCAATGAAACATTTATTTTATCGATTTGAGATTCTGCTAATTCAATGGCAAACTTCTCTGTTAACAATGTTCCATTTGTGTGAATCTCAACACTACTTTCTGGTAAATTTTCCTTTATATATTCCACCATTTCAGGTAATTTTTTATTAATTAGTGGTTCACCATGTCCAGAAAGGGAAATTTTTTTAGGTTTATGTTTGAACATTTTAATTTGCTCAACAATCAATCGGAACGTTTCCCATGACATAACATTATTCTTCCAAACATAAGATGAATCTCTACTTTCGCTATGAGCTCTAAAGCAATAAGTACATTTTAAGTTACAAACTTCACTTGTATCTATTACAATTGATAAAGGACTTTCTAATGGTACCTCTTTTCCTAAAATAATTCGTTTTTCTTGATAAACCGAATGTTGTTTAGTTATTTCATTCATTTCAATTCCTCTTCTCCATTTTGTGTAATTAAAATAGCGTAAAAATTTTTCTATATACTAAGATCAATTCCTCAAATAATTATTACCATATAAAATAACATTTTCATATCTAACAAATTTTCCACTCTTAATCTTTACATACTTACAAATATTCTTATAATAAAATATTCCTAGATTACTCTTTTCATATCATCATGTATATATTTTCTCATGAACTCTCTTTCAAATTCTTGTATATAGTTACTGTTGTAAAACTCCCAATAATTTTTAGTTAACTCTCTTTTTATAAAATTTAATTGTTTTTGACAGTTAGTTAAATTATTAGTCACTATTTTATTACACATTGAAATCATATAGGACCATTCACTGTAGTGAGCATAATCCGCTATTTCTGGAAATAAGTCCGAAATATATTCCGTTCGTTCGCGAAAAGCAGAAAAATACTCTTCTAGTTGCTTATGATTTAGTAGTTTATCATTTGTTGTAAATGCCGAATTATTAGTTTCATGTCTACGAATACAGTATTTTGGTAATCCATGTGCAACTATTTTGTTTGCATTTGCTAGATACTTATATCCCACTGTTATGTCCTCATAATTTCCTGTTTCTAAGAACCTAATTTTATCAAATAAATTCCTTTTAAATAATTTCGTAGGCATACCAACATTATACTTCTTACGTTTTAGCATTTCTACTACTGCCTCAGCTGAATTCATAATCAAGTAATCATCAAATACATAATTGGGCAATATCTCCCCATTCGCTTCTTTTATCGAACCGCATATAGATATATCTGCAGCATTATCTATTGCAAGATCATATAAAAATTCTAACATATCAGGCTCTGCTATATCGTCATCATCTATAAAAGTTATGTATTCACCTTTTGCTAAATCTAATCCTTTATTTCTACCAGCACCAATACCACAATTAGCAGACAAATTTATTACCTTAATTCTAGAGTCATCCTTCGTTAATTTTTCAGCCACTCTTCCACTTCCATCAGTAGATCCATTGTTAATAATAATAAATTCGTAATTTTCAAAAGTTTGATTCTTAATTGATTCTATAGCTTGGGCTACATAATCTTGACGATTGTGAGTAAGCATAATTACACTTATTTTAAACACTATATCCCCTCCTAAGCCATTTTCTATATAGTTACCACTTTTTCCACGGAGCTTTATCCTCAACCCATAATTGCTCTAAAAGTCTCTTATCTCTTTGAGTATCCATACATTGCCAAAATCCATGATGCTTATAAGCATTTAATTTGTTAATTCTTGTCAAACTTTCCAATGGTTCTTTCTCAAATATTGTCGAATCTCCTTCTATATAATCAAATATGCTCGGTTCTAAAACCATAAATCCACCATTAATCCAACCACCATCTTCTTTAGCTTTCTCAACAAATGATGTGATTGTTGAATTATCTTCTCCAATATCTAATACTCCAAACCTTCCACCTGGCTGTATTGCAGTCAAAGTTCCAATTTTACCACTTTCTTTATGGAAATTTAATAAATCAATAATATTTACATCACATACTCCATCGCCATAAGTTAACATAAAAGTTTCATTTCCAACATATTTTTGAACTCTTTTTAACCTTCCCCCCGTCATAGTATCTAGCCCCGTATCAACTAAAGTTACTTTCCAAGGTTCTGCAACATTTGAGTGAATAGTCATTTTATTATTTTGTGTAAAGTCAAATGTAACATCTGACCTATGCAAATAATAATCTGCAAAATATTCTTTTATAACATACCCTTTATATCCACAGCAAATAATAAAATCATTAAAACCATAATAAGTGTAATATTTCATTATATGCCATAATATCGGATTCCCACCAATCTCAATCATAGGTTTGGGTTTTAAATGAGATTCTTCAGATATTCTAGTTCCATAACCTCCAGCAAGTATTACAACTTTCATCTAAATACTCTCCCCTCTTCGGTAGTAAATTTTTATAATATTAATTCAAAAATTCTTTTACAAATTTTTTTACTTTTTTTTCTTGTCCATATAATATAATATCTTGTAAACAACACATCGATTCTTCTTCATAATTAAACTTTAATAAAAGCGAATATTTTATTACCATTAAATCAAAATCAAACTTAACTAGATCTAAACCTTCGTTAATAGTATTATACGCTTCTTGATATTTTTCACTATTTATAAGCCCTTGTATACTATTAACAAGTTCAGGAATAAAAGCTCTAATTTCATCATTTGCGGTGTATTGTTTCTGCTCTTCAATTAAAAGCTTTATATAATTCACATAGGATTTTTCTATTTGCAAAATTTCTTTAATAGACTTAATATACTCTATTGAATTTTCATATTTCTTTTGTAATGTCCCCTTCAATTTGACAATAAATCTCTCCTCAGATGAGAGCATCCAATCATTATCTTCTATTACATGCTTATTATAAGTTTTTAATATAGAATAGTAACTTTCCGCAATATAAGTCAAGAATAGCTCTTTTCTCTTATCTAAAGGCAATTTCCCACTTAAAAGTAAGGTTTTTTGCATAATTATTCTTATTATGACATTAGTGAAATTGTCAGGTTTTATTTTCTTTAAAGCTTCCAATAGAATTCCATTAAAATCAAAATATTCTCTACATAAGCTAAGTAGAATGTTTTCAAATTTACTTTTCCCATAAGATACAAAAAATCTACTTTCCTCTATTATATCATGCTTTAATAAATAATAAACATAAGTAAAGTATGGAATTTTACTTTGTAATATTCTATCTTTTATTATGATTATAGAATCTGGCTCTAATTTTCCATTTTTTCTAAATGAATAAACTAAAAATATGATTTCTCTTAATTCTTTATTTAAATCCATTTTACTAAGAATTTCTAAATCTTTTAATGAAACTTCTTTATGAATATATGTTAAAATTGTTTCATAATTTAATTTATCCACAAAATCATCTATTTTACCAATCTCATTCCAAAGTTTTCCTTCAACTATAATTTTAAGTATAAAGAACGTTTTATCTTTTAACAAATCTTTATTCTCAACTTTCATTATAGTAGCTAATGCATTTTGATAACACTTATTTTTATAATAACATAATGCTAAATTATACAGTACATTATCTTTATGACCTCTTGTAAGTATCGATAACGTAGTACAAGGTGTTAATAAGTTTTCTTTTAACTTATTAAAATAATATAAATATTTTTTATAAGCTTTTATAGCATCATCCTTTTTACCTAAATTATAATAAGCTTCTCCTAAGTAAAAATAAAAATCGAGAAAATCTTTACGATATTTTATTCCTTGTTTAATTTTAGGTATTAATGAAGAATACTCTTTAAGTTTATATAAAATAAAACAATATTTATCTAGAACATATATAAAATTATCCAATTGACCTTTTGCTTTATTATAAGATATTTCTATATATTTTAGAGCCTCATTTAAATCATTATGCATATCGTAACTTACTGCAATTTGAAAATTTATATATATATTATCTGGCTCCGTTTTTAATTCTTCTAATAAAAGCTTTATATTTCTTTGAAATTTATATTCCATAAGTTCATAATCGCTACTGTTATATCCATAATGAACAAAACGTATATTTGTATCAATTATTGGATGTTTGATTTGCGGTTGTTCATGAACAACACCTTCATATTTTACAGTATCTTTTTTGAATAGTCTTAGCAATGGGGATATATATCCATTTTTTATAGAATTCTCTATACTTTTATTAAAATTAATTATTTTAATAAGAGCGCTGTTATGTTGAATAAACCTCTTACTTTTAAGTAAATCACCTAATTCTTCAACATCATAAAGTACTTCATCAGCATCAACTACCATTATCCAATCTCCTGTACAATAGTTAATTGATTTATTTCTCATATCCCCAAAATTATCATTCCACTGGTGAAAATATATTTTATCTGTATACTTCTTAGCAATTTCCACTGTCTTATCTGTAGAACCAGTATCTACAATTATTATTTCCGTATCAATATAATTTTCTAATTGCCTCAATGGTTTTAATGTGTTCTCAATATATTTTTCTTCATTTCTAACTATCATAGCAATGCTAAGCTTCATTATATGTATTCCTTTCATTCAGTAATCTTCACTCATTTACTTATCGTATTTTTTTGTAATAACTTTATAAAAGATTGTGTATAAAAATAAAGAACCAGAGAAAACCCTCTAGTTCTTTATAGAAAAATGTAATTTAAAAACATATTAAAAATCAACTATTAAAATTATCTTAACAATTGTAGCACACCTTGTGGAGATTGATTAGCTTGGGCTAACATTGATTGCGCTGCTTGTTGTAATATATTGTTTTTGCTAAAGTTCATCATCTCTTTTGCCATGTCTACGTCTCTTACTCTTGATTCAGCAGCCTGTAAGTTTTCTGAAGCATTATCAAGGTTAGATATAGTATGTTCTAATCTATTTTGATATGCACCTAGTTTCGATCTTTGAGTTGAAACACTTTTTATAGCAGTATTTACAGAAGTGATAGCCGCTTTGGCACTTGTGTTATTAGTCACTGCTAAACTATCTACCCCTAAAGATGCAGAACCCATATTATCTATATTGATTTCTAGAGTTAAAGCGCTGTCAGAATTAGCTCCTATTTGTAAGTTAGCTCCATCCGTTTCTAAATCTCCATTTAATAAATTCTTTTCATTGAATTGAGTAGTACTAGAAATTCTATCGATTTCTGATGATAATGAGTCAATCTCTGATTTTATAGCAGTTCTATCAGCTGTAACGTTAGTATCGTTTGATGCTTGTACTGATAATTCTCTCATTCTTTGAAGTATGCTTTGAGTTTCATTTAATG
>NZ_JAGSOJ010000006.1 GCF_023684385.1 Oceanirhabdus seepicola | reverse complement strand
TTGAATTAGGCTGTAGTCCAAGGGCTTCATTAGCATTGATGAAAGCTAGCCAAGCTCATGCTGCTATTATGGGTAGAGATTATGTTATACCTGAAGATGTAAAAGCTATGGCTGTGCATGTATTAAGTCATAGGTTAATACTAAAAAATGATATGAGTATCGGTGTAGATGCTTCAGAAAAAGCTGTACAAGACATATTAAGTTCAATAAACACTCCGCTAGAAGAAATATAGTAAAGGGTGATATTATGTTTATTAAAATAATGTTTATATGTTTAATTATCTGCCTTTTGATTATGATAGGAAATATAACAAAGGTTAAGGGGTTTGAAAATTTAAAAATAGAGAGAACTATAGAAAATAATAGAATACATCAAGGTGAATCTTTTGCACTAGAAACAGTGGTGGAAAATAACAAATGGCTTCCTATATCTTTTTTAATTATCAAACAAAAATTACCCATAGATTTTGAATATATTCAGAATATCAACATAGAGGATGCTGGAAAGAATTTTTTCCATGTTTCTATGTATAATATGATGAAATATGAAAGACGACGAAGAAAATACAATGTAACAGTTAATAAAAGGGGCACTTATTTATTTTATGATATGGAAATAACTGTTGGAGATGTATTTGGGTTTAGTTCTGAAACTAGACAAGTAGATAATTTTAATGAGGTCGTTGTATATCCTAAACTTATGGATTTGTGCAATTTTAAATTTAAAACAGTGAACTCACTTGGTGATAATATTATAAAAAGATGGATTTTTAAAGACCCTCTTTATATTAAGGGCATTAGAGAGTACAACATAGAAGATAGAATGAAAGATATACATTGGAAATCAAGTATGAAAATGAATAAACTTATGGTAAAAGAATATGATTATACCTCTGAAAGGGAACTTGTTTTTATAATTAATGTTCAATGTTGCGATATAGCATATAGTGGTATACTTAGCGATAGAATAGAGTCTGGTATAAGAATAGCTGCAACTCTGTCGCATAAGGCATTAAAAGACAACATACCTACTGGAATGTGGACAAATGCAAGGATAATTAGTAGGGATTCAAATCCTACTAATAAAGTCATACCAGCCGTTAATTCTTTTGAAAATATTATGGAATTATGTGGAAGAATGGATTATATAACTGAAGTTGACTTTGATAAATTTTTAGAAATAAATAGAAGAAATTTTAATAGAAATCAAACTTATGTTGTTATAACCTCTTACCTTAATGAGAGATGCTGCAACATGTTTAGCAAGTTAGCTAAACAAGGAATAAATATTAAATTAATTGATATCTCAAAAACATCAGATTTATGTAAAATTCAAGGGATAGAAAAACTTGACTTTATAGAGGAGGTAAAATAATGAGTTGGAATAGAGAGATTAAGACCTTATTAACTTTCACTATATTGCTTTTATCATTTATTATTTGGTCCTTTTTAATTAACCTATTTGGAGGAATAGATATAAATCATAATATGTTCTTAATTACCTCACTTGGATGCTTTATTATGCAACTAATATATAATAAATCAAATAATAAGAATAAAAAAATAATTTCTTGTGCAATTCCTATTGTATTTACGATACCATTATATTTTCTGAATCATACAATTTTTAGTGGTGCTGCATACAGCTTATACAATGTAGCAATGATAATTTATATTAACAGCATTGAAGAAAATGGGGTTGATTATAGTACTTATCACGACATGTCTTTAAAAGCATTAATAGTTTTTTTAATAGTGAGTGTATCAACTATTATAGCTGATCAAAAATTTGCTTCTGAACTTTTTAGATATTATGTTTTTTTACTAGTTGTCATTGTTATGCTGCTGCGAGAAAGTAGAAATTTCATGTTCAAAATTAGAAGTAAGTATTCAAAGTATTTTAATCTATTTATTTCAGGTTCCATACTTTTAGTGTGTTTTGGTAAAGGTGAAGTTATTTTAGATTTTTTTAAAAAGTACCTAATGCTTATAATTGACAAAACATTTGATGTCTTATTTTGGATAATTTCATTTCCACTTACACTTTTATTCAATGCTTTTTCAAAATTGGCTAAAAATATACATTCTGAAGATATGGAAGACTTAATCAATGCCCCTGATAAAATATTTAAAGATAAAGATTTATTTGAAGAAGCACTTACCCTACAAGAAAATGATAATAATAATTTTATATTTCAAGGATTAAAGATTATAGTTTTTATATTAATTGTGTTTTTACTTGTAAAATTTTTCTTGAAACTTATGAATAAGTCAAAAGTCTTAAAAGAAGACACAAAAGAAATAAGAGAAGAGATAAAAACATCAAAAGAATATAAAAAAAATGGCAAATTAAAAAAGATATTCAAAAAAATCTTCAGAGGAAATTTAAGTGTTAATATGAGAATTTTTGAGGTTTTTAAAGAATTTCAAATCACCACAAAAAAGAAGGAGATATTTAAGAAGTATATGACAGCCTCTCAACTTAAAAAAGTAACTAAAATGCATGTAGATACACCTAATGAGTTAGATGGAATGGCATTGATATACAATGAAGCAAAATTTTCAGATCACGAAATGACTGAAACACAATATACAAAAATTAAGGAAAATTATAGTGAAATAAAGAAACAGTTATAAATATACCCCAAATAAAAACAAGCAATCAAAACTACTTTTGATTGCTTGTTTTCTCTCTTACAATTGATATATTACATTTCGATAGTTATTTTTTATAATAATTACTTCTTCCTACTTCTCATAAATTCAATAAAATTCTTAATTTCTTTTATCTCAACTTCAGTGAATTCTGACAGATCAACTGTCTTATACTCATCTCCATAATTTTCTTCCCAAAGCTGACTTTTTCTCTTATTAATGAAATAGGTAGATATTGTTCCAGTAAGCATTCCTAAGAACCCTATTCCAACCAACATTAAAATCATTGCTGTTATTCTACCCCAAACTGTCACAGGTGCATAGTCACCATACCCTACTGTTGTTATTGTTACAAAAGCTGTCCAGATTCCATCCCACAAACTATGAATAGATTTTCCTTCCTCAAATCTATATAAGGTATAGCCGCCAACAAAAACTAAAGTTAAAGTTCCATATAAAACATATGAAAATGAATTCGTATTTATAAATTGCTTTATTCTAATTCCAATTTTCTTAATTTTTGATTTTTTAATTAACTTAATAGCTCTAATAATCCTGAATATCCTAAAAACAGAACTAAAAGGTATTATTGCAAGCAAGTCAAAAATATTATTTTTTATAAATGCTTTCTTATCCTTAGCAATTATCAATCTATAAACATACTCAACAGTAAAAATAAAATAAATCATTAATTCAATAAATCTATATATTTTAGTATGTCTAAATAATTCATATCCTAAGAAACGCACAACTGTATTTAGTACAATAAACCCAGCTACAATATTAATTGTAACTTCGTATATCATATTTATTCTTTTCTTCATTTGCTCCTTCATGCGGCTTGTTGATTCCTCCAAATGTTTAAACTATAAGTTTCATTTTCTCCTTCTAACTTTCGTAAATCACTCGTTTATACTTCTTATTTTTGTAAACATAGATATCGACTTTCAAGAGATCCATCACACGTAGTGGTTCCGTTTTTACTAGGTTTCTACATGCCCTATTGGCAATCCAATATGAATTTTCATTCTCTTTAGAAACAAGCTCCTTTACAATTTCAAATACTTGCTCCGGTAACTGGCGAGACAAGTCACTGAGATTATTTCCCACTGATACTCTAGGATAGGGATCACTTTCTTCAAAAAGTTGTCTTAGCACCTTTAAAGAAAACTCGGGATTTTTTAAAATCCACCTATTCTCCACAACAGGTCTTAAGGACTCACTGGCAAACCGCCTATGATTCGAATCTACTGATTGCGTTAAACTCAGTAGAAAAGCTTGAACTTCATTAGGATACTTTTTAGTGATTTTCCTAATGTACATCTGCGCAAACTCACGAATCTCCCAAATTTCATGGTTTGCTGCGTTCTTAAAGTATGGTAACGTCGCATCAATATCATTCAATCCATGATAAGATAACATTCCTAGTCCAACACATTTAGTCCTGAAAGAACTCAAATTTTTGTAAAGCACAGTGGCTATATGAAATACATCTAAATCTGACTCCTCCACCCTCTCATATAACGCTTTACTGAGTAACTTTACCACATATGTGATACCATATGAAATTCTCTTCTTATCAGGAATTGCCTTATGTAATTCTTGAAGAATGTTTTCAATAAGTTCATCAGTCTTTGCATATTCTGCTGTTCGCATTAGTGGTATCAGTTCATTCTCAATACGAGTATTCATCTTATCTAGTATTTCAATATTTAATATAGCCATTCAATCACCCTTTTAATTAATTTCTTTTACATAGAGCAAATTTTGATTAAATCAATTAATCTACTCGTATCATCTATAGTTGCTAATCTCACCTTACACATAAAAATTTTCTTCCTTTCAGTTATTTATTAAAAGTTACCTTCGTCTACCTACAATAAATAAATTAAAGTAGTGAATCTTTTTCTAATATTACTATATTAAAGAAACTTAATCAAATAACACCACTTCATATTGGTATTAGAATACGGTGACCCCGAAAACTATGTTTTATTCTTATTATTTTTAGTTATCCCAAATATTAATCTATCTTCATATTCATCAGTTCTCTTATTATAAGCAGCTTCCTTTTTAAGTCCTTCTAGCTGGAATCCTAACTTCTCACTTAATTTTATTGAAGCAATATTATCTGGATGTATTAATGCTTCTATTCTATGTAATCCGATTATTTCAAATGCATTTCTAATAATTTCATGAGATACCTCTCCCATAATATTTTGTCTCCAGTACCTTTTGTTAAGCATAAATCCTATCTCCGCTTGAGAGTTCCAAAAATCAAAATCATGAAGTGTAATTAATCCAATAACTGTATCATTTTC
The DNA here is from genome assembly GCF_023684385.1 of Oceanirhabdus seepicola. GTDB lineage: Bacteria > Bacillota > Clostridia > Clostridiales > Clostridiaceae > Oceanirhabdus > Oceanirhabdus seepicola. Next base: position 273,417 of record NZ_JAGSOJ010000006.1, on the reverse strand, counting down.
TTTTATAGCTATACACCATCTTATAAATTTTCTATTTTTAAAACCTTGCAAAAAAGCTTGTACAGCTTTTTGGGCTTGTTCAATTGTTTTCATAGCACTTATCGGCTGATATTTTACTGCACCTTCATCTGAATATATTTCATATAGTGATATGTAATCTTTCTCTTTCACTTCCCTTAAAATAAATCTTTCACTCTCAAGCTGTGGAAATTTGTCAAATTGATAATTAAGTTTACTCATTATGTTCTCTCCCTCTTTGATGATCTACTTTCGAATATATAATATTCAAATAACAATCTATATTAAATGATACCTTAACAAAACTTAACATAACTTATCTTAACATATTACACCAAAACAGCTATACTTATAGAGTAATGAAAAAAGGAGGAATAGTAAAATGAATACATTTCGCAATAATAAAAACTTTGTAGATTATTTATATGTTCTTATAGGAAATCTATTATTGGCTTTTGCAATCACTTCTATACTTAAACCTAACGGTCTTATAACAGGAGGTATCACAGGTATATCAATAATATTTGATAATATTATTGGCATAAAATATACTTATATTTATTATATATTGTCTATTTTAGTATTAATAAGTGCAAGAATATTTTTAGGAAAAAGAGAAGCACTAAAGATTGTTTTTATATCTATTTCATTTCCACTAATATTAATACTATTTGAACAAATAAACATTCGTTTTGTTGAAAATGATATGTTACTTGCATCTATATATTTTGGAATAATAGGTGGTGTAGGTTCAGGACTTATACTTAAAAGAGGATTTTCAGCTGGGGGAACTGATACTATTGCAAAGATATTACATCGTAGAATTTTTCCTTTTATAAGTATTAGTCAGATATTACTAGGCATAGATACTGCAATAATAGTTTTATCTGTATTTATATTTGATAGAAACACAGCTCTATATGCTATACTTTCGCAGTTTGTTCTAATGAAATCCATAGATACAGTATTATTTGGTTTGGGTTCTAAAAAGGTTAAAATTGAAATTATAAGTGATGAAAACAAGAAAATAGAAGATTATATAATAAGTTCAGTAAAAAGAGGAGTAAGTGCATACGACATTAAAGGTGGATATACAAATTCAAATAAAAGAAAGCTTGTATCAATATGCTCCCCACGTGAATCTATGTTAATAAAAAAGTTTATAGCAGAAGTGGACTCTAATGCATTTGTGGATGTACTTCCTGTAATATCAGTTTGGGGTAAAGGTTTAGGTTTTGATAGTTTAATAGATGAAGAGTAAAAACTACACCACCTAGGCTGAACTTTGAACAACATTCATTTTTAATCCTAAAGTTTCTATGATATAATTAATTCTTGAAAAGTCATACAGAACGGAGAGTTACTACATATGAAAAGAGAATTCAAAGGAAGTGCAATGCTTAATCCCGTTCCATTAGCATTGATTACTTCAAAAGACTTAGATACAGATAAAACTAATGTTTTTACTGTTGGTTGGATAGGAACTGCATGTACAAAACCGCCTATGCTGAGTATCGCTATTAGACCTGAAAGATATTCATATGAACTTATTAAAAAAAGCGGTGAACTAGTTGTTAATCTTCCAAGTGACAATTTAGTAAAAGCAGTTGATTTCTGCGGCGTAAGAAGCGGTAGAGAAATTGACAAGATTGAAAATTTTAATCTTACGCTTAAGGGAAGTACAAAAATTTCCACTCCATACATTGATGAGTGCCCTGTAGCGCTTGAATGTTCCGTTAGAGATATAATACCACTTGGAACTCATGATCTTTTCTTAGTTGATGTGCTTTGTTCACATGTAAATGAAAATATCATAGATGAAAAAGGTAAAATTCACTTTGAAAATGCAAATCTTCTACACTATTGTCATGGGGAGTATTACCCTATGGTTAATAAGAGTATAGGAAGTTTCGGATATTCTGTTAGAAAGAAAAAAAAGTCGAAAAATAAACCTAATAAAAAGACTAACAAAAAATAACGTTATGCAAGTGACGTTATTTTTTTATTGATTTTTTTTAAAAAATATTAATATTTTTGTTTGTTTTACTCTTTTTCGTGGTGTAATCACTTTTAATATTTCATTTTTAGGATTCCTTTTCATAGATAGTTATAATTTCACAAAATTTCATTATTTTCAAGTTTAATTATAGTTTAAACTATGACATATTTTTAAACTATAAGCACAAACTTAAAAAAAGGAGCTGATTTTATGACTAATACAAGAGGACAATGGGGATCAAGATTAGGGTTTATTTTAGCAGCTGCTGGTTCTGCTGTAGGTCTTGGTAACCTATGGAAATTCCCTTATAAAGCTGGAATAAACGGCGGAGGAGCATTTGTTATTATTTATATAGCTGTACTATTTTTAGTTGGTTTCTCACTTATGATTGCAGAGATAGCAATTGGAAGAAAAACTCAACTTAATGCCTTAGGAGCATACCGAGCTATTAACAAGAACTGGGGCTTTGCAGGAGCTATAGGAATTTTGGCTGGATTTATAATTTTATCTTTCTACGCTGTAATAGGTGGTTGGGTGATTAAATACCTTTTTGATTCTGTAAGCGGAAGCTTATTCAAAATAAATGCGGTTGATTATGGTGGTCATTTTGGAAGTTTTATTTCTTCAGCTGGAAGTCCACTTTTCTATCAAGCACTCTTTATGGTATTAACACTAGTTATTGTACTTGGTGGTGTAAGTAGTGGTATTGAAAAAGCTAGTAAAATTATGATGCCTGCTTTATTTTTTATGATGATTGTCTTAATGATAAGGTCTGTAACTCTTCCCGGAGCTATTGAAGGTGTTAAGTTCTTATTTAAACCTGATTTTGGTAAAGCTTTTACACCTAAAGTTATCGTAGATGCCATGGGCCAAGTATTTTTCTCATTGAGTCTAGGAATGGGTTGTATGATTACATACGGAAGCTATCTTCCAAGAAATACAAACATACCATTTAGTGGTACAATGATTCTAATTTTAGATTCTTTTGTAGCACTTTTAGCTGGCTTAGTTATTCTACCTGCAGTTTTCTCATTTGGATTTGAACCAGGAGCAGGACCTGGTCTAATGTTTATAACCATCCCAGCAATTTTTTCTAAAATGGCATTTGGGAATATATTTGCAATAATCTTCTTCTTACTCGTATTGTTCGCAGCTTTAACCTCATCAATTTCATTATTAGAAGTGTGTGTATCATATGTTGTTGACGAATTTAAGAAGAACAGAATTATTTCTTCTGTGATTCTTTCCATAATAATTTTCCTTCTTGGAATTCCATCTTCATTAGCAAATGGAGCATGGTCAGATTTTAAGATTTTAGGATATAATTTCTTTGATTTTATGGATATGTTCGCTAGTAACATCTTATTACCACTTGGTGGTTTATTACTTTGTATATTTGTTGGTTGGGTATGGAAAACGAAGAATGCTGTTCATGAAATTCAAAACGAGGGTTCACTTAAATTTTCCATAGCACCTTTATGGTCCTTTATTATAAAATTCATTTCACCTATAATAATTATAGTTATATTCCTAACTAATTTTGGAATTATTAAATTATAAAACTACAATTAAAAAAGAGTATGAAAGAGATATTATTCCTTCATACTCTTTTTATGTTTAGTACTTTGCTTAATATATCCTTAATTCATATTCAAATATAATAATTTATTATTAACCTAATTTTCACAAAATTCATCATATAAATTAACGTAGAAAAGTGATATACTATAAATAATAAATATGGATAATATTTTAGTTTCTATGATATTTTATAGAACATAAGATAAAGGAGGATATTATGGAAAAAAACACTGTATTGATGGAAAAATGCAAAAAAATAGCTCTTGTTGCGCATGATAATAAAAAGAAAGATCTTTTAAATTGGGTTAAGAAAAACAATGAAATACTTAAAAAACATAAATTTTATGCTACAGGTACTACAGGTAGTATAATACAAAAGAATACAGATTTAGAAATTATAGTACTTAAAAGTGGTCCTCTTGGTGGAGACCAACAGATTGGTGCTAAAATTGTTGAAAATGATATTGATTGCCTTTTATTCTTCTGGGATCCCCTTGAATCTCAACCTCACGATCCTGATGTTAAAGCGCTACTGAGAATAGCAGCTCTATATAATATACCAGTAGCTACTAACCAAGCTACTGCTGATTTTATAATCACTTCACAATTTATGGCTGATGAATACGAACGCAATATGAATACTTTTGAAGTTTATTATAATAGAAGAATAGAGATATAAACAAAAGCACGCTAACGCGTGCTTTTGTTAACTAAGAAAGTTCATTATGAATTCAACGACTCTACTCTCCGTAAGCGCTTTAACAAAAGCTTCATTATTTATTACCATCAGAAATGGTAATGAAATCTTAACTGTAATAAATAGGAGTATTGTTGCTAATCCACCAGTAAACGCTGCACCAAGTAGCATGTCTGTTCCTTTAAGTAATGTACTAGCATGTATAATTTTCACTATAATATTTCCAATTATAAGTATTACAATAAAGGTTCCAAATAAAAGGACTATGTATGCAATAATACTATATAACAACTCTCCTAAAGCATCACCTACACTAGCTGAATTTGTCATCCAACTATCACCAATAAATGTTTTCAATGTATTTATAGAACTTTGTATCCAACTGATTTCTCCTCCATTTAATTGAAGAGTATCAAGTTTATCTAATGCATCACTAGATAAATTGGCTATTCCATTAAAACCTAACTTATCTATAATCATATTAACTCCTGTATCAACAAATTCTTTAACGATTTCAACATTTTTAAGAATTCCTACAGCTTCTCCATGAAATACTCTGGATGCTACAATAGCACCTATAAAAGCAACAATCTTCACAATAGATGAGAGAAACCCTCTACAATACCCTATTGTAATTGCCACAATAATAACTAGTATAAGAACAATATCTATTATATTCATTTTTTTACCTCCATAAGACATTTGAAAATAAATAACAAGTCAAATATACTAGCATACTGACTAGTTATTTATTTAAAGTGCCTAACATATAATCTAATTTATCTGTCAACTTTGTTCAATATCGATAATTCTATCGTTTCTCTTAACCTTTATTTCCTTCACAATAACCCTTATTATTGCATAAACAGGAATAGCTGCGAAGGCTCCAATTATTCCTAACTGCGATATAGCCGCTGTAATAACAATCACAACTGTTAGGGGATGAATTTTAAGCTTATCACCAATTATCCATGGAGATATAAAATTCCCCTCTAGTTGTTGTACTACTATTGCAACTATTATAACAAGAAGTATTGATGTGAAACCACCAGATACAGCCATAATCAGTGCCGGAATAAATCCAATTATTGGTCCAACATATGGTATAAGATTAAATACTAAATTAATAATTGATAAAGCAAATGCATTTGGTAATTTTATAATACTATATCCAATCAAAGTCAACAATCCAAGAATCAATGATACAGTTATCTGTCCACTTATATATACCGCTAATGTCTCATCAACTTTATGCCTTATCCTGCCGGCTGTTTCTCTATGTTTTACTGGTATCAGCCCAACTATTTTATCCATAATTAAGCTTCCATCCTTCAAGAAGAACACAAGCATAAATAATGTTAAGAATATTTTAGTTCCTATATTCCCAATAGCACTCACTACACCTGTTGCACTTGAAGCTACTTCACTAGCTAAGGTACCAAGTATTCCTTGAAAATATTCAGATATCTTTTCAATTAGATCCTCTAAAGGTATAAAATCTTCAAATGGCCATACATCGATTTTATTAAAGGCTATATTCTCTACTATTTTTCTCAGTTCATTAAATAGGTTCACTAATTCTTTTCCTATTTGAGTTCCTCCATAACCAAACATTATTCCAAATAAAATAATAACCCCAACAAATGTTATTCCTACCGAAAGCCCTCTCTTCTTAGTCCATTTCTCTACAAAATTTACAACAGGCCTTAACACATAGTAAAGAAACACAGCAAATATTAATGGAATAAGAAATAGTTTTATAACGTTGTAAAGAGGCTTTAATATTGGAGATACTCTTATCACCAACAATATAATAACTAATACTGCAATTATCTTCAATGAAATTCTGAAGAACTTATTTTCTAACATAAAAACATTCCTTTCTCTTCTGTTTTATATCCTCTAAATTAGATTTTTTTATATTAATACTCTTCTTTTTTTATAAGAGCACTGTTCACTTCTCCTCCAATCAATATAACCAATGAAGTGAGATATATCCATATCATAAAAATGACAACCGCTCCTAGTCCGCCATAAATAATAGCAAAATTGGCGATATTATTAACATAGAAGGAAAACCCTAATGATGCCAAAATCCAACCTATTGTAGCTATTAAAGCCCCTGGCGCAACCTGTAAAATATGTACTTTCTTGGCTGGAAGTATAAAATATATTACCAAAAACACTAAGAAAATAACTCCAACAGCAAAAATTATTCTATAAGCATTCCATAATATTTGATAGTCTCTATTTAGTTTTGCCCAAGTTATAATTGCCTTCCCAACGTACTCACCTAATACAATCAATCCTAGAGAAAACATGATCATAAAGCCCAATGCTAACATGAATACCATTGAAAATAAAAATCTCTTAAAGATATTTCTATTTTCCTTTATATTATAAGCTTTGTTCAACCCTTTCATCAAGCTTCTAACCCCTCTAGAAGCTGAATACACCGTGATTATTATACCAACAGACATGATATCCCAGTTTGCCTTTGAAAAAGTTTCTATTACTGTGCTACTCATCAATTCATAAGAATTCTCTGGTATCATGTTCTTTAATATACTTAATATACTATCAACACTTATATTACTATAACTCATAAGTACCAGTAAAAATAGCATAAAAGGAAAAAAAGAAAGGATAAGATAATATGAAAGTTGTGCTGCTGTATCAAGGATGCCATCATTTAAGCTTTTCTTTATTAATGCCACTAATTTAATAACCATATTTCCCTCCCTAAATAACTAAACCCCTCTATTACACGTATAGTATTAGTTTAATACAATTACACGCAAAATAGAAGGATTTTATTGGAAATTACTATTTTTTATTTCTTAGCTTTGTTTAAATTGCACTTTCCTTATATTGGAGAGAGTATAGTTTGTGATATATACCACCCTTTTCAATAAGTTCCTCATGCCTTCCCATTTCTCTTATCTTTCCTTTATGGAGAACTATTATTTTGTTACAATGCTTTATTGTAGACAATCTGTGAGCCACAACAATAGTAGTTTTATCTTCAATTATCTTATTTATTGCATCTTGAATAAGGACTTCTGTTTCAGTGTCAATGTTAGAAGTAGCTTCATCAAGTACTAACACATCTGGTTTGAATGCTAGGGCTCTAGCAAAAGAAATAAGTTGCCTTTGTCCTGTTGATAATGTTGCCCCTCTTTCAACAACTTCTTCATCATAGCCTTCATTAAGTTTCTTTATAAACACATCAGCATTAACATATTCAGATGCCTCTTTTATTTCCTCTAATGATATTGTTTCATCATGTAATCTTATATTCTCTTTGATATCTCCTGAGAACATAAAAACATCTTGAAGAACTGTACTTATTCTTTCCCGAATAGAATTCTTATCAAGATTTTTAATATTTACACCGTCAATTAGTATTTCCCCTTCTTGAATATCATACATCCTGCTTATAAGATTAATTATTGTACTTTTCCCTGAGCCTGTAGCTCCAACAAATGCAACAGAATCACCTTTATTTATTTTGAAGGAAACATCTCTTAATACCCAGTCCTTATCATATTTGAACCATACATTTTTAAATTCTATCTCACCTTTTATTTCTTCAATAACTTTACTATCTGGAGAATTCTTTATATCTACTTCAGTATCTAACAATGCAAATACTCTCTCACTAGAAGCCATTGCAGACTGTAGAATATTGAATTTTTCACTTAAATCAAATATTGGTCTGAATAATTGCTGTAGATATTCTATAAATGCGAATAAAACACCAAATTCAATTACTCCATCAATTAATCCTCTACCTCCAAACCATAGAAGTATAGCTAACGTTAGAGAAAACAAAAAATCTATGGATGGCCTAAATACCGCATAAACAAATAATTCTCTCAAATTAGCCTTTTTATGCTCTGTATTTACCTCATCAAATTCATTATAAAAATTCTCTTGTAGTTGAAAACTTTGAATTATTCCTATACCATTTATATTTTCGTTAAGAGTTGCGTTTATAATACCTAATTTTTTCTTTACGTCTCTATGTGCTTTTCTAGATTTATTTCTAAATAATATTGATACAAGTATTATAATTGGCAATGTACTTAAACTAATTAGTGCCAGTTTGAAGTTTATTAACATCATGAAAACTATAGTTCCCACGATAATTGCAATATCTTTCAAGAAGCTTATTATAACACTAGTAAACATCTGATTTATATTAAACATATCATTTGTAAGCCTTGTAACAATTTTTCCTACTGGTGTTTTATCGAAAAAACTTAATGATAGCTTTTGAACATGTTTAAATAAATCTTCTCTTATGTTATAAATTACTTTTTGTCCAACATAGTTTAGAATATATGCTTGAAGGTAAGTAAATAGGAATCCCCCCAGAAGGAGTGAAGCAAATATAATGGTTATAAATCTTAGTCCTTTCACATCTCCCTTTCTGAATTGCTTATACTCATCTTGAGTCAATATGATTCCATTAACGCTTTTATCATTCTCAAATGTAACAGCTACGCTTGTTTCATTAATCTTCTCTATTTCTTCTACCTTATCATCACTTTTTATTACACCATCAATTAAATAATTATTTCCTTCATAATTTAATAGTTGACTCTCTTCAAGGCCCTCTGCATATTCTTGATCAATAGAATCCTTTCTAACATAATATTTTTCCTTAAAATATACTCCCTTTTCTCCAATTTCATCGTCACTAACAACCATTACTTTCTGTTGCCCATTAATATAATCATCAATAGCCACTTTCATTAAATATGGTCTTGTTAAATCTACTATAGATGACAGTACTACGAGGACAATACATATACCTAACAATACATAATATTTTCTAGCAAATTTCATCAAGCGCTTTATAAGCTTTAAATCCACTTTTTTATTAAATTGGTCTAGATTTTCATTGGTCTTATTCTGCATTATATCCCCCCCTATTCTGCATTTTTAAGATTCTCTTCTAATTGTTGCTTATCAAATATTTCTCTATATAATCCTCTTGTTTTCAGTAGTTCTTCATGAGAACCATACTGAATAATTCTTCCTTCATCTAAAACAATTATTTTATCAGAATCTTTTATAGTTGATATTCTATGAGAAATAATTATAGAAGTCCTATCCTTCATAACTCCCTTTAAACCACTAAGTATTTTCTCTTCAGTATGAGTATCTACAGCTGAAAGGCAATCATCCAAGATTAATATTTTAGGATTTTTCACTATTGCCCTGGAAATAGATGTCCTCTGTTTTTGTCCACCTGAGAGATTTACCCCTCTCTCCCCAAGCATTGTTTCATACTTTTCAGGCAATCCTAATATTTCATTTTTAATCTCTGCAATTTCAGCAGCTTTCTCAATATTTTCAAATTCTTCAGCATTATTATATAGGGCAATATTATCTCTTATTGTTTTTGAGAATAAGAAATTTTCCTGTGGTACGTATCCTATATTCTCTCTTAATACTTTTAAAGGAATTCTATTTATATCATTTCCATCAATAATGATTTGACCATCATCTACATTATAATTTCTTAGCAATAGATTAATTAAGGTAGTCTTTCCACTTCCCGTTCTACCTATTATTGCTAATGACTCACCTTTTTTAATTTTAACATCTATATCCTCTAATGCTGGATTTTCAGAATTTCCATAATTGAATGTTAGTCCTTTAATTTCAATTTCACCTTCAATATCTTTAATGGATTCATCTATATCCTCATCTATTATTTCAGGTTTTGTATTTAATATTTTATTCAACCTTTCCATGGACGCAGTTCCTCTTTGAATATGATTAATAACCATTCCTATAGCCATCATAGGCCATACAAGCAAACCTAAATAAACTAAAAAGCTAGTTAACTCACCTATAGTTAATGTTCCTTCAATAACAAGGCTTCCTCCATATCCGAGTCCTATAATAAAACTTACTGATGAAAGCAACATTACTAATGGAAAAATTGCAATGAATAATTTTGCTGAATGCATGTATTTGTCAAAATACTCATCATTCGCTCCTTTAAATATCTTATACTGTGATTTAAATTGTACAAATGATTTAATTACTCTTATACCTGATATATTCTCTTGAATTTTATCACTTAGATTTCCAAAAGATTCCTGAGTATTTTTATATCGCTTCATTATTTCTTTACCCATTAACCCCACCATAATAGCGATAATGGGTAATGGAATTAAAGCCATCAAGGTTAGTTTAATGTTTATATCTTGTGCCATTCTTATGACTACTAATATTGTCAATACTATAGAGTCAACCATCATAACAACACCTGGCCCAAATGCCATTCTTACAGCTTGAATATCATTTGTTGCATGTGCCATAAGATCTCCTGTTTTATTGTTGTTAAAGTAGTTTTTAGACAATTTTTCTAAATGACCAAAAAATCTATTTCTCAACCAATATTCCATTTTTCTTGATGTTCCAGTAATAAGTATTCTCCACCCAAACCTTCCAACTGCTATGCCCAAAGCAACTGCTAAAATTATGCCTATATACTTTAATAACAGTGCTGATGTTAATGTTTTAGTTGTGGCAGCATCTGTTAACTCCCCTAGTACCTTTGGCATAACTAATTGAAATACATCAATTGCAATCAGAATTATTATTCCTAATATATAACTGAATATATTTTTCTTAATAAATTCCTTTAAATGTTTAAATGTCCTCATAGTTCCTCCCTTTTAGTTTTTTCATATAAGTAATAATATTTCTATACCCTAATTAAAATTCCTCCTTTTTTCTAAATTTATTTGAAATTACATAGTTTTTTTACAAAATATTCAAAATAAAAAAAAGTGAATCCACAGATTCACTTTTTATTTTTCTTCTCTGATGCAAATTCAAATACTTTTCTTTTGAATATTTCCATATTCTCTTTTTCCTCTACTATACGTTTTTCTTCTAATTTCCCTCTTCCTATTCTATCGCACTGACATAGCATACTTAGTTCTTCAATGTCTACTTCTTTTAACATATTTTCTATATCTGCAAACGGAAGATTTTTAACTACAAATAGTGGTTGCATATGCCATCTCACCAAAGCTACAACATCTTTTATAAAGTCTTCATCTTCTTTAAAGAATTTAAAAAACTCTTTTGTTTTTCTAGCACTTACTTTATCATGATCATATGCGGTTATTTTGCCTTTCCTTTCTCTAGTTGTATCAAATTTACCTACATCATGCATGAGAGCCGCCCACATAAAGTTTCTTTTATTCTTACTTTTATCCTTAATTTTTGCTGCTTCATCAACAACCATTAAAGTATGTACCCAAACATCACCTTCTGGGTGATGAACCTTACTTTGTGGCACATCTTTGAGCTTATACAGCATATCAAATGGATACTCTTCATATTTTTCCTCTTTTATAAATAATTCTCTTAATTCTTCTGATGGTTTTTCACTATTTAATAAAATATTTTCTATTTCCATTAAATCAAACATAATTTCATCACCTTCACATAAATAGTATTATATTTTTTAGTATAACCAACATATCTAATTTAATAAAACATAGTGTAACATATTTACGATACTACACATAATATACCCATATAGGGTATCAAAACATATGGAGGTCTTTTAAATGCTAATTGAAGGTAATTCTACGAACATCACCCAAATTCTATCTAGCAATGCACTTTCAGTAATCGATTTTTATGCAACCTGGTGTGGTCCATGTAAAATGTTATCGCCAGTTATTCATCAATTATCAAATGAAAATTCAGATGTTAATTTTGTTAAAATAGATGTAGATGCAAATCCAATGATTGCACAATATTTTAATATTACCAGTTTGCCAACAGTAGCCTTCTTCAAAAACGGTCAATTTGTAGAAGTGAAGACAGGCTTCGTTCCCAAAAAAATTTTAGAGAATTTTATAAAAACTTATAGATAACCATGAGGTTGGTTATCTATAAGTTTCTCAATTCAACTAACGCGCATCCCTGTACAGCTGTCATATTATTATCTCTACAGTAATCCAAAATTTCATTACTTTCTGCTCCAGGTTGAATAAGTATTTTATCAATACCTTTTTTATTCGCTTCCTTTACTATATTAATCCCACTCTTAGGATTTATGCATAGATCTAAAACATCAATATTTTGTTCAATATTTAAAATACTATTATGTACACTCTCATGTGCTTCTTTTGGGTGAACACCCTCTACCTGAAACCCGTTACTTTTTAACGCAGTTAATATTTTATGAGCATATTTCTGTTCATTCATAACATCCCCTGCAACAGCCCAATTTTTAAATTTCATAAAATCTCTTGCTTCCATAATAATTCCTCCTCATAAACTTGACTATTATTTAGATAAACCACTTAGTAAATTTATCTATAAAAGAACAAAGACTGAAGAACAAGTGAATATTTATTCTTTGTTCTCTGTTAATTGCTCTTTACAAATAGTATACTCTTTTAAGATTAAAATTAAAATAAAACCCTCAAAGGAAATCTCCCTTGAGGATTAATTTTTTACTCTTATTCAGCTTCTACTACAGAATCACCTAACCAAAGAGAATTCAATTTAGTTTTTGAAACTCCAACTACTTTTGATTTAACCATGAAGAAATCTGTATAGAAGTATACAGGAACTACTGGTACCTCTTCCATCAATATCTTCTCTGCTTTATAGAAATTATCCATTCTTTCTTGACCATTTAAGAAAGCTGCTTCTTGAATTAATTTAGTATATTCTTCGTTAACCCATTTTCCATCATTAAATGAACCATCTATAATGAATAAATCAAGCATAGTGTTAGGATCTGAATAGTCTCCTAACCATCCACTTCTAGCTACATCAAAATTACCATTTCTTTTTTCATCTTGGAATACAGCCCATTCTGCATTACTAAGTTCAACATTAATTCCTAAATTTTCTTTCCACATTGCTTGAACTGCTTCTGCCATAGTTTTATGACTCTCATTTGTATTGTACTTAAGATCAATTGTTGGGAAACCTTCTCCATTTGGATATCCCGCTTCTGCCAATAATGCTTTTGCTTCATCAAGTTTTGAATCATCCAATGGAATTCCATAATCTCCAGCTACTGATCTAAATTCGTTACCTTCAGCGTCAAGGATTCCAGGTGAAACGAATCCAGGTGCAGGAAGTTGTCCTCCCTTAAGAACCTGTTCAACTACTTGTTTTCTATCTATTGCATACGCCAATGCTTTTCTTACTCTTAAATCTTTTAATTGAGGTATTGAATCCTCTCTCATGTTAAAGGTATAGTAATATGTTCCTATTACAGGTAAAACATAAAACTCTGGATCTTCAATCATAAGTTGTGGTATAAGATCATTTGGTACACCATTAAGTATATCAATTTCACCATTTTGATATGCTGTATATGCAGTTGAATCTTCAACGATCATTTTTGCAGTAATCTTTTCAAGTTTAATCGCATCTGCATTCCAGTAGTGCTCATTCTTAACAAAAACCATTTTGTGAGCATCTACAAATTCCACAAGTTTAAATGGACCATTACCTATGAAATTTTCAGGTTGTTTAGCCCAAAGTCCATCAGGTCCAGCTTCAACAGCCTTTTGATTTACTGGGAAGAAAGTATAGAACGCTGTTAATCCTAAGAAATAAGGAGTTGGTGATTTAAGTGTTACTTGGAAAGTTTTCTCGTCAATTGCTTTAACTCCAACCTCTTCAAGAGCAACTTCTCCTTCATTGCAAGCTGTAGCATTTAAAATTGGATCCATAATAAATGCATATTCAGATGCTGTTTCAGGATCAAGAACTCTTTTCCAAGAATATTCAAAATCATAAGCTGTTAAAGGAGTTCCATCTGACCATTTTGTGTCTTTTAAATGGAAAGTATATACTAATCCATCATCACTAATTTCCCAACTATCAGCTATAGCTGGTCTGTATTCTCCGTTAAATTCTCTTACAAGTCCTTCAAATAGGTTATTTCCTACGTCTCCACCATCTGTAGCAGCATTTAGACCTGGATCTATATGCTTAGGATTAGCTCCAAGATTCCATATAATTTCTTGTGCCACTTCTTTAACGTCATCTTGCTTTTCTTCATCCTTATCTTTATTGCTAGTATCCTCTTCCTTATCTTTGACCTCACTCTGTTCGTTTTTGCTATTATTTGCATTTTCAACATTATTATCTTTATTTCCACAAGATACAAAAGCCCCAACTACCATGGTCATAGATAACAATAACGCAAGTCCCTTTTTAATCAAAACTATCCCCTCCTATTATTAATTTATATAAACTGAGTTTAACTCAGACTATACCATTAAAGCCCTAGCTTCTCGTCAACCCAATGACAAGCAACCATATGTCCTTCTTTTACTTCTTTCATAACTGGTAATTCTTTAGCACATTTTTCACTTGCATATTTACATCTTGTTCTAAACTTACATCCTGAAGGGGGATTAATTGGACTTGGAACATCCCCTTCTAAAATTTCTCTATTTTTTTCAATTGAATAGTCTGGATCTGGAATAGGTATAGCTGATAATAATGCTTGTGTATATGGATGTAATGGATTTTCATATAATTCATCACTAGGTGATATTTCCGCAAGATTTCCCAAGTACATTACTCCTATCCTATCTGAAATATGCTGAACCATTGATAGGTCATGGGCTATAAACAGATATGTTAACCCAAATTCTTCTTGTAAATCTTCTAACATATTAACAACTTGCGCTTGTATAGAAACATCCAGTGCTGATATAGGTTCATCACATATAATAAAATCTGGATTTACCGCCAACGCTCTAGCAATACCAATTCTCTGTCTCTGACCACCAGAGAATTCATGAGGATATCTAGAAGCATGATCCTTACTTAACCCAACTCTATTTAACAGTTCGTAAATACGACTTTGTCTTTCTTGCTTACTCTTACATAGTCCATGTATATCCATAGGTTCACCGATTATATCTGCAACAGTCATTCTACTATTTAGAGATGCGTATGGATCTTGAAATATCATTTGAATCCGTCTTCTATATTCTTTTAAACTTCTCTCTCCAAATTTTGAAATATTCGTACCATCAAATATTACATCTCCTCCAGTGACATCATATAATCTTATGATTGTCCTTCCTGTAGTTGATTTACCACAACCTGATTCTCCAACAAGTCCAAATGTTTCTCCTTTTTTAATATAGAATGAAACATCATCCACAGCTTTTACATATGATGGTGGTGAAAAAATGCCTTTATCTATTTTAAAGTACTTCTTAAGATTCTTTATTTCTAATAAAACATCATCTCTCTGAACTTTTTCCATTAAAATCCCTCCTATGCCTCTGTTTTTAGCTCTTGTGGTGGTGCCTCTGGATCCAATAACCAACACATAGCTCGATGTCCTTCAGAAACCTCATAAAACTCTGGTCTTTCACTCATGCATATATTCATAGCATGGTCACATCTGGCTGCAAATGGACATCCTGTTGGAGGTTTTAATAAATCTGGTGGTGTTCCATCAATCGGAACAAGTCTTTTTCTCACTCCAACGTTAATTTTAGGAATAGATTTTAAGAGACCTACTGTATAAGGATGTTTGGGATTATAGAATATTTCTTTAGAAGAGCCTTCTTCCATTATTAATCCTCCATACATTACAACTATTCTTGAACAAACATCCGCAACAACACCTAAGTCATGTGTTATTAATATGATTGATGTATTAATTTTATTCTTCAACTCTTTCATTATTTCAAGTATTTGTGCTTGAATTGTTACATCTAGTGCTGTAGTTGGCTCATCCGCAATTAATAAATCAGGTTCACAAGATAAAGCTATTGCTATCATTGCTCTCTGTCTCATTCCCCCTGAAAATTCGTGAGGATAGTTATTAATTCTTTTTTCTGGAGATGGAATACCAACAAGCTTAAGCATTTTAATAGCTTTCTTTTTTGCTTCAGATTTACTCATCTTTTGATGTCGAGTAATCGCCTCTATAATTTGATTTCCAATTGTATATACAGGATTTAAAGAAGTCATTGGATCCTGAAAAATCATTGCTATTTCATTTCCTCTAATCTTCAACATATCTTTTTTATTAAATTTAACTAAATCTTTGCCTTTGAATATTACCTCACCGTTTTTTATTTTACCTGGAAACTGAAGAAGCTTCATTACCGACATTGATGTTACACTCTTACCACTTCCTGATTCTCCAACAATACCAATTGCCTCTCCTTTATTTACATGAAAACTTACCCCTCTAACTGCTTGCACTTCACCTAAGTGAGTATAGAAAGAAGTACTAAGATTATTTACTTGCAATATTTTTTCTTCCATTATTATCACCCCTTATTTACGTAGTCTTGGGTCTAGTGCGTCTCTTAATCCATCGCCAAGGAAATTAAATGCCAAGATTGTTACACATATTGCAATTGATGGATATATAAGTTGATATGGGTTTGTCCATAAACTTTTTAATGCTTCATTTGCAATAGTCCCCCATGATGCTTGTGGTGCACTTACTCCAAGTCCTATAAAGCTCAAAAATGCTTCTGTAAATATTGCATTTGGAATCATCATTGTCATGGAAACGATAATTGGACCCATTGCATTAGGTATAAGATGCTTTGAAAGTATTCTCCATGTACTAGCTCCAGTGGTTCTAGCCGCTAATACAAATTCTTGCTCCTTCAAACTTAATATTTGACCTCTAACTAACCTGGCCATACCAACCCAATAAACTAAACCGAAGGCAATTATTATTGTTTTGATTCCATTGCCTAGATATACAGATAATAATATAACTATTAGTAATAAAGGTACTGTACTAATTATATCAACAATTCTCATCATTACATTATCAACTTTGCCTCCAACATATCCTGAAATTCCTCCATAGAAAACTCCAATAAAGAAACTAACAAAGCTCGCTATAAAGGCAACAAACAATGATATTCTAGCACCATAAACTATTCTAATAAACAAATCCCTACCCAGGTGATCTGTTCCTAGAATATAGCTTTTATTTTTTACTGACTTATCAATAGTAATTTCCTCTCCATTAAGTCTAATTTCAAACTTCTTAGCATTTGGATCTTTACTTCTTTTAGCTTTCTTAGCAAAACTGTAATCTAATATAATTTCATTTCCATCTATTTCATATCTTTTATATGCTTTAATTGCATTAACTTCCACTTCTTTTAATATATCAATAAGTTCTCCATCACTTGAAACACTTATCAATTTATATTCATTTGTTAAATGAAAGTAATTATTCTCATCAACTTTATAAACATCAAACTTAGGTGGCATGTTAACAAACTCAAGTTTTTGATCTTCGTAAGAATACTTTGAAACCATTGGTGCAAAAATTGCAGTAAGTGCAATGATAATTATTAAACAAAGACCAAACATTGATAGCTTGTTCTTCTTTAATCTTCTCCAAGCATCCTGCCAATATGTAAGACTGGGTCTTTCAATTTTATCTTTTTCAAATACATCTTTATTAACTTTTTGCCACTTTGGAGATATTTCTAATTTTGTATTAGCCATCCATCTTGCCTCCTTAGTCAAATTTTATTCTTGGATCAATCACAACATAAAGAACGTCAACGATTAATATCATAACTAAATATAATGCGGCAAATACGATCGTTGCACCCATCAATGTGGTATAATCTCTGTTACCAACACTATCTGTAAAGTGTTTACCCATACCTGGTAAAGCAAATATCCTTTCAACTACAAAACTACCAGTTAAAATAGCAGCAACTGTTGGTCCAATATATGTTACTACTGGTATCAGAGCATTTCTTAATCCATGCTTAAATAACACAACTGACTCAGGTAAGCCCTTAGCTCTAGCTGTTCTAATGTAATCCTGTTGCATAATCTCTAACATACTAGATCTTGTAAGCCTTGTTACAAATGCAAGTGAGAATCCCCCAAGTGCTACAACAGGTCCAATATAGTGTTTCCATGAATCAAGTCCATTGGATGGTAATATGTTTAGTTTATAACAAAATACAAATATGAATAAGGTTGCCAATACGAAACTTGGAATACAAACCCCCAATGTTGATAAAAAGGATATGGCATAATCCGGAGCTTTATTCTGCTTTATGGCGGCGATGATACCAAAAGGAACACCAATGAGTATTACCATGAGTATTGCAAATCCTCCAATACTCGCTGATATTGGGAATCCCTGTTTCATAAGGTCACTAACTTCTACTCCTGGTCTTGCAAAAGATGGTCCTAAATCACCCTTCAATAATCCTGCCATATAATCCAAATATTGTTTATGTATCGGATCATTTAAATGATATTTTTCTTCAATCGACTCTCTTACTCGATCAGAAAGTTTTTCATTTTTGGAAAATGGGCCTCCTGGAATAGCTTTCATCAAGAAAAAAGTTATTGTTGAAATTAAGAATAACGTGAATATGGCCGAAAAAAACCTTTTTAGAAAAAATTTTAACAAGTTCATCTCTCCCCTCTTAAATCATTTTATACTTCTGAATTTTCTGACAATAAAGCGTTTATTATATTAAAAATTCATTTATGTATATTCGTCTATGAATAAATAAAGCACTTTTATAAATAATAATTTATTTCTTCACATTTGTCAAGTTATATATAATATTACACATAATTACATTAAGCCTTCAAAATTCCTTTTTTTTTTATTATTTTAGCTATCTATTAAAGTTTTTTAAATTCTAAGCGTTAATAAATATATGTTAGTGTCAAATTTTATTGATTATTGCTTATATTTTTTCTTTCTTTCAAATTCTTTTGCATTTTTATTCATAGCTACTACTCTAACCATTCTATATTTTCTCGTTACAATTTGAATCTACTTAAAATTACTATTTCATTATTTAAGAACATAATTAAATTACATATTTTACCACTTTGAATGATTCAATAATATATAGTTATCTATTAATGATAGACATTCATTTAATTCAACTCTCTCAAATTAATATACCCAAGGTTTACATGTAGTAGTTTCAAATAAAATTTCATACTTCTTCATTAACCGAAACCCCCTTTATAATTTGAAGCCAAAAAAATCCCAAAAAAAATCCTCAAGGGACATTTCCCTTGAGGATTTTTTTTACTTTATTCAGCTTCTACTGTAACATTACCAAAATAGAAAGTATTTAAGTTAGTTTTTACAACCCCTAAAACATTGTCTTTAATCATGAAGAAATCTGAATAGTAGTACACTGGGAATATAGGTAATTCTTTCATTAATATCTTCTCAGCTTCATAGAATTTATTCATTCTTTCTTGACCAGCTAAAAGAGATGCTTCTTCAATTAACTTAGTATATTCTTCATTATTCCATAATGCATCATTGTGTGAACCATCTTTTACAAATAAATCTAGCATTGTATTAGGATCTGAATAGTCTCCTATCCATCCTCCTCTAGCTACATCAAAATTTCCATTTGATCTATCATCTTGGAATACAGCCCATTCTGCATTACTAAGTTCTACATCAATTCCTAAATTCTCTTTCCACATTGCTTGAACAGATTCAGCAACTTTTTTATGACTTTCACTTGTATTATACTTAAGTGTAAAAGAAGGGAATCCTTCTCCATTTGGATATCCAGCTTCAGCTAATAAAGCTTTTGCCTTTTCAATATTTGAACCATCTACTTCAATTCCTTGATTTCCACTAACCGTTCTAAATTCATTACCTTCCGCATCAAGAATTCCTGGTGGAACGAATCCAGTTGCTGCTATTTGTCCACCCTTAAGAACTTTATCAGTTATTGTCTTTCTATCTATTGCATAAGCCAATGCTTGTCTTACTCTTTCATCTTTAAATACTTCTTTAGCATCATCTCTCAGATTGAAGATATAATAATATGTTCCTGTCATAGGAATAACATAAAACTCAGGATCTTCAATCATAAGTTGAGGTATAAGCTCATTTGGTACTGAATCAACTACTTGAATTTCATCGTTCTGATATGCCGTATATGCAGTTGAGTCTTCAACTATCATTAAAGCAGTGATTTTCTCAAGTTTGATAGCATCTGCATTCCAGTAATTCTCATTCTTAACCATTACTAATTTATCAGAGTCAATAAATGTTTCAAGTTTAAATGGACCATTTCCTAAGAATTTCTCAGGTTGTTTTGCCCAAATACCTTCTTCACCAGATTCTACTGCTTTTTTATTTACCGGGAAATAAGTATAAAACTGTGTTAATCCCAAGAAATAAGGCGCAGGTGATTTAAGTGTTACTTTCAAAGTCTTAGAATCAAGTGCTTCTATCCCTACATCATCAGCAGTAGCTTCTCCACTACTATATTCACTAGCATTTAAAATCGGATACATTATAAAAGCATATTCCGATTTCGTTTCTGGATTAATAGCTCTTTTCCATGCATATTCAAAATCCTCAGCTATTAACGGCGATCCATCAGACCATTTTGAATCTCTTAAATTAAAAATGTATTCTAAACCATCTTCACTAATGTCCCACGACTTAGCTATACCTGGTATATATTGCCCATCAACTTCTCTTACAAGACCTTCAAATAAATTATTGATAACATCTCCACCATCAGATGCACTATTCAAACCCGGATCAAGTGTTTTAGGATTAGATCCAAGATTCCATACTATCTCTTGAGTTACCACTTTCTCTTTCTCTTCTTCTTTACCACTGTTATTTTTATCTTTTTCTTCTGAGGCATTTGTTGTTGTACTATTCGTATTACTGTCCTTAGTTCCACATGATACAAATGCACCACCTACTAAAGTCATTGACAACAACAATGCAAGTCCCTTTTTAATCAAATTTATCCCCTCCTGTGTTATTTTATATAAACTGAGTTTTACCTCAGAGCATATCTTTTTTAAAGGCCTAGTTTCTCTTCAACCCAATGACAAGCAACCATATGTCCTTTTTTTGCTTCTTTCATAACCGGTACTTCTTTAGCACATTTTTCACTTGCATATTTACATCTTGTTCTAAACTTACATCCCGAAGGAGGATTAATCGGACTTGGAACATCTCCTTCTAAAGTCTCTCTATTCTTTTCAATAGAATAGTCTGGATCCGGAATAGGTATAGCTGATAATAATGCCTGTGTATATGGATGCAATGGATTCTCATATAGCTCATCACTAGGTGATATCTCTACAAGATTTCCCAAATACATCACTCCTATTCTATCTGAAATATGCTGAACCATGGACAGATCATGGGCTATAAAAAGATAAGTTAATCCAAATTCTTCTTGTAAATCTTCCAACATATTAATTACTTGTGCTTGTATAGAAACATCCAGTGCTGATATTGGTTCATCACAAATTATAAAATCTGGATTTACTGCCAATGCTCTAGCAATACCAATTCTCTGTCTCTGACCACCTGAGAATTCATGAGGATATCTAGAAGCATGATCTTTACTTAACCCTACTCTATTTAGCAAATCGAAAATTCTTTTTTGTCTTTCTTCCTTACTTTTACATAATCCATGTATATCAATGGGTTCACCAATTATATCTGCAACAGTCATTCTACTATTCAGTGAGGCATATGGATCTTGAAATATCATTTGAATTCTTCTTCTATAATCCTTCAGCTTCTTCTCATTAAATTTTGAAATGTTAGTACCGTCAAATATAACGTCCCCACCAGTGACATCATATAATCTTATAATTGTCCTTCCTGTAGTGGATTTACCACAACCTGATTCTCCTACTAGGCCAAATGTCTCTCCTTTTTTAATATAGAATGAAACATCATCCACAGCTTTTACATACGATGGTTGTGAAAAAAGACCTTTATCTATTTTAAAGTACTTCTTAAGATTTTTTATTTCTAATAAAACATCATCTCTCTGAACTTTTTCCATTCAAATTCCTCCTATGCCTCTGTTTTTAGCTCTTGCGGTGGTGCCTCTGAATCTAGTAGCCAACAACTAGCTCTATGACCATCAGAAACCTCATAAAAATCAGGTCTTTCACTCATGCATATATTCATAGCATGTTCACATCTAGCTGCAAAAGGACACCCCACTGGAGGTTTTAATAAATCTGGTGGTGTTCCATCAATTGGAATTAATCTATTTCTCTCTCCAACATTAATTTTAGGAATAGATTTCAAGAGTCCAACAGTATAAGGATGTTTAGGATTATAGAATATCTCTCTAGCAGAGCCTTCCTCCATTATTAATCCTCCGTACATTACAATTATTCTGGAACAAACATCCGCAACAACACCTAGATCATGTGTTATCAATATAATCGATGTGTTGATTTTATCTTTTAGCTCTTTCATTAGCTCAAGTATTTGTGCTTGAATTGTTACATCTAGTGCTGTAGTTGGTTCATCAGCAATTAATAAATCCGGTTCACAGGATAACGCTATTGCAATCATTGCTCTCTGTCTCATTCCTCCTGAAAATTCGTGTGGATAGTTATCAATCCTTGTTTCTGGAGATGGAATACCAACAAGCTTAAGCATTTTAATAGCTTTCTTTCTTGCTTCAACTTTACTTATTTTTTGATGCCTCATTACAGCTTCTATAATTTGATTTCCTATTGTAAATACAGGATTTAAAGAAGTCATTGGATCCTGAAAAATCATAGCTATTTCATTTCCTCTAATCTTTAACATTTCACTTTTCTTAAATTTAACTAAGTCTTTCCCTTTGAAAATAACCTCTCCATTTTTAATTTTACCTGGAAATTGTAATAGCTTCATAACAGACATTGAGGTTACACTCTTACCACTTCCCGACTCTCCAACAATACCAATTGCTTCTCCTTTATTCACATGAAAACTTACCCCTCTAACTGCTTGTACTTCACCTAAGTGAGTATAGAAAGAAGTACTAAGATTATTAACTTGCAATATTTTTTCTTCCATACTTATCACCCCTCTATTTACGTAATCTTGGGTCTAGTGCATCTCTTAATCCATCACCCAGGAAGTTAAATGATAATATTGTTATGCATATTGCAATGGATGGATATATAAGTTGATATGGACTTGTCCATAAACTTTGTAATGCTTCACTTGCAATTGTTCCCCATGACGCTTGTGGTGCACTTACTCCAAGTCCTATAAAACTCAAAAATGATTCTGTAAATATTGCACTAGGAATCATCATTGTCATAGAAACGATAATAGGACCCATTGCATTAGGTATCAGATGTTTTGCAAGTATTCTCCAAGTACTAGCTCCAACAGTCTTAGCTGCTAATACAAATTCTTGCTCTTTCAAACTTAGTATTTGTCCTCTAACTAGTCTTGCCATTCTAACCCAGTAAACTAAACCAAAGGCAATTATTATGGTTTTAATTCCATTACCTAAATATACTGATAATAATATAACTATTAGTAATAAAGGTACTGTACTGATTATATCAACGATTCTCATCATTATATTATCAACTTTGCCTCCAATATATCCAGAAATTCCTCCATAAAAAACTCCTATAAAGAAATTAACAAGAGTCGCTACAAAAGCAACAAATAACGAAATTCTAGCACCATAAACTATTCTGATAAACAAATCCCTTCCTAAGTGATCTGTTCCTAGAATATAGCTCTTATTTTTCATTGTTTTATCAATAGTAATTTCTTCTCCATTAAGCCTTATTTCATACTTCTTTGCATTTGGATCTTTACTTCTTGCTGCTTGCTTAGCAAAACTATAATCTAATATAATTTCATTTCCATCTATTTCATATTTTTTATATCTTTTAATTTTATTATCTTCAACTTCCTTCAATGAACCAACTAGCTCACCATCTCTTGCAACACTAATCAATGTATATTCTTTAGTCAAATGAAAGTAATTACTATCATCAACTTTATAAACATCAAGTTTTGGAGGTAAGTTAACAAATTCTAGCTTTTGGTCTTCATATGAATACCTAGAGAACATTGGAGCAAATATTGCCATAAGAGTAATAATAATAACTAAACAAAGACCAAACATTGATAGCTTGTTCTTTTTTAATCTTCTCCAAGCATCCTGCCAATAAGTAAGACTGGGTCTTTCAATTTTATCTTTTTCAAATTCTTCTTTATTAACTCTTTGCCACTTTGGAGATATTTCTGTTTTTGTATTAGCCATCTGTTTTGCCTCCTTAGTCAAATTTTATTCTTGGATCAATTACAACATAAAGAACATCAACGATTAATATCATAACTAAATAGAATATGGAAAATACAATCGTCGCCCCCATCAATGTCGTATAATCTCTGTTACCTACACTTTCTGTAAAGTGTTTACCCATACCTGGTATCGCAAATATCTTTTCAACTACAAAACTACCAGTTAAAATAGCTGCAACTGTTGGTCCAATATATGTTACTACTGGTATCAGAGCATTTCTTAATCCATGCTTAAATATTACAACTGACTCAGGTAAGCCTTTAGCTCTTGCTGTTCTAATGTAATCCTGTTGCATAACCTCTAACATGCTTGATCTTGTTAGTCTTGTTACAAATGCAAGTGAGAATCCCCCAAGGGCTATTACTGGTCCAATATAGTGCTTCCATGTATCAAGTCCATGGGACGGTAATATGTTTAATTTAAAACAAAAGAAGAATATAAATAATGTTGCTAATACAAAACCTGGAATACATACTCCAAGTGTTGATAAAATGGATATTGCATAATCAGGAATTTTATTCTGCTTTATAGCAGCAATGATCCCCATTGGAATACCAATTAGCAATACCATAATCACAGCATACCCTCCAATACTCGCCGATAAAGGAAATCCTTGTTTCATAAGTTCATTAACTTCTACTCCCGGTCTTGCAAATGACGGTCCCAAATCCCCCTTTAGTAGCCTTCCCATATAATCTAAATACTGTTTGTGAACAGGATCATTTAGATGATATTTTTCTTCAAGAGCCTCTCTCACTTGATCCGAAAGCTTTTCATTTGTTGAAAATGGTCCTCCCGGAATAGCTTTCATCAAGAAAAACGTCAAAGTCGAAATCAAGAATAAGGTAAAAACTGCTGAAAAAAACCTTTTCAGAAAAAATTTAATCAATTCCCTTCCCCCTCTTAAGTATTTTTAATACTTCTAAATTTTCAGATAATTGAAAGTTTTAATAACCTTTAGTTCATTTTAAAAACTTCCTCATTTGAATAGTTATACTGCTTTTCTCAATAATAATTTATTTTATTTGATTTGTCAAGATATATATAATGTGACATACTATTTAAATATGTTATTAAAATACTGTATTTTTTGTGATTTTATCTACTTTTTAAAGTTTTTTAGTGCAAATTCACTCACACATATGTAGCTTTTTTGTCGAAAAATAATATTTTCATAGTTGATTATTATGCAAACATCATTTTCATTATCCAAGTTTTATTTGCATTTATATGAAACTTTTACCACTGATTTTTTTGTTTTAAATTACCTTATTTTGAATTTTACTCATTTAGTTCATTCATTTTCTTTTAAAGCTGGATATATTTTTCTCTAATAAAATAAAAGCATTTCAGCCAAATAATAACTTTTCTTACTTAATTGAAATATTCTCTTTTTAAAAAGACCTTTCATTACTTTTTAGTAATCTATTTATTCGAATTTTTTCAATATAACCAATATCTATATATGCAAATATCTTAACAAAATTTTCGATTTCTAAAATAAAATAAAAAAAAAAAAAAAAAAAAAAAAAAAAAAAAAAAAAAAAAAAAAAAAGATAAGAATTAAATTCTTACCTTCAAAAATAGCATTACTTTATATAATTATTAAGGTTATTTTAAAAACATCATAAAAGTATCAATTAACTCTTTTACCCCTTCTTCTGTTTCTTGATCCTTTAAATCTAAACAATTAGATGCATAGTGTTCTAAAACCAAACCTCCAACCTTGTTTATAGCTGACCTTATAGCAGCTACCTGAACCAGTATATTTCTACAACAAGTCTCACTAGATACCATTTTTTCAATACCCTTTACTTGACCTTCAATTTTTCTTAATCTAATTATTATATCTTTATTTCTCTTCTCTATTTCTTCCTGCTTAATATTTTCATTTATTTTTTTTTCATTATCCATATATTCAAGAGTAAACTCTTTTCCCCCTTTCATTATATATTATTGCTTTATTTAGAATATTTATCTAAAGCCTAAATAACATTTCACATTTTTTTCATTTTGTCTATATAAAGTATATCATTTAATTTAACCATATTCAAACAAATAACCAGTGAGCAAACTAGCTACTTTGTAGACTTACTCCTATTTGCAACCCACAGTTGGATTAACTATAAACAGAACCCTACTTGCCATTGGATGTTTTTTTGATTCAATCACCACACATACTTGTGAATTCATTCATGAGTTAGCGGCAAAAATATAATATACATATGTCAAGATACATCTTAGATGAGGATATATATTTTAATAAAAAAAACAAATAGAAAGAGGTGAGTATTATGGGAAAGAAATCAACAACATCAAGTTACGTATTAACATTAGAATTAAAAACAGAAATATGGCAAGAAGATGAGTTAAATAAACGTTTTGAGATAGGTAGAAAGATGTTTAATGGAGTATTAAGTGAAGCTCTTAAAAGATATAATGTAATGATAGAGAGAAAAGATTATAAACAAGTAAGAAAGCAAATAAAAGAAATTAATAAAAAACATTTCAATTGTAAAAATGAAGATAACTTAAAAAAATTAGAAAAACAACGCAAATATCTATATAAGCAATTAAATGAATTATACAAAAAATATTCTTTGACAGAATACTCACTTATAAACTACATACAACCCATGTACTCACATTTTAAAAGTATTGATAGTAAAGTAGCTCAAGCAATAGCAAGCAGAGCTTGGACTTCTATTAATAAATTGCTTAAAGGTGAAGCTAATTGTGTTCATTTTAAGAAATATGGGTCATTGAATACTTTAGAAAATAAGTGGAATAAAAGTGGATTAAAATATAAAGATGACTTAATTCAATGGAATGGGTTGAAATTACCTGTAATTATAAAATCATGCGATAAATATGCTCAAATAGCAATTCAAGATAGAGTTAAGTATTGTAGAATTAAAAGAAAACTTATCAGAGGTAAATATAAATACTATGTTCAGCTCATACTTGAAGGGGTTCCACCTGTAAAGGAGAATAAAGAAATAGGAGAAGGAAATGTAGGCTTAGACATAGGCACTCAAAGTATTGCAATATCTGCAAAATATGATGTTAAATTATTAGAATTAGCACCAGAAGTTAATAATATTGAAAAGGAAAAGAGAAGGCTATTAAGAAAGTTAGATAGACAAAGACGTGCTAATAATCCTAATAATTTCAAAGAAGATGGAACTGTAAAAAAAGGTATTATTATAGATGGTAAAAGACAAAAATTAAAATGGATTAAAAGTAATAGATATATGAAAATACTCTACGAGTTAAAGGATATTCAGAGAAAACAAACTGATATTAGAAAGCAATCTCATGAGAAGTTATCAAATTATATAATATCTTTAGGTGATAGAATACTAGTGGAAACAATGAACTATAAAGGATTGCAAGCTAGAGCTAAAAATACTACTGTCAATGAGAAAACTGGTAAGTTTAACAAAAAGAAAAGATTCGGTAAATCCTTAGCAAACAAAGCTCCGTCAATGTTATTGGATATAATAAATAGAAAACTACAGTATGAAAAGTTGAAATTATTAAAGATAAGTACTAAAAAAGTTAAAGCCAGTCAATTCAATCACATTGAAGATAGATATATTAAAAAACAATTAAATGAAAGATGGAATAATTTTGGAGATTTTAAGATACAGAGAGATTTGTATAGTAGTTTTATAATTCAAAATGTAATAGGTAAAAAATTAGATAAAATAGATAGAGAAAATATGATAAATGATTTCGAAAACTTTAGAGAAATGCATAATAGAGAAATTGAGAGATTAAAAAACATGAAGAAAGATAATTATAAATTAATAAGCAGCTTTGGAATTTAATTAGAATTAAATATACGTCTTGAATCGGGCGTTATGCTAATGTTAATTAATCCATTAGGATTATTGTTAGTGAAAGTTTTATCGAAACAAATAAGTTTTTATAATGTCGTAAATATATGAAGTTTTAAATAATATATTGAGGGTATAAAAGAAGTTTGTGTAGATGAGAACCACGTCACTTTAGTGATGTGAGATTCAGTAACATCTCATTATTATAATTAGTATAATTTTCCTTGAAGTTAATGCTTGCCTTACACTATAATAAATATAAATTTATTTAATAGGAGGAGATTTTATGGAATGTACAATTATGGCCATCGCTATTAACCCAAGAACAAAATCCGCACCTACTGTTCAGGAAATCCTAACTAAACATGGATGTATTATTAAAACAAGACTAGGACTTCATGAAACTTCTGAAGCAACTTGTTCTCAAAGAGGATTGATTTTATTGCAATTAAGGCCAGATGCTGAGAATATTGAAAAACTAAAAGCTGACCTCACAAACATAGAAGGTGTTACAGTTAACACAATGGTAATATAGCATATACATTTAAAGGCTAAAGATGAGAATTTATTCCCTTCTTTAGCCTTAAATATATTCAAGATAATTCTTATCTATTTATCTTCTTTAGCTGTTATTTCTATTCCTAATTCTCTTAATTGCTTTTCATCAACTACATTTGGAGCTTCTGACATCGGACAAGCTGCATTCTGATTTTTAGGGAATGCTATAACATCTTTGATGTTTTCTGTTCCACTTAAGAACATCACTATTCTATCCAAACCATAAGCAATTCCGCCATGTGGTGGTGGTCCATATTGGAACGCCTCAAGCAAGAATCCAAATCTTTCCCAAGCGCTCTCTTTAGTGAAACCAAGAGCTCCGAACATTTTCTCTTGAACATCACTTTCATGTATTCTTATACTTCCCCCACCAAGCTCTTCACCATTAAGTACAATATCGTACGCCTCTGCTCTTACTTTAGCAGGGTCACTTTCTAGTAAATGCATATCTTCTTTTTTAGGCATAGTAAACGGATGGTGTTTAGCAACATATCTATCTTCTTCTTCATTATACTCAAACTGAGGGAAATCAGTTATCCATACGAAATTAAACTCATTATTATCTTTCAACAACTCTAGTTGCTTCGCAAGCTCTAATCTTAAAGCTCCAAGACTTTGTAATACAACTTCATCTTTATCTGCAACAATAAGTATTAAATCCCCAGTTTTAGCTCCTGAAGCTTCTATGATGTTATTCATCTCTTCTTCGCTAAAGAACTTAGCTATAGGAGATTTAATTCCATCTTCCTTAAGAGCTACCCAAGCTAAACCTTTTGCTCTATAAGTCTTAACAAACTCACCTAATTTATCAACTTTTTTTCTACCCATGCCAGAGCAACCTTCTGCAACAATTGCTCTTACACTTCCACCAGCCTCTATTGCACCCTTGAATACAGTAAATCCACAATCTTTAACAACTTCGGAAATATTATTTATTTCCATACCAAATCTTAAATCAGGTTTATCACTACCATATTTAGCCATAGCTTCATCATACGGCATTCTTTTAATAGGTAACTGCACATCGATGCCCTTAACTTCTTTAAACAATCTCTGTATTAATCTCTCATTTACTTCAAGTACATCTTCCATATCAACAAATGACATTTCAATATCCACTTGAGTAAACTCAGGCTGTCTATTAGCTCTTAAATCTTCATCTCTAAAACACTTTACTATTTGGAAGTATCTATCAAATCCAGAAACCATCAATAACTGCTTAAAAATCTGCGGAGATTGAGGTAATGCATAAAACTTGCCTGGATAGTTTCTACTTGGTACAAGGTAATCTCTTGCTCCTTCTGGAGTACTCTTAGTTAGCATAGGAGTTTCCATCTCTAAGAATTTATTCTCATCAAGGAAATCTCTAATTACCTTAGCAGCTTTATGTCTGATAACAAGTTTTTCTTGCATATCAGGTCTTCTAAGATCAAGATATCTGTACTTTAATCTAATATTCTCAGCTGCATCTAAATTTTCTTTTATGTATATAGGTGGTGTCTGAGATTCTGATAAAATTCTAATACTCTCACCTTTAAGTTCTACCATTCCTGTTGGAATTCCTTTGTTAGGAGATTGCCTCATAACAAGTTCACCCTCAATAGCAATAACATATTCCGATTTTACAAGGTCAGCTTTTTTGAATGCTTCCTCATTAATCTCATCTCCAAAAACAACTTGTAGTATCCCTTCTCTATCTCTTAAGTCAACAAATACAAGTCCTCCTAGATTTCTTTTTCTTTGTACCCATCCCATAACTGTAAGCTTTTGACCAATATGTTCTTCTCTACATTCGCCACACATAATACTTCTCTTTAAACCATTTAAACTTTCACCCATGTTTTTTTCCTCCTTTTAAACTTTCCTGAGCATCTTTACTTTTTCCTCAGTAATCTCTTCAACTTTATCCATATAGGTTCTCACATCTTTATTATTTGCTAATCTCTCAATGATACCATTATCAAATAGAAATTTAGAAATTCCATTAGCACCTACAGCAATAATCGTTTGAGTATCTTCTATCATAGCAATATTGTAAACACACTCGCTTCTACTAATAGAATACCCTATGTTTTCCATATTGCCAAGCATATTCTTTTGTCTATACATATAATATGGTTTCATATTCATTTTTAATGAAACCTCTTCAACCAACTTAAACATTTTTACTATTTCATGTTGTTCCGAAATACTAAGGGATTTTTCTACCACAAGTTTTTCATATAATTTCGAGCCTCTTTTAATAGATAATCCATGTACAGTTATACTCTCAGGCGAGAGTCTTTTTATCTCTTCACATGTTTTCTTGACCTCATTTAATCCTTCACCAGGCAACCCTATAATTAAATCCATATTTATATTGTCATGACCTAACTCTCTAGCCATTTTAAACGTTTTAATTATATCTTCCGAATCATGGGTTCTCCCTATACTCTTAAGGGTATAATCATTCATAGTTTGAGGATTTATACTTATTCTATTAACCGCCATTTCTTTCATACACAGCAACTTATCGTAGGTAATCGAATCCGGTCTACCACATTCAACAGTGAATTCCCTTATCCTAAAATTAGTAATAAAGTTTTCATAAATACTTTCCATAACTTGTCTGAACTGCTGTTCATTAACCGCTGTAGGCGTTCCCCCACCAAAATACACAGTATCTATAGTTAGATCAAGCCTTTTAATCTCTTCAGAAATATTCTTAATCTCCCATAAGAGAGTTTTTATGTACTCTTCAACTTCTTTCTCTTTCCTTCCTATCGGATTGGAAGTGAAAGAACAATATAAACATTTACTAGGGCAATAAGGCATACCTATATATACACTAATCTTTTTTCTATCTTCATCCATCAACTTTAACTCATTCTCCGCTACTTCAATACATAATTTAGCTTTTTCTTCGCTGGTTAATGATGTTCTATGATAAAATTCAACTATCTCATGGATACTTTTTCCTTCTTTTAAAAGTGTCATAGCCCTTTTGCTTGGTCTTATACCAATCAGTGTACCCCAAGGAAATATTTTTCCTGTTTTTTCTCTAAGATAAGAAAATATCCCTTTTCTTATCTCCTCTTTAATGTGTTTCTCTTTTGAAATTTCAAACCGCCAAGATTGACCATCATTTACAATAACAACCTCATGTTCATGAATAAAAACTTCATATTCATAGTTTTCTTCGTGAAACTCAATTTTGAGATTCTGATAATATATATTGAACATCTGATATACATCATAAGAATAATGTTCATCATTCAACTTAATTATTATTTTATTTTTATTTAAAATTTTCTTCATCGAAAACTTACCTCTACCTTACAAAAGAGTTTTCTCTCTTCTCGTCTTTTATAGTTGTTGGAGTACCACCATGCCCTGGATAAACAATTGTTTCTTCTGGAAGAGTATAGAGTTTTTCCTTAATACTTTTAGCAATTAAATCACTATCTCCTCCTATAAGATCAGTTCTGCCAATAGATCTATAAAATAGCGTATCTCCTGTAAAAACCACCTCTCCAACTTTAAAACTCATACCTCCAGGTGTGTGTCCCGGAGTTGCAATACACTCTATCTCAAGTTCTCCTACTTTAAGCACACCACCTGATGCTAAATGCATATCTGCACCATTAGATAACAGCGGTCCATATAACGAGGCTCCACTCATAATAAGTTTATCATCTTCACTAGAAATTGCAATTTTACCACCCACAGCTTCTTGAAGTTCCGCTCCTCCTGTTGTGTGATCCACATGCCCATGTGTAAATAAAATATATTCAACATCCATCTCTATTTTTATTAATGCCTTCAAAATATCATCAACATCTCCACCAGGATCAATGACAACTCCTTTTCCACTAACTTCATCTTTCACAAGATAACAATTAGCTCCATAAATCCCTGCCACAACTCGTTTTATAATCATAGAACCCTCCAAATGTTAGAAATCTTTATTACTTTCAAGTAAAAGCGTCACTGGTCCATCATTTAAAATATGAACATCCATATCTGCTCCAAATTCACCCGTCTGAACATTAACTTCATTTTTACATGCTTCTACAAACTTTTCGTAAAGTTTTTCTGATTCAACTCCACCAAGTGCCCTCATAAAGTTTGGACGTCTACCCTTTCTACAATCTCCATAAAGAGTAAATTGAGAGATTATTAGAAGTTCACCCTCCACATCTAAAAGTGATTTGTTCATTTTTCCATTTTCATCTTCAAAAATTCTTAAATTTACAATCTTATCTTTAAGATATTTTATATCCTTCTCATCATCTTCTTCACAAATACCTAAAAGAACGTTTAACCCTTTACCTATTTCCCCAATAATTTTTCCATCTACCTCAACTTTAGATTCTTTAACTCTCTGGACAACCGCTCTCATAACATTCACCTCTCATATTACTTTTTCAGTCTATATATCTCCAAAATTCCATCAATTTTCTTTAGTTTCTTTATTACAGTCTTTATATGCTCAATACTATTAACTCTAATCTTTAAATTTATCAATGCAATACCATCACTTTGAGTAACTGCATTTATTGAACATACTGGTGTTTTACACTTTACAACACATTCCATGACATCAGCAAGAATACCATCTCTATTAACACTCTTCATCTCAATTTCACTGATGAATTCATTTGATTTAATTTTACCCCAGTTAACATCTATTATCTTTTCACCTTCTGTTTTCAAAAGATTACTTGCATTTTTACAGTCTTTTCTGTGTATAGATATACCTCTTCCTTTAGTAACATAACCAATCACATCGTCCCCAGGAACCGGATTACAGCATTTTGCGAATCTGACCATAAGATTGTCAGCTCCCCTAATAACAACATCTCCATTTTTCTCATCAGCTTTATTACCTCTCTTGAGAAGTGCTGAGATTCTCTCCTGTTCCTCTTCGATTGTAAGTTTTTCTTTATTTGTCTTAATAAGATCACTAATCTTATTAAATACATAGTCAAGAAGAACCTCTCCTGATCCTACTTCTGCAAAAAGATCCTCGTAAGTCTTAATGTTAAATCTTTTAAATAACTTTTCAACATTATCCTCACAAAGTAGTTCATATAGAACTACCTTCATCTTCTTACATTCTTTTTCAATCATTTCTTTACCAACTCGGATGTTCTCGTCTCTCTGTTCTTTTCTAAACCAAGCTTTAATCTTGCTCTTAGCCTGATTACTTTTCACAAAAGACAACCACCCTATACTAGGTGCCTTCATTCCAGGCGAAGCTATAACTTCCACAATCTGCCCTGTTTTTAGCTTATAATCAATAGGTACTATTTTGTTATTTACTTTCGCTCCTACACATCTATGTCCAATATCCGTATGAATTCTATACGCAAAGTCAACAGGAGTAGACTCCGAAGGTAAATTTATAACATCTCCTCTTGGTGTAAATACAAAGACCTCATCAGAAAACAGATCTATCTTAAATGAATCCATAAACTCAGCAGCATCCGATGTTTCCCCTTGCCACTCAAGAATATCTCTTAACCATGTTAGTTTAGTTTCAAAATCATTCTCACCATTTTCCGTTTGCCCTTCTTTATATTTCCAATGAGCAGCTATCCCATACTCAGCAGTTTTATGCATTTCCATAGTTCTAATTTGAATCTCAAATGTTTTTCCTTGCGGTCCAATAAGCGTTGTATGGATTGATTGATACATATTAGGCTTTGGCATTGCAATATAATCTTTAAATCTACCTGGAATAGGTTTATATAAAGTATGCACTATACCTAACGCAGCATAACAACTCCCTACATCTTCAACAAGAATTCTAAGAGCAGTTAAATCAAAGATTTGATCAATACTCTTATTCTTGTTTATCATCTTTCTATAGATGCTGTAGAAGTGTTTAGGCCTACCTTCAATTTCTGACTGAATACCCGCTACCGACAGTTTGTCAGATAGTTCATCTATGATGCTATTTATAAACATCTCTCTTCCTGCTCTTTTTTCCGCAATCATACGAACAAGGTTATAATACTCATTAGGATCTAAATATCGTAATGATAAGTCTTCAAGTTCCCACTTAATTTTTGAAATTCCCAATCTATGTGCAAGAGGTGCATATATATCTATAGCCTCTTTTGCTTTTTCTTTTTGTTTATCGATTGGCATATATTTTAGTGTTCTCATGTTATGAAGTCTATCGGCCAATTTAATTAGTATAACCCTAATGTCCTTAGCCATAGCAAGAACCATTTTTCTTACATTATCTGCTTGTTCTTCTTCCTTAGACTTATACTTTATCTTTTCTAATTTAGTTACACCATCAACAAGTATTGCAACCTGTTCATTGAATTCCACCTTTACATCATCAAATGTATAATGAGTATCTTCAACCACATCATGTAATAAAGCTGCCGCTATAGTATTCTCGTCTAAATTCATCTCAGCGAGGATACACGCCACTTCAAGAGGATGAGTAATGTATAACTCACCAGATTTCCTTCTCTGATTCTCATGTGCATCATTAGCAAATCTAAAAGCTTTCTCTATGAATTTTTTATTAATATAACTTCCATTTTCATCGAGTATATTAAACAGTTTCATCAACATACTAATTACCCCTAAATTAAACGACTGGTCATAAACCAGTCGTTAATACTTATTTTTATAAAATTATTATATTATATACTTTCGAATTATGCAATTAATCATTGGAATTTTCTTTAAATATCATATTTAATAAGTGAGTTTATATCATATCCTTGTAATTTATCTCTTCCATTTAAATCAGTTAGTTCTATAACAAAATTCAAAGAAGCTACTTCTCCACCAACTTCTTCAATCAGTTTAGAAACTGCAGCTACTGTTCCACCTGTAGCCAACAAGTCATCAACAACAGCGATTCTCTGCCCAGGCTTTATAGCATCTTTATGAATTTCTAATCTATCTTTGCCATATTCCAAGTCATACTCAACCGCATAAGTATCATATGGTAACTTTCCTGGTTTTCTCACTGGAATAAATCCAATTCCCAATTCATTAGCAACTGGCACCCCAAATAAGAAACCTCTTGCCTCTGGTCCAGCAATCATGTCAATGTTCTTATCCTTTAAGTGGTTAACAATCTGATTTATTGCTTCCCTTAACGCTTCTCCATCTGCCAACAATGGCGTTATATCCTTAAAACTAATCCCTTCAACAGGAAAGTTTTCAATTATACGAATACTATCTCTTAAATCCAATTTTATGCCCCCTAATATTAATTTATTCTTAAATAGAAATATATAAGTATTTCCTCATTATCTATAAATACTTATAATTATTAAAAACATTACCTATGTACGTTAATTTTCATAAATATATAATAAAATCAATCTATTTATTATTATATCTCATCATACAATTTATTTCAATATGCCCTCTTTTCATGAATTCTTTTCTGTTCACTTTCTTTAATAAGATACTTAGCAATCTGTCTAGCTCTTTGCAGATTATCTGTAGTAAATAACTCAACTAGAATCTTCGAGTCATCCATTCTTCCCAATGCGTTAAGAGAAGGCTTAACGCCTTCAACCACTAACTGCAATGTTGATAGATTTATTTCATTGATATCATTCATTTCAAATAATGCTTTTATCCCATAATTATTTGTATTATGTAATTTGTCTATCCCTAATCTAATCAATAATCTATTTATATCCTTAATAGCCAAATCGGAACTGATTATAGCTAACATTATTAAATCAGTATACTTATAGAACACACCCGTCCTATAATAGGATGAGATTGCTTCTATTATATCAAAGACTAATATTGCATCTGTTATACATTCTTTGCTATATCCTTCTATATTAGCCTCATTCACAATGAAATTCTCTTGATAGTACTTAGCATCCTTTTTTACTACTATAAAATCGATGCCATTTTCCCTCAAAATCTCATCTTCTTTATGAGATTGAAGATCACAACCAATTAATATTACAAGTTTAGCTCCAAAAGCTTTAATATAATTATCAATATAATTCTTTGTTAACTTCCCATCTAAAGTAAACTCATTTGGTGTAAGGTATTCAACATCAGCATTCAAATACCTCAAAGTGAGCAATAATGATGACAGACTTAAAATACTCTCAGAGTCATTATTTGAGAACACTACTATCTTTTCCCTATATGTAATTGCATTAATAAC
The DNA here is from genome assembly GCF_023684385.1 of Oceanirhabdus seepicola. Lineage (GTDB taxonomy): Bacteria > Bacillota > Clostridia > Clostridiales > Clostridiaceae > Oceanirhabdus > Oceanirhabdus seepicola. Next base: position 236,426 of record NZ_JAGSOJ010000006.1, on the reverse strand, counting down.
CCTCTTCAAACTGTTTTCCAAATTATAAGCCATAATATTACCCTTATCTAAAATGATTTTTTGTCTCTTAAGCTTGTTTGTCAATTTTTAACGAACTAAAGAGAAACATCTTATATTATAATTGAAAACGTGAAATATTACAATGTTTTAAGAGGATTTAATTACTGCTAGGGTTTTAAAAAGTTCTCAACTAAAAAAGGCGCGTTTCACGCGCTTCGCTAGGGAAACCTATGTTTCCCTTCGACGCAACTATCGTTGCTGAGCACCCATCTTAAACCGGCAGGGGAAATACTTCCCCTACAACCCCTTCATTTTTTTATTCTTTAGAAATTGAACTGGTACAATTTTACACAATCATATAACCCATTGATATAAGCAACATTACATGTGATAAATTCTTTATGAAATTATTCAATTTCCTAAAGAATAAAAAAAGCATGCGAATGCATGCTTTTTTAAAAATTTATTTATAAGCTTTTTTAAATTTCTTGCTAATCATTACCCAAGCTGGACTAGCTATGAATATTGATGAATAAGATCCTGATACTACCCCAACAATTAATGGAAGTGTAAATTCTCTAATTGATGGTACAAGAATAAATAAAATTATAATTGTAATCAATGTAGAAATAGACGTATTAATAGATCTTGAAATTGTTTGTCTTATACTGTTATTAGCTAATTCATTAAGTGGTAACTTTCTATTTTTATTTTTATTCTCTCTTACTCTATCAAATACAACGATAGTGTCATTTATAGAATAACCTAGAATAGTTAACATTGCTGCAATAAACGGTGTGTTGATCTTAACATCGAAAATAGCATAAATACTCAATGTTATTAAAATATCATGTAACAATGCAATAACTGCTGCAACACCAAATGTAAATTCAAATCTGAAAGTTATATATATCAGCATGGCAATAGTAGCAACAACAACTGCAATCCAAGCCGTTCTAGTAAGTTCTTTACTTATAGACGCCCCTTTGTTGCTCTCTGATAAAACGTAATCATCTTTCAACTCAAACTTATCTTTAATTTCTTTATGTAGTGCACCTATACTTTCTTTTTCAATTGCATCAGCTTTAAATGATAATTCAACTTCAGTTTTATTAACAACTCTGATTTCAGTATCATCCACATCACAGTATTTTGAAATTATTGTTTCTATTTCTGTTTTATCATCTTGACTCATCTCTTTCTGGAAATCAACCTTTACAACTGTTCCACCTTTAAAATCGATACCAAAGTTCAGTCCATTTGTAAACATAAAGAATAGTCCTACTGCGATTATTGCTATGGAAATAGAAAACCAAATTTTACTCTTTTCAACTATCTTTAGCATACTCCACTACCCCCTTTTCACACCGAAGTGTCCAGGTTTCTTAAGTATACCCATGGACATTCCAAGTTTTAACATGTATTTTGTGAACACAAGAGCAGTAAGCATACTTACAGCTATACCAATCAATAACGTTAATGCAAATCCTTTAACTGCTCCTGTACCTATGAAATACAGTATTAGTGCAGCAATTAATGTAGTTACATTTGCATCTACAATAGAAATTAACGCTCTACTATATCCTGCATCCAAAGCAGTTCTTGGTGATTTCCCAAGTTTAATTTCTTCTTTTATTCTTTCAAAAATAAGCACATTAGCATCTACAGCCATACCTATTGTTAAAAGTAAACCTGCTATACCTGCTAACGTTAAAACCCCACCTAAACTTGCAAAAATATTCATATCTAAAACAACAAATAATAATAATGCGATTGAAGATATTATTCCAGGTATTCTGTAATAAATTATCATAAATACCATAATGATTAGAATTCCAATCATTCCTGCTGTTTTACTTAATGAATATGCGTTTGCTCCTAAAGTTGCACCTACAGTATTATATGATTCAACCTTTAATGTAACAGGAAGCGCTCCTGAGTTGATTAAGTTTGCAATACTACTTGCTCTCTGCTCACTCTCAATATTGTTTATAACAGCATCTCCACTTGTAATAACAGCTGATACTGTTGGACTAACAATTTCATCCTCATCTAAATATATTATAATTTGTTGATTTAGGAACTTTTTTGTAGCTTCTTCAAACTTCACAGCGCCTTCTTTATTAAGATTCAACGAAACCAATGGTCTTCCAATTTCATCTCTTCTAGCAACCGCTCTCTCAACATCTTCTCCAGTTAAGATTGTTTCACCATCTGGACCAACAAACTTAAGTTGACCAGTTTTACCAACAAGGTTAATTACTTCCTCAGAATCATATACACCTGGTATTTCGATTCTGATTCTATCTTCCCCGTCTCTTGCAACAACTGTTTCACTTATCCCTAATTTATTTACTCTCATTTCAATTAGTTCTTTAGTTCTAGCCATTGCACTTTCTTCTAAGGTTCTTCTAATAGTGGCAACACTCTCATTTGGGTTGCTCTCCTTATATTTTTGAACCTCCTCATCACTTACGTTGTAATCTTGAACAGTTTCTACTACAGAAATCCCTCCAACAAGATCCAATCCCTTTCCTATACTTTCATCCATAGACTTAAATTTATATGTATTAAATACTGTAAGCCCATTAAAAGTAGCAAAAGAAAAAATTCCTACAAATAAAACGATGATTAAAAATATTAAGGTACCTTTTCCTTTTTTCATGTATATCCTCCTTTACTCGCAAGTTAAATCAACATCCATAGAATTAATTATAAATCCTATACGTTAAATAGTCAATATTTCCAATTTAAGACTTTTCTTTTTTTATTCTTTTTCCATCTGTAATGCTTTTAATGCAATAGCACATTCAATTCTCTTCTTTTGAAGTTCACAACCTAGTTCATATGGTTTATTCATATCCCCATTAAAACTATGATTATTAGCTTGACAACCGCCACTACAGTAGAATCTTGCCCAGCACCCTGTACACTTTTCTTTATTATAAATATGAGCACTCTTGAACTTTTTCATTATATCCTGATTCAATTCATCACTCTCTAGTGTACCCATTTTATATTCTTCTTGTCCGACAAACTGATGACATGGATATATTTCTCCTTCTGGTGTTATGGCTACATACTCATGTCCAGCGCCGCATCCACTTATTCTCTTATATATACATGGCCCACCCTTTAAATCCACATTAAAATGATAGAAATTGAATCCTTCACCTTTTGAATTTTTCTCAGCCATATATTTATAAAGTTTATCATACTCTGCCTTTATAACTTCTACATCTTCAGGTTGTAAAGCTAGTGGATTTTCGTATGGAAGAACAACTGGTTCGATAGAAATCTCCTTAAATCCTTCTTCTACAAAATGCTTTACATCTTGGAAAAAGTCAAGATTATTTCTTGTGAATGTACCTCTCACATAGTGCATTTTGTCCTTATCTCTCTTAGCAACCATTTTTTTAATCTTAGGAAGTATAGTATCATAACTTCCTGTTCCATCTTTTCTTTGTCTCATTGCATCATTAATATTCTTTCTTCCATCAAGACTCAAAATAATATTTACCATATTTTCATTTAAATACTCAATGATCTCATCGTTCAATAATGTAGCATTAGTAGTCATAGTGAATCTAATATTTTTCCCGTGTTTCACTCCAGCTTCTCTACCATATTGGACAATTTCTTTAATTTCTTTCATAACCATTAAAGGTTCTCCTCCAAAAAGATCAACCTCAATGTTTTTTCTAGGTCCAGAATTCTTTATAACAAAGTCAATTGCTTTCTTAGCCACATCGACAGACATCCTCTTCTTACCACCATGATACTCACCTTCATCTGCAAAACAATATTTACATTGAAGATTACAATCATGAATAATATTTAAGCATAGCGCCTTTATATACGATGGTCCTTCTTGCCCATTAATAGCTATATCTCTATATAATTCTTCTGAATACAAATACCCTTCATTCACAAGGTATTTCAATTCTTCATATGCTTCTTCTATCATTTGATTTTCATATTTACCATTTAAATTTTTCTTTACAATCTCTAAATCTAAAAACTTTTCATCGTCTAAAATATCAAATACTAACTCATCAATCTTATGAAGTGATCCTGAATTGATATCAATAACAAAATAATCATTTCCCTGTTTAAACTTATGTATCAAAGCCACTATCATTTCCTCCTATTTATCGTATTTAGGCATATTCAAATAACTAACCAATCCGTATGAGACAGATATTTAACTTGTTATTTATTTTCATGTACCTTATCAATTAATTTTATTGCCTTTAATTAAAGGCTTGTTGAGAAAAAAGTTATTTTTTCTCATTTGCCTAATAATATAGGAATTCTAGTTAAAAACTCCAAATACTATTCTTTAACAAACTCAAAGCAGTAACTGACGTTACTGCTTTCGAAATGTTTTTTAGTTTTCACACTGTAAGTTTCCAACTGTACATGAAGTTTTACATGCAGATTGACAAGAGTTTGCACATTCTTTGCAACCAGGCTTCTTTAATGTGTCTTTTAAGCTAGACTTATTAATAATTTTAATGTGTTTCATGTTTAATCTCCTCTCATCCCAATTATTCTGATTTATTATAACATAAAAACAAAGTTTAAAAAAGTATTTATATGGATACTTTTTCATTTATATAGCTTTTATTCTATGTTTTCATCATAATATATGAATTTTTCTAGATATTTATTCCAAGCATGCCGGATAATGTTCCAACTACCAAGGCCAAACAGAATCTAACTACATCTCTCATAACGAAAACACTTTCTCTACCTGCACCAATTGATGCAAGGTAAATACAAACACTATAAATAGCCGCTACCATCAACCCTACTAGCCATCCTTTTTTCCCTGCTTTACTAGCAGCATATGATGCGCCGTATAATACACTTAAGCATGTTATTATCATATACACCACAGATTTTACAGAGTCATTATCTCCGAATATAGATGTTATACCAGTAAAGATAATAAGTAATATTAATGTTACTACACAAGCCCTTATTGCACCTTGTCCAACACATATGTAATTAATTTTCTTGTACATAAAAACCCTCCTATTTCTCTTTTGTAAATAATTATGAGAGATAGAAGGGTAATATTCTACATTAGAAAATATTTATTACTTTTTTTCTTCTGATGTTACTGCTGCTTCACTAGTATCATTGTTTTCTATTGTAAGAATTCCTGTTTTAAGCATTTTAACTCTTGCTCTATCAGGACCTGTTTCAAGAATTATGTAGTCGTCCTTGATATTTATTATCTTTCCAACAATTCCACCTTTAGTTGTAATTTTATCGTTTACTTTCATAGTATCTAGCATTGAAGAATATTTCTTTCTTCTTTTCTTATCTGGTACAATAATTAAAAGATACATCATTCCAAACATTATACCAAAAACAATTAACATTTGAATCAACTGTGGTCCCATAATATAACTACCTCCTTAAAAGATATTCTAATTCCTATTAAATCATAAAAATGAATTTAATTCAAATAAATTATGCTCTTCCATTCCATTCTTCTAACTTCTGCTTTTTATATTGTTTGAAATAGCCACCATCTAAAGCAGCTCTAATTTCTTCCATAAGCTTATTATAGAAATATAGATTATGAAGCACACACAATCTCATTGCAAGCATCTCTTTTGCTTTAAATAGATGCCTTATATATGCTCTACTATAATTTCTACATGCAGGACAATCACATCCTTCATCAATAGGAGCACCATCTAGTTCAAACTTCTTATTGAAAAGATTTATCTTTCCGTTTTTTGTAAACACATGACCATGCCTTCCATTTCTAGCTGGTAATACGCAATCAAAGAAATCTACTCCCCTATCAACTGCTTCAAGTATATTACTTGGAAGTCCAACTCCCATAAGATAAATTGGTTTGTCGTGTGGTAAATGTGGTGTCACATTTTCTATAACATCATACATTTCTTCATGAGTTTCCCCAACTGCTAATCCACCTATTGCATACCCATCAAGATCCATATCAACAATCCTCTTAGCATGCTCGATTCTGATATCGTTGTAAACCCCACCTTGGTTTATTCCAAATAACATTTGATTTCTATTTATAGTTGTTTCTAATGAATTTAATCTATCAACTTCTGTCTTACATCTTTCAAGCCATCTTGTTGTTCTAGCTACTGAGCCAATAACATATTCTCTTGTTGAAGGATTAGGAATACACTCATCAAATGCCATTGCTATAGTAGATGCAAGATTACTCTGTATCTGCATACTTTCCTCTGGTCCCATAAATATTTTTCTTCCGTCAATGTGGGAACTAAAATACACTCCCTCTTCTTTAATCTTTCTCATACCAGCTAATGAGAAAACTTGGAATCCGCCTGAATCTGTAAGAATAGGTCTATCCCAATTCATAAATTTATGTAATCCACCCAACTCTTTAACAACATCATCACCTGGTCTTAAATGAAGATGATAAGTATTAGAAAGTTCCACCTGACATCTTATTTCCTTAAGATCCATTGATGACACTGCCCCTTTTATCGCTGCAAGTGTACCAACATTCATAAAAACAGGAGTTTCTATAGTACCATGTACTGTTTCAAATCTTCCTCTCCTAGCACTTCCTTCTTTTTTTAATAATGTATATTTACCCATTATTTTCTCCTCTCTAAATATCCTTTTATCTAATGAACATAGCATCTCCAAAACTGAAGAATCTATAATTTTCTTTAACTGCAATGTTATAAGCGTTAATAATTTTATCTCTACTACTCAATGCACTAATCAGCATTATAAGCGTAGACTCAGGCAGATGGAAATTTGTAATAATACCATCAATAACTTTAAATTTATATCCTGGATATATGAATATCTCTGTATCCCCTTTTTTTCCTTCAAGATGCCCATTCTCTTCTGCTGCACTTTCAAGTGTTCTACAAGAAGTTGTACCAACCGCAATTACTCTTCCACCATTTTTTTTGGTGTCATTTATTATCTTTGCTGCTTCATCATCAATTTCATAGTATTCGGAATGCATATGGTGTTCTGCGATAGTTTCTGCCTTAACAGGTCTAAAAGTACCTAATCCAACATGTAGTGTGACGTATGCCATTTTCACACCTTTATCCTTAATTTTCCTAAGTAATTCTTCTGTGAAATGCAGCCCAGCTGTTGGTGCTGCCGCAGATCCCACTTCTTTTGAATACACGGTTTGGTAACGCTCTTTATCTTCAAGTCTCTCAGTTATATAAGGAGGTAATGGCATATTACCAAGCTCATCAAGTATCTCTTCAAACACTCCATCATACTCGAACTTAATAATCCTACTTCCCTCTTCACCGATTCCTGTTACTTCACATTTTAATCTTCCATCTCCAAATACGAATCTTGTTCCTGGTTTAGCTTTTTTCCCAGGCTTAACAAGACTCTCCCATGTATTTTTATCTATTCTCTTTAATAGTAGGAACTCAACTTTTCCTCCTGTATTTTCCTTTGATCCAAATAATCTTGCAGGAAGAACTCTTGTATTATTGAGCACCAAGCAATCTCCCTCATTAAGATAGTCTACAATATCTTTAAAAACTTTATGTTCTACCTCTCCACTTTCTCTATCATAAACCATCAATCTAGAGAGATCTCTCTTTTCTGCTGGTTTTTGAGCAATTTGCTCTTCAGGTAAATCAAAGTAAAAATCTTTAACCTTCAAATTTTACACCCTTTCTCTAAGGCAATTCTTATAGGTTTCTTATATAAAAAGGTATTTCATTAAAAAAATGCACATAATTTAATGTAATAAATTGTGTTTTAAATAAGATAACTATAATGCCTATGTTATATTTTAGCCGCTTTCATTATACTTTATTAACTTTCCAAATATTTATTTTTAAAAAATTGATTCTTGAATCAATCTTTTACCCCTCTTAATGTTGAAATGTTCATAAGCTCTATCACCAGCAACCCTACCTCTTGGTGTTCTTAAGATAAATCCTTTCTGTAGAAGATATGGTTCATATACATCTTCCACTGTAGAGCTCTCTTCCCCAATAAAATATGCAAGTGTCTCCACCCCTACTGGCCCACCATTAAAGTTATTTATGATAGCTTTAAGAATCTTATTATCAATCTTATCAAAACCTTCAAGATCTATCTCCAGAAGTTCTGCAGCGTTTTGAACAATCTCTTCAGTAATTATTCCATCACCTTTAACTGAACAATAATCTCTAACCCTTTTCAAAAGTCTATTAGCGATTCTTGGAGTCCCTCTTGATCTTCTTCCTATCATTTCAGCAGCACTTTCAATTATATCTACATTTAAGATATCTGCTGACCTTACAACAATTTCTCTTAGTTCATCAATTTCATAGAATTCCATAGAACACATAACCCCAAATCTATCTCTTAGAGGTGATGTTAATAATCCTAATCTAGTTGTAGCTCCTATCAATGTGAATTTAGGTAGATCTATACGAATAGATTTAGCCGCTGCTCCCTTACCTATGACAATATCTAAAGCATAATCCTCCATTGCAGGATAAAGAATCTCCTCAACTGCTCTGCTTAATCTATGAATCTCATCAATAAAAAGTACATCATTATCTTTTAAATTGGTTAATATAGCCGCTAAATCTCCAGCCCTCTCAATAGCTGGTCCTGAGGTTATTTTTAAATCTCCCCCCATTTCCCTGGCAATAATATTTGCAAGAGTTGTTTTTCCAAGACCTGGTGGTCCATAAAGAAGCACATGATCAAGAGCTTCATCCCTTAGCTTTGCAGCTTGAATGAAAATCTCTAGTTTTTCTTTTACCTTTTTCTGCCCAATATATTCTTTTAAATTTTGGGGTCTTAATGAAAATTCGCTATCGTTATCTTCAAACATTTCTTGTGAGGCTATTATTCTATCATCCATAATTATTCACCTCTTCACTTTAATAATTCAAATCCTTAGTTCATAAGAAGTTTCAAGCTTTCCTTTATGATATTTTCAATTGTATCACTCTTATCAACATTCTTCAGAACTTTATCCGCTTCTTTCTCAGTATATCCTAAAGACATCAAAGCCTCTGCTGCTTCTTTAGCATTTGATATACTAGAGCTTTCATCTAGTAATTCCATCTGAATATTACCATCAAATTCATCAAGCTTCTTAATCTTATCTTTAAGCTCTAATATGATTCTCTGAGCAGTTTTCTTTCCTATTCCAGGAGCTCTTGTGATGGTCTTATCATCCTCATTCACTATGGAATATTTCAATGTTTCAATGTTAGCAATTGATAATAATGATAATGAAGCTTTTGCCCCAACACCATTAACATTAAGAAACATATTGAACATATTTAGTTCGTCCATAGTCAAAAAACCATACAATCCAATAAAGTCTTGTCTCACTATCTGCTCAATATATAACTTAACATCCTCACCTATTTTAGGCATCTGTGCTATTGTTGTTCCTGAAGTGAATATTTTATATCCAATATTATTATTTTCTAAAATTATGTAACCTTTATTTAAACCTTCATACTTTCCTTTTATGTATTCGTACAAAACTTCACCACCCTACTTTTGTTCTATATTATACTTTACCATTATACGAAAAAATGTTCAACGAAAAAAACACACTAAGTGCGTTTAAACGAAATGTATAATTGATAATGGAGAATTGGTTCTCCATTATACATTCTACACTATCAATTTGTTTTCTTAATCTCTTTCCTTTATTATAAATGTAGGCAATGTATAACACTCATGTAATCCTGAAATTATTGGATTTTTACCAACTCTTGAATATAATCCTGCAAATTTTTCATTATACATATATATACCTGTAATATTATTAAAATCATACTGCAAAATATCATCTTCTGTAACCTCAAGCAATGTAGTTTTATGAGGAGTATAATACTCTTGTATCAAGTAATCCTCATCCTTACACTCCAATAATTTCTCTCTCCACATTTCATCTGGGAAATCCTTTCCTGCATAAACCCCTCTTGAGGCATATAAATCACAAGGTTTCAAAATCAACTCATCTTTATTTACTATTTGCTCCTCTATATCCCACTCTTCTCCTTCAAAATATTTAGTTAAAGGTATATGTTCCTCGATAAATTTTACTTCTTTCTCTGTTAAGAAATCTTTTGTTTCTTCATCATGTAATATTTTAAATATTCTCTTATTGTGTATTATCTGAGATTTTATTGGTCCAATTACACATACTTTTCCACTCAAACATCCTTTAATAAAATCTTGAATTTCATCACTTCTATCTATTATCTCACGTGTTACAAGTCTTCTATAAACAATATCAATCTTAGTATCTCCATAATATAGGGCGTCATCTATGAATGTAACCTCTCTAGGATCCACTATGATAGCTTTAAATCCATTATATTCAAATGCTTGTCTAAAAACCTCAAACTCATTAACCGTTCCGCCCCCAGACCAATCCATAATAGCTACTGTTGTATCTTCACCCTTTATTCCCCCAAATTCACAATACATCTTTTCACATTCCTTCACCCAGCTATTAAAGAGTTCAAAATTTTCCTCAATCAATGTTTCTGGAATGTTATCAAAGATTCCACTCTCTCTGAATATTCTCCCAAGTTCTCTATCTTCATTCATAGCAGACGATCCATCTGCATTTAATTCACAGAACTTAAATTTCCCTTCACCTCTATAGAATATATCAATTCTTGCCATTGGAACATATGCTCTATATCCGTGCTCCACTGTGATTAATCTATCAAGCAAATCTCCAAATCTGAATTCTTTCTTATATTCCTCATTTGTAAGATACTTATCAATAACTTTTCTCAAAATCCCCATCATAGTTTCAGATAATTCTTTAAATATATTCAAATCATTCTCTGTATACATTTTAGGCATATACAAAAAAGGGATTGGTTCTCCCTTATACATAGCAGTAGAATTTTTGACTTTTCCAGTCATTTCTTTATATTTTTTTATATGTTTTTCTTTATCTTCAAGAATTTCATTCATATAAAATCTATCAATTTCTAATCTATTCATAAAAATCACTCCTTATATAGACTTTAATATTAAAATTTGTTCTTTGTTCTTTATTCTTTATCGCTATACATTCCATACTTTAAGTTTTTTATGAATTATATCATAGATAGGGTATAAATATTTTCCTTCATCTCCTAGCTCACTCTCACACATCTTTAATAACTTTTCCATAAAATCATATGCATTTTCGTTATAAATCACTGAATCCATTCCAAAAGAAACAACCTCTTTTTTAAATGTATTCAAGTCATCTTCTGTGTATTTCAATGATTCTTCATATAACCAATTAAGAGAGTTCTCTCCATAAAATATTCCCTTTATGAAAGCAGCATATGATAAATTATATGGGTATGGCAATGCATCTGCCATTCTTATTTCGATATAATTTTTAGCTCTTACATCTGGAAAAAACATTGTTAATATATGTTCTATTTCATCACTGTTCATTTCTGAATCACTAAAAACCTCTTTTACACTCATATCCTTAGTAAATATGTATTCATCTTTTCTCTTAGTTATAATAGGCGGTCTTTCAAGAATATATCTAGCATAACTTTCATAATTAAATTCTTCTCCCAACGCCCCTTTAACAATTCCACTTCTATCATTATCACAATTATCCCATATATCAATTCTTAAGGAATTCCCTTTCCATTGTTCTCCTTCGAAAACTGGTGAATTATCAAAAATACAATATATTAAGGGAGACAAAAAGTTAGCCACTCGAAATTTACGACTAAAATCAAACTCACTTTCATAGTCAATTGAAATCTGAGTCGAAGCGGTACCTTTCATCATATTTAATGCATATTTACCCTTGTCTTTAAAATATTCCTTCATAAACGAATATCTTTCTTTTGGTATAAATGGAATATCCTTAATTTTACTCTTTGGATGATAGCCCACAATTGCAATATCCTGTTTTCTCTTATTAATGCATCTTTTTATTTCCTTAAGAATACTAACATATTCCCTTTCAATATCTTCAATTTTCTCAAAAGGGCGTACACTTATTTCCACTTGAGCACCTGGTTCAAGAGTAATTGTACTTCCATTTCTCTTAAGTCCAATAATATTATTTTGTTCAAATATTTCTTCCCAATGACTGGATTTTTTTAATTCTTTTAAAAGATCTCTTATTCCATTTTCCTCATAATAGTCTACACTCTCAAGAGTGTCTTCCTTAATAATAAAATGCTCCACTTCCATTCCAAGCTTAAAATTTTCATTAGTAGTCTCTCCAGATTTCAGATAATTCTTAACAATTTCAATATTCTTCAAATATAACTCCTCACGCACTAAAATCACCTTCAATCAAAAATATTATTAAATTACTAAAACAGATGTGGTTCCCGAGCTTCTCTATTGAACCCTATGGTCCCCCTCAACTTAAACATCGTTACAGATCCCCCGCCTTAAACCGGAAGGGGGAAAATCACTTGACTACAACCCCTTCCAATTCTCCCTATGTATTACTTGATTAAAACTCATTAACAATAATAGTTATTATATCATAATTTATCATCATAAAAAACTCTTCTTAATTTTTCATTATTACCCTTTATATTCTGACATTAAAAGTATACCTGTTCCTCCAATACCAAGATGACTAGTTAGTACACTCCCAATATCTGTTAACAAATATTTTTTATTTGGAAATTCTTTTTTAAGTGTTTCTTTAATCATAGTAGCCATCCCAAAATCATCACTATGTCCAATTCCTATGTATTTAAAATCTCTTTTAGGTATTAATGATAAAACTTCATCTATTATCTCTTTCGTTGCTTTTTTCTTCCCCCTAACTGATTTAAAATGAATAATTTCTCCATCTTCTATCCTTAAAATTGGCTTAATATTCATCAAAGATCCCACAACTGCTTTTCCTCTAGATAATCTACCACCTTTACTTAACCAATGAAGATCTGTTAAGTTAAAAAAATGTTCTACATTCTCTCTATAAAAATCTAAAACTTTGATAACCTCCTCAAAGTTGGCTCCATTTTTAATCCTATCATGAATTCCAAGTACCATTAGTCCTATTCCTTGAGAACCAGCTTTACTATCGATAACTTCCATCTTTACATTTTGATACTCCTCTTTTAATTCATCAAGAATTAGTTTTGCACTCTGATAAGTCCCTGACATCTTTGATGAAAAACTAATATAAACAAAATCTTCATTTTTCTCAGCATATCCTTGAAATAATCCCCTAACTTGTACCAAATTAGGTTGAGAAGTTTTGGGCATAATTCCACTTTTCATCGCCTCATAAACCTCATTAACTGAAATATCTGTTTTATCATAATACTCTTTATCTCCAATTAGTACTCTTAAAGGAATAATATCAATCTCCAACTGTTTAATCATTTCTTCTGGCAAATCAAAAGTACTATCTACAATAATCTTCATCACCTATATTCATCCTTTCATTTATCTTATGTACTCTTTAATATTAATAATCCACATATCAAAGATTCGAACAACATCTCTTTATTTTTGCATATTATGCATTTTTACATTTCTAAAAAAGTGCAATACTACTATTATATACTGCAGAATTACAATCTTTCAAGTTAAATGGCTCTTTATCAATTTATTGTTCTTCAAAATACTTTATAAATCTGCGCCATTAATTTTGTCTTTGTTTTCATATTATCAATATGAAAACTAAAGGAGAGACGTTTAAAATGAATACTATCTAACGTAAAAGGAGATACTATTTTTAAAAACTTTGGAGATAAAAAAATGAATAAGGAAACTATTTCAGATAGCCAAGGTATCGCTCTTATAGTTTTATTTTTAGTTTCATCATCCACACTATATGCCACTGGTTTAGATGCTAAACAAGATATTTGGATATCAACTATTTTAGTTATATTTTTGGGTTTTATTACTGCATATATGTATATAAGACTACATCATTGTTTCCCTAATAAAGATTTATTTGACATTATCGAAATTTGTTTTGGTAAGTATCTTGGAAAAGTAATTATATTTTTATTTATTTATTATACCTTTGTTAATTCATATGACCTTATAAGAGGTTTCAGCAATTTAATATTTACAATTTCCTTGACTAACACGCCATTACTTTTAATCGTGTTAATTACTTCTACTCTCTCCCTTTTTGTTGTAATGAAAGGAATAGTAGTCTTAGGTAAATGGGCAAGTTTCTTCTTTCCAATAATCGTTGGTTTGATAATTTTAATAGTTTTACTATTAATCCCCAATATGAGTATAGATAATATTTTACCTATCTTATCTAATGGTATAAAACCTATTTCAAGAGGAGCCCTTGTATTAATATCATACCCTTTAGGTCAGCTAATATTATTCCCAATGGTTTTTTCAAAATTTGAAAATAAAAATTCTCCTACTAAAATTTATATTTCAGGTTTTCTTATAGCGGGAATTTTAATATTTGCAATTAATTTAACCAATGTTTTAGTATTAGGAGTAACTGAATCACAAAGTGTTTATTATGCTACATATACATCAGTTTTAAGATTAACCATTCCAATTTTAAGAAGCGTTCAAATAATACCCCCAACTTTATTTGTGCTAGCATACTTTGTTAAAATAACTGTACATTGGATTGCAACATGTAATGGAATAAGTAAATTACTTAACTTTACTAATTATAAATTTATAGTAGTTATCGTTGCTTTTTTGGTAACTATACTATCCTATAGAGCCTATTATAGTATAATGGATTTCGTTGAATGGGAAAATGAAATTTGGACTTATTTTTCTCTTCCATTTCAAATAATTTTACCTGTTTTAATTTGGATTATTACTGAACTAAAATTTAAAAGGGAAAAATAATTATCTTTGCAAATTTAAATAAATATCATTAAATTTTATTAAAATCATTTGTTTTAAAAAGAACAAATAATTAGTTTGTTAAAAAAGCCCAATGTCATCCTCACTAAGACTCGCTGTACTCCTCGCTCATCTTGGTTGTTTACCTTGGGCTTTTTCAACAAACTCTATTTTTTTAATTTAATGTAAGTAAGTACATTATTAACCTCTTTCAAATTCCTTAATTGGAAATTATTTATACCTCTTATTGATATTATATGAATTGCTCCATTATCAAACCCTTCAAAGTAAAGATTGAATCTTTGAAACTTTTCATGGGCATAATGACTAACATCCTTTAATACACCATCATGTCCTGAATAAAATAATTTAATTTCATTATTTTGAACAGCAAGTATATACTTAAATGGTTTATATTTAAATTCTCTTCTACTTCTTATAAAATAAACATCATCCACCTTGAAACCTGAAAATATGTAACTTTCTTTGGCTTCAATAGCTATGCTTTCATTTTCATTTATTATAATGAAGGAACCTTTATCATCGCCAATTTCTATAAAATTTCCTTTATAGCTTCTTTTAATAGCTTTTTTACCGCTCTCGTTCATCCTTATTATATTATCTGGAACTAGTCTTTTTCCATCATCCCGATTTAATATATTACTTAATGATATATTGTTTGTTGAACTACCAATTATTTTTGCTCTACTTATAGGAAAATTACCTAAAGAACCACTTCTTAGTATTAATTGTATTGCAATTATACCTATAGTTATTTGGGTAATATTCATAATATTACCTCCTTATTTGTGATTTAAAAATATTTTCCCCTTAATTAATTTTTAAATTCAAGAAAATTTTAGACCCCAGGGGTAATTTCCCCTGGGGTAGTTATTTTACTTTATTATTCTCTCTCTTTTTAATGTTTTTACAACTGTAGGAGCTATAGCTGCTACTATAAAACATTTTATTAAATCTCCTAAAACAAATGGTACAATTCCTATTTTAATTGCACCACCCCAAGTCATTGGCACATTTGAAAAATTATTTAAAGCGTAATGAAGATAAGGAACACCTATCATATATGTTGCCACAAGACCTAAAACAGAAATTATAAAGGCTTTTATTACATTTATCTCTCCCATTTTTTCTCTTAAATAACCTATTATAAATGCAGTGAGTATAAATCCTATTAAATACCCGAATGATGGCTTATATACATATCCTATTCCCCCGCCTCCACCTGCGAATACCGGCACTCCAGCTAGTCCAATTAATACATATATTATTTGTGAAAGGGCTCCTAACTTAGAACCTAATATTATACCTGCAAATGCACAAAAAAGAAATTGTAGTGTGATTGGTACAGTTGGAATAGGAATTGTTATATAGGCTCCTATAGCTGTCAAAGCAGCGAATAACGCAACTAAAATCATATCTTTTGTTGAAATTTTCATATGAATCCTCCCAAAATAAAATATTGTAAACACCAACATTTTATATAGTTTACAATCACATAATACAATAATTCTTTTTTATTGTCAACTCTTTCATTTGTTATAGTTTACATTTATCACTGTTAAAAATAAAAAAACTGCAAATGAATCTCTAGAAATTCAGTAAAATTAAACAACTATGCTCATGTGTAGCTATTTTTATATATTCTAATTAAACTTTAAGACCAAATATAATTTAATTTTTTATCTAATTTCTTTAATTTCTTACTTTAACATGACATTAAAGTTATTATTAGAAATAAATTATATATTGGTTTTTTCCGCTGTATATACCTCATTTTTTTTAATGTTATAAAACTTTAACTCAATTCTCTCATTCTTATTTCCCTATGAAAAGTTTATGTTAATTTAACTAAACACATAAAAATGGTACTATTTTATTTTCGCAACTTAAAGATTGCTTAATTATAGTTCCATTCTTTTCTGATTTATATCATAAAATATATTTCATTTTTCAAAATAATAATCTCCTTCTCTTAATTTCGACTTTTTCTAAATTTCACTTAGTTATATTAAAAAATATTTCAAATCTTAAGTTTTTGTATTTGAAACTTAAGACAATATACGACATAATATGAGTGCGACATAAATATATTTCATCTTAAAGGAGAATTTATAATGAATGCTTTAAAAACTTATATTTCAGATGTTAAAACTGCATCAAGTAACGCTAAACTATTTGTCTTAACAAATGTTTTGTTTGGTTTATTAATGGGAGCGACTTGGACAGGTCTTAATTTAATTATTGAAAATGCCTTTTCTCCTGTTGTTTTAGGTACCGCTTTAGCAATGCACACTTTAGGAATGGCAATATCAGCTGTACCAGTAGGTGCTCTTGCAGGTAAAATAGGATATAAACCTATTCTTCTATTCGGTACAATAGCTGGTGCAATTTGTCTTATTTTAAATGGTATGGTTGGAAGTGTAGCAATTTTATTTGTACTTAATTTTATTTTTGGTTTATCACAAGGTGTATATGAAGTTTTACCAGCACCATTTATTAACGCTACTTCAGAAAAAGAAGTAAGAACTTCTGTTACTTCAGTAATGTTCGGTACATACTGGTTAGCTGTTACTATAGTTACATTCTGTTCAGGTTACTTAATAACTTTCCTACAATCAAATATGGGACTAACAGAAATTGTAGCTTATAAATATTACACATATATATTTGCAGGAATTGGAGCTATAGGGATTTTCGCTATCCTTCCTATGAAGAATGTTATTCCAGCTTCAGAAGTTAAGAAAAAAACTACAGTAAGTGAATATATAAAAGCTATTTCAAATAAAGAAGTTATTATTTATTTATGTTACATGGGATTAATCGGTCTAGGTGCTGGTCTTTTCTGCCCATTCTTTGCTAATTTCTTTAAAACTGGATTAGGACTTGACCCAAAAACAATGGGTAACATCCTTTCAATTCAATACTTTGCAATGGTTTTAGGAATATTTTCTTGTCCTTTACTTGTTAAAAAATTTGGAAGAGTTATTACATTAGGTGCTACAGGATTACTTTCTGTACCATTCATGTTAATCATTGCAAATGCCGATAAATTCGGTTCTGCTATGATTCCTGTGCTTACTTTTGCTTTCTTTATGAGATCTGGTTTAATGAATCTTGGTATGCCAATCATGTATAGCTTAATACTTGATTTCGTATCTAAAGAAAAGAGAGCCACTCTATCTGGAATACAGACATTATTTATGTCAGGAATGCGTGCTGTATCTTCAATAGTTGCTGGATTTGTTATGAGTATCCCTGCTTTTACAATTGGTAACTTTGTTCTTGATGGATATAGATTACCATACTATGTTGCAGGTGTACTCTATGCTATAGCAATCATCACACTTCTTATAACTTACACTAAGAAGTATAATAGAGAAAAAAATGTTGAAACAACTGAATTAGCTGCTTAAATGCTTTAAAGCCACCCTTTGGGTGGCTTTGTTTTATAGTAAGTATAATTTAGATTTTTATAATTTTTTTGCTTCTTGTGTGTTAAATAATAAATCCTTTATTTCTTTATTATCTAACGCCAACTGTTCCTGTTCTATTGTTATTACATCAAACATTACTTTTTCTTGATCTTTAAGATTACTAAAAGAAGCATCTTTAGCAACAATAACATTGAAATCTCTCTCATATGCATCAACTGCAGTTCTTCCTACACATCCATGTGTAAAGACCCCACCTATTATTAATGTATCAATACCTTCACTTTTCAATCTCTCTTCAAAATCCGTTCTTATGAAAGTACTCTGTCTTGTTTTCATAATCTTTCTATGATGTTTTTTCACTATAACTTGGGGAAACATTTCAGCTTCAGTACTACCTTCTATCAATGCAGCGAAATTATGCTTCTGCATAACAAGGTTCCATGTAGATTTATCCGCTTTATGTTCAGTTACAACATGATAGACTGGAATCCCCATTTCATCTGCATATGAAATTAACTCATTGCTTCCATTAATCACCTTTTCCAATGCAAGCCTTCTCTCTTCAGTCCTAAAAAAGTATCTCTGAATATCTATTATTACTATTGCTGCTTTCATCTGTACATCTCCCTTACTTATCACATTACTATTAATATTTTTTCAAATCAGACTAATCATTTCTAAACTCTAAAGTAATTTTTCCATCTTTAGCTTCTTGTGTTAGAAATTCCACAGTATATCTATCACTTTTCTCGCTTGTGAACTCATATGTCTTCTCACCACAATATTCCATTGATAGAACAATTTCATATTCACTATTTAAAATATTCGCAACACAGTTCCCCTCTTCAACTTTACCGTTATAATCTATTAATATCTTATCATCCTTATTTATACTAAAATCTGAAGATATATAACTTCCTTTAAATTTTTTGAATCTAAATGTAATCTTTTTTTGTGATCTTGACTGCCCCATCATTAAACCGCTATTTTCGCCTTTTTCAATTATACCATCTGACTCTAAATCAAGATTAAATCCTTCTTTTTCTTTGTAATCTTTCGAATTTTCAATATGATCTACCAGCTTGAAATTATCTTCCACTAAAGCTACTTTCTTATCCACTTTCTCTTGATAATTTTTATCATTCCCCTTTGTTGCTGTATCTTTTCCTTGCTGCTGCGAATCATTATTTTCTGTTTTTTGAATTACATTAGTGTTAATTGTTTTTGAAATATCATTTTTCTCTTTATTTATACCACACGAAGTAAGTAAACTCACCACACCCATAATCATTAATACCTTTTTTATCATACTTGTCCCACCTTCACTAGATTAGTGTAAAAAAACTTAACTAAGTATACTATACCCACTAATTCATTGTCAACAAAACACTTTTAATCTATTTTTTAACTTAAATCCACATTATATCAAGTGTTAATTTTATATTTTACAGATCAAAGAAAGAAACTACATAATCATAAATAGTTGTGAAAGAATATTTTGTTGTAAATCTCCATACTGTGTACCAGCCATGTTAATTCCTGCTTTAAACCTATTATCTAAAAGACAAACTTCTCCTGCAGTAGCTCCACCAAAGGATTACCCTAAAATGCAATTACATTACACTTTAGGTAAATAAGTGTTTTTGTCAACATAATTCCTCGTTACCCAATACAGAAGTATTGTATTAGAATGTTGAGAAAAAAAGACGGTTCATAAATGAACTTGACCACTCTAGATGTTCAAGTTCATTTATGAACCGTCTCCTAATATTACTTTCTGAAATATTCCTCTATAGAATCAAAAGCGGTATTAACCATAAAATCAATATCTTTATCATCAATTATATATGGAGGCATGAAATACAATACATTTGCTATCGGTCTCAGTACTAATCCTTTACTCATAGCTATCTTGTATATATCATATCCCACTCTTTTCTTCCAATCAAACTGTTTCTTAGAAACCTTATCCTCTACTAATTCAATGGCTCCTATCATTCCTAACTGTCTATATTCACCAATATAAGGATTTCCCTTAACTCTTTTAAGTGCTAGTTCTTTTATCTTTTTACTTTTCACTTCATTCTTTTTAAGAATATCCTCTTCTTCAAAAATATCAAGGACCTCACATGCAGCTGCACATGCTAAAGCATTACCTGAGTAAGTATGACTATGTATAAATGCTCTCGCTTCTGAATAATCAGCATAGAATGCGTCATATATCTCATCAGTTGTTAACACTGCCGACATTGCCATATACCCACCTGATACACCTTTAGATATAGCCATAAAATCTGGTGATATTTCAGCATGTTCACATGCAAACATCTTTCCTGTTCTCCCAAATCCTACTGCAATTTCATCTGCAATCAGGTGTATATCATATTCATCACATATCTTTCTCAATTTTTTAAGATACGCGGGTGAGTACATCTTCATACCTGCAGCTCCTTGAACCATAGGTTCTACAATCACAGCCGTTATTTCCCTGTGATTCTCAACTATAACCTTTTCCATATCCTCAAAACATTCAGCTTTGCAACTATCCCTGTGTTTATTATACTTACATCTATAACAATCTGGATTTTCAATTCTAAAGGTATTCAAAAGCATAGGTTTATAAACCTCACTGTACAGATCCAATCCACCAACTGATAATGCTCCTAATGTCTCCCCGTGATAGGCACTACTGAGAGCAACAAATCTTTTTTTATCCGCTTTCCCTCTTAACATATGTGAGTGAAAACTCATTTTTAAAGCAATCTCAATAGCTGATGATCCATTATCCGAAAAAAATACTTTATTCAATCCCTCAGGGCTTATTTTAACTATCCTTTCAGCAAAGTCTATTGCGCTTTTATGAGAAAAGTTTGCAAAAATCACATGCTCTATATTATCCATCTGATTCTTTATCGCTCTATTAATTCTTTCATTACTATGGCCAAACAAATTTACCCACCAAGATGAAACAGCATCCATATACGACTTACCATTGAGATCATATACATATGCTCCTTTTCCCCTTTCTACGATAACAGATGGGAACTCTTCATAATCCTTCATCTGCGAACATGGATGCCATATATATTTAAGATCCTTCTCTTGATAACTCTTCATCTACTTCAGCTCCTTTAGGATTTCTTCACTAAATAACTTTATGCACATTTCTTTTAGATTTCCAAATTCCAAATTTTCAACATCTACTCCTATTAATTCTGGAACCTTCATTATTATCTTTGCGTCATTTATTTTTTCAATCATTTTAGCATTATCTACATGAGCGACATTTTCCTCAGAGTATCCATTTAAAATTACCCCTTGAATATTTATACCCACATCTTTTGCATATTCCATAGATAATGATGTATGATTAATTGTACCCACTCCAGCTCTTGAAACTAAAATAACATCAAGTTCAAGATCATTTATAAGATCCCTTGTCATGTATCCTTGGTCATTAAGAGGAACAATCAATCCGCCTGCTCCCTCAACAAGAATATAATCATAAGCTTCTTTAAGCTCATTATATTTCCTAATAATCTCATCACGGCTTACCCGATTACCTTCTATCCTTCCAGCAAGATGCGGTGACACAGGTATTTCATAGATATGAGGAATAATCCTATCATATTTTTCCTTAACACCAGCAAATTCCAAAACAAATCTTCCATCTCCAGGAATCAGCATATCACCTTCTCGTAACGCTCCACTCAAAGCAGCCTTAAAATAACAAGCATTTATTCCATTTTCTCTAAGCATGTACAACAACATTGCTGAAACAACACTTTTTCCTACATCAGTATCAGTACCTGAAACAAAAATTCCACTTCTCATATGTTCACCTCATCATCAAAATCCACCATTGCCCTTAACAGAGGAACTCGAAAAACTTTATTCCCAATTTTTGCTAAGATTATAAGTTTTAACGCCTGCTGCCTTAAGCCCTTTTAAAATTGCTGGTGATATAAATGCTACTATTCCACATGTAACTAAATCTCCACCAACACAAACAATAAACCCAGCCTTTATAGCTGTTGCCCAACTTATAGGTGTGCCTACAAAATACTTCAGCGCATAATACAAATATGGAACTCCTAATATGTATACTCCCCCTAATCCAATTAAAGAAGCTATGAAAACTGTAATGAAGTTTATCTTCTTTTGCATCTCTATAACCTTTCCTATTAAAAATCCTGCTGCAATAAATCCTAAAAGATATCCAAAGGTTGGTTGAAACACATATCCAATTCCTCCTCCTTTAGTGAATACCGGCGCTCCCGCTAAGCCTATAAGAACATATAATAATTGCGACAGAAACCCCAACTTAGATCCAAGTAAAATACCAGCAAAAGCACAGAATAAAAATTGCAAAGTGAACGGAACATATGGTATAGGTATACTAATAAATGCACCTATAGCCGTCAATGCAGCGAATAATGAAACTAAAATCATATTTCTAACTGTAATTGTTTTATTCATTATGCCCTCCTTTCGTAAACCCATTTTCATTTCGTGGTTTACAATCAAATTATAATTAAAGCTCCTTTCGAAGCTTTGTAAATCAGTTTTAATTCAGATTTACATATTTATAATATAATAACTCTCACCCATTGTCAACCAGTTAATTAATTAAGGTTTACAATATTATTTCAAGTGTTTACAATAAAAATAAAAGAATACTTTAATTAAGTTAGAATTCTAATTTAAGTATTCACTGATAAAAGTTTTTATTTTTGATTTAAAAATTCTTTGATAACTTTATTTATTTGCTATCATCTATTATCCACTTAACTGCTTCTAATACATTATCTGCAACATGTGCAGGTTCAATATCTTTCCATGTATGTCTAAATTCATTCAGACTTCCTACTCCTACACCTGTGAGAACCAACACCCCTTTTGCACCTATTTCCTTAGCCAGAAGCATATCTGTCATTCCCATATCTCCTATAACATAGCTTTCCTCAAGGTTTATATTGAAGTCTCTCGCAGCTGTTTTTGCCATTCCCTTTAAAGGCTTCTTACATTCACATTTATCTTCTCTAGAATGAGGACAGCAGTACACCTCATCAAAATACGCCCCTTGTTCTTTTAAATCATCCTTAATGTGCATAATCTTTTGATTATATTCTTTCATTGTAAGTTCACCTTTAGAAATCCTACTCTGATTCGTAAGAACTATTGCAAGAATACCATTCTGATTTAACAACTTGATTGCTTCAATAGAAAATGGATAGAATTCAAAGTCTCCAACGTGTCCTAAAGGATCTCCCCCTAATGTTCCTTGTAAATCAATAAATGCTACTTTCATATATTATTTTTAGAGGAAGCGTGTATTATACGTACACAAACCCACTAAATACTCACTTCCTTTCTATTATATTCACTTAAAAACCATGTTCTATAATTCTAATCTCTTCTTTTTTATTATATAACTCATACACAACATCTTCCCAATACCATTGAGTCTTAAATAAACTATTTGGTGTATAATCATTATCTAATTTAACAACTATTTGTTCCGTTACATTTAATGTGCTTCTATTACCATAAGTTCTATAATCTTTTTCGAATTCATAAAATTCTTTTCCAACATAGTCACTTAAAGATTTTGGTAAATACACCTTAATTTTAAATTCATTTCGACTTCTACTATAATCTATTAATTCTAATTTAAAATTTATAGTCAATTCTTCATTAGAATGTCCTAAATTAATATCTGACTGTGCTATGTGTACAGCTTTTAATCCATCTCTCTTTAACCAATGATAATTTGTTCTAGTGAAATCTAATGACCAATTCATTATTGGTATTATAATCATTACTATTAATAAAAAAATTAGTATTTTGCTCTTATTTTCAAATCTTTCTAAACTAAAAATACCTTTTATACCAATAATGAATGTCACCAAGGGTATTATCCCTGAAAGATAAATCACGCTATTTTTATACCTTATTGGACTTAAAATATATTGACTTATAGAATATGAATCATGAGGAAGTTTATATGTTAGTAATACTCCTATGAATATAATTCCTAGATATTTAAACAACTTTTTATTATCATCACTCAATGACATTGCCTCCTGTTTTCTGCTTCACATTTCAAACACTTGCATATTTATTGTATTATATCCTATTTTACCATAAAAAGTAATTATTTTCTCTGTATCAATTTCCACTATTTATGGTTTACAATAAAGCAAAAGAATACTGATATTAAGATATTGCCCTAGCTTAATTTCAGTATTCTCACATAATATAAATTTCTATTTTCAAATTAATCATCTACAATACAATAATACGCGTAGCATTATATTCTCAAGTTAATCAATAACACATGCTGAAAATTCTTCACTCTTTTTCATATTTATTTGACCATCCTAAGAGCATTTTTTCTAGTTCTTTTATAGTAGGTTGTCCATTGATCCCGTTATAAGCTCTTTGGTCAAAATCATTAAATAAACTTTTCTTCTCTTGGTACCATCCCTTTTGTTTCTGCTCTTTAGTATCTGATTTTTCTGTACACGTTACAATATTATATGCATTACTTTTAAACTTTCCTTCAACTATCAAATAACCGTTTTCAACAAGCTCTTTTCTATATTTTAGCAAAGAATCTTTACCGATTTTTAGCTCTTTCAATATTCTTTCTCTTGTTGGGAATGCCCCTCTGTCATTTCCATTATAAGCGCATATGTATGAATACAGAGCCTTTGCTCCAATAGAAATGTTTGTATCTATCATTACTGATTTAGCTATAAGTCCATACCCCTTTTCACAAATAGTACCTTTAAATTGTGTTATCTTTGACATAATCCATCCCACCCCACACATTTTCAAGTTCACACTGAGATACATTTTTATATCTCATTATGATCAAATAATTCCCTCTAAATGGATATATGCAGTTTGTAATAGAATTGATAAATTTATTAAAAACTCATTGAAAGAAGGTATGAAAAGCTTGAAGAATAATTAATTTAAGTAGGCAATAAATTTCCCCTAACAAAAGTAGATATTTTTGTTAGGGGAGATTTTTTTCTCTAAAGTTCAATGATATCATAATCATTATTTAACATATCAATAAACATTATTTTCTTTCTAAGTAACTCTCCTCTTCCAATAAGTAGCTTTACAACCTCACTTACTTGAAGAGATGCAACGTGCGCTGGTGTAAATGATGGATTACCCAGTTCTTGCTCTACTGGTTCTAAAAATATGTACAAATGTACTCAAATTAGATAATTCGCACTTATTCTATCTTATGATAGTTTAAAGCCTTGGTTGAGCCAGTGCATTTATTCTTTGAATAAATCTCCCACAACCGTATTTTAAAGTTTTATAAACAAAGATATATTCAACCCTCATTTCTGATAAAACACATGCTTCATATTTCTATGAGGTACATATATTTGTGATTAAATACTCTTTTTAAGTTAACTAGCTCTATTTTCTAAAATCTTTTTAACCTTTTTATAATTTGTATATAAACTAATTTCTTTGTCATCTTTTCTATCTAAAATATTAATACTAGCATTTAAATCCGCATGAATTTCTCCACATTTAGGACAATTAAATATATCACCTTTTCTTATTCCAAAACTACTACATTTATTACAAACCTTGCTTGTATAAGCAGGATTGATATAAGTATATTCTATATTATTATAATCACATTTATATTCTAGTCGCTCTCTTATGTACCCTTTTATCCATCTTGAAATCTTTCGCTTAACAGACTTAGGATATTTTCCATTCCAATTAACAAAGTCTAATTGTTCCATTACTATTTCTTTTGGCTTTTCTGTATCTATCAATTTGTTTAATGAATAGTTTATATAAGATTTAACCGCTTCATTATGCTTTAATTTATTGTGATTATATTTTACTTTACCTAAATTATTTTGTAATATACTATTAGCCTTTTTAACATTCCCTTGTTCTAGCTGTTGATTATACAAAACATAGAACCTATTTCTTTTAGCATTAATTTCATTCAACCTTTCAGTTTCTTTGCTTAAATAGTCATTGAGATTTTCACCATAAAACTTACCGCTTGATACTGCAAATAAATACTTATATCCCTTATCTATTCCTATTATATTATCATAATCTTTGTGATATTTAGTTTTAATTTTCAAAGGAATATGAACTACAATTTTATTTTCAACCACTTTGATAATTAAAGTTCTATCATATTTATTACTATCTGTTAATTTAATAGGTAATCGCTTACTTTTTTTAGTACAGGTTATATTTATACCATCATTACTATATGAATATAAACCTGTATCTACTGAAAAGGTATTTAATTTATACGAATAAGGTATCTTCCCCTTATATTTTCTAGTATATCTTCTAATAAGGTTATTTAAATATTTATAATTCAAATTAACATCCTTGAGTTTACTTGGAATTCCATATTCTTTATGTGTAAGTATTCTGTGATATAATTCATTTGATTTAAGAATATAGTTTATATAATGTCTATCTTTTTTAGTTAAATTATCATTTACTTTGCATTGCTCTTTAATTCTTCTTTTAATATTACTCCATTCAGACTTTATATTAGTTATAGCTTCACTTAATGCTAATTTCCAATAACGAGCAGGTAATTTCCACTGGTTTGCAAAATTTGATTTTACCCATTCATCTCTTATTTCTCTTAGATTTGACAATAGTTGAATACCATTAATACCACTGTATCTTGAATAGACATAATTCTTAACATTCTTGAATTGATTTCCTATGAACATTAGCTCTTTTAATGTTTCTTCATCTAATTCAAATGAGTGCTGTTTTACAGTTTTAACTATAGTATCCACTATTAAACACCTCACTTTTGAATATTTTTATCATACCTATAGTGTTCCCAGTTCACAACACTTTTCTACCATAATTATAATAAAAATATAAATATTTCGAGGCAATATTTTAAATGGATATAAGTTAAAATAACATAAAAATAGAATAACTATTTCTAAAAAATCCATAAAGAATTAATAATTAAAGTTGAAAAAGAACAACGTTCAGTTAGTTATTTCGTTTATCTTTGATTATGAAAAATTAATAAAACAATTAGTTTTTATATACTTTTTCATTAAACCCACTTTATATAAAACTTTAAAATACGGTTGTTTAATAATTATCTAATTTTACATTTGTACATTTTTTAGAATGTTCACATGGGATCGCTAATTCTCATGCAGTTCTCTTATGAACTTCTTATGCTTTCACATAAGCACAGACTATATCACCATCCATTATGGATGCTCCCCATTTCCCCACGCTTGTAGGTACGAGATTCCTCTCTAGTCGTTGAAGGTTTCCCTCTTCGGGACTTCCCTGCTGATTACCCATTTTATTAACACTTAGGATTTAACCTTATGTCATCTATTTGATTCTTTCTACTTTCGTAACCATCACGCTTAGACTTATTTCATTCTTACGTTGTGATTCAACTAGCTTTAGGGACTTCCAGCAATTAAAGGAGTTTTGGATAGGCTATACCTATCACTCTATGCTCTTTACGAACATAGGGAGCTTTTGTTTTAAAAATATACTTCAGTCTATGTTATTACACATTTTAGCATATCTTTAACAACTGTTTTGTTGCTCCCTTAGAATTATTTTTCCTTGAATATATAAAATCCAAAGTTCTATCCCCAGGTAAAACTGTAGATACCTGCCCATACCAACCCGCTATTGCACCGTGCACTAAGGGGATTTTTAGTTCTTCACAAATATTTTGAAGTAATAATCTTGAATCAATACTATCCAATGCATCAACGACTACGTGGTTACCTTCAAGGATTTCTATAGCATTTTTTTGAGTAAACATCTCTTTTATTGCAGTAGCTTCAATATTAGAGTTCACTATTTTCATTCTTTTTACTGCTTTTTCAGCTTTACTCATACCAATAGAATTTTCATCACTTAATATCTGCCTATTTAAATTAGACTCATCAAACACATCACCATCTACACACGCTATATGCCCTACACCTAATCTGCCCAGCATTTCAATAACATATCCACCAAGTCCACCACAGCCAATAACGCAAACCTTACAACTCTTTAACATATTATTTTCTTCTTCAGTCAGAGTTTTTACATTCCGTTTATACCTATCCAACATATTAAATCTAGCCCCCTCCTACTGGTGGAAATAATGATACAACATCCCCATCAACTAATTCTTTTTCTAGCACACCATCTCTACCATTAATAAGGAGTATAGCAACTTCTTCTTCCTCTATATCTAACTTATTAATAATTTCTCTAACTGTAACACCATCTTTATATTCCATGAATTGCTTCTTTTCACGTCCATGACGAAAGGTAGCAAAAAGCCTTACTTCTACTTTCATTTTTTCACCCCCCTTTAAAAAAATGCACGCTCTGCGTGCACATAAAAAATTAAAAACCTTTTAAAAGAAGTGGACAGTTAACAGTTGACAATTGACAACGATGGATGTTTCTGCTTACGCAGAAACTACATCTTATTATTCTTAAGACATGAAGGTTTTACTCATTTTATCTTTGGATAAAATATTGTATTTCAAGTACAATGTTTCATATAAATGAAACGAGTAAACCCTTTATTATCCAAGGAGCAATAAGATTAAAATTTCTCGGAGAGAAATGTCCTTCGTTGTCCACTGTCAACTGTCCACTCTCAACTCAGTTTTCTATATTCTTTATTCTTAATGCCTATATATTTCCCTTAAAACGTTCCTATATATTCCTCAAGCCCAAGCTTTTTAAGCGTTTCTTCTGTTGGGATACCATTCTCATCCCATCCTCTTACTGAATAATATTCTGGTAGTAATACATCTAATCTATGAACATTACCTTTAGAAGGACCTTCTGGAATTGGAGTTTTTAATAATCTCTTAGGTAGAGTGTCTTGAGAACTATCAATTCCTGCTCTTAGATTAAATATTTTTTCAAGTGTCCAAATTCTATCTCCAGCTTCAAGAAGAGTATCCACATTATAAATATCTCCACAAACCGCATTATACATATCAACATAATCAGGAGCACCTAATCCAAAAGTTGTAAATACACATAAACCTAAAGAATCAATTACCGCTGTTAAATCATGGAATATTCTAGCATATGCAGCTTTTCCTTCTAATGAAAATCTATCTAACTTTTCAGGATATCCTAAAATTTCAGGGTTTATCATATAACCTTTAATATGACATCCACCTCTATTATTTACCGCATAAGTGATACCATGTCCCTGAATTGCTCTTGGATCATACGCTGGAATTTCCTGCTTTTTAACTGTCATAGAGTATTCTTCAGCACCATAAGATTCGCATAATCTAAATGAACCATCAGCTAATTTATCTCCAAATCCTTCTCTTAATCCCATTTTCTTAGTCCAACCAACAACAGCTTCCGCATCTCCCCAATTTAGAGATAATCCATCTGCTTCTATTTCTTCATCTTTAATATATCCTCTTTGATATAATTCCATAGCAGCAGCTATTGTAGCACCTGCGGAAATTGTATCAAGTCCATATTCATTACATAACATATTTGATCTATTGATAGCATCTAAATCAAAAACGTCACAATCTGATCCAAATGACCATAAAGTTTCATACTCAGGTCCTCCACATTCAGTTCCATCTTTTAATTTCACCTGTCTACCACAAGCAATCGGACATCTATAACAAGCATTCTTTTTAACAAGGCAAGTATCTGTCATTGTTTCTCCACTTATTAAATCTGCTTTATCAGTATAAGATCCTTGGAAATTTTTAACTGGATGAACACCATTTTCATTAATAATATTCACCAGCACCGCTGTTCCATAAGTTGGCAGACCTGAACCTGCAACTGGGTCATTTCTTAGAGTAGTAATTTTTTCCAAATTAACTTTTTTAGCCTTCTCTTCGTCAAACACTTTTACTTTTCCAGTTCCTTTAACAACTATAGCTTTTAAATTCTTTGATCCTAAAACAGCACCAACACCACCACGTCCTGCCGCTCTATCAATATCATTCATTACAGCTGCCATCACTGATAATTTTTCACCCGCAGGTCCAATACATAAAACCTTTGATTTTGGATATGTTTCATTTAACTTTTCTGTTACTTCCGATGTAACCATACCCCATAAGTGATCCGCTTCCTTTATTTCTACAACATCATCATCAATATTAACATATACAGGTTTTTCAGCTTTACCTTCAATGATAACCATATCATAACCAGCATTCTTTAATTTTGCTCCCCACTGTCCACCTGAATTAGATATTGCGATAGTCCCTGTTAATGGTGCTTTAGTAACTACCATATATCTTCCACTTGTAGGCATTGGAGATGCTGTTAAAGCTCCCGTAGCAATTATAAACTTATTCTCTCCACTAAAAGGATCTATCTGAGGATCAACTTCATCCATAAATGTTTTTACACCTAAACCTCTAGCTCCTATATATTTCTGAGCTGTTTTTTCATCTAAATCCTCAATTAAAATAGTTTTCTTTGTTAAATTAATTCTTAAAACCTTTCCATTATATCCGTACAAATGAATTCCTCCTAAAAGATATTTATTTTATACAGTATTATATAGCAAATTTCATGCCAAGTTTGAAAAGGGGACTCTCCTTAAAACCACTGTATACACAACAAAATAGAGTTCCAAAACAGAACACATTCAACAACATTTGCCGTTCTATTTTGGAACTCCGTTCCATTTTGGAACTTTATTTTAATGTTGAAATTTCAACATTATATTTTTCAAGCTTTCTATAAAGTGTATTTCGCCCTACCCCTAATGCTTTAGACGCTGAAGTTACATTACCTTTGAGTTTTCCCAAGACACTTAAAATATGCTTTTTTTCTATATAATCTAGTTTTAAATTTTCCTCTTCAATCTCCACAAAGTCTGTTTCAGGTTTTATTAATCTTCTTTCCAAATTAAGAGGTATTGATTCAGTGTTAATTATTAACTCTATTACATTCTCAAGCTCTCTTATATTACCTGGCCAATTATAGTTAGTTAAATTCTCTAGATATTCTTTAGGTATTTCAACTTTCTTCTTATTTAAACGTTTTGAAATAGTATTCATAAAAAATTCTATTAATAGTGGTATATCATCTTTCCTTTCTCTTAATGGCGGCAAGTTTACAGGAAGAACATTTAACCTGTAAAATAAATCTTTTCTAAAATCGTCCTTTTCCACTTCTTCTTTTAAATTTTTATTAGTAGCTGCAACAATTCTCACATTAACAGGTATAGGATTACGTCCTCCTATTCTATTAATAACTTTCTCTTCAATTACTCTTAATAATTTAATCTGCATTTCTAAAGACATTTCCCCTATTTCATCTAAAAATATGGTTCCACCATCAGCTATTTCAAATTTTCCAGGACATCCCCCTCTTTTAGCTCCTGTAAAAGCCCCTTCTTCATACCCAAATAATTCTGACTCTATTAAACTTCTAGGAATAGCTCCACAATTTACTGCTATGAATGCTTCATCTTTTCTATCACTTACATTATGTATGGATTGAGCAAATACTTCTTTTCCGGTCCCGCTCTCTCCTGTTATTAGTATCGTTGAACTACTATTTGCAATCTTATTACAATAATCTATTATTTTTAAAAAATCTTTATTCTTTCCAATAATCTTGTTGAAGGTATAAACAGCATGTCCTGATGATATTCTCCCTGCTAATTTTCTGACCTTTTTTAATTCTTGAAAAACAAATATTACTTCTCGAATTCTCTTTTCAGAATCTAAAATTGGATGTGCACTTACATTAAGTTGAAGTTTATTTTTCTTTGACTTTATATAAACATCCTCATCAATAAATTCTTTTTCAGAATATAGTGCATCTAAAATATCCTGCCACCCCTCTACAAGCTCCCAAATTTTCATTTCCAACATTTTAGAGTGGCTAAATCCAAACATTTCATTAGCAATTTCATTTGTAGTTTTAATTGTTCCAGATAAATCTATTGTAATAATTCCCTTTGAAATTGTATTGAAGATAGTTTTAATATGATTATTATTGTGAATTAATACCTCATTGTATCTATTAATTTCCAACATTTTTTCAACAGACTTTGCCGCGGCTACCACCATTCCTAATGTATGTGGATGAACATTTTCTCTATATCCCGTTAGATCTATTGTTCCTATTATATTCCCTCTAGTATCTTTAATAGGTGAACAGGAACATGTCCATTTATAATATGACTCAATATAATGTTCCTTCTGTGAAACTTGTACTGGAACACCTTGTGTTAAAGCCAAACTCATAGCATTTGTTCCAATATTTTCTTCATTCATATAAGCCCCAGGTATCATTTTAAGTTTTAAAGCTTCATCTACAATTCCCTTGTCGCCTATAACATTTAAAATGCATCCTTCCTCATCAGTTATAATTGCAAAAAAATTGGAGCCTTTCACAAAGTTATAAAGTGAATTCATAAATGGAGTAGCAATTACAATAAGCTCCTTCTTTTCTTCCAATTTTCCGCTCAATTCTTTACCTCTTAATATCTTTTTACTGTAAACCAAATCCTTATCAATACATTGAAAAGAACATCTTTCATGAGATTGAATAATACATTGTTTATCCGGTTTTAACTCCGTATATTTCAATTTCTATTTTCCTCCCTATTTGTAAATAATATCTATCTTATCCCCGTTTTTTACCCATCCAGACTTAATAACCTTAGCAAATATACATTCTGTAATTAAAGCACATTTATATGATGCTTCAGAAATCGAACAACCTTTAAAGCATTTTTTACCTAATTGAGTTATTTCCATAACAGCACCACCAATTTCAATCCTTGTGCCAACTGGGTATTTATATAATTCTATTCCTTCTGTAGTGATATTTTCTTCAAATCTTACTGTGCATAATCCTTCTGACTTATACTCTTTAATTATTCTTTTACTTTCAGTTCCTAATATACTTACCTGTTTATTGCCCCCAACTGAATGAATATCCCCTTTCAACCCAAGGTTCTCTTCAAAATAAGCTTTATCCACGCTTTCTCTAGCTTGCTCTTTACTCTTTTTAATTTTTATAAATTTAATTTCTGCCATGATAATTAACTTCCTTAGAATAATTTAATCTATAACCCTCATTTTAAATACATTTAAATAATTTCAATTTCGTCTCCAGCTTTTATAAAACCTTCTTTAAGTACTTTTGTAAAGATTCCTTCTCTAGGCATGACACAATCACCTGTTAATTTTCGTATTTCACAACCTTGATGACACTCTTTTCCTATTTGAGTAACTTCCATCTCAGTCTCTCCAATTCTTAATTTAGTTCCTACAGGAAGTTCATATAAGACAATCCCCTCAGTAGTAATATTCTCAGCAAATATTCCAGGAGTTAAGTCTTTAATCCCTTTCTCAAGCATTTTATTAATACTCTCTTGCCCAAGTAAACTCACCTGTCTATGCCAGTTTCCTGCATGAGCATCTCCTTCTAGTCCATGATCAACCTTAAATAATCCTTTCTCAATAGGTTTCTTGATAACTCCCTTTTTTTCACTAATATTAATTGCTATTACCTTAGCCATAAATATTCCTCCTATATATTATTCAGCAATAAAATCGCCTGATTTTCCACCACTTTTTTCCAATAATTTAATATCAGATATAACCATTTCTCTATCAATTGCCTTACACATATCATATATTGTAAGCGCAGCTACAGAGACTGCTGTTAATGCCTCCATCTCAATACCAGTTTGTCCAATTGTTTTAGCAGTTGCAATTATATCAATCTTATTATTTTCATGATCTAACTTAAAACTAATGTCACATCCAGATATCATAATTGGATGGCACATTGGAATAAAATCTGATGTTTTTTTTGCACCCATTATTCCACCCACTTGAGCCACGGAAAGCACATCACCCTTTTTCATTGTTCCTTCCTTAATTCTTTCAAGTGTTTCTTTTTTCATATATATCTTACCTGATGCAATTGCTTCTCTCTTTGTTTGTGATTTTTCACTAACATCAACCATTTTTGCTCTGCCTTCTTGATTTATGTGAGTTAGAACTTCTTTAACTGCCATTTTCTACTTATCCTCCTATTTGAAACATCATTTTTTTACTACCGCTTAATTTTCCCTCTCCAAGATGATGCTCTAAAGGTTTATTGTACATAATATTTTCAAGTTCTTTTATCAATAAAGCTTCATTATTAACATACTTTTTAATATTATATTCCTGTTCAGAATGTAAACATGGTTTTATTCCACCTTCTGATGTAAGTCTTATTCTGTTACACTCACTGCAGAATTTACAACTTAATGGATTTATAAATCCAACTTTCCCAATACCACCTTGAAGCTTATATAACTCAGCTGTACTAAATTCCTCTCTTTCTACTGGAATCAGTTGAGGATATCTTTTTATTACCTCTTTTGATGACATAAAAGAATCATTAAAGAATTTTACTCCTTCACCAATAGGCATAAGTTCTATAAATCTAACATGAATAGGACTATCCTTAGTTAAATTTATAAAACTTTCTATTTCATCATCATTAAATCCTTTCATAAGTACAGCATTTATTTTTACAGGTTTAACTCCTAAAGTAAGACATTTATCAATTGCATCCATTACTTTATTTAAATCTCCACCTCTAGTTATTTCTTTATATTTTTCTCTATCTAAAGTATCAAGACTTATATTAACTCTATTCAGTCCTGCTTTTTTCAACTCCTGAACTGTATCACTAAGAAGTATTCCATTAGTTGATAATGATATATCATTAATTCCTTGAATTTTTGAAGTTTCATATATTAGTTTATCAATTCCTTTTACAATTAGAGGTTCTCCCCCTGTAAATCTAACCTTATTCACACCAAGAACAGAAGCCGCTTTTATTACCTTCAATATATCTTGAAAACGAAATATATCATCATGTGTTTTTTTAATTATTCCTTCTTCTGGCATACAGTAAACACACCTTAGGTTACATCTATCAGTCAAAGAAACCCTTAGATAATTTATTTTTCTACCTTTCTTATCTATCATATTTTATCTCCTTAAGGCATATTCAAATAAATAACTGGTCAGTATACTAGTTATTTATTTTCATATACCTAATCATTATATTTTGACAATCTCACCAATACTGGAATATTCATATCCACCTAGCCTGTCCAACTCTTTACTAAATTCTTCACTTTTAATTACTTTAATAAATTCCTTAATTATATCCATTTCAAGATACTCTTCAGGCACAGCTACATCGTACTCTTCCTTACATAGTGGGATAAAATCAAGATCCATCATTTCAGCAGCTGAATAAACACCAAGTCCACAATCAACATCTCCCGCAGCTACTGCTGCAGCGACTGATAGATGAGTAAATTCTTCTCTTTCATAACCTAATATTTCATTAGGATTAATTCCAAGTTTTTTAAGATTATAATCAAGCAATAATCTTGTTCCAGATCCTCTTTGTCTATTTACGAATTTCTTATTACCATCTGCAATATCCTTAAAACCTTTAATATTTAGTGGGTTTCCTTTTTTCACTATTAATCCTTGTAATCTTTTTACTCCTTTAATTAAGTAAATATTTTTATCTGGCAAATACTTTTTAACATAGGAAGTATTATATTCTCCTGATTCCATATCCAAAAGATGTATTGGTGCAATATGCGTTTCTTCCTTTTTGAGAGCCATAATTCCACCCATACTTCCAACATGTGCAGAAGATAAATAGTACTCTTTATTTCTCATATGAATAAAATCTGAAATAATATCTATAATTGGATCATGACTACCTATACATACGATTGTATTTTTTATATCTTCTTCTTCTTTTAAAAGTTTAACCTTTATTTCTTCTCCCGCTTCAATCCCTTCACTACTTTGAGGAATTTCAAGTATTCCATCTGCACGAACTAATGACATAGTAGCTCCTGCCCCTCTAGTTAGTGGTGTTGCTATAAGTTTATTTCCAACATACCCTAGTTTCATTCTTACAAATTCTAAATGTTTAAGTGAAGACATTACTCTTCTAGATAACGTGGCTTTTACTTCTTTTAAAGCTTTACTTTCTATTCCTTGATAACTCTCTATAAGCTTCTTTACTATAAGCTCCATAATAAAGTAAGCAGATACGGGATAACCTGGAATTCCTATCACAGGTTTATTATCTACAATTCCTAGAATAACAGGCTTACCAGGTTTTATAGCAACCCCATGAAGTACAACTTCTCCCAATTCCTCAATTACCTTAGCTGTATAATCTTCACGACCTGCAGATGAACCCGCATTAATCAGAACAACATCATTCTCTTCCGCTGCTGTCTTTACTGATTTTTTAATATCTTCATAAACATCATCCACAATATTATATCTATTAGGTTTACCACCCCAATTTTCAACCTGAGCGCTAAATGTTCTCGTATTGAATTCTATAATATCCCCCACTTTAAGTTCTGTTCCTGGCTCAACAATTTCAGTTCCTGTAGGAATAATTCCAACTCTTGGCCTTTTATAGACTTCTACTTTATTTACTCCCCCAGCAATCATAGCACCTAAATCAACAGGTCTAATTTTATGATTTGAAGGAATTATAAGTTGATTTTCAACTATATCCTCACCAAGTGCTCTTATATGCTGCCATGGGACTGCACTCTTATAAATTTTCACTTTATTATCGTCTACTCTTATCAAATCCTCAATCATGATTACACTATCAAATTCCTTTGGAATAGGATCACCAGTATCTACTACTATGTATTCTTTACCTTCTTCAAGAACTATTTGGTTTCTATCTGTTGCGCCTATTGTGGCGGAACTTTTAACTGCAATGCCATCCATAGCGGATGAATTATAAAAGGGAGATGACATTAGAGAATATATTGCTTCTGATGTAACTCTTCCATTAGCATCCCAAGTATTAACCATCTCTTTTTCTTTTCTTAAGTTAGTTAGTTTATTAAAATACATTTTTATTGCATCTTCTAATTCATAATTTGATAAATAAACTTTTTGAGCCATTTTTGCACCTCCATTAAAACTTATATGCGTATACTGTTTGTCCTTCTTTAATTCCTTCATCATTTTTATTGATTTTCACGTAACCCCATGCTTTCGTAAAACCAGTAATCAACCCTGATTTACTAAAGACGGGATTAGCTATAATTTCTCCATTTTCAGTACTTTCCAAGATAACTGGAAGATATTCTTCTCTTCCTTTAGCACTGTGATAATTAATTGGAAATTTACATAATACAGGATAATCTTCATATTTATAATTAGTAATCTTATTTATATAATGATTAACAATTACTTTATACACCACTGTACAAGATAGGGGATGACCTGGAAGTCCAAAAACTACCTTATCACCAGTTTTTGCTATAATCGTTGGTTTACCTGGTTTAATTGATATTCCATGTACTAATACTTCTGATTCTTCTAGTGCATTTATTACTTTTAAAGTCTGGTCCTTTTTGCCTACTGAACTTCCACCAGAAATAAGAACAATATCACATTTATCCAGTGCATCATCTACTGTGTTTTTCAAATCTTCAAAACTATCCTTTATTACACCATAATTGATAGGTTCTCCACCATCTTCAAGTACAGCAGAGGATAGAATATATGAATTTATATCTCTTACTTGTCCAAGTTTAGGCTTTTCATCACATCCCACAATCTCATCCCCTGTGGAAATTATTGCTATCTTAGGTTTTTTATAAACCTGAACATTACCTATTCCCAAACTAGAAAGCATCCCAATTTCATAAGGTCTTAACTTTGTTCCTTTTTGCAACACTTTCTCTTCATTTTTTATATCTTCACCTATTTGTACAACATTATCTCCATAGGCTACTGGACTATTTATTAGAATTGTTTCTTCATCAAGTTTGTCTGTATATTCGATCATAACTACTGCATCACTTCCTTCTGGAAGCATTCCACCTGTTGGCACGTAGACGCATTCACCTGGTAAAGCGAGATTACATAATGGCGCCTTTCCCATAATAACCTCACCTTTTAATGTCATTATGGCAGGTATAGATTCACTAGCACCTGCTGTATCTCGTGAAGTTACAGCATATCCATCTACTGTAGATCTCCTAAAAGAAGGAAGATTAATTGAAGACACTATATCTTTAGATATAATCCTTCCTATAGCTTTTTTTATATCTACTTCTTCACATTCAACTGTTTTTTCAAAGGCTTCATTTAGCATTTTTTTAACTTCATCCACTGATATCACTTTAAACAGATCCATTGTTTTTCATCTCCTAACTAGCTTGATTACAATTGCTTTAGGCATATTTTCATACGCCTTATATTACTTTCTAGCACACTCTGATGCTTTTCCAATCATTATTTCAATCCCGTGCTTAAGTGCTGGGATAATAAAGCTTAGGTTTTCTGTAGCTCCCTTAGGACTTCCTGGTAAATTAACAATTAGTGTTTTCTTTCTTATTCCTGAAATTGCTCTTGAAAGCATTGCTTTAGTAGTTATTTCTAAGGATTTTAATCTCATTACTTCACCAATACCTGGCACGTACTTTTCAATAACATTTCTAGTTGCTTCTGGAGTTACATCTCTTTCCGAAAAGCCTGTCCCTCCATTTGTTAAAACTAATTCTATTTTTAGTTCATCACTTAAATATTTAAGTTCCTTTTCAATCTCATCTATTTCATCAGGAATTATTTTGTAATATTCAACCTTATAATCATTGTCCTCTAGTATTTTTCTAACAGCTGGACCTGTTCCATCGATCCTTTCCCCTTTTGCTCCTTTGTCACTAATAGTTAAAATTGCAGCCTTTATCATATCCATACCACCTTTATTTTCCAATTGTTCTAAAACAACACGCTTTTCTTATAATTATATCACATTTTTTATATTCATTTGCCATATTATTAATCCATTACACATTTTTATTATTTTCGTTCCATAATGATACACATAAATTACAAAAAAATACACGTTTTAGACGTGGATTTATTATTTCTACTGATTTTCTACTATTTATTAAAAACACAATACTCTGCATCTAAGAATTTCCTAGTGATGTTATTTGTTGAATTTGTAAATATATCTTTCATATCTCCAAATTCTATTACTTTGCCCTTATCTAAAAATATGATTTCATCACAAATTCTTCTTGCTTGACTGATATTATGAGTAATTATTAGAATTGTGCAGTGATTTTTCTTATTTCTTTTTATAACAGCTTTCTCTATAAGATCTATATAATCTGGATCAATATTAGCTGTAGGTTCATCTAAAAGTATACATCTAGGGTTAAATACCAGTGCTCTAGCTAATGCTACTTTTTGTGTTTCTCCTCCTGATAATCTTACAGCTTGCTGTTCTTTAATATGCTCTATCTTAAATTCACGTAAAATGTCATTTACAGTTGAATTAATATTCTCTTTATTAATTTTTCTGAACTTTAGCGGATAGGACACATTATTAAAAACAGTGGTCCTATAAAGATAAGGTTTTTGATTTGAATAAGTGATATGCTTCATTTTAATATTATCTAATTTTTCTCCATTTATAGTAATCTCACCTTCAGTAGGTTCTTCTAAACCACTTATAATTTTAAGTAATGTACTTTTCCCTGCTCCATTAGGTCCAATTATTCCATAAATTTTTCCTGATTTTAACTCTAATTTTTCAATATCTAAAATAATTTTATTCCCATACTGTTTTTTTAAATTACTTACTTTGATGTCCATATCAGTCCTCCATACCAAACATGTATAGCATAGAATTTGTTACAAATGATAATGTTAGTAAAACAAATCCCATTGCAATAGATTGAGAGTAATTCCCCATACTATTATTCATTGCAATAAAAGATGTCATAACTCTTGTATGACCTTTAATGTTTCCTCCTACTATCATAACTGCACCAACTTCTGAAATCGCTCTTCCAAACCCTGTAACTAATGCAATTAATACATATACTCTCATTTCATTAATTAATAATATGAATGTATAAAATTTGCCAGCTCCTAATGTTTTTGAAACATTTATTATTTCTCCAGCCTTCTCTTTAAAATTATTAAATATTATTCCTGTAATAATAGGGATAACCAAAATTGACTGTGCAATAATCATAGCAGTTGGAGTAAACATGAGTTGTAACTCTCCCAATGGACCTCTTCTAGATAGAAAGAGTGACACTATAAGTCCAACTACAACAGGAGGAATACCCATTAAAGTATATAGTATCCTAGTCCATAATTTTTTCAATCTAAATTCTTTAGTTGCAAAAACAAGTCCAATTGGTACAGCAATCAAAGAAGATATTATTGTTGAAAAGAAGGAAACATAAATTGATAAAAAAATTATTTTATAGGTCTCTCCATCAAAAGACAGCAGCAAATCAAAAGCTTCTTTTATTCCTGTTATAATATATTCCAATTTATATCCGCTCCCCTTACTCCTTTGTTTTTAAAGAATATAAATTTATTACTGCTAAACACTATGTGCCCAGCAGTAATATTCAAATATTCTTTCTCAAATTTATTTTTTTGCATTAGGATTAAATAAATTTTGACCGAATTTCTCAACTCCAAACTCACCAATAAGCTTTTGAGTTTCCTCACTTAAAATCCAATCAATAAACTGCTTAGCACTATCTGCATTTATTTTTTCATTTTTATCAGGATTTACTTGTATAACACCATATTGGTTGAATAGATTTTCATCACCCTCTACGATTATTTCTAAATCTAAATTCTCTTTCATAGATAAATATGTTGCTCTATCTGTTAATGTATACCCTAATTGCTCATTTGCAACATTAAGAGTTGCGCCCATTCCTTGCCCAGTTGATACATACCAATCTCCTTCTGGAGTTATATTATTACTTTTCCAAAAAGATAATTCTTTTTTATGAGTTCCAGAATCATCTCCTCTAGTTATAAACTTATGCTTGTCCTCTTTTATAATACTTAATGCTTTAACTATATCATCAGGAGAAAGCTCTTTTAAGTTCGCTTTATCATCCTTTGAACCAACTAGTACAAAATCATTGTACATAACATCAAATCTTTCAATTCCATGTCCCTCAGTAACAAACTCTTCTTCAGAAGATTTGGCATGAACTAACAAAACATCTGCTTCACCATCTCTTCCCATTGTTAAAGCCTTTCCTGTACCAACAGCTACAACTTTTACATCTATTCCAGTCTTTTCTGTAAAATCTGGTAGTATAGCATCTAATAATCCACTATTTTCTGTACTTGTAGTTGTAGATAATATTATACTTCCTGACTTTTGATCTTTATTTAATTGTGATTCTTCATCTTTATTAGCACATCCTGAAAACATTGATGCTACTAACATCATTACTAGTCCTACTTTTAAAAAAACACTTTTTTTACTCATCATTTCTCCCCTTATTTTACATAACACATTCATTATAAGTGCTATTATTATATTTTATTGGGATTATATCACAATAAAAATACCTTTTCAACTTTAACGTTCTAAATTTTAATGTTCATTGCTAATGTTTCTCCAGAAACAAAAAGAAACCTCTAAAAGTAATTTCGTTCTTAGTATTGATCTTACATTAATTCTACATCGTCAAAATTATATTTATTAGCTCTATAACCTTTCCTTCCATTTTACGTTTAGATATCAAATTAATCCATAACATCACATTTGGATAGAAAGACATATAAATAACTCTTTTATAATCGTGTAAAACTTCAAGCTCTATGCTATTTAGTGTATATTTCTCTAGTATTTCAATCATCAAGCTATCTTGAACTTTTTCCATTTTATTAAATATTTCTTTTGCTGTAAGCGTTTTAAAATCTTCAATTGTTAAGTAATACATTGCTTCATTAAGAAAGCAGTTGATATTAACTTCTGTGCCAAACATATTAAAGTCAATAATTCCTTTAAATTCCCCTCTATCATCAACTAAAATATTACTATTATTCAAATCTCCCTGATATACACACCTTGGCAATCTACTAAGTTTTCTCTCTATTCTACTTCTAGATGCCTTATTTAATACTACTAACTTTTCTGCTACTTCATCATATCCCTCTCCTTGTAGTGTATTAATAAGCATATCTAGATTTTCCTGCTTTTCATCTCTATCTGTATCAAAAGGACCTAGTTCTATTAAAGACCACATGGACCTCGTACGGGATAAATCTACATCAGTAAATTGGGTAGCAAACTTGCCAAGGTGTTTTACAACAGTCTTTTTAAATTCATAATCTACTTGTTCACCTGCTTCATAAAAACTATATAAAGCACATTCTTCTATGTAACAAGTGTATTGTGTATCATCTTTCCTATATTCATAAGATAACATACCATATTTACTTCTAATTAAACCAGGACAATAAGTACCAATGGTTCTATACCTTTTGACAAGCTTAACAATATCATTCAAAAACCTTTCTGAAATTACTTTTGAACTATTTATCTTCAAAAAATACTTATGATTAATCTTATAATTATACCTTCTATCCTCTTCATTATGTGAAGTATCTATAACATCACTTATATGATTACATATAACACCAAATTCATGACAAATATCTATTATTTCTTTATTTTTAAACATTTATTATTACTCCTTTGTATAATATTTAATCGCTTATAAATATTATACTAAATTAAGATAATTTTACTAATACAAATGTAAACTCTTCAATTATATTTTTAATTTATACAAAATAAAAAAACACTTTCGTACTAATATAAGTATGCACTGCACCCCGTTTATTGGACATTGACAAAAAAATGTTACAATATTACAAAGGGGTGCTTTTATTATGGCAAAATATACAATGGAATTTAAATTAGAAGTAGTTAAATACTTTAAAGAAAACGGTAAGGCTGAAACGGTAAAGAAATATAATATATCAAACACCGCAATTTACAAATGGGAACATTTATATGATACTTATGGGATAGAAGGTTTTAAAAGAAAAACCGTTAAAAAATATACTGTTGAAGAAAAGTTAAATATTATACAAAGCATGTCTAGAAAAGGGAATTGTTTAGATAATTCATTAGCTGAAAACTTCTTTAGTCATTTAAAGTCTGAATTTTATTATTTAGAATCGTTTGATACTATTGATGACTTTATTAGAGGCCTCGATGAATATATTCAATACTATAATACCGAAAGGATTTCGAGTAAATTAAAAGGAATGACCCCTGTACAATACAGAAATCATTCCATTGCTGCTTAATTATATATACTTATGTCCAACTTTTGGGGTTCAGTACAAAATTCACCTAGTCTTCTTTTGTTTATTTTGTCTCTTTTTTATAATTGGGATAGTTTTTACTATACAGAATAAAATCATGACAATTACAGTTATAGTATAATTAAAGCTTGATGAACCAATTAAAAAGTATATAATCATTGAAGTAAATATTATTAGTAGTAGTATATTTACTTTTAAAGATTCTTTTTTTTCTTGGTTAACACACCATAAATACCAAATAAACATAATTATAAATAAACTAATTTTTATTAAAAATTCCATTTGTGTCCCCTTAACAGTATTGTGAATATTAATTTATTATAACATATTTCATCACAATATA
Organism: Oceanirhabdus seepicola; assembly: GCF_023684385.1. Classification (GTDB taxonomy): domain Bacteria; phylum Bacillota; class Clostridia; order Clostridiales; family Clostridiaceae; genus Oceanirhabdus; species Oceanirhabdus seepicola. The sequence continues at coordinate 192,561 of NZ_JAGSOJ010000006.1, read as the reverse complement.
TTTAGTTTTATATTGTGATAAAACACATATAATTAAAATTTATTTTCTTACTGTATACCAGTCACTACTTATTATATTTTCAAAATTGCTATCAGAATAATAATTCATGTAAATTGATACATACTGATTACCATCAGCCCCCCTACCTTCATACTTAATAGATTCAAGATAAACGACGTCTGGTATACTCTCGATTATTTCCATTCTATCTGCTGCATATAATCCGAATCCTGTTGTAATTACTTTTTTAGCTCCTTTTAGATATTTTCCAGGAAGGAACCAAATACCTAATTGTTCTACTGCACTCATAATAGCTTTATCACTCTTATTATGAAAAGTATGATATTTTCTGTCCACTTCATAATAAGAACCATCAATAGGTTTAGTTACTGATCTATTTATCGGATTTTTGGGTGCTAATGTTCTATTATTATCTGAAAGCGCTAATGCTGTAGTAGATAAATTTGTTACTAATAATAATGATGCTAATGCAGTTGTTAATACTTTTGTTTTTTTCATGTAAAACGCCCCTTTTATTTTTTATTTGTGTACAAGCTATATTATACAAGATTTATTGTGAATTTTTCGTCGTATCTAGCCTTTTTCTTGCTATTATTTTCCAAATAAAATCGACCTTTTTAACATTATTTGTAATATATCATATTTACTTAGATTAAACAAGCTACATTGTTGTCAACTTATTCGCCCTTCTCAGATTCTCCCATTCCATTCCGCTATCGCTCCATTCCTTATTTATTGCCTTTCAAGATTGGCTATATACTTAGGGTTAGAGGTCATAATATGTATATTTGTATAAACAAGTTATTATACAAAATTGTTGTCCATTACGGACAATAAAAAAGGCTATGCATTTAACATAACCTTAGGAATTATATCTTTTAAATTATTAAATTCAAATATTCTATTCTAGACTTTTAATTGCCCATATGATGAATAAGTGTATCCACAAGTACTTTTACATCCTCCAGTATCATATCATCGTACAATAACCCCATTTTATGTCTTTTATTTAGTACAAAATCGAACGTTATTTCTTCACAGTTAGTAGGTTGCCATAGTCTTTCATTTATAGTTATTTGAAGTTCTTCTATTCCCTCTTTCTCTAGTTGTTGAGCTATATTATCAGCTAATTTCTTTAGTTCAATATTCTCATTATCATTTAAAATATTTATTAATTCATATTTCATTTATTTTTACCTCTTTTAATCTATAACAACTTATACAACCCTCTACCTACCCTCTCAAAATCTTCATAAGTTGTCCCATGATTATCTAGTGAATTTTTACAACACTTGAATGCTATATGTGTTCTAATTGTAGTCTCTTTATATCTAGTTTTATTTTCCTGCATGTAATCTAATACTTCATCAATAGTAAATTCATTTTTATTTTTTTCTGTTATTATTGCCATTCAATTCATCTGCCCTATCCTCTGCTTCTTCTATTGTTCTAAATATATTGTGTAAAGGTATAGGCTTAAAGTATTTATTAAATTTCACCTTTTTAACTGGTTTCATATTGATAAGTGATACTTCAAATCCTTCTATTTTTCCTTTGTTTACGTATGCAATATTATTGCTGTTTTTAATAAGTATACAGTATGCTTCATCATTGATTTCATACTCAAAATCTACTATCAATTTTTTATTTAAACCTCCTTGGCATATGTTCGCAAACCATCATCTATATTATACCATATTATTACATTTTTATACAATTCTATTATACACACTAAAAACACCTATATTAAAGCTATAGGTGTTTTATAATATATATTATTTTGTTGTCTTCTTTATATTCATCAGAGGACTTGTCTTTACAGATAAATCTATAATATCTTCATCTCTAATACCCTGTAAATATCTTTTTGTAATTGTTATATTTTCATGACCCAACAGCCCAGATAACGAATATACGTCTAACCCATTTTTAAGCTGTTCTTGTGCGTACCAATGTCTTATGGTATGTGGAGAACATCTTATTTCTGTTCTAACTCCAGCTATTTTCCCTGCTTTTTTCACAGTTCTCTCTACTGTTTCTGGTGTTAAAGCTTTACCTGTGTTTGATAAAAAGTAGTTATTAATCTTGATGATTCTATCTTTAAAATAAAATACTTTGATTCGTTCGTATCTAATCATATATTTTTTTAATAAAGGACTAATACTCACATGCCTTTGTTTATTGCCCTTACCTCTCAACACTATTATTCTTTCTTTAACATCTTCATTCAACAAAGTACATAGTTCATTGTTTCTTGCTCCCGTATCTATCAAAAATGCTATCATCATCTTGTTTCTAGCTTCTAGATATGTCTTAAATTTAAATGCATTTAACATATTAATTATCTCTTCTTGATTGAATGTATTAATGATAGTTTTTCCTTCTTTTTGCCATTTAACTTTAGATACTGGATTCTTTTCGATATATTCCTCTTCTTCACAGAATCTAAAGTATGCTCTAATATTTTTCAATATACCATTAACATAGCTAGGTTTTAATCCTTTTTCAATTAAATATTTAAAATACTTCTTAATGTGTATAGTTTTTATTTCTTCCACTTCTAAAACATTAAACTCTTTTGATAAATAAGTATGAAATAATGCATTGTTATTTCTATAAGTTTTTATTGTTCTTATAGAGTAATTTCTCACCTCGCATTCATACAGAAATTCTGTTAAAATATCATTTAATTCCATACAAAAAACACCTCCAAAATGTATTGATAATATACATACATTTGAAAGTGTTATATGTCATCGTGAATTGGTTAAAAAACGAATTTCATCACGTTTAGTATTAACTTAAATTCTCAAAAGCGTAGTTCATAAGGGTTTACAGACTACTCTTCCCATCCCTCAGGAAACTCAGCATTATGGTAAACGTTCTGAACGTCATCATCATCCTCAAATTGATCTAACATCTTTTGGAATTTTGTTGCTGTATCTTCATCAATTGCAGTGTATGTATCTGGAATATATGTAATTTCAGCTTCAAGATATTCTATACCATTCTCCTCAAGCTTTTCTCTTACAGTACCAAACTCACTTGGTTCTGTTGTTATTACAAAAACCTCTTCCTCCACTGATAAATCTTCTGCTCCTGCATCTAATGCTAACATCATTAATTCATCTTCATCCATTCCATCTTTCTTTTCGATAACGATTTGACCTTTTTTCTGGAACATAAAAGATACACATCCTGCAGCTCCCATGTTTCCTCCATGCTTAGAGTACGCATGTCTTACACTAGAAGCACTTCTATTCTTATTATCAGTCAGAACCTCAACAAGAACTGCGATTCCATTTGGTCCATATCCCTCATATATAATCTCATCAAAACTTACAGCGTTAGCATCCCCTGCAGCCTTCTTAATAGCTTTTTCTATTGAATCTTTTGGCATATTATTTGATTTAGCCTTTGCAATTGTATCTCTTAATTTAGCATTTGCTTCAGGATTAGCGCCTCCTGCTTTAACTGCTACAGCTAACTCTTTACCTATTTTAGTAAATACCTTACCTCTCTTAGCATCAACTTTACCTTTTCTTGCAGCTATATTTTTCCATTTTGAATGTCCAGCCATTATTTATTCTCTCCTCTCATTAAACCTTAACTCTAAACATTATATCAGATAATATTTGTCAATTCAATTTACTACTTTATTAACCTATCACCTTTCTTAAAGAAAAACCCTTCATCTCCTTCAGAAATTGATACCTTTGCAGCAGTCTCATTTATTAGAGTTTTCATTATCATTTCAAGCTTTTCTTTTTCACAATACATTTGTAATTCTACTTGGTCAGTATACTGAGTATCTTCAATGTGCCAGTTGTTACTTGCACAAATATACTGAACCTTTCCAAGAAGATCATATGGAAGCTCTATCTTAATAGGGACTCCTATAACCTTCTCCACAATTCCCCCAGCTTTAATACTAACAGAAGCACCTTTTGAGTACGCTCTAGTGAGCCCACCTGCCCCTAATAATATCCCACCAAAATATCTTGTTACTACAATTGTAACATTTCTAAGTTCATTCTTCTTAATAACTTCAAGTACAGGTATTCCACCTGTTCCTTTTGGTTCACCATCATCACTGTATCTCTGAATTCCAGCATTTTCTCCAATCACATAGGCATATACATTGTGACGTGCATCCTTATATTGCTTCTTAATCTCATTAACAAACTCTTTTGCCTCTTCTTCTGTCTCAGTTCTTTTTATATGACCAATAAACACGGATTTTTTCTCTTCGAACTCATCACTAGCTCTATTTTCAATAGTCAAGTAACTCATTTTTATTCAACTCCTACTTCCTCAATAAAACCATCAATAGCTCTATCTATGTAATCTTTTCTCTTCCCTTTTAATAATACCACTTTTTCTTTTGCTTCACTACATTTTAGTTTCTTTAGAGCATTGATTGCATAAAGTACTACCTGATCATTTTCATCATTTAACGCTCTTATAAGTGCACTTTTCATTGATATATCTTCCAGTTTCCCCATAGCGGATATTGCCATTCTTCTCACTGATATTGCTTTATGCACAGATGCTTTCAAAAGGACATCTCTACATTCAAAAGCCGAAAGCTCCCCAATTATCCAGGCAGCAGTTGTTTTATCAGTATAATTCAAAGATGTATAATTCCCTTTTATGTATTTAATCAAGTCTGCTTTATTTGTGTCATCAAGACTGCTCAATACATTGAGCTTATCCCTTTTATTTGCATTTGCAAATATTTTAAATATATCTTCTGAAGATTTAATTCTTGCTATATAACGATTTTTCATTTTAAAATCTATAAGTTGTTTTTGAACCAAACTCTTTTCCATATTTCTTATTCTAGAGATAAGATCTACACTCTTTCCCTCATTATATAATTGGAAAGTTATTTCCTCATCACTTAACTTATCAAAATTCTCCCATAGGTTTTTCTCCATAAGCTCACCTCGATTTATCTTCCCCTAGCCCTATTTCTTCCCTTTTTCAATCTCTTCTCTAATTATCCTAATACCAGTTCTCATCTCTTCTATCGATTCATTACCAAAACTTATTCTAAAATAATTTTCATCTTTTTTTATTCTTTTAAAGAAAATCCTACCTGGAGTAATAATTACCTTCCTTCTAAGACACCTATTAAATAATTCTTTGTCGTCAATTAAATCCTTATTAAGACTAATAAAAAAAGACATACCACCTTTAGGAATTATTATATCAACATAATCTCCTAATTCTTCAGTTATTATTTTTAATAATTCTTTATATTTATAAGAATATTCACTTCTCATAGAACTAATTTGGTCTTCCCAATATCCTTTTCGTATATATAAATCAAGTGCTCTCTGCATTAGACTTGAAGTTGCTATATCTGTATTTATCTTAGATTTTATAATTGCATCTGTGGTTTTATCTGTTCCAATTACATATCCTAATCTTATACCTGGTAAGAATAACTTTGAGAAACTTTTTATATATATAACCTTATCATGTATATCCATTGATTTCAAACTATGGTACTCAACATCTTCATCGTAAATTAATTCAGATAAATAATCGTCTTCTATAATGTAGAAATTATATTGATTAGCAAGTTGAATAAGTCTTTTCTTCTTTACCATACTCATACTTATTCCAGTAGGATTTTGAAAATAGCTCATTGTATACACTGCTTTAATCTTATTCTTTTTTAAAATTTCTTCTAGTTCATCTAGATTCATTCCATCTTGCTCAATTGAAATTTCAAATATATTCGCTCGTCTATATTTAAAAACTGATATGGCACCACCATATGTTGGTCTCTCTACAATTACATTATCATTTATATTAATTATTGCCTTTGAGATGATGTCTATTCCTTGTTGCGCTCCTGAGACAATCAAAAGTTTTTTTATATTCATATTACTGTCCCAGAACCTCTGATTTATACATTCTCTTAACCCTTTAAACCCACTACTCTCTTTTTCCACGAAAACTCCAATATCATCTCTATCAATCACTTCATTTATTATGCTCTTAAATACTTTAACAGGAAAATATTGAATATTTACATTTTCTCCACTGAAATCAATATATCCCTTAAATTCTTTTTCCGAAATCCTCTTAAGTATTTTAGAATATTCTCTTTTATAGATAAGACCTTCATCTCGTCTTTTAGCATAAGTACCACTACCCATTTTCTGATAAGCGGCCCCTTCGCTTTCAAGCTTATCATAAGCCCGAATTATAGTGTCCTTATTCACACTTAAAAATGCAGCTAACTTTCTTATGGGGGGAAGTTTTTCATCTTGCTCAATCTTCCCCTCAACTATAAGTTCTTTGATGTTGTTACTTATTTGTATATACTTTGGTACATCACCTAAAAATTCAATTTCGAATTTTTCCATAGTTCTTCTCTCCTCGGAATATGCCTCATATACAGTATACTTTCTCTTTAAACACTGTAATTCCGTCAACTTCATAATCCCTTTCTGTCTGCTTAATAATTTGTAATTCGCTAAGCTTATCCAATATTTCTGGAAGATTCATATTATATTCACAAAACGGTTCCTTATTAGAAAGTTCATATGAATTTATTGGCATCTTATACTCTTTTAAAAATTTAACTAAAGTATAACAAACATCTCTAAGATTTTTTGTAATCTCACTATTTAAATATTCTATAAGTGTTTTTAAAATTTCCTTTTTGTCTTCCTCTAAAACATATAAATCCTTCACTAGTTTATAAAGTGTGTCATTAAGATTTGTTGCTATTGTAACTGCGTTTTTACTTATACTGTACTCATTCATACTTAAATATAATTTTGAATATTCTTCTATACACTTCACCATTATTGTAAAGCTAGTACTAATATTATCTTTCTTAAGATACTTTCTGCACTCCTTTAAGTTTTTTATAAGTCTTCCAATAAAGACCATATTCCACATTCCTCTATACTCAAGAGGAATAAATCTACATAAATCATACTTTCCAGTTATCTCTGTGTCCTTTGAAAAAACTAATTTAGAAGTACACATAAGTCTATGTATAAACACCCCTTCAAGCTTTTTTTCATAAAGATCGAAGAATTTCTTTTTACTCATAAATCTAACATGTATATCAATTCCTTGTTCTTTACTATGAATATCTTCAATTACATTCTTTTTACTATTTGTAATAGCAAAATAATCTATATCTGACTCTTCCCATAGATCCCCAGTTACCATCGATCCAAATACCATTACAGCGAGAATATTCTCATTTTTTTGTAATTTTTCAATTACTTTGTTGTAGGCTTTCTGATAATTCCTAATATTTTTATACATTTTTAACTCCCCTTTATTAACATTAAGTATTCAATATTTTAATCCATATGTTTTTCAAATTGATAATGCCAAGTAATTACTTGGCATTATCAATTTCACACTGTTAAAAAAGCCCAATTTCGGTATCACTAAGGCTCTTTTCGCTAATGGAGTACTATTTGTACACTCTGCTGCTCAATCGCCTTGTTCCTTGACCTTGGGCTTTTTCAACGTCTGAAACTCTGAAGATAGAGAACAGAGTGAAAATAAAATAAATTAACTCTATCAACAATTACGTAAATTTATTATTCATTTACTCTCAGTATTTTTACTAATTTATACATTTTTAGCTGCAATAAATCAAATACTCTGTCCGAAAGTCTAACAACTCTATATGTAAGATCTATTGCGTCTTCAATTTTTGAATTTTTAGCCAATGAAACTTGAATTAAACTTCTGGAGACAATAGATAAATCCCCAGCTAATCCAGCTAAAAAGAATAATGAATTTAATAATGGAAAAACTTCATTTTCATAAAACACTGCGCCAGCTAAATTTGTATCAAGTTTAGCAAGTTCAACTCTTATCTGATTAATCTCCTGTAGAAAAACTCTCACTCTACTCAAAGTGGCCTCTGGTTTTATTGTTGCCTCACTTTCAGCTTCTTGCAAAGCATCTAAAAATCCTACTTGATCAAGACCCGTTTGCTTATAAATACCATTTTTAAATTGATCAAATTGATTTGCCAATTCAATTTTCTTCTTTAATTCTTCTTCTTTCTTCTTCTTTATTTCTTCTTCTATTGAAAGCTTCTTTTCCTTTTCAGGTGCCTTTTGTTCATCTTTAATACTTTCATTTTTATCCCCATTATCCTTATTCTTTTCTTCTCCGTTACTTTGGCCATTAATATTCGTATCCTGTGAAGAGCTATCATGCCTCTTTTTGTCTTTTTTATTGTCATCTCTATTATTTTTATTCTTGTCTTTCGCCATCTATATCATCCAATCAAATTAATATAAATAGAATTCCAATTTTTATATGCTTTCTCAATAAATTATATAAGATTTTTAGCCAATTTATTACTTTGAAATAAAATCTTTTCTTTGTAATTTTATATTATTTATTTTCTAATAAATACGGAGAATGAGGAAATACAGTATAATTTATCATTTTATCATATTGTGAAGAAATTATCAAATCAAGAGGTTCTATACATGAGTAAGTCAATTAATAAAACAAGGCAGTGAACAACGTCCACTGCCTCAGTCGCTGAAAAATCCCAATCTCGGCATCACTAAGGCTCTCTACGCTGCTCAAGTACCATTATTCTGGTCATGACCCTGCGCGTTCGTCTTGTTCCTTAATCTTGGACTTTTTCAACACCCTACACTCTGAAGATGGAAAACAGAGTGAAAAAATATATTTTAAATTTACTTCCTAATTATTTAATCTCATACTCACTACACCTATTAAACAATTCATCATCCACTTCTGCTTTAACAAATGTTCCTTCTCCTTTATACTCTTCTTCTATTACATTTCCTCTACTGTGCACCATAGAAACAAGAGCTCCCTCGCTATAAGGTATCAAGAATTCACATAATCTCAACTTTACTGGTATATCTTTTCCAATGGCATCAAGGAGTTCATCAATATTTATTTTAGAAAGAGCACTTATTTCAATAATATTGTACCCTTCTTTTTCTCTTTTTATATTTTCTATTTGCTCCTCTGAAGCCATATCTATTTTATTTAGAACAAGCAATATTTTCTTATCCTCTACTCCAAGTTCGTGAAGCACATTTTCAACTGCCTCAATCTGTCCTAAAGCCTCTTCGCTACTTGTATCAACTACATGAAGTAGTAAATCCGCTTCAATAGTTTCCTCAAGGGTAGATTTAAATGCCTCTACCAGATCATGTGGAAGTTTTCTTACAAATCCTACAGTATCAGACATTACTACTTTTCTGTTATCTGGAAGTACAAGTGCCCTAACTGTAGTTTCTAAAGTAGCAAATAACATATTAGCTTCAAAAACCTTTTCTTTTGTTGCTGTATTAGCTGGAATATAGTCACATAACATATTTCTCAAAGTAGATTTTCCAGCATTTGTGTATCCTACAAGTGCAACAGTAGGAAGATTAGTCTTTCCTCTTTTTTCTCTCTGCACTTGTCTATTCTTTCTTATTCTATCAAGTTCTTTTTTTATATCATCTATTCTACTTCTTATATGTCTTTTATCAGTTTCAAGTTTTTTCTCTCCAGGCCCTCTCGTACCAATACCAGCTCCAGTTCTAGATAACACTGTACCTAAACCCATCAATCTTGGCATTCTATATTTCAACATTGCAAGCTCAACCTGAAGTTGGGCATCTTTTGTTTTAGCTCTTCTTGCAAATATATCAAGTATAAGCGTGGTTCTGTCAATAACCTTACATCCAATATTATCTTCTAGATTTCTCACATGTGATCCTGAGAGCTCATCATCAAAAATTACAACATCAATCTTCATTGCCTGCCTTAAGTAATCTATTTCAGTCACTTTACCTTTACCAATATAGAATGTTTTGTCAATCTTATTTCTCTTTTGAAGAACACTCTCAAGAACCTTAATGTTGCACGCTTTCGCGAGCTCTTCTAATTCCTTAAGACTCTCTTCACTCTCTACTCCAACAAGGATAGCTCTCTCTGTCTTATCCTCTTCAATTGAAAAATCTTCAAACATCTTATTTATTTCTATAATATTAGGAAGAGGATTGTGCTTTAAGGCTTCTTCTAATGGGACATTTTTGTATTCTTCGCATATTATTCTATTATCTTCAATTGCACAATATCCAACATTAACTTTAATCTTATCAATTTCTTCATTAACAGCAATTGCAACCATAGTATCTAACTTCAACTTAGTTAGTGCGCTTATATCCAATGCTGAAAGTTTACTATTTCCGTTTGGATGAGTATGGATAATTCTCACCCCACTTAGCTTTCTCTCAGAAACTTCAATCTCTGGAAGTTCAACAGTGGTACTATCCCCAAGTGACACTGCTGTGATTTTTCCTCTTCTACTAATAGCAACACTTATTTCTCTCTTTAACTCAAGTGTTAATTCATTCATAATATTGGCTAATTCTTCAGTGAATAAAACATCTTTTTCTATCTGAACATCATATATCTCTTCTAACTGATTTATTATTGATTTTTTAACCCCTTCTATATTTCCATATATCATAGCTTCACCTTATTTCTTATAAATTTTTATTTAATTCATCTTCAAATACCTATCTGCTCTTGACATTATTATAATTTTATAATATATAATGTTCATTGTAAACATAAAAGATGCACCTTTCTTTACTTTTGCCTTACGATTTTTAAATATTTATCCTAATAGGTTGTTTCAATACTAAATTTATGATATAAATATAGTTAAAATATAATTTTGTAAATAAAATATGAAGGCGGGATAAACTTGGAGAATAAGAAGCGAAACATATTATTCAGCAAAGAACAGATAGATGAACAACTAGTAGTAGTTGGTAAACAGATTTCTGAAGATTATAAGGATAAAAAATTATATGTTCTTTCACTTTTGAGAGGAAGTTTTATTTTTGCTGCTGATATTGTACGTCATATAGATGTTCCAACAAAAATAGGCTTCATGACTACATCAAGCTATGGTCACGGTGAAGAATCTTCTGGTGTGGTTAAAGTAGAACATGATGTTCCTGATAACATAGAAGGATACGATGTATTAATCGTAGATGATATAGTTGATACTGGAAATACAATGGAGTTTGTTGCAAATCACGTAAAGTCTTTAGGTGCTGCATCTGTAAAGAGCTGCGTTCTACTTGATAAACCTTCAAGAAGAGTAGCTAATATTAATCCTGATTTTTGTTGTTTCGAGATTCCTGACCTTTTTGTTGTAGGTTATGGATTAAATTATGGTGATTACTACAGAAACATTCCATATGTTTTTAATTGGGAATCTGAGGAATAAATTCTAAAATAAAAATCATTTTTCAGTTGACATTTTTGAATTTACGAGTAAAATAATATTAAGTAGTATTAATAATTGATAAAGTAAAACGTTGACAGGGCAAAGTACTATATACCCAGTTTTAAGAGAGGAAGCATCACCGGCTGAAAGTGCTTCTATTCATGAATATAGGAAAACTCCCCTTGAGTGTGATTCATTACCTTATACACATTAGGGAAATATCACCGGCCTAGCCGTTATCATAATGAGATAAATTCATTTGTTGAATTTTTTCGAGCAGCACAGAGAGTCCCAGTGACGCCGAGTATTGATTCATTCTTATGTTTTGTTCTTTAGAGTTTCAGGATGTTGAAAAGCTTCAAGGTCAAGGAACGCGATGAACGAACAGCGGAGTGTACAAAGGTACTTGAGTAGCACAGAGAATCGCAGTGACGCAGAGATTGAAACTTTTCAACATCCTGAATTAATTTGGGTGGAACCACGAGCCAATCGTCCCTTAATGACGATTTGGCTCTTTTTATTTTATAATAAAATAATTTAAAAGGAGGTAGTAAAATGAGTATAATCAATATTAAACTTAAAGATGGATCAGTAAAAGAGGTGGAAAGAGGCACAACTATACTATCTCTTGCAAAGTCTATTAGTGGTAGATTAGCAAAAGAAGCAGTTGCAGCTGAAATGGACGGAATAGTTGTGGATCTTAACAAAACTATCGAGGAAGAATGTGAAATTAATATTCTAAAATTCGATGATGAAAAGGGAAAAGACGTGTTCAGACACACTAGTGCTCATATCATGGCACAAGCTGTTAAAAGACTATATCCTGAATGCAAATTAGCAATAGGGCCAACTATAGATAGAGGTTTTTATTATGACTTCGATATAGATCAGACTTTCGATGCAAGTGATCTTGAGAAGATTGAAAAAGAGATCAAAGCTATTGTTAAAGAAAATCTTTCAATTGAAAGATTCGAACTTCCTAGAGAAGAGGCAATCGCTCTTATGAAGGAAAAAGGAGCAGACTATAAGGTTGAACTTATTGAGGATCTTCCTGAGGGAGAAATTATTTCTTTCTACAAACAAGGAGATTTTGTAGACCTTTGTAGAGGACCTCACCTTCCAAGTACTAAAGCAGTTAAAGCAATGAAGTTATTAAGTAGTACTGCTGCTTACTGGCGTGGAGATGAGAATAATAAAATGCTTCAGAGAATTTACGGAGTATCATTCCCTAAAGCTAAATTTCTAGAGGAACATTTACACCAACTTGAAGAAGCTAAAAAAAGAGACCATAACAAATTAGGTAGAGAGCTTGAATTATTCACTACTTCTGATTTAATTGGTCAAGGATTACCAATACTTCTTCCTAAAGGAGCAAAGGTTGTTCAACTGCTTCAAAGATTTGTAGAAGATGAGGAAGCTAGAAGAGGATACCATTTAACTAAAACACCATTAATGGCAAAAAGTGATTTATACAAAGTTTCAGGTCACTGGGATCATTACAGAGATGGAATGTTTATAATTGGCGATAAAGAAGATGAAGAGAATGTTATGGCATTAAGACCAATGACATGCCCATTCCAATTTATGGCTTATAAAAATAGACAAAGAAGTTATAGAGACCTTCCTTTAAGATATGGTGAGACTTCAACTTTATTTAGAAATGAGTCATCTGGAGAGATGCATGGTCTTATTCGTGTAAGACAATTCACAATTTCTGAGGGACACTTAGTATGTACTAATGATCAACTTGAAGATGAAATCAGAGGAGTTATCGATTTAGTAAACTATATGATGAATACACTTGGAATTCAAGATGATGTAACTTACCAATTCTCTAAGTGGGATCCGAATAATAAGAAGAAATATATTGGTTCTGAAGAAGATTGGGAAAGAACTCAAGATAACATGAGAAATATTCTAGACCATATTGGTTTAAATTATGTTGAAGTTGAAGGCGAAGCTGCGTTCTACGGACCAAAACTTGATATACAATTTAAAAATGTTCACGGAAAAGAAGATACTATTATTACTGTTCAAGTTGATTTTGCATTAGCAGAAAGATTTGAAATGACTTACGTTGATAAAGATGGTCAGAAAAAGCATCCAATAATAATCCATAGAACATCTATAGGTTGTTACGAGAGAACTCTTGCTATGCTTATTGAAAAATACGCTGGTGCGTTCCCAACTTGGTTAGCTCCAGTTCAAGCTAAAATACTTCCTCTTTCTGAAAAATATCATGATTATGCACATGAAGTAATGAATGAGCTTCAAAAATATGGTATTAGAGTTGAAATAGATGAAAGAGCTGAGAAAATTGGTTATAAAATTAGAGAAGCTAGACTTGAGAGAGTACCTTATCTTCTTGTTGTTGGACAGCAAGAAGCTGAAGAAGGTAAAGTTTCTGTAAGAAGTAGAGTTAATGGCGATGAAGGCGCTCAAGATTTAAAAACTTTCATACACAGAATAATGGATGAAGTTGCTGAAAGAACTTTAAATTACGAGAGTAAGCAAGAAGAGAGTAAATAAAAAAGGCCTTTGGCCTTTTTTAACAAATGTATAATGGATAATTGATAATTGATAATTGATAATGGATAGTGATGGATGGTTCTGACTTAGGTCAGAACCTACATTTTTTTGTTCTTTGGACAAGAGGTTTTTACTCATTTTATCTTATTATAAAATATTGTAGTTTAAATACAATGTTTCCTTAAAATGAAACGAGTATAATTCTTTTGTCCAAGGAAAACTAATATTAAGTTTCACGGAGTGAAATGTTAATCGTTGTCCACTGTCAACTATGTTTTTATATTTTATAGTACTTCAAAAATTACTGGTTTCTGAGATAGATTTATTCTTCCGTCCTTAACTTCGATTTTTTCACCATAAATAAGTTCTTCATAAAAACCATCTTTAATATCTAGTTCAAATATCTGATGATGTTCCCTGTCTTTTAATGATAATTCTCCAATCTTACCTTCAACATTAAAGATTCCAACTAGAGTTCTTTCACCCTTCTTATATGCTGCATATATTACCCCATCTACTGATGCTCTGCATACCTTATACATTCCATCTGCAAATATATCATCTTTTTTTATCTTTCCCAATGTTTTTAAGAAATCAACAAAATCTTCTTCTCCTTCATTCCAATTAACCATATCCTTTGTAAAAAGATCAGGTAAGTTACTATCTTTCATCTCTTGTCCTGCATATAACATTGGACATCCCTTTTGGAAATACATAAATGATGTCCAATTCTCAAGAAGGATATCGTTTGAAATAATCTTCTTAGCTCTTGGATTATCATGATTTTCAACAAATCTCAATTTCACATAATTATCAGGATTTGTTGATTCTTGACTTCTCAATACATTCAGGTATTCATTTAGTGGAATTTCTCCCATTAGATATTGCATCCATTTCTCTTGTCCATCATAATCATAAGTTATATCAAACGCTGAGTATGTTTCACAATCAGAAGCCACGTAGAATCCTGCATTTCTCACCATCTGTAAGAAATGAGGATGTACAGTTTCTGCAAGCCATACTGTATCTTTGTTTATCTCTCCAATTTCTCTTCTAGCTCTCATCCAGAAATCCATTGGAATAAATGGTGCTACATCACATCTAAATCCATCAACACCTATTCCAGACCATTTTTTTAAGGCTTCTATCTGATCACCCCAAAGGTCTTTATTGTTGTAATCAAGGTCTGTTATATCTGACCAATCAGCCACCTTACCACCTAGATTTCCATCTGGCTTTCTATAATAATACTCTGGATGCTCCTGAAGGTATTTTGCATCATGTGAAGTGTGATTGAATACAATATCAATCATACATAACATATCTCTTTTATGTATTTCATTTATAGTTTCCTTAAAATCTTCTTCTGTTCCGTATTCTGGGTTGACTTTTGTAAAATCAGCTATTGAATAAGGGCAACCCATATCACCCTTTTTATTCTTTTGCCCTATTGGATGAATAGGCATGAACCAAACAATATCAACACCTAGTTCTTTCATTCTATCAAGATCATCTATAACATCTTTAAATGTACCATTTCCTTTATGGTTTCTAACATAAACCTCATATATCAGTTTATTTCTTAGAGTTTTCTTGCTATCTATAGCCATACTCGTTTCTCCTCTCAAGTCTCTTAAACATATTAAAAATATTTAATAATGTCACTTATTTTTTATGTGCTCTATAATATTAATTTAACAGAAACACTCCTACAATGCAAACGTTTTCATTACAGGCTTCCAGCTGAGTTCAAATTAAATCCTGCTTTATCCAAATTAAGTTGTAACGCCGTTTCAGGTACTTTCCCTACAATAATTGTTTCTGCAATAGCAATTTGGTGGCTAACCTCTATGTCTTTGCTCATCAGAGGTAGGATTATTCTCACCCTACTTTTAACATTCACATAAATCTTATGCCTAGTTTGATTTATTCCCGCTGATTCAAAATTAGAAATATAATTTGCCTCTACATATCCTAGAGGTTGCATCTTAACTGTTATGGGTGGCCCTAAATATGATAAAATATTATTTCTGGTTATGTATCCAATTGGTAGCTTTATTCCCACATTACCTAACTCATTTAACTCTGTTTGTGACTTAAGTGCAACAGTACACGCTATCTTATTTAACTTCAAGGTATCAGCTTTCAACAATACAATACTTCCATCATTATCCCTTTCAATAGTTATAACCTCGTTATAATCAAAGTTCTCTGTGAACTCATCAATAATGGACTTATTAATCACTTCTAAAGACTTTGCTTTCATTTCTGCTTCTGAAACCGCCATTACAGTTGGCGTAACAATATGGTCAAATAGATATATGAAAACTGTAGATAATATAAAAATGATTATAAGAATGATTACAAGTTTTCTTCTAAAACTTTTTTTCTTTCTAATTCGTTTTTTATACCCCATAGCCCCACCTTAATTCCTGTTTTTGTATAATGTATGTTCGAAAAGACCAAAATATTGATATAAGTTTAATATTAACAATATATTAATCTTTGAAATTATACCCCTATTGATATTTATGATATAATAATTCTGTATATTGATTTTATGCTGCTATATTGTCTTAAAAAATAAGGAGGTTCTTATGAGAAATACTAAGAAACCTAAGGGTAAAAACAGTGATATTAAAAATCACTCTTCAAATGGTAAAAAGAATAATAAGAAAAAAAGTGGTGGATACAAAAAAGTTATCAAAGTAACTTTAATTACACTTTTAATATTAATTTTAGTTTCAGGCGTAGCAATGGCTGGTGTAGGACTGGCAATGATAAAAACAGCTCCTCCATTAAATGTTGAGAAAATACTTAAGCTTGATGAACCAGCTAAGTTTTATGATGATGAAGGAAATTTAATTGATGAATACATAACACTTAAGAGTAGAGAGAATGTATCTATCAATCAAGTACCTATTAATTTACAAAACGTATTTATTGCTATTGAAGATGAACGTTTTTTCGATCATCACGGCATTGATTGGTACCGTTTTGCAGGTGCTATGAAAAGTAATGTTAAATCTTTATTTAATAAAATAACTGGCAAACCATATGGTAGCTTTCAAGGAGCTTCTACAATACCTCAACAACTTGTTAAGCAAAGAATGTTTCTACAAAGTTCACTTGAAGATAGAATAAATATCGAAAGAAAAGTTCAGGAAATGTATCTTGCTTGGCAGTTAGATGATGAGCTTTCTAAGAAAAAAATATTAGAAGCATATTTAAACACGCTTCCACTTGGTGGAAAAGCTTATGGTATAAAGTCAGCTGCTAATCAATACTTCAGTAAAGAACTAAGCGAGTTAGATCTTGTTGAATGTGCATTTATTGCTAGTGCGGCTCAAAACCCATCAAAGTCTTATAGTTTAGCTCATAATTCAGCAACAAATGGTTCAAATACATTCTATTCTCAAAGAACCCTAGCAGTTCTTAATAAGATGTTAGAATTAGGTAGCATAACTCAAGAAGAATATGATATAGCTACAAAAGACAAAATCAAAGACGATACAGTTGCAGTTACATTTGATTTCAGTACCGGTGTATATAACGAGATGCAATACGAATGGTTCTCAAGAAAAGTTATCGATACTGTTACTGAAGATTTCAAAAAGCAAGGGAAAAGCCAGGATGAAATATACAATCTTTTAGCAAACGGCGGCTTAAAAATATACACTACAATGAATAAAGAATGGCAAGATAATACTCAGAGTATATTAAATGATGAACTAAGTAGCGACAAAACTAAAGCTTCTGATTATCTATTCCCAAGAAATAGTGATCTAACCCCAGTTCAACAAGATTTGCAAGCATCAACAGTTGTAATGGATTATAGAACTGGTGAAGTTAAAGTAATAATCGGTGGACGTGGTGATCAAGACCCACTTTCTTATAACAGAGCAGCATCTACTGACTTCTTAAGAGCTCCAGGATCTACTATTAAACCCCTTACAGTTTACGGTCCTGCAATTGATACTAAGAAGCTTACAGCAGGAACGATAATTGAAGATTCTCCTCTTGATGAAGAAACAAGAAAAAAATATAACGTATCTAACACTTGGAAACGTGGAAAAATTGCTCAGTATCCTCGTAATGCACCTAATAAATATTCTGGATATTTAAATATGCGTTATGGTTTAAAAGAATCCAAAAATACAGTAGCTTTAAAAGTTGTTGATAAAGTTGGATTATCAACTTCAGCTGAGTATGGAAGAAAATTCGGTCTCAAAATTAATACTGTTGATGAAAATAGTATTGCTTCTCTTGCACTTGGTCAGTTAACTGTAGAAGGCGGTACTTCTGGAGCTAATCCATTAATTCTTGCAAGTGCATACGGTGCTTTTGGTAACAATGGAGTTACGACTTCACCTTTAGTTTATTCAAAGGTTGTGGATAATAATGGTGAGATTATTCTTGAACCTGAAAGATCAACTAGAAAAATACTCTCTCCTGAAGCTTCATATATAATGTATGATCTTCTTAAAGAACCAGTTACTACTCCTGGTGTAGGTACAGGTACGAGAGCTATGTTAAGTGGTATGGATACCAGAGGTAAAACTGGAACTTCAGCTGATCGTAAAGATTTATGGTTTACAGGTTTTACTCCTTATTACTCTTGTTCCGTTTGGGTTGGAAACGATGATTATTCTCAGATTCAATATAAATCTGGAAATTATTTTGGAAGCAATAGCGTTGCAGGAATCTGGAATAAAATAATGCAACCAATTCATGAGGGACTTGAAAACAAAGCGGCTGTCGAAATGCCTAATAGAATTAAAAAGGCTAAGATTTCAAAGGATTCTGGTACTCTACCATCAGAGTTGACATCCAAGGATCCTCGTAAAAATAGAATTTACGAAGAATTATTCATTGATGGAACAGTACCAACTGAGCACGACAATGTTCATGAATTAGTAGAGGTAGTTACTAAAGATGGTAAAGATTATCTAGTAACTGAATACACTGCTCCTATTGACATAATAGAAAAGGTCTATATTAAAAGAGAATCCCTTCCATTTACTGGACCTGATAAAGAACCATACACTCTTTTAGATCAAAAGTATGTTGCTCCAACTGAGGAAGAACCTATGGATGAAGACCTTAAGCGAATCTTAGACCTATGGGGTCCTGATAGAAAAAAAGATGATGAAAAAGATAACGACTCAGAAAGCATAAATGATATTGGAAACCCAAATGATATTGGAAATCCAAATGAATTGAACAATAACAGCACTTCAGATATAGATGATGATACTGAAGTTGATAATAGTACTGAAAATAATATTGATTAAAAAAATAGCGAGAAGTTTTATACTTCTCGCTATTTGAATCTATTAATATTTAGTTTTTGAATTAAACATCAACGCCATAATATAACCAAACACTATAGCTGCCGTTATACCTCCAGCACTTCCTTTAATCCCTCCAGTAAAAGCACCAATTAGTCCAACTTTATCAACTTCTTCCATAACCCCTTTAGCAAGCGTAAATCCAAATCCCGGCAAAGGTAATGTAGCTCCAAATTTCCCTACCTCAACAATTTTCCCATATATTCCAACGCCACCAAGTATAACTCCAATAGTTACAAATGATACTAATATTCTCGCTGGTGTTAAACTAGTTTTATCCATTAATATTTGTGCAATAACACATATTGTTCCTCCAACAAGGAAGGAAGCTATATAATTATACATATTAATCCTCGCTTTCTATAGTGATAGCATGTGCTATTCCAGGTATACTCTCTCCTTGTAGTGAAGTAGTAGTACTTAACAATGCTCCTGTTGATACAAGAAGTATACGTTTTACAGTTTTATTTTTTAATTTTTCATATAAATAACTGCTAGCCACAACGGCTGAGCACCCTGCACCACTCCCTCCACAATTAACTTTCTGATCTTCAATATCAAATATACTCTCTCCACAATCCATATAAATATCCCTAACATCATACCCTAGATCAAGAAGCATTTCCTCAGTAATTTTCCGTCCGACAATCCCTAAATCACCTGTAGCGATGATATCATAATCTTTAGGGAGAAATCCT
The DNA here is from genome assembly GCF_023684385.1 of Oceanirhabdus seepicola. GTDB lineage: Bacteria > Bacillota > Clostridia > Clostridiales > Clostridiaceae > Oceanirhabdus > Oceanirhabdus seepicola. The sequence continues at coordinate 172,681 of NZ_JAGSOJ010000006.1, read as the reverse complement.
GTGTCTTCAAAATGAGTTTTTATTGTGTGCACAGCTGCTGGTGCCATAGCACCTCCCATATTAGTAGGATCTTTTTCCCCAAAATCTTTTACCTGACCAAATGTTACATGGGTAACTTTGGGATGCCCATTTCCCATACCTAGAAGCATAGCCCCTGACCCTGTAACAGTCCATTGAGCAGTAGGACTTCTTTGTCCTCCCATTTCTAAAGGAGCTCTAAACTGCCTCTCAGCTGATGAAAAATGAGATGAAGCCTCAGCTATTGCATATGATCCATATCCACCATCTATAAGTATACTAGCTACACATAAAGCTAAAGTCATTGTAGAGCACGCTCCATAAAGCCCAATAAGTGGAATATCAAAATCTCTTGATGCAAATGTAGTAGCAGTCAATTGATTTAAGAGATCCCCACCACATATGTAATCAATATCTTTGTCCTCTAATCCTACTCCATTTATACATTTCATTATTGTAGTATGGCTTATATGACTTTCTGCCATTTCATATGACATCTGCCCGTCCATATCATCATTTAATACAGAATTAAAATATTTCCCCAGTGGACCTGCTCCTTCTTTAGGACCAACAGTACTGTATGTTGAAATAATACTAGGTTTATTACGAAGAATAATACTTTGTTTTCCAATATGATTTTTCACGTTCTCACCGCTTTTCTTAATTTTAAGGTACATTCAAAAAATAAACTAGTCATCTTACTCGTCCTTTTGCCTATTTTCGTCGTTACTCAATCACTCACATACAGTCAGTATGCGCGTGATTAAGTTCCTAGAAAATACTCAAAATTACTTCGCAATCTGACTTGTTTATTTTTTTCATGAACCTAAAAGTTTAGTAAAATAATATATAATTCCTAAAAGTACAGATGAACTTATACCATAAATAAGTACAGGTCCTGCAATTGTAAACATTTTTGCTCCAACACCAAAAACAAAACCCTCTTTCTTGAATTCCATTGCAGGAGATACAATTGAATTTGCAAATCCAGTAATAGGCACTATAGAGCCCGCTCCTGCGAATTCTCCTATTTTATCATAAATACCTATTCCAGTAAGTAGCGCACCTATAAACACCATTGTAATTGTAACTAGTAACCCTACATTCTCTTCTGAAATGTTTATCATAAGGTAAATATCATTGATTAATTGTGCTAGAACACAAAATAACCCTCCTACAATGAATGCCTTAATACAGTGGGAAACCAAATTTGGTTTAGGTTTACTTACATCATTATGCTTCCTATATGATTCTTTAAGTATTTCATCTTTCACAGTGTACACCTCCGCTTTTACTACTTTCTATTATTTTGTGTAATTTTCAAGAAAATAATAAAAAAAATAAAAGAAAAAAGCAAGCAGATTTTATCCACTTATTTTTTCTTTTATTTGACCGAGAACTTTCTTTTCAATTCTTGATACCTGAACTTGACTTATCCCTAACTTCTTTGCAACTTGTACTTGCGTTTTATCTTTAAAGTACCTTAATATTATTACCTGTCTTCCTCTCGAATCTAATTGCCTTATTGCTTCTTTTAAAGCAATTTTGTCAATTAATTTAACACTATTATCTTTCTTATTTGCAATTTTATCAATGAGAAGTACTGGTGACCCATCATCTTGATGTATTGTGTCGTACAAATAATTCATACCAGCACTAGATTCAAGTGCAACGATAACTTCTTCTCTAGGAATTCCAGAATATTCGGACAACTCTTTTACTGTTGGATCACGCTCTAGTTCATTAGTTAGGGTTTCTCTATCATAATGTAACTGCCTTGCTTGCTTTTTAACACTTCTACTAACCTTTATTATTCCATCATCACGGAAGAATCTCTTTATTTCACCCATAATCATTGGAACAGCATAAGTTGAAAATTTAACACCATAACTATCATCAAAATTTGATACAGCTTTTACAAGACCTATACACCCTATCTGAAATAAATCATCGTACTCATAACCTCTATTTATAAATTTCTTACAAATAGAAGTCACAAGTGGAAGATTATTTTCAACGATATTATCAAGGGCTTCTTTATTCCCCTTTTTTGCTTCTTTTAGAAGTTCTAGATTATTACTATATTTTTTGTCCATCTAATTCACCCGTTCCATATTTCCTAATTGATATGTTTTCTCATTACAACACATGTTCCTTTTTCATATTCTGATTCAACTTTTAACTCATCCATAAATGTCTCCATAACTGTAAATCCCATTCCTGATCGTTCTAAATCAGGCCTAGAAGTATATAATGGTTCCATAGCAAGTTCAATATTTTTGATACCATTCCCCTCATCCATAACTTTTATTTCAATATCACTGTTCTCAATAGTACATTCGATAATTACTTTCCCATCTTCATGACCATATCCATGAATAATGCTATTTGTTACAGCCTCAGAAACTGCTGTTTTAATGTCAGCAAGGGTATCAATTGTAGGATCCAAAATTGATATAAAACTCGCCACAGCTACACGTGCGAACCCCTCATTAATTGATTTACTTAAAAATTCTAGTCTCATACTATTCTTTTGCATATTTATCCCCCCACTAAAAATTACTAACAATACTCTCAATAGAGTCAATCTTTTTGATAATCTTGTAAATTCCAGATACACTAAAGATTTTGTCTACTCTTTCATTGGTGTTAACTATATTGAGTTCTCCACCATGTTCAATAACCTTCTTGTATCTGTTTATCAACATACCTAACCCTGAACTGTCCATAAATGATACATCCCTAAAATCGATAATTACCTTATAAATCTTTTCTCTATCAATTTTATCATCTATCTTAGTTCTCACTTCCATAGCATTATGGTGATCTAATTCACCAAATAATTTAATAACCAGATGATCTTTTACTATATAAAAGTCTAAATGCATTTTCACTCCCCCTATCGATTATTTACATATATTTCCTTTTATATAATTCGTTAAAAAAGTCAAGAATCCTTCAATTATTAGTAATTTATTTTTGATTATATCCATTTTATTGTTTATTATACATTTTTATTAGTATTTGCATGAATTTTCTATTATGTTTATTTGCTCTTTGTTTAAAGATAAATAATCATATATTTTTTCATCAGAAATAGTCTCTTTCTCGAAAAAAATATTCAATAATTTTATTTTTTTCAAAGAATTTGGATAATACTCATAAAGATCATTTCCTAATTTTTTGCACACACACTTCATATAAAACTCATATAATTTTGAATTGAAAAGACTGCATAATCTTTCATAATGATATGCTTCATCTTTAAATTTAATACAGTAAATATCAGCACTGAAGAAACTTCCATAATCTACTGCGAATCTATTACTTGCACTTTTATATGGGAATATTATTTTTTCTCCTTCAAAAATTTCTATATTTCTTCCCCACTGTAACTCGTACCATCTTCTTACTCCATTAATACACTCTCTTCTTTTTTTTAGCTTATCTTCATATTTCCTTAAATGTTTAATAACATTACCTTCATTTATATCCTTTTCTCTTATTATATCTGAGTATATTAAACACTTGTCACTCTTATAAATCTTTGACTTATTAATAGAGCTATTTTTTATCCATCTTCTCAAAAGGTACTCTTCAATTTTCTCAGTATTTTCATCATGTATTATAAATGCTTTATCACACCCTGTAATTATTCCTTGATAAAATTCAGCAATTTCATCAATTGTTTTATTACTATTACAATTTATTTTATTTATAATATTTTGCTGTTCTTCATTTATTAACATCCATTTACTTTTTTCAAGTCTTTCTTTTCCTACAGTAAACTCTCCATAATATCCACCAGCATTTAATAGTTTTTTTGTGAATTCTCTATCAACTTCACCATTTACTATTTCAGGTTTTATTACAGAAACATGAGACTGATTTTTTACTTCTTTATCAATATTTATTATCACAGGATCTATACCCACACCTTTAAATGGTCTAAGTCCGTAAAAATCAGTTATTTGTATGTATCCTTCTACTTCCAACAACTCATCTCTAAGCTTTTCTCCACTTAATGACTCCATAAAATATCTAGATGTTATGAATATTATTTTCCCTTTATCAGTTGTGTTTTGTAAAGCTTCGTACAAAAAACAATATGAAACATCACCCTTATTCATATAAATATTACTATATTTTTCTTTAAGTATTTTTCTATATTCTTTTGATATACTCTTATGCCCTATATAAGGAGGATTTCCAATTATTATATCATATTTTTCCTTATCATTAAGAAGATAATCTACATTATATATTTTATCTATAAAATGCCTATATTTATAATAAACATCCATTTGTAATATAGCTAATGCAACTTCATCGATATCGTATCCAATGATATTGTTTTTAAGAATATATTCCACTACACACTCCTTACATCGTGGTTTCATTGTTTCACCTTTTGAAAACAATTCAATCAACTGAGCTATAACCTCAAATATAAAATTCCCTGCACCACATGACGGATCACAGATTTTTATATTTTTATGCTTATTAAAACTTAAGTTATTTACATGTTTTTTTACCATATATGCTACAATATGTGGTGGTGTATATACTCTTCCTTTTTCTTTATTCCCATGAACACATTTTTTTAAATAGAACTCCCCAATTTTTCCTTTTATCTCATACTTATTTTTTAATAATTCTATCAACTGTATCTTTTCAAAATATTCTGTTTTTTCTCCTCGTATAGAATCATATGTCTCTAAAACATCATTTTTAAACCCCATAAGTTATTCACCCCAATTGAATTATACACCACCCTTTCTTATTCTATAAAAATTGCTTATCCCCTTTATTTTTTATTCTCAAGTATAAAAAAACACTTGAAAATTTCTTTTCAAGTGTTTTATTCTCAAATATTAAAACAAAGATGTAATCAATACATATATCCAGTGGGCAGAAATTCCTGCACAGAGACCTCCAACTGTATGACTCAATATAGCCTTACCAGTAAGGTCTCTACATCCAAGCCCGTCCATCATTGCTACATGTGTACTTAAGTATCCACTCCAACACATTCCCATTGCTGTGAATACTGCAATCTCATTTCCACCTATAGTTCCACTTTTAAGTAATGGATCAACAAGACCTAAAGCGGCTCCAACAGCACCTAATGCTGTAATAGGGAAAGCTAGTGCTTCTCCACTTGTAAATCCAAATAACCATCCAAATATGGTCTTAAATATCCCTATTTCTCCTATAGCAGGAAGAAGTCTAACTCCTTCGAATGCAGCTCCAGTGTACCCTCCATCTGGCACTCCATATGTTAGCATCATTACCACTGTACATATTATAAGCACTCCAGGAATTATGCCCATTCCAAGCTCCACCCCTGCTTTACCACCATCAAGCATTGCTTCTAGTAATCTAGATGAAACACTTCCTTCTCTAACTTCTCTGAACTTCATAACATCTAAATCATCGCCATTACTTTCAACAGCCATCTCTTCTGTTCCAAATCGTTTCTTAGTGAATATCATCATTATTCTAACCGATACAATACTCCCAACTACAGCTCCTATATTTCCTACAAGTGCAGCGGTTGCCATACTTTCTCCAGTAGATGATACTTTTATTGCCATAGTAGTAGTAACTACTAGTCCCATTCCGAAAGCTGTACCCATATTAGTTAATGCTGGTAATTGAAACTTCTTAAAATATTTCTTAAATCCTTTATCACTAGCTAATGTTAGTATAGCCGGATTATCTGAAAGATAAGTTGTTACCATTCCAAGCGCCGCTGCTCCTGGAAGGTTATAAAGTGGTTTCATTAAAAGAGATAAACATTTATTAATTAATGCAACAATTCCAAACTCTGTTAAAATAGCTGCTACGGCACCTGCTAAAACTGAAATTGCCATTATATAAAATACAGTGTTTATCAATAAATCAAAGGCTGTATTCATCATAGTCTGTAGCATATTTGCTGTTCCCATGACAGAGCCTAAATACGTAAAAAATCCTAAAAACAAAAATAATGCAATAAACCCTTCAAAACCAATTGCTTTTTTAACCCTTTTATTATTTACTACCGGCTCAATAACTTCTGGATTAATATTCACTACTTGATTGTTCATACCTGTTCCCCCGAGTATTAATTTATTCCGATTTTTTCATTTACTATTGATTGAATTTTTTCACATTTCAACTTACCTTGATTTACTATGTGATTACATTTTTCTATAGTCTCATTCTTAAACTGCTCATTACTTATAGCAGTAAGATTTATTTTAACATTTAATACAGCACCTTCTATTGCGCTCTGAATCATCAATGCAGCAACACCTGCATCTGAAATAGCATTCTTATTTCCAAGTTCACATGCTGTTTCTATAAGGTTATACATATCAAATGATTTTTCTCCAACAATCATTGGAATAAGCATAGCTCTCTTATATGCTTCCTCAATTTTTTCTTTCCTTAAAGCCTTTTCCTCATCAGTCTCTTTAGGTAGCTTGTAAGCTTTCATTACTTCCATGAATTCCTCAGTATCCTTATTCATAAGGGTTAAAAATTCATCCTTAAGTGCTTGAGCCTCTTCAAGAGTATTATCTACTCGTTTCTGATCCTCTTCACTCATATTTTTGTAAGCTTTTTTCCCTACCGTTAAGCTAAAAACCATTGATGTTAAAGCAGCTCCAATACTTGCACTCAACGCTGCAACACTTCCACCACCTGGAGCAGGTGAATTCGATGCCAACTCATCAATGAATTCATTGACTTTTTTGTTATCTAGCATGGCTATTCCTCCTTAATTAACATGAAAATACTCAGAAAATTTTTCTTAACGATTTCATTATGGGGGATACAGGTATTTCTGTCAATAAAAAAAAATAAGATTTTTTTGATTAATTTTTATATTACGATTTTTCCATCTTTGATTACTTTATCTATCTGATTAATTCCAAAATGATACATTAAATAATTCAAATCCTTACTATCAAAAATAGCAACATCAGCCTTTTTCCCTATCTCAATACTTCCTATTTCATCTTGCCTGTTAATAGCACAAGCTGCATTATATGTCATAGCATTTATTATTTCTTCTGGAAACATTCCCATTCCAAAACATGCAAATGTCATCACAGTTTGTAATGATTCAGTAGGAGATGTTCCTGGATTACAATCTGTTGAAAGTGCTACTGCCACATCACCTTCAATAATCTTTCTAGCTTTTGCAAAATGATCTAACATTAAATAGAATGAAGTCGAAGGTAATAATACAGCAATTACATTATTATCACTCAAGGATTTAATTCCATCATCTGAAATTGCAACAAGATGTTCAGCTGATACTGCTTTAACTTCACCAGCTAGTTCTGCCCCTCCAATTGATACAACTTCATCAGCATGAATTTTGGCCTTAAGTCCCTTTTCCTGACCTGCTTTTAATATTCTTCTTGATTCTTCAACTGTGTATACCCCTTTTTCACAGAACACATCAATATACTCTGCAAGATTATTCTCAGCAACATGAGGTAACATCTGGTTAATTACAATGTTTATATATTTTTCTCTATCTTCTTTATACTCCATAGGTATTGCATGAGCCCCTAAGAATGTAGATACAATATCAATATGGTGTTTCTCATTCAATATTTTATTTACCTCTAAACACTTTATCTCACTCTCAAAATCTAACCCATACCCTGATTTACTCTCAATTGTTGTTGTCCCGTGAGCTAACATAGTATCTAGTCTCTTTTCCGCTTGTTCAACTAACTCTGCTGTAGTGGCTTCCCTTGTGTGTCTTACAGAGCTTAATATTCCACCACCACTTTTCAATATCTCAATATATCCAACTTTTTTTAATTTTAGTGGAAGTTCTCTTTCTCTTGACCCACCATAAACAACATGAGTATGACAATCTATCAATCCTGGTGTAACGGTTTTACCTCTTCCATCTATAATCTCTGTGTGGTTCTTAATATGTTCCTTATACCCATCACCACTACCTATTTTTATTATTCTATCTTCTTCAATTACTATAAATCCATTCTCAATTATTCCAGCTTCCATCATCTCTTTGCCTTTTTTAGGTCCTTCACCTTTACAAGTCACAAGACAATCTATGTTTTTAATGATAATAGACAATTATATCCCTCCTATTCCATAACTCTCTTTTCTAAAATTTGATCCATAGAGAAGTTCTCAATCTGAAGATAGTATTCAGCACATCCTATTAATGCAGCCATTGGAACTAGCCCTATAACCTCACTTCCCACAACTGGTACTCCATATCTCTTAGCTTCCATCTTAATCATTTCAAATGCTCTATATACAGCAGTTTTTTCATAATTAACAAGATTCATTGATACTTGTGCGATATTTCTCTCCTCAAGCATAACACCCATTGCCTTAACATATCTTAATCCACCACCTATATGTCTAACAACCTTACCTATCTTTGTTGCAACTTCTAGGTTATCTGTACCAAGATTCACATTGAATGCAACTAGTGGCACTCTAGCACTTATTGCTGTACATCCTGACTTCTCATTCATTTCTATTGGACCAAAATCAGGTTTCCATTGTTCTTCTTTTATTTTCTCAAAGAATCCTTCATATTGACCTTTCCTAACTTTTGCTAGATTCTTTCTATGAGTTGCAGTAGCTGCTTCTTCATATAAGTATACAGGCACACTATACATCTCTCCAATTTTTTCTCCAACCCTATTAGCCATTTCTTTACATTCATCCATTGTTACATCACTTATTGGTACAAATGGAACAACATCTAATGCTCCCATTCTTGGATGACCACCCTCATGCTTTGTCATATCTATATTTTCATAAACAACTCCAGCGAATTCTACTATAGCCTCCTCTAATTTAGCAGGATCCCCTATCACTGTGACAACTGTCCTATTGTGATCACTATCTGATGAGTAGTCAAGAAGTTTGACTCCGTCTCTTCCTCTCAATACATTTACTATTTTTTCAACTTTCTCCAAATCTCTTCCTTCACTAAAATTTGGTATACATTCAATTAACTTTGCCATAATTCTTCTCCTCCTAAATGTTAATTTTAATTATATCATTAACAGCATTATTGATTTTCTCGCTTTTCAATAACTCTGTACATAAATCAAGATCTTTATACATTACAATATCCTCTTCTATAAATTGTACTTCTTTTCTAATCTCATTGTAAGCAGTTTGTGTTGCCTCCCCAAGCTTAAATCCTTCTCTAAAGTCTATAGCTTGACATGCAGCCATCATCTCTGTTGCTACAACCCTATATGTGTTATTAATTATGTCTCTAGCTTTTCTAGCTGCAATTGTTCCCATACTAACATGATCTTCCTGATTAGCTGAAGAAGGAATCGAATCAACTGAAGCTGGATGTGCTAGTACCTTATTCTCAGATACTAATGCAGCTGCAGCATATTGAGTTATCATATATCCAGAGTTTAAACCACCCTTTTTAACTAAAAATGCAGGTAGATCATTTAACTGATAATTTATTAATCGCTCTAATCTTCGTTCTGAAATATTCCCAATCTCAGACATTGCGATACCAAGGAAATCAAATATTATTGCCATTGGTTGACCATGGAAATTACCACCGGAGTATACCTCTCCTTCCCTAGTAATAATAGGATTATCGGTAACTGAATTTATCTCAATTTCAACTTTTTCTCTTACATACCTATATGCATCTTTTGATGCTCCATGAACTTGCGGTATGCATCTTAATGAATATGCATCCTGTACTCTTATGTCCCCTTGTGAAGTAATAAAAGTACTTCCTTCCACAAGTTTAAGCATATTCTCTGCAGTATTAATTTGCCCTTGATGAGGTCTAATTTCATGTATTGCTGGGTTAAAGGCATCCCTTATACCTCTTAAAGCTTCTAATGTTAATGCTGATGTTATATCTGCAGCTTCAAGTAATATCTTAGAATCATATAAAGCTAATACACCCACAGCAGTCATAACTTGTGTTCCATTTATTAAAGCAAGCCCTTCTTTAGCAGTTAGTTCAATTATATCAATTCCTGCTAGTTCCATTGCTTTTTTACCAGTCATTCGCTCCCCATTAAATACTGCTTCCCCTTCTCCCAACATTGGTAATACCATATGGGCTAAAGGTGCTAAATCGCCTGAAGCTCCTAACGATCCTTTCTGAGGTATTATAGGTGTAACTCCCTTATTCAACATATCAATTAATGTATTTAAAGTTTCAACTCTAATCCCAGAGTACCCTTTAACAAGATTATTGATTCTTAGAAGCATTATAGCCCTTGTTTCATCAATGGAAAATGGTTCACCAAAACCACATGCATGTGATATTATGAGGTTCCTTTGTAAGGTTTTACAATCTTCTTGTGTGATTGTAACATCCGCGAACTTACCAAACCCAGTTGTTATTCCATATTTAACCACATCATTCTTAACTATTTCATCAACTATTTTTCTTGATTCCCTTACTTTGTCATATGCATCTTCACTGATAATAACCTCTTCATTCCCTCTAGCAATATGTACAACCTTTTCTATCGTCAAACTCTTCCCATCTATTACTATTTTCCCCATTTAATTTACCTCCTTAATTTTCTCAATATTATAAAAATTATAAATTTTCTTTATTGTACATCAAAAAAACCCAAAACATAATTATCAGAATTTTCTGAATATATAACCTCTGTTATCACTTTATCATACCATAGCAATTAAAACATAAAAGAAGCACGGCAAACCGTGCTAAAAAAACGGAGAATTGAGAATGTTTCGCTTTTTTAATATTTTAGGGCGCTATCATTAATTGTAAATGGTTCATTAAATTCATTCATAAAAACATATTCTCTTACATCTTTTTTTACATGTGATTCTTTAGTTTCATTAGGTTTTCCTACTGGTGTTAGAGCGATTACTTTATAGTCTGAAGGGATATTTAACATTCTTTTTATTTCGTTTTCATCAAATTCAGTTACCCAACAAGTACCGTATCCTTCTGCCGCTGCACTAAGAACAAAATGTTCCATAGCTATTGCTCCATCCATAAGGTAAAAATCTTTGCCATTCATAACTCCTGAATTTTCTGGTTTTCCAATAACTACACATGTTACTGGTGTATCTTTCACAGCTTCACTCATTTCAGAAGTACTATTTCTTATACAGTTACTTAAAGAGTTTTTGATATTATCATCTTCAACTATTATTATCTTATATGAAGTATTATTTTTATACGATGGAGAATTCATAGCACTATTTATCATTCTCTGAAGACTATCTCTATCAATACTATCATTCTTAAATTTCTTGTAACTTACTCGATTTTCTATTACATTATAAAAATCCATACAATCACTCCTTTGAGTTTATTGTTTGCATGAATTAATACTTTTATCAAAAGAACTCTTCAATTTTTTTATAATAACATCATAATTATATTTCTTCTCGATAAGTTCTCTATTTTCTATCCCTTTCTCTTCTATATCTTTATCATTCACCACTTTCACCATGGCATCCTTAATGACTTTTATATCATCATATTTTATAATTTCAACATTTCCATGAATCTTTAATTCTTCTGCAACTCCAACATCCGTTGATATTATCATATTTTTAAATAATGCTGCTTCAATAAGAACAAAACCAAAACTTTCAAATTCTGAATTTAGTATAAATGCTTTTGTCTTTTTATAGATATTATAAAGAGCTTTTCTCTCTCTTATTTCTCCTTTATAAATGATTCTATCATTTAAATCCTTATTTTCTTCTAAAAATATTTTATAGAACTTTTTAAACCTCTCCTCCATTGGACCCACCAATACTAATTTCCAATTGGTATTGGTTTTAGAGAATTCTTTAAATGCCTTTAAAATATTCTCTGTTTTTTTCTCTTCTGATCCTAATCTAGCCACGTGAAGAAATGAATTTTCTTTCTCAAACTTTTCTTCATTATTAATCTCATTTACCCAATCTAAGTCTACACCATTTGTAATATGAATAAGTTTACTTCCAAACTCACCAAATCTCTCTTTTAATGGTTCTATGAGTCTCTCCTGTTCAGCGCTTATAATATCAACTCTTTTTAAGTAAGCTTCAATAAATTTTCTCTCTATAGTGTTCATACTATCTAATCGTTCGATCAGCTTTTCACTGCAATCAAGTTTAAGATAGATCTTCCCTTTCCTGTTAAAGAACTTATAAACCATTGAATATACTACTGAATATGATGTCATATGGAATATTTGAAGTATATCGATTTTCTTACTATTTTTTAATAAATATAAACATCCATCTAATATATAATTATTAAATATTTTTTTTAGAAATTCTATCTTAAGTCCTTTAACTTCATCTTCTAAATAGGAATATTCGTCTTGGTTATAACATGTAATCCAAGAATTATACCCATATGACTTATAAAGTTTATATGGAATCATTCCCATATCTTTCACAAGATTTACATTACTAGTATTAGGATATAAAACACAATAATTAACCATATTCTTTCTCCAATCTATTTTAAAAATGTACGTAATGTATTCAGATACCCACTTTTGTACAACACCCCAAAGTACACCAAAATACTAATTGGGATAACTAAAATTATATTAATTTCAGCTATTTTAAAAACAATCAAAATAGCAGTTAATAAACAAATAGCTGGTAATATTTTTATTGTTTCTTTTAAATAAGATAAATTCACATTTTCTCTAACACTTAATGCCATTAATACAAACGTCATAATCTCACAAAATAACGTTGATAATGCAGCTCCCTCTATTCCAATATTTGTTATTGCAATATAATTTATTATAATATTTGCTATGGCTGAAATTCCTATTATCTTTAGATAAATTCTTTCTTTTCCCCAAGCATTTAAACTGTATGCACATAACTCTCTTATAAATAAAACCATAAAATATATCATAAGTATTTTAAGAGTCATACTTCCTTCAATATATTTTTTCCCAAATAATAAAACCAGTATCTCTTTTGAAAAGATGAAACCTCCAATTGAAATAGGTATTGCAAACATAATTACAACTCTAGTTAGCAATCCAAAGAAGCTTCTCAATTCCTGTCCTTTAAGTTTTGTTAACTTAGGATATGTAACATTAAATAAAACTGCAATCATACTTATGAGAAAGAAAATTAATTTATATGAATTCGAATAGATTCCTAGTTCATGCTCATTCAAAAGTTCTCCAACCATTATTGTATCAACATTTCCATTGATTGTAGATAGTATACTAGTCATAACAAATGGAAGAGCCATTGTCAATAATAGTTTGCGCTTCATTCTATCCCTTTTACTAAAGGAAAAACCCTTACTTTTAAATTTATAAATATGATAACATCCAGCCATAATCAATCCTATTAAAAAAGCAATTGGTATAACATATACATCGCTATCACTTTTAAGAAACGCTACAATAATACATAATGGTATTATTACTTTTATTACATTAAATACTCCATTATGCTTCATTTCATATATGCCAGTAAAGAACCAATCAAGATTAAAACATAAAGGTATTAATGTTAAAGAATATAATAATAATATTGTGCTGAAACTCTCTCCTTTTGTCATTAACATGGCTATAATTGCAATTACCACTATTGATAATAATGCAATAATCATTCTTATTGATATTACTGAATAAACTATCTCATCTTTTTCTACACTTTTTACAACTTCTTTAGAACCAAGCGTTTGAAATCCGAAGAGTGTTAAAAGGGTAAAATAAAGTATAATAGCTTGGCTTAAATTGACCAAACCAACTACATCAACAGACAATACTCTACTTATATATATGATTATTATTAAATTCACTATTTGAACCCCTATAGTACAAACAAACATATACATGAGATTCTTTTTAAGACTACTATTTGTATTCATTATCTTTTTCCTTCAATCCTCTTAAAATGAATTTTGGAATTACAGTTAATCTTTTTATTCTAAAAGGTTCCTTTATTACTCTATATGCCCATTCTAATCCAATCTTAATCATCCATTTAGGTGCTCTTTTTAATTTCCCACCAAGAATATCAATACTTCCGCCAACTCCCATTGCAATATTAAAATTCATTTTATTAAAGTTTTCATAAATGAACTTTTCTTGTTTAGGACACCCTAGTGCCACTACTAATAAATCTGGTGAACACTCATTAATTTCTTCCATTACTTTATCAGTATCTTTAAAATAGCCATCACGGTATCCACAAATGTTAATACCCGAGAATTTATACGCAATGTTTTTAACAGCTTCATTTAAAGTATCTTTATCTGCTCCCAATATATATACCTTTTTATTTCTCTCAGAACATACCTTTAATAATGATGTTAATACTTCTATCCCTGCAATTTTTTCTTTTAATTTCTTTTTCTTCAGTTTGCATAATAGAACAGTACCAATACCATCTGGTACAATAATAGTATTACTGGATTTAAAATGCTGATTAAGCTCTTTATCATTTAATCCTTCATATAATATTGCTGGATTGCCTGAAAGGACTACCTTTTTACTATTCCATTCAATTTCGTCATCAATTAATGATTTAATATCCTTATTATAAATACTATATCCTAAAATTTTGCTGTAGTTTTCCATATTAAATACCTACCTTGCCCCTTCTTTTCTTAATACAGAAAATATTGTATTGAAAAGAATTTTAATATCATAAAATACAGAAAAATTCTTAATGTATTTTAAATCATAATAAATTGTTTTTCCTAGTTCTATTTCTCCTCTTCCACTAATTTGAGCTAGTCCTGTTATTCCTGGTAAAACCAAAAGTCTCTGCTTATATTCTTGCGGATAATGTTCTACTACTTCAGTTATTTCTGGTCTTGGACCTACTAAACTCATATTGCCAATCAATACATTAAACAATTGAGGTATTTCATCAAGACTAGTTTTCCTAAGGAATTTCCCTACTTTAGTTATTCTAGGATCTTCTCCACTTTGAAAAACAAACTCATGTATATTTTCAATTTCTAGTTTTTGTTCTTTATGAGCATTTTGTCTCATTGTTCTAAATTTAAATATTTTAAAGTTCTTATTATTCTTTCCTACTCTACTCTGTTTAAATATAACTGGACCTTTACTATCAAGTTTAATAGCAATGCTAATTAAAGCAAATACTGGTAGAAGTATTACTATTCCTATAATTGACAGAGTAATGTCCATTATTCTTTTAAGAAAGAATTGGAACCCCTTACGTTTGATGTCTTCATATTCATCTATTTTTTCAAAATCATATGTTACTTTATTGTCTTTTATCATTACTCATTCTCCTTTGCTCATATCCCCATGCCAAAGCCGTAAACATCCAAAAGTAAGTAGTTAGTTTAGGTACAAAGAAAAGATCATCACTCAAATTCATAAATAGAAAACCTATAAAACTGCACATAAATCCCGTGAAAAATAATCTACAAATGGAATTTTTACATTCTTTAGCACATAAATATACGCTCTTACCACCAAATAATATTATACTCATAAAAATTATTAATGCAGTAATTCCAAGTTCACTCCACACTTTTAAAAAAGAATTATGTGGTGGCATATTAAGAAAAGAATGAAAGCTAACTTCAGGGTAATGTATTCTATATATATTATAAGTTTCTCTAAAGTTACCGTTTCCTATCCCCTTTATTGGATTATCTCTTATTATCATTCCAGCGCATTTCCACAACCTTAATCTACCATCATTTAATGCCATGTCAAATATATTCCGACTTTTCAATACAATTGCGCCTAAAATTCCTAATGCTCCAACTCCATACATTGCTCTTTTATCGTATATAATAGCTAAAATCACCCCACCACATACTATTCCTATAACACCATTTCTAGACATAGTGAACGCTAAATTAACCATTATAAGCATTATTACAATAACATAACTATATTTCTTTTCTTTAAATATCTTTTGAAAACTATATACTGCTATAGGATAAAATAGAAGCACTAAAAATCCAGCATATGTATTCGGATTTTCAAAGGTTCCGTGAATTTTATTAAATCTATAAGCTTCTGTACTAAAATCTGAAATCATGAATGCTCCAGTAGAAAACTGAATTATTCCAATGATACATTGAATTATCACTATTAATAAAATCAAATTTATCAATGGTTTTATCCACTTCTCTTCACAATAATCGTATCCTATAATAATCATCAATATTACATATGTTAAAAACCTACAGCTTTCTTTTACTGCAGTAACCTTAAAAGCACTATAACTGATACTCAAAAACATTATGAAACACAGTGCTAGCAAAAAGAGAAAGAAGAGTGAAGAACAACTCTTCTTTAGATATTTTAAAAATACTCTTCTCTCATCCTTAAATATTACTATTCTGCAGAAAAATAACAAGAAGAACATAAAGAGAATAATGTCACTCTTTATTCTTACATTTATAATAGGAATTACTCTGTTACTAAATGGCATAATTATCAAGAAAATTCCTAGCAAATAATCATTAATTTTTTTTAGTTTAGTTTCCATATTCCCACCATTATTTTTTATATTTATCACAAATATATTTAACACAATCTATAACATATTTTACATCTTCATCTTTCATCTTTGGATAAAACGGAAGTGAAATAGTCCTATTAAAATAATCTTCACAAACCGGGAAGTCTCCCTCTTTATAAGAAAAACGCTCTTTATAATAACTCATAAGATGTACTGGAATAAAATGCACACTAGTTCCAACATTCATTTCATTAAGTTCTTGAATAAACTCATCTCTATCAATTGATAATTTCTCAATTTCAAGTTCAATTGCGTATAAGTGCCATGCATGTCTTGTGTAAGATTTCACCTTTGGAATTCTTACAAATTCACATTCCTTAAATCCTTCACTATAGAGTCTAGCTAATTCTTCTCTTCTCTCTTGCATACACTCTAATTTACCTAATTGCGCTAAACCAAGTCCTGCTTGCAATCCTGTCATATTATATTTAAATCCAGGATAACTAATATCATATCTCCAACTACCTTTTTTACCATATCTATTCCAAGCGTTTTTAGTCATTCCATGAAGACTTACTTCTCTAGCCATATTTGCAATATTCTCATCATCCGTAGTTAGTATTCCACCTTCTCCAGTACATAAATTTTTAGTATAATAAAAACTGAATGAAGTTGTATTTCCTATACTACCGATCATTTTATCCTTATATTTAGTATAAGTAGCGTGAGCACCATCCTCTGAAATAAATAGGTTATGCTCTTCTGCTATCTTCATAATCTTATCCATATCACAAGCATGCCCTGCAAAATGAACTGGAACAATTGCTTTCGTTCTATCTGTAATTTTCTCTCTGATTTTTTCTGGATCAATACATTTAGTTTCAGGATCTATATCCACAAAAACAGGTGTTGCTCCAGTATGTATAATAGTATTTGCAGAAGCTGCAAATGTAAGAGGTGTTGTTATAACCTCATCACCTTCACCTACTCCAGCACATATTAGTGATGTATGTAATGCTGCTGTTGCTGAATTCATTGCTACAGCATATTTTGCTCCCACAAGATCTTTAAATTTTTCTTCAAACTCATTAGTTACTTTACCTCTTGATAACCATCCACTTTTTAAAGTTGCAATAATAGATTCAATATCACTTTCTTCAATTAATGCATCATAATATTTAAGGAATTCAGCTCTTTTCTCCATTCCATCATCTCCTGTTCATTATTTACATACTTCTATTAAAAGTTTTTCCAGCTTATCAGCAATTTTTATTCTATTGTAATGCTCATCCACATATTTTTTCCCATTTTTACCCATACTTTTAAGCAAAGCTCTATCGTTATATAATTTCAGTATAGCCGCCGCCATCTCTTCACTATTCTCAGGCTCAACAGGTATCCCAGCATGTGCATTATTAATTAACCTTTCAGCCTCGCCCTCTACCCCTAGTATTACCGGAATTTCAGATACTAATGCTTCAAACATTTTTGATGGCAATGCACCTTTGAAAATATCTTTCTTTTTTAATGGAATCAAGGTTACATCCATGGAAGCAACAATTTTAGGCATATGCTTCTTAGGTTGAATTGGTACAAATATCACATTATCTAACTTATATTCCTCAACCATCTCCATAAGCTTTTTCTTCTCTGCACCATCTCCAATTAGAACAATACGTATATCATCATTATCCTTTATCAATCTAGCTGCCTCAATTACACTATCTAAACCTTGTGCAAGTCCATGTGTACCTGCATATCCTACAAAGAATTTTTCTCCAACTCCTATTTCTTCTCTAAATTTTTCATCATAGAATTTTTTTGAGAATAAAGATGTATCAACACCATTAGTTATTAAATGAATCTTTTCTTCGTTAAATCCTCTGTCAATTATATTTTCTATAATCCCTTGCGTCTGTCCTAAAATCATATTTGACTTCTTATAACAAAACTCTTCAAGCCATGTTGACATTTTTATAAATAGTTTGTTATTAAGAGCTCCTAATTTAACTGCTGACTCTGGCCATAAGTCCGATATATTGAAAACAAATTTAGCCCCTGTCTTTTTACACAATTTATATCCTGACCACCCTAAGAATAGAGGTGGTGATTCAGTTATTATCACATCTGGATTACCTACAAGTTTTTTCCCCTGTACTACAGATGATATTGTAAAAGAAAAATATTCAATAAGCCTTTTAATAAAACTCTTTTCCTTTGCTGGACTTATCCACGTTCTTATTATTTTGATTCCTTCCAATTCTTCAACCATACTTTTCTGTCCTTGATACTCTGGGAAAATTTCTCCTCTTGGATAATTGGGAAAAGCGGTAAGAATAGAAACTTCATGCCCTTTTTTCTTTAGTAGCTTAGCCATTTCAAATATTCTATTCTGTGGTGCTCCTACTTCTGGAGGACAATATTGCGTTAAAAATACTATATTCATTTTACCCTCCTATTTACTACTGATGATATCCGTTATTTTTTTTGAAGCGTTTCCTTCTCCAAAGACATTTATTCTCTCACTGATTGGATTAAAATGCTTTATATTTTCAACAATCATTCCTTTATCAGCTCCAACAATAACATTCCAACCATTGCTGATAGTCTCAACCCACTCAGTTTCGTCTCTAAGTGTTATACATGGTACGCCCATAAAAAACGCTTCCTTCTGCACACCGCCACTATCAGTTACAATTTTCTTAGCGTTACTTTCTAAGGCTATCATATCTAAATATCCTACTGGATCAATAACTTTTATATTTTTCCCTAGCTCAATTCCGTATTCTTTAATATATTTATTTGTTCTTGGGTGAAGTGGTAATATTATATTCTCTCCACTCTCTTCAAGCCCTTTAAATATGCTCTTTAATCTATCTTGATGATTAGTATTTTCTGCTCTATGTATTGTTGCTAAAATATATTCATTCTTCTTTAAATGTGATTTCTCTAGTATTTGAGATTTTTTCTTTGATAATTCCGAAAAGAATAGCACTCCATCATACATAACATCTCCTACACTAAATATGTTAGATAGCCCTTCATTCTTCAAATTCTCATCTGCGGTTTTGGTAGGAGTAAAAAGATATTTAGATATATGATCCGTAAGTATTCTATTCTGTTCTTCTGGCATATTCATATTTCTACTTCTCAATCCTGCTTCAACATGAGCAACTGGGATAAGTAATTTACTTGCAGCTAGTGCACCTGCTAAGGTAGAATTTGTATCACCATAAACAAGCACTAAATCTGGTTTCTCTTTTAAATATATCTCTTCAATTTTACTTAACATTTCTCCTGTTTGCTTTCCATGATTTCCTGATCCTACTTCAAGATTAAAGTCTGGCTTTGGTATCTCAAGTTCATCAAAGAAAACACTAGACATATTTTCATCATAGTGCTGTCCAGTATGTATTATCAATTCTGTATGTTTTTTTCTTAATTCTTTTGAAACTGCAGCACACTTAATAAATTGTGGTCGTGCACCTATAACAGTTATTATCTTCATAATCCAAACCTCTCTTTTGCTATCATTTTATTATCTCGTCATATATGTTAATAACTTCTTTGAAACACTCTTCTTCTTTATACTTCGATAAAACAAACTCTCTTCCTCTTCGTCCCATAGAATCTCTTAATTGTTTACCATTTATTAATTTTTCCATAAGTTTCTTTAATTCTTCAACATTACCTTTTTCGAAGATAAAACCACTGTTATTATTATCTACAACTTCTGGAAATCCCCCTGCGTTACTTACAATTACAGGAATCCCACAAGCTTCAGCTTCTAATGCTGACACACCAAAACTCTCACTCATTGAAGGGAAAACGCCAAAGTGACAACTATTATATACATCAACTATCTCTTTCCAATTTAATTTACCTAAAAAATTAATTTTATCAATATGACCTAAATCATTCGACAACTTTAATAGTTCTTCTTTTTGTGATCCATCTCCACCTATAAACAATTCTAGATTATCATATCTCTCACATAGTTCACTAAAAGCTTTAATTGCTAAATCTATCCCATATACCTTCTCAAGAGATTTTACAATGCATATTCTAATTTTTTCATCACTCTTTACTACAGGATATGGTTTAAATTTTTCAATATCTATTCCAAAAGGAGTTAAAATAATTTGCTTCTTTGTATACTTATTAGCTTCTACAGCCATATCTTTGCTTGTTGAGAAGATTACATCTGCTTTTTTCAAGTTAAACTCTAGTATTTTCTTAAATATTTTTCCCTTCTTTGGAAATAAGTAAACATCACTTCCCCAAACTGATAAAATATAGGGGTGAAATGATGAAAGCGCCCCAATCAAACCATAACTAGAGGCATAATGGGCATGTAATATATCTGGAGATATTTTTTTTATCAACTTTTTTATCTCAAAAAATTTAGTTATATATCTTATTTTTTTTAGAGAGGTATCAGTATTCATATCTTTTTTTTCTACACCTAACGTATGCACTGTAACCCCTGCAATTTCTCCGTAGTTAAATGATATCACATGAACCTCATATCCTCTTTTCTTAAAAAAATCACACCATTTAATAGTGTGACTGCTACTAGCATCCGCTAAAAAACATATCTTCATAAACTCCTCCATCTTAACATTGAGTAAGATCTCTTATGATTTTTTCTGCTCTACTTACCCATGTGTTTTCATCTAATATGTTAAGTATTTCTTTTTGCTTCAAGTCTATTTCCTCAAAATTCACACTAAGTTTTTTCAAAACACTAAATATATCATCTTTATTATAATCAATTTGCCACCCAATTTTCTTTTTTTCAATAAACTCCCCTGTAGCAGTACCCTTCGATGATATCATTGGTTTCCCATATGACATATATTCAAACAATTTCAAAGGCATAGCAAATTTTCTATATTCGCTTGGTTGGAAAAGCAATGAACATATATGACTCCTATTAATGTATGGTGCATACTCTTCACCTTTTTTATGAATAATTTCTATATTATCACTCATTAAATCTACATATTTTTCCTTAACACTATTCCATTCGTTTTCTCTGCAACAAACAGTCAACTGACCTTCTTTAAATTCATTAAAAACTTTGAAAAGCTCGGTCATATCATATAGCCCTGATACACCGCCAACATAAAACATCTTTAATGGGTAAGATTCAAGAGTATTCTTCTTAAATTCAATTTCATTTACGGCTGGCGGAAGTTCTTCAATTCTAGTCTTGATTTTAATTGGTATGTATTCTTCCATTTTTTTATGTGGAAGATATAGTATATCTAAAATGCCTTTGTAATTTAAAAGATCAAACCTATAAAAACATTTAGCTAAATTTCGTTTAATGAATGGAACCTTATTATATATGGGAAATCTCCAATAAATGTCCCTATAAAACAATCCAATTTTAATCCCCTTTTTTTTACAAAACTTCATAAACCCAAAGTCCATGAATGGATACCTTGGAATATGATCTTTTTCAGTTAATAATGTAGGTTCTGTAGAACTTTCACTATATATAAAGTCATACTTTATTCCATTATTTATATTTTTCTTTATTTTATTGATTACTTCTTTTCGTTCTTTCCCATATCCCCAAATGACATCAACAATATAATCGCACTTTTCTAATCCTTCGATTATTTTAATTGGTCTTATATTAGTGCCTGAAGGTCTATTTTTATCAACAAAAAATGGGACGTGAAAAATACATCTCTTCTTATTCAAAATATCACTCATTCCTTAATTCTCTTTATTGGTAAATCTATTCAATGTTCTAACAAGAAATTTAAATACAATTAAGCCAATTATTATAAAAATAATATTGAAATTGTACACATAATCGGAAAATCCTCCATTTAGTGTAGTACTAAAAAAAACAACTAATGCAATATATATCATAATATTATCAGGCTTCTTCTTCATTCTTAAAAATACAAAATATGCTAGTGCTAATAAAATCCCAACATATATTGGTGCCAATAGAGCTCCACTATATCCAAAGTTTGCATATGCCTCACCCATAAAATTCGAATTCATTACACCTGCAGTTCCAGCATGAACTCTAAATGGGGAATAAAACTCCATAACTACTCTACCAGACCTTATGTGAGTCATATTTTCTGTTAGTAAACTCATTACAGTAGGCGATAAACTTCTTCCACCAAGGAAAGGTAAAAATGTTGGAAATAAATCAAAATGTAGAAATAATGTTCCAATAGATGTAAATATTGTTCTTCCTATAGGTCCATTATATATATCAAATAAGTTTTCCATATTGAATCCGCTTCTCGCATACATAAACAATATTACTCCTACACACCCTATTCCACATGGTATCAGCAATTTATTTGAGATTTTACCATATATCAGAATATGAATAAATATAAATATAACCATATAAAATACCACAGGTGACTTAGAATAATCATAAGTTTTAACAAAAATACTAGTAACAAATAATAGAGCAAATAACATTATCCATTTCTTATCTCTTGTAATATTTGCGTATATGAACGTAAAATAAGACAACAATGGTGTTAATGTTAATATAAATAAATTTTTAATATATGGATTCAAATATAAAGTACTTGTAATTTCATGTCTCAAGGTACCTGTATCAGCTCCACGATTAAAAACCAAATCCACCAATGGAACTCTACCCATTTTTATAAACATATATACACTAAGTAAAATGCATAAAATAGAAGCCAAGCTTATAAGCAAGAATGCTTCTCTTTCATATTCAATAATGATATCTTTTTTAAGATAATTATTATACTCTTTCTTAGAATTCGCTTTAAATATTCTAAAGAATATAACCATTGTTAATGGTAGCATTATAGCACAATACATAATGAACATAAAGGTAATATTGATAGTAGAATCATTTATCATCATAGATTTTATCAAATAATGTTCTCTAAATCCTAAGAAAATTAAACTTCCACCAATAAAAGCAGTTATCATAAAAAGATAATATATA
The DNA here is from genome assembly GCF_023684385.1 of Oceanirhabdus seepicola. GTDB lineage: Bacteria > Bacillota > Clostridia > Clostridiales > Clostridiaceae > Oceanirhabdus > Oceanirhabdus seepicola. The sequence continues at coordinate 149,226 of NZ_JAGSOJ010000006.1, read as the reverse complement.
TACGATACAATATTTAATTTATTAAGTGCCAATGTTCCACTAGCTTTGCGAAATAAGTACGTGCTAATGGAGAACACTACTAATATTATTAAAATTTTAATACTCAAAATCATCACAACCTCAACTTTAGACTAATTATTACAAAGAACAACTATCAAAGAACATATAATCTCTATATTATTAAATTTATATTATTTATAATAATTGTTTTCAATCAAATATGCTTTTGTATACTCATCAGCTCTCTGTAACTTATTATAAAAACCCTTTATTGGTGTTCTATCTATTTCCTTCTCAAGGAATATCTCAATTAAGTTATCCAAAGAGGCTAGTGTTTGAATATTTTTTACAGGTGTTATTCTTAAATCAATTGCTTCTAACTCTTTAAGTTCTTTTATTGGGGAAATATCTTTAATAAAAGTTTTTGATAGATCAAGATTTGTTAAATTTTCTAGTTTCTCTATTCCCTCAAGATTCTCAATCTTATTATTACTTAAATCTAGCATTTGTAATTTTTCAAGTTCTAAGATATATTTCAAGTTTTCAATTCCATTTCCCGATAATTTGAGTTTTTTAAGTTCACTTAAATTCTCAATTCCTTTAATATCACTGATGCTATTTCCACTTAAATCTAGATATTCTAGATGTGTCAGTGTAAGTATATCATCGTACGATTTCAAAAAGTTATTCCTTATACTTAAGATATCTAAAGATTCCATACTCCTCAGTGGCTTAAGATCATAAATATGATTATTATCGATATATAAACTCTTGATATTCGTATTCGATAATGCATCAATATTATTTATCCTATTATTATTTAACTTCAAAGTTTGAATGTTAATATTCTCTTCAAAGGTAGATATATCTTTTATACTATTTCCTGATAATTCCACATGAATTAATTTATCAAGCCTCTTTAAAGCTTCAATATTTTCTATTTCATTATTATTAGCTATAAGTGATGTTAATCTCCAAAATTCCTCTAATCCCTTTAGGGATTTTATATCCTTACCTGATATATTTAAACTTTCAAATGCAATAACATCTTCAGTATAGATATCACCCCAAAATCTACCTATTTTATACCTAATAATTCTTTCAAGGTTTTTATCTTCAAATTTCACAATATTATTAGCATATGGTAATTCGATTTTTTCCTTTGCAGGCATTAGTTTAGGAATTACTATACTTACGACTATTATAATTATTACTATAAGTGGAATAATTATCTTTTTGTTCTTTGATATTTTCTTTGCTTTTTCTAACACAATATCCACTCCTATCTTTTTCTTAACTTAAAAAAATCTTCAAGTTTAAATTTCTCTACTTTTATGAATGTTATTACATATAGTAATCCGTATACTGAATAAGATACAGACGAAGCAACAGCTGCTCCAACTATCCCCATTTTAGGAATGAGTATATAATTCAATATTAAATTTACTGTAAATATAGTTGTAGTAATTAAAAGATGGTTTCTTGTATTTCCTATACTCTGAAAATAAGATGATGAGACTTTTCCAATTGAAGCAAAAATTATTCCTATAAATAGTATAAGTGTAGGTAAACTCGCATCAGCATACTCTTGCCCATACACAAATGGAATCAAAGGTGTCATTGCCATTCCAATAAGTCCAAGTATAAGACATATATAAAATGTATATTTTACAGTTTTAGCTGTAACCTCTTTTCTTTCTGTGCTTTGGGCAGAATCAATATTATATAATCTCCCTAATATAGCAGTTCCAACACTTCCAGGTATTAAAAACAACAATTCTGCTAAGGAAACTGATACCGAATATATTCCCATGGCTCTCTCACCTAACATATTTTTTATAAAGAATTGATCCATTCTATAATTCATATAAATAAATAATGTAGACAAATAAATTGCAAAACCAAAACTAATCTGTTTTTTTATTAACTTCATATCAATATGAAATTTCATAGTGATATTTAAATTTCGATATAAAAATATTGCTAAAATCACCATTGAAAATGCAAAAACAAATAAATATGTATTAACATCTAGTCTGCCTATTATCCATAGAATGAAGTAAGATATGGACTTAAATAAACTCATTATAATATTAAATTTGTTACTTTCTCGTATTCTCTCATTCCCAATATAAAAATTATTCATATTCAAATTTGAAAAGGTGAAGAAAATTATTATCAATCCACATATGATGTGAAAAGCATTATAATTAATAAAAAATTTTCCCGTAACTTTAAGAATTATTATAATTAAAGATATAAATATAAAGTTTAAAAGTAAAAATGTCTGATTATTTATAAAGACATATTCCTCATCATAATTACTTCGTTTTTGAAAAAAGATACTAGCTTTCAACACTCCTAAATTACCATATTCTCCTATAAGCGTAAATATTAAAATTATATATCCAACATACCCTTTATTTTCTGGTCCTAAAGATCTTGCAATTATAATACTTGTCATGAATGCTAGAACAGAAACCATAATCTGAGTTTTAAAGTTGCTTACAATATTCTTTCTATAACTCATATACACACCTTACCCTAACTTTTCATCTGATAAACTTTGTTTTATGTTTATCAGTTTATCGGTCATCTTATTTAGTTCTATTAGAGAAAGATAATAATTAAAATGTGTGGTATTGGATTTTTCAATTTTTATGTTTTTTCTTTTTATTTCTTCAATAATTTTTTCAACATTATTCTGAACATAGCTAGTACTGAAATACACATTAAATCCATGTGATAGCATAAGCTTGTCACTTGACTTAGTCATCAATTTAAACTTATTTTTTATAAGATGCAAAACACTGTCTTTTTTATAGTAATTTTTATTTAAATAAGAATTAAGGTTTAACTCCTTAAGATACTCAATAGAAACCTCATTATATATTACCTTTTCAACTTTATATTTCAGTGGAACTTTCAAAAAGAAATCTATAAGCCTATTATCCCACAAAGGGAGAAATACCAAGTTATCAAACTGACGATATGTAGCACAGTCATTTAAAATGAACTTACTTTGTCTATTTTCCATATCCCATCTATCAAGCTCACTAAGTAATTTTTCTTTTCTAAGATTCGCCATGCCATCTATTTCATAAAACTTATTGTTTTTGCCATCAAAAGAATGTTTATGCAAAATAAGTTCAAGAAATTGTCCATCATATCTTCCCTCAGGGGAATAATAAACTTTTCTGCTTATATGTCCTCCACCTATGAAATCTCCTGTATGTCCAAAGAACCAACTATCATCTCTCTTCAGTTTTTGATTCTCAATCAATGGAAATCCATCTTGATAATGACAAAGGCTTCTTCCTTGGGTTGCATTTGTCATTATATCATTTTCATTAAACATATTATTGAATTCACTTATTGCAAAATGTTTTAGTTTTAAACCATGCGTGTGAGCAATCTTGTATGGAATTCTAACATCCTCACTATATATGTTTCCAAATGTATTAAGTACTATTTTAGATTTATCATCTATAAATTTCATGATACCGCCCAATACAAGTCGTGAATCTAATCCACCACTTAGAGCAAAATTAATTCTTTTACCATTTCTATTTATGTACTTACAATAATCCCTAAATATACAATCATAAATTTCTTTTAAATTTTCACATTCTCTTTTTTTATTAAAATCTTTATTCTCTTTATATTCAAATTCCCAATACTTATCAGTTTCAATATTTAATTCACTGTTATTTATTTTCATACTAGTGCCACATGGCAACTCTTTTATCTCGTTAATAATAGTATTCTCATGAGGTACATATCCAAATCTTATATAGTTATTAGCGGCTATATCATCTATCGTTAACTCAAATCCACACTTAGCAGCTTCTCTATATAGGTCAAAGAAATCTGTTGAAACAATTAATCTATCCTCTCTTTTAATATAAAATATAGGCATACTTCTATATCTATCTACTATCAGTTCTACACTGTCTTCATTAATTTTTATCAATCGAAAAAGTCCATTTAAAGAATATCTATTTTTGTCAACATACTCACTCTCAAAAATATCTTCTTTTGCAGTAACTATTCCATGTTCCTCATGAACATAATATCCTTCAAATACAATATTGTTTTTTAGTGTTGATCCTCTATTTATAGTTAAAATCATATTTATGACCTCTTATTCAAATTTTCTCAATCTCAGCACTTATCATTTTACTTGACTTATCATTTCCAACAAAAAACGCATTTTTTATATAATTCGCCATCTTATCATGATAATCCTTTCCAAACTCCTCTTCAAATTTCATAATTAGAGCAATAAGTTCGTCTCCATTACGTGCCCCTTTAGATATACCATCTTCAACAAATTTACATACATCGTCATATTTAGGTAACCTTAAACATATTGATGGTTTTTTCAATAAGGCAGCTTCAAGGACCGCTGTGGAATGGACGCTAACTACACAATGGCACTCATTAATCATTTCATATAAATCCTTATCTTTAACTATTTTGCCATTAATATTTTTCTTCTTTATTTCCTCTTCATAATACTCTCTGTATTTATTATCTCCTGGATGCAACTTAATTACTAACTCATAATCTCTTTTCAACCTTTTTAGTCCATCAAAGAGAATATTTCCAGCCATATAAACTAAATCATCCATATATTGAGATAAAAATAGTATTTTAATCCTCTCTTCACTTTTATCTTCTATCTTTTTCTCAATAATTGATTTTCTTAACTCATCACTTCTAATATTTCCAACTACGGAAAGGTTATTTTCTCCATATACATCCGTCATTTCGCTTAACAACTTCTTGTAATTTTCACCCCAAAGAAATGTTGTCTTTGGAATAACCTTCTTATTTTCCGTTGTGAGATGGTAAGAATGTGAGTTTCTAACTATTATACCATGTTGTATTGCATAAGTATTTATATCTACTAAGTTTCCAGCGGAAATTAAACATCTTCCCCTATCCCCCTCATCAATTGCAATACATTTTTTTACACCAAATTTTTTAAAGAATCTCTGAAATAAGATAATCTCTTTAAGATATGATTTACAAATAGATTCTCCTCTATTTTTCATAAAGCCCTTTACCATACCCTTTAAATCAAAACCTTCAAATATAAACTCAATATTATCAATAACATCCAAATTTCTTTTAATTTTATTATATTCCTTAGGATTTTTCATAAATATCTTTTTATACAATATAAATAATTCTAATGGAACCACCTTATACGCAGCTTTGCCACTCTTGTACAACTCTTTTTCACTTTGTAAAAGCTGTATATTCATGATAGAATACTTTGATTCTAACTCTTTCTGTAAATCTCCATAGAGATAATCTCTATAAACCCCACCCTTTTTACTTTCAGCTATTGTAGAGGCCATTGAGTACATTACCATCCGCTCCTTTTTACACAGTAAAAAGGAAACAGCACTCCCTATCCCCTTACATAATCGTTTAAAGTACCCAAAAACGTTCTTGCTTTTCTTCTTAATTTTGGAGTTATCATTTTCTTTTTCCACCATAATCAACTCAAGATTAAAGAACTCATTATTTATTTCTTTTAATTCCTCATTATCAGTTTTGATTAAAATATCCTCATATTTATCATTCAAATATTTAAGTATATATATCAATTCAATTTTACTACTCAGCCATACTGAAAAAGCTGGTCTCATAAATATGTATAATGGTATATTCTCATATATAAATATATCTTCCAATCTCATATTCATAAATGATTGTTTCTCAATCTCCCTAAGAAATTGTCCACATATTTCTCTAATATCTATATATCCAAGTTCCTCATAAATGAACTTTTCAATACCATCAATTTTTATAATCTTTTTATTTTCTCTATAAATTAATTCAACCATGATATCTTCCTTCTGTAAATTATATATATAACACCTGTGGTTACCATTAATATTCCCCACCTTATTAAAGTATACTCTAATAAGGAATAGTAAGTAAATACTGATAATCCCATTAATATTATCCCTTTAAGGTACATTGTGTATGAAAATATCTTATTCTTGAGAATAAAATCATTTATAAGAATATGGTATAAAAATAGTATCACATAACTTATTAATGTAGTTATAGCTGCTGCTATATCCCCATATATAGGAATAAATATAAGATTTAATACAATATTACTGACTCCTGCTATTATTGCTCCCAAACTAAAATATTTTGTATTCTTATGATAAAATTCAGTGTTTGATAGAAAGCTATATAAAAAGAGAAAATAAAACCCTGCTGCTGCTATCGGAATGTATATAAAAGCATGTGAAAAACTCTTATTTTTTAAGAAAAATTTCATTTCTGGGACCGCCATAAGAAATGCAAAAAATAAAAAGGAAAAAATAACAACATATTGCTCCGCAACTTTTTTGATTTTCTCAGTATCTTTCTCCCTCATTTTTTCGAAAAACCATGGTGTCCATAACTTATTAAGTATAGTCCATATAGTGCTTATTATCATTACTATGCTATATGCATAAGTGTATACCCCTTGGGTTCCAGCATCTAAGTGTCCACTTACTTCATATCCTTTTAAAACAAAACTATCAAAATAATTTAATATAGTCGTAGAAAGTGAATGCAAAATCAGAGGAATACTATATGTTGTTGCAAAGATTAAATATTCTTTCTTAAATTTAAACTTAGTTTTCCTATTCTTTATTAAGAAAAAAATTGAAAATCCTACCATTGTTAGAACAGTACCTGCTACTCTTTCAATATATGTATCCCAATTAAACACAAAGAAAAATATAATTACAGTAGTTACCGTAATAAGAGTTTTTAAAACATCAATAATTGCAAATTCTTTATGTTTATATGTGGCTGTAAGCTTATTCATATTACAATTATATAGAAATAACATAATTGAATGTATCCCCATAAATACAATTATCGGAATACTTAAATATGAGGTTTCGAATACTCCAAGTTCTTTTATAATAATAATAGCTACCATAAATACGGAAGAAGAAATCGCACTAAATACAATTCCCACTATTATTATTGATTTAAAAAAGGAATCAAACTCATTCTCAAATTCAAACTTACCTCTCATAATGCTACTGCTTAGATTTACTGTTCCTATAATATTAAGTATAGAAAGGGTTCTTAGGTATAACCCAAAATTACCCAATTGCACTGCTGGCATAATATTAACTACATAGATATTAATAAATATAAAAGATATTACCTGACTCAAAATTGTTGAAACAGTTAAAAAACTTCCACCCCGTATAAACTTATTCTCCATTAATTTTTTAATTCTACTCATAACAATCCCTATTCCCCGTCATTTACTTTATAAATTTTCATTTCCTCATTATCGAATACTTTAATATAATTCTGATTTTTAAGTTCTTTTTCTTCATCATATAGATTTTCAGAGATTATAATATAATTTATTCCTTGTTCTTTTGCAAGAAGTGCATCACCATATTTATATATTTTATCAGCGATTTCTTTTTTCTTATCTACCTGTGCTTTATATTCCTCTGGTGCATAAAAATAAAAATATCCTTCAAGATAGAACTGCCTGTTACTGAAAGTGCTATAATAAAAATATCTAGCAGTTTTATCCACTTTATTATCACTAATATAGTATCTATCGCTTAATATAACAGAATCCTCTGAAGTGTTATCTTTAATCCATTTGATTCCTTCATATTCTTTATATGTAATGGTATTTGGGTGATACCCCTTTGTAAATTCAATTTTACTCTTTATTATTTCATTATATTTCATACCTATATCTATTCGACCCTTTATAGAATAATAGGAGGTAGTAACCCCTACAATAAAGGATATCATTATTATTACCTTAAGTATTTTATTTAGTTTATTATTCATAAGAAATTCAACTGCTGCAATTTCCATGAAAGGTATTGCCGTCATAATAAAATAAATTTCTGAGTGTCCATAATGGCTAAACATATAAGCACATATTATACCTAATACAGCCATTCCCCCTATAAGTAATTCATTTGTATTGCATTGATTTATTTTCCCCCCTCTCATCCAAAACCAAATTACAAACGGAATTGATGCTAACGGGAGATAAAGGTAGAAATGCAATGGTATAATCATTATTCTAGTCAGAATACCATCACCTATTAAACCTATGACTTTTCTACCAATCAGACTATCTTTAGCTATGTATCCTAACTCAAAATTCAAATCTCCACTTCCGCTTTTCAATATAAAAGCAAATAATATAGCGAAGATAAGCACAAAGCTTACTAATAAAGTCAATCCTTTTTTGTTGATTTTCTTTTTAATAATAAACTCAATAATCAACACAGTAAACAATATCAAGATAACCATAAGTGCTAGAGGGCCTTTTGTCCCACTCAGAGCGAAGAAGACCATTAAACTAGGTAATATATACTTCTTCCATTCCCTTTCTTCTAACGCGTAAAATAAAAACATAAATACTACCATTAGTAATGCAATTGACATCTCAAATCCAAAGGCTCCATCTGTAAGTTGCCTTAGGTTTGAATTCATAAACACACCATATCCATTGCTATAAGCTCTATTTAAACTAAAACAATTGGTGAAGAAATATATAAAAGTGAGCATACCTGCTCCAATATTGCTCTTTAAATAGCTCTTTCCAAAACTAAAAATACATAACACAAGGAATAACATTTTTACTATATACCCGTAAGCAAAAAATAGCTTAGTTGGATCAATTCCTGTAGTTAATGAAATAACAGCATAATAAATATTAACAAAATAGTGATATGTAAAGGGAATCCCATTCATTCTTGAATCTATTGGTGGATAACTTCTCATTAGAGCTTCAGTATTTCCAATACTCCATAATAAATCTTGATTTATACCACTTCTTCCAATTACATCGGGCATTGAGTTCTTTATATAGAGAGAAAAGAATGTAGAAATCCACATTATACAGAATACAGTTACTAGTCCATTATTTAATCCACTAAATAATTTCTTGAGTTTGAAATTCCTAAATGAGATAATTACTCCTATTGTACCTATTACATATCCAATATATAATAATCTCCACTGATGAAATAAACTCATTGAAATTAAATATTCAAAAATAACTAAAGAGATACCAAGAAAATAGTTTATAACTAATGTAACTACTTGATCTTTTTTAATACTTAAAACCCATGTTAAAACAACCCCTTGACCGTAGATTAAAAACAACTGTGAAATTAAGTATTTTATTAAAGATATCCCTTCTCCCTCTCTATAAATCAAGGAAAATATCAAACCACATATTATTAAGACGTTAATAATAAAAAATAGTTTTTTTTCTTTAAGAAATAAATTTATACTCTCTAATCTAGATATCATATTAAACTCCTAAACTAATCAAAATTTTTACGGGTAACTCTTGCTGGATTTCCATAAGCAATTGAATTCACTTGAATATCTCTAGTAACTACTGAACCAGCTCCTATTATGCAGTTTTCTTCAATAGAAACCCCTTGAATTACAACCGCATTTGCACCAATCTGAGTATTGCAACCGATATTACTTCCGCCACACAGAACTACTCCTGGACTTATATGTGCATTATCTCCTATTTCACAATCATGTTCAATGATTGCACCTGTATTTAATATGTTGATTTTACCTACATGAACTTCTGGATTTATCATAGTTCCTGCCATAACGCATGTTCCTTCTCCTAATTTAGAGAAATCTGAAACATACGCTTTAGGATGTATAAGTATAGGTAACTTAAATCCAATACCTTTTAAGTGTTCATAAATCCTCCATCGTATATTCGGATTATTTAATCCCCCTACACAAATAGCAGCATTAGTAACACCTCTTAGAAAAATTTTCTCTAGATCTTCATCTTTACCTATTACAGGAATCCCCAAAACCCCACTTCTATTATTATCTATTATACCCAATATTTCATATTTTTTCCCCATCCTAATGATGTCTATTATGACTTTACAATGCCCTCCGCCGCCAATTAATACAATTTTCTCCATATAGATTTCTCCGTTCCAATAAAATACGCTTCGCGCTTCACTTTCTAATTAGAAAACCATTTAAATCAAGTAAGTTATCAACAGATTCATAAAGTTGAAGTTTCCTATTAGAGTAAAAAATTCAAAGCTCAACTATTTAAAATTGAGCTTTAGGAATATCTATTGATTTTCTAATAATTGATCTTCTGGTACGTCTCTTAACACCTTAGCCGGACACCCAGCAACTATTTTTCTTGCTGGTACATCCTTAGTTACAACAGCCCCAGCTGACACAAATCCATCCTCTTCAATAACCTTACCAGGCAGTATTGTTGCTCCTGCACCAATTCTACCACCTTTTTTTACTGTGATGCCTTTGAATTCTTCAAATCGTTTTTCACTTCTTCCAGCAAAGTTATCATTTGAAGTAGTTACTCCTGGTGCAACAAATACGCTATCACCAAGTTCTGAGTACGCAGTAATATAACAGTTAGTTTCTAACTTACAGAATCCACCTATAGTACAATGATTTTCTATAGCTACTCCTCTTCCCACAATAGTCTTCATGCCTATTGAAACATTTTCTCTTATTGATGCTAAATCAGCTACAAGCGTCTTTTGTCCAATCTCACATCCACAATATATAACAACATTAGCTCCAATTAAACATTCATCTCCAATAATAGCCCCTGTGTGATTATCACTCTGCTTAAGAGCACTATTAACAGATCTCATAGGCTTTTTACCTATAACAGTATTGTCATCTATTCTAACATTGTTACCAACTATTGTGTCCTCATGTATTACTACATTATTTCCAATAACACAATTATCACCAATTTTAACATTATCCTCAATAACAGTGAATCTTCCAACCTGAACTTTGTCTCCTATGGAAGCATTGAAACTTATATATTGCATCTTATTCCCCTCTTTGCCAAAGGCTATTCAAATAAATAACCAGTAAGTTATACTGAAAGAAATTATCATTATATCTTGATATAGAAAAAGTGGTGAACCTTCACTATTTTCTATATCGAGATTAACAAGGTAAACTTCTTTCTGTATACTAGTCTATTTTCATATGCCTGATATTTTTCATTTCAAGTGTTGAAAAATCACCAATTGGGAATGTAACTTTTTTATCTAGTAATCTACTCTTATAAGCTCCTAGAATGATTCCCATTGCTTTTTTCCCTTCTTCTCCACTAATAAGCGGTTCACTATCATTATTAATAGCATCTATAAAATCTTTGTATAATGGTGTATGTCCGAATCCATATACACTATCTGGCTCTTCTTCATTAGAGATTTGTTGATTATTTAATTCTTCATTTTCAAACTTCCAAGTTTCTATATTATTTACTGCAAGTCCTCCGATACATACTGTGCCCTTTTCTCCAAAAATACTAAGTGTTTCTTCCAAATTTTTAGGATATACACAAGCTGTACCTTCAATAATTCCTATGGAACCACTCTTAAATCTTATGATTATAGCTCCAAAATCTTCCCCTTCAATATCTCTCATAAAAGTATCACATTGAGAGTATATACTCTCAACTTCACTTCCCATCATCCACTGAAGAAGATCTATGTTATGTATACATTGATTCATTAATGTTCCACCATCTAATTCCCAAGTACCTCTCCAAGGAGCTTGTGTATAGTATCCTTGATTTCTGTTCCAAAGAATCCTAGCTGTACCATTTAATATTCTTCCGAATCCCCCTTGGTCTATGGCTCTACGCAATTTTTGAATAGGAGGGTTAAATCTATTTTGATGACAAACACCTAACTTAAGATTATTCTTCTTAGCTATCTCAATCATTTTATCAGCATCTTTAGTAGAAAGAGCCATAGGTTTTTCAACCAACACATGTAATCCCTTTTCAAGGCAATATATAGCAATATCAGCATGATATCCACTTTCAGTTGCAATTACAGCCATTTGTATATCTTCATGTTCTATTGCATCCTTGTAGTCAACATATACCTTTGCTTCCATTCCTGATTTTTCTTTATACTCTCTCATTTTCTCTTCAGCTTTTTCTACACTCGGATCACATAAAGCAGTAATTTCACATAATTCACTATTATTAACCACAGCTTCTACGTGTTTATAAGATATTCTTCCACATCCGATTATAGCAATTTTTATCTTATTCATGATCTTGGCCCCTTACTGTAGTATTTTTATCTTTATTATGTTTAATATTTTTATTATCTATTTCTATTTTACTATCTCTTTTAAACAATCAACTACATACTTCTGTTGTTCTTCATTTAACTCTGGATACATAGGTAGTGCTACGGATTTTCTACATGCATCTTCACATACCTCTAACTTTTGATCTGCATATCCCAATTCTTTGTATATAGGTAATTGATGTACAGGAATAGGGTAATAGTTACCAAAGCCAATTCCCTTATCTTTAAGAAACGCCATAACTTCTTCTTTGTTATCAGCCAAGATACAATATTGATGATATACATGTTTTCTCTCTTCCATTTCACAAGGTGTTTTAACATTTATATCTTTCAAAAGCTCGTTATATATTTCTGCATTTTTTCTTCTATCTTCTGTCCACTTTGCTAAATATCTTAACTTAACTCTTAAAATTGCAGCCTGAATTTCATCTAATCTACTGTTATGTCCAATCATTTCATGCATATATTTTTTCTTAGTTCCATGCTGTCGTAACATACATAATTTATCTGCTAACTCTTCGTCATTTGTTACAATCATTCCTGCATCTCCGTATGCCCCTAGGTTTTTTGTGGGAAAGAATGAAAATGTAGCTGCATTTCCAAAATTCCCAGCTTTTACACCTTTATATTCAGCTCCAATAGCCTGACATGCATCTTCAATTACTACTAAATTATGTTTATTAGCAATTTCCATTATTTTATCCATATTACACATCTGCCCAAAAATATGAATTGGAATAATTGCTTTTGTTTTCTCTGTAATAGCTTCTTCAATTTTATTTTCATCAATACACAATGTATCAGGATTAATGTCAACAAATACGGGCTTAGCACCAATTAATGATGATGTCTCGGCGGAAGCAAAGAATGTAAAAGGACTTGTAATAACTTCGTCTCCTTCTTCTATACCTAAAGCTCTAAGAGAAAGTAAAAGTGCATCTGTTCCGTTACCAACAGCTATTGCTCTCTTAACTCCACAAAATTCTGCTATCTCTTGTTCAAGCTTCTTTACATTCTCACCCATTATAAAATGTGTAGATTCTAAAACTTCATCAATAGCTTCCCTTATTTCATCTTTTATATTTTCATACTGTACTTTTAAGTCTAATAAATTTACTTTCATAATTTCCTCCTATTTCTCCTGTTCTACATCCACTGCTGCTTCATCCAGTTGATTTTTAGGGTATTCCCTTTTATATGTCTCAACATATTTACACATTAAATTAAATAGTATTTCATCATTATCTTTTCTCAATGCGTTTTTGAATTCTTCTATACCTCTATCAATATATGCAAAAGAAATATCTTTTGGTTTTTCTACATATATTTTATGATGCTCTGTTGTTTTAAGCTTATCATTATCCATTAATAACTCTTCATACAATTTTTCCCCTGGTCTTAACCCAATTACTTCAATTTTTATATCTTTCTCTGGCTCCAACCCTGATAATCTAATCATATCTTTTATTAGATCGTACATTTTAACAGGTTCCCCCATATCCAAGACGAAAATTTCGCCTCCTTGGGCCATTGCTCCTGCTTGTATTACCAGTTGGCTTGCCTCAGGTATTGTCATAAAAAATCTTGTTATTTCTGGATGAGTTAATGTTACAGGTCCACCAGATGTAATTTGGTCTTTAAACACCTGAATTATTGATCCATTACTTCCCAGTACATTTCCAAAACGTACTATGACGAATTCCGTTTTACTAAATGAACTAAATGCTTGCACAATTTTTTCACAATATCTCTTAGAAGCCCCATAAATATTAGTTGGGTTAACAGCTTTATCTGTACTTATTAATACAAATCTTTTCACATCATACTCATGACTGCAGCTAACCACATTATATGTTCCAATAATATTATTCTTAATAACTTCACTTGGATTTGTTTCCATCAATGGTACATGTTTATGTGCTGCTGCATGGAATACAACATGTGGCTTGTATTTGTTAAAAACACTTCTAATTCTCGCAAGATCCCTAATTGAAGCTATAACAATTTCAACATTCACATCAGGAAACTTTCTTTCTAATTCTCTTTGTAAATAATATGCAGTATTTTCGTACATGTCTAAAACAAGTATTTTACTAGGGTTAAATTCAGCAATCTGCCTACATAATTCTGAACCTATTGATCCAGCTCCACCAGTAATCATAACAACTTTATCTTTTATATATTTTTCGATATTATCTATATTTAACTTAACTTCTTCTCTACCTAAAATATCTTCGAGTTTTACATCTCTAATATGTGAAACATCTACGTTACCATTTATTATTTCAAAAATACCTGGTATTAACTTAAGTTTACATCCAGTTTTCTTACAAATATTAAGTATCTCACTTCTCTTATTTTTCTCTGCTGATGGTATTGCTATAAGGATATCACTTATATTTTGCTCCTTGCAGATTCTTTCTATATCATTTTGGTTACCTAATACCTTTTTACCCCCTATAAGCATTCCTTTTTTACTCTCATCATCATCAATAAAACCAACAACATTATATTTTAATTCTTCATGTCTGCTGATTTCTTTATTAATCATAACTCCAGCATCTCCAGCGCCAACAATAAGAAGATTCTTGCCATCAATACATTTTTCTTTTCTTTTTGAGTGTTTATTTTTTATAAAGACTCTAACACCTGTAAGTGCTCCAATAGATAAACACCAAAATATGATAATAACAGTATATGGAAATCTATAATATTTAAAATCCATTCCCACACTGTTTACAAATATATTTGTACTCAAGTAGGAAAATATCATAAATATTATATTTGCTATGGACAGAGAATACAGAACCTTAAGAAATTCATCAAAGGATGCGTATTTCCACACATTTTCATATAAATTGAATATCATATTCGTTATTGAGACTATAACCACCATTGGAATTATAGACATTTTGAAAAATTGAATATAATCTTGGTGAATTTTAAAATCAAATTTTAATAATAAAGCTAGATATAAACATCCAAGTATCAGAATATTATCTATAATTAACAACTTATAATCTTTCTTCATGTCTTTACCACCTTTTGCGCTAATTTTATTCAGAAGTATGCATTTCATTTATCTCTAATAAATGCTAAATATTATCCTTTTTTATTGTACTATATTTTTAACTTAAATTAAACATTATATTAGGACAGTACAAATGAATTAACATTATATTTATATTTAAGAAACAATAAAAGAGAAGGAACACCTTCTCTTTGTTATTACAAAATATACTCTCTTTCATTTAACTCTTTTAAATATTTTTTAAATCCTTCTCTGAGTTTTTCATCTCTTAATGCAAATTCGCATGTTGCTTCAAGGAAACCTTGTTTATCACCTACATCATATCTTCTTCCTTGAAAAACATATCCATATACACTTTCATAACTCAGTAATTCCTTAAGTGCATCAGTTAGTTGAATCTCTCCACCCTTACCAGGTTTTGTATTCTCTAATAACTCAAATATTTTAGGAGTAATCACATATCTACCAAGAATCGCCACATTTGATGGAGCCTCTTCTTTATTAGGCTTCTCCACCATATCACTAACTTTATATGTATACTCCCCAACTTCTTCACACTTTAATATTCCATATTTATTTACATTTTCATAATCAACCTTCTGCACACCTAACACTGAGGATGATTTTTCTTCAAAACACTCAATAAGTTGCTTTAAACACGGCTTTTCAGCATTATAAACAATATCATCTCCAAGCAACACTGCAAATGGTTCATTTCCAACAAAGCTTTTAGCGCACAAAATCGCGTGTCCTAACCCTTTTGCTTCTTTCTGTCTTACAAAATGAAGATTAACCATATTTGAAATCTTCTGCACTTCCTCTAAAAGTTCCCTTTTTCCCTTTTGTTCAAGAGTAGTTTCTAACTCAAAGGATTTATCAAAATGATCCTCAATAGACTTTTTATTTCTACCAGTTATAATTAGTATATCTTCTATACCAGAATCAACAGCTTCTTGAATTATATGTTGAATTGTTGGTATATCAACTATAGGTAACATTTCCTTTGGTTGAGCTTTCGTTGCTGGTAAAAACCTTGTGCCTAGCCCTGCAGCTGGAATTACAGCCTTCTTCACTCTCATTATATACTCCCCCCTATTAGGTATATTCAAATATCGGTAGCACCTTTGACTTATTGCTTATTTTCATACACCTTAAATTTTATAATATTCTCTTAACTGCTGAACAATTTCATCATCTGGGTCAATCTTTATAGCTTCTTCAAGCACCTCTTTAGCTTTTATCATATTGTCATTATGTATATAACACATAACTATATTAGTTGCTAATTCTATAGAGTTACTCTGCTCAAATGCCTTTTCAAAATATTGAATAGCTTTTTCATAATTCCCTAGCGCTGCATAATTTATGCCATACTCATTAAGAACTTCTAGAAATCTTTTATCTATTGCAAAAGCTTCATTCAAATAATATATTGCTTTCTCGTAATTTTCTAGATTTCTATATGCTACTGCAACATGATAATAGTATTCTGCACTATCACCTAATACTGGCATAAGTGGAATCAATATCTCAAGAGATCCCTTAGGGTCTGTTATTGATAATTCTTTGCCCTTATCATACTTCAAAATTGCTGAAAGATTTTGTTTAAATTCAATAATATCGTTATCTTCCTTTCCGCCCAACTCCAAGTACTTCTGTAATGATTCCATAGCAAATACGAAATCACCCTTATCTCTTTTAATAAGTGCATCATAAAGATGAGGAAGAGGAAATCCTCCAAATCCTTTAGCTCTATTCAATATTTTCATTTCAATAGTAGTATATTCTTCATCTTCACTTCTTAACTTGTCAGTTACATAAATTAATTTTTCATATACGTCTTTAGTTTCTTCTACTTTTGATAACCCTCTTAAAAAAATGAAAGCCTCTTCATATTTTTCTTCTTTCACTAGCTTAAGCGTTTTATTCTTAATGAATTTTGTAGAATCTTCATTTTCCCTCAATAGCTTTATATACTCATCGTTAAATTTGAACTCTTCATCAGCACCTAGAACAAAATACATTCCTTCGTATAAAGTACTTAGGGGTATCTGTTCCATACTATCGCCATTCTTAACCTTGTTTATAAGTTCTTCACTTCTTATAGCAACATAAATAGCATTAGGTAGTTTATATCTTCCTATTTGAGCCCCTTCTTTTAGTTCGATGAATAATAATTGTTCAAGTTTTTTCTTTAGTCTTACAAGAATTTTCATTTTTACACCACTCTTCTAATTTTTTAATTCAAAATTACTTCAACAAGTTCTTCCACTTGTTTCTTAAGAGATTCTCTCTTTTCATTTAATTTTTTTTCATTTTTCCCATTTGTACTAAGGTATATTTTTATCTTTGGTTCTGTTCCAGAAGGTCTAACTACAAACCATGAATCATCATCAAATATAAATTTCAGAACATTAGATTTGGGAAGATTAATTCTTTCAACTCTATTTTCTTCACACATTATGCATTCACTACTATTATAATCTTGTATTGCTTTAAGATTAAACCCTTTAAAGTCAATATTATTCATTTCTCTTAATCTTTCTAAAGCTGTAGCTATTTTTTCAGCACCCTCTTTTCCCTCTAACGTTATTGAAATAAGGTCCTCTTTAAAATATCCATATTTCTCATAAAGATCAAATAATCTATCCTTCAAACTCTTGTTTTTAAGTTTATAATATAATGCCATTTCACATATTAATGTGGATGCAATAACAGCATCTTTATCTTTAACAAAATCTCCACTTAAGTACCCAAAGCTCTCCTCAAGTCCAAATATGAATTTTTTCTCACCAGATTCTTCAGATTTATGAATTTTTTCACCAATATATTTGAATCCTGTTAATACATCACTTATTGAGCAACCAAAATCTTCTGCAATTCTTTTAATCATGTCTGTAGTAACAATAGTCTTAATTATTTCACCATTTTTAGGCATAATATCTTTCTCTTTCATTGCTGATAAAAGGTAATCACTTATTAATATTCCTATCATATTTCCATTAAATACGAAATATTCATCACCATCTTTGCAAAGAACTCCAATTCTATCACAGTCTGGATCTGTTCCAATTATAATATCACTATCAATATCCCTAGCTAATTTCAATCCCAGTTCAAAAGCTCTAGGATCTTCTGGATTTGGATATGGAACTGTTGGGAAATCCCCATTTGGCTTTTCCTGTTCTTCAACCACAACTACGTTTTTAAATCCTAATTCGTCTAATACTCTTCTAACAGGAACATTACCTGATCCATGTATAGGTGTATAAACTACCTTTAATTTTTCAGCATTATCATTAATCATATCTCTTCTTATAATTAAATTTTTCACATTTTTCATATACTGCTTATCTAAATCTTCCCCAACAATATTTAAAAGACCGCTTTTTTTAACTTCTTCAAAAGATATACTTTTTATATCTTCAAAATTTTCAACTTTATTCACAGATTGAATTATTTCCTTAGCAGCATCATCAGTAATCTGCCCACCATATTCATTGTATACTTTATACCCATTATACTCCTTAGGATTATGGGATGCAGTTATAACGATTCCACCCTTAGCACTACATTGAGGTATACTAAATGAAAGTTCTGGAGTAGGTCTTAAATCGTCAAAAAGATTTACTTCTATTCCATTTCCACATAGAACACATGCAACAACCTCACTGAAATACTTTGAATTATTTCTTGAATCATAAGCTATATTAATTTTAATTTTACTATCATTATATTTGTTTACAAGATAATTAGCTAACCCTTGAGTAGCTTTACCAATAGTAACATAATTCATCCTGTTACTACCTACCCCCATCTTACCTCTTAAACCACCTGTTCCAAATTCTAGGTTTTTATAGAAACACTCTTCAAGTTCTTTATCATTCATCTCTCTAATTGTCGTCTTAAAATTCTCACTTATAAATTCACTTTCGATCCATTTGGCAGCTTCCTTTTTATACATATACATCCCTCCATCTGTTCAAGGCATATTCAAATAAATAACTAGTCAGTATACTAGTTATTTATTTTCATAGCCCAAAATTAATTATACTAAATTATCCTATCATATACAACTTAAAGAAATTTGTTAACTTTTTTAAAAAAACTCTTGAATATTATGTTATTATATAACATAATATAACAGCAAGAATAAATTTTAGGGGGATTTAAAATGGACAACAATAAACCTTATGAATCAAATAATGAAGATTTATTAAATTCTACAACTGCTCCCATGACTTTTGGGGATTGGATGCTTACTATTTTACTTCTTATGATACCTTTAGTAAATATAATGCTTTTATTTGTATGGGCATTTTCATCAGAAACTAATTTAAATAAGAAAAACTTTGCTAAAGCACAACTTATTTTTATGGGTATTGGAATAATACTTTCTATAATATTTGTTTCATGTAGTACAGCAATGGTTATGAATTCGTTCTAGTTTTAAATTTTTTAAAATCTACATAAAACAAAGCTGACACAATGTCAGCTTCAGGCTGTTGAAAAAGCCCAATCTCATCGTCACTAAGACTCGCTGTGCTGCTCGAGTACTTTATGTACACTGCGCTGCTCGCTCTTCTTGTTCCTTGACCTTGGGCTTTTTCAACGCCTGACATTCTAAAGATGGAAATCAGAGTGAAAACAATATATAAAAAAAGCCCAATCTCACCGTAACTAAGACTCGCTGCTGCTCAAGTACTTTATGTACACTGCGCTGCTCGCTCTTCTTGTTCCTTGATCTTGGGTTTTTTCAACGCCTAAAATTTAAAGATAGAAATCAGAGTAAAACAATTTTTTTTGACTTTTTTAACAAATTCAAAGCTGACACATTGTCAGCTATGTTGTGGTTCGTCATAAACAGTATCACTTGACATATCATTGCCGACAGTATCAACTTCTTCTTCTTCAATATATGTTGCATGTGTTACACTCATGACAACACTATTTAGTGGTTCCATGAAAGTTAAATCTTCTGCTATTTCTAAATCAGCAATTCTCATCATATCACCAATTCTCATATTAGCAACATCAATTTTTATTTTTTCTGGAATAGAACTTACACGTCCTTTAACTCTTATACTACTCTTTTCTTTTTGAAGAATTCCACCATTACTTCTTACCATTTTTTCATGATCAAAGTAAATAGGTATATCCGTACTTATCTCTTTATTTTCATCTATACTTTCTAGATCAATATGAATAATATTATGTTTCACTGAATCTCTTTGAACTTCTTTTATGAGAACCATTTCACTACTACCATTTATATTGGCACTTGTGATTCCATGCTCTCCATGTTCTTTAATGTATTTATCTAATTCAATTTCGCCTATTTCAAAAAGAAAATTTTCTTTATTTTTTCCATACATAACACCTGGTATAGAATACTTACTTCTTTTTTTTCTTTGCCTATTGGCTAAATTTAAACAATTCATATACATTCCTCCCATTCCTTTCTATTATTAACAGAATGGGAAAAGAATATTCACAAAGATATTATTATTTTCTTACTAGTGACAATCTTTCGTCTACATTGCTCTTTTCAAACCTTTCATGTTGCTTCATATATTGCATCATATTAAGATTTATTACTGATTGATACGTTTTTATAATTCTCTTATAATAAGATATTACATAATCAAGTTTATTTATTGGCGAAACTACACTTGTATTAAATCTTACTTTTAACCTTTTCTTCTTCTTATAAGCAGCATCTTGAACGTTATCATAAATGTTTATGCCCTTGTTTATAATAAGTACTTTTTCAAAATTCACTCTCATAAGTTCTTTATATTTATCATTAACTTCCTCAAGAAATTCTTCATTAAGAGTTCCTTGCTTTTTAGTAAATTCATCATATTGATTCATTATATCATTTAGAATAGTATTAGTTTTTTCTCTTAATGTAAGTACTTTTTCAGTAATAGTCTTTATTAATTCAGCTTGCTTCATACCTTCACTAATTAAAATATCTGCTGCTTCTATAGCTTCAGAGTAGTCTTTTCTGTCTCTTTCTACATCTCCTTCATTTTGAAGTGCATTAACTAAACTCTTATTACTACTTTCATCAAAAAATGCAGAATAAAAATAAAAATCTCGCCCTAGCTTCTTTATTAACTTCTCATCATCAACAACCTTATTATTGTCATCTATATAAAGTATACCAGAGTCTACTTTTTTTAAGGAAGGAAAGCTCTTTTTTGATAAAACAACTTCTCTGTAAAATATCTCACCCACGTTAACCTCTTTTGATATTTTAGCCTTTTCCCCCATCTTGATTACATTCTTTAATGAAGCCATAACTTCATTTGACGGCACCTCATAGAAACTCATACAATTCCTCCTATACACATTTTCAATATAATCTAATAAGGCATATTCAAATAAATAACAAATCAGTATGCTAGTCTATTTTGCATAATACTTCTTCCTTAGAACCCACTGATAGATCAACTATCAGTAGAACCTAACTCATCATCTGATGCAAAATATCCGTCGCATCTTTGACTTATTATTTATTTTCATACGCCTAATTAATATCAATTTCATTACAAATATTGATAAATGCAAATATCTATATGTAAATACATTTAACACGTGTTCATATTATATCACAATGGAATAAAAAAGGCACAACATGTGTGCCTTTTTTACAATAAGTTATCATTTTATTAATGATTATTTAACCTGATCCATTCCAACTCTGAATGCTTTTTTATTCAACTCAACAGCTTTCTTAGGAACAAGTCTTTCAATTACTCCATCCCAATCCATATTCTCAAGTTCCAAGGCCTTTATTACAGCCCCAAGAAGAACAACATTCTGAGCTTTAATATTGCCTAGTTCCTTAGCAATATCTCCTGCTTTAACAAATATTGAATTTTTAACTTCTCCTTGAACCTTCTCCTTAACTCCTTCTGGATAACTTTCTTTTCCAATTAAAACTGGTACTGGATGAATTTCATAGTCATTTACTACTGCATGGCCACCATCTTTAAGATATTCTAACCATCTCGCTACTTCAGACTTCTCAAATGAAACAATAATGTCAGCTTTTCCTTTTTCAATTAATGGAGAGTATACTTTCTCACCAAATCTTACTTGAGTTGATACACTTCCTCCTCTTTGAGCCATTCCATGCACTTCAGACATTTTAACATCATATCCACTCTCTAAAAGACCTTGTGATAGTATCTTAGAAGCTAATATAGTTCCTTGTCCTCCAACTCCAACGAATAAAATACTCTTAACTTTACTCATTGCCTTCACCTACTTTCTCGATTGCATCAAATGGACATACTTGTTTGCACACTTCGCATCCATTACACATAGTTTCATCGATCGATATAACTCCATCTATAAATCTTAATGCAGGACATCCAATTTTTAAACATGCCTTACATTTCTTACATTTTTCCTGATTAACAATACATTTTAATCCAGCTCTAGCTTTCATTACATCTTTGATTAATGCACATGGTTGTCTTGTTATTATTACAAATGGTTCAGTACTATCATGTGCATCTTTTACTGCTTCTCTAGTTTGCTTAAGGTTATATGGATCAACAACTCTGATATTAGATTGTTTAATACCTATTGATTTAACTAAGCTTTCTATATCTATTATTGGCGCTGGTTGCATCTGAAGTGTTTTACCGGTACCTGGATTTTCTTGATGTCCTGTCATTCCAGTAATACTGTTATCTAAAATTACAGTAACTATAGGAACATTATTATAAACAGAGTTAATTAATCCCGTAACTCCTGAGTGGAAGAACGTTGAATCACCTATTAATGAGAATACTTTTTGTCCATCTCTTCCCCCCATATCATTTGCTTTCTGGAATCCAATGCCAGCTGAAACTGATGCACCCATACAAATAACAGTGTCACCGATATTTAGTGGTTCAACCATCCCTAATGTATAACATCCAATATCACTTGTAGAAACAATATCTTTGTATTTTGACATTTCAAAGAATATTCCTCTATGTGGACATCCTGGACATAAAACTGGTGGTCTTGATGGTGGTTGGACATCTACAGAGTAAGTAGTTTTCGCTTCTTCTCCAAGAATTGCTTCTCTTATTATATCTGGATTTAACTCCCCGCATATTGGAATAATATCTTTTCCATAACACTCAATCCCCATTGCTTTTACCGCAGTCTCAATGTAAGGATCATTTTCTTCAATAACATATAATTTATCAACTTTTCCAGCGAATTCTCTGATCATATCGTCTGGTAATGGATAACTGAACCCAATCTTTAAATATGATGCATTATCACCAAAAACTTCTCTAGAATACTGATATGTGATACCACTAGTTATAATACCAATTTTAGTATCACCCATCTCAATTTTATTTAATGAACAGCTATTTGAGTACTGTCTTAACTTTTCTAATCGCTCTTCAACTTCTGGATGTTTAACCTTTGCATGACCAGGAGACATTACATATTTAGTAACATCCTTCTTATACTCTTTTTGAGGAACATCAACTCTCTCACCAAATTCAACAACTGTCTTAGAATGTGAAATTCTAGTTGTAACTCTGAAAAGAACTAAAGTATCAAATTCTTCAGAAACCTTATAAGCTTCTTTCATAAAATCTATACATTCTTGTGAATCTGACGGTTCCATCATAGCTACTTTTGCATGTGGTGCATAAAATCTATTATCCTGTTCGTTTTGAGACGAATGCATTCCTGGATCATCTGCAGAAACAACAACGAATCCTCCATTAACACCAGTATAAGCCATTGTAAAAAACGGATCAGCAGCAACATTCAATCCAACGTGTTTCATTGTTGACAACGCTCTAACTCCTGAAATACATGCTCCAGAAGCTACTTCAAAAGCAACTTTCTCATTTGGGGCCCACTCAGCGTAAACCTTCTCATATTTTGCGAAATTCTCAAGTATCTCAGTACTTGGTGTTCCTGGGTATGCTGATGCAACTGTTACACCTGCTTCAAAAGCCCCTCTAGCTATAGCTTCGTTACCAGTCATTATAGCTTTCATAAATATTCCTCCCATGTAAATTCGTATATGCAATATAGATGCGTATTTATCGTTTTAAGTTTATTTATAATTATTATTAATAAAGTTAATGGGAGGAAATTTTTATAGCTTGACCATTATTTCCTCCCATTAACTTTTAAACAATATAAGTAGTTTATCTATAAAATTCACTATTTATCAGGCTCTTGAAAAAGCCTAATCTCATCGTCACTACGGATCGCTGCGCTGCTCAAGCACCTTATTACTGACTAACCCTGCTCACTCTCCTTGTTGCTTGACCTTAGGCTTTTTAAAGAGCCTGAAACTCTGAAGATAGAAAACAGAATGAAAACAATATTTAGCAACTTTTTCAGCTAACCTATTTGTTTTATTTAGAAATCATAGCACTTAAAGCAATTGAGTACAGTTTTGACTTTGCGCTATCAGCTCTAGAAACTAATACTATAGGACATTTTGCTCCCATTACAACTCCAGCACTGACTGCTCCACCCATATATGTTAAAGATTTTCCAAGAAGATTACCAGCTTCAATATTGGGAACCAATAAAATATCAGCATCTCCAGCAACATCACTAACTATGCCTTTGTGCTCGGCTGCTTCTTTAGAAATTGCATTATCGAAAGCTAAAGGACCATCTATGATACAACCTTTAATCTGTCCTCTTCTATTCATTTGAACCAATGCTGCAGCATCAAGTGTAGCTGGCATACTAGGGTTAACAACCTCAACAGCACAAAGAGGTGCTACTTTTGGTGTTTCAACTTCAAGAGCCTTTGCAACCTTAACCGCATTGTTAATAAGACCAACTTTATCACTCAACTCAGGATATGTTACCATTCCACCATCAGTAAGTAATAGCAATTTGTGATATGCACTACTCTCATACACCATAACGTGTGAAAGTAATCCGCCTCCTCTTAATCCTTCTTCTTTATTAAGAACAGCCTTCAAAAGCACTGAAGTTCCTAATAATCCTTTCATTAAGAATTGCGCTTCTCCATCTTTAACACACTTAACCGCTAGTCTTGCAGCTTCTTTAACATTATCTGCATGAATAATTCTCATATCTTTAATATCTAATTTTTCATTCTTAGCTATCTCACAAATTTCTTTCTCATCACCAACTAATATTGCATCTACAATACCTTCTTTTACAGCTTCACAAACCGCCTGAAGAACTGGCTTATCCTCTGCTGCTGCTACAGCTAATGTTATTTTCTTTCCTGCTTTCGCTTTTTCTAATAAAGCATCTAAGCTCTTTATCATCTTAATCATCCTTTCAATTATAAATCATAATATAACTGGAATTCCAAAGGTGTAGGAACAGGCATAATCTTCTTAATTTCCTTTTCATACTTCTTATGAATCCAATTATCAATAAAGTCTTTATCAAATACTCCTCCCTCAAGTAAGAATTGATAATCTTTCTTTAATTCTTCCAATGCTTCTTCTAGAGATTTTGGAAGAGCTTCAATCTTATCTTGTTCTTCTTTTGGAAGATCAAATACATTCACATCAAATGGTCCATATCCTTCTTTAGTAGGATCAATCTTATTAACTATTCCATCAATACCAGCCATTAACATAGCTGAATATGCTATGTATGGATTACAAGTAGCGTCTGATGATCTAAATTCAAATCTTTTTTCCTCAGGATTTCTAACATATCCTGGAACTCTTATAACCGCACTTCTATTTCCTGTTGCAAAACAAACTGAAACTGGTGCTTCAAATCCTGGTATCAATCTCTTATAAGAATTCGTTGATGGATTAGTAAATGCCAATAAAGCTTTAGAATGTTTTAATATACCCCCAATGAAGTATAATGCTTCTTGACTTAATCCTGAGTATCCATCAGCATCATAGAATAAATTTTGTCCATTTTTTCTTAATAACATATGAACATGCATACCACTTCCAGCCTCTCCATAAAGAGGTTTTGGCATAAATGTAGCACTTTTATCATGTTTTAGAGCTTCATTCTTTATAACGTATTTTGCAATCATTGTATTATCTGCCATACTAACCATATTTCCTAATTCAACTTCAATCTCATGTTGACCTGCAGATCCAACTTCGTGATGATGATATTTAACATCTATTCCCATTTGAAGAAGCTTAAGAGTCATTTCACTTCTTAAATCGTTGTTAACATCATATGGTAATGCAAGATGATATGAAGCTTGGAATGGTGCTTTATACCCTTTATTATCTTCTTTTGAATTTGAATTCCATGGTGCCTCATATGAATCTATAAAAACTTCCTGGTGATGATTCTCAACACCAAAATTTACTTTATCAAAAATATAAAACTCAAACTCTGGTGCAATCATATACTCATCAGCTATCCCCAAGTTATTTAAATATTTATTGGCCTTTTCTACCAAATATCTTGGATCTCCTGAAAATCTTCCTTCTTTTTTTCCAATAGTATGAATATTAGCAATCATACTTATTGTTTTTACCCCACAGTATGGATCAATAAATGCTGTTGTTATATCTGGTATGAATCTCATATCTGATTCTTCAATCTTAGAATAACCATAACTTGATCCGTCAAATCCAATGCCGTCTGTAAATGTTCTTTCGTTTAACCTCTCAACCGGTATTGCTAAGTGTCTCCATCTACCATTCAAAGTTATTACTTTAAAATCCACCATTTTTATTTCATTATCTTGTATGTATTGTTGGAGCTCTTCAAGTTTTTTAAACATATTTAATTCCCCCTATGGTTATAAATATTATTTTCAAAATTGTTTATATTTTTAGTATAATACTAACCGTTTTTTTATGTCAATTCTAAGTGCTAAAGCGTTTATAAAGTTCCTAGATATTTTTTAATATTTGCAGCGATTAATAAGACAATTGGTATGAAGATATTTGCAGCTGCGCTATAATATGGCCATACCTCTATTAGGAATTCTACCCCAATCAATATACTCTGATATTCAATAAAAAACAGATTAACACTAGTCATAACAGCAGGTATTACCCAAAATTCATTTTTTTCAAGTTCAAATAGCCTCTGAATAGCTTTAGAACCAGCTAACACAAATATGCTTCCTCTAAGAAATTCACTTATTATAAAAACTATTGATATAACACTTTCCAATCTCTGAAATGCCATTCCTATATGAATTTTTCTTAAGCGCTCATATCCTGGAAAGTGAGCCCTTATAGTATTCTCAACACCTAATACAAAAATATTCTCTAATGTATATACAAGAAATATTATCCCAATAATCACAATTGATCTTATTAAGACTTTTTCAAATTTTTCTATAGAACTATAACTATCTACAAAGAAAGTAAATATTATTACTCCTGAGAAAGATGTACTAACTATAGAGACTATTCCCAGATAAATATTATAGAATCCCTGTGATAATATGGGCTTTATATTCTCATAATTATATAATTGTATATTAAAGTAAATAGTACCAATTATTAATATTGCTGTAACAAATAAAAAAAACACACTCCATTTACCAATAACTTTTAAGCCCTTATTTACCATCCAAATATCTAAGATAGCCAAACACATTACTAATACCAATATAGGGGTATTTGGAAGTCCAGTAAAGTTAATAAAATCCACTATATTAAAAAAAGTTAATGTAGTGCAATGTATTGCAAACCATAAATAAAGTATAGTAAAGAACTTCCCTATCCACCTTCCACTTATCAATTCAAAAATTTGAAAAAGATCTTTTCCAGGATATAGTTTTAATAATTTGCAATACACCTTAGCAATAGGTATGACTACTATGGTAGAAATTATTACTGCTATCCAACTATCTTCTCTTGCCACAGTCCCTGCTCCAAACAATACAGTGGTTCCTATAGTAAATAATACCACTACTGCATTCAATTCACTGTCATTTAATTTTTCATTCATTATTAACTCCTTTTACAAATTCTTGAAGTAAATAACAATCTCTTCTATTAAATCTACTGGGGTTTTCATTTCTATCTCAAAATAAATTATTATACTAAGAATCACTTGAAAAAACATGAGTATTGAATATAAAATTTTCTCTTTAAATTGCCCCTTTTTTAAATTATTTTTGAATTCAAAATAAATAATTAAGACATAAAAAACTATAATGAGTATTAATACCATTTCACTTGCCAACCTTTATAGTATTTTTCTTTAAAGCACTACCTCTTATATGAACATCACAGTTAACATTTACCTTTAATAGTTTGAATTCCTCATCCCACATACCCTTATTTTCTTTCCAATATTTTGGTTCCTTCTTTTTAAGTATTTCTCCAAAGCCAAAGATATCACTATCTAAATCATTTTGTGCTTTATAAATAACTTTTTTTATGTTACTCTCTAATAATTTTTCTGCTACTCTCTTTATCTCGTATCTTCCAGCTTTTGATAAATAATCTTCCTTAGCTCCTCCAATTTCTGATACAATTACATTTACATCTAAATTTATATCAAAAGTCATTTCATCATTCTTTAGGTATGGTTTTATTTTTTTATTAAATCCTACCATCTCTAATGAAACCTTTGTTCCATCTGAAAGACTTATTGGAAACACAGTCTTCAATTTTTCATTGCCTTTTATAAATGTGAGATAGAAGGTTTCTTCTCCATCCAAAAAACCCACAACTTTATCATCCTTAAATACATGAGTACCTTTTGTTTTCGCAATAATATCATTAGCTGTATGCCCTACATATATGTTAGTAAGAGTAGGTGATATCCCTTCTCTAGTAAGTTCATCAACGAATTCATATAATTTGGTAGATAAAAATCTACCACTTAATTTTTGTGATTCTACTGTGTTGATTATCTGATAAGATATTATCTCTTCCAAATCCTTTGTTTTTTTAAAAATATCTCCAGCATTCTTTTCATCGCATACAAAAACAAGCATATCTGATCTTACATCAACATCTCTATCTACAAGGTCAATAACTGGTATTATCCCTTCTTCTGCAATCTCTTTATCTATTATGTACAACGCAGCATGTCTAGTACTAACCATATTACCTGTGGTAGTAATTGTCTCTCTAAAACAACCGTGGACTGTTTTCCCTCTTCCTTCAAGTACTACTGATTGAATAGAATTGCCATCTTCTGTAGGTTGTATCACCTCTAATGTCAATAAATACTCCCCCGTCTTATCATCTTTATCAATTGCTATTCCTGCAACTGGTATTACATTATTAAACTCAGTATAATCCCAACATGAGCTGCTTATAAAGCAGTTACAAATCACTAATATTAGTATTAACCAAACTTTAATTATTTTCTTCATCATCGTCACCATTATCACCTAAATTTTCATCGTTAGATGTTTTTATACTATCTTTTGCGATTTGCTTAGTACGCCTTTTTAATTTCCACCATGGTGCCCTGAAAATTGTTCGACCCAAATCTTCCATTTTTAAATTTCCCATATAAAGCATATAATTAATACCAAAGCTCTTCATGGACATGAGATGTATGAATACTCCCATTACAGAAAATATATATCCATACAACCCTAAAATTGATGAGGAAATCAAAAATAAAAATCTTAAGAAGATCAGTGCCTCTTGCATATTAGCCAATACAAGTGCTGATATCTCTGTGAGGGCAATAACTATTACCATTGGGGCACTAACGAATTTTGCCTTTACAGCAGCATCTCCTAATACTAATGCTCCTACAATTGATATTGCTGAACCTACATGTTTTGGTAACCGTACCGATGCCTCTCTTAATATCTCAAATACTAATAACATTGCAAGACATTCAAAAAATGTTGGAAAAGGTACCCCTACTCTAGATAAATATATACTCATTGCAAGTTGTGTTGGTATCAACTCTCTATGAAATGTACATGCTGCCACATATAAAGCAGGAGTGCTACTTCCAATAAAAAAAGCTAAATATCTCAACATTTTATTTATACTGCTATATATGTAATGGTTATAGTTATCCTCATTAGAATCAAAACTTTCATGAAAAATATATGGAATAGTTAGAGCTACTGGAGAGCCATCACATAGTATTGCTAATTTCCCATCCAATATTTTTTCACATACAACATCCGGTCTCTCTGTAACTCCTATTGTTCTGAAGGTTGACTTTGGGTGATCTTCTATAAATTCCATTATTTTGGCAGTTGATAAGATATAATCAATATCTATCTTATTGAGTCTTTTTTTTACCTCCTCAAGAATTGTATCGTTTACAAGATCATCTAAATAGCATATAGCAATTTTAGTCCCACTTCGTCTTCCTATCTTCATCATTTCAAATTTCAATTCCGGATTACTTATTCGTCTTCTCACAAGCTCTAAATTCCCCATGAGAATTTCAGTAAAACCCTCCCTTGGTCCTCTAAGAACGCTTTCCGATTGTGGTTCTGTTATACTCCTACCACTATATTCCTTTGTATCTATTACTAATGCTCTGTTTTCCCCTTCAAAAAGTACTAATGAATCTCCTCTGAGCACACTGTCAATCATGTGTTTTTCACATTTCTCTATTTTTATGGACTTAGCAACAATTTTGCTATATGCCAGCTCCTCCATAAAATTTTCTTGTGATATATCTCCTTCATTTATCAATGTTTTAATCACGTTATCATTAATTACTTTACCATTGATCATACCCTCATTGAATATTACATAACATTCAAATTTTGAATTTATGTTTATAATTTTTCTATATTGGATTGTTCCATTTTTATCAAAAACCTCAGTCTTTAGGTTTTCGATATTTTCCGATAGATTCTTTGTAATTTTAAAATCTTTATTCATATTCAGCTCCTAAAGTGTTATTATACATATCTTTTGTTTATTTATAGATTATATTCATTCTTTAGGGGGAGGGGAGAAGACAAAAAGAAAAAAGAATAAAGAACAGAGAACCTTTAAAAGAAATGGAAAATGGAGAATAGAGAATGATGGACATTTCACTCTGTGAAATTTTAATCTTGTTGTTCCTTGGAAAAAGAATACCACCAATAGTTGCATTTTTTGTGGAGTGTGAGGATTGCAGAAATTATAAATTATCCTGCGATAATAATATTGCTGATTTTTTTGTAAATAAAGTAATTCCATGGTGTAGGAAACGATATAATATTTCACATAAACCTGAGGATTGTATAATAAGTGGATTAAGTCTTGGTGGTTTATTCGCATCATATATGGGATTAAATCATTCAAATATATTCGGAAATGTTTTATCCCAATCTGGTTCCTATTGGTGGTATCCAAATTATGATTCTGGTAAGCCACTTAAAAAATATAAATCTAATGGTATTACTTGGATGGCTGAATCCTTTCAAGAACATGAAAAATTAAATCTGAAATTCTACTTAGAAGTTGGAGCTTTAGAAAGGGATAGAATAATTAATGGAAGTAAAAATATGCGAGATATATTACTTTCCAAAGGTTACCATGTTCAATACTCAGAATTCCAAGGTGGACATGACTACTTAAGTTGGAGAGAAACCTTGGCAAAAGGATTGAGATATCTAACGAGAGAATGTGATACACCAATATCTCTTTTAATAAAGGAGTAAGACCTTTTATATCTAAAGATTAACAAGATGCACTTATGTTAATTTTTTGAAATTCGCTTCAATATTCTGTATAATTGAAAAGACATAATTATGATGTTTACAAAGAACAGAGAATAAAGAATAAATTAGGAGGTAAAATTATGAGTGGAGACAAAAGATTTGAAGTTGTATCTACCCAAGGAAATTTTCAAAGTTATAGAGTAATAGTTGATAAAGAGACTGGAGTAAATTACCTGTATGTTAGTAATGGAAGTTCTGGTGGATTGACAGTCTTATTAGATTCAGAGGGAAAACCAATTATAACAAAAGATAAATATTAGAATCAAATGCAAACAAATGCACGTGCTGCATGCACAGTAAACCCTAAAAATCTTTACAATAAATGGACAGTGGACAATTGACAACGTTTTCAACTGTCAACTGTCCACTATGTTTTTATTTGTATATTATTCTAGAATCAACCTCATTAACATCCGCACATCCTGTTAATATCATAGCTGATTTTAATCCACTCTTTAAGGTGTCGATATATTCTTGAACGCCTTCTGTTTTCCCTCCAAATGACGCCCATACGAATGGTCTTCCTATTAAAATGCCATCAGCTCCTAATGCTAGCATTTTAAGCACATCTATTCCAGTTCTAATACCACCATCAGCAAAAATTTTAACTTTCCCTTTAACAGCTTCTGCAATGGCTGGTAATACTTCTGCTACTCCTGGAGTATGATCAAGTACTCTTCCTCCATGATTTGATACTACTATTCCATCTACACCTGCTTCAACTGCTAATAATGCCTCATCCACTGTCATTATTCCTTTCAGTATGAAAGGAAGTTTAGTTGAATTTGCAATTTTTCTTATATCTTCAACTGTTTTTGGCATTACAGGTTTCCCATGCAATGCAAGTGTAATAAGTCCACATGCATCTATATCCATGCCTACTGCGAAAGCTCCTGCCTCCTCAGCAAGTTTTATTTTTTTTATGACATTTTCATTTTCCCAAGGTTTTATAAATACTATACCATCGCCATTATATTCCTTAAGCATTTTTAGATTTGTTGTAAGGAAAGAATCTACTGCAGTATCTCCAACCATAGGATATATTCCATTCTTTATACATCCTTCAATAACCCATGTAATATATTCTTCTTCAGAATATTTACCTCCCATATTTAATGTTGTTCCTGATACAGGAGCAGCAAATACAGGAATATCCATATCTTTACCAAAAAAATTGCTCTTCATATTTGGTTCCTTCACATTGTGTATGGTTCTCATATTCACCTTTATATTCTTTAAAGATTCATGGTTTGATGTAAATGATGATGCAGTTTCTCTTCCGCCCATACCAGGAACTTCTCCAGCACAAGCAATACCATTACACTCTCTACAAACCTTACATGAACCATTGAGGTTTGTTCTTGCGTTCATCAACGTTTCCTTATAACTCATCGTTCTCTCCCCTTAAATTATATTAAATCTATAAGTTCTTCAATATTCTCTTCTGTATAAATTTTGATTCCATTTCTTTTCAGAAGTGCTGCAGTAACTCCATTACCATATTTTTTATTTCCAGTAAAACTCCCATCGTAAATCTTGCCAAACCCACAAGATGGGCTCCTAGCTTTAAGCACAGCATATTCAGCTCCAATAGCTTGAGCAATCTTCAATGTCTCTTGAGCTCCTTTTAAAAACTCATCAGTTACATCATCACCTTCTGGACCTTTAATGACACCTTTTCCATCTAATACTTCTTCACCTGTACTATCTATTATCTCATGAGGTATCCTTGGTGTTGATTGACCTCCCAGCTGTTCTGGACATACTGGTAAAGCTTTCCCACTCTTAAGTAATTCAACTGCCTTATCATTAAGATTATTTCCACCATCATACTTGCAGTTAATTCCACACAAGCATGCACTTAAAATTATCTTCATGTGTTCACCTCTTATACTTTATTTAAGGATTGCGATTGTTACACCTGCTCCACCTTCGCCATAAACCCCTGGTCTATGTTCCTTAACATGATTATGTCTTCTGAGCATGTCTGTAACAGCCTTCTTAAGTACTCCTGTTCCTAATCCGTGTATTATTGTAACCTCACCTAGACCTCCCAAGTAAGCATCATCAAGGTATTTATCTACCGTCATAAGAGCTTCTTGTGAATCCATTCCTCTTAAATCAACAGATGACTTAACACTGCTTATCTTTAGTTTCATCTCTTTACTTCTTTTTTTATTTTTATATTCTGAAGCTGTATCACCTTGACCACATGCTCTGAGTTGATCAACCTTAACAGTAACCTTCATTATACCAGCCTGAACCATAACTTCCCCTTTTGAATTAGGTTTGTTAAGTACTGTTACTTTTTGATTTAAGGTTGTAAGAAGAACTATCTGCCCTTCTTGAACAGTCTTTAATTTCTTACCTTTATCATTTTCAGTTATTGAAATCGCCTTATCTTTTGAAGCAATCTTATCTCTTAACTTTAATCTTTCTTTTTCAAGCTGTTGTCTTGCCTCTGAAGAATATCCCATTGATTCCATCTTTCTGATGTTCTTTAATATCTCATCAGCTTCTTCCTTAGCTTGCTTCAGTATCATCTTAGCTTCTCTCTGAGCTTCAATGATTGCTTTATCTCTCACATTTTCAAGTTTCTCAGATTTTTCTTGATATCGCTCCTTAATCTTCTGAGCTTCCATCTTAATCCTTAAACTCTCTCTCTCATTCTTCTCTGCTTCTATTTTCTTATGCTGTAGGCTCTCTATTAAGCTCTCAAATTCTAGATTTATCTCTGATATATTACTCTTAGCAATCTCAATAATATAATCACTTAATCCTAGTCTCTTTGATATCTCAAAGGCGTTAGATTTACCTGGGACACCAATTATTAATCTATAAGTTGGTCTTAATGTATTTACATCAAATTCAACAGAACCATTCTCAACACCTTCTGTTTTAAGGGCATATCCCTTAAGTTCGCTATAATGGGTTGTAGCTGCAATTCTGCATCCCCTTTTTCTAAGGTCTTCAAGAATTGATATTGCAAGTGCAGCTCCTTCAGTTGGATCTGTTCCTGCCCCAAGCTCGTCGAAAAGTACCAATGATTTTTCATTAGCATTCTCCATTATATGAACTATATTTGTCATATGAGAAGAGAATGTTGATAAACTCTGTTCAATACTTTGTTCATCACCTATATCTGCATATACATCTTCAAAGAAGCTAACTGTTGACCCATCTCTTGCTGGTATCATTAAGCCACTCAATGCCATTATCTGAATCAATCCAAGAGTTTTTAAGGTAACTGTTTTACCTCCTGTATTAGGACCAGTTATAACAAGTGAGTTATAATGCTTCCCAACATAGATATCATTAGCTACAACCTCATCCTGACTTATAAGAGGATGTCTACCCTGAACTATATCAATAATTCCCTCATCATTAATTATAGGCATAGTACAATTTAACTCTAAAGCATATTTTGCCTTAGCAAATATAAAATCTAGCTCCCAAATTATATCACAGTTAATCTTTATCACAGAATAACTTTCATATATAAGTGCTGATAATTCAGCCAAAATCTTTTGAATCTCTGCCCTTTCTTTTATCATAAGCTCTTTAATTTCATTGTTTAAATTCACAAGTGAAATAGGCTCTATGAACAAGGTTGCCCCTGAAGCACTAACATCATGAACAAGACCTTTTACAGATCCCTTATGCTCTGCCTTTACAGGAATAACATATCTATCTCCTCTTACTGTATAGAGATTTTCCTGAAGAAAGCTTGAATATGTTCTCACAAGTGACCCAACCTTATCTTTAACATCACTATTTTTATTCTTTAGTGATCTTCTAATAGAAAATAACTTTTCACTTGCTTTATCACTAACCTCTTCCTCACTTATAATAGCTGTGAAAATTCTATCTTCTATAAATTTTAATGGTGTTATTCCAGCACATAAATCTTGTAACTTTTTATATGCTATAGTATCATCATCATTTTTCACATATGTCTTAAATCTTCTAGCACAACTCATAGCTTGAGCAATTTTTAGTAATTGTCCAGCTTGAAGCGCTGCACCTTTTCCAGCTCTGCTGACACCTTCACGTATATCATATAACCCTTCAAAAGGAGGATTGCTCTTTTTCATGATTATATTAAGAGCTTCATTAGTTTCTATTAATCTATCCTGAACATCTTTAACAGTATTATACGGTTTTAATGCATCTATAACCTCTCTCCCAACAGGAGATTTAGTATATTTCTTTATTTTTTCTTTAATTTTATCAAATTCTAATATTCTTAATGATCTTTCATGCATAAATATTCACCTACTTCTTTTTTATAGTGGAGTGCTTATAACACTCCTTTAGAAAATTGCCCCTTTGTGGACTTTATATCTATTTTTTCTCTCTCGCCGTGTAAATACTCCAATACTGTTCTGCACTCTCTAGCACTTTCATCAATAAAGTCAATCCTTAATCCCATGCCTTTCTTAGTAAAGGATTCCTTATTCCAAATTAGTTCTACAGGAACGCTATTATATATGTAACTTCTACAGAAAAGATCTGTGAAAATCTTAAAGTTTATATTCATTCTATCATTTAATACAAAACTTTCTTTTTCACATATCCTATTACAATTATTATTTGAACTTCTTCCTCCAAATGTTGCACCAATAGGACAGTATTGACTCACCATGAGCTCATATTTTCCATATATAATTACAGCGATTTTTCCTTTTCTTTCCCTAGCAATGCTGTTTATCTGCTTCCTATTTAATTCTGTTGAAAGATATATTCCCTTTAAGTCATTCTCAAAAAAGTCAACTCCATATTTGTTGAATATATTCAACTTATAATCACCAATTATATGAGTTTGATTTGAGAATTGATTGATAATTCCAAGGTTTGAAGTTATAATCCCTTTTATATATGGTAGATATTCTCTAATCTTACCTACCACAACATCATATTCTCTATCTTTTATTATATTAGATATTTTCACGTAACACCCTTCTAATTTATGTGGTTCTAAATTCCACATATCTCTGAATGTTATATCTACGCATATATCCTCTTTACCATTATTTCTTACAACTTTCATCTGTTCTCTATTTTTAACAGTTATAATACTCTCTGGAATTTCTAGTTCTTTTTCCTCTGATGTTTCATTTATATCTCTCAATAAATCCTTATTCTTATAAACTAGTTTTATATTTTCTTCTATCTGATCTATAAGTTTTCTTCTTAACTCATTAAGAGTCGATACTGGAACAAACCCTTCCTCATAAGAATTAAATATAATTTTGTCAATCTTAAAAGGCGTATCTCCTTTTTTCTTAAGACTATTCTCTATCTTTTCTTTT
Organism: Oceanirhabdus seepicola; assembly: GCF_023684385.1. Classification (GTDB taxonomy): domain Bacteria; phylum Bacillota; class Clostridia; order Clostridiales; family Clostridiaceae; genus Oceanirhabdus; species Oceanirhabdus seepicola. Next base: position 112,074 of record NZ_JAGSOJ010000006.1, on the reverse strand, counting down.
AAAACAGGTTTCTTTATAGGTACTTGAACAACCTCACCCTTAACTTTATATCTTTTATTTCCATAATCACAGCTCAGTTCAACAGGATATCCAATATTGAACTCAATATTACAATTCAAAGGAATCCGCTTCCCATACATGCTCTTATATGATTCGGAAAGTTCCTTGTTAAGATTAACATCTGATGTTTTGAAAAGAATATCCCCTTCTTTATATTTCTTTGGTTTTAACTCAACTTTATCCCCTTTAACTGCCCCTTTTACCTCCCTATTCTCTTTAATAATTTTAGATATTGTGAAACCACCATCACCTATTCTGATTCCATCATTTAATGCCACATTCCCTAACAATTCAACTTTTCCACTCTTGACTTTTCCAATTCTAACACCTGTATTCTTAGGAAATCTGAAAGACATCATATCTCTTCCTATATTACCAAATAAATACGCTTTTGAAAATCCTTCTCTATTAAATAATTGCATTAACCTATCTTTTTCTTTCTGGATTTTTACTTTATCGGCTTTCTTTTTCTCATATATGGAATCTATAGCTTTTCTGTAACTCGAAACTATACCTGCTACATACTCAGGTCGTTTCATTCTCCCTTCAACTTTAAGGGATTTGGTTCCACTATCTATTATCTTCTGTAGGTCTTCAATAGTACATATATCTTTGGGACTCATAAGATAGCCTTCTTTTTTATCACCTTTTTTATTCAATATCTTATAAGGTAATCTACATGGTTGAGCGCACCTTCCCCTGTTACCACTTCGCCCACCAAGCACACTGCTCATAAGACATTGACCTGAATAACATATACATAATGCTCCATGAACAAAAATCTCTGTCTCTATTTTGTATTCCTTGGATATTTTCTCTATCTCTCCTATATATAATTCTCTGCTAAGAACTATCCTCTTAAAACCTTTATCATTTAGAAATTTTGCACCTTCAGCATTATGCACCGTCATCTGTGTTGATGCATGTATTTCAAGTTCTGGCAATCTATTTCTAAGACAATAGGCAAGACCATAATCTTGAATAATCACCGCATCTACACCGATATTATGAAGAAACTGGGCATATTCTAAAGCTTCTTCCATTTCTTCATCTTTTATTAATGTATTAAGGGTTACATATACTTTTACCCCATAGAGGTGACAGTAGTCTATTGCCCATTCAATGGTTTCATTATCAAAATTACTTGCATATGCTCTAGCTGAAAACTTTGTACCACCTAAATATATTGCATCTGCTCCATTCTGAACAGCTGCAATTAAACTTTCTTTACTCCCTGCTGGAGCTAATAATTCTATTTTTTTCATAATACCACCTATTCATCTTTAGGCATCTTCAAAAAAATAACTAGTCTATATGCTAGTTTTTCTTATTTCAGCTACCTTATGTTATAAGATATTTTATCATATATACAAAAAAAATGCACACCCACCCACGAAAAGAGTTGTATAATGTATAATTGATAATGTATAATAATGGATGTTTCTACTTACGCAGAAGCCACATCTTATAGTTCTTTAGACCAACAGGTTTTTACTCATTTTATCTTTGATAAAATATTGTATTTATCATACAATGTTTCAATCTAAATGAAACGAGAAAAATCCTATTGTTTCTTAAACAATAGGATTAAAATTTCACAGAGTGAAATGTCAATCATTATCCATTATACATTATCAATTCTCCATTATGTTCTTTATAGTGATTCATATATATCCAGTATTTTCTCCCCATATTTTTCCCATTTGAACCTTTGTTGAACATATAATTTTAATATATTACTCTTTCTCCCATTGAGAGCCTCAATTAATTTATTCTCTATATCTTCTGTATTAAATGGATTACAATAGTATGCCTTATCCTTAAGATACTCTTTAGCACATCCTTCACTTGAAGTTAATACCTTACATCCACTTCCTGCTGCTTCTAGTGTAGAGAGTCCTGGCATCTCACAAAACCCTGGTACTGCATGAACTTCTGCAAACCTATATGCATTATAAATATTATAACTATCAAAAAATCCAAAGTACTTCACATGTTCTTTTTTCATACACTCACTAAAATAACTCTTATCATCAATATTTCCCACAAGTACTAGTGACATCCCTAACTTCTCTGTTATATCCACTAATGTTTTCTGATTTTTAATTGGATTTATTCTGGCAACGCATAACACATATTTGTCGAGATTATTTCTTTCCTTGAAGGAGTACAAAGGAATATCATCGTACTCTATCTCACTCCCATAATAAACAACCTCCCCATTTATTTGACCAAAATCTCTATTCAAGAATCCCATTTCAATCTCACTACTGCAGATTACACCCTTGCTTTTTTTAAGTATCTCCCCTCTATACAAGTTACATCGCTTCCACAGCTTTATAGATTCTATCTTCTTGTTAAATTTGAAGTATCTTTCATAATTCCAATACAAAGGAGATATTACAATATCACATTTATTTCTCACAGCTTCTTTATAATACTTATACATTTCCCCCGTAGAATTCAAATCAAATAGGTGAACAACATCATATTTTGAAAAATCACATTTTCCTCCATTGTTAATATCCACCTGTATATTTCTCTTTTTTAAAAATTTATAGATTTTCTGACACTGCTGAGTATCAGCAGAATAATATTTATAACAATTCTGTCTCAGACACAGAAGTACTCTCATAGTTCCCCCTAATTAATCATCTCTTTATGTTACTAAAGTATGCACTTATATTTTCAATTATTACATTATATAATTCACTTGTTTTGATATAAAAAAAAAAGATCTTTAATTAAAATAATTAAAAATCCTTTTAACCTATTCTCTTATTTTTCATTTTGCATCTGTAGAGTCTTAGCCAGAGCGATGTTGCTATCCATTAAATCCTGCTCCATTCTAATTATTTTTTTACTTAATTTTGAATTTTTATCCCTAATTGTTTTATGCTTAATTTCTGCATCTTCAATTTGTTTTAGAAGTTCGTTTCTAATATTTTTAAATTCACTATTTTCTTTTATGTACTTTTTGCTCTTATCTTCTATAATGTCCAACTGACTTCTGAGAGAAGCAATTTCTTTCTCATAATCAAGAATATGTTGTTCACTAGACAACTTCTCATTTTTCTCTAATAAAGTATTATTCTCCTCATGGAGTTCTTCAAAAGCTTGTCTAATTTCCTTTAACTCTTCATTCATTGAGGCATTCTTCTCATATATCTCTCTTGCTTGTTTTTGTATCATGTCTCTTTCTTCTATACTCTTTAAAAACTCATCAGTTATTCTAATAGAAGCAAGTGCTATTACGTCAGTTGCATTAAGCATGTTATTTTTAGATTTTATCTTCATAATAGTATCATTTACAATATCAGAAACTTTTAGAATGTACGAGTCACTCTCTTCACCCCTAAGATTGTATTCTATTCCGTTTATATTAACGGTTACAACATTCATTAAAACACCTTCTCACTTTCAGAGTTACAATTATTGTAACATATATTTCTAATACAGTAAATCAATTATTTAACTCTTCAATAAAGCACGCGATGCTTTAAAAGAAGTGGAAAGTTGAGAGTGTAGAGTTGAGAACGATGGATATTTCTGCTCTTTAAGCAGAAACTACATTTTATTATTCTAAAGAACAATAAGGTTTTACTCATTTAATCCTTAAGAATAAAATGTTGTATTTAAGATACAATGTTTCATTTAAAATGAAACGAGTAACATTATATTGTTTCTTTAGCAATATAAAACAAAGGTTCTGACCTAGGTCAGAACCCTCCTTCGTTCTCCACTCTCAACTCTACACTCTCAACTACGCTTTTATCTAAGTTGTGCTCCAAGCTTGTGCTCAAGTGAACGTTGAATTTTATCATGAACTTTATTAACTTCTTTATCAGTCAAAGTTCTATCTGGCAATCTATAAGTTAATGCATATGCAACACTTTTCTTACCTTCAGGAATTTGCTCCCCTTCATATACATCAAACAATTTGAAACTCTCTAAAAGATTTCCGCCTGCTTTTTTTATACTTTCTTCAATTTCACCAACAAGAATTTCTCGGTCTATAAGTACTGCAATATCTCTTGTAACAGCTGGATACTTAGGCAGTGCAGAATATTTTTTATCAATATTGCTTAGCTTACAAAGAATATCCATGTTAAGTTGAGCAACATAACAGTTTTTCTCTATTCCATAGTTTTCTATTATGTCTGGATGCATTTCACCAAATACACCTATAACATCTTTTCTAACTTTTAATGCTGCTGTTTTTCCTGGATGGAAACTTGGATTATCTGTTACTCTCTCATACTTAGATTTTGCAACACCTAGTCTCTCAACAAGAGTCTCAACAACACCCTTTAATGTGAAGAAATCACATTCTCCGTACATACCTATAGCAATTGTATTGCTCTCCTCTGGTATTTTGTTACTATCTTCACTCGGGATATACACTTTACCAGTCTCAAATAATCTAACAACATCATTTCCTCTTGCATAGTTTCTTCCTAATGATTCCATTATTGAAGGTATCATTGTTGTTCTCATAATACTATAATCTTCACCTAATGGATTTTTAATTTTCACAGCATTTCTTAATTCACTATCCTCAGATACAAGTATCTTATCAAAAACCTTAGGACTGATGAATGAGTAACTGATTGATTGACTTAAGCCACAGTTAATAAGTACATCTGTGATAAATCTTTCATTTAACATTCTTTTATTCATTGGCTCTCTTAAAGTAGTTGTTGTATCAATTGTTGCTTCTACTTTGTTATACCCATATATTCTTGCAATCTCCTCAGCAACATCTTCTTTTATATACATGTCACATCTGAATGTAGGAACATTTACCTTGAGAGTATCCCCCTCAAGAATTGTTTCCATATCTAAACTGTTTAAATATTTTACCATATCTTCTCCTGGAATCTCTGTTCCAAGGAATTTATTTACCCATGTGGCACTAACTTCAAGGGAATGAGATTCTTTTACTTGATTATAAACATCAATGATGCCTTCCATTACATCTCCTGCACCTAATTCTTGAATTAAGTAACAAGCTCTGTTCATAGCAGCTTCAACATTGTTAGGATCAAGCTCTTTCTCAAATTTAGTAGATGCATCAGTTCTTAATGCAAGCTTACTTGAAGTTTCTCTAATATTAACAGGTTCAAATGAAGCACATTCAAGATAAATTTCAGCTGTATCATCTTTTACTTCACTATTTAGTCCACCCATTATTCCTGCAACAGCTACTGTTCTGTCTCCATCCTTAATACAAAGAGTCCCCTCAGGTAAAGCTCTTTCTACCTCATCAAGTGTAGTGAACTTTTCTTCACAATTACCCTTCTCAACAACAATTTTGTTTGATGATATCTCTCTAGCATCAAATGCATGCATTGGCTGCCCCATCTCTACCATAACAAAGTTTGTTATATCCACTATATTATTGATTGGTCTAATACCTGCATCAAGTAGCCTATCCTGCATCCACTTAGGTGATTGTTCAATCTTAACATTCTTTATTCCTCTAGCCATGTATCTCTTACATAGCTCATCTTTAATTTCTACTTTTAATGCTTCTTCGATTTTATCACTACATTTTTCTTTATAACAAAATTCAGGCATTCTATATTTAGTTCCTAATGTAGCAGCTGTTTCTCTAGCCATTCCAATAATACTTAAGCAATCTGGTCTATTTGAAGTTATCTCAAAATCAAGCACAGCACTCTCTATTTCAACAACTTCTTTAATATCAACTCCAATAGGAGTATCTGCTGGAAGTATCATTAATCCATCTATATCCTTTTCATCAGCTAATCCTAATTCAACCTCTGAACAGAACATTCCTTCAGATTTTGCTCCTCTTAACTTACCCTTTTTAATCTTTAAACCACCTGCAAGAGTAGATCCATGTAAAGCAGTAGGAACTATATCATTCTCCTTCATATTATCTGCAGCAGTAACTATTTGAATATTTTCTTCTTTACCAATATTAACTGAACAAATCTTTAACCTTTCAGCTTCTTCATGTGGCTCAATCTTCTCTATTTTTCCAGTAACAACCTTTGTAATATCTCCACCTGAAATTATAACCTCTTCAACCTTTGATCCACTAACTGTAAGTTTATCTCCAAGTTCTTGAGGTCCAATATTTATATCAACATAATCTTTAAGCCAAGTATATGGTACTTTCATATCAACTACCTCCTGATTTTATTTTTAGAATTGATCTAAGAATCTCATATCACTTTCATATAGAAGTCTTATATCATCTATTCCATAATTAAGCATAACCATTCTATCTAATCCGAATCCGAATGCAAATCCGCTGTACTCTTCAGGATCAATTCCACAATTTCTTAGTACTTGTGGGTGAACCATTCCACAACCAACTAATTCTATCCATCCACTACCTTTACAGACATTACATCCTTCTCCACCACAAACAAAACATGTTACATCCATCTCAGCTGAAGGTTCAGTGAATGGGAAATGATGTGGTCTAAATGTAGTTCTCATATTCTCTCCAAACATTTTTTTAAAGAATACATCAAGAGTACCTTTAAGATCTGCAAAAGTAATATTTTTATCTATTACAAGCCCTTCTATCTGATAGAATATTGGTGAGTGTGTTGCATCAAGGTCATCTGAACGATAAACCTTACCCGGAGAAATCATCTTTATAGGTGGTTTCTGATTTTCCATTGTTCTTATCTGTACTGGTGATGTTTGTGTTCTTAAAACTATATTTTCATTAATATAGAAGGTATCTTGTTCACCTCTTGCAGGATGCCCTTTTGGTATATTTAATGCTTCAAAGTTATAATGATCATATTCTACTTCAGGCCCTTCTTCTATTGCAAATCCCATAGACATGAATATTTCTTTAACTTTATCAAGTGTCATCTCTAATGGATGCCTTCTACCTACTTTAGGAAGAATTCCTGGCATTGTAATATCAATTATCTCTTCTTTTAACTTTTTAGCCTTCTCAACATTCTTGATCCCTTGGATCTTTTCTTCTAAAAGTTCCTCAATATCACTTCTAACCTCATTTGCTACTTTACCAACTACAGGTCTCTCTTCTTTAGATAACTTACCCATTCCTCTTAAAATTGCAGTAAGTTCACCTTTCTTACCAAGATATTTTATTCTTATTTCTTCAAGCGTTTCTTTTGAATCAGTATTATTCAATTGCTCAATAGCATTGCGTTTTATTTCTAATAACATATCTTTCATGGTAATTCCTCCTTTACTTATTATAAAATTCTTCTACAAATTCAGCATTATTATACTTTTTTGCAATAAAAAAACTCCATCCCTAAAAAGGGACGAAGATATTCCGCGTTACCACCCTAGTTGATATATATATGTATACACCCACTCTATGTTTTATCGGCCATCGCCGCTTGTAACTAATATATTCATCACAAGAACTCCAAAGTGAACTTCAGTTTATTAGTTTCATAAGATAGCTTACAGCCTAAGGCTACCTCTCTCTGATTGTCTTCATAAACCTACTCTCTTTATCATCGTTTAATTATTAATCTTTTCTTATTATATCACGAAAAAGAAAATTTTCAATCACAATTTTTCTGTCTAACACATTCATATATCATAATAGATGCTGCTACACCTGCATTTAAGGACTCTGCTCCACCTGGCATGGGGATTTTCACTTTCACATCCTGAAGAGAATATATCTCCTCACTCAGTCCATTTCCTTCATTTCCTACTGCTATAACAGTATTTCCTTTTAAATAACAATCATAGAAATCTTCACTTTCTTCAAGGGAACTCACTACGAATTTAAAACCACTTTCCTTCAATTTTCTTGTGAATTCAAGATTGGAATCTTCTATTATTGGAATTTTAAAAATAGAACCCATTGTGGACCTTAACACTTTATCATTATATATATCAACACAGCCTTTTGTAAGAACTATCCCCTTGACGCCTGCTGCATGAGATGTTCTAATAATAGTTCCCACATTACCAGGATCCTGTAATCTATCTAATAATACATAAAGACCATCTTCAATATTATGTTCTATACTTTTATTTTTAACAACAGCGATAATCCCCTGTGAATTTTGAGTCTGTGCCACTTCCTTATAAATCACTTCAGATACATAAATCTCCTCTTCAACAGAGATATTATGCTTCATCTTAAAATCTTCATATTTGTCTTTATTATCAACATTTATTATAATAGTTTCTATATGAAATTCAGAGTTCCATGCTTCATGGACAAACCTGTATCCTTCAACAAGAAATTCGCCTGTTTTTTTTCTCCACTTTCTATCTTTAAGCTTCTTAAGTTCTTTTATCTTATTGTTATTCTTACTTTCAATAATATTCAAATTTATCATCCCTACTTCTTAATCTTAGTTTCTAGATTATTAAGATCTTCTATTCTACCTATTGCAATAATCACACTTCCAGATTCTAATTTCTTATATGCAGAAGGTGAAACGTCAATTTCTTCGTTGTGCCTTATACCAATTACGTTTATACCATAATTAGATCTTACATCAATTTCAACTAAACTCTTTCCTATCCATACTTTTGGACATAAGAATTCAGCTATACTATAATCTGCTGAAAGTTCGATGTACTCTAAAATATTAGATGAAACAAGGTCATGTGCTACTCTTAATCCCATGTCTTTCTCTGGAAATACAACTCTATCTGCTCCAATTTTCATTAATACCTTAGCATGCATTGCATTATTTGCTTTAGTTATAATATACTTTACCCCAAGCTCCTTTAATAACAATGTTGCCATGATACTTGATTGAATATTTTCACCAATAGATACAATTGCAACGTCAAAATTTCTAATACCAATAGCTCTTAAACTTTTTTCATCTGTCGCATCAGCTACTATTGCATGAGTAACTGTGTCTGCAATATCCTGAACACTCTCCTCATTAGAATCAAGTGCTAAAACATCATGCCCAAGATTAAATAAAGTTTGTGCTACAGAAATTCCAAATCTTCCAAGACCAATAACAATATATTGCTTTTTACTCATTTAACACACCTCTATCCTACTAGTATTTTATCTTCTGGATACCTAATGGCACCTTTTCTCTTCTTATTACCCAACGCTAATGCTACTGTCAACGGCCCAACTCTTCCACAATACATTGCAATTGCTACTATTAACTTTCCGCCTAAACTTAGTTTTGGCGTTAGTCCCATTGATAAACCAACTGTACCGAAAGCTGAAATAGCTTCAAAGAAAATCATTTCAAAGTCTGCATTTGATTCAGTAACTGATAATAAAAGAGTTGAAACTATAACAAGTAACAAACTTATAAGCATAATTACAACAGCTTTAAAAACAGTTTCTCTATTTATTCTTCTTCCAAAAGCCTCTACATCTTCTTTTCCTTTAACAAAAGATTTTAATGTAAGTATTAATACACCTGCTGTAACCGTCTTAATTCCTCCAGCTGTAGAACCAGGTGACCCACCAATAAACATAAGTATCATTGTTAGAAACTTACCAGCATTAGTCATAGCATCTGTACTTATAGAGTTCATTCCCGCAGTCCTTGGTGTTACAGATGCAAACACTGATGATAATATTTTCTCACCAGCCGGAACATTTTTTATTGTATCTGGATTATTATATTCGAATATAAACATAAGAATTGCGCCACCTACAACTAATATAGCCGTCATAGTAAGAACAATTTTTGAGTGAAGAGTTAATCTCCTATTTTTCTTATAATTATATATATCTGTCCACACAAAAAAACCGAGCCCTGAAACAATAACCAACACTGTTATAGTAATCATTACAAGTGGATTCCCTGAATATTTTGTAATACTTGTAAAGTTACCCATAAGATCAAATCCAGCATTACAAAAAGCTGATATGGAATGAAACAAACTATATCCAATACCCTTTAATGGTCCATACTCTGGTATGAACTGAATAGAAAGAATCGCCGCACCTGCAAGTTGTACAGAAAAAGTGAATATTAATATGTATCTAGCCATCTTTACAAGTCCTTGTAAAGAAAAATAATTCATAGCCTCTTGCATTACCATTCTTTCTTTTAAAGTTATTCTCTTTCCTAATAAAAGAAAAAATAATGTTGCCACAGACATGAATCCTAATCCACCAATTTCGATCAATGTTATTATAACTGTCTTCCCGAACATACTCCAATAAGTACCGGTATCCACCACTACTAAACCAGTTACGCATACTGCAGATGTTGATGTGAAAAAAGCATCAATAAAATTAGTGCTTACTCTATCTACTGTTGCAATAGGTAATGTTAAAAGAATTGCTCCTAATAATATTAATACAAAAAAACCACCGGCCAAAATTTGCACTGGAGTAAGTTTATTTTTTATTTGTTTAGAATTGAAGGTTGTTCTCATATTCTCTATAATGTCCTTTAGACATATTCCCCCTTCCCATTTTTATTACACCTATAACTTAAAACTGTTCTGTTTTATTATTGGTAAAAAATTGACCTTTTAAGCTATAATGTTTTAGTTAATAATACTCAATAATGAAAATTCATACCATAATCCCTCTAACTAATAAGAAAATTATATCATTAAATGAGCATTTGTCAAAATTTATAAAATAAAAAAACGTAGCATACGCTACGTTTATATTATTGGTTTAAAGCGTTCTTAGCAACTTCTACTAATTCAGCGAAAGCTTTTGAATCGTGGATAGCTATCTCAGAAAGCATTTTTCTGTTCATATCGATTCCAGCGATTTTAATTCCGTTTATGAATCTTGAATAAGATAACCCATTCATTCTGCATGCAGCATTTATTCTAGCAATCCATAATCTTCTATATTCTCTCTTTTTAAGTTTTCTACCGATGTATGCGTTTCTCATTGCTCTTAAAACCGTTTCATTAGCAGTTCTAAAAGTCTTACTTCTTCTTCCATAATAACCTTTTGCAAGTTTTAATACTTTTTTATGTTTCTTACGTGCGTTGACAGCTTTTTTTACTCTTGCCATTTCTTTCTACCTCCTTTTACCAACAACTTAGATGTATGGTAATACTTTCTTCATTACTTTTAATTGGCTTGAATCTACTAGAGTACCTTTTCTAAGATTTCTTTTTCTTTTAGCACTCTTCTTAGTTAAGATATGGCTTTTAAAAGCTTTTCTTCTCTTTAGTTTTCCAGTACCAGTCTTTTTGAATCTTTTTGCTGCACCTCTATGAGTTTTCATTTTAGGCATTTTAAGTTCCTCCTTCCAATGTTACGCTTTTCTTGGAGCTAATATCATTAGCATATTTCTTCCTTCTTTTTTCGCAGGTTTCTCTATTATACAGATGTCTTCAACCTTTGAATAGAAGTTATCCAATATCTTTCTACCAAGATGACTATGTTCAGCTTCTCTTCCTCTGAATCTAACAGTCACCTTCACTTTATCGCCGCTTTCCAAGAACTTATGAGCTCTTTTAGCTTTAATATTAATATCATGATCCTCTATGCTAAGACTCATTCTAACTTCTTTTAAAGTAACTGTCTTTTGCTTCTTCTTAGCTTCTTTTAGCTTTTTCTGTTGTTCATAAACATACTTGCCATGGTCCATGATTCTACATACTGGTGGTTTAGCATTTTCAGAAATCATTACTAAATCCATATTCTTTTCATCCGCAAGATTCATTGCTTCTTTACTTGACATAATTCCTAATGGAGCACCATCATGTCCTATTAATCTCACTTCATTTACCCTAATTTGTTCATTAATTAGAGTTTGCTTTTTATTTGTAGCTATACTCTCCACCTCCCAAGGTTTATAAGAAAAAGGACGGTCAAAAACCGTCCTTAATTATTGATATATAAATAAATAATATTCAATCATTAAAAGGAACCTTACTAAGCTTTGCCGTAAGGTGAGAAATTCGGTTTCTTCTTTACATTCACTATTAACTTATCACAGTTATTATAGTACAACATATTCTTATTCTTGTCAACACTTATTCTAAATTTAATTCTTCATATTTTCTAATTTCTTCTTCCTTAAACCTTTCCAAATCCTCAATACATAAACTACATCCATTACAGAAAGCAACTCTATCAAGAAATACATTTTTAATAGTGTCTATTAATTCTTGGTTTTTGCAATTATCGCAGCCATGTATAATTAATCGTTTTGGAACATTGGTTATCAATCCACTTATTATAACATCATCGATATTAATACTTCCAGGTATTTTATAATTATTTACATCTTCAAGAAATCTTGTTAAGATATCTCTTCCACTTTTATCTAGTATTCCATATTCTCCACAATCGCTAATAACAATATTTACTTCATCAATTTTACTTTCTTGTATTTCAACAAAATATCTTAGTAATTTTATAAACTCATCATATTCTTTCTTTACCATATACCTTTCAACTATTTTATCCACAATTAATTCAAAATCTCGTTTTAAGTCTTTTAATCTAAATGTTAAGAACCCTTTTACATTCATAACTTCATATTCATTCAAGCATTTTATTATTTTTTCATTAATATCGTTTTTAATATTCATGAAATAAACAAAATCTTCATCATTAATATTCTCTTGTTTTATTAAGATTCTTTGCATCTCTTGACTTACATGAGCAATATCATTCCCCTTTAAGAAGAAATACATTTCTTTTATCAACTTATTCAATTCTCTATCAATGTATTCTTCTGCTACCACCTTACTTAGATAGTTACTTAAATATATATTAAAGAGTTTTTTTCCCCTCTCCACATTTTCATCATTACAACAATAAATTTTAATAAAATGATTATTTTCTTCTACACATTCAGAATATCCTAAGTTTATTCCTTTCATTTCAAGGAGTTTTTTTATATCATTAAGTTCCTCTATAATATCATCATTTTTTTTGTTATAGACAACGCTGTAAATTAACATTCTCTCACTCCCTTCATATCTAGTATGCACCTAAGGGCCTTATATATATACTTTGTTCAGCACTTTATAAGAATGAAAATATAGTAGTAGCTTACTTATTTATCTTTAATAGGAATTTAAATATTCCAGTGTAAAAACTTGAAACTTTTTTAAAACTTTAAGATTTATATTCAATTAAACACCTACTCAATATATAATATATGTGAGGTGATATATTTGAACACTATTATTATTGATTATAGAACTACACTACAAGAAATTTCTTCTTTAAAAAAGATATGTTCCAATATTATTAAGACAAAAAAACATCCTATATTATATAATGCAATTGCTGGTCATCCTGACATTCAAGTTTTCTCTCCTTATACCTCAAAAGCTATCATCCATAAAGACGCTCAATATGATTTTATAAACAGCCTAACTTCTCAAAAAATTGATGTCATATCAACTGAATCTTCTTTAGGTGCTACATATCCAAAAAACATTTTGCTTAATGCCGTTTCACTTAAGGATTATTATATCGCAGCACTTGAATTCACAGATAGAAGTATTATACCCTTCATAGATGATAAAATATGTATAAATGTCAAACAAGGATATACAAAATGTTCAACTGCTATCGTTTCTAATAAGGCATTAATAACATCAGATAAATCCATAATAAAAGCTCTGGACCCTTATGATATTGATGTTTTAGAAATTCCTCCTGGTGACATTGAACTTCCTGGATTAAATTATGGTTTTATTGGTGGAACCTGTGGCTTAATTTCAGAAGGAGAGTTGGCATTTTTCGGTAGTCTAGACAAATTCAAATATGGAAAAGAAATAATAAAGTTTTTGATTAAACATGATGTTAAACCTATTTACCTTTCTGATTCACATTTAATAGATCGTGGAAGCATTATTAGGTTATGATATAGGAATAAAGATGAAAAACCCCTTCAATGAAACTGTAAAATCTCATTAAAGGGGTTTTTATTAAATTTCAGTTATTAATTTATTTATATCTTCTGGCTTAAATTCATATTTAGTACTGCAGAATTGACAAGCGATTTCTTCAACCTTATTATCATCTACAATCTTCTGTAATTCCTCTTTACCTATACTTATGAGAGCTTTTTCAACTTTTTCTCTGCTACAATCGCATTTATATTCTGGTTTTACATCATCTAAAATTTGAAGGTTCATATCTTCAAAAATTATATTTAGTATGTCTTCAATTGTTTTTCCCTCTGATAACATCTGAGTTATTGAAGGTATTTCTTCTAATCTATACATTAATATTTCTGCTACCATTTCGCTAGCTCCAGGCATCATCTGTATAATAAATCCTCCCGCTGCACTTACTGTATAGTCAGGCTCTACAAGGACACCTAACCCAACAGCTGATGGTGTTTGCTCAGAAGTAGTATAATAATATGCAATATCATCGCCTATCTCTCCAGTATATATAGGTATTTGACCTACATAGGGTTTTTTTAACCCCATATCCCTTATAACTACAAAGCTACCATCTTTTCCAATTATACCACTTACATCTAGCTTTCCTTTATCATTTGCTGGTAAATGAGCGTCTGGATTACCAATATATCCTTTCACGCTGCAATCACTTGAAGCAGTAACAATTACACCTTTTGCAATTCCACCGCCGTCCATCTTCAACGTAAGCTTATCTTTCTCTGATTTTAAGGTTGAACCCATTAAAGCACCAGCCGTTAACATTCTTCCTAATGCAGCAGCCGCAGTCGGTGCACATTTATGAATAGATATTCCTTCATTAACCAAATTAGTAGTTTGAGCTCCAATAATTCTAATATCTCCATTATGAGCAATTGCTCTTATTAATTTATCTTGCATCTTTCTTCCTCCTATTATCTTTTCTTAACTACAAATACAATTCTCTCTGTAGTTTCCGTAACTTTATTCTCTGAATAGTTATCCCTAATCTTAATTATATCAAATCCACATGATTTTAAAATACTTTCCATCATATTAACAGAATATATTCTCTCTAAATGTTCTTCATCAAATCTCTCGTATACTTGTCCATTCTTAATAAAAAAAGTTAAATACATATTAATACATTCATTCTCAATTTCATTTTCCCATACATAGAATACATCTTCTTCATCATATGTATATGTATTATTTCCTAATATCTCTTTCAGTTTATATTCCGAATTTATATCAAATACAAATATTCCTTTTTCATTTAGAACATTATAGACACATTTAAAATAGTTTATCAATTTTT
Organism: Oceanirhabdus seepicola; assembly: GCF_023684385.1. Classification (GTDB taxonomy): domain Bacteria; phylum Bacillota; class Clostridia; order Clostridiales; family Clostridiaceae; genus Oceanirhabdus; species Oceanirhabdus seepicola. Next base: position 96,893 of record NZ_JAGSOJ010000006.1, on the reverse strand, counting down.
TCTCTTCTATAATATAGTTGGTAGAATCAAGACAACTTGTTACTAAATCAACTTTATCATTTATATAGAAATCAGTTATATCCATACAAAATAATTTATGGTTCAATTTATTATCTCTCAATTTATCTTCAGCTTTACATAACATATCTTGTGATAAATCCAAACCATATACCGAATTAAAATTTTCCCCGATACTAGCTGTAAGATTCCCCGTACCGCAGGCGAGGTCTAAATACTTCTTTTTATTTATGTCCAATTGTTCCATTTGATTCATTATAAAATTTCCAATATTATTATAATCAATATCTTCATATATTAATTGATCATAAATTTCTGCTAACCTATTATAACATATCATAATTTCACCTCAAAACAGTATAAGCTTTTAGAATAACATCTAAAAGCTACACTTTATTAAAAAGCCTTGTTTAACATCTATTGTATATTTCTACACTTTTAGGGTTTGCTCAACAAACTCACTTTTCTCTAATTATGTATTATACCAAAAAACTCTCTTTTATTAAAGATATTAATTTTTTAATATGTCTTTATTTTTCGGAAGATTTAATGTTTTTTTTCTTTTAGTCATCATTCCACCAATTCTTCCGCTCTCTTCAGCAGTAAGCGCTCCCCAACCTTCCTTTTTAACTTTCTCATCTAACCCTAATTCTCCAGCAATTTCGTATTTAAGCTTCTCTCTTAATTTTTCCATTTCAGTAAGTTCTCTATTTGCCTTCAATTTAGCTTTTATTACTTTTTTCAAAGGTGTATTTCCCATAACAAAATCTCCTTTAAGTTATTATATTTTTATTTTTAACTTTAAAGAAGATTTTTATTCAATATAGACAAAGAGAAGAAAAGCAAAAGCCAGAGTACTGATACTCTGGCTTTTGAAAATTAATTATTTTCTATTACTTATTTTCTTCCTACTGTGTAAGCTTTAGTTACATCTATTGTTCCGAATAACGGAGTCATAACACCTTTAGCATATTTTCTTGTGAATGTTGAACTTGCTCTGAATATCCATGGAGACATATTACCATCTTCATAAATAAGAATTTCTTCAGCTCTCTTGAACATTTTTAATCTTGCTTCTTGATCAATTGTTTGAGCAGCATCAGCAATTAACTTGTCATACTCTTCATTCACCCATCCAGTTGGTGCTATACCAGCTGTTGAAGTAAACATTTCTAAGAAAGTATTAGGATCGTTATAATCTCCTCCCCATCCTAATGAAGCAAACTCATACTCAAGATTATCTAGTTTCTCACTAAATATAGCCCAATCATAGTATTCAACACTTACATTAATTCCTAAATTATTAACTAATAATTGTTGCTCGAACTCAGCAAACTCTCTTGATCTTGCATCTGTTCCACTTTGAAGCATAGTAATACTCATATCTGCTGGATTTTCACTCTCTCCAAGTTCTTTAAGTCCCTCAATCAATAATGCTTTTGGATCTGGATTTTCGTCCATAAGTTTTTTAACTGGTAACGAATCAGCTTTTTCTCTAAAATCTGCTCCTCCAATTTGTACTGAAGGTGGTACCCACGCGTATGCTGGTTGTCCAACACCTCTATATAGTACATCAACAACATCTTCTCTATTTAAAGATATAATAAACGCTTTTCTGATTTTATCATTCTTAAAGTATCTATTATTTTGGTTATATATCTCATATGATGCAGATGGCTTAGCTTTTGATGAATATACTAACTCATCCATTGCTTCAAATTTTTCTCTCCATTCCGCTTTAGAAACTGCACCTAAATCAACATCTCCAGTGAATATAGTATTCATTCTAGCACTTTCATCTTTAACAATATTCATTGTTAAATCTTCAAGTATAACTTCATCTGCATTCCAATAAGTAGGATTTTTCTTAAAAGTTAGCTTACTGTCATGTATCCAGCTTTCAAGTGTGAATGCACCATTTGAAACCATTTGCTCGGCTTCAGAACCATAACTTTCACCATATTTCTCAATTATATCTTGTCTCTGTGGTAGCATTACTCTAAAGTAAGTAAGATCTAAGAAGTATGCTATTGGAGATTCTAATGTAAATTCTATTGTCTTTTCATCAATCACCTTAATTCCTAGTTCATCTGCAGTACCCTCACCTGAGTTAAATGCAGCTGCGTTTTTAATAACTGGTGTTATTAACCACGCATATCTTGATCCAGTTTGAGGATCTAATGTTCTTTTAACACCATACTCGAAATCTTTCGCAGTTACTGCTACTCCATCACTCCACTTTGCATCTCTCAAATTGAATGTCCATACTAATCCATCATCACTTACATTCCAACTTTCAGCGATTCCCGGAACAATCTTGTCCCCATTTTCATCTTGCTCAATTCTAGTTAATCCATCAACCATATGTGTTAATATTTGATTAGAATACATATCAGTTGATCTTGAAGGGTCAATTGATTTTGGCTCTTGGTCTAAGAAAATTTTCATATACTGCTCTTCGTCAATCTTCTCCCCTTCATCCTTCGTCCCTTGCGAATCATTTGTTTTTTCATTCACCTTAGCACTCTCATCTTTTTTACCACATGAAGTTAACACCCCTCCAACAGCCATTGTTGCAGCCATAGTAAGTGCAAGTAATTTTTTACTTCTCATCACAAATCCCCCTTTGTTTATTTCACTTTAATTTGTATAATAAAGTGTTTAATCTTGATGTACTTAATATTTTTTTCATTTGTTTAAATGATTATCAACATATCTTCTTAAAATTAATTTTAAATAATTGTTTCTTTATTCTGAAACCTTTGTTTAAAGTAATATCCACCTTATGTATTTGTAATGTTTTAGCTAAAAAAAATTCTTTCTTTGTAAATTATTTAATATTCTTAAATTTTATTCACAATATAATGAAATTCTAAAATTTGATGTAATCTTAATAATTCTGAAATACACCCTCATATTCTGTGGTTTCAAGCAATCAGAAGTCTTCTTCAACTCTTCTGTTAATATTATTTTAACATATTCAACTTACTCTTACCTTACTTTTATCTTACATTACTTACAACCTTACATTACATTGTCGTAAGATGTCTTTTTTTGTCATGATTATTAATAAAGACCAAGCATCTCAATATCTATTTGGTTCCTTCTAATCATTAATTATCCAAAAATAAAAAGCCAGAGTATTAATACTCTGGCTTTGAAATCAATTATTTTCTTCCAACTGTGTAAGCTTTAGTTACATCAATTGTTCCGAATAAAGGAGTCATAACACCTTTAGCATATTCTCTTGAGAATGTTGAACTTGATCTGTATAACCATGGTGACATATTAGCATCTTCATAAATAAGAATCTCTTCAGCTCTCTTAAACATTTTTGTTCTTGCTTCTTGATCAATTGTTTGAGCAGCGTCTGCAATTAACTTGTCATACTCTTCATTTACCCATCCAGTTGGAGCTATACCAGCTGTTGAAGTAAACATTTCTAAGAAAGTATTCGGGTCATTGTAGTCTCCGCCCCATCCCATTGAAGCAAATTCATATTCAAGATTATCACATTTTTCACTAAATATAGCCCAATCATAATAATCAACTTTTACATTAATTCCTAATTTCTTTTCTAATAATTGTTGTTCGAATTCTGCAAACTCTTTAGATCTAGCATCTGTTCCACTTTGAAGCATAGTTACAGTCATATCTGCTGGATCTTCACTTAGTCCAAGTTCTTTAAGACCTTCAATCAACAATGCTTTTGGATCTGGATTTTCATCCATAAGTTTTTGTACTGGATTTGAATTAACTTCTCCTCTAAAATCTTTTCCACCAATTTGCACTGAAGGTGGTACCCAAGCATATGCAGGCTCACCAATACCTCTATATAAAACCTCAACAAGCCTTTCTCTATCTAATGAAATAATAAATGCTTTTCTAATCTTATCATTCTTAAAATACTTATTAGTTTGGTTATATATCTCATATGATGCAGATGGCTTAGCTTTTGAAGAATAAACCATTTCTTCCATAGCGTCAAATTTATCTCTCCACTCTTGTTTAGAAACTCCACCTAAATCAACATCACCAGTTAATAAAGTATTCATTCTAGCACTTTCATCTTTAACAATACTCATTGTTACATTTTCAAGTATAACTTCATCAGCATTCCAGTAAGTAGGATTTTTCTTGAAAGTTACTTCACTATCATGCACCCAAGTATCAAGTACAAATGCACCATTTGATATCATTTGGTCGGCTTCTGAACCATAACCTTCACCATATTTCTCAACAATATCTTGTCTCTGAGGTAACATTACTCTAAAGTAAGTAAGATCTAAGAAGTAAGCTATTGGTGATTCTAATGTAAATTCAATAGTCTTCTCATCAATTACTTTTATTCCTAGTTCATCTGCAGTAGCTGAACCAGAGTTAAATGCATCAGCATTTTTAATAACTGGTGTTATTAACCATGCATATTTTGATCCAGTGTTAGGATCCAACGTTCTAGTAACACCATATTTGAAGTCATTAGCAGTTACTGCTACTCCATCACTCCATTTTGCATCTCTCAAATTAAATGTCCATACTAATCCATCATCACTTACACTCCAACTTTCAGCGATTCCTGGAACAATCTTGTCCCCATTTTCATCTTGCTCAATTCTAGTCAATCCATCAACAATATGTGTCAATATTTGATTTGAATACAAATCAGTAGATCTAGAAGGGTCAATTGTTTTTGGTTCAGCATCTATGAATATTTTCATATACTGCTCTTTATCAAGCTTTGATTCTTCATTATCCCCTTGATTGCCCTTATCATTATCCCCTTGATTGGCATTTGCTTTTTCATTACCCTTAGCATCATCTTTCTTGTTACCACATGAAGTAAACATACCTCCAGCAACCATTGTTGCAGCCACGGTAAGCGCAATTAATTTTTTACTCTTCATTTTAAATCCCCCTTTTAAATTTAACTTTATTAGATACAATAAAGTGTTTATTTTTAAAGTAACTTTTTTTCCTTTGTATGAATGAATATCATCACACCTAATTAATTCATTTTGAATAAAGTTTTTTTATTCTGAAAGTTTAACTTAAAGTAATGCTTAACTTATGTAATTGTAATGTTTGAGCTAAAAAAAATTTCTTTAAATCAATTAATAACCTTAAGTTTTATTCATAATATAATGTGATACACTTCAAAACTTGATGTGATTTGAATAAATTTGAAATTATTACTGATATTCTGTGTTTATTTATCAGTTAAGCACTTTTCTTTAGCTTTATGTTAATAGTATTTTAACATATTTTTCTTACTTCTACCTTACATTTACCTTACATTACTTACAATCTTACATTACATTTTTGTAAGGTTCTGTTTTTTTGTCATAATTATAGATTAAACCCAAAAGCTTTCCATTACTATTTATACGCTCTTAGCTATCTAAATATCGTTTGATTTTTTTTCTACACTGAATAGATAATTGAAGTATTCCCATATACTGATAGCTGAATAATATAATTTTATGCCTAACAAATAGAGATCTAACGACCTTATACCAAAAACACCATTTTATACTCTTTTTATGCGGTAACTTTTTTATACAAAGTTACACCACATCTGTCACTTTATATTTTTGCATGCAACTTATTCAAAATGTAGCCAAGTCATAATGCGACTGCCTATTACCGCGCTACACAAAAATGACTGTCTCGCCATAGAAATATCTTTCTATTTTGAAACAGCCTCTTTTTAAAAAAATTATTTTCTTCCAACAGTGTAAGCTTTAGTTAAGTCCATTCCTCCAAATAAAGGTTTCATGTAACCTTTAACATAAGTTCTAGTAAATGTTGGTTCTATATCATAATTCGTTGGACAGATATTTGCATCTTCATAAATAAGAATTTCTTCAGCTCTCTTAAACATTTTTAGTCTTTCTTCTTGATCAATTGTTTTAGCAGCATCTGCAATCAATTTATCATACTCTTTATTCACCCATCCAGTTGGTGTCATTGCAGCTGCTGAAGTAAACATTTCTAAGAAAGTATTTGGATCATTGTAGTCTCCAGTCCACATCATTCCTGCAAGTTCATATTCCATGTTATCAGTTTTCTCTTGGAATATAGCCCAGTCCATGAAATCAATTTCCAAATTAACCCCTAAAGTATTTTGAAACATCTGTTGTTCCAATTCAGCAGCTTGCTTAGATCGAGCAGTAGTTGAACCTTTAAGAAACCTTATTGTCATATCTGATGGGTTTTCACTTTCTCCAAGCTCTTTTAGTCCTTCAATCAATAATGCTTTAGGATCTGGATTTTCATCAATAAGTCTTTGAACTGGCGCAGAATTAGCTTTGTCTCTAAAATCTACTCCACTGATTTGTACTGTTGGTGGTATCCAAGCATATGCTGGCATTGCCATACCGTTTAATTGAACATCAATATACTTTTCTCTATTATAAGCTATAATGAACGCTTTTCTAATTTTGTCATTTTTAAAATATCTACCGTTTTGGTTGAAAAATTGAAAACTAGTAGAAGGTTTTACTGATTCATTGTAAACCATATCATCCATAGCATTAAATTTTTCAATCCATTCTGGGGCAGCAACAGGACCTAGATCTATGTCTCCAGTTAATAATGTGTTATATCTAGAGCTTCGATCTGAAATAATACTCATATTAATTTTATCAAGTATAACTTCTTCTGCGTTCCAGTATTCAGGATTTTTCTTGAAAGTTACTTCACTATCATGTATCCAACTTTCAAGTGTGAATGCACCATTTGAAATCATATGTTCAGCTTCTGAACCATAACCCTCCCCATATTTCTCAACCATATCTTTTCTCTGTGGGAATAATACTCTAAAGTAAGTAAGATCTAAAAAGTATGGAGCTGGAATTTCTAATGTGTATTGTATTGTTTTTTCATCAATCACCTTAACCCCTACTTCTTCAGCAGTACATTCTCCTGTATTAAATGCTGCAGCATTTTTAATAACTGGTGTTATAATCCACGCATATTTAGATCCAGTGTCAGGATTTAATGTTCTCTTAAGACCATACTCAAACTGTTCAGCAGTTACCTTTTCTCCATCGGACCATTTTGCATCTCTCAAATGGAATGTCCATACTAATCCATCATCACTTACATCCCAACTCTCAGCTATTCCTGGAACAATCTTGTCCCCGTTTTCATCTTGTTCAATTCTAGTTAAGCCATCAACGATGTGTGTCAATATTTGATTAGAATACATATCTGATGATCTTGAAGGGTCAAGTGATTTTGGTTCATGATCTAAGAAAACGTTCATATACTGTTCTTTGTCAAGGTTCTCTCCTTCTGCCTTATCCCCTTGATTGTCCTTATCTTTAGCTGCTTGATTGTTTTTTGTTTCTCCATTACCCTTAGCATTGTCATTCTTGTTACCACATGAAGTAAACATTCCTCCAATAACCATTGTTGCAGCCACGGTAAGCGCAATTAATTTTTTACTTTTCATTTTAAATCCCCCTTTTAAATTTAACTTTGTAACGTAACTTCTTTTCCTTTGTTTAAATGAACATCATCACATCATTTAATTATTTTTTTGCAAAATTCCATATATTCTGAAAATTCACTTTAAAATAATACTTAACTTATTTATCTATATGTTTAAGCTAAAAATTTCTTTTAAAACAATTAATGACCTTAAGTTATATTCATAATATAATGGAGTTCAAAACTTGATGTGATTTGAATAACTTTGAAATTATTACTGATATTCTGTGTTTCTTTATGAGTTAAGCACTTTCTTTAGCTTATTTTAATAGTATTTTAACATATTTTCCTTGTTTTTACATGACATTACTTTAACCATCTAATTACATTGTTGTAAGATTACGTTATTTGTAGGAATCCCAAATATAATGCATATAATCCTTTTATCTACCAACATCAGATTCCATCGTTAGATACACAGTGGTTCATTACGACATTCTGATTCTGCGGGCACAAAAAAAAGTCAGAGTATTAATACTCTGACTTTTAAAAATTAATTATTATCTTCCTACTGTGTAAGCTTTAGTTACATCAATTGTTCCAAATAATGGACTCATAACACCCTTAGCATAATTTCTAGTGTAAGTAGATGTCTTACGGAAAATCCAAGGAGATATTACAGCATCTTCATATAATAAGATTTCTTCAGCTCTCTTGAACATTTCAAATCTCTTCTCTTGATCTATAGTCATTGTAGATTCTTTGATCAAGTTATCATACTCTTCATTTACCCATCCTGATGGTACAACATTAGCAGTTGAAGCGAACATTTCTAAGAATGTCATAGGATCGTTATAATCTCCATTCCATGCTTGTGAAGCAAAATCATATTCACCTTTATGTATTAAATCACTAAATACTGCCCACTCATAGTAGTCAATTTTAACATTAATTCCAAGAACCTCTTGTAATTTTTGTTGCTCAAATTCTGCAAACTCTCTTGATCTTGAATTTGTTCCACTCTGAAGCATAGTTATAGTCACATCAGCTGGATCTTCACTTAATCCAAGTTCTTTTAATCCTTCAATTAATAAAGCTTTAGGATCTTCTGTTTCATCAATTAATTTCTTAATTGGAAGATTGTCAGCTTTATCTCTAAACTCTTCTCCTCCAATTTGAACTGCATAAGGAATCCAAGCATATGCTGGCATGTATATTCCTCTGTATAAAGTTTCATTAATAGCTTCTCTATCAATTGCAGTAATAAATGCTTTTCTTATCTTATCATTTTGGAAGTATTTGTTCTTTTGGTTGAAAACTTCATAAACAGCGCTTGGTTTAGCTACTGAAGAATAATTAAATTCTCCCATTTCATTGAATTTATTCATCCATTCTGCTTTAGATACTCCAGCTAAGTCAACCTCTCCAGTGAATAAAGTGTTCATTCTAGCACTCTCATCTTTAATGATCTTTATTGTTACATTATCAAGTTTAACTGCATCAGCATTCCAATAATCAGGATTCTTTTTCATAGTTACTTCACTATCATGAATCCACTGATCTAATGTAAACGCACCATTTGAAAGCATATGCTCAGCTTCTGAACCAAAACCATCTCCATATTTTTCAACAATATCTTGTCTTTGAGGATACAAAACTCTAAAATATGAAAGGTCTAAGAAATATGCTACAGGACTTTCTAATGTATATTGTATTGTTTTTTCATCTAATGCTTTTACTCCAACCTCATCTGCTGTACCTTCACCACTATTAAAAGCAGCTGCGTTTTTAATAACTGGAGTTATTAACCAAGCATAATTTGAACCTGTTTCAGGATCTAATGTTCTTTTCGCACCATACTCAAAGTCTTGTGCTGTAACAGGAACTCCATCACTCCACTTAGCATCTCTTAATTTGAATGTCCATACTAGTCCGTCTTCGCTAACTTCCCAACTTTCAGCAATTCCCGGAACAATCTTATCGCCATTCTCATCTTGCTCAATTCTAGTTAAACCATCAATAATATGAGTTAAAACTTGATTAGCATATAAGTCTGATGATCTTGATGGGTCAATAGTTTTAGGCTCTGAATCCATAAGTATGTTCATGTATTGCTCTTTATCCATACCATTATTTTCTTCTTCAGTTGCCTTTGACGTGTTGTCATTTCCATTATTTGCTGCATTGTTTGTTGCTTTATCTCCACATGCTGTTAATACTGTACCCGTTCCAACAGTCAATGCCATTAAAGCTGCAATCATTTTTTTGCTCTTCACAAAAAAACCTCCCTCGTCTAGTCACTTAAACTAGTTTTATTGTTTAATACTTTCCCTAAATAATTTAATATAAATAAAATTTATTTTACTAGCGGTCACTTGGTATTATTTCACCAAGTGACAAGCTACAAAATGACCTTCTTTAACTTCAAGTAGTTCAGGTGTTTGCTCTTTACAGATGTCTTTAACATATCTACATCTAGTGGCAAATCTACAACCTGGTTTTGGATTGATTGGACTTGGAATTTCACCTTCTAGAGGTATTCTCTCTTTAGTCCTCTCAACTTCTGGATCTGGAACTGGAATAGCTGATAATAAAGCTTGTGTATATGGGTGAAGTGGTTCAGCAAACAACTTTTCACTAGTTGTAAGTTCAGCCATATTACCTAAGTACATTACTCCAATTCTATCACTTATATGTTTTACCATAGATAAATCATGTGCAATAAATAAGTAAGTAAGTCCAAATTCCTCTTGAAGTTTAATTAACAAGTTAACAACCTGTGCTTGTATGGACACGTCTAGAGCAGATATCGGTTCATCACACACTATGAACTCTGGTTCTATTGCTAGTGCTCTTGCAATACCAATTCTCTGTCTTTGTCCACCTGAGAATTCATGAGGGAATCTTGATGCGTGCTCTTTGTTAAGACCAACTAACTGAAGAAGCTCAAATATTCTCTCTGTTCTTTTTTTACCCGAATGTATATTGTGTATATCAATACCCTCACCGATTATATCTCCAACTGTCATTCTTGGATTAAGTGAAGCATATGGGTCTTGAAGAATTATCTGTGATTTTCTTGCGAAGTCTTTTTTTTCTTTTTTATTTAACTTATGAACATTGACATCTCCACCAAAGATAACTTCTCCATCAGTTGCCTTATATAGTCCCATTACAGTTCTACCACATGTAGTTTTACCACATCCAGATTCACCAACAAGACCTAATGTTTCCCCTTTATAGATATCAAATGATACATTATCTACAGCTTTAAGCACAGCTTTAGGCCCAACATTAAAATGTTTTTTCAAATTTTTTACTTGAACTAATACTTCTTTGTTAGCCATTATTCAGCTCCTCCTTTTCTTAATACTTCAGGTACTTCTACCTTTGGAGCTAATGGATCTTGTAACCAACAACTTACACCATGAGTATCACTTATTCTAGTGGCATCTGGCATAACTTCTTTACATATTTCCATACAGTATTCACATCTAGCTGCAAATGGACATCCTACTGGAGGTTTTATAAGATCTGGAGGTGTTCCTCCTAATGCATATAACACATCTTTGTTTTCAGTTTCAAGTCTAGGAACCGACTGCAGTAACGCCCATGTATATGGATGCTTTGGATTATAGAATACTTCATCAGTTGTCCCATGCTCAATTACGACTCCTGCATACATTACTTGAATTCTATCTGCTACATCAGCAACAACTCCAAGGTCATGTGTAACAAGAATAACAGCTGTACCTAGATCCTTTTGTAGGTCTTTAATTAAATCCATAATTTGCGCTTGAATTGTAACGTCTAATGCTGTTGTAGGTTCATCTGCTATAAGGATTTTTGGTTCACAAGCAAGTGCAATAGCAATCATTGCTCTTTGTCTCATTCCACCTGAATACTCATGAGGATATTGTTTAGCTCTCTTTTCTGCATTAGGAATGTTAACTAACTTTAACATCTTAACCGCTTCTTCAAAAGCTTCACCTTTACTTAATCCTTTGTGAATAATCAAACTTTCTGCAATTTGCTTTCCTACTGTCATAGTAGGGTTAAGAGATGTCATAGGGTCTTGGAATATCATAGATATATCTGCTCCCCTAAGATGTCTTATCTCACTTTCTTTCATATCTAAAATATTCTTACCATTGAATAATATTTTAGATGTTTTCTTTATTTCTGCTGGCATTGGCTCAGGTAGTAATCTCATAAGAGATTTAGAAGTAACTGTTTTACCACACCCTGATTCACCAACTATAGCTAACGTTTCACCTTTATTTAAGTAAAAGTTTACTCCTCTTACCGCTTGAACTTCTCCAGCGTAAGTATGGAATGACACTTTCAAATCTTGTACGTCTAGTATTTTTTCCATTCTTATACTCCTCCCTGTTACTGTCTCAACTTAGGATCTAGCGCATCTCTCAATCCATCACCTAACAGTTGGAATGATAACATTGTTAAACTGATAAATAAGGCTGGGAAAAACAATTGTTCTGGGTAGAACATTAATTGCTCTTTAGCTGCTGAAGCAAGAGCTCCCCAACTTGTATCCGGTGACTGCACTCCAAGTCCTATATAACTTAAGAAGGCTTCTCCGAAAATAAATCCTGGTATATCAAATGTAATTGCAACTATCATAATACCTAAAGTATTTGGAATTAAGTGTCTACCTATTATTCTTGCTGGGCTTGCACCTAAAGCTGTTGCTGCTAAAACATATTCTTGCTCTTTAATTTGAAGAAGTTGACCTCTAACCAATCTAGCCATGTAACACCATCCTGTAATTGTCATGGCTAAGATAAGAGCACCTATACCTTTTCCAACAATTAAAGAAATTAAGATTACAACTATTAAGTAAGGAATACTTACTAAAACTTCTACGATTCTCATCATTATGTCGTCTACAATGCCACCAAAGAAACCTGAAATACCACCATAGATGGCACCTACTACTGTATCAATAATAGCTCCAACAATACCAATAATCATTGAAATTCTTCCACCTTGCCATACTCTAGCAAATGTATCTCTTCCAATCTGATCAGTTCCAAACCAATGATCAGCAGTCGGACCTGAATTTATTACATCACTTATTGCTTCATATGGATATTTTGCTATCCAAGGTCCAATAATTGTCATAAGACATATTAATCCAAGCATTATAAGTGAAAAAGTAGCTACTTTATTTTGCTTTAATCTTCTCCATGCATCCTGCCAATAAGTCATACTTGGTCTTAGAATAACTTCTGCATCAGCAGCATCACAACCTATTATCTTAAACTTATCTTTATTTAATTCAACTGACATCTATTTTACCTCCTTATTTTTTTCCTCCGCCAAGTTTAATCCTTGGGTCTATAACTCCATATAAAATATCTACTACAACTAATGATGCAACAAATAAGAATGATATGAAAACTGTTTGTCCCATAATCATAGTATAGTCTCTGTTAGTTATAGATGCTACGAAGTAAGATCCTAATCCTGGGATTGAGAAAATACTCTCGATTACAAATGACCCAACAAATATCATTGCAATTTGAGGTCCTAATAACGTAATTGCAGGTAAAATCGCATTTCTTATAACGTGCTTAAATACTAATGATACTTTTGATACACCTTTTGCTTTAGCAGTTATAATGTAATCTTGTCCAATAACATCTAGACAGTTAGCTCTCATGTATCTTGCATATTTAGCAATAGATCCAAAACTTAAAGCTATAGATGGTAATATAGTGTATTTAAAACTACCCCATCCAATTACTGGTAGTACATGTAACTTAACACTGAATACATATTGTAGTAATGACGCTATAACAAAGTTTGGTACTGATACCCCTAATATAGCGATAAACATAACTAAATAATCAGGCCATTTATTTCTTTTAAATGCTGCTATAATCCCCATTAAAATTCCTAATGTGAATCCCATTCCAATTGCTTGAATTCCTAATCTTCCTGATACAGGAGCATATTTCATAATAGTTGTAGTTACTTTTCTTCCTGGATATGAAAGAGACTCTCCTAGATCTCCATGTAAAACTAAATTCTTTAAAAATACTCCATACTGAACTATTACCGGCTTGTCCAAACCATATTTAGCGTAGTAGTTAATTCTAGTTTGTTCCGGTAATTTTCTAGCCATACTAGCAAGTGGATCTCCAGGTATCGCACGTATTAGCATAAATGTTATTGTTGTTACAATGAATAAAGTTAAAAACATATACCCTATTCTTTTAGCAATAAACTTAAGCATTGTTCATCCTCCCATCATTTATCTTTATAATTGATAAATTTATATCATCTTTTAATATGACTTTTTTAAAAATATCACTGTCAAATTAAAAGAATGAAATCATAATAATGTTATGTATTAAGTTTTAATTTTTTGAAAACTTAATCATTTTCAAATGTTTTTATTTACTTGATTTTCAATAGATTTGTTATTATATATGCTTTTAATATTAGATTTGCTATTCAATGATTAACGGTTATATCTTTCTTCATTTAATTCTAGCTATTAACATTTTATATCATTGTTCCATGTTTCGCAAATACAATTTGTAAGATATTTAACTATTCAACTTACAAGTTATGCTTTTTTAAAACTTTTCGCTTTTTTCTGTCAATTCAGATTTCTATTTTATCAAATGAACCTTACACCTACATTTATTTTACATTACACTTTTGTAAGATTTAACGAAAATTCAACGAAACTTCACAAACTTAATCATATTTTTACGAAATTTATAATAAAAAATAGAAAAGAAACTCATCTTCCGACAAGTTTCTTCACTAATTCTATTTACCTCTTCCTTCAGTATGAGCTTTAGTTACATCTATATTTCCAAATAACGGAATCATTACATTTTTAACATATTTCCTTGTGTAAGTAGAACTTTTACGGAAAATCCAAGGAGAAATTACTGTATCCTCATAAACCAGGATATTTTCAGCTTTCTTAAACATTTCAAATCTAGCTTCTTGATCTACAGTCATAGTTGAATCTTTAATCAACTTATCATACTCTTCATTAACCCATCCAGAAGGAACTACATTCGCAGTACTTGTAAACATTTCAAGGAATGTCATAGGGTCATTATAATCTCCCATCCAACCTTGAGAAGCAAAATCATACTCTCCTTTATGGATTTTATCACTGAATACAGCCCACTCATAATAATCAATAGAAACACTTACGCCTAAAACTTCTTGTAGTCTCTGTTGTTCAAATTCCGCAAATTCTCTAGACCTAGAAGTGGTTCCACTCTGTAACATTACTATAGACATATCTGCTGGATTTTCACTTTCTCCTAATTCTTTTAATCCTTCAATTAATAATGCTTTAGGATCTTTATTTTCTTCCATAAGTTTTTTAACTGGTAAATTATCTGCTTTCTTTCTAAAATCTTCACCACCAATTTGAACTGCAGGTGGTATCCATGCATATGCTGGATCATTTGCTCCTCTATATAGAGTATCATTTATTGCAGCTCTATCTAATGCTACTACAAAAGCTTTTCTTATCTTGTTATTTTTGAAATATCTACTTTTTTGATTGAATACTTCATATACAACTGTAGGTTGTGCAACTGAAGAATAATCAAAATCACCTGTACCGTCAAATTTTTCTTTCCATTCTGGTTTTGTTACTTTACCTAAATCCGCTTCTCCAGTGAATAAAGTGTTCATTTGCGCACTCTCATCTTTTACAATCTTCATTCTCACTGTATCAAGCTTAATATTTTCTGCATTCCAGTAACTCGGATTTTTCTTAAATACTGCCTCACTATCATGTACCCATTGCTCTAATACAAAAGCTCCTGAACTTAGCATATGTTCAGCTTCTGAACCAAATGCATCGCCATACTTTTCAACCATATCCTGTCTTTGAGGATACATTACTTTGAAATATGTAAGATCTAAAAAGTATGCTATAGGCGATTCTAAGTTAATTTCTAATGTTTTATCATCAATAGCATTAACACCAACTTCTTCAGCAGAACCTTCTCCTTTATTATACTGAGCTGCATTCTTTATAACAGGTGTTATTAACCATGCATAATTTGACCCTGTCTCTGGATTAAGAGTTCTTTTTATTCCATATTCAAAATCTTTTGCAGTTATATTATTTCCATCACTCCATTTGGCATCTCTTAAAAAGAAAGTCCATTTAGTTCCGTCTTCACTAACTTCCCATTTTTCAGCTATACCAGGAACAATTTTATCACCTGATTCATCCTGTTCAATTCTTGTTAATCCATCAGTAATATGACTTAAAACCTGTGATGAATAAGTATCACTTGATCTTGAAGGGTCAATTGATTTTGGTTCCGCCCCCAAGAATATATTCAAGTATTGCTCCTTATCCATAGTAACCTTTTCATTACGATTTTCATTACGATTTTCATCAACTATGTTCTTTCCACGACATGATGCTAATGAAAATCCAGCAGAAAGTGATATTGCTAGTAATGATGCTATTAATCTTTTTCTTTTCACGTAAAGTCCCCCTTTTTTATTTTTTATGAACTTCATTTGGACTGTATTGCTTTATGTTTCTCATATACTTTAGTATTAGTTAATTTTAATTTTTTATGTGTTTTCCTTATTTACAAGATGACATGCAACAAAATGTCCTTTTTTTACCTCCAATAATTCAGGTGTTCTTTCCTTGCATTTTTCCATTACATAGCCGCATCTCGAAGCAAATCTACACCCCTCTACTGGATTTATAGGACTAGGTATTTCTCCTTTTAATTCAATTCTTTCTTTAGTTCTTTCTACTTTTGGATCAGGTATTGGAATTGCGGATAACAACGCTTGAGTATATGGGTGTAATGGATTTGAGTAAAGTTCATCACTACTAGCCAATTCTGCAAGTTTTCCAAGATACATTACTCCAACTCTATCACTTATGTGCTTAACCATTGATAAATCATGAGCAATAAATAAATATGTTAATCCAAATTTCCTTTGTAACTTTATAAGTAGATTTACTACCTGAGCTTGAATTGAAACATCTAATGCTGATATAGGTTCATCACACACAATAAATTCTGGTTCTATAGCAAGCGCTCTAGCTATTCCTATCCTTTGCCTCTGCCCACCTGAAAACTCATGAGGAAATCTTGAAGCATGCTCCTTATTCAATCCAACAAGATCCAATAATTCGAATATTCTTTTTGTTCTTTTCTCCCCTCTATGAATATTATGAATATCTATCCCTTCACCAATAATATCTCCAACAGTCATTCTAGGATTTAAAGAAGCATATGGATCCTGAAAAATTATCTGAGATTTCCTAGCAAAATCTTTTTTCTCTTTCTTGTTTAATTTATGAACATTTATGGTTTTATTAAATAATACATCACCTCCTGTTGCTTCATACAAACCCATAACAGTTCTCCCACAAGTTGTTTTTCCACATCCAGACTCGCCTACTAATCCTAATGTTTCTCCTTTATAAATATCAAATGACACATCATCTACAGCTTTCAGAACGGCTTTAGGACCTACATTAAAATGCTTTTTAAGGTTTTTTACTTCTATTAAAACATCATTCTTCATTCTTAGATCCTCCTTCATTAACTCCTTCAGGCACCCCTTCTTTTGGTGCTAGTGGGTGCTGCAACCAGCATTTAGCCTCATGAGTTTCACTTAACTTAGTTGCTTCTGGCATGATTTCTTTACAAATCTCCATACAATATTCACACCTAGCTGCAAAAGGACATCCGATAGGTGGTTTAATAAGATCTGGCGGTGTCCCTCCAAGAGCATACAGAACATCTTTATTTCCAGTCTCCAATCTAGGTACTGACTTTAATAGTGCCCATGTATAGGGATGCTTGGGATTATAGAATACTTCATCTGTTGTTCCTCTCTCAATTACCACCCCTGCATACATAACTTGAATTCTATCAGCAACATCAGCAACCACCCCTAAGTCATGAGTTACAAGAATAACAGCTGTTCCTAGATTTTTTTGGAGCTCTTTTATTAAATCCATAATTTGTGCTTGAATCGTAACATCAAGGGCAGTTGTTGGCTCATCAGCAATTAACACTTTGGGATTGCATGCTAATGCAATTGCTATCATAGCTCTTTGTCTCATACCCCCTGAAAATTCATGAGGATATTGATTTGCTCTTTTATCTGCATTGGGAATATTAACTAATTTAAGCATCTTAATTGCTTCATCAAGCGCTTCTTGTTTATTCATTCCTCTATGAATAATTAGACTTTCAGCTATTTGTTTTCCAATAGTCATTGTGGGATTAAGAGAAGTCATTGGGTCTTGAAATATCATAGATATATCCGCACCCCTAAGTTTTCTTAATTCTTTTTCATTCATTTTTAGAATGTCATTTTTATTAAATAATATTTTAGTTGTTTTTTTAATTTCAGCTGGCATAGGTTCTGGCAACAATCTCATAATTGATTTTGATGTAACTGTTTTCCCGCACCCTGATTCACCAACAATTGCTAAGGTCTCACCTTTATTCAAATAAAAGCTAACTCCTCTAACTGCTTGAACTTCTCCAGCGTATGTATGAAATGATACTTTTAAGTCTTGCACATCTAATATTTTCTCCATAAATTTTTCCCCCTCTATTATGTTCTTAATTTAGGATCCAGGGCATCTCTTAATCCATCTCCTAGTAGTTGGAACGATAACATTGTTAAACTTATGAATAATGCAGGGAAAAATAATTGGTAAGGATAAAACATTAATTGTTGTTGAGCAGATGATGCAAGTGCGCCCCAACTTGTATTTGGAGATTGAACTCCTAATCCAATATAACTTAAAAATGCCTCTCCAAATATAAACCCTGGAATATCAAAAGTAATTGCAACAATCATTATACTTAGAGTATTTGGTATAAGATGCCTACCAATAACTCTAGCTGGGCTTGCGCCTAAAGCAGTTGCCGCTAAAATATATTCCTGCTCCTTTATCTGCAACAGTTGCCCTCTCACTAATCGAGCCATATAACACCATCCAGTCAATGTCATTGCTAGTATTAGTGCTCCAATACCCTTTCCAACAATTAAAGAAACAAGGATTACTAACACTAAATACGGTATACTTACTAATATTTCAACAATTCTCATCATCACATCATCTACAACTCCACCAAAATATCCAGATATTCCTCCATAAATGGATCCTACAACAGTATCTATTAGCGCCCCTAATAATCCTATCAATATTGATACTCTTCCTCCTACCCATACTCTTGAAAAGATATCTCTCCCAATTTGATCTGTTCCAAACCAATGTTCAGCGCTAGGACCTTGATTAATATCATTACTTATAGACTGAAAAGGATACTTAGCTATCCATGGTCCAACAACTGTCATAATAATAATCAAAATAAGCACTATCATAGAACAAATTGCAACCTTATTTAATTTCAATCTTCGCCATGCATCTTGCCAATATGTTAGGCTAGGTCTTAAAATCACCTCTCCTTCACCTTTACTCGCACCTATCCTCTTGAATTTATTTTTATCTAAATTTAAGTTCTTGTAATTTTCAGCCATATTACTACCTCCTATTTCTTTCCTGTACCTACTCTTATTCTTGGATCAACTAATCCATATACTAAATCAACTACTAAAAGAGAACTAACGAATAAAAATGAAATAAAAACGGTTTGCCCCATTATCATAGTGTAATCTCTATTTGAAACTGAAGATACAAAATAGGATCCAAGGCCAGGTATAGAAAATATGCTTTCAATTACAAAAGATCCTGTGAAAACAAGGGCAATCTGAGGACCTAGTAATGTTATTACAGGCAAAATAGCATTTCTTATAACATGTTTAGTTACTAATGAAAATTTAGATACCCCTTTTGCTTTTGCAGTAAGTATATAGTCTTGCATAATTACATCTAAACAATTAGCCCTCATATACCTAGCATATTTAGCTATAGATCCAAAACTTAAAGCTATTGAAGGCAATATAGTATGCTTGAAAGCGCCCCATCCAATTGTAGGCAATAGGGTAAATTTAACAGTAAAAAAATACTGTAGTAACGAAGCTATAACGAAACTCGGAACTGAAATTCCCAATATTGCTACAAACATAACTACATAATCTGGTCCTTTATTTCTATTAAACCCTGCAATAATTCCTAGAATAATTCCCAATGTAAAACCAATTGTAATTGCTTGTATCCCTAATCTCCCTGAAACTGGTGCGTATTCAAATATTGTTTTTGTTACTTTTCTTCCAGGGTAAGTTAAAGATTCTCCTAAATCTCCATTAAGAATAAGATTTTTTAAAAATATTCCGTACTGCACTATTATGGGTTTATCTAGACCATACTTAGCATAATAATTAAGTTTTGTTTGCTCTGGTAGTTTCCTAGCCATTGATGCTAAAGGATCACCTGGAATGGCTCTTATTAAAAAAAATGTTATTGTTATTACTACTAAGAGCGTAAAAAACATATATAGTATCCTTCGAATAATAAATTTAATCATATTTCCCCTCTTTTCTACACATTATTTTATACATTTATAATTATTGTGCTTAATAAGAATATTTATTATTCTCCAAAAATTTAACAAAGCTATGTTATTTTAATAGAAAGAACTATATAATAAAGTAAAGGTATCTTTAAGATATTTTATATAAATGAAAGGAGTTGATATTATGACATTATTCAAAGGTTCTGGTGTTGCCATAGTTACTCCATTTACTGAAAATGGCGTTGATTTTAAAACATTGGAAAAACTTGTTGAATGGCATATTGAAAAAAAGACTGATGCTATCATAGTTTGTGGAACAACTGGAGAAGCTTCAACAATGTCCACTCAAGAGAAAAAAGAAACAATTAAATTTGTTGTAGATATAGTGGGTAAAAGAATCCCCGTAATCGCCGGTACAGGTTCTAACAATACTGCTGCAGCTATAAATATGAGTACTTGGGCTGAAAAAATTGGTGTAGATGGGTTATTGATTATTACACCATATTATAATAAAACTACTCAAAGAGGATTGTTTGAACACTTCAAAGCAATAAACAATTCCGTATCAATACCTATAATTGCATATAATGTTCCTAGTAGAACAGGAATTAATATAATTCCTGAAACTGTATATAAAATTAGTAAGCTTTCAAATATTAACGCAGTTAAAGAAGCTAGCGGAGATATTAGTCAAATAATAAAAATCCGTGAACTATGTGACGACGATTTTGATATATACTCTGGAAATGATGATCAAATAATCCCAGTTCTTTCAGTTGGAGGAATAGGTGTTATATCTGTATTAGCAAATATTATCCCTGAGGATACTTCTAAAATGGTTCACCTTTATCTAGAAGGAAAAACAAAAGAAGCTCTAGACTTACAGTTAAAATATTTATCATTATCAAATTCTTTATTCATAGAAACTAATCCAATACCAGTTAAGACTGCTCTTAATATGATGGGTATGAATACCGGATTATTGAGATTGCCATTATTAGATATGGATGAAGAGAATAAAAAGCTTCTTATGGATGAACTCAAAAAGCATAAACTTTGTTAGAGAGGATGATTTAATGGTTAATATATTATTAAGTGGCTGTAGTGGTACAATGGGTAAAGTTTTAATTACAGAATGTACTAAACTAGAAAACATTAAAATAGTAGCAGGATTTGATAAACAATATAGCTCAGATTTTTCTTTTCCCGTTTATTCAAACTTAGAAGATATAAAGGAAAAAATAGATGTTATTATTGATTTTAGTAACCCTGTAGTTCTTGATTCCTTATTAAAATTTTGTGTTAAGAGCAAGCTTCCTCTTGTATTATGTACAACCGGCTTCTCAGATAGTCAGATAAAAGAAATTAAATCTGCTAGCACAGAAACACCTATATTTTTCTCAGCAAATATGTCTTTAGGTATAAACCTTATTAAAAATTTATTAATTAAAGCAGCTACGGTGCTTTATGATGGATTTGATATTGAGATTATAGAGAAGCATCATAATAAAAAAGTAGATTCACCATCAGGTACTGCTTATCTTTTAGGTGATGCAATAATTAATTCTATTCCTGAGGAAAATGAATATGTTCATGGAAGAGAAGGATATCATAAACGTGAGAAAAAAGAAATTGGTATGCACTCTTTAAGAGGCGGTTCAATTGTAGGTGAGCATGAAGTGATTTTCGCTGGAAATGATGAAATAGTTTCAATTAAACATGAAGCTCTTTCAAAAAACATCTTTGCAATGGGTGCATTTAAAGCTGCTAAATATTTGGTTGATCAAGAAGCAGGGTTGTATGATATGGACGATATGCTTGATCTTTAGAACAGAATGCGATGCATTCTTTAATGGACAATGGAGAATAATGGATGCTTCTGCTTTAGGGCAGAAGCTACATTTTATTGTTCTTTAGGACAAAGAGATTTTACTCATTTTATCTTATGATAAAATATTGTATTTAGAATTCAATGTTTCATCTGTATCAAGGAGAAAAATATTTTGTTACTAAAAAAATGTAGTTTCTGATATTAGTCAGAAACTACATTTTTATTTTCTTAAACCAAGAAAGTTTCATTCCTTTTATTTAAGTCTATGTTTAGAAACTATATTAAAAAGTTATATGATTAATGCTTTTGAGTTTCATTACTTTACCAATAGCCATCAAAGTATTACAGCTAACTAATACATTCACATGTGTGCAAATCTCTTATTCTCAATAAATTTAACTAACTGATTGAATCTTGATTATACATTCTCAATTCTCCATTTCTTCTATAGTTTCTATTATAGGAGTTTATTATTCCTCAACCAAGTTTCTATCCTATTAAGTCCTTCCTCTAGTTCATTCATAGAGTAACAATATGATAACCTAACGAACCCCTCGCCTTTTTCTCCAAAAGCACTCCCTGGTACTAAGGCGACCTTTTGCTCATATAATAATCTATCACATAATTCTTCACTCTTAATCTTTGTAAAACTCATATCTATAAAAATATAAAACGCTCCTTTAGGAATATACACATCTATCCCTATTTGTTTTAACCTATTACAAATAAAATCTCTTCTTTTTTTAAATTCTAAATTTCTTTCTTTAACTTCATTCATACTGAAGTTAAGCCCTGCTAGCGCTCCCCACTGAGCAATTGATGGTGCACAGGTTACATTGTGTTGATGAACTACATTGATTTTATTTAGCATCTGCTCTTTTGCACAAAAATACCCCACTCTTAAACCAGTCATGGAAAATATCTTAGAAAATCCCCCGATTAATATGATTCTATCGGTTAACTCTTTACATTGAGCCAAAGAAAAATATTCTTCATCATATATAATCGAACTATACATTTCATCTGAAATAATAACTATATCTCTATTTTTAAGTACCTCAATAAATTTATTAAAGCTTTCTTTACTTAATACTGAACCAGTGGGATTACAAGGGTATGAAATTATAATACCTTTAATACTTTCTTCATTTTCTAGAATTTCTTCTATTTCACTAAAGTTAGGTTGAAATTCCTCTGTTAAAGAATACCTCTTTATATTTCCTCCTTGCATTTTAATACATCCTTCATATGCTGGATACGCTGGATCTGGTACTAAAATAGTTTCTCCTTCATTTAGAATTCCTTGTATGGAACTAAATATTGCTTCACTTCCACCTGTAGTAATACATATTTCATCAGGTGAATAATTTATATTCTGATTTATAAGATATTTACTTATTGCTTCTCTCAGTTCAAATAACCCTTCATTTTTTGTATAACCTGATTTATTCTTATTTATAGCTTCAATCATTTCTTCTTTTACTGCTTCAGGTACTGGAAAATCAGGTTGACCTATTGTCATAGATATAGCATCTTCTACTTCTATTACTTTATTAAAAAACTTCCTTATTCCAGTAATTTGAATTTTTTCAACGTTTTTATTTATAAAACCCATTTTCCCACTCCTTTTATGAAAAAAATTACTATTGGTACATGGAAAAAATAAATAAGGCAGATTGCGAAGTAATTTTAATTATTTTCTAGGCACTCAATTACGCGCATACTAACTGTATGTAAGTAATTGAGTAACGACGAAAAGAATCAAAAGGACGAGTAAGATGACTAATTTATTTTTTGAATGTGCCAAATATTCTTTACAAAATTATATCATATATTTAAAATTATAATATATGTTATGTTAATTTGTTATAATAATAATGTATTACTCGATATATTTTACAAATAATATTATCTTATGTTACACTAAGGAGAAACATTGCATAATATTTATTTACAAATTATTATTATTATTTTGTTTGAAATGGGTTAATTATTTTTCAAAAATATATTTTAGATGGAAAGGAGTTTATTATGGAATATAATTTGAATGATCCATATGAGCTTGCAAGGTACATAAAAGATGCTACAAAATCTACACCTGTGAAAGTTTATGTAAAAGGGTCAATTAATAACACCTCTGAAAACGTTAAAGTTTTCCAAAGTGGTGATATGGCAATTCTTATTGGAGAAAAAGATTCTATTGAAAATATCTTAGAATCAAATTCTTCTACAATAGAATACTATCACTTAGAAAATGACAGAAGAAATTCTGCGATTCCAATGTTAGATTTTAAAAAAGTAAATGCAAGAATAGAGCCCGGTGCAATTATCAGAGATAAAGCCATAATTGGCGATCATGCTGTAATAATGATGGGAGCTGTAATCAATATTGGAGCTGAAGTCGGTGAAGGCACTATGATTGATATGAATGCAGTTCTTGGCGCTAGAGCCTTTGTAGGTAAAAATTCTCACGTTGGTGCTGGTGCTGTTATAGCTGGTGTTCTTGAGCCACCTAGTAAATCACCTTGTATAATTGAAGATAACGTTCTAATAGGTGCTAACGCTGTAATTTTAGAAGGAGTAAAAATCGGTACTGGATCTGTTGTTGCAGCAGGAGCTATTGTAACTGAAGATGTACCAAGCGGAGTTGTTGTAGCAGGTTCACCTGCTAGAATTGTAAAAGCTGTAGATGAAAAGACATCAAGCAAAACAGAAATCTTAGAAGATTTAAGAAAATAATAAAAAGGCGTTGTTTTTAACGCCTTTTTATTATTGTTTATACTATATCTTCCTTGATATCTCCAGCAGTATCATCAAATATTGCTTCAGTAGTATTATCTTCTGCCACTCTTTCCATTTTTGAGATTGACACCTCATAAGCAATTTTTTTAACTACATCATCTTCACTAACTCTCTTTTGATATTCTCTACTTTGAAGTCTTCCCCAAATTCTAAGATTATCTCCTACTTCTAACCCTTTACAATACCTAGCATTTCTTCCCCAAGCTATTGTAGGTATGTAATCAGATTTATTATAAGGTCTATTTACTGCTAATAACATATCAGAAATTTCTCTTCCAAATGGAGTTTTTCTATATACAGGACTTTTGCATATAAAACCATTCAGATAAATCTGATTAGGATTCTTACTCTTTTCTAAACAAGGATAAATATCTCGTGCAAAAACTGTTAATATCAATCTATTTGCTCCATCTTGATACTTATTATAGGATCTTAACTGCCCCTCAACAACTATATCATTACCAATTTCAATTTTTTGTTCATCCAATAATCTCTCAGAAACTGTTATATTCAAACAGTCCTTTGCATCACTCAGTCTAGGAACTTCAATATAGAAATTATAAAATCCCTCACCATACATCTCATGACTGAATTCCAAACCACTCACAACTCTTCCTTCTAGATAAATACTGTTATTGTTCATTAAATTGTCCATCATAACCCCTCTTTCCCTTAGTTATTTGTTCTTTTCATAAATAAAGTATTCATTAACCATGATACATATTCCTATTTTTTTATTTTATTTAATTAATTTAGGTACATTTCCATTATAATACAAATACCATCAAATTTTCAACTTTTTTATTTTTTTTTAGTCTGTTTTCCCGCATGATCAATTATATAATCTTCTTTATAAATCAATTCAGACACTGTTACAAATGAGAATCCATCACTCTTTAGTTGTTTTAATATTTTAGGTAAGTTTTCTGGAGTATATTTAGCATTATTGTGAAATAGTACAATTGAGCCCCCCATTGTCTTACTTATGACTCTATCATATTCATTCTGAGCACTCTGTTCTTTCCAGTCAATACTATCAACATCCCACTGAATACAATAATGTCCACTTTCTTCAATTATTTGTACTGTCTGGTCATTATAGGCCCCTTCAGGAAACCTAAATACTTTTGTTCCTTCTCCTGTTATTGCTCTTATCTTACTATCTGTACTAATAATTTCTCTGATAATTGCATCTTTTGAGAGAGAAGTCATATTTGGATGTGAATTTGAATGATTTCCTATCTCATGACCTCTTTTATGTATTTCTTCTACTTCAGCCTTATATTCATCAACCCATCTACCAACCAAGAAGAATGTTGCTTTAACATCATACTCATCAAGCACGTCCAATATTTTTATGGTATTATCAGCTCCCCAACTCGCATCAAATGTTATGGCAATCACTTTCTCACCATTTGTATCCACATTATAAATAGGTAACTTCTTATTATTCAAGTTAAATACATCAATAAATGATTTATTGAGTATCAAAGCTCCCACAATTACTATAATAGCGGAAAAAATAATAATTTTAATGTTGATATTAAATTTTATTTTTTTTAGGTACATCTTACACCTCCTTATTTATAAGTTTTTCTCTATCAAGTCATATTCAAATAAATAACTAGTGAGTATGCTAGTCCATTTTGTGCCATACTTGCTCCTTAGAACCCACTGATAGAGTATCTATCAGAAGAACATAACTATTCCCCTTCTGCAAAATATCCGTCGCACCTTTGACTTGTTATTTATTTTCATATACCTAATTTATATTCATATATGCTTTAAACTATTCAAAAAAATATTTATAGTCTTCCAAGTAATAAATTTTATGTTATAATTATAAATAGCATTAATTTCTTGTTTAAGGAGGGTAATAATGCAGAATTCATCTACAGAATTAGCAGAAAGTAAATTATTGCTTCTTTATATAGCAAAAAAAATAAATATGCCAATATCTAACATATCATTAACTGAGCTTATTTTATCTAATAACTTGCTGAACTATTTTGCCCTTCAGCAGTATATTTTTGAATTAGTGTCATCTGATTTATTAAAAAATATTGAGCATAACGGAAAACATATGCTTGAGATTAGTGATCAAGGTGTTAATGTCCTTTCTATGTTTTCAAATAGGATTTCTCAAGAAAAAAAGGATCTTTTAGATGACTACCTAAGTAAAAATATTGATAACATCAAAAAACAAATAACCGTAAATGCAGATTACACAATTGATGAAAATAACTTTTTCATCGTTGAATTAAGTGCTTATGAAAACGGATCAGCTCTCATAGATCTTAAATTGAGTGTAGGATCAAAATCTCAAGCAAGTGATCTTTGCAAAAGATGGAAAAATAACTCTTCAGAGCTTTATGTTAAAATAATCAACACTCTTATAGAGTAATAATTTTAGCAATTCTCATTGGTTCTTTCCCAATGGGAATTGTTTTTTTAGTATAGTCTTTGACATCTACTATAATTAAACTATCATTATAGCTATCACAAATATACAGCGAATCCTTATCTCCAATTATTCCTCGTGGCATTCCTCCTACATTGATTTCATCAACCAACTCCCATTTTTGAACATCTATAACTGAAATAATTCCATCTGCAAAATTAGATACATAACATTTTTTTCCATCATAATACATATCCATAGGAGACTTACTTACAGTAACTCTATTTATTACCTTAAAGTTTTTCATAGATACTATACTTAGACTTCCATTGCACTCCATTCCAATATTAGATTCACATACTAAAACATAATCATTGTCCGTAGTTGTAACAACACTCATAGGATATACTCCAACATTTATCTTTTTAATGTCATTGTAATTATCTAAATTTATAACCGTAAGTGAATCATCAAATAAGTTTGATGTTAAGATAATCCTTTTTTCTTTTTCTATCCATATACTATGCGGAAGATTACCACATGGTATCAAGCTTTCGATTTCATAATTCTTGTTATTATATACAATGATATTGTTAGAATCTCCACATAGTATAAATAACCGCTCGCCAAACCCAGCTATATCCGTGCAACTTACTCCAATGTTAATATTTAATTTTTTTTCATTCTCCAAATCTATTATAGATATTCCTCTACTATATCTATTAGCAGTAAATATTCTTTTTTCAATACTACATATTCCGTGTGGTCCAATCCGCTTCTCATTTTCACTTAATTTATACGTATTCACTATCTTACAGCTATCTGTGTCTAAAATCGTTATATCATCTGAGGCCATATTGCAAGTACATAGACAATCCAAACTTATCACCTCCTCACATTATATTATGAAACATCTTTATAAATGGATAGATAAATCATTGATAAATTTTGAGAAATTTAGTATAATTTTAAGGTACCCATAGGGGGTTTAATTTCTTAGGCATGTGAAAATAAATAACAAGTCAAAGATGCGAAGTATATTTTGCAAGAATGGGTCGTGTTGGACTGATAGTTGTTCTCTCAGTGGGTTCCAAAGATGAAGTAGTTTGCAAAATAGACGAGTATACTGAGTTGTTATTTATTTGAACTTGCCTTAAATACTTCGGAGGTAAACATGTATAATTTTTCAACAAAAGGTGTATGCGCAAAGAACATAAATTTTGAAATAAGAGAAGGTAAATTAACAAATGTAGAGTTTGTTGGTGGATGCCCTGGTAATTTAATAGGAATATCTACTTTGGTTGAAGGTCTTGCTCCAGAAGACGTTGTTAATCGTCTAAAAGGAATATCTTGCGGTAGTAAGAGCACCTCATGTCCTGATCAATTAGCTTTAGCTATTGAACAATTAGTCTTAGTGAATGCGTAAACTAAGCATACCAATATGTGACTAGTTTAGATGAACCATTGTATTTGAAATACAATGGTTCATCTAAATAAAAGGAGTAAAATTCAACTGTTCAATGAACAATAGAATTTTACTCCTTTTATTTCATAGCTATCTCATCTTGACCCCTTTTATTTTGATATTATCTCTATACCATCTTCAGTTACAAGAATTGTATGTTCCCATTGTGCTGAAAGCGCCCCATCGGCTGTAAATGCTGTCCAGCCATTATCTTCATCTATAAATATTTCATGACTTCCACCATTTATCATAGGTTCAATAGTAAATACCATACCTGGTACTAAAATCATGCCTGTTCCTCTTTTTCCAAAATGGGACACAAAAGGTTCTTCATGAATATGAAGTCCAACTCCATGACCTCCAAACTCCCGAACTACAGAGTATCCATTACTTTCTGCATGCTCTTGAACTGCTGCTGCTATATCCCCTAAAGAACTCTTCCATGGCTTAATCGCCTCTATTCCCTTATATAAACATTCTTTAACTACATCAACAATTCTTCTAGCTTCTTCACTTACCTCACCAATCTGAAACATTCGTGATGCATCTGAGAAGTATTCATTAAGTATCGTGGTTGCATCAACATTTATGATATCTCCATTTTTCAGAATTATATCTTGGTTGGGTATCCCATGACATACCTCGTCGTTAATTGAAGTACAAATACTCTTTGGAAAACCATCATAATTAAGATCAGCTGGTATTCCTCCATTAGATACTGTATATTCATGAGCTAATGTATTTATTTCTTCTGTACTCATGCCTTCTCTAATATTCTCACTAATCAAATCTAAAAGACCATTGTTAATTTTAGCACTTTTTCTTATTCCCTCAATTTGTTCATTGTTCTTAATCATATCTCTTGTTGGAACTTCATATCCTTGTTGTTTTAATTCTTTTAGTTTTTCATCAAAATTCATATGACATTTTTTATATTTTTGACCACTGCCGCACCAACATTTATCATTTCTACTTAAAATCATATACACGCTCCTACTCATATAATTTTATTTAACTACATGTCATTCTCATAAGGCAAGTTGAAATAAATAACAAGTCAGTATACTTCTCTATTTTTACACTCCTAAGGATATATTATTTTATACACCCGCCATGAAAAATACATTCATATACCTTTGTATCATTAAAAAATATTTCTTCATACCCATGAAACCATTCAAATTTTCCATTAACAATGCAATGATATTTATATTGTCCATTTTGGTATACCATAGGTCCACGATATGGATGTTCTTTAGATACTAAAGCTAATGCCTCTTTTAAGAAACTTATTGAAAATCCTTCACAAATAATTCTCCCATTATAATTCATTACCCAAATTGGCATATCGTCCTTCCATAATGCCTCTTCTCCAGCAAATTGCTCTCCACCTAAATATGTATCAATATATTTTAAATTTCCTTCAGTATACTGTAAATCATGCGAATTAGGTCTAGAAGATTGAACTTCCGCACCTTTACCTGCATATGTAGCTTTTTTTGCTGTACATAAAAATTGTATTATATTTTCATTTATATAATCTTCTTTATTATCTTCTATACTCAAACGGCAATTTTCCTCGTAATCATTCACCAATTTATCAATACTTACTTTAAAGAAATCACTTAATGCAATTAATCTAGCAATATCAGGATATGACTTACCAACTTCCCATTTAGCAACTGCTTGTCTTGATATTCCAATAATTTCCGCTAATTTTTCTTGTGATAATCCTTTTTCTTTTCTCAATCTCTGCAACTGTTCTTGAAAACTCATTTTAATCACCCCTAACTCAAGTATACTAATAGAATTATTATATTTCTACCAATTAAACATAACAATTTTGTCAACCACTAGTTGCCTTTATTGAGTTTGTCATCATCACCAGAATGACCACCTCCAATTATAATTGGAAACTTATAGATATCTCCATCAGCTTCGATTATTTCTGAAACATGCGTATGCCCAGAAAATAGTGCATCAATCTCCATATTATTTAGAATATTAGTCCAAATTAAAGTCATTTTCATTTCTAGAATACTCGCACCACTCTTGTATCATTTTTTTGAATGGTGACTACTTTTTTAGGTTTGTCAACAAGGGGCTGTCTCAGAATAGAAAATGATTTCTATGACGAGACAGCCCCTTGTAGACAAACTTACGATATATTATTTTCACTCACTTAATCTAAAGAACTGTATCTAGAATCTCTTCCGTACTAAGTATTCTTCCAAATCCTTGGAGTATACTGTTATGATGTTTTACAGTTGTTTCACCATCAAGAACCTCATTATCAAATGTACTATGTCCATCCTTAACCAATATACTATCATATCCAAGACTAAATGATCTTCTGAATGCAGTATCCATGCAATACTCAGTTTGCATTCCAGCTATTATTAGTTCTTTTGCACCTATACTTTGAAGTATTTCATGTAGCCCCGTATCCTGAAAAGAATCACATTTGTATTTCTTTATGCATTTTTCACCTTCCACTGGGGCAATATCTTCATGAACCTGCCATCCTATAGTACCTTCTCTGAATAATTCGCCTTCTGTCATGGTATGTTGAACAAAAAATACTGGTATATTATTCGCTCTCCCCTTATCTAATATGCTCTTAATATTTCGTACCATCTCAGTTCCTTTGTATGGCTCCGCCCCATCAAACATAAACATCTCTTTTTGAACATCAATAATTAAAATAACTTTCTTTCCCATGGGTTTTCTCTCCTATCTCATATTTACTTGATTCATCTCTTTATAACTATTTATACACAAGGTAACTTTATCCTTCTAATTCTTCAAAAATCTCCCTCTGCACTTGTTTACCTTCAGGTATATCATAAAACATCCAAACATGGATCATCTTTTCATATTCAACAAAATTCACATTTACCCCTTGCTCCTGTAATAAATCTATGAAGATACAACAATCTGGATAGAGAATATCATGTGTTCCTATATAAACTGAAATATCAGGAAGTTCCTTAAAATCTCCATGTATAGGAG
This sequence comes from Oceanirhabdus seepicola, assembly GCF_023684385.1. Lineage (GTDB taxonomy): Bacteria > Bacillota > Clostridia > Clostridiales > Clostridiaceae > Oceanirhabdus > Oceanirhabdus seepicola. Next base: position 65,445 of record NZ_JAGSOJ010000006.1, on the reverse strand, counting down.
AAATATAAGGATTATCTAGATTAAATTCACCTGCATACTGCCTTCCACATTTCTTTATGAACTCTATACTCAAAATTGGATCATCAGGTTCTATATTTACCATTTTAGCATTTTCTCCAGAAACATCGAGGAATGGTGATAGTAGAATAATTCTACTAGGTTTCTTTAATTCCATTTCCTTTATCTTAAGGGCAACTGCAAGAGCCAATCCCCCTCCTGCTGAATCACCCATTAGTATAATTTTTGTATCTTCATACTCATCACATAAATATTTATAGACATTTATACTTTCATTTAAAGCAGCAGGATATGGATTATCTGGCGCAACACTATAATCGATAATCATAACTCTAATACCACTTTCTCTTGACATCTTAGTACAGAACTTCATATGATTTATTGTCTGATGAAAAACATATCCTCCACCATGTAAATAATATACAATGCTTTCTATTTTCATATCATCAGGTGTGATTAAATACCCTACCACATCATTGATTACCTTTTTCTCAATTTTACAACCTCTTTCAAAGAGCTTCTTATTTCCTCTCCATGCCCCCTTTGGAGCTGTTACCTCTAAGGAAACCATGGAACAAATTTTTTTAAGAATTTTACTCTGGATACTCTCTTTATATGCCATTAACCAACCCGCCCTTAATTATGTTGTCTGTATTATACCATCGTAGTTGTTTCACATCAATGACTTGTACTTAATTAATATTTGTTTATTTATATTTAGTTTCTTTAATTAAAATATCTAATATTTACTTATAGTGAAAATACCCTATGTTAAGATATCATAGGGTTTATTTTATCAACTCATATTTTCACAATATTCTGCACAATCCTTACATATTTCTGCACATTTTGGACAATGACTATCTTCATGCATACTGCAGTGTTTCTCGCACTCTCTACAAATCTCTGCGCAAGCCTTACACACTTTGGAAGCGTTTTTACTTCCTCTACTCATAACTTTTATTGCAATAGCACATATATCAGTACAATCTCTCAAACTTTCTATACATTCAATTCTATCTTTCACATCATCTTCTCTTAAGCAAAGAGATAAACACTCTTCACATGCTTGAAGGCAAAGTTTACAACTTTTTAAACATAGTAACATATCTTCATTATGTATATTCCCTACTATTGGCATATCATCACTCCTTAAGGTACATTTAAACACCTAATTTTTTACTTAATATAATAATCAATCACTATTTATTATGCCAATAATATATCTTATTATTATTTTCCCTAATATTCTCCCAAAACTTCTTTATTATATGGTTTAAATAACCTATAATGTCCTTAGACATAATAATATGGAGTGTGAAAATATATGACAATTGTTTTTCTGTGTATCGCAGGTTTTGTAGCAGCATTTGTTGATTCAATAGCAGGTGGTGGTGGTCTAATAAGTGTACCCGCATATTACATGGCTGGATTGCCAACTCACATGGTACTTGGTACAAATAAGTTCTCTGCTACATGTGCATCACTTACAAGCTCGATTAAGTATTTAAAAAGTGGCCATGGCCATAAAAAGTTACTAAAACATGCTTTACCATTTACATTTATCGGTGCCTCTATTGGTGTAACTACCGCTTTACAGATTAATGAAAAAGCATTAAGTAGTATAATTCTAGTAATGGTTATGATTATCGGTGTATCTTCTTTATTTTCAAAATCAGTTGGAATGAAGGAAAATCTTAAACCTATAGATAAAAAGAGAATTGTTCTATTAGTAATATTAGCACTATCCTTAGGTTTCTATGATGGTTTTTTCGGACCAGGAACAGGCTCTTTCTTGATATTTGGGCTAATTCACATTTTCGGATTTGAATTTAAGAAGGCAGGAGCGAATGCCAGGGTTATGAATTTTGTGAGTAATATTTCATCACTTTTTCTATATGCCATAAACTTGAAAATAAATCTTTATTATGGTATACCTGTTGCAATTTTTAGCATACTTGGTGCAAGATTTGGGACAGCCTTTGCTCTAAAAAAAGGAGCAAAAGTTATAAAACCTATATTTGTTACAATGTCACTTCTTCTATCACTTAAACTTTTATTGGTAGACGTACTTAAAATACTTTAAAAGAAGTTGAGAGTGGTACTTAATAAAATACCATTTTAATATATCTAATACTTGATCTATCATTAAACTTACGACAGTACTAAAGATAAAGGAGTGTTAATATCTACTGGTCCATTTCTTTGTGGGCTTATCTGCTACATGATATAAAATCTAAAGTTATGTAGTAGTTGCTCTTATCAAAATCTATTTAGAGAAATATTCAATCGTTAGAAATGATAGATTCCTTTGGGTAAAGGATTAGATTTATAACTTACTGTTAATAAAATCTACAAATTTTCGAGAAGAAGGAATAAGTGACTCTACTTTAAGGAGTATATTGGTAATTATTTATAAGGAATAGTGCAAAAATATTATGGTTTTTAATGCATTGGTTAACTCCAATAGCTTCATCAAATTCTTTATAAAGAATTAATCTAGAGTCAGAAGTTAAATGATCGCCATCAAAGTTAAAACTAATTATAGGATTGAATTTAAATATTTTTTGTATTAAACTATTCATATGAAGTCTACTTTTTATTGGTTTTTTGTCAGAAATCAACCATAATATAGAGGGGGCTTCTTTTATATTATTTTCACCTATTTGGTGCTTATAAATATTTATAATGTGCCATAATATTAAGATTCATGAATAATACATATAAAAGAAAGGACAAAATAAAAGCTATGAAAAACAGAATTTTAATTATAGACGATGATATAGAATTATGCCAATTACTAAAAAAATGTATCGAAAAAGAAGGAATGATAGCTGAATTATCACATACGGGTGCAAGTGGTTTAAATAGATTAGCTGAAAACAAATATTTTCTTCTCATACTTGATATTATGCTGCCGGACATGAGTGGATTTGCAGTACTGTCTGAATTACGAAAATCAAACGCTGTACCAGTTCTTATGTTAACAGCTAAAAATGAAGAAGTAGACAAAGTTAAAGGATTATGGATAGGAGCAGACGATTATCTAACAAAGCCATTTAGAATTAATGAGTTTATGGCACGTGTCAATTCATTAATTCGACGATATACTATGCTGAATTATTTTGATAAACAAACTGCTGTTAGGTTACAACTGAAAGACATGTCTATTGATAAAGAAACCAGAACCGTATTTATAAGTAGGAAGCAAATAAAATTAACTGGAAAAGAATTTGAACTTTTGAATTTCCTTGCCTCTAACAAGGGAAAAATTTATACAAAAAAACAGATTTATAAGCATGTATGGGAAGATGACTATTGTTTTGACGATAACAATATCATGTCCTTTATCAGTAAACTGCGTAAAAAAATTGAATCGGATCCCAATAATCCATTTTATATTCAAACAGTACGTGGAATTGGCTATCGTTTTAATCAGGAGGCATAATTATGGAAAGTATACAGATTTTATTTATACTGCTTATATTTTTAATCTGCATTGCTTTATATTTAATAATACAAATCTTGAAAGTACGCAGGCAACTTGAAACTATATCAGTTGTGTTAGATGATATTGAACAAGGGAATATTAACAGGCGTCTTATTACCAAAAATGGTGATATGACTGCGAAAATTTGCTATAAAATCAATAAAATTGTTATGAATAATAAAGAACAGTTTATAAAATTTCAAAATACAGAGCAAGCATATAAAAAGTTAATGACTAGTCTTTCGCATGATGTTAGAACTCCACTTACATCCTTAATTGGGTATTTGGACGCAATACATAATGAAATTGTTACTGGAAAAGAAAAAGATAACTATATTGAGGTTGCAAGGAATAAAGCATATACTTTGAAGGACTTTGTTGATATGCTGTTTGAATGGATGAAACTGGATTCTAAAGAACGTATTTTCCTCTTTGAAAAAACCGATGTAAATGAATTATCTCGAAGTATCATCTTAGATTGGATACCTATGTTGGAACAATGTGGATTTACTTATAATTTTATAATTCCTGAAACAGAACTCTTCTTAAATCTTGATACCAACGCTTTTACCCGAATTCTCAATAACTTGATTCAAAATGTAATTGTTCACAGTAATGGTAATAGTATAGATGTTGAAGTAGTTTCTCAATACAATTCAACAGTTATTAAAGTTTCAGATAATGGAAAAGGAATATCTGAGTGTGATCTACCTCATGTTTTTGATCGATTGTATAAATGTGATAAATCACGCAGTATAAAAGGAAGTGGTTTAGGTTTGTCTATTGTTCGTGAATTGGTGAAAGCTCATAGTGGGAAAATTGAAGTATTTAGTATTCCCAATCAAATTACTATATTTAAAGTCATTTTACCTTTAGCTTTGTGATTATTCACAGAGTTTTTTATTTGTCTTTCTTAAAAAACAAGGTTTTGGTAAGGTTATGGCAAGGTTAGTCAGTTATAATGAATTTATACCAAAAATGAAAGGAGAGAAATGATGAGAAGTTTTGTGCTTGAAACTAAAAATCTGTTAAAAAAATATAAAGAACAGACAGTTATCAACCAAGTAAATATTCATCTTAGACCAGGAAGAATTTATGGACTGCTTGGGAGAAATGGTGCTGGCAAAACAACAATCATGAAAATGATATTGGGATTGACCAGTATTACGTCTGGTGAAATTTCTGTGTTTGGTCAAAATTTACTAGGGAACGAGAAAAACATTTATCCGCGTATTGGCTCGCTGATTGAAAGGCCTGGTTTTTACCCAAATTTAACTGGAGAGGAAAATTTAAAAGTTTTTTCAAAATTGCGTGGTACAATAAGTAAAGACGCCGTGAAAAAAGCTCTTGATGCAGTAGGTTTGCCTTATAACGATAAAAAACCGTTTTCGCAATATTCTCTTGGTATGAAGCAGCGGCTTGGTATTGCCAATGCCATTATGAATGACCCTGAATTGCTAATTTTGGATGAGCCGAGTAATGGACTTGATCCAATAGGTATTGCGAGTATACGTGATTTTGTTAGAACTTTATCAAGACAAGGGAAAACCATCTTAATTTCAAGTCACAATCTTTCAGAAATCGCACTGATGGCTGATGATATAGGTATTATCCATAAGGGTATTCTTCTGGAAGAAAGTAGCTATATGGAATTGGAAAAGAAAAACAGAAAATATATCTTTTTATGTGTTTCTTCATCTTCCGAAGCAATTCGCATCTTAGAACAGCAATTTGGTATTTCAGACTATTTAATAGATTCCGATAGAACCATTCGCATTTATGAAACAGATAGAAATCCAGCTGAGCTTAATTATGCCCTTACAACAAATAATATCGATGTGTCTGCTTTGCAAGTTTGCAATGACAGTTTGGAAGATTATTTTAAAAAAATCACAGGAGGTGAGGGGATTGCTTAATATCATTACTGCGGAATTCATGAAAATTAAGAATAATAAAATGATTTATATTTGTAGTTTTATTGCTGTAATAATACCTGTGCTTATTGTTATAAAAGACTTATTTTATCTTACCGGTGTCCAAAGAGTAGGGATTGATGCATGGATTAATTCAATAGTAAGTATTGTGCTTTTGTCAGTCTATCCTGTTTTAAGCGGTTTTATTATTACCTATCTGATTCAAAAAGAATATGGAGATCAAACTATCATTAATACATTGACAGCTCCAACTTCTAGGACTTCTTTTTTGTTGAGCAAAGTAATTGTCTGGGCTTTATGGCATATTTCAGCGACAATTATTTGTTTGCTCATTACTTATGTTGGCTGTTGCATTTTATTTCCCGCGCATTTTAGTGTGGATATAGTAATTAAAATTGCTGTATTGTTTTTTAAATGTAGCATATTAAATTTTGTTTCATTATTGCCAGTATTATGGGTTACTATCAAGCAGAAAAAAGTATTCTATCCTTCTTTACTTATTTGCCTTTTATTTGTAATTATAGGAGTTGGCAGCATGAACATGCCTATTGCCTTAGCCAGTATTCTACCTTGGTCTGCTGTTATGGTTTTGTGTTCTTATGAAACAATTAATATCTATTATCTAATTGGAGTATTTTCACTTTCTATATGTGGATTTGCAAGCTTTATACTATCAATTGGCTCATTTAAGTACCAGAATTTATAGAGGAATATGATACTTATGAACTCAAATTTCCCACTACAAAAGAGCCAGTTTTTCCTTCAAAAAATCAGGTAAGCAGGGCACTAAAGTAGTCTACAAATTCTTTTAGGAAAAATAGCGAAAATCACTTTGAAAAAGACCAAAAAAAGAGTTGAAAATTAATACAGTAAATACTAAAAAATGACTGAAAACTTTGAGATGAAGAGTTCAGTCATTTTTAGTGTTTATTACATTTGGATTCCAATTAAAATATTCAAATTGGTTTTATATTCATGCTTTAAATTTTTACCCTTATTTTTTTCTTTAACAATTTTATCACTTTCTTATCTAGTTAATTCAATTATATTCGATTGATAAATTGATGCATAAAAATCTTGTTCTATTGCTATTTTTGTTCTTCCTGTAAAATTTTCAATCTCTAATCTGTTTTTTAATTCATCATATTTTACTTCAACCCTTAGGGTCAGAAACATCCTACGTTCTCTACTCTCAACTATGTTTTTTCTTTACCTATCCATTGCTCCTTCTCTATACTCTTTAGCAAGATTATAAAATCTATATTTCATTAAAACTAAAAGAGTATTCTCAAATATATCATTTGATGTTATCTCTTCTCTCATTAAAGACTCAAGCCTTCTTTCTATCCCTCTGCTAAGTATTTCAACGTCTCCATCTGTTATGGGTTTATGAGTATCTTCAGCTGCATTACGTATAGATGTTTTAACCTTATCTATAGAAAAATCTTGAACACTACCATTTCTTTTTAATACCTTCACAAAACCACCCCTTTGAACAATATTTTATTCTAATTATAACATAAACATAGATATATTTTCTTATTTATTAATCTTTACCATTCACTTTTTTTCCTATATTGTTCAGCAATATGATAAAATCTTTCTTTCATTAGATAAAGTAAAATTGTATCAAATATTTCTTCTGAATCTATAATTTCTTTTCCTATTTCTTTTAATTTATGATTAATGTCCTTTGTAAGAATATCAATGTCTCCCATATTTAATGGTTCATGAGTTTCGTCAGATGCATTAGCAATTGAGTTAGCAACCTTATTTATTTCAAAATTTTCAATTTTCCCATTTCTTTTCTTAACCTTCATAATACCACCCTACTCTCTTCCTTTTCCAGAATCTGTAACCTCTATCAAACCACTCGGATATGGCTCAAAGAAGCTCTGATTCATCAAATTTTTAATATTGAATCTTACTACATAGCTCTTTATAACGTTCATTGGAACACTTAATGGAATTCTCTTATCTTTGAAGTTATCTATTAATTCAAGAATGAATTTTCTCTCTTCCATTGATATATCGCTTGAAAAATATCCCAAACATTTATTGAGTACATTTATATTTGATTTATATCTTGAATTTTTACTAAGAGCTATTACTAACCCTTCTTCATAATCTTTATATGATTCTTCTAGATTTTCCTTACAACCCTTACCTAAAATCTTACCTAATTCTGAGAGTTTTCCTGCATGATAAGACATTAACAAAAGTTTATTATTTTTATGAAACTCTTTTAATTTATCAAGTGATTTCTCTTTTTTTAAGTTTTGGAAATCCTTTAAGGTGTAAACCTTAGTTAAAAAGTCCTCCCTAATTTTAAAATTTTTCAACCTTCCGTCATCCTCTATAGGAGTCCTGTTATAACTTTGACTAATCTTTCCTCCAACAATCCCTCTTCCTTTTTTACTAGTAGCTCCTTTTTCAATTCCACTATAAATCTTAACATCCTTTATTCCACAAGAAGGTGATCTAGTTTTAAGTATGAATCCATCAACTTCCCCAAGTTTTTGGCAAAGAGAATCGGCATACTCATACATGAGTTCACTATAATCATTACCTGTTTGCGGTTGCAAAAGTTTAATAATATTATTATGGTCACTCACTAATCTTATAGGTTTTCTAGGCGTTGGGAGCCCAATTTCCACTTCTGGACAAATAGGTTTAAAGATAACATAATTCTTTAAATTCTCAACAAATTTATTCTTTTCTCCATCGCCATTGTATCTACACCTATCAAAGTTTAGACATTTACTTACCACAATAACAGGTTTATTATTTTCGTCAAATTTTCTCATATATTGATTCCTTATATTTTTATTTTTCCTCCATATTTTTTAATATTTTCCCCTTATTTTTGGTGAAAATTCATACTAATACTAAATCTGATACAGTTTTTTGATTTTAATTCTTATACTTAACACTTGTTTGTGAATAAACTGTTAATTAACCATCCTTTTCATTTAAATTGCCATTTTTATGGGATATAATAATTTTGTAGTGTTTTCCAAGGAGGATTAATATGGATTTAAAACAAAATTTTACTAGCATTTATAAAAAATATGGACACTTCAAACTTTTCTTATTATTTATACCTACGACTTATATATTTTATTTCCTTCAAGTCTATATTGAACCAAAATATATTATGCACGTTAAGTTAGACGATTACATTCCATTTATAAAGTATTTTGTAGTACCGTACGTATTCTGGTATGTATATCTTTTTTGGGGTTATGTTTATTTTGCTTTTTATTCTAAAGAAGAATTTACAAAATTTATCAAATTCATTATTTATGGTGCATTAGCAGCATATGTGGTTTATTTCTTTTTCCCAAATGGACAAGATTTAAGAAATGATATTAGTAATATTTATAATAATGATATCTTCTTGCAGTTAATATACAGCATAAGATCTACGGATCCGCCTGCCAACGTATTTCCAAGCTTGCATGTTTATAATTCTATAGGGATAAATATTGCTATATGCACTAGTTCCGCATTCAAGGATAAAAGATGGGTGAGAATTTTCGCCTATATATCTACAGTTTTAATATCTATGTCTACTGTATGTATCAAGCAGCATTCAATAGTTGATGTATTCGGTGCCATTATTCTATCAGCAATAATGTATATTCTGATTTACAAGCTATCTTTCACAAGAAAAGTAGATCAAGATATTATAACTGAACAATAAAAAACTTAAACATAAAAACAAAACACCAAAATGCTAAGTTCTGCATTTTGGTGTTTTTTATTTTTTCTTTTCTGAGGATTCTCTTTCAACCAACTTCGTATCAATAATATAGCTGTTTATACCATCGTCTTTCTTTTCAAGATGCTTTATCAAAAGTCGAGCTGCAAAAGAACCTAATTTTTCTGCATTTATATCCACAGATGAAAGAGTTGGATGTTGATAAGCGGCAAGTGGTGTATTGTTAAATCCAATAACAGATATATCATCTATTTCCTCTTCTCTTAGTGCTTTCAAAGCACCGAAAGCGATAAGATCATCTGTAGTAACAATTGCACTTGGGTGATCATAAGCAAGAATATGTTTCATAGCTTCATAACCACCTTCTTCAGTGAATTCCTTACGCATGATAAGTTTTTCATCCACTTGTATACCACTATTCTCTATGGCTCTTAAATATCCATCCAATCTATTCATAGTAACATTTAAAACGTGTGGTCCCCCTATGAATCCAATCTTCCTATGCCCCTTTTGAATGAGTTGATTTACAACTGTATACATAGCATGGAAGTTATCATTATCCACCCACAAAATACCATCAGTACTCTCTGGTTTACCAACTACAACAAATGGGTATTGATTTTCCTTGAGATATTGGATACACTTATCATCTTTTCTTATAGTAGTAAGAATGATTCCATCTACCCATCTACTGAACATTAACTTCTTTAAATGTTCAAGTTCTTCGTCTTCTGAAGTAGCGTATGTATATAGTATATAATATCCATTTTTTTGTGCATAATGGCTAACACCTGTCATCACCTGTATGAAGAAAGGATTTTTAAAAATATCCTCTTCTGTACTTGGTAATATTAATCCTAATATCTTTGTTGATTTATTTGCCAAACTTCTGGCAATGGCATTTGGATGATAGTTCAGTTCATCCATTGCTTTATAAACATTCTTTTTTGTTGCATCGCTAATCTTTGGATTATCTGCAATAACCCTAGAAACAGTTGATGGTGATACTCCTGCAAGCTTTGCAACATCTTTTATTGTTACATGCATTTTTTTCACTTCCTATATGCTTTTCTAATTTCCAATAATTATTTATATATCACTTTGTTCTTACTACAATTCCAAGTAACTTCTGTTAATATAAGTCAAAATGCATAAATAACTGCAAGATAATTATACCATCAAATGCGCTTTATTCAACATAAACCTTCCATAATGCATAACATTTCACAAAATTAAGAATTATCTGTTAGGCATATTACAGAGAATCCCCTTCATGCTCACACAAGAAGGAGATTTGATTTCAATTATTTTATAACTTTTTCTGTTTCCCCATGGAATAAATAAATTTTATCCGTTGGCATTTCTAATCTAACCTTATCTCCTGATGTTACTTTGTGGTGAGCATCAATTCTAGCAACTATTCTATTTCCTTGAGTGTCAAGGTGTAAGAAAGTCTCACTTCCCATCATCTCAGCAACTATAATTTCTTCTTCGAATACAGTACCACTAGCATTATCTTCTTTAGATAACATATTTATCCCAGCAGGTCTTATACCTACATATACATCTTTACCAATTTGATTTTCTCTCTTAAGAGCTTTTTGATGCTTCTCGCTTAATTTTATATTTAGCGCTCCAAGCTTTGCAACTACTTCTCCTGCTTCTTCACAAACAACTGCTTTTAAAATGTTCATCTGTGGACTTCCAATGAACTGAGCAACGAAAAGATTTTTTGGATTATCATATGCATTTTGAGGTGTATCAGCCTGCATGATTTCTCCTTTGTTCATAATAACTATTCTACTTCCCATTGTCATGGCTTCAGTTTGATCGTGTGTTACATATACAAAAGTCGTCTGTAGCTCCTTGTGTAATTTAGATATCTCTGCTCTCATCTGAACTCTTAGCTTAGCATCAAGATTTGAAAGAGGTTCATCCATTAAGAAAACTTTTGGTTGTCTTACTATAGCTCTTCCAAGTGCAACTCTCTGTCTCTGACCACCTGACATTTGCTTAGGCTTCTTTTTAAGAAGATCTTCGATTTCAAGAACTTTAGCAGCTTTTCTTACCTTTTCATCTATTTCAGCCTTTGGTACTTTCTTTAACTTTAGTCCAAATGCCATATTTTCATATACTGTCATATGAGGATAAAGTGCATAGTTCTGGAATACCATAGCAATATCTCTATCTTTAGGAGCTTTATCGTTCACACGAGTCCCATCAATACATAATTCACCTTCACTTATCTCTTCAAGACCAGCGATCATTCTTAATGTTGTAGATTTACCACAACCTGATGGACCAACAAGTACAATAAATTCTTTATCAGCTATTTCCATATTGAAATCTTTTACTGAATAATAATCATTTCCTGGATATATCTTTTTAATACCTTTTAAAGTTAAACCTGCCATATGACTCTCCTCCATTATTTTCATTTGTTTCAACTCTATATAATCAATTGTTATGCAAACGTTTTCTATACTATTAATATAACATATCTCTTAATGCAATTAAACAGCATACCGCTAAAATAATAATTTTTGTAGAATGTGACAAAAATATATTAGTTAATCATTGCCGCTCCGATAATTCCCGCATCATTTTTCAATTCTGCTATGCATACTTTACAATTTCCAGATGCTTTGAATAGGGTTCTCTTATTAATCTCTTTAACTAAATCATCAAAGAACAACTCATGACCATTGCATACCCCTCCGCCAATAGCAACCAATTCCAGATCTAATACATTTATAAAATTAGCTATACCAATAGAAAGATATTTAACAAATCTCTGGATAGCGCTTAAACATACTTTATCTCCTTCTTTAGCACAATCAAAAACATCCTTAGTCTCAATTATCCCTTTTGCTATTCTTTGCTCTAACAAACTACTTTCACCATCTTTGATAAGTTTTTTAGCATATTTAACAATAGCTGTCGCTGAAGCAAATGTCTCTAAGCACCCTCTTTGGCCACATCCACACTCATAAAATCCTTCCCCTACAGTAATATGCCCAATTTCAGCTACTCTTCCACTTTTACCTGAGAATAATTCACCATTTAAGATGAATCCACCGCCTACTCCAGTTCCGATAGTCACTAACATTGAATTTCTTGTACCTTTCATTGTTCCATAAAGGTGTTCACATACAGTTGCAGCATTTGCATCATTCTCTACAAGAACCGTCACATCACCAAGTTCTTTTCTTAATTCGCTTCTTAAAGGAACATCTTTCATGCCTAAATTAACACATTCAATTACAGTTCCCTCTATGTAGTTAACAGCTCCTGGTACCCCTATACCTATTGACTCAACTTGCTCAGGAGTTATGCTATTTTTTTTGCATAACTCTTTTATATTCTCTATAATTTTCTCTACAATCGAATTATCTCTTCTTGCTTCTTGAGCTTTAAAAGAAACTCTATCAAGAATTTTCCCATCCTTTACTAACCCTGTTACTATATTTGTTCCTCCAATATCAACGCCTATTCTCATAATTTTCTCCTTTAATAAATAATTTTCTAGTTTCCGAATATAATACTCTTATAACCTATATTATAGTGTATACCAACCTTTCTACGCAATTGAACAAATGCACTAAATTCAATGTATTTTTCTTGTAAACTTTGTTCAATACCAAAAAACTTATGAAATACTCTAAATATACTTTTACAACAAAAACCGTTTATGTTATACTTAGTTTTGTAAGTTGTGCAATCGTTTGAATAAAATTATACAATAAGATAAAAAACATATAGAGGGGGAAGTAACTTGAAGTGTAATGTTAAATTAGATCCATGGAAAATCATTCTTGATCACTACGATGAACATGAAGTTGAAATAGCTGAAAGTTTATTTAGTATTGGAAACGGATGCCTTGGACAAAGAGCTAATTTTGAAGAGAACTACTCTGGTAGAACATTACGTGGTAGCTATATTGCTGGAGTATATTATCCGGATAAAACTAGAGTTGGTTGGTGGAAAAATGGCTATCCTGAGTATTTTGCAAAAGTTCTAAACTCAACTAATTGGATAGGAATAAACGTTACTATAGATGATGAAATACTAGATTTAGCAAAATGTACTATTCTTAATTATTATCATGAGTTAGATATGAAAAATGGAGTTTTAACTAGAAACGTTAAATGTAGACTTCAAAATGATAAAGAAATTGAGTTGAATGCCATTAGATTCATATCAATGGCACAAAAAGAAGTTGGTGCTGTTAGATATTCTATTAAGCCTTTAAACTTTGATGGTAATATTACTTTTGAATCATATCTTGATGGAAATGTTGTTAACAGTGACTCAAATTATGATGAGATTTTCTGGAATAGAATAGATGAGAAATCTTATGAAAATGAAGGATATGTAATGATGGAAACTAAGAAGCTTCCATTCATGGTATGTTCTTACTTAACTTCTGTTTTAACTGTGAACAGCGAAAAAGTTGATTCTAAACCCAACGTAATAGAAAAAGATAAATTCGTATCTGACATATATTCTATCGATGTAAAAAAAGGTGAAGTTGCTCAGGTTGAAAAATTCGTTGCAACTACTTCAAACAGATACTCTGAAAACACTGAACTGCTTAAAAAGACTAAAACAATCTCTAATAAAGCTTGTGAAGCTGGATTTGATGCTTTGCTAGAAGCACACATCAATGTATGGTCTAAAACATGGAATACATGTGATATCACGATTGATGGAGATGTTGCCGCTCAACAAGGAATCAGATTTAACATATTCCAGTTAATGCAAACTTATACTGGTGATGATAGTAGACTTAATATTGGTCCTAAAGGATTTACTGGAGAAAAATATGGTGGTAGTACTTACTGGGATACTGAAGCATATTGTATACCATTCTATTTAAGTACTTGTAATAATGAAGTTGCTAGAAATTTACTTGTTTACAGACATAATCAATTAGATAAAGCTATTGAAAATGCTGAAAAACTTGGATTTACTGATGGTGCTGCGTTATACCCAATGGTAACTATGAATGGTGAAGAGTGTCACAATGAATGGGAAATCACATTTGAAGAGATTCACAGAAATGGTGCAATTGCATACGCTGTTGATTTCTATGAAAGATATACTGGTGACTTCCAGTATGTTGTTGAAAAAGGTATTGATGTAATTGTTGGTATCTCAAGATTTTGGGCACAGAGAGTTAACTTTTCTAAAGCTAAAAACCAATACGTAATGTTAGGTGTTACTGGTCCAAACGAGTATGAGAATAACGTTAACAACAACTGGTATACTAATAAGATTGCTACTTGGACACTTAAGTATACACTTAGATGTTTAAAGAAGATTAAAGAAGAATACGCTGATTACTATAACACTGTTATAGAAAGACTTAATTTTAAAAATGAAGAATTCGAGAAATGGAATCATATCGTTGAAAACATGTATTTCCCATATGATGAGGAACTAGGTGTATTCCTTCAACAAGATAATTTCTTAGACAAAGAAATTCTTCCTGTTAAAGATTTAAATAAATCAAATTTACCACTTAACCAGAAATGGTCATGGGATAGGATTCTACGTTCTTGTTATATTAAACAAGCAGACGTACTTCAAGGAATATATTTCTTTGAAGATGAATATGATATGGAAACAATAAAGAAGAACTTTAACTTCTATGAGCCTATCACTGTTCATGAATCTTCACTATCACCATGTGTTCACAACATCTTAGCCTCAAAAATTGATAATGCTGATAAGGCATACGAGATGTACTTAAGAACATCAAGACTTGACCTAGACAATTATAACAATGATTCTGAGGATGGATGTCATATTACATCTATGGCAGGAACTTGGTTATCTATCGTTCAAGGATTTGCTGGAATGAGAGTTAGACATAATCACATAGAGTTTAACCCAACTCTTCCTGATAACTGGAATGGTTACAACTTCAAGATTTTATACAGAGGTAATAACCTTCAAGTATCTGTAACTAAAGAAGGTACTGATATATCTATTCTTGAAGGAAATGATACAATAGATGTTGTTATCAAAGGTGAGTCATATAAATTAGTTAATAGTAACCCTATTAAAATACAATAAACTACTTAATAATAAAAGAAGGATTGCTCTTTCCCGGGAGCAGTTCTTCTTTTATTTGGTTGGTGATCTGGTATACTCCCATTTTCTAGGTATGTACCAGCCCTCCATGTTTCTATGTTATAATATAGCTATTATAACTAACTTTAGGAGGATTGTGTAATGTTCAATAAACTCACTGATAAGAATTTTAATATTTTATTATTGATAATTAATCTGGTTATTTTAGTAGCCTTTATTATATCAGGTATTTCATTAAGTATAGCCTTCAGTGTTTTAGTATTATTGACTTCTTTTATTCTATGCACTACTCATAAGTGTGATTTTGGGTCACTATTCGTTTTAATTAGTAAGTGCCTAAAAGAAAGCCTTTGGATATGTATTATTATCTTCTTTATTGGAGCTTCAATTTCCGCTTGGATGATATCAGGTGTAGTTCCATCTATAATGTATTATGGATTCATGGTTTTAGATAAGGCACCTGTGAATTTTATATTCTTATGTTTTATTATAACAGGCATCATTTCTTATTTTATGGGAACTGCCATAGGTACAATCAGTTCCATGGGTATTGCTTTACTAGGAATAGCTAAAGGAATAAATGCACCAATAGCACTAACGTTAGGCGCTATAGTTTCTGGTGCTTTCATTGCTGATAAACTCTCCCCTATTTCAGGTCTATTAAATCTCACCTTAAATTCTGTGGGTACAAGCTATAAAAAGTTCTTTAAATCATCTTTATACACATTAATTCCTACAGTTATTTTAACTTCAATACTTTATTTTATCTTCGGCAGTATCCTTTGTCCTAATATAGATACATCAAAGATAACACTATATATGATTGCTTTAAGAGATAACTTTATCATTTCACCCTATCTATTATTAATCCCTTTTGTTGTAGTATTATTGACTTTCTTAGGAGTTAAGACATTATATACTCTTCCTATAGGCACGCTATTAGGTTCCCTCTGTTCCATCATAATACAGAAGGAATCCCTTTATAATACTTTAAATTCTATATTAAATGGCTACTCATTAAAAAATACAACTTCCATTATCTCTCCTTTAATAAGAGGAGGTGGCGCATTCAATATGCTAGAAGTTATTTTAATTGTTGCAGGTTCCATAGTTCTAGTATCTATTCTTGATGAGTATGGAATTTTATATCCTCTCACAGAATTATTCCTTAAAAATATAGTTTCACCACTTAAACTTATCATCAATACTTCCTTATTAAGCTCAGTGATGACCATAGTAACTTGTGATCAAACAATGGGTATAGTTCTCCCTGGGAAGTTGATGAACCAACATTATATAGACTATGAGCTTCAAGAAGATACTCTAGCCAGAACAATCTCTGATACAGGAACAATCATTGCACCTTTAATGCCATGGAATGTTAACTCACTGATTATTTTAGCAATAACTGGAGTGAGTTCACTAGTCTATGCGCCATTTACATTCCTATGCATTTTAAATCCACTGATTTCTGTTGCCGTTTCACACTTACAAATTAAATATACTCACAAGCATGAAAAAGCACGCGCTTAAAAGGTCAACTATGTTTTTCAAGCTTTTCCCCGTCACTTTTTTATTATTAAGAATAAAAAACAACACCCCTGTAAGGGTGTTATTTAGGGGGCATTACTTCAGCTATTCCTATAAGAACAGTTTGACCATTCTGATTTTTACACTCAGTTTTAAGTTTTACCCTGTTTCTTTCATTTATTATTTCTATAACTTCCACTTCTGCTTTTATTGTATCACCGAACTTAACTGGCGCTGTAAATTTAATGTCCTGTTTAAGATAAATAGTTCCTGGCCCTGGAAGTTTCATTCCTAAAACTGCTGAGATAAGTCCAGCGGTCAACATCCCGTGTGCAATTCGCCCTTTGAATATTGAATTTTCTGCCTCAACTTGATTTATATGCGCTGGATTTAAATCCCCTGTGATTCCTGAATATAAATATACATCGGTTTCTGTAATTGTTTTTTGAAAATAAGCCTTTTGCCCAAGCTCTATTTCGTTAATCTTCAATCCAATCATCTTAATCATTCCTCCATAGACTAAGTATTTTTCTTCCCTATCCCCTCCTTTGAAATTTAATAAGTGAATTGCGAAAATTATTTATATTACCATATTTTCAGTTCTTCAGCTCTCTTTGAGAGCCATTCCCTGAAATTAGGATGTGATACTTTAATTAACTCCTCTACTCTTTCTTTTATTGTCCTACCTCTCAGTTCTGCAACGCCATATTCAGTTACAACATAATCAACATCATTTCTTTGTAGTGATACTGCCGCTCCCTCAGAGAGCATAGGTACAATTGTTGATATAGTGTTCTTCTTAGCCGTTGAATATAAAGCTATTACTGAGAATCCCCCTTCACTGTTCTGAGCTCCTATAGCTGTATCTGCCTGCCCACCTGTTCCACTGTACTGCTTTATTCCAATGGATTCTGAACAACATTGACCAGTGAGATCTATTTGTAGAGAAGTATTTATTGAAACCATTTTATAATTTTTACCTATTATATAAGGATCGTTAGTATATGACCCTCTTCTTAGTTCGATCATAGGATTATCGTCAATAAAGTCATACAGTTTCTTTGTGCCCAATGCGAATGTTCCTACAATTTTATTTCTATGAATTGTTTTCTTTCTATTGTTGACAGCGCCACACTCCACAAGATCAACCATTCCATCTGTTATCATTTCTGTATGAATTCCTAAGTCTTTTTTATCTTTCAGAAATTCTGCAACTGCATTTGGAATCCCTCCAATTCCCAATTGAATAGTAGCACCGTCAGGTATTAAATCAGCGATATATTTACCAATGACTTTATCTTTAGCGGAAGGAGCTCTAGTAGGTAATTCTGGTACAGACCTTTTACTCTCATAAATAAAATCAACCTGACTTATGTGAACAGCAGTATCACCATGTACTCTCGGGTAATTTTCATTTACTTCTAGAACAATTCTATCAGCTGCTTCAATGTAATCCATCTCATAACAGTTTGATAATGAGAGTGAAAAATACCCATGCTTATCCATTTTACTAACTGTTCCAATATACATATCTGGTTTCTTGTAACTTAACCTTTTCTTAGATGAAAGATGTAAATGATTAGGTATAAAACTTGCTGTGTGATTGTCATGTGATTTTCTGGTGAGCGCACTATAAAACCAAGTTGAATTAACAAAACTACCCTCCATAGATTTATCACTGGTAAACTTATAATCTCCCATATTCAAACAGGTTAATATACTAACATTTTCAACATTATCTCCTATTATGTGAAGCTTATTTAAAAAATCCGTTGGTTCTGCACCTGCAAGACCAACACATATCTCATAATTTGATTCAACTTTTTCTAATGCCTCTTCAAGTGATATAAGTTTTTTCTTATACTCTTCATTAAATTCTGTCATTTTCTCCCTCCTCAATTACACCCCATCTTATTGCACCAGCTGACCAAGCATATCCAATCCCTGCTGCAATCATCATAATAATTGTATTTTCAGTTATCTTATTTTCTTTTAAACCAAGATGGATTGATAAAATTTGATCTATCTGACCAATATGACCGTAGTCTTCCAGATATATTGTTTTCTCCTCATCAAGCCCAAGTTCCTTCAACATGAACTTATGCATTGATCTCTTAAAATGCAATACTGCAAGATATCCAATATCTTTTCTCTGTAAATTTCCTTTTTGAAGGACCTTATCTATACAATCAAACCAATTTTTCAGTGAAACCTCATTCAGCTTATTCTTCATATGATCACTATCTAGAAGCCTTAAAGATTTTCTGCTCTCTTCTAAGTTTTCATGATTTATAGGGTTCACTATTCCTCCTATTTCAACTGCAGCATCTCTTGCCATACTTCCATCAGACATTATGCACGAATCCAAAACCTCGTTTCTTCCATAGTTTTTTTTGAGAATAATTGCACCTCCACCAGCTGCTAGGTTATACATCATAGACATACTCTTGTCCTTATAATCAACGAAATCACCGTTTCTGTATCCACCCACTATCATTACTGTATTGATTTCACTATCACTCATCATCATATCCTTTGCTATTTTCATTGCAGATACTGTAGTACAACATCTTTGTGCTAAATCTATAGCCCAAGCTTTTCTTGCACCTATTTTCTCTTGAATATATATTCCTGACGTTGTTAAAGGATATTCTTTATATTCCTCTCCAACACAAAGAATTAAATCTATATCTAAAGGATTGATTCCTGTGTTTTTTAAACAATCTATAGCAGCATATACTCCCATTTCTTGAGTTCCATCATTAAAGTTATTTGATGGAATACATTTTTTATTAATCCCAAGCTTACCTTTGACAGCATCTTCACTCCATATTCCACCAGTCGCTTTTGAAATTTCTTTTGCCGTCATAATATTTTTAGGCAAATATATTCCCGTTCCAACAACACCAACGTGGTCTTTCATGATTATTCCTCCTTATATTTATCCTATAGACTTACCTATAAATATAATAAGCAATATCCATGCCAATTCTTTGTTAATTAAAAACTTAACTTAAACTATAAAAACTCAGCGCCCCCAAGGGTTAGCTGAGTTTTATAATATATATTTTGAAACACTTACTTAAATTCATGTGTTTATATGTTACAGTTGTATAATTTCGTTACACATCACTATTTCTCAATAAATTCTGAAAAGACTTCTAGAAATTCTTCTTGTTTTTCAATATGAGGTGAATGTCCACATTTTTCAAAAACAATCTCTTTGTAAATCCCGCCATTAGCTTTGTATTGATTAAAAATCTCCCTAGTTTGAGATACCATTGGTTGGGATGGGTACACCTCATCTCCTGGCCAGTTTGGTATAAACCCTAACTTACCTAAAGTTCCTAGATCAAAGAAGGAATTGTCAGATACTATCTGATCATCCTTTCCTCTCACCCATAATATTGGTGGTTTTTTATCAATTTCAGTTATTGATGTTAGGTTAAAGTACTTAGGTGCTAGTGTGTTATTAATACCCTTATCTCCTGGAGCTGTATATGGCCATACTACACAATCCTCATAATTTCCTGGGTAATAATCGTCTTCAATTTTCATTTTTAACATTCCCTGAACAAATTTATCTTCACGTGCTTTATCTACTTTAAAAGGAGGTTTGAAATAAAAGTTATTCATAACACTTTTAGGACTATTGTTATCATCTTCACTCTTATCATTATCACGAAGTCTCTGAACAAAGATTGGATTAGCTGTTCCTCCTCCCGTGCCACTGAAACTCTCATTACATTTTTCTCCCTGGATTCCTTTTGTTCCTCCAAACCCATAAGGAGAAACAGGACTAATCAATGTTAAAGTTGATATGTCTTCTGGATAATCTATAACATATTGCATAGCTACTCCTCCACCAAGTGACCATCCAACAATATGAAATTTACTTTTAATTCCAAGGGCATCAACAAAGTTTTTTATATCCTCTGACCAATCCCTTACACCTTTTGTTGCGTCTATTGGTAGAGCTTCAGTATCACCATACCCTCTTAAGTCTGGTGCTAATATCCAATTTTTTTTACCTAGCTCATCAATTATTTCATCCCAAAATATGCAACTAGACACATTTCCATGTATTAATATAATGATGTTATCGTAGTCTTCACCTTTTGATAAATATGCCAAGTTAATTCTATTTGCTTGAATATTTTTTTTAGTTAACACTGTATCCTCTCCAATTTCAAATTATTTTTCCTCTATATCATATTCCTCCATCTTTCTATAAAGAGATGCTCGTTGAATCTTTAACTTCTTTGCTGTTTCACTCTTATTAAAATCACATTCCTTAAGCGTTTTAAATATGATTTCCTTTTCAATATTCCCAATTATGTCTTTCAATGAATCTTCTTTAGAATTTTCTTTTACATAATTTCTTTTACCCCTTATTAAATCAATGGGAAAATCATCTACATTCACAATTACATCATCTGCATTAACACACACTCTCTCAACCATATTTTTTAATTCTCTAACATTTCCCGGCCAATTATACTCTCGAAATATCTTCTTCCCATTCTGATCAATAACTCTATAAACTCCTGTTTCCTTATAAAATCCCTCCACAAATTTATCCATAAGTAAATCAATGTCATTCTTTCGTGCGCGGAGTGATGGAATATTTAAAGAAAGCACATTTAATCTATAATATAGATCTTCTCTAAATTCACCTTCTTTCACCATTCTCTCAATATCCTGATGAGTTGCACAAATAACTCTCACATTAACTTTAATAGGACTTTCCGCTCCAATAGGTGCTATTTCTCCCTCTTGCAATACTCTCAATAATTTCGCCTGCATATAATGTGGCATCTCACCAATCTCATCCAAAAACACCGTTCCTCCATCTGCAAGCTGAAATTTACCAATATGTCCACCTTTCTTTCCACCTGTGAAAGCTCCATCATTATAACCAAAGAGTTCTGATTCAAAAAGATTCTCGGGTATTGCAGAACAATTGATGGTTACAAATGGATTGTTCCACCTTGAACTCTCATTATGAATAGAGTGAGCAAATAGTTCTTTTCCAACCCCACTCTCCCCTTTTATTAGAACATTCATATTTACCTTAGATATCTTTATAACTTTCTTTTTACAATTCGCCATTTCATCAGAAACACCTATTATGTCATCAAGAGTATACTTTGTTGAATTCATTCTATTAATAGTACTCTTATATAGTTTTAATTCTTTCTTAAGCAAATTGCATCGATTCATGAGTTCTTTTAACTTGTCCATATTGTCAAATAGAACCATTCCAAATCCACCGATTACATTGTCATCATGATCTAGTATGGGAATTCTATGTACTATAGCTGTCTTCCCATTAGTAAAAGTATGCTCATAAGCAATCTCAGCCTTCTTATTCTCAATCACACTATGTAATCTAGATGTACTTTCAATAGCCTTAGTTTCTTTTCCAAGTAGCTCTTCCCTATTCTTATCAAGGAACTTTAAAAATGCATTATTTATATATATAATCCTACATTTATCATCCACAAGATTTATAGGAATTGGTAATTTTTCGAATATTTCCTTTAATATATTGAAAGTATTTCTTTCTTGTAATAAGCTCACATAATCACCTCTTTTTGACGCTCTTTATATTATAATTATACCAAAATAAAGTAAATAATTACATATTTTATAATTTACATAGCATAGTTATAATATTTTTTCTGAATAGCATGATAATGAACAATGATGAACAATTGATAGCTCTACTATCAATTGTTCATCATTAATATCACCCCTATGCATTAAATTTTTATATCTATCCCTATATTCTCAATAAAACCTTTAATAATACTTACCCATTCATTAGGCTTCTCATACATTGCAGCATGACCTGCTCCAATTATAGAAACACATCTCGAATTATAAATTTCTCTGTTTAAAATCTTACTATCTTCCTTTGAAATAAGCTTATCTTCATCAGATGAAATTATCATTGTAGGTGCCTTTATATTTTTAAGTTTTTCCACTGGAATCTCTAAATCTTCTGCACTTATGATTAATCTTTTAATCCCCTCATACCAATCGCTAGGTAGATTCTTTACAAAGAACTCTTCCCTTGTATTCAACCAATCTTTTCGTTCTTCATAAAACTCTTTACTATATATATATGAAAGTGTACATTTGAAGAATAATCTCTTGTTCTCTACTTCGCATGCATCAATCCACCCTCTTCCTATCTCTTGTAGAAGATAATTGGTACAGAATGTTGTATTTGATAGTGTTAGACTCTTAATTTTATGACTATTTTCAATAGCATATCTTATAGCTACCTCACCGCCATATGAGGTTCCAATAATATGGGGTTCCCTTATGTCTAGCTCATGAATGAATGATTCCAATATTCTTTTCTGTAAATCTTGTGAGTATTCTTTTCCATCAAATTTCTGTGATTTCCCTTGATCTATAAAATCAAGTAAATATATTTTATAGTTATCCAACCCTCCTAGTAGAGGATACCAACTCATTGTGCTCATCATCAATCCGTTTAACATAATAACTGACTCTATGCTATCTTTATTTCCCTTTATCTCATAAAAAATATCATACCCATTCAAATTAATGACCACTTTCTCACCCCTAAAACATTATATGATTATTTTTTAATTTCAACCCACTCACCATCACCTAATAATGTAGCTTTATTATCTATAAACTGAATGAAATACATCTTTGTAACCCCATCTCTATTTTCTGGAGTATAAGTTACACCTTTAGCTAGGCCGTTGAAATTTTCAATTTTCTCCATACCTTTTATAAAATTATCCCATGTAAGTTCACCTTCAGTATTTTTGAGTCCCTCTATGAAAACCTGTGCTGCAACCCAACCTGCTGCATGGAATGCATTAGGTGTTTCAATTCCTTCCACTTTCATTCTTGCATAATATTCTTTTACACTTTCATCATTAAGGTCAACTATGTTAACCCATGCTGGTACGATAAGGCCCTCTGCGCCGCCTTCTGCCAATTCTGCAATCTTAGGATCTGCATTTACATATGAAGTGATAAATTGTGATTCAAACCCTTGTTCCTTACTTGCTTTTAATATTTTAGCTGTTGGTCCTTGCATACCATATACAATAGTCACATCAGGATTCTCTTTTTTTGCAGATAACACATGAGAAGTAAAATCGGTCTCGCCTATTGCAAATGGGATTTTAACAACTGCAGCATTTTCTTCTCCAATTTCTTTTAAATAAGATTCAATTCCTTTTAAACCATCTTCTCCCATATCATCATCTTGATATAAAACAGCTATCTTCTTACCTTCTAGTTCATTGAGTGAATATGAAGCAATTAATCTTCCCTCAAACTGATAGTTAGGTTGAACTGGAAAATAGTTACCTTTAACAGAAGCAAATGTGCTATTTCCTGTTCCTTGATAAACACAAGGAATTCCTGCTTCCTTAAATACATCTAGTGTGGCTAAACAAGTTGGTGTTCCTAGCTGACCCACTATAGCAAATACCTCTTCATCAAGAAGCTCCTCTGCCTTTTGTATAGCTAACTCTGGTTTGAATTCGTCATCTTTTTTTACAAGTTTAATCTTTCTTCCATCAATTCCACCCTGTTCATTGATCATATTAAAATATGCTTCCATACCTTCAACTAAAGGTTTTCCTACAATAGCAAAGGGTCCTGAAACAGCTGCGATAGTACCTATTTTCACTTCTTTTTCACTAACACCTTGAGCAGCTTCTTTCTTTTTGCCACAACCAACCATAGTAGTCATTACCATTGCAATTACTAATAACATACTTAGAATTTTTTTCATTTTTATTCCCCCTTAACCGCCTAAATAAGCGTTTTTAACCTGTTCATTTTGTAACAACTCGCTAGCAGTTCCTTGAACTGCTACTTTCCCAACCTCAAGAGCATAAACATAATCTGAAATATTCATTGCACACATAGCATTTTGCTCCACTAAAAGAATTGTAACCCCTTCATCCCTTATGGTCTTTATAGTTTCAAATATCTCTTCAACGATTTTAGGTGCCAACCCCAACGATGGTTCATCCAAAATAAATAATTTGGGTGTTGCCATAAGCCCTCTTCCAATGGCCAGCATCTGTTGTTCTCCTCCACTAAGAGTTCCTGCAATTTGTTTTTTTCTTTCAAATAATCTTGGAAAAAGTTCATACACTGTTTGAAGTTCTTTTTTAATATTTTGTCCTTTTCTACTATAAGCTCCAATTCTTAAATTCTCTTCTACAGTAAACTTAGGAAAAACTCGTCTTCCTTCAGGACATTGAATTATCCCTAACCTTACAATCTCCTCAACAGAAGAATCCGTTATATCCTGTCCATCAAATATAATTTTCCCAGAAGTCTTTTTGACTAATCCTGAAATGGCATGTAATGTTGATGTTTTTCCTGCCCCATTTGCTCCTAATATACTTACAATGTTATTCTTTTTAATTTGAATATCTATTCCTTTAACTGCCTCTACAGCTCCATAATTGACTCTTAATCCTTTTACCTGTAACACCTACTCACCTCCCAAATAAGCTTCTATAACGTTCTTATTATTTTTAATTTCATCAGGACTACCTTCAGCTATCTTTTTTCCAAAATTCAAAACAGTTATTCTATCACATATATTCATGACTAGTTTCATATCATGTTCAATCATAAATACTGTAATGTCTAATTCTTCTCTTAACCTGTTTATCTGTTTCCCTAACTGCTCTGTCTCTAAGTTATTCATCCCTGCAGCTGGTTCATCTAAAATCACCATCTTTGGATTAAGTACAAGTGCTCTCGCTAGTTCTGCGCTCTTTTGTATACCATAAGGCAATTGAGATGGATAGAATTGAGCATATTGTTCAATATTTAAAAATTCAAGTATCTCCATGGCTCTATCTAATATTGCCTTTTCAGTTTCTCTATACTTCTTACTTCTAATAATTCCGTGAAGCATTGAATATTTTGTTTCTGTATGCTGCCCTACTAATATATTTTCGAGTAAGGTCATTCCTTTAAAAAGTTCAACATTTTGAAAAGTTCTTACTAATCCTTTTTTGATTATGTTATAATTCTTCTCTTTAGATAAATTTTCACCATCAAATATTATTTCACCACTATCACACTCATAAAATTTAGTAATCATGTTAAACAAAGTGGTCTTTCCTGCACCGTTTGGGCCTATTAAACCGTACACTTCACCTTTATTTACCTTCAAAGATACTGAATCAACGGCTTTAAGTCCACCAAATGAAATACTTAGATTTTTACATTCAAGTATAGGCTCCTTCATCATGATGCCACCTCTTCTTTCTTCACTTTTGATATCAACTTCTTAAAATAGTTTTCTGCTGATATAACCAGTTTATTTAACCCCATGGGATAAAAAAGTACTACTATAATAAGAAGCGCTCCATTGATTATGAATGGTATACCGTCGAAAGGAACTAGTCTCTTTAAAATTTCTGGAATCATAACAATGTATACTGCACCTAATATTGAACCTTGTACTGAAGCTATGCCTCCAACAACGATTATTGTAAGAAGATTCATTGAAAAGTTCATATTGAATGATGTATAAAATACACTATTAAAATACATTGCCATCAAACTACCAGCCGCCGCTGCATATACAGCACTAATAACAAATGCTACTGTTTTATACTTTGCAATATTAATTCCCATAGATTGAGCTGCAATTTCACTATCTCTCATAGCTCTTAAATTTCTACCATATTTTGAATTGATTATATTTTTCATAGCAATAACTGCAATAATTAATATCATTAATATGATGTAATATTTTATTAATTTACTTTTGATAACAAATCCAAAAATATTTATATTTGGTATGCCTCTCAACCCGGAATGTCCACCTGTAAATCCTTTCCAAGCTGCAAAAATCTTCTCACATACAACTCCAAATCCCAGTGTAGCTATTGCAAGATAGTGTCCTTCTAATCTCAGTGCCGGTATACCTAGCAATACTCCAAACAAACCCGCAATAACTAGAGAAATAATAAGTGATATACTAAATGGGAAGTTCATATATTTCATCAAATTTGCAGTTACATATGCACCAATTCCTACAAATGCAGCATGCCCTAATGATATTTGTCCAGCATATCCAAGAAGAAGATTGTACCCTAGTGCTGCAATTGCATATATCCCTACCATAGAAAGCAAAGTGATAGTACTATTTTTTCCTCCTAGAATAAAGGGAAGTACTACAATGATTATTGAAATAATACTGTACTTTATATTTTTTCCACCTATCTTTTTTATTATTTCCATGCTACACCTTCTTCCTATACTTAGTACCCATGATTCCATTAGGCTTTATAATCAGCATTATTATTATTAATCCAAAACTAAATACTGATTTCCATTTTATAAATGACACACTTATGCTTCCAAATAGATTTTCACTAACTCCAAGTATAACTCCACCTACAACTGGCCCTAGGAAACTATTGAATCCTCCTAAAACAGCTGAGCAAAACGCCTTTAAATGGATCTCTTGCATCATTGTTATTGTCAATGTTGTTTGAGATGCTACTAACATACCTGTTACACAAGCTAACACTGCAGCTAATGCCCAAGTGATTGATGTGACTCTTTTTACTGATACCCCCATAAGTCTACTTGTGAAATGATCTTGTGATACTGCCCTTACCCCTAATCCAGTCTTTGTAAATTTAAAAAAGCAGAACAATATCAACATAAAAACCACAGTAATTCCAATAATCATAGCCTGATTTCCAATAGTTGTCCCGTCAGTTATGCTCGGAAACCTATGCTCTTCTGTCCCAAATAAAAATCCAGCCATACCATTGAATATCATAATTAACCCTAAGGTTGCAATCATTGCACTTAGATGAGCACCTCCAATTGGTCTCATAATTGCTCTCTCAATAATTAGCCCTATCAATACAGATATAATTATTGTGAGTATAATAGCTATCCCATAATGGAATTTCATATTAAGAAATGTGAATATTATGAACGCGAAGAACATTGCCATTTCTCCTTGTGCGAAGTTCACAACCTGACACACTTTAAAGATTAGTACCAATCCCATTGCTGAAAGTGCATAAAGACATCCATATATAATGCCGTTAATTATTAATCCTTCCATGCTCCCCCTCCTTTATCATATTAACTGTATAATTCTGATACATTGAAATGTATACATTTTATACACTTTACTTTATAGGTATTAAAAAGACGTGTTTCACGAGGTACCTTAGAGAACCCAATGTTCCTTTGTAGACACCCACCATTACCGAGTACCATCCTTAAACTGACAGTGGAATACTTCTAACGTATTAATTTTCTTACATATTATTAAAAGCAATTCCCATGCCAATTTTATCTTCTAGTAAAAAAAAGCACGGCCATGCGTACAATCTTTGTTCACACCAATAGCCAAGCTTAGGTACTAAGCCTATATATATCTTGGATTTTGGGGTGATAAAAGAACTAATTAAATTAGTAGCATCTCTCTCTTTTTTAAGATACTGTTGAAAAATATGCAACTTTTTCTTCCTTCGACAATTAACTCAATTTCCTTCAATTACAGATTTTTACTCATAAAATATTAATCTAAAGAGTGCCATAGTTCTCTTTTTTAAGATACTGTTGAAAAATATTCACAGATTGTTACACTTATTAGACAATCCCTTCTCCAATATTAATAGAGCTAAATCTTTTCCCTGATGATTAATACAAATATTTTCTATTTTGATTAATTAAACTATTTTTACACTGACAATTACGTCCTCTGTCGCCCTTACGCAGCCACATAAATAGGCTTACGCTCCTTAAATTTCATTATAATCATACCAGTATACTTAGTATGGCTCTCTAAAAACATACTCTTAGCTGCACTATGATCATCATTACACGTGCCTACATTACCGTCGTAATTACTAACATCATTGCATCCTCCTGCCTTTCCATTATAGAGTTTTTTTCCCTTCATCCACCTGTACCAATATAGATAGTTTGTTAAATATTTGCTAGATACCCCATTAAAGCTGCTAAGCCAATTAATTATCTCTCTTTTCATACCCATAAGATTACCAATATGATATTCCTCATTATCGTCACCAGTGCACCCACGACCTAATGTTAACTCCATTTCCTGTGCAAATTGATGATAATGTCTGTTTCCTTCAGTACATAAAATTGTTCCGCAAAGAATTTTCCCATAAAATATATTTCCTAACAATCTTTTGTCAACTCTTCTATTACATGCCTCAACTACCATATTTCCTTTTCTATCTACAGCACATACAACGTAGTTTGCCTTAGGTTTTTCCTCATCAAGAATTAATGTATATTTATCCTTGATACCACACCTTCTCCCTCTATTAAATACCCCATACTTCCCTTTCTTGTTACTATTACCTTTTATACTCTCAACTACTACCATATGTCCGCACTCAACTATTCCACCAACGAAGCCTGACCCCATATTTTCTCTTAAGCCATCCATAATTTTATGCCTCCAGTAAAAGGCAGTAGCTATATTTATTCCTACAATGTAACTGCATTCACTTAAAGATAACCCCCTAACCATACATTTCATATATTCACTCCATTTTTCTATCCCTTTTTTGCTATAATACATAGGTGATAAAGTTCTATCACTAAATGTCTTTCCGCACCCATCACTCTTGCATCTATATCTCTGTTTTCCGTCATATTTGCCATACTTCCAGATTTTCTTATATCCGCAATGTGGGCATACCCTACTCTCCTTAAATCTTTGCTCTCTAATACCCTCTATTATCTCTTGATTATTATTACTATTTTTTTTACTATCTATCTCCTTGATTACTTTTTCAAGAATTATTAATTTATTTAATCTCTTCTCCTCTCTACAAATTCTCTCCTGTTCTTTCATTCTATTTTCTTCATATTTCTTTGTCTCTGACCCTCTAGCCCTATTCACCAGTTTCAAAAGATTTGCTTCTATTTCAGGTAGAAAATTTGACTCTAACACATTCTTCTCAAACTCATCTAAAAACTCATCTTTATAATCCCCTTGATTATTTTCTTTAGGATTATCTTTAGATTTCTCTTCACTTACATGCTTATCATAATCTCTCTTTTGATCATTTAAATTTCCGTTTATGTTACTAGTAAAAAAATCAGTCATAATTACCCCCAAATCTAATATCTATACAAAGTATCTCCATATAAAGAATATTCTTTTGTACAAACATTAATTCGTATTTTTTTATAATTATGACCCTTTTTTGTTTTTATAATCATTCCACAACAAAAAAGTATTTCGATTTTTCATAGCTTAATCATGTTATAACTTGTACTCTAACGAGTAAATCCATTTCAACATTTTCTTAAAAAAGAGATATAGGTTACTACTTTTTTTAAGTATATAATCTACTGCCTGTTCGCCTTCCCCCTGGCAATCCCTTCAATTTTCTAAAGAATGTCAAAAGAGCCTAGTGTAATAATTACACTAGGCTCTTTAAACGGAATAGAATGTGCTATTTTCCAATATCATTTCTAAAGAACATTCCTTCAAACTCAACATTCTTTATACTCTCATAAGCTTTATTATAAGCTTCATTACTGTCATTTCCTAAAGCTGTTACACAAGCAACTCTTCCACCGCTTGTTATTAGCTTATTATCCTTTAATTCTGCTCCAGCAAAAAATACTTTACTTCCTTCTTGAAGATTATCATTATAATCCATTTCAATGCCTTTTTCATATTGTAATGGATATCCACCTGATGCAAGAACAACTGCACAACAATGTTTATCTTTCCAAGTTATATCCTCTATCTTTAAAGAGTTATCCATACAACTCATAAGTACATCTGCAAAATCACTTTCCATCAAAGACATTATTGCTTGTGTTTCTGGATCTCCCATTCTCACATTATACTCTAGAAGGTAAGAAACTCCCTCTTTTATCATTATTCCAAAGAATATAAATCCTTTAAAAACAAGTTTATCTTCCTTAAGACCTCTTAGAGTAGGTTCCATTATATTATTAATGAAATCATCCATAATCTGCTCGTTAACATGAGAATTAGGTGCCACTACTCCCATGCCTCCTGTGTTTGGTCCACAATCACCATCATGAGCTCTTTTATGATCTTTACATGAGATAAAAGGTATTATTTTTTCTCCATCAAAAAGTGTTACTATTGAAGCTTCCAAACCTTCGATAAATTCTTCAATTACTACACTTTTACCAGCCTCATTAAATCTTTCATTTAACATGAATTCTTTAAGATTGTCTATTGCTTCTTCTCTATCTGTTACAATGACTACACCTTTTCCTGCTGCTAATCCATCAGCTTTAATAACTATAGGATATTCCATTGTATCAATAAACTCTACAGCTTTATCATAATCATCAAAACTCTCATATTTTGCTGTTTTTATAGAATGCTTCTTCATGAAGTCCTTTGAAAAAATCTTACTTCCCTCAAGCATAGCTGCTTCTTTGTGTGGTCCAATAATAGATAATCCTTCATTTAAGAATACATCAACTATTCCATCAACCAGTGGGGCTTCTGGACCAACCACTGTTAGCTCAATTTTTTCTCTTTTGCATAATTCTATTAGTTGATCAAATGAATTATATTTAAAGTTCTCACATTTCTTCTCAATAGCAGTTCCTCCATTTCCAGGAGCTACAAAAACTTTCTCACATGTATCACTCTGTGCAAGTTTCCAAGCAATAGCATGCTCCCTTCCACCAGAACCAATAATCAAATACTTCATATTCTCACCATCCCACGTATTTTATTCCATCGTATTAAAATTTATTTCATTTAAAAAATTCAAAAGCACCAAAAATTTACAAAGAACAAAGAACAGGTTTGTTCTTTGTTCTTTGAATTATTTAGTGTTTAAAATGTCTTAAACCTGTAAACACCATTGAAATTCCCAATTCCTCACATTTTTCGATTGAAAGTTTGTCCTTAATTGACCCACCTGGTTGTATTATGCCTTTAATTCCATATTCTCCGGCTTTCTCAACTACATCACTGAAAGGGAAGAATGCGTCTGATGCTAGTATTGCGCCATCTCCAGCTCTATCTAAAGCTTCGCAAGCTGCCCAGATTCTATTAACCTGACCTGCTCCTACCCCTTTAGCCATCTTATCTTTAACTACAACAATAGCATTTGATTTAACATATTTACAAATCTTCATACCGAAGATCATATCTTCAAGTTCTTTCTCAGAAGGTTGATTTTCTGTTACATATTTTAACTCTTCTAATAATTTTTCATCTCTAGTCTGTCTAAGCATTGCACCATCAACTGAAACATATTCGTACTTGTCATCTGGTTTGTATTGACACTTCAACACTCTTAGATTTTTCTTTTTGCTAAACTCTGCTAATGCATCTTCCTCAAAATCTGGTGCAATAACAATCTCTACAAATATTTTGTTTATCTCTTCCGCTGTAGCCTTATCAACCTTTCTATTGAAAGCAATGATTCCTCCAAAGATTGAAATAGGGTCACAGTTATACGCTTTCATATATGCATCATATGAGTTTTCACCAATAGCGGCTCCACAAGGAGTGTTGTGCTTTAATGAACAGCATGCTGGCTCATCAAATTCCCAAACTACCTTCCATGCAATATCAAGATCCTTAATATTATTGTATGATAACTTCTTACCACCTAAAATCTCAATATTATTCATTACACCTTTACCATCATTTCTTAAGTAAAGAGCTGCATCTTGATGAGAATTCTCACCATATCTTAAGTTTTCTTCTTTTTTATATGAAACTGATAAGTATTCCTCTTCTCCATCTTCATTCATATATTCACTAATTGCTGCATCATACGAACTAGTTACATTAAATACTTTTCTTGCCATTTCTTTTTTGAATTCATAAGAAATTTCATTCTTTTCTTCAAACTCATTAATAATATTGTCATAATCTTGAGGATCTACAACAACAAGCACATCCTTAAAATTCTTTGCAGCAGATCTTAACATAGTTGGTCCACCAATATCAATAAGTTCTACCATCTCTTCAAATGTTTTATCTTCTTTTAATCCAGCAAAGAAAGGATAAAGATTAACTATAACTATATCTATTGGAGCTATCTCTCTTTCTTCAAGAGTACTCATGTCTTCCGCTTTAGCTCTATTAGCAAGAATTCCTCCATGTATAACTGGGTGAAGTGATTTTACTCTACCACCCAACATCTCGCCACTTCCAGTCACCTCACTAACCTCAGTAACATTTACTCCACACTCTTTAAGCTTTCTATATGTTCCACCAGTAGATAATATCTCATATCCTCTACCTTCAAGATACTCCGCTATTTTCTCAACATTACTTTTATCAAAAACACTAATTAAAGCTCTTCTTTTCATAATGAACGCCTCCATAAAATATATGCTATTCCTGAGTTTTCCCAATTAACTGTTTTATAACATTGACAATTAATTTATGTTCCTCACAATTCACTTTTGCCCTAAGAGTTTCTACAGTGTCATCTGTGTCCACCTTGACCTCAGCCTGTTGGATGATTTCCCCTGTGTCAGTTCCCTCATCTACAAAATGCACTGTACAACCACTTTTCTCTACTCCACTTTCAAGAACAGCTTTATGAACCCTGTCACCATACATTCCCTTTCCACAAAAATTAGGAATCAAGGAAGGATGTAAATTTATTATTCTATTGTTAAATTCTCTTATTATATCACCTTTTAAAATACTAAGAAAACCTGCTAGAACAACTAAATCAACTTTTCCGTGAAGTGTATTAGTTATGTTATTACTGATTTCTTCTCGGGAATATTCTTTTTTATCAAAGATAAGAGTTTTTATACCTTCTCTCTCAGCTCTTAGAATTCCACCAGCATTTTTATTATCGCTTATAACATATTCAATTGAACATTCAAGCTCATTGCTTTTAATACCATCTATTATAGCTTGCAGATTAGTTCCTCCGCCTGAAATGAGAACAGCTATTTTAAACATAACCCTTCACCTCTCTGAATATATCCAATCTCATATGCCTTTTCACCTAATTCAATTAGCTCTTTAATTACAGCATCCTTATCATCCTTGTTAACACATATTACAAATCCTATACCCATATTGAATGTATGATACATCTCATCCTCTTCAACACCTAACTCCATAAGATGTTTAAATATGTTTGGAAGTGGATAACTGTCTTTATTAACTACCGCCATAAGGTCACCTTTAAACATTCTTGGAATATTCTCATAGAAGCCACCGCCAGTAACGTGTGCCATTCCTTTAATTTTAAACTGCTCCATCAACTTTATAATAGAATCTACATATATTCTTGTAGGCGTTAATAATTCCTCTCCTATACTCTTACCATTAAAATCTTCATTATAATCATTAATCAATTTTCTAACTAATGAAAATCCATTACTGTGAACTCCTGATGATGATAACCCTATAAGAACATCATCCTCACATATATCTGATCCATCAATCACATTCTCTTTATCTACTACTCCAACCACAAATCCTGCCATATCATATTTCCCATCATCATAGAACCCTGGCATCTCTGCAGTTTCTCCACCAATAAGTGCACATGTAGAACTTTTACATCCATCAGCTACACCTTTAACAATTTGTTCTGCTATTGATGAATTAAGTCTTCCACAAGCAACATAATCTAAGAAGAAAAGTGGTTTTGCTCCATGACATAGAACATCATTAACACACATAGCTACACAATCAATACCCACTGTATCATATTTTCCTAATTTGAATGCTATATCCAATTTTGTTCCTACACCATCTGTTCCTGAAACCAATATAGGTTCTTTAAGTCCTCCTGGTAATTTAAACATTGCACCAAAGCTTCCAATGTTACTCATTACTCCAGGGATAAAAGTATCTTTCACTATTCCCTTTATTTTATCAACAGCTTTATATCCTTCTTCAATGTTTACCCCAGAATCTTTATATGAAATCTTATTATTATCCATAATCATTCTCCATTCTATATAGTTTCAAATTAATTAAACTTTGTAAAATCCCAAATCTTAAGACTAAATCTTAGAAGGGTTGACAGGATAGATACCATTAAAACATCCTAGGCAAAATTCCTTCTTACCATTCAATGACCATATTAGACCCTCAATACTAAGATATCCTGTTGAATCTGCCCCAATAAAGTCACTTATCTCTTCTTCATCACTACTAGAAGCAATTAAATCCTTCCTGTATGGAGTATCTATCCCAAAATAACACGAATGCGTTACCATTGGTGATGAAATTCTAAGATGAACCTCTTTTGCGCCTGCATTTTTCAGAATCTCTATAAGCTTCTTTGATGTTGTCCCTCTTACAATTGAATCATCTATAAGAACAACTCTCTTACCTTCTACATTACTCTTAAGAACATTTAACTTCACAGATACAGCTCTCTCTCGAGTTTCTTGATCAGGTGTTATAAAAGTTCTACCTACATATCTATTCTTAACAAGTCCTAGTGCATATGGAATACCTGATGCTTCTGCAAACCCTAAAGCTGCTGGTATACCTGAATCTGGAACCCCTACCACAACATCAGCCTCTATTGGTTTTTCTTCAAACAACTTTTTCCCAGCTCTAACTCTAGACTCATATATATTTATGTCATCCATTATCGAATCGGGTCTAGCAAAGTAGATATACTCAAAAGCACATATTGCTTTACTTACCTTCTCTTGAATCTTAATTGATTTAATTTCTTTTTTATCTATAATAACAATTTCCCCTGGTTCAATATCCCTTATAAATTCTCCTCCAACAGCATCTATACCACAACTCTCTGAGCTAATTATATAACTATCCTTGTACTTACCTAAACATAATGGTCTTATACCATTTGGATCTCTTACTCCTATAAGAAACTCATCAGTTAAGAATACCATTCCATAGGAACCTTTTATTGCTTGCATTGTGTCAACAACACTCTGCAATATACCCTTCTTAACTCTTCTTGCAATAAGTTTAAGTATAACTTCTGAATCCGTTGATGTTTGAAACATATGTCCTGAATCTTCTAAAAGTTCTCTTAATATATCTGCATTAACAAGATTACCATTATGTGCTGTAGCAATATCTCCCAATTTGAATTGACCGATTAAAGGTTGCGCATTTTCCACATTACTTCCACCAGCAGTAGAATATCTTACATGTCCAATTGATGCATGCCCCTGAAGTTCTTCTAAGATTTTCTCGGTAAATACATCTGCAACCAATCCCATACCTTTATGAGATTTCATCTTTTCTCCATCTACTGTTGCTATTCCTGCGCTCTCCTGCCCTCTATGCTGTAAGGCATACAGACCATAATATGTCATCTTAGCAGTATTTATTTTCTCATTCCCCATATTAAATATTCCGAAAACACCACATTCATCTTGAAATTTATCTTCGTTCATAATTTCCTCCAACTAAATTTGTGTTATATTTTCATATAACACAAATTGTTATTTGACCATGACTATTTTAATATTACAATCTATTTAAAAGTTTCTCGTATCCTTCAATAACATTTCCAAGATCTCTTCTGAATCTATCCTTATCCATCTTCTCTCCAGTGTTCTTATCCCAGAATCTGCATGTATCTGGTGAAATCTCATCAGCTAAGAAAATCTCTCCATTCTTTTTTCCAAATTCTAATTTGAAATCAACTAATGTAATATCTCTCTCAAGGAAGAACTCTTTCAAAATATCATTAACCTTCAAAGCTGTCTCTCTAATTTCATTTAGTTCTTCGAATGTTGTTAACCCCAATGCTACTGCATGGTAATCATTCATTAGAGGATCTCCAAGATCATCATTCTTATAACTTAACTCAAAAACAGTTGTACTAAGTTCTCTTCCCTCTTCAACCCCATATTTTTTTGCCATGCTTCCTGCAGCGATATTTCTTATGATAACCTCTAACGGTATTATTTCTACTTGGTGACAAAGCTGCTCTCTCTCACTTAGCTTTTTTATAAAGTGAGTTTTTATTCCCTTTTCATTCAACATAGTAAATATTGTTGTAGTTATTGAATTATTTAATATTCCTTTTGACCCTATTTCAGCCTTTTTTTCTCCGTTAAATGCTGTAGCATCATCCTTATAATAAACAATTACCTTTTCTTCATCATAACTATATATCTTCTTTGCTTTACCTTCATATAACATTTCTCTATTTTCCATGATTACGCCTCCTCTAATCCACTATCTTTTATAAAGTTTTCTTTCATGTCTTTTCTATATAATTCTAATTTTTCTTTTAATTCTGGATATTTCAATGATAATATTTGAATTGATAACATTGCTGCATTGAAACTGTTGTTTATTCCAACTGTTGCAACTGGAATTGACTTTGGCATTTGCACTATAGAAAGCAATGAATCCATTCCACCTAAAGCTGCATTAATTGGAACCCCTATTACTGGTAATGTTGTATGGGATGCTATTACCCCTGGAAGATGTGCCGCTAATCCTGCACCAGCTATTATACATTCATGACCTTCTTCTTTTTCAAGCTTTTCAAGAACCTCAGTTAATTTCTCTGGAACTCTATGAGCTGATAAAATATATTCCTTATATTCAATCCCAAACTCTCCTAATAGCACTCCTGCTTTACTCATTATATCCTTATCCGATTTGCTTCCATAAATTATCGAAACTCTCATAACGACACCTCCATTGTTCTTTAATGAAATAATAACACTTATAAATAATAATTTCAATACATTTTATTATTTTTTTTAATTATTATTCGTATTAATACGAATGTTAACTAATTTTACACCCTTATAGTTCTGCGACACATTAAAGTAGTATACTCAAAAATCATATCTTTGCACTGAGGAAAGATGCGTAGTTTATTTAAAAATGTGCCTTAAAGGCTAAATAATGATATAATCATTAATAGAAATAGTATATTGAAAGGTCGTGATGAACATGGATAAATTAGCTACGGCTTTTGTCTTTATTACAATTGGTATTATCTTTATTTATGTATCAAAACGTAATATACGGAACAGAAAAGAGGAAATGAACAAAAATTTTGATGATGCAATAATAGAATTAAGGAAAACACTTTCCACCATTATGCCTAACGAAGATACGAAACTCAATGAGATTCTTTCAATTAGGGAGAAGGAATTTATTGAGTCACTCACTAATAGCAGGGATAATGAGAAAGCATTTGGAATGTGGTCTGCTCAACAAGGAGTTATAACTGTTCAAGACATCTTAATAAAAATAAAAAAAGTTAAAAGCAGAAAAGCATAAGAACAACTTATGCTTTTCTGCTTTTATAAAGATGGAGGTTTCTGCCCTAAAGTAGAAACCTCCATCGTTCTCATCTTTCAACTATTTAAAGTATTCTACTCCTGATTTAAATATCTTCTGATTCATGTTACCATGAATATTCTTGTATAATCCTTTTCCTATTCTCTCTGAATGACCCATTTTACCAAACACTCTTCCATCAAGGCTTGTTACACCTTCAATTCCTAAAGAAGATCCATTAGGATTGCTATCCTGATAAGCTGTGGCAATCTGATCATTTTCAATAAGAGATTTTAATACAGCTTCATTTGCTACGAATCTTCCCTCACCGTGAGATACAGGTATTGTATGGATATCACCAACATTTACCCCATTGAGCCAAGGAGATTTGTTGCTTATTATTTTTGTTTTAACCATCTTAGCAATATGCTTACCTGAATTATTGTACGTTAAAGTTGGAGAATTTTCATCCACCTCTTTTATTTCACCAAATGGAACCAAACCTAGCTTCACTAATGCTTGGAATCCATTACATACTCCCAGCATAAGTCCATCTCTTTTATAGAGAAGCTCCATAACACTCTCTTTAATCAAAGGGTTTCTAAATATTGCGGAAATGAACTTACCTGATCCATCTGGTTCATCACCAGCACTGAATCCTCCTGGCAGCATTATTATATTACTTTTATTTATTTCATCTCTAAGCTTATCTATAGACTCTCTTATATGATGCTCAGTTAAGTTTTTAAATACAAGTAATTGAGCATCCCCACCTACTTTATCAAAAGCAAATTTAGAGTCATACTCGCAGTTTGTTCCTGGGAATACTGGTATTAAAATCTTTGGTTTGCTGATTTCTTTGTTACCGATAAAGATCTCTTTCTTAAAATTACTTTCAGAGATGCTTATTTCATCCTCTTCTTGCTTCGTCTCAGATACAAAAATAGGCTTTAATGTTTCTTCCCATCCTTTTTGCAGCTCTTCACCTTTTATACATGCCTTTTCAAGCTCCACTGAGTAATCCCTTGAAGTTTCCCCTAACTGAATTACATGAGCTTCTTTTAACAGCATTTCAACTTCTTTAGAATACTCCTGTGAGATTTCACAGATTATTGTTCCATTCATCTTATCATTTCTTACATTTAAATACTCTTCTTTATTAAGTTTTATACCTATTCTGTTACCAAAAGTCATTTTACATAAAGCAGTTTCTAATGTCTCTCCACTTACAGCATATGAACTAAGTATTTTACCCTCTTTTATTAGAGAAGTTATTTTATTGTAAAGTTCCTTAACTATTGGGAAATCAGGCATATAATCATCATTAACTGGCATTTTAAATGCTATAACATTAGAACCTGCTGCTTTAAATTCTGGTGAAATTATATTTTCTACATTAGCTGCACCAATTCCGAAAGCAATAAGCGTTGGCGGAACATTAATATCTTTGAAAGTTCCTGACATACTGTCTTTCCCTCCAATAGCTGGAGTTTCAAACTCTAGTTGTGATTTTAATGCACCTAACAATGCAGCAAATGGTTTACCCCATTTTTTCTTATCATCTCCAAGACGCTCAAAATACTCTTGGAATGAGAATCTAACATCTTTATAATCTACTCCAGTAGCTACAAGTTTTGATAAACATTCAAGAACTGCAAACACTCCACCATGGAATGGACTCCACTCAGATAGATTTACATTAAATCCAAAACTCATTGCAGAAACTGTTGATGTTTCCCCACCTAGCACTGGTATTTTATGAACCATTGTTTGTATAGGAGTTTTCTCAAACTCTCCTCCAAATGGCATTAACACTGTTCCAGTACCTATAGAGTTATCAAACATTTCAATAAGCCCTTCTTGGCTACATAAATTGATATCCTTTAACTGCTCGTTAAATCCACCTAATATTTCAGCATCACTATTATCATCTGTATTCTGGTTCTTATGAGCTAAGTCTTCTTTAGGCATTTCTACAAATATATCCGTTTCATTTGTAGCTCCATTTGTATCAAGGAAGTCTCTGTGAATATCAACAATGTTCTTTCCTCTCCACTTTATAATAAGTTTTCTCTCTTCTGTTACCTCTGCTATTTCATATGCCTCTAAGTTCTCCCCGTCAGCAAGTTCAATAAATCTCTCCACATCTTTAGCTTCTACAGCTACAGCCATTCTCTCTTGTGATTCTGATATAGCAAGTTCTGTTCCATCTAAACCATCATATTTCTTTCTTACTTTATCAAGATCAATAACCAATCCATCAGCTATCTCTCCAACTGCCACTGACACTCCACCAGCACCGAAGTCGTTACATCTCTTGATTAATTTTAATACTTCTCCATCTCTGAATAATCTTTGAATCTTTCTCTCCGTTGGAGGATTCCCTTTTTGAACCTCAGCTCCACATTCATCAATAGATTTCTCATCGTGAACCTTAGAAGATCCTGAAGCTCCTCCAATACCATCTCTTCCTGTTCTTCCCCCAATAAGGATAATTCTATCCCCTTCAGTAGGAGTTTCTCTTCTAACATACTTTTTAGGTACTGCTCCAACAACAGCTCCAACTTCCATTCTCTTAGCCTTATAACCCTCATGATATATTTCATGAACTAATCCAGTTGTAAGCCCAATCTGATTTCCATATGAGCTATATCCTCTAGCCGCTTCTCTTGTTATCTTTATTTGAGGTAGCTTTCCACTCAACGTGTCTTCTACTGCTTCCCTTGGATCCGCACTTCCTGTAACTCTCATTGCAGCATAAACATAACTTCTTCCTGATAATGGATCTCTTATAGCCCCCCCAAGACAAGTTGATGCTCCACCAAATGGTTCTATTTCTGTTGGGTGGTTATGTGTTTCATTTTTAAACATTAGAAGCCATTCTTCATCCTCTCCATTATTATCCACCACAATATTAATTGAACATGCATTTATCTCTTCAGATATATCGAGGTCATCAAGTTTTCCTCTTCTCTTCATTTCTTTCATTCCAATTACAGCAAGATCCATAAGGGTAATTCCTCTTTCTTTATCTCCGTATACCCCTTCTCTTACTTTTACATATTCTCCAAGTGCATCATTAATTATTTCGCTATACTTCCCTTCTTCAACCTCAATATTATTGATTAAAGTTTCAAATGTAGTATGCCTACAATGATCTGACCAATAGGTGTCCAAAACTCTTATTTCTGTTATTGTAGGATTCCTTTCTATACTCTTAAAGTACTCTACTATATGTTTAACATCCCTGTTAGTCATGGATAATCCCATTTCATTAATAAAATCCTGGATATTCTCATCACCCATATTTATGAATCCTTCAATCACTTTAACGTCATCAACATGGACTTTATCATCTTCCTGTGAGATTAATTCTCCAAGTGGAATCTCATGACTGTCCACTTTATTTATAAGAAACCCTTTTATTTTCTCAAATTCACTCTCTTCAATTTCACCTTTTAACAAATATATTTTAGAGCATTGAACCTTAGATTCTCTATCTGGATATAATAATCTTATACACTGTTCTGCAGAATCAGCTCTCTGATCAAACTGACCTTTAAGGTATTCTACATGTATTACTCTGTATCCTTCAACTTCACTCAGTTCTTCTCGTATGTGTTCAATGTTTTTTTCACCAATAAGTGTTTTGGTCACTATATCAAATTCCTCATTATTAATTCCTTTTATATAATATCTATGCATAATTCTTACATCAGAAAGTTCAATATTAAATAATTCCTTAAGTTGCTCCTTCAAAATAACACTCTCATTATCAAAGCCATTCTTTTTCTCAATGAAAACTTCTTTACCCTTATTAAGCACAACTATCCCTCCACACGAATATTTCATTTAGTTTTTAAAATATTATTCGTTTATATTATATACTATTAACAAACATTTTCAAAGTACTTTCGTATTTAATTTAAAAATACTTATACAATTAAGAAAATTCTCCCCCCTTAAACCAGTAATTATTACCATTTTAAAAAATAATTTATTAATTTTAATTTAAAAACATTGAAGATAATTTATCCAGTGATATAATTTAAAATAGAAAAAGGTTTATTTATGAACCAAAATATTTCAATAGGCCTTATAAGAAAGGAATGTTATCATGCTAAAAAAGACTATAGCAGTAATATGTATAGCTGCACTATTATTTACAGGTTGTGGTAAAAAAACTTCAACAAATAATAATTCAAATACCAATTCAACAAAAAATGAACAGAAAAAAAATGAAAAAGATGACCAAATCGCAGAAGTTCCTGTATTGGAATCTCTTCCTCAATTCTCTGAAATGAAAGATGGAGAAGAATATGCTGTTATGAAGACAACTATGGGTGATATTAAGATTCGTTTCTTCCCTGAATATGCGCCTAAAGCTGTTGAGAACTTCATAACTCATGCAAAAGAAAACTATTATGATGGGCTTATATTCCATAGAGTTATGAATGACTTCATGATTCAAGGCGGAGATCCTAAAGGTATCGGTACTGGTGGAGAAAGTATTTGGGATGAACCATTTGAAGATGAATTTGCAAGAGAACTTCATAACTTTAGAGGAGCCCTTTCTATGGCTAACGCCGGACCTGACACAAATGGAAGTCAATTCTTTATAGTTCAAGCACCTATAGAATCTGAAGAAATTGCAGCTTATATCGATAAGCAGGTTCTACTAATGGAGGAGCAAGGAGAAGGTCAATCCCCTCAAATTGCTATTGATAAATATAAAGAGATTGGCGGAACACCACATCTAGATGGTCATCATACAGTATTTGGTCATATATTTGAAGGAATGGATGTAGTTGATTCAATTGCAGCTGTTGAAACAGGTAAGAATGATAAACCTATTGAACCTATTGTAATAGAAGATATTGTTTTTGAAACACATAAAGCTCAATAATCCTTAAATAAAAGCTATTAAATCCCAATTGATTTAATAGCTTTTTAATATCCTTCTAATTTCATTAAGTTTCTCTATAATTTGATACCCATATTGATACCATACATGATATTATAAAAATCATTCCAACTAAACATCCTAAAAATATCTCTACTTTTCCAAATAAACCAGTCAATTTATCTATAATTTTCATTATTTTTCTAACGTCAATTGAAGTAAAGAACTTTGATAATAAACTTGGAAACAAAACTATAATCAAATATAAAGCAAGATTAATATATCTCATCTTTAAATATCCGAATTTAAAATATAGTGGTAAATAAATTGATGCTAATAATCCATATCCTAAAGCAGCAATCAATATATAATCAAGTTGAAAAACTTCAACAGTTAATTCTCCTTTTGCAGCAAAATAAATTATTGGACCAACTCTACTTACAATTACCCATAGTATGAAAACAATTATTGTGTAAATGTATTTAGATATGGCTATATCCCCATTACTTACAGGAAGACTTCTCAAGATAATATTACTTTTATTTTGTTCTTCATATCCTAAAGGCATCAATACACAAAATAAAAACACTATAAAGATTCCCGCTAAATTAAACCCTAACTGAAATACAATAGTTTTCGAAATATCAGCACTTCCGTTGTAAACACCTGCTAATCCATATGAAATTGTAACGATTGCTGCTATGATTGTAAATAACCATTTATATTTCAACATACTCAAATCTTTCATTACGAGAGATCTCATACTAGAATTCCCTCCCTTTGTATACTTTAAGAGAAACACTATATGATACAAGTATACCTGCAATAAATAGTACTATCATAATAACCATTGAGTAATTACTCTCAATTATTCTTAATTTTAGTTCATCAAAAGTGCTGAAAAATGTATTTATCCCAAACAATACAAACATAGCAATAA
This sequence comes from Oceanirhabdus seepicola, assembly GCF_023684385.1. Taxonomy (GTDB): domain Bacteria; phylum Bacillota; class Clostridia; order Clostridiales; family Clostridiaceae; genus Oceanirhabdus; species Oceanirhabdus seepicola. The sequence goes on along the minus strand of NZ_JAGSOJ010000006.1, from coordinate 21,529 downwards.
AAGTCAATAACTTTCCTTTTATAAGTCCATATTTTAAATATGCAGGCATCAATAAGGCAACAAAGAAAGCAGCTCCGCCTAGTGATAAAAATAGTTTTCTTAGATTAAAAAACTCTCCAAATAATATATCAAATTTCAATGATGCTGCAAAAATTATACCAATTGCTAGTACTCCACTTAATACCATAGAGATTATCAAATTAATGTATTTGCCTAAAACTATTTCATCTTTAGTAATTGGTAGAGATACTATCACACCTTCTACTTTATAATAGCCATCGTATGTTATACCTGTAATAACATATGAATAAATTAACAATGGCAAACCTATCAAGTATAAAAAATTTTCAATATTAGATTGTTCTCCAACTATAAATAGAATCCCTAACCCTATAATTAAGCTTTTAATCCCAATTTTCTGTAATTTAAAATCCTTATATAAAAGACTAAGCACTCTTCTCCCCTCCTATTGTATAGAGCATTATATCCTCTAAGGAAGCCTTCTCGATAATAACCTTATCCTTAAAGTTGCTTTGAATTTCTCTACTATTAGTCGTTAACCCTTCAAAACCAAAAGAATTCTCTTTTATGCTTATGAAATCATTTTTAAGTGTACTATTTAATATTTCTTTTCCTCCCCTTACTAAAGAGTATGTCTCCATTATCTCATCTTTTTCCTTTGAAAATACCAATTTACCATTATTTATAAATGTTATATAATCTGCAATTTTTTCAAGATCACTTGTTATATGAGTTGAAAAGAATACTGATTTTTTATCATCTTGAATCTCTTCATATAGAAGGTCAAGTATCTCACTTCTGAATACAGGATCCAATCCTGATGTCGGCTCATCCATTATTAAAAACTCTGCATTGTGTGATAAAGCCATTGCCAATGAAAATTTCATCTTCATTCCTTTTGATAACTGTTTTACTTTCTTCTTTTCTATTAAATTAAATCTATCTATAAGCTCTTTATATTTTTTGTTATCCCAATTTTTATAGAATCTCGATATGATCTTAGCGTTATCTTTAAGTGATAACTCTTGATAATAAAAACACTCATCATATACGAATCCAATCTTCTCTTTTATTTCCTTTTCTGATTCTATATTATCCTTACCAAAAACCTTTATTTCCCCGCTATTACGGCGTATTAGGTTCATAATCATCTTTATTGTTGTACTTTTCCCAGCACCATTGGGTCCAATAAACCCCATAACATATCCTCTATCAAGAGAGAAACTTACATTATCCAATTTAAATTTTCCATAATCCTTTGTTATATTGTTTACTTCTAAAATTTTACTCATGTTACATCCTCCTATTCCTCTTCATAAATTACACTTAACAATTCACTCAATTCATTCAGTGATAGCCCAAGAGATCTAGACTCATCTACTACATCACTTAGCATATCTTCAATTCTCTTTAGTTTCTTTTCTCTTAGAAGTTCCTGATTCTGCGATTTAACAAAACTTCCCTTTCCCCTGACAGTTTCAATGTAACCATCTCTCTCAAGTTCCTCGTAAGCCCTCTTAGTTGTTATAACGCTAATATGTAGTTCTTTCGCCAACATCCTAATAGATGGTAATGGCTCTCCTGGTTCTATATCACCCTTCAGTATCAAAGTTTTTATCTGATCACCTATTTGTTCATATATAGGCATAGAACTAGAATTTGATATTAATATTTTCATTTTTAAAATCACCTAACTCATTAGTTTAATTTTTTTAACATAGAAACAACACTAAAATCGTTCATACTGTTTATACTGTTTATATGTTATATATACAGTATAAACAGCATATTAATATATGTCAATATCCTTTTATGGAAAATTTTCATAAAGCATCATGTTGGTCTTTATAACAACGGGTTTTTAGTCATTTTATCTGCGATTAAATATTGTATTTGTTATATAACTATCTTCTCTATTATTTCGTATTAAAGCAAACTTTTAAAATCAAAAAAAGGTCGGCAACATATTAAGATTGTCACCCACTTTTTAAAATGTAATATTTTATTGCTATTAAGAAACATCAGCAAACATTATTGATGTTTTTAAAAAATTTAATTTTTCATTCACCATTCTCAATTATGTTTTTATTTTTTATAAGCTCATCATTATCAGAATTTATATCAACTTTAATTAATTTTGCACCACATTTGTCACATATTAAATCATCACGTTCAATAGATGTATACCAGATAGAATGACATTTCTCACAAAAAAGTTTAATCATTATTCATCCTCCTTAGGCATATTCAAATAAATAACTAGTCAGTATGCTAGTCTATTTTGTGGTATACTTCATCCTTGGAACCCACTGATAGATTAACTATCAGCGGAACCCAACTCTTCGCATCCCGCAAAATATCCGTCGCATCTTTGACTTGTTATTTATTTTCACATGCCCTACTAGAAGGATATCCTAAAAATCAATTTATATTCAAAAAAATTTAATTCCAGATCTCAACACCTATACCCTGAAGGTTTTCTAGGATATATTCATTTATCCAGTTTATAACTTTAGGCGAATTAATATCTTCACCCACAATCTCCTTAATCTCAGTACTCCTAAATACAAACTCATTCTCATTAAATTTATGAATATATTCAATATCCACATTGTCAAATAACAATAAAGAACTAATTGTTTCGTTTATTCTTCCTAAAGGAGGTCTATCAATATTATTCCTTTCCATAATCCCTGTCAATTTAGTTCCTGAACCAACCTCTGACCAAATTTCAAGTTCTCCTCCACATCTATCACATGCTGATTCAAAAAGAGGGATTCCAAGCCCAACATCTCTTGTATCTCTTGTTGTTGTGAAAGGACTTTTAACTTTCTGTAAAAATTCTTTTTCCATACCCTTACCATCATCTTCAATAATTATTTTAAAAAGGTTTTCACTTGAGTTTTCTTCTATATGTACCTTAATTAAATTACTCTCAGCAGTTATCGAGTTCTGAACTAAATCTAATATATGTAATGATAATTCTCTCATAATTACCCCTCCACCTCTTGTATAAAGACCAATCTTTTATATACATTATTATAACATGATTTCACATAAGGAAAAATCATCATATGTGTTTTAAACTCTCATCTTAATAAAATTTTTGCTCCTCTTTTTTTACTTTTATAGCTTATTTATATAATTTTATGAATTTTTCCAATTTTGTGTTAATATAGATATAAGAATATAATTTACTTGTTATTTTATGAAGTTAAAGGAGTGAACTGGTATGGACAAGGTAAAAAAATTATTAGAAAATCTTTCACCTTCAAAAGTATTGGACATCGGTACTGGTGTTGGTGAATTCATCACACTACTGAAAGAAAATCTTCCTTCTTATGAAATGATTACAGGAATTGATATTGAAGAAAGAGTAATCGAAATGGCAAGAAAGAATTTTGATGATCCATCAATAAACTTGGAGGTTATGAATGGAGAATCTATGGACTATGAAGACGGGTCATTTGATCTTGTATGCCTCTCAAATTCAATCCATCATCTTCCTGGCATAAAAAAATCATTTAATGAGATGAAACGCGTAACATCAAATGATGGATACATTCTAATAAATGAGATGTTCAAAGATAATCAATCAGAGGAACAGCAAACACATGTAGTTCTTCATCATTGGTCTGCAAAAATATCTAGGATGCTTGGTAAAGTTCATAATGATACTTATAATAAAGCGGAGATAAAAGAAATCTTACTTGAAAACGACCTAAAAGTTATTGATGAAATTGAGTTTAAATATGTTGAACCTAATACTCAAGAATCAAGAGAACAATTATCCGTTCAGGTTGGCACTATACTTGATAATGTTCGAGATAAGATTAAGGATCATGAAGCATATGATGAAATCTGCTCTACAGCTGAAGAACTAAAAAAACGAGTTATCGAAGTAGGGTTCCAAGGAGCAACTCAGTATATGTTGTTATGTAAAAAACATTAAAATAAGTTAAGAGTGGACAACGCATGAAGGTTCTGACCTAAGGTCAGAACCTTCATTACTATAAATTTAAGTCCATTAGTATTTTTATCTAAATTATCTCATTCCTCTTGACTTTCAAGTAAATCAAACCATTCGCAATATATAATTATCATTTTGCAAAAATATCTACCTTTATCAAGAATATTGTTCTTGCCCCGCATATAGCACTTATAAGTTTTCCTTTTATATTTAAGTTATTGATTAATTCTTTTGTTCAGGTTTTGACTCTCCATACCAACAATCAGTGATTATATAATAATACCAGAGTAACCTTCGATTATTTTATCTTCACATGCAATAGTAATCACTTTAAAGTGATTTTTCTACTATATAATCAATATATCCTAATGTCACGAAACCACCACCAAGTTTTGGACCAATGCGCTTTCGTACTTCTTTATAAATTCTTTTTAACCCTAATTGTCTAAATAACTCGTCCCCTTCATTCTCATCAAAATAACTGTGAAGAACTTTTTCACCATGTTCCATTTCATAATATTCACCAGGTCTTACTTCTTCTCCAATACCACATCTTTCATCACTTGTAGAAACGAAATTCACGAACATCAACCCACCTGGAACTAATACTCTTTTCATTTCCTCCAAGCTTTTTTTAACATCTTCCTTACTCATGTGAAATATCGTATTATATGAGTAACAGAAATTAAATGAATTATCTTCAAATGATAGCTCCTTCATATCTCCTTTTGTAATATTCAATTTTATACTATGTTCACTTTGGAACTTATTGGCATGTTCAATCGCTTTATCACTAATATCTATCCCCGTAGTTTCATATCCATGTTCTTTAAACAATGCTAAGGGTGGTAACATTCCTCCTGCTCCACAGTCTAATATGTTCTTCTCTAACCCTTGTCCATTGCAATAGAGCATAAACGTAAAAAGTTGATTTTGTCTAAAAATTGGTTTCATATAATCTCCCCTTTTCTTATAATATAATTTCATCAAGAGCACTATTTACTAATGTCCTAAAAGCATCCTTATTTAAAGTATATAAAGTCTTCTTACTATCTCCTCCTACAATCAATTCAATTAAACCCAATGTTATTAACTTGTTTAATTGGTATGTCATCGTAGCTGATGTAAGTCCTATCTCTTTTACTAAATCTTTTCGTGCCCACTTTTTCTGACTTAACAACGATATAATTCTTAGTCTCGTTTCATCAGATAAAGTCTTGAAAATCTCTTGAGGGTTTATATTGCTACTTTTCTGCTTCAATTTCTGCTCTTCTCCAAACCCATACACAAATATATATGTATCTTTATCAAATAAGTATCTCGGTATAAATTCTTCTAAGTAGCAAATATTTATCTTAACATCTTTACCTCTATTTACTAATATTTCATAATTGCCATTGCCAATACTATCTAAAAAGCCTTTTTTATTTTCATTAAATGAAATGATGTGATTCTTTAAGATTGGCTCAATTTCTCTTGTAATCCACTCTTCTTCTTTCATGAAAACTTTATTATAAAAAGATTCAATTATATTGAGCAGTTTTGTGTGAAGGAGTTTTGTATCATTTTTAAATTCAATAAAAAAGTGTGCATCTTCAGTAGAATACCTCTCAGTAACAGCTTCATAAACAGTCTCATCATCGTCATCTATAGAAATATCGTGAGAAGATATTCTAAAACACTCTTCTAAATATTCATCACTTGATAGTCCTTTTAGCTTATCTAATAATTCGTTAACTGTTGTCACATCTGTTTTTGTAATAAATAATATTAAATAATAAAAATTTAGTTTGAATTTTTTAAAAAGAATATCTAAGTCATTCTTCTCAAATGAATTTAATTGATTGCTCAAAGTATGTAGTTTTTCTTTAATCTTAGTGCACCCTATAAATTTATGTTCTTCAATATAAATTTCAAAATAATCTAATTCTGCAATTCGCATCATTGTGGTAATGCACTCAATTGCCATATTATGTTCAATTGTTACTTGTTTCATTATTTCCTCCTAATAGATATAGTGAAATGATGTACTTTGATTATAAACAAAAAATCCATTAATGTCAACAACCATCTACATATATAAAAATTGATAGATAGTCATCTACTTCTTTTTAACACAAATAAGTTTCTTTTTTAATTAATCTCAATTTTTTTATCTCAATTGTAATTATCAACACCTTCTAGACGTTGTTACCATATTATTTAACACATAATGTACTCATGAGCAAATATTTTTTCAAGTAAATTATAACCACAAAAAATCCCCAGAGTTCCCTCTGAGGATTTTCTTGTATATTTAATTAAAATTTATTTCTCTTAACATAGTGAGTGTGTAGTAATTCATGTGCTAAATGACCATTTGGCTCACCTAAGAAATCTTTGTAAAGTTTTTGGATAGATGGATTCTTGTGTGATTTTCTTATTGGAAGAGCTTTATCTTCAGAATATAATCCTTTTGCTCTAACAACTTTAGCATCAACATCATCTCTTAAGTGTGCTTTAATGATTGGTTGACCACCACCATTTACACATCCACCAGGACAAGCCATAATCTCAATGAAGTCATAAGACTTCTCTCCACTCTTGATTGAATCAAGAACTTTTCTAGCATTTCCTAATCCGTGAGCGATTACAGCGTTTAATGTTTGACCATTAGGAAGTTCAAGAGAAGCTTCTTTAACTCCTTCAAGTCCTCTAACTGCTTCATACTCAATTTGCTCTAAATCTTTCTCAGCAAGAACTTCATATACTGTTCTTAAAGCAGCCTCAGCAACTCCACCAGTAGCACCGAAGATAACACCAGCACCAGTAGATTCTCCAAGTGGGTGATCAAACTCTTCTTCTTCTAACTTAGCAAAGTTAATACCCATCTCTTTAATCATCTGTGCTAATTCTCTTGTTGTAAGAACTGCATCGATATCTTGTAATCCTTCATTAGATAATTCTTCTCTCTCACCTTCGAACTTCTTAGCTACACAAGGCATGATAGAAACAACGTAAATATTCTTAGGATCAATTCCCATAACATTTGCATAGTGTGACTTGATAACAGCACCTAGCATCTGATGAGGAGACTTACAAGTTGATAAATGATCTAACATTTCTGGATAGTTATGCTCAATGAACTTAACCCATCCTGGACAACATGAAGTCATTAATGGTAATTTTTCACCCTTTGATACTCTTGTTAATAACTCTGTTCCCTCTTCCATGATTGTAAGGTCAGCAGCGAAATCAGTATCAAATACGTTATCAAAACCAAGTCTTCTAAGAGCAGAAACCATTTTACCAGTTACTCTCTCCCCAACCCCTAGATCGAACTCTTCACCAAGTCCAACTCTAACTGCAGGAGCAGTTTGAACTATAACAACTTTATTCTCATCATCTATTGCATTCCAAACGTCTTGGATATTTTCTTTTTCGTGTAAAGCTCCAACTGGGCAAACCATGATACATTGTCCACAGTTAACACAGTTACTTTCACCAAGTGGTCTTTCGTATGGAGTTGATACTCTTGTTTCAAATCCTCTTCCAGACCAACCAATAGCACTTACAGTTTGGATGTTTGAACATACAGAAATACATCTTCCACAAGCAATACACTTCTCGTTATCTCTTACTATAGAAGCAGATAAATCATCGATAGCACTTGCAGCAATTTCTCCCTCATATTCTACATCTCTTATATTATACTCTTCAGCTAATGTCTGAAGCTCACAGTTAATATTTCTTCCGCAAGATAAACACTCTCTTTTGTGGTTAGATAGAGTTAACTGGATAACAGTTTTTCTAGCTTCTCTAACCTTTCTAGTGTTAGTCTTAACATCCATTCCCTCAGTAGCTTCTAAAGAACATGATGCTAGAAGTCTTGGACCAACCTCTACAACACATACTCTACAGCTTGAAGGTTTATTTATATCTTTTAAGTAACAAAGACTAGGTATCTTAATTCCGATCTTTTTAGCGGCTTCTAATACCGTAGTACCTTTTTCAACTTCAACTTTAATTCCATCAATAGTCAATGATACCATTTCCATTACCTTCTCACTCCCTTTTCCATCTATTTTCTTTCAATAGCGTTAAATGGACACTTCTCTAAACAAGCTCCACACTTAATACACTTATCTTGAATGATTGTAAAGTTTTCTCTAACCTTACCTTCGATTGCTCCAACTGGACACGCTCTTTGACATAGACCACACTTCTTACATGGATCTTCAATGATTGTGTATTTTAATAATTCTTTACAGATTCCAGCAGGACAACTCTTATCTATAATGTGAGCTTCATACTCATGTCTGAAGTTCTTTAATGTAGATAAGATTGGATTAGGAGCAGTCTGACCAAGACCACATAATGAAGTAGCTTTAATTTGCTTACCTAATTTCTCTAACTTATCTAAATCTTCCATTGTACCTTTACCTTCTGTGATTTTCTCTAAGATCTCAAGTAATCTCTTAGTACCTACTCTACAAGGAGTACACTTACCACAAGATTCTTCTACAGTAAATTCTAAGAAGAACTTAGCAACGTCAACCATACAGGTATCTTCATCCATTACAATCATTCCACCTGATCCCATCATTGAACCAAGTTTAATTAAGTTATCATAGTCAATTGGAGTATCTAAGTTGGCTTCTGTTAAAGCTCCACCTGATGGTCCACCAGTTTGAACAGCTTTGAACTTTTTACCATTGGGAATTCCTCCACCGATTTCAAAGATAACTTCTCTTAAAGTTGTTCCCATTGGAATTTCAACAAGACCAGTGTTAACGATGTTTCCACCAAGAGCAAACACCTTTGTACCTGCATTATTCTCACTTCCAATGTTCTTGAACCATTCAGCACCATTGTTAAAGATAACTGGAATGTTTGCGTATGTTTCAACGTTATTAATAATAGATGGTTTTTCCCATAAACCGCTTACTGCTGGGAATGGTGGCTTAGGATTAGGCATCCCCCTTTTACCTTCAATTGAGTTAATTAATGCAGTTTCCTCACCACAAACGAACGCACCCGCACCAAGTCTAACTTCTACGTCAAAATCAAATCCTGATTCAAATATATTCTTACCTATAAGTCCGTATTCTCTAGCCTGCTTAATAGCAACTTCTAATCTATCAACAGCTATAGGATACTCAGCTCTTACATATATGTATCCCTGATTAGCTCCAACAGCATATCCACCAATAGCCATAGCTTCTAATAATGAATGAGGGTCACCTTCTAGGATAGATCTATCCATGAATGCACCTGGATCTCCTTCATCTGCATTACAAATCATGTACTTAACAGGATTAGTTTGTTTAGCGGCAAATTCCCACTTAAGACCAGTTGGGAAACCTCCGCCTCCTCTTCCTCTTAATCCAGATTCTTTCATAGTATTTATTACTTCTTCTCTGCTCATGTGTAATAATACTTTTTCTAATGCCTTGTATCCATCTAATGCTAAGTACTCATCTATGTTTCCTGGGTCAATAACTCCACAGTTTCTTAAAGCAACTCTCATCTGTTTCTTGTAGAATCCTGTATCGTTTAATGACTTAATTCCATCTTCTGATACAGTTTCAGAATAAAGTAGTCTCTCAACTATTCTACCTTTAACTAAATGCTCTTCAACTATTTCAGCAACATCATCAACCTTCACTTGGCTATAGAATGAACCTTCTGGATATACAATAACGATTGGACCTAATTCACAAAGACCAAAACAACCTGTTTTAACTAATTCTATCTCATTTTCTATGTCGTGCTTTTTAACCTCTGCTTGCAGAGCTTCCAAAATTCCATTTGAACCTGAAGAAGTACAACCAGTACCCCCACAAACTAGCACCTGAGAACGATAAAACGCCATACTAAACCCTCCTATATGCTATTATAAATCTTGCACTTTATATTCGTTTACAATGTTTCCATCCTTAACATGCTCTTTTACAATACGTCTAGCTTTTTCCTCAGTCATTTCTACATAAGTAATTTTTTCTTTACCATGCATCAATACCTCAACAATCGGCTCTAACTTACAAGCACCTATACATCCAGTTTGAGCAACAGTAACGTGCTCAAGACCTAGTTTTTCAACCTCGTCCATAATTGCTAATAAAACCGGTCTAGCTCCTGCTGCAATACCACAAGTAGCCATACCTACAACTATTCTAGTAGTTTCTCTATCTCTTCTTTGATTTACATTACCAAAGGTTTTCTTTCTGATTTCTTCTAATTCCTTAAGTGATTTCATAAGGCACCTCCAAAACTACTCTATTTTTATACTATTTGAATTATTTATATTCTTTTAAAATATCGTCTATATCTTCTGGTACAAGACGACCATATACTTTATCATTTATTGTTATTACTGGAGCAAGACCACATGCACCGATGCATCTACAACCTTCAAGAGTAAACTTACCATCTTCTGAAGTCTTACCAACTTCAACGTTTAAATCTTCTGAAAGTTTGTCCAATATTTTTTGAGAACCCTTTACATAACAAGCAGTACCAATACATACTCTAATTACATATTCACCTTTTGGCTCTAATGAGAAGAATGAATAAAAAGTTGCTACTCCATAGATTTCACTTAATGAAACATTTAACTCTTCAGATACTATTTTTAATACTTCTTCTGGTAAGTATCCAAATTCATCTTGAATTCCGTGTAATACTGGAATTAATGGACCAACCATGTTCTTCTTAGAATCAATGATTTCTCTTGCTTTTTTAATCAATTCTGTATTAATAGCGTTATTATCACTGCATCCACAGTTACAATTACATCCTGACACCCTCATCTCTCCTTTTTTTATTAATTTATGCTAAGATAATCTATGACAAAAGCCCTTTTGTTAAATTTTCAGCATATTAAATTGATAAATTTTAGACAATAGCCTACTGTTAAAAGTTTAGCATATTTTTTATAATGAATAAAGCGTTTTTATCAAAAAATAATTATATCCCATAAAATTTTGTAGTTTTTTTACAAATTAGCTAAAAAATCTTTCCATTTGACAATATTCTTTGTACAATCTGACTAATTTCGATAAATGTCGTCATTCCCCCACTTTTACATTGTTTGTTATACCTCTTAAACTGTCAATTATACCATTTAAACTCATTTCACAAACCTTAATTTTGAATTTTCTTTCAAAAATGTTCTCCAATTTATGTGCATCAGATGATTGAATAACATTGTATTCTTTATCCATAAATAATCTAATTGTATTGTTAAATTTTTTCAAATCTGTAACTTCAACAGCTTTTATATCAAGGCTTTCCGGTATAAATCCCAAAGAATTGATAATGCTATAACAATCTCTGTCCACATGGGCAGGTATTAAAACTCCCCCTAACTTTTCAACCTCCATGAATGCCTCTTCAATGGAAACATTCACTGAATTCAGTAACATTAGTGGATACTCTCCAACAATATTATCATTAGAATCATATATATGTTGGCTTCCAAACACCTCTATATTATTCTTTTTGTTAGGTAATCTAGCTAAAACAAACTTTTGAAACTTATTAAAAGATTCTAGATCTCTGAAAAGACAAATTGAATGAAACTCTTCTTTAGTTTGGAGTTCCATACCTGGAATTAATATAATCCCTCTTTCTTTTGATAGATTCCACGCAGCCTCAATGTTCATTCCAATATTATGATCTGTTATAGCAATTGCATCTAATCCCTTTAAAAATGCCATATTTACTATATTAGAAGGGGTCATAAGTTCATCACCACAGGGTGATAGATCTGAATGTATATGAAGGTCAACGAAAATCTCCATCTAGATTCCTACTTTCATCAGAAACTTACATATATTATATGCATCTAAATCAGTTGATAAAATATCAATCCCCTTTTCATTAGCTTTCTCAATAGTAACTTCTTCTACTTCTATTCCCTCTGGAATAACTATAACTGATATCCCTATCAGTTCTGCTACGGCTACTATATTCGGATGAATCTGCACAGTTATCCATAAATCATTTTCCTTGCTATGTGACATAACATAGCTTAGAAGATCATTTATATATACGCCTTTAACTGATCGTTCTCCCCCTCTACCATCTGTCAGCAATCTAAATTCTTCATATTCTAATAAATCTTTTACTAACACTGAACCATCTCCTCTACTTGATCATTCTACACTCTTCTATATTTGCAAGTCCTCTAACCACATCTTCAGCAAATGCTTTACAGGTAGGAGAACCACACAACCCACAGTCTGTACCTGGTAAATTATTTATAATCTCATTCATTTCTTTCATCTTTTTCACAGCACCTAAAAAATCTTCTGCTAACTTTTCATTGCTCTTAATATACCTTAGACTTTTCACAAATTCATTTCCGTACTCATCACTTATATCTTCAACTCCATATGTAGAGTTAATTTCATCATAATATTTCTTTGTAATTCTTTTAGCATTATAAGCATTTTCAATGAGAAAGTTTCCGCCTAGACATCCTCCATAACACGCATGCCCTTCAATGAATTCAACTCCATTTAGTTTACCTTTCATCAAATCCTCAAAAACATCCTTAACATTTTCAATCCCATCAACAGTAATATAATCACTAAGATTCATGGACTTACTTAACCCTCCTGGATAAGACCATGAAAGACCAGTATAAGATAGTTCACACTTTTCCCCTTCTTCATTATTATTCTTTATATTATTAATAAGCTGAAGATATATATCACTCAATGGGATAATTCCATCAATTCTTGTTTTACTTTCATTTTTATGCATATCAATCATTGCTTTCCATGCAACACATGTAGCTATATGGAAAACACCAATCTCCTCTATAGCATAGCCTCTCTTAATATACTCATCCCTAATTAATGAAGCACTAATTTCAATAGGAGTTAGAACTCTAACAATATTCTCTTCAAGTGCAGGGAAAGAAGTTTTAATTAATTTTTCTACACTTGGACAAGAAATACTTATTGCAGGTTTATTTACTTTTTTTATCTCCTTCTTAATTATCTCTGATGCTATGTCACATGCATAAGTTGTATCGAATACATCATCAAATCCAAGAGACTTAATGGCATTTTTTATTACTGTAGGATTGACATAATCACCAAACTGTGAAAATACGCTCACAGTGGGAACTGCAATTTTTACCTTAAATTTCTTTATATCATCAATTGTGTCTCTTTTTCCTTCATAAGCATTATATATACAAGCTTCTATACATCTTCCACAATCGACACATTTATCTTCATATATAACCGCTTTTCCATTTTTAAGCCTGATTGCAGCCATAGGACACTTGTTCATGCATTGAGTGCAACCTCTACATTTCACCTCATTTAGTTTAATTCCCCTGAAAACTTTATTCATAACCAACCACCTTAGAATAGTTTTTTTAGTATATTAGGTACATGAAAAAAATAAATAAGTCAGGTTGCGAAGTAAATTTGATTATTTTCTAGGCACTCAATCACGTGCATACTCACTGTATGTAAGTGATTGAGTAACGACGAAAAGAATCAAAAGGACTAGTAAGATGGCTAGTTTATTTTTTGAATGTGCCTTGCATAAAGATTCTTATAGGTTTATTACTAACTTTATCTCTGTCCCTTTTCCTTTATAAGACTCTATTTCAAATTCATCACTGTTCTTCTTTATGTTTGGTAGTCCCATTCCAGCACCGAATCCCATATTCCTTGCATCATCTGATGCTGTAGAGTACCCCACTTTCATAGCTAACTCAATATCTTCAATTCCAGGACCTTCATCATGAAACTTCATTTCTATTGAATCTTTAAAAATAGTTGCTTTTATCTTTCCTCCAAAAGAATGAATAACCATATTCATCTCTGCCTCATAACAAGCCACACAGATTTTTTTAACTATCTTACTGTCTACCCCTAACTGCTGCATTACATTTTTTATCTGACTTGCACTCTCTCCACCTCTTATGAAGTCTCCAGCAGTAACATCAAACTCATAAGACAAGAGTTCTATTTTACTCATATAAATCTATCCCTTTCATTCCGGCATTATATAAGGTACCGCAGGATTCAAAAAGTGTTAATGTAGTTTTAAGAAGAATAATACCTTTTTCTTGAGCTAAATTAACAACATCACTAGACGGTTCTTTTCCTCTAACAAAGATTACACATTTAATATCTTTCATTTCCGCTGTTCGTATAGTTTGAATATTAATCAATCCTGTCAATAAGATTACATCTTCATCAACAAGCGCTAATACATCACTCATGAGATCACATGCAAATGTCTTTTTAAATTCTACTTCACCACAATCACTACTAGTGATAAAACTTCCATTTAATAACTCTTTAATTTGAGTTAACCTCATTCTTTAGCCCCCCATAAATCTTCTCTTTTAATCTTTATAACATCATTTGTCTCTTTTTTCAATATATTCTGATAAATTAATCAAATAAAAATAAAAAAGGCACCTTATCCGTGCACAAACTGAAAACCTTTTAAAGAAGTTGAGAGTTAGAAGGGGAGAGCGGATAGTCGAAAACGGCAAAGCGTGTTGTAGGAATAGATGAAACATTATATATGAGTGAAAGTGAGATTCTCCATGTACCCTTTCATTGGCTTGAACCAAATTGTGAGGAAATACATTTGATATATATAATTAATTGCAGAACCTATAAATACTGAACTATTTTTTTTTATAATTTTGTTTAAACGTTGAATGACTTCCACAGAATATAAATTATAAGAAATGTGTTATTTAAGGGAGATGGCTAAAATGAAAATCAAATTTATCACAAGTCTTTTTATAACTATTGGATTTTTATTCAATCATGTTACAAATGTCTCAGCATTTTCTGTGCACACAATTAATCATTCTATGAGTTACACCATGTTAATAGATACTTTAAGACAGAAAGAAAAGAGTAAGATTATAAAATTTCCAGATCAGAATCTAGAAAAGTTAATTAGAGAAATTATCAATAAACCTAAGGGCGATATTCACCAATGTGATATTAATAATATAAACAGATTAAATGCAGCAGATAGAAAGATTTCTAATTTAGAAGGATTACAACATTTAACTGGATTAATAGATTTGAATTTATCTCGAAACTACGAAATAGATGATATATCTGTGTTAGCTAGTTTAACTAACTTAAAAACCTTAAGCTTACGTAATATCGAAATGAGTGATATAACACCATTAAGTAATTTATCTAATTTAGAAAGTTTGGATTTATGGTTCAGTAAAGTAGTTGATATCACACCATTAGCCAATTTAACTAAACTAGAAAAACTTGAATTAAGTTACAACGAAATATTTGATATAAGTCCACTGAGCAACTTAAATCTTTTAATCGAATTGAAGTTAGCTAGTAATCATGTTGTAGATATTAGTCCTTTGGGTAGTTTATTTAAACTTGAAAAACTAAAATTAAGATATAACAGTATATGTGATATTAGTCCACTTTTTAATTTAATTCATTTAACTGAATTAGATTTAGATAACAATAATATTATGGATATTAGTTCATTGAGTCGTTTAACTAATTTAAAAGTACTAAGTTTGTACAGTAATGATGTTAGAGATATTGAACCATTAAGTAATTTAATTAATTTAAATATGCTAGGCTTATATATAAACAAAGTTAGTAATATTAAACCTCTATGCAATTTAACAAATCTAACTAACTTAAGTTTAGGATACAATCGTATTACTAATCTTACACCTTTAAAATCTTTAACTAATTTAACCTCATTAGGCCTTAGGAATAATGAAATTAGCAATATTAAACCTTTGAATAATTTGATTAACCTTGAAATATTAGATTTATCAGAAAACCAAATCACCAATATTCCCCCATTGAAATCTTTAAAAAAATTAAGAGATTTATCTTTAAAAGAAAATAAACTGGAAAATGTTAAAGGTATCAAATACATAGCTAATCTAAAAGAATTGGATGTAAGACATAATCAAATAAACGACATAAAAGGATTAGGATCTTTACAGAGATTAGAAACTCTATTATTAGATTATAATCAAATAAGTGATGTTAGCGAGTTATCTACCTTATCAAATTTAGTTTTTTTAGGTTTAGAGAATAATAATGTTACTAATATTTATGGATTAAGAACACTAGTTAATTTAAATGGATTGGATCTTGAGAATAATAAAATAACCAATGTTGAAAGTTTAAACTCATTAACAAATCTAAGAAGTTTAAATGTATCAAACAATGAAATCAGGGATATTGGGCCAATTATGGATTTACCCAATTTAACTTCTTTATCTTTTTATGGTAATCCTCTTCCAAAATATTTTTATAACTACGCAACATATGAAAGGTATATATTACGTCAATTCTTTCCTTATATAAATAAAGCTATTGAAGAATATTATGGAGAACCCAGACAGTTCATGGATGCAGGAATTTTAGATATAAAAGTCTCCTACAAAGTACTAAAATTTAAAGTGAGAGTATCAACATTTGTTGGACCTCACGGTCCTCCTTATGGTTTAGAAACTATGATCATTGTTAAAGATGACTCTGGAATACATGTTGAGGACCTCCAACATGAAGAAATTGAATCACTATAAATTAAAAGCACGGAAACCGTGCTTTTTAATAGTTGAGAACTGTGAGTTGAGAACTGAGAACGATGGATGTTTCTGCTTTACAGCAGAAACTACAATTTATTATTTTTCAGAACAAAAAATTTCGATCATTTTATCTCCAGATAAGATATTGCATTTAAAAGTAGAATGTTTCATTCATAATGAAACGAGTAAATCCTTATTCTCCCTTGAACAACAAGATTAGAATTTCACGGAGTGAAATATCCAACGTTCTCAACTCTACACTCTCAACTCTCAACTATGTTTATAAAAGTTTTCATACCTCAATTTTTTCTATGGCTTATTTACTTTTCATTGCTTTCATAACTCTCTGAAGCATTCCTTTCATATGTGCAATAGCAACTCCATAATTAGTGATTGGAATTCCACACTCTCTAGCCTTTTCAATCCTTGTTATCATCTGCTTTCTATTAAACATGCAAGCTCCACAATGAATTATAAGCTTAAACTGTGATAGATCCTCTACAAAATCACACCCAGCATTTATTTGAACATCTAGTTCTGCTCCAGTTCTCTCTTTTAACCAGTTAGGAAGTTTTTCTCTTCCGATATCTCCTTTTAAAGCGTGATGAGTACAAGCTTCTGCAATCAAAACCTTATCTCCATCCTTTAAATTATCGATCTGCTGAGCACCTTCTACTAATTGTTCAAGATCTCCTTTAAACCTAGCCATAAGAATTGAGAATGAAGTCAACGGTACATCTTCATCTAAAATTTCATTTACCTTCTCGAATACTTGAGAATCTGTTATAACTAAATCAGGCTTCCCACTCAGAACTTTTAATGAGTCCTCTAATTCTGTAAGCTTCACAGTTAATACCATAGCATCACCATCTAACAAGTCCCTTATTGTTTGAACTTGTGGCAAAATCAACCTTCCCTTAGGCGCTTGAATATCCTGTGGTGCTACTAACAATACTAGAGCTTTACTTCCAACTAAATCTCTAGCAATATATTGCATCTCATAGTCAGAAGGAGAGTTTCTTATAATTACTTTTTTTAATTCGTCAATATTTCTATCCTCTTTTGCACTAACAGATACGAAAGGAATATTAAACTTTTCTTCATATTCCTTTAAATCTTTCTCTAAAAGATCCAACTTATTAAGAACACCTATTACTGGAATCTTTCTTTTTTTAAATTGACATAACCACTCTTCTTCATACGAAAACTCATCATCTTCCGGCGAAAAAACTACAAGAGCAATATCCGTCTTATCCAACACTTCTCGTGATTTTTTAACTCTAAGCTCACCTACAACACCTTCATCGTCAAACCCAGCAGTATCAATCATAGTTACCGGACCAATAGGCAATAATTCCATAGCTTTATACACTGGATCTGTTGTGGTGCCCGCCAAATCAGAAACAAGAGCCATTTCTTGTCCAGTAATAGCATTAATTAAGCTTGATTTACCACTGTTTCTTTTTCCAAAAATCCCGATGTGTAGTCTATTGGCTTTTGGTGTCTTAATCATAAAATCCCCCCTAAAACTTAAAATAAGGCACGCGCTGCGTGCACATAAAAAATTAAAAACCCTTGAAAGAAGTTGAGAGTGGTGAGTTGAGAGTTGAGAACGATGGATGTTTCTGCTTTAAGGCAGAAACTACATTATGTTGTTCTTAAGAACAAGAAGTTTTTACTCACTTTATCCTAAGATAAAATATTGTATTTTAGATACAATGTTTCATAAGTAATGAAACGAGTATATCTCTATTGTTCAAGGAACAATAAATTTATAATTTCACGAAGTGAAATGTCCAACGTTCTCAACTCTCCACTCTCAGCTCTCAACTATGTTTTAATGTTTATTTCCTTCTCAATTTACTTTTCTATTCTACCTTTAGCATTATTATTGTTTATACAAATTTATACTCTAAGGTCTCTTTCACCATCTTCTAATCTCTTAATATACCTTTTAGTTAGTTCTCTAGCAGACTCCTTAGGAATCGCTTCTATAGCTTCTTTTATTTTCTTTTCCCCAATATCTCTTAACTCTTCATCTCCATAATCTAAGATATATTCTTTAAGCGTGAATATAGCATTAGGTTGACATACATTGTGTATTTGACCACTTTTAGCCAAAGGCATGAATCTATCTCCAGTTCGTCCTTCTCTGTAACAAGCTGTACAGTAACTAGGTAGATACCCCTCCTTTAGTAAACCTTTAAGCACTTCCATAGGCGTTCTGTGATCCGCAACTTCAAACTGTGGTTTATTTTTAAGTAATCCATTATTATACTCTTCCATATATCCGCCAACGTCAGTGCATGAACCCGCACTCACTTGTGATATTCCAATCTTTAAGAATTCTTTTCTTGCCTCAGCAGACTCTCTAGTTGAAAGTATTATGCCTGTATATGGTACTGCTAATCTAATTATTGCAACAACCTGCTTAAATGTTGCATCATCAATGACATGAGGGAATTTTTCAAGATCTACGCCCTCAGCTTTTTTCATTCTTGGAACAGATATTGTGTGAGGTCCTACTCCAAACTCTTGCTCTAAGTGCTCACCATGCATAAACAATGCAATAGTTTCATACTTATATTCATATAATCCGTAAAGCACTCCCATTCCTACATCATCTATACCAGCTTGCATAGCTCTGTGCATTGCAGTTGTATGCCAGTTATAATTATGTTTTGGTCCTTGTGGATGTAACTCTTCATATCTTTCCTTATTATATGACTCCTGGAATAGTATATAAGTACCAATGTCTGCATCTTTTAATCTCTTGTATTCTTCAACTGTTGTAGCAGCAACATTAACATTGACTCTTCTTATACTTCCATTATCAAGTTTAACTGAATAGATTTTCTTTAGACATTCAATAACATAATCTAAATCACAATTTACCGGATCTTCTCCAGCTTCTAAAGCTAATCTTTTATGACCTAAGGATTCTAATACCTTAACTTCTTTCTCTAGTTGTTCCATAGTTAATTTTTTTCTTCTTAAATTCTTGTTATCATGTTTATATCCACAGTAAACACAATTATTCACACAATAATTACTTACATATAACGGAGCAAACATTACAATTCTTTCACCATAAATTCTATCTTTAATATATCCTGCTATTTTGTAAATTTCATCAAGCAACTCTTGATCTTGAACACTTAATAATACCGCTGCCTCTCTATGATTCAATCCTTTTAATTCTCTAGCCTTTTCCAGTAAACTCTTTACATATTCTTTATCTGAAGCTTTATCTTCACCATATTTAATACATTCCAAAATTTCATCATGTTTTATAAAATCATTATACTTATATTCTTTCATCAAATCCCCTCCAAATTACTTTTTAGTTATTGCTGATTTAACCTTTAACCCCTTGATTTTTCCAAGTTGACCTGTTAAAGAACTAATATTATCCATTGTACCATCAACTATCAATGATATTACTGATATTCCCTTATCTTTGTACGGAACTCCCATACGCCCAACTATAATTTCAGCATGCTCATGTAGCCTATCATTTACTTTATCTACTATATCAAAATCTTCAATAACAATACCAACAACACCCACTCTTTTTTCCATAAACTCACCAGTACTTTCTAAACTTTTTATTTTAAAAACAAAAAAGACTCCGTAAGGAGTCTATGATTACAGAATTTTATCATACTCCTCCTTTCCAATTGTTTAGACTTATCTTTACAAACGGGATAGAGAAACCTTTATCCATCCATTCAGAACCTCCAAATGAACCGATATCTCACTATGTATTTATTAATAATTATTATTTCTTATTTTAATTATACTTCATTGGTTGTAATTGTTCAATATAATCACAGAATATTTATTTATATGAATTAAAAGTAATTTTTCTGAATTTTACTTGCATTAACCTTACATTGATGTTATAATAAAGTTAAGTTTAAAGGGACTCAACCTTACATATCGGTAAGGTGTCTTACATATTTTAAACTTGCAATCAATACCCTTTTTAAATATATTGTTTCATACTTTTCCTCTGACCCAATGAGAGTTGGGTTAGTTTTTTTTTATTTCAACCATCTCTGGCATATTTCCTTCCCCTTGTTGTTTTACCACATCAATATTCTCCAACAAGACCAAAAGTCTCTCCTTTGTTAATGTAAAAATTAATACCATCAACAGCTTTGCTGGTGGTATTCTATATACAAAAAACATCTGTTATAAATAACAGATGTTATAACCAATTTATGCGACCAAGCCTATAAGCCGAGTTCTGTATTAGACAATCATCTATCTAGGTTTATCGTTACCAATAAACTCAAGCGATACACCTGAAGACAGGACGGGCCGTCCCATATGTCTCCCTTCGATCTTGCACCAGGTGGGGTTTACATAGCCACATAGTCGCCTATGTGCTGGTGAGCTCTTACCTCACCGTTCCATCCTTACCACTTAAAGTGGCGGTTTATTTCTGTTGCACTTTCCTTAGAGTTGCCTCCACTGGGTATTACCCAGCACCCTGCCCTATGGAGCCCGGACTTTCCTCTCCTATAATATTTTATAGCAGCGATTGTCTGGCTTACTCGCATTCATATAATAACACATTATTAATAATAAATCAAAATAAAAAGACACCCATTTTTGGATGTTATAACCTTTTTGTGCGACCAAGTCTATAAGCCGAGTTCTGTATTAGACAATCATCTATCTAGGTTTATCGTTACCAATAAACTCAAGCGATACACCTGAAGACAGGACGGGCCGTCCCATATGTCTCCCTTCGATCTTGCACCAGGTGGGGTTTACATAGCCACATAGTCGCCTATGTGCTGGTGAGCTCTTACCTCACCGTTCCATCCTTACCACTTAAAGTGGCGGTTTATTTCTGTTGCACTTTCCTTAGAGTTGCCTCCACTGGGTATTACCCAGCACCCTGCCCTATGGAGCCCGGACTTTCCTCTCCTATAATATTTTATAGCAGCGATTGTCTG
>NZ_JAGSOJ010000005.1 GCF_023684385.1 Oceanirhabdus seepicola | reverse complement strand
TTACTCCTTTAATCAGAAAATCATGCGAAACTCTGATATTATGCGGTATTAATCTCCCTTTCGGGAGGCTATCCCCCTCTTTGAGGCAGGTTGCTCACGTGTTACTCACCCGTCCGCCGCTAATCCGCTTCCCGAAGGAAGCTTCATCGCTCGACTTGCATGTGTTAGGCACGCCGCCAGCGTTCGTCCTGAGCCAGGATCAAACTCTCAGTTTGAAAAGTTTTTTTCCCAAGCTAGTACTTGCTTGCTTTTTGAAGAAATAAAATTTCTTCATACCTGTGTGTTTCTTTTATATCTCATGGAATTTAAGGCTTGCATTATACAAATAATACAAATTTCCTTTACTCTGTTTAATTTTCAATGAACATTCGTCATAAGACTTTTACATTATATCAATTATCTCAACTACTGTCAACATTTTTTTTACTTGTTAATTTGCTGCGTTGACATCAGCAACGAATGTTATTCTATCATACTTATCATACTAAATTTGTCGAATCGAATCATATAATTGAGTTTATTCTCTATTTACTCTATTATTCTATTATTTTCTCAGTATTACTTATATTGATACACACGGTATTGTTTATTTTAGTTGACTATTAAAAAAGACCATTTCACGCGCTTTATTAGAAAATATGATATCCTTAAACAAATAAAAAAAGACAGAACACTACTTTCTAAGTGCTCTATCTTTTCATATATCAATTACTCTTCAGATGATTCTTCTACTTCTTCTGAGCTGGATTCTATAATTTGAGCTCCTGCTTCTATTTGCTGATTATTTTCATCTTCAATTATTTCTTCATTCTCATCATCTATATAATTTATTTTAGCTATAGCTATAACAGTATCTTCTTCTCCGCTTCTCATAAGCTTAACACCCATTGTATTTCTTCCTGTAACAGATATATCTCTTACATTCAATCTAATTACTATACCATTACTGTTTATAAGCATTATCTCATCATCTTCACATACAATTCGTGCTCCAACCACTAATCCTGTTTTTTCAGTAACTTTATAAGTAATTACACCTTTTCCACCTCTATGTCTTTGTGGGTACTCTTCAACTCTTGTTCTCTTTCCTAAGCCATTTTCACTAACAACAAGCAGCTCTTCACTATCTTTTGTTATTACCATTGATACTACTTGGTCATTGTCTCTTAAAGTGATAGCTTTAACTCCACTAGCAGTTCTTCCCATAGCTCTTACATCATTTTCATTGAATTTGATGGAATAACCATTTCTAGTAACAAAAATTATTTCATCATTACCTTCTGTTACTCTAGCATTAACTAATTCATCGCCTTCTCTTAATGTTATAGCATTTAGTCCATTTCTTCTAATTGCAGAATATGCACTCATTGCAGTCTTCTTTACAATTCCATTCTTTGTACCCATAACTAAGAATTCATTTTCACCAAATTCTTTAA
This sequence comes from Oceanirhabdus seepicola, assembly GCF_023684385.1. Taxonomy (GTDB): domain Bacteria; phylum Bacillota; class Clostridia; order Clostridiales; family Clostridiaceae; genus Oceanirhabdus; species Oceanirhabdus seepicola. The sequence continues at coordinate 368,545 of NZ_JAGSOJ010000005.1, read as the reverse complement.
CAGCTATTGCCGTTTGAACACTCTCTTCGGATTCAATGGATATAAGGTTAACCAGATTTATACCTTTAGCGGTTCTGCTTGCTTCAGGAATTTCATATCCTTTGAGCTTATATGCTCTCCCCTTGTTTGTGAAAAATACAATATTGTTATGAGTAGTAGTAATGAACATATGCTCAATAAAATCTTCATCTCTAGTAGTTACCCCTTGAATACCTCTTCCACCTCTTCTTTGAGAAGTATATGTATCAATTGGTAAACGTTTAATATATCCATTATGAGTAAGTGTAACAACAATTTGCTCTTCTTCAATTAAATCAGACATATCGATGCTGCTATCAATATATGTTAAGTCTATGTGTGATCTTCTCTCATCTCCGAATTTTGCTCTTACCTCTAACAAGTCACTCTTGATATTATCTAGAAGTATTTTATCATCAGCAAGAATAGCTCTTAATTCAGCTATTTTTTCTTGCAAATCATTATACTCCCCTTCAATTTTATCTCTTTCTAATCCTGTTAATCTTTGAAGTCTCATATCCAGAATAGCTTGAGCTTGTTTCTCAGATAAATTGAACTTCTCCATTAAACCTGATTTAGCTTCTGCTCCAGTTTTAGAACTTCTAATAAGCTTAATAACTTCATCAATATGGTCTAATGCAATTCTTAATCCTTCTAAAATGTGAGCTCTAGCTAAAGCTTTATCTAAATCAAATTGAGTTCTTCTTTTAAACACTTCTCTTTGATGATCTAGATAGTGAACCAATACCTGTTTAAGGTTTAATTGCTTTGGTTCATTATCAACTAATGCAATCATTATTACACCAAAAGTATCTTGCATTCTTGTATGCTTATATAATCTATTTAAGACAACATTAGGATTTGAATCTCTCTTAAGATCGATAACAATCCTCATACCTTCTCTACTAGACTCATCTCTTAAATCACTTATTCCATCTATCTTTTTATCTTTTACAAGGTTTGCTATACTTTCAATCAACTTAGCTTTGTTTACTTGATAAGGTAACTCAGTAACTATGATTTTGTTTCTACCTTTTTCTTCGATAATTTCACATTTAGCTCTAACTAAAATTTTACCCCTACCTGTTTCGTAAGCACTTTTTATCCCAGCTTTACCAAGTATAATACCTGCTGTTGGGAAATCTGGACCTTTAATAACTTTCATCAAGTCAGCTATTTCACTATCAGGCTCATCAATCAGCATTATAACCCCATCTATAACCTCTCTCAGATTATGAGGTGGTATATTAGTAGCCATACCTACTGCAATACCCGCTGATCCATTAACTAAAAGGTTAGGATATCTCGCTGGTAATACTGTAGGCTCTTTTTCTTCTCCATCAAAGTTATCAACAAAATCAACTGTATTTTTATTAATATCTCTAAGCATCTCTGCAGTTATTTTTTCCATTTTAGCTTCTGTATATCTCATTGCAGCGGCTCCATCTCCATCTACAGAACCAAAGTTTCCATGACCATTAACAAGTGTATATCTTATTGAAAAGTCTTGTGCCATTCTAACTAAAGCATCATAAACGGCAGTGTCTCCATGTGGGTGATATTTACCCAGAACATCCCCAACAATTCTGGCACACTTTCTAAAACTCTTTTCTGGTGTAAGATTAAGTTCATGCATGGAATATAATATTCTTCTATGAACTGGTTTCAAACCATCTCTTACATCAGGAAGTGCTCTTGCAACTATAACACTCATTGCATAGTCTATATATGAATTCATCATTTCTTTTCTGATATCTATCTCTCTAATATTCCCTATATTATTTAAACTCAAGTTTTTCACCTACTTTCATTTAGACTATATATCTAAATTTTGTACTTTCTTAGCATTTTCCTGTATAAACTCTCTTCTAGGTTCAACCTTATCACCCATTAAAATAGTGAATATCTCATCAGCTGCTATTGCATCTTGAATGTCAACTCTTAATAAAGTTCTCTTTTCTGGATCCATAGTTGTATCCCATAATTGTTCGGCATCCATCTCTCCAAGACCCTTATATCTTTGAATGTCAGTGTTTTTATCTTTACCACCAATTTGTTCTAATATCATATTTAATTCTTTATCACTATATGCGTAATATACTTTTCTATTTTTTGCTATTTTATAAAGAGGTGGTTGAGCAACATAAATATGTCCTTCTTCAACTAACGCCTTCATGTATCTATAGAAGAATGTTAATAACAATGTTCTAATATGAGCTCCATCTACATCGGCGTCAGTCATTATTATTATTCTGTCATATCTAATTTTTGATATATCAAATTCTTCTCCAATACCAGCTCCGATACCTGCTATCATAGATCTTATCTCAGCAAAGTTTAATATTTTATCAAGTCTCTGTTTCTCAACATTCATTATTTTACCCTTAAGAGGTAGAATAGCTTGGAATCTTCTATCTCTTCCTTGCTTAGCTGATCCTCCCGCTGAATCTCCCTCGACCAAATATACTTCACATTCTTTAGGATCTCTTGATGAGCAATCAGCTAATTTTCCAGGTAACGCTGTACTCTCAAGGATATTCTTCCTTCTTGTTAACTCTCTTGCTTTTCTTGCAGCTTCTCTTGCTCTTGCAGCATTTAAAGCTTTATCTACTATGATTTTTGCCAACTGTGGTGTTTCCTCAAGAACTGCACCAAAATGTTCGCTAAATAGACTATCAACAATACTTCTTACTTCACTATTTCCAAGTTTTGTCTTAGTTTGACCTTCAAACTGTGGATCTCTAAGTTTTACAGAAATTATAGCTGTAAGACCTTCTCTTATATCTTCACCAGTTAGATTTTTATCATTTTCTTTTAAGAAATTAAATCTTCTTGCGTAATCATTAACTATTCTTGTTAATGCAGTTTTAAATCCACTTAAATGAGTTCCACCTTCAACGGTATCAATATTGTTGGCAAAAGAGAATAAATTTTCAGTATATGAGTCATTGTATTGAATAGCTATTTCAAGACTATAAGTATCTTTTTCACCTTCAACATATATAGGTTCCTCATGTAAAGTTTCTCTATTTCTATTTAAGTACGCAACAAATGACTTTAGACCACCTTCATAGTGGAATTGTTTTGATTTTTCTTCTCTCTCATCGGTGAGTAGAATTTTTATACCTTTATTTAAAAAAGCTAACTCTCTTAATCTTTGAGCTAAAGTATCGAAATCATACTCTACTTCATCAAATATTTCTGCATCAGGTTTAAAGTATGTTTTAGTTCCACTTCCTTCACTTTCCCCAACAATAGTAAGATCCGAAACAACTTTACCTCTTTCAAACTCTTGTTTATATACCTTACCGTCTTTAGTTACTTCAACATAACATTCTTCTGATAAAGCATTAACAACTGATGCTCCAACTCCATGAAGCCCTCCTGATACTTTATAACCTTCACCGCCAAACTTACCACCAGCATGTAACACTGTCATTATTACTTCTACAGCTGGTCTTCCCATTTTAGCGTGTATTCCTACGGGGATTCCTCTACCATCATCTTGAACTGATATTGAATTATCTTTATGAATAGTTACTTCGATTGTTTCACAGAATCCTTGTAATGCTTCATCAATACTATTATCAACAATTTCATATACTAGATGATGTAGCCCTCTTGAACTAGTGCTTCCGATGTACATACCAGGTCTTTTTCTAACAGCTTCTAACCCTTCAAGTACCTGAATTTGACTTTCATCATAAATTTTGTTTTCTTTCATAGAAATCCTCCTATTAACTTGCTATTTATGATATGTGATTTCTGATCTTTTACTTAATGTTGAAGATGATATAGGTGATAAAAATATTTTGCTCATATTATCTACTTCTGCAATAATAAAAGATTTTGGTCTTTCATTATTGATTCTTTCTACAAATCCATCTTCTTCTGCCATTCTTAAAAATTGAATAGTATCATTGCTATATACTGTTGATTCATAATCAAATATACCGATTACATCCTTAAGAGGGACCACGATATTTTCACCTAAGTGTAAGAACATTACTCTCCTCCTTACGTTATCTCATCTATATGACCTTTATTAACAAGAAAAACCTTAGTTTCACCTGAAATATGTTCACGAATATCTGAAATTCCTGTACATGTTATAAATGTTTGCACATCTTTTATTGAATTTAAAATATATCTCTGCCTATTACTATCTAACTCAGATAAAACATCATCCAATAAAAGAACAGGGTACTCTCCAGTAATATGTTTTATAACTTTTAGAGATGCAAATTTAATTGTTAAAACAGCCGTTCTCTGTTGCCCCTGTGAGCCATATATTCTTGTATCCATTTCATTAATAATTATTTCAAAGTCATCTCTATGTGGTCCAACATTGGTTGATTTATTAAACATATCTCGTTCTCTGTTCTTAACAAATAATTTATATAATTCTTCTTCTGTAATCTCATTTAAAGGAGAAATATATCTAAATTCAATTACCTCTCTATTTTGTGTAATATCTTTATGCATTTTTTTTCCATAAAGGTTTAGATTTTTAATATACTCAATTCTATCTTTTATTATTTTAATTCCAAAAGAAGCTAATGTCATATCATATATGTCTAATAACTCTTTATTATTAATTTTTTTCAGAGCAGCATTTCTTTCTCCAAGAGCTTTTTTATATTGAGTTAAATTATGTAAATATGCTTTACTTAACTTGCACAACTCTATATCTAAAAATTTTCGTCTATACACAGGGGATTCTTTAACAATCTTTAGATCTTCGGGAGAGAACATTACTACATTTAATGCTCCGATTAATTCAGATAGTTTATTAACCTTTATAGAATTGATATTCAAACCCTTTGCACCATGTTTGAATATTTTCATATCGATTTTTTTATTCAATCTTTCTTTACAAACATAAATTTGAATATATGCTGCTTCGCTATTCCACATAATAAGTTCTTTGTCTCTTTTTGTTCTATGTGATTTTCCTAGTGAAGCTAAATATATAGATTCAAGAATATTTGTTTTTCCTTGAGCATTGTCACCTATAAAGATATTCGCTTCTTTAGTAAGCTTTAAATCTAACATTTCATAATTTCTGTAATTAATTAATTTTAAATATTCAATATACATATTAACACCTATTAACATTATAGCATAATAAATCGAATAATCCTATTAAAATTCCATTTATTACGTCTTTTAAACTTAATAATATCCCCCTATTACTTAGGGGGATAAATTCATCAGAACTCAATTTAGAGCTTTTTATACAATTTTATATTCTTCACTGTTAACTTTAACTATATCATCTTTATACAATTTTCTTCCTCTTCTTGTTTCTAATTCATTATTTACATACACTTGTTCCTCTTGTATAAGAAATTTTGCTTCAGATCCTAAACATGCTACTTCAGCCCATTTTAAGAATGCATCTAATTTAATATATTCTGTTTTGATTTCAATGTCCTTCATAAACTCACCTCAAATATTATTATTCCACCATTCTTACTGGTAATAGTAAGTACGTGCAATTATTTTTACCTTTATTTTTTACAATACACGGATTGACATTAGTTGAAAATTCCATTTCAACTTCTTCGCTATCCATAATTTTTAAGATATCCATAAGGTACTTTGAGTTAAATGCAATTTTTAAATCATCACCTTGCAAATTAATATTTATTTCTTCTCTTGCCATTCCTAATTGAGAATTCGAAGTTATTATCATTTTCTCTTCTTGAATATCTAATTTTACAAGATTTGTCTTACCTTCTTTTCCAATTAAAGATGCTCTATCTATACTGTTCAACAAATCATCTTTACGGGCAATAGTTTTTAATAAGTACTCTTTTGGAATTATTGAATCATATTTTATAAATTCACCTTCAAGTAATCTAGAAATAACTTTAGTTTTTCCAAGATCAAATAAAATATGATTTGTTGTGAATAGAATATTTATAACTTCTTCACTATCCTCTAATATTTTAGATACTTCACTTAAAGTCTTACCTGGTATAACATTATTTAATTCAACATTTGTATCAATACCTTCTGTTCTTATTGCAACTCTGTACCCATCCATAGCCACTAAATTAACTTTATTATCTTTAACCTCAAATAAAACACCTGTAAATATAGGTCTAGTTTCATCATGAGCTGTTGCAAATATTGTACTTTTTATCATATTCTTAAGCATATTTTGTGGTAATGTAATTGACTTTTCTTCTTGAATCGTAGGAATTGCTGGATAGTCATCAGCTAACATATGTACTAAAGTTGCATTTGATTTAAGACATTTTATTGTTAAAGTACTATTTTCATTAGTTGATATTTCAATATTATCATTTGGTAATTTTCTAATTAAATCTCCAAATAAACGAGAGTCTACAACAATCTTACCTTCTGTATTAATTTCAGCATCAACTGTTGCTTCGATTGTAAGATCTTTATCTGATCCTAGTAAAATTAATTTCCCATTTATCGCTTGAATTAAAATTCCTTGTAGAATGGGCATAGTTGATTTTCCAGTAACAGCTTTTTGAACCTTTGAAACTGCTTCCTGAAGTATATTTTTTTGTATAGAGAAATGCATAGTATAACCTCCTAAAGACACTTAAATTGTTAATAACTTTTTCTTATATATATAGATAAGTATTTATTTAAATTATAGTAGTAATAGTAATAGGGGCTGTGAATTTGTGGATAAGTGACCTTAGCCATAAGAAACAGCGATTTTGTTATTAAAAATGAATGTGGATAACTAAATGAAAAAATTTAGGTTTATCCACAGATATCCACAAAGCATGTTATTAGTTTTTTTTATCAACATGTTAATAACGTAGTATTATAAACACAATGTTAATTATCCACAGATTAATTTTGTTTAATCTTTTTTATTAAATCATTAATTATATTCTCTAGATTTTGATCAATTTTAATATTTGTTGATATTTTTTCATATGCATGTATTACTGTAGTATGATCTCTACCACCAAATTCTTCACCAATTTTAGGTAAAGACATATCTGTAAGTTTTCTACTGAGATACATAGCAATTTGTCTTGGGTGAGAAATGCTTCTTGTTCGTCTAGAAGATTTCAACTCTTCGATCGTTAGGCTATAATAGCTAGAAACAATATCTTGGATTAATTCAATTGTTACTTGTTTTGATTGCTTATTAGAAATAATATCTTTAAGAGCTTCCATTGCCAAATCAACTGACATATCTTTTCCTGTTAAAGAAGAATACGCAATAAGTCTTATTAAGGCACCTTCTAGCTCCCTTATGTTAGCTTTAATTTGCTTAGCAATATAAACAAGAACGTCATTATCTATATCTAATTTCTCATCATCAGCTTTTTTTCTTAAGATAGCAATTCTTGTTTCAAAATCTGGAGCAGCTATATCTGCGATTAAACCCCATTCAAATCTAGATCTAAGTCTATCCTCTAGTGTAGGAATTTCTTTTGGGGGCCTATCACTTGAAAGAATTATTTGTTTATTTGCGTCATGCAAAGTATTAAAAGTATGGAAGAATTCTTCTTGTGTACGTTCTTTACCAGCAATAAATTGAATATCATCTATAAGAAGTACATCAACATTTCTGTATCTATTTCTGAACTCTTCATTTTTATCGTCTTTTATTGAATTAATAAGTTCATTTGTGAATTTTTCAGAAGAAACATAAACAACATTACTATTTGGATTATTATCTAAAATATATTGACCAATAGCATGCATAAGGTGAGTTTTACCAAGTCCAACTCCTCCATAAATAAAGAGCGGGTTATAAGCCTTAGCCGGAGACTCAGCGACAGCTAAAGATGCTGCATGAGCAAATCGGTTACTATTACCGATTACAAAAGACTTAAACTTGTATTTTGGATTTAATGATGAGCTTAGAACATTAGCTACTACATTATCTTGGATTTTAACTTTAGTTTTTTTAGGTTCGATAACTACATCATCAGTATTGATAATAAAATCTAATTTGTATGTTTTAGATGTAGTGGATTTTATTGAATTTATTATTAAATCATTATATCTACCTACTAATATATCTTTAGTGAAATTATTCGGAACCCCTAGTTGTATAGTGGAATCATCCATAGACATAGGTGTAATACTCTTGATCCAAGTATTATAGCTGACTTCTGTAAGTTCATTTTTAATTATATCCAAAGTTCTATTCCATAATTCTTCAAGCTGGATGCTCATAGTAAATCCTCCAAAGCAAAAAAATTTATTTTAAAGTTATAAACATAAAAATAACAATAATATTAACAACTTCTGTTGTATATTATTTCTGTTGATACTTTACCTTAAAATATTCACAGTTGTTAATAACTACTGATAAAAATATTCTAAAATAAATAATAATTTTAGTTATCAACACAAAAAAAAATAGATTATTAAAATAAAAAAAGGTTTATTATTAAGAAAAATGACTAATATTAATAATAAATATATAAAAGATAAACAAGTTATACACAGATTTATCCACAAGGTGTGAATAACTTAATAAAAAACAAGTTTATACACAGTTCACTCTTAATAATATCAAAAGAAAAGAAGGTATTCAAGAAGTTATCCACAAAAATAATATTTAGAATGTCTTTTTGTTAACATTAAATTTTAATTATAATAAGAATAGTGGCTTGACATAAGTAATTGGTGAATATATAATTTATATAGTATTTTATTATTTACAATTAGAATAATTAACTTGATTAATAACGATTGTAATGCAGAAAAATTAATCCCTATATTAAAGAAAAGAATCGAAGGGGGTGTTTTACCTATGAAGATGACATACCAACCAAAAAAGAGACACAGAAAAAAAGAGCATGGTTTTAGAAAGAGAATGAAAACTAAATCTGGAAGAAATATCGTTAAGAGAAGAAGATTAAAAGGTAGAAAAAGCTTAACAGCATAAGGGCCGCACTTGTGGCCTTTTTCTGCAGATGCAGAAAAAAAGGAGTTACATATGAAAGAAACGAAAAAATATAGAATAAGGAAGAATTACGAGTATAGGACAGTATATAGGAGAGGTAAATCTTATTCTAGCAGATACTTAGTTTTATATGTAAAAAGAGTGAATAAAGATTTAAATAGAATTGGAATCTCCGTAAGTAAAAAAGTAGGAAATGCTGTTGTTAGAAATAGAGTAAAGCGTTTGGTCCGTGAAAATTATAATAATTATAAAAAGAATATAAAAGTAGGATATGATTTTATAATTGTTGCAAGAAGCGTTAGTAGAGATGCTAATTATAAGGATATAAATGAATCTGTGAAGGTACTTTTTAAAAAGGCAGGACTATACGAAGAATGAAAAGAATTTTAATTTTTATTATTAAATTGTATAGAAAATATATCTCACCTTTAAAACAACCATGTTGTAGATTTTATCCATCATGTTCTCAGTATGCTATTGATGCAATTTCAAAATATGGGGCATTAAAGGGAGGTTTCATGGCTATAAAAAGGATTATTAAATGTAATCCATTTAATCCAGGAGGATATGATCCTGTTAAATAATTTAGGAGGAGTTAATTGATGAATATTTTGGTGCAACCAATAGAAGCCTTTTTTGAATTTATTAGAACTTCCATAGAAATAATGATACCAAACCCTAATATTTCATATGGTTTAGCAATTATCGTTCTAACTATAATTGTGAGATTGTTATTACTTCCGTTAACACTAAAGCAGACAAAATCAATGAGTAAAATGACAGAAATACAACCAGAGCTTAAAAAGCTACAGGATAAATATAAAAATGATCCACAAAGATTAAATCAAGAAACAATGAAATTGTATAAAGAAAATGGTGCAAATCCTATGTCGGGATGTTTACCATTATTAATTCAGATGCCAATAATTATTGCACTGTTTACTGTATTCAGAGAACTTCAGGGTATTGAAAATGTTGGATTTGTACTTACACCATGGATTGAAAGTTTAGCATTACCAGATCCATACTTTATACTTCCAGTAATGTCTGCTATATTAACGTTTTTATCCATGAAATTATCTTCAGCAGGTACTGGAAATGCACAAATGGGTACTATGAATATAGTTATGACAGCGTTTATTTTATATGTCAGCCTTAAGTTTAGTGCAGCATTATTATTATATTGGGTAATAAATAACTTAATTCAGTTATTACAAACGTTCATTATTAAAAAAATGAAAAAATCGGAACCTACTAAAGCATAATAATGTATTACGTAGGGAGAGGCAGGTGTATGTTGAGTGAAATCTATTGAGGTTACAGCAAAGACTGCTGAAGCGGCAATTGAAAAAGGTTTGATGCAACTTAATACTACTAAAGAAAATGTCGACATTGAGATACTTGATCAAGGAAGTAAAGGCTTCTTAAATATTTTTGGGGTTAAAGAAGCTGTTGTCAAAATAATATTAAAAAAACAATTTGATAAAGAGGCTGAAGAATTCTTAAATAAAATATTCACTCACATGGGTGTTGAAGCTAAAGTAGAAACAAAAGAAACTGAGGATAGCTTAAATATTGAAATTTTAGGTGAAGACATGGGAATCTTGATAGGATATCGTGGTGAGACTTTAGATTCACTTCAATATTTAACTAGTTTAGCGATTAATAAAGACACTAATGAGAAATATAAAAGGGTAATAATTGACACTCAAAATTATAGAGCTAAGAGAACTGAAATCTTAAAAGGGCTTGCTATAAAGAAAGCTAAAAGAGCAAAAATGTTCAATAAAGCTATAAAATTAGAGCCAATGAATCCATATGAGAGAAGAATAATTCACTCAGCTCTTCAAAACGATAATTATGTGAAAACATTTAGTGAAGGTGACGAACCTTATCGTAGAGTTGTAATAGAACCTAAAAGGAAGAAAGCCTAGAGGCTTTCTTTTTTTCTTGAAAATAATAGTTTTTTTTTGTAATATGTATATTAGGATTCATTAATGTTAATTATTATTAATTAATACATAAATAATAATTTAGGAATTATAAATGTAATTAAAAATTAATAATTAAATTTATATATATAGTGAAGATTATATATTATATAGTATTATTCCGAATAATAATTTAGAATTTTATTCTAAGAAGGTGAGTAGATATGAAAGAATTTGATACGATTGCAGCAGTTGCCACTAGTATTGGTGAAGGTGGAATTTCTATTATTAGAGTTTCAGGAAATGATGCATTAAAGATAACTAAGAAGATTTTTGTTGGTAAAAATGACAGAAAATTAGATAATATAAAGAGTTATACAATGAGATATGGATTTATTGTAGATTGTGATGGAAATAAGATAGATGAAGTAATTATATCATTTATGAAGGGACCTAGAAGTTTCACAGCAGAAGATACAATTGAAATTAATTGTCATGGTGGAGTGGTTGTTACTAATAACATTTTAAATGAGGTTATTAGAGCGGGAGCAAGGTTAGCTGAGCCTGGAGAGTTTACAAAACGTGCGTTTTTAAATGGTAGAATAGATTTAAGTCAAGCGGAGGCTGTAATTGATATTATTAGAGCTAAGACTGAAATCAGTGCAAGATCAGCATTACAACAATCAGAAGGAATAATTTCCAAGGAAATAAATGAACTTAGAGCACATTTGTTAGGGATAATTGCTAGTATCGAAGCAACTGTAGATTATCCTGAAGATGAATTAGAAGAGGTAACAGCTGATATAGCAACAAGAAAATCAAGTAATATACTAATGGAAATTAATAGATTATTACAAAGTGCTGACGAAGGTAAGATATTAAGAGAGGGAATAACTACAACATTAGTTGGAAAACCTAATGTTGGAAAATCATCCTTGCTTAATACAATTTTAAAAGAAACTAGAGCAATAGTGACTGATGTACCTGGTACAACAAGAGATATTATTGAAGAATACATTAATTTCAAGGGTATCCCTATTAAATTAATTGATACAGCAGGAATTAGAGAGACAGAAGATGTTGTGGAGAGAATTGGAGTAGAAAAGTCACGACAAATGATTGAAATGGCCGACTTAGTTCTATTCGTTTTAGATAATAGTAGACCAATTGATGAAGAAGATAAAGAGATATTTGAGTATATTAAACCAAAGAATTACTTAGTGATTATAAATAAAATTGATTTAGATAAAGAGATGGATATTAGTGAGTTAGATATTGAAAAATCTAGGATTATTAAAACTTCTATTAAAGGTGAAGTAGGTATAGATAAGATAAAACAGCGTATAGAAGAAATGTTCTTTGGCGGGAAAATTGATTATAGCGATGTTTATGTAACAAACAATAGACACAAGCAAGCCTTAATAAGGGCTAAAGAGAGTATGAGGCATGCTATTGATGCGTTAAGTGTTACATTGGCTATAGATTTAGCTTCTATTGATTTAAGGGATGCGTGGAGACATTTAGGTGAAATAACTGGAGATACACTTGAAGAAGATATAATAGATAAAATATTTGCAGAATTTTGTTTAGGAAAGTAGGTGAAGTAATGGCGTATTTTGGCGGAAAATATGATGTAATTGTGGTTGGAGCCGGTCATGCAGGATGTGAAGCAGCTTTAGCTTCGGCTAGATTAGGATGCAAGACATTAATGTGTACTACAAGTTTAGAGAGTATAGCGATGATGCCATGTAATCCTAATATAGGAGGTACTGCTAAGGGGCATCTGGTAAAAGAGATAGATGCTTTAGGTGGAGAGATGGGAATCAATATTGATAAGACATTTATTCAATCAAGAATGTTGAACTTATCAAAGGGACCAGCAGTTCATTCACTTAGGGTTCAAGCAGATAAACATAGATATTCTCAAGAAATGAAAAGAACTTTAGAAAAAGATGATAATCTTGAATTGAAAATGACTGAAGTAGTTAAGATTACACATGAAGATAATAAAGTTACAGGAGTTATAACAAAGAATGGAGCTTATTATGAAAGTAAGACTGTGGTCATAACAACTGGAACATATCTTAAGTCATCAATAATAATTGGAGAAAATCAATTTAATGAAGGGCCTTCTGGATTATTACCAGCTAATTATCTATCTGATTCACTTAGTGAATTAGGAATAGAATTAAGAAGATTTAAAACAGGAACCCCGGCCAGAGTTCATAGAAGATCTGTAGATGCTTCAATGATGACTGAACAGCCAGGAGATTTAAAAATAGTACCGTTCTCTTTCATGAATAGAGAACTTGATAGAGTGCAAGTATCTTGTTACTTGACATATACTAATGAAAAAACTCATGAGGTTATAAGAAATAATATTCATAGATCACCATTATATAATGGAACAGTAAAGAGTACGGGACCAAGGTATTGTCCATCTATTGAAGATAAAGTAATGAGATTTCCAGATAAGGAAAGACATCAAATATTTATTGAGCCTGAAGGAGAAAATACAGATGAACTTTATGTTCAAGGTATGTCAAGTTCACTTCCAGAAGATGTACAGATAGAGATGTTGAGAACTATAAAGGGATTAGAGAATGTTGAAATTATGAGAATTGGATATGCAATAGAATATGATTGTATAAACCCTAAGCAATTAGATTTATCTTTAGAGATAAAGCATGTTGATGGATTATTCTCAGCTGGACAGTTCAATGGAAGTTCGGGATATGAAGAAGCAGGAGCACAGGGAATTATAGCAGGTATAAATGCCGCTAGAAAAGTTCAAGGGAAAGAACCTGTTATTTTAAACAGATCTGATGGATATATTGGTGTCTTAATCGATGATTTGGTTACTAAAGGGACTAATGAGCCGTACAGAATGATGACATCTAGGTCGGAATACAGACTTCTCTTAAGACAAGATAATGCTGATCTTAGATTAACACAGATAGGATATGATATTGGTCTTGTTTCAGAAGAAAGATTGAATATATTTACCTATCGAAAATTAGCAATAGATGATGAAATAAATAGAATAAAAGAAGTAAAGATAACAAACAAACGAGAGGTTAATGAATGGTTAATATCTATGAATTCCGCGGAATTAAAAAAGCCAATTTCCTTGTATGAACTAATAAAAAGACCAGAGCTGAATTATGAGATGGTTGAAGAACTAGATAAAGATAGAGTTGATTTGCCATTAGATATTCAGCAACAAGTATCAATATCAGCTAAATATGAAGGATATATTAAAAAACAACTTGAACAGGTAAATCAATTTAAAAAGTTTGAAAATAAGAAGATACCAGTAGGAATTGATTATAAGGATGTAAAAAGTTTAAGGATAGAAGCTATGCAGAAATTAAATGAAATAAAACCTGAGAATCTAGGGCAAGCATCAAGAATATCTGGAGTATCACCAGCAGATATCACAGTGCTTATGATTTATTTAGAACAAAATAAAAATAAATAGGGGCGGATTTATGGAATACTATAAACTATTTGAAAAAGCTTGCGAAGATGTAGATATTAAATTTAATGAAGACATGTACAATAAATTTATGAAATATAAAGAGCTTATTAAAGAATGGAATAAAAAAGTTAATTTAACAGCAATAACAGAAGATGAAGAGATAATAAAAAAACATTTTATAGATTCTATAAAGGTTTTAAAAAATGATGGACTTAGGCATGGAAATAAAGTTATTGATATTGGTACTGGGGGAGGATTCCCAGGGATACCACTTAAGATAGTTTTACCAGATATAAAAATAACTTTATTAGATTCTCTAAATAAAAGGATAAACTTTCTTAATATAGTTATAGAAGAATTAGGTCTTGAAAATATAGATACAATACACGGAAGAGCTGAGGATTTTGGTCAAAATCCAAAATATAGAGAAAAATATGATTACGCTGTTTCAAGAGCTGTTGCTAATTTAACTGTTCTAAGTGAATTTTGTATACCTTTTGTTAAGGTTGATGGAAAATTCCTTGCTATGAAAGGTCCGGCTGTAGAAGAAGAATTAAATGAAGCAAAGAAAGCAGTAAATGTTTTAGGGGGAGAATTAAAAGTTGTTGATAATGTAGTTGTTGAAGGTAGTGATTTAAATCATAATTTAGTTTGTATTTTAAAGAAAAAATCAACTCCTAAAAAGTATCCTAGAAAAGCAGGAATGGTAACTAAAAGTCCTATTAAATAATGAGAAATATTGGAAATGGGAATATTTTAAAGAGGATTTTTTCTTTATATATAGAATTAGATATAGTAGAAGTTTTATGAGGGTAACTCTATAGATATCTTACCACGAAATTTGACTTATGAATGTTAAAAACTCGTTGGAACAACGAGTTTTTGGACTTGCATAAATTAATTATAAACCTTAGAAAATGATGTTTATAAATTTATTTTAGCTGAGATATCTATGAAAGAGTTAAAATGATCAAAGGGATGGTTAATTATGGATAAATCGGTAAGCTATGTTAAGGTTGAAAAAATTATTCCTAATAGAAGTCAACCAAGACAAATTTTTAAAGATGATGCATTAAATGAATTAGCACAATCAATAGGTACTTATGGTATAATTCAACCTATTTCATTAAGAAAGATTGATGAAAGTACTTTTGAAATAGTTGCAGGTGAAAGAAGATTTAGAGCTGCAAAATTACTTGGGTTAGAAGAAGTACCATCAATTATTGTGGACTTAGATGAGAAAGACAGTGCTATTGTTGCATTATTAGAGAACGTTCAAAGGGAAGATTTGAACTTCATGGAAGAAGCTGAAGCTTATAGTAAATTATTAAAAGAGTATAATTATACACAAGGGCAGCTTGCAGAAGTTATTGGAAAAAAGCAATCTACAATAGCAAATAAATTAAGAATACTTAAGTTACCTGAAATGGTTAGAAGTATGTTGATAGAGAATCAATTAACAGAAAGACATGGAAGAGCATTACTTAAGTTGCCGAATGAAGAATTACAATTAGAAGTTCTTAAAAAAGTAATTGATAAAGAATTGAATGTTAAAAACACTGAAGAGCTGATTAAGTTAGAACTTCATAAACTAGAGAATGCAGAAATTGCAGCAGATGGCAAAAAGAAAATTAAGGGGATTTTCTCTCCTAGAATTTATATGAATACCATAAAACAAACTTTTGATAAGTTTGGAGTCAGTGCTTCTTATAGAAGTAAAGAATTAGAGGATTCAATTGAAATTGTAGTTAAAATACCAAAAAAGTAATGTTTCACGTGAAACATTACTTTTTTTTATTACCGATTACTTAAAAATGACTTTCAAAATATTAGAAATAATAATATAATTAAAGTATAAGATCTAATACTTTAATTATATATATATTTTAAATAAAAGGTCTTAAATGAATTTTCATTATAAGGGTGGGGAAGTTTAATGAAAAAAATATGTATCTTTAACCAAAAGGGTGGGGTAGGAAAAACTACGGTGAATATAAATCTTTGTGCTAATTTGGCTCTCATGGGACTAAAAGTTTTAGTGATAGATATAGATCCTCAAGGGAATACTACCAGCGGGTTAGGAATAGACAAAAGAAAAGTTAATAAATCAATGTATGATTTACTTACTAATAGAGATATAAAATTTAATGATGTGATAGTAGAAAGCGAATTAATTAGTAATTTTTACTTGGCTCCATCAACAATGGAATTAGCTGGTGCAGAAGTAGAATTAATGCGGTTAAATAATAGAGAAGAAATACTAAAAGAGAAGATTAATGAAGTAGAAAATGATTACGACTTCATATTTATTGATTGTCCTCCTTCTTTGGGATTCTTGACAATCAATGCATTAACAGCCTGTGAAAGCGTATTAATTCCAATACAGTGTGAATTTTATGCTCTTGAGGGTGTAGGACAACTTGTTAACACAATTAATTTAGTAAAAAAATCATTAAATAAAGAATTGGTTATAGAAGGTGTATTATTAAATATGTATGATTCTAGAACTAGATTAAGTTCTGAAGTAGTAGAAGAGGTCAAAAAATATTTTAAGAATAAAGTTTATGATACTGTGATACCTAGAAATATTAGACTAGCTGAGGCACCTAGTTTTGGGTTGCCTGTAATTCTTTATGATAGAAAATGTAAAGGTACAGAAGCTTTTGGTAACTTTACTAACGAATTTTTGAGTAAAAATAAAGGAGGAATATAATGAAAAAACATGGCCTTGGGAGAGGTTTAGGAGCCTTAATACCTGAGAATAGTACAGAAGTAGATAATAATGAAGGATTGATATCTATACAATTAATTAAGCCTAATAAAGATCAACCGAGAAAAAACTTTGATGATGAAAAAGTTGATCAGTTATCTAAATCTATTAAAGAACATGGAATAATTCAACCTCTTATTACATATAAAGATGGAGAAAATTACATAATTATAGCAGGAGAAAGAAGATGGAGAGCTGCTAAAAAGTGTAAACTAAAAGAAATACCGGTTGTTGTTGTTGATAAAAAAAGTGATAAGCAAGTTTTAGAATTATCTTTAATTGAAAATATTCAAAGAGAAGATTTGAATTCTATTGAAGTGGCTTTGGGATATAAGAGTTTAATAGAGGATTTTTCTCTTACTCACGATGAATTAAGTGATAGAATAGGAAAATCAAGAACTTCAATAACAAATACATTAAGATTATTACAATTAGATAGTAGAGTTCAAGAATATTTAATTGATAAAGTTATAACCGAAGGACATGGAAGAGCTCTATTGAGTTTAGATGACAAGGAATTTCAATATAAACTTTCACAAAAAATTATTGATGATGGTTTAAGTGTTAGAGATACTGAAAGATTGGTTAAGACACTAGCTAAAAAAGGAAAGAATAATGACAAGAATAAAGAGAAAGAGGATTATTCAATTTTCTTAAAGGAATATTCTACAGTATTAGAAGAAAAACTAGGAACAAAAGTAGCGTTTAAGAGTAAATGTAAAAATAAAGGAAAAATTGAAATAGAATATTATTCTATAGATGATTTAGAGAGATTAATGAAAATATTGAGTTAAGGTATATTCAAATAAATAACAAGTCAGTGTGCTAGTCTATTTTGCGAACTACTTCATCCTTGGAACCCACTGATAGAACTACTATCAGCCCAACATGACCTATTTCGCAAAATATCCGTCGCATCTTTGACTTGTTATTTATTTTCATATACCTAATGTTTCACGTGAAACATTAACTCTTTGTCAAGCACGCGGAGCGTGTTTTTTTTTAAATTACATTAGAGGCGGTATTTTTTCCACCTATAGTTTTAATTATAGAGTGGTAGACTCCTTTAGAAATTATATCAGCTAGTCTCATAACAACATATAATCTTGTATTTTGAAGGACCATAAATTCTAGACCACCTGATATATTAACTATTCCAGTAATACTAATATCACCTATTGGGGGCAAATCTTTATTCATTGCTGCGCCAGGTCGTAATGGTTTATTTTGCAGAGAAATACTACCAATGCTTTGAAGACTTCCTAAAGATGCGTCAATGGCAACTATAAAGGGATTATTATAAGTAGAATAGATTAAATTTATATTTTCTTGTAAATTCTTAGAGTGAACAGGAGTTTTTAAATTTCCATAAACAAAAACATTATCCCTATCTAGGAATTTTAATTTTTCGCCAACTAATGGGCCTAAACTATCACCTGTAGATCTGTCTGTTCCAATACATAAAATCACAAGGGGTCGTCCACTCTTCACTACAGGTTTAATATAATTAGAAATTGAATCACGTAAAGTATTAATACAATTATTAGAATTAGAATTTATAATTTCTTTTTTATGCATAAACAAACCTCCTATTGTAAGTATTCCCAATAAGGAGGTTTGTATACAAATTTATTCGAATTTAGGGTATAAAAATAAATAATAGACTAGCATACTGAAAAGCTATTTATTTTAATATGCCTTATGTAATTTATATATAGAGTCAATACAGTACTTTATATCAATTGAATCATTAAAGAATCCAAAGCTTAATCTTAAAGTTCCATTAGGATAAGTATTAATAGTTTTATGAGCTAAAGGAGCGCAATGCAATCCACTTCTTGTGACAATACCATATTTATGATCTAACTCAAAAGAGAATAAAGAATTATCAAGTTTGTGAGAATTTACTGAAACAGCTGATGTTCTCAAATTCGAATTAGTGGAACCATATAAATCTATATAGGGCATATTTAATAATGATTCAATAAGTTCATTATTTAAATCAATTTCATGCTCTCTAATAGTTTCAATCTTTGTATTTAATATAAATTTAATACCTGCATTGAGCCCGGCAATTCCTGGTGTATTTAAAGTTCCACTTTCAAATTTATCAGGAAGAAAAGTTGGTTGAATAATTTCAGAAGATGTACTTCCAGTTCCACCAGTAATAATTGGGTCTACAATCATATTGAATTCATCAGAAATAACAAATCCTCCAATTCCTTGAGGGCCTAATAATGATTTGTGACCAGTAAAACATAGCGCACTAAAATAAATATCTGAAAGGTTTATATCAAGTACACCAGCACTTTGAGCACTGTCAATTATAAAAAATATTGATTTTTTTTTACAAATTTCGCTAAGCTTCTTAATTGGTTGAATAGATCCTATAATATTTGAACTATGAGATAATACAAATAATTTAGTATTTGGTTTTATGTGATTCTCAAAGACTGTAGAATCTATATACCCGTCTTTATCGCATTGAATTATATCCAAGTCAATGATACCTTTTTCATAAAGATGATTAAGCGGTCTAAGTACTGAATTGTGTTCCATAGAAGTAGTTATAACATGCCATCCTTTTTGAACACAGCCATTGATTAGCATATTTAAAGAGTGAGTAATATTACTTGTGAATATAATATTTTCAGGAGAATCAAAATTAAATAATTTACAGAGATTCTCTCTACACTCAAATACAATTCTACTTCCTTCTAAATTTGAAAAAGAAGCACTTCTACCAGGATTACTACTAATACTGTTTAAACAATTAGTAATTTCAGCGATAACTGACTTAGGTTTAGGAAAAGAAGTAGCTGCATTATTTGCATAAAGTTTCATAAGTGGTCTCCTTTTTTATATCAATTTTTTTCTAATATATAACTTAAATTAAATTAAATTAAAGTTATATATTAATAATTAAAAATGTTTATTAAAATACGATAAATAAATTTCATGATTATACAAT
Organism: Oceanirhabdus seepicola; assembly: GCF_023684385.1. Taxonomy (GTDB): domain Bacteria; phylum Bacillota; class Clostridia; order Clostridiales; family Clostridiaceae; genus Oceanirhabdus; species Oceanirhabdus seepicola. Next base: position 348,451 of record NZ_JAGSOJ010000005.1, on the reverse strand, counting down.
AATACACAAAACATATTATGAATATAAAAAAATTTATTGTATAATATTATTATAAATTATAATCGTTAATATAGAAATAATTAATTAATAAAATAAGGGAGGATTTAGAGTGAAAAATAAAATTATAGATTGTACAGGATTAAACTGTCCTATTCCTGTTATAAATACAAAGAAAGCATTATCAGAGATTAAAGAAGGTATTATTGAAGTAATCATAGATAATGAAATAGCGAAGGTTAATATTGAAAAATTAGCAAACAATCAAAATATGAAATATGATGTTATAGATTCTGAAGGAAAGTTCATAATTAAGATAATTAAAGAATTATCCGAAGAACAAAAAAAATCTATAAAAGATAATGAAAAGTTTACTATAGTAATAGGAACAGATGTGATGGGACAGGGAAGTGAAGAACTAGGTAGAATTTTGATTAAGGGATATATATTTGCTTTAAGCGAAAGTGAAGTAAAACCTACGGATATAATAATCTTAAATGGAGGAGTAAAACTTGCGGTTGAAGGGTCAAATGTTATTGAATCTCTAAGAAAACTTGAAAATGAAGGAATTAAAATTCAGGTATGTGGAACTTGCTTAGAATATTATAAAGTTAAAGATCAGTTGAAAGTTGGAGAAATAAGTAACATGTATAATATAGTAGAAACTATGAACTCTTCAGATAAAATAATTAATATATAAATATGAAACACATTGATATAAGCATGATTACACGTGATAATTTATTAAGGGAATATTTAAATTTACTTAATAAAAAACTAATATTTAAGGAAACTTGATGGTGAAAAACATGGATAAAATTTATTTAATAACATTTAAAAATACACATGATGCAATTAAAGGTGAGAGTATAGCTAATAAAAAAAATGTAAAAGTAAGAGTAATGCCTACGCCAACAAAAATAACAAAGAGCTGTGGGATAAGTTTAGAAATGAATCATGAAAATATGTTAATATTGAAAGAGGAAATAAAAAAGGAAAAAATGAATATAAACAATATCTATTTGATTAAAAATGGTGAGTATATCAGTAGTGAAATTGACAATATTTAACATATATCTATATTAAGTATTGGAGTGATAATATGAAAGAGTACGGGCTTGGTGATATAGTAGAAATGAAAAAAGGTCATCCATGTGGTGCAAATAGCTGGAAAGTAATTAGACTAGGCGCAGATATAAAAATTAAGTGTACTGAGTGTAATAGAATAGTTATGGTCCCAAAGGTAAAGTTTGATAAAGGGGTTAAGAAAATATTACTAAAAGCAGAAGAGTAGGAATTATAAAAAATCACTTGCTTTTTTTTAAGAAAAATGTTATTCTTGTAAGGTGATTTTCCCTGCTGTAATATATTACAGCCGTTAGTCCGAGGGGAGGAGGTGAAATAGAAATGAGATCTTATGAAACTATATTTGTGTTAAGACCTACTTTAGATGAAGAAGCTATAAATGCTAATATCGAAAAGTTCAAAGGCATCATTGAAAAGAATGGTGGAGAAATCGTTGAAGTTGATACTTGGGGTAGAAGAAAATTAGCTTACCCAATTAAAAAGGTAAACGAAGGTTTTTATACTTTAGTAAACTTCAAAGCAGATTCAGAATTACCTAAAGAGTTAGCTAGAAATTTCAGAATTTCTGACAGCGTTATAAGACATATTATCGTTAAAGACGAGAAATAAGGTGGTGTAAGCTGTGAATAAGGTTGTTTTAATTGGTAGATTAACAAAAGATCCTGAATTAAAATTTACCCCTGGAAACGGAACTGCTGTAGCAACGTTTAGTGTTGCTGTAGATAGAAAGTTCAAAAGTGAAGGGCAACCTACTGCAGATTTTATCCCAATAGTTGTTTGGGGTAAACAAGCAGAAAATACTGCTAACTATATGAGCAAAGGTAGACTTATTGGCATTAGTGGTAGAATTCAAACTAGAAGCTATGAAGCAAAAGATGGAACTAGAAGATATGTTACTGAAATAGTAGCAGAAGAAGTTCAATTCTTAGGCGGAAAACAGTCATCTGACGGTAACAACGATTTTGGCGGAGGATTTGGCGGAAGTAGTAATACTGGCGCATCCTTCAAAAAAGAACCTGATTATGGGAATGATGTTACTCCTGTTGATGATGATGATATTCCATTTTAGTTTCTCATAAAGGAGGGAAGTAGGAAATGGCACTTAGAAAAGGTAGAAGAAAGAAAAAAGTTTGTGGATTCTGCATGGACAAAGTTGTAGCTATCGATTATAAAGATGTTAACATCTTAAAGAAATATATAACTGAAAGAGGAAAAATTCTTCCAAGAAGAATCTCTGGTAACTGCGCTAAACATCAAAGAATGCTTACTTTAGCAATAAAGAGAGCTAGAAACATCGCATTATTACCATTCACTATGGAATAATATATTGCAGCTTCATAAGAGGCTGCTTTTTTAATACCCTAAACAGTAAAAGGTAAATATTGAAAAATGGATTTACACAGCTTGCATAATCCTATAAAAAAAACTAAAATATACTTATAGGTGTAAAAGGGGTTGGGGTTATGAGAAAAGAAGATTTGAATATAATGGCGAGCGTTAGTTTAATAGAGAACCTTAAAGCTGATTTAATTTCTATAATTGGAGATTTATTTAAATTACTGGCAAAAGGAAGTAATATAGCGCAAGATTCAATATTAGAATGTATTTCTGGAGCGGTGATTGTATTGTATCTTTTAGCAAACAGATTAGGTTACAGTCCATATAATGTTGATGAATGCGTTAAAAGTAAGTTAAAGGATGGCATCATGGAACATGACATAATTGAAAAAGAAGGAAAAGATCTTAGTAAACTTCTGAAACATTTTGAAGAGAAATAGGTTAAAATATCTATGAAACATTTAAGGAGGATATGGTCTTTTTTATGGAGAAACGTTATAATTATTTAATACCCAATATTAATATTTATATGATAATAATATTTATATTAACAATTCAATTATATATTCTGGAACACTATAGTTCATTTTTTATAATGATTATAATTAATATAATATTATATGGTTATAATATTATACTTAATAGAAAGAAAAAAGTTCAATGGAAAGAATATGTTGAGAATTTATCTAATAAATTAGATGAAGCTGGCAATAATTTATTAATGGAATCACCTATTCCACTAACAATTTTAAGTAACAAAGGAAATATAATTTGGTATAATCAGAAATTTTCGTCAATTTTCAAAGGAAAAGAGATTTTAGGGATCAATATTGATGATGTGAGCAAAAATTTAAATGTTAAACATATTATTGAAGGAAACAAGGAAAATTTTAAATATGTAAAAATTGAAGAGAAGTACTTTGATATCTATGGAAGTATGATTGAGCTTGATAAAAATAACAAAGATAAAGATAAAATAATTTTATTATATTATTTTGATGTAAGTGATAAATATCACTTAAGAAGAGAAAGAGAAGATAATAGAGAATCTATTATCTTAATAGAAGTAGATAATTTTGCAGACGCCCTTAAGAGTACAGATGAGTTTTATGCACCTTTATTGGCTGCGGAAATTGAAAGACAAATATTTAGTTACGCACAAGCAATGAATGCTATGATAAAGAAATATAACGAGAGTAAATATATTTTATCAGTTCAAGAGATGCAAGTAAAAGAAGCTATGCAAAATAAATTTGATATTTTGGATACAGTAAGGGAAATTAATTTTGGAAATAAACTTACTGTAACATTGAGTCTAGGAGTTGGAAGAGGTGGATATACCCCTCAAGAAAATCTAGAGTATGCACAAGTTGCTAAGGATTTAGCACTTGGTAGAGGTGGAGATCAAGCAGTTGTAAAACATAAAGATAAACTATCCTTTTATGGTGGTAAAACTAAAGAAGTTGAAAAGAAAACTAAGGTTAGAGCTAGAGTAATTGCTCATGCTTTAGTTAACCTTATAGATGAGAGTAATAGAATATATATAATGGGGCATAAAAATCCTGATGCAGACTGTCTTGGAGCATCAATAGGTTTAAGTGCTGCTATTAGAAATTTAAATAAAGAATGTTATATTGTTCTGGATGAAAATACAAATAGTATAAGCACTATGATGGAAGAAATATACAAAGATGATGAAATTTATGAATCATTCATAAATAGCACAACTGCATTAGATCACATAGATGAAAATAGCTTATTGATAATTGTAGATGTACAAAATACTAACCATATTTTAAGTATGAATGTATGTAATAAATTTGATAAGAAGGTTATAATTGATCATCATAGAAGAGGTGCAGATTATGTTAAAGATGCTATTCTAAGCTATGTAGAAACCTATGCATCATCTACTTGTGAGATGGTCGCAGAGATTATTCAGTATATGGCTGATAGACCTAAAATGAAAAAAGTAGAAGCTATAGCAATGTTAGCGGGAATATGCATAGATACTAAGAATTTCTATTTTAAAACAGGGGTAAGAACATTTGAAGCTGCTGCATTTTTGAGAAAAATGGGTGCAGATACGATAGAAGTTAAAAAACTTTTTGCTGAGGATTTAGATGAGTTTTCTGAAAGGGCAGAAATAATAAAATCTGCTGAAATTATTAATGATATAGCGATTGCGTTATGTCCTGAGAAGATAAATAGCAATGTGATAGTTGCTAAAGTTGCCGATGAACTATTAAACATTGCAGATATAGAAGCCTCCTTTGTACTTGCTAAAATAGGAGATGATGTAATTATTAGTGGAAGGTCTTTAGGGGATATAAATGTTCAGATTATTTTAGAGCACTTTAATGGTGGAGGTCATTTAACGATGGCTGGTGCAAAAATTAAAAATTCTTCTATTGAAGAAGTATATAAACAATTAAAAAAGATATTAGACGACTATGTTAAGGAAGGTGAAGAATAATGAAAGTTATTTTATTAAAGGATGTTAAAGGTAAAGGAAAACAGGGCGATGTTGTTAATGTTTCTGATGGATACGCAAGAAATTTCTTATTTGCTAAAAATTTAGCGAAAGAAGCTACTACAGGAAATATAAATATGTTAAACAATCAAAAAGAGAAAGAAAGAAAGAAGAAACAGGAAGAAATTGAAGCAGCACAACAAAAAGCTGCTGAATTAAAAGGAAAAGAAATAAAAATTATAGCAAAATCAGGTGATAACGGAAAGTTATTTGGAGCTATAACTAATAAGGATATTGTATCAGAATTGAAAAAGAAATTTGGATTTGAAATTGATAAAAAGAAAATTGTTATGGATACAATCAAAACAGTTGGCGCTTATGATATTGAATTGAAGATTTATCCTAAAGTATCAGCTAAAATGATGGTTATTGTTGAATCCGTATAGGAACGGTTAAAAAATAACTTTAGGAGATTTGGGAGATATTTCTTTAAGTTACGATGAAGTAAAATACGTGCATACTTTTCGTATGTAAGTGTTTTGCTGAAGAAGTAACTGGAAGAAATAGCCCCAAATATACAAAGGTATTTTTTAACCTTTCCAAAACATTGTGAAGGGAGGAACACTCTAATAGCCGTTGGAGTGGTACATTTTGAGCGAGATAAAAAAAGATGGATTAGATCAGAAAATAATTAGTGAACAATACTCAGTAGATATTGAATTAGAGGTTCTTCACGAACTTATGAAAAGAGTTGTTCCGGCAGGAACTATAGAAGCTAGAATTGTGAAGTTTAAATTAAAGAAATTTATAGATAGTGAAAATCCTAATGAGAAGATATATGCAATAAATAAGGTAATTACAGATGGAAAAGATATTGAGATGATACCATCTGATAATGACCTTGAATCCGCAATCAAAAAAACTCATGAAATTATGGTAGATAAAATTGCTCAAAGGTATGTACAAAATCAAATTGAGAATGAAGTTGAGCAGGCCTTGATGGAAAAGCAAGAGCAGTATATTGATGATATGAGAGTAAGTATTATTAATAAAAAAAGAGGTCGCGAAAACAGTAAAACTAAGAGTAAATTAGAATTGCTAGAGAAGTTAGATACTAGAGAGCTGATTAGAAATATACAGGGTCAATTAAGACCAACTAAATTTGAGGAAATTATAGGCCAAGAAAGAGCTATGAAAGCTATTTTATCAAAACTAGCATCTCCATTTCCTCAACATATTATTTTATATGGGCCGCCAGGAGTAGGTAAAACTACGGCTGCTAGATTAGCTTTAAAAGAATCAAAGAATTTAAAACATACTCCTTTTAATAATGAATCTAAATTCATTGAGGTGGATGGAACAACTTTAAGATGGGACCCAAGAGAAATAACAAATCCTCTATTGGGATCTGTTCATGACCCTATTTACCAAGGAAGTAAAAGAGACTTGTCTGATGTGGGAGTTCCAGAACCAAAACCAGGGTTAGTTACAGAGGCTCATGGTGGAGTATTATTTATTGATGAAATAGGAGAGTTAGATAATATACTTCAAAATAAACTATTAAAAGTATTAGAAGATAAAAGAGTGGAGTTTTCATCATCGTATTATGATCCTGATGATGAGAATACGCCTAAGTATGTTAAATATCTTTTTGATAAAGGAGCACCAGCTGACTTTGTTTTAATAGGAGCAACAACAAGAGAACCTTCAGAGATAAATCCTGCATTAAGATCAAGATGCACAGAGGTATTTTTTGAGCCTCTATTAGGTGAACATATAGAAGTCATCGTAGAAGAAGCGGCTAAAAAGATAAATATTAAATTAGGTGAGGGTGTTGCAGAAACAATAAGTCAACATACAATTGAGGGAAGAAAAGCTATAAATATTCTTAGTGATGTATATGGGTATATGATATACAAGAAAGGTCTTTCTCCACATGAAGAAATAAAAATCGAAAAGAATGACTTAATGGAAGTAATATCAATATCTAGATTAACATCAATGAATAGGGTTGATAATTCTGGCAAGGCTGAAATAGGAAAGATATATGGGCTTGGAGTTTCAGGATTTTTAGGTTCAACAATAGAAATTGAAGCTGCTGCATTCAAAGCTAAGACAAAAGGAAAAGGCAAAATAAGATTTAATGATACTGCAGGTAGTATGGCTAAGGACTCAGTATTTAATGCTGCTACAGTAATTAAGTCAGTTGCTGGAGTAGATATTCATGATTATGATATCCATGTAAATGTTATAGGTGGAGGGAAAATTGATGGACCTTCAGCAGGGGCTGCCATAACCTTATGTATTCTAAGTGCTATTCAAAACAAACCGATAAAACAAGACATAGCTATTACTGGGGAAATTTCCTTAAGGGGTAAAATTAGGCCTGTAGGTGGAATTTTTGAAAAGATATATGGAGCTAAGAGAAAGGGTATAAACAAAGTATTCATACCTAAGGAAAACAAGAATTCTGTACCAGTAGAATTGGAAGGAATTGAAGTTAGAATTGTTGACCATATAGATGATATAATAAGAGATGCATTTGTTGATTAAGTATATACAAAAATACATCATGTAGAATATATAAATTGGATTTAGATATGTTCTATTACAGTAAATTTAAAGGAGAGTAGTGTATGGAAAATACCTTAAAGAGTTTACCATATAATATTGATGCAGAGCAATCAGTTATAGGGTCAATGCTTAAGGATAATGATACTATTCCACAGGTTTTAGAAGGCCTTAGTGATGAGGATTTCTATAAAGAAAGCCATAAGATTCTTTTTAGAGCAATATCAGAACTTTACCAAAGTAATTCACTTGTTGATATGATAACTCTTGTTGAAAAACTTAAGTCAGAGGATAAATTAGAAGGGGTAGGTGGAATAAGTCACATTACAGAGATACAATCGTCCACATTACTTACAACAAATTTGGCATCACATATTAAAATAATAAGTGATAAATCTACATTAAGAAAATTAATAAGGGTATCAAATGAGATAATTGAAAAAAGTTATAGTAATCAGAATGATGTAGAAGGTGTTCTTGATTTAGCGGGACAGAGAATTTTTAATATTGCAGAGAAGAGCGCAAGTAGTGATTTTGAGAGTATAAGCACAGTTCTTGCACGTGGATTAGATGAAATTGAAAAAATATGTCAAAATGAAGGTGTCGTATCTGGAGTTCCATCTGGATTTCCAGATTTAGATGATATGACCGCTGGTTTTAAAAGTGGTGAAATGATACTAATTGCTGCCAGACCATCTATGGGAAAAACTACATTTGTACTTAATCTTACAGAGCATGCAGCTCTGAGAGCCGGAAAGAATGTTGCCTTTTTTTCGCTTGAGATGTCTAAGGAACAATTGGCATATAAATTACTTTGTTCTGAGGCTAATGTTGATATGTTAAAATTAAGAACTGGTGACTTAGATGATAGGGATTGGGAGAATATAGCTAAAGCTACTGGACCACTGTCACGGGCTAAGATATTCATTGATGATACTGCAGGTGTCTCAGTAATGGAAATGAGATCAAAGTGTAGAAAATTAAATATGGAACATGGTATTGATATGGTTGTAATAGACTATCTACAGCTGATGTCAGGCTCAAAAGGTAGTGAGAGCCGTCAGCAAGAGGTATCTGAAATATCAAGATCAATTAAAGCATTAGCTAAGGAAATAGAGTGTCCTGTACTTGCACTTTCTCAGTTATCTCGTGCACCAGAGCAAAGAGCTGATCATAGACCAATGCTTTCTGACTTAAGAGAATCAGGATCTATAGAGCAGGATGCCGATTTAGCTATGTTCTTATATAGAGATGAGTACTACGACAAAGATACTGAAGATAAAAATATTGGTGAAGTTATAATTGCAAAACAGAGAAATGGCCCTGTTGGAACTGTAAAATTAGCCTGGTTGGGGCAGTATAGTAAATTTGCTCCACTTGAAGTTATTCATCAAGAATAATTTTGTAAATATAATTTAGGCATATGAAAATAAATAACAAGTCAAAGATACGACGGATATTTTGCGGAATACAAAGAGTTGGATTCCGCTGATAGTTGCTCTATCAGTGGAACCCAAGGATGAAGTAGGCAACAAAATAGACTAGTATACTGACTTGTTATTTGTTTGAATGTGCCTTGAATTGTTATATAATAGAAATATACTTAACGTATATTTCTATTTTTATTTGGTTAGAGATAAAAATATGAGGTTTTAATGGAGGTAAGCTAATGTATGAAAAAGTGTTAGTTGTAGAAGATGAAAGTGATATAAGAGAATTGTTAGAATTACATCTTCTTAAACAAGAATATAAAGTATTTACAGCTAAAGATGGAGAAGAAGCTCTTGAAATTTTTAATAGGGAAAAAATTGATATAGCTTTACTAGATGTTATGATGCCAAAAGTAAATGGATTTAAAGTTATTAAATCTATACGAGAAGAAAGTGATATTCCCATAATATTTATTACTGCAAGAGGGGAAGATGAAGATAAAATATTGGGACTTGGATTAGGTGCAGATGATTATGTGAGTAAACCTTTTAGTCCTAGTGAAGTAATAGCAAGAGTTCAAGCTCATTTAAGAAGATATCTTGCTTATTCACATAAGAATAGAGAAGAGCTTATATGTGGAGATTTAATTCTTGATAAGAAGAGTTGTGAAGTAAAAAAGGATGGGGAAATAATACAATTAAATGCTAAAGAATATAAACTTCTTTATTTATTTATGAATAATATTGGAAGGGTATTTACAAAGAAACAGTTATATGAAAATGTTTGGGAAGAAGACTATTATGGTGATTCAAATACAATTATGGTACATATAAGCCATCTGAGAGATAAAATAGAGGTAAATCCAAAGAGTCCATCATATCTTAAAACGATAAGAGGAATTGGATATAAAATGGAGAAAAAATAATGAAAATGAATAACAAAAAAGTTAAGTTATCAAATAAATTATTAGTGAATTATGTAATAATAATAATTCTATTAATTCTTTTTTGTATTACTATTTTCTTTGGATACGTAATTTTAGAATTTTTTAATGAATCCCCAATGATAATTTTAGATGATAATGAATATGAAATAGTGTTGAAAGAGAATGAAGATATAAACAAGATAATTGGATATGGAGGATTTTATGAAATAATAGATGATAATCTTACAATAATATATGAAGAAAATAGTAACTTGAAGGAAGGATATGAATATACACTAGTTGAATTCCTAAAGATTATAGTTAGTGGAAAGAGAAAAAATTATAATACTACTATAAAATTTGATTTAGAAACGGACAATATGGTCATCATTGGATTACCTAGTGATATCGAACATATTGGATTGACTGATGGTGATTTAAATGAGGCAAATTTAACAAACTTAAAACAGAAGGTTTCAGTATTTGTAATAGGGTTATTTATTATGGTATCAGTATTAATATACTCTAAAATAACATCAAAAACATTTGTAAAACCTTTAACAGATTTATTAAAGAGCATAGATAAGATGAAGGAAGGCGATTATTCAGTAAGGACTGATATTAAAGACTCAATCCAGGAAATTGTAGAAGTGAAAAAAGCATTTAATCATATGGCAGAAAAAATTCAAGATGAAAGTGAACTAAAAAATAAATCCGAACAAGTTAGAAAACAAATGATATTAGATATATCCCATGATTTAAAAAATCCTTTAACAAGTATACAAGGTTATTCAGAATTCCTAATTAAAAACGATAATGTGAGTAATGAAAAGAGATTAGAAATGCTCAACATAATAAATAGAAATTCTGTGAGAGCAAATAATCTTATTAGAGAATTATTTGAGTATTCAAAGTTACAAAGTGAAGAGTATAAAATTAAATTTGAATTGAACGATATTTGTGAATTTCTAAGAGAACTCATAGCAATTTACATTCCTCAATTTGAAGAAAAAGAATTTGAATATGATTTTTCAATTCCAGATAAAGCAATATTAACATCATTTGATTGGAAACAACTAGATAGGGCAATAAGTAATATTATAAATAATGCTATAAAATATAATGATCATGGGACAATATTATTTATTTCACTTATTGAGAGTGGAGATAATGTAATAATTATAATTAAAGACAATGGTCATGGTATTCCAAAGGAAATGAAGAATATAATATTCAAGCCATTTATCAGAGGCGATGAATCACGTAATTCAAAGACAGGAGGTACAGGACTAGGGTTAGCAATTGCAGAAAATATTATTGAAAGGCATAATGGCGTTATTAATCTTAATGATACAGATAGTGGGTGTGAATTTGAGATTAAAATACCTAAAAAATATAATCATATTAAATAAGATTAATGAAATATTTTGAATAAACGTTGTTAATTAGGGAGGATTGTATGGATAAAAGGAAAATAAAAAATATGTTAACAGTAGGAATACTTTTAACAGTATTGATAGGAATAAATGCATTTTTTGCATACAATATTTTATTCCATAAATCAGAAATTGAAATAGTTAAAACAACTAGAGATGAAATAATAGTATCAGTTGAAAATTTCAAAAAAATTGACAATAAGATAGATGAAGAAGTTAACAAGCTCAAAGGACAAGAAATAATAGATGAAGATTATCAAAGGTTAAATCAATTTATTAAAGATCAGAAAAATACATATATAGGACTTGAGAATATAGGGCAAAACAATAGGTTAAAGAAAGACATTTTACAGATTAGTGGGTTAATGGAAGAAAATTATGATATGAATGTCCTTATTCTTACAAAATTAGTTGAAAATAATATTGAGGAAGTTGAATTATTCCTTAACAATAAAAAGTCAATAATCAAAACTCTTGAAGATTCATATATTCAAATATATACAAGTATTGAGAGAGAAATAAACCCTATTGATAGGGAAAAATTAGTTGAAGAAAATATAAGTAATATAATATTAGGTCATTGGAAAGATGAAATAAATGAAGTTGAATATTATTTTAATAATAATAATGAGGTTATTATTGTAAATAATAGTGGAACAATAATATGTGATTATAAATTTATTAATTTTGAAAATGATGTTTTCAAAATGGAGATAAACAGTGATAATAAGAATATAGAAAAAAATATGCTTTTAGATAAAAGTAATAAGTCAGCTAAAGTTAAAAGTATATATAATAAAAAAGAAAGCTTGGAATATTGGTCATACATCAATTTACTCCAAAAGCCTAATTAATAATTAAGAGGAGGCAACAATGGAAAGAAAAAATATTTCACTATTACAAAATGGTGATAAGATAAGAGAAGTATATCTTATTAAAGATGTAACATGTAGATTAACTAATGGCAGTAATAATAAATTTCTGGATATAAATTTAATAGATAGGACTGGTATCATAAATGCAAAGCTATGGAAATGCAGTGACGAGCAAGCGGAACAATTTAAAACTAATAAATTAATAAAGATATCTGGTAATGTATTAGATTGGAAGGGAAAACTTCAAATTAAAATAGATTCATTTGAATTAATTGAAAATATGAATGAATATGATTTAGATATATTTATTCCAACTGCACCATATAAATCTGAAAAAATGATTGAACATATACAAAATGAAGTTAGTAACATTGAAAATATAGATATAAAAAGGTTACTTGAATATGTATTAGAAGATAAGATGGAAGATTTATTATATTATCCAGCAGCAAAATCAAATCATCATGCTATTAAAGGTGGATTACTTTATCATACAGTAACAATGATAAGGTCAGCTAATAGATTATGTGAAGTATATAATTTTCTTAATAGGGATTTGTTGATGGCCGGAATAATTCTACATGATATATCAAAAATCGAAGAAATGAATGCAAATGAACTAGGATTAGTAAATGAATATTCAATTGAAGGTCAGTTACTTGGCCATATAACAATGGGTGTAAGATATATAGAAAGAATATCAAAAGATCTTAATATTGATGAAGAGATATCTATGTTAATTCAGCACATGATTTTGAGTCATCATTATGAGGCTGAATATGGAAGTCCGAAAAAACCAATGATTCCTGAGGCAGAAATGTTGCACTATTTAGATATAATGGATGCAAGAATGTATGATATGAAAAAAGCAATTGAAAACTGTGAAAAAGGAACTTTTTCGGAGAAAATATATTCCTTAGATGGAATTTGTGTGTATAAACACAAACTTTAATGCGAAAATAAATTATTAAATTACGATTAATATTCGTAAAAATAGTTGACGATAGAGGTACACTTTGATAATATACTGAGTGTAATTTAAATAAAAATCTACTAGTGTAGAAAGTGAGGAATTTATATGTCAGTGAATATAGTATTAGGAGCTCAGTGGGGAGACGAAGGAAAAGGTAAGATGACTGATTATCTTGCTGAAGAGGCTAATGTAGTTGCCAGATTCCAAGGGGGAAATAACGCAGGGCATACTGTTGTAGTAGGAGAAAAGGAATATAAGCTGCATTTAATACCATCTGGAATATTACATGACGAAAAATTAAATATTCTTGGAAATGGTGTAGTTATAGACCCTAAAGCTTTATTCACAGAGATAGAGTATTTAGAAGGATTAGGCACAAAGGTAACGCCAGAGAAATTAGCTATTAGTGATAGAGCCAATGTTATTATGCCTTATCATAAAGAGTTAGATAGATTAAAGGAAATAGCAAGAGGAAAAGATAATATAGGTACAACAGGAAAAGGAATAGGTCCTTGTTATACTGATAAGGTTGAAAGAAGCGGAATAAGAATGTGTGATTTATTACATGCAGATGTTCTTAGAGAAAAGCTTAAAAATAATATTGAAATTAAAAACAAAATGATTACTAATGTTTTTTCAGGAGAGGCTCTTGATTTTGAAAAAATTTACAATGAATATTTAGAGTTTGGTAAAAAATTAAAACCATTTATTAAAGATACATCAGTTATAATATATGATGCGATTAAAGAAGGACAGAATGTACTATTTGAGGGCGCTCAAGGTACTTTATTGGATATAGACTATGGAACATACCCATATGTTACATCTTCTAATACAACAGCAGGTGGAGTGTGTAATGGAGTAGGTGTAGGTCCAACTCTAATTGAGAGTGCAGTAGGAATAGCTAAAGCATATACAACAAGAGTAGGTAAAGGACCATTTCCTACAGAACTTAATAATGAGATGGGAGAACACATCAGAACTGTTGGACATGAATATGGTGTTACAACAGGAAGATCAAGAAGATGTGGTTGGTTAGATATTGTTATTTTAAAAAGTGCTGTTAGAATATCAGGTTTAACAAGTCTTGTAATAACTAAAATTGATACATTAGCTGGAATTGATAAGATAAGTATTTGTGTTGGATATAAGCTTGATGATAAAGTAATAGATTATTTCCCAGCTAGTCTTGAAGACTTAGCAAAGTGTGAGCCTATTTACGAGGTATTAGATGGATGGGATGAATCAGTAGCAGATGCAAGAACATATGATGATTTACATCCAAATGCAAAAGCATATATAAAGAGAATTGAAGAATTAACAGATGTTAAGGTTGCGATTGTATCTGTTGGACCAAAGAGAAGCCAGACTATTAGAGTGCGTAAAGAACTTTAAGAAAAGCGTAATGGATAGTTGATAATGTATAATGGAGAATGATTGACATTTCTTTTGGAGAAATTTTAATCTTAGTTCTGTTATAAAATAGTGTTTATAATATGATAATTTTAAGGGAATCTATTGAGATTCCCTTAATTTAGTATTTGTAGCTTATAGTTAAATAAGTTTATTTTCTTCCGTATGCAATTAGTAATCCATGTACTTTTAAAAATGATTTTCTATTTTCGGTGTTTTTAAAATGTTTTGCTATTCGTGATTGCATTTTAATATATGCTTCTGCATCAACTCTATCAATTCCTCGATTCATAAATAATTCAATAGTATTTTCTTTGCTGGATATACTAAAAGATTCATCCCATCCATTGATTTCAATGAAATCTTGTACTTTTTCCTGGTAATCTTCCATATAGGGATTTACATACATCACTTTATCATTCATGCGAATATCAATATCATGGAGACCTAACTGCTGCATATAAAATGGTAAGCGCATTCCGATTGCATAATCTCTACCTTCATACTCCAATTCTTTCTTCCATACCTTATGAAAATCAAAGGATGTGCAAAGATAATCATAACTAATATCATCAATATATAATCCGTCATTTTCAAATTCTCTATTAACATCTACACAAGCAACAAGACTGCCGTTCTTAACAGAAGCAATCATTTTTTTTAATACTTCCATTGGCTTGTTCATATGTCGCAATCCAGCTTGGCAGATAGCTATATCATATTGTTTATCAGTTTCAAGGGAATATATGTCTGACATTATGAACTTTGCATCAAACTCAGTATTACTAAAATTAAATTTCGCTTTATTAATAAAATATTCGTTATCAACCCCTGTATAGGTACTTCCCTTAGGTAAAATCTCAAGTAATTTCATACCTAAGTAACCTTCTCCGCATCTAAATTCAATAACATCAATTGGTGATTCTATTCGCCAAACGGTTTTTACAAGAAATCTTAGATAGTCATCATTCCAAAAGTATTTTCTATTTTTATAAAGTTTATCGGTCTTTCCATTCCAATTATCACGATTATCTGAGTCTCTTGGTATGTATTCTTGCTGACGTAGCGGTTTAAGACCCAATAATTCATCTACAGAGACATTAAAATACTCAGCTATGTTTGGTAATAACGTAATATCAGGCATTGTTGTACCTGTTTCCCATTTGCTAACTGATTGGAAAGATACTCCTAATACATCTGCTAAATCCTGTTGTGATATTCTTTTATCTTTCCTTAAATCTGCAATTTTAAGTTTAACTGTTGCCATAAAATTACCCCCTTGAATTTAATAACTTAATGCTAACATAACCATTCAGTCAAACCCATAACGCAGCATGCGAATTAACTCGCATGTTAGGTGAATAAAATGCATAAAACAATCCTTGGCCTAAAGAAAAATAAAATATAGCTCCTCACGCAAGTGAGAAGCATCTATCATTATACATTATCTATTATCAATTATACATTCAGTTTTAATTATAGATATATCCTGTAGAGAATGATTTAAGAGGTATTTTAAACTCGGGAACACCTGTTGAATATGGCGCTATTTCGTAAAGATCATAATAAACAACTAAATTGTCTTCTTCTAAATAAAATTTAGTATCATTAGAAATACTGTTTATTAATGATTTGGCATTTTTGAAGTAAGATTCAGGGTCAAGATCCATATCTTTATGTATCTTTTTTATAATTGTATCTTTATAATCGAAATTCTCTTTAAATAGGGATGATAATATAACTTCTGTATCTTTTGATAAATCAATTGTGGTGGAGTTATAATAATAATTGCCATGAGCACCACCAGTATACTCATAGAAGGCATTTAATATACTTAGCATATTATTATCGTTTAATTTAACTTCATAGTCTGTAGAGACAATATAAGGGGTTATTGTTAAACCTTCTTTTTTTGCTTCATCATAATATCTTTTAGCTAAGGATTCGATATCATCTTTGAGTATGTTTGCTTGATTGTCAAATTTTTTGTTAATATTATCTTTGAGTGATGTATTGGTTAACTCATTAATTACTGGTATTTTAAGATTTGACTTGAAATAATTAGTTTTATATTTAACTTCCTTAGTTTTAATAGTAATAGGTGAAATAGCAAATACTATATTACATAAAGAGAACACAAAAATTGATAAGAATACAAATGTTTTTCTAAAATTCATACTAATAAACCTCCATAATGATTATTTTGGGATAAAATACACTATATACTTATTTTTTTCTATTTAATAAAAAATATTCAAGTAACGAAGTTTTTCTGCTAAATTTACGAAGAATAATAAAAAGTGGTATAATATTTTTGATGAATTAAAATATTATAAAAAAGTTTAAGGAGTGATATTATGAAAATCACAAAAGATATGACTATAGGAGAAGTTGTTAAAAACTTCCCTAAATCACCTGAAGTTTTAATGGGATTCGGAATGGGTTGTGTTGGATGTCCATCAGCACAAGCAGAGACTATTGAAGAGGCTTCAATGGTACATGGTTTAGATTTAGAAAAATTATTAGAAGAGTTAAATAAAATAGCTTAGTAAAAGGATAGTACTAAGCTATCCTTTTTTACTTTTTTTACTTTGTATTAAGAAATATAATATATTGAGGTAAATAGATGAAGAAGATAATAAAAATTTTAGCGGTAATAACCTTCGTATTATTAAGCATATATGTTGTTATAAATTTAAATAATAAATATCAAAATTTTATTATTGAAGCGGAGACTATGGATGATTATGGAACATGGTATGTAAAGTTTGAATATGAAGTGAATTTGGACAATATTAGGAATTCTATAAAAATAATAGATGAAAATGGTAAACTAAAAGAAATAACTTTGGGTTTTAGTGACGAATCTAGACAGTCAATAGTTATTAAGCCTAAAGAAGAGTATGAAATAAATAAAAAATACAAATTAATTATTGATGACATATATAATAAAAATAACATTAAGATTAATAATTATTATTCACAAGAGTTTAATGTCAATATGAAACCATTGGAGGTTTTAAATCCAATAATTGATGAGCAATATAAAATAAAATTAATATTTAATCAGCCTATAATAAAAAATGATAAAATATATGAAGCTATAAAGGTGATAGATAGTAAAGAAAAATCACTAGGTATTGAAATAGACTATGTAAATAACAGTGATAAAGAGTTATCCATTAAAATATTAGATAATCTAATACCAAAGGAAGAATATAGCATAGTGGTTAAAGGAGAAATAATCTCTGTATATGATAATATTATGTTAAATGGAATAAACCAAAAATTTACAGTTGAGAAGATAAAATTGGATAAAAGTTTAGGACTTGGGACCTATGAATCAGATAGAAAATCTATTGATACTAACTATGAATGGTATATAGATCAAGGGAATACAGGGGAATACTCAGAAAATAATAGTGGACCAGCAGTGGCTGTTATGGCGAAAAAATGGTTAAATAAAGACCTTGATATAAGTGTTAAGAGATCAAGGGAAATATACTACCCTGGTGGAGATGAGTGGTTTTTAGTAACATTAATTGATTTTTTCAATGAATTCTCAGTACCAGCTAGTGTATCTGAAAATGTTAATAAAGATGATATAAAAAAACAAATTGATGATGATAATATCGTTATAGCATATATTGATCCTAAATATATACCTTATGAGACTGATGAAGACAGTCATGTTAATAGATATAAACTTCAAGTGAAAAAGCATTATATAATAATAAAAGGATATATAGTTGTTGATGACAAACTTTATTATGAGGTATATGATCCATATAATTTTGGTAGCGTATATAAAGATGGTAAACCAAAGGGAAAAGATAGATTTTATTATGAAGAAGACTTAATTAACTCTATAAAGAATACATGGGACAATATTGTTATTATATCATCAGAATAAATAAAAGCACGCTTAGGCGTGCTTTTATTTATTTGAAGCGTTTTTACCAGCAACAGCGCCAGAACTCCAAGCCCATTGAAGATTGTATCCACCGCAATCACCATCAACATCAAGTATTTCACCACAGAAAAATAGATTTTTTTCTTTTGTTGATTCAAGAGTGAGAGGGTTTATCTCATCAAGAGAAACTCCGCCACTAGTAACTTGAGCAGAATCAAAATTCTTTGTTCCTGTAGCGATGAATATCCATGATTTAAGTTTATTAATAATTATATCATGTTCATCCTTAGTTATTTCCCAACAAGGTTTATGGATATTCTGTATACCACAATCTTTTAGAAATATAGGTATTAATTTTTTATTCATGATACCTATAAAAGAGTCATGAATACTTCTGTAACCGATAATACCCCAATGGGATTCTAAAAATTCACTTAAATCTTTAGAAGACATATCAGGGAACATATCCAATTCAATAGTACAATTTGAGTTTCTTGAGATTATTCTACTAAGCTGAAGAATTGGAGGACCAGAAATTCCATAATCAGTAAACAATATTTCCCCATATTCAGAACGAATCATATGTTTATTTACAAAAACGGAAGCTTTCCCATTAAATTTAGTTCCAGATAATGCTTTTAATTTTGGATAATCAAGTGTAACTTGAACTATAGCTGGCATAAGTTTTACTATATTATGTTTAAAAATCTTAGCAT
Organism: Oceanirhabdus seepicola; assembly: GCF_023684385.1. Taxonomy (GTDB): domain Bacteria; phylum Bacillota; class Clostridia; order Clostridiales; family Clostridiaceae; genus Oceanirhabdus; species Oceanirhabdus seepicola. The sequence continues at coordinate 329,304 of NZ_JAGSOJ010000005.1, read as the reverse complement.
ATTTATAGCCAGATCCATCAGAACCTGTCTTTGGATATGACTTACCACCAGTTGCTATAATTAGCTTATTACATGAATATTCATCTTTATTTGTGACAATTAAAAACTTATTGTCTTTCTTAGATATATCAATTATATTAGTATTTAAATATAATGGTATAGATTTATCATTCAAAGAAGATAAGAGTAAATCAACAACAGATGAAGCTTGAAGTGATAGGGGGTAAAGTTTATCATTTTCAAGTAAAGTCAAATTCAAGCCGATTGATTTAAAAAAATCTATGGTATTGGTCAAAGAAAAATTTGATAAAACATTTTGTAAAAGTTCCTTAGAGGAATTGGTATGATAATTGTTAATATCTATACTATTATTTGAAATATTACATCTACCATTTCCGGTTATAAGAATTTTCTTTGCAACTCTATCTTTATGTTCTATTATAGCAACATCACTACCCATATCCTTTGCTATTAGAGATGCCATAATTCCAGAGGCTCCGCCTCCAATTACGATAATATCATGAAACAAAACGATCACTCCTTCCTACATCAGATAATCCATAGAATTGGTTTATCTATATGTAATTATACCTAAAAAAAGAGATAAATAAAAAAAATTTTTAAAATACTGTTGACATATTGACGAAAATTCGGTATGATATTGCTTGTCGGGTTTCGAGATAACTTCTCAACAAACACTCCCAAGTAAAAAAAAAGTGTTGACAAAAATCATCACACAGGGTACAATAATCACTGTTGGTGAAAAAACAAGGCCCATTGGTCAAGCGGTTAAGACACCGCCCTTTCACGGCGGTAACAGGGGTTCGATTCCCCTATGGGTCACCATAATGTGGGAGCATAGCTCAGCTGGGAGAGCACCTGCCTTACAAGCAGGGGGTCACAGGTTCGAACCCTGTTGTTCCCACCACATTACTTATAAAGCAATATGGCCCAGTGGCTCAGTTGGTTAGAGTGCCGGCCTGTCACGCCGGAGGTCGAGGGTTCGAATCCCTTCTGGGTCGCCAGTTTTATAAGAATTACATTAACTATAACTATCACAATTATGCAATCCTTTACAACAAGGTTTATATATAAGCAAGGCCCATTGGTCAAGCGGTTAAGACACCGCCCTTTCACGGCGGTAACAGGGGTTCGATTCCCCTATGGGTCACCAAATGTGGGAGCATAGCTCAGCTGGGAGAGCACCTGCCTTACAAGCAGGGGGTCACAGGTTCGAACCCTGTTGTTCCCACCACATTATTATAAATCAATATGGCCCAGTGGCTCAGTTGGTTAGAGTGCCGGCCTGTCACGCCGGAGGTCGAGGGTTCGAATCCCTTCTGGGTCGCCATATATGCTTGCTGGCATGGCTCAATTGGTAGAGCAGCTGACTTGTAATCAGCAGGTTGTAGGTTCAAGTCCTATTGCCAGCTCCATTTTCAAAATTTAATAAGGCCCATTGGTCAAGCGGTTAAGACACCGCCCTTTCACGGCGGTAACAGGGGTTCGATTCCCCTATGGGTCACCATAATGTGGGAGCATAGCTCAGCTGGGAGAGCACCTGCCTTACAAGCAGGGGGTCACAGGTTCGAACCCTGTTGTTCCCACCACATTACTTATAAAACAATATGGCCCAGTGGCTCAGTTGGTTAGAGTGCCGGCCTGTCACGCCGGAGGTCGAGGGTTCGAATCCCTTCTGGGTCGCCATACATGCTTGCTGGCATGGCTCAATTGGTAGAGCAGCTGACTTGTAATCAGCAGGTTGTAGGTTCAAGTCCTATTGCCAGCTCCATAAAGCTTTCAACATTAGTTGAAAGCTTTTTTATTTTACTCAATATAAAATCGTGTATTTTTCAAATAAATGTTTCATCGTAGATTAAACCATAAAAATCTATTTTCAACTAAAAAAACACGCTCTGCGTGTTTTTTAATGTATTCTTTTTAAATTAAGTTTGATTCTTATATCTTCTCCATAAAATTTGTGAACAGTAAAATTGCCAAATAATCTAGATGTAATTCTTTCAGAATATCTGTTCATTAGCTCTTCTAATGAAAAATTAGTAGAAATAATCATCTTCTTATTAGTAAGTATTTTTTTATTAAGTAGATTATAGAGTTCTGATCTTGTAAAATCTGTATCTGATTCAGTACCTAAATCATCTATTATCAGAAGATCACAGTTAATTATGGCGTCTTCTAAAACTTTATCCTTATCAAATCTAATTTCTTTTAACGATTCAATTAATTCATCGGATGTTTTATAAATAACCAAATAACCTTTATCTAAGAGCTCTTTTGCAATACAGTTAGTTAAAAAGGTTTTTCCTGTACCAGCACTACCATAGAAGAATAGATTTTCATCACTAGATGAAAAATCACGTATATATTCTTTAGATTTATATAATATTTTCTCAATATTTTTCCTTGGACTACCCATATCATTAAATCTATGATTCTCAAAATAATCTAGTCTAAATTTTGAGAAATTATTAGAAAGAAGTATATCTTTAAGTTCAGAAGTAACATAATATAGCATCACAAGAGTTTTATTAAAACACTCGCATCTCTTAGCACCAATATATCCGGTATCTCCACATTTTTTACATTCATATATTTCATTTAGATAATCCATTGGGTACCCATATTGAACTAGAAGTTCACTTTTTTCTACTTTTAAGTCTGTTATTTTAGCTTTTAAATCAGATAAATATGATTCTCTATTAGGTATCTCTTTAAAAGCGCTTGTAGATAAATCAATAAAGGATTTAGTAATGGTAGTATCTATTTGTTTAATTCTAGGAACTTTTGAATATATCTCAGTTTTTCTGTTCTTTAAAAGTTCTGTATTATTTTTTCTTTTTTTATCATATAGATTAAGAACCTTTTCTTGATATCCTTTAATCATCTTTCGACCATCCTAATAATTTTTTTTCTAATTCTTTGAAATCATAATTTCTCTGTTCAAAATCACCGAAACTTCCTTTAGTTTTTCGAGTGGCATTAGATTTAAATGATTTCTTATTTACTCTTTCAATATCTTGTAATGTCTTAACATTAGTTTTAAACCAGCTATTAAGAATAGCATCAATATACTTAAATTCAGCTTTGTTTAAACGCTCAAAACATATATCACAGGCTTTATAAATAATTTCAATAGGAAATTTATAAATAGTTATCCATTTGTCTAATATTTGTTCTTGCGGCTTAGCTATATTTTCTGAACTTAATCCAAGATATTTAAGGATTTTTCTCATAGTTATTCGTTTGTCTTCATTTTGTTTAATAAATTGTTGAGCATCACTTATATTTGAAATTTTAGCATCATGCCAACCAATGGCTATTTTTTCAATATATCTGAAATCTGTCTTACCTTTGGAAACGGAATATTGAATCAATAATAAGATTAGTTCTGGAGAAAAATTAAAATCTTTTTGCCAACCTAGATAAACTGTCATTTCTTTAGAAGATAAAGGTCTACCTATTAAAGCTTCAATCTCAAAGAACATGCTTTTATTAGATGAATTATCTAACTCGTGCAATAAATTCACTGATTGATCGACTTCTGAAAAATTACAATTAGTAAGATCTAAAAATTCTACTCTATAATTATCATTTGAATCAATTGAAGTAAGTTTAATAATACCCTTTTCATTCCAATATTTCCAAGCATCTAACACGTCACTCTCCAATAAATTCAATGAACTTGATATTATATTTGACGTAGCGCCTAACTCTCCACTCTGGCAATACTTTAATCCTAGCAAATAAACCTTAATATATTCGCCACGAGCATCAGCCATGTATTTATCAATAAAAATATTACTTACAATAGTATAATTTAATTGTTTAGAACCAAGCATAAAAGTACTCACTTATGCACCTCTTTCTATATTAATTTGAAGCAAATCAATAATATAAACATATTTAATTATATCAGATAGAGTAACAATCACAAATAGATTTTTGAGGAAAAAGTGTAAATATAATGAGAACAGTATATAATAGTAACAGAATTGATTTGCGAAACTTATACAATATAAGGGTAAAATATGATATTATACTATTAAGGTATATTCAAAAAATAAACCAGTCATCTTACTCGTCCTTTTGATTCTTTTCGTCGTTAATCAATCGCTTACATACAGTGAGTATGCGCTCGATTGAGTGCATAGAAAATAATCAAAATTACTTCATAATCTGACTTGTTTATTTTTTTCATATGCCTAAAGTTTAAATATAAATGATAGATAAATATATATACGATAATATTATACTATTTGTTATAAAATTATATTGAGGGTGATTATTTTATGGATCTTGTAAATATGTTAGGAATATTAAGTGAGTCATTATTAAATGTGTGTCTCTTAGCTACTGGTATAGTAATTCTATTGGCAATAATAGCTATGATATCTAAAGGAAATATAATAAGAAAAACAGCTGCAATGTTAGGTAGATTAGTTTTGTTTATCTGGTTTATACAAATAGGTTGTTCTATATATTATTTATTGAATGGAATACAATAAATTTTAGACATGCTAAGGCGTGTCTTATTTTATTATGGTATACTTTTTATAAAGGGTAAATGTAAATATTTTTTTATTTAAGGAGAGAGAAGTATGGAAAAATTACTAGTAATAGAAGATGATGAATCGTTAGCAATTGGAATTAAATATACATTAGAAAAAGAAGGTTTTAATGTAAAAGTTAGAAACTGTATAAGTGACGGAGCAAAAGCTTTTGAAGAAGATAATTTTGACTTAGTTCTTTTAGATGTAATGTTACCTGATGGAAACGGATTTGAATTATGTGAAAAGATTAGAAAAAAATCAGAAGTACCTATAATTTTTCTTACTGCATGTGATGAAGAAGTTAATATAGTATTAGGATTAGATTTAGGGGCAGACGATTATATAACAAAGCCTTTTAGAGTAAGAGAACTAGTTTCAAGACTAAGAGCTGCATTAAGAAGAAGTAACATGAAAAAAGAATCTAATGAATATATAGATAAAATCTCATCTGGAAATTTAACATTAAATTTAATGGAAAGAAAGTTAATGAAGGGTGGGAAGGAAATATTCTTGACTACTATGGAGTATAAGCTTATTGCTATGTTTATGAAAAGTCCACAAAAGACTCTTAGTAGAAATGTGATACTTGAGAAACTTTGGGATATAAACGGAGAATTTGTTGATGATAACACATTATCAGTTTATATAAGAAGACTTAGAGAAAAAATTGAGGATGATCCATCTAGACCAAGATTTATAATCACAGTTAGAGGTTTAGGATATAAATGGAATCAAGGGAGCAAATAAATATGAATATAATGCTACATGTAAACCCTGAATTTAAAAAAATTATTAAGAAATTATTAGCTATATTTTTAATATTTTTAGTAATTATTAATATTATATTGATTTCAGTTAACTATAAGATGACTTATAGATTAAACCAAAGATCATTTCATGTAATGGGAAAAATAATAGCCGAAAATCCGGCAATGGAAAAAACTTTATATGATGGATTAACTGAAGAGTTAGACAATAAGTATATTCAAAATGGAAGTAATACATTTATGAAATATGGATATACGGACAGTAGTAAAATAAATCAGTATGACAGTATATTAGATACAATCAACGTTTCTAAATATATAATTAATCTATTGATAATAATATTATTTATACTATGTTTCGTATCAATTCGTTCAGTATTTAAAGAGATATATGAATCTATAAGGAAATTAACTTATAATGCAGAAAAAATAGTAGAAGGTAACTATGCTGTTGTTATTAGTAATGAGAAAGAAGGAGATATTTCAAAATTATCTTTTCAATTTAATCAAATGAGTAAAAGACTTGAAAGGACAGTTAAGCAACTAACAGATGAGAAGGAATTTCTAAAAGATATGATTTCAAATATATCACACCAATTGAAGACGCCACTAGCTTCTTTAAAGATGTTTAATGAGTTACTTTTAGATGGAACATTAGAAGAAAAAGAAGTAGCTGTTGATTTTTTAGAAAAGAGTGTTATACAGATTGATAGGATGGAATGGTTAATTCAGTCTTTATTGAAAATCACAAGATTAGAAACAGGTGTAATTGAGATAAATAAAAAAGAATATAATCTATCTAAAACTGTTATTGAAGAGGTCAAAGCTTTAGAATATAATGCTAACATAAAAAATCAGAAGCTTTCTTTATATCATGATAGTGATTACGTATTTTTAGAACATGATCGAAGATGGCTTGGAGAGGCAATTCGAAATATAATTAAAAATTCCATAGATTATACTAAAAAAGGTGGAAATATCGATGTTCACTTACAAGAGAGAGAAAGTCTTATAAGAATTTCAATAAAAGATAATGGGGTTGGAATTCATGAAAAAGATATTCCTAAAATATTTAAAAGATTTTACCAAGGGCAGAATACACTTAGAAATAATGAAAAAAGGAATGGTACAGGAATTGGGTTATCTTTATCAGAGGTAATTGTAGAAAAGCATGATGGATATATAGAAGTAAAAAGTGAAGTAAATAAGGGAAGTGAGTTCACTATAATATTTCCTAAGAGGTAAAAAGAGGGGGGATATAATATGGAAGTTGTTAAAGTAAAAGATCTTAGTAAGATATATATTGAGGGATATACAAAAGTGATGGCACTTAGAGGTGTTAATTTATCTGTAAAAGAGAAAGAATTTATTGCAATAGTAGGCCCTAGTGGATCGGGAAAAAGTACTTTATTGAATTTAATAGGTGGATTAGATAAACCTTATGAAGGTCGAGTAATAGTAAATAATAAAGATATTTATAAAATGAGTGATGAGGAATTAACAATATTTAGAAGAAGAGAGATTGGGTACATTTTTCAATTTTACAATCTTATACCAAGTATAACTGTTAAAGATAATATATTATTACCTTTAGAATTAGACAATAGGGAGGTTGATTCTAAATATTTAGATGAGATTGTTAGTTTTATGAATATAAAAGAAATGCTTAATTTTTATCCTAGTTCATTGTCGGGGGGGCAAAAACAAAGGGTAGCTATTGCTAGAGCATTAATAACAAAACCATCTATTATTTTAGCAGATGAACCTACAGGTAATCTTGATACTAAAACAGCTAAAGATGTAATAAACCTTATGAAATTATCGGTATTAAAATATCATCAAACTTTAATCATGATTACCCATGATCCTACTATTGCAGCACATGCAGATAGAACTATAAATTTAGTGGATGGAAGAATAATAGGGGGAAATTAAGTTGTATCTAGATAATAATAAATCTTTTAAGAACAGAAAGATATTATATTCTAATAGTGTTAGATCTAAATCAATAGTAATAACAACTGTGGCAATAATCGCTCTAATCTCATTGCTTATATTTATATGTGACGCTATGGTTTTGGATAAAATTAAACATGTTGAAAGTATTTATGGTAAGTATCATATAGAAATACGTGATATAAACAGTAAAGAATTGGAGATAATTAAAAGCAATAACAATATAGATAAAATTGGGGTAGTGGACAAATATTCTGACAATATAATTTCTGAGAAGTATATAGTTGCACGAATTGGATATTATGATGAAATTAGTAGAGAATTATTGAACATAGAGCTAATAGATGGTTATTACCCAAGGAAAAAGAAAGAAATTGCTTTTGAACAATGGGTATTAGAACACTTGGATACAGAAAAACAAAAGAATATACGAGATTATGTCACGTTGGGTGATTCTAATTTGAACAACAATGATTACTTGAGTGATTTACCTGATTATTATCAGATTGTTGGATTATTAAATAATACATCACATAAAAAGGATACAAAGCTTACAGTAGGTTTAGTAAGCAAGGAACAGACCTATAAAATTGCACCGTCTAAAAAGAAATATGATGTGTATATTAAATTTGATGATATTAAAAAAATAGATACTATTGTAGAGGATTTAATAAGGTATAACTATATATCAGAAAAAAAAATATTTTACAATGTGAATTATATTAATGAATTAGAAAATATGAAAATTATCGAAGCATATAAAGTTTTAATAGCATTAATTATAATTTTAGCAGCAACATTAATATTAAATAATATATATGTAAATTTTAACTATGATAGAGTAAGATATATAGGGATTTTGAGAGCTATAGGTTGTACAAAAAAACAATTGTATGAAATGATTACATTAGAGATAATATTAATCAATCTTAAAGCAATATTTATTGGAATGATTCTAGGGATTATTGCGTATATACCAGTGATAGAAATTCTGAAAATATATGGTATATATTTACCTATTAATGCAGTAAATATATCAAACATCATATTAGTAGGTATATGTTCTGTAATATTAATTATAACAATAGCTGTTATGAATATAATAAGAATTGATAAGATGAATATTTTTGATATGTTGACTATAAATTCAAATATTAAATATATTAAAGATATAACATACAATAAGTTTTGGTATTCTATTATACAGAAGGTAGGAATAACAACGCAATTATCTATTAAAAACTTATGGAGCAATCCTAAGAAAATAAAAAAAGGAATAATTTTTATCAGTACAGCATTTGTATTTTTCATTGTGGTGAATTCAATTATTCAAAATTCACCGTATGGTATGGGGAATTTGAACAAATGGAATACAGACATTATTATAAGAACTGACGAAATTGAATTAACTTCATTTGATTATGAAGAACTTTCGAAAATAAAAGGGGTAAAAGATATCTCATCCTTTCAAAACTTAGAAGTTTATGTAAACATATCTGAAGATGATCAAAAGAATAGAGTTACATATCAGATTGATGAAAAGACTTATCTGAGATCAGTTGCAATAGGATTTGAGAAAAATATATTTAAAAATGTTAAAAAGAAAATTGGCAGAACTGTTATGGAGGAGTTATCTCGACAAAGAAAAGTAGTTGTAAATGAAGCTTTTGCTCAAAAATATCCCGAACTTATGGTTGGAGATAGTATTGAAATTAGTTTTCCATTTTTAGATATAGCAGAGATAAAATACAAACCGATTAATTTTGAAGTTATTGGTATTGTTTCTTATGATGATACAGAGTTTGAGTATGATAAAACAAAACCATATATATTTATACACAAATATATCATTAGTCAATTGCTAGATTATCGATTTTATTCACAATTTAATATAGACTTTGCTGATGGATATAGTTTAAATGAGAAACAAAAAATACTTTTAGAGATTAATGACATTACAAATAAGAAAGATGGAGTAACAGTTTCAACTTCATATGAAGAAAAGTATAAGAATTATCAGAGAAATACAATAATAATAACAATCATTATTGTATTTATAATTACATTAATTTCAGCTTTAAGTATAATAAGCTCATCCAATCAACTAATTATGAATAGAGCAAGAGAATTAAGTATTTATAGAATTGTAGGTATGACAAAAAAACAATTAAAGAGAATGGTTATATTAGAAGGGTTTTATTTAGGGCTTATAAGTTCTTCCATTGGAACTATCATAGGGGGAGGAATAGTATATATTATAAAGACTAACAGTAATATTATAGATGAGATTCCATATGGATTGATAGCAATATTATTCATAGGTGTAAATTTGATGAGTATAATATCAGGGGCATTATCTTTAAAGAGTATAGAGCGTAAGAATCTTGCAGAATTTATAAGAATGATAAAGTAGAAGAGGGTATGATATGAGAGAATACAATGATTTGAAAGAGCTTTTGTTAAAAAGACTGAATGGAAAAGGATATAAGGCATATAAAGAGTTACAAGGTGAAAGTTTTAATTTAGGTTTTTTTCAAATTAAATTTGATTATGTACAGGGTGATCCATTTGCATCACCATCTAAAATAAGAATAATAGTAGAAAATAATAAGCATGGATTTCCAGGGAAATATTACAAAAACAAAATAAGAGAAATTGCATTCAAAGACTATTTAACTAGAGTAATATCTAATAATATTTATTCTATATACGATAGAGTAAGTGGATCTGGGAAAAGTGGACTTATAGGAATTGATAGACCTGGCCAAGAAGTAATTGATAGAACTTCTATAAAGATTAATGAAAATTCCATTGAAGCTAGGCTAGAAATAGGGTTACCTGCTTTTGGAAGAAAAATTGCTGGCAAAGAAGCTGCTGATATGATTTTGGGATATTTACCTAAGATTATTGAAAAATCAATGAATATCAAGAATATAAACGAAGGCTCTTTAGTGAAACATATAAAGCTTGCAGAGGATCAGGAATATATAAGAGAAGAATTAAAAAAGAATGAGTACTGTGCATTTATTGCAGACAACGCTGTCTTACCTAGGGAAAGTGGAATATCACAAAGGCCTATGAAAGAAGGAGCAATAAAATTTGTTTCTCCAGAATCAATGAAAATAACGTTTAATTGCCCACATAGAGGGGAAATAAGTGGAATGGGAATAAAAAATGGAGTTACATTAATAGTTGGTGGAGGATATCATGGTAAATCAACATTGTTAAAAGCTCTTGAATTAGGAGTATACAATCATATTGCTAATGATGGTAGAGAATTTGTTATTATGGATAATTCAGCGGCTAAAGTTAGAGCAGAGGATGGAAGAAGTGTTGAGAAGGTGAATATTTCAGCTTTTATAAATAATCTGCCTAATGGAAAAGATACTTATAAGTTTGAAAGTGAGAATGCTAGTGGAAGTACATCACAATCATCAAATATAATCGAGGCTTTAGAGATTGGAGCAAAAACACTTCTTATTGATGAAGATACAAGTGCAACAAATTTCATGATAAGAGATCATAAAATGAAAATGTTGATTCATAAAGATAAGGAACCAATTACTCCATTTATTGATAGAGTTAAGGAACTAAATGAAAAACATGGAGTATCAAGTATATTAGTAATAGGAAGTTCAGGAGAGTATTTTCAAAAAGCTGATACAGTTATAATGATGGATGAATATAGGGCTATGGATGTAACTGATAAAGCTAAAGAGTTATTTATGAAAGAAGAGATTTTTGAGAATGAAGAAGAGTTTAATATAACTTGTGATAGAGTTATTATGAAAAACAGTTTTCCACGCATGGAAGGAAAGAGTAAGATAAAATCTAAAGGAATAAATAAAATTCTCATAAATAAAGAGGAAATTGATTTATCATCTGTGGAGCAAATTATCAGTGGAAGCCAGACAAATTGCATAACAGAAATTATAAAATACTCAATAAAGAACCTTATTGATGATAGAAAGAATTTAAAAGATGTGATCAATGAAATATACAGCGTTATAGAAAATAAAGGATTAGACGAGGTATCATCTAGTAAAGGACATCCTGGTAATCTTGCAATACCGAGAAAGAATGAAATTGCAGCGGCTTTTAATAGGTATAGGAAACTTAATGTAAAATAAATAAAAACATAGTGGACAGTGTACAGTTGACAGTGGACAACGAATGACATTTCTCTTTGAGAAATTTTAATATTATTGCCTCACAAACAATAAAAGGTTTACTCCCTTCATCTTGATGAAACAGTGTATTTAAAGTACAATATTTTATTTTAGATAAAATGAGTAAACCTTTCTTTATCTAAAGAACAATAAAATGTAGATTCTCACGTATGTGAGAATCATCAATCATTCTCAACTTGTTTTTAATCGTGTTTTATTTTTCACAGTATTCACTAAAAATCTCTTTCATTTTCTTCGAGCCATTAGTCATTACTTCGTCATAAAAGCTTAATCCCTCATCATTTAACTCATAAGCATCAGCTCCTGCTTGTAATAGTAAGGATGCCATTTCACAGTTACCAAAAACTAAAGCAGCGGATAAAATATGGTCACCTTCTGAGTTTTTAGTATTGATATCTACTGTATTATTTAGAATAATCTTTAATACTAAATCTTGATTATTTGACATTGCAGAATTATATAATAAATCTATAGTATATTCTGATTTAGGGATAGAGTTGTTCTCTGCTATTAGGTCGTCTTTTGTTGACTCAAAACTTGAGTTTGATAGAGATGCTTTAACAACAGATTCAACAAAAGAGGTTATACCCTCAACATCAATATTTTCTGAACCAATAGAACTTAAATCAAGGCTTTCGTTAACAACATTATTTACATATGAAGAAACATTAGATATATACTCATCTACATTCTCATCAATATTCCCTTCAGAAGCTTCAAATTTATTAGTATCTTTTGCAAGTTGAATAGAATCAAAGATAATCTTTCTAACTCCCTCAGCAGTAATATTCTTTGAATCATTTGATGGTGGTGTTTCTAATTTTATATTCATAGAAGAATCACTAGAGTTAAATTCAAGTTTTTCTGATGAAGTAGAGGCTTCATAAACAACTCCTTCATCTATTTGTTTTTTACCACAGCTTACCAATGTAATGCATACAAATAAAGTTACTATAAAATATCTTATTTTCATTTTATACCTCCTAAAGTATCATCTACAACAATGTTAACAAATGGAAATATAATTCTTATAATTTAGATGTAAAATAGTTGTAAAACTATAGAGATTCCAGTTCAAAAGTTGATTTATACATGTACAAAACACCTTGAACCATGGTGATTTTGATACAAGAATAAATCAAGTTTCACTAGGGAATCTCTACATTTAGAAGAGAAGATAAAATGTAGTACCTTTATCAAGTTCACTTTCAACAATTATTTTGCCATTATGCAAGTTCATTATTTCCATACATATAGATAAGCCTAGACCAGCACCACCAGTTTCTCTAGAACGTGCTTTATCTATTCTGTAAAAAGGATCAAATATTTTTTTAATATCATCATCTTTCATTCCTATTCCGAAATCTTGAACGAAGATACATGGTTTATTATCATACTCTTTAGTACCAAATAATATAGAACTATCTTCCTTTGAAGCGTTAAATGCGTTATCGATTAAGTTACATATGGTTAATGTAATCATATCTTTATTTATATTGAATAGGTAGTTTTCATGTGATAACTGTAATTTGATTAAGATGTTAGAATCCTTATATTTTATTTTCATTGTATTATAGATTTCATTTAAAAGAATTGAAGAATCTATTGTTTCAAATTCAAGTTCTTCTTGTTTTAATCTAGCTATATGAAGGAGAAGTTTTGATATGTTTAATAATCTCTTCCCTTCAGAATTAATAAAATTCAATCCTTTATCAAAAGAAGGCTTATCATAATCTTTTTGTTGTAAAAGATCAGAAAATCCAATAATTGACGTTAGGGGAGTTCTTATCTCATGAGAAAGATTATTTATAAAGTTTTCTTTTCGTTGGTTTTCATTCTCTAAAGTAGAAATCTTATCTTCTATAACATCAGCCATAACATTGAAGTAATTTGATAATTGTCCTATCTCATCATTCTTATTGTGTTTAAGTTCAATTCTCTTAGAATAATTGCCAGATGAAATATATTTTACAATACTAGTAAGTTTGTTTATTGGATTCATTAAAATAGATGTTAGTATAAGTGTTAATATTATAATAATTATAGAAACTACTAAACTTATATTTAAAATTAATCTAGAGTTTTCTTTAGATATGTTGTCTACTACTGAAATATCTCGTATTGTTTTTAAATGATATTGCTTGCCATTAAAGTTAAACTTATGGTAAACAATCATATAATAGGTTTTATCAATATGCTTCAATATAAAAGAACGTTCAAGCTTTTTTATGTCATTTAATTCACTTTTATCAAGGGAAATGTTATTGGAATAGTTAGAAGCAATATTAGCACCTGAGGATGTAACTATTGATAACAACAAAGTAGAATTACCAAAGGTGTTCACGAAATATTCAGAAAAACTATGAAAAGATGAATTAGACTTTTCAATAGATGAATTATATTTTAAATTAAAAGCAAGGTTTAAATATATAGTTTCTTCAATATTTAGGTTTCTTGTTATCTCAGTATTAAGCATTTTGTCATATGTATTTTTAGATATGAGAAAGTTAATTGATAGTAATGCTACCGTATATATAGTAAGACACATAAGAACGATTTTGTACTTAAATTTCATGGTTAATACTCAAACTTATAACCAATTTTAAATATGGTTTTAATTCGTTCAGTATCAAGTTTATTCCTCAATTTCTGTATGTGCATATCTACAGTACGGGTATTACCTAAATAATCATATCCCCAAACATTAGTTATGAGTGAATCTCTAGAAAGAACTATATTTTTATTTGAAATTAATTCTTCTAATAATTCAAATTCCTTTAAGGTTAAGATTACTTCGCTTCCATCCTTAGTGACGGAATGTTTGTGTATATCAATAACAATGTTATCAAATGTGTAAATATCTTCAACATGGAGATTATCAGGAGGACATCTTTTAAGTAAAGCTTTAACTCTTAATAATAATTCCATACTGTCAAATGGCTTTACTAAGTAATCATCGGCTCCAAGGTTATAACCCTTTATTTTATCATTTATATTATCTCTTGCTGTTACAATAATTACAGGTATTTTTAAATTAGAAATATTTTTCATTAAAGAAAACCCATCAATTTTTGGAATCATAAGATCCAATAAAATAAGATCATAGTTATTCTTATTTATCAACAAAAGAGCATTTTCACCGTTAGAGGCTGTTTCAATATTATATCCGACCATAGATAGATTCATCTTAATAAGCTCACGAATTGGTTCTTCATCCTCAACAACCAAAATATTAATCATATCACCACTCCTTGAAATTCGCATTATAGGATAATTATAACAAAAAATAGCTTAAATTCAAAAAAATAATAATCATAGATATTATTTTAAAATTTTCTGAAATTACATTTTTTAGTGTTGACAAAAGCTTGTTTTATGATATACTTTGATTATCAAAGTAATAAAAATTATTTTAGATAAGGTGATAAATGTGAACAGATCTTTTGCAGTATTAAATGAATTATTAGTTGATCTTTTTAACGATATATTGATAATTGAACAGAATGCTCTTGCGGAGGGTAAGTTTAATGATTTATCAATAACAGAAATCCATACAATTGAGGAAATTGGAATGTATGGAAGTAGAACTATGTCCGAAATTGCTATGGATTTAGGAATTACAGTAGGGACATTAACAATAGCTATGAATAATCTTGTTAAAAAAGGATATGTTAATAGACAAAGAAGTGATAGAGATAGACGAGTTGTTGAAATATCATTAACTAGAAAAGGTAAATTAGCTTTTAGAGTACATGAAAAATTTCATACAGACATGATAAAGAATACTATAGATGGACTAACAGAAGAAGAAGGCGTTGTTTTAAACTCAGCTTTAGAAAAATTAAATAAGTTCTTTAAAAGTAATTATAATATAAAAAGAACAGGAAAGAAGGAGTAGGTATGAAGAATGTAAAAATCATTGCTACAGGACAATATACTCCGGATAACATAGTTACTAATTTCGATTTAGAAAAGATTGTTGAGACTAGTGACGAATGGATTGAAAGTAGAACCGGGATATCAAAAAGAAGAATATCGGATGGTGAGGATACTTCACAATTAGCATTTAAAGCAGGAAAAAATGCTCTTGATAAGAACAGTATATTACCAGAAGATATTGATTTGATAATTGTAGCAACATGTTCACCTGATTATCATGTTCCAAGCACTGCATGTGTAGTTCAAGGATTATTAGGAGCTCACAATGCTGTAGCATTTGATATTACAGCTGCTTGTTCAGGATTAATCTATGGAATGAAAATCGCTAAGCAATTCATGATGGAAGAGCGATACAAAAAGGCTTTGGTAATTGGAAGTGAAGTATTATCTAGGATAATAGACTGGAAAGACAGAAATACATGTGTTCTTTTCGGAGATGGGGCTTCAGCAGTAGTTCTTGAACAAACAGATGAAAACATTGGTATCAAGGATATTGATATATATAGTGATGGGGCTGCAGGTATGGCATTGACATGTAAAACTAGACCACTGAGAAACCTTTGTGTTGAAAGCGATGAAGAGTTAGATCATATACAAATGAGTGGAAGTGACATATTTAGATTTGGAGTTAAAGTTATTGCTAAGAATGTTAAAGATGTGTTAGAGAGAAACAATCTAACTATAAATGATATAAAATACATCGTTCCACATCAAGCAAACACAAGAATTATAGAGACAGCAGCTAGAAAACTTAAAGTAAGTAGCGATAAGTTCTACACTAATCTTTCAGAATATGGTAATACATCAGCTGCAAGTATTGGTATTGCTTTAAATGAGATGATGGAGAAAAATTTAATCCAAAGAGGCGATAAGTTCATTATGGTTGGTTTTGGAGGAGGATTAAGTTGGGGTTACGCTCTAGTAGAATATTAAAAGGTTTGATAATCAAATAATTTGAATATACTATAAAAAAGTAATTTGAATATATTATAAAATAATAAAACAAAATAAAACAAGATGTTAATTTTAAGGAGGAAGCAAAATGATATTTGAAAAAATTAAAGAAATTATTGCAGATCAATTAGGTATTGATACAGAGGAAATTAAAATGGAAACTAAGTTAATTGATGACTTAGGTGTAGATTCATTAGAGATATTTGAAGTTGTAATGTCTTTAGAAGAAGAGTTTGAGATTGAGATTCCTAACGAAGATGTTGAAGGAATGAAATCTGTAAATGAAATGGTTAAGTACATTGAAAGTAAGAAAAACTAGTAAAATCATATAAAATATTGATGAAAATCAGACGAAGAGGGTTGTTATTAAACATGAAGCCCGTGTTCCTTTTCGTCTGGTTATCTTAATATAGTAGACTTATATTTTTAGATATGCCTAAAAAGTGAGATTACAAATATTAAGATAATAAGTGCACTATCTTTATGTATAGATAAGGTATATGAGAATAAATAACAAGTTTGAATATGCCTAAGTCAAGGAGGAAACATTATGTTTGATACTAAAATCTGTGAAATATTCAATATTGAATACCCTATTTTCCAAGGAGGTATGGCATGGATTGCAGACCATAATCTGGCATCAGCTGTATCTGAAGCTGGAGGTTTAGGAATAATTGCAGCAGGAAATGCTCCCACTGAATGGGTAAGAGAGCAAATTTTAAAAACTAAAGATAAGACTAATAAACCTTTTGGGGTTAATATAATGCTATTAAGTCCATTTGCTGATGAAATTGCTCACTTAGTTTGTGAGTTAGGAGTTAAAGTAGTAACAACAGGTGCAGGGAATCCAGGAAAATACATGGAGATGTGGAAGGAATCTGGAATCAAGGTTGTTCCAGTAGTTGCATCAGTTGCTTTAGCTAAAAGAATGGAGAGAGCAGGAGCGGATGCAGTAGTAGCTGAAGGTTGCGAGGCTGGTGGTCATATTGGAGAATTAACTACTATGACATTAATTCCACAAGTTGTTGATGCAGTGAGTATTCCTGTTATTGCTGCTGGAGGAATTGGTGATGGTAGAGGATTAGCAGCAGCTATGATTCTAGGTGCTGAAGGAATTCAAGTTGGAACTAGGTTCCTTGTTGCAGATGAATGTTCAGTTTGTGATGCATACAAAGAGAAAGTTATAAATGCTAAAGATATAGATACTGTTGCTACAGGAAGATTTACAGGTCATCCTGTAAGGGTATTGAAGAATAAATTATCAAGAAAAATGGTAATGCTTGAAAAACAAGGGATAAGCATTGAAGAGTTTGAGGAAGCAGGAAGAGGCGCATTGAGAAAAGCGGTTGTTGAAGGAGATATAGCCAATGGTTCTGTAATGGCAGGACAGATTGCTGGATTGATTAAAAAGACTCAAAGTTGTAAAGAAATAATAGAAGAGATATTTGATGAAGCTAATAAGGTTTTGGAGGGCGTAAGATAATGAGTAAAATTGCACTTATATTTTCAGGGCAGGGAGCTCAATATGCTGGAATGGGAAAAGAACTTTATGAAAGTATAGATGAATGTAGAGAAGTATTTGATATTGCAGACAGAGAATTAGGTTTATCAATAAAGGATATTTGTTTTGATGGTGGAGATGGAAAAATAGATAAAACAGAATATACGCAACCAGCGATTCTAACAACTAGTATAGCTGCTCTTAGGGCTTTTGAAAAAGAAGGAATAGAATATCATGCAGTAGCAGGGTTAAGTTTAGGAGAATATTCAGCACTTGTAAGTTGTGGAATGATATCATTTGAAGAATGTGTAAAGCTTGTTAGAAAAAGAGGGCTTTTCATGGAAGAGGCTGTTAAAGATGTAGATGGTACATTAGCAGCAATCATTGGACTTGATGTAGATCAGGTTGAAGAATTAGTTAATAAGGCAAAAGAAGAGGATGTATTACAGATATCTAATTTAAATTGTCCAAAACAAATTGTTATTGGTGGAGAAACGGCTGCTATTGATAGAGCTGTTGAAATTGCTAAGGAAATGGGAGCAAAGAGAGCTTTAAAGTTAAATGTAAGTGGTCCTTTCCATACAAAATTACTTAAAGAGGCTGCAGAGAATCTTTACAATGAAATGAATAATATTGAGTTCAAAGAGAATTCATTACCTATATATATGAATGTGAATGGTGAAAAACTGAATAGCAGTGATGGTATTAAAGAAATAATGAAGCTACAAGTAATGAGTAGTGTATATTGGGAAAAATCAATCAGAAATATGATTAATGATGGAATAGATACATTTATTGAAATTGGACCAGGAAGAGTTTTAAGTGGTTTCGTTAAGAAAGTAGATAGAAAATTAAACTGTATGAATATAGAAGACTTAAAAACATTAGAGAATACATTAAGCAAATTGAGAGGAGAATAGCTATGTTAAATGGGAAAGTAGCTTTTGTTACTGGTGGATCTAGAGGAATAGGAAAAGCTATTGCTCTAAAATTAGCTGAGAAGGGTGCTAATATTGTTATAAATTATAGAAGAGAAAACCCTGAATTAGAAGAGTTAAAGAAAGAGATAGAGAGTAAAGGGGTAAAAGCATTATTGATACAAGGTGATGTTAGTGATTTTAATAGAGTAAAGGAAATGATAGATGAGGCTCATAAAGAAATGGGTTCATTAGATATATTGGTTAATAATGCGGGTATTACAAAAGATACTTTACTTATGAGAATGAAAGAAGAGGATTTTGATAGAGTAATTGATGTAAATCTTAAAGGAGTATTTAATTTCATAAAGCATATAACTCCAATAATGATGAAGCAGAGAAGCGGAAGAATAATAAATATGACTTCTGTAGTTGGTATCACAGGAAATGCAGGTCAGTTAAACTACTCAGCATCTAAAGCAGGAGTTATAGGGGCAACTAAATCAGCTGCTAGAGAATTAGCATCAAGAGGAATAACAGTTAATGCTATTGCACCTGGGTTTATTGAAACAGATATGACAGAAGAATTAAGTGATAGAGTTAAAGACGCAATTCTTAAATCAGTGCCACTAAAAAAGATGGGTAAACCAGAGGATGTGGCTAATTTAGTAGCATTCTTATCAAGTGATGAGGCGGCGTATGTTACAGGACAAATCGTCAATGTTGACGGCGGAATGGCAATGTAGAGGAGGAGTATTCTAATGAATAGAGTAGTAATTACAGGAATTGGTGCAGTTACACCATTAGGTACAGGTGTAGATAAGTTTTGGAATAATGTAAAAGAGGGTAAATGTGCAATAGATTTTATTGAGAGTTTTGATACTGAGAAATTTAAAGTTAAAATAGCTGCAGAAGCTAAAGATTTTAAACCAGAAGATTATATCGATAAAAGAGAAATCAGAAAGCTAGATAGATTTTCACAGTTTGCGCTAGCGGCATCAAAGGAAGCAATCCAGGATTCAAATATAGATTTAGAAAAGGTAAATAAGGAAAAATTCAGTGTTATAATCGGTTCTGGAATAGGTGGATTATCAACATTAGAAAAAGAGCATTCAAAGATGGTTTCAAAAGATACAACTAGAGTATCTCCCTTTATGATACCAATGATGATAAGCAATCTTGCAGCAGGAAATGTTGCAATAAAGTACGGAGCAAAAGGAATATGTAATACTGTTGTTACAGCATGTGCTTCAGGAACAAATGCAATAGGAGAAGCATTTAGACATATAAAATATGGATATTCAGATATTTCAATTACTGGAGGATCAGAGGCAGGAATAACACCTCTTGCAATAGCTGGATTTACATCCTTAACTGCATTGAATGCAAACAATGATCCAAAGAGAGCTTCAATACCTTTTGATAAAGAGCGTGCAGGATTTGTTATGGGAGAGGGAGCAGGAATACTAATAATTGAATCTCTTGATCATGCATTAGCTAGAGGAGCAAAGATATATGCTGAGGTTGTGGGATATGGAGCAACATGTGATGCTTACCATATAACATCTCCAGCTCCAGGAGGAGAGGGTGCAGCAAGATCTATGATTATGGCTATTGAAGAAGCTGGAATAACTAAAGAAGAAGTTTCTTATATAAATGCACATGGAACAAGTACACCATATAACGATAAGTTTGAAACAGCTGCAATAAAGAGTGTATTTGGAGAAGTTGCTTATAAAATACCAGTTAGTTCCACAAAATCAATGATAGGTCACCTTTTAGGTGCTAGTGGAGCTGTAGAAGCAATTGCATGTGTAAAATCTATTCAAGAAAATTTTGTACATGAAACTGTTGGATTACAGGTTGATGATGAAGAATTAGATCTTGATTATGTAAAAGGAAATGGAAGAGAGCATACAGTTAACTATACTCTTTCTAATTCACTAGGATTTGGTGGACATAACGCATCATTATTATTGAAGAAATGGAGTGAGTAAGGATGGACTTTAATAATATAAAGGAACTTATTACTTTAATCAGTAATTCAAATTTAAATGAATTTGAACTTGAGAAGGATAGCTTAAAAATAAAGATGTCCAAAGGCGCAAGTGGAGAAGTAAGAATCATAAGTAACGAAAGAATAAATGAATTACCAAAAGAAGAAAAAGAGGTAGCTGTGGAAGCAGTAACTTCAAATGTGCAAGTTACAGAAGAAATAGTAGATGATAAAAATATAGAAGACGATAGTAATTTTGAATATATTAATTCTCCAATAGTGGGAACATATTATGCGTCACCAAGTCCAGATGATCCTGCTTTTGTTAAGGTAGGGGATATGGTATCTAAGGGACAGCCACTATGTATTATAGAAGCAATGAAACTTATGAATGAGATAACAGCTGAAGTCAGTGGGGAAATCGTAGAAATTCTTGTTAAGAATGAAGATATGGTTCAGTATGATCAGCCTATCATTAAAATCAGGAGGAAGTAATCAATGTGTAATAAGAGATTAGATGTAAAAGAGATTATGGAAATCATACCACATAGATATCCATTTCTATTTGTAGATTATATAGAGGAATTAGAAGAAGGTAAAAGTGCAGTAGGATACAAGAATGTAACTATGAACGAGTACTTTTTCCAAGGGCATTTTCCAGGAGAACCTGTTATGCCAGGGGTTATAATGATAGAAGCTTTAGCTCAGGTTGGAGCAGTAGCATTATTGAGTTTAGATGAATTTAAAGGTAAGATTGCTTACTTCGGTGGAATAAGAAAAGCTAAATTTAGAAGAAAAGTTACTCCTGGAGATACACTTAAGCTTCAGGTTGAGATTATCAATAGAAAAGGGCCAGCTGGAATTGGAAAGGCTATTGCTAGTGTTAATGGAGAGACTGCAGTTGAGGCTGAACTTATTTTCGCAGTAGGGGTGTAAGGTATGTTTAAAAAAGTTTTAATAGCAAATAGAGGAGAAATTGCAGTTAGAGTTATAAGAGCATGTAGAGAACTTGGTATAAAATCAGTTGCAATATACTCAACTGCTGATGAAGAGGCTCTACATACACAATTAGCTGATGAGGCAGTGTGTGTAGGTGGGCCGAAACCAGCAGATAGTTATCTAAATGTAAAGAATATAATAAGTGCTGCAGTTTTAACTGGCGCAGAAGCTATTCATCCAGGGTTTGGATTCTTATCCGAAAATGCTAATTTTGCAGAGATATGCAGAAATTGTAATATAAATTTCATAGGACCTACTCCAGAAACTATTACAAGAATGGGAGATAAGGCTAACGCTAGAGATATAATGATAGCGGCGGGTGTACCTGTAATACCAGGAAGTGATGGAGTTATTGAAAATGAAGTGGTAGCTAAGGAAACAGCTAAGAAAATAGGATATCCAGTAATGGTAAAAGCATCAGCTGGTGGTGGTGGTAGAGGAATAAGAATTGTTAGATGTGAAGAAGAGCTAGCAAATGCATTTAATACTGCTAAGAGAGAAGCTGAAATAGCTTTTGGTGATGGAACAATGTATATGGAGAAATTTATAGAGAATCCAAGACATGTTGAGATTCAACTTCTTGGTGATAAGCATGGAAATGTTATTCATCTTGGAGAGAGAGATTGTTCTATTCAAAGAAGAAATCAGAAAATTATTGAAGAAGCGCCTTGTGGAGTAGTAAGTGAAGAATTAAGAAAACAAATGGGAGTTGTAGCTGTAAAGGCTGCTAAAGCTGTTGAGTATGAAAATGCAGGAACTATAGAATTCCTATTAGATATACATGGTGATTTCTATTTTATGGAAATGAACACAAGAATACAGGTGGAACATCCAATTACTGAGATGATTACTGGTGTTGATATAGTTAAAGAACAATTAAAGGTAGCTTATGGTGAAGAACTTAAGATAACACAGGAAGATGTGAAAATAAAGGGTCATGCGATTGAATGTAGAATAAATGCAGAAGATCCAGAGAGAAACTTCATGCCTTCACCAGGAACAGTAGAAATCTTGAATTATCCTGGTGGATATGGGGTAAGATTAGATAGTGCTATGTATAATGGATATACTATACCACCTACATATGATTCTATGGTAGGTAAACTAATTGTACATGGTGAAGATAGAAATGAAGCTATCAACCGTATGAAAAGAGCTCTTGAAGAGTTTGTTCTTAAAGGAGTCAAGACTAACATTGATTTCCACTTAAAGATTTTAAACGACAAGAACTATACTGAGAACAATCTAGATACAGGGTATATAGCTAGATTTATGGAACAGTAACCGATAGTGCAACAATAAAAGGTTGGTGATTATATGGGAATTAAGAAGTTGTTTAAGAAGAAAAGTAAATATATTGAGCTTACAACTGTTGAAGCAGTATCAGAGAAGATTTTGCTTAACGAGGATCATCGTGGTATTAGTGAAGAAGTGACTAGTGATGAAAATGCTCCATCAATACCAGAGGGTATGTGGCAGAAATGTAAAAAGTGTGGAAATATTCTTTATAACAAGGATCTAGATAAGAATTTTATGGTGTGTAAAGAGTGTGACCATCATATGAGAGTTGATAGTAGAAAAAGAATTGAAATGGTAACTGATAAGGGAACATTTGTTGAATTAGATAAAGATATGATAAGCAAGAATCCTCTTTCATATTCTGGGTATGAAGATAAGGTAGCAGCATATAGTGAGAAAACTGGTGATAACGAAGCTGTAATAACAGGTGTAGGGTTTATAAATGGTGTTAAAACAGTAATAGGAGTTATGAATTCAGGATTTATGATGGGAAGTATGGGCAGCGTTGTAGGAGAGAAAGTTACAAGAGCTATAGAATATGCAACAGAGAATAAACTTCCAGTGATTATGTTCACAGCATCAGGTGGAGCTAGAATGCAAGAGGGAATGTTCTCTCTTATGCAGATGGCAAAAACAAGTGCAGCTGTAAGTAAACACAGTGAGGCAAAACAATTGTATATAACTGTTTTAACTGATCCAACAACTGGAGGGGTTACAGCAAGTTTTGCAATGCAGGGAGATATAATCTTAAGTGAACCAAAGGCTCTTATAGGATTTGCAGGTAAGAGAGTTATTCAGCAGACTATAAAGCAGGAACTTCCTGATGGATTCCAGAGTGCTGAATTCTTATTAGAAAAAGGTTTCATAGACAAGATTATAGATAGAAGAAAGCTGAAAGCAACTTTAGGAAAGATTCTTAGAATGCATGTAGATATCTCAGCTCACTAATTGAATTATGCAAGTCCATAACTCATTAATACGTTGAGATTTTGGAACATGCATAATTCAAAGTTCGCGATATGATATCTATAGCTAGAGGTAGGTGATAGTATGGTACTTGATTTTGAAAAGAAATTATATGATCTTAGAGATAAAATAGAAGAGTTAAAGAAGGTTTCTGAAGAACAAGGGCTTGATCTGAGTGCAGAGATAGGACTTATGGAAAAGAGACTTGATTCTATGAAGGAAGATGTCTATACGAAACTATCTGCTTGGCAGAAGGTAAAAATTGCTCGATTGAATGAGAGACCAACAGCTATGGAATATATAGAAGCGGTTTTCGATGATTTTATAGAACTTCATGGAGATAGAGGATATGCTGATGACCATGCAATTGTAGGTGGATTAGCTACTTTAAATGGAATTAATGTTACTGTAATTGGAATACAAAAAGGAAGAGATACTAAAGAGAATATTTATAGAAACTTTGGTATGCCGCATCCAGAAGGATATAGAAAAGCTTTAAGACTTATGAAACAGGCTGAGAAGTTTAATAGACCTATTATATGTCTTGTTGATACTCCAGGAGCATATTGCGGAATAGGTGCTGAAGAGAGAGGACAAGGGGAAGCTATAGCTAGAAATCTAATGGAAATGGCTAACCTTAAAACTCCTATAGTTTCAATCATAATAGGAGAAGGTGGAAGTGGTGGTGCATTGGCATTAGCTGTTGCAGATGAAGTATGGATGCTTGAGCATTCAATCTATTCAATTCTTTCACCAGAAGGATTCGCAACTATATTATTCAAAGATGCATCAAGAGCATCAGAAGCTGCAGAAACTATGAAAATTACATCTGAGGAATTATTAAATTTCGGAATTATAGATAGAATTATTAAAGAGCCATTAGGTGGTGCACATAAAGATAAAGCAGCAGTATGTGAGAAGATGAAAGAAAATCTTGTTGAGACAGTAACAAGATTACAGATGGAAACTACTGAGAGCCTACTTACTAAAAGATATAGTAAGTTTAGACAGATGGGCGAATTCATGGAATAGCTCAGATTTTTGGAACAATAAGTGTTAGATTTATTTAGAAGTATAATTTTTACCACAACATTTTAAGCCGTAGTTCTTTTGGGGAGCTACGGCTTAAAATGTTGTGGTAAAAACCATGGCTTTTATTTAGAAATTTTATAAATACAAACAACAGTAGATTTTCTATCCTGAATATTTCTTAAATACTTATGAAGAGAAACATTAAATCTATCAGCTGAATGCTGAGCAACAAACAGATTAGTATAAGGAAACTCATCGGTAACAGCTTTGTTATGTATTACCTGAGTGTGATATGGATGAGGGTCTTTTTTTAAGTTGATATACTGAATCACATCTCCAATTGATAATTTATCGTAAATTCTCTTGGTGAAGTCAACTATGGCTTCTTCAATTGGAATCTCTTCATAATAAGCAGCTCTGTATTTTTTAGTATATGGGTTTGCCCAATGCATTCTGAAATAACGTGCAGCACGCCAACTTAGAGATATTTTAGTTAGATTGCTGGGATTAGTAGAATTACAAAACCAAGAAGTAGCAGCAGACCATAAACCATATTTCTGAGAAAGACCACCAGCGTATATTGCTTGAGATATAAAATTTGTACAATCATTTTCTTTGAAATAAGGAAAATTCGGGTTTTTAGATAATGCGTATTTTTCAGCAAAAATTTTAACCTTATCCCTATCATAGTAATTATTTCTTAAAGGATTCAATGAAAGTAATATATTAGAAAAGTTATCCACAATATCAACACCTAAAATAGTTACGTATAAGTGTATAAAAAAAAGGGCATAAATATGCCTCAAAGTGGTAAAAAAGTAGACATGTTAGCAAGAGAGGGATTGAACGATGCTTACATGTCATTAACAAATTATCCACAAATTATCCACAATTATATATATTCTACTATATGGTAAAAAATCCTCCTTTTTATAAAAAAAAACTATAAAAAAACATAAATAGAAAATTTGTTCGCAAAATTTATTAAAATCTATTGACATTTGAACATGTGTTCGGTAATATATAAATATACCAAAACGAAGGAGTTGCCACATATGGATAGTAATGCCTTATTAGTTAGAATTAATTATATTTCAGAAGACTCAGTAGGATTAGACATAAGAGATAATTCATATAAAGCTCATGTAGTACGAAATGGAAAAACAGAAGAGAATAAGAAATATATGTTATGTGGTGGAATAATAAATAAAAGAGGCGGAACAATAATATATAATGCTAGAAGTAAAGAAGAAGCTAAAGAGATTGCTCGCAATAACATGATGACAAATCATGAGTATAGAAAATATAGAGAAGTTAAACGAGATATAGTTACAATACCTAGCAGATTAATAAATGCTTAATTACAATGATATTGAAATTTATTTCATATAAATATAAAAGAAATAAATTTTAGTTATAAATATTAGTTATAAATATTTAATAAATACATATAAATACATATATAAGTATTTTATAAAAGATAACACTAAACAAAACTCAACTCATTGGACCGAAAGGTCCATTTTTTTTTCATTAGTGATAATACTAATACAATACGTTATAATAGGTATAGAAACATTAAAAGCTATTGGAGGTGAATCTAGTCAATCATGGCTAGAGAGATATGAGAAGAATAAACAGAAATGATGATTGTTGGTGTGGAAGTGGAAAAAAATATAAGAAATGCCACATGGAACAGGATGAAACCTTAAGAAAATTAGGAAATGAATTAGGTATGAAGATACCAAGAGATATTATTAAAACTCCTGAACAAATAGAGGGAATAAGAAAAAGTGGTGAAATAACAAGAGGAATCTTTGACTTAGTTGAGGCGAATATAAAGGTTGGAATGACAACTGACGAGATAAACACACTTGTACATGAGTATACAATTAATCACGATGCGATACCTGCTCCACTTAATTATGGTGGATTTCCAAAGAGTGTATGTACATCTATAAATGACGTAGTATGTCATGGAATTCCTAGTGATAGAAAACTGGAAGAGGGAGATATAATAAATGTTGATGTAACATCAATATTAGGTGGATATTTCTCAGATTCAAGTAGAATGTATATAATTGGCGAAGCTAAAAAAGAGGCAGTTGAGTTGGTTGAAGCGGCTAAAGAAGCACTTCAAGTAGGAATGGATGTTGTTAAACCATATGCATTCGTTGGTGATATTGGTGAGGCTATACAGACATATGCAGAGTCGAAAGGATATTCAGTTGTTTATGAATATGGAGGGCATGGGATAGGAGTTAAATTCCATGAAGATCCGTATATAGCTCATGTAGGTAAAAAGGGTGAGGGAATGATTCTATTACCAGGAATGGTTTTCACTATCGAACCTATGTTGAACCAAGGTAGACCAGAAACAAGAATATTGAAAGATGATTGGACTGCTGTAACTAGAGATGGAAAATTATCTGCACAGTGGGAGCATACTATTGTTGTTACTGAGGATGGATATGAAATATTAACATAATGGTCGGCTTAAAAATTACTGATACTTGTGTTTCAAAAATGTGAATGGTTTCTTCACTTTTTGAAATAACTTTAGTGGAAGTTATTATTAAACGATCCATGTAATAAGGGACAGTTCTCAATATTTTTTAAACTGAGAGCTGTCCTTAAATTATTGTTATATAGTATATTAATTTTTCAACAGATGAATTTATACCTTCCCAAGAACGATACAGATTAAATTGCAGAGTAATCTTCCCATAATAAAAACTTCTAAATTTCCAAATAACAATGTGTTTCCTTCCCAATATATGGATAGGAGCAAGATCAAAGCTTTTTTTTGAAATCAAACTTATAAGATCCCTATCATAATTACTCAAATGCCATCGAAAACTTGAAAAGTGGTTTTCTTTTAACTCAATTACGAAATCTTCCCCAACTTTAAGATAATAAGGAATAAAGGGTAGAATACTAATTGTTCCTTTTTTCTCTTTTAAATATTTTTCACACAAAAAAATCACTACCTTACGGAATTTACTTTGAAAATTGTGTTTCAATAAATATTTTATGCGAAACGTAAGGAAAAGTTACTAAGGTATATGAAAATAAATAACAAATCAAAGATGCGACGGATATTTTGCGTCATGGGTCGAGTTGGCTGATAGTTACGCTATCAGTAAGTTCCAAGGATGAATCAGACCACAAAATAGACTAGCATACTGACTAGGTATTTATTTGAATATGCCTAATATATATATAGTATACAAGTTTAAAAGAGGTTAAATTATGAAGATAGATTATAGTATATATCCTGAAAATGGATCAATATTGCATGAAGATAAAATTAAAATAGGGGTGGACTTCAAGAAATTTGAGGATATAAACATACCATCTTTGTGTATGAGTATAAATAACAAACATATTAATGCATTACTTAGTAAAGAAGGAATATATTTTGATAATGAAGCAGGAAGAATATATGGTTTGAACTTGATAAAGGTAGAAGGAATAAGTAAGCGAGGAAAGAAATTTGAAATAAAATGGAGATTTATTTTATTAAGAAATGAACTAAGTTTAAAATCAGTAGCCATAAGATGTACTGATATAAGTGATAAAAAGATTGAAGTAGGGTATAGAAATGAATTGATTAATAGTACAGGTATAAAGATATATTCTGTTGAACAACTATATAAAACAACTGTTATAGGAGAAAAAGGATTCAGATGTAGAGAATTATCAACACTGGAATATCTAAGGATAAAGTGGGAAGGAAGAAAAAATGTACATAGCGTTAATGGATATATATTTGGATATGTAAAAGAGGCGCATAGGAAATATACTATGTATAACTTAAGGGTAGCAAACAAGTATATCGAGGACTATAAATTTAATGATGAGAATGAATTTAATATACCAATACTTAATATAAATAAAATCAAATACCTAGGTAAATATTTAAGAAAAAACAAAAGTTATTCCGGATATATTGTAATAAATACAAGAGAAGGGATACATAAATTTATTGAAGAATATAGAAATGGCTTAGATGAGGGGAGTAAGATCGGGGTATGGGGAATTGAATTCAGTTCTGAGGAGATAAGGAAAACAACTCTTATAGGTAAGAATACTAGTAATACTTTTTATGAGGGGTTTCGGAATAAAAGAACCATTGTAAGCAATATTGAAAAGTATTCCCTTGAAGTATTTATTAATGGAAGGACTATAGGAGAATTTGTCATTCCAAAGTTTAAAAATATACTGTGTCTTTCTATCAATATTATGGATAGAAAATACGGAATAGAAACAATAAAAATAATTGGAGGTAATCAACTCACCGTATTAGAACGAACTTATAATGAAGAATACTCCATATTTATTGATGAGAATATCAATATGGAGGAATTAAACTATCTGTTTGTTCATATAAAATGCAAGAATAATGGGTGGATTATTACATCCCCTATATATATAAAGGGCTCGTTTCACTCGCTTCGCTAGGGAACCCTATGGTTCCCTTCGACGCAACTGATGTTGCTGAGCACCCTCCTTAAACCGGCAGGGGAATATTTCCCCTACAACCCCGGCATTTTTTATTCTTTAGAAATTGAACGGGTATACTTTTTCACAAACATGCAAATCTTTAAATAAGCAGAGGTGCATAGGACAAACCTTTAAATAAGTTTATCAATTTACTAAAGAATAAAAGATGTATGATTTAACCTTTTCTTAACTTTTTTGAATATCTTTACGTATATAATTTATATATAGAGAATCCATAGTTAAACTTTATTTATACATGCTCAAAATCGCAGTGTTTCTATGAGTTTTGAGTATGTATAAATTTAGTTTTAACTTAGAATCTTTATAGATCAATTCATTTATGAAAGGGGAAAAATATGAAAAAGTGGGGTAAGTATTTAATTATATTTTTAGTTATAGCTATAAGCAGTGTGGGGATAGTTGCTTGTGGATCAAAGTCAAATGAATCAAAATTAAACTCAAACTCAATAAGAGATGATAGCACAAAATATGATTCAGCAAATATGGAATCAGACAAAGGGGATAAAACTGAATCTAAGAGTATGGAGAATAGTAAAAAGACTGGCGATCAAGAGCAAACTTGGAATGATAGAAAAATAATATTAAGGGAATACATTACTATAGAAACACTTAATTTTGATGAGGACAAAGATGCAATTCTCAGTAGAGCAAATAAATATGGAGGATATATTGAGGAATCACAGGTAAGTGGAAGAGGAGTAAGAGATAAATATTCTAGGAGAAATGCTCGTTATGTATTTAGAATACCTAGAAAGAATTATGAGTTATTTAAAAATGAAGTTGAACAGTTTGCGCATATTATAAATCAGAATGCAACTAGTGAAGATGTTACAGTTGACTTCTATGATACTGAAGCTAGAGTAAAGACATTAAAAATACAAGAAGAGAGATTATTAGATATATTAAAAAAATCTGGAGATTTAAAAGATATAATTATAATTGAGAAAGAATTACAGCAGGTTAGATATGAAATTGAAAGAAACACTACTAATTTAAGGAGATTGAGTAATCTTGTTGATTATACAACTATAACCATAGAACTGGAAGAAGTTTTTGAGATTACAGATATAGTTGATAATCCACAGAAGTTAGGTGAAAAAATAGTTAAAGCATTCAATAAATCGGTAGATGGAGTTGGAGAATTCTTTAAATGGTTGATATTATTTGTTGTAGCATTCATCCCATATTTGATTATAATAATACCTCTTGCGATAATTGTATATTTCACATATAGGAGACTAACAAAGAAAAACAGCAAGGACATTGTTGAAAATTCAAACAAAAAGTCTAAAGAAGATTCAGAAAAATAAATTTTTATTGACATTAGATATCAATAATGTATAATGTGATTAGATATAATAAGAAAAATTAAATATTGAATTATCGGGTTTATTGTAGATAATAATATAACTACAATAATTAAAAGGGAAGTAGGTGAAAATCCTACACGGTCACGCCACTGTAAGAGCGAGTACTCATTATATCCAAGTATATTAAAATAGGAAATGAGTATGTTGAAGCTTGAGTCAGGTATCTGCCTATATGATCTATACAAAACTCTACGAACGATGGAGGGTATAGTAATAGTAAACTTAATTATTATTATTTATAAGTTTAAATATGACTATTAACCTCTTAATCTTTTAGATTAAGAGGTTTTTTATAGGATTAAACCTTAAAAGTATGATTATTAAGCTCACACTATAATCTTTCAAGTTCACTAAAATTTAGGAGGATTTTCATATGAAAGGATTAAAAAAATTATTGTTACCACTAATCATAGGTATGTTCTTAATGGTTGGTTGCGGACAAGTAGCTGAAAATAATGGTAATAACCAGGGCAAAGAAAATAATAAGAACATAACTAGCAAAGATAATTCAAAGAATAATAAAAAAGAAGAAAATAAAGAAGTTGAAAAAGAAGAATCAATATATCCTTTAACTGTGAAAGATAGTTTAGGAACAGAGATGACTATTGAGAGTAAGCCAGAAAAAATAATCTCATTAACATTAGGAACAGACGAAATGTTATTAAGCCTTGTTGATCATGAAAAGATTCTCGCATTATCAGGAAAAATTGCAGAGAATAAAGGAGCATCAAATGTATCTGATATAGCTGTTAATTTTGATAAAGCTGAAAGCAATATTGAAAAAGTTATATCTTTACAACCAGAATTAGTATTTGCATCAAGTTGGATAAAAAAAGAAAAGATTGATCAGATGAGAGAGGCTGGAATAATAGTATATTGTTATGGTACAGCTAACAATATAGAACAACAAAAAGAGATTATATTAGAGGTTGCTAACATTGTTGGTGAAAAAGAAAATGGTGAAAAATTAGTTAAAGAGATGGATGATAAGTTAAATTTCATAAAAGAAAAATTAGCAGGATTAAAAGAAGAAGATAAGTTAAGAGTGCTTTCTTATACTTCATATGGATCAACAAATGCAAAAGGAACAACATTTGATGATGTAGCAAAAAAAGCTGGATGCATTAACGTAGCATCAGAAGCAGATCTTGAGGGATGGCCTCAAATATCTAAAGAAAAAATCATAGAATTAAATCCAGATATTATTACATTACCATCTGTATCTTATGATGATAAGACTCCAGAAGATTTTAAGAAATCAATTATGGAAGATGAAAGTTTTAAGGATGTTAAAGCAGTTAAAGAAGGTAGAGTATATTTATTACCTGACAAGCATATGAGTGCTGTTTCACAATATATTGTATTTGGAGTAGAAGATTTAGCTAAAGCTGCATACCCAGATTTATTTAAGTAAGATAACAATTACATAAACAATCTAAAGATAACTTTCATTAAGATTTATAATATGATTGTTTATTCTGAATAATATTGAAGCAATAGAAATTAAAATTGTTTTCCCATTTTCTAATTTTTATACTAGGCTGTGATGCGAGATTCCCAACTCGCACACAGCCTAAAATTGAATATACTTGAGGGAGAAGAAAAATGAAAAAGCTAATCAGTAATGATTTAAAAATAAAAAATAAAAAAGATAAGAGGTATCTTATTCCTATATTTGTAGTTATATTGTTTTTAGCAATAATTATGAGCGCTGCAATAGGGGCTGTTAAGGTACCATATGGAGATACCTTCAAGATAATAATAAATAAAATATTCTCAACTAATTTTGAGATAAAGGAAAAAAGCTTCGAATCAATAATATTCTATGTTAGATTACCAAGGGTTATTGTATCCGCGATTGTTGGAGGAGCTTTAGCATTATGTGGAGCGGTTATGCAGAGTATGTTCAGAAACCCTATGGCAGATCCAGGAATAATAGGTATATCTAGTGGAGCTAGTTTGGGTGCAGTAATTGCAGTTGCATTAAATTTAACGTCATTATCTTTATATTACATGCCATTACTTGCAATAATAGGGGCATTAGGAGCAGCATTTACTATATATAAGCTATCATCATATAAGGGGAAGATACCTGTATTAACACTGATTTTATCAGGGATAGCTGTTAGTACATTTCTAGGTGCTATTAATTCTTTAATATTATCAAAGATAGCTGAATATAAAGTAAGAGAGTATTTGTTTTGGTCTATAGGAAGTTTATCAGGAAGAAGATGGGAACATGTAAGATTGGCATTTATTCCAATAATGATACTTACCATAATCCTTTTATTCTTTTCAAAGGAATTAAATATTCTATTATTAGGGGAAGAAGAAGCTCATTCTGTTGGGGTGAATCCAACTAAGGCTAGAAGGAAAATATTATTTCTAACATCAATAACAACAGCAATAGCAGTATGTGTAAGTGGAAACATAGGGTTTGTAGGATTAGTTGTTCCTCATATTCTTAGATTGATTGTTGGACCTGATAACAGAATACTTCTACCTTTAAGTGCACTGGGAGGTGCAATCTTTCTCATAGTATGTGATTTTATAGCTAGAACCATAATAATGCCAGCAGAGATTGGAGTGGGTATTGTTACATCACTTGTAGGAGCCCCATACTTTATTTATCTTCTTATGAAGGCACGTAAGGAGGGAATATCTATATGAATAAAATTATTGAAATATCAAGTTTACACTATTCGATTAATAATAAAAAGATACTTGATGATATTAATATCTCATTTGGAAAAGGAGAGTTTATTGGATTAATTGGTCCTAATGGAGCAGGGAAAACTACCTTATTAAAGAGTATTAACGGAATAAATGAACTAGATGCAGGAGATATAAAAATTGCAGGTAAAGATATAAGAAAAATGAAAGATAAGGAATTGGCTAAAGAGGTTGCCTTAATGAATCAAAATACAAGTATTTCCTTTGCTTTTCCATGTGGGGAGATAGTGATGATGGGAAGATATCCTTATAGCAGAACATTTGGAGGTTTCACTAAGGAAGATAGTGAAATTGTTAATAAATATATGAATTTTACAGATACTATTAATTTCAAAGATAGATTAATTACGCAGTTATCGGGAGGGGAAAGACAAAGGGTACTTTTTGCAAAGGTATTAGCTCAAGAAACTGATGTAATACTCCTGGATGAACCAACTGCTAGTTTAGATATCACTCATGAAGAGCAAATATTTAAATATTCAAAAGAATTAAGTGATAAAGGAAAAACTGTAATAGCTGCAGTTCATGATTTAAGAATAGCAATCAAGTATTGCAGCAAGTTAGTACTTCTTGATAAAGGTGGAATAGTTAAAGAAGGAACAGCAGAAGAGGTTATAACAGAGGAAAATCTCAAAACTGCTTATGGAATAAATTCTCAAGTATATTTTAATACAGTTTCCAATTCGCTAGATTTTTTTGTTCGTTAGTTTGGGGGGGACAGTTCTCAATATTTAAGGCTATTTAGAGTTTGAATATTGAGAACTGTCCCCCTCAGAGTAGAAAAATTATGCATAAGGTGTATGAGTACAATAATAGTATAATTGTTAAATTCGGAGGGAAAAGAGGGGATTAAATGTACAAGATTTTAAATATATCAAACTATGATGGGGATCTTAAAAAATTTGAATACAATCATAGTAATATGACAAAGTTTCTAGAAAACTATAATTTAGATGGATTTGAGATAATACAATTTAATCAATGGAAAGAAGAACAAATACCAAAAGACATTCTTAAGGGATTACATTTAAGGTTTTATCCAACTTGGATTGATTTTTATAGAGGAGATATGGATAAGCTTCTTTCAAAAACAGAATCGCAAGAAAATATAAGTATGCTGTATGGAGGAAACCATAAGAACGTAATGATTGATTACTACAAAAGTGAACTTAGAACAGCTAAAGAAATGGGTGTTGAATATGTGGTATTTCATGTTTGTCATGTAGATTTGCATGAAGCACTAACATATGAGTTTTCATATAGTGATGAAGAGATAATTGATGAAGCTGCTAATTTGATTAATGAAATTTTTAATGGGGAAGAAGAATACAAATTCAGTTTATTGTTAGAAAACTTATGGTGGCCAGGACTAAAGTTAAAGAATAAAGAGAATATGCGAAGTATTATAGAAAAAATAAACTATGATAAAGTTGGATTTATGTTGGATACAGGGCATATGATAAATACAAATATCGATATTAAGGATAAAGATGAAGCTGTAGAATACATTATTGAGACTATAGATGAGTTGTATGAGATGAAGAAGTATATAAAAGGAATACATCTTAATTACTCCTTGTCAGGGGATTATGTGAAAAAATTTATTGAAAGTCAAAAGAAAATCAAAAGTAAGTACGAATTTAAAGAATTATTTAAAAATATTTACAATCATATTAGTAAGATAGACTATCACGATCCTTTTGAGCATGAGAGAGTAAATGAATTGATTGAATCGTTAGATATAAAATATTTAGTATATGAGTTATTAGCACCAACTTTAGAAGAGTTAGAAGATAAAATTAAAAGGCAGGATAAATGGATTAAATAAGATAAATAGAGGGACCGTTCTCAAGATTTAATGTGATTAAAGCATAAAATATTGAGAACTGTCCCTCTAGTATTGTATAAATTACATTAAGAATCAAGATAATAAAAGTGAGTAATAAATACTAAAAATCAAAGGTATAAATTACTATTAGATAAATAATTTGTTATAATGGTATAAAGGTAATAATTCGAGAGTAAAACTAATTTATAATACGTATACATAGTAAAGGAGAGATTAATATGACTTTCAAAATCAATGAAACATATAATGGATTTAAGTTATTGAGAGAAGAGAAGGTTGAGGAAACAAATTCAATATCTAGATTATTTCAACATGAGAAAACAGGAGCTAGATTATTAAGTTTATTTAATGATGATGATAATAAGGTGTTTTCAATATCTTTTAGAACACCACCAGAAGATCATACTGGATTACCACATATACTAGAACATTCAGTTTTATGTGGGTCTAGAAAGTTTCCTACTAAAGAACCATTCGTAGAACTAATGAAGGGATCTCTTAATACATTTTTAAATGCTATGACTTTTTCAGATAAAACAATGTATCCTATAGCTAGTAGAAATGATAAGGATTTTTTCAATATCATGGATGTATACTTAGATGCAGTATTTTATCCTAACCTACATGAAATACCAGAAATATTGATGCAGGAAGGTTGGCATTATCACCTTGAAAAGAAAGAGGATAAGTTAACATATAAAGGTGTTGTTTATAATGAGATGAAGGGTGCATTCTCATCACCAGAAGGTGTCTTACATAGAAAGATAGAAGAGTCAGTACTTAAGGACACTATATATGCAAACGAGTCAGGTGGTGATCCAGACTTTATAACAGATTTAACACAATCACAGTTTGAAGAATTCCATAAAAAATATTATCATCCATCAAATAGTTATATATTCCTTTATGGAGATGGAGATATACAAGAACAACTTAAATTTATCAACGAAGAATATCTTAGTAACTTTGATAAATTAGATATAGACTCACATATTGAAAAACAACAACCGTATGAAGAAATACAAAATGTTGAAGTTGATTACTCAATATCAGCAGATGATGATGATAAGGAAAAAACATATTTAAGTTTAAACTATGTTGTAGGAGAATCAACAGATAGAGAATTAGTGCTAGCAATGGATATTCTTGAATACATGCTTCTAGAAAACCCAGCAGCACCACTTAAAAAAGCATTGGTAGATGCTAATTTAGGTAAAGATGTGTTTGGAAGTTATAATAATTCAGTAATTCAACCTGTATTATCAATAATATTAAAAAATTCAGATGCTGAAAAAACTGAAGAGTTTAAGAAAGTAGTTTATGATACATTAAATGATTTAGTTGAGAAAGGTATAGATGAAGACCTAATCGAGGCTAGTATAAATATAAATGAATTTAAATTGAGAGAATCAGAAATGGGTGGCTTATCAAAAGGACTATTATATGCAATTAAATGTATGGATGGTTGGTTATACGAAGCAGATCCATTGATGCATATGAGATATGAAAATGAGCTTCACAGCATTAAAGAGAAGAGTAAAAATAGATATTTTGAAGGATTAATTCAGAAATATATTTTAGATAATAAACATGGATCATTATTAACATTAAAGCCTAAAAAGGGAATGGCAGAAGAACATTCAGAAGAGATACAAAGTAAGTTAGATGAGTATAAAGCTAGTTTATCAGAAGAAGAAATAAATAATATTGTAGAAGGAACTAAGAAACTTTTAGAAAGACAGATGACTCCAGATAGTAAGGAAGCATTAAGTACAATTCCACTAATAGAGTTAGAGGATATTCCGGCTGAGCCAGAGGAAATACCACAAGTAGAAAAAGAAATCAATGGAACAAAGGTATTATACCAAGAGGAATTTACTAGCAAGATAGCATATTTACATTTATTATTTGATTCTAGTGTTGTTGAAGAAGAGGATGTTCAATATGTAGCATTACTTGGTTCAATCTTAGGAAAAGTTAGTACTGAGGATAAACATTATTCAAAACTGTCTAATGACATAAATATTAATACAGGTGGTATTAGATTCAGTACAGAGAGTTATTCAAAAGATGGGGATGATTATACATTTTATCCAAAATTCTCTGTTAGAGCAAAAGCTTTAAGCGATAAAATACCAAATATGATTTCCTTAATTAAAGAGATAATACTTACATCTAAGTTTGATGAGGATAAGAGAATAAAAGAATTATTATCTCAATTAAAATCAAGATTAGAGATGAGTATATTTGATAGAGGACATTCAGTAGCAGCTAATAGATTATTATCATACTTCTCACCTGCTGGAAGATATCATGAAATGATATCTGGTATTAGTTTATATAAATTCATATGTAATTTAGAGAAGAACTTTGATGCAATGAAAGAAGAAATAAAAGCTAAATTAAAAAATTGTGCTGAAAGCATACTAAATAAAAATGGATTAATTATAAGTATAACTGGTGAGGATGAAGAGTATAAAATTATTGAGGATAATATTGATGAATTATTAGTAGGACTTAGTAACACAGTAATAACTCAGAAAGAATATAAATTTGAAGAGTTAAAAGATAATGAAGGATTAAAAACACCAGGTAATGTTCAATATGTTGCAAAAGGATATAACTATATAAGATTAGGTAATAAATACACTGGAAAACTTCAGGTATTAAAGAAAGTTACAAGCATAGATTACTTATGGAATAAAGTACGTGTACAAGGTGGAGCTTATGGATGTATGGTAAGATTGACTAGAGCTGGAAGCTTAATATTTACATCATATAGAGATCCAAATCTTAAAGAAACACTTGATGCTTATGATAATACTTATAAATACTTAAAAGATATTGATATTGATGATAGAGAAATGAGAAAATATATCATTGGAACTATAAGTGATATGGATGCCCCATTATCACCAGTTCTTAAAGGGGAAAAAGCTGTTGCTGACTTTATCAAAGGGTTAACATATGATGACTATAAAAAGGAAAGAGAAGAGATATTATCAACAACTCAAGAAGATATTAAAGAATTATCTTCAATTTATGAGGCTGTTATGGAAAAAGGTTTCTGTTGTGCAATGGGTAACGAAGGAAAAATCGATAAAAATAAAGAGTTATTCAATAAATTTGTAACTGTATTTGAATAAAAACATGCTCCTGTTAGAAAGACTGAATACTCTTTCTAACAGGAGTTAAGTTATATATTGAAAGAGGTGATTATTATGACAAAAGTATTGTTCACTCATGACTATGGAGAAGAAAAGTTTAATTTGATTAGAGATATGGGGTATGAAATTGTATACTTAAGAGAAGATGTAGAATTTAATGAGGAAGAACTTAAAGATATTGAGGTGCTTGTATGTTATAATCCTTTCAAAAATTTAGATATAAGTAAATTAGACAATCTTAAATTAATACAACTATCTAGTACTGGAATAGATCAAATTCCAAGAGACAGGCTAAAGAAGGATGTTACGGTGAGTAATAATAAGGGCGGCTATAGCATACCTATTGGTGAATGGATTATAATGAGCATACTTAATTTGATGAAAAATACGTATAAGCTTTTTAGACAACAACAGGATAAAAAGTGGAAGATGAATAAAAGGTGCTTAGAGATTTATGGTAAAAAAGTGGGTTTTTTAGGTACAGGAACATTAGCAGCAGAGGGTGCTAAAAGGCTTCAAGGATTTGGAACTGAGATAACAGGGTTCAATACAAATGGAAGAATAGTTGATAATATGGATTTATGTTATTCGTTAAAAGATGTTCATGAAGTTATAGGAAAATGTGATGTAGTTGTTTGTACACTGCCATATACAGAGGAAACACATGAGTTAATTAACAATGATTTTATTTCAAAAATGAAAGATGGAGTTTTATTCATTAATGTATCAAGAGGTATGCTTGTAAATGAAAAAGATTTAATTAAAAACCTGAAGAATGGAAAAATAAAAGGTGCGGCATTAGATGTATTCTATGAAGAACCGCTACCAAAAGATAATGAATTATGGAATTTAGAAAATGTAATTATATCTCCTCATAACAGTTGGATGTCTGAAATGAGGAATGAGAGAAGATTTAAAGGGATAATTGAAAACCTTAGAAGGTATAAAGAGGGACGAGAAGTTATTAATAAGGTTGATATGAAAGAAGGGTATTAAGAAAGAACGGAGGAGAATAAATGAAAGCCGAAATTTTATGTATTGGAACAGAATTACTACTTGGGAACATTGTAAATACAAATGCACAGTATCTATCAGAACAGTTAGCAGCTGCTGGAGTGAGTGTGTATTATCATACAGTTGTAGGAGATAATCCAGAGAGGGTAAAAAAAGCCTTAGAGATAGCGTATTCAAGAGCAGATATGGTTATTACTACTGGAGGGTTAGGACCTACACAAGATGATTTGTCTAAAAAGACAATTGGAGAGTTTTTTAATAGAGAAATGGTATTCAATCAAGAATGTATGAATGAAATAGAAAAATATTTTAAACGCATTAATAGAACAATGACAAAGAATAATGAGAGTCAGGCATATTTTCCAGAGGGTGCAATAATACTTAAAAATTCTAATGGAACAGCTCCTGGAATGATATTAGAAGATGAAGGAAAAGTATGTATTGTTTTACCTGGACCACCAGTAGAGATGACCTTAATGTATGAAAATGAAGTAGTTCCTTATTTGCAGGAGAAAACAGATGAGATAATCTTATCTAAGACTCTTAAGGTTATGGGAATAGGTGAATCAAAAGTAGAGGAAATGATATCAGATATTATAAATAAGCAAACTAACCCAACCATCGCACCATATGCTAAGGGCGCAGAGGTTCATCTAAGAATAACATGCAAAACTTCAAATAAAGAAGAAGCTCTTGAGAAGATAGAAAAGATGGAGCAAGAGGTAAGAGCTATACTTGGAGATAATATTTATGGATGTGACGATGATACATTAGAAGGAGTCATATGTAAATTACTTGAAGAAAAAGGTCTTAAAATAGCTGTAGCAGAGTCATGTACAGGTGGAATGATTAGTGCAAAACTAGTTAATCATCCAGGTGCATCTGCAGTATTTATGGAAGGCGCTGTAACTTATAGCAATGAAGCTAAGATGAACAGGCTTAATGTTAGAAAAGAAAGTTTAGATAAATACGGAGCTGTCAGTTCACAGGTTGCTGAGGAAATGGCAAAAGGCATAGCAGAAACTGCTAAATGTGATATAGGACTATCAACTACTGGAGTCGCAGGTCCAGGGGGGGGAACACCAGAAAAGCCTGTTGGATTGGTTTATTTAGGATTTTATTATAGAGGAAATGTGTTTTCACAGGAGATAAGATTAAATGGAGATAGGTTGAAGGTTAGAGACAGAACTACTAAGATGATATTGGATAGATTGAGAAGAGCGTTGTTGAAGGATAAGTAATAAAATAAGGCATACTTCGATTGGTGTGCCTTGTTTATATTTATGATTTATATATTATAAAGGTAAAAATACAGCAATATATATGTAATATTCGTAAAAAGAATTTAATTAGTATATAATCTAATAAACAAAAATTCTGTGTAGCTAAAAGAGAATTTATAAGATAGATGGGGGATTATTTATGAAAGATTTATTAGTGCATATTATATTCATATCAATTATTTTATTTTACACTGGATATAATTTATATTGTTTTAAAAAGGGAGATTATGATTCTATAAGGGTTTGGAGAACAACAAAAAAAGAAACAATAATCTGGGTAATAATGATGATACTTCTGATATTCAGTATATATATATTGCAGCCATCAAATATAAATTATAATGTACTTAAAGTGATATTAGCGATACATGTAGTAGTTTTAAATGTGTTGAACATATTAATTTTTAACAAGACTAACAAGAATAAGAAGAATAATATTATTGAGTTAATTTCTTACGATATACTTATTGCTTTTATGCTCTGTTTTATATTGAGATAACTAAACCAGGGATAATTGATGTTATCCCTGGTTTTCAATATATTTAATTGAGAACTTTTATCTTTTGTAAACTTAATAGTTGTTACACCATTAATTCTTGTAAATGTTTGATTTCTCTTTTTAGCCTGTCAATTGGTTCACCAAAGGTTATTGACCATTCATCGTTTAATAAATAGATAGCATCTTGCCACATTTGTATAGCATTTTGATAATCACCTTTAATTTTGTAAATATGAGCCATACACTCGTATGCGTCAATATATCTTGGTTTAGGTTGCAACTCAAGAGCTTTTTGATTGTCTTCAATTGCTTTATCATAATTGCATACACGAGCATGTTCATCTGAGCGTGTTGCCCACACTAACCAGTTTGTAGGATCTGAATCCACCATCTTATCAAATATTTCAAATGCTTCTTTATGATTTCCAGCTTTTTTGGCAATCAAGCCTTCGTACCAATAAACTCTGAAGTCATTTTCAATTTCTTTTAGTTGATTAACATGTTCCTTTGCTTCAATTAATCGACCATCAGCAATAAGATGATCCATTAAGAACATATGACCACGTCTAATCTCAGGATGTTTGTCACAAAAATCTATATAATAATCACATAGTTTATTATAATTTTGATAGTTCCAATCCATAAATATGCCTCTGCCAGCATCAACAAGTGATACATGATTATCCTTAAGGTCAGGATTGATTTCAAGAGCTTTTTTAGCATATTCGAACGCTTGATCATGATAGCTTTTTGCACGGTGGTTATATAATTCAGATAATAGAGTATAGGCTTTATCTCTTTTTTCAGATTGGTCAAGTAAACTTATTAAGTAATTCTTAGCATATAATTCATCTTGTAGATTAAGTTCCTTTTGAGTTTGTAGCATATTTTCAATGCGCTCAATATGCGCATCATTGCTAAGTGTAAATAAGTCATCTATAGAAATACCGAAAAATGTAGAGATTTTAGGTAGCAAAGAAATATCAGGTAAGGTTTGCCCTTTTTCCCATTTGGATACTGCTTGAAAGCTTACTTTCAAATAATCCGCTAATTTTTCTTGAGTTATACCTTTATTCAATCGTAACTGTTTTATTTTTTTCCCTAAATCCATTTTAATCGCCCCTTGTAGTTATTCTAGTTTTTGAATTTACTGACCGGTCAACTACAGTATAACTATATATGTTTCTAATAACAATAACTAGAAAATTGAGTTTATTCAACCAAAGGTTGAAAATAACATAGTGAAGGAATTGCAGAAAAAATTTTACAAGAAAGGATTAATGTTTAACATAATTCTACAAATTAATAAAAATTAGTATGATATAATATATTTTTAAAAGATTATTCGCAATTTTTTATAAATTATTTGACATATATTGATTTCAAGGGGGGAATTATATGAAAGCACTAATTATAACTGATATGCAAAATGTAATCTTAAATCATAAAAACTTTGATGATGAGAAAATAAAAATTGAAAAACTAATCTCTGTTTTCAGGGAAAATAATGAGCCAATAATTTTCACTAAACATGTTGAAGATGATTCTGAAGGGTTCTTTTATAAAGAAAGTGAAGGGGCACAGATTCCTAGTTATCTTGTTAAAGATAATGATTATGTTATAGAAAAAACGACTCCTAGTATGTTTAGAGGTACAAATGCACAGGAATTATTAGAGAAACTAAATGTAGATCATTTAATAATAGCAGGTTTTAATACTGAGTATTGTTGCCTTTTTTCATCAATAGCAGCCTTTGATAAAGGATATAAAGTAACTTTTGTAGAAGATGCTACTGGAACAACTAACGATGAAACTACTTATGAAATGCCAGGATTAGATATAAAGGATTTCATAGGAACTGTTTTAGATTGGTCTGGAGCTATAGAAGTATTATATTGTGAAGAATATCTTGATAAATATAATAACCTATAATTAAGGTATCTATAATTTAAAAAGGTATGAAATTTAGATTTAATATCATAATTTCATACCTTTTGATTCTTAAATTTATAATAATTATCTATTATTAGCAGGAACCACAAATGTTCTTGTAGCTAATTCCGTATCTATCATGTATACTCCAGCTGAGTTATCTTTATTTCTCTGAAGCTTCTTCATAAGCTTGTTGAAGGTGCTTTCTTCTTCACGTTGCTCATCAATGAACCACTGCAAAAAGCTAATAGTAGCAAATTCTTTCTCATCAGTAGCTAGAGAAATCAAATCATAAAAACGTTTAGTAACACTTTTTTCATGAGCATATGCTTTTTCAAAACAATCAAGCATTGAGCTATATTCATTAATAGGTTCATCTATAGCTCCTATGTTTACACGTCCACCCATATCATTGATGTAATCATAAATTTTCATAGCATGGAATCGTTCTTCTTCCGCTTGAACTCTAAAAAAGTTTGCGAAACCATCCATATCTTGAGAACTGCAGTAAGCTGCCATTGCTAAGTATAAATTAGCAGAGTAAAATTCAAAACCAATTTGTGTGTTTAATTCTTTAAAAAGATTTTCGCTGATCATAAGCCCACTCCTTGTCATATATTACTAATATTAATTAGCCATTAATTATTATGTGTTACAAATAATAATTTAATACCATATTCTAATTATACT
This sequence comes from Oceanirhabdus seepicola, assembly GCF_023684385.1. Classification (GTDB taxonomy): domain Bacteria; phylum Bacillota; class Clostridia; order Clostridiales; family Clostridiaceae; genus Oceanirhabdus; species Oceanirhabdus seepicola. The sequence continues at coordinate 285,153 of NZ_JAGSOJ010000005.1, read as the reverse complement.
AGCTAATAATAGTTATTGCAAGAGAATTGTTATTTGTTCGAGGGCTTTGTTTTAGATGTAAAAGCAAAAAACTCAGGTATATTTATAATTGGAATATCAGGTTTTGGACCATCTTTCGGAGTAGATGAATATTTTAGTATGGAATAAATATCATCCCATTTAAAATCTTTATTATAATCAAAGGCTAATGCGATAAGTGATGAAACTAAAGCGCTTGATAATGAAAGAGAAGTTATTGTTATGTTTAATCTATCTAATTTAAGGGGGTATAGTTTGCGACCGCTTCGTTCAGAGATATAGTTTATATCACTGTTCAAACAATTTAAACCCACACATGGAAACCAAAAATCTGGTTTTTTTAGTTTCTTATGATTACATTTAGAGGTCATTTCATAAGGTGTGTTATCTTTGTATAAACCACCTATTGTAATACAATTCTTAGATAGAGCAAATCCGCATACAGAAGAATATTCTATACCATTGCTTGTTGAGGGCACAACTACAACAATATTATCATTTCTTGCTTTTTCAAATAACTTATCAAACAGAGAGGTAATATTAGAATCGAATGTGTTAATCTCAAATGGTAAACATATTACGTTGATATTGTACTTGTCTTTTTCATTAATAAGCATATGAATACCAAAAAGTATAGTTGAAATGTAGGCCTTACCTATAGAATTGAAGGCTTTAACAACATATAGATGACTATCAGGAGATAATCCTTTTACACTTTTTTTATTTGATGATTGACTGCTTGAGATTAAACCACATATTGCAGTACCATGTCCAAAATCATCATAAGGGTATTTATATCCATTCACTAAATCAAGAAATTGAATAACCTTCCTGTGAGGTTTAAGAAGATCTACATGAGGGTAAACTCCACTACTTAAGATACCTATGGTAGTGTTTTTACCTGTCAATTTTACACTTGAATTTAAACTTATGTTTAACCCTTTAGAATAAGAGGAGTTCATGTTGAGGGTAATCATGCTGTCAGGAAAAATCCGTTTTATATAAGGATATTCTGCAAGGGTGTAAAGTGTATGTTTTTTTATAACAGCTGAAATACAATTTATTGAATCGATAATATTGAGAACTGTCCCTCTAGAATTTATAATTTTTTTTACTATTTTATCTTCAAAATTACTATATTTTATTAAAACTCTATAACTATTTAAAGAGTTATTTTCTAATAAAGGAATCAAATCTTTATGGATTTTTCTATGGATTAAAAACATCTTATCACCTTTTTAATTGCTTCACTATTTATTATATGGAATAATAAGTAATTTGAGATTAAAAAAATAAAAAAAATCTCTCGTAATGAGAGATTCATGCTGTTGAATCTCTAAAGAGAGACAACAACTAGATATTTTTTTGAAAATGAATCATATTTCCAAACCAAATTCATCCACACACATGGATATAAAGGTTTTTGCAACAGGGGTAAGAGTTCTATTCTTATTTATAACTAGATATAGACAACGTTTTAAATCTAAATCTATAATATTTGAAACTTTTAATTCGTAATTTGTAAAACTATTTAATATGAGTTGTTTTGAAACAACAGTAATACCTAAACCTTCTTTTACTAATTGTAGTAAGGCATTAATATTATCTATTTCACATATAATATTAAGCTTGTTTGATTTTAAATCACTATTTATTAATGCGCTTTCAAATGTTCTTCGCGTAGCAGAATTTTTTTCTCTCATTAAGAAATCATAATTTATAATATCTTGTACTTTAACTTGTTCTGGTATATTAAAATCTCCATTATGAACAACAACAAGTTCATCATCAATCAGTTTGTGACTCATTATTTTATCATTTTTAAAATTTGTTCCTACTATACCAATCTCACAGTTGAGATTTATTATGTCTTTAATTATATTACCTGAACCTTGCTCTTTAAGTGAAAATTTAACCTCAGGAAATTTATCATGAAAGTTATGTAGGAGCTTTGGAACTATTGAATTAAATGGGGTTGTGCTTGCTGAAAGGTTAAGGGTACCTCTAATATTATTATTAAAACTACTTAAATTAGTAATTGCATTATTACGTAAGTTTATCATATCCATTGCATAATCTAAAAGAGATTCTCCAGCTGGAGTAAGATGAACTACTTTTGAGGTTCTATCAAATAGTTGAACCTTTAATTCTTTTTCTAGAGCAGATATATGTGAACTTATTGTAGGTTGTGAAATAAATATATGATCAGCTGCTCTTGAAAAGCTTTTATGCTTTGCAACGCTTACAAAAGCTTCCACCTGTTTAAAATCCATCGACAAATTCCTCCCATTGCTTTATAAGTCTATTATTATATTAAATTGACTTATTTGCAATAGGATATTTGTTATTTAGGCGTATGAAATAAATAACAAGTCAAAGATGCCACGAAATAGACTAGCATATTGACTAGTTATTTATTTGAATATGACTAAATTATTTTATAAAGTTAAAGAGCACTATTCCTGATATCATCAATCCTAATCCAATATATTTAAAGATTGTGAATTCAACTACTTCAGTTCCAAACCAACCAAAAGCATCTATAATACCAGCTGAGGTTAATTGACTTATAAGAATAACTCCAATAGCAACTGTAGGACTTGTTGCTTCTATGCTAAGCATAACAGTAAGAATTATTATGGTTCCAAATATCCCTCCTGTTAAATAAAGTTTCTTTGCGTTAGTTATATCCTTGAAGCTACCATCACCTAATATAATCATCATAATAAAGGTAAATATTAGAGCTGTTCCTTGCACAAAAACATTAGTCTCCCATAAACCAATTTTTTCACTTAACCTTGTATTGAATACCCCTTGAAAAGTCATACATAAGCCTGCTATAACTGCAAATAAATATTTCATATCATCATCTCCTAAGAGTAGTTTTTCCTTAAAAAGATAAAATAATTTATGAAATATCGAACTTATGATTTAAGGCATATTAAAATAAATTAAGCCCTTAGGAATAAGCTAAGGGCTTTTAAGTTAACAACAATTGTTAACTTTTACGTTTCCATCAAAGACGTTATTTTCATCTGCTGGTGGGTAAGCACTAATGTTAGGGTCGTTACATTCAAAGAAATTGTCTCTAACTGCATTGTCAACTGAATCTTTTAATAGAAGAACACCAGCTTTGTTATTAGTTATGAATACATTATCGTCAACAAAGTTTTCAGTTCCATCGTCGCCTATAGCAACACCATTTCCAACATTACATATTACTTTATTAAATATAACCTTATTTAGCATACCATCGTCAATATCAACACCGTCTCTACAATTATATTCAATTTTATTTTTAACAACTGAGTTCAAATCTGTATCTTTTATATCTATCCCGTCACTTCGATTTCTAGCAACACAGTTGTTCAAAATGAATGTTCTACCAAGCCTAGATCTAATACCATCATTTAAGTTACATTTGATAGTGCATCCGATTATTAAGTTGAAAAGGCATCGGCCAGTATCTTTTTCGATTTGGATTCCAGTATTCAAATTAAATGACATATTACAGTTTAGGACTAAAGTGTTTCCCCCTGAGATTATCAAACCATAATTACCATTTTTTTCACAGGTGCATTCAATAATACATGAGTTATCACCATTAATGGTAATACCATCTCCTTTATTACCACAGCATTTTACACAGTTGAATAGGTTTCCACCTTCGGATTCTTCAGTTACAAGTATACCAAATAAACAATTGCGTATTTCGCAATCATCAATAGTACAATCTTTGCCACTTATCTCGATTCCGTTAGTATATCCTCCCTTAATAATGAAGTTTGAAATATATACACCATTTGCTTCTACATTGAATCCAGATTCTCCTCCATCAAAGCAAACCCCTTCTAAGATGGGTTTAGACTTAGGGGTGCCTTTGATTCTAAGTTTAGGTTTATTATCTGGAATGGTAACAGATTCTCTATATACACCTGGACATACAATTATAGTGTCTCCAGCTTCTGATAGAAAAACAGCATCATTAATAGTAGGTACGTCTAGAGGAACTCTTATAATACTCATATTCTCAACTCCTTGCGTTGTTTTCTTAGAGTGCATCACTTTACAGTTCTTCGTTTTATAATATGTTCAGTAGTGTTTGTGGGTTCTTATTTCAGAGAAAATAAAGGGGACAGTTCTCAAGAATTTATTAGGGAGGTAGTCTAAGAATATCTATTTTGTGATAAAAGATAAGATTTAAAGATTGAAAGAATAAAAACTGAGTAGCAAAAGCTACTCAGTTTTTATATATTTTAAATATTAGAATTCAGCACTCTTTGGAGTTCTTGGGAATGGGATTACGTCTCTGATATTTTCCATACCAGTGATGAACATTAGCAGTCTTTCAAATCCGATACCGAAACCAGAGTGTACAGTTCCACCATACTTTCTAAGTTCTAAGTACCACCAGTAGTCTTCCTTGCTAAGGTTCATTTCTTCTAATCTCTTCTCAAGCATATCAAGTCTTTCTTCTCTTTGGCTTCCACCAACAAGCTCTCCAACTCCAGGAACAAGTAGGTCCATAGCTGCAACTGTCTTGTTGTCATCGTTCATTCTCATATAGAATGCTTTTATATCTTTTGGATAATCAGTAATAAATACAGGTCTTCCAAATACTTCTCCAGACAGATATTTTTCATGCTCAGTTTGAAGGTCGCATCCCCACTCAACTGGGAATTCAAAATCAACACCACTGTTTTTAAGTTTTTCAACAGCGTCTGTATAAGTTATAACACCAAAGTCAGACTCTAAAACATTAGTTAATCTTTCTTTAAGAGTTTTATCAACAAACTTGTTAAAGAACTCCATCTCTTCAGGTGCGTGTTCCATAACAAATTTAATTACGAATTTTACTAGGTCTTCAGCTGCTGCCATATCATCTTTAAGATCAGCAAAGGCCATCTCAGGCTCAATCATCCAGAATTCGTTAGCGTGAATTCTTGTGTTTGAGTTTTCAGCTCTGAAAGTAGGTCCGAAAGTATAGATGTTTCTGTGTGATAATGCAAAGATCTCACCGTTTAATTGTCCACTAACAGTTAGGTTAGTTTCTTTACCAAAGAAATCTTGAGAAGAATCAACTGTACCATCTTCATTCTTAGGAACATCCTTAAGAGGTAGAGTTGTTACTCTGAACATTTCACCAGCACCCTCACAGTCGCTTCCAGTTATAATTGGAGTGTGAACATATACAAATCCTCTCTCAAAGAAGAATTGGTGTATAGCATGAGAAACTAAAGAACGAACTCTGAATACTGCAGAGAAAGTATTACTTCTAGGTCTTAAGTGAGCAATAGTTCTTAGGTATTCGAGGGAATGTCTTTTCTTTTGTAGAGGATAATCGCTATTTGAAAGCCCTACAACCTCAATAGATTCAGCTTGAATCTCAAATGGTTGTTTAGTACCAGGAGTTTCAACTAACTTACCTACAATACTTAAAGAAGAACATATAGGAAGTTTAGAAAGTTCCTTGAAGTTTGGTAATGTATCATTAATTACTATTTGAACATTCTTAAAGAAGCTCCCGTCATTAATTTCGATAAAACCAAAAGCTTTAGAACTTCTTAAAGTTCTAATCCATCCTGTAATTTGAACAGATGTGTTAAGGTGTTTTTCTGTTTCTCTGTAAAGAGATTTGATTAAAGTAGTTTTCATAAACGTACCTCCTTCGATTTTGTGTATAAATCTATTTAGAATTTTTTTAGGGATGAGCATGTTATTTATTTTCATAAGCCTAAAAAAGACAATAAAAAAACTTCCATCCCTATAGTAAGGGACGAAAGTAAACTTCCGCGGTACCACCCAAATTGCCTTTTGGCCTCTCAACCACAGCGTGCAAGCTCAAAATATCAAAAATAAATCCTAAAAGTTGCAGTACTGTGTCCAATCAATAACGGTTTGGCTCCGTCTAGGCCTACTAACAATAAAATAATTGCTTTCAGGTAGAAACTCAGAGATGTTCTTCAATATAAGCATCGTATAAGGCTCACACCATTCCTTACTCGCTGTAACTACATCTTATATCTACTCTTCTCATCATAGTATTTAAAGTGTATTATTTATTAATATATGTTTTATCATAAAAATGGTGAAAAAGCAATAGAAAATTTAATTATTTAAGATTAAATCTTTTCATTACCATTTCATTTTTATTATTTATTGGTTGCCATAACTCTATACTTTCAATAATTAATGACCCATTAAAATCAAGGGACTTAACGAGAGTACATGCTGATACATATTCAGCTTGAGACCATTTTTTAGTTGAAAAATTATTGTTTGCTAAGGATATATGAAGATCCCAAGCATTTATATCATCTCGTACAGAAAATCCTTTCAGTTTAAGCTGATTATTTATATGCTTAATGAATTCCATAACCTTTGGATCTTTATTAATTAATAAATTAACCGATTTAAAAGGTGGCTCAAAGCAGATTGCCCCATTTGCTTCTATAATAAAAGGAGATTTTTTAGATAATATTTCATTCAATGCAGAAATAAGTTCATCAATTTTAGGATTATTAATAACTTCGAGAGTCATGTGGAGTATAGGGAGCTTTTCATACAAATCGTATTTAACGCTTATCTTCTTTTGAATTTCTTCAATTTGAGAATATGATTTTGAATCTAGAATTCCAACTAAATAATATTTCAATCTTTACGCCGTTAGATACGACTTTCAACTCCTTTCATCAAAATTATATATATAACTAAAATTGTCTTAATGGAAAACTCATAATAACATTATCTTTTCTTGGTCCACCAATTCTCCAAAGTTCTAATTTAACGATTTTACCATAGCTTATAGTTTCTTCACAAGGCTTGTTTTTAATAACAGATAAGCAGGTATTTTTAGATAGTAATTTTTTAAAATTATAATTTCCATTTGCAATAGGAATAATAAGATCATTATTTTTAGTACTTAATTTCATACCATGTAGAGATAAAGTATCTGATATTTTTCTCTGGATAGTGGAAATATATCCACTTTGATCTATTTTAATATATACCTTATTATCTTTAGTTAAAGACATGGAATTATTAATTTTAATCTTAAAATGTTTGTATGGAGCTAATACCTTACATACAACCTCTTCAGTAATATCCATATCAATATCTAAAATTGTACAAATAGGCACATATAGTATAGTTGTAGGTTTATATAAATTTAGTTTTCTACAAACATTTCGTTGAATTTCTTTTAAATTATAATGATTACTCTTTTCGAAAAGAGCTACTAATTGATATTTCATAAATTCCTCCACGTTAGGCATATTCAAGCAAATAAACTAGTCACCATACTAGTTATTTGTTTTCACATACCTTATTAATCCGATACATTTTTATTAGTTGAATTTATACTATTATATCACATTTGACTATAATTGTATTATTACTTTACTAAATGGAATAATTAATTAGAAAGAAAATTTGAAAAATAACAAATAAATTTTAAGTGGTAAGAGATAATAATAGAGTAACGGGCAATAAGTTCTTATTTTAAAAGGGAGGATTCAAAATGGAAAATAGAAATATAGGTTGTACTGTGAATGAATGTAAACACAACAATAATGGTGTACATTGTTGCACTCTAGAAAGAATACAAATAAAGTGCCACACTCCACGTGCTGAATCTCCAGAATGCACAGATTGTGCTAGTTTTACAAGAAGATAATTTTCAATATATTTTTAATTAAGAAGCCCTCATTTAGAGGGTTTTTCTATTTTATACAAAAAATTAATGTAATAACAATAAAAAATACTTAAAAATCTTTAAAATCTATACTATAATTCTTATTTAGATGTTGTTTCTCAATGATAAATCTATGATTTTTAATCAATATTTGATATAATACTTATAGTTATGCGAATGAGGGAACGAGGTAAGTCACGTATCGTTAAATACTTGAGAGGCGCAGAGAGCTGTAGTTATATTGAAATCGAACTTTTTGAGCAGCTTGAAAGTAAATTTTACAATAGGGTAAGGATGAATATAGATGAATAAAATCGTTATACAAGGTGGAAAGAGAATAAATGGTGAAGTAGATATTAGCGGTGCTAAGAATGCGGCAGTCGCTATTTTACCAGCAGCTATATTAGCTAGCGAAGGAAAATGTTGTATAGAAAATGTGCCAAACATTAAAGATGTTAATTGCATGCTTAAGATATTAGAAAGCTTAGGATGTGAAATTGAAAGAAATGAATCAACTATTATTATAGATAGTACTAATATAAAAACTTTTTATGCTAATATTGAAGAAGTAAGAAAGATGAGAGCATCATATTATCTACTTGGTTCAATGTTAAGTAGATTCAAGGAATGTAGTGTTGATTTGCCTGGTGGTTGTGCAATTGGAGTTAGACCAATTGATCAGCATATAAAGGGCTTTGAAGCGCTTGGAACAGAGGTTGAAATTAGTCATGGATCCCTTAAAGTTAAAGCAGATAAACTTCAGGGAACTAATATTTTCTTTGATGTTATTAGTGTTGGAGCAACTATTAATGTCATGATGAGTGCTGTTTTAGCAGAAGGTACTACAATACTTGAAAATGTTGCAAAGGAACCACATATTGTTGATGTAGCAAACTTCTTAAATGCTATGGGAGCGGATATAAAAGGCGCTGGTACGGATGTTATTAGAATAAAAGGTGTAGAAAAATTACATGGATGTACCTACAGCGTAATTCCAGATCAAATCGAGGCTGGAACATTTATGATAGCAGCAGCAGCTTGTGGAGATGAAGTAAGAATAAAGAATGTAATACCTAAGCATTTAGAATCTATATCAGCTAAACTTATTGAAATGGGTGTTGAAATAATAGAGGATGATGATTCTGTTATTGTTAAATCAAATAATAATCTTAAAGCTGTTAATGTTAAAACACTACCATATCCAGGATTTCCTACGGATATTCAACAACCAATGTCAGTATTGTTGACAGTGGCAGAAGGAAGAAGTATCGTTAATGAAAGTATATGGGAATCAAGATTTAGACATCTAGATGAACTTGAGAAGATGGGTGCAAAGGTTAAAGTTGAAGGTAGAATTGCTGTTTTCGATGGTGTTAATAAACTAACAGGAGCAGAGGTTGAGGCTTCGGATTTAAGAGCAGGAGCAGCAATGGTAATAGCTGGGCTTATGGCTGAGGGGACAACTCGCATCAGTGGACTTGAGCATTTAGATAGAGGATATCCTGATATAGAGAAAAAATTAAGTGCTTTAGGTGCACAAATAAAAAGAATTAATGTTGAATAAAGGTGACTTTTATGAAATTTTGTCCGTTATATAGTGGAAGCAGTGGAAACAGTATCTTCTTTGGTGAAGGAGAAGATAAGATTCTTATTGATGCAGGATTACCTGGGAAAAGAATAGATATTGCTATGAGTGAGATAGAAGAAGACACTAGCAATATAAAAGGAATATTCATTACTCATGAACATAGTGATCATATAAAAGGAGTTGGAGTATTATCTAGAAAATATGACATTCCGATATATGCTAATGAGTTGACATGGAAAGCCATGTATGGGAAAATAGGAAAGATAAAGGATGAAAATATTAAAACCATTACTAAACCGGTGGAGATAGGTAATATTCTTGTTGAACCATTCAAAACGTCACATGATGCAGCTGATTCTTGTGGATATATTATACATAGTGGTAATAGAAAAACAGGAATTGTCACTGATTTAGGGATATTAACTGAAGATATTCATAATAAAATCAAGGATTGTGAAATAATTCTTTTAGAATGTAATCATGATGTAGAAATGCTAAAGTTTGGGCCTTACCCTTACGTTCTTAAGAAAAGAATATTGAGTGATTTTGGACATATATCTAATGAAGCTTGTGCAGAAGGTATTTTGAAGATTTTTAATGGTGATAAAAAACACATTTATCTTGGACATTTAAGTAAGACTAATAATCATCCAGATTTAGCGTATAAGACAGTTGAGGTTATACTAGAATCACAAGGAATAAAAATTGGTCAGGATATAAATCTTATTATGACAAACAGAGATAAAATAAGTAAAGTAATTAACTTATAATAAATTCAAAAGGGGATAAAGAAATGAGTATATATAAGCAATGGACAGATACAGTAATTGAGATTGTTAAAACACGTGGAGAGCAAGCTTTTTGGGATGAGTATGGAAAAGTTGAAATTCAATTCTACAAAAAATTCTTAAGTGAGCCTAAAGTAATTGAAGGAAAAGTTAGAGATTTAGCTGTAGAATTCGGAATAACAAATGTTTATTTCGTTGGAATTATGGATGGAATCAATGATAGCTTAGAGAATCAAATTGAACTAGAAGAATTAACTATTGATAGCGATGTTAAGCTTGAAATTAATTTAGAAAAATTATATTTCAACATGTTAGATGCAAGTGCAGATTACTTATATGAGTTACCTGAGTGGGATGAAATATTCACTGAGGAAAAGAGAAAAGAAATTGCTAAAGAATATAAAAAATCTAAAACTGTAGTTAAAGAAGCTAAAATAGGTAGAAATGAGCCTTGTACATGTGGTTCAGGTAAAAAATATAAAAAATGCTGTGGTAAGTAGATATATTAAATAAAAAGCGTAGATTATTCAAGAGAATAATCTACGCTTTTTAATATTTTCAAGAAAATACTATAACTTAATCGACAAGAAACGCAACATAATATAAAAAATTCATTGGATGTATAAAATTATACAAATTTATGGTGAAAATTAATCGAAATTGAGATATAATATATGCTATATGATATATATTGTATAGCATATATCATTATACTGGTAGGGGGTTACTTTATGAAAAAACGATTTTCAATAAGAGTTAAGTTATTAAGTGCTTTTTTAGCAATGATAGTTATATCTCTATCTATAGTAGGGGTTAGTTTACTTGGTTATAATCAGGTTTATAAAAAGATAATTCCTACATTTGGAGCTAGTAAAGAAATTGAGATCTTAATAAATGATCTTGAAACCATAGAACGAGATTTTTATATTTATGGTAAATACGATGAAGAACTATATAGTGGAACGAACGTTTATGGGAAAAAGTTTAATGATGAATATAATGATTTGATTGTAAAGCTTGATGAAGTAGAAAAAGGTATCAGTGAATTAAATGAGGAGTTTGATAAGTCATCATTTAAAGAGATAAAAGAACAATTAAATCAATATAACAAAGGATTTCAAGATATCGTTACACATGTTAAAAATATCGGAATCGAGAATTATGGATATGCTGGTGAGATGAGAGGATATATACATAATGTTGAGGAAGTAGTGAAAAAAAATAACAATGATAGATTAATAATATTATTACTTGAATTAAGACGTAATGAGAAGGATTTCATGTTAAGGAAAAGCTTGAAATATAGAGAAAAATTTAATTCTAGTGCCCAGGCTATAAAAGAAGAAATTATGATTAGTGATTTTGAAGATAAGGAAAAGTTAAATAATCAACTTGAGTTATATGAGAAAATTTTCAATAAGATAGTTGATGAGAATGTTATAATAGGATTAACTTCAGAAGAAGGTTTATTTGGGGATAATTCAAAAAGTATTGAAGAAGTGCATGTACATTTTAATGTTTTAAAGGATGCAATAGATCAGGAAATAGCAGATACTGAATTTATGGTAAAAGGTACTCTTATTATAATGGCTGTTATTAGTTCAATAATTGCAATAATATGTGCTCTTGTGTTATCAGGTATAATATCAAAACCAATAAAAAGCGTTAATATACTTTTAAATGACATTGCAGAAGGTGATGGAGACTTAACAAAGACATTAACTGTTAAATCAAGAGATGAGTTGAATGAAATGGCTCATGGTTTCAATAAATTTGTGGATAAGATAAAAAATTTAATTATAAAAGTTAAAGAGCAATCTGATAACTTAAATAGTTCAGTAACGGAAATCAATTATGCTATTGAGAGTGCTAATAATAATGTACAAGATATCTCAGTAAAAATGGATGTTGTTTCTGATTCTGTTCAGAACAATTCAAGTCTTGCAGAAGAAATAAGTGCTAGTATAGAAGAAATATCTAATGGGGCTTATATTGTTTCAAATGAGGCAACAGAAATAGATGATGATAGTAAGAGCATGATGAGTTCGGTTAACTATGGTGTTGAAAAATTAAATGAAGTTCATAATAGTATAAACTCTGTTAAAGGATCTTCAAAGGAAATATTTGATATAATGAAAGAATTTAATGAATTGTCATCAAGAATACACAATATAACTAACATGATTACGGATATATCAGATCAGACAAATCTACTTGCCCTTAATGCTGCTATTGAAGCAGCTAGAGCAGGAGAACAAGGAAGAGGATTTGCTGTTGTTGCTGAAGAAATAAGAAAATTAGCAGAAGAAAGTAAAGACTCTGCAAATAGTATAACTGAAATTGTTTCAGAAATAAATGTTAAGAGTGAAGAGGCCTATAAGAAAATTGAAGAAGAACAGGACATAGTAGATAACTGTGTTGATAAGGCAACTGAAACTAATGCAGAATTTAAGAATATTATTGATCTTATTGAAGGAATAGTAAATAAAATCAAGAATATATCATCATTATCTAAGAATCAATCAAATATAATTGAGGAGATTGCTAGAGGAATAAGTGACTTCTCACAATCAACACAAGAAACAGCAGTGTCTTCAGATGAGATAAATAATAGAATAGAAGGACAAGCTGCAACATTTGAGGAAATAGGTGCTCAAAGTGAAATGCTGAAATCACTCTCAGACAATCTTAATGAATTGATTGAATTATTTAAGGTTCAATAATAGAACTTTTGAGAATTAAGATATAGATAAACAACTAGATATAACATATTTAAACATAGCCACTATGGCTATGTTTTTTTGTTATAATAAAGATAGAAACTAAGTTGTGGGGTGAACAAAAGTGAAAAGTATTGCTGTAGTAACTGATGGCATAAATAAACTTGATATCTTCTTGAAAAACAATTTATATGAAATATTTGAAGGGTATGCTGAGATTAATCTATATCATTTTAATAAGCTAAAAGAAGGGGATAAATTAGAAGAAAATGTAGTACTTGTTATGATAAAGGATAGAGTACTAAAGGCTAAAAATTACGTGGATGATAGTAAAAGAATAATAGTAATAGATAGAGCTATAAAGGCAAAAGAAATTTATAGGGTATTTGAAATACCTGATAATATGGATATTTTGGTTGTGAATGATAATTATGAAACAACACTACAGACAGTATCACTTCTTTATCAAATAGGAATTAATCATTTAAATCTTATTCCATATGATTTCAAAAATGATTATGAAAATATCAAAATTGCAATAACTCCTGGTGAGAGTAATTTTGTTCCACAATACATTGATAAAATAATTGATTTAGGAAATAGAATAATTGATATAGCTACATTCTATAAAATAGTATCTCATCTTGAAATTAAGGATAAGGATATTATTGATAGAATTGTTAAATATTCAGATAAACTCATAAATATACATTCTGGTATAGATCAAAGGCAAAAAGAGTTAGTTATTAGAAATGAACACATGGATACCCTGATAAATTTATCAAAGGATGGAATATTACTTAGTTCTCCAGAGGGGAAAATTACAACATATAACAAAAAATTTCTGGAAATAATGGAGCTTAACAATAGCCAAGTTAAAGATGCTAACATTAATGATATTTTCAAAGATAAACTCTCCTTTTTATTACATGACGAGAATATAGTAGATGAGGTTGTGAATATTGAATCAAAATATCTTAATATAAATAAGAAAACATTGAATTATTTAGGTAAAAAAAATGGCGCATATATTAATATACAGGAGATAACATATATTAGGCAATTAGAGCAGAATCTAAGCAAAAAATTAAGGCAAAAGGGTCAGATAGCAAGATATGAACTAGGGGATATAATTACATCTTCAGATAGAATGATTAAGTGTAAATCTTTTTCAAAGAAGATTGCGAAAACAGAATTAACAGTATTAATAACTGGAGAAAGTGGAACAGGAAAGGAATTATTGGCTCAATCAATTCATAATGCATCAGATAGAAAAAAGCAGCCATTTATAGCTATAAACTGTGCTGCTATGCCGGAAAACTTACTTGAAAGTGAACTATTTGGTTACGAAAGTGGCGCTTTTACTGGGGCAAGTAAGGAGGGAAAGCGAGGATTATTTGAACAAGCGAATCATGGAACAATATTTCTAGATGAAATAGGAGACATGCCGCTTCATCTACAAACAAAAATTTTAAGAGTGTTACAAGAAAGACAAGTAATGAGAATAGGTGGAGAGAGTGTTATAGATATAGATGTAAGAGTGGTGGCAGCTACGAATAAATGTCTTCTCGAATTAATAACTGAAGGGAAATTTAGAGATGATTTATATTATAGGCTTAATGTGTTTCCCATAAGAATACCTTCTCTTAGAGAAAGGAAAGAAGATATAATCCTTTTATTGAAGCATTTTATGAAAAGAAATCTTGAGCTTGGATCATGTGTAGAAGAGATTTTGCAAAATTATAATTGGAACGGTAATATAAGAGAATTAAAAAATGTAGCTTCATATATTGATACTCTTTGTGAGGGTGATTATGTTACAATAAATGATCTTCCAGAATATATTAGAATTAAGTATAACAATAATTATGAAGTTGAGATTGATGTATTAAATGATAAGAAGAGTTATGATAATGCTATAAGTGTATTGAAAATATTGAATGATAATACAAAAAGTGGAAAGGGCCTGGGGAGGAATAGTTTAATAAGCATACTTAATCAAAAGGATATATTTTGTTCTGAGGGAGAAATGAAAAAGGTGTTGAACCTTTTGGATAACTTAGAGTTAATAAAATCTTCTGTTGGAAGAGGGGGAAGTAAGATATCTGAAAAAGGAGTAGGATTCTTGGAATATGTGCATTAGGCATTTGAAAATAAATAGGAAATTAAATAGGATAAATAGAATCCTGTTTATCCTATAAAAAAGAAAGAAAACAAAAAAATATAAGCATTTATCAAAAATTGTTGAACATTATTATTAAAAGATGAAACATAAGACATACTGTCGATGAAATTCTATTCAATGGAAGGTATAAAGGCTTTAGATAATATATTAATAAAATCAAAAAAAGTTGTATGGGGAATACTTCTCCTGCTAGATTAGGAAGGGTGCTCAGTAGCGGTAGCTGCGTCTAAGGCACCTTTTTTTGTGCTTATTTTTAATGTCATATGTAATAAAATACTGTTTTAAGTATTTTAAAAGTATTAAGTAAATTCTAAATTTATTAATAAAAAGTGAATTTTATTAATAAGTTGGCATGGTTATTGCTTTATTGTTTTATGTAATCAAGATTGATAGTAGGAGGCAACCTATATGGTTAAGGACAAAATTGTAGTTGGTATTTCAGGAAGTTATATCATTGATGAGGGAGGAATGTTCCCAGGATACAAGAGATCGTATGTAAATGATGATTATGTGCAATCTGTAGTTATGGCTGGTGGAATTCCATATATTATTCCTGTTGTACATGATGAAGAGGTTATTAAAGAGCAGTTAAAAAATGTTGATGCTTTAATTTTATCTGGTGGACATGATGTTAATCCACTTGAATGGGGAGAAGAACCTTCAAGTAAGTTAGGTGGAATTCTTCCAATAAGAGATAAGTTTGATATAGCATTAATGAATATTGCAGATGATATGAAAATGCCAATATTAGGAGTGTGTAGAGGTGAACATATCATAGCCGTTACAAAAGGTGGAAGTTTATATCAAGATTTATCATTTATTGATGGATCATATATAAAGCATAACCAAGCTCATCTTTCTAATGTGGCAACACATTCAGCCGATGTTGAGGTGGGAAGTAAGCTTCATGAAATCTTAGGTGAAACAGCAATGATCAATAGTTTCCATCATTTAGGCGTAAAAGATGTGCCATGTGGGTATAAGGTAGTGGCAAAAGCTAAAGATGGTTTGGTAGAAGCTATTGAAAAACAAGGTGAACATTTTGTTTTGGGAGTTCAATGGCATCCAGAGATGATGACAAAGGAAAGCCCAGAAATGTTAAATATCTTCAAGAGACTTATTGAAGAAGCAAGAAAAACAAAATAGTTTTAGGGAGGAAGATTTAAATGGAGAACAAGAATAAGTTAGGTTTATTTAGTATTGTTCTATTGGGTATTAACTCAATCATAGGGTCTGGTATCTTCGGATTGCCAGGAAAAGCGTACAAGCTTATGGGACCAGCAAGTATGTTAGTTATTATTTTCTGTATGTTATTATCGGTTTCTATAGCGCTATGTTTCGCAGAAGCTGGAAGTTGGTTTAAAGTTAACGGGGGACCTTATATTTATGCAAAAGAAGCTTTCGGTGACTTTATTGGTTTTGAAGTTGGGTTTATGAAATGGGCAATTTGTATAATTGCATGGTCTGCTATGGCAAACTTCTTTGCAAGTACACTTGCAACAGTATTTCCAGCTGTTGGACACAACCCAGGGAGACTTATAGTTACTGCTGCAATGCTTATTGGATTAGCAGTAATGAACCTTATGGGTGTTAAAGCTTCTAAGATTGTTAACAACGTTGTTACAATCGGTAAATTAGTTCCGTTATTATTATTTGTTATGGTTGGTATATTCTTTATCAAAGGTGCTAACTTTACGCCATTTACAATAATTCCAGAAGGACAAACATTTACACAATCATTCTTTGCGGCATCATTAATAATATTCTACGCGTATACAGGATTCGAATCTTTAGCAGTTGCAGCTGAGGAAATGGAGAGTCCAGAAAAAAATATTCCAAAAGCACTTGTATTAGTAATGTTATTTGTTTCAATAATATATGTGTTAGTTATGGCTATTTCTACAGGGGTTTTAGGAGGAGCATTAGCAGGATCAGATGCACCGGTTGCTGATGCAGCACAAGTTATGTTTGGTGGAGCTGGTAAAGCATTTATAGTAGCTGGTACAATTATTTCAGTTGGTGGTATTAACATGGCATCATCTTTCCATACTCCTAGAGCAGCAGTTGCTTTAGCAGAGCAAGGATTACTGCCAGCATTTGTTGCTAAGAAGAATAAGCATGGAGCACCAGCGGTTGCTATAATAGTTTCAGTTGCATTATCATTATTACTAGCTGTAACAGGATCATTCTCATTCTTATTACAGATTAGTGTTATTTCAAGATTCCTTCAGTATATTCCTACTTGTATAGCTGTATTAGTATTCAGAAAGAAATATGCAGATAGAGAATCTTCATTCAGAATTCCATTTGGACCAGTTGTGCCTATTCTGGCTACAGCAGTTTCTGTTTGGTTATTATATCATGCAGCATTAGAAGATCCAACCAAAATATTAATCGGATTTGGTGGGCTAGTAATTGGTATTCCAATGTACTTCATAATGAAGTCTATCAATGGAAAAGCAATGGATATTGAGGCTTAATATTCTACAATTCTATATAAATGCAAAAGAGACTTGGTTTAAAACCGAGTCTCTTTTGCATTTATATAAGTTGTTTTCTTTTTTTAGGATCAAAAGATGATACTATATTTATTGTTTCATTTAAATCAATGAGCTTTAATCCAACTGATTTACTATATTCAATGCAGCCTTTAGAATATGCTGTTGTAGTTATAATAATACCATTTCTAGGAGGTAGTTTATCTCCAACTAATGCACCAACTAATTTTTGAGCAATTGGTCTGCTAACTTGAGAGTTAGTAAAGCATTTACATTCCACATAGTATACTTTATTGAGTTTTCTCAAAACAATATCTTTTCCACCATCGTTACTTTCTTTTGTAATCAAAACCTTATATCCCATAAGAGCAAAAAGGTTAGAACAAAAGATCTCATACTGTCTTGGAGTCATTGATTTAAGCTTATTCTTAATCTTTAGGCTTTCTTTATGTGATAGTGAGCTTTTTTTTCTTTTAAAAACAAATGATGATATTTTGTATAATAATATGCATGCAATTAAAATAATACTTAATACTGTTATTGTAAGTACTGATGTATTCATGTCTGTGGTTAAACCCCTTTCCATCATAGAGGTATATGATATATGTACTATAACAATATAGTATACTAATATGTTATTTTAATAAATACAGTGAAGTATATATTTCTAAAAAGTTAATATTATTGTCTTTTAATGGATGAATTTCAATATGAAAAGTATCAAGTATTTGAATTAAATGAAAGCTATAGGGGTTCATTTAAGACGATATATGTAGAAAAATATACACAAAAATAATAAAATTTTGAATCATGATTTAAATTTTTAGTGATATTAATATATAGACTTAAAAAAATGGAATTATGTTGAAAAAAGTAGAAAAATGGTGTATAATATTTATTAAATATGAATGAAGAAATATATCAAGGATGATTGGACAAACTATATTGGTACATTAATATATTATATAAATTTAAATAAAAATTCGAGAGGATTGATAGGAAATGTTATTTTTACAATTAGAAGTAAACCAGAACATTAACCAGCATATTAACCATGTAAGTACAATGAATAAGTACTTTATATAGTTTTATGGTGGTATTTTTTATTTGTATTTTAAATGTAATATAATAATGTATTATTAAAAAACTTGGGGGGAAAACTTATGGGCAGTAAAAAAGCTAAGAACAAGAAAAATTCTGCAACGCTTACGATTAGAAACAAAATGATTATTTTAGTTTTAGCATTAATAATCATTCCTATTGTTAGTTTAGGAACCATAGCTTATGTCAAATCCAAAACAATAGTAGAAAAGCAATTTAAAGATTCTATGCAACAATTGAATAATGATATTGAGCAATCTGTTGAACATTATTTTGATGGGTATAAATACGGTATTGAGATGATCAGTAAAAATGTTGATGCTGAGGATATATTAATTCATCCTGAATATGAACCATTTTTAATGGAATTATTTGAAAATTATATGGATAGTTATCCAGATGGAACTCACATATATATGGGAACTGTAGATGGTAACTTTAGAATGTATCCTGAAAAAACTATGGCTAGTGATTATGATCCAAGAATAAGACCTTGGTATAAAAAAGCTGTAGAAAAAAAAGAAACTATATTTAGTGATATATATGAAGATGTAGTTAATGGGAAACTGTCAATTGCTTGTGCAGCACCAGTTTATGAAAGTGGAAATAAAAATAAATTAGTTGGAGTAGTGTCTATAACAATACCATTAGATAAATTAAATGAAAAAATTAATTCTATAAAGGTAGGGGAAAAAGGATATCCTTATATTTTAGATTCTTATGGTAACTTTATTACACATAAAAATAGTGATTTAGTGGGTCAGGAAATTCATGTGGAAGAAATACATGATATGTTGAAAAATAGTTTAGAAGAGGGAATTGTAGAGTATGATTGGAAAGAAGCAGATGGTAGCATTTCTAAGAAATTCTCTGCATTTAAGAAAATGCCTGAAATGGAATGGACTGTTTTATCAGCGTTATATTTGGATGAAGTCGATGATGATGTTAATGGTATGCTTATTACTGTTGTAATAATAAGTGCAATTATAGTTTTACTTTTCTCAGTAGTGGGAATAATGTTTTCACGAAATCTTACAGGATCTATTACTAAAATAACAGAAGAAATGAATAAAGTAAAAGATGGAGATTTTACAGTAAAACTGGATATTAAATCAAATGATGAAATAGGTAATCTTGCAAATAATTTTAATGTTATGATAGAAAATGTTAAAGAGCTTCTATTTGAGACAAAGAATGTAAGTGAACAAGTATCAGATGCAGCGAGAAATTTAGCAGCTACATCAGAAGAAGTTAGTGCATCAAATGAAGAAATAGTAAACTCTGTTGAACAGATAGCACAAGGTGCTAGTCAACAAGCTATGGATGCAGAAAATGGAGCAAAACTTGGATTAAATTTAGATAATAAATTTAACCAACTTGCTAATAATACTGATACTATGGCGGAAAATGCAAATGAAGTAATAAATATAAATACAAATGGTGTTAATGTAGTAAAAGGGCTTAAAGAAAAAACAGATTTAAATAATAAGTCTATCGATAAAATTGAAGTTGCAATAAAGCGATTAAGTGAACAATCTAGCGCTATTCAGAACATACTAGAAACTATAGGATCAATAGCAGATCAAACAAATTTATTAGCGTTAAATGCTTCAATAGAAGCAGCGAGAGCAGGGGAAGCAGGAAAAGGGTTTGCTGTAGTTGCTGAAGAAATAAGAAAGTTAGCAGATGGTTCAAGTAGCGCAACTAATGAAATAAAAGAAATAGTAAATGCTACAATGCAGGAAAGTAACAATGCTGTTCAAATTATGAATGAAGTTAGAGTTGTTTCAACAGATCAAACTAAATCAGTAGAAGAAGCAAATAATGCCTTTGAAAACATATCAAAATCAATATATGTTATTACTAACAAGATAGAAGAAGTTACTAAATATGTAAATGATGTAATGGAAGACAAGGATTTAATAGTTAAATCAATTGAAAGTATTTCAGCAGTATCAGAAGAAACGGCTGCTTCATCGGAAGAAGTAACTGCATCTGTTCAACAGCAATCTTTAGCTATTGATCAGGTTACAGAAAGTGCTCAAAGGCTCAATGATTTTTCACTAAAACTTAATGATCAAATAGACAAATTTAAAATATAATAGTTTGAATTTATTGACGGTAATATATATAGTATATTAAAGTAATCAATATATAAAGTCAGAATAGACCAGCATAATAATGATGTAAGTACAGAAATATAAGTGCTTTACAGAGTTTGTGCTGGTTTAGTTTTTGCTAATAAAAACGGGATATCTTTGTGGAAATATGGGTTATAGGGTATAATTTATTATATTAAAGGATTGAAGGTGAATGAAATGAATGATGAGTTAAATAAAAAGGCATGCTGAGCACCTAAAGAGATACAGTCTAGGATAGACTATGTACAGAAACATGGAGATATTGATTTCTCAAAAGAGGAATTTGAAGAGTTATCACACATTAAGCTTGGAGAGATATCAACAGAAACAGGAAATATAGATATTATAGATACTGAGATTAAGCAGAGTGATAAAATAAAAAATATAGGGGTACTCTTTGGATGGAAAAGGGATAATTATATGATTAAACCTGGGGTTTATGCTATTGGAAATCCAAAACCAACATCACCAGTTATTGTTTCGTGTAATTATAAATATACATTTGATTCAGTGAGAAAAGAACTTGAAGGTGTTGATTGCTGGGTGCTCATATTGAATACATTTGGAGTAAATGTTTGGTGTGCCGCTGGAAAGGGCACCTTTGGAACAGGAGAACTCATAAGAAGAATAGCAGCAGTAAAACTAGATAAAATAATAAATCATAAAGTATTAATTGTACCACAGCTAGGGGCTACGGGAATTGATTCACATGAAGTGAGGAAAGCAACGGGATATAGAATAGTTT
The DNA here is from genome assembly GCF_023684385.1 of Oceanirhabdus seepicola. Lineage (GTDB taxonomy): Bacteria > Bacillota > Clostridia > Clostridiales > Clostridiaceae > Oceanirhabdus > Oceanirhabdus seepicola. Next base: position 263,676 of record NZ_JAGSOJ010000005.1, on the reverse strand, counting down.
TTGGACCAGTAGGGGCAAAAGACTTAAAAGAATTCATAAGTAATAGATTCAAAGCAACAGAGGAAATGAGAAGAGTTCGTTTTGATTTTATGGATAGATTAAAGTTAACACCTTTACAATTTATGCAGAGCATAAAGTACTATTTTATAGCATTAATTGTATTGGTAATGACAAACCTCATAACATTCAGAAGTTTGGATATAGCATTGAACAGATCAATATATCAAAGTATACCTTTTATCATAGGGATAGGTATTGCATCAATACTATTTCCATTATTACTTCCTGCGGTACCATTTAGATCATTCTCATTGAATGGAGTATTATTGGGAATAATATTTATAATACCTGTAATGTTACTTAAAGATATATTTCTTCTGAGTGAAAGTGTAATATGGATACTATCATATATGGCTCTAGTTATAACAATGATTGCAAATATAACACTGAGTTTTACAGGAAGCACAACATATACATCCTTCTCAGGAGTTTTAAAAGAAACATTATTGACAATACCAATATCCATAGTAGTGGTAGGAATATCAATAATAACTATGTGTTTAGTATAGGGGTGGAGAAAATGGCGTTAAAATATATAAAAGATGTATCCACAATAAAGTTAGATGTGGATAAGTGTATAGGATGTAAGCTGTGTTCAACAGTTTGTCCACATAATGTTATTCTTATAGAAGATAAAAAGGCAAAGATTGTGGATAAAAACAGTTGTATAGAATGTGGAGCATGTATGAAAAATTGTCCAACAGGAGCACTTTGGGTTAGAAGTGGTGTGGGATGAGTTATTGCTATTGTAAAAGCTAAACTCACCGGCGGTGAGTCATTATAGCTGAGAGGCCCGATTTCGGCGTCACTGCGTCTCTCTGCGCTACTCACGTATATAATTCATACGCTCTGTTGCTCGTTCAACGCGTTCCTTGAACTCGAACTTCTCAGCTATAATGACAGTATACTGAGCAATAAGATTTTTGGAATATAAGGCATCACGGGTGTATGTGCATTTAGGGGAATAATAAAATAGTGTTTACAAAATTGGTAATTTATTGATAGAATTAGGTATGATATTTTTTAGTATATATTAAAAGAGAATTGGTGGGCACAATTAAAAGGGAAAGGGTAATTATATGTTTTTAAAAAGTTTTATAATACTTGTTGTTGTTGCTTTGATTTTAACTGTTATGTTGACTATTGGGATGAGAAACTTAAAGGGAAAGATGAAGATATTAATATTTTTACCTAGTATAGCGATTATGCTTTTTTTGGGGGCTGTATGGGTGAATGCTATACCTAATTTAGACGAGTGGGATATGCGTTTTCTATATCTAGGATTTTTAACAGTTATGGGAATAATGATAGTGGCAATGAATTTTGTAATATTATATATACATAAGAAGATAAAAGATAGAAAAGAGGATAGAAAATGAACATAACTATAGTTTCAGTTGGAAAGATAAAAGAGAAGTTTTTAAAAGCTGCAATAGATGAATACTCAAAGAGATTGGGTAGGTATTGTAAGCTGAACATTATTGAGGTTCCAGATGAGAAGACACCTGATAATGCTTCAGAAAAAGACGAGGAGATTATTAAGCAGAAGGAAGGAGAGTTGATTCTTAAGAAGATCAAGGATACTTCCTTTGTTATTGCGTTGGATTTAAAGGGGCATCATATAACATCTGAGGAATTAGCAAAAAAAATTAGTACCTTAAGTGTACAGGGTAAGAGCAATATAACCTTCGTAATTGGAGGATCTTTAGGTATAGCTGAACCAGTTTTAAAAAGAGCTAACTACAAATTGTGTTTTTCAAAGATGACATTCCCGCATCAGCTGTTCAGGGTTATGTTACTTGAACAAGTGTATAGAGCATTTAGGATAAATAGCGGTGAACCGTATCATAAATAACTGCTAAAAAACAATAAACTATTAAGAGAAGTTAGACCCTTATTTTAAACAATTCCTAATTGCTTTAGGGAGAATAGAATAAGAATATCAGCACATGATATACTTTGCATTTAAATACACCTACTGCAAAGTAATGCTCTAAAAACTTTGATATAATTCTTGCAGGAGGTGAGGTTATGGATTGGCAAAAGCGTATGAACCAAGCTATGGAATATATTGAAAACAATTTATCTAACAAGATTGATTATAATTCAGCAGCACAATTTATGAACTGTTCGGAATGGGAGTTTCGTCGGATTTTTTCTTTTCTCGCTCAAATACCATTATCTGAATATGTACGCAGCAGACGATTAACTATGGCAGCCTTAGATATTCAAAAAGGAGCGAAAATAATAGACATTGCACAACGTTATGGGTATGAGTCTCAAGCAGCATTTTCTAGAGCGTTTAGTAAATTACATGGTTTGGCACCATCTTTGGCTCGAGACAAGGGGGTAACACTTAATCCTTATCCTCGCCTAACCTTTAAATTAGTATTGATGGAGGGGATTACAGTGGAGAAAGATTCAAACCAGAGAGCAAGTATCATAGGTGGTGGTGATGTTGGTTTCGCAATTTCTGTGGATAAGGATCAAAGGACTATTCATAAAACCAACGAACATTTTTGGGATATTAAGGGGAATGATGTTATAGGTACAATGGCACTTCCTTTATATGGTGCCTTTATTTCAGAAGAGAAGTGCCAACTTTTTGGTGACATATCAGACAAAAAGGTATTGGAGATAGGTTGTGGAACTGGGCGTTCCTTGCAGTATATAGGTGAGAAGAAAGCTTCAGAACTATGGGGAATCGACATATCAAATGAGCAGATTGTAAAAGCGAAGGAGCATTTAACAAGTTGCAACCTTTCAGCAAATTTAATCTGTTCGCCAATGGAAGAGGACTGTGGAATACCAAGGGATTACTTTGATATTGTCTATTCGGTTTACGGAATAGGATGGACAACCGATCTTGAAGGCACGTTTAAACGAATTGCCTCATATCTAAAGAAAGATGGAGTGTTCATTTTTAGTTGGTCTCATCCTATACACAAATGTGTCGCAGTTGAAGGTGATATGCTGAGTTTTAAAAAATGCTATTTCGATGAAGGATGGTATTCTGTAGCACTTGATGGTGATGCAATTTCATTATCTGATAGGAAATTATCTACATATGTGAATGCACTAGCTAAAACTGGATTTGCCATTGAGGAAATGATCGAAGAGTCTGATAATGAAATTCTTGAATCTATTCACAGCAAATTCGCCCAAAAAGCTAAAATGATTCCTGTAACTTTTGTTATCAAGGCAAGAAAAATATAAAAATGTTAATTAAGTTCTAAGCAGACTTTTGCTTGGAACTTTTTCTATGTAATGATTATTATAATATAAAGGTTGAAAAACCACCTATACAATTAGTGCGGTTTTTACTAAATTTAAGAGTTAAGAATAGTAGCTATCTAATTGTGTCTCAAGCTACTATTTTTTATACTTAAAATTAATCCATATATTTTTACCTCATAGATTAACTTCCAAGATTGTATCTAATGGACGAGAGAAATTAATAAATTCACTCATAGTACTATTCATATATTTATATAATTTAGTAATAGTATTTATATGAGAAAGGATAGTATTATGTTAGAAGGGAAATGTCCAGTGACAGGAAGAACAAGCAAAGCATTAGCTGGTGGGGGACCAACTAATGAGTATTGGTGGCCAAAGCAGCTTAAGCTTAATATTCTTCGTCAAAACTCAGAACTAAGCAATCCTATGTCTAAAGGTTTTAACTACGCTGAAGAATTTAAAAAATTAGATTATTATGAACTAAAGAATGATTTATATAAGTTGATGACAGATTCTAAGGAATGGTGGCCTGCTGATTATGGTCACTATGGACCATTCTTTATTCGTATGGCCTGGCATAGCGCTGGAACTTATAGAGTTGGTGATGGTAGAGGAGGTGGAGGGCTAGGATTGCAACGTTTTCCACCACTTAATAGCTGGCCAGATAATATAAATTTAGATAAAGCACGTCGTTTACTTTGGCCAATTAAAAAGAAATATGGAAATAAAATATCTTGGGCTGACCTTATGATATTGACAGGTAACTGCGCATTAGAATCTATGGGATTAAAGACAATTGGTTTTGGTGGTGGCAGAGTGGATATTTGGGAACCACAGGAGGATATTTACTGGGGTAGTGAAAAAGAATGGCTTGGAGATGAGCGTAATAAAGATGATAAAGAACTTGAAAATCCTCTTGCCGCTGTACAAATGGGCTTAATTTATGTAAACCCAGAGGGACCAAATGGAAACCCTGACCCTAAGGCATCAGCCAATGATGTAAGGATAACATTCTCTCGTATGGCAATGAATGATGAGGAGACTGTTGCGCTTATAGCAGGTGGACATACTTTTGGTAAATGTCATGGTGCTGCATCACCTTCATATGTTGGACCAGAGCCAGAAGCTGCACCTATTGAACAGCAAGGGTTGGGGTGGCAAAATAGCTATATAACTGGTAAGGGCCCAGATACCATAAGTAGTGGGATTGAAGGTGCATGGAAAGCAGAGCCTACAAAGTGGACAATGGGTTACTTAAAAACATTATTTAAATATCAGTGGGAATTAGTTAAAAGTCCTGCAGGAGCATACCAATGGTTAGCTAAAGATGTAGATGAAGAGGATATGGTAGTTGATGCCTATGATCCATTAAAAAAGCATACACCTATGATGACCACAGCAGATTTAGCACTTATTTATGATCCTATTTACAAACCAATAGCAAGGTATTATCTAGAAAATCCAGAAAAATTAGAAGATGATTTTGCCAGGGCTTGGTTTAAATTAACCCATAGAGATATGGGACCAATATCAAGGTATCTTGGACCAGAAGTTCCAAAAGAAAGCTTTATCTGGCAAGACCCAGTGCCAAAAGTTAACTATAAATTGATTAATAAAAAGAATATTTCAGAGCTTAAGAAAAAGATTTTAGCTTCAGGCTTGTCAATATCAGAACTTGTTACAACAGCTTGGAAATCTGCATCAACATTTCGTGGTTCAGATAAGCGTGGAGGGGCAAATGGGGCAAGAATACGCCTAAAGCCACAAAGACAATGGCAAATTAATGAGCCTGAAAAGCTTAGCAAGGTTTTAAACACCCTAGAAGGAATTCAAGTGAGTTTTAATAAGTCACATTCAAAGGGGAAGAAAGTTTCTTTAGCTGATATTATTGTATTAGGTGGATGTGTTGGTATTGAACAAGCTGCAAAAAATGTAGGGTATAATATTACAGTTCCTTTTACTCCAGGACGAACCGATGCAACTCAAGAGGAAACAGATATAAAGTCATTTAGCTTTCTTGAACCTAAGGCAGATGGATTTAGAAACTATATGAAAGATAAATATGCAGTAACATCAGATGAAATGTTAATTGATAGAGCACAATTATTAACACTAACTATTCCAGAAATGACAGTATTAATTGGCGGTATGCGTGTGTTAAACACTAATTATAAACAATCAAAGGATGGGGTGTTTACAAAGAGGGAAGAATGTCTTACAAATGATTTCTTTGTAAATCTTCTTGATATTAATACCCAGTGGAATATGTTACCTGAATGTAAGGAAAAATTTATAGGTTTTGATAGAGAAACAGGGAAGAGGAAGTGGACAGCAACAAGAGTTGATCTTATATTTGGAGCAAATTCACAACTTCGCGCAGTTGCTGAGGTATATGCATCTAATGGCAATGAGAAAAAGTTCATACAAGATTTTGTAGATGCATGGAATAAGGTAATGAATGCAGACCGTTTTGATGTTGAAGAATATTATTAAATAGATAAAAATTAAATAAGAAAAGCAAAGATTTTAATTATAAAGTCTTTACTTTTTCTTATTTATATCTTTGACTTGTGCATAAATTTTGCGATTTATTCGGAAGTATGAATTTATTAAATGCTATAGCTAAGAAAACACCTAGTAAAACATTTAAAGATCTATACGTTGAAGCAGTTATAGTTGGTAACGATATTATTGAAAATGATAGTGAAACATATGTACTAAATATATAGTATTCTGATATATGTTTATAGGGAATATAAGCAATCATCAAGAAAACAGCTAGTAGTACAAATGATATGAAGATATATTTATTTGTAATTAAAAAAGAAAACAATAGTCAAATAAAGAATGGGGCAGTATTAGAAGAACCGATGAAGAAATAAATCGATTATTTTTGTTAATTTATGTAATTATATGTTAAAATATACTTGAGATTATACATTAAGTATTTTTTAATATATAACTAATATATTGGGTGAAGTAGTACAGTGGAAAATCAACTAGACATATATAATAATAAAAACAATTGTATATGATTTATAATTGTGAGTTCTGATAATTAAGGGAGAGATAAACAAATGAATATTCATATTATTTTTCATAGTATTCATGGACACGGTTATGCTATGGCTAAAGAAATTAAAAAAGGTGCTGAGATGATAGAAGGAGTTAAAGCTAATATTTTTAGAGTTCCTGAAACTATTTCAGCTGAAATAATTGAAACAATGGGAGCAACAGATAAAATAAAAACTTTTTCACATTTACCTTTAGCTACAATAGAAACTATGGTAGAAGCGGATGCTATAATTTTAGGAGCACCTACCTATTTTGGAACTCCTAGTGGTCAGATGGTCGCTTACTTGAATCAATTTGGAGAGGAATGGGTTAAGGGAGCTTTAGTAGGAAAAGTTGGAAGTTCTTTTACAACTTCTTCAGAACAAAACGGTGGTGCAGAAACGTGTTTACGTAATTTGAATACTTTTTTCTATCATCAAGGAATGATTATTGCAAGTGTACCTACAGCACTTACATATGAGGAGATGCATATTGAGCATAAACCAGTAGGCGGATATTCTTATGGAGCATCTATGATAACTGGCGGTATGAATGATTATGAAATTTCAGAAGAAGAAAGAAAAATTGCTAGATTACAAGGGAAACATGTTGCCAAAATTACTAAAGCGTTATGGTTAGGTATGAAAAGTATATAGTAGAATAATAGTTCAATATAAAACAGTTAAAACAGTAAGAATCACACTTTATTAGTGTCGTTCTTACTGTTTTTTGTTTAATAAATACATTACATTGATACCAATTAGTAACTATAATATTGTTATGCATAAATTTTTGAGTTTAAAATAAGGAGGTAATTATGGAAATTAAAGAAATTTACGAACTTATAAATAACATTGGTGTATTAGTTTTTTCAACTATTAATGGTGATGAAGTACATTCAAGAATAGCTCACTTTAATGGTTGTGACGAGGACGGTATATATTTCAGAACAATGGCTAATAAACCATTCGGTAGACAGTTAATTGAGACGGGAAAAGTGACAGTCTGTGGAATATCAGATAGTAAGTGTTTAGGATATGAAGAAGAGGGCACACCAAATTTTCCACCTAGTTATACAATACGTTTGATTGGTGACGTTAAAAAAGTAGCACCAGAAATTATTAAAGAAAAGGCAAAGACAAATAAGGCGCTAATGAGTGCAGCTAATGACATTGATAAATATCCTGCTATGGCTGAAGGAAATTTTGTTATATATAAAGCTAAGGGAGAAATTTTTGATGTGGATTTTGATTGTATAAATCGCGACCATAAACTTTTAAGAAAAAGGTTTTCTTTTGGGGGAGTTCCTTTTAATCCAGCAGGTGTAAGAATCACAGATGCTTGTATTGAATGTGGCAAATGTAAAAAGGTATGTACTTTCAAAGCAATTGAAGAAGGCACTCCTTACAAGGTGCGTGAGGATCGTTGTGATGATTGTGGAAGTTGCCTAATGGCGTGTCCGGTCAATGCAATTGAAGAGTCATTAACATTTTAAGTACAGTAGGATAAATAAAACTCTTAAGACGGAAAACAGAGTGAAAACAATATTTTGTGACTTTGTCAACAAACTCACGCTAGTTAGAATGACTAGCGTGTTTTTTTATATAGTTTTTTATTATGGTGAAGATATATTAATGTTTTATTAATTTATTAAAATGATACTACTTAATGATATAATAAATAAAGAATAGCTTTGTTTATAAGAATGAAGAGTATTATAGGGCAAGAAAGTCAAGAATAAGTAAAATAAAAAATAAAAGATTGGATGGAAAAAATGAAAAAAGAAATTACTGTAAAGGTGAAATCAAGGTTTGTAGATAAATTCAAAAGTGGATATCCATTAATTTTCAAGGAAGCAATAATAAATATTGATGTTTTTGATAAAGAAGGGGATATAGTTAAGCTAGTAGATGAAAGAAATAAATTCATTGCAAGAGGATATTATGGAAAACAGAATAAAGGATATGGCTGGATTCTTAGTAGAAAAGAAAATGAAAAGATAGATATTAGTTTTTTTGAAAAGAAGATAGTATCTGCTTTAAACAAGAGAGTATCTCTTTATAATAGTCGTGATACAAATGCCTTTAGGGTGTTTAATGGAGAGGGTGACGGTATAGGTGGTTTAACTATTGACTATTTTGATGGTTATTACTTAATAAACTGGTACAGTAAAGGTATTTACAAGTTTAGAGATCATGTAATAAATTCATTAAAAAGATTGGTTGAATTCAAGGCTATGTATCAGAAAAAGAGATTTGATACACAAGGTAAATATATTGAAGAGGATGGATTTGTTCTTGGTGAAAGAGGGCAATTTCCCATTATAGTAAAAGAAAATGGAGTTAATTTCGCTATATATTTGAATGAAGGCGCTATGGTTGGAGTGTTTTTGGATCAAAGGAATGTACGAAAAACTATTAGAAATAAGTATTCAAAAGGAAAGACGGTATTAAATACATTTTCTTATACGGGTGCATTCTCAGTGTATGCAGCTCTAGGAGGAGCAAAAAAAACAACCAGTGTTGATCTTGCAAATAGAAGTTTAGCAAAGACAATTGAACAATTTAGCATAAACGGAATAGATTATGAAGCTCATGATATAGTTGTGGAAGATGTGTTTAATTACTTTAAGTATGCTTTAAAGAAAGAGTTAAAATTTGATATGGTTATACTTGATCCTCCAAGTTATGCTAAGTCGAAGAAGTTTAAATTTAGTGCAGCAAATGATTATAAAAATCTTCTTAAAGAAGCAATTGCCATAACAGAAGATAATGGTGTAATAGTAGCATCTACAAATTGTAGTTCTTTTAATATGACAAAATTTAAAGGTTTTATCGATACTGCATTCAAAGAAATACATGGTAAGTATAAAATCTTAGAGGAGTTTGCACTACCATCAGATTTTAGAAGCATAAAGGAATATGAAGAAAGTAACTATCTTAAAGTTGTTTTTATAAAGAAAATTAAACGTTAGCTTTGAGTCAATAAGCTTAAGACAGAAAATAGAGTGAAAACAATATATATTAATAACAGAGATATTCTTAAAAAGAATACCTCTGTTTATCATTCCTACTAATATAAAACTTCCATTAGACAAAGAGAATGAGCCATTGCCTTATGTCCAACATGATCTTTATTTAAAGTTGCAAATGCATCATCAATTGAGCTCACATTTTTTTGCCCTGATCCAATTTGCATTAAAGTTCCAACAATAAAACGTTCCATATTTACCAAGAAATCATTTCCAGTAATGTTAATCTGTATTTCATTATCGGTTTCTTTAACATTAACATCAAATAACTCTTTAACAGTGTTTTTGCTCTTACCTTTGTTTGTGAATGCTGAAAAATCATGTTTTCCAACTAATCTTTCTGCTCCAAGTTGCATACCCTTTATATTTAATATTTCTTTTAATCTATAAGTTTGATATCTTTCAAACAATAAGAAATCCTTAGAGTCTTTTTTCCAAAGTCTATACTGATAAGTTATTTTTTTATTGTTTAATCTACTATGAAATCTATCATCAACTTTTTTAAGAGATTTAACAATAATATCTTCTGTAAGATATTTTTCAATATACAGGTGTATTTCCTTTTCACTTAAGTCAATATCCGGTGCTTTGAAATTTGCAACCTGACCTAACGCATGAACACCAGCATCAGTATTTACAGCCCCTATAACTTCTATATTTGTATTATATAGTTTTGATAAAATTCCTTCTAGTTTACCCTGTATGGATTTATCTGCACTATCTTTCTTTTCATGTTTCCAACCCTTGTAGCGTCTGCCATCATATGCAATTAACATTTTATAATTATTCATTTAATCAACCTTTCAAATTTCGATTTCATTTTGTTCTCTATGATATAATTCTAAATCATTATATCATACTATATCTATTAAGAAGTTAAATAATATCATTTAATGACCATATAGAATATGATTGTTGATGAGTATAAAAAAAGGAGCAGTTCATTTCTTAACTGCTCCTTCATCTAGAATAAGAAGGTCTACATATAACTATCTAAATATAATAGCATCTCTTTCAGGTCCCACTGATATATACTTTATTGGGAAACCAATCTTTTCTTCAATGTAGTTAATATAGTTCTTTGCTTCTTGTGGTAAAGCATTATAATTTCGTATATGTGAAATATCTGTATTCCATCCTGGTAAATATTCTATAACAGGTTTAGCTTGTTCTAATACTTGAGTTGGTGGGAAATCATGAACTGTAGTGCCATTAACTTCATATGCAGCACAAACAGGAATTTCTTTTAAATATCCAAGAACATCAAGTAATGATAGTGCAACTCCAGTTGTACCTTGAATTCTACAACCATATTTTGTAGCAACAACATCAAACCATCCCATTCTTCTTGGACGACCAGTAGTTGCTCCATATTCTCCATTATCACCACCAAGCTTTCTAAGCTCCTCAGCTTCAGAACCAAAGATTTCTGAAACAAAAGGTCCTGCTCCAACACTGCTTGAATAAGCCTTTACAACAGTAACTACTTCGCTGATTGAGCTTGCTGGAACACCAGCTCCAACAGGGGCGAAACATGCTAAAGGAGAAGAAGAAGTTGTCATTGGATAAATACCATGGTCTGGATCTTTAAGAGCTCCTAATTGACCTTCCATTAGAATCTTCTTTTTATTAGCTATAGCGTCAGTTAGCTCTTTAGATGTATCAGAAATAAATGGTTCAATATTTTTTCCAAGTTCAAATAAATAATCACAGATTTCGTTTGCATCTAAAAGAGGCTTTTTGTAAAGGTGTTTAAGTAAAACATTTTTCTTCTCTATATTTCTTTCAATCTTTTTCAACAATGATTCTTTTTCGAAAAGATCAATAACTTGTATTCCGATTTTGTTGTATTTGTCAGTATAAAAAGGGGCAATTCCAGATTGCGTTGATCCAAATTTTTCATTACCTAATCTTTCTTCTTCATATTTATCAAACAATAGGTGATGTGGAAGAACAACTTGAGCTCTGTCAGAAATGATAATATTAGGTTTAGGAACTCCACGAGATAGTAATTCATTATATTCTTTTAGGAAAGCCTCAATATTTACTGCTACTCCTGTTGCTAAAACGTTTATTGTATCTTGATTAAATACTCCTGATGGCAATAAATGAAGCTGAAATTTACCGTACTCATTAATTATAGTATGGCCAGCATTGTTACCGCCCTGAAATCTTACAACATAATCTGCTTGTTTTGCTAGCAAATCAGTTATTTTTCCTTTTCCTTCGTCTCCCCAGTTACCTCCGACAATTGCTGTTATTCCCATTTGAATCGTCTCCTTTCATTAATAAAAAATAATAAGGTAATTAATTTGGTTTCCCTTACTCTTAAGAGTATAATAAACTCATAAGCATAAGTAAAATTAATATTAATTATATAAGGTATAAGGTGAAGTTATATGGAAGTGAATTTTGAATTATATAAAGTATTTTATAAGGTTGCCAAAGAAGGTCAAATTTCAGCAGCGGCAAAGAAGTTATTTATAAGTCAACCTGCTGTAAGTCAGTCAATTAAGCAGTTAGAAGAGAGACTAGGAGGAAAAGTATTTTTCAGAACTCCTAAAGGAATTAAATTGACATCTGAGGGACAAATCCTCTATAAATATATTGAAAAAGCCTATGGATTTATAATAGCAGGGGAATCAAAATTTCAGGAAATGCAAAATCTTGAATATGGAGAGATTGTAATAGGTGCAAGTGACACTTTATGTGCTCATTATTTATTACCTTATCTTGAAAAATTTCATAATGAGTTTCCTAATATTAAAATTAAAGTTACCAATAGAACTACATATGAGATATTAGATCTTTTGAAGAGTGGAAGTGTTGATTTAGGAATCTTGAACCTCCCTATTGAAGAAGATAAAAATTTAGATATTATTGAAACATTAGATTTAGAGGATTGTTTTATCTGTGGAGATAAATATTACTCAGAATTTGGGGAGAAGGTTTCATTGGAACAATTGAATGAATACCCACTGATTCTTCTTGAAAAGGGGAGTAATACAAGGCGGTTTATAGATAAGGTATTTAGTGATAATAATATATTAGTTGAGCCAGAAATAGAACTCGGTAGTCTTGATTTATTAGTTAAGTTTGCAAAAATTGGACTTGGTATTTCATTTGTAACAAAAAACTTTATCCATAATGAATTAGAGAATAAAGAAGTATTCGAAATAAAGCTTAAAGAAGAAATCCCAAAGCGAAAGGTAGGAGTAGTAACTTTGAAAGGAGTACCTTTATCTCCAGCAGGAAAGAAATTCTTTAGTTTTTTAATATAAAATATGTATAGAGAGTCCAAGTTAAAACTAAATTTATACACACACAAAACTCATAGAAACACTGCGATTTTGAGTATGTATAAATAAAGTTTAACTATGGATTCTCTAGAATTAAAAAAGTTAAGTTGTAAAAAAGTTAGGAGTTGGGATAAAACTTGAAAGAGAGACTATCAATTGGTGAATTTGCACGATTACGAAATATTACAACTGAAACACTAAGACATTATGACAGGATAGGGTTACTAAAACCTATTGAAGTAGACGTTAAAACAGGGTATAGATATTATTCAATTTTGCAGGAAGAGAAATTAGGAACAATTAAAGAACTTCGTCAATTGGGGATGAGTATTGACGAGATTCAAATGTATTTTGACAACAGGAATTTAAAACAGTCAATGAATATACTTAAAGATAAACATTGTAAGCTAAAAAATAGAATCAAAGAGCTACGGCACTTGGAAGAAAGTATAAGTGAGAAAATAGAACATCTTGAAGAGATTTCCCAGGTAACTAATTTTGAAGAAATTGTCATTAAAGAAATTAAAGAAAGAGGAATTATTTCTTTTGATAAACAAATAAACAATGAAATTGATTTAAGGTATGAATTTCTTGAATTAGAGAACATATTAAAAGAAGTATCACCTATAGTGGGAAGTAATAGAATCGGATTGATTATTAAACCGGAAAATTTAAAGTTAAATGAGTATAATGAATCAGTTGTTCTATTTTTATTTATTAAAGATAAAGAGAATATTGATGAAAAATATATAAGACGGATTCCTAAAGGAATCTATGCTTGCATGTATTATAGTGGGGATATTTGGGATATAGAAAACTATTTAAGAAAAATGTTTAAATATATTGAGAAAGAGAATTATAGTATTTGTGGTGATATTCTGCAGATTATTCAAATAGATATAAGTGTTACAGATCAAATAGAAGAATCATTAGTAGAAATACAAGTACCTATTAAAAAACATTGACTTTTGTGTTACACAAAGGTTTATAATATACTCCAGTGAAACAAAACATATCACTATTTAGGTAGAGTATGTTTTGTATTTTTATGGAGGGAAATAGATGAAAGAAAATATATTAGGAACTGATAAAATATATAAATTATTTATAAAATTTGCCATACCAGCTATTATTGCCATGGTTATTTCAGGTACACAGACAATAGTAGATGGAATATTTTTAGGCAACTTTGTTGGGCAAAATGCATTGGCTAGCGTAAACATAGTACAACCTTTTATGCAAATTATAATAGGTTTGAGTATGATAGTAAGTATAGGGTCTCTAAGCTTCATTGGAAGAAGTTTGGGAGAAGGAAAAAAAGAAGAAGCTCAAAATATATTTAAAACAGCGTTCATAGTTATTACTTTTTTATCTTTAGGAGTTTTATTAGTTGGAAGGTTACTTAGTGATGAGATAGCAGTATTACTAGGTGCAAATGAGGTGCTGTTAAAAGGTGTATCAACATATATCAATACTATATCAATATTCGCACCTTTAATGGCACTAATGTTTTTGTTTGGGTTCACTAACAGAGTAGTTGGAAATCCAGAATCATATCTCAAAGGGACAATTGTAAGTATAATAGTTAATATCAGTTTAGACTTTTTACTTATAAAACAATTAAGTTTTGGAATAAGGGGAGCAGCCATTGCTACAGGATTAGCATATACATCAGCACTATTGATAGTAATACGTCCAATGTTAGATAAAAAGAATGTTGTAAATATATTTAGAGGCAAGTTTGATAAATCGGTGATAATTCCTGTAGTATACAATGGTTCATCAGAAGCAGTTATTTCAATTGCATCTGCAACCACAGCTTATGTGTTTAATATGACCTTTATGAAAATAGCTGGAGAAGCTGGAGTTGCAGCATTTACGGCAATAAATTATGTAGCTCAATTTGGTATACTAATAATGTTTGGTATCTCGGATGGAATAGGTCCCATACTTAGTTATAACTATGGAAATAAAAAGTATGATAGATTAAATGAGGCATTAAAGTTATCAACAAAAGTTAATTTAGCCATTGGTATAGTGCTGTTCTTTATCTTATTTGTATTTGGAGAACAATTAGTATCATTATTTGCTAATGGAAACCAAGCTATTTTAGACTTGGCGGTAAATGGTTCAAAAATATATGCTTTTGCTTTCCTGTTATGTGGATTTAATATAATTAATTCAGGATATTTTACAGCAATAGGGGATGCTAGAGCTTCAATCATAATTTCTGCTAGTAGAGGGATAGTATTTATAATTATAGGTATAAAAATACTTCCAATGGTTATAGGAACCAGCGGAGTATGGCTGACAGTTCCATTTGCCGAGTGTATGACACTTGTTATTGGTAATTGTATGCTTAAAAGAAGCAGCAAATTAAATGCAAGAGCAATTGAAATTTAACATTCAATTCACAATAAAATTCATTATTAAAATCACAGCATTAATAGATTTATTGATGCTGTGATTTTTCACGTGTGTTTATAGGAGAATACTGTATAATACAAAGTAGAGAATTATATAACAATAGTTAATAAGTATGAAGTAAGGATAATTTACATGATATGTAGATAAATAGTAATTTAGTCAATTAAGAAGGGGGAGATATCGATGGACGGAGTGGCTAAGTTAATAATACTAAGAGGTAATTCTGGAAGTGGTAAGACTACTACTGGCAAGACTTTACAAAGAAAATTTGGACGTGGTACAATGCTAATTTCACAAGATGTGGTTAGAAGAGATATGCTATTTGTGAAAGATGGATATAATACAGAAGCCATTCAGTTATTATTGGAACTTGCACTATACGGAAAAAGCAATTGCAATATTGTAATTTTAGAAGGTATTTTAAATTCAAAGTGGTATAAAAATTTATTTGAAAATTTACTAGATGAGTTCAAAGACCAAATTTTTGCATATTACTTCGATATACCTTTTGAAGAGACTTTAAATCGACACCAACAAAAGCCTAATGCACATGAATTTGGAGAGAAAGAAATGAGAGAATGGTGGAATGAAAAAGATTTATTAGATATTATTCCCGAAGTATTACTGGATAAAGAATTAAGTTTAAATGGAATAGTGGATATAATCTATCAGGATGTTATAAAGTAAATAACAAATGTGAGCCTATTATTCAGTAGGGTAGGAACTATCCGAATTTAAGCCTGTGGAGATAGTAGGTTACGAGGTCTAAGAAACAGGAAAATCTCAAGGTGACGAGAGAAGTACGTCACTTTAGTGATGTAAGGTTCAGTAGAAGAAAGGTTAATACTAAAAAGTGTTTATTTATTGAAGGGGGACGCAGTATGTGGAGTATTTTAGTGGTTTTATTAGTGGGAATTATTATAGGGGGATCAGTTAAGTTATCAGATAAAATGAAGGCATATAATAGTAAATTCCAATTTATCGGAGTAGTATTTTTATTGTTTACAATGGGAGTATCTTTAGGTTTAAACAAATCAATATTAAATAATTTAAAAAGTATTGGAATCAAATCTCTTGTTTTTGCAGTGTTAACATCGCTTTTTAGTGTTATTATGGTATATTTTACAACAAAGTTTATCTTGAAGGGGGACAAGAAGTAATGACACTTACAATAATAATATCAGTAATACTTGGAATCATAGCAGGGTATTTTTTCTTTCCTCAATCTGTTGTACCATATATGGATACTATTACAACTATAGCTTTGAATCTACTAATATTTTTTGTTGGAATAGACTTAGGAATGAATAAGCATATATTTAAAGATTTAAAGAAGCATGGAGCGTTACTTATATTAATACCATTATCAATAATATTAGGGAGTTTAACTGGTGGGTTAATCACAGGCTTAATATTTGATATGCCATCAAATATAAGTTTATCTATTTCTGCAGGATTAGGTTGGTATAGTTTATCAGGAGTAATACTAACGAAATTACATAGCGCTGAAATAGGTACAATAGCCTTTTTAACAAATGTTTTTAGAGAGTTAATTACGGTTATGTCTATACCTTTTATTGCAAAATATTTAAATGATTATACAACAATTGCACCAGCAGGAGCTACATCAATGGATACTACTTTGCCAATAATATCAAGATATACTAAGCCTGAAATAGTTGTAATAGCCTTCTTTAATGGTGCGGTATTGTCCACTTTAGTACCTATTTTAGTGCCTTTCTTTTACTCTATATAGATTACATGGATTAGAGAGTAGAGGGCATTACGAGTAAACTTACATACAAGAGATTATGTGTGAGGAGATAAAATATGGTGAGTATCCTACTTATGGAGAAAGTATTGAATAGATATTTAAAACAAAACTAGAAGTATACTCTAAAAGTATGCTTCTAGTTTTTTCTCTTTTATAAGGGATACATTAATTTGACTGTAATCAGAGAATGATATTATCATTTACATATTAATGGTTTAAGATAAAGTTGTAGAAAGTTTAAAAAAAATTGGAATTGAATAAAACCTTTTTGAAAGTTATCTCGTTAAGTATATGAAATGAATTAAAAAGCTATGTAAAATACATAGGGTATTCGAATATGCCTGCAATTAATGAATAGGAAAGGGGGTTGAATATGCCTCAATCGGATAATCAGTTAGTAGAAGAAATAATAAGTGGAAATGAGTCGGCCATGGAAGTATTGGTTAAACGTCACTACGATATGGTATACAGTTTTATCTGTAGATATGTAGGAGAGTATAATATCGCATGTGATTTAACTCAAGACACTTTCATAAAAGTAATGAAAAATATAGGCAAGTATAATCATAAACATGGAGAGTTTAGGAGTTGGATTTTAAAAATTGCTGTGAATACATCAAAAGATTATTTTAAGAGTAGTGCATATAAGCAGAGAAACCAGAGTGATGATGTGGATAATTGTCACTTGAAATCATCAGATGATGTTATACACCTTTTGGACAAGAAACAAGAACGGAAGGAAATAAAACAGGCTGTAGATGAGTTACCAACACTGCAAAGAGAGGCAATCATACTAAAGTATTTTCATGATTTGAAGATTAGGGAAATTAGTAAGATGACAGGTGAGAAAGAAGCCACCATAAAATCTCGTATTTTTAGTGGGATAAAGAATTTAAAGAAGCGTTTGGGAGGTGAAGGAGAAGATGAAAAAAGAAGAATTGCTAGATGATGAGATACAAAGTTTTCTGGATAGTTATGTAATCGAAAAAGTACCTGAAGAACAAATAAATGAAACAATTGAAGTATTAAGGGCATATGTTCCTACAAAGAAAGAAACTACACCATTGAAGAGTATGTTCCAGTTATTAAAAAATGAGTTTAGATTCATTACTCCATTATATTGGGTAATGGTGGCTATAGTATTGGTGTCAGGAGTAGGAGCCATTCTTACAAGAGAAATATCTCCTTATATAGCCATGTGGTCTATGGCACCTGTTCCAGCATTATTAGGTTTGATGGAAATCCTAAGGGAAAATAATGAAAGAGTTGTTGAATTGGAGATGAGTTTTAAATACTCCTTTAGAGAAATAATCTTGTGCAGGCTTTTTATCATCGGTGTGCTTAGTATAATCACCAATATAGGCTTGTGTCTATTAATTAAGAATAATTTCACTTCTGTTACGTGGGGTCAGGTATTAATTTCTTGGGTGATTCCGTATACAATGATTACTGCATTGGGATTATTGTTGGCAACAAGGATTCGAAATGAGAGTGTAATTATTGCAATATCAGTAGTATGGATTTATTTTTCAGTTGTTTCAACTGGAAGGATTACAGAATGGATAGAAAACTTAAAAATTATTCAGTCATCAATAATAATTATAATAGGGTTAGTTTTCTTAGGCGTATCATATATTTATTTCTATAAAAATAAGCTCCATTGTATAGAAGATGGGACAGAATTAGTTTAGGGGGGATGCAGATATGGAATTGGTTTTAAATGAGATATCTAAAAAATTTAAAGATAAATTGGCGGTTAATAACTTTTCTATGACACTTACTAGTGGGGTATATGGACTTTTAGGCCCTAATGGGTCAGGAAAGACAACATTAATGCGAATGATAGCAGATGTTATGCCTGAGACAGAAGGGAGTATAAAAGTAGATGGAGTAGACAAACGGACAATGGATGGAGAATATAGAGCTTTATTAGGTTATTTACCTCAGGATATTGGATTTTATAAAAATTGGTCAGCAGATAAGTTTTTATTATATGTTGCTGCTTTGAAAGGAATTGATAAAAAGGAAGCTAAGAGGAAGATTGATGATCTATTGGAGTTTGTTAATCTAACTCAAGATAGGAAGAGAAAAATCGGAAAGTATTCTGGAGGTATGAAACAAAGACTTGGGATTGCACAAGCCTTATTGGGTGATCCTAAGATACTAATATTAGACGAGCCTACAGCAGGGTTGGATCCTAATGAAAGAATACGGTTTAAGAATTTGTTATCCAGTATATCAAAGGATAAGATTATTCTATTTTCTACCCATATAGCATCTGATATTGAGTTTATAGCCAATCATATTCTCATAATGAAGGAAGGTCAGTTGATTGATCATGGTAGTGTGCAAGATGTTTTGGGTAATGCAAAGGGAAAAGTGTGGCATTGTAAAATAGATGAAAGTCAGTTATTTGACTTTGAGAATAAATTCAAGGTGGCTAATATCTTAAGAGAAGAGGATAAGGTGTTACTTCGTATCATTAGCAATGAAAAACCTATGGAAGATGCACAGCTACAAGAACCAAATTTAGAAGATGTTTTTTTACATTATTTTAATGAGAAAAGTAATATTTAATTGGGGGTGGGAAAATGAGAGAGTTAGTGAAATTTGAATTATCTAAAATATTTCAGAAAAAAATTATATGGATAGTTGCCGTATTAATAGCTGCATCTATTTTAATTGATTCAGTAAATGGCATTAATAATATTAATAGAGATTTTGGGAATATTGAAATTTTAAAGACACATTTAAAAAACTATGAGGGAGAAATTAATCCACAGAAGCAGTTGGATGTGAAAAATAAAATATCAAGTATACGGGATAAGCTAAGGAATGAAGAAAAAATTACTGAGGAAGAGAGTGAGTTTTATTATAAGTCCTTTGAATTGAGAGGTTACCTGAATTTGAAGTCAAATCCAAAGTATCTTATTAATGACAAAGAGTATACATTGTCAGAAATGAAAAGTGAATTGGATAATGGATATGAAGATTCCTATGAATATAGGAATCTGGAAAAAGCATATAAAGCTATTAGCGTGATAGAGAAACCACAATATGTTTATCAGCATGGATGGAGAAGAATTACTCAATTTGGAATAGCGGCAACCATGATAGTGATTCTCCTTGTTTTAGGAATATCAACTATATTCAGTGATGAATACAAAACAAATGTAATCCCTATAATACTTAGTACTCCTAATGGGAGAAAAAAGCTTACAGGAGCTAAAATAATATCCTCAATGATTTATGCCTCGTGTGTATTGATATTTATCTCAATACTGTTTTTCCTTTCAGGTTTGCCATATGGTTTAGATGGATTCAACAGTTTGCTTAATACAAATATGTCAACAGCACGAACCCCTTATGGTATGACAATAATACAGTTTTATTTTGTATGTTTAGGAATGAGTCTGTTAGGTGCTCTTGTGTTAACTCTTTTTATCGCATTAGTATCACTTTTAACAAAAAACAGTATGATTACCCTTGTATTAGGAGTAGGTATGTACTTTTTCGCAATTTCTCGGTTTGCAAGCATATTACCTAAGGTAGTACGACTAATAAGTGTTTATGAACTTATTCAAGCAAAAAATATTTTTGCATTTTATAATAGCTTCAATATTTTTGGAAGACCAGTACTATATCCAACAGTGATAATTATTGCAGCAGTAATAGCCATACCAACTCTTATTTCAGGTATTAGATATTTTGGTAGGAGACAGAGTGTATAATATCATTTTGTGATTTGATTAGGGATGAATTTTTTTGATTTTCTTATGAATTAAAGGTTTATTTTATAATAAACTTTGATATAATATAAATAAGAAATGCAGAAAATGGAAATAGGGTGTTGGTAGCACTCTATAGTATACAATCTTAGTTGCTTAGGCAACTGGTGTCAGTAGAATTTAATTTTTAAAAATAGTAGCTATCCAATTGCGTCTGGGGCTACTATTTCTTTTTATTTAGAAGGGGGATATAAATGAAAAATAAACAGATAAAAAGAAAAAAAGGATTAAAGATAGTATTAGGGTTATTTTTAATACTTGGAATTGTAGGTAGCATAAGCATTCATTTTATTAATAAAGATTCTAAAACATTTATAAATCTGACTGAACAGCAGAAATTAGAGGATTACGAATATCTATGGAGCACTCTAAGAGAAAGTTATCCTTTTATGGGTGTTGCTCAGCGTTCGGGTATAGATGTAGAAGAAATCTATGAAAAATATAAAACTGAAATTATAAAGAGTAAAACAGATATTGATTTTGCAAAAACATTGAATTGTGTAGTGAATGAATTTAATGGTATTGGACATCTTAGTATGATTGATGGTAAGATATATAAAAATTTTAAAGATACTTACTCCCAATTTTTAGATAGTGATAAAGAGGCGAAAAAAGGATATGATCGCTGGTTAGATGCATTTAAAAACTCTACAACTCAGAAAACGTACTCGTTATTAGATGATAAGAAGCATGGATTTAGAACAACGAAACATTTGAAAAAAAGAAAAGAAGATAATAAAGAAGTAAAAACTGATACATCTTCGGTAGAACAAAATATAAAAACTGAAATACTGCAAGCTAGAAAGGTTGCATATGTGAATATAAAATCATTTCAATTCTCAAATATTAAAAGTGATAAAGAAAAACTTTTTAAGTTTTATGATGAAGTTTCAAATTGTCCTAACTTGATAATAGATCTCAGAGAAAATTCAGGAGGAAGCGATTATTATTGGAAAGAACTAATTGTAGCACCTAATATTAAAGAGGAGATTGCGTATAACCACTATTCACTACTGAAGTTAAGTGAAAATAATAGACCTTATCTTGAGGGGGTATACAATGAAGAAGATATTCAACCTATTTCTAAACTTCCTAACTTTAAAAATATAAATCCTGAAGATGTAGCGAGTATGAGTAACTTTGTTAAAGATGAATATGTTATAAGCCCTAACAAATCAAGTAGAACGTATAAAGGTAAGATATGGGTACTGACAAGTCCTAAAATCTATTCAACATCAGAGGTATTCACTATGTTCTGTAAAAGTACAGACTTCGCTACTCTAGTTGGAACAGAGACAGGGGGAGATGGAGGAGCAGTTGACCCTATATTCATAGCTTTAAAAAATAGTGGATTTATGTTCAGATATAGTATGTTACATAGTTTAAACCTAGATGGTAAGAGTAACGAAGAGTTCGGAACATCCCCACATATTAGAATTAAAGATGGTGAGGATGCACTCCAAGTGTGTTTGGATGCTATTGATTAGAAGCTGAAGGCTCAAATTTGAGTCATAACTGTTTATGAGCAAAGAATTGAACTATACTATGTTATAATTTTAATATAAAACAATAGTTTATTTAGTTGAATTTGGTTGCTTAAAAGGACGTTTATATAATGACATAAGAAATTATTAGAACCGTAAGTGGACTATTGTTCATCTACGGTTTTTTTGAATTGAGGGGGGATAAAGTTATGATTGATATTTCAATAAAGGATATGGAGAAATACTATGGTGCTACTAGGGTATTGGAGAATATAAGCTTTGATGTTAAAAGTGGAGAGAAGATTGGGGTAGTTGGACTAAATGGAAGTGGTAAAACCACTTTACTCAAGGTTATCTGTGGTATTGAGGAATATGAAAGTGGTATAAGGGCTGTAAGAAAAAGGGCAACATTAGGGTATTTAGATCAGTTGCCGGAGCATCTTGATAATTACAAGATTATTGATATTTTATATTCTGCATTTGAGGATGTTTTGGAGATAAAAAAGAAGATGGGATATTTAGAAAATCATATGAAGGGACTTATAGGTGAAGAACTTGAGCTTATGTTAAAAGAGTATGGTGAGCTACAGGAAAACTTTGAACTTATGGGTGGATATGATATTGAAAAGAATATAAAGAGGGTATGTATTGGGTTAAAGATCAATGAGGAATTTCAAGATAGAACCTTTAATACTCTTAGCGGAGGAGAAAAGACTATAGTTCTCCTTGCAAAGATTCTTCTTCAAAAATCAGACATACTCCTTTTAGATGAGCCAAGCAATCATCTTGATATGGAATCTATAGAATGGCTTGAGAAATTTTTAAAGGAGTATGAGGGAAGTGTTATTCTTATATCTCATGACAGACATTTTATGGATAAGGTAATAGATAAAACTGTTGAAATCAATAAGGGAATATCATCAATATATAATGGGAACTATTCCTATTATGTCCGGGAACGGAAAAATAGATATAGACAGCAGATAAAACTTCACAACAAACAACAGAAAAGAATAAGAACAATTAAAAATACTATTGTCAGATTGAGAGTTTGGGAGAGTAGAGGGGGAGGTGGAAAGTTTTATATTAAAGCAACAAGTCTTCAAAGAAGGCTAGATAAGATTAAAAGGATAGAGAAACCTGTAATAGAGCATAGAAAGATTAAACTTGGATTTTCCATAGAGAATAAATCAGAAAAGGAAGTACTAGAGGTAAAGGGACTTTCTAAATCATTCGATAACAAAACACTCTTCACAGATTTAAATTTAAAGGTTATGTATGGTGAAAAGGTA
Organism: Oceanirhabdus seepicola; assembly: GCF_023684385.1. Lineage (GTDB taxonomy): Bacteria > Bacillota > Clostridia > Clostridiales > Clostridiaceae > Oceanirhabdus > Oceanirhabdus seepicola. The sequence goes on along the minus strand of NZ_JAGSOJ010000005.1, from coordinate 240,227 downwards.
GCTATAGTAGGTAGGAATGGAGTTGGAAAGAGTACCTTAGCTCAAATAATAATGAATAAGTGTGAAGAGGATGAGGGCGTTGTAAAGATAGGTGAAGAGGTCAAGGTAGGATACTTAGCTCAAAATGTTACTTTTAGCAACAAAGAGCAAACAGTATTAGATGCTTTTAGAGAAGATCTTGATATTACATATCAGGAGGCTAGAAGGGCATTAGCTAAATTTTTATTCACAAAAGATGATGTATTTAAGAAAGTGAATACTTTATCAGGTGGGGAAAGAAGTAGGCTCAGACTTTGTAAGTTCATGCAGCAGGATATCAATTTATTAATTTTGGATGAGCCTACAAATCACTTCGATATAAATTCAAGGGAGATGCTTGAAAAATCACTAAACCATTTTGAGGGAACAATGATATGTATTTCCCATGATAGATATTTTATTAATAAAGTAGCGGAAAGGATTGTTGAGCTTACTAAGGATGGTGTCCATGAACGTAAGAATCTTAGTATTTAGTTTAAGAGAATATCCAAATTATATTTAAAGATAACAAAGACCTACATAGGAAGAGCTACGTAGGTTTTTGTTTAATTATCAGTACTTTTATTAGATTTCTTTCCCATTACATCTGTCTTTATGAAAGGAATATACAAAACAAAGAAAATCAAAAACATTCCTATTACCATAATGGGAATATAGTATGGATATATTGGTAAATAGTCAAGTACTGTAGGGGTTAATGGTTTTGTTCTTAAGTAAGAGTAGTTTCCACCTACCAAATAGTTTATTATAAAAACTATAAATAAATATACATAACTATATTTGAATGTTCTTTTCAACGAGTTTAAATTTGGTTTGTATTCATAAGCTATCATCATAAAAAATATTGATATCAATATTCCACCATGGGCAATAAAAAATTGAATATATATCCAATGTGGAAATTGAAATCCTCCTGTATCTGGAGTTAATAATGCTTGGGTTGCTCCTCCGAGTCCCCAAAAATAGATAATCTCAAAGAAAGAGAAATTTTCTTTAAGGATCATAAAGATACACAATATACTAGTAATTCTACATAGGTATAATGGAAGAGATTCTTGTAATGAAAAAGTTCCACTGTCAAAAAACCAGAAATGTAGAAAAAAAGTTTGAAGAAATAACACACATGCAAGGATTCTTCCGACTTTCCTTTTGGTCTCAATAGTACTTAATTTATCTTTGGAGATAAACATAAAAATAATTATACCTAATATAAGGCTTAAAGCAATTATATGCTCAGGGGAATATAATTTTAAATGATCTCCTCTAGCTGTTGATTTCCAAAATAAATCCATATTAATCATTATCTAATGTGCCTAATTTTATAAAGGATTTTCTAATTGTAGAGAAGGATTCATTGAGTTTTTCAATTTCATCAGAATCTAGTTTGTTATATTTCTTGAAAAGCTTTTCTTCACTTTGCAGGATTGCATTTGAAACTAAATCAAATCCCTTATTTGTTAGATGTAAGTGAGTAATCCTTTTATCAAGTTCATCTTGTTTTTTTGTTACATAACCAAGTTGTATTAGTTTATTTATATTTCTACTAGTGTTTGGGAGAGAAACAGATACTCTTTTACTTAAAGTTGAAACAGTCGTTCTTCCTTCAAGATGTATTTGTTGTAACATTCTAAATAACAAAGGACTAATTTCATTATTATTAACATCTGGACCTAAATCCAAAAATTCTTGCTGGAATAAAATATAAAAATGAACCATGTTAGTTATTAATTTATCTAGATTTTCATTATTCATAAATCTTTCTCCTTCTATTATAATCTCTGAATACAAATACATTATATCAAAATACTTATCAAAAAACAATTATCATTTGACAAGTATTTATTTTTGATATAAAATTATGTTACTGAAATATATTTTTAATATTGAATTAATTGTTGGAAAGGATAAAAGTGATGTTGAGATACAGGATATATAAGAAAGATGAATTATCAGAGTGGATTGTTTTTATTCATGGTTTAGGAAGTAGTTCAAACACATGGGTTAAGCAAGTAAGAGATTTTAAACAGCATTATAATCTCTTGTTGATAGACTTACATGGTCATGGAAAATCAAAAGATATTAGTTTGAAAAATAATGATAATCCAAGTTTTAAAGAAATAAATGAGGATATAATAAAAGTTTTAGATTCCCTAAGTATACAATCAGCACATTTTATGGGGATCTCATTAGGAACGATTATGGTAAATTCTCTAACTTTAACACACCCTAGCAGAGTAAAATCTGTTGTCATGGGGGGAGCGGTAACAAAGATAAGTTTAAAGATAAGTATTTTATTAAAATATGTACTTTTATTTAAGCTGATAAATAATAAATTCATACATGATATGGCATTTAAAATAACATTTCCAAAAGAAAAGAACATAAATAAAATGGCTAGTTTTTCAAATAACCTGAAAAGTTCAGCTTCCTTCAATTTATATTATTGGTCATCTATTATATATCAAATAAATAAGAAATTTAAAAATAAAGATTATACTAAAATCCCAACTCTATTTATTATGGGAGAAGAAGATAGGATCTTAATAAAAGATATAATAAAAGATAGTGTAGGAGCTTCTGTTTTTATTATACAAAATGCTACTCACCTTTGCCATTTGGATAGTTCAAAGGTGTTTAACAGCGTTGCTTTGAATTTTATAGGAAACAATAATGGTTTTAAAACAAGAGAAAAAATTGATTTTACACAAAAATTATTTGATGAGTAAAATAATAAGAGCCTATGGAGGTAAAAAATGAAAAAAGCAGTTATTGATACTAACAAATGTCATAAATGTATAGTGTGTAGTACTATAAAACAATGTCCAGTAAATGCAATTACACAGGAAAGAAAATATATTTTTAAAGTGGAGCATCCAATGATAGACCAAAACAAATGTGTTGGATGTGGTAAATGTGCGAGTGTATGTCGTTTTAAAAAAGATACAGTTATAAGGATAATTAAAAATTAATTAAAAGGGTGAATATAATGAATTATTTAAATAATCTAGAAAAAAATCTTAATGAAGCATGTGAAGAATGTAATAATTATGGAACAGAAAAATGCAAGTCTAGAAAATGTAGTATTGGATTTGCTCAATATGTTATTCAATATACTAAGGAAAGTTCTTTGCCAGTTCTTGAGGGTGGAGAGAAACTTATACCAAAGGAAGATATGCGTTATTATGACATGAGGAATATAGCAAATGGTGTTGCAAACATATGTAAGTTGTGTAAAGAATGTAACGCAAATCATAATGAAGAGTGTATAATATCTTTAATTAGACGCTCTTTAGAAAACACTCAAATTACAGAGCAGGTTTCTTATCCAGGGAATATTTTAGGGTATTTAATGAATATTTCTAAGGAAAACCCTAAATTTGCAGAGTTAATTAAACAAGAATATGAACAGCTAAGTTAGGTTAAGCAAAAAAGTAGTACAAATAGAGTACTACTTTTTATTGAATCATGACTTAATTATAAAATTTTATAAATCAAATAAAACTCCTATAATACACTTCGCATGCATAAACTATATTGAATACAGTTTTAGGGGGGAGTGGAGTGGAGGCAAAGAAAAAGTTCTATAATAAATGGTGGTTTTATATGGGAATAATCATTATAATTCTATGTTCCATGGTAACGGTAGGCTTTTCTAATAGGAGAAGTGTACCTAGGTATAGCTATAATCATAGCTTCATGAAAGATGGTAGATTTGAAATTATTGGAGAGTTCATAGCAGCAAAAGATGCAATGGGAACTATATATATAGAAGGTGTAATTAAGAATAAGTCTGGAAAAGGATATACCAATGCTCAATTAATATTTAATCTGTATGATTCAAATGGAAATCAAATTGGGACAGCTGTAGCTAATAGCAATACTTTTGATAAATATGGAAAGTGGAAATTTAGAGCTATTGGACTTGGGGCAAATGGAGATGTGGCTTCTTATAAAATATCAGAGATAACAGGTGTATAAATATTTTAAGCGCGTAAAACGCGCTTTTTATTATGTGTCATTGTTGTTCTGTGATTATATCATATATTATTTTTAAATCTGGCGAGTTAACTATTTTATAAGTAGTATGATTTATACGTAAATAATCTTTATCCATAAAATTAATATCTATTATTTTATTTTCATTTATCAATTGAATATAATACCTTTCAAACATAGATGGCCTATACCAATTAGGAGCTGAAATCACATTCCGTACCTTTATGTCTTCCAAAAAATTTATCAAATTATTTATAGTTGTTTTATTATCTATATTAAAGGTTTTTGATAAATGAACGGAAAGTACTGTTACATCTATTCTTTTTACTTTCTCTTCTACTCTATGATTTAAGATTATATCATTAAGTGAACATGGATAAAAATACCTAATTAACCACATTGTTAAGGATATTATAATTATAAATAAGATAGCCATGAGTATTTTTTTCATTATTTACTCTCCTAATTTCAACTAAAATGACATTACTATTATATTGAGAGTAATGATTAAATATGTACAAAAAGAATAGATATATTTAGGTCCGTATATGAGTCTAAGAAGGTTGTGCGAAAATCATTTTTTCCCATTAAAATTCTACTGAAAGTAATACCTATCGTGTTATACTGTAGTAAAAGGTAAAAGGAGGGATTAAATTGTCAAAAAGAATTATAGCAAAAGTGTCCATACTCTTCTTGATTTTATCTATATTCACAGGATCGGTACATGCTGTTGATGGAGATAATAATGAGAGTGATAATGACTTTGAAATTGTAACAGATAGTAAAATTGAAACAGGTGATAACTATGAGAAAGAGGAAGTTAGAGCTATTTGGGTTGCTACAGTATATGGAATAGATTTTCCTTCAATGGGAGCAACAACAGACAGCAAGGTTCTTAAAAAACAAATTATTGATATGCTTCAAAATATCAAAGAAATGGGTTTTAATACCGTTTATTTTCAAGTTAGACCATCGGCAGATGCCTTGTATCCTTCCAAAATTTTTCCTTGGTCAAAGTATTTAACTGGAGACCAGAACACTCCTCCTCTAGATGGTTTTGACCCATTAGAATTCATTATAACTGAGTCACATAAAAGGGATCTTGAACTTCATCCATGGATCAATCCTTATAGAGTTACAGTTAAGGATGATTTGGACAAGTTGCCAGATAATCATCCTGCAAGAATGCATCCAGAATGGGTGGTGGCATATGGTCAGGGAGAGAGTAAGAAACACTATTTTAACCCTGGTATTCCAGAGGTTGAAAAATTGATTCTAGATGGGGTTTCTGAGATTCTTGAAAACTACGATGTTGATGGTATTCATTTAGATGATTATTTTTATCCAGGTAAAGCTTTTAAGGATTATAATACATATAAACAATATAAAGGGAAATATCGTAATATCTATGCATGGAGACGTAACAATATAAACAATCTCATTGAAAAAATGCACAATCTAGTGAAGGAAAAAGATGAGAAATTAATGTTTGGAGTAAGTCCATTTGCTATTTGGGCTAATAATAGTTCTATTCCTGTGGGCTCTGATACAAATGGATCAGAATCTTACTATAAGATGTATGCGGATACAAGAAAATGGGTTAAAGAAGGATATTTAGATTATATCATTCCTCAAATTTACTGGAACATCGGTTATGAAATAGCAGATTATGAAAAATTATTATATTGGTGGTCAGATGTTGTAGCTGATACAGAGGTGGACCTATATATTGGACAAGCTGCCTATCGTACAGGTAATACTGATCCAACAAGTCCGTGGTATGGTGTTGACCAGATTCGAGATCAAGTGGAACTTAATCGTAAAACAGATAATGTAGGCGGTTATTCTATGTTTAGCTACGGATCTTTCTTAAAAAATCCTGAATTGATGGAACTTATGAAAGAGTTAAATAAAAATAGTGATAATTAACAATTATAAATACACAATAAAAAGCTACGTATTGCGTGGCTTTTTATTGTGTATTTGAATTTGTGTTATAATGGAATGTGAAGGTAAATTCAAATTAATAGGGTGAGAATATGTTAAACGAAAATATGTTATTACAAATATTTAATGAAGAGACAAGTGGTAAGAATCATGCCAAAGGGCAAAGGGTTCTTAATAATGATCTAGTTTCTTCTTTGGATATTACTAGTGAAGATAATTTGATTTGTATAGATGGTAATGTGATTTCAGAGAATCTTTTTAATGAATATCACACAAAAATAGAGTTGGATGGGGATAAAAAAAGTATTTTTTCTACCTATTGCAGCTGTTTAGATTATGAAAAGAATGAGTTTAAAAAAAGGAATTATTGTTGTAAGCATTTAGTGGCTACTTTTTATAAAGCTTTGGGTGAGTTAGTTGAACATCCTCTTTTAAAAGGGGCAGATATCTTAGAAGATATCATATTCCAGAATAAAAACAATATTTTATCCATGCTTCTAGGAGATGAAAAACATAAGGATAAAATTAAAATAGAGGTTTATATAAATAAAAATCAGTGGAGTGATAAGCTTTCAGCTGAGTTTAAAATAGGACTCAAATCTATGAGTTCAAGCAGTCTTTATATTTTAAAGGATATAGAGCAGTTTTTAGTGTCTTATCACAATAAATTTCCTATAAAATACAGCAAAAACTTTACTTTCAATATAAAGAATCAAAGGTTAAGTACAAAGGATAGAAGACTTATTGATTTTATTGAGATGTTAAAGGAAATGGATGGAACACAAAAGTCTTTTAGTAGAAGTAAAGATAAGTATGTTGATGGAAAATATATTAATATTCCTAAATATTTAGTTAGAGAATTCTTTGAGATTATAAATAATCATAGAGTGTACTTAAGTGAAGGCTTTTTTTATAGAGATGTAGATACTGAAATTTTAAATGAGGCACCACCTATAAATTTTGATTTAAAGACTATAAAAGGGAATTATGTTCTAAAGTCTCCAGAGGGGATGCCTACGGTTTTAGGTCCTAAGAATGATGTTTTCTTGTACGGTACAACAATATACCTTCCGGATTATGAATTTTGTTACAAGATAAGTCCATACCTTCAAGTATTTAATGAGGGGAAGGTTATAACTATGGGAGAAGAAGAGGAAAAAAATATACTAATAAAGTTAATTCCAGAACTTAATTTGTTATCACCTAATGTGACTTTATCTAAGTCTATAAGGGATAAAATAGTCATGAGTGAATGTGGATTTAATTTTTATTTTGATCAGAAGGGTAAAGAGATTACACTGATATTGAAGGTGAAGTATGGAAGTTATGAGTTTAATGTTTATGAGGATTGTGAAGAGAAGATTATATATAGGGACGCTAAGAAGGAAGCTCAGGTGATAAGACTCCTCGGCTCCTTAGGGTTTGAAGAGATGAAGGGAAAGTTTTATTTCACAAGGGGAGATGACTATATATTTAAATTCTTTAAGAGTGAAGTAGGAAGACTTCAAGAAATAGGAGAGGTATATTACTCAGAAAATTTCAAAGGGTTAAAGTCATTGGGTACTAAGGGAATTAAGGGAGACATTAAAGCGGGGAAATATAACTATTTTGAGATGGATTTTAAAATAGGAGATATTCCATCACAGGAGACTACAAATATATTAAGAGCATTTAGAGATAACCTTAAATACTATAAGCTAAAGACAGGTGATTATCTTGATCTAGAGGAATTAGAGCTTAATAAGTTTTTAAAGCTTTTAGATGTGGTTTCTCCTAAAGATATAAATGAGAATCATATTGAGATAGCTAAAAATAAAGGGGCTTTTATACATGGATATTTAGAGGAAAACAATATTAGATATATAAAAGGAAAAAAAGAGCTTAAAGAAATAAGAGATAAGTTCAAGAATATAGAGAAGATGAAATTCGAAGAACCAGTAGAGTTAAATGGGAATCTTAGAGAGTACCAAAAAATTGGTTATAACTGGTTTAAAACATTAGATTATTTAGGCTTTGGTGGAATCTTAGGAGATGAGATGGGGTTAGGAAAAACACTTCAGACTATTGCCTTTTTATTATCCAACAAGGGAAGCAAATCCTTGATAGTAGCGCCAACATCATTAACATATAACTGGGTAAGTGAGTTTCAAAAGTTTGCACCAACTGTAAGGGTGGCAGCTGCAAATGGGACTAAGGAAAATAGAGAAGAGATAATAAAGAATATAGAAAAATATGATGTAATTATAACCACTTATAACTTAGCAAAGAGAGATTTAGAAGGTTATAAAGGGATAGATTTTGATTATTGTATATTGGATGAAGCTCAAAATATAAAAAATCCCCACTCTCAGAATGCACAAGCCATGAAGGAGATAAAGGCAAGGAACAGATTTGCTTTATCAGGTACCCCAATAGAAAATTCTCTCATGGAATTATGGTCAATATTTGATTTTATAATGCCAGGATACCTATATGATGAGAAGGTATTTAGTGTAAGATATCATAAAAAACTCAAAGAGAGTCCAGAGGTATTAGCAGAGTTAAATAAACTTATAAAACCTTTCATTCTTAGAAGAAGAAAAAAGGATGTTCTAAAGGAATTACCTGAGAAGATAGAAAAAACACTTATGGTTACAATGAATGATGAACAAAAGAAAATCTATGGAACCTATGCAAACCATGCAATAGAACTTATTGAGAAAAGGGTAAAGGAGCATGAGTTTAAAAGTAGCAAAATAGAAATACTTGCTTATATAACGAAGTTAAGACAATTATGTTTAGATCCTTCTGTATTAATGAATGATTATACTGCTGGTAGTGGAAAAGTAGAAGCTCTAGTAGAACTTCTTCATAAGAGTATAGAGGAGGGGCACAGAATACTTGTTTTCTCTCAATTTACATCAGTACTTAAGAATATAAACAAAAGACTTATGGAAGAGGGTATATCTTATAGCTACCTGGATGGTTCAGTACCATCTTCAAAGAGAATGAAGATTGTAAAGGATTTTAATGAAGGGAAGAATTCTACATTTCTAATAAGCCTAAAAGCTGGTGGAACAGGGCTGAATCTAACATCTGCAGATATAGTAGTTCACTTTGATCCTTGGTGGAACCCAGCGGTTGAAGAGCAGGCAACAGACAGAGCACATAGAATAGGTCAAAAGAAGGTAGTAGAAGTAATAAAAATTATAGCTAAGGGCACCATTGAGGAAAAGATAATTGCTCTTCAAGAAGAGAAGAAAAAACTTATATCAGAATTAATGGGAGATGAATTGTCTAGAGGGGAGAACTTTGGGGCTTTAAGTGAGGAAGAGATATTGGAATTGTTTAAAATCTAAATAGCAGAAAAACCGTGCCGGAAATGAACTGCCCCCTGTCAAGTAGACAGTGGGCAGTTCATTTCTGGCACGGTTTTTATTTTTTTAGAAAAACATTTATCACCATTAAATATTGAAGAACTTGCAAACAAAAATAATAAATCATGATTACTAACTTCCAGAGAGTTATTATACAAATTAATAGCAAATGTGAGTAGTTAAAATGAGAATATTGGAGGAAAATAGTATCACTTGTCGAATGTTAAATGAATAAGCATAAATATGCAAAAGACTAGAAGTGTATGTACTATAAAAATACTTTATTATTTGATATATAGATTTTACAGAAAATTATTGTTTTATTGTAGGGGGGGATGAAATTTGAGAAGTATTATTGATTCAATTTATAAAAAAGATGATATAGAAAATATTGATGTTATGAAAACGCCTAGAAGAATAGCAAGTATTTACGTATTAATAGGGTGTTTATGGATTTTATTCTCTGACCGTATTTTGAGTATGATAGTAATTGATAAAAATATATATAGTAATATTCAGACCTATAAAGGTTGGTTCTTTGTCTTTTTTACAGCTATTTTACTTTATCGTTTAATCCTAAATGACTGCCTGAAAATTAAAAAATTAAGTACTGATTTACGGAGGAAGAATATAGAATCAAACAATAATTTGATTGTAATAGAAGAAAAGAATGAAGAATTGCAACGGGTGATTAATGTTACAAATGATTTTTTTATGTTAACAACTAAAATATTAGAAAATAGATATGTAAATGATGAAGTGTTTTTAAGTGAGACATTGAAAATAGCCTATAATTTAGTAAAAGAAAGTAATGTGGGAAGTGCTTATATAGTTGAAAATGGGAAGATACGATTTATAGATGCAATAGGTTTTGATATGGAATCATTGGGGAAAATTCAAATTACTCCTGAGGAATTTGAATATAAGTATAATGATATAAAAATTAAAAATTACCCTGAATTAAGCTTTAAAAGAAAAATTGGGAATCATACATATGAAGATTATTCTAAGAAAAATGTTGAATTAAAACAATCCATTTATGTTGGCATATCTAATGAAGATAATTTATATGGGGGATTTAGTTTAGATATTAGTAAAGAATGTAATGTGGAATTCAGTGATGAAAGTATTCGTAACTTAAAAGCCTTTCAGCAACTTGTTAATGGTTTTTACAAGGTTAAAAAGGTAAATGATCAAAGAAATCTAGAACAAAGTGATATTGTACACGCATTTATTTCGGCTTTAGAGTTTCATGATGAATATACAAAGGGACATTCAGAGGCTGTTGCGTTATATTCACTTGAAATAGGAAAGTATTTAAAATTTGATGGTAACCAACTAAATGATCTTTATTGGGCTGCAACTATACATGATATAGGTAAAATAATAATACCACAGAGTATTTTGAATAAAAGCGATAAATTGACTAAGGAAGAATATGAACATGTTAAGCAGCATACACAGATAGGATACGATATATTATCTAAGGCAGATTCATTAAGAGATGTTTCCAAATATGTATTGTTACATCATGAACGTTGGGATGGAACTGGGTATCCGGTGGGATTAAAAGGGGAAGAAATTCCGTTAATATCTCAAATAATAGCTGTAGCAGATTCATGGCATGCAATGACATCAGATAGACCTTATAAAAGGGGAATTACTAAAGATGAAGGTATAGAGGAACTTAAAAACAACAAAGGATCTCAATTTGCACCACATATAGTAGATGTGTTTTTAGAAATATTATTAAAAGAAACGGATTAGCAAGTAATGTTTATCTAATATAGATAGCGGTACTGCATGAATATTATGATGAGCCCTGTTAAAATTGAAGTGTATTTTATATTCCCTCAGACTGATAGTTTGGGGGATTTCCTTTTGAGTTACTGTTTAGGGTTTTGTGTGGAGGGTTTAAAGAAGATTTATTAGACAAGCGTTGTATTAGGAGCATATTATTAGATTAATGTATATTTCTACTCTCTTAATTAGTCAATATATTATATTGTAAAAACACCGTATTGTCAATATAGATTTTGAAAAAGGATGAAAAATGCTATTTAAAATAGTTAATACATATCCACCGTATTTCAAAACATTTTTCCTATTTGTAAAGTTCTAAGTGAATTTATATAATAAATGTTACAAACTACCACATTAACAATATAAAGTAGTTTTTTAGATTAACAAAACGAAATGGGGGATATTACTTATGTTATCAATGTTATCAGAGCTGTGCTTAAGTAACAAAAATCAATATGGTTCCAAAGCAAGTACATTAGGAGAGTTAATAAAAAGTGGGGAAGAAGTTCCAAATGGGTTTGCATTGTCTTCAGAGTTTTTTATGCAGTTCCTTGAATATAATAATTTTAATTATTGTACTCAAGATTATCTGGCTTATAATGAGGAGATATATAATTTTATATTAAATGGGCAGTTTTCTTATGAAATGGAGACAAACCTCCTTGAATTTTTTAATAATATACAAAGTAAAGAATTTCAAGGGAAGTATGCAGTAAGATCCTCTGCCTTGTGTGAAGATAATGATACATATAGTATGGCAGGTATGTTTTCTTCATTTATAAATTTAAATTCTTTTGAAGAAGCTAAAACCTCTATAAAAAAGTGTTATGCTTCATTATTTAATGATAAAGTTATTGCATATTTCGTAAAAAATAATTTAAACTTTAAAGAATTAAAAATGTGTGTGATAATCCAGCAATTTGTTGTAGGCGACTATTCTGGAGTTAACTTTTCAGTGGATACTATTGACATGGATAAGGACACAATGCACATTAATGCTGTAAATGGATTGTGTGATGATTATGTTAGTGGTAAAGCAAGTTCAGCCTTTTATAAAATTAATAAAAAAACTGGAGAGGTACTAGATGAAAGAATTCCAGAGAACTTTCATACTCCATCAAAGGATATAATAGACAGGTTATATGAGATTACTTTAAAAATAGAAAGAATCTTTGGTAAATATCAAGATATAGAATGGACTATTAGTGACAATAAAATTTATATACTTCAAGCTAGACCTATTACAACCTTTAGAATTAAACCTTTTGAATTAAAATGGCAAAGTGAAGGAGAGGGTAATTATACTTGGTATAGGGAATGTGATAAGCCTTATAAACCTTTAATTAATGAACTAAGCTTAATACTAGGAGATGCCTTAAATAAATCATTCTATACAGTAGGTTTTCAAGATTTTTATTCCGAATATTGCGTTCAAAATGGTTACTTCTTTTATAGAGATAAAGAAATGGTAAATCAAGAGCAGCAAGAACAAAACTTTCTAACTATGTTAGAGGAGTTACATAATGACTATAAGAATATATTTCAAGATATTGTACTGCCAGAATTAATTCTACTTAAAAAGGAGTTAGATAACTATCTAGCAAGAGAATTATCGTCACAAGAGGCATTAGTGTTTTTGGAAAAATCAATAGAGCATATGAATTTTTTAGCCTCAAATCATTGGCCAGTTACTCATGGATGTGATTATTTAGATACTTTTATGGAATACTGTAAAAATATAAATAATGATTTTAATGTAGATGATTTTTACGATTTAGTTTTTAATGTTAGTATCTTAAATAAAGAAAGAGAATTATATATGGGTATGGCTAATGAGGTGAATTCAAATCCAGTTTTAAATAAAATGTTTAATGCTTGCCCATATGATGAAATTCTCCATGCTAGACTCAAAAAGGTTTCTGAAAGTGGAAAATTAATGCAACTAATAGATGAGTATATAGCTCTGTTTGGAATTTGTAATTTAGATAGTGATGTTAATAGTCCTTATCCAGAGCCTTTATTAGTGGAAGAACCTTCTAAAATAATAGGACGTATACGAGGATTTCTTAATCTAAATATTAATAATTTTAAATCTTCTATAGAGGAATCTTTAAAAAATAAAAACAGGGTTAAGTCCAGTATATTAAGTACATTAGATGAAGAAAAAGGGCAAGAGTTTTTAAATAAACTTAATTTAGCTGAAAAAGCATACTTAGCAAGAGATGACCATCACTATTACTTTGAGCGTATGACAAAATCATATTTACGGGTAGCATTAGTAGAGGCTGAAAAGATATTAATGAGAAATGAGCAAATACAACATAAAGAAGATATATATTTTCTTACTCTTAATGAAATTAAAGATGCACTATTAAATGGTAGTGATTTTAAGAATCCTATAAATGAAAGAAAACAGAAATTTAATTATCAAAAGAAGTTATTTGCACCACCAACTATTGGAAAGGAACTTGTTCAAAACACTTATTGCATAGATGAAAACAATGAACAAGGTAAGAGGGATTCTAGTGAACATACTGTAATATTAAAGGGGATTTCAGGATTAAGAAAAACAGTTAAAGCAAAGGTTAAAATGGGAATGCCTGCTTATCTAAATGAGGAGTGTATATTAGTAGTGCCATTTACACGGTGTGGAGAGCTTGAACCTATAGTTAATCATGTGAAAGGCATTATTGTAGAGTCTGGTTCTCCTTTTGATCATCTAGGAATTCTTGCTAGAGAAATTAATATACCAGTTATATATAATGTTAAAAATGCAATGAGTATTCTTAAAGATGGAGATGAGGTTCAGTTAAATGGATTTGTAGGTGAAGTTAAAATAATAAAAAAGAGCTAATCGTATAGTTAATTAGAATTAGGGTGTATTTAGGTTGAAGTGCGGTGAACCGTATCATAGTGCGACACGTTGGAAAATTTCTAACAATGAGATTATTTGAAGGTTGTATAGTAGAATTTTTTACGATACAACTTCTTTTTTTGTAAGGTTTAATTAAGGTTTAGTTCATTATGGGGTAAGTTTAGGATTATATAATAAATTTGCAACAAAAGACAAGGAGGTATATAATGAGCAAATTAAAGATTAGGATTTTGAGAACATTTACTGTAATTACTATAATTATTGCAGTTCTTACTTTGATTATTACTACTTATACCGTTATTGGATTCAACTATGGTTTTCACCCAATCATAAATGATTTAAAACTAGAAAGTAAAAAATGTGTAGAAGAGGCAGTAAAAATAGTAGATACTGATGGATTAGAAAATATACTAAAACAAAAAGCTCAAAACAGTACAGAGTATACTAAATTATCTAAATCATTTTATGAGTATAAAGTCAACAGTGGTGTTAATAATTTATATATTCTAGTAAAAAATGATAAAAACACAACCTCTTTTGTTATAGATGTTTTAATTAAACCAGCAAAATTCATGGAAGAATATATTATGCAAGATAAAATGAAAGATGCTTTTAATGGTAATATTTCAGTTGAAGATGCGTTATCTGTAGATATATGGGGGGGGACAATTTCTGCCTATGCTCCAATAAAGAATTCAAAAGGTGAAGTTATTGCTATATTAGGAGCAGATAAATATATCCATATTATCAAATACATTAAAGAGGTACTCAAAAAAATAATCATTGTTTCTATAATTCTGTATATTACTGCATTCTTAGTGATAATGCTTAACATAAATCCATGGAAACTAAAAAAAACATATAAAGGGTAGTAATCATCCAAATGGTAAAATTTTAAGTATAGCTAAAGAATTTACTATTTGCATTTAATAGATTTGATTAATACTTTAATTGGAAAATTAGTGGGGAGGGTTAATAGATAATTATGTTTTATACTTCACTTTGTGGTAAATAATCATAAAACCTGACGTTTCACAAATTTGTGAAACGTCAGGTTTGTTTTTTATAAAACAATTCTTAAAATATATTACTAGGAAATTATCTAATGTTTTCTTAAATAAAAGAGCGTCCTACTAAATTTTATTTATCTAATTGTTCTTTAGCTTTAGAAGGGACTTTATCAGCATGTACTTCTTCATAACTTAGAATTTGATTATAATCATTTTTATCTTGAGAGAATGCAAGAACAAGAAGATATGCGTCTAGTTTTAAATTTTTATCACTATGAAACTCAACTTTTATTTGTTTACCATCTTTGTTATATGCATCTGTTTTATAAAAATAAAGAACCGATTTTTCACCCTCAGTATTTTTTGTAATATATTCTTCTCCATTATCTTTTATTTGAACATAATATTCTTTTGTTCCCCATTTTTTCATTCCTAAGAAATTATTTTTTTCTGCCACACCAAGAATAATAATTCCAATTAAAACTGCAGCAAGTATTATACCTAATATTTTTAAGTTTCTTTTCAATGTAACCACCTCATAATTAATATTTACTTCGCTTTTATAGTATCATTCAATGAATTAAGCTCATATTGATTTAAGTGACCATATTCTTTCATTTATGAAAGAATACTCAGACTGTTGAAAAAGCCCAATCTCGGCGGCATTAATGAGTATTTTTCTGATATAATATGAAATAAGTAATTAAGAAATTTCAAAGATAAAATATTGGAGGATAAATATGAAAAAAATAATCATAATAGAGGATACAGAAACCATAAGAGAAGAACTGAAAATATTTTTATCTAAATATGGTTATGAAGTTGATGCTCCAGAGGATTTTAACAATATTGTTGAATATATAAATATATCGAATGCTGATCTGATCTTATTAGATATAAATTTACCTGTTTTTGATGGGTTTCATATATGCAGAGAAGTTAGAAAGAACTCTGATGTACCAATAATAGTAGTTACAAGTAGAGATAGTGAAGCAGATGAACTTATAAGTATGAATTTGGGAGCAGATGATTTTATAACTAAGCCCTATAATACTCAAATACTTTTAGCTAGAATTTCAGCAGTTTTAAAAAGAGCTTCCAAGAGTAATTACAGTGATATATTAGAATATAAAGATATACAGTTAAATTTGTCTAGTGGATGTGTTACTCATAAAGGAAATACAGAACAATTAACTAAGAATGAAATAAAGATACTTTCTTATCTAATAAAGAAAAAGGGGAGTATAGTATCAAGAGAAATTTTAATGGAAGACTTATGGAATTCAGATGTTTTTATTGATGATAACACCTTATCTGTGAATGTAACGAGATTAAGAAAAACTTTGGAAAAGATAGGGGCAAAAGATGTGATAGAAACTAGGAGAGGATTAGGGTATATAATACCATGAATATAAAAGAGTATTTAAAAGAAAGAGGACCATTTTTATTTATAAACTTTGCAGCATTTATAATTATAGGGTGCATACTTCTTATATTAGATATAGAAAGTATTTTTATGTTTTTAATTTTTACTATATGGTTTTTGCCATTAATGAGCTATATTATCATAGAGTTTCTTAAGTATAAAAAGTATTATGATAATATGAAAGAAGTTTTGGAGAGTCTTGATAAAAAGTATTTATTACCAGAGATTATGGAAAAACCAGAGTTTTTAGAAGGAAAGCTTTTTCATGAAATATTAAGAGAATGTGATAAAGAAATGCATGAACATGTAAATCATTATAAAAATCTTCAATTAGATTATAGAGAATATATTGAGACTTGGGTTCATGAAATAAAAACACCTATTGCATCAAGTATGTTAATTATTGAGAATAATAAAAATTCTATTATGAATAATGTAGGAGAAGAAATAAAGAAAATAGAAGGGTTTGTGGAACAAGCATTATATTATTCAAGAAGCAGTGATGTTAGTAAAGATTATATAGTGAAAAGATTTAATTTAAAAACAGCTGTAAACAATACTATTAGGAAAAATTCTAAGGATTTTATAAATAATAAAATAAGCTTGCAATTAGATGATATAGATGGTGTTGTGTATAGTGATATAAAGTGGGTTCAGTTTATACTTAATCAAATTATTACAAATTCAATTAAGTATGTTAAACCAAAAGAAGGAAAGATAAGAATATGTTCAAGTACCAACAAAAATAATATAATACTTACAATTGAGGATAATGGGATAGGAATTCCAGAGAAAGATATTAATAGAGTTTTTGAAAAAGGATTTACAGGTGAGCATGGGAGAAAATACAATACATCTACAGGTATAGGACTGTATCTTTGTAAAAAGCTATGTAATAAGTTAGGTTTAGATATAAGTATTACATCTCAATTAGCCGTGGGAACAAAAGTGAACATTATATTTCCATTAAGTGAATTTAACTTAGGTATTTAAGAAGTGTGAGTTTTAATACTTACACTTTTTTATTACATATTTTAATCTGTATGTAATACAATTTGTATCAATAGGAAATCTAATAATAAATAGTTATCTTTCAAAAATGCAACTTTAATGAAAGTTAATACAATATGTGATTTTAAAATACTCTAGTATAATAAGTTCATAATACAGCTTAGAGAATAATTATTAAATCAACAGTAATGATTATTTTAATTGTATGATGGTTGATTAGATGGAGGATATATATATGGATAATATATTAAGTGTACAAAATATCGAAAAGTATTATGGAAAAAAAGGTAATGTGACTAAGGCATTAGATGGTATAAGTTTAAATATAGATAAAGGTGAATTTCTTGGAATAATGGGACCTTCAGGAAGTGGGAAAACTACATTGCTTAACTGTATTTCAACAATTGATAAGGTAACAACTGGGGAAATCATTGTAAATGATAAAAATATTACAAAGATGAGAACTAAAAAATTAGATAAATTCAGAAGAGATGAGTTAGGATTTATATTTCAAGATTTTAAC
The DNA here is from genome assembly GCF_023684385.1 of Oceanirhabdus seepicola. Lineage (GTDB taxonomy): Bacteria > Bacillota > Clostridia > Clostridiales > Clostridiaceae > Oceanirhabdus > Oceanirhabdus seepicola. The sequence continues at coordinate 222,241 of NZ_JAGSOJ010000005.1, read as the reverse complement.
TTACTTGATACGTTAACTGGATATGAAAATATTGCTTTAGCTCTAACAATACAGGAAATAAATCCTAAAAAAATAGATAACTTAATAAAAAAGGTTGCAGAAACACTTGAAATTTCCCCCGTTTTAAATAAGTATCCTTATGAAATGTCAGGAGGACAGCAGCAAAGAATCGCTTGTGCTAGAGCAATAGTTACTGAACCTTCATTAGTATTAGCAGATGAACCTACAGGGGCTTTAGATTCTAAATCTTCAAGATTGCTACTAGAATCTTTTGAAAGATTAAATAAAGAATTAGAGGCGACTATATTGCTTGTAACTCATGATGCTTTTACTGCAAGTTATGCTAATAGGATTTTCTTTATAAAAGACGGTAAGATCTTTAATGAATTAGTTAAGGGGAATGATTCTAGAAAAGAATTTTTCAATAGAATTATTGAAGTAATGACACTCTTAGGGGGAGATGTTAAGGATGTATTCTAAAATAGCAATTAATAATATAAAAAAGAGCTTTAAAGATTATGCCATATACTTTATGACGCTCACATTAGCAGTGAGCATATTTTATAATTTTAACTCAATTAGTTCTCAAACAGCAATGAATGATATTAATAAAATAGGAGTATTGGTTAAATTGATATCCTATATATCTGTATTTATGTCAATTGTTTTTGGTGGATTAATTATATATGCGAATAATGCCTTATTAAAAAAGCGTAAAAAAGAATTTGGTATATATGCTATTCTAGGTATGTCAAAAAGAAAAATATCTCAAATATTAATATATGAAACATTTATTGTAGGAATCATATCTCTAGTTATGGGATTAATTATAGGAATAGTTCTATCACAAGGAATTTCAGTGCTTACAGCAAAATTATTTGAACTTAATATGAATGAGTATACATTCAATTTGTCTATTGAATCAGTGAATAAAACCTTTTTATATTTTGCGATAATGTTCATCTTAGTGATGATATTTAACACAGTAATTGTATCAAAACAAAAATTAATTGATATGATAAATGCTTCAAGAAAGAATGAATCTATAAAAAGCAGAAATACTATAATTTCAGCAATAATATTTATTATATCTTTATATGCATTAGGAAAAGCATATTATTTAGGATTGCATTTTGCACATACTCCACAGAATATAGATTTTCCTTTAAGCATAATATGGGGAAGTTTAGGGACTCTATTATTTTTCTTTGGATTATCTGGATTTACAGTACTTATACTTAGAAGAAGCGAACAAATATATTTCAAAAAGCTAAATATATTTGTTATAAAACAATTTTATAATAAGATTAATACAAATTTTTTGTCTATGACAGCAACATGTTTAATGTTATTTTTAACAATAGTAATATTATCTACGAGCTTAAGTACAAAGCATATACTGGAAAAAAGATTAGAAGATTTACCTATTTATGATGGAAGCATTGATTTAAGTATTAGTGATGAGAACCAAGAAGTACAAGATGTAAAAGAAGCTTTAAAAAGAGTGGGATTCAAGTTAAGTAACTCCTATGAGGATGCTGTAATAGATTATTATAGGACAGATATAAAAAAATTGAATTTATTAAATGAATATGCAAGTCTAGCTTTAAAAGAACGCTTTAAAGAATTTGATAGTCGATTAGGGAGCATAAAAATATCACAATACAATGAACTAAGAAGATTACGTGGAGAAGCAATAGTGGATTTAAAAGAGAATGAAATCTTATTAATAACATGTGATGAAGAGGAACAAGAAGCATTACAGAAATTAATCGAAAAACAAAATGAAATTAAAATTAGTGGAAAGAAGTATACTATAAAAACTAATATAAATATAAAACATGAGAATTCATATTTATTAGCGGTAATACCGGATTCTTTTTTAGGGAGCATGATGAAATCATCTTCAACAATGTATATATTTAATACAAGTGGACAAAACAAAGAAGAACTTGAGGATAAGGTTAAAGAGCTACAGGCAAAGTTTGCAGATATAAGTTATAATCGAGATAAACTTTTAGATAAATATGGTTTCATTTTACGTGCTGATACAAAAGTAGGAATATATAATCAGGTTAAGAGCAATATAGGTACGACTATATATATTGCAATATATTTAGGTTTTGTATTCTTGATAGCAAGTGCAGTAATGTTAGCAATTCAACAATTAACAGAAGCAAGTGATAGTTTAAATAGATATAAAACCCTAAAAAAAATAGGAGCTTCTGAGCAGATGATAAATAAATCTATCTTTACTCAGATTCTGATACATTTTATGACTCCTCTTAGTTTGGCGCTAATACATTCTGTAATAGGATTAAAGATTATGAATACCTTGTCAAAAAGCGCAGGATTATTAATAACTTTCGAATTTGGACCAACAATAATTATAACAGGGGTTGTAATTTTCATGATATATGGAGGATATTTTTATACTACTTATTTAGGATATAAAAATATAGTTAAGAATGATTAAAAAGACTCTTCAATTTTATATTGGAGAGCTTTTTTTGTGCCTATAAACGAAATTTTTTCAAACAATAAATGTTACAATTAACAAATATGGACATAAACAAATTAGAAAGGGGGGAGCTATTCTGGATAAACTTTTTGTTACATTATGTGAAAGATATCATGAAAAAATTTTGAAATATCTCTATTATTCAGTAGGGAATATAGAAGATGCCAAAGATCTTACCCAAGAAGTATTTGTTATCGTTTATAACCGTATAGAGGAGCTGCAAAACCATCAAAATATAGGTGGATTCATTTATCAGACAGCAAAATTTGTAGCGGCTAATTTTAAGAGAAAAGCTCTAAAAAAGACTTTAAAGGAAACTTCAGTTGATATAGAAATAGGAAGTAAACATTCAGACTTATATGAAGAACTCATAACGATTTATGACAATGAGATTGATGCAGAACAGTATGTGGACAACGTATTATTACTTCTTTCACAAGAGAAGCAGCAACTTTATAACTTCTATTATGTTGAAAATAGAAGTTATAAAGAGATAGCAAAAATACTCAATGTTAATGAAGCTAGTTTACGTATGAGATATGTGCGATTAAGACGTGAAATTAAAAAATTGACACACAATATAGCAGAAGAAAAATTTGTTACAAATAAACAATTATGACATATAATAAGTGATTGGATATGAGCTCAATCCTAATCAAAAGGGGGAAATTTAATGAAAGATAATTTTAAAAAGACTCCAGAATTTCAAAGTATAAACAGTAAACTTGATAAGGCTATTGATAATATGGACGTAACTGAAATTGAAAGACAACTTGCAAAACTATCAGAGGGAGAGGGATTACCTTTTGAGATAGAAGATAGTAAAATTTTTGCCAAAAGAATTATAAAACAAAGTAAGAAGGGACGTATGAGCATGAGAAAGAATATAAAGAAATTTGGAACCGTAGCAGCTTGTTTAGTGTTGACTATAACTATAGGTGTAACAGCAGCTTATGCAACAGGATTATTTAAAAATTTCAAATTTTACAACGAAAAGACAACAGTTGAAATAAGAACAAATCAAAATATAAGTGAAGAAGATGCAGAGAGGCTGGCAAAGGAAGCAGAAGAAGATTATAATTCGCCATCCACAGAAGGTACATCTGTGAATGCTACAGAAAAGATTTTTTCCAGTATAGAAGAGGTTGAAGAAAGTATAGGTATAAAAATTATTATACCGTCGGATATACCAGTAGATTTTCAAATGGAAAAAGATATAAAAGTTTATGATTCGTTTAATAATAATTACAATATATATTTGACATATGTATCAAAGGAGAAAGAAAATCGATTAATGGGTGTCACAATAATAACACAAGATCAGTCTGAAGATAGCACAGTTGTGACAGTGACAGATGCGGTTTATAAAGCGGAGTATAAGACGCCAGCTGGTACTAAATACTCAATATTGAAGGAAGACGAAGGTATTATTGCTACCACGGATACTAATAATTTACAGTATGCTTTAATTTTCATGGGAGTTAGTGAAGAAGAAATGCATAAAGTGATTGATAGTGTTGACTTGAGTGGTTATATAAAATAATAAAATGTACCAAATATCAAAGATATTAAAAAAAATAGTATTTTAGGAACTAAGGTGATTTCTGTATTGCACAGGAGTCATCTTATTTAAGTTCCATTGATATTGATAATTTATTAGTAAACGAAACCATCATACATTTAAAGAAGGTTTAAATTTTATTTATTGTAGTATATAGTTATATAGATAGAAAGGATGTGAATATATGAAAGAAAAAATACTGGTAGTAGATGATGAAAAAAATATTGCTGATCTCATCGCATATGCGTTTAAAAGAGAAGATTATAGTGTTGAAACGGCTTATAATGGAGAAGAAGCATTAGATAAAATAAAAAAATTTAATCCAAATGTAATGATTATAGATGTGATGATGCCTAAAATGAATGGATTTGAAGTATGCAGGAAATTAGATAATACAGAAAATTTAGGGATTGTAATGCTCACTGCAAAAAGTGATATTGTAGACAAAGTAATAGGGTTAGAGTTAGGCGCTGATGATTATTTAACAAAACCCTTTGATATAAGAGAACTAATGGCAAGGGTTAAATCACTACTTAGAAGATTGAATAAGCATTCTAATGAATCAAAAGGTACAGATATCCAAATTAAAGATTTGGAAATTAGATTAAAACAAAGAAAAGTCCTTATTAAAGGAAAAGAATTGGAATTAACACCTAAAGAATTTGATTTGCTAGTTTGTTTATTATCAAATTTAGATAGAGTATATACAAGAGATGAACTTTTAGATTTAATTTGGGGAATGGAGTATATCGGGGGAACTCGTACGGTGGATATTCACATTCAAAGACTCAGAAAAAAATTAGGTAAACCCTATGAAAATATAATACAAACTGTATATAGAGTAGGATATAAAGCTGTAGGTGAAATGTATGAAGAGTAGTATAAAGATAAAATTCAGTGTGTTTTTAGCACTGCTTTTACTTTTGACAGTGAGTATACTTAGCACACTAGTACTAAGTGGAATACGAAACAATCAAAAGAAGAATTATGAAATGTATTTAGCACAACAGACTAAAATTGCAAACACATATATCCAGCAGATGTATCTCACAGAATCAATAAAAGATAAAGAAGAATTTTTACAAAAGAACGCACAACAACTTGCATTGCAGTTAAACTCAATAAATGCAATGTATGTTGAGATTTATGATATAAATGGAAAAGAATTAGTAAATTCTATGTCATATAATATTAGAGATGATGTTAAAGATATACTTTCTCATGCTCAAAAGGATCAAATAGCATATAAAATTGTAGGAGATTATGTAGAATATATGGCACCTCTTTATAATGTGGATCAAATAGGCGTGATTCAATTTCACTATTCCCTTAAAAAAGATATTAAATTTTATACTGATATAAAATCCCTTTTTATAAGCATAGGAGCTGTTGTGTTTGTATTAAGTTTTATGAGTGCATATTTTTATTTTAATAGATTTTCTAAAAGTATTGTAAAACTCAAAGAAGATACAATGGATATTAAGAGGGGCTTATATACTAGTATTATTCCTCTTAAGCGAAAGGATGAACTTGGGGAATTGAGTGAAGGAATTTATTATATGAGTGGTGAAATTGAAAAAAATATAAACAAAATGGAAATGGAACAGCAAAATCTAAAATTAGCAGTAGAAAAGCTAAGAGCATTAGAAAAACAACAGAAAATTTTTATTGGCAATATAACACATGAATTCAAAACACCTCTCACAGTTATTAAAACATATATGGATTTATTGGATATGTATTCAGACGATCCTAATTTGCTTAAAGATGCTAAAGTGAATATAGTAAAAGAGACACAAAGATTGAATGAGATGGTAGAGAAGAGTTTACATTTATCTTCACTGCAAAAATATGATTTTGAATTTGAATGTGAAAAAATAGATGTGAAAGAGATATTAGAAGAAATTTGCAGCCGAATGCATGGAAAAGCTCATAAGTTTAACATTAGTTTAATAAAAAATTTGGAATCTGGCTTTATTCTAGGAGATAAAGAGAACTTAATGCATATATTTATTAATTTAATAGACAATGCTATAAAATATAATAAGGTTAATGGACAGATATTTATTAATAGCTATACGAAGGATAAAAAAGTATTTATAGAAGTAGCAGATACCGGAATTGGAATTCCAAAAGAATCAAGGGATAAGATATTTGAACCTTTTTATACAGTGAATAAAGATAGAGCCAAAAAGCATGGAGGAACAGGATTAGGGCTTTCTCTTGTAAAGGAATTAATAGAAAAACAAAAAGGAACTATTTTGCTATTAGATACACAAGAAAAAGGAACTACATTTTTAATTTCTTTTCCTACTTTATAAAAGTTTACAGTATTGAAACAATTAGATATACTTTTGAAAAATCAATTAGGTATACTACCCTTATAGATTAAGGAGGAATTGAAAAATGAACAAAAGAAAATTATTATTGGGTATTTTGATGATTAGTGTTTTAGGTGGAACGGTTGGATGTGCAAAATACAAAGCAGAAGCACAAGAAAACAATAAAAATATAACTATCATAAAGGACACAAAAGATATTTTAGCAACTCAGGTTGGTGCATCTGAAATTGATACTTATGAAGGCGTAATAGGATATGATTGGTTAAATGAAAGTAAAATAGTCATTACAAAAGAAAACAAAGAATTGAAACCAGTAAAAATTGATAATGCTAAAATGAAGGCTGAGTTTGAAGTGAAAAATCTTTATTTATATGATTTAAATTCCAAAGAAGAAAAAAGTATTGGGGATCAATCAAAATTCCAAGATGGGGCAATTTTTTCACCTAATAATAAGTATATGTTTTATAGAAATCAATATGAAGAAATTGCTACAGGATATATTGCAGATTCACAGGGAAATACAAAGGTTAAAATTACAGATAGCTCTATAGATGCATATGATTTGAGTGAAGCTCAATGGATTAATGATGAAGAGTTAATTATTCCTTGTCACAGTATTAGAGGTTTTACTCTTATAAATATTGATGGAACTATAAACAAAATAGAAGATGTAGAAAAGGGAATAATGGGAACAAAAGACCCATTAAATGGACTTAGCATTACAGAACCTATGAAAGTCGGAGATAAAATATACTATTTAACAATACATCGTGGTGCAGATGATGATGATAAAATAAAAGTTTATGATATAAATAAAAAAGAAAATAAAATATTAGTTAAAGATGATGTTCAAGATTTTAGTTTATCTCCAGATAAAAGTCAAATTCTTATGGTTACATCAAATTTTGATAAAAATGTAAATGAATTGATTATTACGGATTTAGAAGGAAACCAACAAGAAATTTTATCTGAAGGATATATATATGGTGCAAGATGGTCTCATGATGGAACAAAGGTAGCTTATATATCAAATGAAGAAGGTAAGGAAGGTCTTTATATAGTGGATGTGAAAGCCATGAAAAAATCATTGGTTTGCGCAGGTGAGTATTATACACCTATTGAATGGAGTCCATCTGGTGAAAAAATTATGGTGCATAGTGGAAAGGCTAAAGATAATGAAAGACCATTTGATAGAATGGATGTTACGAATGTAATTACTTTAAAGTAATTAAAGTATTTGGTGTTGGATAGCTTTTATTTTAGTTAATAAAAAAACACAGTTGGAGATATACGCTGAACAGTATATCTCCAACTGTGTTTGGGGGAAATTTGTATTTCAAACAACATTTCATTTATATCACTAGATATGTTGTAGTCATTTTGTTCAATATATGTAGTGTAAAAAATAATTATTTTCTGTTCCTTAATTTTACACCGCAATATGGACAGTGAGTCATATTATACATAGAATTATTTCTTGTGGAAAATCTACGATTACAGCTAGGGCATTTCCAATGAATAGAAGATATTACGGTTGAAATAATAAGGGATAGTATAAAACCGCCTACAACTAATAATCCAATGTTTTGGAAATTGAATATTTTATTAAGCATAATACCCAAAGGTAACATACCAAAAAAACCTATAAAGACAATTAAAATAGAAATATTTCTGTATCTAAAAGCTTTTTTTGCCTTTTTTATGAATTTATCTTCATTACTCAAACCTGCGTACCTCCTTTGTAATTGATTCTTAAGTTTTAGGCTTAGGAAGGATTATTTTAAATTCAGTTATATATTCACTTTCTTCAGAAGAAGCTAAATGAATTTGTCCACCATGTTTCTCTATTATTTCTTTTGTAATAGAAAGACCTAAACCTGTACCACCGTTTATATTTCTTGATTCATCTCCTGTTACAAAGGGAACAAATAGTTCGTTTCTAACATGCTCAGGGATACCAATGCCGTTATCTGCGACAATTATTATATAATTAGAATCAGTATCTCCAACTTCTATGTTTATACATGTACCAGGCTCATTATATTTTAAACTGTTTGATATAAGATTAGATATGGCACGTTTTAGTTGATTTTTATCAAAATTAAATAAAAGTTCTTTTTCAGGAATAGAAAATTCTAAGAGAAATCCTTTATCTTCAATATGCTCGTAGTTTTCAGCAATTAATTCTCTAATAAATTCACCTAAATTATTTAAAGTTAGATTTAGTTTAAAGTTAGGATGTCTTAGTTTTACATACTCAAATAGAAGGTTAATGAGATCGGTTACTCTAGTGGATTTCTTATATATTATATTTAAATATTTATTTATATCTTCTTTATCTGTAACATACCCCTCTGAAATTGCTTTAGCATAGCCTTGAATTGTTGTTATGGGAGTTTTTAAATCATGTGAAATATCAGCAAGTATTTTTTGTCTGCTTTCTTCCACCATTTTTTTTTCTTTTTCCATGGTTTTTAATCTTTTAACTAAGTGATTAAAGCTGTCACATATTTGCACGAATTCCTCTGACCCTTCATAATCAAGATAAATTTCTTGGTTAGTCTCAGTAAAAGAGTTCATTGCTTTGTTAATTTTACTTAGTGGTTTTTTAACTTTTTTGTTCAACCATAGGATAAAGAGTAGTATATTTAGAATATAAAGTCCAATAAATATCATTACTAGCTGAAAAATGCTATTTTTTACATAGCTAGAAACTTTGTCTGAACCCCCAGTTGTAATATTTTGTTTTGGTGTTTTAGAAAGAAGTAGCAGATTTTGACCAGAACTACTCTTGAATTCATATTTTTTAATAGAGTAGGGAAGGGATTCTGGGTTTAAAATTGCATCTAATTCATTTTTGGTATAAGAACGTCTTTCTTCTTTTACATTTCCTTTACTGTATATTATGTTATAGTTTTCATCTATTATTTCGATCCATCCATTTTTTTTTGAGATATGGCTAATGTCTATGTTTTTATATTGACCTTTTTCAAGTATAGGAATTTGTTTATTAATATTATCATCTTCAGATAATAAAACAAACAAACCTATAAGTTTAAATATACCAAAAGAAAGAACTATAAGTATAATTATTAAAGTGCTTATAGTAAATAGTGCATAATTATTTATAAGAGTTACGTAGAATTTCTTATTTTGTGATATTTGATTCTTTTTCAATTTTATATCCGAGCCCCCTTACTGTCTTTATATATATTGGCTTTTTGGGATTATCTTCAATCTTTTCTCTTAATTTAGAGATATAGACCATTAAAGTATTATCATCTCCATAGAAATAATCACCTCTAATATTCTCAAAGATTTGACTTTTAGTGTATACACGACCAGGAGACTTCATAAGTAGATGAATGATTTTAAATTCCGTAGGTGTAAGAATTATCTCAGTATCATTTTTAGTAAGTTTAAAACTATTTTGATCTAGTAAAAGTTCTCCTACTTTTATATTATTATCAAAGTCTTTTCCGCCTAAATTAATATTTAAGTTATAAGATCTTCTTAGTTGAGATTTTATTCTTGCTAAGACTTCTAGGGGATTAAAGGGCTTTGTTATATAATCATCAGCACCTAAATCCAGTCCTAGTATCTTATCACTATCCATTTGCTTTGCAGATAAGATAATTATGGGGATACTATATTTACTTCTAATTTTTTTGGTTAGTTCAAAACCATTAAGTTTTGGCATCATAATATCTAAAACAGCTAAGTCAATCTTGTTGCTTTCCATAATACTCCAAGCATCTTCCCCATTATATGCAGGAATAATCTCTAGATTTTCTTTTTCTAAAAATAGTTTTAGTAAATCTACAATATCTTTTTCATCTTCAGCTATGAGAACTTTAAATTTCAAAATATAACCTCCTCTTAGGGCTAAATATATAATTACATCTTTTATTTGAAAGTATAAAAGTTAAGGGGTTTATGGAAGGATTAGTTTTTAAAATAATCTCTTCCAAACAATCTAAAAAACAGTTCTAATATCTTTGTATACATAAATACTAGAGTAACCATTATGCCAAATGAAGCATACCATTCCATATACTTTGGAGCCTTGTTATTTACTCCAGTATATATAATATCAAAGTCCAATAAAAGATTACCAGCTACAATAATTATAATAAATATATTGATAGCTATGCCTATTGGTCCTATATCATTAATATAAGGAAAGGATAATCCTATTACATTCAAAATATAATTTAAAATATATAAAAGTGCTATTGAGAATGTAGCTATAATGATAAATTTTCTAAGCTTATGTGTTATTCCTGGTTTGAATTTAAATATTAATAAAACAGTAGTACAAACAGCTATTGTGGTTAAAACTGCTGATATCGCTACTCTGGGAACTATACTTTCAAAATAAGCTGAAACAGTACCTAGCATTAAACCTTCCAATATAGTATAGATAGGAGCTGTAAATACAGAAATTTTGGGGAACATTGAAGTAATAAATCCAATTAATGAACCTGATATTGCTGTAGTTATTAAAAGAATTAAAGCTGAATCTGCTATATTTTCAAATAAGGACCAAGATACTACACTTGATATTATTAGTAGTACCAATAATAATATGCTTTTATTTATTGTGCCTGAATATGTCATGGGATTTGATGATACTTCAAACTCAACTTTTCTAAATCCTTTTTTCATATAAATACTTCTAGTTAACATTTAAATACCCCCTAAGTATTATTATCATAGAGTAAAGTGCATAATACTGGCTTAAATTACTCTGCAAACAAAGAACTGTGCCTAAAAATCACTGGTAATCTATTTTTTCAAAATCAATGCTATATCATATAACTTAAAACACCATACAATCCTATAAATGTTAGAGCTAATATAGAAATAAGTATTATTAATCCTGCTAAGACTTTATTAATTAAAGCTTTCCATACAGAAAATCCTTGCACTTCTCCTAGACAATTTAAGCCTACAACTATTGTCCATATTGAACCAACAAATTGTATAATAGCAAAGAGTATAAACCAACTATAATTTGTAGAAATATATTTACTAAATACTAATAGTGCCGGAATGGATAATGCAGATGTCATAATAAAAGGAACGCTTCCATATGCTATGGCTGCTCTAATTTCATCTCCTTCGGCCTGTCCCCCAAGCGATTTGCCAATCCACTTTATTATTCCACTAAATAAATATAAAGATAAAATGCCACCAATGCTACCTAAATAAATACAAGCTACAAACATGATAATTACTGAAATTGTACTATTAAAATTTACTATATTACTTAAATTTGATGAAGATACTATATTTAAGCTTTGCATAATTCCACTTAACATTGCCAATATAATAATAAAACCTTTAATATCATTATTAACTATATACCTTATAGTTTTTTTGGGTTCAATCCAGATACTAAACCATGGATTAATTTTTTTTACTGCATTAGTACTATTCCTTTCATTTTCGAATTTACTCATAATATTTACACTCCTTTAAAAGTCATATTGTTAAGTTCAAGTAAAGGCCTGTTTTGCACAGTTATTTACTACAATATCAATACTATCACTGTAATCTATAAATACTCTTAATGAAAATCTTAAGGTTTATTAAGGTTTTAATTAAGGGTATTTCAAGAAGTACTATACGAATTTTTATTGTAAGGATTAATTAAGCTTCAGTTTATTAAGGTGTAAGTTTGAGATTATATAATGAATTTGTAGAGATTCCAACTCAAATATTAATATATACAAGTCCATAACACATTGATACGTTGAGATTTTGGAACATGATAAATTAATTTTCGTATTGGATTCTCTATAGCAAAGACAAGGAGGTATGAATGTAATGATTCTTTGGGAATTAAAAAAGATATTTAAATCAAAAACAGGATTAATAGTTTTAGCATTGCTTGTTTTTCTTTGTGGGGTTATGGGTTTAGTAAAAACCACATTAGAGACAGAAAATTCATATAGAAATGACAAGTATGAACTTATTATAGATAGTAGACCTGAGAAAGATATTTCCCAGGAAAAACTTAACAATAAAATAGCTGTAATACAAGGAATGGCTAATAATGATGGGGTTGATGATTTTTCACTGAAAATGAGAGAGGTATCCAAGGACAAGTTAAAATCCATTAAAAGTATGGAATATGAGGATGTGAGTTTTTTTAAGGGTTTTAATCATAGAGCGGCTCATCCTTTTATGCTAATAGTTATGGTTATTATTTTAGTATTAATATTCTCAAACATATATACAGATGAAAGAGTTTCAGGAGTAGATAATATAATTCTTCCATCTAAATATAAGTTTAAGGCGTTATATGCAAAGTTAGGACTAGCTATTATTTTACCTATTGTTATATATGGATTTTATTTAGGGATAGAATTTTTAATAACTTTAGTTCAGTATGGAATACCGGTATCTGGTGAATTGGGAGCTTTTAGAATAGTTGATAATGGAGCTTTACTTAATGGAGCTTTTACTATAAATGAGTATTTACTATTAAAGATTGGAACTATGATATTAATCTTTATCAGTATATCAGTATTTTCTAGTTTCTTCTCATTCATTACCAAGAATTCATTGGAATCTATAAGTGGAACTTTAATATTTATTATTTTTGGTAAGGTTAGTACGCTTATGAAGTTTTTACCTGATACATTTTTAAGTATATTAAGCAAAGGAAATTATGTGGATTTAATGTTTTATCCTAACAAGTTTGTAGGAATGTACTCTGGAAATGTTAATGTTTTTGGAATGAATTTAGAACTTATAAATTTATGTAATGGGCTTTTAATCACAACGATGTTTAGTGGAATAGCACTATGTGTATTCACATTTAAAAAGATATTAACTAGATAATTTTAGGAGGGAAAAATAATGAACAAGCTTGAAATAAAAAACTTAACAAAAACTTATGGCAAAAAAAATGCAAATGATGATATAACAATTACTTTTGAAAATGGTGTATATGGACTTTTAGGACCTAATGGAGCAGGAAAGACGACCCTTATGAAGCAAATAACAACATTAACAACACCAACAAAAGGTGAAATTCTATACAATGGTAGCAATATAAAAGATAGTGATGAGGATTACAGAGGTATAATAGGATATCTTCCACAGGAGTTTGGAGTATATAAAAACTTTTCAGCAAAGAAATTTCTGCAGTATATGGCAGCGTTGAAGGGATTAAGTAAGAAAGAAGCTAATGAAAAAATAGAAGAGCTTTTAAATCTTGTAGGATTATATGAAGTGAGAAATAAAGCCATTGGAAAGTTTTCAGGTGGAATGAAGAGAAGGGTTGGAATAGCACAAGCATTATTAAATGATCCTAAGATTTTAGTGCTAGATGAACCAACAGCAGGTCTGGATCCTCAAGAAAGAGCAAGATTTAGAAATCTTATTTCACAGATTTCTAAGGATAAGATAATAATATTATCTACTCATATTATTTCTGATATTGAATCTATTGCAAAGGAAACAATTATGATAAAAAATGGAGCTGTTCTTATGAAAGGAACTCATAGAGATATCCTTTTAGGGATGGAAGGTAAGGTATATAGTATAAGAACACGTGATGAAGATGAGGTAACGTATATACAAAATAATTTTAAAACTATAAATATTCAACGAGGAACTGAAGATGTTGAAATAAGAGTTATAAGTGATAAAATACCTCCCTTCAAGATTGTTCAAGCACTTGAGCCTAGGTTCGAGGATGTATATATGTTCTACTTTGATTTAGAAAATACTAGGGAGGTGTAAAACATGGGGACACTTATAAGATTAGAACTTAGAAAAATGCTTTTAAAGAAGAGAATGTTAATCGTGTGGGCTTTAGTATTATTTTTAAGTTTTATTATGATAACAGATATTTCAATAGACGAAACTTATGCAATGATATTTGATAAAGGATATGGATTAGTTCCTCTAATGGGACTTATGATGTTTATGATGTTCTCAGGAGGATATACCTCAGAGTACAGTTCAAATATGGGTAGTTTAATTAAGACAACTAAATATGGTAAAAGAGAATTTGTAATAGGAAAAGCATTAGCAGCTGGAATTGGAGCTTCAATAATAAATCTTTCAATATTTTTAACTATATGTTTTTCTGCATTAAGTAAGTTTAATTTTGCTAGATTAGATTTACCTTTGAAAAGTCTTTGGTACTTTGGAAATAGTGGATCAGATATAACTGTACTTCAAATGATTTTAATAATGATAGTAACAATTATAATAGGTTCATTCTTCTTTGCACAGATAGGTTTATTTCTATCATCTATAAGTAAATCAGCAGCAATACCTTTCATATTTGGTGGGCTTATTATGGGACTACCATATATAGCAGAAGACTTTTTACCACGTGGATTAGTAAAATATTTAGGTTTAACACCACTTTGGGGAATGATGAGTTGTGAACTTATAAGATACAAAGTGCCAGTAATAATGCCGATTATTCTTTTAGTAATAATGGGCGCAGGTATTATTGTGTTACCTAGATTTACTGTAAAAGCTTTTCTAAAGGATAAGTAAAAAGTATTAGGAAATTGAAGTTCTTAGGAGGAATAGATATGAAGAAAATATTTTTATCAATACTAATATCATTAGCAGTTTCTACAACCATGGTTGGATGTGGTAAAACATCAACCAATACTGTGAATAATAAGAATAAAAATGAGACAAAGCAAACAGAAAGTAATAATGAAGTTTCTAATGATAATCATATGAAATTTGATGAAATGGGATTAGCGTTTGATATACCGGAAAATTGGGCTGAAAAATCAGGAATATCAATATCTTTAGTAGCACCAGGAAAACCGGGAGTAGCATATATGAGTGGTCAACTTCAATATGAGTTTATGCCAACAGAATTTAATAAAAAAATTCTAATAAAAATAGAAGAATTAAAAGGATCAACGGATGAAGAAAAGCAGCAGGAAGTATTTATGGAGTATGCAAGTAAGATTAAAAGCTTTTTTACTATTGTAGTATTAGATAAGAATATGGAAAATGAAGATAGCCAAATAGTAAAAGAAGATAAGGAAAGAAAAGAAAAGCTATTTTCAAGTTATAATCATGTTGATAAAGTTGCAGAAAAAGATAATTTAGAATGTTATATATTATATAATGATAGACCAGAAGAGTATGAATATATATACAAAGATATGGCTGAAATAAGTGAGTATACAGATGCTGAAAATAAAGAATTTGAAGAATCAATTAAGTATATTGAGGAATTAAAAAAATCTATTAAATTATCAAAACCTATGACTTCAGAAGATAAGATGAAAGAAAAAATGGGTGAAAATGCAGGTGTAAGATTTGAAACAAAAACCGTTCAGGGAAATGCAATTGATAGCAGTATTTTTAAAGAGAATAAAATCACAATGATAAATGTATGGTCAACTACATGTGGTCCTTGTAAAGCTGAAATGCCTGAACTTCAAGAGCTTTATGAACAAATTAAAAGTGAAAACTTAGATGTAAATATAATAGGGCTAGTAACAGATGCTGTAGATGATGAAACTATAGAACTAGCAAAGAAGATATTAGAGGTAAAAGGAGTAGAATTTGATAATATAATTCCGGATGAAAAAATTAAAACTGAAGTGCTAACATGGATTCAAGGAACTCCAACAACAATATTTGTTGACAGTGAGGGAAATATTATTGATGAACCTATTATAGGAGCTATTGGTAAAGAAAAATATAATCAAGAAATACTTGATAAATTAAACCAAGCAGAATAAATATATATAGATTCCAAGTTAAAACTCTATTTATACTAGGTTTAAGGTGTACTGAGATTTTGATCGGTAATCGTATAGATTTTTCTAAGGTGTGCATAAATAGAGTTTAACTAAGGATTGTCTATAGGTGGAGGAGTAACATTGAAAGAAAGACTATTAAGATATGGAATTCTATTTATGAGTATAGGGTTTATAGCTGGTGGTATATATAGAAATGAAGTAAATACAGTATTTAAAAAAGCAATAAATATATGTTTGGAGTGTATAGGAATTGGATAAAAGAAGAGTAACTCAGATATTTGCTGCTTTAATTACAAACTTTAATATCAAAGGTTTTTTTCAAAGTAATATATACAAAGGAACTCTAAAAAAAATATGTGTTCCAGGACTAAATTGTTACTCTTGTCCTGGGGCATTGGGTTCTTGTCCCATTGGCTCTATGCAAGCGGTCATAGGAAGTATAAAGTATAATGTTTCATTATATATTGTTGGATTTATTTCTTTAATGGGAGTAATATTTGGTAGATTTATCTGTGGATGGCTATGTCCATTTGGACTAATACAAGATCTACTTTATAAAATACCATCTCATAAGATTAAAGTTAATACAAAGGTAAATAATATATTGAAATATATGAAGTATATTATTTTACTTGTCTTCGTAATATTATTACCTATGTTTTTGGTAGATGAATTTGGAATGAGTCCACCATATTTTTGTCAATATATATGTCCTGTTGGTACTTTAGAGGGGGGGATACCTTTAGTATTGATGAATGAATCTCTAAGAGGAGCTATAGGATTTTTATTTGCATGGAAGATATTTATTTTGGTTACTGTTATTATACTTTCAATAATTATATATAGACCTTTCTGTAGATACATATGTCCTTTAGGTGCATTTTATGGATTATTTAATCCTATAAGTTTTTACAAATATAAAGTAGACAAAAACAAATGTACAAGCTGTAAGGCTTGTGTTAGAAAGTGTAATATGAACATAGAAGTTTATAAGAAGCCTAATAGTACAGCGTGTATTAGATGCGGAGAATGTATTAAAGTGTGTCCCACAAAAGCAATCAAAAACTAAACCTCAATTGAGTAGATTTATTTATGTCTACTCAATTGGGTTTAGTTGATTAATTACTATCCTTTTGATAACTCGTAATTACCAGTATTATTAAAGTCTTCTTTAAATGCTTTATCAGCTACTGGTTTAAATTCTTCTGCAAGTTCATCAAGCTTTTTCATAAATACTTTATCTTTAATCATTAACTCTGCACTTGGATGAGTTGCATATGCTCCATTTTCTGCAACAATTTCTCTTATTACATTAGGGTTATCAATCATCATACAAGGTCTTAATAAGTTTCTATTATAAGGTTGTCTCTTTCTTATTGCTTTAAAATATGGTGCTTTGAATCCTTCAAGAAGAGATTTTTCTTTTATATTTACCGCAGCAAAATGTGCGAAAATACAAGGTTCTAAATCTCCTTTTGAGTTTATGTGGCAATAATATTTACCTGCAATA
The DNA here is from genome assembly GCF_023684385.1 of Oceanirhabdus seepicola. Taxonomy (GTDB): domain Bacteria; phylum Bacillota; class Clostridia; order Clostridiales; family Clostridiaceae; genus Oceanirhabdus; species Oceanirhabdus seepicola. The sequence goes on along the minus strand of NZ_JAGSOJ010000005.1, from coordinate 204,540 downwards.
CATCCTCCAACATAAGGAGCATCATTGAAGAAATCAATTGTAAAATAAGGTTTTCTAGTTCTAATCTTTCTAGTTCTTTTTCCTAGATAAATTCTCTCCTCAGGGTTAAGCATATAATCCATATCTTTAACAGGCTCGCCTCCTACAGGCATAAACATAAAATACCAACTCATTCTGGAGCCTTTTTCTATAAGCATATCTATAAATTCATCTGAAGTAACTGTTCCTACATTTGTATTTGAGGTGGCTGAAGATACACCAAATGGGATTCCTCTTTCTTTTAATAAATCCATTCCATTCATTACGGCTTTAAATGTACCTTCTCCTCTTCTTGAATCTGTGTCTTCTTCCCATCCTTCAAGAGAAAACATAGGCATTACATTACCTAACTTTTGTAATTTATCCCCTAATTCTTCATTGAATAACGTACCATTTGTAAATGGCATAAAGTACATATCATCATATTTTTCATATATATCCAGCATATATTCATTAAAGAAAGGTTCACCTCCTAAAATTACAACAAAATATATTCCTAGATCTCGAGCTTCGCCCACTAATCTATCAACTTCTTCGAAAGGTAAATCGTCTTTTTTGCTGTAATTAGCAGCATAACAGCCTGTACATCTTAAATTACATCTCATTGAAGGACTTAATAAAATCGTAAATGGAATCTTAGTATCATTTTCTTGTCCAACTTTTTCTCTCTTAGAAAGACCGTACCAATTTTCGTTTCCGATAAAATTGCTGAAAAATTTCGTTAAGCAATTTTTGTGTGTATTTTTAAAGATATCTTGAATAAATAAATTAGTTGCTTCATTATTTTTATAATATTCATATACATAGTCAAACTTATCTTCAGCATACTCACCTTTTATACCTTTTTTCATTAAACTATATAATTTATCAATGTTTTTTTCAGGATTTTTTTCTAAGAGTTGTACACCAGCTTTTATAATAGTTTCTTTTGTTTTTTTCTCAAAAGTTTCTTTTAACCCCATTACATTATCCCCTCTCTAAAAATCTTATTTTAATATCTTTTAAAATCTCTTCTACTTCAATTAATAGTTCACTAGATTTCTCAGCTAGTATTCTTATGTCATCTACTATATATGTCAATTTCTTATCAAGTGCACTAACTTTTGCTGTTTCAATAGCTGCATTTAGTGTTAATAAGTTAGTTTCATGAGCTATGTTAGTAATTAAATCTATAATAAAATTAATTTTTTCTTTTCTTTCGTTTAAGCTTTTAATTGGATTAACAGTATTTTTACTAGATTTATGTGTTTCTTGTATTTCAATACTGAAATATGATATTTCTTCAGCAATAATATTAAATACCTTTGTAATTGAGCTTGATAATTCTTTCATAGCATTAGATAAAATCATTAATTCTTCAACTATCTCAATATTTAAAGCGAGATTCTTATTTACATAACGGCTACTTTCAGCGCTTAATCTAATTCTTTTATGAATTTGTAAAAATTCATTTATTATTTCATGCGAAATAATATTATTAATATCTAATTTTTCTTTAAATTCATTGCTACATGTATACATAGATTCAGCTGAGTCTTGTAAATTTTTAATAGTACAATTGATTTTATAAAATGTGTTTTGTATAGTAGTCTTTTCATTCAAAAGATTTTTTTTAGTTTTTGATTTATAGCTATGTCTAAGAAATACAAATGATTTAGTGGAAAAGCTGTCTATTGATTTAATAAACTCTATATGTTTCATTTACCTCTATGGCGATTGAATGAAGTAATTCCTAATCCTATACCTATCACTATAACTGCGACTGCCCCAATTTTTGAAATTTTCATACTATCTCCTCCTATAATGTCTTAATATATTTATAAACAAAAATTGTGGCAATTTAATGTCACAAATAAAAAACTTCCAACTTTATTTGTTGGAAGCTTTAGGAAGTGAGATTTTGAAGTTAATCCATCCTTCACTATATTCTGTTATACATTTTCCATGATGTTTTTCTACAATACTCTTTACAATTGAAAGTCCTAAACCTGTACCAGTTTTTTTACGCTGTCTAGAAGTATCAATTTTATAAAATCTATCCCATATATTATTAAGTTCTTCATGTGAAATTGGGTCGCATAAATTAGCAACACTTAAGACGATTTCATTATAATATTGAATAATTCCAACTTTAATTGGACTACCATCTTTCCCGTAATTAATTGCATTTATCAATAGATTCTTTACTACTTGATCAATTCGAATTTGCTCGCCCATAATATAAAAATCTTCTTCGCAAGTATTAAATATAAAATGGGAGTTATTTTGAAGTGCTATGGGTTCTATACGTTTAAGTATATCTTCTACAAATGTTATTATATTAATTCTTTCAAAATCAAATAAAATTTCATCAGATTCTACTTTTGATAGTTCTAATAATTCATTAACCATTCGACTCATTTTATTTGCTTCATCATATATCCCTTCTTTATAATATTCTGTATCTCCAACTTCATCAATAAGTGCCTCAGCATAACTTTGGATAATAGTAATTGGAGTTTTAAGCTCATGAGAAACATCAGATAAAAACCGTTTCCTTAAATTTTCCAGCTTTGCTTTTTTGAGAAGCTCTTTTTCTAATTTTTCATTAGTATTATTAAGTTGATCAATTGTTTGTCCTAGTTTTTGTGCTAAAAAATTTAGTGCTTTTGATAGTATAGTAATTTCCTTAGGACCGTCAATCTCATGTATGGGGGTAAAATCCATATTAGCCATTCTTTCAGCACTTTTTGTTACAATTACTAGAGAGTGATTTAATCTTTTGCAAATAAAATGAATACAAATAAATGAAAGTATCAATCCACCATTAAATAAATAAAACCGAAACTTAAATGAAGAAGCAATTACATCCTCTAGTGATTCAGTTCCACTAAAAAATATAAGTTTTTCTCCTGTCTTAAAAGTAAATAGGCTGTATAGCATTTTCATATCGTCTATTTCATGTACAAAGTATGATGGTTCACTTGATATTGTTATTTGTTTGTATAACTCACTACTTATGTTTAGTGCTAGTGCCTGCTTATCTGATATTGAATTTTCTTGGTCTTCTTCGGGATATCCCTTAAATATTTCTTTATTATTCCATTCATTAAAGTCTACAGAAAAAAGTACTTTATTATTTTCATTCAGTAAGATAAATAGATTACCAGTTTTTAAACTAAAGGATGATATTTCTCCTATTAAATATTTAATACGTTCTTCCCTATTTAGTGCTATAGAGGATTGTTCTATTTTCTTTACTTTATCAAATAATATATCTGATTTGTTCTTATAATAATTAGTTGCCATTGCGTAATTTTGTACAGCAGACATTATTGTCATAAAAACTAAAATATATATCATAAAGGTGATAAACATCCAACGTTTCATTGATTTACCTCAAATCTATATCCATATCCCCAAACAGCTTTTAAGGGAAGGTTTTTTTCGCCAAGTTTAGCTCTGAGACGTTTTACACATGTATCTACAGCACGATCTTCACCTTCAAAATCAATACCCCATACTTTGTCTAAAATTTGAGTTCTGGATAAAGCTAGGTTTTGATTTTTAATAAAGTAACATAAAAGATCGTATTGTTTTAAAGGTAAATCAATTTCTTCATTTTTTAAATAAACTTTATGAGATGTTAAGTATACTTTTAAATCTGAATATTCAAATAAAATGGTGGGGTCTTCTATTGCTTTTGATTTATCTTTTAACTTCAATAAGGCATTGATTTTGGCAACTAACACTTTAACTCGAAATGGTTTTGAAATATAATCATCTGCTCCAATTTTATAACCAAGTAAGTTGTCGTCTTCTTCGTTTCTTGCAGTAACCATTACAATTAAAGTATTTGAAACTTCCCGTATTTTTCTGCACACAGTCCATCCATCCTGTTTTGGTAGCATAATATCTAACACAACAAGATCTATATTCATATTATTAAATAATTCAAGTCCCTTTTCGCCATCCTCGGCTTCATATACTTGAAATCCTTCCTTAACAAGATAATCTTTCATAACTCTACGGATTTTTTGTTCATCTTCAATAATTAAAATACTTTTATTCATGGGCCCTCTCTTATTATAGAAATTAGTTTTGTTCTTTAGATAATTTTTCTAATGAAAATACTAAATCATTCAATTCACCAAAATTAGATTCTATATTTTGAACTTTTCCATTTTGCTCATACATACTAGCTAGTACTTCTTCTACAGATGCAGCTGTTTCCTCTGTTATGGTCACTATGGAACTTACTTTAGTATCAATAACACTAAAAGATTCCTTAAGATCATCACATTTAGTATGAATTTTTATTGATTGATTAATAAATTTTTCATTATTGTTCGAAATTTCTTTGAATGAAGATTCTACTTTATCAGTTACATCCATACTCACCGTAATTGCTTTAGAGCCAGACTTAACTTCTTGTGATACTTGAATTGTTTTATTTTTAATTTCATCTATGATAATTCCTATTTCATTTACCAACTGTGTAGAGTTTTCAGCTAAAACTCTTACTTCATCAGCTACAACTACAAACCCTTTCCCATTTTCACCAGCTCTTGCTGCTTCAATAGCAGCATTTAAAGCTAATAAATTAGTTTGTTTAGCTATATTTTGAATTGATTGTAGAATATATGAAATTTTTTCTGTTCTATTATTTAAGTCTTCCATCAAATTTACAGTATTTTTGTTTATCTTGTCTACATCTTTCATTTCATTATTTAAATTTAATACTTCAATATTTCCCATATTCATTACTTTGATTGAAGAATCTGATATTTTTTTCATATCCTTAGATAAACCAGCAATTTCTTCTATAATTTCCTCATTTGAAGTCATGTTATTATTTACAACACCAATGCTCTCAGCTTGTGATGTAACTCTTTGAGTAATTTGTGAAAAGGAAGTTGTTACCTCATCTGAAATATGTCTTGTATCAATTAAATTTTCTTTTAATTCACTACTGAAATTATTTAATACTTTTGCCGATTGTTGAATATCCGATAGTACTCTTACAACCTTTTTAGTGGTTTCTTGTGTAATGGCTTTTTCTTTTATCAAATTATTTCTGTCGTTTACACTGAATTTAACCTGTAGGATCATAAATATAAAAATTATTAGAAACAATCCTAAGGAACTTACAAGATAATTTTTAGCTACTAACTCAATGTGGGAAAATTCTCCTGAAAACCACATTATGATTACCATCACTATATCACTAATTGCAGTAAACAATAATACCTTTAATTCCTGATACAAAGAAATTGCTGTTATAGTTAAAAAAGATATCCCAAAGCTAAGAATAATAGTCTCGCTTTCAGCCACTACTAAAATAGCGTAGAAAAAGCTTAAAAATGCAAATGCTACAAGATATTTAGTGAAATATATAAATTTCTCTCTCTTGTGTATTATGCTCATTACAATAGTTGGAATCAAAATAGGTATTAGAAATTGTAGTGCTGAAATTATATCAATTCCTATAATTATAAAAGCAATAAAGCCAAGCATATTGAGTATTAACAGTAATTTTAGAAAAAACTTATTCCTTGATTTTATAAAGTCTTTTTCATTCATCTTCTTTCCTCCAGTAATAGTAAGTACTGTATAAGTTACAGCATGTTTTTGATGTACATCCTTAAATTTTTAAATAGCCATGAGATTATTTAATTTTAGGTGTATATAAATAGAAGTATAGTACAATTTTAAAAAGCGTTTTTATGTTTAAGTAAGCTTTTTTGAGTTATTTCCATATTGAATTGTTAAAAGAATATTTTTTTATGATATAATATGTTAAATTAGGGGGGCTATCAATGATATTTTCTGACATAGAATCAATAAATATAGATGTACTAAATGAGATGATGGGAATTTTTTATTATTCAAGTTTAATACCTATTAGATTCATAGATACTAATCTTAAAATCCAACAGGTTTTTCCAGAGGAAAACATCTTAGATTTCTCAATTTTCACTGATGAAAAAATAGATTATGAAAAATTTGTTCATGTTTTTTCTAAATGGGGAAGAGCAAGAAAATATTTTTATTATACAAATGATTATCAGTTATCCTATGTTTCTGTAGGACTATGGCATAAAAAGATATTTAGAGGGGTATTAACAGCAGGACCTTTTTTATTATTATCTCCTGACTCATTAGATATAGATAAATTAATTGAAAAACATAAAATGACTTTGAGTATGAAACCTACATTAATGCAATTTTATAATGAACTAAAGGTTGTTGATCATAACAGATTATTATATTTATCAAAATTTCTTATTACTTTAGTTGAAAACAAAATTAATTTATTTGATATTCATTCTTTAAATAATAAAGAAATCAAAAATAAGGCAGAGGAAGTACTTTCTTATCAGATTATAAAAAATAGAGAAGAAAACCTTAAAAGAAATCCATATATTTTATCAAAAGATTTATATGATTATGTGAAGTCTGGTGATTTAAGTAATGCAAAAAAAATTAAAGATAAGTTAAGTAAATATGAGATGGTTGAATTACCAGGAGTGGATCCAATTCGTAATGCCAAAAATTATTTAATTATTCATTGCTCTTCTTTAGCTAGATCAGTAATAGAAGGGGGAGTGGATGCTGATTTTGTCTATACACTTAAGGATACATATTTAAGGTTAATTGAAAGTTGCAACAACTTAACTCAATTAATCACCATTTCAAATAGTGTGCTAGAAGAATTTGTGGAAAGTGTTACTAAATTAGGGCTGATAAAAGTTAAGCCTTCAGTTCAAAAAGCTATTAAATATATTTATGAACATTTAACTGAAGAAATATCTCTTGAACAAGTAGCGAAAAAGGTAAAGCTTCATCCAAAATATCTTTCGGCTCTCTTTAAAAAAGAAATGGGTATCACCTTCCAAAACTATATTTTAAAGCTTAGAATACAAGAAGCTAAGCGTTTGTTGAATTACTCTGACTATTCCATTTTGGATATAGCACTTCAATTTGGGTTTAAAAGTCAAAGTTATTTTACTAACACCTTTAAAAAATATGAAGGTTGTACTCCAAACCAATATAGAAAAAAGAAAATAACACACAATAAGTTTGAAGAGCAAAGTGATAATTAATATAATCGGAGGACACATGATGGAAACTTTAATAAAAGAAAAGAAAATACTAATCATAGATGATGAAGAGGATATATTGAGATTATTATCAACAGTATTATCCAAGGAAGGATTCAAAAATATTTACACTGCAGAAACGGGGATTAAAGGATTACAATTGTTTGAGTCAACACAACCAGATATTATAATATTAGATATTATGCTCCCAGATAAAGAAGGGTATGAAGTATGTAAGAAGATAAGGGAAACCTCAATGGTACCAATTCTTTTCTTATCTGCTAAAACAGAGGAGATGGATAGGATACTTGGTTTTGCATTAGGTGGGGATGACTATATAACAAAGCCATTTAGCCCTAAGGAAGTGTTCTATAGGATTAAAGCGCAGTTAAGAAGAAATGTTATAACTATCAATGATGAAAAGACTTTATCCTTTGGACCTTTTGAAATAAAGGAAGATGAAATGGTGATTTTAAAGAATGGAGTAAATCTTGAACTTAAACCTAAAGAACTCAAACTATTTTTATATCTAGCTAAGAACCCTAATAAGATTATAAGCAAAGAACGCATATGTGATGAGGTGTGGGGCGAGGATTACATAGGATTTGATAATACAATAATGGTACACATAAGAAGGCTTAGAGAAAAAATAGAAGATAATCCTTCAAAACCTAAATATATTATCAATGTTAAAGGGCTTGGATATAAGCTCTCTATAGAAGGTGAATAGTATATGAAATGGAAGTTAACATTTAAGTTTGTAGGTACAGTTATAAGTGTAGTTTTAATAGTTATGATCATAAATATAGTTGCTATTTTTATAGGAATAACGCTGGTAAATGACAATACTGAGATTAGAGATGAAGTTATGTCACAAAATATTAGTCCTGAGCAGTTTGTGAGGGGTTTTCACCATTTCATATTAAATGATAATAATCAGTTAAATGTAAGTGATGAAGGAAAAAAGATGTTAGATGAAGGTGATATATGGATACAAGTACTAGATGAGAATAGTATGGAAGTGTATAATTATCAAAAACCTGAAACTGTTCCCACTAGATACACACCTATTCAGCTTGTTCACAGTTATAAATATATAGATGAGATAAATGATATATCCACTATATTTTTGGGAGATAAAGTTATTAATGATATACAGTATAGTTATATCATGGGTTTCCCTAGGCGTACTGTAAAGAAGCAAGTTTTAATTTATACAGATGATGGATTATTACAAGTAATAAAGAGTATAAGCAAAATTGTGCTTATTATTGATTCAATAATAGCTTTAATATTTGGTTATTTATTTAGCAGAAGACTTACAAAGCCTATAGGAAAAATTATTAAAGGAGTAGAGAAATTAGGAGAAGGCGATTATAATCTTCAATATTCTACAAAAGGAATCTATAAGGATGTTAATTATAATCTTAATAACCTCTCGCATACCCTTAAGGAGAACGAAAAAGAGCGAAAGAAGTTAGATGAAATGAGGGAAGAATGGATAGCTAATATTTCACATGATATAAAAACTCCATTAGCATCTATCAAGGGATATGCAGAACTTCTAAGTGGCGAATATGAGCTTTCTAAAGAGGAGAGTAAAAGCTATACTGATGTAATAGATAAAAAATCTAATTATATAAAAGAACTTGTAGATGATTTGAATTTCACCACAAGGATTAAAAATAATATTTCCATGTTAAAGAAGAAGGAGATAAACTTAGTAAAGTTAGTTAGAGAAGCTGTAATAGATATATTGAATGATCCTATTTATAGCAATAGGGATATTAATTTTGTTTGTGAAGAGAATACTATTTTAAAAGAAATAGACGATATATTAATAAAAAGAGTAATCAATAATTTAATGTATAATGCGCTCATTCATAATGATAATAATGTTAAGATAGAGGTTCAAATTATCAGAGATGAAAATGTACATATATTTGTAAAAGATAATGGAAGAGGAATTAATCCTGATGAGATTAAATACATCTTTGAAAGATATTATAGAGGAACAAATACTGGGGAAAGACATAAAGGTTCAGGGCTTGGAATGGCGATAGCAAAGGATATTGTTAAGGCTCATGGTGGAAATATAAAGATAAGTAGTAAGCTAGGAGAAGGCACTGAGATTGAGGTTATATTGTAAGTTCATAATGAAATAATTTTGTTGACAACTTGCAAATTATAATATATACTTTGTCTTAATACAAAAATTGAATTTTTAAAGCTATGATTGAGAGTAGTAGGTATATGGAGTAATCACAGAGAGTCAAACATTGGTGGGAGTTTGATATTATGAAATTTAGGCACATTCAAAAAATTAAATAGCCATCTTACTCGTTCTTTTAAGTATTTTCGTCGTTACACAATCACTTACATACACTTGTATGCGCGTGTTGAGTGCCTAGAAAATACTCAAAAGCACTTCGGAATCTGACTATTTTATTTTCTTCATGAGCCTTAACCGAATGGACTCATGAGCTGAAGCTGAAATAATAGTAGGTGACACGGGTTCTCCCGTTATAGAGATAAGATATCGGATAAAAAATCCCGTATTTGAAGTGAGATAAAGGTATTTTTATTATACCTTTAATATGAGGTGGTACCGCGATATATTCGCCCTCTATACGCTATTAAGCGTGTAGAGGGCTTTTTTGCGTGCTAAATTTTTATTTTGGAAAGGAGAGATTTTATGAATATGGAATTCACATGAAGTTATTTATATAGAAATGTTTTTTATGGTTTTAGAAATTCGAAAAAATTAAAGAAAATAAGGGAGAGATATTATGACACATAGATTAAGAAAAATAAGTTTATTTATATTTGCAGTAATGTTTATTTTAGCAGGTTGTGGACAAAAAAATAATTCAAATGAGATAATTCAGATTGGAATGACTCAGATAGTAGAACATCCATCACTTGAGTATATAAGAAAAGGCATTGTGGATGCATTAAGTGAAAATGGGTTTAAAGAAGGAGAAAAGATAAATATAGAATTCAAGAATGCTCAAGGGAATATAGAAAATACTCAATTGATTGCAAAGTCATTTGATAAAAAGGATGTTGTTGTAGCAATTACTACTCCAAGTGCACAAGCAGCATTTAACAATTTAAAGGATATGCCTATAGTTTTTTCGGGAGTTACTGATCCAGAGAGTGCTGGATTAATTGGAAAAAATATAACTGGTGTTAGTGATATGACTCCTATTAGAAAGCAGTTAGAATTATTGAAAAGTCTTATACCAAATGCTAAGAGAGTAGGAATTATATATAACTCAAGTGAGTTAAATTCTGAAATACAAGTGAATATTGCAAAAGAAGAAGCTGAAAAATTAGGATTAGAACTTGAAATTTCAAGCATTACTAATACAAACGAGATATCCCTAGCTCTGGATAAAGTCCTTAAAAATGTGGATGCTTTATATACACATGTGGATAACTCTTTAGCATCAGCATATCCATTGATTGTGAAAAAATGTGATGAAGCAAATGTTCCAATAATTGCAGCTGTTGATGATTATGTTAAACAAGGAGCATTAGCGGCAGAAGGAATAAATAATTATAAAGTTGGATATCAAACTGGTGAGATGATTGTAAAAATATTAAATGGCGAAAAGGTTACGGATATTCCGGTTGAGACATTACAGGAGACAGAACTAATTATTAATAAAGAAGCAGTTAATAAATATAGTATAACTTTACCTGATGAGATTAAGGAAAGAGCAATATTTAGATAGGGGGAGAGGGAGATGAATATAGTTTCAATTTTAGAACAAGGATTAATATTTGCAATAACAGCATTAGGAATTAGTATGTCTTATAAAATATTGAACTTTCCAGATTTATCTGTTGACGGTAGCTTTCCTTTGGGAGCTGCTGTTGCATCTACACTTTTAGTAAATGGATATTCACCCGTTATTGCATTGTTAATAGCAACAATGGCAGGAGGAATTTCGGGATTTGTTACAGGATATATCCACACAAAATTCAATATTACTAATTTATTATCAGGAATAATCGTAATGATTGCTTTATATAGTGTGAATTTAAGAATAATGGGAAAGGCAAATATTCATGTTTTCAACCAGGAGCATATATTTAAGAGTAATTATCCAGCATTATTAATTATATTTATATTATTAATCGCATGCAAAGTACTGATAGATTATTTAATGAAAACTAAGTTTGGATATGTGTTAAGGTCATTAGGTGATAATCCTAATGTGGTAAATTCACTTGGATTAGATGATAAGAAATATAAGATAATCGGACTTATGATAGCAAATGGGTTAGTTGCATTATCAGGAGGAATTTTGGCTCAGTATCAAGGATTTGCAGATATAAGTATGGGAACAGGAATACTTGTGACTGGGCTTGCTTCTATTATATTAGGTGAGCAAATATTAAAATCGAACAAGCATATTAAATTAACAACTATGGTTATAATGGGAAGTGTTGTTTATAGATTAATTATTGCTTTATCATTGGAGATTGGGTTTGCAGCAAGTGATTTAAAATTGATAACGGCAGTGATTCTCCTGGGAATATTAGTAATGGATAGCAAAAAGCATAATATAAGAAAGTTATTCACTAAAGAATTAGGGGTGACGAGATGATTGAATTGAAAAAAGTAGTGAAGAAATTCAATACAATAGATGGAGAGAAAGTTATATTTGATAAATTAGACTTGAAAGTTGAGGAGGGCGAATTTATATCCGTAGTAGGAGGTAATGGCGCTGGAAAATCCACTTTCATGAATATGTTAACTGGTGACCTAGAAATAGAAGAAGGTGAAATAATATTTGATAATAATAATATTGAAAAGCTTAATTCTTTTAAAAGAAAGAGATTTATATCAAAAGTATATCAAGAGCCAAGTAAAGGAACCTCATCTAATATGACTGTATTTGAAAATTTATCTATGGCAGATAACAAAGGTAAGAGATTCGGACTTTCATTAGGGTTAAATAAGAAGAGAAAATCTGATTACATTGAGGCATTAAAAGAACTTGAACTAGGGCTGGAAGAGCAATTAAATACAGAAGTGGGACTTTTATCAGGAGGACAAAGACAAGCAATCTCATTGACTATGGCAACATTAAAAACACCAAAATTACTATTATTAGATGAGCATACATCAGCATTAGATCCTAAAACTTCTAAAATAATTATGGAACAAACAAAAAATATAGTTGAAAAGAATAAACTAACCACTATTATGATAACACATAACTTAAAAACTGCATTAGAGTATGGTAATAGGCTCATTATGTTAGATAAAGGGAAAATAGTATTAGATATAAAAGGAAAAGAAAAAGAGACGTTAACGGTGGAGTGTTTATTGAAAAAATGGGGACAGTTTTAACTATCCAAGGGAAAAGCCTTGCTGAAATGCAAGGCTATAAATATTAATCTTTATAGGTTGGCATATTAATAGTCACTTTAAATAAATCACCATCTATATTTATATCAAAATTACCCTTTTGTAATTCAACAAGACTCTTCGCTATTGATAATCCAAGACCACTTCCTTCACTAGTTCTAGACTCATCACCACGTTTGAATCGTTCAGTTAATTCATCAGCATTAATATTAAGTTTAGATGAAGATATATTCTTTAACACAATAGAAGTGGTATTATCTGAAGGAATAACATTAATATAAACTCTAGTATTCTGAAGCGAATATTTCAGTATATTGGATATAAGATTCTCTAATACACGCCATAATAATCTGCCATCAGCTTCAACGAATACTTTTTCTTCAGGATAATCCAGTTGAAAATCTAGATTTGAAGCAACTATCTTATCATCTAGCTCTCCCATACATTGAATTAATAAAGATGATACATCTACTTTTGACAAATTAACAGGAATATCACCACTGGAAGCTTTTGAAGCCTCAAACAAATCATCAGTAAGAGTTTTAAGTCGTTGTGATTTCTGTTCTAATATATTTAAATACTTCTCTGTATTTTTTGAGTCAACTCCCTCTCTTTTTAATAAATCAACATAGTTTATTATAGAAGTAAGTGGTGTTCTTATATCATGAGAGACATTACTAATGAGCTCAGTTTTTAATCGTTCACTTTTAAGTTCATTATTTACAGCAGCTTTCAGACCGCTAGCAATACCATTAATATCTTTAGCTAAATCACTATAAATCCCTTGAGAACTTGTCTTTATCACATAATCCAATTCACCATTTTTAATTTGGTCTACCCCTTGAATTATATTGTTTAAATCAGCAGCTTTTTTAGGAGAAGGAATCATTCTAATTGCTACTGGAAGACTATTGAATAATCTTATTATAAATGAATATATTTTGGCTAAAATTTTATATGATAAATTGTGTTTAATGATTGTTTTGTTTTTAATATGCTTTATTATACTCAATAACAGATTAATACCAAATGAAAATGCTATAGCCAAGAATATTATTAAAAATACATATTGAAAATTGTTGAAATTCCCATCAATAATAGCAAAACAACATCCTATAATAGATAAAGTTGCAATAATATTTACATCTACATACAACTTGTCTATTAAAGTTAGATGAATATTATCATCATTAGCTTTTCGACCAGAATAGATTAAGAGGTAAACGATACAAGCAATAAATCCTACCATTAAAAAGGCAACAAGCGATAAGTACGATAGTAATACCTCACGATCTGCATACCATTTATTAGCTAAAGGATCTAAGAAGGTATCATCAAATGCAATATATAATATATCTTGTGGATAATAACTTAATTTATTTGATGAATAATATTGATTAACCAAGTAATCTGACGAATATTGATAACCATCCTTGTCAAATAATTTATATACAGGTTTAGAAGTAAAAAAGTCTTTAGATTTATTTTGAGAGTTGGAAGTTTCGTATTCTTCACTTGACATGTAATAATATAATCCATCAATATTATTGATTTTTTTAATTAGTTCATTATAAGTATTCAAAGCTTCATTTATATATTTATTTCTATATTTTTCGATTTCTTTAGCATATAATAATTGAAACTTATTTTGTAATTCTTTATCAGAGATTACACCATCATTATATTCTTTTGAATTATGTTTAAAATCACTGTAAAGATTTCTTAATTCCCATGAGTAATTAAAAGAAAAATCAGATTCAGCATCTAATGTCACACCAGACTTAATATACTCTTCACTTTTATATACTTTAAAAATGCTTTCTAAATTATATGAAATATCACTAACCTCATATTTTAAGTCACTACTCTTCAAATAATCATCTTGAAAGATTGCTTCTAATGAAATATTTGTATTTTCATCCATGTAAACAAGAGTAATCAAACTCATTGTTAAGAAAGCAACGGATAATATGAATGCTATTGTTTTTGTAATACTGCTGTATTTAATACTTTTCAATTTTATAGCCAATTCCCCACACCACCTTTAAATATTTTGGTTCCTTTGGATTTATTTCGATTTTCTCTCTAATTCTTCTTATATGAACTGCCACTGTATTTTCAGGGTTGTAAGAAGGCTCGTTCCAAGCGTTCTCATAAATCTGATTTATTGAAAATACCTTCCCAGCGTCTTCTGTTAAAACTTTAAGTATCTTGTATTCAATACGAGTTAGCTTAATCAATTCACCATCTATGGTTACTTCTTTTCGTTCATCATCTACAATTAATTCACCAGTTTTATAAATTCCTGTCTTTGGTACGAAGCTACCAAGAGCTGTATATCTTCTTAGTTGAGATTTAACCCTAGCAATGAGTTCAAGTGGATTGAAGGGTTTTGATACATAATCATCTGCTCCAACATTAAGTCCCATTATCTTGTCCATATCTTCTGATTTTGCTGAAAGCATAATAACTGGTATATTACTAGTCTTTCTTATCTCATTCGTAGCTTTTATACCATCCATTATTGGCATCATAATATCCATTATTACTAAATGGATTTCTTTATCTTTAAGTATATCTAAAGCTTCAAATCCATTATAAGCTTTGAAGATATCATATCCTTCACTTGATAAGTATATTTCTATAGCATCAACAATTTCTTTATCATCATCACATATTAGTATGTTCATCATGTAACACCACCCCAAATTAATATAAGCATATTATATCACTACCTTTCCTTTATATAGATTCCTTAGTGAAATTTAATTTATGCACACCTTAGAAAAAGTTATACGATAACCGTATCAAAATCAGGTCGGTTTAACGTGTTTTGTACATGTATAAATTAATTATTGAACTTGAATCTATTTTGTACTCTATAAAGATGATATCATTTAAATTTTACAAATAACTGTATGTAATTCTTAAGACTTTATTAACTATAGAGATTTCAAGTCAAAACTAAATTTATACATATTCAAAACTCATTGAAGCGCTGTGATTTTGAGATATGTATAAATCAAGATTCACTATAGAATCTCTATAATTGGTTGATAGATTAAAAGAGATATAATACAAATAAAAAAACTGCAAAAGTGATTTTGCAGTTTTAAGAAATTTATTATTTTCTTGCCAAATATAATTCTATCGTGTCATATATAGTTACAGTATTACCGTATTCAAGAATAGTATTTTCAATTTCACTGTATAATAATTTCTTTGTAGAGGATTCCAGCATTCTATGGTCTGAATATGTTTCTAATAATGAAATATAACCTGAAGAGTCAAATACTCGTGTTTGGTGATATAACTTTATTTCTACATCTCTAAAACCATAGGATTGAATAGTTTTTGATATTCTATTATATCTTGCTGTAGTACTTGCAGCAGCACTTTCTATGGATTTATTATCGAATGATGTATATTTTTGGTATATAGTTTGAAATTTTTGATGTAATAAGTCATCTTCTTTCATAGATGGTTTATTCCAAAACAAGGCTAATGTTCCATTATTCTTTAATAGCTTAAATGCCTTTGGATAGCCTATATCTTCAGGAATCCAATGAAATGCTGTTGCAGAGTAAAGAATATCAAAACTATTATCATTACACTCAAAATCCTCAAATGAAGTATTATAAACACTAAAATTATTATATTCTTTAAACTTTTCTTTGGAGTATTCAGCTAGGTTTTTTCCAAGTTCGATGGCTGTTACATCACATCCTGTCATAAGAAAGGGTGTAGTTGCTTGACCAGTACCGATTCCAACTTCTACTGCTTTTTTATTTTGATTAAGTTGTGAGTATTGAATAATATCATTGAATAATTCTTTACAGTATGTTGGCCTCCAATTATCATAATTTTTAACATCTTCATTAAATGTAAAACGTTTGTCCATAATATACCTCCCAAATAAAATAAAATTAATATTTATTCATCTTATATTACTATTGCAATGTAATTATTGCATTGCATTTACCGCACAAAACAAATAGAATGTGGCAATCATTATTTCCATATTATACACTATCAATTATATACCTAATAAAGGACCGCTGGCCTTTTATTAGCTGGTATATATTAATTTAATAATTTCCTCAATACTAGGTTCCTCAACTTTAAAATCCTCAACCGTGAAATTGTTGAACAGGTTCTTTGCAATTTCAGATGTATCCTGTTTGGTTTTTACATTCAACACTAGTTGATTTTTAATCTTATCATACTTTCCATGATGTTTAGATAGTATTCGATTTAAGTTATTATCTTCACCATTAATATTCATTTGCGCAATAACCTTAATAGGAAGATCTGTTATTGTCTTTAACTGATCCACTTTTCCTTTATATACGATATTCCCATGATTTAGAACCAGCATTTCATTACATAATTTCTCTATGTCTTTCATATCATGGGTTGTGAGAAATATGGTTTTTCCCTTATTGTTGATTTCTTGAAGAAAGTCTACAACTTTATGTTTAGATACCACATCTAGTCCTATTGTTGGCTCATCAAGAAATAGTATCTCAGGATCGTGAATCATGCATGCACCAAGTTCTGCTCTCATTCTTTGACCTAGACTTAGTTGTCGTACAGGATGATTTAAAATATCTTCAAGAAACAATTTATCAACTAGATACTCTAGTTGACGCTTGTATTTTTTATCATCCACTTTATAAATACCTTTCAAAAGTTCGTATGTATCTTTTACAGGTAGATCCCACCACATTTGTGTTTTCTGTCCGAACACTACTCCAATATTCTGAACATATTTTTTCCTATCTTTATAAGGAATATAATCTCCTACTTTTACTATTCCATCACTTGGATTCATAATACCTGTAAGGATTTTTATAGTTGTAGATTTACCAGCACCGTTGGGCCCTATATAACCTAAAAATTCTCCTTTTTTAACAGTAAAGTCAACCCCTTTAAGGGCTTCAATTGTTCTTTTATTTCTTCTAAAGAGGCTTTTCTTTTCATACACAGTGTATTCTTTTTTTAGTCCTTGAACAGTAATAAACTCCATTATGTACCTCCTAATGATATATAGTTTAGTGCAGTATATATCTATTCAACTTCTGAATTTAATAAGACCATATGAATATGATCTTCCCATTTTCCATTGATTTTTTGATATTTTGTAGACAGACCTTCATTTTTGAAATTAAGTTTTTCTAATACCTTCAATGAAGCTATATTTTTAGGCATTACAGTACCTTCAATTCTATGAAGGTTATATTCACGAAACATAATATCTATTCCTTTTTTCAGAACCTCTGTTATATATCCTTTATTTGTTTCACTATTATCGATGCTATATCCTACATAACATGATAAGAAAAAGCCTTTTACTATATGACTAAAACAGATTGTTCCAATTATCTTTTTAAAACCGATATCTGTTTTCTTAAATATCCAAAGCCTTAATTGCGTACCATTATCTATATCTAGTATTTCCTGATCCAATGCTTTTTTTCGATTTTCTACTTTATAAAAGTTCTCGCTTCGTAAGGGATCAAACTGCTTTAAGTGTTCTCTATTTCTATTAAAATATTCTAAGACTAAATCAGCAAATGATCCATCTAAAACTTTTAGAACAAGTCTTTCAGTTTCAATTATCATATTATACCTCCTAGATTGTTTCACAAAATACTAAAATTAAGAAATAATAATTTATTATAAATTCCACTCTTCACTTTTATATCATCAATGAGTACATGAGCTCGCTTGAGTACTCATTATGTATCTACTATCAGCAATATTTTCTACAATCTTATATCCATTCCTAAGATATAAATTAAAAGCTCCCTGGTTATTTGCAAATACGTATAAAAATACTTCCTTGTTTTTTTCTTTTGAAATTGAAGCAATATATTTTATAACCTTCGTTCCTATGCCTCTCCCTTGAAATTCATCAAAAATAAAGAAGTCATCAAGCTCAAGCTTTTCTCCATCATTATGTAAGTAATAATAACCTGCTTTAATCCCATCAAAATAAATGCACTGATAGAGTTCTATATTATTTTCTATCTTTCTCTTAACCCAAGTAAAAATCTTTTCGAAATCAAGATTTAAGTTGATTTCATACTTCTCAATAAGCTTTTTATTTAACTCAAATAATATATTTATATCATTGACTGTAGCATTTTGAAATGTTATCTCCATAACTTAACCCCCACGTATTAATGAATAATTTAAGAGTGATACAGTATATCATATAATTGTGTACTTTATATCTTTTCATACAGTTTACATCTTAGTATATCTAACTGTTTCTTCAGATTTTTATTCTCTTCTTCAAGTTGCTAATCTTTTTATCTTTAGCAATAATAATAATACCTTTTAATTTGATTTATTCTATGTTCCAGCACTTGAATACTTCTTAATTCCAGAAGTCCATATGATATATGATATTGGAGTCATAACTATAATTGCTAAAAGTGGTGTCATTAAATAAAATATATTATCCGATTTTCCCGTGTAATAAAGAAGTGGATAATAGTTTATTGAGAAAAATGGAATTATAAAGGTTAAAATGAAACTGAAGACGTTATGGTATATTGACGCTGGATACTGAGCAGCTGTTCGTGTTGAATAGTGTCCTAGAATAATTATATCTTTATTCTTGCCTGTCCAAAAAGCTGTTGATGCAAGAATGAGACTTACCTGAAAATTTATCAAGGTTGATGCTATTATTAAGAAGGGTAAGTATAGATAGATACTATTATTTATGAAAGTACATTTAGAAAGCCCCCAAATTCCTACTGCTGCAGCTTGAGTAATCATACCTATTCTTTTAAAGTCAACTTTTCTTAGCATCATCTGTATAAGTGGGGATACAGGTCTAATAAGCAAGGTATCAAATGTACCTTTAAGAATATATGTTTCAAATTTATTGAATTCTTCTCCAAACAACCTACAAAAACCAAAGCCAAGTTCAATAATTGCATACATAAGAGCAATCTCATGAAGTTGCCATCCATCAATATTTTTAAAACGTAATAGTATAAATACTATTATTAGAAAGTCTCCAAACAGTGCTAAAATATTTCCGATTGTACTAACAAAAAAATCGAATTTATATTGTGTTTGACTTTTGAAGGATGCCTTGAAGAGAGTTAAAAAAATTTTCATATTAACCTCCTTGGATAGCCATTTTTTTAGTTAACCTAGCTGTAAGTAAATAAGCTATTATAAATAATATGAATATCCAAATCCATTGATTAACACAGGCTTTGAATAGACTATATTCGCCTAGATATACTGCAGTAGGAACATACGACGTGTATGCAAATGGTAAACTCATGACTATCTGTTTAAAAGCTTCTGGATAATATTTCAATTGAATAAATGCACCACTGAATATGGCAGTCGCAAAATAATATATACTTTGAACACCATTTATTGATAAGAATTTTATACTCCAAAGTCCAATAAAATAATTGATAAAGAATGCGATTATCACTCCATTAGATAATGTTATAAAATAGGGGATAACTTGATTAAGATTTGGAAGAGACACTCCCATGACTAATACACCGAAAAGAAAAATTGGTATTGATTTAAAAAGGAAATTGTAAAAAATATGACCTGTGATTTCAGAAAAGCTGTTGTATAGTAGACTGTATGGCCGTAACATTTCATAGGCGATAGAACCACTTGTGACTTTTTCAGGTATGTAACATCCATATGGGAAAAACATTACAAGCCAAAGTCCAGCTTGGTTAACCATGAGATAAGTAACTGTTTTCATACCTTCAGGGGTGTTTCCTAATACAGAGAGCCATATTCTCACATTAATATAACCGAAGACGATACTTCCAATATTATTTATAATGTGATTCAGCGTATAGACACGATCTCTTTGAAAGGATTTTTTAGCTAAACATAATCCTCTAAAAATATTAACCACCTCCATTAATAAGATTAAGTACTTTTCGTGAAATGCGATTTTGTTAGGGTAGATAAGCCCCAATTGCGAGCGGAAATTCAGTATATCACAAAAAATTCCATTATTCAATATATTTTTGGAAATCAATACAATAATGTTAATAACTTTATTAGCAAAAGTCAATGTGATATATTATTACTATAATGGCATTAAACTGGAAAGTACTTAATGACTAAGAGAGGTGAAATTTAATGAAGATTAACCTAAAAAGAACTCTAAGCAAAGAGGTTGAAAGTTCATATAAATGGGGAATAGAATATTTAACGGTTGATGGAATAGAATTAACAGAAAGGCTTAAGTGTTATCTATCAAAATTTACAGAAGGCATATTAGATCCTGATATAGCAGGGAAAAAACCAGATAAGTTCATTGAAAATCTTCAAAACAGTGTTTTTGGAGAGTTTTCTAAAAGATACATCATAACGGCATATGATAAAGAGGAAGTGGTAGGGATTCTTATTGGTATTCCAATAAATGAACGTAGATTACATATCTATTCATTGCATGCTTCAGCTGAATATCGTGGAAAAGGTGTTGGGTCTGATTTATTAACTAGATGTATAAATGATATGTATAAAAATGACTTTGAAGAGATTAGTTTAGATGTGCATAGTGATAATAAACCAGCTTATAATTTATATAGAAAATTCAATTTCTTAGAAATTAAAGATAATATTAAATAGTATAAACGGGGGGAATATTTATGAATTCAACATTAGAGTTATTAAATAATAGGATGTCTCTTAGGAAATATGCAGACAAGCCTATCAATGAACAGGAATTAGATATAATTCTGCAAGGAGCATTGAGAGCACCAACGGCGGGGAATATGATGTTATATTCAATATTGGTTATTAAGGATGAAGAAAAGAAAAAAAGGTTGAGTGAAACATGTGATAATCAACCGTTTATTGCTACTGCACCAGTTGTATTGATATTCCTAGCTGATATTGAGAGAACTTATGATTACTTTAAACATTGCAAGGTTGAAGAAATGTGCAAGGAAAGAGAAATTGAGTATAGAGAACCAGGTTCAGCAAGTTTATTCTTAGCAGCAAGTGATGCTTTGATTGCGGCACAGAATGCAGTTATAGCAGCAGAATCTATAGGGGTAGGATCATGTTATATTGGTGATATTGTAGAGAATTATGAAATTCATAAAGAAATGTTTAATTTACCGAATAAGGTATTCCCTATAGGAATGCTTTGCTTAGGTCATTATCCAGAAGATATGAAGAGAAGGATAAATACAAGACATGATAAAAAGTATATTGTATTTGATGAGGAATATAAACATCTCACAGGAGAAGAATTTAATGATATGTACGACAGGTTAGAAAGAAAACTACCAAAGGATAATAAATTTGGAGCAAAAAACATAGGACAGATTATGTATTTAAGAAAATTTGGATCTGAGTTTTTTAGAGAGATGGAAAGGTCAGTAGAACTTATATATAAGCATTGGAAAGGGAACATTGTGTAAGAAATAATTATATAAATTTGATAGTAATGCTGAAAGAGGATCCAGAGCCCGTATGAGATGTAAGAAATAAGTATATAAATTTGAGAGGCTATCTAGGATAATAGTTAAACCACTTATATTTTAGGTGGTTTATTTTTTATTTGATAACTAACTACAAAATAATGTATGATTTGATATAATGTTTTTAGAAAATAAGTGTAAAGTTCCATAAGTAAGTTTTGGAAAAAAGTCATATTGAATAGGAAGTGATTATTCTGAAGAGTGTAGTAATAGTAACAGATTTTCAAGGAGAATTATCAGCTGAATTAGAAGAAAACCTAAAGTTTGTTTTTCAAAATAAAATAATCATAGAGCATTGTCATTTAAATTCTATGAGTAAGGACCATATAATAGATGGTGATGTTATACTTATAATGCTTGAAAATAGAATAGAGCGGGTAATTAATAATGTGAAGAATAAGGAAAAGATAATAGTGATATCTAGAACTATTCTTGAAGAAAAAGCGCTTCAAATATTAGAGATACCTGAAAATAGTAAAGTTCTCGTTGTAAATGACTACTATGAAACAACTCTTCAGTTAACTTCACTACTATATAAGTTAAAATTTAAAGATTTACAGTTTGTTTCATATAAAGAAGGAGAAGATTATGGGGATATTAATTATGCAATATCTCCTGGTATTAAAGAAAGAGTTCCTTCTTATATATCTAATATTATAGATGTGGGGGTTAGATGTCTTGATACATCTACTTTTTTACTTATAATCAGTAAGCTTGAGATGAATGATAAAGAGGTTCACAATAGATTATTAAAGTATATAAATAAAATAGTTACTGTTGACGAAGGAATTAAAGAGAAATACAAAGAACTTTACAAAAAAAATGAACGCCTTAAGTCTATTTTAGAAAAATCGAATGATGGAATAATTCTTATAAATAATTCTGGAGACATTTTACTTTGTAATGATAAGTGTAAAGAAATGATTGGGAATAAGGAGTTTAATCAAAGTTACAATATTAAAGATATATTTACTTATGATTACATGGCGTTAATTAAAAGTAGAGACATTGATAATGAAATTATTCAAATAAATAAAAAATTCCTAATGGTATCTGTGAAAACATCTATTTTATATAACGATGCTTGGGAAAAGATTATAATTTTAAAGGATATAACATATATTAAAAAGCTTGAACAGACTATAAGCGAAAAATTAAAATCTACAGGTCTTACAGCAAAATATACCTTTGATAAAATAATATATGTTTCTAAGAAGATGGATGAATGTATAAAAATGGCTGAAAGATTTGCCACAACTGACAAAACGACTTTGATATATGGTGAAAGCGGTACGGGTAAAGAACTTTTAGCCCAATCTATTCATAATAGTTCCAAAAGAAAAAAACAACCATTTGTTGCTATAAACTGTGCAGCACTTCCCGAAAGCCTTTTAGAAAGTGAACTTTTTGGTTATGATAAAGGTGCGTTCACTGGTGCTAGAAAAGAGGGGAAAAGTGGGCTATTTGAACAAGCTAATAATGGTACTATATTTTTAGATGAAATAGGAGATATGCCTTATTCTCTTCAATCTAGACTTTTAAGGGTCATTCAAGAAATGCAGGTTATGAGAATTGGAAGTGATAAGGTAATAGATATTGATATTAGAATTATAGCTGCAACAAATAAAAATCTAATTAAAGAGGTTGAATGGGGAAGCTTCAGAGAAGACCTTTATTACAGATTAAATGTTTTACCTCTTAAGGTTCCAGCTTTGAGGGACAGAAAGGAAGATATTATTCCTCTTTTTCAGGAGTATTCTAATGGGGACAAGGTTCTTAACAATTCTATTGAAAAAGCACTTCTTAGTCATAAATGGAAAGGAAATGTTAGAGAGTTAAAAAATGTTGCTGAATATTACGCACTTATGAAAGATACTTCAAATCCTTTACCTGAAATATTTATAATAAATGAAGAAAATGAGGAGGAAAACCATATAGAAAAACGTGTGCTGGAAATATTGGAGGAGTATTCAAAAGAAACAGGCGGTATTGGAAGAAAAAAAATTCTTGAGCAATATAATATAAAATATCTTAATGAAGGTATTTCGGAATATAAGTTAAGAAATGTTATTGAAGAATTGAAAGTACGAGGATATATTGAAAAATATATAGGTCGTAATGGATGTATTATTACGAAAAACGGAATGCATTATCTAAGAAAAAAATAAAGTGGAATATGGTGAAGATAAAGTGGGTTATGGATGAAAAAACATAATCCACTTTATTAATTATCTAAAGAGAATATTGTTGAAAAATATTGAGAGAATCTTAAAAATCGTTAAAAATAGTTAAAATTCTTTAAAAAAATATGATTTTTTTAATAATTTAAAAGTTGGCACGGTTATTGCGTATATATTATTACGTGGTTGATAAAATACAATCACAAAATCTTCAATAACTATGGAGGAGAGGGTAAAATGAAAGGAAAAATCAATAAAAATTGGATAACGCTTTTGATACTAGCTTTGGCAGGGGGACTTGTGTACAAAATACCGTATATAGGGTATTCATACTATGATGCTATTGTTGAGGCATTAGGAGTAAATAATACTCAATATGGTGTATTAACAAGTGCGTTTGGCTGGGCATCATTTGTGTGTTATTTCCCAGGAGGATGGATTGCAGATAGGTTTAGTCCGAAAGCGCTATTATCGGTTTCATTTATTTCTATGGGTTGTTTAGGACTATTCTATTCAACGTTCCCTTCGTACAATATGGTTTTATTAATACATATAGCATACGGTGCGATTGTTTGTTTAACTTACTGGTCAGTTGCTATTAAAGCGGTAAGACTTTTAAGTACTGGTGGAGATCTTGGTAAAATGTTTGGATTCTGGGAAGGTGGAAAACAAATATCAGGTCTTGTTATTTCATATTCAGCATTAGCTGTTTTTGCTAAATTTAATGAAGCAAAATTAGGAATAACTACAATAATTATTATTTATTCTGTAGTATTAATCTCTGTTGGTGTAGCGTTATTATTTCTTCTTAAGAATATTAAAACTAATGAAAAGACTGCAATTTCAATAAAAGATATGCTTACAATAATTAGAGATCCAAGAGCTTGGTTAATTGGTGCAATGATCTTTAGTGCGTACCACTTCCATATTGGATTAAATAAGATTACTCCATATTTAACACAAGTATTTGGTGTAAGTGGAACAACAGCATCAGGTATTTCTATGTTTGTTCTTTATGTTGTAGGATTTATTGGAGCAGCAACAGCTGGTATCCTTGTTGATAAGTTTGGTTCAACATTAAAAGTTGTAAGATCCTTAGTAGTACTTGCGATTATCTGTATGATAGCTTATATTGTAGTTCCTGCAAAACCAGAATTATCATTTGTTATAATCGGAATTTGGGCTATAGCTCAATTTGCAAACTTTGCAATTAGAGGAATTTACTTCTCATCTCTTGGTGAAGTAAATATTTCTAAAGAAAAGACTGGAATTTTCATAGGATTCGCATCATTTGTAGGATTTATTCCAGATACTTATTACCATATATTCATGGGTTCAATAATGGATTCTAATCCAGGAGCTACAGGATTTAAGTATATATTTGCTTATATGCTTCTTATGACAGTTATCTGTTTTGTTATAGTATCTATACTTTACAAAAAGGCTAAAGCTTATAAAGAACCAGAACTTCAAGCATAATAGATAAAAAACTGTAGTATATTACACCAAGCTGAATATTTTATAGGCTTGGTGTAAATATCCTTTATGGTGTAATTAGAAAATTATTTAAATATAAAATTACCTTAAAATCATATACAAAGAAAAATGAGGGTTATTAAGATGGAAATAAAAAAAATTAAAGAATCAGCATATGATGCTGTTGACAGAATTAAAAATTATATTGAGGCTATTGGAGAATCTGTATATGGAATGCCGGAATCAGGGTTTAAAGAATTTAATACAAGTGAACTAGTAAAAAAAGAATTTGAAAAAATGGGATTAAAGTGTGTAACACTTGGCAATATACCAGGAGTTAAGGCTACTATAGATACAGGAAAAGAAGGACCAGGAGTAGCTGTCATAGGAGAGTTAGATGGAGTAATATGCAGTCAACATAAAGATAGTGACAATGAAACAGGGGTTGTGCATGCTTGTGGTCATAATATAATGATTGCTGATATGCTTGGTGTTGCAAAAGTTATGATGGAAAGCATGGTTTATGATGAACTTGTAGGAAAGATCCACTTTATTGCAGCTCCAGCAGAAGAATACCTTGAAATGGATTTTAGAAGTGAGCTTATGGAAAAAGGAATAATAAAATATCCAACAGGGAAAGCAGAACTCATTCATAGAGGAGTTTTTGATGATGTGGATATTTGTGTTATGATACATGCTTTAGAAGGTACCCATAAGGTGATACTGGAATCAGGAAGTAATGGATTTATAGCTAAAAAAACTAAATATATTGGAAAAGCATCTCATGCTGCTTCAGCACCAGATAAGGGAGTAAATGCTCTTTATGCAGCAAATTTAGGACTTATGGCTATCAATTCAATAAGAGAAACATTTAAAGAAGAATCGGCACTAAGAGTTCATCCCATGATAACTAAGGGTGGAGATGCTGTAAATGTAATTCCAGCTGAGGTTACTCTAGAAACATTTGTTAGAGGAAGTAATATACACGATGTAGTTGAAGCAAATTATAAGGTTAATAGAGCTATTGTTGGTGGAGCGGTAGCAATGGGAGCAAAGGTAGAAATTGAGGATACTCCAGGGATGTTCCCTCTTGTAGTTGATGAGAGATTAAGAAATGTTGCTAAAGAGGTTGGAATTGAATTAGTTGGAGAAGATGCAGTAACAACTGTTCCGCCAAGTAAAGGGTCAACAGATCTTGGAGATGTTTCTTCAATTATGCCAGTAATAGAAACTTGTATAGGTTGCATTAGTGGAGGATTGCATAGTCCAGACTATATAGTAAGCAACAAAGAGACTGCCTATGTAACTGGAACGAAATTTTTAACAGGAATGGTTATAGAATTGCTTAGTAATAATTCAAAAAAAGCAAAAGAGATAATTAAGGGATATAAACCAGTGTTTAATTATAAGCATGAATATTTTGCGTATGCTGATAAATTATTTTTAAAGGATGTATATCCTAAATGCGATTGCATGACAGATAAATAAGAGTAATTATTATTTATAGAAAGAGGGATTGTATGGAAAATATAAAAATAGACGATATATGTAGATTTAAATTTCTTTCTAATATTAAATTTGATTCTAAAGGAGATAATGCTTGTTTTTTAGTTCATGAGGCTAATGTAGATAAAAGGGGATATAACTCTAATTTATGGATATATACTGGAACTAGTGAAGAATATCATCAAATTACCTGTTTAGATAAAGGGAAAAATTTTATGTGGGATAAAGATGATAAACACATAATATTTCAAGATTATAGAGAACAAAAAGAGGATTCTACAAAATATTTTAAAGTACATATAAATGGTGGACAAATTGAGGAGTACTTTGAAATTGGTAGAAAAGTTAACAGTATAGAATTCATTAATGAAAATCAATATTTATTTACATCAACTGATAATCCTGTAAAAGAAAAAGAACTTCACCAAGTTGAAGGTGATTATGTCATTGTTGACGAAATTCCATTCTGGAATAATGGTTCAGGATATATTAGTAAAAATAGAAATAGATTATATATTTTTAATGTGGAGACAGGAAAATATTCACCAATTACAAGTGAATATATGAATGTTGAAAGTTATACATTCCAAGATAATAAGATACTTTTTATTGGACAAGAATATGAAAACAAAATGAGGGTAGAAAACAATATATTTATGTACGATATTGAAAGACAAGAAATTATTCAAATTTCACCTGAAGATAGATTTTCATATAGCTATGCATCATTCATTGACAAAGATGAAGTGATATTCAGTGGAAGTGATATGATTAAACATGGAAATAATGAGAATCATAAATTTTTTATTATGGATTTGAAGACAAAAGGTATAAAGTGTTTAACGCCAGAACTTCAAGTAAGTCTTTGGAATACTGTAGGGTCGGATTGTAGATATGGCTCATCTCCTACAATGAAAATGAAAAAAGATAAACTTTATTTTACTACAAGTGAAGAGGGACATTCTTATCTTAATAGAATTGATAAACATGGTAAAATAGAAAGAATTTTAGAAGAGAATGGTTCTGTAGATAGTTATGATATATATGGAGAAAAGGTAGCGTTTATCGGTATGAGAGGAAACAAGCTTCAAGAGATGTACTTGAAAAACGGTATAGAAGAAATTCAAAAAACTCATATTAATAAATGGGTAATGGAAGAGAGAAAAATATCAAAACTTGAGAGAATAAGTACAGAATCAGATCCAGGAATAATTGTAGATGGATGGGTTATGAAACCGGTAGATTTCGAAGAAGGTAAGAAATATCCTGCTATCCTTAATATACATGGGGGTCCTAAAAGTGCTTTTGGAGAAGTATTTTTCCATGAAATGCAGTATTGGGCTGGAAAAGGATATGTGGTATTTTTCTGTAATTTGAGAGGAAGCAATGTAAAAGATAATGCTTATTCCGATATAAGAGGAAAATACGGAGCTGTTGATTATAAAGATATAATGTGTTTTACTGATGAAGTTTTGAAAAAATGTCCATATATTGACGAAAAGAGATTAGGAGTTACTGGTGGTTCTTACGGCGGATATATGACTAACTGGATAATTGGTCATACTGATAGGTTTAAGGCTGCTGTTTCGCAGAGAAGTATATCAAATTGGATATCTAAATTTAATACTACTGATATAGGATATTACTGGGTCGAAGACCAAAATAAAGCAACTCCGTGGAGTGATGTAAATAAGCTATGGGATCATTCTCCTGTGAAATATGCTGATAAAGTTAAAACACCTACATTATTCATACATGCAGATGAGGATTATAGATGTTACTTTGCCGAAGGTATTCAAATGTTTACTGCTCTTAAATACCACAATGTAGAATCAAAATTCTGCATATTTAAGGGAGAAAACCATGAATTAAGCAGAAGTGGAAAACCAATTAATAGAATAGGAAGATTAAAAGAAATCACAGAGTGGTTTGATCTTCATTTGAAAGTATAGGACAAGTTTTTAGGTTATTTATTTTAAATTACCTAAGGGAGTTCATTGTTGATATAATTAAAGCAAGCTTAAGTAGAAATATTTTAAGCTTGCTTTGATTTTATTATTTAAGAAGCTTAATATTTACCTATTAATGCAATAAGTCCAGTTGCTAAAGTTTCCCCCCAACAAAGATAGTCATGTCCACCTTTGAATTCTTCATAAGATACTAAATAACCCTTTGATATTAATACATCTCTAAAAGTTTGATTCGCTTCATATATTTGAGGGCCTTCTAAAATACCGATATTCAAATAAAATTTAAGAGGTAGTTTATCAATATTTTTAAATTGTCTTGCCAGCCAATTTCTTTTTTCTGGGTTCTCATAATCTTCACGCTTGTACCAATACGAACCAGATTGAGATAGAATATTACCAAAAACATTAGGGAATCTTAATCCCATAAATGAGGCAGTAAGTCCACCAAGACTTAACCCTCCTATGATACTTTTAGATGGATCAGTAGTTACATTATAGTGTTCACGAACCCAAGGAAGAACTTCATCTACCACATAAGAGGAAAAATTATCATTACACATTAATTCAGTCATTCTGTCATCATTTGAATCAATGAATACCGCAACAGTAGGTGGAATTTTATTATCATTGATTAAATTATCTAGAATTTCTTTAGCTGAAATTCTTAGATATTCTGCCCCATCGTTCAATACTAGAAGATTATACGGTTCATTTGTCTTGCGATAGTTTGATGGGGTGTAGATTGTTATGTTTCGTTCATTTTTTAATATCTCACTTTTAGATTTAAGTGTTTCAATTTTACCTTTTAAAGTATCAATTCTTTCTTTTACCCAAATATGCTCGTCTACATCAGGCATATTCACATAATCTATAACGAAATCTTTTTCAGTTTCACTATCATTAGGGAAGATAAGTTTATTTTTGTTAAATGAATCCTTTATCATTCTTTCAGGATATTCAGAAGCTTTTTCAAATGGACAATTAAGTAATAACATGTAACTAAGGCGAACATCATTCCTTACGATACATGATGCATACCAAACATTGGTATTTGAGATACACTCAAATTTAAATTCAGAAAGTCCATATGAAGCACAATCAATATTATTAGGATTACTATTCACTGGAACATAAAGCTGTAGTGATTCTGTATTATCATCTCCTTTATAGATAAATGTAACTAATGAAAATTCACTATCACCATCTATACTTTCTATTATAGGTGTTCCTGTTTTTTTTATATTACTCCAGAAAGAATCAACAAAGTTAATATTTCCAGATTCAATTTCTTTATAAAGCTCATTAATTATAGTGCTTTTATGTTTGTTGATAGTCATGGTTTATCACACTCCAAGAAGTTTAATTAAACTAATTTTCTATTAATATAAATCTTTAGTAGTATTTAAAGTATAGAATATTTAGATAAATATATCAAATATTAGTGGAAAGTAGTTTATAATTAAACTTAGGAAGAACATTTGAATTTTTATTTTATTGAGAGGTGAAATTATGAAAATTCTTATAGCAACAGATTCATTCAAGGGAAGCATGACATCAAATGAAGTAGCTGGTTTTTTAGAAAGTGGATTTAAAACTATAGATGAAGAGTTAGAGATAATAAAAGTTCCTATTTCGGATGGTGGAGAAGGTTTGGTTGATTCTTTAATATCGAGCAATAATGGCAAAAGAGTTGAACTAAACGTAACTGGACCCTTGGGTAAAGAAATTAGTTCATACTATGGGTTATCAGAGGACGGTAAGACTGCGTATATTGAAGTTGCCACCGCAATTGGATTATATTTATTGAATGAGAATGAAAGAAATCCAATGAATACAACAACATATGGTGTTGGAGAGTTGATATTGGATGCTGTAGGAAAAGGATGTAATAATATTATAGTTGGACTTGGGGGAAGCTCCACAAATGATGGTGGAATGGGCATGGCTAGAGCATTAGGAGTAAGATTCTTGTCAAAAACAGGTGAAGAGTTACTTGGTTATGGAAAAGAACTAGAGTTAGTAAATAAGATTGATCTTTCTAATATGCCCTCGGTGCTAAAAGCTGTAAACTTTAAAATAGCCTGTGATGTGGACAATCCTCTTACAGGAGAAAATGGGGCTACATATGTTTTTTCACCACAAAAGGGTGCGAATACAGAAATGATGGTTGAGCTTGAAAAAGGCATGTTAAATTACCAAGCTGTTATTGAAGAAACACTAAAGAGTGATATCTCCAAGACAAGAGGCGGGGGAGCAGCAGGTGGTTTAGGAGCAGCTTTCCTTAGTTATTTAGATGGAAAAATGGTACAAGGGATTAAATTGGTTATTGCTGAAACAAAGTTAGAAGAGAAGATTAAAACAGCTGACTTGATAATAACTGGGGAAGGAAAAATTGATAATCAGACTTTATATGGCAAAGTTCCAGTAGGAATTTCTTCACTAGGAAAGAAGTATAACAAGAAGACTATAGCTATAGCAGGTAAAGTTGATATTGAAAATGAAGATTTATTTGATTGTGGGATTGAAGATATCATATGTATAACACCTGAGGGAATGATGTTAGAGGATGCAATGAAGCGAGCGAAAGAGAATACCTTTAATATAGCGAAAGTTATTTATGAAAAGTATATAAAATTATGATATATGAATGAGTTAGAAAATTTGGATGATTAATTATACGAGGGGGAGAGAAAATGATTAAATATTTACTTCAAGGATTCATGTTAGGACTAGCCTATGTTGCTCCAATTGGAATGCAGAATCTCTATGTTATAAACACAGCAATAGATAAAAGTAAACTAAGGGCATATCAGGTGGCATTAACTACGATTTTCTTTGATATCTCATTGGCTTTGGCTTGTTTCTTTGGTGTTGGAGCACTAATGGAAAAGTTACCAATCCTTAAGTTAGGAGTTCTGCTTGTTGGGAGCATAGCAGTGCTATATATTGGTATTCAGCTAATTATAAGTAAAGTTGATAATCATGAAAAGGTTGATGTGAACAAATCAATGATACAGGTTATTTTAACTTGTTTCTTAATAACTTGGGCTAATCCACAGGCTCTTATTGATGGTTCACTTTTGCTAGGAGGTGTTAAAGCATCTTTAACACCAGAAGCAGGAAGTATATTTATAATTGGTGTATGTATAGCTTCTATGTCCTGGTTTTTAGGATTAACAACAATGGTATCAATATTTAAGAACAGTTTTAATGAGAAGGTTATAAAGATAATAAATGTTGTATGTGGAGTTATAATTATTTATTATGGACTTAAGTTAGGGTATAGTTTTGTTCAAGCTATAATATAATTAATATTTTCTAACATAAGAAGCAACATTTAATTGTAAACAATATATTAGTGCAAGAAAAGTTGCGATAATATTCTTTACTTTAGATATAATTTTATAGGATAAGTAGTTGATTAAGACAAACTACTTATCCTTTTTCAGTTTATTTTCCGTAGTAAACTTTACACTTTTTCTAATAATAAGTTTTTAGCGTTAATTGCAATTTCTAGAGATTTTATTGCATCATCAATACCTAATTTAGTAGGTATGTTTTTATTGCAACAATCCAGTACATGTTTTATAGATTCTTCATAACAATTCTTATCATTTAACTCAATGTCCATAACAGTACTATTGGTATATAACTTACAACTTATGTCAGAACCAGCTTCATAGCACTTCTCAGAAAACTCTATTACTGCATTTTCAAACACTGCTTCATATCCAACTGTGAAAGGATAGTATTTAGCCATCATGGATGAGCTTTGAACTTGAACAAGGGTATCTTTATAGTTAAGATTAGCAATTACGATAGATTCACCTTCTTTAGTGGGAAGTCCACTAACTGAAATATTATCAGGAGATCCAAGTAACCAAGTTATGAAATCAAATTCATGAATCATAAGATTTGTAGTTATATTACCTATACCTAAATCACCCCAGAATGGTGGAGTATTTCTTTTAAGGTATAATGCTTTTAAGTTTCCATACTCCTTTTTTTGAGCTAAGTTAAATAAGAATTCATATGGAGGTTCATGTTTTATAAACAAATCTACAAATACCTTTTTACCATATTCTTTTTCACATTCTTTCATTGCAATTGCATCAGCAAGTGATAAGCTAACAGGAGTTTCACAGTATACATTTTTTCCATTCTTTAAAGCTTCAATAACATATTTTCTATGTAAATTACTTGGAAGACAAATATCTACTAAATCAATATCTGGATTAGTTAATATGTCGTTGATATTGTCAGTAACCTCTATCTGAAGTTCTGTTTTTATTTTATTTAGTTTATCTTTATCTCGTCCAAATATGATTATTGATTCTACATCACTTAATTTTTTATAAATGCTAGCATGATAGCGGCCAAATCCAGTACCTAATATACCTATTTTCATGGTAATCTCTCCTCTAAAAATATCATTTTTGTATTAGTATAACAACCAATTGTTGACAGTAGTGTGTCATAAATATATAATTTATTTAATAAAATTTGGGAGATGTGCTTATGAGGGTTCATAGATTAATTTCAATTTTACTTATGGTGGAGAGTCGTGGAAAGATTAAAGCTAAGGTGCTTGCAGAAAAACTTGAAACATCAGTAAGAACAATATATAGGGATATTGATATATTGTGTGAAGCTGGTATACCATTAACATCATCAACTGGTCCAAATGGAGGAGTGCATTTTATTGAGGGATATTCAATTGGACTTAGTGACCTTAAAGGAGAAGATATGATAAATTTATATCTTAGTGGCATAGGGATACAGCCGGATAATGGCAGTGATATGGGAATGAAGTTGAATAATGCTCTAATTAAGCTTGAAAAAAATCTACCATCTAAGTATGGTGATGATATTAAGAAAATAAAGCAGAGTTTTCATTTTGATGATTCACCATGGTGGGGAGAGAGTACATCCTTAGGATATATGGATAGTTTAATAAATGCTGTATGGAAATCTATGAAATTGAGAATTACTTATGAAAAGGCTAAGGGTGTTACATCAGAAAGAACCATCAGGCCATATGGAATTGTGGTAAAGAGAATGGAATGGTATATGGTTGCATATGATGAAGAAAAAAATGATATAAGAACATTTAAATGCGAGCGAATAATAAAGATTGACGAAATAAAGGATGTATTTACGATACCAGAGAATTTTTCTATTGATGATTATTGGAATAAGAGTAAGATGGTTTTTAAAAACATTTGTAGACAAAATGAATATTATCCTTTAGATGTAAAGATTCATAAGAGTAGAGCTGATATTCTTAATGGATTGGAGATATTGGAGATAAAACAGGACAAGCATTATGTAATTGCTACAATAAACATGCATAAATATGAGTTTGCTTGTGAAGAGGTAAGAGATGTTCTAGGATATGGAGAGATATTACGACCTAGTGAAATGAGAGAGTTTGTGAAAAATGAACTTAATAATTTAATTTTAAAGTATGAAGAATAGATGTCTTAAAAAAGGGGACAGTTCTCAAGTTTTTATTCTATTGAATAGAAAAACTTGAGAACTGTCCCCTTTCTAAATTATTATAAGCTTCTTTCAAATTCATTAAATTCTTGTTGGATTTTTGGATTACTTTCTTCTTTAACAAGTGTAGTTATGATTATAACTGCACAGGATAGTAGGAATGCTGGTAGCATTTCATATAAATCAAATATGCCACCCTGTAAGGATTTCCATATGATAGTTGTTACTCCTCCAGTTATTATACCAAGGATGGCACTTAATCTGCTCATTTTTCTCCAGTAAAGAGAAATGATGATTGTTGGTCCGAAAGAGGCACCGAATCCAGCCCAAGCATAGGATACTAAATCCATTATGGAGTTAGTTGGATTTAGAGCAATAACATAAGCTAATACCGCAATTACAATGACAGCAGCTCTACTTACTAGAATTAATTCTTTATCTTTGATAGTTCGTTTTAATAAGGTTTTGTATAGATCTTCACTTACAGAAGATGCAGCAACAAGTAATTGAGAGTCAGCTGTACTCATAATTGCTGCTAAAATAGCTGCTAAAAACAAACCGGCCATATAAGGATTAAAGAGTCCTTTAACCAATACAATAAATACTGTTTCAGAAGCAGATTCATTAAGTGTACCTGCAAGTGTTATTCTAGCGATAATACCTATGAGAACAGCTGCAATTAAAGAAAAGAAAACCCATGAAATTGCTATTTTCTTTGCACTTTTAATCTCACTTGCGTTTTTAATTGCCATAAATCTCATAAGAATATGAGGTTGTCCAAAATAACCAATACCCCAGCTAAGTGAGGATAATATAGCGATTACACCTATGGTATCAGAGTTGAAAATCTGTAAGAATTCTTTTGGCATATGAGATAGTGCATTAAATACCTCAGTGGTTCCTCCATGAGAAGACACTGCCATTATAGGAACTATGATGATTGCAAAAAACATAAGAATACCTTGGAAGAAATCTGTCCAACAAACAGCTAAGAATCCTCCTAAGAAAGTATATAAAACTATAATTATTACTCCAACAGTAAGTGACAAGGTATAAGATATTCCAAATACACTGTTAAAAAGTTTTCCACCAGCAACAAAGCCGGATGCAGTATAAATAAGAAAGAATATAAGAATTATTATTGAAGAGGATATCTTCAACATATTACTGTTATCCTTGAAACGATTGTGAAAATATTGTGGGATGGTTATAGAATTGTTAGATACCTCTGTATATATTCTTAATCGCTTAGCGATAAAACTCCAATTGATGAATGTACCTAAAAATAAACCAAGTGCAATCCAAAATGTCTGCAAACCACCTACATAGGCAGCTCCAGGCAAACCCATCAAGAGCCATCCACTCATATCAGAAGCTTGGGCGCTTAATGATATAACAAGGCCGCCGAGATTCCTTCCACCAAGTAGATAATCCTCAGATTTATTGGATTTCTTAAAAAAATAAATGCCTATTGAAAGCATAAATATGAAATAAAGAACAAAAACAAATAAAACTCCCCCAAAGTTAACCATAAAAACCCGTTGCCAAAACTCTATAAAACCCTATAAAGTTTGTTTAATTCCCTGTTCAACGTGTCCAGTTTGATCCTAAGACTACTTCTGTTTGATATAACACTCCAAGGGCATAAATTCGGATACAACGCATCCTACATATACAAGTTTACTTTTAAGTGTAATCACTTGTATAAACTGCATTTGCTTGGCTCTCGCTAATTAGTTACTCAATTAAATTTAGTTTTACACTAACACCCTCAAGATTCTACTCCATGATTACACCACTTTCGCAATGTATGGGATTCACAATAGCTAATACTATTATACCTCGAATTCACCAATTGTATCCTTATCAAAATTTCACATACTTTTATAAAGTTTATTAGGAATTTCGCAACAGTCACCTCCTCCTCTTTTGTTTGCTTTACTGAAGTAAAGTATTAAAGTTTATTATACAAGCTTTCTGTAATCAAATCAATATGAAATTAATGTATTTAAAATTAGGGGACAATTCTCAGGGTTTTTGAATCATAGAATCAAAAATCTTGAGAACTGTCCCTTGGTTAGTGATAAAATTATGGTATTAAGTATTAAGTATTAAGTATTAAGTATTAAGTATTAAGTATTAAGTATTAAGTATTAAGTATTAAGTATTAAGTATTAAGGAGTGTAAATCATGAGAAGTGAAAAAGAAAAGATGCTTGCAGGAGATTATTATGATGCAGGGGATGAAACACTTGTGAAGGAAAGAGAACATGCTAGAGAGTTAATATATGATTTCAATAATGCAAGACCTAAGGAAATTGAGAAAAAAGCGAGAATATTGAGAGAGTTAATTAATGCAAAAGGTACCTTTCATATAGAACCACCTTTTTATTGTGATTATGGATACAATATAGAAATTGGAGATAACTTCTATGCCAATTTTGGATGTGTTGTATTAGATGTTAATAGGGTTATCATTGGAGATAATGTGCTTATGGCACCGAATGTTCAAATATACACTGCTACACATCCAACCAATCCAAAAGAAAGATTGACAGGAAAAGAGTTTGCTAAGACAATTACAATAGGCGATAATGTTTGGATTGGTGGGGGAGCAATAATTTGTCCAGGAGTAACTATAGGAAGTAATACCACTATAGCAGCGGGGAGCGTTGTTACAAAAAACATCCCTGATAATGTTATTGCAGCTGGAAATCCATGTAAGGTCATAAGGCGATTACAAAGATGAGAAAATTACACTTTAATTTCAATAAACTGTACCCATGCATTTTGAATTAGTTAAATATTGTTATGTTATATTATTAAGCAGATTGTTATGACTTATAAAGAAATAGGAATAAACAAGATGCTTATTAAGGCGTTAGTACCAATAGAAACAAAATAAGATAAAATTAATTAATGATTTAATAAATTTGTAATAATTATGTAGTTGAGAATTAATGACTATGCCTTATCATTATATTTGTGAGGAAGAAATATGAAAGATCTTTTCAAAAGAGATGTTTCATAACTACACAGATAAGGTATGGTCATTAAATATTTGGAGGGAATAATTATGAAAGAGATAATAAGAACTTATGATTTAACAAAGAAGTTTAGTAATAAGACTATTGTAGATAATGTTAATATGACAATAAATAAAGGGCAGATATACGGATTTTTAGGAAGAAATGGGGCTGGTAAAACAACTACATTGAGAATGTTGATGGGATTGATTTCACCAACAAAAGGGGAATATGAACTGTTTGGAAAGAAGATGGGGAATAGAGATGTGTTAGGAAGAATAGGATCAATAATTGAGACTCCTGGATTTTATCCTAACCTTACAGCAAGAGAGAATTTAGATATTCATAGAAGGATGATGGGTATTCCTAATAAAGAATATATTGAAGAGGCTCTAGAATTAGCTGGATTACACAACTTTGATATAAAGAAAAAGAAAGTTAAGAAATTTTCACTAGGTATGAAGCAGCGATTAGGGTTAGCTAGAGCACTTTTGCATAAACCAGAATTATTAATTCTTGATGAACCAACTAATGGATTAGATCCAGTTGGTATAAAAGAGATAAGAGAAACATTGATTAGACTTAATAAGGAAAGAGAATTAACAATAATAATATCAAGTCATATACTTGGGGAAATACAACAGTTAGCAACTAATATAGGAATAATTCATAATGGAAAGCTTCTTGAGGAGATTGATTACAGCAAATTTAAAGAAAAGAATAAGAATTATGTAAACCTACATGTGAGTGATGACAAGAAAGCTGTTACTTTATTAGAAAGGGAGTTTGGCATAAGAAATTACACAGTGACAGAACCAAATAAAATAAGAATTTATGACATGATTGATAAATCAAATGAGATAGCAAGAAAGATGATAACTAACAGTGTGGATGTTCATGAAGTGAGTGTCATGAATGATAATCTTGAAGATTACTTTATCAAGATTACAGGGGGGAATAAAAGTGCTTGATTTTGTTTATTGTGAGCTATTGAAATTTAAACGTACTGGTTATATAAGCTTTGGAATAGCATTTGTGATTATGTGGTCTCCAGGTTTATTATTTGCAAATCCCCCATCTGGACAGGGTGCTTGGTATAGAATGTTCTATCAATATGAAAATATTGCTTTTGGAATTCTATATCCAATCATTATTACCATCTTGGTATCACTTATTTTCACAAGAGATGTGAGAAATGATACTGCAAGTGTGATGTTCACTTACCCAACTGGAAGAAAAGGGATGATTTTAAATAAACTTATAACTGGTGCGATACTTATTGGCGTAATATATATTGCATCATTTATAGGAATTGTGCTAGGTGGGATGATCTTTATAAAATCTCCAATGGACTTTGGCGCAATATTAAATCATGGAAAGGTGTTCATAGCTTCATGGTCTCTACAGATAGTTATAATGCCGATGACAGCACTGGTTTCTCTATTATTTGGAAATATTACAGTTTCATTTTTTTATGCAATGTTTTTGCTAATTGCAAATTTTTCATATGTTGTTGGTGGTATGTGCAAAGATATAGCATTTTCAATACTTCCAGTAATAATAAATTTGAATACTCCAAGTTCAATGATAGATAAGCCATTAAAAATAGTTATTTCAGATTATCATATAATTTTAGGTATGTGTGTATTCACAATAGGATTGATAGGATGTTTAATTTATAGTAGAAAAGCGAATATAAATTAGGAGGAAATGATATGGGAACTATAGTATTATGTGAATTGAAAAAGATAAAAATTAAGTGGTGGCATTTATTGAGTGTTGGATTTCTATTGTTTCAAGCTAGTGGGATGCTTCTAAATTCATCAACAATGAAAAGTGCCGATGATACTTTTACATGGATACAGATGGGGTTGTTTTCATATGCCTATTTAGCAGTAACTAATGTAGTAGCTATTGAAGTTATATTGAGAGAGTTTATCAACAAAACTGCATCAACTACATTCTCTTATGAACAAGAAAGATGGAAAATATATATTGGAAAATTAATCGCAATATTTATAATTTCATTAATGATGTATGCTATAACATTTTGTTTTATCTTAGTGTTTAGTATAATAAAAACAAGAAGCACTCTTACTTCATCAGTTATAGTAAAACATTTAATATTAACTATAAAAGCATATGGATATCAAATGCTTATGGTTACAGTAACTGCGAGTATAGCACTTGCATGCAAAAATTATATTGTTCCATTGCTGTATATTGGAATTCAATTGGTTTTGAGTTTCTTGTTCCTATGTAATCCAGGGTTTAGATCATTTATACCATTTCCACTTCCTGTAATTAATAATCTTATTTTGATTAAGGATAATTATAACATTCTTGATGGATTATCTGTACTACCTAGTCAAGTAGCAATAGCAGTTATTCTATTCATAGGTGGAATAGTTTTTGGATGCGTTTATATTAATAGAATGGAAGTTGAAAAATAATAAGATAGTAATATGAAATGTGAATAGGTAGTAAATAATTATAATTGAATGATACCTACTCTAAAACAATAGTATATGCAATAATATTTACATGGAAATAAATATTATAAAGTTTAAGGGGTAGGTTGGTTGAATATAAAAATTAGAAGTGAACAAATCAAGGATTATAGAAGAATAGCAGAGATAAATGCTTTAGCCTTTGAAGGTGAATATGTAGGAGAGGTAACAATGGTTGACTCTTTAAGACATGGAACTATGTTTGATCAAGAATTATCTTTGGTTGCAGAGGTAGAAGGAAAAGTGATGGGACATGTACTCTTCTATCCATTTGATATGTACTTAAACGGTAAAATCACCAAGACTGTTTGCTTAGGTCCAATAGCAGTAGATCCAGAGTTTCAAAAGAGTGGAGTAGGTGGAAACTTAATCGAAGAGGGACACAAGATTCTTAAAGAAAAGGGATATAAGCTATCATTCTTATTTGGACACCCAAGTTATTACCCTAGGTTTGGGTATATAATGAACATGTTTGGTAAGAGTAATATTAAATTTGAAATAGATAATATGAAACAAATAGAGATGGCAAGTGATGAAATTAAAGAAAGAACAGTAAAACCTAGTGATTTAAAAGAGTTGATGGGTATATGGGAAAATTGGTATGGAGATATTGATTTAGCAATCAGACCAGGAGAAGGGTTAATGGATTGGATATCACATACATCGGATATAAAGGCATCAGTTTTTTTGAAAAGCCAAGAGATAATTGGATTTGTTAGATACAACAAAAACAATCTTAATGATATAAGAATGTTTATTGCCAAGAATAAAGAGGCCACTATGGAGATATTAAAATATCTTAAAAATTCTACATCAATGAAGTCAATAGAGCTTCCGGTCCACCCTGATTCTACAGCTATAAACTTCTTCGAGGATTTGGAGTATATGGTAGATTTACAGACATGGGATGCTGGAATGATAAAGATTCTAGATGAAAATGATAAAGATGTTGAAATATATTGCAGAGAAGTTCAAGAAGGTATAAGAAAAGCCGGTTTGATAGTATATCCTCCTAGCTATGACATGGCTTAAGGTGGGGGACAGTTCTCAATAAATTTATGAATCTTCTAATTTAGATTACATCTAAATTAGAGGATTTTTATATTTAGATGGGGACAGTTCTCAATTTTTACGAGTAAGAATCCAAAAATTTTAAAAATAATGTTGACCTTAATCTAAAGCTAAGGTTTATACTCTAAATCATAAGAGATATTTAGGGGGGTTATTTAATGAGTAAAAAATATAATGTTAAAGAGGTAGCTGAGGTATTTAAGATTCCAGCCAATAAGTTGAGATTTTATGAGAAAAAAGGTTTGATGAATCCTGAAAGAGGGGAAAATAACTATAGATATTATTATGAAGAGGATTTTATAAGGATACAAACAATACTCATGTACAGAGCTTTAAATTTGCCAGTTGAAAATATTAAGGATTTACTTGATAATGCTGATAAAGATAATGTACTTGATCATTTCTACAAACAGTGGGAAGCAGTAAACAATAATATACATCGTATGAGAGACGTTAAGAATTCATTGGAACAGATAATGGATTCTATATATGAGGGAAATAATGATGGATTCGTAGCAGGTATTATAAAATCATCTCAAGAATTGAATCATATTCAGGAGACTAGGGATAATTGGAAAGATAAATGGAATTTTGATAGTTGGGCTAAAAGATATGATAAAGATGTGAATAAGGATATAGGAAAATTAAAGTTATATAAGAATTATGATGAGTTGCTTGATAGTGTGTATTTGAAAGCAGTTGAAGGTATGGGGCAAGCGGATTCTATCTTAGATATAGGGGTTGGTACAGGAAATTTATCAAATAGATTTCTAGAGAAAGGATATAGTGTTACTGGTGTGGATCAATCACGGGAAATGATGAACGTTGCTAAGAATAAATACCCCAAATTAAAGCTAAGGTTAGGAGAGTTTCTAAAGTTACCATTTGACAATGATTCATTTGATTGCATTGTAACCACATATGCATTTCACCACCTTAATGATGAGGAAAAGAAGTTAGGAATTAAGGAAATGATGAGAGTACTAAAAGAAGATGGTAGTATTGTAATTGGGGATATGATGTTTGAAGATGAAGATAGCAGAAGAGAGATATTTGATAGATATACTAAAGAGCAGATTGAAGAGATAGAAGATGAGTATTATTCAAATATAAGTGTTTTAAGGGAAGCGTTCCAGAAATACGGGAAAATAGTAGATGTGCAGAGAATAGATGAATTAATATATATGGTGTGTGTTCACTAAATAAAAAATAGGAGGGACAGTTCTAAATATTTCGCTATTATAAATAATGAAATATTGAGAACCATCCCTCCTATTTTTGAGTAAAGGATGATTATAATCAAAATATACCTATTATTAAATTTAGTAGGCATGATAAAATAAAATAGGACAAGTCGAGAAATCTAGAGAAAGAGCGGGTTTCCTAAGTTAGAGGGGGATTAAAGCCATGAACGTAAATTAAAAGGATATGTAATAGAAGATTGATGAATATAAATTGATAAATAAAAAAAATCTTAGGAGTTATGATATATATGAAAGAGTATAGATTTATTAAAGATTATAAAAGTAATGATGAGTTAAGAAAAAGTTTCAGTAAATTAGCAACAGAGACTTTTGGTATTGATTTTGAACCATGGTACAAGAACGGTTTTTGGAAAGAGAATTATGTGTGCTATTCATTAGTTTGTGATAATGAAGTAGTGGCTAATGCTTCTGTGAACTATCTTGATGTGGTTATTGGAGAAGAGTCTATAAAAGCTGTACAAATTGGGACTGTTATGACTCATGATTCTCTAAGAAGAAAAGGATTAGCAAGAAAGCTTATGGAAAAGATTTTAGAGGACCATAGAGATAAATATGAATTGATTTATTTGTTTGGAGATAAGGATGCATTGGAGTTTTATCCTAAATTTGGATTTGAGACTGTTCATGAGACTGACTTTTCAATGAAATTAAATAAAGAAAAGTTTAGTTTATGTGATAATCAAAAGAATACAAATATTCGAAAGTTAAATATGGATGACGAGCAAGATTTTGATATTATATTAAGATTGACTGAAAATAGAAAACCAGTATCAAAAACATTGAGTGTAGTTAATGATAAATATCTTCTATTGTTTTATTTTCTTTATGTATTTAGAGATGATATTTATTATTTTGAAGAAGAGGATATTATTGTTGTGTACACAGTTGAAGAAGATACGCTACAGTTATTTGATATCATTTCTCAAAATGAGGTTAATATTGAAAGGATGTTGAATAAAATTGTACAAACAGGTATGAAGTGTGTTGAATTTCAGTTCACACCTGATGAAAAAGTTGGAGAAATAATAAAAACAAATAGTACACAACAGGAATATGAGTTATTTGTAATATCTAGAGGGGTAGAGTTACCAAAGGAATTTGTATTTCCTAAGTTATCACATGCTTAGTAATATTATAAAATTAAGGGGGAGTTTATTGTGCAGGGGATTAGTATGAAAAATAAGTTATTAAAATGGAAAGAAAATGATTGGAATATTCCAGAGGAAGTTAATAAGTATGAATTGGCTTTAGAGTTAATGGAAAATCTGAAATCTACAGATCCTGTTTTGAGAGATAGGCTGTCATTAAATTGCTTGTGGAGAATTATTTATCTGGACATGTTATCAAAAAGGGAAGCAAATAATTTATTAGAACTTGC
Source organism: Oceanirhabdus seepicola (assembly GCF_023684385.1). Lineage (GTDB taxonomy): Bacteria > Bacillota > Clostridia > Clostridiales > Clostridiaceae > Oceanirhabdus > Oceanirhabdus seepicola. Next base: position 160,656 of record NZ_JAGSOJ010000005.1, on the reverse strand, counting down.
ATTAAGTGAAGAACATCTATTTCATAAGTTAGGTTCTATGGAGGATGATTCAGTATTTAACAGAGCTTTTACTGCACTTACTATTCATGCAATAATAAATTATCATAACAATAAATTAGAGGAAACGGGAGAAGCAACATTATCAAAAGAAGTAATTATAGAAGCTTTAGATAAGGTTATGGAATTCTTTAAGAAAGAAAAAGACGTAAGAGGATATGTAGATGTGAAGGGGTGGGCACATTCAGTAGCTCATACTGGAGATGCGCTAGCTAGTTTTGCTGAGTCCATTGAACTAGATAAAGAGCATATGATAGATATTTTAAAAGGAGTTAGAGAAAAGGTTAGTATAGATTATTATGTATATAAGAATGAAGAAGCAGAGCGAATCACTACTGCAATTATGAATATAAGCAATAGAGATGACATTAAAGATGAGGATATTATTGAATGGATACGAAGCTTTAGTGAGATTGAACAGCCAGAGGAGCATCCTAACTATCATTATTTTAGAGAGAATGTGAAGAACTTTCTTAGAAGTGTGTACTTTAGATTTAAAATTAAGGGAGTTAATCTAGCGATATTAAATGAAATAGAAGATGTATTAAATAAAATCAATGAAAGATTTAATGAGTTTATTTAATTATAGAGATTAAGAGAGTATAAAAAGTATTAGGACTAAATAGCTAATACGTTTTTTTCAATAACACTGACATAGTGATGGCATGGTTTATAATCTATAATTAAATTATTGGGGTATTAGAAATAAAGATAAAGGGGAATAAATTATGAGTGATAAAAATTTAAAAAGTAAATTGATAGAATGGAAAGAAAATGATTGGAATATTCCAGAGGAAGTTAATAAGTATGAATTGGCTTTAGAGTTAATGGATGGACTGAAATCTACAGACCCTATTTTAAGAGACGAGCTGTCATTGTCATTCTTGTGGACAGTCATTGATGAGGAAATGCTTTCAAAAAGTGAAGTGAGTAATTTATTGAAACTTGCATTAAGTGAAGAACATCTATTTCATAAGTTAGGGTCAATAGAGGATGATTCAGTCTTTAATAGATCTTTTACTGCGCTTATTATTGGAGCAATGATTGGATATCATAATGATATGCTAGAGGAAGAAGAACAAGCAATATTATCAAAGACAGAAGTTGTGGAAGCTTTCCATAAGGTTATGGAATACTTCAAGAAAGAGAGAGATGTAAGAGGATATGTAGATGTAAAAGGATGGGCACATTCAGCTGCTCATACTGGAGATACGCTAGCTAATTTTGCTGTATGTATTGAATTAGATAAAGAGCATATGTTAGAAATTTTAGAAGGAATTAGAGAGAAGGTTACTATCGATTATTATGTATATAAGAATGTAGAAGCAGAGCGAATTACTTCAACAATTATGTATATCTCAAAAAGAGATGATATTAATGATGAAGATATTATTGAATGGATAAGAAGTTTTAATGACCTTGAACAACCAAAGGATAATCCTCAGTATCATAACTTTATAGAGAATGTGAAGAACTTTCTTAGAAGTATGTACTTTAGATTTAAAGTTAAGGGAGTTGATTCAGAGATATTAAATGAAATAGAAAAGGTGTTAAATAAAATTAATGAAAGATTTAATAAGTTTATTTAATTATATAAATTAATAGAGTAAAAACCGTATTAGGAGTAAATCCCTAATACGGTTTTTTTTGAAAAACACTGACATACTGATGACATGGTTTATAACTTATAATTAAATTATTGGGTTATTAGAATTAAAAAGGGGAATTAATTATGAGTGATAATAAGTTAAAAAGTAAATTGATAGAATGGAAAGAGAATGATTGGAATATTCCAAAGGAAGTTAATAAGTACCAATTATCTTTAGAGTTAATGGAGAATCTAAAATCTACAGATCCTGTTTTAAGAGATAAGCTATCGTATTCTTTTTTATGGACAATCATCAGTGAGAAAAAGTTGTCACAAAGTGAGGCAAGGAACTTACTGAAACTTGCATTAAGTCAAGAACATTTATTTCATAAACTAGGTACTAAAGAAGATGATTCTGTTTTTAATAGAGCTTTTTCAGTTCTTATTATTGCAGAATTGATTGAATATCATAATAATATGTTAGTAAAAGATGGGCAAGCAATATTGTCAAAGACAGAAATTGTTCAAGCATTTAATAAGGTTCTGGAATACTTGAATAAAGAAAGAGATGTAAGAGGATATGTAAATGAAAAGGGGTGGGCAGATTCGGTATGTCATACTGGAGATGCTTTAGCTAGTTTGGCTCAGTGTGTTGAACTAGATAAAGAGCATATGATAGACATTTTAAAAGGAATTAAAGAAAAGGTCTCTATTAGTTATTATGCATATAATAATGAGGAAGATGAAAGATTAACAACTGCAATTATGAAAATAATCAATAGAGATGATATCAAAGATGAAGATATAATTGAATGGATAAGGAGTTTTAATCATATTGAACAGCCAAAGAATTATCCTAACTATATTTATTTTAGACAAAATGTAAAGAACTTCCTTAGAAGTGTATATTTTAGATTTAAAGTCAAGGGAGTTAATTCAGAGATATTAAATGAAATAGAAAAGGTGTTAAATAAAATCAATGAACGATATAATCAGTATAATTAATTAGGCATATTTATTTAATTTTGACTTATAGAATTAAAATTTTAGAATAAAGAGTAGCTAGTGATTTTCAGTAATGAAACATGGGAGGATATTATGAATAAAGAGTCATATATGTCAATTGAGGAAGTTATATCACTACCAACTATAGAATCAATCAGTATAAGTGAAAATGGTGAATATACAGCTTATGTAAAAAAAACTACTGATTGGAAAGATAATGAGTTTAGATATCATACTTGGATTTACGAAAGCAAAACAAAAAAACATTACCCTATTACTACTGATAAATCTGAGAGTATGACACCTAAATGGTCGCCACAAAATGACTATTTAGCCTTTACTGCTAATGTTGGAGAAAAGAAAAATTGTAAAAAACAAATATTTTTAAGAACTAGTGATGAGTTTAATGGTATTCAGATAACAAACAGTGCTGAAGGTATTAATAACTTTAAATGGTCACCTGATGGAAAAGGTATTTACTATACAGCACTAGAACCTGAGTCAGAAGAAATAAAAAAAAGAAAAGAAACCTATGAAGATTTTAAATATGTAGATAAAGATTACAAAAATAATTGTTTATATTATATTGAACTAAGCAGAGTATTATATAAAGATATTCAACTGGATGATTTCTTAAAAAAAGATGATAATAAAGAAGAAGTAGTAGATAATTCTACAAAATTAACTAATCCAGAGGACTTTAACGTAATTGGATTTGATATTTCTCCTGATGGAAATAGGGTGGCTCTTGTTTGTACTCCTACAAGTGAAATGAAGTACTATATGGATACAACTGTATCATTGTTATCTATAAGTAGTAAAAAAATTAATAGGTTAAATATTGAGGGGTATTTTTATTCTAACATTGCTTTTTCACCAGGTGGTAATAAGATAGCGTATTCTAAAACTCCCTTAGGCAGGGAAGCATACAGAAAGAAAGTTACAGAAAATCAACTTTTAGAAATATATGATATTGAAAAGGAAGAGGTTTTATTAAGATTAAAGGAGCTAGATAGAAGTATTATGGTTTCAAAGTGGACAAACTGTGGTATTTTAGCATATTGGCAAGATAAGAGTAATGTTGTTATTGGTTTAATTTCTGAAGCAGGTACAATTAATACTTTATATCAAGATGATATATGCTTTTTTCATGACGTATCAATATCTTCCAAAGGAGATAACATAGCGTATATAAAAGCAGGGAAAAACAGTTACTTTGAAGCTTATGTGAATGATACTAAAATTACTAATGAAAGTAAGATATATGAGAGTAAGAAATTAAGTTGTAAAGAGTTAATCACATGGAAAACAAATGGTGGACTTGAGATTGAAGGTATACTGTCAAAACCAGTTGATTTTAATCCTGAAAAGAAATATCCATTATTAGTGTCAACACATGGTGGTCCAGCCTGGGCTGCATTTCCTATACACAATCTGGATGAATTATTTCCAATTGAACAGTTTATAGAAAAAGGGTTTATTGTACTAGAGCCAAACTATAGAGGGAGTTCTGGGTATGGAAATGAATTTCTTACATCAAACTACAAAAACCTTGGAATTGGTGATTATGAAGATGTTATATCAGGGGTTGATAACCTGATAGAAAAAGGATTTGTTAATAAGGATAAAGTTGGTGTTATGGGTTGGAGTTACGGTGGTTATATATCGGCATTTTGTTCAACTTACAGCAATAGATTTAAAGCTATTTCTGTCTGCGGTGGAATAAGTAACTGGGTAACTAATTACGCTAATACTGATATGCCATCATTTATAATACAATATCTAGGGAATAATCCTTGGGATAATCCAGATATATATTCTAAAGCATCACCTATAACTTATATCAAATCAGCGTGCACCCCGACTTTAATTCAGCATGGTGAAAATGATAATAGAGTTCCAGTGCCAAATGCATTTGAGCTATATCGTGGACTACAAGATAGAAATGTAGAAAGTGAATTAGTTATTATTAATGGGTTAGGACATTGTGCGGAAAAACCAGGGGTTTCGAGAATAATTATGGAACAAAATCTTGAATGGTTTTCTAAGTATATTCTTGATTAGGATGCGAAATTAAGAGGGACAGTTCTCAACTTTTCACCTTTTTCATAAGATTAGGACTTTTGAGGATGATTCAGTGCTTACTTTAGATTAAAGATTACTGGCATACAGATGACATGGTTTATAATTTAATTATTGGGGTATTAAAATTTAATAATAAAGGGGGATTAATTATGAGTGATAATAATTTAAAAAGTAGATTGTTAGAATGGAAAGAAAATGATTGGACTATTCCAGAGGAGATAAATAGAAATGAATTATCTTTAGAGTTAATGGAGGCATTGAAATCTACAGATTGGATTTTACGTGATGAATTAGCGTTGTCTTTCTTATGGAAATTAATCATGGAAGATATGTTAGAAGAGGGACAGATAAGAAATCTACTAAAATTAGCTTTAAGTGAAGAACATTTATTTTATAAATTAGGAGCTATAGAAGATGATTCTGTATTTAATAGGGCATTCACTACACTTATAATAAGATGGATAATTAAATATCATAATGATAAAGTGAAGAATGACCAACATGAAATACTATCAAAAGAAGAGGTTTTAGATTGTTTCAATAAGGTTATGGAATATTTAAAGAAAGAGAAAGATGTACGAGGATATGTACAGGACAAGGGGTGGGGACATTCAGCAGCTCATACAGGTGATGCCCTTGTGAGTTTTGCTGGAAGTACTGAGCTTGATAAGACGCAACTATTAGAGATTTTACAGGGGATAAAGGACAAGGTATCAATTGTTTATTATGTTTACAAGAATGAAGAAGCAGAGAGATTAACAACTGCATGTATTGAATTAATAAAAAGAGATGATATGGAAGAAGAGGATATTGTAGAATGGATAAGGAGTTTTAATGACTTAGAAGTTCCAAAAGAGTATCAAGATCCTAATCCTTTAAAGGCATATAAATACATCCATTCTTTTAATGAAAATATAAAGAACTTTTTAAGAAGTCTATATTTTAGGTTGAAATTTAAAGGAATGAGTCCTCTATTAATAAATGAAATAGAAGCCGTATTGAATAACATTAATGAATTTTTTAACAATAAATAAAAATAAAAGCAGGGGACAGTTCTCAAGTTTTTGCCCTTCTAAAGAGCAAAATATTCAGAACTGTCCCCTTAATTATTCGTAGTTTTTTACCATCTCATTTAAGTAATCTTTAATTTCTTGCTTCAAATACTCTGGTTCTAAAACCTGACACCATTTCCCATAACCAAGTATATGTTTTATTAGTCCTTCATCGTGAGGATAAAACTCATGAGCAATAAAGTATCCATCAGCACATTTTTGGATATTTTCTTTTGCGAAATATTCAGTTAATTGAGGCCCGAACTTAGGGTGAAATTTTAACACAACTTTTATTGATATATTTTTGAAATCCCTATCATAGATATTTTTCAATGTATCAATATCAATATCCCTGTCAAAGGCGAAATCAAGGGAAACTAGGTTTTTTATACGTGTCAATTTAAAGCTTCTATAATCATTTCTATTTCTGCAGAAACCATTAATATACCACTCACCACTTGAGTAGGAAATATATATTGGCTCAACCATACGTTCTTCAACTTCTTGCCGTCTATTCACATACTGAAGTTTAATAACTTTTTTATTATCAATTGCCATACTAGTCGTATGGAGATAATTTTTAATCTCTTCAATCATACTAACGTTTGTCATATTTATTGTGAAATTATTTTTTTCATTGACATTCTCATATTTATTTATGATTTCATTTAGATAACCATTATCTCCAAACAGATTCTGTATATTTTTAAGTATTGAAAGTATAGGTTTCATATCATCCTCTTTGAAATAGAGGTTATCCACCTTATAATCCTCCATTAAATAATATCCTCCAGATCTTCCATCTTCAGAATATATAGGTATACCAGAAAGAGATAGTTTGTGTATATCTCTATATATTGTTCTAGGGGAAACTTCTAATCTTTCTGCTAGTTGAGCTGCTGTTTTCTTCCCTTTATTGGATAGAATCAACATGATTGAAAATAACCTATCTACTGACATAATAGTTTAACCTCCAATAATTTCTATATAAGTATATTATATCAGAAACACTGACAGCTAGGTGTCAGTGTTTGTTATTTATAATGTATATATAGAAAAAAGATTGAAATACAGGAGGAAATATATATGTTGATTGATAGTCATGCACATTTGCATTTAGAAAATTTCAAGAGGGATAGAGATAGGCTTATAAAAGATTTAAGAAGGGAAGGTATTGAATCTGTTATAACATCAGGTTCAAGTATGAAAAGTTCTAGGGAAGCAATGAAACTAGCAAGAAAGTATGAGAATATATATGCGACTGTTGGGGTTCATCCCTGTTGTACTGATGAGATGGATGAAAAGAGTATTGATGAATTAAGAGAATTATCAAAGGATAAGAATGTTATAGCAATAGGAGAAATTGGATTAGATTATCACCATATGGATGTACCAATAGAAATTCAGAAGAAATGGTTTAAACGGCAAATTGAGTTAGCTAAGGAATTAGGACTTCCAATAGTTGTTCATGATAGAAAAGCTAATCAAGATACTTTTGATATTATTAGTGAACATATGGATGAGAGATTAAGAGGAGTAATTCATTGTTATTCAGGTGATGTTGAACTAGCTAGAAAATATGTTGAGATGGGATTTTATATATCAATAGCAGGTCCTGTAACATATAAGAGCGCTACTATGTTGAAAGAGGTAGCAAGAGCGATTCCTTTGAGAAATCTATTTGTTGAAACTGATTCACCATCTTTGACTCCAGGTCCAGCTGGTAGAAGAAGAAACGAGCCTTTATTTGTAAGATATGTAGCAGTAGAAATTGCTAATCTTAAAGGAATAGATCTTGATATGGTAGAGAAAATCACAACTAATAATGTTAAGAAGTTATATGAGATATAAAAATATAATAAGGTAGAAAGGAGGTACATGGTTTGTTCAAGTATCTCCTTTTTAGGTTTTTAACTTTTTTCAGGAATTAGTAACTTAATAAAACAATCCTTCATAATATATACTATATGCGATAAGAAACATTGCATAAATAAACTAAAGAGAAAGGAATAATGAACTATGAATGATAATACTACTTGTACTAATGCAAAAGTAGAATCTAAAACATTATGTGTATGTCCAAATACTTCTGTACACCCTTCTGTAATACACAGAGGAAAGATTGTTGTGAAAATACCTGTAGTTCTTTCTGAATGCTTTATTCAAATTGATACAGAAGCATGTATTGAGTTAGAACACCCAGCTCTTGAAATTAAGAGAATAAAAAAAGATGTAATATTAACCCAAGCTAAGCTTATTCCTTTTGCAAGTAACTATAACAAATATTGTCAAAGATTTGAAGGTGGTAAGCTTTTCCTAAAAGGTTATATTAGAAAAAATATAGAGTACGCAACAGTAGAATGTACAAATAGAACAGATGGCTCTTGTTGTTGTGAGGGTGGTAAAGTTGTTGCTGGTGACATTAAGCATACAACAGCATATGTTAAATTTCACTGTGTGACTGATATTGATTATATTTGTGGCGTAAAGCCTGTTGTAAAATATAGAGAGCCTACCAAGCAAATAGAAATATTTAGAAACTGTCAATACAATTGCTTCGGAAAATGTACTCCAGAATACATCGGTAGTGATTTTTGTCAATATAATTCTCAAGAGACTATAGGATATACTGAAGGTTTTGATATAGAGTTAGAAGACATTGACATTACTGAAATAGATCTTGAAAAACATTACTGCGTTAGAGAAGCTACAGAAGAAGCTGGATTAAGCTACTATCCTGGTACTTTTAATAAATTAGTTGAAAAACTTGCGTTGAATATTAAACTAAAAGTTTTACAAGAGCAACAAGTGAAAATTTATTCACATGGATCATGGCTACCAAAGGCAACAGAAGAAGAAAACGAAACTGAAGAAGAGAACAAAACTGAAGATATCTAAAATAGTTTGAATTAACTAGCTTAAAGTTTTACTTTAAGCTAGTTTTGAATTAATGTAAAAGGAGTAATTCTATGTATAATAGAAATAATTTTCCTTGGTGGCTTGATAATGATTTAGTCATACTTATACTAATTCTACTCTACTACGCAAATAATAAGGATATGTTCAAACCTCCAAAGAAAAATATTTTAATACCTATAGCATCTAATTCACCTGAACATACTTCAACTGATGAGGACCTAAATAGAAGAATAAATGAATCACCAGAATCCATTAATCCTAACATAAATTCACTCAAAGATATATTAAGTTATTTATTGACTTCAAATTTTCCAGACAATACAAAAATACAAAATGATAAAAATCCTTTCAATCATAATTCACATAAAAAATCCTCTTCATCTATAAATATGAATAATGACAACTCAGCGCACATAGAATCTGATAATAATGAAAATTTAGAGGAAAATACTATATCATGCCATAAAAATAACACTCCAATGTCGGTAATAAATTTTATATCAGTTCTAAATATAAATGTTTCTCTACTACAGAAAAGCAATGTGCTTACACCTAATAAAATAATTGCTCATGTTCCTATTATAATTGCCAAAAGTGATATAGAGATAATAAAGGATAGTGATATTAAAATAGAAGAGAATATAAAAGAAATACTTTCTATAAAAAGTAATATTGATATAACTGGTATGTCTCTACTCTATTATGAAAAAAAGGACATGGAAGTTCAAAACAAATTATTCATAAAAGGATTTATTATTAAAGATATAACATTCACAAGTTTAAATGATAATTCGCTAAGTAAAAAATATATTAAAGTTACTATTCCTTTTAAACATACAAGTAAAATATCTTTTACGTCAGAACCTTTAATATATAATAAAAAAGAATCTAATGTAATAAAGGTTTATCCTAATAATAAGTATAAAAATACTATAAAAAGTTCTGATAATATACATCCCATATATTATGAACTGAATCACTTCAATTGTTCTGATAATTATGGGGAATAATAATTCCCCATAATTATCAAGATACTCTTAGAGAGTTATTTAGTAGAGATTTCGAGATAATAGAAATGAATAAGTATGATGAGCTGGAAGCTGGCGATTCTATATATGTTGTAGCAAAAAAAAGGGGACAGGTATAAAGAGAAATTAAGGGGACAGTTCTCAAGTATTAGTATAGTAAATACTTGAGAATTGTCCCCTTAATTTATACTTCTAAAGGTTCTGGTTTATCAATCTTTTGGCTTTTATTGAATAAGTATATTCCTAAAAGAATTACAATTCCACCGAATACCTGTGGAAAGGTAGGTATTTCACTGAATATCAGTATTGCCCAAATAGTTGCAAAAACAGGTTCACCTAGAATAGAAGTAGATACAAATGTTGGATTTACATAGGCTAAAGCCCAATTGAAAACACTATGTCCTAAAAGAGTGCAGACTATCGCAAGGGCTAGGAATATGAGCCAATCAGTTTTAGGATAAGGATATAATCGAGTGCTTGTACATAAACTCAAAATTAATAAAGTAATAGTACAACTTACATACACTATGAAGGTATAAGCGTTGACTGATAATTCTTTACGCGCAATTCTTCCTATCATCATATAACCAGCCATACAAAGACCACCCGCTACTGCTAGAAAGTCTCCATATATTATATTGTTTCCTAATGAAGAATCACCAAAAGATATAATCATACTTCCTACTAAAGCAATCATTATACTTATAACTTCCTTTTTGCTTACTTTCTCTTTTAATATAAAAATACTTCCTAAAACAATAAAAATCGGGTGAGTACTCACCAATACAGTAGAGCTTGTTACGGACGTATATTTTAATGATTCAAGCCAAAGAGCAAAATGAAATGCTAAAAAAATTCCACTCAACAAACATATTAGCAAAGTTCTTTTAGAGATAGATTTCAATTCTTTTTTATTCTTAAATAGTATCCATGGTGTTAAAATTAAACTTGTAAAACCAATTCTATAAAATGCAATTATTAGTGAAGGAGCAGTAGAAAGTTTTGTTAAGATTGATCCAAAAGATACAAAAACTACTCCAATCAAAACTAGCAATTTCGGGTTAAGATTTCTGTTCATAAAAACCTCCAAACTATGACTATCATTCAAATATATTTAGCAAATATATTATATAGTAACTTCAGTATATTAGCTATATAATTTCATAATTATATTTTATATGTAATGAAAAGTTGAGAACTGTCCCTAAATAAATTAATTTCTTGACTAGCCCCTATGGAACTGGTTTACAATTAATACAAGGGGTGATGATATGAGAATTAATGAGGTGAAGAATAAGACGGGACTAACAAAGAAAGCTATTGATTATTATGAAGAGCGGGAATTGATTAAAGCTGACAGAAGTGATAATGGATATAGAGAATATGATGAAAAGCATATTTTAAGATTAAAGGAAATAGCTATGTTAAGAAAACTTGATTTCTCAATAAACGAAATAAATAATAATATTGATGATGAAGAGAAAAAAAGTGGAGAGTATATAAAGAACAACTTATTGAGAGTATTTCCTAAGATGTTAGGAGATTTTATGGTTGTTCATTTTGGAAGATATTTAAATGAGCCAATAGACACCAAAGAAAAGGAAATCGCATGGTTGGAGATAATAGATTTTTTAGATAATATTGAGGAGTTTAATATCCCAATGGAGTTTTTAGAAGCTTTTAAAGATGCGAATGATTTTAATGTTATTTCTAAAGTAGATGAAAAAACTCAACAGACTATGAAATCAGCAATAAAGGGCGAGCATAATGCTACTGGAGATATAAAGAAAAATATAGAAGAGTATATGAATATGCGTAATAAGCCAGAACTTAAAGAGACTTTCGATAAAATGGATGAGTATAAGAAAGCATTATCTAAATTCTATGAGAATAGTGGATATTATAGTGTATTCATTCCAAATATGAAGATAATAAGTAAGGAATACAATGACTATTGTGAAGGATTAATTAAGCTTAATGAAGGATTGATTAAAGAGTTAAAAATCGAATATGATGATAATATGAGTATCGTAAGAATTCAAGAAAATAAATAGAAGAATCTTAAGGGGGTTTTATGAAGAAAAAAATTATCATAATTTCAATAGTAGTAGTGTCAATCCTATGTATTATAAATTTTTTCTACCCAAGAAATTTGGGAAACCTAATAGATAAGAATGAACTTATAATTAATGTACAAAGTATAGAAATTAGAAAAATGACTGTTAGTGGTGGGGATAAGGTTACACTTATAACTGATAAGGTGAAAATCAAAGAACTTATAGAATATTTCTCAAAACATAGCGTTAGAAAATCAATCCCTCGCAATGTTTATAATGGTAATGAAATTTATGAAATATTTTTTAATGGGAACAACATAGAAAATACTGGTTGGATTCAAATATTTGGTGGTAAATATATAACTTGCAACACTTACAAACAAAGAGTATCACAGAGAAGAGGTACTATACCTCCATATATATTTGTAACAGATTTTGATTTTGAGTATTTCAAACAAGCATTTTATAAAAATTAATATTATTAAAAGTTAGAAACACAGTATTTAGAGATAGAATAAAGCAAGTAAACATGATTTTTAGGTTTGAGTCTAAGAATCCACAATTTAATTATATGTTAGACACTTACTGTGGATATCCAAAGGGTTATCCACAGTTTTATTTTTATAATTGTAGTTTGTGTTTATAAGTTCTACAAGCAAGGGGTTACTTTTCTATCTTATAGAGCACATGTTCACATAAGACTGAGTTAATATCTACTTTAGGATGGTTGAAAGTTCCATAGTAGTGCATACCTACTTTCTCCATAACCCTTATAGATTTATGATTAATGGTAGCAGTAAATGATACAATCTCTGGTATGTTTAAGGTTTCAAAGGCATATTTAATGCAGGCATTAGCTCCCTCAGGGGCATATCCTTTTCCCCAGTGTTTATGAGCTATTCTCCAACCAATTTCTACACATGGAGTAAAATTTGATTCAAAGGTAGGAATACTTAAGCCAATAAATCCTATGAATTCTCCACTAGAAAGTTCATCAACTGCGTATAGTCCGAATTCATTGGTATTGAAGTGACTTATTATTCTATTTGCAAAGGCATCACTTTCTTCTTTATTTAATGTATTTGGAAAGAACTCCATAATTTTTGGATTACTATTCATTTCAGCGAATGGAACTAAGTCTTCGGTTTCCCATTTTCTTAAACCTAATCTATCAGTTTTGATAATATAATCGTTCATATGATACTCCTTTCTATGTTTTAACATGTAATTATCACTTTAGGGACAGTTCTCAAAAAATTGAATGAATTTATAAATATAATTACAATTATATAGTATTCATAAGTGGCTTGTAAGTAATAGTTGGGAAATTATATTTGAACAATTAAGGATATATGTGATAAAATGGAATCTATCGTTTTTATAGTACATATATAGGGAGGGGTTAACATGAGATTATTTCATGTAAGTGAAGAAAAAGATATTAAGGTATTCGAACCTAGAACACCTTATAGAAAAGATATAGACCAGAGTAAGGGGATGGTATGGGCTATATCTGAGGAAAGAATCATGAATTTTTTAACTCCAAGAAATTGTCCAAGAGTTGTGTATCATAAAAGAAGTGATTCAACTTCGGAAGATGTAGAAAAGTATATGGGAAAAAGAGATTTGAATGCAGTAATGGCAATTGAACAAAAATGGTTTAAGGAGATTATTGATACAAAGTTATATATATACGAATTTGACACAGAGAATTTTGAACTCCAGGATGAGAATGCAGGATACTATATCTCATATAAAACACAAATTCCAGTGAAAGTTACTGAAATTGATGATTTGTTTCAAGAACTATTCAAAAGAAATATTGAGGTTAGATTAGTTCCGAGTCTATGGTATTTATTTGATGAGATTAAAGAGTCATCTCTTGGTTATTCAATGTGTAGAATGGGATTTGCTCAAGATAGAGAAAAATGATATATTTAAATCTAAACAGAAGTAATAGGGGAGAGTGGGTTAAATATGAAAAAGAAATTATCTATATTCATGATGATAATGATGATTTTTTTAATAGCTTTTACGGGATGTACTAAGTTGAGGAGCACAGTTAAAGATTTTACTGCGGAGACATTAGGGCTTTCAAGAGATTTCTATGTTTATGACGATTTCGGGAATACCACAATGGCTGTAAGTGGAAATAGTACGGATATGGAGTCTTCAGAGGTGGACAATGTTATTCTTATTACTATTGATGGTTACACATGGCAACATGTAGGATCTTCTATGATAGCAGCAGAAAAAGGAGTTAAAAATTTAGTAGACGAATACGACCTAGAGACTAATATTGATTCAGGAAAAAATGGGACAGGCATATTAATGTCGCTAGATAGAAAAATTAATAATTTTAAGTCAAAGATGACGGGATTAAAGCGTGTTTTAGTTATAAAAAACCAATCAGGTGTTATTGTGGGAGTATATGAAGGTAATAAAGTTTTAGTTGAAGAGAGTTCTTTGCCACAATCCACAAAGATACTGATTGATGGTAAGAGAATGACTATCTATAGATGTGATTATGAGATTTTTGAGCAGGGAATGCTTAGATAGTTAATATAAAAGAATAAATAAATTTAAGCTAGTATATGGGCCTTCAATATAAAAGTATTGAAGGCCTGAGTTATATTCAAAAAGTTCAGGTTCTAACATCACATTGATTCACTAATAGATACTCTTGATAAATGAATTGTTCTAAAAGTTATAGCTGTTAGAACAATGATACCTCCTAAGAGACTATATACACCAGGTCTTTCACCTGCAAAAATTAAAACCCAGATAGGATTCAATATTGGTTCTAAGATTGGAATCAATATGCCTTCTAAAGCAGATACATGTTTGATAGCAGATGTATAAAGGATATAGGATATTCCCAATTGAAATACACCTAGTATTATCAAATAAAGTAAATCCCTAAGAGAAAAATGGGTTTGAAATAGGAATGGGATAGATAATATAAATATAAGTAGGTTACCAAATAGAGTAATCTGAATGGGTTCTACTTTGATATATTTCATTGAAATAATCATCATAGCCATACAAATTCCACTTAATACTGCTAGTAAATTACCCAATAAATTTCCTGAATTCAGTTGTCCCATAAAGAATAAAAGTATTCCAAGAAAAACAATAATAATTATTATCCAATCATTCAAAGATGTTTTAACATTCAATATGAAATGAGATAATAGAGCCACCCAAATCGGAGCAGTGAATTGGAGCATAATAGCATTTGCTGATGTGGTTAATTTGGTTGAGGTAACGAAAAGTATTACTAATAGTGCATATGAAATTACTCCAATAACAAGCATCTTTGAAGGCTTTGAAGGTTTGAAAGATTTCTTTCTGGTGTATAAAGAAATTACTAAGAAAGCAATTCCACTTCTAGCTCCAGCAATAGTGAAAGAATTACAATCTATCAGTTTAATGAACAACCCTCCCATACTCCAAAGTATAGATGTTAAAACGAGATATAATAGTGCTCTATTTCTATTCAATTTAATCAACTCCTTTTGAAAACTTTAATGAATCTTTCTTTATTTCATTATATTTCCAAAACGGACATGGTACAATTAAAGAAATGGTATTTTGTACTAGTACAAAATTAAACTGAGGTGGTTATATGGGTAATAAATATGAGATTATAATGGAGTATATAAATAAATTGATTTATGAAGAGAAAATAGTTCAAGGGGGAAAGCTACCCACAGTAAGAGAACTTGCAGATAAATTCAAATGTAGCAAGTCAACTGTCCTTAGAGCATTTAAAGAGCTTGAAGGTGAACATAAAATCTATTCAATACCTAAAAGTGGATATTACCTTGTGGATAAACCAGAGAATGATAAAGTACATACTAAGGTTATAAATTTTTCAGCAGTATTACCGGATGAGAAGCTACTACCTTATAGAGAATTCAATCATAGTATAAATAGAGCTGTCGAGATATATAAGAGTAGTTTGTTCACTTATGGAGATAAACAAGGGATTTTATCTTTAAGAGAAGTGCTTGTGGAGCATTTCGCACAACATCAGATATTCACAAGTAAGGATGAAATATTTATTACTACTGGTTCACAACAGGGATTAAATATATTGACAAGAATGAGATTTCCTAATAATAAGAAAGCTATTCTTGTAGAACAACCAACATATAAATTGATGCATGATTTAGCAGACGTTAATAACATACATATGATAGGAATTAAAAGAGATAGGAATGGTATTAATTTAAGTGAATTGGAAGAGATATTTAAAAAAGAAGAAATTAAATTTTTTTATACCATACCTAGATTTCATAATCCATTAGGAACAAGTTATGATGAGTTCACAAAGAAAAAGATAGTTGAGTTAGCAAATAAGTATGATGTTTATATTGTGGAAGATGACTATCTGGCAGATATAGAAATTAAGAGTGGAAGATTGCCTATCCATTACTATGATATTAATGATAGAGTGATATATGTTAAAAGTTATGCAAAATCATTTATGCCAGGAATACGTATTGGTGCAGTAATACTCAATGATGATTTAAGAGAAGAGTTTTTAAAATATAAGAGATTATTTGATTTAAATACATCAGTTTTAGCACAAGGTGCATTGGATATATATATAAGAACTGGAATGTATAATAATCATATAATGAAAGCAAAAAAGGAATATAAGAAGAAGATGGATTTTGTTAGGGAATACTTGAAGGGATACAGTAATGATGATGTTGAAATATACATCCCAGAAACAGGATTCTTTATATGGATAACAATGAAGAAGAAAATAAATATTGATATTTTGCGGAGGCGATTAAACAAGCAAGAAGTAATTATTTCTTCATCAGAAGGATTTTCTATTGAAAATAAAGAGAGTGATAGCAATTTGAGATTATGTATTTCAGCCATTTCAACTGATGATATTAGAAGGGGTTTAAGTATAGTGCTGCATGAAATTGAAAAGTTAATTTATACAAAAATCAGTAACAAGAGTATATACTAATTAAAATAATAATACTTTTATAAATAATGTACCTCATGTTACGGAAGTATTCCCTAAGTTCATGTATTATAATATCAAGAAAACAAAAACAATAATAATAACTTGAACAGAAGACAATTATAAATATAGATATAATACAGGAGGGAATAGATATGGATAAAAGTAAAATGAAGCAGGAATTTAAAGAAGAGATAGGATTTGTACCACCAGGAGTGATGGTTTCAGAAACACTTGGAGATGAATTTCAAAAGACCATATCTGAGTATCATCATCAAATATGGGGAGAAGGAGTTATTCCTCTAAAATATAGATACTTTATAGCATTGGCTACAGCAATTTTTGATAATAATGAAACAAGAGCAAAACTAGAGATGAATAAGGCAATAAAGTTTGGTGCAACAAGAGAAGAAATAATAGAAGTGCTTAAACAACAAGTTTGGATGAAGGGTGCTCCTACTTTAGTGCAGATAGCGCCATTAGTTAAATACATGGAAAGTAAATTTAATAAAGAATAAAAATATAAAAATAATAGGGGACAGTTCTCAAGAATTTCGGAAAAAGTTAGTTGTTTTTCCGGAAACAATGAGAACTGTCCCCCTAAACTTATAATGAGAATCAGATGGTGAAATCTGATTCCTTTTATATGTAAAGTAATTGTAAAACAGTTGTAAAACAATAGATATTAATGATTTAGTTACCTAATAGTATGGTAAAATATTACTTAAGTTCTTATAATTTTAATATACACCTTATTATTATATTATGAAATTAATAATATAATAAGTTATTGAATAAATAATATGATATAAATATTAATAAGAAGTATTAGTAGAATGGGAGGGGTAGTACTGGAGTTCATTGGAGTAGGTAAAAGATATGGAAAAAAGACAATTTTAAATAATATTAATATAGAAATAAGTGATGGAGATATTGTTGGGGTGATTGGAGGAAATGGTGCTGGTAAATCTACTTTATTATCACTAGCAGCATCAGCTTCAAAACAGGATAAAGGGAATATCTGTATTGATGGTAAAGATATTTATAAAGATATTAGAGCTTATAGATATAAGGTAGGGTATGTTCCTCAAAAGATTGCATTGTTTGAAGAACTTACTGTTAAGGATAATCTAGAATTTTGGGGAGATAAGAAGAATAAGGATTACAATGAAAAGCTCATTAGTATATTAAATCTAGAAGAATGGATGAAGAGGAAGGTGAAAGCTCTCTCAGGTGGAACTAAGAGAAGAGTTAATATTGCAGTTGGGTTGATGAAAAACCCTAAAATCATAATAATGGACGAACCTATGGTGGGAATTGAACTAGGTATAAAGAAAAATGTATATTCATTACTTGAAGAGATGGCTATGGAAGGTAAACAGATACTTTTATCTACACATGAAATGTGGGGAATTGAAAAAATATGTAATAAGATTATCATATTGAAAGAGGGTAGCATAGTTTATTATGGTAATAAAAAAGAAATAGAAGAATGGTGCATGAAAGAAGAAAAACTATTTGGTGATATGCTATGTGAAATAGGTGGATTCTAATGAATGTCTTAAGATTGATCAGAATAGATTTTAAAAGATATTTTTCAAAGAAAGTATTAGTGATAATCATGGTTCTTATGCCTATACTATTTGCTAGTATGTCAGTATTTGTGTTGGATAAAGCAAATAAAAATGAGCTAGGAGTAATATCCATGGCATTAGTGAATGAGGATGGTGATGACCCAGATACAAAGATGATATTGGGGCAGATTGAGAGTTCCAAATCTATAAAAGATAATATCAAGTTATATCACTGTGAATATACACAGGCAGAAAACAAGTTGAAGAATGGAACGGTTTCAGCAATATTTGTTATACCAGAAGGGTTTGCTAGTAATCTTCTTTATGGGAAAGAGACATCTATACAATTAATTATGAGTGAAGATAAGAATGATATTAAAACTATGCTCATAAGAAGTTTATCTAAAAAAAGTATTCAAGTTGTTGGGTATGCTCAAAGTGGTATTAATATTATATGGGACGAAATGAAAGCCGAAGGATTCAATAAAGAAGAGAGAAATAAAGCTACGATAAGAGTTGCTAAATCTATAATTTTGAATTCTATAGGTAGAAGCAGGATGTTTAATATGGGAAATAAGAGGATTATTTTTGAATATTATATTTCTATATTTTTAGTTCTATTTATATTCATAAATGTATACTTTATATTTACAACTATAATTGTAGATGACCAGGTTTATATTAAACAGAGATTGGAAATCAATAATTATACAAATAGTGAATATGTAATAAGTAAGATTAGTATTACTATAATAATACAACTGTTACTATATGGATTACCATTATATTTGGTAAGTAGGTATTTTTGTATTGGAGATGCTTTGAAGTTAGTACTGTCAGTATCTGTTTTAACTTTATATACAGGATTATTCTTGATGGTATTATTGAATATATTAAAAAAGAGACAATGGATTTTACCGGTATTTGTGATTAGTGGTATAGTGCTGCTAGTTATGAGTGGAGTTTTGCCTATAACTTATGGGTGGGGCGCAAATTATGTACAGGCAATCTCAAAAGTGGATATTAATCCTATGAAACAAGGAATATATTTGATTTTAGATGGAATCACTGGAGAAAACCAAGTACAATTTATAGGGATTATTAAATCATGTATATATATGATATTTATATATGCTCTGATTTTTATAATAAAAGATAGTAAAAATTATATGAGGGGTAGATGGAATGAAAAAGTGTAGGTATTGTGATTTTGAAAATGAAGATATTTCGAAAGTATGTGCAAGCTGTGGTAAGGAACTAGATGAGAAGGCAGAATTACAGGGGGAATCAGTAGTGACACAAGAAAAAAATGAACAAGAACAAACTAAGAAAGGAAAGAGTCCTTTAAAGTATATAGGGATAGCTGTAGCAGCCTTATTAGTTTTAATGATTGGTGCTAAGTTCTTAATATTCAATGCAACACCAACTGAAAAATTATTTGCGGGTATGAAGAAGGATAGTAAGAAAAAAGAGGCTCATCAGAAGGTTAATATATCTTTTGAAGTTATGAATACAAATACAATGGCGGATCTTTTAAATGATTTAGATATTGAATTTTTAGCATATGCAGAAAATAAAACAGGAGTAAAGGGTAGCTTTCAGGGAAATATTTTATTGAATGATGAGTCAATATTAAAAAGTGTTGTAGCTATAGATGGACAAAAAGTCTTTATAGAATTAGTAGATTTATATGAAAAATATTTTTATATTGATGGAGAAGAGATTCAAAGACAAAGCGGTGCTAGTCAAAGTGTTAATACTAATATACTAGCAAACAGAGAGTACATTAAGAATTTTAAATTAGAAAGTGTTGACTGGAAAAAATACGAGAAAGCAATTGAAGAAGTATTAGGAGAGAATATTAAAAAGGTAGATGGAAAAATAAATATAAAATTTAACTTAAGTACAGCTGTAACAATAATAGATGAACTAATAAAAGTTGCAGAAGAAGATGAAGAACTAAAGAAAGCAATTTATGTTGAAGTGAAAACACTTTTAGAAAAAATAAAAGAAGATGATGAAGTTGTTGATCAAATGGCAAAAGAAGAGATTGAAATGACACTGGAGGAGTATTTCAAGGATGAAGAGACATTCATTGATATTTTAAATGAAGGAATGATTATATTTAAACAAGAACTAGACGTTGTAAGACCACAATTAGCTTTAATGGGCGCAATGGTTACTATAGAAGCGGATTACGATATTGATATGTTTAATAATATCAAAACAGCTGAGTATGAAATTACTGTACCAGGAGCAACAATTAAAGCTTCTGTAGATAACACAGTAAAAGTTAAGATGAAAAAATATGACAAAGAAGAGGCAGTAAATATAATGGATTTACAAGATAGTGAAGAGGTATATGCAATACTGGAAGAAATATTAAATAACTTCTCTACTAATGTTACTTCAAATGATGAATTAATAAAGTATATTGAAGAGAACGAGATTTTAGACAAATATTTCTATGGTGTTGAAAGTGTTGATCAATTATTTGAGATATTTGTTCAAAATATTATTGGTGTTTATTAAATAAGATTAAGGCGTATGAAAATAAATACAAGTAAAAGATGCGACGGATATTTTGCGAGAATGGGTCGTGTTGGGCTGATAGTGGTTCTATCAGTGGGTTCCAAGAATGAAGTGGTTCTCAAAATAGACTAGCATACTGACTAGTTATTTATTTGAATATGTCTAAGTATATGTGAGGAGTAAACACGTGAGTTTATTCCTCAAATATTTCTTAGATTGGATATGAAAACATGAATAGGATATTAATGAAAAATGCACTTAGTAAGGTATTAATCATATTTATCATGTTACTCGTATGTCATATGAGTACAAACTATATTATAAAAGTTCATAATGATAGGGAAATAAATAATAGAAATATAACCATTGGGATAACTGATATGGATGGAACAAATCTATCAAAGAGACTAATAAGTGATATAGAGGAAGGTGTGAAGGTTCAGGAATATGAGGATGAGAACATGAGCATTAAGATGATGTCACATGGTAAGATAGATTTTGCTTTAGTTATTAATAAAGGATATGAAGAAATGATTAAAGCAGGTGAATTATCCAAACTTATAACTGTATATCATGGTTATAATCCCGATAAAACCCAACTTGTTTTAGAAGTGGTGAGTTCTTCTGTTTTGAAGAGATGGATGAGATTTAAGCTTGATATTTTAAATGAAAAGAATGGTATAGATATTGACTGGTCACAATTAAATGATGAAAATATAAGTAATTTAGTAAGGGTTGAAGAGATATTTCTTAGTGATAAAGATAACATAGAAACCTCACCCAAATTGGAAATAGACGAAGAAAGAGATTTTAAAGGAACTATATATTTGATTATATGGGGATTAGCAGTTTTGGTAATTTTATTTATTATTAATATGAACGAGATTAAAGACAGAGAGAATGATATATATCAAAGAATTGTTACCTTCCATGATGATGGACGAAAATATTATATAATAAATAGAGCATTAAATGTCCTATTGATAAGTGTAATAACCTGTTTCTATTTGATAGTATCTCAAAAGAGTATGTATATTAGTAACCAAACTATGATTTCTATGAGTTTATATATTATAATCATGCAATGGTTAATTGGAATTGTAACATCAAAAACAAGAAGAATATCATCATATACAGCTATTGGGGGTATGATTATTGCTTGGGTAATAATATCATATGCTATTTCAGTAATGGTTAATAACAAGTTCATTCAAATAATAAGTCCATTGAGTTGGTTGAATAGCAATTTAATTATGTTAATATGGATAATGGCTATGTTGGTAGTCGTGGTTGCATTGAAAAACATTATAAGTAAAATGTTTATGAATAAGTGGCTATAAGCCACTTCAGGCTGTTGAAAAAGCTCAATCTCATCGTCACTAAGACTCGCTGTGCTGCTCGAGTACTATTTGTACACTGCGCTGCTTGCTCATCTTGTACCTTGACCTTGGGCTTTTTCAACGCCTGAAACTCTAAAGATGGAAAACGGAATGGTAACAATATTTTGTGAACTTTTGAATAAGTTCAAGTAGATATTATCTACTTTTTTTTACATGATGATATAATAGAGTAGAAAAAAGATTTACTGTAAATGATTACTTGAGAAGGGGCTTAAAATAGTTCGCTTATAATTATAAGTTTAGAGGAGATGAGGATCATGTACGTTAATGAAACTAAAATCAAAGTAAGGTATGTGGAAACAGATCAGATGGGGATAGTACATCACTCAAATTATTATGCATGGTTTGAGGTAGGGAGAACAGAGTTCATAGTAGATGCAGGAATGCCATACAGTGAGATGGAGAAACATGGTGTGATGCTTCCAGTTCTTGAGAGTAACTGTAAATATATTGAGGGTGCAAAATATGAGGATGAATTAACGATTCAAACATGGATAGAAGAGATGAATGGTGCAAAGGCTGTGTTTGGGTATAATGTAGTTAGAGATAGTGATAAAAAAGTTATTGCAAAGGGAAGTACAAAACATGCTTTTGTAAGTGATGAATTTAAAATAATTAATATAAAAAAGAACAAACCAGATGTTTGGAGTATATTAGAGAAAAGGTATACTGCTAAATAAATATATAGTAGAGGTTTGGGATATAGTCATATCAATTAGGCAATTATGATGTTTATGTACAGAATGTCTATTTGATATGAAGAAGGGGATAAAGTATGGCTGATAAAAACTTTATGAAAAGATTAACGGAGTCATCTGTTGGAAATATATTAGTATATGTAATAAACATTTTATTTCCTATACTGGCGGAAAAACTCTATGGTTTTTATGCTTCAGGAGAATATACATATGGTCTTTCCATAGTGAATATGACCATGTTTGTAGCTACATTAGGATTAGGTACTGGTCTTCTTTATTTCATACCTAAGGAAGGAAATAAGTATATAACATTTTCATTTGTTATGAACTTCTTTGCAAGCTTAGTTATTATTTTAGGTATGTTTTTCATGTTTGAGGATACCTCTGTGAGAGTGATGCTTCCGCTTATATGGTTTATGTCTGCAGAGCAGATCTTTTTCTCAATATTTAGGGCAAAGCACAGTATAAAAGAATACTTCAGAATTAATATAATGGTTGGGTTGGTTCTTAAGAGTATTTTGATATGGGTATTCTACCTGTTATGGGGAGCGAATTATTTAAATATTGTTATAGCAACATATATATCAGTAGGTATATCTCTAGTTATTTATTTTATCAAACAGAGAGATGAGTTTGGTAAATTGATAGTTTCTAAAAGAGTAATAAGCTATTCGTTACCACTGATTATAGGAAGTATGATGTCGGTACTTATGAGTCAGATTGATATTGTTATGATAAGAAATATGATTGGCTCAGAGGATGTACAGATATACAATCTTGTGGCAAAGATAGCTACATTTCCATCTATATTCTTATTGGTATTGAACACGATATTTCCACCCATAGTGGCTAAGCTTTATCATGATGGGGATATGCCTAAATTAAGGGAAATGTATAAAAAGTCAGCACGTACATTGGCATTAATATCAGGAATAGTAATAATAGTTATGATTATATTTAGGAAACAGATATTATTATTGTGTGGAGCTGAGTATCTTCAAGCAGAGTATGTATTGATTTATAGGGGGATTGGACAAGTTATAAATGCTTCTGTAGGTAGTGTGTGGTACATTATATGTATGACTGGAAGATCAAAAACCAACATGTTTGGGAAAATAGTAGCTGCAATATTGAATACAGTTTTGAATTTTGTATTAATACCGAAGATGGGTATTACAGGCGCTGCATTAGCAAGTATGATAACTGTAGGCTTTGTTAATATTCTAGGATACTCAATAGTAAAGAGAATACTAGATGTTAAGGTTTATGGTATAGTATAAAAAAGAGGGGTAGTTTTCAAGTTTTTGCTTTAATTAAAGAGCAAAAACTTGAGAATTGTCCCCTTATTTTTTTGATAATAAGGAAATACTATTTTTATATATTTGAGACTAACGAAGGTAGTGATAAGAATGAAAAACTATAAAACTCATAAGATTACTAAATACAATATAAAAATAGATGATCAATTTTGTACAGAATATAAGGGAAAGAAGTTATTAGGTTTCGGATCAAGTATGACAGTGAAATCACAGCAGGATGATAAGGTCATACTATATTTATTGACTGATAGAGGTCCAAATATGGATGGCCCTTGTATTGAAAACAAGAGCTCAAAAGTTTTTACTATTCCCAATTTCATACCACATATTGTAGAGATGGAGTTGAAAGGTGATGTGGCTGAGTGTAAAAGAATAATAAAGCTAAGAGGTGCTGATGGTGAATATGCTTCGGGCATACCAATAAAACCGGGAGAGTTGGGAACCACTAATGAGATTGCATTGGATGAAGAGATGAATAGATTAGAATATGATGATAATGGTCTTGACGTAGAGGGAATAGCAATGGATAGTAATGGGCATATATGGGTATGTGATGAATATGGACCTTTCATAATTGAGTATGATGATGAAGGAAATGAGCTAAGACGATTTTCGCCAGGTAATGGAATTCCTGATATTTTTAAAGAAAGACACCCCAATAGAGGGTTTGAGGCAATAACTGTAACTCCTAATGGTAATATATATGCTGCAGTGCAGAGCATATTAGATATCAAGGGAGAGACATATGATACAGGGACATTTATAAGGATTTTAGAGGTTAATCCAATGTCAGGAGAAACAAGGGAATTTGCATACCCCCATGATATTAAAGAATATAAGAGAAGCAGAGATGGAAAAATAGGAGATATGTATGCTATTAGTGATAATAAGATACTTCTTATTGAACAGGGAAAGAGTAAGAAGGGTAAAAGAAATATACTCTACTTAATAGATATTGATAAGGCTGATGATATATCAGACTTTTTGATAAAGGGTAAAGCACCTGAATACTGTTGTAATAGAAATGAAATGAAAGAAGTAAATTTTATAAAGAAACATTTTATAATGGATATAAGAGATTTAGGATGGAAATTTTATAAGGCAGAAGGATTAGCTGTATTAAATGATAAGAAGACTATATTAATTATAAATGATAATGATTTTGGGGTAGACATAAAAGTTAAAGAGGAATCTAGAAATGGAAAAGCCTTTAAAATTAAGGATTACGTCTACGATGAGAATGGAATATATACTCGTGATGGAAAGAAAGTAGAACCATCAATAGATATTGTTTCAACAGATGAAGAACTTTGTCTATGGAAAATTGAACTTGAAGAACCACTAGAATAAATCGAGTTGTGATGATAGTTCTTATATCATTGTGTTCCAAGGAGGATGTATGCTATAAAATAGATTAGCATACTGACTAGCTATTTATTTGAATATGCCTTAATATAGAATATAAAGATTAGGTATTTGAATATGCCGTATATACATATTGGAGGAAATTATGATTAAGAGATCTATTCATCATGTTTGTATTCAAACAGAGAGGTATGAAGAATCACTTAGGTTTTATACAGAGATAATGGGATTCGAAATAGTTAATGAAACTGCTGGATTTCATGGAAGGGCATACAACACATGGATTAAGTTAGAAGATTTTATGATTGAGTTACAAACCCCAAAGAATGGTGATAAGCTTAATGAATGGAGTAACAAGAATGCAGGTATAGTACATATGTGTTTTATGGTTAAGGACGTTGAGGCAGAATTCAAAAGAATCAAGAGCTTAGGATATAATGACTTTAAGATTAAGAATAGTGAAGAGTTATACAAAGTGGAAGGAAGCTATTTGTTTAAGGTTAAGGCACCAGAGGGTACTGAGATAGAGTTTAGAGATATAGAAATTTAAAAAATGATTGACAAATATGATTTAATAAAATATAATGTATTAAAACATTAAATTCAAAAACTTGGAAAATATTTATTATAGACTGTGAAGAGAAGAAGTAATTAAGAAGAGCGATTCTACAGAGAACTCCGGTAGCTGAGAAGGAGAAATTGGTGGCTTAATGAATAAGGTCTTGGAGTCTCGTATTGAACCGTTACTATGGTGAATTAAGCTTGGTTGCGGGGGTGGTGCGACGGGTTCTCACGTTAAAGAGATTGGGTATAAGCAAGGTTTAGTCTTGAACGAATAGTTGCTGATTTTGTTCGTTGGAAAGGTAAAAGTAAACCGTTGTCGTACTTGAAAAGGTTAATATGGTGACATATTAACAAACTGAGGTGGTACCGCGAAGTTAATAACTCTCGTCCTCAAGACTAATGTCTTGGGGGTGAGAGTTTTTTATTTGTTCAAAAATAGGAGAATTAATATAAATTTTTAACATTAGATTGAAGGAGTGATATTATTATGCATTGGGCACAGAGAATAGCAGAAGATTTAATAAGGAAATATCCAGAGAAAGAAGTGTTTGTATGTGCATCTGGAATCAGCCCATCTGGTTCTGTTCATATAGGAAATTTTAGAGAAATAATAACAACTTATTTTGTGGTTAGGGCGTTACAAAAATTAGGAAAGAAGACAAGGTTTATTTTCTCGTGGGATGATTTTGATAGATTTAGAAAAGTCCCTAAGAATATTGATAGTTCATATGAGAAGTATATAGGGATGCCATATTCAGAGATACCAGATCCATATGGGTGTCACGGTTCTTACGCTGAGCATTTTGAATCAGAATTTGAAGAAGCCTTACGAGTATTTGGTATAGATGTGGAGTTTATTTATCAGAGTAAAGAATATAAATCAGGAAGATATAATGAAAATATACTTTATGCTCTTAAGGAGAGAAAAAAAATATATGATATTCTTATGAGATTTAAAACACAGCAACCTACTGAAGAAGAGAAAAATTCATTTTATCCAATAACCCTTTATTGCGAAAGTTGTAGGAAGGATAATACAACAATTGAGAGTTTTGAGGAGTCAACAGGTGAAATTCAATATGGATGTAAGTGTGGAAATTCAGGTTGTGTAAAGGTTTTAGAGGCAGATAATATTAAATTGAATTGGAAGATTGATTGGCCTATGAGATGGATGGGTGAGGATGTTATTTTCGAGCCCGGGGGTGCCGATCACTCAGCTGAAACAGGTAGTTATAATGTATCAAAAGTTATTTGTAGAGAAATATTTAATCATCAAGCACCAGAATATGCAGCTTATGCGTTTATAGGAATTAAAGGGGCAAATGGAAAGATGTCTAGTTCAGCTGGAAATATAATTACTCCAGGAGAACTTCTTAAAATATATACACCAGAGATAATACTATTCATGTTTTCAAAATATATGCCTAATGCAGCATTTAATATTGGACTAGATGATGATGTATTAAGAAACTATTCAGAGTTTGAGAGATATAGTAATGCTAATGAGATGGGTCGTCTCAGCGATGAGGATATTAAATATTCATTGGAGTTATCTTATTTAGGCGCAGAAAATAGTAATCTTCCAAAGTTCGGGCAGATGGCAGGTATATTCCCACTAGTTAACTTTGATATAAATACACTTCAACATGTATTAAACAAGGCTGGGGAATCATATTCGATTGATAAGATTAAGATTTTGAGTGATAGAATATATCATTGGATTAATGAGTGGAATCAAGAGAAAGCAATAAGTATAAGAGTAGTAAAAGACAAGGAATACTATGATAGTTTAAGTGATAAAGAAAAAGACTGGCTTAATGGATTATGTGATGTAATTGAAAATAGTGAAAATCAGGATAATACATCACTGATGAAAGATTTGTATGATGTGTGTCATGATGATGATAAAAAAATAAAGAAAGCAAATCAAAAAAGTCTATTTAGCATTGTATATAAGTTAGTGTTAAATAGCGATAGTGGGCCAAGGTTACCATTGTTAATAAAGACAGTTGGTATTGAGGGATGTTTAAATTTATTAAAATTTTAGACTATGTTTTAATGTAATGTTGAAATAAATGATATGGGTATAAGGTGGGAATATATTCCTGATTATACCCATAAATATTTTAATCGATTAGTGAGTTACTCATTCTCTGTCAATTGCTTTACAAAATAATGACGTTTACTGGTTAGAGGATATTCTTCTAATGTGAAAACTTCTTTGTATCCTAACTTTACATAAAAGTCCCTAGCTTGAAAACTAAAAGTATCAAGAAATGAATATTTACAACCTCTTTTTATGGCTTCTGATTCAGCATCTATTAATAATTTAGAACCGATTTTCTGACCTCTTAAATTTTCATCAACCCATAATAATGATATCTCTAACCAATTACCATGAGTTTCTGCTGAAATCCCTCCTATGTTATTTCCAGCTTCATCATTAACAAAAATTGCTAGTGGTTTAACTTCTTTTAGCTCTATCTGAGAAAGATTGTATTCTATTAAATTATTTATAATTACATTAAGATCTTGTTCTTTTGGATTATCAGTCATTATATATTTCATGCAATTACTCTCCCTTCTATGGAATTATATCAGTCTAAATATTAGCATTCATTTAATTACAAATAAAGAGTGAAAAACAATTATAACTATTTTATACCTATATAATAATAAAAAACTGTTTATAAAATTAATACATAATGTTAAAATGGTATATAATTACAAATAAAGGGGATGAATTACATTGGCAAATCTTAATGAAATTATGAATTGGACTTTTATAGCAGAGACAAGCATACCTAATGAAATAAAGGATATATTAATTGAAGGGGAAGAGGTAGAAGTAGCATACAAAACAATTAGAGACGTAGCTGCGGTAACAAATAAGAGGATAATTGTTGCGGACAAGCAAGGGATTACAGGTAAGAAAGTTGAAGTGTATTCTCTTCCGTTCAAGTCTATAGTTATGTATTCAAGTGAGAATGCAGGAAAAGTCTTAGACTTTAATGCAGAACTTCAATTGTGGACTAGGGCAGGAAATTTTAAGTTGAATTTGAAAAAAGGTATAGATATAAGAAAGCTCGATAGGATTATAGCAACGCATATATTATAGAATATATGGGGGACAGTTCTCAAGTTTATTAAGAAAACATAAGTTTTCTTAATAAATTATTGAGAACTGTCCCTTATTTTTGTTCTATGGTATAATCTATATTAAGAGAAAATTAATATTAATTACTAGAATGTTATTATTTTAATTTTAGAATTGATAATTTATTATTCATAGATGATATTTGAGAGGAGAGAAAGAGATGAAATTAATTTCATGGAATGTGAATGGGATAAGAGCCTGTGTAAAAAAAGGGTTTCTAGATTTCTTTAATGAAATAGATGCTGATATTTTTTGTATTCAGGAGAGTAAATTACAAGAGGGACAGATTGATTTAGAGCTTGAAGGGTATTATCAATATTGGAATTATGCTGTTAAGAAAGGGTATTCAGGAACAGCTATATTTACTAAAAAAGAGCCTATAAGTGTTACTTATGGAATTGATATTGAAGAACATGATCAAGAAGGAAGAGTCATAACCTTAGAGTTTGAGGATTTTTACTTTGTAACGGTATATACTCCAAATTCAAAGCGTGGATTAGAGAGATTGGATAATAGAATGTTATGGGAAGATGATTTTAGAGCATATCTTAAACAATTAGATAAGGTTAAGCCTGTTATAATGTGTGGAGATTTAAATGTAGCTCATAAAGAAATAGACCTTAAAAATCCTAAGACAAATAGAAAAAATGCTGGTTTTACAGATGAAGAAAGAGAAAAGATGTCAATATTCTTAAGTGAAGGATTTATTGATACTTATCGATTCTTTAATCCAGATAAAGAAGGGATGTATTCTTGGTGGTCATACATGCGAAACGCTAGAGCTAATAATGCAGGGTGGCGTATAGATTATTTCTGTACATCTGAATCTTTAAAAAACAGACTTGTTAGTGCAGATATACACACTGAAATATTAGGATCAGATCACTGTCCTGTTGAGTTAGTGATTGAATAATCCAAGGTATATAGAATAGATATAAAATAATGAATACTTAGAATGATATATAACCTAGAAACCAAAGAGGTTAATCCTTTGGTTTCTGGGTTTTAATTTTAATATAATGGCTTGAAGTATATTAACTGTAAGGTTACTATTATATAATCATTTATTATAAAGAATAACTATCATAAAACACTATCTCATCCAAAGACTTTTTTGAAGATATTTTAATTTCACCATCAGGATAGCCAAATGCTAATATCTCAGAAGGATAGCAGTTAATAGGTAGTTTTAGTAAGGTTTTGAGATCCTCAACATTGAAATATGATATCCAAGTTGAGTATATTCCTTTTTCCAAAGCTGCTAGTACCATATTAGAACCTGGGATTTTTGTTTGGTGTTCTTCTAGATTTATTTTTGAATATAAATCTTTTGGAAGGGTAGAAATAGTTTCTTTTAGTTCTGGACAACGTGAGTGTTGAATAAATAATCCACCTGACTCTTCATCCACAATTGTTGCACATAATACAATAAGAAAGTTTGAAGATTCAATCCATTTTTGATTATAACAAATTTTTGAGATGCTTTTAATTAGTGATTTATCTTTGATTACACCGAATTTCCATGGTTGTTCATTTCCTCCTGAAGGGGAGAGTCTTCCAGCCTCAAGTATATAATCTATAATTTCTGTAGGAACTCTTCTTGAACTAAAATTCCTCACACTACAACGTTTTTTTAATAATTCATTTATCATAATATAACTCCTTTCAAATTTATAACTTTTGATTTTAAGGTAAATATATAAATTAGAGTTTCTGAACAACTAAACCTAAAGAAGTTGAGTTTTCATCATATGGAGTACCATCTAAGTCAGCCCACTTCTCTACAATCTTCAATCCATATTTATTCAACATTTCTTCAAGTTCATTTAAAGTGAACAATTTTTCATAGATTCTATAAGTTTTAGTGTCATCTTTAGTAATAACAGTATATTGATCTAAGAAAGTTGTTTCATCTTCATAGTAGAAAGTTTTACTTAAAACTGTATGAGATGATTTGTTCCAAAAGCCTCCATTAAAAGAATTCCAATTGTTTTGTATATTCCTTTTATTTTTAAAGTTTATTGTTAATACATCAAAAACAAAGTAACCGTTAGGCTTTAATGCATTATATACGTTTTTAATTATCAATTCCTGATTATTTTTATAGTGAGAGCCAAAGTCATAATAAATCAGTGTAATAATATCAAAATCTTCATGAGAATTCATTTCTAAGTAACTATCATTAATATATTTAATGTGTAAACAATTTTCTTTAGCAGAGTTTATAGCGTGGGTAATTGAAGTTTTAGATAAATCTATTCCTGTAACATTTGCTCCAGATTGTGCAAACTTTTCGCAGTACAAACCTGGACCACACCCTATATCTAGTAAATTGATGTTTTCATTAATATTGAAATAAGTGATTAGATGGTTTGTAATTCTATCTATTGTTCTGAAATTTCGACTTGCAGCATCAATATTTGGATTAAGATGAGCTGTCAGCATTTGAGTAGATATGTAATCATCATCCCAAAACTTATCATCGCTTGGTGTATATAGCTTAGGTTTAGTTGAGATGTCATTAATCAGTTTTATTAAATCAATATTATTGTTTATATTATGTTCTTTCATTTTAAAATCTCCTTATAATTGAATTTTGAATAATAACACAATTTTTTAGAATAAAAAAAGAGCTACAGATTACTCTGTAGCTCGTAAAAGCTTGTTTCCAAATAAGGTGCAATGGAATTATGAGTAATCAAAATCATTTAATAAATTTAGGCAATCTTAATAAGCAATTTTTATGTAATAATTTGATTTATTATCACACAAAAAATCGTATCAAATTGTTTCCTAATTTAATTATTAATATGACTTTGTTACACTTCCATGCTTATTCATGTTATACGATTTTAATAACACTAAATTTGCCGGATATCATCCCACCTTTGATCGTATTATTATTCATTAACATTATATAATATTATGGAAAAACAATCAAATAAAGGTTCACAATAACTGGAAAGCATGTTACTATATCATTAAATGCTATATCGTTAAATGATATAGTATTTAATGATATAGTATGGAGGAATGAACATGGCTAGAAAGAGTTCTTTTGATGAAGAGCAGTTAACGGATTCATCATATTATATTTTGCTCACTTTAGTTGAGGAAAATCATGGTTATAGCATAATGCATAATATAGAAGAGATGACTACTGGAGAGGTGAAGATAGGTCCAGCGTCTTTATATACAATATTGAAGAAGATGCAAGGGGCACAAATGATAAAGCTTATAGATAATGATAATGATCGAAGAAAAGTATACAATATTACGAACAAAGGGAGAGAGGTTCTTTTAAAAGAGATTAAACGAAGAATTACGATGGCTGAACATGGAAAGGCTGTGTTAAATCTATTAGAAGGGAGAAGTGAAAATGAATCATAGTAGAAAGAAATTTAAATTTTCTATGGGATTAGGGTTTGCTGAAGAGCGAGAGATGAAAATGTTAAGTAGTATGGCAGCTAAAGGGTGGATTTTTTACAAATTTAAAGGACTTGGTTATAAATTTAAAAAAGGTGAAAGTCAAGATTTGATTTATAACCTTGATAGTGTGAGAATTAACGAAGAAGATAAAACAGAATATCTAGAGGTTTTTAAAGCTGCTGGATGGAATTATGTGTGCTCTATTGGAGATTCATTTCATTTCTTTTCTGCAAAAACAGGAACATTACCGATCTATTCAGATAAGGTTACAAAAGAAGAACGTAATAATAGAGGGATAAAGGATATATTGAAAGGGGCGGGATGGATACTTATATTTACTATAGTACTTCTATTGGCACAGCGTATGCTTAAGACAGTTGGCGTGAATCAACTTGTACATTTTATATTATCAATAGTTATTGAATTTTGTATAGGGCTAACAGTTATGTACATCATATGTGCATTGTTTATGAAATTTAAGAAGAACAAAATATAAATGATTCATTGTGCTATGGTTGAAAAGAAATGTTGATTTTTAGAAACAAGATAATTTTAGAGGAGGATAGATATATGAAAATAATACTATATATTATGCAGTCACTACTGTGCTATTTTATAGTTGTTACTATACATGAATTGGGTCATATCATTGTTGGGATACTATCAGGATTTCGTTTCGAGCTATTTGTGTTAGGGCCATTTGGGTTAAAGCGGGATGATAATGGTAAAATTATTTTTTATCTTGAGAAAAATAAGGCTATGTGGGGTGGTTGCACTGCCACTGTACCTGTTAATGATAATAAAGATAATTTCAAGAAATTTGCAAAGGTATTAATAGGAGGACCGTTATCCTCACTGGTGTTTGGAATAACAATGTTATGTTTATTTGTGTTTAAACCTTATTTTTTTGTACTGATGTTAGGGGTCGTGGCTATAAGCATATCGGTAGCTACTTTAATACCTGTGAGAGCTGGGTGTTTTTATACTGATGGTGGTAGATGGCTAAGAATAAAACGTAATGGGTATGATGCAAAAGTAGAAATAGCAATTTTTAATTTTATTCAATCCTACTATATAAACAAAAATTATTCTAAATTGACTATCACAGATACACAATTATTAATACAGGATAAAGATTTTAGAAATCAGTATATGGGACATTATTTTGCTTATTGCTATTATAATGACAATAACGATAAAAATAATTCAGATATAAAACTAAAAGCAATGAAAGAACTTGAAAATAATGTACCGAAGAACTTTGTAAAACTATATTCAGCAGATAAATAACAACATATTATGAGTATAATCTTTAATTGATTATACTACACCCCCACTAGTAATAATAAAGCAATCATAAATATACTGTTTTTTCATAATTATCCCCTCCATATAGTTAAATTCTATGAATAATAAATTATGTTTTTGAAGAATATAAAAGAAAATCAATTTAATGGGAAATGAAATCATTATGTCTGAAAATCATTTGGAGATATTAGAGCAAGTATAATAGATTTAAAAGATATTGCTGACAGTTTGAAGGAAACAAAAGGTGTGTTTAAGGCTAAATAATTCATTATCATGACTCCACTACTAAATATTAAAATAAAGAATTGAAACTACCAGAATGGTTAAACTAAATCAGTACTATTTGAACTTTTAAAATACTTAATTGTTCTAACGGATTAGAAAACGTAGTTTTAATAATTAAATGTTGAAGTTTTAATTAGTATATAAATATTAATTTATTTAATCCATAATATTTGGGGTGATTTACATGTTAATGAAAAGAGCACAGGAAATTTTTAATTCAAAAGGTGTATTAGATGTGAAATACAATAATAATGATGTATGGATCAATGAATTAAATTTTGATAAGAAAACTGCAATGGTCAAAAATCTAAACAATAATCGAATAATGGAAGTGGAAGTATCAAAATTAATTGAAACATAATAATAAAAATCACAGTAAAGGAACCTATATATATTTTGTAGGTTCTTTTGCGTTCTGCAAAAAGAGTAGTATTGGTTTTGCAGCAAAGTTTATAAATTTTAAGATTATTATTTATTATTGACATGGAGTAAACTCCAACCGATATACTTTTAGTAAGAGTAAAGTAATTTTAGGGGGATTTTCATGAGGATTAGTGAAGTTAGTGAAAAGTATTGTATATCAAAGGATACCTTAAGGTATTATGAAAAGCTAAAAATGTTAAAGCCTGATAGAATTGGGGGTAAAAGAGAGTACTCTATAAGTGAATGTAAAAAATTAAAGAGTATTCTTCAATTGAAAAAGCTTATGTTCACATTAAGTGTAATAAAAGAGATGCTTGAGGTTGATGAGCGAGTTGATAGGGATATATATAATGGAGTAATAAAAGATGAAGATTTGGAGCTGTTGAAAAATATGATAGCTTATAAATATGATCATATTAGGCAATTAGAAGCAGATATACAGATTGCCAAGGGGGAGTTAAAAGCTATTGAAAAAAAGATTGAAATAATTTCAAAGGGGTAGGGGGAAGCGTGGAAAGCTTTGATAAGGGATTAAAATTAGGTTATGGATGCTATGGACTAAGTGGTGCTTATGGAAAGGAATTAATTAAGAAGGAAAAAATAAATCTACTAAATAATGCTTATGATATGGGGATAAGGTATTTTGATACAGCTAGCACATATGGTGATAGTGAGGAAATTTTAGGTGGTGCATTAAGACGACTGAATACCGATTATATTGATATTTTTCATATTCATTATGGTAGTAAAGAAAGTAATATTGAAGAAACTATAGAATGATTGGAGAATTTAAAGAGAAAAGGTTATGTAAGAGCATATGGTATAGGACATGTCAGTAATGAAGAGATAGGTGAGTACTTGAAAAAGGGAAATGTATTTTCAATTTTGATGGAGATGAATATTATAAACAGTCAAAATTATAACTTTCTAAGAAGGGTTAAGGAAAGCAGTAATAGTCGGTTATATTCAATGATAAGAGAAGTGAAGATTATTCCATTTAGTATAACGGCTAGAGGTTTGTTGACAGGAGCAATAGATAAAAATACAATGTTTCAAGATTATGATATACGATCTATAGATTCCTTGTTTAACAAAGAAAGAATGAATAGAATATCTAAATTGATTGAGTATATGAAAAAGTTAGCAATGGAACAAGGTTGTTCTATTGCACAGTTAGTTATTTCATGGGTCATTAATAAAGAAGGGGTTTGGAAAGCCTTGACAGGACCTACGAAAATTGAACATTTAAAAGAGAATATTAAGGCTCTGGATATTAATTTAGATAAAAGGGTAATGAAAAAAATTGATGAATTCATGGAATCTGAGAATGATGAGAGAGATAGAAGAACCAAGAAATGGATTGAAAGAGTTTTAAAAGGACAACCAAGTAATGATGTTACAGAAGAAATAAAGAATCTTATATTTATTATTGATTTTTATATTGATAACGGAAAATTTAACAGTGATTTGGGGATGCAGTTATTCTCAGAATTGATATATATTAAGAACAATAGGTTTGATATTAATAATGATTTATTAAAGTTGAGATTGATAAAGGAACAAATTAGAATGAATTTAGAGGATTAATTGGCATATGAATATTGAGATCATAAGAAAAATCATTTTCTCATAATCTTTTTATCTTAAAGAATTTAGGGGACAGTTCTCAGGAAATATAGCTGTAATTATAAATTGTATAACGAGAAAAACTTGAGAACTGTCCCCTAGCTAATTCAAAGAATTGAGAAAATTTAGATTTGATAAATTCATAAGGAAAGGATATAATAAAGATAAGTTAGAAACCGGTTACAAAGGGTGATGGTGATTTAATTATGAAGATGAGTGATATTGCAAAACTTGCAGGAGTATCAAAAGCTACCGTATCTAGAGTTATAAATAATTCTCAAAATGTGAGTAGTGAATTAAAAGCAAAAGTAGAAAAGGTTTTAATAGAAACAGGCTATAAACCTAACTTGCTAGCTCAAGAACTTGCAACTAATAAGACAAATATGATTGGAATAGTATTACCCAATATAGGGATAGACACATTTTCAAGCATAACAGAAGGCATAACTGATATATTGGATAGTAAGGGATACAATGTATTGCTTGCAAATTCAAATGGAAGTATTGAAAAGGAAGTTGAGTATATTAAAATATTTAATAGGAAACAAGTAGATGGTATTATAATTTTCCCAGTAGACATTACTGAAGGGCATATAGAAACAATAGAGAGTATAAATGTTCCTGTGGTTGTAATAGGTCAAGAAAATGAAAATCTTCAAGTATCTAGTGTATTGTATGATGACTTTAATGCTGTTAAAGATATTACAGAATTATTGATTCACAATGGACATAAGAAAATTGCGTATATAGGCTTAGATGATAGAAGAGAATCTATTGGAAAGTTAAGAAGAATAGGATATACAGAAGCTATGAAATCATCCCAAATAGCCATTCAAAATGAGTATATACAAATAGGTAGCTTATCAATTTTATCTGGATATGAATCAATGAAGCATATAATTGAAAGAAATAAGGAGTTGCCAACAGCAGTAGTTGCTGCCACAGATAGATTAGCTATAGGTGCTATGAACTATTTGAAAGAAAAAAATATAAAAATACCAGAAGAAGTCTCTGTCGTTGGAATAGATAACATGGAGATATCATCAATAATAGAACCAAATTTAACAACTGTAAATTTTGATTATAAAAAGTCAGGTGAGAAAGCTGCTGAAATGATTCTTAATAAAATCGAATTAAAGAGCAAAGACAATGAGAGATATGTTTTGGGATATGATATAATACGCAGAAAAAGTGAGCGTTTATTAAAATAAAGAAGTAATCTATGGTTTTTGAAACCGGTTACTAGAGGAGGAATATTCATGGAAAGAATGTTTGAAAAAGTATGTGAATCAGCAAAGTATATAAAGGAAAATGCAACAATGCAACCAAAGATAGGGGTTATACTTGGGTCAGGATTAGGAGACCTTGTTGATGTAATTGAAGATAAGGAATATATAGAATATAAAGATATACCGAATTTCCCACAATCTACAGTTAAAGGACATAAAGGTAGATTAGTTTTTGGAAAAATTAATGGTGTAGAAATAATGGCAATGCAAGGAAGATTCCATTATTATGAAGGATACACAATGAAAGAGGTTGCTTATCCTGTATTTGTTATGAAACAGTTAGGAATAGAAAAAATGATTGTTACTAATGCTTGTGGAGGGATAAATACTGAGTTCAAACCAGGAACATTGATGATTATTACTGACTTTATAAATCTTTTTGGAGATAACCCTCTTATTGGAGTTAATGATGAGAGATTCGGGGTACGTTTCCCAGATATGTCAGAGCCATATAGTCTTTCTTTAATAAGTAAAGCAGAAAAGATAGCTAACCAAATAGACGTAGAATATGAAAAAGGAATATATGCTGGTTTCATGGGACCATATTATGAAACAGCTGCAGAGATTAGATCAATTGGTGGTCAAGGTGCTGATGCAGTGGGTATGTCAACAGTTCCAGAAACAATTGCAGCAAACTATTTAGGAATCGAAGTGTTGGGAATATCATGTATAACTAATATGGCAACAGGAATTCAAAAGGTAAAACATTCACATGATAGAGTTGTAGAGACGGCTAAGAAAGCATCAGTAAATCTATGTAAATGGGTTGAAAAAATTATAGAAGAGATATAAAAGAGTTTATAATCATTATAGGAAAGTAAAATTTTTTGTGATAAATAAGATTGATATTAAGCAATAAGATAAACCTTGTATATTTGGACGATTTTCCAACTATACAAGGTTTTTATTTCGAAGAAATATTACATATCAATATCATCAATCTTAATTTCAACGCCATAATGATCAGAAACAAAAGATTTATTTGATCCATTAAAAATACATTTTGATGACAGTACATTCAACTTTTTATTGGTAAGAATCCAATCAATACGGTGGTCTTTATTTTCACTTCGTCCTTCCCATCCATGTATTTCTCCTTCTATTGTAACACCATTATCTCTAGTTTGAGCGAGGGCATAGGTATCATATAAGTTTTTCGATAGGCAATAATCATATCCTTCACCGGTGAGAAAAGCATCGTTATTAAAATCACCCATTAAGAAACAAGTAGTTTCATCATCCAAGTAAGTAAGTAATTTTTCAATCTGAGAATCAAATTTATCTTCATTATCATCCCACCAGCCAAGATGAACTGAATAGAAATCATATAGTTGAGAATCGACTTTTATACGTGCATATGTTATTTTTCTAGTTTTCCAATTATCACGAGTTGATGATGAAGAAACAATAAAAGAATCTTCCACTACAAAAGGATGCTTGGATAATATAGCTACCCCTTCCTCGTATTTACCAAAGCCAACATGAGATATATCCCATGTAAGGTAATATTCTCTACCTGATATATCTTCGAGAAATTGTTTAATTAAATAGCCGGTATTATCTTCATGAATATTATTAAAAACGCATTTAGAGGAAATCAATTGGCTAACCTCTTGAAGAGCTACAACATCGTAGTCATTATCATATATAGTTTTAGCTATTATTTGTAATTTGCTAATTTGATTATCTTCTTGCCATGAGTGACAATTTAAGGTCAATAGATTCATTTTTAGCCTCCGTTAGCATATCAATTATTTACCTAATAACAAGTATACATGCAGATTAATGAGAATTCAATTTTGGAGTTCGAGTAGATTATAAAATTTATGCATCAAATGAATATAATCATTCTATACCTATGAAACTATAGTCCTTTTATGAAATAATATAAAGGTAGAATCTTGAGCATAAGTACTCAAGTAGTAATAAACTCAAATTTTCATATGCTAAAAAGAGTAAATTTATATTACAAAGGGAGATGTAAATATGAAAAAAATCGATATTTCAGTGAGAATTATAAAAAAACAGGCATGGTGCTTGCAAAGATAAATATGAATTCAATGGAATAATATATCAAGTCCATGCCGAATATGGAGGCATAATTTGATTAAAAATAAAGAAGAAACTAATGAAATAAATAAAAATAAGAAAATAATTAATTTAGGGATAGTTGCACATGTTGATGCTGGTAAAACAACAATTACTGAGAATTTATTATATATGAGTGGAGCAATAAGAGAAATAGGAAGAGTCGATAATGGAAACACTCAAACAGATTCAATGGAGATAGAAAGAAAAAGAGGAATATCTATTAAATCCACTCCTATCTCAATCAATATAAATGGTAACAAGATAAATATTATAGATACTCCTGGACATGTGGAATTTGTAGCTGAGGTTGAGAGAGCTTTGAGTATACTTGATTGTGCTGTTTTGGTTATATCGGCAAAAGAAGGAGTTCAATCTCATACTAGAGTATTATTTAAGATTTTAAAATCCTTAGAAATACCTACAATAATATTCGTAAATAAGGTTGATAGACTAGGAGTAGATTGCGAAGAGTTGATTAAAGACATAAGAGAATTACTCAGTGAAAATATAGTGAAACTTCAATGTATTGATAAGCAAGGATCTAGAGAAGTGAAGTTAGGTAATATATTAAATGATAGTGAGATTATGGACGAAGCTATAGAAAAATTATGTGATATAGACGAGTCAATCTTGGAAAGATATTTAGATAGAGAAGTGATTGAAAAGAGTTATGTGATAAATAGGATAATCCAAGAGAATAATAAATGCAGATTATACCCAGTGTTTTTTGGATCTGCTTTGTTAGGCTTAGGGATTAATGAAATATTTAATTATATACCTGAAATGTTTAGCGATAACAATAAAGCTAGGAAGGATTTATCAGGTAGGGTATTTAAGATTACTCATAACAGTAATGGGGAAAAAGAGATATATGTGAAGATTTATGATGGAGAACTTAGGGTGAGGGATACAATAAATATTCATGATAGTAATAGAATGTTTAAAGTTAAAAGAGTAAAAGTGTTAGAAGAAGGCAGGTGTATTGAATCCCATAAGATTCAAAAAGGTGATATTGGAATTATTTATGGCACTGACGAGTTGATGGTTGGTGATATACTAGGATATAGAAGTAGTGGTATGAAAATAGCGAGCATAGCTAAGCCTACTATTAAGACAGCTGTGAAGTGCGTGAATCCAAGGGAAAATGTAGCCCTTTATGAAGCACTTAAAAGATTAAGCATAGAAGACCCATTATTAAATTTAGAGATAGATGATTATACAAAGAAAATTTATGTTAGTGTTTTGGGTGAAATACAGATAGATATAATAAAGGAAATCTTAGAGGAACAGTTTGGTTTAATGGTCATATTTGATGATGTGCATACTATATATAAGGAAGCACCTATAGGATTTGGTGAGAGTATCATGCCTATTTATAGGGGTAAGAATCCTTTTGCCGCAGGGGTAGGAATTAGGGTGGAACCAGCTGAAAGAGGAGCAGGAATAATTTATGAAACTGAGGTTTCTTATGGTGATCTTTTAAAACCATTTCAGAATGCTGTGAGAGAAGCTGTGTACGAGACGTGTAAATGTGGACTAAAAGGTTGGGAAATTACTGATATGAAGGTTACATTTTTCTTTTCAGACTATAATAGTGTAGATAGCACTCCAGCAGATTTTAGAAATCTTACTCCTTTGGCTTTAATGAGGGCATTAAAAGAGGCTGGTACAGAGATTCTGGAACCATACTGTAATTTTGAATTGAAAGTGCCTAATGAAGTTAGTGGAAAAGCTATGGCAGATATTAAATTCATGAGAGGTACAGTTCTCAATATTTTAAATATAAATAATGAATTTGAGATAACCGGAACAATACCTTCAGATACATCGCAAAAGTATGGCACAATTGTTGCATCTTATACAGAAGGAAGAGGAATTTTTACCAGCGATTTTTTTGAATATAGAAAGGCACCAGGAGAGGTGTGTGTTGAAAGGGAAAAGGATAAAAATCATCCGTTTAACGAGGATATGTATCTTATGTATAAGATGAATGTGTTGAAGTAAATACCATAGATTAATAATATAAAAATGAGGGACAGTTCTCAATAATTTAGTATATCTATATTAAATTATTGAGAACTGTCCCTCTAAGTTTTTAGGGAGAGTTGCTAATTTCTTGAGAACTGTCCCTAAAAGTTAGGTTTCAGATATAACAATTTCAATGTTCTGATTCCAGCCATCTAAAGCATCAACAGGAGGATATAGGGTATGCTTTATCAGTTCAGATGGGTACGAAGTGGCAACATAAGTGCTTTGTTCAGTACCTAATGGGTTATTCCAAGAGATTACTATTCTAGGATTATCAACACCTTTTAGAGGGGTTGCCGTTGTATAAGTAACAGAACCTTCGGGTCCGTTTACATAGGATATGCCCTCATTATTAACTGAAAATGTAGTTTTATCACCTGAGGAAATTATTGATCCAGGGAGTTCCTCTTCCTCCCAAGTACCTTTTCTGAAATGTCCACTCTTAAGCTTTACATTGGTTCTCATCAAGGTAGTATTTAGATTATTTCGTATAGTTATATTAGATTCTCTAGTAAAGAGATCATTTATATCTCTGAAAGTTTCGTCGTAACAATCATTATAATGCATATACATTCCTTTCTTTCATATAAGTAATTCAATGTATTATATGATGTATTGGTAATTCTTGTTCTATATTGTATATGTAAAAAAAGTGTATAATTATGATATAAGCCAAGGAGGTATTAAAATGAAAGAACTGAAAAGGTTATACACAGATTTAGTATATCTTGAGACTCCAATAGGTGTTCTAGAGATTTGTGGAAACGGAAGAGCAATAACCTGTATATTATTCTTGGAAGATTTAACTAAAGAGTCATATATTAATTACATTGAAAAAAACAACTATAAAGCAAATTGTGATAACATAGAAGAATTACCTGAAGTTATGAAGAAGGTTATGATACAATTAGAAGAATATTGTAAAGGGGAAAGAAAGAGTTTTCAAATACCTATAGAATTTGAAGGGACAGAGTTTCAAAAGATATCTTGGAATCAGTTGACTAAAATTCCTTATGGAGAAACTATA
This sequence comes from Oceanirhabdus seepicola, assembly GCF_023684385.1. GTDB lineage: Bacteria > Bacillota > Clostridia > Clostridiales > Clostridiaceae > Oceanirhabdus > Oceanirhabdus seepicola. The sequence goes on along the minus strand of NZ_JAGSOJ010000005.1, from coordinate 117,760 downwards.
TCGTATAAAGAACAAGCTATGGCTATGGGTAGAGAAAAATCTGTAAGAGCTGTAGGAGCGGCCAATGGGAAAAACAGACTAAGCATTATTATACCTTGTCATAGGGTGATTGGAAGTAATGGCAAATTAACTGGTTATGCAGGTGGAGTAGATAGAAAAGCTTGGTTATTGGAGCATGAAAGGAAATATAAATAAATTGCTAGTCATTCACAATAAATGATTTGGATTAATATTGATAGCAAGTAGTTTTTAGGAATCAGCCACTTAATATTACTCTAGTTTATTTTTTTTAAGCTGATATAATAGATTTTAGATAATAGTAGATGGAGTATAAAGAGATAAATAGAAAAAGAGAGGGATTACATGAACTTAATTACTTTAGAGAACATAAGTAAAAGCTATAGCGAAAAAGTATTGTTGGAAAATATCTCATTAGGAATAAATGAAGGAGAAAAAATCGGTATAATTGGTATTAATGGAACTGGTAAATCAACATTATTGAAGATTATAGCTGGAACCGAATATGCTGATAAAGGAACTATAACTAAAAAAAATAATATAGTTATTGAGTTTCTATCTCAGAATCCTGATTTTGATATGAATGCTACAGTTATTGAACAAGTATTCAGAGGTAATTCTAGAGAAATGCAGGTCTTAAGGCAATATGAAGGGTTATTGAATAAAACAGATCTTAGTTCAGAAGAAAAAAATAAAATGATTAAGATGCAAGATGAGATAAATAATCTTAATTTATGGGATAAGGAAGCAGAAGCAAAGAGTATATTAACAAGATTAGATATTAATGATTTTAACCAGAAGGTAGGAGAGTTATCAGGTGGACAGAGAAAGAGAATTGCATTAGCAACAGCATTAATAACCCCATGTGAGTTGTTGATATTAGACGAGCCTACCAACCATAGGGATAGTGATACAATTGCGTGGATGGAAGAGTATCTTAACAGAAGAAAAGGTGCTGTATTGATGATTACCCACGATAGATATTTCTTAGATAGAGTGACAAATAGAATAGTTGAGATTGAGAAGGGTAACCTGTATTCATATGACGGTAATTATAGTATCTTCTTAGAAAAAAAAGCAGAACGAGAGGAACTTGAAATATCGGCTCAGCGTAAGAATGAGAATCGTTTTAGAAGAGAACTGGCATGGATAAAAAGAGGGGCAAAGGCAAGATCAACAAAACAAAAAGCTAGAATAGATAGGTTTGATAAACTTAAGGAAGAAATGGTTGATCTTAGACAAGATAAGCTTGAGTTTTCTTCTATGAGTTCAAGGTTAGGGAAGAAAATCATAGAAATAGAAAATATATCAAAGAGTTATGATAATAAATTACTCATTAAAGATTTCAGCTATAGGATTTTAAAAGATGATAGAATAGGTATTGTTGGAGAAAATGGAATAGGTAAATCAACTCTTATCAAGATAATTAATAGAGAGATTGAAGCGGATCAAGGTACTATTTCTATTGGTGATACTGTGAAGATTGGAATGTTCAGTCAAGAAACTTTTCATATGGATGATAACATGAGAGTTATTGATTTTGTTAAAGAGATTGCAGAATTTCTTCCGCTTGCTAATGGTGAAAAAATATCAGCTTCAAAGATGTTAGAAAGATTCTTGTTCCAACCAGATATACAATTCAATTTCATTGGAAAGCTATCAGGAGGAGAAAAAAGACGTCTTCATCTATTAAGAGTTCTTATGGGAGCACCGAATGTATTACTACTAGATGAGCCTACAAATGACTTGGATACTACCACATTATCAATTCTTGAGGAATTTATTGAAGAATTTAGTGGGCCAGTTATAACTGTATCGCATGATAGATATTTCTTGGATAGAATATGTAATAATATCTTTGCATATGAAGGTGAAGGAAATATTGAAAGATACAATGGAAATTATACTGACTATCTTGAGATAATGAAGCAATCTAAAAATATGGATAAAGAAAAAGCTGTTAGTTCAAAAAAGAATATAAATATTAGTAGTTCAGAAGTAAAAGAAGATGGTATTCAAAATAAAAATATAAGAAACAAGACGGTTAAATTCTCATTTAATGAAAAACGAGAATATGAACAAATTGATAAAGTGATTGAGGATTTAGAGACAAAGCTTTCAGAGATAGAGAATCAATTAAAGAAAGAAATTAGTAACTATGTAAAAATAAATGAACTTATTAAGGAAAAAGAAGAAACAGAAGGCTTATTGGAAGAAAAGATGGAGAGATGGGAGTACCTAAATGATATAGCAGAACAAATTAATAGTTAGGTTCAAAAAAAGAAATAGGGACAGTTCTCAATAATATGTAACATTTCGTTATGTTTTAGGAAATAAAATATAAAATAAGTTAATTGAACAAGGAGCCAAAATGTTGAATTGCGCATAATATAATATGTGAATTATTGAGAACTGTCCCTAGTCTTTCTTTTTTTAAGATTGTAAATCCCAAAGCTTGACAATAATATGAAGTTGCTATATTATTACATATAAGATTAGAATATAAAAATTACTATTAAGGTTAATTTCAATATGACCTAATTATATTAGAGAGGTATTTTATGAGTATGTTGCTGGTTAGATAGTTAAAAAAATATTTAAATAAATCTTTTTAAGGGGTATAACATACCTTTGTTAGTTGAGGATTTATTTAATACTATCTGTAAAGTATATGTCTACTCAAGATATCTCAAGTTACAAAGATTGAAGCAATAGTATGATTTCAATGCTGAATATGAATAATTATGAGAAGTTATTTGATGGAATAGTGCTGTATTAATCAGTAATTGATTAATATAAACGGCATTATTAGATTATTTATATATTTGAAATATTAGTATTCAATCTTTATAAATATTTCTATAAACCTACGTTTAATATAAAACGTATTATTAAGTTGTAGAAATAACTAAAAGAGATAATTCTTCAAGTCACAGACATGTCTGTGACTTTTTTATTTACACAAATATATGGGTTAAAGATTCTAATCTTAGGACAGTACTTTATGGGTAATTTTATAAGGGTTAATATAAAAAACCTTGCGGAATTTAATGGTTTTGATAAAATTTGCTTATGAAGGAGAAATAACATTGAATATAAATACATTTAATACATTAGGATATAACGATTTTAAGGAAATAATAAAAGGATATTGTGTTAGTGGCTTAGGGAAGCAATTAATTGATAAAATGATTCCTTCGAGTAATCTAACTGTTATACAGAAAAAGTTAAGAGAGACTAGTGAGGCAAGAAAAATATTAGACGATTCTAGGCATATTCCCTTAGAAGGAATTTATGATATTAGAGCTTTGGTTGAGAAGGTGGAAAAAGGTGGATTGTTAGAAGCAGAAGAAGCTACTCATATAGGGGATTTTTTAAGGGGCTGTAGGAAAATAAAGAGGTTTATGGTGCAACAAGAAGCATATGCTCCAGTTCTCAGTGAATATGCATATTCTATGAGTGAATTAACCAATATAGAAGATGAGATTAATAGAATAATTAAGAATAATAAAGTAGATTCATCTGCAAGTAAAGAACTATCAAGAGTAAGAAGAAATATGGATGCTACTGAAGGAAAAATTAAAGAGAAGCTAAATAAGATGTTATCATCATCTCATTATTCCCAGTATATACAAGAATTCTTTGTGAGTATGAGAAACGGTAGATATGTTATTCCGATTAAAGCTAATTATAAGAACAAAGTAGACGGTAATATAATTGATAGTTCAGCTAAAGGAACCACTGTATTTATTGAACCATCATCAGTAAGTAAGTTAAATAGTGAACTTAGTACGTTGAAATATGCTGAGAAGGCAGAAGAATATCAAATATTAGCTTATCTTACAGGGATAATATATGAGGAATTGAGAGAAATAAAGATTAATATTGAGTTGATTGCTGAATATGATATGATTTCTGCAAAAGCAAAATATAGCCAAAGAATTGATGGAATTGAACCGGTAATTAATACTAGAGGATATATAAAAATAGTTAATGGAATACATCCTTTATTGGAGGGTGATACTGTACCTTTAAATTTTGAAGTGGGGGATGAATATAGAAGTCTTATAATAACAGGGCCTAATGCTGGTGGAAAGACTGTAGCATTAAAGACTATTGGCATACTCACATTAGCAATGCAATCGGGAGTACATGTTAGAGCAAATGATGGAACAGAACTATCTGTGTTTGATAATGTATTTGTTGATATTGGGGATAATCAGAGTATAAAAAATGCGTTGAGTACCTTTTCTTCCCATATGAAGAATATTTCGGATATACTTGATCAAGCAAATAATTCTTCCTTAATTCTATTTGATGAAATAGGTACTGGGACAGAGCCAAATGAAGGTACAGGATTAGCTATTGCTATACTTGAAGAATTATATTATTATGGGGCAATAACAGTTGCAACTACACATTATGCAGACATTAAGCGTTATGCTTATGAACATCCAGAGTTCCAAAATGCTCATATGAAGTTTAATCCAGATACTTTAGAACCCCTTTATAAAATGGTTATTGGTGAAGGTGGAGAAAGCAATGCATTATGGATATCAAAAAAGGTAGGGGTAAAGGAATCAGTACTAAAAAGAGCTAAGGGTTATATAGATGATAAAAAATATGAATATAACTTAGTAAAGAGGAGTAAATTGAGAAATGATGAGATTTCTAGGATTATTTCGAAAAAAGAATCTATAGAGTTTGAATATAGAGTTGGTGATCAGGTTATATTACTTGAAAATGGACAGAAGGCAATAGTTTACAATGAAAGAGATAAGTTAAATAATATAGTAGTCTTAATTGGGGATGAATATAAGGAAGTCAATATTAAAAGGGTTAAGCTGAATATAAAGAGAGAAAAACTTTATCCAGAAGATTATGATTTTGATATATTATTTAAAGCATATAAAGATAGAAAGCTAGAGCATGATTTAAAGAGGGGATCTAAGAAAGCAATTAAAAAAATACAGAAAGAGATTAGAAATAATAGGAAGTTAAATCAGTAATATTAAACCAGTACCTTTGATTCAATAGGTACTGGTTTTTAAATTAGGGAAAAGGGACAGTTCTCAAGTTTTTACTTATAAATAAAAACTTGAGAACTGTCCCTCAAAAAGTAACTAACAATATTTAAAGTTGACCAATTTGGTTGGGTTTGATAAAATCAGTTATAAAGAATAATTATTTTTAATTAATCACAATAATTAAATCATTAAAGATTCAGAAAATAATTCGATTATTATATTTTTAATTGGGATATTATTTAACAATTAGAATAACTACCCGTTCTATAAGAATTAAATCGAAAAATATGACAACAAAATGTCATATTAAAAATAGTACAATCAAGAAGAAGGTAGCTAAGCATCTGAGAGATAAAAGTTATTATTTGTAATCATAATATTATAAGAGCTTAAATATTTATTTAATGTAGGAGGTATACTTACCTCTGGTATACATAGTGATTACTAATATAGTAAATACATCAGAAAAATTGATAAAAAAGAAGTTAATAAAGAAATTAATAGAGGTCAGGAGGAAAGTTGATAAAGTGAATAAAAAAGTGAATAAGAAAATGAATAAATTAAAGAAGATGATTGTGATTTTTGGTGTATTATCATTAGCGTTAACCAGCTTAGTTGGTTGTGCAAGTGACAAGAACTCTGAGAAATCAAAGAGTTCTCTTGATAAAGAAACAATTGTGGTAGGTATGGAACTGAAGTATCCTCCATTTGAAACAAAGAACAAAAAAGGCGATCCAGAAGGGGCAAGTGTTATGCTTGCTAAAGCATTTGGAGAGTTTGCAGGGAAAGAGATTGAAATAGTCGATGTACCATATCCAAGTTTAATTACATCATTAGAGACTGGTAAGATAGATATGATTATATCATCAATGACAATAACTCCAGCAAGAGAAGAGCGAGTTGACTTTTCAATTTCATATACAACAAGCCAACTTATGATGTTGGTTTATAAAGATTCAAAAGTACAATCAGTAGATGATTTGAATAGTTCTGATGTGGTGATTGCTTCAAAAACAGGAACAATAGGTGCTCTTTGGGCAAAGGAAAATGCTCCTAATGCAATCATTAAGAATGTTAATGAAGAAGCAAGTGCGGTACTTGAAGTAGCTCAAGGTAAAGCTGATGTATTTATCTATGATCCTCTGTCAGTAATAAGGCATCATGAGAATTATCCAGATACTACTAGAACGATTCTAGAACCACTACCAAATACAAAAGGTTGGGGTGTAGCAGTTAGAAAAGGTGAATCTGAATTAGTGGAAAAGCTAAATGAATTTATAAATAAAGCTAAGGAAGATGGAACCTATGATGAAATAAGAGAAAAATATTTAAAAGATAAGATGGAAGAGTTTGAGGAATATGATATAGACTTCTTCTTCTAGAAAGAGGCCATGGTATGAAAAAAATATTACATTTTCTAATAGCAGTTGGTATGTATATTGCTTTGTTTAGGTTTGTTTTATACAAAGCAGTTGGAAACGACTTTGAATTTGATATTTATATTGATTATTCACAGTTAGTATTAAAAGGATGGATTAGTACAATATTAATAAGTATATCAGCATTACTTTTAAGCCTAGTAGTGGGACTAGTATTATATATGATGAGCAATTCTAAAATACTATTCTTGAGATATATGGCTGAATTTCATAAAACAATAATATTTGGAGTTCCTTTGTTAGTTATTATCATAGCAGCATATTATTATATTGGAGATGCATTTAATATTGATAATAAATTTACAGTAGGAGTTATTACCCTAGCATTATATACAGGAGCATATATTGCAGATATTTATAGAGGAGCGATAGAATCTGTTCATGTTAGACAATGGCAGGCTGCTAAGATGTTTGGATTCAACAAATATCAAACATATAGATATATAATATTTCCCCAAGTAATAATGTCTATATTGCCACCTTTAACAGGACAATTGGCACTATTAATAAAAGGTAGTGCATTACTATCATATATAGCTTTTGATGAGTTCTTTAATGTGATTACTACTACTCAAGCTTCAACATTTGCTTATGCTGAAGGGTATATAATTTTAGCAGTAGGATATTTAATAATGACAGTTCCTTTACTGTTTGTTATAAGATTACTTGAAAAAAGGTTTAATTATAGAGGTGTGTAAATATGGAATTAAGAGTTAATAAAGTATTAAAAAAGTATGCTGAAAATATTGTTCTAAATGAAATCAGTTTAATGATAAGTGAAGTTAATGTGGTAGCTATTATTGGACCAAGTGGAGGAGGAAAGTCTACATTTCTAAGATTACTTGCTGGGCTTGAGGAGTATGATGGCGGAAATATAATGATAAATGAACACAACTTATCTAAAGATGATTTAGATAGCTACAGAAAGAAAGTAGGATATGTATTTCAAGATAATAATTTATTTCCTCATTTGAGTGTATTTAAGAATATTAGCTTAGTACTGGAAAAGGTACATGATAGGCCAGAGAAGGATAATAAAGATTTGATTGAAGGGCTGTTAAAACAGTATGGATTACTTGAACATAAAGATAAATACCCTCATCAGATTAGTGGAGGACAAGCACAAAGAGCATCAATAGTAAGAGCTTTGGCGATAAATCCTGAAATACTTCTTTTAGATGAGCCAACTAGTGCACTTGATCCAGCTCTAACATATGAAGTACTTCAATCAATTAAAAAGCTTAAGGATAATAATAAGGATTTTATAATTGTTACACACGAGATTGGATTCGCTAAGCATATTGCAGATCATATAGTCTTTATAGATAATCAAAAAATAATTGAGCACGGAAGTGTGGACATATTAAACAATCCTAAAACGGAAGAGCTGAAGAAATTTCTAGATAAAGTTCTAAGTTATGAATAGAAATATCAGAAAAAATATATAGAATGATTTAATTAAAAAGCACGTGTAGCGTGCCTTTTTATTAGAGTTTAAAGATTTAACCAAATTGTAAAAATATATTAATATATATGACAGAAATAATGTATAATTAAATTTAGGTACAAGCGTTACACAAACTAAGGAGGAATAGTATGGATCGATTTGGAGGAGAAAAAAAGAAAGTTGTAAACTCTATGTTTTTAATTGTCTTTGGGATTTTATTCTATCTTATGGTTGGACAAGAGGAAAACTTAAGGTGGATTTTCAAGATTGTTCAACCTATATTTATAGCTTTTTCTATTGCGTATGTACTTGAGCCACTTGTTAAGCTTTTATGCAATAAGTTCAAGTTTAAAAGAGGTATCAGTGTATTAATAATCTTACTTGTATTAATAGGGTTTATAGGTATTTCAATATCATTTATAATACCTACATTAGTAGGAAGTATAAAGGATTTGGTTAATCTAATAAATATTGAGCAGTTGAATAAAATAGTTGACGAAATAGTAGCTGGAGTAGGGATGGATCAATCTTCAGAGATATTTAAGCAATTGAATAATATGTTAGGAAGTTTCGTCACAAAATTCGGAGAAGCAATAACAACAATACTGCAGAACTCATTGGGTGCAGCGCTACAGGTTACATCTGGGATATTTAATCTTATTGTAAGTTTGTGTATTGCTATATATATGTTATTGGATAAAGATGATCTTTTGGCTAGAATAAAGAGATTGATGTATGCATTTAGTAAGAAAGAGAAAGTGGATGACGTATTAGCAGTAGGGAGACGTGCTAATGAAATATTTATGAGATTTTTCATTGGAAAGATAATAGATTCAATAATTATCGGGATTATTTGTTTTGTAATTATGTTTATTTTTAGAATCCCATATGCACCATTGTTGTCAATAATCATAGGGATAACAAATATGATTCCTTATTTTGGACCGTTTATCGGGGGAGTTCCAGCAGTGCTTATCGTCTTGTTTGTAAGTCCAATACATGCGCTTATAGCGGGAATAATAATTATAGTATTACAGCAGTTTGATGGCTTGTACTTAGGTCCTAAAATATTAGGGGATAAAGTAGGGGTAGGAGCCTTTTGGATTATTGTATCAGTTACAGTTGGCGGTGCCATTATAGGTGTTTGGGGAATGTTATTAGGTGTTCCAATTACAGTATTAATTAAAACACTTATAGAAGAATCAGTGCAGAGGAAACTTGATGAAAAAGGTTTAGGAGATATAGAAAAAGACAAATTAAAGGAAGCATAATAAATGATATATATGCTATAACTAGAATTACCCAGAAAATAAAAGTCAATCACTATAGGTTGACTTTTATTTTATTTGTGGTACAATATTGAAAAATGAAAAAAGTAAACTTCGTATAACCCTAATGATATGGTTTAGGGGTCTCTACCAGGAGCCAAAAACTTCTGATTACGAAGAAAATTTGTTATTCAAATTTTCTTCGTAATCAGAAGTTTTTTTTATACTTATGGTAAGAATACTAATGATGTATAAATTAGCGGACTTCTGTTTTTTAGGAAACTGAAAAATTTTCATCGGGAATTAACACATGTAATCTAATTGGTATTAATCGATTACATGTTTGTGTAAAATTGTATCAGATCAATTTCTATAAATAAAATGCTGAAAACGTTGGCAGAATCAAAAAAATAGAGTATAATAATTAAAGATAATACACGAATGATATTGATGAAAGAGATGGAGTGAACTCTAAGAATGTTGGTATATAAAGAATAGGAGGGCGAACAATGGGTGTTGTGGGATTACCGAAAATTGAATTGCATTGTCATTTAGATGGAAGTGTTAGACCGGAGACTTTATTTGAATTATCTAAAAAAGAAGGATTAAATCTAGGGGTAGAAAGTATAGAAGAATTTAGAAAATTAGTAGAGGTTCCAGAGAATTGTAAATCACTAGATGAATACTTAGAGAAATTTGATATAGCTAATAAAGTGATGCAAACGAAAGATAACTTAGAAAGAATCACATATGAACTTATGGAAGATGTTGCACAGGATAATGTTAAATATATTGAAATAAGATTTGCACCATTACTTCATATTAATAAAGGGTTAACTTTTGAAGAGATAGTTGAGAGTGTGATATGTGGAATTAAACGTGCAGAAAAAGAGTTTGATATATATGGAAATCTAATATTATCATGTATGAGAACTATGCCAGTTGAGGCATGTTTTCAAGTTGTAGAAAAAGGAGCAAAATACATTGGGAAAGGTGTAGTTGCTATAGATTTATGTTCTAGTGAAAGAGCAAATTTCCCAGAAGTGTTCCAAGAGCCTATAAATCTAGCTAAAAAATTAGGTTACAGAATTACTATACATGCTGGAGAAACAGGAATAGGAGAAAATGTATTAAAATCTATAGAACTTTTAGATGCTGAAAGAATTGGACATGGAGTATACTCAAAAGATTGTCCCGAAGCATATAAACTTCTGAAAGAGAAAAATATTGCACTAGAGGTATGTCCGACAAGTAATGTTCATACTAAAGCGGTTGTAAGTTATGAAGAACATCCTATGAAGGCGTATTTTGAAGATGGAATAAAAGTAACTATAAACACCGATAATATGACTGTATCTAATACAGATTTGAATAAAGAATATACAATATTAGAAGATAAGAATATATTCACAGAGGAAGACTATAAACAAATGTATAATTATTCTGTTGAAGCTAGCTTTGCATCAGAAGATATAAAAAATAAATTAAGAGCTTATATTTAAAAGTAACTTTGAAAAACTAATAAAAACCTAATCATATTCATGTGATTAGGTTTTTATTTTTTCTACCATAATATAATGATTTAAAATGATTAATACTTAATCGATAGTACTATTATATTGTTATATCAGATTTTAAAAATATTTTTGAGTTTAATTCGTATTTTTTTATTAATTCGAAGAATAATAGCTGATAAGGAATTGTTGTTGTATAATCTAATGCTTTCAAATATATTTTGTAGAGGGCGTCTAAGTTAGTTTGTTACTAAGTTGAAGATAATATCTTGTATCATTTAAAAGATAATATGGAAAGAGTGGGAATCAATGTATATCAACGGATTTACCACAAAAACAGTACTTGCAAATTAGGTATTTATACATAATAATAATAGATTAAAAACACAGAAAATTTAATAGGAATTTTTTGAATTTTAAAACTTTAAAATTTATGTTTTTTTTTGTTGAAATACTTCAAACTATGTGATACTATATAGAAGTGCTCGAGAGACGGGTACAAAAAAAGAAAAAATAAGTGGTATGTAAGTGATATGCGTCTTTAGCTCAGCTGGATAGAGCAACGCCCTTCTAAGGCGTGGGTCGGGAGTTCGAATCTCTTAAGGCGTACCATATCGGGGTGTGGCGCAGATTGGGAGCGCGCGTGCTTTGGGAGCATGAGGCCGCAGGTTCGAGCCCTGTCACCCCGACCACTTATGCGGGTGTAGTTCAATGGTAGAACTCCAGCCTTCCAAGCTGGTAGCGTGGGTTCGATTCCCATCACCCGCTCCATATGGTGGACGTAGTTCAGTTGGTAGAGCGCCAGATTGTGGTTCTGGTTGTCGTGGGTTCGAGTCCCATCGTCCACCCCATACATTGGGATATCGCCAAGCGGTAAGGCAACGGACTTTGACTCCGTCATGCGCAGGTTCAAATCCTGCTATCCCAGCCAATTGAGTTCTATTTCAATAGAACTCATAATTCTAAAGCATGATAACCAAAGATTTAATCTTTGGAAATCATAATACGTGCAGGTGTGGCGGAATTGGCAGACGCACTAGACTTAGGATCTAGCGCCTTCGGGTGTAAGGGTTCGACTCCCTTCACCTGCACCAATTTTTTTTATGTGCGGTAGTAGCTCAGCTGGTAGAGCGCCACCTTGCCAAGGTGGAGGTCGCGAGTTCGAGCCTCGTCTACCGCTCCATTAAAAAAATGTATTATTAGGGTAGATTTCCAAAACACGTTTATGTCCTCAAAATCCTCTCGATTAATCGAGAGGTCTTTTTTTATTCTTTATACAATTCTTTTCCTGCTGTTTTCTGTAGATGTTTCTAGAAAAATGTAATATAATCATTAAGGATGATAAAACTCGATTTTGTAATAAAAAGGAGAGTAAAATGATTAAAAGTATACTTATAATATTGTTTTTTGGATTTTTGGGAAATAAAATTTTCTCAAAGATTAAATTACCAGGATTGCTTGGAATGATAATTGCAGGTATAGTGGTAGGTCCGTATGGGCTCAATCTTATTGATGGTTCAATAATTGATAATGCAGCAGACATAAGGAGTATGGCATTAATAATAATTCTTCTAAGAGCTGGATTAGGAATAAATAAACAAACCTTAAAGAAAGTTGGTAAGGTTTCCTTGAAGATGGCATCAATTCCATGTTTATTAGAGGGTACAGCGATTTTGTTGGTAGCTCACTTTTTATTAGATTTTACATTTATTCAATCAGGAATTTTAGCATTTATAATTGCTGCAGTTTCGCCAGCAGTAATAGTACCATCTATGCTAGAACTAAAAGAGTCGGGAAGAGGGATGGATAAGGGGATTCCAGTACTTATCTTAGCGGGATCTTCAATTGATGATATATTTGCAATGACATTATTTTCTGTATTCATAGGACTTGAAAAGAATACAGGAGTTCCTTTAGGAAAGCAGCTTTTAGCAATACCTTTTGAGATAGTAGGTGGAATATTATTAGGGTGTATTGCAGGGTATATAATCATAAAGATTATGAAGAGGTTTAAGAGCAAATTCTCTAAGCAAGATAAGTTATTAATATTATTAGCATCTTCTTTCGGTGTATATATTTTAGGAGATATGATTAAAGTATCAGGTCTTCTAAGCATAATGGCTATAGGCTTCTTACTTCTTGAGTATAGTAAAGAAACTGCCGAGGAGATTCAACCATCATTAAATAAGATATGGTATTTCGCACAGATTTTCTTATTCATGTTGATTGGTGCGGCTGTGGATATTAATATTGCAATAAAAGCTGGATTAGTAGGATTAATCATAATTACAATAGGGCTTATTGCTCGTACTATTGGAGTTGTAATAGCGCTTACCAATTCAGAGTTATCAATGAAGGAAAAGATATTTTGTGCCATTGCATATGTTCCAAAGGCAACAGTACAGGCTGCTATCGGAGCTAAACCTCTAGAATTAGGAGTTGTTGGAGGGGAGTTAATGTTAGCAATAGCAGTATTATCAATAATAATAACTGCGCCATTAGGTGCTATTGGAATAAAGATTTCTGCACCTAAATTGTTGAATAAGATTAAGATTGTTAATGAGGAAGATATAGAAAATTTATCTGCATCATAAACAACAAAATAAAGTATTTCATATAGCACTAGGGGGATATGCCTTGGTGCTATTTTATATTGCATAAAAAATATGAAAAATTCAATATATTACTAAAAAATGAATAAAGTGCTATAATATATGTAGGTATATGAAAAAAAAATTACAAGTTAAAGATGCCATAAAATAGACTGGCATACTCACTAGTTGATTATTTGAATATATCTTAAATGAATTCATATATACAGAGGGATTACGCAATGAAAAAGAAAGGAGGATAATTAGTGGAAGATTTGAAGGTTCTAAGGTTTATTGAAGATAATATACAGAATGGGACAAGGTGTGCAATTGCTATTATGACAGATTCTTATGGTTCTTCTCCTAGAAAAGAAGGGACAACTATGGGTATTGATGAGAATGGAAATATATCAGGGACTATAGGGGGAGGAGCATTAGAAAAAGAAGTTATAGACAGGGCGATTAATGCAGTTAAAGAAGGAAAGAATAAGCTCCTTACTCTTCATTTGAATGATGAAGGAGAGTTACACATGCAATGCGGAGGAAAGACTGATATATATATCAAGGTATTCATTCCAAGTGATAGGATAATAATCGCAGGGTGCGGACACATAGGAAAGGAACTATATTTTCTGAGCAATTATCTGAATTTTCGTACTATAATGCTAGATGATAGAGAGGAATTTGCTGATAAAGATATTTTCACTAATAGCGAAGAGGTTTTGAAAGGTGACATATATGAAAATCTCACGGGAATTAATATTACATCTAATGATTATATAGTTATTGTAACAAGAGGTCATAAATATGATCAGGAGGCACTAGAAGCGGTAGTTAATAGTAAAGCTAAATATATTGGAATGATAGGCAGTAAGCATAAAATAACACATACACTTAAGAATTTGATTGATAAAGGTATAACTGAAGAAGTGTTGAATAGAGTATATGCTCCAGTAGGTCTTGACATATCAAATGGAGAACCTAGAGAGATAGCATTTGCTATTCTAGGAGAAATTCTTAAGGTGAAGAATGAAGGAAGTGGAGAGAACTTAAAGAAGATGAAGTTTGGAGGGGATTTTTTTGGAAAGAAAACCTGTTAGAGAAGCTGTAGGAATGATATTATGCCATGATGTTACCCAAATAATACCTGGTGAAGTTAAAGGGAGAGCATTTAAGAAAGGACATACAATTACACAAGAAGATATCCCTGTTCTATTATCTCTTGGAAAAGATAATATCTATGTGTGGGAGAACGATGAGACCATGACCCATGAAAATGATGCAGCGGAAGTATTAAGGGAGATAGCAGCTGGGGAAGGATTGGAATTCACAGAGGTTAGAGAGGGGAAGATAAACTTTATAGCATCTGAAGATGGTCTATTAAAGATAAATAAGGAAATGTTATTTAAGCTAAATTGCTATGATGACATAGTACTAACAACATTCCATAATAACGCTCCAGTTAAGAAGGGGGATATTGTGGCTGGAACAAGAATCGTCCCTCTTGTTATAAAGACTGAAAAATTAGATGAAGTCAGAAAAAATATTAATGATAAAATTGTGAGCATAAAACCATTTAACAAGATGAAAGTGGCTGTCGTTACAACTGGTAGTGAGGTATTCCATGGAAGAATAAAGGATGCTTTTGGACCTGTTATAAGAGAAAAATTTCAAGAGTATGGTTCAGAAGTGATAAATCAAGTGAAGGTTCCAGATGATGAGGAAAAGATTGTACAAGCAGTTAATGATGGACTCAAGAGTGAGGCTGACATAGTAGTGTGTACAGGTGGTATGTCAGTTGATCCAGATGATCTAACACCATCAGCTATAAGAGAGTGTGCTAGCGAGGTTATAAAATATGGAGCGCCTGTACTTCCAGGTTCTATGCTATTGGTAGCATATAGTGGAAAAAAAGTGATCTTAGGATTGCCAGGGTGTGTTATGTACTTTAAAAGAAGTGTATTTGATTTGGTTCTCCCTAGAATATTGGCTAGGGAAAAAATAGAGAAGATGGATATCATAAAGCTGGCACATGGAGGATTATGTATGAGGTGTGATGTGTGTGTATATCCAAAGTGTTCTTTTGGAAAGGGAGAATAAAATACAGATGAAAGAGCGGAGCATATGTAGATGAAGGGAAGTATAGGATCTATATTAATGAAAGTTTTTCTGGTATTAGTGATAGGATTTTTTACAATACCAATAATTTCACTCATTGTATATTTACTAAGAGAGGGTGGAATTAACATTGGGGAAAGATTTATACAAAGTCTTATGGTGAGTTTGAAGAGTACAGGAATTACGGTTTTAATAAATATTACACTTGGAATTCCTATAGCATATTACCTGTCAAGAAATGAATTTAAAGGTAAGAGAGCGATATCCATGATTTTGAACATCCCTATATTATGCCCACCTTCTGTTTCTGGGATAATATTACTGCTAGCATTTGGTAGGCAGGGAGTTGTCGGTAAATTATTAAATGGGTTTGGTGTGAGTATACCATTTACATTTATTGCTGTGATTATGGCTCAATGTTTTGTATCTTTACCTCTATTCATCCAAATAGGTAAGGAAGCTTTTGATAAGGTAGATGTTGAAATTGAAAGATCAGCTTTATTGTTAGGAATGAGCCCCATTAAGGTTTTTTTGAAGGTGACAATTCCTATGGCTCTATTTGGATTGCTGAAGGCTACAATTATGTCATGGGGTCGGGCGTTTGCAGAGTTTGGAGCAACAATAATATTCGCAGGTAATCTAGGGGGCAAAACACAAACACTGCCATTAGCTATATATTCAGCCATGGAGGGAGATTTTAATGAAGCTCTATCTATGGCACTTATAATGATAATAGTTGCTGTTACGGTACTAATAGTAATCAGCCTATTAGGAAGAAAGAGTTGGGATTAGAGAGATGTTAAATGTAAAGTTTGAACAAGAGTATGAGAATATAAATCTAAACATAAATGTAAAAATAGATTCTATGAGATGTGCTTTAGTTGGACCTTCAGGGGCAGGAAAGACTAGTATATTTGATGTTATATCTGGCTTGAAGATCCCCCCTAGAGGAAAGGTTATACTAGGAAAGGATATATTATTTTCCTCGCAAGAGAAGGTAAATATTCCTGTTCATAAGAGAAGAGTGGGATATGTAAGGCAAAATAGTTATCTAATACCACATATATCAGTAGAAGATAATATACGTATGGGGTTGAATATAGATAGCAAAGATTTTGAAGATATTCTGACTAGACTTAAAATAAAGGATATATTGAAGAAGCGTCCAGGAGAACTATCAGGAGGGGAATTAAGAAGAGTTGATATA
This sequence comes from Oceanirhabdus seepicola, assembly GCF_023684385.1. Classification (GTDB taxonomy): domain Bacteria; phylum Bacillota; class Clostridia; order Clostridiales; family Clostridiaceae; genus Oceanirhabdus; species Oceanirhabdus seepicola. The sequence continues at coordinate 101,131 of NZ_JAGSOJ010000005.1, read as the reverse complement.
GCTAGAATGTTGGTTATAAAACCAAGATTGTTCCTTATAGATGAAGGGTTATCCTCATTGGATGAAAATCTTAGAGCGTGTGTATTCAAGTGTATCTTAGATAAGTGTTCAAAGTGGAATACAGGGATGATGATTATAACACATAACCCATTATATATAAAAGGACACGTGGATAGTGTGATAAAGATAGAACAAGGAAAAATAATTCAAGGTTAAATTATTGAAGAAGGTGACGGTATTGAATACATGGAATAGAATAGTTTGTATTATGATGATGTTCATAATAGTAGGAACTTTAGTTTCTTGCGGAAAAAAAGAAACAAAAGAGAATCAAGTAATAATATACGCTGCAGCTTCCATGACAGAGTCTCTCAGTGATGCTGTGGAAGAGATAAATGAAAAATATCCTGATATTGAAATATGTGTGAGTTTTAATAGTAGTAGTAAACTAAGATTACAGATAGAACAGGGAGCAGATGTGGATATATATATATCTGCTAGTAAGAGTCAATACAATAAACTAAAAGAGAAAATCCAGATTGAAAAAGATAAAGAATTTTTATCAAATGAGATTGTAATAGCGGCGAACAATCGAAATGCTATTGAAAAGTGGAATGATATCCAAGGAAATTACAAGGTGTTGAAAGCAGAAGACCAGGTTCCAGCAGGAGAATATGCAATTAGATTACTTGAAAATCTTGATGCTATAGAGAAAGGATTTAGTGATAAGGTTTTAAGAAATGTTGTATCTGAGGAGATAAACGTGAAACAAGTTGTTAACAAATTATATCTTGGAGAAGGGGATGTTGGGTTCATATATAACACAGACCTCACGGAAAAAGTAAAGGATAAGTTGTATAAATTAAAGGTTCCAGAAGCTATGAAGGTCAAAAGTAACTATTATATATGCCTTTTAAAAAAGCAAGATGAGTCCTCAAAAATATACAATGAGCTTATAAGTGATGATATTCAGAAAATTTTCTGTAAATATGGGTTTTCATCACCAAAAAATTCGCAGGAATAGTGGAGATATTAAAATATGAATCATATATTATTAATGGAAATAATATCTGGAGGCTATTATGCAGAATAAGACAAGTAAATCCTTATTCGGAGTAGATTTAAATCAATACAGAGCAAATGCAGATTTTAAAATACTGGCAACTAAATGTGACTTTATTTTCTTGAGGTCATCAGGCTCAGGAACTGGTAAGTTCAAAGTGGATACAAAATTCCTTGAATTAGCAAAGAAGTGTAGGGATTATGGAATTCCATCAAGTGCATATCACTTTGCTGTTCCATCAGCAGACCTTTCTACAGCGGATTCACAATGTGATGATTTCATAAACATATTGCAAGAGGGGTATGGTAAGGGAGATTACGGAGAGTTATTCCCTGTTGTGGATGTAGAGGTACCGTTAGATAAATCAATATCCACAGATAATCTTCTCGATTGGGTGGATAGATTTAGAAAAAGATTCGAGAGCAAAACAAGAAGAAGATTAATGATATACACAGGATCATTCTTCATAGATATGTATAATAATTTCAAACATTCTAAAAAGGGATATATTCTATCAGATATGCCTCTTTGGATTGCAATGTATAGTGATATTCCAGCAAATCCACCATTTCCTAATGACGGAGGAGGATGGACTAGATGGAGAGTATGGCAATTTTCAGAGAAGGGAGATGTTGCAGGTATAGATCTTCCGGTGGATGTTAACTGGGGACCTGATCACATTGACCTTTTAAGAATGCCTAAACCAGTATCAAATGTGAGAGCAACTATCCATGGAGGCATGGCTAAGGTAACTTGGAACAAGAGCACAGATATTGATCTCAATGGATATAATCTATTTGTGAATAAGGAATATGTAACTACTTTAGATAAGAATGCAGTATCTTACACTATAGACTTGAGTAAAGTACCACGCTTAAAAGCAGGAATGGAAGTGGTTGTAGGAATCGAGTCATTTGACCTAGATGGTGAGTTTTCTAAGAGAGTAGAGGTAAGAGCAGGAACAAGAGAAGATGAAATGGAAAGAGAAGATACAATAGAAAGAGAAGATATAATAGAAAGAGAAGATACAATAGAAAGAGAAGATATAATAGAAAGAGAAGATGAAATGGAATTTCAAGAGTTTAGGTACGATAGTGTATCAGAGGAAACATTCTTCATAAGGTACCCAAAAGGATGGAGAATCTAATTAAAAATATAAAATTATAAAATTAAATCCCTCATACAACTTTGTGTTGTGTGGGGGATTTAACTTTGAGTATATAATTAACTACATTTGTAGTAAGCGCGTTCAAGGAAGAACGAAAAATTATCGTTGGTTATTAATTGGTTTGAAAAAATTATAATTTCTCTTCTTAATTTCTATAATGTAAAAATAATAAACCTATATTTTACAATAATATGAGTATAATGTAGAATGTAAGTATAGAGAATCCGTAGTTAAACTTTATTTATATATACTCAAAATCGCAGTGTTTCTATGAGTTTTGAGTGTGTATCAATTTAGTTTTAACTTGGAATCTATGTAGGAATTCAATGTAAATGAGAGTGAATAAAAATGAAAAATGATTTAACTATAGATGAAATTTTAAAAAAATCAGTTCATGAGTTTGAGATTTCCCAATATGGTGTGATAAAATGCCAAGAATTTGAAGATCTAAGGGAAATACTTATGGGAAGAAAAGAAAAAGATGAATTGACTGGATTTGAAGAGCAAGATATTGAAAAAAGAATAAATCCAAAGCTTACTATGGAGGATTGCAGATCAATTATTGTGTGCTTGTTTCCTTATTACAAAGTAAGTAATGAAGAGAGTAATTTAGCAAAATACACACATGGGATGGATTATCATTTTGTAATAAATGATATGATGAATCTTTTGGGAGATAAAATAGGGAAGGAAGTTGAAAACTTCAAATATATGAGTTTTACTGATTCGGGTCCTTTAGTGGATAGATATGTTGCATATAAAGCTGGGTTAGGATTTTGGGGAATCAATGGACATATTATAAATGAAAAGTATGGTTCTTATATTTTAATTGGGTATATGCTTACCAATAAAGAGTTTAAAGAATATAATACCCAACTTGAAAATAGTAGTTGTATTAGATGTATGAGATGTGTGAAGTCTTGTCCAGGCGGAGCTATTAAGGGTGATTATGATATAAATCCATTAAAGTGTAAATCTTATATAACTCAGAAGAAGGAAGAACTCACATGTGAAGAAAAGAATATACTCATGAAAAGTCAAATTATATTTGGGTGTGATATATGCCAAGAAGTATGTCCTCACAATAAAAATATTGAAGAAACTCATATTGCACAATTTAGTGAGGATTTAATAAAAAGAATTACTGAAGATGAAATAACTGAACTTTCAAATAAGAAATTTAGAAAGATTTACGGTAGAAGAGCTTTTGGGTGGAGAGGAAGAAAGATATTAGAGAGAAATATGAAAATCATTAAAGGGGAATAGGGGGCTACGTATGAATATTTTACCTGAACCAAGGGTTATAGAACACATGAAAGGGGAATTTTTATTAAAAGGTAACATGAGGATTGAACTTGATACCAGCTGTGGAGACAAGGAGTTTTATTCAGCTAAAATTCTTAGGGGTGCATTTAAAGAATTAGGGATTGAGAGTTCTATAATAAAATCATTACCAAAGAGGGTTATTGGAGATATTAGGATTAAGATAGAAAAAGATATGCACCTTAATCAAAACAAAGAGACCCACTTTAATCAAAACAAAGATATTCACCACATTCAAAATATAGAGAATAAGGAAGAGGCATATTGTATTGAAATAAAAGAAGATTACATTACAGTGATGGGAACAAATTCAAAAGGGATATTCTACGGGGTTCAAACATTGAAGCAGATTGTTGAGAGTGGAGATAGAAGAATAACGTGTACTAAGATAGTTGATTATCCAGAATTCAGGGTTAGAGGATTCTATCATGATATTACACGTGGAAAAGTTCCTACACTTGACACTTTAAAAGGAATAGTGGATGATCTTGCAAAATATAAGATAAACCATTTTCAATTATATGTTGAGCATGTATTTCCGTTTACAGGACATGAAGAAGTATGGGCACATAAGGATCCTATAACACCTGAAGAGATATTAGAGCTTGATCAATACTGTATAAATAATAACATAGAGCTTGTCCCTTCTATAGCTACATTTGGTCATCTTTATCATCTCTTAAGTTCAGAGAGGTATGGTCATCTATGCGAGTTAGAGGATAGCAAAGGAAAGCCTTTTTCTTGGGTAGATAGAATGGGTCATCATACCATAGATATAAGTAATGAAGAGAGTATAAAGATTATAGAAGGTATGATAGAAGATTATCTTCCTTTATTCTCAAGTAACAAGTTTAACATATGCTGTGATGAGACCTTTGATTTAGGAAAAGGAAGAAGTAAGGAATATGTTGAAAAGGTTGGTAAGGGAAGAGCATATTTAGATTTTTTAAACAAGCTTATAAATATAGTTAAGAAAAATGGAAAGATCCCTATGTTTTGGGGAGATATAATACTCAATTATCCAGAGTTATTAGATGAGATTAGCGAAGATGTTATATGTCTAAATTGGAATTATAGCCCTGAGGCAACAGATAGTTCAACTAAGACTCTTAGTGAGAGTGGACGAAGATTCTATACATGCCCAGCAGTATGGGGATGGGATAGGTTCATGAATGATATTGAAGGATCTTTCAGTAATATTGAGAAGATGGTGTCATATGGTAAGGAATTTGGGGCAGAAGGTGTATTATGTACTGATTGGGGTGATTATGGACATGTTAATTCCTATTCATCATCTAAGCCAGGAATGATATTAAGTGCTGTATTGAGTTGGAATAGTGATAGTAAGGCAGAAATATTAGAAGGACAGATATCAGAGAGAGAATTTGGAGATAGGGATATTGTATCCCTAATGAGGGAACTTGGAAAACAACAGTATATTTCATTCATGGAGACAGTATGGTGGATGGAGAATAAGATGAAGAAGACTACTCTGTTGATTGAACGTTCCGAACTTATTGAGAAGTATATGCTCAATAAATCAGAAGAACAGTTGAAGCAGAGTTATTATGCAGCATATGAGATAGAGGAGAGCTTCAAAGATAAACTATATGAAAATTCTAAATCAAAAGAGGACATAAAGAGTTTCATATTGAGCGCCCGAGCAGTAGGGTTATTGAATTCATTATATCTATATATCAAAGAGTGGGATTTTAATGAGAAGGTAGATGAGTTCATACATGACAATAATGAACTTTCAAATTTATTTGAGAAATGGTTGAATGAGTATAAGGAAATATGGAGAAAAGATAATAAAGAGAGTGAATTATATAGAATTGAAGAATTCTTTAATGAAATATGTATATATTTAAGAAGAGGAGATGGGAAACTATGTTAAAAAGTAATAGGGATAAGATTGTGAAGTGGTCTGTACAGGGAAAGATTCATCATCCATTAGGAGGTACATATAGAATAACTCATAATGGTGAACCAAGAATACTGCCTGCTACAGGAGGAATAACTTACAATGTAAAATTAGGTGATCCAGCATTTGGATGGGTAGGAGATCATGTTGAACCAGGAGTTTCGATAAGAAATGAGGATAAATCACAAAATGCAGCTTTAACTACATTTGCTTGTGTTGGAAATGAGGCAAAAGTTGTATCTGGAGATGCAAAGGGTGCTAAGGGATATGTGATTGGAGTACATGGAGGCATAGATCATACGATTATTCATTTTGAACAAGAAGATCTTGAGAATATGGCAATTGATGATAAAATTCTAGTAAGAGCATATGGGCAAGGATTAGCTTTAGATGATTACCCAGATGTAAAAATTCAGAGTATAGACCCTGAACTGTTTTTTAAACTAGATATAAAAGAAGAGGATGGAAAACTAGTTGTACCTGTTGTTGCAGAGGTACCAGCATATTTAATGGGTTCAGGAATAGGATCAGGTAATGCATATACTGGTGATTACGATATTATGACAGCAGATGAAGAAGAAATCAAAAGACTTGGTTTAGATAAACTTAAGTTTGGAGATCTAGTACTTTTACAGGATGCCGATAATACTTTTGGAAGAGGACACTATAAAGGTGCTGTGAGCATAGGTGTAGTTATCCATAGCGATTGTGTAAAAGCAGGTCATGGACCAGGTATAACAACTATAATGAGTTGTAAGCAGCCTATGATTAAAGGGAAAATTGATTCCAATTCTAATATAGCAAAACACTTACTATAAAAAGTATAAAAGCCTTGAAGATTTTCTTCAAGGCTTTTATTATATATAATTATTATAGACATTGAATTAATAGATTTCTTAATTCAAGCATATCATTTTCATTTGGGTGTTTAAGCGCACTTTTGTAGTTTTCAAGCTGTTTTAGAGCATGAAGATCATCAGGCGTTTTTTCAAGAAGATTGAACCACTTGTCCATTATTCCATTAGAAATCTGTCCCTGACATAAAAAATGGCCTATTACAGTATTATTCTGTTCAAAGATATTCTGTATATTCTTTTTAATGATACCACCATAGGGTGAACTTGGATTAGCTCCCATTGTGCCAAATAAAAATATTTTTTTCCCTCGTATACTACTTAAATACTCTTTTAGATTATCATCAATTGATCCACTAGTTAACCTATATCCTACAAATAATACATCATAGCTGAATGGTTCCGGTGCCATGGATACATGTGCTATATCAAAGTTATTACCCAATGATTCCCCTATAGTATTTGCTAATTTTTTTGTATTACCTGTCTCACTAGAATATATTACAAGATATTTCATCTTAATCCCCTTTTCAACGAAATGATTTTATCATAATATAAATGTATATTTACACTCTATAATTTACAATAGTTGAGTTAATGCAGAAAAACCAATGAAGATTATAATTAAGAAAACAAATGAAATATTGAAAATACTCCCATTTCCCTCACTATTATATTCTCTAATAAGATTATCAGAGATATGTTCATCTTCATAAGTATTGTCAGAATTATAATACGGTTTAGTGTTTTTGTAATATAAATCCTTATTTATTATATCATGTTCTGACTGGGAATCATCAGCTGTATTATAATTTTTTTCAAAATTAGTAATATTATTTAATCTTATAGCTCTTAGAATATAATAAGTTAAATATAATGAAATCATAAAAAAGATTACAGAAATTATAATACTAGATGGTTTAGAAGATAATTGCGCTGCTTGATTAATGGTCTCTTGATCAATTTTAACAATGGATGACATTGCTACAGACAATCCGTTGTTCACAAGATGCATTATCATACTAGCGAATATAGATTTTGTATACCATACTACAATCGCAAAAATAGTTCCAAGAAAAGCCGTATAGAAAAATTGATGGAAGTTCATATGCAACATACCGAAAAGTATACCATTGAGTATTACTGCCTTTTTAAATCCAAATTTTTTATAACTATCCAATACAACTCCTCTCATTATGACTTCTTCGCATATAGCAGGAGTAATTGCAATTACAAAAAATAGATAGGGAAAGGTATTACTTGATACAATATCAGTAATAACTTCAGATATTGGGCTACCAAATATTCCAGATGCTATTTTAGATATTAGCCCTGTTATTGGTAATATAACTATGGCTAGTAATATTACTCTAAGTACATCTGATATTTTCATTGGATTAAGTTTTAAAGTCTTTTTTATATTCATCTTATTGGCTAACATGAATACAATACATGGTATTAATATAAATAGATATTGGTTCAAGGCTAATGTTAATTTAGGTGGAACATTGATAAAGAAAAGCGCTCCTATTATAGGTAAAAAAACACATGCAATAATCAATAAATTGGATTTTTGTATTTTACTCATTTGATAATCTCCTTAAGTTAATGTGATTTTATTATATATTAAATATATTTTTCATTCCATAAGTATATACAATATTTATAATACATTAAATAAATTGGACATTTGTGGTCATAATACAATCAAGTTATTATTTCATCATAAAAACACACAATATATTATGGTGAAATTAATTTCATATATATAAAATTTGAATAGTAATCTAGTAAAAACATATAAAATGAGTTAAAATATTAGTAATATAATGAAAACTTCTCATGGAGGGTAGAAAGATGAAAAATAGAGTAGAATTGTTACTTAACAAGATGAAAGAACACGGGATAGATGCATATGTTATTCCTAGCTCAGATGCACATATAAGTGAATATGTAGCTGAGCATTGGAAGAGTAGAGCATGGGTATCAGGATTTACAGGTTCAGCTGGAACTGTTGTTATATCTAGAGACGGAAGTGGTTTATGGACAGATGGAAGATATTTCATTCAAGCTGAAAAACAAATTGAAGGATCAGGTATTGAACTATTTAAGATGGGTCAACCAGGAGTTCCAACTATAACTGAATGGTTCAATAAAAATCTTAGCAATGGAAGCACTATAGGATTCTGTGGAGAGAGTACATCATTATTATTTAAGAGAAACTTAGAAAAAGAGTGTAAGGAGAAGGAATTTAATATTGTTTCTGAGTTCGATCTTGTAGATGATATATGGAATAATAGACCTAATATTCCCAGAACACAGGTATTTGTACTTGAGGATAAATACGCAGGATGTAGTTTCAAAGAAAAATTAAATGTTGTAAGACAAAAGATGCAGGAAAAGGGAGCAACTACTTATGTATTAAGTAGTTTAGACGATATAGCATGGTTGTTTAATATAAGAGGTAATGATATCCCAAATTACCCAGTAACTATTTCTTATGCAATCATAACCCTTGACGAGGCAAACCTTTTTATAGATGAATCAAAACTTGATAATAAAGTTAAGGAATACTTAAAAGGCAACGATATTAATGTCTTTTCATATGAAGAGGTATTTAATAAGGCAGGGGAATTGAAGAAAGATGATGTTATATTCTTTAATTCTTCTAAATTGAATTCTAAATTATATATGGCTATGCCAGATGGGTGTAAGAAAAAAGAAGGAAGAGATATTACAACAGATTTGAAAGCTATAAAAAATGAAGGTGAGCTTGCAAATCTTAGAAAATGTCATATAAAAGATAGTGCTGCAATGATAAACTTCATTCACTGGTTAGATACTAGTGTTGGTAAGGAAGAAATCACAGAAATGTCAGCTGATGAGAAATTACTTGAGTTCAGAAAAGAACAAGATTTGTTTATTGGAAGAAGCTTTGATACTATAGCTGGATACAAGGAACACGCTGCTATGATGCATTATAAGGCAACAGAGCAACAACAATATAAGCTTGAGAAGAAGGGATTATTCCTTGTAGATTCAGGCGGACATTATATGGATGGAACTACAGATATAACTAGAACAATGGTACTTGGTGATATTACTGAAGAGGAAAAACTTCATTTCACATTAGTTGCTAAAGGGCATATTTCATTAAATAAGCTTAAATTCTTGCATGGTGCAACAGGCTCTAAGCTTGATATGATAGCTAGAAATCCATTATGGCAGCATGGTATAGATTATAAATGTGGAACTGGACATGGTGTTGGATTTATTTTAAATATTCATGAGGGTCCACAAGGGCTTACTATGAGACCAAATAATGTTGTGTTTGAAAAAGGTATGATATTAACAAACGAGCCAGGAATATACATGGAAGGTAAGCATGGAATAAGAACAGAGAATACTATGGTTGTTCAAGAATGGCAAAAAACAGAGTCAGGACAATTCATGGAGTTTGAGGTTATTTCATTTGTACCGATTGATTTAAGAGGGATAAATGCAGAATTATTGACTAGTGAAGAGAGAGAATGGCTTAACAACTATCATAAAGAAGTATTTGAGAAGGTATCACCACTTCTAAATGATGAAGTAAAAGATTGGTTAAAAGAAGCTACAAGAGCTATCTAAAATAATCAAAATTAGAGGACAGTTATCAAGTTTTTAATACTTGATAACTGTCTTTTTCATAGAGATGTAAAATAGAAAATTCTGATTATTTCTAATCGTATTGACACAGGAAAGCTTATAGCATACAATCAAAGATAAGATTTTCAACTATCTTTAAATTAGTCCGAGAGACTAGTAAGGGAGGAAAAATGGACATGTTATATTTAGTGAATGATTTTAAACAATTTGAACAATTCAAACAATTTAATAATTTAGATTCTTTTAATTTTGGTCTATTAAACTTGATGAAAAAGGTATTGGTGTCCCTATATTCGGCATTGGTAGCTTATTTTTTTATGCTTATTCAGCAAGGTGAATTATTCATAATAAATGAGCACAAGGAGGACATCATATGCAAGGCTATCTAATTTTAGAAAATGGTATGAGATTTAAAGGAGAATGTTTTGGCGATACATCAATAGTTTCAGGAGAGGTAGTATTCAATACTGGAATGACAGGATATGAGGAAGTGCTTACAGATCCGTCATACTATGGACAAATAGTTATGATGACATATCCTCTAATAGGCAATTACGGTATTAATTTTCAAGATATGGAATCAAATAAACCTAAGGTAAGAGGCTTTATCATGAGAGAAAGGTGTAAAACACCTAGTAATTGGAGAAGTCAGGTGGCTCTTGAGGAGTTTTTAAAAGAAAATAAAATAATTGGAATTGAGGGTGTTGATACTAGAGCCATAACAAGCATACTCAGAGAATCAGGAACAATGAGAGGAATTGTGACAACAAAGGAATTCACAGATGAAGAGATAAGAGAAATGTTCGCAGCTTATAAAGAAGAGGATTTTGTTGAAAAGGTATCCACAAAAGCTATATATAGAATTAGCGGAACCGGAAAGAAAATTGCATTGATAGATTTCGGAGTTAAGAAGAGTATTATTGAATCATTTGCAAGAAGAGATGCTGAAATAACAGTATTTCCTCATGATACTAAGTATGAAGATATAGAGGGGTATAATCCTGACATGATATTCCTATCAAATGGTCCTGGTGATCCAGAAAAAATGGACAAAGTGATTGATAACATTAAAAATATGATAGGGAAAAAACCTATAACAGGAATTTGTTTAGGACATCAGTTGTTAGCACTTGCATTAGGTGGAGGAACAGGGAAATTAAAATATGGACATAGAGGATGTAATCATCCAGTTAAAGATTTGAGAAATGGAAAAATCGGTATTACATCTCAGAATCATGGATATTATGTTGATGATGTTCCTGAAAATATGGATGTTACTCATGTGAATGTAAATGATGGAACCGTAGAAGGGTTCATGCATAGGGAACTACCAATTTTCAGTGTTCAATTCCATCCAGAGGCGAGCCCTGGACCAGGAGATATGGATTATATTTTTGATGATTTCATAAAGTATGCAGGAGGGGAAAACTATGCCGTTAAATAAATCTATTAAGAGAGTACTTGTTGTAGGATCAGGACCAATAGTTATAGGGCAAGCTGCTGAATTTGATTACTCAGGAACACAGGCTTGCACTGCTCTAAGAGAAGAAGGGGTAGAGGTTATCTTAGCTAATAGTAACCCTGCTACAATCATGACAGATAGTGAGATTGCAGATAAGGTATATATAGAACCTCTTACTATAGATATATTAGAGAAGATCATTGAAAGAGAAAGACCGGATAGCATATTGCCAGGAATGGGTGGACAATGCGCATTAAATCTTGTTAGTGAGCTTCATAATAAAGGTATATTAGAGAAACACAATGTTAAGATAATTGGAACTGAAATGGAAGGTATAATCAGAGGGGAAGATAGAGATGAGTTTAAAAAGCTTCTGATTAAGATTGGGCAACCAGCAATAGAAAGTACTATAGTTAATAATATTGAACAGGGAATAAGTTTTGCAGAGAAGGTTGGATATCCTCTAGTTGTTAGACCAGCATATACAATGGGTGGTGCTGGAGGCGGTATTGTTTACTCTGAAGAGGAGTTAGTTAATATAGCATCTGTAGGTTTAGATTTAAGTAGAGTAGGTCAAGTTCTTCTTGAGAGAAGTATAAAGGGATGGAAAGAAATCGAGTATGAGGTTGTAAGAGATTCAGCAGGAAATTGCATAACTGTATGTAACATGGAAAATCTAGATCCTGTTGGAGTTCATACTGGAGACAGTATAGTTGTAGCACCTAGTCAAACTTTGAGCGATAAGGAATATCAGATGTTAAGAAGAGCATCAATTGATATTATTAACGAGGTGGGTATACAGGGAGCATGTAATGTTCAACTTGCATTAAACCCAAATAGCATGGAGTATGCGGTTATTGAGATTAATCCAAGAGTTAGTCGTTCATCTGCTCTAGCTTCAAAAGCAACAGGATACCCTATAGCTAAAGTAGCAGCGAAGATTGCACTAGGTTATACTTTGGATGAAATAAAGAATGAGGTTACTGGGAAAACTTACGCATGCTTTGAACCAGCACTTGATTATGTTGTGGTAAAGATACCAAAATGGCCATTTGATAAATTTAATACTAGTAACAGAAAATTAGGAACTAAGATGATGGCTACTGGAGAAATAATGTCTATTGGAAATACTTTTGAGAGTGCATTCTTAAAGGGAATAAGATCCTTAGAGATAGATCAATACAATATGAAGCATAATAAAAGCATGGGATTATCAACTGAAGTTTTGAAGGATAAAGTACAAAGCCCTGATGATGAAAGGATTTTCCAATTATGTGAACTTATCAGAAGAGGGATTACTTTAGATGAATTACATGAAATAACAGAGATAGATATGTTCTTCTTAAGCAAGTTAAATAATATTATTGAAGAAGAGAAGAAGTTAGATGAAGCTAACATTGAAGATTTAAGTAGAGAATGGTTATATACATTGAAGAAATATGGATTCTCTGATAAAGGAATAGCAGGTTTAATTGATTGTAATCCAGATTGCATATATGAGAAGAGAAAAGAGTTAGATGTATCACCTTCATATAAGATGGTAGATACATGTGCTGGAGAATTTAAAGCTGTTTCACCATACTACTACTCAACATATGATGAGTATGATGAAGTTGAAATCTCTGAAAAGAGAAAAGTAATAGTACTAGGTTCAGGACCTATAAGGATTGGGCAAGGGATAGAGTTCGATTATTGTTCTGTACACTCAGTTATGGCACTGAAGGAATTAGGAATAGAGACTATAATTATTAACAATAATCCTGAAACAGTAAGTACAGACTTTAATATATCAGATAAGCTATATTTTGAACCTTTAACAGAGGAAGATGTATTTAATATCATTGAAAAAGAAAACCCAGAGGGTGTCATTGTTCAATTTGGTGGTCAAACAGGAATAAAGCTTACTAAATTCTTAAAAGAAAAGGGCGTAAATGTACTAGGTACTGCGCCAGAGAATATCCATGCAGCAGAGGATAGAGATGAATTTGAGGCTATCTTAGATAAACTTAATATTGAAAGACCAAAAGGAATAATTGCTTGGAATAAAGAAGAGGCAATGACAGGGATTCAAGAGTTAGGATTCCCAGCATTAATCAGACCTTCTTATGTTTTAGGTGGTCATGGAATGAAGATTGCTAATAACATTGAAGAAGCTGATGTATATCTTTCAGATGCTTTTGAGAAAGCTCGTAATAACAGTGTCTTAATTGACCAATATATAAGTGGAAGAGAAATAGAAGTTGATGCTATATGTGATGGGGAAGAAATTTTAATTCCTGGAATCATGGAACATCTTGAGAGAGCGGGGGTTCACTCAGGAGATAGTATAACTATATATCCTTCAAAAAATATTGTTCAAGAAATAAAAGATGTAATTCTTGATTACACAAGAAAATTAGCGTTAGAGCTAAATGTAATTGGTATGATTAACATACAGTACATTGAGTACAAAGGTAAAGTATATGTTATTGAAGCTAACCCAAGATCAAGTAGAACAGTACCTTATATAAGTAAGGTAACTGGAATTCCTATAGTAAGTGTTGGTACACAAGTAATGCTAGGAAAGAAATTAAAAGATCTTCCATATGGTATAGGGGTATATAAAGAAAGCAAGCTAACATGTGTTAAGGTACCTGTATTCTCAAGTCAAAAACTTGATGATGTTGAGATAAGTTTAAGTCCAGAGATGAAATCCACAGGGGAGGTTCTAGGTGTAGGAACAACATTGGAAGAGGCTCTGTATAAAGGATTCTTAGCAGCAGGATATAGCATGGAGATGAAGAACAACCGAATATTGTCCACAATCAGTAACGATAAGAAAGATGATTTTGTGGATATGTTAAAAGATATCAACATGCCAGAATTAGAACACTACGCAACAGCGGGAACAAATGTAAGATTAGGGGAGTCTGGTTTCAACGTAAGAATATTTGATCACATGAAATTAACTGATATATTAAGAAACAGAAGTGTAGACTTTGTTGTAAGTACAGCGACTAAGGGAAATTCTTCTGAAAGAAATGGATTTAAAATAAGAAGAGCAGCAGCTGAAAGCTATACTGATATATTCACATCATTAGATACGGCGAAAGCATATCTTAATGTTATAAAAAGTGGGCTTTCTGAGGAAAAATTAAATGTATATGAATTAGATGAGTATGGAGTATAGGGCGATTCATTAACATATATAATTATAAGTGATTAAAAAAACGTGAAATTATTTCACGTTTTTTTATTACTTTTTTTAGTAAATATTTGATTTGTATTAAAATATGGGTGTATAGATTTAAGAGATTTGTACTAAGCTTTTAGGCAACCATATGATTATTAAGAGTTGATTCAAAATATTCCAAAATTGGTTAAAATAATATATAATTATTATATTAACTAACCAATAGTTGTTCAAAAATATGTTTATTAGGGCGGGGTAAGTATGATAAAAAACGATTACATTTTAGATTTGGTAGAGTCTTTTGGTAAAACTATAGGTAAAGTCGTTTCAGAAGTCAAAGAAGACCCAGAACCAATAATAATCGAGAATTTATCTGATAAAGATATGACAATGATTATTTTGAAAAAAATGCTTTATGGTAAAAAGTTTAATGAGGCGGAAAATCGTTTATTTAAATATGCAGAAACTAATAATTGTGATAAGATTTTAGAAATAGGTGAATGGTTTTATACTGAATTATCTCATAGAAGTGATACAGAACTGCTAGAAAACAACTTTAATAGGAATGAAATTGAGCAAGGATTAAACGATTTTATGAGATGTTTTAACTCACAATCTTAATAAATTGCATCAAATAAGATGGTTCAAATCATTCTAAGACTTCAAACTTAGTATTTTTACTACTCATAGCACTTAAAAATTCAAAACTGTTCCTAAAATTCAAATTTGTTTTCATTGATTCCCTCCATATTGGTGCAATTATTTAAACAATACTTATTTTACAATATTATGTATAATAAGTGTATTATTTTATTATCTATAAAAGTTCGCTATGATTACTTTCTTTAGGAACGATTTCTTTTATGTTTTCTATTGATGGAGAGTGATATGCTTTTTCTAAATGAATTACTCTCCATGTTTTCATAATTAGTAAACCCAAGGTGTAATTGATCATAAGCCTGTTGATACCAAGGATGGATAACCTTTAGTAAATCTTCATCTAGATTATATTTCATATATACATATGCTGCATACTCAAGAGAAGTTTCTAGTGCATCAGAAACAAGTTCATAATAAGGCGCAGTATACGGATTGTCCCAACATAATTTATCAGCTATGAACAATATTAAATCTAATGTACATGGATTTTCTTTGAGAGTTGTATGACATCCAATGGCATTAAGAATGTTCACATCATGTATATTAAATATTTTTTCAGCTATTATACGAGATGTTTTTTGGTGAACTAATAGGGGAAAATCTTCTTCCACAGGTAATAGTTCTACACCATAGTTTTTAACTATCTCTAACTGAGTGGAGTAAGGAAAAACTGCGCTTATATCATGAAGTATACCAGCAATACTTGCATCTTCTTGAGAATATCCAAATAAATCAGCTAGTCGTACGCATTCATTACTTACTTTTAAAGAATGTTCAGCGACTATAGTTTTATCCTTATTTTTAAGAAAGTTGTAACAGTCATTAATTAAATCTCCTGTTTGTTTAAATGTAGAAAACATTTCTATTAGTAAATTCATTTTATATCCTCCTTAGGCTATTTCCCAAGAAATAACTATTATCTTTTACAATCGCGTAAGCTTGACCAAATGTGATAGGTAGATTCATCGCACATAAAATCACTCTTGCTTTTATTCAATATTATTCAATACTTTATAATGTTCTTCAGCGGCTTTTATAACTTCAGAGCCTCCAGTACACATAACATTTATTCCTTTAACCATTGTCATTATTACAAATGTCTCAACTAATTCTTCAATATAAAGTCCTTCTGATACAGCCTTTTTTGCATGGGCTTTAGCACCTTCTAGTTCTCCATCTAGGGTATCTAAGATAGTAAATATAAGTTCCCGTGTTTTGGGAGAAAGCTTTCCATTCTGAACATAATCTCTCATTTGAAGATATCCACCTAAAGCTTCAGGAGCGTAAGATGAAAATATGTCTGCGAAAGGGGGATTCCATTTCAGTTCTTCTTTATAATATTTAAGAATATCATTTTCTTCATTCATATAAACATCTCCTATCAATGAATAGTCATATAAATTAATTCTAATATAGGATATTAAGTAAATCAATAAAAATGAGGAATTTAAAAGAAAATATGCAATTGTTTTACATTGAAATATAAAACAAAAAGACTATCCGAATGGATAGCCTTTTATTTTGCAACAGTAATTCCTATGTATTATAGAGGCATTACGTTTACAGCTTGAGGTCCTTTTTGTCCTTCTCCAACTTCGTAAGAAACTTCTTGACCTTCTTCAAGACTCTTGTATCCTTCTTTTTGGATTTGAGAGAAATGAACGAAGATATCATTTCCATCTTCTCCTGCTATAAATCCGAAACCTTTTTCACTATTAAACCATTTAACTGTACCTGTCATTGAAACATTCCTCCAAAACTTTAATTAATAAAAGTATTTATACTTCTAGTTGAATATATCACTAAATAATAGAAAATTCAAGGGAAAAAATAGTAACTTCAGATTATTTTATAAAACCTGTAGAAATAACATTGATAACCATATAAAGAATAGTTAGTAAATTAAAAAAGAAGAGTATTATTAGGTTTAAAAATATAATTTCAAATAAGTATAGAAATATAATAATAAAATCTATTTTTACATATATAAAAATAGATTGACAAATAATAAGTTTATACATATAATTAAAATGTAAAGAAAATACAAAATTGTTTTAATTAGAAAAGGGACATGAAAATGGGGAAAATAAACAGGGGATTATTAAAGTATACTGACTAGTTATTTATTTGAAAATATCTAAAGTTAATGAACTTTGAAAGGAAGTAATAGTATGTATGATAAAAATGAAGTAATGAAATTTCTTGATAGTGAAAATAGGGTGAAAAATTATCCCCGTAAAAGAAAAAAGAAGATTGATGTTCTTGGATATTTAATAGAAAAGTTTCAAGAGAATAGAGAGTATACCGAACAGGAGGTAAATGAAGTACTAGGAAAGTATCACACATTTAACGATGTATGTTTTCTCCGGCGAGAGTTGGTGGATATTGGGTATTTAAATAGAAGAAGAGATGGGAGTATGTATTGGAAAAGACAAAAAGAAATTAAACATGAAGAATAATAAAGAAAGGAATTGATAAATATGGAGCAATTTAAAAATAAATATATAGAGGCATTAAACTTAGAGATAAAGAATTTAAAAGAGAATGGAGATAAATTAAGAGCAGAAGGATCAGCTGATGAATCAAAATTTGAAATGATTAAAACTAATATAGTAGATATATATTTAAAGATATTTATGGTAGCATATAATAATGTGTTTGTAAAAGTAAATCATGAATGTTTGAGAACTATAGTTGATGAAAATACTGAAAACAAAGATAAGCTTATAAAATGTTATGAATTTCTTCTAAATAAAGTTACTGAACCATGGAGAGAGAAACTTGAGAAGAATAAGAAGTTTAATCTTGTAGAAAAAATAGTGATAGAAGAGGTTAAGATTGAAGAAAGTGAGAAAATCCACAATATGTTCAAAAATATGATTAATGGATAATTTATAGATTTCTTAGTTGAAAACTTAACCTATTCAAGAAATTCAAAAGTAGAATTTGGATGTAAAGAACAAATATCAAAGAACAGAGAATAAATCATGATACCTTTCATCAGAGCTGAAAGCTTTTAAATTATAAAGATATTAGAGAAAATAGATATTAATAATTAGAAATATTGAATGCTATTATATGATTTTTTCTGACAAAAGGAAGAAAAATAACCTGATTTGTTCTTTATTCTCTCTTCTTTGTTCTTTATAGAACATTATATTACCAAAGATTTTTTTGAACAAAGTAAGTTTTACAATAAGAAATCTATACAAGGGGGTGAGCAGAGGAATTGGATAAAGTTAAATTTTTTAAATGTCTTGCTGATAAATCAAGATTACGAATAATAAATAACCTATTAAAAGAACCAATGTATGTAGAGTTATTATCAGAAAAGCTTGATATAACACCGTCCACAGTATCATTCCATTTAAAGAAGCTTATGGATAGTGGAATAGTGTATTCAAAGAAGGAACAATATTATGTAATATATCATATAAATAGTGAATTGTTTAACTCATCATTGATAGATTTACTAACTGATGAGAATGAAGAGAATGAGATAGAAAATAAGAGGGCAGAGGAATACAGAAAGAAGGTATTGGAGAGCTTTTTTGAATATGGAAAGTTAAAATCGATTCCTGTTCAGAGGAAGAAGAGAAGAATTGTATTAGACTATATGCTAGAAGCGTTCGAAGAGAATAGAGATTATACTGAGAGAGAAGTAAATATAATAATTGCAGATTTCCATGATGATTTCTGTACATTGAGAAGAGAATTCATAAGTGAGAATTTAATGGAACGAGATAAGGGAATATATAAGAGAAAGTAAAGTTAAGTAAGAGAAACAATTCAGGTTTAATTAGTTGTTAAAAAAATAAATAAAACAAATAATAGGGGTAGTGATTTTCAATAGGGAAAATCATTACCCTTATTAGCATATTAAAAAATAATTTAGAAAAATTATAAAAACAAAAAACACTTTCAAGAGTATGTGTATCTAATATATTGAAAAGCTTTTTAAACAATCAGTACTGATAAGGATAAAGGAGGATATTTAAGTGGAGGATAAGGAGTTTCTTGAGAGAGTCCAGCAAATTAGGCAGAGGTTATATAGAATTGCCTACACATATATAAAAAATGAAGAAGATGCAAAGGAGATAATAAGTAACACTGTATATAAAGGGTATAAAAACTTAAATAAGTTAAAGAATAATGAGTTTTTTGAAACGTGGATAACGAGGATATTGATTAATGAATGTCATCAGTTAAGTAGAAATAATCAAGGGAAAGTTCATGTGAGTCTTGAGTTTATTTCAGATTGGATGCATAAAGAATCTGAAGAAAATTATGATATTGATGATAAAATTGATCTTTATGAAGCAGTGGATTCCTTAGAAGGCAGTATAAAAACAGTTATAATTTTAAAATATCTAGAGGACATGACTATAAAAGAAACAGCAAAACATATAGGAATCAGTGAGAGTAGAGTTAAGAATTATATTCACAAGGGGTTAAAGTGTTTAAGAGAAAAATTGAGAGGTGAGATTAATGGATAAATATAAAAACATTAAAGAACCAAATGATTTAGAAGAAATAATAGAAAATGCATATAAAAAAGCTAAAGAGGAAAATAAGAATAATATAAAAAGTAAGTTTACCAAAATAGGAGCAACAGCGGCTGCTGCTATGATAGTATTTGCTATATCAGTAAATACATCCACGGCTTTTGCCAATTATTTAGATGATATTCCTGTTTTAGATAAATTAGCACAGTTTTTTAAATTTGATAGAGGACTTGAAGAGGCTGGAAAAAAAGGATTCTTACAAGTTATAGATAAAACTTCTGAAGATCAAGGAATAACATTTGAAATAGAAGATGTTGTTTATGATAATAAGAGAATAGTAATTAAATATTCATTTACAAGTAAAGAAGATTTAGATGATTTATGGGCTGTATATGGTAAAGCAACGTATGGAGATGGAAGTGATTTAGATAAATTGATAATAAGTTCGACTCCTATATATGATAATAATGATGAAAATAAAAAGTCAGGAATAATTGACATTGATATTAAGGGTGAGATAAATAAGGAAAAAACAAGTATAATTATATATCCTGAATTCTATAAAACAGGAGAAGGTCATGAAAAAGAAAACCAGAACATAACTGGGAATTGGAAAGTTGATATTCCAATAAAACACGAACTTCTTGAGGTTGAGGCTAAAGAATACAATATTGATGATCAATTTGAAATTGAAAATATGAAGATAAATATTGAAGATTTAAAAATGTATCCTACGGTTGGTGAATTAGAGATAAAGTATGAAGATGAAAATAGTGAATACAAATTTTCAGGATTTACTCAAACTTATTTAATAGATGGAAAAGGGGAAAAATTTGATAATATGTCTAGCGTTAGTTCAATAACAGGGGAGAAGACATTACGTTTTGAGAGCAATTATTTCATAGATAGTAGTAATTTGGAGTTAAGTGTAGGCGGAATTTATGTAACACCTAGAAAGTCATATGATTTTAAAGTTGATGTTAAAAAAGGAACTATGACTGGAATATGCGATTATGAGATTAGTATGGAAAGTATACAGAAAGAGCAAGATGGTACTTTGAATTCCATAGTAATAAGTGTGGAAGATGATAGATTGGTAAATGAAAATATTAATATAATGCCATTATTAGAGATTCTTTCTATGGGACTTGAAAATGGTACTAAGCTTAAAAGCCATGAAGATTACATGGTTAGCTATTCTTTGGGTATAGATGAGGGAAGTGCAAGCGTTTTTATTGAATTTCTGAAACCTATAAACCAAAATCTGAATTTCAAAGTAAGCAATCTACATGAATACAGACCTATAAATAAAAAATTTATTATAGATAATAAATAATAGGTTATGTTTTAAGTTATAAATATAAGAATGAATATTGATTATTTTATTTAAGGATAAAATAAATTGCAACTATGGGAGGAATTATTTATGGAAAAAAGAGGATCGGTAATAATTGGATTTTCAATAATTATAGGATTTATAATGTTAGGGTTATTGTTAAAATCACCACTAGAAAGTTTAAGCAATAATTCAGCACCAATAAGTAGTAATGAATTAAGTGATTTAAGTAAGAGTGTATCTGAGCTAAATAGATATCAGATGATTTCAGCAAACGATCATAATATTATTTTATTGGATACTAAGACTGGTGAATATTGGAGAAAGTTTGTACCTTCTAATGAGGGACCTACAAACTGGACAAAGGAAATTGGTCCAAATTTAAATAAGTAATTTATTTTTTTGAAAGGGATTAATCTATGAATTTAGCGTAGAATAATCCTTTTCTTTTTTTATACTTAGTTGTAAGTGCGTGCTCTATTATATATTTTTTTATAGATATTAAGGTTAAGCTATTAATTTATTAATGATTTGTAAAAATATAAACAAAGCGACAAAAAAATACAAAAAAATAATATGTAGTAATATATAATCAAAAGTGATTGTACGAATGTATTGTTTTATTATAGATGTTGCAGTTCAATAAAGTATTTTATAGATTGAAGCTGTAAGTATAAAAAACTTCGCTGTAAGGTACCTATAATAAGGTTTTGAAAAATCTGATTAAAATATTGGAGAAAAATATGATTAAAAAGAAAATAATATGCATTATAATGTTAGTGTCAATTTTCACAGGATGTGAAACAGGGAAAAATAATTATGTTAACAAAGTAGAATTAGATGAAAACCAAACCAAAGTCTCGCAAGAAAATCAATCAAATGAAAGTAAAAACAATGAAACTAAACAAAAAGGTAAAACTACTGAAAACAAGAAAAACAACCAAGTTGAAAAAATAGAAAATGAAATTGACTTAAGCGAAATTGATTTAAGTGGAGAAGATAAAGCAAGTGGAATAAAGGTAGGTGGATATCTTCAAACAAATAAATCTTGGAATTTTGGATATAAAAAATTCAATGGTATTGGCACAATTCGTAAATTTAAGTGTAATGAAGATTCAGAAATAGAGTTTGAATACAGTAGTGAAACATCAGAAGGAAATATAAATGTAATTATTCTTGATGAGGATTATAATATTCTTAAAAAGTTTGGAGCAAATGAAAGTAAAACATTTACACTAAATGTGATAAAAGATAAAGTATACAGTATTAGAATAATAGGTGACAATGCTGAAGATGGAAAAACATCAATAAAAATTCTTAATCCAGATTTGAAGGTTGAGGCTGTAGAGTGATTTATAGACTTTTATGATGTTTTATAAACTTATACTAAATAAAAAATAGTTGCTTAGTGTTTAATTAAAAACATAAGGCATCTATTTTTTCACTTCAATTTTTATTAAGAAAAGAGAACAGATATTCAATGTTATTATATGAGTTTTTCTGACAATAAGGAAGAAAAATAACCAAATCTGTTCTTTCTTCTTTTTTCTCTGTTCTTTATATTTTAGTATTCACAACTTTTAAATATTGGAGATTTTTCAACGTAAATTGGGGCAACTGAATATTTCTTAAGATAGCTATCTTTATGTGAAATTATATATTCTAGAACTTTTACTAAAAAGTCAATTTCACTGAATGTATTATAAATACCAAAACTCAATCTCACTACTCCATATGGAGGAATTTGATTTTGTTTTAGATGAGAATATATTTCCGTAGGAGAAATGTTTAATATTTTTTGCATATATGGTTGAGCACAGAAACAACCACTTCTTACGGATATTCCCCATTCTTCACCAAGAATACGAGCAGTTATACTATGATGAATACCCTCAATATTAAATGGTATTATGCTAACACGTGGAACTGATGTATCTAAGGATGAATATATTTTAATTTCAGGAATTTTTAATAGCTTTTCCATGGAGTAGTTTAATAAATTCCTTTCAAATTTTGAAACTTGATTCATTCCTATTCCTTGGAGCATTTCAATAGCTGATACTAGAGCAACTACACCCATTATATTAGGAGTACCTGCTTCATCTTTATTTGGAGGGATATCCCATAAGGCATAATCATCAGTTACAAGCTGAACAGTTCCGCCACCCTTATAGTCAGGATGACCACAACAAAATACCTCTTTAGGGCCTACCAGTACACCAATTCCAAAAGGAGCATACATTTTGTGAGATGAGAATACAACGAAGTCAATGTGTTCATCATTGGATAGAGATTTCATATTGAGTTTTTCATGTGGAACAAGTTGAGCACAGTCTACTAAAAGTTTTGCATCATAAGAATGAACTAATCGTGCTATCTCATGAATAGGATTCATATAGCCAGTGGTATTTGAGGCGCCTGTTATAGTTACTAATTTTACATGTCCATCATATGAAATGAGTTTATGTTCAAGGTCTTCAATAGATAACATACCCATATCATTAAGTGAGATATAGTCTACATTAAACTTATCTCTCCATGGTAGATCATTTGAATGGTGTTCCATAGAAGATGATAGGACAGTGCAGTTTTTATGCATATCACATAATCTGAAAGAGAGTTTATTAATTGCTTCGGTAGTATTTTTTACATATATAATGTTATGTTCCTTAAGGTTAGCACCTATAAATGAGGCAATAACTTTTCTAGAATTCTCATAAACAATAGAAGAATATTTTGATTTATACCCAATACCTCTATGGATAGATGAATACCAAGGAGTAAAGTCTAAAATATCCTCCAAAACGCACTTAAAAGGAGGTGTTGTGGCTGCATTATCAAAATTTATATGCTGTATATTAAATTCACCAACAGGAATTTTCTGATCAACTCCACAGATAAGATTCCTGAATGGATTGAAATGATTTCTTTTCATTTTTTCGCTCCAAAAAATACTATATAAATATTATATTTTATTTATATGGATGTGTGATTCTTAGAAGTTAAAGTCTGGCAACAATTAATGAAGATACTATTAATTACAAAATAAATAATTAATGTTGAAAAATGAATAAATAGGAGAAAAATAAAGGTATTTAATGTAATTTATAGAAGTTTATATAATATGATGTTGACTTTAAAAAGGTGGTAAGAAATTATGGAACTTAAATTCGCAATTATTGATAAATTATACAAGGATAGGGATTATGAAATTTATGTAGTTTTGATTGATGGAGTAAAAAAGATAATTAAAAAAATTAAAAGAGATAATCCTAACTATAATGGTTTATATAAATTAATGCTACAAGAAAATGAATATTGCGAAAATAATCCATCTAAAGAAGAGTGTTTACAACCTGAAAGAATTCATTTAAGTGAAGATGAAACATATCTTATATATGAATATGAGGAGTTTTTTCCAATTGCCAAATTAATAAGTAAAAATGGAATGGAAATTATACAGTTTCTCCATTATGCGATTATGATTTGTGATAAATTATTTGTTTTACATAAAAAAGACATCCATGGAGCATTAAATCCTATAAATGTCTTAATCAATAGTAAATTCAATGAAATTAAATTTCAAGGAGCAATACATGATGTTAATAGCTTAGATTACAATAAAACTCTATTAATAGAAAGTGATTTAATAAATTATATTTCTCCTGAGCATACTGGATTATTTGAATCTTATGTAGATTATAAAAGTGACCTATATTCCCTCGGGGTTCTATTTTATAAGATGATAACAGGAGTTGCACCATTTGAACAGAACTCAAAAAGAAAACTCATATATAATCAGGCTATTAAAACACCTATTCCACCTGAAGAAATAAAAAATGACATTCCTAAATCTATATCAAAAGTAATTATGAAATTACTTAGTAAATCTAAAAAGAATAGGTATGAAACTGTACATGGAGTAAAGTGTGATTTGATAACAATTCTTAAAGGAAAGAAATCAGGAAAAGATATTGATATAACTATTGGAGAACATGATATACCATGTAGATTGAATTTCTCTGAAAAGGTATATGGTAAAAATAAGGAATTAAATCAATTGTTGGATATTTATAATTTGGTAAGAGCTGGAGGGATACATAGCGTCATAGTAGAAGGAGATTCAGGCGTAGGTAAAACTGCTTTTGTTAATAAGTTTATAAATACAATTAAAGAGGATAAATCAATAGTAATTGCAATAAATGAAAATTCAATACTTAAGGATGATTCTGATTTGCTAATCAGTAATGTATTAGATCAATTAATATTTTATTGTTTAGTAGATGGGGATATTGATATAGAAGAAATAAAATCACTAATCATAGGAATGACTGGTGGGTGTTTTGGTTATTTACAAGAAATTATACCAAGGCTTAAATATTTTGCATGCAAAGATATAAAGAAAAATGACGGCTCATGTATCTGTCTTAATAAAGATATTAGATATATTCAATTGGTATTAGTAATTTCTCTTATTGAACGTTTAATAAGAGCAGATAACACTATCATATTTAATCTTGATATAAATAATAAATATAAAAAAGACTTTAATGATTTATTAAAGCAATTATTAACAAACAAGAGTTATAAATGCATAATGATGATTGAAACATCGCTTACTCAATATGAGGGTATATTAAATCGCATAAGTGATAATTGTCATGGCAATGCAATTAAACATAATATAAATCTTAACAATATTGAAAATAGTGATATACAAGAAATGATCAAGGATTTGTTTAGGGTATCTCAAGAACATGCAAGTAATATGTCTAATATATGTTATATAAGAACAAAAGGAAATTATTTTTTAATAAAAGAATATATTTTAAAATTATACAAGAAGAAGGCAATATATTTTGACTATGATAATTATTGTTGGAAGATGGATTTTGAAAAGATACACATCATTACGATTAACAATGATATAAAAAAAGAACTCAATATTAAATTTAATAATATTCCAAAAGAGGTTGAGTTCATTCTGAAGATTTGTTCGTTTTTACCTAATGAGTTTGATTCTAGAATGATAAAAGAAATTTCAGGATATAGTAATAAAACTATACAAAAGATTTTAAATTATTGCATTAGGAACCGTATAATTGAAGAAAAAGGGAAATTTACTTCTTTAGAATCTTACAACTCGGGGTTAAATAAGCTAAAAAAATATAAATTCACATCAAAAAATCTTAGGGATGTTATTTTAAATAAACTTGATACTGAAGACAAAAATAAATATATATATAAAGCGGGTATGTTTCACTTGAAAAATCAAGATGAATACAACTGTAATTGGTTTATTATATATTGTTTTATTAACACAAATATTCTACCTAAATCATCTGAGGAGCTAACTAAGCTAGAAGAATTGTTTTATAAAAATGCAAGAAGAACATTTAATTCAGGAGATTTTTTTAAGGCAATCTTATCTTGTGAAAAAGGTGAAGATATTTGTGATAGATTAGGAAAAGAAAAAATATATTTTAAGGCTATAAAAGCAAGGTGTTTTTTTAGAGTTGGAAGTATAGGGGATGGAGAAAAAGAGGTAGATAATTTACTATGTACAGTAGAAGACAAGGATTTAAGGGTAAAATCCAAACTTATAAAATTATATGGATATACAATAAATAATATGTATGATGAAGCCGAGGAAGTTATATTTGATATTATTAGTGATTTTGATGAAAGTATATCTAAAATTAATGATAAAAAATCTTTCATAAAGCAACTTAACCTGTTTATGATGAGATTATATTTTAAAAAGCCATGGGTATTAAAAAAATATAATAAATTTATGGAAGTTTATAATACTGATACTTTGAGGGAGTTTATTTATCTTGCTGCATTGGTATTTAGTTACACAAATGTATATAGATTTTTATTTATTACATTAATTAGTGTAGTTTTTCATAACTTATATAAAGTGAAATATAATCAGATGATAAATATCCTTAAAAAGTACTATAGATTCATTATAAATGACATGAGTAAAGTCATAGAAATTGCTTTATTTGAGATGGTACCTGCTGCCAATGATACTAAAGAGAGTCTTATAGATTTGAGACAACTAATTATTTTTGGCTCTAACTCATTTTATTTTTGTATAGGTGCGAATGTGGAAGAGGGTAAATGTGACTCTATTATAAGTAAATTAGTTGAATATAATGATGAGGCATTTATAATATATGCAATTCATACATGTATAATATATAAAATAGCACTTGGGTATGAAGTTGATAAAATAATAGAATTAATTGAAGAATATGAATTTAAATTAGATACTTGTAAGAATGAAGTTGTTTATCAGATAAAAGAGATAAAAGACATAGTTATAAGATGTATTAAGGGGGATGAAAAGGTCCCACAAATTAATAGTAATGATATGCTCACTCTTAAAGCAATAAAAGGTCAAGCTAAGTTTTTCAAGAAAGAGTATTCTGATATTGATTTTGTTTTTGATATGAAAAAAGATGAGCAAAACTTTAATAATACCACAGCTATATTGGAATTTGGGTTTTATAGAGCTCTAATAATAGGAGATATTTTTGAAAATTTACCATATAGTAAAAGAACATTGGCAATCAAATCATTTAATGAAACAATGAAAGCTTTTGAAAAGCTTAAGGAATGCGAAAATAAGATAATAAAAATAAAATATTATATAATCAAATGTTATAAATATATTCTTGAAAAAAAATACAAAAAAGCTCTGAGACTAGCTTTTCAAGTGAATGAATTAGCTTCAAATAATAATTATATTATGGGAGTTGCCTTATCAAATGAAATATGTGGGCAATTATATATTAAGATGGAACTTAAAAATCTAGCATATGTACATTTTAATGAAGCAATTAAGCAATACGATAAATTGGGAATATCATCAAATTTAGGAATGGATAACTGCTATAAATTATCTCAAAATAGGCATTCAAAGTTTAATAAAGGGCTAGAAGGAAGTACGATAAGTTATAACGAAGTTAGGGACGTTATAACAGATGTGAATAAACTATCTGGTGAGACTGAATATGCTACATTGGTAAAGAAGTTGATTGCAATAATTCTAAAGAGTATGAACGCAGAAAAAGTTTTATATTTTCAAATATGTAATGGTAAGATTACTAAAGATGGAAGTGGAAATAGAGATAGAATTTCAGTAATGCAATCAATACCACTACAGGAATGTTATGAGGTTCCCAAAACTGTAATAAATTTTGTCATAAGAACAAGAAAAAAGATAGTTATCAATGAAGCTGTGAACAATCAATTATTTCATTTTGATAGATATATACTTGAAAATAATATTAAATCTTTGGCTTGTTATCCTATTATAATAGATAAAGAAATAATTGGGGTTATATACTTGGAAAATAATAGTTATTATAAGGCTTTTTCTAAAGAAAGTGATGGAACAATGGATATTATTATTTCACAAGCATCTATTTCAATTAAGAATGCAAAAGAATATCATGAAATTAGCAAGAGAAAAATTAACCTTGAGAATTTAGTTCAGAAAAAATCAGAAGAAATACAAGAGATTGAAAAAAAACTGGTGAAGGAAATTCAAGATAGGATAGTTGTTGAACAGAAGCTTAGCAGAAGTCGAGAAAATACAGAATTTTTTGCTAATTTATCACATGAGTTTAAAACTCCATTAAATGTGATTTTAAGTACTATTCAGCTTATAGAAATAATAAGTAATAGTAATAATGATACGAAGGTAAGAGAATATATCAAAATGATGAAACAAAATTGTTATAGATTATTAAGATTGGTTAATAACATTATTGATCTCACAAAGATAGATGAAGGATACTTGAAATTGGATATGAAAAATTATGATATTATCAGAGTGGTGGAGGATATATGTATGTCAGTAGCCACATATGCTCAGAATAAAGGAATATCATTAATATTTGATACTGAGGTAGAAGAATTAATTATTGCCTGTGATGAGGAAAAAATAGAACGTATTATATTGAATATCCTTTCAAATGCAATAAAATTTACTGAAAATAATGGTGATATAAAGATAAATATGCGAGTAGAAGGGCTATATGTAGTAGTATCAATTAAAGATTCAGGAATAGGCATTCATAGAGATTTACAGGAGAAAATATTTCAAAGATTTGAGCAGGCAGATAAATCTCTTTCTAGAAGGCAAGAAGGAAGCGGTATTGGACTGGCCTTAACTAAACAACTTGTAGAGATGCATAATGGTATTATAGATATAATAAGTGAATATGGTAAAGGTAGTGAATTTATAATTAAATTACCTATAAACACAATTGATAATAAAGAGTTTGGAGTAGAGACAAAGGGAATAATTACACCTAATCATAATTCTGTAGAAAAAATCAAGATTGAGTTTTCAGATATCTATTTTTAAGGAGGTAATTTTATTAAAGATTATGTACAAGTATCTTTGTTTGTCTTGAGTTTGCAGTTAGTGATTCTTTTTCTAGGAGTAAAAACAAGTATAAATAGTAGAAATAATATGGGGGGGAGTGTATTTCCAAAGAGTATAAAAATATATCTTTCTACTTCAATTAGCATAATGAGTATTTTTATATTATATAATATTGGAAAAGAAAGCTTGCTAGGGTATTCAATAATAATATCTATGGCTGTAGTATTGAGTACTATTGGGGATATGTTGATATTCCATGTGTTTAAATTTAAGAAATCAACGATGTATGGTGTTTACTGTGTTGTTGTATCAAACTTTATTTTTGGCTATGCATTTCTTAGCTTATTTAATGTCACTGGCAAAGATATGATTATAATAGCAATAGTTTCGATAATTGGGTTTATAATCTTATATGTAATAAAGAAAATTGTATTAAGAAAAGTATATGCTTGGGTATTACTTTATGGAGAAGCATTAATATTTATGACCACATGTGCTATTTTTATGGTTATTAATGTAGGAGTTAATGGGATAGTACCATTCTTAGGTACAATATTGGCATTATTATCAGGGATATTAGTTATTTTAAGAAGCTTTTTTAATACTAGATTTAGAAATATGAATATATTTGTATGGGGATTGTATGTTGTATCATTAATTGCCCTAACTTATTCGCCTCTAATTATGATTGATATTTGATAGAGTACGTATAAAAAAGTTAATAGTAGTAAGGCAATAAGATTTGATAATAAATGTCTTTTAATGTATTATTTAAGAGGAAACTAAAATTAAAGGAGAATTATCTATGGAAAATAAAGTTTTAGCAAGAGTAAACGGAAGAGATATCACTCAATTTGATCTTAATGGTTTAATGCAGAACCTAGGTCAGAGAGCTATGCAGTTCGCTACAGATGAAGGAAAAAAACAATTAGTTGAGGAATTAATTACTCAAGAATTATTATATGTAGATGCTATTGAAAATAATATCGAAAAAGATGAAGAGTTCCAAAAGGCTCTTGAAGAGATGAAAGTTACATTATTAAAGCAATATGCTATGAGAAAAGTTCTTAGTGATGTTGATGTTACTGAAGAAGAGATAAAAGCGTTCTATGAAAGCAATAAAGAAATGTTTAAATCTCAAGAAGAAGTTAAAGCAAGTCATATTCTTGTAAGCAGTGAAGATGAAATTAAAGAAATTGCTACAAAAATTAAAGAGGGTGCATCTTTTGAAGAGATGGCTCAAGCAAACTCAAGCTGTCCATCAAGCCAAAATGGTGGAGATCTTGGTAGCTTCTCAAGAGGAAAAATGGTTCCTGAATTTGAAACAGCTGCTTTCGAATTAGAGATTGGTGAAGTAAGTGAGCCAGTTAAAACTCAATTTGGATACCATTTAATAAAAGTAACAGAAAAACAAGAAGCAAGAACTCAAGAGTTCGAAGAAGTAAAAGAGAATATCAAGAATCAACTAGTTGCTATGAAGCAAAACGAACTATATGTTGCAAAGAGAGAAGAATTAGAAAAGAAATATGAAATAGAAAGATTATAATAGAGATAAACTTGAAAGGTAGTTTTGCATTTGCAAAACTACCTTTTATTTTTTTATTAAATTGTAAAGAATAAAAAATGAAGTTAAATTGATAGAGAGGAGGATGCTAATGTTTGTAGGGTTAATGAGAATAGAACTAAGAGCTTCATGGGTAAATTCTCTTAAAGAGAAGCGGATGATTATTAAAAGTCTTATTAGTAGAATTAAGAATAGATTTAATGTTTCAATATGTGAAGTTGATAAACAAGATAGTCATAAGAATATAGTAATCGGTATTTCCATGATTAGTACCACAAATAAAGATCTTGATGGTATAATGGAAAGTATAGTGAGATATATTGATGAAACTGAAGAAGCAGTTATAGTAGACATTGAGAAAGAGAAACTATAGGGTGATAATATGAAAAAAGGGTTGCTTGAACAGGCTAAGAATCTTCCTGAACAACCAGGAGTATATTTAATGAAGGATAGCAACGATATAATTATATATATTGGAAAATCAAAGAATTTAAGAAATAGAGTTACTTCGTACTTTTATGATATTAAGGATAGAAGTAGTAAGATTGAGAATTTAACTAATAATATCAGAAATTTCAAATATATTACTTGTGATAATGAACTTGACGCTCTATTATTTGAAAATAAGCTTATAAAATTACATAAACCAAGATATAATACCTTGTTAAAGAATTATAACAATTATATTTATATAGTTTTAAACATGAGGCGAGGCTATTATGAGTTGAATTGGTCTTATGATGAGGAAGAAATTAATGGAAATATATTTGGACCTTTTAACAGTTTGAATTTAGTAGAGAATTACATCAATATGGTGAATATTACATATAACTTGAAGAAATGCAATGGTTTTAGAGGGGAAAAGTGTTTAGAATACCATATAGGTAACTGTTCTGCACCGTGTGCTGGGGAAATAACTGAAGAAGAATATAACTGTGTATTTTCTGAGATAATTTCATTTTTAAAAGGTGAGAGTGGTGCTCCCATAGAAAGAGCAAAAGAACAGATGAAGCTCGCTTCTGAAAAATTAGATTTTAATTCAGCAGCTAGGTTAAGAGATATGATTAAGGCAAGTGAATTGTTAGTTAATCAACAAAATATCATAAATGATAATGATCTTAATGGAGCACTTATATACGTGCTTAAAACTGTTGAGAATAAATTTAAAATATATTTTATCAAAAACTTAAATATTATTTATACTGAGGTTTTTGATTCCAATGATTTAGAAGATATACTGAGTAAATGTAATGAAAATTTACAAGGTATATTTAATGATGAGGTAGTTTGCACAAGTTTAAAAGAGAATATTGATGAGAAGTTGATTCTATATAGTTTTATAACAAGAGAAGGTTCAATATTCAAATATGATAAAGAAGAAAAATAACTTTAGATATTAAGCGTATCTTTTATCAGTTGATATTTAGTTGAGTTAGTATTTTAGTATATAAATAATTAAGAAAATCTCAAAAAATGTTGATGTTTCACATATATGTATTTATAATTAAGTTGAAGATTAAAATGATTATGACTTTGTATTAAATATGAAGCATCTAATTAGTGAGGGATGGAAATGATAAAGAATATTAAAATCAATTTAGAAGCTATTGAAGCAATGAATTATTTTTGGCACGCTGCGGCAGATAAAGACCATATAGAGGAAAGTTTTTTTCAAAATGTAGGCCAAATGGAAGCAATGAAATTCATCTATGATGATGAATTTAATGAAGAATCTGTAAGACTTGTATTAAGTGCAATAAAGAATAGAGAATTAATAAATGGTAATAAAAAAGAAATGAAGTTTTGGAATTACAACATGTGGGTTATGGAAGATTTCCAGTATACTCAAATGATGATAGATCCTTGTAAGAAACTAAACATAGATTTCTTATTAGATGAAATTCAAGAATATAACAACAAGAATTACGAAGAAATTGAAGTTGTATTCTCAATGATGTATGACGGAGTTTACGAAATAAAGGGTAATAAGCTTATTGTTAATTTCTTTAGAGTTAAGCCGGATGATTTTGAAGAAGGAAAAACGTACATTGATAAGGTTGATATCAAAGAGTTCATGAAAGAAAAAATCATTGAACTTTTAAGATAAGGTAATATGAACATTTTCTAATTTTACTTAACTAAGGGACTACAAAGCATATTTGTAGTCCTTTTGTTTGTTGATAAAGTACAATATATTGTTTTGACTCTGTTTGCCATCTTCAGAGTTTCAGGCGTTGAAAATGTGTGTTTTATATATTCATTTATTTTTGATCGAGAGTGTCTCTGATTTTCTTGATTTTTTTTAGGCATGTTTTAATCTCTTTAGAGTTATTCACATCATATTCGTATTCTTCATATACTATCTTTCCAAGTTGATAAAATAGAGAGGCCATCTGAGTTTCAAGGGCGCCTTTTGATATAATAGATTTTGTTTTATTTAATAAGTATTTTGGACCATCAGTTAATATATCTTTATTACTAGAAAATGTTAGGTTTAGAGACTTTATGTTATTATCCTTATCAGAATATTTTTTATAACTTCTTGACATTTATACCACCTCACTTTAGAATATGAATAATATTTACATGTGTTACTTATCCACTAATGATAATAACCATTAATGGGTTAAGTAATGATGATTTTCAATTTGGCAATTGTTTGATAAAATATATATATAGATTCTAGTTTGAAATTAATTTATTCAAATGGATTAAATGTAATTCGTTCTCTGTTCTTTGATATTCGTTCTTTACATTCAAATTTTACTTTTGAATTTCTTGAATAGGTTAAGTTTTCAACTAAGGAATATATAATCAATATGTGAAGTGGTGATTTTATGGATATAAAAGATAGACCAATTGGATTTTTCGATTCTGGAGTAGGTGGAATAAGCGTTCTAAAAGAGGCTATTAAATTAATGCCTGAAGAAAAGTACATATATTTTGGAGACTCAAAAAATGCACCTTATGGTGAAAGAGATAAGGAAGAGATAAAGGAACTTACTTTCAAGGCGGTTGAGTTATTAATAGATAAAGGATGTAAAGGAATTGTAATTGCGTGTAATACAGCCACAAGTGCTGCAATTAATGATTTAAGAGAAAAACACGAAAATATTCCAATTATAGGAATTGAACCAGCGCTGAAGCCTGCAATGGAGAAAAATCAAACCGGTAAAGTAATTATAATGGCAACACCAATAACATTAAGAGAAAGAAAATTTAAAGAATTATTGAATAAATATGGTGATAATAAAGAAGTTGAATTAATTCCTTGTGCCGGGTTGGTAGATTTGATTGAAGGTGGGAAAATAGATTGCAGTGAGACTGAAAAGTATTTAAACGATAAGTTATATGTTTTTAAAGATAAAAAGATATATGCAGTAGTACTTGGATGTACACACTATCCGTTTATAGAAAATAAAATTAGGATGATATTTGGTGAAAACATTAAAATCATACATGGGGGAGAAGGAACAGCTAGACAGCTACAACGACAGCTTATCAAAGAAGGAATTAAGAGGGATAGGAATTGTAAAGGGGAAATAATAGTATTAAATTCTAAGAACGAAGAACTTATAGAATTAAGTTATAAGTTATTGAAATTAAAATAGAGGTTTTGTGCAATTAAGCACAAATAGTGTATGAAGTGAATAAATTACTATGTAGGGTCTTTTATAAAAGGTGATATTATGCGTGTATTTATTCATGAAAATAATGAGAAAAATGAAGAACTAAAAGATGGTATGGTATGTGAAATCAAAAAGAGTAATGAAGATGTTGTATATATTTTAAATAAAAGAGATAGTAAATATATATACATTATATATTCAATTAAGATTTCAACATTAAGATTTAATGAAAAAAGAGTTGAGATATTTAACAGTGAGGACATGTTGAATAAAAATAATTCTAATCAAATCGATAAGAGTTTAGAATGGGTTGCTGAAAGTAATGAAAAGTTTTCATCAGAAAATTTGCTTTTAGTTAATTCAATATATGAAAAAGAATATTTTAGTGATATACTTTTAGATAAGTATATTATTATAATTCCAGGTGGCGGAATTGCGATAAAATTAGACTCTTTAAATGATTTTAATATTATATACAAAAAACAAAGAATATAAGAGGAGAGCTAAATATGAAAAATCCGATAGTTACAATTACAATGGAAAATGGAAAAACAATGAAGGCGGAGTTATATCCTGAAATAGCACCAAATACGGTGAATAATTTCATAAGCCTAGTGAAGAAAGGGTTCTACAATGGAATAATATTCCATAGAGTGATTCCAGGTTTCGTTATTCAAGTTGGATGTCCTGAAGGAACAGGAATGGGGGGACCAGGTTATTCAATAAAAGGTGAGTTTAATTCAAATGGATTTAAAAATGACTTGAAACATACAGAAGGTGTGCTTTCAATGGCTAGAACTAATGATCCAAACTCAGCAGGAAGCCAGATATTTATTATGGTTGGAAATGCCCCACACTTAGATCAAAGTTATGCTGGTTTTGGAAAAATTATTGAAGGTATGGATGTAGCAATGGAGATTGCTGCAACAAAGACAGATCGTATGGACAGACCTTATGAGGATCAAAAAATTAAAGATGCTACAGTAGAGACTTTTGGAGAAGAATATCCAGAGCCTGTTAAATATTAATTTAAAATACAAGGTGTATTGAGTTTTTTTCAATACACCTTGTATTTATTGATAAAGATATACTATTATTGTTTTAGTTCTGTTTTCAATCTTGAGAATTTCAGACTATTGAAAAAGTTCAAGATCAAGGGATAAGAGGAGCGAGCAGAGGAGTGTACAAGTAGTACTCGAGCAGCGCAGCGAGTCTTAATGACGCCGAGATTGGACTTTTTTTAATAGTCTGAAGGTGTATTGAGTTTTTTCAATACACCTTGTATTTATTTAATACACCTTTTTGTCATAATATATAGAAATATTTTCTTAAAAATATTAAAATATAATTAGAGGATTATATTTTTTATTCTTTAAGAAATTATTACATGTAATTTTATTCAGGTCAAAGGGAAAACCATAGGGTTATCTAGCGAAGGCTGTGAAACACGCCTTTTAATATAAAGCAAGAAAAAAAGGAGGACAACATGAGTAGAGTAGGTAATAAAATATCATTTTTAAGAGAAAAAAAAGGCATGACAAGAAAGCAATTAGCTAAGAAATTAGGGGTAGCAGAAAAGTATGTGACAGAGGTAGAAACAGGAAGAAAAATAATAAATGAAAAAATAATGAGCAAAATTAGCACAATTCTTGGGGAAGATGTGAATGATATAACATTCAACATGGAAGAATCAGCAGATAAAGAACAGGTTGAAGTTAAAAGCATGAACAAGGCACCAAAACAAATCAATCTTGATGAGTCTTCATGGAGTGGAGCGCTTGGAGGGATTTTGAGAGATGTTCCTATTTATGATTATTCTTTAAATAAGACTAAAGGAAAAATCTCTATGCCAATTATATCAAATAAGGTTGAGGGGTTTTCTAAAGATAAAGTACTATTCATTGAAATTCAGAATGATGATATGATTGGATTCAGAATAGGTAAGGGAGATGTGGCTTTTGGTTATCTAACACATGAACTCTCAAATAACTCAATTTGCTTAATTGAGTGTAATGGAAAAAGAGCAGTGAGACAAGTGAAAATGTTAGATAGTGAAAAAGTATTGTTAATAAACAATATAAATGGTATAAAAACGGAAACATTAAATAAAAAATCAATTAAAGTATTAGCCAAGATTGAATGGGCAAAAGTTAAACTATAATTGAAATTGGGGAGAATAGGGGAAAATGTTTCATAGGAGAAAAAATTTAAAGGGGCTATTATTTTTTAACATATTGCATTTTAATGTAGGATTAATAGTTATTGCATTTATTGCTATGACTACGCTTTCTATAATCATTACCCATGAGAATGCTAGAAAGAGTGAGTTAACTCTCATGAAAAATATATCTGATGGAATGAAAAAACGTCAGAATGAATTAATAGAAGTTGCTGAAGATATATCAATCACTATAGGCGAGGGGTTTATATCTAAGGATAAAGAACAGATATATTTGAGTAAAATGAAGTTAAATAGAGAGTATATAAAGAGTATTATAATTTTTGATAAAGATGGTAATATCAAAAATAGAGATTATGATTCAATTGGAATAAAGAATAATTTATTAGAAGGAATAGAATATACATCTCTAGGTGAAAATGGAGAAAATGCATTTTTTTATGGAGATGGAAAAGAAATAAAATTCTATTATGCAATAAAAGATAGTTCAGGAATGATTGTCGAGTATATTCTTTTTAATATAGACTTTGATCATATATTAAAACTTGATATGGATAATTATGAATATTTCTTATTAAACGAAGAATTGAATTTAATATATTCCCAAGAAATGATTTCTTTGGGAGAACATCAATATAAAAAAATTAATGAAGCACGGGAAGATAACAATAGATATATATATCATAATGAGTTTCAGAAAGCTTATTTTAGTGGATATATTGATAAACTATCAAATAGCAATTTATATTTAGTCATTGAGCATAATATATCTAAAGAAATATTATTCAGTGGATGGATAATATATATTATAATCATTGTGCTAGTAGTTGTAGCAACGGCAATTATCCTATCTTTTAAGATTTTTAATATAATAAAGGATTATTTAAGTATATTAAGAACTCTTTTAGAGGAAGTTGAAAAAGGAAATTATAATTTTAAAATTCCTGAGAAATATCAAATGAAGGAATGGAAGATGGAATTTGATAACATTATTTCCATGGCTCGTAAGATTGATGAAAGAGAGCGGCAATTATCAATGTTTAATAATGAGTTGATGGAAGCGCATAATAGTGTTGAGATTATGTATAAAAAGCTTCAAGCTAATGATATTGAAAAAAGAAATCAGTTTATTGAAGTAATATCATCAATGCTGAATTTGATTGAACTGAAAGATAAGTACACAGCGGGACATTCTGTTGCAGTTACAAAATATTCTAGTATAATCGCCAGAGAGATGAACGTAAAATATGGTTATAAAATAGATGAAGAAAAGCTTATAGTTGGATCTATATTACATGATATAGGTAAAATTGGTATTTATGGAGATGTTCTCAATAAGCCCAGTAAATTAACTCAAGAAGAAATGGAAATAATTAAGGGGCATCCAAAGAATGGTGCAGATGCGTTAGCTGATATTAATGACTTTGAAACAGAGTATTCTATTATAAAATATCACCATGAAAAGTATGATGGAAGTGGGTATCCAGAAGGACTAAAAGGAGATGAAATACCAATTGAGGCTAGAGTTGTATGTGTTGCAGATGCGTTTGATGCAATGACTTCCAGTAGACCGTATAGAAAAGCAATGGATATCGACTTGGCTATAAAAGAGTTGATAAATAGTAAAGAGGTACAATTTGATCCGAAAGTTGTAGACATAACTGTTACATTAATCAAAATGAATAAACTTAAAATAGATGATGATAGAATAAATGAATAAGGGAAATCTTAAAAAGAACTAGGTATTTACTTAGTTCTTTTTTTTGTTTTATTTGGCTAGATAATGTCATAAGTTAGAATATAGAACTTTTTTTGGAGTGTAAATATGAAGGGGAATTTCCGAGGAAATTATAGAGAGTATAATCGTAAGAATAGTGATGCCTATTTAAACATGTTAAGTAATATGAATCCTACTGTGAAGAGTAAGTTATTGACATACTATCTTGGAAGCGATAATAATACTATTGAATTAATAGTATTAATTGGAAGTAATAATGAAAAAGTTAAGGCTTCGGTAGAGAATATTGGAGGAAGCTTTGATGATTTAGGTTATGGATTTGGGATAATAAAGATTAGTGTAGATAAATTAGATGATGTTCTTAAAATAGAGGAGATACAATATGCAGAGTTACCAAAGAGTTTATATACAAGTTATAATCCTTCTAATAAAGCATCCTGTATAAATGAAGTTTGGAGCAGTGCTAATCTTTCAGGGGAAGGTACTGTTGTAGGGTTCATTGATTCTGGAATTGATTACTCTCATAAAGCCTTTTTAAATAGTAATGGGGATTCAACAAGAATTGAATATATATATGATTTGAATACAGATAAAGAATGGAATAAAAGTGATATTAATTCATGGATTAAGGGAAATGGAACAGGGGATGAGCCTTCAAAAGATGAATTTGGACATGGAACCCATGTTGCTGGTATAGCTTGTGGTAGTGGAGAAGGTGGAAATAGATATAAGGGAGCAGCCTATGAAAGTTCTATTATAATGGTGAAGATGACAAGAGAAGGGGAATTACAAAATGCACAGAGTACACAGTTAATGAGAGGAATAAAATATGTAATTGATAAAACAAAAGTATTAAATAAGCCTCTTGTATTGAGTTTAAGCTATAGTACAAATAATGGAGCTCATGATGGAAGGTCCTTACTTGAGTTATATATTTCTACAATAGCTTCTTTGGAGAGAATATCATTTGTATGTGCAGCAGGAAATATGGGAGATAAAGGTCTACATAAAGGTGGAAATCTCAAGGATAGCACAAAAATAGATGTTTCTGTTGGTGGAGGAGAAAGAGGATTAATAATTAACTTATATAGAGATTTCTTTCAAGAGTTGACCATAAATATTAAAAACCCATCAGGTGAAGTAACGGGCGATATAAAGATTAATAAGAGGTTTATTACTAGGGATATTGGAGATGGAGAGATTTTTATTTATAGAGATGAAGCAAATCCTTTTAATTTAAAAGGAGCAATAATTATCAGTCTTATTCCTCGAGAATATGTTCAAATAGGACAATGGACCATAACATTGATGAAAGATGATTTTGAGAGTGAGAGTTACAGTATGTGGTTACCTATATCAGAAGGTTTGAGTGATAAAACTAAATTTTTAGAACCAACCCTTGAAGATACTCTTGGAATACCTGCTACGGTTGAAAATATTATATCTGTTGGGAGTTATAATTATATTACTAATGTTATCTCTTCTTTTTCAGGAAGGGGAAAGCTTAATTGTGAAGTTAAACCAGAAATAGTTGCTCCAGGAGAAGAGATTTTATCATCTTATCCAGGAGGAGGATATAATTCTCTTTCAGGAACGTCAATGTCTGCACCACTTGTAGCTGGAGCATGTGCATTACTAATGGAATGGGGAATGGTTAAAGGAAATGATAGCTATATGTATGGGGAGAGAGTGAAATATTATCTGATAAGGGGAGCTAGAAAAAAAAGAATAGATGTAAATTATCCAAATAATAAATGGGGATATGGAACTTTATGCTTAAGTGATTCTTTAAAAATAGCTATTAAAGAGGGGAGGAGAACTATGAGGGTAACAGGACTTGGTAATCAAAAATTTGGAAAGATATTTACTAAAGAAGATTATGAAAATTATATAGTGGAATATGAAGATGGTTTTATGGAATCTATGGAGAAAATTGAATATGCATCAGCTTTAAAATTAGATAATCAAAGGGCTATTATTTCAGTTAGAAAAGGATATTTAGAGCAATTATTAAAAGAGGTAGAAGCAATTCTTTTTGTTGAAAAATCCTGTATATATACACTAAACGCTACGTCCCCAATAGATGCTGCTAATATATCTGAGTTTCATGAGAATCCATATTTACCATTGAGAGGGTATGGTGTATTAGTAGGTATAGTAGATACAGGGATAGATTATTTGCATGATGAATTTATATATGAGGATGATACATCTAAAATAGTTAGTATATGGGATCAAGAGGGTGTGGGAGATAATACTCCAGATATTATTGGGTTTGGAAGAGAGTTTAAAAGGGTTCAAATCGATGAAGCTATCCAAGCAAAGCGGAAAAATGAAAATCCATATCTGATAGTGGATTCGAAGGATACTATAGGTCACGGTACAAATATTGCTGGAATAATTGGAGCTAGGGGAAAAGATGAGAATTTAGTTGGAGCAGCTCCGGATTGTGAACTCGTAGTGGTTAAGGTGAAAAGGGCTAAGAAATCATTGCTTGAATCAAAAGGGATAGCGGAAAGTAAGATTGCATATGATAGTGTAGATATAATTTTAGGAATTAAATATGTTATAGATGTTGCTAAGAAATTAGGTAAACCATTAGTGGTTATTTTACCTATGGGGACCAACAGTGGAGCACATGATGGTAGTTCACTTATTGAGAGATATATTGATGAGATTTCAAAGGTAAGAGGGGTCGCTGTAGTAACGGGTACTGGAAATAATGGAGATACTAATACACACACGAGTGGTAAATTTGAAAATCAAGGGGAGATAAAAAATATTGAATTAAAGGTTGGGAAAAATCAGAGGAATTTAGATTTGCAAATATGGGGTAGAAAACCCGATAAGTTGTCTGTGGGGTTAATTTCTCCTAGTGGAGAGTTAATTGAAAAGATACCAGCAAAATTGATGGAAACAGAAGAGGTTAAGTTTGTTTTTGAAGGGAGTACTGTTTTTATTACTTATTATTTTCCAGAGGAAAAAACAGGAGATGAGTTGATAGAAATAAGTATTAAAGATATCAGACCTGGAATATGGCAAATACGATTATTCTGTGATTTTATAATAGATGGGAATTATGATATTTGGCTTCCACAGAAAGAATTGCTTGAAGAGGGAACTGAATTTTTAAATCCATCACCGTACATTACCTGTACAGTACCATCTACTGCAAGAAGAATAATAAACTGCTCAGCCTATAATCAAAATAATAATTCAATACTATCTGAATCAGGTAGGGGCTACACTAGAGATGGAAGAGTGGCACCTAATGTGACTGCTGGAGGAATTAAGGTGGTAACAACGGCTACAGGAGGTGGAAGTATAACTATCTCCGGTAGTAGTGCAGCATCTGCGGTATTAGCTGGAGCAGTAACTCTTTTGTTAGAATGGGGAATAGTCCTTGGAAATGATAAGACCATGTATTCAACAAAAATCAAGACTTATTTAATTAGAGGGACAAATAGAAGGAAAGGTGATATATATCCCAATGAGGTATGGGGATATGGAATGCTTAATCTTAAAGGTGTATTTGAAAATATAAGAGGATTACAAAGTAGAGATGGACTTTTAGTTAGAATACCAAATGAAATTTACAGAAAAATCAAATAGAATCTGTCTATTCTTAACCTATTAATCATATGATAATAATGAAAGTATTTTATAAGGAGAATAAATATGCCTGATATAGGTAATTTGAAGGTTCAGGTTTATGGCGAAGATGGGTTTAAGCCTATAGAAGGAGCTACTTGCACAATTACAGGACAAAATGGGAGTACAGTTAAGGAACAGGTAAAAAGTAATGACTCAGGAATATGCGATATTGTGGAAGTTGATACACCCCCAATTGAGTATTCTATGGAAC
This sequence comes from Oceanirhabdus seepicola, assembly GCF_023684385.1. GTDB lineage: Bacteria > Bacillota > Clostridia > Clostridiales > Clostridiaceae > Oceanirhabdus > Oceanirhabdus seepicola. Next base: position 58,634 of record NZ_JAGSOJ010000005.1, on the reverse strand, counting down.
CTACAGGGAAAATACCTTATGGACTATGTAATGTATTTGTTGATGCTGATGGATATGAGGGGATAGAGATAAAAGGGTGTCAAGTATTCCCTAATAGAGAGGCTATACAAATCTTTCCGCTTAAGAAGATAGGTAGGAATGGAAAACGTGAGAAAAAGGTTGAAGTTATTGAGGTTAAGGAAAATCGTTTGATAGGGAACTTCCCACCTAAAATCCCTGAAGATCCAGTCAAGGATTTAGAGAAACTTAAAACTACAACAGGATTAGTTGTTTTAGAAGAAGTGGTAGTTCCTGAATTTATTGTGGTACATGATGGAGCACCTAAGAAGGCAGCTAAAGATTATACGGTGAGATTTAAGGAATATATAAAGAATGTTGCTTCAAGTGAGATATATGCAACATGGCCTTATGCAACCATAAAGGCTAATATATTGTGTATATTATCATTTACATTGAATAGAATTTATACAGAATGGTACACAGGGAAAGGGTATAAATTCCAGATTACCAGCTCCACAGCTTATGACCATGCTTTTTCATATAGGCGAAATATATATGATAATATAAGTCAAGCTGTTGATGAAATATTTACAACATATGTTAAATTAATGGGGCGAAAACAACCGCTACTTACTCAATACTGTGATGGTATAAAGGTTCAATGTCCTGGATGGATGACGCAATGGGGAAGTAAATCATTAGGTGATAAAGGGAAGAATGAATATCAAATAATAAGGGATTTCTACGGTAGTGAAATTCAATTTGTAAGAGCTAAAGAGGTAACAGGAATACCAAAATCATATCCTGGATATCCATTGAAGATTGGTTCAAGAGGAGCACCAGTAAGAACTATTCAGACTTATTTAAATAGAATTTCAGTGAATTACCCTGCAATTCCAAAAGTAAAAGTAGATAGTATTTATGGAACTAAGACAGCTGAATCAGTAAAGAAATTCCAATCAATATTTAACTTAAAGCAAACAGGAGTTGTAGATTACGCTACTTGGTATTCAATTTCAAATATTTATGTGGCAGTTACTAAAATAGCTGAATTAAGAAATGAGTATACTGGAAACAAAATATTCATACCACCTAATAGTCATAGAAGTGATGATGTACCTAAAATAGAATATCCTTGTGATTATTGATTAAGGCACATGAAAATAAATAACTAGTAAGTATGCTAGTTATTTATTTTTATGTGCCTAAAAAAATGAAGTCAAAGTTAATTGACTTCATTTTTTTTGAATATAAAAATCTTTATTATAAATAGAACACTTACAAATCCAAATAATGGGTACAAGATAGTGATTAATCTTTTGAATCCTAACTGTGATATTGGTATAGCAATAGCTAATATTATACAAACACATTTCTTGTAAGGTATATTATATTTTTTTTCCATTGTTTTACCTACACTATATATATCAGATATTTCTGTGGAGAACATTTCACACCATATGATAATTAATAATAACACTTCTAAAGGTCCTTTGAAGTGATTAGCAATATAGAGTAAAGGAACTTCATATTTAAATATATTTGGTATATTAGATGTTAAAAGTAAATTTATCATCAATGAAATAATAGTTAAGATAATTGCACCTAAAAAAATACCATAGATAAAGTTGCGTTTATTTTTAATTTCTTTAGACAATGGCACTAGTACTCCTGTGAAACTGAGAATATTGAATCCTGCATATAATAATGCTGATAGGAACCACATTCCTTGAAAATTATATGTTTTATATTCTCTAGCCCTTATGAGTGAATCAAGGGAAATGCTGTGGCGAAAAAATATTATGTACATGGTGAAAATTAAAATTATAGTTAATACCAAGGATGGTACTATGAATGAATTCACAAATATTAATCCTTTAGTATCATTTAATAAAACGACTAAAGCAACAATGGCCATAATAAAAATTCCTAACCATTTTGAAACACCGAAATATTGGTTTATAAGAGCGCCACTTCCAGCAAGGATTATAGCTGCACCGCTTATTAAAAAGAAACTAGTAAATAGTTCAGTTACTTTTCCAAAATATCCTCCACCTACCTTGGTTATTAATTCTGTATAAGAGCTCAGAGAATATTTTTGGCTTATATCTACTATTAAATTACAAGTTACCATATAGATTAAACAGCAAATTAAAAGACCAGTAAACCCCATTAAACCATAAGTTGAAAAAAATTGAGTGATTTCTTGACCAGATGCTAGTCCTGCACCAACTATAGTTCCTATGAAAACAGTTGTTATTTGAAATATTTCTTTTTTCATTTTACCCTCCTAGTAAATTTTTCTATAAAGTAGTTTCTCTATATATAGATATTTAGTTGAGATGAAAATAATGAATGAGTTTATAAAAAATATCATTAAATTATTTTTTATTGGAAAAACTATTATAGAAATATATAAAGGTTCATAAATGAAATCATGATTTAGATGTATGAAAATAAATAACAAATCAAAGATTAGACTGATATTTTTCATGTAACAATGAGTTAGGTTCTACTGATAGTTAATCTATGAGTAAGTTTTGAGGTCGAAGTAAACACTATACACTATAGACCAATGACTAGTTATTTATTTGAATATGCCTTACCTTGAAAGGAGAGAAAAAATGAAAAGAGCAATAATATTTTTTCTATTAATATGTAATATAATGATTATTTCCTGTACATCTAGTTCAAAGGAAAAATATGATGATGTGAAACAAACTGTTGAAGAGGAGAAAATGCATGATTTTCAGTTGAAGATAGCTGAAAATATAGTTGATAACTATTTTTTATTTTTATTGAACGATAACTATGATAAAGTGAATGAACTATATACAACAGAAATAAAAGTAGATGATATTAAGAAGAATGATAGTAATATGAAGTTAAGAGGATATACTATTGACGAAATGAATGAGGTAGGAAAAACAGCAGAATTTCAGGTGAAAGTGTCATATAATGATACTACAAAGTCATTTGCCATGGCTAATGAGTTTAAGATAAAAGTTATAAAAGAAGAAGGAATGTATAGGATAAGTGAGGTAAATGAAATACCACATAGAGAGGTTTTTCTAGAGAATCAAACAATTAGGCTTCGAGATAAAACAGCTGCTAAAACTTATTTGGTTATTGATAATTCGGGGATACCTAAATATATAAGCGGTGCTGAGAAAGGTGAGAAGTATAATAAAATTGAAAATAATCTCAAGCATTATAAGTCTTTAAATATAAACTATAAGGGCGATAAAATATGTTTTTCAAAGGAAGAAGGTAATTGTTACCTTGCAATGATAGATATAAATGAGGTAATGTTAATTGAAAAGGAGAAGCAAGAATTTAGTGCTAAAGAGCTACCAATAGGGGAGAACATAGTAACGCTGGATTACATAAAAGAGGGAAAGGTGGATTACTGTGTATTTTCTGAGGATAACAGATTTGTTGCAGCGCAGATTGTTGAAAAAGGGTTAGAAAGAGTTAAAATATATAATTCGAGCAGTGGAGAAGAGGTGCCAGTAGAAATTGAAGAGAAATTGAACTTAATAGATGTTAATGTATCTTTTAAATCATTCCATAAAGGTGTAGTAAATCTTGAAGTTCTACCCGTAGATATGAAAAACTTGAATAAATCTAATTTATATGGATTATGGAAATTAGAGCTTGAAACTTCTAAGTTCCATAAAATATAATAATAAAGGTCTATTAAAAACATCTATATAATAATATACTTTAAATATTTATTGAACAGATTTGAGCTATGCAGTTGCCCAACCTTTATAGGTGGGCGTGGGTAGCTCTTTTAGGTTGTCAAACCTAAAAAAATTGTTCATAATATAGTTATATTACTAAGTCGAGAAAGGAGAAATGCCACGAATCTATATTTTGAGTGGCAGTAAGCATATGAATAAGCAATGGGGAGATAAACCATATAATAATTTAAATTATTTCTTGAGGGAAAAGTTTGGAGGAAAAGTTTTTAAGGTATCGTTGGATGCTGGCTTTTCATGTCCAAATAGAGATGGAAATATAAGTAGAGCAGGGTGTACGTTTTGTAGTTCTAGAGGATCTGGTGATTTTGCTGGTAATAGAGATTTTTCTATCACTAGACAATTTAATGATATTAAAGAAATGATGAATAAGAAGTGGAAGAGTGATAAGTATATTGCTTATTTTCAAGCATACACAAATACTTATGGTGATATAGAGGAATTGAAGGAGAAGTATGATGAGGCAGTAAATCAACAAGGCGTGGTTGCTATGGCGATTGCTACAAGACCAGATTGTTTGGATGATGAAATAATAGATCTAATTGAATCTTATAAAGATAAGGTTTATACGTGGATTGAACTAGGATTGCAAACAGTAAGTGACGAGACAGCAATGTTAATAAACAGAGGGTATGAGTTGTCAGTTTTTGAAAATGCATTAGATAAATTAAGAGAGAAAGATATAGATGTTGTAGTGCATGCCATTTTTGGCTTGCCTAATGAGAATAGAGAAGATATGCTAAATACAGTTGATTATTTAGCTCATAAGGATATTCAAGGTATAAAGTTACACTTATTGCATCTTATGAAAGGTACTCCAATGGTCAGACAGTACGAACAAGGATTATTGAAATTCATGGATATGGAAGAATATGTTGAAATTGTTGGTGAGGCAATTGGTAGATTAAGAGAAGAAATTGTAATTCACAGAATAACAGGAGATGCACCACGAGATTTATTAATTGGGCCAATGTGGAGTTTGAAGAAATGGGAAGTATTGAATGCTATACACAAATATTTGGATGAAAATGATATATATCAAGGGAAGTTTTTTTAAGGCACGCAGCGCGTGCCTTTTTTATTTATAGTTTAAATTTAGATATAGATTCTTGTAAAGATTGAGCTAAATCTGTTAGTCCCTCACATGCATTTGAAATTTCTTGAATGGAAGCAGATTGTTCTTCTGAGGATGCCGCTACTTCTTCACTGCTAGCCGCATTTTCTTGGGCAATCGCTGCTAAGTTCTGAATAGAATTCAAGATTTCTTCTGTTTTTGTATTCATTGTTTTACTTGAGCTAGTAAGAATACTAATAGCTGTTTCCGCTGTCTTCATAGCTAAAGAGATTTCATTGTATTTTTTCATGCTTTCATCAACGCTTATGAGTTGTTCATCAACCATAGAGGATACACTTACCATGGTAGATACTGCATTTTTAGAATTGGAGATTAACTCTTTAATAATGTTATCTATTTCTTTAGTTGAATCAGTTGACTGCTCTGCTAATTTTCTAACTTCTTCTGCAACAACAGCGAATCCTCTACCTGATTCTCCTGCTCTTGCAGCTTCAATTGCTGCGTTTAATGCAAGTAGATTTGTTTGTTCAGCTATTTCAGCTATTAATTTACTTGCTGCACCAATTTTTAAAGTGCTATTATTAGTTAAATTTACGATCTGAGAGACTTCATTAATAGCCTGTGAACTTTCATCAGTTTTATTATTTAGTTTATCCATTATTACAAGCCCTTCCTTAATGAGGGATACCACCTTATTAGATTCTACATTTAAAGTGTTAACGTGGTTAGCGTCCTGTAATATTATACCTTCAAGTTCCTGAGCTTTCATTGCTCCATCTTCAGTATTATGAGCTTGCTCAGTAGCACCTCTTGATATTTCATTGATTGTTCTAGCAATTTCTTCAGAGGTTGCTGAACTCTCTTCAGTTATAGCTGTAAGTTCTTCTGCAGAAGAAACTACATTTTCAGATGAATTAGCTATTTCCTTAATAAGAAAGCGGAAATTTTTAGTCATTTTATCAAATGCCAAAGCTAATCGGCCAATCTCATCATTTCTTTTTAAATAACAATCTGGAACATCACTAGAAAAATCACCATTACCCATTTTTTCAGCATGAGCTGTAGCAACAGATACTCCTTTAAGATTTTTCTTTATTATAAGATATAAAATTAAAGTCAATACAGCAGATGTAATAAGGAATGTTAAAATCAAGACACTTAAAAGTTTATTGCGAGTTGCCAATATTTCTCTTTTGTTTACGAGTATACCCATAGACCAACCATTTATAGGTACTGGAGCATATGAAAAATAATATTGTTCATTTTTATATGTAAGTTCAATAAAATTATCATTTTCTCCATTCATCATTTTAGAAGCATATTCTTTAAAATCTTTATCATTAACAATATTAGCACCATTAGTTACTTTTTCTTTATCTTTTGCATAAACATATTTTCCAGTACTTGATATAAGGAAAGTTTCTCCTTTATCGCCTATTTTATATTGTTCCATTATTTCAGGGATATGGTCAATAGAAACATCAGTTGTAACAAAACCTATTAAATCACCTTTTTCTTTAATAGATTTTGTTGCAGATACAACAACTAAACCTGACCCAGCATCAGGATAAGGATCTGAAAATCCTACTTCATCTGTAGAAATTACTGATTTATACCAAGGCCTACTTTTAATATCATAATTTGTGTTAACGGTAGCATCATTGTTATCTATATAAAAATTTGCTTTTCCATTAGCAATAAAGTCATTTACAATATCGTTATCTGTTTCGCTTATAGCTATTAATGTTTTCAGTATTTCAGGATAAAGCCTGTGTGTTTTAATTTCATCCCTTGTATCAACTTCTTTAAGATAAGTTTTTATTTGTTCATTTGTTGCCATTTGTTCAGTTACAAGAGAAGTTTTTTCAAAAAGACTTGAAACATCACTAATAGCTTTATCAAATCTTAAGAATACTTCATTAGTAACTTTTATCATAGTATCATCGTTTACTGATTTAACTATAAAAAAACCAGATAAAAGAAAAATACACATTATACTAATGAAAGTCCAAAGGGCTATTTTGCCTGCGAGACTTTTTTGTTTTTCTTTGCTTTTTTCTTTCAATATAATCCCTCCAGTGTAAGTTATTAATATAACAATACACTTTTTGACTATAAATGTCAAAAAAATCGAAAAATTAAGAAAAATTGTCGAAATATAAAACACACAAAATTTTGGAAAATTGTGTGTTGAATATGTTATATAGCTTTATTCTCAGAGTGTTCATTTTTATCAAAATCAACAAAGGTATCATCAACTAGAGAGATGAAATGTTCATTTACCCAACCTATGCTGTTTATATCATTTGTAGTATCAATATCAACTTGATACCACGTAGTGTCAGTGATTTTTACACAAGTAAAAATTTGAACTAATTCATTTTCAGTTAATGAGTTTAGTGGCATAGATTTTGAAATAGGGGAAATTCTCAAGCTTGTATCTTTAGTTATGATTCCTTTTGAAGAAATTAATTTCAATCTTTTCATCTGAAAGTTTTTTATTCGTTCCATATGAATATTCATTTTGCTCTTAAGAGATCTATTTTGCTTAGATAGTAAAATAACCTGCTTTTTAAGTGATGACACAGTAGCATCGTATTTATAATAAATAGCAAAAACAATTACGCAGAAAAAAATGAATGTCAATAAATAGGTCAAAAAACCACTCCTATCAAAATGTTCTTTAATAAATATTATTAAAGCTTCCGTGAAATAATTCTTTAAAATAAAAAAAGAAGCTTTTATAAAACAAAGCTTCTTACATTAATAATCAATATTTGAATATGCCACCTTAAACGCTATAATTAACATAATCAGAGATATATTCATCTGCATATTTTAAAAGATCATCTTTAGAATAATCACAGTATTGGTCTTCTATTGCAATAACTTTCATTCCCGCGGATTTAGCGCCTTTAATGGCAGGAAGAATATCTTCAAAAACTGCACATTGATTAGGAGCAAGTCCTAGTTTGCTGCAAGATAGGAGATAAACATCAGGGAAACTCTTACCCCTTGAAACCTCATCCGTAATAGTTATTGAATCAAAGTAATGATAAATATCATTATTTTTCAAAACAGGTTCTAATAGATAATGGCAGTTACTTGTAGCTAAACCAATTTTGATATTTGTGTTTTTTAGCATATCTAAAAAAGTTTTTATCCCAGGTTTTAGCTTAATACATTCAGAATATTCTTTGAAGGCCATATCCATCCATTCTTTTTTTATATCATCAACACTTTCTTCTAAATTAAAAGTCCTTTTAAAATAATGAGCAGTTTCATCAAAACCGAAATGTTCAATCTCACTTTTGAGGTTATTGGGAACAGAGATATTTCTTTTATTTAAAAAATCAAAATCTATTTTATCCCATACCCACATAGAATCAATAATTGTACCGTCTAAATCAAAAATTACGCCTTTAATATCAGTCATTGAAATCCTCCTAAATTAAATTAAAAGTAATAAATTAAAAGTAATAAATGATGAAATTGCACCGATAAGCATTCCGATAACAACATCAGTCGGATAGTGAACACCAAGATACATTCGAGAGATTCCTACTAAAGAACTCAACGGAATAACATAGATACTTAGAAATGGAAAATATAATCCACTCATTGTAGCTATAGAAAAAGCAGCACATGTGTGACCAGAAGGAAAAGAGTAATCATCTATTCCTATTTTTTTGATGTATAGATCCTCCAACAATAAGAATGGACGAGTTCTATTTGCTTTTTTCTTTATTATCTGAGTTATACTTGCACCTAATGTAAGTGATATTATGGTGCTTATAGCAAATTGATGTAACATATCATTATTTATAATCAACGTTGAAAGACAAAATATAACAGCAAAAGTTAAAGAACCTAAATATGTTATTGCAGGCATAATTTTGTCTAAAGTGGAACATCTAATTTTATGATTAAATACTTTCAGTATTATTATATCCTTGTCGTGAATTTTTTCAAGATTTATCCTCAAACAGCACACCCCTCAGCAATTTAAAATCGCTTATTCTATTTTATCATGCTTCTATTTTATCATGTTTTTATTTAATTCACATTAAAAGTTTATTAAAATCAAATGGAATCCTTATGAAAAACTTCAGTTTTATTAATTTTCAGAAAATTGACAACAGATAGTAGTGCAGATTAAGATATGGGTTTAAAGGAATTTGTATCATCAACAAAAAAACCACTGAACTAATATTCAGTGGTTTTGGTCGGGGTGACAGGGCTCGAACCTGCGGCCTCATGCTCCCAAAGCACGCGCGCTCCCAATCTGCGCCACACCCCGGCGACAATCATTATTATATCTTAAAAATGTGAATAAGTCAATAATAATATTCATATTGAATAGTATAAAGCAATTTTGGAGAGATAATGATTATGAATTCAGCATTTATTCCCTTATATTTAAACAGTGCATTGATGAGTAATTTATTTACTGTAGTAGGAAATATTGATTTATCTTCAGACGTTTCTGTACAGAGTATAAGCACTAAAACACAACAGAATACAACATATACCGTACCTATGAGCGAATTAACTAGAGATCTTACAGGGAGGTTCATACAGGGCGAAGTTAAGTTTAATATATCTAATGAATTGCAATTAGAAAAGACTGCAATAGAGATTACTGCTCTAATAAAATTAAGGAAGGTACTAAAGAGCAAATCATTTCTAACATTGATGAGGTCCCCACTGGATATTCAGAATGTAAGAGAGAAGGAATACATAGAATTCCAAGGGATAATAGATCATAATCCTCACTTGAGATACATTGAAAAGATGGTTGAGTATATTGAAATCGATAATTTAATCGATGGAATAAAGAGTATTGAATCACTTGAAGATGAAAAGAAGTTAGATTTGCAGATGAAAAAGATAAACTTTAAAAAAGAACTCCTTGGGGATTTGAAAGATAAAATTAAACAACACAAGGAAGAGAGATGTGAGTATTTAATTACTGAGGGACTATATGGTAGTAAGTTAAGAGCAATAATACCGGTAGAGGATAAGCACCTTTTGGATAATATAGAGCATATGATGGCTTGCAGAGTGACAGTATTAGGTAAGGTGATAAAAGTGGGAACCATAGGTGAGTTGGGTTTATCTGATAGAAAGAAGAATTATTTAAAGCACGTTGACAAAATAATAGTGAATGAACTAGCTAATATGGAAAAATCACGTTCTTCAAAAAATATGAAAAAAAATGATGATTTGAACCCATATGATGATGATGATGATGATGATGATTTGAACCCATATGATGATGATGATGATTTGAAAAAAAATGATCCAGTGATATTAATTTTACCATTGTCCATATCAATGTAACAAGGCATATAAAAAAATCCCACCCGTTTTTCGGGTGGGTTTTGTTAAGCTCCTTCATTGAGGAATTTAAATTGAGATACATATAAATTGTGATATAGTCCTTTATTCTTCATTAGAGTCATGTGAGTTCCATATTCTACTATTCTACCCTCATTTACAACCATTATACAGTCACAATCCCTAATTGTTGATAATCTGTGAGCAATTACAAAAGAAGTTCTATCTTCAAGCACCGTTTCTATACCGCTTTGTACTAATTTTTCAGTTGCTGTATCAATATTTGATGTAGCTTCATCTAATATTAATATTTTAGGGTTAGCTAATAATGCACGAGCAAATGAGATTAATTGGCGTTGTCCTACTGATAACCTAGAACCCCTTTCATTGATTTTTGTATCATATCCATTTTCAAGCTTAGATATGAAAGAGTGAGCATTTACTGCTTTGGCAGCTTCTATAATTTCTTCGTCAGTAGCATCAAGTCTACCATACCTAATATTCTCCATTATTGAATCAGAGAATAAGAAGGTATCCTGAAGCATTATACCCATCTGAGATCTAAGGGATTCAAGGTTAACTGTACTAATATCAATACCATCAATTAGAACAGTACCATCAGTCGGATCATAGAATCTACTTAGTAAATTGATAATAGTAGTCTTCCCCGCTCCTGTTGGTCCAACTAGGGCTATTTTACTTCCTTTGTTTATTTTAAAACTTACGTCATGTAATACTTGTGAGTCTTTATCGTACTCAAAGGAAACATTTTTAAATTCAACATCTCCGTGTATTTCTGGCATATCTTCAGCTGCTTCTATGCTTACAAGTGTAGGTGCAGTATCTAAGATATCAAATATTCTTTCTGCTGCTGCAAAGTTTGTAATAAGCACATTATAAAAGTTACTGATATTTGTTATTGGTCTCCAGAACATACCTATATACATTGTGAAAGCTATCAAGTTACCAACTGATAGAGATGGATCGCCAGATTGTATTAATCTAATTCCATACCAGAAGGTTAGGAATGTACCCATTCCCCAGCTTATATTTACTAGTGGCCAGAAAAGGTTATTTAACCTTACTGCATCCACAAATGATGTAATAAGCTTACCTACATAGCTGTCGAATTGGGAAGAAGTCTTCTTCTCAACTCCAAAAGCTTGAACAACTCTAATTCCAGAGAAGTCTTCATGGGTAAATCCATTTAAGTTTGAACGATTACTTTTATGTTTTTGCCATCTCTTTCTTGAAAATATCTGTATGCATGAAAGTGATACAATCAATAAAGGAAGAAATGAGATTGAGATTAATGCTAATTTATAATTCTTATAAAACATAATACCTGTTACACATACAATTGTTAAGAATTCAGGGATTAAACTTGTTATACTGTTATTAAATAAATTCTGCAGGGCGTTAACATCACCAACTATCCTTGCAAGAATTTTACCTACAGGTCTACTATCGAAGAACCCAAAAGACAATTTTTGAATATGAGTATAAAGTTCTTCTCGGATCTCTAAAACTACTTTGCTTGTTATCTTAGCCATAAGATTTATTCTTAAATTAGTTAAGACCATGGCAATAATATATAAGGTGAGCATAATAGCCCCAGTAAACAATAATCCTCTGATATTTCCGGACTTTATATCAAGATCTATAGCTCTTTCTAATAGTAGTGGATTTACAAGTGTAGTAAGCATTACTATTACCATCATAAATACTGTTAGTGATATCTTAAGCCAATATGGCTTAAGATATTTAAATAGTCTTGATATCAAGTGTTTAGATTTATATTTTTTTATATTTTCTTTCTGGTTTGAGGTATTTACCTTACTCAATTAGACCACCTCCTCTTCGCATAGACCTAGGTCTTTAAATTGTTCTCTGTATATATCATAGTATTTTCCACCCTTAGCTATTAGAGAGGCGTGGTTACCCTGTTCAGCTATATTACCATCTTCCATGATTACAATCATATCTGCATTTTTAACAGCTGATATTCTATGAGCAATTATGATTGTTGTCATGTGAGCACAATGATCATATATATTCTTAAGAAGTTGGAACTCAGTATCCATATCAAGCGCTGATGTCGAGTCATCAAGAATAAGTATTTTACTATCATTTATTAATGCTCTTGCGATAGATAATCTTTGTTTCTGTCCACCTGATAAACCAATACCTCTTTCACCAATAACTGTGTCATATTTATCTTCTAAAGATTCGATGAAATTTTTAGCACAGGCTTTTTCACAAGCGGATTCAACATCCTTCAAAGTTGCTGATTCACAAGCAAATTTGATATTCTCTTCTATTGAATCTGAGAATAAGAATACATCTTGAGGAACTACTGCCATCTGACTTCTTAATGTATTTAAGTGTAGATCTTTTACATTGAATCCATCTATAGTTACTGAACCTTCAGTGACATCATAGTAACGTCCAATCAAGTTAGTTAAAGTACTTTTTCCGCTTCCGGTAGAACCCATAATAGCTACAGTAGAGCCAGGTGCTATATCCAGGTTAACTCCCTTCAGAATTTCTTCATCATCATATTTAAAACTTACATTATTGAACTTTATATGTCCCTTCATATCTTTTAGTTCAATTGCATTTATTTTATTTTTGATTTCAGGTTCAGTATCCATTATTTTGAATATTTTCTTTGAAGAAGCGTTAGCTTGAGCAATCATATTAGATAACCAACCAAGCATTCTCATAGGCCATATAATCATCCATGCATATAGATTGAATTGTACAAGTTCTCCTACAGATAGACTACCTTGTATAACAAATATTCCACCAATTATGATTACTAAAAGTATACATATATTGCTTAAGAAATCGAAAAGTGGAAAATATTTTCCGAACACCTTGAATTTCTTTATACTAAGATCGTGATTCTTTTTATTGAAGTTGAAGAACTTAGAAAGTTCATATTTTTCTCTGGCAAATGCTTTGACAAGTCTTACCCCAGCTAAATTTTCTTGTGCTATTGTATTCATTTCAGATGTGTTATCGCTTATATCTTCAAATGTCTGATCAATTTCTTTTTCAAGTTTTATTGCAACAAGTGCAAGAAATGGCATAGGTATAAGAGCTATTAAAGTCAATTTCCAACTTATACTAAAAAGGCAGATTGAGGCGATTATGAAATAGAGGATATTTTCTATAAATAATGCTAATCCAAAACCAATTGTCTCCCATATTCTATCAACATCAGAGTCAACTCTAGACATTAGTTCTCCAGTATTCTTTTTATCAAAGTAACTGAATGATAAACTTTGAATGTGGTTAAATAAATCTTTTTTTAGATCTCTGCTTATTAAAGAAGAGGTCTTATCAAAACGATATTCCTTAATATACATAAAAATAGATCTAGAAAAGGCTATACCTAGAATTCCTATTAATAGTTTTGTTGTTAAATGATATTGTCCATCCTTAATGACATCATCAATAAACATACCTGTAATTTTAGGATTTAGCATATCTAATGCTATTCCAAATACCATGAACATTATTGGAATGATGTAAGACGTCCAATATTTCGAGATGTATTTGAGTATTTTTTTCATATAAATCGCCCCCTTTTTTTATTTGAAATTTGTTAAATAATCCTAATGGATTGAGACTCCGATATCTGTGGAGAAGAACTCCACTGTTGATTTTAAAGCTTCCATTTAAAGTTTTAATTACTGATGTTGCATTCATTGTAAAACCTCCTAAAATTTTTTGAATTATTATGTTAGGCAAGTTCAAATTATATATTTTCACCTGCCTTATGTACCTTTTGTTAAAAACAAAAAGAGGCCATATAAACATGACCTCGCAAAGCAATGAGCGTAAAATATAAAAGCCATGGGAGATAATCCCATGGCGAATTAACATATAAATATTAATTAATAATACATAAATTAATAGTATGTTTCCATCAAGGTAGAATTATCGTAAGAAATAATTTTATTTAGTTTTGTATTTAAGACTATATTGATTTCTGAGTCATTAAATTTTCCAAATAACATAATTTCTACCTCTCTTTCTAATAATTTAGTACAATAAACATTATATGCAATTCGTAATGCAATGTCAATCATATTTCTAAATATTTTTAATTTTTTCCCATATGGTGTTTATATCTCCAGCTCCCACCAACATAAGTACGTCGCCTTCTTTTAATTTTGGAGCAATATATTCGGCGATTGAATTTAACTCACCGATATATTTGCAGTTAATATTATTTTCTTTGATTTTTTCAGCTAGCATCTTAGAATTTACTATTCCAGTATCCTTTTCTCTTGCAGCATATATATCAGCAATTACAATTTCATCTGCTTCTCCAAAACATTCACTGAACTCTTTTAAAAGGCTATGAGTTCTCGTATAAGTATGAGGTTGAAAAACGCAATAAAGCTTACCTTTAGTAATTTTTCTTCCTGCATTTAACGCATTTATTATTGCAGTTGGATGATGAGCATAATCGTCAACAACTTTTGCGCCATTTACTTCTCCTTTAATTTCAAATCTTCTATGTGTTCCTTTATAATCATAAAGTCCTTCAGAAATAGCATTAAAAGGTATGTTTAATGCTATACCAGAAGCGATTGCTGCTAATGAATTATATATATTATACTCTCCAGGAATGTTTAAATGAGCTTTTCCTAGAGTTTGATTATTATATTCAACATTAAAGTGACCGCATCCCTTGGAATCATATTCAATATTCGTAGCTTTTACCATGCCAGAATTTAATCCAAAGGTTATTTTATTGCAGGAACATGATTTAATAACTTTATCTGCTCTTATATCATCATTATTAATTATTAAATATCCATTTTTAGGGATTGATTGAGCATATTTTATGAATGTTTCTTCAATATGATTAATATCTCTATAGTAATCTAGATGATCCTCATCAATATTTAATATAATGCCTATATAAGGAAAAAAATTTAAGAATGATTCTTTGTATTCGCATGCTTCGGTTAAAAAATATTCACTTTTCCCAACCCTTAAATTACCATCTATGGCGTCTAGGACTCCACCTACAAATAATGTAGGATCAGTGTTTCCGCGTAATAATACATGAGATGCCATTGAAGTTGCTGTAGTTTTACCATGGGTACCTGCCATGCCAATACTATATTTATAATTTTTCATCACTAATCCTAAAAATTCTGCTCGTGAATACATTGGTAGGCCTAATTCTTTGGATTTTATATATTCCTCATTATCTTCCTTAACAGCAAAGGTGTAAACAATTATAGAGTTATCATGAATGTTTTCCTTTTTTTGACCTATGGATACGGTTATTCCTTTGGATTTTAAGGTTTTCACCATATCTGATTCACTTTTATCAGAACCGGTTACGTTATATCCATGTTTTTTAAGTAATAGAGCAATAGCACTCATACTTATTCCACCTATACCAATGAAATGAATAGTCTTATGTTTATCCATATTAAGATTAAAAGACATAGAATCACTCCTCTCAATTTTTGTTATTAATTAAAAATAAAATTAATAGTTCATATATGTAATTTATGTTATATCATAATTATAATACATTCTAAGGAAAAATTTTGTGACTTTTTTTAGGAAATTGACAGATTTCCTATAAAAATTATCACATGTAATCTTGGATATATCAATAGATTTGTGTTTACGGAAAATGTTCACAAGAAAATATGTTGTTCAAGAAAAATAATACGAATATTTAATTGTAAAATACATAATAATATTCCCCTTAGAGGCGAATTATGATATTATTAATTTACAGATTAAAGGAAATTTCAAATAAATAAAAATTGTAAAGGTGGGTTTTATGGACGGAAAGTTTATGCGTAATCAAAGAGTATCAGCGATTACAAAAATTTTAATAGAGAATCCGAACAAGGTTATTAATTTAAATGTATTTACTAATATGTTGAATGCTGCAAAGTCCACAATTAGTGAAGATATTGTGATTGTTAGAGAGAGTTTAAAGAGATTGGAAATGGGCACAATTGAAACAATATCTGGTGCGGCAGGTGGAGTAAAGTTCGTTTGTGATATTTCGAAGGAAGAGTGTGAAAAGTTTTTAGAGGACTTATGTAAAGAATTACAAAATCAAAATAGAGTTATATTAGGAAACTTTTTGTATTTAACAGATATATTATCTAGTCCAAGATACTTGAAGAAGGCAGGGACAATTTTAGCATCAAAATTTATTTCTAATGAAATTGATTATGTTGTAACTGTTGAGACGAAGGGGATTCCTCTAGCATATGAAGTTGCAAATAAGCTTGGTGTTGAACTTATAATAGTAAGAAGAGGAAATAAAATTACTGAAGGGACTACTATAAGTATAAATTATCTTTCTGGGTCAAGTAACAGAATACAAACTATGTCTTTATCAAAGAAATCTTTACCTAGTGGAAGTAAGTGTATTTTTATTGATGACTTCATGAAGGCTGGTGGAACAGCCAGCGGAATAAAACATCTTCTTCAAGAGTTCCAGAGTGAGCTGTTAGGTATAGGTGTGCTTATTGATGACAGAAGTGTGGAGAACAAACTTATGGAAGATTATATTGCACTAGTAGAATATGATGCACCAAAAGATAATAAGAGTGCAATAGTTAGAATATCAGAAAAATTGGATAGTTAAACTAAAAAATCTCTAAGGTTGTTGACAATGGTATTTTGTTAACAACCTTTGTTAATTTAAAAGGGATATGAAAAGTGATTATTATGAGAATATAAGGAATTATAAAAAAATTGATAATTTTTTGAACATTTAGAAGGAATTTCACTCTATACATAGAATATAAAAGTTATGTATAGTTCTAGATGCGGAGGTGGCTTATGCAAATTACAGATGTTAGAATTAGAAAGATAACTGAAGAGGGAAAAATGAAGGCAATAGTGTCTATTACTTTTGATAACGAATTTGTAGTACATGATATTAAAGTTATTGAAGGTAAGAGTGGATTATTTATAGCTATGCCAAGTAGAAAAACACCAAGTGGGGAGTTTAAGGATATAACACATCCAATAAACACAGATACTAGACAAAAAATTCAAGATTCTATCTTGGAGGCATATCATAAGGCTAAAGATGAGCAAGAGCCAGGGGCTGTTGAGGTTGAAGCTTAAGGAGTGTGTGACTAAGGAGTGTATCATACTCCTTTTTTGCGTATTTATATTCTTTCAACCTTTTAATATAGATCCCCGTTTTAACGTGGAATAATGTTGATATAAAAAAACTATGTATACAAAAATGTATTAAAAGCCATGATTCTTATTTATAGAATGATGGCTTTATTTCTATTATGATATACAATTTAAATTTAATCTAAGAATAATCTAAGAATAATATATGAAAAATCACACTTAAATTTCAATTAAAAATGATTAAAAGGGTAGTATATTCCAAAAAGGCTATAATTATGGACAAATATATTGATAAAATTCGTGTAGTATAAATATATGAAATAAAACTTTATAAATAAAGGTTGAAATTAAAAATAGATTAAAATATAATATAATTGGTTTTTTAAAATTATCGCAAAAATGTAATAGTATATACTATTTGCGTAAATGGGGTGTTAAATTTGAATCATTGTGCTATAATATTAGCTGCAGGTAAGGGTACTAGGATGAAATCTGAGATTCATAAAGTTCTTCATAAAGTATGTGGAAAAGAAATGATAAACCACGTAGTTGACAATATAGAAAAAGCTGGAATAGATGATATACATGTTGTTGTTGGTAGTTTAGTAGAAGAGGTTAAAAAAGGTATTAAGAAATATGATGTAACTTATCATTTACAAGAAGAACAATTAGGAACTGGACATGCTGTTATGTGTGCTAGAAAAGCGCTTGAGGGTAAAGAGGGAACTGTTGTGATACTTGTAGGGGATGGGCCTATGATAACTGAGAGTATGTTAAAGGAACTTCTAGAATATCACAATGAACATGATTATAAAGCTACAGTTATAACGTCAGAATTCCATGAGCCTAGAAAATATGGAAGGATAGTTAGAGCTGAAAATAGAGATTTAGAAAAAATAGTTGAATTCAGAGATTGTACAGAAGATGAGAAGAAAATTAAAGAGATAAACTCAGGAATGTACTGTTTTGATATAAAAGTTCTTGTTGAGCATATTGATAAATTGAGTAATGATAATTCACAAAAAGAATATTATCTAACAGATATGATAGAAATTTTAAAAAGTGAAGGTTATAAGACTGGAGCATTTATTGTAGAAAACGAGCTTATAACGGCTGTTAATTCAAGAGAAGAGCTTGCTATTGCTGAAAAAATCATGAGAAATAGAATAAATAGGAAGCACTTTGAAAATGGAGTAACAATTATAAATCCAGATAACACTTATATTGGTGTTGATGTGGAGATAGGAAGAGATACAATAATATACCCAGGGGTAATACTTGAGGGTAACACTAAAATTGGTAATAACTGTATCATTTATTCGAATTGTAGAATAAAGGACAGTATTATAAAGAACAATATTACTATTGATAATTCAGTGATTTTAGATAGTAGTATTGAATCAAATACAACAATTGGACCATTTGCATACATTAGACCTGAATCGCATATTGGTGAGAACGTCAAGGTAGGAGATTTTGTTGAAATTAAAAAATCATCTATTGGAGACGGAACTAAAATTTCTCACTTAACATATGTGGGTGATGCTAAAGTAGGAAAAAAATGCAACTTTGGATGTGGTACAGTTGTTAGTAATTATGATGGTACAAAGAAACATATAACAGAAATTGGGGACAACGCATTCATAGGATGCAACACAAATTTAGTTTCACCTGTAAAGGTAGAAGATAACACATATATTGCTGCTGGATCTACCATAACAGATACTGTACCAGAAGGTGCGCTTGCTGTGGCTAGAGCTAGACAAGTAAATAAGGAAAATTGGGTTAATAATAAGGGGCTAAAAAAATAACTGAGGAGGTCCACCGATGCAACCAACAGGAAATATTAAGATTTTTACAGGGAACTCACACCCACAATTAGCAGAAGATATTGCTAAGATTTTAGGAGTTAAAGTAGGAGACTCTACTGTAGGTAAATTTAGTGATGGAGAGATATTTGTAGATACAAGGGAGACAGTTAGAGGAAGAGATGCATTTATAATTCAATCAACAAATGCTCCAGTAAATGATAATTTAATGGAACTTTTGATAAATATTGATGCATTTAAGAGAGCTTCTGCTGGAAGAATAACAGCTGTTATTCCGTACTATGGATACGCAAGACAGGACAGAAAAGCAAAGGCTAGAGATCCTATTACAGCAAAGCTTGTGGCTAATCTTTTAACAGCAGCTGGCGTTGATAGAGTACTTACAATGGATTTACATGCTGCTCAAATTCAAGGATATTTTGACATTCCTGTTGATAATTTAATGGGATCGCCTATATTAGCGAACTATTTCATTGAGCAAGGGTTCAAAGATAGGGACGATGTTGTTGTTGTATCACCAGACCTTGGAAGTGTAACTAGAAGTAGAAAGTTTGCGGATAGATTAAACGCAGAAATTGCTATTATAGATAAAAGAAGACCTAAAGCTAATGTTTGTGAAGTAATGAATATAATAGGTGATATTGAAGGTAAAACTTGTATCATGATTGATGATATGATAGACACAGCGGGTACTATTTGTAATGCAGCAGCAGCTTTAATTGAAAGAGGTGCTAAGGAAGTGTATGCCGGTTGTAGTCATGGAGTTTTATCTGGTCCAGCTATAGAAAGACTAGAAAATTCAGTAATCAAAGAAGTTGTTATGCTTGATACTATAGATTTAGCAGAAGATAAAATGATAGAAAAGTTTAAAACTTTATCTGTAGCTCCTATATTTGCTGAGGCAATAAAGAGAATACATGATCATGAATCTGTAAGTAAGTTATTTGGTTAATATAAAAATTGAAATTTTTTCAAATCTGACATCTATGTTTAATAGGTGTCAGATTTTTATTTTCTATTTTTATATTCCATTAAGTTAATGGGAGTGATTCATGTGGAAAATGAAGGAGTAAAATGGCAAAAATTCAGAACACCTGAGCGATGAAATTTTAAATAAGCGTTATTTCAATATGAAATTATAAATATTTTGTAACAAATAAGCAAAAAATGATTGATATGTCTATAATATTTTTCAAGGATATTATAGAATGGATATAAGGAATTCATTTGCTTCGTAACATATTATAATATTTAAAATTGAAGCAAATAGATTTTACGTGCTAAGTTATTGCGAATTATTTTGAGAGGAGTGTTTTATGATGGAAGGTATTAAGGCTAAGGTTTTAGTTGTTGATGATGATAGAAATATTTGTGAAATTGAGAAAATGTACTTAGAAAGTTCAGGATATGAGGTTGAGATTGCAAATGACGGTAAAGCTGCTATAGAGAAGTTTCAATCATATAAGCCTAACATTATTATTTTGGATGTAATGCTACCATATATTGATGGGATAGATGTTCTTAAGAACATAAGAAAAGAAAGTGAAGTTCCAGTAATAATGGTAACGGCTAAAGGGGATACTTTTGATAGAGTTTTAGGATTAGAATTAGGTGCTGATGATTATATGGTTAAACCTTTTGAGCCTAAAGAACTAGTAGCTAGGGTTAAAGCGGTTTTGAGAAGATTTAATGCTGATGCTACAAAGAGTGAAGTTATGATATTTAATGATTTAAAGATTGATGCTGACTCATTTACAGTGGTTTATCATGGAGAAGAATTAAAAATGCCACCAAAAGAATTCGAATTAGTATTTTATTTAGCAGCCAATAAAAATAAGGTTTTCACAAGAGAGCAGCTTCTTTGTGAAGTGTGGGGATATGATTATCCAGGAGATTCAAGAACTGTAGATGTTCATGTTAAAAGATTAAGAGAAAAACTTAAGGGTGGATCAAACTGGCAAATAGAGACTGTTTGGGGAGTAGGATATAAATTTGAGGTGAAGTAGATGGTAAAAAATGGCTTATTTACAAAAATGGCAATTGCATATACTGTTATAATTACCTTTAGTTTTATCGTTTTAGCTGCTTTTCTATCTTTTTGGTTCAAACATTATTATACTCAGCAAAGTCATCATAAAATAAAATCACAAGAAGAATTAATAAATGAAATTATGATAGATTATGTAACAAAGGAAATATCAGTTAATGAGATGAGTGATAGTTTGAGACTATTAGGGAAGTATCTTGACTCAGATATAATTTTAGTTGATAGTTCTGGAGTAGTTTTTGAAGTATCAAATCGAAATCATACAATATTTATGAGAACTAAACTATTTAATGATGAGGGCCAAAAAGACAAGAGTTTTAAGGAAATTAGTCAAAAAGAAAAAGAAAAGTTTTATAATGAAATGTATCATAATAAAGTGCAGGCACTTGAAATAGATTTAGTGGATAGTCAAGTAAATTATTTAGGTTCGGCAATAGTAGTTACTCCGATATCCAATATTACAGGTCCGTTAAAAAAAGTATATGAAATAATATGGATATCAGCAGTTTTAGTTGTTATATTTTCAACCATTGGAATATATATATTTTCGCAGAAAATTATAGTGTATCCTTTGTCGCAAATTAATTACGTTGCAAAAAAAATAACAAAAGGTGAAGTTGAAAAGAGAGTTGATATCATAAGTAATGATGAAATTGGAGAACTAGCAGTTTCTTTTAATACTATGGCAGATTCGTTGGAAAAAATTGATATAAATAGAAGGCAATTTATATCAAATGTTTCCCATGAAATACGAACACCAATTACTTCTATAAAAGGTTTTATAGGTGGTATATTAGATGGTATAATACCAGAAGAAAAGACGCATTATTATCTTTCTATGGCTTATGAAGAAACAAAGAGACTTACTCGATTAGTTAATGATTTGCTAGATTTATCTGCACTTGAAACAGGTAAATTTAATCAGGTTATTGACGAAATAGATATTAATGAGATTATTCGAATAACGGTGTTGAAATTAGAAAATAAGATAAATGAAAAAGCGCTTAATGTTGATGTTTCTTTTGATGGAGAGAAACTTATGGCTTTAGGTGATAGAGATAGAGTCATTCAAGTTTGTACTAATTTACTAGATAATGCTATTAAATATTCTAATCAGAATGGAAGTATAAGGGTAACCACGAAGGTTAAAGGTAAAAAGGTTAATGTATCATTCTTTAACACATGTGAGAATGTGATTGATGCTAAAGATTTAAAGAATATATGGCAGAGATTTTATAGAGTTGATAAAGCAAGAACATCTAGAGAGAGTAGTGGACTGGGGCTTTCAATTGTTCGAGGAATAATATCACAAATGGGTGAAGATATTTGGGTGGATAAGAAAGATGAGGGTGTTATGTTTACTTTTACATTAAAACGAGTTAAGAAATACTTGAGGTGAGAAAATGACCAAGAATAGAGGAAATATTGTCTTTAAAAAAAGTAAAAGGAATATTTATAAGAGAGGATTAGGAATAAGTTTGTTTGTTTTAACATCAATGATTATTGGGGTAACTTTATCATCATTGATGTTAAATGAAGAGATATCGGCAGATATCAATAGAGAAGATAAGGAACTTAATGCTAAAACTCAAGAAAAGAATATTGATACTTTGCTTGAGAGTACTATGCCCTCTATTGTGGCTGTATTATCTTTTGATGGAGAAATAAGCAATAATGATGTTACGATTGGTTCAGGAGTTATTTGTAATGAAAAAGGATATATATTGACAGTAAACCATATTGTATATGGGAGTGATAAGATACAGGTTAAATTAAATAATGGACAAATTTATGATGCAAGATTTGTAGGGTATGATAAATATAGTGATATAGCTATTCTTAAAATAAAAGAAAATGGGTTAAAAACTGCTAAATTTGCAAATAATAATAGTTTGAAGTTGGGTGAAAATACTTTATTAATAAGCAGTGATATTAGTGAGGAAAATTTAGGGGGCATATCTAGGGGGATAATAAACTCCATAAGTATGCAAAGTGATTATTTAGATGAAGAAATAGAAGAATCATTTAATAATGAAATCATATTTAGTGATGTTTTTTCAAGAAAAGGTAGTGACGGAGGAGTATTGATAAACTATAATGGTGAAGTAGTAGGTATTAATAATTTTAATCTTCGAGAAAAAATAGATGAAAATAAGTACTCTGTTGCGGTAAGCGTTGATAAAATAGCGGATACTATAGATCAAATAATGAGATATGGATTCATATCTAGACCTGCAATTGGAATATATGGTGGTAATGTTATTTCAACAAAAGGGTCAGAATCTATAGGAGTATATATACATGATATAAAGAAAGATAGTGGTGCTGATTACGCGGGACTTAGACCAACAGATGTAATTATGGAAGTGAATGATATCAAAGTAGGATCTATGGAGGAGCTAATTGATATTATAAGCAAATGTAATATAGGTGAATCGGTTATATGCAAAATAAAGAGAAATAATTCTATTGAAAGAGTAACTGTGAGATTAGGAAGACGGGATTGATGGAGGTAAGATATGTACTTAGTTGTTGGGCTTGGTAATCCAGGTGTTGAATATGAAAATACTCGCCATAACGTTGGCTTTAAAGTTATAGATAAATTAATTGATATGTATAAAATTAGTATGGACAGGAAAAAATTTAAAGGTATATGTGTTGATTTAAGAATTGGTAGTGAGAAAGTTATTCTACTTAAACCTCAAACATATATGAATTTAAGTGGAGAGAGTGTAGTTGAAGTTGTAAATTACTTTGATATTCCAAATGAAAATATAATTGTTTTACATGATGATGTAAGCATAGATGTTGGTAGACTGAGAATAAGAAAAAATGGTAGTTCCGGTGGACAAAATGGGATAAAAAACATTATTAAAATGTTGAACAGTGATGAGTTTAATAGAGTAAAAATAGGTGTGGGTAAAGCTCAACATGACATGATATCTCATGTTCTTGGGAAGTTTCCAACTGAAGAAGAAGAAGTAATGGAAAAAGTATATGATCAGGTGGTTAAATCTGTTGTATACATGATTGAAAACAATGTTGATAAGGCTATGAATGTATTTAATGGATATAACGCTTATAATTAATAATATCTTAGGAGGCGGTAGTGTTGAGATTAAAAGGGATCATTGATCCCCTTTTAAAAAAAGATAAATTCATATCTTTAATAGATAATATAAAAAAAGGGGAAACTCCTGTTGAAATAAGTGGAATAAGTGACTCTGCAAAAAGTTATGTGGTTAGTGCGATGCATAATGAGGTTAATAAACCTTTTTTGATTTTAAGTTATAGTGATATGGAAGCCAGAAATATATATGAGGATCTTCTTTTCCATTATGATAATGTAGAGTATTTTCCCAGTAAAGAAGTAGTTTTTTATAATATTGATGCTATTTCTGGAGATTTAAGATGGAGACGAATAAATGTTCTAAAGAATGTATTAAGTAAGAAAAATAATATTGTCGTTACCTCTATAGAAGCGGTAATGGGTAAATATACACCTATAGATACTTTTAAAAGATATATCAAAAAAGTATCTATAGGTGATATTGTAGATGCGCAAAAAACCTCTCTGTGGCTTATTGAAGCGGGTTATGAACGGGTAGTTACGGTAGAAAATAAAGGTCAATTCTCAATAAGAGGGGGTATAATTGATATATATCCACCTACTGAAGAATATCCATTTAGGATTGAACTATTTGATGATGAGATTGATTCAATTAGAACATTTAATACAAAAACACAAAGAAGTATAGAAAAGGTATTCACCTTCATGATGTATCCTGCAAAAGAGACTGTGATGCCTAAAGAGGCCTTAGCAAATGGAATTGCAAGAATAAAAGAAGATTTTGAGTCATATAAGAAGAAATTCAAAAAAAATAATGATGTTATGGAAAATATAAATGCAACTATAGGGAAGAATCTTGAAAGTCTACAGGAAAAGGGCAACTGCGATAATATTGAAAGTTATCTTTCTTACTTTTTTCAGGAGACTTCTGAAATCTATGATTACTTTGATGGATACAAGGTAATAGTAGATGATGTAAACAGATGTATGGGGAAATTAGAAAGTATATTTGTTGAATTTAATGAAAACTTTGAAACTTATTTTACTAGAGGTAGTATCCTCTCTAAACAGGGGGAGTTACTATATAGTTTGGATCATGTGAAAGAAGAGATTAAATATCGTTGTAAAGTAGTTTTTAATCCATTGAGTATTGAAAATAAATTTTTAGATATTAAGAAGAAATATAATTTAGAGCAAAGGACATTGCATCACTACCATGGGCAACTTGATTTGTTGATAGATGACCTGAAAAAAAAGAAGGCTAATGGATATTCAATAATAATATTATCTGGAACGAAATCAAGAGGAGAACGACTAATTGATATTCTTAAAGATAAAGGTATCGAGGCTGTTTATAAAGATGCAATTAAAGAATTAATTCAAGGACAGATTGTAGTAACCTATGGAAATCAGCTTAATGGTATGGAGTTTCCAGAATTATCATTGTGTATAATATCAGATAAAACCGTTTTTGGTGAATCTAAGAGAAAGGCAAAAAAGCACAGTAAAAAGGGTATGGGCAAGATAAAAAGTTTCACAGATTTGAAACTTGGAGATTATGTTGTTCATGTAAATCACGGTATTGGTGTATATAAAGGTATAAAGCAATTAGAGGTTAAAGGACACAAAAAAGATTATCTTATGATAACATATACAAATAGTGATCTGCTATATGTACCAGTAGAGCAGTTAGATATGATACAAAAGTACATTGGGGCAGAAGGAAAGAGTCCAAAAATTAATAAACTTGGAGGAAGTGAGTGGATAAAGGCCAAAAGGAAAGTTCGTAAATCTATAATGGATATTGCGGATGAACTTTTGAAATTATACGCATCTAGAAGTCTCATTAAGGGATACATATATAATGAGGATACACCATGGCAGAAACAATTTGAAGATGAATTTCCTTATGAAGAAACGGGAGATCAATTGGTAGCTATAGAAGATATCAAAAAGGATATGGAATCAGATAAACCAATGGATAGACTTCTTTGTGGTGATGTTGGATATGGGAAAACAGAAGTTGCTATTAGAGCGGCATTTAAAGCTGTTATGAATGGTAAGCAAGTGGCATTTTTGGTTCCAACAACAATACTTGCAAAGCAACATTATAATAATTTTATTCAGAGGTTTGCAGGATATCCAATCAATATTGATATGATTTGTAGATTTAGAACAGCAGCGCAACAAAAACAAACACTAACAGCCCTAAAAGAGGGGAATGTTGATATAATTATTGGAACTCATAAGTTGATTCAAAAGGATGTTCGTTTTAAAGATTTAGGTGTATTGATTGTTGATGAGGAACAGAGATTTGGTGTTACACATAAAGAAAAGATAAAGAATTTAAAGAAAAATATAGATGTGCTTACATTAACGGCAACACCAATTCCAAGGACCCTTCATATGTCCCTAAGTGGTATTAGAGATATAAGTGTTATAGAGACTCCTCCTGAGGATAGATATCCTATTCAAACGTATGTTGTTGAGTTCAATGAACAGCTTGTTAGAGATGCTATAATTAGAGAGATTGGACGAGGTGGTCAAGTATATTTTGTCT
This sequence comes from Oceanirhabdus seepicola, assembly GCF_023684385.1. Taxonomy (GTDB): domain Bacteria; phylum Bacillota; class Clostridia; order Clostridiales; family Clostridiaceae; genus Oceanirhabdus; species Oceanirhabdus seepicola. The sequence continues at coordinate 31,794 of NZ_JAGSOJ010000005.1, read as the reverse complement.
ATAATAGGGTAGAGAGCATAAAAGAAATGACAGCATTTTTAAAGGACCTCATTCCAGAGGCTAAGATAGTTATTGCACATGGACAAATGACAGAAAGAGAATTAGAAAAAGTCATGATTGATTTCATGGAGAGAAAATATGATATATTGGTGAGTACAACAATTATCGAAACAGGAATTGATATTAAAAATGTTAATACTATGATAATATATGATGCTGATAAGATGGGACTATCTCAATTGTATCAATTAAGAGGAAGAGTTGGTAGATCAAATAAAATAGCATATTCCTATTTTACTTATAGGAAAGATAAGCTTCTAAGCGAAGTTGCTGAAAAGAGGCTAAAAGCAATTAAAGAATTCACGGAATTAGGTTCTGGATTTAAGATAGCAATGAGAGATCTAGAAATAAGAGGTGCAGGAAATCTTATGGGTTCGTCACAACATGGACACATGTCTGTGGTAGGATATGATTTATATTGTAGAATGCTAGAAGAGACTATTGCTAAGCTTAGAGGAGGTATTGAGGATGAGCCTATAGAGAGCGTTATAGATATAAAAATAGATGCATATATTCCAGAGAGTTATATCAAGGATGAAACTCAAAAAATTGAAATCTACAAAAAAATAGCTGCTATAGAAAATGAAGAAGATATGCAAGAAACAATAACTGAGCTCGAAGATCGATTTTCAAACATACCTAAGCCTGTATTCAATCTTATTAACATTTCTTCATTGAGATTCTTATGTAAATCTATTGGAGTAGTTGAATTGAAAGAGGTAAAAAATGAAATGCTATTTGAGTTTAAGAATAATAAATTTTTTACTCCTAAGGTCTTTACAAAGCTAATGGAGAAATATAAAAATAAAATTACGTTTAAGGTAAATAGTGATGCACCTACGATTGCATTTAAGTTTTCGCAAGACAATAAAAATAATATTTTTGAGGATTTGAAAGACTTTATTTTATATCTTAAAGATATAAATTAGTTATGAAAATTCGTTAATTTATGTTAAAATTATCTATAAGATAATAATTAAATTATATAAATAATGAAAGAACGGGGGAAGTATAGTGAGTAAAATAAAGAAATTGATGGCTACACTTATGATTGGTGCATTAGCGGTTACAAGTGTAGGTTGTAATTTAATAGAAAAAACACCGGAAGCAATAAGACGACAGGTTGTAGCAAAGGGAAAAGGCGTTAAGATTACGAGAGGTGAACTTGATGATGATTCTAGAACAAAGAACTTAATGAAACAGTTTGAAATGGCATATGGTGCAAATTATATGGAAAATGAAGAGGCAGTAAAAACTGTTATTGCATATAAGCAATCAATTTTGAACTATATAATTCAGAGTGAAGTTATTGAGAGTAAGGGTAAAGAGATAGGTGTAAAATTAACTGATAGTGAGATGGCTGAAGAAGTTGACAAGAGGTACAATGAGTATATGGAGACTGTTGGTGGAGAGGAAGAATTAAATAAGCTTCTAGAAAATGCTGATATGACTGAGGCGGAAGTAAAAGCAAGTTATGAAAAACAGATTCTTGAAAACAAGGTTTATGAAGAAGTTACTAAAGATGTGACTGTTGCTGAAGAGGAAATCAAAAAATCTTATGATTCAAATAAAGAGAGCTATACGGAAGAGCCTAATAAAGTAAAAATATCATATATGCTTGTTGACACTGAAGAAAAGGCTAGTGAAATTATTTCTAGATTAGATAATGGTGAGGCATTTAGTGATATTGCGAAAGAAGTTAGTTTAGACGAAAGTACTAAAGAAAATGGTGGAGATTTAGGTTATATAACTTATGATGATCCTAAATTAGGAAAGCAGATTATGACTGCAGCAAAAATATTAAAGGTTGGAGAAGTGAAAAGTTTAGAAGATACTAGAGGATTTAACATAATTAAGATTGAAGACAAGAAAGATTTCCCTATAAAGGAATTTGATGTTGTAAAAGAAGAAATCGAGAAAATGCTCGTTGATCAAGAAAAATATAATTTATGGCAGACAAAATTAAATGAATGGTTAGAAGAAAAAGATGTAAAAACATATAGCGAGAAGCTTATTTAATAGTTTTTTAGATTTAGTATATAAAGCTGTATTTACACATAAGTGTAAATACAGCTTTTTTTGTGTATAAAATTAGAAGTTAAGAAAGATAATATTAATACAAGTATATTTTATTAAGGAAATAAGGAGGCTAATAATTAATGAAAGCTACAGGTATTGTAAGAAGAATAGATGACTTAGGTAGAGTTGTAATTCCTAAGGAAATAAGAAGAACTTTAAGAATTAGAGAAGGAGACCCTTTAGAAATATTCACCGATAGAGAGGGTGGAGTAATTCTTAAGAAATATTCACCAATTGGAGAGTTGGGTGATTTCTCAAAAGAATATGCTGAGTCACTTAATCAAATAAGTGGGTACATGGTTGTAATTGCAGATAAAGATAATATAATATCTTTAAGCGGATGTTCCAAGAAAGAATATATGGATAAAAAGGTTAGTTCAGAATTGGAAAAAATCATGGAAGACAGAAAAGCTGTTGTGTTAGAAGAAAACAATATTATTCCTATATATGATGATGAAGAGTTTGAAGGTAAATATACTCATCAAGCAATAGGACCAATCCTTGCAGAAGGAGATGCAATAGGAACAGTAATAATAGCTTGTAGTGAAGCTGGAGCTGCTTTTGGTGATACAGAGAAAAAACTTGTTGAAACAGCTGCATCATTCCTAGGAAAACAAATGGAGTAATACATAAAAATTAGAGGTAGCTTTTGCTACCTCTAATTTTTTTAGTATAAAAATGCAAAATTCAAAATATCTATTTTAATAAGACAAAATTGTATTGAGGTGATATTTTGAATGATAATAGAATAAGAAAAAATAGTATGGTAAGTGGTGCTCTTATATTAGGAGTGTGTATGATCTTTGCTAGGTTTTTAGGGGTGTTTTTTAGGATTCCTTTACAGAACCTTATAAAAGATGAGGGAATGGGATATTATCAAATGTCATATCCTATATATATGACATTCGTTGCCATTGCATCAGGAATACCTATTGCGTTATCAAAGATGGTATCGGAATATAATGCTGAGGGGAAATTAGAACATATAAGAGTATGTGTAAGAAGTACATTGTACATAATGTTGGTTTTTGCAGCAAGCACTTCTTTAGTGCTGCTTCTGTTCTCAAAAAGAATTGTGTTATTATTTGGATGGCATGAAAAATCATACTATGCTTTTTTGATAACTGCCATAGCTCCAATATTTGTGGTTATTCTAGGGACTTTTAGAGGGTTTTTTCAAGGAATAAGAAATATGGCACCTTCAGGTGTTTCACAGATAATTGAGCAGTTAGGAAGAGTTATGCTAGGCGTTGGGATAGCATATATGTTGTTCCCTAAGGGAGTGGAATACTCAGCGGCTGGAGCGGTAATAGGAACTGTAATAGGGGCTGCAATAGCTGGTGTATATCTTTTGATAAAATACTATCAAGTGATAAAGGTATTTCCGAAAAGCAATATGAATAATCAGAAAAATATAATGAGAAAAATAATTAGTATAGCAATTCCAATATCTATAGTGACTACTATGGGGAGTTTGATGGTTTTATTTGATAATATGATTGTACCTAAAAGGCTGATTAATGCTGGATTTTCTAAGATGCAGATAACTATTATTTTTGGACAAACATACGGAAAGGCGGCTACTTTAAACAATGTCCCACTAGCATTATCAATGGCCATATGCGCATCTATTGTTCCGGTGATAGCTGAGGCTAAATTGAGAAATTTTGAGCTTTTTAAATCTAAAGTACAATTAGCAATTAAGCTAGCTATTGTTATAGCGTTACCTTCGGCTGCAGGGTTATACTTTATGGCATTTCCTATAATGGACATGGTTTTTGTGGGAAGTACAGGAGGATATGAGATATTAAAGTTATTCGCAATATCCTTGCCTTTTATAGTAATTTGTCAGGCTACTACATCCATTTTTAATGCAATAGGAAAGTACCATGTTCCAATCATAAATTTGGGAATAGGGTGTATAATAAAGGTAAGCTTGACGTATTTTTTAGTTGGAATACCATATGTAAATATCAAGGGGGCATTACTTGGGACTATATTTGGATATGCATTTGCTGGGATAATGAATATTATTTATATAAAAAGGAGATTAAAAGTAGAGATTAGTAATTATGAGATATTATTTAAACCCATAATAGCTACAATGATTATGATTATATCGGTTGTATTTGCTTATACTAATGTCTATAATTATACAAGAAGTAATACTTTTTCATGTATTACAGCAATCTTTATAGGGGCTTTATGCTATTCTATAATGGTATTTGGACTTAGAATATTTGACTTTGATGAGATTAAAATCAGATTTAATAGAAAAAGTAAGAGATAAAACTCAAAGCTATACATGAAATATTTAGGAGGAATAAAATGATTAAAATTATAGGATTAGGTCCTGGATCGGTTGATTCACTGACGCTGGGGACTGTTAATGAACTTAAGAATGGAAAGAATATATTTTTTAGAACTGAGAAACATCCGACGATTGACTACATAAAAGATTTAAACGTAGACTATAAAACTTTAGATCATTTTTACAATGAATTAGATTCTTTTGATGAGGTTTATGAAGCAATATCTAATGAGATAATCAAGGAATATGATAAATCAAAAGAGCTTATTTATGGAGTGCCGGGACATCCGTTGGTAGCAGAAAAAAGTGTTTCTTTGATTATTGAAAAATGTGAAGAAATGAATATAGATTACGAGATAGTACCAGCAGTGAGTTTTATAGATGCCATGATGGAATCCCTGAAAATTGATCCTATAAAGGGTATGAAAATATTAGATGCATTTGATATAGGTAATAGTGTTTTAGATAAGAGGGTTGGTATAGTTTTAACTCAAGTGTATGATAAGTATATTGCTTCAGATGTTAAGCTTAAATTAGCTGAATACTATGGAGATGATTATGAGGTATATTTTGTAAGAGCCGCTGGTGTAAAAGGGTTAGAGGTTATTAAAAAAATAAAAATTTACGAAATTGATAGAATGGAAGAGATAGATTACTTGACATCATTATATATTCCAAGCAAGGCTGAAATAATATATGATTTTAACGATCTAACAGAAATAATGGAAGAATTGAGAGGAGAAGATGGGTGTCAGTGGGATAGAAATCAAACACATGAATCTTTGAAAAAATATTTGATAGAAGAATGTTATGAAGTCATTGATGCCATAGATAAAGATGATATAGATAAAATTATAGAAGAGTTAGGCGATGTTCTGTTACAGGTTATTTTTCATGCCCAGATAGGGAAGGAAGAAGGATATTTTAATATAAATGATATTATTAAAGGTATTTGTGAAAAGATGGTGAGAAGGCATCCTCATATATTTAATAAAAAAGCTGATTTAACAGAAAGTGAAGTATTAACAAATTGGGAGAATATAAAGAAAGAGGAGAAAGGGTTCAGTAAACATAGTGAAGGTTTAGAAGATGTACCTAAAGTATTGCCATCATTGATGAGAGCAGAAAAGATTCAAAAAAAGGCTGCTAAGGTGGGCTTTGATTGGGAAAATATAAATCCTGCAATGGAAAAAGTTATAGAAGAATTAAATGAAATAAAAGATGTATATAAAACCAATAATAGGTCAAAAATATTAGATGAGATGGGAGATTTAATATTTGCTTGTGTTAATGTAAGTAGATTTTTAAATATCAATCCAGAGGAAGCATTAAATAGCACTTGTGATAAATTTATTAGGAGATTTTCTTATATAGAAGAACAAGCTAATAAAAAAGGTTTTAAGCTTGAAAGTATGAGTTTAGAAGAAATGGATATACTTTGGGAAGAGGCAAAAAATGAAGAATAATCATTATTTTTCAAAATACTATTTAGATTTAGTGCTTTTTATGATAAAATTTGATTATTAAATTTAAAATTTCACAGAATTAGTCAATAAAAAAAGGAATTTTAAAATTTATGCAGAATAAATGATTTTAGAGTGTACTAGTTTAAATATTGAGTGTGCTTAATTTTAAGGAGGTAGCAAAGGTGAATAAAGCAGAATTAATTACTAAAATGAGTGAAAAATCTAACTTAACAAAGAAAGATGCTGAGGTAGCTTTAAAGGCTATGATGGAGTCTGTAATAGAAACTCTTGAAAACAAAGAGAAAGTACAATTAATAGGTTTTGGTACTTTTGAAACTAGAGAAAGAGCTGAAAGAAAAGGAAGAAATCCAAGAACTAAAGAAGAAATGATTATTCCAGCTTCTGTAGTTCCAGCATTCAAGCCTGGTAAAGAGTTCAAAGAAAGAGTAAACAAGTAATATACATAATAAAAACCTAGATAATTAATTATCTAGGTTTTTATTTTAGTTATTTATTTGAATATGTATTAGGTATATGAAAAAAATAAATTAGGTATATTAGATTTAAGTATTTAATATATCTTCATTAAGATTTATTTAGGGAATACTAATTCAAAGGGGGAGTATATATGAGATTAGATAAGTATCTTAAAGTTTCAAGAATAATTAAGAGAAGAACGAAGGCTAAAGAAATATGTGATAGTGATAGAGTATTTATTAATGGTAGAAAAGCTAAAGCTAGCACAACAGTTAAAGAAAGTGATATCATAGAAATTCAATTTCCTAAAGGAACTTTAAAAGCTAAAATTATGAATATTACTGCACATGTAAGAAAAGAAGAGGCAAAAGAAATGTATGAGATAATATCTGGAGCTGATTCAGAAGAATAAAAATAAATATAATTAAGAATATAGAGTTGAGTGAAAAGTTCATATTAATTTCCAACTCTATATTTTTGATTGTTGAGGAAATTATAGATTTTTAATAATTTAGCAAGCATTAAAAACTTCTCATATTTGTGATTAATATGGAAAAAAGCAAATATATTCAGTGAATTGTGTGTTTCTCTCAAAATTGTGCGATTATAATTTTTTCCTTTATAAAAAATATTCATAATTAGATTGTTATTAAGCATAAGTTATAGAATAAGAGGATTGCAAATTTGGAGGGGAGTTATGGATATTAATAGAGAAGAAAAACAAGAAGAAATGAATTGTAATCTTTTGCTAGAGAGTAGGAAAAAACTACAAATTACTGGAGTTATAGAGGTTATAAGGTTCAATGAAGAGGAAATACTATTAAATACTAAGTTAGGCACTTTATTAATAAAAGGTGAAAACTTAAAAATGAATAAACTAGATGTTCAAGCAGGCGAAGTCTTTATTGTTGGAAGTATCGATTCTTGTGTATATAGTGATAAACATAAGGCGAAATCTAATGAAGGGATCTTAGCTAAGCTATTTAAATAATGATTTTAAGTATATGGTATCAGATCATAATTTTGATAGGAAGCTTGCTTGCTGGAGTAATAATAGGATTACTGTTTGAGTTCTACAAAACAATAATAAAAGATTTGAGAAGAAAAAAAATAATATTATTTTTTTTGGATATTATATTTTGGTGTATTTCTGGAATGATAATATATCTTTGGCTTTTTGTAATTTGTAATGCTATAATGGCTACATATGTTATACTGTTTATATTAATAGGTGTAGGAATATATTATTTTGTATTTGCTCCAGCATTAGAAGGTGCATTAGAGTTTATATATTATAAGATATGCATTTATTTAAGAGGAATTATCAGAATTATGGTGTATCCATTACAATTGTTATTTAAGATATTTTTTGTTAAAAGAAAAAATATAAAAAAATAATTAAATTTATGCTGAAATTATTATTTAAATAGTATAATATTAGAATAGGTATAAACTTACCTAAATTTGATAAAATTAAAACTTGAAAAAATATAGATAAGAATTTAAAATTATATTAGTCAGTTTTTTAAACAAGCTGTATTCTAATTATGGATGGTAATTTAGAGATGAAAAAAATATTCAAGTTAAGAGTTTTATTAATATTAATTTTAATAATAGGTATGGCATATAATTATGTTTCTCAAGAAATGAAATTAAGAAGCCAGAAAGAGGAATTTAAAAAACTTGAAGAAAAATTAAAAGAAGCAGAAAAAGAGTACTTGTATCTAACAAATCAAGATAATCATAAACTTGATGATAAATATGTGACAAAAGAAGCTAGAGAAAAGTTAAGATTTATAAAGCAAGGTGAAATTACTATTATAGATAAGAACCAATGAAAAACAGCTTTGAAAATTAATAGAAGTATTAATTTTTAATATATTTAAAATTTTAAGGAGGATACTTTCTACATGTCATTAGAACTTGGAAAAATCTTTGAAGGTAAAGTTGTAAACATAACAAAATTTGGTGCCTTTGTTGAGGTTGATGGTGAAATAGGATTACTTCATATTTCAGAGATATCAGATGGGTATGTTAAAAGCGTAAATGATCATTTGAAAGAAAATGATAAGGTTAAAGTGAAAGTTATATCGATTAAGGAAGATAAGATAAGCTTCTCAATGAAAGGTATTGCTGAGAAAAAAAGTGCAAAGCCAAAAGAGTTTAATTGGACTAAAAAGCCTGAAAAAGTTACAACTCATAACTTCGAGGATAATCTTTCAAAATTTTTGAAAGAAAGTGATGAAAAGATTAAGTCATTAAAAACTCAAAAAAATAATAGAAGTAATGGATATAGAAGAAGCTAAGTCTCATTCAGAGACTTAGCTTTATTTTTTATTTCTTAGGAAATTGAAATATTTAGTTTCGGCCATAAAGCAGAAACATCCATCGTTCTCACTCTCAATTCACCATTCTCAACTTCATTTAAAAGGTTCTTAGCGCACGCAGTCCGTGATTTTTTAATGGTATATAAAGTTTGAATTTTCAAACTTGAAAAATATGTTGACATGGATATAATCTTAATATATAATAAGACTTGTCGCTGAGACAAAGTAGCTTTTATTCATGTCTAAGTGGCGGAATTTGCAGAGGCATAGGACGTAAAATCATGTGGTGGTTAAATGCCGTATCGGTTTGATTCCAGTCTTTGGCACCTAATGTCGCGGGATGGAGCAGTTGGTAGCTCGTCGGGCTCATAACCCGAAGGTCAGAGGTTCAAGTCCTCTTCCCGCAACCATTTATTTAAATGGGTTGACAAGATGGAGTAGATTAGATATAATAACAAATGTCGCATAGAGACATGCCGAAGTGGCGGAATTGGCAGACGCACAGGACTTAAAATCCTGCGGTGGTTAACACCGTACCGGTTCGATTCCGGTCTTCGGCACCAAGCGGCGCGGGATGGAGCAGTTGGTAGCTCGTCGGGCTCATAACCCGAAGGTCAGAGGTTCAAGTCCTCTTCCCGCAACCATGTGGCGGAATAGCTCAGTTGGCTAGAGCATTCGGTTCATACCCGGAGAGTCGGAGGTTCGAATCCTCTTTCCGCTACCATTTGTTTTAAAGTAATAAAAATAAAAAAGATATATTGGCAAGAGTCGCATAAAGACTTGCCGAAGTGGCGGAATTGGCAGACGCACAGGACTTAAAATCCTGCGGTGGTTAACACCGTACCGGTTCGATTCCGGTCTTCGGCACCAAGCGGCGCGGGATGGAGCAGTTGGTAGCTCGTCGGGCTCATAACCCGAAGGTCAGAGGTTCAAGTCCTCTTCCCGCAACCATTTGTTTCAAACTAATAACAACAAAAAAATATAATGGCAAGAGTCGCATAAAGACTTGCCGAAGTGGCGGAATTGGCAGACGCACAGGACTTAAAATCCTGCGGTGGTTAACACCGTACCGGTTCGATTCCGGTCTTCGGCACCAAGCGGCGCGGGATGGAGCAGTTGGTAGCTCGTCGGGCTCATAACCCGAAGGTCAGAGGTTCAAGTCCTCTTCCCGCAACCATGTGGCGGAATAGCTCAGTTGGCTAGAGCATTCGGTTCATACCCGGAGAGTCGGAGGTTCGAATCCTCTTTCCGCTACCACATTAAAAGAGATACATTTGTATCTCTTTTTTTATTTTAAAAAAAGCAAAGCGCGTGAAACACGCTTTTTTATTTGTAAATTATAAAATAAACATTTCTATGACACAATTCAAGTCTATTTAATTTATTGATATTCTCTAATGAAGAATATCAACAATAATTGTTCTTTGTTCTCTGTTAATTGTTAATTATGGATAAACCTACGAAGTAGTTTATCTATATAAGAGTATTAATCCTTAATAATTCCATTATATAAGTATATTAAAGATGTGAAAAAATATTCATATTATTTTATTTCAAAAAAATGGAAATTAAATGAGTAAATGACATATAATTTTATGTAAATAGTACCCATTATTAATTTTGTTATTTAATTACTATGAGAAAGAAATAAATAAAGTAGTAATTTAAAAGTTTTAATCGTTTGATGTCTTATAAAAGTTAGTGGTTCTTTCCAACTATTGACAATTATTTCCAGTTACTTTTGATATAATTAACTCACCATTGAGAGAGGGTGAGAATTATGCAATATGGATTGAGTCATTTGAAATATAAGAAGATTAGGGGGGAGATAAGGGGGACTTTAGATGGGATTCTAAGTTCTAAATTTTTAATGTTAACAGCTATATTCTTTTCAGCGCTTTTTGTTTCAAGAGTAGAGATACTTAAGGAGATATATCCTTTTGGATTAGCGCTTATGATTTCTATAATGAATAAGTTGGATTCAGAACGGCGTTTTTTTGTAGCAACAGGAGTTTCTGCAGGTTACATATTATCATTTATAAATCTGGAATTATTACCAGGTTATCTAATATCCACATTAACTATTTTTATTTTGTGTTATATAAAGAATAAAGTGAATATCGAAGAGAAAAAAATGAAGATAATAGCATTAATTACAGTGGGAATTATAATTTTTATAAATTTTGCACTGGTAAGGAATGTATATATTGCATTAGTAACTTCCTTGCTTGTTTTTATTTTATGCGGTGCATCCCTTTTTATTTTTGAGAGTGTAATTAATAAATTAACTAGAGATAAGAAAGAATATTCCCTCAGTAATGAAGAGATAATTTCTTTATGCTTATTAGTATCAGTGATAATTGCTGGGACAAGTGGTATAGGAGTGTTCGGGGTATCGTTAACTAATGTACTTGCTATATTATCAATTATTATAATAGGATATTTAGGTGGAGCAGCAAATGGGGCTATATTTGGCGTTGTTTTAGGTATTTTAGTTGGATTAAGTGTTAATAGTCTAGGTGTGTTTGTTGTTGTTTATGCATCAATAGGGATAATTAGCGGTGTGTTTAAAGATATGGGGAAATGTGTGTCTATAATCTCAGTAATTATAGTATATAGTATTCTATTGTTTAATTATAAATCATTTGGTTTTAAAGGAATAGAACTTGTTATTGCGGGAGGAGTTTTTGTGATAATTCCTAATGTGCGTTACTCTATGTTGAGAGAGTATTTTAAGTTTGATAAAGACGCTAATAAGGAAGAGGAGCAAGTAAACTCAAAAATCAAAGGTATATACAAGAAAAAATTAAATGAATTTTCAAGTTTATTAGGAAATATATCGGATATACTAACAGATCTTAATGAAAATGAAAAATTGATTATGAAAGATAAAAGTACAGCAATGGTTCAGAAATTAGCTGATAGAGTGTGTTCAGAGTGTCAATTGAAAAGTAATTGTTGGCGGAGAGAGATGCATTATACGTATTCAGCATTTGTTGAAGTATTAAAAAATGTAGAATTAAATAATCAAGATTTACCGTATCAGTTAAATAAGAAATGTATTAATAGAACTAAGCTTATTGAGAATGCAGAGGATATAGTGGATAGGAATATGATAAGTGAACTCAAAAAATCTACTATAAGCGAAGGTCGACAGGTTTTATCTAACCAAATAAGAAATATGGCGGAATCAGTTGATGAAATAGTAGATGAATTTGATGTTTCAATTAAGATAGATAGTAATTTGGAAGAAAAAATAAGACTTGCAATGCTTGCTAATAATATAAAATTTAAAGATATTACTTGCTTAAAAGACTTAGATGGACGGATATCTATAAAGTTAAAGGGAAAGGCATGTGGTGGAGAACAAAATTGTGTTAAAAATATTTTGCCTGTTATTAACGAATTGAGTGAAAAACGATTCTGTGTTAGTAATGATGGATGTATAATTGATCAAGTAATGAAGAGTTGTGATATTACCTTTGAAGAAATGCCTAAATTTCATGTGTCATCATATTCAATACAGAAATGTAAAGATGGTGAAAAGGAAAATGGGGATAGTTATAGATTTATAAGGAATAAAAAAGATAAATTTATTTCTATTGTTAGTGATGGTATGGGGTCTGGACCGGAAGCTAAAAGAGAAAGTGAAGCCACTGTAAAGTTAATTGAGAAATTCTCAAAGGCTGGTTTGAGTGAAATTGTGGCTATAAATGCTGTGAATTCCGTAATGGCAATGAAATATAAGACTCAAGAAAAGTTTTCAACATTGGATATTGCCTCTTTAGATCTTTATAATGGAAATGTGGAATTCTTCAAGGTTGGATCTAATGAAAGTTTCATTAGGAGGAGTACTGGTGATGTGGAGGTAATTGATTCCAAATCTTTGCCTATAGGTGTGTTAGATAAGATTGATGTTGATGTTAAAAAGAAGAAAATAATGGATGGAGATATCATTGTAATGGTGAGTGATGGAGTATTAGAATATGGGGACAAAAGTAGTGAAAGTCATTGGGTTATGAAATATCTTTATAATTGTAAACTAAATAATCCTAAAGAAATCGCATTGGGGATACTAAATGAAGCCTTAAAAGCAGAAAATTATAAGGTTAAGGATGATATGACAATTTCAGTATTGAAAGTTTATAATATAAATTAACGTAAGCGTGTTCAAATATCTATCGTATCTTTGATTTGTTATTTATTTTCATATGCCTTATTTGCTTATACTACTTGAAATTTTGCACGCAGCTAGCGTGCAATTTTCATTTTTATGTTTTTACTATCATATATTTGTGTATAATATATATAAATCAGGTGTAAAGGTTAGGTAGAATATATGATTAAAAAAGTAGAGAATTATATTAAAGATAATAATATGATGGATATTGGTGATACGATAATTGTGGGTGTTTCAGGGGGTCCTGATTCAATGTGTTTATTGAATATTTTGGTAGCATTAAAAGATAAGTACAAGCTACGAATAATTGTTTCACATATAAATCATGGATTAAGGGGAAAAGAAGCAGATGATGATGAAAAATATGTGGAGAAATATTGTCAGTCTAAGGGAATAATATTTAGAGCTATCAAAGTTAATGCTAATGAAATTGCAAATATAAGAAAAATATCTTCCGAAATGGCAGGACGAGATGTAAGATATGAATTTTTTAATAAACTGAAAGATGAATATAATGGGAATAAAATTGCATTAGCCCATAATGCAAATGATGTTGCTGAAACGATTCTGATGAGAATTGCAAGAGGTACGGGTATTGATGGACTAGAGGGAATAAAGGCTGTTAGGGAAGGTGTCTATATACGTCCCATCTTGTGTTTGAAACGAGAAGAAATTGAGGATTATTGTGATACATATAATTTGAATCCTAGAATAGACAAGACGAATTTAGAAAATATATACAGCAGAAATAAAATTCGTCTAGACATGTTACCATATTTAAAAGAGCATTTTAATGAGGATATCATCAGTACGCTTCTAAGGTTAGCTAAGAATGTTGCTCGAGATAATGATTATTTTAGAAGTGAAGTTCAAAAGCTTTTGAAAGTTTATTGTGAAGTTCAAGAGGAAAATGTGGTTTTAAAGGAAGAATTATTTGGAAGTCATGAAGCGCTTCTGACTAGATGTATAAGGGGCTGTATTGCTATTCTTAAGGGCGATACGAATAATTTAGAGCAGGTGCACATATATGATATTATTAAATTATCTAAAAAGGAATCAGGAAAGAAGATTAATATTCCAGGCGGTTTAGTGGCTATGAATTCTTTCGGAGATATAATAATTTTTAAAAAAGAAACTAAAGTTACAGAAAAACTGAATATGAAACTTGAAATAAATGAAAAAAATATTTTGCCAAATGGAGATGTAGTTGAAATGCTTCTAAAAAATAGGAGTGAAATAAAAAGCTTTAGTAAAAGCAAGTGTACAAAATATTTCGATTATGATAAAATTAAAGGTAATATTTACGTAAGGTATAAAAATGATGGAGATACCATGGTACCGCTTGGTATGAAAGGTAGAAAAAAACTAAAGAAAATATTTAGTGAAAATAAAATTCCCCAACACATGAGAAATACTTTGCCTATTATTACTTTTGATAATGAAATAGCTTGGATAATAGGGTATACTTTAGGTGAGAAATATAAGATTGATAATGAGACAGAAAAAGTTTTAATTATCAAATACAAAGGAGAGAAGAGATATGAATAACGATATTGAAAGAGTATTGATAAGTGAAGAGGATATTGAAAAAAAGGTTATAGAGATAGCGGAAAGTATTTCTGAGGAGTACAAAGGAAAAGAAGTGATTCTTATAGGTATACTTAAAGGGTCTGTAATGTTTATGTCTGATTTAATGAAGAAAATCACAATTCCTTGTAAGATGGATTTTATGGCTGTATCAAGCTATGGAGAAGGATCAGAAAGTAGTGGTGTTGTTAGAATATTGAAGGACTTGGATTTTGAAATTAGAGATAAACATATTATTCTGGTTGAGGATATTATTGATTCTGGAGTAACGTTAACATATCTTTTAAAATATTTAAACGCAAGAAAGCCTGCTAGTCTTGAAATAGCATGTTTACTTAATAAGAAAGACAGAAGAAAAGTTGAGGTAAATGCTAAATATATAGGATATGATGTTGCAGACTATTTTTTAGTTGGATATGGACTTGACTTTGCAGAGAAATATAGAAATCTACCTTATGTAGGGATTTTAAAAGAAGAAGTTTATAAGTAATCTATAATAATTATATAATTATTAATAGATAATTCAAATTTAATACGTTGTAATGAATTTTTTACTGTGATAAAATTTTATAGTAACTATCAAGAGAGGGGGATTCAGATTGAAGAAATTTTCCGGTGCATCGGTTTGGATAATGATGCTTGTGATAATATTAGTAGGAACGCTACTTTTTATTAGGCAAGATGTTCAATCGGAGCCAATACCGTCAGATATATTTGTTAAGTATTGGAAAGCACAACAAGTTGAAAAGATAAAAGTAAAGAGAAATGAATCCGTTGATATTATTGAAGGGTCAATGAAAAAAGACGGAAAAGATGTTAGTTTTACAACAGTAATTGATGCGCATTTATTCACATTACTTATGGATGATTATTACAAAGGTGTGGATGATACGGGTAAGATTCAGATTTCTTATGAAGAACCACCGAAATATTCAGCGCTATTTACTTTGATTCCATACATAATATTGATTGTACTATTTATCGGAATTTGGTTTATGATAATGCAACAATCACAGGGTGGTGGAAATAGAGGAGTAATGAACTTCGGTAAAAGTAAAGCTAGAATGGCTACTCCTGATAAAAAGAAGGTTTCATTTAAAGATGTGGCTGGTGCTGATGAGGAAAAACAAGAGATGGCAGAGATTGTTGACTTCCTCAAAAATCCTAAATCATATGAAGAGATGGGAGCTAGAATACCAAAAGGTGTTCTTCTCGTTGGACCACCAGGAACAGGTAAAACATTATTAGCTAAAGCTGTTGCCGGTGAAGCGGGTGTGCCGTTCTTTACTATATCTGGTTCGGATTTCGTTGAGATGTTTGTGGGTGTAGGTGCTTCAAGAGTAAGAGATTTATTTGATCAAGCAAAGAAAAATTCACCATGTATTATATTTATAGACGAGATAGATGCTGTAGGAAGGCAAAGAGGTGCTGGACTAGGGGGCGGACATGATGAGAGAGAACAAACACTTAATCAATTGCTTGTTGAAATGGATGGATTTTCAGCTCATGAGAACATAATTATTATTGCAGCTACAAATAGAGCTGACATTCTTGATAAAGCCTTATTGAGACCGGGTAGATTTGATAGACAAATACTAGTTAATTACCCGGATGTTAAGGGAAGAGAAGAGATTCTTAAAGTGCATTCTAAAAATAAGAAACTTGGTAGTGATATAGATCTTAAGGTTATTGCTAAGAGTACTCCGGGGTTTACAGGAGCAGATTTAGAGAACCTTATGAATGAAGCTGCGCTTTTAGCTGTTAGAGAAAAGAAACCATTTGTTGTGATGAATAACATGGAAGAAGCAGCTAGAAGGGTTACGGCGGGGCCAGAAAAGAAGAGTAAAGTTATAACAGAAGATGAAAAGAATCTTACAGCATATCATGAGGCTGGTCATGCGGTTGTTAGACACTTGATACCAGGTAGTGATCCAGTTCATGAGATAAGCATAATTCCAAGAGGAATGGCTGGGGGATATACAATGTATCTTCCGGAGAATGATACTTCTTATTATTCAAAGAAGAAGATGCTTGGAGATATGAAATCACTTATTGCGGGTAGAGTTGCAGAAAAACTTATTTTAGGCGATATTAGCACTGGTGCAAAGAATGATATTGATAGAATGAGTTCTTTGGCAAGAAGTATTGTAATGAAGTATGGTATGAGTGAAGCGATTGGTCCTATTTCATTTGGAAGTGGTCAAGGAGAGGTATTCCTTGGTAGAGATCTTGGACATGAGAAGAACTACAGTGAGGAAATAGCTGCTAAACTTGATGCAGAAGTTATTGAATTGTGTAAAGATGCTCAAGTTGAAGCGGAGAAAATGCTTGCTGAAAATATTGATAAACTTCATGCTGTTGCAAAAGCTCTTTTAGAAAAAGAAAAGGTTAATAGAAAACAATTCCTAGCATTGATGGAAGGTGAGTCTATTGATGAGATTGCATTTGAGGATTCAGGAATTTTCGGTGATTATGATGATAAAGATATTGAAGATATAAAAGAATCTAGTTCAGATGAAAATGAAATATTAAGTAATGTGAATGATGATGATTCGGATGAAGGTAATAATGATGGAGAAGTGAATTTCTAAAATAAAGGTCACCTTTTGGTGAGCTTTATTTTTTTCACATGCCTAAACATTTATGATATAATCAAGATAAAATATATAGAGGAAAGAGGGTGTATTTTATGGAATTTAACATTTCAAATGGGATGAAAACCACTCTAGAAATTACGGTTGGTAAGGAGGATACTGCAAGAAGTTACGGTTCCGGTGCAGTAGATGTTTTTGCCACACCTGCCATGATTGCATTAATGGAAAACACAGCTAAGTCAGTTGTGGATGAGTACCTTCAAGAAGATTTTACTACTGTTGGAATTGCTATTAGTACTAATCACATTAAAGCTACACCTATAGGTATGAAAGTTAAGTGTGAAGCTACTGTGGAGAAGGTTGATGGTAAGAAAATTGAATTTAAAGTAATAGCATGGGATGAAGTAGGAAAAATCGGGGAAGGATGTCATACAAGGTACATAATTAACGTTGAGAAGTTCATGTCAAAATTAAAGTAAAATTTGGGGGTATTTATTATGAAAACGGATATTCAAATTGCACAAGAAGCACAAATGGATAAGATTGTTGATGTAGCATCAAGGTTAGGCTTGAATGAAGATGATATTGATCTTTATGGAAAATATAAATGTAAAATATCGCTGGATAAGCTGAACAGTGATAAAGAGAATGGTAAACTTATTCTTGTAACAGCAATAAATCCTACCCCTGCGGGAGAAGGTAAATCTACAGTTACTATAGGATTGAGTCAAGCACTTAATAAGCTAGATAAAAATGCAATAGCGGTTTTAAGGGAACCATCACTTGGACCGGTATTTGGTATCAAAGGTGGAGCTGCTGGTGGTGGATATGCACAGGTTGTTCCTATGGAAGACATTAATCTTCATTTTACAGGAGATATGCATGCAATAACAGCAGCAAACAATTTGCTATCAGCTGCTATAGATAATCATATACATCAAGGAAATAAGCTGAGAATTGATAGTAGAAGAATTGTGTTTAAAAGAGTTATAGATATGAATGATAGAGCACTTAGAAGTTTAGTTGTTGGAATGGGTGGAAAACCTAATGGGTTCTTAAGAGAAGATGGATTTATGATAACTGTTGCATCGGAAGTAATGGCTGTTTTATGTCTTTCAAGTGATTTAATGGACTTAAAGAAGAGAATGGGAGATATACTTGTAGCTTATAATCTTGATGGTCAGCCTGTATATTGTAAGGATATTGAAGTTGAAGGTGCTATGGCTTTATTGATGAAAGATGCTATAAAACCAAATCTTGTTCAGACATTAGAGAATACACCAGCAATTATACATGGAGGACCATTTGCAAATATAGCTCATGGGTGTAATAGTTTGATTGCAACAAAGCTTGGGCTAAAGCTCAGTGATTACGTAGTAACTGAAGCTGGATTTGGAGCAGATTTGGGAGCAGAGAAATTCTTTAATATCAAATGTAGATATGGTAACTTAAAACCAGAAGCAGTTGTTATTGTTGCAACTGTAAGAGCTTTAAAACACCATGGTGGAGTGAAAAAGGATGATCTTGGAACACCTGATGTGGAAGCTTTAAAGAAAGGTATAAAGAATTTAGAAAAGCATATAGAAAATGTTAAGAAGTTCGGTGTGAAACCTGTGGTTGCTATAAATAGATTTGTTAGTGATGCAGAAGAGGAATTATCATTCATCGAAGAGTTTTGTAATGAGCATGGTGTTGAGGTTGCTTTAACAGAAGTTTGGGCAAATGGTGGAGAAGGTGGAGTACAGTTAGCTGAGAAAGTTCTTAATATAATTGATAACAAAGAGAGTGATTTTAAAGTTCTTTATAATGAAAATATCTCATTAAAAGATAAGGTTGAAGTTATTGCTAAAGAGATCTATGGAGCTGACGGAGTTGAGTTTACTAGAAAAGCATTAAATAATATTAAGAGTATTGAAAAGTTTGGGTTGGATAAAGTGCCAGTTTGTATGGCAAAGACACAAAAATCTTTATCTGATAATGATAAATTATTAGGTAGGCCTAGTGGATTCAATATAACTGTTAAGGAAGTTAAGATATCAAACGGAGCTGGATTTGCAGTTGTTTTAACAGGAGATATTATGACGATGCCTGGGTTACCTAAAGTTCCTGCGGCGAACAAGATGGATATATCAGATGATGGAGTTATAGAGGGCTTATTTTAAATAAGGCACATTCGAATAAATAACTAGTCAGTATGCTAGTGTATTTTATTCCTTGACCTTGGGCTTTTTTAACGCCTGAAACTCTGAAGATAGAAAACAGAGTAAAAAACAATATATTGTGAATTTTTCAGCCAAAAGAGCTTTGAGTATTCAAAGCTCTTTTGGCTGTATTACAGGGGTTTAAGGGGGAAATTAAAAGTGTGAGAGAGATAATTTTGACAAATGATGGACTTTCTTTTAAAAAAAAATAATAGTGAATTTATTCTTGCATATTTCGTATACAAATTGACGTTTTTATGTTATCATAACCATGGATGATATTTTACTTTTGTGTGTTAGGAGGAAAAACAATGGACAAAGTAGATAATTTAGCAGAAATTAAGGCCAAAGCATTGGATGACAGAAAAGTGAATTTGCAGCATAACTTGAATAAAGGAACTGCAAAAGAGAGAATTCTAAGCATTCTGGATGAAGGTAGCTTTATAGAAATAGGTGCCATGTACGAAAAAAATGGTGGTGGAATCATTGCAGGACATGGAACTATAAACGGAAGATTAGCATTCATTTGTAGCCATGATTATACTGTTAACGGTGGAGCAATAAACAAAAGAAATGGAGAGAAAATTTGTAGAATTATGGATATGGCTGTTGAAATGGGAGCACCATTAATACAGATGTATGATTCTATTGGAGCTAATATTTCTGAGGGATTAGATGTTATTGAAACTTACGGAAAGATTTTAAAAAGAAACGCTAAATTGTCAGGAGTAATACCTCATATAGCTGTGATTGCTGGTCCTGTAAAAGGATTAGATTCATTGAGTGCAGGTATGAGTGACTTTGTTTTTGTTGTAGAAGAAAACGCTGATATGTCATTAAATTCTGAGAAGAAGATGACAGAAAGAGAAGGAAGATATATTACAAAAGAGGAATTATCTTCAGTTGATATGTGTTTAAACAGTGGAACAGCACAAATAAGAGTTACTAATGAAACTGAATTGAGTGAAAAAGTGAGAAAATTAGTTACATATATGCCATCAAACAATAAGGGTATAGTACCACAAGATGATGAGTGTTATGATTTAAATGATATAAATCCTTCATTGAACGATATGGTAAATGGTGGGGAAATAAAAGTAGAAGACATAATGAATCATATTGTTGATAATGATTCATTAATAGAAATAAATAAGAACTTTGAGAGTAATACTATTACTGCATTAAGTAAAATTAATGGTCTTACTATTGGATTAATAGGGATTAAAGGTAATGAAGATGAGAATATTAACATCAACACATGTGAGAAAATAAGTAGATTCGTAAAAATTTGCGATAATTTCAGTATCCCGATGGTTAATATTGTTAATAGTAAAGGGTTTGTTGTGAACCTATCTGAAGAAAAACAAGGGTTATCCCTTATGGGAAGTAAGCTCATGTCAGCAATAGGTATGAGTGATGTTGGTAAGGTATCGTTAATAGTAGGTGATGCTATAGGTGCTTCTTATCTAGCTTTTGCAAGCAAAGAATTTGCTTATGATTTTGTTTATGCATGGCCAAGCGCTAGGATTTCAGCAGGGAATCCTATAGAGACTATCAAGAGAGATTTCGCAGATGTTATAACAAATAGTGAAATGCCTAGGAAAGAAGAAGAAAAGATAATCAATGATAAATTGAATGAATACCTTGATCCATATAAAGCTGCATATGCAGGGTTTGTGGATGATGTTATTGTACCAGGGGAAACAAAAGCTAGATTGTTTGCTGTCTTGGATATGTTACAAACTAAGATGGTGTTAAAATACCCTAAGAAGCATGGTAGTCATCTAATATAGGGAGGAAACATAATGAGTAGTATAAATTGGATTAGTGAGATTTTATTCTCAATATCTTCTATGGCGATTGTTTTCGGAGTATTACTTATTCTTATGTGTTTTATTAATCTAATGAGCATGGTTTTTAAAGAAAAGAAGAAGGTTGTAGTTGAGGAAAAGATTGAGGAATATATAGATGAGACTGCTGTGGAAGAACAAGAGGGCGATGACTGCGAGGTAGTGGCGGCTATAATGGCAGCATTAAGTGCAAGTTTAGATGTTCCCACAGAAAAGCTAATGATCAGAAGTATTAAAAGATTAGATAGATCTTCTAATTGGAGAAACTAGATAAGGATTAATATGAGGAGGATTCAAAATGAAAAAGTATGTTGTAACTGTTAATGGTAATAGATATGAGGTTGAAGTTGATGAAGTTAAAGGGGAATTTCCAACAAGTACTCAAGTAGCAGCTCCTGTTGAAAAGCAGGTTTCAGCAAAAACTATATCTACTCCAAAAGCAGCGCCAAAGGCTGCAGCAAAAGCAGGGGAAAAAATAGAGGCTCCTATGCCAGGAACTATCTTAAAGGTAAATGTTAAAGAAGGAGATAGTTTTAAAGAAGGAGATGTGTTATTCATTCTTGAGGCAATGAAGATGGAAAATGAAATAAAAGCACAAAAAGATGGAAAAGTTGTTCAAATGATAACTTCACCAAGCTCTCAAGTTAACACTGGAGATGCATTAGCCGTTATTGAATAACGAAAGAGGGTGAAATAATGAATATTTTAGAAATAATAAATAAAATTATTGAAAAATCGGGATTTGTTCAACTGAGTATTGGTTCAGTTTTAATGATTTGTGTTGCATTTATATTAATATATTTAGCTATTAAAAAGGGATTCGAACCAATGTTGCTTATACCTATAGCATTTGGTATGATTCTAGTAAATATACCTGGTACAGGAATTGTTGAGGAAGGTGGATTACTATATTATTTAGGATTAGGAGTGAAAAAAGGAATATATCCTCCGTTGATCTTTTTGGGTATAGGAGTTATGACTGACTTTGGTCCGTTACTAGCAAATCCTTCAAGTGTATTATTGGGAGCGGCTGCTCAGTTTGGTGTGTTCTTTGCCTTCTTAGGAGCTCTTGCATTAGGACCTCTTACTGATATGCTTCCTGAATGGTTAGATGTATTAAAGTTCTCATTTACAGCTAAAGAGGCAGCTGCTATTGGGATAATAGGAGGGGCGGATGGTCCTACAGCTATTTTCTTGACTAATAAATTAGCTCCACATCTTCTAGGACCAATTGCTGTTGCAGCATACTCATATATGGCGTTAATACCTATGATTCAACCGCCTATAATGAGAGCTCTTACAACAAAAAAAGAGAGAACAATAAGAATGGGTAGTTTAAGAAAAGTTACTCAAAAAGAAAAAATTATATTTCCTATAGCGGTAACAGTTATAGTGGTTTTACTTCTTCCTGATGTTGCAGCATTACTCGGAATGCTTATGCTAGGGAATCTCTTTAGGGAATGTGGTGTTGTTGGAAGACTTGCTGATACAGCACAAAATGCACTTATTAATATAGTAACAATTTTCTTAGGGATTTGTGTAGGTACAAAAGCAGAA
The DNA here is from genome assembly GCF_023684385.1 of Oceanirhabdus seepicola. Taxonomy (GTDB): domain Bacteria; phylum Bacillota; class Clostridia; order Clostridiales; family Clostridiaceae; genus Oceanirhabdus; species Oceanirhabdus seepicola. The sequence goes on along the minus strand of NZ_JAGSOJ010000005.1, from coordinate 9,105 downwards.
GCAGGTGTGTTTTTGAATCCTAAGACTATTGGTATAGTTATATTAGGATTATTAGCCTTCACAATAAGTACTATTTCAGGAGTATTAATTGGAAAGCTAATGTGTAAATTGACAAAAGGAAAGATAAATCCTCTTATTGGGGCTGCTGGAGTATCGGCTGTACCGATGGCTGCTAGGGTTGCACAAAAGGTTGGACAAGAGGATGATCCAGGTAATTTCTTGCTTATGAATGCTATGGGACCTAATGTTTCAGGGGTAATAGGTTCGGCTGTTGCAGCTGGTATTTTACTAGCGTTATTTGGATAATTAAAATATATTGTTAAGATGTCTCGTACACTGCTTGACAATTATAGTAAACTTGTTAAAATAATATAGTGGTAATAAGAAATTAAAGCAGCTTTTAAGCTGCTTTTTATATATTTATACGAGGCGGTGTAGGTTATGGTATTATTGATTGATGTTGGGAATTCAAATATGGTCATAGGGGTTTTAAAAGAAGGTAAAAATATTGCTGAGTGGAGATTATCTACAGATACTAAAAAAACTTCAGATGAATATGGAGTGCATCTTCTTCAGCTTTTTTCATATAATAACCTTAGTACCGAAGAGGTTGAGGGAGTGATTATATCATCTGTAGTTCCTTATTTAATGCATACTTTAGAAAATGTTATCAGAAAATATTTTAAAGTTAAACCATTAATTGTTGGACCAGGGATAAAAACTGGTATAAATGTAAAGTATGATAATCCTAAAGAGTTAGGTGCAGATAGAATTGTTAATGCAGTTGCTGCACATGAATTATACAAGAAACCTGTGATTGTAATTGATTTTGGAACAGCTACAACCTTTTGTGCTATAACAGCAAGTGGAGATTATCTTGGGGGCGCAATATGTCCGGGTATAAAGATATCTGCAAGAGCGTTATTTGAGCAAACTGCAAAGTTACCGGATATACGTATAGAGAAACAAGAAAAGGTTATATGTAAAAATACTGTATCAAATATACAATCAGGAATATATTTTGGGTACGTTGGTCAAGTTGAATATATAGTTAATAAAATGAAAGAAGAAATGAAGAAGTATGATAATGAGGAAGCGTATGTTGTTGCTACTGGTGGTTTAGCAAGATTAATAACAAATGATTCTGAGGTTATAGATGAATTACATCCATTCTTGACTCTTGAAGGGTTAAAAATTATTTACGAAAAGAATAAAGAGTAGGTGAAAAGATAAAGAATGATTAAGATAGGAAGTTTTGAAGTTGAAAATGAGGTTTTGTTGGCTCCTATGGCTGGGGTAACTGATATAGCTTATAGAGAGATATGTGTAGAGTGCGGATGTGGGTTAACATACACGGAAATGGTAAGCTCAAAGGGATTGCATTATAATAGTGAAAATACTGAGAAATTGATGATGATTAGTAAGAAGGAATCTCCTGCTGCTATTCAAATTTTCGGAAGAGATCCTGTTTTTATGGCAGAGGCATGTGAGAAACATATAAATGATAATGATGATTTTGCTATTGTTGATATAAATATGGGATGTCCTGTTAAAAAGGTAGTTAAAAATGGTGAAGGTTCAGCCCTTATGAAGGAGCCTAAAGTTGCAGCAGAAATTGTGAGAAGAATGAAAGCTGTATCTGCAAAGCCTGTTACTGCAAAATTTAGATTAGGATTTGATTCGGAAAATATTAACTGTGTTGAATTTGCTAAGGTGCTAGAAGATGCAGGTGTTGATGCTGTGGCAGTTCATGGAAGAACTAGAGAGCAAATGTACGAAGGAAAAGCAAATTGGGATTATATTGGTGATGTGAAGAAAGCGGTTAGTATACCTGTTATTGCTAATGGAGATGTATTTACAGTTGAGGATGCTATGAAGATTAAAGAGGTTACTAACTGTGATGGTATTATGTTAGCTAGAGGAATAAAGGGAAATCCTTGGTTATTTAAGCAGATAAATGACTATTTAAAAGAGAAACCAATCACAAAACCCAATCAATTCGAAATAATTGAAATGATAATGAAGCACTATAAATTAGCTGTTAAGTATTTAGGAGAAGATAAGGCAATCAGAGACATGAGAAAACATACTATGTGGTATATAAAAGGACTGCATGGATGTACAGATGTTAAAGAAAAAATAAATAAAACATGTTCTTTTGATGAAGTTATGAATATATTATTTGATTATAGGAAAAAATTTGAATAATTATTGACATTAAAATTAGTGTGTTTTATAATTATCAAAATAAGCAATTATATATTAAGAAATTAATATGAACCATTAAATAGAATTAAATATGTTAAAATAAATCAATATATAGTATTAAACTTATAATGAATTGTATAGAATTATAGTACTAATAAATAAATCTGGAATGAGAAGGGGAGAAAGAAATGAATCAGCACAAAAAATATTATATGACTCCTGAGGGAGTTAAAAAGCTTGAAGATGAAGTAGAATATTATAAAACCGTTAAGAGAAAAGAAGTTACTGAAAAAATTAAAATAGCATTATCTTTCGGTGATTTAAGTGAAAATGCAGAATATGATGAAGCTAAGAATGATCAAGCGTTTGTTGAGGGGAAAATAGCTCAATTAGAGGCTATGTTAAGAAATGCTGTTATTATAGATGAATCTCAAATTGATAATGAAACTGTAAATATGGGATGTAAAGTTAAGGTTAAAGATTATGATTTTGATGAAGAAGTAATATTTAAAATTGTTGGTTCTACTGAAGCTGATCCAATGGAATATAAAATATCTAATGAATCTCCAGTAGGTGAAGCGTTGATGGGTAAAAGAGTTGGAGAGACAATTGAAGTACCTATACCGGATGGAATAAGTAAATACGAGATACTTGAAATCACAAGATAATGATTAGGAGGAAGAAATATGTCAGATGAAAGACAGGTAGCAATAGAAAATGAATTAAACTTAAATGAACAAATGATGCAAAGAGTTGAAAAGCTTAAAACCTTGCAAGAAGAAGGAAGAGATCCTTTCGATGTATACAAAGTTAATGTTGAATTTGATTCTAAGCAAATTAAAGATAACTTTGAAGAGATTGAAGGTAAAGAAGTAACATTAGCAGGAAGACTTATGTCTAAGAGAGGGCAAGGAAAAGTAGTTTTTGCTGACATACTTGATAAATCTGACAGAATTCAATTGTTTGTTAAAATAGATAACGTAGGTGAAGATAAGCTTAAAGATTTCAAAGGATTTAACATAGGTGATTTTATTTGGGCAAAAGGTGAAGTGTTCAAAACTAAAATGGGTGAAGTATCTATTAAAGTAAGAGAGTTTGAACTTATATCGAAATCTATCAGACCATTACCTGAGAAATTCCACGGATTAAAAGACCCTGATTTAAGATATAGACATAGAGAAGTGGATATGATTATGAACACTAAGGTAAGAGAAACAATAGCTAAGAGATCAGCTGTTATAACTGGTATTAGAGATTTCCTTAACAATAGAGGATATATGGAAGTTGAGACTCCGTCATTATCTCCAATAGCTGGTGGAGCTGCAGCTAGACCGTTTATAACTCATCATAATTCTTTAGATATCGATATGTATTTAAGAATAGCTACTGAGTTATACTTAAAGAGATGTATAGTTTCGGGATTTGATAAGGTTTACGAAATTGGAAAGAATTTTAGAAATGAAGGAATTGACCAAAGTCATAATCCAGAATTTACTGCTATTGAACTTTATGAAGCTTTTGCAGATTATAATGATATGATGGATATCACAGAAAATATGGTTGCAGAAGTTTGTAAAAAAATTAATGGTACAACGAAAGTAACTTACGATGGAAATGAAATAGAGTTTGCTCCGCCTTGGAAAAGAATAACAATGGCTGATGCTGTAAAAGAAAGTTGTGGAGTAGACTTTATGGCAATGAATAGTCATGAAGAAGCTAGAGCAGCGGCTAAAGAACGTAATGTTGAAATGAAAAAAGACTTGAACTTATGTACAAAAGGTGAGATATTAAATGCTTTCTTCGAAGAATTTGCTGAGGAAAGATTAATTCAACCTACATTTATTACAGATTACCCAGTTGAAATATCTCCATTGACTAAGAAGAAAAGAGGAAATGAAGAGTTAACTGAAAGATTTGAAGGATTCGTGTGTGGTAAAGAATTATGTAATGCTTATTCAGAGCTAAATGATCCAATAGTTCAAAGACAGAGATTTGAGCAACAGAATAAAGAGAGAGAGCTTGGAGATGATGAAGCTTACATGTTAGATGAAGACTTCATGTATGCTTTAGAAGTTGGAATGCCTCCAACTGGTGGTCTTGGAATTGGTATTGATAGACTTGTTATGTTCTTAACTGACAGTCAGTCAATAAGAGACGTTATAATATTCCCAACAATGAAACCAGCTAATAAATAATAATGATACTAATGAGGAATTGAGAAAAATCTCAATTCCTCATAAAAAAAGTTGATTACTTATATGGTTTTTGGTAGAATATAATAAATTGAATATGGCACTTTGATAAAGAGGAGTAGTATTGGACGTTATTGTAGAGAGACTGTGGGTGGTGTAAACAGTTATAACTAAAATATGAATGGCGCTTTTGAGTGAGATAATAAAGATGGGCTTATGCCAAAAAGGGTGGAACCGCGGTTTGAAATCGTCCCTTTGAGGTATGGGGCTTTTTTGTTTTTATTTAAGCATATTCAAACAAATAACTAGTCAGTATGCTAGTCTATTTTGTGGCATACTTCATCCTTGGAACCCACTGATAGAGTAACTATCAGCGGAACCCAACTCTTTGCATGCCGCAAAATATCCGTCGCATCTTTGACTTGTTATTTATTTTCATATGCCTTAGTTATTTCGTAAAGAATAAATATATATAATTCAATGGAGGAGGTGAAAACCGTTATATTTATATATAACGGGTGTGAAATGGCAGTAGAAAAAACAATGGATAAGATAGTTGCTTTATGTAAAAACAGAGGATTTGTCTTCCCTGGGTCAGATATATATGGAGGATTAGCTAACTCGTGGGATTATGGCCCATTAGGAGTAGAATTTAAGAATAATGTAAAAAAAGCTTGGTGGAAGAAATTCGTTCAAGAAAGTCCTTATAATGTTGGGTTAGATTGTGCAATTCTTATGAATCCACAAGTGTGGCATGCATCAGGACACTTAGGTGGATTTTCAGATCCATTAATGGATTGCAAAGAGTGTAAAACTAGATACAGAGCAGATAAATTAGTAGAGGATTATATGACTGAACAAGGTGCAGAGGTTGCAGTCGCTGATGGCTGGAGCGATGAGGAGTATAAAAGTTATATTGAGGAACATGGAATAGTATGTCCTAAATGTGGAAAATTGAATTTCACTGACATAAGAAAGTTTAACCTTATGTTTAAAACATTCCAAGGTATAACTGAAGATTCACAAAATGAAATATATTTAAGACCAGAAACTGCACAAGGGATATTCGTAAACTTTAAAGCAGTGCAAAGAACTACTAGAAAGAAAGTTCCATTTGGTATTGCTCAAATAGGTAAATCATTTAGAAATGAGATTACTCCTGGTAACTTCATATTTAGAATAAGAGAATTTGAACAGATGGAATTAGAATTCTTCTGTAAACTAGGTGAGGATTTAGAATGGTTTGGTTACTGGAAGAACTATTGTATTAACTTCTTGAAAAATTTAGGTATGAAAGATGATAACTTAAGATATAGAGATCATGGAGAAGAAGAATTATCATTCTATAGTAATGCAACAACAGATATTGAGTACTTATTCCCATTTGGATGGGGAGAACTTTGGGGTATTGCTGATAGAACAGATTATGACCTTAAAAAACATGCTGAGCATTCAGGAACTGATATGTCATATCTTGATCCAACAACTAATGAGAAATATGTACCATACTGTATAGAACCATCATTAGGAGCTGATAGAGTTGCTTTAGCATTCTTAGTTGATGCTTATGATGAGGAAGAACTTGAAAAAGATACAAGAACAGTAATGAGATTCCACCCAGCATTAGCACCATTTAAAGCTGCAGTATTACCTTTATCAAAGAAACTTTCAGAAAAAGCTGAAGAAGTGTATGCAGTGTTAAGTAAGAAGTTCAACATTGACTTTGATGTCACTGGAAGTATTGGTAAGAGATATAGAAGACAAGATGAAATTGGAACACCTTACTGTATTACTGTAGACTTCGATACTCTTGAAGATAACGCTGTTACTATAAGAGATAGAGATACAATGGAACAAACAAGATTGAGTATAGATGAATTAGTTAAGTTTATTGAAGAGAAAATTGAATTTTAATAAGTAAAACAAGAACGCCGCTGAAATCAGTGTCAGAGTTTGTTGACAAAGTTACAATATATTGTTTTCACTCTGTTTTCTGTCTTAAGAATTTCAGGCGTTGAAAAAGCCCAAGGTCAAGGAACAAGAGGAGCGAGCAGCGGAGTGTACAAATAGTACTCGAGCAGCACAGCGAGTCTTAGTGACGATGAGATTGGGCTTTTTCAACAGCCTGAGCCACTGAAATCAGTGGCTTTTTTTATGTTATAGAAATTAATGAATGTGTTTTCTTAATGCAATATTTTATCCCAGATAAAATATTGTGAACTGATTTTGTTCTAAAGAACAAAAAAAGCCACTACGCATAGTGACTTTTTAGTGTGTTGTAAAAATAAAACCGGAAACTAGTCCGGTCAATTAAGGGGTTAATCATGGGGATATTTAATATGACATAATGGGGATATGTCAGTGATTAACCTATTTGGGGAATTAATTATATCTTTTTTACGGCACGAATAGAAGTATACCACCAAAGGGGTGCTAAATCAATACTGAAAATAAAAGTCTTTATTTTCAGTATTTTAAAATAATTCAACTTGAGTTACGGTAATCTCATTATTAATTTTAGAATAAAAAACGTTTGGGAAAATCGAATTATAACATATTATAATTTTTACAGAAACTTTATTAGATGTTATAATTTAATATAATGAATGAAAATCAATTCTTCGTTATTAACTTTAAATTAGGGTGGTAGTAATATGACTATGAATTTTAAAGAATTTAAAGAAAATATTAATGGGAAAAAAATTGCTGTTGTAGGTATAGGAGTAAGTAATATACCATTAATAAAAAAACTTGCAGAATATGGTTGTAAGATAACTGCGTTTGACAAAAAGAAATATGATGATATTCCAGTGGAATTATTACAAGAGTTTGATAAACTTGGAGTCAAATTATGTTTAGGAGATGATTATCTAGAAGGATTAATAGGATTTGATATTGTTTATAGAACACCTTCAATGATGCCAGATAATCAGTATTTAGTTAGATGTAGAGAAGAAGGGGCAATAATAACTTCGGAAATGGAGGAGTTTGTTAAATACTGTCCTGCCAAGATATTTGCGGTAACAGGGAGTGATGGTAAAACAACAACTACTTCTATAATATATGAAATCTTTAAAGAAGAAGGTTATAGAACTTGGGTAGGTGGAAACATAGGAACACCTTTATTTGATAAGCTTGATGAGATGGAAAAGGATCATAAAGTTGTGTTAGAATTATCAAGTTTTCAATTAATAAGCATGAAACAAGCTGTAGATGTAGCAGTAATAACAAATCTTAGTCCAAATCATTTAGATATTCACAAGGATATGGATGAATACATTGATGCGAAAAAAAATATATTCTTATATCAAAGAAATAGCGATTTATTAGTTGTAAATAGGGAAAATGATATTACTAACTCGTTTGAAAAAGAAGCCAAAGGTGCAGTATCAAAGTTTTCATTAAATAGAGAACTTAAGAATGGTGCATATTATAAGGATGGTAAGTTGTATTTATATGGACAATTTGTTTGTGACAAAGAAGATATTAAATTAATAGGAATGCATAATGTAGATAATATCCTTGCTGCGTTTTGTGCAACAAGAGGTGAAGTATCTATAGAAACTTTGAAGAAAATAGCTAGTTCGTTTACTGGTGTTGAGCATAGATGTGAATTTATACGTGATGTTAATGGGGTTAAATACTATAATGATTCTATAGCCTCAAGTCCAACTAGGACAATAGCTGGACTAAAAGGTTTTAATAGACCTATTATCTTAATAGCTGGAGGATATGATAAAAATATCCCTTTTGATACTTTAGCAAAAGAAGGATTTGAATATATAAAAGAACTTATATTGGTAGGGTTAACAAAGGATAAAATAAGAGTTGAATTTGAAAAAGAAATGGCTGTTAGAGGAAAAAATATTCCTATATATGAAGTAAAGACTTTTGAAGACACTGTTGAAATGGCTAAGAAAATAGCTGAAGAGGGGGATGTGGTATATTTGTCTCCGGCATGCGCTAGTTTTGATATGTTTCCTAACTTTGTTTTGAGGGGGAGAAGATTCAAAGAATTAGTTAATAATATAAACGAATAATTTAGTTATATAATATAAGAAGTGGCTTAAAGAAAGCTGCTTCTTTTGTATATAGACAATTATATATGAATCAGTTAAAAAACACTTTTCCTAGTGTATCATTACAAGAAAAACAAAGTAATTTACAGATATACTTAATATTTAAGTGATAATCGTGAAAAATAGATATTTTTATCTAATTATAAGGATAAATAAAGTGATAAGATATTACTTGTCGCTGCAACAGAGCGATGATGAATCACAAAAAAACACTTCAAAAAAAGTGTTGACATGAAAAATGTCTAGTGATACAATAAGGAAGTCGCTTCAAGGCGATGGATGTTCATTGAAAATTAAACAGAGTAAAGGAAATTTGTATTATTTGTATAATGCAAGCCTTAAATTCCATGAGATATAAAAGAAACACACAGGTAATAAGCAAGCAAGTACTAGCTTGGGAAAAAAACTTTTCAAACTGAGAGTTTGATCCTGGCTCAGGACGAACGCTGGCGGCGTGCCTAACACATGCAAGTCGAGCGATGAAGCTTCCTTCGGGAAGCGGATTAGCGGCGGACGGGTGAGTAACACGTGAGCAACCTGCCTCAAAGAGGGGGATAGCCTCCCGAAAGGGAGATTAATACCGCATAATATCAGAGTTTCGCATGATTTTCTGATTAAAGGAGTAA
>NZ_JAGSOJ010000004.1 GCF_023684385.1 Oceanirhabdus seepicola | reverse complement strand
GGTGTACCAGTTGTCGCGTCAGCGGCATCGCTGGGTAGCTATGTCGGGAAGGGATAAACGCTGAAGGCATCTAAGCGTGAAGCCCACCTCAAGATAAGATTTCCCTGCCTAGTGCAATAAGATCCCTCGAAGAACACGAGGTTGATAGGCTGGAGGTGTAAGTGTGGTAACACATGTAGCTGACCAGTACTAATAGATCGAAGACTTAATCTTACTTACTTTGTGCAATTTTGAAGGAACATCCTTCTAAACTAAATAGATATCTGGTAACTATAGCGTGAAGGTTACACACCTTCCCATTCCGAACAGGATTGTTAAGCTTCACAGCGCTGATGGTACTGCACTGGAGACGGTGTGGGAGAGTAAGACGTTGCCAGGTAATATTCCGCGATAGCTCAATGGTGGAGCACTCGGCTGTTAACCGATAGGTTGGAGGTTCAAGTCCTCTTCGCGGAGCCATTTTTTTTATTGTGGCTGGATAGCTCAGTCGGTAGAGCAGAGGACTGAAAATCCTCGTGTCCCTGGTTCGATTCCTGGTCTAGCCACCAGTTTTATTTTTAATAATATATGGCGCCATGGCCAAGTGGTAAGGCAGAGGCCTGCAAAGCCTTTATCCCCGGTTCAAATCCGGGTGGCGCCTCCAAGAAACTCATTACGTTTATGTAATGAGTTTTTTATTCTTTAAAGAGAATGGATGTTCCTTGGACAATAAAGGGTAACTCCTTTCATTAATATGAAACATCGTATTTGATATACAATGTTTCATGTTAAAGCCCACTTACATAATATTGTAAGTGGGCTTTATTAGAATAATTTCTTTTTATACATATATATTATGGAACCTAAACTTAAGATTACTGCTATTCCAGTTACTTTCCAGAAACCAAAGGAATCCATACCGAAAGGTATTCCCTGAACATTCATACCCCATAGACCTGATATGATTGTAGGTATAGTAAATACAATGGTTATTGTAGTTAAGAACTTCATTACAATGTTAAGGTTATTAGAAATTACTGCTGCAGACACATCCATTGTACCTCTAAGAATATCAGCATAGATATTGGTCATCTCAATGGCCTGTTTATTTTCCACTATAACATCTTCTAAAAGCTCTTTATCTTCATCATAACGTTGTAATAACTCAAGTTTAAGCATTTTTTCAAGTGTTACTTCATTAGATTTAAGAGAAGTTGAAAAATAGATTAATGAGTTTCTAAGTGATAGAAGCTGCATGAATTGTCTATTACTCATAGCTTTTTGAAGTTTTCTTTGAATCATTAAACTCTTTTTATCTATTTGTCTAAGACTTGTTAGATATGAACTTGCTACTCTATATAAAATTTGCAGTATAAATCTCGAACGTTTATAAGTATAGAAATCTTTGACTCTATTTTTTATAAAGTCTTGAAGTACTCTACTATTTTTCAGACATACGGTTACTAAGGCTTTCTCTGTATAGATAATTGCTAGAGGATAGGTATCATATGTTAATGAATTTTCTTCCTTTTCACTGAAAGGTATGTCTACAACTACTAATAAATTGTCATCTTCTAGCTCAATACGTGATGATTCCTCATCATCCAATGCTGCATTCAAGAAATCTAAAGGTAAGTCAAGTTTCTTAGACAGGAGATGAATTTCATGATCAGTTGGGGAAACAACGTTAACCCATGAACCTGGTTCAATCTCATCTAATTTATTTAAGCTTACATTGTTATTTATATTAAAAGTTTTATAAATAGAAATCATTGTTACTCACCACTCTTTAATTAAGTTATTTAAGAATATGGTTCATAGTGAAAATTAAATATCACTAATATTCATGCTATCCACTAGACCAACATATATTAACTTAATTATATTACATACATGAACTCATTCCAACCTCAAATATTCATATTACACAATATATTGTAACTTTGTTAACAAACTCAGAGGCAGTCTCAAAACTAAGACTTTCGAGACTGCCTCTTTTTAAATTTAATGATATGTTAGTCTATCAAAAAATTCATTTGTTATTTCTTGAAGGAGATCACTTCTTTCAAATAAATCAATAATTGTAGAAGTAGTGGCTTCTATTCCGTTCATTATTTGTTGTTCTGCGTATTCACTAATAGATGCATCACCAAATTCCTTTGATGGAAAAGCAGTTATGTTTTTCTCTTCACATAAGGAAATAAGAGGAACAATGCAAGGTGTTGTATGGCTTAGAGCGCCAATACTTAACCCTTGAGATTCATAGAGAGAATCTTCAAAATTTATGATTCCCTTCTCTTTAAGATTACTTTCAAATAACCTATTTAGTTTATGAACAGATACTAATTCTTTGCAAGGAGTTTCATCAATATCTACTTCACTGTCTAGATTAAGAAAGTCACCAACGGATTTGGCATAATTTCTAATCTTTTTCTCTACATCATTGCATTGAGATGAAAATTTAGTTCTGATATATAAATGGCCTTCTGAACAAGCTGGAAATGTATAAGGATTTTTTTCACCTTTCAAACTTACAATGTTTATATCACAGCGATTACATAGATTTTTGATTAGAGCATTTAATGAGTTACAAGTGATATTTAAAGCATCCATAGTAATTGTATTAGCATAACCTTCGATAGCTTTCTCAGAAGAAAAATTTATCTTAAGAGGAGTAATACATGCTGAAGTTACATTAATAACATTTTTATTATATGCTTTAGGAGAAATTATAATATCCATATCCTCGAAGCAGCCTTGATTAGCCATAGTCATTTCAGCACCAGTGATATCATTACCCGGACAACCAATCACATAAATTGTTCCACTGGGGATTTCAGTCATAATTTTACTAAGACCTATTGCAGCACCTATAGACATAGTTGTAGAGGCATTAACTCCAGTAATATGAGCATTATTTTCTGAAACTGAATATTTGCATATAAGACAAATCTTTGGGTGACCATTTCCTAATTCACCACAAAATGAAGTTGGTATCGAACAATAATTTTTTTGAATTTTATAATTGAATTTCTCAAGAGTGTTTGTTAGAAAATTTAAACAGTTGTTCTCCTCATAACTTTTTTCAGGATTATTATAAATAAATTTATTAACATCAAAAATATCTTTTTTAACTGTACTTAAGAAAGAAACTACTTTTTGTTTCATTATTATCACTCCCTCAATATATAAGGCATATTTAAATATCTTTTACACATTTGATTACTTCTTTATTTTTATACGCCTAAATTATCACTAATTAGTATTCCCTTCATAGAACTTTATATTTTCAATTTATTGTGGAATAATTTTACAACAAAATCATAAATTTAAGTGTACATATAAATGGAGGTGCTTAAAATTTCTAAATATAAAAAAATGGTTATAGTTTTTTTTCTTCTTAGTGCTATTTTTTCGCATTATCAGAGAATATATGCATTTGAATTTGCCAAAGAGAAAGAAGAGAAACATATAATATTAACTACTTCTAGGGATATATTTCTTAATACTAATATTAATAGAGAATGTGATGAGAAAGGTATAATATTTAGATATATTTACAATAAAGAACAGATAGAGGATATTGAAACCATTATAACTGAGAATGATATTGACAAAATAATTTATATTTGTAGCGATGAAGAAGATAAAACAAATTTAATTGAATATATAACAAAAAATATAAGTAATAAAATTAAAAGAGATATATTTAGAGTATATAATTATGATATGGTGAGTGAATTACTCAGTAGATATAGTAATAATCAAAAAGAAGAAGATGATGAGATAAGTATTAATGTAATTAATAGAGATGAAACAGCCAGATACTATATTTACAAGGAAGCAAATATAAATAGTGGGACTATAGGATATGTATATGGAAACCTTACAGAGGTAAAACTTATAGAAAGACAAAATGACTTTTATAAAGTGGAAACTGTAAGGTATTCAGATAAAAAATCAGTAATTGGGTATATACCAGTAAAAGATATAAAGAAGAGAGGACTTAATTCAAGATATAATGTTATTGTTAATATTGAAGATCAAATTATAAAGGTTTTTTATGATAATATACTTCTAAGAGAAATAATTTGTTCTAGTGGTAAGGAATGGTATGACACGCCTAAAGGGAGATTCATAATAGGTAGGAGAGGGCATAGTTTTGGCTCAAGTACCTATACTTGTTATAATTGGGTTAGGTTTAATAATAACTATCTTTTTCATAGTGTTCTGTTTAATAAAGATGGGACAGTAAATGAGTGGGAATATAAAAAACTAGGTACACCAGCATCTCATGGATGTATAAGAATGCCCTTGGAAGATTCTAAATGGTTTTATGATAACATTACTGAGGGAGCATTAGTTACAATAAAATAATAATACTTATATAAATTATAAATTTTAAAAAAAATTAGGTGGACAAAATAAGATGGACAAGAATTCTGAATAGAATATAATATAGTATTAAACCTGGTTGGAGGACTTATGAGAAATTGCAAATGTATAGTATGTGGAAGAACCCTAAAAGATGGTATAATATTAGAAGGAAAATTAATATGTTCAAGATGTGAAAAAAGGATGCTTATAGAGAATAATTATACGGATATATACAAACTGATAAAGAATAGAATCAAAAAACATATAGTTCCTTATATGAAATACTATTGATAGAATGAGGTGTTCAGATGACTAGAGTACCAATAGCTGAACGTATACAAGAATATATAAATAAAAATTGTATATATTTTTGTATGCCAGGACATAAAATGGGAAGAGGGTTTAATAGAGATGAAATAGGAAGGAGTATTCTTGATAATATAATTACTGGAGATTTAACAGAGGTTGATGGATTAGATAATCTTCATAAACCTGAGGATGTTTTGAGTGAGGAATTAGAATTATTAAGAAAAACTTATGGTGCTGAAAAATCTTATTTTCTAGTGAACGGAAGTACAAGTGGAAATATGATAATGATTTTTTCGGCTTTAGAAGAAAAAGATAAAATTATTGTGGAGAGAAACTGCCATAAATCTATTATGAATGGGATTATTTTAAGAAAACTAAAGCCAGTATACGTAGACCCTTATAATTATGATAAATATGACACTCCTCTTGTTCCACAAGAGGAGTTAATTATTGACATGATGGAAAATAATAAAGATGCTAAGGCAATTATACTTACATATCCCAATTATTTTGGTATATGCTTTGATCTTGAGAAGGTAATAGTAAAAGCTAAAAAGCTAAACATGAAGATTATAATAGATAGTGCTCATGGTGCACATTTTGGATTTAACGAAAGATTACCCAAGTCAGCAGTACAGCTAGGGGCGGATATAGTTGTTGTATCAGCACATAAAACATTACCTAGTTTGACTCAAACAGCATATCTTCATGTGAATAATATTAATTTAGTAGAAAATGTAGAAAGATATTTTAGCATGTTTTCAAGTACAAGTCCTTCCTATTTGTTTATGCAAAGCATGGCATATAGCAGATATTATCTTGAGAAATATGGAGAGAAGGATTATGATTATCTTATAGATATATGTGAATCTTATAAAGATAAGATTAATAAGTTAAAAAAATTTGAGGTTTTTTATGAAGATAGAAGTTATATTAGTACAGATAGAACAAGGTACACGATATTAGTGCCTGAAGGATATAGTGGTAAGAAATTATATGATTATCTAATTAGTAATAATATTCAACCAGAAATGAGTAATCATAGATGTGTAGTTTTGATATTGTCATATTTTAATACAAAGAAAGAATTTCAAAGGCTTTATCAAGTTCTTAAAGATTGCGAGATGGAGCGTATAAAGGATAAGGATAATTACAAAACTTTAATATGTGGGATATCTCATACAATAAAGTATCTTCCTTATGAGGCTATTAATATGAATAAGGTTAGTTTGAAATTGGAAGAGTGCAAAAATCGGATATGTGGTACAGAAATCATACCATATCCGCCGGGGATACCTTTGCTTAATCCTGGAGAGGTGATTACAGAAGAAGCTATAGATTATATACAATTCTGTTTGAATAATAATATTCAAATTTTAGGAGTAGATAAGGATAAAATACTTGTAATAGAAAATAATTAAGAAGAGGTGTATTATGAGAGGGTTATTTATAACGCTAGATGGATGTGAAGGAACAGGAAAGACTACACAGGTAGAATTGTTAAATAAGTATTTAAAAGATAGGGGTATAAACTGTATAAATACAAGAGAGCCTGGTGGTATAGATATATCAGAACAGATAAGAGAGGTAATACTAAATAAAGAAAATACAGCTATGGATTCTGTTACTGAAGCTATGCTATACGCAGCATCAAGGAGACAACATATGGTTGAAAGGGTTATACCTGCTTTAGAAAGTGGAATTACAGTATTATGTGACAGATTCATTGATGCGTCGTTGGTATATCAGGGATATTCTAGAGGGATAGGAATTGATGAAGTGATGAAGATAAATGAACCTGCAATTGAGGGGTATATGCCTGACTTAACAATACTTTTAGATATTGAACCAGCAGTAGGTCTTAAGAGAATTCATTCTAATGAGAATAGAGAAATAAATAGGTTAGATCTTGAAGGAATAGCATTCCATGAAAAGGTTAGGGAAGGATATATGTTAATTGCAAAGCAATATCCACAGAGAATAAAAACAGTGGATGCATCAGGATGTATAGAAGATGTACATAAAAAAATAATAGAAGTTATTGAAAATAGATTAAATAGTTATGAAAATTAAGATTTAAGCATAAAATAATTTTTTCAACAAATAGAATTATGTGATAAAATATAATTAAAATAATAATTAGGAGGATACTATGAAGCTTGTAATTGCAATTATTCAAGATGAAGATGCAAATATTTTAACTGACAGATTAACCGAAGAAAAATATGGTGTAACTAAACTTGCAACTACTGGAGGATTTTTAAAATCAGGAAATACTACATTAATTATAGGAGTTGCCAAAGAGAAGGTTAATGAGGTTATTGATATTATAAAGGATGAATGCAGTACAAGAAAGCAGATAGTAACTTCACCTACACCCACAGTAGGAACAACAGGCATATTTGTCCCTTATCCGATAGAAGTTACTGTTGGAGGAGCTACGATATTTGTTGTAGATGTGGATCAGTTTCTTAAATATTAATGAGGTATAAATATGAATTTAAAGGATATTATTGGACATAAGGTGAATATAAACAATATTGCTCATGCAATAAAAGAGGAAAAATTTGCTCATGCTCATCTTATAATTGGAGAAGATGGAATTGGAAAGAGTGTTATTGCAAAGGGGATAGCTCTTGAAATTTTAGGATTAAAGAGAGAGAGAGAGCATATAGATATACTCCAATGGAGAATTGGCAAAAACAAAAAATCAATAGGAGTTAATGAAATTAGAGAGCTGATTAAAGAAATTAATAAGAGACCATTTGAGGGTGATAAAAAAGTTATTATAGTACATGATGGTGATAATCTCACACCTCAAGCACAAAATGCTTTCTTAAAGACTATTGAGGAACCACCTAAAGGGGTTTTCATTATTGTTCTCAGTGATAATCTTGAAAGTATATTGGGTACAATACAATCAAGGTGTCAGATTCATAAACTAAGAAAGCTCACTAATAATGACATGGAAAGATTTGTATTAAGAGATCACAGTAATATATCAGATGATTTATTACAGATGGTTTTGAGTTTTTCTGAAGGGATTCCAGGAAGAGCTCAAAGATTTCTTGAAGATGAAACTTTTAAGGAACTTAGAGTTTTTTCAATTGAGTTCTTTAAATCCAAAGTTGATAATAAATTATTTGAGTGTACTTCAAAATTATTATCATATAAGTCAGAATGGGATGATTTATATAGTTGTCTAGTTAACTTAATAAGAGATATGATCATAATAAAAGAGTGTTATGATGAAAGTATGATTTTAAATAAAGATTATATAGAGGATATAAAGTCAATATCAGATGACTATTCATATAAATCATTAATAAATATGCTTAAAAGCATAAATAAAACAAATGAAAATATAGTAAAGAACTTAAATTTTAATATAGCTATAGAAGTAATGCTACTAGAGTTACAGGAGGTGTAATATGGTAAAAGTAACAGGAGTTAGATTTAAAAAAGCTGGAAAAATATATTACTTTGATCCAGAAGATTTAGAGATAAAGAAGAATGATGATGTTATAGTTGAGACGGCTAGAGGTATAGAGTATGGAAAAGCTGTTATAGGTATAAAGGAAATAAATGAAGAGGAAATAGTATCTCCACTGAAGAATGTTATTAGGATAGCAACAGAAGAAGATAGAGAGAAACATAAGATGAATAAGGAGAAAGAAAAAGAAGCTTTTGACATATTTATAGAGAAAATAGAAAAACATAATTTAATAATGAAGCTTATAGATGTAGAATATACATTTGATAATAATAAAATAATATTTTACTTTACAGCTGATGGGAGAGTTGACTTTAGAGAACTAGTAAAGGATTTAGCATCTGTATTTAGAACACGTATTGAATTGAGACAGATTGGTGTTAGAGACGAAGCTAAGATGATAAGTGGATTAGGTCCTTGTGGGAGACCATTATGTTGTTCAACATTTTTAGGGGAATTTGTACCTGTATCAATAAAGATGGCTAAGGAACAAAACTTATCTTTAAATCCTTCTAAAATTTCAGGGATATGTGGAAGATTAATGTGTTGTTTAACTTATGAGCAAGAATCTTATGAAGATGTAAGAGAGAGAATGCCAAGAGTTAATTCAATTGTTAACACGCCATTTGGAAAAGGAACAGTTGTAGAGAATAATCTTCTTAGAGAAACTCTTAAAGTAAGAATTAGTACTACTGATAATGAAGAAATTAAGCTAGTAAAACTTCAGGATGTTGAGCTTATAAATGGACATTATGAAGGCGATAAGGAATATGAAGAGGATATTAAAAAAGAAATAAAAAATAACAAAAATAGAGATGCTTTAGAGGAATTGTTTAAAGAGAATTAGGAGGAAAAAACAAATGAAAGAAGTAATCAATATTTGTGGAATGAAATCTTCTAAGGATATAAATAAAGTAAGGCAAGCAATTTCATTCAATGAAGGTGTTTTTGCTTGTAAAATTGAAAGAAAAGAAGGTAAAGCAGAGATTATATTTGATCAATATACTGATATAGAAAAAATTATTGCATCCATTGAAGAAATGGGCTTTACTGTGATATAAAAATCTTTAACGTAGAATTCACAAAAGAGCATGAGAAATCATGCTCTTTTTTTATTTGATTAAAATTAAAAGCATGGAATATAAGAAGGATATTTGCAAATAATAAAATTATAAAATATATTCAAGGAAGGAGAAACAAAAATGAAAAAGGTTGCTGTACAAAAAGGGCTGGGACCTATAAAAAATCATTTGGAAAACGAAGGCTTTAAAGTTAAAGAATTTGATAATAGAAAAAAATCAGCTAAAAACTATCTGGATAAATTTGATGCAGTTGTTATAACTGGAGAAAGCAAGGATGTTATGGGCATTGAAGATACTTTGACAAATGCTTCTATAATTAATGCTGATGGTATGTCTGCAGAAGATGTTAAAAATGAATTAGATAGAGAAATGACTTAAAAGATAATAATACTATAGAGAAGAAAAGAGAACCAATGGTTCTCTTTTCTTTTTGGAAAACATTAAAAAAAATAAGAAAAGTATGCTTTATATGTATAAATTAAGTGTATGTGGGAATTATTTAACATAGGAAGGAGCGATTACAATGAAATATAAAAATCAATTAATAGTTGGTAGTTCAATTTTAGTAATAATTTTAGCTGTATTTTTAGGTGCTAGATTGATTGGGAATGCTACTCAGGAGGATAGTACTTTAGGTAATGGTATGATAAACAATGAGATAAGCGATATTGCTGATGATGGTATAATAGACCATGATAAAGTAGATGAGGATAAAAATATTGAGAATACAGATAAAGACACAAAAGAAGATGAAAAAATAGAAAAAACTAATGAGGAAGAAGATACTACATCAAAAATAGATGATAAAGAAAATATTGATGAAACAAACAAAGATGTAGATGAAAAAGAAAAAAGAGACGATACAGATAAAAAATTAGATGAAAATAAAACTGATGAAACAAACAAAGAAGCTGATGATAAAAATGAAATTAAGGATGAGAAAACTAGTAAATCAGAAGATAAAGATGGAAAGACTATAGATGAAACAAAAGATGGTAATAAAGAATTGGATCAAAGTAAAGGAGAAAATGTTGTTTATGTATTTAAAAATAAATACATAGTGCAACCTAAAGAAACATTAAGTGATATTACTAAAAAATGCTTAATAGCAAACAAATTAGATGAATCAAACAATATTTATTTTGAGCATGCTAAAAAGCTTATATCTAAAGTAAATAATGTATCAGATCCTAACTTGATAATTACAGGAAGTAAGATGATTATACCTACTAAAGCTAACTTTGAAGGGTTATTACCTAAAGGAGAAGAGTATACAGTTAAGAATGGTGATACTCTTCATAGTATAGTAATTAATGAAATGTCTTGGTGTGAATATTTTAAAGCTAAAGAATTATTAATGAAAAATAATAATATTACAAATGAAAACTCTATTCAATCAGGTATAACTATATATATTCCAGATGAAAATGGAGAAGTATAAAATAAAAATGAGCTGACCAAAAGTCAGTTCATTTTTATTTTTTAGTCTAAGTTTTTTTGAGCTAATTTACTTATTTCAGGCCATTTTTTCATTATATAATCGTAGCCATTCTCAGAATGCGGTATTAAGCATTCACTGCAATCTTTTACTCCATAATTCACCTTAAAATTACCACCGCAATCTTTTCCTAAGGCATATAATGGACAGTAGCAGAAGAGGCAGTTAAACTTGGACTCATCCTCTACTTTATGACAAGGAAAATATTCGCATGATTTATGATTAATGAATTTATAATTATTTGCCATACAATCACCTCAAGTACTATTATAGCTCCAAATAAAAAACTTAATCAAGAGCAACTTATTTTTCTTTTATTACCCCTTTTCTATATGCAGCAAGGAGCATTTTTAAATCATCAATCTGATCATGGAGTTCTTTACCTTTATCCGTATCAGAAACTCTTATACGCTTGAAGTTTTTTTCAAGTATGATTGTGGTAGAAAGAATATCTTTCTCTTCAGAAATTGCTTTTTGTATAGATTCAAATGGTTCGTGTGATGCTAACATTAATCCTAATGAGTTATATATTAGTGTATAACCAGCGATTCCTGTTTGAGGCTGATATGCTTTTGAGAAACCACCATCAATGACTAGGAGTTTACCATTTGCTTTTATTGGACTTTCTCCATTTTTTGTTTTAACAGGTACATGTCCATTTATAATATGAGATTCACTAGGATTAAGATGAAATTCACTGAGTACCTTTTTACACATAGACTCATCATTTCTAAGTGTAAAATATGGATTTTTGTTTTCTATGTGTGAGGATTTATCATCAATAAAATATCTCTCAAAGGTGGTCATTTTATCCTTACCGAATAGAGGGGAGTTGGGACCACACCACAAGTACCATAATACATCTAGTGCAAATTCTTTATTTTCAGATTTACCAAAGTAAGCTTCTCGGGCAAGCCTATCAAAAAGATTAAGAAGTTCATCTCCTTTAAAGTTATTATCTTGATAACATATTTCCGTGAAATCGCCATCTTCATTCATAGGTATGCAACCATGATATAAAAGATTAGAATTATATTTCAAATACATACTCCCATTTGAGTATAGAAATCTAATATGTCTTTGTAGTTTTTCACTATTTTTAAAAGATAGTGTGAGTTTATCTAATAGATCACTCTCATCTGATGTAAGATCATAAGGTGATTTAGGATCTATTGTTGGAAAATCTCTATCATTTAAAGGGTATTCTTTATCTTCGATGATGATAGTATTATTCTTAAAATTTATTTTATCTAACAATAGTCTATTATTCATTTTGAATTCAGGATGTCTCTTTATGGTTTGGCCTTCTAGTTTAAACTGAAGTATTGATATTGCCTTATGCATTTTAGCTAATAGTTTTATATCTTTGTCATTATAATGGGATTCATTAGCTATTTTAGGATGAAATGATGAACAAGGATCATCATTATAATGTTCCAGAGCAAAGGTGGCTAATGGAAGCATATTTATACCATAACCTTCTTCGATTGTATCTAAGTTAGCGTACCTAGCGGATATTCTTATTACATTGGCCATGCATGCTTTATTACCAGCACCAGCTCCCATCCAAATAATATCATGGTTTCCCCACTGAATATCAACTGAGTGGTAATCAATAAGTTCATCCATTATTATATGGGCTCCAGGGCCTCTATCATAAAGATCTCCAAGAATATGGAGGTTATCTATGGCTAAACGCTGTATGAGTTTACAAAGGGCGATTATGAACTCTCTTGCTCTATCGATGTTTATTATACTATCTATAATTTGATTGTAGTATTCTTGCTTATTTAAACCATTTTCATTTTCATGAAGTAATTCTTCAATTATATATCGAAAATCCTTTGGAAGGGCTTTTCTAACCTTAGAACGGGTGTATTTTGAGGATACGTTCCTACATATTTCTATAAGCTTATATAGTGTAATCTTATACCAGTCGTTCATATCAGGCTCAGTTTTTTTTACAATATCTAGCTTCTGTTCAGGATAATAAATCAAAGTTGCTAAACTTTTTTTCTCGCACTCCCTTAGGGAGTTACCAAAGATATCTGATATTTTTCTTTTTATAACTCCGGATGCGTTTCTCAAAACATGGGTAAATGCTTCATACTCACCATGAATATCTGTCAAGAAATGTTCAGTACCTTTAGGTAAATTGCATATTGCTTCAAGATTTATAATTTCAGTACAAGCGGCTGCAACTGAAGGATATTGCTTAGACAGCAATTTTAAATATCTACTATTTTTTTGAAGACAATCAATACTATAATTATTCATCACATATTACCTCTACGTTATATATTATTAAAGAAATGAAACATACTATATTTAAATAATTCAATATATATTATACTACAAAAATATAATAATGTAATGATTATATTAAAATTTAAGATAAAAAATACATAAATGTAATTAACTGTATAAGAAGCGTAATATATCAGGTTAAAAAAGGGATTGTATTTCTTGGGAAATAAATTTTGTTAGAGCAAGGTTTCCAAATGAGTTTAAATGAATACCATCAGAATGATAATTTTCTGAATTACATATACTTTTAAAATATGAGAAGACATCAATAAATAGAATATCTTTTGAAGAACAAAAATCCTTAAATAGATTATTAAGGTGAGTTTGTTTGAGTAATATCCTATCATAGTTGAGATACTCATCCCAGAGGGTAATGGCCATATCCCTATTTATTGGTGGTTGAGATATGATAATAGGCGTTATGTTAAAGTTCACAGCATCCTTAATAATAATACCAATATTTTTAATTACGATCTCTGGTTCAGTATTTAGCATCAAGTCGTTGATTCCAATCATAATAAAACACATATCAGATTTAAAATCTATCACATCTTTTTTAAATCTCATTAACAATCCCGTTGATGTATCTCCATTTATCCCCTTATTGATAAAACTATGATCAAGTGATTTATTCATAAGGTAAACCCAATTTTCATTAGATGATAATCCATAACCTGCTGTTATGCTGTCACCTATACACATTATATTCATTTCGTAGTCCTACTTTCTGCTTAGAGTTATCTTATAAATATAATATCACAAATAGAATGTGCTGAAGAATACCTTTAATATATGAATATCTTGAAAAAAGTTGTTGTTTCAGTTAAAAGAATGTTAATTTGCCCTATCACCCATCATCACTGTATAATATTAGTTGGATAAACCTAATAAAATATTGATTAAAGTGAGAGGTGAATTTAATTTGGATTTTAATAACATTAATTTAGAAATGGTTACAGAGTTTTTTATAAACAAAATACATATAAAAGAGATTGGTATTGCATTATGCATATTTTTAATTCTTAATTTTTTGAGAAAGATTGTGGTAAAAAAAATCTATAAGCACCTTATGAAATTTGCTAGCAAGACCAAAACTGATGCTGATGATAAATTATTTAGGAGTTTTGAGAAACCTATTAATATATTGTTGATTATAGCTAATATATGCTTTGCTATGTTCTATTTTCTTCACGACACAACAAGTGCAGAAACAATAACTGATTTATTAACTTATAAATTAACTACTAAGGTATTGAAGACTGCTGTTATTTATTGTACAACATGGGGTTTCTATAATGTAACCAAAGAAAAATCAGTTATGTTTGATAACCTTAAAGAGCGTTTAGGAATAAAGGTTGATAAAATATTATATCCATTTGTAGTCAAGTGTCTAAGAGTATTATTGATTGTTGTGGCAGTATTGATAATCTTAGATATATGGACAATTGATATAAGTGGATTGGTTGCAGGTTTAGGACTTGGAGGGCTAGCATTCTCCCTTGCAGCTAAAGACTTTGCGTCTAATATAATTGGAGGAATAGCGTTAATACTAGAAAAACCTTTTAATATTGGAGATTGGATTTCCGCAGATTCAATTGAAGGTGTTGTTGAAGATATATCTTTCAGGAGTACTATAATAAGAACATTCTCTCAAGAGATGGTCATTGTACCCAATTCCATACTTGCAAATGCTTCAATAACTAACTATGCAAAGAGAGGTAAGAGAAGAATATCATTTAATCTAGGGGTTACATATGATACACCTAGAGAAAAGATGAAATTATGTATAGAACAGACAGAAAGAATGTTAAAAGAGCATAGTGGTATTCATCAAGAGACCATATTTGTTTCTTTTAATGAGTTCAGTAGTAGCAGTTTAGATATATTCTTATATTTCTTCACAACGACAACAAATTTAGAAGAGCACTTGAAGATAAAAGAGGATATTAACTTTAAATTAATGAAGATATTTGAGGATAACGGAGTAAGCTTCGCATTCCCAAGTACAAGTGTTTATATAGAAAATACAGGTGATAGTTCGAAAGAAATCTATACTGACAAGACTATTAAGCAAGTAGCAGTAGATAAAGAATAGTTAAAAATTCACCAACAGTCTGACTAATAGTTATGGCTGTTGGTTTTCTTTATAATAATGACACATTGTGATAAAATAATTATATATTTTGTTTTAAAATGAAAAATTAACTAAACTAAAAGGAGCAAAATAATATGCCTAGTAAAAAGAAGAAAAAATCAGGTTTAATATTGCTAGTATTTGTGGGAATTTGTCTTGGGGTGATATTTATGACCTTAGGAAATGGCAATAATAAAGTTGTAGCAGGAGAGAAAACGATTCAAGAAGAAACAAATAAAGAGGAAATATCTAAAGAAACTCAGAATAAAGATAACGCTGAAAATAAAAAGGAAAATGTAGTTAATAGCAAGAATGATGATAAAAAATCAAATAACGCTGATGATAAAGATAAGGAAGAACAAGATCAGAGTAAAAAAGAAGAGGCAAATGAAGATATAAAAGAAGACTCAAAGACAGAAGATACTATAGAGGGTGAAAAAGAGGTTTCAAAAGAAACATTAAAAAATGAAACTAAAAATGATGAAAATAAGATTGAAGAAACAATAAAAACATCAAGCGGTAAGAGTAACGTAGATGAAGCATATCCAAATGTAAAGAAGGTTACATATGATCCTAGTAATAATGTTATAGTAATTGATCCAGGACATGGTAATAGGTCAAACCTTGAGAAGGAACCTAATGCTCCAGGATCTAGTGATATGAAGATTAAAGACGGTGGAGGAGCTACAGGACAGTTTAGTAAGGTACCAGAGTATATAATAGCAATGGATGTTTCTATGATATTAAAAGAGAAATTAGAGGACTTAGGATATAAAGTTGTAATGACAAAAACAACACACCAAGAAAGCCCTGGAAATGTTGAGAGAGCGGAGATTGGAAATAATGTAGGTGCAGCATTAGAAATAAGAATGCATGCTGATTCAGCAGGAACTCCAAAAGCATATGGGGCATCAATGTTAATACCTGATTTAACAAAACATACTGCGCCTATATATGATGAGAGCAAAAGATGTGGTAAGATATTGATTGATGCTATGGTTAAGGAAGCTGGAATGTATAATAGAGGGTTAAAGCCTAGAACGGATATTACAGGATTTAACTGGTCAAAGGTACCAGTTGTATTAGTTGAGATGGGATTCTTGAGTAATGAAAATGAAGATAGGTTGCTTAATACTAAAGAATATCAAGAGAAGATTGCTACAGGACTTGCTAGAGGAATAGTAGAAGCACTTCCAATCCAGACATCAGAAACAATAAATAATGAAGATAGTAATTCAAGTGACAACGACCATAACTCAGAGGAATCAGAACTAACGGAACAAACAGAAGAAATTGAAAGTATTGAAGAGAATAATTAGAAGCATATTATAATATGATAAAAGATTGAGGTGGGAGATTTATTCCTGCCTCAAAATAAGGCAAGTTCAAATAAATAACAAGTCAGTATACTTCCTATCTTTGACTTGTTATTTATTTTCACATGCCTAATTAGAGGTGAAATATGGAAAATTTAAAAAGTGGAGAGACACTGGATGATTTACAGTTAAAAGGTATACATGTTATACAGAAAACAGAAGGATTTAGATTCGGAGTAGATGCTGTTATATTAGCTAATTTTGCTAATATAAAGAAGGCAGGAAGTGTAGTTGATTTATGCACAGGAACAGGTATAATTCCTTTTATATTAGCTGGTAAGACCTCAGCTAAAAAAATAGTGGGAGTTGAGATTCAAGAAGAGTTTGTTGATATGGCTAATAGATCGGTTGAATATAATAAACTTCAAGATAAGATTAGTTTCACTCATGGTGATTTGAAGAATAAGTCATTATTGAAGAAACTAGGAAGATTTGATGTGGTTACGGTGAATCCGCCATATAAACTAAAGAATTCTGGAATAATAAACGAGAATGATAAAAATGCTATTGCTAGACATGAGATATTGTGCACACTTGAAGATGTAATATCAGCTTCAAGAGATTTATTGAAGGATAATGGAAGGTTTTTTATGGTTCACAGGCCGGATAGGATGGTAGACATATTAACCCTTATGAGAAAATATAAGATAGAACCAAAGCGAATAAGGATGGTGCATCCCAGTGAGGGGAAGGCGGCGAATATTGTTTTGGTTGAAGGACAGCGAGATGGAGGGAAGTTTCTTAAATGGGATAGACCTCTAAATATTCATACCACTGATGGTGGATATACTGAAGATATTATTGAAATGTATAAAGAAAGATAAAGATTGGAAAACATCCATCGTTATCCACTGTCCACTATCAACTCTCAACTTATGTTTAAAAGCACGCAGGAGCGTGCTTTTTTTATTTACTCTCCTGTTGGATAGGCGCATGAATTTATGCATAGAATATAACATAGAAGATTCAGAATATGTCTTAAGTTATATATTAAATAGTAGGGGTGAATATAATGGTCGGTGGAAGTATTTTGATATTATTAGCTATACTAATCTTTATTGTGTATATGATAAAGATTAGAAAAAAAAATAATAATAAGGTTGCTATTATAATATTGCTCATATTGATTATGTTATCAGGGGGTGCTATATATAGCATCTTCACGTCTTATCAACTCTATGATATTAAGGGACATAAACTAGAAAGTGAAAATAAAAGCGATGATGCATTGGAGAGTTATAAGAAAGCAATTAAAAAGAATAAGAATGATACATTTGCATATAATCATATAATCGCTATACTTATGCAACAAGGAAGATTTGAAGAAGCTCTTGAATATAGTAGTAAACTTATTGAAATTGAAAAGAAAACTGACAATTATATTAATAAAGGAAATATTGAATGGGAATTGAATGAATATGAGAAAGCACTTGAAAGTTATGAAGAGGCTATAAAAATAGATGAAAAGGCTCCATTGGCATACTATGGAATAGGTATGGTATATTTTGCTCAGGAAGAATATGAGAAATCATTTGATAACTTTAATAGATATATTGAGATAGTGGGAGATGATATTGATGCGTATTATTACATGGGTACCATTAAATTCATAGCTAGTGATCATGATAATGCATTAATATATCTAGATAAAGTAACATTACAGGGTGATTATCCTAATATATATATATCCTATTTTTTAAAAGGTGAAATATATTATGGTAAAGAGGATTATCAATCTGCTATTAAAAATTATTCCAAATCTATAGAATTGAATGTAAACTTTGGAGATGGATATTATAACTTAGCAAGAGCATATGGGAAATTAAATGATGCAGATAATGCTATTAAAAACTTAAGGAAAGCAGTTGAATTATCTGATAAATTTAAAGAACTTGCAGCAACGGATGGAGCTTTCAATAGTTTACTTGAAAATGATAAATTTATAGATATAATAAGATGAGGAATTTCCAATAGGAAATTCCTTCAGGCTGTTTAAAAAGCTCAATCTCTGCGTCACTAAGGCTCTCTGTGCTGCTCGAGTACATAATTCGTACACTCCGCTGCTCGTTCCCCTTGTTCCTTAATCTTGAACTTTTTAAACAGCCTGAAATTCTAAAGACAGAAAATAGGGTGAAAACAATATATTGTAAATTTGTCAATAAAAACAAGGGATTTCCATTAGGAAATTCCTTGTTTTTATTAAATTAAATTATATTTGAAACATACGTGGAATAAAACTCTTTGATTTCTTTCATTTTAGAATCCATTTCCATTTCAAGATCAGAAACACTAGCATAGTTACAAGCTTCTATTTCGTTTTTTAATCTATTGAATAGAGATTTGTTGTTTAATGTATTTTGCATCAGTTCTTTTTTGATAGTGAGTATTTTATCCCACATATTTTCATCATAATCAGTAGAATATTCATAATCATGAACTTTTATCATATTCTTTAATGAGTTCATATGAGTAGGTATAACTCTACCCTTAATTTCTGCCAACCATTTAGAAAGTCTTGCAGAAGTATAACTCTCAATTAGTAAGTTATCATAAACATCTTTTTCTAATAGGACAGAATACTTGCTATCTTTATTTATTAGAGCCGAAAAACACTCATAAACAGTTCTTGGAGTTTTTCCAAATAGAACCTTTCTATCTTCCTCAGAATAATCTTCAAAGATATCTTCCTCACTTATATATACCCTATCATCTTCAAGATAGTCCGCTGACTCATTAAAAGATTTCTTAAGTTCTTTCAATAAAGAATCTTCAGATTTGTTAGCTTGAAGAGCGTATTTTATTCCATCTAGCATTCCCATATTCATAGAAGCTAATGCTAAGTAAGTATTAGAATGAGGATTAGGAGATCTTAATTCAAATCTTGTAGATGCAGGGTTTGTTACATCACGGACAAGACCTAATAATACAGTTCTATTTCTAGATGGAGTTTCAATTGTATGACCTAATGATGAAACAATAGACACAGGAGCTTCATATCCTGGTTTCAATCTTTTAAGTGCATTATAAGATGATGTTACAAATGGATTTATTACTTCGTAGTTCTTTAAAATACCCATTATTGAACCATATCCGATGCTACTCATATAATGATGTTTAGTCGGTGCAAAAAGATTTATCTTCTGACCATCTTTTAATTTAGCATTGATACTTATGTGTATATGCTTACCATTTCCTGCGATACCATCTAATGGTTTAGCTAAGAAAGTAACATCAAGCCCGTTTCTTCTGAAAGTCTCTTTAACTATACTTTTAATGAATAACTCATTATCAGCAGCTTGAAGAGCAGAACTATATTTCCAATCAATCTCAAGTTGCTCCATTATATGAGTATGCCTACCTTGAGTATCGATAGAAGCCTTTACACCGCCAACTTCTTTGTGGCCCATTTCAGGTTCAAATTCGTACTTATCCATTTCTAATAGGGTTTCTTCAAGAGATGTTCTAATTATACCAACGGTCTTTTTCCAATATTGTTCCTTTAATACCTGAGATGTGGAAAGTTGATCTAATTGAGCTTTTTCATTTGGTGTTTTAACCCAAAATTCTAATTCTGTTGCAGATGATATGAAAATTGAAGATAACTCTTCATAGCAGAATCCATAATCACGACAGATGTCAGGGGAGTTCTTAAGCATATCCATTATTGAAGACTCTAAGGCTTTGATAGAGTTATTAAGGATTGATCTTGAATCTACTGCTTTGTTTTCATGAAATAAGAAACAAGGGATTTTAAGAGTTCCTACTGGAAATCCATCTTTTACAAGTTCATAATTGTAATCTACAAACCAATCAACGCTTAAATCAGGCACCAAATCAATTTTGGCATTATTCAGAGTGGCTATCTTTGGAAGTACAACTGAAGAACCATCAGTTTGAACAGAGCCATTTAGAAAATCTTTTAAATCATCTAAAAATAGTTTAACTGGAATTTTAGTATCAGTATCATGACCAGATAGATCTATACCAACAAATGAAATGAATTTTATTTCTGAGTGTTCATATAACAATTTTTTTATATTACCAACATCATGAAGGGATGCTGGAACTTTATACAATAAATCCTTCATATTATTCCTCCTAGTACGAATGTTATTTATATGTTAATGTTTATTGTTCGTATGTTTTTGTTTATTATCAAATATAATATCATTTCTAAAAAACTATGTCAATAAAAATTTAACACTATAGAGTGATAAAATCCATGGAATTTTAAAATATTAATGGTTTATCAATATTCAAATATTTACTATAATATAAAGAGAGACTAATCTTAAGTGTCAAATTAGTTACATGGAAATAAATAACAAGTTAAAAATAAAGTATGTATACTACAGACTTATAACTAGTTATTTATTTGAATGTGCTTAAGTTAAGGAGGTATTCAATGAAATTAGTAGATTTACTTAAACGTACTGAATATGAGCTGATTCAAGGGAATTTAGATACAGATATAAATCAGATAAAATATGATACTAGACTGGTTGAAGATGGCGATATTTTTATTTGTCTAAAAGGTAGGAATGTTGACAGCCATGAACGTGTATCTCAAGCAATCGAAAAAGGAGCAAAAGCTCTAGTGGTGGAGAGGAATATTGAAGGAGTCCCTAAAAACATTGCAATGATAAAAGTTGAAGACTCGAGAAAAGAAATGGCTAGATTAGCTACTGTGTTAAATCATGATCCTTCTAAAGAA
Source organism: Oceanirhabdus seepicola (assembly GCF_023684385.1). Taxonomy (GTDB): domain Bacteria; phylum Bacillota; class Clostridia; order Clostridiales; family Clostridiaceae; genus Oceanirhabdus; species Oceanirhabdus seepicola. The sequence continues at coordinate 616,343 of NZ_JAGSOJ010000004.1, read as the reverse complement.
TTTAATTTAGTTGGAATTACAGGTACTAATGGAAAAACAACAGTATCAATTTTTATAAGAGATATATTGATGAATTTAAATAAAAAGGTAGGTGTTGTTGGAACAATAGGTTGTAAGATAAATGATGAAGATATAGAGAGTAATAAGACAACGCCAACGACTCCTGAGTCTCCAGATTTACAAAAGATATTTTCAAACATGAGAGAGCAAGAGGTTTTTGCAACAGTCATTGAAGCTACGTCTATGGCTCTTGAAATGAGAAGAGTAGATTTCTGTGATTTTAATATAGGTGTATTTTTGAATTTAACTCAGGATCATCTTGATGATCATGGAAATATGGAAAATTATAAGAATGCAAAATTAAAACTATTTAATAAGTGTAAAAGGGCATTAGTTAATTTAGATGATTCAGTATCAAAAGAGATTATAGATACTTTTGAGGGGGAGGTAGTAACTTTCGGGTTATGTGACGAAGCTGATATAAGAGCTACAAATATAGAATTGGCTATAGATTCAGTGCAGTTTGATATACATTATAGAAATAAAAGTAAGACTGTAAAGGTAAATGTCCCAGGAAAGTTTACTGTTAGTAATTTACTTGCTGCATTTGGTGTATGTATGCAGATAGGATTGGATTTTGATGATATATTAAGTGTGTTTCCTAAAATAAGTGGTGTTAGAGGGCGTCTAGAAGCCCAGAGAATGAATAATGGTGCAGTAGCTATAGTTGACTATGCACATTCTCCAGATGCCTTAGAGAGCTTATTAGAGTCAATAAAAGAATATGCAGAAGCAAGAATAATAACTGTTTTTGGATGTGGAGGAGATAGAGACAATACTAAAAGACCGATAATGGGATGTATAGCAGGGAAATTATCAGATTATGTAATCATAACATCCGATAATCCAAGAAGTGAAGAGCCTGACAAAATCATTGATGATATTGAAGCAGGAATGAAAGGTTTGAATTGTAACTATGAGAGAATAACTAATAGAGAAGAGGCTATAATTAAAGCCTTAAAGATATCTCTCAATAATGACATTATCGTGATAGCCGGTAAAGGGCATGAAACATATCAAATACTAAAAGATGAAACTATTCATTTTGATGACATGGAAATAATAAAAAATTTTGGATAAAAATATAATCAAAACATCTATTTACCATGAAAACATATGAATTTAAAACTGTATTACGGTTATAATATTACTGTAGCAAGTTAGTAACATCATTAACAGTAATGGAGATGATAGTTATGATTAAAAAAGCTACACTCCGCGGTAGCGAAGAGGAAAGTATTCCTATTAGCAAACACGAACTTTTAGCACTGCGTTTAAGCAAAGAAGCGCATGCTAGGAAAAAAAACGGAGACAGGTAAAGTTCTAATTGCTTAGACAAATGAATATTTTATGCAATGTACAACAAATTGTTATAAAAAATAATTGCATAAAGAAAAAGTAATTAGAAGGAAAGGGCTGTTTAAAAAACAGTCCTTTTTCCTATATATTTAGTTGAATGTGGATTATATAATATTGACTTCCAATAATAAATTAATGTATAATCAGTGGTTAGAAAGTACGATTGGAGATGATGTTTTGTCAAAGCTATATATTGTACCAACGCCTATAGGAAATTTGAAAGATATAACTTTAAGATCAATAGAAGCATTAAAAGCGGCTGATGTAATAGCGGCTGAAGATACGAGAGTAACATTAAGGCTCCTTAATCATTTGAATATTAAAAAATCTCTTACAAGCTATCACCAGCATAATGAAAAAGATAAAAGTAATTTTATAATTGAAAAATTAAATGAAGGGCAAACCGTGGCAGTAGTATCAGATGCTGGTACACCAGGAATTTCAGATCCAGGAAGTGTAATTATTAAAAAATGTATTGAAGAAGGTATTGAATTTGAAGTGCTTCCAGGAGCGACTGCATTTACAACAGCACTAGTATATTCAGGATTACCAACCGAATCTTTTTCTTTCAGAGGATTTATTCCTAGAGATAACAAAGGGAAAAAGGCGTTAATACAAGAAGTAAAAGAAAACAGAGAAACCCTTATATTTTATGAGTCACCACATAGACTTATAGCGGGATTAGAATTTTTAAAAGAGAATTTGGGAAATAGGCGAATTGCTATTTGTAGAGAACTTACAAAGTTGTATGAACAAATATTAAGAATGAGAATTGATGAGGCTATAGAGTATTATTCTAATGAGCGTAAACCAAAAGGTGAATATGTTCTAGTTGTAGAAGGTAAGACTCAAGAAGAGATAGAAGCTGAGAATAAACAAACATGGGAAGATCTTACCATTGAAGAGCATATTAAGGTACATATTGAAAATGGTATGAGAAAAAAAGATGCGGTTAAGCAAGTGGCAAAGGAAAGAAATCTTCCTAAAAGTGAAGTTTATAAATATTCCCTAGAAATATAATAAAAAAGCCTATGCTGTGCATAGGCTTTTTTATTATATTAGCAATATGTAATTACTAGTTATTGTTTTTCATTTCTTCCATGCAGTGTTTACAAATGTTCTTACCTCTGTAGTTAATAACGTCTCTAGCATCACCACAGAAAATACAAGCTGGTTGATATTTCTTTAATATAATTTGCTCACCATCTACATAGATTTCTAAAGCATCTTTTTCAGCGATATCTAAAGTTCTTCTTAATTCTATTGGAATAACAATTCTTCCCAATTCGTCTACTCTTCTTACTACACCTGTTGATTTCATATTCAACATCCTCCTATTTTACAATGTTCGACAATTCTCACTTAAAATCATAACAAATATGACATAAAAAGTCAATATATTCTTTATATAAAATCCTTTAAGTTACAAAATGTTTTTTTTATTCCATCTATAGATAATATACTACCAAATTATTCAAATGTCAATATGTATTTCAAAATATATACAAATCGGTAGCGTGGTGCGTAAAGTACTGAGGCTCTAAGGGTTAAGCGGTGTTTAGAGAACGAATACCCAAAAAATACAAAAAAAAAAAACGCAAATTCAGTAAAAAATATTACTGTAAAATAGTAATTTACTGGGTATACATAGACAAACTGTCGAAGCTTGTACATAAAAATTGTCAAAAAACAGATTGTAAATAATTTGAAAACAATTTGGAAAAAATCTTCTAAAAAATATTAATTGTGTATTAATTAGAAAATTTAAGTTATAATAAAATGTAGTTTATTATAACTTTAATAGGGAGATTAGGAGGTAATTAAATGAAAATATTTGTTGATACTGCAAATGTTAACGATATCAGAAGGATGGCAGAGTACGGTATTCTGGATGGTGCAACAACAAATCCATCATTGATTGCAAAAGAAGGAAAAAAATTATCAGATGTTATTGAAGAAATCTGTGGTATTGTAGATGGACCAATTAGTGCGGAAGTTATGAGTGAATATCATCAAGGGATGATTGAGGAAGCAAAAGAACTAGCTAAAATCCATAAAAACGTTGTTATTAAGATACCTATGTGCGAAGAAGGTATAAAAGCTGTAAGTAGATTGAGTAAAGAAGGAATAAAAACAAATGTTACACTTATTTTTTCAGCAAATCAAGCACTAATAGCGGCAAAAGCAGGAGCAACTTATGTTAGTCCGTTTTTAGGAAGAGTTGATGATATAGGATATGATGGTATTAGTTTAATATACGATATTAGAGAGATATATGATAACTTCAATATTACTACTGAAATAATATCTGCAAGTATAAGACATCCAATGCATGTTCAAGAGGTTGCTAAAGCTGGATCAGATATTGCTACGATTCCACCAGCAGTTATTGAAAAAATGTTTAAACATCCATTAACTGATTTAGGAATAGAAAAATTCATGCAAGATGCAAAAAAATAATATAGAATTAAAAAGGCATCAATATATTGTGGTATAAAGTTATCCACAATACAATATATTGATGCTATAGTTTTGAGTAAATATTCAAAAATGTTAGCAAATTTATCAACAGGGCTGTGGATAATGTGGACAAAAGAATTATATAACCCTTAGACCTACATACATAAGCTTCTAGAGGTAATAAATATTCACAGATAATTACAAGTTATCCACAGGAAAATGTGGAAATACATTTTATACATACTAAGGAAGTTAAATGGATATTTAACTTGAATATTATTAAAATTATTTATGAAAATAATAAAAAATTGTTAATAAATTAAAGATTTATATATAATAACTTGTAATAAGGTTATGCGTATCATATAATATAGAAGAATCATAGATAATAAATAAGGGTTAATATAATAAATAAAAGTTAATATATATAATGAAATAATATATTTTGGAAGGTGAGATTATGAAAAAAGATAACTTTTCCATCGGTGCAGTAAATGAAATGGTAAAGGAAATGTCTGATAACAGCGTTATTCCATATAAGGATTTACCACAATACGATTTCTTTTTATCTCAGGTAATTGATTACTTAAATGATAGATTTGAAAATGAAAAATATACTAATAATATTGTACAGAATTATATTAAAAGTGAAGTTATTTCTAAGCCAGAAGATGGAAAGAAGCGTGGATATACAAAGCTTCATTTAGCGCAACTTGCTCTTTTGAGTTATATGAGACCAATACTAACTACTGAAGAAATAAAGAAAGTTTTTAGATTGGCATTTAATGAGATTAATGATAGAAGCGATGATATAATATCATGGGAGAAAGCTTATAAAGTTTTCTGTGAAATCCAAAGAAATAGTTTTGATGATTTTTTTTCACAGGAATACTTTAAAGAAGATAAATTGAAAGATTTAATGAAGGATATGAATCTTAAAGGTAAAGATGAAGAACGAATATTAGTATTTTTAATGGTAATGACATTGATTGCCCAAGCAAGCGTTATTAAAAAGGTAGCACAAAGAATTGTTGATGAATATAACGAACTGTAAATGAAATTAGCAAATTATATATCATATAACTTTAATATTGCATCAATACAATATATTGTATTGATATTATAGAAAAAGAACTTAATGGAATTGAATTTCTGCTAAGTTCTTTTTTTATTATTAAGGAAATTGAAAAATTTCCTTAATAAATTATCACATATAATCGTGCGTATATCAATGAGTTGCACGTTTGTGTAAAATTGCACCAGTTTAATTTCTTAATGATAAAAAATGAAGGGGTTGTAGGGGCAGTATTTCCCCTGCCGGTTTAAGGAAGGTGATCAGCAACGATAGTTGCGTCGAAGGGAAAAAAGATACATTAATAAAATTAGAAAATCCCATGATTTTTATCATGGGATTTTCTATAGTGTGAGCATGGAAAAGCGCTCCTCAGGCTATTGAAAACTCTTAAGATGCTTGAGTAATCTTGAATCCTGATCCAAACATACTTTTCACATATCTTATTGAAGCATTGTTGAAGATATACTCTTCATCTCTATCCACTATAAAGTTGATGCTTTCGATAGTTTCGATAATATCATTTCTTTGAGGTTCATCCTGAACCATATCAAATTTAGGGCCTCCTCATCCAAAACCTATAACTTTTAGACGAATACCTTTACTTTCAGGAAAATGTTTTTTTAATATATCTAGAGTTTGTTTATCAATGTTTAATTTCATTTTATCTTGACCTCCGTATACCCCTAGGGGGTAGTTTGTTATATATATAGTATATGCTTAAAGTTGAAAAAAGTATATACTAAATTAAAAAAAACAAAAAAATTTTATCCATAGAAAATAAATAAATATGCATAGTAACATTGGGTTTTTTAAAAATTTTAAGGTGTTTTTTTAATATACAAATATTAACACGTAAAAGTATAGAATATATATTCACAAAACTGAAGATTTGATAATTTGACAATATTCTGAAAATTATTTAATATGAAATTAAGGAACATATTAGGAGGGGAATTCATGAAAATTGTATTAGCGTTAGGGGGAAATGCACTTCAAAGTAATCCGAAAGATAAGAGTGCACAAGCGCAATTAAAGACATGTAAAGATACTGCTGTATCAATTGTTGACTTGATTGAAGAAGGTCATAGAGTTTCGATTGTACACGGAAATGGTCCTCAAGTAGGACAAATAGTAGCTTCAATAGAAGCGGCACATAAATCTGATGAAGTTAACTTATTAATGCCATTTGATGTTTGTGGTTCATTTTCACAGGGATACATAGGATATCATCTTCAAAATGCAATTTCTGAGGAACTTGCAAAAAGAAATATTAATAAGAATGTAGGAACAGTTGTAACACAAGTTATTGTTGATAAGAATGATTCTGGATTCCAAAATCCTACTAAGCCTATAGGCTCATTCTATAATGAAGAGGAAGCAAAAAAGCTTGAAGTAGAAAATGGTTATGTAATGAAAGAAGATTCTGGAAGAGGGTATAGAAGAGTTGTTGCATCTCCAAAACCAGTAGATGTAATTGAAAAAGATATAATCAAAAGCTTAGTAGATAATGGAAATGTTATAATCGCTTGTGGTGGCGGGGGAATACCTGTTATAAGAGAAGAAGGAATGGTTAAAGGTGTACCTGCAGTTATTGATAAGGATTTTGCTGCTGAAAAGCTAGCTGAAATATTAGATGCAGATGCATTAGTAGTTCTTACAGCAGTTGATAGAGTTTGTGTTAATTTTAATAAACCTGATCAGAAAGAATTAACTGAAATAAATATCGAAGAAATAGATAAATATATAGAAGAAGGTCAGTTTGCACCTGGAAGTATGCTTCCTAAAGTTGAAGCGTGTAAGAAATTTGTTCTTAATGACTCATCAAAAATTGCAATAATAGCTTCATTGGCAAAAGCTAAGGAGGCTTTAAAAGGGGAATCAGGAACTAGAATAGTAAGATAGGTTTATATTTAAGAGGAGTGATTTTGTGAATGATACAAGGAAAATCAACGTTTATTCTGAGATAGGTAAGTTAAAAACTGTAATGCTTCATAGACCAGGAGCTGAGATAGAAAATCTTATCCCAGAATATTTAGAGAGGCTCTTGTTTGATGATATTCCTTATTTAAAGGTTGCTAGAGATGAACATGATAAATTTGCAGATATATTAAGAAATGACGGAGTTGAGGTTCTTTATTTAGAGAAACTTGTTGCTGACTCATTGAAGGATAGTATGATAAAAGAAAAATTCTTAGATGAGGTTCTAGCAGAGTGTAAAGTTAAAGAAAGTAAAAATATTGAATACTTAAAAGATTTCTTAAAGAGTATGCCTACTAAAGCTATGGTAGATAAAGTAATGGCAGGTGTAAGGAGAAAAGAGATAAATCTTAAAGAAGATGTTGATCAATATCCATTTATCATGGACCCTATGCCGAATCTATACTTTACAAGAGATCCATTTGCTTGTATAGGAAAAGGTATATCTTTAAATCATATGAGGACTGTTACAAGAAGAAGAGAAACTATTTTTGGTAAATATATATTTAATCATCATCCTGAATATAAAGAAGCAGGAATACCTCAATGGTATCACAGAGATAATGAATTCGCTATTGAAGGTGGAGATCAGTTAATTCTATCTAAAGAAGTATTGGCTGTAGGATATAGTGAGAGAAGTGATAAAGAAGGGGTATTTAAACTTGCTGAGAATATATTCAAGAGCGGTGAAAGTTTCAATACTGTTTTGATATTTGATATTCCAAAGACAAGAGCATTTATGCACCTTGATACTGTGTTTACAATGATTGATCATGATATGTTCACAGTTCATCCAGGAATAGAGGGAGAATTAAAGGTAATAGCGTTAACTTATGATCAGAAGAACGGTAAAGTTATTGCTGAGGAAGAAGAAGGAACACTTGAAAAGATATTATCTAAACATCTCAACATTGATGCAAAATTAATTAGATGTGGTAATGGAGATAAAATTATTGCTGGAAGAGAACAATGGAATGATGGTTCAAATACATTAGCAATATCTCCAGGAAAAGTAATCACATATGAGAGAAACTATATTACAAACGAGATTTTAGATAAAAATAATATAACAGTACTAGCAATACCATCAAGTGAATTATCAAGAGGTAGAGGTGGCCCAAGATGTATGTCTATGCCATTCTATAGAGAAGACTTATAATTAAGAATTTGTAGGGATTAAAAATAAAATAAATAATAATTTAATGGGGGTAGCACTATGTATAACTTAAGAAACAGACACTTTTTAACTCTTTTAGATTTCTCACAAAAGGAGATTAACTTCTTCTTAGATCTAGCTAGAGATTTAAAGAGAGCAAAATATACTGGAACAGAGCAGCAAAAGCTAAAAGGAAAGAATATCGCACTTATTTTTGAAAAAGCTTCAACTAGAACAAGATGTGCATTTGAAGTAGCTGCATATGACCAAGGAGCACACGTTACTTATCTTGGGCCATCAGGAAGTCAAATTGGTAAAAAGGAATCTACTGCTGATACAGCAAGAGTTCTTGGAAGAATGTTTGATGGAATTGAATATAGAGGATTTGGACAAGAAATTGTAGAATCATTAGCTAAACACTCAGGAGTGCCAGTTTGGAATGGATTAACTAATGAAGCTCATCCAACTCAAATATTAGCAGATTTCTTAACTATACAAGAGCATACTGATAAGCCTCTTAACAAAGTTATTTTCACTTATGCAGGAGATGGTAGAAATAATATGGCCAATTCATTGATGATAGGTGCAGCGAAAATGGGTATGGATTTCAGAATAGTAGCTCCAAAAGAGTTATTCCCAGAAGAAGCGTTAGTAGCTCAATGTAAAGAGATAGCAGAAAAATCAGGTGCTAAGATTACTATTACTGAAGATGTTCAAGAAGGTGTTAAAGGCGCTGACTTCATTTATACAGATGTATGGGTGTCAATGGGAGAACCAGATGAGGTATGGGCTAAGAGAATTAATATGTTAAAGCCATATCAAGTAAACAAAGAAATGATGGATATGACAGGAAACTCAAATGTTAAGTTTATGCACTGTCTTCCAGCTTTCCATGATTTAGATACAATAGTTGGTAGAGAAATCCATGAGAAATTTGGATTAGATTCAATGGAAGTAACTGATGAAGTATTTGAAAGTGAAGCATCAATAGTATTTGATGAAGCTGAAAACAGAATGCATACTATCAAAGCAGTAATGGTTGCAACTTTAGGAGCATAATAAATTTATAATAATATCAGCCTTGGGGACACCCCAAGGCTGAGTTTTGGGATTTTTCTCAAAGTTCAGTTTGTTTTGTATTAGTGTAAAATGGCACCAGTTCAATTTCTTAAGAATAAAAAATCAAGGGGTTGTAGGAAAGTATTTTCTTTGCAGGTTTAAGAAGGATGCCCAGCAACAGTAGTTGAGACTAAGGGAAACACTCCTTTTTTATAGAGATTACTGTAATGAAATACGCGAAATCATTAAGAGTTAAATAAAATTAAAAAAATGTTTAAAATAATTTATAATTTATGGTATTATAATATCTATGGGCCTGTCATAGTAATAAATTTTTATGTTGTTTAAGGCTAATTTAATGAAAGAAGGCGCGTAAAAATGCATATCTTGTTTTATGTGGGATTAATTTTACTTGTTGGACTTGTTTCAGGTAGAATTGTTTCCAAGTTTAAGTTACCAGAGGTAACAGGGTATCTTTTAGGTGGGGTATTGATAGGAGGATCTTTCTTAAACATAATTCCACATGATATTGTAGGTCAATTATCTATAATATCAGAGGTTGCACTTGGGTTTATTGCTTTTAGTATAGGTAGTGAATTAAAGATATCCCATATTAAAAAAGTTGGTAAGGGGATAGTAATAATCACTCTATGTGAAGCGTTAGGTGCAGTTATATTAGTAACATTAGCTATGATGACTTTAGGGGGAAAAGATTTAAGTTTTAGCATAGTCATTGGAGCAATTGCAGCAGCGACAGCACCAGCAGCAACACTTATGGTAATCAGGCAGTATAAAGCAAAAGGGCCAGTAGTAAACACGTTACTACCGATTGTTGCTATGGATGATGCAGTTGGTATTATAGTTTTTGGTGTATCTATAACAGTGGCTAAAGGATTGTCATCTATTGGTGGAGAGGTAACCTTATATAATATGTTATTTGAACCTATTATGGAGATAGTTTTAGCTGTTGTTATCGGTATAGGCATAGGTATAATATTGGCATTCATCTCTAAAAGTGCAAAGGGTGGAGACCAACTTTTAGCTTTAACAATTGGAGTAGTATTTATATCTGTAGGGATTTCTAGTCATTTTAATGTTTCACCATTACTATTATGCATGGCTATTGGGACAACAGTATCTAATATAATGCCTAATAGTAAGAGAACTTTGGATGTGGTAGATAGATTCACGCCTCCAATTTTTATCGCATTCTTTACCTTTGCAGGAGCAGAACTAGATTTGTCAGTACTCTTAACGGTGGGACTGGCTGGAGCAATATATATCGTAGTTAGAGTTATTGGAAAAGTATTAGGTGCTGGAATAGGTGCAAGAATAGCAAAATCACCTAAAACTGTACAGCAATATTTAGGGTTAACTTTGGTACCTCAAGCTGGAGTAGCAATTGGTCTTGCTATGGCAGCACAAGAGGCATTGCCGAATCATGGAATGGAAATAAGAGCAATCATCTTAGGAGCGACAGTGGTATATGAAATGGCAGGCCCACTGCTAACTAAAATGGCATTGACAAAGGCTGGAGAAGTGGATAAGAATATTGTAAATAATACAGTAAGTGTTTAATGAAAAAAGCAGATAAGCTCATCTGCTTTTTTATTTTATTTCTGACAGTTCTGATTTGGATTGAAGTCTTGGGATTAAATATATTCTAAAATATAATAAAAATGCTAAAATTACTGAAGCACTAACATCTAATATAGAATGTTGTTTAATAAACACTGTAGAAGCGCATATAAGCAAAGATAATATAAGGTGAAGAGTAATACTAAGATATCGCTTATCGTTCCTATAATAGCTAGATACAGCGAAGAATACCCCTAGTGAATTATAAACATGTAGGCTAGGAAAAACATTGGTTGGTGGATCCACGGATCTAATTAGATTTATTGTATAGGAAAAAACATCAGTTGTAGCTAATGGATTTCGTAGATTCTGACCGTTAGGAAATAGCATATATATGAAATAGCTTATTATTGTTCCAAAGAATATGAATTTGAAATATTTCATAAATTCACTTCTTGAACGTAATCCCATATATATAAAGCACCAACCGATATATGCGTACCATATAACATAAAATATAATAAAACCACTGATGAAGGGTATATAATCATCTATTGGAGAATGCATAATATATTGGGGGTTAATATATCCCTGTAAAAGGGTAAATATTATTAGAGTTGGAATGAATAGTAGCAAGTATAAAAAATGATTGTATTTATCAAATAATTTTCGGATACTCATATAAAACACACCTTTCTTAAACCTATAAATTAAGTATATCCACAAAATCTCATAAATAAAATAAACTATAAAAATATTAAGTAATATTTAACAAAAATGAGATATAAATTATATTATAGAGTTGAGAGATTATTCTGGAGGAATAAAAATGGATAGTTATATTTGTTCAGTATGTGGTTTTTTATATGACCCAGAAAATGGTGATATAAACAGCTGTATAGATGAAGGGACTGAATTTGATGAAATACCTTATGACTGGGTTTGCCCTCACTGTGGTTCGCTAAAAGAAGCATTTGAGATTGTATATTAAAAGAAGTCTAAGGAAAAATAACAATAGGGTGATTAAAATATTAAAAACTTAAAAGAGGTGTCTTTATGAACAAAAGTATAGAATGCTTTGTTGGCGAATGTAAACATAACGATAATGCGTATCATCATTGTAATCTTGTAAAGATTCACATAAAGAAAAATAAAAAAGATGCTAAATATTCTACTGAGACTGATTGTAGCAATTTTGAATCTAGAAATTTATAAACTATAATAGAAACGAGTGCCTCCTGGTTAAGGGAAGCACTCTAATTTTTTATCCATTTTAATTTTGATTTTGCAATTACTTGCCAATCTTTTATCTTGTGTACATCAATAAGTGTAGTAAGAAAAGTGTTTTGTGCTACGGAATTTAAGTTGAAGATGTATGAGAAAGATTTATACATAGTAAAAAGACGTTAAAAGTTCATTGAACGGTTTTTTTATTAGTTTAAATTCCTTATTGAGTTTATTAATAACAGATAAGAATATTCCAATGTAGCAATGGGGTTATGGATTAAAATACATATTGTAATAAGTATGTAACTATATGTAAGAAATAGAGCTTTATAATAGTTTTAGAGAACAAAAGGGGGGGTAAAACTAATAATGAAAAAAATATTAAGCGTTTTATGTATTGGGATTTTAAGTGTTGGAATTCTTGGAGGGTGCAATAGTAATACTAAATCATTAAATGAAATTTCGAAATTAGATAGTGAGCTTGTCAGCACCAAAGAAGAATTAATGAACTCAAATGCTCAAATAAACAAATTAAATAGTGAACTTAATGATGCTAATAAAAAAATAAAAGAATTAGAAAAAAAAATTATTGAAGGTAATGTTGCCAAATCTGATAAATTTGATGAAACTGAGCAAGTTTTAAACATAGTAACTATGAATAGTGATTATGAAAGATTAACGGAAGGCGAACTGATAACCACTGGGTTGTTAGTCGAGGATAATATAAAAATGATACTTAGTATTATATCGGTTAAATATTACAAAAACCACATACTGGAACTAAGCGATATAGAAACAATAAATGGTAAAAAAATCGCTGTTATTAATTTGGTTGGAGATAATTATTGGTTTGGTAAAATGCAGGGGACTACAGGAGGCTCTATGATAACGTATACTCTTAGAGAAAATATACTTCAAAGAGAATATAAAGGTGATTGGATTGATGGAGTTAAATTTCTAGTAGATGGGAAACAATTTGAAGAAATGCAACACGCAGCAGAATTATCTAAAAGTACATTTAGGTAGTAAAATAAAATTACAGCTACTAAAAGATAGTAGATGTAATTAGCTATATCATATACTAGTTCGGCATGATTTCGTTATCGACAGTCTGACCAGTTACTCCCTCGGCTATGGCTTTAGCTATAACATGAGGTCCATGGTTTAAATATATTGCCACATCTTCTGTTGCTTCAACAAAACATACTTCAGCTATAATAGCAGGCATATTAGTATAATTAAGTTCACCTAATCTACGCCCTAATTCTTCTTGTGTTTTTGTCCCTCTATTTTTAAATCCTAAAGAAGCTAATTTGTTACATACTCTCTGTGCTACATAATCTGGTTCATTTTTAACACACACTTCAGTTCCCAATGCTCCTTGGTATTCATCATAGAAAGGCTATGGAAGAACTAAGGATAAGATTTGATAAACATTGTGTGGGGATTAAGATTATAAGTTACATAAAACAAATGATAACATATGGTGTTATTGATTATTATAATAAGAAAGCTAAGCTTGAAACAAAAGAAATGTTGAGCCTAAATACTAAGGCCGATGACTTTGAACAAGAGAAGATTGATCTTATAGAAGGTAACGATGGGGAGTTCATAAATAAAATAATAATACCATCATCAGATAAAGTTGATTTTAATTGTTTGTGTATAGATGAAATGATACTAAAAGCTATAGATAGATTATCAGATAGACAGAAAGAGATAATCTATAGAGCTGTAGTATTGAATCAATCAGAAAAGGAGCTTGCAAGAGAGCTAAATATAAGCCCATTAAAAGGATTGACAAAATTAAACAATCTAGATTTAAGGTCTAATCAAATAACAGATTTTAGTCCATTAGAAGGACTAAAGATAAGTAACTTGAAAAAATAATAGAAGATTATATTCAAGATAATTATTCATTATATTGAATATATCTCTAGGAGAGCAACAGAAAAGACAGAATTAAAATTTAAAATTAAAAGGTATGGTTCGGATAGCTACGAATCATGCTTTTATTTTAGTTTTAGGAAATATATTGAATTTCACACGAACAATAGCTTCTTTCTGAAATTTTCTGTAATATAAGAAAATATGAAATTAGGTTTAACATGGGATATTCTAAACGCCTAGTTGTGATGTGCATAGACAAAATGTTATGTGGTATAATATGTAAAAGGACTTTTAGGAGGTAGCAACAGTTGTAAGAATTAATAACAAATCATAAAATTTGATAACAAATGGAATTCACAATAAATTGAAATTAAGATGCGCTTATTACAGATGTGATTATGAATATAGGTAAAATGATAAGTATATCAGAAGTTAGTGAGTTAACGAGTGTTACAATAAAAACTCTTAAAATATGAGAAAATGAAGGTAAGCTTAAAGCAAAATTCAAGGCTCCTGATGGACATAGAAGGTATGACTTGGATGATATAGAAGTTGTTTTAGTGCAAGGTTATATGGTGCAAGGAGTGAAAGGAAATTAAAGAAAATTATCACTGAATTGGAGAAAGAAAGGCAGGTACAAAGTATTAGTGAAAATAACACTGAAAGCAATATTAATAAATATGAATGATGAACAAAAATCAATAATTGATAATATGATGTTAGTATTTTGCACTGCTATTAGATATTCATTTAATAGATTACTAGAAGGAACAATTAAAAAAGGTGAATTAGAAAAAATAGTAGCCAATAAGTACAATTTAAATATTCGTCAATCCAAGGATGCTGTTGAAAATGCAAGACAAACAATAGTTTCTCAAAAGGAGTTATTGAAAGATAATATAAGTAGCTACAATTCTAAAATAAAAGCTATTAAAAAAATATTAAATGGTAAAAAGAAAATATCTGCTAAAAAAAGAAATGCTTTATTGAGAAAACTAGATAAGAGACAAAGAAAATTGGCATATTTTCAATCCTTAGAGGATAACAATACTATTTCACCAGTTACATTTGGTAGTAAAGAAATGTTTATCAAAAGATGTAAAGGGTTAATAAGCAACGAAGAGTGGAAAGAATGCAGAAATAATAGATTCTATTCAAGGGGAGACAAGACAAAAAAAGGAAATCCAAACTTAAGAGTAATTGTAAATAATGACATGAGTTTTTTAGAAATATCAACATTACAAAAAACAAAATCAAATAGAGCCTTAAAAATACAAGTACCTATATATTTACCACAAAAACTATCTAAGAAAACTGGGAAAGTTAATGGTAATAATTATAGAGAAATGTTTTTAAATCATTTACAAAGTGGAGAAGCTTATCAAGTTGAATTAATAAAGAAAAATGGAAAATGTTACGCACACATCACTTTTGAATTACCTAAATCTGAGGTCATATATACAGGGCATAATAGGATGATTGGCATAGATACTAATCCAGATGGTTTTGCTCTAACTATGATTGATGATAAAGGTAATTATAAATGGCACACATACCTAAAACAAGGAGAATTGCAGTACGCAAGAAGTAATAGACGTAAAAACCTTTGTGGAGAACTTGCTAAACAAGTAATCTTAATTGCTAAAACTTATGGATGTGGAATTGCCATAGAAGATTTGAAATTTAAAAATGATAAAGATGTAAATGCCAAGTTTGCTAGAATCAAACATCAATTTATATATAGCAAGTTATTAACAATGCTTGAAAGTGCTTGTATAAAAGAAGGTGTTGAAATAGTTAAAGTTAAACCACAATTTACAAGCAAAATAGGATTGTATAAGTATTGCCATCAGTACGGAATGGTAGTTCATAATGGTGCAGGAATGGTTATAGCAAGACGTAGTTATGGTTTTAAAGAAAAGGTTTCAAAAATATTGAAAGATGTATTAGTAAAAGATTTAGATAAATTTAGCAAGAAAAATGAATGGGCAAAATGGGCAGAAATAAATAAAAATATAAAAAGAAAGGTAGGTGACAAGCCTGATTTATGGATAGTAAATAGGAAGAAATTATTAGGGATAGCAAGTTATAATTAACTTTAATATAAATGAAAACTGTCAAAGTACACCTAGTAGGAAAGGCTTTGGTGGAGAAATAATATTAGGGGCTGAGTAACACTCGCAATTCTTTTGTACTTTATAAGGAAATAATTTTAATTATTATTGAAATGTAAAGGCTATGTGGAATTTTAGTATAACAGTACTAACCTAAGTAGTTGAATCCTGTCATGCTACCGCCTTGTTGTCGGATAAGGTGAAAAATCGTATGAATAGTGAGTGTTACTATTTGTTATGATTTTAGAAATCAGGAATTTTATGATAATAAAGGATGCTATTTTTAAAAGAAAGTCAATTAGAAAGTATAAAATGGATGGATTGAATGAAGAAACAATAAGTAAAGTCGAAGAAATGTTAAAGAACGTAAAAGGATTATATGAAGAAATAAATTTTAAGGGACATTTAGTTAAAGATGGTATGAAGGTGCAAGCTCTTTTCAATAATTTTATTGGTAAATATATCAAGGTTAAAGCACCTCATTATATAGTAATAACATCTGATAAAAAAGATGGGTATCTTGAAAATGTAGGATTTGCTTTTGAGGAGATAGTGATCCAGTTGACTTGTATGGGAATAGGAACTTGTTGGGTAGGAGCACCTTTTGATAGGAATATGGTTAAGGATATGATTGAGATTGATGATAATCAAGAACCAATACTTATTATAGCATTTGGAGAACCAGAAGATTTCTTTACAATGTATAGAAAAGGTATCAATGAATATAAAAGAAAGACTCTTGATAAAGTTGTATTAGGAGAGATTGATTCTATTTTTGAAGATATATTCAACTATGTACGAGTAGCGCCATCAGCAATAAACAGTCAACCATGGATGTTTTCAAAGGAAGATGGAATTATTAACACTTATTGTATAGAGAGAAAAAATAAAATCACAAAAGCTCTATATGATAAGATGAATCTTATTGATATGGGGATATCGCTATACCACTTAAAAGTTGGTTTGGAAAAGAATAGAATGAGTTTTGAGGTAATTCAGTCACAAGAGGGAAAGATGAAATCACATAAGTATATAAATACAATTAAATATAGATAAAACAAAGAACAAAGGTCAAAGAACAGAGAACAAATATTGTTGATATTCTTCATGCTTCAGAATATCTTAGAAATATGCAAACAAATAAAAGCTGAGAGCCCAGTAAAATCTGGAGTTTTCAGCTTTAAGTTTATAAAAATTTATAAAAAAACAAAAATATTAGAAAAAAGTGAAGGGTTTGTTATAAAAGCCACGTTTATATTATTGAAAACGTTAAAAAGTGGAAAGGAGGGAATTATGAGGGAAGATGAACTTATAAGGCGTGCGATGCTTGGCGAGAACAGAGCTTTTGAAGATCTTATAACAATATATAAAAAATATGTTTTTTCTATATGTTATAAGCTGTTAAAAGATGTTCATCTTGCGGAGAATCTCTCACAAGAAACTTTTTTACAGGTTTATTTGTCCATAGCTAAGTTTGATAATAAGAACTTTAAGATTTGGATAGGTAGAATAGCTACAAATAAATGCATTGATTACATAAGAAAAGAAAAAGCACAAACAAAGGTTGTTGAAGTTTTAAAAGAAACAGTGGAAGAAACTAAATCCGAGGAAAATCCTATAAACAATGTATTACATAAAGAGAAGAACAAAATTTTATTAAATAGTATTAATAAACTACCAGATAAATATGGTAAAGTTCTCATAAAATATTACATTGAGAACAAAGATTATTATACTATAGCAGAAGAAGAAGGTATTAAACCACGGACAGTGGAAACTCGTTTGTATAGGGCTAAAAAGATACTAAAAAATAGTATGGGAGATGAATTACTATATGAAGGCTTCTTATGATGAAGAAAATATAGATAGAAAAGATATAATTTTATTAGAGCAAGAGGTTGATGTGGATAAATTATTAATGGAGTTAGAAGATGATGAATTAATAGAATTTGATTTTAAGGATAGAGAGGGAGGGGTTAATGGAACTAGTTTCAATCAGCAAGTTATGAATAGAATTGATGATTATTATCCTCAAATATTAGATGTTGAGGTGGTTGAGAGTATTCAAAATGAAATGTATATCAGAGGAAGGGAAAGGCTAATGCTAGTATATCTAGTTCTAGTAGCAGTATCAATGTTTCTGTTTTCAACTGGTATTTTTAGAGATATATTTGAAATTTTTATTCTTTAGTGAATTGAAATATAAAATTTTAAGTTAAGGAGTGAACTAAGTGAAGAAAAAAAGTAAATTTTTAACTTTTATATTATCGTTTTTACCAGGATTACAATATTTATATATAGGCTTTGCAGGAAGAGCAGGAATAGTTCTTGCTTCATTAATAGGGGTTACAGCCATATCTATGTTGATTTCCAATATGACATATAGCACGCCTTTTACTATAGTATTTTTACCAGTAATATGGCTAATAAGTATGATTGACTCCATGATGATTGTTGATAGAATCAATTTTACAATAAAATATGGAGAACTTGATGAATATAAGTTTATAATGAAAGATAAAAAAATTCTAGGCTTTGAGCAAGAGCAGATTCTAAGTATATTTCTTTCTATAATGCCTGGAGCAGGGCATATGTATTTAGGGGCCATGAATCAAGGTGTACAAATAATGACTAGTTTCTTGGTGTTATTATATTTGTCAAATTTAACAGGAGTAATGTTATTTTTAATAGGGTCCATAATTATATGGTTCTATAGTATGTTTGACATGGTTCATAGGGTTTCGGGAAGTTCAATCTATGATGATGGGGAAGAATTTATTTTATTTACAATTGTTAGAAGATTGACAGTCAATAGCAACAGCAATAAAGTGATTGGTATATTATTTGTTCTTGTGGGAGCATTGATAATTGGTAATAAAATTATATTACCTGAACTATTTAGATATCTTGATCATAGAGTAATATCACTAGCTAAAATGGGTTTTATATCTTTGATTTTCATTTTAGTTGGATTTAGATTAATATTTAAAAGCGGTACAAAGGCACTAAGTAAGGGTGAAATTGACCAGTAGTATTGGGGGGAGAATAATTTGAAACAAATGAGAGTAGGTACATTTTCATTAGGTATTTTGTTAGTTATAATAGGGATGCTTATATTATTTGGAGGAATAAAGGGTATAAGTGGAGCTCTATTGATACTTAAATTCTGGCCAATAATATTGATCAGTATTGGAATAGAAATATTATATTTTGTTTATAGAAATAAGGGTGCAGAGATTAAGTTAAAGTACGACGTTTTGGCTGTATTTATATTTATAATATTGGTTTTAATATCTTCAGGAGTATTTGTGTTTAATGAATTCATGGATGATGAAGTATCTAACGTAGTAATGGGTGATATTAAAAGTAAGGCTCATTCAGATATAATGATTAAAGAATATGAATATGACAAAGCTGATATTAACAAGATTGTAATTGAGGATAGAGGTAATATTAATATAAAGCAAAGCACTGATAATAAAGTAAGAATAAAAACAAGTGTTGTAGTTAAGGCAAACAGTAAGAAAGTAGCAGAGGAATATAAAGAGAATGTAATTGATATAAAAGTTATAGATGGAAAACTTCTAATATCAGATTTTAATCAACAAAGTTTAAATAAACTTGTTGAGATTGGAGAAATTGATACAAACTATGAACTATTTATACCTGAGCATATTGATGTAGATATAAATAATATTAATGGAAGTATTAATATTAGTGGAATTAAGAATAAACTAGATATTTATATTAGGGGTTCAGTCTTAAAAGGGAATGAAATTACAGGTGATATAAATATAAGAGAAGGAAATGGATATCGATATAGTAATATAAATCTTGATAATATCACTGGAGATATACAATTAGATACCTATGGTGACCAAATAACTCTTAATAATATAAATGGAAGTTTATCAGGGAAAGTTCAAAGTGATAGGATGCATGTGGATGAATTGAAGGGGAAATGTGAATTATCACTAAATAACTGTAATTTTAACATAAAGTATAAGGAAAAAATTCAGCAAGACATTAATATAGATGGTCAAGGTTCAAGTGTAGAAATTTATATTCCCAAAAACCAAGAAGGTAATTATTATCTTGAGAGCGACAATTATATTAACCTTGAAAGTAAAAAGGTTTTTAAAGAAGATGATATAAAAGTTGTGGAAGGTGACGGAAGTAAAGTGATAGAAAAGAAAATTGGTGAAGGTCCAGAAATTAAGATAAATTTAAATGGTGGTAATTTCAGAATTAAATAAGAGTATACTTTAAGAGGGTGAAATAAACCCTCTTTTGTTGTTTTAACATACCTTACAGTGATATAATCAGTATAATAAAAATAGAGAAAATTCTTTCAATAGATTTCTTAACTAGAATATCTATATTAATAAGGAGGTTTTATGGGATATATAATGGACTTGAGAAAATACGTGGGTAAAAGGCCAATATTGATGCCAGCAGCAGGTGCAGCTATAATTAATGAAAATAATGAGATACTATTACAGAGGAGAACAGATAATAAGTGTTGGGGAATCCCAGGGGGTAGCATGGAATTAGGTGAAACATTTGAAGAGACAGCTACTAGAGAAGTTATGGAAGAGACGGGGTTAAGTGTTAATAGGTTAGAACTTTTTAATATTTTTTCAGGAGAGGACTTACATTATATTTATCCAAATGGAGATGAAGTATATATAACTACAGCAGTATTCTTATGTAACAACTATAGTGGTGATTTGAAGAGAGATGAAGAAGAAACTTTGGAGTTGGGATTTTTTAAGTTAAATGATTTACCGCTTGAAAGAGATTTAAATCCTCCAGATAGGATTATAATATCAAAACTTAAAGATTATTTACTAAACCAAGGAGATGATTTCAATGAATAAACCAATAATGGATAGTAAATTTAATAATACAATAAAGATAGCCACATTTGCTATGGGCTGATTCTGGGGACCAGATTCTCAGTTTGGGATAAAAGATGGAGTAAAGTATACTGAGGTTGGATATGCTGGTGGAGATATGACTGATCCGGAATATAAGAATATGGGAGATCATACTGAAACTGTTCAAATTCATTATATTCCTGAAATAATAAGTTATGAAGAGTTGGTAGAAATGTTTTTTGATACACAAACATGTCCTCATCTAAACCAAAGTAATCAATATAGATCAATTTTATTTTATGGAGATGATGAAGAAAGAGATATTATCCTTAAAATAATGGAGAAAAAAGAGAAGGAAATAAGCAGGAAATTTGATACGGACATAAGATTATTTAAGAACTTTTATGCAGCTGAGAACTATCATCAAAAATACTATTTCAAAAGAATTAGAAAGTTATATTATGATATGAAAGAAATATATAATACGGAGAAACAAATAACTATGTCTACTGCAGTTGGGCATATGAATGGATATGCTCATGGGCATGGGAGCTATGAATTATTGAAAGAAGAAATTTATGATTTAGGATTAACAGAGGAAGGAAAAGACTTGCTCATAGCATTTGTAAAAGAGTTAGATAAGAGAAAATAAGGATAATAATAACTAGAGAGAATAATTCAAATTACATTGACATATTACCGCATAATATGATATGATTCTCGATGGAATAACAAGTAGAAATAGGGATAAAATTTGCATTACATTTATAATCGAGATGATTATATGGGTTCCAGATTACTGGAACCCTTTTTTTATTATCTAAAATTATCATCCCTCATTATTTTATATAAAAATGAAATTAAATTTGATGACTCTAAAAGAACTTTTTATAGGGAGAGTTTAAACTAAGTTGATTCTGACAAAACTTTTAGATTCCAGATATAGTAATATAATAGTGGAAGGAGGGATTAACATGGATTACCTTAATAGTACATTTAAAGCAATTAAATTTATACACAGCAAATATGACGAAAACATACTAGTTGCCGATATAGCTGAGAGTGCATATCTTTCGCCATCGTATTTTTCGAATATGTTTAGGATACTGACAGGGTGCACAGTGAAAGAATACGTTAATCGATATCGTTTATACCGAGCGGCAACTTTACTTAAGGAGACTGATAAGAGAATCATCTCTATCGCCTTTGAAACAGGGTTTTCGTCCCAGCAGTCATTTACTAAGAAATTTGTACAGCAATATAGAATTCCGCCGGCGCGTTTCAGGAGGATAAATCCACTTATTAATCCTTTTCCACCGAAAAATTTATTTATGGAAAGAGGTATAGATATGAATCTAAAACAAAGTTTTGACAGTGTACAATTTGTTACAAAAGAAAGCTTCCTAGTAGTAGGAATTGAGACTGACATTGATTACAATAGAGGTACTAATAACATAGGAGATTTGTATGACCAATGGAACAGCGAAAAATTGGAGGAACTAATTCCTGATCAAGTAAACTCTTCTGTAGTATATGGTATGACTCATGAATCAAGAGAAGATGATACAGCCAAGTATATGATTGGTGTGGAAGTTTCAACACTTGATAACTTGCCATCGGGTCTGATTGCTCGTAGATTTGATACCTGCGAATACGCAGTGTTTGACACCACTCTTGAGATGGAAACTAGCGGAGAATTTTGGAAATACTTTTTCAAGACGTGGCTATATGAACAAGGTCTAGAACAACCTCAAACAGTTTATACCAAGAACAAATATACTTACTCAAGACTCCCTAGTTTTGAGGTATACGATGCTGATTTCAAAGATGAGACATCTAAGATTCAGATTTACGCACCTATTCTAAGAAAATAAGTGTTTTTAATATTTAGAAAATTAAAGAGGAAAGCTTGAAAACATAGTTGAGAGTGGTGAGTGTAGAGTTGAGGTTCTCAACTCTACACTCACCACTCTCAAATTCTTTTAAAAGGTTCTTAGCGCATTCAGCGAGTGCTTTTTTATTTGCATTTACAGCAATGTGAGAATCTTGCTTCAACCTTATCCCAGTTGCATATTTTCCAGAAAGATTCAATATACTCTGGTCTCTTATTTTGATGTTTTAAATAATATGCATGTTCCCAAACATCTAAGATTAATAGAGGTTGACATCCCCATACAGTTAAATTTTGATGTTTTTCACATTGTAGTATATCTAATCTACATAACATAGGATGATATGCCAATATAGACCATCCAGAACCTTCAACTGCAGCAGCGGCTTTTGTGAATTGAGTTTTGAATGCATCATATGATCCAAAGTCTTTCTCTATTTGTGCTAGCAATTCACCACATGGTTTATCTTTAGCATTAGGAGCTAAGTTTTCCCAAAATAGAGTATGTAAAATATGTCCAGAGCCATTGAATGCTAGCTCTCTTTCATAATGTTTAACTAGAGCAAAATCATTATCTTTTCTTGATTTTTCAAGGGCTTGTGCGGCTTTATTAAGACCATCAACATATCCCTTGTGATGTTTATCATGATGAATTCTTAATGTTTCCTCATCCATATGTGGTTCTAATGCATTGTAATCATAAGGTAATTTTGGCAAAGTATATGGCATGGATAATCTCCTCCTTAAATTATAAAGATTTTGATTTAATACTACACTAGTTTATGCATTAAGTCTAAAATATATTTGTAAGAAAGTATTTATTCAGAACATAGTTTGATATAATATAGAGATAAGAAGACTATTGGGTATTTGAATGTGCCTTAATAAATGTTTTCAAATAATTCTGTATGTTGAGGTGATAGTGATGGTAGTAGGAAAATTATCAGAATTAGAAGGTGTAAAAATTAGTGCTGATAATGTTAAAGGTGCTGCGATGAAAGTTTTAGTTGGTCCTGAACAGGGATGGGAAGATCATGTTATGAGAGTGCTTGAAGTTGAAGCTGGTGGTTATACACCTAGACATACTCATGACTGGCCGCATATAAATTATGTAATAAAAGGTAAAGGTATATTGCATTTAGATGGAGAGGATAAGGTTATTGAAGCTGGTTCATATGCTTATGTTCCTTCAAATACACTTCATCAGTTCCAGAATACTGGAGATGAAACTCTTGAATTTATTTGTATAGTTCCTAAAAAAGGTCACGCTTAAGAAAAAAAACGCCTAAGGGCGTTTTTTTAATAGTTCTCGTATTCTTTATTGTGTAGTCCATAACTCTCAAGAACTGGTGTTACAAACATAATTCCGCTTCTATTCTCATCAAATTCATGTTTAAGTGCATCAACTACATCACGTAGTTTCTTCTCTTCTTCTATGACACTCATTATTGTTATATTATTGGGTTCATCATCTTCAAAAAGTGATCTTAAGCCTGCAAATATCGGTATATTATGATTGTGGTTACAAAGAGTGTGAGCAAGACCTTCACTATTTAATGTTGTTGCTCCACATCCATTGTCATAGAAAACTTTAAGTATTTCATCGAGTTTGCTTAATTTATTAAGTATTATAAAAACAGAATACATTGAAACCATCTCCTAACAAGCAATATTTTTTTGTGGCACAGCAATATCTGGTATTTCTCCAGCATTGGTAATAGCTCTTTTGGTACAGATAGGTCCTAGTATTTCAGTAACAACAGTTGTGGCTAATAATATTGTCATAACTGTACTACCTAAGGTTGTACCACTAAATTCATTACTTACAATAATGGCTAGACCTACAGCTACACCGATTTGTGAAAATAATCCAAAACCAATGTTTTTTCTAACCTTATCTGGTACTTTAGCAAGACGACCACCAAGATTTGCACCTAGTAGTTTACCCGCCAATCTAAATATTAAATAAGCTAAACCAAGCACACCAATTTGAGGTATCATAGATAAATCTAATCTAGCACCAGCAAGAACAAAGAATCCTGCTATTAGTGGAGGTGAAAATTTCTCAAGGGCTGAGAAGGTTTTTCTGCTTTTGTTTGAAACATTAGTTACCATAAATCCTAATGTCATAGCACACAATAAAGATGACAGATGGAATATAGAACAAATACCTATAAGTAATAGAATTGTTCCTGATGAAAAGATAAGTAGTTCATCTTTATTTCTAGATTTATTTAATAAATAAGTCAAGAAGATTCCTAGAGCTGCACCAACTGCAACAGATAGCAGTATCTCAAATAAAGGAGATATAACTACTTTAAAAAACGTTAATGATTCATTTTTTACAAAAACCTTCGCAACAGCTGAAGCAACTGAATATATCATAAGACATATAGCATCATCTACTGCAACAACTCCTAGAAGCGTACTTGTTAGGGGTCCTGAGGATTTGTATTCTTTTAGAACCATAACCGTTGCTGCTGGGGCTGTGGCAGATGCTACAGCTCCGAGTATTAATGAGAGTGATACATCATTAGTTAAGAGTAATGAAATACCTGTAACTAATATAAAAGCACCTAGAGCTTCACACAAAGCAATTAAGAAAATAGATTTTCCTAATCTTTTTATAACAGAAATTTCAAGTTCACTTCCAATATTAAAAGCAATAATCCCTAAAGCTAAATCACTTAAAAAAGAAAGTTGTAATTCTAAATTATTATCGATTATATGTAATCCTGAAACACCTATAAGTAAACCTGCTAATATATAACCAGCAACAGATGGTATTTTAAATTTCCCCATAAGTTTACCAAAGGCGATACCAACGATCAGAGCAATTCCCATACTTATAAAAGCATTCATATTATCACTTCCTTATGCATGTATTTTTTCACAACTATAGTATAGTAGTCCTTTTATGCAGAGAAGTAAACAAGCATTAGAGGCAAAATCATTGAATTTACTACTGCCTAAGCTTATCTATTTAAAATAGGTATTGTTCTTGTAGATTTTCATTAAATGTCGAATTTATGCTATTATATAGTAAGTGTATTAAGTGATAATACTTAAATTATAGACTACATTGATTACATTTAGTCTATATATAAACATAGCCATGACAAGGGGCATAGTGCCTTGTACACTAGATATCAAAAGGAGTCAATGATAATGTTTATATATATATCAAAGCTTATTGAAGATTTGAAGTTGGATGTGATAGTTAAAGGTGATGATGAAAAAAAAGTTAGTATCAGCAATATTAATAGACCAGGATTACAGTTAGCTGGATACTTTGATTATTTTGCTAGTGAAAGAATTCAAGTTTTAGGAAAGGCTGAAATGAATTACTTACAACAACTTGATTCATCAGTTAGATATGATAGGCTTAAATATTACTTCAGCTTCGATATGCCATGTTTGGTGTTCTCTAGAGATATATATCCTAGTGAGGAAATCGTTGAACTTGCTAAAGAACAAAAAATATGGATTGTTAGAACTAAAAAGCTCACAACAAGAATAATATCAAATATAATGAATTATCTTGATAGAGAATTAGCAGAAGAGACAATGATACATGGAGTACTTTGTGACATATATGGTCTTGGGATATTGATTGTAGGTGAAAGTGGTATTGGTAAGAGTGAGACTGCTCTTGAATTAATCAAGAGGGGACACCGGTTAGTGACAGATGATGCCGTTAATATAAAAAACATAGATCAGCATTTATTAGGGAGAAGTCCATATATAACAGAAGGTATGATTGAGGTTAGGGGACTTGGTATAATTGATGTTCCAGCCCTGTATGGATTGAGTTCAATAAGAAATGAGAAATATATTGATTTTGTTATTCAACTCGAAAGATGGCAAGAAGGCAAGAACTATGATAGACTTGGTAGCAGTGATGACCATATGGATATCTTGGGAGTTAAGAAAAGAAAAATAGTTCTTCCTGTTATGCCAGGAAGAAATCTTGCTGTTATTATTGAAACAGCAGCAGTAAATCACAGGTACAAAGAGATGGGAGAAGAATCGCCAATTGATAAGATAGAGAGAAGGATGATGGAATCTAGATAGAGTAACAAATTACATAACAATATTTGTGGAGGGAAAACAGATGAGGAATTTTAAGGGCTATATAATAGTACTGGCAAGTATTATTATGTTGATTTTAGGTGGATGTAAGCTTCAAGTAGAAAGTCTAGCAGATAAAAGTATTGAGGGAGCAAATGTTGAAGGAAAATTAAAGGTACATTATATCGATGTTGGGCAGGCTGATGCTATTCTTATTGAGCAAGAAGGAAAATATATGCTTATTGATGCAGGAAATAATGATGATAAAGAAATATTATTATCATATTTAAAGAGTAATGGAGTAAAGAGATTAGAATATGTAATAGGAACACATCCTCATGAGGATCATATAGGATCATTGGATGCAGTTATAGAGAAATTTGAGATTGGAAAAGTATTAATGCCAAAGGTTACTCATACAACTAAGACATTCAAAGATGTGGTAAGTGAAACTAAGAAAAAAGGATTGAAATTTACAACACCTAAAATTGGAGATACTTTTGAATTAGGAGAAGGTAAATTTACAGTATTAGCACCAAATAGTTCAGAGTACAAGGATCTGAATGAGTATTCTATAGTTATAAGATTTGAATACGGTAATAGGAGCTTTATGTTTACTGGTGATGCAGAGGCCCATAGTGAGAAAGAGATTATTAATAATGGATTAGAACTTAGAAGTGATGTATTGAAAGCTGGACACCATGGAAGTAGGAGCTCTAGTAGTAATGAATTCTTAAAAAAGGTAAAACCTAAATATGCAATTATTAGTTGTGGTAAAGATAATGATTATGGTCATCCACATAAAGAAATAATTGAAAGATATAATAAACTGGGAATTAAGATGTTGAGAACAGATAAATTAGGTACAATTGTATGTTTGAGTGATGGAGAAAGCATTGAATTTGTATCTAAGGATGGAATTATCAATGAAGTGGATAATAAGAGTAATCAGGAAGATAATAATGATGAAGAAGAAGATGAACAGCTTAATAGCATAAGTATAGAAAATATTGATAAGGTAAAGGAACTTGTTTTTATTAAAAACAACGGAAATACAAAAGTTAATTTGAAAGGGTACAAACTTCTTTCTGTTAAGGGGAATCAACAATTTATATTCCCAGAAGTAACTATTGAACCAGGTGAGGCAATTACTGTTTCTAGTGGTGATGGGAAAGGTGATATACAATGGGGTAAGAAAAATATGTGGAGTAATTCATCTGAAGACCCGGGTAAATTATATAATAGTGAAGGAAAACTTATTAGTGAATTTAAGTAAAACTAATTACTGATAAAGATTGATTTCATTTAAAAAGAGTCACTATATTTGTTAAATATGGTGATTTTTACTATGGTATAATATTAATATAATGTGTAATATGAAATTTTAAAAGGGGACGTGATAACATGAATGAAAACCAATCGAGATTGATTGAGGGATTCAGAAGTGAAAAGAAGAAACCAAATACAGTAGTTTCGGTACTACTATTAATATTTACGGTGGCTCTGGCTTTTGTGTTAATGATAGTTGGGCAGATTATTGGAGGAATAGTTATTGGTGTAATAACACTTGCAGTTCCTACTGACATGGGGATGACTACTAATACAATACTGAATTTAGTGTTTATTTTTGGTGGAATGGCAGTAGTATTTATGTTGTATGTTAAGTTCATTCAGAAAAGAAAAGTAAGAACACTTGGATTTTATAAAGAGAATGCAGGTAAGAATTACATAAAGGGATTCTTTATTGGAATTGCCATGATGACTATTTCAGTACTCATATGTTATGCTACAGGTTCAATGAAACCTACAACAACAGCAAGTGGTGTAGCGGTTGGGGCAGCTGCAATTGGACCTGTTTTATTAATTCTTATAGGATGGATAATTCAGGGAGGAACAGAGGAGATAATAACAAGAGGATGGCTTTTACCTGTTATTGGAGCACGATATAATGTAATACTTGCCATAATAATATCTTCATCATTTTTTGGGCTATTACACTTAGGCAATAATAATGTTGGGGTATTACCTATGATAAACCTAATATTATTTGGTGTATTTGCTGCAGTTTATGCTCTGCGTGAGGGAGCAATATGGGGAGTAATGGGAATTCATTCTGCTTGGAACTGGGCACAGGGAAATATATTTGGAATCGAAGTAAGTGGTAACCCTGTTGTAGGAGGAACAATATTTAAGTTCAATAACTCAGGTTCACAATTTATTTCAGGTGGAGGATTTGGAATTGAGGGAGGAATTGCGTGCACTATAGTTTTGGTTATTGGAATTCTTATAGTATACAAATTCATGAATAAAGAAGTTTTACGTTAAATATATGTTCAAAAACATAACTGAGAATATGATAAATATAATGGCTCCACTTTCATGTATAAAACATGGAAGTGGAGTTCGTTTGTTTTTGACTGCTTTATTCTAAAAAAAGGATATTAGATATTTATGTCTAATATCATAATATGGAATAAATTGTTAGGGGGGAGTATATGAGAAGATGGATAAGGGGTTTTGTCTTATTATTAATGGTATTAACTATAGGAGTTAAACCTGTTAAAGCAATAGAGAATGAGATAAAAGAATTAAAATGTAATAATGAAAGTATAAAAGCAATGGAGAATATTGAATATGTTATTAAGACAGATGGTGATGATTTAATTAAACTTGATTTTAAAGTATTTGATCACAATAAAAAAGAAATTCTCAATTATTTTCAAAATTCATCTCCTCCATTTTTTGCTGGGGATAGTATAGATATAGACCTTAAGTTCAATGAGAATGGAATATATTATATTATAGTGTATTTAAAGAAGTTTGGAAGTGATGAGGTAGTTCATGAGAAAGAATATAAGGTGAATTGTGGAAACGTTTCAGAAGAAAGCGATACTCCTGAGAAGACTCCCGCTAAGAATGATACTTCGAACAATAACTCTTCTAAGAAGGAAGACGTAAATAAGGATGTAGCAAGAGGAGAAAAAATAGCTTACTTAACATTTGATGATGGTCCTAGTGCCAATACGTATAAAATATTAGATATACTAGACAAGTATAATATAAAAGCAACATTCTTTGTTCTAGGAAAGAATGCTGAAAATAACAAAACAATACTTAAAAAGATACATGAAAATGGACATGTTATTGGAAATCACTCATATAGTCATGAGTATAAGTATATTTATTCAGATGTAGATAATTTAATTAGTGAAATAAATAAAACAGATGAAATAATAAAAAGTGTGATTCAAGGATATGATAATAAAATATTCAGATTTCCAGGAGGATCGTTTCATAGAACAGAAGGCAAGAAAGCTGTGGATGAGTTGGGATATAAACACTTTAATTGGCACATTGATTCAGGAGATACAAGAGCTTCTCTAGTTCCGGCAAATCAGATTAAAGAGAATGTTATAAATAATCTTTGGAAGAAAAAGATAGTTATTCTTTTCCATGATGCTGGTGGAAAAAAGACAACCCCTGATGCTTTGCCAGGAATAATTGAAGAGTTAATAGATAGAGGATATAGATTTGAAGCACTTGTTGAAGATAGTTTTAAATCATTTTAACAGAGATAAATGGCAATATATCAATAGTAAGATGATATATTGCCATTTAGTTTATTCAAAAAGGAAATTATCTTTAACTTCTTTACAAGCATCTTTTCCAATAAGAGACTCAGCTATAGCAAATGCAAAACCTAAAGCAGTGACAGGAGACTGACTTGTTATTACATTATCATCAATTACTACTGGTTCATCAACATATTCTTTACAACATATATTATTTTTCACTTTTGGATGAGAAGTAGCGCGCTTTTCTGCAACAACATCAGCATAAGATAGAATTTGTGGACCACCGCATATTGCAGCAACGAGTTTACCTTTTTCAAAGAAAGATTTAGTAAAACTCAGAAGATGTTTATTCTTCATCAATTCATCAGCAGCTGGGCCTCCAGGGAAAACGATACAGGAATAATCTTCAGAATTAACATCAGAAAATACTATATCACAGTTAATCTTAACATCTCTAAAACTCTTTACCAACTTATCATTCATTGAACAGAGGTGAGTTTCAATATGTAATGCCCTTAATACATCAACAACAGAGAGTGTCTCAATCAATTCAAATCCACTATCAATTATAATAAGAACCTTATTCATAATATCTCCTTTCAGATATAGTGTGCTTTTAGAATAATATCTGTTTAATAGAAGAATAATATACATTATGATGGTATTATATGTAAGGAAAGCTAGGTTGTTTAAACCTAGCTTGAAGTACTATTAGTAAAAGATCAACATAAATCAGTTTTTTTGTCTTCAATTTCAAAACATACATCATGAACATGACCATAATAACAATTGGTTTCACTATCAACGTAATGACAATGTCCACCGCAAGGTAATGGGATAGCTGGGCTGGTTTCTATACAATAGCGATGTGCATGATCATCTTTTGAAGTACAGCAACCCTCTAATATGTGTGTATGATAACAAACATTATCAGAGCAGCAAGTATAACCTTTTATTTTATGAGTGTGATCTTCACAGCAGCCGGTTCTACATTTAAATTTATGTCGGTGTTCGCAACAACAGCAGTGCATTTTCTGCCTCCTTAAGTAATGGTTCAGTATATTATATGAATACGAGATTGCTTGGTGATAAAATGGTATAAAGGAGTGGTAAATTTATGGGGTATAAAAATTTAGTATGTATTATGAATAATAGAAACTATGGAAGTATAATTTCTATGTTATTTTTTAAACCAGAAAATATTATCTTTATAATAGATGAGGATATGGAAAGTAATGAGAACTATGAACAGATAAGTAAATTCTTTAAAATTAATTACTCTCATATAAATTGTAGTAGAAGATGTGTAAAAAAGATAAATAACAATTACCTGGGAAATGTTTTAAAGGAGTTTAATAGTGAAGATACAATAATCAGCTTATTTGGTGATAAACCCAAAGCTGTATTAATGGTATATATAAAGGCACAGGAATTAGGACTGAAATGTGTATATATAGATAATAAAGAAGATACTATATTATTTATAGATGAAGACAAAGAAGTGAGTATTTCAGAATTTGATATGGATATACATGATTTTATAGGAATTACTGGTGGAGAAATCTTAGAAGAGAATAGTAAGATATTTGATGATGAAAGATTTATAAATATGAGCAAATTTATTATGAATAATAGAAGAGAATGGGAAATATTTAAAAGAATAAAAAGAAATTATGATATTACAAACTGGGATAGAGCAAGGCTCAATATAGTGCAGTTTATGACAATGAAACTAAGTAATAGAGAATATTCAGTATTGATGATGTTTTTAAAAGAATTGAGAAAAAATTCCCTTGGGAAAATATCTTCTAGAAATAAAGAGCGAATAACCTTTAAATTTTCAAATAATTCTTGTAAGGATTTTATAGGAAAGGTTGGTACATGGTTAGAGGTATTAACTTATGATGCAATAAAAGAACTAGGATTTATTGACGATGCTAAAGCTGGCGTGGTTTTCTTATGGGATAGAAAAGAAGAAGATATAAAAAATGAGGTAGATGTTCTTGCTTCATATAGTTCAAATCTTATTTATATATCATGTAAAGATACCGCTCATTATGATTCTGATACATTAAATGAATTAGAAGTATATGCTAAAAAAATTGGAGGAAAGACAGTAAAAAAAATACTGGTAGCAACAAAAGAATCTTATAAAAGTACTACAAGTGATAGAGCAAAGGAAATGGGAATAAGTTTAATAATATTTGATGAGGATTTTTATAAATTTAAGAAAAAATTAAAAGAAGTTATACAATAAAAAAAGTAAAACTATTTTATAGTTCTCAGCATAAAATAATAATAGGATTAATTAAATAGGAGAGCATCATGAGAACAAAAGGAATTTGGGTTCAAGTAATATTTGCGTTAATTGTTGTTTTTTTATTTGCATACATATTTAATCTTATTCCCTCTAAAGTGAATAGATTATATGAATGTAAAGTTGCTGACATTTCAAAAGAAAAAATAGTTGATGAAATTATAATAAAAATAGATGGAACTATAAATAAATCTTTTTTAAAGAAGACAAAATTTACGGGAAATATATTTGTTGGTGAGGAAAAATATATATGTAAAAATGTTGAATTTAAAAGAAATATTACTTTATTAAGAAAGGGATATAATAATCAAAATGGGGTATTAGTATACCTAAGTTCTAATACAAAGAAGATAATGATTGTTTCTTTGAATGATGATTATCTTCTTAATGAGGAAAAAGTAATTTCCTATCCATATAAAGATATTGATAAAATAAAGAGAGAATATGATGAAGTTATTAAGAAAATGAACGGTATATAAAAGAGTTATTAATATTTTATAAAAAGCCTTGTGGAGTGTTTTTTTTAGTAGTAAAATGTCATTGTTGGTTAGTTAAACAACAGACCAATAATGATTAATAAAACCCCATAATTAATCATGATGTTCTCCCAAATAAAATTTATTTAATGCGACACCTTAAGTATACTTGAGGTGCATTTTTCATTCTTAAGGAAATTGAAAATTTTCTTAAGAATGAAAAATGAAGGGGTTGTAGGGGAAGTACTTCCCCTGTTATTGATTAGTTTTTAATTTAAGAAGATTAGTGATGGATATAGCTGCTGATATTACACCATCTTCATCTAATCGTTTAATGGCCATGAATATATATAACTCTCCAGTATCAGTTCTTCTAGTAAGAGGATAAATCTTAAGGTTGTCATTACTATTGATAAAGTCTTTGTATCTTGAATCCAACTCAAATATATTCAACATATAAGCATCTTTAAGTGAAACATATTTAAAATATCCTTCCTTATCAGCATAAGATATTTCATTTATACCAAGAGAATCACAATATTTTCTTAAGGAGTCTTCAGTTTTAACAATTTGAGTATTATTCATTATATCTAAGCCTATTTCTTCAAGTCTATTGTATACATCTTGATCAATTGAAAGGTTTAATAAATTATTAGAAACATTAGATATATTTTCAGTAATAGTATTAAGAGTCTGAATAACATTCCATTGCAAATCAATATCAGCTGCGATTTCTTGTACGGAACCAAATGTTGTTGTATGACAAATGCTTAATTCATGAATTGTATCTTTGATTTCAACAGATGAATTAGAGATTGTATCAGAGCTATCTAGTATATCATTAATTCTCTTATGAAGATCTTGATTAGCTTGTACAACCGTTGAAAATGTACTATCTATCTTTTGAACTGATTCTTTCGCACATAATATCTTATCATTAGTCGATAAAGATTTATTATTTAAATTAGTTATTTCACTTTCCATATCAGAAATATATTCTGATATATTAGAGCTAAAATTCTTGGTTTGTTCAGATAATTTTTTGATTTCATTGGCTACAACAGCAAAACTATTTCCAGCTTCTCCTGCTCTTGAAGCTTCGATACGAGCATTTAATGCTAATAAATTAGTTTTATTAGCAACATCTTCGATATAATTAGTAATGCTAGAAATCTCAGATGAAAGATTCTTTAAATTATCAGTACTGTTCAATAAAGTATCGTAATATTCCTTTAAATCAACCATATTTGATATTGCAGATGATATGGTATCTTTTTCACTAGTAAGAGTAGCAATGCTATTATTAGAAATATTATTTGCCTTTTCAGAAACATCAACAATATTACTTATTTGTGAACTAATTAATTCAATTAAGCTGATTAAAGTTTGTATGTAATTATTATCATTTTCAGAAAGCGATATTATTGATTTTGAAGCAGAATTTATTTTATCAGAAAACTCTCTTAGTTCTCTATTAGAAATAAAAATGTCCATACTACTATCAGCTAATTTTTGAGAAATTACAGTTAAATCCTTATTAGATGAGTTAGTATTATTATGAATTTCATGTGAATAACTTTGAAGCTTTTCTGATTTTTGAATGTTTTTCTTTGATAATATATAAAATGTAATATAAGTAGAAAAAACTGCCAAGCCTATCGGAATATACTTGGGTATTGGTAGTAATGATATTAATGAGAATATTATTACTAAAAGTACTATAATCAACACATCGATTAGATGGAAATTGCGATTATTAGACATAAATACCTCCTAAGGTTGATAATATGATAATTTTATATAAAAAATTAATCTATAATGAGATTATATAATATATATAATGTAAGTCAAGAATTGCCTAAAATTTCACATATTAATAGTTAATTATATATTATAATGTAATTATATAGAAAAAATTCCTTGGAAGATGTAAAATAATATTAAATATTTGAATATGCATTGGGTAGTAAAAGGTAAGTAAAAATTACAAAGGGGGATAATTATGACTTATAGTGGAGAAGAAATAAAAAGAAAAGATGGTAGTGAAATTTTAATTCATAAGTGGGTAAATGACAATATTGATAGGGCTAATATCAAAGGGGTATTTCAGATTGTACATGGTGCAGCTGAGCATGCTAAGAGATACGAACAATTTGCGGAAAAGTTAAATGAGTTAGGGTATGTGGTTGTTGGAGATGATCATTCAGGTCATGGAGTAGCAGCTAAGGGTGATGGAAATTTAGGATTTTTCGGAGAAGAAAATGGATGGAATAGATTGGTGGAGGACGAAGTTTTAATAACTAAACATATAATTGAACAATATCCAGATAAACCAATAATTCTATTTGGTCATAGTATGGGATCGTTCATTGTTAGAGACTATTTAACAAGAGATCCAAAGGGAATATCAAAGTGTATAATTTGTGGAACAGGGTACACAAATGCATTTATGACTAAATTAGCACTACATTTAGTTGGTGTTGAAAAAAAGAAAAATGGAATTATGCATAGAAGTGAAAGAATAGATAAACTTACATTTGGAGGGTTTAATAAGAAATTTAAACCTACAAGAACCGATTTTGATTGGTTAAGTAGGGAAGGTGCGGAAGTAGATAAGTATATAGCTGATGAATTATGTGGATTTATATTTACAGTAAAAGGGTATGAAGATTTATTTACAGGAGTTAGATATATAAATTCTAGTGAAGCTTTTAACAAAACAGTGAAAAATATTCCTATACTTATGATTTCAGGCGATAAAGATCCTGTGGGAGCTGCTGGAAAGGGTGTTAAGAAGGTTTATAATAAATTAAAAGAGAGTGGGGTAGAAGATATTACATTAAAGTTATATGAAGAGGGGCGACATGAGATACTAAATGAAACTAATAGAAATGATGTGTATAAGGACATAATTCAGTGGATTAAATAATAAATAATTAATAAAACTTACCTCTTGTTACTACTTCTAAATGAGTGTATAATAGTTTTGATTCGGCATAAAATTAGATTATCGAAACTTTAGACACATGAAATAAAATATATTATGTGAAGATATATCTTAATATTCATTATGTAGCATTAGAAGAGGGGAGGATGAGTTATGAAAAAGAGAGTGGATCTCACTCAAGGAAGTATATATGGAAGCTTATTTAAACTTGCAGTACCAATTATGTTAACTTCGCTACTGCAGATGGCCTATAATATGATGGACATGTTTTGGTTAGGTAATTATGATTCCTCTGGACAAGCGGTTTCCGCTGCTGGAACTGCAGGATTCTTTTCATGGTTTGGAATGGCATTTATTATGCTTGCAAAAATCGGGGCAGAGGTTAAGGTTTCCCAATCATTAGGAGAGAATAAGTTTGAGGATACTAAAAAATATATAAAGACTGCAATTCAGATGATTATAATACTTGGGGTATTTTACACAGGGGTAATATTATTATTTAAAGAAAATTTTATAGGATTCTTTAACATTGAAAGTGAAATTATTAATAATATGGCTGTTGAGTATCTTACAATAATCGCATTTGGATTAGTTTTTTATTTTATCAATCCAGTATTTACAGCTATATTTAATGGGTCAGGAGATAGCGTAACTCCTTTAATAATGAATTTCATTGGAATAATATTAAATCTTATTTTAGATCCATTAATGATCTATGGTATAGGACCTTTCAGTGAAATGGGAGTCAAAGGGGCTGCCATAGCAACAATTATTTCACAGTTGGTGGTTACTATTGCATTTATAATAGCAATTAAGACGAATAAAAGGGAAAAAACTTTATTTAGTGGAGTAAATATATTATCAAATATTGAAATCCCATATATGAAGGATATACTAAAAATAGGTATACCTGTTGCTATTCAAAGTGGATTTTTTACTTTCTGCAGTATGTATATAGGAAGAATAATTTCTGGTATAGATCCAGTTGGAATAGGTGTACAAAAGGTAGGTTCTCAGATTGAGTCACTATCATGGATGACTGCAGGAGGATTTCAGACAGCTTTAAGTGCTTTTGTGGGACAAAACTATGGTGCTAAAAAATGGGACAGAATATATAAGGGATATTTTTCAGCTATTTCAATTGTAACTGTCTTTGGTGTTGGTGTAACATGCCTTCTAGTATTTGCAGCAGAACCAATATTTAAGTTATTTATATCAGGCGAAGAACCTCTAAGGATGGGAACCATTTATTTGAGAATACTAGGGCTATCGCAACTATTTATGTGTGTTGAGATAACAACAGCAGGTGCCTTCAATGGACTCGGAAAAACTAAAATACCTTCATTTGTAAGTATGATATTAACAGGAGCAAGGGTTCCAGCAGCATATATTCTATCAACTACAATTTTAGGGATTGAAGGAGTTTGGTGGAGTATAACCTTGAGTAGTATATTGAAAGGTGTTGTATTAGTATCATTATTCATTATACTTTTAATGAGACGACCAGAGGTTGGAATAGATAAGATAAGGGCACACTTTAAGAGGAATAATAGAGAAAATAAAATATCAGCATAAGTTTAAACCATCGTATTTTTACGATGGTTTATTTTGTTAAAATTAATTTACAGAAGATTGATTCATTATATGATATAATTAAAATGTAAGAATATTGAAGAAAAGGGGTGCGGATTTATGAGGAAATACATAAGGATGATGACAGTTTTTGTAACTTGTATGGCTGTATTTTTGGGTACAAGCCAACTTGTTTATGGAATCCAAGGAAGAGAAATAAAGCATGATAAGAAAGTACCTATTGATAAAGTGTGGAGAATAATATTCTCTGAAAGTTTTGTAGAGGAATCTATCAATAAGGATACAGTAATACTAAAAGAAAAAGATGGAAATCAATTAGAAATAACAACTAAGATAATTGATAACAAAACAGTTGAAGTTTATCCTATAAAAGACTATAGATTTGGTACAAGTTATACCCTTTTCATAAAAGAAGGAGTAAAAGGGATTAATCAGGAGGGGTTAGCAGAAGAGGTTTCATTCTCTTTTGAAACAGAAGAATACTCCATGAGTGAATTAAGTGATTTTATAGCATGGGAAGCTGCTATAAATAATGATGCATACAAAGGTATTCTAAATAATAAGGGAAATATGGTAAATAAGAAAGCTAATGATCAAAATCTTCAAGGTATCAGCCCTCTAACATACTTTTTTAATTATAAGGATGGTAAAGTTGAAAGCTTGAAGAAGGTTATAAATCAAGAGTATATTACCAAACTAAAGAATAACGGATATGAATTAATACCTACATTTCATGTTATAAGAGATAATAGTGTTCATGGATTATTTAAGGATTTTACTGATAGTGTAGGAGAGTTATTTGGTAATGAAGATAAAGAGAATAAAATAATAGAAGAGATAGCAGACTCTTTGAAAGATCTTGAAGCCGATAAAATCATAATAGATTTCGAAGCTATAGGTGAAGAAAATAGAGATGGATTCACTGAATTCATAAAGAAGTTAAAACAAGCTATTGGCAATAAGGAAATAATGATTTGTGTAGCTTATCCTTATGATGGATCGCCATATTTTGATTTTATGAATATTAGAGAGTTAGAACCATATACAGATGCATTTATGTTCATGGCATATGATGAGAGAACGTCTAATAGTATAGATGCTGGGGCAGTTTCGTCATATCCATGGGTTAAGTTTGGGGTAGATGTTCTTTTAGATAAAGGAGTTCCAAACAATAAGCTGATTTTGGCAATACCATTCTACACAATGGATTTCGCAGTTGTTGAAGGGGACAGTGAGTTCAATTCAGTTATTGTAACTAGCAGAGTAGTAAATGGAAATAAAGCTACATTGTATGAAAATGCTGATGAAACAAGTAAGGTAATAAAGCCAGTGACATATGGAGAGCAGTTCGTGACAGAAGATTACTTCAATGGTTGGTATAAGGTTAAGGTTGGTGAAGGTTCAGGGTTTATAAAGAAAGACTTCATAACATTCTTAAATCCTGGAGATAAGAATGAAATTGTAGTTGGATGGGATACAGTTAGGCAAAAAGATGTAGATGCGATAATGAAAGAGGGAGAAGAAATTTCAATATCGTATGATGATAGTTCAAAACACAATGTTCTAACTTACTATAAATATGATAAGTCTGGAACAGCAAAGCTTAAGCATAAGATATGGATTGAAGATGAAGAGTCATTTCAATGGAGAATAAAGATGATTAAGGAGTACAAGCTTAAAGGAGCTGCAGGATGGCGATTGGGGTACGAGAGTGATGGATTTTATTCGGAAAAATAGTTTGGAAGAATATGAGCGCGGACCTGGTACACAGACAGAATTTATCAGTGTACCAGTCACATAGGAAAAAAATGTCTGAGGATCAGGTCCACAGACATTTTTTTCTTTGATTATTTCAATTTCATTAATAACTCTCCAGATTCTACTTGCTGTCCTTCTTTAACAAAAATAGAATCAACTGTTCCAGAAGATGAGGCTGTAATATTTGTCTCCATTTTCATAGCTTCTATTATTATTAAAGTATCATTTTCTTTTACCTCATCACCTTCATTAACAACAACTTTTAATACACTTCCAGGAATACTGGCACCGATTTCAAGTTTATTATCAGGATCAGCCATTTTCACAGAGTCTACTGACAGGATTTTATTGCTTTTTTTATCTTTAATTTCAATCTCACGTCTGTTACCGTTGATTTCAAAAATCAATGTTCTAAAGCCCTTATCATTAACTCTACCAATATGAAGAAGTTTAATAACTAATATTTTTCCTTCAGCTACTTTAACTTCACAAGTTTCACCTTCACTTAAACCATGGAAGTATATATCGCTGCCCATTTTACTCATGTCACCATGCTCTTTTATATATTTAAGATAATCCTCAAATACTTTAGGATATAGTGAATAGCTTAGAAGGTCTTTTTTACTTGGTTCTATAGAGAAGTTTTTCTTTAAATACTTTTCAATTTTATCAAAATCTTCACTTGGAAGTAATTCACCTGGTCTAATTGTAATAGGTTCTTCACCTTTAAGAACAATACTTTGAAGATCCTCAGGGAAACCGCCTTCTGGCTGGCCCATCATACCTTTGAAATATGCCACAACTGAATCAGGGAATGCTAAATCTTTTCCTTTTGAAACAATATTCTCAGGTGTTAAATTGTTTTGTACCATAAAAATTGCAAGGTCTCCAACCATTTTTGAGGAAGGTGTTACTTTTACAATGTCTCCAACCATAGTATTAACATATTTATACATTTCTTTAACTTCAGTAAATTTGTGCTGAAGTCCGAAGCTCTCAACTTGTGGTTTTAAGTTAGAATATTGTCCTCCTGGTATTTCATACTTATATATTTCAGTAGATCCAGATTTTAAGCCAGATTCAAATTGAGAATAAACTGGTCTTACCGCATCCCAGTAATTTGATATATATTGAATATCTTTTAGGTTTATACCAGTAGCTCTTTCCGTATTTTCAAGTGCAGCAACTATAGAGTTAAGTGCTGGTTGGCTTGTAAGTCCGGACATACTATTGAATGCAGTATCTACAATGTCTACTCCTGCTTCAGCTGCAAGTAAAACTGTTGCAACACCATTACCTGTTGTATCATGAGTATGAAGATGTATTGGTATTGTAATTTCCTCTTTTAATGCTTTAATAAGTTTATATGCTGCATACGGTTTTAAAAGAGCGGACATATCTTTTATACCTAGAATGTGAGCACCCATTTTTTCAATTTCTTTAGCTTTATCTACATAGTATTTAAGATCATACTTACTTCTGGAGCTATCTAAAATATCACCAGTATAACAAATACAAACTTCTGCTATCTTATTATTTTTTAATACCTCATCAGTGGCAACTTCCATTCCTTTTAGCCAGTTTAATGAGTCAAATATTCTAAAAACATCAATTCCAGATTCTGCGGATTCCTTAATAAATTCCCTAATAACATTATCAGGATAATTTTTATATCCAACAGCATTTGACCCTCTAATAAGCATTTGGAATAAGACATTTGGTGCTTTTTTTCTAAGTTCACGAAGTCTTTCCCATGGAGATTCCTTTAAAAATCTATAGGATACATCAAAAGTTGCTCCACCCCACATTTCTAAAGAAAATAAGTCTTTTCCTAGCACAGAAGTTGCTTTTGCAATTTTAATCATATCTACGCTTCTCATTCTTGTTGCCATTAATGATTGATGTGCATCTCTCATTGTAGTATCAGTAAGAAGAAGTTTATTTTGAGATTTAATAAAGTTAACTACTCCTTGAGGGCCTTCTTTATCAAGGATTAACTTAGTTCCACTTAAATCTTTAGGTACTTTAACCTTAGGAACAACAGGAACATCAAAATCTTTCTTAATTCCTCTAGTTTCATTTACAATTTTCTCACCTATGAATTTTAAAACATTATATTCTTCATCTGTATTTGATTCTATATTAAATAGTTCTGGATGTTCAGCTATAAAATTTGTGTTACATTCTCCTTCTTTAAATGTTGGGTGATTTAATACATTAATTAAGAAGTCAATATTAGTTTTTATACCTGAAATTTTAAGTTCTTTTGCAGAACGTAAAGATTTTCTTACAGCATCTTTAAAAGTTAGCGCCCAAGATGTAGTTTTAACAAGAAGGCTATCATAATAAGGGCTTATTATAGCTCCTGTAAATCCATTTCCACCATCAAGTCTTATACCAAAACCAGATCCTGTTCTATAAATATCTATTTTACCAGTATCAGGAGCAAAGTTGTTAGTAGGATCTTCTGTAGTAATTCTACATTGAATTGAAAAACCTCTTGGTTGCACATGCTCTTGAGAATAGATTCCGATTTCTTCAGAATCTAATGAATAACCCTGTGCTATTAAAATTTGGCTTTGAACAATATCAATTCCTGTAGTCATTTCTGTTACTGTGTGTTCAACTTGAACTCTTGGGTTCATTTCTATAAAATAATGATTTCCATGCTTATCAACTAAAAATTCTAAAGTACCTGCACTTCTATAGTTTACAGCTCTTGCAATCTTTAAAGCATCATCACAAATAGCATCTCTTTTTTCTTTAGTAAGAGATAATGCAGGTGTAAATTCAATTACTTTTTGGTGTCGTCTTTGAATAGAACAATCTCTCTCATAAAGATGAACTATATTTTCGTATTTGTCACCCAAAATTTGAACTTCTATATGCTTTGGGCTTTCCAAATATTTTTCAATAAATATATCATCTATTCCAAAAGCTTTCTTAGCTTCATTTTTAGCACTTCTAAAAGAAGAGAGTAATTCATTCTCATTTCTAACAATTCTCATTCCACGTCCACCACCGCCAGCGGCCGCTTTTAACATTATTGGATACCCACATAACTCAGCAAATCTTACGGCTTCTTCTTCAGAAGTTATAGGTTTCTCAACTCCTGGAATAGTTGGTACTCCAACATTTTGAGCAGCAATTTTAGACTTGATTTTGTCTCCTAATTGATCCATCATAGCAGCCGAAGGACCGATAAACTCTATTCCTACTTCTTCACATTTACGTGCAAATTCTACGTTTTCGGATAAAAATCCATACCCTGGATGTATTGCATCTACCCCTTTTTT
Source organism: Oceanirhabdus seepicola (assembly GCF_023684385.1). GTDB lineage: Bacteria > Bacillota > Clostridia > Clostridiales > Clostridiaceae > Oceanirhabdus > Oceanirhabdus seepicola. The sequence goes on along the minus strand of NZ_JAGSOJ010000004.1, from coordinate 573,584 downwards.
TAATGCAAGATTTATTATTTCATCTATGTCTAAATAAGCTTCTATAGGGCCTTTGTTTTTACCTATTAAATAAGCTTCATCAGCTTTTGTTCTAAAAAGAGAACATTTATCTTCATTTGAGTATATTGCAACTGAGCGAATTCCTAATTCATTACAGGCTCTAAAGATTCTTATTGCAATTTCTCCTCTGTTTGCCACAAGTATTCTTTTGAATTTTTTTATCATTAATTAATACCTCCTATTACGATTAAGGGCTAAATATATTATATTTTAACTAAAATGCAATATTGAGCATTGCGAACTTTCAAATTTTCTAATGATATTATTATATGCAATATATTTTATTAATGCAACTGCAATTTTTTAAAAAAATTCTTGCAAAATCATTCTCAGAATTGTTTTCTTTAATATTAATATGAGTAAAATTTGATCAAAAATAGCATACAATGAGAAAATATAAGGGTTTATCATTCGTTAGTATATGAATTTTTCAATAATAATATAATAGAGCATTTATAAAATTTATATAAAAATATTCTTAAATTAAGGTGTATGACTAATAGTATAGGAAGTCAAAAGGAGGGACAGTTTGTGTAAATATATAAATAAAATGGTATAATATATTTAAAGTAACAATGATAGTAAGTAAAAATCTAAGCTAATCTATAATAGAATTAAAATAATTAAGTTGTTTAAAAACAAATATAGGGTATACATATTGAAAACACATTGAAATGCTGTGATTTGAGATATGCATAAATTAAGTTATACTATGAAAACTGTATAACAGAAAATATGAAATATAATTTAAATGGGGGGAAAAATTTATGTTAGGTAAAAAATCAAAAATATTATGTATTGTTAGTTCAGTATTATTAACAACATCATTATTTATGGGGTGTAACAAATCCATCGTTAATGGGAAGGTTAACAATGACAAAATTATCGTTGGTGATAAAGAACAAAATAGCGAGTATGCTAAAGAAGTATTTGAAAATTTAAATGAAGATATTGATGGGGATCTAATGATAAGTACTATTAAGGAGTTAGCTTCTGAAAAATTTGATGGGAGATTAACGGGAACTGAAGGTAATAAGTTGGCAACTGAATATATCAGGAGTGAATTTGAAGAATTGGGACTTGAGACTTTAGAGGGAATGGACGGGTATTTACAATACTATGATCAAATGGTGCCTTATCTAAAAGATATTCCTAAAATAAATATTGTTAACAAAGATGGAGAAACGGTAAAGGAATTAAAATTTCTAGAAGATTTTGTTGTAAGAGCAAATCCAGATTTTAAGATAAAGGGCACAGTTAAAGGAGAAACTATCTATTTAAAAAATAAAAGCGAATTTAAGAAAAACAAAGAGAATTTAGAGGGGAAAATTGCAATCATTCCTAAGAACCTTTTTTGGGAATCAGATGTACAAGATTTTTTTATTAGCGGAAAATCAAAAGCTTTAGGTATAATCCGCGAGAATACTTTTAGAAATGGAGAAGATAAATCCTTTAAGAAAAGCGTTTATTTCACTGAGGGAAACTATGAGTCCAGAAATGAAGATATACCTATGTTAGCTGATGTGGATATTGCTGGAACAAATATATTGATAGAGGAAGGTAAAAAAGGGAACTTGGTAGAACTGAATTTTGAATGTTACGTGGAAGAGAAAACTATAGCAAATGTTATTGGAGTGATTCCTGGAACTGATGAAGAGATGAAGGATGATTATATAATCATAAGTGGTCATTTTGATCATTTAGGAAACAACTATGATGGTACTTATAATCCAGGAGCATCAGATAATGCGTCAGGAATAGCGAGCATGTTAGAAATTGCTAGAAGTATAAAATCTAATAATATTGCTCCTAAGAGACCCATATTGTTTATAGCCTTTAATGGTGAAGAAAATGGATTGAATGGTTCTAAATTCTTTGCTGAAAATTCGGGATTAGATATGAAAAAGGTGACAATGCTTAATATTGATATGATAGCCAATAAATCTGATGGACCGTTGTATATTGCTGCTGTGGGATATACGGAGTTATTTAAAGAGATAGTTGAAATTGCCAAAGAAATGGATATATCTTACAAGCAAAATTTACAAGTAACCTACAGTGATCACACATATATTGAAGAAGAAGGTGGTCAAGCGGTTACATTAGTAGAAATTGAACAAGCGGAATATCATACTCCTGATGATACAATTGAGGTGATAGAAAAAGCTGATTTAGAAGAGGTAATTGAATTAGTACTTCGCTATATTAGTGATAAAGCATTTTAATGTAATATGTCAAAATTTAAATGGTCAAAATTGGAATGAAATTGAACCATTTTGTTGCCTGAAAATTACTTGAATTTATAATAAAAACTTTTACTCATTTTTGAGCAAAGTTATAGGAGCACAAAAAACGAATTAAAGGCCAGCAGTTCATAACGAAACTGCTGGCCTTTTTGTTGAGAAAACAAAACCTTTAGTTATTAACAAATTTAAACTCTACATAATTTGTTTTTTTATCAATAGGTGCTGCTTTGTTTACATCATAAGTAACTTCTTTTTGTGAAGTATCCATACTCAAAATTTTGTACATATAAGTATCAGTTCCAAGTTACAAAATAGTATACGAACTTTAATTTGCAACTTGTAAAAATGAAAATTGCATATTGAGGTGCCTGTCACCACCCGAATTATGATGAATTAAGAGAAGTTGTCTTTATAAAATAGAGTAGGAAATGAAGAAAAATCACGTTATAAGTAAAGCCTATTGCAATAGTGGAATCGCTTGAAACGTAAGGGGTACCTTGTTTGGTGAGGTTTAGAATTACTAATGAAGATGATCAGTTTACTGTTATTAAGGTAGATAATATTTATACAAGGAAGTCAGAAAGATTTGCTTGAAAATAAATTTCCACTATATTAAAATGCAAAAACATGATATAATTAATACAATTTTATCAATATTCCGACTTAATTCGGGGTTGAATTTGTCAGTTAAAATTATAACAAGGTAGAAATTTGTATAATATTGCTGACGAGCAGGGTATGAATAAGATAGCTTGCTTTGAAATTCAGGACGTGGAAAAATGATATCGAAGGGGGAGAAAAAATGCAAAAGAGAGAAAATTGGGGCTCAAAGCTTGGGTTCATAATGGCTGCAGCTGGTTCAGCAGTTGGATTGGGGAATATATGGAAATTCCCGTTTACAGCAGGTAACAATGGTGGTGGGGCATTTGTTTTAATTTATTTGGTTTTTGTTGCAATCATAGGTTTTAGTGTTATGCTTACTGAATTTGCGGTAGGTAGAAGAAGACAACAATCGGCTGTTGGTGCGTTTAAATCAGTGGATAAGCGTTGGACGTTTACAGGAGTTTTGGGTGTTTTAAGTGGGTTTTTAATTATGGGATTTTATCCTGTAGTTGGAGGATGGGCAATTGCATATATATTTAAAGTATTTGGTGGGTTATTAAATAATCCGGCTGTTATTGGCGATTCCTTCAATGCGTTTATTACAAATCCTGGTGAGCCGCTTATTTGGATGGTATTATTCCTATTATTAAACGTAGTAATTGTTGTAAAAGGAATATCTTCTGGAATTGAAAAAGCTGGCAAGGTATTAATGCCATTATTGTTTGTTATTTTAATTGTTATTGCAATTAAAGGGTTAATGCTCCCTGGTGCAATGGCTGGTATGGAATTCTTATTTAAGCCTGATTTTAGCAAAGTAAATGGAAGCGTAGTGCTGGCAGCTCTGGGACAAGCATTTTTCTCATTATCATTAGGAATGGGATGTATGATTACTTATGGTTCGTACCTTTCTAAGAAAGAAAATCTTATAGAAAATACAGCTATTGTTACTGCAATGGATACATCTGTGGCATTATTAGCTGGTATTGCAATGTTCCCAGCAATGTTTGCATATGGTATAGCTCCTACTGAAGGACCTGGATTAGTTTTTGTTGTTGTACCTACAATATTTGCGGAAATGGGTGCTATGGGACAAGTATTTGCAATTCTATTCTTTGTTGCGCTTACAGTAGCTGCTTTAACGTCTTCAGTTTCATTACTAGAAGTTGTTGTTTCGTTTTTAATTGATGAAAAGAAGTTTAGTAGAAAGAAAGCTGTGTTTTCTTCATCAACAATGATGGTATTATTTTGTATAGTAGCTTCTTTATCACTTGGAGGTTTAGGACCAAAACTATTTGGAACAGGTGCATTTGATGTATTTGATTTATTGACAGATAAGATCTTCTTAGCAATAGGCGGAATGTTATTATGTATTTTTGCAGGTTGGAGATTAAAGAAAGAAGAGTTATATGATGAAATTACAAACAATGGTACAGTAAAGTTTAGCTTGTTTGGAATATGGTATCCAATGGTTAAGTATGTTATTCCAGGTACAATTGCGATAGTAGCTGTAAATGGAATTATTCAAGGCTTTGAAAGTGGTTCTGGTCCAGTTATGGTAGTGGGATTAGTTATAATTGCATTCTTTGCAGGTATATCTAAATCGCTTTAATATGGGTTCAAAAAATAGGCTATTTATCAAATCTTGTTGATGAATAGTAGGTTATAGTATTGAATATAAAAACAGCTTAAGGCAATCATGTCTTAAGCTGTTTTTAGTAATGAATATCCGTCGCATCTTTGACTTGTTATTATAGTTTTATTGAGCTAATGCTTTGATTTCTTTGTAGCTTTTAAGGTCTGTATAAAGCTCACCTTTAATAGGATTACGTTTTGTTTTAATTATTTTGTAAATATAGTATCCAAATACTGCGACATTTGCTAGTAATGCAGCTAAACTTGCAATAAATAAAGCTTTTGGGTTATGTGATGATCTAACTGCAAACTGTGAGTTATCAATGAAACCTGGATAAGTCATTGCAAACATACACCATAACGCAAGTGTTTGTGCACGATGCTGTAGCCAAGCCCCCTTCTTAATAAAGAAAGCTGCAAATGTAGGAGCCAACAGCATTGCTATACCACAGTACCATGAGTGGTCAGATAAGCAGTTATATGTATATGCAAAGTTCCAAATATCGTATGCTACAATCCAAAACCATAGCATGTCAGGCCATAACATATCTTTACTTTTATCCTTACTGATACAGATTCCAATCCAACCTGTAATAGTAATGATATTTAAGATACCAGCAATTCCATTCATAATATTCCAAGAACCACTTACGGTCATCATTCCTTCAAATACTTCGTTGTTAAGGTGCAATCCATAAATTTGGAAATCACGTGCTATCGCTTCGCAAATATTGATTGCTAAAATTAATGGTGGAAAACATAAGACCCACTTTTTGCTACTTGCGCCTTTCACGTATCTAATTAACCAGAATCCTATGCATCCTGCTAGTGATGAATATACTTTAGCATAATGGAACCAATCGTTTACGCTTGTCCCTTCAGTAGTTTTTGGCCATACGGCGAAGGTAAGAATTATCGGTAATGCAATGAAAAGTAATATGAATCCCGATTTAAATCTACGGCCTAATTCATTTAGTCCAATTAAAACAAAAAATACAATTAGTAACATAAGCCAGTTGCTCAAAGGCTGCGATTCAAAGAAAAACATTAATATTCCCCCTAACTTAAATAAATTATAGTAGTAATTCATAAGTGAACTTACTACAATTTGTTAATATAAGGTAACTTTGAATAAATAATAAATTTCAAATTACCATCTTATAAGATAAATAATAACATTTAAACAAAAAATTTTCAATTTTTATTTAACATAATTAGACATAAATGTAATCTTAAAATGATTTTTAAGTAAATTTGGGTATGGAGTTGGGAAGTTTATAGTTTCTATAAACAGCCAAAATAGGCTATAATAATTAATAACAAGATAAGATATGAGTAGGAGGATTCCATGGAACAAGGGCTTATAAAACAAGAGTTTTTAAGAAAATATCCTTATATAGAAGCGGATATTATATCTAATAACATAGACTTAGATGTTTTAAATGATATATATAATGATTACAATATTTATAAAGAGACATATGAAAGACAATCAGATTTTATAGCAAATACTTTAAGAACTCATAATAAGATACATAGTGTAAAGTCCAGAGTAAAGAGTTCAGAGAGGTTAATTGATAAGATTGTTAGAAAAACTACTGATAGAAAAGAAAAGTATGGAGATGACTTTCAATTTTCAGTTGAAAACTATAAAGAAGAAATCAATGATCTTATAGGAATAAGAGCTATACATATTTTTAAACAAGATTGGGAAAGTATACATGAATTTATTTTAAACACATGGAAAGTTATTGAGATAACCGCAAATGTAAGAGATGGTGATGATACAAAAAGGTTTAAAGATCTAGATATACAAATTAAGTCTAGACCTTCAGGTTATAGATCTGTTCATTATCTTATAGAGTTTTATCCAACTAATGAAAAGGTTATAGCAGAAATTCAAGTTAGAACAATATTTGAGGAAGGGTATGGGGAGATTGATCATCAACTGAGATATTCTCATAAGGAAATTCCGGAAGTATTGGCTTCAAATCTTCTTTTATTTAATAGAATTGCAGGAAGTGCAGATGAAATGGCATCTTTAATAAACTTACTAAACAAGAATTTGTGTGAGATGGAGAGTAGCTATGAGAAAAAAATAGCTTCAAAAGATGAGGAGATAAGAAAACTTAAGGAAAAACTCAAGGAATAATTTAATCACTAAAAAAACTCAAACCATGTTTAACCATGGTTTGAGTTTTTTGCGAATAATCATAAAATTTTTCAAACTTTTTTCATCAGTAGAAGGTCTAATAGGTGAAAGGGGATTTACTTAATGATGCGCACATATAGTAAAAATTACTTAAAATTAATAGACTTTATAAAAAGTAATCAAGAGGACTTTTATAGAATTGCATATAGCTATGTAAAATCAAAAGAAGCTTCTCTTGATATTGTTCAAGAATCTGTTTATAAAGCTCTAAAATCCATAGAAGGTTTAAAAAAGAGTAAATATATGAAGACTTGGTTTTATCGAATATTAATAAATACAAGCATTTCTTATATTCGAAATAATAAAGAAGTGATAATGATAGGCGAATTACCTGAAGAACCTTCATCAAAAATATACACTAAAGAAGATTATTTGGATTTATACCAAGCCATTGATCATCTAAAAGAAAAAGAGAAGACGGTAATTATTCTTAGGTACTTTGAAGATATGAAGATTGAGGATATAGCAAGAGTCACAGAAACTAATGTTAATACTATAAAATCAAGGCTTTATTCTGCAACAAAAAGATTGAAAACCTTATTGGATTGTGAGGAGAATTAATATGAATAATGAATTTAAAAAAGCTAAAAAAGAGTTTGAATCTATTGAGATTCCGCAGGAGTTGAATGAAATGATTAATAAAACAATTAATGAAAATAATAATCAAAAAAACAGTGGTAACAATCAACATAAAAAGAAAAATAAATTGAAGACGGGATTAATAGCAGGTCTAGTGGCTGGAAGTGTATTTGTTGTAGGTTTAAATACTAGCGCAACCTTTGCTAAAACTGTCTATGCTGCACCAGTTATTGGGTATATAGCCAAGGTGTTAACTTTTGTAGATTATAGTTTTTCAAATGATTTGGTTGAAGGTGAAGTATCTATACCTAAAGTTGAAGGTTTAACAGATAAAGAGCTTGAAGCTAAAATAAATAGTCAAATTCAAGAAAAGATGAATATAGCATTAAAGGAAGCAGAAGAAAGAGCTGCAGAATACAAGAAAGCATATATTGAGACTGGTGGTACTGAAGAGGAGTATGAGAAAAAGAAAATTGAAATAAAAGTTGATTATGAAATAAAAGCATCCAATGATAAGTTATTATCTTTTGTGATTACTAGTTGTGATTCTATAGCAGCAGCATATGCTGAATATACTTATTACAATATAAATCTAGAGACTGATGAAATTATAACACTTAAATCTATTTTTGGATCAGAGTATGTTGATATAATAACTGATAATGTATTAAAGCAAATTGAAGAGCAAAAGAATGATGAGACAAAAGTATATTTTGAAGACTCAAATATAATACAAGAATCAGAGAAAATTAGAGAAGATATTGATTTTTATATTAATGAAGATAAAAATGTTGTAGTCGTTTTTGATAAATATGAAATTGCACCAGGATCTATGGGAAGAGTAGAATTTGAAATAATAAATTAGTAACAAGTGAAAGACACCCTGTAAAGTATGATAGTAGCCTATACACTTTACAGGGTAATTTTCATTATTTATGACTTTTTCTGGTTGACAACCTTAAAAAAAATGATATAATTTACTTAAACATATGAACAGTTGCTCATATGTTCACATAATATAATATTAGGATGTGTATTTTATGAAAAATGAAAATATAGAAATATGTACTTGTAATGTAATACACAATGATATAGTTGAAAAGGTTAACAATAGTATGGTAAACGATAAAATATTAGAAGAGGCAGCTCAGCTTCTTAAAGTATTTGGAGATAAAACAAGAATGAAGATTTTAAACGCGCTTAGTATTTCGGAGATGTGTGTATGTGATTTAGCTAATGCTCTTAATATGACTCAATCGGCTATCTCTCATCAGCTAAGAGTTCTTAAGGGAGAGAGATTGGTTAAGTATAGACGAGAGGGTAAGGTTGTGTATTATTCTTTAGATGATGAGCATGTAGAGAAGATTTTTAACATTGCATTAGAGCATGTTCAAGAATAAATTAATATATATGATAAAGTATTAAGGAGGATTAATATTATGTTGTTTTCAAAGAAAGTTTATCATCATGATCACCAAGGTTCATGTGGATGTGGTTGCGGAACACATGAACACAAACATGAGCATAAGAGCGAACATCAACACAGTTTCGTAAATGGAGTGTGTGATTGTGGAAAGAAAGAACCAATAGTATTAGATTTACAAGCAAAAGAGGTAGAAGACTGTGGATGTGACTGTGGAGAAAGTCATAGTGATAAGAATAAGGAAAAAGATGATGGCGGAGATGAGGACTCGGAAAGTAGTCATCATTATGAGGATGGTTGTTGTTCAAGTGAAGGACATAAACATGAACATTCTTTTAAAGGGTTATTAGGTCATGGTGATAACTGTGGATGTGATGATCACTCGCAAGAGCATATCCATAGAAGTGAGGCTTGTGCAAGTAGTACAGAAAAGATGGAGTTTGTAATTGAGGGGCTTCATTGTGCTGGATGTGCAGGGAAAATTGAAAACAAGGTAAGGGCATTAAAAGAAGTTGATAATGCTGAAATGAATTTTGCTATATCAACATTGAATGCTTATATTAATAGTAGTGATAAAGATGCGCTGAAGAGGCAAATCATTAAAATAGTTGAAGAAACTGAACCAGGAACAACTGCTACATTGAAGGATGATCTTGATGGTAAGGAAGTGGAATTTGAACTTAAAGGTCTGAATTGTGCAGCGTGTGCAGGTAAGATAGAAAGAAATGTTAAGGAACTTCCAGGGGTTGTAAGTACAAGTTTGAATTTTGCAATATCGAAATTTGAGGTTAAGATAGACAACTTGGACGTTAAAGGGTTATATGAACAGGTTGAGAAAATAGTAAAAGATTTAGAACCTGATGTAGAGGTTATATTAAATACTGGATCTGAAGATGAAATTCATGTTAAGAAGGATAATAATAAGAAAAAAGGTAATAGCCTTCTTATGAGAATGGGAGTAGCTATTGGGTTTCTGGGAATTGGAATGGTTTTCAGAGGTGAGAGCTTTGAATTAATACCATTTTTGATTGCATACCTAATAGTGGGATATGACATAATTAAGAGATCTATCTCTAACATCAAGAGAGGGGAAGTATTCGATGAAAACTTCCTGATGACGATAGCTAGCGCTGCGGCATTATATGTTGGTGAACATCCAGAGGCTGTTTTGGTTATGCTTTTATATCAAATAGGAGAATATTTCCAAGGAAGAGCAGTAGAATCTTCAAGAAAATCAATTGCAAACCTTATGGATATCAGACCTGATTATGCAAATATTAAAATTGGAAATGATATAAAGAAAGTATCACCTAATGATGTTAAGGTTGGAGATATAATAGTCGTTAAAGCGGGTGAAAAGGTACCTCTAGATGGTATAATTATAGAAGGAAGTTCATCTGTTGATACTAAAGCATTAACAGGAGAATCAGCACCTATGGATGTTGCAGGTGGAGATGAAATAACAAGTGGTTTCATCAATATAGATGGTTTATTAACAGTTGAAGTTAAGAAGAGATTTAAGGATTCAGCTGTATCAAGAATACTTGATCTTGTACAAAATGCAAGTGCAAAGAAAGCAAAAACTGAGCTTAGAATAACTAAGTTTGCAAGATATTACACACCAGTGGTTGTTATTATAGCTGCATTAACAGCTATAATACCATCTGTTTTCTTTGGAGGAAACTTCAATGATTGGTTATTAAAAGCTGCTACATTCTTAGTTGTATCTTGTCCATGTGCTTTAGTTATATCTGTACCAATGACGTATTTTGCAGGCTTAGGAGCATCATCTAAGAGAGGTATTTTAGTTAAAGGTGGTAACTATCTTGAGGCTTTAAGTAAAGCTGGGGTACTAGTTTTTGATAAGACAGGAACATTGACTAAAGGAAACTTTAAGGTTGATAAGATACATGCTGAAAAAGATATAAGTAAAGATGAGATATTAAGATTGACAGCTCATGTAGAGAGTTTCTCCAATCACCCAATTGCTGTATCAATAGTAAATGAATATGGTAAAGATATTGATAAGTCAATAATTAAAGAATATAAAGAAGTTAAAGGGAAAGGTGTTCAGGCTACTATAGGTGGAAAGAAAGTGATCAGTGGTAACTTGAAGTTCATCAAAGATAATAATATTCAAGTGGAAGAATCTAAAACACCAGGCACTATTGTGTACACTGCAATAGATGGCCAATTTGCTGGATTTATCACAATATCTGACGAGATTAAAGAAGACTCTAAAAAAGCAATACAGGGATTTAGTGAGTTAGGTATTAACAATGTGGTAATGTTAACTGGTGATAGAAAAATAACAGCAGATGCTGTTGCACAGAAATTAGGAATTACTAAATACAAATACGAATTACTTCCAAATCATAAGGTTGACGAAGTAGAGAAACTTATTGAAAGTAAAGGTGATAAATCACTTGTATTTGTAGGAGATGGAATAAACGACGCGCCTGTGCTTGCAAGAGCAGATGTTGGAGTTGCTATGGGTGGAGTTGGTTCAGATGCTGCCATTGAAGCGGCAGACGTTGTAATAATGAATGATGAACCATCTAAGCTTATTGATGGAATAAAGATAGCTAGAAAGACTAAGAAGATTGTTAATCAGAATATTTTCTTCTCATTAGCAGTGAAAATTGGAATAATGGTACTTACATTTTTCTTAGCTGTTCCTATGTGGCTTGCAGTGTTTGGTGATGTAGGAGTTGCATTATTGGCAGTATTTAATGCAATGAGAGTGTTAAGAGATTAATATAAAATAGAACCCTAATCGGGGTTCTATTTTAATGTAGAATTGGAAATTTAGAATGAAGAATGCTAGAGATTTCACTGTGTGAAATTACAATTATAAGAAAAATAATATTTTTTAGCTTAGAGTTCATGTAGAACTATAATTTAACTGTTTCATTTAATGCAAAAACAGTATATAATTTAAAGAGTTGTGATTTTTCATAAATTAAATAGGAAACTATAATAATGACAGAAGACTAAAGATATTAGACTTAAAATATATAATTCTAAAAACGGAAGGGGAAAAAAATTTGATTACAGTTACAGGTATAGGATTAAGATATGGAGATAAGAAATTATTTAATGATGTTAATTTAAAGTTTACACCAGGAAATTGTTATGGTGTCATAGGGGCTAATGGTGCTGGGAAATCTACTTTTTTAAAGATTTTATCTGGGGAAGTAGAAGCTAATGAAGGTAATGTAGCTATTACTCCAGGAGAGAGACTAGCAGTTCTTAAGCAGAACCACTTTGAATTTGATGAGTGCACTGTATTAAATACAGTAATAATGGGTCATAAAAGATTATTTGAGATAATGGAAGAGAAAGATGCTTTATATGCTAAACCTGATTTCACAGAGGAAGATGGAATTAAAGCAGCAGAACTTGAAGGTGAATTTGCTGAACTTGATGGTTGGGATGCTGAAATGAATGCAGAGAAACTTTTAATGGGTCTTGGAATAGGAAAAGATCTTCATTATATGTTAATGAAAGATTTAAAAGGGGGAGAGAAAGTAACAGTATTACTTGCTCAAGCTTTATTTGGTAACCCAGACATACTTTTACTGGATGAGCCTACTAACCACCTTGACTTCAAAGCTATAGCATGGCTTGAAGAATTCTTAATAACTTATGAGAAAACAGTAATAGTTGTATCACATGATAGACACTTCTTAAACAAAGTATGTACACACATGGTTGATATAGACTTTGGAAAAGCACAGTTATTCGTTGGTAACTACGATTTCTGGTATGAGTCAAGTCAATTAGCACTTAAACTTATGAAAGATCAGAATAAGAAAAGTGAAGAGAAGATTAAAGAACTTCAGAACTTTATAGCTAGATTTAGCTCTAATGCCTCTAAGGCAAAACAAGCAACATCAAGAAAGAAATTACTTGATAAGATTACAGTTGAGGATATTAAGCCATCTTCAAGAAAATATCCTTTTGTAGGGTTTACTCCAGAGAGAGAAGCTGGTAAAGATATTCTTCAAGTAGAAGGAATAAGTAAAACTATAAATGGAGTAAAGGTTCTTAATAATATCTCTTTCACACTAACAAAAGGGGACAAGGTAATTGTTCTTGGTAAAGATGAGATAGCAAGAACTACTTTATTTAAAATATTAATGGGTGAGATGGAACCAGACGAAGGTTCTTATAGATGGGGAGTAACTACTACAAGTGATTACTTACCAAAAGACAATGCAGATTATTTCAAAGAGGAGCTTTCACTTGTGGATTGGTTAAGACAATTCTCAGAGGAAAAATCTGAGTCATTCATAAGAGGATTCTTAGGTAAGATGTTATTCTCAGGAGAGGAACCACTTAAATTATCAACAGTTTTATCTGGAGGAGAAAAAGTTAGATGTATGTTCTCTAAGCTTATGCTTTCAGGAGCAAATGTTTTATTATTAGATGAACCTACAAACCACTTAGACCTTGAATCAATCCAGGCTGTGAATAATGGACTTGTTGCATTTACAGGAACAATGTTATTCACTTCACATGACCATAAATTTGTTGAGTCAATAGCTAACAGAGTAATTGAGTTAACTCCAAAAGGAGCTTATGACAGAGTTACAACTTTTGATGAGTATTTAGAGAATAAGGATATTCAGAAGAGTGTAGAGGCTATGTATAAGTAATACAGATCATGCTGTTGAAAAAGCCCAATCTCGGCGTCACTAAGGCTCTCTGCGCTGCTCAAGTACTACTTTGTACAGTTTTGACCCTGCAGCTTCGCCTTGTTCCTTGATCTTGGGCTTTTTCAACTAGCCTGAAATTCTAAAGATAGAAGACGAAGTAAAAATAATATTTATTACTTTATTAATAAACTTGGCCATTGATAAATTTATTTTATCAACGGCCTTTTTTGTTGTGAATTATTTAATTAGAAAGTTACTTCACTTACTTCCTCTAAGTAATTATTTATCTTGATAAATACAATATCCTCAGGGTTAGTATCTTTCATATAAGCAAATACATAGAATTCTTTTTCTGGGCTATCAAATTTAAATTCATAGAAGGATTCGCTTTCTGAAAAGCTTAAATTCATATTTTTTAATGGAGAAGATTTAATAAACTCTTCTGCAATCTCTTTACTTTCTTTTTTTGATATTGCTTTTTTAGAATAATAATAATCATAGTACTCAGTAATATCAACCTTATCAACATTTTTAGCTTTTTTATATTCTTCCATCATTTTGTTTGCTGCTGATGCTGAACCAGCAAACATGAATGGTTTTTTATCATCAAGTGAAATTCTTACTTCAAAACCTCCATTAGAATTACTTACATTAACAATCCAGTAATGACCCATATCAACTATAGTATCAGGGTTAAAAGCGTTTTTATCAGCATCAAAATTAAAGTACTCTTTTACAGCTTTTGATGCAATTTCAAAGGATTCATCCACTGTAAGTTCAGTTGATTTATCTTCATTAGAATTCTCAGTTGAATTATCGTTTTTATTTTCTACAGTATCATTACTTACTTTTTCTGTAGATTGATTATTTTTTTCTTCAACTTTTGAACCTAGTAATGAAGTGTCTTTTACTGGTTCACTTACCGTAGAACATCCAACAAGCAGTATTAGTGATAAAGTTAATACGGATGCTGTTTTTGAAAATTTGTTATGTTTTTTTATCATTTTTATTCTCCTCACTATCTCTGATTTATCTTCTATTAGGCATGTAGCAATAGAATTTTGTTTTTTCATACACATTTTTTCCACTGTATTAATTATGGTCATGCCATAATTTGAATATTCTTCTTCGGCAATATAATTTAAAACCAGATTATCACATGAGATTTCCATATCTCTTTTCATATATTTAAACATCATATGAATAAGAGGATTGAACCAATATATTGACTTATAAATTAGAATTAAATAATTTGTAATATTATCTAATCTTTTTAAGTGACACAATTCATGATATATTATGAACTTTAAATCCTCTTTTGAAAGAGTCTTTAATAAATAATCAGGTAATAATATTTTAGTTTTAAATATTCCTGTAAGTGCAGGGGAAGAGAGTTCAATAGTTTCATATAATCTAATATTCTTTGAAATATTTAATTTCCTTTTTGATTCATTTAATATATTGCAGAGCGATTTATCATTAAGTTCTTTTTCAGACCTTATAACATCTTTTAATCTTTTTAATTGAATAATATATATGGTTATGAAAGTTAATAAACCTAAGAGCCATATTATTGATGAAATTTTTATGAAGAACTCAAGAGTGAAAAAACTTTTTTTATTAGTAAACGCATCTATTTCTTTTTCATCTAATACTTCATAATTAATTATGGGTTTTGTACTATTGGGTTCACTAGGAATATTTATAGAGACTAAATTATCATTAGTAACTTTTTCTTTATTTATTTCAATTGACTTTTGTGATTGATAAAAAGTCGATAAATTATAAATGCTTAGTTTAGATTCTATAGTTAATGGCAAAGAAAGAATTATCAGTATTACAACCCACATAAAGTACTTTACTTTTGGTGATAAAAAATTATGTAAAAGCTTTTGTAAAAGAAGTACAGCAATCAGAGCAATAGATGCTTTAACAGATAATTTTACAATCATTAAGAATAAACTAATCATCTTGAGAACTCTCTTCTAATAGTTTTTTTAGTTCTTCAATATCACCTTTAGAAAGATTTTTATCTTTAATAAAATATGAGAACATGGCATTTAAAGAGCCATCGTAGAATTTTTGTAAAAATGATTTGCTTTCTCTATTCATATAATCTTTCTCAGTTATAATGGGATAGTATAAATAAGTTCTACCTTCTTTTTTAAATGATATTGCATTCTTTTTTAACAATCTATTAATTAAAGTCTTAATAGTTTGTTCAGTCCAATCTTTTTTTGTTGATAAGAGTTCGTTTATTTGTTTAGCTCTTACAGGATGTATTTCCCATATGATTTTCATCACTTCAAACTCGCTATCTGATATTTTGGGTAGAGCTTTTTTCATCGGTAGCCTCCTTTATTTTCTTTTGAAATATATTTTTGTTGTTTACATATGTAAACAACAAAAATATACTTATAGTTTACAACTGTAAACGCAGAAAGTCAATTAAAAAAGGTTGTTAATAAAAGATATTTATTAACAACCTTGGTTTCGATTTTATATTGAGATTATTTATTTGGGCAAATTCATATCATTCAACTGGCAGAAAGAGTTGAACATATTATAAATTGACTTGAATTTTTTAGTCTTCAGAGCTTTATAGAATATAAAAGATGAGGCTAAAGCACCAGTAGTGTTACAAACAACATCTTTCATAGTATCGAAAACACCTGTATCTATGGCATGTTGAGTATTCATACCAAAGAATTGATCAAGTCCAAACTCGTAGAGCTCCCATACTATGCCTGTGGTTAAGGAAAGAGCAAATGCAAAAACAAAATATACCCATAAAGGGACTTGTACAGCGTTATATCTATGAAAAACTATGAATAGAAGCATTAAGAACAACATCATAAATATAACCCCTGATATTGAATGCATGAAGGTATCCCAGCGTTTAAACGTTCCGTAGCCACCTAAAATGGTACCGATGAATATTGCGAAGTATGAAAAAACCAGACATATTGCAACAGGTTCATAATTAAAGTTCACTTTAAATAGCTTTTTTATCAATAATGGAATGTATGTTATCCCTATCAAAGCTAGTGATGCTAGTATTCTGACAATGTTAAAATTAAATGTATTGTATATTATTGCGAATATGGTGAGTAATCTGAGTATGATCAAAAAGGCTTCCTCACTTTTTGAGTCAAATGTTCTAAAAGAATAACTAAATGATTTTTTTAATAGTTCTAGCATAGTGAGCTCCTTTTATGGCAAATTTTCCTTATAAAGAGATTATAACTAATATATATTAATAAAATCTTAAATTATTAATAATAAATTTTTAAAAATTCAGACCAAACAAGGACGTATGTTCTTCATTCTCAATTAAAAAATCCTCCAATGAATTGGAGGATTTTTATAAAAGCATGTCATTTAAATCATTTATATCTTTAACTATTATCTTCTTATTTCCTTGTATTTCTATTAACCCTTGTTTCTGCATTGAACGGAGTTTTCTGCTCATAGTTTCTCTTGTGAGACCTGCATAACTTCCCATTTCTTCACGGTTCATAGTCATATTAAGATGTATACCATCATCTGCTTCAACACCGAAATCTTTTATTAAACTTAATAATAATCCAGCAACTTTAGCATCTACATTATTAGTACTAAGTCTATATACAAGGCTTTCAATTTTATTTATTCTATCATAAGCCTCTTCTAAAATCTTTAGGGTGACTTTAGGATATTTCAAAATTATATTTTCAAATTCATGTTTATCAAGAGTACAAAGAACAGTGTCCTCTAAAGCTTCAGCACTGAAATCAAAGGTAGTTTCCTTCAAAAGGTTAAAAGCACCAATAAAACTGAAATAATTAGGAGATAAAATGTACAATATTAATTCTTTACCATCAGGCGTGTAACGAAATATTTTAACCTTTCCACTACAGAGCATATATAGTTTTCTAGCAGTTTCGCCTTCGGAAAAAATTCTTTCTCCCTTTTTGTATCTTCTCCTTACAGTACCTTTTGAAACTTCTTTAAGTTGGTGTGGATCTAAACTAGATAAAAAAGGTACAGTTCGTAAACAATAATCATTTTCGCAATTTAGACAATTCTGATTATGTGGGCTACATTTTTTCATAAAAATTACCACCTCATATATAACTCATCTGTTAGTTATTTATTATGCCACTATAATAGATAGTTCATTTATTTACAAGTTAGTTCAATAGAATCATTGTACTACAAATTATATTAAAATTCTATACAATATAATGAACCACTTCAAATTAATTCAAATGAAGCGGTTCAGATATTTATATTTTAAACTCCTAAGAATGGTTTGCGTGCATTCTTAATTATGTTATTAACAATTCCTTGTAGTTCTTGAACCTTGTTTTTACACATTGGTTCCATCCCTTCAAGTTTATATTTCATATTCAATCTTTTATATTTATTTGTACCTAGGTTATGGTAAGGTAGTAGTTCAACCTTTTCAACAGTAGGGATCTCTTCATTAACAATAGAACTAATCTTCTCTATATGTTCTTTTGAATCAGTCATACCAGGAACAACAACATGACGAACCCATACAGGGGTTTGAGAATCTCTTATTGCATCTAGGAAAGTGTTTACACCCTTAGCATCCTGTCCTGTAAGTTCTTTATAACCTATGCTGTCTATATGCTTTATATCAAGAAGAACAAGATCGGCATATTTAAGTATCTCATCATATTCACCAAATCCATATCCTGAGGTATCAATGCATGTATGAATTCCATTTTCTTTACAAAGTTTCAAACATTCAACAAGAAATTCAGGTTGCATAAGGGGGTCACCTCCGGAGAATGTAACACCTCCATTGGAACGTTCAAAGTAAGGCTTAAATCTTTTAATCTTAGCAACTAAATCTTCCGGGGTATATTCAGCCCCCTCATTTACTTGCCATGTATCAGGGTTATGGCAATACGCACATCTAAGCTTACATCCTTGGAAAAATACTACCGTTCTTACTCCAGGTCCATCTACTAATCCCATACTTTCAATAGAGTGAACTCTTCCAATTGTCATAGATAACACCACCTTATACTAATATTTATATGAATTACATTGATTCATGGAATGTTCTGCTTATTACTTCTAATTGTTGTGATTTTGTTAATCTATTAAAGTTAACAGCATATCCAGAAACTCTAATTGTTAATGTTGGATATTTATCAGGGTTTTCCATAGCATCCATAAGTGTTTCTCTATTAAGAACGTTAACGTTTAAGTGGAATGCTGCTTGAGAAAAATATCCATCCATTATAGATACTAAGTTGTTAATTCTATCTTCTTCTGTCTTTCCAAGTGCATCTGGAACGATTGAGAATGTATTTGAGATACCATCTTGACACCATTCTCTATATGGAATTTTTGCAACAGAGTTTAGTGAAGCAAGTGCTCCGTTCTCATCTCTTCCATGCATTGGATTAGCACCAGGAGCTAATGGCTCACCAGATTTTCTTCCATCTGGAGTAGAACCAGTTTTCTTACCATATACAACATTTGAAGTAATAGTAAGTGCTGATAAAGTATGTTCAGCATTTCTATATGTTTCATGCTTTTTAAGTTCACTAGAAAATTTCTTAATAACTTCAACAGCTATATCATCAACTCTATCATCATCATTTCCGTATTTAGGGAAGTCACCATCTATTTCAAAATCAGTAGTGATTCCGTCTTCATTTCTAATAGCTTTAACTTTAGCATACTTAAGAGCACTTAAGCTATCAGCTGCACTTGATATACCAGCTACACCAAATGCCATGTATCTGTGAACCTGTGAATCATGAAGAGCCATCTGACCAGCTTCATAAGCATATTTATCATGCATGTAGTGAATAGTATTCATTGTGTCTACATAAAGTTCAGCAATATACTCCATAACCTTCCAGTAGTTATCTTTAACTTTTTTGAAGTCAAGAACTTCATCAGTAATTTTCTCTATTCCAGGAACAACAGTTATTCTGTTTCCTTGTTTATCTAATTTAATCTCATCAACACCACCGTTGATAGCATATAATAATGCTTTAGAAAGGTTAGTTCTTGCTCCGAAGAATTGCATTTGTTTACCGATTTGCATTCCAGATACACAACATGCTATTCCGTAGTCATCTCCATAAATAGGTCTCATAATATCATCATTCTCATATTGGATTGCACCAGTCTCTATTGACATATGAGTACAGTATTTCTTGAAGTTTTCAGGTAATTTTTCAGACCAAAGAACTGTCATGTTTGGCTCTGGAGCTGGGTTGAGGTTTGATAATGTGTGTAAGAATCTATAAGCTGTTTTTGTAACATGATGCTTACCATTAATTCCAATACCACCAATTGCTTCAGTTATCCAGTTTGGATCTCCAGCAAATAAATCATTATATTCAGGAGTTCTTAAGTGTCTTACTAATCTTAATTTAATTACAAATTGATCTATTAATTCTTGAGCTTCAGCTTCTGTTAAAGCTCCATTTCTTAAATCTCTTTCTATATAACAGTCAAGGAATGCTGTATTTCTTCCAAGAGACATAGCGGCTCCATTATTTTCTTTAACAGCAGCAAGGTAACCAAAGTATACAGCTTGAACTGCTTCTTTAGCATTCTTAGATGGTTCTGATATATCACAACCATAAGTAGATGCCATTGCTTTTATATCATGTAATGCTCTGATTTGAGTAGAAATTTCTTCTCTAGCTCTTATTGTGTCTTCATTAGCAGGTGCTTTTAGGTTAGCTAAATCATTTTGTCTTTCTTTTATTAAGAAATCCATACCATAAAGAGCAATTCTTCTATAGTCACCTATGATTCTTCCTCTTCCGTATGCATCAGGAAGACCTGTTAGAAGACCAACTGTTCTAGCTAGTTTAGTTTCTTTTGTGTATGCATCGAAAACACCTTGGTTATGTGTTTTTCTATATTCATTAAAGTGAGTATTAATTTCTGGCTTCATTTCATATCCATAAGCTTTAAGTGAGTTTTCAACCATTCTGAATCCACCATAAGGATTCATGATTCTTTTTAATGGAGCATCTGTTTGAAAACCAACGATTACTTCGTTATCTTTATCTATATATCCAGGAGCAAAATTATTGATTCCTGAAATCTTCTCAGTTTCAACATCAATAATTCCCTTTTTAACTTCCTCAATTATTAACTTGTGTGATTTTTCCCATACCTTATTAGTTTTTTCAGTAGTTCCTACTAAGAATGATTGATCTCCCTCGTAAGCAGTAAAGTTTTTAACTACGAAATCCCTAACATCAATTTCTTCTTGCCAAGTACCTTCTAAAAATCCATCCCATTGTTTAAACATATTGTCCACCCCTTCAAGAAAAATTAAGTTTTTTATATTCAGATTAAAATATTTATGTAAACATATACTAATTATTGTCTTTTGTGAATTTTATCTTGCAGGATTATTATATTCTCTAGAAAAAATGAAAGATGTGATTGCAATCACATAACGAAAAAAAGTGATAAATAATTTTGATTATTCGTTAATAATTTATCGCAGTAATAAATTGATATTGTCAAGCAGTAATAAATTGATATTGTAAAGTGGTAAAATAGACAGGGAAAATTATAAGAAAATACATTGTAAGGAGCGTATTATTTAGACACAAGATTAAGCATAATCAGTAAAATCAAAGAGTCATTATGTTATAATTCAGATTGAAAATAATCAATAATAATATAAGGCTTTAAGTATAAAGCTAAACTTATACATACTCAAAACACATTGAATCACTGTGACTTTGAGATATGTATAAATTAAGTTATACTATGAAAATCCTATAACTGGGCGGTGTTAAAGATGGATAAAGTCATAAAGGTTTTGCCAGGAATTATATTGACTGCTATTATTTCAGTGGTAAGTATATTCTTTGACAAAATCATGGTTGAAAATTTTAATTTAAGACTTGAGGCAGTAACATATGCCATTATAATTGGAATAATTTATAATAATATATTGAAGGCTTCAGAAGGGTTAAAGCCTGGAATAAAATTTTCTGCAAAGAAACTTTTAAAGATAGGGATAGTCTTGTTAGGATTTAAATTGAGTATTTTCTCTATTGTAGAGTTGGGACCCAGCATTATCATAATGGTTCTTATATTGATACCTAGTGTATTTGTGGTTTCAAATATAATTGGTAAGGTTTTAGGGATAGATACGAAATTAGCAACATTGATAGGTGTGGGTTCTAGTATATGTGGAGCATCGGCTATAGTAGCTGTTTCACCATGTATTCAGGCAGAAGAAGAAGAAGATGCTACAGCAGCTGTTGCTATAGTGAGTCTTTTAGGAGTAATTGGTGTGATAATTTATCCTTTAGTAGCATCGGCTTTAATAAGTATTTCTGAATCTCAATATGGTGTTTGGTGTGGGTTATCATTACAAGGGGTAGCACATGCGGTTGGAGCAGCTTTTGCTGGTGGAGATGTTTCAGGGGAAGTAGGAACGCTTGTTAAGATGGCAAGAGTTATAATGCTTGTACCAACGTCTATAGTCCTTAGTATTATATTCGCTAAGGGGGGGAATGGAGATAAAAAGAAAGCTAATTTCCCAATGTATGTATTGTATTTTGTAATTGCGGTTATGATTTCTAGTGCATACAAAGAATTCGTAGGAAATGTGAAAGTGGTAAATGAGATGATTTACTATTCAGTAAAATTAAGTAAAGTTTTCATTCTTATGGCCATGGCAGGTATGGGTCTTGGAGTTGATCTTAAGAGCTTTATTAAGAAAGGTGCAAAAGGATTTGTTATGGGATTGATTCTATTTGCTATAATATCAGTCACTACCATTTTGGCAATCATTAATTTTATATAGATAGATATGGATAAACTACTTCGTAGATTTATCTATAAAAGAACAAAGAACAGAGAAGAAAGAATAAATATTGACATTTCTCTTCGAGAAATTTTAATGTTATTGTTCTCAACTCCCCATTCTCAACTTATTTTAAAAAGTTCTTAGTGCGCACTTAGCGTGCTTTTTTTATAAAGACATATATTACAAATTGAAAAATAAAATTAAGATATAGGTGGCATTGATTTTCATAAAAAAATTTGAGAAAAGTATGAAAATTGTAAGTGGAGTCATATGTTTTATAATAAAGCACTAAGTACCGTTTAAAATAATCAAATATTCGAGGAGGCGAGGAATGAAAAAACTTATATTAGGGATTGCAACATTTGTAGTTGTAGTGATAGTGTACTCAATCATGACCCATCATGCATTAGTTTCTGTAAATGAAGACGTACATAACAAATGGGCACAGGTTAAAAAAGAATATTACAGAAAATCAGAATCAATACATAATCTGGTGAATAGTGTAAAAGAATATGTAGATAATGAATCCACTGTACTAACAGGAATAGAAAATTCAAGAAGTGGCTATGAAAATGCAAAAAGCTTATTTGATTTTGTTAGACTTGATGCAAATCTAAGCATTTTGTTAGAAATAATAGTGGAAGAATATCCAAATTTGAAAGTTGATGAGAATTTTTTAAGGCTTCAAGATGAACTTGCAAGTAATGACAAAAGAGTTGAAATAGCTAGAGAGAATTATATTGATTCTGTAACGAAATATAATAAAAAAATAAATAACTTCCCAACTAGCGTATTTGCAAATATGTTTGGATTCAAAAAGATAGATGCTTATACTGTACACTAGGGTCAGAAAAAGCAATTGAAGTGAATTGCATTGTCACTAAGATGCAAAAGAGTATGAAAACAATATTATGTGACTTTTTTAAGAAGTTCAGTAATTACTACTGGATATTTTTTTTGCTATCAAATGGCTAAAGATGTATATTAACTACAAAAAAAAATAAACTTAATAATAGATGGTACTGATTTCCATAAACAATTTTTATAAAGACATTGAAATTCAATGTGGAATTGTATATAATATAATAAAGTAATTAATACTATCTAAAACAATAAATAATACGTGGAGGTAGGATGTGAAAAAACTTATATTGGGGATTGCAGCATTTGTAGCTGTAGTGTTATTGTACTCTGTGATGACTTATAATGGATTAGTTTCTGTTAATGAAGATGTACATAACAAGTGGGCACAGGTTGAAAATAATTATCAGAGAAGAGCAGATTTGATACCTAACTTAGTGAATACTGTTAAAGGATATACAGAGCATGAAGCTAAAGTATTAACAGAAATAGCAAGTTTAAGAAGTGGGTATGAAAATGCAAAGAGTTTAAAAGAATTTGATGAGGTTGATGCAAAGTTAAACACTATGATAAAAGTAACAGTAGAGGCATATCCAGATTTGAAAGTTAATGAGAATTTTATGAAGCTTCAAGATGAACTTGCGGGTACTGAAAATAGAGTTGCAATAGCTAGAAAAGATTATAATGATTCTGTAACAAAATTTAACAAGAAAATAAAGAGCTTCCCAACAAACGTGTTTGCAAATATGTTTGGATTTGAAAAGGTAGATCTTTATACTGCTACACCAGGGGCAGAAAAAGCACCTGATGTTAATTTCTAAAAATCAAGTATTGTTGCCCTAAAAAGAATCAAAGGAGTTTAATTGCATGAAAAAAATTAGTAGTATATTAGGAGTTCTCCTTATTGTATTTATGATGATATCATTTACTACAGTATATGGAGAACCGAATATTCCTAAGAATAGTAAAGAGTTATTTGTATATGATGAGACTAATGCTCTGTCTAGAGAAACAAAAGAGTATATAAATATTATTAATAAAGGGTTGAAAAAGACCGGAGCACAAGTTGCGGTTGTTGTTATAGATACCCTTGGTGAATCTGATATAGAGGGGTACTCAAATACCCTTTTTAGAGAATGGGGAATAGGTGACAAAGATAAAAATAATGGAGTGTTATTACTTGTAGTACTTAATGATAGAAAGATGCGAATAGAAGTAGGTTACGGTCTTGAAGGAGCCATACCAGATGGTAAAGCTGGTTCAATAATTAGAAATACAATTGCACCACATTTCAAGAATGAGAATTATGATGAAGGAATTATACAAGGAACTAAGGCTATATTAGCTTTGATACAAAAAGAATACAATATAGTTATTGATGAGAATGTTAAAATAGAAAATTATAATTATTCAAATAACAATTCTTCAGGAAATTCTAAAATATGGATAATGATTCTTGTAATCTTGTTCATATTACCTAGAGGAAGACGAGGAAGAAGGTCCAGAATACCTTTCATGTTCTTGTTTGGAAACAATCATAATAACTCAGGTGGAGGCTTTGGTGGCGGTTCATCTGGTGGTGGAGGCTTCGGAGGAGGTAGCTCTGGAGGTGGTGGAGCCTCAGGTGGATGGTAATTCGGGCTTTTCAACGTCCGAAACTCTGAAGAGTGAAAACAGAGTATTTACAACATTTATGACTTTTCAACAAATTCAATTTTAGTATCAAATAAGGTATAATTGTATAAAGTATACATTGTAAGGGGGGAAATAATATGAGTAAAAAATTGTATAGGCCACAGAATGATAGAAAAATAGCTGGGTTATGTTCTGGGATAGGATATTATCTTAACGTGGATCCAACAATAATTAGATTAATATGTTTATTTTTAATATTATTCGGTGGTTTGAGTTTATGGGTTTATATAATTGCATGCTTTATAATACCAACGGAATAAAAAGAAGATATAAAAGCATAATTGAGAATTGAGAGTTGAGAATTGAAAACGATGGACATTTCTCTTCGAGTAATTTTAATTATGTTGTTTTTGGACAAGGTAAGTTTACTCATTTCATGCAAGGATGAAATGAGTAAATTTTTTTATTTTGAAACAAAGAATGTAGGTTCTGCTTATGCAGAACCATCCATCGTTCTCAACTCTCAATTCACCACTCACAACTTCTTTAAAGGTTTTAACTTTCAACTTTCAAGAAGTATATATTACCGTTCCTTGATGGAACAACAATTGTATCATTAAATACAGCTGGAGAAGATTCTATGTTACCTTCAAGATTTATAGAATCAATAATTTTACCTGTTTTCCCATCTATGAGCTGAACATTTCCTTTTGAATCACAATTTATTATATAACCCTGTCCATTTTTACTATAAACAGCAACAGGAGAGGACCATGAATAATATGGGGATTCAATACGCCATTTTTCCTGGAAAGTTTCCTTATCTAGGGCTATAATCAGACCACCATTCATTGTTTTATATCGAGCTATGGAAAATATAACAGTATCATCAAGGTTATTTTTTCCTATTATATTTGTTCCTAATGCACCACCATTCACTGGGTGATCTCCTAATATTGAGTATGCTGGAATGCGTTTTTCAAGTTTTATAGCCCCATTCAAACCATTATATTTTCTTAGATAGACATTTCCATACGTTCCTTGATGATCAACTTCATTGGCACAATAAAGGTAAGGAATATCGCCTTGAATATCTATTGTTATTGTTGAGTCTGTATCATCAAGATTACTATTTACCCATACCGGATATAGCGTTCTCAAATCTAAACATACTATAGTTCCAGAGTTATCTGCAAAATATAAATAATTTTCAAAAACCGCTGGTGAAGATTCTATTCCCTGTCGAGGAATGTTATCTCCAGAATATCTTAGTTTTATTATATCAGGTGTTATAGAAATCTTTCCTTCTTTAGAATTGTACTCAGTATTCAATTTTATATTATAGAATAATCCATTCTCTCCACATAAAAGAAGGGTATCATTTTCTTTATCTAATAAAGGGGATGAATCGAAGGCTCCCCATCCACGAAAGGCTAATTTGTCACTACCATTTATGAAAAAGAGTAAAGAACTATCAATCAAACTATAAATCCTATAACCGATTTCACCAGTTTCATTTATACCTTGTCCCACATACAAGAGTGGATATCCTCTGGAATCAACTGATGGAGTACCTTTGATAGGATTATGGATATTTATTGGATCACGAGAGGGTTTTCCAGAATTTAAATCAAAGAAGTAAATATGTCCATCTAATGATACGCATATAGCTTCAATAAAATTTTGGGATTCTTTAAATTCTTTATAAACATTCATATGTTTTAATGTTGAAAGTGGCCATTGTATAATCAAAGGTTGTCCGGTCCAGCCAGCACCACCACCCCATGAAAGATAACTTGTTCTAAATTTGTTGATTACAGATAAAGTTTTAGGTTTTTTTTCAATATAACCATACGATGGAGAGGAACGGTGATTATCTCCTCTAAATGTTAAAACTCCTGGTACTTCTGAATAATCATATGCAGAAATGCCTTTTTTAAAGTTACTATAGAACTCTAATTTTTTATTATCCTTAAATAATTCCACTTTTATTTTCTGATTGGAATTATAATCAGATGAATCAAATGCAAGTATATATTTATCCAGAGCAAAACATGAATATTTACACGAAAAACACATACAAATTAGCGAACTAATTATAACAAATAATAGGGAAAACTTTTTCATATATAGTTACCGTCCTTTTATAATGTATGATTTTTTTAAACAATGGAAAGTTAATAATATATATATTTCTTTTATAATTTATATGTAATAAGGCTAAATATATTCAGAAAATCTCGTGAGAAGTTATGGAAATAAAAGGATGTGAAAAAATGAAAAAGTACAAAATAATGGTTTTTGTTATAGGTTTGGCTATTTTGATTTCAATACCAATAATGTTGGATATGGTGGAACTTTCAGAGGAAAGTCATGATCATAATATAGTGAAGAAATATGATAGAGATATTTTAAAGAAAAAGGTAAATAAATACTCTAAAGAAAAGGAAAAGCATATTAAGGAACAAAAAAACATTATAAGCAATGAGATACCGTCCAAGGGAAAAGAAGAGGTTACAACACCTGCTAAAGAAATTCAACCTCCAAAAGAAACAGAAACTCCAAAAGAAACTCAACCCCCAAAAAAAACTCAACCTCCAAAAGAAACAGACGGATCCAAAGAACAAGGGAGTAATATAATAAATGAGGTATTCAAAATTGTGAATAATGAGAGGCAAAAAGCTGGAGTTCCAGTTTTAAAATTAAGTAATGAGGTAAACAATGTTGCTCAAAAGAAAGCGCAGGATATGATTAATAATAAGTATTTTAGCCACACATCACCTACATATGGATCACCATTTGAAATGCTTAGAAAATATAATATTAGTTATAAAGCAGCAGGAGAAAATATTGCACAGGGGCAGAAGAGTGCAACTGAAGTAATGAAATCTTGGATGAGTTCATCGGGACATAGAGCAAATATACTTAGTAAAAATTATAGTCATATAGGAATAGGGTCGGCAGTAGATAATAAAGGGACTAGATATTGGGTTCAGATGTTTATAGGCAAATAAACGAAATTAACAGATTTAAGTGATGCAACAGGTTTTTTTTGGTATAATTAGATAAATATATATTCAATAAAAATATAATTTTAGGTACTTCTATCAGGGGGGGGTTCTATGATAAATAGAAATAATTATATACCTTTGTACATACAAGTGAAAGACGAAATACTATCTAAAGTACGTGATGAGGTATGGAAGGTAGAGGAAAAAATACCAACTGAAAAAGAGCTTATGAAAAATTATAAAGTTGGACGAGCTACTATAAGAGAGGCTATCACTATGCTTGTTAATGAAGGGTATCTTGAGAAGAGACAAGGAATTGGGACATTTGTATGTAGAAGAGAGCCGCATTTAGGATTTGAACCCTTCATAAGTTTGGCAGTATCCCTTAACTTAAGAGGATTAAAGCACAATAATAAGATAATAAAAAATGAAAAAATTAATGTTTCACAGACAGAACAAATAGATATGAAGTGGCATGAAGATAAAGCATACTACATTGAAAGGGAAAGGTTTGTTGAAGAGAAACTTATTGGAATAGAAAAATTTTATTTTGATTATGAATTCCAAGAAGAGATTCAGAAGGAGGATATTTCAGATTCATTAGGAAAGATAATAGTTGAGAAGCTTAATATTCCCATAAAAAGAGTGATTCAAGATATCTCTTATAGAGACTCAACAATAGAAGAGGCAAGAAGGCTTGGGTATTCAAATGAAGTAAAGATAATGAAGATGATAAGATGGATATATGTTGAAGGGAGAACGGAACCATTTCAATATATGGAATTCATAATACCTAGCAAAATACAAAAATATTTTATTTAAACCAAATATTGTTAAAGTATAACATAAAAGGTATAATTAAAGCATAAAGGTTCGGACGTCCTAATCAAAGGGGTGATTAGTATAGGATATATAAATAGAATTGAAAATACAATCAGAAAAAAAACAGGGGAAAATATATTTTGTAGTGAGCTAAGAAGTTCAATTATTCTTGAAGGGGTAGTTAGTAGCTGGGATGAGGTTGTAAAAGCAGGATATATAGCAGCAAATTCAAATTATAAGGGAGTTATTAATAACCTGAAATATACAGATATGAAGGAAATCACATATAGAAAACCTAAAGATAGAGATTCATCTCTAGAAGGAAAGAAATACAATGTAGTCATAATCGGAGCTGGAATAATCGGTTGCTCAATAGCGCGGGAACTTTCAAAATGGGATATTTCTATTCTTTTATTAGACAAAGAAGAGGATGTGTCAATGCAAACTTCATCAAGAAATGATGGTATGATACATCCAGGATTTGCACCTAAAGTAGGGTCATTAAAATCCAAATATAATGTGCAGGGAAATAAGCTCTATACAGATATTAGTAAAGAGTTAGGTGTAAAAATAAATAGATGTGGATCCAATATATTATTTGATAAAAAGTGGATAAAAGTTGCTTGGCCCTTTATCATAAATAAGAGCAAGAGAGTTGGTATAGAAGGTGTTAGAAAATTAAATATTAGTGAACTTAGAGATATAGAGCCAAATATCAGTGAGGATATAAAATGGGGGGTTCATATACCTTCAACTGCTGTTACGTCTCCATACAAGATGACCATAGCTTACGCTGAAAATGCTGTGAATAATGGGGTGGATATATCACTGAATACTATGGTTGAGGAAATTAAGGTGGAAAAAAATAAAATAGTTAGTTTAAAAACAAATAAAGGGGAGATAAGTACTGATCTAATAGTAAATGCAGCTGGGGTATTTGCAGATGAAATAGCAGATATGGCAGGAGATAGATTCTTCACAATACATCCACGAAAAGGAGAGATTATATTATTAGATAAGAAAAAAGGACATCTTCTCAACTCTGTATTAGGAAAAGTTACATTAAGTTTTGGTAGTAATCATTCTAAAGGTGGGGGATTGGTTAAAACACTAGAGGGAAATATATTGATTGGACCAGATGCATATGAACAACCAGATAAAGAAGATTACTCTACTAATATGAATAATATTAATAATTTATTGAAGAAGCATTTACCATTATTAAAGGGGCTTGAGAGAAGAGATATTATCACATATTGTGCAGGGAATAGAGCTGCGACGTATAAGGAAGATTTTTTGATTGAAAAGTCGGAATATTTGCAAAATATGATTTATGCGGCAGGGATTCAATCACCTGGCTTTGCATCTGCCCCAGCAATAGCTAAAGAAATAGAACGGTTAACTGTTGAGGTATTAAAGAAAAATATAATATTAAAGAAAAAGGAATATTGGAGTGGAACTAGAAAGTCAACTCCAAATATGATGGAACTTTCTATAGCAGAAAAGAATGAGGTTATTAAGAGGAATCCTAATTATGGAACGATAGTCTGTAGATGCGAGGGAATAAGTAGAGGGGAAATTATAGATGCACTTAAATCTCCAATACCAGTGAGGACGGTAGATGGTATAAAGAGAAGAACAAGAGCTGGGATGGGACGGTGTCAGGGGGGATTCTGTATGCCACTTGTAATGGAGATAATGGAGAGAGAAGGACACATTCCATTTGAAGATATAACGAAAAAAGGGGGAGAATCAAAAGTAATTTCAGAGCAGACCAAAAATAAGGATGAGGTGAATATCCATGTATGATGTGGTGGTTATTGGGGGAGGACCAGCAGGAATGGCTGCAGCAATTGAAGCTCATGATAAGGTTGATCAAGTACTAATAATTGAAAGAGAAAAAAGGGTAGGAGGAATATTAAAACAGTGCATACACGATGGATTTGGGATTGTTAAATTTGGAGAGCGACTGACTGGACCAGAATACGCTGAAAGATATGCAAGAAATATAGAACAACTAGGTATGGAAGTTATGTTAAGCTCCTATGTTCTTCAAATAGTAGAAGAGAATAAAGTGTTTCATATTACAGTTATGAATGGAGAATGTGGAGTACAGATTATTAAGGCTAAAGGTTTGGTTCTTGCTAATGGATGCAGAGAGAGAACAGCTAAACAGATATTCATAAATGGAACAAGACCAGCAGGCATATTTACAGCAGGAACTGCACAATATCTTGTTAATATTGATGGTTACCTTCCATGTAAGAGAACCGTGATTCTAGGGAGCGGAGATATTGGACTTATAATGGCTAGAAGGTTGACTCTGGAGGGAAGTGAGGTTGTAGGAGTTTATGAGGCAAAGAGTAGTCCTTCAGGATTAACAAGAAATATTGTTCAATGTCTTGATGATTATAACATTCCCCTTTATTTAGGAAAAACTATAACCAATATCATAGGAAAGGACAGAGTTGAAGGGGTTGAGGTAGCTAGTGTAGATAATTATATGAAGATATTACCTGGAGAAAGAGAAATAATCAAATGTGATGGATTGATATTATCAGTTGGATTAATACCAGAGAATGAAATTGCAGAGATGTTAGGAATTAAAATTGATGATAGAACAAAAGGGCCTATAGTAGATAATAAACTTATGACCAGCGTATCTGGTGTGTTTTCTTGTGGAAATGCATTACATGTTAATGATCTTGTAGATTATGTATCAGAGAGCGGAGAGATAGCAGGAAGGAATGCGGCGGAATACGCAAAGCGTGGGTATAATGGAGAGAAAAGATTTGTACAGGTTATAGCTGATAATAAAGATTTTCTTTATGCTGTACCTCAAAAAATAGATATGAGTCAAGAAAATGGAGAAGTAATTTTATATTTTAGAGTTAAGGAAAACATTAGAAATGCAGAAGTGATTATAAATTCTTGTAATAAAACAATTTATAAAAAGAAATATATAACATTGAAGCCTCCTGAGATGGAGAGAATTATCCTAAATAAGGATAAAATTCAGGGAGATATTATTTTGAGTATTGCAAGGCATATTCAAATAAATAACTAGTCAGTATGCTAGTCTATTTTATTGAATCTTTGACTTGTTATTTATTTTGATACGTCTAAGTTATTAATAAGGAGATAGGTAATATGAAAAGGGATATGGTGTGTATTATATGTCCTAACAGCTGTGAGATGACAGTTATATATGATGATAGTACCTTAGAAGTAGAAGGAAACAAATGCTTAAGGGGTAGGGAGTTTGCAATAAAAGAGATAAGAAATCCTATGAGAAGCATATGTTCAACAGTTAGAACGGTATTTGAAGAGTTACCTAGGATATCTGTTAAAACTGATGGGGAAATACCACTTAATATGACATTTCAGGTAATGGATAAGATAAACAATGTGGTGGTGGATAAGATTCTTGCCACGGGAGAAATAGTTTTAGAAAATGTTCTTGGACTGAATGTTAATGTAGTTTTGACAGCAGATATGAAATATCTGATCAAAGGGGAGTTTGGAGTTTGATAAAGTTGTTTTGGCAAAAGATTGCGTCACGCAGAGTACAAGAAAATATATGATGAAATATATTGAAGATAATTTGGAGGGGATTAATTATGAAAAATAAGAATGAGGAATATTATCCAAAATGGTGTGAAGAAGCACCACCAGAGGGGTCTTACAGAAGTATACTTAAATGGGGAGATCCTAATGAGTATAAACATCCTAATAAGCGATTATATGCTTTAATGAAAGAAACATTTAATATGACTGATGATGACTTTAAGACACCTCAGAAAAGGGGATTAGAGAAGGTTCAATATGATGTTCCAATAAATGTTTCACATGAACAAATATCAATGTTTAAAGACTTTGTTGGAGAAGAGAATGTAAAAACTGATGATTATACTAGACTTGAGGTTGCTTATGGTAAAACAATGATAGACCTTATGAGATTAAGAGAAGGGATAGTAGAGAATATTCCTGATATTGTACTATACCCTAGAGATAAAGAAGATATTAAAAAAATAGTTAAGTATTGTCATGAACAAGAGATTGCTGTGTATATTTATGGAGGCGGTTCATCAGTAACCAGAGGAGTAGAATGTGTTAAAGGTGGAATCTCATTAGATATGAGAAAGCACATGAAGAAAGTATTGAATTTCAATGAAAAGAATCAAACGATAACTGTTGAAGCAGGAATGTCCGGACCAGATCTTGAGAAAACCTTAAATGATGCTCCAAATTTATTTAATGCAAAGAGAAAATATACATGCGGGCATTTCCCTCAATCTTTTGAATACTCATGTGTTGGAGGATGGGTTGTAACTAGAGGAGCAGGTCAGAATTCAACATATTATGGAAAGATAGAGGATATGGTAATATGTCAGGAGTATGTTACTCCAAAAGGAATAATAAAAACAGAAGAATTTCCTGCAAATGCAACAGGACCATCTATAGATCAGATAATGATGGGTAGTGAAGGTGCTTACGGAGTTCTTGTAAATGTTACTCTTAAGATATTTAGACATATGCCTGAGAATCAGAGGAGATTCAGCTACATTTTTAAAAATTGGGATGATGCAATGGAAGCAGCTAGAGAGATTATGCAAGGGCAGTTTGGATATCCATCTGTGTTTAGATTATCAGATTCAGAAGAGACTGATGTGGCAATGAAACTCTATGGAATTGAAGGTACAGTTCTAGATAAAATCATGGCGATGAAGGGATATAAAAAAGGTGAGAGGTGCTTATTCCTAGGCTTTACAGATGGTGAAAAGAGTTTTACTAAGGTAGTAAAACGTAAGGTTCATAAAATATGTAAGAAGTATGGAGCTATGTACTCTACTGGATATGTGACAAAGAATTGGGAGCATGGAAGATTTAGAGATCCGTATATGAGAGAAGATCTTCAAGATTATGGTGTTATGACTGATACACTAGAATGCTCAGTTACATGGGATACTATGAAAAAAGTACATGAAGGAGTTAGGGCATATTGTAAGAGTAGACCTAACACTGTATGTATGACTCATATGTCACATGTTTACCCTCAGGGTGCAAATCTTTATTTCATTTTTATTGCAAAGATAAATAAAATAGATGATTATATTGAGTATCAAAGTGGTATCCTAGATAATATTCAGAAATATGGTGCTGCAATGAGTCATCACCATGGAATAGGAAAGATGACTGCACCATGGTTAGAAGGTCAGCTTGGGGCAGAGCAGATAGATGTTTTCAAAGTTCTTAAAGAACACTTTGATCCTAAAAATATAATGAATCCAGGTGGAACACTAGGATTAGACATGAAGGATAGTGAAAAACGCTTCTTACGTGAGGATATGAAACCTATTCAATCAGAAAAATACACAATGAACAAAGTACAGTAGATTACCGAGCATTGTGTATGTACAATAATTAGTCTTTTTTGTTTACGAAATAGTTATAGGCAGCATTAAGCTTATTTGCTATTTCGTATTCTTTTGCGTTTATTATTTTCTTTTCTTCTTCGGGAGAGTGAAGATTTTTATTTCTTTTTATTGAAGACCAAAGATTAAGTTTCATGGAATCACCTCCTATTTTATTTTCTTGAATGTGACTAAGGGATCGTTTAAAAATAACCTCCACTAAAGTTATTTCAAAAAGTGAAAGAACCATTCACATTTTTGAAATAAAAGGGGTTGTAATTTTTAAGCCGACACTAAGGTTATTTTATGTAATAATCTGAAAGAATAATCATATGGAAAGTTTATTTATGTAGTCGGAAATTATCAGAAAATATATTTTTATAAAAGATGAACAAGAATAATTGAATTACATATTATATAGAGAGACTCGTTTATTAAGAGGTGTTTTTATTGAATGAAATTAATGAGTTGCGAAAAGAATTAGATGAAATTAAGGACAATCAAAAGAATAGTGAGAATAAATTTGAAAAATTAGAATCAAAAGTAAGTGAGATTAACCAGTCCTTAATCGAGATAAATATTTCGCAACAAGGGGATAGCAATAAATTTGATAGGCTAGAAAGTAAAATTGAGAAAATGAGAGTTGGCTTGAATCATGAATTGAATTTGAAATTTAATGAGCATAGACAGGAGGATTTAAGCAATATACAAACATTTATGGATAGGATAAGTGGGGTACAAGCTATAAGTGATCAGAAAGATAGTGAAATTAAACATCGGTTAACTGAGGTTCAGTGTGACATTAAAGTTTTAACGGAGAAGGTTAGCGAATTAAAAGATAAAAAGAAAGAATTTAGGGTTGCGTTATTATATCCTATAATAGCGGCAGTAGTAGCAACTTTAATCAGTATGCTAGTTATGGCAATGAGATAATGAAAATAAAGAACAGATTGCAGGTGTTAAATGCAATCTGTTCCTTATTTTACACAAATTTTATTTTAAATAACTCTTTTTTATGTTTTAATATATATAGATAAACTACTTCATAGATTTATCTATACAAAGAATAAAGAAAAAAGAACAAATTAGGCTATTTTTCTTTCTAATGTCAGAAGAAAATGTATTTTAAATTTACTAAGGTTAATAATATAGTCTTTTGTTAATTTATAAGCTTTCAGCTCTGCTAAAAGGTATCATTATTTGTTCTTTATTCTCTGTTCTTTACTAATTGTTATTATACAAATAGGAGGAATAAATATGAAAATAAATAATGAATTAATGATTCAAGGATACACATATTTAGAAAATGAGGACGTAATAAAAGCATGTGACTGTTGGTTAAAGTTATGGGAAAATATCAAAGAGATTGCATGTGAAAATAAAATCAAATCTATTGAGGATATGGATACAAAAGTTGAGAGTGAAGAGAGTTTGACTAACTGGGTGCAAGACCTTGAAATGGAATTAGAAAATGCGGGAATTGTTGATAATAAATATTATCAAGCAAGAATAAATTATTGTGAGGAATTCTGTATAGCTTTTCCTATGACTGAGGAGTTTATAGTAATGAGCATGAAGACAGCAATAGCAGAATCTTATTTTGAGTTAGGTAATGAAAAAGAGAGTGAGAGAAGCTTTGAAGAAATTACAAAGGAATATACTGATACTGTATGGCCATATGTAAAATGGGGAGATACATATTGGTTATCAGCAATAAAGATGGGTAAAGTAACTCTTAGGGATCTAACAAAAGCAGAAGAGATATATGTTAAGGGAACAAAGATTTCAGATGAAGAGGATATGTATATTATAAATGAGAGATTAAGTGAAGTAAGAAAATATTTAAAAAAATAGTATTCACTAGTTCTTATAATTCTCATATTATATATAACGGAATACCAAGCTTTGGAGATGTTTATATGAGGATATGTTTCGATGCAGGCCATGGAGGAAAAGATAATGGAGCATCGGTAAATGGTGTATATGAAAAAGATATAACACTTAAAATTTGTAATTACGCACGATTTATTGCTAAAAAAAATGGATTCCAGTGTTTTATGACACGGGAAAAAGATGAATCTCTGGTTCATATGGATAGAGCCTTGTATGCAAATAGAAATGATTGCGATATTTTTGTAAGTATACATTGTAATAGCTTTGTAAATGAATTAGCAAGAGGGATTGAGACATGGAGTTATCCAAGTAGTACTAAAGGAGAAAAGTTATCTCAGCTCATTCAGAAAGAACTTATAAGGTCTACATCTCTGTTTAACAGAGGATGTAAAAAAGCGAGATTTTCAGTTCTAAATAAAACGGTTATGCCAGCGGTGTTAATAGAGATAGGGTTTCTATCCAATCCCCAAGAGGCAAAACTTCTTTTATCATCAGAATTCTTATGGGAAATTGCGTCTAGTATTGTAAGAGGATGTTGTAATTATTTTGAAAAAGAATTTGAAGAAGTAGTAGCTACAGAATTTTTAGGGGAGGAAGAACGAAATATTGTATTAGAATTTCAAAAATTCCTAAATGTATTAGGTATATATGATGAAAGTGGATATCCCCTAAGAGAAGATGGTATACTTGGACAAAGAACTATAAGCGTACTACAAAAATTTGAGAAAATGTTATTAAAAGAATGAGTATAGCCCTATGGATTATAGTAATAATCCATAGGGTTATTTTAATGTAAATCATGATATAATTATGAAATAAATAGATTAATTATGGAAGTTAATTAGAGTGTTTAAATAATTGAAGGGGGAATCATAATGGGAAAAGTTGTTGGGGTTTGTGGATGTATTTGTAGTGATTGTCGTATTTTTGAAAAGGAATGTAAGGGATGTCATGCTATAAAAGGTATGGCTTGTTGGTTGCATGAAGTGGGACTTGATGTCTGTGATTTTTATGAATGTTGTGCAATTGATAAAGGATTTGAACATTGTGGAGAATGTAAAGAGATACCATGTAAAAAGTTTTGGGAAAATAAAAACCCTTCATGGACAGAAGAACAACATAGAAAAATTGTTGAAGAGCGAGTGGGTTTACTTAAGGGTTTGGCGCAGTAAAAGCATAGTTGAGAACTGTGAGTGGTGAGCTTAAGGGAAATGGAGAATGTATAATGGATAATGATGTAGTTTCTGACCATAAAGTCAGAAACTACATCATTATCAATTCTCCATTTTCAATTATACATTTGTTTTTTAGCGCGGCTTGCCGTGCTTATTTTATAAGACAGACACAATGAGCAGAAATTCCTTCCTCTCGTCCAGTGAAGCCTAATTTTTCTTCAGTTGTAGCTTTGATATTCATGCAATCATCGGAAAGTCCTAATGTGTTGCAGATATATTTTTTCATTTGAGGAATATGAGGTGCAAGCTTTGGTTTCTGTGCGATAATTGTACAATCAATATTACCGATAGAGTATCCTTTATCATTCAATAGGTTATTAACATGAGCTAATAATTTCAATGAAGATATTCCTTTATAGGTATCATCAGTATCAGGGAAATGTTTGCCGATATCGCCAAGAGCAGCAGCTCCTAAAAGTGCATCGCATATTGCATGAAGAAGTACATCTGCGTCAGAGTGTCCTAATAAACCTAAATTATGGGGGATATTAACTCCACCTAATATAAGGTCTCTTCCTTCTACTAATTTATGTACATCATAACCATGACCAATTCTCATAATTAATATCATCCTTTCAAATATAATTATATTTGTAGATAAACTACTCCGTAGATTTATCTACAGTTAGGCATATTCAAATAAATAACTAGTCAGTATGCTAGTCTACTTTGCTAACAGCTTCATCTTTTAGAATATCTTAAGTTTCATTTAGTATATTTATATTTTATTATAGCTTAAAGAATAAATAAAAAATAGGGACTAATTTGCGTATATTTGTATATATCACTGAGTAATATATGGGAAAAATATGAAAAACACATGATATAATATATAAGTAGTAAACAAAAATGAGGAAAGAATTACACTTTTAATGAAAGAGAGAGTTACCAATATGAAGATTGATAGAGCCATAGGAATAATAAACGAGATATTAAAAAGAGATAGGGTAACTGTTAAGGAACTAGCAGAGAAGTTTGAAGTTTCAGTTAGAACTATACATAGAGACATTGATGGCATATGTATGGCTGGGATTCCAGTGGTTTCATATAGAGGTGGACATGGTGGTATAAGTATAATGGAAGGCTTTAAGATGGATAAAAGCGCTCTTACTAAAGATGAATTGAATAATATAATATTAGGACTTAAGAGTATTACCAGTATTCAGGATAATAATAACATAAATATTCTTATTGATAAGCTCTCCCCTAGTGATACTGCATCTTTATCTATTAATGATACAATCATAGATCTCTCATCATTCTATAAAGGAACTCTTTCAGAGAAAATTACTATAATAAGAGATTCTATTGAAAAAAAGAATTTAATTGAATTTGAGTATTTCTCAAGTAGAGGGAAATCTGTGAGGAAAATAGAACCTTATATATTAACTTTTCAATGGAATGAATGGTATGTGCTAGGTTTCTGCAAGTTACGAGAGGATTTTAGATTATTCAAGCTAAAGAGAATGGTCAAGCTTATGGATACAGAGAAGCTTTATGTAGAAAGGAATATACCAGAACATAAGAAAGACTTTAATCTTATGTTTAAGGATAAAAATAAGATTAAAGTAATAACGGCATTGGTCCATCGCTCTTTGGAATATATGTTAGTGGATAGCTATGGGATAGATTCCTATGAAGTTGTAGATAAGGATACCCTTAAATTTTCATTTGAGTATGTGAATTTTCAGTGGGCATTGAGGTACGTTTTAAGCTTTGGGAGTAAGATGAAGGTTATAGAACCAGAGGAGATTGTTGAAGCTATCAAGGGTGAATCTAAAAAAATGTTTGAAGATTATAATATGTGAATATGACATATAGGTGTCATATTCATTTTTGTATAATTGACTTTAGATAGATATTTAAATATGAGGGAGGAACTAAAATGATTGAGTCAAGATGTGGAATTAATTGTTCAAAATGCGAATACAAGGCATCTAGTGGGTGTAAAGGTTGTGTAAACATAGATAAGCCGTTTTGGGGAGAAAATTGCCCTGTAAAGTCTTGTTGTGAAAGTAAAAAACGATTACATTGTGGTAAATGTGAAATGTTCCCTTGTGATTTGCTCAAGAGTTTTGCATATGACAAAGAACAAGGAGATAATGGTATGAGAATTGAACAATGTAGAAAGTGGACAAACGAGTATCAATAGAAGTTCAGTTAAGTAACATGAAACATTGTAACTTAAATACAATATTTTATCGCAGATAAAATGAGTAAAATATCTTATGCCAAAGAATAATATAATGTAGTTTCTGAGTAATTAGAAACATCCATCATTCTCCATTAAAAAAAGCACTTTCGTGCTTTTTTTGTTAGTTTCCTTTAGCTGCTCTCATGAACATTTGAGTCCAATAAATAACTCCATTCTTATTTGTGGCAACTCCAACACCTATTTCAGCGAAAGAATCACTTAAGATGTTACTTCTGTGCCCAGGAGAATCCATCCAAGTCTGCATTACTTCTTTAGGAGTTTTTTGACCATAAGCAATGTTTTCTCCTGCTGCTGTGAATTTAATTCCCCATTGTTCTATCATATCGAAAGGAGTACCATATGTAGGTGAATTATGAGCAAAATAATTCTTATCTATCATATTTTGAGCTTTTGCTTGAGCGCAATCAGTTAATTTAGCATGTGCTTTTAGAGGTTGAAGACCGTTGCTTACACGTTCTTTATTAACTAGTTCAACAACTTCCTTAGCAAAGTCACTCATGGATACTTTAGGTGTCTCAGGAGCTTTAGGCACCTCAGGGGTTTTAGGTTTTGGTGCTTCAGGTTGAGGTTTTTCAGGAACTTGAGGCATTTCAGGCATTGGGGGTTGTTCAGGTGCATATTTACCATCCTTAGGTTCCATAAACTCGTCAGGTATTATTATCCGTTGTCCTCTGAATAATACGCGAGGATTCCTAATTTTAGGGTTGGCTGATAGCAAACGTCTATAATTAATATTATTCTTTTTGCATATCCTCCAGAGAGTATCTCCTCTTTTTACAATATAGTCTTTTTGAAGTCCGAATGCTGAAGCTGTACTTCCCATGAAAAGCATTAGAATTAAAGAAAAAGAAATAAGCTTCCTTTTCATAAAATCACCATCCTTATTTTTTTTATAATCTTAGTATTTATTTAATTGAGATAGATATACTAAGCATTTTATTATGATATAAGAAATAATTGTTTATAGGTAATTGATAATAAATGAAAGAATGTTTATAGAATATATAGATTTTATAAAAAATCAATGATATGATTAAAGTCAAAATATTATATAAATTACAAAAAATAGATAACTTTAAGAAAAATATTACCATAAATTTTCAAAATAAATTGATAAAGGATTGATTTAATGATATAATGTGGTATAACATACAATATTATATAAGAATTAATAGTGTATTATTAAGGGGGAAGTGGAAATGATTGAAGTTACAAATCTAACGAAAAAATTCAAGGAAGTTACAGCTGTGAATGATATGTCTTTTACCGTTAGAGAAGGAGAGATTGTTGGGCTATTGGGCGAGAACGGAGCAGGGAAAACAACCACATTAAGAATGATTGCAACAATGATAAAGCCAACAGGTGGAGATGCAGAAGTGAATGGTCACAACATAATCAGTGAACCATATGAAGTGCGTGGAGAAATAGGTATCTTATTTGGAGGAGAGGTGGGACTATATGATAGGCTTACAGCAAAAGAAAATATAAGATATTTTGGTGAACTTAATGGAATGAATAAGAGTGATCTTGATGAAAGAATAGTAAAACTTAGTGAAATGCTTGATATGGGTGAATATATTAATAGAAGAGTAGGAAAATTCTCAAGGGGTATGAAGCAGAAGGTTGCAATAGCAAGATCTATTGTTCATAACCCAAAAGTTATGCTATTTGATGAGCCATCAACTGGGTTGGATGTAACATCATCTAGAATAGTTCAAGATTTTATATTGAAATGTAAAGAGGAAGGAAAAGCTATAATACTCTCAAGTCATAGTATGAAAGAAGTGGAGAGACTATGTGATAGAGTTGTTATTATTAACAAAGGAAAATTAGTTGAAGATTCAACATTGGATGGTTTAAAAAGCAAATATAATGATGATGATCTAGAGCGAATTTTTATTAAATTGGTAGGTGATAAATAATGAATATAATTTTAACAGTATTTAAAAAGGAAATAAAGGATATATGTAGGGACAAAAAAACTTTAATAACTAGTATATTACTACCTTTATTGATTCTACCTATTCTATATGGATTTATGGGTAAAGGAATTTCAAAAGATATTGATG
The DNA here is from genome assembly GCF_023684385.1 of Oceanirhabdus seepicola. GTDB lineage: Bacteria > Bacillota > Clostridia > Clostridiales > Clostridiaceae > Oceanirhabdus > Oceanirhabdus seepicola. The sequence goes on along the minus strand of NZ_JAGSOJ010000004.1, from coordinate 532,189 downwards.
AGGTTAATGAGAAATTAAAAATAGCTATTGTTACAACTCAGGAAAATAGTGTTGAGGTATATCTGAAGTCTATGGATAATATAGAAGTTATTAATAGCAGTGATATAGTAAAAGATATTAATAAAGGTAAAATTGATGCAGCGGTAGTTATTCCAGATGGAATAGAAACGGCTATAAAAGAAAATAAGACTATGGATGTAGAAATTCTATATGATACAGCAAGTAATAAATCATCTATGACAAGATCAGCTGTATATAGCATATTAAGTGACTATTCAAATGTTATAGTAAAAGATCGTTTACAGGAAAAAAATATAGATATGAGTATATTAACTCCTTTCCAGTTACAGACAAAAGGAATAGAAAAAGATGATAAAGATGATGGAGTAGGATTAATGCTACTTTCAATGTTACTACCAATGTTGTTGATAATGTATTCTGCTACAAGTCCATTACCTGTTGCTGTGGATTTAGCAGCTGGAGAAAAGGAAAGAGGAACATTAGAACCGTTACTTACAACACAGGCTAATAGAACATCTCTTTTATGGGGAAAACTTTTTGCAATAACAACAATGGGAATAATAACTGTAATAGCATCTCTAACAGGATTACTTATAGCCATTAAGAGAAATCCAGTATTATTTGGTGGTGATAGTGGATCCTTGGGGATTGATACAAAGTCATTATTATTAATAGGAACAATAACAATTCTTGTTACTATGACTTTCGCTGCATTGGAACTTTCCATAAGTATATATGCTAGGTCATTCAAGGAAGCGCAAACTTATCTAACACCAATAACACTTATAGGTATGTTTGTTGGATTCAGTTCATATGTAATAAATATAAAGACTGTATCTAATGTACAGTTCTTTATTCCTATATACAATGCAGCAATATGCTTGAAGGAGATTGCGCTTGGTAAAATAAATTATACACATTACTGGATAACAATAGCTGTTATGATAGTGGCTGTTATTGTAGCTATACTTTTTACTAGAACTATGTTTAATAAAGAGAAAGTAATTTTTAGAACGTAGGTTTGTTGGTTTATGCACATGTTATCAACAATTCTGTGGATAATGTTGATAACTTTTCTGTAAAGTAATCAATCAGTGAGATAATTTTAAGTGAAAATTCAGCTAATTCTATATAAAGAACGAAGGTTTGCATTATAATTAATAGAAAATTATAAAATAAACAAAGAATAAACAAGTTATCCACAAATGAGCTGTGGATAACTTGTTTTTTTGTTGATAACTAATAGAAATAAGTCGGGGATAATTATTATTAGAGGATTGCCACAATATATCAACATAATATTTGTGGATAACGTAGAAAAATGTTCTATTTCATATTATAATTAATGTAGATAAGGGGGAGGTTTAGACAAATATGGTGACATTCATCTTTTTATGCCTTATTTTAGTAATTACTGGCATAGCATTGAATTTAAGAAAGTTTTCCCTGGAAACAATTAATAGGAAAATCAAGGATATGAATCAAGTTGAAAAAAGGGAATTAGAGAAGGGATTAATCGATAGAGAATTTTTGGATAAGTTATATCAGGAAAAAGTTTTTATAAAATCAGTTGATGGCTTTAAGTTAAGTGGAATGTTTATACATGGTAATGAAAATAATGATAAGACCTTACTAGTATCCCATGGAATAACATCAGGTATACCAGCATCATATAAATATGCTAGACCTTTCATTGAAAGAGGATGGAATGTACTTCTTATATATCATAGGAGACATAGTGATAGTGAAGGTAAATATTCAACTATGGGATATTATGAGAAGCATGACTTATTGTCATGGATTGAATTTATAAAGGAAAAGGTTGTAGATAATAGTATAATAGGGATACATGGTGAATCCATGGGAGCGTCTTCTGCACTGCTGACAGCGAACATGACAAATGAGATTGATTTTATAATAGCAGATTGTGGATTTAGTAGTTTTCATGATCTTCTATTATATAAATTTAAAAAAAGTAAAGTACCTATATTTCCACTGTTAAATATAACGTATAGGTATACAAGGTTTAAAGCTAAGTTTAATGTTAAAGATGTGAATCCTATTGAGTCAATAAAAGACAGTGGAATACCAGTTTTATTTATACATGGTAAAGAAGATAAATTCGTACCAACATTTATGAGTGAAAATATGTATAAAGAGACTAAAGGATATAAGGAGATATATTTAGTTCCTGATGCAGCTCATGCTCAGAGTATTTTTGTGGATTATGAAACATATAAAAATAAAATGATGAACTTTGTAGATAAAGTATTAGTTATATGAAAAAGATAAGCAGGGAGTGGAGATGTTGAAGGTTACCTTAAGAAGAATTAGTTGTTTTTTCGTATTATTAGTTGTTTTTTTATTCTCATCTATCAGTGGTTATGCTATTAAAAATAATGAATACAGGTTTACAGATGTGAATCCAGATAAGGTTTGGAAAGTTAAATTTAATAAGGCAGTAGATAAAGATTACTTAAAAAAGGTACAAGTTAAACTTATAGATGAGCGAGGAATAAAGACATACCTATCAGTAATCTTAGGTGATGATGAGAAAACTGTATTAATAAAACCACCTAGTGGAGGATATGAAGAAGGTTGTAGTTACGAGATAAATATACCTTCTGGGTTGAAAGCAAAAAATGGAGAAATTCTTCAAAAGATATCAACTATAAGGTTTATTGTTGCTGAGAAAAACAGAATCATTAGATATGTTGATTATGATATGACTATTGAAGAATTTGCTATGAAGGAGAAGAATAATGAAAAACAAATAATATATGCAGGTAATGGCTATTGGAGGACACCAACCTTAGATGAAATAAAATATTATCTTGATCCAGAAAACTTTATGGATGACTATGGTATATACCAATTCCTTGTACTTAATTATGTTGATGGTATGACTGTTGATGAGGTCAATGATATTTTAAAAGGAAAAGGAATATTAGAAGGAAAGGGCGCAGCTGTATTAGAAGGTGCAAAAAAATATGATATAAATCCTGCATACCTTATAGCACATATAATACTTGAAACGGGACATGGTAAGGTATCAGAATTAGCTAAAGGTATTGAAGTTACTAGTGTAAAAGGACAGGCTGTTGAACCTAAGATTGTATATAATATGTATGGAATTCAAGCAACAGATGCTAACCCAAACAAATATGGATCTGAATATGCTTATAAACAGGGGTGGTTTACACCTGAGATAGCAATTATAGAAGGTGCTAAGTGGGTTGGAGAAAATTATATTAATAGTGATAAATATGATCAAAATACTCTTTATGAGATGAGGTGGAATAAGAGTGTCATGTGGCACCAATTTTCTACAGATGTGAGATGGCCATATGGTCAAATAAAGAGGATAAAAGAGTATCTTGAAAAGAGTGAAAATATTAAATTAGTTTTTGAGATACCGAGATATAAAAAATAATATTTGTTTTCTTATGCCTAAAGCAATAAATAATCCACTGTTATAGATTATTTATTGCTTTTTCCATTTTGGTTTATTATTAAATCAAGATTTCGATAATTTATATACTCTTCAAATGAAGAAAAATCAAGATTAATATTTTTACTATGTCCATTAATGTATATGATTATATAGGGTTTTTTTGAAAGGTAGTCATTTGAAAAATAATCTTTTGCCGTGCAGATATTATACAATCTGATAAGAGTATCATCGTAATTTTTATTAAAGAAACTAGAGGTATTTAATATACTTCTTCCTTTAGAGTTTAAACCTTCAATTTCAACAACCTTATTATCTTTATTCACGTGTATTTTAAACTCTGCATTCATATTTATTATGAATGAAGTACTAGTTTTAGTATATTTCATGAAATATATGCTTAAAGCTAGTCCCATAATCAGAATAAAAAAAATCAATAATTTTAAGCCTTTATGCATCTCGTAGAATTCATATCCTGTATACATTTCACCCTTAACTGGAGTAATAGAGTTCATCTTTACTATTGCAAATTCATTTTCAGGGGTTAAAATATATACTTTACTGCGCTTTACATTCGTTACTTTACCTGATTTCTTCATAAAATTCTCCATCTAAAAAATTATTATAACTTTTTTTACTAAAATTCCGTATATATAATGGCATATAGAAAATATATACATTTAATAAAATTTTAATATTTATGTCCTTAATTACTGGTATAATATGATTATATAGTAAATGAATATTATTATGCAATATATATATATGCATAAGCAACAAATACATATTAAGTTTAAAGGAAAAATATAAAGGTGGCATTTGATGGGAAAAAGCAATAAGGTGTATATACAAAAATTTAGTATTGCCTTTATTTTATTGGGGATAATTTTCTTTCATACTTATTCCAATGTATTCGCATATACGGATACTAAGGTGAATGGAGGAGTTTTGCATTATCCATTGATACAGGGTGAAAAAATCGAATTGATATTTGTGATTAGTGGATATTCTGAACCTGTTTTCAAAGTAGAAATAATTGATAATAAGGGAAATATAAGAATGTTAACTGATGATTATAAAGCATTTATTCAAGAAGACGATGTTTATAATCTGAAATTTGAAGAGGAATATACTCTTGATGACAAGAGTTTAAAAGTATACATACAGGAGAAAGATAATCATAGCCAAGCAGATGATTATGAACTAGACATAAAAATTAATATAAAGAGGGGTATTAAAGCAGATAATATTTATGAAGTAGACAATGAAAGAATTGGAAATATTAAAAACGTATATGATAAAAATGGTATAGTTGAAGAGGGGAAAGTAGTAGATGAAGGTCTTTTAGAGTATATTTTCAACAAAGATAATTTGATTGGAGATAATATAAAGATTAAGAATAAAGAAGGGGAACTATATAAATTACATGTTTACGATATTGAAAGAAATAATTGGATAATAGATGATGAAGAATATAGAAAAGATATAACTTGGAAACCAGAGAAAGATGGAATGTATTTTTTAGATTTATGGATTAAAAGTAATGAAAGTAAGAAAAAGTTTGATAGATGGGTAATCATACCTGTAAAAATTTTAGGTGGAAAAGAAAAAGCCAAAATAGACTATATTATACCTTCCCATGATCCAATAATTTATAAAGATAAATTAAAGTTTTATATTAAATCTTCAGGTAGTGATAGATTTCAGTATAGAGCATTTGTTTTTCCTGAGGAGGGAAAATATTTTGAAATTACTGATGGATATAGTGAATTCATAGATGAAGATGAAGTTTATGAACTTGAAATAGATAAGAATATTGGTTTTGGAGATTATAAGTTATGGGTATGGGCAAGAACAATGTATGATGATGAGGGGTATACAACATCAGACGGAAAACATTTTAGTATACAAGCAAAGCCTGAAAAACCAGATGAATATTTTGATAGCAATATTATTAAGAAAAATAAGATATACAAAACTGGAAAAGAAATCACAATTAATGGTATTGAGATGTTAGAGTTTCTTGACTCTTTTAATGTAGATTACATGTATAAGCTTAGGGTTTTAGATGTGAATAGAAATACGTGGATTGATGTTAATGATGTATATCAAGATACTATTAAATGGGTTCCTGAAGAACAAGGTGTGTATCTATTATATTTGGATGCAGTTAATAAGAATGAAATTGAGTTGGCTATGAGAACTGGACAAGAAGTAAATAAAGCTGGGACGAGAATAGAACCTATAATAGTAAAAGATGAGATAAACAATAAGAACAATTCTCAAAAATACACGATGGTTAAGACATTTGAAGAACTATCTGATTCCGTGGCAAAGGATTTTCTATTATATATTGATGACGATAAAATTGAAAAGGCTTATATGAAAGCCCTTGAAGTAATCAAAGAAAATATTGACGAAAATATGACTGATCTTGAAAAATTAATTATATTAAATGATTATATAGTAAAGAATGCAGAATATAATACGGCTATTTTTGTAGATGAAAAAATACCAAAAGACTCAGACTCGTTTAACCTTTATGGACTTCTAATTGATAATTTAGCTGTTTGCCAAGGTTATGCAGATGGGATGAAAGTGTTCCTAGATTTACTCGGAATACCAAACAGGGTTATAACAGGAGAAACGCAAATAAAAAATCGTACCCAAAGTCACATATGGAATGTTGTTAAAATTGATGGTAAAGAATATCATTTAGATCCAACATGGAATGATCCTATACCAGATAAGAAAGGTAAGGTTAGTTATGCATATTTTCTAGTAGATGATGCAGTAATTGATAATAATCATACTTGGGATAAGGAGAAGTTTGGAGCCTTAAATAATAAAGAATTTAGTTATTTCAGAAAGATGATTATTCCAGTAAAAGATGGAAAATGGTTATATTATCTCAATATAGAAGATAGTTTTAGATTGTATAAAATAAAGATTGATGGAACAGAGAATACAAAACTTACTAATGAAAGTATTTTAGAATTTTTGATTGAGGATGATTGGATTTTCTTTAGTAGTGGAATTGGAGGACACATCTATCGAGTAAATAAAGATGGTTTAGGAGCCATAAGGATAAATAACGAAGCTTCAAAAGAACTTAAGAGTAAAGGTGAGTGGATCACATATAAGAATATATATGATGGGAATTATTACAAGGTAAAGAAAGATGGAAGTATGAAACTTCCATATGAAGGATAAAAATTGAAAAGATAAAAAGATAATCGAGAATGGGAAATGGAGAATGTAGGTTCTGACTCTTGTCAGAATCTACATTCATTTTCCATTATTAATTCTCAATTTGTTTTTAAGCGCGGATGGCCGTGCTTTTTTTATTTGAAATATTTGTAAAAAAGATTGCTGTATAAATGTATAATTATGGTATAATATATCTAAAGTGTGATTTGAAAATAAAATTCAAGCGTATAAAAAAGAGAGGTTGAGGAGTAAGTATTACTAGGCATAGAGTGAGGTGAATCTATGAGAATTGAAAAAGGATTTGATAAATATTTAATTGATTTAAGAAGAGAATTCCATAAATATCCTGAAGTTAGTTGGAAAGAGTATGAAACAAGTAAGAGGATAAAAGAAGAATTGACAAAACTGGGTATAGAATTTAAGGAGTGTGCATCAACAGGTGTGGTTGTTGATATAAATGGTAGTGTTGGTGATAAAAGGGTATTACTGAGAGGGGATATGGATGCCTTAGAATTGATTGAAAAAAATGAGTTTGACTTTAAATCAGTGAATACGGGAGTTATGCATGCGTGTGGCCATGATGCCCATATTGCTATGTTACTTGGTGCCACAAAGCTTCTTAATGATAACAGAGAGTTTATTAAGGGCAGCGTAAGGATTGTATTTCAACCAGCAGAAGAGTGCGGTGAAGGTGCCCAGGAAATGATCTCACAGGGAGTTTTAGATGGCGTAGATGGTGCGTTTGCAATACATATATGGTCTATGCTTGAGAATGGTAAAATATCAGTTGATGAAGGGGAGAGAATGGCATCACCAGATATTTTTAAGATAAACATAAAAGGAATAGGGTGTCATGGCTCTTTACCTCAAGAAGGAAAAGATGCGTTAGTTGCAGCAGCATCTATGGTTATGAGTTTACAGACAGTTGTTAGTAGAGAAATAAGTCCTCTTGAATCCGGGGTAGTGACTATAGGGGAGCTGAAATCAGGTTCAAAATATAATATAATTGCTGAAGATGCTTTGCTCAGTGGAACAGTAAGAGCTTTTAATCAGGAAACCAGAATTAAGATAAAGAATTCAATTGAGAGAATTATAAAAGCTACAGGGGAAATGTACGGTGTTCATGTTGAAATGGAATATATATATGGTCCACCACCAGTCGTTAATGATGGTAAGTGTAGTAAAATTGCTGAAGAAAGTGTGAAAAAGCTTTTTGGAAAGGAAAGTTTGATTTCTATGAGAAAGCTTACAGCAGGAGAAGACTTTTCGTTATTTGCAAAAAAAGTACCATCGGTATTAGCCTTCTTAGGAGCAAAAAAAGAAGAGAACTATCCCCATCATAATCCAAGGTTTGATATAGAAGAGAGTAACCTTGAAAAAGGGGCTAAATTATATATGCAATATGCCTTAGATTTTTTAGAAAAATAGACTAGCATACTGACTAGTTATTTATTTATATATGCCTAAATAAGAGAGAAAATACCTTTGTATATATAATACGAATTTATTGTAAAATCAAGAGCTGAATATTAATAAATAGTAAATAAATGATTAAAAAAGTGTTAAAAATTTGACTTTTTGATTTTTACATGTATAATAGTGTAATTGTAGCGAAGATTGAAGAAGAAGAGGATTATTATGTATTATTTTGAGAAGTTAAAACAAGCTACTTTAGTGGATAAGAAAGTCGTGACTAAAGTGGACAAGTATATTAAAACTAAATATCCCAATAACACTGACTCTGTTAACACTAGTATTATTAAAGATGCGCTTAATAAAGTTGTTAATAAGGAATTAGAAGAGTTGAACATAACTGAAAAAGATGATGTTATAAACGGTGTAATTGAACAAGCTATTACTAATAAAGGGAATGATATAACTAAATATGATGTTCTCAAGGTTTGTAGTAACATTATCGATAAGCAATCAAGTTCAATTAAGGAAATTGGAAATTGGATTGAGAATAGCGTCGATTACACGGTTCATAAGGACGAAGTAGTGGAATTCTTGGATAATATTAAGGGTATAGACTATCTAGGAGATTATTCAGTTGTGCAAACTGAAACACACCAGGAGGAGTTGGTGACTATTCCTCATGTGGTCGTAAAAAGCACTAGTGACCTTATGAGAGCTATTAAAGGATTTTTAACTACTCTAACTGCTGAAGAGGTCTATAAAATCGCTAGACGTAGCTTTATAGCGATTTTGATAATGACAGGGGCATTTTATATGTTTAATGAGAGTGTTGGTATAGCAGAGAGCAATGGGGGACTGACTCAAAAAGAATACAGAAGTAATCTTGCTGAAGAATATGGAGTATATTCAATGGAATTGGAAAAAGCTAAGGTTAATTATGATATATTAGCTTGTCATCCATTTTTACCAGATTATTTCGATTATATTGAAATTGATGAGATGAAACTAAAAGAATATTTAAGTAAACGTAACTCTTTGTTAATAGAAGATGAGTATTTTTATGATATAATACAAACATCAAAGGAGTTCAATTTAAACCCCTTAATCCTTTTTGCAATTACAGGACAAGAACAAGGATTTGTACCAAGGGAGAATGATGATGCTAATAAAATAGTTAATAATCCATTTAATGTGTTTATTAGTTGGAGACATTATAATACGAATATTAAAGATTCCAGTGAGATTGCAGCTAGAACTGTAATTAATCTTGGTAAAGGCGCTATTGAGGGTCAAAATATCTTTAAATGGATAAATAGATTATATGCAGATGATCCTAATTGGCATAAAGGTGTAGAGGAATTATTTTGGGGTATGATGGAATACTGTAAGGCATAGTGACTAGTTACTTATTTGAATGTGCCTAATTTGAAATATTAAATATATGAGGTATGAGATGAATATTTGTATAGATATTGATGGAACAATTACTAATGCATATTATTGGGTAAATTACATGAATGAACACTTTAATTTAAATCTTGTAGATGAGGATATAATATACTATGATTTGTGTAAAGTGGCAAAAGTTACAGAAGAACAGTTTGAAGATTTTTATAGAACTTACAGTGATGAAATTCATGGAAATGCTGTTATTAGAGAAAATGCTAAACAAGTTTTAGAGAACATAGCACATGAGCATAATATTTATTATGTAACAGCTAGAGATAGTTCACTTAAAAAGATAACAGAGGAATGGTTCCAGAAGACTGGGCTTCCTAAAGGGCAGCTATTTATGTTGGGAAGTCATAATAAGGTAAAAAAAGCAATGGAACTTAAGTGTGATCTTTTCATTGAGGATAGATATGAAAATGCAATTGAATTATCACAAAGTGGTATCAGAGTGTTACTTATAGATTGTTATTATAATAGACATGCTCTAAATAACAATATTAAGAGGGTAACTGATTGGACAGAAATTAAAGAAGAAATTCATATGATTAGTAAAGAAAAGAAATATGCATAAGAACGAAAACAATATAGAATAACTTGTTCATAGAACCAACCTATTAAGGTTTGGTTTTGAACAAGTTTTTTTTATTAAGGAAATTTAAAAATTTTCTTAATAAATTAGCACATGTAATCCAGCTTATAAGAGTTCCCTAGCGAAGCGCGTGAAACGAGCCTTTTTTATTGCAAAAATAAAGCTTGGGAAAACAATCCCAAGCAAACGGTAAATATATTAAATACAAAGAAGATTATTTTTAAGCGAATCATACTAACTTCACTATAATCATCTTTGAGAGTATTCAATACATCTCCGATACTAATATTATTATCATTTTCAAAAACTTTATGTATCAACTTTAAAAAAATTAAAGAAAAACAAGTTAGTTATTAATGTATTTATTTGTTTTCATAAATATACTACTGTGATTATAGACTATATTATAGATAAACTACTTCGTAGATTTATCTATAATATGATTTTTAAAATTTAATATTTTAGGTGATGAGTTATTATGAAAGATATTATATCAAAGGCTATTAGAATTAAACTGATGAAACAAGAGCAGCAACTTAAGCAGATTAAGTATATGGATGAAAAAGATTTATATGAAGAGTTTGAAGAAAAAGAAATATTTGAAGAGATTAATGATATTAAAAGTAAAATTAATGATTTAAAAAGTGGATTAGAAGATGTTCATCAAATTGAAATAGATGAGGAGGGAAAAGAAGCGTATACAACAGGAAAACATGATTATATGATTGAATCAATGATTGATAAATATAATAAAATAGCTATTCCTGATATCAGAGAAGAATTGGATATTATAAATGAAATGATGGGTGAAGAGGGATTGTCAAATGAGGAATTAGAAATATTAGAACAAGAATATAAAGAGAAAGTTAAATTGTTATCAGATACGTTGCAAGAGCGAAGAAGCAGTGTAGAAAAAATGTACAACTTTTTTAACAATTTAAAATATTAATGGTTATAACTAGAATCATGAAATGTAAAAAAATATTTCTCTACCAGAAAAATGGATATAATTAACAATATTGACATTATACTAAAAATTTACTAAAATCATATTTAAGAAGGGTGCTGAGAAGTAAAATTACTTCGAAAGGAAATATGGTCTTCTCTAGAAATGCTCGTGAAGTACGTATTTTGGTTTGAATAGAATTGTTTAATTTGATGTATTATTATTTATAAATCCATTGAGGTTTTAGGAAGGGAATACTTATGGCAACATTAAAAGATATTGCAAAACTAACAAATGTATCTTTATCTACTGTATCAAGAGTTTTAAATTATGATGGAAGTATTTCGGTAACTAATGAAACAAGAAAACGTATTTTTGAAGTAGCTGAAGACTTAGATTATAGAACGCCAAAACAACGAAATAAAGGTAATTATAGAAATATGGATAAGAGTATAAAAATTGGAGTATTGCATTGGTATTCTCAAGATGAAGAGTTGGAGGATCCATATTATTTATCTATAAGAAAGGGAATTGAAAAATATTCTGCTGAGAAAAATATCCAAATTACTATGATATTCAAAAATAGCGATAAGTATACAATCAATGAATTAAGAAGATTTGATGGTGTTGTAGCAATAGGAAAATTCAGCAACGAGGATGCTGAGGGATTTGCTAAGCGTTGTAATAATATTACCTTTGTAGATTATTCTCCTAATGTTAAGAAATATGATTCCGTAGTGATAGATTTTAAAGCTGCAGTGTTAGATGGGTTAGATTATTTAAGTAAACTTGGACATACGAATATAGGATATATCGGTGGATTGGAATACGTTGGAAATGATAAAGTGGTTATAAAAGATGAGAGAGAATTTATATTCCAGCAGTATATGAAAGAAAAAGGTGTTCTAAAATCAGATTATATTTATATTGGACAATTTACCGCTGAGGATGGATATAAGCTTATGAAAAAGGCTATTGATGAAGGAGACCTTCCTACTGCTTTTTTTGTTGGTAGCGATTCTATGGCAATAGGAGCTTTGCGAGCACTGTATGAGTCTGGAATTAGTGTTCCCAAAGATGTGAGCATTATTGGTTTTAATGATATACCAACAGCTAAATATTTAGTTCCACCCCTTACAACTATTCGAGTTTACACAGAGTTCATGGGAAGTACTGCTGTTGAATTATTAATTGAGCGAATTAATGATAATAGGGAGATTCCTAAGAAAGTAGTTGTACCAACGAACATGGTATTAAGAGAAAGTTGTAAGGAAATTAAGTAAAAAGGTATATTAATAAAAACGAGATATCTCAAAATGATTTTCTAAATTATTTTGAGATATCTCGTTTTTATTTGTGTTTAGTAAGTAAAAATATAGGCAAAAAAATAAGAGTAAGATGAAATTATAGATAATATACTAATAATATATAATACATGAGTATGAAAGAACTTAAATAACTTAGTATAAATCTTTGAAAAATATAATATATATATATTGCGTACCAATAAATTATGGAAAAGATGTAAGTGTGAGTTGTCAGAATATATTGACAATTAGGTAAATTTTTAGTAAAATCGAGTCAAAGGAATAAATTTCCTTTTAGATAATGAATATAATGGGGGGTCAGACATGAAAAAAGTAGTATCGTTATTACTTGTTTTATTATTATCAGTATCGCTTATAGGATGTGGTAATAAGAATAAAAGTGCAGATGCGGAGGCAACTCCGAAGGTAGGTGTTACAATCTATAAATACGATGATAACTTTATGTCTTTTGTACGTAGAGCTATTTCAAAAAATGCAGAAGACAAGGCAGAGTTGATTTTTAACAATTCTCAAAATGACCAAGCTAAACAAAATGAACAGGTTGAGATGATGATATCAAAAGGGGTTAAAGCATTGGCTATTAATCTTGTTGATCCACAAGCTGCGGCTACAATAATATCAAAGGCTAAAGAGGCAGATATGCCAGTTGTATTCTTTAACAAAGAACCAAGTGTTGAGGATATGGCTTCTTATGCTGATTGTTGGTATGTAGGAACAAATTCAGCTGAATCAGGAGTAATTCAAGGGGAATTAATATTTGATTCTTGGAAGGCTCATCCTGAGTGGGACAAGAATGGAGATGGAAAAATACAATATGTATTATTAAAAGGGGAGCCAGGACATCCAGATGCAGAGGCTCGTACAAAATATTCAATGGAAACTGTTGTTGATAAAGGAATCCAAGTTGAAGAGTTAGAACTTCAAACAGGTATGTGGGATTCAGTAAAAGCAAAAGAATTAATGGATGCATGGTTAGCTAAACATGGGGATTCTATAGAGTATGTTGTTGCAAATAATGATGCAATGGCATTGGGCGCAATTAGTTCATTACAAGCTGAAGGATACTTTAGTGGAGATAAATTTATGCCTGTAGTTGGTGTTGATGCAATTCCAGATGCACTTACAAAAATAGAAGACGGGATTTTGGTAGGAAGTGTACTTAATGACGCTGCAAACCAAGGTAAAGCTACACTTGAGTTGGTTTTAAATGTTGCAAAAGGTGAAGCGGTATTAGAAGGTACTGAATGGAAGCTTGATGAGAATAAAGCTGTACGTGTACCATATGTACCAATTACACTTGACAATATTCAAATAGCTAAGGATTGTTACTCTGAGTAATTATTAGCTTATAAGTAATTAGAATTTAATTATACATGTTCAAAAATCAAAGTATTATTGAACATGTATAATTACAATATTTATCTAATTAGATTATGAAGAGTATAAGATGCAAATTTAAGCATATGAAAATAAATAACAAGTCAAAGATATACACCATAAACCTATGACTAGTTATGTATTTGAATATGCCTTAGATAGATATGCATCTTAATTTTTATTTTTTTTAAAATTATTAAGCTTTGATATTATAGAAAGCAAGGAAGGATGCTTGTATATGGAAAGTGTTCATATAAATGGTTCAAATGATAATGTTTTATTGAAAATGATAGATATTTCAAAGGAATTCCCAGGAGTAAAAGCATTAGATAAGGTAAAGTTGACTGTGCGAGAAGGAAGTGTACATGCTCTCATGGGGGAAAATGGTGCAGGAAAGTCTACTTTAATGAAATGTTTATTTGGAATTTACAGAAAAGATGAAGGGCAAATTTTTTTTGATGGGAAAGAGGTAAACTTTACATCTTCAAAACAGGCGTTGGATAGTGGAGTTTCTATGGTACACCAAGAATTAAATCAAGTTCAGAGTACAACAATAATGGATAATATTTGGCTTGGGAGATTTCCGAAGAAGTTTTTAGTTATAGATGAAGGGAAGATGTATAGAGATACCCTTGAAATATTTAAAGAATTAGATATACCATTAGATCCTCGTAAGAAGATAGAGAATTTATCAGTATCTGAAAGTCAGATGGTTGAAATTGCAAAAGCTGTTTCATATAATTCAAAAATTATAGTTATGGACGAACCAACATCTTCATTAACTGAAAAAGAGGTTAGTCATTTATTTAAGATTATCAATTCATTGAAAAAGAAAGGTGTAGGAATTATTTATATTTCTCACAAAATGGAGGAGATTCTTCAAATTTCAGATGAAGTAACAGTACTTAGAGATGGTAAGTGGGTTGCAACAGAGTCTGCAGAGAACCTAACTACTGATCAGATAATAGGGTATATGGTTGGGCGTGATTTGACTGATCGTTTTCCGGCGAAAATCAATACACCAGGAGAAGTAATCTTAGAAGTGAAAAATATGACTGCTACATATCAACCATCTGTTCAGGATGTTTCATTTACCCTCAGAAAAGGAGAAATATTAGGAGTTGCAGGATTAGTAGGAGCTAGAAGGACTGATGTTGTTGAATCCTTATTTGGAGCGAGACATATAAGTAGTGGAGAGATATACTTACATGGTAAAAAAATAAGAAATAAGAATCCTTATGAGGCTATTAAGAATGGATTTGCACTTGTTACGGAAGAAAGAAGAGCCACTGGTATTTTTGAGGAATTAGATATTAAGTTTAATTCTATTATTGCTAATATAAATAAATATATTAAATGGAATTTGTATTTGAGTGAAGAAGAAATGAAAAGAGATACTGAATGGGTTGTTGATAGTATGAGTGTTAAAACTCCTAATATTCAAACTTCAATTGGATCTCTATCAGGTGGTAATCAGCAAAAGGTGGTTATAGGCAGATGGCTATTAACACAGCCAGAAATTCTACTCCTTGATGAACCTACTAGGGGAATAGATGTAGGAGCAAAATATGAGATTTATCAATTGATGATTGAATTAGCTAAAAAAGAAAAAGGAATTGTAATGGTATCTTCTGAAATGTCAGAACTTTTAGGGGTTACAGATAGAATGCTCGTTATGAGTAATGGTAAAGTAGCTGGAATTGTTAACACAAAGGAAACAACACAGGAAGAAATTCTGAAATTATCAGCTAAATACTTATAGCAGGAGGAAGAGATATGTCAAACTTCAAAAATAGGGTTTTAGATAAAAAAGAATCTTCAAAAAATTCACAGGGCAAAGAGATATTAGATTGGATGATTAATAATGCTATATTTTTGGTTTTGATAGGGTTATTGATTGTTATAGTTGTTATTTCACCAGATTTTATTTCATTAACTAACTTTAGAAATATATTATCACAATCATCTACTCGTGTAATCATGGCCCTTGGGGTTGGAGGAATAATAGTTGCTAAAGGGACAGATCTTTCTTTGGGGCGATCTATTGGGTTGGCAGCGGTAGTATCCGCATCACTTTTGCAATCTCCAGAGTATGCTTATAGGATGTATCCAGGGCTTCAAAGATTACCTATTTGGCAACCAATATTATTAGTAATGATTATATGTGGAATCTTTGGTTTGATTAATGGATTTGTAGTAGCAAAACTTAAAGTAGACCCTTTTATAGCTACTTTGGGAATGATGGTTATTTTATACGGAATAAATTCTATTTATTTTGACCGTCCACCTTATGGTGCGCAGCCTATTGGAGGTTTAGATAAAAGGTTTACAGATTTTGCGCAAGAGACACTAGATATAGGGTCTTTTAATATACCCTTGTTAATTATTTATGCAATAGTAATAATTATATTTGTCTGGTTTTTGTGGAATAAGACAAAGTTTGGAAAGAATATCTTTGCCATAGGAGGTAATCAGGAGGCAGCAGCAGTATCAGGAGTAAATGTGGTTAGAAATCTCTTGTTAGTGTATATGTTCGCAGGTATGTTGTATGGATTAGCAGGATCTCTTGAAGCTGCACGTATCGGTACTGCAACTAACAATACTGGTAATGGCTACGAGCTTGATGCAATATCGGCCTGTATTGTTGGGGGGCTATCATTTTCTGGTGGGATAGGTTCTGTCGGAGGTATTGTAGTAGGTGTTCTTATATTCCAAGTTATAGCTTATGGATTATCATTTATAGGAGTAAATCCATACCTTCAATTTATAATTAAAGGGTTGATTATTATAATCGCTGTTGCAATTGATTCACGTAAATATATAAATAAAAAATAGAAATTAATAATTTGTAGGATTAAGGTTTGAAATTATATTTTTACAGAATTATTAAAAGGAGAGGATGCTATGACTTTGCTAAAAAGATTAACAAATGAGTTTAGTAAAACATTTGGAAAGGCATATGGAAGTAGGATTTTCTTCGCTCCGGGACGTGTGAATCTAATAGGAGAACATACAGACTATAATGGAGGGCACGTACTTCCTTGTGCTTTAAGTTTCGGAACATATGTTGTTACAAGAAAAAGAGATGATGATACTGTAAGAGTATATTCAAAAAATCTCAGTGATGTAGGAGTAATAGAATTTACTCTAAATAAGTTGGTATATACTAAAGAACACGATTGGGCGAACTATCCCAAAGGAGTAATAAAAACGTTTATTGATTCTGGGTATAATATGGAGCATGGTGTGGATATGTTTTTTTATGGAAACATTCCTAATGCAGCAGGATTATCATCTTCGGCATCTGTGGAAATAGTTACATCAGTAGCTATTAATAAAATATTTAATTTTAATATGGATATGATTTCCTTGGTTAAGCTAAGTCAAAAGGCTGAAAATGAATTTATTGGTGTGAATTGCGGAATAATGGATCAGTTTGCAAGTGGAATGGGTAAGCTGGGAAAGGCAGTTCTTTTAGATTGCAACACATTACAATATGAATATACGACTCTACAACTTGATGATGCCTCTATTGTTATTGCAAATACTAATAAAAAAAGAGGACTAGCAGAATCAAAATATAATCAGAGAATAGAGGAATGCAATAGAGCTCTTATTCAATTAAAAGAGAAATTGAATATAAAATCATTAGGAGAATTGACAGAAGAACAATTTGAAAATAATAAACATTTAATTCTTAATAACATAGACAGAAATAGGGCTAAACATGCAGTTTATGAGAATAGGAGAACTATAAGAGCTGTGAAAGCTCTTGAAAATAATAAGATCAAAGATTTTGGAAAATTTATGAAAGAGTCTCATGAATCACTAAGAGATGATTATGAGGTAACGGGAGAAGAGTTAGATACCTTGGCAGAACTAGCATGGAATTATGAAGGGACTTTAGGTGCAAGAATGACAGGTGCTGGATTTGGTGGATGTACTGTAAATATTGTTGAGAATAATAAGATAGATGAATTCATAGATGTGGTAGGTAGAGGATATAAAGAATCTATAGGATATGAAGCAACTTTTTATGTGGTATCTATTGGAGATGGAGCTAGAGAAGTAGATATTAATCATGAAACTTATGAATATGAGCAATAGAATAGATAAAAAGCAATGTTTACTTTGAAATAGACAAGTTGATTAAATGTGATTTGGAAGGCACACACAGACTATGGTGAGTGGACAGTGTATCGTTGACAACGATTTACATTTCTCTCCGAGCAAAAGCCTATTGTCCTTTGGACAATAGGCTTTTGCTCGTTTCATAAATTATGAAACATTGCATTTAATCCATAATTCTTAATTTATTTAAACAAGCACGGGTTACCGTGCTTGTTTAAATTGTTCTTGACATTAAAAGATCATAATACCATAATATTAATTTGGTAAGGGGACATAATTAAGGTATATGAAAATAAATAACAAGTCAAAGATGCGACTGATATTTTGTATCAGACGATAGGTAAGGTGGGAGAAGGATAAAAATGTTGGATACGTACGGGAGAAAATATGCTAAAAGAGTAATTGTGAGTGGTGCTGAAAAATTTATAAACATAGGAATGGATGCTAATGGGGTTACTAAATTAGCATTTGCTGTAGGAATTTCATCAGGAGTTGCATTATTTTTTAATTTAAGAATAATTGCAGTAGGACTTTTATGGTTATCGGGATATTTGGATTCTGTGGATGGGGAAATTGCTAGAAAAACCAATACAACATCAGATTATGGAGCGTTGATGGATATAGTGTTTGATAGAATGGTTGAAGCGGGTATAATTATAGCTATTGCACTTAATCATGAGGGAAGTAGAGTATACCTTGTATTTTTGAGTTTAAGTATTATACTTTCTATGACAATTTTTTTAACAGTTGGGGCGTTATCCGAAAAGAGAGGGGTTAAAGCCTTCTATTATCAAGCAGGTCTTGCAGAGAGAACTGAGGGGTTTATAATGTTCACGCTCATGATTCTATTTATAAATAAAGTTGAAATTATTACAATTTTATTTACTGTTATGATACTTTTTACTGCACTGCAAAGAATGAAGGAAGGAAAGAAAATACTTCAATGAAAATAGTGATAAAATTATGTATTTGATAATCTAATAGATGGAACCCTTAGGATAGATTTTTTCTATTAAAACTATCTTAGTTCACATGCTATACTAAGAAAGGATAAAAGAGAAGGTAAAGGGGAGTACATAAAATGAAAAAAATAAATAAGATAATTTCAGTAGCATTATCAATCTCAATTATTGCTGGAGCTTTAGTTGGTTGTGGTAGTAAAGAAGCAGATAACACAGGTAATAAGGTAGGTAATCAAAATAAAATTGAAGATAAAAATAATAAAGAAGAAAAAAATGAGAATGTCTTAATAAATGAAGAATACAAAGTTAATGCTCAATGGTTAAGTGAGAATATTAACGATGAGAATATAGTTGTTATTGATGCTAGAGCGGAAAAAGCGTACCTTAAAGGTCATATACCGGGAGCTA
This sequence comes from Oceanirhabdus seepicola, assembly GCF_023684385.1. Classification (GTDB taxonomy): domain Bacteria; phylum Bacillota; class Clostridia; order Clostridiales; family Clostridiaceae; genus Oceanirhabdus; species Oceanirhabdus seepicola. Next base: position 512,898 of record NZ_JAGSOJ010000004.1, on the reverse strand, counting down.
TAAGTGTGCCTTGGCAGTCTTTGTCAAAAATGGAAGGTAAGAATTCTGATAAGGGATGGGGAACAGTTCTTGATAAAGAAGAATTAGAGAAAAAACTTGGAGAACTTGGAATAAATAATGATAAAACTATGGTAGCTTACTGTGATACAACAGCTAGCTGGGGTGATGATGGAAGAATAGTATGGATGCTTCAAGTTGCAGGCATTGAGAATGCAAAAATTCTTGATGGGGGAGTAAAGGCTTGGAATTCATTAAAATTAGATATGGCAACTGATAGAGTTTCTAAAGAAGCTGTTGAGTTTAAAATAACTAATGAGGATAAATCATCAACAATAAATACAGAAGACCTAGCTAAGAATCTAAGTACTTATAAAATAATTGATACTAGAGCTAAGGTTGAGTATGAAGGGGCACAAAAATATGGTGAACTTAGAGGTGGACATATTACTGGCGCAATAAATATTCCATTCAATACACTTGTTGATGAGAAAGGTATGTTGAAATCACCTGAGGAAATTGAAAAAATTATGAGAGATAATGGCATAAATAGAGAAGATGAGATTGTAACATATTGTACAGCTGGAATCAGATCAGCTCATATGGCAGTAGTACTTAAGATGATTGGATATGAAAATGTTAAGAACTATGATGAGTCAATTTATACATGGGCGGCAGATGAAAATCTAGACATGGAAAAATAATTTTTCAACAATTCGAAAGACTCCGAGTGAAGGAGTCTTTCAAAATATATTCAAAGAAGTAAAATTGGGTTTGATAAAGCAAAGGGGTGAACAAATGAAGGCATTAAAAAATTTAATGATAACAATTGCAATAATATTTTTAGTTATTTTATTATATGTATTTATTCAGCCATTTCATATTTTTGTAAATAGTATGGTTAAGGCTCTTACATCAGGAAATATTATTGAAGTGAAAGAGTATATAAAGAGTTTTGGAGTATGGGCACCAGTAATATCATTTCTAGCAATGATTGTTCAATCTTTAGCGGCACCTATTCCAGCATTTTTAATAACATTTTCAAATGCAGCTATATTTGGATGGTTGTGGGGAGCGGTATTATCATGGTGTAGTTCTATGGCTGGAGCTGTAATTTGTTTCTTATTGGCTAGAGGATTTGGTAGAGTTTTCGTTGAGAAAATGAACGGTAATGGTCCAGTTAAAGATATGGAAAAATTCTTTGAAAAGCATGGAAAGTATGCAATTCTAATTGCTAGACTACTTCCATTTATATCTTTTGATATAGTTAGTTATGTAGCGGGTATTACTTCAATTAGCTTCTGGAGTTTCTTTATTGCAACGGGAATAGGGCAATTACCTGCAACAATTATATATTCTATAGCAGGAAATTTTCTTGTTGGAGGAATGAAGTATTTTGTTATAGGATTATCATTAATTTTTGCCCTAAGTGTTTTAATCTATTGGAGTAGAAAGATGTACAATGAGAAACAAGTAAAACTAAAGGATAATGAGTAATATGCATGAAAAATGTATAGGATGTAATAGATGTGTGCAAAGCTGCACCATGCTTCAGGACTTTCAAGTAAAACCTAAAGAAATACTTCTGGAGAATCAGGTGGATAAAAATGTGAGTTTTTCATGTAATCTTTGTGGACTATGTAAGGAAGTATGTCCAAAAGATATTGATCTTGGGGATAAATTTTACAATATGAGAAACAAAGTTGTGTTTAATGATGGATATTATTTAAAACTTAGAAAAGCTAGGAACTATCAGAAATGGACTGCTAACAAGTTGTTTACATCTAAAGGAAGCAAGAAATGTGATGTAGTATTTCTGCCTGGATGTAGTTTAGCGTCATACAGTGGGAGTATTTTGAACAAGGTAAAGGATCATTTAAGTTATAATTTGGGTAAAACAGAAATATGGATAGATTGCTGTGGGAAACCAGCTAGAGATCTTGGAGATGAAGGCTTGTTCAATAAAACTTTTAACAAATATATTAAAGGAATAAAAGATACAGGAGCCAAAAGGATTATAACTGCTTGTGGAAATTGTTATAACGTGTTAAAAGGGAATAGTGAGTTTCAAGTTGAATTACTTTGGGATGTTTTAGTTGAATGTGGATTACCACATGAGATTAATGGAGTATATGAAAATAATAATATAGAATTTGTTCTCCATGATCCATGTTCCATGAGATATGAAATAAAAACACAAAGAAACGTAAGGGCTTTATTGGACAAGTTAAAAGTAAAGTATAGTGAGTTTGAGTATAATAGAGAAAAAACAAGATGTTGTGGAGCGGGTGGAATGGTTGGATTGATAAATGACAATGTAGCTCATAAGAACATGAAAAATAGAGTTGAGGAATCTCAAGGAAGAAATATTATATGTTATTGTCAATCATGTGCTGAAGCATTAAACTTTGGTGGTGGTCAAGCTATCAATATTTTAGATTTTATTTTTAACTATAATGAGATAAACGATAAATTTGCACAAGATAAGATCAACACTATTAAAAGATGGAAGAATAGATTTGTTAATAAAAACATTTAAAAGTAGAGGAATTTATTTTGGGAAAAAAACTTAAAGAGAAAAGAAAAGAGATAGTAATAAGTGGTGTAGTATTAGTTATTATGTTTATTTTATATAAACTTAATATATTCAAATTTTCTAATCCAGAGGAATTTAAAGATTATATACAATCATTTGGTGTCTGGGCACCAATAGTGTATATAGTTTTATTTACGGTTGTTCCACTTACATTATTCCCAGATTCAATACTAGCAATTAGTGGTGGACTTGCCTTTGGGATAGTATGGGGCAGTATATATACAATGATTGGAGCACTCATGGGAGGAACATTAGCATTCTTTATCACTAGAACAATAGGGAACAGTGCTGTTAATAAACTTATGGATAAGAAGTTCAAGGGAGCTAAGAAATATACTGATAAGATGGGAGTTGAGGTGATTCTTCTTTTAAGATTAATACCACTGTTTCCGTTTGATATAGTTAGTTATTTAGCAGGTCTTTCAAACATAAAATTTAGGAAATATATATTTGGAACTATAATAGGAACCATACCAGGAATACTTATTTTCAACAATATTGGTGAACAAATAATGGATTGCACATCATTTGGATTCATAGTCTCCATTATACTGCTAGTATTGCTTTTTTTAATATCATTTATTTTTAAAAACAAGTTGTCAAAAATATAAATTTTAAAAGTTCGTAAAATAGGTTTATTTTATTGATTATTTGAATATAATATGTAATGTGATAGCTTTGAGCTAACAGGCAAATAGGGTAGTAGTTTAGAACACGTTATAAATGCATGCATACCGATTGGGTTGCATGCATTTATTTTGGAGTATACACTTGATTCAATAGAAATAAGGTGCTATAATTGTAATTGAAAATAATTATCAATAGCAATGAAGAGGTATTTAATATGTTAATGAAAATTTTAAGAGCTATATATGAAGGTACAGCATCAATCACAATGATTGCAAATAAATTGAATATAAATAAAGCTATAGTTGAACAGATGATAGAAAACCTAATAAATATGGGTTACATAAGAAAAGCATCACTTTCATGTGATACATCAGCATGTGCTAAGTGCTCAAGCAAAAGTAGCTGTGGAAGTGGTTGTGGAAGTAGTGATATATATTTTTACCAAGTAACAGATAAAGGAAAAAAGGCATTGGCTTAAAAGTTGTATATTACCTTGACAGGTATTATAGATAAAATTCATCGCAAACCCCAAAGTATACAAGGTACACTTTGGGGTTTATTGAATAAGTTACAAAATATTGTTCTTACTCTGTTTTCAATCTTTAGAGTTTCAGCAGCCTGAGTGTACCTTGTACACTTTTATTTTTATAGATTGATACGATATCTACATTATATGGATATGGTGGTTATATATGATATAATCTAATTATATAATTCTATAATTTGAATATGAAGTAAGGGGGAAAATACCATGTTATATAGAAAACTAGTTGGTGAAAAAGTATCTATACTTGGATTTGGATGTATGAGGTTTCCTACTATAGATAATGATACTAAGAATATCAATAAAGATTTAGCAATTGAAATGATGAGATATGCAATCGATAATGGGGTTAATTATGTTGATACGGCAATACCATACCATGGAGAGAAGAGTGAGCCATTAGTTGGGGAAGCATTACAAGATGGTTATAGAGAAAAAGTGAAATTAGCTACTAAATTGTCGGGATGGTATATTAAAGCACATGAAGATTTTGAAAAAATGATTGAAGGGCAATTAGAAAGATTAAAAACTCAATATATTGACTTTTATTTAGTTCATGCTCTTGATAAAGATAGTTGGGATAAACTTAAGGAGTTAGGAGTAATCCAATTTCTAAATAAGATAAAATTAGAAAGGAAAGTCAAGCATATAGGATTTTCTTTTCATGGAGAATATGAGGATTTTGAATATATCATAAATGATTATTCATGGGAATTTTGCCAGATACAGTTGAATTACCTTGATGAAGAATATCAAGCAGGTGTTAAAGGATTGAAATATGCAAAAAGTAAGGGTCTTGATGTTATTATTATGGAACCACTGAAAGGCGGAAGAATAGTAAACAATATATCTCAACCTATAAAAGATATAATGAATAGATCACAAGAAAAGAAAGCTCCTATTGAATGGGGATTGAGATATGTTTGGAATTTTCCAGAAGTGAGCCTTATATTAAGTGGTATGTCTGAGATGAGTCATGTGAGAGAAAATATCATTTTGAGTAATAAAGGTCATGCCAATAATATGACAGATGGAGATCTAGACATTCTTAAAGATGTTGATAGGTATTATAAACAAAAAATTAAGGTTGGTTGTACAGATTGCGAATATTGCATGCCTTGTCCTGCAGGGGTAAATATTCCAGCATGTTTTGAACTTTATAATGATGCATCTATGTTTGATGATGTTGAAGGTGTTGGTAAAATGTATAATAGATTTGTTAGTGATGAGAAAAAGGCATCTAAATGTGTTAGTTGTGGGCAATGTATTGAGAAATGTCCTCAAAATATTAATATACCTGAAAAACTTAGAGAAGTAGTAAACACTTTCGGTAAATAATAAAAAGCTTCAGGCTAGTTGAAAAAGCCCAATTTCGGCGTCAATAAAGCTCTCTGTGCTGCTCGTTCGCCTTGTTTCTTGATCGTGGGCTTTTTCAACTAGCCTGAAATTCTAAAGAAAGAAAATAGATCGAAAACAATATACTGTAACTTTTTTAATAAGTTAAAAGCTCACATTTCTGTGAGCTTTTATTCATCAATCGCTTTAGCTTCTTTATGTATAGTTACATTAATTTTGTCCTCGTCACTATTCCACTGGTAAACTTCATTACATGGAATAATATTATATTTATAGTCTATCTCGTCTAGCTTATTCTTAAAGACTTCATTAGTTTTAGAAAATTCTGATTTGATTTTTTCTCGATTCTCTTTTTTTGATAAATATGCCCCTAGTGCTAGTGAAGCCACACCTAGTAAACCAAGTGCTATTAACTCTTTCTTATTATTTTTTTTCATTTATATCAACTCCTTGAAAGACTCATATTAATAATTTAGAAAGTATACTAATATTATATCATAAAAATTTGAAGATTTAGTTAATATAAAGTTACAAAAAATAGACTAGCATACTGACTAGTTATTTATTTGAATGTGCCTTAGTATACTTGCTAGTTATTTGTTGCAATGTGACCTATAGGAAAAAAAATAAAACAAATAACATAGCATAGGAATTTGAAGTAAGAAAGATACTATGAAAGATAGTGTCATTATAGAAAATTTACGAAAGAAAATATGTAAAGTTATAAAATCCTTGAATAAATATAGAAATAAATCTAAAGATAATATTGATAAATAAATGCCAAACACGAAGAGACACGTGGAAATAGCTATATTAATCAATTTTGATTTAGATATATTTACTGTATTTTCTTCTTTTTCTTCGTAATATTTATAGTGGGATTTATTAAATAATTTCAATATAATCACTCCAAATAGTAATGGTAATAATAAATAGTCAAATAACCTATATTGATATTCTCTCCATAATTTTAAAGAAATTATACCAAATATAAAATATATAAAAGAATATTATAAATAGTAATATGCAGTAAAAGGAGAAAATTATGAATAAAAAGAGAATTATACTACCGATTTTATTAACTTTAATGATGGTAACATTGTTATTATCAAAAAGCTATTTTTCTGTTCAAACCTCAATAGAAACCATAAAATTAAAAGAGAACGTAGGAAAAGTTAATAAAAGTCATCTTGAGCAAATCAAAATTATTGAAACAGATTTAAATAAGCTAACTTCAGATGAGTTTATGGGAAGACTCACTGGAACAATGGGAAATGAAAAAGCAGGAAAATACCTCATGAAGAGGTTTGAAAAAATTGGTATAAAACCATTCGATGGAAGTAATTATTATCATGAGTTCAATCAAGAAGTATACTTTCCAGACAGAAGTGAACATTATATGAAAGTAATATTTGAAGATGGAAGTGAGAAGATATGTGAATATGGTAAAGACTATATTGATCAGATAAGGTTATCAAAAGTTGATTTGAATTGTCAGTTAGTTTTGGATCAAAAAGAATTAGATAATAGAACTACAGGTGAAATTGCAATCGTGGTAGATGATGATTCTATTAATAAAAACATGTTTAGAAGCAATACAAAAGCCATACTTAGAAAGAGAAAAGATTTTTTTGGAGTGCCCCAAATCGCTCATAAGGGAGCTGCATATATTCAGATAGATGATGAGTTATATGATGAAATTTTTGAGAAAAATGCAAAAGAAGTAATAATTAAAAGTAGATACAAAACGGGAGATTCCATTGTTAAAAATGTAATCGGAAGAATTCCAGGCAAGAAAAAAGAAAAGGCATTTATAATATCTGCGCACTTTGATCATGTGGGCTGGGATGGAGATATTATGTTTCCGGGGGCAATTGATAATGGATCAGGAACAGTTGCTATCTTGAATATTGCTGAGCAATTAGTTAATGGAAAAGAGTTAGAAAATGATACTTATATTTGTGGATTTAATGGTGAAGAATTTGGACTTTTTGGAAGTAAAGCATTTGCAAATCATATAAAAGGCAAATATTCAGAAATTATTGTTATAAATATAGATTGTGTAGGTAAAATAAATGGTAAAAGATTGGGGATACATGGAGATAGTCCAAAGAATGACAAACTTAAGGAAGATATAAAGGGTATTTTAGATAAAAAAAGTATTGATAATTTCACTGGATCGATACCTAATAGCGATCATAGTTCTTTTTCTTATGATGGAATGTACTCTATAAGTTTAATTCAAGAAAATCTCTTTAATGAAGGTGAGTCAATCCATACTCCTAATGATAGTTCAGAACTTGTAGACTATGAGTATTTAAAAGAAATATGTGATGTTGTAGTGGATTTTATTTATAAATTTGAAGATGAGAGCTATAAGTAATATAGGGAAAATATAATAAGGGATGTGAAAATAAAAAAAGAGAAGGATCTAGGGGTAGATACCTTCTCTTTTCTGTGGAAGAGTTTTTCATAATATATACGAGCATATAAATAAAAAGTTATGTTTTTTTTAAGAAATCTTATAAAAGATTAGAACTTTTTTAAAGCCTGAAGCTTTCAATTCTTCATTATTGAACGAGTAGTGTGCTCTGCAACGGTATTAAATTATAATTAATCTATGAATTTTCTCTGAATTTCTATAAATTATATAAATTGTGTAATAATAAATGTTATAATTTATATTAAATATAAAGATTAAGCCAGAAAGGAATGTGACTAATGGATGAAGTTAAAAATAGTGATAAAATAAATTTTTTTAAGAGTTCTTTTATGAAGGATTGGATATATCCATTTTTAGGAGCACTAGTGTTATTTTTATTGATAAGACAATTTGTATTTTTTAACGTTAAGGTTCCTACAGGGTCAATGCTACCTACAATACAATTACAGGATAGAATACTTGTTACTAGAATTTATAATTTTGATAAGATTGAAAGAGGAGATATACTGGTTTTTGATAGTCAAGAAAATGGCAAAACACTAATCAAGAGATTGATTGGTCTTCCAGGAGATACTATAAAGCTCATGCCAAATGGAGAGCTTTATGTTAATGGCAAATTATCAGAAGAAAATTATGTTAAACATCAAATAAATGAAGAGGAATTCAATAAAGGTTTATATACAACATTTTCATATGGTAATATGGAGTTAGGTGAATATACAATTCCAGAAGGTCATTATTTTTTCCTTGGAGATAATAGAAGTTCATCAGTAGATGCTAGATATTGGAAACAACCATATATATCAGAAGATGATATTCAAGGAAAAGCGCAGTTTGTATTTTTCCCATTTAATAGATTTGGTGAATTAAAATAAACAAAAAATTAAAGACACTTTAATATTTTTACTTTATTGTAACTTATCCAGCGTGTATTAGAGATATAATTTAACATAGAATGGGTAAGGGAGACAAATATGAGATATTTAAAATCTATAGTACCTTTGTTTCTAGTTATATTTTTGACAGCATGTTCGTCTAATGAAAATAAAAAAAATTTTATAAATGATAAAACTTATGATGAAGAACCCAAAGTAGAGAATTTTGTGGGAGAAATTAATGAAGCAAAAGTGGATAATAATGAGATAATATCAAAGGAATCCACTGTGGAAGAAGAAAGTATAATAAATAAGATAGTTTTAGAAGAGCAGGCGAAACTTCAATATGATGAAAGTGTAGCTATTGAATACAAAGGTAAAAAATTAATCATTACAGGTAATAAAGAATTTAGAAATATAGAAGATTTTCAAGAATATTATAATGATATAATTATTCCACAAGAAATTTTGGACTTTAAATTTGATAGCTTAAATGTAACAGAAAAAGAGAATAAAGAGTGGTATTTTAGCGATGAAAAGATATTAAGTGATGGAGAGCTAAATAGAGTATTCAAAAGAGAGATAAACCAGGATAATATTGATTTGATTAAAATTAAATATAGTAACCTTAAGGGAACTATATCCATGAGCATATTTAGGAAAAATGATAAATTAAACTCTCAATTAATAAAACACTATAATAAGATTGTAAAAAGAGAAAATAAAAACGGAAAATATTATATTTTTGAAGATGATTATGAATCATTTAAGGGGATATATTTTGAAGAGAAAAGAGAAAATGGATATAAATCGTATATAGATTTAGAATACTATAATGATGAACAATGGAGTATAGAAAAGGCACTAAAGCTACAGGGGGCCTTAGAAGAACTGTTTAAAAATTTAAATTTATAATAATATATAAATTGAAAAGGCTTTTTTAAGATTGTCCTTTTCAGTTTTTTTTTGATGGAAATTATATCAAAGTAGAATAGTTTACTTTTAACAGATATAGTATTTAGCTATGTTTAAAAATAATGTTGAAATTATGTAAAGAATAATTATAAATGTTTTCTACCTTGAATGTAATATTTAGGATATGTAATAATATAATCTGCTGAGGAGTTTGTATAATATGTTTCAAGTTGATATTTAAGTGTAATTAAATACCAATTTATCCTAAAATATGATGAATTGGGCTGGAAATCTTACTTTTCAGAAAATTAGTGATATAATATTAGGTATATAAAAGTGAATAACAAGTTAAAGACTCTACAAAATGGACGAGCATATCAACTAGTTATTTATTTGAATATGTCTTAATGAGGAAAGGGGAGGAAACATGAAAAAGAAAAATATAATTATATGGGGTTTGATTTGTTTGATTATTTCCACAGTTACGATTCAATATGTAAACTATAAAAAAAATATTGAAGTAGTTTCGGAAGTACCATCTAAAAAATGGAGTAAAGACAAATCTATTTCAAAAGGTTTTGTTAAAAGTAATCCAAGTATTATAACTTTTGAAGGGGAAATTTATATAGTACATACTAAAGAGAATGGTATTAGTTTAGTTAAAACTAATATGCAAGGAGATATTATTGATGCAAAGGATTATGATTTTGACAAGTTTATGGCGGATGTAATATTTACAAGAGGTAAAGAAAATTTATATATCAGTTGGATAAGTGTTAAAAAAGGAGTTAGGAGTTTTAATATTGGATCCATTGATAATGATCTTACCATTAAAGATATAAGAGTTGTTGAAGGCATAACAGAATGTATAAAGCTTTCGGATGAGGAGATTCTTATTTCTTCTGGAGACAATATAAAGATTATAGACAATAACCTTTATGTTTTATTTGAATCGGAAAAAGACATTTATGAAAGTATTTCAGCTGCTAAATATAAAGAACATACCTATATAGTGTATTATAGTGAAAATGATAGTGCATTTAATGTAATAACACTGGAAGATAATAAAAAAGTTAAAGAAGAGAAAATTGCATCTATAGTTAAGAGTATTACATTAAATTTTGATAATCTCATGCTTAGTATTAATGATGAAGAATTGATTTTGACTTATGAAGAATTTGTAAAAGGTAGTTATATGCGTACAAAGAGTATATCGTATTATCTAAGTAATGGAAAATCACAGTCTGGATTAGTTGAAATCCAAAGACAGCCTGTAAGAGGAATAATAAGAGGGGATTCTGATGGAATGTTCTTTGGATATGTAGAAAGGTATATGGATAAAAGATTCTTCGAGCAAGACGTAGTAGAATTTAGAATAAAAGATGGAAATATTGTAGATTTTAATTATGTTTCTAATAGTAGAAAAAGAACATTCTATATAGCAAACTATAAAGAGTATGTAGCATTTTGTGAATTTATGGGAATAAATTCATATGAGGTAAAATTGGCTTCTTCAGAAGATTTAATTAGAGAGAGTACGAATTTTATTTCTAGAGAAGAGAAAAAAGAAGCCTTGAATATATCTGTTCAGGGAGCAGCGTTTTCCCTTGCGTATATATTTGTAATAGGAATAACCTGGTTATTTTTTGCAGTCTTTGTTATAGGAATAATATCATTTTTATCCTATAATTTTAATGAAAAAATGAGTAAGATAACATATATAGGTGCATTAATATTAGTAGGTTTATGCCAATTATATATGATGAAAAACATTATGTATGGTAAGTATGCAGGAATGATGCCAGACTATTTGAGTCTAGGTGTAGGATTGGCAATAACTTTAATTTTATATCTGATATCAGGTATATTTAGTTATTTAATATTCAAAAGGGATATAGAAATGATTCCACTGATACCTTTTGGAGGTGTATTAATAGCAGAAACATTCTTGGTATTAAGTGTTTTTGTACCGTACATCACGTAAAAATAAATGTATAATTGATAAATCCATTTCTTTTAACTCACGGCTATCCGTGAGTTTTTTTATTATAAAAATACAAATATAGGATTTAAACTAGTACTTTAAATGTGATTAAATGACATTTAAACCTAAAATATGATGAATTTGGATAAGAATATTATTATTGTAAATATTTATGATATTATATTATTAAGAGGAAGTATTATATTACATTAATAAGGAAAGGGGAGAAAAATATGAAAAAGAAAACTATATTTATATGGGCATTGATTTTTTTGATTATTTCCATAGGTACTATTCAATATGTAAATTATAAAAAAAATATTAAAGTAACTTCTGATGTGCCATCTAAAAAATGGAGTAAAGATAAATCTATTTCAAAAGGATTTGTTAAAAGTAGTCCAAGTATAATAACGTTTGGAGAGGAAATATATGTAGTTCACGCTATAGAGAATGGTATTAGTTTGGTTAAAACTAATATACAAGGAGATGTTATTGATGAAAAGATATGTGATTTTGGTGAATTTGTGACTGATGTAACATTTACAAAGGATAAAGAAAATTTATATATAAGTTGGATTATTGTTCAAAATGGAGTTAGAAACCTTAATGTTGGATTAATTGATAATGATCTCACAATTAAAGATATAAAAGCTATTGAAGGGATAAATCAAATTATTAAACTTTCTGATGAAGATATACTTATTGCTTCAGGAGAAAATATCAAGATTATAGATAATAACCTCAATGTATTGTTCGAATTTTCAAAAGGTAATTATAAAAATATTTCTGCTGACAAATATAAAGAACATACCTATATATCGTACTATAGTGAAAATAATAGTTCATTTAATGTAATGACAATAAAAGATAATAAAAAAATTAAAGAAGAGAAGATAATAAGTATATTTAAGGGTATTGGGTTAAGCTTTAATAATCCTGTTCTTAATGTTAATGATGAAGAATTGGTTTTGATTTATGAAGAGTTTTCAAAAGGCGGATTTAGACGTACAAAGAGTATATCTTACAATCTATGTGACGGTAAGTCACAATCAGAAGTTAGTGAAATTCAAGGACAACCTATAAAAGGAGTAATAACAGGGGGTTCTGATGGAACATTCTTTGGATATGTAAAAAGGTATATGGATAAGAGATTTTTTGTACAAGACGTAGTAGAATTTAGAATAAAAGATGGAAATATTGTAGATTACAGATTTGTTTCTAATAGCAGAAAAATGGCGTATTATATAGCAAATTATGAAGAGTATGTGGTATTTTGTGAATTCATGGGAGTAAATTCTTATGATGTTAAATTGAGTTCTTCAAAAAAATTAATCAAAGACAGTATGAACTATATTTCAAAAGAAGAGAGAAGAGAGGCATTTGGTATATCATTGCAGGGAGCAGCATATTCATTAGCATATATATTTGTAATAGGAATAACTTGGATATTTATAGCGTTCTTTGTTATGGGAATAATATCATTTATATCCTATAAGTTTAATGAAAAGATGAGTAGAATAACATATATAGGAGCATTAATATTTGTAGGTTTATGTCAATTATATATGATGAAAAACATTGTATATGGTAAGTATGCAGGAATGATGCCAGAATACTTGAGCCTAGGTGTAGGATTAGCAATAACTTTAATTATATATTTGGTATCAAGTGTATTTAGTTATTTAATATTTATAACTGATATAGAGATGATTCCATTAATACCTTTTAAAAGTGTATTATTAGTAGAAACATTTTTAGTATTAAGTGTTTTTGTACCGTATATCACATAAAAATAAATGTATAATTGATAATGGAGAATGGATAATGTGGGAGGTTTCTAACCTTGGTCAGAAACTACATTTTATTGGTAAGTGGACAATAGAATTTTACTCGTTTCATTTTTATGAAACATTGTATCTAAATACAATATTTTATCTCAGATAAAATGAGTAAACTTATATTGTTCTAAAGAATAATACTAACGTAGCTTTTGCCCTGAAGCAAAAGCATCCATCATTATACATTATACATTCTCAATTATCCATTTCTTTTAACTCACGGCTAGCCGTGAGTTTTTTTATTCATCATCGCTGCATTCTTTACAATGACCATATAATTCAAGTTTATGTTCTGTAAGTTGAAATTGTTTTTTATCTATTATTCCTTTAAAGGCTTCAATTGGACAAAAATCTACTGCTTCTGTTTTCCCGCATTTTGTGCATATCATGTGATGTGCATGGGAATCTTTTAGTTTTAATTTATATAAAGTTGAGCCATTATCTTTAATGTGTTTATATAATAAATCTAGTTTCAGTAACGCTTCTATATTTCTATAAATTGTTGATAGATTTAATTTAGTACAACGTTTTTTAGCAGCCACCAATAAATCTTCTGGACTCATTAAGGAATCTTTATTTTCATATAATGTAAACAGAATTGATTTTCTTTGGTCAGTCAATTTGAAATTGTTTCTTTTAAGAAGATCACATAAATTTTCAAAGCTCATTTTAACATCTCCTGTTTCTCAAAAAGTATATATAATTACTGATGGTGAATAACAAATTTTTTTTCTTACAAGTCTATATTATCATGAACTGGTAAGACTATAAAGGTGTATGTTGACATAGAAAAAATATAGTAATATAATAGTACATGAAAATGCAAATTAATTGCAAGTAGGAGGGTTTATGAAAAAAATAAGTTTAATCATAATTAGCGCAATGTTTCTATTATTATTAGTTGGGTGTAATGGAAATAGTGAAGGCGCAAATAAAGGAAATATAATCGCTGTAAGCATACCTCCTCAAAAAGGAATTGTTCAGGCAATTTCAGGAGATAAATATGAAGTAATTACAATGATTCCACCAGGATATAGTCCAACAAATTATGAACCATCACCTAAAAGTATGCAGCAATTGTCTGAGGCGAGGTTATATCTTACCATAGGGGTCCCAGCAGAAGAGAACATAATTGAAAGTGTAAGAGATTTTAATAAAAACATAGAGATAATTGATTTATCAGAGAAAGCATTTGAAATGTATGGTGTAAGAACATTTTCAGAAGAAGACAATGAAGAGCATGAAGACCATGAAGAACATGCAGGTCATAACCATGCGGGTGTAGATCCTCATCAATGGATGTCTCCCAAAAGAGTAAAATTAATGTCTCAGGAAATCAAAGAACTATTGATATCAATTGATTCAGAAAATAAAGATACATATGAAGAGAACTATATAAAATTTAGTGAGAAATTAGATAATCTTCACAATCAAATCACAGAATTAGTTGAAAATGATAAGTCATTTCTTATATATCACCCTTCACTAGGATATTTGGCAGATGATTATGGTTTGAATATGATTACAATAGAAGATGAAGGTAAGGAAGCGACTCCAAAGAGAATGCAAGAAATAATAGATATATGTAGAAAGAATAATATAACAACTGTATTTTATCAAGCAGAAATCGATAGTAGGCAGGCTGAAATTATAGCAAGAGAAATTAGTGGAGAGGTGTATAAAATAAACCCTCTAGAAGAAAATTATGAAGAAAATATACAAAAAGTAATTGAGGCTTTAAAGTATGGAATAAGATAGAGGTGTGAAGTGAAATTGATTGATGTTAGAAATGTAACTTTAAAATATGATAATAATATAGCGTTGAAAAATATCAGCTTTAGTGTTGATAAAAAAGAGTTTATAGGAGTTTTAGGACCAAATGGAGCTGGAAAGAGCTCGTTATTCAAAGTTATACTTGGAATACTTAAACCACAAAATGGAGAAGTACGGATTTCTGAAAAAACCAATATATCCTATGTATCACAATCTGTATCCTTTGATAAAAGTTTTCCTATTAAAGTTATAGATGTTGTTATGATGGGATTCTTAGAGAAAAGGATTAGATTTTTGAGAGGATATTCTAGGAAAGAGAATGATAAAGCTTATAGTGTGATGAAAAAATTAGGAATAATAGATTTGAAGGATAGACAAATAGGGGAGTTATCAGGAGGGCAACTACAAAAGGTGTTAATTGCAAGAGCACTTGTGAGTGATCCTCATGTAATACTACTAGATGAACCAACAGCTAGCCTTGATACAGATGCTAAGACGGAGATATT
Source organism: Oceanirhabdus seepicola (assembly GCF_023684385.1). Taxonomy (GTDB): domain Bacteria; phylum Bacillota; class Clostridia; order Clostridiales; family Clostridiaceae; genus Oceanirhabdus; species Oceanirhabdus seepicola. The sequence goes on along the minus strand of NZ_JAGSOJ010000004.1, from coordinate 497,441 downwards.
TGAATTATTAAAAGAATTAAACTCCAATATGGCTATTATACTTGTTAGTCATAATCTTAACATGGTGTGTAAATATATAGATAAGGCTTTAATAATTGATAGAGAGATAGTATATTATGGTGAACCTGATGATGAAGGGATAGGACAGGTATTCGACAGCTATGCCAGCTAAGGGGGAGTTTGAAAAGCATAATGGATAATTGATAATGTATAATGGATAATGAGTGATATTTCTCTCCGAGAAATTTTAATCTTATTGTTCCTTGAACAATAGGGTTTTACTCGTTTCATTTAAATGAAACATTGTATTAAAATTACGATATTTTATCCTAGGATAAAATGAGTAAAAACCCCTTGTCCTAAAGAGCGATAAAATGTAGTTTCTGAGTATTCAGAAACATCCATCATTATACATTATCCATTATACATTCTACATTAAGTTTTTTTGAACTGCTCGTTCACCTTGTTCCTTGATCTTGAACTTTTTCAACACCTGAAATTCTAAAGTAGCAAAAGAAGTTAGGAGGGTTTTATGTTAGAGGCTATTTTTAATTATGCATTTTTGAGGAATGCTTTTATTGCTGCATTACTATCTAGTGTAGTTTGTGGTATCATTGGAACAATTATTGTAGAAAAGAGATTAGTAATGATGAGTGGTGGTATAGCACATACTTCTTTTGGAGGAATAGGTTTAGGATATTATTTGAACTTTGAGCCTATTTTTGGAGGCCTATTATTTGCAATCTTATCTTCAATGGGTATAGTTTATATTAAAAGAAATGGTAAGGGAAAGTCAGATGCTATAATAGGGATGTTTTGGTCTCTTGGTATGGCTTTGGGAATTCTCTTTATATCTTTGACACCTGGGTATCCACCATCATTGACATCGTATCTTTTTGGAGATATTTTAAGAGTTTCAAATCTTGATATAATTCTAATGGCAATTCTTGATATTATTATAGTTATTTCATTTTTTAGTATCTTTAATTATTGGAAAGCATATCTTTTTGATGAGGAATATAGCAAAGCTGTAGGTATAAATACAACTATTTTAGAATATTTTTTATTTATATTAATATCATTTAGTATAGTGGTTTTGATAAGGGTAGTAGGTATCATACTAGTTATCGCATTACTGACTATTCCAACATCTATAGCAAAATTATACTCAAATGATCTGAAAAAGATTATGATACTTTCAATAATAATAGGTGCTATTATGTGCTTTGCTGGATTAATCATGTCATATAATTTTGATATACAATCAGGAGCTACAATAATTATTGTATCAACGGCATGTTATGTTATTTCAGCTCTTATTAATGGTAGAGTAAAGAAGAAAAAAACATGTAATATGGAATAGTTTTTCTGCCACCATAACAATTATTAAGGGGGAATTGTTTGGACCAGAAAAATTTTTGGGATAAAGTAATTAAGGGATTATCAATTTTTCTTGTTATTATGATCATATATTTTGTGATAGAGGTAGGAATTATCATAATTAACGGAAAAGATATTTTTAAGTTTATCTATTTTGATAATGGGGCAATTAATTCATTTATAATGATATTTATGAGTATTATAATGGAGGGTTTTCCATTTATATTATTAGGTTCATTTATATCATCATTGATACATTTATTTGTATCAGAAAAGACAATAAAACGTATACTTCCACAAAAGAATATTCTTGGGATAATGGTAGCTAGTTTGCTTGGTATAATATTTCCGGTATGCGAGTGTGCTATAGTTCCAATAGTTAGAAGGTTGATAAAAAAGGGGTTACCAATACATATTGCAATAACTTTTATGATTTCGGTACCAATTGTCAATCCTATTGTTATGGTATCAACATATTATGCATTTTCAAATATAAGTACTGCGATTTTGAGAAGTGGACTTGGGTATTTATGTGCATGTATTATAGGTATTATCATACTTATTCTTGGTGATAAAAAACCATTAAAACAGAAAAAAATCACAAAGGGTAATGTGATGAAAAAGAAGAAAATTGTATTTACACATTCTCATGATTGTGGATGTGGTCATTGCAATGAAGAATCAGAAAAAAATAATAAAATTTACTCACAAAAAAACAGACAAGCGTTTATAAAAGACATGCTTTTGGAAATAATCCATCATACAAATGAGGAGTTAAAGACCATAGGAAAATATTTCACTATAGGAGCTCTATTATCGGCTATATTCCAAGTGATTATATCGAGAGATGTATTAAGTATAGTAGGTGGAAATTCTGTTATATCTATATCTATAATGCTTATACTGGCTTTTGTGTTATCATTATGTTCAGAAGCTGATGCCTTCATAGCAAAAACTTTTGCAAGTACTTTTACATCAGGTTCAGTTTTAGGGTTTATGATATTAGGACCTATGATAGATTTAAAGAACACTTTAATGTTGAGTAGCTCTTTCAAGGGTAAATTTATAGCTAAATTAATATTTGTTATTTTCTCAGTAGTATTCATTCTAGGATGTATTATTAATCTACTAGGAGGAGTGGTACTATGAAGAAGAACAATATTTCATTATGGACACTTATACTCATCGGGTTGATAGTACTTTTTTTATCAATGGTGGTAAGTGGTAAAATAATTTTCCTGATACACCCAAGAATGGTGATTATGGTTGAAGCAGCTATTATAGCGCTAGTATTACTTTTAATTTATGATATATTATATAAAGGAAATATAAAGTCTACATTGTCTATGGGAATATTTTTTATTCCATTATTATTGGGATTCATATTTTTAAATAACTTTGATTTAAAGGGAATAATGTATAATAAACCTATAGAAAAACATGAGCATGTACATGTTCATGTTCATGGTGAGTATGAAGATGAATTTTTAGATATATATAATAGAATACACCATGATAAAGAGGTAGTCGGAATGAACTTAGAGTTAAAGGGAGCAATAATAAAGAACTCGGAGGGAGAGTATTTCATTACTAAAATAATTATGGCTTGTTGTGCAGCAGATTCACAGGTTATAGGATTAAAATGTTATACTGAAGGAATAGAGGATTACTTAGGCAAAATATGCAAAGTTAAAGGTGATATAAGATTAGTCTCAGGCGAGATGGTATTATATATATCAGAAATAGAGAAAGATGAAAAAATTAAAAACCTATATATTTATAGGTGAAAAATGCACGCATCCGCGTGCATTTTTTTTATGTTTAGTTATTAAATTTTAATATTATTGGGAATGATATAGAGAGATAAGAGGTGGTATTGTGAAAAAGAACTCTAAAATGTTTATAATCTTTGGGTTATTCCTAATTATATTATTTGGGATATTTTTCTTGATTGCTTATAAAGAAGGAATTAAAACTAGAGAAAATGAAGGAAGTAAAAAAGATATTTTTTATAAACATTTGACTATTGAAAAAAACAGACTATTGGAGAAGGAGAAGATAGAACTTGTAGAAAAGAATTAGGTTGGAGGAGTCGTTTATATGAAAAATACAAAAGGCGTATTAACAATCCCGATTATTGTAATAATGGGGGTTTTAAGTTTTATTTTATGGGTTTCAAATTTTGAGCAAAAATCTAAAAGTGTTTTTATGTCAGAAGATGTTAAAATGATAAATTTAAATCCAGAGGATGTTATTGATGTATTTAGTAATAGAGATGATGAGAGTTTTGTAAAAACAAATGAGGATAAATATGAAATAAAAATCACCAATAATATTCCAGAAAAAGAGGTGTTGAGAATAGTTTTTTCTAATGAAAAGAAAATAATATTAAGCAACACTAAATTTATTATATATATAGATAGTGAAAATAACATGAAAGAACGATTTATTGATTTAAGGAAATTAGATGATTTTGATAACGATAGAAGTGAAGTTAGTGTAGATAGAAAAGGTGAAAATATTATTTACTCTTCTTTTAATGAGAAAGACAATATAAAGTATGTTTATTATATTGATGTAAAAGAGGGCACGGGTATAAAAATTGCAGAGAATCCTATAGAAGACTTTGTCGATAGTTGGTCCTATAATTCAAAATATTATACTTACGCTGATAAGGAAGGGAAGAAAATTGTAGTTTTTGATATAGAAAAACTGGAAGTTAATAAAATAGATTTCAAAAGAGACTATCTAAAAAAAGTATTAATAACAGATAAGGGGGAAGTATTTGCTGAAGGTAACAAAAAGTATGTTATAAGAAGAGATGAAAATTATGAGCTAGCCGAATGTGTCATTGCAGGTAATTTTCTTAGTAGCTATAAGAATAAGCTCATATCTTTTGAAAATGGGATATTATATGAATACGAGAATGGTGCAATGACTAAGTTGAATGAAGTAGCAGAACAATTTCAAGTAGTAAAGCAAGTTAATCATAATATATTACTATCCGATGAAAGTAGCACAATAATTTATAATATTGAAGAGAACAGACTTCATAAATATTCCTTTAAATATGAATATTTAGATATGATTATCCCTAGCATAAATGGAAATAGATGTTTGATAAAAAGTAAGAGATATAACAATAGGATAATTGGAAGTAATGGTCAATACTATAAAGTAAAAGATATAAATCTTATGAAGATTATTGGAGATTGTTCATGGATTGATGAAGAGACTTTAATAGGAATTTATTATACTGAGGATGATAAACCTATTATTATCAATGTAGAGATATAGATACATAAATATATATCACATATTTAATTGTTACTTGGATAAAATAAACGTGTAAATAAAAATTAATAATTAAGGAGGATATATTATGATTAAAAGATTAAATTTTGGATTACTAATATTAATTTTTAGCTTTGTATTTATAGGTGAAATTCAAAATACATTTGCATTAAATAATGTATTAGATCCAGAACTTAAGAACGAAGATAAGATAATAGTAGAGGAAGAAGAGACGTTTTTAAATAAAATAAGAAAGCTCTTAGATAATAATGAGGAACAATTAGAAAAAGATACTGATAATATTGATGAAGAAAAACTGCAAATAGAAGATAAAGATGGTAAATTAGAAGACAAAGGAACTGTATCAGAAGAAGATACTAATAAGTTTGATGAAGAAAAACTACCAATAGAAGATAAAAAAGATAAAACAGAAGACAGAAGAATTGTAGAGGAAAAAGAAGCGGAAACTATAGACCATAAAGATGAAGAAGAAGAAATAGAGTATAAAGTGATATTTAAAAGTTTATGGAATAAAAAAACACATCCAAATAAGTTTCCTGAAGATGCTTCTTTCTCAACATTTGTGGGAATAGTACATAATAAAAAAGCTTGTTTATGGAAAGAAGGCAATATGGCTTCAAAGGGATTAGCTAAACTAGCTGAAACAGGAAAAAATGGTCATCTTGAAAAGGAAATTTCAAAGATGAAGAAAAAAGGCGGAATCGATGATAAATTTTTTATAAAAGGTGGAAAAAGTTCGGATAAAGAGAGAAAAACAGAAATAGAAGTGTGTGAAGAATATCCAATGGTTTCAATGGCTGCAATGATAGGACCTAGCCCAGATTGGTTCACTGGTCTTGATAGTGTATGTTTAATTGAAGAAGGAAGATGGGTAGATAAGAAAATTGTTATGATTTACGCTTATGATGCTGGTACAATGGAAGGGAAATCATATGAGGATAAAGGTAAGAAAACTCAACCTCAAGATAAGATTATGAGAATTGAAAAAGAACCTTTCCTATGCGATGGAGAATTAATTCCAGTAGGTTGTATAATGTTTGTAAGAGATGACGACTGATAAAAACATAAAAGAAATGGATAATGGATAATTGATAATGGAGAATGATGGACATTTCAGTTCCTGAAATTTTAATTGTATTGTTCTGTGTACAATAGGGATTCACTCGTTTCATCTAAGGATGAAACCTTGTATTTTAAATACAATATTTTATCGCAGATAAAATGAGTAAAAACATCTTGTTCTAAAGAACAATACAATTTAGTTTCTGCAAAAGCAGAAACAACCATCATTATCCATTATACATTATCAATTATACATTAACAAAAGCACGGCTATGCCGTGCTTTTGTTATAGCGTTAAGCTATTTATATAAATCTCATAAATATCCTTTTCTTCAACAGGACCTGCATGTTTTTTTAGTTTGCCTTCATTTTTCATCATTGAAAGAGTATATTTTCTTAAATCACTTTCACTAATGCAGCAATTATTTGGCATAAGTTGTTTGATAAATTGACCAAATTGATCTACTGTATCAAAATCTAATAAATCTAGTATGGTTTCAACTTTACGTCGTAAAGTTATGTTTTCATAACAAAAGTTCAAATATGCTTTTAAAAGTAGCCCATTAGCTTTACCATGAGGTGTTTTATGATGATAAGTCAACGGATATCCCATACCATGTGGTAGAGAAGTACCTGACTGAGATATAACAACTCCTGCAAGCGTAGATGCTAATAGCAGTTTTTCTCTTATAGCATAAGGAAAATCATTTGCTAAAAGTGAGTCAATACAATCATTAAATACATCAAATCCTTTTTCAGCAGTAAAATCACTGAATACATTTGAATCTACAGATAAATAACCTTCTATAAGGTGTGATAAAGCATCAATTGCCGTGTTTATAGTAATCTCATCTGGCGTTCCAATGAGATATGATGGATCTAACAATGCATATTTAGGAAAAACTTTCTGATTAAAGTTTCTTTTAGTACCAACACGATTATCAGTCAATATTGCATAAGGAGTAGTTTCTGTACCAGTACCAGCAGTTGTTGGTATAGCAACTACAGGTATAGATTCAAGGTCGCTAATCTCAAAGATTTTATATGGATCCATCTCAGGATTTTTTAACAAAATTGCTAAGGCTTTAGAAGCATCTATTGGTGATCCGCCGCCAATACCAATTATAAAATCTATCTGCTCTTTTTTAACAGCATTAAAAGCATTAATGATATTTTCAACAGACGGATTTTCTTCTACAGAATCAAATACAATATATTCAATATTCTCTTTATCAAGAGAATATATAGTGTCGTTTAAAGAACCATTTTTTTTCGAAGAGTTAGCGCCTGTCATAATGCAAACTTTATTGCCTAAAGATTTAAAAATATTGCTATTCTCCCTTACAACATCTTGATTACACAATATCTCTGTAGGCATTAAATAATGGAACTTATTCAAAATAATCACCCCTAACTATCTTTAACGATATACTCTAAAAATTATACTATATTTATAATACTACTACTTTTAAATAAAGTACAGAAGAATAAAAAAAGAAATAAGATTTAACGAAATGTTAATATTTTACAAAGGTGTGAATGAAATTTTAAGAGAATAATCTTGCAATTTTTTGAATTATCCGACTGAAAGTATTATAATAATAAATAGATTAGAAAACTCAGGAGGGATTAAATGAAAAAAGGATTTTCATTAAGTAGAGAGAATGCAATGATTAATTTTACTATGAAGTACTGCGAGACTGGAGAACAATTATTAGATAGTTATGGCTTTGATAGAGTTATAACATCTTATATTAAGAAAATAAAGAAAAACGATAATACAATCTATAGACATCTAATTGATTGCAGCAAGATGGAAGATGAAAATGAATTAAAGGAATATTTAAAAGATATTTTTAAATTACTGTTAGTTTTTGAAGTAGAAGAAATTATTAGGTTGAATGAAAAATATAAGTCGATTTTCACTAATAAAGAATTACTAATTGAATTTATAGAAGGTGCATATAGTTTTTGGAGAAAAATTGAAAGATATGCAATTATACAGAATAATAGAGTTGGTAAAGGAATACAGAATGTGAGTTTTATTGAAGCGAATAATAACTTTACTAAATTAGTATTAGATACTTATAGAAGAATAGAAGAGACTGTAAATGGATATAAGCATAGAGTATATAGACAAATTCCAGCTGGTGCTAATGCAGGAATAATTGTTAATAATATAAAATGGAATACACCAGACGAATATGAATTTTTGAGTAAGGTACCTTTTATAGAGGAGGTAATTCTTCAACCCCCATTCATAACGTATCCCAAAAAGAATAAGAGAACAGGCACATTTACGGAGACATATAGCAATCCACTTGAATATATAAGAATAAATGAAGATCATTGGTTCTGTTATCCTGCCAAGGTTGGAGAATTATTGGCATATGTATATTTTCACAGAGATTTCATGTCATTAGGATTAACTTTATGTAACTTATTTGAGTTAGCTAAAGAAGAGGAATATACAAATAAAAAACCAGATATAATATATGTTTTTGGAGCAAAAGATGGTCATGAAGAGATGAGAACGGCATTTTATAATGATAAAGACAATGATATCATGATAGGATTTGCAAATTATCATGAGGACATAGATTATTTTGGATACATGAAGAAAATGATATTGACACTTCATAACGTTAGAATGATTGAGAATGAGTATCTTCCTATTCATGGAGCTATGGTGAGAATAACTCTGAAGAGTGGGAAAGTAATTAATGTTGTTATTGTTGGAGATAGTGGGGCTGGTAAATCAGAGAGCTTAGAAGCTTTTAGAAGTCTTAGTGAAGAATATGTAAAAGAGATGAGTATAGTCTTTGACGATATGGGAGTGTTAAAGCTTGAAGGAAAAGGAAATATAATAGGATATGGAACTGAGACAGGAGCTTTTGTTAGGTTAGATGATTTAGATATTGGATATGCATATAAAGAAATTGATAGAAGTATTTTTATGAATCCAGACAAGGTAAATGCTAGAGTTATTATTCCTATTTCAACATATCATGAGATAACATGTGGTAGACTAGTGGATTATATTTTTTATGCAAACAATTATGAAGAAGGAGAAGAAATTGAGTTCTTTGATAATGTTGACAAAGCAATACAGGTGTTTAAAGAAGGAGCAAGAATAGCAAAAGGGACTACTACAGAGACTGGTTTAGTTACATCTTATTTTGCTAATCCATTTGGACCAATACAAAGACAAGAACAAACGGATATACTTATAGATAGATATTTTAAAGCTTTCTATAAAAAAGGAATTAAGGTTGGTCAAATAAGAACCCTTCTTGGTATATCAGGAAAAGAAAAGGAAGGGCCAAAGGCTGCAGCTCGTAAGTTATTTGATTTGATTAAAGATTAATTTCTATGAATTTTATTTTCCTTGAAGGGAAAAATAAAATCACGGAGGTTAATCAATATGAAAAAAAGAGAAATTATAGCTGCTATATTATTAGTTATTTTTATGGTTATTAGTTTTTCCTCATGTCAGACTGAAAAAAAGAATGAGAACAAGAAAAATGAGAACAAAAAAAATAACCAAAAAGAAGAAGAGAAAAAAGAGGATTCTTCTTCAAATATTTTAGAAAGATATAATATTAATATCTAAAAGAACGGCAAATTCTTGCCGTTCTTTTCTTTTCTCAACTTTTTTCAAAGGTTTTTAATTTTTTATAGGATATTTAATGATAAAACTTTTTCTAAAGTTATATTTTTTTCAATACTTTGTGATAAAGCAACTGATTTGCTTACATTTCCAAATAGTATACCGCCAACTATTTTTCCTTGTTTAAAAAATAATTTCTTCATAGTTTTATTAATTTTATCAACTCTGATTAACTCCTCAAGATTATCTCCAAATACTACACCACAAGAGAATATTTCAACATTCATGGCACTGAAAGCAGTTGATGAGATAAAGTTTTGGAAGTTTAATTTATCACCAATAGCATTTGAACCAGCAATCATACCCATTTCAATTGCAGCTGGCCAGTTGCCATACACAATTCCATCAAATTCAGCTATGTCACCACATGCATATATATCTTTTATTGATGTTTCCATTCTTGAATTTAAAAGTATTCCTCTATTGATTTCTATGTTACTTTCTTGAGTTATTTCGATATTAGGTCTTATACCAATTGAGAATATTATGAGTTCAACGGGTAATTCTTCGCCATTCTGAAGTTTCACTCCAGTTACTTTATCGTCTCCCAATATTTCAACAACTGAATTTTCCATATATAAATTTATATCACAGTTAGTTACTGCTTCTCTTAATAAGTTTGAAGAATCATAATCAAGTTGTTTGCATAATAATTTAGATGAAAGTTCAGCAACAGAAACATTATAACCTGATTGTTTTAATTCCCATGCGCTTTCAAGTCCAGTTAGTCCACCACCTATTATAAATACATTTTCAACATCATTAAGATTAGCTTTTATATTATTAAGATCGTCTAAATCTTTAAGAGTATATACACCTTTTTTATCAATTCCTTTAATAGGCGGTACAAAATTTCTACTACCATTTGCAAGTATTAATTTATCGTACTTAATAATAGAATCATTATTGATTGTTAACTCTTTATCATCACTGTTAATATGACTAACTATAGAGTTTAACATTAGGGTAATATTATTTTCTTTATACCAATCCTCACTCTGTAAGTAGAATACATCTTCATTTAAATCTTCACTAAGTCCATCAGATAATAAAGGTCTATAATATGAAATAGAATTTTCACCAGTTATAATTGTTATATTACATTTTGGGTTGCGTTTTCTAGCAGCATCGGCAGCATAGAAGCCAGCTGCGCCATTACCAATTATAACAAGTTCTTCTTCTAAATCAGAAATAAATTGAATTTTTTCAATATGAACTTCAACAAATTGTTCAGCTGTTGCACCACAAGCGGGGCAAGTTTCAGGTGGAGTATCACCATCAAAAACTTCGTTACATACAATGCATCTCCAATGCTTAGTTATTTTTGAACCATCTTTAGGTTTGATGCTTTCTTTGATTTTCTTAGCAAAATCAATTCCATATATATATGCATCTTGCAGTTCTTCTGTGTTTGGCTTAAAAGGAAATTTTAAAGAATCTGTAAGGTTTAGTCTAACTTGCTTCAATCTTTCCATAACATTTGGAACACCTTCTCCACTCCATCCAAATGAGCCGAATGCCCCAGCTACTTTTCCACCATGAACTAATGGATTAAGATTTATCAATATATCCCATATGGGTTTTAAGGCATCACCATTAATTGTTGGGGTACCAAATAATAATCCATCTGAATTATTTATTCTTGATAAAATATCATTCAAATCATGATGAATTACATCGTAAAGACTTATATCAAATTCACCAACAGATTTAATTCCTTCTACAATTTTTTTAGCCATTTCTTCAGTGTATCCGTAAGCTGAAACATAACAAAGAGTTATCTTAGGTATAATATTTTCAACAGCATATCCTTCGCTCCACTTTTTATATATATCAACAATCTTTCTGGGGTTATCTCGTAAAATTGGACCGTGTCCAGGACATATAATGTCAACATCAAGATGTTCAATATTCTCAATAGCCTTTAAAACATATTTCTTGAAAGGACCCATTATCATATTGAAATAATATTCTAGTGCTTCCATGTAATTTTCTTGGTTCTCAATTTTGTCATTAAATATTCCTTCACTACAGTAATGGCTTCCAAATGAATCACAAGTCATTAATATCTTATCCTCTTCAATATAAGTGTACATTGAATCAGGCCAGTGTAAAAAAGGAGCACTAATAAATTTTAAAGTTTTATCCCCTAAGCTTAAAGTGTCTCCATCTTTCACTTCAATATAAGGGAAAGGCTTATTAACGATATTTTTCAAAAATTGAATAGCAGTTATTGATCCAACAACCTTAGCATTTGGGGCTAAATCAAGAATCTTAGCAACAGAACCTGCATGATCTGGTTCGGTATGATCTACGATAATATAATCAATACTGTCAATAGATATACCTAGATGATTTAATCTTTCCATATATTGATCAAATGTTTTTTCTTTAACAGTTTCAAATAAGGCAGTCTTTTCACTGCCTTTAACTACGTATGAATTGTAAGTGGTTCCAAAGGGCGTATACATAATAATATCAAATACTCTTAAATTAGGATCAAGTGATCCTACCCAATAAATATCTTTTTTTATTTCAACTGATTTCATTATAAACACTCCTATATAATATATTCTAAATGCGTTTTATGCTAAGTAATTTAAACTAATTATTATTAAGTAATAATTATTATTTGTTATATTTTTATTATATAATAAATGATTCTTTTAGACAAGTGATTTGTTTGAAATTTAACGTTAATTTCTTAATAATCTTATTTTAATTTTTAAATTTATAACATCCTCAGTATTTTTAGTAACTTAATTAACTTAATTTGCATAAAATATATATATATTATGCCCTACATGATAGTAATTATTGAGGAGTGTTTACATGGATAAAATCCAAAAAATAGGCAATCAAAACATTGAAAATCCACATAGAGAAGATGGTCATAAACATATGAGAGAGGGCAAATTTAATGATGCCATAAAATCTTATGAAAACGCGCTTAACATAGAACCTAATAACGATGAAATATATAGCTGTATTGGGTATGCATATTATGAGAAAAGAAAATACACTGAAGCACTAAAATATTTTGATAAAGCAATGAAAATTAATCCTCAGAACAGTGAGAATTATAATGGGGTAGGAAATATTCTTGATGAGAAAGGTGAGTTTGAGAAAGCTACAAAATATTTTGATAGAGCAATTGAATTGAATCCTAAGAATGCTGTTTATTTTTATAATAAGGGTTTGAGTTTGCAGAATCAAGAAAGATATCAGGAGTCACTTAAATGCTATAATAGAGTTGAAGAATTAGCGCCTAAATTTAGTGAGGCATTAAATAACAAAGGAATTGCACTAGCAAATATGGGGCAATTTCAAGAGGCTTTTGAATCATATAAGAAAGCTATTAAGGCAAAAGCAGATAATTATATATATTATATTAACTGTACTGATGCATTAAACAACATGGGAAAATATGAAGAAGGATTGAAATATTGCAACAAAGCTTTAAAGTTAGAGAAAAAAAGTGACTTTATATATATAAATAAAGCTATAAGCTGTATGGGGTTAGAAAAATATGAAGAAGCATTAGAATGTTGCAGGAAGGCTATTTCAATAAATAAAAATAATAAGGATGCTAAAAACTTAAAAATTGAAATTAAACAGAAGCTTAAGCAAAAATTATACCAAGAATAGAAAAATTATTAAGAGGAAATACATTAGATTTCCTCTGTTTTTCTTTTGTATACTATGTAATATAGGTGTATAATATTAGGATAAGATATAGTAAAATTTGAGGGGGTGGATATAATTGGAATTGATTAATGGTAGATATAGATTAATAAAAGTTATTGAACATAAGACAAATAAGACTATATACTTAGCTGATGATGTTTTAAAAGCACAAAAGGTAATGCTTAATATAGTTAAGCTTGAATACATCCCCAAGAATTTTGATATTTATGATATGGATATAAATGAATATTTAAGTATTAATAGTAAATACATTATTAAGATATTGGATATGGGAATAGTAAAATCAATTGATAATAGGAAAGTTGAGAATATTTCTTATTATTATTATATAACTGAGCATGAAGATACTTATAAGTTTGATATTACCCATATAAAAGATTTTCAACAATTAAAGAGTGGATTTATTGATATATGCAAAGGATTAAGTTATTTGCATCTAAAAGGAGAAATCTATAAATATCTAAATCCAGGAGATATTATAATATATCATGATGAGAACAATCAATTACATGCTAAGATAAGAGATATACTTAGTAGTAAAATTGATGAATATAATATATTATCAGTGGATAATGAGAAATTAGAATATAAAGCTCCGGAGCTTATAAATGGTGAAGAAATAAATGAGAGTATAGATATATATTCTTTAGGCATGATAATCAAGAATACTATTATTCCGAATTTTAATAGCGATGTGAAGGATTTAAATGAGATAAAAGATAAAAATAATATGGTAATGAAGTTATTCATTATTGTAAGAAAAATGATAAATAAAAATCAAAAGAAAAGATATAAAAGTATTGAAGAATTAGTAGAGCAGTTCAATAGAATTTATAATCTTGAAGAAAAATTTTATGATGTTAATGATGTTGAAAAAATTAATTTTAAACATAAAATGTATGGAAGAGATTTAGAGATAAAAGAAATACTTGAATGGTATGATAAAAATGAGAATGGAGTGGCATTTGTTCATGCTCCAAATGGTATGGGTAAGACTAGATTCTTAAATGAAATTGAATACAAATTAAAACTTAGAAGTAATGAGATATATTCAAGTTTTTTGTTAGAAAGTAAAGAGAATAATAATTACATAATCTTTGAAGAAATCATTATGAAATTTTTTCATGAAACAAAAAAAGAGATAGTTAAAAAATATGAAGAAGAATTCAAATTAATAATCCCAGAAATAAATTCAAAAAAAATACAACCAATTTCTTTGTTTAATGATACAAATGAAAGATATAAATTCAATAGTAGATTGCTGAATTTTATATATGATGCTATAGAAAATAAAAAGGCAATTATAATAATTGATAATCTTCAATATGCATCAGAATATATAATTGAAATTTTAGAGATGCACTTGTTAAAGAATAATCTTGATAAGAATATTTTGTTTATATTGTCATATAGTGATGAAGAAATTTGGTTAAATAAGTTTGCTCATGGATTTATTACAAAGTTTAAAGATAAGAATAACAATCTTAATATTCCGCTAACATCGTTAAATCTTAAAGATTCAACGATGTTAATTAAGGACATGCTTAGTATGTCCTATCTTCCAAATAAATTTGCAAAGAGAATATTTAATCATACTTATGGAAATCCCATATTTGTTCAAGAAGTAATAAAAGATCTTTTTGCAAAAAAAGTTATGTATATTGATGAAAGTATTGGAAAATGGACAATAGACTTTGAAGATTATGATGAGTTAGATTTACCAGAAAATATTGTTATAGCATCAATGGGACAAATAAATGATTTGAACAAAGATAACTATGATTTTCTAAAAAAACTTTCTGTTTTAAAAGATGATATTAACATAGAAATTATTAAAGAAGCATTTAATTATTCCGAAGCTGATATTTTATATTCAATAGATTCATTGTGTAGAAAAGGATTATTATCTCGTAATAATCAAAGATATGAAAGACAATATTATTTTACTAACAAAATGATGAAAGATGTTATATATGGAAGATTAAAGGACGATGAAAAGAAAACTTATAATAATTTGATTGCTTTGATCTTTGAAAAAAAATATTTGAGTGGGGAAAAGATAGATATAAGAAATATGGTAAATCACTTTGAAAAAGCTCAAGATTATTCAAAGGTGAAAGAATATTGTAGCCTTTTAGCGGAGAATATGATTAACATCAATGATAATTTATTAGCTATTGAGTATTTGGAAAAAGCTATTAGATATTCAGACAATTATGATGAGAATGATATAAGAATAATGATAAAGCTTGCTCTATTAAATCATCAGTGTGGGGAAAGTGAAAGAGCAATTGAAATATTACATGAAGCGGATGAAAAAGCAGAAGGAAGAAACTTTATTGAACTTAGATTTGAAATATTGAATGAGTTGACAAATTTATTTAATAGAAGCAAAAACACTTCAAAATGTGAAGAACTTGTTGAGATTATGTTTGAATTATATTCAAAAACTAAATATAAAAAAGGATATTTATATTACCTTTTAAATAAAACAAGAATATATGCATTCCAGCAGGGTGATCTTGAAGAAGGATCTAAAATATTGAAGGAAGCAAAAGAGCTTGCTTCTGAAAGTGAATATAGAATATTAGGGGAACTTTATAATATTGAAGGAATAATTAATTTTCTGAAATCTAATACAATGATGGGAATTGAATGTTTTAAACAAGCGTTGAAATACTATGAAAAAGATAATTATATTAAAGGTAAAATACATTGTTTAAATAATATTGCTGTTATATATTATGAACATTTTCAAGATATTCAAAAAGGTATGGAGTTCTTTGAAAAAAGTAGAGAGATAGCAGAAGAATATAGAATTATTGAGATTCTTCCACTTATATTCTCCAATTTAGCAGAGTCAAATATAGATTTAAATAATTTGGAAAGAGGAGAAATATATCTTAACAAAGCAATACAAATTTTAAAAGGTGGAAATGATAAGCAGAGCTTACTATCTACAAATGTTGCGTTTGTATCTTTAAACTTGAAATATGGTAATTTAAAGATAGTGGAGAATTACTATTCCGAATGTAAAGAAATAATTGCTAAGAATGGTGATTATAATAGAGACAAAGGTGAATATTATATTACAGCAGCACTAAGAGCTCTTTTTTATCTGAATCTAGATTATGCAAAGGAGCTTTGTGATAAGGCTGAACAAGTCTATGGAGAAGAACAGAATAAGGCTTTATGGAGAGTATATCTTACAAAAAATTTAATAAAGTTTTATCGAGGAGAAGATGTAGACAAGCTTTTAGAAGATAGCTTTCATATAATAGATAGGATAATCTATCCAACAGAAAAGATGAATATGCTCTTTGAATTAGCTGTTACTCTTGCTTTAATAGGATATAAAAATTACTTAAAAAGTATATTTGAAAAAATAATTGCTTTGAAAATAGATAATATGAATATAAATAGCCTGATTAAATATGAAATAGCTAGGGCATACACTGAGAAGGATTATGATATTGAGAAATTAATAGGTTTGATGAATGAAATAAAAGATACAAAGATGAAATTAATTAGTCTTTTTGGCAATTATGTCATAGCATCAATTTATTATAAAAAGAAGAATTATATCTACGCTCTTAATTATTATCTAATTGCAATTGACATTTTTAAAGAAATTTATGAATATATTCCTTTAAAATATAAAGAAAGTTTTATAGATAGAAAGATTTTACATGAAGTGTTAGCTATTATCAGAGAACTGAAAATATACTTCACAAGAAATAATGAAGATACCAATTATGAAATGCGAATAGAAGATCAATTTAAAAGTATGATTTCTTTTGATTTTTTCAAAGAGATTGTAAATAGTAAAGCTTTTAATGAATACACTAAAAAATTATATAAACATAAGGAATTATATTATATTGAAGATATTAAAGATATAACTAGGAATTTATTCTCTAGTCCAGAGGAAAATCTGAAATTTATATGTAATTTTCTTGAAAATATAACGTTAGCATCGAGATGTATGATAATTAAAAGTAATAGTTCGGAACATAAGGTTATTTTTAGTAGTAATGGAGATGTTCAACTACCTAAAGATATGAATATAATTGACAGAGTAAAGATAACTAGGGAAAATATAACCTTTAATAAACTCCACGGGGAGAAAAGTAGAATTAATGTGGATGGTAGGATGAATGGTATTATATGTTTGCCTATAGAAGATTCATATCATAGAGATATAATAAATATAAACGATAGAAATCGTGTTAAAAATAAGAGTAGTAGAATTAAAGGTGTTCTTTATATAGAATCATATAATATTTTGAATAATTTTAATGAGCATACTGTTTCAAAATGTCTAGAATTAATGCCGCTTATCAGTTCTATTATGAGTAGTTATGAATTTAAGATGATTTCTGCAATTGATAAATTAACAGGAGTATATACAAGAAAGTATTTAATGGATTCATTTAAGTTAGAATTAGAAAAAACATATGAAGAAGGAAATGAATTAAGTGTATTAATAGCTGATTTAGATCACTTTAAAAATATAAATGATAAATTTGGGCATCAAAAAGGTGATGAGGTATTAGAAGAAGCCAGCAGAATAATGAAGAATTCAATAAGAACAGATGACATAATAGGACGATATGGTGGAGAAGAATTCTTAATTATTTTACCTAATACTGGGGCTAATGAGGCTATGAAAATTGCAGAAAGAATAAGAATTAATCTTATGAATTCCAATATTATAGGAGAAAATTACCCAGTAACTGTAAGTATAGGTTTAGCTTCGTACCCAGAGCATAGTCAATTACAAGAGGAACTAATTGAGAAGGCTGATAAGGCATTATATGATGCTAAAGAAGAAGGACGAAATAGGGTTAAAATATATACACCCCTTATGGAGTTTGGAAATAAAGGGGCGAATAAACTTTCAGGAATAATTACTGGAAACTCTGTTGAAGATTCTAGAAATGTACTTACATTTATTGAAGTTTTGGATTTAGTGGATGAACAAATAGGTTCATCTAACAAGATTTATAAACTCTTAGGAAGATTGATTGAGACTACAGAAGCTGAAGATGGAACTTTGTTTAAAGTAAATGATGGTAGAATAGCAGAGGTCTTTTCACGAAGAAGATACAATGAGTCGTGGATTAAGAAAGAAGATTACAACAAAGAGATAGTAAGAGAAGTCATAGAAAATAAAAAGGAAATGTGTACAATCGATTGGAATTTACGTAATAGGAATAACCCCCTTACAGGGCTACCAGACTGGAACTCCATAATATGTATTCCTCTTATAGATCACGAGAGAGTAATAGCTGTATTACTTTTAGAAGTTCCCACTTCAGAGAAGGAATTTAACTATGAAAACCTTAATTTTGTAAATGTTATTATTAAACTGGCAAAGAGAATCTTTTGTCAACCATGTGATGGAAAAGAAAGTGATAAAAATTAAAAAAGGGCTAACGCATATAAGGTTTTATATAGCGTTAGCCTTTTTATTTTCATAATTAATTGAATTATTTAGTTTGCATCATCTTCTGATTCAGCATTATCTTTTAGACCTTTTATTACAAAAAATAAATTCCACCATTCTTCTGCAGATTCCACTAATTCATCAGCCTTATAATATCTATCTTTCCCTTTAAGAGTGACATCATTATATGTCCTGTTCCGACTAGCTGGATCATAAACAGTAAAATAGAGCTCACCATCAACTATAACGTATCCTTTCACTATTAAAAAGTGTCCTCCGCTATTGGTATGAAACTTTCCAACTCTTTGTTCGCTATTCTGATTATAGTTTAGATATTTTGTGTCTATACACATTAAGAGTATATGACCTTCATTTAGGGCATTCATTAATTTATCAGAAGTTACTATTCCAACCTTTTTATAGTCAATGTCATTCATATACAAGTAACAAACTATATCATCAGTATGCCACCAGCCCCCCTTTGACTGAAGCGTATTTCTTGCATCTTCAGCTGTATTCTTAAATTCTTTGTCAGCCCATTTAATTGCCATAGTAACACTTGATGGACCACAATTATCCTTACTATGAATACCTGTATTACATTGATCTATATACCATTCATAATCTCTATCATTTTGAACCTGTTCCTCTAAATTATAGCCTAACCCCCAAGCGATTAATTTTTGGGTCTCTTTATCTTTGTCATTCAGCTTTTTTCTAGTTTCAAATGTATGCTTAAAATCACTTTTAAGGTTCTTATCAATTATTGATTCAATATTCTCATTTAATGTGACTTTATATTTAGTGTCTAACATATATCCATCTTCTGGGGGATATATTTTAAGTGTATTTCCTTCTAGTATAATTTTATTATTTTCTACTATCTGTCCTTTATCATCTTCAATTGTAATGCATTCATTTATATTGATATTTTCTTCTATGTCTTCACGTAATTGTATAGTCCAAGTTTTAAATGCAGAAACTCTTTCTGTAGTTATAGTTTCATAGTTTTTATAGGCAGCATATGAAGATATTATAATTAATAAAGATAGTATAACGCCTAATAAATACTTTTGATTTTTTTTCACGATGCAATCACTCCCCTTTAAATTTTACAAAGTAAACTAAAATGATTTATAATACTTACTTTAATCATACTAAATTGGACCATATAATGGCGAAATTAGGAATTAGTTTCTTGAAAAACGTGATATTTATATATACAAAATGGCAAATAAAATCATTTTTATGTATCTATTTTACGAAATCAAAATATAATATAGTGTTGACATAAAAAAAACTATATGGTAATATTATAAAAAATTAAATTAAAAGGCATTGATAAGGACGAGTAGAAATAGTTTCGCTACTACAGAGAGCTCTGGTTGGTGAGATGGAGCATAGAAGATTATTTTGAATACACCTTTGAGCTGTAGTCTGAAAATATGTACAATATTAGTAGGATGTTCCGGAATCCCGCACACGTTATAGTGCTAGAGTATCATGTATTCAGTGTTTTAATATGATTATATTGTACTTGAAAAGGTTGATATGGTAACATATTGATAAAATACGAGGTGGTACCACGTGAGTATATACTCCCGTCCTCTGCAGAAGATAATTCTGTAGAGGGCGGGATTTTTTATTTTAAAATTAGTCGTGCGCAGACTTTTTATATAGATATTAAAAATTATTTAGAAATAAAAAATATGATTGGAGAGGATATTATGAAAAAATTAACTATAGATGAGCAAATGAGATTACTTTTAAAAGGACTAGAAGAGGTTATAAGTGAAGGGGAACTTAGAGCTAAGCTTGAGAAGAGCGAAACAACAGGGGAACCATTAATAGTAAAGTTAGGATTAGACCCTACAGCTCCAGATATTCATCTTGGTCATTCTGTTGTGTTGAGAAAAGCAAAGCAATTTCAAGATTTAGGACATAAAGTAATTATCATTATTGGGGATTTTACAGGTATGATTGGTGATCCATCAGGGAAATCGAAAACTAGAAAACCCCTTACAAGAGATGAGGTTTTAATAAATGCAGAAACATACAGAAGGCAATTATTTAAGATTTTAGATCCTGATTTTACTGAAGTAAGGTTTAATAGTGAGTGGTTAGAGTGTATGTCTTTTAAGGAAGTAATTGAGTTAATGGCAAAGCAAACAGTAGCAAGAATACTAGAGAGAGATGATTTTAAAAATAGGTTTAATAATAATCAGTCTATTGGACTTCATGAATTTACGTACCCGTTAATGCAAGGGTTGGACTCAGTTATAATAAATGCTGATGTAGAGTTGGGTGGTACAGATCAGACCTTCAATATACTTATGGGAAGGACACTTCAAAAGGAGTACAATAAGGAGAAACAAGTGGCTATGTTTGTTCCTATTCTTGAGGGAACAGATGGTAAGGAGAAAATGAGTAAAAGTTTAGGAAACTACATTGGAGTAAACGAAAATCCAAAAGAAATATTTGGAAAGGTTATGTCTGTACCCGATGAGCTTATAATAAGATACTTTGAACTAGTTACTGACGTCCATCCAGATGAAATAGATGTATTCAAGAAACAGCTAGAAGAGGGAACCGTGAATCCAAGGGATTTAAAATTAAATTTGGCAGAAATAGTAGTATCACTATACCATGGTAGTAATGCAGGGAAGAGAGCGAGAGAAGAATTTATAAGCATATTCTCTAATAAGAGTTTACCAAAAGATATTGAAGAGATTCAGTGTCCTGATGGGGATTGTATATGTAACAAGCTAATACAAATAATATTAAAAATGAGCTTTGCTAATACTAATAGAGAGGCAAGGAGATTAATTTCTCAAGGAGCTATAAAGATAAATGGAGAGAAATTCATTGAAGATGAATGTTTTGAACTTAAAGCTGGAGATGTTATACAGGTTGGAAAGAAAAGGTTTGTTAAAATTAAAAACTAAGCCAAAGGAGGGAGTACGATGGAATTTTATAAGTGGGTTAAAATAGAAATATATGTACCAGAAGATAAATTACAAGATATAAGGGGTGCATTGAATAAAGGGGGAGCAGGAAAAATAGGTGAATATGATAACTGCCTTTCAATGTATGAAGTTAGAGGGTATTGGCGTCCACTAGAGGGCGCAGACCCTTTTGAAGGGGAAGTGGGGAAAGTTTGTGAGGGAAGAGAACTCAAAATAGAAGCAAGATGTTATATTGATAATGTAAAGGCTACTATAGATGAAATACTAAAGGTTCATCCATATGAAGAGCCAGTAATAAATATTGTCCCATTAATAAACCATGTATATATTGATGATAATATGAAAAAGAACTCGCAAAAATAAACAAATGAATAAAATAGAATATATAGAATTTAAGAATAAATATCAAAGATTTTCTTTGGTTAAAATTACATTTTATATATTCGAATAAATCAATTTCTAATATGGAATATCTATATAATTAATTCACTATTTTCATACACGAGAATATACTAAAATTATAGTAATGATTATGAGGGTAGCATTGTATGAGAATGGCCATAAAGTTGAAGGATGGAAAGAAATACTTTTATAGTGAGGCTCAATCACAGCAAATTGCTCGTAACTTAAATTATGTTAAATTACTTCAGATACTTACAAATGCTAGCAGTATGAAGAGTGGTTCAAGCATAAAAATATTGAATCAAATATTCAAGGTGGAGAACATAAAATCATTTGAATTCTTTTTATGAATGAAAGAGAGAAAATGGAAAATTCGAAATTTTGCATTTTAAACTGTTGACAACGTCGAAAGAATTGTATAAAATTACAATATATTGGTGAGTGTGTCTAAACAATGTAAATCTATTGTGAGCGGCACAGGGAAAATCCTACACGCAGATATGTAACCCTGCGGAGTCGCTATTGCGATTCTGATAGGGTTTTTTTGCTTTATCTGATTAAAGTGAAAAAGGATGAAAGGAGGTTACTAGTTATGGAATTGCTAATTAGAGAAGGAAATAAGAATGATATTAAAGAAATGGATGCATTAATGTATGAGGGCGATGAACATCATAGAGTAAACCTTCCACATAAATTTAGAAAATCTCATGAATCAAGAGAAGAATTTATTAATAGTAAACTTGATGATGAAGAATCAAATATATTTGTTTGTGAATATAAAGGAAATATTGTTGGTTTAATAATAGCTAGAGTTATGAAAACACCAGACATTTCTATATTTAAACCCAGACAATTTGGTTGGATTGAAAATTTAATAGTCCAGGATAGCAGCAGAGGATTAGGTATTGGTAAAAAGCTCATGGATGAAGCCGAAAATTGGTTGAAGAGTAGAGGAATAGAAGAAATAGAATTGAATGTATATGATTTCAACAAAGCAGCTATAGCCTTATACGAGAAGTTAGGATACATAGATCTTAGCAAGAAGATGATTAAGAAAATTTAGAAATTTGTTATTCATGCGCCGTGTGATGTAAAGCCTTTCCCACAGGATGAAGATTTATATGGTGCAGATGTGTTATTAATAGGAAATACTATACCAGATCAACCATTAAACGATGGGTATCTAATTCCCAAAGGAAACCCGTTATCGGAAGATTTGTTTTCAATATATGAAGTTCTTGTCTTGAGATGAAAAATAAATATAAAATATCCAAGACTATAGTAAGCTAATAAATATATAAATATATAAGCTAAACAAGAGGAGGAATCATAATGAATAGAAAGGTAATTAACTGGATGTGGGAAAATGAAGACGCACAGAAGGCATTTGCTGACTGGGTGGGTTTTCCTGGGAAAAAAGAAACAGCTGAGGAAGTAGATAAACTAAATCATTTGTTAAAGTTTGAAGGGGATTTGAAAATTCTTGATGTTGGATGTGGAACAGGAAGACATTCCTTGGAATTGGCTAAGAGGGGACATAATGTTACTGGTATTGATATTGCATCCTTATATATTGATGAAGCTAGAAAACATGCACTATATAATGATTTAAATGTTGATTTTAGATTTCAAAGAGGATTACATATTAGAGATAAAGAACAGTACGATTTCATATTAGCGTACAACCATACATTAGGACTTATGAAAGAAGAAGAGCTGAATCAACACTTTAAGAATATTCATAAAGCACTTAAAGGGGATGGAAAATTTCTTTTAAAGATAGCTGGAACGACGATGAATGGACAATTAACTCAGGAGAAAATAAAAGACTGGGGAGAGCAAAATGGTAAATATATTTTAAGTGAAAAATATATGGAAGATGGATTTAGAATCGAGAATTGTATCTTTATTGATCCTAAGAAAAAAGAGATTATTGAATACAGAGAGAAGCAAAAAGCATTTACTCATGGAGAGATACTAGATATCTTAAAGGAATCAGGTTTTTCAGATATTGAATGTTATTCTGATATACATGGTGAAGTTGCAGATGAAAACAACTTTGGGGTGTATATTTGCAAGAAGTAACTATAAAGACAAAGAACAGAGAAGAAAGAAGAAAGAAGAAAAATATTCTTCATGCTTCAGAATATCTTAATTTTAGTATATATGCCGTATATCTATAGAAGGGAAAACTAATATATAAATCGTAATTAAAGGGAGGAAGAAATATGCCACATTATTATGGAGACAGAATAGTTTTAAGAGAATATAGACAAGAAGATTTTGAGTGTATCAGAGGATGGGTAAACGACCCTGAGATTACAGCCAATTTATCAGATATATTTATATTTCCTCATACAGCAAGCAATACTGAGGCGTATATGAACTTTATTAACAGTAAGAAGGGGCTAGAAAAGACTAATTTTATTATTGCCAATAAAGACACTCAGGAGTATATTGGACAAATAGATTTAATAGAAGTGGATTGGAGAAGTAGATTTGCGGTATTAGGTATTGTTATTGGTACCAAAGGAAATAGGGGAAAAGGATATGGTTCTGAAGCCATCAAGGTTATGCAACATATCGTATTTAACGTATTAAACCTTAATAGACTTGAATTAGAGGTGCATGATTATAATAAACGTGCTATAAGGTGCTATGAGAAATGTGGATTCAAGGAGGAAGGAAGACTAAAAGAGAAGTTCTTCCACAATGGAGAATACACAGATTATTTAATCATGAGCATCCTGAAGAGTGATTATGATGAGATGAATAAATAGAGAAAATTCATCTTTATAATTAGCCATGCTTTGCACCCAACATTAAAGCGCTGTACTAGAAAATATAGCGATTTAGGAGGTGCGGGGTGTGGCTTTTTTGATTATTTAGAAACAATAAGGGGGTTTTAAAAATGATTAGGAAGTATAAAGATGAAGATTATATTGAAGTTACTAAGGTTCATGTTGATTCTTGGAAAACAACTTATAGAGGAATAGTGCCAGATGAATATCTTGAGAATATGACTTATGAGAGCAGATATGATAGAAACAGGCAATTCATGGCTAGTGGTAATGTTTCAGGTTTGGTATTTGAAAATAAAGATAAGAACCTTGTTGGGTTTGCCAAATATGGAAGTTCTAGAGAAGATATATGTAATAAAGGTGGAGAAAAATATGATGGTGAACTATATGGGATTTATTTTTTAAAAGAAGCTCAGGGACAAGGATATGGGAAGCAACTTTTAAATAAGGTAAGAGAAGAGTTAAAGGAAAGAGGATTTAAAAACATGATTTTATGGGCACTAGAAGAAAATAATGCCTGCGGATTCTATAAGGCAATGGGAGGAGAAAAATTGTCAGAGGAGAAATGGCTAGAGTATGGAGGGAAGAAAGTAAAGGCTGTTGCTTTTGGATGGAAACTTTAAAAGAAATGGATAATTGATAATGTATAATGAAGGACATTTCTCTACGAGAAATCTTAATTGTATTGTTTTTTTGACAAAGAGATTTTACTCGTTTCAGCTGGCTGAAACATTGTAGATGTGTTGAAGATATTTAAGGGGGAGAAAGTATGTTAATCAATGATTTTGAAAACTTTATTATTGATACTTTTACAAAAGAAAAATTAGAGATTGTAAAAGGAAAAAATGAATATGGATTCACTAACATGGGAATAAAAGATGTTTCTAAATTGGGGTATTGTACCAATTTAACTATTGAATCTGCACGAGAAGCAGCAAAAAATAATGTTGATTTGTTAATAACACATCATGATGCTTGGGAATGGATGTCTGGAATAAAGGAAGAAGTACTTGAAATTTTAAAACATAGTAACATAACGCATTTCTTTATTCATTTACCTTTAGATGATGCTGAATTTGGTAACAACACTTCAATATTAAAAAAACTTGGATTTAGGGTCACAGATAAATTTTCAAATGACGAAGGAATGTATTGTGGAAGAATAGGAGAAATAGATGAGCCAATCGAGTTTGAAAAACTTGTGAATAAAATAGAAATGTTGCTAGAAGAACCAGTACGAAAATGGAAAAACAACGAAAGATTAATAAAGAAAATAGGGGTAGTAACAGGTGCAGGTTTTTCTGCTATTGATATAAAAGATGCTGTTAATTTAGGTTGTGATGCATATTTTACTGGTGAAAAGATACTATATACTGTTCAATATGCACAATATAGTAAAATGAATCTTATAGTTGGCAGTCATACATTTACCGAGATATTCGGATTGGAAAGTTTAGTTAAAATGATAAATAAAAGATATCCTATGGTAGAGATTATTAGGATTAAAGAAGAACATATTGAGTAAGTATGGCATCTAACAAGGTGCTTTAATTTATTCTTAAATGCTAACTAATCCATAATAATTAAATTTTACATTACATTGATTATATGTAGTCTATGTATAAATGTACAAAATCAGTTAGAGCAGGATGTACTACACTAGATAGCAAAAGGGGGGACTTTAGTGAGGGTTTGGTACTAATAATACAATTACTCACTAAAGGTGAAAAATGGAGAATAAAAAGGTTATTAGAAAAGATTTTAGAAGGTTAAACACACTTCAAACAAATTATCTTTCATATATGAAGAGTCTGTCAGATGAGGGAAGAGATCATCCAGTAGTATGGAATATTATGCATATGTACTCATCTGCTCAGTTAGCTAAAGTTTTAGCAAATAAGAGAGGAATTGATGAGGAGTTAGCCGCAATAACAGCTGCAATACATGATATTGGTGCTGTGATGACTAAAACTCAAAAAAATCATGCTGAAGCTGGAGAAATCTATGTATATGAGTTCTTAGAAAAGTACAATGAAACATTCAGAGGTGATTCACCAATAATAACTAAAAAGGAAATAGACAGTATAGCATATGCAGTTGTTAGACATAGTCAGAAAGATGTAGCTGATGAGGACGATTTAACTGAGTTATTGAAGGATGTGGATTCACTAGATAGATATCTTCATGGAGTTAAGACTAAAGGGGCACATTATGACAGATGTGTGAGGGTTGCTAAAGAGATGGGAATAGAGATAAGCCTATCCACTCTCAACTAATAGAACTATTATTTGAAAACAAAATCAATGAAATCAAAGATAGAATTATTCTTTAGAAACAACAAGGGGGTTTTAAAAGTGAGATATTTTAAGAAGTTAGATGGTGAAAGGTTATATCTTTCACCAATGAATGTAGAAGATTATGAAATATATACAAAGTGGATGAATGATTTAAATGTAACAATAAATTTAGGAAACTTCGCAACAAATGTCAGTACATCTAAAGAAAAGGAAGCTGTAGAAAGATTAGCAAATGAAGAGAGCAACTTTGCAATTGTATTAAAAGATGAAGATAAATTAATAGGAAATTGTTCTTTATTTCAAATTGATAATATCCATAGAAAAGCAGAATTAGGTATATTTATCGGAGAAGAAGAACATAGGGGTAATGGATACGGAGTTGAGGCAATAGAACTTATTTTATCCCATGGATTCAAAGTCTTAGGCTTAAACAATATAATGTTAAGAGTTTTTTCATTCAATGAAAGAGCTATAAGAGCATATGAAAAAATAGGATTTAAAGAGATAGGAAGAAGAAGAGAGGCTTATTATATAAACAATAAATATTTTGATGAAATATATATGGATATAGTTCAAAGGGAATATGAATGTAAATATTTAGATGATATACTTCCGAGATAATTCAGACGAGTTGACTAATAGGAATAAAATGTGGATAACTTAAGAGCAAAAAGTTTGAATTGTGGATTATTTTTGATTTTTTTAATTGTGGATAAAAGTGATTTGAGGAAGAGTAATTTTAGAAAACAGAAATTAATTATAACAGAATGTATGAGAAAATTCAAAGGTTTTAGGGGGGGATCTAATGAATTTTGGAATTGATAATATGGATATTCATTTTAATAAATGTGCTTCAGATTATGATAGGCATTTTTATGAAGATTTAGGGATGTGCCAATTCTATGATGAAATAGAAAAGCAGATTAATATTTGTGGAAAACCAAAAATCATTTTGGTTCTTGGGTGTGGAACAGGACTTGAAATAGAAAGAATTAAGCATTCTGCGATAGTTACAGCAATTGATATTTCATCTGGGATGTTGGCAGAGCTAAAGGAAAAGGAAGTGTATCCGCAAGTAACATTAAATACTATTTGTGGTTCGTATTTTGATGTTACGTTTACAGAAAATAATTTTGATATGGTGCTTTCTACATATTCCTTTCATCATTTTACGGTACAACAAAAGATACGACTCTATAACAAAATATACAATTGTTTAAAACCAAATGGTTATTTTATAAATGGTGATACTGTAAGCAAAGACAAAGACACTGAAATTAATTTAATAAATAAAGCAGAAGAGTTCTATAAAAGGCAACAACTTTCTTTTGGCAGTATGCATATTGATGTTCCACTGGCGTTAGATACTGAACTTGCTTTATTTTCTGATACAGGGTTTAACAATATATCAGTTGAAAGAAGATGGAATAAAACTGCATTGATTAAAGCAATAAAGTAGCTGATATTAATTGTGTTTGTGTTAAAAAGGGGGAATAAGGATGTTTGAGTTCAAAAATTTTGATTACTTAACTGATGGTGAGATTGATTTAAAGATTATAGAAAAAACACCATCTAATGAAGAAAAAGGCTATGTGCCTGCTTATAAATATAGAATTACACTACATGATTCAGATGAAAGTGTAGGTACTATTGATTTTAGAGTCGGGTACAACGAAAATCTATATTATGTGGGGAATATTGGTTATGCAATTAAAGAAACTAACAGAGGAAATAAGTATGCTTCAAAGGCTTGTAAAATTATCAAAATCGTAGCGATTACACATGGAATGAATAGAATTATAATTACTTGCAATCCAGACAATTTACCATCCAGAAGAACTTGTGAAATAGCAGGTCTTAAACTTAAAGAGATAGTAAATTTACCCTCATATACTCAGTTGTATCAAGAAGGGGAACGACAAGTGTGCATATATGAATGGAGTTTAGAATAGTTAGTGCTTCGATTTATTCTTATGTTAAGAAATGAGAGATTGATATGCAACAAATCCAATAACAATAAAATATTGTAATTTGATCAAAGTATTAATAATATTAATTTTATTTAAGAGGGGAGAGCTTATATGGATTTAAGGGCAAAGAGACTTGCTGATGTGATAATTGAGTATTCAATTGAGCTTAAGAAGGGTGAAACGATTCTTATAGAAGGAGAAGAAGTAGTTATCCCATTTATGAAGGAAGTTTATAGGAGGGCTATTGAAATTGGAGCTCATCCTACAATCAATGTTAGTTTTAGGGACGCAGATGAGTATCTGTTCAAGAATGGAAGTGTTGAGCAGATTAAACATTTATTTGCTTATGAAAAAAAAATGTATGAAGAAGTGGATGTAATTCTAAATGTTAAGGGAACAACAAATACAAGGGTATTTTCAAATATTAATCCAGAAAAGATGAAGTTACAGACTGAGGGGCATAAGGAGAAAATTGAAACTTTCTTTAGGAGAATGGGAACAGGGGAGATGAGGTATTGTGGAACTCTTTATCCTGTGAGTGCAAATGCCCAAGAAGCAGGAATGTCACTTTCAGATTATGAAGATTTTGTATATGGTGCAGCGCTTATAAATGAGGAAGATGTGATTCGAAAATGGATTAAGGTTAGGGAAGAACAGGACAGAATATGTGAAATACTTAATACTAAAAAGAAACTTAGAATAATTGCAGAAGATACAGATATTAGTATGTCTATCGAAGGTAGAAAGTGGGTGAATTGCCATGGTAAGGTTAACTTTCCTGATGGAGAGGTTTTCACAGGGCCTGTTGAAGATAGTGTTGAAGGGCATATAAAATTCTCATTCCCAGGAATATATGGAGGAAGAGAAGTTGAAGGAATTAGATTAAAGTTTGAAAAGGGTAAGGTTATAGAGGCCACAGCAGAAAAAGGGGAAGAGCTTCTAAAGGCTCTTATTGAAACCGATGAAGGTGCAAAATTCGTTGGTGAGATCGCTGTAGGAACAAACTATGGGATAAACAAGTTCACTAGGAACATGTCATTTGATGAAAAAATAGGAGGCACAGTTCACTTGGCACTTGGACAATCACTTCCAGAATGCCTTGGAAAGAATAAATCAGCTATTCACTGGGATATGCTTTGTGATATGACAGATGGAGAAATCTATGCAGACGATGAACTTATATACAAGTATAAGAATTTTATTATATAAGTAACTTACTCAACTTTTGCACTACATTAGATATAAAAAGGAGGTGAACTTTAGTGAGGGTTTGGTACTTATAATAAGCTCCTCATTAAAGATAAAAAATGAGTGATATAGTTAAACAGCATTACAATGAAAATGCACAGATGGAATGGGAGAGGTTAAACAATCCATATTCAAGGGTTGAATTTTTAAGTCATTTACATTTAATTGATAAGTATTTTCCTAAGAAAGGAAAACTATGTGATATAGGATGTGGACCGGGAAGATATTCTATTGAAATGTTAAAAAAGGGATATGATGTTACATTATTTGAACTTTCTAATGAAGAGTTGAAACTAGCGGAGAAGAACATTAATGAAGAAGGTTTAAAAGCAGAAGAATACATATGTGATAGTGCAATAAATATCAATAGATTAGAGGATAGGAAATACAATGGAATACTAATGATGGGACCTATGTATCATGTGCATGGTAGAGAAGATAGGATAAATACACTAAAAACTATGGGAGATAAATTAGCTGAAGATGGAGTTGCATTGGTAGCATATATTAATTCATACGGTGTGTTAAAGGCAGGGATTACAGAGTGTTTTGAGGAATTTGAAAAGATGGATTTACTAAATAATTGTTTTACTGAATGTGAGTATAGTAAAGATGAAAGCTTCACAGAGGTGTATTTTACAACACCAGAACATGCATTAAAAGAGATTGAGGAAGCAGGACTCGAAATCATTTCATATGCAGGGGCAGAAGGATATATAAGTGGTACACATTATGCTCTTAAGAAAGTGTATGAGGAAAACAGAAAAGCTTATGATAATCTTGTTCAAAGAGCAGTTGAAACTTGTGAGATTCCGCAGTTTAGAGATGCGACTGAGCATTTATCTATAATTGTGAGGAAAAAGAAGCGAAAATAAATGAAGTATTGAAATAAATGGGGGCTTTAAAATGGAATACAAGCGTTATAAAAAAGTTGAAGAATTCTTGGGTGAATGTAAAGGTTTTTTAATGGAGAAAGAAGTTGAGAATAATTTATTTTTAGGAATATGTAATGACATAATTATAGGAGCCAGAGAATATGAAGAAGTATATTGTGGGTCAGTAAAGAAGGAGGGGGAAATAAAGCTTATAGCTCTTATGACAGTACCTCATAATCTCCTTATAGATTCAAGAGATGATGAGTCATTAGAATATTTTTTAGATAAAATGTATAAAGAAAATTTAACAATACCAGGTACTAATGGTAGAAAAGAGACTTCAAAAAAAGCTATAGAGTATTTCAGTGAAAAATATAATAAAGAATATGAATGTGCCATGAATTTAAGAGTATATGAGTTAACAAAAGTTAAAGATGTATCTATTCCAAATGGGCATTTTGAAATGGCAACTATGAAGTATCATGAGTTAATAACAAGATGGATGTATGATGCTACAATCGACTTTGGAATGAAGGTTGAAGGAAATCCTCTGAGCGAGGAAAGACTTAATAGAGCAGAGTTTTTGATAAAGAATAAGAAAGTATATATATGGATAGATGAAGCTGGAAAGCCAGTGACAACTGCTATGAGAATGAAGAAAACAGATCATGGAGAAGTTGTAGGAATGGTATATACTCCAAAAGAATTTAGGAGAAATGGATATGCTACTGCATGTGTAAAGGTTGTTTCTGAAGAAATACTTAAGGAGGGAAATAGATTTGCAGCACTATTTACTGATTTAGCTAATCCTATTTCAAATAGTATATATATGAAGATGGGATATGAACCTATATGTGATTATGATCAATACGAGTTTGAAAAATAAAACAAATAATAAGGGGGTTTAAAGATGTTTTATATTAAGGAGTTATCTCTAGATGATGGACAAGAGATACTAGATATGATTAGAGAAATTGGTCCAGGAGAAAATGGATTTGGTAATAGTGGATGGGATATGAAGGATGAAGAGTTTGAGGGGTATTTAAAAAGAAATATAAGAATGTCACAAGGAATAGGATTAGACCCCAAATACGTTCCGTCGACTAAGTATTGGTTTTATGTAGATGATAAGCCAGTTGGAATTATAAAGCTTAGACCAATTCTTAATGAGAATCTGAGAAAGCATGGTGGAAACATCGGGTACTGTATTAGACCTAGTGAATGTGGTAAGGGGTATGGAGTTATAATGTTGAGAGAACTATTGAAGAAGGTTGAGGCACGAGGTATGAGTAAGGTTCTTTTAACTGTAAATGAGGATAATATTCCTTCAAGGAAAGTAATCGAGAGTAATGGTGGGGAACTTTCCGATATAATAGGTGGATGCTGTAGGTACTGGATAAACTTATAGTTATTTGAAACAAACTCAATGAAATCAAAGATATAATTATACTTTATAAACAATAAGGGGGGGGTAAAGTGGCAAGGATAAAAGAGGAAATAATAAATATTGATGGTCAAGATATACTAATAACTACTCCAACAAAAGAGGATGCTAAGGAAGTGTTAGAATTTCGTAAATGTGCATATGAGGAATCTGATTTTCTTCTAAGATATCCTGATGAGCTTAATATAACGGAAGAACAACAGGGGAATTTCTTAGATAAAATGATAGAAAGTCAGCTTAATGTTTTTATATGTTTAAAAGTAGGAAATAAAATAATAGCTAATTCTAATGTAAATGGAAATGATAAGAGAAAATGTAGACACATAGGGTCAATAGGTATTTCTATAAGAAAAGATTATTGGGGAAAGGGATTAGGAACAAAGTTATTTGAGAAAATCCTTGAATGGGCAGATGAGATGAATATATCAAGACTTACCCTAGAAGTTGATGCTACAAATGAGAGAGGAATAGCTCTTTATAAAAAATTCGGGTTTGAAATAGAAGGAACACATAAAATGACTACGAGACTTTCAGATGGAACTTTCAGAGATTCTTATTCAATGGCAAGAATAGCTGAATAAAAAGAATTTTGAAAAGGATGGTTAACATGAAAAATGAATTTGATAATAAAGCGAAAGACTATGCAAATGGTAGACCTACTTATCCGGAAGAAATTCTAAGTAAACTTAAAGAGATGGGAATTGATAAGCAATCTACAGTTGCAGATATTGGGGCAGGAACAGGATTACTAACTCATATGTTATGTCAGTTAGGCTGTAAAGTTTTGGCTGTTGAGCCCAATTCAGAAATGATTAATGAGTGCAAGAAGTATTGTTCTACTAATACAAACATTGAATATATTTGTGCACCGGCTGAAAGAACTCAATTAAAAGATCATAGTATAGATGTCATTACAATTGCACAGGCGTTTCATTGGTTTGATAAACAATTGTGTAAATCAGAATTCCAACGTATTCTAAAAGAAAATAGTCATGTTATAACTATATGGAATGATTTGCAGGAAGATAGTGGGTTTGTAAAAGCATATATGAATATTATCCGCAGTTATGAAATTAAGACTACGGCAGGAAACTCATACTTTAATCCAGATAGAGAAAAGTTTGATTTTTTTGGACAAGACTATATAAAAACATATTATGACAATTGGCAAACTGTAACCGAGGAAGAGGTGATTTGTAATGCCACATCGGTATCCTATACACCATCAAAATCAGACTGTAATTATGATAAATTTGTTCAAGAACTTCGCAATCTATTCTTAAAATATCAGGAAAATGGAAAAGTAACTTTTCATTACAAGACAGAGGTTTGTATTTGTCAATTCATATAGTAATCCAATTTATAAATTCAATGGAATGAGCATAATCTGTATTTATCTATATTATTTTTTAGAAACAATAGGAGGTTAACAATGGGTTACGTAGAGGAATTAAGAAAAATAGTTGGACACCGTCCTCTTATTTTAGTGGGAGCAGTGACAATAATTATAGATGATGAGAATAGAATATTGTTACAAAAGCGAAAAACTACATCATATGGAATGTGGGGAATACCTGGAGGTTTAATGGAACTTGGAGAATCTGCAGAAGATACAGCAAAACGAGAAGTATTTGAAGAAACAGGTTTAACAGTTGGAAAGTTAAATTTAATAGATATATTTTCCGGTGAAGGTAGTTACATAAAGGTTCCTAATGGTGATGAATTCTATGCAGTTACAGTTGCGTACTATACTAATGAATTTAGTGGAGAGTTTAATATGGATGAAAGTGAATCTTTAGACTTTTCTTTTATAAGTATTGAAGAACTCCCTGAAAATATTGTGAAAAGTCATAAGAAGATTATTGAACGATTTTTGAGTATATACAATGGTTAATACATAGGATATTATGCAAGATTATTTTTATTAGATGAGGTGAAATAAATGATGAAATTAGTAAAACCGCAAAGATTAACTCCAGGGGATAAGGTTGCCACTGTAAGCCTTTCATGGGGCGGGGCTGGTGACGAAGATTTACTTTGGAGATATAATTTAGGAAAAAAGAGATTACAAGAGCAGTTTGGTTTGGAAGTTGTGGAAATGGCAAACACATTAAAAGGTTCGGACTATCTATACCATCATCCAGAAAAACGGGCAGAAGATTTAATGGCAGCTTTTTCAGACCCTTCTATAAAAGCAATTTTCTCCTGTATCGGTGGTGATGAAAGTATACGAATGTTACCATATATTGATATTAATATCATAAAGAATAATCCTAAAATATTTATAGGTTATTCTGACACAACCATCACCCATTTTATGTGTCTTAAAGCAAATTTGTCAAGTTTCTACGGAGCATCTGTTCTTGCGGAATTGGCAGAAAATATTAAAGTGTTTGACTATACTGCTGAATGGTTAGAAAAAACTCTCTTTGATCCTTCTCCAATCGGGTTAATACCAGCAGCTAAGGAATGGACTGGAGAAAGAATAGAATGGAGTGAAAGTAATGCCACTGTTGCAAAAGCTATGGTCAAAAATCAAGGGTATGAGTTTTTGCAAGGTAAAGGTGTAACTCAAGGTCATTTAATTGGTGGGTGTATTGAAGTAATGGAGATGATAAAAGGCACTTCTCTATGGCCATCAGATGATATATTTGAAGATGCTATTCTATTCTTTGAAACATCAGAAGAGATGCCAGAGCCAGCTTATATAAAATATTGGCTTAGAAACTATGGTAGCCAAGGTATATTGCAAAGAGTGAAAGCAATAATTTTCGGGAAACCGTATCAAGAAAAATATTATAAGGAATATAAGAATTCAATTATGAAGATCATATCAGAATTAGGACTAAATGATCTGCCTATTGTTTATAATATGTCATTTGGGCATAATGAGCCAATGACATGTTTACCATATGGTGCAATGGCAGAAATTGATTGTGATAAAAAGACTTTTACTATAATTGAATCTGGTGTAATATAACTTCCTGCTTAGATAAAGAGATTTTACTCGTCTCAGTTAGCTGAAACATTGTATTTATTATTATAGAATATGGAAGGTGATTAAGTTGAACTGTAATGTGAAGAGAAGAACCATAATGATATTTCCACAATTTGATAATGTTAATATTATAGATGAGATAAGAGAAAAATATGACCCACTTGCAAACCATGTTAGACCACATATTACTTTGGTATTTACATTTGAAAGTAATCTTACATCAATTGAACTTAAAGAACATTTAGAAAAAGAGCTTATAGGAATAAGCTCTTTTAGACTAAGTATGGATAATATAATAAGAATGGACAATCCTTTAGGAATGTATCTATTCTTAGTTTTAAAAGAAGGTATTGAAGATATAAAAAAACTTAGTTCCAAGTTATATACTGGAATTTTAGAACCATATAAACCTGAGTGGCTAAATGATAAAACATTCTTGCCACATATGACACTGGGAAATTTTACTTCAAGAGATGATTTAGATAAGGCTTTTAAAGATGTTAGTGATATTAAAGAAAGTTTTTCAACAATAGTAAACAAAATTTCTGTAGAAATTATTGATGAAAATGAGGATTCTATTATTGATGTTGAAGTAAATTTAAATGATTAAGTGTTTACATAATTTGTATGCAAAGCTGGTGCGCATACATAATTTGGATGTGTACCAGGTCCACAGACTTATTTTGGAAAATAAATTTATTAAATCAAAGATAATTAATTCGATAGAAACAATAGGAGGGCTTAAGAATGAGCAAAATACAAAAGTTAAAACAAGGGGATACCATTGGTATCTTTTCGCCATCATCACCAATAACTTGTTTTTGTCCAAAAAGATTTAAAAGGGGAAAAAAATATTTAGAGAGTAAAGGATTTAAAATATTAGAAGGGAATCTAACAGGAAAAAGTGATTTTTATAGGTCTGGAAGTATTAGAGAAAGAGCTGAAGAGCTAAATGCTCTTATTAGAAATTCAGAAGTAAAATGTATCATGTCTACTATTGGAGGTATGAATTCTAACTCACTCCTTCCGTATATAGATTATGAAGCATTTAAGAAAAATCCTAAAATAATAATAGGATATTCAGATGTTACTGCAATTTTGCTTGGTATATATGCAAAAACAGGAATTAAACCTTATTATGGACCAGCATTGGTAGCATCATTCGGAGAGTTTCCACCCTTTGTTGATTATACATATGAATATTTTAAAGAGTTGCTTGTTCAAGAAACTCAATTTCCATATACCTTAAAAACTCCATCTGTTTGGACAGAAGAATTTATAGATTGGGAAACCCAAGATAGGGCTAAAGAACAAATAGAAAATCAATTAGTTACAGTTTATGGTGGAACTGTACGTGGAAGATTAATTGGTGGAAATTTAAATACAATGCAAGGTATATGGGGCAGTGAATATATGCCAGAAATAAAAGAAGGAGACATACTATTTATAGAAGATTCATTAAAAGATTGTGCAACCATTGAAAGAAGTTTTTCTTTACTAAAATTAAATGGTGTATTTGATAAGGTTTCAGGAATCATACTTGGAAAACATGAATTATTTAATAATTGTAAAACTGGAAGAAAACCATATGAAATATTATTAGAAGTTTTGGGAGATAAAAAGTTGCCATTTATCGCAGAGTTCGATTGCTGTCATACACATCCCATGTTGACTTTACCAATAGGCTGTGAGATTGAACTAGATGCTACAAACAAGAAAGTGAGTATTATTGAAGAGTATATGCTTACATAATTTGGTTTGGTGTCAGGTCCACAGACTTATATTGGAAAACAAAATTAATGATACAATCAGTCTTTAGAAACAATAGGAGGTAGTAGAGTGGGACAAACATACAATGGAGAAGCTATAAGGAATTTTTACAATAACTATGGTGAAAAAGAGTGGGTTAGATTAGATTTGACTCCATATGATAGAATCAATTTTCATCTTCATATGAAATTATTACAAGAGCATATAGGAGAGGGAAAGAAGGTACTTGATGCTGGTTGTGGTGCAGGAAGGTTTAGTATAGAAATTGCACGAGCAGGGAGTGAGGTAACATTATTTGATATATCTGATGAGCAGTTAAGAATTGCAGAAGAGAAGATTAAAGAGAGTGGACTTACTTCAAAGATAGATAAAATTGTTAGAGGCGATCTTAGAGAGTTATCAAGTTTTGAGGATAATACTTTTGATACAGTTGTGTGTTATGGAGCACCACTTAACTATCTATTAGAGAATAGACAGAAAGCTGTTGATGAACTTACTAGGGTTACAAAAAAAGGTGGTACCATTTTACTTAGTGTAAATAGTAAATGGGGTGTTATTAGGAATCAATTAGGAAAGGCTGATTTCGATTACGTATCATTCTTTGGACAACCTGATTATTGGTTTATAAATGAAGTAGCAGAAACAGGAGATTTACCAGTTCACGAGATGGTTAATCATCCATCTAGACATTTTTTTGAGGCTGAAGAGTTGGAAGAAGTTATGAAGAAGGCTGGTATTGAAAATATACAAATAGGAGGAAGTCCTTGCCTTACAAGTGCGTTTCGAGAACCTGCAGAAAAATTAGCTGTTGATAGTACGGCGTGGGAAACAATAATTAAATTAGAAGAACAGGCCTTTATGAAGAGAACAATGGCTGATAATGGAGAGTTTATTATTGCTAAGGGAATAAAGTTATAAGAAATATTAGAAAATAATTAAAAAACGGTTAATATTTGGTAGAATTAAAGGATTCATAATAAACCTATAGAAAGAAGAATATATAATAATATTGCAGAAATCTAGGAGGGGAATTATGTTAGAATTATTATTTGGGTTAATTGTATTTGCAGTGGTTGCATTATTGGTCTTGATAATTGGTGCAGTTGCCTTACCAGTTTTCATTGTTGTCCTTGTGATTGCACTTATCTTAGCGTTATTAGGTGTAATATTCAAACTGACATTCAGTATAGGATTTGTGGTACTGATAGTTATATTAGCAGGTGCATTTTTTTCAAGGAATGGGAAAAGACATTAATTACTAAAAGCCACCAACATTGGTGGCTTTTTATTGGAGGAAGAATTATGAGACATATAAAAAAGACTTTTAAAGGAAATTATGAGTTAGAATACCTTCTATATTTACCTGAAGGATATGAGGAAAGTAACAAGGAGTGGCCACTTATGTTATTTCTTCATGGTGCGGGAGAGCGAGGGGATGATATTAATTTAGTGAAGTTACATGGTGTTCCAAAGGTAATTGAGGGTGGGGAGGAACTTCCATTTATAGTGATAGCACCTCAATGTCCTGAGGGTTTATACTGGGATTTCACTGTTCTTCAACTGGAACAATTGATAGAAGGGGTAATGAGCGAGTTAAGAGTAGATAATAAGAGGGTTTATCTCACAGGATTGAGCATGGGGGGATTTGGAGCATATGCCCTTGCATCATATAGACCTGATTTATTTGCAGCTATGGTAGTGATATGTGGAGGAGTGGCATATGCTAAAAGAGCTGAGCTTATAAAAGATATTCCCTTGTGGGCATTCCATGGGGAGATGGATAATGTTGTTCCTGTGGAAAAATCAATTGAGGTAGTTGGAGAAATAAAGAAAGTAGGTGGAGAACCTAAGCTTACAATTTATCCAGATAAGAGACATGACTCATGGACTGCGACTTATGAGAATACTGAAGTATATGAGTGGCTTTTGAGTCATGAAAAATAGAGAAGTTACTAAGGGTAAGGGAGAGGGATAAAGATGTACGGAGTACTTGCATATTTTGATAGACAAACAGAAGAAAAGTTAATGGGATTATGGGAAGGATTAGTTGAGAATAATATATCATTTTATTCTAAGGAGTATAGTGGGAAAAGGCCGCATATAACAATTGCTGATTATGATATGTTAGATGAGGATCAATTTAAAGGGTATATGGATATTTACTATGAACAAATAAGAAAAACTCCAATTAGTTTTGTTACTTTAGGAAGCTTTATAGGAAGTGGGGCGTTGCTACTTACCCCAACAATGAGTAAAGAATTATTGAAGTTTCATAGAGAATATCATGATAATTTTAAGATGTTCAGAGGGGATAAGGAATCTTTATATCTTCCAGGAAAGTGGATACCACATTGTACAATAGCAAATCGATTAGAGAAAGATAAACTAGCAGAGGCATTACTATATTGCACTGAAAAACTAAAGCCATTTGAAGGGCATATTAGTCAAGTAGTACTTATAAAATTGAAATATCATGGAGAAGAATGTGTAGGGGTTGAGGAGATTTATAGTAAGAAGTTAATATGATGTCATTATTGATGAGATATTTTAACGATTTTGAGAGCGTAAAAGAAATGTAAAATAGAAGCGGCTAACTACCATAAAAGTAGATAATTTTTATTGTAGTTAGCCTTTACTATACTCTATTATGCTTTCATAATTATGCTTTCATAGGTAGTATATTTTCTTAAGCTTCTTACTTGCTTTCGATAGCTAGTGTAACATAACATACAAAGATTAAGTTTGTTAGTATTATAACACTTAAATTAGCATACTTTTCAAGATGTTTTTAATAGTTATTTATTAACAATACATATAATAACTACAAATATTGCAATTGACTTTAAACTACATAAATAGTATTATGAGTATGCACTGAAAAAAATACATAATAATAATAGTATTTTGTATATAATGGAATAAAAAGTATTAAAATATCATATTTAAGACTAAATATGAATTTTAATAAATATTCTATAAGGAGGATAAGGATATGTTTTTCTTTGAAGCTATGCCATGGTATTCAGTTTTAATGTGGTTTGTAGTAGTTTGTGGATTAATGTTTGTTAATGAAATAACACGCCGCAGTAAATGGCTTGCTATTGGGGTGTATTTAGTTCTGCCTATTTTACTGCCTTTTACTATTTGGGCAAAAACAGCTGGACCAGGGACTCCGGTTGGTTATTGGTTCCCATGGGTAAAAACTTATTCTGCACTAGCAGGAGTTCTTGGATTTATGGCACTTAGATATCGTAAAGGACTAGCTAGTAATAAAAAGTTATTGTTATTTCCACCGCTTATTCTTTCATTTAATATTTTGGAAGCGGTATTCCGTGATTTCCAATGTTATAGTTTAAATGGTATAGTAGATGGATTATTTATTCAGGGTGGTCCTTGGAATATTATGAATGGTATTGCTGGTATTTTAAATATCTTAGCTATTTCAGGGTGGATAGGTATTTACATAGGTAAAGATAAAAATAAAGATATGATTTGGCCTGATCAACTTTGGTTTTGGATAATTGCTTATGATATTTGGAATTTTGCATATGTTTATAACTGCATGGCAGATCATTCCTTCTATACAGGTGCAGCACTATTAGTGTCATGTACAATTCCAGCATTCTTCTTTAAGAAAGGTGCATGGCTACAGCATCGTGCACAAACTTTAGCGCTTTGGGCAATGTTCTCTTTGACATTACCAAACTTTGCAGATAATTCAATGTTTGCTGTAAGATCTTCTCATAATCCAAAAGCATTATTTTTCCTTAGTACATTAGCTCTTATAGCTAATGCTGCCGTATGTATATATCACTTTAGTAGAGTTATTAAGTATAAACGTAACCCACTTAAAGATGAGATTTACACAGACTTAGAAGCATACAAGGCTATTTCTGAGGAAGTAAATAATGGAGTCAATGCATAATGTACAAGTTGTAAAAATATCAACAATATTGGCTACTTTATTACAATTTTTAAACAGGTAAGATGTTTTACAATGGGTGAAACTGGAGATAGTAAACTTTAATGATGAGATTTAAATTATAGAAAACTGTGTAATATGAATATGTTACACAGTTTTTTTGTTATAAAATAAAACTTAATTTAGGTGAAGTTTTTATGATGGAAGAGGCGATATTTCTCAGGAAATGATATAAAAATTGAAATACAAACAATTAACAACTATATTACCTAGGCAATATGATATAATTAAGGAGAAAAAAGATGAAAAATTGACAATTTAGTACAATGATTGTATAATTTTTCTGAATTAAATTTTAGATGGGAGTGTTGAACATGAGAAGTGAAAAAGAATGGTTACCTACGTTATTGTTATGTTTATTTGCAGGAGGATTAGGAATTCACAGATTTTATGCTGGTAAAACTGGGACAGGCATTATAATGCTACTTACTGCTGGAGGATGTGGAATCTGGGCTTTAATAGATTTAATTATGATTGTAACTGGAAACTTTACTGATGCTGAAGGTAGACCAATTTTAAACGAAAAATAATGAAAAATAAAAAACAGCGGAATTACATTTTAATTATAAGTTATATTCTAATACCAATAATTATATTTATAATTCCTGTGGATTTTATTGAAGATGGGGAAAGCATTTGTGTCTTTAAAAGGTTATTTCATAAAGAATGTTGGGGATGTGGAACAACTAGAGCCTTTTTTAATATAATACATTTTAATTTTAAAAAAGCATATGAGTTTAATAAGTTAAGCCCTATGACTTTTTCTTTATGTGTATTTGTATATATAAAAAGCTTTATAAATATTATTAAAAAATGAAATCATAATATAATTTTATTAATGAATAAACCGAATAGTTCTTTCGGTTTATTTTTTTGCAATATAAAGTAAAAATATATTTTAGTTGCCAAAAAATGTAAGATGGTATATAATATACATACTGTAAATAAAGTAATAAATAAAATTAATTTAATAGTGGGGAATTTTGGTGAACCGTTTCATCTGAATCTGTATCTAAGGTGGAAGGGTTCTTTAATATGCAATTTAAAAATCATAGCATAAAAATAAGGGGGATGAATCATGGGGAATATCAATAAAATATCAAAGAGATTAGGGGTATCTGAATATATAGTGAAGCAATGGGTAAATAAAGGAATACTTAAGTGTTTAGTTATAGATGGTGAAATGGTGTTTGATGACAAAGAAGTTGAAAGGTTTATAAAAGAGACAGGTATACAACTAATTAAACCAGAAGAGTTTGCTAAATTTATTGATAAAGAAATTTATAATATAGATGGAACTAAGAGTTTAGAAGAAACATTTGAACAGTTACATAGTGAATACTGT
Source organism: Oceanirhabdus seepicola (assembly GCF_023684385.1). Taxonomy (GTDB): domain Bacteria; phylum Bacillota; class Clostridia; order Clostridiales; family Clostridiaceae; genus Oceanirhabdus; species Oceanirhabdus seepicola. Next base: position 454,759 of record NZ_JAGSOJ010000004.1, on the reverse strand, counting down.
AGAACTCAAAATGTTATGACACCAGAAGAAATAGCTAGTTTGGTTGCAGAAGTTATAGATTAAGTTTTTTATTATAAATCAGGTAATATATATTACTGAAAAAGTCTTTTGTCCGCTATATAATTAGGATAAGAAAAAGACGAAAGAGAGGTAAAACTTATGATAGAGCAAGTATTTAATTACAGTACAGAAAATGATACAGCTGTTGAAAAAATTATTATGGATGATAATATTAATTACATTCACATGATTTTTAATAAGGAAGAAGGATTACCAGAACATTATTCAAATTCTAATGTTTATATGACTGTGATTAAAGGTATATTGTCAATACAACTAGATGAGCAAGATGTTCATGAATATGTAAAAGGAGATATACTTAAAATTCCTTATAATACAAAAATGAATGTAAAGAATCTTCATGATGATGTTCTTGAATTAATTGTCATAAAATCGCCAGCACCAGCTCTTTTTAAAAAATAGATAATAAACGTTAAATAAGGCATCAATACATAAGGTTATGTGTTGATGTTTTATTAATTAGTCATAAAGAATGCAAGGAAAAGAAATTTTTTTATTCTTTAGGAAATTGAAAAATTTTCTGAAGAATTTATCATATACAATGTTGCTTATATCAACGGGTTGCATGTTTGTGTAAAATTGTACCAATTCAATTTCTAAAGAATAAAAAAATGAAGGGGTTGTAGGGGAAGTATTTCCCCTGCCGGTTTAAGAAAGGTGCTCAGCAACGATAGTTGCGTCGAAGGGAAACATAGGTTTCCCTAGCGAAGCGCGTGCAACGCGCCTTTTTTATGATAAAATAAATGTAGAAGTGAATCAATATTCTAAAATATACGGACATGTAACTGTAGGGGATGTTATAAACGGGAGTTAGGGAGATGAAATTATGGAATCAATTTTTAAAGTATTAGAAAATAGCCAATTGTTTATAGGATTTACTCATAAAGATATTAAAGATTTATTCCAGTCAATTGATTATAGAATTAAAAAATATTCAAGGAATCAAATAATTGCTTATGAAGGTGACGAAATTGAAGAATTAGGCATTATTTTATCAGGAGAAGTATATGTAGAAAAAGTATATGTAACAGGTAAAGTAATTAAAGTAAAGAAATTATCAAAAGGAGAATTGGTTGGCCATGCCAGTGTTTTTTCAGATTATAATTATTATCCATGTACTATAGTGGCTAAAAATGATTTGGAAATATTATATATTGCCCAAGATAAGATTGCAGATATATGTTTAAGTAGTAGACAATTCTTAACTAATTTTATAAAAATGATTTCTAATCAGACAGTTTATTTAAGTAACAAATTGAAATTTATTTCGTATGACACAATAAGAAAGAAAATTTCAGATTATCTACTTAAAGAATATAAAAAACAGAAATCTTTAAAGTTAATAGTTCCCCTTACAAGAAAGGAAATGGCAGAGGTATTCGGTGTAACTAGACCGGCTTTATCAAATGAAATGATAAATATGAAAAATGAAGGATTAATAGAATATAAAGATAATATGATTCATATAAAAAATCTAGAGTTATTAAAACAAGAATTAGGAGAATAGCTCACGCGGTCAGACTGTTGAAAAAGCCCAATCTCGGCACTCTGCGCTGCTCGAGTACATAATACGTACACTCTGCTGCTCGTTCGCCTAGTTCCTTGATCTTGAACTTTTTCAACAGTCTGAAACTCTGAAGATTGAAAACAGAATAAAGACAATAATCAGTATTTTTAGCTCACGCGGTAATTATTATTACGGCGTTTTTTTATTTCAAGTGATATACTTTCTATAAGAGATAAATGATTAGAAATATGGAGGAATTTACATGACTACGATATTATTGTTTTTAGTAACAATTAGCGTATTAGTAATATCTTTATTTAAAGATAAAGGAAAAACTATAGGCTCTATGAAGAAAGCAAAAGGCATGATGGGAAGTATGATTTCAGATATAGTTGGTGTATTACTGCTTATAGGATTAATACTTGCAATAATACCACCTGAGAAGATTGAGAGTATGATAGGGAGTGGGAGTAGCTTTATAGCTACTATAGTATCAGCATTAGTGGGAACAATAACATTAATACCTGCATTTGTTGCATTTCCTTTAATAGGGTCATTGAAAGCTAATGGAGCTGGAATTACGACTTTGACAGCATTTTTAACAACATTGACAATGGTTGGATTTGTTACATTGCCTCTTGAAAAGGAGACTTTTGGAAAACAGTTCGCAATTAAAAGGAATCTTCTGAGTTTTATTTTTGCTCTGATAATAGCAATAGTTGTGGGAGGCATAATGGGATGAATAGTGTAATTAAAAAGAATAAAATTTTATTTATAGCGATACTGAGTTATCTTATATTATTTATATATAATATGGATTTAGGGGTAAATGCATTAAGCCAGAGTAAATACTTTTTCATAGAAATGATTCAAATAATGCCACCGATTTTTATTTTAATATCATTGATTCAAACTTGGGTACCTACTAAGGTCATTATGAATAACTTTGGAGATGGATCAGGAGTTAAAGGGAAGGTTCTTTCATTTGCAATAGGATCATTATCAGCAGGACCTATATATGCTGCGTTTCCAGTGTGTAAAATCCTTTTAAATAAGGGTGCCAGTATTGAAAATATTATTATAATTCTAAGTTCATGGGCAGTGGTGAAAGTACCAATGTTAATTAATGAAGCTAAATTCATGGGAATAAAATATATGGGAATTAGGTGGATATGCACAATTATCGCTATATTATTAATGGCAAAAATCATGAAGTCATGGATAAGAAAAGAGGATATTAAATCAAATTCTATAGAATATACTATACCTATGATTGATGATTTAATTTGTATTGGGTGCGGAAACTGTGCTAGATTATATCCAGAGTTATATAGTATGAAAGATGGAAAAGGAGTTATTAACATTGAAAGTATTGATAAGGAAATACTTGAAAAAGAAATAGAGAAATCTAAAGAGTGTTGTCCTTTAAATGCAATAAAGAATACAAGGAGTTGAGTGATATGGAAAAGATACTGATACTGGGCATAAGTGGTTTAGTTGGGAAAGCATTATTAAGAGAACTAGAGAATGAGTACGATGTTTATGGGACATATCACAGAAGAAAATTAGAGAAACTTAGTGATAAGATATATAAATTAGATTTAAATGATCCAAGTTGCATAAAGCATATATTGAATAATGTTAAGCCGAAAATTATTATATCTTGTTTAAGAGGAGACTTTGAGAAACAATTAGATACACATAAAGTGGTAGCTGAATACTCCAAAAAGAATGATAGTAAGATGTATTTCTGTTCAACTGCTAATGTTTTTGATAAAGATCCATCTAAAGCTTATTACGAAGGTAATCCGACAAACTCAGAAAGCGATTACGGTAAATATAAAGTGAGTTGCGAAGAAGAGTTAAAAAGAATTCTAGCAGATGATGTTGTTATATTCAGATTGCCTATGATACTTGGAACGGATTCACCAAGATTTAATTCATGGATGGATAGGTTAAATAAAGGGTTAGAACTTGAGGTATATAGTAATCTATATCTGACTTCGATTACTGATGTGATGTTAGCCAAGCAAATTCATTATATTATCAAGAATGATTTAAGAGGAATATTTCACTTGGCAACTGATGATATTATGAATCAGATAGATTTTATGTCAAAGTTAACTAGTAAGTTAGGATATAAAAATGTGAAATTAAGGAGAATTAAAGCGGGAGAAGGAAAATATTATCTTGCTGTTGTTTCAAACCGTGCTGATTTACCAGAAGAACTTAAACTTTCAAATGAAGATGTCATTAGTTATCTAGCAAGTGAATAACCTAACATTTAAAATAATTTATAACCAAACATCACCTTTATTAGTGGTGTTTAGTTATTTTCATAGAAAAATATTAAGAAGGAAATTCAACAATATTTAATTAAAAACATTGACTTATAATATATATATCAATATAATGTAATTGATTAAAAATAAATAAAGTTTTGGAGAATACCGGTTGCATATAGCATTAATAGGGAAGTTGGGTTAGAATCCCACGCAGTGCCGCTACTGTAATTGAGGAGTATTAGTTCAATATACCACTGAGGATACTCGGGAAGGTGAACTAATATGATGATACATAAGCCAGGATACCTGCCAGTGTTAAGATATCATGAACTCTTCGAGCCAAAGAGAGATATTCCATAGATGTTTTTACACGAAATTATCATGAGTTTTTATATAGATATACCACTTCATAAAAGATAAATCTTTGAAGTGATTTGTCTTTAATCATGTTTAATAATAGTGCATTAGTTTTATTTGGCTAATGCGCTATTTTTTTTGGCAAATCTATATGTTAATACAAAATTATATTTCGGTATTTGAAAAATATTGAGGAGAGAAAAAAATGAAAAAAGCAATAAGTATAGTATTAGCACTTTCTTTAGTTTTTGGACTAGCATCTTGTGGGAAAAAGAATGAAAATAATGATACAAAAAACACTACAAATTCAACAGTTGTTGAAAAAGATAATTCAAAAGAAGAAACAAACAATGAAAGTGAAACAGCTAAAAGTAATCACTACCCAGTTACAATAACTACATACAATTATTCAAAAGAGCCAGTTGAGATTACTGTAGAAAAAGAACCAGAAAAAGTAGTAGCAGTTTATCAAAACTCAATAGAAACTTTATTAGCTTTAGGGTTAGAAGATAAAATTGTTGCAGCATCAGGATTAGACCATGAAGTAAAACCACAATGGAAAAAAGCTTTTGAAGGAGTTAATTACCTTACTGAATTTACACCATCAAAAGAAACAGTTGTTATGTTAGAGCCTGACTTCATCTTAAGCTGGTATTCAATATTTAGTGACAAAAGATTAGGTGATGTTGATTACTGGCATAATAAAGGTGTTAATACATACATGTCATTAAATAGTGGTGCAGCAGCAATAAAAACTTTAGATAATGAGTACACAGATATTTTAAACATGGGAAAAGTATTTAATGTTGAAGATAAAGCACAAGCTATAGTAGATGAAATTACTAATGAAGTAGAACGAGTTTCTAAAGCTGTAGAAAAAGAAGAACAAAAAACTGCTTTAATAGTGGAAATATATAAAGATTATATAAGAACATATGGTAAAACTACTCTTGGGGGAGATATGGTAACTCAACTTGGTGCTGAAGTATTAAGTCCAGAAGGCGGAAAAATAAGTGAAGAAGGTTTAGTTAACTTAAACCCAAATACTATTTTTGTTGTTTATATGGATAGAGAAAATGAAGATGTAGCTACTGAAAGTGTAAATAAAATCATGAATAACCCCGCATTAGCTAGCTTGAAAGCTGTAAAAGAAGAAAGTGTACATGCAATCCAATTAGGAGAAATGTATGCAAGTGGGGTTAGAACAATTGATGGAATAAACAAATTTGCAAAAGGATTATATCCACATCTTTATGAGGAGAAATAAAAATGAAGATTAATCTTAAAGATGATGTTCAAACTGGAATATTTAAAGGAACGCCTATGTATATAGGTGTTTCAGTTTTATTATTGATTATTTTAGTTTTTTCAATTTTAATTGCGGTTACTATTGGTCCAGCAGATATATCTATTAAAAGTGCTTATGATATAATTGTGTTTAAATTATTTGGTATAGGAAACGCAGAAACTTTATCCAGTGGTGCTGTACATGATGTTATTTGGTTAATTCGATTACCAAGAGTTATTCTTGCTATAGCTGTAGGAATTGGTTTATCTGTTGTAGGTATTATTATGCAGGCGATAGTAAAAAATCCTTTGGCAGATCCGTATATACTCGGAATTTCTTCAGGAGCATCGCTTGGAGCAACATTAGCTATAATGCTAGGTATAGGAACTATTTTTGGAAGTAATTATGTGGGGGTATGTGCATTTATTGGATCAGCTGCTGTATCTATGCTGGTTTTAATCATTGCAAATATTGGTGGAAAGGCAAATTCAGTAAAATTACTATTAGCAGGTATGGCAATAAGTTCAGTATGTTCTGCCTTTTCAAGTTTCATAGTTTACTATGCAAATGATAAAGAAGGTATGCAAAGTATAACTTATTGGTTAATGGGAAGTCTTGCTGGGGCAGAATGGTCGAGTATAATATTTATTTTGCCTATAACCATAATAGGAACAATTTTCTTTTTAACTCAATACAGAACTCTCAATCTAATGCTACTTGGAGACGAAGTATCAATAACATTAGGTAAAAATTTACATAAGTATAGGTTAGTTTATTTAACAATAACTTCGTTAATAATTGGGTTAGTTGTATATTCATCAGGAATGATTGGGTTTGTAGGATTAATTATTCCACACTTAGTTCGTATGTTATTTGGAACAGATCATAAAAAAATAATCCCTATAGCAGCTTTGGTTGGATCTATATTTCTTATATGGGCTGATGTATTAGCTAGATCAATAATACCAAACACCGAATTGCCTATAGGTATCTTAATATCAATGATTGGAGCACCATGCTTTATTTGGTTGATGATTAAAAAGACTTATGGATTTGGAGGAAATAGCTAATGGAGATAACTACAAATGATATTGAGATATACTTTGGTGAAAATCAGATTTTAAAGGGAATAGACATAAATATATCCAATAAGCAATTCATAGGGATAATAGGTCCTAATGGTAGTGGGAAAAGTACATTATTAAAATGTATATATCGAATATTAAAACCCTCAAGTGGAATAGTTAAAATTGATAGCAAGAGCATACATGAATTAACCATGAAAGAGACAGCGAAAAAAATGGGGGTAGTTGCACAGCATAATTATCATAATTTTGATTTTTCTGTTCAGGATATGGTGCTAATGGGAAGAACACCCCATAAAAGAGCTTTAGAGAGAGATAATGAAGAAGATTATAAGATTATGTACAATGCATTAGAAAAAGTAGGAATGATTGACTTTGCAAAAAGAAACTTCAATAGTTTATCAGGAGGAGAGCAGCAGCGTATAATCTTAGCACGAGCTTTAGCACAAGAAACAGAATCACTTATTCTAGATGAACCAACAAATCATCTAGATATTAAGTATCAATTACAACTTCTTGATATAGTAAAAAGTCTTAATATAGAAGTAGTATCTGCTATACATGACTTAAATATTGCTGCTATGTATTGTGATAAAATATATGTTATGAAAAATGGAAAAATCGTTGCATATGGAACACCACAAGAAGTTCTTACAGAAAAACTAATAAAAGATGTTTATGAAGTAGATGCAAAGGTTAATTTAGATGAAGAAACCGGAGAATTAAATATTATATATAGGCCAAATTATAAAAGTAATTAAGGGGAAAAATTTAAATGGATAAAATAGGAATAATAGTTTGTGAAAAAACAACCAAAATATGTGGTGGGTGTATGTGTTTTAGTGCTTTTAGTAAAAAAGAAAAAAGTTTTGAAAGATACAAAGGCAAGGACGTAGAAATTGGAGCCTTTTTTCACTGCAACGGATGTAATTCTGAATTAGATAAAGATTTAGAAGAAAAAGTAGGAATAATAAAATCAAAAGATATAAAAAATGTTCATATGGCATTGTGTATTAAAGTTGAATGTAAAAGATATGATGAAATTAAAGATTATCTAGTAAGGAATAATTTTAATGTAATTGAAGGAACACATTAACATTAAAAATAAATCAATATGAAAAATGCTAATCCAAGGTTATATCATGGATTAGCATTATTTTTTTGTTATAACTTTTATTTTAAATAATTATGAGGAAATAAATAATAAAGGTTATACCTTATTAAATGGAGAAATAACTATTTAATGACAAAATATAGATATTGTTTGTGATGAATCACATAAGGTTGTAAAATTTATAAAATTATTATTTAATCATAGAAATTTGAGGTGAAGTTATGAAATGGGTGAAAAAGCATGGGTTATTATTGTGTAGGATTATTTTGCTATAAGAGTAGATATGGATAGTGAATATGGTTGGATGTTTGTTGGATGGAAAAAAGACGGTAGATGGGTACTTAGATTTATGGATTAAATTGAAATAAGGAAGTGGTAGCTATTTTTAAGAAAAGGAAAGATTTTAGTAATGTACATGAGCGTTATGATGAGTTTATGCATAACATGGGGTTTTATAGAGTTGATGAAATAAAAGAAATAGCAAAGTTAAAAAGTACAGAGAAAGTATTAGATATTGGAGCAGGAACAGGCTATATTGCAGCACAATTGATGAACAGTTGTGAGGAGATACATCTGTTAGATGAAAGTAATGAAATGTTATCTCATGCACCTGATTGTAAAAAGCTGATAAAAGTAATTGGTGATGCTTTAAATATCCCTTATGAGGATGATTATTTTGATGCAATAATCCTTTCAGACGTTCTTCATCATATTAAAGATCAAGATACTTTAATGAAAGAGTGTTACAGGGTTTTAAAACCTAGTGGTCGTATTGTGGTACATGATTTTCATAGAAAATATTTAAAAACTAAATTATTAGGGATGTTTGAGACATGCCTTTTTGGTAAATTGTATTATAGAACAATTGAGGAAACGAGTGAGCTTCTAGAAAAGAGTAATTTTAAAATAAAAGAGATTAATCATAAAGGATATTATTATATGCTTTTAGGAGAATGTGAATGAAATTATTTAACTATATAAGTCTATATGCCAAGTTCATAGCTTGCATGGTGAAAAAAGATACAGTTACAAATGAGGAGTATGGTAAAAGTTATGATGAGGTAGCTAGCACATATGAGAAATGGGTAGGTATAATGGGTAAACACGTTAAACCTCTTATTAAAACAGAGTTCTTTAGCAAAGAAGCTAGGGTGATTGATCTAGCCTGTGGAACAGGGTTTATTAGCCGTGAGCTACTCTCACAGGGATATGAGGGAGAGCTCATAGGAATTGATATATCAGAAATGATGATAAAAAAATGCCATGAAATGAAAAGTGATAGAGTAAATTTCATTCAAGAAGATGCTATAAAATATCTTGAGGATATGAGTCATAAGGGCGAACATGTGGATGGTATATACCTTGGATGGGCCCTGCCATATCTTGAACAGAAAAGATTGATAGAGGTTGCTTACAAAGTCTTAAAACCAGGAGGATATTTTATTACAATATCAAATTGTAAAGGGACTTTGGTAGGTGTAGAGAAGACAATTTTAGAGGTGATGATGAATAATATTCATATGGTATCAAAGCCTATGGAGGCAAAAGTAAGGCTTCCAAAGGATGAAAAACATTTAGGAAGATGGTTTAAAAAGAGAGGGTTTAAGAGTATACATATAGGTGAAGGGGAAGAGTGGGTATGTTATAAATCCCCAGAAAAGCTGTACCAGTGGTTAAGAGACACAGGGGTGTTGGCTGGAGTAGACAAAGTATTTTATGATGTGAGAGAGGCTGAAGATTTGTTGATAGAAGAATTTAGGAAGAGTCATAAAACTAGTAGAGGGTTCGAAGTGAATCATAAATTTGTTTATGGGATTTTTAGAAAAGAAGGAGGGATAAGCTGTGAATAAGAGGATGATTTTAAGAATGGTAACAAATCCAAAAGTTATAAAGAGGTTGTGGTCATATCATAAACTCATGAAGAGAGACCAGAGTTATTCTATGAAAAAAGGGATTAAGATGGCTCTTGAGATATTGAAAGGGGAGAAGATTGTATATCACGATGGGAAGTATGTTATTTGCACTTTTATGCCGCCTTTTCCATCTGAAGCATTTGATAATCATATAAAGGCTGTTCATGATCAATATAAGATATATACAGAGCAGATATATTCAAAGAGAAGAGCTCCTATATCATTCCATGTGGCAGTTACTCATCGTTGTATGTATAATTGCAGTTACTGTAGTGCTAGAGGGCGTGGGAATGGTAATGAGCTAACTACAGAGCAGTGGAAAAAGGTATTTAAAGAACTTCAAGATATGGGGACATCTGTTATAGGAGTAACAGGGGGAGAACCTTTGCTTAGAGAAGATATTGAAGAGTTAATAGGAGCCTTTGATCAGCGTTCTTCAGTTGTATTGTTTACAACTGGAAAGGGATTAACATTGGAAAAGGCTAAGAAATTGAAGAAGCGAGGATTATTTGGGGTAGGAATAAGCCTCGATACTGTTGATCCAGTAAAGCATAATACAACAAGGGGATATGCAGAGGCATATAATTATGCTATAGAGGGGATAAAAAATTCTAAAGATGCAGGGCTTTATACCATTATTCAAACCGTTGTGCTTGAAAGAGATTTAGATGAAAGTAAGCTCTTTCAATTATTTGAATTGGCTAAGAAAATGAGAGTACATGAGGTTAAAATTCTTGAACCTATAATGAGTGGAGAGTTGATGAATAAAGCACAGGAAAAAGGTGTTTTTTACTCATCAGAAGCAAGAAAAAGGCTAATTGAAATAGGGTTAAAAGCAAATAAGTGCGGAAGATTTCCTAAGATAACCACATTTGCATATACAGAAAGTAAAGAACGTTATGGATGTGGTGCGGGAACCCAACATTCATATATAACTGCACAGGGAGATTTATATCCTTGCGATTTTGTACCAATGGATTTTGGAAATGTGGGTGAGCAGTCAGTAGAATTCCTCTGGAAGGAGATGAATGAGGTAATTGGAATACCTAAAGGAAGATGTTTTGCCATGGAGATAAATCCTAGATTAAAAAAAATAGCACATTCATTACCATTAGATAAAGAGAAATCCATGAGTATATGTAGAGAGTGTCAAGTTAGTGAATACCCAGAGTTTTATAGTAATATGCAGAAATAATAAAGACTCATATATTCTCCATAATTAATTTCTAGTATAATTAGTATAAGGAGATGAGGGAATGGCAATTAGGATTAGGGATATATTGACAGATAAATTGTATAGAGAGTTTAGAGTAGAGGCTGGTATAGTTGGAATAGGAAATAAAATTTCTAAGGTAGGAATACTGGATCATGAAGCAGAAGATGTTATTACATCTAGCTTTACTGAGGGAGAGTTTATTCTTACTACCTTACTTTTAGTGAAAGATCATCCAGAAGGATTATATGATATAGTAGAAAGATTAATAGATGTAAAGGCTAGTGGACTTGCCATAAAGGATATTTATTTTGATTCAATTAAGCATAATGTGAAGGAGTTAGCAGACAGAAAGGGGTTTCCTATATTTATATACAGTGAAGTTTATATGGAAGACATTATATTAGATATTGCAAATAAAATTAAGATAGATACTATTAATAAGAGAATAGAATCTAAGATAGAAGAAATTTTGTTAAATGAAGAAGAGGCTTTATTAATAACTCAAATAGCTAATGAAATAAATCCCTATTTCAAAGAAAAGACCATTGCTATGTATTGTAGATTAGCAGAGGAAGAGTTTGGAAATGGATTTAAAATATTTAACTGTGATAAGCAGCATAAGGTTATTCCATTCAGAGAAGGAACATTAATTATATATACATTTGATTCAAGTGAAAACAGAACTATGGATTCAATGAAAATATTTCTTAAAGAATTAGGGTATGATGAAAGATATATAATTGGTGTAAGTACTATAAATGATCAGTTAGGAAGACTATCTTATGCAATAAAAGAGAGCATGTATGGGTATGATTATGGAAGGATTAATAATCAACAGTTAGTTTTTTTTGAACAACTAGGAACAGATATGTTACTATTACCTCTTTTAGATAATGTGTGGGTGAAAAAGTATTATAATACTCATATTTCATCAATTAAGAAATATGATGAAGAAAATAATACAGATTTATTGGAGACAGCTACTGTGTATGTTAATAATAGAGGTAATATGAAAGCAACGGCAAGGGATATTAATCAACATGATAATACAATACGATATAGAATACAGAAGATATATCAAATGATTTCTGATAATATAGGTAAGGATATTGGATATGAAGAACTAGCATTAGCAATTAGAATCCATAAACTTATAAAGGGATGTATGTAAAAAATAAAACTCCTTTGGAATAACTTTTGGAATTGAGCAATATTGCTCAGTTCTTTTTAGTTATCAGAAAATTCTAAAAACAATCAAATTTAATATTGACAATAAATAGAAAATATAATAAAATTTGCATAGATGCACAAATACACAAATGAAATTCTCATGAGGAAGTGATATAGATGAAGATTAAAATAGGGTATTATCCTATGCTTGATATGGCTTTAGCCATAAGACAAATATATAGTGTAGAGAGATTTAAGCCGTTTTGTATATCTTTGGAATGGCTAGATTCAAGGCTTTCAAAAGAAGAAAAAGATAAGATAAATACAATTGCAGCATCCACACATGATTGGTTAGATGTTATAAAGAAAATGATAGATATGACCATGGAGGGGATAACTTCGCCAGAAGAGATGTTTATAAAAGTATCTAAAAATCCAGAATACATTTTTGGGCTGAATGCTAAAAATTATATGTCTGAGATGTTGTCTGATATATGGTATAATCATTGCTTTGTTGAAATGTCGAAATATTCAAAACAAATAAGTTCAAAGGCTATGGAAATTTCAAAAAGAGAAACAAAAGAGGAATTACTGGATTATATTCTTGGATTATCAGATAGGATTGAGAGAGAAGAAAATAACATAATAAAATTCAATATAAAACCTGAATTTAAGGTTCATGTAGATGATATAGAAAATATAATTGTTATGCCATCAATATTTTCAAGTAGGAATGTAGCATTCTGGTATAGTGAAAAAACCTTCTTGTTCTTTGTAGCACTTGATAGTAAACCAATGACTCTTCAAGAACCATCAGATATGTTGCTATTAAGAACTTTAGCCTTTAATGATAAGACAAGACTTAAAATGTTGAGAACACTAACTCAATCAGCTTTAAGTGTAAATGATATGGCAGATAAAATGAAGATAAATGCTTCTACAGTTTCAAGGCATTTCAAAGTATTTAAGGATGTTGGATTTGTAGATATTCAAAGGCAAGAAGGTAATTCAATATATTATGGAATAAATGAAAATGAGATAAAAAAATCTATGGAAAGTATATATAACTATATCTTTAAGGAGGATAAATCATGATAAAAAAAATTGAAGAATTTTCAATGAATGCTTTTCCAGCTCTATCTACAGTTTTACTTAATGGATGGGTACTTAGATTTTCAGATGGTTACGCCAAAAGAGCTAATTCTGTTAATCTAATATACGAATGTAGTATAGATGTACTGAAAAATATAGAAATATGTGAGGAGATGTACAAAAGAAATAATTTAGATACAGTGTTCAAACTTACTGAAAAAGAAGATAATAATGAGATTGATGTGATGCTCAGTGAAAGAGGATATGAGTATGTTGCAAAGACAAATATAATGTTGAAAGAGATAGCCGACTTTAAAATAAGCAAGGAAGAGAAACAAGGGTTTGTGGTATATAGAGAATTAAGAAATGATTGGTTAGTGGCATTTACTCAAATAAATAAAATAAGTTCACAAAATGCTTCCGTTTTACAAAAGATGCTACAGAGGATAATACCTGATGTATATTATGGAGCTATAGTTGAAAATGGAGAAATAATAGCTGTTGGAATGGGAGTAGCTGAACAAGGATATGTAGGCATGTATGATATATATGTTCATGATGATAAAAGAAGAAAGGGCTTGGGAACAAAGATTATGAATAATCTTATATATGAGGCTTTAAAGGATGGTTGTACACATTCTTATCTTCAGGTTGTTGATGAGAATGAGAAAGCGAAAAATCTATATAATAAATTGGGGTATGAAAAGCAATATAGTTATTGGTATAGGGTGAGAAAGCTTTTAAATAAAGAATTGTACGATATTTAACTTTCCAACATATTTACAGAGAGGAATTGATACTATGAATAAGGAGTTACATTTAGAGACGATGACTATAAAAAGTTATGCTGAAATTTATGATATATGGAATGATATTCCTGGGATTGGGATTAGTGATGCTGATTCTGAAGAATCCATTACAAGATATCTAGAACGTAATCCAAACTCATCATTTGTATACTATGACGATAATAAAATAGTTGGAACAATCCTTTGTGGACATGATGGAAGGCGTGGATATATACATCATACATGTGTATTACCTGAATATCGCAGCCAAAATATAGGCAAAATTCTTGTTGAAAAAGCACTTGAAGCACTTAAGGATGAGGGTATAAATAAATGCCATCTTTTTGTGTTTTATGATAATGAGTTAGGTAATGCTTTTTGGAATAAGATAGGTTGGAAAAAACGCTCTGACTTATTGATTTATTCTAAAAACATTTAGGTTGACTAAGGGGGGGAATTAAAATGAGACATTTAATATCACTAAGGGATATGGAGAGAGCAGAGATTGATGAACTTATGAAATTTGCTTACTCTGTGAAAGAAAGGCAAAGAATGGGGGAAGAGTTTAAACCTTTAAAGGGTAAGACTGTTATTACATCATTTCCATCAACTAGTTTAAGAACCAGAATATCCTTTGAAACGGGGATATTTCAGTTAGGTGCCAATGCTATAAATATGGAAATTGATTTTGAAGCAAAAGAGCCTTTAGAAGATAAAGTAGGTTATTTGAACTGTTGGATAGATTATTTAGTTATTAGATATAAGAAAGAGAAAATAATTAGAGAAATATCTGATAAAGTGGAGTTTCATGTGGTAAATGCTATGAGTAGAAAAAGTCATCCTTGTGAGATTTTGAGTGATCTAATGACATTGAATGAGATGAAAGGAAGATTGGAAGATCAAAAGATTGTGTTTGTAGGAGAGGGGGCAAATATAAGTAATACTTGGTTTGAGGCAGCAGCAAAATTAGATTTAAATTTAACACAAATATGTCCTACAGGATATGAAATATCAAATGAACTTTTTAGATATGCAAGAGATAACTCAAAAGGGGAAATAGTAGTTACAAATGATTTTGAAAAAGGGATAAAGAAGGCTGATATAATCCTTACTGATGGATGGCCACTATCAGAGAATGGTAAGAGTGTACCAGAAATATTTTTACCATATCAATTAACATTGGATAAATTAAAGAGTTGCAACGCAGGGTATATTGTTAATCCATGTCCTCCTTTTACTAGGGGAAAGGAAGTAAGTGAGGAAATAATTAATTCAGATAGATTTATAGGTTACAAGGGAAAAGAAAACTTACTTCATATGCAAAAGGCAATTTTGGGAATATTAAAAATGTAAAAATCTAGTGACTTGACAGAACAGCTGAATATGATAATATTAGGGTAATAAATTATGAACAATTTAGCATGAAAATATAGAGCACTTCGTATAACCCCAATAATATGGTTTGGGGGTATCTACCGGGGACCAATAATTCCTGCTTACGAAGAGAGTGTATTAGTGTACGCTTTCTTTGTGGGCAGGACTTTTATTTTATAAAAAATAATTTTTAAACTTGAAAGGAGTTCTTACAATGAGAAAAGGAAGTTATATTTCTACATATTCTAACATTAAATTTTGGCCACTAGACCCAAGAAAAGAAGAAATCAAGACAATGGATATTGCACATGCATTATCCATGATGTGTAGAGGAAATGGTCACTATGAATATTTTTATAGTGTAGCTCAACACTCAATAAACTGTGCTAAGGAAGCTGAACTTAAAGGGAAATCACATAGGATACAGCTTGCATGCTTACTTCATGATGCCTCTGAGGCATATATATCGGATATAACAAGACCTGTTAAAAGGTTATTAGATGAATATAGAAGGATTGAAGATAAGTTACAAAACTTTATATTTGATTTTTATGAAATAGGAGATTTATCAAATGAAGAAGAAGAAATAGTGAAAGAGATTGATGATTCAATGCTAAATTATGAATTAAAAGAACTATTAGAAAAAGATAGAGTTTATGATTTTAATCTTAAAAAGAAATATGATCTTTCTTATAGGGATATGAGAGAAGTGAGAGGGGAGTTCGTAAATATGGTTAATTTATTAATGGATAAGTTATCATAGAATAAGTCAAGTGGGACTTTTTAGAAGGAAATTTATCAAAATCTAAAGGAATTAAATGTAATATATAGAAATACTAAATTATAGAATAAAATGGGTACGAGTTATAAATTACTTAAGAGGGGGGAATGCATAATGCATAAACAACATATTAATATGCTTGAATGTCCAGTGTGTCATGGTGATTTAATTTGGGAAATTAAAGAACAAAAAGGTGATAGAGTAATAAATGCAGAGATAATTTGTTCGAAATGTAAGGCTGATTATGAGGTAAGGGATGAAATTGCAGTGTTTTTAACACCGGATTTACCTAGGAATGACCTATGGGAAAAAGGTGAAAGTGGTTTGGAGAAACATTTTAAAGAGAATCCAGAAATATATAAAGAGTTGATGACGACACCAGAAGAAGAGTTAAATGGAGCTGATTACTGGTTTAAGGCATCATACCTTGACATGAAGGGAAACTATGAAGAAAGTTCAAGGATGTATAAAAGGACACATGAAAAGATATACACACAAGATTCTATTAATGGATTGAAGAGTCAGAAAGAGTTCGTAATTAAGAATATTGAAAATGATAATGATACTATTGTAGATATAGCCAGTGGTAAAGGGTATCTAGTAGAAGCAATGTTACAAGATACTAACAATTACATTATTGCCACTGATTTTAGTCCTATAATTCTAGAGAGAAATAGGGAATACTTTAAGTTTAAAGGATTATATGAGAAATTGAGTTTAATTGCCTTTGATGCTAGAAAAACTCCTTTTAAAAATAATTCAATCCAAATAATGACTAGTAATGTGGGGATACAAAATATTGAGGATCCAGGGAATGTTATTGATGAGATGAACAGAATAACTAAAGGAAAATTCATGTCTATAATGCATTTAATAGATGAAAATGATAAGGTTCATATAGAATTATTTGAAAACTATGGTGGACTAGATTATGCAACTAAAGAGCGTGCAAAGGATACATTTAAAAGAAACAGTTGGAACAGTGAAATTCAAAATTCATTCATGGCTGAAATAAAGCCAACACCTACAGGAAAAATATTAGATGGTGGTCAGATTGATGGATTCCCAATTCAGGATACTAAGGTTGAATTTTGTGTAATAGTAGCTAGTAAATAATATATATAAAGTCAAGAATCAGATTAATTCTGGTTCTTTTTTTATTTCATACAGGTATAGTTTTATCAAACAATAGTTTATATTTATTTGATAATGTGATTGTTTTATGTAAAATTTAGAATATATGTAATGAAATAAAAAGTTTTGCGTATTAACATATGTAAATGCTTAGCTAAGCGTAAAAGTAAAGGAAAGGAGAGAGTGGAAAATGCAGCAACTTACTTTACTTAATCATTTAAATGATAAAGAAATTGAAGAAAAGGAATTAACCTATATCTTTGAAGCTTATTATGAAAGGGTATATAACTATATATTCTATAGAGTTAGTTGTCACTATACATCAGAAGATTTAACAAGTCAAGTTTTCGAGAAGATAGTACTTAAGATAGGTACATATTCTCAAGATAAATCACCATTTGAAGTTTGGTTATTTGCTATAGCTAGAAACACTGTAAATGATTATTTTAGGAAACAAAAAAAGCAAAAATTATTTTCTCTAGATACAATTAAGGAATTAGTATCCAGAGAAAAGACTCCAGAAGATTTTGTGGTAACAGCAGAAACAAATGATAAACTTTTAAGAGCCCTAAGAATATTAAATTCAAGAGATAGAAATATTATTGCCCTTAAATTTGGTTCGAATCTTAAGAATAATGAAATTGCAAAAATACTAGGTATTACTGAAAGTAATGTTGGGGTAATAATCTATCGGACAATGAAAAAGTTGAAGAAGGAGATAGAAAGAGAGGGAGAGCTATGAGCAAAAGGACAATAGAAGATAAGTTTTCAATAGAGATGGATGGGTACTTTAAAGGTATAGAAAATAAAAATAAATCAGAGTTTGAGGAGTATGATGAACTATTAGAATTAGGGAAAGCTCTTGCAGATAAAGATTTTAGTAAAGATAGTAATAAAGAAGCTGTGTTTAATAAAGTATATAAAAATATTAACCAATATAAAGGAGATAATATTATGAAAAAAACAAGTGGAATTAAAAGAATTAAGGTTGCAATTGCATTGTTTGCAGCAACATGTATATTGGGAGTATCTTTAATGCAAACAAGTTTTGCACAGGAAATAGTTGAGAAAATCATAAACAAGATAACAATAGGAAATGTAACTTCTATACAAATTGAAGAACCTGAAGAGGAAGTAAACGCTATACCTGACATATATAAAGGAAAAATATTTGATAAAGACGGAAATTCTTTAGACATTATTCCAGAGGGTTATAAAGGCGGAATGTTCACAAAAGATGGAGAGAAAATAGTTAGATTATCACATGGAAAGGTAATTACTGAAGAAATGGATAGATTATATAGACAAGAAAAACTATTGGTGGTTAGTGAAGTAGATAAATTGAATGATTATACTTGCTTTAATGTTGGAATTCCAACATATTTACCAGAGGGATTTGAATTTGATAGAGCTGAATTTAACAAAGATGAAAATGGCGATGTTAAAGATTCAAAATATATAGATATATATTTTACAAATAAAGAAACAGGTAAATCTTTTATTTGTTATCAGACATTTTCTAGTGAAGAAAATGGTGTAACAACAGCAACAGATGGTGAAATAGAAGAAATTGAAATTAATGGGGTAAAAGCAGTATTATCATCTGACAGATGTATTGACATGGATGCAAATGGTGTGATTTATAGATTAGACAGTAGGAGATTATTTGCAAAAGATGAATTGATAAAAATTGCAGAATCTATTAAGTAGAGTAACCTAATATCAAAAGGACTAGCTATTTGCTAGTCCTTTTGATATTAGGTTACATAGAAAAATTGGAATTATTTTGGTATAATATTCATATCAGAAAATCGTATCTAGTTACTATAGAACTAACTATTGGGGATAATAAATTTCAGAGGGGAGAGGGATATATGAAGAGATTTAGATTATATTCAAATTTTAAAGTTTGCTCCTAGCAAAGACTACAAAATGTTAATGAGCAATGCTTTGCTTGGAGCCTAATTTTAGGGAGCTTTTGGTAGTCTTTGCTTCAATCTTAATAAATTTAAGGAGGAGCAGAGAAATGAAACATATTAAGGCTAAAAATGTGTTACCAGAAGATGTGATAAAGATAATTCAAGAATATATTGATGGTGATTATATCTATATCCCAAGGAAAAACAGCAATCAAAAATCTTGGGGAGAAAAGAACGGTATAAAAGAGGAATTAAAAAATAGAAATATTGAAATTTTTAATAGATTTATTCAAGGAATAACCATCAAAGGATTAGCACAAGAATATTATCTTTCAGAACAGAGTATAAGAAGGATAGTAAATCATGAAAATACGTTACGCTCATAATTAATTCCTTTAAAGGAACATACTTAGTTCAGCAATTGTTAGATAATAAGTTAGCAGTAGATTTTTGGAAAGGGTTTTATGAAACTCAAGAAATAGAATTTATAGAGAAATCTATAATAGATCATGGTTTTGAGTGTATTATGAAGAAGTTTGAAATTAAATAAAATAAAAAGCTATTCTCAGTGAGAGTAGCTTTTTATTTTGTTTTGTTGACATGGAGTTAACTCCATGATTTATACTTGTTATAAGCTTAATTTCAATATATTGTATTTTGAGTAAATAAGGTAATATTTATGGGGGGATGTTATGGAGATAGGGGAATTTTCAAAAAAGACAGGAACAACAATAGATACACTTCGTTATTACGATAAAATTAAGTTGTTGGTACCTGAAAGAATTAATAATAGACGTAGATATACAGAAGAAGATATAGATAAAGTAATTGCGATATTAAAATTAAAAAAATTGAACTTCAGCTTGGAGGAAATCAAAGCTCTTTTTGAATTAGAAAAAGATATAAATGAAGAACAAGGGATAAATAATGAAAACAAATCTAAAATAAATGGTTGTCTTAATATCATTGAAGAAAAATATCGTGAAATATTGGAAAGAGAACGAGATATAATTCAAATAAGATGTATTTTAGAGAAGATGATTCATAAGACAAATAAATTGTTAAAGTCAGAAAAGATTATTAGTGAAGAGATAAAATAATTAATTTTAAGGAGAAAGAAAATGAATGCTCTTAGTATTTGTTTATTAATTTTAGGAATCGCTTACGGTGGGTTATCTATTCTCGCTGGTATAATTCAAATGAAACAAAAGAATATTAATTTATGGTCTAGTTTATTAATGGTTATAGGGGGAAGTATAATCATAACTACAATTATATTTAGTTATATACTGATGTATCATATGTCTGCACTATTAATTGTAGGATTAGTAATAATTCATATTGCAACCATAAGAAATGGATTTAACATGCATGGAAAGTTAAATCCTAAACATCATATTATAAGATTAGGTATTTCTATTTTGATTATTGCACTGTACTTAAAAGATTTCTAAAATTTAGAAAAACGCTGACGAGTAGTTGTCAGTGTTTTTTTGATATAATCTGAATATAAGTTGGCAAAATATTTGGGGGGATTACTATGTTATACAATAGTTTTAAAGAATTAGAGAAAGATTATTCAATACCATATATACAAGGAAAATATAAGGAAGCTTTAAATTTATTAGAAAAGGGAATGAAAAGCCTTCCAGAAGAAGAGATTCAAAAATATTTATTTGATATGATGATAGACAAAGCTAGATTATATACTAACATTGGAATGTATGAAGAGTGTTTTGATACAATATTATATCTTGTTAATAAAGGTTTTACTTGTCCTTTACATTGGAGTAGGTTTAATCCATTAGAAGAAGATACACGGTTTAAAAAGTTGAAAGAAAAAAATAATCTATTAAGAAAAGAGATTCAAGAAAAATCAAAATTTGAATATATAGTATATTTACCTCATGGGTATAATAAAGAAAAAAAATATCCACTATTTTTTAATCTTCATGGTGATGGGGAAAATATTCAGAAACATATGGAGTTTTGGAAACCAGAAAAGTTTCATGATAGAGAATTCATTGTTGTGTATATTCAATCATCTCAAGTATCACATCACAATGGGTACGCATGGGAAAAAAGAGGAGTAGATATTGAATGCTATGATTCAGCATACCGTGAGATTAAGAAATGTTACGATGATATAAGTAATGAGTATTCAATTGACGAAAAGAGTATCATAATTGGAGGATTCTCTGGAGGGGCAACCGCATCTATAGATATTGTAATGAATAATAGTATTCCACTAAAGGGCTTTATTTCTTTATGCTCAGAAAAACCGAAATCATTTACTAAAGAAAATGTTGAGAAGGCGCTACATAGAGGTGTTAAAGGTGTGTTTATGGAAGGAAAAGAGGATCTACCAATGAAAGAAGTGGAAGAAATGATGAAGGGATTTAAGGATGTTGAAGTGCCATATGAATATTACATTAATGATGGGATAGGTCATTGGTACCCTGAAGATTTAAATGATAAATTAGAACAAGCCATAGACTTTATATTAAAGTAAAATTTATAAATGTTTTATTGAATTATCAATAAATACATTTTCAGTACTGTTCATTATTTTAGCTAATAGAAAACCTATGAAATAAACAGATAATGTGTTTATTTCATAGGGTATTTTTGTTGAGACTGTAGTTAGATCTATGTTATATGCTTGAGATACTATTTTTACATATCCATTTTGAGGTTACACAGACTATATTACTAAAGTTGTTTCACTTTCTCCTAATAAAGTACCATTAGCATCGAAAAATTTAACAACAACTGTTTGACCTTCTTTAGCTGGGAATAACTCTTTAGCAACTTCTCCAATTGCAATTTTATCATTATGAAGAGGTTCCATTTTACCATCAATTTCAGTGAAAATTTTGTAAGTAGCAATTTCTGAATCTTCACAAGTTACAGTTACATTAGCACCGAACATTAAAGGGTCTATAGTAGCTACTGCATCATATTCTTTAAGTTTTACTTCTTCGCTTTCTGAAGAATCCTCCTTACCTAATTCAGTATCTGTTTCTCCAACTTTTTCTGATTCTTCGACTTTTTCTACTTCACCATCTTCTATTTTTACATTTTCTTTATTATCTTCTTTATTATTTTCTTTTTGAATATCTTTCTTATCAGTATCCTTCTTAGTAGTATCTTCAACTTTAGCTTTTTCTTTATTTAATGTATTATCATTATTAGTTTTTCCACACCCTACAAAGGCTAGAGTACTTATTATTAACGCTGTAGCTAAAACAATTATCTTTTTACGATTCATTTTAAAATCCTCCACAATTTCTTTTGTTTGAAACTATCTATTGTTTATTATAACCTTAACCAAAGTATATCATTAAAAAGTAACAAATTTCTTAATAAAAGAGATATAAATTGTTAATATTTAATGATGGAATAAAGCATTGGTACCCTGAAGATTTAGATGATAGATTAGTACAGCCAATAAATTTTATATTAAGGGGTGATTGACAAATACTAACATAACATATAAATTAATAGTAAATAACTTAGAGAGCGTTTTAAAATAACTTCCCCTAAAGTTGTTTCGAAAAGTGAAAGAACCATTCATATTTTTGAAACATAAAGGGAAGTAATTTTTAAGCTAATCTTTGATTGAGGGGATTAAATGTTTAAAATTTTGATAGTTGAAGATGATTTTCAAATTAGGAATGAATTATCGCAGTTGCTTATGAGAAACAATTATGATGTTGTTGCTTTAGAAGAATTTGATAAATCTATAGATAAGATAAAAAACGAAAATCCACATCTGATTCTTTTAGATATAAATATTCCATATATAGATGGGTACAAACTTTGTAGTGAGATAAGAAGTTTTTCAAGTGTTCCAATTATATTTGTAACTAGTAGGGATAGTGACTTGGATGAATTGATGAGTATATCAATAGGTGGAGATGATTTTATAACCAAACCCTATAATACATCAATACTTATTGCAAGAATATCTTCTTTACTCAAGCGAGCTTATTCTAATGATTCCATTTCTGATATTATAGAGTACAAGGGAGTTAAAATAAATATTTTATCAAGTGAGTTAGAGTATGAGGGTAAAAAGATAGAGCTGACTAAAACCGAGCTTAAGATAATGAATTATTTATTTGTTAATAAAAATAAAATTGTTCCTAGAGCTGATATAGTGGAATACTTATGGGATAGCGAAGTGTTTGTTGATGATAATGCTCTATCAGTTAACATAACACGTATAAGGAAGAAACTTGAGGAGATAGATATATTTGATTTTATCAAAACTAAAAGAGGACAGGGGTATATACTGTGAATTTATATGATTTTTTAAAAGGAAAATTTAATGAAATATTATTAAATATTCTATGTGCGTTTACGCTTTCACTATATCTGATAAATGTGGGAAATAGCTTAGGTGAGGTTTCTTTAATAATAATAGCATGGGTTTTTATCGTGGTAATAGTCTATAGCACTCAATTTCTAAGAAGGAAAAAGTACTATGATGAGTTAATAGAAATAGTAGATAATATGAAGGAGAAGTATTTAATTGGGGAAATGATAGATTGTCCCAAATATAGTGATGCAATTCCATATTATTATTTGATGAAAAAGGCTAATAAATCTATGCTAGAGAAGATAAACGAGGTTAAAGGTGAACGTAAAGAGTATAAGGAGTATATAGAGCAATGGATTCACGAGATAAAAACACCTATTGCAGCTGTGAAATTAATAAGTGAAAATGATAAGACATCAACAACAAGAAATATTCTATATGAACTAGAGAAGATAGATGGATTTGTTGAGCAGGCTCTATTTTATGCAAGAAGTGAGAATGTGGACAAGGATTATTTCGTAAAAGAAGTGTCCACGGAAAAGTGTGTAACCTCAGTTCTTATGAAGAACAAGCAGATGTTTTTAAGAAATGGAATCAAAGTAAAACTTCATAACCTAGATAATACTATCTATTCTGATGGTAAATGGATTGAGTTTATTATTGGATTAGTTTTAGATAACTCAATTAAATATAAAAATCAACAAGAACCGAAGATTGAAATATACTGTGAAGATATAAAAAATGGAGTATGTCTTAATATAAAAGATAATGGAATAGGAATAGAAGAAGATGAGCTAAGTCGTGTTTTTGAAAAAGGATTCACAGGATCTAATGGAAGAATGAGCACAAAATCCACGGGAATAGGGTTATACCTTTGCAAGAAGTTGTGTATAAAACTGGATCATGAAATTAAGATTTCATCAGTTAAAAATCAATATACAAAAGTATCAATATTTTTCCCAAAAGGGAATTTCGTAAAGTTTGAGTCCTAGGACTCTTTTTTTCTTATCTGACAACTCTGTAACTTTGGTGTAATGATTAAATATACAATAGAAGGACTTAATATAATACAATTGTGTTGAGGTGATAAACATGGAAAATATTTTAAGGGTAGAGAATATACAAAAGTATTATGGAAACAAGGGGAATATCGTTAAGGCTATTGATGAAATGAGCTTTGTTGTGAATGAAGGTGAATTTGTAGGAATAATGGGTCAGTCTGGGTCAGGAAAGACAACATTATTGAATCTCATATCAACTATTGATAATGTTAGTGCTGGACATATTTATATAAATGGAGAGGATATTACTGAGATTAGAAAAAAGAAAATTGCTAAATTTAGGAGAGAAAACTTAGGATTCATATTTCAAGAGTTTAATATCTTGGATACTTTGACTGTACATGAAAATATAGCTTTAGCTTTAACTATAAATAAGTATAGTTCTCATGAAATTGATGGCATTGTTGAGAATATATCAAAAAAATTAGGTATAGAGGATATTTTAAATAGATATCCTTACGAGATATCAGGTGGGCAAAAACAACGAACTGCTTGTGCAAGGGCAATTGTAACAAAGCCTAAAATAATTCTAGCTGATGAACCTACTGGAGCTTTAGATTCTAAGTCAGCTCAAATGTTGTTAGAAACCATAAGTTCCTTAAATAAAGATATGGATGCTACTATACTCATGGTAACTCATGATGCTTTTTCAGCTAGTTATTGTGACAGGATAATTTTTATAAAGGATGGGAAAATTTTTACAGAATTAATAAAAGGAAATAAAAGTCGTAGTGAATTCTTCAATGAAATAATTGATGTGTTGACGTTGTTAGGGGGGAACATATCTAATGTACGCTAAACTATCCATAAGAAATGGTAAACGATCAATAAAAGATTATCTAATATTTTTTATTACATTGGTTATCTCATTTTCATTGATGTATTCATTCAATGCTTTGAGTTTTGAACCTCAGATAAAGAATCTTACCATTAATATTAAAGCATTTTCTTACACTATGATCATAGTATCTGTTATTATGGCATTTGCTATGGGATTCTTAATATCATATGTTTCAAAGTTTATAATGAATAGAAGAAAAAGAGAGTTTGGTATATATTTAATCCTTGGAATGGAGCAAAGAAATGTTGCTATTATGTTTTTAATAGAGAGTATTATTATTGGAGCGTTAGCCTTACTAGTAGGAGTTTTCATAGGAGTATATTTAACTCAAGTATTTGCTAGTATTGTTACAAATATGTTTCATGTTCCAATGGATATACATTTCAGTATATCACTAGAAGCAATTTATATAACAACTATTTTCTTCATATTAATATACTTATTTGTGACATTATTAAACTATAGAACTCTATACAAGATAAAACTTTATGATTTATTAAATGACTATAAAAGAAATGAAGAGATAAAAATCAAGAATTTTAAAGTATATCTTTTAATTGCTATTTTATCAGTAATTATGATTGTACTGGGATATTACTGGGCGGCTATAAAACTTTCAAAGCTTATTGATATGCTAATAATATTAGGATTAAGTATAGTTGGAACTTATGGAGTATATATATCATTTGGTACATTCATATTATTTTTAAAAAATAGATTCAAGAAATTTAAATATAAGGGTTCAAACCTTTTCTTAACTAATCAAATTATATCTAAAGTTAACACAAATGGCTTTGTCATGGGAACAATGGCTATATTATTATCTATTACTATCGGTGCATTCCTTATGGGGTTTACATTTTCAGAAGAAATTCAAAATTCAATTGAGGCTGAATACCCTTATGACATTATGATTACAGCCAAAAGAAGTGATATTGATTATAAAAATGTATATGAATTTGTTGAAAAAAGTGAATTTGAATTAGAGAAGTATATTGAAGTTAAATTATTTTCTTTGGATTCAAAGATATCAAAGGACATTATCAATAAAGAGAATTTGAATCATATAAAAAAGAGGTATGATAAGGATTGTATATCTATCATGGCATATAGTGATTATAATAATTTGAGACAATTGTTGGGGTTGAAAAAGGTTAGTTTAATGAATGATGAATTTATTATACATTCTAATCAAGATTATCTGAAAGAGAACATTTCAGAATACATCAAGTCAAATCCAAGTATTCAGGTTAATGGTATCAAATTAAAAAGTGATGAACAAAAGTTTTATGATGAACATATTGGACAAAGTGGTGGATTTGCCGGATATGATATAACTGTGATTGTACCTGATAAGGTGTGTAAAGGGTTGGAAGTAAAGGATTCTAGCTTTTTAGCAAATTATAATAGGAAGATTTCAAAAGAATTTGATTTAAAATTAAGAATCTTCATCAGTGATTGGTTTAAGTCAAAGTACAATCAAGATAAATATGAAGAAGGAATTGGTCGTGCATGGATGGCATGGACAAGAGTTAGCGAAGTAGAAAGATCCTATACAGTTTCAGCAACATATAGTTTTGTAGCATTATATTTAGGAATAATATTTTTGATAATATGTTGTACTGTATTAGCTCTTCAACAGTTGATGGATTCTAGTGAACATAAATATAGATTTGATATTCTTAGGAAGCTGGGAATGGAGAATAGAGATATAAACATATTGGTATTAAAACAAGTAGGAATATATTTCGCTATACCATTGATTTTACCAATAATTCATATAGTGGTATTTAGTGAAATTCTTAGTAAGGCTTATTTTAGTTTTATTTTAACAGAGAATGCTGTAGGTAAAGGTTTTTTAATATCATTTGGATTGTTCTGTTTCATATATGTAAGTTATTTTATTGCTACTGTGGTTGGTTTTAAGAATAATATAGAGAATTAAGATAGAGGGGTTAGTTTAAATAATACAATAAAAGTTTTGGAGGTAGTATTATGAAAAAAATTATTAGCTTTGCACTTTTCCTATGTTTGAGTGTATGCTCATTTTTATCAATATGCAGTGAAAATGTTTTTGCTGCTGAAAGTATAAGTAAAAAACAGTGGATAGAAGATATAAACTATATGGCAAAGGAATTTGTTAAGACACATCCTAAATTAGAAGATGAAAAAACGAAGGATGAATTTTATAATCAAATTAATGAGCTTATTGAGTCAGTTCCTAATATAGATGACGAAAAAATTAATATAGGTATGAGAAAGATAATTGCTTATTTAGAAGACTCACACACAGATGTACATGAGGCATTTGAGAATGTATTTCCAATACATGTTGAATGGCTTAAGGATGGATTTTATGTGAAATTAACTTTAGAAGAATATAACCAAGCACTTTATTGTAAGGTTGCAAAAATAGATGGAATAGAAATAAAAGAAATCAGCAAATTATTAGAAACAATTATACCACATGAAAATAGTGTAGTTATTAAGAAGAGAGTACAGAAATATATAACATCACCTGAATTGCTATATGGATTAGACATTATAGATGATAAAGAGGTAATAACTTTTACTTTTGAAAATCAAGAAGGTAAACAGTTTGATATGGATATTGAAGCTATAGATATTAAATCCATAAAGGAAATGAAGTTTGTAGGAAATCAGAATAAAAATATTCCATTATATATGCAAAATATTAAAGAAAATTACTGGTTTAAATATTTAAGTGATTCAAAAGCTATTTATTTAAAATACAATCGTTGTTTTGCTATGAAAGATAAATCAATTGAGGAGTTTATTAAGGAAGTGTTTGATGTTGTTGATAGTAATCAAGTAGATAAATTCATAATTGATTTAAGAGATAATCCAGGGGGTAAAGAGGGTACTATGCATCCTTTGTTTAAGGAAATCATAGATCGTGATCATATCAATAAGTTTCATAAGTTATATGTTATAGTTGGACAATATACAGCATCATCAGCTGCTATAAATTCAATTCAATTACAAGAATATACCAATGCAATTTTTGTTGGTGAACCAACTTTTACAAAACCAGATCATTATGGTGCAATTTCAGAGTTTGTATTGCCTAACTCAAAATTGGAAGTAACTTGCTCAACTAAATATGCAGAACTTTCAAAAATATTCAAATGTGTTAGTGAAGATGATAAATCTTTTATGCCTGATGTAATAGTGGAGAACTCCATTGAGGATTTGATAAATGGTAGAGATGCTGTTTTGGATAGTATATTAAGAAATCAAGAATAATTTATTTTAAAGGAATGGTGAGTATTTTGTACATGCCATTCCTTTTATATTTTATAAGATATATGTTATATTTATTATTGTAGTTAATATTAGTGAGTAGTACTAAAGGAAGGTATTAAATGAAAAGGAATAATAACTCAAGAAAAAATAACCCACATAAAAATAAAAGAAATTTAAATAAAAGCAGTTCAAGTCAAAAGGTAACTATCGAACAGACACTGAACAGTACTCAAGAGATAAGATTAAATAAATTCATAAGCAGTACAGGGATTTGTTCGAGAAGAGAAGCAGATAAATTTATTGAACAAGGGAAAGTTTCAGTAAATGGTGTGAAAGCTGAGATGGGGACTAAGGTGACTTTAAATGATAAGGTTGTGGTTAACGGAAAACCATTGAAATCAAAAGAGGAACCTATCTATATTGCTTTAAATAAGCCAGTAGGTATTACATGTACTACAGAGCATAAAGTTAAGGGTAATATAGTAGATTTTATCAACCATCCAAAGAGAATTTTTCCTATTGGAAGATTAGATAAACCATCAGAGGGACTTATATTTCTAACTAATGATGGGGATATAGTAAATAAAATTTTAAGAGCAGGAAATAATCATGAAAAAGAATATGTTGTTACGGTAGATAAACCTATAACACCTCAATTTATAAATAAGATGAGAAATGGAGTACCTATCTTAGATACAGTAACACAAAAATGCTCTGTAGAAAGAGAAAACAAATTCGTTTTTAGAATAATTTTAACCCAAGGATTAAATAGACAAATAAGAAGAATGTGTGAGTATTTAGGATATAACGTTAAAAAACTTAAGAGAGTAAGAATTATGAATGTAACACTAGAAAATTTACCGGTTGGGAAGTGGCGTTATCTTACCAAGGGAGAAATGGATATTATCAACAAGATGGTTTCGCCGTCTACAAAGACAGAAGAAGGTTCTTATTTAGAATAAAAAATAGGCTATATCTGTGATTATTAATCACAGGTATAGCCTATTATCTTATGATTAATCAGACAAAAACTGTATTTTTTTACTTGACGCTCCAAAATATGTATATTATAATAGGTAACATAAGTTGCGCAACACATGTTGCCAGAAAGGAGGAAATATGCCACCTGCTGCGAAGATAAATAGAGATATGGTAGTTCATGCAGGCTTTGAACTGATTAGAGAACAGGGAATTGACTGCGTAAGTGCAAGAAGCCTTGCAGATAAATTAAACTGTTCAGTAAAACCATTGTTTAGATTATATGAAAATATGGATGCGTGTAAAGCTGATATTATGACAGAAGTTTATAATTTTTATAATAATTTTATGGAGAAACGTATTAAATTAGATGACCAATTATTAACAATTAGTCTAGCATATACAGAATTGGCACAAACTGAACACAACTTGTTTCAAGCAATGTTTGTATCAAATCTAAATACATCATGGAGTGTTGCAGATGTATTGGAAGCTGAATGGAATCAAGGGGTTATTGAACAGACAATGATTCGATATAACATTTCCAGAACGTGTGCAAAAAAATTATTTCGTGATACATGGCTGTATACACATGGGGTTGCAACACAGATATATGGAAATGCTATAGTGTTATCCAGTGAAGAGATAACCGACTTAATTACACATGCAATTAAGTGTTTTATGAAGGGGGAATAGTAAAATGGAACCAAAAGAAATGGAATTCTTAGATGGTCTTAAGGGATGGCTTGAAGAAACAAAAGATACAAAACTGGAGGAAATGGATCAGTTCTTTTCAATACGAGTTGATGGCTATGATGAACACATGTCTCCATGGAAAGATTATTATAAATGGATGTCTGAAATTATTCCAGAAAATGCAAAAGAACTGTTGGATATAGGATGCGGAACTGGATTGGAACTTGACTATATTTTTAAGCGATTTCCTAACATCAAAGTAACAGGTATTGATTTGTCTAAGACTATGTTAAATGAGCTTGATAGAAAGCATGCAGACAAAAATATTTCATTGATTTGCCAAGATTATTTTATTGCTAATTATGGAATGGAGTATTTTGATGTGGCAGTATCATTCCAAACATTACATCATTTTAAACAGGAAAAGAAAATTCTGATTTTTCAAAAACTATATGATAGCCTGAAAAATGGTGGTTGTTATATTGAATGTGATTATATTGCGACAACTCAGGAACAAGAGGACTTATTATTTGCTGAATGTGCCCGTAGAAGAGAGCGAGACAAAATTCCTGAAGATATGTTTGTACATTTTGATACACCTTTAACGCTGGAACATGAAATTAACTTAATGAAACAAGCAGGGTTTGAAAAAGTTGAATTGATGGGATATATAGGAGACGATCATACACCAATGATTGTTGCCACTAAGAATTCAGTAACTGTTAATTAGAATGATAAAAAGGCAATATCTTTGTAAAAATCAAAGATATTGCCTATTATTAGTTAATTCTATTTGTTGACTGGTTCTAGTTCATTGTTTTTAACTTGAAAATCCCAAAGTTTCTTGAACAACCCATCTTTAACTAGTAAAGTTTCAAAAGAACCTGATTCCGCTAATTTACCATCATCTATAACCAATATGTTATCAACATTCTTTATTGTGTGAAGACGATGAGCAATTACAATTATGGTTTTGTCTTTACAATTTTTCAACATGTTATTTGTTATAAGGTTTTCATTTATGCTGTCTAGTGCTGATGTAGCTTCATCGAGTATAACGATTTTAGATTTTTGAAAAAATACTCTAGCAAAAGCAAGCCTCTGTTTCTCACCACCAGAAAGTTTAACTCCTTTTTCGCCAACTTCAGTATATAATTTATCAGGTAATCTCATTACAAATTCTTTTAATTGAACCTGTTCAAGAATGTCGTATATGTGATCATCACTAACATCTTCATCAAACACAATATTCTCTCTTAGTGTTCCATCAAAAATCGGAGCATCTTGTGAAACATAAGCAACATCATCATAATAGTCATCTAATAAGACTTTGCTTAGGTTGGAATCATCAACAGAAATCTCTCCATGAGTAGGTTTTAATAGTCCTAGAATTATTTTTATGATGGTAGATTTTCCTGCACCACTTGAGCCAACAAATGCTGTAGAAGAATTTCCTTGAATACAAAAGCTTAAATTTTTTAATATTGGTGCGTGATCGTATTCAAATGAAACATTTTTAAATTCTATATTTCCCTTCTCTATATGAACAGGATTCCCTTCTATTAAATTAACATCGTCAGGTAGATTCATGAAATTCTCCAATCTTTTGAAGGTAATCTTGTCTAATTTATAATCGATGAATATAACATTTAATATAGCGATAGGAGAGTAAACTCTATCTACAAATGCCATAAGAGCTATTAGTGTTCCCACAGAAGTTTCACCTTTTATAACTTGAGCTACCCCTATAAACAAGATGATTAATTTTATAACAATAATGATTAAAGCGAAAAGAGTGAAAAATAATTCATGTATCATTCTAATTTTTGTTTTGGATTTCACTACTGAATTTGATGTTTCTTCAATTTTGCATATTTCTTTGTAAAATCTTTTGTTAAGTCTAAATACCACCACTTCCATGAAGCCACGGATGAAATGTCTTGATAACCATTCCTCAGAAGTAAGTATCTTGTCCTTAATCTTATATAAATGTTTCATTAGAATATTTGAAATAAGAAAGATTACTACATATCCAATGAAAATTACTGCCATTATTTCTAAGTTATAAGTACCAATGAGTATTAAACTTATGATAATTCCAGGAAGAATATTTCTAAAAAGATTCATATAAAAATCAAATAAGATATTCTTACCAGCTTTAGAGCCAGCTTCTATAAGTTGAACAAGTGAACCAGTACCTATTCCTTGATATGAAACATAATCTATTTTTGATATTTTCTTTAAAGCTAATATTTTTAATTCATGGTATATGCCATTTGAGAGCATTCTAGTTGGGTATTCATCTAGATAAGATAATAAACAATCTACTAGAAGTAGTACCCCATAAACTATAATTATTGTGATTAGTTCATTGTATCTATTTGCTTGTGGAAGCTTATCAATTAATTTTTGAAGATATACAACGCTTAATGAAGCAGCTAATATCTGAACAATTCCATTTAACACATAAAAAAGCGACATGGCTTTGAATTTTTTTAAAACGTATTTTAACATAAGTAACTCCTCTTTCTACTCGAATTTAAAATCTAAAAAAGATAAAAACCACAATAATAAAGTGGTTTCATAGTTATATATGTATAAATTAAAAAAGCCACTGACATAAAGGCAGTGTCCGCGATGCTTATACGTTAAGTGTATGAAATATAAGAATTATTATGGCAACATTAAATAGACATACTTATAATTATAAATTTAAAGTATGCTAATCTAGAGTTTTTTTACCACAAATCTACAAATATTAGGCTCCGGACAAAGTAAATCATCAATTTTTTTCTAATTTATACGGAGCAGTTACCCGTTTTGATCACAACATAATAGTTCATAATATTTTTCAAATTAAACACCTTCAATTCTAAAGTGATATATTAACAGTATAATATTGGGAGAATAGGTTGTCAATATTGATTTTCTCCATTGAATGTTACATAATGAAATTCAAAAAAACATGATTCATTAAAATGTATCCTTATATAAAGAGAGAGTAGCAACATTTATATAATTTGAACTTGTTATAAAATGCAATTATAGTATAATATGTATATTAGATAATTCATAATAGTATGACATTGTGAACTAAAAAAAATTTTAATTGATGAGGGGTATAAAAATGAAATTTGGAGCAATTTCTTTATATGTAAATGATATGGAAACAATGGTCAACTTTTACAAATATGTAATGGGCTTAAATATAAACTGGGATGGCAGTGGATTTACTGCAGTTGAAATGGAAGGACAAATTCATCATTTTATTTTGTGTAAAAGAGAAATTTTTGAAAATTCAATACCTGAGGTTTCAAATTGGAATAAAGGCATAAACGGTAATATGGAGATATGTTTCGATGTTCCTAAATATTCTGATGTAGATATAGAATTTGAACGTGTTATAAAGGCAGGAGCAAAACCAGTTTACAAGCCTACAACTGAATCTTTTGGTATGCGTGTTTGTTATGTTGCAGACCCAGAAGGAAATCTTATTGAAATATGTTCAGGTAATGACGATACTAACTATTAATTAAACGTATACTTCCTATGAAGGGTGGAGGTTGTGATTGTATAGATTAAGATCAAAAAAAGCTAGCTTACAATTATGTTTACTTATGTTATTTATATTATCAATATGTACAAGCTGTAATAATAAAACTATAGAAGAAAGTGTTAATGATAAAGAAAGAAATACTATTAATAAAGAAATTAATACTACTAAGAAAGAAAAAAATTCTAATGAAAATGATAAAAAAAATAATCAATCTATTGAACAAGTAGAACATGAGCATTTTGCCAGTAAAGTGAGTTCTTTTAAAAGTAAAATATCAGTATTTAATGATTCTTCAAAGAAATTTATGGCGAAGGATGTAAATGAAATTAATAGACAATGCAACGATATACTTGAAGATATTCTTCAAAATAAGCAAAGTATTGTATGTACAACAGAAGATATTATCGGTGAGTCAAATGAATTCTATCTTAAATTTAGCGACACATTGAATATTGGCAGCAATCATTATAGATTTGTTGAATTTGGTAACTCAATGATTAGAGATGGTAGTTTAATATATTTGTATGTTCAGATTTGGGATGAAAATAATGCAGTAACTTTACATAACCTTGATACGATAATTCAAACAGCATCTGGTGTAGGAGAGTTTATTTTTTATGATTTTATAGAAATAGATGGAGAATATTATACCAATATTGTTACAAGTATTGAAGGTGCAGATAGCAATTATTTTAGGCTTACTGGGTATAAAGTAGATAATATGAAATTTGAGAAGTTTGCTGTTGATAATAATTTAAAGGATATTGTTAATTGGCAAGTAAATAAACATGATGATGAGAAGATGTATTCTATTGGATATGGATATAATCGAAAATATAGTTATGATTTCAAGGATAAAAGTATTATTATAAATGCACTTGATGAGGAAGGAAAAATATTTAGTTCCTTAGAAGTTGAAATATCAAAAAAATATTATAACTTTGAAGAGAGTAATGTAAATAAGAATGAAGAAATATATTTAGGAGATTGGAGAATAAAAAAGGTGCTGGCTTCTGGAAGAGGAACTACTTATTCATCTGATGATATAAATTATATTTTGAATAAGGTATTGTATTTCTCAAAAGAAGAAGCAAGTTGTTTTGGGGATGACATAATATATCTAGATATGGTAGCAAAGAATCCTGTTTATTCAAAATCAGTAATATCTAAAGAAGATTTTGAATCAGGCTGGAGGCATTATGTTTTATTTGAAGATTTAGGGATTCAAAGGGATTCAATTACTGAAATAAATGCTAGTGATTCAAAAGGAAACGGATCCATTTTATACATTAAAGATTCTAATACAATGATTTTGTATGGTGGAGGTGTATTTTTTGAGCTTGAGAGGATTGAAAGATTAGAAAGTCAAGTTTCTGAAAATAAGTTTGCAGAAGAAGATATCAATAAACAAGATAAACATATTAGTAAGAATGAATTAAAAGAAGAGGCTGAGTCAGCAGATGGTTTAATGAAAATGGAGGTATTTTGATACCTCCATTTTTATATAAAATTTTATTTATCCTCTACGGAAATATAATATTCAATAATTACATCAGAATTAGTATTTCTGATTTCAAAATCTGGATTATCAGATAAAGTATATCCAGAATTCAAAACCCATACCCCATCGATATAATCGTACACATTAGTTATTGGTTCCCCTTCATATTTTAAAGAGGATATACTCTCCCCGTTCAAAGTTTTTTCTTTGGTATCATATATAAATAAAGCGTACTTAGATTGAGGGATTTCCTTAATAATAAATCCTTCAGGAATATCATCAGTTTCTTTGTATTCAACACCAAGTGTATAGAGGTAGTTAATATTTTCATCATCTTTATGAATGCTATTGGCATCATATTCGTATAAGGAATAAATTTTATCTTTATCATTAACAGTAGGAAAATGACTTTTCTCTTGGTTAAACTCATTAATAAATTTATCTATTAGGTTATTTTCTACCTGTTCAGCTTGGTTGAGATTAGTGGTCTTACCAATAATCTTAAAAGAATTTTTAATAATAATTTTTATATCCAATAATAACACGTCCTTTTCATATAATCTTTTCTTTCTCATCACATCAAACTTCTCGTATAAAGGAAGGCTATCTAATAGTAGGCTATTCTTTGGAGCAACACCGTAAATTTTCTTAAATGCTCTTATGAATACTTCATGAGATTCAAAACCTATCTCAAAGGCTACATCACATATATTTAAATTTGTTTCTCTTAACATTAAGGCACCAATTGAAATACGTCTTTTACGTATATAATTTTTAGGTGTTTCTCCAACTATAGCAGAAAATATTCTGTAAAAGTGAGGGATTGAGAATCCTATTTCAGATGCTACATCCTCTATAGAGAAGGAGTCTAAAAGTTTTTCTTCAATAAAATCTATTGCATTTTCAATAAATGAGAAATAATCCATATTTAATCCTCCAAAGCTTTGGTAAGTTTATTGTATCAAAATGGAGAAAGGGCTACTTGATGTTTTTTATCAAGATAGACAAGTGTTTAAAGATTTAAGGAAATCAAAATTCCATGTAAATATTGACATGAACAAAAATAGCGCATATAATACTATATTATATGCGCTGTGTTATATTATACCATAAAATAAATAAAATGTCAAGAGTTATTTTCATTAAATTTAATTCTATAAAAAGGAGTTGTAGGAATATGTTTTTACCAACTATCTTTAATCCTGAGAATAAAGACTTGAAAGAGATTCAAATCAACGAGTTACTTCAAACCAATAAATATACTGAAGAGTTTAATCTCACATTAACAGAAGAAGATGCAAAAGAAATTATTCATGTGAGAGAGTGTGCTCTCCAAAGTTTTGGAAGAATTGAAATTGATATGGAAGTAACAAAAAAGCTGTTAAAAAGATTCTCTTCTTCAACATTTATTAAGCCTCAAGAGTATGTATCTACGATTAACAGTTTACATGAATTATTTTATTACATGAAAAATGAAACGGAAGATAGAATTGGTGATGATAAATTAATAGGCATTATGGAGGATTTTTATAATAATTCATGTGGGGGATCTATAAGTATTTTAAGACAAAGAATTGAGGTGTTTTCAAATAACTTTAGGCGTGAAAACCAGAAAAAAGATTATTTATTAGAGGGGAATTATTTTGATGATTATAAATAGAATAGCTACTGAAAATTCAATTGAAGAGATAAAAATTAAAAAAGAAAATCTTAATGAAAACCAATATACTTTTTCGCTTTTAAGTGAAGGATTTCGCCTTGGACTTATTGATAAATATAGAATAAGTTCTATTCAGACTGAAATAATGTATTTACTGAAAGAATTGATAATACGGTATACTGGAGGGGAAAGTAGTTCAATACCTATTGAAACTGGAGAAAAACTATTAAGTTCTATTTGTTATTCTATTGATGTTTATTGTGAAAGTTTATCTAGTATTGAAGAGAGTATAGTTGCATTAAAGACAAAAGATGTGAAAGAATTATATGAAAAAGGGGTTGACCTTGTAAAGTTATATGTTCATGAGTCAAGACTGTGTTTTGAAAAGATTAAAGAAAATAGATTTAAAATAGAACTTCAAGTCTATAATGATACAATTGATGAGGGACTACCAAGTTTTTTTCAAAAATATGGAGTAGTGTTTAATGCTCAGGACACCATGGGAAGTATTGATTATCCTTTAACTTTTGATGATATGAGTATTAGAGGGATAAATTATATTAAGAATTATTTAAATACTTTAGAAATTGAAACGTTCTTTTGTAAATTTTTTAATACTGAAGATATTATAAAAATATTGAATCATTATGGTGATATATACAATATTGATTATAGAGTTGCATTAATAAATGTATTTGAAGTATTAATTAATAATAGTATTTTTTCTGTATTATCAGGAAATGATGGATGGAATTTAAATATTTCAAAACTTAATTATAAAATTTTAAACAAGAAGCTTAGGAGTTTAAATGCAAATGAAATAAATATTTTGGTAGGGAAAGCTGTTGAGAAAGTTATTAAAGATTTAGGGATAACTAGGGGAGACTTAATAGATTACATGAATAATTATAAATCAATATTTATTCCTAGGTTATTAAGTTCATTAGAAAATGGAAATCTTCAAAATATGGTTGTAATAGAGAGAGAAGAAAAAAATATAAGTAATAATATTATATTTAATGAAGGGGATAGGATTAACAATGAGGATTTTAGGCCATCAATCAGCAAAATAACTAAATGTGAAAATATTGAGGATAAAATAAATTTAATTAAATCAAGTGTACAGTCAATATATGACTTTATAGATCTTCTTAACTCGAACTGCTTATTCGAAGATGAATTTACAAATTTATTCAATACATTGAGTGATATGGAATTGTCTATACTAGCAAGAATGGTATTCCAAGAAGAATTGAGGGAGGGGGCATTGAATTTAATGCAAGTAATCAAAGATAAAAGGTATATTGATTCAGAGTGGGAGCTGCATTATAGTGGGGTATTACAGAAACTTAGTGAAGATAGGATCAAGTCAATTGAGAGATTTATTAATAAAATTAATTAAAATTCTAAAGGGTTTGAAACTAATATAGAAGTGAAAAATAAGAAGATAGTTAATTAAATAGAGATATAAAAGGAGTCCCATAATGGAATTTGATATATTGAAAGCTTCAGAGGAGTTATCAAAATTAGATATAAAAATTAATACAGGCAACATGAATATAGATATTTTATGGTTTAGAGTAATGAAAAAAATAGGGGAATGGAAGATTAAACGACATAGACATTCCAGCTTTGAGTTTCATTTCATAGCATCAGGTGGATGTAAAGTTATACATGATAATGGGGAATTCCATGTTAACAGTGGAGAGTTTTATATAACAGCACCTGGAGTCTATCATACACAGATTAGTAATCATAATGAGGAATATGTAGAGTATAGTTTGAATTGTGATATTAACATTATTGAGGAAACTATTAGCGAAGAGAAGCAATTGTTTGATATATTGAAGAATTCGCAATGCATTCAACACAAAGGTATTAATCATATAAATGAACTTTTCAAAACAGCACTAGAGGAGGCATATTATAAAAGATTAGGTTTTTATAATAAGATTAAAAATATTGTACAGATGTTATTAATAGAAAGTGCAAGATTCATTTGTAAAACTACAGAACTTTCCTATGAAATTCCAATGAAATATAAAAAAGATGATTATCGATTTATTCAGATTGAAAGATATATTGTAGACAATCTAGATACTGCTATTTCCACTAAGGATATAGCAGTTTATATGCATTTAAGTGATAAACAGATATGTCGAATTATTCAGCAGAGCAAAGGAATTTCAACTAAAGAATACATATGTAGATTAAAATTTTCAAAAGCAAAAGAACTATTGAAAAACACTGAGCACCCTATAGGGGAGATATCAGAAATGCTCGGATTTTCAAGTCAGTATTATTTCAATCAATTTTTCAAAATAAGAGAGAGTTACTCCCCAAGTAAATTTCGTAAGAATGTTAAATATGTCTAAAAATCTTAAAAATGAGTCTCCTTTTAATATTTGAAATGATTAATAAAGACATATAATAAACATAGAAGACTGGATGGGGGGATTTTATGTTTTTTGAAAAGGAAAGAATCGATAGGATATTAAAGGATTTGAAAGAATACATTTACACAAAAAAAGAAGAGATTAATTATTTTCTAATGAAAAAGGGTGATTTTTTAAACCCTAAACATGCAGAAGAAAATGGTGAAGAATGGACCACTTTTAAATGTAATTCAAGATGGGGAGGGAAAGATCAAAGACATTGGTTTAAGACAGAAGTAACTATTCCATCAGATTTTGAAGGTGGAACAATAGTATTCGAAGTAACAACGGGAAGAGAAGAGGAATGGGATGCAATAAATCCTCAGTTTCTGATCTATTTAAATGGAGAAGTAGTTCAAGGATTAGATACAAATCATAGAGAAATAATCATTTGTGAAAATGCAAAAGCTTATGAAAAGTATATGATTGATTTACATGCTTATGCAGGCATGACTGAAGGGGATGTGCAGCTCAAAGGAAAAATTTCTATTTTAGATAGGGCTACGGAAAAACTTTACTATGATATAAAAGTTCCATTAGAGGTAGCAGATTTACTAGATAAAGAGGATAAAAGACGAATAGATATTTTGAATTTTTTAACAGAGACAATAAATATTTTAGACTTACGTAAGCCACATTCCAAGGAATATTATTTATCTTTAGAGGAAGCAGATAGATATTTAAGTGAAAAATTTTATAAGGAATATTGTGGAGGGGAAGATGTAATAGCAGCATGTATAGGGCATACACACATTGATGTAGCTTGGTTATGGACATTAAGGCAAACTAGAGAAAAGGTTGCAAGAAGTTTTTCCACAGTACTAAATCTTATGAAACAGTATCCAGAATATTTATTTATGAGTAGTCAACCTCAATTATATAAATACGTGAAGGAAGAACATCCTGAAATATATGAACAGGTTAAGGAAAAGATTAAGGAAGGTAAATGGGAAGCAGAAGGTGGGATGTGGCTAGAAGCTGATTGTAACCTTGCTTCAGGAGAATCGTTGATAAGACAGATACTCTTCGGAACTCGTTTCTTTAAAGAAGAGTTTGGAGTAGATAATAAAATATTATGGCTACCTGATGTATTTGGATATAGTGCAGCATTACCGCAGATACTTAAAAAATTTCATATAGATTATTTTATGACAACCAAGATAAGCTGGAATGAGTACAATAAAGTTCCATATGATACTTTCATGTGGGAGGGTATAGATGGTTCCTCAATATTTTCTCATTTTATTACAACAATTGATTACAAGACAGCAATATCAGGCTCACATAGAACAAGATATGAAGGGGTTTTAGGTCCTACTGAAGTTAAGGGAGCTTGGCATAGATATCAACAAAAGAATATAAATAATGAGGTATTGATAAGTTATGGATATGGAGATGGTGGCGGAGGCCCAACAAAAGAAATGTTGGAGAATGCTAGACGTTTGGAAAGAGGAATACCTGGGTGTCCAACTGTGAAGATGGAGAAAGCAAGGGATTTCTTTGAAAAGTTTGAAGAGAGAGTGGGTAATAATAAGCGGTTACCAAAATGGGTAGGGGAATTATACTTAGAGTATCATAGAGGCACATATACTTCTATGGCTAGAAACAAACGTTATAACAGGAAGAGTGAATTTTTATTTCAAGATGCCGAATTCTTTAATGTAATGAATACATGTATTGATAAAACCGTACAATATCCTCAGCAAAGAATAAATGATGGATGGGAAACTATTCTATTGAATCAATTTCATGATATTATACCAGGCTCTTCTATTAAAGAAGTATATGATGAGTCAAAAGAGCAGTACGAAGAGGTTCTTAAGAATGGAAATGAATTATTAGAAAATGCAGTCAATCAGATCACAGATAAAATAAAACTTGAGGAAAGATCATTAGTGATATTCAATCAATTGAGTTTCAGAAGACGTGATGTGGTGACTTTTCATATTCCTGAAGGTATGAATAATATTGAAGTTATGGATGAGAAAGGTAATATTTATCCTGTTCAGTTAATTGAAAATAAAAAAGGATTATTATATGCAGAGAATATACCTGCAAAGGGATATAAGGCATTCATAATACGTGAATGTCAAGCAAAATCAGCAGAACAGTTAACTGTTTCTACAGAAAAAATAAGCAATAGATTCTTTGATATCACTTTAGATGAGAATGCAAATATCACATCAATTTACGATAAGATAAATCATAGAAAAGTATTGAAATCTCTTGAAAAGGGGAATGTATTGCAGGCATTTGAGGATAAACCACATTTATGGGATGCATGGGATATTAATATTTATTATCAGGAGAAGATGTGGGAAATTAACCATGTAGAAGAAGTACAGGTGATTAATAATGGGCCTGTAAGAGCGACTATTAAAATTAAAAGAAGATTCTTGGATTCTATAATCACTCAATATATGCATGTTTATAATCATATACCACGTATAGATTTTGAAAATGAAATTGAATGGAAAGAAAAACAGCTTTTATTGAAAGTAGCATTCCCTGTGGATGTTCATACAAATAAGGCAACTTATGAGATTCAATACGGTAATGTTGAACGACCAACTCATTGGAATACTAGTTGGGATATGGCAAAATTTGAGGTGTGTGCTCATAAATGGGCTGATTTGTCAGAAGGTAATTATGGAGTGAGCCTATTGAATGATTGCAAATATGGACACGATATTAAAGACGGTATAATGAGATTAAGTCTACTTAAATCACCAATATGGCCAAATCCAGAAGCGGATAGAGAATTGCACAAATTCACGTATTCATTATATCCTCATTGTGGAGATTGGAAATTAGCACAGACAACGCAAATGGCATACAATCTAAATTGTCCAATGTATGCTAGAGTTGAAGAGCCTCATGATGGAATTTTGCCTAAGGAATTATCCTTCATTAGTGTAGATACTGAAAATGTAATAATAGAAGCAGTGAAAAAAGCAGAAGACAGTGATGAGTTAATTATAAGGTTGTATGAATGTTATAACAGAAGAACAAGAGTTACTGTGAGTTTCTATAAAGAGTTAGAAAAAGTATTTGAATGCGATCTAATGGAGAAAGTAATAGAAGAAATTAAGGTATGTGGAAATAGTTTTGAGTTTGAGATTAAGCCATATGAGATTAGGACATTTAAAATAAAGATGTAATATGAAATCTAAAAAAGCACCTATCAACTAATGATAGGTGCTAAGACACATAAAAAATTTATTTATTCTCTTTAACTTTATTTAATAACTCTTCATATTGATCTAATAAATCACCATAATATTTTAGAATATTATCAATAGGTGCTGAAGAACTCATGTCAACTCCTGCGTTCTTTAATGTTTCTATTGGATATTCTGAACCACCTGCTCCTAAGAATTCTAAGTACTTATCAACAGCACCTTCCTTATTTGCAAGAATATTGTTTACTAATTCAAAGGATGCTGACATTGATGTAGAATACTTATAAACATAGAAATTCATATAGAAATGAGGTATTCTTGCCCAATTGTATGAACTTAACTCATCTATAGTAACACTTTCTCCATCATATTTTTTTGATAGATCAAGCCAAATTTCATTTAACTTTTTAGCAGATACTGGTTCTCCGCTTTCCAACATTTCATGAGTTGTCTTTTCAAACTCAGCGAACATTGTTTGAGTATACATAGTTCCTTCTATGTTTTGTAACTGCATATTAACTAAATACAATTTTTCTTCATCATTTTTAGCATTTTTTATTAAATAATCCATAACCAATAGTTCATTAGCAGTTGATGCAACTTCTGCAGTAAATATTGGATACCCAGCGTTATAAGCATTTTGATTATTATTTGAATAATAAGTATTAAGGGCATGTCCCATTTCGTGTGCTAATGTTAATGCGGAATCTAAATCATTTTTAAAGTTCATTAATACTACTGGATGCATACCATATGCACCAGTTGAGAAAGCTCCTGTATACTTATGATCGTCTCTGTACACATCTACCCATCTATTATCTATACCATTTTTGAAATCTTTAACATACTGCTCTCCTAAAGGAGCTAGAGCTTTAGTAATCATGTCAACTGCTTCTTCGTAAGTAAATTCCATCTTATAATCTTCTACTAATGGAAGAGACAGGTCATATCCATGCATTTCATCAAAGCCAAAATAATTTTTTCTTATTTCATAGTATTTATGAAGATATTTGATATTTTCATTTATAGAATTAACAAGATTATCATATACTTCTGTAGGTATAGATTCTGCACTCATAGAAGCTTCTTGAGCTGAGTTATAACCTCTAGCTTCAGCTAAGAAAATATTTTTTTTCATTTCTCCAAGATAAGTTGCAGATAATGTATTGTTAATATTCTTATAAGACTCAAGTTTAGCCTCTCTAGCTTTTTTACGAAGTTCCCTATCTTTACCTTCCATTATTTTCTTATACTCAACACTATTTAATTCAATTTTATTACCATCTTTATCTTCAATAACAGGGTATTTGTAATCTCCATACATAACATTATCAAATACATCATTTGGAGTTCCCATAGTTTCACTTGCTAAAGATAAAATTTTCTCTTCTTCCTCAGAAAGTATATGTTCAGTACTTTTGATTAATTCATCTAAGTATTGATGGTATCCCTCTAATGTTTTATCATCTCTTAATGCTTTCTGAGATTTTTCTGGTAATGCTAAGAGTTCTGGTCTTTCAAAATTAATAGCTTGTGAATATTTACCCCAAGTATTCACAGCAATTCCCATTAACTCTTGAGCTTTTGCATTAGTTTGATCTAATTTTACTTGAAGAGATGCATATCTATATGCCTTTATTAATTTTGATGAAACTTCTGAATCAAAATCAAAATATTCCTTAACAGTTTTTGCGTTATCTAATTTTCCTTTATAAGATGATAACTTTGGAAGTAGTACATCTTCTATCTCTTTAATATCTTTATTAAAG
Organism: Oceanirhabdus seepicola; assembly: GCF_023684385.1. Taxonomy (GTDB): domain Bacteria; phylum Bacillota; class Clostridia; order Clostridiales; family Clostridiaceae; genus Oceanirhabdus; species Oceanirhabdus seepicola. The sequence continues at coordinate 410,385 of NZ_JAGSOJ010000004.1, read as the reverse complement.
GATTCTTCATTCTCATAAAAATCAGTTAAATCCCATTTGTACTTATCTGATGCATCTTTTCTATGAAGCGTCTCATTTACATCCTTTTTTGCTTCCACTTTTACTGCATTATCACCAACTAATGCAAATGCAGATACTTGTCCATATACAAGTGTAAATGATAAAGTAGCTGCAAGTATTTTAGCCATAATTGATTTTCTCATTTTTATTCCCCCCTATGATTTTACAACTTTTTTGCTCATATGTAATATATTACATTGTTTTATGTGATATTTCAACAATATTAGTAAAATTTAAAATTTTCTAACTCTTTCTGATGTTTGAAATGTAATTTCTATATTTACTTTATTATTAAATTTAATCTTCCACACATTATCTTCTGGTGCTGTTTATTCATGAATTTCTTGAAAGTGATAGCTAATCATATGAGAGATATTATAAAAATGTGGGAGGAGAAACTAATTATTACACAATATGATATAATTAAGCATAATAATTGGGGGGATAATTTATGAGCAGATTACTTATTGAAGGAATTTGGAAGGATGAGAGAAATTTAACTTTAATAGAGGATTTAAATATAAGGGTAGAAGAAGGACAAAGTATAGCTATAAAATGCTCAGAAGAAATAGCATTACTTTTGATTAATATTATTTTGGGAAAGATTATTCCGCCAAAGGGGAAGGTTTTTATAGAGAAAATTATTAATTATCAATATATAAACAAGAATAAAAATAATATAGCTGTCATTTTTAGAGAAGAAGGATTTTATGAAAGATTGAGTATAAAGGATTATTTATTATTATTTCATAAAATATATAATAGTAAATTAGATTTAAAAGAAGTAATGAGAAGATTTGCATTACTAGATATGGCTAATAGTGAGATTAATACATTAACTTATTCTCAAAGAAAAAGAATAAGTTTTGCTAGAGCATTAATTAGTAATCCTAAGATATTATTGATTCAGGAACCAACATTAAATCTAGATAGGGAAAGTACATTAATAATTAGAGAGAGTATACCATATATGAATTCATTAGGGATTTCTATATTAGCCTTTTCTGTATCTTTAGAGGAGACTATCCTTTTAGAAGGGGATTCTTATACATTAGATGAAAAGGGCTTTACATTCTATGAGAGTGACTTTGAGGACGAACAAATCAGTAATGAGGATGTTGAGAGCGAAGAGATACTGAAACCTTCTTTTAAGATAGATAAAATTCCAGCTAAAATAGATGAAAAAATTATATTATTTAATTCCATAGAGATTAATTATATAGAAACACTAAATGGAGTAACATATATAAATGTTGGAAAAGAAAAATTTCCTTGTTCATATACTCTTAGTAAGTTAGAGGAAAGATTAGAGCATTCAGGTTTTTTTAGATGTCATAGATCTTATTTGGTTAATCTCCAGAAGGTGAGAGAGGTTATTACATGGACAAGAAATAGTTATAGTCTTATATTAGATGATAAAAATAAAAGTTCAATTCCTTTATCAAAAGGTAGGATTGAGGAACTAAAACATATTTTAAATTTGTAAAAGTAGTATCTTTTCAGGGAAAAAAGACTCTATTCACAGAAATAAAAGTTTATTGAGCTTAGATATGATAGTTTTTAACAGTAGATTTACTCCTTTCACAGGTATTTTATAGAGCATTAGGTGTCAGAGTGACATAATTAAGGTGCAGTGAAAAGCAGGAAGGGGTAATGAATATGAATAGCATAATTGAAATGAAGAATATAACAAAACAGTTTAAAGACAAAGAGGTTTTGAAAAGGATAAACTTTTCAGTAAGAGAAGGGGAGATATTTGGATTTCTAGGACCTAGTGGGGCTGGGAAAACCACAACAATTAAGATTTTAACATCTCAACTTATTCCTACTAGTGGTGAGGGAAAGATTTTTAATAAGGATATTTACTCTTTTAAAAAAAATATCTTTAAAAAGATAGGAGTGCTTTCAGATAATAGTGGAGTATATGAAAGACTCACCATAGAAGATAACCTTACATTGTTTGCTGATATCTATGGTGTAGATAGAAAAAATGTAGATGATGTATTAAGAAGCGTTGAACTTTTTGATGATAGAAAAAAGGAAGTTAAAAAGCTTTCAAAAGGTATGAAACAAAGACTTATGATTTCTATAGCGTTGATTCATAAACCTAAGATATTATTTTTAGATGAACCAACATCATCCCTTGATCCTAGAACAGCAAAAGAAGTACATGATTTACTTAGAAAATTAAATAGAGAGGGAACTACTATATTTTTAACAACTCATAATATGGAAGAGGCTGATAAGTTATGTAATAGAGTGGCTTTCTTAAATGATGGAGAGATAGTTGAGATAGACACGCCAGAAAATTTAAAGTTAAAATATGCTAAAAATAAGATTGAAGTAAAGTTAAAAGGGAAAAACGAGAAGATTTCTGTGAAAAACGATGAAAAAAGCGCAGAAAAGATTAAAAATTGGATTGTAAATAGTCAATTATTATCAATTCATTCACAGGAACCTAATTTAGAAGAAATTTTCTTAAGCTTAACTGGGAGGGGATTATAATGGAATTTTCAATTAATAGAGTAAATGCATTAGTTACAAAAGAGATAAAAGATTTGAAGAAAAATACAAATATTTTAATTTTGAGTGTAATACCAATATTAGCCTCAATCATTTTTAAGAAAAATGGTATGTTGGGATTATCCATGTGTTTGAACATGAATGCAACAATGATAGTTTGCGCAACTATGTCAATGTTAATAGCTGAAGAAAAGGAAAAAAATACAATGAGAACTCTTATGCTCTCAGCAGTATCTCCTTTGGAATTTCTGATTAGTAAAGCAATTATAACATTGGTTTTATCCATAATTATAAATATTGCCATGTTTTTAATTATAGGAATTAGTTCTCAATATTTACTTCAATTTTTAATTATCGGATTGATTTTATCCATTAGTATGATCTTTATCGGTGCAGTAATTGGATTAATATTCAAGAATCAAATGTCAACAAGTAATGCTAGTGTGCCAATAAGTTTGATTTTCTTAGCCCTACCAGCTTATGCAAGTTCAAATAAAACAGTAGAAATAATTGCTAAGTTCATACCTACATATCATTCAAATGAATTATTAGATGAGGTATTAAAGGGAGAAAGTTTAATAAGTGGAATGACTCATCTTCTTGTATTATTCATTTGGATAGTCTTAGCAGGTATATTCTTCGGATATGTATATAAAAAAAGGAGATTGCAAGACTTATAAATAAAAAAGATAAAAACACACTATATCTTAAATTGCTAAGCAATATGAGATATAGTGTGTTTTTGTTTGTTTGAAGTTAGTAATTTCAGAAATAATTATACCACAGAAATAGAATAAATACAGTTGTTTGCATTTTATGACTATTAACACATAAATATAATAAATAATATGTAAATTAACAATATTAAAAGTAGTAGGAAGTTAAGTGAAATTTTATTTAAGCAAATAGTTTTTAGTCAAAATATTTAATAAGGATATATGGTGGATATGGAATAGTGAACCCTCCCACCAGTTGCTCACGCAGAACTGGGGGCTTCTAGTATCATGTGCTAGAATTTTTCCTGCATATCGAACCTTTCTGAAAATAGTATTATCCATCACCCAATTATAGAAGATGGGTGACTTCCATACAATTATGGTTAAAAAAGTAAGCTTCATATATTATTATGTAAAACTCGTATCTAATTAGTGCAGTTTTTTTTACTAAAGTTTCATTATGTACTAATGAATTTTACTAATGAATTTGATTTTTGTGTAATATATTAATAAAAGATACTCAGATGGAAAAACTAAGATGAAAGATTAAAAAGAGCCAAAAATAGGGGTGGTGGAGATTTGAATGAATTATGGGTATTAATGAATCAGAATAATATATTATATAAAGTTATATGGACAACTATTGGATTGATAATAACAATTTTTCTAACAAAGATTATTAACAGAGTATTATATTCAAAGATTAAAGATAATAAAACTTACTATAATACTAGAAAAAAAGTATACTATTCTTTTACAACAATTCTCATTATATATTGTATTTTTTTATGGTCAGATTCAATGCTAAGTTTAACAACATATTTTGGATTATTATCAGCGGGAATAGCTATTACATTAAAAGATATATTCTCAAATACTGCTGCATGGCTATTTATAATATTAAGAAAGCCGTTTGAAGTAGGGGATAGAATTTTAATTAATGAACAAAGAGGAGATGTAATTGATATTCGTATGTTTCAATTTACATTAATTGAGGTTACATCTTATGAAGAGGGAGAACAGAGTACAGGGCGTATAATTGATATTCCAAATAGTTATATATTTACTAATGCTTCCGTAAATTATAGTAAAGCATTTAAATTTATATGGAATGAGATAAAAGTACTTGTGACCTTTGAAAGTGATTGGAAAAAGGCAAAAGGGATATTAACGGACATTGTCAATGAAAATACCATACATTTATCTAAAGAAGCTTCACATGAGATTAGAGAAGCAGAACGTAAATATAGAATACATTATGATAAGCTAACGCCCATTGTTTATACAAATGTAAGAGAATGTGGTGTTGAATTAACATTAAGGTATTTATGCGGACCACGTCAAAGAAGAACTAGTGTAAATAATATATGGGAGAATATACTAGAAAAGTTTGCATTGGAAGAAAAGATTGATTTAGCATATCCGACTGTTAGGATAAGTAAAAAATAAAAACATAGTTGAGAGTTGAGAGTGGTGAGTTGAGAACGATTGACATTTCACTCTGTGAAATTTTAATTGATTGTTCCTTGGACAATAAGGGGTTACTCGTTTCATTTGCAATGAAACCTTATATTTTAAATACAATATTTTATCCTAGGATAAAATGAGTAAAAACGTCTTGTCCTAAAGAACAATAAAATGTAGTTTCTGCGGAGGCAGAAACATCCAGCGTTCTCCACTCTCAACTAAAAAAAGCACGGCGCACCGTGCTTTTTAAATTATTTATTTAGTTTAACTAATTTATTAAATGCGTCTTCATTCTCTTTAATAGTATTATCATTACCTAGAACACAACAATAATCCATTTCCATTACTTTTTCTAAAAGTTCTGCAAGAACTTTTATCTCTTCAGGTTTTGTGTTTAGAAGTTCATCTCTTTCTCTTTGTATATCTGCTTGAGAAATGTTGCGGATATAGTTTTGTGTAGCAATTTCACCTTTCATATGAGGTGTTGTCGCTCTATCAACCTGGCTCATTGCACCAATGATGAACTTTGTTAAAGTCTCTTGATCCATAGTTAGGTTTTTGATATATTGAGCGGCATCATCATATACTTTAAGCGTTTCTTTAAGGTTTGGATCTCTATAAGAAGCAACAGTAACATCACCTGTTCTAGTGAATGTGATTCCAACACCATAAGCTCCACCTTTTGCTCTAACCCTGTCATGAAGATATTCACCATTTAACATCATTCTCAAAACATTCATACTACCATGATAATCATAACCAAGATTTTTAAAGTTAAATCCTTTTGCAACATATTGAACATTTGCAGAAGATTGAATACCTTCATTAAGTTTTGTTTCCTTAAAGTCATAAGTTTTTGATTCTAATTTATTCTTATTTAGAGTCGAAGTTGCAATAGTGAAATTTTCTCTAAATAAATCAAAATCTTTTTTGTCCCCAGTGAAGCTAATGATCAAGTTGTTTATATTAAAGATACTATTATAAACTTTATTTAAATTAGCAAGTATATTATCACTGTTAGTATCAAAATTCTCAATTGTATTACATATGAACCAGAAATAATCTAATCCATTAAGGCTCTCTGAGTATTTTGAAGCAGGAGAGAAATATGATGATACTCTATTTGATACAACTGAATTTCCTCTATCATATATATGCATTTCTAATTTAGATTTTATTTGTTGAATTAATTCTTTAACTCTCTTCTTGTCATCTAACTTGGAGGATGTTGTTAACTCTTTTATAAGTTCGAGAAGAGTAATAGTTTTATCACCGATAGCTTTTCCGCTTATGATGAACTTAGGGTAATATAGTTTGTCATTACCATTTTCAACATAAACAGCTGAGGACAAATCAATACCACCTGTACTCATATATATTTCATTTGAAAGTTCAGAATAAGTGTATGATTTAGTATCAACATCCCCAATAATATCTGAAAGAAGAGTTATATATGGAATTAATTCTTCATCAATCATGCCCACATCAAACAAGAAATCCACATAAGAAATATTATTTGAGAAGATATTGTGGAAAAGTAAAGTTACATCATCTTCTTTTATTACTTCTTGAGGTATTGATGCTGCTTTAGGATCAACATCACTTACAGATAATTTAGGAATAGTTGCCACTGCTTCAGGCGTATCAGGAGCTAATTGTTTTTCTTTTAATACAGTATTTTCTTCAATAAGTCTGTTTATTTGCTCATCAGTAAGGGAAGCTTTATATTCATCTAGTCTTTTCTCTAAAGCAACAGCCTTTTCTTCACTTAATCCTTTTTGGGGGTTCATAACAACTATTGAGTGATGAGGATTATTGATAATGTTATCTTCGATAAATTTCTCAAAATAACCAGTGTCTATCTTTGATCTCAAGTCATTAATAACCTTTTCATATTGAAGATGAGTTGTAGGGTGGCTATCATATAACCAGCTATCTAATGATATGATGTTATATATAAGACCCTTAGTAGGGAATTTCTCAGCTTCACGTAGATTATATTCAACAATATTGATACATGACTCTATTAACTTCTTATCTATACCTTCAGCTACTAATTTTTTTAGAGTTGAAAAAACTATATTTTCAAACTCAGCTTTCTTATCGTCACTTGTGTGTTTTGCAACAAAAGAAATAGATGGTTGTATTCCTTCGCTATTCATGAAGAGAATATCTTCTCCAATTCCTTTATCAATCAATGCATTTTTTAGAGGAGCTGCTGAAGATTCAATAAGTAGATTTTTTAATATATTAACCATTAAATAAGTTTTAGCATCAGCAAATTCACCAAATACGAAATTAGCACTTAAATATGTGCGGTTCTCAGAAGGTTCATCTTCAGAGATAGCATAATAAGTTGTACATTCTTTTTTCTCTTTAAATGGAGCCTGAAGAGTAAGAGCAGAGTCTATAAACTTTCTTTCAAAATTTGATAAATACTCATCATTTATGAATTGAAGTTGTTTTTCTATGTCTCCATTACCATATAGATATATATAACTATTTGATGGATGATAAAATTTTCTATGGAAATCTTTAAAATCTTCTACAGTTAAGTCAGGTATTACATCTGGATCACCGCCAGAAGAATATTTATAGCATGTATCAGGGAATAAAGATTGGCTTACTTCTTCCTCTAAGATTGTACTTGGTGAAGAGTAAGCTCCACGCATCTCATTGTAAACTACCCCTTTACAAGTGATTTTTTCATCCTTATTATGGAGGTCATAATGCCATCCCTCTTGCATGAAAATCTCAGGGATATCATAGATTTTTGGATAAAATACAGCATCTAAGTATACATCCATTAAGTTATAAAAATCTTTTTCGTTACGGCTGGCAATTGGATACATTGTTTTATCATCGAATGTCATTGCATTGATAAAAGTATTAAGTGAACCTTTAACCATATCCATAAATGGTTCTTTTGTTAAGTATTTTCTAGATCCAGATAGAACACAGTGCTCAATGATGTGAGGTACCCCTGTGCTATCAGATGGTGGTGTTCTGAAAGATACTGAGAACACTTTATTATCATCATCATTACCTAAATGAAGTAATCTAGCACCACTTTTTTCATGTTCAAATACTTTCGCCATAGAGTTAATCTCATTGATTGGATATTCATCAATAAGCTTAAAACCATGATATGATTTATTGATTTCAAATTGCATAATCAATCCCCCTTGAATTCATTTTAATGTAAATATATATAAAACATACCATTTTTCTACTTGAAATTCAATGTGTAATATAGAAGCATCCTATATAAACAAGTTGAATTATTAAAAATCGCAAGAAAATCAGAATAATAGGGGTAAGAATTAACACCAGAAGTTAATAATATTGGAGAAAAAAGAGGAATATTAAGAAATATATCTTTGTGAACTAAATGTACAAAAATTGTATTTTTTTTGATGTAATGATATAATTTAGTCAAAATGCTTGGATTTAAAAAGGATGCGAGGGGGAAGTAACTATGCATAAGACTAAATCATTCACATCAAAAGTCCTGAGAATAATTATACTGTTAACCACAGTTTGTATGATGTTTTTTATGGCCTTTTCATATTTTGTCATTAGAAAAACTGTTACTAATCAAATGAAAAATGATGGGACAACCCTCATTAATACATTAAAACGAGAAATTTCAAGGTATAATATTGATGATTTAAATGAGTTACAAATAATTTTTAATAAAACCAAAGAGCAGAGTGAAGGTAATATTTCATATATATCATTATCTGATAATAACTCGCAAATATTAGTATCAGATAAAGGGGTTGAAAAGAAAAGTAAAGAAAATTCAGAGGATGTAGATGAGATATCTTCAGCAACACAGAAAAGCGAAGATGTTTCTAAGATTATTAATGAAGAGAAAACATCGGGTCAGATGTTACAGACTTCAACAGGCGAGAAGGTATATAACATATCCACATCATTGACATATGAATCTGAAGTAATTGGAACATTAAATATAGGTTTATCATTAAAGGCTATGTATAATCAAATAACAACAGCATTATTATATATTTTGGCAATGGGATTTTTTATTGTTTGTGCAGCTAGTTTAATAGGATATTTTATATCAAAATCATTAACAAAATCTTTAAATAGTATTATGGAAAATATTGATTTATTATCTGAAGGAGATTTCACAGTACAATTTAAGAGTAAGAGGAATGACCAATTTGGAAAACTGATAGATAAATTTAATCTTTGTATTGGTACATTAAGAAATACTATTGGAAATACAAAAAGTGTGGTTATTGAACTGGATGAGATTTCTTCAACGGTATCATCATACAGTGAAGAGGTTTCAGCTTCCACAGAAAATGCTGCAGATAAGATAAATAATATTTCAGAAGTGATATTTGACCAGAATAAAATCACATCTAATATGATTGATACTTTTGATGAATTTACTATTACCTTAGATGGAATGTTAGTTAAAGCAAAGGATGTATCTAATAGTAACTATGAAATTAAGAAAACCTCAGATCTAGGAAATAATAAATTAGAAGAGCTGATAGAATCAATTAATGATGTAACTGAATCTTTTGAAACAGCTACAAATGAGATTTCATCATTAAATGAAAATGTTGGTAAAATTAATGAAGTTACAGAAGTGATAAACGGGGTTGCTCAGCAAACTAATTTATTGGCACTAAATGCTGCTATAGAAGCTTCAAGAGCGGGGGAAGCAGGAAGAGGTTTTTCTGTAGTTGCAGAGGAAATAAAAAAACTTGCAGAGCAGGTTATTGAATCCTCTAAAAGTATTAATGGATTAATCGAAGCAGTAAAGAAGAATGTTTATACAGTAACAAAAGATAGTTATCAAATATCTAGTAAGGTAGCTTTTCAGAAATCAAATATTCAAGAGACTGTGAATTCATTTAATAATATTCGAGTAGAAGTAGATAAAACAATCAATGAAATTGATTTGCTTTCTAATTCTCTAAATGAGATATCAAGAAATAAAGATTCAATTATGAGTGATATTAATTCTGTTGCAAGTGTTTCTAATGAAATTACAGAATCGGAACGTGAAATTTCAGCTTCTGTTGAGGAACAAAAAGAAAGTATACATCATTTTATTGAACTTTCACAAAGTATAAAAGATATGTCAGAAAAATTAAAGGATGGAGTATACAAGTTTAAAGTTTAAAATTTAAATTTAATGTTTATAATAAAAAGAAGAGGCAGATTAGCTTATTTCGTTTAAGGAATATAAGTTAATTTGCCTCTATTGACATACAATGTTATATACAGTAATATGTTATTAACATATATATGTTTAGGGAGAGTGATGAAATGAAATGTAAACCAGGTAGACATGTTGCAGCATTTATACTATTGTTTTTAGCTGAAAAGCCATCTTATGGATTTGAATTATTGAAGGATTTTGAAACAAATTTACCTATTAATATAATTGATAGCGCAGCAATTTATAGAGCATTAAAAAAATTAGAGGAGAATGGATCTGTTGAATCAAAATGGGACACATCTCAATCAGGGGCAGCTAAAAAATATTATGCTATAACAGATAATGGCTATAAAGAGCTAGATGAATTCAAAGAAGATATTGAGTTAAGATATAAGAATTTAGGATTTTTTCTTGATAAATATGAAGTAATAGGTAAAGGAGAATAGAGATGACAAGTTATATATTGTATGGGGGAGTTACAGTACTTTTGATGATTTCTGCTATCTTTGATATTGGTAAAACTAAGAAGGCATTAAAGATAGGATATAATTCTTTTAAAAAGCTTGTGCCATCAATTGTACCTATGTTGATTTTTATTGGAATCATTCTATCAGTTTTAAGTCCAAGCACAATAAGCACCATATTAGGTGATCAATCTGGTGTCTTAGGAGTACTACTAGGTTTATTTGTTGGATCCATAACTTTTATGCCTGGTTTTGTTGCATTTCCTTTGGGGGCTAATCTATTGGAGCATGGAGCAGGGTATCCGCAAATAGCAGCATTTATTTCAAGTTTAATGGCTGTTGGTTTTACTACTATAGGGCTAGAAATAAAATATTTTGGTAAAAAATCTGCAATATTAAGAAATATTTTGGGATTGATAGCTTCTGTAGTTTTCGCATTAATTATATGGAGCGTGATGTAAATGAGTAATAAAAATAAAAAGTCAATTATACACAGATATAAATGGACAATTATTATGATAGCGTTAATAACTATACTTTATTTCATAAATAATGAAGTAGGAGTAAATGCCTCAAATAAAACACTATCTAATTTTAAATCAATGCTTGGTGTGTTGCCTCCAATATTGGTATTAATTGGTTTATTGGATATTTGGATACCAAAGGAGACTATGATAAAGTATATGGGACCAGATTCAGGTTTAAAAGGAATACTAATTGCATTAGTATTAGGGTCTTTAGCAGCAGGACCTCTGTATGTGGCATTTCCTATTGCCGCGATTTTAATAAAAAAACAGGCTAGATTTGCATATGTTTTGTTCTTTTTAGGGGTTTGGTCAAGTTCTAAATTGCCATTGTTAATGTACGAATATACTTCATTTGGGGGAGGATTTACTACTATTCATGTTATTTCAAACTTAACTATTTTCTTAGTTGGGTCTTTCATAATAGAAAAGATGATTAGTAAAGAAACTCTAAAGAAGGTCTATTCATCTGCAAGTGAGATGGCTGAAGCTTAATTAGTTATTTTAAAAATATAATGGAATAATATAACATAAAATGCTGAGTAAATAGGTGTGGAATTTGATTCGATTAGACAAATACACACCTTTTAATATTTCCATACATATTATATAACAAGGACGCTATGTCCATAATATAACAATTCTGGAGATGGAAATTGATGAAAGATAATGATTATCTAATGAACAAAAGATGTTATGATGAATACGATTGCGATTGCGATTGCGATTGCGATTGTAATTGTAATTGTAATTGTGATTGTGATTGCTGTTGTCCAGGACCACCTGGACCTCCGGGACCAAGAGGACCAAAAGGTTGCCCAGGGGAACGAGGACCAAGAGGGTGTAGAGGACCAAAAGGAGATAAAGGAGAAAGAGGAGTACAAGGAATAGAAGGACCAAAAGGCCGACCAGGAAAGCAAGGTGTGCAAGGGGCAAGAGGTCCACAAGGAATTCAAGGACCAACAGGAGATCAAGGCGTACAAGGTGTGCAAGGAGTACAAGGAGCACAAGGGGATAGAGGTCCACAAGGACCACCTGGAAAGTGTTTCATGATTAAATGCAAGTGTATAGAACAGATACGAAATATTTTACAACAATTAGCTATAATTGGTGATGTTTGTGTAAGATTAAGATTGTGTGATTGTTGTGTAAAAAAAGGAACAGTAGTCTCAGTAGATTGCTTAGGTGGATTAGTAACTATTGAAGAGTGTTCAAAATATGAATGTATAAGTATATGTAAAATAATATCTGTAGAACTTATGTGTTGTGGAGATAAATTTAGTAGATTTAAACCACCTGTAAAGCCACTATGTTTACCAGAACCACCACTGGTAACTTGTGAAGTTATTTGTGAAGCATCAATAAGGTATAAACTTGCTCATATAGGTATAGGAAATTGCGTGGAAGTTGAGTTATGTTGCGGAACTGTTATTTGTGGTGAAATTACATGTATACAGGTTGGAGTGCTGATATTAAATGATGATATAGCTATATCCACTTGTGCGATTAATGTAATTAAGTGTTGTTGTTAGTTTTATATGATATGCAGCCTTCTAAGGCTGCTTTTTTACTGAATAATTCATATAGTAATTTTTAAACTCATTGCGTCATAAATTAATATTAAAGATATTAAATTTAAGGAGTTTGTGATGCTAGTAAAATCAATATACAAGAAACGCTCAGAAAAGAGTTCCCATTCTCAAAATTCTACATCATGTAATGGGAATATATTCACACCTTCTGCGCCACCATTAGATACTATAAATGATAGAAGAATAAATGCATCAGAAGCATATGAAATAGTGAACTCTGAAAGTAATTTTGATTCTAACCCTCAATTAAATATGGCAACCTTTGTTACCACGTGGATGGAACCAACAGCAATAAGACTTATGAAGGAATCTCTTGATATAAATTATATTGATAAGCTAATATATCCCCAAACAATTGAACTTGAAAAACGGTGTGTTTCAATATTAGCAAACTTATATAATGCTTCAGAAGAAGATAACCCCACAGGAACTAGTACAGTAGGTTCAACAGAAGCGTCATTGTTAGCTGGAATGAACTATAAGTTTCTTTGGAAAAAACATAGAGAAAAGTATGGTAAAGAGAGTGACACAGTAAAACCTGAAATAATATTTGGTTCAAATGTTCAAGTATGCTGGAAGAAGTTTGCAAAATATTTTGAAGTAAAACCTATTATAATTCCTATAGGATCTGATAATAAAATTGATGTTAATGAGGTAGCTAAAAAACTTAGTGATAAAACAATATGTGTTGTTGGGATTTTAGGGAATACTTTTAGTGGGGAATTTGATGATATTAAAGCCCTAAATAAAGTTATTGATAAATATAATAAAAATCATCAATGGAAGATTTCTATCCATGTTGATGCAGCATGCGGTGGATTTATAGCACCATTTTATAATATGTATAAGGATATATCTTGGGATTTTAGACTGAAATGGGTGAAATCTATAAATATTTCAGGTCATAAATATGGGCTTGTATATGCTGGAATTGGATGGGCTATTTGGCGAAATAGACACGAAATAGATGATGAGTTGATTTTTCAAATTGACTATTTAGGTGGTGTTCAGGATGATTTTTCATTAAATTTCACTAAGAATGCCAACAATGTAATAGCTCAGTACTATAATTTAACTAGACAAGGACAGGAAGGGTACGAAGAAATAATAAACTATATGTATGATATTCAACATCGTCTAACTAAAAAGTTTAATAGTCTTAAAATTTTTGGTACTAAGATATTTAAAATAGAAAATAAATTTCCAGGTATACCTGTTGTTATATTGAGTCTTACAAAAGAAGCAGAAGAAATGGGTATTGAGCCGGGGAAATTAGCACAGAAAATAAAAGAATATGGTTGGAGTATACCCGCATATCCACTCCCAACACCATTTGAAAATAAAATTATTTTAAGAATGGTTTTAAAGGTTGGATTTAATTATGGGATGGCAGATAAATTATTTGAGGATATGGAAAGTTCTATTTTTTCTTTGATAAATGATCAATCGGATAGTACTGCTGCATTATCTTGTGGTTCTACGTGTGTATAATTGGAATAAGTATTGCATGGAGACATACAAAAAATAAGGTTATAACTAATTGTATTGTTAAGGATGAAATTAGTTATAACCTTTATAAAGAATGTGTTTAATGAATTGTAAGACAAGAACCTAAAACTTAATATTGTTGTTTGAATAAAATTATACATTTATTGACTTTATAAAACATTTACGATTATTTTGTACACTTTCTTTAAAGCCCATTTTCTTTAAGTAGTTTATATGCTCATCTTTTGATGAAAAACTTATAAATTTAGAATAACCTTTATCAATGAAATATTGTTTATTATGTTCAAATACATATGTTCCAATTTTAAAATCTCTATATTCTGGTATAACAAAATCAAGCTCTACATTAAGAGTATCTTCATTATAACGTGAACCTATAAATAGTCCTGCTGGTATCATATTTCTTAAAATATAAAAACCTACATCAGAAGTGCTAATGTTAATCTGATATTTATCAGAGTATTTCTCAATCTCAGTTTTGTAAAAGTCTAAAAAGTAATTAAAATACTGAGAGTTACCTTCAGTAGGAAGAATCTTAAAAAACTCCTTAGTGCCATATATTTTTATAAGATAATATATGTTTATTGCGGCAATACCGAGATTCATAAATCCTACAGGTAGTGCACCTATTAAGAATCCATAAAGAGAAAACATACAAGAACCTGCCAAATTGATCCATCTCAGTTTTAGTATAGAACTCATTAATAGTGATATTAGAACAATAAGTGAAGCTAAATAACCTAACCATTCTAACCAGTTAATATACATTATATGACTCCTCTCAACATTGATATATATTATTATGTCACAATATCATAACTTTCAATCTCATTTATAAAAAGATTGATTTTACTGAATTTTGGAAATAACATAGTGCTACTGCGTTATCTTATGGGTCTACTTGTATATAAAATCTTAAAAACAGAAAACAATATATTGAAACTTTGTTAACAAACTAAACCCCTATATTAGAAAACTAATATAGGGGTTTATGGAGCAAGTAATAATCTTACTAACGCTATTATACAAAGCTTATGTTACCTATAATAACGATTCGTTTCACTAAGTAATATACAAGAAGTATATTACTTAGTGGTAGTTCAATTGTTTATGATATGATTATGTATCATAAAAAATCATATCATAAACATTATATAAGTGTCGCCACCTATATAATATCTTAGATCAATTTACATAATCTTAAAGATATAATGTAAATCTTAACTAGACTATTACTTACTCAATAATATTTTAACCAATAATAAAGAAAATATTTATGATATAAAAAATTTATATTAAATATCATCACACTTAACATCATAGTCAGATATACATATATTTTTACTTTTATCCATAGAAGCAAAGAAAATCTGAGAGATGTCATTGTAACCATGTTCTCTAATAATTTCTATTATTTCTTCTTTAGAGAAATTAAGTAGATTTAAATTTTCGTTTTGAAACTTTCCATCAAAAATTATTGTATGTTTAAGTTCAGTATCCATTGATTTGATGTTTAAATCTTTTTTAGTTATAGCTTCTGCATAGCTTTTTCGTAAAATAGAAACATCTCCACTTGCTTCTAATATTCCATATTTAACTTCACTTATATCAAAGATGTCGTTCTCTCGTAAGAGCATTAATATTTCATCTGCAGAATACTTTACTTTTTTTATATTCTTATATATCATTTTTCCATCCTGAACTATTATTGTAGGGGGAAAGGTTATTAGCTTTCTGAAAAAATTTGATTTTAAGTAGATTGAATTAATTATTTTTTGGAATAAACACATTACTATAATGGCAAAAATTATATGAAGATGAGGAACCTTAGGTTCTGCAATATCGGCACCAGTAACAGCACCAATAACAATAATAGTTAGAAAATCAAACACTGGAAGCTCTCCAATAGGGCGTTTGCCTGAAATAAGTAATGTTGATAATAATAAAACAAGCATAATAGTAGTCACTCTAAAAGCAATTATTATATATATATTCATTTAATTCTCTCCTTTTGAATTTAATAATAATCTTAAGTATTTTTCCCAAATTAACGTAAAATAATTTCATAATTTTATTAATAACTATATAACTGTAGTGGAGATATAGTGAATGTTGTTTTATAAGCACTAATAGAAAATGTTATAAGAGCGCATAATAAAATTGATTAACTTCAAAAAGAATATTGACAGTGAATGAACATTCATTTAAAATAGGTTTGAATGGTGAAAATTTTATTTAGAATTAAAAAATTATTTATTGAATAATTTTTTTTAGGAATAAGTTAAATGAATATTCACTTAGATATAAAGTCAAGTATGAATTAAAAAAATAGGAGATGAGTTACATGACTATTAATATTAAAATTTTTTCTGACTATATATGAGGATTCTGTTATGTTGGCAAGGGCGTTGTCGACCAGTTAAAAAAGGAATATGATATTGAAGAAGAATGGATAGGGTACGAAATCCATCCTGAGACTCCAAGTGAGGGAGTTAGTTTTATTGAAATGATGGGTGAAAATAGACTTAATATGATGATTGATAATTTTAATAATATGGCAGAACCTTTTGGATTAAAGTTTGGTGATTTAAAGATCATGTATAACTCATATAATTCTTTAGAAGCAGCTGAATATGCAAAATCTATTGGTAAATATAAAGAATATCATGATGCATTAATGTATGCATCTTTTACTTCAGTAAAAGATATTGGGAATATTGAAGTTCTAAGTGAAGTAGGTATGAAAGTAGGTATAAATGGAGAAGAACTAGCTAGATCTGTGAAAGAAAGAAGATTTGCAGAAAAAATAAAAGAAGATGCACAACATGCTAAAAACATGGGTATTAATAGCACCCCAACATTTATTATCAATGATGAGTATAAAGTTGTAGGGGCCCAATCTATTGAAACATTTAGAAACTTATTTGATTCTAGATTAAAAAACAAAGGTTTATTATAAAGAGTGAAATTATTCATATAGGAAGGGAATGATTTAAATGAAAAAATCAGTAGGAGCAAACACAATGATTTTACCATTACCATCTGTTGTTGTTGGAACTTATGACAATGATAATAATGCAAATATGATGACAGCAGCATGGACTGGTATTGTAAACTCTAGTCCAACTATGATATCAGTATCATTAAGAAAAGCAACCTATAGTTACAGCAATATTATTGACAAACAAGCATTTACAATTTGCATTCCATCTAAAAAACATGTATTAGAGATGGACTATGTAGGTACAGTTTCAGGAAGAATAGAAAATAAATTTGAGAAAACAGGCTTAACTTCAGTGAAAAGTGAGGTTGTAGATGCACCATATGTATCAGAATTCCCAGTAGTTTTGGAATGTAAATTGGTTAAATATGATGATCTGGGACTGCATACTATGTTCATAGGTGAGGTTATAGATGTTAAAATTGATAAAGATTGTTTAAAAGAAAATGGAATGCCAGATATATTAAAGATAGATCCTATTTCATATATGCATGGTGATCGAGAATACTTTGGAACTGGTGAGTATTTAGGTAGAGCTAATCGTATGTGGCAAACGTCATTATTAAATGATAATACTATGTCTGATTATGAAAAAGAAATTTTAGAATTAATATTGGATTATTATAATAAAATCGATAATCATGAACCAATTGAAGAATTGAAAGAGTTTTTTTATTGGAATGATGTTGACATTATTCTTGGACCGATTTTAATCGATAGTTTTGAAAAATACAGCGACTGGTATAAAGATAATAACAATACTTGTTTTGATGGCAAACATATTATTGAAAAATTTGAAGTGGATAAATTGAACGAAAAAGAATTTATAGCTAGAATGGATGTTTACCATAGAGCTAAAACATGGGAAAAAGGTCAGGCTAAAAGCAAAAGGGTCCATACTAAGGTAAAAGTTGAATGTATTTTTATAAAGGATAAGACTGCTAATACATTGAAGATGAAAAAATATAATGTTATTTTGAATTAAGGATAAATAAAAAAGTGAGATATATGGAGTTTAAATAAGAAAACTATTTGTAGTGTATTAAATGTACTATATAGATAGGAAAATTCAAATAAAAGGGAGTAATCACATGAGTAATACAATAAATAGGTCTATTAAAGTAAATAAACATAAAGTTAAAAACAGAATAATTATGCCTCCTGTAGTATGTTTTAACTGGACAGATAATGATGGATTTGAAATTATTGATCGTGCAGACCATTATGGGAAAAGAGCAAAGGGTGGAACTGGAATGATCATAATTGAATCATCTTCTATATCAAAAGATGTTCGTATATGTGATACAGAGCTTGGGATATGGAAGGATGAGCATATTCCTCAGTTTGAAAGAATAGCAAAGAGTTGTCATGATGAAGGAGCAGTAGTAATTGTTCAATTAATGAATGCTGGTAAGAAAGCCTTAGGAAAAACTGTATACTCTTCTTCTCCAGTTGAAATTGAAAATAAAGAATGTTTAGAAATGCCCATTCAAATGATAGAAAAAGTTAAAAAAGACCATGTTGCGGCTGCTTTAAGAGCTAAAAAAGCGGGCTTAGATGGGATTGAAATCCACGGTGCTCACGGTTATCTTTTAAGCCAATTGACATCAAAAGAGGTTAATAAAAGAACTGACAGTTATGGAGGATCATTAGATAATAGACTTAGATTATCTTTGGAAATAGTGCATGAGATTAGGCAAGCAGTTGGAGAGGACTTTATAATATGCTATAGACTTGGAGCTAATGATCCAACTATGGAAGAAGATAAATACTTTGCAAAGAAACTTGAAGAAGCAGGAGTAGATATTTTAAATGTATCAGTTGGTATTGGTGCAGATAGTATCGTTGTACCTGAAGAATTTAAGTTATCAGCAATAACATACATGGGTACAGTTATACATCAAGAAGTTAATATTCCTGTAGCTTGTGTATTTGGTATTAGAGAAGCAAAAGAAGCTGAATATTTACTAGAAAATAACTTGATAGATATGGTTGCTGTTGGTAGAGGATTGCTTGCTGACCCTGATTGGACAAACAAAGCTATTAAAGGTGAAGATATTAATAAATGTTATCATTGCAGAACAGGATGTAAGTATCATATAGATGGCAGAAAGTGCCCTTGGTATAATAAATAATAGAATCTAATATTATTCATCAACTCCCCAAAAGCAGCCTATTAGCTGCTTTTTTAGGTAATACTGATTATATAAGGAGAAATAATGAATGCGATTAACTAAAAAACAAGCACGTGAATTTTTACTTGCATATCAAAGCCTTTTAGAACCAAGAAAGATTTGCGGTAAGGAAGGTATATATGAATATATAAGGAAGGTTGGATGTATACAGTATGATCCCCTTGATATGGTTGGATACAATCCATACCTTGTTCTGCAGTCTCGAGTCGAAGAATTTAAAGCAGAAAATCTTCGAGAACTTTTATATACTGACAGAAAATTATTAGATGGTTGGGATAAATGTATGTCTATTTATCCAGTGGAGGATTGGCCATACTTTGCTAGATATAGAGCAGATCAATATCATCAATATGAAAAAGAAAAAGCTTCAATTGATAAGGTGTTACCGAAGGTAAGAGAAGCTCTAATAGAAGAAGGACCTCTATCATCTATTGACATAAAAATTGATGCCAAAGTTAAATGGGGATGGTCATCAACAAGAGTAGCACGTGCAGCTCTTGAAAGCATGTATTTTTGGGGTGAATTGATTATTCATCATAAGGTTGGTACAAGAAAGGTTTATGATTTTTCAGAAAAACAACTACCATCTGAATTATTGTCTACGCCAGACCCTAATACTACCATAGAGCAGTATTTTGAGTGGTATGTAAAAAGAAGAATAGGCGCTATTGGGCTTTTATGGAATCGTTCAGGTGATGCATGGCTTGGAATACACTGGATGAAAAGTAAAGATAGAAATGAAGCTATATCTAGGCTTGTTGAAAAAGGGGAACTAATACCGCTTGAAGTAGAAGATATAAAATATTCATTTTATATTCGTAAAGAGGAAGAGACTTTATTAAATAAGATAATAAAGGGTGTTAAATATGTACCACAGGCATCATTTATTGCAGCTTTGGATAATTTAATATGGGATCGAAAATTAATTAAAGAGTTATTTGGATTTGAATATAAATGGGAAGTGTACACACCTGCTTCACAACGAAAACATGGTTACTATGTATTACCTGTTTTATATGGTGATAAATTCATAGCACGATTTGAACCAAAATATAACAAAAAAACTGGTATTCTTGAAATTATTAATTGGTGGTGGGAGCCTGATATTGTTGTTACTGAAGAAATGAAGAAAGCTATTTCCGATTGCTTTAAAAAGTTTCTACGTTATCTAAGCGATAAAGACATTATACTTAATTGCAAGGAAAAAATAATATTTTAAAACATAGTTTTAAACAAGGAGAAAGGATTACTATCATTTTTACGAAGTATTGGTAGATGTTTTATTAAAGTAAAGCTTCTATTTATTGATATTATTGTTGATTATGATATATTTAATGAGAGTGTGGTTAATATTGTTTTAGCAAAACTTGAAAAAATAAGTTAAAATAAAGGAGTAGTATTAAAAAACAAAAAATATTTTAAAATATATTGACACTGAATGAACGTTCATTTATAATAAGTTTAGAAAGGAAGTCATAACGTTGAGAAAAAAAGATGATAAAAAAATTGAAGCTATAAAGAAGACCGTTATTAAATTAATTCGTGATTATGGATTTCATGGTATATCTATGGCAAAGATTGCTAAAGAAGCAGGGGTTTCGCCAGCTACTATTTATATTTATTATGAAAATAAAAGTATTATGATACATGAGATTTATCATGAATTAAGAATGGAAAGACATAATTTTATACACTTAAATATAAACTCTGAGATGAACGCTAAAGAATCTTTGAGAACTATATATAAATCTTATTACAACTATATTATCAACCACGAAGATGAATTTTATTTTATAAAACAATTTTCTAGTTGCCCTTGTTTGTATGATGAGATTCAAGCACAGCAATATAGCGTAAAGTTAGATGGCTTGTTAAATAAGTTTAAAGAAAACAAGGAGATAAAGGACTTAAGTAATAAAATAATTGATTCAATATTATTTTCACCAATAGAAAGTATTGCAGAAGATTTCTTTGTTGGGGGAGTTAATTTTTCCGAAGAAGAAATTGATAAAATGTTTGAATTGGTTTGGAATTCCATTGAATATTAAAAAATTGTCTTTTTAATAAGACAATTTTTTAAGGAGATTAGGTAAATGAATATTCATTTTAGAAAAGGCTATATGATAAGAATAATAAAATTCAGATATTTTTTTAAAATATAGTAAATGAACATTCATTAATGAATGTTTTATATAAAATATTTAAGAAATAAAAGGAGAGATTATAATGAGTAAAAAAACTATGGAACAGAAGATACAAGAAGTGTGGGACAGACAAGAGATTGAGCAATTGATGTACAAACATGCTCGTTCATTGGACAGAATGGACGGAGATTTGATGAAATCATGCTATTGGGAAGATGCAATAGAAGAACATCAAGATCCTATTTATCCAGAATTATTTTCTTGGAAAGATAATGCGTGGGAATTTGTACCGGAAGCCATGAAAGGGTTTACAGCATTAAAGGCTACACAACATCGTATTAGCAATATTTTAATTGAATTAGATGGAGACAAAGCTACTGCTGAAACTTATGTATGGGCATACCATGTTGGAGAAGAGAATGGTGTTGAAAAAGAAGGAATCCTTGGAGGAAGACACTACTTCGAGTTAGAGAAGAGAAATGATGAATGGAGAATGAACTACAGATTGACTATTTTCGATTGGAATCAAAATCAAGATGCTACTGCAATTTGGAGTGATAAAGTTTCAGATAAATATATAGGAAAGAGGGATTATACTGAAGCTAGTTATGATTACATTGAAAAGCATAAAAAGAAATAATAAAAATTTCCGAATGAATTAAAATTATATATTAAATAAAGAATTGTATTCGTAAGTAATAATATTAAAGGAGAAATCAATATGTATAAACTTAAAAGAAAAGCAGTGTTAGGTGTATTATTAGTATTATTTGTAACAACTTTCACTTTTGGATGTTCTTCAAAAGAAGTAAATTCTACTAAGAAAGAAATGAATTCGACTCAAAAAGAAAAAGATTCTACTAAAAAAGATAATAATGGAGTTAAAATAGCTAAGAATGTTAGAGATTTTATTGATCCTGAAATAACAGCTCCATTAGATATGCTTCCGCCTGAATTAGCGGAAATTACTAGAGAATCTTTAAATGATATAAGAGCAATGATGGAGCCAATGCTTAAGGCAAAGGGTGTAGAAGGTGTTAAAGTAGATAAAAAAGAAATAGATACAAAAGATGGAAAAGTAACAGTTTATATTTACGAAAAAGAAGATAGTGCAAGTACAGATAAACCTGGAGTACTTTGGACTCATGGTGGTGGCTATATTTTAGGAAGTGGAGAAACAGATTTTGCAGGTATGCTTGCTAAGGAGTTAGATGCAGTAGTAGTATCTGTAGACTATAGGTTAGCTCCAGAGCATCCTTTCCCAGCTGGACATAATGACAGCTACAATGCATTTTTATGGATGGTAGAAAATGCTAAAGAATTAGGTGTAGATTCAAGTCGTATCGCAATAGGTGGAGATAGTGCTGGAGCAGGAATGGCAGCAGGTATTGCTATTCATAATCGTGATAAAAATGGACCTGAAATAGCTTTAGAATTATTACTTTATCCTATGTTGGATAACTTACACGATACTCCATCAGGTTCTGTTGAAGATTATCCGGTTTGGAGTAGAAAAACATCTTTTAATGCTTGGGAAATGTATCTTAATGGAACACCTGGACTTGAGGCATCGCCTTATGCATCACCAGCGAGAGCAAAAGATCTTACTGGATTACCAAAGACTTTTATTACAGTAGGTGCAGTTGATCTTTTTAGAGACGAAGTAATTGATTATGCACAACGTTTAATGGCGGTTGGTGTACCAACTGAATTAGCAGTGTATCCTGGAATGTATCATAGTGGAGAAGTATTTGTACCAACTGCTGATATTAGCCAAAAGATGTCAGGTAATTATTTTAGGGCAATAAAAGAAGCTTTAAATGTAAAATAATAAACAGTACTATAAGAAAGATGAATTTACAAGTAATAACTGTTTATAATTAATTCTATATGTGATAAAAAAATATATAATTGAAAAACTAAAGATAATAAATATATTAAATATATTTAAAATATCAAAAGAAAAAACTTAGGGAGGACTAATAATGTCTAAAAGTATAGCTTTCACAGTACAATTCACAGTAAAACCTGATTATGTTGAGAAGTTTAAAGAATCTCTTTTATATGTTCTCGATAGTATGGCAGTTGAAGATACATTTGTATCATGTTACTTCCATACACATCCTGATGATTCAACAAAATTTACTGTATATGAAATTTGGAATGAACCAAGTATGGATGCATTTTTCGAGAACCAGTTAAAGGTAAAGGAATACAGAAAAGAATATGAAGAAAATATTCCTGAGATGCTTGAAAGTGATAGAATAATCACTGTTCTAGAACCAGTTAAAGAATGGCATAAGTAAAGATATTTATGGTATGTAAAAGCCAGGCTTTTTAAATAAGCTTGGCTTTCCTTTTAATTTTCAGTATTTTGTTTAATTGTTATTAGATCACATACAACAAATTGTAGAAAATTCATTAGGGTGTGAAGGTAGTTTTTCAGAAGATCAAATTGATTAAATGTTTGAAGTGGTTTGGAATACTATTGAATATTAAAACATGTATTGACAATGAATGAACATTCACTTATAATTTATTAATGAATGAATATTCATTAAAGGTACAATAAGATTTAGGAATGGTAACTAAAATATCAATACTATAAGGTAGGTTGGATGTGAATGAATAAAAAAGTTTTTGAAAAAATCAATCTTGGTGGAATTGAAGTAAATAATCGATTTATAAGGTCTGCAACTGTAGTACAAAAAGCTACTATAGATGGATATGTGACTGAAGATCTTTTAGATATGTATAGAGAGTTATCAGAAGGTCAAGTAGGATTAATTATTACAGGAACTATGGGAATAATTGAAGGTGCTGATAATTCCAAGCTGTTAAGAATACATGATGATTCATACTTAGAAGGTTTAAAAAAGCTAGTGGATGTAGCACACAAAAATCACAGTAAAATTATTCCGCAATTAGGACATGGGGGAACCCTTCAAATGACAAAAGCTGAGATTCAAAGTTTTGTTGAACAATTTGGAGAAGCAGCATTAAGAAGTAAGAAAGCAGGATTTGATGGAGTACAAGTACATGCTGCTCATGGATTTTTATTCAGTAAATTTTTAAGTCCTTATCACAACAGAAGAACTGATGAGTATGGAGGAAGTTTAGAAAATAGAACAAGAATTATGCTTGAGGTATTGGATAGTATAAAAACAAAATGCGGAACAGATTTTCCAGTATTTATTAAAATAAATTCTTCTGACTTCTTTGAGAATGGTAATGGTTTTACTTTTGAAGAATGTAAGGAAGCTGCTAAAATTTTTGCAGATGCAGGATTTGATGCTATTGAAATAAGTGGAGGAGCAGCTGGTGGAGAATATGGTCCAGCAAGATCTAAAATTCATTTAAAAGAACAAGAAGCATATCATAAGGATTATGCAGCAGAAATAGCACAAGAAGTTTCTATTCCAGTAATTTTAGTAGGTGGTATAAGAAGCATAGAGGTTGCAGAAGATATACTAGAAGAAACAAATATTGAAGCCATTTCTTTATCAAGACCGCTTATAAGAGAACCTAAACTTATAAAAAGATGGGTAGAAGGAAATACAGAAAAAGCAAAATGTATATCTTGTAATAGATGTTTCAATCCAGAAGGAGCGTCATGTATATTCAATAAATAGGTAAGCAGAATTATTAAATAAATATATATATAAAACCCATTGACAATGAATGAACATTCACTTATAATTCTATTAATGAATGAACGTTCGTTAATAAAAAGAAAATAATCTATGATAAATAAATGAAATATATATTATAAATTGATTAAAAGGAGAGATAACTATGGAAAAAAGAGTAATTGAAGTTTTAGAAAAAGTACGTCCAATGCTCCAAAGAGATGGTGGAGATGTGAAGTTTGTAAGTGTTAGCGAAGATGGAGTTGTTAAAGTTGAGCTTCAAGGAGCATGTGCAGGATGTCCAGGAGCGCAAATGACATTGAAAGCTGGAATTGAAAGAGTATTAAAAGAAGAAATACCAGAAGTTAAAGAAGTTATTGGAGTTTAATTTTTAATAATAAATAATCAATATTTAAATGGAGGTAATATTATGAATTTAAGTGAGCAGCTTAAAAAAATATATGAAGAGTTTGCTAAAAGTGCACCACAAGAAGTACTGGATACTTTTGAAAGAGCATCTCAACAGCTTGCAGAAGAAAAAGTTGAAGAAAAAGCATTAAAGGTGGGGGATAAGATGCCTTCCTTTGAACTAAAAAATGCTTTAGGAAAAGTAATAAAATCTAGTGAGTTATTAGCTAAAGGACCTTTAGTTATGAACTTTTATAGAGGAGCTTGGTGACCATACTGTAATATAGAACTTGGCGGGTACCAAGAGATACTTCCTGAAATCCACTCAAAAGGAGCACAACTTGTAGCAATCTCACCAGAATTGCCAGATAACTCTTTGAGTCTTTCTGAAAAACTTGAATTAGATTTTGAAATATTAAGTGACCTTAATAATGATATAGCAAGAAAATTTGGTATTGTATTTGAACTTACAGATGAATTAAAACCTCTTTATGAAAAATTTGGAGTAGATTTACCTAAAACACAAGGTAATGAAAATTTTGAACTACCAGTACCGGCAACATATGTAGTTGATGGGGATGGAACAGTAATATTAGCTCATATAGATATTGATTATACAAGAAGATTAGAACCGGAAGAAGTATTAGAAGTTCTTTAAAAATCAAAGTCCTGACTCTTTGGAGTTGGGACTTTGAAGAGTGTTAGTACAGAGTGTTTAGTAAACATTATGAAGAAGGAGATAATTTTATATGTTAAATAAAGTATTTGAACCAATAAAAATTGGAACTATGGAAGTAAAAAATAGATTGGTTGTACCGCCAATGGTAGTTAACTTTGCAAATGAAGATGGTACAGCTAATGAGAGATTTATTGCTTATATAGAAGAGAAGGCAAAAGGTGGATGGGGACTTATAATTCCAGAAAACTATACTATGGATCCAGAAGCTAAAGGATTTTTAAAACTTCCAGGGCTATGGAATGATGATCAAATTGAAAGCCATAAAGAGTTAACAGACAAAGCACATAAACATGGGGCAAAGATAGTTGTTCAAATTAATCATGCTGGAAGACAAACCGCTAGTGCAATAACTGGTGTACAACCAGTAGCACCTTCACCTATACCAGACCCTACTATAGGAGAAACTCCTAAGGAATTATCTGTTGAAGAAATACATGAAATTGTAGAAAAATTTGGAGATGCAGCTTTAAGAGGTAAAAAGGCTGGGTTTGATGGTATAGAGGTTCATGGTTCTCATGGATATCTTATAAATCAGTTTATGTCACCATTTTCTAATAAAAGAACAGATGAATATGGAGGAAATATTCAAAACAGAGCAAGATTTGCATTAGAAGTAATTGAAAATATGAAAAAGAAAATTGGAGAAGATTTTCCACTAATATATAGAATGTCAGTAAATGAACTTGTTGAAGGTGGATTAACAACAGAAGAGAGTAAAGTTATTGCTATGATGTTAGAAGAATCAGGTGTACATGCAATCCATGCAACAAATGGGGTTTATGCAAGTGCTCAATACATCATACCACCAGCTGCAGTAAAACATGGTTGGAGTTCTGATATTTCAGCTGAGATAAAGAAAGTGGTTTCTATACCTGTAATTACAGTTGGAAGGGTAAATGATCCTTTAATAGCTGAATCTATTCTTGTTGCTGGAAAAGCGGATTTAGTATCTATGGGAAGAGCATCTCTTGCAGATCCATATTTACCAAACAAAGCAAAAGAAGGCAGACTTGATGAGATAACTCGTTGCATAGGATGTTTACAAGGATGTGCTGGAAGAAATGTTTTACAATTACCTGTACAATGTCTTGTAAATCCAATGACAGGTAACGAAAGTGAGTTTAAGTTTGAAGAAGCTGAAGATAAAAAGAAAGTACTTATCGCTGGAGGCGGTATAGCGGGAATGGAAGTTGCTATAGTTGCTGCTAAACGTGGGCATGAAGTTCATTTGTATGAGAAAAATAATAAATTGGGCGGACAATGGATTTTAGCAGCAGTTCCACCATCAAAAGAAGAACTAAATACATTTACAGTATGGCAAAAAAATCAAATAGAAAAATTAGGGGTAAATGTATATTTAAACACTGGTCTAACTGAGGAAATAGTTGAAGATATGAAGCCAGATACAGTTATAGTAGCTACTGGAGCAAAACCATTTGTACCTAATATACCAGGAAAAGATCAAGAGAATGTTGTAATAGCTAATGATGTTTTAGCCGGTTTAAAAGATGTTGGAGCAAATGTAGTTGTAATAGGTGGTGGAGCAGTTGGAGCAGAAACAGCAGCTCATCTTGCTAATCACAACAAAAAGGTTACAATAGTTGAAATGATGCCTGAAATAGCTAAAGGTGGAGAACCAGCAGTAAATCATTTCTTATTTAAAGATTTAGAGAAAAACAAAGTACAAATATTAACTAATACTTCAGTAAAAGAAATTTTAAATAATGAAGTTGTAATTGCTGATAAAGAAGGAAAACAGTCTAAATTAGAAAATATAGATACAGTTGTTATGGCAATTGGTTCTAGAACTGTAAATGAATTAGCTGCAAAGCTAGAAGGTAAAGTTGAAAAAGTTATAACTATTGGAGATGCAGTAAAGGTTAGAAAAGGATTTGAAGCTATAGATGAAGGATTTAGAGTAGGATTTGAAATATAAAAATTAAGATAGGACCACAGTTGTTTCGGTTTGAAATAACTGTGAGATATCTCTAATTTCTAATATATTAATAAATTGTTTATAAGAGGAGTGTAGAGAAAATGGTGCAGACAGTATCAAAAATATATGTTAAAGAAGACCAAATAGATGAATTTGTAGAAGTATTCAAAGGAATGATTGAACCAACAAAAAAAGAAAAAGGTTACATACAATATGAAATGTATCAGGATGAAGAGAATCCAGCACTTCTTATAGTTCTTGAACAATGGGAAACTAAAGAAGACTTTGATAATCATATGAAATCAGAACATTTGGGAAGAATAGCTCCAAAAATGACAGAATTCATGACGAAAGAATCAGAATTTAATCTTTGTTATAAGATAGTTAGTTAATAATACAATATTAATTAATATATATGTTGAAAAAAATATAAATAAGTTTAGGGGAGTACAAAATGGCGAAAATTATTGGCTTTAGCGGAAGTACAGTGAAATCAGGTGTTGTTGAAAAGGCAATGGAACAGATATTGAAGTCTACAGGACAAGAATGGGAATTAATCATATTAAGCAATCTTAATATGAAATATTGTACTGGCTGTGTAGGATGTGCACACACTAATCGTTGTGTTTTAAAAGATGACATCAATGAGCTATTAGGTAAAATTGAAGATGCAGATGGTATACTGATAGGTGGATTAGCTAGATTTGGTAAACTAAATGGATTAACTAAGGTATTTATTGAAAGAATGTTTCCACTATTCCATAACAATATATTAAAAGGAAAATTAGTTGCATCAGTAGCTGGTGGCCTATTTGATCAACAAACAGTAAAAGAAGAATTATCATCTGTTTTTCAAGCATATAAAATGAAAGAAGTTGGAGCGTTATCAATAGGTGGAAATGCTTCATGTTATAAATGTGGTAAGGGTGAAACATGTGGGAATAGTGCTTTCCGTGCAAAATTTGGTGATGATGCTAAAATAACTAAAGATGTTTTCTATGTTTTTGATAAAGACAAAGAAGCAGTAGAAAGAGCTACTATGTTGGGTAAGAAAATAGCAGAAGTGATTAGTTTAAAAGCTTAAAAATTAAAAAAATATCAATACAAACTCCTTAAGAGCCAATGTGATCTTTTAAGGAGTTACTTTATATAAAAAGTAATTTAATAATTGATTCAGTAAATGAAGATTCTGAAATAATTAATTCTATTAGTGAAGCTATTATATTTAAATGGATATTGACAATAAATGAACATTCATTTATAATCTATTTTAAGAAAAGTATTGCACAATTCACGAAAAAAGTAATGTAAATTATTAAGAAATAAGAGTGATAAAATTATAAAAACTATTACATAGAAAATGGAGGTTAAAATATGAATTTAAAACTAGATTTAAAAAAAGTAGATGAAGATTTTATTAAGAAAGCTCCGCAAGATATTATAGAACTGCTAAAGAGACAAGCACAAAAAGTTGCAGAAAAAGAAATAGAAAAAAAAGCTTTAAAAGTAGGAGATCAAATACCTCACTTTATACTTAAAAATGCTGTTGGAGAAAAAATAGATTCATATGATTTATTGGAAAATGGTCCATTAGTCATAAGTTTTTATCGCGGTGGATGGTGACCGTATTGCAATTTAGAACTTGGTAGTTACCAAGAAAGACTTCCAGAAATAAAAGGTTTAGGTGCTGAATTTATAGCTATTTCCCCAGAGTTACCAGATAATTCTTTGTCTTTGGTAGACAAATACTCTTTAAAATACCAAATTTTAAGTGATATTGAGAATAAAGTTGCAAATGAATTTGGTTTAAGTTATCTCGTTGAAGATGAATTGCAACAAGCTTATAAAAATTTAGGAATCGATTTAGTGAAATCACAAGGAAATGATAATTATGAACTACCTGTCCCAGCGACATATGTAGTTGATATTAAGGGAAATATAATTCTATCTTATGTAAATACTGATTATACTAAGAGAATGGAGCCACAGGAGGCAATAGAAGCCCTTGAAAGAATTGAGCATTTAGGATATTAAAATATATAAATTGTAATATAGATAAAAAGAAGGGAGTGAATTTTAACAATGAAATATAATTTTGATGAGATAATAGATAGAAGAGGAACAAATTCCTTAAAATGGGATCCGAAATTAATTGAAAAGCATATGGATGTAAAAGGAGAAGATTTATTACCTATGTGGGTTGCAGATATGGACTTTAGATGTCCTCAGGGAGTAATAGATGCTATTAAAAAGAGAGCAGAACATGGTATTTTTGGATACAGTATGCCCCTTGATGAGTATTATTCAGCTATGAATTATTGGTATCAAAAAAGATATGATTGGGAAATTAAATCTGAATGGGTTATTAATTCACCAGGGATTGTTCCTGCTCTAAATTTCATAATAAGAGCATTAACAGATCCAGGAGATAAAGTAATCATTCAACAGCCTGTATACTATCCATTCAAAAGTTCAATTGAGAATAATGATAGAGTGGTAGTTAACAATTCTCTTATTAGTAAAGAAGGGAAATATGTGATGGATTACGAGGATTTAGAAGAGAAGGCAAGGGATCCAAAGTGTAAATTGATAATTTTATGTAGCCCTCATAATCCAGTAGGTAGAGTATGGGAAAAAGAAGAATTGAAAAAACTAGGAGATATATGTAATAAGTATAATGTAATAGTGGTAGCTGATGAAATTCACAGTGATCTAATATTATCAGGTAATAAACATACTACTTATGGAGTGTTGGGAAAAGAATTTGAAAACAAATCTGTTATTTGTACAGCACCAAGTAAGACTTTTAACCTGGCAGCGTTACAGATTTCTAATATTATCATTCCAAATAAAGAAATAAGAGATAAAATTGAAAAGCAATATATAAAATCATTTATGATGGCTCCATTACCGAATATATTTGCAATAGATGCTGTTCATTCAGTATATTCAAAAGAAGGGGAAGAATGGCTTGAACAGTTGCTTACATATTTAGATGGAAATGCAGATTTTATTGATGTTTTTGTTAAAGAAAAAATGCCAAATGTTAGATATACAAAACCTGAGGGAACTTATTTAGCTTGGTTAGATTTCAGAGAGGTTGAAAGTGATTATAAAGAACTAGAAAGAAAGATAAGCGAAGATGCAAAAGTGGTATTAGACGGAGGAGCAATGTTTGGTTCTGAGGGAGAAGGATTTATTAGAATTAATTATGCTTGCCCGAGAGCTATTTTAGAAGAGGGGCTAATTAGGATAAAAAAAGCACTTTTCAAATAATATGAAGATGAAACTAATATTAATTTTGGTTGTTTTGTTGGGAATTTAATAAAATAAATAAGTAATGTCTCAACTTTAATGTTGAGGCATTACTTATTTGTTTTAAGGAAATTAGATAATAATATAAATAATTCTTGACCTTAGAACGATTCCAAGGTATACAATTTAATTAATAAAAAACTAGTTGTAGGAGAATAGATTGGAGCTGAAGGGTTTATGAAAAAAATCATTTTAATTGTACTTATTACTTGTATTACTTTTGCTTTCTTAGGTTGTGATGGTAATAAGAGTAAAGAAACTAATGAAAGAGAGAGAAGTAAGAGAGATAGAAAAGTAGGGGTTAATAGGGTATTTATAAATGGTGCAGTATATACAGCTAATAAAGATATGGAATGGGCTGAAGCTGTTGTGATAAAGGAAGGTATTATTACTTTTGTAGGTAGTAATGTTGAGGCTGAAAAATATATTGATGATAATACTGAAATAATAGATTTAAAGGGTAAGTCATTACTACCAGGATTTCATGATACTCATGTACATCCATTTGTTATGATGGGTACTGCCTTAAGTACATGTAATATGTTTTCTCTTAAGAGTAAGGATGAATATCTAGAGGCAATTTATAAAGCATCAGAATCACAAAAGGATAGAGAATATGTTATTGGTATGGGATTCAATCTTGAAAACTTTGGTGAAGAGTATCCAACCAAATATGATTTAGACGAAATAATTCCTGATAAGCCAGCTGTTTTTATTGATAATGCTGGTCATGCAGCTTGGGCGAATAGTAAAATGCTAGAAGTAGCTGGAATCCATAAGGAGACTATTGCAGAATACGGAGTAATTGTTAAAGATGAGAATGGAGAACCTACAGGATTATTTTTGGAAGATGATGCAATGAACTTAGTAACCTACCAAGCTTTTGAACTTTCAACTGAAGAAATGGAAAAGGGACTTAAAAAAGCAGTAGAGATATTGAATCAGGCAGGGGTTACATCATTTGTAGAAGCACAAGTAAATAATAAAGAAACCGATAAATTGTATACTTATGTTGATAAAAAGGGTGAACTGAATGCAAGAGTGAATCTAGCTCTTTGGGTTGATCCTGCAAAAGGAGATTCTCAGTTGAAAAAATTAAAGAGTAGACAAGGGCAGCTTTCACCTAGGGTTAAGGCAAATCAAGTTAAGTTACTTTTGGATGGAACTTTGGAAATGCAGACGGCAGCGTTGATTGAGCCTTATTATAAAAGTGATAATAATACTGGAATGCTAACATTTAATCAGGAGAGATTGAATGAATATTGTACTGAGCTTGAAGCCTTAGGTTTTAGTATTCATATGCATGCTGCTGGTGATAAGGCAACAAGACATGGATTGGATGCATTGGAATATGCAAAGAAATTTAATCAAATTGATGATACTAGACATATTTTATGTCATCTATATCTTGTAGATGATAATGATATAGAGAGATTTAATAAATTGAATGTTATTGCCAATTATCAGGCTTTTTGGGCCCAACCATTTATGTATGGATACGAGGAATCACTTGGTAAAGAAAGAATTGAAAAATTCTTTCCCTTTAAGACTTTAAAAGAAAATGGTGCATTGATTACTATGGGAAGTGACTGGCCTGTTACAACTTACGAACCGTTAAAGGCAATTGAAGTAGCAGTGACAAGAAAAGAAGTTGGAGCTTCAAACTTAGATTATGCTTTAAATGAAAATGAGAGTATCGCATTAGAAGAAGTAATTGATGCATATACAATTAATGGAGCTTATCTTATGAGACAAGAAGATATCACAGGATCCATTGAAGTAGGAAAAAAAGCAGATCTAGTTGTTTTAAGTGAAAATATATTTGATATACCTAGCAACAAGATTAGTGAAACTAAAGTAATGATGACTTTTCTTGAAGGGAAGATTGTGTATATTGATTCTAACTACCTAGAAAACTAAGCCTAAGTTTTTTAGGTTTTTTATTTTATTGATATAATATATTTGTTGAACATCATATCGCAAGTGATATGATGGCCATAGAAGTGATTTTTGTGTGGAATTTAATATAATTTTGTAAACAGTGGAGGAATAAAATGAAGGAATACTATTTAATCGGAGAGGTAGCAAAAATTTTTGATATATCTGCGGATACACTTAGACATTATGATAAAATAGGACTACTTAAACCTATAAAGTTGAAAAATAAAATTTATAGATATTACGGTGTAAAGCAATTTGATTTATTATATATGATACAATCCTTAAGATTAGTGGATATGTCTTTAAATGATATAAAAGTTATCTTATATGATAAAAATTTAAAAAAGTTCTCTGATTATTTAGGAAAACAACAAATAGATATAGAAAATCAGATTAATGACTTAATAATGATGAAGGAAAGTATAAATAAATTAAAATATAGAATAGATAATTTAGATAGAGATATTAATGAGATTTATATTAAGAAAAGTCCTAAAATGTGGGCTATAACTATGCCAATAGAAAGTGATGAAGATAAATTCAATTTAAAAAATATAATAGAACTAAATAATAAAATTGATAGTAAATGGGCATCTATATCAGACTTTGTATTTTTCTCAAGGAAAAAAGAACTTCTGCAACACAAGGTTAAATATGTTAAGTGTGGAATGATATCCGAATACAAAGGTGAATTCAAAAGCTGTAAAGTACAGGTTATACCAAACAGACTTTATGCATTTTCTGTATATAGAGGAAACTATGGAGATATTACTGATACATATTCAAAGATGATAGACTGGATTGATAAGAATGGATATTTGATAGAAGATGATGCTATGGAAAAATCAATTATAAGTCTTTCTGATAAGGAAGATGAAAATGAATATATAATTGAAATCTGGATACCTATAAAGGTGAAAAAATCTTAACATTGTAAGCAATCCAATAAGAAAATAATTTTTTAATTAAGTTGTTAAAATATCTGAAGTATTTATTTAAAAGATATTATTGAACTTTGCGAGTCGAATTGTGTAAAATGATTTTAATGGATTCGACTTATTTCTCCAAAGGAAGAAATGAAATTTTGTTGAAGTATATTATATGAATGAGTTTTTATAAATTCATTGTAGTATTTTAGTGGAAAAAGTCATAGTTGATGAGATTTAAATAAGACAATGGGGGACAGGGGTAGAGGTCCTTTTTTTTTGAAATAATATATTAAAATTCAATATAATGGGGTGCTCAATAGTGAAGAATTTTAAAAACAATTACTTTAAATATATATTCTTATTAATTTTTAATTTTTTTATTGTCATGTTCCTAAGTACGACTGTATATTCCCTTGAGGTTGGAGCAAAATTAGACCATGGAACTGTAGGGGGAAAGTTAACCTGTGGATTTAATCAAGGTAAGTATGCAACTGAATTAGCTTTACGTGTTTTAAATGGTGAAAATATTGAATTGATACCAATTTTAACACAAAGTACTAATGCATATATGTTTGATTATAATGAAATGAAGGCTTTTGGTTTTAAAACTTATAATTTGCCTAAAGATAGCACTGTTATTAATAAGCCAGATGATAAATTTTCTATATCAAAAGATAATTTTAAATTTGGATTATTTTTAATAATTGTAATTCTTATAATAAATAATATTATGCTTCATATAAATATTTCTAAACGAAGGAAAGCTGAAAAGTCTTTAAGAGAAAGTGAACAGAGGCTTAGAATTCTTATAAATGCTGGTCCGGATATTATGGGATTTAAAGATGGTGAAGGACGGTATCTTGAAGTTAACCAAGCTACTATTGAGGCTTTTAACTTAGAGGAAATTGATTATAAAGGAAAGACAGACGTAGAAATAGGAAATGTAAATCCTCTTTATAAAGAATACTTTTTAACTTATAAAGAATCAGATGATTATACATGGGAAAGAGGAGAAATGTTCCGAGAAGAAGAAATAGTTCCACAAAAGGATGGAAACTATAAAGTATATGACTTAATTAAGATTCCAATTTTTCATGATAATGGAGATAAGAAAGGACTAGTATATTTAGGGCGTGATATAACTGACTTAAAGAAATCAGATGAAAAGTTAGCAAAAAGTGAGGAAAGATATAGACATCTTGTTGAATCTTCACCTGATAGTATTTGTACTCATATAAATGGGAAAATTACATTTGTGAATCATGCATTAACAAAGCTTATGGGGGCAAAATGTCCAGAAGAATTTATAGGAAAAAGTGTATTTGAGCTAATGCATAAAGATTATCATGAAAAAGTTAGAGAACATACTGATTTTATGAAAAAGGGAAATAGTCCAAGAATTATTGAAGTAAAGTTAATTACAGTTGATGGAAGAAGTATAGAGGTGGAAGTGTGTGATACCAATTATGAGGTCGAGGGAGAATTAGCAATACTTTCTATTATAAGAGATATTTCAGAGCGCAAAAGAGCAGAAGAATTACAAAAGAGAATAAAAGAGGAAGAAAGACGTTTAAAAGAAGCAATAGAATATGAGAGATTAAGAAATGAGTTTTTCACAAATTTATCTCATGAATTTAAAACTCCATTAAATTTAATTTTTTCTATAGTTCAATTATTAAAGGTAAAAGATATAACAAAAGGAGAGAATGAAGATAAGTTTAATCAGTATCTTAAAATTTTAAATCAAAATGGATATAGATTGTTAAGATTAATAAATAACTTAATTGATATTACTAAAATTGACTCAAACTATTTCAATATAGAATTGCAAAATTGCAATATAGTAAGTACTGTTGAAGATATAATATTATCAGTAGCACAATACATAGAGAATAAAAACATTGAAATCATCTTTGATACTGATGTTGAAGAAAAAATCATGGCTTGTGACCCAGATAAAATTGAAAGAATTGTTTTGAATTTAATATCAAATTCAATAAAATTTACAGAGTCAGGCGGTAGTATAACTGTAAATATCTATGATAAAGGAAACAGTATTATGATTTCTGTAAAGGATACAGGAATTGGTATACCGGAAAATAAGATAGGTGTAATATTTAATAGATTTGGACAAGTAGACAAGTCAACCACAAGAAATCATGAAGGAAGTGGGATAGGATTAGCTTTAGTTAAATCACTTGTAGAGATGCATGAGGGAAGTATTGAGGTTGAAAGTGAATATGGAAAAGGAACAGAGTTTATAATAACATTACCAGTTAAAATTTTAGATGAAGTTACTATGAAGAAAATAGATAATAATCAGAAGCAAGACTATGTAGAAAGAATAAATATTGAGTTTTCAGATATATATGAATAAAAAATAATTTTAAGCCAACTTTTATAAATTTGTGAAAGTTGGTTTTTATTCAAGTGTATATACTCGTAAATAGGATATTATTAATGGTACAATAAGCTATATAAGTAAATTTATACTAGGGAATGAAATGGGGGAATCAAAAGTGGAAAAGCATATTAAAGAGTTATTTACTGACAAAATATTGGAAAAATGTGCATTAGCTTTCGGATTGAAATTAGATGAGGTAACATATATTGGTGGGTTTGAAAACTTTGTTTATGGATTCAAGCGGAATGAAAAAGAGTATATTCTAAGGATAGGACATAGTGATCATCGGGAGTATGATATGATTACAGCTGAACTAGATTGGGTGAATTTTTTAGCAGAGAATAAAGCTGATGTTTCAACGCCCATTAAATCAATTAAAGGGAAGTTAGTTGAAATCGTAAAAGTAGGTGATGGATCATATTTTACTGTAACAACTTATGAAAAAGCCAAGGGAGGCAGACCAACTAAAGAAAATATTGGTGATGATTTTTGTTTTGAATATGGTCGTGCAATAGGAAAACTTCATAATTTAACAAAAAAATATAAAGTTACCGAAGGTATTCCTAAAAGATACGAATGGCATGAGGATATATTATTTCAAGATGGTACAAGCTTTTTACCAAAAGAAGATAAATATATTTGGGAGAAGTATAATGAATTAATAAAATATCTTAAAGCGTTACCAATAGATGTTGATTCATATGGTTTAATCCATACAGATATACATTTTGGGAATTTCTTTGTGAACCATAATAAGATTACAATATTTGATTTTGATGACTGTAGTTATAAATGGTTTATCAGTGATATTGCCATAGCTATATTCTATTTGACGGCTTTTGGAATGGATTCAGATAAAAGAAATTCATTTGTAAAAGAATTTTTAAGTAGTTTTATGAAAGGCTATAATGTAGAGAATAAACTAGATAAATTTTGGCTTAAAGAGCTAAAGAACTTTATAAAACTAAGAGAATTTACTATATATATAGTTATTCATAGAAGTTTTGATGCAAATAATTTACCTGAATGGGCTAGTCAATATAAATCTGATTTTAAAAGAAGACTTGAAAAAAATATTCCATTGATTGATTTAGATTTTTTAGAAATAAAGTAGGCAGGTCATTTTTAATATGATCTGCTCTTTTTTCCGTGTTGTAATAAATTTTAAGTGAAGAATGTTAATAAATATTATTGCTAACAATATAATTAGTTAAACAAGCAATTTATTTATGATAAAGAGGTGAATGCAGTGATTAATAAAGAATACTTATTGGATACAAATATAGTAATAAAAATATGGAATGAATATCCTCAATTGTTTGAGGATATAGAAAAAAATCAGGAAGTTGATTTTGGGATTTATCATCATATTGCTGCAGAATTATCTATAAAAGAATTTAGAAAAGTCAATGGAGTGCCAGTACTTTCAGATAAATTTTTAAAATTATTAGGTCATATAATCAATGAAGAGGCAGTTGGCACAACAGAGATTTATAAACCTAATATTTCTATAAAGCATGATGATAATAAACTTATTTATTATATAAATGGTAATAAACTTTCTAGAAATGATTATAATCTTATTTGTATTTGCGAAAATAATAAACAATATATATTGGTTACTGAAGATAAAAAGATGTTTAATAGTGCCAAGATAATATTATCTGCTTCAAGGGTATTGTGTTTTAATGAATTTCTGAGTGATTTAAAGATGTTTAATATTATAACAGAGAATTCTTTATAAGAATTCTCTGTTATGTTTTAGATTTCTATCTGTTATCATATTTGTCTAATAGTTCTTGTAATTTTGCAGCTTGTATAGCTGATTCTTCAGCAAATTTTCCAAATACACTACCAACTTCACCATTATCTACATTCTCAGAATAAGCTTGATAATCACGTACATTTTCTTCAGCATCATTAAGTTTTTTTATAAGGATATCTCTAGTATCCATATTCATTAGTAACACCTCCTTATTTTCAATGTTATTTTATCCTTATACAAGTAATTTAATAATTTAATTATGTGATAGTAGTTTTTTTTATTAGAGTAAATTGTATTTTAAGCATATAATAAATATAAGTTATAGGAGGTGATTTCTATTCATTGGTATAATGAATTGGCGCAATATGAATTAAATAAATGGAAGAAAAAAATGAGAAAAAAACCTTCAATAGGTGAAAATGTTTCAAAGGATATTCAAAATAAATTTAATGGTATCTTACCTGAAAAATATCATGAAATTGTAACTGCGGCTGTAAAAAACATGACTAAAGCAGTTTTATTTGGCTCAAAATATATTACTAAGTCACCGTATAAATATAAGACCCTTCAAGAAAGAGAAGAATTAGTACAACAAAAAACTAAAATATATAAAACTACAGCTATGGTAGAAGGTGCAGGAACAGGTTTTGGTGGAATAATATTAGGGCTTACAGATTTACCTTTACTTATGAGTATTAAAATTAAATTTCTTTATGATATTGCTGCTATATATGGATTTGATGTTAATGATTATAAAGAAAGAATTTATGTATTAAATATATTTCAACTTGCTTTTTCTAGTAAGAGAAATGTTAATAAGGTATTTGCTAAAATGGAAAATTGGGAAGCGTATTTAAAAACATTACCCGAGGATATTGATTCTTTTGACTGGAGAAAATTTCAATTAGAGTATAGAGATTATATTGATTTGGCTAAACTTTTACAAATGCTTCCCGGGATAGGTGCTCTTGTAGGAGCATATGTTAATTCTAAGCTTATAGAAAAGCTTAGTGAAACGGCTATAGGGGCTTATCGTATGAGATTGATAGAAGAATAAATTTAAGTTGCATGATAAACTATTAAAATATCGTTTATTATAAAGAAAGAAGATTTTCTTACTAAAAGAAAATCTTCTTTTTTGTATATAAACTCAAAACTGTATGTAATGACAATAGGTAGTTCGTTGTGACAATAGTCAAGAAACCTTTGAAAGGTAATTTTCTTCTGATAAGATTACAGCTAGAGTAAAGTATAATATGTTCAATTATTTTGAAATTGGTTTGTTTTAAAAGATTTTATGTTGAGGAGTGAGTAGATGAATAAGAAGAAGAAAATTGTGCTCCTTGGTGGTGGATATGGTGGTTTATTAACAGCTAAAAAGCTAGCTAATAAATTCAAAAATGATAGTAATGTAGAAATTACTCTTATTGATAAAAATCCATACCACACTATGCGTACAGAACTTCATGAGGTTGTGGCTGAAAGAGTTTCAGAGGAGTCTATCAGAATTGATCTAAAGAAAATATTTGCAGGCAGAAAAGTAAATGTTGTATTAGATCACATAAAGAACATCGATTTTGATAAGAAAGTATTAAAATCAGAAAATAAGAAATATGATTATGATTACTTAGTAGTTGGTACAGGATCAAGACCTACGTTCTTTGGAATTCCAGGGGTAGAGGAATACACTAAGAAATTATGGGAATATGATGATGCTGTTAATTTGAAAGCACATATCCTTCATATGTTTAGAGAAGCAATAAAGGAAACAGACAAAGAGAAGAGAAGGAAAATGCTTACATTTGTTGTTGTAGGTGGTGGATTTACTGGTATTGAATTGGTTGGTGAATTAGGAGAATACAAAGAGAGACTTTGTAAGAAATTCTGCATAGACAAGGAAGAAGTTAAGCTATATGTTGTAGATGCAATGCCTAAGATTCTACCAATTTTATCTGATAATTTAATTAAGAAGGCTGAAAAGCGACTTGAAAAATTGGAAGTTGAAATCATTACAGGAGCAAAAATCACTGAGGTTTCAAAGGAATCTGTTACATTAGGAGATAAAGGAACTATTGAATCAAACACAATAGTTTGGGCTGCTGGAGTTGAAGGTTCTGAACTGATGGGTAATGTGGATGTTCAACAAAATGGAAGAAAAAGAATAGTAACTAATGACAAGCTTCAATCAGTGGATCACGAAAATGTTTATGTTGTAGGAGATAATATATTCTATATCGTAGAGGGACAAGAAAGACCAGTACCCCAAATGGTTGAGAACGCAGAGCATTCTGCACCACTTGTTGCTAATAATATTTATGCTGATATAAAAGGTAAGGAAAAGAAATCTTATAAACCAACATTCCACGGATGTATGGTATGTATAGGTGGACAATACGGAGTTGCTACTGTTGGGTTCCCTGGAAAAATGGTCGGAGTTACAGGATTCATGGCTATGTTTATAAAGCATTTTATTAACTTAGTATACTTTTTACAGGTAGCAGGAATTAGTAAGTGTTGTTCATATATATCACATGAAATATTCCATGTAAAGGATAACAGAAGTTTAATTGGTGGGCACTTAACTAAGTCTTATCAAAAGTTTTGGTTAGTACCTTTAAGAATATTTATAGGGCACCAATGGTTACAACATGGGCTTAATAATCCAGCTGGTATTGCAACAGGAGAAGTAGTTATTGGTTTATTGTTAATTACAGGATTATTTACTAGCCTTTCAGCGGTTACATCTATTGTTATGGCAATAATGCTTTGTATTTCAGGGGGATTCTCTTCAGAGATATTATGGTATGTAATTGGTGCTGTAGCTTTAATGGGTGGAGCAGGAAAGAGTTTAGGATTAGATTATTATGTATTACCTAGTCTAAAGAAAACATGGAATAATATCGGTTTCGTGAAGAAGAATTACTTAGATATTGATTAATTAATAATTAAAACCACAAACCACATTTTAGATAATATAAATTTTAATGCCTCTGTTAGATTTTTATTTAACAGGGCATTATTTTTATAACTACCTATTATTACAATGGTCGACTCGATGTGACAATAGTCAAGAAACATTGATAATAAGCAGTATAATAGATAAAATTTAAATGACAAATAAATAACAAATACATTATTAAGATAAAAAATCAACTAAAAAAATATGAAAGTGTGGGATAGTAGATTGAAATTGAATGATATTTATAAACCAATCGACCCAAAAATAACGAAGCTCAAATATGAACTAAATAATCTTGCAATTAATGCTGGGGTTCCTGATGTTAGTGAATTATTCGAATATTTCTTTAAAAATTCTGGGAAACATCTTCGCCCAGCATTAACATTTTTATCTGCTGGAGCAGTTAAAAATGGACAAGTAGATATGGAAGAGAATGATGTAATACAGTTAGCATTGGCATTTGAACTATTACACAGTGCAAGTTTAGTACATGATGACATAATAGATGAAGATATGACTAGACGAGGACAGAAAACACTAAATAATACATTTGGTAATAAATTAGCGGTATTAGCAGGAGATACTTTATTTGCTTATGCATATTCTATAGTTTCTAATTTGTTTCCAGTAAAATACTCACAAGACATTGCATCACTTAGTTACAAAATGTGTGTGGCTGAGATTGAGCAAGCTAAGGGAAATATTGACCGTGAAAAATATTTCAGAATTATTGAGGGTAAAACTGCTTTATTTATGAGTATATGTTGTAAATTGGGAGCAATATTAGCAGGGGCTTCAGAAAATGATGTACAGAATATGGAAAGCTTTGGTTTGAATTTTGGAATGGCATATCAAATAAAGGATGATTTTGAAGATGATGATCCTGAAACACTAAAGCATGTTACTATGGATGATGCTCGTGAGTTTTCTTCAAAGGCAAAGGAAGCAATTAGCGGACTTCAGGATTCTGAATATAAGCAAAATCTATATGAACTAATGGATTATATAATGAATGTTTAACAAATGACCTAATAATTTATTTGGTCATTTGTTCTTTAGATTGGAGGTTGGTAAATTTGGAATATGGAAAGAAACAAATTAAATTAGATAATCCACTTTCATTCTGGAATCATTTTAAAAATGAAGAACGTTTTTTATTTTATAACCCATTAAAAAAAGAGTTCATTATGGGGGCTAAACACTTAAAAACTATCTCAAGTAAAGAAGAGTTAAAGAAATGTTTATATGCCTTTTCATCTAGGACATTTTTTAATTTAATCAAAGATAAAAAATGGTCGGGACTTGGTAATGAAACTATTGCATTTGAATATTATTTTGTTGAAAAGGATGGAGAGCAAACACTATATTACTTTAAAGATTCAGTTGAAATTGAAAATATACAGATTAAAATTTCCAAACATTCTTATAAATACTCAAATGATGACTATGAAGATTGGAAACAATTATTTTCTGCTGTAGATAAAGGAATATCAACAAAAAAAGTAAATAAAGTTGTTATTTCTAGAGAAGTTAAAATACAATGTGATACTTGTGTAAATGTAGAAAGTGTACTTCAAAATCTTATGGAGAAAAATCCTAATAGTTTTATATTTGCCTATTATAAGAATGGAAAGACTTTTTTAGGTGCAACACCTGAAGTATTGCTTCAAAAAGAGAAAAATAATATTTTAAGTTATGCTCTAGCAGGTACAATTTCTCGTAGTGAGAAAGATGATGAATTACGAAAAGAAATACTGTTGAATGA
Organism: Oceanirhabdus seepicola; assembly: GCF_023684385.1. Classification (GTDB taxonomy): domain Bacteria; phylum Bacillota; class Clostridia; order Clostridiales; family Clostridiaceae; genus Oceanirhabdus; species Oceanirhabdus seepicola. The sequence continues at coordinate 367,194 of NZ_JAGSOJ010000004.1, read as the reverse complement.
TTCAAAAAATGTTCATGAACATAAAATAGTTATTGATTCAATAGTTAATACTATGAAGGAATATACAAATGAAATTATGGTAGATAAGACAGGAATTTTAACACTTAAAAATCTACATCATCTACACACAAATATTTATGCAAAGGATAAAAAAAGTACATTATTGGAATGGGTGAAACGACTACATCCAACCCCTGCATTAGGAGGATATCCTGCTAATACTGCTTTAGAATTGATTAAGAAATATGAAAAACATGAGAGAGGACTATATGCTTCTCCAATTGGGATTGTAGATGGAAATGGATATGGGATATTTGTAGTGGGTATACGATCTGCACTTATTGATGGAAATGAAGTTTTTGCTTATACAGGTTGTGGTGTGGTAGATAAATCAGATTGTAAAGATGAATATATTGAAACTAAAAATAAATTAAAAACAATTGTAGAAAGTCTATAGATAAGAGGAAAAAATCAATGACAAACTATTTTACTGCTTTAGTTGATGAATTATATCAATTAGGTGTTCGTGAAGTTGTAATTAGCCCAGGTTCCCGTTCAACACCTCTGGCTTTGTTATTTTGTGAACATGATTTTAAAACTTATATAAATATTGATGAGAGATCAGCGGGTTTCTTCGCACTTGGTATTGCAAAAGAAAATGAAAGGGCTGTTGTATTACTTTGCACTTCAGGCTCTGCAGTTACAAATTATTTTCCTGCAATTGTTGAAGCTAAATATTCAAGAGTACCATTAATTATTTTAAGTGCAGACCGACCTCATGAACTTCGGAGTATTGGAGCACCACAGACAATCGATCAAAATAAAATATTTCATGACTATACAAAATATTATGAAGAGTTAGCGCTACCAGAAGAAAGAGATAATATGTATAGATATGTGCGTAGTGTCATGCAAAAAGCGTATTGTAGTTCTATGTTAAAACCTTATGGTGTGGTTCATATTAATGTACCAATTAGAGAACCATTAATACCAGATTTGGAGCAATTAGATTTTATTGTAGGTCTTGAAAAAGATAAATTTGAATTTATAAATGGCAATGTACAGTCCACGGTTGACAGTTCAATATTTAAAGATAAAAAAGGGATCATAATTTGTGGTGGAGATGCTTACTCAAACTATTACGAAGAAGTATTGGAGTTGGGAGAACGGTTAAAAGTACCAGTATTAGCTGATCCAATTTCAAATCTAAGAAATTATTCAAGGGATATAATTATTGATAGTTATGATGCATTTCTAAAAAATAATGACATTAAGAAAGAGTTAAAGCCCGAATTTATTATTCACTTTGGACAAGTTCCTTTATCAAAGAGAATACAGCAGTTTTTGTCAATGCATAAAGATGTTTTATATATACAAGTAGATGAAATATTTGAATATAGAAATTCTGCAATATCCACGAAAAAATTTATAATTTCATCTCCAAAATGGTTTGCAAAGTCTATTTTTATACAAAATACTAACACAGAATATTTGAATAAGTGGGTACATTATCAAAAGAAAATGCGTAAACAATTAAATGAAGTTAAAGATGAGAAGAACTTGTTCGAAGGCAAATTGATTCAGAAGGTACAGAACATGCTGCCAGGAGAAAGTCGTGTAGTTGTATCAAATAGTATGTCAATTCGTTATGTGGATTACTTTTTTGAAGCACGAAATCAAAATATCAAGTTGTTATGTAACAGAGGAGCAAATGGAATTGAGGGTATAGTTTCAACAGCATTAGGGGTGGCATCATCTAATAAGCCAACAGTTTTGGTAACTGGTGATTTATCATTTTACCATGATTTAAACGGATTGTTAGTTGGAAAAACACATAATTTAAATTTAATTATACTGTTATTAAACAATGATGGGGGAGGAATCTTCAGGAATTTACCACAAAGTAGGGAAAAACACTTTGAATATTTATTCTTAACCCCGCATGGCATAAATTTTCAAGGGATAAAAACCTTGTATGACTTAAAGTACTATGAAGTTCAGGATTATGAGTCATTTGAAAATGTTTTTAATGAAGCATTAAATTTAAAAGGAATAAAGCTAATTGAAGTAAAAACTGATTCACAGTTAAGCAAAGAGTTACATGATAAATATACAAAATTATAGGATGTCATTATGTTTATAGAAATTGAAAATATTAAATATCATATTCATATAAAAGGAGAAGGAAAGCCAATTATTTGTCTCCATGGGTTTTCTGAAAATCTAAATACATGGAAGTTACTTGAATTAAAAGGATATAAACTGATTTTGATAGACCTTATTGGGCATGGGAATAGTGATAAGCCGTATTCCAGTGAATATTATGATTTGAAAGTAATGATAAAGCATTTTAATAAGCTTATTCAAGAATTAGGCTTTGAAAAATATTCAATGGTAGGCTATTCCATGGGTGGGCGGATAGCATTAGCCTATGCATTATCTTACCAAAATGAAATTACTCAACTGATTTTAGAAAGTTCATCATATGGTGAATGTGATTTCAGAAATCGATTAAAGCGGAGAAATAAAGATTTTGAATTAGCCAAGAGTATAAGAGAAAAAGGAATAGAGTGGTTTAATGACTTTTGGTCCAATTTAAGTATTTTTGAATCACAAAAAAATTTACCTGAAAATATTAAGAATGATATAAGTAAAAGAAGGCTATCCAATGAAACACATGCACTTTCAAATACACTGTTATATACAGGGCAAGGAAGTTTTCCTTGTTTAAAAGACGAAATAGTAAATTTAACTATGCCAGTATTATTTATCAGTGGAGAATATGATAAAAAATACAAAGAGATGGGCAATGAGTTTCAAAAGTTAAATTTTAATGTAAAACATAAAACAATATGTGGTGTAGGACATAACACACATATAGAAAATCCTGATAAGTTTAATAAAATGTTAAGTGAATTCTTATTATAAAGTAGGTATTATAAAATCTTATAGAATAAAAGGAGTGTTAAATATGAGTAAGTTTTCTTGGGAAAAGCTAGATCGTAATTATGAAGATATAACATATGAAACATATGATGGAATTGGAAAGATTACAATTAATCGACCGGAAGTGCGTAATGCATTCCGTCCGAGAACAGTAATGGAATTAATAGATGCTTTCACAATAGCTCGTGAAGATGAAAGAGTAGGAGTAATTGTTTTAACAGGTGCAAATCATGGACAAGGTCAAGATAAAGAAGCATTTTGTTCAGGTGGAGATCAGAAGGTACGTGGACATGGAGGGTATGTAGGTGAAGACCAGATTCCACGTTTAAATGTATTAGATTTACAGCGTTTAATTCGTGTTACTCCTAAACCAGTTATAGCAATGGTTAATGGATTTGCAATTGGGGGAGGACATGTACTTCACATAGTATGTGATTTAACAATCGCTTCTGAAAATGCAATATTTGGACAAACAGGACCAAAGGTAGGTTCTTTTGATGCTGGATATGGTGCAGGATATTTAGCACGTATTATTGGTCATAAGAAAGCACGTGAAATTTGGTATTTGTGTCGTCAATATACTGCAAAAGAAGCCCTTGATATGGGATTAGTAAATACAGTGGTACCATTTGAAAAATTAGAAGAAGAAACAGTGAAATGGGCTCAAGAAATTTTACAGCATTCACCTACGGCACTTCGTTTCTTAAAAGCTTCATTTAATGCAGATACAGATGGATTAGCTGGATTACAGCAATTAGCTGGAGATGCAACATTATTATATTATACAACTGAGGAAGCAAAAGAAGGAAGAGATGCATTTAAAGAAAAAAGAAAACCTAACTTTGGGAAGTTCCCTAAATATCCATAAAAAATAATGTTTTATATTAAAAGGTGATTGTATGGAGTGGCTTAGAAAACATAAATTTGAAAGGCCTAATAAAAAATTTATTAATGATATGACTTTTAGAGAAGTTTATCAGCGTGTAATAGAATTAGCTAGAAAACTTTCTTCATATGTAAAGAATGAGACCAGGGTTGCTATTTATTCAAACAACTCTGTTCATATGGCATTGTTCTTTTTAGCACTTCAAGCTTTAGGAAAAGAAGTGCTAATGTTGAATATACGACTATCAGATGAGGAGATAAGAAAGCAATTAATAGCATTAAAAATTAATTGTGTATTTTCTTATGATAATAAATTTATATCTTTCAGTGAAGTGTATGAGAGTGAAGGGACACATGTAAATCTAGAGGAAGAGTTCAATGAAGAAAAAGTGGCGGTTATTATGAACACAAGTGCTACAACAGGGGAATTTAAATCTGTACCTATTAGATGGAAACAATTTCACTCTCATGTTAAAGCATCTCAAAAAAGTTTGGGTGTAACAGATGAAGATAATTGGCTTGTTGTGTTACCTATGTTTCATATTGGTGGATTAGCTATACTAATAAGAAGTTTATACAATGGAACACAGATTACAATAGTAGAAAAATTCCATGAAGAAGAAGTACTAAAACTACTAGAAAGCTGTAAAATCAATATGATATCAGTTGTACCAACAATGTTAAATAGAATTGTTAATAGAATTGAGAATCATAATTTACGTGTTGTATTAGTGGGTGGTGAATTTATTCCCAAACCTTTGGTTAAAAAAAGTATAGAAAAAGATATTCCTATATATAAAACTTATGGAATGACAGAGACAACCAGTCAGTCAACAACTTTTTCAGTATTGAATTATCCAAATAAAATTGAGTCAGTAGGGTTGCCACTTCATGGAGTAGATATTCTAATTAAAGAGGCAGATGAAAATGGTATAGGTGAAGTTTTAATTAAAAGTCCAATGTTGATGGATAGCTATATTGGAAAAGAGAAAATAGTAGGTTGTTTTAATACTCAGGATGTAGGGTATCTTGATGAAGAGGGATTTTTATATATACTAGACCGCCGCAAGAACATAATTATATCTGGTGGGGAAAATATTTATCCAAAAGAGATTGAGAATATTTTATATGCTCATCCCAAAATAAATGAATGTGCAGTTGTTGGAAAGAAAGATGATAAGTGGGGACAAGTTCCTGTGCTTTATGTTGTTTCTTCTTTAAATGAAGAAGAAATAATAAAATATCTCTCAGATAAATTAGCAAAATATAAACTTCCGAAAAAAATTATTTATCTAGAGAGTCTTCCAAAGAATACATCAGGCAAAATATTAAAAAAAAATCTAGGCATGTGAAAATAAATAACAAGTCAAAGATGCGAAGTATATTTTGGAAAATAGGTCGAGTTGGACTGATAGTGGTTCTCTCAGTGGGTTCCGAGGATGAAGTAGTTTGCAAAATAGACGAGTATACTGAATTGTTATTTATTTGAACTTGCCGTAATAGAGGTATATTAAATGAGAATTGAAAAAATAGAACTTTTTCATATTAAAATGCCCTTGAAGTTTACCTTCAAATCATCACAAACTACTTTAAAGCATCGAGAGACAATTATTATAAAAGCAATTGATGAACTAGGTAATATAGGATATGGTGAAGTAGTTGCATTTAATGAACCATTTTATACAGATGAAACACTGACGTATTCTAAAGATATATTAAAAAATGTTTATATTCCAAATGTAATTAATAAGGATATGGAACATCCATTTCACATACATCTTTGGAGCGATCCCATTTATCCTATGGCACTTGCAGGTTTAGAAAATGCTCTTGTGGATTTATATGCTAGAAGACAAAAAAAATCAATTATGGATGTTGTTTTTAATGAAGAGACTAATGATAGCATATATGGTGGAATTGCATTAGGAGATTTGGATGTTGAAAGCCTTATCGAACAAATCAATCTTTATATAAAACATGGTTATAAACGTTTTAAAATAAAGATTAAACCGGAAGATGGATTAAATAAGTTAAGGGCTATCAGAGAAAAATTCCCTCATATTCAACTATTAGCAGATGCCAATAGAAGTTTTAAGAATGGTCAAATACCAATGTTGAAAAAAATTGATGAACTCAATTTACTTTGTATAGAAGAACCTTTATATTCAGGAGATTTTCAAGCATATAAGAAACTTCAAGAAGAAATGAAAACTCCTATATGTTTGGATGAGAGTATACAAACTATTGAGGATTTAAATACAGCAATTAAGTTAAAGGTTTTAAAAGTAGTAAACATAAAAGTCGGACGTGTTGGTGGCTTGTATTATGCAAGGGAAATGATAAAACTATGTAGAAAAAACAATATTGAATATTGGATTGGAAGTATGCTTGAAAGTGGTATATCAAAAATGCTACATGTTCATTTAGCAAGCCTCAAAGATACTTATATACCTGGAGATTTATCACCATCAAAGCGTTACTTTGAAAAAGATCTTATAACACCAGAAATTACCGCTGAAAATGGAATTATTATTGTACCAGAAGGGTATGGGTTAGGTGTAGAAATTGATGAGGATACAATAAAGGATTATACAATTGATTATAAGATAATAGGTGGTGAATAGAATGAACTTAATTGAAAGCTTAAATATTGAATATATTAAGGTAAATAATAATCAGCTTGAAGCTAAAATGAAATTAACAAAATTTCACGACAACACCTATGGTTACTTAAATGGAGGAGCAACAATAGCTTTTGGAGAAACTATTGCAGGATATGCTTCAATTCAAATAATAAACGATGATGAATTAGCAGTAGGTCAAAGTGTTACAGCAAATCATATGAAACCAAAAAAAATCGAAGGAAATATTATAGCAAGAGGAAAGCTTATGCATAAGGGAAGGATGTCACATGTTTGGAATATTGAAATGATTGATGAAAACAATGTATTGATATCATATGTGACTGTTTCAAATGCAATTATAAAGGGAGTGAGATAACATGAGTATTAGGTCTATAATCAAACTTATGGATATAAAAACTCTTGTTGCAGGAGTTATTCCAGTATTATTAGGGTCAATTTATTCATGGTATGCCTATGGACAGTGTAATGTTGTTTATCTTGTATTATTAATGATTGCCATGATACTGATTCAAAGTGGTACTAATATGACAAATGATTATTTTGATTTTAAGCGTGGCGCAGATGGTGAAGATAAAGTTGATGAAAAAGCACTTGTAAGTGGCGAGATTACACCAAAACAGGTTTTATTTATTATAATCTTATTTGAATTTATAGCTTTAATGATTGGGATTTTTGTTGGAAGCCAAACAAGCTATTATATTTTACTAGTAGGTATTACCGGAGGAATTATAGCGATTTTATATGCATCTGGACCATTACCTATTTCTTATACTCCAATAGGCGAAATTGTATCTGGAGTAACCATGGGTATTGGTATTACAACAACGGTAATTTATATTCAATCAGGCATTTTCGATTTAAGTACAGTGTTAGTGGCGATTCCTACTACTTTATATATAGGAACTATTTTACTTTCTAATAATTTGAGTGATTTAGAAGGGGACAGAGAGGCAGGTAGAAAAACATTACCTATACTAATAGGAAGAAGAAATGCTGAGAAACTGTGGATTTTTAGTGTGATACTGATACTTATTTTAACAGTTGTATTATTGTTGATAGGTATTTATCCAATACTTGTTTGTGCTACTGTTCTTTTAATATTTCCTTATAATTCTATAACTATTTTTTTATCATATGAGAAGAGTGTTCATACAAAAGGTAGAACTATGGGGCTTATAGGTAAGGTAGGATTAAAGTATCACTTAGCTGTAATTATTGGTTTATTAATATCAATCATTTTTAAGGTAGGTATATAATAATATGACGAAGAAACAGTTTAATAAAGAAGGAAAAGTATACGAGGTATTTCAGACTATATCAAATGATTATGATAAATTAAATAATATTATTAGTTTTAACATGCACAAGATATGGAAGAAAAATACAATAAAATACCTTAACATAGGAGATGACTCTAAGATATTGGATGTGTGTTGTGGCACAGGTGATTTTAGCATTATGTTATCAAAGGAACCTAATGCAAGAATATCAGTTATTGGGTTGGATTTTTCAGAGAATATGTTATCTGTAGCAGAATATAAAAAGGAAATACGTATGTTAGATAATGTTGAATTTGTACATGGAAATGCTATGGAGTTACCTTTTGAAGCTAATACATTTAACAATGTAACCATAGGATTTGGATTAAGAAATACTCCAGATTATGAACAGGTTATTAGTGAAATGATGCGTGTTGTAAAGCCAGGAGGGAAAGTTGTATGTTTAGATACATCTCATCCTACAATACCAGTTTATAAACAGCTATACTGGTTATATTTCAAATATATTATGCCAACAATGGGGCAATTATTTTCAAAACATAAAAAAGAATATCAATGGCTAAATGATTCTACTGAAAAATTCTTAAGTAAAGGAGAATTAAAAAGCTTATTTAAAAAAGTAGGGTTTGCCCATGTGAAAGTAAAATCTTATGCAGGAGGCGCTGCAGCTTTACACATAGGGGTAAAGCCACAATAATCAAAAGTAGGTGAACAATATGAAACAGCATGATGAAAAATTTATGGATCATTTAAAAGAGTTGCGAAAACGATTTATAAGAGTACTAATAGTTTTTATTATTGTATTAGCGGCTGCTTTTATGTTCGTTCCACAAATTCTTGATTTTATAACCTTAACATCTAAAGTGGTAGATGTAGATTTAAATGTATTTAATATTACAGACCCTCTATTATTATCTCTTAAAGTTGCATCAATTGCAGCTTTCATTGTAGCGTTTCCATATATTATTATAGAACTATGGCTATTTATGAGACCAGCTTTAACAAAAAAAGAAAGAAGATTTGTATATAAATACATTCCAATGATATTTATTCTATTTATTTTAGGAATATCATTTTCTTATTTTGTACTTGTTCCATATTATGTTAGGTTTTCTCAGCAACTTGCAGGAAACTCTAATTTGACAATTGTTATGGGGGCTAATACTTATATTGATTTTTTAAGTAAAATGATGTTATATTTTGGACTCATATTCCAGATGCCAATGTTAGTTTTTATACTTTCTTATATTGGTATTTTAAGTTCTCAATTACTAGTTGTTATTCGAAAATATGCTTATTTTGCACTGTTAATTGTTTGTGCATTTTTAACCCCTCCTGAACCGGTATCTATGGGGATTGCATTAATTCCTTTAGCACTACTTTATGAATTCAGTATACTCTTATGTAAAGTAAATGAAAAAAAGAAGAAAAAAGCACAGTTAAATAATTAAATACACTCACAATATATTGTTTTACTCTGTTTTTTATCTTCAGAGTTTCAAACGTTGAAAAAGCCCAAGAGCAAGGAACAAGGTGAATGAGTAGCAGAGTGTACAAGTAGTGCTCGAGCATCGAAGAGAGCCTTAATGACGCCGAGAATGGGCTTTTTAAAATAGTATGGGGCTGTCTCAAAATAGAACTTCTATTTTGAGGCAGCTCCTTTTAATTTTTTTAATCTACTTTCCATAAATGTAATAAAATAATCGGTGTCAGAAATTTTACATAACTCATGCATTATTAGTGATTTATCATACCAAATTTTGAATTCATCTTCATTATTAAGATGATAGTATAATTCACCCTTTAAAAAATATAATTCTCTTAAAATAATATGAGTATTATATTTTTTACAGAAATCAATTGCATAATCAATATGTGAAAGGGCTTCATATAAATTTGAGGTGTCAATGCATGTTGAAATAAAAAACACATAAAATCTTGGTATCATAACAGGGGTATGAAGAAATTTAATATCGTCTATATATTTTTTTATAGTACTTAAATGATTATATGCTTCTTCTTTTTGGTTATTTAATAAAAGAAAAAATCCATGAAGACTCATCAGTATGAATTCAATATCAGTAGGGTTACTTTCTTCAATATAAGTAAGGTTCAATATTTTTTTTATTTCATTAATCCCGTAGTCATAATTATTATTCATGATAGCCTTGCTAGAATATTTCACCGTCTGTATTATTTGTAAATCATGAATGGAGAGAATATCAAGATTTTTTTCTTCTGCATCTATTAATTTATAAATATTAAAAAAATCATATCGTTCAGCATAAAGAAATATTTGATTTAAAACTTCTTGTACATGTAAGGCTTTAGGAGATTCAATTGCTCTAAACAGATGCTCTGGAGTAATGCCTAACTTTTGTGTTATTTGTCTCAAAATAACTGAACTCGGACAGCGGTTTCCATTTTCAATTCGAGCGATGTATGAAACAGAACATATACCCTCAGCAAGTTGAGATCTAGTCATATTTTTCTTTTCTCTAAGTGTTTTTAGGTATGGCCCAATTTCAAAATAATAATTTATTTCTTTCATAATATTCTCCTTATTCCATAGTCTAGAAAATAGATTTCTATAATTATCAATAATTCAATATATAAGTTCACAAATGTAAACGCAAAAATAGGTTCCTTAAGGATTTTTAGGGGTAAGACCTTTATTACATTATAGTATATCCACAGCTAAGAGACTATAGTCACATGGTGGGACAATAGTCCCTCTAGAGGGACTATGGTCACAATCAATTGTAAAAAAATAATTAATAACTAAAATTAAAAGAGTACTTTACTAATTTTTTAACAAATATATTTAAGCTAAATAAATAATTCACTTCTGATTTTTAAGCATATGAAGAAAATAATCATAATCAATTTTATTTCGTAATTTTTATATAAGCAATTGGCTATTTAAATACTTGAAAATATAGGGATACTAGAAGATTAGGGGAGGTGAGAGTATGTTTGGAAGATTAGGTGGAACAGAATTAATTGTTATATTAGTTGTTGGTTTTTTAATATTTGGGCCTAAGAAGTTACCTGAGATTGGAAAATCTTTTGGAGATACAATACGTGAGTTTAAAAAATCAGCAAAAGCAACAGAAGATGAAATAAAAGAAGCTGTTGAAATGGAAAGCATTAAGGAAAACTAAAGGAGGCTAATATATGAATAGACGTGAATTTTTAAAAGCTACTGGAGTAGCTGGAGTTTCAACTGCAGTAGCAGGAGCGGCTATTGCATCAAACCCTAAGAAAGTTATGGCATTGGATATTGCAAAAGAACAAGATGATTTCCCTGCTGAAGTTACAAAAGACTTCAAAGGATTTAGTTTCCAAAATTGTATGTTTATACGTGGGTTTTGGGATAATGAACCTTTTGAGGATGAATATATCCAAAAAACATATGCAAAAGAGTTTAACACTATTCCTGCTGCGCTTATAAATTATTTTGGAATACAATCTGGAGTCTTAAAGGGAAGAACACATGATCCGAACAAAATTGGGTATAGGCAAGTGGAGATTGCCTTATCAATAGCATGTGCTAGTGTTGATAAACACTTTGGGGGAGGAGGTAAGTTAGGAGCTACTGATTCTCCTATGCAAACATACTCAATTAATCCTATGACTAAAGAAAGAATGAGTGATACGCCTGTTTTTGTTCAAGGTTTGTATTCTTGGGATAATTCAAAGGTTGATAAAATGTTAAAGCAGGGTAAACAACAGTATAAATTCAAAGATGCAAAAGATGCTGCTAAGTATGTTAAGAAAGCTACTAAATTTTTAGGAGCTGATTTGGTAGGGATTGTACCATATAATGAAAGAACAAAAAGATGGACATATACTGAGTGGGCAACTCCAAAAACCAAACTTTTTACTATGCCAGATGGTAGAAAAGAATATTTATATTTTGATCCAATAAAATTACAAAAGGGTGAGTACGAAACATTTGGTGCAAACGTAGAGAAGTCAGATATCGTGAAAAAAGCAGGATTTGAACCAAAATCCATAATAGTTATGGCATTTGAAATGGATTATGATGCCTTTAAAGCTGCACCATCATATGTTGCAAATACAACAGTACAAATGAGTTATTCCACGATGGCAGAAGTAACACACAAAGTGGCTACTTTCTTAAGAGAGTTAGGTTATAAAGCTCTTCCATGTGGAAATGATACAGCTTTATCAGTTCCATTAGCAATTGAAGCAGGTCTTGGTGAAGGTAGTAGAATGGGAATGATAGTTACAGAAAAGTATGGACCTCGTGTACGTTTAGCTAAAATATATACAGATTTAGAAATACATCCAGATAAACCAAAGACATTTGGAGTAAGAGAGTTCTGTAATGTTTGTATGAAATGTGCGGATGCTTGTCCTGGAAGAGCTATTTCTTGTGAACCATCAAAAGTTCTTAAAGAAGGAATGGAATTTGATACAGGTAAAGTATCTATATCAAATATTACTGAGGTTGAAAAATGGTACTGTAATGGTGAAAGATGTTTCTCATACTGGAATTACAATGAAGCTGGATGTTCCACATGTATTGCAGTTTGTCCATACAATAAGATTGATGAGTGGCATCATGATTTATCAAAATTAATGACATTAACTCCATTTAAATCATTATTACGTTCTCTTGATGAATGGTTTGGATATGGTGGTCCTGTAGACCCAGAGGAACGTATAGAATCTAAATACTTAATAGATGCCGTTAATGATTTCTGGAACAAGATTTAAAGAGGAGGGGCATATATGCATACAATAGTTAGCTTATTTAAATGGGTATTAGGTTTACATCAATTAGCATGGTTTGTTGCTGGAGCAGTATCATTCGCTGCTATAACATATTTTTATAAGAAATTAAAAGAGGTTGGTAGATTTAACAAAGGAAGTTATACATTTGTTGTATTATCATCTTTAACAGTTGCCTTTACAATATTATGGACATATGATTCATATTTAGAGAATGAAGTTAGAGCAGCCAACATGGGAATATTGATTTTTGGCGGATTAGCAGTAGTTTTTGCAATAATTGCACATCGTTTAGCACCTAAAAAGAAGGTGAGTAAGGTTACAACTGAACATAAATAGATAATGTTATAAATAAACAATATATAAAAGCTAGCTAAATTTATTTTTAGCTAGTTTTTAGTTTTTTTAATCTGAAATTCATAAATGTAATGAAATAGTCATCATCACAACTTTTAATTAACTCATGAAGAGTAATTGATTTATTGTACCATATTTCAAACTCTTTTTCTTTTCCTAATCGATAATATAATTCAGCTTTTAGGAAATAAAATTCTCTTAAAATAATATGAGTATTATAATTTTTGCAGTAATTAATGGCATAATCAATATACGAATGAGCTTTATTTAATTTAGACATATCAAGACATGCTAATATCAAATATACATAAAATCTTGAGAATGCAACATAAGAATGAACAAATCTAATATTATCTATATATTTTTCTATATTAAGTAAGTGATTATATGCATCTTCTGATTGGTTGTTTAATAAAAGAAAAAGGCCATGAAGACTCATCAGTATGAATTCTATATCTGTAGGAGTACTTTCTTTAATATAAGTAAGTTTCAATATTTTTTTTGTTTCATTAATTCCATATTGATAATTCTTATCTAAGATAGCCTTACTGCAATGTTTTACTATTTGTATTATTTGATTATCATGAATTGAAAGAACATCAAGATTTTGTTCTTCCTTAGTAATTAATTCATACATGCTTCTATAATCATAACGTTCAACATAACGAAATATTTTATTTATGATTTCCTTTACATATAAGGAGTTTGGCGACTCTATTGCTCTAAACATATCTTCAGAAGTGATACCTAACTTATGGGTTATTTGTCTTAAAATAACTGAAGTGGGACATCGATCTCCATTTTCTATTCGTGTGATGTATGAAACAGAACAGATACCCTCAGCAAGTTCAGATCTAGTTATATTTTTCTTTTCTCTAAGATTTTTTAGGTATGGTCCAATTTCAAAATAATAATTTATTTCTTTCATAATAACCTCCTTATTCCTTAGTATAGAAAAATCATTACTACAATTAGCTACAATTAAATGCATGAATTTACAAATAAAACTCAAGAAATGGGTTCTTTAATAATTATTTTTTAATAATACCTTAATTACATTATAGTATATGTTTATCTTAGTGACTATAGTCACTTGGAGTGACAATAGTCAAAGTCAATTGTAAAAAAATTATTACAAACTAAAATTAAAAGGGGAGTTTACTAATTTTTTAACAAATTTAAATATTTATAAAACTGAACAATTAAACAATTCTACTCTTATTTTTAAATCATTATGTAGAAAAATCAATTTATATAATTAGAGCAAGTACTGGTATTTGAATAACAGGGGAAATTTATACTGCTCATGGATATGTCCATTTGGAGCAGCACAAGAAGCTATTTTAATACTACAAAATTCAGGAATATTAGAATATTAAGGAGGTGTGAGTATGTTTGGAAGATTAGGTGGTACAGAAATATTAGTTATATTAGTTGTTGGATTTTTAATATTTGGTCCTAAAAAGTTACCTGAGATTGGGAAAGCCTTTGGAGACACAATACGTGAGTTTAAAAAATCAGCAAAAGATTCAAAAGAAGATGTAAAAGAAGCTGAGGGAATAGAAGAAAGTAAATAAAACTAAGGAGGATTATATATGAATCGTCGTGAATTTTTAAAAGTTGCTGGAGTTACAACAGCAGCAACTGGGGCTGCTCTTGCAGTAAATCCTAAGAAGGTTATGGCTTCGGTGGAACTAGGTAAGCATCAAGATGATTATCCATATGAAGTTACAAAGGATTTTAAAGGATTTAGCAGTAAAAATGTAATGTTTATGCGTATGTTCTGGGATAAGAAGAGATATAAAGATGAGTATATTAATAGCACATATGATTACCATACTCCAATTGAAACTGGAATACACTTTTATGCAGGAATGAAAGGATATGTACCATTAACAGCCCATGATCCAAATAAAGAAGGATTTAGACCTGTTGATGTTGCATTATCAACTGCTGCAGACTCTGTAAATATGGATTTCGGAGGAATGAGTAAATTTACTTGTGCTAATCCAACTCTTCAAACATATCCAATTAATCCTAAGACAGGTGAAGCGATGAAGGATATGCCTGTTTTAACTCAAGGTTTGTTTACATGGGATAATTCATCAGTAGATATGAGAGTGAAACAAGGTGTAGAACCATATAAATTTAAAGATGCTAAAGATGCAGCAAAATATGTTAAGAAGGCTGCTAAATTTATGGGAGCGGATTTAGTTGGTATCGCACCTTATAATGAAAGAACAAAAAGATGGACGTATACAGAGTGGACAAATCCAAATGTTAAAGAATTTAATATGCCTGATGGGTCAAAGACATTTTCACCAGTAAACCCAATTAAATTGAAAAAAGGTGAATTTGAAACTTACGGTGTAACAACAAGAGAATCAGATTTCATGCGTGAAGCTGGCTTTGAACCTAAATCAATAATAGTTATGGCTTTTAAACAAGACTATGATGCCATGAAAACAGCACCAACAGCAGTATCAAGAGGTGCCACTAGTATGGCATATTCACAAATGGCAGAAACCGCGTATAAAGTAGCTAAATTTTTAAAAGAAATGGGTTACAAAGCAGCTCAATGTGGTAATGACACAGCTGTATCTGTCCCACTAGCAATTGAAGCTGGTTTAGGTGAAGGTAGTAGAATGGGAATGGTAGTAACAGAACAATTTGGGCCAAGCGTCCGTTTAGCTAAAGTATATACAAATTTAGAAATTCATCCAGATAAACCAAAAACATTTGGGGTTAAAGAATTCTGTGATGTTTGTATGAAATGTGCTGATGCGTGTCCTGGTAAGAGTATTTCTAAAGAGCCAATAACAGTAGTTAAAGAAGGAATGGAGTTTGACACAGGGAAAGTAGGTAAATCAAATATTTCAGGTGTTGAGAAATGGTTTGTAAATGGCGAGAGATGTTTATCATTCTGGAACTACAATGACGGTGGTTGTACTACATGTGTTGCAGTATGTCCATACAATAAAATAGATGAATGGCATCATGATCTATCAAAATTAATGACATTAACACCATTTAAACCACTGTTACGTTCATTTGATGAATGGTTCGGATACGGTGGACCAGTAGAACCAGAAGTAAGATTAGAATCAAAATATTTAAAAGACGCTGTTAATGATTTCTGGGATAAACTTTAGGGGGGCAGATATATGCATATAATAGTTAGCTTATTTAAATGGTTATTAGGTTTACATCAATTAGTATGGTTTGTTGCTGGGGCAGTATCATTCTCTGCAATAACATATTTTTATAAAAAATTAAAAGAGGTTGGTAGATTTAGCAAAGGAAGTTATACATTTGTTGTATTATCAGCTTTAACATTTGCATTTACAACATTATGGACATATGATTCATATATAGAAAATGAAGTTAGAGCAGCTAATATGGGATTACTAGTTTTTGGTGGATTAGCAGTAGTTTTTGCTATAATTGCACATCGTCTAGCGCCTAAAAAGAATGTGAGTAAGGCTGCAACTGAAAAAAATAGAAAAGGCGATAAAAACTAGCTATATTTTAGCTAGTTTTTATTTTATTCAATCTGAGCTTGTAAATATGACGAAGTGTTAATCCATAAACTTATTATTTAACATATATATATATTTTGTTCTTTCCTTTGATGACTATAGTCACGGGGTGACAATAGTCAAAAATGATTGTAAAAAAGTTTTTAATAATTAAAATTAAAAGTGTAATTAATTAAATTTTTAACAAATATATTTACTGTATTTAGTGGAGGTAGTTATGAAAAGAAAATGGACTATTCGAGAATTATATTTAGCATTTTTAGCGGTTTCATTATTCATATTTGGTGCTTATTCTATGTTTTTCAGTGGTGAATCTGAGGACTATGCATCAAAAATTTACGAAGTGAATTCTAATATTCTTAAAACTGAACAATTAAGTAATTCACCTCTTATTTATAAAGCATATGCAGAAAATGATCCCAATGAATTTTATTTTGTAGCTTTTACAGAATCAGTTGGATACCAGTCAACTATTGAAGTTATGACTATGATTAATAAAGAAGGCAATATTGAACAAGTTGAAATAATTAAACAAGGGGAAACACCTGCTTTTTATGAAAAATTAGAATCAGTTAAATTCGGAAACCGATTTAAGGGAATATCTATTTTCGAACCTGTTTATATAGATAATGCCAAAGGATATGCTGGAAGTAGTGAAGGAATCAAGACAAATAATAAAGTAGATGCTGTTGGGGGTGCAACAATTTCATCTGCTGCTATAACAAAAGCTGTAAATGATGCAACATCAGTTATTTCAAATGATTATTTTAATAAAAATGTTATAAACCCATTTTATAAATTCTCAATCGGATTGAATGAATTAGCTCTTATATTAATTTTTATCATTGCAACTTTAAGTGTTTATATAAAGTCAATTAACAAATATCGAAAGTGGATATTATTATACTCAGCAATTGTACTTGGGTTTTATCTAAATAAGTTCGTCACTTTTGGAATGATTTTTTCACTATTAGGTGGGAACTGGCCAGCATTTAACAATATATCTTGGTATTTGCTAATCATTGGAACAATTACTCTTATTTTAATCACAGGCAAAAATTTATATTGCTCATGGATATGTCCATTTGGAGCGGCACAAGAATCTATTTTTAAATTTGGTGGACTAAAACCCATTAAATTAAATTCTAAGTTAGTAAAAATATTTACATTAATACCTCCTACATTAGCATATATGGCTTTAATGATTGTATTTTATACTAATGAAATTCAAACATTAGCGTATGATCCATTTGGAGCAATTTTTAATTTAACAGCTCTACCAATTATGTGGATGAGCTTACCAATACTAATTTTTATAAGTTTATTCCAAAGTCGTTTTTATTGTACGTATTTTTGTCCAATAGGTTTATCTTTTAAACTAATAACAAAATTAAGAAATAAAGGGGTTAAATTATGGAAAAGGATAAAAAAATAACAGCTAAAGAGTTAGTATTAAGTTTTATTATCTTATTAGTAATGGTATTTCAGATTATTTTAATACTTCAAAATGCAGGGATATTACAATATTAAGGAGATGAGATCATGTTTGGTAGATTAGGTGGAACAGAATTATTTATTATATTAGTTGTTGGATTTTTAATCTTCGGTTCTAAAAAGTTACCTGAGATTGGAAAAACTTTTGGAGATACAATACGTGAGTTTAAAAAATCATCAAAAGATGATGTAAAAGAATTTGTGAAAAAAGAAGAAAGTAAAAATGCTAATGAGAATTAATTAGAAAAATATAGAGTGGGAAAGGTGGTAAAATGAAAACTAAACTTGGTCAATATAAAAAATTTGATTTTAAGCGCCCTAATGTAATTGTTAGTGATGATGAAATCAATGGTTTTTGTCTCAAAATTAGAGAACGCTATAAAATAGATGTTGAAAAAGAAGGTACGGTTGAAAAGGGTGACTATATTGTTATAGATTATAATGCATATCATGATGGGGAAAAGATTCCTGAGGTAAGTGCAAAAAATCATCATTCCAAAATTGGGGAAGGGTTCTTAATAAAAGAATTTGAAGATAGTATATTGGGTAAGAAAAAAAGTGATTTAATTGAAATTGACGTTATATTACCAGATAAAACTTCAATAAAGTATCTTCGAGGTGAGAAAGTTCATTTTGAAATAAAAATATTATCAGTTATGGAACGTGTAATTCCTACATTAACAGATGCTGTGGTTAAAAGCTTTAAAATTGAAGAAATAAACACAATAAAGGAATTAAAAGAATATGCTAAAGATAATATATATTATCAAAAAATGATGAATCAAAGTGCGAACACTATTAATGAAATAATGAGAAAAATAATGGGGAATTCACAAGTCCAGTTAAAAGATGAGGAAGTAAATTCTCTTAAAGATGAAATATTTGAAGACTTTAAAAAGCAACTTGAAAAGAGAAATACAAATTTACAAATATATTTATCTTACACAAAAAAGACTGAAGAAGAATTACTTGAACAATGTAAATTAGAAGCGGAAACTTATTTAACAGAAAAAGCTATTATAGAAAAGATAGCTGAAGAAGAGAATATTACATTTAGTAATGAGGAAAAAGAAAGATACTCAAATTATGATCAGGAAGAGTTAAATCAGAAATTGTATCAAAAAGTTGTTCTTTTTCTTTTAAAGGAAAATACTATATAAAGGAATAGTGTATTAAAAAAACTAGCTATATTTAGCTAGTTTTTAATATATTGTTTTCATGTTGTTTTCTTATCTTTAATAATGACTCTTTTTTTCTCACTAACAATAAAAATTGCCATAATGACGATTAAGATTCCCACTATTTGATATAAGGTCAGTACTTGTTTGAAAACAACCACACCAACAATGGAGGCAACTACAGGTTCAATGGTTGCTATAATAGAAGCTTTACTTGACTCAATATTTTCTAATCCCTTAGTGTATGAAATAAAAGCTAATACAGTAGGGAAGAGACCTAAAGCAATAGCATACCCATAAGCTTGTCCGTTATTAAATAAAGAAACCATATTTTTTAAATCAATCATAGGAATTAGACTAATACTTGCAACTATAAAAGAATAAACTGTAATGGTTATTGAATCATACTTTTTCATAGCTGCTTTTCCAAAGATGCTGTATAAAGCATATCCAAAACCAGATCCTATACCAAACATAAGACCTAATAACGTTATTTTGCCTCCAGTATTAGGGAAATACCCTGTGACAAATATACAACCTATAAAAGTTAATAATAATGAAAATACTTTTCTTCTAGTAATACTTTCTTTAAAAACTATACGAGATAGAATTGTTACAAAAGCTGGTGCAGTATAAAGAAGTATTGAAGCAACAGATAAAGGAATTAATTTCATCGCACTGAAATAACACCAATTGAAAAAAACTATGCTGAAGACACCAGTTCCAATAAAGTAGTAGATATCTTTCAAATTAATTTTAAGTAGATTTTTATCTGTGAAAAGAATATACACAATTAAAATTAATGATGCACTGAATACTCTTATAAACACAACTTCAAGTGTACCGAAACCAAGGTTATATAGGCCTTTAACAAAAATACTTATTATACCCCATAGCGTTGCTCCTAAAATTATTAATAAATATGATTGAGCGTTCTTTTGTATCTTCATTTCTGTCATTTCTCCTTAAGTGGATTTTTCTACAATTTCGTAATTATTCTACATTATAACAACTGAGAAGGCAATACATTTAAAGAAAGTATTATGTTTAATAGAAAATAGTTTTCGTGATTTTTCTAACTCAAGCTTAATATAATAATAAAAACTTTAAGTTTTAACGTATAACTAATAGACAATTTACCTAATGCTAATAATATTAATATCTTTTAGATAAATTTTCTACAATTGAAAACTATAAACTAAAATTTAAAAGTTATTAGTGAATGGAGTTGTGAAAATGGAAAAGAAAAAGATAGTTTTAACAGGCTCAACAGGGGTCATGGGAAGGGAAGTATTGAAAGAATTAATAAAAATACTAGAAAGATTTCATATTATCTTATTGATAAGACAAGTTGAAAAAACTTTAGATGTTGTTAAGGAATATATTAAGGTTAAAGAAATTGAGATAGTATTTGGAGACATAACTGATTATGAGTCCGTATTAAGATGTATACATGAAGCAGATTACGTTATTCATTTAGCCGCTATCATACCACCACAAGCTGATTTTAATCCAGAATCAACATACAAAGTAAATTATGAGGGTACCATTAATGTGATAGAAGCTGTAAAAGAACAGGAGAAACATAAAAAAATAAAATTGATATATGTAGGTAGTGTAGCTGAGTATGGAGATAGATTACCACCTATTCACTGGGGAAGAGTTGGAGATCCAATTATGCCTAGTATATATGATTATTATGCAGTAACTAAAGCAAAAGCTGAAAGAGCTGTTATTGAATCAGGATTAAAATATTGGGTTTCATTTCGTCAAACGGGAATACTTCATACGGGACTTCTTAAGGGTAATAAAGGGGGATTATCATATCACCAACCCCTTAAGACTCACGTCGAATGGGTTACAGCTCGTGATTCAGGGCGGTTGATGAGTAAAGTAATTGAAAATGAAAAGGATTTGCCTGATGATTTTTGGTGTCAGATATACAATATTGGAGGCGGAGAAAAATATAGACTTACAAGTTATGAGTTTTTAAGCAAAATGTATAGTGCACTGGGTTTGGATTTCAAAAAAATTATTGAGCCTAAATGGTATGCGCTGAAAAATTTCCACTGTTTATATTTTTTAGACTCAGATAAGTTAGAAAGTTATTTTAACTTTAGATCTGAAGGGTTTGACAACTTTTTAGAAGAAATCAAGAAAGAAATGAAATTTTCATATAAATTGCTTAGGTTGATTCCCTCTAAGATAATAAAGGAAAAGATAATAAAGCCATCAACCTTATGTGAAAATGGAACACTTTATTGGATACAAAATAACCTGGAAGGCCCAATTAAAGCATTTTGGGGATCTAAAGAAGCGTGGGATAAGATACCGCAATGGGATGAGTTTTGCTTCGATGTTTGTGAAGAAAAAATAATTCTAGAGCATGGGTATAATGAGTGCAAGGAAAAATCAGAGCTTGATATTGAAGATATGAAAGAAGCTGCTATTTTTCGTGGAGGAGAGTGTTTATCAGAATCAATGATTAAAGGTGACTTGAAAACAAAACTTAAATGGAAGTGTGCATTTGGACATGAATTTAAAGCAAGTCCTACACTAGTTTTGTTAGGTGGGCATTGGTGTCCAGAATGTGCGCCTTCTCCTTGGAATTACGATGAAATTGCAAAGGAAAATCATTTTATTGCACAAGTATGGTATAGTAACCATGATAAAAACCAGAATAATTTTTATGATGAGAATTTCTATAAAGATATATTAGATAATGATAAAGCTTAATAACGAAATACATTTTTATAACATAGAGCTATAAAAGCATAACTTTTATAGCTCTTTATTTTAATGATGGAATAATCTTATGTCTGAGAAGGTCATAGCGATATTGTATTTGTTACATGCTTCGATTACAATATCATCACGTAATGAACCTCCTGGTTGAACTATATATTTTACACCACTTTGAGCAGCTCTGTGTATGTTGTCTGTAAAAGGTAAGAATCCATCGGAACCTAAAGCAACTCCTGTTAGATTAGATAGCCACTCAGCTTTTTCCGTTTTGGTTAATCTATTTGGTATATAATTGAGAATATTATTCCATTCTTTCATTTCCATTGGAGTAATGTCATCACTTAAAAATTGATCAATAAGATTATCTCTATGAAATTTTGGAATACCATCCTTGAAAGGTAGGTTAATCACAGTAGGATGCTGTCTTAAAAACCATATATCAGCCTTAGATGCGGCTAATCTTGTACAATGTATACGAGATTGTTGACCTGCACCAACTCCAATAACTTGACCATCTAATACAAAACAAACTGAATTAGATTGAGTATATTTTAGGGTAACCATTGAAATGAGTAAGTCACGTTTTGCATCTGCAGAGATGGCCTTATTATCAGTTACAACATTAAGAAGCATATCTTCATTAGTTAAAACATCATTTCTCTTTTGTTCAAATGTAATTCCAAAGATTTCTCTTCTTTCAATATTATCAGGCTCATAAGTACAATCCATTTCTATAACACAATAATTGCCCTTTTTCTTTTTCTTTAATATGTTAAGGGCTTCATCAGTATAACCAGGAGCGATTACTCCATCTGAAACAGAGCTACTTAAAATTTTTGCAGTAGCTAAATCAACAATATCACTTATGGCAGCCCAATCACCAAAGGAAGACATTCTATCACCACCTCTGGCTCTCACATAAGCAGTAGCAACAGGGGATAAATCCATATTTTCAACAAAATAAGATTTTTTTAATGAATCACTTAGAGGAATTCCAACTGCAGCTCCAGCTGGACTTACATGTTTAAATGAAGCAGCTGCTGGTTGTCCAGTTATTTGTTTGAGTTCTTTTACTAATTGCCATGAATTAAATGCATCCATAAAGTTTATATAACCTGGATTACCATTTAAAATTTTAAATGGTAATGAGTTATTATTAGTAAAAATTCTTGCGGGTTTTTGATGTGGATTGCAACCATACTTAAGTACAAATTCGAAATCTTTCATAAAGTGAAACCTCCTTAATAAAATTGAACGCAAAAAAGCCTGGATAAATAAATATTTACCCAGACGGTCGATAATCATCATCAATCATGCTCCCCATGGTGAACTCCATTTCCGCCAGTCGCATGATTTGTAATATTTACTTGTATAAAAACTTCTAGCTATAGGATAACACAATGGAAAATATAAGTCTAGTAAATTGTTTTATTTTTGGTAAAATTTAATTAATGGATATATTCCAAAAGATTAATTAAGGGGAGTGGAAAAATGAAGGGGTTAGAGTTATGTGAATCGTTTTATTTTGACGTAGTAAAGATATTAATAGACAAGAATTTTCCTATGTTAAAAAATAAATATGCAGCAGGTCTTATTGGATATGGATCAGATGTTTTAGGAAATGACGATGAATTATCAAGGGATCATGAGTGGGGGCCTAGATGTCATATTTGGTTAATGGAAGATGATTATAATAAATATGCTGGTGAAATTGATATGATGCTTAAGTCAGAATTGCCACTTGAATATCTAGGTTATAAAACTAGATTTGTATTTAATGAAGAGTTTGAAGTTCTTATAACTACTGATGATAAACACAATTCCATACATCATGTAGCAATTACTACAGTAGAAAGATATTTAAGAATTCAGTACGGTATAGTTAATAAAGATAATAAGAAAAATGAATACTATCTAAATAATATAGAATGGCTCTGCATACCTGAGCAAAAGCTTTTAGAATTAACTAGAGGAAAAATATTCGAAGACTCTATTGGAGAGATAACAAAGGTTAGGAAGACCTTTTCATATTATAATGATGATGTATGGAAATATAAAGTGTTGTATTGTTGGAGAGAACTAGATGATCTTGCAACAGTACCGCTCTGTTTTAAACGTAATCAAATAATATCTGGAAAAATTATTCTAACTAGGATTATAGAAAATACAATAAGATTGGTGTATTTATACAATAAAAAGTATTATCCAGGATATATGAAGTGGTTTTCATATGAATTTTCTAAATTGCCTAAGTTAGCTGCAAGCATAAGTACTAAATTAGAGAAATGTCTTAATGAAGAAGATATAACAAAAATAATCAATATTATGGAGAATGTGTTTTTAGAAATACTTGAAGAGCATAATAGATTAGGGGTTACACCATATGTAGAGGTTAGAAATAATAAATGGACAAGAGAGCTGGTTAATATATCGACTATAAATGTATGCAAAGCTTTAGAAGAAACTATTACAAGTGAATTAAAGGAACTTAACATAGATGGTTCATGTGATCAGTGGATAACTAATAGTGAAATATTAGTTTGGTCAGAACAATTTACTAAAGTAAAAGAATTGTATATTAACGATAATAGTCATTGTAGAGATGGTGTAGGAGATAGGATTATATAAAGTTAACTTAGGTAAGGTGTAGGCTAATACTATCATAAAAATAGAGTTTTTGGTTATTGGTAAAATTTATGTTATTATAGTTAAATAGTAACACAGAAAAATAATGTAAACAATATTGGGGGATTATTATGGATTTTATTGATTATAATAGAAAAGTATGGGATATTGAGGTTGAAAACAATAATGTTTGGACTCAACCTGTTAGTGAAGAGGATATTAGAAATGCTAAAAAAGGAGAATGGGACATAGTATTAACATCATTTAAAACAGTTCCAAAAGAGTGGTTTCCATTACCCTTAGATAATAAAAAAGTATTATGTCTTGCTTCGGGTGGAGGTCAACAAGGACCAATTATGGCGGCTTTAGGTGCAGAGGTTACAGTGTTTGATAATTCGCCAAAGCAACTTAGTCAAGATATATTAGTAGCAGAAAGAGAAGGACTAACTATACATACTGAACTAGGGGATATGAGAGATTTATCTAGATTCGATGATGAGACTTTTGACTTAATTATACATCCAGTATCAAATTGCTTTGTTGATAATGTTTTACCTGTATGGAAAGAAGCTTATCGAGTATTGAAGAAGAATGGTGTTCTTTTAGCTGGGTTTAGTAATTCAATAGAATATATATTTGATTTAAAATCAATGAATAATGGGGAATTAGTTGTAAAGCATAAAATACCATACTCGGATATCAAAGACCTTTCAGAGGATGAATTTAAAGAATTGATTACTGATCAAAATGAACCTGCTTGTTTTGGACATTCATTAGAAGATCAAATACAGGGGCAAATAAAAGCTGGATTTGTTATTGCTGGTTTTTATGAAGATAAAAGTGGGGATTCACCTCTGGATGAATACATAAATACTTTTATTGCAACAAAAGCTATTAAATTATAATAAATCACGGTGATCATATTTCTTGTAAGTTACTAAAATATATGATACAATCCATAATTAAAAGAAACTAGGAGTGTACATATGATAAAAGACTTTTACAATAATGATATAAAGAGTACAGTTAACGCACTTCTTCTTGAAATATGTCCAGAAAGAAATTATGAGAAATTAATAGAGAATATTTCTGAAGAGTTAGATAAACTTAATGAGTTATTTAATGAGTTCTTTGAAATTGCTGAAAATGAACATAAGTATAATTTAAACTGGGCTTATAAAAATTCACAGAGTAAATTCAATCAGTTATCAAAAGAAATATTAGAAAAAAAGTTGGAGAGAAAAAAACAATGTAATTTAGATAGTAAGATAATCGAGGAATATTCAGTAATTCTAAAACAGAGAAAGTTAATTGAAAAGAGGTTAAAAAGGAAATTTAAATTATTTTCTTTTATGAATTCATTAATATCTGTAATAGATGTAATATTATCAATAATATTAGTTCTAGTAATTTCAGAAATAAGCCATAAAGGTGAGTTATATCTATCATCTGAAGTTCTTAGTGGATTGTTTGTTTTTTTCTTTGCATTTTTAAAGGTTACTCTTGAAAAATATTTAATTGCACCTAAAGTTGAAAGATTTGGGTGGAAGTTATATGAGCGTTCAATTTATCAATACAAGAAAGATATAGTTATTGTTAATGCAATGACACTTGTGACTCATGAAGGAATAGTAAATGACATAGGAGTAGAGAATGTTTTAAAGAGTTTAAGACGAGGAGTTAAAATTTTAAGAGAAAAGGTTAAATGATACTGGAGTCAGGTAATAGTTTTGTGTAAAGCTCATTAAATTTCAGAAATGAATATATTTTATTTTAACTAGGAATAAATCTTTTGATTTCACCATATCTCTTTGTTCCTTTTTTTGCTAACAGCCATAATATAAGTGGTTTCCATTTCCCTCCTATAACAGATAATGTAAACTCTACTCCACATTCTGAGCTTGTTAAATTTTCAATACTTTTTTGCTTGTTATTCATTCAAAGACCTCCCTTTATAACGTTTATAGTGTGTATATGAAAAAGTAACTAAGAGTTTATAAGTTAGTACTCAAAATATATCTTATAGTTTCTATAATCAATTTAAAACAAACAATCTTATGAAATAATTAATGAAAATAATTTTAAAATATGAGTTTAATAAAAAATATAAAAAATTCCCTCTTTAGTTAAAGAGGAAATTTTTTTACAAAACAAGAGTTATGAGGAGATTAATTGAAGTACAATCTATTAGAAGCCTGTAGGTGCTCCCACAGGAATTTGTGTATTTTCATCGATAGCATCAAGAATTTCGAAATCTTCAGGAACTCTTCCCATAGCTATTATTTTTCCATCAACAGCTATGATAGGAGAGTATGCACTTTTAAGATATTCGATTGTAGAATCTTGTGCTATTGCTTCTATGCCCATAGTGTTAAAAACAGCATTTAAATTTGAGTAATACTGTTCTTTATCTGTATCATGGTTATAAAGTTCTGCTTCAAAATCATCCATATCTGAAAAAATATCAAATAAAGAGTCAATTGTCATTAAAGAATTACTACTACCACCACCGCAGCCACAACCACCGCCGCTGCCGCCACAGCCGCCACTACCTAAATTTGATAAGTCGTTATTTAATTCTTCTAAAGCATATTTAGCACAAGTTATTACTGTTGCTGTAAAAAATTGTATTTTCTTTTTTGACATATGGTTAACTCTCCTTTCTTAATATGTTTTAAACTGGACATACTTTAACACATTTATTACATGCACATTTACTCATATCACCAGATACATATGCCTTATCCCTAATTGGACAAGCTTTTAAGCATAAATTACACTTGATACAGTGTGTTTTAGGTTCTGGTAAATCATCTTGAACAAGTGGAGCTTCAGTCACAATTGCTTGTATAACAGGAGTTAATCCATACCCTCTAACTACTAATGAATTAACTGGACTTAATTCACCTACACCTGCTTTAACTGCCATGTCAACTAAAGATACATCTATATTACTTTTGTGAATTATATGAGATTTATATCCAAGAGAATTTAAATATTTAACAACCCCAGTAGGGGAAGTTAGTAATTCTACATGATCATTAAATGATAATGGTTCATGAGTGTTTTTATCCTTTTTGTGTGTTCCATCACCAAATACTATAACTGACTGGAAGTTTTCTAATATTTTTTTCGGATGTTTATCTTTAAGTGTAGATATTTCTTCATTTTCAAATCTTTCTCTTGAAGATACTCCAAGTAATCTGAAAGCTGAAAGCATTTCTTTTACGTTTTTTGTTACTTCTTGTTTGTTGTAATATTCCATCTGTATCCCTCCAATCTATTTAATATAGACAACTATTATATTCTTATCATAGTCCTTGTGTTATATTCTTATCATATTGAAAAGAAATGAATTATAAAGATCTTTTTATTAATCTATAAATTTGCATGTATGGTACTTTACCTTGAAATCTTACTTTTTGATTTACAGCTGTTAGTGGAAGTGAATAACCGCTTTCAAGTGCAACTTTAATATAATCATAAGTATCTATATCATCTTTTTCTACATCAATAAACTTAACTTCTACTTCGGATGATATATCACTTTTTTGTATTAATGCCTCAAACTCATCATACATCTCGCCCATAGTTTGTTTTGGTCCACAACCACATCCTGATGATTGAGGGACAGTCTCTTTTACACCAAAAACTTCAATAATTACTTTTTTATCCATTTGCATTCTCCTTCGTCAATTAAATTAAAAATTTATCCTTTAAATTTTGTAACCTCAGTATAGCATTATATATTTTAAGGTGAAAGTATGTACTTTTTAGTAACTAGTATCTAAAAAGTGAGTACTTCCTAAATGATTTATATATAGTATAATAAACTTGTACATGACGAAAGATTGATTATCTTAGAAAATTTTTAAATTTATAGCTAATGTAAAAGAGGTAAAGTAAGGTATGTGTAATATTAGAAAAATAGAATTGATAACAGATACAATTTGATGGTAAATGGACATGGATTAAGATTTTATTGTTAGTTATTAAGATATATTATATAATCCATAATCAAAAGAAATTAGGAGTGTACAGATGATAAAAAACTTTTATAATAATGATGTGAAGACTACGGTTAATTTACTTCTTCTTGAAATATGTCCTGAAAGGAATTATGAGAAGCTAATTGAGAATATTTCTGAAGACTTAGAAAAATTTAATCAGTTATTTAATGAATTATCTGAAATTGCTGAAAATGAACATAAGTATAATTTAAATTGGGCTTATAAAAATTCACAAAGTAAATTTAATCAGTTGTCAAAAGAGATATTAGAAAAAAAATTGGAAAGAAAAAAACAAGATAATTTAGATAGGAAGATAATTGAAGAATATTCAGTAATTTTAAAA
Source organism: Oceanirhabdus seepicola (assembly GCF_023684385.1). GTDB lineage: Bacteria > Bacillota > Clostridia > Clostridiales > Clostridiaceae > Oceanirhabdus > Oceanirhabdus seepicola. The sequence goes on along the minus strand of NZ_JAGSOJ010000004.1, from coordinate 338,386 downwards.
GTTCGAAAGAGAATTGAAAACGGGTTAAAAAGAAAATCTAAATTATTTTCTTTTATGAACTCTTTAATATCTTTAATAGATGTTATCATATCAATAATATTAGTTTTGGTAATTTCAGAAATCAGCCATAAAGGAGAGTTATATCTATCATCTGAAGTTCTAAGTGGATTGTTTGTCTTTTTCTTTGCATTCTTAAAAGTTACCCTTGAAAAATATTTTATAGCACCTAAAGTTGAAAAATTGGGATGGAAGTTATATGAACACTCAATTAATCAATACAAGAAAGATATAATTATTGTTACTACTATGTCTCTGGTTACTCACCAAGGAATAGTAAATGATATAGGGGTAGCTAATGTTTTAAAGTGTTTAAGGCGAGGAGTTAAACTCTTAAAAGAAAAGGGGAAATAATAGCGTGATTTTTAAAATGAAGGGAAGCACTAAAAAGAAGTTGACAGTGGACAATTGACAGTTGACAACGTATGACATTTCACTCAGTGAAATTTTAATCTTATTGTTCCTTGGACAATAATAGGTTTACTCGTTTCATTACAAATGAAACATTGTATTTTAAATACACTATTTTATCCAAGGATAAAATAAGTAAACCCACCTTGTCCTAAAGACCAATAAAATAAAATGTAGGTTCTGACCTAAGTCAGAACCATCCATCGTTGTCCATTGTCCACTGTCAACTGTCCACTTCTTTTCAAAGGTTGTTTATTCTTTATGTGCAAGCAGAGCTTGCTTTTTTTTATTGTCTTATTTCTTATATAATCGTTTAAACTCCAAGTATCCATTTTTTCTTAATTTACATGAAGGACAATCTCCACAACCATTTCCTATAATTCCATTATAGCAAGTTAATGTTTCATTTTTAACTATATCAAGTACACCTAAATCATCTGCCATTTTCCAAGTTTCAGCTTTATCAATCCACATTAAAGGTGTATGAATTACAAATGGAAAATCCATAGCTAAATTCAATGTAACATTTAATGATTTTATGAATACATCTCTACAGTCAGGATATCCACTAAAGTCACTTTGTGACACACCTGTTATAATATGATTTGCTCCTTTTTGCTTTGCAAATACCGCAACAAAAGACATAAATAATAAGTTTCTACCGTCTACAAATGAATTAGGAGTACCTTCAGTAGGGGCATCTTTATCTACTTCTATGTCTTGTCTTGTTAATGAATTTGGCGCTAATTGATTTAATAAAGTTAAATCTAAAGAATGATATTCAACATTATGTTTTTTACAGATAGCCTTAGCACATTCTAATTCGAACTTATGCTTTTGACCATAATCAAATGATACTGCAATAACCTCTTTAAATCTCTTCTTTGCCCAGAACAAACAAGTTGTACTGTCTTGACCGCCACTAAATACTACTACAGCTTTTTCTTTATTTACTTCTATATTCATTTAGTACACCGAACCTTTCATTAATATCTATTTAAAATATATTATTTATACATGATCATTAGATTGTTTTGTAAACCTAAGTCCGTCTCAAATCGTCCTCTTAATGTTGTTGTTATGGTTTTTGCATTGGTTTTCTTGATACCTCTAGTAGTCATACATCCATGTTCCCCTTCAATGATAACAGCAACATCATCAGAATCAGTTATTAACTGCATGATTTCTGCTATATCTGTTCCTATTCTTTCTTGAAGTTGTAATCTACGTCCAACAAGATCTGCGATTCTAGCAATTTTACTTAAACCAATGATTTTATTGTTTGGAATATATGCAACAGATACTTTCATATTGTACATTAAAGCTAAATGGTGTTCACAATGGCTAAAAATTTCAATATCCTTCATAAAAACCATATCTTTATTATTTTCATTTATACTTAAATCCTCTTCAAATGTTTTATTAAACATCTCAGCAATTTCAGCATTTGTATAACACTGTCCCTCGAATATCTCTTCGTACATTTTAGCAACACGTTTAGGAGTATCCTTTAGTCCTTCTCTATCTGGATTGTCCCCTAAAGCTATTAAAATTCCTCTTATGTGTTTTTCAATTTCTTTTAAATTGATAGCCATTGTATTTAAACACCTCTTTCCTCAGGATCCCATATTATCTTGTGAAGTTGTACTTGCAGGGTAACTCCATTCATATTAAATTGTTGCATAAAATCAACAATCTTAGACATTTGAATCTTACCAAAGATTGGGCTTATATAAACATTGGTTTTATTTATTAGATTGTATTGATCAATTATATGCTTAGCTCTTTCTAAATCTTCAATACTACCTGAAACAAACTTAACTGTATCCTTTTTAGTTAAATATTTGAAATTATGGACTAACATCCTTTGTTCCATATCACTTGAAGGAAGTTTATAATCCATTACAAATCTAGGGGGATTCTGTATCTCTACAAACTCATTTAAAGAAACACTACCATTTGTTTCTATTTCAACTAAAAGCTCTTTATCTTTTGATAATACATTTAACAATTCTACAAGACCATTTTGGAGTAAAGGCTCTCCACCTGTTAATGTAATATTTTTAACTCCTGTGGATTTTATATATTCATAGATTTCTTCCGCATTCATTAAAGTGTATTCAACATTCTTCTCATTAGCCCATCTTGTATCACAATAACTACAATCCAGATTACATCCAGCAAATCTTATGAATATGGCTAATTGACCAGATAAACGACCTTCTCCATTTACACTTACGAACTTTTCAACTACTTTAAAATTCATACTAATTCACCTCACATTTTTCATATGTGGCACTATTAGTAGGTGTTTCATAAACAGTAGCTCTTTTTACGTTATATCCTTTTTCCTCCATGTAGTTAAAGAAAAAGGCTGAAAAATTTTCTGCTGTTGGTCTAAATTGTACCTCTATTATTTTGAAGTTATCTTGTATTAAACATTGTAAAGTTTCTTTTCTCATAGTACCTTCTTGTATGATTAAGGCATGGTCATAAGAATCTACAACTTCTTTAACATCTTTTTTTAAATCACCAAAATCTATTACCATACCATCTAATTGTCCACCATTAATTAATGATTGTGATTGTACTTCTATTTCTACTCTCCATCTATGACCGTGAATATTGCTACATTTCCCTTCATAATTTGCAAGAAAATGAGCACTATCAAAGCTATGTTCAGCTTTTAGTATATACATTAATTTAATCCCCCTAAATTTACTTTAAAAACTTACTGCCATAATAACAGCATCCTATTGCTCCATTAAATTGAGGTTCTTCAACTGAGATAATTTCCTCATAATCATTCTTCAAATATTCCTTTATAGCGAAGTTATTAGCAACTCCACCTGTTAAGACTAATTTTCTTCCTTTAAACTTTGTTAAAAGTGGATTCAATCTTTTATATAAGGAATAATTAACTCCTGCACATAAACTTTCTATATTAGCACCCTCAGCTATTTTTCCTATTAACTCTGATTCAGAAAATACTGCACATGTTGAATTTAGCTCTACTGGATTTTCATAGTGATTACTCATATCATCAAGAGATGTTTCAAGTACATTTGCCATATTTTCTAAATATCTACCACAGGAAGCAGCACATTTTTCATTAAGTTCTAAATCAGTTGTAATTCCTTTTTCAACTTTAACTACCTTAACATCTTGTCCACCTACGTCTAAAAGTATAAAATCCCTTAACCATGTTTGATAAAATCCACCATAAACATGGGCTTTAATCTCGTTTATAGGGGTAAACTTGTTTAAGTCAGTATTGTTTCTACCGTATCCTGTAGATACACCTATATCAATATCATCTATATTTAATTTATTTAAATCTACTGTAACTTTACCATCGTAGGTGCAATAGTCTCTATAAAAAGACATTGTACTAACTTTTAGCTTTTTTATAATTTTATTGTCTTCCATTACTACAAGCTTAACTTCTCTACTTCCAAGATCTACACCTAATATTCTCATTTATCTTTCCTCCTTGAAATCTGATAACATATCAAGAAAAGCTTCAAGTCTAAGTTTAGTTCTTGCATCTAGAGTATTTAACTTATCCCCTTCAATATTCAGAATAGGAATGTCTAATTTTTCTTTTAAAACAATATCTTCAACAGCTCTATAACAAAAAGCTTGAGTGTAATGAATTATTCCATCTAATTTTCTCTCACTGATCTGCTTTTTTAACTCTATAATTCTAAATTCAGTATCATATGGATATGTGTAATCATAATACTGTTCATATATATTTTCAGCTTTATCTGCTCTAGGGAAAGCAAATTCTCTTTGAACTTCGTTAAATACAAAATGAGCATCAAAGTCCTGAACAAATTCATATATATCACCAGTCATAGGCGGAACCCCAATATAACCTAATCTTAGTTTTTTATCTATAGTTTGTCTTTCTTTAATATTTGAAATAACACTTTTTAGTTCAGATTTAAAAGTATCAATATCACCATTTAAATCACTTAAACTTACCTGATACAAATGATTTTCAAAACCATTTGCTTTATTGTTTATATATGTTAACTTATCAATTTCCTTAGCTAAGTCTCTTACTTTATTTAATCTAATTCTCACTTTTTCAACTTCTTCTATACTTACTCTAAAAATATCCATAAACTTATCTAGTTCTTTTTTTATATCTTCTTTCTTATGACTATGTGGAAAAGAAAATGGATAAACTTTAATTCCTCTTAATTCTAATACTTCTATAAGAGCTCTTGTATTAGAACAATCACCTTCCATAACTCCAACTATTTCTTGAATATCATTCTCTATACAAGCTCCGTAAATTCCTTTTATCCAAGTACACATGCTTTTAGGAAAACCGTCTCTTTCAGCTATATCAATATAACTCGAATAGTCTTTAGAAGTTATAAATAGATTATTTAAATCTATTGGTTTATATCCCGCTGCTAGAAGTACTTCTACAGGAACTGTGGTTGTTAAACCTATTTTTCTCATTAGTTAATCCTCCATAAGGCATATTCAAATAAATAACTAGTCAGTATGCTAGTCTATTTTGTGGCCTACTTCATCCTTGGAACCCACTGATAGAGCAACTATCAGCCAACTCGACCCATGCCCCGAAATATCCGTCGCATCTTTGACTTGTTATTTATTTTCATACGACTAAATTTTAAAAAAGGACACAAAAAAAGGGCGCAATAAGCCCATAAACAAAAAACTACCTAAAATGGTAATTTAGTCCTAGTTTTGCTTATAGACAGGATGGTTACGAACTGTCTTATTTTATTGTATAAATAATAATAACATTTTGAAGAGGGAATGGGAAGGTTATATAGTGTGGTAATTAATGTAAGTAAAAAATACCTAATTCTATGGCTTATGTAAGTTAGTAAAAGAAAGATGTAATCAACCCGCTTTTACAGATTTGTCAAAGCGGGTTTGTTTTTAATCACTTATATTTTTTTCTTTTTTTTATACGCTTTTGGGGTACATCCTTCATAAGTCTTAAAAATACTTGTGAAATGACTTTGATTTTTAAAACCTAAGTATAGGGCAATATCTAGTATAGAATAGTCAGAGTAATCAAGAAGTCGTTTTGCTTCTTGAATTCTTAATTTTAAAATATATTTTTGAAATGTTATGCCCATTTCTTTTTTAAATAGGGACGAAAAGTAATTAGGGTGCAAATGAACTTTACTAGATATCTCATTTAGATTTAAATTTTCATTTAGGTTTTTATTAATGATTTTTAAAGCCTTTTGAATAGCTGGGTGTAGCTTGGTTATACCGTATTTTCTTACACTTTTAACATATTCTTTAAGCATCTTATCAGATAGAGCTATCAAATCATTCATACTACTGCAATTTTCAACGGACCTAATAAACCCATTGCAAAGATTTGATGAATAATCAATATCAACCCCGCCTTGAATGGTTGCTCTTGATAAAGAATAAGAATAAATAATTAATAGATTTTTACCATTTCTAATACCTTCAATACCAGGTAATTCTAGCATTTCATATTCATTTATCTTATCTTTGGTCTTTTTTGCATTTTCTAAATCACCTAGACGTACGTAATTATATAAATCTTGCGTTAAATTGTCAGGAGTCATTTTATATTCTATTTCTCTATTTCTTATAATTACATCTGAAACGAATTCTTCAGTTTGTATTTTCTTATTGTTTATGAAAGAAATTCTAGATAAATCAACATTATTGTGAATTAAAGAAAAAAGAAATTTTGTTAAGTAAAGCTCTCTAGGATGATTAACAATACTTAGTTGTTGATAGAATTTTTTTAAATCTCCTTTAATGCTAAATGGCATTTTATTGATTTCAACTAATTTGTCAATATTAAGGGAGTCAGGAGAAAAGAGAATAAAAGGGCCTACAATTAAGCTGCCTTTAAAGGTATTATTTTCCCATAAGCCTATTGCTATATAGGAAACTTCATAATTATTTGTATAAAGAAAACCTTTGTTTGATTCTGGAAATTGCAATAAGACATCATGAATTTTTTTATATTCCTTGTCAAAATCAATTGAAAAAGGATAGTTTTGAGTATCTATACTTGGAAAACAACCTTGAACTTTAAGGTTATTATCAAGGGATTTTATGGGGATAAAACTTGAAAAGTAAAAAATGCGCATAATCTCTGTAAGTTCATCTATATTCATAACCCCGTCATTATTGAAAATCATTCTTCCACCTCCAGGAATAATTATAACATATATTAAGAAAACTAAAAAAATATTAAATATATGACAAAAACATTTTCCCGATTTACATATAATTATTTTAAAGAGTTTAACTACTTAAAAAATTCAGAATATTTAGTTCGGGTTTGAAGTTATTAGATTAAAGGAGGAAGACTATGAGTGAAAACTATATACTTTACAAGGATTCAAATAGGACAGTAGAAGAAAGGGTAAATGACTTAATTGAAAGAATGATACTTGAAGAAAAGGTTGCACAGCTTGGATCTGAATACCTTTTCGTTGCAGTTGGATTAGATGGATTTGATACTGAAAAGTTGAATGCAGAATTTAAACATGGATGGGGACAGATATCACGTGCAGCAGGTGTGCTAGATATGGATCCTAAAATATGTGCAAAACTAGTTAATGGGGTACAAAAATTTTTGGTGGAAAATACGAGATTAGGAATACCTGCAATTGTTCATGAGGAATGCTTATGTGGTTATCAAGCAAAACATGCAACTGCATTTACACAGAGTATAGGAGTAGCTTCAACTTGGGATCCAGAAGTTGTTGAAGAAATGTCTGATATAATTCGTGAACAAATGCTTTGTGTTGGTGCAAGACAAGGGTTATCACCTGTACTTGATATAGCTAGAGATGCAAGATGGGGAAGAGTAGAGGAAACATACGGTGAAGATCCATATCTAGTTTCTAGAATTGGAACATCATATATAAAGGGATTACAAGGAGATGGCTTAAAGAACGGTGTAATTGCAACTGCAAAGCACTTTTTAGGATATGGATTATCTGAGGGTGGAATGAACTGGTCACCAGTACATTTAGCAGATAGAGAATTATGGGGAGTTTATGCAAAACCTTTTGAAGCGGCAATACATGAAGCTAATCTTGCCTCAGTTATGAACTCATATTCTGAAATAGATGGAATTCCATGTGGAGTGTCAAAGGAAATTTTAACGGATTTGCTTAGAGATAGATTAGGCTTTAAGGGAATGGTTGTATCGGATTATGGGACTATCGAAACAGCTCATAATTATCATCATATTTCAGAGGATCTACAAGGAGCTGGCGTACAAGCTATTGAAGCAGGTCTTGATGTAGAACTCTCACAAACTGCTGGTTATGGAGAAAACTTAATTGATGCAGTAAGAAAAGGGCTTGTATCGGAGGAAGTAATAGATAGGTCTGTTAGACGTGTATTAGCTAAAAAATTCGAACTAGGTTTATTTGAAAATCCTTATGGAGATAGTGAAAAAATCACAGAAGTATTTAACAAACCTAAGAATAAGAAAGTTGCTAGAAAGCTAGCTTGTGAATCAATGGTACTGTTAAAAAATCAAGATGATTTATTACCACTTAAAAAAGATACAAAATCGATTGCAGTTATAGGACCAAATGCAGATACAGTAAGAAATCTATTGGGAGATTACTCTTATGTTGGGCAGATGGAAGGTACTGTAGAAATTATGAAGTCTATTAATAATAACTCAACAGATCTTGAATTAAATGAAAAACAGAGAGAATCACAGGAAAAGGCAAAGGAAGCATTTAAGGCAGTATTTGAAGCAAAAGACAAAGATGAATACACATATAAGTCTTGTAATATAAAAAGTATACTTGCTGGCATCAAGGATAAGGTTTCCGAGAATACAGAAATTCACTACGCTAGAGGCTGTGACATAATGGAAGAAAATATTGAGGGCTTTGAACAAGCTGTAGAAGCAGCAAGAAAATCAGAAGTTGCAGTAGTAATTATGGGAGGAAAATCAGGTCTAACGTTAGATTCAACATCTGGCGAATCTAGAGACCGTGCAGATATAAATCTAAGTGGTGTACAAATGGAGTTATTAAAGAAAATTAAAGAAACAGGAACACCAGTTGTTTTAGTTCTTGTTAATGGACGTCCGTTATCTATTACTTGGGAATCAGAAAATATTCCAGCGATTTTAGAAGCGTGGGTTCCAGGTGAAGAGGGAGCAGGAGCAGTTGCAGACGTATTGTTTGGAGACTATAACCCAGGTGGTAAATTGCCTATATCATTCCCTAGAAGTGTAGGCCAGGTACCTGTTTATTATAACCACAAGCCATCAGGTGGACGTTCACACTGGTCTGGTAATTATGTGAATATTAGTACAAAACCATTATATCCATTTGGTTATGGTTTAAGTTATACAACATTTGAATATAGTAATTTATTTATAAATAAAGCTAAGGTTGATGTTAAGGATGAAGTTGAAATTTCATTGGATATTAAAAATATAGGGGAATATTCAGGAGATGAAGTTGTTCAATTATACCTACATGATCGTGAATCAACTATAACAAGAGCTGTTAAAGAATTATATGGGTTTAAACGACTTTCTCTTGAGCCAGGGGAAGTAGCAAAAATCACATTTACAGTGCCTATGAATATTCTAGGTTTTTATGATAGAAATAAGGAGTTTGTAGTAGAGCCTGGAAATATGGATGTGATGATAGGTACTTCATCAGAGGATATTAGGTTAAAAGGTGAATTTGAGATTATAGGAGAAAAAAGAGATTTAACTAATGATAAAGCATTTTTCTCTAGAGCAAAGGTTCAGTATTTATAAAATAAATTTGTGTAACTATAAGGAGGAAGAATTATGAGAGAAATTTTCAATCAAGTTAAAAAGATAGAGTATAAAGGACCAGAATCAACAGATTTATTATCATTTAGATACTATAATCCAGAAGAAGTAATAATGGGTAAGAAGATGAAGGATCACTTAAGATTTGCAATGTCATATTGGCATACACTTACCGGAGAAGGAACTGATCCGTTTGGACAAGGAACTATGGTACGTAGTTGGAATGAAATAACTGATCCTGTTGAAAAGGCAAAATATAGAGTAAGAGCTGGTTTTGAGTTTATGGAGAAGCTAGGAATGGAATATTTCTGTTTCCATGATAGAGATATTGCTCCAGAAGGAAAGGACCTTGAAGAAACAAATAGAATCCTTGATGAAATAGTAGATGAAATTGAAAAGGAAATGAAAAGAACAGGAATAAAGCTTCTTTGGGGAACAGCTAACTGCTTTAGTAATGCAAGATATGTTCATGGTGCGGCAACAAGTTCTAATGCGGATGTGTTTGCATATGCTGCTGCTCAGGTTAAAAAGGCTTTAGAAATCACAAAGAGATTAAATGGAGAAGGTTACGTATTTTGGGGAGGTAGAGAAGGATATGAAACTCTACTAAACACTGATATGAATATTGAGTTAGATAACCTAGGAAGATTATTAAACATGGCAGTTGATTATGCTGAAGAGATTGGATTCACAGGTCAATTCTATATTGAGCCTAAACCAAAGGAGCCAACTAAGCATCAATATGATTTCGATACAGCAACAGTACTTGGATTTTTAAGAAAGTATGGATTAGAAGATAAATTTAAAATGAATATAGAGGCAAACCATGCTACACTTGCGGGACATACATTCCAGCACGAGCTTGCAGTAGCTAGAATAAATGGTGTATTAGGAAGTATTGATGCTAACCAAGGAGATTTAATGCTTGGCTGGGATACTGATCAATTCCCAACAAATATTTATGATGCTACATTAGCTATGTATGAAGTATTAATGGATGGAGGGTTTACAACTGGTGGACTAAACTTCGATGCAAAGTTAAGAAGAGGTTCATTTGAAGAAGTTGATTTATTCTATGGATACATTGCAGGAATGGATACTTTTGCTAAGGGGTTAAAGGTTGCTGCTAAACTTATTGAAGATAAGGTATTTGAAGGTGTAATTGAAGAAAGATATTCTAGCTATAGAGAAGGAATTGGAAAGGAAATAATGGAGAACAAGGTAGGATTAAAGGAACTAGAAGTATATGCAAAAGAAAATGGAGTTCGTAATATAAAATCAGGAAGACAAGAGCTGTTAGAAACTATATTAAACAAATACATTTTCAACTAATCAAAACTGCACATTAGGCTAGAACAACTACCTAATGTGCAGATAAAATAATTATATTTTAGGAGGTTAAAATGTTGTATTTAGGACTTGATTTAGGAACTTCAGCGGTGAAGCTACTTTTAATGGATGAAAAAGGAGAAGTACTAAAAACAGTTTCAAAATCCTATTCAGTACATTATTTAAATCAGATATGGGCAGAGCAAAATCCTAATGACTGGTGGAATGCTGTAAGCGAAGGAATAAAAACTATCTTTTCAGATATAGATAGCTCTAGTTTAAAGGGAATTAGTTTAAGTGGACAGATGCACGGACTAGTTATGCTAGATGAAAATGATGAGGTTATAAGACCTGCAATTTTATGGTGTGACCAAAGAACAGAAGAAGAATGTAATTATTTAAACAATGAAATAGGAAAGGATAAACTTTCTAAATGGACTGGTAATATAGTGCTAACAGGATTTACAGCACCAAAGGTATTATGGGTTAAGAATAATGAACCGGAAAATTTTGACAAGATAAGAAAGATAATGCTTCCAAAGGATTACATTGTATATAAGTTAAGTGGAAAGTTTTCAACTGATGTATCAGATGCTTCAGGAACTGTATTCTTTGATGTAGAGAATAGAGAATGGTCTCAAGAGATGATAGATGTTTTAGGTATAAAGAAAGAATGGCTTCCAAGGGTATATGAATCTTATGAAGCTGTGGGAGAGATTACTCATGAGGTAGCAGAGGTATTTGGAATTCCCAATAATGTTGTAGTTGTTGCAGGTGCTGGAGACCAAGCAGCGGGCGCAATTGGAATTGGAGCAGTAAGAGAGGGGATTGCTTTAGTAGCACTAGGAACATCTGGAGTTGTATTCTCAAGTACTGAAAATTATCATGTTGATGAGAAAAATAGCTTGCATTCCTTTGCGCATGCAAACGGCAAGTGGCATCAAATGGGTGTAATGCTTTCAGCAGGTGCATCACTTAAATGGTGGATAGAAAGTGTTAATGAAACTCAATTTTATCAAAGTTACTTGGAAGAAGCAGAAAAGATTCCTGTTGGAAGTGAGAAGTTATACTATCTTCCATATTTAATGGGAGAAAGGACACCACATAATGATATTTACGCTAAGGGGTGCTTTATTGGATTAAACATCACTCATAAAAAAGCTCATATGACAAGAGCAGTTCTTGAAGGGGTTGCATATGGATTAAAGGATAGTCTTGAACTTCTAAGGGAAATTGGAGTTAAGGTTAATAGAGTAAGAGTGAGCGGTGGGGGAACTAAAAGTAGACTTTGGAGACAAATCATAGCAGATGTTTTTAATGCAAAGGTTGAAACTATTCAATCTAATGAAGGGTCTGCATATGGAGCAGCAATACTCGCTTCAGTTGGTACAGGATTATTTGACACTGTAGATGAGGCATGTAACACATTAATAAAAGTGAAAGAAGAAGTGACTCCTAATACAGAAGATGTAAAGAAATATGAACAAACATATCCAAAGTTTAAGAGGTTATATACTTCTCTTAAAGAAAACTTTTTAGATATTTCAACTGACTAGTTTAGAATCTAAATTTTTTTTTACTTCACAAATTTCACAATATTCTATTAAAAGTAATTAAAGGGATGTGGTTTTTTGAACTTTCAATGGAAAGAAGTAATGTATAAGGAGAAAATCAGAAGTATTGAAATTAAAAATCAATTTTATAAATTATATGTAGCCTTAGACTTTGGTATAAGAATTCTAAGTTTTCAAACGAATCATGGAGAAAATTTTTTAGGGGAAGATATTCCTATAGAAATGGATGTATATGATGATAAATGGAGAATGTATGGAGGGCATAGATTGTGGCACGCTCCAGAAGCTTATCCAAGAACTTATATACCTGACAACAAACCTGTAAACTTTAATATATTAGATGATTGTGTTGAAATTATTCAAGATGTTGAGTTACACACAAATATCCAAAAAAGAATATTAATACGGTTTATAAATGATGGAAGAGAAGTTGAAATAAAGAATATCATTAGTAATAAAAATGTGTGGAAAATAAGAACTGCTGCTTGGGCATTGACTGTAATGAGAAAAGGAGGAGAAGCTCTTATTCCTTTATCAAAACGACAGGAGAAGTTTTTAAGTACAAGGCATTTAGAAGTTTGGCCATATACAGATTTAAATGATAAAAGACTTAATTTAGAAAAGGATTTTATTTATTTAGAACAAAGAGATGATATTGAAGAACCATTTAAGCTGGGTACAAATAATGAAGAGGGATGGGCAGGTTATAAATTAGGAGAAGAAGTTTTTATTAAAAGATTTGAACATGAACTAGGTAAAATATATCCCGATAATGGATGTTCCTTTGAGGTATATACTAACAAACATATACTTGAACTTGAAACACTGTCTCCAATAATAGATATAGAACCTAATGAATCAATTGAACACACTGAAATCTGGAGCATTGTTAAGGATAGAGAATTTAATGGAGATATATAACATAAATATTTGCTGTAGCTGAGAAAAACTTAAGATATGGGGGACTTTATATGAAGAGTGAATATTCAACAAAAGTGAAAGCTATAGAGAAATGGACATATGGATTTTCAGGTGTAGGTATCAATATATTCTTTGGAATGCCAATGATGTATTTAGTAATTTACTTTACAGATGTATTTGGAATTTCTGCAGCAGCAGTTGGGATACTTCTTTTAGTTTCAAGAATGTGGGATGCTGTAAATGACCCATTGATGGGGGTATTAGTAGATCGAACTAAAACTAGATGGGGAAAATGCAGACCATATATGATATTTGGACCTATTTTCCTATTTATTAGTTTCGTTATGCTATTTTCAGGTCCTACCAATCTAGGTAGTACAGGGAAACTTATATATGCATATTGTGCATATATATTCTTTGGGATGATGTATACAATGGTGGATATTCCAGGAAATGCAATGATATCAACTATGACACAGAATTCTAAAGAGAGAACAACTATTTCAACTATAAGAAGAGTATTTTGTAATGTGGGTATTTTAATAGGGGCAGGTGCTGTTGTTCCATTAGTCAGTTTATTGGGGCAAGGAAATGAATCAAAGGGTTATATGTTAACAACTATTATTCTTGGAGTAACAGGTGCTGTTACAATAATATTATCCGGAGTTACAGCAAAAGAGAGAGTAAAATCTCATAATAAAGAAAAATATTCTTTTAAGGTTATGATAAATGTATTAAAAGTAAATACACCTTTGTTAATTATTTCATCAGTTTTTATGGTTAATCAACTTGCAACTACAATTAAAAGTGCTGCCACAGCTTTTTATTTCTCATATAATGTTGGAAAGCCAGAATTAATTGGAATTGCATCAGGAATATCTCTATTAGCTACTATAGTAGGAACTATGTGTATTCCGTTTTTTGTTAAAAGGTTAGGAAAAAAGAAAACAATTGTTTATGGGTTAATAGGAATTGCGGTATCTTCCCTTGCGTTGTTTTTTATAAAATATGATAATGTACCTATGATATTAGTGCAATTTGTTGTTAATAGTTTTGTGTCAGGTTTTGGATTAGCATTACCTTTTATAATGGTTATAGACACTGTAGAATATGGAGAGTGGAAAACGGGAATACGTTCAGAAGGTCTAGTATTTTCAACTCTTACATTTGCTACTAAATTAGCAACAGCAGTTGGAGGGGCACTGTTAGGATTTATACTATCTACTACAGGCTATGTTCCAAAGGTAGCACAATCACAAGCGGCATTAAATGGTATACTTATTTGTATTGCTGGTATACCAATTGTAGTTGCATTGATAGGAATTGTTTTAATGAAATTTTATTCCTTAGATGAAAAACTATATGATGATATTGTAAAGGAACTTGAAGAGAGAAAAGCTAGTATAAATTAAAACAAAGAAAATCCAAGTATCTTTAATAAATTTAAGAATATTTGGATTTTTTTATTATTGTATGCTAAGAAAAGTTTATAACAGCATAATGATAGGAAAATCATTATACAATTAAAAATAGTTGCAATAACACCCCATATATTATATACTATAAATAGTTGCAATGACATTCTATTGTAATGAAAATGATATTTAATAGTATTATTAATTAAAGGAGAAGGAAATATGCAATATGAATCATTTGGTAAATATATATCTGCAATATATAGACATCAGCAAATAGTGATTAATAATCAATTAAATCCTTATGGTATAGGAAGTGGTCAATATATTTTTCTTATAAACATTCATAAACACGAGGGGATGTCTCAGAAAGAGTTAAGTAATCTTATTACTATAGATAAAACAACAACAGCTAAAGCAGTAAAAAAATTAGAAGATGAAGGATATATTTACAGAGAACAAGATGAAGAAGATAAAAGATATCATAAATTATATTTAACACAAAAAGGAAAAGATTTCATACCAACTTTAAAAAAGATTTTGAGAAGTAATACAGAGACACTTAGCTCAGGAATGAGTGATAAACAGCATGACCTGACAATAGAGTCCTTAAAGTTAATGTTAGAAAATGTGTGTAAATCTGTAGATGATTTAAGAAAGAAAGAAGAGTAATAAAATATGCATCCAAGAATAAGTGGGTGCTTTTAAAAGGAATAATAGTTGCAATAACCATATATATTACTAAAGGGTATAGTAATATATATAATGAAAGGATGAACCTTATGGAGAAAAAAAATAGAGCGATATTGACTAGTGGTAATGTAAAGAGTATTTTAATAGAGTTAACTATTCCAATGATATTTGGAATGTTAGGAATGATAATTTTTAATTTAGTAGACACCTATTTTGTAGGAAAATTAGGAACTAATCAATTAGCCGCACTTACATTTACTTTTCCTGTAGTATTAATAATTAATAGCCTTGCACAGGGGTTAGGAATGGGTGCTTCATCTGTTATTTCAAGAGCTATTGGAGAAGGGGATCACCATAAAGTACAGAGATTAGCAACTGATAGCTTGAGTTTATCAATTATTTTAGTTATTATTTTTGTGATTATTGGGCTTTCAACAATTGAACCTATATTTGAATTATTAGGGGTTAATGCTGATATAATGCCATATGTAAAAGAATATATGAGTATTTGGTATATAGGAGTAGTGTTTGTGGTTGTTCCAATGGTAGGTAATAATGCTATACGTGCATTAGGAGATACAAAAACACCTGGAATTGTTATGATGGTTTCAGCAACTATAAATGTGATACTTGACCCATTATTAATTTTTGGAGTTGGGCCATTTCCAAGACTAGGTGTAGCTGGAGCCGCTATTGCAACTGTAATAGCAAGGGCAGTGACTTTTATAGTTGCACTCTACATTTTAATCATAAGAGAAAAAATTGTGATAGTACAATCTGCAAAAATAGAAGAGGTAATCAGTTCATGGAAAAAAATATTATACATTGGGTTACCTAATGCACTTACAAAAATGATTAATCCCATAGCAATGGGGATAATTACAAGCTTAGTGGCTTCTCATGGTATAGAAGTTGTAGCAGGTTATGGGGTTGCAACTAGATTAGAAAGATTTGCTCTATTATTAGTAGGTGCTCTGTCAACCATAATGGCTCCATTTATAGGTCAAAACTATGGAGCAGGAAGAATGGACAGGGTGAAATTAAGTATTTCTCTCAGCGAAAAGTTTTCTCTTATATCAAGTGGAGTAATATTTTTAATTTTAGCTATATTTGCAAAACCAATAGCAGGGTTATTTAGCAATGACAGTTCAGTTATAAGTGTTGTAGCTAAGTATTTATGGATTGTGCCTATTGGTTATGGAGTACAAGGAATATTATTAATTTCAACATCAGCATTAAATGCATTGAATAAACCTATACATGCTTCAATTCTTACAATTATTCAGATGTTTGGTTTATATGTACCACTTGCTTTATTAGGGTCACATTTATTTGGAATAATAGGGATTTTTGGATCTATTGTTGTATCATATTTAATCTCGGCATGTATATCCCATTATGTTGTAAAAAAAGTGTTATATAATAAAAAAGCATTAGATGTTTAAATGTGCATTATATGAAAAGCTAGCTTTTGTAGTGCGAAAATTGAGTTATATATTATTAAAATTTATAAGTAAAAACTCACCCTTATTCTTAAGTACAATGAGGTGAGTTTAAATCTGTTGATTAAGTTTTTATTGCTTTTACTACATGATATTAAATCTAAAAAAAATTATGAATCCAAAGATTCTATTTTATCATTTTTAGGTTTTGAAATTAGTTTCATTAACCAAGAGCTAAGGCCTAGATAAACACATCCAACAACTATGACCATAAGATATTCAAAATAGTTAGCCTTTTCTGCAATCATTGGAATACTTATAACCGTTAAATAAAGAAAAGTTGCACCATTTACATACATCTTAAACCGCCCTGCAAATGTACACATTACAATAAACAAAACAATAATAAGAGAAATTATCAACCCTGATGTTCCTATCAAATCTGGAAGTGTATGTAGAATATAGGCTACTGCAACACCAATTACTGCACCTGGAAAAATCGTCTTTAACAATGCTTCTAAACTAGCATTTTTTTCTCCCCAGTACCATAATAAAAGAAATCCTATCCATACTTCTTTAAGTCCAAGCATTAAGTTAATAGCTGTGTACAATGCTAAGAATGCTATAACAGGTATCATCAATAGAAAAGCCTTTCTAAATGACATGTTATCTTTTTCCATATTTAGTTCCTCCTTTAAAATATACAATTAAATATTTTTGTTTATGTTCTAAGTATAATATATTTTAATTTTTAAATTTTTCGGAAAATTAAGATTTTTGTTTTTATTTTACTATTTTTTACTTCGTAGAAACTTTTATATTCAGCTAATGGATATGTTCTATAAGTAATGATTTTATTGCAATCCCAAAGCTATCAAATTTCACTAATAACAACACTTTGATAGCACATACAAACATTATATTCACTAGATATATAATCTAGCAATGGGAAGCAGAAACAATATAGAACTTCTTAATGTTTAAAGCAATCTTATTTTGGATTACTAAAATAGTTGAAAATATGAATAAAGGTATAACAATTAACTCACAGAAAAACACTCAAATTATAAGTGTTTTTTCTGTGAGTTAATTATTTAGATGAAATCTAACTTTACTTTGATTTGTTGATTATTCCAAAGAAATATAAATCCAAGAGTTTATCAAGTTCATCACGATTAGAAATCACTGAATGAAGCTCTTCTGATTTTGCTTTCATACCAGTATTGAGGATTTCTAAGTAAAGATAAAAAATTTCACTTGAAACATTATCATTAATATATCCTTCTTGCTTACCCTCACTAAGGAGTAGCGACAATAGTTTTTTTGCTCTGTCCTGGAAGCTTTCTTCAAAAAATTTACGTATCTCCAAATCCTTATCAAGAAAAGTACTGTTTAAATCACCTTTTAAATAATCACCTGATTCAAACTTGATGGACAGAATTCCACGAAGTTTTTCGATGAAGGGTATATTTTCTTTAAGGAGTGTTTCAGCTGATACAAATTTCTTTTCATAAATGTACAACATTACCTCTCTTATCAAAACGTCTTTGCTATGGTAGTACTTGTATATTGTCATTTTTGATACACATGCCTTTGCGGCTATCTCATCCATGCTTACTTTCTTGGTACCATATTGATTAAAGAGCTCAATAGCGGCATGTTTGATGCTTTCTATTTTATATTTAGCCCGTTTATGATGACCATTCATATAATCACCTCAATCTTTTTATACTATATATACTATTATAGTACATATAATTTGACTTAGTCAATTACGTGTACTATAATGTACTACATAAACGAAAATAGTACAAAAAATCTACATAATATTTAATAATTAAAGTGAACATTTAAGAATGCCAATATTTTGCAAGAAAGAAGTTGTATATTGGTAAATGGAGGTGATTTGCTAGAAATTATTATAAAAATACAATTAGATAAAATCCTCAAAAGCTGTAAAAGATAATAGAGAAAGGGTGAGTAACTTGTCTATAAAACTTAAAAATGTAAACAAAATATACAAAACAGGGAACGTGGAAACTTATGCACTTAAAAACGTATCACTAGAAATAAAAGATGGAGAATTCATAGTTATACTAGGGGCTAGTGGAAGTGGAAAGAGTACCCTTTTAAATGTAACAAGTGGACTTGATAATCCATCATCAGGAGAAATAATATTCAATGATGAAATAATAAGTAATCATAGCTCAAAGGAATTAACTAAGTTTAGAAGAGATAATCTAGCTTTTATCTTTCAACAATATAATCTCCTTCAAAATTTAACTGTAAAAGAAAATGTTGAGATAGGTGCATCTATAGGAAAGAACCCATTTAATATTGATGAAATAATAGAAAAAGTAGGCTTAGAGGATAAGAAAGATTCCTATCCATCTCAGTTATCTGGAGGACAGCAACAAAGAGTATCTATCGCTAGGAGTGTTGCTAAAAATCCTAATATAATGTTTTGTGATGAGCCAACAGGGGCGTTAGATGAAGAAACAGGTAAGCAAGTATTAGACATAATTCAAAAAATGAATGAGGAATTTAAAACTACCACAGTAGTTATAACCCACAATCCCAATATTGCTTTTATGGCAGATAGAGTAATAAAAATGAACTCAGGTAAAATAGAGGAAATAGTAAAAAATCAATGCAAGAAAAATGCATTTGAGATAAATTGGGGTTAGATATATGTTATTAAAAAATGTATTAAGAACATTTAAAAAGAAAATAGTACAACTATCTGCCGTAGGGATTGTAATTTTTCTAAGTTCCTTTATATTTACCTCAATGTTTTATGGTATAAATTCTATACAAGAACCAGCGGAAAAGTTTTTTATAGATAATAATCAAGAAGACTTTTCTATAGACATGATAAATGTCTTAATACAAAGTGAACTTGAATATGCTATTTCAAATTATGATTTAGCACCAGGAGTGTATACTCTAGCTAATATAAAAAAAGAAAATAAAGATTTATATTACGAAATACTAAATAAAAGAGAAAATGCATTTGAAGAAAAATATAAATTGTGCAACCTTGAATTAAGAGAGTACAAAGATATAAGTTTTGATGATAGTAATCACAAAATAAAAGTTATAAAAAAATCTCAAGATATAAATATACCGATGATTGAAGCGGGGGAAATGCCTTCTGCAAATGATGAAATAGCTGTAACTAAAATTTATGCAAAAAAGAATAATATAAAATTAAACGATGTATTAAAAATTAATGGAAAATCGTACAAAGTAGTTGCAAATGTATTGTTCCCAGATTATAACTTACCGCTGTTTGGACAAGATCTAATAATAGATAATAGTATGCAGACAATAGGGTTAGTTACAGATGAAGAATATGAAAATTTAAAAGGTGAAGAAGGGTTCCACTTTGCAGGTGTTGCTAAAGGGGAGTTTAAGGAAAATACTTTTCAAAAAAATGTAGTAAACAATATTAAAGAACAAGAAGAATTAAACTATATAACAAATATAACAAGCACTAAAAATCAAATGAGAAGTGGGGCTGTATATGAGGAGATAAGAGGTGGAAAGGCTATGAGTCTTGGCCTTAGCTTTATGATCTCAGCTATAGGAATTATGATAGTTGCAATAATCATATACAAAATCATAAGAAGCGAAAAGGGGCAAATAGGTCTTCTAAAAGCTTTAGGTTATTCAAATACTGAAATAGCCATCCCATATACAATTTTAATACTAGCTATATCACTTCCTATGCTTGCATTAGGATATGGAGTAGGTAAGTTTTCTTCAGTATTTATGAGAGATCTATATTTAGAATTTTATCTTTTACCATCTACAAGTATAGAGAGTAATATATTAGTGCTTATAACAGCTATATTAGTACCATTAATATTCGTTGTTAGTCTATCAATGGTTATTATAAGAAAGATGTTATCTAAGAATCCTTTAGATTTATTAAGAGCAGGAGATGTAGAAAAGGTAAGTAAGTTAAATAAATTGGTTTCAAAAATACTTAAAAACCGTAAGGCTACTACTAAGTTTAAATACTCATTTATATTTAATAATTTAGGTAAGTTTTTTGTGTTTTTCGTTGGAATAGTTTTTGTTTCTATACTTATAATGTTTACACTTATGTGTAATGGTTTATTTGACAAGATGACAACTGATTATTATAACGGTGTAGACTATAAATATGAAGCTTATATTGATATGACTAAACAATTACCAACATTAGAAAATGGAAAAGAGAAATTCTTGATATATCCTGATGGGAAGTATGAAAATGATTCCATAACACTAAAAGGTATTGAATATGATAACAAACTTCATAAATTGTATAATCATAAAGGTAAAGAAATTACAGGTAAGCTAAAAGAAGGAGTTATCATAAATAAGAGCTTTAATATGAAGTACGATAAAGAAATAGGTGACTCTATAAAGGTAAAAATTAGTGATAGAGAATATAATCTGAGCGTTGTTGACATTTCTAATGAATTTAATGATTTTAAGATTTATATGAATTTAAGTGAGCTAAGTGAAATGGTAACAGATAAAAAATCTGATGAACTTTTTAATGGAGTTTATTCTAAAAACAGTTTAGATGAAGATAAGTATTTAACTGTAATAAGTAAATCTGTTATATTAGAACAATCACAACTTATGCAGAAATTTATAAAGTATGCTTTATATATGATGATGGGATCCTCCATGGCTATAGCTGTAATAGTATTGTATATTCTAACAACATTAACAGTTGAAGACAAATACTATGATATATCCTTACTTAAGGTAATGGGTTATAACGATAAAGAAGTTAATTCTATGATACTAAATAGTTATTTCATATATTCTATACTATCATTTTTAATAAGTGTCCCTATAGCAGTAGCTTCAGTAAATGTTATGGTAAAATATTTAATAGTGAATTTTAATATGGTAATGCCACTTGAGTTTGAATTATGGCAACTATTTGTTGGAAGTGTAATTATAGGGTGTATATTCTTTATAGGAACATTAGGTGCTAAGAGAAAAATAAATAAAGTATCACTTCAAGAAATATTAAAAGAATATAGAGAGTAAACAACAAATTTATATGTTTAATAAGCCTCTTATATAAAATATTACCAGTGTATAGTATTGACGATTTACAAATACTATTCAAGGATAAATAAATTAGGCGTATGAAAATAAATAACAAGTCACAGATATACACCATAAACCTATGACTAGTTATTTATTTGAATATGCTTTAAATATGAGGTGAAAAAAATGTATATGCGAAATAACAATTGTGATAATGGACTATATTTTATGCTAGGTGCAACTATGACAGCTCTTGGGTGTATGGGATACTGTATGTGCAAAAACAATGGATATCTTGAAAAATTGAGTTGTAATGATAGTAATGGTAACGGCAAAGGTAAAAGTAAAAGGATGTTAAAGATGACGGGTAAAAGACATCTTGGACATAAATGTCATCATGGACATCATAGACATGAAGGACATCAAGAATATCAAGAATATGAAGGGTATCAAATACCAGAAGATGAATTTACTAATGAAATGAATTCATCACAACAAAATTTACATAATCAATAATCAAATAGTAATAGTAAAAATCCAGAAAATGAACAACAAAAGGAGCAGCAAGTAACACATTAAGAAAAGTAAAGTTAGATTTAAAACAAGAGAAGGAATATGTTATATATGAATAATATATTCCTTCTCTTGTTTATATATCATATGGATAACATGTATATAAATTTGATAGGCTTTATGCAAACACAACCTCTTTTGTGTTTAAATCTACAATTCGACTTCTTACATCTGACTTTGAAATAAATATAGATTCTCCATTACTATCAATACAATATGAAATAGGAAGGGATACTCCACAATTCCTATAAGAGCCATCTGCATGACTTGTCCCAATTATCATTGTTTTATATGTTTTTGCAATGGTTTTTGCTTCATTTATCCATTGTTCAAATTGATCATCACTAAACATACCTACTCCAATTGGGTGTGAAATGAAGTTAAGACAAGTGTTTAGATTTTTAAACCCATCTAAACCTTTTAGAATTTCTCTGCAAAGTAAATACCCTATCTTTATTCCGTTGTAATCAATTACAGAAGGGCTATATAGATTTTCATTTATAGGCGTTTTGGCTCTATCCAAAATCTTTTCGCCGAATTGGTTTATTATTACGGCTCTATTGGTAACACTACTATTTGGGTTAGGAGTAATAGTATCTAAATAACCTGTAATAATTGTTTTACTATACTTTTTTGCTAGGTCACAAGCATATTCTAAAGTTTTTTCATTTGTTAAGTACCCTTCAGGATATAAAACAATATCAATTCCCTTATTGATTTTTATTTCATTTTTAAGTTGTTCAATTTCATGTTCCTTTTTTGGTTGTCCTATTAGTATTTTCACAGTTATTCACCTCATAATATTTAAGTATTGCTATATAAGTAATATAAATATCATACCATTTCATAGCAGTTATTTATATTTTCTTGAAAATATCAACGTAGCTAATATTAAATTATTCATTTCTCTTAAGTTGTAAATTATAAAAATTATAATAATAAATTTTATAATTTTTACGAATATCATATAGTAAAATAAATGATATAATGTTTTCAGTATTGAAAATATTATATCATTATAGAATTTAGAAAGGAGAGGCGGTATGCAAAATTATGGTCCAATAAGTGATAAATGCAAAACTATTCTACATGGAGCTGATTATAATCCAGAACAGTGGGTAGATGTTCCAGGGATTTTAGAGGAAGATATAAGATTAATGAAATTAGCTAATTGTAATGTAATAGCAGTAGGAATGTTTTCATGGAGCTCATTAGAATCTGAGGAAGGGGAATTTAACTTCAAATGGCTTGATGAGTTAATGGACAGCATGCATGAAAATGGGAATTATGTAATACTTGCAACACCTAGTGGAGCAAAACCTGTTTGGATGGCTCAAAAATATCCTGAGGTATTAAGAGTTGGAAGTAATAGAGTTAGAAACTTATATGGAGAGAGACATAATCATTGTTATACTTCGCCTATCTATAGAGAAAAGGTTTCACATATAAATAAATTATTAGCAGAAAGATATAAAGAGCATCCAGCTCTTCTTATGTGGCACGTTTCAAATGAGTTTGAGGGACAATGTCATTGTGAGTTGTGTCAAGAAGCGTTTAGACAGTGGCTTAAGGAAAAATATAATAATAATTTAGATGAATTAAATAATGCTTGGTGGAGTAAGTTCTGGAGTCATACATATAATGATTGGAGTCAAATAGAATCTCCAGCACCTCATGGAGAACCAGCATTACATGGTTTAAATTTAGATTGGAATAGGTACATAACGCACCAAACTTTAGACTTTTTTAAGCATGAAAGTATTACTTTAAAAGAAATAGCTCCTGATATACCTATAACAACTAATTTTCACGATTATGTTGAGCTTAGCAGGGGAATTGATTATTGGAAATTTGCGCCTTACCTAGATGTTGTTTCTTGGGACAACTATCCTTATTGGCATGGAGAGAGAACAGATTCTCATGAAGCTAGTAGAAGAGCATTTATTCATGATATAAATAGAGCATTAAAGGGTGGAAAACCATTTATGATGATGGAAAGTTCACCAAGTGCTACAAATTGGCAACCTGTAGCTAAACTAAGACGTCCTGGGGTACATGCTTTAGCATCAATTCAAGCAATAGCACATGGATCAGATACTGTTCAGTATTTTCAATGGAGAAAGAGTAGGGGGTCATCAGAAAAATTCCATGGTGCTGTAGTGGATCATTGTGGACATGAAAACACAAGGGTATTTAAAGAAGTATCAAAGGTCGGAGAAATCTTATCAAAACTTGAAGATGTAGTTGGAACTTCAATTGAACCAGAGGTAGCAGTTATTTACGATTGGGAAAATTACTGGGCAATAGATGATGCACAAGGTCCAAGAATTGAAAAGAAAGATTATTTTGAAACTTGTCAGAAACACTATAAAGCATTTTGGGACATGTCAATTCCAGTAGATGTTATTAATATGGACTGTGATTTTTCAAAATACAAGGTTTTAGTAGCTCCTATGCTCTATATGGTAAGAGAGGGTGTTGGAGAGAGAATTGAGGAATTTGTTAAAAATGGAGGAACGCTTGTAACTACTTACTGGAGTGGTATAGTTGATGATAATGATTTATGTTTCTTAGGTGGTTTTCCAGGACCTCTTAAAAAAGTTACAGGTATATGGTCAGAGGAGTTAGATGCACTATATGATGATGATGTTAACCATGTAATTATAGAGCAAAGCAACCATCTTTTCATGAAAGGAGAATATGAAGCAAGGATATTCTGTGATTTAATACATTCAGAGGGGGCAGAGGTTCTTGCCACATATAAATCAGATTTCTATAAAGGAATGCCTGCATTAACATATAATGAATTTGGGAAAGGTGGAGCCTATTATATAGCCTTTAGAAATAATGATGAATTTTTAAGAGATTTTTATAAAAATTTAGCTAAAAAAATTAATTTAAATAGAGCAATAAACATAGAATTACCAGTTGGTATTAATGCACAGGTGCGTAAAGATGATGAAAATGAGTTTGTATTTTTAATGAACTTTACTAAAGAGAAAGAAACAGTAGATATAAAGGATATGACATTTGTTGATATGGAAAGTAAGGAAAAAGTAACGGGGCCAATAGATATAAAAGGATACGGTATTAGAATAATATCAAGGAGTTTATAAAGTTTTAAAAACAAAAAAAGTGATACTATTATTATGGACTAATATGTAGATAATGAATTGAAATGCAGACTAGGAAATTTTTTAGTAGCATTGTTTTAATATAATGAGACAAACTAATTATATTAAAATAATGTGAGGTGATACAAATGAAAAAAAATTATAATACAAATAATAATGGAAATAAATATCATCCTACAAAAGGAGAAATCACTTCAAGTATACGAGCTATAGACGATATGACTTCTGCTATGCAGGAGAATTATGCTATAGTGAATTGTGGCGAAGGCGAGTGTGTATGTACTCCAGAAACTTGTACTTGTCCTGGAGCAAAGAAAAAAACTAAAAAAGTATCTGAGGATTATACAAAATCATTACATTAAATATTCTTATGCTGAAGATAAATAATTTATCTTCAGCTTTTTTATATTACATATATATTTTCGTAAGGAAAAAAGATACAATTGAAGTGAACTATGTTAAAAGATGTGATTTTATACAAATTAAAAGAGGTGGACATGCTATGGAAAATAAAATACTTCTTGTTGAGGATGATAGATCTATTAGTGAGATGGTGAAAAATCACTTAGAAAAAGAAGGCTTTCTGGTTCAAGTTGCATTTGATGGACAAGAAGCTGTTAATAAATTTTTAAAAGAATCTTTTGATCTAATTGTACTTGATTTAATGCTTCCTAAACTTAATGGAATGGAATTCATGAGATTAATTAGAGAAAAAAGTCTGATTCCTATTATAATCATGTCAGCTAAAGATAGCGATGTTGATAAAGCTATTGCTCTTGGAATGGGTGCAGACGACTATATTTCTAAGCCATTTTCATTGATTGAACTTTTAGCAAGAATAAAAGCCTCAATAAGACGCGCTAATATTTATTCTAAACCTGAAAATAATCAGAGAAAAAATATTATTGATGTAGGAGATTTGAAAGTAGATTTAGACAATTTTTCGGTAACTAAAAAAGGAGAGGTGCTGAAACTTACGTCTAAAGAGTTTGAAATACTTAAATTATTTATAACTAATCCAAAGAGGGTGTTTACCAAGGAACAGATTTATAATCTTGCTTGGAATGAAAGTTATTTTGGGGAGGAAAGCGTTATCAATGTGCATATACAAAGATTAAGAAAAAAAATTGAGGATTATCCTTCTAGCCCTAAATATATAAAAACCCTTTGGGGAATTGGATACAAGTTAGGAGAGGTTTAAAATGATTATTATTCTATTGGTGATTATTGTTATATTAATAGGTGTAATTTGTCTCCAGTATTTTTCTATAAAGGAACGAAATAAAAATTTATCTTATATTGAAAAGAAGCTTGAGAGTATTATACTAAATAACACCTCAGAAAAATTATTGGTTGTTACTGAGGATGAGTATTTGACCACAATTTTATTTCAGATTAATAATATTTTGGAATATAATCAAAAAATTATTGTTAATCATAAAAGAACCCAGGAATCAATGAGAAAAATGCTTTCAAATATTTCTCACGATCTTAAAACTCCTCTTACAGTTATTATAGGGTATATAGAAACATTAAGGGTAAATGATAATTTAAGTGATGAGGAAAAAGATATATTTTTAGCAAATGTACAAAACAAAGCCTCAGAATTATTGCAGTTAATTAATCAATTTTTCACACTATCAAAGATAGAATCAGGAGATAAGGATATTCCTATTACAAGAATTAATATAAATGAAATCTGTAGAAAAAATATTCTATCATTTTACGATATTCTAACAAATAAAGGATTTGAGGTTAACATCAATATTCCTTCTGAAAATATTTATGCTTTAGCCAATGAAGAAGCTATGGATAGGATACTAAATAATTTATTATCTAATGTTATTAAATATGGATATGAAGGAAAATGCTTAGGAATAGATTTAAGTTGTGGTGAAGAGGCGGTATATATTGATATTTGGGATAGAGGAAGAGGAATTGATGAGATACATAAAGACAGAATTTTTGAAAGGTTATATACTCTTGAAGATTCTAGAAATAAAGAGTTTCAGGGAAGTGGTTTAGGGTTAACCATAACCAAAAGACTTGTTGAAAAGATGAATGGAGAAATAACTTTAAGTAGCATTCCCTATGAGAAAACTACTTTTTCTTTAAAATTAAAAAGGATTAGCTATTGATGAAAGGTGAGGATGATATGAAAGGGAAAAGTATATTAGTGATGGTAATGGTTATATGTGTAACAGCAATCATTATTACTAAAGGATTACAAGGTGGGGAAAAACAGAAAGTAGAAATAGAAAAGCCTAAAGTAGAAATAAAAGCTAAAAAAGTAACGAAAGAGGATTTTAAAGAAGAAAAAACAAAAGAAGAAAACGCAAAAGAGGATGTAAAATCAAAAACTAGACAAGCAAAAGTTTACGATGATGATTCCTTTATAGAAGTGTGGAAAAAAGTTATTAAAGATAAAAAATCAAAAGAGCAAATGGAGACAGAAGGTGTAAATATATATCCTTTCTCTGAAATAATAGGAGTAGAAATTAAATTTGGATATAAAAATCATATAGGAGAGATAGTGGTTCCAGCACAATATGATGAGACTTTTCAAGTTAAGAATAATTTTTTTTCAAAGGTGTTAATGAATGATTTATATTATTCTTTTGATTTAAGAAATAAAGTTGTAGGAAACACTGGTTACAAAGAACTTTATTTTGCAGATGAGGATGTTGAGATTGGTTTAAGTGAGGATAAAAATGGAAATAAAGTTTTAAGTGTTGTAGATGTAAAGAGTGGTCACAATAAGAAAATTAATAATATTGAATATGTTGATGTAAAAGATAAAATTCTAATTGCATGCTTAAAAAATAAAGAAAAGATTGTTATAAATAAGTGGGGAAATGAAATATGTAGAGGTAAGGAAGAAGATACTGTATATGAGCTAATTGGAGATGGAGTTTTTGTAGAGAGGCATAGTGGAGCACAAATAAACAAAAGTGAAGTATATATGGTTGATGGTACTTTTGTGGGTGAAGTGGATAGTTGGTACTATGGTTTTGTTTGGAGGGCAGAGGATTACCAGATGAAACTTGAAGTTGAAAAAGATGGATATAAATATGAGAATAATGAAATTATCGTTAATGTGAAAAAGGATGGAGCTGAAAACAAAGTTCGTAATAATCATAAGGATAATGAAGTTACATACCTTGGGAAAGGAATTGTTTGGTATATTGAAGATTACTTGTGGCAGGGACAGGCTAGAGTGAAATTTTATGTTATTCATGATTTAAAAACTGGTAAAAAAACAGAAGAAATATATCATAATGTTCTCAGAATTGATGAAAATAGAATTCTTGGAGTGCTAAGTGATGGTATTCATATTATGGACAACAACCTGAACATACAAGAAGAGAAAAAGATGAGTTTCTACGAAAAATACTATAAAAAAGGAGATATATTAATTGGAGAAAATAAAACCAGTTGTTGGGATATTACAACGAATATATATCTTAATTTGGATGGAAATATCCTTTGGGAAGACAACATTAAAAAGATAAAGGAAGATGAGAGAGAGTATGAGGATATTAAAGAACCTTATTATAAAAGTATAAATAGAGTTAATTCTTTAAAGACAATAGTTAGGCAAGAATTGTTATCTGATCAGGATAAAAAATTGAATGAATTTATTGAGAAAAATATAATTGAAGAAATTAAGAAAGAGCCAGAAGTATCTGAAGAAGAATTAGAAAAAATAATAAGGAATGAATTAAAGGAGAGTGGAAATTCCAATAGTGATAAACGTGAGATTAACGTTGAAAGACTATGTTTTGAGTTTTCTGAGGAAGGGATTACTATCACCAAAGAAGCATATGGCAAAAGCTGTGGCGACTGGCATATGTATATTACAATTCCTTTTGAAAAATTAAGTCATATTCTTAACAAAGAAAATGAAATCGTAAAGAGGATTTTATATTAATTGTAAAGCTAATAACCCTATATAAAGTTATAACTTTAGAAATTTGTTAGATTTGCTTAATAAATAAGATAAATTCAAAATGTACAATAAATACATAGGGTAGTTGAAAGGAGAATTTAAATGGAATATATATTAAAAACATATAACTTAACTAAAGTTTTTGATGGGAAAGAAGTAGTTTCAAATGTAAATATGAATATTAAAAAAGGTGAAATATATGGTTTTTTAGGACCTAATGGAGCGGGGAAGACAACAGTAATGAAACTTATAACTAATCTTCTTAAGCCAACTGTAGGAGAGATAGAGATCTTTGATGAAAGACTAACTAATACCTCCTATGAAGCATTGAAAAGAATGGGTACAATCATTGAAACACCAGTTTTTTATGAAAAATTAACTGGAAGAGAAAATTTGGAGATGCATTGTGATTATATGGGATATCATAATAAAAAAACTATTGATGAAGTATTAAAAATGGTGAATTTGAGAGGCGTTGATCAAAAACCTGTTAAAGCTTTCTCTCTTGGTATGAAGCAGAGACTGGGGATAGCTAGAGCAATAATTACAAAACCTGAATTGTTAATATTAGACGAGCCTATTAATGGACTTGATCCAATGGGAATAAAAGAATTAAGAGATTTATTTAAAATGCTTAGTACTGAATATGGTATAACCATATTAATCTCAAGCCATATATTAAGTGAGATAGAACAAATTGCTGACACAATAGGGGTTATTAATGATGGAAAACTAGTAAAAGAGGTTTCTATGGAAAATATCCGAAAAAGCAATTTTGAATTTATTGAGATGGCAGTTGAGGATACATCAAGGGCAACTTATATATTGAATAATAAACTTAATATATCTAACTTTAAAGTAATGAATGATAATTTAATAAGAATTTATAATTCAAATATTACACCAAATAAAATTTCGGAAACATTAATTTTAAATGGGGTATCAATAGAATCTATTACAAAAAAAGAAAGTTCTTTAGAGGAATATTTCTTAAAGTTAACAAAAGAAGGAGGTTTGGTGAATGTTTAATTTGATAAGACTGGAACTTAAAAGATTTAATATGAAAAATAAAATAATGGTAGCGGCAATCTGTAATTTATGTATATTCGCATTATTATGTTTGATATTTTTCGCAGAGAAAGCGGAAGGGAAAACAGCATTTGAAAATTATAATCTGATAGTCACTATTATTATGTCTATTATAAACGTTACTTTTTTGATTTACGCAAGTGTTCTTATAGCTAAACTTATAATATCAGAATATAAGAATAAAACAATAACTTTATTATTTACTTATCCAATAAATAGGAAGAAATTATTAATTTCAAAATTAATTATTATAGGTGTTTTTACATTTATAAGTATTATACTTTCATCAATCTTTTTATGTACTAGCATGTATATAATCTTAGTAATCACTAAAACGATTACTTTTAAAGTTACATCTAGTATAATAACTAAACAAATAATAGTCATCTTGATTTCGGCATTAACAAATTCATGTATATCTATGATACCTATATACTTTGGTATGAGAAAAAAATCAACTGTAGCAACAATTGTATCAGCATTTTTAATAGCATGTTTCTTATATTCTAACAATGGTGGATTTACATTATCATCAATTATCATAATACCTATAATAATGATGTTCATTGGTATTTTTGTAGTTTATATGACATTTAGAAATATTGAAAATGAAGATGTTATTGTATAGTATTAAGCATTGAAGGATGAATAATAGTTTAAATGTGGTATAATTTCAATATAAAGATAATGAATTATATATAAGAAAGGAGTGTTGTTGTAATTAAAAAAACTCTAAATTTAACAAGAACAACAATTAAGAAAACCGCATTTAAGAATTAAGTAATCACTATAAATTTTTAGAAAATAATATTTATCATATAAAAAGATAATATGGAGGTTACTTAATATGAAATATAATGCTAAAAATATTAGAATAGAAGCACTTGAGGAAAGACATTTAGATAATATTACGGATTTATTTATTGAAAACTATAAGGAAATGCGTATAAAGAGTTCTATTGTACCGGCGAAATATACTGAAAAGGAAAATGTAATTGGGTTATTAAAACATATAATTGAAAAGGGTTATGGTATTGTTGCAATTATAGAAGAATCAATTGTAGGTTTTATATCATGTTTTGAGTTTTCTAAATTTAAAAGTTCTAATAAGGGAACATTCATACCTGAATGGGGACACGCAGCTATTAAAGAAAATAGACAGGAAATCTATCAAATGATGTACGAAAGTATTTCTTTAAAATGGCAGGAAGAGGGATGTGTTTCTAGCTGCATAACATGCCTTGAGCATGATAGAGAAGTTATAGATGGCTTGTTCATGAATGGTTATGGAATGTTAGTTATAGATGCTGTTAGAGAGCCTAGGTGTATTGAAAACTGTTCAGTAAATGCAATAATTAGGCAAGCCACTCATAAAGACATAAAAGAAATTGAGTATTTAATTAAAGAACACAAAGAATACATGGCTAAAGCTCCAATTTGTTTGAATATTAATGGTGGTGAAACTTCAGGTAACATTAAGGATTGGTTAGTTGATGATGAAATCACTCTCTGGGTAGCAGAATATCATGGAGAAATAGTGGGTATTATGAAAACTGTCATTAATGGAGATAATGCATGTACCATCGTACAAGATATGATGACTGTGAGTATTCACATAGCCCATATTACTGATAAAGCTAGAGGGTTAGGTATAGGAAAACATTTGCTTAATAAGGTTAATGAGTGGACTATTACTAATGGATATGAGAGAATATCTGTTGATTTTGAGTCCATGAATATGAGTGCTCGTAGATTTTGGCTAAAGCATTTTGAACCTGTATGTTATTCACTAATCAGATATTTTGATGATAGAGTAGTGAAATAAAAAATAATGGATAATGGATAATGTAGAATTGTTCTCCATTATCCATTTTCAATTCTCCATTTCTTTTAATATTTTATTATAGTAGTCGGTTTCAAGTATCTTAGCAGAATAATGAAATTTACTGTTTACTATTGTAGAAATTCTCTTAATATAGTCTTCATCAAATGTGGCGCCTTCTTTTGAAATAAATTCTCCTGTTTTCGAATTATAGCGGCCTTTATCAGTTATGAAACTTTTGTTTAGAAATAGAACTAATGGTTCGGAATCCGAAAATATATCTCGTCCCATAAGGAGCCTTGAATCATATTCTAGACCAAGGATGTTGGAAAGCGTTGGAATGATATCAAGGCTTGAACAAGGTTTATCTATAGTAGTAGGCTCCATTCCCTTTGTATACAATATAAAGGGACTCTTGAAGAGTTCAAAGTTCTTTTCTACAGGGTGACCAGCAAGTTCTTCGAATGTTTTATCTTCAAGGCCATAAGGGTAATGATCTGCACTAAGAGCTATAAGTGTTTTATCTGCAATTCCCGCTTCTTCAAGGGCATTTAATAAATATGACATAGCTTTTTCAAGTTCTAAATTGCAGGATATATATGCCTTGGCTTGCTCTGAATATGGTAGATCCTTAACTGTATCTCTATTTTTCAATGACATTGAGTTTCCATTAAAGGAGTATTGCATATGACCACTTACAGTCATGTAATATGCGTGAAAAGGTTGATTATTAATATAGTCTGACACTGTTTTTTCCATCATCTCAAGGTCTGATTCAGGCCAAGTCTTTTTTACATTAAGACCATTTCCAAGGCCTTTATATTCATATCCCATATTAGGATGAGAAATATTACGTTTGTAATAGGTATAGCTATGATTATGATAAGCCATTGTCTTATAGCCTATATTTTTAAACTGATTTCCCATTACAAAAGGCATATAGTTGTTTCCAGATTTATAAAAGCTCCAAACGCCACTCTTAGGAACAAGGCTTGTACATGCTACATATTCGCCATCAGAGGTGCTTACGCCCCATATAGGGTTATAAAAGTCTGTAAAATTATAACCGTCATGAATCATTTTGTATAGTGTTGGAGTAAGATCCTCACGTACAGCATAAGGAGAAAAGCTTTCAGCGGTAATGAGTATAAGATTATACCCCTTATATTTTCCAGTGTACTCGTTTTTTGTTGTGGGTTGTACTATGTTGAAATATTTATGCATGTCTTTTATAACTTCATCTTTTTCATTGGAAATGAGATTTTCAAAATCTATATTCAATGTATTATACTCTAGTTTTTCTTTTTTAATAGTATTACTAGAAACACACGCTAAGTTACTTGAGTCTAATGGTTCCATTACCTTTACATGAGTGTTTACTTTAGTTTTTACTGGAGGAGAGGAAAGTAAATCTAGGGATGATGAGTCGAAGACAGGTGACCAGCCTGAAATTATTCTTTGTAAATCAATTCTCATAGTTGTAATTAATCCTAGCTTCTCAACGGAAAGGATGGGATTATCGGTTTTAAAATATAGGTCATAGGGTGAATTTAATGTTCTTTCACCAATATAAACATTAGCAAGACCTATAACATGTGATAAAAAAATGCAGCTAACTAGTACTACTCTATAAGACCATTTTATTTTTTTAAAGGATAATATTTTCTTTCCAAAAATGAGAATCAGTATGAAAGGTAAAAAAATCAATATAATCCATATGAAATTTTTAGCTAGGAGTGTTATGATATCTTTCCAAAATTCAAAAACCTGAGAGGAGTTTCCAGCAGAATATAAGCTGTAGAATGTCCTAAAAAATTTGAAGTAAATCAGTTGGGAAGAAAAAATCAATGCTGATAATCCAAGGAAAATAGATCCCAAGATGTAACAGATTTTATCTTCAAAAAAGCTACAGATAATATAAAAAATAATTGCTAATGAAATGGAAAATAAAAAAGAAAATATAAATCCAGAGGAAAAAAATTCTCCTGTTGTACATAATCTTAATATGGTTTCCATAAAGAATAATGCTATTATAAAATAAAATACTAAGTTCACAGTTTTAATAAATTTCATCATAATTATAATCACCTCTCATTACATATTATAGTATTTAATGTAATAAAATACCACAGTGATGTTTGCATAACTCAAATATAAATTTGGAAAGATATCATTATTTGTTCTCTATTAATTGCTTATTATATATATTATTTAGATTTTATTTGTAAGTAAAGATGTAGTGAGAGTGAAAGTATGATATACTCTGATGTATGCCAAAATATAAAGAGCAAATAATAGTAAAAAAACAATGTAAAATTAATATATAATATAAATGTGAGGTAATTAGATGAATAAAAAGAAATTTACTGACTTGGGGCTACATAATGATATCTTAAGATCATTAAAAGACTTAGATTTTAAATATGCTACAGAAGTTCAAGAAAAAGTAATACCATATATACTAAAAGATAAAGATTTGATAGTAAGAGCACAAACTGGAAGTGGTAAAACTGGAGCATTTGGAATACCATTATGTGAAAATGTGGATAGAAATTTAAAAGATCCCCAGGTGCTTATTTTAACACCAACGAGAGAACTTGCCGTTCAGGTGAAAACCGATATTGGGAATATTGGTAGGTATATGAAAATTAGATGTGCAGCTGTATATGGAAAACATCCTATGCGTATTGAAGTTGGGGAATTAAGACAAAGAGTTCATATGATTTCAGGAACTCCTGGTAGGGTTAATGCACATATAGAAAATGGTACTATAGACCCGCAAAAAATTAAATATCTTATAATAGATGAAGCTGATGAGATGCTTAATATGGGATTTATAGATCAGATGGTGAATATAATTAATAAATTGCCGAAAGAACGAGTTACATTATTGTTTTCTGCAACAATGCCAGAGCGAATTCAAGAAATATGCAAGTCATATATGTGCGATCCAATAAAAATTGAAATAGAAGCTGAAGAATCAACATTAGAAAAGATTAATCAGGTATATTATGAAATCGAAGAAAATAATAAATTTGATTTATTAAATAGATTAATTATTACACAAAGACCTGAAAGTTGTATTGTATTCTGTAACACAAGAGAAACAGTAAGGAAAGTACAGCGTTTCTTAAATAAAAATAAATACTTTGCAGAAGGTCTTCATGGTGGGATGGAGCAGGATATTAGATTACAAACAATTAATGATTTTAAAAGAGGTAGATTTCATTTTCTTGTAGCTACAGATGTAGCAGCACGTGGTATCCATATAGATGATATTTCACTTGTAATTAATTATGATATTCCAGTAGAGATTGAAAGTTATGTACATCGTATAGGGAGAACTGGTAGAGCAGGAAAAGGTGGAAGAGCTATAACTTTTGTAACTGAGAGACAGGAGCGTATGCTTGAAAAAATAGAAGAATTTGCTGGTGTATCTATTGAAAAAGCTGAAATTCCAACAGAGTCAGATGTGAGAGCAAGCAAAGAAGCATTTCCTAATATGTACAAATCAAAACCTAAAGTAAAGAAAGATAGAGCTGAAAAATTAAATAAGAAGATAAGTAGAATAAGATTAAATGCTGGTAAAAATAAAAAGCTTAGAGCTGTGGATATCATAGGAGCTTTATGTTCTATCAATGGAATTACTAACGATGATATTGGTATTATTGATATTCAAAAAACTTGTACTTATATTGAAATATTTGAAGGTAAAGGCGATATAGTAATGAAAGCACTAGAGAAGCTAACGATAAAAGGAAAGTCTATTTCATTTAAGAATGTTGGTCATAAATATTAGGATTTAGGATGAATTTAGGTGAACCGTACCATAAATAGGTACGGTTTTTTTTAGAGTGTGGTTAGGTATTCTTCGAACATTATTTTACTACTCTAAAGCCAAAATGGTCATTTCCAGCATGTATATATGCTGCATGAGTCCAATCAATGGACATAGTTTTATCAAAATAATTAAAAGATCCACCAATTAAAGATTTCTTGTATTGATTTTGTGTACTAAATTCAATGCTTTCATCAATAATTGGATTACGTTTCTCATCATCTATAAAAAATCTGTCAACAGTACCAAGTCTCTCATTTGGAGTCCATTCTGCCCATTCCTTTGTCCATTCCCACACATTTCCACCTAAGTTGTAAATACCATATGGGTTAGGTTCTATTGAGTCATAAGCCTGAGCATGTCCTTTATGAATTTGTTGAGGAGCTTGTGAATTGTACCAAGCAGAAGAATCTGTGGCGTTTCCATCATTGGTAGCATAACCAAAGTCTTGACCACCTTTTGCTGCAAATATCCATTCTTCTCTTGTAGGTAAATCATATCCATAATAATCAGCGAATTCTCTAGCTCCGTAATATCTGATAAAAGTTACTGGCCACTTCTTAATTTCCTCTAGCGTAGGAAGTAACTTGTCAGTATCGCCATTACCGTAGAACTGTCCTTCTCCATTATTAAGTTCAGCCCAGTCTGTAATACTGTCTACTACATTAGGATATTTTGATGAATCAAAATACTGATTCCAGTCAACTTTTGTAGGGTCAACAAGTATAAAAGAATCAGATTCTTTATCATATTCTATATAACATCTGTTAAGAGGATTTTCCATCTCATCAAGTTCAAAAACTCCATCTTTATTGTGGTCTTTTACTACTCTGCTTCCACTTAATTGAATCATAGAGTAGCCATCTGTAGTTTCTACTTCACCTTTCTCGCGGTTATAAACGATTTTATTGTCCTTATAAGCACTGTTTAAGTAATTAACATATTGGTCATTTGTGATTTCAGCAGTAGAAATTGAAAAAGTTTCTCCTCTATCCTCTAGCGTAACAAATTCAATACCTGCTTTGTTATCTATAGACAAACCAGTATCCTTTGTTTCTGTATTATTTTTTTCATTATTTGATGAGCTATTATCAGTTATTTCTATGCTATTTTTTTTATCTTTAGGCAAATCAGTTTCTTTATTTTCCGTACTACATCCGAAAAGAAAGACAACACTTGACAGTATGAGCACTGTAAGCAAATTCTTCTTCATTTTATCACTCCTTCATATTAGTTTTTAGCAACTTTAATTATTGAATTTGTACTTGAGTAAATAATAGCTTTTTTTTGTTACAATCCTATCACAAAGTTCTTAATTAATTCTTAATTTTTATGTTTTTTTAGATTGTAATTTTTTTTTCATTTTTTAAAAGTCAATTGATGATAGACTTAAAGAGCGAAATTTTATCAATGCAATCACATAGAAGTTTTATTTAAGAAATATAATATCGATAAGCAGAGGTGATGAAAATGAAGATAACCCAATTTTTAAAAAATATATTAAATGGCATCAAAGATAGTATAAGAAGATTTCCAGAAACCATAGGGATTTCAACAGCTTGTGTGATACTTCTTATTTATATCTCAGAATTGGGATATGGAATTAATAATGAACTTACAGAAACGCTTACTAGAGTAACAATGGTACTTGCTCTAGGAATTCCACTTTCATTATGTATTAAGCTTTATTTTGAAAGGTTAAAAGATTATAAAAAGATTATATTTTATGGAGCATATGTGGGGGGAGCAACACTACTAATTATTTATTATCATGTATTCCTTAATGATTTTGAAATGGTTTCAATAACAAGATATATAGGTATTAGTTTTATGCTTTATTTAATCTTTCTTTTTATACCGTATCTTCCCCAAAAAGATAACTTTGAGCTTTATGTTATAAGGATTTTTGCAAGATTTTTTACAACGGTTTTATATTCAGTTGTTTTATACCTTGGATTGGCAGCTATTCTAGTTACAATAGATCAGCTTCTTGGGATTAATATTAAAGGAGAAATATATTACTACAGTTGGCTTATTGTTGTAGGAGTATTTGCACAATCATTTTTTCTCGCAGGACTTCCACAAAACAATGAAGAATTATCTTTGAAGGATTACTCTAAGTTAATTAAGGTGCTTGTGTTATATATTATAATACCACTTATTTCAGTGTATACAATAATTCTTTATCTATACTTTGGAAAGATAATTATTACAAGGCAGTGGCCACAGGGACTTGTATCTCACCTTGTGCTTTGGTATTCAGCAATAAGTGCAGCAGTGCTATTTTCAATATCACCATTACTTAGCAAAAACACATGGATAAAAAAATATATGAAAATTTTTCCTAAGGCAATACTTCCACTTATAATAATGATGTTCTTGTCTATAGGTATAAGAATTAATGCCTATGGGGTAACAGAAAATAGATATTTTGTTGTGGCGCTAGGAATATGGGTGTTTTTTACTATGATATATTTCTCATTTAAAAGGAAGAGCAGAAATATAATACTCCCAATATCACTTGCAGCAATTATTTTTATATCACTTTTTGGACCCTTGAGTAGTTTTTCAATTTCAAAATACAGTCAAAATAAAAGATTTGAGAAAATACTTTTGAAAAATAACATGATGGTAGATAATAAAGCTGTTAAGGCAAGTTCAGATGTATCGAAGGCAGATGTAAGTGAGATAAGTAGTATCCTTAGTTACTTTGATAGGAATCACAGTTTAGAAGAGGTTAAGACGCTGCCTAAAGGCTTTAGGCTTAAAGATATGAAGATGATTTTAGGCGTAAAATATAATGATGATTATTATTACAATGCTGATGAATATTTTTACTTTGATGTATTAGATAATGCTGAAGCTATAGATATAAGAGGATATGATTATTTATTTGATTTAAGAAATGAAAGGTTTCAAAAGTTAAATGATATTTCTCTTAGTGTAAACTTCAATGATGAATCAAGCATACTTAGTATAAAGGAAAATGGAGAAGAAGTTTATAGAAGAGAATTAGGGGATTTTGCAGATGGACTTGTAGAAAAATATGGTGCTAATCAGAATAACAAAAGTCTTTCTGTAAATGAAATGTACATTGAAGATGAAAATGATAAATTAAAGGTTAAAATTCAATTTTCCTATATATCAGGAAATAAGAAGGTTTCAACAGGAAAAATTGAATCAAGAAGATTTGGATTTAATGTTTTTGTTAAAGTTAAGTAATTACTTGGGATCTATAGTGGTAAACTATAGGTCTCAAGTTTTTTTAAAGAACTATATGGGCATGTTTAATCTTCAAAACCAAAAGCTACCATACATGCATATAACCCTTTCATTGCATGAACCTGTCCGCCGTAGTGATTATTGTTACAAATATTAAATTTACCATTTGGTGCTTGACACTCAATCATATATTGGAGGCTTTTCAAACTTTTAGGTCTACGACAATCCATAACATATTGATCTAATATATGCCCAGTAGCAAATGCTTCTCCCTTGAATCCCCAATACTCATTATCAATCATTATTGATTCGTAAAATTCAAACACTTGATCAAGAACATCCTTGTATTTGTATTTCATAAATTCTCTTGGATACATTTGTTTTAATACTATTAAGGAAGGCGCCAAGTGTAACAATAAATCATTTGGAGCAACTCCTGGACATAAGTCTTCAATCTGTGTTTCTTCTCTCCATTTTTCAATAGCATCATCCATTAATGACTTTATTGAAACTAATCTACAATCTGCAGTCCTCCACTTTTCATATACTGATACTCCACCGTAAAGTAAAGATTGGATTCTTATACCAATACTATACTGATCATTATCTGGATAATATTTTAACCAGTCTGTAAATTCATTAATAGTATATCCTTTTAATTCAACAAGGTGAGCCTCTTTCATACCGATTATAGCTACCGAGGTTTCATGTCCTTCTGGATATCCAAGACATACTGGATTCTCTGGATACTCGGGATTATATAATGCATCAACACCAACACCAAAGTAATCAGTGCTAATGCATATTGATTCTATAACTTTAGACAGGTAGCAATAATAAACACGCTTTCCAAAATTCTTAATAATGAAAGGTTTCAAATTACCAATAAGAACTAATCCATGTGGCTCATGCCATTTTTTAGGCTGAGACATAGCAAAAGATAATCCCTTTAATAATGCTGTTTTTGCAAAATTCATTTTACACATAAAATCATCCTATCATAAATACAGTAAATAGCATTAATAAAACAAGACTTACTTTTTGTTTTATATGCTTGTCTATATTATATATTTTATTCAAATAAATAGAATGTGTGCAAGGGTTAAGCTAAAATGTAATAATTATATATAAATATGTAAAAAATATAATGAAATGTTTGAAATGTTATAAATTTGAATGTACTATTTAGGTAATGAACCTATTAATAGACAATGTAAGCAAACAATATACAAGTACATTTATAAAGGAGAAAGATCCATATTTGCTTTCACAGGAATTCATATGTTTTCAATTTATAAAATGTATGAGGAATTTATGCTAAAGGACATGAATAATATAGATATTGATGGACTTGAAAAGTAAATAAGAGATTACATAGATTTATTCTGGAATAGTATAAAAAAATAATAATTTGGGGATTGGAGAAATAATTTTAAAGGGGATGATATGTATGAAGAAATTAATTGAAAAATTACAAACAATATCAGCTGGAAAGGTATTAGACGTAGGGGTTGGAAGAGGACAATTTGCATGGATTATGGCAGAAAATTTCAAGGATTATGATGAAATCCTTGGAGTAGACATGAATAGTAAGATGTTGGAAAAAGCTAAGAATAACCTATCTCAATTCAGAGTAAGATTAGAGCAAATGGATGGAAATAATATAGAGTTTGATGATAACAGTTTTGATACAGTATCCATCGCTCAAGTATTACATCATATTCCTAGCAAAGAGGAAATCTATCAGATATTATCAGAAATGAAACGAGTGTTAAAACCTGGAGGATTATTTATAATAAAAGAAATGTTCTCAGATAATCATGAGGGAGCATATAAAATTACAGTTGATTTTCATCACTGGATTGCTGAAATTGATGGCGTTTTAGGAAAAAATCATTTCAAGACATTCAAAAAGCAAGAGATAATTGATATAGCAAATAAATTAAATCTTAATGGTGTTGAAATATCAGAATTTTTATTTGATGAAGGAATTGATACGTCAGAAAATAGACTTGAGAATTTTACAAATAAAATAGATAAAAGAATTGAAAGTGTAAGATGTCATGAAGAATTTGAAGAATTAAAAGAGAAGGGTGAAGCCATAAGGAAAAGGGCTTTAAATACTGGTATTGGTTATGAAAAGGAAGTAATAATTATTGGGACGAAATAAGAAAATCTAGCAAAGCGTGCGCTAAAAACAAATGGATAATTGATAATGATGGACATTTCTCTTCGAAAAATTATAATCTTGTTGTTCCCGACAATAGAAGTTTGCTCGTTTCATTTAAAATGAAACATTGTATTTGAAATACAATATTTTATCGTAGATAAAATGAGTAAAAGCCCTTTGTTCAAAAGAACAATAAAAATGTAGGTTCTGACATAAGTCAGAACCTACATTTTTCTATATTGTCAATTATCTTTTATATATTAAGCTGCAGCTTGATTTTGATCTTCTGAGCTTGATCTATTATATTTCTTAGTGAATACTACTAGTAGCATTACTGCTGCTACTACATATATTCCACCTGTTACATAATATGATATTCCATATCCATTTTCTAATTGAAGTAAGAAACTTCTTGAGAAGATTCCAGCTAATATTTGTGCTGCT
This sequence comes from Oceanirhabdus seepicola, assembly GCF_023684385.1. GTDB lineage: Bacteria > Bacillota > Clostridia > Clostridiales > Clostridiaceae > Oceanirhabdus > Oceanirhabdus seepicola. The sequence goes on along the minus strand of NZ_JAGSOJ010000004.1, from coordinate 296,427 downwards.
CCCATAATTACAAATATAACTGAGCTATATGCTGGTCTTAACTCTTTAGAAACAAATTCCATTGGTAATGACTGCTGAACTGGAGATGATAAATTTGCAAATCCAGATCTGAAGAATAGACCTATACCAACAGCTGGAACCATTGCTGATCCAAATGCTTGTCCATTAGCTATTAACATAATGAACGGAATTGCTAATAATGCCATTCCACCAAGACAAACAACTTTTCCAAGCTTTTTAATAACTATTGGTGATATCATAACAAATAAAACCATTGCAGCATATTGATATGCTACTAATTGTGATACAGTTGATCTAGCAATACCCATATCACTTAAGAACACTGAGAAGTGTGGTGTAATTAATCCAGCTCCAAATCTTATTAAGAATGTATAAACTACAAATAATACAATATATTTATTTGCAAATATACTCCAATCGAATTTTTGCTTTTCTTTTTTCTCAACTACTTGGTAATCAACTGGTTTTTGTTTTATGAATAATACTGGAATGAATGCAATTACTGCTACTGCTACAAACATGAATAAAACTTGTGTATGTGCATCTAAATAAGCCTGATGTTGAATTGCTGAAAAAGCATCTGTATTCGCTGTTAACTCTTTTGCTTTTTCATAAGCTACTCCTAGTATTTTACTAAATTGCCAAGTTATTAATGTACCACCAAAGAAAGATGCAATTGTCATTCCGGCTATATTTGTCCATATAGCTGTTGAGAATATAAAGTTTTTATTCTTTTCAGTTGTATAACAAGTTAAAAAGGATGGTAATATGGCATCAAATAAACATACACCAACAAATATTACCCCTGTTATTATTGCCAATATTGTAACTGATGATACGTATTTAACTGCACCTAATCCAATCATAGATCCAATACAAGCTAAACCGATAATGAATTTATATCCAGTTTTAGGTATTAATAATAAAAGTGCAGCTCCTCCAAGGAAACCAAGGCCTAAGAATATTGACATACTCTTCGCTAAATTAGCTGTTTCTGGTGAAACACTAAGGTATGTTGGAAGTACGTCTAAAGCCACTCCTCCTAATAATCCTACTACAGCATAAATTATTATAAACATCCATGCATTAAACGTAAGTCTTTTTGATTCGTTCATATTTTTTCTCCTCCATGCGTTTGAAATTGGTTATTATACCAATTTCAATTTTAGTCAAAATAATTGATATAAGTCAGTATTTAATTTGCATCTTTTGTAAAAAAAATAATACCGTGAATTTTTACGTTATACTTTTGCATTGTACTTTTAGTAGATTGCAAATGCATAAATATATATTTTTTAAAAGTTAATTAAGTAATTATTAGGCCTAATATATACTGTACTCAACTATAACTAAACTAATGATTCATTTTAGCGCATTAATGTATAATATTATGGGTAAATATGAAGTTGTTGCCTTTGACAGTTACACTATAATACTTTTTATAAATATATTCAATATGTAAATTAAATTTCGCAATTCTTACTTTTTATATATTTTTTAGATAATTGCTTGTAAGGATTTTATTATAGTTCATTTTGTATAGCATGTTGTAGTGATAAAGAGTTACCAAAAAAAAGAAATAGTAATATCATATATTTTACGAAATGAACTAAGATTGTAAATATATATAGATACATGAATAAAGTTTTATCAAGTAAAACTTTTGGTAATAAAAAAATCCCAGTTACATTGATAAGCTGAACTTATCAAAAGTAACTGGGATTTTAAAATATTCTTTTCTTATCTAACTATCTTAATCATCTCAAATTCATATTCATTATTTTTTTGAACTTTCTTATCAATTTTACCTGATAAGAAGTAAGAAATACCTAATAAAATGAATCCAGTGAGTGCGCCTAAAAGCTCATAATTACCATAACCAGAACCTTTGAAGAAGGTTAATCCAGCAGTTAATCCAATTGCAAACATGATAGTAGGGAAAACATATGCCCAAAATATCATTTTAGAAAAAATACGCTTTTTGATTCCAACTTTTAATCTATCACCAATTGAAACATTCAAGGTATTTTTGATTTCAATTGTAATGGAATCAGAAGCACATCCACCAGTACAACTTCCACAATTACCCCCACATCCAGATTTTCTAGGAAAAACAACATATGCGAAATCACCGATAATTGATTTTACAAATCCCACTTCTTCCAAAGTTCTCAGCTCCTTATTATTTAGTTACAGTAGCTTCTTCTTTAGCAGCAGGTGCTGCCTTTGGAGTAGCTTTGCTTTGACGTAAGTTCAGTATTGCATTTGTTGGACATTTCTTTGCACATATTCCACAGTTCACACACTTGTCATAATCAATGACTGGAAGGTTGTTATCCATAACCATTGCTTCTTTAGGGCAAGCCTTGACACAAAGTGTGCATCCAATACATCCAACTGAACAGCTAGATTTTACGTCTTTACCTCTATCATGAGTGTTACAATTTATACGTACTAGGGAGTCTTTTGGTAGTATACCGATAACTCCTTTAGGACAAGCGTCCACACAAGCACCACAAGCAACACATTTTTCTTCATCAATAACTGCAATACCATCTTCAACTTTAAGTGCATCAAAATTACAAACCTTTACACAGCTTCCAAGACCAAGACAGCCGTTACTACAAGCTTTTGATCCACCACCAGGTGCAATAACTGCTTGATTACAGTCGTTTATTCCATAGTATTCGTATTTTTCTTTAGCATTATCACAAGTTCCATTACATTTTACAAATGCCACCATTGGTTTAGAATCTTCAATAGCAACACCTAAGATGTCAGCGATTTTTTCTGCGCAAGCAGCACCACCAGGACCACATAAGTTTGGAACTGCACCATTAGTTACGATTGCTTCAGCATAAGCATCACATCCTGCAAATCCACAACCACCACAGTTTGCGCCAGGAAATGCATCTCTAACCAATGGGATTTTTGGGTCAACCTTTACTTCGAATTTCTTAGAAGCATAGCCTAATATTAGACCGAAAGCAAGTCCCATAATACCAAGTGTTATAACGGGAAAAACTAAACTTGTTAAATCCATATGTTGTACCTCCCTATACTAATCCAGAGAAGCCAAGGAATGCTATTGCCATTAATCCAGATGTTATTAATGTAATAGGAAGACCTTTTAAAGCCTCTGGGATATTTGTATTTTCTTCCATTCTCTCTCTTAAACTTGCAAGAAGAACGATAGCTAATGTGAAACCTAGAGCACAACCTAATGAGTTAACGAGTGATTGGATTAAAGTAAATCCTTCATTCATATTATTAATAGCTACACCAAGCACCGCACAGTTTGTTGTGATCAGAGGAAGGAATATTCCTAATGATTTATATAGTGCTGGATTTGTTTTCTTTATAATAACCTCTACTAATTGTACTAGAGATGCAATTACTAAAATAAATGCGATTGTATATAAATATTCAATTTCCCTAGGAACTAAAACAAATTTATATACCAAATAAGATATTGTTGATGCAAGCAGCATAACAAATGTTACTGCCATTCCCATCCCTTTAGCTGTATCAACCTTTTTAGAAACACCTAAAAAGGGACATATGCCTAGGAATTGAGCAAGTACAACGTTGTTTACTAGAGCTGCTGCTATGAAAATAGTAAAAAGATTCATAGTCCTCCACCTTTCAAGAAATAAATTTATACTGTAGGAATTTATAGTCTGTATTATTGTTTAGATTTTTTTCTCTTATTGATTGTTCTTTGATTAAGAATTGCCATTAAAATACCAAGTGTTATGAATGCACCGGGCGCCAGAACCATAATTAAAGCTGGGTCATATGAAGCAGGCATTACACGTAATGCTAAAGCACTTCCATCAAAAAGTGTACCGTTACCAAAGATCTCTCTTATACCACCAAGTACTGTTAGAGAAAGTGTGAATCCAAGACCCATTCCAATGGCATCAAAGATTGAACTGAAAACATTGTTCTTTGAAGCATAAGCTTCGGCTCTTCCTAATATTAAACAGTTAACAACTATAAGAGGAATGAATATTCCTAGTTGATCGTTTAATGCAGGGGCATAACCCTGTAATAAGAATTGTAGTATTGTAACAAAAGTTGCAATGATTACAATGAACGCAGGAATACGTATTTCTTTTGGTATAACTTTTCTAAGTAATGATATTACCACGTTAGAACCTATTAATACTGCTGTAGAAGCAAGTCCCATACCAGCACCATTTACTGCACTTGATGTAACAGCTAGTGTTGGACACATACCAATAACTTGTACAAAAATTGGATTTTCATTTATAATACCAGTTTTTAATCTATCGGATATCATGCTCATGGTGTTATTCTCCTTTCAAATTAGAATTATAGAACTCTACAGCGTCGTTAACACCATTAACTACTGCTCTAGAAGTTATTGTTGCTCCAGTTATAGCTTCTACCTGATTATCAGCTGAAGCTGAACCTTTTACAACTTCTAATCCTTCACTTGTAGATTTGTTTACAAACTGTCCTGAAAACTTTGGCTTAGGAGCATTAGCACCAAGACCAGGAGTTTCTGAGTGAGATAAAATCTTTATTCCACCAATAGTACCATCAGTGTAAACACCTACCATTATTTCAACAGCGCCGCTATAACCTTTAGGAGAGACTTTGATTGCATATCCAATAATTTCTCCATCTTTATATCCAGCGTTAACTTCAAGAATCTTATCGTTAAGTTCAATCTCTTGATCTTTAAATTCAGCTGCTTTAGGTAGTATTTCAATCATAGCATTCTGCTTTGCACTTGCATTTGCTTTAGCGATTGGTTCAGCTGTTATGCTGTGAACTGCACCTAAAGATAATCCAGCAAGAGCAGCTATTAATAATAAAATCATTCCAAGTTTTATATTATTCTTCATCTATTTTACCTCCCCAAATACTCTAGGAGTTGTATATCTATCGATTAATGGAACAAATAAGTTCATTATAAGGATTGAGTAGGAAACCCCTTCAGCATATCCTCCAAATATACGGATTAGACTAGTTAAAACACCACAACCTATTCCGAATATAAGATGTCCTTTTTTAGACATTGGTGATGTTGTGTAATCAGTTGCCATAAAGAACGCACCAATCATTAAACCACCTGCAAGGATTTCAAATAATCCATCTCCTGTCATAAATCCGTTTCTACCGATTACTGTTGTTAATACTAATACTGTTCCTATATATGATACTGGAATATGCCAGCTAATAACTCGTTTATATAATAGATAAGCTCCACCTATTAAAAGAGCTATGGCTGAAGTTTCACCTATACAACCACCTGTGTTTCCTATGAAAACATCCATTAGTCCAGCAACAGCAGTCCCACCTTCTTTTAACACTCCTAAAGGAGTTGCAGATGATACTCCATCAACAGTCCAATTAGTCATATGAACAGGCCATGATGCTAAAAGTACTGCTCTAGCAGCTAAAGCTGGGTTAACAATATTTTGACCAAGTCCACCAAAAAATTGTTTAACTACGATAATTGCAATAAAACCACCTACTACAGGAAGCCATAATGGCACATGTGCTGGAAGGTTGAAGGCAAGTAGAAGTCCTGTTATAACCGCACTTAAATCAAATATTGTTACTTTTCTATGTGTAAGTTTCTGCCACAGAGCTTCTGCGCCTACACAAGAAAGTACTGAAGCAAGTATAACTAAAAGTCCTTGCATTTTAAAGAAATATATTCCCGCTATAGTAGCTGGAAGTAAAGCTATTACAACATCTCTCATTATTCCTTGAACAGTATCATTAGAACGAATATGTGGAGATGAGGATACTGTAAACATTCTATCTGACATACATTTTCCTCCTACTTAGTAGTAAATAGAACTTTCATTGAAATTATTGATTTATAAAATAATGAACGGTTCTACATTTTTAATAAATCAATACCAAATATTTAGTTCTATTTACTTAGCCGTATTTTTTCTTCTATTATCAATAATAGTTCTTTTTCCTTGACGACAAGTTTGTGTTAAATGACGTTTTGCTGGACAAGCAAATGAACAACAACCGCATTCTATACAATCCATACCATGATTTTTTTCAAAATCTTCATATTCATTTCTAAGAACTAAAGAATTAAGTTTAGAAGGTATTAAGAACATTGGACATGCATCAACGCATTTACCACATCTAATACAATTTGACTCTTCTGGCAATACAGCTTGTTTCTTTGTTAAACATAAAATCCCAGATGTTCCTTTGATAGCTGGTACATCTAATGAACTCAGGGTTGTCCCCATCATTGGACCTCCAGAAATAACTTTAACAGGATCTTCTTTGAATCCACCAGCAGCTTCAATCAGCTCAGTCATAGAAGTTCCAAACTTAACTCTGAAGTTTTTAGGATCTTTAACAGCTTCTCCTGTAACCGTAACTACTCTTTCCATTAAAGGTCGTCCGTTTACTACTGCATTATATATCTCATAAACTGTATCGATATTTTGTACCACACATCCAGCAGCAGCAGGAAGTTTTCCAGATGGAACTTCACGCCCTGTTATAGCATATATTAGTTGTTTCTCAGCGCCTTGAGGGTATTTTGTTTTTACTGTTTTAATTTCAATATTATCGATACCCTTAGCAGCATCTTTCATAGCTTGTATTGCTTTTGGTTTATTATCCTCAATTCCGATGTATCCCTTAACTCCTGGGAACATTTTAAGAATAATCTTTAATCCTGTGATTATTTCAGATGATTTTTCAAGCATCATTCTATAGTCACATGTTAGATAAGGTTCACATTCAGCAGCGTTAATAAGTATGCTGTCAATTTTCATATCTTCTGGTGGAGTTAACTTGATATGCGTAGGGAAACAAGCACCACCCATACCAACAATACCAGCTGCTTTAATAATGTTTACTAATTCTTCTTTAGACATGTTTTCGTAATTTCCATTTGGAAGCATTGTATCAACTTCCTCATAAGTATTGTCATTTTCAATGATGATTGACATTACTTTAGTTCCATTCGAATGAGGCATTGGTATAACATTTTTAACAATACCTGAAACGCTTGAATGAATAGGTGCACTAACAAATGCTTTAGATTCACCTATCTTTTGACCGACTAAAACTCTGTCACCTTTTTTTACTAAAGGTTCACAAGGAGCACCAATATGTTGCGACATAGGGAAAATTAAATCACCCTTTGGAAGCAATACTTCAATGCTCTTATCCTCACTTAACTTTTTACCATGTGGAGGATGAATACCTCGCTTAAAAGTTAAAAGTCCCATAGAACTCCTCCTTTTTCATAAGTGTTTTAAATTTTATTTAATGACCAACAATTCTAATCCCTCTTAAATTTGTCAACAGGGATATAGAAATAGTAAATAAAAAAATATATTATAAAGTCTAGCTTTATTAATTTATAATCTTTTAATATATCATAACATTATTCTACATCAAAAACGAATTTTTCTGAAAATTCTAATTTTATTATTATGTAACTTAAACAAAAAAATAACAATATTAAAGTTTGTGTTAAAGAGGTAAAATTTGTAGAAAATTTAACAATGTATTATTATGTGTGAAAGTGGATTATGCAAGTAATAACGATATATAGCTTTAATTGACGAAAAATACTTGATAATATAAAATTAAAATTGTTAAAAATATATTTAAAAAATATAAAATTTTAAAACATATAGCATATTTGAAGCCTTAAGATACCATTTTAAAGTTTATTATTATTTAAAAAAAATACAATAATTTATTTTTTAACAATTTTTTTATAGGAAAATTCTATGTAAATAAGGAGAAAAGTGGTGTTATTCAGAAAATAATAGAAGGAGTGCGATTATATATTGGGGAAGTGTTGGAATATGAATGAAAAGAGAATATTTCTTTTGAGTTTTCAGAAGAGTTCAAATACTTTGGGCAAGAAACTACTATGTTCTATGTGGAATATTTAGGAGATAGAAGGGAGTTGATTCCTCAGGATGAGGTTATTAATATCATTCCCCTTGATGAAACTATAGATTTTTTAAGTAAGGTTAAATGGTAAATTTGAATTAAACTCAAAGTAAAATAAGTATGCTTGGGGAGCAAATTTAATATGGGGAGTGATATATAGTGAATAATAAGAGTAATGTAGATAGATTTTCAGGATTTGTGGAGTGTTATGACAAATTTAGACCTGTGCCACCTAAGATAATAATTGAAAATATAATCAATTATATTGGACAGTAGCTCTGAGAATAAGTGTAAGCTCTGGACTATAGAAGAATATCTAGACAGTATGAAAAAAAGTAATAACTTCAGGTTCATAAGAGAATTTGTAGTTCATAGCAAATTTAAAATGGGAGCAAACGAGTTCATTGGATTTGCTGAGAGCCAAGGGGCATTTCAGAAGATAATAAAAGAGAATGTTCCGGAAATTAATGAAAAGATAAAGGCATTTAAAGAAATTGTTAGAGAAAGATTAGGAGAGAAAATTTTAGACACCACTTTTGGGTATAGAGTTAGGATTGGAATTAAATAATTAACTGTTTTTTTTAGGTAGTATCAAATTGATACTACCTTTAAATATTTAACGTTTAATTAATAATCTTTCAAGTTCTTCTATTGTTTTTTCTTTTCTATCTAAAACGCTAGATAATATTTTATAAGCAAAAGTTTCAGTAGCATTCTTTGTTGTAACTAATTTGCCTTGAATACTCATATATAATGCATAGATATCTTTATGTAAAGATGCTGTGCATTTAATTAGTTTAGGGATATTATCAATGTCTTCACAGTAAGCCTTATTATAAAATTCATTCATTAAAAAAGATATCTTATCATATACGCTAAAATCGATATCTTCTAAACATTTATCCTTTAAATCCAACTTTATATCTTCGTAATATTTAATTTCTTTCTCTACACTTTTGATTAAAACAGATGTTACTAGTTGAAAATTCGCTTTATTTTGCCCTTTATAATCTATATTCAAATATACATTTTTTCTCTTTTCGGCTATATTTATTGTCTTATCTAATATGTCTATTATGTTATATGCCATAGTTTTCCTCCATCAAAGCTTTATAAAATAGAATTTTTTTGAATCCTTTATAATATATCATAATAATGATTATTTTAGCCTAGTAACTTGTTGGATATTCATTTTGACTTTAAAGTTATTAACACAAAAGGTATAATATTCTATATTGGCTATTATCTCGAAAGATAATAATTGGGAGGAGATTTATGAAGGGGAAGGAATCGAGAAATCTTTTAAAGGGGAGTATTAGCAAAAATCTTTTTTTAATGGCTGGACCAACAATGCTTGGTTTTATGTTTCAGATGTTTTACGATTTAGTTGATATGATGTGGATTGGTAAAATATCAGCGAAGGCTGTAGCAGGAGTTACTATTTTTTCAACAATGTTTTGGATGGTTAATGTTCTTAATGAAATAATAGGTACAAGTTCAATATCTTTAATTTCACAAAGCTATGGAAAGGGAGATCAAGATAGAACAAGTCTATGTATAGAACAAACTCTAACTTTTAAGGCTCTTGTTGCTGTAATAGCGGGAATAATTTTTTCTTTTATACTAAGACCACTACTCGGATTTTTTACACATGATACAGTAGTATCACAAGCTGCTCTTAGTTATGGATATATACGTATTTTCTTTTTACCAATAATGTTTTCCTCTTACACTGTGAATACAGCTTTTAGATGTGTTGGTGATGCTAGAAAACCTATGATAATTATGATTATATCAGCAATTTTAAATATAATATTAGATCCTATTTTTATGTTTGATGTGATACCAGGAACATCTATTCAAGGTTTTGGTTTAGGAGTTTTTGGGGCTGCATTAGCAACAGTTATTTCTATTACTGTTTCATTCCTTATAGCATTTGCATTTGTTTTATCAAATAAAACTAAGGTGAAAATTAAGGTTAAAAGACTTTTAAAGCTAAACTTTCAAATTGATAAAAAACTTATAACTATAGGGCTTCCAAATGGATTTGAAGTGTTATTAAGAAATCTTGTGGGAATTGTTACCTTAAAATTTATTACATCCTATGGAACGGATGCTGTAGCAGCAATGGGTATAGGGAATAGATTATTTAGTTTTGCATTTATGCCACTACTAGGATTAACCATGGGGAGCAGTACAATAGTTGGACAGTGTCTTGGTGCTGAAAATATAAAAAGGGCAAAAGCTACAGCGCGATATGCTTCTATTTACGGGGCTTTATTAATGGTAGTTGTATCTGTCTTTGCTTTTATATTTCCAGAGAGAATAATGGGGATATTTATAAGTGAACCATCAGTTATTGAAATTGGTATTCCAATGATGAGAATAATTATTCCAGGACTTATTATGGCAGGTGTCGTTATGGGGTATGGAAGTGTTTTTTCAGGCTCAGGATACAATACGCCATACCTTATTTCAAGTATCACTGGAAGATGGATAGTACAAATACCACTCATGTTTTTGTTTGTTAATGTGTTCAATCTTCCTATTATATGGGTATGGACGACCTTTGTGGCAGCAGACTTTGCGGAAATGATGGTAATACTTACAGCATATAATATTGGTAAGTGGGAAAGAAGAAGAGTATAAAAGATGACTGTCACCGTGGTATAAATTAGTACTTGATAATCAATTGTTTATTTGTTAAACTACTAATAATTATAAAATTAAATATACGTAAACAACATGTTACAGAGGCCGCGGTTGTTATTAGTACTGTATAGATATGATTATATAGGAAAGGGACAACTGCCGAAGTACAGAGATTTACCGTCAATGTATTGGGACTATGCTGAACAAGCATAGTACTGTCTTTAGTTAATAGCCCAGTTATCTAAGGGAGCGCTGTTTCATGTTGGGGCAAGAGGTTCTGTTTTTGTGTATTCTAATACATTCGCGTACCTTCTTTTAATAGAAGTATGCATTGAAACTATGTATTTTATTTTTTGCATATAGAAACAGTCATGAGTGCCTTTTGCTCATGACTGTTTTTTTGTGCAAAAAAACATTAAGTGTAGATAATAGGGTATATGAAAATAAATAACAAGTTAAAGATGCGACGGATATTTTGTGATATGCGAAGAGTTGGGTTCCTAGGATAGTTGCGCTATCAGTGGGTTCCAGGATGAAGTAGGTACACCTTAGACCTATGACTAGTTATTTATTTGAATGTGCCTAAGAAAAATAATAAATATAAATTAGTGAACTAATGATAATTAGAGAGGTGAGAATATATGAGGTTTTTTGGAACAATGGAGATAAATAACAAAGGTAATCTACAAATTGGTGGATGTGATTCTATTAATTTAACAAAAGAGTTTGGAACTCCTTTATATGTTGTTGATGAAGAGTTAGTTAGAGGAAATTGTAGAACTTTTAAAAATAACTTTTCATTGGAGGGTATTGAAACAGAAGTAATCTATGCATCTAAAGCATTTTTAAATTTAGCTGTTTGTAAGCTTATATCAGAAGAAGGACTTTCACTAGATGTTGTTTCAGGAGGGGAACTGTATACAGCGCTAAAAGCAGAGTTTCCTGTAAATAAAATTTATATGCATGGAAATAATAAAACAGCAAATGAATTGATTATGGCGATTCAAGCTGGGATAGGAAGAATAGTTGTTGATAACAAACAGGAACTAGAGTTGTTAGAGTATTTATGTGAAGAATTAGATAAAGAAATAGATGTTTTATTAAGGGTAAACCCAGGTATAGATGCTCATACTCATGAATATATTCAAACTTCAAAGAATGATTCTAAATTTGGAGTATCCATATTTAGTGATGATATATGTTGCTTATTAGAAAAATTTCAAATCAGTAGAAGAATTAATTTAAAAGGATTCCACTGTCATATTGGGTCACAAATTTTTGAGGAAAAATCATTTTATCAAGGTATTTCTGTAATGCTTGAATTTTTAGATAGAGTAAAAAAAGAGTGTGATTTTATTACTGAAGAACTGAATTTAGGTGGAGGGTTTGGGGTATATTACTCTAAGGTCGATACACCAATTGATTTAAAGAAGTGTTTAAAGAACATGTTGTTACTAGTAAAAGAGAAGACTATGGAGATGAGGTTAACTATACCTAAGGTTATGATTGAACCAGGTAGATCAATAACTGCTAATGCAGGTACTACTCTTTATGAAGTTGGAGGGACTAAAAATACGTACGGAGGTAAGAATTATATATTTGTTGATGGCGGAATGACGGATAATCCTAGAACAGCTTTATATGGTGCAAAGTATGAAGCTATAGTGGCAAATAAAATGAAACTAGAAAATAAAGCGATGTACACAATTGCAGGAAAGTGTTGTGAATCAGGAGATATATTGGTAAAAGATATTGTATTACCTGAAGTTGAAAGGAACGATGTTTTAGCTGTACTTAGCACAGGGGCATACAATTACAGCATGGCTAGTAATTACAATAGAATTCCAAGACCGGCAGTAGTATTTGTTAAAGATGGACAAGCGAGATTAACAGTAAAAAGAGAAACATATGAAGATATTCTTAGAAATGATTTATTGATCTAAGATAGTTAGTTACGATAAAGGAGGAAATAAAGTTGGCAGTGTTAGTACAGAAATATGGAGGGACTTCAGTAGGAAGCATAGATAAAATTAAGAATATAGCTAGAAGGGTAATAGCAGATAAGGAAAAAGGTAATGATATGGTAATTGTAGTTTCAGCAATGGGTAAATCTACTGATAAGCTTGTTGAAATGGCCAAAGCTATTTCAGAAAATCCATGTAATAGAGAAATGGACATGCTGTTATCTACAGGTGAACAGATAACAATTTCATTATTATCAATGGCATTAAAGGAGTACGGGTATGATTCAATATCATTAACTGGATTTCAAGCAGGTATTATCACAGAGGGTGATCATACTAAGAACCGTATTGCAGAAATTGAAATCGAAAATATTAAAAATCATTTAAAGAATGGGAAAATTGTTGTTGTAGCAGGATTTCAAGGGATAAATGAAAATGGCGATATTACAACATTAGGAAGAGGCGGATCAGATACTACTGCTGTTGCATTAGCTGCAAGGTTGAAATGTCAATGTGAAATTTATACTGATGTAGATGGAATTTATTCTGTAGATCCTAGAGTTTTTCCTGAAGCTAAAAAATTAGAAGTTGTAAGCTATGAAGAGATGATGGAAATGGCTAGTTTAGGGGCTGGCGTTATGGAAACTAGAGCAGTGGAAATAGGATTTAAATATAAAGTACCTATTTATGTAGCATTAAATACAGGTGAAGTTATAGGAACTTATATAAAGGAGCATGAAAAAGTTATGGAAGAAAAAGTAATAACAGGTTTAGCAGCAACGGAAGATGTTTTAATGATTACCATTAATAATGTAGAATATAATTCAAAAAATATCGCGTTAATATTTAAAAAATTGGCGAAATATAACGTTAACATAGATATGATAAGTCAAACAGCACCTTTTAATGGTGTCGTTAATGTATCGTTTACAGCATCAAAGAATGATATTTTTGCAATTGATAAAGTAGTAAAAAAGTTAAAGAATGAATTAAAGAATATAGAAGTATCTAAGGATTCAAATATATCAAAAATATCTGTAGTGGGAATAGGAATGATGAATCAATCAGGGGTAGCTGGTAAGGTATTTAAAATATTTTCAGATAACAATATTGAATTTAAGCAGGTAACTACTTCAGAGATAAGTATATCTTACACTATTGATGCAGAGGATAAAATAAAAGCTATAACTGTATTGGCAAAGGAATTAGACTTATAGTAAATCATCTAAAAGAAAGCCATTTAGGAGAATGATGATATGTTGAAATTTGAGAAATTACAAGGTACAGGAAATGATTTTATAATTTTAAATGGAATAGAAAATAAACTGCCAAATTATAATGAGCTAGCTAAAAAAGTATGTAGCAGAAATTTTGGAATTGGTGCTGATGGTATGATGGTTGTAGAGAAATCAAAAATAGCTGATATAAAGATGTTATTTTATAATGCTGATGGAACGCAAGCTCCTATGTGTGGTAATGGAATAAGATGTTTTTCAAAATACATTTACGAAAATGAGATAGTTAAAGATCAAAGCTTTACAGTTGAAACCCTAGGTGGAATTATGAAACCACAGGTAGTAATTGAAGATAATAAAATAAAAAGTGTAAAGGTTAACTTAGGTAATCCGGTATTTTCATCAAAGGATATTCCTATAGATACGAGTGATGAAATCTTTATTGATAAAAAGATTAAAGTAGGAGAAAAAACGTTAAATATTAGTGGGTTAGTAATAGGAACAATCCATACTGTGATTTTTGTTGATGATTTTGACGATATCAAGATAGAACAACTAGGACGAGCTGTAGAAAACAATAAATTATTTCCTCTAAAAACCAATGTTAATTTTGTAAAAATAGTTGATAAAAAGAATATTGAGGTTACTACTTGGGAAAGAGGGGTAGGTATCACTTTAGCTTGTGGAACTGGAGCAGCTGCAAGTGCTGTGGTAAGTTCCATACTTCATGATACAGAAGAAACACTAAATGTACATGTTGAAGGTGGAAAATTAATAATAGAACAAATTGATGGAACCATATATATGACAGGGCCTGCTGAGAAAATATGTGAAGGGGCTTATTATTTACAAAATTAGATTATGAGGTGATTATAATGAAAAAAGTTAATATAGCAATTGTTGGAGCAACTGGAATGGTTGGAAGGACATTTTTAAAAGTCTTAGAAGAAAGAAATTTCCCTATTAATAATTTATATCTTTTTGCTTCGAAAAGGTCAGCTGGAAGTAAATTAGAGTTTAATGGTAGTGAATATATAATAGAAGAATTAAATGAAGACTCCTTTAAAAGCGAAATTGATATTGCACTATTTTCAGCTGGGGGTGATATAAGTAAAAAATTTGCACCTATAGCGAAAGAAAATGGTGTTATAGTAGTTGATAACAGCAGTGCATGGAGAATGGATAAGGCAGTCCCTTTAATTGTTCCAGAGGTAAACCCTGAAGATGTTCAATGGAATAACGGAATTATTTCAAATCCAAATTGTTCTACAATTCAAGCTGTTTTACCACTAAAAGTATTAAATGATGTTTTTAAAATTAAAAGGATAGTTTATTCAACTTATCAAGCTGTTTCTGGGTCAGGGGTTGGAGGAATAATGGATTTAGAAAATGGAATAGAAGGTATTTCTAATAAAAAATATCCTCATCAAATAGCATATAACTGTATTCCTCATATTGATGTATTTATGGATAATGGATATACAAAGGAAGAAATGAAAATGATTGAAGAAACTAAAAAGATATTAAATGACAGTAAATTAAGAATTACCGCTACCACAGTTAGGGTTCCTGTAAGACATGGACATAGTATTTCAATAAATTTAGAGTTTGAGAAAGATTTTGATTTAACTGAAGTTTATAGTGTTTTAGAAAATACTGATGGAATAATTGTACAAGACGATGTTGAAAACAATGTTTATCCTATGCCTATAAATATAGAAGGAACTAATGAAGTTTATGTTGGAAGAATTAGAAGGGATTTTAGTGTAGATAATGGAATTAACATATGGGTAGTAGCTGATAATATTAGAAAGGGTGCTGCTACAAATACAGTTCAGATTGCAGAGTTGCTTATAAATAAGATATAAGTTTTTAGGAGGTCTAATAGTGAAAATAATAATTAGTGGATGTAATGGAATGCTGGGACAAACTATCTCCAAGCTCATAGAAGAGAAACGTGATATAGAAATAATTGCGGGTTTATCCAGAAACCCTAAAAAAATTAATAATTCTTATTCAGTATACACTAGTATATTTGAATGTAAAGATGCGGGGGATGTTATTATTGATTGTTCTAATCCTAAATGTTTACCTGATTTGTTAAAGTATGCAGTTGAAAGAAATACTCCTCTTTTAATAGCTACAACAGGTTTATCTAGAGAAGATATAGAAGATATTAAAATTGCTTCTAAGAAAATTCCAGTGTTGTATACAGCAAACACATCTTTAGGATTAAATCTGCTAATCAATTTAGTTAAAAAAGCAGCATTAGTTTTAGAAGAAAATTTTGATATAGAAATTATTGAAAAACATCATAATAAAAAAATGGATGCACCTAGTGGAAGTGCGTATATGATAGCAGATGCAATAAATCAAGAATTAGATAGTTCGAAAAAATATGTATTTGGAAGAAGTGGAAATGAGGAAAAAAGAATAAAAAATGAAATTGGTATACACGCTATTCGAGGTGGTACTATATGCGGAGAGCATAATGTAATATTTGCAGGACTAGATGAAATAATTGAGATTAAGCATACAGCATTATCAAAAAAGATTTTTGCGTTAGGGGCTGTAAAGGCAGCTAAATATATTGTAGATAAAGATAATGGACTGTATACCATGGAAGATTTAATTAATTTATAATTAAGAGGCAGTTGTAGCGACGAGTTCTATAGTAACAGAGAATGTCCCAGAAAATTAAATTTTTGAAAAGAAAATGTGCAACAATTGTTGCGCATTTTTTTTGATGATATAATAATAGCATTAAGTATTTGGTATATAAATAATATATTTTAAATATAAGGCTTAAATACTATAAAATGTAGGTGAATAAAATGATTTTACAAAAACTGAAGAAATTTATATTGATTTCAGCACCAGATAAATATAAAGAAGAATTTAGAAGAGAAAATTTTGAAATTAATCTGGCTAGAGGAAAAACCATTTCAAAAGTATATATTATAATGGAAATTATAATGCTTTTAATGTCGATTATTGACATGGGGAATCAAGTGTTTAAAGTACATAACATGTCTTACACTGTTATGTATGGTTTGATGATAATATCAATGATAGTGTTCTTAAATGTTTTTCAAAAAGTAGAGAATAATAAGATTAAGAGCACCAAGATGATGCGAACTCTTGAAATTACTTTTTTAGTTTTCTTAGTTTTATGGGGAGCTGGAATATCCATAATAGATCAATTACATTATGGACAAGTTATTGTATATATAGCAGGTATTATATTTATTGCAGTAGCAGTGTATTTAGAGCCTATTTTTGTACTTATAATATATATATTTGTACATACAGTATTTATTGTAGGTTTATTCTATGTTCAAAAGTGTAATAATATATTATTTGGGAACATTATTAATTCCAGTTCAGTTCTAGTTATATCATGGTATATATCTAGAATGTTATTTAAAAATAGAGTGAAGGAATTTAGTAATAGAAAAATAATAGAACAACAAAATAAAGAATTGGAACGCCTTTCTTATACTGATGCCTTAACGGGAATTTATAATCGTTACAAGTTTGATGAAGTATTAGAGAATGCATGGGAGGAGTCTTTAGTACAAAAAAAACCTGTATCAATGATTCTATTAGATATAGATAGTTTTAAACAGTATAATGATAACTATGGACATCAAGCTGGAGATGAGAGTCTTAAAGAAGTTGCAAAGGTCATATCACAGTATTCTAAAAAAATAGAAGCAATTGCTTCACGATATGGAGGAGAAGAATTTGCTATAATATTACCTAATACAAATAGAGAAGAGGTTTATTTATTTGCGGAAGAAATAAGAAAGAAGATTGAAGCGTTGGCTATTTCTCATGAATATTCAACTGTATCAAAATACATAACTGTAAGTTTAGGAACAAATACAGTTATTCCATGTGGTAAATTATCTATTAAGAATTTTATATATGCAGCAGATAAAGCTTTGTATCAAGCAAAAGGGAAAAAACGTAATAATGTAGTAAGTATAGGGTAATTTAAATATAAAGAGTATCTAAATGAATGGTTTAGATGCTCTTTTAAGTTATTCTAGTAAATAAAAAAAATTAGAATAAGTAAATAATAAAGCTATAAACAATACATTATAAAAAAGAAAGGTATTTATTATAATGAAAAATAATGCTTCAAAATTTTTAACTATTGTCTTTTCAATATTTATACTTTTAACTATAATTGGTTTTATAATAAAGAAGGAATATAATTATATTTATAATTTAATAGTCTTATATAGTGGTTACCTAATTTTTATTTATTTTGAAAATAAAAAGAGATTTGAGGTGGGAAACTATATAAAGGTATTGGTTATTATTACAATAATATTACATAACTTATTTGGGCAATACTTTAACCTTTACAAGACTACAAACTGGTTTGATAAAGTTTTACATTTATTTGGTACTTTTTCTTGTTCACTTTTTTTTTACTCAATAATTGATTCAAGTGTTGAGATTTTTTCTGAATCTAAAATATTTAATTTTATTTTTATAACATCTATAGGGATTACAATTGGAGTTTTTCTTGAAAATATAGAATTTATTTTAGATGTTATATTTAAAACTAAAAATCAACATGGACTAGTAGATAATAACTTAGATTTAATATTCAATTTATTTGGCGCAACTTTAGCAGGTATTTTGGGTACATTTAGAACTATAGGGAAACAACCTGAAAATAAGACTTAGGCATATTCAAATAAATTATTTATGGAATTATCACCAACATAATTTCAATAAAAATTAGTTGTTCCTCTGAAAGAAAACAGGCTCTAATCTGATAGATTAGGGCCTGTTTATATTACCTGTATAATTAATCATTAGATAAATATTAGGTAAATTCTATGTTATTTTAGTCATATTTTAACAAGTGTGTAAATACAATTACTAAGTATGCTTTTGTAGATAAAAAATTAAGTAGTAAAATTTATGTTGTTTTTTTACCAATATGAAAATAGATTTTAAACAAGTCGGAGGAGTATTATGTGTCAAAAAGTTTACTATTTGCCTAAAAGTCATTTTGAATCCTATGAGTTTGATAGAGATAAGAGTTTTAATAATTATAAATTCTTAGGTGCACATTTGAAATCATATAAAGGAATACAAGGAGTAAGGTTTACGGTGTATGCGCCTAATGCAGAAAAGGTTAATGTTGTTGGTGATTTTAACAATTGGAATGGAAGTAATCATCCTATGAAAAAGCATGAAAGCTTAGGTATATGGAATATTTTTATTCAAGGATTAAAAGAAGGAGATATTTATAAATACGAAATTTTTACTAGAGATAAGGAAGTTAGGTTAAAGGCGGACCCATATGCATTCTTTTCAGAATTACCACCAAATACTGCATCGGTAATCGCTTCACTGGATAATTATCAATGGAATGATGGGGAATGGGTAGAAAAGAAGAAGAAGATTTCTAAGTATGAAAAACCAATAAATATTTATGAATTACACCTAGGTTCATGGAGAAGAAAAGGTAGTGATGAGTTTTATGATTATAGAGAAATGGCTAATGAAATCATAGAGTATGTTAAACAAATGGGATATACACATATTGAATTGCTGCCAATTACAGAGTATCCCTTTGATGGTTCATGGGGGTATCAAGTAACTGGCTATTATTCTGTGACAAGTAGGTATGGTAAACCTGAAGATTTTATGAACTTTATAGATATATGTCACCAAGAAGGAATTGGAGTTATTTTAGACTGGGTACCTTGTCATTTTTGTAAGGATGAACATGGATTATTAAAATTTGATGGAACAGCTCTTTATGAATATGACAACCCAATAATGGCTGAGAATTCAGAGTGGGGAACTGCTGCCTTTGATTATGGTAAAAAACATACTAAAAATTTTTTAATATCTAACGCTATGTTTTGGTTTGATGTGTATCATATTGATGGCTTAAGAGTTGATGCAGTTTCTTATATGCTTTATTTAAATAGTGGTAAAAGAGATGGGTTGTATATACCAAACAAGTATGGAGGGGTAGAAAATTTAAGTGCAATAGAATTTTTAAGAGAATTAAATCAAAGCATATCTAAACATTTTCCAGAAAGTTTAATGATTGCTGAAGAATCCACAGCGTGGCCATATGTTACAGGAGCAACAGAAAAAGGTGGACTAGGCTTTGATTATAAGTGGAATATGGGATGGATGAATGATATGTTGAAATACATGGAAATGGACCCTATTTTCAGAAAATGGCATCATGATTTAATTACCTTTTCCTTTATGTATGCATTTTCTGAAAAATTCATACTGCCTCTATCTCATGATGAAGTAGTTCATGGAAAAAAATCTTTAATTGAAAAAATGCCAGGAGATTATTGGCGGAAATTTGCTAATTTGAGAGTGTTTTTTGCTTATATGATAGCTCATCCAGGAAAAAAACTTTCATTTATGGGAAATGAATTTGCTCAGTTTATTGAATGGAATTATAAGAAGGAATTAGATTGGATGTTAATCAAATACGAAAGTCATAAAAAAATGAAATATTTTACAGAAGAACTTAATAAACTTTATATAAATGAAAAATCATTATATGAATTGGATGGTGATTCAAGAGGGTTTTCTTGGATTGATCATCAAAACTATGAGCAGAGTGTAATAACATTTATGCGAAAAGGTAAAAAGGAAGATGACTTCATTATTATTGTGTGTAACTTTACACCTGTATTACGTGAAAAATATAAGATTGGGGTTCCTTTTTTAGGAGAATATGAAGAAGTATTTAATAGTGATATGGAACAATATGGTGGTTCAGGAGTAAAAAATGAAAATAGACTTATAGCAAGTAATTCAAAATGGCATAATCAACCATACTCCTTAACTCTGGAAATTCCACCTTTAGGGGGATTGTTTATCAAAATAAAGAAGTAAGTTATAATTTATCACTTACTTAGTCTGTAATAAGGGGGATTTTATGAATAGAAGAAAAAAAGAAATTATATCTATGTTATTAGCTGGAGGACAAGGTTCCAGACTTAATATGTTAACTAAAAAAATAGCAAAGCCTGCAGTTCCATTTGGAGGTAAATATAGAATTATAGATTTTACGTTGAGTAATTGTGCAAACTCAGGAATTGATACAGTGGGAGTACTTACACAATATAAGCCTTTGGAGTTAAATTCACATATAGGAATTGGAAGACCATGGGGGTTTGATAGAAACAATGGAGGCGTTACAATTTTAGCTCCATATATGGGTCAAAATGGGGGAAGATGGTATAAAGGTACTGCAAATGCAGTTTATGAAAATAAAAATTTTATAGATAAGTATGATCCAGAATATGTACTTATATTATCTGGAGATCATGTTTATAAAATGGATTATTCTCTACTTCTCAAATATCATAAGGAAAAAGGAGCTGGAGCGACTATTGCAGTAATTACAGTACCATGGGAAGATGCAAATAGATTTGGAATAATGAATGTGGATAATGAGAATAAGATATATGAGTTTGAAGAGAAACCTGGAAATCCTAAAAGTAATTTAGCTTCTATGGGTGTTTATATATTTGATTGGAAATTATTAAAAAGATATTTAATCGAAGATGAACAGGATGAAAATTCAGCTAATGATTTTGGGAAAAATATAATACCTAAGATGTTACACAATGGAGTGGATCTATACGCTTATAAATTTGAGGGGTATTGGAAAGATGTAGGGAATGTTAAAAGCTTATGGGAAGCTAATATGGATTTATTAAAAGAAAATAATAAGTTAAATATACATGACCCAAACTGGAATATATACTCAAATAATCCGATTGGACCACCACACTATATTAGTGAAAGTGGAAAAGTAAAATCAGCCATACTAAACGATGGATGTATTATTAATGGAGAAATAAATAACAGTGTATTATTCCCTGGTGTTTATGTTGGAAAAAATTCTAAAATTACTGATTCTGTTATTATGCCTGGAGCAAAGATTGAAGATAATGTAACCATTAACAAAGCTATAGTTATGAAAAATGTAATTGTGAAATCCGGAAATATAATAGAAGACAAAAATTCAGATGAGATAGTTGTTGTAAATGAATAATACTTTAAATTGGGGGAATATGATGCAAGATATAATGGGGATTATTAATTTAAGTGAAAAAGAAGATCAAATAAGAGAGCTTACATATAATAGGCCAATTGCAACAATACCAATTGGTGGTAAGTATAGAATTATTGATTTTACTCTTTCAAATATGGTTAATTCAGGAATGATAAATGTGGCAGTATTTACTCAAGGAAAATGTCGTTCATTAATGGAACATTTAAGAGTAGGAAAAGAGTGGGATTTAGATAGAAAAAAAGACGGATTATTCATACTAAACCCAGTAATAAATCAATCAGATACTTTGATTAGTAAAGGAGATATTAAAAATTTCAAAGATCATATTGAATATATAGAACGTAGCAGACAGAACTATGTTTTATTATCAAAAAGTTATATGGTTTGTAATGTTAATTATGAAGAAGCCTTTAATTATCATAAAAAAAGCGAAGCAGATATAACAGTTCTTTATAAAAAAATAGACGATAGCAACAGTGATTTCTTGAATTGTGATACTTTAAACTTAGATGAAAATATGAATATTATTAGTATAGGTAGAAATGTAGGAAATAAAGAAAGTAAAAATATTTCAATGGAAATGTATATTATGAAGAAAAGTTTACTACTTGAAATAATTCAAAGTAGCATAACAATTGGGGAAAATCTGAATTTAAAAGATGCTGTGTTTGATAAAATAAATCGTTTAAATGTAAATGCATATCCTTTTGAGGGGTATTTATCATGTATAAACTCCACTGATAACTACTATAGAACTAATATGGAGCTGTTGGATAATAATGTAGCTCAAGAGATATTCAATAAAAATGGAGGGATTTATACAAAAATTAAGGATGAAGCACCAACAAAATATGCTGAAAATTCTCAAGTTAAAAATTCTGTTATTGCAGATGGCTGTATTATTGAAGGAACTGTTGAAAATAGTATTATTTCAAGGGGAGTCAGGATTAAAAAAGGGGCAGTTGTAAAGGACAGTGTAATTATGACAAAAGGAACAATTGAAGAAGATACAACTTTAAAGCATGCCATATTAGATAAATATGTTCATATAAGCAAAAATAAGGTATTATGTGGAGATTCTAAAAGGCCAATAATATTAGGAAAAAATTTTAAATTATAAATTTGAGGTTAGGGGGAGTAGAATTGACTAAAGTATTATATGTTGCTTCAGAAGCAGTACCCTTTATTAAAACAGGGGGACTTGCCGATGTGGCATTTTCTTTGCCTAAAGAACTTAGGAAAATAGGAATAGATATAAGGGTAGTAATTCCAAAGTATAGAGCTATACCTGATGAGTTTAAAAAAGAAATGTCTTTTATAAAAAGTGTAGAAGTACCTGTAGGATGGAGAGAGAAGTATTGTGGAATTCAATATATGGAATATGAAGGGGTTCCATATTATTTTATAGATAATGAATACTATTTTAATAGAGAATCAGGGTATGGAGTATATGGATATTATGATGAAGCTGAAAGATTTGCATTCTTTAATAGGTCTGTTTTAGAGATGATTAGACACATAGATTTTAAACCAGATATTATTCATTGCAATGACTGGCAGACAGGGATGATTAGTCCATTACTAAAAGCACATTATAATGAAAATTTGGAGTACAAGAATATTAAAACAATTTTTACTATCCATAATTTAAAATACCAAGGAATATTTTCACCAGAAATATTAGGGGAATTATTAAATTTAGGAAGTGAATATAATCATATTGAAAAGTTGGAATTTAATGATGGAGTAAGTTTTATGAAGGGTGGAATAAACTATTCAGACATAATTACAACTGTAAGTGAAAGTTATGCTCAAGAAATACAATGCGAATATTATGGAGAAAAATTAGATGGGCTTTTAAGAAAAAGAAGTGAAGAATTATATGGAATTGTAAATGGGATTGATTATGATATTTATAATCCTGAAAAAGATAATTATGTTTATAAAAATTACAGTATTGATTCTCTTGAGGATAAAACAGAGAATAAATTGAGACTACAGGAATTATTAAACCTTCCTCAAAGAGAGGATGTTCCTTTAATTGGAATTGTTTCAAGGCTAGATAGTATGAAAGGACTAGATTTGGTGGTTCATATCTTAGATGAGCTACTTGATAGGGATGTACAGATGGTGGTTTTAGGAACAGGAGATTCATACTTTGAATCAATATTTAGAAATTATGCAAATAGATATCCAGAGAAGCTATCAGCAAATATATTATTCGATAATTCTCTTGCCCATAAAATTTATGCTGGTTGTGACATGTTTTTAATGCCTTCACGATTTGAACCTTGTGGATTATCACAATTAATTGCACTTAGATATGGTACGCTTCCTATTGTAAGAGAGACTGGTGGATTAAATGATACAGTTAGGTCATACAATGGGTTCACTAAAGAAGGAAATGGATTTAGTTTTAAAAATTATAATGCTCACGATATGCTTTTCACAATTAATAGAGCACTAGAATATTATAAAGATAGAACCGGTTGGTATGAAATAGTTCAAAATGCAATGAATGGTGATTATAGCTGGAAAGGTTCAGCTCAAACATATGAAGAATTATATATGAATTTAATTTCATAAATATATAGAAAACTATTCAAAAGATTTAGCTATAAAAAGGAATAGAAAATGAAATTTTACTTTCGAATTTTTTAAACAAGTAAATTTTCAAACTGGAAAATCTATAGTTGGGGGAGGGGGGAATTATGAGAGTTAACAAAGATCAATTTATTGAAGATTTCGTTAATAAGTTAGTATCAAAGCGAGGGAAAAAAATTAAAGAGGCAAACCTTTTAGATAAATACTATGCTTTAGCTAGTTTAACAAGAGATTATATAGCTGAATATTGGGTAAATACTAATGAACGATATCTAAAGGATAATAAAAAACAAATTTATTATTTTTCAATGGAATTTTTAATAGGAAAATTATTAATAAGTAATCTTATGAGTTTGGGTATTAAAGAAGTTTGTGAAGATGGGTTGAAAGACCTTGGATTAGATTTAAATGAAATTGCAGAGATCGAGAAAGAACCAGGTCTTGGAAATGGAGGATTGGGAAGACTGGCAGCGTGTTTTTCGGATTCAATGGCTACGCTTGGTATACCGGGATATGGTGTTGGAATAAGATATAAATATGGTCTTTTCCAGCAAAAGATAATGGAGGGATATCAAGAAGAATTTCCAGATCAGTGGCTTAAATATGAAAATGCATGGGAAATTAAAAGACCAAGTGAATCAGTAGAAGTTAAGTTTGGAGGAAATGTAATAATAACGCAAAAAGATAATAGATTAAAATTTGTTCATGAAAATTATGAATCAATATTGGCAGTTCCTTATGATATACCTATTGTAGGATATAAAAATAATATTGTTAATACTTTAAGGCTTTTGAGTGCAGAGGTAATGGATAAAGAATTCGACTATTATCATTTTAATAAAGGGGAGTATACAAAAGCTTTTGAAGATAAATATAACACTGAAGCCATTTCCTATGTTTTATATCCAGATGATTCTTATGAAAAGGGAAAAATTTTAAGACTTAAACAGGAATATTTTTTAGTTTCTTCTGGGGTACAAAGTATTGTCGAATCATTTAAAAAATCTGGAAAACATCTAAAAGAATTTTATAAATATGTTTCAATTCATATAAATGATACCCATCCAGCGTTAGCTATACCAGAGCTTATTAGAATATTAATAGATGAAGAAGGATTTGGATGGGATGAAGCATGGAAAATAACAAAACACACAATATCATATACAAATCATACTATTATGGCAGAAGCTTTAGAAAAATGGAATGTAGATATGATAAAAAAATTTCTGCCAAGAATCTTTATGATTATAGAAGAGATAAATGAAAGATTTTGTAAAGAATTATGGAACACTAAATATAATGGAGATTTTGATAAAATAAGTGAAATGGCAATAATAGCTGATAATCAAATAAAGATGGCTCATTTAGCTATAGTAGGAAGTCATAGTATAAATGGAGTAGCTAAACTTCATACAGAAATATTGAAAAGAAAAGAACTAAAAGAATTTTATAACATATACCCAGAGAAATTTAATAATAAAACAAATGGAATTAGTCATAGAAGATGGCTTTTAAAATGCAATCCAAAGCTTGCTAGCGTAATAAGTGAATACATTGGACCGAGCTGGATAGACTCCCCAGAATCACTGATGAATTTGTTAGAATTTAAAAAGGATCCTTGCTTTAAAGAAAAAATATATAAAATAAAGCAATATAATAAAAATAAATTTGCTAATATGGTTAAGGAAAAATATTCTATAGAAATTAATCCTAATTCAATATTTGATATACAGGCAAAAAGAATTCACGAATATAAAAGACAAGTGCTTAATGTATTCCATATAATGCATCTGTACAATAAGCTACTTGAAAATCCCAATCTAGATATTTATCCAAGAACTTTTATATTTGCTGGAAAGGCAGCACCGGGATATTATATTGCAAAAGAAACTATAAAGTTAATTAATTCACTAGGGAAAAAGATAAATAATGATTATAGAATAAAAGACAAGTTGAAGGTTTTATTTATTGAAGATTACAATATAACACTTGCTGAACTTTTGATGCCAGCAGCAGATGTAAGTGAGCAGATATCAACAACAACAAAAGAAGCCTCAGGAACTGGGAATATGAAGTTTATGATGAATGGTGCAATTACCATAGCAACACTTGATGGAGCAAACATTGAAATTGCTAATGAAGTAGGAGAGGATAATATAATAATATTTGGATTAAAGGCTAAGGAAGTTCTTGAAATATATAAGAATAATACACATAATTCTATAGATATATATAATGAAGATATAAGATTAAAAACAGTGATGGATGAGTTAATAAATGGATTTTTACCTGTAAGTATGGATGAGTTTAAAGGAATATATGATTCTTTACTTAAAGATAATGATAAATATTTAGTATTAAAAGATTTCTGTGATTATGTAAGGGCTCAAGAAAAAATAGATAAATTATATAGAAATAAGTCAAAATGGTTAGAGATGAGTGTTACTAATATAGCTTACTCTGGAAAGTTCTCTAGCGACAAAACAATAGAGGAATATGCTAAAGAAATATGGGGGGCATTATAGGTTTATGGAGGAGTTTTATGGAATCCAACATTTATGCTGGAAAGGATTTAGGTGCTAATTACAATAAAGGCGATACATTATTTAAGGTATGGTCCCCTAATGCAGAAAAAATGAAAGTAGTTATTTATGACCAGGATTTTGAGCGTAATGACAATGTATATGATATGAGCAAAGGTGAAAAAGGAATTTGGGAGCTAAAGCTTAAAGGAGATTATAAAAACAAATACTATAATTATAGAATAACGCTAGGTGGGATAGAAAAGGAAACACAAGATATATATACAAAGGGAGCTACAGTAAATGGCGAAAAAGGAATGATAGTGGATTTTGATTCTTTAAATCCTGAAGGATGGCATGAACATCAAATACCTACCCCTTTAAGATTTTCTGAGATGATTATATATGAAATGCATGTAAGGGATTTTTCAGTAGATATAAATTCAGGGATAAAAAATAAGGGAAAGTACTTAGCTTTTACTGAAAAGAATATTAAAGGAATAAATGGGGTATCAACAGGAATTAATCATCTTAAAGAGCTTGGTATAACACATATTCATTTGATGCCAGTTTTTGATTTCCAAAGTGTAGATGAGAGTAAAGAAGGGCAGTACAATTGGGGATATGATCCAAGTTTATATTTTGTCCCAGAGGGATCTTATTCCACAAATCCGTATAAGGGAGAAGTTAGGATTACAGAATTTAAAAAGATGGTAAAAACTTTACATGAAAACAATATTAGAGTTGTAATGGATGTAGTATTTAATCACACCTATAAAACAGGAAATACTCCATTTGATAGTCTTGCACCAAAATATTATTATCGTACTTATGATGATGGTAGTTATTCTAATGGATCTGGATGTGGAAATGAAATTGCATCAGAAAAGCCTATGGTAAGAAAATTTATAGTAGACTGCGTAAAGTTTTGGGCAAGTGAATATAAAATAGATGGATTTAGGTTTGATCTTATGGCACTTCACGATATAGAAACAATGAAGGAAGTTGAAAAAGAACTTAGAAAAATAAATCCTAACATCTTGATTTATGGAGAACCTTGGACTGGGGGATGTTCAGCTTTAGATTATAATCTTCAGTTTACTAAAGGAAAACAAAAGGGAACGAATATTGCTTTATTTAATGATGAAATGCGAAATGCCATAAAAGGAGATAATAGTGGCTTTTCATTAGGATTTGTGAATGGGGCATCAGGGGTTGAGAATGATATTAAAAAGGGAATAGTGGGAAGTATAAATTACAATGAGAATTTATGTGGTTTTGCAAAAGAACCTATAGAATGTATAAACTATGTGAGCTGTCATGATAATTTAACTTTATTTGATAAATTTGAAAAAAGTAATAGTGAGGTATCATTTGAAGAAAGGGAAAAGATGAATAGGCTAGCATTATCTATTATACTAACAGCGCAAGGGATTCCCTTCTTACACGGTGGTTCAGAATTTTTAAGAAGTAAAGAAGGAATTGATAATAGCTATAATGCAGGAAATCATATAAACAAGATAGATTGGAATAGGAAAAATCAATATATAGGAACATTTAATTATATTAAGGATTTAATTGCATTTAGGAAGAGTCAGCATGTTATGACTATGGATAAATCACAAGATATAAGAAAATACTTGAGATTTATTGATTCTTCTCAAAATATAGTGGCTTATATATTAAATTCTCCTTATAAAGAGGACTATAACCATATACTTATTATTCACAATGGAAATAGAGAAGAAGTAACAATTAAGCTTCCATTAGAAGGTCAGTGGAAAGTTATTGCAAATGAATTTGAAGTGAATAGATATGGTGTTGAAAATGGATGTGTGTATATATCGAAAGAAGTAAAGGTAAGTTCTTTGAGCACTTATATCGTGATTAGAGATTATTAAGGAATATAATATGAGTATCTAACTAGAAGTGTACTAGGTATAAAAAATTTAAAAAAGTAACCAACGTTACATCATCTTTTGGATATTAGTTTTATAATATAGATAAATCAAAGAAAAAAAATAATTAATATAGATGTAAGGAGATGTTGTGATATGAAAATTACTAAGGATATGACTATAGGAGAAGTAATTAGACAGTTCCCTAAATCAGTAGAGGTTCTTATGGGATTTGGTATGGGATGCGTAGGTTGTCCATCAGCACAAGCTGAAACTATTGGGGAAGCTGCACAAGTACATGGTTTAAATATTGATGAATTACTTGAAGCATTAAATAAAGGCATATAATAAAACAAAGTGAAAACACTATATTGTAACTTTGTAAACAAACTTGGGGCTACCAGTATGGTAACCCCTTAAATCATTTTTGAAGTATATTCTATAGAAAGATTATAATAATCTCTTGCTTCTTTGGGGTTTAGTTCTATAAGTATATCAGCTAATAGTTTTGAATAATATGATACTTCCCAATTTAAACTGATAGCTATATAATTTTTAATTGCTGTCTCGAGATATTTTTTCCCTTCCTCAATGATTCCCTTTTGAATATATAAGTTGCCTATATGCCCCTGAAGTAAATAAAGAGGAAGTTTGTTTTTCGCGTTTTCAAGTATTGGAAGGTGTTTAAGGGCAAAGGATTCACATTCATTAAGTTCACCTGCAGTAAGTAAAATTGATGCTTTATAAGTAATACTTATGTTATATCCTAATTCATAATTTATGTTTTTGGCTATATTCATGCTTTTTGATAATAAATCAAGTCCGGAATCCATCTTACCTTCTTTGGCAACTACAATACCTAAAAGGCTAAACAGTTCAACATTAGCAACGCTGGAATTTAGTGATTTGTTCATAGAAATTCCCTTAGAGACAAACTCTTTAGAAGTGTTATACATTCCTAATTTATAAGCACAATATCCTACTCTAATATAGCAATCTAAAAGTGTATCAGCAAGATAATTCTTTTGACAGTAACAGATATTTTTAGTGAAATACTCCATGGCGATTTTGACTCGTCCGATATTTGAATTAGCAGTACCTATATTAAGAAGTAGTTTTGCTTTAGTTGATGGCATGTTCAGTTTTTTAGAGTCTATTGAATTAAGAGCACTAGTATAAACATGAATTGCTTCTTTATAATCAGTTAAGTTGAAATAACAATGTCCTATGTAGCAATAACAATAAATAAGATCCTCATATAATGAGATTTCTTTAATATGTTTTAAGGCTTTTTTTAGTATATCGATGCTCTCAAGGTAGCTATTCAAATAGAATAAACATTTACCTATATACAATAGTGAAGTACAATAGATAGAATTTTTTGTATCATCATTTAAGTTTATAAGATCATAAAATATTTTTATTGCCTCATTGTATTCCTTTTGAAGATAGAAGTTTTCGCCAGTGATAAACTTTTTCTGAAGTTCTTTTGAACCCAGATTCTCCTCTTCTAGAAAATATGAAATAGGCTTTTTTAACCTATCTGATATTACTGAAAGAACCTTCATGGAAGGATTAACATGTCCCTTTTCAATTCGGCTGATATATCCTTTTGTAAAGTGTGTACCACCTAATTGCTGCTGAGATAATCCTAGTGATTTACGAGCAGCTTTTATTTTTTCTCCAATATTCATAATTATCAACTCCTGAGTATATTATAACAGATATTTACAAAAGATAAAGTTTAATTATAGTAAACTTTATATTGACAAAAGTTTCTTGTTATAATACAATGTGGATATAAATAGAAAAAATGATATTAATAGGGGGTATAGGGGATGGATTACAAAAAGGTGTTAAAAAGTGCAGTAGAGATGGAATATAAATTCTTATTTCACTCAAAGGAGCATGAAGAAGAGTTTTTTAAGAATCCTGATTCAATGATTATTGAATCGGATAATCATAAGGTAATATTATTTGTGGAAAGGGATGGAGGAGTAAATAACATATTTTGGGCTGGTGAATCATTAAAAGAGGTTGCTGAGAGCTTAGGAAGATTAAAAGAGAAATTTCCTAATGGAACAACTCTAAAGATAAGCTGTGGTGAAGATAAAAACTCAAAGGGATTACTTGATAAAGTATCAAAAGAGTTCATAAAAATAGGATGCAAGGTTGAATTTCATTATGTTGGATTTAAATCAAGTAATTTAGATGGGATAGAAGCAGACTGCAGTGAGGTAGTAAAAGCAAAAGTTGAAGAGTGTAATCAGCTTTATGGTATTATAGATAGCTCTCTTGGGGGAGAAAAATTTAAAATGAATGAAGATGAAATGAATGAGTATATGAACAATAATGAAAATAATATATTTTTAATAAGAAAAAATAAGGATATTGCAGGAGTGGTATTTACAAATGTTTATGAAATTAAGAGTAATAATACAAAGAGTTTGTTTATAAGAGGTCTTGCTGTTGACGAAAAATATAGAGGTAAGGAATATTCTAAAAAACTCATGCAAAAAGCA
Source organism: Oceanirhabdus seepicola (assembly GCF_023684385.1). GTDB lineage: Bacteria > Bacillota > Clostridia > Clostridiales > Clostridiaceae > Oceanirhabdus > Oceanirhabdus seepicola. The sequence continues at coordinate 264,985 of NZ_JAGSOJ010000004.1, read as the reverse complement.
TTTAATTGGGGGAAAGAAAATGGTGCGATAAATTCTATGCTTTGGGTAGAAAAATATAATAAAGTTGCAATAGGGCTTTATGAGAAATTTGGGTATAAATCGTATGGAGATCAAGAAATGATTCTTAATTATATTATCTAAGTTATAACAATAAAGTAGTATTTATTCTATTCCACTTAAAGTTAGTAATAACTGAGAGGGCAAATAAAAAATCCATATTAATATTCCAACTATGAAGGAAAAATCACTCCATAAACTTTTTAAAAATCCAGCATTTATTATTTGATAAAGGGCTACATTTATATCGCATAATAGGAATAATATCATTCCCCATGAAATGAAAAGAGCGCTTTTCTTATTATAATTACTAGACTTCAAGGTTCTAATACCACAATAAACACTAAAAGATAATAACAATGCATAAAGAATGGAACTACTTATTAGTAGAAATTTAGAAGCTATAATATGGAATATTAGTGAGGCAAATATTAAAAGCAAGATAAATATGGGTAAAAATAAGAAACCATTTATTTTTATATCAAGCTTATCTTCTCTCATTAATGAATGTCTTTCAATATAAATTAATTGAACCACACAGAAAAACAACACTCCTAATATATAATTATTACTTAATAAAAGAAAATAATCAGCGACTAAGGTGAAGAATCTAGCTAATTGAAGTAAAAAAACATCTTTGGGATTAAATCCATTGGAGCCAATTAATAATGAAATAATTAAGCATAGTAATATACTTGAAAATTTAAGATAGGTAGAGTATTTATTACCTATATGGTCATTTGAGATATCTATGAATAAAAATAATATATATATGAACATTATCATTGTGGAAATAAACTTAATAAGAAACATATTTGCTTTTTTTACTTCCATACTATTATCTCCTAGTTAGTATATTTTGTATAATATTTTATTTCAGAATACTCGATTTAATAATATTAAATATTATATTATTAGGTTTTAGTTAGAGTTATATACATTTTCATGAAATAGGTTATTAGATGAGGAATATTAAATTGAGTATCTTTAGAGAGTTTTTAATCCAATAATTGGATTAAAAAAAGGATTTTGTGGTATAATACTAAATAGTTAAAAGCTTGAAGAATATTATATTAATAAATATTTCATTTCGAAATATTACATAGGAGTGGATTAATAATGAAAAAGAATTTAAAAGGAAGTCAAACAGAAAAGAATCTTATGGAAGCTTTTGCAGGAGAGTCTCAAGCTAGAAATAAGTATACTTATTATGCAAGTAAAGCTAAAAAAGAAGGATATGTTCAAATCGCAAAAATATTTGAAGAAACTGCTATGAATGAAAAAGAGCACGCAAAAATTTGGTTTAAGTTATTAGATGGTATTGGTACTACTGAAGATAATCTTAAGGCGGCAGCTTCAGGAGAACATGCTGAATGGACGGATATGTATAAACAATTTGCTGAGATTGCAAAAAAAGAAGGATTTGAGGATATAGCCAAACTATTCGAGGGAGTAGGGGCAATTGAAAAGCACCATGAAGAAAGATATCAAGATCTACTTAAAAACGTACAAGAAAAGAAAGTATTTGAACGTGAAGAAAGCAAAACATGGATTTGTGAAAATTGTGGTCATATACATACAGGTAATGAAGCTCCTGATGTTTGTCCAGTATGTGCTCATCCAAAAGCATATTTCAAAATTTCATGCAAAGACTATTAGAAGAAAATGGAGAATGGATAATGTATAATGGACAATGATTGACATTTCTCTCCGAGAAATTTTAATATTATTTTTCCTTAGACAATAGGGGTTTACTCGTTTCATCAATGATGAAACATTGTATGTTAACTACAATATTTTATTCCTGGATAAAATGAGTAAAAAACCTTTTGTCCTAAAGAAGAATAAAATGTAGTTTCTGCGTATGCAGAAACGTCCATCATTATACATTATCCATTATCAATTATACATTTGTTTTTAGCGCACGCAGAAGCGTGCTTTTTTTATGCATAATTATAGGTGTATTGATAAAAACTAAGGAAGAATAAACTATACTTATAAGAAAGGTAGTGTAATAAATGAAAATAACTAATGTAAGAAAGAACACTGACGGAGATATAACAGCAGTTAAATTAGATAATAATCAAGAAGTAAATATTCAAGAAGCAATATCAATGACAGAAGAAGGAAAAATTGAAGGAGTTAATGTTTCTTACGCAAAGAATGGAAGATCATATTTGAGAAGTAATCCTAATGGTGTTCAACAAGATAATTTAGATCAGATGCCTACTTTTTAAGAATAGGAAGAGAATTGACAAAGTTAGGTAAAGAACTTTCTCAATTAGATGATAAAATATTAGATTCACGTATTAAAACAAGAGCAGGTAAAAATTTTAGAACAGTTATTATAAGAATACAACTCAGAAGCTACTAATAGTTTTTGAGTTGTATTTGAATTTATTTAAGGTGTTATTTCGTGGATAGCTATTTCACGATATAATTATATTAGTTAATGTATAGATAGTATAGTTATATTTTGGAGGAATTTATGAAAAAATATTTTTCTATAGGAGAAACGGCAAAGATTAATAATGTATCTATTCAAGCCTTAAGACTTTACGATAAGATGGGACTTTTAAAACCAGCTCATGTAGATATAGAGAGCAAATATAGATATTACTCAATAGATCAATTTATGTATTTAGACTTAATAAGGTATTCAAAAGAAATAGGGGCTCCTCTTAAGGAGCTTAGTGAGGTGTTGAATAGTAGAGATATCACAAAGTTGCTATCTTTTATAAAGGAGCAACAGAGTAAAGTGGAAAAAGAGATAATTAGATTAAATAATGTAAGTAAAGCTATAGGGTACTTAGAGGAGAAAATAGAATATGGTATAGAACCAAGGAAAACTAATGAAATATTTTTTAGAGAAATTGAAAAGAGATTTGTTATAGATGTTGAATTGGATAAAAAAGATAAAGAAAGGGAAATTGAAATAAAATTAAGAAAAAAAGATAAAATCGTTAAAGAGAATGAACTTATGTTTGAAGGGGAAGCGGGTTGTTTTATTAATTTGGGGTTATTTTTAAAGGAAGGTAAGATTTATTATAGCAGTGTTTACTCAACGCTTTGTGGTGAAGGTATTGAAGATAAGAGTATAGATATTAAAGAAATACCTGGAGGTAAATTTATATGTATAACGTATTTAAATGATGAAAGTGAAGAAGCGGTAAATAAAATAAGAAAATTTATTAAAGAAAATAATATTGAACCTTTAGGTATTGCAGTGGAAAGTCAATTGTTTAATACAATTAATCAATGGGAAAATAATGATTTATTATATGAATTACAAATTCTAATTTAACTCTATTGACTCTATACAAGGTATAGACTTTATAATCTCTTTAGGCGTAATAAAATAAATAACAAGTCAAAATAGACTAGCATACTGACTAGTTATTTATTTGAACATGACTTAGGAGGTATGGAATATGAAGTCACTATGGAAAGAGTTTATGAGATATGCTGTTCCATCAGTAATTGGAATGATGGTTTCAGCACTTTATATAGTTGTTGATGGAATTTTTGTTGGTAGAGGAGTTGGGGCAGGAGCTTTAGCATCAGTAAATGTAGCTGTGCCAGTTACAACATTGATGATGGCCATAACCATGATGATGACCATGGGCGGGGCAGCAGTAATGTCCATAAAGTTTGGAGAGAATAAGTATGAGGAAGGAAACAATATATTTTTACAAAGCTTAGTCTTAATAGTAAGTATAACTGGTGTTGTATCGTTAATTGGGGTGCTTTTCCCAGTACAACTAGCTAGAATGTTAGGGGCTAGTGATGAATTAGTAAAAGGGACAGCAGAGTATCTTCGTTATTACTTAATTTTTGGTCTTGGATTTTCAGGAAGTTTAGCATTAAGTGCTTTTGTTAGAAATGATGGTAATCCTAATCTAGCTATGATTTCGTTGATTGTAGGAGCTGTAACCAATATAGCCTTAGATTACACATTTATATTTATCCTTAAGTTTGGAATAGCTGGTGCAGCAGTAGCATCAGGACTAGGACAATTATCTAGTGTAGTCCTTCTTTTAACTCATTTTCTTAAGAAAAAAGGACAACTTAAGTTATATGTACCTAAGATTAAAATACATGAATTAAAAAGAATTATCAGAACTGGAACACCAGAGTTTATAGTTCAGGTATCACCTGCTGTTAGTATATTCGCATTTAATTTAGTTATAATAAATAGAATTGGCGAGGTTGGAGTAGCTGGTTTTAGTATTATAAGTTATATAACTACTGTGCTTTTAGCGTTATTTATAGGTGTTTCGCAAGGAATACAGCCACTGTTAAGTTATAATAGTGGAAAAGGAGACTATGAAAAGGTAGATAAAGTGTTTAAAATGGGATTAAAAACGAATTTTATTGCTTCAGTGGTTATTTATGTAATAATACTCGTATTCGGAGAAAAAATAATCAGTATATTTAATGGTGATGAGGCGCTTATAAAACTCACTTATGATGCAATTATAATTTATGGGTTTTCCTTTGTCATTGCATCAATAAATATAGTTAATGTAACTTATTATCAAGCTACAGAAAATTCGAAGATAGCAAATCTTATATCTACAAGTAGAGGAATGGTGTTTACAATAGGTGCATTAGTAGTACTTCCTCTAATAATAGGAGATATAGGGATTTGGGGTTCTATTATTCTAGGAGAGCTTTGTACTTTGTTATTAATAATATATTTAACATATTCAAAGAAAGTAAAGGGGAATATTAAAGAATATAAGGCAGTTGAAAGCAAATAAGAAATATTGTTATTAGACAAGCCACCTACTTACATGGGAATGTAAGTAGGTGGTTTTATTTTATTTGAATTATTTAATCTAAGTAGTGCTTTCTACAAAAAAGTGTATTAATCGACAAGTAAAATAATGTATTGTATAATTAAATAAGAAGGTTTCTGTATGAGGAGTGATTAACCCATGAAGCATATAAAAAAGAATATGTATTTATCATTTCTAGTATTAATCATACCATTCATTGTTACCATGATGGTTACTAGTTACACTTATATCAAAATTAAGGATGATGGGGTTGCTATAAATCTATCAGGTTCACAACGTATGAGAACTATGTTGATTAGTAATTATTCTCAACAATATGTAAGTGCATCTAATATAGATGATTTTGAAAAAACAAAGGAACTAAAGGAATTATTGATTAGAGAAATAGAAGTCTATGAAAGATTTACAAATGCATTAATATATGGTGATGAAGATTTAAATATTAGTTCAAATAGGAATCAAGAAATTGTTGCATATTTTGATAGAATACTACCGATGCTAAATTTATACATTTCTAATGCTGAAAAATTATTAGAAAATCCTAGTGATGATGAAAGTCTATTATTCATTATTACAAATGCAATGGGATTAAAAAATGAGATTCATCAAATTGTTGAGTTATACCAAATTAAATATGATAGGAATATTTATCTTTTTAAAATATTAATTATGTCATTGATTATAGTAGGTATATCTTTAACGGCAGTTAGTTTGCATTTTATAAAGAAAAGTACTTTAAAGACTTTGGAAAAGGCTTATGTTGATGAGTTAACAGGCTTAAAAAATCGAACTTATTTATATGATAATATTCTCAATATAGTCGATGGAAGAATATATTGCATATATATTGATTTGGATAACTTTAAAGATGTAAATGATTTATATGGTCATATTGCAGGTGACTTTGTTTTAGCTGAAGTTGCCAGAAGATTGAAAAATATGTTTGCTGAGGAATCGGTATATAGATTAGGTGGAGATGAATTTCTTATTATTAATAATTGTTGTAAAGATACAAAGAATTGTTCGGTATGTACAAGTCCTAAAAATAAATGTGAGATAATTCTTAAAGAAATTTTAGAACCTATTATTAATTATGGTAGAAAAGAAGAGTATGTAGTGGGTTGCTCAATTGGATTTGCAAAACCTGATATTGATAAAGAAATTTCTATTGATCGATTAATAGAATTATCAGATGTAGCTATGATAAAAGCAAAGGAATCAGGGAAGAATCAATACTATATTGCAAATGAAGAATTTTTAGACAAATATAAAGAAAGTATTAGAATGAAAGTTCGTCTTAATAATGCAATAGAATATAATGAATTTATTCCATATTACCAACCAATTGTTGATATACATACAAAAGAAATTAAAGGCTTCGAGACATTAGTTAGATGGAAGAAAGATGATGAAATTATTACTCCTGATAAATTTATTAAATTAGCTGAAACTTCAGGAGATATTTATAATATTGATTTACTTATGTTAAGAAAAGGTATTGAATTATATAAAGAATTAAAGTTAAGTAACAGTGTGAGTGATGATTTTGTTATTTCTTCAAACTTTTCACCATATACACTTTCAAAAGTAAAAATAAATGAATTAGTAGAGTACATAAATAATTTGGGGGTTAAGCCTCATAATGTAGAAATTGAGATAACTGAGGAAATGATAGTGGAATCAGTTCAATATAATAAAGTGTCTAAGTTATGTAAGTTAGGTTTTAAAATTGCTATTGATGATTTTAGTGCTGGCCATTCATCATTAAAATATTTGAATGGAATTGATTTTAGTGTTGTTAAATTAGATCGAGGGTTATTACCAGAATCCCGAAATCATGATAAAGAAATTATTATTTATAAAACAGTTGTTAATTTAGCTCGTGATTTAGAAATATCTATTATATCAGAAGGTGTTGAAACAGAGGAACAAGTTCAATTGTTAAAAGATTTAGGGGTTAAAAAAGTACAAGGGTATTATTATTCAAAACCTATATCTGAAGAAAATATTAAGAATATGATTTGTTGTGGAAAGATAGATGAGAAAAACAATTAAAATGGGGAGAAACGATGGAAAAAAGAAAATCAGTGTTAACAGAAAAAACTATTAATATGATTAAAAAACGGAATCATTCAATGGATTTGAAGAGTACTAAAGAAATGGTACAATCTTTGAACAAGGATGGCATTATAATAGATGTGAGTCCAGGATGGCTTTCAATGACTGGTTATGTTAGAGAAGAAGCAATAGGACATTTTTTTGGAGAATTTCTAGTAGATGAAAGTCTTTTAAAAACCAAAAGAGAATTTCCACACCTGAAAGACTATGGTTTTGTAGATAATGTGAGTTTAAAGGTAAGACGTAAAGATGGGGTAGTAATGGAAGTAGCTTTAAATGGTACATCACAATATAGTGATGAGGGTGAGTTTGAACGAACATTTTGTGAATTGAGGACTTTAGATTATTATATGCGTTCAGTTCATGCAATAAATCAGCTTTTAGTGTATGAAAAATTTTTAAAAACGATTATGTATATTAAAGCAAATATCTCATCTATTCTTCTTAATAAGGTAGATTATGATTATTATAACGCTTTAAGTGAAATATTAAATGAACCTCCTGAAATAATACAAGCTGTTATTGAACCTATTCCGGAAAAATTTGAATTTCTTGATGAAAATAAAAAATCTATTATTAAATATGCTAAAGAAACTTTTTCTAAGAATACTATTACAGAAGAAAAAAAAGTATTTATAATTGAAAAAAAATCTTCACTTGAATTTCCAATTTCAAGTGAATATGAAGATTACTCTATGATCACTAAAATAAATGATAACTCTATGCCTAATAAAGAAAGACTTTTGATAATTGATTTTAACAGTTCAGAAGAATTGTTACAAGAATGGATAGAAGCTTTTATGAACATATCTGAAATTATTGAATCTGTAATTCAATCACTGGAAATTAATTTGAAAAATAAAGCTCTTATTACAGAATTAAAAAGATTATGTGAAACAGATAGGCTTACTAATATTTATAATAGGATGATGCTTGATAAAATACTAATAAATCAGAAAAACAATTACGAGGGGCATAATAAAAATTGTTCTATAATAATTGTAGATATTGATCATTTTAAAAAAGTAAATGACACTTATGGACATAACGTTGGTGATAAAGTGCTTTGTGAAATAGCTAATCTATTAAAAAGTAATATCCGAAATACTGATGTTGTTGGTAGATGGGGTGGGGAAGAGTTTTTAATTATCTGTGAAGATACTGATTTGAGTAATGGAATGATTTTATCAGAATCTCTCCGTAAAGAAATTCAATGTTATTCATTTACTGGAGTGAATAAATTAACAGCTAGTTTTGGTGTAAGTGAATTTTCAAATGGAGTTACTATAGAACAGGTAATTGGAAAGGCTGATAAGGCTCTATACAAAGCTAAAACTGAGGGGCGTAATAGAGTAAGGTGCTGTGTAAGTAGTTACTAGGAGAGTGAGCATCATAGAGAGCCGTAGTGACGGCGAAATTAGGACTTTTAAACAGTAATAAGGAGTAAATGTTTATAATTAAACATTTACTCCTTATATTATTGCTCAGTTTGGGTATCCATTTTATCTATTATGTCTAAAAGCATATTCACGCTAATTGCATCCATAGGGCTAGTTCCGTTTTGACCGTTACCCATAATTATTTTAGGAACTGCAACTTTAGATAATTGTTCAGCTACTCCAATTTTGGTTTTCATTTCTATTTCTGCTTTTTCTTTTGGAGTAAGACCTGCTTGAACTAATAGTTTATTTGCTTGTGCCTCTGCTTCTTTCTTTGTTAATAAGGCACTAGCTTCTAATTCAGCCTTCTCTTTATTCAATTCAGCAACTCTTTTCTGTTCTTCTGCTTTAAGGATAGCAACATCTTTTTGTTGCTCTGCTTGAGTAATTGCTCTTTGTTTCTTTACATCTTCTTCAGCTTTAGCTTGTGCAATTTTAGCTTTACCTTGTTCTATTGCTGTAATTGCATCTTGTTTAGCCTTTTCAGCGTTTGCTCTTGCTAATATTCTTTGCTGTTCAGCTTCTTGTTTTTGAATAATTAAAGTATCAATTTTTTCATCATAATCAATATCCTTAACGGAAACTTGCATTAATTCAATTCCATATTTTTTAAATACTGATTCAACTGCGATTATAGGTTTACCATCAGAATCTCTTTGAATTTCAACGATAGTAGTTACTAAATCATTTCCATCAGCGTCTTTGGTCTTTACTTGTCGAGATTTTGTTTTATAAATACCTTCTCTTAATTGTTTTTCAAAGATCATATTAAACTCACCTTTACTACCGCTGTAAGTCTGCTCTGCTGTAAAGATTGTTGAAGTGTTTTGAAGAACTTGTGCTGTATACTGTCTTACCAAATCATTTTGAATTGCTTTATAACTTCTATAATCCTTATGAATTTGTATTCTCTTTTCAGCTGCTGTAGGTAATTTGTACTTTACTGAACCAGAAATTTCACCAGTTCCTCCACCCACAAATCTAACTTGAATTGCTTGAGCGTCTTTTCCGGCCCCACCATCTAAATCAGATTTAGAAAAGTAATAAGTGTCTGACACTGTATATTCTGTTTCAATACCAAAGTTTTGCATGTGCATACCGGCCTTATCAATTACACTTAGATCGCCGCTAAATCTTCCCTGTTTTATCTTGTAATACCCGGCATTATTATGTCCTACTACCCCATTTAATAAAGCTAATGATAGTACCGCTATAAGTCCTAACCCTATTAAACCCCTTGTAAGTTTCTTTGATATATTTCTCTTTGGACGTTGTGGTTTGTTTGGCATGATTCCGCTTTCCATAATTAAATTTCCCCCTGTTTTATATTAATAAAATTTATTTAAACCTTTGGAAAAGGTTTTCATTGAATTAAGAAGTTTTTTAAAACTCAATTACTGTATGTATTTATTATATAATATAGTATTAAATAACTCAATAGAGGATAAAGGTAAACTTGTGGCAAAAAAGTTCAAATAAGTGAATTAGCTTGGAGTTTCTGAATAATGCTCAAAATTACTACATATTGGATAAGGAATAGATTAATGGCATAAATATATATTGTTAATTTGTATTTATTACAATGATTCATCTAAAGTAATTTTATGCTTAATATAATGAGAGTATTAAAAAAATTGGTTAAATAAATATATTGAAATATATTTATTTAACCAATTCTTTAGCAACCAGTTCTAATACAAAAGTCTCTCTTTCAATTGAAAGACCCATGGAGTCTTCTTTATTTGCAATAACTTCTTTATTGTGTCGAATAGCTTCATGAATATCAATCCAAATAGTGCTCATACCATTAGCGATTTCATAATCTTCAAGATTTGAATTGCCAAGTTTTTCGTCGATTTTGCATACATAAAAGTATGAAGTCATATGGATTAAGTCTGAATCATCATAGTATGATGGTCTATATTCATCAAATATACCATATTCTTGGATGACCTCTACGTTTGTTGCACCAGTTTCTTCGGATAGTTCTCTTTTAAGACCTGTGATTAAGTCCTCATGTGGATCAACTCCACCACCTGGGAAGCTATAATCGTTATATCGTTTAGTATAGAGTAGTAAGATTTTTGAACCCTTAAGGACAATCCCCCTCGCAGCTATTCTTTCATATATTCTACCCTCAATATTTTCAATGTCTTTATGAATCGTCTTCTTTAGCAATCTCAAATTTGGTACCTCTCTTTAAGCGTTTTATTAGTAGTTTGGCTAATCATTGAATTTATACAGCCATTAGCTATTTTATCATATGCTTATAAGTGACACAAAGGTATATTTCATCAATAAGAGGATTATATGTATAAATTAATTATAATCATTCTATGCATACAATAATTAATTAAACTATGAAATAATATAGTTGAAAGAATTTATAATTTTATAAAGCTTTCACTTTTAGGAAGGTTTATATTTTTAATTAAATAGGGGGAGATAACTATGGCGGACGAAATATTTAGTGTGTTTCCAGAAATTTTCACTGAAAGATTAGTGTTGAGGGAAATAAAGCAAGAAGATGCAGAGAGTATATATAAATTACGTAGTAATCCTGAAGTTGCAAGGTATGAAACATTTAAACCATATACAAATATAAAGCAGGCAGAAGATACAATTAAATGGTTTAGTGATGATTACAAGAATAAAAAAGCTATAACTTGGGGTATTTCTTTAAAAGAGAGTCATGAAATTATTGGAATTTTACATTGCGAAATTGAAATCCCTAAAGTAAGAGCTGATTTTGGTTATGATTTAAGACCTGAATATTGGAATAAGGGAATTATGACTGAAACAGTAAAGGCATTACTTGATTTTACATTTAATAAGATTGATGTATATAGAATAGAGTCAGCAGTATCAACACAAAATTACGGTTCAGCTAGAGTTTTAGAAAAGTCAGGTTTTATAAAAGAGGGAATTTTAAGAAAGCGCAGCTTCTTAGGTGGAAGTTTGCATGATATGATATTTTTTTCTATATTAAAAGATGAGTATTTTTCTGTATGTGAGTAAAAGAATGTTATACCATTATGCTAAGAAAATTAACATGAGCTTGCTTACGAGATATCTGATAAATATTAAACAGAATAATTAACATATAATAATTTGTATCCTTAAAGAAAGTTAATAAGAAGCTAGCACACTCGAAGGTTTTGGTCATTTTGTTTAAAACAGATTAATGATAAAATGAATAAAAAGAACTAAATGACCAAAAAACGGCAATTTATTGACAATAAAATAACAACAAAATACAATTAGAACATAGCTATCGAAATTAATCAATTAGGAGGAATAAAAATGATTAGAAATAAAATTTTAGCAGTAGGTATATCAGTATTTCTAGTTGCTGGATTATTTGTTGGATGTGGTTCTAATGAAAATAACTCAGCTAAGAATAATAAAGCAACAACTGAAGCATCAACTAAGGAAGCTAAGTATAAAGATGGAACATATCATGCTGAACAAGCAGACTTTGCTGATAATGGATGGAAAGAGACAGTTGATATAACTGTTGAGGATGGAAAAATCGTTTCAGCTAACTGGAATGCTGTTCATAAAGATGGCGGAGATGACAAGAAAGCACAATCAGCAAGTGGTGCTTATGGAATGGTAGAAAAAGCTAACGCTCAAGCAGAGTGGCATGAACAAGCTGAAAAAGCTGAAGCTTTCTTAATTGAAAAACAAGATCCAACAGCTATCAAGTACACTGATGATGAAGGACATACTGATGCAATCACAGGAGTATCTATTCATGTAAATAGTTTATTCCAATTAGCAGAAGAAGCATTAGCTGATGCAAAATAATAAAAGTAAAAATTAATAAAGTATATATAAAAAACAGCCTATAATTTTAGGCTGTTTTTTAGTTTGTTAAGATTATAGATTACAAAGAATTTTATCTAACTTGCTTAAAACAAGCTCTACATCATCTTCTGTTATAACTAAAGGTGGTTGAAAGGCAAGAACATTTCGACCTAGTCCATTTTTACCAAGAAGAATTCCTTCATCCTTTAACCCTTCTAATATTAAATCAGTTTCTTCTGATGCTGGTTCACCATTTTCTTTTAATAACTCAGCACCTAACATTAAGCCAAGTCCTCTAATATCCGATATTAGAGGATGTTTTTCTTTTAGATTGAGAAGTCCAGTTTTAAGTTTTGCACCTAATTTCTCAGCAACTTCACAAAGGTTGTTTTTCTCTATATAGTCAAGTACAGCAATAGATGTACTTGATGCTACCGGATTACCACCTAAGGTAGAAGCGGAAGGTTTAGTAAAGGCTGAAGCAATCTCATCATTAGCGCAGAATGCTGAGATTGGCATTCCATTTCCAAGAGCTTTTGCTATAGTGATTATATCAGGGACAACATCATAATTCTCTATGGCAAACATCTTACCTGTTCTTGCAAAACCTGTTTGTACCTCATCCACTATCATTAAAATTTTATTTTTCTCAAGTAATGTTTTTAACTCTTTGAAATACCATTTAGGAGGAGTTATTATCCCACCATTACCTTGAATAGGTTCTATTATTAAAGCTGCAAAGTTATCAGCCCCTTTGCTCTGGATTACTTTTTCAATCTCCTTTAGAGAATCTCTAGCAGCTTCATCAAGTGGTTTATCCTTACTATAGACATTAGGGACAATTGTAACGGAAGTATCAAGTGCTGGATCAACTCTCCACATAGGAATTGCAGTAGCACTCATTGTTAAATAAGTTCTACCATGTAGACTATTGCTCAAAGAGATGATTCCGTTCTTTCCAGTGTATAGCCTTGCAAGTAAAATAGCACCTTCATTGGCTTCAGAACCTGTACAACAGAAGAATGAATGCTTGATATCACCAGGTAACACATGAGAGAGCTTTTCAGCAAGGTCAACTATTGGTTGGTTTAGATAAATTGTAGTTGTATGTTGAAGTGTCTTCATTTGTGCTATTGATGCCTCTAAAATTTCAGGGTTGCAGTGTCCACAGTTCATAACAGAAACACCTGCAAAGAAATCCAGATATTGCTTTCCTTGTGAATCAAATAAGTACTGCATCTCCCCCCTTACTATCTGAGGAGGGTTCTTGTAAAAATGGTGAGAACATGGAAAAAGAAATTCCCTTTTCTTCTCAATTATTTTTGCTGATCCTATATAATTATTCATGTACATTTTCTCCTTTTGGCACATTCAAATAAATAACTAGTCATAGGTTTATGGTGTGTATCTTTGACTTGTTATTTATTCTTATATGCTTTTAATTAAACTGAAAAGCGCCTAAAGTGAATCCACCATGATTAGGGGAGAGTGAATTAAATAGAGTATCACACTTATCTAAATTATTAATGGACTGTCTGTATATATTTAAAACACGTCTCAAATCATCTATAGAATAATGGCATCCTTCAATTCTGAAATTATTAACACCTATATGGTTAAGTTCCTTTAAGAAAGGTAGATAGCAAAGTTCCTTGTATAGTAACATATGATTTCTGGTTAAGCTATCACGGTATACTGGGTGTTCATATCCTTTATCATCTACTAGAACTAGCACATTGTTATCAAAATGTTTGTTATCTTCATTTCTTATAGGTTCAAGCACTTTTGTATTTTCATATAGATCATGATCCATATACATAACAACTGGGGAGCCATGTACTATAACTTCAATAGGTAGTTGGGACATAGCTAGAGTTTCTTTTGCATCTATTATAGGAGTTTCTACCGACAGAGTGGCAGAAGATAATCCATGGTTTTTATAAAATGAAGCAGCTGTATGATTATAGATATTCAATGAATAATCTCCAATAAGATCAAGTCCCAAGTGTTTAAATTTTTCTATAGCACCTAGATTAGTAACAAGTAATCCATCTATTCCTAAATCATTTTCATTTAACAACTGAGAGTATCTGGAGAAGTCATCTGCAGACATCATCCTAGGTAATCCAAGATATATCTTTGCTTCTTTTTTATTCTTAGTTAGCTGAACTATCTCGCTTTTATTGAAAGGATGATTTGGTTCAAAGACATCACCAGATAGATATATGATGTCAGCTCCTTCTTCTAAAGCAACTTTGGCTTGGGAATATGAGTTTACCTTAACGCTTAATTTAGCTTTATGTGGGGATAATTTATTTCCATCTGTTAGGAGTTCTTTTATTTCTTGAATTCTTTCTTCACTGAGTGCTATCTCTTCAACTGGATTACTGAAAACTCTTCCATGACTATAGAATTTCCCTGTACCTTCGTAACGTCTATTTATATTAGAGAGTCCAGGAGTTCCAAAGGCACTGCAGGTAGATAAATCTCTTTTACGGTTTTCATAAATAGCTTGCGCATCTTTTTTTCTATCATAGGAGATGGGATCTTCTATATATCTGTCTATTGCATCGCTATAATAGTTGATTAATTGTACTAGATAATCTGAATCTCTCATTCGTCCTTCAATCTTAAAAGAAAGTATACCAGCGTGAATCATTTCAGGTAAATGTTCATACATATACATATCCTTAACTGCCATTGGATATTCTGTTGGGTAAACATGCCCATCTTTCTTTATTGTGAAATTCCATCGACAGGGTTTCATACAGAGTCCACGGTTACTGCTTTTTCCAAAGAGCATACCACTATATAAACACTGAGAACCATGTGCTACACACATATCTCCATGTGCGAAATATTCGAATTCCATATTAGTCTGATTATGTAATGCTTTTATTGTATTTAAATCCATATCTCTAGTAAGAACAACTCTAGAGACACCTAATTTATTTAATGTATTTATAGTTTCTAGGTTGTGCACATTCATCATTACGGAAGAATGTAACTGAAGATTTAAATTAAAACGGTTCACCAATTCTAATATACCCATATCTTGCACAATTAAGGCATCAGGCTGAACCTCTTCTAAGAATCTTAAATATTCCTCAGCAACATTTAAATCCTGTTGACTTAATAGATTATTTACTGTTATGTAAACTTTTTTATTCAAGGAATGTGCAATTTTTATAGCTTCTTTTATCTCATCATTTGAAAAATTATAATCTTTTCTATGCATACGCATATTTAATATCTTTCCACCAAAGTATACAGCGTCAGCTCCACTATGGATTATCTTTTCGAAAATTTCAAAGGTCCCCGCAGGGGCTAATAATTCTACTTCATTACCATTAAAAAATCTACTCATGGGAAAACCCCCCTCCTTATAAAAAGAATAGTTGAGAGTTGACAGTGGACAGTTGACAACGAAGGATATTTCTCTCCGAGAAATTTTAATATTGTTGTTCCTTGGACAATAATATTTTACTCGTTTCATTTGAAATGAAACATTGTATTTTAAATACAATATTTTATCTAAAGATAAAACGAGTAAAAATATCTTGTCTAAAGAACAATAAAATGTAGGTTCTGACTTCCGAGTCAGAACCATCCATCGTTGTCCATTGTCCACTGTCCACTCTCAACTTGTTTTAAAGATTTTTAGCTTTTATTGTGCACGTAGCGCGTGCCTTTATTTTACAAACTCATCAGTTGATAATTCTTTTAAAGTATAATCATTGCTAGTTAAATCTTTTGATTTAAGCCAAGTTAACACTTCTTCTAATTCTTTTTCTGAAGGCATAGAAGCTTTAGTGTAATCTGGAAGAGTTAATGTATCCTTTATGTTTTTAGGAAAACCAGCTTCTTCAATAACGAAATCAATATAGCTCTCCATCTTCTCTTCTTTTAAAAAGGTAACTGCTTTGTTATAAGCTCTATAAAGTGCTTGAATTTCTTTAGGTTTTGAATCTATTGCATCACTAGTGAATAACATTATTCCAGGATTCACACCTAACTTATCAGAACTGTTTAAAATAGATCCGCCTGCTGTTACTGCAAGACTAGCAAGAGGTTCTGGTAATGTAGCCATGTCTAATTTCCCATTGTTAAGCATCTCTAATCTAGTTGGAATCTTAGGAATTGCAACTTTTTCTGGTGAATTAACATCAATGTTTGAAATTTCCATGATTCTATCAGTTAAGTATTCGATAATAGTATTTTTTGATATTCCTATAGATTTTCCATCAACTTGATCGATGCTAGATATTCCTGAATCTTTTCCTGCGATTAATTTAAAGCTACCATCTGTTTTAGATGTGATTTTCACGTCAAAATCATTATCATTGAAGAAAACTACAGCAAGCATATCTGATATTGCACCATCAAGCTTTTTTGTTTGCAGTGCAGTATCTCTGTCCATTGCACTTTTAAAATGTTCTATTGTAACATCAATACCTTCTTCTTTAAAGTATCCATTATGTTCTGCAATAATGAATGGAATAGAATCTAAATCTGGCATTACACCAATAGTTAATGGCTGAAGAGGGGCTGAAGAATCCTCCTTATTAGTTTGGCTTGTGCAGCCTAAAAGACTAATACTTATGATTAATATTAAAGCTATTAATAAACTCTTTTTTTTCATTGTGTACACGCTCCCGCTAGTTTTTATGTTTTAATTCGAAGTTCTCATCAGTAATCTTGAAATTTCCTTCAAGACCAGATGTTATATAAATCTCATTGTTCCTAGTTACAAATATTGCATCAACACCTTCTAAGGTTTCAATTAATTTACTTCCTTCCTCCACATCCATAGAGAATACTGAAGTTGAAAGGCCATCTGCATCAATGGAGTTATCCGCGATAATTGATACACTTGCTAATGAGTTTTCCATAGGATACCCTGTGAAAGGATTCAATATATGATGATATCTAACTCCATCTTGTTCTATGTATCTTTCATATATTCCTGAAGTTACTACTGATTTGTTTTCCACCTTAATTACCCCTAGATGCGCTCCACGGTCAGAAAATGGATTTTGTATTCCTATTCTCCAAGGAGTAGAGTCAGGTTTTACACCCATGGCACAAATATTTCCACCAAGACTGATGATAGCGCTATTAATATTTTTAGATTTTAGATATTTTACAATTTCATCTGCTGCATAACCCTTAGCAATGGCTCCTAAATCAAGCATCATATTATAATCATTAAGTTCTACGCTGAAAGTTGACTCATCTAATAATACATTTTTATAATTAATTTTTTTTATAGTGGCATCTATTTCATCTTGAGTTGGAACACGAGCATTTTCAGAACCTATGCTCCACAATTTAACTAAAGGACCAATACTGATATCAAATAAACCTTGAGATAAAGAAGAGTAGTACTTACCCCTATTTATTACGTAAAATGTTTCAGGAGAAACTTTTACTTCGGCACTACCTGAATTAGCATTGATTTTAGAAATCTCACTATCATCGAGATTTAAACTCATGTTACTTTCAATGGAATTAAGTATGTCAAAAACATCTTCGAACACATCATCAGATACCTGTTCATATATGTTGATATCGATTACAGTTCCCATAAAAAAATCTGTTTTTGATATTGGTAAATTTAATGATTCTTTGGCTTCTTCTTGTGAAGAATCTAACACACTAAACTTAAAAATCACAACAAAAAATATTATAAATAATAGAAAAATAATTTTTTTAGAGTGCTTTAACATAGGGACTCTCCTTTCAAATCTGATAAACAGAAATATATTTTTTATATATAGATATCTTACCGCGAAATTTTATTTGTACATGTTCCAAAATCTCAAAGATTCAATGAGTTATGGACTTGTATAAATAAATTATTGAGCTGCGATATTTATAGGATAAATTTTTAGATAGAAAATTATAATGAATCATAGAATTGGACAAAATTGCAAAAAAAAGAAATTCCCTTGAGGTAAAAAATGAAATGTAATAATGAAGTGATTATAACACTGATTACTTTTAAAGTAAATGAGTTTTTTAATTCTTAGGAAATCCATGGACGAAGTGCAGTTTTTCTGTGAACTAAATTAACAAAATATATTAATAATGACCAAAAGAGTGGCTTATATGGACATATGAGTAGGGTATGATAAACTTTTAACTAAGGTAAAGAAATGTGAAAATTGAATAAGAGTGGATGAAATTAATAGTAATTGTAATGGAAATGATGATATGTAAAAATTAGAGAAACAATTGTTACCAGATGGGGGGACAAATATGAATCAGAAGAAGAAAATAGTAGTGTTAGGCGGTGGATATGGTGGTGTATTAACTGCTAAAAAACTTGCCAAAAAGCTTAAGAAAGAAAAAGATGTTGAAATCACGCTTATAGACAAGAAACCATATCACACATTGCTTACTGAGCTTCACGAGGTTGCGGCAAATAGAGTATCAGAAGACTCTATTAAAATTGATTTAAAAAAAATATTTGCAAAGAGAAATGTGGACGTTGTTCTGGATGAGATTACTGACTTAGATTTTGATAACAAGGTGTTGAAATCTGAGGGGAATTCATATAAGTATGATTATTTAGTAATCGGTACAGGGTGCCAACCAACTTACTTTGGTATACCTGGAGCAAAGGAATACACTCGTAAGCTATGGTCATATGAGGACGCAGTTCAGTTAAAAGAACACATTCTTCACATGTTTAGAGAAGCTGTGAAAGAGCCTAATAAAGAGAAGAGACAGAAAATGTTGACTTTCGTTGTAGTAGGTGGTGGGTTCACTGGAATCGAGATGATTGGTGAATTAGGTGAGTGGAAGGATAGACTATGTAAAGATTTCGCTGTAGATAGAGAAGAGGTCAAGTTATACGTAGTAGATGCAATGCCGAAAATATTACCGATTTTCCCGGATAAGATAATTAATAAAGTTGAGAAAAGACTTAAAAAGCTAGATGTACAAGTAGTTACCAATGCAGGAATCACAGAAGTTTCTAAGAATTCTGTTACATTAGGAGACAAGGGTACAATAAAAACTAATACCGTTATATGGGCAGCTGGTATTGAGGGTTCGGATATTGTTGGTAAGATGGATATAGAACAAAAGGGTAGAAAGAGAATAGTTACAAATGATAAGCTGCAGGCTTTAGAATATGAAAATGTTTATGTTGTTGGAGATAATATTTTCTATATTCCAGAAGGAGAAGAAAGACCGGTACCACAAATGGTTGAGAATGCTGAGAGTTCTGCACCAATAATTGCGCATAATATTTGCAGTGATATAAAAGGTGGAGAAAAGAAATCTTACAAGCCAGAGTTCCATGGGGCAATGGTATGTGTAGGGGGAAGGTATGCAGTAGCTCATTTAGGTAAACCAGGGAAATTCTTTGGACTACCTAGTTTCTTCGCAGCATTTGTTAAGCATTTTATTAATTTAGTGTACTTCGTTCAAGTTGCTGGATTTAATAAGTGTTGGTCATATATTATGCATGAATTCTTCCATATTAAAGATAAAAGAAGTTTTGTTGGAGGACATTTTTCAAAGGCATCTCCAAACTTCTGGTTAGTACCATTGAGAATTTTTGTTGGATACAAATGGTTAGCTGAGGGAATTGAAAAATTAGAAAAAATAATTCATGATCCTTCAAAGATATTCTTAATACCTGCACCACCAGCGGTTGATGGAACAACAGCTGCAACAGCGGCAGCAAAAGTAACAGAAAAAGTAGTGGAGGCAACAACTTCAGCATCTACTGCAGTAGCAGGAGGAGCAACGGAAGCTGTTTCTCAGTATGGCGCAGCGTTACCAGTACCTGGATTTATTGAAAATATAGTTAAATGGTCTATGGATGCATTCTTCTATAATGGAGAAGGTGGGTATACTTTCATGGCAAAACTATTCCAAACTGGGATGGTAATTGGTGAAATCGTAGTAGGATTACTATTGATTGCAGGATTATTTACTGCACTTGCTTCAATAATTTCATTGGCAATGGGTATGATGATATGGTCATCTGGAATGGCACCAACTGAGATGTTATGGTATATGGGTGCTGCAATCGCACTTATAGGTGGTTCAGGAAGTACATTTGGACTAGATTATTATGTATTGCCTGTTCTGAAAAAATGGTGGAAGAACATTGGGTTCGTTAGAAAATCATATTTATATGTAGATTAACCTGAATAAAGTAGAATAGAAAATTTCCCAAATGTCCTTTTAAAAAATTAAAAGGACATTTGATGCGTTTCAATAGTTAATTTGTAATAATTTGAATTATTTGGTTGATTAGTTTTTAGAATATGATTTAATATAAGTATGGCAAATTATGTTGTTGTACCTTCTAAATACCTCTTTTCTTTTGAATAGATATTTATTAGAATTATATTGAGAGTTGTTATCGATTATTAGAAGATATGCAATATAAAATAATTTAACAAGGTGATGAAATGAATAGGTTTTGGAGTGAATACCCTCATATAGAACGAGAATTAGAAAATGTAACTAATATTATGAAAGTAAATATAAAATCTAGGGAGAGCGAATTTACTAAAGCAATATCTCCTTTAGTTGATGCAGGTGGAAAAATGTTGAGACCGGCATTTTTATTATTAGCAGGAAAATTTGGAGAGTATGACCCTGAAAAGATGCAGAATCTAGCAGCTACGATTGAGATGATGCACACAGCAACCTTGGTTCATGATGATATTGTAGATGAATCTAAACTTAGAAGAGGGGTAGAAACAATACAATCTAAATATGGAAAAGAATATGCAGTTTATATTGGGGACTTTTTGTTCTGCCAGTGTTTTATAATGCTTTCCGAATACAATTATTCTCCAGAAAATTTGAAAAATATATCAAAGGCAATATCTAAGATCTGTATGGGTGAGATAGTGCAATATAATCTTAGGTATTCAAAGAATACAAGCGTAAGGAAATATTTAAAAATAATATCAGGAAAGACTGCTGCATTGTTTGCTATCAGTCTTTATACTGGAGCAAATGAAGCTGGATGTGATGAAAAAATATCAAAATTACTTGGCAAAATTGGATATCATATTGGTATGGCATTTCAGATAATGGATGACATACTTGATTATAGTGGTAATGCCAGTAAATTGGGTAAGAGCGCACAGCGAGATTTGATAAGTGGATACTATACATTACCTCTTTTATACGCAATAGGTGAGGATAAGGAAAATAAAATTGGGGATATTTTGGATAACTCTTCATTAAGTGAAGCGGATGTTAAAGAACTAGTTTTGTTGGTTGATGAATATAAAGGTATGGAGAGAGCTAGAGAATTAGCAGATAAATATACAAAAAAAGCATTTGATAGTATAGATAAATTACCAGAGTGTGAGAGCAAAAAAATAATTAGAGATATAACAGATAAATTATTGAATAGAAACTTTTAGACTGAGAGAGAGGGATTGAATAATGGCGTATAAAGATATGCATGACTTCATAGAGGTTTTAAGAAAAAAAAATCTACTACATGAGATTGAAGTAGAAGTGGATAGCAATCTTGAGATTACGGAAATAACTGATAGGGTATCTAAGAAGTATGGTAAGGCATTGTTGTTTAAGAATGTAAAAGGTTCTGATTATCCAGTATTAATTAATTCATTAGGAACATATGAGAGAATGAATCTTGGACTTGAGGTAGAAGAACTTGATGAGATTGCTGATACTATATTAGATTTCATGGATATTAGTAATTATGCTACGTTGATAAATAAGGTTAAATCTATTCCTAAATTGGCTTGGTTGGCAAGGGTTTTCCCTAAAAAGGTGAAGAAGGGAGCTTGTCAAGAAGTAATAGAGGAACCGGATTTAACTAAACTTCCAATTTTGCAATGCTGGCCAGAGGATGGTGGAAAATATATTACTCTTCCACTTGTGATAACAAAGGATCCAGAAACAGGGCAGCAAAATGTTGGAATGTATAGACTTCAGGTATACGATGAGAAAACAACAGGGATGCATTGGCATTTACATAAAGATGGTAGAGAAATCTATGAAAAGTATAGAAAATCAGGAAAGAGAATGCCTGTTTCAGTAGCATTAGGATGTGATCCTGCTACTATTTATTCTGCCACAGCGCCACTTCCAAAGATGATAGATGAGATGATCTTTGCTGGTTTTCTAAGAAAGTCACCTGTGGATATGGTTAAGTGTGTTACAAATGATATTTATGTTCCTGCCAATTCAGAATTCATACTTGAAGGATATGTTGATCTTGATGAAATGAGATTAGAAGGTCCTTTTGGTGATCATACTGGTTATTATTCCCTTGCTGATATGTATCCAGTTTTTCATATAGAAAAAATCACTAGAAAGAAGAATCCAATATATCCAACAACGATTGTAGGAAAACCACCAATGGAGGATTGCTATTTAGGAAAAGTAACTGAAAGAGTATTCCTACCATTGATTAAGGTTCAATGTCCTGAAATAGTGGATATGAATTTCCCACTAGAAGGGGTATTTCATAATTGTGTAATTGTTTCTATAAAAAAAGCTTATCCAAAGCATGCTCAAAAGATCATGAACGCACTTTGGGGTATGGGACAAATGATGTACACTAAGATGATAATAGTTGTGGACGAGAATATAAAACCACAGGATTTATCAACTGTAGCATGGAAGATATTTAATAATATAGATGCAAAAAGAGATTTAGTAATCTCTGAAGGTCCTTTGGATGCGTTAGATCATGCATCAAACACAGCATATTATGGACATAGACTAGGAATTGATGCTACAAAAAAATGGCCGTCAGAAGGACATACAAGAGAGTGGCCAGATGATATAGAAATGAGTGAAGAGATTAAAGATTTAGTTGATAAGAGGTGGAAAGAATATGGTATTAGAGAAGATTAAAAAATACGGAGAAGTAGTTATGTTCTCCCATACTTTATTTTCACTGCCTTTCGCATTAATTGGAATGATATGGGCAGCAGGAGGATTACCGTCATTTCATACTGTATTTTGGATATTAATTGCTTTAGTTGGAGCAAGAAATGGAGCTAATGCTCTAAATAGAATAGTGGATAAAGATATTGATAAGAAAAACCCAAGGACAGCTAATAGGCATCTGCCAAAGGGTATTGTAAAGGAATACGAAGTATGGGGAATAGTAGTATTGTGTTTTTCAATTTTTATTTTAGCAGCATACAAGTTAAATACTCTATGTTTTTTATTATCACCAGTAGCGCTTTTTCTATTTATAATTTACTCCTACACTAAAAGGTTTACTTGGGCATGTCATGTTGTGCTTGGAATTGCCTGTGGGGGAGCACCTGTTGGTGCTTGGCTTGCAGTAACAGGAAAGTTTGCATTAGCACCACTTATTTTAGGTGCAGTTGTGATGTTATGGGTTGCTGGGTTTGATATAATCTATGGAACTCAAGATATTCAGTTTGATAGAGAGTCAGGATTATTCTCAATACCAGCAAGATTTGGATTAAAAGGAGCTTTGTACATATCTAGAGGGTTTCATTTTATCATGATTTTATTACTGATTAGTTTGTATTTTATCATGGGTTTAGGGTGGATATATCTAGTAGGAATTATAATCAGTGCAGGGTTATTAGTATTGGAGCATTATATGGTTTCTCCATCAAATGAAAAGAAGATGAAGATTGCATCTTACAATATCAATCAGGTTGTGAGTGTTTTGATATTTATTTTTACAATGATAGATGTTTTTATATAGAATGAATTAAATTTTGTTATCATATTCATATCAAACAGCCAATGGTTCAAGGCTGTTTGATATGTAAGATGGTTACAAAATTACATTCTATTTATTTTGACATAATTATGAGGTGAAATTTTTGAAAAAATATATTATAGGAATTACAGGAGCAAGTGGGAGCATTTACGGAGTTAGACTTGTAGAAGAATTGTTAAAGCAAGGAAATGAAGTTCACTTGGTTATTACAGATAACGGAAGAAAAGTTTTAGAATATGAAATTGAAGTTAATTTTGAAGAGTGGATATATAATGTAAAAGAGTATAAAGGCAATTTAATAGTATGTGATATTGATGATATGTTCTCCTCAATAGCTAGTGGATCATTTAGAACTGATGGAATGGTAATTGTTCCATGCTCTATGGGAACTCTTTCAAAAATCAGTTGTGGAGTTACGGATAACTTATTGATAAGGGCTGCTGATGTTATGATAAAGGAGAAGAGAAATTTAATTCTTGTTCCTAGGGAAACACCATTTAATTCAATTCACCTTAAGAATATGCTTTTCTTGAGTGATATGAATGTTACTATGTTACCTCCTATGCCTGCTTTTTATCAGAAACCTAAAACTATTGAGGAGCTTGTTAACATAACAGTTGGAAGAATTCTTTCAAGTTTAAATATTGAGAGTGATTTATATGATGAATGGGGCGGAAATAAATAAAAAATAGGTGATAAGCTAATGATCGAAGTTAATAATTTAAGTGTTTCTTATAAAAACAAGGACAAACATATTAAGGCTATAGAAACTGTGGATTTGTCAGTGGAAGAAGGCGAAATATGTGTTGTTATTGGAGCATCAGGATGTGGTAAATCCACTTTGTTAAAGGTATTAGCAGGAATTCTTAAAGGGGATGAAGGACAGGTTCTAATAGATGGAAATGAAGTAAATCCTAAGAGTCATAGAATTGGCTTCATACCTCAGAATTACGGATTGGTTAAATGGAAGAGTGTAGAAGAAAATGTATTTTTATCGGCTAAGATTAAAGATGGTAAAAAAAGTATCGATAAAGATTTCTATAGGAGAATATTAAAGGAATTAGATATTGATAAGTTAGTGAAAAGGTATCCTACTCAACTGAGTGGGGGACAGATGCAGAGAGTTTCAATTGCAAGGGCTTTATTGTTGAAACCTAACTTGCTCTTAATGGATGAGCCGTTTTCCTCGTTAGATGCTATGATTAGGGAAGAAGTACAAGAACTATTTTTACAGGTGTGGAAGGAATACAAGGTTACAACCTTATTAGTAACTCATGATATAAGAGAAGCCATTTATCTAGGGCAGAAAATAGTGGTGCTTTCATCAACCCCTGGAAAGGTTGTTGAGGTTATAGATAATCCTCTATTTGGGAAAAGTAATGTTGAATTTAATAAGGAATTTATTGATATGAATATTAGACTAAAAAATACTCTCAAAGGAGAGAGAATAGGATGAGAATTAGAGAAAATAAAATAACTAATTTTATTTTAGCACTTCTTTTGATTTTTGCTATATGGCAAATAGTTGGAATGATTATGAAAAGTCCTATACTCCCACCACCAACAAAGATAATGATAAATATTTTCACAACTTTTCGGAGCCATATAGCAATTCATGCTTTACATAGTTTGAGAAGAATTATAATAGGATTGAGTTTATCAGTAACACTAGGAACGTTAATTGGAGTATTAATGGGGTATTTCAAAAATATTGATTCAATTCTTTCACCTATTATATATTTTAATTATCCAATTCCAAAAATAGCTTTACTTCCAATAGTTATGCTTATGTTTGGATTAGGGGATTTAACTAAGATATTTATGATTTTCTTAATTACTTTTTTTCAGATTGTAGTGAGTATAAGAGATGAGGTTAAGAATATTCCTGAAGAAGTTTTTTATCCCATGTATTCTGTGGGAGCTAATAATGTTGAAATAATAAGAGAAATCATTCTTCCAGGAATAGTTCCAGGGATTTTAACTTCATTAAGGATTGGAATAGGAACTTCAATATCAGTTTTATTCTTTACTGAAAACTTTGGAACGGAATATGGTATGGGATATTTTATTATGGACTCATGGATGAGGGTTAATTATATTCAGATGTATTCTGGTATCTTGATTTTAAGTTTTATAGGATTAGTAATATTCATAACTATTGATGTGATTGAAAATATTTGTTTTCCTTGGAGATAGAGGAGGGGGAGTTAGGTGAAAAAACTTTTAACGTTATGTTTGACTATGGGAATAGCCATTCAATTGACTTCTTGTGGGGATAAAAAGATAATTTATAAAGAAGGTAAATATGAGGGGACTGGGCAAGGACATATTGATGAAATTAGGGTGGAAATTACAACAGATGAATACGAAATCAAAGCTATTGAGATTATAGAAGATCAAGAGATTCCTTTGTTAAGTAAAATTGTGTATGAAGAGATTCCTAAAGAAGTAATAAAAGCTAATAGCACCAAGGTTGATGTGGTAACTGGAGCAACATATACCAGTAAGGGACTTATTCAGGCTATAGAAGATGCACTTAGTAATGCTATGATTGAGGGGGATGATTATTGAAATTACAAAATAGATTGATGATATTTTTTAGCGCTATAATGATTTTGGTGATTGGAACCATTGGATGTGTTACTTATCATCATATGCAAGTGTCTTTGGAAGAGCAGATGGGGAATAATGCAATGGATTTAGCAGTGACCATTTCCTCAATGGATATAATTGAAAAAACTCTAGCCACCACTAATGACTATGAGGTTGTTCAGAATACAATAGATGACTTTAGTGACAAAACAAGATTTCAATATATCATAGTCATGGATATGGAAGGTATTAAGTATTCATATCCATATGGGAATACCCTTGGTAAAAAATATAATGATGGTGGAGAAGAAAGGGTATTAAAAGAGGGCGAATCCTATGTTTCTAAAGATAGGAATAAATTGATTACAGCAATAAGGGCTTATGTACCAATAAATTATGAGGGAGAGCAGGTAGGTGCTGTTGTTGTAGGACTTTTAACAGATACTGTATACCAGGAACTGAGAACTCAGATGTTCTTTTTCAAGATAACCATAGTGGTTGGTATCATAATTGGAATAATAAGTGCAGCAATACTATCAAATTCAATAAAGAAGACCATATTTGGATTAGAACCAAAGGAAATCGCACTTTTACTTGGACAAAGAAACTTGGTATTACAGAGTTTAAAAGATGGAATTTTAGCTATAGATAATGATGGAAAGATAATATTTATCAACAAAGCTGCAAAGAAAATTCTAGCACTTAATGATGATGATTTAGGGAAAGATATTTCCATACTAAGTAAAAATTATACTGATAGTATGGTGGAGGTTTTAAGAAAAAGGATTCCAATATATAATCAGGAAATAAAAGTTGGACATAACAAAACCCTTGTGTCTAGTCATACTATTCTCACAAACCATAAGGATGAGATAATAGGCGTAGTTTCAAGTTTTAATGATTTAACAGAAGTTAAACATATGGCAGAGGAACTAACTGGAGCAAGAAAAATGACCTGTGCTCTAAGAGCTCAAAACCATGAGTTTATGAATAAGTTGCACACTATTTCAGGACTTATTCAACTTGAGGAATACGATGAGGCTATTGAATATATCTCTGATATATCTCATGAAAGACAAGATGTTTCTAATATATTAAATAAGAAAATAAGTAATGTTCATATAGCGGGATTGTTGCTTGCTAAATATAATAAGGCAACAGAAGCTAAGATATCTATGGCGATTGATCCAAATTCTAACATGGAAAAGATTCCAGATAGTGTAACAGCAGATGAGATTTGTTCAATAATTGGTAATTTAATTGAGAATTCAATAGATGAATTAGTAAAGTATGAGAATGGCAAAATATTTGTGAAATTAAATTCTGATGAAGAGGGATTGCACATAAGAGTCAAGGATAATGGTCCTGGTATTTCTAAAGGTATAAGAGATAAAATATTCGAAAGAGGGTTTACTACTAAATCAGGAAGCAGGGGGTTTGGTCTAAATATTATAAAACAGATAGTAGATTATGCTGAAGGGAGTATAGATATTTCCCAAGATAATGGAACTGTATGGGATATATTTATACCTATGGAAAGGAGTTAATTTAATGATTAAGGTGCTTATAGTTGAAGATGACCCAATGGTAAGTATGATCAATGAGAGGTTTTTGAAAAAAGTAGAAGGCTTTGAATTAAGCGGGATTGTAAATTCCATAGAGAAGGCAAAAGATGCAATATTAATATATAAACCTGATTTATTACTATTAGATATTTTCTTTCCACAAGGGAAAGGAACAGATTTATTAAGATGGGTACGTTCAGAGAATATTAAATGTGATGCTATTTTGATTACAGCTGATCGTAATACCGAAACTGTTGAGGAAGCATTTAGATATGGAGTTGTTGACTATCTTGTGAAGCCTTTTGTTTTCAAAAGATTCAAGGAATCGCTTATTCAATTTAAAAATAGAAAGTGCAGCTTTGAAGATAATGAGAATATTGAGCAAGAGACTATTGATAGATATATATTTAAAGAGAAGAATTTTGAGTCAGAACAGATAGATGATATTAGTGATATGAAAGGATTTAACCAGCGTACTTATGAGAAGGTATTAGAAGGTATATATGATATGGGTGATGAAAATTTTACAGCCCAGCAAATCGCTGAGAATATTGGAGTTTCTAGAATTACTGCAAGAAGGTATTTAGATTATTTAGAAAAAGAAAAAAAGCTTGAGGTTGAGATGGAGTATGGCAAAGTTGGTAGACCTAAAAACAAATACAAACTTAAAACAGAAGATTAATATAAAGATGGAGGAAAAAAGGAATGTCATTGAGTAGTTTTTTAAAATTAGTAGAAATTCAGACGAAGCTGGCAAGTTGCATTCCATTTTTACTAGGAAATATTTATGCGCTATATCACTATAATCAATTTAATTTTAAGAATTTTATACTTATGTTTATGTCACTAATAACATTTGATATGGCTACAACAGCTATCAATAATTACTATGATTATAAGAGAGCTAAAAAAACTCATGGATATAATTATGAAACACATAATGCCATTGTTAAAGATAATTTAAAAGAAGGAACTGTTATTGGAGTTATACTGTCCCTTTTGATAGCGGCAACTATATTTGGAACATTATTGTTTTTAAACACAAATATTGTAGTTTTACTTTTAGGAATGGTATCATTTCTAGGAGGCATTTGTTATTCCTTTGGACCTATACCGATATCAAGAACTCCTTTAGGTGAGATTATCTCAGGTCTATTAATGGGATTTATAATTGTATTCTTATCAATATATATACATGTTGGGAATAGTTTAGTTCTTTTTTCCTATAGTAATAGTATGTTAAGCATCAATATAAATCTTATAGAATTAATTTATATATTTATGTTCGCTATACCTACAGTGAATTGTATTGCAAATATTATGCTTGCAAATAATATTTGTGATATTGAGGATGATAAAGAAAATGAGCGTTATACATTACCTATATATATAGGTAAAGATAAAGCTCTTAACTTATATAAGGTATTATACTATATTGTATATATTGATATAATTATTATGATTGTTTTGAAGATAGTACCTATTGTCTGTGTAATAACACTACTGACATTTATTTTAGTAAATAAGAATATTAAATTATTTTATGAAAAGCAAACAAAAAAAGATACATTCGCTTTAGCTGTTAAGAATTTGATGATAATAAATGTTGTACAGATAGTTGCTATGGTTGTTGGAAACCTGATAGTTAAATGAAAAAAGGCACTCTAGTGCCTTTTTTTTATACTATTTTATATTTTTCCAATAACTTTTGTCTGCTTTACTTTGTACTTTCTTTAGATTTTCTTTTTCACTTTCTGAAGCGTTAGGGTTTGTATCTACTTTACTTTGTAATCTACTTACTTGATCTTTACTCATTTGAATCTTATCCATAAAAAATTCTCCTCTCTTGATTAATATTGAGTATGTACATAGTATTAATATTTAGGGAGGTTTTATTCATGGTGTTATATTACAAATAAACTCTAAGGAATAAAGCTACAATTTTTTTATTGAAATATATTCATTTAATACATAAAAAGAACACAAAAAGTACACAAGCTTGTCTTATTATATAATCATAAACTAATACGAGGTGATTATATGAGAAATAAAGCATTTATAGCAGCAATTTTAACATTAGGAATTGGTTTGGGAACATTAGGAATATCCACACAGTCAAAAGAAATTACAAGTGATAAACAATATATTAATAATGTATATAATATAGCTAAAGAGAAAAATAATAAGCTTGAACAAGATTGTGATACTGAAGCAAATTTTGAAGAGAACTATGAAAGTATATCATTTGATGAGTTTATAGGGGAGGATATTAAATATTTTGATAGTGAGGAAATAGAAAAACTTAAAAAACTTTATGAGACTGCTGCAGAATATGAACTTAAATCTGTAAAAGCATGGAGTGAATTTGAAAGTATATTAGAGAATATTGCAGAAAGCAAAGGCATCCAATTAACAGATAATGATCAACTACAAAATGGAGAAGAAGATGGACAAGACTATTTCGGTGAATTTTTACAAGGGATTAAGGATGAAATAGGTTCGGATTTATATGAAGAATTATTAAAGCTTTATGAGCAAGGGACTAACGCTGAAAATGAAGAAAACTATGAAGAGGCAGATAAGCTTTGGAATGAAATTGAACAAATTCTAAGTGAAAAAGGTTATGATACTGAAACAATGTCTCCTGAAGGTGAAAATGAAGAGTTATTTGCAGCATTTAATGTTGTAAATGGTAAGATTGAAATTAATAAAGAAGAAAAAACTGAAAAGCTTTCACAAGAAGATATGGAAAAATATCAATTAATTTGGCAAAGAGTAAAGAGACTTGTGCCTAAATCTTATATAAATAGAATTGCAAACTTTAATATAAACTCGGATGGTAAAGATGGAACATTAGCTTATGTTTATGGAGTAGATGAAAAAGGTGAAAAATGGGCTATGGCTATAGATAAAAAAGATGCATTTAAAGAAGATGGCAAACTAGATAATGTTGACTTAAATCATTCTATTATTCATGAGTTTGCTCATATATTAACTTTAAATAATTCTCAAATGAAAAAAGAAAGAGATGAGAAAAGTAAGACATTTACGATATATGAGGGGACAACAAAGGAGAAATCCTATTTAAATAGATATTATAATAAGTTTTGGAAAAATATAAATAGTGAATGGGAAAAAGCACAAGAATCAGAAGATGCAATGATGAATTTCTATGATAAATATAAAAATGATTTTGTTTCAGACTATGCAATAACTAATCCCGTAGAAGATATTGCTGAAAGCTTTACTGAATTCGTTATACAGGACAAGCCGAAAGGTAATTCTGTTAAAGAGCAGAAGATGTTATTCTTCTATAAATTTAAAGAGATGACAAAATTGAGAAATGAAATAAGAGGAAATCTTAAAAAGATATCAGCTTTAAAATAATCCCGCAAAACCCTTGGTTAATAATTAACCAAGGGTTTTTAACGACTAAAACTGTTAATTGCCAAAATATGAAATAGGCAGCTATCTAATAAAGTGGTATAATAACGATAATTAAATTTTAGAATAATATTTAATTTTATAAAAGTGAAGGAATAATATATCCTGTAAGCTGAAAATTTAAAATATGTGCTAAATAACAGGAGGGATATATGAAGAGAAAATCAATATTTGTAACAATAATATTAATATTATTTACAACCATATTTCTTGATGTTTATCTAAAAATTGAATATGATGCAAGTATATTTGAATATTTACAAAAGTCACATAAATTAACTAATGAAGAAAGAAAATGGCTAGAGAAACATGGGAGTATTATTTATGGAGCCGATCAAAATGCTCCGCCCCTTAGATATGTAGATGAAGAAAGTAAGCAGTATAAAGGGATTGTAGTAGATTATTTAAGGGCCTTGTCTATTGAATTGGGTACAGAAATAGAGTTTAAACCTTTAGTTTGGGATCAAGCTTTGGAAAGTTTAAAAAAAGGTGAAACGGACATATGTGATATGTATCCTTCAGAAAATAGAGGAAAGTATTATTTATTTTCTGATCCTATATACAATCAAAAGGCAGTTATATTAGTATCAAAAGATGAACAGGATATTGTCAATTATACACACTTAAAAGATAAAACTATTGCAGCTCAAAGTGGGGATTATGTTGTTGAGTTTTTAAGCTCTAAGGTAAGTGATATTAATTATAAATTGACAGTTGATTATGAAAATGCGATTTTGCACTTGAGAGAAGGAAAAGTCGATGCAGTTGTAGGAGATGAACCAGTAATAAGCTATTTTGTTGAAAAGCTTGGATTAAAAGAGCATTTTAAAATATTAGATAAGCCAATTTATGAGAAGGAGAGCATACTTGCGGTTCCTAAATCTGAGGAGATGCTTCTTGAAATATTAAATAAAGGAATTTATAATCTTAATAGAAAGAATACAATGGTTAAAATATATCAAAAATGGTTTGGTGTATCTGCTCCCTTCATTAAAGAAAACATTTCAGAAAAAATCACTTTAATTATTTCAATATTCATAACTATAATATTATTAGCTTCTTATCTATTTTATTCATGGAACAAACGTTTAAAAGAAGAAGTTGAAAAGAGGACTGAAGAACTTAATATTAGCAGAGCTGATCTTCAAACTACCTTTGACGGGTTGACTCATCTAATGATAGTTTTAAATAAAGAGTATAATATTATTAATGTTAATAAATCCTTTTGTAAATTAATTAAGAAAAATAAAAAAGAAGTTATAGGTAAAAATTGTAGAGATATTTCACAGAATATATATATGGATATTAATTTAGTTATTATTAATAAGACTTTTATTGAAGGAAAAAGCTTGCAAAATGAGTTTGAGTACAAGGATAGAATATTTGAAATGAGTACATTTCCTTTAGAGGATAAAATTAAGACAATAGATAGAGTTTTAGTTATGATTAAAGACATTACTAAAGTTAAAATTAGCGAGCGACAACTTTTACAGTCAAATAAAATGGCTGCCATAGGGCAACTAGCCTCAGGTGTAGCACATGAGATAAGAAATCCACTTGGGCTTATTAGAAATTATAGTTATATATTAAAAATGAATAAAAATAAAGATGAGGAAAAGACTGAAAAAGCTATAAGTGTTATTGAATCTTCTGTTAATAAGGCGAGTGATATAATTGATAATTTACTCAATTTTTCTAGGATATCTAGTAATAAACGTGAAGAAGTCAATATCCGAAATTTCATTGTAAATATTATAAAATTAGAATATAAAGTGATGGAAAAACAGAATATTAGAGTTGAAGTTGAATGCGATGATAAAATTATATGCAATATTAATCAAGAATCACTTAAACATATTTTTATTAATTTAATATCTAATTCCATAGATGCTATGACTAATGGTGGGGTGTTTAAGGTTGCATGCAATAAAAAAGATAATGTATTGATATTTATATGTTCTGATACAGGAAGTGGAATAAGACAAGAAGATTTAGAAAACATATTTAATCCTTTTTTTACTACAAAAGTACCAGGAAAAGGAACTGGATTAGGGTTATATGTAACATATAATGAAGTTAAAAAGCTTGGAGGAGAAATAAGGGTTTCAAGTGAACTAGAGGAAGGTACAACATTTTATATCACATTACCTTTAGATGGAGATGATATTAATGAAAAAAAATAATATCTTTAAAATACTTGTTGTAGATGATGAAAAAGAGTATAGAGAAGTTTTTCAGATGATACTTGAGGAAAATGGTTATATTACCGAAGTTACTTGTGGTGGGGAAGAGGCTTTAGAAAAACTGAAGAATAAAAGTTATGATTTGGTTTTAACGGATTTAATTATGAAAGGTATGGATGGAATTGAATTATTAAAAAATGTTAAAAAAGAATATACTGATACAGAAGTAATAATAGTAACGGGCTATGGAACTATTAAAAATGCAGTAGAAGCTATGAAAAAAGGAGCTTATACTTATTTTATTAAAGGTCATGATCCTGAAGAACTCTTAATTGAGATAGAAAAGCTTAAGAGATTGGTATTTATAGAAAAGGATAATCAAATATTGAGAAGTAAACAAGGTCATTCAAAATTCATGTTAAATACTAAAAATAAGGAATTTAAGAAGATTATAAATATTGCTGAAAAAGCAGCAAAAAGTAATGTGAATATATTAATATTGGGAGAATCAGGTGTTGGTAAAGAAGTGTTTGCAAAATATATACATGAATGTAGCGACAGAAAGGATGAACATTTTATAGCTGTTAATTGTCATGCTTTTTCAGAAAGTTTACTTGAATCGGAATTATTTGGTCATGAAAAAGGTGCATTTACTGGTGCCATTGATAAAAGAATAGGAAGATTTGAAGCAGCACATGGAGGTACCTTGTTTTTAGATGAAACTGGAGATATACCTTTAAGTACTCAGGTTAAACTACTAAGAACAATTGAAGAAAAAAAGATCGAAAGAATAGGAAGTAATAAATCTATAGATGTTGACTTTAGACTTATTTGTGCTACTAATAAGGAGTTGCATAAGTCAATAATTAATGGAGAATTTAGAGAAGATTTATTTTATAGAATAAGTACTATAACAATAGAAATACCTCCCTTAAGGGATAGAAAAGAAGATATCCCAGATTTGATAAATTTTTTCTTTGAAAAATTTAAAATTAAGCTTAAAAAGGATGTATGTGAAATAGAGAAAGAAGTTATGGATTTTCTTCTTTCTTATGAGTATCCAGGTAATGTAAGGGAGTTAAAAAATATTGTTGAGAGATTATTAGTTCTATCTGAGAAAGGTATTATACAAGAAAGTGATTTGCCTGAACATGGGGATAAAAAAACTTATGATAAAGAAATAGAAGATATAAAACCACTTAAAGTTATAAGAAAGGAAACTGAAGCGAAATATATTGAAAGAGTACTTGAACAATGTAACTATAATATAACTGAAGCAGCAAGAAAATTAGATATAAGCAGAAGACAACTATTCAATAAGATTACTGAATACGGACTAAAATAATATGAAATTTATTTCATATGTAATGTGGAAATAAATTTCACAGTAACGTGGAAATTTATTTCCACATTTATTAAGGATGAACATATTAATATGTTCATTTTTTTTGTTTGATTTTTTTATTATAAGAAACTTTTTAATTTTCTTGCACTATCTAAATATGCTTAAAGCTAGTAATAAAGAGGCTTTAGGCTTTTTTATTTTTTTAAAAAGATATTAGAATAATAAAAAAATGTCGAAAGTTAATGCAATTTGTAAAAATGGCATGCAATTTGCTTAAGTATATTAATGAATAAATAACACTTCCTTTTTGTATAAGGTAAAGGGTATTCATATGGTTTAAATGCAATCATAGAAGTTCTAAAATACTTAAACTCTTTAACCCTTTAAGAAACAGTACCTCTTATATAAATTTAATTTTTGTTTAAACTATATATGAATTACATAACTACAAAATATAAAAAGGAAGTATTAAAAAAATAAAGGGGGATTCATTTTATGTCAAAAAGTGTTAAGTTACCATCAATGGTTCAAGTAATAGTGGTTTTATCTATTTTTCTTGCATTAGCTTTTTCATTCACTACAGTGTTTGAATTACCAATACAATTAGCACTATTCACTTCGTGGTTTGTTATTATAGCACTTGGGGTTAAATTAGGTCATAGTTATAAAGAACTAGAAGCTTCTATTGCTAAAGGTATTTATAATGGTATGGACGCTATTCTTATACTTATAGCAGTTGGAGCTTTGGTAGGTACATGGATTGCCGGGGGGATAGTACCTAGTCTTATATACCATGGATTAAAGATAATAAATCCTAATATTTTCTTATTAGCAACTTTAATAATATGTGCCTTGACTTCAATAGCTACAGGAACATCATGGGGAACAGCTGGAACAGCTGGTATAGCTATGATGGGTATTGGACAAGGTCTTGGTATTCCATTACCACTTGTTGCAGGTGCAGTTTTATCTGGTGCATACTTTGGTGATAAGTTATCTCCTTTATCAGATAGTACAGTTTTAACAGCATCTATGTCTGGAATCGATGTTATGGATCATATTAAAGGAATGTCTCCTGCCAGTATACCTGGATTTATAATTACAGCAATTCTTTTCACAATTACAGGATTCAAATATGGTGGACAAAATGTAGATCTTGGAAGAATAGAATTATTTATGAATGCAATTAGTGATAACTTTAATACATCTTTATTGAATTTTGTTCCAATGCTTATTATTATCTTATTACTAATGAAGAGAAAACCTTCATTGCCAGTAATAACTTTTGGTGCCCTTTTAGGTATTGTTTGGGCAATTGTATTCCAAGGTATGGATCCAATAGCTGCTATAAATACTGCTTATCAACCTGCTGGTATGGACACAGGAGTAGCGTTTGTAGATAATATTTTAAGTCGTGGTGGTATTAATTCCATGTTAGGATCAGTAGCAATTATAATATTTGGTCTTGGTGTCGGAGGATTATTGGATAAAATTGGTATGATAGAGGTAATTGCAGCGAAATTCGAAAATTGGATTAAAAATACTGGTAGACTTGCAGTAGCAACTGTAGGAACTTCAATTTTAGGTAACGTATTTGGAAGCGCAATGTATGTACCATTGATTTTAACACCAAAAATCATGTCTAAAAACTATGACAAATTAAAAGTTCATAGAAGAGTTCTTTCAAGAAATACAGAATTTGGAGGTACATTAACTGCTGCAATGGTTCCTTGGAGTGATAATGGAATCTTTATGGCGGGTATCCTAGGTGTATCTTGTTTAGAATATATACCATACATGTGGTTAGCATTTGTTTGTATTGGAATCACAATTCTTTATGGGTATTTAGGAAAGTTTCAATGGATTGGTGAAAAAGTTGAATTTACTAACTATGATGAAATAGAAAACGCATCTTAGGAAGTCAGTAAAATACAATAGATTTTAGAGGGGTTTGTAAATGAAAAAAATACTTTTAATAGCTACTGGAGGAACCATTGCTTGTTCAGATGAAGGAAAAGGCTTAACTCCACATTACAATATTGATGATTTATTAGAGCGTGTTCCTGGAGTAAAAGATTTGTGTCATATAACAGGTAAACATATTTTAAATATTGATAGTACCAATATGAATCCAAAGTTTTGGGTCGATATGGCTCAAACTGTATATGACAATTATAATGACTATGATGGATTTGTAATTACCCATGGAACTGATACGATGGCATATACTTCGTCAGCGTTAACTTATATGCTTAAAAATATTAATAAACCTGTAGTTATAACTGGAGCGCAATATTCTATAGAAGAATTTGGTACGGATGCAAGGCAAAACTTAAGTGATGCTATAAGATTTGCACTTGAAGATATAGCTGGAGTATTTATAGCATTTGACGGAATGATAATTAATGGAACTCGTGCAATGAAAGTAAAAACTAAAAGCTTAGATGCTTTTAAAAGTGTAAATTATCCATATATTTCACGTATTAAATATGGAAAGATTTATTATGATAATGATATTCATAAAAATCACCAGTTAAAGTCAGACGCTGAATTAATATTTGAAAGTTCTTTATGTACAAATGTATTAGTATTAAAGTTATTTCCAGGTATAGATCCTAAAATATTTGATTTTATAAAAAAAGAATACAAAGGGGTAATTATTGAAAGTTTTGGTATTGGTGGGATACCATTTGAGAATTTTGATATTACTTCAAAAGTAAAAGAGCTGATTGATTCAGGTGTTGCAGTAGTGGTGACAACACAATGTTTGGAAGAAGGTGTGGATTTAGAAATATATGAAGTGGGAAAAGAGCTTGCTAGAAACAAAATAATTTATGCTAATGACATGAACACAGAAGCAATTGTTGCTAAATTGATGTGGACTTTAGGAAAATCAGAAAATATTGATGAGGTTAAAAAGCTTATTGAAACACCAGTAATGGGAGACTGTTGTTATTAGTCGTATGAAAATAAATAAGACTGTGAGAAAAACAACATCTCATAGTCTTGTCTATATCTAACTATTGATTTTATAAGGAGAAGAGAAAAGTATGAATAAGAATTTGTCTGTTAAAAACGAAGGAATTGCACCATCAATGACATTAGCTATTACAGCTAAAGCAAAAAAAATGATAGCAGATGGAGAAAATGTAATTAGTTTTGGAGTAGGAGAACCAGATTTTAAGACACCGGAAAATATTAGAAAAGCAGCGATAGAGGCAATTGAAAGTGGACGTACTGGATATACAGCGGCTGCAGGATTACCAAAATTAAAAGAAGCAATTTGCGAGAAGTTAAAAAAAGATAATGATTTAGACTATACTCCAGAAAATATTGTAGTATCAAATGGAGCAAAACACTCCTTATGTAATACTTTCCAAGCAATATGCAACCCAGGAGATGAAGTTATCGTAGCTGTACCATATTGGGTAAGTTATCCAGAACTAGTGAAATTAGCTGATGCTAATCCAGTATTTGTTGAAACTTTAGAAGAAAATGATTTCAAATATACTAAAGAAAGTTTACTTGAAGCAATAAATGATAAAACAAAAGCAATATTATTAAATAGTCCAAACAACCCAACGGGAACGGTTTACACTGAAGAAGAATTAAGAGAAATCGCTGAAATTGCAGTGGAAAATAATATTTATATCATAGCAGATGAGATATATGAAAAATTAATTTATGATGGAAAGCATGTTAGTATTGCCTCTTTCGGAGAAAAAATAAAGGATTTAACAATAGTTATAAATGGTATGTCTAAAGGCTATGCTATGACTGGATGGAGAATAGGTTATGTAGCAGCTCACAAGAAAATTGCTAAGATAATGACAAATATCCAAAGTCATGCTACATCAAATCCTAATACTATTGCACAATACGCAAGTATTGAGGGATTAACAGGAAGTCAAGAGTCAATAAATGAGATGGTTAAAGCTTTTGCTGAAAGAAGAAATTATATGGTTGAGAAGATAAATTCAATCAATAATCTATCTTGTAGAAAGCCGAAGGGGGCATTTTATGTAATGATAAATATTTCAGAACTATTTGGTAAAGAATTTAACGGAGTTAAAATTTTAAATTCCATGGAGCTTGCTGAATATTTGTTAAATACTGTAAAAGTAGCTGCTATCCCTGGAGCTGCATTTGGAAGCGATAACTATATAAGACTCTCTTATGCTACTTCACTTGAAAATATTAAAGAAGGATTAAATAGAATCGAAAAAGCTGTTCAATTATAGAATATTGATATAGATCTTGAAATTAACAAAAGAGGTGAACTAAATGGAGAGATTAAAAATAACTGAGACTGCATTAAGAGATGGACATCAATCTTTAATCGCAACTAGATTAACAACTGATGAAATATTACCTATCATTGAGACGATGGATCAAGTCGGATATTATGCTATGGAAGTATGGGGAGGAGCTACATTTGATGCTTGTCTTCGATACTTAAATGAAGATCCATGGGAAAGATTAAGAAAGATCAGAGCTAAAGCGAAAAATACTAAGCTTCAGATGCTTCTAAGAGGACAAAATTTATTAGGATATAAACATTATCCAGATGATGTTGTTGAGAAGTTTATTCAAAAGGCAGTAGAAAACGGAATAGATATTATCCGTGTTTTCGATGCATTAAATGATACTAGAAATCTAGAAACTTCAATAAAAACTATTAAAAAAGCAGGAGCTCATTGTCAGTGTGCAATTTCTTATACAACAAGTAAGATTCATACTACATCTTATTATTTAGATAAGATAACGGAAATGGAGAATTTAGGTGCAGATTCTATTTGTATTAAGGATATGGCAGGGATTCTAACACCATACCGTGCATATGAGTTAATAAAGAAAATCAAAAAGATAACAGCTTTACCTATAGAATTACACAATCATTGTACTAGTGGAATAGCATCAATGACTTATATGAAAGCAATTGAAGCTGGAGTAGATATTATTGATACAGCAATATCTCCTTTTGCAACAGGAACATCACAACCACCTACTGAATCTCTAGCGATTACTTATCAAAATACAGATAGAGATCCAAAATTAAATTTAGATTTACTAAATGAAGTAGCTTCATATTTTAAACCTATAAAAGAAAAATATACTTTAGATGGTACTTTAAATCCAAAGGTTATGAATACTGAACCTAAAACATTGAGTTATCAGGTTCCAGGGGGAATGCTTTCAAACTTATTATCTCAATTAACAGCTCAAAATGCTGGTGATAAATATGAGGAAGTTTTAGCAGAAGTACCAAAAGTAAGAGAGGATTTAGGATTCCCACCACTAGTAACACCTTTAAGCCAAATGGTTGGAACACAATCTGTGTTTAATGTTTTAACTGGAGAAAGATATAGGATAGTACCTAAAGAAATAAAGGATTATGTAAAAGGATTGTACGGAAAATCTCCTGCTCCTATAAATGAAGATATCAAGAAGAAAATTATAGGTAATGAAGAAGTTATTACTGTTAGACCAGCAGATTTGATAGAAGATGGATTTGATAGTTACAAGAAAGAAATCGAAGGATTATATGAATCCGAAGAAGATATATTATCATATGCATTATTCCCACAAATAGCTAAAAAATTCTTAGAAGATAAAGAACCAGAAATATATCATATTGAATTATCTATTTAGGATTCATATAGTTAAACTTACTTTAATAATTGTCTCAAAATATCCATGGTTTAAGGATTTTTGGACATGTATAAAGGAATAGTTTAACTTGAAGCTCTAAAGCAGAATAAAATAAGAAGTTTAACCTTGGAAGGTGGTGGAAGAATGTTTGAAGGAACTGTACAAATTAGTGACGTATTACAACTTACAGTACTTAGTATGAGTGTGGTATTTGCTAGTCTATTTGCCATTTCGCTTATATTAGAGTTATTTAAAATAGTCTTTTATGATAGAGATATTAAAAAGAAAGAAAAGCAGAATGAAAATAAGAAGGATGAAAGTGTAAATCAAACAACTGAAAGAGTTACTGAAACTGTTGTTGATTTAGAAGACAAAAATGTTTTAGCTATATTATTTACAGCAGCTATAGCAGCTAGTAATGGAAAGCATGCTTCTAATTTAAGAATAAAGAGCATTAAAAAAGTTAGCAATACAGAATGAACTAGATTTTGTTAGCTATATAATATGAAACAGCTGTGATTTAATGATGTTTGATATTAGAGAGAGTTACAAAACTTCATTTTGTATATAAGGAGGAAAACAAATGAAAAAATATAGAATTAGTTTTAATGGAGAAGTTTATGAGCTAGAAGTAGAAGAAATGGAAGGATCAGAAGTTGCTGTTACAAAGACAGAACCAAAGAAGGTAGCAGCACCTAAGGTAGTTGAAAAAAAAGAAACACCTAAAAAGAGTGCTCCTACTGGAGGAGAAGCTGTTACTGCACCAATGCCAGGGACAATAGTTGATGTTAAAGTTAGTGAAGGACAAAGTGTAAAAGCTGGACAAGTGGTAGTAGTTTTAGAAGCCATGAAGATGGAGAATGAAATAGTTGCTCCAGTAGATGGTGAGGTTACAGCTATAAACACTTCAAAAGGTGCTACAGTAGCATTAGGAGATTCATTAGTAACAATAGGGTAAGCAATATAAATTAAAAACACAATAATTGTTGTATAAATAGAATGAAATTTTGTAACCATATTACATCTCAAACATCCTTGAAACATTGGCTGTTAGAAATGAATATGATAACAAAATTAAGTCATTCTATATAGTTTAATCATTACAAAAGAAAGGAATGAGACCTGATGCAAGAAATGTTATATAATTTCTGGAACAGTACAGGATTCACAATGACTACTTGGCAAGAACTGCTTATGATTGCTATCGCATGTACATTTCTTTATTTGGGAATTAAAAAAGGGTACGAGCCGTATCTTTTAATACCAATAGCCTTTGGTATGTTATTAGTAAATCTACCTGGAACTGATTTAATGGGTGATAAAGGATTAATACATTATTTATATATGGGAACTAAATTAGGAATATATCCTCCGCTAATATTCTTATGCGTTGGTGCAAGTACTGATTTCGGTCCACTTATTGCAAATCCTAAGAGTATTCTTTTAGGGGCAGCTGCACAATTTGGAATTTTCTTTGCACTTATAGGAGCTATTTTACTAGGGTTTGATATTAAAGAAGCTGCTTCCATAGGAATTATTGGAGGTGCTGATGGACCTACAGCTATTTATCTTACAGGGCAATTAGCAGACCATTTATTAGGACCTATTGCACTAGCTGCATATTCGTATATGGCATTAGTACCAATAATACAACCGCCAATAATACGTTTATTAACTACTAAAGAAGAAAGACAGGTAAAAATGGAACAATTAAGACCTGTATCTAAAAAGGAAAAGGTAATTTTCCCAATTGTTGTAACAATATTTACTATTAAATTATTACCATCTGCAGCACCATTAATAGGAATGTTGATGTTTGGTAACTTAATAAAAGAATCTGGAGTTGTTCCAAAGCTTGTAGAAACAGCACAGAATTCATTTATGTATATTATAACTATTATTTTAGGTATAACAGTAGGAGCGAAAGCAGATGCTGCAACGTTGCTGAATCCACAGACACTAAAAATTGTAGTATTAGGTTTAGCAGCATTTTCAATAGGAACAGCATCAGGAGTTCTATTTGGAAAGGTTATGTATAAGTTAAGTAAAGGTAAGATCAATCCAATGATTGGAGCAGCAGGAGTATCTGCGGTACCAATGGCTGCTAGAGTTGTTCAAAAAGTTGGACGAGAAGAAAATCCAACTAACTTTTTATTGATGCATGCTATGGGACCAAATGTGGCTGGAGTAATAGGATCTGCTGTAGCTGCAGGGATATTATTAAATATGTTTTAAATTAAATATGCTTTAAATAATAAAATATTTTTAAATAATGAATAAAAGGGAGATATGGTTATGAATTATATCAATAATGTATTTGAAAATGTTAAAGCAAGAAATGCTAGCGAGCCTGAGTTTTTACAAGCTGTTGAGGAGGTTTTAAACTCTTTAGAGCCGGTATTAGTAAAGCATCCAGAGTATGTTGATGCAAATATCTTAGGAAGATTAACAGAGCCTGAAAGACAAATCATGTTCAAGGTGCCTTGGACAGATGATAATGGTAAACTTCATGTTAACCGTGGATTCAGAGTTCAATTTAACGGAGCTATAGGCCCTTATAAAGGAGGACTTAGATTCCATCCATCAGTTTATCTAGGAATAATTAAATTTTTAGGGTTCGAGCAAATTTTCAAAAATTCATTAACTGGACTTCCAATTGGGGGAGGAAAAGGGGGATCAGATTTCGATCCAAGAGGAAAATCTGATGCTGAAATCATGAGATTCTGTCAAAGCTTCATGACTGAGCTATACAGACACATCGGACCAAATGTGGACGTACCTGCTGGTGATATTGGAGTTGGTGGAAGAGAAATCGGATACTTATATGGACAATACAGAAGAATCAGAGGAGCATTCGAAAATGGAGTACTAACTGGTAAAGGACTTCCTTACGGTGGAAGCTTAATTAGACCAGAAGCTACTGGCTTCGGTGTAACTTACTTCGCAAATGAAATGTTAAAGCACGAAGGAATGGACTTTAACGGTAAAACAGTTGCAGTTTCAGGATTCGGTAATGTTGCGTGGGGAGCATGTATTAAGGTTGCTGATTTAGGTGGTAAGGTTGTTACTTTATCAGGTCCAGATGGATATATCTACGATGAGGATGGAGTTGTTACTGAAGAGAAGATTAACTTCTTATTAGAAATGAGAGCATCTGGTAGAGATAAGGTACAAGATTATGCTGATAAATTTGGTTGCGAGTTTTTTCAAGGTGAAAAGCCATGGGGAAGAAAAGTTGATATCATTATGCCATGTGCAACTCAAAATGATATTCACCTAGATCACGCTAAAGCAATCGTTGAAAATAGAATTAAGTTCATTGTTGAGGGTGCTAACATGCCTACAACTAATGAAGCTTTAGAATATTTAGTTGAAAAAGGAGTATTAGTTGGTCCTGCTAAAGCTGCAAATGCTGGTGGGGTTGCTGTTTCAGCTCTAGAAATGTCACAAAATAGCATGAGACTTTTATGGACAAGAGAGGAGGTTGATGCAAAACTTAAAGAAATAATGACTAATATTCATAACAATGCAATGAACGCAGCTGAAAACTACGGTTTTGGCTACAACTTAGTTGCTGGTGCTAACATAGCTGGTTTCTTAAAAGTAGCTGAAGCAATGCAGGCACAAGGGGACTATTAATTATAAAACAAAGGACAAAGCCCAAACAAAATAATAATTCTTCAAAAGTTTAAAATAGCCCAGTTAAAAAGACTGAGCTATTTTTTTACTCTATAGGAAATTATAAATTCATGAATCTGCGGATAAGTTATTGATTTTAACAACTATTTCAATGAAAGTGATTTTTTATAGAGTAAAAAAATGAAGGGGTTGTAGGGGAAGTATTTCCCCTGCCGGTTTAAGGAGGGGGCTCAGCAACGATAGTTGCGTCGAGGGGAACCATAGGGTTCCCTAGCGAAGCGCGAAGCGCCTTTTTTATTTAAAAAAAATGAAAAAATAATGGGAGGAAGGAGAAGAATAAAATACATGATGAATAATTATGGGATTAATGTTAAAATATATATTGGAAATTATTAAAATATATTGATAAAGCGAAAGGGGCATTGGTTTTGAAAAAAGAACATGTTAAAAAATTTGTTGATAAATATATGAAGTTAGGTAAGATGTCTGCTAAAAATGCAATTTCTATATTATTCTATATAGGATTATTTCCAATTCTAAGACAAGCAATACTTTATGGGCAAATGTTTTGCTTTACTAATAACATAGTTAAAAAAGTATGGGATAAATCAAGTACTCAGATG
This sequence comes from Oceanirhabdus seepicola, assembly GCF_023684385.1. Taxonomy (GTDB): domain Bacteria; phylum Bacillota; class Clostridia; order Clostridiales; family Clostridiaceae; genus Oceanirhabdus; species Oceanirhabdus seepicola. Next base: position 219,988 of record NZ_JAGSOJ010000004.1, on the reverse strand, counting down.
GTCAAAACTGGAACAGTTGTTCAAAAGGAAACTTATATGGTGGAAGGAATTATAAGAGGAATATTATATTTCTTAATTGCCGCAATTATATGGAAAATAGCATGTGAGCTTATACTTAAGATATTTAGATGTTTTGAGGTGTATGTAGATAAGAATAAGGGTGAGTAATCTTGAACTTGAGCTCAAAAAAGTTTGAATAAATTAACTGAGGAGAAAATATAATGGAAGAAACAAACTTAAATGAAGTAATTTTAAATGAAACTATCCCAAATAAAAAAGCATTATGGGATCCTAAAAATTTTTTAGTAATGAGCGTATTCTTATCATTTTTACCAGCCGGGATTTTATATTCTTTAAACTATGGAAGAGTAGGAAATAGAAAAAAGAAAAATATATCTTTGGTATTGTCATTACTTGGATTTATTCTATTCATTGTGGCGTTAATATTCATACCTATTATTATACCAATTACAATGATAAACTTAATAGCAAAATTGCTTGGTACAGGTATTAATATAGTAGTTGGGATATATTTAAAAAATAATCAAGAAAAAATATTTAAAGAACATATAAAGAATGGTGGAAACAAAGCATCTTTTGTTGTGCCTATACTTTTAAGTATTATTGTATGGGTAATTATTTTTTTATTACCTACACCTTATGATTCAATACAAGACAATAAAGTTGTTTTTGATGGTGATGAGGTTTATTATACTGAAAGTGTAGCAGTAGAAGAAGCAGAAAAGTTAGGGGAATTCCTTAGAGAAGTTGAGTTTTTTAGAGATGAGGATGATAGATGTGTTAAGATAGACAAAAATGAAGGTATATATATTTTTTCTTTTGGTATACTTAAAGAATATATAGATGATGCAGATATATTAAACATTGCTAGTGTGTTATGCGAATATTTACCTAATGAAGTATTTAATGGAGAAGAGGTTGAGGTGCATTTGTGTGATGAGAATTTTAAGCCTTTGAAGAAAATAAATTTAGAATAAAAAAATGTAATATAAAACTTAAATTATTCATGAAATACCTTAGTGAATCTTTATATAAAGATTCACTAAGGTATTTTATTTTTCTTGATAAAACATCAGAGATCTGCATTAAACAGGTAGCTGATGTTTTTGTATTTATTGTCATTTGCTATTGTTAGTAAATAAAATATAAATAGCAGGAAATGATAATAATAGACATACCTTAAAGAAATGATTGAAATTAATTTTAAATGAGTAACAGAGGAGGGGAGTTAATGGATGAAAAAAACTTAAATGAAGTAAATTTACATCAAACTATATCGAATAATAAAAAGCTATGGAATCCAAAAATATTTTTAGTAATAAGTGTATTTTTTTCTTTTTTACCAGCTGCAATTTTATATTCTTTAAACTATGGAAGAGTTGGATATAAGAGAAATAGAAATATTTCTTTGGCGGTTTCATTGCTGGGATTTATTCTGATTAGTGTAGCTTTGATATATATACCAAGTACTATGGGTAAAAGTATTATTTTTGGTATTAACCTAGGTATAGGTGCTTATTTGAAAAATGATCAAGAAAAATTATTCAAAGAACACATAGAAAGTGGTGGAAAGAAAGCTTCATATTTAGTACCTGTATTGATAAGTATCATTGTTACAGGAGTATTGATATTTTTCAGTATATATGTTGCATTAATACCAGATAACAGTGTTATCATTCATGGAGATAGAGTCTATTATACTGAAAGAGTAGAAAAAGAAGAAGCAGAAAAGTTAGCAAAATATCTTTCAGAAATAGAATTTTTATTAGATGATGATATTCCCGTAGATGTAAAAATTGATAGAAGTACAGAAGGATATATTTTCTCCTTTATTATAGAAGAAGAATATTTATATGATGAAGAGTTACTACAAGTTGCTAAAGATTTAGGTGTTTATCTATCCATTGAGGTTTTTAATGGAGATCAGGTTCAAGTACAGCTGTGTAATGAAGTATTTAAACCTTTGAAGAAAGTTAGTTCAAAATAAATAAAATGATTGAAAACAAGAATAAGATTTTTAAACTAATTACTCATGAAGAGTGAATTTTAGGAGGATAGACATGAAATTATCAGCAGCAGTAAGAGAACTTAATAAAATAAAAGGTCAATTAAATCAAGTAGAGCAAATTATTACGCATACTAAAACTCATTCACTGTGGACACATGAAGCATCTTTACGTAAAAAGCTTAAAAGCTTAGAAGAAATGAAAAAAGGATTTCTTAAAAAGAGATATGCTAAAAGGGTAAGAGAAATAGAGGAAATATATAAAGAATATGAGGATTTATTAAATTATGTTTCAAAGAGATTACTTGATGATTATAATGAAGACAATGAAACAAACTTCAAATTACATGAAATAATAGAGGACTATTATGAAAACTATATAAGTTCAGGAGTAATGAATGTTCTTATAACAAAATTTATTCCAAAGATTATAAATGAAAAGTTAGATGTGATCTTTCCAAAGAGCCCAAAGGATGAATATAAAGATGCAAGAAAAATAAAAAGAACTATTTATCTTCATTTAGGAGAGACCAACACTGGTAAAACCTATAATGCTATTCAGAAATTAAAACAGTCTAATAAAGGGGTATATCTTGCTCCTCTTAGAATACTTGCATTAGAGAATTATGAAAGATTAAATAATGAAGGGGTACCGTGTAATTTACTAACTGGTGAGGAAGAGATAATTCAGCAAGACGCAAAGCATATTTCATGCACTATAGAAAAGTTAGATGTAAATGAAGAATATGATGTAGCTGTTATAGATGAAATTCAAATGATAAATAATGATAGAAGAGGGGCTGCGTGGACTAGAGCATTATTAGGGCTAAAGTGCAAAGAAATTCATATTTGTGGAGCATTAAATACAAAGACCTTATTGATAGATATTATTAAGAGTATAGGAGATGAATATATTCCTAAGGAATATAAGAGGGATATTCCTCTTGAGATTGATGAGAAAGCATTTAGGTATAAAGAGGTTAAAGAAGGAGATGCGCTTGTTGTATTTTCAAAGAGAAGAGTACTTGAGCTGGGGGCTTATTACTCTAACTCAGGAATCAAGTCCAGTATAATTTATGGTGATTTGCCTCCAGAGGTTAGAAAAAAGCAATATGCACAATTTTTAAATCAAGAGTCTAGAATACTTATCACAACTGATGCAATTGGTATGGGTGTTAATCTCCCAATTAAAAGAATTGTTTTTATGGATATTAAGAAGTTTGATGGTAAGGAATTTAGACTTTTAACTTCTCAAGAAGTTAAGCAAATAGCTGGTAGAGCAGGAAGAAAGGGAATATATGATACTGGATTTGTAGGAGTCTCTGGTGATAACATAGATTTTATAAGTGATTGTATTAATAAAGAAGATAAAGAGATAGAATATGCTGTTTTAGGGCCAAGCGAAGATATATTGAATATAAAAACTGCATCTTTAAGCGAGAAGTTAGCTGTTTGGAGTGAAAAGGTACCACAATCAATATTATATGAAAAAATGGATATAGGAGAGTACTTAATCATTCTTCATAATATAAGAAAATATAGACTACCTGAGATTGTACAGTGGAAACTTATTATGATTCCTTTTGATGTAAAAGTAGAAGAACTTATGAATGCTTTTTTGTATTATGTAGATGAATTGTTTATTGGAAAAAGAGATGAAATATCGAAACCTACATATAAATATGAATCATTAGAGGAGTTTGAGCTTTATTATCAAAAGATTAATATATATTATTCATTTGGAAAAAGATTTGAAGTTACTTTTGATGAGGCGTGGGTTTATAGTGAAAGAAGAAAAGTTAGTGAAGAAATAAATAAGTTTTTATTAAAATTGTAAATCTGTATTAGTGAAATCATTAGGACTTTAGCTCAAAAAAGAGCAAAAGTCCTATTATTTTCAAAAAAAATAGAGGATTTTAGTATATTATGCAGAAAAAAGTATTATATCATTTAAAAGAAAAATAAAATATTTAAAGAATATTTATTTCATGTTGAGAGGTATTACAAATGTATCAAGAAATGGTAGGACTAGCTTTTCAAACATTCAGCAGTTGTTTATTAGCTGTGGTTTTCTTTTATCTTTACAAAAATAGTAAAATTAAGTGTTTTTTTTATTTTTCTATGTCAAGTTTTGTTTTCACATTAAAATTTCTATCTATAGTAGTTATAGAGGGAATTTTAAATTATATCTTTGGCGAGGTAATGAATTATATATTAACATTGTTTGCAATAATATTGTTATTTACTGGAGCTTACAATTTTATTAAAAATAAAATTACTAAATCCCAAAAATATATATCAGGGATATTAATTAGTATTATTTTAATAATTGGATATATGATTTCATGTTTGAATTTATATGATAGATTTTTATATCTTGTCTTTGGATTTCTCATGGTAATTATAAGCTGTGGAGTTTTTTGTTATTTCAAGAATTGCATAATAGGAAAATATATTACAGGTTTAAGTGGTTTTTTTCTAGGAGGAATATACATTATAGATTTTTTTGCAGATCTATTTTGGTGTGATAATTTAATATGGTATTTAATTCATTCTATAGTATTTTTGTTAATAGGTATTGGAATGGTAATATGTTATTATGAAATAAGTCAGATACGACTGGCCAAAGTTGAGGAAAGAAATAGACAGCTTGTTGAAGCCTTGCCTGATGGGATTTGTATTCATGTAAATGGAGAAATACTTTATATGAATTCTGCATTAGGAGAGTTAATTGGAATTGACAATCCAGAAGAATTTATTGGTGAAAAAGTATTGGATATTATTCATGAAGAGTATAATAAAAGAATTAAAAAGCATTTAGTTTCTATGAAAAAAGGACAACAACCAAGAATTATTGAGGAAAAAATAATCAGGAATGATGGCCAAGTTATAAATATTGAAGTTTGTGATACATTTTATGAATATGATGGAAAATTGGGGATACTTTCAATTATTCGAGATATATCAGAGCGTAAAAGAGCCGAAGAATTGCAACGGAGAGTGGAGGAAGAAGAAAGAAATTTAAAAGAAGCAAAGGAATATGAAAGATTAAGAAATGAATTCTTCGCTAACTTATCCCATGAATTCAAAACACCCTTAAATTTAATTTTTTGTACTGTTCAATTATTAAAGGTTAAATTAGCAAATGATGAAGAAAAGATAAATCAGTATATTAAAATCTTAAATCAAAATGGATATAGATTGCTAAGATTAATAAATAACTTAATTGATATTACTAAAATTGATGCAAACTATTTCGATATAGATTTGCAAAATTGTAATATTGTAAGTATCGTTGAAGAAATAACATTATCAGTAGCACAATACATAGAAAATAAAAACATTGAAATTATATTTGATACTGATATTGAAGAAAAAGTCATGGCTTGCGACCCAGATAAAATTGAGAGAATTATTTTGAATCTATTATCAAATTCAATAAAATTCACAAAGTCAGGTGGTAGTATAACTGTAAATACATATGATAAAGGAGAGAGTATTATTATTTCTATGAAGGATACTGGGATAGGTATTCCAAAGGAGAAATTAAATGTAATATTTAATAGATTTGCACAAGTAGATAAGTCTACCACAAGGAATCATGAAGGAAGTGGTATAGGTTTATCGCTAGTAAAATCCCTGGTAGAAATGCATGAAGGTACTATTGAAGTTAAAAGTGAATATGGAAAAGGAACCGAATTTATAATTGAACTTCCAGTTAAGCTTTTAAATGAAGAAACTAAAGTAGAAAAAAATAATAATATTAATCAAGATAAGGTAGAAAGAATTAATATTGAATTTTCTGATATATATGAGTAAAAAAACTTTTTCATAAATTTATGAAAAGGTTTTTTTCTTTTAAATAATGTAAGGTGCAAATATAAGGAGGAATTTGGCAAAAATATGTCGAAAAATATAGATAGAGCTTGACGTTAATAGGAGGCAGCAGAGTGAAAAACATTTTAATGAATGTACCTATAGCATACTTAATAGTAGGAGTAGTGATTATTGTAATTTCTTTATCTAGTACTATAATTTTTCATACAAAATTTTTGAAGGAAAATAAGGAAGTACGTTCTTTAAGAGAGATTGAAGAGAGATTTCGTATTCTGATAAATTCAAGTCCTAATCTTATAGGATTCAAAGATGGATTTGGAAGATATGTTGATGTTAATAAAGTTTCTATTAAGGTTTTTAACTTTGATAAAGTAGATTATAAAGGAAAAACAGATATAGAAATAGTTGAAATGAATCCTATGTATAAAGAGTGTTTATTAAAATGCAAAGAATCAGATGATCGTGCATGGGAGTTAAGAGAACCAATATGTACAGAAGAAAGAGTTCTTCAAGAGGATGGAAGTTATAAGATTTATGATGTTATCAAAGTACCAATTTTTTCTGATAATGGAGAGAGAAAAGCATTAACGATTTTAGGGCATGACGTGACAGAATTGAAAAAAGTCAATGAGAAATTAAGAGAAAGTGAGGAATGGTATAGACTAGCTGTAGAGGGGGCTAATGATGGCATATGGGAATATAACCTTAAAAAAGATATAACTTATATTTCATCAAAGTCTATGAGCTTTATTGGAGTTCTTAATATGGATAAACATAAGCGACGTGAAGTATGGAACTCATATATTCACCCTGAAGATTTTTGGAATGTGAAGCAAAAAATGAATCGCCATTTAAAAGGTGAAACAGAACAATATATATGTGAATATAGAATTAAGAACAAAGATGGCGAATATGTATGGATATATTCAAGAGGTAAGGCATTATTGAATGAAAAGGGAGTACCATATAGGGTTACCGGGTTTCATACTGATATAACAGATATAAAAAAGAATGAGGAAAGGATTAACTATTTAGCATATTATGATGAGGTAACAGGAGTACACAATAAAGCATTTATTTCAAATAAAGTGGAGGAACTTCAAAGTGAAGGATTTGAAAAAGGAAGAAAACATGCTCTATTAGTTATGGATATAGATGATTTTAAATATGTTAATGAGTTGATAGGTCATGTGCTAGGAGATTGTTTTTTAAAGGAGGTTGCCAAAAGAATAAAATCTTGTATTCCTCCTAATAGTATTTTAAGTAGATATAGTGGTGATGAATTTATTATTTTATTATATGATATTGAAAGTATTGAGGACGTAAGAAAAATAGTAGATAAGGTTTTAAAAGCTCTAGGAACAAAATTTGATATTATCAATCATCAATTTTTTATTAGTGAAAGTGTTGGTATAACTATATTTCCAGAACATGGTGAAAGTTTTCGAGATATCTTTACATTTGCTGAAATAGCTATGAACAAGGCAAAAAGATTGGGGAAGAACAAGTGTGTATTTTTTGATAAAAGTATGAAGGAGGAAATTGGAGAGAGAGTTCTATTGGAAAAAAACTTATATGAAGCCATTGAAAATAAGGAATTTATTGTAGCTTATCAGTTGCAAAAGGATTTGAAAAGTGATAGTTATACTGGGGCAGAAGCACTAGTGAGGTGGATGCATCCTGAAAAGGGATTAATTCCCCCTAATAAATTCATACCTCTAGCTGAAGAGACTGGATTAATAGTACCAATAGGGAAAATTATTTTAAAGGAGGCATGTCAAAAAATTAAGGAACTTCAGGACAAAGGATATAAGGATTTATCAGTATCGGTTAATATTTCTATTGGTCAGCTAAAAGCCCCTAATTTTGTTGATTTAATAGAGAATATTATTAAGGAAATAGAGTTTGAGCCCAAACTTCTTACATTGGAAATAACTGAAAGTATTTTAATGGAATCCTTTACATCGAGTATAGAAAAAATTGAACAATTAAGAGAGCTAGGCATAAAAATCGCACTGGATGATTTTGGAACGGGATATTCATCTTTTAATTATCTTAGAAAGCTACCTATTGATATACTTAAAATTGATAAATCTTTTGTAGATGAAATAGAAACTAACCTAAAGCAGAAGGCAATAGTTGGAGGTATAATTTCTGTTGCAAAAGAACTTGATTTTAAGGTGGTTGCTGAGGGTGTAGAAAAAATAGAACAATTGGAGATTTTAAAGGAACAAGATTGTGATAAAATACAAGGATATATTTTTTCTAAACCTTTATTTGAAAATGAATTTGATAAAATGCTCTTAGATAATAATGTATAAAAATTGATATTTAGAATAATAGAACATTTTTAAAAATTGTGAGGATTTAACTCGAAAGAGAGTAAAGGACTCTTTTCACGTGATGTGAAAAGGGTTCTTATTCCTTATTAAATGGAAATAAATAGAGGAATATATCATATTATGTAGAATGAATAATATATGATATTTAGAAAATAAACTAGTATTCTAAGAATACTTTATTAATATTAAGGAGTATTATATGAATATTAAGGAGTATTATATGAATGAACAAATGATAGGATTAATTTTTTTAGAAATAAGCAGTCTTTTATTAGCAGTTCTCTTTTTCTATCTTTATAAAAAAAATAAAATGAAAAGTTTTTTTTATTTTTCAATGGCATGTTTTGTATACACATTAGATTTTTTATTAGAAATGCAAGATGAATTTACAGGTGGAAATATAATAGGTAATATATTATTATTGCTAGGTAAGTTATTATTAGTTTATGGACTTTATGTTTTTTTGAAAAATAAAATTTTAAAGTATTCAAAATATATAATAGGTATTACAATTCCTTTTATATGCATATTAAGTTTTGACATTTTTCTTTTAGACTCAGATGGAGGTTTTTCATCCATTGTATTTGCATTTTTTATGATAGCTATAAGCTTTATAGTTTTTATTTTTTTTAAGAATGCACAAATTGGAAAGTATATATCTGGAGTGAGTAGTTTTTTTCTTGGAGCAATATATATTATTGATTTATTTACAAATATGTTTTTGAATTCTGTGTTAATATGGTATTTGATTCATTGTATATTGTTTTTATTGATAGGGATAGGCATGGTTATATGTTATTATGAAACAACACAGATTGAACTAGCAGAGGCAGATGAAAGGTACAGACTAGCTATTGATGGAGCAAACGATGGATTATGGGAATATGACTTAAAAAAAGATAGAATATTTATTTCGGCGAGATCAATGAGCTTTCTTGGAATTTATAATGTGGATGAATATAAACAATCTGAAGTGTGGACTTCACATATTCATGTTGAAGATTTTAAGAATTTGAAGAATAAAATGAGTGAACATCTAACAGGGGAAACAGAGCAATATATATGTGAATATAGGATTAAAAATAATTCTGGTGAATATGTATGGATATATGATAGAGGGAAGGCATTATTTGATGAAAAGGGAGTACCCTATAAAATTACGGGATTTCATACAAATATTACAGAGAGAAAAAAGAATGAGGAAAGAATTAATTATGTAGCATATTATGATGAGGTAACGGGGGTACATAATAAAGCATATATTTCTAAAAAAGTAGATGAGCTTGAAAATGAAGGGTTTGAAAAGGGTGAAAAACATGCAGTACTAGTTATAGACATAGATGATTTCAAATATGTTAATGATTTGATAGGGCATGTTCAAGGCGACTTTTTTCTAAAGGTTATTAGTGAAAGAATTAAATCTTGTCTCCCAACTAATAGTATTTTTAGTAGATACAGTGGTGATGAATTTATAGTTTTACTATACGATATTGAAAATATTAATGATGTTAAAAGCTTAGCTAATAAAATTTTACAAGTTCTTAGTAAGAAAATTAAAGTTATGAATCATGAGTTTTTTATTAGTGCAAGCAGTGGAATAACAGTATTTCCAGACCATGGTAAGAGTTTTGAAGAAATTTTTATGTTCGCAGAAATAGCTATGAACAAAGCAAAAGAACTAGGTAAGAATAGATGTATAGTTTTTAATAAAAGTATGAATGAGGAAATTATTCAGAGAGTATTACTAGAAAAGAGCATGTATGAAGCTATTAAAAATAAAGAATTTATTATTGCCTATCAGTTACAGAAGGATTTAAAAAGTGATAGTTTTACAGGAGCAGAGGCACTAGTAAGGTGGAGGCATCCTGAAAAGGGGTTAATTCCACCAAATGAATTTATACCTTTAGCTGAGGAAACGGGACTTATTATACCTATAGGGGAACTAATTTTAAGGGAAGCATGTAAAAAAATAAAGAATATTCAGGTTAAAGGAATTAAGGATTTTTCAATATCAGTTAATGTTTCTAGTGTTCAGTTAAAATCTCCTAATTTTATAGGTTCAGTAAAGAATATCTTAAATGAAATTGATTTAGATCCAAAGCTTCTAACCTTGGAAATTACAGAAAGTATTCTAATGGAATCATTAGCTCCAAATATAAAGAAAATTGAAGAATTAAGAGCGCTTGGTATTAAAATTGCTTTAGATGATTTTGGAACAGGATATTCATCTTTTAACTATATTATTAAGCTACCTATTGATATTCTCAAAATTGATAAATCTTTTATAGATGAAATACATACAAATCAAAAAGAAAAGTTAATAGTTGGAGGGATAATTTCAGTTGCAAAAAAGTTAAATTTTAATGTAGTTGCTGAGGGCGTGGAAAATATAGAACAATTAGAGATTTTAAAGGAACAAAATTGTGATAAAATTCAGGGTTATATTTTTTCTAAACCTGTATTTGAAAATGAACTTGATAAGTTATTATTGAAATAATAAAGAAGAAGACTGTAGTATATTTTGTGAAAACAAATTTACTACAGTTTTTTTTATAAATCATTGAATTAATATACATATTAAGAGTATAATTTTATTAGGAGTATTATGGTAAAAATGTAATAAAATAATTTAGATGAAGGGGATAAGATGAAGAAGATTATAAGGATTTTATTACTGACAATGTTTATTATGAACATTATGATTGTTAATACACTAGCAGAAGAAAATCATGAAAAAGCTGTAGTTAAAAGTGATAAAATATGGACAATAGTTTTTAATAAAGCTGTTCCAGAGGGTGTACTAGAAAATATTATTGTAAAAGATTCTAAAGATAAAATAATAAATGTTTCCTTAGAGATTAAAGAAGAAAAGAAAATCTTAATATATCCACCAGAAGGAGGATATTCACCTTTAGAGGAGTATACATTAGTTGTAAAGAGAACTGAAAATGGCTTGAAAGAAGATTATGAATTTAAATTTAAAATTTCTTATAGGATAAAAAATGTAATTCAATTATGGGATTTCACTTATTATAATAATGAGTATGAAGCTCCTAGAGTGGTTGAAGCAATATTAGAAAATGGAGAAAAAGTAAATGTTCCAGTTCGATGGGATGAAGAAATCCTTACAAATGAGATGGGAACTTTTACTTATGTGGGTAATGTTAGGGGATATAATGAAAAAGTTACCTTAAAATTAATAGTGTTTCCTAAAGTAGTTTCAGTTAAAGATATAAACGTAAGTTTATATGTTGGAGATGAGTATAGTCTGCCTAAAAAGCTTAAGGTTAAATATAGTGATGGAACTACAGGTATGGAAAAAATAAATTGGACGACTAATCAATTAGATATTAAGAAAGTTGGCGAGTATGTTTGTGAAGGAGAAATAGACGGATGTGATAATGTGATAAAGGCAAATATCACAGTAAAATCAAACTTTTTGTTAAGCCAAACAGTTCCAAACCAAAATCAACAAGATTATAAAATGAAGTATAATTATATGGACTTAGTGTTTGCAAAAGATACTGTTAGATGTTATGAGGTAGGTAAAATTATTTTAAAAGATGAAAATGGTGTTAGAATTAAAATAAAAAAAACTCAACCTGGAATAACTGCTAAAGATAATTTCTTAATTATACCAAGCAGACCTTTAGATTCAAATACTAAGTATACATTATTTGTACCAAAAGGATTAATAAAAGCAGCTGATGGAGATGTGTACCAGAAGGATATAGAAATAAATTTCAAAACTAAATAATAAAATATAACCAAGAAATTTTTTTTCAAAGGAATCTATACACAGTTGAAATGTATGATACTGTACTAAGATTTATAGAGAAAAATAAACAGTAAAGATAATGTAGTACTGTCGCTTAGATAAGTGACAGTATTTTTTATGTCATTTAATGTAACAAATCAAAGGTAAATATCATAATATAAAGAGAAAGATAAAAAAATTATTCAAAAGATAAACCTAATTTAGGGAGGATAACTAAATGTTTGAAGATAAAGATTTAATGGGCAAAAATTGTTACGATGATTATGATTATGATGAAAAAGATTGCTGCAAAAGAGATGACAAATGTTGTAGAAAGCCATTCGTAAAGCTTTGTGTTGAATGTGGAAAAGATTGCATGTGCTTATGTGGATATCTTGTTGGAATAGTATGCAAATGCAATAGGAAAACTATAATTCTTAAAAGTAAAAAAGGTAAAAAGATTTTTGTTAACTATGATAAAGTTGCATATTGGACAAAATGTGATTATAGGGATTACTGTTAAAGCAAAGAATATAAAGGTCATATCCACTTAGTGGATATGACTCATTTTTTTAAAATAAGTGTATTAATTTAGGAGTATGCTATAATTATTATTAAAGATTTGTAAATTCAGAAATTATATAGAGCCAAGGAGTGATACATATGGACATAGAAAAGGTTAGAGAATATTTTTTAAGTAAACCAGGAGCTAGTGAGGATACTCCCTTTAAGATTGCGGTTCCAGTTTTTAAGGTTGGAGATAAAATGTTTGGACTTATAAATATACATGAGCCAGAAAGGTCAAGTATTAATTTGAAATATTCAAAGGAAGAAATACATGAATTTCGTTCAATGTTCGAAGAAATCAAACCTGGTTATCACATGAATAAAGATAATTGGAATACGGTATATTTAGATGGACAATTAGATGAAGGCTTTATAAAAAAATTAATTGATATTTCTTATGATTTAGTTTTTAATTCATTGACTAAGAAGAAGCAGAAAGAAGTAAAAGGATGTGTGTAAGCACATCCTTTATTTGTTATTTATTATTTTCATATCCCCAGGAACACATAAAATCTAACATTGGAACTAAGGTTTCGCCTTTTTCTGTAATACTATATTCTACTTTGGGAGGGATTACTTGATAATCTTTACGGTGGATAAGTTCATCACATGCTAACTCTTTCAATTGTTGACTTAACATCTTATTCGTGACAGTCGGTATGAAACGTTTGATTTCACCATATCTTTTTGTTCCTTTCTTTGCTAAAAACCATAATATAAGGGGTTTCCACTTTCCACCCATTTGGGATAAAGTAAATTCTATTCCACATTCTGAGCTAGTCAAAGTCTCAATTAAACCTTTGTTAATATCCATAATATGAACTCCTTTTCACTGTTTTTTTGATTTATAGTATCTAAAAAGTAACTAGTAACTTAAAAGTGCGTACTTTTCTTTTTTTGTATATAAATTATAATAAACCTATAGTCACAATAAATCAAATGAAAAGAGAGGGATATGATTATGTTTGAAGTAAATAATTTAACAGTTGCTTTAGATTTCTTTAAGCTTATTATGGGAGAGCTTATTGCATTATTTATTGGAATTAGTTTTCTGGTAGCACTGCTTCAGAGATATATTTCAAAAGAAACAATAAAGAAGGTTTTAACAAAGCCTAAAAAAGGGTTTCAAAATATTTTTGGAGCAGCATTAGGAGCAATAACACCATTTTGTTCATGTTCAACAATACCAATTTTAGTTGGACTATTTAAAAGTGGAGCACCTTTTGGCGGGACAATCTCATTTTTAATATCATCACCAATATTAAATCCAATGATTATTATACTTTTTATAAAGTTCTTTGGAGTTAAAACTACAGTAATTTATGCAATTTTTACTTTCATATTTGCAGTATTAGCTGGAATAATACTAGAAAAAATGGGTATGGAAGATCAGATAAAAAATGTTGCTATTAAAGGAGCATCAGATGAAGAAATAACATATGATGTTATTTCTGGAACAAAGGGAGAAAGGCATGCTAAGGTGTTTAAATTAGCATTAAAAGATACATTTTCATTATTTTTAAAAGTGTTACCATTCTTATTTGTGGGAGCAGGAATTGGAGCATTCATTTATGGGTTTGTACCTGAGAGCTTTATTTCAAAGGTTGCAGGACCAGAAAATTTATTTGCAGTACCTGTTTCAGCAGTAATTGGTGTTCCTATGTATGTTAGGACTGAAACTATGATTCCAATAGCAAAAGCGCTTAATGCATCAGGTATGAGTATTGGTGCAATAATGGCTCTAATTATTGGAGGTGCAGGAGCAAGTATACCAGAAGTAACATTACTAAACACAATATTTAAGAAAAAAATGGTTGTTGCTTTTGTGGTATCAGTTTTCCTAGTAGCTACAATTTCAGGATATATGTTTAATCTATTTGTTATATAAATATGAATTAAAGGAGGAAATATAAATGGCAAAAGAAGAGAAAAAGTCAATTTTAAGAAAACTATTTGGAAACTCAGGAGGGTGTAGTTGTGGAGTAGAAATAGTAGAGCAAGAAGAAGTGAAAAATGAGGATACTAGTAAATCAAAAAAGGCAGAGAAGTAGATTTATTAACTAAATGAATTATTCGGCACTTTCTATCTTGGTATATTTATAGAAAGTGCCGAATAAATATTGTATATCCAATTTGTTTTATTAGATATTTAATAATGAAAAGTCAGTAGGTATAATGAACTAAATACTAAAGATATAGTGGTGATATGGTAATGAGTTATTTAAAGAAAATAAAAATTAAAAATAAGATTCTAATAGTATTAACAATGACTGTTTTATTATTGGTTTCACAAGTTTTTTTTATTGCAACACAAATAATAGAGAGAGTAAGGTTTAATAATATCATAGGAGTATTCATGATATTATCAACTTTGATTAATATAATTATATTAGTAGATTTAGTAAAATGTATAGTTAATTCAATAAATGAAATTAATAATGTGTTAAAAGACACTCTTAAAGGAAAGCTAACGGGAAAAATTAATATAGATAATAAGGATGAAATAGGGGAAATAGCAATTTTAATAAACGTATTCCTAGATAAAATGAATAATTTAATATTAAAAAACAAGGATTATTTTTCGAATTTATCAGTAGCAGTAGATGAACTAGCAATATCTGGAACACGGGCTTTTGATGGAATACATGAAATTACTAATGATTTAAATGAGTTAACACATTTTTCGAGTGCTAATGCTGGAAATATAGAAGAAGTCACAGCAAGTATTCAAGAAATGGCTAGTAATACACAAGTGATTTCGCAAAAATCACAAAATGCTTTTGAAAGTAGTAAGGAAATTTTGAATTCAGTAAGTATTGGAAAAAGAGAAATAAGCGATGTTTTAGAAGCAAATAATAAATCAAAAGAATCTATGGACGAAGTCTTTGAAGCTATAATAGCACTAAAAGTTTCATCAGAACATATTGGAGAAATAGGTTCCATTATAAAAGGTATTTCCGAACAGACAAATTTACTTTCATTAAATGCTGCAATTGAAGCAGCAAGAGCAGGAGAACGTGGGAAAGGTTTTACTGTAGTTACAGAGGAAATTAAGAAATTAGCAGTAAAAAGTAATGAATCTATATCTAAAATAAGTTTATTAATTAATGAAATTCAAGACAAGGCAAATTACGCAGATAGAATAATTAGAAAAGATCAACATATTATGGATATAAGTGTTAAGAAATCCAAGGATATAGCCGAAGAATTTAAAACAATATTAGAACGAACAGAGATAATAACAGATGAAATTAGAAGGATATCTAGTTCATCAAGCGATCAATCTAGAATTTCAGAGACTATTGCTAATATAATGAGTGATATTTTGGTAACTACTCAAAAGAATGATAGCACAATACATTCCATAAATAAAGTGCTAAATGAACAATTAAGTTTTTATAATGAAGTTGGATTAAGTATTCAGGATTTAGCAGAATTGATATCTGTTTTAAAAGATAGCTCAGATAAATGGAAGTGTAATTGTACTACAGAATCTTAGAAAATATTAGGATAAATTATTCATGTCTGAAGAAAATTTTAATTAATAACATATAATTATATAAAAAAGGCCCAATTCAAGAGATTGATATGAATTGAGTCTTTTTATTATAAAAATAATTTCGATTTGAGCCTAGGCGTGGATAGTTTTTAGATTTATTATTTATTAAGAACATCTGTTTTTTCTTTGACATAACGAGCTATTTCTATTAAAAGTGCTTTATATTTGTTTCCTAAAGTAATTAAATTTTCTTTTTCATCTTTTAAGGTTTGATTTTGTTTTTTTAGATTATCCTGTTCTTCTAGTAATGTTTTAATTTGATTTTCTAGTTTAGAATATTTAACTTTTAATTCTTTTAATTCTTCGGAGCAATTATTTTCTTCAACGATTGTGTCCTCAATTTCTTTTATGAACTTTAAAAGCGTATCAGAATAGGTTGAGGAATTAGTCCATGTGCTTCCTAAGTCCTCCACAACTTTGACTTTCCCCTTCAACCAACTGAAATGTCTAGGATCAGGGGAATAAGCTTTAGGGTATCCTTCTAATCCTAAATATAGTGATAAATGATCTAAGTGAGCAGTTATACCTTCTGACCAATTCTTAAATTTTTTATGAGCTGATGATGAAGTATCACTTCCACCTTGGGATGTTTTTAAACCACAAGGGTTGTGATATGAAGCGTCTATTCCAGCTGTACTAGAAATTTTATAAAGAAAACCTGTTTCATAACACATTTGAGCAAATGGGATAACAGGATTGATTTCTTTTGCTGTACATTCTGTCCAATAAATATCTAGCAATTCTTTATAAGAACCATCTAAAAACCTTTCATCAGCCCATTCATCAATTTGTGATTTAGTAGCTGTTGGTTCTGTTAATATGAATTTTCCTTCTACATGAAGTAATCCTTGTACTATTGCAGTGGCAATTTTATCAGAATCATATAGATTCATATCTATATTTGAATCACAAAAGCAGCATTCAATTAAAATAGCAGGTGCTATAGTATAATTCAATACATAAAGATTAGTTCTTTTCTTAACCCCTCTATTTGTGTAACCTAATTTAACTATTTCATTCTGAATAGGCTGTGCTAAATCTTTACCTTTTTCACTTACATAAAGTACTTCTGTTCCATGTGCTTGGCCATTATAAGCATTAAAATGAATTGATACTACCATATCAACATTAGCAGTATTAGCTTTTTTACATCTTAAACTTAAACTATCAGTAGTAGATTTAATATATTTAAATTCAGCTTCAGTAGGAGTACAGTCGATGACATCTTGTCCAAAATTTTTAAGTTTATCGATTACTTTAAAAGCTACTTCATTTATTAAGTCATCCTCTTTTCTTATGCCTACAGCACCAGTATTGTATATTGTATTATGACCTCTAAAAATTGCAATTTTCATAAATACAACTCCTTATCTTAAAGTTATTTAATATTAAGATGATTATAGATTCCTACTTCAATAAAAATTTAAATAAGTGCTTAGTATATAAATATGCAGAAATTAAGAAAGTGTACAAGTTTGTTTATTGGCAAATAAATATAATTACTATATAATGGAATAATATTCAAATTTAATAATCGATTGGCAATTACTTTACAAAGTAACGATTTTTTAATTTGTTAGGGGGTAAGCACATGTTAAAGGATACAAACTCATTTGATGACATTGAAAGTTTTATCGAACACTTAAAGAAGAAAAAAGATATTGTTGGAATTGTGGAATACGGTGGTAGAACATATAAGGACATGAGTATTGGGGGAGATTACGATTTAACTGTTATCTTTAATAAGCCAATTTCGAATAACTTTACGGGGCTACATTTTCATATTGCAGGAATACCAGTAGATTGTATGATTTTATCCGTTGATGATTTTTCATCAGAGGCTCCATCTAATCCATTTCTATTAGTACATCTAAATTGTACAATAATCTTTGATAGAGATGGTATAACTAAAAATATTTTAGAGAGTATAAAAACAACTTGGAAAGTACCAGAAGATTTATCTGATTTTGAAAACAATATGTTTAGATTTATTTCTAAACATATCATAGATAAATTACAATACAGATTACATGAAAACGAATTATATTCTAAGTATTTTATATTCTCTTCTTTTAATTGGTATTTAGAATGTTATGCAAGAATAAAAAATTTAGAAATAGGAAAGCCCAAAGTCCATCTTAACTATATTAAAGATAATGATCCTGAACTATTTAATATAATAAATCAGTTGTATAGCACAAATGATTTAGATATACAATTTGAGATGCTAAAAAAATGTGCCAATCATATGTTATTGGATATTGGAGGATTATGGGCAAGTGATGAGGTTTTATTCCATATGGCACTAGATGGAAAGAATATTGATGCGGAACAAAAAGATTTTATTAAGCTATTATTTGAATAAATAAGGACAAAGACATGAAGGAATTTATTTAGTTGGCCGTAAAAAGGATGTTAAAAATTTGGAGAAATATAATGTTAAAAGTAATACAAATTAAAAGAGAATTGAGTTAAAAACTATCTAAAATTTTGTATAATCAACTAAATTAAAAAAAAATTCTGAAAATATCCACAATTACTCTAATAAAAGCATAAGTTATGCACAATTAAGAGTATGCGAACTTTAAAAATGTGGATAAGTTTTAAAGGCGTGTTTATAAATAATAAATATTATATACAGATAACTAAAGAAGGCACGTTTCACGTGCTTCGCTATGGAACCCTGTGGTTCCCCTCGACGCAACTAACGTTGCTGAGCCCCCTCCTTAAACCGACAGGGGAATACTTCCCCTACAACCCCTTCATTTTTTACTCTATAGAAGTCACCTACACTAGAAAATTTATTTAAGCAAAAAACTATCTAAAGCTTTTAAATTTATAATTTTCTATGAGTAAAAAAATAAAATCCTTGGCAAATACCAAGGATTTTATTTTTGGAAAAGCTTTTTTATTATAGCATAAAATGAGTATATGTTCTACACATATATATTAAGATACTAAAGAATTATATAATTATAGAGATATGTTAATTATTTATTATTAAGATCTTTTGTTTTCTTAAAGTTATGTGGTCTTTTAGAATTAGAAGTATTTTTGTTTTTCCCTGTCTTTTCAGAACCAGACGTTTTCTTAACATGATTAGGTTTCTTGGAATCAGCACCTTTTTTGAAACTACCAGAAGTCTTTTTAGGTGTTTTATCAACAATTTTTCCTTCAGAAAGTGATTTTTTATCTATCTTAATATTGAATTTTTTAGAGATTTTGTTTAATCGAGCTATTTCTCCTTCTGTTGAGATTGAAATAACCATACCAGATTTTCCTGCACGACCTGTTCTTCCAGCTCTATGAACATACTCTTTGATATCTTCAGGAATATCAAGATTGAAAACATGAGTTAGTCCCTTTACATCAAGTCCCCTAGCTGCTAAATCTGATGATACAAGAATATTGGCTTTCCCAGTTCTAAGACTATTTAATGCTGTTTTTCTATCTTCTTTTGATGCATTTCCAAATAGGGAAACAACTTTAAAGTTATGGTGTTTCAATTGAGTTGTAATATCCTGAATTAGTTCATTTTTATTAATGAACACTATTGATTTTTTCATCTTTGAAGCATATATTGCTTTTCTAAGTGTTATAAATTTCTTTCTGTGTTCAGTAGGAATATATGTATGTTCTATTGTAGTAGCTTCTAGTGAAGATTTAACAAATATCTCTTTTGGAGATTTCATCAGTTCTCTAGCTTCTTTAACACTTGCCTCATTTATAGATGCTGAGAAAGCCATAAGTTGACGATCTCTAAGTGTTGTTTTTATCACTGCTTTAACATTATTAATATTATTTTCATCAAGCATTCTGTCACACTCATCAATTACGATAGTTTTAACATTATGAGGTTTTAATTTCTTCATTCCAATCAATTCAAGGATTCTACCAGTTGAGCCAACAACAATATGAGGTTTGTTCTTCAAAGCTTCAACTTGTCTTTTAATATTTACTTCACCGATTATGGCAGCAGATTTTACTGGTATATCAGAATTCTTAGCAAGTAGTTCAATTTCATTTTTAATTTGTTGAACTAATTCATGTGTTGGAGCTAAGATGATTGATTGTAAGTCTTTTTTTGTTGGATCTATTCTTTGGAATATTGGAAGTAAATAAGCTAATGTTTTACCACTTCCAGTCATTGATTCTCCAATAATATCATTGTTTTCAATAGCTAATGAGATAACTTTGCTTTGGATTTCTGTTGGAGTTGTGATTGATGATTTTTTTAAACCGTCTATTAATTTAGGACTTAATCCTAGAGTTTCAAAAGTATTTGTCATATAAATCTCCTTAACTTCATTATTATATATGTATTATTTGCATCAAGTAATTTTATACTCATAGAATGTGTTTGTCAAGTACGGAGTGGGGTCAGACCCCCATACAGTTTTTGGGTGGGGGTATGACCCCACTCCATATATTGTTTAATATTATTAATAATGGTAAAATTATCAGGAGGAATAAGTTGTGACAGAATGGGGGGAGAAGCATGAAAAATTTAAAGTTAGAAAACAAAACTATAGGCGTGAAGAAAGTAGATTTTAGATTTTTTTTAATAGGATTATTTCCAATTGCATTGATATTAAAATATATATCGGCATTAGATCCACAATTAACAGAAGAAATATACTCAATAAAAATTAATAAAGCTACCATAGAAATATTAAGCAAAATAACAAATATAATTCCTTTTTCATTATATGAAGTATTTATATTGGTTATTGTGTTAGGAGCAACAGGATATATTGTTTATACTGTAATAAATATGATGAAAAAACGCAAGTATAGGTTTAAGTTGCTATTAAGATTTATATTAAATGCAGGTGCTGTTTTTTCTGTACTTTATTTTTTATTCATAGTTTTGTGGGGACTGAATTATAATAGAATATCATTTGGAGAAGCTATTGGAATTGAAAAAAGAGAATACACTCAAAGTGAATTAGTAAAGTTGCATGAACATACAGTATATGAGCTTAATAGGCTGAGAAAAGAAGTTGAGGTAGACGAGAAAAATGTAATGACAGTATCAGGTGGATATAAAGACATTTTTAAGAGAGCAGAGCTAGGGTATAAGTTAGCATCTCAAAACTATCCTACATTAGATGGTGATTATGGATCACCTAAATATTTCATATCAGATTTTGTTAGGTACATTCAATTAGGAGGTATTTATTGGCCTTATACTGGACAACCAGCTGTGGATACCAAGATGCCCTACACAGTAATGCCTTTTGTAACTATACATGAAATGGCACACCAAAGGGGATATGCTCAGGAGGATGAGGCGAATTTCATAGCATATGTATTATGTACAAAACATCCAGATCTAGATTTCCAATACTCAAGTAATATATTTGCTATAAGATTTACAACATCTGCTTTACGAAAGGAAAATCCCGAGCTTTTAAAAAAGCTTAATGAGAAACTTTCAGATGATGTGAAGAGGGATTTGAAAAATTATACAGATTATTGGAATAAGTATGATGTGGGATTAGAGAAGATAAATGATTGGGTGAATGATTTACATTTGAAGTCAAATGGAGTTAAAGATGGAACAAAGAGTTATAGTAGAGTTCTTGATTGGATTATTTCTTATAATAATTATTAAAAATAAAGAGAACAAATTTATTAAGGTGGAGGATAAGCGTGAAAAGTTCAAAATTAGAATATAAAATCATAGGAGATAAAGGTCCGTTAATTGTCATAGAGAATGGACTTTGTTGCTCTATGTATGATTGGCATTTTGTGGTGGAAGCTTTGAAAGATAGAGCTAGAATATTACT
The DNA here is from genome assembly GCF_023684385.1 of Oceanirhabdus seepicola. GTDB lineage: Bacteria > Bacillota > Clostridia > Clostridiales > Clostridiaceae > Oceanirhabdus > Oceanirhabdus seepicola. The sequence continues at coordinate 198,108 of NZ_JAGSOJ010000004.1, read as the reverse complement.
TTATCATAGAGCAGGATATGGTAATAGTGAGCATTCAAATGTGGAGAGGACAACTAGAAATATAGCAATTGAATTAGATAATATGCTAGAGGATATTAGGATAGATGAGAAGTTCATTATTGTTGGACATTCTTTTGGTGGACTATGTGTTCAACAGTATGTTAAGATGTATCCTCATAAGATAAGAGGTGTATTATTACTTGACTCTACATCACCAGATTTTGAGAAGCTTTATTGTGATAAAACTCCAATGATGTGTGAGAAAGGATCTATTGAAGCAACTACTAAGGGGATGAGGGAATCTTCGAAGAAAAGTATTGAGGAATTAAGAGAAAGATTCCAAATTGAAGAAGAACAAAAAGGATTACCTGATGATGTAAAGAGTATGCTTGAGGAGTTTTATATTAAGCCAGAATTCTATAATGTGACAGCTATGGAGATGGAGAAGTGGTATGAGGATGGCAAAGACATAAAATCATGTGGAGAATTTCCTAATGTTCCTTTGAGAGTTATAGCTAGGGATATGAAAATAAGTATTCAATTCTATGTAAATCTAGGTATGGCAGAAGAGGAAGCAGTTGCTTATGAGAGCATATGGAGAGGACTACAGGAACAGTATACTTTGCTATCAAAGGATTCTAAGTTTATAGTTGCTGAAGGCAGTGATCATATGATTCAATTAGAGAAACCTAAGTATGTTACTGAGGCTATCGAAGAATTGTTATAAGAACATAATTTTAATATTTGGTTAACTATCAATTAAAACCCTGACTTGGTTTAATCATCCTACGATAATATATTATTAAAGGAGTGGAAAACCTCACTTGGGGTTTTCTTTTTATACGCCTTAGGAATCGTTTACGTTCTTGAAGCAAAGGGGAAGTAGTTTTTAAGCCGACCCTTAATCAATTTTAGAAGGAGACATAATCATGGAACAGTTTGGAAAAGAGATTAAGATTGAAGTGAATATTTATGATTTGGAGTCAATAAGAACTGCACTTCATAAATTTAAAGATATAATCAGTTCAGAAGAAGCTTTCAGAGAGGATATGTTCACATATAATAATGTAGAATTTATTGATATAAGCAGTGGACAACAGAGAAGATTACAAGCAATTGAAGCACCTAACAAAGAGGTAATAAATGAACTTAAGAGTTTAACAGAAGGGGGAAGTTATCCCTTTGAAAATATTATAGAGTTTGGGGATGAGCATTATATTTCAGAAGCTATACTTTTTAACTATGCTTGTGAGTATGAGGATCTTAAGGAAGATGTAATAGAAGCGGCTAAGGCTATAGTTGATTATTCAAGAAAACATAATGATTCAAGTGATATGTGGGTTGATGATTGTACTGTTTTTGGGATAGATGTACTGTATACAGTGGCTAGAAAGTATCCAGAATATACATATCTGATTGGGTCATACATAATTCCTTATTGGGATACTGAACATGCCAGATATGTATTAGACTATCTACCAGCGTTATATAGCAAATATGGTATCACAAGAGCTCTTATTAAAGCCTATGTATATTGTGATAACTTTGAGATGAGAAGTGAGTTTTTTGATAATGAAGAAGATTATTGGGATGATGAGGAAAAACCAAGATTCTTAGAAGTTTATTTTAAGGAGAATCCAGAAGAGTATGAGTTCTTTAAGGAAGCTCTTAAGAAGAGATTTGAGGATCAGCCATTTTTATTATATACCAATGATAGTGACTATGTTGTGGAAAATCCAGTTTTAGAATTCTATAAGTCTATGGTGAATGTAGGATTTGAAGAAGAGGATGACGAGGCACTTGAACAATTCTTTATAAATGATACTTTGGAGAATGAAGCTGGTGATTTGAAAATCAAGATTGAAGAAGAGCTTGGATTTAGTATTGTCCCAGAGGTAAAAGAGGAAGATGAATATGATGATTTAGATGATTCAGACCCAACAGAGGAGCTTGAGGAGTTTTTCAAGGATGGATTCGAGAATGGTGATGAAATCTGGAAATATATAATGGAAGATGAATGTCATAGTGTATTAGAGGATATTACTCCTGTTGATATTATAGAGCTATGTAAGGAAAAGGAACTAAGATATTCTAGGAGATTAGAATATAACATTGGAGCAATGGATACACCTCATAGTGAATTTGAGAGTATTATTCAAACATTCGTATATGATTATTTAGATGATGAAGAAGAGTTGAATGGGTTGAAGTTGACAGTTAAGGTCAATGGTAAAGATATAAGTGGAAAAGGAGTTATACTTAGAACTTTTGATGTTTTCCACAGATTGTTTGGGAAGAAACCATTTGAGGATTATTTTATTAACACAGTTGTAGATGGATGGAAGTTAATTTCTTTGGAAGAATTCACTCAAAGATATGGGGGAGATATAAGACAATCCCTTAAGACAACATTAAATACTTTAATTTGGCACGATAAGACATCTGGTCTACAACTAGATAAGATATATGGTGTTATACAGAAGGATAGAGAATTATTTAAAGAACTTGGACTGCCAGACAAGAAAAAGAATATGTTTGCTATATCAGCGTATATACTAAAACAGGATTTCAATAAAAACTATTCTGATGAACTCACTGAAACACTATTTAATTTTATTGATGATAACTATTTTAATATGTTAAGTAAAAGTATACAGAAATATGGAGAGTTATCAGAAGAAGAATTGGAAGAGGTAATGACTTATTTCAAAGGGGTCGAACCACTAAAACCGTCTAAAGAGATAATGATGAAACTGATGAAAGAAGGTCCAAAGGGTCTTACTCCAGAGGAATTAGAAGTCTTGAAGCCTACTGGAAAAGCAGTTAAAAAAGAGAGAGCTATAGAGATATTAAAGAATAAGCTTATGTTGTATAAAGAAGAGATGGTGACTAAAGAACAGCCGAAGTATATTATATTATCCAGAAAAGATGGGCTTCAGAATTTATTGGTGACAGCATATATGTTAGGAAATCAAGTTCCAGTAAAGATATCAAAAGGGCTATCTAGGATGTTGGAAGTATTCGGAGAACTTGCGCCAATAAAGGTTATAAACCAACTTTTTTATTATCACAGTGACATGTTTGGAAGAAATTTCAGAGATGAGATTATGGGAGATGTAGATTTTTATGAGAATCTTAAAAAGTGTAAGATAAGTAATGAAGGAATATGGGGATGGAGAATTGAAAGAGCACAAGATGATTCAGATTTAGAAGAGGACTATGAGTATCAACTTGAGATGTTTATATCAAAAGATGAAGATGATAAAGAAGAGGGAGTCTTCAGAGCTGGTATGAATAAAAAGATTAGAAGTGGTATAAAAGGGGCAATGAAGTATCTCCCACAGAGAAAAAGAATGAAATTCTATTCTGATGTGTATAAAAGATATCCAGATTACGGATTTGAGAAAGGATATGAGGAGTATTATGAGATTCTTGGTGATATGATCAAAGGTAGTGTGATTTCAATTAATGATAGTATACTTAACAAGTTCTCAAAGAAGGAAATAGAGTTCAAAGGAGTTGCAACAACGGTTAAAGACTTTGAAGATTTCTTGAATAATATAATAATGAAGGATGGAGTAGAGCAAGAAGAATATGATGAAATTGAACACTATCTATATCTGCAGAAACAAGGGGACAAGTATAAAGTATTAAAGGGTGCTCATTATGTAGTTAAGATGATAGAAGAACTGAATACAGAGTATTATAGTTATTACACAAATATTATAGAAATAGTCATATTAAAAGAGAGTGTTAATGATGAGAAAATAAATAAGTATATTCTTGAGTACCATGATGAGGAGAGAAAAAATAATATTGTTGAGAAGGCTATATCATATGTAAAAGGGGAAGTACCTTTTGAGGATATTAAAGATAATATAATAGAAGAGATAACAAACTGGAACGAAATCACAGGAAAGAACTATTATGATTGTGGAATCACAGATGCAATATGGATGATAGATAAGGATATTCGAGATAGAACTATAAATATGCTTGTGGAGGCAAGTGTTAATGGTTTTGAAGTTGTTATTTACGAGTATGATGGAGAACAGGAGGATTTTTTCAAATTTATGAAGAAATATAATCCTCCAATAGAGTATTATGTTGAATACATTCTCCAATGTGAGTGTGGGGAGATATTAGTTGAGCTTCAAAAAGAAAAGGATATTGTACCAATAATAAAGAAACAGAGTGCTGAAGATAGAGCAAATGCTGTTAGGTATTTTGGTGATAGTGAAGAGTTAAAGCATCTTGTAGAAGCTTTTGTTAAGGACAAATCGAGAAAAGTTAGAGATATGGTGGAGCGATATATTTCTGCTGAATAACGATAATTATACAGATTCAGCAAAAGATATGATGAGGGATAAGTATGAAGCAATTCAACTTTTATTTGGTTATAAAAATGAAGATAGATAGGTTTATTTTTAATCCCGACATATAGATGTCGGGTATGACCTTTTATAATAAGGATATAGTTTAATTATAGAGGGGGAGAAAAAATGCTAAGAAAAAAAGAAAATCCATATGAAAGATGTCCAATTTATGAATCCAAGGGATTTATTTTAAGACTGGTTGAGGAGAAGGATTCAGAAGATTTATTAGAATGTTATTCAAATCCAATTGCTGCTAAATTTTTTAACAGTGATAATTGTACAAGTGATTTTATTTATGAAACTTTAGATGAAATGAAAGAATGTATTAAATTTTGGATTTGCGAATATAAAAATAATGGTTATGTTCGTTTTAGTATAGTAGATAAAATAAGAAATAAAGCAATTGGGACGATTGAAATGTTTGCTAAACAGGATTATATTGGGGAGTTTGGCGAGGTAGGTGTTTTAAGACTTGACCTTGCTTCAAAATATGAAAAAGTTGAAGTAATTACAGAATTATTAGATACTATAGAAGCTAATTTTTATTGTGATTTTGAAGTTGAAAATATCATAACAAAGGCCATTCCGGAAGCAATACAAAGAGTATCTGCTCTAAAGAATAGAGGGTTTAGAGAATTAGAAACTAATACTATTGTTCCATTTGATTGTTATTTCTTAAAATCCAAAAGGGGATAAAATTATAGTTAAATAATTAAAGAGTAGCCGTTTAGGTTGCTCGTTATAAAAATGGCTCTGTTAATGAAACATATATATTTATTATACAATAATAAGATTTATCTAATTTACATTTAAATAATATTATTGAAAATTATGGGAAAATATGATATAATATATATATAGACATTAAATGTCTACAAAAGATATACCTACGTGGTATATCTTTGTTTTGTTTATAAAGAAAAAGCGTACCATTTTAGCATATTAAAATGGTATGCTTTTTTATTTTGAGGGGAGTGTTTTTATGAGTTTAGAAACGGTTAATAGGAATAAGAGGTTAGAAGGTGTCTGCAACAGAATGGCAGCGACTTATGGTACCATCGGACCAAAGTACTTTTCTTATTTTGGGGAAAAATTGGTTGAGTACGCAAAAGTCAATGAAGGAGCAACTTTACTGGATGTAGCATGTGGTAAAGGAGCTTCATTATTCCCAGCTATTCATAGTGTTGGAGAAAAGGGGCAAGTGATAGGAATTGACTTTTCACAAGAAATGGTGAAAGAAACACAGTCACTTATTTGTGAACAGGATTTGTGTAATGCTAATCTTATACAAATGGATGCTGAAAAGTTAGATTTTCTTGACAATAGTTTTGATAATGTCTTATGTGGATTATCAACAGCTTTTTTCTCCAATTCTTTAGGTGCTGTGGATGAGATGTATAGAGTATTAAAAGATGGAGGTAAGATTGGATTAAGTACATGGAAAAAGAGGGAGAAGAAAGGCGTGTTAGATAAAGTTTATGCCAAATGTTTTCCACAAGGAAATCACAAAAACTTAAGCAATATTCATGGTAGACCTGATTTTGGATCAGTTGATGGAATTGAAAAAATTTTAAAGAATGCAGGATTTAAAAATATTGAGATATTTGTTGAAGAGAAAACTTTTTATTATAAGGATGAAGAAGAGTGGTGGCAGGAGCAATGGACAAATGCTGCTCGTGGGCTATTTGAACATGTAGAAAGAAAGGGCCCAGATGCTCTTAACAAATTTAAAGACGAAGCCTTTAATGCCATTATGGAATATAAGGATGAGCATGGTATACGACTTGATGTAAAGGTTTTATTTAGTTTTGGACATAAATAAAGCATTAAATTATAACAATAAAAAAATCATAATAGTGCCTTAATCATGCACTATTATGATTTTAAATCAACAGTATTCTTAAACAGAGTTTAAAAAATAATTTAATTGCTTAAATCTAATTCGCGGTAATAATAGCATTACTGTTAATTTATTATTTTTAACTCATATTTATGATTTTTATCATGTTATTGAAAATCAAATTATGGAGTTTATGAATTTAATCAATGCTATTTTAATTTATAATCTCTCCAATCAATATCATCAAAATGCCACCATTCTGTATTAATTGTTGAAAAACCATGTTTAATCATTACATCTGTGAGTAGTTCTAGATTTAATTTTTCTTTTTTACTCATAGAAGAGCTATTACGCCAAGCTTTTTCTGAAAATTCATCAAAGGAGGAGGGCATTTTCAATTCTTCATCAGTAGAATTGTTAACAAGTGTAATATCCACCGAGGCTCCTCTATTGTGGCGGCTACCCTTATCAGGGTGTGCAACATATCTACTATCAGGAACGAGTTTCCAGAATAATTTTTGAACCTCAAGTGGTCGGTATCCATCCCATATTTTTATTGTGTACCCAAGGGTTCTTAATTCTCTATTAGCAGATGAAAGTTTTTCTGCCGTTTTTCTTCTAAGAAAACATTCATCAGAAGTATATACCTTTTGTTTTGTAAAGTTATCTTCTGTAGCGTATTTAAGGTCAACTATAATCGTATTATCAATATCTTTTATATTTACTATGTCAGTATTTGTAGTAGAGTTGTTCATAGTTGGAATTTCCGCAGGGAAACCATATACAAGTAGTTCACTTATACAAGTATCCTTGTATGTAGATCCTTCATAAACTTCAAGAATAGTTAGCTTTAAAGAAGTAGTTGTTATAGGACTATCTAATGTAAGGGTGTTATCAAAAGAAAATCCATCACTTAATTCCCATATGCTGCTCTCACCTTCTGAAAATTCAACCTTAATTTTCTTTGCTCTATTATTTTTAAAGAAGAGCTCTTTGGATTTTTTATAACCGTTTTTTAATTGGAGCTTTGAAATAATGAATTCAGTATTACTGAACAATTGAATCCAAGAACCGATACCATCGCCGCTTTCACCTTCACTCCAAGTTGTGGTGATATCACCATCCGATAAGTTATCTGAGCCATAATTACGAGTGGTCAAGCTGTCTAGGGAGGATGAAACGGAAGTAAAATCCCAAGATATTAATTCAGATTTTTCAATATTAGAATTATCAGTGTTTGATGTAACTTTTGAATATTCATCTTTTAAAGATTTAGTGGATGATTTATCATATGAAATATTATTATGTTTAGGTTCTTTTTCAGGTGTTGAGTATATTTTCATAGATATATAGTAACCAAGACCAAAAATAAATAAAAGAATAAAACATATTAATAATATTTTTATTGGTTTTTTATTAGATTGTGGTGATGACAAAAAAATCACATCCTTTCATTAAAGTTGTAAAAGTACACTATGTAAATTGAAAAAAATTTCAATAATAAATAATTGATTATATGAACATATTATTAGAGTATATTATATAATAATAATGAATTACAGTAAAATACAAAATGTGAAATAAAATTTAGAATAGACTGTAATATCCAGTAGTAAATTGCAAATACAAGTTATATTTTTAAAATATAACAGTTGACATATTTTAGATAAGTTGCTAATATGTTTACTATAATAATAAAAGAGACGAAAAGGAGAATAAGATGATTATTACGTTTTTAGCTAGATAAGATTCTAATTGAATATTGTGTAAGAGATATGTATTGCCAAGAGGGATAACTGGAATAACTATGGTTATGTCTAATTGAGTACGCATATGTTAGTACACATTATAGCTAAGAACATTGTTTAACTTATTCTGAGAGTGTTTAATAAATACTCATCGTTTAAATATATAGACTACATTAAAGTTCTGAAGGATTATTTATATTTCATATGTGATAGAATGAGACTCATCAAGAGTTTGTCATTTTATTAAGGGGAATATATAGTTTTTCCTGTGTAAGAATATCGTAGGCTGTAAGTTGAGCTAGTTCAACTTACAGCCTTTTTTACGTTAAAAATCCTCTATTTCGGCGTCAGTGTAAAATTCTGCGGTGCTTGAGTACATAATGCGTACACTCCGCTCCTAGAATTTCACATTCCTTGAACTAGAGAATTTCTCCTCGTAAAAAATATTTTAGCTATAATAGTGTGCCGCCTATATAGATACCACCGTGAAGTTTGATTTATACTTGTATCAAAATCACGAATGTTCAACGTGTTTTGTGCAAGTATAAATTAATTACTGAACTGAAGTATCTATAGAAGTTTAAACATGACAGGAGGAGATACTATGGGATTATTATTAAGATGTTTGAATATAAAGAAAGAGTTTGGAGATAGAGTTATTTTAAAGGATATGAGTTTTCACATTGAAAAAGGTGAGAGAGTTGCTATAGTTGGGAACAATGGAGCAGGTAAAACAACCATGGCAAATATAATCACCGGAGCATTGGAGCATGATGGGGGAGCATTATTATGGCATGAAGATAATGTTAAGATAGGATACCTACATCAATCATCATATTACTCTCAAGATGAATTTGAGGATATGATTCAAGGGGAGAAGGGGGAAATACAGGAATTCTTCCATACTTCAAAGGAATTAGGAATTGAGAAGATAGAGCAGTGGAATGAATCAAGGCTTAAAAACCTTAGTGGGGGGGAGAAGACAAAGCTTGCAATTGCAAGGATATGGGCAGAAAAACCAGGGCTACTTATTTTGGATGAACCCACAAATCATATGGATTATGAGGGTATACAGTGGATTATTGGGGAACTTGAGAAATACAATGGAACAATAATTTTAATATCACATGACCGTTATTTTATGGATAAGACAGCTCAGAGGATTATTGAAATTGAAGATGGGATAGCTTATTCATATAAGGGTAATTATAGTTTTTATCGTGATGAGAAAAGAAAAAGATATGAGAGTCAATTACACCAGTATGAAACACAGGAGAAATATAAAGAGAAGATTCAAAGCGATATAAAGCAATTAAAGCAATGGTCAGATAAGGGGCATAGGGAATCCACAAAGAAGAGGATAGTTTCAGAGAATAAGCTGGGGGGAAAAGAGTACTTCAGAGCTAAAGCCAAAAAGAAAGATAATCAGGTTAAATCTAAACTTAAAAGGCTTGAAAAGATAGACTTAGAAGGGATTAAGAAACCTAAAGAGGAACAGAAGATAACATTTAACTTCGTAAGTGAGGCGAAAAGTAGCAACAGGATATTTGAGGCTAAGGAGATAAGTAAAGGATTTGGAGATAAGGTCTTATTTGAAAAAAGTTCTTTCTATATTAGAAAAGGAGAAAAGATTGGACTGTTTGGGAAAAATGGATGTGGTAAGACCACCTTAATAAAGGCAATACTGAAGGAGTTGTATGTTGATGAGGGAGATTTATACCTTAGTCCTTCAACAAAAGTAGCTTATCTAAGTCAGGATGTTATGAATTTAGATGGGGATAAAACTGTTCTTGAAACCTTTGGAATAGAGAATTATGAGAGAAGAGGGATGCTTCAGACATTATTAACAAATATGGGATTTTCAAAGTGTATGATTCATAAGAAGGTAAGTACTCTTAGTCTTGGAGAGAGAACAAGGGTAAAAGTAGCCTATATGATTATGATGGAGAATAATGTTCTTATACTTGATGAACCGACAAATCATCTTGATCTTCACAGTAGGGAGATGCTTGAGAAAACCTTAGAGGAATATGAGGGAACTATACTTCTAGTATCTCATGATAGGTATCTTCTAGATAGATTGTGTGACAAGATTTTGATTTTTGAGGAGAGTCGTATTAAGAGATGTGAATATTCTTTCAAGGAATATATGGATATGAAAGAAGGAAATGTGAAAAAGAGTAAGGAGAAATCAAAAGAGGAACAACTTATGATATTAGAGAATAGAATTGCAGCTGTTCTTGGGGAGCTAAGTCTCTTAAGTCCAGGGGTTGAGGAGTATGAAAAATTGGATGAGGAATTTAAAACTCTCATAAAAAGAAAGAGAGAATTTTGTGGTTAAACCATAGTGAGTAAAAAGGAGTTAATATTTAATTAAGGGATCGTTAAAAAATAAATTCCACTAAAGTTGTTTCAAAAAGTGCAAGAACCATTCACATTTTTGAAACAAAAGTGGAAATAATTTTTAAGCCGACCCTAAGTAGGTAGGAGGGGATAGTATGACAGTATTTAAATGTACAAACATCAAGAAAGAATTTGGGGAAAGAATTATTTTAAAAGACGTAAGCTTCCATGTTGAAAGAGGCGATAGAATAGGGATTGTTGGTAATAATGGAGCAGGTAAGACAACTCTAGCAAATATTATCACTGGTGCATTAGAGGCTGATGGAGGAACTATACTATGGCATCATAAGAATATAAAAATTGGGTATCTACATCAATCTACCTACTACTCACAAGGGGAATTTCAAGATATGATTCAGGGTGATAAGGAAGAGATAAGGGAGTTCTTTCAGACATCAAAGGAATTGGGGATTGATAAGATAGATGATTGGGATCATTCAAGACTTAGTAACCTTAGTGGAGGGGAAAAGACTAAGCTTGCTATTGCAAAAATTTGGGCTGAGAAACCATCACTCCTCATTTTGGATGAACCAACAAATCATATGGATTATGAAGGAATCCAGTGGCTTATTAGCGAGGTTGAGAAATATAGAGGAACAATAATAGTGATATCTCATGATCGGTATTTCATGGATAAGGCTGTTAATAGAATTATTGAGATTGAGGATGGGGAAGCTCAGTGCTATAGGGGAAACTACACTTTTTATCGTGATGAGAAGAGAAGAAGATATGAGAGTCAATTACATCAGTATGAAACACAAGAAAAATATAAGGCTAAGATAGAAAGTGATATAAAACAATTGAAAACATGGTCTGAAAAGGGGCATAGGGAATCAACAGAGAAAGAAGGGCTCAAGGAAGGCTACAGAGTTAGAGTGAAGAAGAAGGATAAGCAAGTGAAGTCAAGGATCAAAAGACTTGAAAAAATTGAAGTTGATGGGGTTGAAAAGCCTAAGGAAGAACAAAATATTCAATTCAATTTTGTCAGTAATGATAAGAGTGGTAATAGGATACTTGAAGGAAAAGGGATATCAAAGAATTTTGGGGATAAAAAGTTATTTGAGGATAGTTCATTCTATGTTAAAAAAGGTGAGAAAATAGGGTTGCTTGGTAGGAATGGATGTGGTAAAACTACTCTAATCAAAGCCATACTAAAGGAATGTACCATGGATGAGGGGGATATATATTTGAGCCCAGCTACTAAAGTTGCCTATCTAAGTCAGGATGTACTGGGTTTGGATGGGGAGAAGACTGTGTTGGAGGTTTTTCACTTTGAAAATAATAAAAAAAGAGGAATGTTACAGACTTTATTAATTAACATGGGATTCTCAAAAAGTATGATTTATAAGAAGATTGGGACTCTGAGTTTAGGGGAGAGAACAAGACTTAAGATTGCGCATATGATTATGATGGAGAATAACCTTTTAATACTAGATGAGCCTACTAATCACCTTGATCTTCACAGTAGAGAGATGTTGGAGAGAACACTAGAAGAATATGAAGGAACCATAATTTTAGTATCCCACGACAGATATCTTCTTGAGAGATTATGTGATAAGGTTCTGATTTTCCAGGAAAATAAAATTAAAAGAATAGAGTATTCATTTAAAGAATATATGAATATTAAACAAAATGGGGAAAAGAAAGAAGATAAATCAATGGAAGAACAACTTATGATAATTGAAAATAGAATAGCTTCAATCCTTGGAGAATTTAATCTTTGGAGTCCTGGGGATGAAAAGTATATGAAATTAGATGAGGAGTTTAAGGCATTGATTAAGGCGAAGAAAGAGATTAATAGTAAATGATAATATTGCTTAAAATAAAAAACATGAGGTGAGTAGTTTTTATGAAAAATAGACTAATTTTAGTTGAGGGGATTCCAGGATCGGGAAAATCTACAATATCAAATAAAATTAAAGAATATCTTGAGAGTAAAGGGATAAAGGTTAAGTTATACAGTGAAGGAGATGCACATCCAGCAGATTTGGGGTGGAATGCATGCTTAACTATTGATGAATATAAAGAGGTGGTTAAAGATAATCCAGAAATAGAGGATAAGTTAAAGGAAAATACTAAGTTTGAAGGGGATTATGTAGTAATTGCATACACTAAGTTAGGGTTACCTATGAAAGGGAGCGAACTGATTAAATACCTTGAAACAAAGGAAGTATATGATGGGAAAGCTACATTGGAAATCTTCAAAGAACTTCATTTTCAAAGATGGAAACAGTTTGCAGAGAGCATGAGTAATAATGATTCTGTAGCTATATTCGAATGTGCATATTTACAGAACCATGTAAATGAATTGATGGGATGGCATGGCAAGGATAGTAAGTATATTGAAGAATATATGTTAGAACTAATTGACACTGTAAAAGTTTTAAATCCTAAACTTATATATTTGACTCAACCAAATACAGAAGAAACCATTAAGAGAGTGGCTGCTGAGAGGGTATCTACAGATAAAAGCAAATGGGATGATTGGATAGATTTAGTTATAAGATATGTTGAAGGTTCTGAATATGGACAATCTGAAGGTTTAAAAGGTTATGAAGGAGTAATTCAATTTTTTAAGGATAGAAAAAAAATTGAAGAGGTTATCATAGAGAACTTGCCTATAGATAAAGCTGTAATAAACAATACTGAATATGACTGGGATAAGGTATTTGAGGAAGTAGTAGCTGTATTAAATATTCTATAATTTTAGCCTACATTTATGTGAAGATATTTGATGTACAAGTCATTGGTATAATAGGAGGAATAGATATGCAAATAATAACAGATAGATTAATCATCAGAACTTTTGAGGAGTCTGATTTAATTGAGTTTGAAAAATTACTCAATATCCCAGAGGTTCCAGGATGGCAAATGCAAAAAGATAATTCAGCTGGTTTTCTTAGATGGCAAATTTCAAATTACAAAGCTATGGATATATTAAACGGAGTTATATGCTTTGGATGCTTTGATAAAGTAACTGGGAATATCCTTGGAGTTGTAGGAGCAGGGGAACATGATGATTTGAATGAGCCTGAGATATTTTACAATTTGATTCCTGAAGCAAGAGGAAACGGGTATGCAACAGAAGCAGCCAAGGCTGTTACGGAATGGGCTTTAGCAAATTATAAAATCCCCTATATCATTGGGACAGCTAGTGTTGACAATATTCCTTCACAAAAAGTATTAGAAAACTGTGGTTACGAATTTGTCAGTGAGAAAACTTTATTGGTACACATTACAGATAAAAAGTACGTATTCAAGTATTACAGATACTACTCATAAAATTAGTATAGTGCGTGGTAAATGAAATAGAATAATACAGCCAAATAGTAAACTTTTATTTTTGAGGTGAAATGAATGGTTTTTGGATAAAATTCCTGGAGAAAAAATCACAATAATTGCTAAAGAAAAAAATGAAATTATAGGGGTTACAAGGTTTTGGAAAACACCTTTTTGTAATAATAAATGGTTAATAGAAGGACTCGAAGTAATTCCATCTAAAAGAAGAAGTGGCGTGGGAAAATCCATTGTTGAACATGGGATTTCGCTGCTGCATGATGCAACTGATGAAAATATATTTGTTCATATTTCAAGTAGAAATGTACCATCAATAAATCTTCATGAAAGTATAGGGTTCAAAAAAATAAGTAATGGTTCAATTAATAGTTTTGGTGATTATAAAGAACACATAGATGAATATTTATTAGATTTATATAGATAAAAATAAAGACAAATTTCATAATATGTATGACTGATTAGGAACATGGAATATAAAATTATAGAGAGATAAATAATTACTTTTCAATGTGTTTATAATAATATTGTAATTTATTAAACACTTAAGGAGGCGTAATTATGTTAAGAAATAGTCATATAGATATGTCTAAATTAGATAAAGTTCCTTCAGGACATCCATTTGAATATAATTCAGTTGTTAGTGAAGATTTTCCTGTTAGTGAACATTCAGTTGGTGGAAGAGCATTTAGAGAAGAAGTTGATAATGGTGTGTATGAGAATGTAGTTGTTTATAAAGATAAAGATAGTCATATAGTTTATAAAAAATTATAAAATTAACAATCCAGAATAAGGAAAAAATATTCTTTATTCTGGAATTATTTTTCGGTGATTCAATTGAATTTTAAGAGTCAGCAAATTAAGAAATTTTAATTTTTTTTCTATAAACTTGACACCCACACATAGTAGGATGATCTATTACTAAAGATGTAGATTTTTCTTTAGCGATAGTATATAAAATCATAAAATCACCACAAGCAACACAAATAAGCAGTATAGAAGCAGTTGCTAAAACATTATTTTTAAAAATTAAAGCAAAAATAAAAGGAATAACTCCTGTAAAAATTGCTGGAGCAATTGTTCCTAGACGATATTGATTAATAGGAAGTACCTCTTTACAATGTGCATAAGGAGAAAAAGTTTTAATATTAAAACCAAAATTAATACTTTTCCATTTACGCTCACAAAATAATTGCCATACAAATCCATGTAAAAATTCATGAAGGACTAATCCAGCCACCACTAGTATTCCAATCATAATGAAATTGAAAGGTGATGTTTTCTCATATCCGCATACTTCATTGTAAACTATGGATAAAGTTATATAAATTGGTAGTATAATAAAAATACTGATAACATTTGCTTTAGCCATTGAAAAAGTTTTATCAACTACTTTAAAACTATTATCTAATTCCTTCTTTTTCATAGAATCCCACACTTTCTAAAATACTTTTAATTTATAATTATAGCTTGACATGCCCAGAGTATAACTTATTTACTAAATTATAACATAACTTTGAACGATGTGTGTATATTTGGGCAAGTTTAGGTTCTTTTCATTTAATATAGCATCAATTAAAAAAGGTTACTTTATATAGAAAGTGTTGTTACTTATATGGAATTATTGTAAATAAATACAGTAGGTGATATGATTTTATTGTAGTAAAATGTATATAATTGGTATAATTAAAAGTACTATATATTTATGAAGAGAACAGATAAGATGGAGGAATGTGGATGAAATTTAAGAAACAAATAGTTGTAGCTATATTTATCAGTTTAGTACTAACGAGCTGTAACTTTAAACTTAAAGCTGGAATTATAAAGGACGAAAGTAAAAATGAAAGTGTAGAAGAAGTTATTAAGAAAGTAGATGAGAACATTAAAAAAGCTGATGAGATTATTGAGCAAGAAAAGCTTTCAGAAGAAGAGAAAAATGAATTAGCAGTTAAGGTTAAAAATGAAGTTGAAGATCTAGTAGCTTTACTTTCAGAAACTACGGATGAAATAGAGATTAAAGAGTTACTTAAACAAGAATTTGATAATAGTAATGAGGATATTGAAAATATTTATTTTGCTACTGAAAAAGGGATGTTCTATCTTTATCCAGAACAGAAATTACCAGAAGGATTTAATCCTACAAATAGATCATGGTACACACAAGCAAAAGAAAAAAGTGAATTTACTAGTTCATTTACAAATTCAGCAACAGGAGGGGAAGTATTGACACTGTCATTGAGTGTTAAGAGCGAAGAGAATTTTATTGGGGTACTAGGCGTTGATATTAATCTAGAAAATAATGTTCAATAGTCTTATTAATAAAATACTTAGGGTGGAGAAAATGAGGAGTGGACAAGCATGTTATTTGAAACAGATAGAATTAAATTAAGAAAGATGAAGAGAGAAGATATTGAAGTTTACAATAGATGGAGCAATGACGAAGGGGTTGTAAGAAATACATATCCTAATTTAGATAGATATTCTATGGAGGATACTGAGAAATTCTATAATAAAGTAAATAATTCTAGTAGCTCAAAAACTTATATTATTGAAGATGTGAAGAAACAGAAGTCCATAGGCATTACAACACTACTTAATATTGATTTTTATAATAGAAATGCTGAATTCATAATCGATATTGGGGAGAAGGAATACTGGGGAAAAGGGTATGGTAAGGAGGCAATGGTATTAATGCTTCAACTAGCATTCTTGGAACTTAACCTTAACAGAGTATATTTAAGAGTATTTTCATTCAATGAGAGAGCGATAAAGTTATACGAGAAAATTGGATTTTTATATGAAGGAAGATTAAGAGAAGCAATATTTAGAGATGGGAAATGGCATGATATTGTTAATATGGGGATGTTGCAGAGAGAGTATTTAGGATAAAGTGCTGTGAATCGTACTATATATAATTAAAATTTATTTTAGATAAATCTTGGTATTTGTCTATAGAGGGGAGAATGTTTATAATGAATGATTTTGATAGTATTCCGTTAGAATTACAAGAAATTATTTATCACTTTAAAATAGTAGAAGTCATAGAAGGAAGAATCGGAGATAAGATTATCAAATTATCAAACCCTAAAAATGAATTTTTTTACTTAAAAATAAGTGATACAAAAATTACGCAAAACGAAATGTTCAATGAATTTGAAGTGCTCAACTGGTTGTCTTCCCATAAATTGAATGTACCAAAGGTAATATTCTTTAAAAAAGAAATGGATAAATCCTATATGCTTCTTTCCAATGTCCAAGGTATTAGTGCTCATCAAATTACTGATCAATTAAGTAAAGAAGAAATCATAAAAGTAAGTGCTGAGGCTCTTCGGAAAATACATAAAATAGATGTTTGCTCTATCCATTAGGTTATAGGAATTGCTTAGATAATGAATTGAAAAGAATTTGTGAAGATGTAAAGAATAATATGATAGATGTTGAAGCCTTTAAAAAAGCAAACGATGATAAAACACCTGAGGTTGTTCTAAAGTATCTTTTAGATAAAAGAAGTATATTTAATGCGGATGTTTTTACACACGGTGATTACTGTCTACCTAATATCTTAATAGTAGATCAGAATAACTATGGTTTTGTTGACTGGTCACAGGGCGGTATTGGAGATATCTATAGAGATCTGTCTCCTTTTGTGAAAAGCATTACTAGGAATTTTGGTGAAATGTACTCAACTATTTTTTTAAAACATTATGGAATAGATAAAGATGAAGTTAACATTGAAAAAATAGTTTATTATGATTTGATTGATCAATTTACGTACTTTAAAAAATAGAAAAGTACTAACGAAATATTAGTGATTGTTATTTGAAATCATAACATTTAAAAAAACGCAATTTAATTAGGCGCTGTGGACTAATGTATCGCTAAATTTATTCTAGGGAAAAAAGGAGAAGATTAAATGACTGAAAATTCACTTAATATAAATTTAAGAAATAGAAAATTGGAACATATCAAAAGATTTTGGGAGGTGTCAAAAGATCCTGAGTTACAAAAGTTATTTCCTTTTCAAGATAATACTTTAGAGGAAGCTATAGAAATGTATGAAAAATCCTTACTACCTGATGCTACGAGTTACGGAAAAACAATATATGTTAACGATTGTTATATAGGGGATGTATGGTGTTATTGTATGGATGAAAGGGTTGAAAAAAGTTGCTTTCTAAGTATAGTGATTTTTGATAAGGATTATTGGAATAAAGGAATAGGTGCGAAAATATTAAATGAATTCAATCAAATAATTGCTCATAAATATTCAATTAATAAAATCTGTGCATTTACGTATAAGTTCAATATAGCTTCTAGAAGGACTTTAGAAAAAGTAGGATTTAAGTGCATGGAAGAATTTGAGGAAAATGATATAACCTCATTATACTATGAACTTAAACTATAATTATAAGTTAACTTTGATATTAGTTTGATGAGAGGAATATTGAAATGGATAAGATAACATATAAAGAGGAAATGTGCAAAGGGGCCTTAACTAAATTAAAAAGAAAGATACCTTATGGGTGGGATTTGAATATTTATAGAGGATGTCAGCATGGATGTAAGTACTGTTATGCTATATATTCTCATAAGTACTTAGGTTCAATAGATTTTTTTAGAGATATTCATATAAAAACTAATATAGTAGATGAGCTTGAAAAGGAACTTAGGAAGAATACTTGGAAAAAAGAAATTATAAATATTGGTGGAGTAACAGATAGTTATCAACCAGCAGAGGCTAAATATAAGATTATGCCGGAAGTACTAAAGCTTCTTATTAAGTATAAAACACCTGCTATTATTTCTACTAAATCCAAGCTTATATTGAGGGACTATGATTTGATAGATGAGTTGTCAAGAATCACTTATGTTAATGTTGCAGAAACAATAATTACTATGGATGAAAATATTAGGAAAAGAATAGAACCATTTGGTGCAACAAGCTTAGAGAGATTCCAAGTATTAAATGAATTTAGAAATACTAATGCCAGTACAGGGCTACATGTGATGCCGATAATTCCATATATTACAGATAATTATGAGAACTTTGATAAGCTCTTTAAGTTTGCAAGTGAAAGTGATGTGGATTATGTATTGCCAGGAACACTATATTTAAGAGGACATACTAAAATAGCATTCTTAAATTTTATTGAAAAGGAATTTCTACATTTATATGAGCCATTGAAAGTTTTATATAAAACAGGTGGAGCAGGTAAGGCGTATAAAGATAAATTATATTTAATGGTAAATGAATTAAGAGATAAATATAATCTTTCAAGTAGTTATACAAAACCAATAAAAGAGAAACTAAATCAATCAGAAAATGTTCAGTTATCATTCTTTGATAAAGATGAGGAGAGGTTTAAATGAACAGAGTAGATGAGTTCGTTCAAATATATAATGATTTAGATAAAGAAATAAAAAAGGTACTAAAATTAGATAAGTATATATCTCATATGAAAGCTTTAGATATAGTTGCTAAGAAAAGTGATATAATAGCTAGGAATTTAGATGTTTTAAAACAATATGCTAGATTAAGAAATTGTATAGTACATGATACTGTTTCTGGAATAGAAGAACCAATAGCAATTCCATTACAGGAGGTTGTTGAGAGATATAAAAGTATTCTAAAAAGGTTTAAAAATCCTTTAACTGTATATGATATATGCACTCATAGATCAAAAGTGTTAGTAGCATCCCAGAATAGTCTAGTAATAGATGTTATGCAAGCTATGGAAAGCTTACTTATATCTAGAGTTCCTATTATAGAAAAGGAAAATGTTGTTGGATTATTCAATGGAAATGTACTGATTTATTATTTAGCCAGCACAAAAAAATGTTTAATATCAAATAATACTGTTATGAATGAGTTAAAAGAATTTACGAACTTAGATTGCCATAGAAAAGAACAATTCGATTTTGTAGATAAAACGTTGAATGTATATGATGCAGAAAAATATTTTAAAAAAACAAATAAAAATAATCATAAGCTAGTAGCATTATTCATAACTTCAGATGGGACTAGAAAAGGTAAACTTCTGGGAGTATTAACAGAATGGGATGTGTTTAATAAAATAGATTGATTATATAAACTGAAACCTTAGGTATATGAAAATAAATAAAAGGTCAAACCTACTTCATATCAAACAATTGCTTTCTAAACAGGATTTTAAAAATCCTGTTTTTTTCTTTATAAAATTTTTAGAGTTTTCCAAAGAAATTATCACAAATAATTTTGTTTATATCAATTGAAAATATAGCAATTTTAGAATTTAATCTAGTATTTGACAATTAGATATAAGGAAGCTACAATAGTGTTAGATGAAATTTTGAAATGATATTTAAAGTTCATCTAAATAAAAATGATAAAATATTTAAAGAAGATTTGCTAAATAATATGAGGATATAAAAAATAGTTTGGTGGATTTTTGATTACCATATGGAGGGTGAAAAAGATGGAAATAATTTTTAACCCAAGAGCAGGGGAAATTTATAGTTTATTTACAAGTCTTTACTATAGTTGGAACGTAAACATACATGAGAGTGAATTAGAAAAGTTGGGTATAACCCTAAAACAAGAGCTTAAAGAAGAATATTGCTATATAAAAGAAATACACAGTACAAAAAAAGAACAAATGGATTTCTTTTTTAATAATGAATCAAAGATTTTCAAGTCTTTTATTGATATTGAGAAAATATGGGAAAGCAAATCAGTTGATGAATATGTTAGTTATATTGAAAATATGAGTGATTATTCATTAAGATTAATGTTAGTAAAAACATTAATAGATAATAAATTGAAAAATGATAATGAGCATATAGAAAAGATTGCAAAGAATAAAGAAGGGGTTTTAGACTTTACCAAAGGACTTGATATTAGTAAGGATTTAAAATGGGATTTATACTGCTTTATAGATAATATTGAAAAATATAAATATGAATTTATAAGTTTAATTAAAGATTATATATCTATATTTAACAAGATATTTCATAAGAAAAGTAAGATAATTAATGAAGTTAATAATAATATAATGAAAAATATTAATTCTAATGGGATTGAGTTTATTAAAGCGTATACAAATAATTTTATTAGTTTAAATGACTATAAAAAAATATATATAACTAACTCTTACTTCGATAGTTATTCAATTTACTTTACATTGACTAACAAGATGGAACATTGCTACCTAGTAGTAGGACTTTATCAACAAGAAATAATTAATCAAAATGATTACACAGAAAAACATCTAAAAGTTTTTAAAAACCTCTCTGATAAAACGAGGTTTGGTATTATGAAATATATATTAGACAATAAGAGATATGGACAAGAGATAGCTAACAAATTTAATATTTCAAATGCTAGTGTTTCGTATCACATGAACAATCTGCTTTCTTTAAATTTGGTTGAAATAACTAAACAAGATAATAAAGTTTTCTATAAGCTAAACAAGGGAAAAATATTAGAAACTATTAAGTTTTTAGGGGATGAATTATGTTTATAATACTTAAACATATGTAGTACTATGTTTAAAAAATTTGAATTAAATAAATATAAATTAAATTTTTTAGGGGGAATATTTATGGTATGGTCAATTTTTCAGTATGAAAATAGTTTTATTACAACTACAAGAGAAGAAATTAATGGAGTCCCAAGTTTAAAGTTTAAACCTAAGAATCATAAAGGTTTATTACCAACAGTAATCTATTATCATGGATGGCATTCCAGCAAAGAGTTTAAAAGGTTTCAGGCGATGGTAATTGCTAGTTTTGGATATCAAGTAATTGTACCTGATGCGTTATATCACGGAGAAAGAAATGCTATAGAGCATGACGAACCACAAAGTTTACAAAAATATTCATGGGAAATAATACTTCAAAGTGTTAAGGAATCTCAAAAATTTATAGAGGAGATTGTTAAGGAGCATGAAGCTGATCCCGCAAGGATTGGAGTTATGGGTAGTTCAATGGGAGCTAATACTGCTGGAGGAGTTTTTGTTGAAAATCCTCATGTGAAATGTCTTGTTGGAATTAATGGAACTTTTGCATGGCAAGAAGCCATTAAAAGAAATCATTTACCAACTAGCCTAAATAATAAAGAATTCATAGAATACTACGATCCTATGACTAACGCAGATAAAATAAAGGAGAGAGCTATTTTAATATTACATGGTACCGAGGATACTTCAGTACCTATTGAAACTCAAATGTTATTTTTTAATAAAATGAAGCAACTATATAATAAATATCCAGAGAAATTAAAATTTTTAGAGTATTTTAAGGTGAATCACAAAGTAACTACTGGAATGCTGGAAAGTGCAATAACATGGTTTAAAGAACAACTATAATATTCATTGCTAAATATTAAAAAAATATGGAACATATACTTGGAACAGGAACCACAATGAAAGCTCGGCGGAAGGGTTGTCAATATAACAAGACTATGATAGTATATAAGCCTGTAAGGAACTCCTTACACATTTTTTTTGTTATTTAGGAAATTGAAAAATATTTTCATATATTAGAATTAACAATAACGAATGGAGGAAATGAAATTATGGTTGATTTACCAAATTGCCCAAAATGTAATTCAGAATATACTTACGAAGATGGAAGTCTTTTGGTTTGCCCAGAATGTGCTCATGAGTGGACTTTAGGATCAGAAAACGAAAATAGTGAAGATAAAAAGATTTTTAAAGATGCAAATGGAAATGTTTTAAACGATGGTGATTCTGTAACAGTAATCAAAGACCTTAAAGTAAAAGGATGTTCATCAGCCTTAAAAAAAGGTACAAAAGTGAAAAATATACGTTTAGTTGATGGTGATCACGATATAGATTGTAAAATTGATGGTTTTGGAGCTATGAAATTAAAAACTGAATTTGTTAAAAAGTTATAAATGTAGGTTTTAATGCAACCGAAACAGTTTCTATTATCAACAAAAGAAATTCATGAAATGATAAAAACTCCTAAGAATTTTAATTCTTAGGAGTTTTTAACTATTAAAAAATAAAATTAGATTTTAAATTTCTCAACTATTTCTCCAAGTTTATTTGCAATAGTTTTAAGTTCTTGAGATTTTTTATATACTATTTCTGTGGAAGCTAATTCTTCTTCTATAGATGAAGCAATTTCTATTGATGAAGAAGCTGACTCTTGTGATATAGCAGATATTTCTTCCATTGAGTTTAATACAACATTTTTATTTTCATCTATATTTTTAATATTAACAGTAAGATTATCAATCTCAAGTAGTATGTCTTTAACTGCTTTTTCAATAAATTCAAAAGCTTTCTGAGAGTCATTCATAGCTTCAGTAGATTCTTTTAATGCTTTACCTGAATCATATGTATTTGCTTTAGTATTTTCTATCTCATTTTGCATTTCACTTATGATCATTTCTATTTCTTTCGTGGAATTAGTTGTTTGCTCAGAGAGATTTTTTATTTCATTTGCTACTACTGCGAAGCCTTTCCCAGATTCACCTGCTCTTGCTGCTTCTATAGATGCATTTAAAGCAAGCATATTAGTGGAATTTGCAATATCATTTATAGTATTTGTTATTTCTCCTATGGAATTAGATCTTTCTGTTAATATATTTACATTAGTTAATAATTTATCTCCCAATGCATTTGTTATATTAAATTTAGTAATTAACTTATCCATAGATTTGATGACTTCTTGATTTATTTCATCAGTTTTATTAGAATAATCTTTTACCAAATCTGAGACACTTTTGGCTTCATTTATATTATTTGCAAGTGCAATTAACTTTTCTGTACTATTTTGAGAACCGTTTGCCTGTTCTTGAGCGCCTATAGAGAGTTCGTCTATTGTTTCTGATATTGTATTTATAGATTCTGCCATTTCTTTGGTTGTTATAGAAAACTCTTCTGAATATGTAGAGATCTCTTGTGAATTTTCTCTTGCAGCTTCTACTACCGTTCTTAATGTTTTTCTTAAATTAAGAACAGCTCTTCCCATGATTCCAGTCTCATCTTTATATTCTAAAAGTTTGTTATAGTTTTTATTATATGTGATATCGAGCTCAGCAGTTTTGTTTAGTATATCAGTTACTTCGCGAATAGGATTGGATATTGATTTTGATAACAGATATGCTAAAATACAAATTATAATTATACCTATTGTTGTTAAAATAATTAAAAATCTACTGAGTGACCATACATCACCTATTACTTCATTATTAGGTACACTTTCAGCTAATATCCATCCATTTACTAAGTGCATGTAGTTTAAATCTTGTTTAACAGAGTTTTTATCTGTAATTTTTACTATATCTAAGTTTTGTGATTTTATGCTATCTGCTAAAGGTTTAAAAGTTCCATCTTGTACTTCTTCTAGATTTTCTTTATTTTCAAAAGTTGGATGTACTAGATAATCTAAATTACTATTTAATAAAAATGGATAACCTGTTTCAAAGATTTTTGTATCCAATAACTCTTTCTCAATCTGATCAAATTCAAAATCTATGCCTACGACACCAATTAATACACCATTCTTAAATACAGGTTTTGTTACTGTGATTAAAGTATTAGCAGATTCTTCAAAATAAAATGGATCTCCCCAGACTATTCGTTTTTCATCTATTGCCTTAAAATACCAAGTCATATCTGGGCGACTTTTGTCTTTGAAATTGGCTAATTCTATGGGTGGTATGGTATAAATTTCATTGTCTTTGTTTTTTATATACCATACTTCATTGGTTGCAGGTGTTTCTAATAAACCGGAACTATTAGCAGTATCCATCATATCTGGATTAAAGAATATAAAAACTTCTGTTATGTTCTGTGGTGATTTTGCTAATATGGTTTTAAAAGATTTGGATAAATCATCTTTATACTTGTTGAAATAGTATGGATCAGTTTGTAATTTAGTAGAATCTATCGTTGATTCTACTATAGATTCAAGATTTGTTACTGTTGTTTCTGCATTACTAAATTGTCTGTTATATTCACTTGATAATGAATTAATCAATCCATTCAATGTAAGTGATGTGCGGTTTTCTGAGGAATCATAAGTAATTTTCAAACTAAAACCTACAATTATTAATGACAATATTAATGTAGGTAATAATATTGATATGGCAATTTTCACACCAATATTTTTCTGGCTAAACATAGTTTTTTTCATAATAGAATCTTCCTTCCAGTACTTTATCATAGGTTTAATTTACCAATATAATTATTTCTACAAATTTATGTAATTTACCTTCTTTTTAGTCATTTTTTTTTGTAAAGGGATAATAATCTAGATTATCTAATTACAATACAATAGATAAGAAAAAATCGGTATTTGATCTTCTAGATTTAGAATATCAAATACCGATTTGTATTTATGCAATTAAGGCGCTATTTAATTCCAATCAATGAAATTAAACCATTAGCTAAATTTTCTCCCCAGCATAAGTAATCATGTCCACCTTTAAATTCTTCATATTCAACTTCATACCCCTTTAATCGCAACACATCTCTTAATATTTTATTCACACCGATCATATCCTCTTTTTCTTCAAGTACCCCTACGCTTAAGTAAAATTTAAGTGGTAACTTTTCTGTCTTTTTAAATTCACCACTAATCCAACAAGCACTTTTAGGTTCTTCGCATTCATGGGGTTTATACCAATACGATCCTGATTGAGAAAGTACATTACCGAAAGTTTCTGAATGTTTTAATCCTACATACGAAGCGGTAAGGCCACCTAAACTAAGTCCACCAATTACTCCATCTTTAGCTTCAGATGATATATTATAATTTCCTCTAAACCAAGGCAAAAGTCCACCAACAATAATATCTGTAAAAGCGTCATTACAGCTTAAGTCTTCATCTCTTGAATCAGTGCAATCAACAAATAGCACAACAATAGGTGGGATTTTTTTATCTGCTATTAAGTTATCTAACACTGATTTTGCAGAAAGAACATTAATATATACCCAACCATCTGTTAAAACTAAAAACTTATATGGTTTGTTTGATTCAGCATAACCATGTGGAGTGTAAATACTTAACTCCAGTTCTTCCTCTAATTTTTCACTTTTATAATTGTATTTATTTATATCACCTTTAGGAATATTAGCAATTTCCTTCACCCAAACGTGTTCTTCTGCATTTGGCATTACAACATATGATAATATCTCGTTTTCATCTTCCTCATCATCTTCAATTAATAAAAAGGTCTTATTAAGCTTATCATGTATTATTTGCTCAAATCTTTTATCCCAATTATCATCAAGTGGATCATTTATGGAAAAACTGTATTGTAAACGTATATCATTTCTAATCTTGCAGCTTATATACCATAAATTTGTATCTAACAATCTTTCCATTCTATAATTTAAGAATTTGCAATCTTCCATTTCAGGTATTAATAAAACATTTTCTACTTTTTCATCCTCTTTGTAAATAAAGGTTACTAGATTGTGTTCTGAATCTTTAGGTATGTCTTCTATTATTGGAGATCCTTTCTCTTGGATATTTGTCCAAAAATTCTCTAAAGCATCTGTATTTCCTAATTTTAATTTATCCTCTAATTCTATAATTTTTAAACTTTTTATTAGTGACTTTTCCATAAAAATCCTCCTCAATAATTTAATATTTTCTTCAATAGTTTCTTTACAACACCAATTTTTTTTGCAAGGATTTCTTTAAAAATTCATCTTATAAAAGGTAAATACTTAAATTATAAGTGTGATTCTCTAAACTCATCTTCTAAAATACTCATTACTATAGCATCGTAATAATTATGGTTAAAATAAAGGTAATCTCTTAACACACCTTCTCTTTTAAATCCTATCTTCTCATAAACGTGAATTCCTCTTTCATTGAAATCATAAACTGTAAGATCTATTCTGTGTAAATTGAACATTCCAAATCCATAATCTAAAGCTAAAATCATTGCCTCAGTTCCATAACCTTTCCCAAAATTTTCACCTTCAAATATAGCTATCCTTATATTTGAATTTCTTGAATTTCTATTAATATCATTTAAAACAACTTCACCAACTATACTATTGTCTTCTTTTGAAATTATTAGAAAGTCAATTCTACTGCTGTCTGACATTATTGAATTAATATACTTTTCAGATTGTGATTTTGTGAATACGCCTACAGTACCTGTAAATATTCTAGATTCTAAATCCATATTTACTCCTGAGTCAGCATAAATTTCAATATCACTTATATCTAATCGTCTTAAATATATTTTATCCCCATCTAAGAACTTTTCAATTTTTATACTTTTATGTTTTTCCATAAAACTCTCCCTATAAATTATTGATTTATATAGATATGTAATCTTATTTTAAATTCGAGTTTGCATATCTATACTATTTAAAAAAATGATAACATTGATGTTGTTAACATCTCAAGGACATAGATGGTTCTGTAATAAAGTTGCCTACGCTTATAGATAAGAAAAAATCGGTATTTGATCTTCTAGATTTAGAATATCAAATACCGATTTATATTTATGCAATTGCTTTTTCTTGTCTAATTATTCTTCTAATACTATGCTCAGTAAGATAGTACTGCTTGTTAAGTTCTTTAATAGATATTCCTTCATTGTATCTATTAAAAATCTCTCTATTTCTTGCCTTTAAACTATCTTTGGCACCACTATTTTCTCCCCAAGCTTTCTTATTTTCACCTTTTGTAGGTATATATAAGTAACCACCATCAGTGTATTGTTGAATTAATTCAATCACATCTTGTGGTAATATATTTTGTGCTTTTTCATATTTCATAATCATTGCTCCTATCTACTTTATAATCTGTAAATAATGAAGCAAAGACTACATAAAACATTTTATATTAAATTAATCTAATAAATTCGGCCCTGGACAAAACCAGTTATATCTGTCTAATGCAGTCTTTGCTCAGAGCCTTGTTCAGTAGCTGACTGTATCAAGTCTAACCACCCCCCATTGAATTGATATTAACTATTTGAGAAAAGTTATCTTAAAATATAACTTTTTATCTATATAATATTAATTATATATTATCCATCATTACACTGCAAATACATCATTTATATATATATTTACTTGTAATTACTAAATAGTATTTAATATGGTAAAATGGATATATTCCACCATATTCTAAACTCTTCAGGAGGGCTTTTTAATGAAATTACATAAGATAGGCCAAATACAGTTTATTGTATCTAGCTTGATTAATTGTTTGGTTATATTAGTAGGGTTAATATTTTACCTTTATAAGATTAATCTAAATAATACTATTGTTATTGTTATAGTTATCTCATTATTATTTTCAAATATATTAGCACTATTAACAATTGTAAAATCAAAAAGTAAGATTAATAAAACAATGGACAGGCTTGAAATGCTTGAAGCAATTATCGAGGCAGCGCCTAATGCAGTTTTTGTACATAAGAAACTTAATTATATATATTCAGATAGTAAAGCCGCAGAACTTTTGGGTTTAAAAAATCCATCTGAAATAGTTGGAAAACCTGTAGATGATTTTGTGAAATTAAATACAGAAATTATAGGTGAAGACAGAATGGAAGCAGCAAGAGAACAAAGAGAGTTTGAGCCTTTAGTAGAAGAAATGATTATTATGAAAAATGGGGAAGTAGTCCAATTAGAGATGTTTTCAACACCAATAAAAATAAAAGATAGTGTAATGGTTCTAGTTATATGTAAAAACATTACCGAGAAAAAGCGTATATTGGAGTTGGAGAAAAAAATTGATGAAGAAGAAAAAAAATTAAGAGAAAAAATTGAATATGATAAGCTTAAAGATGAATTCTTTTCTAATTTATCTCATGAGTTAAGAACCCCTTTAACAATAATTTTGGGAACAATACAGCTTCTAGAAAACTCATCTGAATCACAAGTACATAGACAAGCTAACAGGTACAAAATATTAAAACAAAATGGTTATAGATTATTGAGATTAGTAAATAATTTATTAGATATTACTAAAATAGATGCAGGATATTTTGATTTGAATATGGATGAATATAATATAGTATCTGTAGTTGAAGATATCACATCATCAGTGGTAGAGTATATAGAAAATAAGGGTTTATACATAGAATTTGATACTGAGGTTGAGGAGAAAATAGTTAGTTGCCATTTAGACAGTATAGACAGAATTATACTTAATTTATTATCAAATGCTGTGAAATTTACACCTAAAGGTGGAAGTATATTTGTTTATATCTTTGATGAAGTTGATAATGTGAAAATTGTAATAAAGGATACTGGGATAGGTATAAAAGAAGAAAATATTGACTTGATTTTTGATAGATTTAGACAGGTAGATAAATCATTTTCAAGAACTCATGAGGGCAGTGGGATTGGGTTATCTATAGTTAAATCTTTAGTAGAGATGCAAGGAGGAACAATATCTTTAAGTAGTGAATACGGTAAGGGAAGTGAATTTATCATAGAGCTTCCTGTGGAAGATGTATCTACCGGTGGAAGTTTAAATACAATAATGGAAAAAGAGGATTATATAAAAGAAAAAATTAATATCGAATTTTCGGATATATAGCATTTCATGAGTTAGTAAAAGAAAATTCACTTATAAGTACTAAAGAGTCTGAAATGTGGTAAACTGTATATGGGTTTCACCATATTTAAACTCTTTAGGAGGGCTTTTTTTAATGAAATTACATAAGATAGGCCAAAGGCAGCTTATTGTATTTAACATAATTAATTGTTTGGCTATATTAGTAGGATTGATTTTATACCTATGTAGAATTAATCTAAATGATACTGTTGTTATAGGGATAGTTATTTTATTATTAGTTTCAAATATATTATCGCTATTAACAATTGTAAAAGAAAGAAGTTATATTAAGGAAATAGAGGACAAGCTTGAGATGCTCGAAGCAATTATTGAGGCTGCGCCTAATGCAGTTTTCGTACATAAGAAACTTAATTTTATATATGCAGATAGCAAAGCAGTAGAACTTTTTGGTTTTAAAAATCCATCTGAGATAGTTGGAAAACCTGTAGATGATTTTGTGAAATTAAATACAGAAGTTATAGGTAAAGAGAGAATGGAAGCAGCAAGAGAACAAAGAGAATTTGAACCTTTAGTAGAAGAAATGTTTTTCAAGGAAAACGGGGAAGAGGTTAGACTAGAGCTGTTCTGTACACCAATAAAAATAAAAGATAGTGTATCAGTGCTAGTTTTATGTAAAAATATTACTGAGAAAAAGCGTATATTGGAGTTGGAGAAAAAAATTGATGAAGAAGAAAAAAAATTAATAGAAAAAATTGAACATGATAAGCTTAAAGATGAATTTTTTTCTAATTTATCTCATGAATTAAGAACTCCATTAACAATAATTTTAGGTACAATACAGCTTCTTGAAAACTCATCTGAATCACATGTGCAGAATCAAGCTAATAGATACAAAACATTAAAACAAAATGGTTATAGATTATTGAGATTAGTAAATAATTTATTAGATATTACTAAAATAGATGCAGGATATTTTGATATACACATGGAAAAACATAATATTGTATCTGTAGTTGAAGATATTACATCATCAGTTGTAGATTATGTGGAGAATAAGGGATTAAACATAGAATTTGACACTGAGGTTGAGGAAAAAATAGTAAGTTGCAATTTAGATAGTATGGATAGAATTATACTTAATTTGTTATCAAATGCTGTAAAATTCACACCTAAAGGTGGAGGTATATTTGTTCATATTTTTGATGAAGTTGATAATGTGAAGATTGTAATAAAGGATACAGGGATAGGTATAAAAGAAGAGAATATTGACTTGATTTTTGATAGATTTAGACAGGTAGATAAATCATTTACAAGAACTCATGAGGGCAGTGGGATAGGGTTATCTATAGTTAAATCTTTAGTAGAGATGCAAGGGGCAACAATATCTCTAAGTAGTGAATACGGAAAGGGAAGTGAATTTATCATAAGGTTTCCTGTTGCGAATATATCTACAAGTGAAAGTTTAAATACAATAATGGAAAAAGAGGATTATATAAAAGAAAAAATTAACATTGAGTTTTCGGATATATAGAGAATTGATAAAATCAAAATATAATATATTAAAGTCACCAGTAGGTGGCTTTTGTTTGTTAAAATTTTAATTAATTACATTTTTGTTAAAATATTGATATAATAAAACAAATGGATAATGATAACAACCAAACAAATGATGTAAAGTGATATAAAGATGTGGTTCATGGAATAATACTTTATTTTTAAAATTTTATTTTTAGGGGTGGTATAGTGAAGAAAATTAAATACTTGTTAATAGTAGTATTAGCAATTGCCATTTTAGTGGCGGGATATTTTCTATTCATGACAGTGACTGATTATAAGCCAGACTCAAAGATTACTTTAGAAGTTAATCAGAAATCTAATCAGGATATAGACTCAAATGAATTTAAAGCTACAATATTCAATATTGGTTATTGCGGTCTTGATAAAGAAGTAGATTTTTTTATGGATGGAGGAACCGGTTCAAGGGCAAGTAGTAAGGAAAAGGTTCTTTCCAATATTGCATCAATAACTTCACTTTTACAAGAGACTGAAAATGATTTTATTTTACTACAAGAGGTGGATTTAGATTCTACCAGAACGTATCATATAAATGAACAGGAAAAGTTCAGTGAGAGTTTTTCTGATTATAGTGATACATATGCAGTTAATTATGATGTACCATGGGTTCCAGTACCTATAACTAAACCAATGGGGAACGTGAATAGTGGACTAGTTACCTTGTCTAAATATAAGATTGATTCTTCTATACGGTACCAATTTCCTGGTGAGGAGAAGTGGCCGAGGCAGCTTGCTCTTTTAGATCGTTGCTTTATTGAGACGCGTCATAAAGTAAGTGATAATAAGGAGTTAGTAATTATTAATACTCATATGTCTGCTTATGATAAAGGTGGATTTATACGTGAGCAACAGATGAATTTTTTAGTGGATTATCTTAAGAATGAATATGAAAAAGGAAATTATGTTGTAGTAGGTGGGGATTGGAATCAGGAACTTCCAGGAACAGATGCAGATAAGATGAACCCAGGTGAAGAACGTCCAGGTTGGGTTAAGAAAATTGATGTGGAATTCCAAAACTACGTATGGGCTGTAGATGTAAAAACTCCAACTACACGTGATGATGATAAACCTTATGTTAAGGGTGAGAATTATATTGCTATCATAGATGGATTTTTGGTATCAGATAATATTGAAGTTATAGAAGTTAAAACTAGTGACCTTGGATTTGATAATTCAGACCATAATCCTGTGACACTTAGATTCTCATTGAAAAAAGACTAATTTATTTTTTGAATGTGTGAACGACATAAAATAGAGTAAAAACAATATTTTGTGACTTTGTGAACAGACTCAAGTTATCCTAAAGGGTGACTTGAGTCTGTAATTATATTACATTGTCAATTTAGATAATTTGATATAATATAAATATCAAATAAATTGAGGAATGATTTTATGAAAAAAACAATAGGAATATTAGCACATGTAGATGCTGGGAAGACAACTTTTTCTGAGCAGCTACTTTATCATACAAAAACAATAAGAGAAAGAGGCAGAGTTGATCATAAGAATGCCTTTCTTGACAGTCATGATATGGAGAAGGAAAGAGGAATTACCATATTCTCGGGTCAGGCAACAATAGAATATAATGATTCAACTTACTATTTATTAGATACCCCTGGACATGTGGATTTTTCAGCTGAGATGGAGAGAGCTATTCAGATTATGGATTACGCAATAATTATCATCAGTGCTGTTGAAGGGGTGGAAGGACATACTGAGACTGTTTGGCAGCTTCTTAAAAAGCATAAGGTACCAACCTTTTTCTTTATAAATAAGATTGATAGAGTTGGGGCAGATGTTGAAGGAGTATTGAAGGATATAAGGGAAAACCTAACAGATGATGTATGTGATATAACTGATAATTTTACTGGGGAAGAGTTTGAAGAGGAGCTTATAGAGTTTATTGCAGAGAGAGATGAGGAACTTCTAGAGAGTTATTTGGAAGGAAATTATGATAAAAAAATATGGCTTGATGCATTTAGAAAACTTATAAAGAACAATGAAATATATCCATGCGCTTGTGGTTCTGCACTTCAGGATGAAGGTGTTATGAGTTTTTTTGAAAAGATAGATGTTCTTACATATACGGATTATAAGGAAGAGGGAGAATTCTCAGGAAGAGTTTATAAGATTCGTCATGATGAAAATGGAGTAAGGATAACTTACTTAAAAGCAATGGGTGGTAAACTCAAGGTAAGAGATGAGATATGCTATGGGGATAATGAGAATAGAATAAGTGAAAAGGTTACCCAGATTAGGGTATACAATGGAACTAAGAGTAGAACTGTTGAAGAAGTTAAAGCTGGTGAGATATTTGGAGTTATGGGAATATCAGAAGTGGAAACTGGAGATGGAGTTGGAACACTAGAAGAAAAGGCTGTCTATGATATGGTTCCTACATTGAAATCAAAAGTTATATTTGATGATTCACTGAA
Organism: Oceanirhabdus seepicola; assembly: GCF_023684385.1. Classification (GTDB taxonomy): domain Bacteria; phylum Bacillota; class Clostridia; order Clostridiales; family Clostridiaceae; genus Oceanirhabdus; species Oceanirhabdus seepicola. The sequence continues at coordinate 164,924 of NZ_JAGSOJ010000004.1, read as the reverse complement.
TATAAAAGAGGTATTTAGATCCTTTAAAATATTGGATGCAGAGGACCCTGCATTAAATGTGAAGTGGGAAGAGAGTGTACATGAGATACATATTCATGTGATGGGTACAATCCAGCTTGAAGTATTGGAACAACTGGTGAAAGAAAGGTTTGGTTTTAAGGTGGAGTTCGGTCCACCTGAGATAGTATATAAGGAAAGTATTGCTTCAAGAGTTGATGGTTATGGACACTTTGAACCACTAGGACATTATGCAGAGGTCCACCTAAACATTGAGCCAGGAGAGAGAAATTCAGGAATTATCTTTGAAAATAGATGTCATTCAGATTATCTCTCAACAGGGCATATGAACTTAATACGTCATCATATTTTTGAGAGAGAACATCATGGATTATTGACAGGATCAGCAGTGACAGATTTGAAGATAACCTTAATGACTGGTAGAGCACATAATAAACATACCAGTGGAGGAGATTTTAGAGAAGCTACCTACAGAGCATTAAGACAAGGACTTGAAAGAGCAGAAAATATATTATTGGAACCATATTATGAATTCAAGATAAAAGTTGATATTGATCATATGGGAAAAGTGTTATCAGATATTCAGAGAGCGCATGGTGATTTTATCCCACCAAAGACAATAGGGAATAAAACAGTAATAACTGGGAAAGCACCAGTATCAACATTTATGAATTATAGTACAGAACTTGTATCCTTTACAGGGGGAAGAGGAACTATAAGTCTCGTTTTTGCAGGATACTATCCTTGTCATAATGAGAAGGAAGTAATAGAGAGAATTGGATATAATAAAAATGCAGATCAGATATATTCATCCACTTCAATTTTTTGTTCTAAGGGACAGAGCTATCTTGTAACTTGGGATAGAGCAGAAGAGGAAATGCATTGTTTGAAAAAATAAGTTAATAATCATAATCAATAACCTTATTAGTTTAATATTATAGATTATAGGTGTTTTAGGTATTTGAATATGCCTTAATAAATAAAACAAGAAATAATAAGTACTATAAGAGGTTAAATTATGAGTATATTACGTTCAGTAGATTCAAAAAAAATAATTAAATGTGAATATAAAACACAGCCTCATGACCTATCATGTACTCATGATAGAAGACCACGAATTACTGTGGGTTTTGAGAATATATATGAAGAGTTCTATAGAGCTGAACTTCGTTTATATTTAGATGATGAAATCGTGGAGTTTCAATCCAGTGATAATCTACAGATAAATTACTTGCCTGAAAAGGATTTGGAATATGGGGAGCATAAAGTGAAATTAGTTATTCCAGATAGGAAAAATGGTGAATTTCATATTAAATGGATGTTCTATGTTACTGATAAAAATAAAAAGTACAATATATACTATGGTAATCCTCATTCACACACCTCATATTCTGATGGAAAGGAAACCCCAACAGATGCGTTTGAGTATGCAAGAGGCAATGGATTAGATTTTATGATGATAAGTGATCATGTTGGAAGACTTTTAAAGAACAACTTCAGCTATGATAACTCAATATCATTTCATGGATGCAAGTACCCAAAATGGGAGATGACCAAGCTTGAGGCGGAGCATATTAATTTAAAGTATGATGATTTTGTTGCAATAGCAGGATATGAACTGAGTACAGTATTCTGGGGGCACATTAACATTATGAATTGTGATGATCTAGTTAATAAGAAAAAATTCATGATCAAAGATATGATCCAGTGGATACATTCGCACGAAGATATTTTACTTGCAGTAAATCATCCATATAAAAGGGCAGGTACACTTAAATGCGATAGTCCTTTTAATAAATCAATATTATTATACGAATATGGAAATGGATGTCCACCACGAATATATAAGAGATGTGAAGAACGTTATTATAAGGCATTGGATGATGGTTGGATATTTGGACCAATAAATGGTCAGGATAATCACGATAGCAATTGGGGAGATGCAGAAAATCTCACAGGAGTTCTTTTGGAGAATCTTACAAAGGAAGAATTAATAGCAGCCATGAAGATGAGACGGGTATTTTCAACTGAATCAAAAACTCTCAGATTATCATTCAAAATAGATGGATACTGGATGGGGAGCATTATAAATGTAAAAGTTGGAGAAAGATTGAGAGCAGAAATTGACACTGAGGATAAGGTGGTTGATATTGAAAAAGTTCAACTAATCTCAAATGGTGGAGTTGTGGTCCATGAACATAACTTTGGGGAATCAGGGATATTTAAATGTATTGTAGATATTACTACAGCTGAAGAGAATACATGGTATTTGGTGAAAGTGTTTATGAAGGATGATAAGGTTGGTATATCTTCACCAGTGTTTTTAAAATACAATGGTATATAGAAAATTTTGTAACACCCCTATATTATGGTAAAATATAAGGGTGTTTATATTATTTATATTAAATAAGGGGAAGGGGATAAACATGGATATAAGGACAGAGAGATTAATATTGAGAGAATTTAATGAAATGGATTATGAGTTTTTCTTGAGGCTTGAACAGAATGAATTTTATATAAAATACGAGGAAGATAGTATACCAACAGATGAACAGACTAAGGGGAAATTTGACTCAATTCTAAGAAATAATAAAAGTGAAGATAAGTATAGGTTTTTAATAACAAGAGCACAAGATGGTCAACCTCTAGGTACAGTGCTTATATGGTGTATAGATAAACCAATAAGAGAATGGGAAATTGGATGGGGATTATATAAAGAACATACTGGAAAAGGTATTGCTTCAGAAGCAGCAAGAGCATTACTAGAATTTGGGTTCAAGGAATTGAATGTACACAGAATACAAGCAAATTGTAATGCTAATAATATTGCTTCAGAAAAAATCATGGAGAGAATAGGCATGAAGAAAGAAGGTACTTTAAGGGATACAAGAATTCTAAGAGGAGAATGGTGTGATAGTACTATTTACTCTATTCTTGAGGATGAGATATAAGATATTAAATTTGTAATTGAGAGGAATGAAGGTATGAAGAATATTTTGGAGCTTTTAGATGAAATCCGATCAATAGCACAACTGGGTTTATGTTTATGTAGATAATGACTATGACCGTTTAAGATATGAAAAGTTACTTGAATTATCAAGTTGTGAGTATAGTAACATTAGTGGTTTGGATGAAAAAATAATTATAGAGCGTTTCAGAAATGAATTAGGTTATATCACTCCAAAAGTTGGAGTTAATGGAGTGGTTTTAACAGAAGATGGCAAGATTCTATTAGAAAGACGAGTAGATGATAAAACATGGGCTATACCTGGGGGTTGGGCAGAAATAGGTGAAAGTCCACAAGATTCAGTACGAAGGGAAATTTATGAAGAGACAGGACTTAATGTGGAGGTAAAAGGGATTATTGATATATTTACAAGATTACCTGGAGAATATGGACAACCCCATACTACATATCATATTTTATTTAATTGTGAAGTTATAGATGGTGATTTAAAATCATCTTTTGAAAGTATAGAAGTGGGATTTTATGAGTATAATAAGATTCCAGATTGGCATAAAGACCATCTTAATATGGTTAGAAAAGCATATGATTTTTTTAAAGATACAAGGCACTAACTTTTTAAAGGTTGGTGTTTTTTATTCTTTAGGAAATTGAAAAATTTCCTAAAGAATTTATCACATGTAATGTTGCTTATATCAACAGGGTGCATGTTTGTGTAAAATTGTACCAGTTCAATTTCTAAAGAATAAAAAAATGAAGGGGTTGTAGGGGAAGTATTTCCCCTGCCGGTTTAAGAAGGGTGCTCAGCAACAATAGTTGCGTCGAAGGGAAACGTAGGTTTCCCTAACGAAGCGCGTGCAACGCGCGTTTTTTATTTTGAGAATTTTTAGAACAATGGACATGGTTCATATAGTATAATGAAATGAGAAAGAAGAAGAGATTATATATAGTAGATTTCAGGGAGGAGTTATTTAATGTATCCATTAAAATTTAAGAATATATATTTTGATAAAATTTGGGGTGGAAGAGATTTTGAATTATTCAGAAATAATATGCCTGAAGGAAATATAGGAGAGAGTTGGGATATCGCTTGTCATAAGAATGGAACAAGTGTGGTATCAAATGGTGAATTTCAAGGAATGAGATTGGATGAAATTATAAAGGAAAAGGGAGATGAACTCATAGGAAGTAAAATATCTTCTGATTGGTTCCCTTTACTGATAAAATTAATAAATGCTAAGGCAAGTTTATCTGTACAAGTTCATCCTGATGATGAGTATGGTATGAGTGTTGAAGGAGAGATGGGTAAGACTGAAGTATGGTATGTGGTTGAGGCATTTGAAGGGGCAAACCTAGTATTAGGAACAAAAGAGGGATGCACTAAAGAACAGTTCAAAGAGTCAATCCAAACTGGAAATCTTGAGCCACATATGAATAAGATATTCGTTGAAAAGGGTGATGTTTACTTCGTTAAAAGCGGATTAATGCATGCTATTGGAGAGGGAGTAATAATCGCTGAGATTCAACAAAATAGTGATACAACATATAGAGTTTATGATTATGATAGAGGAAGAGAACTGCATGTAGATAAAGCTTTAGATGTTGTTGATTTAAGTTTGGTTGGCAAGAAGAGTACAGGTTTAAAGCTAGAGTGTGAAGGGTTTAGTAAAAGTTATTTATGCTTATGTAAGGATTTTTCATTGGAACTGTATGATGTGTGCACTAGCGTTAAGGAAGAAAGTGATCATGAGAGATTCTATGCCTTTACTTGTGTTGAAGGAAATGGAAAGATAAAATTTGAAGGTGGAGAAGAAGATATTAATAAGGGAGACAGTGTTATGATCCCAGCAACTCTTGGAGAATATGAGTTATTAGGCGCGATGAAGCTTTTAAAGAGCTATGTACCTGATGTGAGTAAGGTTGAGAAAGAAATATTAATGCAAGTTGTTAAATAGAAAAGCATAGTTGAGAGTGTACAGGGAGGGAAAAATATGAGCATAGTGATTTTAGACGGATATGGATTGAATCCTGGTGACTTGAGTTGGGAAGGGTTTAGAGAGTTAGGGGAAGAAGTGATAATTTACGAGAGTACTCCTGATGATAAGATAGTTGAGAATATTGGTGAGTCAGAGATTGTTATAACTAACAAGACTGAACTCACTAGAGATGTCCTTGAGAAGGTTAAGCATGTTAAATATATTGGAGTGTTGGCGACTGGGTATAATGTTGTTGATATAGAGGCAGCTAGAGAGTTCGGAATGAAGATTACTAATATTCCAGCCTATGGAACAAATGCTGTAGCACAATTTGTTTTTTCTCTTCTTTTAGAAGTCTGTAATCATGTTACGCATCATGATAAGAGGGTTAAGGAAGGAGCATGGGCTGATAGTGGAGAGTTTTGTTTCTGGGAGAGACCACTTATTGAACTACATGGTAAGACCATGGGGATTATTGGATTCGGTAAAATTGGAGAGGCAACTTCAAAGATAGCAAGAGCTTTTGGCATAAAAGTAATTGCTCATACAAAAACTCCAAATAAAGACCTTGAGGAAGATAATTTAAGATTTGTTGAACTGGATGAGTTATATGAACAGGCTGATATAATCAGCTTACATTGTCCTCTCTTTGAGAATACTAAGGGAATGATAAATAAGAGAAGTATCCAGAAGATGAAAGATGGTGTTATCCTTATTAATACATCAAGGGGAGCACTTATTGTGGAAAATGACCTAAGAGAAGCTCTTGATTGTGGAAAAATCATGGCAGCAGGACTTGATGTTATGATTGAGGAACCACCAAGAAATGATAATCCACTTTTTAGTGCAAAAAATTGCATCATAACTCCTCATATAGCTTGGGCACCAAAAGAAACCAGAGAGAGACTTATGAATATTGCTATTGAAAATGTTAGAGCATTTATTAATGGTGAGGATAAGAATGTTGTGAATTAATGGGGGGACGGTTCATTAATCTTCTTTGAAGATTAATGAACCGTCCCCTATTATTAAGTAAAGAAGTATTCTTCAATATCTTTAAAGGTATCTATCATATGATCAGGATTTTCTTTTTCTAACTCTTCGCGAGAATTTGAACCAGTAGTTATGGAAATTATTTTAGCGCCTATATGTCTAGCTGTTTTTATATCTAAAATAGTGTCTCCTATAACTATAATTTCATCATAATCATAACCATGTAATTCTTTTGCCTTCTCAAGTGCAGCATCTGCTATATCAAATCGTGTAAGACCATCTTCTCCGAATCCACCTATGTTGAAATATTTCCAAACACCTAGCTTTTCTAATTTATATTGAGCGCCTATGCTTAATTCTCCTGTTATAAGAGCGATTTTATGCTCAGTTTTAGATAACTTTTCTATAAAACTCACTGCATCAACATTTTTTCGCCATACATCTGTTGTTTTAAATTTCTTAAGTTGTCCCTCATATATTTTTAAAAATGATGTCCATTTATCTTCAGAGAACTCTTGATTATATTTTCCAAGCACTTCTATGAATACATCTTTATCTGAACGAGCAGAGTTGTTGACACCATCCATAGCATTTTCAGTTTGTAATAATATATCAATAGCTTTGTAATAAGGCAAATCAGTTCGACTATCTCTTTTTACAATAGTACCATTTATATCAAAAAAAATTAACTTTCCCATGTTATCACTCCTACTTTAAATAATTATTAACTTATAGATATGCTACTACTAAATCAAATTTATACATATACCTTAGACCTATGAAATTAATTATACACCTTAGAAAATTAATTGTTTTAAAGAATCAACTAAGCTGAGATATCTATATTTTTAAAAATATGGATCTGTTGTATTTACAGGTTGTACTTATTTTGCTTCTACTAATTCAATAATTGGTAAATGAGGTCTATTGTTAAATCTTATAGGAATAATACTGTTTCCTAATCCTCTACTTACTATCATTTTTACGTTGCTATCAGAGATATATAATCCTGAAGTGTACTCAGGAAAGAATCCTTGATTTGGAGATACTATGCCTTTATTAAGGAGAGGTATTCTGAATTGTCCACCATGAGCATGACCACTAAAAATTAAGTCTGGATTATTATAATTTGTTTCTGAGTAATAAGAAGAAAAAAGTTCAGGTCTGTGTGCTAATAGGATTATTGGCGAATTATTAAGTGTTTCAAGACTTTTAAATAAGCCAGGATCATATGATACACCATCACGTAATCCCATAAGAATCAGCCTTTCACCATCTTTAGTGTATATTTGTATTTCATTATCAATAACATTTATGTTATTTTCAGTCAAAATGTTTGTCCATTTATCAACATTACCATTCCAAAATTCGTGATTACCTGTAACTGCATAAGTTTGAGTAATTTCTGATAATCCTTTACATAATCTATCTAAACCACAAGTTGTTATATCTGCACTTTCATCAATAATATCACCTGTCATTACTATTAAATCAGGTTTTTGTTTTTTTACTTTAGCTACTATAGCATCTATATTGGCAGCGTTTTTAGGTAGATGCACGTCAGAAATATGAGCGATTTTTAAACCAATTAATTCTTTGGGTAATTCATTAATTTCAACTTTTATATTTTCAACTTTAATCCAATTATTTTGAGCATAACAATATATCAATGTAGCTAGTATCAAGAATAAAGTAATACTAATTCTCTTTAAATATTTAACCTGTTTTTTCAAAAGCAATCACTCCTTGATTATATTATAACTTTCAGCCCTATGAAAATAAATAGGAAGTCAAAGGTGCGGCGTATATAAATCTTTAAACTTTCTTTAAATTTACATTATATACTCTAGTTGTAAACAAGGAAGAACATAAAAAATAAGAATTTTAATTTATAAATTGGAGGGTTTATTATGAACACAAATATTATAAAGGTTCAAAATTTAAAAAAGAAAATAGGAAGAACTGAAATCATTAAAGATATTACCTTTCAAGTGAAGAAAGGCGAGATATGTGGATTTATTGGACCAAATGGAGCTGGAAAGACCACAATTATGAGACTTTTAACAGGGTTGATTACACCAACAGGTGGAAAGGTTTATCTTAATGGAGTAGATGTTAACAAGAATAGAGAAGAGGCTTTAGAAAAAGTAGGAGCTCTGGTGGAAGCACCATTGTTTTTCCCATACATGACAGCAGAGAAATTACTTCTTAACTTAGCCATTTTAAATAAGAACATGAACAAGAGTGAGAGAATTGAAAAGGTTGAAGAGGTTCTTAATAAGGTAGGATTATATGATAGAAGAAAAGACAAGGTTTCAAAATACTCCCTAGGAATGAAGCAGAGACTTGGAATAGCTCAAGCATTGTTGAATAAGCCTGAGGTTGTGTTACTAGATGAGCCAGCAAATGGATTAGATCCTATGGGGATGATTGAGCTAAGGAATTTAATTACAAAGTTAAATGAAGAGGAGGGAATTACATTCTTTATATCAAGTCATTTATTAGATGAGTTGCAGAAGATGTGTAATAATCTATTGATAATTAAAGAAGGAAAGATTATATGGAGCGGAAATAAAGAAGAGCTTTTAAGAGAAGAAGGATATACTGAAAGTTTAGAAGATGCATTTGTGAAATTAATGATGAAGGCTTAATAGGAGGGATTTATATGTGGAGATTATATTGCAGTGAATTTAAACGATTATGGGGAAGAAAACTCACACTTCTATGTGCTGTTGCAATTCCTTTCATAGTAGCATTAAGTTCAAAGTATTATTTAGAAAATAATTTGGCCTTTGATGTTACCAGTCCACAATATACTTCGATAAGTAACTTCCCAGTGGCAGCAATACAGGAACAGTTAATATTTTCTTTTAATTTGATAGCTATTTTTCTTACAGTGCTTTGTGTTACCCAAGAATTTAAAGGTGGATATATGAGGATGGTTTTAGTAAGACCAATTAAAAGAAGTCATGTATTCTGGGCAAAATACTTAGTTGTATTAAGCAGTATTTTTATGCTTTTAGTTGAGTATTATGTTTTTAGTTCAATAATAGGTAGGATAGTATTTCAAAGAGTAGACAATGTAGCTGTTTTTTATATGGATAAGCTATTAGATAATCCACAGATGTTTATATACAGTATTAAGTATTATCTATATTCATTTTTAACTTTGAGCATAATCACAGGAGTAATATTTCTGATTTCTACAATCGGTAGTAATATGGTAATTTCAACTGGAGTAAATTTAGGGTTTGTACTAACTTCTCTGGTATATCCAACAGTAATAAGTGTTTTTTTAAGAAGTGGTAATTTTAATATAAATAAATTAAGGTTACTTTCAATAACAGAGATTCAGCATAAGGGCTTAGCTGCAGGGTTAGGCATGCATTCATATCTTAATAGTTTTATGTTGTTAGTACTAGGTGTGTATGGAGTGTTAGGGATTGTATTAAGTTACTTAATATATAAAAGAAAGGATCAGCTAATATAGGAGGAATGAGTTATGAAAAATTTAGTATTAAGTGAATTGAAAAGAGTATTTTTTAGAAAGAAGTTTTTGGCTTTGATTTTTGTTTCTATTATGTATTTGGTGCTTTCAGCAGGATTAATGTTAGTGTGTAGAGTAGGATTTTATGATCCTAATATAACAATGGAGGTTAATCGATTAAACTTTTCAGTTCATCTATTAAGAGATTTTCATTTTTATTTTTTAATAGTGTTGTTTCCAATAATATTTGTTGAATGTTTTTGTGGAGAAATAGCTTCAGGGAAGTTTAGAATGTTTATAACAAGACCATACAGCAAAACCAAGATTATCTTATCAAAAGTCATAGTAGGAGCAATAGTAAGTGGAATTATTTTATTAGGATCATTGATTATATTTACTGCTTTAGGATATATTAAATTACCATATGTTGAGACAACTAGATTTTTTAATATTGATAAAGAGTTTACTGCAATTGGTTCATTTATATATAGTTTAAAGTTTTACGCTTTGGAATGGTTCATACTTATGGGATTAATGAGTATAGTTGCCACACTTAGTGTTTTAATAAGAAATTCAGTGGTGGTATTTTTGGGGACAATAGCAAGCATAGTTTTTACACTATATATATCCGAAAAGTTTTTGTATTTTCTTGAGAGTAATAAGGCAATATTTGATACATTAGCTGGGGACGGAAGTTTTATTATTTATAATGGATTAGTGGTAATTGTGGGTATGGTAATAACTGTGATATTATTTAATAAAAGGGATTATTTATATTAAATGATAAAGGAGTTCAAATAGTGGAGAAGATATTGATTATTGATGATGACATAGAGATACTTAGTCTAATATATGATGCTTTAAGTGATGAGGGGTATATTGTATACAATGCTGAAAATAGCAAGGAGGCATTAAGATATTTAAATGAACATATTGATCTTATTTTAATGGATGTAATGATGCCTGGTAAGAGCGGGTTTGAATTATGTAGAGAGATAAGGGATATGATTGATTGCCCAATAATATTCATAACGGCTAAGACTGAGGAAAGGGATATGATGGAAGGGTTAGCTATTGGAGGCGATGACTATATTACAAAGCCATTCAGTATAAAAGTATTGAAAGCCAGGGTTGCAGCACATCTCAGAAGAGATAAGCGAAATATAAATAGAGAGAGGAAATTTATATCATTTGACAATTTGAATATAGATATTAAAAGTAGAGAGGTTCTCTTTCATGGAGTAAATATACAAATGACAAAAAGAGAATTTGATATTATTGAACTTCTTGCAATGAATTGTGGACAAGTTTTTTCAAAAGAGAGAATCTACGAGAGTATATGGGGATATGATGCTGAGGGTGATTCTTCAACGGTATCAGAGCATATAAAGAAAGTCAGAACTAAATTAGCTAAGGTTGATCCAGATGTGAAATATGTTGATACAGTATGGGGAGTAGGATATAGATGGAATACTCAAAAGAAAGGAAGTGGTGAGATTGCTTAAAAGACATTCTCTGAATAAGCAGTTTTCATACACTTTCTTTTTAATAATTTTATGCAGTTTATTAACACTTGTTATAGAGATTATTGTATTCTCAGCATATGTAATACAGGATACAAAAATATTGCCAGCAAATCATTTTGAGAAAATAGTACCCAAAATTGAGAATACTGTTAGTGAGAATAAAGAAAAAGTTGTAGATGTATCATTTGAGGAAGTGATGAATAACATTGCACCTAGAGAAGGTATAAAATATATAGTTTTAAATAATAAGGGGAAATATTTATATGGCAATACAGGAATTGATATTTTTCCTAATGGTGAGGTTTTAGAAAAAGAATGGATAAAGAGATTAAATACTAAAGATGTTATTAGTAATGTGGTAACAAAATATATACCTATTATTGATGATAATAATAATCTTATAGGTGAATTTGTATTGCAATATAAATTAAAGGTTACTTATAAAGATAAGGGAATTAAAGATATACTATGGGGAATTTTATTGTCTCCATTCATTATAGTTGTGGTATTCACAATTATCTTCGGTAGGCGGTTGAGTAAGAATATAAAGGAACCATTAGGAATTTTAACTGAAGCTACAGAGAAAATCAAAAATAATAATTTGGATTTCCATATAAATTATCCTTATAAAAATGAACTAGGAGATGCTGTAGCTTCTTTTGAGGGGATGAGGGTAGAACTACATAAAACATTGAATAAGCAGTGGAAACTAGAAGATGAAAAGAACTTAATGATATCAGCAATATCACATGATCTTAGAACTCCTTTAACGATAATAAAAGGACATTCCGAGATGTTGAATGATGGAGCATATAAAAATGAAGATAGATTATTAAAATATTTGAGAAGTATTGAGAACTCATCAGATTGGGCTGTTGGTCTTTTAAATGATATGAATACTCTTATAAAAATAGAGAATGTTGATTTTAAACTGAAAAAAGAAAAAGTGGATATCTATAGATTCATTGAAGAGAAAGTTAAAGAATATGAGCCTTTAATTCAGGAGAAAAATATTGAGATTAAAGTTGAATATAGGGTAGAGGGGGATATAGAGAAAAAAGTCCAGAGCGAAACAGATGCTAAAAGTCAAAGAGATGCTGGGGTGGACAAGCCTAAGGTGAAGAAAGAAGTTAGTATGGACAAACTCAGAGTTTCACAGGTGATTGATAATATTATAACCAATAGTATAAGATATACACCAGATGGGGGGAGAATAATCGTTAGTATAAATATGTATCATAATAGACTAAAAATAGTTATTAAGGATAATGGGAACGGATTTACTAATGAAGATTTAAAGATGGCCACTGGAAAATTCTATAGAGGTGATAAGTCAAGAGGAAGTGGGGCGGGACATTCAGGTCTTGGATTATATATATCAAGAAAACTTATTAATTTACATGGCGGAGAACTGAGAATATACAACAATGAAAATAGTGGAGCAGTAGTGGCGTTTACTCTATAGAGTAAAGTGATAATTTATGATGAATTATACAATAAATATGATTAAATAATTTAAGACTTATGATACAAAATATATCTAGTAGCTTTCAGTGTATTTTATTTGCATACCTTAGGTGGTATAATTATGTTATATTTCAAAATTATATAACATTTATAAAATTGCATAATAAGAATATGAAAACTCGGGGGGCAAACATGGGGATATTTAAAAATAATAAAGATATAGTTTGGAAAGAGTTTGCAGAAGACGTAGAAGGGCAATTTATTGAAAAAGATGGATTTAGGCCATCTAAAGTAATTATTAAGAATGAAAACTGGAATATTGTCTTTGATACATATACTGTAAGCGATGGAAGAGCAAATACAACATATACTCGAGTAAGAGTTCCATTTGTTAAGAAAATGGATTTTTACATGGATATTCATGAAAAAGGGATATTTAAATTTGTTGAAAAAATGTTAACTAAAGATAATATGACAACTGGTATTGATAGGGTCGATGAACAATTTTTTATAAAAAGTAATAATGAAAAGATGATACGTTCAATGTTTAAAAATGAGAAAATATTAGAATTAATGATAGCTCAAAAAAAGTTTGAAATGTTCATTAAAAGAAACCAAGGAGTTTTTGGTGGAAAGATTCCAAAAGATACCAATGAACTCCAACTTAAGGTATATGGCGTAATAAAAGATAAAAAAACTTTAAAAGAAATTAACGGACTATTCTGTGAAATGTTAAACGAATTCAGTAACTTGAATATTTTAAGTAGAGAAAAAACTGAATTTGAATATTTTAATTAATATCTTATAATAATCCATTTTAAAATATGAAGTTTAGGAAAGTTATCAACCGTTCTAAACTTCATTTGATTTTTTAAGAATTTTATCATAAAGTTTTTCAGGTGTACTAGCTTTAATTAATTTATCATTTACTAGAGCACATGGTGTTGTTGAACATTCGCCGCATAAACCAAGACAATGAACAATCTCAATTTCTCCATCTGTAATATCATTCTTAAGTCTATTAACTACATTTTCAGTTCCATTGTTATAATTATGTTCACAAAATTTTATATCAATCACGGTAAATCCTCCTTAGTTTTCAATTTTCAAAAATCATTTTTATCTTTAATAAAGAATCAAACAAGTCTTACTAAATCTAGACGGTGGAAGAATGTTTTTTATAAAATTCAATTAATAATTTTAAAAGTTTTGATAGAAAAATTTATTAAATAAAAAAATTAAGTTTGTACAAATCTATAATATTATTATTAATTTTAATCAGAATTTTATCCTGTTAATGATATACATAGTATATTTAATATATACACATTGAAATTTATTGTATAAATATTATGAAATAAATTCAACAAAAGAATCGACAAAGATGAGTAAAATAACTAGTCTATTTTTGAGTGTGCTTGAAGATAGAATAAAACTCCATCAATTAAATCATTGACGGAGTTTTATTAACGTAAAGACTTATATTAAAAAAGATAAATAGTACAGAGTTTAACTTGTTAAGTGATTAATAATTTTATTATATAGTGTTTCTGCTGTATCTGCGGAAATAAATTCATCATCAACTAATGCAAAAGGTCCTTCAGCGCATTCACCGCAATGACCAAGACAAGGTGATACTTCCACTTTTGTGTTTTGTAATGTTTCTTTAAGTTTATTAACTACATTTTCTGTTTCATAACCAAAATTATTTTCGCAAAATTTAATTTCTTTCATTTAACACTACCTCCAATTATTTAATTTTTCTTCTATTATTATTTTTTAAAAAAAATTTTTTTATTCTCTTTCATTTATGGAAATAATTGCTGAGTGATATTTGACTAGATTGAATTTTGGTGATTTTGATGTTTTATTGAATAAAATATAAAGTATATAAATGATAGAGAAAGTAATTAATAAAATAGGGGACGGTTCATTAAAATTCTTAGAATTTTAATGAACCGTCCCCTATTTCCTCTATTTTATTTTAGTTGTCCTTATAAGTGTGTATATGAATTTATTTTGAATGTATAAGAAATACTAATATTTAGAAAACATAATAGGAGTGAGCTCATGAATTTAGAAGAGATTTTTCGTATAGTAGTAACTTATATTGTACGTGTACTCGAGGGGATGGGGATTTTCGTAATAATTGTAGCTGCTGGACAGACGTTCTATTGTTATATCAAAAGTATGTTTAATCCCAATAAGAGGATGATTAAAATTCAATTTGCAAAGAACATGGTTCTTGCTCTGGAGTTTAAGCTTGCTAGTGAAATTATAAGAAGTGTAGTTATTGAAAAAGTTGAAGACCTATATGTATTAGGTGCTGTAATAGCTATAAGAGTAATCCTTACATTTGTAATTCATTGGGAAATAAAAACTGATATGGAACAGAAGAAAAATGATGATGATACGAATGACTGTAAAAATATAAAAAAAGAAGATAATGGATAATCCTAATTTAATATGTATCAATAACGGTTATAGTTAAAAAAAATGAGGAGGAGATACTTATGAGAATGCCTAAACATATAGGGGTTATCCCAGATGGCAATAGAAGATGGGCTGTTGCACAAGGTATGACAAAAGATAGAGGATATGATGGGGGAATAGATCCAGGGTTGGAGTTATTCAAACTATGTGAGAAAGAAGGAATAGAGGAAATTACTTATTACGGTTTCACTACGGATAATACAAAACGACCAAAAGAACAGCGATTAGCATTTACAAAGGCGTGCATAGATGCCGTAGAGATACTTTCAAAAGAGAATGCATCGTTACTTGTAGTGGGAAATACAGAATCACCTATGTTTCCTAAAGAACTTCTCAAGTATACAAAAAGAACTGAATTTGGAGAGGGAAAGATTAAGGTGAATTTCTTAGTGAACTATGGATGGAAGTGGGATTTGAATAGTCTTAAGGAAGCAACAGGAAATAATAAAAATATAATAAATTATATTAAATCAAATGACATTTCAAGAGTAGATTTAATTATAAGATGGGGAGGGAGAAGAAGATTAAGTGGATTTTTACCTGTTCAATCAATTTATGCAGATTTTTATGTTATAGATAATTTCTGGCCGGAGTTCAAGGACCAGCAATTTTATGATGCTTTAAAATGGTACGATGAGCAGGATATTACTTTAGGTGGATAATTTTTTAGTACAGATGCTTTATGAGGAATCATATGAAGGGATAGATTGTTTTGAAAAGAAAAGCAATAATAATAGGTGCAGGAATAGGAGGAATGGCTACAGCAATTAGATTGTTAAATAGAGGTTTTCAAGTTCAAATATATGAAAAAGAAAAATCTATAGGTGGAAAGGTAAATATTCTTGAAAAAGATGGTTTTAAATTTGATTTAACAGCATCTATTTTGATGACACCGCATATATATAAAGAAATATTTTTTGATATTGGGAAAAATCCAGATGAATATATAAATTTTAATAAAATCGATCCCTTTTATAGAGTTTTTTTTGAAATGGGAAATCATATGGATTTTTATGGAAATATAAATGAAACGATTGAATCCATAGAAGCTATATCAACACATGATAGCATAGGGTATATGAAATTTATTGATAGTACTTATGAAAAATATAAGATTTCTGATGAAGATTTTTTGAGATGTAATTTTGATGAATTCAATAGTTTCTTTAATATAAATACATTTAAAAAAGTATTTAAACTAAAACCTTTCAAATCCACGTATAATTACTTAAGGAAGTACATTAAAGATGAAAGAATAGTAAATTTCTTATGTTTTCAGGCAATGTATATTGGTGTATCGCCATTTAAAGGTTCAAATGTTTATACATTGATTCCTTTAGTATCTCAATTATATGGATTGAGTTTTTTACATGGAGGCATGTATTCTTATATTAATGCTCTTGAAAAAGTAATAAATGAACTTGGTGGAGAAATATATACAGAAGCTAAAGTTGAAAAAATTCTGATTAATGAAGGAGTAGCAGAGGGGATAGTTTCTAATAATAATATTTACAAAAGTGATATAGTTGTGTGTAATGCTGAATACTCATATGCCGTGGAAAATTTAATAGATGAAGAATTTAATACATCAAAAGATAGGACTTTAAAGCACTCACCCTCAGTTTTTATGATATATTTAGGAGTAGATAAGAAATATGAAAAGTTAATGGTGCATAATCAATTCTTATCAAAAAACTTCAGAAATAGTATTGAAAGCTTTTTCCATGGAGAAATATGTTCAAATCCATCGATATATATATATTCACCAAGTAGAATTGATTCAAATATGGCACCACAAGGGTGTGAATCAATTAATGTGATGATAAGAGTACCTAATTTAATACAATCTAGAGAGAAGTGGGATGAAGATTATATTCAAAGTATAAGGAATATTCTTATTGATAAGATTAAGATGATAGAGGGGTTGGATGATATAGAGGAACATATTATTCTTGAGGAATATTTAACCCCTAATGATTTAAGAGAAAGATTCAATGCATATGGTGGGTCTGCGTTTTCATTAAGTCATAATCTTTTTCAGACAAATTATTTTAGGCCACATATAAAACATAATAAAATAAGAAATCTATATTTCACAGGGGGATCAACTCATCCCGGAACTGGAGTGTCGTTGGTACTCTTAAATAGTAAACTTGTTGAAGAATGTGTATTAAGAGACATGGAATAATATATAATTAGGGGACGGTTCATTAAAACTTTTAATGTTTTAATGAACCGTCCCTTTGTTTGTCCTGCTATGTTTCCACTAGATTTATTTTTAGTGTATAATATTGAATATAAATTATATTGTATAAGTAGTTAAGGCATAAGATTATTTAATTAAATATTAATATAAAATTATAGATACTAGTAGAGGAGTAAGTTGGAGAATGAATATTCAAATTTTCGGTACTAAAAAATGTTTTGAAACAAAGAAGGCAGAAAGATACTTTAAAGAGCGAAGAGTAAAATATCAATTAATTGATATTAATAGTAAAGAGTTGAGTAAAGGTGAATTTAAGAGTGTACTAGCTGGTGTTAAGGGTGTGAAGAACCTTATTGACATGAACTCTAAAGCATATTCTAAATCAGATTTAGCCAACGTAAGAAGTGATAGTGCTAGAGAAGAAATATTGTTCAATAATCAAAAGTTATGTAAAACTCCTATTGTTAGAAATGGGAAAAAAGCTACAGTTGGTTATGAGCCTGAGATTTGGAAGACTTGGGAGGAGTAATTACTAGATAGAGTAGGAAAAGTAGGTTAATAGGGGACGGTTCATTAATTTATTAAATAAATTAATGAACCGTCCCCTATTAGAAATTTGTAGTTAAATGACTTTACTCAAATTTCAAGGAAGTACTAAGTCTATCTTCCCCAATTATCGTGTTTTTAAAAATTTCTTGAGTTTTATCTAGATAAATAATTGGTTCAGATAGACTAGGACTAAAATGGGTTAACCAAAGTTCTTTTACATTACTATTTTTAGCTAGATAAGCGGCTTCACTGAATAGCATATGTTTATTTTGAATTGCTTTCGATACTTCTGAGTCATCGCCATACATACCTTCACAAATAAATAAATCAGAATCAAATATGAAATTATTTAATTCTGGTATTGGCCTAGTATCAGTACAGTAACATATTTTTAAACCTTTTCTATCATTCCCTAAAACCATATCTGGAGTATACGTGGTATCTTCATGTTCAACTTTTTTACCAGATTGAAGAACTGACCAATAAATTTTAGGAATATTATTTTCTAGAGCCTTATCAACATTGAATTTTTTCTTTCTACTAATATTTAAAGAATAACAAACTGTGGGGATTGAGTGTTCTACAGGTAATGCTTGTATATCTATCCCATTATGATGAAATCGAGTTACTCTATCTTCGTTACACTCTAAAAATCTCACTTCAAAAGGTAGAGCCATACACAATTTCAATAGACCACTTAGTATATCTTTTGATTTCGTAGGGGCAACTAGGAGTAAGGGATCTACACGGCCTGAATTACCAATAGTGAGTAGAAGTCCAGGTAAACCTGCTACATGATCAGCGTGAACGTGAGTTAAACAAATTATATCTATATTCTTAAAGCCTGTATGAGCTATTTTCATTGATACTTGAGTCCCTTCACCGCAATCAATGAGAATGTTTTTCCCATTATGACTTAGTAATAATGAGGTTAATGAACGGTTAGGCGTAGGAAGACTGCCACCACAACCTAATAATGTGATATCTATCATTGAATTTTCATCCTTCCATGTTTTTATTGAGTACATTGCTATATATCTATATTATACTAAAAAATGGTATAATATAAAAAAGTATATGAATTTGTGTAAGAAAAATAAGTTGAATACCTAATAAATAATATTATCGTAAGTTTTATAAAATAGGATTTTAAATATTACCAAAGAAAGAAGTGTGTTTATTATCATGAATGAGATTAAAATATTAGAACCTAGAATATCAAATTATGCTAAGGAGTTAATTAAAGATATTGAAGTTGTGACAGATGATTATATTATTGAAAATTGTACTCTAAGAAATTCTATGTTAATTAGTAATTGTGCAGAGTATATAACTATTAAAAATTCGTATATTGAAGGCGTAAGATTTAATGGAAGTGAATTAAGAAACATAGACGTTGGGGATTGTATATTCCATAAATGTGATTTTTCAAATGTAGATTTTAGTGATGGTATATTTCATAGAGCAAAATTTATAGAATGTAAATTGATTGGGTCAATCTTAGCGGGAGCATCGTTGCAACATGTTGAATTAATAGGATGTAATTTAAACTATTCATCCTTCAAGTTTTCAAGAATTAAAAAAGTTGAATTTAATGATTGTAGTTTGGTTAATACTGATATAGGTAGTTCTGAATTGGGACAGATTATACTTAACAAATCAAATCTTAAAGAAGTAGAATTTTCAGGAACTGCTCTTTCAGGTGTGGATTTTACTACTTGTAGTATTGAGGGAATTGGTGTAAGGATAGAAGACTTAAAAAACTCAATTGTGACAGCAGAGCAAGCGGTGGAGTTATCTAAATTAATGGGACTTAAGGTTGTTAGGTAAATTGTAAAGTTAAGAAAAAGGGAGGGACGGTTCATTAATTTTCTTATGAAATTAATGAACCGTCCCATGGTTGTTTATTAAAAAACGACAATTATTATAAAGGGGATGGACATTATGTGTTTGAAGGAAGAAATACTAGATTTAATAGATGAGAATGATAAAATTATAGGTCAAGCATCAAGAAGTGAAGTAAGCAAAGAAGGAATAAAGAATTATAGAGTTATAAATGCATTCATAAGAAATAAAGAAGGTCAATTATGGATACCAAGAAGAACTGATAATAAGAGAATCTTTCCATTAGCCTTGGATATGAGCGTGGGAGGGCATGTTGAACGTGGTGAATCTTATCTTCAGGGATTTAAAAGAGAGCTTTTAGAAGAATTGAATATAAGACTTGAAGATGTTGAATATAGAGAAGTACTATATTTGAATCCATATAAAGATGACATATCCTCATTTATGAAAGTATATGAAATCTATTTTGAGAATACTCCAGATTATAATAAATCAGATTTTATTGAGAGCTATTGGCTTACGCCTGAGGAAGTAATAGAAAGAATAACAGAGGGCGATAGTGCAAAGAGTGATCTAATCAAAGTGACTAAGCTTTTGTATAGTGAATAAGTACAAAGAAGGGACGGTTCATTAAAAGGTCTAAGGATTTTAATGAACCGTCCCTCCTTTGTCTTAATCTTAAATTATTTAAAAGATGTTATAAAAATATTGAATAATGAATAAAACGAACTAATGTTGGTATAATTATAATTAGTTAAATAAAATTCAAATGGAATAGAAAGGAATGAATGTTATGCCAAGAACAGCTAGAAAGAAAATTGAGAATGGAATCTATCATATTATATGTAAATCCAACTCTGATTCTTTACTTTTTAGAGAAGAAAGTGACAAAGAAAGGTATACGGTAATTCTTAAGAAATATAAAAAACAATATGGGGTTAAGATATATGCAATTTGCTTTATGGATAATCATGTACATTTTATGATTGAAACTTGTGGAACTGATTTATCTTCTATAATGAAGAGTATTAATGTTAGTTATGTTCAATATTATAATAGAAAATATGATAGAACTGGTACATTGATGGGGGAGCGGTACAAGAGCCATCTTATAAAAGACGAAAAGAATTTAGCTAATGCATCACTATATGTTCATAAGAATGCAAAAGACTTGCCTAAATGGAGAAATAAAATCGAAGAATATCCACATTCAAGTTTAGGAATCTATTTAGGAGTGCGAGAAGATCCACACGATTTAATCGATTCAGGGTATGTTATGAGATTTTTCAATAATAACATCAATCAAGCTAGGAAAGTTTATGCTGCAAGATTAGAATTAGATGATAGGATAAATTATGAAATTAAATATAATATCAATGAAAATGATAAATGTGAATATAGAAGTGAAAGAAAGATACTGTATAAAGAGTTAGAGGCTGAGGTAATAGTTGAGCAAGTTAGTAAACTTCTAAATATAGAGAAAAAATATTTATATATTAAAAATAATCCATATGGAAAGAAAATCAGAGCTATGGTTGCATTTTTCATGAGAAAATATTGTGGAGCTACTCAAAGAGAGATATGTGATTTTATTGGTAATATAACTCAATCAACTGTATCAGTATTATGTAGCAAAGCATATGATATGATTTCGGAATATAATTTTGACAGTATATTTGAGATCTTTGCTAAAAATTGTTCAACTAAAAAATGTATGATATAATTTTTTTGTAAAACAATAAACATAAATTGTAAAAAATCTAAATTCAAAAGATAACATAATATAGATTTTGATGAGTTTAAGTTTTTGGAGGTATTAATGGAATATTTTATGATTGGAATGTATGGAAAAGTAGATGAAAAAAAGTTTAAAGGGGATTATGTTTCAGGATTTAGGGGAATTGAGGTATGTTCATTTGAAGATTTTAATGATATTAATAAATTACTTCAACTTAAAAAGACTAAAGATTTTGAAATATCAGTGCACTTCCCTTTAAAAAAGAATAAAAATAAAGGAAGAGATCCTCTAGTTTTATCATTAGATAGAAAGGTTAGAGATGAAGAATACAACAGGATTGAAGAGGAAATTCAATTAATAATTGATAATAAAATAAATCCTAAATATATATTAATTCATTTTCCTAAACCGGTTATTATCGAAGAAGATTTTAATTTGAATCTTTGGAAATTTGCTAGTAGAAAAGAATATTATTATGAATCTGAAATAAACTTCGAGGTTTTCAAAGAATTTAGTGAGAAGTTTATACATATGTTCTCAATGCTAGGAGAGAAATATGGATTTATACCTGTATTGGAATTGGATGCAATAAATAAATATATATATGAAGAAGAATTTTTAGAGATCATATTAAAAAAATATTCAAATGTGAAATTGTGTTTGGATACAGGAAGATTGGCTTTACAAGAAATTATTGATACTAAGTTTGACGCTAAAAGGGTTGTAGAAAAATTTATTGATTATACTGAAGTAGTTCATGTGTGGAATTTACGGGTGGATAATGGGATACAGGAGTACCATTATCCCGTATTACAAAATCAAAAAATGGAAGAGGGTTGGGGTGATGTTAAAGGGATACTGGAATCCATATCTTCTTCAAAAAATAACATAAAGGTTTTATTTGAACATGATTCTAGTTTGATAAATGATAATGAATTATTAGCATGTTACAATTATGTTCGGGAAAAGTTACAAGGTGTGGAATAAATTTAGACAAGCTATTTTAATTGTTATATTTATTGATTGGAGAAGTTAAAGGGACGGTTCATTAATTTCTCAAGAAAATTAATGAACCGTCCCTAATTAGCTTATAAAAGATGTATAAAAGATGGACTATATGTTACAAAGATGATTTAAAATAAGGTTAAAATTAGAAATGGAAGATTACAATAAAAATTTAATGAATGCTTGGATAAGAGAATGAATAAAATTGAATATATCATAAATAAAGCATATGATATTTAAGGGATTTTGCTATTAGGTTATAATTTATTAATATAATAGACTAAGTTGGTGTAGATCATATTATACTAGATATTTGAGAGGGGGGAGTTATAAGGATGGATAAACTTTGGTGGGGAGTTATGATGATGTTATTTGATGTAAGGATATTTAGATTTGATATACTACCAGATATCGTAGGGATTATACTTATCTATATAGCTGTGACAGAATTAGAAGGGTATAATGAAGATTTTAAAAATGCTAAAAGTTTAAGTGTGATTGTAGGGATACTTATACTTTTAAGGTTTATATTTAGAAGTAGTTTATTATTCTTAACTATTGAAGTAATTGTAACTATACCAATGATATATTTCATTTTTAATGGAGTTTCAAATCTAGTTTTAAGAGTTGGATATGACAATATATCAGAAAAACTGTTGAACTATTTTAGAATATACGTGGTCTTAATAATTTGTATGCTTACATTGAGATTATTTAGGAGTGGAGTTATACTAGTAATGGCGGAGCTTGGCATAAATATAGTAGCCATTCTAGTGTGTGTAACATTTTATAAAGCCAAGGAATTGGTCAAGTAAGATGAAATTAATTTAAAGGAAAGAAGTGATATGTCATAGATATGTTTGATTTTACTATGAGATTCCCAAGAATCGAAACAGAGAGATTGATATTAAGAAGAATAACACTTAAGGATAGATTTGATATTAAGGAATTCTACTCGGATGAAGAAGTTATGAAATATTATGGAATATATATTGTTGATGATTTAGAGATTATTGAGAACATGATATTGGACTATGAAGATGGTTTCAGAACTAATAGTTTTATAAGATGGGGAATAGAATTAAAGGATGAAGGAAAGATTATTGGTACCTGTGGGTTTCATAATTGGATAAAAAAATTCTCTCGTTGCGAGATGGGATATGAGATGAATAAAAAGTATTGGAACAGTGGATATATGAGTGAAGCATTGGCTGGAATAATTGAATATGCGTTCTGTGGTATGGATATTAATAGAATTGAAGCACAGACATATCCTAAAAACATTGCATCTTATTCAGTTCTTGAGAAACTTGGATTTAAGAGAGAAGGACTTTTGAGAGAGTTCGCTTATTTTAGAGACAAGTTTCAAGATTTATATATGTATTCATTATTAAAGTCGGAAACAGAATATAATAATGGATAAGAGTAAGAGCGTGTTTTAGTGAGATTATAAACTGGGGACGGTTCATTAATTTTCTGAGAGAATTAATGAACCGTCCCCAGTTTATCTTACTTTAATGATAACTTTCTTTATTTATTGGCGTATATAATAGTGAAATATCAAAATAGTAAAATATAGGCGAGTTCACTGGCTATATCACAGTGGTGAAAATAAAGAAATAATTTAAAGAGAGAGGTGATTTTTATGAATAGAAATAGAATCTTATCATTATTAATGTGTAACATGATTTTATTTAGTGGATCAAGTGTAGTTTTTGCAGAGAATAGTAAAGAATTAAGCAATAGAAATATTATTAAGTTAAAAGAGATAAAAAAGGAAGATTCCATTAACTCAATATCGATAAATAATGATTTCTTTAATGAGATGACAAGTGAGTATCATATTGTAGGTAAGATTACCAAGGTAGAAGATAAAGATAATGGTAAGTATATCTTGGTTGAGAGAAATGGTGCACCAATGGAAGTATTAATAAGTGAAGACTTAGACATTCATGGTGGATTTGAAAATATTAAAGTAGGAAATTTCATAGATATCAGGGGAAAAGAATCTGAAAAAGGACATTTTATAGAAGGGGAGGAGTGCATAGTTAGTGAGAAGCCAATAGGTATTAAAGCGCTAAGCGCAGAAAAGATTGCTTTTAGAGAGGTAGATAATATTGATTATGTTTCCTTAAATGTTTATGATATAAAAGATGAGCAAATTCAAAAGTGGGTTTCAAATAACAAGAAAAAATCAGGAGCACATTTGTTAGAAAAAGATGATGCATATTTTATATTGGTTTCAGGAGGAGAATGTTCAACTGGAGGATATTCTTTAGATATTATGAATGTGAACTTATCAGAAGAAAATTTAGATATAACATATAATGTAGTACCACCAGCACCAGATATGTGTGTTACTTCAGCACTAACTTATCCTTCACAAATATTAAAAATATCGAAAGATAAAAAGATTGAAGAGGTTAATGCAGTAAAAAGTAAAATAGGCGTAATACCAAAGAGGCCAGAAGTAAGAATAAATAAGAAAACAACTCTTGGAGAAATTGAAGATGCTGTTAAGAATATGAAGAACCCTCAAGAAAAACTTAATTTGATTGAAAAACTTATTAAGTGGGTTACTGAGTTGTTTTAGGAAAAGAATATGAAATTTATAATTCATTAAAAGACTAGATATTTTAGTAACTCTAGTCTTTTATTATTTTGTTTTAGAATTTATTTTTGAAAGAAAATTTTTATGAACTAGTAGTATGTGTTTCAAGAATATTGGTTATTAGAATATAAAATCTAAATTAAGTAAATAAAGTAATAAATAACAATTGACTTTAAATTTTAACAATGTATAATCAAAGATGAAAATAAAATATAACTCATAGGTTGGAAGAGTAAATAAAATACTCTTCTATTAAAAGGGAAGTTGGGTGAGATGCCCACACGGTCACGCCACTGTATGAGCTTAGCTAATCTAATACCACTGATAGATGTCGGGAAGGTGATTAGTGTAAATGCTTGAGTCAGGATAACTGCCTATTGGGAAGATACATATAGATAGTGCTTTTTAGTACTTTCTAGAAACTCTACGAGGGATAGAGTGTATTTATGATGAAATTTAATCAAGTCAATAATTTGTCTTGGTTTATTAATCATGAACTTAACCCTCGTACTATTTAAAGTATGAAGGTTTTTTTATTTTTTAAGAGGAGGTATGGGTATGAAAAATTTATTAAAGGGGTTTTCAATTAAGGATTTTTTCGTTATTTCTATTGGTGATTTGCTTGTTGCAATGGGGGTGTTTTTTTTCTTAATGCCTAATAGTATTGCAGCAGGAGGAGTAAATGGACTAGCAATGGTGATAAATAATTACTTGCCATTTCTATCTATTGGTATTTTGATGTGGATTATGAATATAATTTTGTTTATAGTAGCATTTTTAATAATAGGACCAAGCTTTGGAGCAAAGACTATCTATGCTAGTTTTCTATTGTCAGGATATATTGTTGTACTAGAGAAGATATATCCTGTTTTTAAACCAATGACTGGGGATGTCATGTTAGAGATGATAATAGGAATTATTATTCAGGGAATAGGTATGGCAATAATATTTAATGCAAATGCTTCAACTGGTGGAACGGATATAATAGCAAAAATATTGAATAAGTTTTTTAGTTTCGATATTGGAAAGTCACTTTTGATTACAGATGTGGTAGTAACATTATTTGCGGGTATAACTTTTGGTATAGCAAAGGGATTATATGCTCTTGTTTCAGTAACTATGAACGGATTGCTTATAGATAAGGCTATTGAGAGTTTCAATGCACTCAAAGAGGTGAAAATCATAAGTTATGAGAACGATAAGATAAAAGAATTCATAATGAATGAACTAGAGAGAGGCACAACATTGTATCATGGGGAAGGTGGATTCACACATAAGCCTATGCAAATATTGAGCACAGTTGTGAGTAAAAGAGAATTTTTAGTATTAAAGAATTATATAAAGACGATAGATAAGGATGCATTTATAAAAGTATACGATGTTTATGAAACTTTTGGAGAAGGATTCAAGAATATAGTAGCATAATAGAAAAAAGAGAGACAAACAAGGGACGGTTCATTAATTTTTTTAATAAATTAATGAACCGTCCCTTGTTTGTTTTGTTTGTCCTTAAAGAAGTTTTTAATAAAATCCTAAATATGAATAATAAATCTGTATTGGTATATACTACTAATGATTTTATCAGTAATAAGAAGGAAAGTGGATGGGTTATGATAGCGCAGAGTAAGAAGTCAAATTTCTATAAAATAAGTTTTATAATAACAAAGATTTTAGAGGATATGAAAAAATATAGGGAGTATATAAAATATGCGGTAAAGTCTGAATTGAAGGCACAATTATCTAGTACTCATTTAGGATATTTATGGTGGTTACTTGATCCGCTGATGTATATGCTTGTATACATATTGGTAGTATCAGTAATTCTCAACAAGGGAAAAGAAAATTTTCCGATATTTGTATTCTGTGCAGTATTATCTTGGAAATGGACTTCGAGTTCATTGTTGGATTCAACCAAGGTAATTAAATCAAGAGCTAGGTTGTTACAACAGATATATTTGCCCAAATTTATCCTTGTTTTTATAAAGGTTTTAACAAATACTATAAAGTTTTTAGTGGGTATATGTGTGTTGTTAGTATTGATAGTGCTGTTTGGAATTCAACTAACACCTCATATAATTGAGTTCTTTTTTGTATTCTCAGTTAATTTTACTCTTGTGTTAGGACTAAGTTGTTTTCTTGCTCATTTAGGGGTTTATTTTAAGGATATAAGTAATGTAATGGCTTTTTCACTGAGATTATGGTTTTATGTATCACCAGCCATTTACAGTGTGTCAGATGTTCCGAAGAATATCAGATGGATTTGGCAACTTAATCCTATGAGTGCAATATATGCAGGATATAGAGATGTGTTTTTGTACGGGAGATCACCGACTTATTCAGTTTTATTTATATGGTTAATGATTTCACTGAGTATTACTTTTTTAGGGGCAGGTTGTTTAAGTAAATATGATAAGAAGTATATTAAGGTGGTTTAGATATGAATAAATATGCTATTGAAGTGCAAAATCTTAATTTAACTTATTCTTTTATGAATAGCATGAATATTAAAAGTGAGATATTGAAGATGGTTCAAGGAAGGAGAGAGCATAGAAAGAAGGAAGTTCATGCACTTAGGGATGTATCATTTAAAATAGAACGAGGAGAGGTTATAGGTGTTATTGGGGGAAATGGAGCTGGAAAATCCACACTACTAAAAGTGTTGGCTAATATTTATGATCCAGACTCTGGAACTGTGAAAGTTAATGATAATTCAGTTTTCCTTATGTCTTTAGGTGCTGGATTTCAACATGAACTACCAGCATTGGATAATATATATTTGAACGGATTATTATTAGGATTAACAAGAAAAGAAGTTGAGGATAAGATTAATGAAATAGTGGAGTTTTCAGGAATAGGAGAGTGTATAAATAATCCACTAAAAAGTTTTTCAACAGGAATGAAATCTAGATTGGCCTTTTCTATAGCTTGCAATATAAAACCTAACATTTTATTAATTGACGAGATTTTAGGGGTTGGGGATGAGGAATTTAAAGTAAAAAGTAGAGAGAAAATTAGAGAACTAATTCTGGAAGATAGAACCGTAGTATTGGTATCACATAACTTAAATACAATTAATGAACTATGCCATAAAGTTTTATGGTTGCAAAATGGGGAAGTTATGAGTATTGGAGAAAGTAGTAATGTAATAAGTGAGTATAAGGCGTTTGTTAATAAGAATAAGGAGAACATGGCATGATGGGAAAGGTATGTGTATTTCTTACAAACTGCTATGAGAATGATGCTAGGGTTAAACGTGAATGTTCAGCTTTAAAAGAAGCAGGGTATAAAGTTAAGTTGATTTATGTTCAAAATTATAATAATAGGTTGAAAGAGCATGAAATTATAGATGGAATTGAAGTAGTTAGAATTGATCAGTTTTCAAAAACTCTTGAACTCATTTATAAGCTATGGAGATGGATAAGGGGTATTGCGTTAAATATTAAGAGTAATAGGATGGTGTTAATTATTTTAGCCCCCATTTCTATAATAGTTTTACCAGTGTATATAGTAGTTAAAATACTGAATATAAGAAGGTTTTTTAGATTTTTAAAAAAATGTAGTATAGTTTTCAGAATGATAATAGAAGGAATGAAGGAAGATTATGACATATATCATTGTAATGATTTAGATACTCTTTTACAGGGATTTATTTGTAGTAAAGTTTTAAGAAATAAGGTATTGGTATATGATTCTCATGAAGTTCAGACTAGAAGAACTGGCTATAAAGGGGAAAAAAAATATGCAATACTTGAGAAATTGATAATAAACAAAGTTGATAAAATGATGATGACTACAGAAACTAGAGCGGAATTCACAGAAAAAATATATGGAATACGGCCAGAAGTAATACATAATTATCCATTATATATGGAGAAACAGAAAGAAAAAAATAATTTAAGGGAAATAGCAAATATAGATAAAGATGAACCTATATTGCTTTATCAAGGAGGAATACAGATTGGCAGAGGACTAGAAAAAATTATAGAAGCTATTCCGAAATTTAATAAAGGAATAATTGTTTTTATTGGGGATGGAGCTATTAAGGAAAAACTAAAAGAAATGGTTTTAGATTATGGTGTGTGTGATAGAGTTAGATTTATTCCAAAAGTAGATGTTGAGGAACTTATGTTTTATACACAGCATGCATATTTAGGATTTCAGGTACTGCAAAATATTTGTTTTAATCACTATTCAACATTATCTAATAAACTATTTGAATATATGATGATGGAAGTCCCAGTTGTGGCCTCTGATTTTCCAGAGATTAGTAAAGTTGTTAGAGGGGAAAAAACAGGAGTATGCATAAATCCTCATGACTCTAATAATATTGCTGATGCAGTAAATCTTCTTCTAGAAAATAGAAGATTATATGAGGAGCTGAAGGGTAATTGTAAGAGTGCTAAATTGAAATATAACTGGAACTGTGAAAAACATAAATTCATTTCAATATATGATAATCTGATGAGAGAACTTGAAAATAAAGGAAATGAATTAAGACGAGCATAAGGAGTGAATGAAAATGAGGAAAACAAAAATATGTGTAATCGGACTAGGATATATAGGATTACCGACTTCTGTTATGTTTGCATCATCAAAGAATTATGTTATAGGTGTGGATATAAACAAGAGAGCAATAGAAATTTTAAATGAAGGAAACATACATATTGAGGAACCAAACCTAGAAACATTGTATAAAAGGGTTGTTAATAAAGGATATTTTAGAGCTCAAAGCAAACCAGAAGAAGCAGAGGCTTTTATAATAGCTGTCCCAACACCAAATAGAAATGACAAATACAAATCTTGTGATTTGAGCTATATTATAAGTGCTTTAAAAAGTATAAAACCATATCTTAGAAAAGGGAATATAGTGATAGTAGAATCCACTATAGGACCTAGAACTATTGATGATATTATAGCTCCTTTTATTGAAGATTGTGGTTTTAAAATAGGGGAAGATATATTTCTTGCTCATTGTCCAGAGAGAGTATTGCCAGGTCAAATTATTAAAGAGATGATAGATAACGATAGAATTATTGGAGGATATACTGACGAATGCGCCAGAAAAGCAGCAGAATTGTATAGAACATTTGTAAAGGGGGAAATAATTCTTACAAATTCTAAGACTGCAGAAATGTCAAAACTTATGGAGAACACATTCAGGGATGTGAATATTGCATTAGCAAATGAGCTTACAAAGGTTTGTAATGCTCTAGAAATTGATGTGTTAGATGTAATAAAGATGGCTAATAAACATCCAAGGGTAAACATTCATCAGCCTGGACCAGGTGTGGGTGGCCATTGTCTCGCAGTTGATCCCTACTTTATTGTTGAAAAGGCTCCTGAATTATCAAGAATAATATCTTTAAGCAGAGAAATAAACTGTAGTATGCCAGATTATATTGTACAGAAGGTTGGAAGATTAATTGATGGTATTCAAAATCCCAAAGTAGCTGTTTTTGGGATTACTTATAAAGGAAACATAGATGATATAAGGGAGAGTCCAGCATTGAAAGTAATTGATATGTTCAAAAAAAGGGGCTATAGAATATCGATACATGATCCTCATGTTAAGCTTAGAAATATTCCTTTAACAAGTGGAGAGAGAGCTGTTGAGGGGGCAGATTTATTGCTTATTCTTGCTGATCATGATGAGTTCAAAAAAGGAAATTTAATTAATATTATAAATAAAATGAGGACACCTATTGTATTCGATACAAAGAACACTATTAAGTTGTGGCAAGGATATAATGAAGTTAAATCAAAAGGAAGTAGTTGTAATAATAAAAGAGTAATAATAAAACATATGGGAAATATATACTGATTTCAATTCTAAGGCTTACGAGGAGTTTGGATATGAAGAACTTAAAAAGTGAAAAAAATACAAATGAAATTATTATGGATAATAGGAGACTTTCTAAGAGGATAACTTCCATAAAAAATAGTAAAAGACTTAGATTGGGATCATATAAAAGAACAATTAAAAATATAATATTTCTTCCATATAAAGTATACAGGTTATTAAGAGGATGTGTATTAAAGAAGAGTAAAAAATATAAAACTAAAATATTTAATGTAATAAAAAGAAAGATAAATAAGAAAATTGAGAGTAAAATTAACAATACAAGTTCTACAGAAGAATTATATGCTCTTTATAATGCTTCGAAAGGATACAAAAAATTTTTAGTTGGTAAAAGGTTAAGTGCTAAACTGAAGGGCAGTGGAGAATTATCGCAGAACCTTGAAATATTAGTAGAGATTAATAAATTTAAGCCTAAGGTTAAATTTATTAAGAGAGAGATAAATCTAATTCTAGATAAATTAGATATGTTAAATGATGAAAGATATCATGCGGGAAATACAAATATTGCTTATGTTGATTATGACAATATTAAAGTCAAATCTCAAATAAAAAGTTTGAATGTAGTTAATACAAGTGAACCATATTTAATAAATGGATATGGTATTAGAGGAAAATATATATTTGAAGGTCTCAGAAATGGGGGAATAGAACCTATCATTTGTACTAGACCTGGGTTCCCAAATGATTATAAGAAGGATACTTTAGAAGACTGTGTTCTAAAAAAAGAGAGGATAAATCGAATAACTTATTATAGAAGTAATACAAATGTATTTCAACGCTATACACCTTTAAAAGAATATACAAATACATATGCAAGAAGGTTAGTTTCAATAGCTAAAGAGGAAAACGTGAATATAATTCATGCGGCCTCTAATTACGTTATTGGATTAGCTGGGTTAAGGTGTGCAGAGAAGATGAGAAGACCTTTTGTGTACGAAATTAGAGGATTATGGCATATAACAAGATTAGTTATTATGCCTGAGTATAAGAATTCAGAAGATTATATGCTATCGGAGAGAATGGAGATATTTGTAGCTAAGAAGGCGAATAAAGTTATTACAATTAGCGAAGCCTTGAAAAAATGGCTAGTAAAAAGGGGGGTGGATGAAGGGAAAATTGTTGTTATACCTAATGGGGTAGATTCAGAAAAGATAGTTCCACTGAAGAAAAATCATATATTAAAGGGTAAGTACGTAAAAGAAGAAGACTTCATAATTGGATATATTGGTAGTGTAACAAAATTAGAAGGGTTACAAAATATTCTTAGGACATTAAACATATTACAACGTGAGGGGTATGAAGACATTAAACTTATGATTGTAGGAGAAGGCAATTATTGTGATAATCTTAGGAAACTTACACAAGAATTAGGAATCCATAATCAGGTGATTTTTGCTGGAAAGATTCCACACCATAAAATAAATGATTATTACTCAATATTTGATATATGTGTTTTTGCCAGAGAAGATAAAGAGGTTTGTAGAATAGTCCCACCATTAAAGATACAAGAGGCAATGGCATGTGGTAAACCTATAATAGTTTCTAATCTTGAGGCTTTAAAAGAAACAGTGGTTCATGGATTAAATGGATTAATATTTGATAATTCTATTGAAGATTTATACAAGAAAATAATGAGATTGTATTCTAATGAAGAATTGAGAGAGGATATAGGGCAAAAAGCTAGAATGTGGATAAAGGAAAATAGAGATTGGAATATGCTTATTAATAATATTAAGAAAATATATGATGAATTGTTGTGTAATGAATAGGGAAATTCTAATCAAGAAATATGATAAATAGAGGACATAGATAAGACTAATTTTTAAAACATAACTAATACTTGTATAGTATAGTGTGATAGGGGTTACTACAGGTTTACAGGAATTCAGGTAATGTGTAGTAACTTATTATTTATTTTGTTTTTTGGATGAAATAAAGGACAAACAGGGGACGGTTCATGAATTTATTAAGAGAATTCATGAATCGTCCCCTGTCTGTCTTCATTTCCTAAGATGTTTTATGTACACAAGATTTCGTACCCAAAGCCAGTAAAGGTATAAGCAAAATATTGAAAATATGTGGAATAGTACGCCTATAGTATTGGATAAGAGAGCTTCTGAAATGATACCTATTATAAAAAGAATCAAAAAAAGTATAAGTATTAAGTCTAATACATAGTGTTTAAAAGATTTATTTAATGGGGACTGTGGAGAAAATGATACTTGGAAGTATCTTAATAGTTTTATTTTTTTTAATATTGCTATATGTAAAGAAAAGTGAAAAATCATTAGGAGTAGTACGATTAATAAAGGAGTCAATCCAATGACTGCTAAGCTACCATCATGTACAGGAGAAGGGGGATAGTTATCTACAAACCTGTGAAAATAAAGGTTTTTAAAAAAAATACAAGATAAAAACGTTGAAATCAAGCTTATGGAAAAAAATATATATTTATTAATTCTCAAATTAAGCACCTCCAATATAGGTATATACTTTTATTTTAACATATATTTGTAGAATTAAAAGAGATATACAAATTTATTGTAAAATAGTAGATTGCAGATTAGGGAGGATTTTGATTATTGTGTGATTTTAAATGAATTATTATGTAATAATAGGAAGTTGATAAGTAAAAAAATAATGGTGGCAACCAAGGGACGGTTCATTAATTTATTTAGAAAATTAATGAACCGTCCCCTAGTTGTTATTTGCGATATTGTAGTATAATATTAATCAATAACTATTGTGAGGATGAGTATTATGAATGAATATTATACAAATAAGGCAAATATAGATAAGCTAAATGTAAATAAGCCAAATATACACAAGAAAAATGTGAGTATAAGAAATATAGTAATGATAGGTATTATATTCACCATGATGATTATGGCATCATCATGTGCTAAGGTTGCCATGCCA
This sequence comes from Oceanirhabdus seepicola, assembly GCF_023684385.1. GTDB lineage: Bacteria > Bacillota > Clostridia > Clostridiales > Clostridiaceae > Oceanirhabdus > Oceanirhabdus seepicola. The sequence continues at coordinate 131,266 of NZ_JAGSOJ010000004.1, read as the reverse complement.
GAGGAATTGATTTCAGGGGTAGAGGAAAGGTCAAATTATTCAGAGATTATAGAACTCCTAGCAGAAGAGGAAAAGATAATTACCCTTGCTGTTGATCAAGAAGAATCATCATTTAGAGAGATAAATTTATTAGGAGATGATGATAAAGAGGTGGTAGTTCTAGCTAAATATAAAAATAGTTTAGATGAATCTGAGACATATTATGAACTACAGATATACAAGTACAAGAATGATAGATGGAATAAACTTACTACGGCCTCAGTGGGTACTGGGCAAGAAGGGGAAAATACATCAATATCATCAGTGGAATTTATGGATATTACAGCAGATGGATATCCTGAGATATTTGTAACATCAGCTTATGAGGAAACTGGAGCGAAGCTTTTAAAAGTGTATTCATATCATGGAGGGTATTTTCAAAATTTATATTCTGATATCATAGGCGATTATGAAATATTTGATATAAACTCTGATGAGCAAAAGGAAATAATACTTATAAAGAATGAGGAAGATTATAACTATTTAAATGTGTTATCTTTTGATGGATTGAAATTAACAGAAACATATAGAGAAGATATTGATATGTATGCTAATTCACTTCGTGTTAAAGCTGGAAGAGTTGATAGTAAGAGAAATGGAATATACATTTATGGCGAAAATAGATATTTCAGTGAAGATTTGATGCTTCTTATCTATGATGGAAAGGTAAATCAGAATGGAAAGAACAATGAAAATGTTATGACATTCAATAAAATGCCTATTTGGGAAAGTGAAGAGTTAGTGAATATAATATCTGTTGAGGATATTAATGAAGATGATATTTTGGATATAGGATGTTTGAGGCAATCGGCAGAATTGTATGATTATGAAAATAAAATAGAAGGACTCCATCAATATGTACCAAAATCCGTAAGAATTTGGTTCTCATATAACTTGGAAGGGAATTATTCTATTGTGAGGAGAGAATATGTAAACAAAGAATTTAATTTTAAGATTATATTACCTAATAAGATGAGAAGCAATATTGCAATTGTGGAAGAGAAAGAGCTGAATAAAGAAAACCAGCATGAGGAGAATCAGGAATCTTTTAAAGGGGAAAATAAGATATCATTTTATGATATAGGAAATGAAACACCACAAATAATCTTATCTATTATAATACATAAGAATGAAGAGTATATTCAAAAAGATTCAAAGATTATTAAGCTTGGAAAGAATCAGCTATATCATTATAGCGCTTCAATTCCTAAATCAGTATATGATAAGGGAGACGTTTCAGTGGAATATATTAAAGATATCTTTAGGATTATAGACAGGAAAGGAGCAGAATTAGATGAAGAATAAAATACTAATACTAGAGGATGAATTTTCTATCAGAAGCTTTATGAAACTTAAATTAAAATCCTTGGGGTATGATGTTATAGATTTTGATAATTCAAGAGATGCATTGTCTTTTTGTGATGAAGGGGTTGATGTGGCTCTATTGGATGTTATGTTGCCTGATATAGATGGATTTGAAGTTTGTCGTAGAATGAAAGTATCATTCCCCGATATGGGAATTATAATGATCACTGCTAAAGGGAGTCAGGAGGATATAGTCACAGGGCTGAACAGTGGGGCTGACGATTACATTGTAAAACCGTTTGGGGCTATGGAGTTAGAAGCGAGAATTGCGTCTGTACTTAGAAGAGTCGAGCGAATAAAACATCCTGAAAAGAAGGAAAAAAGCATAGAGAAAGTAGGAATATTCACTGTTGATAATTTGAAAAAGATTGTGACGAAGAATGATGAAGTTATAGGTTTAACCCCTACAGAGTTCCTTATGTTAAAGGCATTAATAGAGAATAAGAACTCAACTCTTGACAGAAATGAACTATTGGATATAGTATGGGGAGAAGATTATGTAGGTGATTCAAAAGTTGTAGAGGTTAATATAAGAAGAATACGTCAAAAGATTGAAGAGAATCCATCTAAACCTGAGTATATAAAAACTATTAGAGGATACGGATATATGTGGAGCCATGAATCATGATTAGTAAGAAGGATAGTATTAGAGGTAAAATATATTTCAATAATGCAGTATTGATACTTGTAATAGTTCTTATTTTAGAGTGTATATTCATTTTAGCAGTTAGGCAATATTATATTCAAAGTGTGAGAAGTTTAATGAAGAGTAGATCATACGCAGCAATTGAGTTCTATAATGTTAAATATTCATCAGCAGATATAAAGCTTAAAAGTAAGATAATACTGGAGACGGAATCTCCAGATGCAGATTTCTTCCTTGAGGTATTTGATAAGGATGGAAGAATGATTACAAATTCTAATGGAGAGAATGAATTAGAAATATCAAAAGATAAAGATATATGGGAAGTTATCAGCGGAAAAGGTGAGTATTCAATCAATGAAAGAAATAGTGGGAATCATAGAGAGATTTCTATTACATTTCCTTTAAAAACACTTGGGAATATTGAAGGTGTTATGAGATATAGGACTAATATAGATGAAATAATATCAACAATATTAAATATTTCTATAATACTAATACTAGCTGGGTTGGCAGTTATAATAATAGCATTTATATTTAGTTCTATTTTATCAAGAGACATATTAACTCCAATACGTGATTTGACAATAGCAGCTGAGACTATATCAAAAGGGGATTTCACTGTAAAGGTTAATAAGAAATCGCAAGATGAGATGGGGATTCTATGTGATACAATCAATATGATGACAGAGGAAATTGCAAAGAGTAATAGAGCAAAGAATGATTTCATTTCATCCATATCTCATGAACTTAGAACTCCATTAGCAGCTATAAGAGGGTGGAGTGAATTATTGAAGGAAGATCTCGATGAGAGTGATAAAGCTATGGGATTAGATATAATTACAAATGAGAGTATTCGTCTAAATACACTAGTTGAGCAATTGCTAGATTTTTCGAAATTACAATCAAAACGGGTAGTGTTGAACAAGGATATAATAGATTTAAATGGGTTAACCGCAAATGTTACTAGTTACTTTAAAAGGCGATTTGAAGAAGAGAATATATCACTTTACCTTACATTGAGTGAGCATCATATTGATATAAAAGGTGATGAAAATAGAATAAAACAGGTACTTATAAATGTTATAGATAATGCAATGAAATTTACTTCGCCTGAAGGGAAAATATCTGTATCAACAGGAGTTGAAGAGGGGTATGCAATTATAAAAATTACAGATAATGGTGTTGGCATATCAGAGGAAGATTTGAAAAAGGTAACAGAAAAATTTTTCAAGGGAAGTTCTTCAAAAAGTGGTACTGGAATAGGATTAGCTTTATGTAAAGAAATTATGGAGTTGCATAAAGGTGAATTTCTTATAGATAGTACACTTGGAATTGGAACGGAGGTAATGTTGAAATTCCCTATTGGATTATAAAATTTATTTATTCGTAACCTAACTGTAATGTAAACTGTAAAGATTCGATATATAATATACACATAATTCAACTTGTAGGAGGTATTTATATGAAATCAGTATTAAAGAAAGTTGCACTAGCATCGTTAGTTTCAATTACTTTATTCACTTTTGCATCATGCGGAAATAATTCAAATAATGAAAATAAAGAAGCAATAAATAATAAAACAAATCAGGAACAGAAAGAAGAAAAGGTCGATACTTGGAGCAAAGAGTTAGGAAAATTCATTAATGATATTGAGGGAACTGTATTTAACTATTCAGGATTTGCAGAGTTTGGAAAAACTACAACTGTTAGCGAAGTAAATAAATCTTCAGATGAGAAGACAATTATATTTAAGAATGAATATATGGACATGAGCGAGGGCGAATCAGGAAAATCAAAAGAAGATCTTCTATCAGAAACAAAATACACAATCAAAGAAGATTCAATAATTGAGCAGGTTTTTGATGATACAAAGAGTCCATCAATTATAACAGAATCTATTATCCTTAAAGGGGAACTTAAAAAGGATTCTAGCTGGGAGCAAGAGGTTGTTATAAATGCAAAGAAATATCAAGCAGTAACAACTATTAAGGATGTAAATACTGATGAGAATGGAAAAACTATTGTTATCACTGAGACTTCTATTGAAGGTGTAGAAGGATATGGAAGTGAGAAATATGTAGAACAAAGAGTATATAAAGAAGGAATAGGATTAACAGAATTCTCATGTAACTATCTGATTTCAGAAGGATCAACAATGGAATTTGGATATAGAATTTTTGAAAAAGCGAATAGATAAAATATGAGATGAGTAGCCACTTAGTGACCCTATTTAGGGTTGATCAGTGGCCTTTTATTTTTTATGAAAGATGGAGAGCTTGTTTATTTATAAATTAAAACTACCAACAAAGAAAAGAAAGCTTAATACTAATTCAAATCCACCAATATATTTCATGGTTTTAATTAAGGAATCACTTAGTTCGATTTTTTCGAATATCCAACCAAAGATCATATCAAATTTATTTTTAGGTTTTTTGAAGCCAATTAATCCTAAAATTAAAAAGAATGTACAACCAAAAAGCATATCTAAATTCATAACAAAGACAACCTCCTTAATATTCATATACTTAAATAAATGTAATTTGAATTAGTCAGTAAACCTCATTATGTATATTAATACAATTATAAAACAATATTCAAATAATGTAAATAAAAGTAATGAAGTGGGTGGAGAAAGCCACTGGAAAAGCTCACTTCTTTAAATCATTTCTTGTTAAATATCAAAAAAGCATCCACTGGATTAAGGGGTGATTCATTTAAGTGTTCACAATACACATTGATTCCCAGCTTCTCAGAAGTAAATCCAGTAGAATCATAAGTTAAGTTATCATCATATTCTTTGAAAAATGTTTCTATAGCCTGATAGGATTCAAAATCCATTAGGTTGTGGCCATCATAATATATTCCAATTTCAGGATAGTTAATAATCTGGATTTCCATACATTTATCATCTTCATCAAAGAAAACATCAAAGTACTTATAAGAATACTGAATTGATGTAGAATATGAATGTTCTATTACATTAGGAGTTTCTTCAAGACTGTTTTTAATAGTACTGTTTGTCTCATCAAGAAATACTTCATTATCATCTACAAGAATTCCTTTGTATGATAGTAGTTCTATTTTCTTAGGGGAAGTAACATCCTTAGTTTGGTCAGTTTTTTTTGAAGAATTATCGAAAGAAAAGCCAATACTATATGTGGTTTTTGATGATTTATCACTTGTAGGAGCATTTAAACCATATTTTTTCGCTATTTCAGCTTTGGTTTTTTCATCAAGATAATTAGAATTTTTAACTTCTTTAACTTCATGAGAATTATCTTTTGAGTATCTTATAATTAATAGAATGGAAAAAAATATTAAACAAAGAACTAGTATAATAATTACAATGTTTTTCTTAGACATATAGAATCCCTCCTAAATTAATGTAAAAATGTACGATGTTTCACCAATAGTGAAAAATAATGAAAATTAATTAGTAAATTTTATGTAATATATGTTTATATACAATTATAAACTTGTTATACTATTCATGTAAATAAAGATTAAAAATTAGACGTTATACCATAAAATAGAATATAATATAGTGAATAAATTTACTGGAGGAGAGATATGAATTATTTATTTTGGGACTTGAGTGAAGTTGAATACAAAGGGTGGAAAGAGGTATTGAGTTTTTGTTTGAGAAAGAGTAACATGTTCAAGATAGAACATGTTATGAAACAAAAAAAAGGATTTCAAGGAATGAAATTATATTTTATTGATTCATCAAATACGCCTAAGGATAAGGAAACTGTATGGAACTACATATTTGAATATTCTTTACAGAATTCGATTGAATTTATTTTTCAATATCAATTGAATGAAAAATCTGAATGGATAAAAAGTGAGTTGAAGAAAATTGATGGATTGAGTATTAGTGATCCGATAGATGTAGACACACATCAGATTATAATGTGTTCTGGTAAGATGAATGAACAAACTAGGAAGTTATCAAAAAAAATAGTTCAAGAAGGTTTCATATCTTTTGATGAATATGATTGGGATTTAGAACTGATAGATAGTAAGTTAGATAGAAGGCTCTTCAAAGAAGCTAATATTAGAAGCATATGCAAGGGTAAAGGATATGTAGCGACTGAATTAACAGAAGAAGAGATAGACGAATTTAACAAACAGGGATATGTAATTAATGAGATTGTTGAATATAAACATAGGCTTACTGTAAATGGAAAATTAGATGAAGAACATATAAAGATGATAGAAGAAGAGGCTGACAACATAAATAATGGTGAGGTAGCCAATCTTATGGGAATAAAGGCGTATACAGGAGAACGTAAAATCTTTTTTACAGATCTTAAGCATAGATTTATTATGTGTATAAATGAAGATGAAATGAAAGAAATCAATAATAGGAAAATTGATACATCAAAATGGAAGTTATTAAGTGAAAAAGATGAATATATAGTACCAAATGATTATTTATTAGTGAGAAATAGAATAGAGACCCTTCTCTTTATGATATAAACTTAGATAAGTAGTACAAGCAGGGGGACGGTTCATGAATTTATTAGAAAAATTCATGAACCGTCCCCTCTTATATTTTTAAAATACGAAAATAAGTTCCCTAAAAGTATTTTAAAAAAGTTTCTTTCATGGTAAAATATTACGAAGGTATATATTGTATTTATTGAATAATTTTTAGGTTTATGAAATAATATAACAAGCAAATTTTACTTGTATATTAACTTTGGTTATTTTTGGAGTATTTTATATAGAATATTTTACATGGAATTATAGATATGGATAAGGGATGAAATCTTAAGTGATTATTTACATAGGTTAAAGAAAGAGAGGAGAATACGGAAATGATATTAGAAGAAAAGGGTTCTGAGAAGTTATTGAGTGTGTATGAAGAAGTAGGTTTTGATGAGAAACAAATGGAGATGATTGAAGGCTTTCTTGAAGGAAAAGTAGATAGAGAAATATTAAAGATAGAGATAAATATAGATCTTACTGATGAACAGATATCACTTTTTTATAATAGTAGTGATTCAATTATTGAAATGTATAAAGAGAATGAGCAACAAGCGTATAAGCATATCTTCATTGCTTATTGTGTATTAAAAGAGAAGTTTCATCTGTTATGGTATGTAGTTCGTTTATGCAGAGATTGCCACGATGCTTTTAAAGTATATTCTGGAAGTGGAGTGCCTTTTGAAGAATACATTATAAATAAAGCAAAGAGCTTTGCTGATGGTTATAATGACTACCATAAAGTTGAAGATGAGGAATTTGGATATATATATAAGAATCATTATGAAGAATTTATGAAAGCCTTGTTGGAATCTCAAGATATTAATGTTAAAGCTATGTTGACTATGATTATGCTTATAGAAGATAAAAATGGAATCTCAGGCAATATGTTAGATGGAATGTATAATAAAAATATTCTAGATTATTTATTCGCATCAGTAAGAGAAGGTATTTCTCCCAAGGGCACAGAGCAGGATATAGAGAATGCAATGGATTATATTCAAGGAAAAACAGATATTATTCCTGAAAATTTAGAGTTTAAATATTCAAGAAAGAAGCATAAAAGGTTAATTTCTTTATGTTATCTTTTAAAAGATTTAGAAATATGTGATAGAACCTTAGAGCTGTTGTTTAGTTGTGATGGTATGGCTGTTTTAGCAAAGCTAGATGATTATATAGATGATGAATTAAATTATGCAGATAGATATGATGAAAACAGTCATGATAAAATATATGAAGTTTGTAAGAGTAGTAATTTGAGAAAGAAAGAATTTATGAAATGGATAGCTCATATGTCTATGGTAAGTTACAGATCTTTGGATAGTGAAGAGTTAGAGAAATATTATAAGCTTGATAAGGTTATATTTGAAGAAGCTGCAGCAGAAGCAAATTATTCATATAAAATAATTATGGTAAATGAGTTAATAAAAGATGGAAAAGGAGCAGAATATAAAGATTATATTGAACACTATCTTGCAAATCAATTAAATGAATTTATGAGTCAGGAGAGCTTTGAACAGAAGGATATTGATGCTTTCAAGGATTATATGGAAGGAAAGATAGAGTTAGAAAAGATTAAACTTCCAAAGGGTTTCAGAAACAGATATTTATATTCTAATAAGAGAAATTTATGTTATTCAGTTGGTATATTGAGAACAATTGTATCAGAAGATAGATTAAACAGAATTATAAAATACTTGACTTTCTTAGCAATTAATAATAATCATCTTATATATGCTTTTGTTGAAGGTCTTGCACAACAGGATCATGGAACATACATAAATAAATTTATTAATATATGTAGGGATAGTGATGTTGATGAAATGTATATAAATGCATTACTTATGACTATCTTAGGTGATCAGGATAGTAGAGCGGTTATATGTAAGAAAGTAAATCGTGAAATAAATTCTACAACTAAAGAGAAAATTAGAGTTTTATGTGAGTCATTTAAATATTGTCAAGTTTTAGGAAAAGAGGCTTTACTAGAGTTTACAGGAAAAATAATAAATGAGAAAAGTGATGAAACTATCAAGGCTGTTTATGAAAAGATGCTGAAATCTGCTATGGAAGAGAGTGCAAAAGGGGTAAAGGAGCAGGTTATATTATCTTTAAAGAAATATGGTGAAGGAAAGCAAATTGCTATGGATATGCTGGAAAGTAAAAAAGCATCATCAAGAGAAGTGGCAGTTGATGTGCTTTCATCTATGCTTGATAATGAGATTAAAGAAAAATTCGCTTCAATGGTAGAAGGGGAGAAGAGTTCAAAAGTAAAGAATAAGATATATGAAGCCATAGGTGGAACAGAAGATGGTGGACAAGGAGAAAACTCTAATGATGGAGAGTTATCTATAGATAAATATTGTGAAAAGCATATAAATAAAAATAAGACAACAAAGATAAAGTGGATTGATAGAGCGGACATGCCTAAGATGAGATATGTTAATAGTGAAGAAGAGATAAGTGAATTAGTGTTTAAACATCTTTTTATAACATATAGCGATACAGATGGAATAACATTAAACCCAGAAGGAGAAAAGATTGCCTCATACATAAATAGAGAAGATCTTGAAAATGCTGCCTTCGCACTTCTTAATCTTTGGCTGAACAATAGAGCTGAGGCAAAAAGAAAGTGGGTATTAATATTCTCTGCTATATATGGAGATAGAAGAACGATTAATCTTCTTCAGAAAAATATTAAAGAGTGGCCTAATGCTTCAAGAGGAACTATGGCAACATATGCTGTAAAGGCACTTGGACTAAATGGAAGTGATGAAGCTTTACTATTCATTGATGGATTGAGCAGAAAATTCAAGTTTAAACAGGTTAAAAAGGCTGCTGTGGAGGCTTTAGAGATTGCAGCAAAAGAGCTAAACATTCATCCAGAAGAACTTTCAGATAGATTGATACCAACATTAGGATTTGATGAGAGTGGGGAGCAAGTATTTGATTATGGACCTAGAAAGTTTAAGGTGAGTTTATCAAATGAACTTACACTTGAGGTTTATAATGAGGATGGAAAGAAGCTTAAGAATCTACCAGCTGTAGGTAAAAAAGATGATCCGGAAATGGCAACTAAGGCAAGAGATGAGTTTAAGGTATTGAAAAAACAGCTTAAGAATGTTGTAGAAATTCAAAGAGATAGATTAGAACTTGCATTGTCTGTGAATAGAAAGTGGACAGCTGAGAAATGGAAGAAGCTTTTTGTTGATAATAATATAATGCATAAGTTTGCCACAGGACTTATCTGGGGAGCATATGATGGCGAAGAGCTTAAAGATAGCTTTAGATATATGGAAGATGGAACTTTCAATACATATGATGAGGAAGAATTCCTTATGGATGAACAAAAGGACAAGTACGGTGATAAGGCATTCATAGGTTTGGTACATCCTATAGAATTGGAAGAAGATGTACTTGAACAGTGGAAAGAACAACTTGAAGATTATGAAGTTGAACAACCGTTACTGCAAATTGATAGAGAAATATTTAAAGTAACAGAAGACGAAATTGAGAGACTGACAATAGAAAGATTTGCAGGATTCAATATGAATGGAATATCACTTCTTGGAAAATTATCGAAATTCCAGTGGGAAAAAGGAAGCATTCGAGATGGTGGTGGATATGAGGAGTTCTGTAAAGAGATTGGAGATATCGGAGTAGAGCTTAGTATGAGTGGACTATGGGTTGGAATGACTGCATATGATGGAGAAGAGGCTATGGTCTTTGATTATGTATTCTATAAGGCTGGAAAAGTTAAAAGAGGAAGCTATGTGTATGACAATGTAAGTAAAAATACTGTTATAAACCCAAAAGATGTTCCAGCAAGAATTTTTAGTGAGATAGCTTATGATCTAAGCAAGGTAACTGAGAAATGCGTCGATAGAGATACTAATTGGAAGAAACATGGTCAATATAATGCAGTAAAACTATCTTAAAATAAAAACAAAAATTTATTGGGGGGATGAAGAAAAGAAGCGATTCTTTCAAAGTTTCATTCCCTTTGTTTTGATATATATATAGAATCCATAGTTAAACTTTATTTATACATATCTCAAAATCGCAGCGCTTCAATGAGTTTTGAGTGTGTATAAGTTTAGTTTTAACTTGGAATCTCTATATTTAAGTTAGGCGTAAGAGAATAAATAACAAGTGGACGGTGGGTCGGGTATTTTATAAAATAAACTACCATACTTACTAGTTAACTATTAATTAACAAAAAGAAAAAAATTTGAGGTGAAAAGATGAATAATAGAATATTAAGACCTGCTGCAGAGGAGTTATATAAAAAGGAATTAGATGCGTTGGAAAATTTTTATACTGAGTCAAAACCGGCCAATTGGAGGTTATCCCCAAGAGCAGTTAGGGATTTCATAATTGGTAGGAATGAACCTATAGAGTTTAATGGTGAAAAGATAGAGATAAAGAAAAAGTTCTATGGGGATGATGCACTTATCGAAAGGTGTATTGTTACTTTAGCTGGTAACAGGGGACTGATGTTAGTTGGTGAGCCTGGTACTGCTAAGAGTATGCTCAGTGAACTTTTAAGTGCAGCTATATCAGGAGATAGTAGTAATACTATTCAAGGAACAGCAGGTACTACAGAAGATATGGTTAAATATTCATGGAACTATGCCATGTTATTATCTAATGGACCAAGTAGAAAATCATTAATAGCATCACCCTTGATGAAGGGTATGGAAGTTGGATCCCTTGCAAGGGTTGAGGAGATAACTAGATGTCCTTCTGAGATACAGGATAGTTTGATAAGTATAATGAGTGATAAGGTACTTAATATTCCCGAACTTGGAAATGAGGGAGTTGTGTATGCAAAGCCAGGATTTAATGTTATTGCAACTGCAAACATAAGAGATAAAGGGGTAAATGATATGAGTAGTGCCCTAAAGAGAAGATTCAACTTCGAAACTGTTTTCCCAGTAAGTAATATATCTCTTGAGATGGAAATAATAGAAAAGGAATCTGAAAAATATCTTAAGGATAATAATATTGATATGACTGTGGACAAGAGTGCTGCTGAGATATTAGCAGTTACATTCCATGAACTGAGAGAGGGAATATCAAGTGATGGAGCAAGAATTGAAAAGATGGATGCGGTAATGAGTACTGCAGAGGCTGTATCTGTATATATACAGACAGCTCTTGGAGCATATTACTATGGTGATGGAAAGATAACAATGGATAGGGTTGTTCAGAATGTTATGGGTGCAGTGGTAAAAGAGAATAGAGAAGATGTTGGAAAGTTAAAGAATTACTTCTCATCAGTTATTAAGGATAGAAGCAAGAAAGAGGGCGAAGCATGGAAAGAGTATTACAATGCGAAGAGCTGGATAAAATAGATGAATTAAAGGAACTTATAAAGGATGCATATGACTTGAATAGGGAAATAGTATTTTTCCCTGTTAGGCATCATAGTCCTATTTGTACATACCATCTGAAGAAAACTATCGAGAAGTACAAACCAGATGCCATATTAATTGAAGGTCCAAGCAATGCTAATAATCTTATTGAGGGAATAACTCATGATGAGAGTAAACCACCCTTGAGTATATATTATACCTATACTGATTCTAAGAAACTACTGGATGAGGAAAAGGGAAAGTATATGTGTTACTATCCAATGCTGAAACATTCACCAGAATATTTTTCTCTTAAACATGGACAAGAAAAAGGAATCCATGTTGAGTTTATAGATCTTCCTTATGAAGATATTCTTTTGGCTTCAAAGGAAGGTAAGGGCATAAGGGAGAAAATGAAGAAACAGGAATACACTGATGATAAATATCTTCAAAGAGGTGAGTTCTTAAAAAAAGTGTGTAAACAGGGGAATACAAAAGATTTTCATGAGTTCTGGGAGAAGTATTTTGAAATAAAGGGCTTAGATGTACCAAGTGAAGAATTTATAGAAGATATGTTAGCCTATTGTTATATGATAAGAGTTGGAGATGATGAGGCGATACTTGAGGAGGAAGGGTGTATATCGAGAGAACGGTATATGGCTGGGAAAATTCAAGAGACAAGAAAGAAATACAAGAGAATTCTTGTTGTTACAGGTGGATTCCATACATATGGAATTATAAAAATGCTCAAGAGTGATGAGAACTTTAATCTCAAAAAATCTGCCAAGGTGAAAGCGGATGATAGTAATGCGTATATAATTCCATATTCTTATGAACACAGCGATGCCTTAAGTGGATATGCAAGTGGAATGCCCTACACAGCTTTCTATAGCAAAGTATGGGATGAAATCCAGAAACATGATAGAAAGATTAATAATGTGAATGAAGATTATGATATACCTATAGAAAAATCAAAGTTAGTATACCAGAATTCTGTGAAGTATTTCATTGCAAAGTGTAGTAGAACATTGAGAAAAGAGGGAGAAGCAACTTCAACTGATGATGGGATACAGGCTTTTGTTATGGCAAATGGACTAGCATCTTTAAGAGATAAGAAAAGCTGTGGAGTTAATGAGATATGTGAAGGTGTAAGAAGTTCTTTTATAAAAGGAGAATATAGTGAGCTAAACAATAAACCATTAGAGATACTAAGAAAATGTATGGTTGGTAATAAGGTAGGTGTAGTCACTTCTAATATAGATATCCCTCCTATTGTGAAAGATTTCAAGGATATGTGCAAGAAGTATAAATTGAAAATCAACACAATGGAAAAGGGTGAAAAAATCTTAGAGATTTATAAGAAGAAACTTCATAAAAGTATAAGTGTGTTTTTTCATATGATGAAATATCTTGACTGTGGATTTTGCATAATGACAAAAGGGGCTGACAGGATAAGTGGTAAAGATATAAACCTTAAGAGGGAAACATGGACATATATGTGGACTCCAGAAGTGGAAAGAAGTTTGATTGAGCTATCATTATATGGTGGAAGCATAAAAGAAGCTGCAAAAGAGATGCTTAGATTAGAGGTAGAGAATGCAAAAGGACATAGTGGACTAGCAGCATTATCACTTGTGAGAAGCATGATAATGGGGCTTAATTCAAATGTCTATGATATAGTAGAGAAAATATTTAAAAGTATAGAAGATGATGGCTCATTTTTATCACTGGTTGACTGTGCCAATTATATGTGTTTCTTATTGAAAGATGAAGTGGACAAAGAAATAGAAGAGGCATTTAAGAAACTACAAAAAAGGGCATATGAGAAAGCTATATTGATGATAGATGGGATAAAGGATGTATCGAAATTTGATGAGATGATATATATAGAAGGTATCAAGAAATTAAACTTTATTTGTAGTGAGAGTATATGTGATGAGGAACTTTTTATAGACAAGTTAATAGATATAGCCCAAAGGAATGATGTTCAACCTACTATAGAAGGTGCAATAATTGGTGTGCTATATGGTTGGAATCGTATAGATCAGAGTGAAATTATGGAGAAGATTAATTCTTATATAAAAGGATCAGGAGAAGAGCGAAGAAAGTGTGCTTCTTTCTTAAAGGGCCTTTTTTCAACAGGAAGAGATATAGTTCTCATGGATAGATATATGATAGATATGCTTAATGATTATGTGGTAGGGCTAGAAAGCCATGAGTTTATGGAAATATTGCCAGAACTCAGATATGCATTCAGTTCATTTATGCCAAGGGAAATAAATTCTATTGGACAAATGATAGGAAACATATATAACAAAAGTTCTGTTGATATATTATTCAATAAAGCAGTAGGTGAAGATCAGATGATCATAGCAAAGGAAATTGATAATAAGGCTAAAGAATTGTTAAGGGAATGGAGTATTTTAGATGGATAGAGATGCTTTGAATAGATGGAGGTTAATATTGGGACGGTTCTCTGAAAATCAACTTCCAATAGGTGACGATAGAGGAGTTATTGAGATTGATGAAACCATGGAATTCTTATATGGAAGAGAATATAACGAAGAGATGGGAGTAAGAGGGGGCGACAGCAGGATGCTAAATGTCCCTAAATGGATAACAAAGGTAAGAGAATTGTTTCCAGTGGAAGTTGTGGAGATACTTGAAAATCATGCTCTTGAAAAATATAATATGAAAGAGCTGCTCACAGATAAGGAAGTACTGGAAAAGCTTGAACCTAATAAGGACCTACTTAAATCTATTCTACAGATGAAGGATTTAATGAACAGTGATGTTCTTGATGCAGCAAAGAGAATAGTAAAAAAGGTTGCAATGGAGATACAAAAGGAATTAGAGAATGAGATAAAAGAAAGTATTGTTGGTAAATTAGATAAAAGTAATCAGGGATACCTAAAAAATAAAAATAATATTGATATAAAGAGAACTATTATGAAGAATCTCAAAAATTATAATAATGATCTTGGGAAGATAATAGTTGAGAAGGTTATATACAATAGCAGAATCAAGAGTAATAACAAGTGGAATATTGTGATTGCAGTTGACGAGAGTGGAAGTATGATAAATTCTGTAATACACAGTGCTGTTATGGCTGGGATATTCGCGAGTCTTCCAATGCTTAAGACCAAGCTAATTATATTTGATACAGAGGTTGTTGATTTAAGTGAATATATTGATGACCCAGTTAGAACTATGATGAGTGTACAGCTTGGTGGAGGAACTCAT
Source organism: Oceanirhabdus seepicola (assembly GCF_023684385.1). Classification (GTDB taxonomy): domain Bacteria; phylum Bacillota; class Clostridia; order Clostridiales; family Clostridiaceae; genus Oceanirhabdus; species Oceanirhabdus seepicola. The sequence goes on along the minus strand of NZ_JAGSOJ010000004.1, from coordinate 116,125 downwards.
ATTTTCAAAGCATTGGGATATTGTAATGAGCTTATAACGGAACCACAGAAAACAATAGTAGTTCTAATAAGTGATTTGTATGAAAATGGCTCTGTTACAGCTATGTATAGGGAAGCTCAAAAGATAATAGATTCAGGGGCTAGGTTGATGGTATTAACTTCACTTGATGATACTTGTACAGGAATTTATGACAAACAGGCTGCACAGAATCTCAGAAATATGGGAGCTGATGTGGCAGCGTTAACTCCGGAGGGATTATCTAAATGGATAGCAGAAATAATAAGTTAGATGGGATAAAACAATTTCTAGAACTGTGTAGTGAAGAGTACATAATAAACTTTGCAAATAAGGGATTATACAAGAGAGCAAACAAGGAGATAGATAAAGGAATAACAATGGAATATAATCTTATTGATAATTATGTTCATTGTATATTAAGTGATGGTAGTGAATGTGACATTGGAGAGTCTTATGAGGAAATGAGATGTAATTGTCCATCTAAAGCAATCTGTAAGCACAGGATAATTGCCATTCTTCTTCTTAAGAAGGAATTTTTAAGTGAAGAGGGGGATGACGTAGGTGAGGAGTTATTAGAAAAGGGTGAAGAGAAAGAAGTAGGCAAAGATGGACATGTTGCTAAAAGTGGGGAAGCATGTGAAGGTAGACAAGCTTTCAAAAGCGGAGAAGTAGCAAGGCAGGAGAAGTTTAAGTGGATAGAGAAAATTAATCTTCTTCAGTTATTGAATGATATTAAAGTGTCTGAATTGGAAGAGATTTTCTTCCGTATGAATTTTGGAATAGAATATAGTGTCAGTAAGAATAGCTCTATAAAGGTAAAGCTCTATGATGGGATAGAAGTAATCTTACCTAGTAAGGGAACTGTTAAGAATATGTTATGTTCATGTAAAGATAGAGAAATATGTTCTCACAAAGTTGAGGGAATAATAGCATACCTTATTGATAATGAATTTATAGAGTTTTCTAAGATAAAGGAAATTTTAATAGAATACATGGGCAAGAATGGGGAAAGGTGTATCTCAGAGGATAAACTTGCAAGTACAAAGAAATTGATAAATAGAATAAGTAAATCGGGACTATCTAGAATGCCAGTAAGTATATTGGAAGATATAGAACTGGAAGCAATTCATTGTGGAAATGTGGAGCTTCCTAGATTAGAAAAGATGTTGAGAGGATTGAAATCAATGCTTGAGGGGTATTTTAAAAAACACTCATCTTTCTCTACAAAGGGGTATCTTAAACATCTTACTCGTATATTTTTAATTATATCTTCAATAGAGAAATGCAAAGATTATAATATACTTACTAATATTATAGGAGAGAAAAAGACAAAATATATTCCTATTGGTGATCTCCATCTCAATGGAATTGGAGCTTCAGCATGGCATGCTTCTTCAGGATATGAAGGGTTAACATACTATTTCTATAATGAAGAAAAAAACAAGCTTTTTTCATTTAATGATATTATGCCTACATACTATGATAATCAGAGACAGAGAAAGTTATCATCACTTTATATTTCTCAAGGTAAATGGAATATACAAGCATCCATGAAGGATATATGTAGGGGAGAGCTTATTCTTAGTAATTGTAGGGTGAACAGAAATAACAGGATATCATCTTCAAAGGAAATCAATGGTGATATTATCAGAAAGAGTTCAATTTCTACTTTGGATTTCAAGGGAATACTATATAAAGAATGGAGAAAGATTAGAGAGGACAAGGAGAAGAATTTTATGTTCTCAATAATTGAGAGAGAAGAACTTGAGAATATACTATTGATAGAACCTAATGAATATGGAGAAGCTGATTTTGATCAGGTTAACCAGAGATTAACCATCGAGATGTACGATCAATTCGGAGATATAATGAGTATACTAGTGCCGTTTAACAAAGAGAATGAAGTTTTAATAAGAGCTCTTGAACGAGCAGTAAAGAAAAATAAGTTAGGGTATAGAGTATTAGGAAGAGTGTATAAATTAGATGGAGAGTATTTTATACACCCAATAAGTTTTCATTATAAGAACGGAGAAATTGAGAATATTCACATAGACTAGAGGGCGGATTTGTTTCTTATTATGCAATAACAATTAATGCAAATAATTTATTTTAAGTACGTCTAAGGGAGTGATAATATGGTGCAGGAGATATTAAGTGAATTAAATAGTTTCCTTCTTGGACTTGCAATTTACGGGCTTAATACAGTGAGGGAATCCGATAAGAAAGAGCTTGAAAAGTTAATTGAAAAAGTTGATAGGATTGGAATGGACAATCTTAAGAGTGAACTTGAACAATTTAAAGAGCTTATGAATAAAAGTATACATTCTACAGAGGATGTTACTGAACAGCTAGTGGAGAAGTATTATATTATATGTGGGTATGGATTTATAGGGGAATTGGTTTAGGACAAATAGACTCAATCTGGGGACGGTTCATTAATTTATTAGGGGATATGAGAGGTGTATAGGAAATGGAAATAATGGCACCAGGAATAATGAGCGTAGTTTTTGCTTTATTTGTGCCTTTAGGGATATATATATTGTGTAATTTAGAATTTATAGCTGAATATTGGTATAAAAAATCATTGAAACACCAAGAAAAATATCCTAGTCTATTTTTTTATGTTAAACCTACTTCTGTTAAATGGAACAAATTCATTTTTAGGTTGATAGGAATAACTTTAATATTTATGGGGGCAATTGTGATATTATTTGCAGTATTGTATTTTTTAGTTTGATTAGAGGATTAAGGGCGGGTAAGGACAAATCTGGGACGGTTCATGAATTTATTAAAAGAATTCATGAACCGTCCCTAATTATATTGTTTGATAAAAAGTTAAAAAGACGCATACTTAAAAAGTAAAAGTTTATAATAAAAGTTATAAAAGTCCAAAGAAATTTAAGGAGAAAAACAAAAAGGAATGATAAAAATGAACAAATATATACCGGGATATGTGAATTTATATAATAGTGATGAATTGAAAAACAGAGTTGAGTTACTTAGACAAAAGTTAGAGAGTTGTACATTGTGTAATCATAAGTGTAAGGTTAATAGAGTAAATGGAGAAGCAGGATTTTGTGGAGCAGGGGAAAATATGGTGATTACATGTTATGGGGCTCATTTTGGCGAGGAAAAAGAACTAGTGGGGACAGAAGGCTCTGGTACTATATTTTTTAGTTATTGTACAATGAGATGTGTATTCTGTCAAAATTATGATTTAAGCCATTACCCTCAAGGGAATGAAGAAAGTCCAGAAAGACTTTCAGATATAATGATGGAGTTACAGGAAAAAGGTTGTCACAATATTAACCTTGTATCGCCAACTCATTTTATTCCTCAAATTGTTGAGGGTATATATATAGCAGCTCAAAAGGGGCTTGACATACCTATTGTATATAATACAGGAGGGTATGAGGATTACGATACAATCAAACTTTTAGATGGAGTTATAGACATGTATATGCCTGATATTAAGTTTGCAGATAACCATAAGGGTTTTAAATATACTAAGTGTAAAAATTATTTTGATGCAGCAAAGATCACTACAAAAGAAATGTATAGGCAAGTTGGTGATTTGAAGGTTGATGGGGAAGGTATTGCAACGAAAGGCCTACTTTTGAGGCATCTTGTTATGCCAAATAATGTGGAAGATTCAAAGAATATAATTGGATTTATAAAGAATGAATTATCTAAGAATACTGTAGTCAATATTATGAGACAATATACACCGATGCACAAAGCGTGTGACTTTCCTGAGATTTCAAGAAAAGTAGAAGTAGAGGAGTTTAAGGAAGTAGTAGAATATGCTAAGCAGTTAGGATTAAAAAGATTAATAATTTCAGAATAGAAACTTAGCATCTATTTTATAAGCAAAAATAGATGCTAAGTTTTTTGTTAAACCTACAACAAGATAGCCCGGGGGGCGGTTCATGAATTTATTAAAAGAATTCATGAACCGTCCCCCATTTTGCTACTTGTCCTTAGTTCGTCTGAAAAAAACTAAAAAAAATCTAATTGATGATAACTTTTCCAAAATACTATCGTATTAAATAGTGAAAAAGAAAATAATTAAGCGCTGAGAGTATATTAGTTTAATCCTGGGATAAAGAAAAATGAATAAAAACAATAGAAAAATAATACGAGGTGAAAATAATGAATAGAAAAAGAATTTTATCATTAATGATGGCTGCAACATTATTAGTAAGTGGAGCAAGTACTGCATTTGCACAAGAGAATGGAAAGAAAGATGATGTTAAAAAAATGAATACACAAAATGTTAAAATTGAATTATATGGTAAAGAGAATAGTGAAAAGCATGTTGAATACAAAGTTGTAGATGAAAATGAAATTAAAGATGAAGGAATGAAGAAATGGATATCAAGTAACATAGAGAAACCTGGTGTATCTTTATATACTGAAGATAAAGATTATAACTATATTATGGTTGCAAATGGAATGGCAGGTGGAAGTGGTCATGAGATGGTGGTAACAGATATGTACAGTAAAGGGAATACTCTTTATGTGGAATATCACCATAATCAACCACATGCTGACGTAATGACAATGAATATTGCTTACCCATTTACTATTGTTAAAATAAAAAAAGATGTGAAAGTAAAACAAGTTAAAGGTGAAAATCAATCTGTGGAATTGACTATTATAAAGAATGAAGATATTAAAGATGAAGGAATCAAAAATTGGATAGGTGAGAACATAAACGAAAAAGGTGTATCTTTATATACTAAAGACAAAGATTACAACTATGTTATGGTAGCAAATGGAATGTCAGGTGGTAGTCAACATAGCATGATTATTAATGGAATGTATGTTGATGGGGATACTCTTTATGTAAATTATGATCATTTCCAAACTGAGAATGGTAAAAGATTTAGAAATCTTGAATATCCTAGTGCTATCGCTAGAATTAGTAAAGATGTAAAAATTAAAGAGGTTAAAGTTGATCAAAAAGAAGAGAAAAAAGAATTAGTGCATATTGCTGGGACAATAAAGAAAATAGATAATAGCGAGAAAAATCCAGAACTTGCAGGAGAGAGTAGATTCTTTACTATTGAGACTAAAGAAGGAAAATCTATAGATGTATTCTGCAGCATATTAGATGCTAAGATAAAAGGATATGAGAATATTAAGGTAGGTAATATCATAGATTTCAAAGGTGAAAAGTCAGAATATGGTGATTACTATGTGGTTGTTGAAGGGACTGTAAAAAAAGCTCAAGAATCTGATAAGACTGATAAGATTGATAAATCAACTACACTTGGTGAAATTGAAGAAATGATAAAATCAGCTAAATCATCAGATGAAAAATTAAGAGTTATTAAAGCAGTAATTCAAATATTGAATGGATTATTTAGATAGAAAATAGTTATTAAAAATTAAATTAATGATATCTAAGCAAGGAGAGTTGATAGTAAGAGATATCAACTCTCTCTTTTTTGAAGTTGACTAACTCTTAAAAATTGAGGATGAAAGGAGGAGTTAGATGAAGCCCAAAAACATTAATTTGCACAGTTATAGAAATGGAGTGATTGCCTTTTGTTTTGTACTTATTGTAGCAGTCATATTTATATTACTACTAAAGAATAATGTTACCAGAAACGAGAATCTGGAGAGAGGCTTGAATAATAATACAAATGAAGCTATTGATAACACTAAGCATTCCGAAGACAGGAAAAACAATTTTAATAATGAACAAATGTTAGAAAATAACTTAATATCTAATGAAGAATTATATAGTGAGGATGCAGAATTAGAAGAATGTAGTGGAAAGGTCATAGATGAAAATAGTGTTAAGGAGTTATCTAAGGAAGAAGCATACTCATTGGAAGGCTACGAAATGTTTTTGCCAAAGACAATACTTAAGGGATACAAATTTAGATCCGCAAACATATACAACATGAATAGTCCAAGTGAGGTGCTAAGTGTTGGATATGAATCTGGATATTCCTATGTTGATATCCATGTAAGAGTTATCAGTCCTGATGATGAAAATCGAATGGTGAAAGTAAGTGAGAGAGAAAAGTATGATATAACAAAATATCCAATTCCTCATGCGTCTTCAATTCCTGAAGAGTTATATTATACTATGAATTATCCAATTTTTCAGTGGGAAGAGACAACAGAAGAAGTATTACAACTTAGAAAAGTCTCATACATGGATCATGGGGAAGATGGTAAAATGTCTGAAACTATGCGTTTTACAATTCAATGTGGAAATTTCTTAGTTGATTACAATATTAAAGGAAAGCCGCTGCAGACGGTATATGATATGGTTACTTCAGCTGATTTTTTTGAATTAAATAGATAGATATATTAACATATGAAAACAAGGAGAGTTGATAGTGCAAGCTTGAACTCTCCTTGTTTTCATATGTAGATAATAGGCACAATCAAATAAATAATTAGTGATAAATGGCATAATAAAATGCGAATAGAGTGTGGTAGATTCTATATAAGGGGTAAAATATGTTATAATTTGTCAAGGGACATCTAATTTTTATTTTTAGAATGGATATTATAAGTAAAGAGATGGTAAAATCAGTTAAACATAAAAATATTACTCTTGTTATTAAAGGTGAAAAGTTAAAAGAAAAAAGTAATTATATATTAATTGGAGGGTAAATATGATTAAACAACTTGGTGCAGAATTTGCAAAAAAGATACTGGATTATGTGATTGATGAGAAGGAATACAACTTGTATATAATAAGTAACATTGAAAATCAAGGTTTTGAAGAGGACTATATAACATATTACGGTGATGTTGATAATAATGGAAAACTAAAAGGAATAATGGTTAAGTTTTTTAATATTTATACTATCTATACTAAGAGTGAGTGTTGGGATAAAGAGGGCTTTATGAGTGTACTTAATGAGGTTGAATTAGGTATGATAACTGGAAAAGAAAGTTCTGTTCAAGAACTCATAGGATCAGGACTTAATGTGGAGGAATATGAGGGACATTATTATGCTACCATGAGAGAAACGAAAAATAAGGAATTAAATGAACAAGCAAATAGTAGGGGAGACAAGCTAGAAAAGATCACAGTTGATATGGTTGAAGAGGTAGTTCAACTAAGAGAATCTATTCCTGAGTTTATGCAAGGTAGTGGCAAATTCTGCAAAATCTTAGGAGAAGGTATTTTAAATGGAACAGCAAGAGGCTACTGTATAAGAGAGAGTGGAAAGATGGTTGCATTTGCTCAAACATCTGCTGAAAATTCACAATCTGCTATGATAACTAGCGTAATGACCCATTTAGATTACCGTAAAAAAGGATATGCATCATTATGTGTAGAAAGGTTATGTAATGAATTGCTTCAAGAAGGAAGAGGTTTATGTCTTTATTATGTAAATATTAACGCAGGTAAGATTTATAGAAAAATAGGATTTAAAGAGATTGGAAAGTGGGGAATTGGTAGGTTTATAGGAAATAAGAAGGAGAGTAAGAGGTAATATTTATGAAAAGAAATAGATTAGTGTATGTATTTTTTATAATTATAGTTATGGGGTTAGGACTAGCCTCTAGGAAATGGGGATATATGCTACCAGAAGTTATAAGTAAGTATTCAGGAGATACTCTTTGGGCTATTATGGTATTTTTAATAATGGGATTTATATTCAAGGACAAACCTATATGGATGACTGCAGCTTTTGCTATTGCTTTTTCAGGTTCAATAGAGATATCACAGCTTTATCATGGTGAATTTATAGATTCCATACGAGGAACAAGATTAGGTGGGCTAGTACTAGGATATGGATTTTTATGGAGTGATATAGTTTGTTATATTATAGGGATAATGATTGGAGCATGTTTTGAATACCTTATTTATAAGACTAAGAACAACAGGTAGATATACAAGCCTGTTGTTCTTATGCATAAGATTTAATATTATCCATTCAGTTTTTTCAAGTAGGCACTTTTATAGAACTCTTCTAAAATTTTTTTAAATTTGGAATAAGACATGTCATTTATGTGGGTATCACCAATATACTCACGACTATTAGGATGCCCTCCTACGTTAAATAGCCTATTTAATGCTTCTATATCTTTACTAAAATTTACAATATCTTCATCAGTAGGAACCGATGTTTTTCTATTTTGTTCAATACTATTGGCCCATAAACTAAGTGTAGTTGAATAGTTACGGAAAAAGTGAGCTGATTCTGTCCAACCACAACCAGATAAATCATCTTTTCTATTATTACCTGAAGAATTAAAATAAATATTTAAGAGAGTCGTATATTCTGCTACTGTATACATTTCCTCAGAGGCTTGATGAAAATAATCAGAGTCATTGTTACTTTTAGCATCAGACTCTATAATCTCCTTTAGTAAAGCGTTTGTTATTTTTAAATGAGACCTTATATATTGAATTGATTGTGTATAGTAGTCATGCGTTGCTTTATATTGTTTATTAAATTTATGAATAAAATATATATTTGAAAGTATTAAAACTATGATTATACACGTTATGGTTATTTTAAACTTTTTTTTCACTCATACCCTCCTTTATTACACGAAATAAGAATATTCCAGATGTTCATAAGACATTACTTTTTCATTAAAATATAATCAAAATATGCAGAGGTATAGTTTTTATCATCTATTTTTCTCGTAATGATTCGCTTTTCTTTGTATATAATTTCAAATTTTCCAAGGAATTTTTCGATTTGGCTATCTTTATAATGGCAATAAAAAACTTCTTCATTATCTTCAACTTGTAGGAACTCTCCATCACCGACTTGAATACCTTTCCCATATGAATCGCATTCTTCGCTTAAGAAATTCACATAACATAACCCTCCAGATTTTAACACTCGGTAAAACTCTGATAGAGCAAGTGAAAAGTCATCCTTTCGCATATGAACAGATGTATTATAAGAATACAGAAAACCAAAAAACTCGTTACTAAACGGAATCTCTTTCATATCACCATATATTATATTTAAATCTGAGTTGTGCTCAGTACAAAATACATTTGACAGATCTAATTGCTCTTGAGATATTTCAATTCCATAAGTTTTATATCCAAACTCATAAAATAAAGAAAGGGGTGGATTAGAACCACCAGCACCACAATCAAGAATAACTTTTTCAGAGGAATTTGAATTACAATATTCTAAAAAATTATATAAGGGAAAAGCATTTATAAGATTATGCATTTTTATAATCACTCCTTATATTCAATATTGATAGAAGTTTTGATTATTAGGCAATTGGGAATAGTCTATTTTTTTTCAAGTATATAATCTATATACCCTTTTGTAACCTTATCACCATTTTGCCTAAAGCCATTTCTAATACTATTCTCTTTCATGATAATATTGAATCCTTCGAAAAATCCATTATCTTCAGCTTCATTAATATCAAAGTAGCTATGCAAAACATCTTCTCCAAACTCAAATTGAAGGTATTCTCCTTTTCCAACTTTTTTCCCAACAGTTGCTCTTTCGTCGTTACATGAAGGAAAGTTTATAAAAGCATATCCTCCTTTTGTTAACACACGATGTATTTCTTTTATGGAGGTTTTAATATCTTCTTTGCTCATATGGAAAATTGAATTGTAAGAATATGCATAACTGAATTCTCTGTCTTTGAAAGGTAGATTACGCATATCACCTTTTAGAATGTTCAGATTAAGGTTATGTTTCTTTTCAAATTCTGCTGCTTTTTCTAGTGCATTCTCACTACAATCTACACCATGAGTCTCATATCCGTAATTCTTGAATATACCAAGTGGTGGAGTTTTACCGCCTGCGCCACAATCTAGAATTTTTTTCTTTAACCCTTTTCCCTCAGTGTATAGTAGAAACGTGAATAATTGGTTTTGCCAGTAGATTTGATTCATTTACATACCCCCTAGATTAAATAGTGTTCTTAAATGGTAGCATGATTTCCAGTTAATAACAAGAATTGAAAAAACACTATTTTTATGGTATAATAAGCTTACAGAGAGAGGAAGAATAAATTTTATTCTTCCTCTCTCTGTTTATATTGTATGATTATAATATAAAGAGTAGTCTGACAAGCTACTCATAATTTAATAATAATTATTTCATAAGAATATGTCTAGTAATTTCCATAACAAGATCATTTATTGCATCATAATCAGGTTTATCAGGAAGAGCACATTCCTTCTTTGCATAGTTAAATTCTTTCTCGTATTTATCAACTATATTAAATACTTCACTGTAATCTTTAACTCCATTCCTCTCTAACACATAGGTACCATTTCTAAGATCCATTAGAAGAGAATGATCTTGTTCACGGTGAGTATGAATACCTTTACCTTGTAATATTTCAGTACCCATTATTAGTAGGCGAACCAAGTGCAGAGCATGTTTGTTAAGATGAAGATCATCCTTTTTACTATTTCTATGATTTAATTTATCATAATCTCTTATAACATTATTCATCTCAGAATACATTCCTTTTAAATCACGTAGAGGATAACCTTTCACATTTATATCAATCAGAATTTCTTTGTCTTTTTTATTTAAATCTCCATCATTAACATGCGGGATATATAAGTTGATGTTATTATCAATTTCTTTATATCTATCTTTGAATGTTACCATCTGATTCTGAATACTGCCAAGAATATGACGTTCTTTTTCAGATTTTGGATAGTTATCTCGTGCTAGAGCATTCTGGAGTCTTCTAAGTTGAGCAGTAGCATATCCACCAAATGTATTAATTGCATATTTAGAAAGGAAAATGTGAGCATTATCTCTTATGAGTTTTCCCTCAGGAGAGCACAAGAGAACATGCTGATCCTTTGTACCTAAAAGTTCAATACAATTCGGATTACAATTAGATAGAAGTTTTATAATTTGCTTTAAAGGATATATAACAGTATCTGATTCTCTATGCTCAAATGGTTTATCCGAGCATTCCATGGTAAGTAGTTCTTTCTTAGTATTCAGAAATATTCCTCTAATATCAATATCACTATATTCATTATTGGTTCCATAAGCATGACTGCCTGATAGTGTCAAATATATTATGTTAGCGTTGAGTACGGGATTTGTTTTCAAAAAATCATAGTCTGTGGTATGTAAAATATCTATAAATTTACCTTCTGCATTTTGTGAAAAGATCATAATATTCCTCCAAATTTAATTCAATGTAGATTTTGAATATTTAAGTATAATGTTATATGAAAAAAATAAATTTTGTCAACAATTAAAGAGATTCCATAAAGGGGAATCTCTTTAAGCATAAATAAATTTTGTTTTTTAGTGTTTATGCCCTTATATTTCACTTAATGTATTTGAGTGTACAATAATATTTTTCTTTGAATTTATATTTTCAACTACTACGGAACCACTTTCCATATCTAGATTCGTAATTAAAACTGGAGTGTTTTTATAAAATACTTGTGCATTAGGTCTCTCATTTAGTATTTGTTGCACCTCTGTAGGTTGCATATATATACCTCCCATTTTTAATAGATGTTGAAAAGCCCAATTCATTTTAACTAAGCTTTTGAATTGCTAAAGAACATAAATATGTTCTGTTGCTCATTCTACCAGTTTTTGAATTTGGACTTATTAAATTCATTTTAAATCTTAGTGTTTATGACCCCATTTTTCATTAAGTGTTTTCACGTGTACGACAGCATCATTTTTTGTTTGAAGATTTTCAACTACTGCTTTACCAGTATCTTTATCTAGACTTTTTATTAAAACTGGAGTATTTTTATAATAAATCTGAGCATGAGGTTTTTCACTTAGTATTTGTTGTACTTCTCCTACTTTCATAACGATACCTCCTGTTATTAGTTTATTAACGTTTATTTATCATTTTTTCTTCTTGTGCTTTAATCATTCTTCTTGTCATTTCGCCACCAACATTTCCGGCACGAGCCATTTTACCTGCTGTTTGAGAAGTCATGTTTCCCATGTACGGGTGATTGTTTACGTTATTAGTAACTTGATTTTCTAAATGAAGTTCTTTCGCAACTTCCATTTTGAATTTTTCTAATTCACCTTTTTTACTTGGTACAACTGGTCTATTTGTCACTTGCAATCTCTCCTTTCAAGAAGTAAAAGCTTGTTCTTTTATAGTTTGTGTTTATATGAAAATTAAATACAAACAATAAATGATTGCATATAAAGTTATTCATAAAGTATGAAAAAACTGTATTTCAATATGTAGTGAAATGGTATAAATACATGTGTTTAATACACAATTAGAAAAAATTGCTTGAAACCTTAAGAGATTTAATATACAATATAGTAAATATTTATAATATTATATTTTTTAAACAAATAACAAAGTGTTGGTGATTAATATGTTCAAGAAAAATAAAAATTTAAATAAAAATTTATCATCCTCATCATGATGAGCACTGTGTTATGACAATTGAATTTTGTCATCGATGCAGTGCAGTTTGTGCTGCATCGATGGGTGATTATAAAAGACCTGTCGGTGAAAAACTGACAGGTCTTTACTTTTTTGAAATTTTGAGAGGAGTGATTAGACATGTTACAAGAAGATATTAAAATCGAAAATTTATTGTTAAATCTTGAACATATTGAACTAGTTGCAAATTGGGTTTATCAAGAATTTTGTGAAGGCAAACCAGACAGAACTGTAGATTTTGTAATCAATTGTTTTAAAAATAGGAATTTAAATAAAACTCCTATTTCCCTAATTGCTTTAATTGATAATAAATGTGTAGGCGTTGTATCAATTTTTGATAATGATTTAGAAACAAGACCTGAATTGACTCCTTGGCTTGCAGGATTATATGTTGATCCTAATTATAGATGTAAGGGCGTTGCTGATAAACTAATAAATGCAGTTCTAAAAATTTGCAAAAACATGAATTATGATACAGTTTTCTTAAGAACAGAACATACAGCAAATTATTATAAAAAACATGGTTGGACCTTTGTTGAAGACACAACTGATGAATACGGTCAAGAAACAAGTGTTTTTATGAGAAAACTAATATAAATTAGAAAAAATGTATATTATTTAAGATTTTCAAGGTATATAGTGCAGATTTTTATAGCCAAATACTATTAAGATATGTACTAATTCATAATAATTAAATTACATATTACAGTGATTATATGTAGTCTAAAAATAAAAATATTAAAATCAGTCGGTGTAGGTTGTACTGTGCCAGATATTTGGGAGGTAATAAGATGTTAGATATCAAAAGAATTAGAAAAGAAACAGAAGCTGTAACTGCAGCTCTATTAAAGAGAATGGATGAAGTTGATTTCACAGAACTTTTTCAGTGGGATGATAGAAGAAAAGAGATAATCTTGGAAGTTGAACAGTTAAAAGCTAAGAGAAATAAGGTATCAAAGGAAATACCAACTTTGGCTAGAAATGGAGAGGATGTTACCCCTCTTAAAGAAGAGATGAAGAAGATTGGTGAGGATATAAAAGAGATGGATGGAGAACTTAAACAACTCCAGGATAAAATTAATTATTTCCTTGCAACACTGCCAAATATCCCAGATGATGATGTTCTTCCAGGTGGAAAAGAGAACAATGAGGTTTTAAGAGTTTGGGGAGAAATGCCGAAGTTTAATTATGAGCATAAAAACCATGTTGACCTTGCAACAGACCTTAAGCTTATCGATTATGAGAGAGGGGTTAAGCTTGGAGGAAATGGCTTCTGGTTATACAAAGGAGATGGAGCTTTACTTGAATGGGCATTGCTTAACTTCTTTGTAGAGGAGCACACTAGAGATGGATATGAATTTATATTACCACCTCATATTTTAAATTATCAATGTGGGTTCACTGCGGGACAGTTCCCTAAATTTGATGAGGATGTATATTATGTTGAAGATGAAGAAAAGGATAACAAGAACAAGCAGTTTATACTTCCAACATCTGAGACAGCTCTTGTTAACATCCATAGAGATGAGATGTTGAATGAAGAGGAATTACCGAAGAAGTATTTTGCATATTCTCCATGCTATAGACTGGAAGCAGGAAGTCACAGAGCAGAAGAAAGAGGAATGATCAGAGGACACCAGTTCAATAAAGTTGAGATGTTCCAGTTTACTACTCCAGAACAATCAGGAGAAGCAATTGAAGAATTGATTGGTAAAGCTGAGAGACTTGTTCAAAAATTAGGATTACATCACAGAGTTGTGAAACTTGCTGCAAAGGATGCAAGTTCAACTATGGCAATAACATATGATATTGAGGTTTGGATACCAAGTATGAATATATATAAAGAAGTTAGTTCTGCATCTAACTCTAAGGATTATCAGGCAAGAAGAGGTAACATAAGATTCAAGAGAAAAGATGGAAAACAGAAAGATTTTGTACACACACTAAATGCATCTGGACTTGCAACAAGTAGATTGATACCAGCAATAGTTGAACAGTTCCAACAAGAAGATGGAAGTGTAAAGGTTCCTGATGTTCTAAGAAAATGGATCAATAAGGAATACTTAAGACCATAAGGCAAACAGGACAATCTGGGGACGGTTCATTAAAATTAATATAGTAAGAAGAATATGACTAGTTACAGGGGGTACAAATATGTTTGAATTTAAAGATATGGATTTTATTACAGATGGAGAGATTGCCTTAAGGATTCATGAGAAGGTACCTGGAAATCCAGAGAAGGAATTTGTACCAGCTTATAAATATAATATAACTTTACATGATAGTGAAGAGCCTATTGGGATTATTGATGTAAGAATAGGTGAGAATGAAAAATTATATTATGGAGGGCATATAGGATATATAATTGAAGAGGCTTACAGAGGGAATGCATATGCATCTAAGGCTTGTAGATTGATAGGAAAGGTTTCTAAGGTTCATGGAATGGACAAAGTTACAATAACATGTAACCCAGATAATTATCCATCAAGAAGGACTTGTGAAAAGCTAGGTGCTGAGCTAATAGAGATAGTGGATCTCCCAGAATACAATGATATGTATAAAGAGGGGAAAAGACAAGCGTGTAGGTATATTTGGACAATATAATAAGACAAACAGGGGACGGTTCATTAATTTATTAAATAAATTAATGAACCGTCCCCTTGCTTGTCCCTGTTTGTCCTTTTGTTATAATAAATATAGAAAAAATTATAAAATTTTAAAACTTTTTCATTAAAACTTTTCTCTAAGTAGTGAAAGGAGGAAGAAAAGACCATGGTTGAATTAGTAAAGAAAGCTAAAAAGGGAGATGAAGAAAGTTTCTCCATAATAATAAATAATGTTAAAAATAAGGCTTATAGAGTGGCATATAAATATTTGAAAAATGAAGAGGATTCAATGGATGCTGTGTGTGAAGGGGTAGTTATAGCATTTAAGAATATTCATACATTAAAGACACCAGAGTATTTTGAGACTTGGTTCACTAAAATTGTGATTAATCAATGTAATTTACAGCTTAAAAATAGAAAAAAGGCTGAAAAGATTACTGAAATGCTTCAAGAAAGGATGCCAACATTTAAAGAGGATATTCATAGGGAAGAATTGATTATAATTAAAGATAAGCTCAAAAAAATGAAACCACTAGATAGAAATATAATTCACATGAAATTTCTTCTTGGTTACAAGTTCAAAGATATTGCAGAACGACTTAAAATACCAGAGAGTACAGTAAAAACAAAAGCCTATAAGGGTATAAAAGAACTTCAGAAGGAGATATAAAGCAAGGGGATGCAGAAGGTTCTTTTCATACTATTCATAATAGAAAAAATAAGGAGGTTTATAAATGGAGAAGTTTGAGCGTGATGATGAAATAATAATACCAGATGAATTTGATAGTAGGATAGATATGAGTTTAAAGAAAGCAAAAAGAGGAAGTTATTATTACAGGAATAAGAGTAAGATTGGCACATCGTTAGTGTTAGCTTTTGTATTATTTTTAGGAATGAATCCAGATGTAAGAGCATATACAAAGAATGTTATGGAATGGTTCAAATCAGACAAAAGTATAATGGAGCTTAAAGAAAATAAGTTTAAGATATATGATTTAGTAACCGAAAAAGATGGATATAAGGTCTATATGAAAGATATGTACTTTGATGAGGAAACATTTAGTATGAAAATTGCTGTGGAAGATGAAAATGGAAATGCTTTTGAAAGTGATAGTGAAGTATTTTGGGGAGAAAATTCTAGAGAATTTTACTTCAATGATTCAATCTATTTTGATAAGGATACCAAAATTGAAAAAATAGAGATGGATTTAGGTCATGGGGAAGTCGAAAGCATGAAGATCGTTTCAAGAGAAAAATTGGATTATGGGCAAGTAGGAGAATTTAAATATAATGATAAATCTTTTATGACATATAGAGAGAAAGATAAAGAATTATCTGAGTGTTGGAGTTCCAACCAAAGTGGGTTTATTAAAAAAGGGTTTTATGAGAAAGATGTGGAGTATACTTATTTAAAACTAAATGATGATGATGCAAATCAAAAACCTTCGAAATATTATATTAAAAAATGGACAGGTATTTGGGAGCCAATGTATAACAATATTGACGAAGAAGTTAAAACAGTAAGAATTACAAAGAATGAAATTGATAGACAACTAGGAATGGAGCTAGAAGATATATTAAAATTAAATGATGAGGAGTTTAATGACTATGGTATAAAATTTAATAAATATATAAACTATAGACTTGAAAGAAACGATAGTGAAACTAACATTGATGAAACAAGAAAAACTATGGAAAGGTATATTGATTGTGGACAATTATTTTTAGGAAAATCTGTTAGCATGAAAGATCTATTAACTTTTAGAAAAGAAACTGTAAGTACAAAGAAAGATTGGGAATTTGGAATTCTTGATGGGTCAAAGATAAAAACAGAACATATTGAACTAGAGTTAGATTAGAAAACACAAGCAGGGGACGGTTCATGAATTTATTAAAAGAATTCATGAACCGTCCCCTGCTTGTAGTTGATTTATACTTATCACATTGAAATTTATGGTAAAATATAACTAAGTGAAAAAGTTAGAAAGGGGATTTGGGGATGAATATAATGATGTCATTGTTAGTTATGTTACCGATAATATTAGGGGGAATATTCTTATTTGGGGTAAGTATATATGCATTGATATTATTAATACAGCTTATGAAGAGAAGTATAATTGCATTGGATATATACATTGATAAGAATAGGTAGAAATATGATAGAAAATGGGGGATAAGAAAATGATACTAACAAAATGCGGTTATAGATGTGATCTATGTTTGGCTTATAAGGGGAATATCGAGAAGGAAGATAAGAGGCAGATTTTGAGTGACGGGTGGTACAAGTATTTTGGTTTTAGGATTGAACCAAAAGATATAATGTGTGAGGGATGTGTATCATGTGATAATCCTAAATTGATTGATGATAACTGTCCTGTGAGACCTTGTGTTATATCAAAAGATATAAAAAACTGTGCTTATTGTGGGGAATATGTATGTGAAAAATTGTTACAGCGGATTGTTGATTATGATGAAAAGATAAATTTTGATCATAGTAATATCCCGGGTGAAGATTATGAGAATATTGTAAAGCCGTATGAATCTAAAAAACGACTTGAAGAAATCAGAAAAAGAATAACAAGAAGATGATATTAAATGGAGGGGATAATAATGGACAAATTATATAAAATGGTTCAGGGATACTATAAGCGTTTTCCTGAGGGGGTTGAACCCTTTCAAATGGTTACTAGGCTTCTTGAAGAATGTGGGGAAGTGGCAAGTGAAGTTAATCACTTTGAAAATAGTGGGATAAAAATGCAGAAACATGGAGAACCAAGTAAAGACGCTTTAGCTGGAGAGTTGAAACAAGCAATGGTGGCATTGATGCAAATAGCTGTATATTATTCAGTTGAAGAAGAACTTGAGAAATCAATAGATGATTCTTTAAAGAGAATGAAAGATGAAAATCTTATTGATTAAACTACTTACAGAATTGGAGGAATAAAAAGTGAGTGAGAAAAAAATTATAACGGAAAGATTAATTCTGACACCAATATCATACGAAATTGTATGTTCCACCTTAAATAAAGATAATGAATCACTTAGAAAACTAGGATACAGAAGGAGTGATGATTGGCCACATCCTGCTTTCTTTGACTTTTTCCCTAAATTAAAAGAGCAGCTAAAAGAATTAGGTGAGCCAAATGGTTTTGATGGATGGATTATTGTAAGAAAAGAAGACATGCTAATAATCGGTGATGGGGGATTTAAAGGAGAACCAGATGAAAAAGGAAAAATTGATATTGGTTACGGATTGATGAAAAGTGAACGAAGAAAAGGATATGGATATGAAGCAGTTAAAGCACTTATTCAATGGGGATTAGAGCAGGATAAGGTAAAGAAAATAACAGCTGATTGCTTAATTGATAATATAGGTTCTAAAAGAATTTTGCATAAGGTAGGTATGAGTGAAGTTAATAGAGATGATAAGATGATATATTGGGAAATGATTAATACATTGAATAAGTAGGAAAATATCAATAAAAAAGTTTTGGGTTTGAAGTAAGGTATTGAGGTAAGGGGGAAAGGGGAATATGAAAAAAAAATCAGGAATTCAAGAGGCTATAGTAACATGTGTGGGAGGATTTTTGTTATGTATGTTTATTACTGGTGCTGCATATGAACAACTAAATAATATGCTTGTCTTTATGGGAATAATTTTTTTGTGTGGGGTTATAGTGTGTTGTACTTATAGTATTGTTAATGCCATTAATGGGTTGAACAAAATCAAATCTACTGAAAAAAATATAAAGGATATCGAAGAATAATTTATAGTATTCTAATAAAATAAAGGGTGGATAAGAGTGGAGAATAAAAGAGAACTATGGAATTTAAATCAAAAGAAATTAAGAGAAATAATACTAAAAAAAGGTAGATTTAATGAAGCAATTAAACTATGTTTAGAGCAACATAGAATGGTACATGCTTATAAGATGTCGCAGAGTAAAGATAAAACTTTTGATGATTTACTTTGGGAAGATTTAGATGAGGAGATATTCAGAACAATAACAAACAAGAAGGGGAGAACCATAGCATATGGAATGTGGCATTCTGCGAGAATTGAAGATATAACTATGAGCATATTGGTTGCTGATAGTCAGCAGGTGATTAATTCAGATAATTGGCTGGAGAGAATTAATTCAAAAATATGTGATACGGGTAATGCTATGACATCAGAAGAAATTCTAGATTTTAGCAAAGAAATTAATATGAAAGCTCTTAGAGAATATAAAATTGCAGTAGGAAGAAGGACTCAAGAGATAATTAAGAATCTCAAATCAGAAGATATGAAGAGGAAAACATCAAAAGAGGGATTGAAACGAGTACTACAAGAAGGAGCTGTATTAGATGTTGAAGGGGCAAATTGGTTGATAGATTTCTGGGGTAAAAAGAATGTAGCTGGTCTTATACTGATGCCTGGCACTCGTCATCATATTGTACATATTAATGAATCCTTGGAGGCAAAAAAGAAATCTCTAAAGAAGAAAAAATAGTATTAAGAACAAATGTAAAGGGGAATAAAACAATGAATGAACAAAAAAGAAAAGAAAATCCTTTAATAGGAATATGGGATAGAGCATCAAAGAACTTTGGAAAGGTAGGACCAAAATATTGGAACTATTTTGGAGCGAGATTAGTTGAAG
The DNA here is from genome assembly GCF_023684385.1 of Oceanirhabdus seepicola. GTDB lineage: Bacteria > Bacillota > Clostridia > Clostridiales > Clostridiaceae > Oceanirhabdus > Oceanirhabdus seepicola. The sequence continues at coordinate 96,471 of NZ_JAGSOJ010000004.1, read as the reverse complement.
AATGTGGAATTGAGATTGGACAAGTTGTATTAGATATTGGATGCGGGGCTGGAGCTTCATTAATACCAACAGCTAAGAAGATAGGAAAGGCAGGATACGCTACAGGTATTGATATTTCAAGTGGAATGGTTGAAGAATGTATTAAGAATGGACAAGAAGAAAATCTATCAAATGTAGAAGTTAGAGTAATGGATGCTAATAAATTAGAGTTTGAAGATAATAAGTTTGACTATATTCTAAATGGATTTGGTTTTCCTTACTTATATTATGGAGATAAGAATCTTGCTGAAGTAAGAAGAGTCCTTAAATCTAATGGAAAATTTTCTTTTGTAACATGGGGAATGCAGGAGGATACTAAGTGGATTACTGAGGTGGTTGAAAGGCATCTTAATCATGGGAAAAAAGAGAGTAATAAAGATCATAAGAAGAAAAATGATGAGAAAAGAATAGATATATGTTCTAAAGAAGGAGTAAGGTCGGCTTTAGAAGAGGCTGGGTTTAAAGAAATAAAGGTATCTATTGAGGATAAGCTGTTTACATATAAGGATAAAGAAGAATGGTGGGAAGAGACTTGGGCAAATGCAATTAGAGGAATACTTGAAAAGATACAAGATAGAGGAGAAGAGTATCTTGTAAAATTCAAAAAAGATGCATTTGAAGGGCTCGAGCAATTTAGGACTGAAGACGGTATAACATTTAAGAGATCGGTGATTTATGCTATAAGCACTAACTAAAGAGGAAATATCATATATGACTTCTAAATGTTTTTGAATGAAGAAATTATATTTTTAATTACTTAAAAAGATTAAGGAAAGTAATCCAATAATATGGTACAATGAAAAACCAAACTAAAAGTAAATATTAGACAAGATAATAATGCCTAAATATGGGCATTATTATTTTGAAAGAAAAAACATGTGGGGAGGGTTTGTATGATGGAGATACAAAGAATGATTCTTGAACAAGCTTTAGCATATCTTAATAAGTATAAAGTGGAGGATATAAAGCCAATATTAAAGGGGTATTCAGATGATGCTAAGTATTTATTGGGATTGGTTGATGGTACATCATTGTTATTAAAGGTTTCACAGCTTAAAGATGTTCAGCGGAAGAAGGAGGAATTTAATTATTTAAGAGTACATTATGACAACGGGGTTAAATGTTCAGAACCATTGGAGTTCTTTATACTTGAAGAATATAATGTGTGCATAAGTTTGTTATCATTTATAGAGGGTAAGAGCGGAGAAGACGTATTGCCATTGCTTTCAAAGGAAGATCAGTATTCTTTAGGATGGAAAGCTTCTGAAGAGTTGAGAAAGATCCACAAGGTAGAACCACTACAAACCTTTGATTGGTATAAGAAAAGATGGGACAAGTGTTTGAGAAAGAAGAAGACAGTTAAAGAGTTAGGATATACATTTTATAAGCAAGATGTAATTGAAGAATATATTGAAAAAAATTATGAGATATTGAAAGATAGTCCTACAAGATTTCAACATGATGATTTTCAGCCATTGAATATGATATTTAATGGAAATGAACTAAGTGGAATAATAGATTTTAATAGATTTGATTGGGGAGATCCATTAGAAGAATTTTTTAAGCTTCCTAAATATACAAATAGGATTAGTGTTGAATTCTCAAAAGGTCAAGTAGATGGGTATTTTGCTGGATTCGTTCCAGATTATTTCTGGAGAAAATACAATTTGTTTGTTGCACTTAACTTTCATGCTAGTATAATTGGAGGACATGAACTTAATAATCTAGAAATGGTTATACAGAGACAAAAGAATATTTTTGATACACATGATTTTGTTACCCATGGGGAGCCAGAGTGGTACAAAAAATGAAAAATCTAACATGTTAGGGGACAAAATAATTATGAACATTGATAGATATAATGATTTAGAGAGGATTGCAAAGATAGTTCTTCAAAAGAACTTAAATAGAGCATTCCAGGTTAGGGGAGAACAGAATAATAACTGGGTTTTTATAACAGAAGGGGATGAATATTTAGTTAAATTCACAACAAAAGAAGAATTCAAGAGGTTAGAGACAGAAGCAGCACTAACAAAATTAATGGGGGATAGTGCTGGTGTGCCAGTCCCTAAGATAATTCATATTGGTGAATATGATGGTGAATACTATATGATTAGGACCCTGTTGAAGGGAGAATCATTAGGAGAAGTTTTAAATCAAGGAATGATTAAGGTGCTTGGTGAAGATGGTATTGGAACAATGATATTTGAAGCTGGACAAGCACTAGCTAAATTGCATAAGGTTAGCTTCAATAAGAAAGGATTAATACATAAAGACCTCAATGTGGTTGAGTATAATATATTTTCTAAAGAAGAGTTCATGTCATTTTTGAATACGGTATATGAATTTAAGTGCGTTACAGAGGAGCAATATACATATCTTAATAACATTGATATTGATGATATTTATAGTGGAGAATTTGTATTGTGTCACTGTGATTATGCTCCCAATAATATGCTTGTATGCAACGGACATCTATCAGGAATAATCGATTATGAATGGGCATCCGCAGCACCTTGTTATGATGATATAGCTGCATTTCAGGTATTTATGAAGATGTATGATATGGAACAGTTTATAGAGTATTTCTACAGTGGATATAAGTCAGTTAAGAGTATTCCTGAGAAGTATTTTGATAATATTCATATATACAAATTATATAGGGTGATAACAATGTTAGCTTGTCAGCTTAACCAGCCAGAGGATAGGCAATTGAAGGAATTTAAAGAGGATTGTATAAAACTATTAGAAGAGTTAATGATTTAACAGGAAAGGGAGATAAAGTTGAAACAGAATAAGCAAATGTTGAAGATTATAGGATATGTGGTGAGAGGTGAAAAAGAAAAATTCATTCTAAAGAATGGAGTATTAGGTAGGGGAGTTGTCTTAGTTACTCTTCTAAGTATTGTCTTAGGATATGTATTAGGAGAAATAAATGAGGATTTTAGTAGGTTTTTGATTTACTTAGGGGTTAAGGTGATACTAGGAGTTATTATTGGATATTTTATTGGAGTAAATGAGTGGAAGTTTTATTACTCAATAATTAATGAAGATTATGATAAGAAAGTATATAAGAAGATGGCTATTTTAAATGGTATAGTAGGTTGGGGATTATTGTGTTTTTTAGTGCAAATAGAAAATTATATAGGTGATTTAACTTTTACTTTAATTATGATTCCTGTAGGTATAGTACTCTGGATTGCTGGTGGTGCATTCTTTGGGTATATCATGTGGAGTTTCATTGATGTTAATGGTATAAGAAGTTCTGCTAGAGAGTACAATCAATAATAGATAAATAGGGGACGGTTCATTAATCATAAAAAAGATTTTGGTATGGATGAGGAATCATGGAGATTTTTAAAAGATGATTTTGATAATACATTTAAAGAGTTTAAATCACAGATAACCAAGATTAGAAATAATGAGATTAAAGATATAAATGAGTTAAACAAATATTTTGTGGAATATTGGTGGGGATTACATACACCAGAACAGAGCAAGGATGAGGCTCCTAAATTGCAGAACTCAAGGAATTATTTTTTTGGATGTGATGTATGGGGATTAATACATGATGTTTATGGAAGAGAAAAGGTATTTGAGTTGCTTGGGGATCTTAAACAGTTCCCAACTGTGTTTAATAGTGCCTTGGAGAAAGTGGGAAGAGAAGATTTAAAGATATAAATATTTAAGAGCAGGTATATAATAAAAAATTATTTCGCAGCAATACATTACTTTGAGAATGTATTGCTGTGCTAATTTGTGGTAAAATATAGAAAGTGAAGATAACTCAAAGAAGCTTATTTAGGTGGTACTATTATTATTATTATTATTGAAGGGGGACAAAATGCTTGATGCACATGTACACATAGAACGTGGTTCATATACTGAAGAGTGGATAAGTGAATTCATTAAAAGTGCTGTGAATATGGGAATAAAAGAACTGTACCTACTTGAGCATTCTCATAGGTTTATTCAATTTAAGGAGATATATCAAAGTATTAAATTAGATCAAAACTGTGGGGTATATCAAACTCAATGGATAGAAAGAAAATGTAAAATTGATATTGAAGAGTATAAGAAATTTATATTGGAAATGAGAAAAAAAGAGTTCCCTATTAAGTTGAAGTTTGGTTTAGAGGTATGTTATTTCATAGATAAAGAAGACGAAATAAGAGAGCTAGTATCAGACTTTGATTGGGATTTCTTAACTGGTTCAATTCACTGGATTGATGGATGGGGTTTCGATCATCCAGCTACTATAGATACTTGGGAAAGAAAAAAAGTTGATGAAGTATATTTAAGATATTATGAGTTGATGATAAAACTTGTAGAATCAAAATTATTTAATATTTTAGCACATCCAGATTCCATTAAGTGTTTTGATTTCTATCCTAAGATTGATTTATCTAATCTTTATAAAAAATTGGCATTAGCATTAAAAGACAATAATATGTTGGCAGAGTTTAGTTGTGGGTTATATAATAATTACAATCATGAAGAATTAGGGTTGAATGCTCAACTTTTATCATCTTTGATATCAAATGGAGTTAAACTCATAACAGCATCAGATGCACATAAACCAGAGGATGTTGGAAGAAATATAAGAAAATCTTATGAAGTTTGTAATTTGTAATAGATTAAAAAAACTAATGAAGGGAAGAGGGATAAGCTATGATTAATTTTAAAACTCAAGAAGGGATATTCAATTTCAGAACGGCAGGTATATTAATTAATGATGGAAAGGTTCTTATCCATAGAGGGATTAAAGATGATTTTTATGCTTTGCCTGGTGGAAGAGTAGAAATGACAGAGGATACAGAAACTACACTAATCAGGGAAATGAAAGAAGAGTTAGATATAGAAGTGACTATCAATAGATTGCTGTGGGTATGTGAAAGCTTTTTTGATAACTACGGGCATAGGTATCATGAAATATGTTTTTATTATTTAATGGAGCATGAAGGGGATAGTACTATATATGATAATGAGGTATTCCATACTATTGAAGGAAATCATGAATATGAGTTCAAATGGGTTTCAATTGAACGATTCAAAGATGAAGAGTTTTATCCAGTGTTTATCAAGAATCGAATTAATGATTTACCTAGTACTATTGAGAGAATACTTGATAGGCAAGAATAAGGTATATTTAATAATTAAGAGTTAACTTTCAGCAATACGTTCATTGTGAATATATTGCTATTTTTTTGGAAAAAAACATCATAAAAATCATGAAGTTATGGTAAAATATAGATAACATACAAAAAATAAGAAGAATAAACGGGTATATAGTAAAAAAAGGAGTAGCAGATTGAAAAGGTAAATTAGGGGCTGTAGTTAAATTATAAGATCTATATAAATAAAATTAAATTAAATTTACTATGAGAATATGATTAAGGTTAAATGGATGACTACTTAACAAGTAGGTGAATTGTTGATTGGATAGCTGACAGGGGGAGTAATTAAATATGAAATATATATGTTTTTCGCCAAGTACAGAGGAGGTAGCAAAGTTTGCTATATCTAAAGGGTTTATATTAAGAGGGGAAGTTGTCACATTCTGTGATGATTTTAGTATAGGTCCTCTAGTTGTTAATGGAGATATTAGTGAAAGAAAAAAATGGCTTGAAAAGGTTTATTATGAGGAAATGAATTTTAATATTGATGGTATATATGATGAATATAAAGTATTTGAAAAAAAGTGTAAACATATAAAGGGAGAACAGGTATATATATTATTTGGAGAAAATGCTATGGAGTATGCCGGGCTATTATATACTATTTCTTTATTGAATCATATAAATAATAAAATTACTATTGTGAATTTTTCAGGAGATTATAAACCGGGAAATTCACAGGAAAAATTTAAATGTAGTATGGAAGTAGAACCAGAAGAATACCAGGAAATTATGGCAGCAGGAGAGAAACTAACTGATGAGAGAAGAGCAGAGTTATTAAAGGAATGGAACAATCAAAAATTGGATAGTGGATATTTAAGGATATTTTATAATGGACGATTAGTAAATAAGGATATAGCATATTTTGATGAATTTATCTTAAATAATATTACTAACAGCCCCTTAAGATGTACTAGAATTGTTGGAGAATGCATTAGTATATCTGAAGATATAGTAGGAGATGTATGTATATTTTGGAGAATAAAAACTTTGATACAAAGAGGGCTGGTACAGTTCACAGGTGAATTTGGTAACATGAGAAGAATGGAAGTTTATAAGTAGGTTATATAAGATTGAGATTTCAGAATTAGATGAAGAGGAGGGGAAAACTATCAATAGATTAGAGAAAATAAGGGAAATTGTAAATGAGGTATTTTTAAATGTTAAGGATAAAGCAATAAGAAGGGTTGGATATGTACACCTTTATGGAGTATCTCAATTTTGTGCGCAGTTTGCATTGAAGAGAAACTTGAATCCTGAGATAGCTGCAGTAACAGGAATGCTACATGATCTTTATTATTATCGTACAGGGATAGGTGATAACCATGCGCATAATGGCGCAGAATATGCACGACCAATGTTAAGGGATCTTGAAATATTCACTGAACAAGAACAGAAATTAATCCTTTCAGCAATATTCCACCATAGCGATAAAAAAAATATTCATGGAGAATATGATGAACTATTAAAGGATGCAGATGTAATGCAACATTTCTTATATAATACGAAATTTGATATATATGAAAATGATGCTAAACGACTGAAAAATCTCTTTCATGAGTTTAACCTGAATAATCTTAGTGTTTATGATTTTAATTTTGAGAAGAAAAATGGATTTACAGCAAAGGGAATCAATAAAAGACAAGCCTTAGCAAAGATAGCAGAAACATTGGCTAAAAGAGAAATAGTAGGAGAGGAATATGATGAGGATTATAATAAGATAGTTAAGTATTGGCCAGAAGTAAATTGCCATGAGGAACTTAAGTATTCTTGGTGTGCTGCATTTATTTATCATTGTTGTTTTGAAGCTGGATTTAAACTACCAATAAGACATCCAAACAGTGATAGATATGTAGGGGTACTAGGATGGTTCCAGTGGGCTTCATTACCTGAAGTAGGTTTTTATATAGAAGATAGTGAAGATTTTGTTCCTGAAAGAGGAGATATTATTGTGTATAATAATATAATACCAAAAGAGTATAAGCAAGCAAATGATATTTTACCTAGAGATCACATTGGAATTGTATTATCCTCAGATAAGGGCACATATACAGTAGCAGAAGGAAACGTGGATAATCAGAATAAAGCTGGGGTTGTAACCCGTAAGCTTCATGAGAATGTTGATGGATTCATAAGGATATGTAATGATTATGAATATATGGGATGGAAATATGATTATAAAACAGGCGTATACAAAGAATAGTCTTTGTAAAGTAAGAAAGACGTACAAGCTAGGGACGGTTCATGAATTTCTTTAATAAATTCATGAATCGTCCCCTGTTTGTTTATAGTATGGTAAAATATAACTAAATAAAAAATGTGTATTATGATGATTATTATTTACATTGTATATATATTGGGGAGGAAGATGAATATGACATTTGAAGAATTATATGATATCGCAAGAAAAACATTAAATCCTAAAAAGCTTTCAAAAAGCTCTTATGCAGGGTCAGTTGCAGCAGCAATTTTGAGTGAAAACGGTAAAGTTTACACGGGAGTATGTATAGATACTCCTTCTTCTATGGGGTTTTGTGCAGAGCATGCTGCCATTGCTGCGATGATTACTGCTGGCGAGAACAGGATAGTTAAACTGGTTTCAGTTTATAAAGATGGAACAATAATTCCACCATGTGGAAGATGTAGAGAATTTATTTCTCAAATACATGATGATAATTATAAATGTGAGGTAATGGTAAAAAAAGATACTGTGGTTACTATTTATGATTTAATACCATATCGTTGGGAAAAGGAGGAAAATTAAAAGTTAATGATGAATATACGAAGGGCTAAAATTCATGAATCTAAACCCTTAACCAATATTGCTATAAGATCAGAGTCATATTGGGGGTATGATTCTGACTACATGGAAAAGTTTAAGGTATATGAAAATAAATAACAAGTCAAAGATGCGACGGATATTTTGCGTAATGCGAAGAGTTGGAACCCGCTGATAGTAGTTCTATCAGCGGGTTCCAAGGATGAAGCAGTTCGCAAAATAGACTAGTATACTGACTAGTTATTTATTTGAATATGCCTAAGTCTATTTATAAGGTAACTGAGGAGTTTATAAATAATAACCCAACTTTTATTATAGAAAAAGATGAGAATATTATTGGATTTTATAGTATTTTAATTAATGAGAATGAAGCTTCTTTAGAATATTTCTATATTGAACCTAAATATATAGGCAAAGGATATGGAAGAATATTATGGAATCATATGGTTCAAAACTGTAAAAATCTTGGCATCAAAGAGATTGAAATAGTGACAAGTCCTGAAGCAAAAGTATTTTATATGAAAATGGGAGCTGTACAAACTTGTGAAATTAAATCACTTGTTAATAAAGAACGAAAAATTCCTCAATTAATTTATACAATTGAAAAATAGTGAAATACAGAAGCAAGGAACATAGTACAAAGAAGAAGATTCTTCAGTGCTTGGATTGATTTGTATTCTATGGAGTGTGAGAATAATGGATTTTAATAAATATTATTATGGTTTTTTAGGTGCTGAGCATGAGAGAGGCAATGATAAAGTTATGGTTACTGAATCTATATACAGGGATAAGCTACTGAATAAGCAATATTTTTATCCTGTTATTGTATCGGAATATAATAATAAAAAAATATGTTCAACATCTAGTAGATTCATAGATATTTGTAAGAGTAGATTTGATGGAAGTGTTGAATCTATAGAGGATATTCTTGATGATATGAGAATAGAAGAGCCTAGTTACAGATTAAGAAAGATGAGAAGGTATACTATAGACGATACAGAAAAGATATTTAACACAAAGGCAGTCACAATGAGTGAAGAACTGGTAAGAAGTGTACATTTCAAGGGAGACATAAACATAGAGAAGTTCCTTGAACGAAAAAAGGACGTTATAAAAGAAGGTAGACAATTTATAATTACTAACCAAAATAAAATGGCAGCAATGGCATTGATTTCTGATATTTACGAAGATGGATGTAATATTGCTGTGTATAGTAATGAAGATTACAGAAAGATGGGGTATGGAAAAGAAGTGGTAAAGGGCTGCGTTAATTGGTGTAAAGAGAGAAATTTATTGCCTATATATTTGGTAGAGGAAGATAATCATGCTTCAATCAAGCTTGCTGAAAGTGTTGGTTTTGAGTTAAAGAGTAAGGAATGGATTATTTCAAAGTAAAGGTACAAGCAAGGGACGGTTCATTAATCTAATAATTAAATTAATGAACAGTCCCCTGCTTAGGTTGAAGGTTGACTAAAGTTGTGAGGGGGAGCAAATAACTATGGAAATAAAAGAAATTTTAAGGCAGTCATATAATAATTTCGCTAATGAAAGAGAAATGAGCAAATTACAGGAATGGAAGATGAAACCAAGGGATTCGTTTCTGAAATTTTTAATGGATGAAAGTAAGTCTACTCTTTTAGATATTGGTGCAGGAAATGGAAGAGACAGTAAGTTTTTTATGGATAACAATATAGATGCAATGGCAGTTGATTTATCCGATGAAATGATAAGATTATGTCAGGAAAAAGGTATTCAATCACATCAGTTAGATTTTTATAATCTTTATCAAATTGGCAAAAAATTTGATGCTGTTTGGTCAATGAATTCCCTATTGCATGTTGAGAAGGCAAATCTCAATATAGTATTAGAAGAAATTAGAAACGTGCTAAATCCTTTAGGATTATTTTTTATGGGAGTATACGGTGGTGAGGATTCAGAAGGTATATGGGAAGATGACATATATAATCCACATCGATTTTTCTCATTTTATACAGATGAAAATATAAAGAAAGTGGTTTCAAGTTACTTTGAGGTAATCAGTTTTGAAAGAATTGAAACAGGTGGAAAATATCATTTTCAATCTATGATTTTGAGAAAAAAATGAAATTGTGAAAGGGAAATCTAATTATGTGGTAACACCTTAGTGATCAATAGTTATTGCGTAATAGCCTAGTTAATGGTTTTAATTTTGTATAGTATTATCTTTTTTAGAGGTAATATGGACGAGGATGTATGGATGACAATATTGATTAAAGGAGGGGTACAAAATGAACTTAATAAATGGGTATAAGGCAGTATTTTTTGACCTGTTTTTTACATTGGCTAATCCTGTGTATAGTGATGACAGTATAGAAAATGAATACAATATATTAACTATTGAAAAAAGAATATGGGAAGAAGTTTCTGAAAAACAATATTATGAAAGAGGTATTGGACAACTGAAAGATCCATATATAATTGTTCAAAATATAGCTTTTGAAATAAATTCAGAAATTTCAAAGGATAAGTTGATTCAAGCTACAAAAGCTAGAATAAATAGATTTAAAAAATGTTTATTGGAGATTGATAGTGATACAATCAATACTATTTCAAAAATTAAAGGGTTACAGAAGAAAATTGGACTAATTAGTAATGCAGACTGCATTGATAAGTTAGGGTGGATGGATTCACCACTAGTAAATTACTTTGATACTTCAATATTTTCCTGTGATGTTGGAGCTATGAAACCTGATAAAAGAATTTACGAAGTAGCTTTAAATAGTATAAAAGAGCATTCTAGTGACTGTTTATATGTTGGTGATGGAGGGAATAGTGAACTAAAAACTGCAAAAGAGTTAGGAATGACTACTGTATTAACTACCAATCATATTAAGTCATTATGGCCTGAAAAGATTAGTGAAATTGAAAAATATGCTGACTATAAAATTGATGGGCTAAACGAGTTATTAGAACTTTGAGGAATTATAATCTAATGGTACAAGCAATGGGACGGTTCATCAATTTATATATAAAATTAATGAACCGTCCCCAGCTAGTACATGTTGGACTAAGAACTTAGAAATAGGGGAGTAGAAATTTATGAATAACCACGAGAAAGTAAGACACTGGGAAGAGACTGAAGGGGTAGAGATTTTAAAGAGTATAGGTGTAAAAGAAGGGACAAGTGTTATAGATTTTGGTTGTGGATTTGGACATTATTCATTTTCAGCAGCTCAAGCTGTTGGATCAAAAGGAAAGGTATATGCAGTTGATATAGATAAGAGAATATTGAAATTTGTTCAAGATGGTATAAGTGATAGGGGAATTTCAAATATTGATACAGTTCATTCAAAGGAAAGAAATACTCTTGATTTTCAGAGTAATGAAATTGACTGTATATTGCTATATGATATTCTCCATGGTGAGAACATAAACAGATTAAAGTTTTTAACAGAAGTACATAGAGTGTTAAGAGAGGATGGAATATTGTCTATACTTCCATTTCATTTATCAAATTTTAGAGATGTAAATGGAAATAAGAAAAAGTATTCAATTAAGAGACTTGTCCAAGAAATATGCGATTTAGGATTCAAACTATCAGGCAAGATTGAAGATAGAGGAGTACATTTTGAAAAGTATCATAGCCCACATTACATTAAAAAAGGTGGAGTTGATTTTGAGGATTTGGAAAGAGGAACTATAGTAAATTTTGTTAAGATATAAAGATTTAAAACTCTACACAAGTAAAAAAATTCATCTTAGATTATTAAAAACATGCACTTAATATTGTTATAAAAAGAGGGGGTATTTTTAAATTAAATAATAATAGATATCTAGGGATTAGTGTTATAATATGACTAATATAGTGATGAATTAAGGGGGAGAGTAAATATGAAAGAGTTGGATAAGATGAAAGAATACTTCGGAAAAGAAGTCCAAGTTATAATGGATAGACCTATGGGGAGTAAGCATCCAGAGCATGGATTCATATATCCAATTAATTACGGATATATACCTAATACTGTAGCAGGGGACGGAGAAGAAATTGATGCTTATGTTCTTGGAGAGTTTGAACCTTTAGAGCGATATACTGGTAGAGTTATCGCAATAATACATAGAAAAGATGATGATGAAGATAAACTTGTGGTGGCAAGGGATAGTATAAGTTATAGTAAGGATCAAATAGAAGCATTAACTGAATTTACAGAAAGATTCTATGATTCTGAGGTATTATGTTCTGAATTTATAAAGAAAGATACAAGGGTGTCTGCTAAGGGATTTGCTAGAAGAGGGGAAGAAATTTTAGTGATTGAAGAAAAAGATGCATCAAGAGGTTCTGTGTATTACCGTCTATTTGGTGGAGGTATGAAATTTCAGGAAAAGGCAACTGAGGCATTAAGAAGAGAGTACAAGGAAGAAGTAGGGGCAGAGTTAATAAGTGAAAAATTCTTGGGAGTTATTGAGAATCCTTTTGAAATCAATGGGGTAAAAGCTCATGAAATAATGATGCTATATGAGGTGGAACTTCCCCAAAATTATTATGAAAATGAGAAGTTTATTAGTAATTGTGATTTAGGTGTAAGTGAAGCAATGTGGGTTAATAAGAGTGAGTTTATTAAGGGTAACAAGGTTTTGTTACCAGTTGAGATAGTGGAGTATTTATAGACAAGCGGGGGACGGTTCATTAATTTATTTATTAAATTAATGAACCGTCCCCCTGCTTGTTACCGTATTTGTCACTCTATTTGTCTTGTTACAATAAAATTACATTTAAGTGTATAATTTTACAAGGTCACTTTAATGAAGTAAAATAGTATATATTAAGAAGATGTATGGGGATACAGATTAAGGGGGATAAGAAAATGAAAATATTAACCTATAATATTTGGGTATCAGAGAAAGATTTTGATATAAGATTAGAACTTTTATGTGAGGTTATAAAACAGAATAATGTAGATATTATTGGGCTTCAAGAAGTGAGGGATGAAGGGGTTGTAAATTACATAAGAGAAAAATGTGGATATGAGTATTCCTTGTGGAAAAAATATCATGATTGTGAAGAGGGACTAGCGATTTTAAGTAGATATCCTATTATACATAGTGAGACTAATTGGGAAGAGAATGAAGAGATACATAACTCAGGGGTATTAAGAACTGTTATAGACTATAAAGGTATGAATATTGGAGTAACAAATGTTCATCTTGATTATAAAAGTGCTCTTAACAGAGAAATTGAGATAGTAAAAGCTATTAAGAGAATAAAGAAATATGAAACCACAGATTATGAATTTATAATTGGAGATTTTAATTCTTATGAAAATTCAAGTGTACACAGGTATCTAACAGGAGAGCAATCATTAGACAATCATGCAACATGGTGGATTGATTTAGCTGAAAGTTATGCAGTAAAACATAATATGAAAGCAAAGGTGACATTGGACTTCAAGAATAATCCTAGATGGGATAGTGAATATGCTATTGAGGTACCGGGAAGATTTGATTGGGTAATGTTAGAATATCCGTATCCGAAAGTAAGTCCTAAGTTAGTGGAGGTTGAAGTTATTGGTAATCATAGGGTAAATAATTTAACCCCTAGTGATCATTATGGAGTTGTATGTGATTTGGAGTTTGAGCAGTATTAAATATAAGACAAGCAAGGGGACGGTTCATTAATTTATTTAGTAAATTAATGAACCGTCCCCTTGTTTGTTTTTATAAGATATATTTAAGTGAGAATTTATCTCCACTGATTTTTTCGAATAGTTCGTTGTATTTATATAATCCAGATGGCTCAATAACTTTTTTCATTAAGAATTCCTTGAATTCTTTTGGATTATCAGCGATGCTCTTTGTACCATTTTTCTCGTTGAATACTTTAGCTAACATCTCACATGTTACATCTCCCATAAAGTAATTATGAAGGTATATTGGGTGAGTTGTGTGATGTATTCTGAAGCCCCATGGGAATACTTTATCATATGGTTCCTCATTATAAAGTTCTTTATAAACTTTCCAGTAAACTGAATAAATATCATCAAGACTTTCAACATCATTTCTGTATAATTCTTGATCGAATAATATACTTGTTATGCTGAATAAAGAAGTTAATTTGGAATACTCTCTAATATTCTTAAACTGCTCACGAGCTTCTTCAATCTCATTTCCAAAGAATTTTTCAAAGAAAATCTCTTGGTTTTCAAAACTGCCAAAGAGGTTTGCAATACCTTCAGTAACAATACCATTAACTCCAGCGTTAAGGATAACCATTTCAGAATCCATTAAGAATGAATGAACTCCGTGTCCTGTTTCATGTAATAATACTCCATAGTTAAAATATTTGTTCTTGATATTTGCAAGTATTCTTGAATCTTTACCAGTCTTGATTGGGAAGTTATACCCCCATTCAGATTTATTCTTTCTTGGGAAAACATCATAAGTTATGTTATATTCATCTATGTTGATATCGAACAGTAAGAAAAAGTCTCTTAAGTTATCATAGTAATTTGAAAGATCAATTTCTTTGTTTAATAGTGGTGCCAATTTTGAGTTGATATATTTCTCATCCCAAGGCATAATCTTGTGTCCACCATTATATTTTTCAGCATATTCTTTTCTTTTCTCTTCAATTTTAGGAAGCATTTCTTGAAGCTGTTCTTTCCATCCATTGAATACAGATGAATCTAATCCGTCTTCTTTAAGTTTTAATTCTACGAAATCTTTTTCCCCTCTAAGCTTAGCATATTCTTTTCTAAGTTTTAGAAGTTCTAAAAAACCTCCGTCTATTAAAGGCTTATCAATTTGAGATCTACAGAAGAATGCTGCCTTTCTCTTTTCTCTATCTTCTTCTTGAGATAGAATATTTGCAATTTCAACTGAAGTTATCTCTTTTCCATCAAGCTTAAAACGGAATGTATTTAATATCTTAGATAGCTCATTTACTTTTGCTTCAATCTTCTCAGACAGTTCAGTACACTCTGGCGACAGATGATAAGGTTCAAACTGGTTGAACATAAGTTCAACTCTTCTCTTATCCTCAAAATTCAAAGTTTCTTCTTTTTCTTTCATATCTAATACAATCTTATAATTTTTCTTGTCTTGTAGGTAGTCAGTAATTTTCTTATAAGCATCAATAACCCCAAAATCATAACCAGCAGTATATTGAACCCAAGTAAGTCTGCTGTATTCAGTACTTAAAGCTTCAAGTTGAACTGCAAGATTTCTTAAATCTTTCATTGTAGACATATATTTTCCTCCCAATAGCTTAAACTATACATTATAAGGGATTATAGCATAATTTATATTTATATACAAAAATTTCTATATGCCATATAATATAAATCGAACAAGTCGGGGACGGTTCATTAATTTTCTAAAAAGATTAATGAACCGTCCCTAGTTTGTACATTGTAAAGTAACACCTAACATTATACGATAACAATAATAGAAGAATATTGAAAATAATGTGACTGATTATTTAAATATGACTTAGGGGGGAGAGGAATGTTTAAGGTTATTAGTTTAGATATGTTTCAAACTTTAGTTGATGTAAATACTAGAAGAGATGTAATTTGGAGAAAGATACTTGAAGATAGATATACAAAAGAACTTCAAGATGAATACTGGGGAACTATAAATGGATATATATTTCAAAATTTTCATAAGCATAGTAATAATAATGAGGAGTTTATGACAATCAGAAATATATTTGAGATATATTATGAGATTGCCCTTAAGGAACTGAAGAGTGATATTGTTTCAAAAACTGCAGTTAATATAATTCTTGAAGAACATGGTAATGCGGAATTTTATGATGATAGCATAGAATTTATTGAGATGGCAGCATTAAAAAGTAAGGTGTGCATAGTGAGTGATGCTGATAAGGATATGATTCATCCTATACTTCCTAAGATAAATTATGATAAAGCTTTCATATCTGAAGAATATGGTATATACAAAAATACTAAAGGAACTAACATATTTAAGTATGTTCTTGAACACTATAATGTTCTTCCGGAAGAAATCTTGCACATTGGAGATTCTACATCAGATATTATGGGAGCAAAGAAGTACGGAATAAAAACCTGCTGGATAAACAGACATGGCTATACTAAAAGGTTTGAAGGTGAGGCTGATTATACCGTTACATCATTAAAAGAATTAGGGGAAATTATATGTTGAATTTGCCTTAAATAAGAAAATAAATCTTAAGTTGGTGACGTGATAATATGGTAATGAGATTATTCTTTTTTACAGAATATATGGACAGAATTGATGGGAAAAAATTAAAGAGATATTTTAATGCATTGCCAAACTTTAGAACAGTAGAAAATGGTGAGAGTAACTATATATACAATTATTATAATAGTGACACAAAGGTTAAATTCTCATTCCAATATTATGATGAGCTGAAAAGTCAGAACAATATTGGGCGATTTACTGGTTTAGTATTTGAGGTGAGATGTGATAAACCACACTTTTATGCAATAGAAGCTGTGGCTTATGTGGAGAGAGCATGCAGAGAGTTAAAAATGACAATAGTGCCTGATGAGTATTCTTCAGTTGATGTAACAGACTCATCAATGGATTATGAGTTATCACATGAATATAGAGTTAAGGAGAAATTTAATAATGAATCAAGACACTATTCATTTGATGAACTTTATGAAATATGGTCAAGGAACAGTAAGAAGTTCATGGAATTGAGTGAGGACAATGGGCAGGAGATAAATACTATATCACAGGAAGTATCCTATGATATATGGAAATATCATAGAGAGAAAAATGTTATAGCTGATACACTTGGAGATGATTATGTTGTACCTAATCTGTTCTTAATGAAAAGAAAAGACAAGGGTATATTATATAGAACAGTAACTTGGAAGGATTGTAGAGCACAAATTATTCCTAACTGTGATTATATTTTGATAGTGCAAACAAGGAAAAAGATGTTTGGTGGAGAAGATAAAAAAGTAAGCATGATAAAATATGGTCAATTGATCAAACATATGAATAGGTTTTTAGAGGAGTATAATTGCAAATCTGAAAAAACTAAGATATTGACAACAGAGATGGTTGAGTATGGAATATACACATTTGATCTTCTAAAAGGAGAAGACTTAAGTAATTGGAAGAGGGTTGGGATAGAAGATGTTATATCAGTAAAGTAGAGTGGGATTTATCAATAATTTTTATATAATAAAATCAATATGACATGCAGATGTCATATTCACTTTATTATAATGGGGTTATAGTATGAATGGAGGGGAAATTGATGAAAAAATTATCTAAAGAAGCATTTAGTAAGGCTAGGAATTTCATAATGAATGAGTCAAGAGAGTTAGAGAAGGTGATATTTGAGAATGTATTTGAAAATGGGGACAGTTCTCAAGTTATTAAGGCTGTAAAAAAGTATATAAATCATGATGGTGGAGCAGGGAATGCTCTTGAGTCAGATTTTTTGTATCCTGGATCTACGCCAATGGCAACATCGATTGCATTAAGGATACTTAAAGATTATGATACAAATGAGAGCTCAAAAGAAATCATAAAAAATGCAATGACATATCTAGAAGAAAGTTTCGATCATAAAATTGAAGGATGGAGATTCACAAAGAAGGAAGTAAATGATTATCCTAGAGCCCCTTGGTGGACTTATAGCAAAGACAATGAGGAAAAAAAATACAATGGTAATCCAAGTGCAGAACTTATAGGATATTTATATATATATTCACAATACGTTGATAATCTTAATGTGAATTACTTAATGAAACTATCATTAGAGCACTTAAATAGTATGGAAGAATTTGAAGTTCATGAACTTTATTGTTATATCACATTATATCATTTAGTTGGAGAAAATTTTAAAGAAAAGATGGTTGAAAAACTTAAAGAAGGAGTAGGCAAGTGTATTTGTACTGATAGTAAAAAGTGGAATGAATATGTGCCACAACCACTAGACTTTATAGATAGTCCTGAGGAGAACATATATGGAATCGAACAGAGATATATAGATGAAAATTTAGATTATCTTATTGATATGTTAGAGGAAAAAGGTGTTATTGAACCAACTTGGGTATGGGGACAATACGAGGAAGAGTGGAAGATAGCAAAGAAGAATTGGACAGGAGTGAAAACCCTTGAGGTGTTGATTAAGCTTAAGAATTTTGGAAGAATATAAAAATATTATAATAAAAATAATGAACCTCAATAGAAATATAAAATTTATTTCTGTTGGGGTTCATTGTTTTTAAATAAATTATTACGAAATAGTATAATTGTTTTAGAAAAAAAGTTATTGGCATTTGACAATAACTGCAATGGGGTGTAAGATGTAATTAGCATATGCCAATAAAGTTGTGGAGATGATTAATTTGAAAATAGCAATATCTTCTATGGGAAATACAAGAGAAGAGATTATGGATATGAGATTCGGTAGATGTGGATATTTTATAATTCATGATACTGAGACAGGTGAGAGTTATAGTGTTAACAACAATGGATTAGATGCTTCAGGAGGTGCTGGGATTACAGCAGCTCAACAGGTTGTGAATGAGAATGTGGAAACAATAATAACAGGAAATCTTGGACCTAATGCTTTTAAAATTATAAGTGCAGCAGGTATCAAAGTATTTAAGGGAAGCAAGAATTCTAAAATTGAAGAGATAGTGAAAGCATATATAAGAAATGAACTGGATGAAATAAATACTCCAGGTAAGGCTCACATGGGAACTGCTTAGTAGTAGTGTGTTTAAGGCATATTCAAATAAATAACTAGTCAGTATGCTAGTCTATTTTGCGAACTGCTTCATCTTCGGAACCCACTGATAGAACTACTATCAGCGGAACCCAACTCTTCGCATTTCGCAAAATATCCGTCGCATCTTTGACTTGTTATTTATTTTCATATGCCTAAGGCGATTGAATAGATGTGGAAAATATTAAATATTATAGGAGGCTAAGTAATATGAGAGTAACAATAGCTAGTGAAGGAAATAATGTGAGTGGACATTTTGGACATTGTGAGGGATTCAAAGTATACGATATTAAAGGGAAAAAAATAATAAATGAATCTTTAGTAGAAAATCCAGGACATAAACCAGGATTTCTACCTCAATTTCTAAATGATTTAGGAGTTGAAATTATTATAGCGGGTGGAATGGGAGAAAGAGCGCAACAATTATTTAATAAGAACAATATTGATGTTATTGTTGGTGCATGTGGAGAGTGTGGAGAAGTTATAAAGCGTTTTCTTGATGGAACTTTGGTATCATCAGGAAGTGTGTGTAGAGAGCATGAACATGAAGGTGATTGCGGAGAATAAGTTTAACTACTCCTATACTTATAAAATATAACAACCTATAGTATAATTATAATAACTCATTATAATTTGTGAATTATAGGTGATATTAATTTTAAGTTATATACAATAGGTACAGGAGGTTATTTTATGCCAAGACCAACTAAATTTAGAAGAGTTGAATTTTTTCCTACAAAAACGTATTTTGTACCTGAAAGTGAAAATTCGAATAGTGTTGAAGAGATAGCATTAAAGCTTGAGGAACTAGAAGCTATGAGATTGAAAGATATTGAGAAACTAAATCAAGAGGAATGTGCAAAGAAGATGGAAGTTTCTCGTCAAACCTTTCAGAATATAATAGATAGTGCAAGAAATAAAGTGGCTAGAGCTTTAACAGAAGGTAAAGCAATAAATATTTCAGGTGGACACTACACAGGAAAAGCTTGTAGATTTATGTGCAAGGAATGTGGTAACACATATGAGTTGAACATTGAAGGGGATAAGGACAATTGTCCTAAATGCAAATCAAGTAGAGTAGGATGTAATAAACGTAAACGTATGTGTAAGAATAATTGTAATAAATAAAAGAATATAATAGCAAGAAAATTACTCTGAGAAATATTATCACATATTTTTCCAGAGTTTTTATTCATTATAGCTATTTAACTGATTTCTGGAACCAAACCATATCAATAGGGATGCCATTCTTTATAATAACATTTTTAAAACGACCACATTCATTAAAACCTTGTTTCTTATGGAAATTAAGACTTGGAGTATTCAATGAAGAAACATGTGCCAAAATTTCTGTAATACCATCTGCTCCAGCAATTTTAAATAATGTATCTAGAAGCTTTTTACCAAGCCCTTTGTGAGTGCATTTAGAATCTATAAAATAACCAATTTGAGCTACGTGAGAACTGGTAGGGGTAGCTCTAAATGGTCTAAGAAAGGCAAAACCAGCTATTTTTTGTTCTATTTCAACAACATAGAACCAGGATTCTTTAATACCATGAAAAAAGTATTCTTCATTCACTGGTTTTTCAGAATATGCAGCCATTGAATTCTCAACATAATAATTGAATATGTCTAGAATTGCAGGTTTATCATCCACTTTTATTTTTCTGATTATATAGTTACACGTACACATAATTATCACAACCTTTCATCATATACTCAAAGTATAAGATGAAACATATTGAGCATCAATGATAGTATTTAAAGGTTGTACTAGTACAGAAATCTGAATGAAGTAAAATAAATGTGTAAATTTGTAGTTTTTAAAACAAATGGTATAATTAGTTTTAATATACAGTAAACTTATGTATATTTAGCTTTGAAGTGTTTAATTAATCTTTGGAAAAGAAATAATATTATATATAAATTAGGGGGATTTAGATATGATTAATGAGATTAATGAAAAGATAGTGCATATCAGAGAACAAATGGCAGAGAGAGATAGACTTCAGCGTATGATGGAAAAGGTAGATAATGAAATCAATCATCATGAGCAGATTCAAGATAAGCTTTTTAAAGAACTTACCAGTGAAGAACGTGATGTGGATAAACTTGAGAAGCTTACTTTTTCTAATATACTTCACACAATTATGGGAAATAAAGAGGAATTGTTGAAAAAGGAAAAGGAAGAATATTATAAGGCTAAGATTAAATATGATGAGATTAAGGATACAGTTCAGCATTTTAAGGATGAGAGAGAAATTTATTATGGTAAGATTAAGAAGTTCGGTATGTTGAATACTGAACTAGAAGATTTATTAAAAGAGAAGGAAAAAAAATTAGTAACTTCAAGAAGTGAAATATCTTTTGAACTGGAGAAAATAAATGATGAAATGATCCAAATAAGAGGGAATATAAATGAATCATATGAAGCAGTACAAGCGGGTGAAATAGCATGTTCATCACTTATAAGGGCAGAAGAGGCACTAAATAGTGCAAAGAATTATGGGACTTGGGATATGCTTGGAGGGGGACTATTAGTTACCTCGGCAAAACATTCAAAAATTGATGAAGCTAAGGATTATATGATTGAAGCTAGGGCAAAATTAGATAGATTTAAAAGAGAATTATCAGATGTAAATATGAATTTTAATGTTGATATTAATATTGATTCTTTCTCTAGGTTTGCTGATTACTTCTTTGATGGGATATTTGCAGACATGAATGTTCAGTCAAAAATTAATGATTCTTTAAGTGGAATTCAAGATGCTAAATATAGAGTAAGGCATATAATTAATAGGCTTAGTAAAAATATTGAATCACAGGAAAAGAATATTAGTAAACTACAAGATAGTAAAAAAGAATTAATAGCTAATGCTTAGATAAAAAACATAGTTGACAGTGGACAGCTGACAATGGACAACGAATGATATTTCACTCCGTGAAATTTTAAGCATATTGTTTTTGGGACAATGGCATATTTGATTCATATAGATAATGAAATATTGCATTTTAAATACAATAGTTTATCTAGGATAAAATGAGTAAACTTCTATATTATTTAAAGAATAATAAAATGTAACTTCTCACCTAAGTGAGAAATATCCATCGTTG
Source organism: Oceanirhabdus seepicola (assembly GCF_023684385.1). Lineage (GTDB taxonomy): Bacteria > Bacillota > Clostridia > Clostridiales > Clostridiaceae > Oceanirhabdus > Oceanirhabdus seepicola. The sequence goes on along the minus strand of NZ_JAGSOJ010000004.1, from coordinate 74,630 downwards.
TCAACTGTCAACTGTACGTTGTCCACTTGTTTTAAAGGTTTTTAATTTTTTATGTGTAAGCAGAGCCAGTTTTTTTATTATAGGATAAAAGCTATTGCTTGAGAAGTTCTCTAATTACCTCATTGGTGAACTCCTCTGTAGATAAAGTTCCACCTAAATCACGGGTTAGGTGTTTGCCCTCTCTAAAAATTTTATGAAGAGTTGTTTCTATCTTCTGTGCAGCCTTATTCTGACCAATATATTTTAGAAGCATTATCCCAGATAATATTGTAGCTGTTGGGTTTGATATGTTATTACCTGCAATATCTGGAGCAGAGCCATGAACAGGTTCAAAGACTGCAGCTTCATCACCTATATTTGCACCAGGGATAAGACCTAGTCCTCCAACAAGTCCAGCACTCATGTCCGATAATATATCTCCATAAAGATTAGGTGCCACTATCACATCATAGTTCTGAGGGAATTGTACAAGTTTCATGCTCATGGCATCAACTATGATATCCTCAAACTCTATATTTTCATAGTGAGAGCCACATTCCTTAGCACACTTCAAAAATAGTCCGTCAGATAGTTTAAGTATATTAGCTTTATGTGTTGCAGTAACCTTATTTCTATTCTCATTTTTGGCAAGTTCAAAAGCAAATTTACTGATTCTATCAGAAGCTTCCTTTGTTATGATTCTAATGCTCTCAGCAGCTACGTCACCAATATTATGCTCAATCCCTGCATATAAACCTTCTGTGTTTTCTCTCACGATAATAAAATCTACATTTGAATGAAGGGATGGTATTCCTTCAAAAGATTTTACTGGTCTTACATTAGCATATAAGTTTAATTTCTGTCTTAATTGTACATTCACGCTTCTGAAACCTTTTCCAACAGGGGTTGTTATTGGCCCCTTTAGAGCTATTCTATTCTTCTTTATACTAGCTATTACATGATCAGGAAGGGGAGTGTTATATGTTTTAAGTACAGAAGCACCAGCTTCTACAATTTCCCATTGAATATCAGCACCACTTGCATCAATTATTCTTCTAGCAGAGTTTGTTACTTCAGGGCCTATTCCATCTCCAGGTATAAGTGTTATCTTCATATTTTTGCCTCCTATTCTATTTGGAATTCTTGATTAGATTTAATAGACCACCGGATAAGAGCATGCTCTTTTGTCTTGGACTCACATGGAGAAGTAGTTTAAAATCTCTATTTTTCGTAATATTTCTAGCTGTAATTACAGGGCAATCTATCTGATTTAAAAGATTATCAATAACTATCTCGTCCATCATATCTATATGATCATAATCTTCCTCATTCTCAAAGCACAGCGGGAGAATACCGTTGTTTATTAGGTTCTGTTCATGTATTCTTGCGAAGGATTTTGCAATCACGCCTTTTATTCCTAAATAAAGTGGAGCAAGAGCAGCATGTTCACGACTAGATCCTTGTCCGTAATTTGATCCTCCTATGATGAAGCCACCGCCATTTTCTAATACTCTCTGTGGAAATTCCTCATCACAAGGAGTTAAGCAATAATTAGAAAGATAAGGTATATTAGATCTAAAAGGGAGTAGCTTCGCATTTGATGGCATTATATGATCTGTTGTGATATTATCTTCAACCTTTATGAGTGAAGTCCCTTTTAAGGTATTACCAAGGATATGGGTTTTGGGTACAGGCTTTATATTGGGACCTCTAACTACTTGAATATCATCACCATTTTCTGAAGGTGGAATGATAAGATTATCATTTATTGTAAAGCTATTAGGCATAGAAACATGAACATCTTCCATTAATTTTTCTGGGGAAGTTATATAACCAGTTAATGCAGATACAGCTGCAACCTCTGGGCTCACAAGATAAACATCAGCAGAAGTTGTTCCACATCTCCCTTTAAAATTTCTGTTAAAGGTTCGCAAGGATACACCATCTGTATTAGGGGCTTGACCCATACCAATACATGGTCCACAGGCACATTCAAGTATTCTTGCTCCAGCTGATATCAATGAGGATAACGAACCATTCTCAGAAAGCATGTTTAGAACCTGCCTTGAACCAGGCGATATGACAAGTGACACGTCTTCCTTTATGGTCTTTCCTTTCAGGAGTTCAGCAACCTTCATAAGATCCATATATGATGAATTAGTACAGCTCCCAATTGCAACCTGACTCACTTTTATCTTTGATAACTCATTTACTGGAACTATGTTATCTGGACTGTGTGGACATGCGGCAAGAGGTTTAAGTTCATCAAGGGATATTATGAGCTCTTCATCATATCGTGCCCCTTCATCTCCTTTTATTTCAATGAAGTCAGTTTCCCTACCTTGTGCCTTTAAAAATTCAAAAGTTATCTCATCTGAAGGAAATATTGAGGTTGTTGCCCCAAGTTCTGCGCCCATATTTGTTATTGTAGCCCGCTCTGGAACGCTGAGATATTTTAGTCCGTCACCACAATATTCGAAAATTTTGTTTACGCCACCTTTAACAGAACACCTTCTTAATACCTCTAAAATTATATCTTTGGAAGATGAGCCTAAAGGGAGTTTCCCACGAAGTTCAACCTTCACAATCTGAGGCATGGTAATGTGATATTCTCCACCAGCCATTGCAACTGCAACATCAAGTCCACCAGCTCCCATGGCAAGCATACCAATTCCGCCAGCTGTTGGAGTATGGCTATCTGAACCTAGAAGTGTTTCCCCAGGAACACCGAATCTCTCAAGATGAACTTGATGACAGATTCCATTCCCTGGTTTTGAGAAATATATTCCATGTTTCTTAGCTATATTCTGTATATAAAGATGATCATCAGCGTTTTCAGGGCCAGCTTGAAGCATATTATGGTCTATATATGCCACCGATTTTTTTGTTCGAACTCTAGGGATACCCATACTCTCAAACTGAAGATATGCCATTGTTCCAGTAGAATCCTGTGTTAAGGTTTGATCTATTTTAAGAGAGATAGCATCACCGCGATGAAGGTTCCCGTGAACCAAATGCGTACGAATTATCTTCTCTGCAACTGTTAATTTCATAAATTAGTCCTCCTAAAAATATTGGTTTAAATAGCTTCAGTACAGCCTCTGTTAATTAGGTTAGGATAATGAACGTTTATGAAGTTTCTCAGTTCGTTATTCCTTATTACAGAAGTTCGTCCATTAGAATACTGCTTATCTATCCATTCTTTTATTGGTGCTATTATTGGATCTTTTTTAGAGATTTTAGAGTCACCTTTAAGTTTAAAGTAGGTATTAATCCAAGCGGCTATACCGGCAAATCCTGAATACTGGTTAATAGCAACTACAATTGGTCTGTTAAGTATTTTTTCAGTATCAAAAATATTGTATATCTCTTCATCTTTTAACAAGCCATCAGCATGAATTCCAGCCTTAGTAACATTGAATTCACTTCCGATGAATGGGGTTCTAGAGTGAATATTATAATTCATTTCTCTTTCAAAATAAGAGGATATCTCTGAGATAATTCCAAGGTTAAGATTCTTACCTTTTCCTGTAAGCTGTACATAGTTTATGAGCATGGACTCCAGAGGGCAGTTGCCTGTTCTCTCACCGATTCCGAATAGTGTACAGTTTACTGAAGAACATCCGTAGAGCCATGCTGAAGTGGAGTTATTTACCACTGCGTAAAAGTCATTATGGCCATGCCACTCAAGAGCTGATGAAGGCACATTAGTGTGATATCTAAGGCCATGCATTATGGCAGGTATGCTCCTTGGAAGTTCAGCACCATTAAAGGAAACACCTAACCCTAGCGTATCGCAGGCTCTTATCTTAATCTGAATACCACTATCTCTAGAAAGTTTCATGAGTTTGTTAACTAGAGGTATTACGAAACCATAGAAATCGGCTCTTGTTATATCCTCAAGATGACATCTAGGAGTTATACCATGTTCTATAGCATCTCTTGCGATGGAAAGATACATGTCTATTGCTTTCTCTCTTGTGAGTTTTAACTTGTTGAAAATATGATAATCTGAGCAGGACATTAAAAGACCAGTTTCTTTAATTCCCATTTCCTTAACCAGATTCAGATCTTCCTTAACAGCTCGAATCCATGAAGTTATTTGAGGATAATCATATCCTCTTGACATACATTTACGAACTGCTTCTTTATCCTTTTCTGAATATAAAAAAAATTCGGTCTGTTTAATGACTCCTGATCCATTATCGAGTTCATGTAGGTAGTCATACAATCTAACTATCTGATCAACAGTAAAAGAGGACATGGATTGTTGACCATCTCTAAAGGTTGTATCCGTTATCCATATATCATCAGGTAGGCACATTGGATACTGAACCTGATTGAAGGTCACCTTTGGAATCTCTGAATAAGGGAAGATATCCTTATGTAAATTTGGCTCAGAGTCATTTTTCAAAGTGTAATTGTGTAGAGTGTTTTTTCGTAAGAAATTGTTAGTGTTTTTCATAGTTACCTCCTGTTTTATTTTCGTAAATTTAATAACATATATAAATTTCACAAGAATATATTTTGTGAAATTGGACTTTTGTAATTGTTTTTAATTATATATCAATTCAAAACAATATGCAAGGGTAATATTTTAAATGGCTACACAACAATGTTTTGTGCGTATAAACATTCATAAACAAAGAATAGAAATTAAATAAATGGACTTTTGGTTAAATGGAAGTTAGAATAAAATTGGAATTGGGAAGAATTGAGGAATGGGTTTGAACTATATAATATGTAACGTAGCTCTCTTTCTTTAAGTAATATTGAAAAAGTACAAGTTCAAGATATTAGAAAATATCTTGAACTTGTACTATTATGTATAAGGAATGTCCTCAGCAAGAATAGTTGCAATTTATTCATATTGATTATTATTAATAAGTACTTCCCATTCATGAACAGTACAGGAATAGAGATTTCTAAGTATTAAAGGATCTCTAGAAGCAATTTTTTTAGCTTCATTTAAGTTTTCACATTCAAAAATAATCATACCACCGTTCTCATCTTTAAACCCTCCACCAATTACTTTTCTCTCTCTCATTAAATTTTTCATAAATTCCATATGGTCTTCGTAGTCTTTAGAGGTTGTCGATGCCCCTTTTATTGGATAGTCTATTCTGATAAATAAATTATCTCCAACTTTCATATTTGTGTCCTCCTAATTATTTATAATACTATTTTAGCATTTTAAATAAGACAATTGAGTGTCATGTTTTAGTTCATTTAAGAGTATGGATTTTCATAGGCTTTATATAAATGGTATAATTAAAGCAATAAATTAGAATTAATAGTACGGGCTATGGGCAAAGATAAGAAGTGGGGGTGTAGATATGAAAGAAGTTAATATCACAAAAGCAAAAATGTCTGACTTAAAAGAAATAATGATTGTAATCAAAAAGGTTGTACAGAAGATGCACGAACAGGAGATTTATCAATGGGATGAATATTATCCAAATGAAGAGAGATTTACAGTAGATATTAGGAATTCAAACTTATATGTATTAAGAAAATATGAAGAAGGTAGTGTCATTGGAGTAGCAGCACTTGATGGGAATCAGGAATCAGAATATGCTAAGGTTGATTGGAATTATGAAAAATCTACTTTGGAGGATGAAGAGATTGAAACCATAACAAGAGAAGATGTATCGTTTTCCATTGATGGTGTCTTAGTGATACATAGGTTAGCCATGGATCCTGATAATCAGGGTAAAGGATATGCAAGAAAGTTTATGGAGAAACTTGAAATGGAAGCATTAAGAAGAAGAGCTAAGATAATTAGATTAGATTGTTACAGTTGTAATACAAAAGCAAATGGTATGTATAGAAAATTGGGATATAAGTATGTTGGGGATGTTTATTTCAGGCATAGAGAAGAACCGTTCCATTGTTATGATAAGGAACTATAAATAAATTATCAATATTATGAGAGTGAGATGAAATAATGAATACCAAGAAAATTGCAGGAGAAAAGGCTGCGGAGTTTATTGAAAATGGTATGACGGTGGGATTGGGAACAGGATCAACAGTATATTACACTATTATGAAATTAGCTGAAAGAGTTAGGAAAGACGGACTAAAAATAAGGTGTGTTTCCACCTCGAGTAAAACTACTAAATTAGGGGAGCAGCTGGGGTTAGAAATATTTTCTTTAAATGATGTAGACTATATTGATGTAACTATTGATGGGGCTGATGAAGTAGATAAAAATTTTAATGGGATAAAAGGTGGAGGAGGAGCATTACTATACGAAAAATTAGTAGCTTTCGCCTCAAAAAAGGTTATTTGGGTTATTGATAATAGCAAGAAAGTTAATAAATTAGGAAAATTTCCTTTGCCAGTTGAAGTGGTACCATATGCATATACACATCTTTTTAATTTTTTCATGGAGAGTGGATTTAATCCAGTTCTTAGAGAAATTGATGAAGAAATTTTTAAAACAGATGGGGGACATTATATTATAGATTTACATATGGGTGTGATTGATAATCCTTACGAATTCTCATTAAAACTTAAAGATATTCCAGGAGTAGTGGATATAGGAATGTTTTTGGATATGACTGATGTTTTGATTGTTGGTAATGAAGATGGCGCTATTGTAAAATTAAAAAACAAGGAATAAATATAAAAGATATAAAAACTTAAAGACAAATTGAGAGCTTAAAGGAAATGGAGAATGGAGAATGATTGAGATTTCTCTTCGAGAAATTTTAATATTATTGTTCGTTGGACAATGATAGATTTACTCGTTTCATTTGTAATGAAACACTGTATCTTAAATACAAATTATATCCAAGGATAAAATGAGTAAAAACCTCTTGTCCTAAAGACCAATAAAATATAGGTTCTGCGTAAGTAGAACCATCCATCATTATCCATTCTCCATTATCAATTATACATTTATTTCTATATCATACTCGAAGTAAAAGGGAGTTTAACAGTAAAGGTACTTCCTTCACCAAGGGAACTTTCAACTGAGATAGTTCCTTTATGAGTATCAACAATCCATTTGGCAATGGATAGTCCGAGTCCAGTTCCTCCTTTTTCATCCTGCTTACTTCTAGATTCATCTACTCTGTAGAATCTATCAAATATATGGGGGATATCTTTAGCGGAAATTCCCATACCTGTATCGGAAACTCTTATAATTATCTCATTTTGTTCAGAGAACGCACTTATATTTATATAACCTGTTTCTGGAGTATATTTTATACTATTATCTACAAGTATACGAAGTGCTTGTTTTATTAGCTTTGGATCGGCGAATAGAACTAAATTTTCCTCTGTATTTGATGAAATAGTATGATTCGAATCAATGAGCTTGGTTTCTTTACATATACTTTCAATAAGAATAGAAAGATCGAATTCTTTCTTATCAATCTTCTGAGTATGCTTATCAGCTCTTGCGAGGAATAATAATTTCTCTACTAAATCCTTCATATTTTCAGATTCATCTTTTATTGCAAGGATGGATTCTTCAAGAACATCTTTATCATTTTTTCCCCATCTTGAGAGGAGATTGGCATATCCTTGGATTACTGCAATTGGCGTCCTTAGTTCATGGGAAGCATCGGATACAAATTGTTTCTGCTTTTCATATGAATCTTGAATTCTATCAAACATATTATTTACTGTTAGAGCAAGATCTTTAAGTTCATCTTGAGAACCGCTAATATCTAAACGGGTATCAAGATTACTTACATTTATCTCTTTGATAGCATCATTCATGGTATATACAGGCTTTATCATACGTTTAGTTAGCCTAGATATATACTTAGAACATGATAATAAGGAAAATAAAAATAATATTGATATACCTAGTAGAAAATATTGAATATATAATAGCTCATTTTCTAAACTTCTAACAAAGGTTAAATTTATTACCCGGTCATCAATATTAAAATTATCTTTATATATAAGATAAAAATCAAAGGTATCTAATTTAGTTATTCCTAGTGAAATTTCATCTATAAAAAACATATCATTACTTAAAATAAATTCTGGATTTATTTCAACGGTATCTTGACTAATTGGAGTGTTTTCATGAAGGTTGCTATTATTATCATAAGTGTTTAATAAAACATTAGTATCTTCTTGTATGATAGCAGATATATCTTCACTTTTCATGTAACTCTTTATATGGGTTGACATGGGAGCTTTAGATTCTATGCTATCTATAGCATTAAAATTATTTGAAATATACTCTGACTTTGTGATAAAATCATTTCTTATTATGAATATATTAAATCCAAAGAATAATAGGATAAGCAACAGAATTGTTCCTAAAAGTTCTCTTAAAATTTTAAATGAGCTGAAGACTGTTAATTTAAATGTTATAGAAAACCTAAATAATCTAGTAATCTTAGCTTTAAATTCTTTAATATAAACTTTGAATTTCTTTGGGGGAGAAGAAATAAATTTAGTTATACTATCAGAGATATAAAGTATATGCTTAGTAAGTGCTCTCATTATTTTATCAAAATTATCTCTCTCAAGAGGATTTTTATTCTTCTTCATCTTTAATCATATAACCAATTCCGCGGATTGTGTGTATATATTTCACATTATAATGACTGTCAATTTTAGCTCTTAAATAACGTATATATACATCAACAATATTGGTATCTCCTGTATAATCATATCCCCAAACTTCGTTTAGAATTTGGTCTCTAGATAGTGCAATATTCTTATTTATCATAAGATATTTTAAAAGATCAAACTCTGTTTTGGTTAAATCTATCACGTCATTATTAAATTTCACTGTGTGTTGTTCATTGTTTAAAGACAATTTTTTTAGAGTAAGAACTTTGGTGTCTAATACATTGTCATGATTGTTCTTTAGGATAACTCTTATTCTTGCCAGTAGGACTTCGATAGCGAATGGTTTTGTAACGTAATCATTTGCACCCATATCAAGACCCATTACTATATCCATTGTGGTGTCTTTTGCAGTTAACATTATTATTGGCACATCACTTTCACGCCTAATTCTTCGGCATACTTCTATACCATTAAGCCCTGGAAGCATTATATCCAAGATTATCATATCGGGATTTGTATTCAGGGCTTTTTCTAGACCGTCTCTACCATCATAAGCTTGAGTTATCATATAACCTTCATATTCCAGTTCTAGCTGAAGGAAACGAGAAATTTTTACTTCATCTTCAATAATCAGAATGTGTTTCTTTTTCATATTCGATCTCCTTGTTGTGGTAATAAATGGCTTTATATACCAATAATAATATATACTTATATCATTATCAAGAGAACACTTTAATTACTCTGTATCTAATGAGATGATTATTGGTGCGTGCCATCTAATGAAGAGTTAATGGTATCACTTATTTTTGTTATTGTTTTATTTATTGTAAAATCTTCATTTCCTCGTCTTGAAAATCTTAAAGTATGCTTAGTTAATAGTGATAATGCTGTTGCAATCAGTGTTATTGGTGTTGCAACTATAAGTGCTAGTATTAATAAGTTAAGTGAAATATCTAACTTCATTCTATCTTCTTTACTTACAAGTAATCTGATCTCAAATCCTTTTTGGATAAGCTTTTTAATAGTATCAACTAAATTTGTTGTACTGTCTTGGAATGGCTTTCCTTTTATTTTCTTTTGTTGTTCTAAATAAGCTAATGCATTAACGATATCACCATCATTTATTTCTAGTGCTTCCTTTGCTTCTGAATAACTTACGTTAGCTCTCTTTCTTAATAAATCGATTTGTTCTAATGTTATTTTCATAATATAGCCTCCTAAAATTTTAATTAATTGATAAACTTTACTGAAACTTCATTTATACTTGTTCCAAAATCTCAAAGTTTTAATGAGTTATGGACATGTATAAATTATTAGTTGAAGTAGTTTATCAATATTTTTTATTTATGATTAATAGATATAATGTTCGAAGTTTGAACGTAGAATTTAGAGTATAAAGTCATGAACTCTACGTTCGTGTTTATATTAAATAAACTTCATTTAATTGATTGATTAATTATATTATAGGAGACGTGTATTAGATGGAAATTAGTGAAAGATTAAAATTTCATTAGAAAATTAATAAAATCAGATGAAGAAGATTGGGTGAGTTTTTATGTGGTAGATAAAAGAAATTAAATAGATATACAGAATAAAAAAATATATGGGGAAATAAGGGGATGTAACGATGATATTTGAATACAAATTAAAATATAGAATAAGAACATGTTTGATATTTTCATCAGTGGTTATATTGAGTAATTATTTCATGAAGTTAGATTTTAAAGTGATAGTAGTATTTTTATTTGCTTCCAATCTAAGTGTTTTAATTGATAGAGGGGGTTATAAAATTGAAAATAAAATTCTGTATATAAATAACATGTTTTCAACAAAAGAAATAAGTATTAAGAAAATAAAGTATGTTAAAAAATCAATAATAGATTTAAAAATAATATTTTTTAAAAATTATAGAAAAGGAAGTATTTATATTTTTTATGATGATAATAAAAGTATAGAAATAAGTACAAATTATTTAAATCATAAAAAACAAACACTGTTAGAATATCTCACTAAAGAATGTAAAATCAAATATATAGGGTGATTATATAAGGTTTATTATAAGCAATTTATGGAGAAGTAAAAATGAAAAGATTTAGATTAATAGATTGGAAAGGTATAGAACGAGTGTTATGAAAGAGATAAGGAAATATTGGACAGGACATATAAGTGATTATAGAAGAGTGAAGTAAACATAAGTTTAAATAAAAAAGCATGAGAATAAATTCTCATGCTTTTTATATAAAATAGTATATTCTTAGTTAAGTCTTTCAGTTCTTGGAGCTCTTGGTCCTCTTGGTCCTCTATTATTAGATGGACGACTAGAACGGTTTGAACGGCTAGTTTTACCTTTAGCAGGTTCCATCACTACGTTAATACCTTTGATTTTGTTGTTTTTCATTGAAAGAAGAACAGCGTGAGCATGTTGCTCTGGTATTTCAACGAATGAGAATGCTTCAAGAATATCAATATCTCCTATAAGAGATCCGCTGATAGAGCTATTGTCAGTTATAGAACCAACGATGTCCCCAGGACGAACTCTATGTTTCTTACCTATGTTAAGGAACATTCTAACCATTCCAGAACTTGCTCCTGTATCACCATATTTAACAGGTTTAACACCTTTAATATCTTTTAACTCAGGCATGTGAAGTTCTTTTTTTAGAAGAGCTGCAGCTATTTGTACAGGGTCAAGACCTTCTTCTTGGAATTTTTCAACCATATTCACATATTTACCTATCTTACCTGCGTCAATAATTGATTTAAGTTCATCAACGAAAGCAGCAGTCTTCTTTTCTTCTATGTCTTTTACTGTAGGTACAGAATCTTTTTCTACAGTGTTCTTAGTGTATTTCATAATATCTCTTAGTCTGAAGAAAGTTCTTGCAGTTACGAATGAGTATGCAGTACCCTCTCTACCTGCTCTTCCAGTTCTTCCTATTCTATGAACATAATATTCCTCATGCTCAGGAACATCATAGTTGAATACGTAATCAACATCATCAATATCAAGTCCTCTTGCAGCAACATCAGTTGCAACTAGAATCTTAACAGTTCCTTCTTTGAATTTATTAATAACACTCAATCTAAGTGTTTGTTTCATATCACCATGTATTTTATCAGCACTATATCCACGTGTCTGAAGTTGAGCAGTTACCTCATCAACTTTTCTCTTTGTATTACAGAAAACAATTGATAACTTTGGAACACGAATATCTATAAGTCTAGATAATGCTTCGAACTTTTCACTCTCTCTAACTTCAACATACTTTTGAGATATGTTAGGAGTAGATAATTTAGTTCTAGTAATCTTAATAATCTCAGGATTTTTCTGATATTTGTTGATGATGTTTAAGATAGGTCTAGGCATTGTAGCAGAGAATAATAAAGTCTGTCTTTCTTCAGTTTCAATAAAAGACATAATTTCTTCGATATCTTCTCTGAATCCCATGTTAAGCATTTCATCAGCTTCATCAAGAATTAACATTTTAAGATCATCAAGTTTTAAAGTTCTTCTTCTGATATGGTCCATAACTCTTCCAGGAGTTCCAACTATCATGTGAACACCTTTTCTTAAAGCACTGATTTGTCTATCAATAGACTGACCACCAAAAACAGATTGAATTTTTAAACCACGCTTATATTTACCTATTTTATAAAGTTCTTCAGAAACCTGAAGAGCAAGCTCTCTTGTAGGACATAAAATTAAAGCTTGTGGTTTGTTCTTTTCAACAGAAACTAGATCAAGAGCTGGTATTCCAAATGCAGCAGTTTTTCCAGTTCCAGTTTGAGCCTGACCTACTACATCCTTTCCTTCTAATATTAGAGGGATTGTTTGACTTTGAATCGGTGTAGCTTTCTCGAAGCCCAAATCTTTAACCGCCTTTAATATTTCCTCAGAGCAGTTAAGATTTTCAAATAATAATTCATTCATACGTTTAATCATTCCTTTAGTTTAAATTTTTTAAGCTAATGGAAATTGCATTTTGACTGGTTAACGGAAATTTATACATCATATAAATATAATTATAGACAAGTTATACTGAAGTTATTCAATTCCTATATACTTAATAGATTAATTAGTATCTATAAAAAAATATAAAATTCAATGGGACTATTGTAAATATAGTTCACAAATTGGCGCACTATATTATGCAATTTCCAAACATTATTCTTCTTTATATTAAAGAAGATAATAATTTTATTTTAGCAAACAACTCATTATAACACTAAAAGTGATTAATTAATACTGGTTTAATTTATATATTATGAATTTTTTTTTTGAATAGACACCTATATTCCCTTATAATTGTAAATGAATAAAAAAATGTCAGGGGGATTTATATGAAAGAAGGATATAAGGATACCATTGAGTTTTGGCAAAAAACTTTTGAGCCTAAAGATGAATTATCAAAAGGGAGAGATTATAGAAAAGATACAGGAGTAATAGATTTAGAAAAAGGAATAGAATGGATTTCATCTGAAAATGGAAAACTTCTTGATTATGGATGTGGAAATGGAGCAATGATACAAAGGGCACTTGCATATGGGGTAGATAGAATTCATGGCATAGATATTTGTGAAAATGCTATAAAACAAGCTATTAATGTGGTTAAAGAATATCATTTGCAGGATAAGGCTTCTTTTGAAATTGGAGGAGTAGAAGCTTTAGAAAAATTTCAGGATTGTGAATTTAATGGAGTGATACTATCCAATATTATAGATAATATGATTCCAAAAGACTCTTTGAGGGTATTAGATGAAGTTGCAAGAATCTTAAAACCTAGTGGAAAACTTTTATTAAAAATCAATCCTTATATTGAAGATAATAAAATAAAAGAGTGGAAATTTGAAGAGCTTGAAGAAGAATTCTATAAGGAAACCTCTGGGTTATACTTATGGAATATTACTGAAGAAAAATTAGACATGATTCTAGATGAAAAATTTATTATTGAAGAAAGAAAAGAAGTTTATTATGAAGCACATGATATGATCAATAGAATGTATTATATTAGAAAGAAATAAAGGGAGAAATAAAGAAAACTGTGACTAAATAAGTTAGCCACAGTTTTTATACTCTCTATACTTATATTATAGCATATATATGGAAAAAGAATAAGCCTTATAATTGTTGTGGAAAAACTGTAAAATAATTCATAAGTATTTAAATGCATTAAATATAGTAGAAAGATATTTAATTTGAATATGGGGGGGGATGTAAATGATAAAGGGATGTGCAACTGTTAAGGGGACAAAAGGTTATTTTGATAAGAGGAATATACAGAGAGATAAATTAAGAAACAGTGGTGAGTTCTACACTTTACCTGTAGCTGTAGGGACACATCTAGGAGATTTTTCAGAGGAGCATTCTATGTTGTTTCAGGAGTGTATTGAACATGCACTTAGGAAAAAGGTGAACTTTATAGATACTGCAGTAAATTATAGAGGAATGAAATCAGAGCGTGATATTGGGAAAGTATTAGACAAGCTAATAAATAAAGAAAAGGTTTTAAAAAGAGAAGAAGTGGTGATATCAACAAAGGCGGGAATGCTTCCAGGAGATATAGATATACCCTTAAAGCCACTAGATTATCTAGATGAGATATTCATAAAAAATGGATTATTAAAGAAGGAAGATGTGAATATTATAGATGGTTATAGATGTTCATTGAATCCAAATTTATATGAATACTGTATTGAACAGAGTAAAAAGAACATGGGAATAGAGACAATTGACATATTATATGTTCACGAACCAGGAATTTCTCGTGAAGTGTTAGGAGAAGAAAAATTCTATGATGGAATTAAAGAGGTATTCGCTGCACTTGAAGAGCAAGTTAAGAAGGGGAATATTCGGAATTATGGCATGGCAACATGGTGGTGTTTTAGAGAAGGGACCAAAGGGGCAAGATATATTTCTCTAAACAAGGTGTATGACATAGCAAAAGAAGTAGGTGGACAAAATCACCACTTCAGATTTATTCAGTTACCATATAACAAGGTTATGAGAGAGGCTACAACCTTAAAGAATCAAGAGGTTGATGGAGAAAAGATCACAACAATAGAATTAGCACAAAGACTAGGGGTTAAGGTTACAGTAAGTGCACCATTAAATCAGTTTGAATTTGAGAAAGAAAAATTTACAGGAAGTGAATTAGTTAAATATGTGATTGATACTGAAGGTATTTATGCAGCTATGATTGGAACAAAAAGAAAAGAACATTTGGATGATAATATAAAGGGGATTATAGAAGAGATTAGAAAATAATATGCATTTTATGGTAAAATATAAAAGAATCAGCTATGAGTAGAATGGATAGACAATTCATGGGGATGAATACTGTAAATGACAGAACAAGGGGGGAATTAAAGATGAAATATGATTTTAGATTAAGAACAGAAGAAGATGTTAAGGAATTTATAACATGGAAGTTTGACGGGATATATTCTTTCTATGATAATGATATTCAGAAAGAAAAAATAGAATATTATCTTGAATCAGTAAATAAGGAAGATTTATTCTCAATTTACGATAGAGATGGTAAATTAATTGGTAATTGTGAATATGAAATCATTGATGAAGATTTTGTTTTTGGTGTTCAATTAAAACCTGAACTAACAGGCAAAGGTTTAGGAGAAAGCGTTATTAGAGATATTATAGAATATGCTAAAAATAATTATAACCATGAAACGTTACATTTAGGTGTAGTTAAATTTAATGAGAGAGCAATAAAGTTATACAAGAGAGTGGGATTTGTAGCTGAGGCTGAAACAGTTTGGAACATAAGAGGAAAAGATTATGAAGCAGTTATAATGGGATTGAAGATAATATAATATATAGAAAACATAGTGGACAGTGCACGCAGAGCGTGCTTTTATTTTACAAAGGGTGGGGATAGAAATGAAAAAAAAGGTATACGACCTAACTTATACAATTCATGAGGAAATGGCAGTTTATCCAGGAACAGAGAAACCTATTATTCATGAGGCAAATACTATTGAAAAGGATGGATTTGAGGAGAAGAAGATCACTATGTATTCTCATACAGGAACTCATATGGATTCTCCAGCGCATATGGTACAGGGAGGAAAACATCTTGAGGAGTTTGATAGCAGTAAGTTTATTGGAAAAGCAACTTTGATAAGAATGAAAAAAGAATGTGGCAAAATAACTAAAGAAGAAGTTATAGAGTATTTCAATACCAACAAATTCAGTAAAGAATTTGATTGCATTGAATTCGTAGTTTTACACACAGGATGGGGAAAACACTGGGGTAGTGAAAAATACTTTGAGGATTTCCCTACATTATCATTAGAAGCTGTGAAGTGGATAAAGAATAAATTTAAAAATATTAAAGGAATTGGGGTTGATACCATTTCTGTAGATTCTATGGGTTCTAATAAATTTGAAAACCATCATGAACTACTTAAGGATGATATTGTGATAATCGAAAATATTGCAAACTTGAATAATATAGAAGAAAAAATATTTACCTTTATGTGTCTTCCACTAAAATTCGAGAATAGTGATGGAGCACCAGTTAGAGCAATAGCGACAATATAATAATAAATTTTAGGAGGGGTTAGGATGAGTAGAGGGGATAAACAAGTGAAGTTTATAAAAGTAAATGGAAAGAATATTGAGTGTTTAATTAGGAATGCTAGAGAAGAAAAAAATGAAGGGGAAAATACTATAATTATACTTCCAGGTATGATGGATACAGTTTATGAATGGGATTATATTGGGGAGAAAATCAGTGGAAATGATGATGTAATAATTGTTCATAGAGAAGGATTAGGAAATAGTGAGCTTATTAATAAGAGTGTGTCTACTGAGAATAGTGCAGAAGATCTTAAAGTTCTTTTAAATGAATTTGGAGTGAAGGAAAATATTATCCTTGTTGGACATTCATATGGAGGGTTAATTATACAACATTTCTTAAAATTATTTGGTAATGAGTTTAAGATAAAAGGTTGTGTTTTAGTAGATCCAGCGTCTATAAATAGATCTAGGTTTAATGAAATTCATATACCAACAATTGATGAGGATAATAGTGACGATGATTTTAAAAAAACATGGGAAAGATATGGTGATTTAAGCCCAGATGACTTAGAACAAGAAGTGAATTATAAACTAGAAGAATGGGCAATTAAATTAACTAAAGAGGAACAGATGGAAATTAAGGGATTTTACTCTAATCCTAAACTCTATAAAGTGCTTTTAAGTGAGATTAATACTTGGGATACGAGATTATTTGAAATTGAAGATATGAAGGATCAATTCCAAATTCCTTTTAAGGTATTCATTAGAGATAAGGAAGATGCCATTAAGAAACATCTAGATTCAGGTATTCCTCAAGAAGAAGCTCAAGTATTTGAAGATTTATGGGATGAGCTTGTAACTGAAATAGCTGAGATTTCCACTAAAAGTGAAATTATAATAGCTGAGAAGTGTGGTCACATGATTAATCTGGATAATCCTAAGATAATAATTAAAGGAATAAAAGAGATAGCTAATTAGTGATAAAAATATGTTAAAATAGAAATATCATCCTATTGTTAGGGTGATATTTTTATAGAAATGGGTGGCATGGAAGTTCCGGCATATACTTTGGAAGCAATAAAAAGATAGAAAAGAGAGCTATGTTATAAGGTTAAGATAATAATAATTGAAATGATGAGAAAAAGATTATAGAATTAATAGTAAGGAACAAAAATGATGCTATGGTAAACAAAGAATTTCTTTGTTTTAATATAAACAATTTAGGAGGAAAAACGTGTACGGTATAGGTAGAGGAAGTAGAAGAGTGTTCAAATACGAGGAATCAAAGCCCCATGGAATTGTTTCAGGTATAGTTAATTTTGTTATTGTTTATTCGATATATTTAGGATTATTGTCTTTGATAAATACATTTATGGGCGAAGAAATAGTAGGTAAGGACTTTTTTTACAAACAAAATGGTATCATAATATTAGTTTTAACGCTGGTGATAGTAATGTTTTATGGTATAGTTATGGCTGATAAAGTAGGATTTATGACTTGGGGAGAGCGAATAGCAGGTAGAAAACTGATTAGTACAAGAAAAGTATGGGTAAATCCATATTCTAAAAGTAGAGGATTATTATTTGCTGTATTATTAATGAATATCTTAATAATTGCTAATTATTTTGGAGGGGTTCCAACAGTATATACATCAATAAACTATATAAGAGAAGTTATTACACTTATATTTCATATTGTGTTATTGATGAAAATAGGTCAGGGAAAAATTCACTTCATGATAGCACTAATAGTTTTATATTTAATTTCACTGATTTCAGCAGTTATCATGTTACCAGATAATATAAAGTATGTTGCAGCTTCTGTTTTCGGAGTATTAATATTGTTGCATTTTATAATATTCTTTATTTATAAAAATAAAGATGAATAGGAACGGAAGTTATAAAGACAGAAAACAGAGTGAAAAGAATATATTGTAACTTTGTCAACAAACTCAGAATCTATGTTATAGATTCTTTTTTTTTGTTCAAAAATTTAAGTGGATGTGCGGAATGAATTTCCTTTGACAAGTTATTTATTTCAAAGTGCCTAATTGTTTTTGAAAATGAACAAAAGATTTTAGAAGGAGGTTGTCCTATGAATGTATTTTTAGATAAAAATAAAAAAACTTCATAAAATTGTAAAAATAATCAAAAAAAGTATTGACTTAGATGGATATCTAAGCATATAATATAATTAGATTGAGATAACAAATTAAAAGTATCTCATTAATATTTCTAAAACAAGAGGTGGTTTAAATGAAATTAAGATTTAAGAAGAATATTTCAAAAAATAAAGAGCTAGTTATATTAGATAACAAAATTGATATGCCAAAAGACCTCTATGGAGATACACACAATACTAGTTTGAACAACAAGTGTAAAATGTGGATGTAAGATTTCAAAGATTATCAACTTTATATTAGATGAACTTCTAAAAATATAAAGTTAGTTAAGAGTTTTTATAGAAAAATATTATTAGGAGTGAATAAAATGAAATTTAGATTTAAAAAGAAATCAAAATTTAAAAATACTACAGATAATAGACTAGAATATGCTGCAGAATGTGAAAAAGAATTTAGAAATGATGGTAGTTTTTATTATTATTATTTAAATGTATACAATAAGATTTAAGATAAGATCAGTATCTAAATTTATTAAAAATTAAAAATAAATTAGGAGTGAATTAAATGAAATTTAAATTTAATAAAAAGCAAGAAAATAAAAATAATATAGATTATTTATTAAGATATGATGAAAATGGTCAAAGAGAAGTTATAGAAATTATATATGATAATTTTGGCAGTCTAAATGATGGTTTTGCGAAAGTAGTAAGATATAAAAAATAAGGTAGTAGTAAGCATACAATTGGGGATATGAGGGCTATTATAAAATTAGTGATTAAGGGAGAGTTAAAAATGGAAGCTAATGTGTTAAGAAATAATAGTATAGATAAGAAGTTGAATAATGTTGTTAACATTAATATAGTTATAATGCTCATGGGGAGATTAGTATCACTTTTTGGATCAAATATTTATTCTTTTGCTATGAGTATGTATATTTTATCTAAGACTGGATCAAGCATGAGTTTTTCAATAAATCTGGTATTAGTAATACTGCCACAGGTTTTATTTGCACCTATTTCAGGGGTTATTGCAGATAAGGTAGATAAGAAAAAGATGATTGTTTCAATGGATATTTTAAGTGGAATTGTGATTTTGATATTATTTGGAGTTTCCATGATAAATGGTCTTCAAATAAGCTATATTTATACAGCTACCTTTTTACTTGCGATCTGTACTGTGTTCTTTGACACACCTATGACAGCTGCTATTCCTAGTTTGATAAACAAGGAAAAATTAACTAAGATAAATTCGTGGAATGAGGCAGTTTCATCAATAACGAGAATATCTGGTCCATTTATTGGAGGAATCGTATTTGCATTGATAGATATAAGATTATTCTTGTTGGTAAATGGAGTATCATTCATATTATCAGGAATTTCAGAGATATTCTTGAATTTTAATGTTGAAGAAATGATAAATGAAGAGTGTTTTAATGAAGACAGTATAAATGAAGAAGTGCATCAGGAAAATAGTTTTAATGAAGTTGATGAATCTAAGGGAAATAATAAACAAGAAGAAAAAAAATCAGTAAAAAGTACTTTGATTGAGTATTGGGTAAATTTTCTAGAAGGAATAAAATATCTAAAAAGAGAGAAATGGTTAGGAACTTTTATGACCTATATTATCGCAATTAATTTCTTGTGTGGAATGGGAATAGGAGTACCAGGAAATTATATTATGATGAATGTTATTGGTTTTGATCCAAAGGTTATTGGAATAATAAATATGGCTTTCCCTGCGGCTGCATTAGTTACTGCCATGATTATATCTCTTTTACCAGAAGCTAAGAGTGTGTACAGAAAACTTATTTTTGGCCTATGTGTAACTAGTGTATGTGTAATAAGTATGGGAGTGCTTATTATACCGGAGTTCCTTCAATTATCTATGACAGGATATTTCATAATATTCATAACAATATATTCAGCTGCTTCTATAGCAACTACAACATTTAATATTCCGATAAATGTTACCCTTCAGAAGATGATACCAGCAGATAAGAGGGGAAGAATATTTGGGGTAATAGGAATGTTAGCCACTGTAGCAATGCCAGTTGCATTCTTATTATCAGGAATAATGATGGAATACTTACCAGTATTTATAACTCCAATAACTGCAGGTACCATCATGTTCATATTAACAGTTTCAATGTCTAGGAAAAAAGAAATTAAGAAAATGTAATAGATTATAGAAGAACTACCTTTTGGTTCCCCCTTTAAGGTGGTTTTTCTAAAATATGAGAGAAGCAAAGTGTGGTCTCCAAAATATATTATATTTGTTAAAAAATAAGAGAATATTATTGACTTAGAATTTTATCTAATTATATAATGTAATTAGATAAAACTTAAGATATGGATTTTTAAAAATTTAAAAAGAATCTAAAATTACGAAAAGGTGGATTGAGTACATGGAAATTATAATTGATAGAAAATTAGGAAAAATTTTAGATTTTATTAATTACCCTTATTGTGGAAGATTTTATGAAGAGTTAGAAAAAAATCAGACTTTTGATGAGCTAGATATTGAAGTAGGGGGATATGAAGATATATTAGAAGATTTAAATAAAAAGATGATGAATTATTTTGAAGTTATTGATAAATTTTATTCTATGGGATTTAACCCAATTGTAAATCTTATTGGGAAAGATTTATTATTAGAAAGCCATAGCATTGAGGAATATCTAAATGGAGCTTTAGAATTAGATGAGGAAACTTTAAAAAAAAATCTACTGGAATTATTAATTCGTATTATTGGTAAGAAAGAAATTTTTGAGGATTTAATTGGAGAAAATAAACATATGGATAGGGACTATATGATATCAAAAGTTAAAGAAACTTCAATATCCTCAAGTATGAAGTGGAATATTTATTGTGTAATTGAAAATCCAATTAAATATGTCCAAGAGTATGTAGATTTCATGAAGATGTTAAAACCTGATTTCGAGGAATTATGGGTACAGGCAGAGAGAGAGTTAGTTGAATATGAGCCAGGATTTACAAAGAAGCTTGAGAAAAATGGAATGGAATTTTTGAACAATATAACTGATGAGATTTTTGATATAGATAACATGAACAATACTACTGTAGTTGTTGCATTAAGCTATATAGGTGGTGGGTCAATAACTATGAGTGAGATAGATGATAAAATGATTCTACATTGGGGATATAAAGTAGAAGAGATTTTTATTAAAATCAAAGAGAGGAAAGAATTTGAACTTGAAAAAAGATTAAGGATAGTAAAAACATTAGGTGATAAGACAAAGTATAAAACGCTTAAACTTATAGCTGACAATCCCCAAATATGTGCAAATGATATTGTAAATGAACTAAAACTTACAGGGGCAACAGTATCATATCATATTAATCTTTTGAGGTCATATAAGATACTTAAGATAAATAAATCAAATAAGAAAAATTCTTTTGAGATTGATAAGAACACATTGAAAGATTTTCTTCAAGGCATCATTCGAGATTTTGAATTGCAGTATGTAGTGAAAAATGATTAATTTGAATAAATTTAAAAAATAAAATGATAGGATTGATATAAATGAAAATTATAATTAATAATGAGTTAGGAAAAATTTTGGATTTTATTTACTATCCTTACATGGGAAGATTTCATAATGAGTTGGAAAGAAATCAATTTTTTGATGATATTGATATCGAAATTGATGAATGTAAAGATTTAACAAAAGACATTCAGAAAAAGATGAAGAATCATTATGAAGTTATAGAACAATTCTATTCACAAGAATTTAATCCGATAACGTTAATTATTGGTCAGAATATATTAATTGAAAGTAATAGCATTGAGGAATATCTTAATAGCGCTTTAGACCAAGATGAGGATACTATAAGAAAGAATTTATTGAAGATATTAATGTTTAAGATTGGTAAGAAGGATATGATTAATAGTGCTGTTGAGGAAGAAAAACATAAGGATAAGGATTTCATGTTATCAACAGTTAAAAATACATCAATATCTCCAAGTATGAAATGGAATATGTTTTGTGCAATTGAAGACCCTGTAAAATACATCCAGGACTATGTGGAATTCATGAGGAAGATAAAACCAGAGTTCGATAAATTATGGATACAAGGAGAAAAAGAAATAGGGGAATATCGGGAAGGGTTCGTAAAGAAGCTAGAAAAGGATGGAATCGAATTCTTGAATAGTATAGTTGATGATTTTTTTGATAAAGAAAATACCCAAAATACTACTGGAGTTCTTGCATTAAGCTATGTTTGTGGTGATATGATCATGATTAGAGAAATTGAAGATACAATGATATTACACTGGGGATATAAAGTGGAAGAAATGTTTAGTAAGATGAAAGAGAGAAAAGAATTTGAACTTGAAAAGAGATTAAGAATACTGAAGACATTAGGTGATAAGACTAAATATAAAATGCTTAAATTAATAGCTGAGAATCCTGAAATAAGTGCTTATGAGATTATCAATGAGCTAGAGGTTACTGGGGCGACCGTGTCATATCATATTAATCTTATGAGCACATATAAGATACTCAAGGTAACCAAAGCTAATAAAAAGAATTCTTATGAGATAGATAAGAGTACGCTAGAAGATTTAATCCAAGGAATTATTGAGGATTTTGATTTGCAGGATATCATAAAAAGTGAAGTGGAGTAAGTAGTGTGCTTTTTTAAAACAATCACTAAGACATAAAATAATGTACTACCTCATACAGAGTAATCTGTGGAGGTAGTTTTTAATTGTGAATAGTGCAGTAAAATATTTTTTGAATTTATTATGAACTGTTATTCATTTAAGTTGACTTTTGTGTTTATTGAGTGTAGTATGAATACATAGTATTTAAATGAACATTGATTCATAAAAAACATTTTAATAATACATTAAAAATGATGAGGGGAAATATATGCCAAAGATTATAAAAAATTTAGATGAGAAAATATATAAATCAGCACTTAACTTGTTTTATAAACTTGGATACGACAAGGTTGAGATGAAAGCTATATCAAAGGATGTAGGAATTGCCGTTGGAACATTATATAATTATTATCCAAACAAAAAAACACTATATAGAAAAATATTAACCGATAGTTGGAACAGTACTTTTGAAAAGGTTGATAAAATATCTAATAGCAATGAAATTGGGAAAAAAAAGATAAAAGAAGTATTAGTCACTATATATAAAGATGTGATAGATAGAAGAGGGCTTGGTCGTGAAATGTTTAAAGGAACCTCAGAGCAGGGTGTAGTATTTAACAAGCTAAGAGAGCGGGTACTTTATAAAGTGATTGATATAATAAACGCTTGCGAAGAGATAAGTGATGAAGCGAAAGAATTTAATGAAAGAGTAAGTATGACGCTTATTTATAACAGTTTTCTTCTGATTAATGAAAAGTCAGAAGAGCATGAGAAAAATTTAGAGTTTATTGATTTTATGGTGGAGAAAATGTTGTTTTAGGAATATGAAAGGTAAAAAATTAAAGTAATGAAGTGATATGTAGGAGGGATTTTAATGGAAGCAAGTAAAGACAAAAGAAGACAATTATTTGAAAGTGAAAATGTAGAAAAAACATTGAATAAACTGGCGGTACCGGGTATTATTGCAATGTTGATATCAGCAATCTACAATATAGTAGATTCATATTTTGTTGGAATGTTAAACAGTTCAGAGGCTATGGCAGCTGTTGCGGTGGCATTTCCCTTATTTATATTGATTTCTGCAGTGGGTCAGATGTTTGGTGTGGGAGCAGCATCATATATATCAAGGTTGTTGGGTAAGCAAGATATGGAAGAGGCAAATAGGGCTGGGTCAACCACATTCTTTACAGCTATAGTGGTAGCGTTGCTTTTCACTGTTTTTGGATTCCTATTTATGAATAATTTGTTGACAATATTTGGTGCTTCAGATGAAGTAATGGTTTATGCTCTTGATTACAGTAGAATATTAATTTTAGGAGCAACATTCACTATATTAAATATGACATTAAACAATATGATAAGAGCAGAGGGAAGCCCTAAGTATAGTATGATAGCTATAAGTATGGGAGCTTTATTAAACATTGTATTTGATCCAATCTTTATGTTTGTATTTGATATGGGTGTTAAAGGCGCAGCGCTGGCAACTGTGTTAGGACAGGGTATCTCAACTATCTTTCTTATTTCATATTACCTTAAAGGAAAGAGTACGGTTAAAATTACACTTAAGAATTTCACATTCAGTAAAAGAATATACGCTCAGGTAATGCAAATTGGAATTGCAACTTTTGCAAGACAAGCATTATCAAGTTTATCAATGGGACTTATAAATAATGCTGCAAATCCATATGGAACAGCAGCAGTAGCGTCAGTAGGAATAACTTTGAGAATAATGTCCATTGTAATATATGTTGTATTTGGATATAGTCAAGGATTCCAACCACTGGCAGGTTATAATTACGGGGCTAAGAAATATAAAAAGCTTAATAGGGCAATTAAATATTCATTGAAGGTGACAACAATTTTCTGTACAATCTCTTCAGTATTATTAATTGCATTTGCACCAGCAGTAGTAGGAGTATTTAGTTCCGATCCAGAGGTTATTAGAATTGGAAGTATGATGTTAAGATATATGTGTTTATTCACTGCGTTGTTCGGATTTCAAAATGTATATGCAGTATTATTCCAAGCTTTGGGTAAAGGCAAGCAAGCATTGGCACTTTCTGTTGCAAGACAGGGTATATTCTTAATACCAGCAGCATTAATTTTACCTAATATATTTGGAATTACCGGAGTAGCATTAATACAACCAACAGCAGATTTCTTAACAATAATATTAACTGCTGTGATGGCGTTCCATTTCAGAGGATACTTAAAGGATAAGCATGAAACTGAAATTGAAGTTGCGTAATGAAATATAAAAGAGTAGTTGAGAGTTGAGAATGGAGAGTTGAGAACGATTGACATTTCTCTTCGAGAAATTTTAATCCTATTGTCCAAGGAACAATAGGATTTTACTCGTTTCATTTATATGAAACCTTGTATTTTAAATACAATATTTTATCCAAGAGAAAATGAGTATAAATCTCTTGTTCTAAAGAACAATAAGATGTAGATTTTCACCAAAGTGAAAATCATCCATCGTTCTCAATTCTCAACTCACCACTCTCAACTTGTTTTAAATCACGGTTCGCCGTGATTTTTTTTACAGGTGGAATTTTTTCTTTAAGTAAATCTCCATTTTTTCAGGCATTTTATAATGAAGTAGAATTAAGCCTATTGATAATGGGCCAACTGAAGCCAATATTCCAAGTGACCATGTTATCTTTGGGGTGTTAAATATATTAAATGTGATTATAATATCTAGGATCAAACAAAATACTGTGATTGCCCCCAGTACTATACCAGCAATATTAACTCCTTTTGATGGTAGATTTTTAATAATAAAGTAAGATAATATTATAGTTAAATATAGTAGTAATACTATAGGTAAACCAAAGATTAATGACCAACTCATTGTTATGTCTACTCTGTCGAACATAAGCAGCATGGCTAGAGTATTGAAGAAACAAATGTTTAATGACATTAAAAATGTTTTTCCAAAACCTAAAAATACAAATGTATAAATAATAATTGAAAACATTGAAATACTGCTGTATTTGGACCAAGTGAGATTATAGGATAAACTATAATCTATAAATGATAGTAGAAGCATTATTGAAATTAGTGTTGTGGAGATTATGAAGAAAGCTCCTTTTTTTCTCTCTGCTACCTTTTCAGAATGAACATTTATAGCTTTTGGGAATAGTATTTTTTTTTCTTTTTTATCAGCCAAATCTTTTGGAATAGGATAATTGCATAGCGGACATTCATACACTCCGAAATCAGTCTCCACTCCGCATTTTGAACAATAGGGCATATATACACCTCCTGTAGGTTGTTTTACAAACAAAATTTATCTATACGTAATTTGTTTCTATTTTTATAGGAATATTCATTTTTCGAATTTTTGAGAAAAATATTTCTTCAAGATCTTTTCTATATGTCATCTTACCAAAGGTTATATGTATGTTATCTTTATAACTTATAGCTGTTACTTTAATTTTGTTTCCTCTGCTTGGAGGAGGATAAACATCAAATCTTTCTATATGTTGCTCCATTTCAATTGGAAGTCTCACAAGTCCCATATTAGAAAAACCCGAAGTATAGTTTGCTTCTCCAAAACTACTATGAACAAATGGCATTATCAAATCTTTAATAAAGGAAGGAATTATTCTTAAAAATATATTATTTCCACTACGCACATTTTTACATAACAATTGTTTTAGAACTTTTGTGTTGTTATTTAGATTCATGTAGTTATGAATATATTCAACTATTTCCTCTAAAGTATAATCTCCTAATCTAGGATCGATTGTAGGGGTTAGTGAAATAAAAAAATTGTTCATGGTTTTTGACGAAAATTTTGAACGTAAATTAATCGGAATATTAAGTGCTATAGGTTTCTTTTTGTAACCATTTTTATCGATTAACTCTATTATTGAGTCAATAAAAAGAGCACATAACAACTCAGTTAATGAACAGTTAAATTCTTTGGATTTAATCAATAAATCTTTTACGGGTAAAATTCCTGTTACAATATGGTAGACACCTTTTTCACTGAGTTTAAAAGGGAAATGAAAAGCTTTTACTTTCACTCGTTTAGTAGGAATCTTCCTATCAAAATTTTTTTTATAAGAATCCTCAAACTCTCCTTTTGTAGGAGTATCATTAATATAAGTTAAAACGTCTTTATGAATTAAGTTTTTTATTTTTAAATATTCTTGGAGTAGGTATTGAAGAAAAATCATTGCACCAGTGCCATCTGTCAAAGCATGTGTGAATTCAAGAGATATTCTGTTATTGAAATAGAGAACTCTAAAAGGAAAATGATGTTTTTTTACATTCAAGTTCATGCATGGATAGAATTTTTCTTCCTCCACTAATAGCTTTTCATTACTTTTATCAAAATAACTCCAGAATAATCCTGTCTTTAAAGATACATTAAAATAAGGAAAACGTTCTAATGTTGAGTTCAAGGCTTTTTGAAGAATATTTTTATCTACATGAAAATTTAATGCAGATGAAACCCTAAATAATGTGGTTACTCTTGTTGATGGTAGGGAAGCATACATCTTGGCAGCATTATCTAAAGAAGACCAACTCATCTTAACACCTCCTATGTTTTATCTCTATTAATAATTATAACAATAACTGTCATAAATAATCTATCACATTTTATTTTTTATCAAACAAAATAAGTATATACTAAAATAACAAGTCAATATACTCGTGTATTTTGCAAACTATTTCATCCTCGGAACCCACTGAAATACTACTTTCAGCTGAATCCGACTCGATATATTTTGTAAAATATACTTCGTATCTTTGACTTGTTATTTATTTTCACACGCCTTATAAAAAAACATCCAGGGTGTTTTAAAATCTTACAGATTGTAGTTTTTTTGATTTAAGAAGAAATGCAAATAGCAACCCTTCAACTAGTACAAGTGGTATATGAGCTATTATAAGAAAAATTAGGGCACTCAACTCAGCGGCTCTGTTATAATATGATGGAATATAAATTGCCATTAGGAGTGAATATATAAGAACACTTAATAAGGTGCTTAGTGAACCTATTATGAAATTTTTCAAGATTTCAAGGTTTTCATTTCTTAAAATTTTAATTTTATTATAACTCCAATAACAAATAAGTGCTGGTAGTGAAAATATAAAAGTATTTACTCCTAAGGTGGTTATTCCACCATGTTTAAATAGGATTGCTTGAAATAGGAGTGATATGAATATGGATAGTGGTGCATACACTCCTAAAATTACACCACTTAGCCCCACCAGTAGTGGATGAATACTGGTAGGAGGAAAGGGGATGTTTATCAGCGTTCCAATGAAAAAAGCTGCTGTAACCATTGATATTTTAGGGAGTATTTGTGTAAGATCTTTTGCTTTTCTTAGTTCTTTGAATGAGTTCCTCAGCATAAGTGAAGTAGCACCGTATCCAATAGTACATATGGATAGAGGGAGCAATCCATCAGGTATATGCATTATTTTTTCCTCCTTAAAAAGAAAAGGGCTGTACCAATGAATCCCCAAACGACACTAATTACTACTATAATCTTAGTGGAAGTGGACATATTATTGCCATTGGAAATAGAATTGTTTCCTTTAGTAGTTGTATCAATATTTATAACTCCGCCATGGCCTGCCTGTCTTATTTGGATTGTCCATTTTCCTTCAATTGATGTATCGGGTACGAATTCGTAATTACCAGTATCATCTGTTACTCCCTTACCCCAAGGGTTTTTAGGGTCTTTAGGGGAGAAGATTATTACTTGAGCATTTTTTAATTCAGTGCCATCATCAAAAGTTGCTTTTATGGAGTAGACTTTTTTTTCATCACAACTGATTTTAGTTCCATGAGCGTAAGCAGTTGAATTTATCAATAATAATAATACTAGTAAGGATAATATGTGATTTTTAAATTTTCTCATTAGTAAACCCCTTTATTTTATAATTTCTACATGTGTATGGCCTTCGCCAACATGTCCAAGAGAAGCTATTAAATCAATGATTTTATTGTATTCTTCAGTATCCAGTGAATTTTTTAGGTATTCTTCTGTAACCGAAATATTACCATCAGTTAAAAACTGAAGTAATGGTTCAAATCCAAGAGCAGCCTTGTTCATTGAATCATCAATTGGAAGAGAACCATCTCCAAAAATGTGATCAAAGTGAAAAGTCATTTCAAGTTCTCCAGATTCACCTTCTTCTAAGAAACCTTTTCTCTCGTCTCCTATATATTCACCAGCAGAGAAAGAAAATTCAGAGGTGAAATCAAGTTTGAAAGGAATCTCTTCCCCGCTCTTTTTACCAACTCCAATAATTGATAATGAAATATCCTTTGATTCAGGAGTATTTCCTTTTATAACATTCCAAGAAAGGGCATTATAAAAACCAATAGGAGCTGTAAGTTCATCAACTTTAATAAGATTAGCAGACTCATCTCCTTCAGCTAAATCAACAGTGTACGATTTAGCTGATTTAATTGTTGGATTTGAAGAGATTGGAGTTCCACCATCAGCATTGTAATCTTCTTTAAGTTGATAGGCAGATATTTCAGATAAAGTTAAATATACATGATCGAATGCTATATTCCATCCATCTTTTGACGTGAAACCTTGTCTAACGAAATCTTCACCATTTGCTTGTAAAATCAATGTTCCAGTTGAAGTTTCTGAGCTTAGTGATGGTTCATTAGGGATATCTTTTTTATTAATGCAACCAGAGAATGTTATTAATACAATTAATACAACTACTAAAATACTTATTTTTTTCTTGTTCATAGTAAAGCCTCCTCATTTTTTGCAATAAAAAACCACTAAAGGAAAACCTTCGTGGTTTATATTGAAATAGTTTATTTGTTTTTTATAAAATTAGTTAAATCTTTTATTAAAGAATCAATTATTGTGTTGAATCTAATTTCTTCTGTTCCTACAATGTGTATTCCACATCTGTTAAGGGGGATAAGAAATTTTTCAGCAGAACTATCACTTATTGCATTGGCTATAAGTGGACTTATCTCTCCCAACATGGAATTTGCGCTTATTATAGCAATAGGGCCAATTAGTACATCCATTTTTTTGCTGGTCACAATAATTGCATTTTCTCCTGTTGCTCCATAGTCAGCACCTGCTTTTAACATTGCTGAGGTTGCTAGGGAATTCGTTCCTAGCGCGATGATTTCAATATCATCTTTAAAGTTACTCTTGAGCTTAGAGACTATAGTTTTTCCTATGCCTCCACCTTGACCATCAATAATTCCAATTTTCATAATCTTCCTCATTCATTGTTATTGTAAGATTGGTTTATTATAGCATAAATGTATTGGTTAAACAATGCGGTGGGAGGGGATAAATTACAACAATTATTGAGAAAATATAATTAAGTAAGATATGAAAAGAAGTAAACGCATATCTAACTATATGTATAAAAAATAATAAAATATGGTATAATGAATTAAATAAAACATAGGATATATGAATGTTGATTAGGTTTGGAGGATTTAAGATGGCTATTAAAATAGTAACCGATAGTACTTGTTACATACCAAAAGAGATGTTGAAGGAATATGGGATTGATGTTGTTTCTCTAAGTGTTTCTTTTGATAATGATATTTATAAAGAAAGTGAAATAACAAATGAGGAATTTTATACATTACTTGATAAATATAATGTATTTCCTAAATCATCACAACCATCAATAGATGAGGTTTATAGAACTTTTGAAAAACACATAAAGAATGGCGATGAAGTCGTAGCGGTATTTTTATCATCGGATATGAGTGGAACATATCATTCTGCTTTAATGGTAAAGGAGATGGTTCTAGAGAATTATCCAGAAGCCAAAATTGAGGTTATTGATTCAAAATCAAATAGTATGCAGTTAGGATATGCTGCACTAACAGCTGCAAGAGCTGCGACTGAAGGGAAATCTTTAAAAGAGGTTATTAAGTTAACGGAGAAGAACGTTAAGAGAAGTAAATTTGTATTCTCGCCTGACACATTGGAATATCTTAAAAAAGGTGGTAGGATTGGAACGGCAAGTGCTCTTATAGGGTCAATCCTTCAAATTAAACCTGTGCTTACTGTCCTTGATGGAAAGACAACCACTCTGGATAAGGTAAGAACAAAAAAGAAAGCACTTAAGAGAATGATAGATGAATTAATTGATAATATTACTGAATTTGGTATTGGCGAGGTTATTGTTCATCATATAAATTGTGAAGATGAGGCAAGAAAATTTGCTGCTATGATAGAGAAGTATATAGGAAAAGCTGTGGATATATGTTCCATTGGACCAGTTATAGGAACTCATGTAGGACCAGGGGCGTTAGGTATTGTTTACTACACACAGGAAGAACTTAATAGAGATAAAGAAAGAAATAAATAATAGTCGACAAAGAAAATATTAAGAGAGGTTACTTTAGTAGCCTCTTTTTGGTTAATTGAATTCTAGAGCTACAAAATTATGGTTCTGACAAAAATCCTAATATCGCTGTAAATAGTGCATTGTTGCACAAAACTAATAATGGTAATATTTAGTTGGAATTCTATTTAGCTAGGCAGTCTGTTTTTGGTGATTTCCCAGGAAATGAATAAATATTTATAAAATATAGGTATTTATTAAGACAATATTCCCTAGAAAACCTTTAATTTTATATTATCCCAATTATAATGAAACTTGAAAAATGCATAAAAATAAAATAAAATAGTAGTAAGGGAGGAGGTATTAAAATGGGGAAAATAGGATTAAAAAAATTAAAATATAAAATGCTTTTATTTATTGGTGTGGCAGTTATGATATGTTCCATTGCTGGAAATTATCTTACCATAAGTGCTATGAGAGAAAAAACTGATAAGCTTGTTAATGAGGCATCTCATGAAAAAATTGATAAGTATTCTTTAATGGCACAGGAAATGTTATCGATGGCATCGAAAGATGCAAAGGAATTGGTGGATACAGCCTTAATTCTTAAAGAGAATGAAGCTACAAGGGAGATGCTTACAGATATATTGAAGAGTATATTGAAGAATAATGATGAGTATGTTGGAGTGTGGACATGCTGGGAAGATAACTCATATGATAATAATGATTATAACTATCAATATACTGAGAATCATGATAAGACTGGGCGCTTAATACCTCGCGCTGTTAAATCAAGATTTGGTATAGGTGTGGAAACATTCAAGTATTATGATAAAGAAGGAGACGGGGAATATTATCTTAAAGTAAAAAATGCAAAGAAACCTATGATAACTGATCCTCATATTGGTATATTTGATGATAAAGAAGAATTGATAACTTCAATAGTTTATCCAATAATTCATAATAATAAGTTCCTTGGAGCAATGGGGATAGATATAAAACTTTCAAAACTTAAAGATCAGCTTACTGATGTAAAAATACTTGAGAGTGGATATGCAGCATTGATATCAAGTGATGGGAAGTTCGTTGCTCATAAAAACATGGATCTTCTTGGTGAAGATTTTATAGGATTTAAAGAGGATGAGAAAATAAGAAACTGTATTGTGAGTGGGGAAGAATTTGATGACGAAAGTAAGTCTGAATTTCTAAATAAAAAAGTACATAGATTAATTAAACCAGTAAATATTGAAGGAATGGATGATTTATGGGCATTCTTGGTAGATATACCAAAGGATGAACTCAGTGAAATATCAAACAATACCAGGGATAAATTAAGAATTATAAATATAATTACATTAATCATAATATTAGCAATCATATATATATTAGCAAATAAAATAACTAAACCTATAGAAAAGACTACAGTGATGTTAAAAGATATTGCAGAGGGTGAAGGAGATCTTACTAAGAGGTTGGAGGTTGTATCACAAGATGAGGTCGGTGAACTTTCAAACTGGTTTAACATATTCATTGGAAAGATAGGAGTGCTGATAGGGGATGCTAAAGATAGTGCTGTAACTCTTAGTGAAAATACTTCATTGATTGAAGAAGCTATAAATGAAAATAATCATAGTTTAGAGGTGGTTTCCACATCTGTTGGAGAAGTGGCAGTGGCAAGTGAAAGTAATGCATCACTTGTTGAGGAAATAAATGCTAATCTTGAAGAGGTGGCGAATAGTGCTGTGGTAATGAAAGAGGCATCTCATACAGCTGTGGAGAGCAGTAAGGAAATCTTTGAGATAGTTGAACAGGGAAGAAGAAGGGTAAAAGCACTTTCAGAAAATAATGAGGAACTTGAGGGTTCAATAACGACAGTAAATGATGTTATACAAAAATTATCAAAGTCTTCAGAGAATATAGGACAGATTCTTAAGGTAATAACAGATATTTCAGAACAGACCAATCTTTTAGCTTTAAATGCAGCAATAGAGGCAGCAAGAGCTGGTGAACATGGAGCTGGATTTGCAGTAGTTGCAGATGAGGTTAGAAAGCTAGCAGAAGAGAGTAAGAATTCTGCAGTTGATATTACTGAGATAGTGAGAGAGATTCAGCTTCATATAATTAATGCTGATAAATCAGCTGCAGAAGGAAAGAATATTGTGGATAGTTGTGTTAAGAGATCAGCAGAGATAGAGAGAAGATTCAACAGAATATATAAGAGGGTTGAATCAATAACTGCAAAATCAGAGGAGATTTATGACTTATCTTCTCAACAGGCAAATGGCAGTGAAGAAATGAGCAGTGCAATGGAGAATATATCTCAAGCTCTTCAGACAAACGTACACAATGTAAACAATATGAATAATTCAATAGAAAACCAAGTGAGTATTATGGAAGAGATTACAGCAAGTGTTCAAGAGGTGAATAATAGAGCTGATGAACTTAGGAATGATACGGATAGATTCAAAATATAGATGAAACCCCGCAAGATTTTTGTGGGGTTTTTATTAGAATTATTATCAACTCTTCTTCTTAATTAAAAACAAACATCTATGAGCCTTTGTTAAATAGTCACCACGACACTCTTCCTTTCGATTATTATATAAGAACATTTGACTTTCTTCTTCAAATTTGGGCTTTAACTTGTCTAATGTTTCTTTTACTAATTCCCAGTGTTCAAGGTTATTAGCAGTAAAATCAAAGATATCGTATTGGAAGTTATGCTTTTCAAGTATTTTTCCTAGATGAGAATTTGATACTACATCTAAGGTGTTTAAATTCTCTTTATTTCCAGGAAAGAAGAATGACATTACAATGAATCCATTATCTTTTAATATATTGTTTAATTTTAAAAGTGAGCTTTCTAAGTTTCTCAAGAAATATAAAGAATCTATTGACACAATCTTATCAAAAGTATTTGTTTCATAGTCAATGGTTTCAATATTTTTGCATTCAAATTGAAGTCTTGAAGCTTTTGGGAGAGTTCTTTTAGTGGCACTATCGATTGCATCGGAAGCTAAATCGATTCCTAGAATATTTCCATTTGTTATATCAGAAATATATTCTGTAATATATCCATTTCCACAACCCAGTTCAAGAATTTTATCTTCTTTACGTACATTTAATAACTCTATAATTTTTTCTAATTGATACATATTCAACATACCATGCTGACATAAGTTTTTACCATAGGCTATTTCACAAAATGCTTTATGTGCTTGGCTTTTTTCAGCGCATGGATAAAACTCATTATAAAATATTTTACTTGAATAAAGATCTTTTACTACATCTTTTTGGTAATGTTCACCTAACTCAGTTAAAAAATATATGTCTTCATTTTCTTTTGTTTCTTTAATATTTATTACTCCTTTGTTAAGTAGGGATATAGCTAGGTGTTTCCAATTTCCTATTAAACTGCCAATTCGTCTATCGATGATATAATCAATATTTGACTTGGTAGCTTCTCGATTTGTACGGTTTAATCTAACTATTACAGAGAATAACTTGATTTCAGAATAACTTAATTCTGTAACCATATCAGTAGTAATTGTCTTTTCTTTCATGGACAAACCCCCTAAATATTTTATAGATTAAGATGGACGACACTCCTATTATTTTACATGTAATATATGGAAAATGTAAGACTGTTTTCAAAAGGAATTTTATGGTATAATATAATTAAGGGGTATTATATTTTTACACGCAAAAGAACTAATATAACAGAGGTTATATTAGTTCTTTTGTGTTGTCAACTGTCCGTTTCTTTTTTACCTGTGTGGTTGCGCAGGTTGTGAAATATTAGTTAATGCTTCTTCAGCTTCATCCTGTGCTTGAGATTCAATAGCCATGTCTCCTAGTGCAACAATTCCCACAAGTCCTTCATTACTACATATAGGTAGACGTCTAACTTGACGATCACTCATTAATCTTGCAGCGTCATTTACATCCATTTCTGGAGTTCCAGTTACAATTGAGTTAGACATTACTTCTACTAGAGGTGCAGCTGTATCTCTACTACCTGCAACAGTTCTTATAGCTATATCTCTATCAGTTATGACACCAATAACTTGTTTATTTTCACATACAGGAATTGATCCAATATCGTGCTCCTTCATTAATCTTGCAGCTTTTTCTACTGTATCACTTTTACTTAATGTTACTACATTTCTACTCATTATATCTCTTACATCCACAGTTAATCACCTCTTATTATTATTTTAGAAATTTGGAAGATTATCTAATATTTGATCTGGACTTGTTCTTGGAGTTGATGATATTACATCTACTCCATGTCTGTTTTTTTTCACAACAGTAGAATCAAGTTGACCAGCTCTAGTTGCTGCAACAGCTTGAGTTGCAGTTAATACTTCACCAGTATTAGTCATTATATTTGTAATATCTCCATCTTGATTTTTTCTTACTTTCACTATTTTCATTGGCTTTCTCCTTTCTATAAAAAAATCATCAATATAGATATCCTACCGCGCAATTTAATTTATGCCTGTTCCAAAATCTCAGCGTTTCAATGAGTTATGGACACGCATAAATTAATTTTTGAGCTGAGATATCTATATAATTATTATTTGTAATAAAATTTAATTAATCCTTAAAAAATAATACAATCAATGAGATTATTTGCATGTGCCTTGAATACGTGCATTAAAAAATGTAATACATAAAAATTTATATAAGGACGAAGAATATTATTGAAAAGATTAATTTTTAAGAATTTAAAAAATTTAAAGGAGGATTTTATGAATTCTGTACATTATAATATAGGCGGACTTGCAGGTCCTGAAAGTAAAACAAGAGTTAAAAATGCATTAAACA
Source organism: Oceanirhabdus seepicola (assembly GCF_023684385.1). Lineage (GTDB taxonomy): Bacteria > Bacillota > Clostridia > Clostridiales > Clostridiaceae > Oceanirhabdus > Oceanirhabdus seepicola. Next base: position 38,670 of record NZ_JAGSOJ010000004.1, on the reverse strand, counting down.
AAATAGAGGGTGTTCAAAATGTTATTGTTGATGTACCTAGAGGAACAATAGAAGTGAAGTATAACGAAAAAACAACAGAAGTGGAAATAAAAAATAGTATAGAAAACACAGGATACGTAATACAGTAAAAACATAATGGAAAATGTATAATGTAAAATGGAGAATGATGGACATTTCTCTCCGAGAAATTTTAATCTTATTGTTTTGTGGACCAAAAAGATTTTACTCGTTTCATTTTTAATGAAATATTGTATTTTAAATACAATATTTTATCCCAAATAAAATGAGTGAAAATATCTTGTACTAAAGAATAATATAAATGTAGTTTCTCACCAAAGTGAGAAGCATCCATCATTATACATTCTCCATTATCAATTATACATTTCCTTTTAATCATGTTGTGAATAAATTTTCAAGGGGGATTACATAATATGTTACAACTTGATTTTATAGGCGTTGGAAGTGCATTTAATCCTAAACTTGGCAACAATAGTGCGTTTATAAAGAAGAATAAAAGTTTAATTCTTATTGATTGTGGTGGAACAGTTTTTGAAAGATTACAAGAATTAAATATGTTGGATGAAGTAGATAATTTATATATTATAGTTACGCATACCCATCCGGATCATGTTGGAAGTCTGGGAGAGGTGATATTTTATTTGTATAATATCTTGAAGAAAAAAGCGACTATAGTATTTCCTAATAAGGAAGTTATTGAAAGATTTTTGAGTGCTATTGGTGCAACTAGTAAGCAGTATTATCTAGAAAATAATGATATTGTGAAGGTTGATGATAAAGAATTTGGAAAAATAGCCATAGAATTTTTGCCAGTTTCTCATGTCAAAACAATGCCATGTTATGGATTTATAATGAAAATAGATGATGAGACTTTTTACTACAGTGGTGATTCTAATAATATTGAGCATAGGATACTAGAAAAACTAAAAAAGGGTGAGATTGATAGATTATATCAGGATACCTGTGGAGCAGACTATAAAGGAAATGCTCATATGTCTTTAAGAAAACTTAAAGAGTTAATCAGTATGGAATATAGAAATAAAGTTTATTGTATGCATCTTGATGAACATATTACTAGAAAAGACATAGAAGAAAGTGGGTTCAATGTTGTAAAGAGATATAAGATTCCTTTTATTGAAAAGTAAAAAATGGAAGTGAGAAAAGCATTGACATGAAAATGATTATCATTTATACTTGCTTTAGGAAAGAAAGTGAAAATCATTTTCAATAGGAGGAATTTTATGAAAGTTAAAGGATTATTAACTGCCATTGGTATGGCAGCTGTTATAGGGGTGACAGCCCTAACTGGATGTACAAGCCAGAATAATGAGGTTAAAAACAGCACTAAAAACAATGCAGTTGAGGAAAAGACTGAGAAGAGTGATGAGAAGCAAGTTGTAAATCTTTACTCTGACAGACATTATGATACAGATGAAGAATTGTACAAGCTGTTCACAGAAGAAACTGGTATTGAAGTTAATGTTGTAAAGGGAAAAGCTGATGAGCTTATAGAGAGATTAGATAGAGAAGGTAAAGATACTGAAGCAGATTTATTAGTTGTTGCTGATGCAGGAAGATTATACAGGGCAGAGGAAAAAGGATTACTTCAAGAAGTTAAGAGTGAAACTTTATTCAATAATATTCCTGAAAATCTACGTGATGAGGACAACAATTGGTTCGGATTAACTATGAGAGGAAGAGTAATTGTTTACTCAAAGGATAGAGTTGACCCAGCGGAGTTAAGCACATATATGGACTTAACTGCACCAAAGTGGGAAGGTAAAATCTTAGTTAGATCATCTGAGAATATCTATAATCAGTCATTATTAGCATCATTAATAGAAATTCATGGTGAAGAAAAAGCTAGAGAGTGGGCAGAAGGTGTAGTTAAGAACATGGCAAGAGACCCAGAAGGAAATGATAGAGCACAAGCTACTGCAGTTGTTGCTGGAGAAGGTGACCTAGCTATAATGAACACTTATTATATTGGTAAGATGTTAAACTCTTCAAATCCAGAAGAAGTTAAAGTTGGTGAGAATGTTGGAATCTTCTTCCCAGACCAAGGTGGAGATGGTACTCATGTTAATGTAAGTGGAGTTGGAATGACAAAAGAAGCTAAGAACAAAGAGAATGCTTTGAAACTTATGGAATTCTTATCTGGTGAAAAAGCTCAGAAGCAATATGCAGAAGCAAACTATGAGTATCCTGTTAATTCAAATGTTGAAGCATCTGAGTTATTAAAGTCTTGGGGCGAGTTTGAAACACAGAAAATTAATCTTTCTAAATTAGGACAGAACAATAGCAAAGCTGTTAAGATATTTAACGAAATAGGATGGAAGTAAATATAAAGCACGCAGAGCGTGCTTTTTTCATTAACAGGGGGGTGGAGAAATGTTAAACATGAAAAAAGTAAGAAGAGAAACAAATTTCTGGAGTGTAAGTAGTACGATTATGGTACTTCTTATTGTGTTTCCTAGTATAAATATATTCATGAATCTTTTTAAAGGAGCAAATGAAAATTGGGATCATATAAAGGAATATTTATTGAAAACCAGTATGATTAACACAATAATACTGGTTATAGGGACTGCCTTATTAACAGTGGTTATTGGTGTTACTTTAGCATGGATTGTTACAATTTATGATTTTCCATTCAAGAAGTTTTTTAAATGGGGATTGATTTTACCACTTGCTATACCACCTTATATCGCAGCATATACCTATGATGGAATGTTGAATTATACAGGTGTGATACAGAGTGCATTGAGAAATTCCTTTAACATAACAGTTCAACAAAAATATTTTGATATCACGTCAATCAAAGGGGCTATTTTCATATTTACTATGTTTCTTTTTCCGTATGTGTTTACAATAACTAAAGCGTTCTTTGCGAAGCAATCATCTAATCTTATTGAGAGTGCAAGAGTGCTTGGAAATTCAACATGGGAGATATTCTTCAAAGTAGCATTACCAATTTCAAGAACAGCTATTGCAGGAGGGGTTACCCTTGTTGTTCTTGAAGTTTTGAATGACTATGGAGTTGTTAAATACTTTGGTGTAACAACCTTCAGTACTGCCATATTTAAAACATGGTTCTCCTTAGGAGATATAGATTCAGCTATAAGGTTATCAGCACTGTTGATGATGTTTGTAATTGTGGTTTTAACTGGAGAAAAGGTACTAAGGGGAAGAAAGCAATTTTCCTATACGAGTTCAAAGATTAAACCTTTAAATCCAATAAAACTTAAAGGAGTTAAAGGGGGAGCTGCATTTACTTATTGTTTCATAATATTCTCTTTAGGATTTATCATACCAACAGCACAGCTTATTCACTGGTTTAGCTTATCATATGAAAAGATTCTTACAATGAAGTTTCTGATTCTTATAAAGAATACTGTAATTGTTGGGATTATTGCTTCCGTACTGATAATAATGATAGCAACTATAGTTGCTAATTTCAGTAGAATAAGTAGAGGTGGCTTGGCTAGAATATGTTCCAGGGTTATTACCTTAGGATATTCTATACCAGGATCAGTAATATCCATTGGAGTAATCAGTTTTTTCATACTAATAGATAATAAAATGAGTTGGTTATATGAAATGATTGATAAAGGTGGAGGAAAGCTTGTGTTAACTACCAGTCTAGCTATGCTTATATTTGCATATATTATCAGGTTCTTAGCAGTAGGATTTAATACAGTTGAAGCGGGATTTGAGAAGGTAGGTAAGAAGTATTTCGAGGCATCTAGAATGTTAGGTATGAATGTTACCCAGACATTCTTCAAGGTTGACTTTAAGATGATAAGACCAGCGATTCTAAGTGGATTTTTATTAGTCTTCATTGATATTTTAAAGGAACTACCATTAACTTTAATATTAAGACCCTTTAATTTCGAAACACTTGCAACAAAAACTTTTGAATACGCAAATGATGAAATGATACATGAGGCTGCTATTGCATCTATATTCATAATAATCATAGGAGTTATAGCTGTGTTTTTATTCTACAGAACGGAAAAGGACGAGGTGAGATAAATGTTTGTTGAGATAAAAGAATTGTTCTTTAAATATAAAAATGCTAAAAGAAATACAATAGAAGATTTCAATATCCAAATTAAACAGGGAGAGGTAATATCCATCTTTGGTAAAAGTGGAAGTGGAAAAAGTACAATGCTCAGGATAATAAGTGGACTTGAGATACCAGATAAAGGGTATATAAAAATAGATGATAAGGTAATGGTGGATAAGGAACAATTCATAGCACCTGAAAATAGGGGAGTAGGTATGGTCTTTCAGGATTATTCTCTTTTTCCTCACATGACTGTTGAGAAGAACATTGAGTTTGGACTTAAAGATATGAAGAAAGATGAAAAGAAAAAGCGAGTTGAGGAGGTTCTTGCTCTTGTGGATATGATGGAGTATAAAAAAAGTTATCCATATGAGTTGAGTGGTGGACAACAGCAGAGAATAGCAATTGCTAGAGCGGTGGCTCCAAGACCATCAATACTATTATTGGATGAGCCCTTTAGTAACTTAGATAAAGATCTTCAAGAGAGTATTAGAGCTCAGATAAAAAATATTATAAAACAATGTGGAATCACATGTATATTTGTTACCCATGATAGAGAAGACTGTAGAGCCATGGCAGATAGAATTGTTATATTGAAAGAAGGTATCATTGAAGAAATAATCAATAAAACTGATTTATAGAAGAATTTTAGACTATGAGAAGCAAACTTTCTTATGGTCTTTTTTGTTGTAAATATATAAAGAGACAAAGAGACAACAGTATACATCGACATAATCCACAAAAAAACTTTAATGAATTTATATAAAAATTCACTTTTTATAAGAATATCGTCAAAAACTAGGTTGATAATTTAAAGAGGATTATAGTGCATTGAAGTAATAGGGGAGAATAAAAGAATATTACAATGAAAAACATCGAAATTAAGTGTTTGAAATGGAAACTTCACAGCAAATTATGACAAAACAAAACAGATAAAAATGATATAATATGTATATAAAAAATAGATTTTACATTAATTGGATTTTGATATATGAATATATTGGAGGGATTTAATGTGTTTAATAATGTGCATATAAAAGGAGTAGCAACGTATCACCCAAAGTATAAAGTGGAAAATAAAGAATTTATAACTCATTTCAAGCAGTATGGACAGGATGAACATTTGAAGCATCTCATGAGTAAGGTAGGAAGAAAAGTAAGAACTCATGCTGAAGCAGGTGAGACAAGTATAACAATGTCTGTTGAAGCTGCAAATAGAGCACTTGAAAACGCTGGAATAACAGCAGAGGATATAGACATTATAATTTCAGCAACAGATACACCTGAGTACTTGATGCCTTCATGTGCACTAATAATAAGAAATAAAATTGGTGCAAAGAATGCTAACGTTACTTTTGATATGAATAGCAATTGTGTTGGTATGGTTAATGCTATGGATGTAGCGTGGAAATATCTTAAAACAGATAAAAAATATAAGCGAGCTATGGTTGTAGGATCACTTGTTGTCAGTCCTTTCACTAAAAAAGATGATATGATAACATCACCATTAGTAGGAGATGGAGGAGCGGCTATTATATTAGAAGCAAGAGAAGACGTGGAAGAAAGAGGATTCTTAAGTTCAGGAATGTTGACTGACGATAGGTATAATGACACGATAAGATTCCCAGCTTGTGGACTTCAGAACATAATAAAAGAGGAAACTGATACTAACGAGAATAAAATGCAATGGAATCCATTTGATTTTAGTTTCTTAGCAGGAGAGTGGACAAGACTTATTGAATCATTACTAGAGGAACAGGATATTAAAGCTAATGATGTTTCAGGATACTTCATGTCTCAATTTTCAAAAGACGATATAATTAGTACAATGAACAAGCTTGGTGTTGATAATGAAAAAGCTACTTTTGTTGCAGACAAGTATGGATATACGGGAACTACTAGTCCTATAATGGCCTTAAATGATACATTAAAAGAGAGAAGTTTTAAGAAAGACGATCATATAATATTTTGTTCAGTAGGAGCGGGATATGTAATGGGGGCTATGCTTTATAAGTGGTAGAAGAAAAAATATATAGTTTTTACTAGGAGGTAAAAATTTGAATTGTAATGGAATTTTAGAATATCAGAAGAAAACGTTAAAATTTGTGCTTTCAGCTTTTTCGGCTAGTGGATTTTTAGCAATAGGTGCTTTTTTTATAATGAAGTGGGTAGGTTTATATGATACATATACTAATATGAATCTTATTATATTGACAGGGATAGTGATATGTGAAACAGTCTTTTTTATGTTTTTTCATAGGAAAATTACACAGGGTGGAACATTTAACTTAAAGTATTTCGGGGTATTAAAGGTTATAATTGTAGTTATGTGTCTTGTGAATTATTTATATTTTGTATCTATAATACCATCAAAAGTGCTTTGGATGTGTATTTTTTATTTCATGATTTTGGTAGCATTGTTTCTTGATATGAAGATTAATATAATATTTTCAGTTATGGGGATAATAACGCAGATTGCTGTGTTCTATTTTATACCAGAAACTCTTCCTAACGAAGATATGTTCTTACAAGAGCTGATAATGAGAGGAATGATAATAGGCTTTATTGTTACAGGGATATTGTTATTTACTTATTTTGCATCAACACTATTAAAGAATGTTAATGAAAATGAGAAGGTTTTAATAGAGAAGAATGATGATATAAATAAACTTCTTGAGAATATAAAAGAATTATCAACTGAGGTACTTCTTTCTAGTGAGAGTTTATCTGAGATAGCAGAGGAAGAGAGTTGCACTCTTCAGGATAGTACTAACACTGGGAATATACTTAGAGAATTTAATGAGAGAATGATCGAAGAGGCAAAGCTGAATAAACTGAGTATTGATGATCTTGAAAAAATAAATAGTACTATCTCAGAAAAGATAGAATTAAGTGATAAAGCATCTAAGGTTATCATCTATAAGTCTAAGGAGAATGAGGAAAGTTTGGGAAATACTCTTGATGTACTTGATGATATGAACAGAAGTATGGAAGAGACGGCCAGTGATATGAAGGAACTCTATGACAGATCAAAGAAGGTTAATGAAATACTTGTGATGATAGGGGCAATAGCTGAAGAAACAAACCTTCTTGCATTGAATGCATCAATTGAGGCGGCTAGAGCTGGTGAGGCAGGAAGAGGATTTGCTGTTGTGGCAGATGAAATTAAGAAATTATCTGAGAATACTAGTACTTTCCTTAAGGATGCTTCAAAAATTATTAAAGAGCTGAATAATAATATTTCAAAGATAGAGAATTCTATGACTACTAATGAGAAAAATCTAACATATGGATCAAGTTATGTGTCAAAGTCAGTGGAAAATGTAAAAAACATGATAAGTGGATTAAATGAACTTGGTAATCATATAAGTATCATAAATCAAATAAAGGATGAGCAGTCTGTGAAAACTGTGGAGATTGTTCACTTTAATGAGAAACTTGATAATATAACAGAAGAGACAATAACTAAATATACTGAGTTAATAGAAGGAATACATGAATGTGCTGCAGGAGCTGAGGAAATAGCATCTAATGCAGAGGCTCTTAAAAGTATAGTTATGAGAATGAAGGAATTGCAGGGCTAAAACTTTAAGAAGTTGTACAAGATATATCTTGTGCAACTTTTTTTTGTTCATTTAGATTCTGCGTAGTTAGTCATAAGATACCTTAATAGAGTATATAGTGTATGTTACATCAATGTAACATTTAAAGTAAAAAGTGTAATGAAGATATATGGATTATCATTGGTAAAGATTGTATTATATATTTATGAACTGATTAGCTTAGGGGGATTAAGTATGAATACATTTATTTTAGCGAGTAAAAATATGAAAAGCAATATAAAAGCGTATGGAATACATTTGGTAGCTATGATTTTTTCAGTTATGATTTATTATAATTTTTCATCATTAAAACATAATAGAGGGTTCATTAGCTCAAGTGGATTAGGAACAGCTATTGAGTGGGTTTCTCAAGCATGTGCATTTTTATTGATATTATTTTTAGCTTTTTTTATATGGTATTCTAATTCTGTTTTTTTAAGACATAGGAAAAGAGAAATTGGAATCTATTCATTTATGGGGCTAAGAGGAGAAGAAATTGGAAGGATATATGCTATTGAAACAATTTTTATTGGAATTATTGCTATCTTTTTAGGGTTACTATTTGGAATAGTAACTAATAAGTTATTTATAATGATTTTCTTAAAAGTATTGTCTAAGGAGATTAAAGTAGATTTTTATATTTCAGTAAAAAGTCTAATAGAGACTACTTTATGTTTTGCAGTGTTTTTCTTAATATCTTCTTTTAGAGGATATATAAATATCTGTAGAAGTAAGTTGATAGATCTCTTTAATGCTGCTAAAGCAGAGGAAAAGCCACAGGATATTAGCCTTATTAAAGGAATATTATCTATAGGAATTATAGGATTTGCATATTATTACTATGCTTATGATTTTAATCTTACACATATAGATAGGGTACCAGTTGTTGTTGGGTTGATTGTGTGGGGGACATTTTGGTTATTTGAAGCATCGATACCTGCTGTGATAAAAAGGGCTCAGAGAAACAAGAAGTTATTCTATAGAGGGAGTAATATAATTGCTATATCAAATTTAACTTATAGAATAAGAAAGAATTACAAGAGTTTGACTGCAGTTGCTATTTTGGTTGCTAGTGCTATAACTGCTTTTGGATGTTGTTATTCATTTAAATATGATATGGATATATCAAGGAGATTAGATGCGCCATTCCATTTAGGGGTTATATCTGAGAAGAGGAAGGATTATAGTAGTGTAAAGACCATTATAAAGGAAATTGAAGTGAGGAATACAGAGGTTAGGGATACTATTTCAGTAGACTTTGTTGAAATGGGGTTAATGGAAGAAGGAGATACACATCTTGTAAACAATATCGTAATCAAATATTCAGAGATTGAAAAATTAGTGAAAGCTATTGAAGGAAAGAAAGCAGAAAAAATTTTAAAGAACATAGAGGTAGGAGAAGGAAAAGTAGTGAATATCAGAAATTCTGGAGGGGTAATATTTTTTACTGGGTTAATAAATCTTCAGAGGGATGATATGAAATTTTCAATAATAAAAGAAGTATCATGTCCAACTTTTGGTAAGATATATGATGAAAACATGTTAATAATGAGTGATGAGGATTATGAGAATTATGAGAGTCGTTTTACAGAGTATACCTACACTGGTGTAAATATTAAAGATGAATCAAAACTTGAGCTGATAAGTAAAAATCTTAAAAGTCAGATGAATAAGGATAAATTTTATTCCAAATCATTTATTAATCCTAGAGATTATGAAGAAGGTATAGTTATTGCTTTCTTAGGTGGAATAATGGCAATGGTATTTATGGCTGCATCAGGAGTTATGGTATATTTTAATATAATCAGTGAAGCATATATGGATAGAGAAAAATATGAAAGACTGATGAATATAGGGGTCACAAAAGGAGAAATTTGGATTGTTATAGTTAAACAAGGTGCTATTCAATGTGTACTTCCACTTATAGTTGGAATAATACATGGGTGGGTTGCTTTAAGTATGCTTTCGAATATCTTGTATAATAGTCAAATAGTGCCTATTACTATTTCAATAGCAGTTCTATCAATAGTTTATATAGTATTTTATTTCTTAGCTATAAAAAAATTTATTGGAGTGGTTACAAGGAAAAGATAAAAAGATTTTACCCCCCTAAGGAATGTTCTTGGGGGGATGAGTTTGTTGAAAAATTATGACTCTATTTTACATCTTTAGAGCTTCAGGCATTGAAAAAGTTCAAGATCAAGGAACAAGGCGAACGAGCAGCGGAATGTACGAATTATGTACTTGAGCAGCACAGAGAGCCTTAGTGACGCAGAGATTGGGCTTTTTCAATAGCCTGAGCCTGAGTTATTATTTATTTAATATATTTTTAATTAATTCTGAAGCGTCTTCTTTAGTGATATCTCCAGCTTTAACTTGCTCTTTTAACTCAGAGATTGATTCCTTCTGCTCTTCAGTTAATTTAACACCATGTCCTTTTCTGTTAGGAAGTTTTATACCAGCTTCTTCAATCTTAGCTTTAGCTTCTTCTTTAGTGATAGTACCATTTTCAACTTGCTCTTTGATTTGATCTAAAAGAGTTTTTTGTTCATCAGTAAGGTTTTGGTGGAATTTATGTTTCATTCTTGCGCCCATTCCTTCTATACCAGCATCTTTAAGTTTTTGTAGAAATTCTTCTTTAGTGATTTCTTCATTCTTAAGTTGCTCTTTTAATTCAGAAACTAACGCTTTCTCTTCTTCAGTTAATTTAACACCATGACCTTTTCTGTTAGGAAGCTTAATACCAGCCTCCTCTATTTTTGTTCTAGCTTCCTCTTTAGTAATATCACCATTCTCAACTTGTTCTCTTATTTCTTGTAAAAGGGATTTTTGTTCTTCAGTAAGGTTTTGTTGGAATTTATGTTTTATTTTAGATCCCATTCCTTCTATACCAGCATCTTTAAGTTTTTGAAGAAATTCTTGTTTAGTGATTTCTTCGTTCTTAAGTTGCTCTTTTAATTCAGAAATTAATGACTTCTGCTCTTCTGTCAATTTAACATCAGGACCTTTTCTCTCTGGAAGTTCAATACCAGCTGCTTCGATTTTAGCGTTAGCTTCTTCTTTAGTAATATCACCATTTGTAACTTGCTCTTTTATTTCTTGTAATAACGTTTTTTGTTCATCAGTAAGGTTCAGTTTGAAACCTTTTTTAGCTTTCGAGCTTATTCCTTTAGAATCATCAAATTCTTTTCTTCCAAAGAAATTTATACCTGCTTCATCAAGCTTAGCATTAGCCTCTTCTTTAGTTAATTCACCATTCTGAACTTGCTCTCTGATCTCACCTAAAAGAGATTTTTGCTCTTCAGATAATTTTGAGCCTTTATTGAATTCTTTGTTTTCAATTCTCATTGACTTTCTTAAAGTTGTTGATTCAGTAGTTCCTTCTGCTAATGCTGATACAGTTGGTACTGTAATCATAGCCCCTAATAATACTGGTAAAAAGTACTTTTTGATTTTGTTCATAATTAATTCCTCCTAGAAATTTTGTTTTATTTTTGTAATTGTTTTTTCGTGTTTGATACAAAGTGATTTATCTATTGTTAGATGGAAAATGAATTTATGTAACTTATGAGGATAAATCATTTTGTAAGTTTGCTGTGTTTTAATCTATGAACTTATTATAATCATTAATTTCAGAATAATTATGGTAAGATTATGTGAAAATATGTGATAAGTTATAGAAATGTTGTACAAGTTAAAGATGCGAAGGAATTTGCTTATAACATATTAACTAAAATATTGATAAAAAAAATATATAAGAGTATAATGTGAATGGAAATATATCCTAAAAGTGTTGGTGGAGGAATTATGAAAAATCTTTTCAAGTATGTTTTAATTTGTATAGTGATATTAATGGTAGTATTTTTATGGCTTTTAGAATCCCATATTGTTCATAAAAGAGAAACGAGAGTCACAATCGATAACAGCGATGAACTTATAGCGCATAAAGTTGATATTGGTGAACTTGAGGAAATAGTAATAATTAATGGAGAGAGTGAGAACTGGAAACTAAAAGATTTTAAAGTCTTTAACTTTGATCAATACCAAATTACAGGAACAGGCTCAATAGAATTTTTAGGAAGTAAGGAAGAACTTGATAATATGACATTTTTTGCTCCACGGGTTACTGTAAAAAGGGAAGGACAAAATAGAGAAGAATATTTATGTGGTGACTGCTATAGTGTTAATAATCTAGGTGGAACTTCAATATTTAATGAGAATGAAAATGGGCAATGGTTATATGAGATACCAAGGATGATGTCTAATTTTGCTAAACATGATATAAGAGCGTATGATAAAACTGTGAAAATTACAGTTGAGATAGAATATAGAAATGATAAGCATGATAGCATAAAAGAGATCATACCTGTTGAAGTTCTGGTTATAAATAAAGAAATCTTTGAAGATATTGGTCGTTTCAGTTTTTCACATTGAGTAGATTTAATAGAAAAAGTAAAAGAACTCACCTAGGGGTAATAACTTCTGGGTGAGTTTATTTGTTATATTAAAGATTGGGTAGAAGTGGACAAAAATTGAGTATTTAGAGCATAATAAAGAGAGTTGTGGAAAACTTTCTGAAAAGTCACTCAATATACGAAGAAGTTGTGGAAAAGATTCTAAAAAGTCTGATAATTCGTTGAGGTATTGTGGAAAACTTTCAGAATAGGATTGGTATTGTGGGGAAAAGCTGTGGAAAAGTTTCGAAAAAGTCAGATAATTCACACAAGTGGTGTGGACAAAATGTTGGAATGTCTAATATGTATAAATTTAGAGGTGATCATAGTTTTAGTTCATAAATAAATTAAAACAGAGAATGGACAATTTCTTAGAAGTTGATATTTTCATGTATAGTTGTATAATAAAGGTAATAACAAGGGGAACAATAAAGACAAATGTATTTTAATATGGAGGAGCATATGTACAGAATATTAGTGATTGAAGATGATAAGAATTTATGTGAAGAGGTTATACTATCTCTTAAGAAATGGGGATATGATGCATTTGGAATTGAGAAATTTTCAGATATAGATAAGGAGTTTGTTGACTTGAAGCCTCATCTGGTTTTGATGGATATAAATCTTCCAAGTTTCGATGGGTTTCATTGGTGTAGGAAGATTAGAGAATTGTCCAAGCTTCCTATTATATTTATGTCATCAAGAGATACCAACATGGATGTTGTTATGGCAATAAATATGGGTGGGGATGATTTTGTGACTAAGCCTTTTGCAATGGATATTTTAATCGCAAAGATAATTGCTCAGCTTAGAAGGTGCTACTCATATGGGGAGAGTATGAAAGAAACAATTGAACATAGAGGAGCTATACTTAATGTTTCAGAGGGAACTCTTATATATGTGCACCATAAAATTGAATTAACAAAAAATGAACTTAAGGTATTGTCACTTCTTATGAAAAATAAAGGGACAATAATGTCAAGAGATAAGATAATGAGAGCACTTTGGGATGATGACCAGTTCATAAATGATAATACATTGACTGTTAATATAAATAGACTGAGAGGGCGATTAAAAGATATTGGACTAGATGAGTTCATTCAGACTAAAAAAGGACTGGGGTATGTTGTACAATGAGGATTTTGGAATATATTAAAACAATTAAATTAACCATATGCTGTTTTTTAATTAGTATTATTGTAATAAACAGTGTGCTTATTACAAGTGCTCCTTTAAGTATGGGCATGGAAGAAATTATATATATAAATTCTCTTGTGTTTATTATTGTTGGGATATTTACCATTATAGGATTTGTAAAGTGGAGGGGAGAAGTTTCTGTTATTGAACAAAAACTGAATCATGGTGAAAGTATCATTGAAAACGATATCAAAGGGGATAGTTACTATCTTCAAATTATTAGAAAGATTGTAGAGCTAAAAGATAGTGAAAAATTTAAGGAAGCAGAGGAATGCAAGCACTCCTTAAGGGAACTAAATGATTATATAACAAAGTGGGTACATGAGATTAAGATACCTGTATCTGTGTGTAATCTTGTTCTTGAAAGAATGGATGAAAGTTGTTCACTTAATGATATAAAAAGACTAACAGAACAGATAAACAAAATAGAGTATTATATAGAACAGGTTCTATATACAAGTAGAGCATCGAGTTTTGAAGAGGATATTACAATAGCTCAAATAGATTTGGATAAACTTATCAAAAAGATTGTGAGGAAGAATTCATATCTGTTTATAGATAAGAATATAAGCCTTGAATTACAGGACTTAAATTATGAAATAACTACAGATTCAAAGTGGCTTGGGTATATGATAGAGCAGCTTATAAATAACAGTTGCAAATATACACAGGAGAATGGGAATGTGAAAATCTATGCTGAGGATGATCAGAATTATATTCAACTAAAGATAAGGGATAATGGGGTAGGGATTCCCATAAAGAGTTTGGACAGGGTGTTTGATAAAGGATACACTGGCGATTCAGGAATAAATGTGACAAAGGCTACAGGAATGGGATTATATATAGTTAAGAAAATGTGTAACAAGCTTAATTATAAAATAAGTGTGGAATCTGAGGCAGGAGACTTCACTGAGTTTACACTATCTATTAATAAGTTTTCTGATTATCTAAAGATATGAGTTATATTAAGTTTGCACAAAATCTAAGTATTGATAAATATGAAATGATTCAAATGGTTGCATATAATATTTATTTTGTCAAGCAAAGATTATTCACATTTTTTGAGTGGAGGTATGTAGATATGGGAAAAGAATTGTCAGAAATGACGCTGGAAGAATTGTGGGAATTATTTCCTATAATCCTAAAAGAACATAATGCAGATTATAAAAATTGGTATGAAATTGAAAAACAAAAACTTTTAAGTTGCCTTGATAAAAGGGATATTGTACGTATTAATCATATAGGAAGCACCGCTGTTAAAGGACTGATTGCCAAGCCAACAGTTGATATTTTACTGGAAATAGATAATGAAAGTAATATTGAACAATTAAAAAATACCTTACTACATAATGGTTGGGGATTGATGTCGTCTCAAAATAATCCATGTATGAGAATGGCATTTAATAAAGGATATACAAAAGAAGGATTTGCAGAAAAAGTATATCATTTGCATGTTCGCTACAACGATAACTGGAATGAATTGTATTTTAGAGACTATCTTATTGAACATGAAGAAGTTGTTAAAGAATATGGTAAACTAAAATTAGAACTGATAAAAAAATATGAGCATAACCGAGATGGATATACAGATGCTAAATCTGATTTTATTTTAAAGTATACAGAAAAGGCAAAAAAAGCATATGCTGACCAATATAATCCAAGAAAATAAATAAAATATATGCTGATTTTATTACACTATCTTCTTATGATACCAAGTAAAAGACTAATAAACATCTAATTTGTTAAGACACAGCAAAAGAGTTATGAGTCATAAGAAAAAAACTAATTTTGATTAATTATTTATGAAATATGAGCTAAGGGAGCCTTGTAAAAATAGGTTCCCTTATTTCATAATAGAAACACTTTTTTAAAACAAATCTAAATTAAAAAGGATTTACGATTTAACTGTAAATATTATACTTATTTTTTTCAACAACAATATTAAGGGTATGTTACAAAGATGTAACATACCATTATGAAACTGTAACTCTAAAATATGGAATAAGGTTTACGAAAACTGTATCATATAGATAACAGGTAATTAATGATCATTAAGAAAAAGAAATTTTGAAATATTAAAGCTTAAAGAAGAAAAAAGATTCTTTATGATTAAGTGCATACATTTGTAAGTAAATATTTAGAAAGGGCTATAGAGATTAATGGAAACAAAAAATATTTTGAGAAAGACCACAAAAATATTAGGTTATAGTTTGTGTGTAATTATTATTTTGTTTATATTATGGGTACTTATCAGTAATATCTTAACTGTAATAGAAAAGAAGAATAACTTACCAATTGGAAAAATGGTTGAGATAGATGGAAAAGAAATGCATGTTTACACAAAAGGTGAGGGCAAAGATACAATTGTGCTGCTTAGTGGTTTAGGAACAGCGGCACCAGTACTGGATTTTATGCCTCTAACTGACGAATTATCAAAAAAATACAGAGTAGTAGTTGTTGAAAATTTCGGTTATGGGTGGAGTGATTTAACTGATAAAGAGAGAACAGTAGAGAAGATTGTTGAAGAAACTAGAAGTGCATTGAAAAAATCAGGAATCCAAGGACCATATATTTTAATGCCACATTCAATCTCTGGTGTTTATAGTATGTATTATGCAAATACATACCCCGAAGAAGTAAAAGCTATTATAGGTATTGATTGTTCAATGCCAAATATGTGTGAATATTTTGGTGAACCTAGTAAGACATTACCTAAGTGCACAGCTTGGGCAGTTCCAACTGGAATTGCAAGGCTTGGATTATTAATAACACCAGATAGTTTTTTGCCTATTGCAAGAGATGGAGCCTATTCAAAAGATGATTTGAACTTAATAAAAATGATTTCAGGCTGGAAGTTAGGTAATAAAAATATAGTATCAGAAGTGAATGAAATTCAGAATAACTTAGATAAAACTATAAAGATGTCTTATCCTAAGGAATTACCAGTCCTAATTTTCACATATGAAAGATCCAAAAAGAGAGAAGATGGTAAAACTAGTGTGTCTTTTTATGAAACATATTTAAATGATTTAGATAGTGGGAGAGTAATTGTTCTAGAAGGACATCATTATTTGCACTGGACTTGTTCAGAGGAAATGACGAAGGAAGTAAATGCTTTTATAGATGAATGTTTGAACTAAGGTAATGTATAGCGCGCTTTACAAAATATAAATTGGAGGTATTTAATATGAGTACAATAATGGAAGTGAAAAATATAACTAAGGTATATGGAAGCAGAGGGGTTAAGTATAAAGCACTAGATGGGATTGATATTGAAATAGAGGAGGGGGATTTCCTTGCTATAATGGGTCCATCAGGATCAGGGAAGACCACAATGCTTAATTTATTATCTACAATAGATACACCTTCTACAGGTGAAATCTTTTATAAAGGTGATAACATTCTTAAGTTAAGCAAAAAATCATTGACTAAATACAGGAAAGAAGAGTTGGGATTTATATTTCAAGATTTTAACCTGTTGGACAATATGACCATAATGGATAACATTGCATTACCACTTGCATTAGGGAAGAAGAATAGTAAAAAAATAATTGAAAAGGTAAACAAAATAAGTAACTTCTTCGGTATTGATGATCAGTTGAACAAATATCCATATGAACTATCAGGAGGGCAAAAGCAGAGAACAGCTGCAGCAAGAGCACTTATTACTGAACCAAAATTAGTACTAGCTGATGAGCCAACAGGGGCATTAGATTCCAAATCTTCTGCAGATCTATTAAAGAGTCTTGTTAGAATGAATGAGGATTTTAAAACCACTGTTATTATGGTAACACATGATGCTTTTGCTGCAAGCTACTGCAAGAGAGTTTTATTCCTAAAGGATGGAAAGATACATGCAAAGCTTAATAAGGATACATCAAGAAAAGAATTTTACCAAAGGATAATTGATCTAATGGGAGCTCTTGGAGGGGTTGAAAATGAGTGCGTTTAATTTAGCAAAGAGTAATTTTAAAAATAATATAAGAGCTTATAGTGTTCATTTGTTAGCTATGATATTTTCAATAGTAATATATTATAATTTCGCAACATTAAAATATAATCCAGATGCCCTGGGTTCTGATTCTCTTCATTATGCAGCTAAAGGGGCCTCATCCGCAGCAGCCTTTTTATTGATACTTTTCTTAGCATTCTTTGTTTGGTACTCAAACACCATATTTCTGAAACAAAGAAAGAAAGAGATTGGAATGTACTCCTTTATGGGAGTTACAACAGAAGAGATTGGAATGGTGTATGTAATAGAATCCATATCTATGGGGCTAACGGCTCTCTTCTTTGGAATAATAGGCGGAATACTATTAAACAAATTGTTTTTAATGGCATTAGCAAAAGTGGCTATTGGTAATGTTAAGATTGAGTTTTTTTTATCAACTAAGAGTCTTTTAGAGACCGGTGGATTCTTCGCTTTATTCTTCATAGTGGCATCTATTAGAGGATATATAAATATAAATAGAAGTAAATTAATAGACCTTTTCAATGCTTCAAAGATGGAGGAGAAACAACAGAAGGTGAGTATTATTAAAGGGATATTATCAGTGATGATAATAGGAGGAGCATATTATTTTATCTCATATAAGATAGATCCTTACCTTGTAATTAAAATACCTGTCGTTATTGGACTAATTGTTTGGGGAACGTTTTGGTTATTTCAAGCACTTATACCCTCTGTTATTAAGTGGTTACAGGGGAAAAAAAATATATTTTATAGAGGAACAAATATAATTGCAGTTTCAAACCTAGCATATAGAATAAGAAAGAATTATAAGAGTCTTACTGCTGTTGCAATATTAGTTGCTTGTGCAGTAACCGCTTTTGGTACATGTTACTCAATCAAATATAATGTGGCACTTACAAAGCGATATGAGGCACCTTTTCACTTAGCATTCATGTCTGAATCAAAGAGACATGAGGAGAATACTAATAAAGTTAAAGAAGTAATAAAAGATAATGGAGATGATATTGATTTCTCAATAACAATAGATGGAATGCATATAGATGAAGTAAATGTTAATGAGAAAAAGAATTCTAACATGTATTATTTCACTGATTATTTTGCTCTAAGGTACTCAGATTTTGAGAAAATAGTGAGAGCCATCGAAGGGAAAAAAGCAGATAAGATTCTATCTAAAGTTGTGATTGGAGAAGATCTAGTTACTTTTATAATGAGACCAGGACTTTTGGTTAGTTTTATAGACGAAAAGTATGTAAACTCTAAAGGGATGCAACTAAACATTGAGAAGAATATATATGCACCATTATTTGGGAAGCTAGCTAATGTACCTGCATTAGTTATGAGAGATGAGGACTATGAGAAATACAAGGGACTATTCACGGAATATAGATACACTGGTTTGAATATAAAAAATAGGGATAAATTAAAAACCATTACGGAGGATATAACAAATAATTTTAAAGAAAGTGAAGAAGTTGTGGCATTATCACAAGAATCCCTAGATGAAAATAGATTTAAAGAGATGTCGGTATATTTTTTCCTTGGTGGGATACTTGCATTTGTATTCATCGTTGCATCAGGAGTAATGGTCTATTTCAATATAATAACTGAAGCATATATGGATAAGGAAAAATATATAAGACTTATGAACATTGGGGTTACTAAAAGGGAGATTTGGATTACAGCCATAAAACAGGGCGCTATACAATGCATTTTACCTTTAGTGATAGGAAGTATACATGGAATAGTTGCATTGAGAGTATTAGCATTAATTATGAGTAGAAGTCTTATAGTTCCAGGTGCAATATCTATAGGTGTATTAGCCGTGGTATATATAATATTCTATTTACTTGCTATTAAAAAATTTATAAAGGTTGTTACAAGTAAAAGAAAAGCGTAGAATGTAATGGAATATACTTAAATAGGGAGTGGAAAGATGGAGCTATTTATGACCTTAATAAAGGCGATAATCATTAGTATAGTTGAGGGGATAACTGAGTTTTTACCAGTATCGTCAACGGGGCATATGATTATAGTACGTGATTTTATAAAATTTGATGGAGCATTTTCAAATCTGTTTATTGTTGTAATACAGTTAGGAGCGATATTAGCTATTGTTGTGCTGTTTTGGAAGAAGATTTATACTTCGGTAATATCTTTTCTAAAATTTGAAAAAGAAGGTTGGCGGTTTTGGATTCCTGTATTTATAGCTATAATACCATTCGGAGTTTTAGGCGTATTATTTAAGGATAAAATTGAAGAAATATTATTCAAACCATTACCAGTAGGAATTGCCTTGGTTGTAGGTGCTATTCTTATGATTGTATTGGAAAAAAGAACAAGGGATAAAAAAGTATCTAGAGATATAAATCATGTTACCTATAAACAAGCAATAATAATAGGAATTGCTCAATGTATGGCTTTATGGCCTGGGATGTCTAGATCAGCTTCAACAATCATGGGAGGATGGATAGCTGGACTTTCAACATATGCTGCAACGGAGTTTTCCTTCTTTCTAGCATTACCAGTAATGGTGGGGGCTACAGGATATGAATTAGTAACTACATCAGTAGAGTTGACTGCTAGTAATATAATTGTACTAATTGTTGGATTTATTACTGCATTCATAGTAGCTTTAATAGTTGTTGATAAATTTATAAATTATTTAAAGAAAAAGCCAATGAAGGTATTTGCAATATATAGATTGATTGTGGGAGGGATAATTATTGCATTATATATTAGATAAAAAATAATATCTCAAGAAATATTTCTTCTGTAACCTATCTGTAATGTGAATAGAAAAAAAATCTATATAATATAGATTGTAGGCAAGACACCTACATAATAATTAAAATTTTCAGGAGGTTACAACAAGATGAAAACAAAAGCAATGATTGCAGCAGTATTATTAGGTACTGGAATTGTTTTATCTGGATGTGGAAGCAATGAAGCTACAGCAAACAATGGGCAAAATCAAAAACAAGTACAAAATGATAAATCTAATAAAGAGGCAGCGGAAAATGAAAAAAAATCTGATCTAAATTATACTCTATCAGGAGAAGTTTTAGAAAATGAGGATAGAAATATAAAAGTAAGTTATCCTCAAATTAAAGATTTCCCAGGTGAGCTTTCTAAAGATTATCTGAATCAGAGTCTTATAAAAAATGCACAGGTATATTTAGATAACGAAGCTTATTCTGATGTAGAAATCGACTATGAAATAACACGTATGGATGAAAATATTCTAAGTGTAGTATTCAAGGGTACTGCTAAAATTGATGGAGTTGGAGAAGTTACAGTACAAAACAGTGTAAGTTTGGATATAACTTCAACAAATGAAATCGCATATAGCAATTTAGTTAATGATGCAGAAACTGAAACTAAGGTAAGAGAAATTCTAAATCAAAAGGCTATTGATAATGGAATTGAAGGTGGACTAGAAGCTGAAGGAATTCGTGTTTACTTTAATGGGGATGATGTAGTATTTTACTACATGCCTTTAGATGATAGTGCTAAAGAATTTATTGAGTTAAGTGTTCCTCAAAGTGAATTAGAGGGGATTATAAATACTGAATTTGGTGAGCATCCTGCAAGCTAAGTAAAACATAATGGATAATGTATAATTGATAATGGAGAATGATTGATATTTCACACTGTGAAATTATAATCTTATTGTTCCTTGGATAATGCGAGTTTACTTGTTTCATTAAAAATGAAACATTGTAGTTTTATTACAATATTTTATATCAGATAAAATGAGTAAAATCCTATTATTTTCAAAACAATGAGATGTAGTTTCTGCCCTGAAGCAGAAACATCCATCATTCTCCATTCTACATTATCAATTCTCCATTTGTTTTAAGCATCTCCACGCACTGAGTCTCTTCATCTCTAGCATTAGAAATATTAGATATTATGGTGTTTCTAATATCGCTAACATTAGATGATTCAACTATTACTTCATATGTTGACTTCAATAACTCATAAACCTTTTTATAACCCTTAGCTACTGAGTTCAGTTCAGTACATAGTGAGCTCATTTTATCCATGTATCTCCAAGCATAATATCTTAAAGAAGCATAAGTACCTAGGTAATATTTCATTGAAAAATCATCTAGAGATTCATTTGGTGTATTGGTGATGTAATCAATTAATAGATCATACGATTTAAGACCAGAGGCATTCTCATCGCACCACTCTTTCCCATCTGCGTGTTCAATAATTATTTTAATTGTATCTTTAAGGATATCTATTTCACTCTTATCAGTCACTCCTGTGGGAATTGTCACTGAGAGGATAGGGATTTCACCTCGTCCTAGATTATCATAATCCATTTCATCAATACTTCCAGTTATAGAGAGGTATGTGAACTTCTCAGAAACATCATTATACCCTGTGATAAGGCCCCATTCAGGAATCCCAACATCCCACACTACAGGAGGAATATTATCATCTAATGAGTTCTTTATAGATTGTACTGATTCTGTTCTTCTTGAGTGTTCAAGATTTTCTTCATTCCATAATCTGCTTATATGGTGGCATGAGAACCCAGCGCTCTCAAGGGTGCTTTTACATAATGAGAAATCAAATATGCTCATTGCACTTGGGCATAGGTTTTTATGAACCCACATTCTAAAGGCAAATCCTGTTGTGGCAACAATATCTTCAGGTGAAGTTGTTAAGTTGCTAAAGTTCAATGATAATGCCATTGATTTAATAAATGAGTGAAGGAAACCAGTAGGGTCAAATATTCCATCATCCCATGATAGTTTTAAGTTTTCCATTATTATCTCTCCTTAATATATTTAGGGTAGTACCTCTATATTATTAGTTTCTAGGTTTAATAATATTTTTAGCATCCAAAAAGTTGATTCTATCTTTCTCCAATTCGTATTACTTCTTTTTTCGCCCAATCCCATATGACTACCTGAATATATATAATAACCATCTTTCTTTTCCTTGATTAGTGATTTATCAAACTCATAGAATCCATCGTGACAACGATAAGATAGTAATTTCTTTAATTCATTCATAAAAAGGTCATTTCCGCCTACTGTTTTAAAATGAGATAATAAAAAAATTGTTAATAGCTTACGTTCTTCTATCATACATGCATGATAAACATTTCCAGCTGCATAATACCTTTTCTTTTCAATGTCGTGTATATAGGCTTTTTTAGGGATATTTTGAAATTTTTCATCTAGTAAATATTGAACTATTTTCTCGATTCGTCTAGTAGTATCTGCATTATTGTGTGGATAAAAAGCAAAGGCATATAAATCGTAAAAAGTAGGTAATGATTCTAATTTATTATTAAATTTAAAAATGAACTGATCTTTATACTTTTGAGGTATTTTATTATTAATATCTTTAAAATCATATCCATACGTTTCAATTGCCTTTTCAATCTTTTGAAGTCTATCATGGAAATAACTATTAATATGTTTGTTATCGTAATAACCGGCACGGATTAAGAATGGGTATTTTACTGTTTTCATTAAAATTCCTTCAAATGAAGTATCTACTTTCCAATGTTCATCTTCTAACAAAATGCTAAATAGTTGGTTAAATGTTTGATCATTTTTTGTAAGACCATACTCCAATAACTTAGCTATGGAATTTTCATATGCACAGTCCTCTCTGCCATGGATTTTATCGCTATTATATGTGTTCAACCAATATTTAATTGAAGAGTCTTCAAATGAAATATATTGCTCGATTGATATATTATCTTTTCCATAAAATTCCTTATCAATTTTATATTTAATTATTGGATTTGATATGTCATATAATTCTTGAAGCACTTTACCATATTGTTCAAAAAAACTCATAAGTGTCCTATCCTTTCTTAACTGGTATTAATAAAAATTGTTAATTATATTTTGCTTTATTAGCATAGTTGCTAGGTATGCATATTGTCCATATGGAGTAGATTGGTATAGGGTTAGAGGAAGATAAGGGTTAAATATTCCATCACCCCATGATAGTTTTAAGTTTTCCATTATTATCTCTCCTTTTTCTTAACTGGTATTAATATTTCTTCGCTATATGTGTAACTTTTTTCACAGTATCTTTCAAATTCATATCCTTTGAGTTTAATATAATCACTTGTTCTGAACCACTCATTTATATACTTCCATGTTCTATGGATGGTATCAACAAAAGTAAAACTATCTGCAGTAGGGGTCGTAAATGAAACATAGGTCCCAGCTGGGAGTGTAATATGATCAGTATTAGGTATATTCTCACAACTCTCAACACCTATGAAATATTCAAATGATTCATTTTCATGATTGACTATTGCTACTCCATAATCATATCTTCTAGTATTGTCTGCCTGAGGAAGTAGCTTCTCTCCTAATCTACCGCAATTATACCTGTTCCAAAATGTAGGTACATCCTTAAGTGAGGTTTTAAAGGATGACTTATGGAGGTATCCATATAGATGAATGGGAGCTAATTGGATTATTCGTGGTTTAGGGGAAAGATTATTTCTTTCATCTCTTAGTTTGTACAGATCTATTTTGTTATAAAGGTGTAGACTGTTATCATTTAACTTATATTCAATGGGGGTAACATGATGCTCATTCTTGAAAGCGCGAAGAAAATTTTCATAGGAGTTAAAACCATACTCATATGCAGCTTTGAACATATAGGAGTGATCTATCATTATGAGTTTTGCAACCTCACTGATTCTTCTTCGCTTTATATATTTCCCGGGCGTTATTCCTGTTGATTCTTTAAATATTCTTAAAAAATGATAATCAGAATAACCTGATACTTTTGCGCAATCAGTTAAATTTATCTTGTTTTTTAGGTTATCTTCTATATACACAATGGCCATCTGTATGTGATCTATATAATCCATTCTTCCACCCCCACATTAATTGTATCACTTTTATAAAAAAATGAACTGATAAAAATTGCTAAGTGTATGCAACATATGATTATTGATTAGTGTATTTGTTTTCAAGGCACGTAGCGCGTGGCTTTTTTTTATTTTTATTGAATATTAGTGACTATAATTGCAAAGAATACCAATGTAACAAAAGAAAATAAAAAGAACTTTATGTAGAGCTGAAAGACAATGATTTAAGGAGAGGATAAGAGTGAGAGATTTTACAGAAAAGCAAATTGAATATATTAAAGACCATATTTATAATAATACAATATTTCCTATTAGTATAATTGATGTTCATGATGATGGCTCCCTTAATGAAGATTATTGTATTGAGAAAGATGGGGAAGTATATATAAAACAATCAATTATTAAGAAAAGATTACATAAAGCACAGGAATATTTATTGAATGATTTTGAAACCGAATTAAAAGGAGAAAATCAAGACGTTAGTATTGGAGATATGACTAGAGAAGAATTAATAAGTATTATAAATGAAACAATAAGTGAAAGATTAGATGATGGAGAAGTTGATATTTACTAAAATATCAATGTGCCTTAGATATAACAACATAAATTAAAGCCCAAGGATGAAAATAGCGTTATACGCCATATGAATCAACCTTGGGTTTTAATTTTTTATTTAGTTTTAAAGAAAGAAAAGGCTTCTTTTATATCATTTGAGAGCGCTGTTAGTTTATCAGCAGATTCTGAAACTAAGTTCATTGAAGCAAGAAGTTCTTCAGTATTACTAGATACTTCTTCCGTATTAGCGATTGCTTCTTTTGAAATATCTGAGATACTTATCATACCATCGCTCACATTTGAACTTGTAGCATACAGTTCCTCTGTAACTGAGGAAATTTCGTGTATTTGATCAAAAATCTTTGATATTGCTAAGTTTATATCTACAAATGCTTTCTCTGAGTTGCGAACAAGAGCAGTTCCTTCTTGCACAATAGAGGTACCTTTGTCCATTGAGTTAACAACATTCTCAATCTCAGATTGTATATCTCCTATGAGTTTACTTACATTTAATGTAGCGCCACTGGATTGTTCTGCTAGTTTTTTTACTTCATCAGCAACAACTGCAAAGCCTCTACCATGCTCTCCGGCACGAGCAGCTTCAATAGCTGCATTAAGAGCTAGAAGATTTGTTTGTTCGGCAATATCAGTAATCAATGATATTATATTTCCAATCTCATTTGACATAGCGCTAAGTTTATGGATTCCTGAAGATGATTCTAAAGTGCTTTTATTTATCTCATCCATGTTTTCAATTACTTTAACAATATCTTTAGTATTTGTATTTGAGATATCTGATGTTTCTTGAGCAAAAGCTAGAATTTCCTGCATGTTATTTGCAATTTGTTCCACACCGTTATTCATCTCGTTAGCAGATTCAACAGAATCAGATAGAATATTATCCTGAGATGCAGCACCTTCAGCCACATTCACTATAGCATTTGAAATGATTTCAGTTTCTTTTTGTGTATCTTGTGCGATACTAGATAAATCATTTGCAGAATGAAGTACATCCTTTAGTATGCCTTCAACTTTCTTAATAATTGTATTTATTTTATCAGACATATCATTAAAATTATTAGCCATAAGACCTATTTCATCGTTGCTTTTAACATTAATCTTATAAGTCAAATCCCCTGTAGCCATAGATTCTGATAGTTTACTAACATTGATAATTCCTTTAGTTATCTTACGTGAAATAAAAATAATTAATAATATTATTGAAAGGATAGATACCAAGGCAGTAATAGCTAAGGTTGCAATCAGTCCTATTAACTTCTTATAAACTTCCCTTTGAGGGAGTACAATCCCTATAATCCAATTAGTTTCAGGAACACTTGCATAGTACAACTGGCTTTTTATTCCATTATCATCAAAGGAGAGGTTTCCTGTTCTCTTTTGAAGAATTTCTGATGAATTTTCAGCGAGTCCAGCTGTGGTATCAGCAGAAATATTTATACCTTTGGTAACTTTCTCAATATTACTATCAGCTAGGTATGTTCCATTAGCATCTAAGAGGAAAGCGTGTCCATTATCTCCTACATTTAAAGACTCTATCGTTTTTGATAAGCTATTTAAATCAACATCAGCAGTAATATTACCTATAAAAGTATTGTTTTCATACATTGGAACTGTAACAGTAATCATGGTAACATTTACAGAAGTATCTTCGTATATATCGCTCCAAGCAGCAATTCTATCTTTGTTTTTTCCTAGGATATACCAGCTTTCATCTTTATATGCTTTGAAATCATTACTATAGTCCATATAAGATATAGTACCTTCAGCCCTATATCCATAAGGAGCAAAGTATTCCTTGTTTTTATAAATACTTGGTTCGAACCAGATACCCATTCCAAAGGTATTGTCATTTTCTGAGATGGATTTTTCAAGTATATTTTTGAAATTATCCTGGTTTAAATTATCATAGGAAGCTTGTACGCTATCAGCTATTATTTCTGTTTTAACTCTCTGTTCTAATAGAAAAGAATTTATTCTATCCGTGGCTTGAGTAGCTGTAATTGAAAGCTTTTCACTGGTTTCTTCATTAATGATTTTTAGAGAATTGTATGTAGTTATTAAAAAGAAAATAGTGAATGCAATTGATATAGTTGATATAAAGTAAGCCATCATCTTTTTTGTTAATGAAAAATTACCCATAAAAACCTCCTTAGTTTTTTATAATCAAAAGTAGTGTTAAATTAAAAATAATTATAAAAATTAAAAGTTGATCCTAAATAATAGAATCTATTCTTATGTAAGAATCAAATAACATAAGTGTTATAATTAAAAGTTTTATACTATATATAGTATTTAGATTAAATTTACACCATACATAAGGTATATTAATTGTTTGATATACTTATAGTTTGATTATAAAAGTATTATGGTTATATATTATCACAAAGAGTATATCATGTAAATAAATGACGAAATGTGGAAGGGGTGGACTTAATAAAACAATTTTGGAAATTGTACAAATTAGTAAGTCATACGTAAAATAATTAAATAAAACTTAAAATATATAGTAAATGTAAATAAAAATGAATTTTATGTAAAAATCTCGAAAAAGCATTTACACATAGCAGAATAAAGAATAAAATATATTTAGCATACGAAACAATTGTATACGAAATAATTGTATGCGAAACAATTGCATACGAAATAATTGCATATGAAAAAAATTAATGCTAAATAAACTTAAAGAAGGTGAGTATTATAAAAGATTTAGACAAAAGTTATGAAATTATAAGGAGTATCAAAAGTGTAAAAGAATCTTTAAAACATAATTTTCACAAGAGATTCAAAGATCTTAACTTAACAGCACCACAAGGTATGCTGATTGGAATATTGGTACGTAAGGGGCAAATGAAAATAAGTGATTTGAGTGAAGAAATGGCTTTATCTAACAGCACTGTTTCAGGCATTATTGACCGACTAGAAAAGAATAAATTTGTGGAAAGAAAAAGAAGTGAAGAAGATCGTAGAGTTGTAATGGTGGATGTAACTGAAAGCTTTAGAAAAGAAGCTGAAAAAAGGTTTAAGACTGTAGAAGATAGTTTATCAACTGTTTTGAAACTTGCTACACCAGAAGAGGAAGAGAAAGTTTTAATAGGGCTAGATATTTTAGACAAATTATTAAATAGAGTTAAGGATGATAATAATAGTGAGGAGTAGATAACAATATGCACAAACTTGTAAAATTTCTAAAACCGTTTATCCTACCACTCCTTGTTGCAATTGGACTCCTATATGCACAAGCTATGACTGATTTGGCTTTACCAGATTACATGTCTAATATTGTGAATACAGGGATTCAACAGGGTGGAGTGGAACACGCAGTTCCGAATATTCTTAAGCAAAGTGATATGGATAAACTAATATTGTTTTTAAATGAAGATAATAAGGAAAAAGTAAATAATAGTTACGATTTAATTAATCCATCTGATAGAGAATATGAGGATTATTTAGAAACTTATCCAAACTTAGATGGAGAAGTAATCTATACTTTAAAAGATATTGATAAATCAGAAGTTAATGAATTAAATCCAATAATGGCAAAAGCATTGTTATCTGTAGAGGGCATAAACAAGATGATGGATGATGCCAATGGTGGAGATATTGAGATTAACGGCATGAAAATTCCAGCAGGTACAGATTTATTTGTTGTCTTAGGTCAAATGCCTGTGGAACAGAGAAATCAAATGATGGAAGGCGCTAGTAAACAGTTTGAAATGATGGATGAAGCTATGACAATCCAAGCTGGTATTAGTGTAGTACAAAAGAATTATGAAGTTTTAGGAATGGATACAGAGAAGATACAAAGAAATTATATATTAAAAATTGGTGGTATAATGCTGCTGGTTTCATTACTTGGAGCAGTTTGTTCAATTACTGTTGGTTTCATTGCAGCTAAAATAGCTGGTGGATTAGGTAGGAACTTACGTAAAAATATATTCACAAAAGTATCGGGGTTCTCAAATAGAGAATTTGATAAATTTTCAACTGCTTCTTTAATTACAAGAAGTACAAATGATGTTACTCAAATACAAACCTTAATGGTGATTATGATACGTATGGTTTTCTATGCTCCTATTATAGGTATTGGTGGAATAATTAAGGCAACTAGTAAAAATAGCTCTATGTCATGGATTATTGCAATTGCTGTGATAATTTTATTAGGATTGATAGCAATATTATTTTCAATAGTGCTGCCCAAATTTAAAATGGTACAAAAATTAGTGGATCGTTTGAATATGGTTACTAGAGAAAATCTTTCAGGTATGATGGTTATTCGTGCCTTTAATACACAGAAGTTTGAAGAACAACGGTTTAATAAAGCTAATGAAGATCTTACAAAAACAAACTTATTTGTTAACAGAGTAATGGTATTTTTATTCCCAGCTATGAATTTAATTATGAATGGTGTAACTTTATTGATAGTATGGGTTGGAGCTCATCAAATTGCTGATTCAGCAATGCAAGTTGGTGATATGATGGCATTTATGCAATATGCATTACAAATAATCTTTGCTTTCTTAATGCTTTCAATGATGTTTATCATGATACCAAGAGCGTCAGTATCTGCACAGCGTATTGCAGAAGTACTTGAAACAGAACCAACTATTATAGATCCTAAGGAACCAAAACATTTTGATGAAGATTTAAACGGTGTTGTGGAATTTAAAGATGTATCATTCAGATACCCAGGTGCTCAAGAAGATATGATAAAGAAGATTAGCTTTAAAGCTGAACCAGGAAAGACAACTGCTATTATTGGGTCAACAGGTTCAGGTAAAA
This sequence comes from Oceanirhabdus seepicola, assembly GCF_023684385.1. Classification (GTDB taxonomy): domain Bacteria; phylum Bacillota; class Clostridia; order Clostridiales; family Clostridiaceae; genus Oceanirhabdus; species Oceanirhabdus seepicola. The sequence continues at coordinate 9,137 of NZ_JAGSOJ010000004.1, read as the reverse complement.
CAACTCTTATGAATTTAATACCACGTTTCTATGATGTGACAAGTGGTAAAGTAACAATTGATGATATTGATATTCGTGATTTAACTCAACATGAAGTGAGAGATGTTATTGGATATGTTCCTCAAAAAGCATCTTTATTTAGTGGAACAATTGAATCAAACTTAAAGTATGGAGATGAGAATGCATCATCAGAAAATTTAAAAGAATCAGCTGAAATTGCTCAGGCAATGGATTTTATAAATGAAAAACCAGAAGGTTTTGACACAGAGATTTCTCAAGGGGGAACTAATGTGTCTGGTGGTCAAAAGCAAAGACTATCAATTGCTAGAGCTCTTGCTAAAAAACCAAAGATATTTATATTTGATGATAGTTTTTCAGCTTTAGACTTTAAAACAGATTCAGCCCTAAGAAGAGCATTAAAAGAAAAAACTGGAGACAGTACTATGCTGATTGTGGCACAACGTATATCTACCATTAAAAAAGCAGAGCAGATTATTGTATTAGATGATGGTAAGATGGTGGGCTTAGGTACCCATGAAGAATTGATGAAGACTTGTGAGACTTATCAAGAGATTGCCCTTTCACAATTGTCGAAGGAGGAATTGTCATGAGCCAGCAAGATAAAGCAGTAAATAGAAGAATGAAACGAGGCGGCGGAGGACATGGTCCAGGCGGTATGATGATGGGTGGAGGAAAAGCCAAGAACTTCAAAGGAACAATTAAAAGACTCTTATCATATTTGAAAGCTTATCGTGCATCCTTTATAATTGTAATAACATTTGCCATAGCAAGTGCGGCATTTGCAATATATGGACCAAAATTATTAGGTAAAGCAACAACAAAGATTTTTGAAGGGGTTATGGGTAAAATATCAGGAGCATCAGCTGGTGTTGATTTCACTTACATCGGTAGAATTATATTAATCTTAATTGGATTATATGGATTAAGTGCTCTGTTTTCATACATTCAGAGATTCATCATGACAGGTGTTTCAATGAAGGTTAGTTATAAAATGCGTAAAGATATATCTGAAAAAATTAATAAAATGCCATTAAGATATTTTGATGGTACAAATCATGGAGAAGTGCTATCCCGTATTACAAATGACGTAGACACAGTGAATCAAACGCTTAACCAGAGTTTATCTCAGATTATAACTTCAGCAACAACTGTAATTGGAGTTTTGGTTATGATGATCAGCATAAGTGGATGGATGACTTTAGTGGCTCTTTGTATTATTCCGGTTTCCATGGTTGTGGTAATGTTCATTGTAAAAAGATCGCAGAAGTATTTTAAGAAACAGCAAGATTATCTTGGGAATGTAAATGGACATATTGAAGAAATGTATGGTGGTCATTTAATCATTAAAGCCTTCAACTGTGAAAAGAAAAGTGTTGAAGAGTTTGATGAGATGAATGATAAATTGTATGGTACTGCATGGAAATCACAGTTTTTATCTAGTTTGATGATGCCTGTTATGAACATTGTAGGTAATATTGGATATGTTGCAGTGTGTGTACTTGGTGGTGCACTTGCAGCAAAGAGAACTATAGAGATTGGAGATATTCAAGCATTTATTCAATATGTAAGAAACTTTACTCAACCAATTTCACAGCTTGCTAATATTTCTAACGTACTTCAACAAACAGCAGCAGCTGCAGAACGTGTTTTTGAATTCTTAGATGAATCAGATGAAATTGCAGAATCAACAGAACCAGTTAAGCTTGATGATGTTAAAGGTCATGTTGAATTTAAAAATGTCCACTTTGGATATAAAGAAGATACTATCATAGTAAATGACTTCTCAGCTGAGATACAGCCAGGTCAAAAAGTTGCTATTGTTGGACCAACTGGAGCTGGAAAAACAACAATGGTTAAACTGCTAATGCGTTTCTATGATGTTAACTCTGGTGCTATTTTAGTGGATGGTGAAGATATCCGTGAATTCACAAGAAATGATTTAAGAAGTCAATTTGGTATGGTTCTACAAGATACTTGGTTGTATAACGGTACAATTATGGAGAATATTAGATATGGTCGCTTAGATGCTACAGATGAGGAAGTTATAGAGGCTGCTAAAGCAGCTCATGTAGATAGCTTCGTACACATGTTACCAGATGGTTATAATATGATACTTAATGAAGAAGCTTCTAATGTATCTCAAGGACAGAAACAATTGATAACAATCGCAAGAGCTATATTATCAAATCCTAAGATACTTATTCTAGATGAGGCAACAAGCTCAGTAGATACACGTACAGAAGTACAAATTCAAAAAGCTATGAACAACCTTATGCAAGATAGAACTAGCTTCATTATTGCACACCGTCTTTCAACAATACGTGATGCAGATGTAATATTAGTTATGAATAATGGGGACATTGTGGAACAAGGTGCTCATGAAGAGTTGTTAGAGAAAAAAGGCTTTTATGCAAATCTTTATAATAGCCAATTTGAAGAACAACAGGTTTGTTAAGATTATAATAATAAATTAGTTATCATTACAAATATATTCAAAGAGCCTAGTAATCAAGGAAATCAGTTGATTATTAGGCTTTTTTTTCTTAATGATAAAAATTTAAATAATATTTATACTAATAATATCAGCTATTATAGGTACGATAACATTTGTTTTTTATTTCATAAGCTTAGATAATGTAGACATGTACCTTATGGATTTAAATTTTAAATATTCTGAATAATGAATAAAATTCAGAAAGTTTCTTCTTTTTACTTTGTAGATTAATATGCAAAGTAGTTTATCTATAGCACTCAAATAACATTTAGGTTATAATAAGGTTATAATATGTATTTGATAATAATGGAAATTCAAGGTGATATTTATGAAAGAAGATAACAATACTAACAAAAAAATGAGTAAGAGTGAAGAAAATAAATTACTGAAAGAAGGCAAATTATTTGAAGCTGCGTATGATTTATTTACTTCAAAAGGAATTAACAACACTGCTATAAGCGAAATAGTGAAAAAAGCAGGTGTTGCAAAAGGAACATTTTATCTATATTTTCAAGATAAATATGATATAGTGGATTTGATTGTAGTAAGAAAAAGCAATACTATTTTAATTGAAGCAATGGAAGAAGTTATCAAAAGTGGTAATAAGGGTTTTGTGGATTCGGTTATTATGTTTGTTGATTACATTATAGAAGTATTGAGGCATGATAAAAAGCTTTTGAAACTCATACATAAAAATCTTTCATGGGGACTATTCGATTCGGCTTTTAGAAATATTAAGCAGTATGATAATGCAAGGAGAATAATTTATTATTTTATAGACGAGTTGGAACATGAAGGAATTACCAAAGATGAAGCTGAAAAAATATTATTTATGATTGTGGAGCTTACAAGTGCTATAGTATATAGCTCTATAATATTAAAAGAACCAGATGAAATTCAAAATATGAAACCATTACTTTATAAGACAATTAGAAAAATCATTCAAAATTAAGGTGCGTAAAACGCGCCTTTTTTATTTACAATTTATTCATGGGATTTAATAGAAAAAATAATTGACCATTGGTCATTTCTTGAGTATAATGATTTTAAGATAAAAAAATGACCAAAAGTCATAAATTATATATGAGGAGATGGGATTATGAAAAAGTTTGGAAGGTTTATTGCCAAACAGAGGGTTTTGGTTTTAATCATTGCTACGGTATTACTGCTTCCAGCAATATATGGAATGATAAATACCCGCATAAACTATAGTATTTTAGATTATGTTCCAGCGGGATTTGACTCCACTGAGGGACAGAAGATATTGAGTGAGAATTTTACAGCAGCAGAATCTTCCATGTTAATTGTAGAAGGAATGGAAACCAATGATATACTGAAACTTAAAAGTAAGATCAGTAACATTGAAAATATAAAAGATGTTATATGGATTGATGATTTATTAAATGTAAGTGTTCCAAATGAAATGCTTCCAGATGATATTAGAGAGGTGCTTTTCAGTGAGAACTCAACGATTCTGCTAATTAACTTTGAGTATGAAAAAATATCAGATGAAACACATGCAGCCATCGATGAAATTAGAGAAGTAGCTGGAGAACAGTGCTTCTTAAGTGGTATTACTGCCATAGTGAAGGATACTAAAGATTTATCAGATAAGGAAACACCATTGTATATTCTTATTGCAGTTGTGCTATCAATTCTTGTACTAGCAATGACAATGAAATCAACAATTATCCCATTTGTATTTTTGGTGGGTATAGGATTTGCGGTAATTTTCAATATGGGAACAAATATTTTTTTAGGGGAAATATCATATATAACTAAGGCACTTGCAGGGGTTCTTCAACTAGGAGTTACGATGGATTATTCTATTTTCTTACTTCACAGATATGATGAAGAGCGAGAAAAATTTAGTGATAAAACAGAAGCAATGGCAGAGGCAATATCGAAAACCATAGTTTCAATATCAGGAAGTTCATTAACAACTATAGCTGGATTTTTAGCATTATGTGTAATGCAACTTACTCTAGGTAAAGATATTGGAATAGTAATGGCTAAGGGAGTTTTATTTGGAGTTATTTGTACAGTAACTGTATTACCAGCATTACTACTTGTTTTTGATAAACCTATTCATAGATTCAGTCATAGAACGTTACTTCCAAGTTTTGAGAAGACTGCTTCTTTTGTAACAAAGAAATATAAATTATTTATAGTAATATTCTTAATAGCATTTATACCTTCAATATATGGAAAGATAAATACAGGGGTGTATTACAACCTAGACGAATCGCTACCAAGAGATATGAAATCTATTGTAGCTACAAATAAATTAAAAGAGCAATATAACATGAGTACTACACATTTTATACTTATAAGTGATAAATTATCTTCTTATAAAGTTAAAGAAATGGTTGGGAAAATGGAAAAGGTTGATGGAATAGAAAAGGTTATAGCAGTTGATAAATATTTGGGACCTGAAATACCAGCAGAATTTATTCCACAAGATATAATGGAAATGGTTCAAAATAACGGATATAAATTGATATTAGCAAATTCCAAATATAAAGCGGCGAGAGCGGAAGAAAATGCTCAGATTGAGGAAATGACAAACATAGCAAAAAACTATGATGAAAATGCTATGATCGCAGGAGAGGGACCTCTTACGAAGGACTTAATAAAGATTTCTGAATCGGATTTTAAACGAGTAAGTTTTGCATCTATATTAGCTATATTCTTAATAATACTATTGATATTTGGCTCTGCTACTATACCAGTAATTTTAGTTATGTCAATAGAACTTGCAATATTCATAAATATGGGTATACCATTCTATACTGGAACCACAATACCTTTTATAGCTTCAATAGTAATAGGATGTATACAATTGGGGGCAACAGTTGATTATGCTATCTTGATGACAACAAGATTTAGAGAAGAATTAAGGAATGGACATGATAAGGTTAAAGCAGCTGAGATTGCAGTAAAAGGTTCTGCAAGATCGATTGTGACAAGTGCTCTAGCATTCTTTGTGGCTACATTTGGTGTAGGTGTTATTTCAGATATGGAACTTATAAAGTCATTGTGCTTAATGATGTCTAGAGGAGCATTAATAAGTATGGTTGTTATAATATTTATTCTTCCATCTTTATTATTAGCTGGTGAGAAATTAATATCAGTAACAACAAGGAACTGGAAAAATAAAGAAGCAAAAAAAGAAGCGGTATATAATTCTTAATCATATAAAATCGGAGGAATCAAAAATGAAATGTATGTCTAAAAGAGTGGCTTGTTTAGTAATCGCGGCTTCATTAGTTGGAACAAATGCTGTATATGCACAGGACATTATTAATAAAGATGAATCAGTTTACGTTATACTTTCTGAAAATGGTGAGGCTAAAAAAACAATTGTAAGTGATTGGATTCACAGTGATGAAAAAAATATTGAAATTTATGATAGATCAGATTTGGAGAATGTAAGCAATCTTAAAGGGGAAGAATTACCTGTAGAGAAGGATGGCAATCTTGTTTGGAAAGTTAATAATAATGATATATTTTATCAAGGACATTCAGATAAGCAATTGCCTTTAGAGATCAAAATAACTTATACATTAGATGGTGAGGAAATACAACCAGAAGAAATAGCAGGGAAAACTGGAGAGGTGAAAATTAAAATCCAGTACTTTAATAGAGAAGAACACGAGGTTTTAGTTGATGGTAAAATGAAAAAAATCTACACTCCATTTGCAGCTATTACAGTGGTGAATCTCCCTATAGATAAGTTTAAAAACGTAAAGATAAATGGAGGAGAGATGATCGGTGATGCGAATAATCAAGTGGTTACATTCGTAGCATTACCAGGACTTGAAGAGAGCTTTGAGGAAAGTGAGCTTTTTAAAGAGTTTAAGGAATCCTTGAATCTACCACAATATCTGGAGATTACAGCAGATGCTGAAGACTTTGAACTTGGATCTATTATGGTGACTGCAACACCAAATATTAACATTACTGATGAATTTAAGAAAGCAGATACTCTAGATGAGTTAATGGATGGACTTTCAGAACTTAAGGATGCAAGTGGAAAATTAAATGATGGAAGTAGTGTACTTTCTGAAAATATGAGTGAATTTTCAGAGAAAATGGGAGAATTTAATGATGGATTGCATACATTTGCAGAGTCAATGACACCTCTTAGTGAAGGAGTTGTTCAGCTTGCAGATGGGACAAAGACTGCAAAAGATGGTGGAGAACAGGTAGCAGCAGGCATTAAAGAATTGGCTCAGGGAATTGAACAGTTTGGACCAGGGGCAGTGGGTTTTTCACAAGGAGCAGTTAAGTATGTTGAGGGAACAAAACAGTTCATGGCTGGAGGGAAAAACTTTGTAGCTGGTGCAGAAGAATTAGCTGGGAAAACTGGTGAGTTTGCAGATGCTTCTTTAAAGGTTGCAGAAGGGACTAGTACGCTGGTACAAGGAAGTATTAAGGCTGAAAAGTCTAGCAGAGAATTATCCCAAGGAGCAGAAAAATTATCTCAAGGGGCAAATGAAATAGCTTCTAATGCTGCTAAAATAGCAAATGGAACTGAAGATATATCAAAAAATTCGGAACTACTTGCAGGTGGAATGAATAAATTACAAGCTTCAAATAAAGAATTAAAAGATGGAATGAGTAATTTATCAAAAGGAACAGGTGAAAGTGTTGCGGCTGTTAAGCAGATTAAGGATGGAAAAGAAAAAGAACTACAGTTGATAGAGGGGCTTTTAAAATCTAATGTTCAATTGCAAGAAACAATACAAGCATTAAGCAAGATAAAAGGTAATGAAGAATTAGTTGGGAAATTAGAAGTTCAATTAGCAATGCAGAAAAAAGCTATAGATGGATTGAAGTTATCAAGTGGTCAGCTTATTACAGGTCTTGATAATCTTAATAAAGGCATGGGTGCATTGGAAGCAGGCGCTAAGAAGGTAGAAGTTGGATTTACTCAATATGTTGGAGCTCAGAATGAGCTAAATGATGGAATTGTGAAATTAAATGAGGGCATAAAGAAAATAGATGTAGGAGCACAAAAGCTTTCAGAGGGAACAAAAGAATATTCTAAGAAAATGGATGAATTAAAGATTGGAAGTGTTGCTTTAGCAGATGGAATGAAAGCTATTGCAGATGGTGGACAGCAGTTAAAACCTACTTCAGAAAAACTAGTTGCTGGTGCAGCAGGTTTAACAGAGGGAGCAACTAAGTTAAATGTAGGATTAGAGCAATTAAATGCAGGAATAGGCGGCTTATCTGAAGGGTTAGCTGGTCTTAATGAAGGAGCAACTAAATTAGAGCAAGGAGCAAAAGGAATAACAGAAAAGACCCCAACACTTGTAGCTGGTGCAGAGCAGGTTTCTGAAGGACTTAATAAACTTTACAATGAAGGAGTTCTTGGATTACAGAGCAAACTTCCGGAGCTAAAAGCAGGAGTAGATCAACTTGTTGATGGTGGAAATGCATTAAATGAAGCAAGCGAAAAGTTAGAAAGTGGAACTAAAGAATTAAGTGTTAATATGAAGAAATTCCACGAAGAAGGAATAAACAAAACTTACTTAGAACTAGATGAAAAAATGGAAGAAGTTAAATATTTAATAGATATAAAAGATGAAATAATAAAATTATCAGAGAACTATGAAGCATTCACTGATATTGGCGATAACATGGATGGTAAGGTGAAATTTGTTATGAAGACAGAAGCAATCAAAGCAAATGAAGATGATGTGGCATCAGGAAAAACTACTATGGGTCATAAAAAGTCTTCTGAAAAAGAAGAAAAAGGATTTATCAATTGGGTCAAAAATTTGTTTAATTAGTTAAATAAGATTAAAACAGAGTTAAAACAATATTTTGTGACTTTTCAACAAATTCAGAGCCTTTTAAGGCTCTTTTTTGTAGGAAGCTTTTTACAAGTTTAGAATGTGAAGAATTTTTTGTCGAAAGTTTGCTAAAACACTTGTCAGATACAGTAATATTATATATAATTTTAAGTGATAACATAAGTAATGTAATATTTGTTGATTAAAAATATACTAGTTTTGGAAACAATATATAAATTAGGTTCAACAAATTTAAAACTAAGGAACTACCGCTTGGAAAGAATAAGAGGTAGAAACGTTTACAAGGAGAAAAGAATGGGAAAGTACAAAATACTTAGAGATCATACTAGCAAAATAATAAGAATAAACATTTATGATGGAACACTAGAAGATGTTGCAGAACTTAAAGGTAAAGAATATGAAGTTGTAAATAAAACAGAAGAATCTACTAGAGTAGCATATTATATTAGATTTATTGATACTGAGGAAAAATAACGTTTGATAAATTAGGCAGCCCGATTGGGTTGCTTTTTTTGCTCTATAGGAAATTATAAATTCTTGAATCTGTGGATAAGTTATTGATTTGAAGAAATATTCTAATGAAACAGATTTATTATAGAGTAAAAAATGAAGGGGTTGTAGGGGAAGTGTTTCCCCTGCCGTTTTAAGGAGGGTGCTCAGCAGCGGTAGCTGCGTCGAAGACCAGCTAATAGAAGTCAAGTGTAAAGTAAATTAAAATTAATTATTAAAAATGTGCATGTCAAAAAATCCATTGTTTATATACGAACAATGAAAAAATTGGTAATTATATTTTAAGC
>NZ_JAGSOJ010000003.1 GCF_023684385.1 Oceanirhabdus seepicola | reverse complement strand
GTGTACAAGTAGTACTCGCGCAGCACAGCGATTCTTAGTGACGATGAAATTGGGCTTTTTCAACAGCCTGACGACTCTAATTTAAATTAAAGTCGTTAAACTTATTTATTTTGACCTCTAACAAAGTTTGAAACAACTGTTGTAAGTGGAACTGGATCTACCTTAAATAAACCATCATTATTTATAGTTATTAAAGTTCCACCTCTTTGGGTATATTTTTTACCAATACCTGAATATCCTAAAAAGTCAATTGACATACCATATGTCATCATGATGTCCTTATAAGTTAGTGAAAAAGTATTTAAATGATCATGACCACAGAAAATCCCTTTAATTATCCCACTTTCTACTGCCTTTTCAAAGAAGTCAGGTTTATATTTTGATATTCCAAAATAATCATTACTTTCTCCAATACTCCCAAAATTATATTCAACACTTTTATCTCCAAGTTTCATTTTCTCATAAGCTTGCTTGAATTCTGGTAAGGGCATATGAAAAAAAGCTAGAGCTTTTTAAATCATGATTTTGTTTTTTGAGCTTGGATATTTCTTCCGTACACCATGCTGTTTGTTCTTCACGAATGCAATCAAATCCACTGTAGAACCATCCATCCCTGTACATATTTGAATCTAACATAACAAGTGCCATTAGTAATTGCTCTTTGCAATCATGTAACTTTATTATGTAATTACCTAGACCGGTGAGGTTTTTATCACCTTTAGCAAAAATACTATATTGACCATCTGAAATTATCTCTGAAATTTGATTTTTATCACCTTTGGATCCCATTTCAATATCATGATTACCAAATAAAAAGGCATAAGGAATCTTAAAGCAATCCATAAATTCAACTAGTTTTTTAGCCTGTTTGATATTGTTTCTTGTGCCTGCTTTTAATATGAAAGGAAAGATACTATCTCCTGTTAGAATAATTAAATCGGGTTTTGTTTCTTTTACTAATTTTGTTACAGCATCCATCCCTAATTTATCTTGCTTTTTGGATAGCATTCCATATCCAAAATGCAAATCAGTTAATTGTAATATTTTATAAGGTTTTTCACCTATTTTTAACACAAAATGATTATCTTTATCTTTGTAAAACATAGGATTATTATACATAAGCTAATTCCTCCAATTTATTACGTTAATGGTAACATGGCTCCAACTGCACAAATCATAGTAGATATTACCATTGCAACTTGAAAGGGCAATGTTCCGATTTTCCCACATATAGGGCTAGCTCCAGCTTTTTTCCTTGATTTATTATATGTAAATATTAGCATAATAGCAACAAGTACTACTACTCCAGACATTATTCTTGTCAAAATAATAAAACTATTCACACCAAATATCGCGAATAATAACGAAGGTATTGTAGCTAATAACCAACAAACCTTATTATTTATTCCAATTTGTTCATGGACGACATCACGAAGACTTAATGTATTTGACCAAAATGTTGTTAGAAGCGCGAATAATGAAAACACACCCGCAAGAATGGCTGCCCATGGACCAATACTCTCACCTAATTGAAGATAAGCAAGTTCTTTATCTAATGGACCTTTAACCCCTAACAAAACAGTTGTTGTTACAATTAAAACAAAAAATGCTGATATGGCAAAACCTAAGAAAATTGAAGTCCTAATTTTCTTTACATCACCATTCAATCCTTTTACCGACTGGATAACAGCTTGGTTCGCAGAAGTTGCGAAAACAATCATGCTATATAACCCTAAAAGATTATTGATATGCATTTCAGATGCTTGCAATTCATTTAGTGGACGTATGAAAGTTCCCACGCTCATCACTACGACGATTAACATCAAAACAGTTACTGTATACTTTTGGGCAATTCCTACAGCCTTCATTCCCATAAAAACTACAATACCAGCTAAAAGATAATATATTAGCTGAGCCACAGAAAAAGGTACATGCAACCAGTTCTCAATAATTTGGGCTCCACCATTGATATTACCACTGACACCAACAATAATTGCTAATCCATAAACCGTAAACATAGTCCAACTAAAGATTTTTTTACCTTTACCATTGAATAATTCACCTTCAAAACTTTTAACAAGCTGAACACCCCCGTTATTATACGACAACTCAGCAATAAGTAAATGTAAAACAACATTAATAAAATATGCCAATATTACCATCCAAACAACGTCTTTAAGACTGTTTTTAGTTGCTAAATAAGGTACAGCGATGATTCCCGTACCAATACTATGTCCAACAATCATACTAGTTGCTTCAAACACAGTAAACTTAGCTTCACTTTGTATTCTCATTTATATCCCCCCATTTGATTTTGAAAATTCTATATATGAGTGTTATTTATACTTATTTTATATTTTAACACAATTACCTCAATTTCCCTATTATTCTTTATATTTTTGATATTTTTCTCAAAATCAAATGGTCATAATTCTTCATATCTATCTTTGAAAATATTAAACGTATGCGATTAATAATTTGTCACATTTACTGTATTAAATACCATCACATCTTTACCTTTTAGTGAATGACTCATACCTAAATTAAATATGAAAGTTAACATATAATGATCTGTTTTGCCTTCTTTATCAGTTCCACCTAATATAATTTTATTAACCACACTCTCAAAAATCTTTTCATCTATGCTTCTTCTATTATTATTTTAGATATTTCTTCTATAGATTCTATTGGTTCTAATTTATCTTTTTTTATATTCTTTAGAAACACCATAAAAAAGATTGTTGTAAGTGCAAATGATAATATATCCGAAATGGGTTGTGCTAATAAAAATCCTGTAAAACCGAATAACTTAGGCATTAATATAAATAATGGAATTGCAAATATTCCTTGTCTTGTTAAAGATAGAATTAACGTAGGCAAACCTTTCCCCGCTGCCTGAAATGTAATAGACATAATTATTTGAGCACCTATAATAGGTAAACTTAAGCTCATATATCTTAGTATGCTAGAACCATAATAAACAGTATCTACATCTTTTATAAATATCCTAATTATTGAATTAGAATATAGCAAAAATATCACTGCTGATATACATGAAATTATTGAACATAGCATAATAGCTTTCTTTATTATTATTCTAAATCTATTATAATTTTCAGCCCCGTAATTATATCCAGCTAGTGGCTGATAACCAGCCGATACTCCAATTAAAATCATAAATACAACTGAAATTATTTTCATAACAATACCTTCTGCTGCAACTACTGAATCCCCAAATCTCACAGCTACAGCATTTAAAAATGCCATAAACAAACTCATCATAAACTGACTTAACGAAGCTGGAATTCCAATTTTAAAAATTTCCTTATATATTTTGGAATCAAATGAAAAATCCTTAAGATTAATATCTACAATACTTTTCTTTCTTAAATAGTAGGATAAATAATATATACATGATAATATTTTTCCGATTACGGTTGCAATAGCTGCTCCCACAACTCCCCAGTTAAGTAATATTATAAAAATAGGATCCATAATGATATTAGCAATAGTTCCTATCATTAAACCGTTCATTGATTCTTTAGTAGAACCTTCTGCCCTAAGTAGTCCACTAAAACAAGCATTTACCAAGGTGAATATATTAAATCCTACAATTATTTGACTATATTTCAAAGCATAACCTATAGTTTGTTCACTTGTACCACACATCATAAGGATAGGTTCTAAAAAAATATATACAATAATACTTATAACTATTGAAACAGTAAAACATGATACAAAAGTTATAACTGCAACTTTACTAGCTTTTTTATAGTTTTTACTTCCCAAAACCCTTGATAAGAGTGATGCTCCCCCTGTACTAAAAATAATACCAACTGCTGACAACAACGTAAATATTGGAAATGTTACTGCTATTGCGGCAACTTGTGAGCTATCATTTAGTTGTCCAATAAAAAATGTATCTGTTAAATTGTACACTGTATTGACTAACATTGCTATAACAGCGGGCAATGATAATATTAACAATGCCTTCATAGGCTTTTCTTTTTCCATCAAATACAATTTGTTTTCATTCATATATAGTTCTCCTTCAATTAAGTATTAGATTTATCCATTTAAGTTAAAAAGAATTATTTAATATTGAGTTGGGTCTAGACTATTCGCTTTTATAATAGTAATCTACCAAAATTAAAGCGTATCATTTCGATAACGCTATCGAATTCGCCTGTGAAGAACGAAACTCCGATAAAAATCAAACCTACAATTGCCAAAACCGCTGCTGCAATTGCAGCTATCTTAAAAAACTTTTTCATTTCGCACCTTCTTTCTTATCAACAATCCATTCGTAGATTGCTCTCAATTGATAGTTAAAACCGGGAAAAGCACAACGTACAATAAAGATTGTTGCAATCAAACACAACAGCGAGATGGCCAGTGCCAGCATACTGCTTCCAATCAATCCGACCCCTGTAAATGCTTCGGTGGCAAAATATCCGATACTGCTTGCAAAAGCATATATAGAGGCTCCTACAAAGAGAATTGCTGAGGCCCCACAAAATATTGTTGCTCCACCTAAGGATATAAAGCCTACGCCTACGATTCCCGCTGTAAAAATGATTGGCAAAATCAAAGAACAGCACAGTAGTGCCCTGTATATCTTTTTGGCAAAATCACTTTCTTCGTTTTTTTTCTGATTCATTGTAGCTTCAGGCGCTTCTGTTTCGGCATGGTACGCATAGCTATAAGAAGTTTTATCAACTTCTATGTTTTTCGTTTCTTCCATAGCAAACATCCTTTCGTTTTAGTTTTTTTAAAGATAGATAGGTCCTCATTGCACTGTATCTTTCCAGAAATGCCTCCCGTTAATTTATTCCGCTAAATTATCATCCACAAATCGAGCACACAAACGGTTTATAAAACAGGAAGAACAGTTTTGATTAAGCCTTTTTTTCAAGACCCAGTTTTTAAGCTTCTTGCCCCAAATACAGCTTGTGCCATTTATTGAAATACCTACAAACATAACACTGTTGTAAATCATCACGTTTTGCATTTGGTCAGGTGTAGCATAATCTTCAATATGAATAAGGGTAATCATGATGATGGTCAGATACACGGCCGTGTAAATCAGGCGAAATATTTTTCGGGTAAAATATAGAACGTTCCTTAAATCCACGTTCCTGCGAAAGAACAGAAGAACAATAATCTCTGTTACGAAAACCACGATATACGCGTTCAAAAAAGCATAGATGACACGGTACATATCCGAATGTTCTTGATTTCGTAGGTACAACAGAATAAAACTGTTCAATCCGATAATGCAGATGATTAGGATATCCCACAGAGCCAAAAGAACGCTCCAAAGCCACTTTGATTTTATTATTGCCATTTGTATTTGGTGTGAAACTCCTTACCCAAAACAAAACCGATCACAGCCAATCCACCAAAACCTAAACCAACCCATTTAAAGACTTTCATTTGCAGTACCTCCTTTCTAGAATGTGTCCATTGTTTTATTGAACATACTTATTATCCAATTGTGGTGTTTTTGCGGTTTTAAACTAATGTTAAAGATATGTTAAAGCGACCAACTCCTTTCAGTATAGTGTACTGAGAAAAATCTCCTTTGACTTTACTTCAAAGGAGATTTTTCTCATGTTCTGGATGCTTTGACGAAAACTGCATTTATTTGTTCTTCTTGTTTTTCACAGCAAGGAAAGAACCGCCGACCACACAAACAGCAGCAATAATGATAACTTTAAGCATTTCAGGAATCCTCCATTCTTAGATATTGTTTAGATCATATGGGTTTGTCCCATCTGATGTATATATTTTACAAATGGAATGTTTGTGAGATACTAAACTTTTGTTAAAGAAATGTTAAAGCGAAAATTGTGTAAAAAACCTCCTTCAGCATCAAAGCCAAAGGAGGTAAAGGTCTATTGATTCATTAAATTTTCAGACGAACTGTAAATTGGGTTCCTTTACCCAAGCGGCTTTCTACGGATATATCGCCGCTTACTACATCAATAACTTTTTTAACCAGCGCAAGGCCAAGTCCATTCCCTTCCCTGGAATGGGATGTATCACCCTGATAAAACTTATCGAAGATATGAGCACCGTTTTTCTCGTTCATACCGCAGCCTGTGTCCTTAACAGTTACGATAGCATAGCTGACACCAGCCTTCAGGGAAACTTCAATGGTTCCGCCTTCATCAGTAAATTTGATTGCATTTGAAATCAGATTGTTCCAAACAAGCTCCAACAGGTTTTCATCATAACACACGGATACATCATCAATATCTGCACGAAAATCTATGTTTTTCTTTTCCCATAATTCTTCAAATGAAAGTGAACAGTAACGCAGTTGTTCTCCAAGTTCATAGGGGTCCGAAGCTGGAAATATTTCTTGATTCTCAAGCTTGTTCAGTTTAAGAATGTTTGATACCAAATCAGATAGTTTTCGAGAAGCTGTTACTATGGTCTCAGAGTATTCTCGGCGCACATCTGTGGGCAGATTATCGTTTTGCAACGCCATGGCATAGCTTTGAATTACGGAAAGTGGAGATTTTATTTCATGAGATACATTTGCAATAAAGTCACCTTTCATGGTTTCAATGCTGGACAGTTCATCTGCCATCTTGTTGAAGTCCTCAATCATGACTTCAATCTCGTCTTTTTTCCCGTCCTTACGCAAAGGTTCGATCCTCACGTAGAAATCACCCTCTGCGATTCTTCGGGCCGCATCCCCAATGTGCTTCATAGGTCTGCCGAAATAGTATTTCCGAAAGAAGGCGAATATGATGCATACCGCGAAACAGGTGAAAATCAGATTACCAAACATGGCTGCCGCAACAATAAGATTATTGTTCGCCTCGCCGGCTTCCCGATATAAAAAATAAACACTGTTGTAGCTGCAGCACACGACCAGTAGAATCACAAAGAATATCACATATTCTTTGAAAGATAAAAAACTGGCATTGATTCGTTTATCTTTTGTGGGCGTCATTTTACCACCGCCTTATAACCTAGTCCGTGGACAGTAACGATTTCAAAATCCTTGCAGGCAGAGAATTTGTCCCTTAGCTTTGTAATATAAACATCCACTGTTCGAAGCCCCGATTCACTCTCCAATCCCCAAAACTCGTTAATCAATTGGCTTCGAGTGAAAGTGTGCTTGGAATATGACAGCAGCTTGTAAAGGATGTTGAATTCTCTCACAGTCAGGGGGACTTCCTCGTCGCCTACATAAGCAGTCATTTCGTCAGCATTCATGAGAAGTCTGCCAATGGTCAACTTCTTTTCGTTGGCAATATTCGCCCGACGCAGCAATGCGCCCACGCGCAGAACCATTTCGTCCATGTCTAATGGCTTGACCATATAGTCATCGATGCCAATTCGAAAACCCTTTTGCTTAGAAGAAATATCATCACGGGCGGTGATAAATAGAATGGGAATCCTCTTATTCAGTTCCCTAACAGTCTTCGCAAATTCAAACCCGTCAATTTCCGGCATCATAATGTCCGATATAATCAAATCATAGACCGAAGTGAACATTAGGTCATAGGCCACTGTGGGATTTTCACAGCCCGTTGCACAGTAGCCGTTATTGTTCAAATATGTGCAGACGATCTGGTTAAGTTTCAAATCGTCTTCAACAACAAGTATGTTTATCATGATATCAACTCCTTGGTTATTCTATAAGTAGTTTGTTGAACGCATAAAAACTTTTTATTCTATATTGTAAATTACTTTTGTTAAAGTAATGTTAAACTAATAATCGTTTATATAAAAATATAAATTCTAATTCCATCAAACTCAACCTCATAAAATCATTTCTTTACCTCTCTTTCTATGGATATTATCAAATTATCCATACCTTCTAAATGCATGACTGGATACCCTAAAAATTCATTAATCCTTTAGTCAAAACAGACTTTCCTGCTCTAGGCATCCTATTATTAATATTCTCATTGAATTATTCTCTTTATACATAAATTAGCTTTTATTTAGCTAATAAACTAAATATTAACATATTACCATAATTAACCGTTCAACTCAAATAGTTGCTATTTCACTGCCAACTTGTTCAATAAAACCTGGGACACATGGAGAATAGTAATCATTTCCCCATATCAATGAAATAACTATTATAATAATATAGCCTATTAAAACTCCTCGTGGAAACCCAGATCCTGCACGCTTAAAAAAGATAAATTAGATTTTAATGAGTTACAAAGTTTACTTCGAGAAAAAATATATTCTTCAATTGAAATTTCGGTTTAAATTTATTTTTTATGCAAAATTTATACATAGAGGTGATTGTTTTGAAAACTTTCTTAATTACAGGCTGTGGTTCTGGACTCGGTTATGCAGCTGCTTTTGCTCTAGCTAAAAGAGGACATTTTGTGTATGCAACAACCCACACTTATGAACAAGCTGAAAATATAAATAGACTTAATAAAGTGTGGAGTCTACCTTTGCATAGTTTTAAATTAGATATATTACATACTGAAGATAGACTCTTAATAAAAGACTTACATATAGATGTTTTGATTAACAATGCGGCTATTGGGGATTCCGGGTCTGTTTGTGAACTTCCTATAGATAAATTTAGAGAAACCTTTGAAACAAATGTATTTTCAACATTAGAACTTACTCAACTTGCTCTTCAGAATATGATTTTAAAAAAATCCGGAAGAATTATATTCATCTCCTCTTTATCTGGTATATCTCCAGTTCCTTTTTTATCACCTTATAGTTCTACAAAGTTTGCCTTAGAGTGCATAGCCTCATGTTTGAACAAAGAACTTAAAATATTAAAAAAAGTGAATATACCTATTGTCTTAATTGAACCTGGTGCATATGCTACTGGATTTAATCAGAAGAATATTAGTAAGCAATTTGTCTGGATGGATAAATCTTCATACTTCAAGAAAAAAGTACGGTTAATAAAGTTTAGACAATTCTCATATTTTAAATTAGTAGAATCATCAAATTTTGATTCAATTATTAACAAGTACATTAGCGCTGTTGAAGATGTTAATCCTAAAGATAGATATAGTACTCCAATGTTACAAAACAAATACATAAGACTTAAAAATACGCTTCTTAAGTGAGTTTGTTAATAAAGTTACAATTATATTGTTTTTCACTCTGTTTTCTGTCTTAAGAATTTTAGGCGTCGAAAAAGCCCAAGGTCAAGGAACAAGAAGAGCGAGCAGCAGGGTGTACAAGTAGTACTCGCGCAGCACAGCGATTCTTAGTGACGATGAAATTGGGCTTTTTCAACAGCCTGACGACTCTAATTTAAATTAAAGTCGTTAAACTTATTTATTTTGACCTCTAACAAAGTTTGAAACAACTGTTGTAAGTGGAACTGGATCTACCTTAAATAAACCATCATTATTTATAGTTATTAAAGTTCCACCTCTTTGGGTATATTTTTTACCAATACCTGAATATCCTAAAAAGTCAATTGACATACCATATGTCATCATGATGTCCTTATAAGTTAGTGAAAAAGTATTTAAATGATCATGACCACAGAAAATCCCTTTAATTATCCCACTTTCTACTGCCTTTTCAAAGAAGTCAGGTTTATATTTTGATATTCCAAAATAATCATTACTTTCTCCAATACTCCCAAAATTATATTCAACACTTTTATCTCCAAGTTTCATTTTCTCATAAGCTTGCTTGAATTCTGGTAAGGGCATATGAAAAAAAGCTAGAGCTTTTTAAATCATGATTTTGTTTTTTGAGCTTGGATATTTCTTCCGTACACCATGCTGTTTGTTCTTCACGAATGCAATCAAATCCACTGTAGAACCATCCATCCCTGTACATATTTGAATCTAACATAACAAGTGCCATTAGTAATTGCTCTTTGCAATCATGTAACTTTATTATGTAATTACCTAGACCGGTGAGGTTTTTATCACCTTTAGCAAAAATACTATATTGACCATCTGAAATTATCTCTGAAATTTGATTTTTATCACCTTTGGATCCCATTTCAATATCATGATTACCAAATAAAAAGGCATAAGGAATCTTAAAGCAATCCATAAATTCAACTAGTTTTTTAGCCTGTTTGATATTGTTTCTTGTGCCTGCTTTTAATATGAAAGGAAAGATACTATCTCCTGTTAGAATAATTAAATCGGGTTTTGTTTCTTTTACTAATTTTGTTACAGCATCCATCCCTAATTTATCTTGCTTTTGGATAGCATTCCATACATTTCAGTATTTGTATTTTTTTAGCGACACCATAAACCCTTAATTTACTTTTTTACTAAGTTATTGACACTATATATTTAATTTGTCGTATACATATATTCTTGAACTATGTGGGAAAATAAGTCTAATAACAAAGGAGGTTTAATATGTCTGAAGTAACTCCAAATAAAAACTCTTTAAATGAAAAATTCAAGTTAACTCCTTGTTTGAAAGATAACATTGACTTATTTAAATATATATTCAAAAATGACAACACTGTTATATATAGATATTTTGAAAATAAAACATCCACAATAAATTATTGTCTAATTTTCATTAATGGCATGGTTAGTAGAGATGTTATTAATGAAAATGTTATATTGCCTTTAATTAATTATGATATTAAATCAAAGTTAGAAAATACCAATACTATTGATATTTTAATGAAAAAAGTGTTGCTTGTAGATGAACTTATAAAACTATCTGATATTGATGAAATAATAACCAAATTAGTATACGGTGATTCACTACTTTTGGTTGAAGGATACAGTGAAGCTTTGATTTTGAACACAAAAGGCTGGGAAAAAAAATCAATATTTGAGCCAAAATCTGAAGCAGTAGTTAGAGGACCTAGAGAAGCATTTACTGAATCCATAATAACAAATATATCTCTCATAAGAAGACGAATCAAATCACATGAGTTAAAGGTAAAGTTTAGAGAAATAGGATATACAACTAAAACTAGCGTTTGTATATGCTATGTAGAAGGAATTGCTCAAGATAATATAATAAATGAACTTGAAAAAAGATTGGATGAAATAGATATTGATGGTGTATTGGACTCTGGGTATATTGAAGAATTTGTAAGTGATGAACCCTTTTCACCTTTTAAAACTATTGGATCAACTGAAAGACCTGATACTGCTGCTGGTAAACTTTTAGAAGGTAGAATAGTAATAATATGTGATGGAACCCCAATCGTTTTGACTCTTCCTTTTTTATTTGTTGAATATTTTCAGATAAATGAAGATTATTATAATAATTTTATATATGCTTCATTTAATAGATTAATTAGAATTATAGGTTTTTTTCTAGCTACAAGTGTTCCTGCCATATATGTAGCTCTAACCACATATCACCAAGAATTAATTCCAACTCCACTTTTATTAAGTATTTATAACTCAAGAGAAGGGGTCCCTTTTCCTACTTTTTTAGAAGCCTTATTAATGCTATTAACTTTCGAAATACTAAGAGAAGCAGGTATTAGATTACCCAAACATATAGGTCAGGCAGTAAGTATTGTAGGAGCATTGGTATTAGGTGAAGCAGCAGTAGCTGCAAGTCTTATTAGCGCTCCTATGGTAATAGTAACAGCAATAACAGGAATATCGAGCTTTTTACTACCTAAAATGCTTGGAGGATTGATAATTGTCAGAGTAATCTTTTTATTTCTATCCTCATTTTTAGGGTTATACGGCTATATCTTTGGTCTCATTGGTCTTTTTATTCATTTATTGTCCATGAAGTCTTTTGGAGTATATTATATGTTATATTTAGATTCATTTACAAAAGAGAATATTCAAGATATTGGAATTAGAGTACCCTGGTGGTATATGAAATACAGAACAAAGATAGTAGCAAAAAATCCATTTCGCTCTACAAAGAATTATGACATTAGTAAAAGAATAAAAACTAAGGAATAATGAAAATGTTAAATATGAATAAAATAAAAGCAACAAGTTTAATAACAATTTTTATACTAATAAGTTTTTTATTAACCTCCTGTTGGAGTTATAAAGAAGTAAATGATGTTGATATTGTTATGGGAGCAGGTATAGATTGGGATAATTTTAAAAATGAGTATATTATTACATTTGAACTCTTCTCCTCATCAATAGGAGAAAAAGGTGAAAAAACTGCGAAATTGCTTCAACATAAAGGAAAGACATTATTTAAAGCCATAAGAAATATTGTTGAGAAAAATGGTAAACCAGCTTATTGGCCACATACAAAAGTAATTATTATAGGAAAAGATATGGCTGAACATGGTATTATTCCATTAATTGATTATACTATGAGAGATGCTGAATTCAGACCAGATATGAAAATACTGGTGTCTGATGAAAGTACTGCTGAAGATATTTTTTTAAAGAAAAACGATAGCAAAGAAATAATAAGTACTAAGCTTGAAGAAAGTTTAAATTATCAAGGTAAAGTAGGAACCTACAAAAGAGTATTCTTCTGGGATTTAACTCAAAAAATGTATCAAGAAGGTTATGAATCAATAATTCCCTTAGTTTATAACGATAACACTGATAAGTCGTCTATCACCAGAATTTCTGGTCTTGCAGTATTCAAAAAAGATAAATTAATAGGTACCCTTAATAATCATGAAGCTATGTATTATTTATTTATCGATAATGATATTACAAATCAAGCGTTTGTTGTTGAACAAGAAGTTGATGATGAAACCTTCAATATATGCTTAGAAATTTTAAAAAGCAAAACTAAGATAACTCCAATAAAAAAAGATAACAATATAACTATAAAAATTGATATTAAAACAGAATTTTCTATAGTGGAAATTGATGGAACAATAGATGTAATTAAAGAAAATGCAAGAAAGAAACTAGAAAGACATACCGAAAAAAAAATTGAAGAAAATATTAAGGATTTAATAAGCAAAGTTCAAACAAATTATAATAGCGATATCTTTGGTTTTGGTAATAGCATAAAAAAAGATATGCCTTATGAATGGGAAAAAATAGGCAAGGACTGGGATAAAAATTTTCCAAATTTAGATGTTGAAGTAAATTCACACGTTAAGATTACCAAAAGTTCTTTACTGTCTAAACCACATAAAATAGCAGAATAATCAAAAGGATATGAGTGTATGTTTATAATTGTTATGATTTTATTTATTTATTTAATAATTGGTGTAATTGAAATTACACCTTTATATAAAAATAAGGAGAAAAGAAAACTAGTTCTATACTCCATATTTTTTTCAATTGCCTTTGTAATAAGTTTATTGCTTAGTATGGGAGTAAAAATTCCTAATCCAACAGATGGATTTAAATTTATTGTTGAATCTATAATACAAAAATAGAGGTATACTAATATTTGCTTCTTAGTGTACCTCTACTTATTAGTTAAACTTCTTTTTTTCTTTATTTCAACACCAATCCATATTATAACTGGGAAAATTATTTCAAAAACAAGTGCATAATATCTCCAAATTTTAAAAGCCCACTCTCCTATTTCCATTATGCTATCATGTACTATAAAAGCATAGCAAAGCATCATTATTGCCACTGGAGTTACAATAAAACTATAATCATCAAAATTAAACATTTTAACAACACCTTTACAAGTTCCAAAAAGACATACACATATTTTTATGAATCCACTTCCTAGAAAAGTGATAGCAACTAGTATTTCCATCCTCTGAATTGCATCTCCTATACTTATCCTACTAGCCATTATGTGTGCTGGAAAATAATGTGCAACATACCCAAATTCACCCAAAATTAAAATTTCACTAAAGATTAAGGAGAATAGCACAAAACCGCCTATTAATAATCCCATTTTATAGATTTTATATGGAGATTTATTCGTTTTTAAATTTGAGAAAACAAGACAAAATATAACTGTTTCAGCAAAAGGAAAAGAAAAAACAGAAAAAGCTCCTCCAAGAACTGGTTTCATTCCTTTATAAAAAACAGGCTTAATGTTGTTCAGCTGCATATTTGGTATGGATAATATTATTGTAAAAAAAACGAAAAATATAATTGCTATTACACCCAGTTCTGCCCATCTACCTAACAATTTGCATCCTTTTTTCACAGCCCAAACACACAAAAATATCATAGCTGACATAAATACAACCATTGGAGTTTCAATTGCTGAAACAGTAGTAATAAATTCACCAAAATCTCTTATAATCAATGAGCCTAGGTGAAAAGGAAACCATATATACAGTATAGACATTATTTTTCCAAATAACTTACCAAAAACTATTTCAAGTATATCAAATAAATCATTTCCTCTATAAAGGGAAAGAATCCTTGCATAAATAATAATCATCGGCAAAGAAAAAACTAATCCTAAAATAACAGCAAAATAAGAATCTCTTCCCGCTTCTGTTCCTATCCCTATTACAAGAGTACTTCCCAGTATGAACAATGTTACTAAACTAATACCTTGTTTATCTGAAATAACTTCATTAGACATTCTTTACCTCCAAGGATAAAATAAACAACTTATGATTATTATTAGGATAAACTGAGTTTTTAATACTACTACATGAATATGAATATAAGGCAAGCGAGTCCAACAAATCCCGTCCTAACCAAAGTGATAGTCACCAGTAGAAAATGAAAAAACTCCCCACAACTTAATGTAGGAAGTTCCTTATTTTTATTCTATTAGTTAATTTTCAACTGCTTCGTCAATCTTAAATATATTCATCTTCTCTTGTAAATCCATAGAATCTCCTTGTACATTTTCAGCCATTCTCAACACTTCCTCAGTAGATGCCAACATTTCTTCTGAAGATGCTGATATTTGCTCTGCTGAAGCTGATACTTCTTGCGCTACAGATGTTACGTTTTCAACTTTATTTAATATAACATCTTTTATTTCCACTACTTGATTAACTGAAGAACTTGTTTCTTTCATACTCTGTGGAATTTTATTTACAGAAGATAATATATCTTTAAATGCTGTCATACTTATCTCTGCTACACTTTGCTGCTCTTCCATTAGTTCATTTACACTATTAGTATTTTCATTCACTTTTTTTGTATCTTCTATAATAGCTTTTATTAAAGACATTATTCTCTCAGAAGATTTTTTTGACTCCTCAGCAAGCTTTCTTACTTCTTCAGCAACAACAGAGAAACCTTTCCCATTTTCTCCTGCTCTTGCGGCTTCTATAGCGGCATTTAAAGCTAACATATTGGTTTGTTCAGAAATGTCATTTATAGTATCTGTAATCTTTTCAATTTGAGATATCGCTAAAGATAAATCATTAATTTTAACCATAGTAATATCAAATTTTTCTTTAATATTGTTGATAGAGACAATTAATTCATTTATCTTATGTGTTCCATTTTGTGCTTTATCTTCTGTATCCTTTGAATTTTCAGTTACATTAATTATTTGGTGTTCTACCTTTTTTATTTCTTCATCAAAGTTAGATATAAGATTGACAATTTCCATAAGTTCTTCTGCTTGAGAATATGCTCCTTTTGCAACTTCCTGTATTGAATTTGCAACCTCTTCAGAAGTCTGCACCATTTGATCTGATGTACATTTTAATGTATCTGATGAATTTGCAACACTTTTAGATGTGTTTTTAACTTTACCTATGGATTCTTTTATTTTATTTAATGTACTATTTATACCTTTTGACATAATACCTATTTCATCATTACTTCCCTCTTCAATTTTAATAGTAAAATCACCCTCTGCAACCTTTTCCATTTTTGTTGATATCTTTTCTAAAGGTGTTGATATTCTTCTTGCAATAATCACTGAAGTAATACATGCTGCTACAGCAATTAATATAGTACTTAAAGCTAATATCTTTGTTATTAAATTACCTACTGCCTTTGTTTCACTAGTAGGTATACTGGCTGTAATTACCCATCCTAAATTTTCATTATATGTATAAACTGATTCATACTTAATATTTTCATAAGTATAGCTTGAAGTACCTAGTTTATCAGTAAATGAAATGTTACTCTCATTAATTTGCACCATATTATCCTTTTGTAGTATCTGTTTTTTGTTAGGACTAGCTATTATAGTTCCATCCTTTTCTGCTATATAAACATAGCCTTCACTACCAATTTTAATATTTTCTATATATTCTTGAGAAAGCTTCTCAAGGTTTATAACTTGTACATATGCTCCTAAAAATTGATTTTCTTTTGACATTATAGGTTCTGCTATGTATATTACTGGATTCCCGCTAAAAGAATACTTTTGAGCATTAGATTTATATGTAACTTTATTTTCTTTAATGTTAATAAAATAATCTGCATTTCCAAATTCCTCATTATCTCCTTGGCCATTAGCAGTCATTATTACTTTACCATTCTTATCTAAGATCATAATTTCTTCATGATATTTACTCTCATGGAACATTGATTCTAATTTATACTTAAACATTTCTGTGAAGTTTTGATAATTCCCTTGTTGCACTGATGGTAAATTATTATTAAGTAAAACTTTATCATTTAACTTCTTTTCTGTATTATTAACTTGATTTACCTTTCCATTAGGTGTATTAATAACAGGATCATAAACTTCAAATAGTTTATTTATTATTCCTTCATGCGCAACCTGATATCCCTCCTTCTGTATAAATTCAATTGCCTGGACTATTGATATTTCCGCTGCTTTTTGCTGATTTTCTAGGTTTTCATAGCTACTGTTTAATGTAAGCTTTGACGATTGTACATAAACCAAAGTCCCTACTGTAATAGTTGGAATTATGGCAAAAGATATGAAAAGTGCTATTAGTTTATATTTTAGTTTCATTTTGATACCCAGCCTCCTGTTATTGAACTAGAATTAATAATTTGCATACTATCAAGGTTAATATTAATTTCATACTTAGTTAATATGAACTATTATTGTTATAAATTATATGATACATTTTTTATGTTACAGTTTGATGTCAAATTTAATAATATTTGGGGAAATAATTAATTAAACTAAGAATTTTAATTTTTGCTTGTTATATTTACCATTAAAGCAAAAAGATATTTATATCTTAATTAATATTTAAGATTGTACTTTAATTTTACGATATACAATTCATAAAACACAAAAAGACTATGAAGTTTTTGAGCCATAGCTTTCTTCATAGTCTTTCTCTACTTTATGTTAAATTTTGAATAACGTATTCCCTGTGTAAATTGCCTTAAATAAATTCAATTATATCCTTTTGAAGTTTGTTTATTCTTGCTAATGAATATACATCATATCCCTTTTCATCTAACATTTTTCTACCTGGTTGAAATGACTTTTCTATTACAATTCCAATCCCTCCAACAGTAGCTCCTGCTTCTTCCACTAGTCTTATAGCTCCTAAGGCAGCTTCACCATTTGCTAGAAAATCATCAATAATAAGAATTTTATCATCCTTTGAAATGTAATCCTTAGATAAGGTAAGTTCATAATCTAACCCCTTAGTAAATGAATGTACTGTTGTTTGGTAAACTCCACCATTTAAGATTTTAGATTTTTGCTTTTTTAATGTAACCATGTTTAAATCCATTTGCATTGCAGTCATTACCGCCGGAGCAATTCCCGAACTTTCTATAGTGAATATTTTTGTAATTCCATGTTTTTCGAAATATTTTTTAAAATATTCACCCATATCATACATTAATTTAGGGTCAACACCATGATTTAAAAATGAATCAACCTTTAATACAGTTTCATTTAAAGCTTTTCCTTCTTTTAATATACGTTCTTTTAAACTTTCCATTATATAGCCTCTCCTAATTCCTTAATATTTTCTTCTGTTTTTATGTTCTTTTCTTTTAATACTAAGTTTAAAACTAAAGCTGTTATTGTTCCCGTTGATATTCCTGATGCAAATATCATTTTTAGTCCTTCCGGTAGTTGTGCAATTACATCTGGTCTAAATGTTACACCTAATCCTAATCCTATAGATGTAGCAATTATCAAAAGATTTCTTTCTGTTAATTTTACTCTACTTAATGTTTTGATACCTGCTGCTGCTACGGTTCCAAACATTACTATACCTACTCCCCCTAATACTGGTTGAGGAATTCCACTTATTAAAGCTGCAAGCTTAGGCAAAAAACCTAATGTAACCATTAATATACCTGCCATTACAGCTACATGACGACTTGCAACCTTTGTTAATGAGATAACACCTACATTTTGACTAAATGAAGTATTTGGAAATGCACCAACTGCTCCTCCTATTATACTACCAACTCCGTCTGCAAGTACACCTGATCCTATCCTTTTATCATCCATGTTAGTATGAGAAGCTTCTCCTACCGCCTTCAAACATCCAACTGTTTCAATCGTTGTTACAAAGTATGCTGGAATAAAAGCTAAAAGAGCCTTAAAATCAAATACTACACCATATTCAAATATGTTTGGAACAGATAGCCAACTTGCTTCTTGTACCGCCGTAAAATCAACTAATCCCAAAGGTATACATACTATATATCCTACTATCATTCCAATTAATATTGAAGCACTACTTACCATACCTTTTCCATAGTTATTTAATACTAAGGTTAAAATTAAAACTAACATTGTAATTGAAATATTCTTCATACTTCCATAATCAGCTGCACCATAACCACCTGCTGCCCAATCTATAGAAACTGGTAATAAGGTAAGTCCTATTAAACATACAACTGTTCCGGTAACTATTGGTGGAAACACTTTCATTAAGGGTCTTATAAAATAACTCAAAACAATTTCAAAAATTGCCCCTAAAATTGTGGCCCCGATTATTCCTGGTAATCCTAAAACGGAACCTACTGATATAGCTGGGGATACAAAAGTAAAGTCTGTCCCCATTATACATGCTGTCTTAGAACCCACAGGTCCAACACCTCTAGCTTGTACTATAGTGGCTAAACCCGCTGCCAATATTGATGCACTTATAACTGCAGTAGTAGTTTTTCCATCAAACCCCAAAGCACTTGATAATACAAGTGGTACAACTACTATTCCTCCAAAAGCAGCAAAAATATGCTGAAATCCAAACAATATCTTTTTAAACAATGATGGATTATCTTCTACTTCATAAGTTAAGTTAATTTCGCTTTGGCACATTTCTTCTTTTTTCATGTCCTTAATCTCCTTCTGTCATAATTTCTTTATTAATAAAGAATAAAAAACAGCAACACCTCAAAAAAGTTCGAGGTGTTGCTGTAAAAAATATACCATAAAGTCTGGTTAATACTCTCCAATACTCTATAAAGTAAATTTTTAGTATCTATGATACTAACAACTCCTCGTAGTCCGCTATTTTACGGTAGCGGGTAGAAACGCTTGGACCAATTACCAAGTATATACGAGTTTAAATTATATTAATATTTGACTATTATAACACTACTACTCTGATATTTAAAGTATTTTCTTGTCGATTTTTATTATTAATGATTAAAGAGATGAACTATTCTTGAATTCGCAAATTTTTCTTTAACATTATTAATATCAGAAAGAGTTATAATTCATAAATCCTAGAAAACATAGTACATCTATCTATTGTGTAGCATCCTTCGCATAAAGATCGCAAAGGGTATTTTCAAAGTGATCGGAATGTCCTTTTACCCACTGAAACTCAATGTATTTTCCGTCTGTAAGCTTATCGAATTTAACCCAGTTATCTACGTCCTTAACCTTTTCACCATTAGCAGTAAGCCATCCATTTATCTTCCAGCACATAATCCACTCCGTTAGCCCTTTTCTAACATATTGACTATCAGTAACTATTCTAATCTTTTCAACCTCTTTAAGTAACTCTAATCCCTTCATAGCTGCCATAAGCTCCGTTTGACTGCTACCACTTCCAAAAACCTTCTCAGAATGAATTTTATAATTTCCTTCTAAATCCTCTATTATAAGAGCAAAGGCTCCTTTATTCTGTTTCTCTAAAAAACTACCATCAGTATAGATTTTATAAATCGTATCTTCTCCCTTATCCATAACATAGCTATCTACCTCATACCCTCTTTTATCTAAAACCACTATCTTAGTCCTATCATTAAAACCAGCTACATCCTTTTTATCCCTAAAGGAAAAAATCAGTTTAAATCCTACATAGTAGCTTCTAGGTCTTTTATTATGGAGTAACTTTCTAAATTGATACTCGTTTTCCTTTAAATAATCTGTTAAAGAATTTTCCTCTAAAAATCTAAGTTCCTTACTCCTAGGAGAAAACTCAACATAAGTTTTTTTGTTATTAATTCCTATATTGGATTGGACATATCCTTGTATATTTTCTTCATCTTTATGCTCTATTCTTATCTTGTAAACTTCACCATGCTGCTCTACTATCTCCATAGAGAAAATAACCATTTTCATGTACTCATCCCCTTAATCTAAAACAAAATACAAAATTTAGATATATTCATTATCTCAAATTCATACCACTTTTCTATAATTTGTTTACATACTCTTTATACATATTTCCTCTAACCTCAAAATCCTTAAATTGATCCCAAGAAGCACATGCAGGACTTAGAAGAACAACATAACCTTCACTAGACGAACTGTAAGCTATCTCTGTAGCATCTTCTAATGAATCAACAACTTTACAAGGAATACCATACTCCATAGCGAAATCGTTTATCCTAAATTTTGATTCACCATATGCTACAATTAGTTTTACATTTATTAAATAATCCTTCAACTCAGCAAAGCTGTGTCCTCTGTCTAAACCGCCTAACAATAATATTGTTGGTTTTGCAAATGAGGATAAAGCTTTTTGGGTTGACGTTATATTAGTTGCTTTAGAATCATTATAAAAATCAATATTGTTTATGGTTTTAACATATTCTATTCGATGTTCTACCCCACCAAAGGTTTTTAAAACACTAACGATAACATTATTATCTACACCTAGTTCTTTAACAACTGCAATAGCTGCCATAGCATTTTCATAGTTATGCCTTCCTTTAATTTTCACTTCATCCAAAGCTATTATTTTATCGTTATTATAACAAATATATCCATCGATTATAGAACAGCTTAATTTATTTGAGGAACTAGATGAAAAATATTTTTTAGTAGATTCTATATTATCTGTCAAGCTAAGCAATTCTTTATCATCTAAATTAAGAATTGCTATATCACTTTTAGTGTGATGATTGAAAATCCTCTTTTTCATGTTTTTGTATATATCGTATGAACCATGAAAATCAAGGTGGGCTTCAGATAAATTGGTTAAAACAGATATATTTGTTTTAAAGTCTATTACGTTACATAGCTGATGATCTGACACTTCCATAACAGCAATATCTTTATCTTTTAATTGAGACACAAAAGAACATACTGGATATCCGATATTACCCATAAAAAAAACACTCTTTGATGCCTTTTTTAAAATGTCATAAATTATTGATGTAGTAGTTGTTTTACCGTTACTTCCTGTAACTCCAATAATTGTGACCCCTATGGGAAAATAGCGAAAAGCTAATTCCATTTCATTGATAACAGGCACATTAAATTCACGAGCCTTTTCCACATACTTGTGATTATTTGAAATACCTGGATTTTTAACTATCATCTCAAAAGTATTATCAAATAAATCATCAGGGTGACTTCCTAAAACAATTTTGATACCTAACGATTGTAACTCTTTCACTTGTTCTACGTTTTGTTCAGTCTTAGCATCATTGACAATAACATTATAGCCTTTGCTAGCCAGTAACTTTGCTGCCTCGTAACCACTTCTAGCCATACCTAAAACAAAGACTTTCTTAGTATCACTCATTTTATCAACTCCTTTTTCATACCTATTATACTATCTAATGAATAATTCAAGTAATTGCATATTGTGCTTATATAATTAAATATCTATATCTTAACCGTCATAATACTCAAACATAATTCTTTCTCTTAATACGTAGGGCACTCCATCTCTCCCCTCATTGGGTCTTTATAAAGTGACTCACAAATGGCCATACATCCACCACATACTTTTTTGTATTTACATGTATTACACAAACTGTCTATGTGATATGTTTTACTCTTTAGAGACTGTATAAACTTGCTTTTTGTATAATATTCATAAATCGAATTAGCTTTTTCTTTCACTTTAAGATGACTACATGGTTTAAAAGATCCATCGGAAGAAATTGCTATAAAACTT
This sequence comes from Oceanirhabdus seepicola, assembly GCF_023684385.1. GTDB lineage: Bacteria > Bacillota > Clostridia > Clostridiales > Clostridiaceae > Oceanirhabdus > Oceanirhabdus seepicola. The sequence continues at coordinate 672,034 of NZ_JAGSOJ010000003.1, read as the reverse complement.
TTACCTGCCATACAACCCGCTCGTTCTTTATTAACACGACCATTATTAAGGTAAATAAGCAGATTAGAATAGGCTGAATCCACTTTGATCTTAATTCCTTTAACTTGCTTTATCCATTTGGCTAATTGATAAAACTCTTCACTAGATAGCACATAATCTCTATAATTTTCTGTAGGCGATGGTTTGTACCGTAAAATATTTATATTTTTTGCACCCTTTTTTTTAGCATACTCAACTGTTTCTAGGAAAGTACTTAGGCTATCTTTACGAATAACTATATTAATACCAAAAGATAAATCTGTATTACTTAGAATTTTAATTGCATGAATAGCATCATGAAACCCATCTCTAGACCTTTCATTTACTATTTTAATAATTGAATTAAGAGACACCTGCATATGGTTTAATCCTGCTTTAATAAGTTTATCTAATAGTTTCTGTGTTAATCCATAACCACTTGTCGTCATTGTAACGGACATTTCTGTCTTTGAAACATACTCCACAAAGTCTACAATTTGAGAATGAACTAATGGTTCCCCACCCCCAATTGCAATTTGAAAAAGCTTAAGCCTCTGTGCTTCATCAATATACGACCTAAAAACTTGTATTGGCATCTGAATTGAATTAGTATCCTCTTTATAACATTGTGGACAGTTTAATGGACATGTGTTTGTTATATCAATATGCAGGGCATCAAGACGTAAATAATCCTTATCTTCCTCTACTACTTTTATAATATCATTTAAGCCAAAGTTTTTTGAAAGTACACCAAGGCAATATAATCGGTCTATAAACGGCGTTATAATACCATCTTTTGCATACTTAACTAATAATTCTTTTTCCTTAAAAGAAAATATCCCAGTCATACCTGTTCTTTTTTCAAATGAGTACAGTTTTTTATTATATTGTTTAACTTGCATATAATCTGTCATCTCCAATCATAAATCAAGTATCCGTTCCACATACGACCTAATCTTTTGTGGTACAAGAAGCTTTAACTGAATACCGTTATTTTTTCTAATAAAATATATTTCCCCATAATTAAAAGAATCTGAATTAGGCTTAAATATTTTTAGTTCTATTGATGTACACCTATGAAACTCTTTATCAGTAACAAACCCTAATGGTGCAATTTGTTTAGCAAATTCAATATGACCTCTTAACGTCCTATCATGATATTTTTCACATAATCCCATCAAACATTCTAATTCGGTGTCAATCTCACCTAAAACCTTCGGCTCTTTCTCTTTATATGAGATTGACTCATAACGAAATTGATGATACTTTTCTTTATCATTACAATGATAGACATTTATAAATGGATTTTCATAATTTGTTTCAACGCCTTCAAGATTGAGTATACGATTAATTGTCGTGTATAAATCTTTTGATGAAAAATCAATTTGTTCATATAAAAAATTTTCACCATGTATCTCATACCACGATATATTAGAAATATTAGCTTCTGCATCAATTTCTAATTCTGGGAAAGCCATTGACATCTTCTTTAAGGCATAATATTTTAAAATATTAGGGCCTCCTAAAGAACAATAAACATCTATAAACCTGATATTATTATTTTGTTGTTTCTCACAATAATCATCACCACAAATTTCATTAAAATATGTATACCTTTTTTTAGCAATATCTGGCTCTAAAAAAAGTTCCATATATCCTTGCGTATACTCATTTGGCAATAAAACAGGCTGAACCAAATTTTCTTCTTTTAAGTCAAAATTCTTTACAATACTTTTTATCAGATCTCGCTTTACTTCTGGATAGAGATTATATGGGTTAACATATTCATAAGAAATCTCAAAGGACTTAATAGACGAACTAAATACATCTTCCCACATCAAATCCAATTCATATTTATAATAAGATTTTTTATAAAATTCTCCTTTTTGCTCTGTGTTAACTCGTGTTATTTGAATGGGCACATCTTTTCTTATTATTTTTAAATTCAAATAATAATTAACAACTTCTTTTAACTTCTCTATTTCTGGTGTTAAAATGTTATAACTTGTATCTGACCCATCTATTTCATACCCTTCATAATATTCAAACATAACTAGTCTCCTTCTATACAAAAAACTTCATTTCCCTCTTTCTGTTTAATAGTTATATTTTACTAGATTTAAGGTTTGAATACAATTTGGAGATACAAGCGATTTCTATATCCATTCTGAGTCAAAATTTGTTTGTGTTCTTCAGTATTTTTTTGTATCATAGGAGTAAAGGCTATGACGCCTATACTTACTAAAGAATATTTAAAAAGGAGCAACTAAATGCAGTATTATTTAGCACCAATGCACGGAATTACAGGATACATCTATAGGAATTCTTATGAAAAGATTTTTCATAATATTGATAAGTACTTTGCACCGTTTATTGTTCCAAATAAAAGTAGGAATTTAAAAACCAAAGATTTTTTAGATGTTCTTCCACAAAATAATAGAGGGGTTACTATAATTCCACAAATCCTTACTAATGATTCAAATGGTTTTATTGCTACTTCTAGAAAACTACAAAAATTAGGGTATCATGAGATTAATTTAAATTTAGGTTGTCCTTCTAGAATTGTTGTTTCAAAATATAAAGGATCAGGCTTTCTAGCAAAAAGAGAAGAACTTGATAGGTTTTTAGATGAAATATTTAAAATAGATGATATGAAAATTTCTATAAAAACTAGAATAGGAAAAGATAGTCCAAAAGAATTTTACGAGCTAATAAAAATTTTTAATAAATATCCTATAGAAGAATTAATTATCCATCCTAGAACACAAAAAGATTTTTACGGGGACAAGCCTAATCTAGAGGTATTTAAAGATGCATTATCTTTAAGTATTAATCCAATATGTTATAATGGTGATATTTTTACTGGTGAGGATCATAATAAATTAACAAAAGATTTTCCAGAAGTAAAAACAGTAATGCTAGGAAGAGGAATACTAGCTAATCCAGGATTATTAAATGAGATAAAAAATAATACTGTTATAGATAAGAAAATATTTAAAGATTTTCATGATGAAATTCTAAGGCAGTATATAGAATTATGTGATGAAGATATGCATGTACTAATTAAAATGAAAGAACTGTGGGGGTATATGCGTTACGTATTTTCAAACAATAAAGAGTATCTTAAAATAATAAAAAAATCACAAAACATAAGTGATTACAATGAAGCAGTCTTAAGTTTGTTTAATGAACAGGAAATTGTGGAAGGCGCTGGATTATTTACACAGGGTAACTGGGGTGTGTAATAACTTTAGTCACTTCGTTCCTTCAGGACGGATTATCATAGATTGCAAGTTTCTATTCCAATTTTTGTATAGGGGTCGGACCCCCATACAAAAACTGGAACAACATTTTAAAATTGCTGTTATCTCTCTATTCCCTCTCTAGATTCTACCCCTTTTACATAGTAATGCTTTATTTCTTTCATTTCAGTAACTAAATCAGCAATCTCTATAAGCTCCTCTGGCGCATATCTTCCTGTTATAACTACTTCCACCTCGGGATTTCTTTCTTTCACTACTTGTATAAGCTCTTCTACTGTAAATAGCTTGAAATATAGTGCAATTGTAGCTTCATCTAAAATAACAAGATCATATGACCCCTCTTTTAATATTAATTCACATTTTAAAAGAGCCTCTTCAGCTGCTTTAACATCTTCATCATTAGGTTTCTCAGTTAAAAAACACCCACGACCAAATTGTTCAATCTTAATACCTTCTAAATCTTTTTCTATTTTAGTTTCATTATATTTCATACTTTTAACAAATTGTCCTATATACACTTTTTTACCTGAATAAACTGCTCTTAAAGCTAATCCAAAAGCTGCTGTTGTTTTACCTTTTCCGTTTCCTGTATATACATGAATGTAACCCTTTTCCATAAGATCCACCACCATAAAATATTTTAACTTTGCTCCTTGATAAATCTCGTTCGTAAATTATATAACTTAAAGAAGCACCTGTACCCCTATAGTATATAAAATTAAATCTTCTATATCAAGTGCTCTAAAATCACCCCAGTAGCTTATTTTTACATAGTTTGTCCAAAGTCATATGTTTTATTCACACACTGTAACCCTTTCTTAACTTTATAATTAATCAAGTATTATATACTAAAAATGATAATAAATTACATAACAAGAGGAGATCAAAATGAAGAAAATACTATCTAAAAACACACTTATATTGTTGATCATTGCTCTAGCTATTGAATCTTTTATGTTTATAGGGTGCGAAAAACAAATAGAAGAAAAAAATAAAAACATTACATCTAATGCAACGACGAATGAAGATACTTCTAATGTAGATACTGATAATACACAATCAAATGTCCTAACTTCACATGAACCCACTAAGAAAAAAAATTGTATTTATCTAGATAATCAAGAAATAACCAAAACTAAAGTTCTTGAAGTAATGAGAGAAAATGATCCATCACCAAATGTGAATAATTCTTATATAAGTGACAACGGTATATTATCTTTAAAGAATTATGATGAAGATTACCTATTTCCTTTCAGCAAGCTCATAAATAATAATTTCAAATGGGGATATAGAGATAAAAATGGCAAAGAAGTAATACCTCCAACTTATGATGAAGCTTATTTGGTTGATGAGAATAGATACAGCAAAATTCTTTTAGATGGTAAATATGGTATTCTAAACACTAAAACAAAGAAAATTCATAATCATATTTTTAAAGAACTTTTATATCATAATAAAGATTGTGCTGTTGGCTTTGATACTACTGGTTGCGGAATTTTTGTTAATGATAATAAGATTTCTACTTATGATAACGTAAGTAAAATCAGCCAAGATAATGGGGCATTTATCTTTTACCTAAAAAATGATAATTACCTAATTTTAAATAACTCTGGTAAGAAAATAGTAGAATTCAATGGACATCATAATATTTTTGTTATTCAGGATAAATTTGTTTTAATTTCTAAATTCATTTACAATGAAAAATCTGATTCATCTATCACCGAAACTAAACTCTTTGATATCAATGGAAAGAAAATCGGTGAAATTAAAAATCTTTGCTCCTACGACATTTACAGTTCGTGGAATAATACTAGTGACAACGATGTATTTTACCAATTAGGAGATGGCTATTTATCCAATATAAGAGGCATTAAGGACAGCAACAACAATCATATTATAGAATGTGACTCTTTTACATATTTAGGTAATCATATAGGTTTTGATTATATCAAAGAATACTCTGATGGATATTTAAATTCTTTTATAAACCTGAAAACCAAAGAACACTCTGAAAAAAAATACTACAATGCTGTTAGAGTATCTCCAAATAAATTACTTGGTGTAAGTTCATACGGTTTAGAATTCTTAAATAATGATTTTGAAGTTCTTAAAACTTTAAGAGTTAATTACTACTCAAATTATGAAGTACGAAATGGTCTATTGGTTGGATGGAATGACAATGGTTGCTGTATATTTATTACCTTGGATGGTGAAGTTCTATGGGAAGAAAATATGGACAAACAAGTTCAGCATATTGGATCACTAGATGTACTTAACAAGCACCTAGGTGAAGATCCGTTCTCTTTAAGAGAATATCCTTGCATCTTAACGAAAGGGTATGATGAACTAAATGCTTTTATGGATGATATAACAAAAATAAAAATTAATGAAGATGACAGACTAACAGACATAGGAAGAACTCGTTCTATCGCTACTGGAAAGCTTGTGAAAGTAAATGATGTTTTAAAACTTTCTGTATTTCGCGCTTTTCGTTTTTTCAGCTGTAGTGGTCACGGGACATGTAGAAATCATTTTTACTTTGACTTGGATGGCCGAAAAATTCCAATGGATAATATTTTTATAGGAGACTATTCCAGGGTATTAACAGAAAAAATTAATGATATTATGGATAAAGATGAGCATACAGACTACAACTATTCAGATTTTGAATTCAATCCCCAAAGCAATAATTTAAATTTTACAGAGGATGAGCTTATAATAAGACTTTATTCATCTTCTCTTTCTAGAAATTATGACTACTTCAGCATAAAATATGAGGATATTAAAGATGTATTAAACGAAAATCATCCTTTGATTAAAGGTATATTAGGAAAGCCATCATACTAATGATGGCTTTCGGTACATGAAAATAAATAACAAGTCAAAGATGCGACATTTCTAGAACATTCACCCCATCAATGGTCATTCCCTCTAATTACAATTCTCTATTTTTATATTAACTAAAATTATACCCTGATAAATTGCTCCTTAAAGTATACTATTCTCACATTATTATATTTTTAAAATTTGTTTGTGTTCTTCAGTAATTTTTTGTATCATAAGTGTACAGGCTATGAGGCATATGAAAATAAATAACAAGTCAAAGATGCGACAGATATTTATTTAAATATGCCTAATGCCGATATTTACTAAAGAATAATTACAAAAGAGTTACTAAATACAGTATTATTTTAATTAAACATAAGTGAGAGGGAAAAAAAATGAAAATACGAGTACCAGATTATTTTAAAGACTTTAAATGTATAGCTTCAGAGTGCGAGGATACCTGTTGTGCAGGTTGGGAAGTTTTAATCGATGATGAAACATATAAGAAATATCAGAAGGTAGAAGGAAAATTTGGACAAAAACTAAGAAGTGAGATAGTAGAGGATGATGGAGAATATATATTCACATTAAAAGGTAATAATTGTCCATTCTTAAATGAAGGTAAACTGTGTGATATATATAATGAAATAGGAGAAGAAGGACTTTGTCATACATGCAAACAGTATCCAAGATATAAAGAAGAATTTGGAAATTTGCGTGAAATCGGCTTATCATTATCATGTCCAGAAGCGGCGCGAATAATATTAAGCGACAGTAAAAAAATGAAGCTTGAAATAAGTGAAAATCTAGAGGAAGTTGCTTCATATAATGATATAAATGGTATGCTTTTTATGAATCTTTTGAAATGTAGAAAGGTATTTATTGATATTCTTCAAAATCGTGATATTAATTTAAATGATAGAGCTTCTTTACTTCTTAAATTTGCTGATGAGATTCAAGAGAAAATAGATGCGGATGATATAGATGATATTGAAGGGATTAGAGAAAAATACTTAGATGATAGCTTTATAAATGAAGTTATTAGTAGCTTAGATAAGTACAAAGGTGAAGAGGATGTCAAATACCGTAACATATATAAATTTATTAAAGTATTTAAGGAATTAAAGCATATACACTCTAATGACCCCTTAGATCTGGAAGAGTTAGTGAACTGTTTTTGGCAAAGGGATGATGAAGAATTTTATATAGGTAAGCATGAAGCTTTCAATATATATTATGAAGAGAAGATGTATAAGTTTGAGAAGCTATTAGTTTACTTTATATTTAGATATTTTATGAAGGGTGTTTTTGATTATGATGTATCTGCAAAAGTAGTACTAGCAGTAGTTAGTTATTTAATGATTAAGGAATTATTTGTGGTAAGATGGATGAAGAATGGTGAATTCACTGACGCTGATGCAGTAGATATAATGCATATGTATTCTAAAGATATTGAACATTTAGAGGAAAATTTAGAGTCTTTGGCGGATAGTTTTAACAGAAATGAGATATTTAAAGTAGAGGAGCTTTTAATTATGTTGTAAACAATAAAAATTGTTCCAGTTTTTGTATGGGGGGGCCGCCCCCCCCATTACAATCTTTGGAAGATTTCCATACGAACTTAAACAGTAAAGTGGACAAGTTTAGCCCGTCCACTTTAGTTATAGTCATTTATCAACATTGATTTAATTAATAATATATATAGAGTAAAAGTAAGGTAAGTAATACTAGATATTATTTACCTTACTTTTATATCTAAGATTATATATAAATAATAGATAGTAACTAAAGATTAAATAAAGTTAGTATAGTTTTATAAAATAGAGAGAAGAAAAAAATAAGAGTAATGTCTCAAAAACAAACCTTCACAGAGACTTCTAAAGATAGGGTAATAGAGTCACTTAAATGAAGAGTAAAGTCATTAGAGGAAGATAATAAAAAACTTAAAAATGATAATTCCATTCTTTTGGGGAAACTTGCTTTGAAATAAAAACAGGACGTCAATATTGGCGTCCCTACTTCACAGTAATTTAAGGTTGTTCGTAGAATCTACTCGATAAATTGTATTTTTCATTAATTTCAATCTTCATTTAGTTAATATATGACATATCGCTCATTCTCTTAAGTACTCTTTTTCCATTAGCTAATTCATACATAAAACTAACACCACCAGCATAACCAAATAATTCACATGTATTTAGCATTGAAACATCCATAGATAACCACATTGCATTAAATACACTAAGTAAATCTCCATGTGAAACAATAATTATATTTTCATGCTCATTGTTGATTATCTCATTGAAAAATGGTAATAATCTATTCCATTCATCTCTTCTGCTTTCTGCATCAGAAAACATCTTATCGTCAATAGATTTTTCTTTCACTTCCATATTACCTTTCATCCATTGTACAGATTTTCCAACACACTTTCCAAGGTTTCTTTCTCTTAACTCTGTAACTAAAATTGGAGTTATTCCTATATGTTCTCCTACAATTTCAGCTGTATGTTTAGCTCTCAATAAATCAGACGAATACATTATGTAGTTTTTATCCTTTAACTGATTCATTAAATTTTTCCCAATATTATTTGCTTGTATTATACCCTGTTCTGATAAATCCCAATCTGTCCATGACCCAACCATTCCGTTAGTGTGATGGATAGACTGTGTATGTTGTATAGTTATAATGTTTTTCATGCAATCCCCCCTTTTTAATTTCGCAAAATAATACAATTGCATTATATTACTTGAAATATTTTATCATATTTTGGAAAATAAATAAAACCTTTTATTACTTATAATAAAAATAATAGATATCTAATATTACTTAGTAATATTAGATATCTATTTGTATTTTCAACATTTTAACTTACGTATCTACTTTTAAATTTTTAAACATAGCCTAATTAAAATATCTTTGGAAACATTACATCATCAGACAATCTACTTATAATATTATCAGCTGTTTCCTCAATATAAGTTAATATTTTATTATTTGAAATATAGACAGGTTCTGAAACTTCCTGTTCCTGACTAAAGTATTTTTCTATTACCCAATTTATTCCTAGGTTTGATTCCTTCTCAGTAATGTAGCCATGAACACAATGTGGTTTCACAATTTTTATTAAATTGCATATATCTTTCATTTCACTATTATCTTTTACAAGCATAAAATCATGACAATCTAAGTCATGGAAAATATTGTCACGAAATAATATATCAGTTGGTACTATGCCTAATTTGTCCATTTCCTTTACAAAGTTAGGTCTAACTTTAAGCAAAAACATTTCATCTGAAAGTAGATGCACCACATATCCTCTATATAAATCAATTAAACTATTATCTTTAGATATATTATCATTTATAAAACTAGTGACCCTATTATGAAACGTTGTAAGGTTCTCTCTCTTACTAAAATCCATATCTGCAATATCATCTCTCATATGAGAGTGTTTTTTATCTTCTCTTACGTAGCCTTCTCTACAATGTATCGCATCTGGAGCTATTGAACCTGCATAAAATAGCCCTTTATTTGTAATTATTCCATTAGGTAATGTATTTACTATTCTATTGGCAATTGCCAAATGTGTTATAGGACCTGGCATATTATCCCTCCGTTCAAATGATTTTTTATTAACTATTATAGATAGAAATTTTCTTTGGCACTTCTTGATTTAGAAAATAATGAATGCTTCAACATTTTTTCTAAATCAAGGTGTAAATATTAATTTCTATCTATATATCTTTAAAAGACTAAAAATTAATCTATATGCAGCTTATAAATATGTTCTTCATAGACTACATTTAACTTAGGCTGTTTAAAGCTACCTTTACCGTCTAATTGCATTCCACATTTTTCTAAAACCCTCCCAGATGCAGTATTTTCTATAGCACAACCTGCAACAAAATCTGTAATCCCTAAACTATGTCCAAATTTAATAACTGCTTTTACAATTTCAGTAGCATAGCCTTTTCCCCAGCATTCTTGCTTAATTGAATAACCGAAACCCCACTCATCCGTTTTATTTGTAGAACCGAAACAACAAGTTCCGATAACTTCACCAGTATCTTTTAAAGTTGCAACTGTTAAGTTGTTATTACTATTATTATTCTGACATATAGATACAACCTCTTCAAGTGATTCAACAGGGTCACTCATATATTTTTCATTCTCACTATTACTCCAGATCTCCCAAACATCTTTAGCATGATCTTGTACCATGTTACGAAGAATTAATCTTTCTGTAATAATATTATTTGATAGCATATTAATTATCCTCCTTAATATATCTTATTTCTACTAATCGACAATATAATTGTTTTCTTTTTCGTACATCTATTTTACCATATATTTAAAATTTAGTAACATTTTTGCTATATTTTTTTACATCAAATCCCTTTCCAAAACATAACCATCTCTTTTATCACTATCATAATGAATACATATCATCGTTCATACCATTTAGCTTGAGATTCTAATAAATGATAATACTTGCCCTTTAAATCAATTAGCTCTTGATTTGTGCCTTCTTCTACTATCTCCCCATTCTCCATTACAACAATTTTATCCGCGATTTGAGTTGACCCCAATCTATGAGTAACAAAAATGCAGGTCTTATCATCACTCAATTTCTTAAAAGTACTGAAAACATTAGCCTCTTCAATAGGATCGATAGCCGCAGTAGGTTCATCCAAAACAATCAAATCATGTGGACGATATAAGCCACGTGCAATTGCTATACGCTGCCATTCACCTCCTGAGAGTTCTTGTCCACCAAACTCTCTTGATAAAATAGTTTCATTATTAATTTTTAAATCATTAAAACTTAGATTAATCCCTGAAGAAGCATTTTCAATTGAATCTTGGGACGAAATATTACTAATCTTTATGTTATCTTCGGCAGGTAGTTTATACTTTATAAAATTTTGGAACACTGCACTAATATTACTGAATTTGGATGAGTTAGAGTAATTTATAATATTTTTATCACCATACTGCACCACACCTTGTGATGGATTATACAACCCCATAATTATTTTTGTTAATGTGCTTTTTCCAGAACCATTTTCCCCAACGATTGCTAATGATGTACCTTTCTTTATCCTTAGGTTTATATTTGACAAAGACTTTTCCTTTGCATTTGGATATTTAAAAGAAACATCTCTTAATTCAATGTCATCTGCCTTAGAAAGTTCCTCTTCTCGTTCAATTTCTTTTTCCTCATTTAAAAATCTAATAAGAAAAGATGTACTTGAAATCCCCACCAAAGCTTCACCAATATCTTCAATAAGTCCCTTTAACATAGACGTAATTTTCTCTATAGAATAATAAATAGCTCCAAATTGACTTACTGAAATGGAACCATTATATAAATAGTAAACTAATAAAGCCAGTACGCAAAGGTATCCTAAGGTATTTATAATCCGCATAACTATAGCAACTTTTAGAAGCTTGTTTTTAACATGAACATAGGCTTTACTAAATTCTTTGTTAGAATCTACAAATAGACTATAGAAATAGTTAAAGGCTCCATTAATTAAGGTTTCTTTGAAATTTTCCTTTGAAACAATACAGCTTTCAAAGTATTCAGTCTTTCTTCTTCTATTTGCAATTTTATCTTCAAAATCATAATTATTGCTCATTTTAATTAATTCAGAAATTAAAACAGGAATAAATATTAATACTATGGCAAATACCAACATAGGTTTTATAGAAATCATATATAATGATGTTATTAATATGAAAGGTATGTATAAAAACAATATTTGGACAATAACACGGATTCCGTTTGGTGCTTCTCCGTTTCCTAAGCTTGCCTTCTTAAAGTCATCAAAATTTTCAACATCTTCATAATCAATTAAATCCATTCTATTAATGCGATCATGATATAGTGATTGCATGTACCCATTACCACGTCTCCAAAAGTAGCCTTGTGCTAAAAACTCTAACCATTCCCCCACTGGATTAAGGATTAAGATAATTAATATAGCTAATATGGGCTTAATCATGATATCATATGGAGATCCCTTAACAACCTCCAATATATTGGAAAATAGTGATTGTAATACTACTATCTCTGAGTAACGTAAAACACTAAATAGTAGTGATGCGACTATAAGTGCCGAAAAAGTAAGTGGACTTGCACGCCAAGTGTATTTGATTAATTTTAAAAAGATCTTACTATTAGACATTCTTCTTCCTTTACTCATAATACATCTCCTTTTGCGTGTTAAACAATTTGGCATATATATTATCTTTCATCATCAATTCTTCATGTGAACCCTGCTCAGCAATTTTTCCACTATCAAGTACTATTATTTCATCTGATATTTTTGTTGAACCTAACCTGTGACTAATCATCAATAGAGTTTTATCCTTAGCTATTTTTGAAAAATTACTATAAACTTTACTTTCAGCAGTTGGACTCAAACTGGATGTTGGTTCATCTAAAATGACAAATGGTCCATTTTTATAAAGAGCACGAGCTATAGCGATCCTTTGCCACTGTCCTCCAGAAATATCTATTCCATTATCATACATTTTACCTAAATAGCTGTTTTCCCCCTCTGGTAAATCACGAATCAGATCACCCAATTCTAGCTTTTCTATAACTGAACTAAGACCCCCTTCAGGATTATCAAAGGCTATATTATCTTTCAGAGAAACATAATATCTGGCATAGTCTTGAGAAACAACAGAAAACATGCTTCGAAGTTGATTGAAGGTGTAAAGCTTTATATCCTTACCATTAACTAAAATTTCTCCTTCAAAATCTCTATATAAACCGACTAATATTTTAATCAAAGTTGTTTTCCCTGCCCCATTTAAGCCCACTAATGAGTAAGATTTACCTTTTTCTAGATATAAATTTATACCTTTGATAATATAATCTTTAGAGTCTTTATATTTAAAGTACAAATTCTTAATATGTAAGCTTTCGAATTTCAAATTTTCACATCTATCATCAAATACTTCTTTGTTTTCTTCTAGCTGGATAAACTCTTTGAAGTCCTTTACATATTCATTATGTGAGGAAAATTCAAAGAAAAGCTCTGATAATTGAAGTGAAATAACTTTTGTTAAATTTATCATACTACCTACTATGGCTGTAAATAAACCAACACTTAATAGGTTATTGTATACCTGTCTAGATAATGTAACAATTATTATAATGGTAAATATGTTTATTACTATATTACATAATTTGATTCTTAAAGTTTCACGTGCTAATGTCTTTGTGTTAAAATTCGATCTATAAAGATGGGCATCTTTAAATCTTTTATTGAGTGTATACGAGTAATTAAATAGTGTTCTTTCAGCACTGGCTTCTCTATTTGACAAAATATCAGATAGGTAATTCATCTGTCTTGTTATGAAACCAACCTTTTTCTCTGACTCATAGATTGCTTTACCACCTTTAAATGTTAAGAAAATCATTGGAATTATAATGAAAATAAATATGATGACTATCCACCAATTATATTTATACAACGCATATAAAATACCAACTACTTGTACAGCTATTGTGATTATCAAATTAGTTGATTTAAGAATTTTTATAAATTTCTTTTCTATGTCCTTAGTTACTCTTAATAGTAAATCCTGTGTTTGTGTTGATTCAAATAATAAATAATCCATAGAAAATTGCTTTTTTATGATCTCTGGCTTTAATTTATTTCTCAATGTATCTTCCAACAGTTCATAAAAGTACAATTTTAATTCTTGACTAAGCTGAGTATACAAATATCCCAAACCCATAAACATGGCATTTTTTATCATTATATAAGTTTGTGGATCATTTGAGGTTAATGTTATTACAGAATCAATAAAATTTGCAACAACCACCAGCATCAAAGGTACTAGTAAACCATCCATCACTGTTAAAGCGAGACACATGGCAAAAAGCTTTGGTGAATATTTAGCACATAATTTAACAATGCTTAAAACTGAAATATTTTTCTTTTGTAAATCTAACATTATATAGCCCCCTCTAATAAAGTTTTGTTAGAAATTTATCTATATTTTTTTCATTATTATGCTACTATCTCTACTCTAATCTTATCAATTTATACTTACAAAAAAAAGCTCAAGAATGATTAGTAATCGAACTTGAGCCAAAATATAATAAATGTTGTGATATTTATCAGAAAAATCAATTTATTTCCCATTGACAATTTGATACTTCTTAGCTGTCAATGCCATAGAATCACTTAAACGAGGAATTTCTTTATTAATCTTAGTGTTTAAAGAACTACAATAACTTATTACTAGGGTTGGTAAAGTTTGCCCATGTTACATTGTGGTCAATATGTCTAACCATTCGGTAAGATACTGACTTAAATCCACACTTAGGCCAAAATGTTGAGGAAGTAAGGTTCGCTATTCTCCAATCTGCTAACATATAATTATGTTTCTTTTCTTTAATTATTCTATAAGCTTCATTCATTAATTTTTTACCAACACCACTACCCATTTGGGAATAGTAAGTTCCTGCTATAGATAACTCTACTCCATCATCAGGTGCCATCAAATCTGGAGTAATAGGCTCATATACTTGAAATCCTAATTCCTTCTTATCTTTTTCTGCAATAAGAACCAGTGAATCATCTTCCTCAACCAGGCTTTTATACCCAGAATTTATTCTCGCTACAACTTCATCAGGAAATGGCGGTATAAAAGCTGGTGCTGAATTTTGATATGAATGAATTATACTGGACATATTACCCATTATTGCACTATCCATTTTGTTAGCTAATCTAATCTCAGCATCAGATACATTTTCAAAAGACTTGTAATCCTTCATATTCATTACCCCATGTACTTGTTCAATAAAAAAGCTTAATCCTTGGAAAGCTTCATAGTACTCCTGGTTTCCTAGAGGTATCATGGTATAGTGACTAAAGCAGCCTTGTTCAAGCCACTTAACTGAAACCTTTGCATAAAGATTCCTTATAAGTTCAGGGGATTGTTCCATTTTGATTGCTATTCCCTCATAGGGTACCCATACATGTTTACCTCTTAAATTGTGAATACTTATTTCTCCCATTATATAACCTACTAGTTCATCATTAAGAAATGCTCCCATCCCAATGACTTCACTATTAACAAACAACTCTTCAAACATATCTGTAATATATTTTGCATTAAGACAACTATTATTCAGAAACGGAAACACTTTACTCTCATTTTTTTGTCTCTGCATTAGCAAATTAGTCATTGCAGACATATCATCAATAGTAATTGATCTGAATTCATATTTTTTCATTTCTATTCCTCCATATTTAATTTATATTAGGCGATTTGAAATAAACAACTAGTCATTTTCAAATTGTCTTTATTTTAATAAATTAATAACATTTGCAACCACACCAGCATCAGCGGCATTAGCAAGCTGTTCATCACTGCTCTGCTCTACTCTAATCTTATCATTTTTCACTTACTAAAAAAGCTCAAAAACAATTCATAACTATTTTTGAGCAACAATAAGATATCCTCTCACAAAAATTATACCTTTTGTGAGGGGACTATGTTAAATATATGATGTACCTTTCACCCTTTCAGGGTGAATGCCAGTGAGCACTGCTTGCTTCAAATAAAAACCATCATGATTTTTTCATGATGGTTTAGTGTGCTTCATTTATTTTTAACCGTAATTGTATGGAAGTCACCCATCTTCTAAAAGTGGGTGATGCATAATACTATTTTCAGAAGGGTTCGATATCCTTCTGAAAATACTATAGCTTACAAGTATAAAATCATCAGAAAATGTATACACTATACGTATAAATGTTCTATGATAACTAGATATATAAGGTTGTGATGGGTATACGAATATAGCGAAAACCAAGCTTAGCCTCCATCACGTAAAATATCTAAGGCAACTTAGAATACCGCAAAACGGTAACTACCCTAGGTCCTAGGGAAAGTCAAGCCTGTGGAGAATGCAT
Source organism: Oceanirhabdus seepicola (assembly GCF_023684385.1). Taxonomy (GTDB): domain Bacteria; phylum Bacillota; class Clostridia; order Clostridiales; family Clostridiaceae; genus Oceanirhabdus; species Oceanirhabdus seepicola. Next base: position 655,977 of record NZ_JAGSOJ010000003.1, on the reverse strand, counting down.
AAGACCTGTATGGCGATATTCTAGGAAACAGGAAAAATTCTAGTACACGATACTAGAAGCCCCCAGTTCTGCGTGAGCAACTGGTGGGAGGGTTCACTTTTCTATCCTTCTATTTCCTCAGTCAATCTTACAATCTCGTCGATTATATTACCAATATGCTCTATAGTATCAAGTAACGGTTTGTCTGTTGTTATATGAACTCCTGCCATTTTTGAAAGTTCCACTGGAGTCTTAGTTCCCCCTGCTTTTAGAACTTCTCTCCAGTCATTTATGGCTGGCTGTCCTTCTTTTATAATTCTCTTACTTACCTCTGTTGCTACAGTAAGTCCTGCACTATAAGTATAAGGGTAAAGTCCCATGTAATAATGAGGTTGTCTCATCCAAGTAAGCTCTGCACCTTCATTTATCTTTACATCTTCTCCCCAGAACTTTTCAAGCACACCTTTCTTTAATTCATTAAGAGTATTAGCCTGAACACTTCCACCATTATCTATTATATTGTAAACCTCTCTTTGATAAGCAGCTTCTAAAAGGTGGGTTACAAAGTTATGATAATAAGTACGTCCAATCATAGAAGATAATACCCATCTCTTAAATCTTGGCTCATCATTAACTTTCATAAGATGATTTGCCATTAACATTTCATTCATTGTAGATGGTGCTTCTATAAAATACAAAGATGGTCTTGTATCAAAAATATTTTGGTTTTGTCCACACAAATGGAAATGACCAGCATGACCAAGTTCATGAGCTAATACAAATACTTCTCTCATTTTCTCAGTCCATGATATTAAAATAAACGGGTGTACTCCATATGGTGATGCACAAAATGCTCCTGTAGATTTTCCTTTATTTTGTACAAAATCAATCCATCTCTCATCATAAGCTCTTTTAATCATCTCTAAATAATCTTCACCTAATACACCTAAGGCTTCCTCTATATATTTCTTAGATTCTTCTACTGTTATATTCGGCTCATAATTTGGATCAACTACAAGCTTTAAATCCATAAAAGTCATTTCATCTATTTTATGAATTTTCTGAAGAAGTTTAGCGTACTTTCTCATATGTGGAGCTAATTTTTCCATTATTAAATCTATTTGTCTATTGTATAATTCTCTATCTACCTTCTGTGGAAATAACAGACTATCTATAACAGAATCAAATCCTCTAAGAGTCGCTAATGTTTTTTCCTTTTGCACTTGCGTTTGATATGCAGCAGCTACAGTATTCTGATATTCTCTTAATTTAGACGAAAAAGCCTCAAAGGCAACTCTACGTACTTTTGTATTATTTTCAAATTCCCATTCACCCTCAAAAAGTCCAAAACTAAGAGGATGCTCTTCTCCATCTACAATAAAGTTTTTAAAGTTCATATCTGTAAGTTTAGTTTTTCCGTATATAGTATAAGGAGCATCTAGTGTTGATGATAATGCTGCTAATACCCTTTCTGCCTCAGGATGAAGAGCGTGTTTCTTATTTCTCTTTATATTTTCCAAATAGTTAGCATTTTCTTTTGACTTAGATATAGCCTCATCTATTACTGCTTCATCTGCTTGTATTAGTTCACTATCTATAAAGCTAAGTCTACTAAATAAATCAGATAAAATATTTGAAAATTTCATTGATCTTTCTTGATTTTCAATATTCCCATAATCTACTGAAACTGATAGATTTGAATAACTTCCTGTCTTGTATGCTATTTCATTTAACTTTTTCAGCTTATCCAAACACTCATTGATATTTTCTGCTATGTTAAGATTTCCCTTATACGTTTCTTCAATTTCTGAAGTAAGTCTTTTACACATCTCTACATCTGCCTTATAGTCTTCTTCTTTTGCATAAATAGCAGATAAATCCCATGTGAGTGACTGGTCTACATCCTGTCTTGCTTTTACAACTTTGCTCATTTTATAACCCCCCTTGTTTACTTAGGAACGGTCAAAAAATAACTTTGTATACTTTCACGTCCCTTTACTATATTAATTTATATATTTTTATATTGTTTACACCTCTTAATTATAGTATATAGTACCATTATTTACAAAATTAAATTTATTGAAAAAAAATTGAAATCCATATTTTCCACCTTACTATCTCTTAACTCTATTATTGAAGCTTTTTCAATATTTTCTACTGTACCTATATCGCTATAATAAACCTCTTCTTTTCCTTTTTGTATGCCTCGTTCCTTTATTTTCGGATCATAAAAACTCTTAACCATTACTTTTACCTCTTCTCGATATTAGGCATATTCATAGCCTGTCACTATTATTCCATATCAAAAAAATCAGCCGGATTTTTAACCAATATATCTTCAAGTACCTTTGGTGCCAGTCCCATTTCTTCACAATAAGGAATAAAATCAGTGAACAAATCGGTACAAGGCTGATTTTCCGGTGAGTTTACCATTTCTTCATAAAAATCATAGTCCTGGGATAAAAGTATACGGTCTTGATATCCTTTTTCAAAGGCCTCCTTCACTAAAGTACAATATTTTTGAAGACTGTCTTTTTTTACATCGTCAAAACCCAGCCACATCCCTTTGGATAAAGCCCTTGCCATTGTCTCTTTATTCGCATCAGCGCTTGCATGAGCCCATAAAAACTTGTTGAAATTACAATCCACCCTTTCCAATAAATCTATAACTTCTTCGGCAGTCCCGGTTTCTAATATATGGCAATGTATAGGCATCCCCGTTTCCCGGCTAGCAATGACAGTTGCTTTTATTATCTTTTTATACGCTTCCGATAGCTTACCTCGGTTTGTAAAAATTTTTATTTGAGAAGGGCGAATAGTGACACCATTTATCGTATCCAGCCCCTTTTCAAAGTCCTCAATCCAACGCTTTGCCAGCTCCATTTCATCCGCGTGCTTATGAATATCATAGATATGGGTAGAAAAAGCCATTCCAGTATTGGGCAATATGTTTATACCTGAAGCCCTTGAAAGCATCTGCATCAATTTCAGATTCTGACTGCCCTCCGGCGGCGACGTTTCAACAACGGTTCTGCAGCCCGTTTGATACAACTTCTTGAATAGTGGCAAAAGGACATGGTATACCTGTACCGTTTTTTCTTCCTCGTACTTTTTTTCAAAATACATGGACTCAACATCAAAGCCACCCCAATAAAGATGCTCATGGGATAATGTTATCCCTAATTCTTCTTTTTTTATAGCACCTCTTACAGTATATATCATATGATTAATACCCCCCCTATTTCCTTTTCTGATTTTCATTATACCTACAAATCACTGACAGCACTATGTCAGTCTTTTTCTTTAGATATTATAAAAATAAACTTTCAGATTTTATAAAATCCAAAAGTTTAGATATTAATATTATTTCGCAACATGTGAAAACTAATTAATTTGAGAGTTGTAGCAAATGTATGTTTTTTACCACGGTTAAAATATCCTTGGAAACATTACACCATCAGACAATCTACTTATAATATTATCAGCTGTTTCCTCAATATAAGTTAATATTTTATTATTTGAAATATAGATAGGTTCAGAAACTTCATGTTCCTGACTAAAATATTTTTCTACTACCCAATTTATTCCTAGGTTTAATTCCTTCTCAGTAATGTACCCATGAACACAATGTGGTTCCTCATTTTTGATTAAATTACATATATCTTTCATTTCACTATTATCTTTTACAAGCATAAAATCATGACAATCTAAGTCATAGAAAATCTTGTCACGAAATAATATATCAGTTGGCACTATGCCTAATTTATCCATTTCCATTACAAAGTTAGGTCTAACATTAAGCAGAAACATTTCATCTGAAAGAATATGTACCACATATCCTCTATATAAATCAATTATATTGTTCTCTTTAGATATATTATCATTTATAAAACTAGTGACCCTATTATAAAACATTGTAAGGTTCTCTCTCTTACTAAAATCTACATCTGCAATGTTATCTCTCATGTGTGAGTGTTTTTTATCTGCTCTCACAACGCCTTCTCTCATACGAATTAAATCTGGAGCTATTGAACCTGCATAAAACAATCCTTTATTTGTAATTATTCCATCAGGTAATGTATTTATTATTCTATTGGCAATTTCCAAATGTGTTATAATTCCTGCCATATTACCCCTCCATTATCATATATAGTATTGAGTGTATTTTAACATATAAATACATAAATTAACAAACTAAATAAGAATCTTATGCTAAGGGGTCAAGTCCAAGACCAACAAATGTAAATCCCTACCTAGTTTTATTAACTTCTTTGTAAAAAAATATAACCATCGTAATTTCTAATACTACGATGGCATAATATATCTAATGATTATTATATAAATTTTTGACATAAATATTGTAAATCAATTAGCCTCAATTTTCTTCTTCCTCTGCCTTTACTTTAATATGACCTTCTATAACTGGAAATGTAGTAGATAGTTTTTACTTGCTAACTGTTCTTTTACTAAAAGTTCTATTTACTATGCAAAAGTTGTTTTTCCACTTGCCACTGAACCAACTATATATATTTTCATAAATGTTTTCCCTTCACATCATCACTTGTATCTGCTTGCATAATAAACACATTTTGTCAAATGCATAGTGTACATCGTTGAATGATTGTTAAATTTATTCTAAAGCATAAATAACTTTGCATTGCTTTAACATGTCGATTTTCCTACCATTTCTCTAATAACATCTATAACATAAGTGGGTTTTTCATCCATGATGCAATGATCACTTCCTTTAGCAATTATTTGTTTAGATTTACATGAAAAAGATAAAAGGCATCTTTGAAGTTCAGATGATATTTCCTCAAAAACTATTGCTTCTTTTTCTGGTAGATCATAGTTTACAAAATTCTCAATCGATTTTTCTGGTTCTCTTGAAAGCACTATTAACTCAATATTAAGTTGTTTATATTTTGATTCTATTTCCTTGCTTGATTTTTTGTAACACAGCATTTCATCTGAAACGGTTTTGTACAGTCTTTGATTTTTCATAAAACTCATCATCTTCTCGTGCAAGTCATCAGGTAAGAGCTCGTCTTTATTTTCTGATTCTCCTATGCTCTTTGAAAATTCTTCAGAATTCAATCTATAAGTAGACATCCAACTATCTGTCAAAGCTTTTACCGAAAACAGACTATTAAATTTCGGTGTTCTATCATCTATCAACTTTTCATAATCTTTGGAAGTAGAATCCAATAAAATAAGACCTTTAAGTCTTTCTGGATTATTCAAGGCATAATACTGTGCTACCATTCCTCCAAAAGAAAAACCTAGTAGTACGAATTTTTCATCAATCCCTATATGATCTAATAGCTCATCCAACTCACTCGAAATGTTTGCCACTGTTCTTTCACTTTTATAATCTTCACTATTCCCATATCCCTTTCTATGATATAGAAGAATACGCACTTCATTCTTTAAAGCCTCGACAACCTTATACCAAAGATAAATGGAGTTCCCAAGACCGTTCTCTATCACTATCAATGGACCTTTATCTCCATAAATTGCATATTCTATACTTGATGCATTATTTTTCATTATCTTCATCTCCAATATTAATAATATTAAAGTATCTATTAACACCTATTCTAAAAAAAGAAAAAGAGGTATCTTTTATGCCCCTTAGTAAATACTTTTTAATAATATATGCCATTCTACTATAAAAAACATTCCAAAACTACACTACTAACTACTGGGCGTATAAGCTGCATTTTTTTAACTTCTTCGTACTCAACACCTGCAATGCCATTTTGAAGTAGTGATACTCCATATCCCATTTCTTTTGCCCCATTATAAGAAAACAGAACGCAATACTCAGCAGCAAATCCACTTATAACCACGAATTCAACTCCAAGTTCTTGTAATTTGTTATTAAGTTCGGTCTTAAAAAATGCATTATTATACTCCTTATGAATTATAATATCATTTTCATCAGTAATAATAGAATCAACAAACTCAAATTCTTTAGAACCTGGCCCTTCATCTACTCCAAGATCTAATACTCTAACAACTGGTAATCCATTTTTTCTAAATAACTTAGCTGCCTCATTTATGTATTCCACTGCACCATCAAATTCTCTTTGGCACTTACAAAATTCACGACACCCCTTTTGCATGTCAATAATTAAAAAAGCTGACTTCATATTTACACACTCCTCTTATAATCTAATAATTTTGTTGTTTTATACTATTTTAACTTTTATATAAATTTCTTTGTTAAATGGACATTTCCTTTATATTTTCTATATTTTATTTAATTTCTTCATTATCTACTTTTATCATACTTTCAACAAACTTCTTATATAACTTTCTTTATTATCATCTTTGAAATAACTATGATTTATTTTCTTTTATAATTATAATCAAATACTTTTATTGTAAACAAAATAGCTATCAAAGTGCTTTGATTATCACCACTTTGATAGCTTATCATTGATACTTCTTATTATTTTAATTTACATTATCAAAATCAACAATAGCTTTTATTCTCCTAACACCTGAAGAAGAACTTTGCTCTTTAATTATTTTGAAATACCCAAGTTCAGATGTATTAGAAACATGTGGTCCACCACAGATTTCAAGTGAATATCCAGGTATTTCATAGACCTTTACAATATTACCATATTTCGAATCAAATACTCCTATAGCGCCACTATTTTTAGCATAATCTAAGTTCATTTCTACACATTTTACATCAATCTTATGATGTATTGCCCTGTTAACAATACTTTCAACCTGTGTTATCTCTTCTTCAGTCAATTTTCTATCAAAGGAGAAATCAAATCTTAATCGCTCTGAATTAATATGACTACCTCTTTGAAAAACCTGATCGCCTAATACCTGTCGCAATGCGCCATTAAGTAAATGAGTAGCAGTATGCAGCTTAATACTATTATTGTTATGCTCTGTTAATCCACCTTTGAATTTTCCAACGGACCCAGTTCTGGATTTTTTCTGGTGCTCTTCAAACTTTGCTTTAAATCCATCTACGTCAACAAGAATTTCTTTTTCCTCTGCAAGTTCTAATGTGAATTCAATAGGGAAACCATAGGTATCATATAATTTAAAAGCTTGTTCACTGTTCAAACATTCACCAGCTTTTAATTTCCCAAAATATTTGTTTGCCATTTTCAATCCACTTTGAAGAGTTTTATTGAATTTATCATATTCCTTTCTTAACTCTTCAATGATAGTTTCGCTGCATGACTTAACCTCTGGATATGCTTCTCCATACATTTTAATAACTTCTTCAGCTAATTCAGGTAATATACTCTTTTTAACACCTAACTTATGAATCATACGAATAGTACGTCGAATAAGTCGTCTAAGTATATAACCTTGTTCTGAATTTGATGGGACAATCTTCTTTGGATCAGCAAGAATAAATACAGCAGCCCTAGTATGTTCACATATGACTCTATAAGTCTTTTCATTGCTTTTATCATATGATACCCCACTTATTTCTTCCAATTTATTGATTAATGGAACAAATAAATCTGTTTCATATACATTTTGCAGATTGTTAGCTAGAATTAGTAATCTTTCAAATCCTAATCCCACATCAACGTTCTTTTGCTTTAGTTCAGTAAGATTTCCATCTTTATCTTTGTTATATGTCATAAAAACATTATTTCCTAATTCAACATACTTTCCACAACTACAGGCTGGTCCACACTCCTCACAACAATCAGGTAAATCATTTACATAGAACATTTCTGAATCAGGACCACATGGACCTGTTTCTCCAGCCGGTCCCCACCAATTTTCATCCTCTCCATAATAAAAAATCTGTTCTTTACTTAATCCTAGCTCTAACCATGTCTCAGTAGCTTCAGCATCATATGGCACTTTATCATTTCCTTTGTGAACAGTTACTGCAAGTTTAGAAACAGGTATATTAAGTTGCTCTGTAAGAAAGCCAAAACTCATGGTAATTGCCTCTTTTTTAAAATAATCACCTAAAGACCAGTTTCCTAGCATTTCAAAGACAGTTAAGTGATAATCATCACCTACTTCCTCTATATCTCCCGTTCTTACACACCTTTGTACATTGACAAGACGTTTTCCCAATGGATGTTCTTGTCCAAGTAGATAAGGAATAAGAGGTTGCATGCCAGCAGTAGTATATAATACACTAGCATCATTTTCTGGAACTAAAGATGCGGCAGCAGCTACTTCATGTCTCCTTTCTTTATAATATGATACATAGAGTTTTCTTAATTCATTTGCTGTCATAGTCATAATTCTTCTTCCTTTCTAAAAATTTGTATTAAAAAAGCCCTAAGCATTAATTGCTTAGGGCGAATTCTTTATCCGTGGTACCACCTAAATTCAGAGATAAACTCTGCTCTCATCAAGTACTGGCAATTCATATTACCGATACTCTATCCTATGATAACGGTGGAACTCCGTTGAAGCCTACTAATCATTTCGGTTCAAAGCTCCGAGACTGCTTCAATATACCTATTGTGAAGATTCGCACCAACCATCTTCTCTCTGAACAATACAAGTATATTTACTACTTCTCTTCTTCGCTTTATTATTAATTTCTGTAATATTATCATTAAATCTTGTTTTTGTCAAATGTATAACTTAGGCATATTCAAAAAATAAACTAGTCATCTTACTCGTCCTTTTGATTCTTTTCGTCGTTATTCAATCGTTTACATACAGTGAGTATGCGCACGATTAAGTGCCTAGAAAATAATCAAAATTACTTCGCAATCTGACTTCTTTATTTTTTTCATATACCTTAAATCAAATCATCCAAGCCATTAACTGAAGCCTGTTCATCCTCTTCAATAGGAATAACTATGCATTTTTGACCCTCAATTATTTGAGATGTAATCTTAGATATTTTTTCTGGCTTTACTTGAAGTATAACATCATAGTTAGTAGTATGACTATTATCCTCTGAATTAGTAGATAGAGTTTCTTCTAACTTATCTTCTAAATTGTCGTTTGAAGCGTCATCTAAAGCCTCATTATCCTCATCATCCTTTTTAGAAATTTCAGCTTCTTTATCCACAGCTTCCTCTTGCTTTATTTGTTCAAGTTTCTGTTCTAGAATTTCCACTTGCTTTTCAAGTTGTTCTTCCTTTTTCCTTTGAGCATTTTCCTTAAGTGCTTTTGAGTCAATTAAATTATCTGCTACAGGAAGGTCTTCACCAAAGCATTCTACATAGGATTCTTCGATCTTAGCAGTAGCTTCTTCTGGAACTCCACTTTCTATTAACAGATTTTGCATAACCTTTTGTGTTAAAGTTATAGGTTCATAATCTGTATCATCATATATTTCGTTGTGTTCATCTATCATAGTATTAAGGTTTTCTTGTATTTCCATAAAAATTTTCTCAGCTTTTTTTTCATTAGTGCTGACAGAATCTTTAATAATCGATTGGAAGGTTTCTTTTTGGATAGTTGCAGTTTGTCTTGAAAAACACCCTAAAGTCTCTTCCATTAATTCTGGATGAGGGTCCTTTGGCTTTTTAGTGTAGTACATAATAGAGTTAACATCTGTACTACGATTAATAAAAGCAGGGAACACAAATCCAATGGTTGGAGATTCCACTACCCAGTCTCTAATACGTGCCTTTATTTTCTTTTCTTCTTCAAAGTATCTAAGACCAGGCTCAGAAAGTGAAACTGGACATATAGCACATAAAATATACTCATATACTTCTTCAGATTCATCTATTTTATTATTATCTGTAGTTTTAGTAATGACATCATAAGCATCATGAAAAACTAGTATCAAAAAATTACCAGCATAATCATAGCTGTCTATAATGGATGTATAAAAATCTTCAAGCAGAGCATCATCCTTTAATTGACTTTTTTTTAGCTGCATAAGCGAAAGCTGTTTTTCACTTACATGATTTTCATTAGTTAGAAAGTTAAGTTCTAAAATTTTATTACCAATAGTTCCAGATAAGACTTTTTTAGCAATTTCCAAGTACTTAAAATACTCATCTTCATCTAAATTCAAAAAGCTTTCTCTGAAATTTAAAATTATATTTTTTTCACCATTAACATAGCAGCCACACATTTTAGTGAAGGTACAATGGTCTTTCTTTAAACGTTTTCTCAACTCAAGTATATCTTTTTTTTGCATATATAAACACCTCAATCTTGTTTTTTTCTATTTGTAGATATCAATTAATTTATTACTATACTAAGTATAATATTTTTTTTATATTAATTAAATATTTTATTAGATAAACTTAAAGCAAATGATATGTAAACAAAAAATATTGTAGCACAGTTGAAATTTCAAATACTTTTCAACATAGATATATTCTGATTTTCTTCATCTCTTATTTTGTATTCTAAACTTTATATAAGGAAAAAGCAGGTTTATTATATTTAAAAACCTTAAGTAATATTTCATTAAAACTCTTTTCTTTTACTTCTTTTTCAAGCAAAAGTAAAGTCTGATTTCCATAATCTTGTTTACGGAACTTTTCAAGTATTAAGAAATCACAAATAAACGCTATATCTTCATTATACTTTTGATACCATATAAATCCTACACCCTGATTGTCGCTATTTACAACCACATAAATATAATTATCCTTTGTGTACTTTCCTTGTGGAAGTAATTCATTAAAACTTTTTTTGCATTCATATAATTGTTAATTAATTTAATAGTAGGAATTTTAAATGAACGGTGTCCTTTTGATTGCGATAGATGCTGCTATTTTATGTGCTTGTGTTGCTATCTACAGCGAAAGTAAGAAGAAGAATTAAAATTCAGTTTGTAGTGAATCATGAGAATAATGTGTATTTATATTTAAACTCTTAAAGTTATATAAATAATGATTAAAGTACCGCCTAATGTAAACAAAACAGCTATCAAAGTGCTCTAATTATGACCACTTTGATAGCTTCTCATTGATATTTCTTCTTATTAAAGTTTGCATTTTCATGTTATTAATCTGATCACATTATAAAAACAAGAAACGTAGAGACAGTTTTTACTTGCTAATCTCATGTATATCAATTATTTCTTTTATACTCTCAAAATCTCCAACACATAGTCCACTATCTGAATATTCTGCTTCTCCCACCTGATTATCATATGAATCTATTCTGAAGAATCTAAGTCGTTGTATTTTATATGATTTTCATAAGTATATTCAACTAAAAATTCATCCTCACTTTCAGCAGTTTTTTTAAAATATACAGTTCTTTGGCTTCTTTCTTCTGGTGCAATAAAATTCTTTTCTGCAACAGTAGATAGTATTTTAATATTTTAAATTTGGACTGCTGGTTTTGGAATAGGAATATGTACTCTAAGTTCTTCTGCTTTGTTAAAATCTCCATACATAACACATTTTTGAACATCTTCTGGTAATTTCAATACTACGGTGGCTGTAATATATAATTCTTCATATTGATTATTACTAATTTAGTATTTAATATTATTCGGCACCAGGCCAATTATTTTGTTTATATAGCTCTGTTAGTCCTTCTTTAACCTCTTCAAATAACTTTTCATCTTCAGTTTTTTTATGATGATCAGAAGGTCTCATATAATCAGCAGGCTCATAAGGAGTATACCGTATCATGTCCATTGTCGTTTTATCACTAACTTCTTTTGGGATTTTAAATGGTGCTAAATTAGTGCAGCCATCAAAAGCACATGCTCCAATATTCTTCACACCATCTGGAATAGTTACCGATGTTAAACTAGTGCAGCCTTGAAATGCCAAGGTATCAATCACTGTCACACCATCTGGAATGGTTACCGATGTTAAGCTAGAGCAATGTCTAAATGTCGCTGTATCAATATTCTTAACACCATCTGGAATGGTTACCGTCAGTAAACTAGTACATCTGTTAAATGCCGAATAACCAATCTTCTTGACGCTCTTTGGAATAGTTACCGACGTTAAGCTAGTACATTCATAAAATGCAAAATTACCAATCTTTTTCACGCTCTTTGGAATGGTTACCGACTCTAAGCTAGTACAACCGTTAAATGCATCATCCTGAATCTCCGTCACACCATCAGGAATGATTACCGATGTTAAACTAGTGCAATCGTTAAATGCCGAATTACCAATCTCTATCATGCTCTTTGGAATGGTTACCGACTCTAAGCTAGTACAACCGTTAAATGCATCATCCTGAATCCAGATTACACCATCTTGAATGGTTACCGATGTTAAACTAGTGCAGTCGTTATATGCCGAATTACCAATCGCTGTAACGCTCTTTGGAATTGTTACCGAATCTAAGCTTGTACAGCCTTTAAATGCATCATCCTCAATCAATGTTACACCCTCTGAAATTCTTACCGTTGTTAAGTTAGTGCAGCCTTCAAATGTCGACGCTCGAATTTTATTCAAACCTTCTGGAATGGTTACCGACTCTAAGCTAGTGCAGCCTTCAAATGATTCCATCCCAATATTCTTTACACTATCTGGAATAGTTACAGACAGTAAATTAGTACAGTCTTTAAATGCCCTATTACCAATCTCTGTAACACCATCTAAAATTGTTACCGACGTTAAGTTAGTACAATTTTCAAAAGCCCTATTACCAATCTCTGTAACGCTCTTTGGAATAGTTACCGATGTTAAATCAGTACAATTTGCGAAAGCCCTATTAGCAATTTTCGTTACACTATTAGGTATTTCAATATGACCAGATGCTACCTTCTTATCCTTCATACCTATTAAAGTTTCATCAGAAATTTCAAATTTTGAAAAAATGTTCGTGAATAGTACCGCCAACATAGCAATAGCTATAGTAATAGCTATTAAAATAAATACCTTTTTTATTTTCATACTCCAATCTCCTTCTTTTTTTAATAATCATTCAAAAACCGCCTTAACTATTTTATCATCATTTATGTTATTTAGGAATATATTGTTGATAAAACAGATTTTTCTACGTTTTTTAATAAACTATTTTGTGCTTAATGCTTAGTAGCAAGCAGAAACTTCCAGTTTCTGCTAAGGTGTCAGGTCCATGATCAATAAATGTAAATCCCTGCCTAGTTTTACGTACTTGTATGTAAAAAAATATAACCACCGTAATTTCAATAATACGGTGCCTATACTATATAATTCTTCATATTGTTCATTACAAATTTTCCATTATTTACACCACTTTGGTGCTTGGCGGACTATAAATAAGCAGTTCTAAGTACTGAAATTCGTTGCCATTTGTTGCATAACACTATAAAATCAATATATATATTGAATCGAGGTGAGATGATGAAAATTGAAAGATTGTTAGGAATATTATTTTATTTAATAAATAGAAATAATGTTAGTGCAAATAGTTTAGCTGAACATTTTAATGTTTCTCGAAGAACAATTATTCGTGATATAGATACATTGACATTAGCAGGTGTTCCAATTTATTCACAAATAGGATCTAAAGGTGGTTATTCAATTAATCCTGAATATAAGTTAAATGAAAAAATAATTGATAATGCCAACTCTGAATATATTCTTCTTGCTCTACAAAGCTTGAAAAGTGTTTATGGTGATAAAAAGGTTCATGAAACCTATGAAAAAGTAAAACATATATATTCTGATCAAAATAATAATCATGGACTAAATATTGATTTTTCTGTAGTAAATGAGAACAAAAGTATAATTTCCTATATTTCTATGTTAAAAGAAGCTGTTCAGCATAATAAAAAAGTCTTATTTCAATACACTAACCTCAATAGTGATACTCGAATAGTTAAATGCAATACCATACATGTTTTCTATAAATGGTACTCTTGGTACGCTTTTGGTTATGATTTAGAGAAAAGTGATTTTCGCATGTTTAAGATAGTAAGAATGAAAAATTTAGAAATAAGTGAGGAGAATTTTCATAATGATTATGATGTAGCAAAGTTACTTGCTGATTATGAAAAAAAAAGAGATACGCACAATATATATGTTACTATTGAATATTCTAAAGAAATTCAGGTTTTGATTAATGAATATTTTGATGGTGATGTTATCAATGTGTCGGAAACATCTATCGTTAAAAAGATTACTATAAAAGAAAATGACTTTATTATGTTTTCTATCATTTTAGGTTTTGGAGAAAAAATTAAAGTTCTTTCACCTTTATCCTACCAGCAAAAAATTAAAGAACATTTGAAAAATACTTTAATAAAAAATTATGAGAACAGTGACATATAGGTGTCACTATTCTTGTGCTATACTGTTCTTAAATTAGTTTTAGGAGGAAGAGAATGAACAAAATTATATATCTTTACATTTTAGAATCTATGGCTGAATGGGAAGTTGGCTATATTCTACAAGCGATTAGTATGGAATCTATGCTGAAAAAACAAAATAGAGAATTTGTAATTAAAACTGTTAGCACTAGTAAGAATCCAATACAAACAATTGGTGGATTAACTATTACTCCAGATTGTTTATTAGATGAAATAGATGAACATAATATTGTTGCTTTGCTTTTGCCTGGTGCAGAATCATGGAACAGTGAAGAAAACAATCAGATTTTAGAAAAAGCCTTATCATATATAGATAAGGGTATTCTTGTAGGGGCTATATGTGGAGCGACACTTGCTTTGGCTAATTTAAAAGTTTTAGATAAATTCAAGCATACAAGCAATTCTTTAGATTACCTAACATTATTCTCAAAACAATATAGTGGTAAAGAGTTATATGTTAATTCTCCAGCTGTTGTAGATTGTAACTTGATAACAGCTAGTTCAGCAGGAGGTTTGTTGTGGGCGAAACACATTATACAATATTTGAATGTATTCCCTTGTGAGATTATTGAATCGTGGTACAACTATTATTCTACCGGTGACCCTAAATATTATAAAGAGCTTATTTCACAGAGTATTTAACCTAAGTATGCTCCCCCTTAGTATTACTTTTTAATGTTTTGGTTTACATTATTTTAGTTAACATAATATCATATATGTAACTATCCGTCGTATTCCTAGGAATTAACTATGGTGTTGCGCTATAATCTTTCTATGATATAACCATAAATGGAAAACTTATGCTATAATTGTATGGTTAGTTATTACATATTTTGAGTAGTATTGTGTCATATATGCAAGAAAAATTGAGCAAGTAACATTGTAACTTTCTAGAGATAATTGACATCCATTTAGTGAATTAAAATAAAGATGGAGGATTAATAGAAAAATGATTATTAATGAAGAAATTACTACTACCGTTAATTCATTGGTAGGAGAATTTGAAATTATTAAAGACCATAGGAATAGTAGTAACAGAACAGGAGTATTAGAAATTATAACTAATAATAGAAGAATGTTTATTAAAATTTATAACAGATTAAGCCGGTGGAGTCCTGAAGTTTACGCATATAAAAATTGGACTCAAATATTTAGTGAGTATGCCCCAAAACTTATTCATTCTTTTAATCAAGATAATTCATATGGAATAATTACTACCCCAATTTATGGGAAGACAATAAATGAATATCAAATAAATGACGAGAATATATTGAAACCAGTTTATTATAAAGCAGGAGAATTACTTAAGGAATTGCATAATAATTTTAAGGGAACATATTTTGGAGTTCCAGCGGCTGATGGATCCCCGCTTGATAGTAACGTAAAAACAAATCCTGTTGATTATATTAATTGTGCATTAGAAAGTATTTTAAAATCAGGATATGATAAAGAATTACTTAATAATAGTGATAAGAAATTAGTTGAATGGTGTATGAAGCATAGTGATGTTTTTGTAAATAGCAAGCCAGTTCCAACTAACTGGGACTTTTCACAAAATAATTGGATGGTAGATAAGAATGGTAAGTTTACAGGATTTATTGACTTTGAAAATATGCTTTGGGGAATTGACGTTGATAGTTTTGGAGTAGTAATTGAAAGATATACCCAAAATAGACCTAAGTTAAGAAAAGCTTTATTTGAAGGATATGGATTGAATAATAGTGAAAAGAAACAACTTCAACTTAAAATTGTAAGTATTAAAATGGCTATAGCAGATATAACATATGGAGCAAGTATTGGTGATAAGAGAATCTTTTCATTAGGGCGAAATTTGATTGATAGCTTAAAATAGTATATAACATCAATTCAGACCATTTTTTGTTGGTTAAGTATCCTGAATTAAGTACTATTCATTTTTTAATTGGAAATATTTGAGCAGATTGTGGAATACCTAATGAAGATTATAGTAAATTTATTCCACCTAAAAAATTTCTCATTGGTATAATATAAGTGTGAGATATGAACGATTTTTTTTATTTAGGTTACTATACTCACTTACTCACAGACATTGAGTGGAGAAATCTATATAGAAGAATAGAAAAATGTGCGGATAGGGCGACCGTTAAGGTATATTATAGGTTCGCCCGAACCACTTAGCTTATACTTATTTTTTAACTTTTCCATCATTTATATTTTTCTTGAAGTTGTAATTAGCTTCTTCAAATACCTTTCTAATAGGAACACTATTTTTTTCTGCTAGCATTCTACACTCTTCATACTCTGGCGCATATTTGATTATTTCTGAATTGTTATAACATATTTTTATAGTTACATCTCCATAAATAGTGCTCACTTTTTGAAATTTACTTTTTAGTTTTACTTTATCTACTTTTGTCTTTCTTAGACCTAATGTTGTTGTTTCTTCAAATAATAGCTTTTCAAAGATTTCACTTTTATCTTCATCACAAAGTAAGTTAATTTTTATACCTGGTCTATTCTTTTTCATAACAATATTAGTTAGGAAAATATCCTTAGCACCTTTTTCTAATGCCTTTGGTATAAGGTAAGAATATATTTCTGGATTCATATCATCAATATTACATTCTAACATAATTAATGATTCATCTAGTTTTCTTTTTAGTATTACTCCTCTTAGTAAGTTGGCTATTTCTAAATCTCTATCCCCTAGTCCATAACCTATTTTATCAATTATCATATTATCAACATATTTAAATTCATCCACTAAAACCTTGACAATTGCAGCTCCTGTTGGAGTTACTAATTCACTTCTTATTCCCTTTGAATATACTGGGATTCCCTTAAGTATTTCAAGCGTTGCTGGTGCTGGTACTGGTATTTTTCCATGTTGGCACTTTACAAAGCCAGTACCTATATGTATAGGTGACGAAATAATTTTGTCCACTTTTAACATATCTATTAATATAGCTGTACCCACGATATCTACAATAGAATCTACTGCTCCAACTTCATGAAAATGAACTTTATCTATATCCTCATTATGTACCGTTGCTTCTGCTTTAGCTACCTCATTAAATATTTTCTTACTTAATGTTTTTACTTCTTTATTTAACTTACTTTCATCTATAATTTTAAATATTTCTTTTATTCCTCGGCAGTGTTCATGATTATGTGTATGTTGATGTTCATAAATCTGCTCTGCCTCATCTTCATTATTATATGTATGTGATTCATTTAGTATTACGTTGAAGTTAGTCCCTGTTATTCCATTTTTCTGTCCTTTTTCAATATTAATTTTATACTCTGATATATTAAGCTTATTTAAATCCTCTATAAACTTATCTTTATCAAGACCTAAATCAAGCAACATACCAATTGTCATATCTCCACTTATACCTGATAGACAATCTACATATAGAACTCTCTCTTCCATAGCTCCAATTTACCCTCTTTCTTTTGTTTTATTATTGTACTAGCTAAATAAGCTGTTCCAAATCCATTCTCTATATTTACAACTCCTACCCCACTTGAACAACAATTAAACATTGATAAAAGTGGTGAGCTCCATATCCCACAAATGAGGATTAGGAATTATAGAAATCATCATAATTCCTACATCCTCTTGCATAATAAAACCACATTATCATAAAGGTGTGTCCATTTTAACTATCTTACTTAGTTACCCCTCTTGCTACATTATTTATAAAGTCTTGAGCATTTGTAACTAAAGTCTTAACCTCTAATGTTCCCCTATCAGATAATTTGTTAACAGAAAACTCTTGTATATCTATAGAATATATATATACTGGTCTGACAACTCCATCTTTTACAGTATAAGAAGGTGTCATATTACCTGAAGCTATAGTATAGAGTACTGAGGATACACATATAAGCATAGTTGCTTTTCTAGTATGCTTTCTCATAGCATCTTGTGCCTCATATACATTATCAAATACATTAGGTAATAGGAATCTATCTCTTATAGTACCTGCAAGTACTACTGGAACATCATTCTCTACACAAGCTTTTAATATTCCATCTTTGACTTTTCCTGAAGCTACAAGTTCTTCTATTGAACCTGCTCTTCTAGCTTCATTTATAGTTTCCATATATTCGTAGTGCTCATTATCGTATACTTCATAATTCTCTTGACCTAAATTTGTTCCCATCATTCCTTTTTCTAAGTCAAAGGCTGCAAGAGTATTTCCTGTTATAATAGCCTGTGCATATCCTTGCTCTATAAGAGACGTTAATGAATTTCTTGCATCATCATCTAATCCAAGTGATTGCCCTAATACCCAAACTATTTTTCCATTATTTTCTTTTTCATATTTCATAATCTCATATAACTCATCATAATCCTTAGAAAAAGCCGTTTCTCTTGATCTACCGGATCTAAATGCAAAGGTGTCTTCAACACCTTGTCCAACCTTAAATCCTCCAGTATATACATATATACCTTGGCTAGCATCTTCTGCTCTCCCTATTACTACCTTGTCCCCAATTTTTAAATTTCTAAACTCAACTACTTCAATATTATCATCTGGTGTAACAACAGCAACAGTATCCATCCTACTCTCGTTAGCTATTACCCATTTTCCCTCTATCTTAAAATATTCTGGATAAATCGACATTGCATGATAATTTTTTGGTGAAACTCCCTCTTTAACTACCTCTACTGTTTTGCAGTTTGGAGCATCAACAAGAAAGTCTTGTGTAAAATCCGGTGGCGTAAACTTTGGTAATTGAAAACTCATGAAAAACTCCTCCTCATAATCTTTTCTCTCTCTGTTTCACTAGGCTAAGTTTCGTTGAAGATTAACAACAAAATCTTGAACATTGGTAACTATTGTTTTAACACCTACAAACTCTCTAGAAATAGCTACTTTATTTACCGCATATTCTGCAATATCTACTGAGTACATATATAATGGTCTTACTTCATCATTCTGCACTCTATATGTAGAAGCTAAATGTGCAGTTGCTACTGAGTGAAGAACTGTAGCAAGACAGATTATTACTGTTGCCTTATTTGTTTGTTCTTTCATAGCATCAAGAGCACTTGTTCCTTCTTTATAGACTTCTGGAAGAGGACCATCATCTCTTATAGAACCTGCAAGAACTATAGGAATATTTTTCTCTACACATGTTTTTATAAATCCATCTTTTACATTTCCTTCAGCCAATAGGTTTTCTGTAGAACCCGCACGTCTTGCTTCATTTAAAAGGTCTAAGTGGTTATAATGTCCTAGTAATACTGATTCCTGAGTATAAATATTTTGCCCTAAGGCTGTTTGTAGTAATCCGCCCTCTAAGTCATGGGTTGCCATAGCATTACCCGCCAATAGTCCATTTACATAGCCATTTTCCGCAAGTTTTGATAATGCAACTCTAGTGTCATGATCAAAAATAACAGCAGGACCTAAAACCCAAACTATATGTCCATTATTTTCTTTTTCATATTTTAACAATTCATATAATTCATTGTAGTCTTTAGTAAAAGACGACTCAACTGATCTTCTTCTTTTCACTTTTGGTAAGCTATGAAAACCATTAATATGTTTATGTATACCTTCATTTATATCTGCAGTTCTTCCTAAAACAACTCTATCTCCAACCCTAAGATTTCTAAATTCAACCACTTCCACAGTGTTGTCATCTCTAACTACAGCAGCGCAATCCATAGAATTTTGAGTTGGAAGAATCCATTTTCCTTTAATTTTAAAATATTCAGGATGTATAGAAGTCATAAAAAAATTTTTAGGTGCAACTCCTTCTTTTTCAACTTCACCAATTTTAACATTTGGCGCTTTAACAAATATTTCTTCTGTAAAATCAGGTGGTGTGAATTTTGGTAATTTAAAACTCATTTAACACTTCCTCCTTTAAATTGTAAGTTATATTTAAAATATTTTGCATTTTACGACATTTTTATTCTAACATAATTTTCTATATATTCAATAACTTATTTTGTAAATGTATTAAAATTTTATTAAGACTTCAAGAAGATACACTTGGATTTTACACTATATAATTAGCTACCACTTGATCTTCCTTAAATATCTCTTTTTCATTTTAAATTTACAATTGGTAAAGGTTCTTTAATGTAATTCCTTTTTCCGTATTTTTTATGATCTTCTTCAAGAATTTTCTTCATCACTTCCGGATTATTTTTCATCTGGTTTACAAGTTCTTGGTTTACTCCTTGTGAAAATGGGCAACTTGACATACAAATACCACAGTCCGTTTTTACTTTCATCCACATTTTCATACATTTCACTTCATCATGAAGCCAGTAAGTTTTACCTTCTTCCGTTACCAATTTATCTTTTGATATTGCCCCTGAAGGACAATTTTGAGCACATTTACCACACAGTTTACAAAACTCATTTAATCCAAAGTCTATGGGTTCATCAGCTTCCAGAGGTATATTTGTAAGAACTGCTCCCATTTTCATTCGATTCCCATGAACCGGATTTACAACCATATTGCTTCTCCCTAGTTGTCCAACCCCTGCCTGTACTGCAAGAGGTACTATAGGCGAATAATATTTAAGAAAATCATCTCCTAGTGCATCATATCCTAATTCCTTAATATACATCACTACCTGAGAAGCAATTGTAGTAGTTTCTGCATAACCTCTCATAGTAGCAATCATCTCTTCTTGATGTGGTGCACGATTAATATAATCTTTGATTAAAGGAGATGCAATTACAATTGCATACTTATAGTCTAAATGAATATCTTCACCATAATTACCTTGTATCCCCATAAGCGTTCCTCTATGTGAATAGTTGAACTCTGGTGTAATTTTTGCAATACCAACAATATCAATTCCTAGTAGTCTTATTAATTCTTTAATTTCTTCTGACATTTTTTTAGGTTCAATTTGTACTTTTCGCTTTGCTACCTTAGTTTTTGAAGATTTTTCATGCATAGTAGATGCTTTTCTCATGATTTGACTTGTAATTTGAGAAATAGCAATCTGTGAATCTGATCTATTCCCTCCCATGGAAGGCATTTTGCTACCAATCATAAAATTCTTCTTACCAGGTATTAAATTTGAAATTTTCATCATAAACATCATTTTTCTCATCATCTTTGCAACGTCTTCCGGCTTTTTATCCATTTTTTTTGCCATCATATCTTGCATTGTTTTCCTTGCCTCATCATCTACTTCCTTTTTTTCTGGATGCTCCTTATAATACTGAACATAACGTTTAGTGCCTGCAATCAGTCCCATTCGTGAAAACATTATATCTCGTTCATCAAATTGCTTCATATATTTACCTCCTTTCTATTGCATCAATTTTATCAGTAACTTTACTGACTAGCGTAGTATAATGGAATTAATTGCACCGCTCATTCTAAACATACAATCTTTTAAAACTTCTATTGGACAAGCTACATTAATTCGTTCAAATCCTCGACCTTCTTCACCGAAGATATAACCTTCGTCCAATGCGAGTTTTGCATCATAAACCATTAAGTTTTCTAGTTCTTCTGCAGACAAGTTGTATTCTCTTAAGTCAATCCACGCGAAGTAGGTTCCTTCTGGAACATGGTATGTTGCCTTGGGCATATTTTCTTTGATAAATTCATCTACATATTCAAGATTACTAGTAACATAATCATTCAAATCTTCTATCCAATACTCACATTTATCGTAAGCTGTCTGTGTTGCAACGATTCCAAATATACTTGCACCAAACATACCACATCTTCCAATAAGCTCTTGATCCCATCTTTCTTTTAAATTTGGGTCATTAAATATTATATTTGAATGTTGAAGACCAGCAAGATTAAAGGATTTACTTGCTGCTGTGCATGTTATAATTCTCTTATCATTGCAAAGCTTTGCAAGTGGGGTATGGACTACATTTTTTCTTATAAGATCACAATGAATTTCATCAGATATAACATATACATCATTTACAATACAAATATCTAAAATTCTATTCAATTCATCTTCAGTCCATACACGACCAACTGGATTATGTGGACTGCACAAGATGAATACTTTGTTATTTGGATCTTTTGCCTTTCTCTCAAAATCTTTAAAATCTATTTCATATTTTCCATTATTGTTAATCAACGCATTATTAACTAATACACGCTCATTTTCTTTGATTACTGCTGAAAATGGATAATATACAGGATTTTGAATAATAACACCCTCGCCTTTTTCCGTCAGTATTTTAATTAAAACAGCTAATGCTGGAACAACACCCGGTGCAGTGACAATTTGAGTTGCATCAATCTTCCAATCAAATCGTCTCTGAAACCATGATGTAACTGAATTCAAATATACTTCTGTATTGGAAAGACTATATCCAAATATTTTTCTATCTACACGTTTTTTTAAACCTTCTAAAATTTCAGGTGCACAAGCGAAATCCATGTCTGCGATAGATAAAGGTAACATTTCATCTCTACATTCTGGATCTCCTACTGATATAAATTCCCATTTGACTGAATTTGTTCCCCTACGATCAATTTTTTCGTCAAAATTGTTTGACATTCTAACCACTCCTTTTATCAATTAAGCTGCTTAATCGAACGCTAAAAAAAAAGACGCTCTACTAAATAATTTCTTTTTCAGTTTAGCACCTTAATTGACGTTTTGCAAATAACTATCTAAATAATTAGAATTATCTGTTTTATTTTATATTTTTCTTTATATCATCTATAACAATACTATACAACTGCGCAAATCTATGAAACTCTTCAACAGTAAAATCATCCATCTTATTCATAACATTTAAATAGTTTTTACGATCAAGCTTACTATGATATTCACAGGCATTTTTACCTTTATTTGTAGTATATAGATTAATTTCTTTATGGTATATTTCATTTCTGATTTTCTTTATAAGCTCTTTTTCCTCTAATTTATTAGTTGTCTGGGTAATAGCACTTTTCGTTATATTTGCATACTCAGCAAGTTCAGTCACTGTTAACCCTTCTTTTTCTTTAATTATTGCCAATAAGTGCATTTCTGCCATATATAATTTCATATTTGATCCGTAAGTACGAGGCTTGCTCTGATATTTATTTATAACTCTAGATCCCTCAAATAATACGTCCATTAATTTCGAAAACTCATCATATCTGTCCATATTTCCTCCCATACTTTATGACCTTTTAATTATTATACATATTTTTAATTACAATAGCTACCCTGCTTCAGCCATATCTCTCTTCACAGTCTTTTTCTATTATATTGAATTGTTCTTTCATACAGGCTATACGCCCTGGAGGTCATTATCTGCCTCTTTTGTGCGCCTTGCTATTCACATACCCAGATATGCCTAAAAAAACTCCCATTTTTATTTTTACTTATTTTACAACAATCAGTTATTTTAAGTTTTTCTCTTAAAATATCATAAGTAATGTCCTCAGAAGAAACTAACACTAATTTTTTTGAGATTCTTTTAGCATTTTTAATGATTTTTACCTGATCATCTTCAGTTGTGTGACAGTAAATTCCATATGGAAGATCTATAATTGAAGCATCAAAGCTTTCACTAATATCTTTGATATCACCCGTAGTAACTTTAGGTAGATAGTTAAAGTGAAGTAGATTTAATCGTGCATTTTCTGCAACCTTGCTCACAATCTCCCATCCTTTTATATCATAACCAGCAAAAAATCCTTCTAAGAGAACCGTTCCAACACCACAACAGGGGTCTACTAATCTTTTTGAAAAATTCCCATTCCCTGCGATATTAAGAAGCACTTTCGCTATATTTATTCCAATAGAGCTAGAATAGGAGTAAGGTTTCGTGTTGTGAGCTTTCCATTTAGAATTATTTGCAACTAAAATCCCAAAATACCAGCTCCCTTTATAAAAAGAGATTCCAAAAGTAGTTTTAGGAGAGGTAAAGGAAGGAAATCCTTGAACAATAAGACCTATCTCCTTGCAAAGCTCTCTCCTTTTCTTATTATATGGATCTCCACTGAACAACTCTAAGTATTTAACTACAAAGTCCTGTGCCGTTACTTTGTCTTTTTTTATCAACTCAATTATTTCGGAAAAAGTTGAAGTCTTATAAATAATCTCTAGCCTCGTTTTCAAAAAAGGGCTAATAGAAGGATCAAATTCTTTACTTGAGAAAAAGACTTTGCCTTCCAATTGACAGTTAAAAAGCGATCTTATCTCAAGGGCACAAAGATCTTCTTCATAATCTTGATAATTGACATTATAAATATATTGATTGAGTTTCATTAGTAAACCTCCATCTTTCTTTCATTTTATAACACAATTAACGGTCACTTCACAATATGTTACCATTATATCCTTATTCAATTGTACAGAACATTGGTATAAATTTCAAATATTAGTTTATTGATATAGAAACTTATAAATTATCTTTAACCTATGAACATCGTAAATCCCTTGGAATTCATAAGAGAACTTGCCATTCCTCACGCCATAATAGTGTTGATAATATCACAATTTTTTAAGGGAAGCCGAAAACGACTTCCCTTAATTCGCATTTAAAGAATATTATTACACAAATAAAAGAAATAAACAAAAATCATTGAACATTCTTTAACTCAATTGTTTGTGCCTTTCCATCAATGGTTATATTAACTTTTATTATTTCATCTTTATTCTCTATTGCTCCTGTACCACCTGATTTAAGTGTATATGTTTTTTCATTTGGAGGATTATCATTAAAATCAAGATTTGATTTACCACCTCCAGCACTACTTTCGTAAGATATTTCTAAATGTTTTACTGAAGATAATTCAGATAGGTCTTTCTTATAGTTTACTGTCAATATTTTATTAGAATTACTTTCGCATTCAGTCTTACCATTCTTTTCAGTAAATGTGACTGTACCATTCACTTTATATTCAACAGTCCAAAGTTCATTTTCTCCTTTATAAGTATAATTGTGCTTGATAACTTCTTTGTTTGAGCAACCTGTAACTATTAATAGGATTATCACAATCAGAATACTGGCTGTTTTTCTCAACTTAACCACCCCATAAAATTTGTAACAGTATCATAATAAAATAATTTTGTGTCGTTATTCAATTATATAACATAGCAATAGGATTATTCAAATATTTAACATAATTAAATATAAATTGCTTCCCTAATTTTAAAATCCTTTAACTTTGTATCAGAATGAGAAGTATGTGACTGGACTAATTCTATTCTTACTGCCTTTAACTCCACGTTTATAAGGTTCCCGTGCATTATAAAATTAGTGCTTTTCTTATGATTTCCTTTAAAAGATTCTCTGAAAAACACTTCGTCAACTTCGATAACTCCACCAACATTCCCAATACCCATATACGCTCTGATAGCGTCTAAAAACTTATGTCTCCAATAAAAAGATGTAGGTACACTAATCTCCACTATCTCGGCACATTTTCTTATGGAATAACCATTTATCATACATTTGAATATAATATCCAATTTTTAATCGTAATTGTATGGAAGTCACCCATCTTCTATAAGTGGGTGATGGATAATATTATTTTCAGAAGGGTTAGATATCCTTCTGAAGATACTATAGCTTACAAGTGTAAAATCATCAAAAAATGTATATACTATAAGTATAAATGTTCTTTGATAACTAGATATATAAGGTTGTGATGGGTATCCGAATATAGCGAAAACCAAGCTTAGCCTCCATCACGTAAAATACCTAAGGCAACTTAGAATACCGCAAAACGGTAACTACCCTAGGTCCTAGGGAAAGTCAAGCCTGCGGAGAACGCATAAGCCCTATATGGCGATGTTCTAGGAAACAGGAAAAATTCTAGTACATGATACTAGAAGCCCCCAGTTCTGCGTGAGCAACTGGTGGGAGGGTTCACCAAGCTTTCAAATAATCCAATAAGTACTTCACTTCCATAGCCTTTTTCTCTATAGCTTGGATTTGTAACCACCCCAACAACTATAGCACTTCTGTCATGTTCTGCCACAGTTGCAGCCGAAGATACCATTTTATCGTCCACCAGAAGATAAGCAGTTCTAGATTGAGATTTAATATTAGAGGCTTGCTGAAGTATATAATTTTTTTTTATTGGCAAAACCCCATGGTATTCTTCAGTAGACATAAGCAAATCATATTGCAAACTAAATTCTTCCTCTGTTTCAATGAATTCTAATGGCAATTCATTGTATTGCCTCTTTAAAATTAACTTGCTAACATACCCCATGTAAGATAAAGTATCACTTTTCACATCTACAAATGGAATAAGCTTATCAACCAGGTGACTAGGCCCTGATATCTTATGAAAGTTTAAATCTTTTATAATATTTTCATATACATGAATGCTTCTATCTTCTTTACAATAATAAGTTAGATTATTAAAATTATTTAGCATAATGGACTTTAATTCATTATTTTAATATTCTCCATATAATTTAAAATTATCTTTACAATAATCATTTTTGAGCAAGTCAGATATAATAAAATAATATTTTTCAACGTCTTGTCCAAAAAACTTCAAAACTTCTTCATGATATGTTTTATCCATTTTTACTATTCTCATAAAACTGTTCCCCCAAAAATTTGCTGTTAATTATACAAATTTTAACATGAGTTTTATGACTGTAGCAACCTCAAACATTTTTCGGAATAGAAAAAGCGCAAAAAAAATTTTATGACGACTCATTTTAATTTGATCCAACTGTAACAATCAAATCTATCAAATATTCTATAACTTTAACTTCGTTATTTAATGCTGAAGAAACAATCAAGAATAAAAATTCAGAAAATTTAGAATATTGCATAGATTTTTTAAATCTTTTATGATATAATTAATTTAAGAAAAGATAAATCTTTTCTACAAATTCTAATTCATAATCAATTTTAAAAAAGTTAATCTACAAGTAACAGTGTTGTCAAAGTAATACCTTTTAAAGCTTTAAATAAAGATATATTTAATTAGAAATGTAAAAAGAATTAAGGATTTAAAGATTTATTTAATTCTCAATCTTTAGAGATGATTTGATTTTTAGAAGTAAAAAAGTAAAATTAGTAAGAAGGGAATGTTTTTAATGGAAGAAAATGTATTTATGATTAAATTAGAATTTGGTAAATAATCAATTCCTCGAAATTAAACTTAAAGGAATTGATTATTTATTTTTTTGCTAATATTAGGCACACGAAAAACAACCTCAATTTCAAATCATACAAGTTACAAAATACAAAAATACCACGAAGTGTTACAGCTAATGCTCTCTCCATGGTCTTTATCTAACTAATATTAAATTCTAAAAAACGTATCCCCTTACCCCTAGCAAATACCAACTCTTACCTTAATACCATTAATTTGCTCTTTATTCTTAAAATCATCACCTTTTGTGCTAAAGTTAAAAAAGCTCGTAAAGTGCATGAATTCAAGGATTACAAGGTATCTTTGCGTTGTATTCCTATTACACATTCCACATGGGTAGAGTAGTCTTTAAAGATTCGACTAGAAAAATATCTTATCTCACAATTCTTGCCTTGTACTTTGTTCAATATTAAATCCACAATTCTATCAATGAGGATGATTATCTTGAGTGACTACATCAAAAAAAATAAGCAATAAACACAAGTTAGATTTTCAATCAATCCATTAATACGCGAGTTTATTGTATGTTATACTAAGTCCTTTAAATCTACTAATCAACATCCTTTATAGATGCATCTTCAGATTTTCGAATTCCAAATGGTTTAATATCCAATTCAATAACGAGAACAGCAATGAATATCAAACAGCATCCTATTATTATATTTCTCGTCATAATCTCCCCTAGTAACATTACACCAAGAATTGCAGCAAACACAGATTCCATGGACATGATAATAGACGCATGAGTAGATGATGTGTATTTTTGAGCAACAGTTTGAATTGTAAAACAAACAAAGGTTGAGAATATTCCCAAAAACAATAGCGAATACCAAACTCTACCGCTCATTATAACCGGAATTGGCTCCGTTATAAAAGCAGTAAGCAGCGACCATACCAATGCTACTATAATCTGCACAAAGGCTAATTTGAACACATTCATATGTTTCGTAAAATACTCAATGGATAAAATATGTACACCGAATAAGAAAGCACCGAGAAGTGATAGAGCATCACCCAACTCTAAAGATAATGAGCCTTGCAAAGAGATCAAATAAATTGCAATAATAGTGATTACACTCCCTACAAAAACTTTTAATTGAGGACGTTTCTTATGAACAAACCAGTATAGAAACGGTACCATCACAACATATGTAGCTAATAAAAATCCTTGCTTCGAAGCGGTTGTAAATAACAAACCATATGTTTGTGCAGTAAAAGCAGAAAAAAGTACAGTCCCAACAATCACTCCTTTAACAACATCTTCCTTGGTTAATTTTCCAATCCACTTAAAGAGGAATCCATACAAGAAAAGTGCTGCAATCCCAAATCGATAAGCCAACAGAAACATTGGGGTTATTGAATCCAACGCATCTTTACCTACAACGAAAGCAGCACCTTGTAAAATTGCAAACACAACAAGACTTATGTCTGCTAAATATTGCTTCTTACTATAATTTAAACGCATCCTTATCACCCTTTCACTAGTATATGATTTACAATATCAAAACTACTACAGCTTGTACCCATCCAAAACAACGCTTTTTTATCCAGCCAAACCCTAAGATACCCAAAATTCCATTTAAACAATTCTAATGTGTTATATCTAGGAAGTCAATATTCAAAAGGAAGATTCGCTTTGCTTCTAGTCTCGAAGTGTAAGTATACATCTTCGTTCATTTCGGGTGGTTCATTTACATCTGAACCGATTTGTCTGAATTCTTCATTTCCTTCTGCAAAGGTAAGTATGATATCACCTTTTGTTTCGTCAAGATCCTCACCACCACAAGGGAATACGTGTTTAAGTGATATGGAATTGTATAAATCAACAAGTGGATTGATTGATGGGATTTTGTTCTCAAAGAGTTGTCAAATCCTTTGATGGTAATTATACCTATATGTGTTTCTGGAAAGGTTTCAAATATCTTATCATCAATGATTATTTTTTCATTTTAGTCTCCTTAAAGAAAAGTCCCGATAAATGATAAGCCAAGTTTTAGTCCGAAGAAAACCAGTATCGAACCACATAATACATTTATAGTTTTTAGTATTTTTATATTAAATACATTTTTGAACTTCGAAACAAGAGTGGATATACTTAAAAACCACATTGTTGAAGCTATCGCAACTCCAAATATGAAAAGTGAAGCATTGGCATTTTCAAGTGTTGCTCTGAAACCACCGAGTAAAAGTGTTCCATCTATTATAGCTTGTGGATTCAACCAAGTAACCACAAAACAGGATACTATTATTTGCATAATAGGTTTTTCAAAATCATTGTTTGATTCCATGCTTGGCTTAGCAACAATCAGTGAATAACCAATATACATGACAGCTATACTACCGATTCCCATGACTATGACTCTTAAAATTGCAACATGTTCGAATACTAAACCAATACCCATAAAACAAGCTAATGCTAATGTAATATCAAAAAAAATCATTATAAGTGCTACTTGCAGTGCTCTTGCTCTGCTTTTTTCTATAGCTGTATTTATCAGATACATATTTTGCATCCCTATAGGTGCGACATATGCTATTCCTAGAAGCCATCCTTGTATAAATGTACTCATTTAATCACCTCTTATTTAATATAACAGAATTGATCAATCTAGAAACCATCCAAGCTATAAAATTCTCACCCATCCAAGATTTAACTTCTTAAAGATGGCTCAGTAATATTTTCTTATTATTTCAGATAATTTTCTTATTCCATATTCAAGCTCTGATCCAGTTGCGTATGCTATAGAGAGTCTTATTGAGTTGTTTTCGTTGAAGTCGTAGATATATCCTGGATTTATAAGAAGTTTTGATTTTAGAGCATCTTCAAAAAGTTTAAACATGTTAATATCTTTCTTTAATGTGACCCATATATAAAATCCCCCATTGGGTTTCTGCCATTTGGCGATGTCACTAAAATGAGTTGACAACAGCTCCAAAACTAGTTTACATTTGGATTTCAATGATGATTTCAAACCAATCTGATATCTCTCATGGTATCCTTTGTCAAACCATTCAAATGCAATCAATTGAGATATAGAGCTCGAACCATAATCAGTTTGCATTTTTATATCACCAAGCCTCTCAATGACAGACTCTGAACCAGCTATCCAACCAATTCTAAGACCGGGAGAAAATGATTTTGATAGAGTTCCTGTGTATAAGACACTCCCAGAATCATCCATTGATTTAAGTGGTTTTGGTGGAGCCTTTGAAAACCACAAGTCTGCATATGCATCATCTTCTATAACAGGTAACTGAAATTCTTTAATTATTTCCATCAATTGTTTGCGTTTTGATTCGTTCATAACAATTCCTGTAGGATTGTGAAAAGTAGGGATTGTATATAACATATTGGTCCCGGATTTATTTAGTTTCTTTCTTAAATCATTTAAGTCAATACCATCTTCATCCATCAAGATTTCCTTCAACTTCATGCCTGCAGACTGGAAGATATGGAGTGATTTCAGATAGGAAGGTTTTTCTACAAATACTGTCGATCCTGGTTGCAGTAAACCAATTGAAATAAGACTCAGAGCCTGTAATGAACCGGATACTATCAGTACCTGCTCAGGTTTCAACTCAATATCAAACTTGCTCAAATACTTACATATTGCTTCCCTTAGTGGCTTGTAACCAAGGGGTTCTTCGTAATTAAGCGAGTTTAAGGTTATATTTGACATTATTTCATTTACATATTCAGTAGGAAACAAGTCTGTAGATATTTCTCCTGTACCAAGTCTGATCATACCATCTTCAAACTCGTATTTGTTTATCATTTGTATTGTAGTTTGATTTGGTTTATGAATACCCTGGTCAAGATACTTTTTCCAGTTAGGCTGTGATGTCGAAGCTAAGATTGACCAAGTGTTGTTTGCTACAAAAGTACCCTTGCTTCCTCTAGATATAAGTACTCCTTCAGATTTTAATTCATCCAATACGTTACTTATTGTGCTACGATTTACTTCCATAGCTTCAGCAAGTTTTCTTTCTGAAGGGAGTCTTGAATCAATGTACCAGTCACCATTTGATATCTGATTTATTATGTAGTTGTATATTTGATCGTAAAGAGATTTATCTGAATCTCTATTGGGTTTCCAGTTTATTATCATGTTTACACCTTGTATAATGAAAACATAGGGAAATTCATTATACATTTTCCTTTCTGATTATTTTTCTATATAATCATATCTAGACGCTGTGGATTAGTAATTACACCTATAGCACGCTGCCCTATGCAGCAAGACTATTTATTTGAGAATCTAACCACAGCTCTATGTTTAATTGTTAATTAGTTAGATAACGCATGACGTTTTATATATAGCAAGGATACATTCGACATAGAGTTCGTGGATAATCATAGCGTACTAAAATATAAGGAGCTGATTTATATGCTTTTTATTGGCATTGATGTTGCCAAAACCAAACACGACTGTTATATTGTTGATTCTGATGGTGTAATTCTTTGCCATTCTTTACGTATTACAAATTCTTTGGATGGATTTGAAATGCTTTACTCTAGAATCATTTCTTTTCTTTCTGATAAAAATCTGAATAACGTAAAAATAGGACTCGAATCAACAGGTCATTACAGCACTAATATCACAAACTATCTGCATTCCAAAGGGTTTTGTATTAAAATCCTAAACCCATTAGCTACTAATCTTTTCCGTAAGTCCCATACTCTTAGGAAAACAAAAACAGATAAAACCGATGCTAAGGTTATTGCGACTATGCTCTTTACTGATGAATCAAAATCCTATTCACCAGTATCATACCAGATTCAGGAGCTAAAGTCACTAGCAAGACACCGTTACCGTATGATTGGATATCGCTCTAAACTTAAATTATCTCTTACAAGTCTTATTGACATTACATTTCCTGAGTTGCCTAGCTTAGTTTGGTCTATTCATCAAAATTCTTCTTATATGCTGTTTCTAGAATATCCAACGCCTGAAGAAATTAAAAAATGCCATCTTACAAAGCTGACTAATCTTTTGAAGAAAGCCTCAAAAGGTAAATATGGAAAAGAAAAAGCAATTACCTTAAAAGCGCTAGCTTCCAGTTCTATAGGCTCCAGTAATCGTGCAGTATCTTTTGAACTTCAACAAACTATTCGTTTAATTCAATCAGTTCAAAATGAAATTTCTGAACTTGATAAGCAAATCAAACTAATTATTGATGAATTAGATTCTCCAATCATGGCTAATAACAAGAACTATCTTCCCTGCCTGTTTCATTTCAGGTAAAAGAGTTTGATAAAAGAATTTTCCAAATGCTGGATTTTGATCAGCAGCCAATTCATCAAACAAATAAACCGGTCTATCTTCCATTGTAGTATTCTACAAAATTCCAAATATTCCTTTTAAACCCGCATAAACATTCCAATATACCTATATTTTTTATCAACATCAATATATAATAATCAACATCTACTTTAAAAATACAATTTATAAAACACAAAAAGACCATGAAGTTTTCAAGCTATAATAGCTCTCTTCATAGTCTTTCTCTACTTTATATTAAATTTGATTAACGTATCCCCTTATCCCCTATCAAATACCAATTCTTACCTTAACACCATTAATTTGCTCTTTATTCTTAAAATTATCACCTTTTGTGCTAAAGTTAAAAAAGCTCGTAAAGTGCGTGAATTCAAGGATTACAAGGTATCTTTCCGTTGTATTCCTATTACACATTCTGCATGTGTCGTATTCATTATAGGAACACATTTCTTTGTCTTTTTTACTTGTATTAAATGCCTTCACATCTTTACCTTTTAGTGAATGGCTCATACCTGAATTTAATCGTCAAGAATGGCTCTTTATACCCTCCAAGAAAATCCATATTTATAAGATAACTTTTTCCACACCAGTACCACTAATATAAGAATATTAGGCTTTATTAAGTTACTTGTTTCCTCTTCCCATTCTTATTTTAAGTCTGTTTCAAATTGAACTAATGTTTTGCACCTATATTTCTTTCTCTTTCAACTACTACATTTTTATAATTAAAATCATATTTATTAAGAACTTCATCAATAATTATTCTTTAAAATAACTCTCCTCAGAAATGACATCCTTTAGGATTTAATAATTGGCTACTAATTGCTGAATGTATTCTAACCTCCATTCACAAAATCATACTTTATATTTAACCTATATAATACTTACCTTCCAATAACCTATAATTATTAAACTGTATAATTCAAGAGGAGTACAAAACATCACTCTCCCCATGGCATTTATGTATTACCATTTTTATCTTATTAAACAAATATCAACATTCCATTCTCTATATTAAGGGTTTCATAAATGGGCGTGTGGATTCCCACACTTTACAATCTATTGGCTATACAAATAGGAAGCTTGCCCTATTCAAACCAATAAGCTTTGCTCTTGGTCATTTGGTTATTGATAATTTTCAGATATATTTTTAAAATAACTCTTTAAATCATTTACTATGATTTCAATAAAACATTAGTAACTAAATTTATCTTAAATATGAGAACAAAAAGTATCCCCCGTAGTGTTTTTATTACTACGGGGAATGTACTATGCTTACTATTCAAGTTAAATAAAGTATGTTGTATTCATTTTAATCAATTAACCCGTTAGCTTTAAGCCACTCTTTAGCAACTGTCTTAGGATCTTTATGATCTATATCTACACTTGCATTTAACTTAGCCATTTCACTATCAGTTAACTTACCAGCTAATAAATTAATCACTTCTTCTAATTCAGGATATTTTTCTAAAGTATCCTGTCTAATGATTGGTGCAGCATAATATGGTGGGAAGAAGCTTTTATCATCTTCTAAAATAAATAATTCAAAAGCTGGAATTCTTCCATCTGTAGCAAAAGATACATTAACATCTGCTTTATCATCTTTTACTGCAGCATAGCATAAACCTGGATCCATACCTTTAGCTTCTTTAAATTCAATTCCATAAACTTTCTGCATTGACTTGTATCCATCTTTTCTCTCTAAAAATTCCTGTGTTGAAGCAAAAATAAGATTTGGTGCATGCTCAGCTAGATCAGATAATGTTTTTATTCCTAGTTCTTCAGCTTTTGATTTCTTCATTGTTATTGCAAAAGTATTATTAAATCCTAATGATTTTAACCAATCAATTTGCTTTTCATCTGAATACCTTTTCTTAACTAAATTATATACCTCATCAGGATCATTAATAACTGATTCACCTAATACACTTATTAGAGCTGTTCCTGTATATTCTACGTACATATCTAAATCACCAGTTTCAATAGATTTAGCTACAATACTAGAACCACCTAAGTATGATTTTCTTTCTACCTCTATGTCTGTTTTATTCTCAATTAACTCTGATACCAAGTGTACTAAAATATCCTGTTCCGTAAAATCTTTTCCACCTACTATAACTTTTTTATCTGATACTGATTTTCCACAGCCTATAAAGGCCATTAATACTGTCATTATAATTAATAAAATTGATAACTTTTTCAAACAATTCACCTTCCTAATAAAATTTATTTTCAAATAGCCTAATAAAAACTTACTGTTTTAGTCCTTTTGGAGTCACTATTTTTTCAAACCACTTCAAGATATTCTCGAATAATATTGCTAATAGAGCAGCAGGAACAGCCCCTGCTAATATTAAGCCTGAATTAACAGAAGATATACCTCTGAAAATCAAATCTCCTAATCCTCCAGCTCCAACTAAGGAAGCTAAAGTTGTTACTCCAATAATTAATACTGTAGCAGTTCTTATACCTGCCATTATTATGTTTAATGCTGATGGTATTTCAACCATAAATAATATTTGAAGAGAAGTCATTCCCATCCCCTTACCTGCTTCTATTTGAGCACTATCAACCCCTACTATTCCAGTATAGGTATTACGCAATATTGGTAATAAACCATATATAGTTAATGCAACAATGGCTGGAGTAGTTCCAATTCCTAAGAAAGGAATTAAAAATCCTAACAATGCTAAACTTGGAATAGTTTGAAAAACTGCAGTTATACCTATTACCGTATCTGCAAACCTTTTATGTCTAGTTAAAAATATTCCAAGAGGTACTGAGATTAATATTGCTAACCCCAATGAAATTAATGTCAACTGCAAGTGTTGACTTAAAGCCTTTAAAATATCTGGCCATCTTCCTTTTACTGTTTCTATAAACATATTAAATAAATTATTTGAATCCATAAAAAACTCCTTTCTCAAATTATGATATTTTATCTGCTAAGCTTCCAATTAAAACCTCATTAGTTATAACCCCTCTTAACTCGTTTGAGGAATCAGTTACAGGTAAAAAACCAAAATCTGCTTTACTAATAGTATTCAACACTTCTTCAAAACTTTGATTAATGTCTATTTTTACTGAATCATCACTCATAATTTCCTGTATTTCACAATCATTATTTTTATGACTTTTATAGATATCCCACGATGCAACTGCACCTAAATATTTATTATCTTCATCTACAACTACCAGGTTATTGATTTTATTTTTATGCAGTAATCGTATACACTCACTTAATTTATCAGTAGGGTTAACTGTAATCCCTTTGACTATAACATCTTCAAGTTCTGGATATTCTTTTGCTTGGCTTAACCTATCTTCTCCAATAAAACTTTTAACAAACTCATCCGCTGGATTACTTAATATTCTATTTGGAACATCTAATTGAACTATTTCTCCATCCCTCATTATACAAATTCTATCAGCTATTTTAAGAGCCTCGTCCATATCGTGTGTAACAAAAACGATAGTCTTATTTATTTCCTTTTGTAGTTTTACAAGTTCTTCTTGTAATTGTTCACGACTTATTGGATCTAATGCACTAAACGGCTCGTCCATAAGTATTATTGATGGTTCTGCTGCTAGCGCTCTTATAACTCCAATTCTTTGTTGCTGCCCACCACTTAATTCCCCAGGATATCTATCTCTATAGATTTCAGGGTCTAATCCTACCATATTTAATAAATCATTTACTTTATTCTTATACTGCTCTTCATTTTCTTTTTTTAACTTAGGTACTAATGCAACATTTTCTGCAATAGTCATATGTGGAAATAGTCCTATTTGTTGTATGACATAACCTATATCCCTTCTAAGTTTTACTGGATCTTGTTCATTTATTAATTTACCATTTACATATATTTTTCCATCTGTAGGATCATTAAGTCTATTGATCATCTTCATAGTTGTTGTCTTACCACAACCACTTGGTCCAATTAATACAAGTAATTCACCTTTTTTTATATGCAGATTTATATTTTTTAAAGCTTGAAATCCATCTTCATAGATTTTAGATACATTTTCAAATTTTATCATTTACATCCTCCTTACTGAAATAAGATAAACTTGGAATATATTTAACCATTAACTCAAAGTTAGATTAAATTTCCCCAAAAACTAACTGCTACTTATAAATTTGTAAATTCAAAGCAGCAGTTACTTAAAAAATCGCACTCATTTATTAAATTCTATTTCGATTTTTGTCATTAAATTCAATTTTATAACAAACAACTTTTTTTGTAAAACAGGTTGTCTCTTACTCTATATAGCCTAACATATGATTTTTACCTTGTCAAACCTTGTCAAACGTTGTCAAACTAAAGAATAGGCTATCTTAAAAGTAAAATTCATACATAATCTTACTTTTAAGATAGCCTATTCTTTGATCAATTAAGTTAATTATCGTTTTCTAAATACTTTTTTATTCTATCTAAAACCCCTTCATCACCTACTACTAAAAGAATGTCTTTTTCTTTAAATTCCCAATAAGGACCAGGTGAAATATAGACTTTATCCTCTCTTTTAACACCTAAAATTGTGGAACCTGTATTGTGCCAAAATTTACTTTGACCTATACTCATATCTATTATATGACATGAATCAGGTATTTCAATTTGTACAGGATCGATTAAATCTGCGTTTTTGAATCTATATGAATAATCTATAATTTTTTCATTCAATTCATTAAGTTGTCTTTCTACTTCTTTTCTTTGTTGAAGTAGACTTTTAATATTACCTCTAATCATTCCAAGGGTTTCTTTATCTTTAAAACTATTTATAAAGTCTAAGGCTTTTTCTTTTGACTTTACAATAACTCCACTTCCCTTACATACTTCTACAACACCTGTATCATCAAGTAGTTTCATTGATTTTCGTATAGTTTCTGGTGAAACATTATATTCACTTGCTAAAATTGATCTACCTCTCAATTTAACACCTTCTGGTAAATTACCTTTATGTATTCGCACCGCCACATCTACTGCAATTTTTATATATCTAGGGATTTCAATTCGTTGGCCCATGCATTACTCCTCCATATTATTAAATTATATTTTATTATAACACGATTACAGATATTTTTATCAAAAATTATGATAAAAATTTTTTATCTACAAATTAAAATTCTGCCTCATACTTATCATTTGGTAATTTATATATTAAAATTTAACAAACATTTCTTTACAATTAATGAGTTGTTATTTGCAGGTTTGTTTTAAGTTTCTATATTTATATATTTTGCATAAAACTTAAGTTTGAGTATAAATTATAAATATTAATCATTAAAAGCAAAAATAGGAGTGTGATGTATGAACATAAAAAATCGAATAGGTAAAACCCCTTTAATAAGAGCTAAAGAGTTAGAGAAAATGTTAGGAATATCTAAGATATTTCTAAAACTAGAAGGAAATAATCCAAGTGGACACAAGATTGATAGACTTAGCATAATGTTGTTAAAAGATGCATTAGCAGTAAAAAAAGATACTATATGTTTAAGTGGGCATACTGAATTGGCAAAATCAATAGCTAGTGTATCTCAATTTTACGATATTGAGTGCGCATTTATATTTAGAAAAAACAGTAAATTGATTAACAGTAAATCTTTTAATAAAGAAAATATAAAAAAAATAGAATATGATACAACAAAAAAGCAAGACTGTATTGAATATAGCAAAAAAATATCTAAAGAAAAAGGATGGTATAACGCGAATCAAGGCTTTGAGAATGGGATGGTTAATATGACCGCCTTATCTACAATTGTTGATGAAATTAATCAACAACTTAAAGAACCTATTTCTACTGTATTTACTCAAACAAGTTTAGGATATGGTATATCAGGATTACATTTAGGATTCAGAAAATTGTGGATGGAAGATAAGATTAAAAATATACCTAATCTATATAGTTGTACAACTGATTATGGAAATATAATTTATGAAGAATATAAAAAAAATAATTTAGAGATAGACAAGGAGCATTTAGAAAATGAACCTGTTTCTAAGTACAACAGAATGGTTATGACTTCAGAAACAAGAATGCTTAAAAGTGTATTAGACGCTATTTACGATACAGGTGGAAGAGTAACCGGTGTGAGAGATGAAGAATTAGAGAAGTATGTTAGCGAGATTAAAAAGCTTGAAAAGATTAAGATGACTATCCATAATGGGTATTCTATAGCCGGATTTATGAAAGAAGCTGAATCAGGAAATTTGATTAATGGTAATCATGTTATCATTTTAAATGATGGTAGGATTAGTTTAGAAATAGAAGAAATCACTGATATAGATATAGCTCCTAATAAAATTGTTGATTTATTAGATACTTGGCTTATGGAGTATACAGATCCTAAAGAAGAAATTTTAGATGCTGTTCAACATGCTATGAAAACAGGTCACATACTAGCCGCTTATCAAAATAATGACATAAAAGGCCTTACAGTAATTGTAAACTTAGGATTTGAAAACTTCATTCCAAAATATCATTTAGGATATATAGCTACAAAAAAAGGTGGCAAAGGTATAGCCACACAACTTTTGAATAAAGCAATAGAAATAACTGATGGGAATCTTTCTTTGCATGTTGATAGAGATAATAAAAGGGCTATTAAAGTATATGAAAAAATGGGATTTAACCAATCATATATTCGAATGATTCATAAATAAAAGTTTAAAGAGCTTTATTCAACTCCTTTATTCTATATATCCCCAATTATGTAAATTTTTAAAAATTATTTTACAATTAACAATAAATATGCTACAATTAAATAAGAAACAACTTTTAATTTTAAATAAATTGTTTCTTATTAATACTAAATGTGTTCTAATTGTTTGATTACAATCTTAAAAAAGTAATTCAAACTTAAGATACATTGTATTAGCACAGTATTACTAAAGGGGTTGAATATATTGCTAACAATTGTTAAACAAATAGCAAATGATAAAAATTTCATATTAATAGGAACAGGTTTTGGAGCATTCAAAACTTCAAATCCATCAACTTTTAGGGTGAATAGACCACCTAAAGCTGACGAGGGAGTAATTCCAATGGTTGCGGTTTGTGATGAAAACGGCCAGATAAAATGGATGAAAACAAATGAAATAAAAATAGTTAACATAGATGGAAATTTACCTATAAACATTTTAAATGATAATTAAATTATTCTTTTTTAATATAATTCTTTTTTAACCAAAAGCTAACAAATTAAATTATTAATAAATCTAAAGGAGGACAAAAGATGAGTTCAGTAGATTTTAAATTACAACAACCGATTGAGATTTTAATTAAAAAGTCAAAGGTATCTCGTAAAACTTTAAAAGGAAAAATAGTATACATTTCAGAACATTTTATAACAGTACAAAATGAGGATCATATTAGAGAGAGTTTTAACTTTATAGATTTTTCCTTAGGAAAAATACAATTAAAACATTAATTTCATTTTAGATTTTTCCTTGTTGAGTTATCAGATCAATAATCACTTTACTTTTGGTCACTTCCATAAGCCTTTTTTCAAATAGTGTACGTATTTTTTGAAGATTCTCAATAGATACATTCCTATCACTCAAATCATTATCTAAACACACTTATAAAGATTTTTTCTACCTCTTCAACATTTCTTTTATACTACATTTTACACTGTGCCTTTGCTTTATTATCTTCACTAATATAGAACTAAACGGTATATAGATATTCATAAAATTATACTGACATTCTGTCGGTATGAAAGAACCCTCTCAAATTAATTTATCATTATTTTTTTTCACTTTTATCATTTAAACAGTTAGTCTTACTACCAATATTATTATCAATAATTTCTTATTTTTTATGATCTTAAATTCTTATCCCCCCCATATCTTGAAAATTTATTCTAAAATATCAAATTTTCATAAAATAAATTTTCAAGATATGGGCATCAAATGAATCAAATCTCACCGCTATTTTATGTAATATAATAAAACCACAAAAAGACCATGAAGTTTTCAAGCTATAATAATAGCTCTCTTCATAGTCTTTCTCTACTTTATATTATATTTGATTAACGTATCCCCTTATCCCCTATCAAATACCAATTCTTACCTTAACACCATTAATTTGATCTTTATTCTTAAAATCATCACCTTTTATATGATATTGTATAATTATATTTCTGTAATACATGATGCTGAGGAAACAAGCAAGAATAAAAATTCAGAAAATTTAGAATATTGCATAGTTTTTTTTAATCATTTATGTTATAATATATCTAAGAAAAGATAAATCTTTTCTACAAATTCTAATTCATAATGTATTTTAAGAAAGTTTATCTACAAGTAACAGTGTTTTCAAAGTAATACCTTTTAAAGCTTTAAATAAAGATATATTTAATTAGAAATGTAAAAGAATTAAGGATTTAAAGATTTTATTTAATTCTCAATCTTTAGAGATGATTTGATTTTTAGAAGTAAAAAAGAAAAATAGTAAGAAAGGAATGTTTTTAATAGAAGAAAATGTATTTACGATTGAATTAGAATTTGGTAAATAATCAATTCCTAGAAATTTAACTTAATGGAATTGATTATTTATTTTTTTGCTAATATTAGGCACATGAAAAAACAACCTGACTTTCTAACATACAATTTATAAAACACAAAAAGATCAAGAAGTTTTCAAGGCATAATAGCTATCTTCATGATCTTTCTCTACTTTATATTAATTTTGATTAACGTATCCCCTAACCCCCTATCAAATACCCGCTCTTACCTTAACACCATTAATTTGCTCTTTATTTTTAAAATCATCACCATTTGTGCTGAAGTTAAAAAAGCTAGTAAAGTGCATGAATTCAAGGATTACAAGGTATCTTAGTGTTGTATTCCTATTACACATTCCACATGTGTCATATTCGTTATAGGAACACGTTTCTTTTTTACTTGTATTAAATGCCATCATATCTTTACTATTTAGGGAATGGCTCATACCTGAATTAAATGGTAACGAATGGCTTTTCTAAAATTCATAAAAAATAAAAAACCGCATTTACACATGTACACATGAAATGCGGTTAAATTGAAATAGTTTCAATAGAAGGAATATGCTTAATCAATAGATCTGATATTTCTTTTAGGCTTCTGCACTTAATACAAACTCATATCTAGTTTCAGTCATTTTTTAGTACTTACTTACTTTCAATGGCCTCCTTCAGTTGATTCAATGCCTTTTTCAAAATCATTCTCGGACAAGCCATGTTTACTCTAACAAAACCAGCTCCTTCTCTTCCAAACCAATGACCAAAATCAAATGCTAATTTAGCTTCTTCAATAATAAATCGCTGTAACTCTTTAGCATCAAGATTTAAATATCTTAAATCTATCCATGCCAAATATGTTCCCTCAGTTTTTATCACCTTCGCATTCGGAAGTTTTATTTCAAAGTATTTTTCTAAGAAGTAATAGTTTTCTTCTAAATAAATCATTAACTCATTAAACCATGCTTCACCATTTTTATATACGGACTCAAAAGCAACTGCTGAAAAAGCATTTGTATGATTTAGATGATACTTGTTTATTAAGTCCTGATATTTCTCAGCTACCATCTTGTTACTAATTATTACAGCAGCAGTACTTAAACTGGATATATTGAAAGTCTTTCCAGGAGATAAACAAGTTATTGTTCTATCCATAATTTCATTTGATACAGTAGACATCGGAGTATAATTATAACCATTAAAAACAATATCTCCATGAATCTCATCCGATATGATCATTAAACCATACTTAATACTGATTTCACCAATCCGCCTTAATTCATCTCTTGACCACACTCTACCTACAGGATTATGCGGATTTGATAATAAGATCAATTTTGTTTTGGGATCCTTAGCTTTTTCTTCTAAATCATCAAAATCAATACTATACTTTTTCCCCACTAATCTTAACGAGTTTTTCACAACCTTTCTGTTGTGTGACTTAATAATCTTTGAAAAAGGATAATAAACAGGAGGCTGAATAATAATTTGATCTCCTTCATTGGTCAATGTCTCTATAAGTATTGAAATTGCAGTTAACACGCTAGGCGCATAATGAATATGGTGAATGTTAATTTTCCAATTATGACGTTTCTCATACCATTCGATGAGTGCCTGATGATGTCGATTAGATTTATACTCATAACCAAACACACCATGCTCTGCCCTTTCTTTTAAATCTTCGACTAAAGTATTAGATACTTCAAAATCCATATCAGCAACCCACAATGGTAACACCTCACTAGACCCAAAATATTCATTCAACTTTTCCTTACTCCATTTTTCAGTTGGAACTATACGCCTATCTATCAATCTATCAAAACTATTTTTCATTTAAGTCCCTCCTATTTATTTGACTTGTAATCTTCACAAAATAGATTCGTTTTCTTGTGTTCATTATAATACATTTATGTAATAATGAAAGAATGCACTTTTTTGTAACTAGTTACCGAAATGTTACCGCAATTATATAGATAT
This sequence comes from Oceanirhabdus seepicola, assembly GCF_023684385.1. Taxonomy (GTDB): domain Bacteria; phylum Bacillota; class Clostridia; order Clostridiales; family Clostridiaceae; genus Oceanirhabdus; species Oceanirhabdus seepicola. The sequence continues at coordinate 612,965 of NZ_JAGSOJ010000003.1, read as the reverse complement.
CATCTCTATCTCCCTATTTTTCAGGCCACTACACGTGTTTGAGTATCATATATGATACTAGTTACCAAAAAGTGCATACTTCAATAAGTATACAATTATAAACTATAATGAGTTCATAGTAAATCGTTTAGAAACTTATCTATTTACATAATTTTACTTTCGTTGACTTTGAAAAGGAGGATTGAGAATGAAAAAAGTTGGAATCACAACAATAAATTATGTGTCAAATCTTGGTTTCTACAGTAACGGCGTAAACAAACAATATCAAGACAAAATCATTGAAGCAGGTGGAATTCCCATTTTAATCCCTCTACACGAAAACAATGATTATGATCAACTAGAGAAATTTGCTGAATTTTATTCTAATGATCTCGATATGCTTTTACTCGTAGGTGGAACCGATATCACCCCAACTCTTTATAATGCACTAATTGATAAAGAATGTGGTGACTTTGATATTGATCGCGATACTTGGGAAATGCTGCTTATTCAAAAATTCATGTCAAAATCAAAACCAATTATGGGAATCTGTCGAGGATTTCAATTGATAAACGTCGCATTAGGTGGAACCCTGATTCAACATATGGATAATTATAATTATTCGAAACACTGGCATAACATTAATAGAACTCATCAAAAGGCACATGATGTAAGTATTTTAGGTAACACTTTGCTAAAAACACTCGGTGAAAAAGTAAATGTAAATTCATTTCACCATCAGTGTATTGAGCATTTAGCTGCTCCATTGAAGGAGAATAGTGAAATCGGAATTTCTTCGGATGATGTTATTGAAATCATCTTTAATGAGAGTCTGAGAATCCTCGGTGTGCAATGGCATCCAGAAATGCTTCACCGTTCAAGTGAAACGGACTCAATATTCCAACTCTTCATGTCCTTAGCCACAAATAATAATGTATTAAATAATCAACTTGGGAACAAAAGAATATCCTAACAAAGATGCGAAGTATATTTTGTAATAATGGGTCGTGTTGACCTGATTGTGGTTCTCTCAGTGGATTCCAAGGATGAAGTAGTTTGCAAAATAAACGAGTATACTGACTTGTTATATTTTTAGTATTTATTTTCGCATTTCATATTTAAATTGGTTAAGAGAATCATGCTAAATCATGGATTAAGTGTGATTCTTATACTTTATAATGAACGATTATTGTAATCATACCATAATCGTATTTTCATTGTTTCTTCAGTTCTGTTCCTCATGCGTTTCGCAATGCTTTTACCTCTTTTTTCTAACCTCTCTCGGCATCTTGCAAAGAGCCAAATCCATAATATTTTACCGTTTAAGTAAGTCTCAACTGAGGTAGGATGATATTTTCAAATTTTAAATGCCTTTTCAAGAAAATTGAAAATGGATTACTCTAACATTCAATATTTTCCGTAGTTTTGTCGTTTAAAGCCACTCATTTTTATAAAATAACTATTTAGCTAGTACACACTTTAAAGTAACTAGTTACTTCAAAGTGCATACTTTATTTAATATCTCTATGCCTTTATAATAACCTAAGAAAAGAAAAACTCAAATGAAAAAGGTGGAAAACATGTATGAAAAAAATATCATTGTTGTTATTAGCTACAGCTGTAATATTAATGGCAGTAGGGTGCAGTAATTCAGATGTAGCATCAGAAAAACAATTGCAAAAGGAGGAAACAAAAGTGCTTATAAGTGCTGTGGATGCAAAAAAAATGATTGACGAAGGTGGGAAAATAACAGTTTTAGATATTAGAGAAACACCAGACTATATGTCGGAACATATTCCTAGTTCTATTAATATTTGGAGATCCGATTACGGAAGTACAAACTATGAAATTGCTGGAATGAGAGCAGAAAAAGAAAAAATGGAAGCACTCCTAGGAAGTCTAGGGATAGATAATGATACGATGATCCTACTTTATGATAATAAAGGTGGTATTGACGGTGCTAGACTATTTTGGCTTTTAGAAATGTACGGTCATGAAAAAATGGCACTAATCGATGGGGGTATTCAGGGATGGAAGGCTTCTGGATTAGATACAACTACTGAAAAAACAAAAATTACTCCTGCTGAATACAAATTCAAAGTTGATATAGATGAAAGTAAATTAGCCACTTTAGAAGATGTAATGGCAGCAATAGATGATCCAAACGTAATCATACTAGATGTACGTTCATTAGAAGAAGCTACTGGAGAGCGTTTAATGCCAGGTGCTTTCAGAAAAGGCAGAATCCCAACAAGTATTCATTTAGAATATAAAGAAGCAATTAATACAGGTGAAGGACAAGATACCACATTTAAGACAGTAGAAGAACTAAAGGCAATATATGAAGCAAAAGGAATTACAACTGATAAAACAATCATTCCTTACTGTCAATCAGCAGTACGTTCTGCGCATACTACATTCGTATTAACTGAATTATTAGGTTATGAAAATGTTAAAAATTATGATGGTTCATGGGTTGAGTGGAGTTATAATAAAGAACTACCCATTGAAACAGGAGAAATCAAATAATAAATTAGTATAAAATAGGAAATATCTCATAACCATCAAGCTAATCTATACTAAAGTTTGATGGTTATTTTAAAAGTATTTTAAAAGTTTCTACTATTCTAAGTATAGTTTAATTATACCACGATATCGGAATTAATAACCAAATAATGTATATAATATGCATTAGAAACATGAGTGAGGAGGAAATTCTTTGGAAGAGATTGTAGAAATACAAACAAAAAGTAAATCAACAAGATTATTAGCAGTATCGGTAGGACATTTTATGAATGATTTTTATGTAGCCATTGTTCCTCCAATATTATTTTTGTTTGCTACGGCTTTGTCACTTAACATGACGGAGCAGGCTGTTGTTGCTGCGGTAATAACTTGCAGCGGTTCTTTTGCTCAACCCATCGTAGGTTACATAGTTGATGAACGTGGAAAACCATGGTTATTAATATTATCAGTTGTTTGGATAGCAGTATTGATGAGTATATCTGGCTTAGTTACTAACTTTTATTTACTAGTATTCATTACAGGACTAGGTGCATTAGCTTCTTCTTTATATCATCCATTAGGCTCAGCTTTAGCAGTTAGCTTAGGAAACAGTTCTAGGGGTAAAAGCTTAGCTATATTTATGACAATAGGAGGATTTGCAGCTTCTGTTTCACCTATTATTACTATACCCATTGTACAAAAATATGGTCTAGCAAAATTAGCTTATCTTATGATCCCAGGATTTATTGTTGCTGGTATGATGTATATGGCACAAATACAGAAAACTGAATTTCAGCATAAGACAGTAAAAAAAGAAGGAGAACATGGTAAATTAAATTTTTATACTTTAAAATGGTTGTCTGCATTAGTATTTATAGCGACAACGAGAATTATGATTGCAAGGGTACTTATAAGTTTTGGAGTGCAATTGTTATCATTGAAGAATATTGATTTAAAGAGTGCTAGTATTGTTTTGTTTTTGTATTTACTTATAAACTCAGTAGGTACTTTAGTTGGAGGACATGCAAGCGATAAATTTGGTTATAAAAAAACATTTATTATATCCAATTTCGTATTATCATTATCATTAGTAATGCTAGTGTTTGATACAGGAATCTCAGTAGTTATTTGGTTTGTACTTATAGCATTTAGTTCGAGCAGCGCAAACACATCAAATATTGTAATCACACAGGAACTAATACCACAAAATCTAAATTTAGCTACAGGTTTAATTATGGGCCTAGCTGGAGGTATTGGAGGATTAGGAATCATATTGTATGGAAGAATAGCAGACTCCCAAGGTTTAATATTTGCAACTACATTGTGCTTGATTCCTGCTGTTTTAGCAAGTATTTTCACTATGTTATTACCAGACAGACAAAATAATGGGCATAGTTGATATGTAAACGGTTAATAACTGTCAATGTCATTAGTTATTAACCACTTGCCTAACTTGCAAGGTAATTAAGTCTTTCTGCATTTAATCAATCTACAAATATAGGATAAATACTCGTAATCTGTTATTTTTTCTTAATTAAGAGTAACATCTTTATCATAAAGCAGAAAATTGCGGTACTTATATTAGCTATAAATTCATCCATTACCTCTTTACCTTTTTCCCCCAGTAATAACATTGCCCTTCCTTTAGCCGCTTTAATAAAAAGAATTTTTTTCACTCAAAAACTTTCTTTTACTATTGACGTACAATTGCATTTTTGAAACTATTGAGTCTCGTATTCATTTTGCTTTGTTTTGGCTTTCTTACTTTCTTCTTTAATGGCTTGCACACTATATAAAGCTATCAATATGTCCCTCTCACCTTTCAATAATTTTGTATTTGTTACAAACTCTAATTATTATATAATCATATTCTTGAAATGACATCCTTTAGGATTTACTCCTTCACAAATAATTGTTGAATGTGTTCTAAACTCTATTCATAAAAACTTCTTAATATTTAATCTATATAATACTTACCTTCCAATATCCTATAATTCTTAAACTGTATAGTTCAAGGAAGGTACAAAACGTCATCCTCCCCATGACATCTATGATATGAGCTTTTTGCTAAATACTAATCTTTAATTCGTCAAATCAATGTATTAACGATTAGATTATTTCTTCAGTAAGTTTATAAGTTCTAAAGCACATTCTTTCAAACTGAATCTTTTGACTTGGTTGTTCTTTAATCTCTCTTAGCTTAGTTCCTTATGTATCAATTTGATAATACTTCTTTCCACCATCAGAAGAAATAAATTGAGTACATTCAACCTAATCATGTACTCAATTTATTTCTTCTGAATATTCAACTTTCTTACCCTTGCCATCTAAATACTCCTTTCTAATTTAATAGTACACAGAGTCATCTCATTGTGCCATACTACTTTTGATACGGTTCATCGCTATTTATCCTAAAAAAATATAAATAAAAAAACCACAAAGTTGTGGTTTTTAATGGTGGAGGTGAATCGCACTAGGCGAAATCTACTATTTATTATTTAGTATTCTAATATACTTATCATAGATACCTTTCTCTATTTCTTCATTCTTCGTTGTATTAAAATCAAACTTTATTACATTTCTTCCTTTAAGATTCCTTCTTTAATATAAATCTAATATGCTAATTTTATTATTTTGATTATTCTCTTTATAAAAGTCGTAAAATATTCCACATTTTTATAAGTATAGAGTCTTTATCCTCCTCTTTACAATTAACTAATCAACTATATAGGCAACAAATTTTGATATTATTGGTACTATAACTAATGCCACTGGAAATGATACAACAATGCCTATAACACTTCCACTTAAAAAAGCTTTTAGAAAGCCTGCGCTAAATCCAACATTTATAATTGCCATCGCAAGACTCATTGATAAACTCATAAAAAATGACGTTAGAAATGCAAATAAAATCTTTTCATATTTTTTATTTATCTTCATAAGTTGTGCTCCCTTCGTTTTTTAATCTTTCTTTAATACTTTTATTGACATCTTTTGTAAAGTTTTTGTAGTAATATTAACAGATGATTCGTCAATATTAGCTTTTATGATACTATCCCAATTTTCAAGTGCTTTAAACAATTTTTCTTCAATTTCTCTTGATTTTTCTGTCAAATAAACTCTCTTTATCCTTTTGTCATACTTGTCAGTTCTCCTTAATACATAATTTTTCTTTTCAAGTGAACTTATGCTCCTTGCAACTGCACTTTTATTTATAAAAAGCTGTTTCGACAAATCATCTTGACTCACACCATCATCCATAAATAACTCAATAATGTAAATGTATTCAGAAGAACTAATATTCAATTCTTTTAATTCTTTATTAATATAAACTTGGAATTGTCTATAAAGAACTGATATCCATCTCCCCATTAAATTTTTACTATCATCCATTTCACCACTCCTTTAGTTGACTTAACAACTAAATCATACTCAATAATAGTTGATATGTCAACTATTATTGAGTATATGTCATGATCGCATAAAAATTACTATAGTATATCTATTAATTTATGCTACAGTTCACAGCAATTATCTTAAAATATCAAATATAAAACCACGACATCAAGTCTCGGTTTTATATGGTGGAGGCGAATCACACTAGGCAAAATCCGCTAAGTCTATAATTTAATTTTTATTCTACTAGTACAAATATTCCAAACATACAATAGCTCTAAAAATCCAACTAAATTTCGCGAGCAAAATAATTTGCTTCATGGATTGCTTCCCATGCTCTACGAGCACGTCTTGCATCTCCGATGCAATATATTTCAGATATTCTTTCTTCTAAATCTTTAAATATCTTATTAGTAGAAGTATAGCCTAATGCTAAAACAACTGTATCTGCTTCAATTTCATATCTATCCCAGCTATTACCAGCAACTATCACTCCATTTTCTGTAATCTCTTCAATTTTAGTATCAGTCTTAATCTGTAAACCATTTTTGAAATGTGTTGGGAAAATTTCTTCATTAGCAAAAAGCATTGCTAAATCTATACCAGACATATCTGCTCCAACTTTTGACTGCATTTCAACTATAGTAAGCTCTTTTGCCATACCTTTTTGCATTATCAAATCAGCAGTTTCTATTCCAACTTCACCAGCTCCAGCTACAACAACTTTTTCACCAACAGTTACTTTACCAAGTAAAACATCTTCAGCAGTAACAACGTGTGGTTGTTTAATACCTGGAATCCCAGGTACAAGTGGTCTAGAACCTGTTGCAACTATAATAGCGTCTGGCTTCATCTCTTCAACCATCTCAACTGTACCTTCAGTATTAAGACGGATATCCACTCCAAGCTTAGTACATTGTCTTTCAGCCCAACCACAGAATGATCCTAGAGTTTCTTTACCTATTGGAAGAGAAGCTATGTAAAGATTTCCACCAACGCTAGAATTCTTTTCAAGTAGTGTTACTGAATGTCCTCTAAGTGCAGCTACTCTTGCAGCTTCAAGTCCAGCAGGGCCTCCACCAATAACTAAAACTTTTTTAGGAACATAAGCTGGAATTAAAGGATTTTTATTCTTACCAACATTAGGATTTACTGTACAAGATAACTGCCAGTCCATCATTTCTCCACTTACGATACAGTTTCCACACTTGATACATGGACGGATATCTTCAACATTTCCTTTTATAGCTTTAGCACATGCATTTTCATCTGCAATTATTTGTTTTCCTAGTCTGATAACATCAGCTTTACCATTTCCAATAGCTTCATTCCATATTTCAGGGTCATACTCTCCTGCTGTACGACAAGTTACCGGAATATTAAGAATTTTCTTGTAATTAACAGCCTTCTCGAACATACCTTTAGGTTGTCTTCTGTACCCACCATGACATTTAGTAGAGTGTAATGTTTCATATGCTCCATCTGCTTGTAAATCAAGATATGTAAGACCAGCTTTTTCAAGAGCTTTAGCTAATACAAGTACATCTTCTCTAGTTATCCCACCAGGTATTAAATCTGACTCTCCTACAGTATAACCTATAACATAATCAGGGCCGCATTTTTCACGAATTCCTCTTACGATTTCTAATGCTAATTGAATACGTCTTTCTCTAGTTCCACCATACTTATCTGTACGCTTGTTATTATATCCTGAGAAGAACTGTTGAAGCAGGTATGATGTAGCACCATGGATTTCTACTCCATCAAATCCACAAGCTTTAGCTAAAGCAGCAGCATTGATGAATTTATCTCTTATGTCCTCGATTTCATTAACTGTTAGTACCTTAGGCTGTATAAAGTGACCTAATTTACCTAAATCTTGACATGGAACTCCAGAAGGAGATACAGGATCTGTTCCAAACATCCCTGGATGTTGTAATTGACCAACAATAAGTGAGTCATGCATATGTACTGATTCAACTAAACGACGAAGGCCTGGACCGAAATTTTCATCCCAAATAGCAATCTGTGGCTTAGTCCATACATGATTACCGTCAACAGCTAAAGCTTCAGTTGTAATTACACCTGCTCCACCTTTTGCACGAGATGCGTAGTGTTCAATAGTTTTTTCAGTTACTTCACCTTGAACAGATGCAGTACGAGTCCATAAAGGTGACTCCCAAACTCTATTTTTTGCAGTAACACGGCCTAAGCGTAATGGTTGTTTTAAAGCACTTAGATTTTTACTCATATAAATCTCCTCCTCTAATGTAACATTTTGTATTTTGAATTACTTTGACAATAATATAACACAACATAAACAACTATGTCAACTCCATATTTGGAGTATAGATTCTTTTTACAATTTTTATATTTTTGTTCTTTTTACATATTTCCCATGATAATTTCATAGTTATCGCCATAATTTGAAACTATAAAACCCACAAATTTTGAGTTAAAAAAGATTATTAATAAGATGAAATATTTATCTAGATAGTGACTTTAGCTATTTAATAAGGTATGATAGATACAGGTATATTGGGCTTAGATGGTATTAATATGATTAAATATTTAAGTTTGTAAGTAGTATAATTACTTTAATCATTTAATTAAGTACACATATGAAATCTAAAAGGAGGTAATTTAATATGGCAAAAGATAAGAATCCACGATTACAGGCTAGAGTTACACCTGAGTTAAAAGAAATAATAGATAAAATGTTAGAACATTTTAATATGACTCAAGCTGAATTTATTGAAAAATATTTACCAACATTATTTCTTGCCTTAGATAAAGAAAAATATTTAAGTTTAGTTAATGAAGTGTATTCAAATAATAAACTTAATGATATTATAAATGTTGTAGATAATGGTTAATTTTCTACCCTTATTTTTATTTATTAAAGTTTTTTAACCTATTTTTTATCAATTTTAATTAATATCTTATTAAGATATTAATTAAAATTTTTTTAGGTAATATATAACGATCTTCTATAGTTAAAATGTACCCTATGGAGTAGACTTTTTTTAAGTGTCTACTCCATAGGGTACATTTTATTTAAAGCCATAACTCTCTTCAAAGTCTTTTTCTATTTTAATATTGAGTTTATAACGACGTATCCCCTAACACCCTATCAAATACCAACTCTTACCTTAACACCATTAATTTGCTCTTTATTCTTAAAATCATCACCATTTGAGCTAAAATTAAAAAAGCTTGTAAAGTGCATGAATTCAAGGATTACAAGGTATCTTTTCGTTGTATTCCTATTACACACTCCACATGGGTAGAGTAGTCATTAAAGATACTAACAATAAAAGTTTTAACATCAATGAATTGGGTGGTTGTGTTTTGTTTTTTATACTTTATGTAACATTCAGTGCTAGACAATAATATAGTAATTCACAATAAGAACCTTAAAGGTTCACTTAATTAGTATTTGTAATTAATGAGTCAGAAAGTTTATTACATATGACATATAGCTCATTTTATTATGTAACTTTTAAATTTATATTTAATATATTAAAGAATACGGCACAGCCTTGTTATTATGAATATGATACTATTTTGATGATATCAATGACTTATTAATTCTTGAAATCCCATTTAATATTAGTCTTCCAATCATTCCATATACTCTTTAGATTCTTTACTAACCACTCACCACCAAAAGTTGTTATGACTTCATGTGATACATATATTATCCAGTCCATATTTTCATCAAACCATAGGCACTCGTTATTCAGAAATATTCATCACTACGCCAAAAATCATAGTCCATAAAATCTATAATTTCACCTTTTAGAATTATTATTTCTAACTATTTTACCAATAACTCTATATTCATACAATCACGCAGATATCTATACTTTTACGTAATTACCACCTTTTTTATAGATGAGAACTTTTGTGACACACTGAAAATGTTATTAAAATGGCTGAAGCCCATTGATATCAAGCTATTTGCATTCTGTCCTCACGATACACTCAACATGTGGTGTATTCGTTAAGGAACACATTTCTTTGTCTTTTTTACTTGTCTTAAATGCCTTCACATCTTTACCTTTTAGTGAATGGCTCATACCTGATTTAAATATGAAAGTTAGCATGTAAGGATCTGTATTACCTTCTTCATCAATTCCACTTAATATAATTTTATTAACTGCACTTTCAAAAACTACTCTGTCAAATTCTTTAATTGGTTTATTACTATCAAATACTTTTCTGAAACTATTTATTCTTTTTTTAATATCAACAGTTTTCTCCTTAGAAGCATTCAAATCAACTTTTTCAGCTTTTAGTCTTTCTAATACTATTGAAAACTCTAAATATTTATTTTCATAAGTAACTTTATCAATTATACCTTCAATTTTCATATCAACTAGCTTGTCTATCTTATTTTAATAAGAAGTAATTTCTCTTTGAACTCTTTTTAACTCTTTAGCAACATTAGTATTATTAAGACTTTTTTCTACTGTTTCCATGAAATGTGAAACTATATCTTTATTTTGTAAGCAAAACATATTAACAGCTTCTGGGAAAGCACTTTCAATAATCTTTTCATCTATTCCTTTACTTTCAGGGCAATATTTCTTACCTTTCTTAGTAGATGTTCGACAATGCCAAACGACCTTTTCGTTTTTATTTTACTATCCCATCCACGTCTATTTACTGTACCACCGCAGAAGCCACATTCTATTTTACTACTAAAAGCATACTTTCTGCTGTATTTTTCTCTTATTCCTTTATTTCCTCCTTTTACGCTCTCACTAATTCTCTCCTTTGATCTGTTAAAACTGAAAGCAAGCCTTAAATGGCTAAAAATAAAAGCAGACGTATTCATCATTGCTGCTAGACAAAAGCTTGCTTTCAGTTGGCGAATATCTTTTTGCGTTGTTTTTGTTGAGGATGATTCAAGTTAAAAACCCCGCAGCAAGCTACGAGATTAGACCTTTGGTTTTTTACAGATATACTGATATTTTTAGAACCAATTAGGTTACTATTCACACCTTAGTACCGTGAGGTGTTTTCTGACCTTTCTTATTTTTTTGCATACTTGCCAGCTCGCTATCTAGCCATATTTCTAATTCCTGACTTATATCAAGTAATGATTCATTCAAAGAAAAACGAAACCCTTCACAACCTTTTTGGCAATTGCCGTGACCGGTGCCATTTTTTCTATCGCATCCATATCCTTTAAAGATCTTTTCCCGTACAGACTCCGGGAACTTCTCGATCACATCAGCATATTTTGAGGTATTTTTTGTTTTAAGGATCATACGGTAACCGTTGTGCAAGGATGTAGAAAACCTCCATATTGCTTTACCTTTATATGAGTAGATAAAATGAATACACATGAACCCTAATTCTACATTACATTTCATTCCCGATTCCAGATAATGTCCATGAAATTTTAAAACGAATTCTTGCAAAGGAACAGAAAAGGGATAGACAAAGTCTTTCATAATAGAGTCGACTTGTGTATCCTCATTTTTCAGCATCCTGTAATCGCATCTCATTAAAATATCGTCATTTTTGCGGGATGATAGTTCATTCTGAGCAATCCCCAAAACCTTCAACCCAGTAAGCATAATGTGATTATCAGGATAAGTAATTCTTATTGCCTCAATTTTTGATACATCAGGTTTTTTCACACTCAAGTCAATACCATCAAAATCAATACCGCATTCAGTGAGAAATCGCATACTTTTAATCATTTGCGGAACAGAAATTTTTGTAGTTGAATTTTTATTGAGTGATCTTTTGAGGCTAAGCATTTCCCAGCCATTAACCAACAGAGAATCACATTTCTCGGATAATATACCATGCTGACCTATATTCAATAGTATACTTTTAATGTTATTTAAGAACGGAAACTCCACTGTCAAAGTTGTTTCATCTGAAAACTTGTTCTTGCCTTTCTTAGGTATGTCACATAAACTGTTGTCAGCGATTAAACGATCACAAAATCCATATAAAAACTCTCTGAAAGCAAGTACACCTTTTCGTATGTCCTCTTCCTCTGAAATGTCTTTAAACATAGATTTGATTGTATATGTTTCAGGAATATTCACTGGTATTAGTTGTTTCAGACATTTTGCCATATCCCCCATTGTTTTTTCCATGTGAAATTCTCCTTTCATTTTGTTTTTCCCTTAAATTGGACTACATCAGGATTAAGCACTTTATTTTACTGCTTTATTAATAAAATCGATGTCATACATCTGTTCACCGTATTTTCTTTCATTGTCAATGATGGTACCTTCTGTGAGGGTGATACGAAGAACGATTGAGTTAGGATTGTCCTCATCGCCAACCTCATCGAACCAGTTGAAAACTTTTTTGAACTTCGCTCTGATTTCCGCATTCTTCTCGTCCTTGACCCAACCGAGATTTTCAGCAATGCCGTGAAGAGCATAATCCTCCATCCCGCAGACAGAAACTCCGTTGTTCTTTTCAATTTGCAAGGTTTTGTTTTTTCTCGCGTCCGTGGAAACATAAAAAACACCGTCTTCATAATAAGCACAAACCATACGTGCAGCAGGACGGGGATTCCCAGCAGCGTTCGCAGATAATGATATTGTGGCAAGGGCAATAACCACCTCTTTACCGTTTCCGCAACGTTCCTCCATAAGTTTGATTGCATTTTCGTATTTACTCATTTTTAACTCCCTCCAATAATATTAATTCTCTTTTTAACTACTCTAATGTTGTAATTTTCATTATAGTTTATCAAAGTGCTTAAATATCATCTTTCAGCTTTATAGGAAAATATCTTTGCATCTGTTTATAGCCAAGTCCTTTTTCTATGTCTTTATAGACAGTATCTCTTCCATCTTCATATAAGTAAGGCATATTGAACATAACATCGCGGTCTTTGTCAAGCTCAAAATTTGTGGTTTCAATCCATCGGCGAACTTTATCTTCCACTTTATGTATGCTCTCGTTATCTTCGTCTATACTCACTGCCATAGCGTATAACCCTCCCGAAAAATCGAACAGTTTAAAAGGAGTTACATCCGCATCGGTAACACAATCTTTAACGGCACATATCCATTCTGCTTTGTCATTTCTAGAAATCAAAAAATCAAAACAATCGAAAATTATACTTTTATACAAATGACAGTACTGCCACAATTGATACATATATCCGCCTTCTTTGAACATTTCCCCCCACGGTTGTTCCCCGCACGTTACCGCTTTGAATTCCGGTATCCTAACGACCATTATATCAGGAATTTTTTTATCTAATTCTTCAGTTATTTTAATCAATCGGTTTACATTGGAGGGCTTGCCAATATAATCAACGCTTATTAAATTTGTTTCAATCTCTTTAGCCTTGTTATACAGCAGTTTTATGTCAGAGTTGTCTGCAAAGTTCACTTCTTCGATTTCGTGTATAAAATCTAGGACGATCCCCTTCAACTCATGCAAAAGTGCAACCTCGTCGTCTATTCTCTCCACTTTTTTCCCCAGCACTTCTAAAACTACATCAGTACCGGAAGTGTTGAAAACACGTTGAATGTCTTTTATACTGATATTCAACTTGCGTAAAATTAGTATTTGTTCAAGCCGCCTAACAGCGTTTTCGTCGTACATTCTATATTTGTAGTCATCACTTCTAGTGCTGGACAGTAATCCCATGTCCTCATAATAACGCAGTGTTCGGGCTGTTATGTCATACTTGCTTGACACATCTCTGATTTTGATTAGGTTGTTCATTTGTTTTGACCTCTTTTCTTAATTGTAATGATAAACTTAGTATAAAGGATTACCCAAAGGAAGAGTCAAGAGGGTAATGCTATTTTCTGGCGAAAATATAAATACCGTTAATGCTAACTTCTGATTATTGATATAATTAACCTAAATACGTAACTACGCAATTAACTAAAACTAAAATTTTTACATTTTAATTGTTATCATCAAAATAACATTATATAGTAATATTCTACAATAACTTAGATACACTTTCTAAATAATCATTAATTTTACAATTAATTTATTATTTAAATTAATATACAAAAAACAACAACAATTTCAAATAAACAATTTACAAAACACAAAAAGACCATGAAATTTCAGCCATAATAGCTATCTTCATGATCTTTCTTTACTTTATATTTAATTTTGAATAACATATCCCCTTATCCCCTATCACATACCAACTCTTACCTTAACACCATTAAATTGCTCTTTATTCTTAAAATCATCACCTTTTGTGCTAAAGTTAAAAAAGCTCGTAAAGTGCCTGAATTCAAGGATTACAAGGTATCTTTGCGTTGTATTCCTATTACACATTCCACATGGGTAGAATAGTCTTTAAAGATACTAACAATAAATGTTTTAAAATCAATGGTTCGGGAGGGAGACCACTGAAAAACCGTATTGTATTGTTTTAATCTAAAATTAAAAATAAAAATCCACAATCCTTCGAATAATTTTAACCGATAGGTTGTGGATTTTTATCTATATATGTACTTTTATTATCTCTATCTTAGTCCATTAACTTGATTATTCTTTTCATGTTTACTGCAAATATAGTTAATGCTCCTTGCATCTGCATGCCGATTAGGCCTGACGATGATGCAACATCATAACCATGCCTTTGCTTTAATTCACTATTTTTTGCTTCAATTTTATATCTTTCTTTTGACTTATTTTTAAAATAATCACTTTCTTGAAATTCCATATGTTCCTTGTGGCTATTGTTTTTAATTGAAACAGAATAAGATTTTGTTTTTGCACCTTCTTTATAACAACCATCTTTAAATGGGCAAACCTTACACTTTTCAACATCAAAAAAGTATGATAACACCGTTCCACTTCCGTCTTCTGCATGTTTTTTTGGACGGGTACTAGTTTTTTTGATACTCATATGCCCGGCTTGACATATATACATATCAGCATCTTTATTATATTCAAAAATATTGCTGTTTCTTCTATTTCCATGAGTAACAGATTTATTTAATTTTGCGATAAGTTTAATATTATTTTCTTTAGCAAAATCAATATTTTTTTTCTCTGAATAAGCGGCATCACCAATTATATTTTCAACTTCAATTCTAGCTTCAGAACTTTTTTCAACAAGTGCTTTAAGTTCTTTACCATCATGTTTTTCGCCTGAAGTGACTGTTGCTGCTGTTATAATTCTTTCTTCTGTCATAGCTATGTGAGTTTTATATCAAAAAAAAGAAGTATCATATGTTTTGTGTCCAACCTTTGCATCGTCATCCTTGGATAACTTAAGTTTTTCAATATCATCATCAACTGTTTCTTCTAATAAATTTAATTTTTCTCTAACTACAGGATAGCTTGATATTAGTTCATTTTTATTGATTATTTCTATCAGCTTTTTACAGTATTCAATCTCATCTTCCAAAATTCCATTGTCCACTTTCTTTGGAAAAGACTCTTTTAGACTTTCGTCTATAGAGTATACTGCTTTACGAAGCTCTTTTGAGTATTCCATTAAAATCTCTCTAGGAGTTTTCTGATTGTATCTTGATTTTGAATGAGTTGCATCAACTATGATAGATTTACTTTTGATAATTTTATTTTCAATTGCTATATATACAGTTTTGCTTATTAATAAATCCAGCAAGTTCATATCTTTTAAGCGAAGCTTTCTAAATTTAGTTAGTGAACTTGGCTCTATCACACACTCCTCCGGAGTCATACCTAAGAAGTATTTAAAAGACATATCATATCTTGATCTTTCAACAACATCAACATCTGATAGCTTATAGATAACTTTCAGTAATAGATATTTGAACATACGTATCGGATCAATGGCATTTCTTCCATTATCATGACAGTACTTATTTTTGAGCTCATCATATACAAATGAAAAATCAACTAATTCGTTCATTTTTCTTAACATGTTATTCTTTGGAACAATCATATCGTAAAGTTTTGTATATTCGCTAAAAGCTAACTGCTGATGTTGAATCATTATAATCACCTATCCTTATTTGATGGAATAATTATAACACAAAAGCTTGATTATCATGAATTCTTTCATGATAATCAAGCTTTTAATTTATGACCACTTTTTCAGTGGCCTCCACAAAATGTGGTGCTCTTAGTAAACATATATACAATTGCATCAATTACTCCTGCTACCACAGTGGCAAGAATAGCTTGAAATAATTCTTCTTTTCCAAATCCATCAAAGATTTCTGTTTTTGCTTTTATACCTTGTGGAATGTATAGGGTTTGTTTTTCTAATTGTTCCATAGGTTAACCTCCATACCTTATTACTAAAAAATATAGACCAGCAATTAGCAAATCTATGTTTTTTACTATGTTTTTATTTTTAATTTAGGTTGTGTTAGCGATAATGGTTTATATATAAATATTAAACAACTATATTTTTTCTTCAAAATGAACACTACTCTTTTGTTGTGAACAATTGATTTCTTTATTTAGTTCATTAAATTAAAGAATATGCGAGCTAGTTCGTATATTTTTTTGCAATTATATTCTGGGTCAGGTTATATTACTTTGGCATTTTATTCTGTGAAATAGTCTCAAAGATTCTAGAATAAACATCTTTAATATTTTCTTGATTTTTAATATCATTGTATAAACCGTATCCCCAATACTTTAACTTATTATCACGATACATAATACCTGTTGCATATGTTTGGTCAGATATATCTTCTGCCTCCTCATATGAAAGGTCTTCCTCTGTAAATGGAACATAACTCTTTTCAGTCTGAATAAAAAACAACGGAATTTTAGACTCCTTGTAAATAGATGCGTATTTTCCTTGTGCAGCTTCAAATAAGTTATCTTTAGTAATGAAAATTGCATCATACTGAGAATTAAATGCCTCTTTTTCTAAATCAGAAAATTGTATTTTCAAGAATGTAACTTGTTCTTCCAATATCTTAGGGGACTCACCAATAATTCCAATACTTAATACCCTACCATCATACGGATTTGCTTCTACTGATTGTCGTTGTACATTGCTACAAGCTGCTAGTATACCAAGTATTGTGACTAATAAAAAACAGCTCGAAATTCTTTTCATAATTAAAAGTACCCCCTTTATTTATTTGATAGATTTATGGTTGCACTATCTATGAACTTAATTTACTTTGCCACAATATACCGCAATACTTTTTAAATATTAGTTCATCTAATAATACGATTATGTCTTAATACATTATATCTTCTTACGACTCATTTCAAACATATTATTAAATAAAACCATTAAGACATAGTACTCTGTTATTATGTGACAAGTAATTTCTATATCTAGTAAATTAGAATATTTCGTATAAAACATTGTACTATAAAATTATTCTCTATTTGAAGAATTTATCACTTTTAGATACTTATTAGTAAAGTCTGATAGAGTATTTATATCTATTGCAATATTTTCAATAATTTGTTTTGCTTCTTGGTAGGCCGTGTTGTATTCTTGTTCTGTGATTTCACATTTATCAAGAGCATCTTTGAGTTCATCTTCATCAAGGAGTAATATTTCAGAATTGGGTAATACAACTACATCTAAAAATAAATCATCAAAAAATGGTATTCCATCTTCACTAACACCCTTTTGTTTAGTAATATCAAAATACCATTGTACTATTTGCGTATTATTATTATACATTGCTGTTAGATGATAATTACCATATATTGGCAACAGTTCAAGCCATATATAGCCATCATCAACAAGACAATAGTCCTTTCCCAGCATATTTTTTATCAAAGGTTGCTTAACTTTCTCAATATAAATCATAGAAACATATCCATTAAAATCAATGTTTTTAATATATTTTGTACTGAACTTTTTTTGTAAAACCCTTGTCCAATTAGGTCTATCAGCATACATTCTTTCAATCAAAAAACTCAACCCCCCGTTAGTTTAAATTTTTTTTCTTTATTTGTAATTCAAGTTAGGTGATAATATATTACTATTATCCCTTAAAAATTATTATTTTGTTGCAACACAATGCAAACATTTTATCCAACAATTATTACTTCTATATTATACATTATTTTCCTCTATTTAATCAAAATTTTCACAAAATCATGGTGCTCTAAATAAATATCAACCTTATTCCCTATCACAACCTATTTTTTATATACATATTCATGAGTAATACCCCAACACCAAATCCTTAATCCCCCATATACTTTCCGCCAGCACATAAAACATCACTGAATTCTTAAGCCTTTTCTTAAACATAGCACTTTCATCCTCTGAAACTCCCATTCTTATAAAACAATAAACTACTCTTAACACTACTCCTACTCTAATGAGCATTACAAAAGCATTTGCCATTTCTTTTACTAATTCCATTACTTTTTAAACGCTCCTTTTGCCATTTGTACTAACCGTACAGATTGATATACATTGCCCATAACTCCTGCACCATGTCCACCTGATACAATAATAAATTCTTGTAAGAACCTTGGAGTTTTTATAGCTAGCATTAAGGCTGCAACACCCCAAAATACATGAGTATTAAGCATTAAAGCTACTCCTACTTTTGCTAGAACAATCTGTACTAATACTGCTAAGGTAGATTGAAAGAACTTCTGAATATATGTCCTGAATGCGCCCTTATCTGCATCTAATAATCCAACACAAGCTACTGGAAGACCTATACGAAGTATTAATATTTCCATTCCTCTCATTAAAAATTGAAGATACAAGAGAAAGAAACATATAAAAAATATCAGTGAAATAATAGCTGTAAATAGTCCTGCACTTGATATTCCATTAATTATTGCTGTGAAATCTGTTACCATACCTTTACTTACTGCCATTATCAATTTATCTGTTAAATCTTCAATAATTTCACCTAACCAACTATATAAGGTTGGAAAACATACTGCTATTGCTAGTGATTTAAAGAATCCTGTAAGCATAAGTATAGGATCTGCATCAGCATCTCCTTCTGACCAAAGAATGTACTGTTCAAAGCCTTTCTTTAAAAACTTAAGTACTATTAGTGAAACTCCAAATCCAAAGAAAATATTGAATATCTCAGTTAAACCATTAGTTCCAAGCATTGTATCCATATATCTCTCTGCATATAAAGCGATAGGTACTAAATCATTTAATATTGAATTTACATAAGTAAGACAACCACTTAATATTCCTGCAATTAATAGCACTAATAAATATTCCATAGATCACCTTCCAATATTTAAAGGGCTTAAGTTTTATAAGCAAAAGCCCTTTAAATGAATAATTAACCCTTAAAGTTAAACATCTCTTTAATTCTTTGAGTTAAAGTAGGAAGAATAGTATCTTGAAATAGAATATATAATCCTCCAAGAAGTAATGCTCCAATCACAACGGAGATTAAGATTTTTACCGCTGTATCAACAAAGCCCTCACCGCTTTTACTTGTGAGAGCTTTCTTTACCTTTCCTACCATATTCATAGTCTTTATTTGTGTTGTTAATATTAAATTTCTCATATTATCATTCCTCTTTTTATTATTATAATTTTTTTATTTATTACTTCTATAGATATGCCTCATCAAAATTAAATTCAAGATATTCTGAAGCATGAAGAATACTTCAACATTTATTCTTTGTTCTCTATTCTTTATTCTTTATAGATAAATCTACGAAGTAGTTTATCTATAGTAACCTATAATAAGGTTTAATGTTGCTGAACCTAGTACTGCTCCAATACATGAAATAATCGCTGTAACTATTCTGTTATTCCATTTCTTTTGGTCCATCTCGTCTGCTGCACTTCTTCTAATACAGAAATATATAATTAAAAGTCCTGCTAATACAGGAGCAAGTATCATTAGCCAAGTTGTAGTATCATTAATTAGCTTTTCTGTACCTGTTACAATTTTGCTATTACTGACACCCTCTACAGCATATACTGGTGTTGACATCATACTAGCTGTATAAATTGCTACTAATGTTATTACTATTTTTTCTTTTATCTTCTCTAAAAAATTTTTAATCTTTTTCAGCATAATCATTTCCTCTCTCATTCCCTGTTTTATATCTGGTTTTTTGAGCTTTTGTAATCTTCTCTTGTAATCCTGTTATTGAATTTTTTGTAATGTTTAATTGGTCATTAGCCGTGTAATAAAGCCACACTCCCCATAAATCCATATCATCCATACTCGCACTTCTTACTTCCCTACTGTTTTCTCTTAATTGTCTAACCTTTCGATTATGTTCCTGATCTCCTAGCCCAAAGATTTTATTGAATTGCCATTTTGATAAGTCTGGTGAATACATAATTGCAGGATTATTTCTTGATGTTATCAAGCTATAAGGTCTTGAAATAAGTCTTATTTCATCAACTGTAAGTAAAGCTCTATGGGTAAGATTTATACTATGTGAACTTGATGGAGTACTATATTTCCCGTGGGAAGCACTTAATGAATAAGTAGCTACTGTATAATTTCCTAGTTTCTTTGATATTTCTTCTAAGGTTTCAAGATCATCCGCCTGAAGATAAATCCAGTTTTCACAGTTTCCCTTTATGGTCTTCGCCACCTCCTTTCCATACTTATCATCAAGCTGTGCAAAACTCTGTAAAAATAAATTAAACCTAATTCCTCTACCCCCACCAACGGTAAGTTTATTTGAGAAATCAGGTATTTGTGCAAAGTTTCCAAATTCATCAAGCAAGAAGTTTACTCTATTTTTTAATCTACCACCTCTTTCATCTGCACTTTTTACAAGGTCTATATAATGCTGTGTTATAAATAAACTAGCTAAGGAGTAATAAGTTGTTTTTTCATCAGGAAGAATAATAAATATAGCTCTTTTTTTATTTCCTGTTTCCTTAGGCTTATAATCACTTACAT
Source organism: Oceanirhabdus seepicola (assembly GCF_023684385.1). Lineage (GTDB taxonomy): Bacteria > Bacillota > Clostridia > Clostridiales > Clostridiaceae > Oceanirhabdus > Oceanirhabdus seepicola. Next base: position 592,278 of record NZ_JAGSOJ010000003.1, on the reverse strand, counting down.
TCGTCATAGAATTTATAAGTGGATTAGTAAAAAGTCTTAAAGTAGTAAGTGCAGCTGTAAAAAAGCTTCCTCTTGTTTTACTTGGTGCAATTTCTGATATAGCAAGTAACGCTTTAGCAGGATGTGTAGGACTCAGTTTTTTCATATACTCAACAATAGGCATTGAGTTCCCCACAGCCTTGCACATTTCACTTATGAAATAATAAACGTTAGTCATATTTTGATATTTTCGATTTTTTCCTTCCCTATTGTCATAAACTACACTCATAATGGCACTGGCAATAATACTTGCTTCACCATCTGTCCATATTCTTTCACCTTTTGACTCACCTACAAGCTGAGAAGTTAAATCCCATGTAGCATCAATAGCCATTGCTATATCATTGTTGTCCACTGCTTCAATTACAGGCTCTAAAAAATTATATCTATCACTCTTTAATGGATTCTTGAAATCTATAGCAATAACTTCGTATCCTAACCTTTCTAAAAAAGGATAGGTATATTGATATAACTCACCCTTAGGATCACTTAAAATCATACTTTCACCTGCAAGAGCTAAGCTTCCTATGCTTTGAAGTACCACTGTTCTTGTTTTTCCTGAACGTGTTGCACCAATGCATAGACTGTGAACATCATCACCAATAAAAGATATTTTTTCTTTACCACCTTCCTTCCTACAACCGAGTACTATACCACCCTGCGGTAAAATACCTTTGGAGCATTCACAAATACTTTTGGTTGTTTCATTTGTATTTTCAGCATTTTTCTCTTGTTTTTCCAATATTGATTTTTCTTGAACTTCTTCTTGCTTTTGTTTATTTTCTTCCTTCTCATTTTCACATTCCCTTCCTTCCATGATTTCTTGTACATCATCATATCCTTGCTCTATTAATATTTTAACTTTGCTATCATTGGGGTTTAAACTAAAACTCTCAAAAGCTATATCCTTCTCTTTTTCTGCAAGCCACTTTGCTGAACCAAACTGTTTTTGTCCTGCTGATACTGGTGTAGAAATATTAGGAGTTATTTGCCTTAATTCACTTTGATAAGGTTTGTTATTTGCTACAAAGAAAAATATTGCAAATAAAACTGCAAATCCATTTAGGCATAATAAAAGCAGTAAGTGCTCTTTACTTACCGCCATGCTATGAATACAAATTATTAAATTGGGAATTTTAAAAACTGTCATTTGCTTTGAAAGCAGCTGATGAATTATTGTTGAAAAATAGAGATTAAATAGTATGCCACTCACTAATATGAGCAGGCTTATTAAAAGTTTCTTATTTTGGAGTTTAATAGGAAGTTCTCCTTTCTAAATTGAGTTTTGGGGATAAAAATAAGACCTACCAATGATAAGTCTTAAAATTTTATCTACTCTATTAATTGGAATTTATCAACATATTTATATATTTAAATGATATCTCAATGCATCTTCAGTAGGGTTATCATAATACCCTTTAAAAGTTTCTACATTTCTGAAACCAAAATCACTAAATACTTTTTGCATTGGATAGTTTGTAACTCTTGTCTCTCCTCTAAAATCTTTCATTCCTTCTTTTTTCATCTCATTTATCATTGTTTCAAATAATTTATGAGCTAATTTTTGTCCTCTAAAACAACTTTTAGTTCCTATATTAGTAATTTTAACGTAATTTTTTTCTTTTCCCCAATTGAATATCGTTAAGTATGCAATTAATTCATTATTTTGTTTCACTAAATAAATAATATTATGTTCTAAATCACCTAAAATTTCTTGCCATAATTCATTATCCCAGTGATTTACTCCAAAACATTCTTTATCTAACTCTAATAATTCATTTTTATCTTTTAAATTAAACTTAACTATTTCCATAAATTGTTCCCCCTTCAAATTACTATTTATCGCTTAAATATATCTCATTTTTTTACCAATTCATACAAACTTATCTTATCATAATAAAATATCTAAATCCATAATTTTTCTACATACTTTTTCCATTTTTCCAATCTAATCCTCTTCCCTTAGATTCCTCAATTGCTCTTTCCTTCTTTGCTCGTCCCTCAAGAGCAGTCAAAGGTAAATGAGATTTATAATTATTACTTTTATCATTAGAAATCATTTCAATTACTGTTAATAAAATTTCCATTCTTGCTTGAAGTTGTTTATTAGTTGCTTGCTGCTCATTTAATTCAAAAGCTTTAATGAGTGCTTCTTTAGTAAATTGTTTTGGAGGATATAACTTTCTGTTTCTGCATTTCTTACCGTTAGGTGTTGTAAAAGTGATATATTTTCTTTTATCACTCCAATCTACCTTATAGCCTAGCTTCTCCATATTAGAAATAAATTCTTCCTTGCTTCTGCTGCACCATTTACATTGCCTTACGGCTAAGAAAAGCTCATATTTCCAGCTTTGTTCTTTATCTTTAGCCCTATATTCTCCTCTATTTTTGTGATTTCCTTTAGCTCCATCAACAACGATAAGACCATAATCTCTACACAGCTCATCAGAGTATTCTTTTAATTTCTCTAACTTCTTTTTAGATAGCTGCCATTTTTGACCTGTTGTAAAACTTACAGAATTAATTATAAAGTGGTTATGCAAATGTTCTTTATCAGTATGAGTAACATATACAACTTGAAACCCTTTAAATGCTTCATACTCTAAGAGCTTCTTCCCTATTTCGTTTATTACTTCTGGCGTAGCTTTATCATGTGGTGAAAAAGATTGTACAAAATGTATAATCTGCCTTCCTGTTTCTTTCTTAAAATTTTGCTTAGTCATTACAAACTCATTAAGAGCAGTATCTGGACTACAGTCTTTTCCACCAACTAAGTGTAGTTCAGTTTTATCAGGATTTTTTATATAATTGATGGCTCTTTTCATTCCTTTATATGTGTTATTTGAAGCATTAATAAACTCTATTACAGCTATTTTACCATCACCTTACTTTGCTTTATCGTAGAGATTGAAAAATAAAAAATCACCTGCAATTTTATTAATAAATTACAGATGATTTTTAAATAAGTATTATTTAGTTTTTTCACGTTAACATAATTGGTATTACTAAAAATTCAAATAAGTTATCTTATATTTTCAGTTATAAACTTGATGAACAAAATAAGAATGTGGTGAAGTAAAATACTGTAAAACTTACTTCTGAATACGAAATTCTGGACAAATATTCTGGTTACTTATCTTTGTTTTCTCTCTACAATTTCACCTCTATTTTTCAAAATACTATTCTCTGGAACATAACCCCTTACAGAACATAATGGATAAACAATACTACCTTTTCCTAAAATTGTACCTGGGTTTAAAACTGTATTACATCCTACTTCTGCTGAATCACCTAAGATTGCACCAAATTTCCTTAAACCAGTTTCAATAATATCTGTACCATATCTTACTTTTACTAACGTTCCATTGGACTTTAAATTAGAGGTTATTACACCTGCTCCCAAATGTGCTTTATACCCTAATATTGAATCACTAACATAATTAAAATGCGGAACCTGCACTTTATTAAATAGAATTGAATTTTTAACTTCAGTTGAGTTTCCAACGACAACATCATTACCAATAATAACATTTTCTCTAATGTAGGCAGAATGCCTGATTTCGCAATTATAACCGATAATCGCTGGCCCTTTTATCAGAACATTTTTTTCAATAGTAGTTCCTTTGCCAACCCATACAAATTCATCTATTCTTTCAAAATCATTTGGCAGAGTTTTTGCGTACTCAAAAATGAAAGTTTTAATTCTTGTAAGAACTTCCCAAGGATGCTTAACCCCTCCAAATATTGCTTGTGCGTCTAATTCTCTCACTGTAAAAAGTTCATCAACGGATATGCCCATCATAATCCTCCTTAATGTATTTCGTAATAATTTACTATTGTACATTAAATAAATTATATACCACATATTAACAAACATCAAATTATTAGTAACCTTCCATTTTACTTTCTAATGCAAATTAATTCTTCCCATATTTCTTTTAAAATCTTATTCACAGATGCTATATCCACACAATTTATTTTTCCTTGATGACAGAGCATTGTAATTTGATTAAGATTTATACCTACCTTTGAAAGCTGATGAGTAAAATCTTTTATTGCATCAATAACTATGACTTCATTATTTAATGCTGAAGAAATAACATAATTACTAAAAGTCATCTTAGCTCTTTTGGCTTTTTTCCTTATTCTTTCAATTTCTTTTTCTGTCATTCTAATATTAGTCTGTATATTTCTTTTTCTCATCTATTCCTCCTTGCTGTAAGAATTTTTTAAAAAGGGGCGTGGGGATTTCCCACACTTTACAAGCTATTGGCTATACCAATAGGAAGCTTGCCCTCACTAAAGCAACAGCTTTGTTCTTGGTCTTATGGGAATTGAAAATAAATTTCGTCAAAATAAATAAACCCTCATCATGATATATTTTTCCTATTTCATCTACACTCGTCAACTTCTCGTCTACTTGGCGAGAAGTTTCATCATCCTTGATTTCATCAACTTTTAGCAGACTTTCTATTTTTTTAATATCTGTTTTTTACCTTGATCAAGTAATTCTAAGTTACATGGAATAAAATTATTGCAAGAAAATTACTATATCTGAGCTTTTTTCTAAATACTAATCTTTAATTCGTCAAATCAATGTATTAACGATCAGATTCTTTCTTCAGTAAGTTTATAAGTTCTAAAGCACATTCTTTCAAACTGAATCTTTTGACTTGGTTGTTCTTTGATCTCTCATAGCTTAGTTCCTTATGTATCAATTTGATAATACTTCTTTCCACCATCAGAAAAAATAAATTGAGTACATTCAACCTAATCATGTACTCAATTTATTTCTTCTGAATATTCAACCTTATTACCCTTGCCATATAAATACTCCTTTCTTATTTAATAGTACACAGAGTCATCTCATTGTGCCATACTACTTTTGATACGGTTCATCGCTATTTATCCTAAAAATATATAATTAAAAAACCACAAAGTTGTGGTTTTTAATGGTGGAGGTGAACCGCACCTAGCACCCATTATGTCTTTATTCTAAATTTTAAATAACGTATCCCCTTACCCCATATTAAATACCACCTCTTACCTTAACACCATTAATTTGCTCTTTGTTTTTAAAATCATCACCTTTTGTGCTAAAGTTAAAAAAGCTGGTAAAGTGCATGAATTCAAGGATTACGAGGTGTCTGTGCGTTGTATTCCTATTACACATTCCACATGTGTGGACTGTTGTTCGCTACATTATACTGTAAAAGAAAAGGGATTATCAAATGTATAATTAATTACTACCCTCTGATTTTCCCCTACTTCAATTCTGTCTACTAAACGATGAAGCATTTCTTCATCTAAATCATTGAATGCCAAGATTTTTTCTAATTGCTTATACAATCTTTGAAACGTCTCTTTATTCTTTGATTGGTTTTTCAAGCTCTCTTCAATGCGAATTATATCATTCTGAATTTTTGCTATTTGTTCACGGTTATATGTTGTAATATCCCTATACTCTTCTTGAGCAATAATCTCTTGTCCTAATAATTTAAGATATTTTCTATTTTCATCCTTTAGCTTTTCAATTTCCCGGTTCTTTTGCATTAATTTCTTATTATTTTCTTCTTTATGCTTACTTATTTTTAAATGTAAATCTTTAAGCATAGGTTCTTTATTAAATGAAGCATCAGCCATAGCTTTTAAATCTTGGAGTATAATTTTCTTAAGATATTCTTCCTTAATAACATGACTATCACATGCAGCTTTCCCATGTTTCCTATATTTTCCACAAACATAACCTTTACGACTTTGCATATACCATAGAGAAGTTCCACAATCAGAACGATTGGTAAAAAGATGTTTTTTAGCTTTAGGTCGTTTAATATAACGCCTTTTCATCATCCTTTGAACAGCTTCAAAATCTTCTCGTAATATAAGTGCTTCATGAGTATTAGGAACATTAATCCAATCTTCTTCTGGAACTTGTACCCTTGTTTTATCTGTGATACTTCGCATTTTACTTCTACATTGAACTAAATCTCCAACATAATGAGGATTTGTAAGTATTAACTTAATAGAAGAAGCATGCCAATATAACCCCGCATTCCTTTTACCAGCTACTTGAGCAGGTGTAGGATACCCTCTTCTGTCTAATTCTCTTGCTATACCATCAAAACCTTTACCACTTAAATATAGTTGATACATCAATTTTACTGCTTCAACAGTACTATCCTCTCGAAGTATAAGCTTCTTATTTTCTACCTTATATCCATATGGGGCATGAGAACCTTTGAATTCTCCTGATTTTGCTTTTTGCTCCAATGCTGTTTTAATACGTCTTGAAATCCTCTGACTTTCTTCTTCATAAAGCCAAGCATATAAACCAAACTTATCTGTATTATCCTCTAAAGTATTTATTGCTCCATCTAAAGTAATAAGATGAATTTGATTGGTTAGTAGCACTCTACGAATCTGGTAGGATAATTCTCCATTCCTTGCTAAACGGGATAATTCTTTAGCTAGTATGCAATCAAATTTTTTATTTTCTGCATCTTCAATCATTTTTATAAAATTCTCTCTTTTATCTGTTGTACCACTTTCAACATCTACGTAGAAATCATTTAATTCCCATCCTTCTTGACCAATAAGGTTATAAAATAATTTCTTTTGATTATCAAGGCTAGTTTTCTGTTCTTCTCTATCTGTTGAAACTCGTACGTAAACAGCACATCTCATATTAAAAACCTCCTACATGAGATGCAAGAATGTGCATAACCCCATTATACACGCTCTTCCATACATTTACCTAGTTTATTTCTAATATAACTAGTAAGAATATCATTGAAATTTTTCCCATTTGAATATTTTCTTTGAACACCTAATGTAGAATCTTTATCTATTAAGTCTTCTAATTTTTTTTCTTTGGTAGTTGATAATTTGGGGTTGTTTTTCATTTTATCACCACCATAATATCTTTTATAAAATCTTACGTAACTTTTTCATACGCTTATGAGTTAATTCAACTATATCTTGTTGCTTAAATTCATAATTATCTAGTAACACATTACTAGGACCTTTTTTAGCTACCTCAATTTCCGCCCATACCCTAGCTTGCTGCCATAATATTAATTCTGGATCTTCTTCTCCACTTGGAGCTTTTACATTACCATAGAAATCAACAACTTTAAGCAATTCAATAGCAGCCTTAACATTACCTTCATCAATAGCTTTTTCTAAAGTATCTACAGCCTTACTAACAAGTCCTCTCAATCTCTCATGTTGTCCTTCCCATATTTGTTTTCTTTGTCTATTCATCTCTGCTGCAAAGTATGGATTTTCATTCCTCCATCGAGTAACAGTTTCTCTTGCTACTCCAACGATATCAGCAGTTTCTTGGTCTGTCTTTCCTTGTATGAGTAAATCTATTGCATTTAATTGATTTACAGAAAGCTTATTTTGTGATGAAATGTGATTTTTTGTAATAGTCATAGTAAAATCTCCTTCCTTTTATTATGACAGTCGCCTAATACCACTAGTATAGAACCTAATTGTCGACTATCAATTTGTTTTAAGATGAATCATTACTCTCCTATGGGTACCTCTTCTATATATACACATCCGCAATCTTATTGTTCTTTATAATGTTCATTAAGCCACTTTATCCAATCTTTCTTTCCTTCATAGCTAAAAGATACGTTAAAGTCCGTATATAGAACGCTATAAACCCACATGAATACTAGAATTATAGACATCTTAAAAAATGTACTTTTTTTACTCATAAAATTTCAGTTAATGATTCCTTAATCTCGTATCCATGTTTTTCAATCTCTCTAATGTGTACATTAAATCCATTAAATTCATTTTATTATCTTATGTTTCTAATTTATTTTATTGGATAAAATGGATTTAATGTACTCTGGATTTACTTCAAAACTAATTAACGGCCTCCCCGCCTCCTGTCTTTTTTCATTCATCTTCTGTCTGATATACCCATATTCAGTTAATAATTTCAATCCAGGTTCTAACTCTTTTATCTTTCTAAAGCTTCCTCTTAATTCTTTGTGGCAATCTGTCTTTTTAAATTCTTCACACCCTTTACGTTCAATCCATGAAAGTACTCTGCGTGCAGCTTCTAGATCATTATTAGCACCCATTAGGTCAAATGCTGGCAATGCATGTTGAATCAAGAATCTTCCTATCTCAACAGCAGCGTGAATAGTTTTTTCGCTAACAGGAATTTCCCATAGCCTTTTACTATTAACATGATCAGCAATATGTAAAATCCCTGCTAATCTTACTACTGCCCCAGCTAATTTTCCTCCCCAATCTTGTATAGATTCTAAATCCCCACCAGGACCTAATCTTGGTTCAATATCTTCCTCAAATGCTATTAATACCTGACTTGCATCAAACGTCAATTTTAAGCTATATATTTCATCTCCAGTTATCCTTCCAATATCAAGTAAGTTGATCATGTTTTGATAATATATTCTTTTTGCATTATCAGAAAATGGTGGTGTATTAATTTTCCTGCGACCTATATTATTCTCAGGTATAACATACAGAAAACGTGCCAATAATCCTTTCCCCCTAAATCCCGGCTTATTAATCAAACCCGTTAATACCGCTGGTTGTATTGCTAATCCTACCGTTAAAGCAGGTTTTTTTACAGATTCCGGCGGTCTCCCTCCCCGGTCTACCTTTAATGAATCTCCAGCATGGGCCTTTAAAAAAACATCAAGATTGCTCACACCATTAGAATAGCGACCTGCTAATATATCAATAATTCCACCTTCAGCTGAAAATAACGCCATTTTGCCTCCTTGCTCTGCTAATAGTCCCGCCAACCGTTCTGGTGTTACGTCATCCACCATTAGTTGAGGTACATTCGGTATTTCCATCGCCTCTAGTTCACGTGTTATCTCTAGAGCTTCTAATTCTTTCTCTCTATTTTTAACAGCGTCTTTTTTTACTTTCTCTAAACGTTGGACTATAATTTCTTTTTTTGTTACCGATTCCTTTATTCCCAACTTTATACCATCTGCTAGTTTCTGTTCATAATCAAATAACGGAGCTGTCAATAGGGTAATAACAGCTGATTTTCGACTTGCAGGTGGTAATGCTACAATTGTGTAAATATTTAATGGTTCAATCCATCCAGGCCGCGCTTTAATATTTATCTTTTTTGCAATAGCAGCACTAACTGCAGCTATTCCAATCATTCCTGCTAGTTCAAGCGGTGTTTGCAACGCTTTTGATAGTGTAATAATTGTATCTTTCAACCATCCAGGTAATAACTGAACCGGAAAAGCTGGTAGTTTATAAGTACTTAATGGAATTATTTCTCTCCATTCTTCGAATATATTACTACTTATTTCTATCTTTTTATCTCCCTGCTTTTTTAACTTCTCATTCTGCTTGTCATAAAAGCCTGGATAATAATACTCAACAAATTGCCGTGTTGTCATATCGCTACATGAATTGTGAAAACACTTAAATCTAATATTACCGTCATTAAATTGTGTAATACTAGCCTCTCGTTTGTGATCTGAATTAAAAGGGCAATCTATTTCATACAATATACCATCATCTACATTCTTTTTTTTATATACCTTTAATCCCTTCTCATTTATAATCTGTTCAACTGTCAATGAACGCTCTGAAAATTTAGTAATTGATACAGTCTTACTTACCTGCTGCGGTTTTGTTACAAGGGCTATAGCTGTATGCTTTAATTTTTCAATCGTTAATACCTGCCTTTCATTAATTTGTACTCCATTTGGCATATCAGGTATCTGTAATATTCTACTTTTCCTGTGCGGTCTGTCTTCTGTATTATCACCTTTGCATGCTACTGTTCCAATTAATTTACTAATTCGTGCCGCATTATAAACGCAGGTATCAATACTTGCATAGGGAGTATTAAATTTATCTGACAACCCTTCTAGTATCTTTTTTATCAATTCTGTTGAAGTGGCATTGTTCGGCATATCTACTGGATAAAGAGCATGGTATCCGTTACCACTGTCAAATACCATCGGATCCGGCCACTCTTGCTGTCTTAAATGCTTGATAACACATCTTATAACCTTTTCTCCTTCAGCTTTTTCAGCATCTGTTGCCGATATTCCAGTAGGTCTTACCGGATCAACATCTATCAATATCCACTTGCGGGCACATATATCCTTATCACCTGTTGTTTTTTCTGAATAAGCCTTAATTCTATTTTTAGCCCTTGCTAATAATGCAGGGTTAACTTGGTTTAAAGTAATATAAATATTATACTTACCGTTATAGGTCATAATATCTTTTATTGCTTTGTTAATATGTTCTACATCATAATACCCACTTACCGTTCGTTCACGTCCTGCTTTGAGTATTCGTATCTCAAATACTGATTTAGTATCATTACCAATTATAACCCTTAGAAACTTCTCTATCTGTGCTAGTTGAGGTTCGATTTGATTAGCCAATGTTATCCCCACCTAACATCTTTATAAATCCTTTTAAATGCTTTTGAAATTTATTCAGTTTATGCCATGCTAATATTCCTACAACAAGACACATAATTGCAAACGTAAATAGCATTATTTTTCACCTCATTTTCATCGCTGGTAATACCCAGCAGTACTTTTTTGCTCATGAATTAATCTCTGTTTTACTTTTTCATATAGTGTATATATTAAACCATTTGTGAATAGCTGTTCATAAACCTCTTATACAGTCAATACTTATTTCCCTTCTCCTATATTTTTTTACCTACTTCTTCGCTGCAAGTTCTTCGATAATCGTAAGTATAAGCATTCGAGTTTCACCTTCTAATTCATGCCTCATCATTCGTGAAAATTTACCTTCATCCATACCATAAGCTTCTGCTACTTGCCATTGTCTCACATTCTTCTCATCCATTCTTTGTCTAATTTCCTTATTGCGCTTTTTCATTTTTAGCCTCCTTCTATAAACATAATTTTTTATTGAATATTATTGTTTTTGTTGTTATAATTATTGTATAAAATTTTTGTAACGTTTTACATAACTATTTAGCGTTACATTTAAAAGAGGTGAAATTTTTTGCTTTCAGAAGTATCTATTAATCCATTTAAGTTCTCATGGACCAAACCAGATAAAGGGTTTTATTGGGATTTTGAAAACTGTAATATGAATATTCATGGAAATTGCACGACATTAAAAAAAAGGTCTATCAATAATCCTATATTAGCTGAGAATACTCAATCTTCAGATTACCTTGATTTCAATCCATTAGAAGAAACACCTACATTATTTATAAAATTTTCAGAATTACAAGGCACCCCAGAAGATATCATTAATTTTGCTAATTCTTATGGTAGACTTATCTCTCATCCAATACTTCTAGGAGAAAAAGAAATACCTTATTTAACCCACAAAAACAATAATAATCATTTTTATAATTTATATGGTGAATCTTTAATATTCTGGCAGCGGGAAATTGAACATATGAAAAGGACTTTTCAAATATGGGAATGGATTTTAAATGAAGACAAAGAAAAGTTAAAAATGGTTATTAACTGGCTTGTTGATGATAGTGGAGAAAAACATATTTTTTACAACTTAGGCAATGAAAAATATCTAAGAAATATAAAGAGCATTAATTCAAATAGAGAATTGCTTAAAGTTGTTTCCAATACCAATATTCCATTTAGTTTTGATTTTTATGAAAATGAACTGAATATCCATTGCGAGACTTTACTTAAAGAAAGACAAAACAAGGAACTGCTTACCCATTTTCGCTGTGGAGATGTTTTTTTGCCGGCTCAATTTTTAATTCAACAAATTATAAATACTAAGATTGAAAAATACATTCCAAATCCTAAGATTCTTATGGGAGAGAAAAACGAGCCTATACTATGTCTTATACCAGATTGCCTTATTGGAGCTCTATGGACACAATTCATTATGGCTTTTACAGGTAAGAAAAGATATAAAAGATGTGCTGTTTGTGGGGAATGGGAGCATGTAACAGAAAAAAATAAAAATTGGTCAAAGCACCCCTCTTGTGCTACAAAGGTACGAGTAGCAAAACATAGACGTAACAAAAAACACAAAGAGGGTACTGATAATAAGAAAGAAACTCAATAGCAATAGGAATTTACATATCTGGTATTTCAGCTTTAATGTCTGAATTTAGTAAACTATAATTTATTCCACAAACTCCCCCATCATAGTCATCACAATATATTCAAAGTCTTTTGCAAAACAACATTAATAATTTATTGGATTAAAGGCATTTAATGTACATCCTCCAACCTCTATTCTGTTTATTGAAAAATATAGGGCTGAGTAGGTGCGAAAAAACAGACTTCTCCACCAAGGGGAAAGTCTGTCTATTTTGAAAGCTTTTCTACGGTTCACTGTGAACCATATACTGAAGTACCCACTCTAAGAAATAATTTAGCATCAAAAAAAAGAACAAATAGATAGACTAAGATTAAATTAAAAATAAACCATACAAAAAAGCAAAATATTATTTCCTTAACGCTTCTGCTGGCTCGGTTTTGATAAGCTTTAGACTTGCAACAGTACTTACTAAAACTACGGTAGAGAATGTCAAGATAATCGTTAAAACTACTTGAGAGGGTTTTATCATCATTGTTTTACCAAGTACAAAACTGTAAACATAGTTTATTCCAAACAGCATTCCAGTGCTAAAAATTATGGCTGTACAGGATAAAAGTATATTTTCAGCAAACAATATTTCTCTAATCCTTCCCTTGCTATAGCCTAGAGCAGCTAAAAGACCTACTTCACGGAATCTGGCATTTGTTAACTTAGTAAGCAATACGATACATATAAAAAGACCTATAGCTAAAACAAGGATAGATAAAATAAGAAATAGTCTATTTAAGTTATGAAAAGTATTTTCCAGTGCAGCTACCTGCTCTACTGCTGTTTTTGCAATTATATTTTGTTCTTTCAGCCAGTTACTTACAGATACAATATCTGAAAAGTTCTTTACGTCATAAGAAATAGAAAAGGGGGGTTCCTCCTCCATACTATCATATAGGGATTGTTCGATGTCAGAGCTTATAAAGAAGTCGTCATAGCCTGCATCATAAATTCCGCTAATTGTTAGATTTATATTTTGATCTCTATATTTCATCACTATATTATTACCAATTAAAGTTTGTATATTATTGCTTAGCTTTTTTGCAACACTTGGATTAATAGCAATTTCATTTTGACCATATCGTGGCATTACTCCATATGACATATTTCCAGTAGCTTTAGGCATCGGAATTTTTTCTATAAAATCAACTTTAGTATTTTCAAAAGCAATGGATATATCTTTTAGTATATATTGGTAATATACATTTTCAATCCTCTCATCACCACTTAATATATCAAATGGATTTTGTTTTTCATCTACCTTCACATATCCATTGTTAAAAGCTGTGTGTTTTTCTTTAAAGTCTTCAATTGATTGTTCCATCATATTTCTTGACGAAAAGGAAACAGCAAAAGAGGAAATACCAATTGCAACTGCAAGACTAACCGCAATATAACGGAGAATATGAATCTTGAAATTTTTAACAGCACGTTTCCATATCGAAACTTTGGACTTATTAGTTATTTTATCTTTCTGCTCTTGTTTTTTTGCTGTTGTTTGTTTTGATGAAATTACTTCTATTTTACCATCAACAATAGAGATTACTTCATCAGCCCAGTCGCATATTTTTTTATCATGTGTAATCACAATTACTAATCTGTCCATAGCTATTTCTTTTAAGATATCCATAATTTGCGAGGATGTTCCTCTGTCAAGAGCTCCAGTTGGTTCATCTGCAAGCAAAATCTGTGGATCGTTTATTAAGGCTCTTGCAATTGCCACACGCTGTTTTTGTCCTCCAGAAAGATTTTCTGTTTTATCGTTAGTTTTCGACTCAATCCCAAGTTTTGTCAGTAATTCTAAAGCTTTTTGGGTGTTTTCTTTTTGTGATTTACCGTTAATTTCTGCAGCCAGGAGAATATTTTCCAAAACGGTATACCCGTTGATTAAATGATAGTTTTGGAAAACAAACCCTATATGATTTTTTCTGTATTTATACAAATCTACCCCACTCATTGAAGTGATATTCTCGTTGCATACTGTAATATTGCCGTTATAATCTGTATCAAAACCTGCTAGGAGATTTAATAATGTGGTTTTACCACATCCTGATGCACCGAGGATACATGTTATCCCTCTATCCCTAAACTGGTAACTCATATTTTTCAGTATGGTAGTCCTACCGTATTTTTTTGTAATATTATCTATGTTAATCATTATCTATCTCCTGTTTTTAAACATTTTGATTCTTTTACTGTAGCACTAACCAATGACGTAATAGTTGCGCATAAAACAGAAATCAGAATAATCAATACTATACTTGTGGCAAATGATTTGCCATTAAGAATATTAGCACTAAAAAGCGATTCTGTTGCCTTATTTATCATAGGATAAGCACCAAAGAATAATACTATTGTTGATACCCCTATAATAAGATATTCTGTAAACGTAACTTCCGTCATTTTACTATTGCTGTAACCATTAATTTTATAAATTGCATATTCCCTTTTACGCATAACGGCAGTAATTAGAGAAATAGCAAGGGAAACCATAAGTGCTAGAATACCAATTAAAATATAGGCAGAACTAGATTGTTCTTCTGATTGACTATTCAGTCTTACAATATCTTCTATCAGTTCAAATCTACCAAGAGGAACGATTCCATTTGCAGTTAATTCATCTTTAATGGAAATCATGTCTGCAGGGGTTTTTGCTCGTATTGTAAAATTAACATTACCTGTTTTCATTTCTGCCTGTTTTCTCATTTCAGTCAGAGCATTTTTACTAAAGAAGAAAGAGTCATCCACAGTGACTTTACGTTTCTCACCGCCTATGTCATACGTTACTGTTGTATCGGCTACACCTACTATTTTCACAGTAGTTTTTACTAGTTTTTCTATGGGTTTACCTGTAGTCCAATTAATCAAGGTTCCACTAAATTCTATTGTTCTTCCTATTGCTTCCTCATTTGTAAGACCTAAGTTTTTTACAAAGATTTCTGATACTACAACTTCATTTCCATTTCCCATAGGTTTTTCACCTGACAAAAGTTTATTAAATTCAGGTACATTACCTGAGCTTTCAACTGTATACTCTTTACCCTCAACCACAACTTGGATATTCCTAAAGGCCTGTGAAAACATCATATGCTCAACACGTTCATCATCAAAATATTTATCATATATGCCGCTAATATCCTGTGTAATATTGACGTTTGGCTTTTGTTCTTGTTCTGAACCAGAAGCACTCATAAAACCCTTTGTAACACTGATGTCAAGCACTCCTTCACCATAAGTGTTAATCAAATCATCAAATATACGCTGACTGCTGCTTTGTATACTTCCACTGATGTTAATTAACAAAAAGCTAGTTGATACCATTATGGCAAGCATCAAAACTGCATACCTTCCCATTTTGCTTTTTATATTTGTCATTGATAAAGATATAGCATGTGAAAATGATAGCTGTGGTTTTTTTGTTGATTTTTTAAACTGGACTTTACCATGTTCTTTCTCTGTAACTGATACAAGTTCACCTTTATCCAGCTCAAAAACAGTGTTATTATTGTTAATAAGTGAAGTATCATGGGTTACTATAATTACGGTTCTTGTTTTTGCTATTTGATTTAGTATATCCATAATCATAGCTGAGGATTTAGGATCTAGCGCAGCGGTAGGCTCATCAGCTATGATAACCTCAGGGTTTTTTACCAGTTCTCTTGCAATGGCAACTCTCTGTTTTTGTCCTCCAGAAAGATTTTTCACCTTTTGCTTTCGAAGTTTATCAATCTTGAGATCCTTCATTGTTTTGTTTACAAGCTTCTCGGATACTTTTTTATTCAAATAAAGTGGTAGTTTAATATTATCAAATACAGTCAGCTCCTCAATCAGATTAAAATTCTGCCAAATAAATCCAAACGTATTTGCATAATACTCACTTTTTTCCTTATCACTAAGCTCTTTAAGATTTTTCCCTTTATAATAGGCCTGTCCATCAAAATCCCTGTCCATGCCACAAAGTATTTTAAGAAGTGTTGTCTTACCACTTCCTGAAGCACCTATAATAAAATTCATTCCGCTTTTTATTTCAAGAGATACATTGTTTAACGCAAACTCATTGCCAAATACTCTTGATACATTTTTAATTTCAAACATAATTTATTTTCCTCTCTCTTTTGTGATGCTTTCATTTTACAATACAGAGTATAAACTCCCTGTTAAGAAAAAAAACCTATAAAAATAGACTTTTTTCATTGTCCATTTTATAAGTTCCATTTTATTTTGAAACATCCCCTTTACTTTTAAGAATATTTAATTATTTGTTAACATGTTTTCAATTCTGCTTAGAATGTTTTCTTCTTGTTTTTCCACTACTCCTGTTAAACCTGCACCTCTAATATTACCTTCTTTATCTACCAAAACAGTATATGGGTATCCTGTTATTGTCGTAATAAAGTCATCTTTAAAACTACTTTCAAATTTTGGAGAAATATTCATATATGTAACACCTTTTTTAGAGATTACTTCTTTGGCAAAAACAAAATTATCTTCAGTATCTCTTGAATCAACACCAACACCAATGAAATTTACATTTTTATCCTTCAAACTCTGATAAAGTTCTTCAAGATATGGCATTTCTTCAATACAAGAGCCACAACCATTTGACCAAAAGTTTACTACAGTAACGTCATATTTCTCAAATATGCTGTTATTTACTTCATTCCCCTCAAAATCTGTTGCTTCAAATTCCGGAAAAGCTTTTAATGTTTCTTCTATTTCTCCACCCCCACAAGCTGTGAATGTAAATACCATACTTAATATAAGTAGACTAATAACTAATTTTTTCACTTTGATTTTCCTCACTTTCTTTAAGACCAAACTTTACTTTTAGTGCTTTTGTAGGACAGGATTTTACACATTCATTACATCTTATACATTCGCTATGATTTTGATTTTTAATTACATCAATATCCATCGAACATGCATTACTACATTTGTTGCAATTTATACATTTATTCTTATTTAAAGCTATATGGTACACACTATACTTATTAAACAGCCCATAAATAGCACCTAAGGGACAAATCCATTTACAAAATGGGCGATATAAAAACATCGATAATGATATAATCCCTATAAGAACTATAAATTTCCATGTGAATAGCCAACCTAAAGCACCTCTTATACTTGGGTTTGCAATAGCTAAGGGAATTGCACCTTCTAGGATTCCAACTGGACATATTAGTTCACAAAAATAAGGATTCCCCATTCCTAACTCATTCACAATAGTTATAGGTAAAACAATTACGAATAGGACCAGTATTATATATTTTATATAAGTTAGTTTATATAGTTTTTTAGTACTAAATTTCTTTGAAGGTATTTTATGTATAAGTTCTTGAAACCAACCAAAAGGACATAACCAACCACATACAAACCTACCTATAGCTGTACTAATTAGCAGTAATATTCCTACTATATAAAAAGAAAACTTTTTATTTGGGGAACCAATAACCGATTGTAAAGAACCAATGGGACAAGAGCCAATTGCACCAGGACAAGAATAACAGTTAAGACCTGGAACACATACAGATTTAAGTTTTCCTCTGTACAATGTACCGTTTATGAAGCCTTTTAAATTCAAATTAGTAATAAGTGTTGTAAAAGACTGTACTATCCATCGAGGCAACTTTTTAATTTTAACCAATACCTACACACTCCAAACATAGATTTATTGACTTTTTTAATACTATAATCATTTCTTCATCGTATATTCCTATGATGACAAAAATTACCCCTATTGTCATCAGAAAAACAGGTATATAGTTTTTCATACTACTTACCAATCTCATTTAAGCTAGAAGACTTTTCCCAGGATTTTATTACTTTTTCTTTGTCTGTAACTCCAATATACCATGCTGTTATCAAATCACCGTTTGAATTTGAATATACGGCTATGGGAAGATTCTCTAACATTTCAAGCCCCTTACCTAAAGTTTCTTTCATTTCATCATTAAGTAAAATATTTTTGAACTTAATGTTTTTTGCTATTTCTTTTGCACTTTCTGCTTTATCGCTATCTACAACAACACCTACAATTTCAAATTCATTTTCCACTGCTTTTTCATAAATTTTATTTAACTCATTAATTTCTGTAATAGAATCCTCATTACTTGTATTCCAAAATATCACATAAACACCGTTTTCACCATTTTTAAATACTTCTTGTGTAACTTCTTCACCATTAATATCAGTTGTTGTAAAGTTATTTAGTTTTGGAGCTGAAGCAATTTTATCTCCTGCTTCTTGCATGTACCCATTTTCTTCTAAGTATTCTTTTGTTATATATCCTTTTTCTATAGCATCATTATATGTAAGCTTGCCTTCTGATACAGCCTGTAAGGTTTCCTGGGTAGTTGGCTTTGATTGACAGCCCACAAAAACGGTAGATACAATTCCTATTAATAATATTACTGATAAACTTCTTTTCATAAAAAACTCCTCCTGTGTTTTATTTATTGCTTACAGTTTACATGATAGAATATAAAATCTCTGTTAAGAAAACAATATATTTTATTAACAGGAATTTTATACTCTGTATGCTATACTACTATTTGAGGTGATAAAACAATGCGTATACTTGTAGTAGAAGATGAAAAAGATCTTCTTGAATCCATTGCAGAGGGGCTTAGAATAGATGGTTATGCAGTAGATACCTGCGATAATGGAGAAGATGCTTATGAGCTTGCTTTTACAGAAAATTATGATTTAATTGTATTAGATTTAAACCTTCCTAAAATGGATGGTATCGATGTACTAAAAGAAATTCGTAAGACCAATCAAGATGTTAAAGTGTTAATATTAACTGCTCGTACTCATATTAGGGATAAAGTAAAAGGCCTTGATTTAGGAGCAAATGACTACCTTACAAAACCATTTCATTTTGAAGAATTGGAGGCACGCATCCGCTCACTTTTAAGAAGAAAATTTGCACAAGTAGACACAGTTTTAAACTGTGACAAATTGAGAATGGATTTAGTTTCTCGCATTGCTTATGCAGATGAAAAAGAAATTAGTTTAACTCGCAAGGAATTAGGATTATTAGAATATTTTTTACTAAACACTAATAGAGTTATCAGTCAAGAGGAATTAATAGAACATGTTTGGGATGGGAGTGCTGACAGTTTTAGTAATGTGGTACGTGTGCATATTGCATCTCTGAGAAAAAAGATAAAAGCCGCTTTAAATTATGACCCTATTCAAACTCGAATTGGTGAGGGGTATATCCTAAGCGAAAGGGGCAAAAAATAACAATGATAAAAAATCTGTCGATTCGTATGCGTTTAACGCTAATGACTACGATACTTTTGATATTTTCCTGTATAGTGCTTACTTTAATACTTAATCTTTCTGCCATACAAATGGCTGATATGATTAAACCGGTTCCTCTTGTACCAGCAATACCCAACAACACTAAAATCAATATCCCTATGGAATCTTACCATGTAGAAAATGCTAAAAAGAACTTTCAAGTACAAAGCATAATCTATATGCTGTCAGTCATTATCGGAGGAGGACTTTTAACCTACTACATCTCAGGTAAATCGTTAAAGCCCATAAAAAATCTTAGTAGTCAAATAAAAAATATCACTACTCATAATTTATCTAAAAAAATTGATGTGCCAAATGCAAAAGATGAAATTGCAGAGCTGACCACTTCATTTAATGAAATGACTGACAAACTAAGTAATGCTTTTACTTCCCAAAAGCAGTTTTCTGCAAATGCAGCACATGAACTTAGAACCCCACTCGCCGTATTACAAACAAAGGTAGATGTATTTAAAAAGAAGAAAGATCATACAACCGTGGAGTATGATTCGCTGATTGATGTGCTTGAAACTCATACTCATAGGCTATCCGATATAGTAAAAAATCTTCTGGACATGACAAATATGCAGGAGATAGAATTAAATGAAAGTATAAATCTCTACTCATTGCTTGAGGATATTCTCTATGATTTAGAAGATATTGCAATAAAAAAACACGTAACTCTTGATTTATCTGATGATAATGCTTTTGTTTACGGTAACTACAATTTACTACATCGTGCATTCTACAATCTTGTAGAAAACAGTATTAAATACAATAGAAAAAATGGTAATGTATCGGTTAATATTAAGTCAACTAAAAATGATGTAACGGTTGTTGTATGTGATACAGGCATAGGAATACCAAGCGAGATGCAATCACAAATTTTTAATCCTTTTTTCAAAGTGGATAAGTCTCGTTCACGTGAAATGGGTGGAGTTGGTTTAGGACTTTCTATTGTAAAAAATATTATTGAGAATCATGGTGGCAGCATTATTGTAAAGGATAATAAGCCAAGGGGAACCTGCTTTGTGGTCACCTTAAAAAATATAAAGTAAAACTTCATTCAGGTGAAGTTTTAGAGCGGCTACCCATCAGATAAATATTTATTATACGAAAATACTGTTTTGATAAGAGGAAATCATCACACTTATCGAAACAGTACTTTTTCTTAGCACAAATTTTATATCCTATTTATTATGATGGAAGTACAACTTCCCTTTAAAATTTATAATAATCAACACTATTCTTAAACATAGCCTTAATCTTTTAGCATATTACTTTAATTATTGTTGTTCTATGCTATTTGAATGTGATCTTTTTCTAAATCAATATTCTAATATCACTTCAAAAATACTATTTCTGCATCAGGAATTTTACCTTCATCATATACTTAAATTTAATTTTTGCTTTTCCAATATCTTTATCATCATATATAATACTAGGTATAAATTTATCTAAAAAAACACATGTTACTAGTTAATCTGTTTATTATTTTATACTATTTACATTAGATAAAAACACACCATATTTTACCATCAATTCTTTTTTGTAACTATTTAATTGTTTAAACTAATTTGAAATAAACATAAACTGTTTTTATTTTATAAAAGCATTATTAACACCTATATTATTTCTTATATATAAATTTCACCTTTTAATTACATTAAATTCAAATAAAACTCAAGACTATAACTTCAGTTTACTAATATATTTTATAAATATTAAAACCTTAGGTTTAGTAAACTATATCAAAAGCCTCTCTGAATTACAGAGAGGCTTTTATGCACACTTCTACATCTCTTATTCTATTTATCTACTTTCACAAGTCGTGAACATGTCTCCACATGTGTCGTTTGTTTACTAAGATTATTTTTTATTAGTTAAATATAACTAATTGTATCTATATGTATTGATAATAATACACTTTTAAAGATTGATAAACTCCTAGTCTATTCCATTTTATTGAGATTTATTTTATTATATTGGGTGATACGGTGGCAAATGGGTGGCTAATTTTGATTTGCCACCATGATTGGTTCTATATATTTTTTACTTTCTAAACATCACTACAGTTTCACAATGAACGAATCCCCATGTACACTTATTTTAATGAATTTTAGTACAGCCTACAATATTCTATAATCAAGTTGTATCAATTGTTTTTATAGAAACTATTTATCTTCTTATATCCATATTTATTCTATCAAATTTCATAATAATTTTTCTATGAGTGACAGAATTGCGATAATCACATTTACGATACCATTTTATTACATACACTAATTATGCAATCAACATATATGGTTTATTCATACTCCTTTATCTTTTCTATAAATTGAGTTTATTTATTTAAATACTACTTCTGGAAAACTTTACACTCAAGAGGTACTTGGTGAACCTTTAGATAAGGACTGCTACGTTAGTGATTACTTACCATCAATCATTGATAACTCTCTTTCTATATAAATGGGATTATTGGAACTTTAAGTTCCAATAATCCCTTAAAATTTTATTTAGCAGTTCGTGAATCTATCATAGATATAATCAAACAAATTACAATCCATTGTCCTCATTTCATTATTCATAGATGGAATAAACTCATATACACTATCATTACTATCTATCAATATATAATCACCATCACCTCTATTTTCTAATGCTATAAAAGGTTTTGTGCATGGAAAATTTTCATGTAGATATTTTGTCTGTTTAATCATATCTGACTCCATACCCTGTCGAGCATTCACTCCATAAAATTCTACGTAATCATATGCTAAATACCCATAGTGTAGTATATACTCTGAAAGTAGGTTACCAATTTTAACTCCAATTTCCTTTTGAGTATCACCCAACATCTTTTTATCAATTAAACTAGCACAAAATTCTACCTCGTTTTCTTTAATAAACTTTTTTAAATCAGCCATAGTTAACATCCTCCTTAAACTCTCGATTTCCAATGAGCTGCCCTTTCTCTATTATATTGCTTAACTAGTTCTGGATCATTCCTGAAACTACCTTCACGATTTGGATGTAGGATTGAGTGTTTACTTCCTCCATGCTCACTATTCTCAGCAAGTTCAACAAAAGGTCCATCAAATTGTTGTCCCATATGATGCAGTTCAATTTTCTCACCTGTTTTAGAGTCAATAGGCGATCTACCTTGCTCCATAAGTTCAAGATTAGTTTTTCCTGTTTTTTCATCAACATAATCTAAGTCAATATCTTTTAATAAACACTTTCTCCCATTTATTTCCCCTTCTTGAAGTTCTGCATCCTTATATATTTCATATTGTTCCCACGAATCAATATTGTTAACTATTTCATCAGACCATCCAGTTTCTTCCTTGATTTTTTTACGTTCCTTTTCCGTGAGACCTTCTCTTGATTTATCAACTACTTCTGTTGCTTCTTGAACTGATTCAGATAAATCATTGACTAACTTTTGTAATAAATCATTATTTAGCAAACGTATCTCAGATAAGGACTTATTCTTAATAACATCTATATTTTCTAACAAACTTCCTGAGCCTTTTACTACTCCGTCTAATCCTTTTTTTCCTAGCTCTACACACTTTTCACTTGTTTTTGCTACTACTTCAACTGTATTTTTCGTAACCTCAGCTGCTTTTTCAATAGCTCCTACTGTAACTTTAGCTATTTCCATAATCGCCATATTCACACCTCCTCTGATATAGCTTCTTCAATACTCGCTCATATACATTATTATCTGGTTTCACTAAGTAGGAGTTGACTGATTGTTCTACATTTTCTCCTTTTATAAATGCTTCTAACACCATCTCTACAATTAAATCTTCAACAACATCAGAAGATGACTTTTTAAATAATTCTTCAAGTTTCTTTTTTAAATTCTCGAAAGACTGTACTCTACTTTGCCTTAATACATGCTGAATTTCTTCTCTAAAAATATTATCTACCAACACATTTTTTCCATATGCACCGTTTGTCATTACTGCTATTATCTCATCTGTCAAAAGAGAAACTATTGTTTCATCAAAATCAACTACTGGAATTATTGACGTATGAGCCTGTCGCAACTTCTGCTTTATTTCTTTGCCCATTACTTCAATACAAGCACTAAGAATTAACTCATCTGAGTACAGAAGAATTGAATTGAATAACTTAACTGCAATCGCAGTTATATCCTTTGGTATACTCGAACTGATTATACTTTTATTAATTCTCAACACTTTTGCCTCTAAGTTTTCTCTATAAAGAACCTCATCAGAAATATTCCCCTTTCCAACTTCCGGTATTTTAACCTGCACAGGTAAATTCATCCCTTCCTTGTGGCATAATGCATATCCAGTCAAGCTGTTCCCTATATAAATAGCATCTTCACTTGAAATTCCAATCATATTTGCAATTAGTTCTTGGTCATCTTTTGCTATTACTCTATGTATTATTTTATTTGAGGAATTTTTTATGACATCTGGAGAAAGTTTGCTAGGTATCTGTTCTGCGACTATTACACCCTGCCCATAAGATCTCATTTCAGCAACCATGTTAGTGAAATGCTCAACTGCCTTACCTTTTGGATTCCCTAGTGTCTCACTATTTCTTTCAGTTGCAATATTTTTAAGAAGCCTGTGTGCCTCTTCTATTACCAACAAATGCTTTAATTCTAATTTATTCTCGTTAGATATTTCTTTAAAAATTTGCCTATGTTCTGTAATTACAATAATTAATAGACCTAAAGCAAATGCCTTGTCAGCATCATCTGCTAAACCTTCCAATTCCATTACACAATTAGTATTAAGAATTTTTTCAAAGTCTACTGTTTCATAGGTATTAAACATATAGCCTTTTGCACCAACACATAAGCTATCAATTCTTGCTTTAATTGCACTTTTAATATTCCCTCTAATTTCACCATCATATTCCATCTCATATTGGATATAATGGTCTACCTCGTCTTTGAGATCCTGCATTGTAGGAAAGAGATATCTATGAGCATCTTTTTCATACTGAGCCATAATCTTATCAGAATTAAAAAATTCAGATAAACTTTTTCTATTTACCAAATATGGATGATATCCCAAAGTTAAATTCCATCCCTTTTTGATATAAATATTATGCAAACACTTTTCAACAATATAAGGCATAGGCCCATAAAATGAAAATGATGCATTAAATAGGTCTTTTAAAAAATCTATATGCTGTTGTGGACTAACTCCTGGCAGAATATAAAATGGATTTATCCTCAAACTATTTAGCTCTGGTTTACCAAGTGTATACACAGTTGGTGCTACCCCATTAACTTCAATATTTCTGTATTCTTTTTTTACTGGTTCGATAACAAGGAAAGGTTTATTGCTATTTCTTAAAATGTGTTTTACTGTGTTAGTCTTTCCACTTCCAGTTATACCACACACGAAAGTGTGCTTATTCAGTTCACTTGCCGAAAGCATAAATTGAAGATTTTCTAATTCTCTCTCATATTCACATACATTACCTAATTGAACTGTATTCGACTCTGTTGCTATGCTACTTACTAATGGATATGATTTTGACTTCTTAATTTCAAAACCTGGAACATTCTCAATTGGTATTGTACATACTCCACTTAACTCTTCTGTATTTATAAAACTACTTAATGGGCTATTTATATAATCTGATGTTTCAAAAAAACCTTTAGGAATAATTAAATGTTGAATTCCCTGTACATTATTCTCTCCCTTAACCATACTCAATTCACTTGATGTCGTAGCAATACAAGAAGGAGGTAATACTTCTTTTTGTGCCGATGCAATTTCACTATACATACACCCTTGTATTATATCTCTTGCTATACTTGAATCAGCTGAGTAACTGATAGTAGTTTCCCACAAGCCTATATTACTACCAATTTTCAATCTATCTTTTGCATTCTCAGCTAACTGCATAAGCTCTAGCGCATATCCATTTTGAATATCTAACGCTACCGATCCACCATTAGTTATAGATTTTGATATTGCTTTACTATAACTTTCAGTAATAGCTTTTCCTGTTGTATTACTTGTGTTTTTAGAATGTGTTTTGCTATGATTTGAATTCAATTGCATACCAACAATCAATCCAACAATTCCTCCACCAACTGCACCTATAATATTTCCTGCAATTGGAATTCCAGACCCTGCAATCGTACCCATTTTTGCTCCAATTAACATCCCTGGAATTCCTAAGTTGACATTAAATCCATTAGTTCTAGACGTACCTTTTCCTTGAGTATTGCTTGTTGAATTAGTATTAGAATTTCCATGGGTTTCTGTCTCAGAATTACTTTCGCTATATTGCCTAATAACATTTCTTTTAGAAATTGCTGCACAACGATCCCTAATATCAATAGCTGTACCAATACGATTTTGAATGTCGTTTTGTGAAACTGGTTTACTCATTATTAATAGTGTATAGTTCTCACCATTTAAACTCTTCATTATCGTTGATAAATTTTTTTTGAGAGCTTGCCCATCAATTTTATGTGCTGGAGTCCCGTTTATTATGCCTAAATATTTATCATTAAGATTTGGACTGTTTTCAAAACTACCACTAAAATTATTTAATTTCATCCCTGGTAAAAGACCCTCAATAATTTTTTTAGTTACATTGTCATCATTTACTGATTTAACTCCTATCACCAATGAGTTCTTTCCCTTATAGCCAACTATTCCATAACAAACAATTGCATTAATTGAATATATCGTCATCAATAATTTTTGCATCTTATCTGTAAAATACTCCATCAAATCCTCAACATTATCAATTGTACACTCTGCAATTCTATAAAATGTTATAGTATTTAAAACTGCTAAAGAATTTGATTCCATTGCACATTTTAAAGTTGTATCTCTATCATATGAATAGCAGGGATAAAATTGATTTACTAATCTATTTGTCTCTGTACAAATAATATTTACATCTTCAGAAAAAGAGGTCATTGGATCTGGTGCTTTTAAGGCTTCAATATCTACAATTTCATTTTGGCTGTTCTCCATTAATAAAGACCTCCTATAAATTCTTCTTTACTTCTTCAACGCAGTTATCGTAGTATTTAACAATGTCATCAATCCATACCATCATCTGTCGCTTTACTTCTATTAAATACTTATCAATGACCTCTGAACATTTTTCTTTGCTTCCAATTGATGATTTATTACTAATAACAAATCCCATTATCCCTGCTATTATTACAGAAATCGCTACTGGTATAATCATTTTCATATTAAAAGACACAACTGAACCTACTATAATAATTGCTCCTGACACTTCAAGTGCTTTGATTGTATCTTTTGCTTCTTTATAATTAATTTCCTTTGGCACTTCAAAGGTAAACTTTTTACTTAACTCAGATCTGATATCTCTACTATAAAAAGCTGATGCATTCTTCGAATTTTGAAATATATCTACTTTCAATGTCTGCTGTGATAAATTGGTATAGATACTAGCCAAAATTGTTTTACTCTCTATTGTCAATTTCTGTGCTGTATAATTACATATCTTGTCAAGAACTACTTTACAATCACTTTCCTCTAATGAAATTGTATTAGCTTTCTCTTGAATACCATTAATTGCTTTATCTATACTCTTTTCCAGTGCATCTCTATTAGTTAACATGATTTTCCACTCCTTTTTTTAGTAGTTTTAAACTATCTAAGTTTTCCTTTATATCTTTACTTCTTGATTCATACTCCTTAATAGTTTCCAGAATTGACTCAGCAGTGGCCTTTTTTTCAAGTAATGAATTATAGTCTGATTCAAGCTCCACCTTATTTTCTTCTAACTTTTCCCTGTATTTTTGAAAACAACATGCTGTGTAATTTAGTAAATTCATTTTCAATGTATCAGTAATCGCCTCAAATCTGTTTGAAATACTATTAGCAACTAGTCTTAAATGTTTTGATCTGGAGTGAACAGAAACCTTTCTAGTTGTTTTAAAAGTTATACCTTCTTCAATATCCCTTGTTTCATCTGCATTATTATAGGTTTCATTTTTAATGTCTTCAAAATCACCCTGTGTAAAATTAGGACTAAAAGCTTCAACTGGGATATCTTCCATACCATTGGCCATCTGTATTAATTTTTCATTACACTCTGCAATAATCTGTTCTCCTAATTTTTTTCGTAAATCTTTAACTTCTTCAATCATATTAAATGTTAACAATTCTAATTGTTTAAAATCATTATCAGTAACTTCTTCATCTGACATCTGCAAAAAACTTTCAAGTTTCCTCTCATACTCTTTTCTTTTTTCTTCAACTGTATTTACAATTATGCCCTCACAATTCAAATTATCCTCATATTTTGACTGAATGTCCTGAATACCTTCTGAGATTTTGACATGAATATTTTCAATTTCTTCTATCTTTTCTGAAATCTTTTTTTTAAGTTCTTTTGGATCATCCACTGATTCTTTAAGTAACTGTATTTGACTTTCAAGGAAACCGAGGTATTTCTTATATTCTGCTTTTAAATTATCTAAAAATGATAATAAGAGTAAATAATTAGCCTTACGTGCAAATTTTTCAATTGCCTCATGCACTTTTACGAAATCTGATAATTTTTCCATTTCATTTTCAAATTCTTCAAAATCTTTTCCTGTCTCAAGCCAACATAGTCTTGCTGGTGCAAATGATTTATCTTGTTTTTTTAAATCTACAAAATAACGATCAACTAAATCCTCTCTACCTAATTCCTTACATTTATTCAGAAATAATTGCACTTTACTATCAACACATATTATTTTATTCTCTGATATTGTCTTACCATACATATCAACGGCTTGGGCTTTTAGATTTGCTACCCCCACCTTAGTAATATTAGATGTCCCAGTAAGCACCAAAAACATAGTCTCCTTATGCCTATTTGCACTCTGTGATTTCAGAAAGTTTGTAAAAGATGATGATTCGATAGCTTGTCCATATAAGGACTTAACAAAAATAACAGCATTTGCATTTTCCATATATTCTTCTGCTACGACCCCTACATTACCATCAGCATTTACCCCTGGACTATCTATGAGAACAATGCCTTTCATATCTTCTGATAAAGGATACTTGATTTCTATTTCTGTTATTATTTTTTTCCAATTTTCACTATTTTCCCGGATATACTTTTTAATCAATTCATCATATTCTTCTGTTGTCAAATTATAAATATTATCCTTAGCTACGGCACTTATAAACTCCTTAATTGTTCTGTTTTGGGGTTTACCTTTATATTTTATTAATAATTCATTATTAATTGAGGTAACTGGAATACATCTATATTCTTCTTTTAATGCAGCATGATTCTTTAAAAATTCCTTAATCGCTTTATCCCCACGTATTGTTGTTCTTCCCTTCCCTGCATTAGTTGCAACTAACTCATACTTTTCATCACAATAAATTTTAATAATTGAACTAGTACACTGCTGTTCATGCATCGGAAGTATTTTTTTCCCTAAGTAAGCATTAATAAAAGTAGACTTACCACTTTTCGCCTCACCTACAATCATCAATTTGAATTGTTCATTCTTTATATCTTTTACTTGCTTTACAATACTTTTATTTACTTGTTTATTATTCTTTGCAACAACTTTTTCAAACTCATTGTATAAACCTAAAACTGCTTGCTTAATTTTCTTATAATCATTCGTTATCATCTTTATTATCCTCCATTGCATATATTTTTTCATCTTAATAATAACATTCAATAAAAATAAACAAATATAACTTAAGTTGCTTTTTAAGCTCCAACCATAAAGCTCTACCTTTAGGGAAAATAGCTTTAATAGCCCTTTTTCAAGTTATTTGTAACATCATATATATAATAAACTAAAGGTAATAGTTTGTACCATTCTCTATTTTACAAAAATAAGCTCTAACGTCTTCTAAATTTCTCTAAATAGTTTTGTCATTAACCATAAATAATTTTACAAAATCCTTTTTATTAACAACTTCTCTTTGAAGTAATCTTGAATATATTGTCTATCTAATACAAAATCTGAAAATTTTTATAAATTTATTATATAATAATATATATAATACTGTAATTATACATAAAAATACGTTATTTTACCATATTATTCTTGAAATTTCCATTGTATTCCGTTATACTACATACCTACTAATATTAGATAATTTTTCGATATAAGTACTATCGACTGGAATCACATGTAGCAAACTCAATTAATTCAAACTGTCCTTGATTATGCCTACTTTTTAATTCATTATGTCATATGCTAACAAGTACTATCATTAACATTTCTCTTTAAAGTACCTAATCTGAATTTTTTATCTCACGCCATTGATGAAGAAACTGCTAGCTATGCCTGAATGATTTCTAAAATAAATATTAATCTTCTTTTCTACAATAAATACTTTTCTGAAATTCATAAGTAAGATTAATCTCATCATATATCAAGTAATTAAACACCTACTCACAACATAATATTCACCTCACCAAAAACTTTAATCTTCCCAATCAATTTCACAATAAGGAAAATTTGAACAAACTCAACAGCTGCGTAATTTCTCATTCGAATATCCTAATAAAGAAAACCTCATAACCACTCTTCACCAACATATAATTCTGCAGCAGATGAACTTGTCCAAACCCAAACTCCTCCTCATCCCCTAACAATAATCACTCCACTTTCATCTTTTTATCACCTGTTCCACCCAATATACTTTTATAATTCCACCAATAAAACCAAATCCCCCATCCACAAATCCACCCACAACAAAACTCCACCCCACCCATGCCCTTCTTAAAAGTAGAAAACCTCTACCTTTAAGACTGCAAATCTTATAAGGAAATTTGGGACAACCTTTAACCATGTTCGTTCCTCACACCCTTAAAACGAGTCCAAAGTAATTTATATGGGGAGTGGTAAAAGCATGTCTATTGAAAAGTAGACATGCTTTTACCACTCCCCACCCCTAATATTTTTACAGTTAAATATTTCTTTCAAATTCAATAAATATTTCTATAAAGTCTCCCCTAATTCATTTTCATTTAAAAACATAACAACTTCATAACTCATTATTATTTATTACAAAATTTCATTCCCCTCTTATTATTCATAGATACTATGTTCCTCTTATCCCTATTGCGATACCTATATCTTTAAATTCATCTTCAGAAAATCAATATCGCACCCTATGTACAGGCAGATTGCAAGAAGAGGTTCTACCATAGGATAGTTTTCCGTTTCTCTACAACCTATCCTATGGTAGAATCTCTAGCTTTCATCAAAGCCTTTCCACTGGATACCCGCTTGACTAGCCCTGGAGATGATAATTTAAGCTACAAAAAAACACCATTATATGAATTACTTCTAAAACAATAAATTGAAAGAGCTAGTCCATTGATTTCATTTGGGTCACTTCTTTTATGTCTTTTATATACAAATTTTCCATTTCATAATTATTAATGATATATAGTGAAATAACTACTGAAAGAATATGAGCTTTTGACTTTAGCA
This sequence comes from Oceanirhabdus seepicola, assembly GCF_023684385.1. Classification (GTDB taxonomy): domain Bacteria; phylum Bacillota; class Clostridia; order Clostridiales; family Clostridiaceae; genus Oceanirhabdus; species Oceanirhabdus seepicola. The sequence continues at coordinate 561,374 of NZ_JAGSOJ010000003.1, read as the reverse complement.
ATAAAACATAGCATAGACTACTTAAGGATATCTAAAATCGAGCAAATTATTAAGATTTAGAATATAATACGGTAAACCGTACCAAAAATGACGGTGTTTTTTTGTATGAAAGCATTGAAAAACTTGGAGTTCAATACAATATTAATATTGCTATTACTATCTGAATGACTTTATTAGTATAATTAGAAAAAACGAGCTAATCCTGGTAAGAAAATGAACGCGAGCGAGCGCTAAACCTGAACAGATGATTAGAAAATAAAGAAATATCCAAATCGGAATACATTGTATTAAAAAACGGTGGTATAACAACTATGGTATGAGAAGATTGGCTATCACAAAAAAATATAAAAACGCTAGGAAGGTATGGTGTGGAAGTATCAAATTTCCGAGGTATGGAGCTAACAGAAAAGATTTTGAGGAAGACTACGTACTGAACCACTGAGCACATCAGTACCTGGGCAAATCCGTGAGGTAGTAAAAGGCAGTAAGTACCTTTATGATATTCACAGTCTTTTGTTACATGTATATTCTAATTGTGGTTATAATAATCGAATGTAATACATTTACCTTCTAATGAATAAGTGGCAAATGTAAAAAACACAATAAAATATTCTAATAATACTTGAACTTATTGAAAACACGTAATATAATAGAATTACATTAGAATATATGGGAAGTATAATTCATATATTAATAACTCTAAGAAGGAGGAAATAAAATATGCTTACAGTAGAACAAATTAAGACTATGAACTCACAAAACATTTCACATGACAAAGACCAGACTAGAAAGGTGTTAAATTCGGTGTGGAAAACTGCTAGTAATAAACAGAAGAATAAGGCTGTCGCGCTCGGCGGATATACGGATACAAAGGCATTTTCAGCTGCAAGGAGTACAGGGTCAATAAGCGTTAGGATGACAATAGCTACGAGCTTGGTGTTTTCGATATCACCTATGTATTTATCGGCCATGTCAAAGGTGGATGAAGGATTTACAGTGGACACCGCAAATAGCTTCCTACATGCTACAGGGTATGATGAATACATTATTGAAGACGAAGATGTAAATGAGCTGAATGGTAGCAGTGATTCATCTGAAGATGATGAGGCTTATGGTGATCGTGTTGAAATAAAGATACATCTTGATAGAAATTTATTAAAGACATTAAAGGGATTTGCAGAATACTGGGATATGCCCGCTGAAAATCTAATTGAACAACTGATAATAGAGGGTACTGAGGGAACAAGTCCCTTTGATAAAGATGAGATGGACGTAATAAAAAAGCTCCTTAAGATTTATGACGTAAACACTTTTGGTGTAAAGGATATCAGAGATAGTGATAAAATAGATACAATAGTTGTACCAATGTCTGACATAAATCATGCCGCTGTATTTATGGGGCAAAACTGTTGGTATTCAGTAAGTATCGCAGATGATAAAATTAACAATATTCGCTATATTGCGAGCTATCAGAACTCTCCAATAAAGGCAATAACACACTACGCAGAAGTTAAGGACATCGTTAGGTATAACGATACTAATAAATATAAGATAAATTTCAAATCTGCACCAGTAGAACTACCAGAGCATATACCTTACAAAAATAGAAGTGTTACAATGCGTGGAAGAAAGTATACTAATTTTGAAAAATTATCTAGTGCTAAAAGTTTAAACGACCTGTGGTAGTAATAAAAAATAAAGAGCATTGTCAAATGCTCTTTTTTTGGGACTGCTCGCATGCAAATCTCACTCCAAGTACAATATTAATATGACACTTTAAACTTCTGAATTGGACACATAATTGACATGACTCCAGTTCCTTCTATATTATAATCATTAATGCACAATAATCATTTTACAACATAAATCAATCCAGCAGTTCACAAAACTACTGGATTGTTATCATTACAGTACCTCTACTTCTGTTTCAGTTACATCTATAATCTTAGCTCCCTTTTTCTTCTTCAAAGATCCGCTGCTAGAATAAAGTGCATCCTGAGTTATGATCTCATCCATAAGAGAGTTTACTTCTGCATCGCTAATATCTTCCCTGACTTCATTGACAGTTAAAGTAGCTACTTCATCACCAGATGTTACAAACTTCATACTTAACTTTTTCATATCTTTTCTCTCCTTCCATAATTTTTATTAGGTATATTAAATATACCTTTCATTAGCGTTCACTTTACCATTATCTTTTGTATTACTCGCTGATTAACATGTTATCATTTACTCTCTGTACTGCCTTTAATTGATAAGGTAATACAGATGCTATTTTAGCACCTACTGCATAAACTGCTTCATCGGTTGCATCAATTTTAAGCTTTGCAAACTTAAAGTTTCTTAAGTCATCAGCTCCTGATGGCTTTGTACCTACCTTAACAGTTACTATTAAATCACTATCTACTCTTGTGTTTGTTACTGCCATGATTATCACTCCTTTCATGTGTTTTCATATGTATATATGTAATATCTATACCTTTTGGATAAAAAAATTCAAATAAATAGACAGCCATATGGCTGCCTACTTACTTTGGTTTCCTACAACGGTAGTTATAACTACTGTCAGGTCTGATATGGATTTATTGAGCGCTTCAATTTTTCTCTCAAATCGAACGAGTAAATATATACATACTGCTATTGGGAATCCCACTGTACTAGTTAGTTTAACAAGTTCTTCGTACATAGTGGTACCTCCTAACCGTTATAGTAATTGGATAAATACATTCAATTATATATATGTAATCTTGTTTGATTTTTCATTAGTATTTAGAATTTGTTCTAGTTTTCTTAAGGTTTTTCTCTTTCTTTGCATTAAAGTATGGTATTTAATATTGTTGGTATCCGCATATTCTCTCATGTTTCTTTCATTGAAATAAAATTCTTTAATTATATCTCTCTCCTCTTCTGATAGTTTATCCAGTGCTTCATATAGCTTTTTTGCTTCATCATATGCAATTATCTGATCTTCTATTGTAAAACTATAATCACCTGAGTCCTTCTGTGCTATTGATTCATCTGGTATTTCTCGGTAGTGTTTGATATTGCCTCTTAGCAGATCTCCTATGTTGTTTTTTATAGCATTAATAACGTATCCATGAAATGAGCTCGAATTAGATTTATATATTTTTATACTTTTTATAACAGTTAAATACCCATGCTGCACTAGATCCTCAAATTCATATGATGGAATTCTGTATTTAGATGCTTCTTTAATAATAAATCCTGTATATTTATCGATAATTATCTTTGTAGCTTCTTCTTCCCCTTCTTTTGCTCTTAACACTAATTCCTCAATAGTTTGTTTATTGTTTTTCAATTTAAGTTCTATAATAAACCCCCCCCAATTTATTAAAATAATTGACTCTTTAGAAACTATCAATTTATGTAATTTCAATTATTTTATTATAAAATTTAACTTCATTTATTTCATTGTATTATACCAATTTAAGGAAAACAAGCATTCTCATTTTATTGGTATATAAATTAAAACAATTGTTAACTGAAATTACTATTGGAATGAAAACACCTAGGGTGGACCTGCTTGCAGTGCCCAAATATGGAACAGATATAGTAATAGCTAGTCCATGATTGGTTGTACTGGAAGCAAGTCCACCCAGAACTGACCCTAAAGAAGCGACCCCAGCAGTGTGCGGCGGGTGGGATATGAAATACATTGGGCTTTGGACAAGCGATTGTCCAAAACTTCAATATAGTAAAAAGATCCTCAAAGCCCTACCCTAGCTGACCTCAGAGGAAGTGACCCTAATGAAATCAATGGACTAGCCCTACAAATACTAAAGTTAAAGCAATAACATCTATTTATTGAAAAGTTAATTCATCCAGGGCTTGTCAAGCGGGTACCCATGGGAAAAGCTGGGATGAATTATAGAAATTCTTAGCTTTTAGAGGTTGGAGAGTATCGGAAAACTCTTAAAGCTTAGAATTACATAATGAATCTGCTTGTCCTCAGGGTGCGATATTGATTTCCATAGGTTTAAATATCAGGTATAACACTATTACCTATACTAATACAAGAAATACTAATAGAACTATATAAATTAAATGATAACTAAACTATTACTGATAATTTAATTAACTTCTCTTCATAAAATGAATTACTCCATAATGATTCAAAAGATAAATAAGAAAGAGAACAACGAACTCCAACTGAAATAAATATGGCAGTAAAAGGAGCTTCTCTGCTGAAAGCAGAAAAGCTCCTTTTTGCCCTTCCCCTCGAGGGGCTGGGGTGATTAATTTCTTTGCTTTGGACAAGTTTTAAAGTTGCGAAGCTCTTTTAAAGATTGTCCAAAGCGTCCTTTTAGGATTTTCTTTAGCAGCTTCAGTTGAAATGATAATTCAAATGAATGTTTAATGAAAATAACAAATCAATGTTGTGTTAAAATTCTACTGATGCTGCTGCCCTTTGGACTAGTTTACCTTCTGCGTATGTAATAAAGTTCTCTTTGGTATTAAGCACTATCTATGAATTAAGAGGTATCTCTTGATTAAAAATAGAAGCAGGTGGTAAGGTTGTCCAAAGTATCCTTATAAGTTTTCAGACACAGCTTTTCACACCTGGAATGTTAATGGATAGGGTGAAGTGCTGTGTCTCTTGGTTTTAATGAATACATTATAATATTTTCAATAATCTCATCGATCTAAATAATTAGTTCTTATTACTTTTATAACCTCATATATGGCAAATTTTACACCCCTGTCATCGTTCCAGAAAATGGGTGACGTTAGGAATTCATTTTCTGGTTGCTAATGTTCAAACTTATGAGGTAATTTGACGGTGGAATCTTTTACCTGACTGAGTTTGCTCTTCAGATTCACTCATTGTTGAACCTCTTGATTACACTTGATTGAATTTCTGTATTAAAATAAATAATGTTATCCATTATTTATTTTTTTAACATTAATTTTTATTTTCCTCACTCTTCCTTAAACCTACATAATATCTAACACATAAATCATTCAATCGATTCTTTAACAACCTAAATTTTTCACTTTTGAACTCAAATATAATCTGAAATACTGGCTTTACTATGCATACAACACCAAAACTTGTAAGCACTAATACCACTATCACCACCATTGAACCCAGTAGCTGTTCACTGTTAAATTTTCCTTTTGATAAAATTAAACCACCTATAAAAGTTATTACAGGAAATATGAACTTATTAATCACTTTGTCCATTTTATTTGTTAATTTAAGTTCTCCACTATAATACTCACAATATCCAATTAACTTCTCCAATTGTTCTAGAGTCTTTATATTGTACTTGGTCTCTAAAATATCTTTAAATTTTTTCTGTGATTTTTCATATTCTTCATAATATAATTTATCGTCTCTCATCTCTCTCTTATCTATTAATTTATTAATAACGACCATTAAAATCACTAACACAATTGAAGTGTATAACATATGGCGTTCGTTAATTTTGGTTACTACAATAACCCATTGATAACTTAATAATAATAAAAATAATATAAATAAAATAACAATAAATTTTTCACTTTTTAATTTTCGCCACATCTGCTTAATATTTACTTTGTTTTCTTTCTCCCTAATAATCCCTTGATATTCACTTAATATGTAAAAAATTAAATTACTCATCTTCCCCCTCCAAATTTATACCTTATATAAGATTAATTCTATTTAAATATTATTTTAAAACATCTCTAAAATATAACTTTCTCTCCCTACTGTTCATAATTGCTAAACTCAAAAGATAATTCACTTCATCTTAAGTATTTTATAAAATAACTATACGATAGCTCCCTTAAATTTCTTATTTGTTCTTATATCATATACTTAATGAACTTAAAGTAATTATTTCTATGTCTTTATATTTACTCCTTATATTATCAACATGCTTTTCTTTAGGTATTTCAGCATAATATATAACATATTTTTTAGTTGCTGATTGATTATTAAATAATCTTTCTACATCTTTATTAAGTTTTTGATTACTATCTGGTGCTGTTGCTGAAAAACATTCACATATAATACTTCCATCCTCTGATTCTATATCATAGCCTGAACTTGTCCCAAAATCAACTCTAAAAGAGCTATTTGGGTAAAGTTCAAATAATCTCTCTAGTGCTAACAATGATACTAAATATGTGAAAGTTTGATTAGTTTGTTCTATAAAATTTAAAGGTTTTTCAAATAATGGGTCATAGCCATTTTGAGTGAACTTTACTTGCCTAAGGAACTCTATTCCAGTTCCTTTACTTATTAATTCTTCTACTTTTTCATTTGTTATCCTTATTATCTTTTCTCTACAACTCTTTACTTGTTCTATATTGCTAAACATCATCTGCTTATTCATTTATTTCAAACCCCTTTTAAAATAGTCACCATTTATTTGTCTAAAATCACGTAGTGCCTTATTTAAAGCTAATCCTGTTGCTAATCTCTCTTTTACTACCTGATGTTCCTTTTTATTGTTAGTTTCTATTTGAAAGTACTGTTTAATTGCTTCTTCTAAATATTAATCTACTATGTTCTGATTATTTTTTATGTAGGATTCAAATTCTAGTCTTTCTTCTTCATTATCAAAGTATAGAATAACTTCATCAAAGTTGTTTTTTGCATATAATTCTTCTTCATTTGATATATCAAAGAAAAATTGTTGTAGTTTATACTCAATGCTATTCTTTAGATAATATTTATAGGTATATTTGTAACATCCAACTCTTCTCTCCTTTACTACATAGCCCCATTCCGGTACCGGTGTCTCAAATCTACCACTATCTAGTACTACTAGTTGAAAATCTTTTAAGATTGTTTGATTATACATTATGCTTAAATCTTTATAACTGAAGCTTGAATTTTCTTGAGAGTACACATAAAATTGGCCTCTTCCTCTCTCATCATCATATTCTTCTACTAACCTAAATTCAGGCTTATAGATATTGTAATACGTTCCCTCATTTCTAATCCACTCTGTCTTATTTTCTAATCTATTTACTATCTGTACCAACGGTGCTTGAGTTAATCCAAACCTCTTCTTCCAAAGCATTTCTATCTGATGTATAGTTGCATTTTGCTTTATAGGAGTATTTCTATCTCCAACTCTTGTGTAAATAAACCCCTCTCTTAAATTTTGATACTTTTTACTTTTTTTCTTTAAGTAATATGGTACAGTATATGAGTTGAATATTATTAGAATATCTATTTCTTTATCTTCAATTTCTATTGTATCTACCATAACTTCTGGTGTAAAATCGCCAGCAAATACTGTATTAGAGAGTAAGTCCAGTATTCCTGCTTGCTTTAGTCTTCCCTCTTCATTTACACCAACTACTTCCCCTTTATCAGATACACCAATAATTAAATAACAATCTCTGTCATGTACTGTGTTTGTAAAGCAAAGTATATCATGTATAAGTCTTTCATTGTCTTTATGCCATTCTTGTTTAAAATCCCAATAGTCACCTTCTGATTTACTCTCTATTAAATGTATTATTTTTCTCTTTAATCTCTCTTTCATCATTTACCCCTTTAAATCAAAGTCTATTTTAAAATCTTGAAAATACTATTGAAATATCACATAATTTATATTTTTTTACCACTCATCTTATTAATTTTATAACTTTGCTTAATCAAACTTATTATGTATTCTAAATCATCGTCATCGCTAATCTGAATTTCATAATCTCCATTTCCCCAGTGTCCCGTATTTGAAACGTTTCTTGTTATTCCCTTTGCATCTTCCAGTTTTCCCTCTTTTAAATTAATCCAAATCTTAATAGCTTTTTTCTGTATACAAATATCGGTAATATTCTTCTTTGTTATAAATGCAATATACCTCTTAGCAGGTTTCATCTTGATATCTTCTGCAATATTCAATATATTAAATTTCAACTTATCGTATAATTCTATAATTTCATCTGGTATATTATTTAAATGAGCATCTTCTGTATAAACCTTTATTTCTTTATTAACCTTTTCAATTTCTTCATTATTTTTTGATATTGTTCTTATTGATTCATTCGCACCTGCTGTTGTAATAGCATTAAAGCTGACCATATTATTAGCATATTTTTTTATTTCATATAATTCTATAGGTAGATCTTTAAAATTTATAGCTTCTCTTTGATAAGTTGTAAATGATGGGGCTATAAAAATCACTTTTGATTGTGACCAATCTATATCTTTTCTTTTTAAATCATTATTACAATTTTCATTGTACTCTAAAATAAAATCTGCTTTATTATTTAACATTGTTGATAAATATGCATACCCTTGATCTATAACACTAAAGTTTTTATCTCTTTTATATTCTATAATTACAAATGCATTTGACTTAGTATCAAATGCTAAGGTATCTATTCTAAAATTACCTATAGCAAATTCTGTTGATACAAATTTCAAATCAAAAACTTCTTCTAAATTATTCTCACAAATATCCTGGATGTCTTTTTCTAGTTTAAAACTTTTCTCTTCTACATACTCTAGTTTTTTATTAGATAAATTAAATAATGACACTAAACCGCCACCTTCCTAATGAATAATTATATGCAAACTGAATAAATTTCATCTCAATTCTATGTTTTTGTTATACCCATATTTTACATTAGATGTATTAAATACACAACCTATTACATTTTTATATAACTCATCACATTTGAATTTATTTGAATCTATTATTCTAAGAATATACATTATTAATTTATAATAAATAGACCACACTATACAGCATAGCCTACTATACATTATTCCATTTTTAATTATTTTTTTCTGATGCCATCATTATAGTTTTATTGGTTAGCAGCTTCAGTTAGAATAAACATTAAAATAGAGATATCCCTAATGTTAGCAAATACATATTGTAATAAATTTACTTACTGGTGTTGCTGTCCTTTGGACTAGTTTACCTTCTACGTACGAAATTAATTGTACTTTGATGTTGAATACATTTACCTTTTCTTGGTTAATAAATGAAAGTAGGTGGTAATGTTGTCCAAAGTATCCTTTTAGATAAAAAGACACAGCTTTTCACACCAGGAATGAACATCTGAGTGTATGGTGTGAAGTGCTGTGTCTAATATTTTGTTAGATGGCTATTATGAGTGATACGAGTAAGTTATTGTGTTTGAAAAATTTCACACCACAGGAGCCTAGGAGACACAGGAAGTTATTTCCTTGCTATTGTTATCTTATATCTATCTTGATTTGAGATTTATTAATCCTCTGAAGTATACTTTTTATACAAATCAAATAACAACTGTAGTCGTTTAAAGTCATTTAGAAACTTATGCTGTCTATAACATCTATCAACTGCAATATCTAGTTCTTTATGAACTTGGCTAAGTTTATAAGGTATTATAAGTGGATCATATAATTGTGCCAAAGATTGTTTTTTATATTCTTTTCTAACTAAAAACAATTTCTTCACTAACCTTTCAACTTCAAGTACTTTTTCGTCACTAGGATTTTCTGGCCATGGAAAATTATTATATACTAGTTTATTAGAATATCTAAAATCACTTTTTATTCTTCCACATATTTGTCGTACCCATGCCATATGCATTTCAGACATTAATACCCCAAAATTAAATAAAGTAGCATTTTGAATAATACAACATGAATCTCCTGCGATATATTCATCAGTAAAAAAATCCATAGGAATATATTTTCTCATTTCTGAAGAATGTCTTGGTATTAATATATAACTTCCAATACTTTGTCTAATTTCACCAAACAAATATGGATACTCTGCTAATTTTCTTGTAGCTACTCTCTTACTAGCTAATCTGATTTCTTTAACGTTCTTTATCCTATTATAAACTTCAGCCATCTTCTTAATTTCTGAAGGTTTAACATCTTTTAACCACAAACACCATCGTTTTTCATTATGCAAAAATTCTCTTGCACTGATAAATGGTTTAAAAAACTTTTTTGCCCTAGGCTCTTTTAAAAGAAATTCTTTTTTCTCTTCATCTGTAAAAAGAAAATTCCCCTTGTCATTAGGCATATTACCAAATGTAATACTAGGAACGTTACAAATAGGCTTAGTTCTATTTGTAATTATTAAATTTTCTTGTTCTAGAAGATATGGATTAATATTTTTTACCTTTATCTTCATTGGATTTGAAATTGGTGTTTCATAATCATATATTAATTTATTAGAACTATTACCACATGAGCATCCAATTATTACAACATATACTTGAGCATCTTTGCCTGCTCCATTGCTCCATTTAAATGTTCTATGTGCGAAATCTATTGTAACACCTTTCTCTAATAAATACTTCCATAATATACTTACCTGCTCACCTTGAGTAATTGAATTTGTTGAAATAAGAGCTACCTTTATATTTGTATTTTGTATAAACTCTGCAGTCTTAATATACCAACAACAAACATAGTCAAGTAATTTATAGTTCTTTATTCCATTACATACAATATCCATTTCTATGTTTTGTTTCATAGTTCTATTCTTCTTTGCAATAAAAGGTGGATTTCCGACTATATATGTTAACTCCGTCTTAGATACAATCTTATCCCAGTCTATATTTAAAGCATTTTCATTTATTATATTAGGCGCTTTTTTCAAAGGAAGTCTTACAAAATACTCACCAAATTCTTGTGATAATTCCATATTCATCTGATGGTCTACTAGCCATATTGCAACTTGTGCAACATTGGCTGGAAACTCTTCTACTTCAATGCCATACATAGAATCTACATCAATACATTCATATAGTAACTTTATATCTAATGACATTTGAACATACTTTTTATTATTTATGTATAGTTCCTTATATATTTCCAGTTCTAATCGTCTTAATTCTCTATAGGCAATAACTAGAAAATTCCCACACCCACAAGCTGGGTCTAAGATTTTTATTTCCCTAATCTTTTTTAACATTCTTTTTAAATTATTATGATTATTTTTGTTTCTTTTGAACTCATTAAAAAGATCATCAAGAAATAAATCCTTTATACTTTTAAGTATGTTCTTTTCTGATGTATAAAACGCACCTATATTTTTTCTTTTTTCTTCATCCATAACTAGCTGAAACATAGATCCAAATATAGCTGGGGAGACCTTACTCCAATTAAAATAACAGCATTTTAATAATAAATTTCTCATTTCGCTATTAAATGAAGCAATAGGGAGTTTTTGATTAAATAGTTTACCATTAACATATGGTAATTCTTTTAATTCATAACCTAAATTTATTTGCCTCTTTTCAGTTGATGTATCCAGTATTTGAAATATCATTGTTAAATGCAACCCTAAATCTTCTCCATCTTTCTTTGTATTTCTTTCTATATAATCTTTGAAAAAATTTTTATTGAAAATTCCAGTGTCATCAGCAAATAAACAAAACATTATTCTTACTAATAATCGCTCTAATGCTTGTCCAGTATAACCACTTTCTTTTAATCTATCATGTAAATCTCTCATTAATTCAGCAGCTTTAATATTAACTGGATCTTCATCTATATACCTTTGAGTAATATATCCTGTCATAAAACTGAACAAGTGAATATTTTTAAAAAAGTCTTGAAGAAGAAATTCTTGTATAATATTTTCTTCTAAATCATATAGTCTGAATTTATTAAAATCAGAAACTAATACATATCTAGGTAATTCTTCTTCTTTTAATCCATAAAAATAATCTAAAGCTTGTGAATATGCTTTATCTAGATTTTTTCCTCTTGATTTATGTTCAACAATTAATACCCCTTTCCAGAATAAATCAATAAAACCTTTTTTATTCCCTAACTTTTTTACTGGCTTTTCAAAAGAAGCAATTCTTCTTCTAGTTATTCCAAAAACATTAAAAAAATCATTCCAAAATGTCTTAGCTTCTGCATTTTCACTAGTTTCATCTTTCCATTCCGTTGAAAATCTTATGGCTCTTTTTCTTATTTCATTCCACCCTAAATTCATTAAATTATCCTTAAATAGATTGCTTTATAATATTTATACTTTAATAAATTAAACAATATTATAATTATTTAAGTAATTTTAATACATTTATAAATTGATAAATATACTGAATGATTATTAATGTATAATGTATGGTTTTCCAAAGTACCCTTTTAGATAAATAGACACAGCTTTTCACATTAGGAATGAACTTGAGAATGGATTATGTGAAGTGCTGTGTCTTAGTTTTTTTATTAGGTAATTATTATACGTGCTATTTGGATATCGTCGTATTTGAAAAATTTCACACCCCATATATCACTTAGCGAAAAAGGATCTTGTCAGGAATTGATTTTCTGATTTTATCATATTTATTCCCATAGATATCCTCTGTTCAGATGGATTAATTTGATATATACTATTATATAAACATACTAAAATAGAATAGAGGTGAAATTCATGAATTTATTTTTAATACTAAAAGCTCTAGGATTTGAGCTACGTATTTCTTTTACTTACAAAAAGTAAAAGAAATAGATCCCTGATTCATTCAGGGAGGCTAAATAGAAAATTAAAATAAATACTCATGGATTTCACATTCAAGATATATAGTGTCATATTTATGGCACTATTTTTATTTCAATTTTATATAATTTCTCATCAATCATATATATAACTTGAAATAATTATCTAATAGAACATTCTGAAAATACAACTTTTATTTGATTCAACTTATTAATTTTATTAACAGAATCTACAAATGAATTTAATCCTTTTATTGCCATAACATCATTTTTCAATCTTGGACTTATTGCAATAGATTCTATAACATTATTATCGAATCCTAATTCTATATATGGGATAATTATATCATTTCTTACTCGGTGTCTTACAATTCCTAATTCGTTACAATTAGAAATATTATATGCTATACGGTACTCTTTTTCATATGAAAAATATTCATCCTTATATAACATCATGCAATTAATAATCTCACTTAATATTCTAGATTTCATCTCGCTAATAATATGGTACTCTATTTCGCCTGGATATTTATCCATAAATTCTATTGAATAATCCAGTCCCATTAAAAGTTCATTAATTCTATTTTTTTGTGATTGCTTGTCATATAAAACGTAATCCGATACCCCACAAAATTGCTTAGTGTCATTTTTTCTGTCTAAATATATCTTCTCATTATTTTTATTAACAGAAGATACATATGCTTTTTGATTCCATAATTCATTAAAATATTTATCGTAATAGATCTCTAAATTATATCCTCTTCCATTTGCATACATCTCCCATAAAGGTAATGAATCCTTATTTACTGTAAAACTAAGAATAAAAGTATTTTCTAATGTTTCATTACCAACCTCCTGTAGCCACTTAATAAAATCAAAGTTTATATTACTAAAATTATTTTCTTCCAATACCTCTTTTAAAATATCATAAAAATAAACAAGTTCTTTCTCATCATTTAAAAAATCACTCTTCGTAAGCCAAAAACTCTTGCTTTTAATAATATTATATATGCCATAAACACTTGTATAATGGTATAACTTATTTGGTCGTTTAGGCAACGCTGTGCAGCTACCGTAAATTTTAACAACCTCATCAAGCAAATTCAACTTATTAATCACTTTTCCCATCCCCCTTTTACTTGAAGTGACTGTCACCCTTGCAGGGTGAATACCAGTACGCCTTTATTGCTCTTATTAGATATTTATTATGAGTGATACTTGTAAATCATTGTGTTTGGAAAATTTTACACTCCAGGTCTCCTAGGAGATAACTGGAAGTTAGCTCCTTGCTAAAACATCCCCTAGTGCAGTAGAAATGGCTGTAATCAATTACATCATCGTAATATTTAAAATCACGTTTCCCATAGTGAGAAACGTGATTTTTCTTCAATTTACTACCCTATTTTCCAAAGACAACTTCTCTTAATTCATCATAATGCGAGATGCGACTGTCACCCTTGCAGGGTGAATGCCAATGTGCCCTTCTTACTAAATAGTTCTAAATATTAATTATTTTTTTCTTTCAAAATCTCTTTAAAGATTTTATCTTTCATATAATGGTCTGTATAAATCTTTTCTTTCTTAAAAAGTTCATATGAGTGTTCTGAATTTGTTTCAAAAAAACATTGTTCATTTTTACTTTCATTCTTGTAGTCTTGCATATTAAACATTATATCTCCCCCTAGTGATTTTTAAAAAATCTATAATTTAAATCTTTATTGAAATAATGCTTTCTTTTAATCCATACAAAACCATCATTCTTAGATATAACTGCCACATCAATTGGTCCTCCAACTGTTTCAGCATCTAAAGTGAATTTTCTTTTGAATGATGTTATGTTAACCAATGATTCAGCCATAGACGCGAGTTCATCTTTAGGTAACATTGATACCATCTGAATTATTGGTTGAATGAATTTCTCATTTTGTACATCTTGAATTGTTTTAAGAATAGATTGTAATATATCTTTTCCAGTATTATTAAGGTTATCTTTTACTGAAGCATCTAACTCGCAGGTAACATTATTTTCTTTTAAGAGTCTTTCTATTAAATTCGAAAAATCACCAAATACATTTAGTAAATTATTTGCAATAAATTGATATACATCAGGATTTATCCCAGTTAGTAAACTATGAACCATTTCCTTTTGAGCAAATGGCATAATAGAAGCAGTTGAACTATCATTACCACCTAAAGCTTGTATGTGGTTCTCCTCGTTTAATTTATATTTTAATTTCTTATCAATTATACCTTCAACATGGTACTCATATAGTGATGGGAAGATTTCATTCTCTCCATAACCAGCTATTACAACTCCACTAAAATTGTTAAATATATCTTTTGTAATTAAGAATACAATCGTCTGCTTAATATTTCCAATTGAATCAGCATTAATTTCAAAATCAAAGTTACTTTTTATTACCTTTTCTATTATATAATTGTATTTATCTAAAAATGGTATTGAATAGTTAAAATCGAATCCTTGCAAAAATGGAATACGATCTATTTCAATTAATTCTTGTTTAGTGACACTATCTAATATTTTGCATATTTCTTCTGTGTTTGGTGTAGTTTCATAATTACTATTAATATGCTCATAAACTCTTCTTTCTAAATGTTTTATAAAGTTATTAACTGTAACATATATATATTTTTCCTCACTAATCTTATTACTAAACCTATTATCATTAATTATGAAATCAAAAAAATCATCACAATATTCTTTTAAAGTATTATATGTTTTTTCTCCCAATTTAGTTCTATATAATTTGATTATTATTTCCCAAGGTACATCCATAAAATCTCCATTACCATACACCATAAGACCAATTGGTTGATTTTCAGATAAAGAAAATAATTTATTGGCAGTATTTAAGATTTTCATTTGACCTCCTGAGTTTATCGTTACGGCACTATCAGCTGCTAAAGCAACCCCTTGTCTATTTAAAATTCCTATTTCAGCAGTCATTTGTATCCCCCTTTATGATAGCTCTTAGTTGAATTATTGTATACAATTTAATATACTACAAAAATATTCTTTATCCTTCAAGTTTTTCAAAATTTGTCTATTATATTAATATACTTTCTTACAATAACTATCTTTTGAAATTTCCAACTGGTTCTGCTGCCCTTTGGACTAGGTTACCGGCTGCGTATGATTTGGATTTTATTTTGGTATATGAATTTGTTATATCTTTTTGATTAAGAAATGAAAGTAGGTGGTAAGGTTGTCCAAAGTATCCTCTTAGTAATGAAGACACAGCTTTTCTCACCAAGAATGAACTTGTGAGTGTATGGTGTGAAGTGCTTTGTCTGATATTTTTAATAGATATCTAATATGAATATGGTTTAAATATCCTTTAATTTAGAAAATGCGTGTAAATCTTTAGTCCATATGGCCATTCCTCGTTTCACAAATTAGAGAAACGAGATTTTCCTTCATTTTACTACTCTATTTTTCAAAGGCACCTTCTCTTAATTCATCATAATGAGAGTTATGACTGTCACCCTTGCAGGGTGAATGCCATTGTTCCCTGCTTGCTCAAAAAAAAGAATAGTCACATACTACTCTGCCATACCTACTTCCTTAAAATATTTTTATTTTCTCATTTCCCTTTCTTTTTTCAGTAAATTCACTTTTCCACCATGGACCAAACTCATTAAATACTGTATTACCTAAAACACTCGATACCCTACTTTCACAGAGTTTTTTTCTGACAGTTCGTTTTGCTCTAACATATTTACAAGAATTACTTAAAACCCAAACTCCTATAGAATCTCTGACATCTAATCCACTTTTACTAACTAAATCATCCCATTCTTCAAGAAATCTTGCCATACTATAATAAGCATTTGATAGTTCATCATCTGAATATATTTTATCTAAATTATCTTTTATAGCATGTGAAAGAATATATAAACTGTTATTATCAAATTCAAATTTCATTTGTGAAAAAGCAAGTCCTACACATGCTACACTAAGGAAAAACTCATATGATTCTTTCATATCTAATTCTCTTAGTATATCAAATTCTATTGGAAAATTTTCGAGAATATTTGTTGATGTGTATGCAAACGCACGAGCAACCATTATCAAGTTATATGCTTCATTTTTTAACTTTTCCTCTTTAGTAAGTTCTTTAGTTAACTCTAAATTACTCTCTTCTTTTAACTGTATCTGATTTACTTCTTGAGTATCTATTTGAGTTTTAATCGCCTCTTCATAAAGAGAATATAAGTTTGTTAATTTTGCTTTTAAAGTAAGACGACACACATCAAACTGCACTAAGCACTTCTCATATTCATCCCTATCATACTTTTCACCATGTGCTTTGTGGTCTAAACTAGTATTAATTTTAACTTGGCTTTCTAGCATCATAATGTATATGGCAAGACAATCTTTTAATTTAACTGCCATTGAGTATATTTCAGAGTCACCTTTTATATCGTCACTAATTGATAAGTTATCTCTTAACTCAACAGCCCTTTCCATTAGAGAATTAAAATCAGTTGCTCTATCCAAGAAGTTTATTTTCTTAAACAATGATAATAGTCCTGACTTTTTATGTATATTATTTTCCACAGCTAAGAATTGCTTGATAAGCACTTCAAAAAAATAAGCACAAAGCTCAATCACATCTTTTCTCAAATTCATTAATACTCACCCTTTCTGTAATAATATAGCAAATACTCAAATAAATCCCTCGATAGTTTTTACGAAAATTAATGTAACTATTTTCTCTATTGATTGTATCAAAATCTCTATTTTGGATTATTTAATGCAATGCATAAAAACTAAAATATTACATTATCGAAATATATCTCATCTTATAAACTACTTACATTTAACAAAAATAAACTGATTACATTATCTTATAAAGCTACCTCCATCCATTGCTTGTACATAAACATTTTTGCAAATATAGGTCACGTAATTGAACATTTTATGGAATGGTTAAGTTATTTTGATAAATTATTGACCCACCGAACTTAAATTATTACCCAACTAGATAGTATCAAATCATAGATTGATCAAATGACAATATTTCTAAAGCTATTTAATTTCCACAAATTGAATATATCTATTAAAATTTTCATGTTCACCTCTTACTTATTCTAATATTTATTACCTATTATAACATATTTTCACTCAAATTATATCAATTTTTTATATGCTCCTTCCTTTTTGATTAAAATCTATAATTCTTGTAGAATCATTTGAAACACACTATAGACTTAGCGTTTATTCAGCTATGAAAAGACATGTTTTAGTTTATAAAACAACCTCTGACATTATTGTGTAAATTTGAAATAAAAAGCATCCCTACTCTCTAATATTATACTCCTATTATGTAATTAGCTTGCCAGTACATGCTTTTATTTAATATTCCACTTTTATATGTAAAAAAATACACCTGTGCGTTCACACAGATGCATTAAGAAGTAATTTCAGTTCTGATAAAAACTTAATTAATAATATTAACCTACTTCAATCCTAGCGTTCAACTCATCAATCTTTTTAATTATGCTCTTAGCAACATCTATCTTACCTTCAAAAAGATTAACTACATTACCAAATTTATTAAATGGTTGTTCATTAAGAACTTTTTTATCAATTATCCCATTAGAAACAACAAAGTTAACTATAAGCTTAACAAACTCCATTTGATTAGAGTTAAGAGTCTCATCTGATAAGAAGTCTGAAAAAGCTTCATTTGCTGCAGCTGGATCAAGTCCTACAATTTTTGATGTTAGTTTTAATAAAGGTTCTTCACCATATTCATTAACATAATCCTCTTTTGTCCCTATCTCTTGCCATAGAATTCCCTCTAAATGCTTAATATCATCTTCTGATATTTTTTTATTATTTCTAAGCTTATACACAACTATATCTTCTTGGTGTTCTTTAAGGTATTGATTTACTTTCTTACGATAGCTTTTCAAATCATTAACTGTATACTCACCAACGTTTTCGTTAACTTCCATCACTTCATCAGTGAAGTTAGTGTAATAAATTGCTCCAATATTCTTATCAAGAAACTTAATTAAATCTCTAAAGGCTTTTCTTACTATCTCATATTCAAATATATCTGCATCTTCCCAGAATTCATCAGTTTGAACTTTTGTAATAAGATGTTCTTGGCGTTTTACCATTTCAATACTGCCTTTATATGATAATTTCTCAGCAGTTGTTACAACCCTAACTTTAGGTTTAGATGCGGATATTCCTTTTAAATCTGCATATTCAATAGTAAGCATTAGATAATCAAATCTCTTTGCTAATTCATCATCATCTATTGCTGGTATTAGAGGAGCAATATGCTCTTCTAAGTCACGGATATCATTGTCATTAATATTGTTCCATGCTTCCTTTGTGTTGTATTTATGAATATACTTTATATTCATCCTGCTATTAAATTTAGATTCATCAATTTGTACTATTGAGTTAAGCAATTCCACAACCAGGCTTTCTCTATGTGAAGTATATTCTTCTGTTTGATAATCAAGTCTTTGAAGTTCTTTAACAACCTCTGTTTTAATATTAAATAAATTCTCAGTTAAAGATTTAGTAATCTTAGCCTCTTTTCCATTCTTATTTTGTCTAAAATATTCAAAGTTTGAACAGTAGTCAAATATTCTAAATCCATCCTTATCTATCCCTACACCAAATAAATCTTCACAAAGTCTTGTTCCTCTTCCAATCATTTGCCAGAACTTTGACTTTGAACGTACTTTCTTAAAGAATACCAAATTTACTAACTCAGGTATATCAATTCCAGTATCAAGCATATCAACAGATACAGCAATTTGTGGCATTTTCTCTTTTGTTGAGAAATCTTCAATTAAAGTATCTACATATTTTATATCTGTATAAATAGGTTTAGCAAATTTACTTCTATACTCGGGATACAAAATATCGAATCTCTTCATTATAAACTCAGCGTGTTTTTTATTTTTAGCAAAAATAATTGTTTTACCAAGTTTATCTCCACCTTCAACTTTAATCCCTTTTTCCATTAAAGTCTGCAATACTGTATCTACTGTGTTGTTATTGAATAGAAAAGAATTCAATGCTTCTCCACTAATGTCTTTTACATCTTCGTCAAAGGTTTCTTCAAACTGCTCTTTTTCTTCATCACTTAAATCATCGTAATGAATACCTTCCTCCATGAACTTCATCTTAGTTTCAATGGTATGGTAAGGTACAAGATATCCTTCATCAATGGCTTCCCCTAATTCATAAGCGTACGTTGGAACATTATTTTCAAGGTCAAATATCTCATAAGTATTTTTATCAATATCGCTCTTTGGTGTTGCTGTAAGTCCTAATAAAATACCATCAAAGTAATCAAATATAGCTTGATATTTCTTATATATACTTCTATGAGATTCATCAATAATAATTAAGTCAAAATGACCTGGACTAAATAGCTTTGAACCATCTTTGCTTTTAGTATCATCAATGGCATTCATCATAGTTGGATAAGTTGAGAATACCATACGACTTTCTGGATTATCTTTATTATCAAGTAAGTTGCATAATGACAACTCAGGTAAAAGGTTTTTAAAATTCTTCTTGGCTTGTCTCACTAGAGCTGTTCTATCTGCTAAGAAAAGAACATTCTTTACCCACCCTTTATTTATTAAAACATCTACAATAGAAATAGCTGTACGTGTCTTACCTGAACCTGTTGCCATAACAAGCAAAGCTTTTCTATGACCTTTTTCTAAAGTATCACAAACTGCTTGAATAGCCATCTTTTGATATGGTCTATTTGTAATTTCATCTTTAATATAAGGAGTTTTCAATGAACTCTTATTTTTACGTTTAAATATCATCCACTCTAATTCACTTTTACTTTGAATACCTGAAACTGGACGCTCTGGATAACTAACATCATCCCATAAATAATATTCAAACCCATTTGTATAAAATATTATTGGTCTTACATTATGTTCTTTTTCTAAGCAATCAGCATAAAGTTTTGCTTGTTGCTTTCCTAACTTCGGATTAACACTAGTTTTCTTTGCTTCTACAACTGCTAGTGGCTTTCCATCATCTCCATATAGAACATAATCAACAAAACCTACACCCGTATTATTAGGCATTCCTTGAACTTCAACCTCTTCTCTGCAGTCTACCCCAATAGTCCATCCTGCAAGTTGAAGCTCTAAATCTATATACATCTTTCGAGTTTTAAATTCACTAATTTCATCTACATTGAAATTACGTTGCTGCTCATTTTCAATTCTTTTAGCAGTAATATTCTTTCTTAGCTCTTCATTTTGCTTAATAAGCTCCTCAAGCTTTTTATCTTTAGAACCTAATCGCTCATAAAGGTCATTAAGCTCTTTTCTTGTTTTCTTTTCCCCTTCATTATCCTGAAGTATATCCTCATTAAATTCAACTTCATTTAACTCATCAGAATAACAATAATCAACCCATGAAATAAACTCAAACAGATTTCTAAGAGCAAGTACAGCTTGATCTCTAGTTATAGGAGAACTTGTATGAACTGCTTTATTACCTAACTGCTGAATATATTTAAGCATAGGTACCAACTTCACATCAATAATACCTCTAAAGGAGTAATCATGTATCAATGTTGCTAAATTATCTTGATATGGGGCGCTTAGTTCTTCATCGTAACTAAACACCCACTTAACTGCTAATTCTAAAGCTCTACGAGTTAATATTGCCGTAGTCGCATAAGAAACTACCAAACTTTTTTCAGCTTCTATGCACGCCCCCGCGAAGCTATCATACAATTTATGTTTCTTTAGAAAGCTAAAATTATATTCCATATTACACCCCCATCTTTAATTTTCCTTTAAATTAATTAAACAGCTCCCCTTTGAATGCTTTTTGCATTAAGCTATTAAAGTTGTTTTCCATTTCAGTTAGTGATTGTTGCATTAGTTCTTTTTGTGCTTCGATTTTTTGAACCTTTTGCGAAAATTGATTTTGCAACTCAACAGGTGGTAATATACATTCAAATGTCATTAGTTGTGATTTATTCACTTTGGGAATATTGGTTCTGTTACTATGCTTCAATATTTCATTTAAAAAGTACTCAGAACGTAATATTTGAACTACATAGAATCTATTGGCTTTAGATTTATTAACTAAAAGCGGATACGAATCAGCACTACAAAGACCTTTAAAATTTGGTAATGCAACTTTATTTAGATTTGGTCTAATCTTGCTATAAATAATATGTTCAGGACCAAAATAATACTTCCCACTAATAACATTGTCTTCTTTAATAGTTTTATAATTAATAAGTTTACCAGTGTTTTTTTCAATATTGCTTATTCCTATATGTGGATAATCTAGATAATCACTAAATTCACTAATCATATTAGTATCAATTTTAACAAAATCCTTTAAACTTTTAACTTCCCACCCCTTAGGATTTGTAACAGGATCACCAAACATATCATAAAACACACTTTGAATTAACTCATCAAACAATTCGATTTGCTTCTTTCTTAAATCAATAAGTTCTTGTGCTTTTTTTAAGACTTCAACGATTTTCTTTTGTGTTTGAAGTGGTGGAAGAGGTATCATTAATTGCGCTAATTTTTTCTTATTTAAAGTCAATCCCATTACTGCTCTATCTGTATTCTCATTAAGTCTTAAAGTTTGTAACGCATAATATAAGTATTCAAAACTAAGCTCTTCAGGTGATTTTATATGAAATGCTGCAATAGCTTCATTTGTATACATATTTTCACCTGTAATTGCTACTTTCCCAACTGAAAGTTTAAAGCTCATGATTACTGTATTTTGAGGTACTAACTTGATTTTAGATTCTTGGATAGCTTTATTTGTTATTTCTTCCTTAGTATTATTTATATATTTTGTCTTCATATCAGAAATTGAAATCCATTTAGCTCCTTTTCCCCAATATGAATTTTCTTTTCTTGCAGGAGTCTTTCCAATTTCAATATCACAAACTTTAGTAATATTAACGGTCTTCATTATAACAACTCCTTAATTTCATTTAAACTGTTGATTATTTGTTCCTCATTAGTAATAATTTTATCTAAAATCACTTGTGGATCTTCATACTCAACTTCATCATATTCAATCTCTTTATATCTATTAATAGACAAATCATAATCATTATCTTTAATTTCATCTTTTGAAACAAAGAATGACTGTTCTGTTCTCTTTCTATCAACCTCATTCTCAAGTGTGTGATATCTTTTAATAATATCCTCAATATCATTATCCTCAATAAGTTGACGTTTATCATCTAAAGAGAAACCATCTGCTTTCATATCATAGAACCAAACTTTATCAGTACCACCTGCTCCTGTTTTAGTAAATATTAATATTGCTGTTGATACTCCTGCATATGGTTTAAAAACTCCACTTGGCATTGATATAACTCCATGTAGATGATGATTTTCTACAATCTCTTCTCTAATTGTTTTATGTGCTTTTGAACTTCCAAATAAAACTCCATCTGGTACTATAGTTGCAGATCTTCCACCTTTTTTAAGCATTCTTAGTATCAGTGATAAGAAAAGTAATTCGGTTTTCTTTGTCTTTGTAACTTTTAATAAATCAGCTGATACCGATTCGTAATCAAGTGAACCCTTAAATGGTGGATTTGCAAGTACCAGTGTATATTTTTCTGTGTCTTTATTTTGCTCTGACAATGAATCTCTATATTCAATATTTGGACTTTCTACTCCATGAAGCATCATATTCATTGCACCAATACGAAGCATAGTTCTATCCATATCAAAGCCAAAGAACATATCTTCATTATAGTGTCTTTTTAGTTCTTGAACAGTAAACAAATCTTCATTGTTTTTCTGTAAATACTCACCTGCCGCGACTAAGAAACCAGCTGAACCAGCTGCAGGATCAATAATAATATCCGTTGGTGTTGGTTTCATAAGTTCAACCATCATCTTAATAATGTGTCTTGGTGTTCTAAATTGACCATTAGTACCTGCTGAACCTATTTTTGATAACAAGTACTCATATAAATCTCCTTTAGCATCTCTATCTCCCATAGGTAGTGTATCTACATTTGTTACTATCTTTTCAAGCATCTGAGGTGTTGGAATCATAAAAATAGCATCATCCATATATTTTGAGAAAGCTGAATCTTTATCCGCATGCATATTCTTTATGAAAGGAAACACCTTTTTTGAAACTACCTCATACATTTCTGTTGCACCAAGTTGTTTGAAATTCTTCCAACGAAGATTTTGCTGGTCCTCCTTAAATATCTTTTCTGCTTCAATACCTAATAATTCTGCATTTTGATCTAAATCATTTTGCTTATCATCTAGTCCTTTTATAAAAAGAAGATACGTGAACTGTTCAATTACAGATAGAGGGTTCGTGATACCTCCTGTCCAAAATATCTCCCAAATTTTATCAATCTTGCTTTTCAATTCGCCTGTTATCATTTCGTATTCCTCCCATTAGTCTTTATCTATCTAATACTTATGCCAATATTTTTCCTACTACTTCTAATCTTCTCTTTCCACATTGTTGTTTAAGAATAGTTGTAAAGTCATCATTTTTTAAAACTTTGGATGGATTATTTGTGTATAAGTCAGTTATCTTTTGAATAATTAGTTCATCACTTATCTCATCATTCCAATAAGCATCAATCAGCTTGTTAATTGCATAAGCAAGTTCTCTCTGTGTTCTATAAAACTTTTTAACTTCCACAAATTCACCTCTTTTATATAAACCTTTTATTTACTCTATTCTTATTTTAGTCTTACTTTTTGGGAATTTCAACAAGTAAATTGTAGCTATTTGAAAAAGTCACTTTTAATAAATTTAGGATTGACATAATTATTAACTATATCAATCCTATAATTGTTCTACTCTTCTTTACTTATTAGCATTTTTCAAACCTTTTTACCCTCTCACCCTATAATTATTCCCTTTCCCCCTAATCTCCACCAAATATCCCTTACACATCTCATATATTCTGCTACCAATACCTTCATCTATTCTAAGTATTTCATCAATACTTCTCTCTGAACTTACTATTATTGCTTTATTATTCAGATATCTATAATTAATTATTTCGAAGAGGATATTAATATCACTTTCTGTTATCTTGCCTTTATAAAGATCATCAATTAAAAGGATCTCTGCCTTTTGGTATCTTTCAATGGTTTTTCTGTAGTAAATGGAATCCAGTATATTTTGCTTTATATTCATAATTACATCTCTATAGGGCATATATATAACAGGAATTTCTTTGTTTATGAAGTTAATTGCCAGGGCAATACTCAAATGAGTTTTGCCACTGCCAACTTGTCCTAAAAATACAATTGAGTTATTTCTTGAATCTTTAATGACTTTATAGTTTATATAGTACTTTGTAGCTGTATCTTTTGCATTCTTAATTTCTTTACTATATGCATTGAAGCTTTTAAATGTCATCTCTTTCTGCTCTAGGCTTATTCCTGACTTCTCCCATATTCTCTTTAACCGTTTTATCTCATAACAACCACATCTTCTTGCTTTTCCATCAATCAATAACCAGGATGTATCTCTGCATTTAGAGCAACTATATAAGGTCCTCTTCATTGAATAAGGCTTGTCCATCCCCACTCCTTCCCTCTTCTCTATCTCTTTCCTCCTCTGTTCTCTTAATTGAACTTGATCTTTTATTCTCTCTACTGTCTCCTCTATCCCCATGATTAACCCCTCTTTCTTTCTCCTCCACTTCTTTAAGCTTCTTTATTTCATTATTTACTATAAATCTATTATTATTTAAATCATTATTATTAAATTCATTATTTATTATTGGCGGGTTTACCACCGTCGATTTTCCCGTTGTCGGATTTTCCAACGTCGGCTTTCCCATTATGGGCTCAACACTCTTATGTTTATTTTTGCACTCATCACCAGTTGTTTTTGTCTCTTCAAAAGGTACTTCGTATACTTCATACATCCATCCTCTAAATTTGCCATTATTATATCTTGTTCTGGTTCTTCTTATGTAGTTATTATTTATGAGCTCTTTTATTCCTGATTTAATACCATCTTTTCCATCTCTAGCATGTTTTTTAATCTCTACTTCATGAAAATCCCAGTTATCCGGTCTACTCATGAAATACATCAATAGTCCTTTAGCTTTCCAACTTAAATTACTATCATAAATACCATGTTTATTAATCATTACAAACGGATTATCTTTGTCCTTAATAACTCTGTAAGTAGCCATAACACCCTCTCCATCACTCTCTTATCAAACTTTATATTTAATAGCAAACTCTTTAACAATAGCTATATAAATTTCTTTTAACCTTGCATCATTAGCTATAACATCCAATATATTTAATTTCTTAACTTTACTAGCTGCTGTTCCATTGGAAAGAGCTCTTACTTTTAAGTTATTGAGCCTTAGATTTAGATTACATCTTCCTCTTTCCTCAAGTGCTGAGTATATTTTATCCTTTGGTTTTTTATAATCATTCATAGTTGTACATATTTTAGCTATGAGTTGATTGGTTTTCTTTCTCCAATCAGCTTTAGGATTAATAATTATAGTATCCTTCATTTCTTGAAGTTCTGATTTAACCTCCATGGTTTCTTTTTTCACACTATTAACATTTTCCTCTATTCTCTTTTGTTCCGTTTCTATTTTTATTAATAGCTGAAGTTGAGGACTTAGATTTTTAGTATTGAGAACTTGTTGATTATATTTCTTTTCTACTTCAATGAAATATCTTCTATATTTTTTCCCTTTTTCATTTCTTTCCATCATAGCAACTTCTTTCGCTGCATCTAGTTTCAATAAATAATCCTTACTTGGTCTACCTCCTGAACTTTCGCTCAAAAATGAGCTAAAGTCATCCCCTTCTATCAAATCACACTCTGTTAATCTTCTATTTATCCAATCCTTAAATGCTGTTTTTACTTCAAGTCCTTTATGAAGTTCCCTTGCCATCACTACCTTAATCCCTTCATGAATTTCATAGATACTAATCATTCCTTGACCTTTTAAAAAAAGCTCCATTAATTCATCCCCTTAATCAATATTTTTTATAGCATATCCCATTACATGAACCCCTATTCTCAATACCCTAGCTAATCAACTAAAATACCAGTTCCTTAACATCATTTACATCTGAAAAATCTTTTCCATTGCTTTCTTCTAAAAATCTTAAAAGCTCAAGTCTTGTTATTTTATATCTTCCCAATTTTAATGCTATTATATGACCTGCTTTAATAAGATCATAAACAAAGTTCTTATTTACTTTCAGAATCTGAGAAATCTCGTCAACTGTGTAAAGATAATCATTACTGCTCATAGCTCCTATACCCCTTTTTATTAAATTTTAAAACCTATCATGATGCTATTTATAAATTATTTTCCCCATATTCAATCCTATAAACTTTTTATTATAAATACTTCAATTACTGCTTTAATTCCACGAAACCCACTATTATATTTTATTTATGTTACTGACAGTTTTATTCTTGTTAACTTAGTCTACAAAAAAAATTTCATCCATTGTTTTATTAAAATGTCTAGCTAATATTTTGCATTCCCTTAAAGTGAAATCCCTCTTCCCAAGTTCCTTTTGATTATAAGTTTGCTCAGATACTTTTAAAATTCTAGCAACATCAGATTGAAGTTCACCTTTCTCCACTCTTGTTGCTTTAAGTTTAAGATTTGGTTTCAACAATATCCCCTCCTTCTTCAATTATTTTGGCGTTAACTTTAATACTATTTTAATTAACGCAAACGAAATCGTCAAGAAATTTTTGGAAATTTATTTAAATTTTTATTTTATTATCGTTAATTATGTTTATATTTCTGTTAATTTAGTATAAAATATATTCATGGAGGTGTTAACTTTGGATACTTTTGGAAAACGTTTTAAGGATCTTAGACTAGAAAAAAGAATGAATCAAGAAGAACTTATAAGTGATTTTAATAAAAAGTATAACTACACGTTCACAAAATCAGCTGTTTCTCAATATGAAAATGATAAAAGAATACCAGAAATAAATGCTTTAACTGATTTCGCTGATTATTTTGAGGTATCATTAGATTATTTAATAGGCAGATCTGATATAAAAACAGTTCTTAAAAATAAAGAAGATGGTCATAGTAATAATCTATCTTTAAACAAAAAAGATATGAGAGATATACTAAATGTTTTAGACCAAACAAAAAATATGCTTTCAAATGCAGATGGTTTAATGTTTGATGGAGAACCTGCCTGCCCTGAAGCAATCGAGAGCATATTAACAGCTATGGAAATGGGAATGGCTCACGCAAAAATGAAAAATAAAGAGAAATATACTCCTAAGAAATACTTAAAAGATAAAGAATAAATAGTTGATTGGCATCTTTGTGAGGGATTAATATGGAATATATCAAGGAAATGGTGGATAAATACAAAAGACTATTTAAAAGTACTGATCCTTTTTATATAGCAGAAGAACTTAATTGCATTATTATCGAAACACCAATGCATAAGGATACACGCGGCTTCTATCAGTACTTTCAACGAAATAAAATTATCTACATAAATAAAAACATGTTAGATGAAGAAAAACGAGTTGTATGTGCTCATGAATTAGGACATGCAATACTCCATACCCATGATAACTTATATTTTATTAAAAATTATACACTCTTTGAAAAAACAAATATGAAATAGCAGCGAATTATTTTGCTGCTGGACTCTTAATTACTGATGATACACTATTATCTTATAAGGACTACACAATAGATGAAATCTCCAAGATAGAAAAAGTACCAACAAAATTGATTGAGCTTAAATTCAGGAATTTTAATAAAGATGTTAATATATAACTTATTATTTTTCTTGGAATAATTCTTTTATTCATGAAATTATTTCAAGAAGATTTTAAATATTTTCAAATTTATGTATTGACCTTATGTTCTTTTTGTGTTAATTTTAAGTCATGAACCCATTGCTTTGAAAAATCAAAGTAATTCCACGGAACCCATAAGTAATCTGATAAAGTCAGATTACTTATGGGTTTTCTTATGTTATTTTCATGATTTCTTATAATATTTACGGTTTTTTTTATGTTAATTTACACAAACTAATATTAAATAACATATAAAGGTGGTTATGAAAAATGAAGGGTGCAGTACGAAAAAGAGGTACCTCATGGTCTTACTATTTTGATTTAGGTGTTGTTGATGGCAAGCGAAAAAAAAAAGAGAAAGGAGGCTTTAGAACTAAAAAAGAAGCTGATAAAGCTTTAAGAAATGCTATTAAAGACTATGAAAATGCAGGTGCTGTTGTTATGGAAAGTAACATAACAGTCTCTGATTACTTTGATTATTGGTACAAAGAATATGTCTTAATTAATTGCAAATATAATACTCAACAAGCTTATAGGATAGTTATTGATAAACATATAAAACCTGCTTTAGGAGTTTTTAAACTAAAATCAATCTCACCAAGTAAGCTTCAAGAATTCTTTAATTTAAAATATAGGAATGGATACACTAAAAGTTCACTTTCAAATTTTTATGGAGTACTATCAGGAGCTTTTAAAACGGCAATTTTCCCTTACAAACTTATTAAAGAAAACCCTATGACTTATATTAAATTACCCAAATACAATAGTACGCCAAAAACTGTAGATGACTTAAAAATAGTAACTGTAGAACAGTTCAAACAAATTATTAAAAGATTTCCAGAAGGAAGCTCTTTCTACATCCCTTTACAAATCGCATTTAATACTGGAATGAGAGCTGCTGAAGTTTGTGGCCTTACATGGGATTGTGTAGACTTTAATAAAAGAACTATTACTGTTAATAAGATACTCATCTATAAAGATAAAAAATGGGTCTTTGGTACCCCGAAAACTAAAAGCTCAAATAGAACAATTTTAATTGGAGCTACTCTATTTAATATATTATATAAACATAACATTAAGCAAAAAGAAAACAGACTGAAATATGGCGAGTATTATACACTAAATAACTTTGTGTGCACAAAAGAAAATGGTGAACTGGTTACCAACGATAGCTTAAAATACTTAAGTCGTATAGTTAATTACGAATTAGGCATACGATATAATTTCCATTCATTGAGGCACACACATGCAACCATGCTTCTTGAGTCTGGAGCAAATATAAAAGATATTCAAAATCGCCTTGGACATAGTAAAATATCAACAACCATGGACACCTATTCTCATGTGACACAGAAGATGAAAAAAGATAGTGTAGATATCTTTGAAAAAATACTTGCCACCCAAAAATAAATTAGGGTGGCAAATGGGTGGCAAATAGCTATTTTCTCACCTATTCAATTCTCTAACTCCGCTCATATCAACGATAATTTAGCTATAGTTTCAATATGTGTCGTGTGCGGGAACATATCCTTAAACATACCTTTTCAACTCTTCTTTTGATTTATTGTTTAATACTATTCTCTACCAGTATATTTTATTACTATTGTCTTATTGTTCTGTATCATCTTTTTACTTACCTCTCGTTAGCAAACCAGAATAATAGGAATCAAATAAGTTCTTTGTTTCATTTTTAGAATCAACAGTTTAAATATTTAGACATTATGCAGTAAAGGAACCCTATGAAATAGTAGAGTCCCTTTACTTTATATAATTACACAACTAATAATTAAAATGAAAATAAACATTACTAACATTATATTAGCAGTATCAAAAGAAAAAGATGTATGTCTAATCTTTTTTATAAAACTTAAATCCTTAGAAATTACTTTTTTATAAATTAAATAACCTATTATTAGAGTGAAAAAGTATTGAATCCAACTATTAATATTTAAAACTTTTATAAATGAAACATCAATATCTACTAGCATTTTTGTAACAGGATTATAAGGGTTTCCCATAAAAATACACATTATTGCGAGTATGAGCATTGAAAAATCACACCATTCAACTTTCCTTTTTTTCACATCTGAGTTTCCAATGAAAATTTGTGAGAATTTTATAAAGGATATAATAGTACCTAAGTTAACAATATTAAACAGAAGAAGTTTTAAAGAATTCCCCTTCAATGAATATTTAATAAGACTTTTACTGATATATCCATTAAAAAACGGAGCACCTGTAATAGAAAATATTGCTATAATCAAAAGTATAGATGTAAATGGAAGGACTTTTAACACTCCTCTAAGTTTTGATATATTTCGAGTATTATACCTATTAATAATGATTCCAGTCCCTAAGAATAATAGTGATTTAAAAATGGCGTGATTAAAAAGATGAAGAAGTCCGCCGTAATATTGAGTTCCTTTCATAGAGCTCAACCCCATAAGTATAATTCCAATTTGTGATATGGTATGAAACGCTAAAATTTGTTTTAAATCTTTTTGACTTAGGGCAAAAACAACTCCCGATAAAGCAGTTAAAAACCCTAATAAGAAGAATAATTCACTATAAGTATTAATACTAAAAATTTCATTAATTCTAATAAAGCCATAAAGTCCACTCTTTACTAATAGGCCAGAAAGTAGTGCAGAAATTGAAGAAGGTGCTGCACCATGTGCTTTAGGAAGCCAATTGTATACAGGGAAAAAAGCAGATTTTACTCCTAAGGACGCAATGAAAAGTATATACGAAAATTTTATAGTATAAGAGTTATTAATTAAAGTTAGTTTTTGATGAAGTATATCCATATTCAATGTTCCCGTCGACATATAAAGGATTATTAAGCCGATTAGAAAGAAGAGCATTCCGCTACTATTAAAAAGCAGATAGTACAATCCTGCTCTAACTGAATATCCATCTTTCTTATAAATTATTAAAATTGAAGAAATTATTGTTGTTATCTCTAAAAATATAAAAAAATTAAACAGATCATTTGTCTGTATAAGACCTAAAAATGCCCCCTCTAAAAACAATAGGAAAAACCAAAACTTATAATCTCCTCTTTTCTTATTCCAACTATATATTAGAATTATCCACCAAATAAATATTGTAAGAAATAGAAAGGAAGTAGACAATTTATCATTTTTCAAAGCTATACCTACGTTTTTAATCCAACCACCTATTAAAACTTCATGAATACCATTAATTTTAATAAAATTATAGTACATAGCCATTACAATTGTGATAATTACCTGAGAGACAAATACTAAGCAATTAATATATTTATTATTTAAAAGGTAAATAATCATTGCAAAGATTATAGGAATAAATATTAATAGGATGGGTATTAAGTTCATATTAGCATTCCCTCTCTAATAGTTCCTTCCAGTTTAAAGTACCATAATAATGAAAAATTTTAATGCTTAACATTAGGGCTAATGCCGTTATAGCTGCACCTATAACAATGGTTGTTAACATTAATGCTTGTGGAAGTGGATCAACCATTAATTGTATATTCCCAGGTAATAGTGGTGGTTGAAAATTCTGCTGGTTTGAAAAGTTTAGAAAAAGAAGTATTATAGCAGTTTGAGTTACATTCAAGAGAATGATTGACTTTATTACAAATTTGCTTGTAGTTAAGCCATAAACACCAATAAGTATAACTATAAAAGATAAAGTAGTATCTAACAACATTATTTTCCCTCCTCAATAAATGTTGAAAAAATAGTTATGAGACCTGATGCTACCTTTAACCCTATGAAAAAATTTAATAAGAGTAAAAATATCCTTTTTATTTGTACGGAGCTATTTAAAGTAACGAAATTAGTAAATAATTCACCCTTTGTAAAAAAGCTTATAGAGGCTATAATTAGAATGGTAACAAAATAGAGTTTTTCTAATTTTAATAGTACATTAACATTGAAATTTTTTTTGCTTTGAATAAAATATGTTAAAATAAACGTTGTTGCAATTATAGCGCCTCCTTGAAAGCCACCACCTGGAGAACTATCCCCATATAAAATTATATAAAATCCAAATAATAACATAACAGGAAATAATAATTTACTAATGATAATTAGAATGTATGAAAACTTCAATATATCAACTCCGCTAAATAATTTATAACTCTAATCTAGTGTCTCATCCTTTTTCGATATAAATATGATTCCAGTTGCAGTTATTAATAGAATACCTGCCTCAAAAATCGAATCAAATAATCTATATTCTAAATAAATGCCTGTTACTATATTTTGGGAACCAGTTTCCTTCAAAGTATTTTTTAGATAGTACCTTTTACTTTCAGAAGTATTTATATTCGAATGCCCA
Source organism: Oceanirhabdus seepicola (assembly GCF_023684385.1). Taxonomy (GTDB): domain Bacteria; phylum Bacillota; class Clostridia; order Clostridiales; family Clostridiaceae; genus Oceanirhabdus; species Oceanirhabdus seepicola. The sequence goes on along the minus strand of NZ_JAGSOJ010000003.1, from coordinate 528,771 downwards.
TTGGTTAATTTTTTTATTTCATTTGAGGAAATAGTAAATGTAACTAATATTGTGGATAGCATTATTACTATAAATATTTCTTTAATCAACAGTTTCATTTTCACCTTCCTTGATAATGATAATATTATCTATGTCTTTTGTCATTTGTTCAAGTTTATTCATTAATATACTTGATTCTTTGCCCTTTAATATATAATTATTTGTGTATGAACATTTATCTATGATTAAGTCTATATTCTTTTCTCTGAAAATACCATGTATGTGACTTTCCTTACTATCAATAATTTTTAACTTTAAATCATAATGATTACAGAAATTTTTTAAAATTTCATAGCCTCTGCCTGCAATTTCATTCTCATTGTCTTTTAAAAAATCGTCTTTCAAATGATTTATAACTACAAATTCTTTTTGCTTTGATATAGCTATAATAAAAATCAAGGGAATTATAGCACTACCAATAGATATTTCTGATAAAGCAACATCTGGAGAATTATACATAAAGTATAAACCTGCTGCGATTAATGAGAAGGCAGAAAATAATATAATTAAATTTAAGTTGTTTTCAGTTTTAATCATTGATATAGCAATTATTATCATAATTACTTGTAATATGATTTCAATACTCATTTTTTACCTTCTTTCATTGACTCAATACCATTTAAATAGGCGGAACGAGCAATAATGTGATTAGCAACAGGGCCAGTAATGATTATGAATAATAATATCAAGAATAGCTTAATAGACATTGTACTAAAGCCACATTTTATTATTAAAGCAAAAAAGATTGTTAATAGAGCTGCTGTATCTATTTTACTGCTGGTGAGAAGTCTAGAATAGATATCATTAAAGCTAAAGATTCCAATTATTCCAAAGATGATATATATCCAGGATAAGATGAAAAGTAATTTGTATATCACTTATGCCTTCCTCCTCTTAATATAAATCTACTTAATAGGGTTATCCCTAAGAAACCTATAATTCCATAAGTCATAGAAACATCTAATAAAGCCATATTATTTTTATAAACTCCATATAATGTTATGAGCATTACTGTTTTTGCAGACATAAGGTTAAGAGCCAATAATCTATCCCATAGAGTTGGGCCTTTAATCATTCTGAATAATGTTAGTGCCATAGCAATAGTTAATAATATCATTGTAATTAACAGGAACATTATATTTTATCCTTTCTTAATAAAATATTTTTCAAATCTATTTTTAATATTCTGCTTTAATTGTTCTCCATCTTCACCATCGTCTTTAATAGATAGAACAAATAAAATATTATCATCTGTATCAACTGTAATTGTACCCGGGGTTAGAGTGATTGAATTGGCAATTATTGTTATCAAGAGAGGATCTGTTACATCTAGTTGTACTTCAACTATAACAGAATGGTTATCTTGTTTTATTATCCTTAAGATTTGTATAAATGAAGCTCTGTAAATTTCATATATTAGTCTAAAAGAGTATTGCATTAATGTGAAAAAGTTAGGAATTCGAATTGTAAAATCTGAATGATCATAAATAACATTAATGGAGAATAGGGTTATTAGAAGGCTAATAAAGGCTCCAAGGATAATTCCCTGCAAGCTAAAATCTAAAGTGAATAACATCCAAAAAAAAATCAGTGTTGGAAAAATTTCTAATAGGAGTTTGAACTTCTTCATATAAATCTCTCCTCAGTGGAATATTAATCTGTGAATCGATATAAAACTATCTTAAGTTCTTTATTTTCCATGTAATTTATTTCACAATGATCTATCATGGTACCTAATAAAAATAGCTCGTCACTTTGGCTGTTTTCTCCTAAAAGGGCCCAATAAAGTTCTTCTAACTCTACCATTCGAGAAGTATTCAGTTTATTCTTTAGGTTATCAATTACACTTTTATCTAAATTAGATACATTGCTGGTTAGTTCAATTTTGACATAGTTATCAATTTCATCCAATTTAATGTTTATTTCAGATGCTTTTAAATTTACCGAAAAAGACACTAACTCATTGATTAGCTTTTTAACTTTTTCAAGATTCATATAAACCTCTCCTCAGAAAAAATTAGGTTAAAATGGGTGATTTATGATTATATTAATACATTATGAACTTAAAATTGGTTTTATGATGATTAATTAATATTACTCTACACATTTATTAATTAATATGTTTACTCCCACCTCTTTTGATTCCAATATTTCCCAGGAAATTTTGAAATTCATTTCCTATTACCCCATCATTTCAATAGTGGCTTTTCAAATTTATATAAGGTAGAGCCATTTATTGATTATTAATTTTTTTAAGGTAATAATATAGGTAAAGTTGTGATCTAGAATCTTATAATGAGGTGCAAGATGAAAAATAGATTTTTTGTAATTTTAAGAGATAACAAAATGCTAATTAATATAAATGATCAAAGTAATATTGTTGAATATTCATTTACTGATTTAGAAACTTATCCTAATATCCCCTTCTATATTAATATTTTCGAGACAGAAAATGTAAGAAAGAAAATAAAACCTATTGTATATGAAAACTTGAACACTCTAAGTGAAAAGATTTTCAAGCCTGAAGTATTTGTATTGGTCGATGATGATACAATGGGTACTGAAAAACGTGCTATAGAAGAATTCATCCTTCTTTCATTAGCACCTAAAAAAGTTGCTATTGTACCACAATGTCTTTTATTAGCCCCAAAGGATATTGAAAAGTATATTGCTGTTTCAAAATCCTGTAGACTGATTATTTTAAGCTATATAAAAAACAGGAAAGTATTAGCACAGAAATTTATAGATAATAAGGAGTATTCAGTGGAAGAACTTAAAGAGTTAATTAGAAACTTACATGATGAATGTAAATTAAATAAGTTAAACATATATTTAAATGGAACACATCTTAAAAAGTACGCTGAAATTGGCAAAGTAATTGATATATATGAATTGCTTAATAATACTCAAAACCTATTGTTAAATTCGTGACTATACTTTAATAATCTAAGTAACCCTGTGTTCCCTCCCATTTTTATAAAAGTAACCTAATCCGCCACTCAACATAAGCATATTTATTATGATTAATTTCTAATTTCTTCTCAACATTATCAATCTTTTTTTATTTGATAGAACGTTATAATTATCTATATCTTGAGTAGAGAATAGTTATAATCAATAAATACACTGTTTCTTCTCACAAAGTAGCATCATTACTATTTACAATGATGCTACTGATTCTGATGCAATTAAACCAAGTCTAGTTTCGCTGATACTAGAGTACAATAGTGGAGATAATCTGCAAGTGCAATATTCTCTTTATTTCATCCTTCAAGTTGAATCTAGTTCTTGTCCATCATTTTACTTAGGCATGTGAAAATAAATACCAAGTCAAGGATGCGAAGTATATTTGGCAAGAATGGGTCGTGTTGGACTGATAGTGGTTCTCTCAGTGGGTTCCAAGGATGAAGTAGTTTACCAAATAGACGAGTATACTTACTTGTTATTTATTTGAACTTGCCTTATGCTATTTCCTATGAAATCATAAACTTTTTGTATCTCTTTTTCATAATCATTGTCAATCTCAAAATATTCAACACCATTTTCTATACATTCTTTTCTTAACTCATCATGTTCATTAATAAATTGAGTGATAGGCCTGTCTTCTTCATAGTCTCGAGTCTCTATAGCACTTCTGTGTTTGATAATATTTGAAGTAAAATTCTCTTTTATATAATCAGTTGAAAAACCTATAAATACTGATATGATTTGATCTAAATATTCTCTTTCAAAGTCCTTAACAAAGTTAGGTAATAGATAACAACCTTCTATGATTATGTTTTGGTTATTTTCAATATTTGTCATTATTATACCTTTAATTATTGGCCATAATTTTTCCCCTATCACTTCGTTACTATCCATTGGAGTAAAACCACAATTACTATCGCTTCTATACAATCCCATTTTTAAATGATCAATTGAAAAATAGGGTATTTTATATCTTTCAAGTAATTTTTGAGACATTAATGTTTTTCCAGTACAACTAATACCACCAACTAATATAATCATAATCTAATTCTCCTTTGTTTATATTCATTTTATTTAAAAATATTATCTTTCATATACTTCTGTGTCCATGGACAATTAGATAGGCATTTTAAGCAACCATCACAGTGATATACATCTATTATTAAATCTCTATTCATATCCATTTCCCATATAGCGCCGTTGATAGCCCCTGTAGGACAAATGTTCTTACAAGTAGTACATTCCCCGCATTTAGGCATTATTATTGGCCTATTTTCAGTAAGGAATGGTGCATTTGTCAAGACACTACACATGCACAATGCACTTCCGTATTCCTGGGTAACTAACAAATTGCTTTTCCCAATCCAACCCAATCCAGCCAATATGGCAATTTTTTTATGTGGAAGTGGAGTAGTTTTCGTTGTTTCTTCATAAAAACCATGCAAACCAAGATTTCTTTCCGATTGTGCAAAGGCTTTGTATCCCTTTGTAACGATAAAATCAGCCGACCATTCTGCAAGTTTATCAGCATCATTTTCCTTTTCGCTAAACTCACAAGAGTCTATTATGTTTTCTTTAGACAGACGAAAAATATAACTCGGGCCTAAAACTATTCCTATCAAGAGAGCAACACTATAACCACGATTTTCCTCTGCTGAAAGCATGGATATATCAACTATCTTGACAAAATTTGCACCAAAATTAGTTAACTGGGAAATCAACTCGTTCAACATATATGACACCCCCTATTGCCTTTTAGTGTGGCTTAATATTCAGCAGAAAAATCCCTTAATGCTACCCAATTCATATTGGGTTTTTCATTAACAACACTAACTGCTCCAGAATAGATAGTATCATCCTTAAATCCCTCTTCAAAATAATGCTTTAAACATTCTGAATTTGTAAAGGACATTTTCCTATTGAATAAATCTTGAGTATTTATCCAAGATATTTCCCCTTCATCACAAGCTATTATATTTTTATTTATATTTTTCATATGAGCAAAGAATATATATTGTTGACGTATTTCTTTATCAGCTTTTCGTGATGTAATATATCTAAGCTTCAAATTTGATATGTCTTCATTTTTTATACCTGTCTCTTCATACAATTCTCTTAAAATACATTTAGTCGGATCATTGATCTCATCACTTTCAAAATGACCTCCTATTCCTGACCAAAGTGTACCTTTAAAAACTCTTGAGCCTGTACGCTCTATTAATAATACACTATCCTCCTTAAAAAGGTATATTGTTGCTAAATTTCTTAATTCCATTCTTCAACCTCCCAAAATTTAAAACTTATATATGTTTAGTTCATTAATGTCTTGTAACCTTTTAATTTAAATATATCTATATTTTACCATATTGTTAATAAAAAAACATACACTCCCTTTAATTGAATGGGAATGTATTGTGGTTTCAATCTGTTATCCTAGTCAGTATCATTTATTTTTATTCAACTATATCTTTAAATAGCTTTTGAAATTCCTCTGAAGTATTAAATATATATGTCTTATTCTCGTAATCAAGCTGAAGTTCTTTAGCCTCTACACCTACTTTAAACTCTAATCTTCCAAATCTAGGGTCTTCAATATCTTGATTAAAGTGAAAAAAATACTCATATTCAATCATTCTTCTATTATTGCTTACTTCGCAGTTTATTAATTCATTATAAAGCATATCAGCAGTCTCAATCTCATTATCAAGTATATCTGCAGTAAAAGTTGTTAAACTTATTCCATTCTTAGTATAAAATATTGTAGCTATTCCACCATGTCTTCTTTCACCTACAAGGTATGTTCTAATATTATTCCTAGGATATAAAGACTGTTCAATCTTATTTAATACAAATTCAGATGGATAAAAAATCAGAAAAATTCCTAGAATTATTGCTAATGATTTTGCTTTTTTATTCTTCAATGATTTTTTCATTAATACATATGCAATTATGGGACCTAAGGGTAAATAAGTGGAATTTATTTTCACTTTAAATGCTGTAAGCATTGTATACCCAAATAATTTTGCAACTAGTTTTTCTTCTTTACTAGTATCAGCCAATCTATTAATGGCAAATACTCCCATAATACTAAAACAAATGACTATAATTTGTCCAATAATTATAGTCTTAGATGAGTAGTTCATATAACCTCCTTATTAATTATTTCTTGAGATTCAAATAAAGGTACTCTATACTTTATATGTTTTCATCATCAAAAAAAGAGGTACATATTTAGACAATTTCTCTTATACTACCGAAAATCTAATGATACAACTTTTCTTCAAAAATCAAATTTCCACCTTCATCATACCCTTTTAAAAACTCAATTATATATCCATGCTTTTTGAAATCATAATGATAAATAAACATATTATTTTCATCTCTAGGTAACATTATTTCTATAATTTCATCTTGTTCATTCCTTACTTCTAAATAAAGCTTATCAATTTCCTTATCATGAATTACACCATATACACAAATAATCTCTTTTGTAGCCTTAGCATTATATGAATAAAAATAACTAAAAGATACCATCTCATTCTCATCTGTCAAATTAGCTATTCCACCACTTCTAGGACTCCAAAAAAACATTTTTCTTCGAATAGCATCTGCTGAAACCCAATTTTTATATTTTGCGAAGAAAATCTTAATATCACCATAATCTATTACTTCGACTATTTCCGATGGCCCATAAAGCCTCCCTTTTTCTGAATCTCTAAAGGACCCCTCAGGAGTGAGATGCAACCAAGAGAATGGAGAATACTTTATACATAAGAAAACCAATACCAACGTCGAAATCCATTTTATTCCTTCTTTATATTTATAACTCATTTACTTGACCTCTTTTTAAATTCACTTTAATATTTTCTTTGCGATCATATAATTCAAAATTAAATCTCAATGTTTCATCATTATCATTCAATTTGGGAATTCTCATAATTCCTTCATTAGACCACAAAGTTCCTCTCATTAAACCATGTCTACTCCTGTATTCATTTCCTTTATCATCGTATATTTTGAACACGTCAACTGGAAAATTCCAAGTCCTTGATCTTGTTTTAATAGAGTATCTTATATAACAATAATTTTCATCATTAATTATCCTCCTAATGATAAAAATATTTCCATCAATATTTCCCTTTTGGTTTATTTCAATAACACTAGCCTTGCCTAATTTAACTGCTTCTTTAAGGTCACTTCTATAATACTTCCCTCCAGTATATAAGAGAGGTATTCCTGGTATCATTGATAATATACATAGAATAATAATTACTTTTCTAATATTTTTTATCTAACTCACTCCTATTCATATTCTTAATTTTGTCCCTCAACAACGTCTTCAACATAATGCCACTTATAATCTTCATCTCTTAAAATATTAGTACCTCTAGGATACCCATAATAAAAAATCTCTTGATTATTTTCATCTAACGCCACAACATCACAATCATTTAAATTTAGAAACTTATCAAATATTATTATTTGTGGACTATCCACATTAATTTTAGTTTCTATACTTTCATGTTCATCTCTAATTATTATTGACTCAATATTCTTATCATCTGTATCAACCATCAATAACTTAGCAAACTTCCCTTTTCCATTATTATAATTCATACTTCCAATAGTTCTTATAGGATCTTCATTATTACTATAATGCCATACGGAGCAACGACTTACATACATAAATAATTTCTTTTCAGAGATAGCTGTATAATACTTATCATTCTCTTTATCATGATAAAAATGGATATATGCCCAATCTAAATCTAAATCATTTATCAATTCAAAATCTTCCTTGATAAAACCATTTGCTCTTGATGCAGCTAAGGGGCTAATCCTATACCCTGAGATAAAAACTGAAATCATACTTATAATAATTAAAACACCAATAATAATTAACACTTGTTTTCTATTAAAATTTTTAGTTCTACTTCGTTTTTTATTAATGATTACAATAACACAAATAATAAGCAAACATGTTATTGTTAATAATACTGTTTTGGACATATCAACTCGTCCCCTTTCTCATAAAATAACACATTATTTTTCTATTTTGAACCAAAGAAATTCAAGACGTTTTTTAACCATTTCACTCTCCATTTCATTAGCTAATAAAATCAATTCACTCTATTTTATAAATTAAATTTATAGTTTCATCAGAACCATAATCACCTTCTCCATATAATGCAACTTCTTCATCTGAATAATAATCTGAAGCATTAAATTCTTCAATTTCTTTAAATCCAACCTTTTTATATGCTTTAATGGCATTAGAATTTTTCACCCATGGTCTAATAATAAATATCTTAATGTTATAATGTGAATTAACAAATTCTATTACAGATTTTATTGCCTCTGTACCATACCCTTTGCCTATATTTTTAGTTGAAGAAATCCATATATCTAATTCAGCTGAGTTTAACTTTCCATTATTAAATGCATAACTAATGGCTCCAATAACTTCTCCATTTACTTTTATAAGTAGATAGTTACCTTCATCATGTGGTTCACCTGAAAAAAGGCTATCTGGTTCTTCAGCAAACTCTTCCCATGAAGGAGCTGGATGTACCTCATCAAACATGACATTTTTCACCTCAGGCGAGACTAGCATATCATATATCAACTTTTTATCTTCTAGTTGAGCAAATCCCAATGTTATGCGTTCCCCATATACACAATTTTCTATTTACTCTGAATCCTTTTTTTGTGCTTTAATAACTTGTACCATAATTATCCCCTCTATCTTATTTCTTTATTTTTTTATAATCCAATTTACTGCCTCTAACAAGTTTTCAGCTATATAGCCTGCATTAACATCTTTCCACAAATATCTAAACTCACCAATGGTTCCTTGTCCCCATCCCGTTTTCACTAATATTTTTTTAGCTCTAACTTTATCTGCAGCAACCAAATCTGCTCCAAATCTCCGATTACTACGCAATTTTTGAGATTTAATTGATTTTCTCTTCAGCTGGTTTTAAAAGCATTCCTGGTTCTGGTTTATGACACTCCCAATTACCATCTATAGCATGAGGGCAAATATACATTTTATAAATTATTCATCAACCACTTCACCCTGAATTAAAACCCTACCATTATCTGGACACCTCATTTGAAATTTCTTAGCTCTTATGTTTCCATAATCTAAATCCCCATTATTCAATAACGTATATATACTAGGGTATATACTTTGCCATAATTCATGACATATAGAAGGACATACATCCTCAACAATGTAGCTGTCTCCTGTTTTGTGGTAATTACCTCGACATTTACTTTCTAAAATTGTTAATTTTACTTTTGGCATAAAGCTTTTCCCCCTAAACTAGATTAATAAAATATAATGATGATGTACTTAATATGATATTTACTTATAAAGAATCTTAATTAATTTACTTTTTAATTTGCTATTTTAGAAATCTGTGCAGCTTTAATTTCTTCATGAGCATTTGATAATTCATTCTGTATCAGCTGTTCTATTTCATTTATCTTCTTGTTAATCTTCCAAAAGTAGTTTAATAACTATATAATGACTATTTACTATATTTTGTATTAAGGTGCCCTATACCAAGAAGGTATCACTTTTTCAAAACCATCATAACTTTCTATAGTTTTTTTACCGTTTTCTATGGCCACCTTAATATCTTCTTCACCATAAGGAATACTCCACGGTATGCTTGCTAATACATCTCTAGCACAATATAAGGCAAGTAATTTAAAGAATTCATCTGGAACATTATTCTCAAAATAACCATGTATACTTCCAACTGCGAAAGGTTCACTCACTGTATATGTAAAAACTAATCTATTAAACTCTTCCCAAGGATCTCCGTAATCACATCTATTAAAATCAATTATCTTTAACTCTTTTTTATCATTAATAATAAAGTTTCCTAAATGATAATCTCCATGTTGGAATGTAGATGGACGATTTTTTAGAAACGCTCTGCTTTCAGCAATGAATTTCATTACCTTTTCTTCATTTTCTATTGTAATTCCACATTCTTTGTAATTCTTTAAACCTATATCAATTTTTTTATTAAATCTACTTTCCCAATCTTCAATGTGACTTGGTGCTTTTATTGAATGGATTTTTTTTAATATCACTCCAGATTCATATCCTAATATGTATTGTTTTTCATTTGATAGTTCACAAATACTTTCAATTGCATCGTCCCCATCTACCCAACTAAACAACAAATAGGAACACTCACCATTTCCACAATAACCAAAATCTATTGGCATTCCCATGGGAATACCAGAATCATAAAGTTTACTTAAAATATGAAAATCTTCTTTTTTCTTTTCATATAGATTTGCATCACATAGCCTAAGTAAAAATTTATTTTCTAACTTATCCTCAATATAAAACTTCTTATCATGAGACCATCCTTTATCAATTTGAACAATTTTTATCCAGTTTTCATAATTAGCTATATCTTCTAATAAATCATATTTTCCCATAGTTTCCTCCAAGTTAATATACGCCCCTACTGATTCACATATTATTAATTTGTTCAATTGCCCATGCTTGATGCTCCAAAAGCATTGTTTTACTTGCTTCTTCTATATCCATCCATACTAAATTATGATCTTCTTCTATAGATTCACATGTCTTTTCTAATAAGTTTGCTGTGTAAAAATATCCAATTCCTTTTAAACAACAGTTTAACTTTGGCGAATATTGATAAAGTACTGCTTTATCAAAAAATTTATCAATTTCAATTTTATATCCTGTTTCCTCTAAAAGTTCTCTATGTAAACATTCCTGTAGAGTTTCCTCTTTTTCTAACCCTCCGCCTGGCAAAAAGTTCCCCCTACTAGTGTTAATAACTGCAATATTATTCCACTTATCTAATATTAATGCGTATGCTGCTATTCTTTCCTTATATTGTACACCAGGTACTTTTTCTCCAAATTCTTTTTTATCCACTTCAAGGATATCATCTAAAATTTCAACTGCATCCATTATTACTTTAGGACATATAGTATCAAATAAGCCTTTGTCTTTGATATGTTCAATATCATTCTTATTTGATAAATCATATCCTAATAATTCTTTACAAATTATTGTGTTATTTTTTTCTTTAAATCTGTCAATAAATTCATTAGTTAATGAATATGCTCTCTCTTTACTTTCTATATCACTTTCAATATGGTGACCTTCTTTTAAACCAATTGACATTATTGCTCCAGATACAGCACCACAAACTTCTCCACTACGTAATCCACCACCAAATCCAGTTGATATTTTTAATGCTGTTCTTTTATCTAAACCTAATTCCTCAGAAAATACACTTAAAACAGATTGGCTACAATTAAAACCTTTCTTAAATAACGCTAGTGCTTGATCTCGTTTATTCATGTAATTTCCCCCCCTATATAATATCTTCAACTTGTACATAAAATATCAATTCTTATTTGATATTTTCCTTTTTTATTACTTTATTATACAGTAAATTCCTTTATTATGTAAAATATTCCGAAGTATAAAAGAGATGAAATTATTAAAGTTCAACAATTTTATTTATTTTGGTAATTATTTATTGTATTGTAAATTTTTATGATATATAATGTTACATATTAAACGTTATACTAGGTATAATGTTTCTTTCACTACAGCAAGAGATTGGGGGGGAGAATATGAATAAATTATCAATAGGTCAAATGTCTAAATTAAACGGAGTGTCAAAACAAACATTACGTATGTATGACCGAATTGATTTATTAAAACCAATGTATGTGGATAAAAACAGTGGTTACAGATTTTATGACATAAAACAATCTGCTAGAATAGATATTATTCAATACATGAAATCTTTAGGAATGCAGCTCAAAGAAATAAAGTTATCACTAGATAAAAAAAGCGTAACAACCATAGAAGAAATATTAATGCAACAAAGTGAACAGATTGATAAGCAAATAATAGAATTGAACTACAGAAAAAACGCGTTAAAAAAGACTTTAGAGAATTATGCTAGATATCGCTCATCCCCCAAGACTGGTGTAGTTGTAATGGAGTATATACCTAAACGTATAATCTATTGCTATGATTGCAAGAAAAATTTTTATTATAAGGGTTTAGACACATATGAATATATATTGAGAGAGCTCAGAAATCATTTTATTTTGAACGATTTACCTACCATATATTTTTGTAATGTAGGAACAATATTGAGACAATCGTTGTTAGAAAATAATCAATTTATTTCAACTGAAGTGTTTGTTTTGCTTGATGATGACTTTACCGAAGGAGATATGGTTCAAACAATTCCGGCAAATACTTATTTGTGCATATATTGCGATAACTTTTACAAAGAACTTGAATATGCTGAAAAACTTCTAAAATATGCTAGAGAGCATGGTTATATAATAAATGGTGATTATTTATGTGAAGTTATAGCTGATTTACCTGTTCTAGAAAATGGCGAAAGAAATATGTTTTTTAAGCTGCAAATACCTATAAAATTTGATTTAAAAAATGATTGACTTTATACAAGGTATAGCCCTTAAAGTATAATTATATATAAATTAGGGGGTCTATAGTCATGAATAAGAAACTAAGAGTTGCTCAATACGGGTGTGGTAAAATGTCAGAATACACAATGAGATATGTGTACGAAAAAGGTGCTGAAATAGTTGCGGCATTCGATATTAATCCAAATGTAATTGGCAAAGATATTGGAGAATTATTAGGTGGCGAATCAAAAGACGTAATTATTAGCGATATAAAAAGTGTACAAGAAGTATTTCAGACCACAAAACCAGATATTTGTATAGTTACTACCATGAGTCTTTTAACCGACATTGAAGGTATTTTTGAAATTTGCGCAAAAAACGGAGTTAATGCAATTAGTACTTGTGAAGAAGCATTTTTCCCATGGAATTCTGCTTATGAAATCACAAAAAGACTCGATGAGATAGCCAAAGAAAACAATTGTACTCTTTGCGGCTCTGGATATCAAGATATTTTCTGGGGCAATCTAATTACAACATTAGCGGGTGCTACCCATAAAATAAAAAAAATCAAAGGAATTTCTAGTTATAATGTAGAGGATTATGGAATCGCTTTAGCGCAAGTTCACGGCGCGGGGTTAGACTTGGATGAATTCCAAAATAAAATCGCATCAGCCGACAATGTATCTGATGAAGAAAGACAAGCAATGATTGATAATGGAACGTTTTTGGCTTCATATATGTGGACAGTTAATGGTTGGCTTTGTTCCCAATTAGGTTTGACCGTTACTAGACAAACACAAAAATGTATCCCTCATACCTATAAAGAAGATTTGCATTCTGAAACTCTAAATTTAACTATTCCTGCTGGTTATGCAACTGGAATGTCTGCTGTTGTTATCACTGAAACAGAAGAAGGGGTTATTCTTGAGAATGAGTGTATAGGTAAAGTTTATGCACCTGAAGAGTGCGACAAGAACGATTGGACAATTATTGGTGAACCTGAAACTCAAGTCGTTATAACTCGACCAAATACTGTTGAACTTACATGCGCAACTATTGTAAATAGACTTTCAGATGTTATTAATGCTCCTGCTGGTTATATTACTACTGAAAAAATGCCAAAAGCTGAATATAAGGCAAAAGGTTTAGATGAATATGTTAAATAAATTACAATATAAACACTGAAATGCATTATAAACCTCATGTATATATTCTTAAAGATAATAAATAAAACCCTTATTCACTATTTAACTGAATAAGGGTTTATTAGTTAAATACACATTTCAGCATACCATCTTTAAGTCATTGATGACATGAAACACACTTTGCTTTTTCACTTTCTCCATTTTCCATTTATTTAGTAAATCAGGCTCCATGATTAGCGGACGACACAATGAAAATGCTGAAATTTCTACAAATTTAATGCCTTTGCTAAAACTTCTACAGCCTTTTCTTTATCACTAGAATCAATTGTATAAGAAATACTGATTTCTGATGTGGTAACCTGCTTAAAATCAATATTATTCTCAGAGAAAACCTTGAAAACCATAGCTGCTACACCTGATTGATTCATCATACCTATCCCAACAACAGAAATTTTTGATATTTCTGATTCAAAATCAACATCAATTCCTTCAAGTTCACTCTCAAGTTCTTTTACAACATCTTTAATAGTAAAAACATCATCTTTAGAAGCTGTAAAGGATACATTTACAAGATTATCATGAGGAGCTGTTTGACTAATCATATCAATATTCACATTATTTCTTGCTAAAACATCAAATATTAAAGCAATATTTTTAGTGGTATACTCTACTTTATTTATAGTAATCATTAATATATCATCTGTTACAGTTAACCCAGTTATAGCTTTCTTCTCCATCTCTTTATCCCTCTCCTTCACATATGTCCCTAATTTATCGCCTGTATTAATAGCAAGATAAATTGGCACTTTATATTTAAAAGCTATCTCCACTGCTCTTGTTTCTAAAACTCCCGCACCCATACTAGCCATCTCCATCATCTCTTCATAACTTATGGCTTTTAATTTTTTTGCTTCTGGAAATATCCTTGGATCAACTGTGTATACTCCATCTACATCTGTATAAATCTCACATGTACAATTAAGTTTTGCAGCTAATGCTACCGCAGTAGTATCTGAGCCACCTCTTCCTAAAGTAGTTATGTCTCCCTTTTCATTAACTCCTTGAAAACCAGCAACAACTACAATCTTCCCATCATCTAGATGTTTCTTTAAATTATTTGTATCCACTTGTTTAATACGGTTCTTTGTGTGAATTCCTTCAGTAACTATTCCTGCCTGTAGTCCTGTAAGAGAGATTGAATCGTATCCACACTCTTTTAATGCCATTGATAATAAGGATATTGTAATCTGTTCACCAGTAGACAGTAACATATCCATTTCCCGCTTACATGGATTTTCTGTTATTGATTTGGCCATATCTACAAGTTTATTTGTTGTTTTCCCCATAGCTGATACCACAACAACTATATCATTTCCTTCACTTTTTTTCTCAGCAACTCTTTTCGCTACACTCCTAATCTTATCTACATCACCTACTGATGTTCCACCATATTTTTGCACTACTATGCCCATATGAATATCCTCCTTAAATTATCATCATAAATCATTTCTTATAATATCCTCATAAGTTTCTCTTTTAACAGTCAACTTAGCTTCTCCATCCTTAACAAAAACAACTGCTGGTCGTGGGATTCTATTATAGTTGCTAGACATACTGTAGTTATATGCACCAGTACTCATCACTCCAAGAATATCTCTTCTCTCAACTTTAGGTAATTCAATATCTTTAACTAATATGTCACCAGATTCACAACATTTCCCTGCTACTGTATATAGGTTTTCATTTTCTTGATTCATTTTATTAGCAACTACAGCATCATATTTTGCTCCATACAGTGCCGTTCTTGGATTATCCGTCATACCACCATCAACGAATATATAATCTCTACCACCAAATGTATTTTTAATTCCTCCAACTTCGTATAGGGTAATTCCTGAATTAGCTACTATAGCTCTACCAGGTTCAATCATTACTTTCGGTACTTTAACGCCTATCTCAGATGTTTTATCCTTTATTAGTTGAAGCATACCCTTGAGACAGGCTTCAAGATTAATTGGCTCATCCTCATGAGAGTAATATACCCCAAATCCTCCTCCAAGGTTTAATTCTTCTGTTATAAACCCACATTCATCTTTCACTTTTTCCATAAAGTCAATCATAACCAATGTACCCTGATGAAAAAAGTTTTCTTCAAAAATTTGTGATCCTATATGACAATGAAACCCTTTTAAAGAAACTCTACTACTAAGCTGAAATTTCCTAATAAAATTAAATATATCATTGCTGAAAATAGATTCTCCAAATTTAGAGTCATTCTTAGATGTCTGAATATACTCATGTGTGTGTGCTTCAATTCCTGGATTCACTCTTAAAAGAACGTCTATATTTTTATCTAGCTTCTCACATAAGTACTCTAATAATTCTAACTCATTACTATTGTCCACAATTATTCTTCCTACTCCAGATTCTAGAGCCATTCTCAATTCATATTCTGTTTTATTATTCCCATGCATATATATTTTTTCAGCAGGAAATCCTGATTTAATAGCTGTATATAATTCTCCACCAGAAACCACATCAAGTGAAAGTTTCTCTTCATTTATTAGTTTACAAATTGCAATATTTAAAAAAGCTTTAGAAGCATATATTACCTCTGTTTCGACTCCTTCTAAGATAAAATTATCTTTGAACTCTCTACAATTTTCTCTCACATGTTTCTCATCAATTACATATAAAGGTGTTTGATACTCCTTAACAAGATTTGTTGAATCACAGCCACCAATCTCTAAATGCCCTTTATTATTTATCTCCATTGTTCCGAATAATCTCACATTTATCACCTCGTTATTAGTTAAATCTACTTTTATTTTTAGCTTAAGATACAGATATATTTATAAATATCTATTTTTAAATAAAACAAAAAGCAGTCATGAGCAAAAGGCACTCATGACTGCTTTTTTATATAATAATTTCTTTATTATGCATATAAATATATTAGGAAATGCATGCTTAAAAGACTATTAAATTCAAAAAACATACCTCTTGCCCCAACATGAAACAGCACTCCTTTAGAAAATCGGGCCATTAACTAAAGACAGTACTATGTTTATTCAACATAGCCCCAATGCATTTAAACTTCTCTGCACTTCGGCGGTTATCCCTTTCCTATAAAAAAATAGTACTGTTAATAACCGCGGCCTCTGTATCACATTGATAATCGCTTTTAAATTTTAAAATTATTAGTAGTTTAACAGAAAAACTATCTAATTACAAGCATATAATTAACTATTTAAAAAAGAGTTATTACAAGATACTTTAAAATCTACCTTGTAATAACTCTTATATACTATGTGATTATATAATTATTTTAAACTTCAGATTTAAAATAATCTTTCAAAATCTCCTTATGCTCAGGAATGAAGTCTAGTTCATCTAATTTGTTTTCCCCTATCCATGTAGTCTTTACAAAATCTTTATGTAGAGATATTCTTTCTTTCAGCTGACCAGAGTATATTCTTAAAATATCACCTGTTTCCTCATCAAGAACATAATCCTTGATAGCTGTTTTATTAAAGAGTATTGAACTTATATTCTTTTTTATCATTTTTTCAATACATTTATCTTCAGTTGATTTACCTTTAACTTCAACTTCTAAAAGTTGCCACATTTTAGGTTCTGTACGTTTCCCCTTTTTTTGTACAATGAATACATTCTTAAAATCGTCTTTAATTATCACTATACACTTCGTAGCTTTATCCATTTTACTCCCCCCACTTCATACTGTGAAATTATATATACTATTATAATACAAATTTCATAAAAGGAAAAGTGTATTTATTACAAATTTTGCAGATTATTGATGTATCCTTTACTCTATTTGTCGATTCTATTCTTTTATATTCATTCTTCTCAAATGTATTTAAAATTTTAACTTATCTTATTAAAAAGGGAACTGATGTCAATTTAAGTTATAACTGTTATCTTCAAAATATGTCCTCCTTAATTTCAAAGTATGATTGTAAATACTCACTAATATATGCATATAGCATTTTTACTTATATATACAATATTACTACTATATGCTATAATTCTTTTATTATAGATTTACAAAATCATCTGTTGCATTTATTGGTATAATCTTTGTCTTAGCTTATGTAGTATGGGGTATACAAGATTATTTCTTAGAGAATTTCAATATTACAGGCTCACAAAATATAGGTTTAACTTTTTTGTTTTTCTTAATAATAATTACAAACCAATTACTCTTTAATTATACTCCGTGCATAGTTTTCTCAAGGCTCAAGAAAGTTAATTTCCGCAAATTATTTAGGTTAAACAAAGTTACTCTTAAGCAATTTTTACTAGGTTTTATTGTATTTATCTCCTTTAACGGACTGTCCCTATTTTTGTTAAACACTCAAAACATAATTATGAGTAAATTTAATTATACTTTTGAAATAAATGAGTATGCATATTACGGTGAGGATGATGATGAAGTTATGCTAACTTGGTGAGTGTATATAATTATCATATCCGCTTTCTGACAATATATATTCTGAATCTATATTTATCAATTCCATAAAGGTAGTATGCGGATTCTTTTCAAAAAATTGCGCAATGATATTGTTACCTATTAGATACCCAATACACCATGGAATGCCGTTTTGCTCATCTCCGAATATTAGTTTATTTTTTACTGCAGAGTCACAACTTTTCAGATGGTTTTTCATTACTTTCCACATTTCCATTTCCTGTTGCTTTGATATAGGATTTATCCAGCATGGTTTCAAATCTTCATATAGCATTTTGGCAAATGCATCAGCTTGTCCTTCGTTTAGCAACTTAGTTAGTAAATCGCCACGATATTTTCCTTTTAAAACAATGTTATTATGCCCCCACACGCTGTGATGATATTCATGAGCTGCAACATAAGAAACCCATCTTATCCAATCCTTTGCTAATGGATTTATGTTAATCAAGATGTTACCAAATTCCAAACTTCCTACAACGCCATTCTGCCTTTCAGCAGCAATTGTATTTTCAGGACTTAATGGATATAAAGCTATTGTAATTATGTCTTCATCATTTTTAGGAAGGCAAGTCCATATTCTAACTAATTCCTTTTCAAGTAAATTGATAATATCTGAATTTTTTATAATATCTAACTGTTCTTTTAAAGTTATCAAATCTTTCATTGGCTTGGGTTTCCTACCTTCAAAACCTTCTGGAGCCCATTCAATGACTTTGCTCCAATATGGTTCTATTAAATACTTGTCCCATAAAGAATCAATATCCTTATCTTTTGCTGATTTTGCCTCTTCAATAAATTTATCAACATTTTCCCATGCAGAAATAATACGAAATTTATTTTTTATCATTTAATCTCATCTCCATTTAAGTTAATTTTTTCAAGTGAGTGTTTACAAAAATTATATTCATAAATGAGTAATGTATCAAGGTATAAAATAATTATAACTATTTATTACCTAATATTAACTTATATTCACATATGCTTTGATTAAAATGAAGAAAATCACACTTCATAAGAAGAGTGATTTTGCATAACCCTTATCTTTTATTAATTGTTAAATTTCCTGAACTTGTATGGACTTTAATTAAATTATTAGACTCTCCAACTACTCCATTGATTTCTGAGTCTTCTACTTTACCAGTAAGTGTTATTGGAAAATCTATCTCCTGCTGCCCATTGTTTTCAATTTCCTCATCTAAGTCTGCTTTCTTAGCATAGGGATAGAAGTTAGCATTTATTCTCTGTCATTAGTTCCCATCTCATGCCAAATTTATCTACTAAAGATGCAAAGCAACTGCTGTATGTAGTTTCTTGTAATGGATGAATAACTCTACCACCATCAATTAGTATATTGTAAGCATTTTTAACATCACTTGAGCAGTCAAAGGTAATAGCAATTGAAATGCTCTGACCTTTAGTAATTTCATCTGTAGTATCAGAAAACATAAAACGTTGAATTCCTATAAACATTTCTGCATGGTATACATAGTTTTTCTCCCTATCTGATAACCCCTCAATACACATGTCTTTTGGATTAGCATCCCTATAGTGCATAAGCATAAGTAGTTTCCCATTAAATGCTTTTTGATATAACTTTAAGGCTTCTTCACAATTACCATTAAAATGATAATTTGGTGTAACAATCATATAGTATCCCTCCCTCTTTATCCTTAATATGTAATGTCCTACAATTGTGCTTTACTAGGTGTTTCTTTAACTTCAAATTTTGTTATTCTCTTCTCTCATAGTAGAGTTATATTACGACTTACTCCTTATAAATATAGTACTCCCGAAGGTTATATAGAAAGAACCCATAAATCCCCATATAATACAGTTTATATAGATAATATAGTCATATCTGGTATTTAACAATCTTATCCCATAATCAAAAGAAAATGTAAATAAAATAATTATTGCAATTGAAATTAGTCTATAATATTTATTATTTTCATATTTACATTGCAATTTGTTATGAAAATCAGTTTTTTTAATTATATAATTAAAGATAGCGTAAAAAACATTAAAAGTTATAAAAAATGCAACAAACTCCATTTTGCCTCCAATATATATTTGTATTTTTTATTTTAGTTACATCACAATATGAATATATTATCCATTATTGTATTACTTAGTATATATTTTAACATATTTTTCTAACTTACTCTATGAAAAAGAGCAGCCAATTAATGCTGCTCTTGTAGTACAATGTAAAGAACACTACTATTTTTTAAGATTGCGAGTAGAGGTATAGTCTAAATGCCCTTTGTGGATTATCAAAATAAGGTGTTGAGTTTGCTATTTATCGCATCACCACTAGGATCCCCCCTTGTTCTATACTCAATCATAATTAACGAATAATAGCAATAAATAATAGAGTAACAAAAATTACAGAGGTTACAATATATATTTTACCTTTTATATTAGCTTTATTGTCCACACTATCTAAGGTAGACTCTTTAGGCACACTTAAACTCTTTAGTTTCTTAAAACAAGTAAAGCATATCAAAGAAACTATAACCAATATAATCATTAACACATAATTGTTTTCCAATATATTTACTCTAGTAATAGATACATTGCTATATATTTTGTTATAATTCTCTGGCCCTAAGATATACGTAGAAATAACGAATATACTATTAGTCAATATATGAAATAATATACCTGGTAATATAGAATTTGTATAATGAACTATATACCCTATCAAAACCCCAAAAAGTAATAATGTTATTAATCTATATGGATTATTATGATAAATAGCGAAATAAAAAGCTGAAATAAAAATCCCAAACTTGATTCCTATCTTCTCCATACCTCTTATTAATAATCCTCTAAAAAAGAATTCTTCTGAAATTGGGCATATGAAACCACCTACTAAAACAAACATTATAGTTGCGAATGTATTTACTGCAATAGGTTGTTCCATAACAAAACTTACATTAAACAATTCTAAAATATCCTCTTGTAAAATAATAAGTATTGCTGAAATGATATTATACAAAACAAAAATTATAGTACTATATAATAACTGTTTTTTAGAAATTAGGTTTAGTCTAAGAACTTTAATAATATTTTGTCTTTTTATTTTCTTGCAATAAAGCAGTGCAGGAGCCATATTAAACATTAGTTGAACGAATAAGATCTTAGCTGAAAGTAATAATATCGAATTAAATTTATATACTATTTGAGTCTCATAAATATATTTTTTGTAAAGATAGCTTGTACTGAAAAAAAGTATGTAATTTATTGCTATAATTAAACTTATAAATATAGCATTATGTAAACTTTTGTTATATTTATTGCTTTCCATCAAATATCACCTTCATTTCAAATTTCCATATACCTGAAATATACATAGCTTTTATTTTAGAGATAATCATGGGTAGCTACGTAGACCTCAAAGCGTAAATTCACAACGTTAAGCCAGTTATTTACAAATATTGATAGTTACATTTATTCGTTCAAAGATTTTACGAAAGAGCTAATCACATTCTTCCTATTATTTGATGTTTCAAAATAAGGCAAGTCAAATTTTAAGCATTGTTCTTTTAACAATTTACTTATTTCCACAATTGAAATACAATTTTCCATGTTTTCTTTATCAGATAAGTAATATGTGTAATCATTTGGTGTATCGTATGATTTTAATATTTCATATCTTTCTTAAGCTGTAACCTCTGATGTTATAAAGTAATAAATATCACAAATAGAACTATCTATATGCTGAACGAAATCTTTGGGTAAAAGTTGATAAATATCAATTACCACTCCATAATCAAGCTCATCATATTCACCACTATCCATCATTGCACGAATAAATGGTGCCATTTTTGCACTTATATTAACAAGGTTATCATATGGTTGTGTATTAGCATCTGAATCAATTCCTGTTTCAGGAAAAGTTTTTTCAATTCCTGCAATAATCGAGTCCATGCTAATATGTTGGTATCCAAATTTTTTAGATATCATTTGTGAAATTATGCTTTTACCAGCACGTGGTACACCTGCAATAATTATATATTTTTTCATGTTACCTCCTAAAAAATAATATAGATATCTTATCTACAAATTCCTATTTATCTAACTTATAATTATATACTAGTACGTTGTAATTATCTTGCTACACATCCCAAAGATATCATACCATATTTAACCACTTTATTTACTGCACAAAATGAGTTATATTATACATTATTCTATTGTTTATAAGATTCCCCCAATTCACTGTATAAAAAAGAGCAGTCAATTAACGTTGCTCTTGTTGTACACTACTTAGTAATCTTGCATCAATCAATTATTTTATTTGATGCATTAAATAAGAATATTATGAAGAAATATTCTCCCCATAAAAGTGTTTTTTTGTTGACAAAATAAATATTAATTCTATAAATGTCAGTATAAAGTTTGTAGAAAGAAGTAGATATTTATTTTGTAGATACCCAATAATATATACTAATAGGAAAAATACACTATAAGTTATAGTTATCCAATAACCCCATTTTTTAAGCTTTAAGAAACCATAAGATGCTATTAGTAAAATTATAGAAAATAATATATGTATTATGTGATTTGATAAAATAGGCAATGGTATAGTATAAAAATTATGGCGTTCTAAAAAAAATGGAAATAATGATTCTATTGATAATAATATTATTGATATCAAAGCAATTAAAATGTTTATACCTCCAATGAATATTATTATAAAAGGTCTTTTTTCATTCATTCATAATCACACTCCTATAAATTTGTAATATAATACGATTATGTTTTAATACATTTATGTTTGTTAGTACACAATTCAAATTGATTACACCATTCCATTTAGCTCACATTATTGGTATTTTTTCCATAATTACATTCTTCTTGTATATTTTAACATATTATGTTATAACACTCTATAAAAAAGAACAGCCAATTACTGCTGCTCTATCTGTACAATTCTTTGATTTGTGCATCAATCACTTATTTTATTCGATGAATAAAATAAGAAATATACCACATAACTGAATCTAAAGTCATGTTACTTCAACTCTACAAATTAGAATTTATCTAATTCCTTAAAAAAACGAGGATTAACCTTGTCTTTTTTTGATTAAAATAATATATTACCCTTCTATAATCTCTATAGCTTTTGTTTTTATGTCATTCCAATGAAACGACTCCTTTTCGTTGGTATTTATATCTTGTACAATAAAATAAAATTTATTTTTATATATTACTTTCCCATTAATTCTCTTTCTAGATTTACTAATAGTTAAAGTGATTTTTTGTCCAATATCTATCATATATTATCTTTAGTGAGAGAGAGTATTATAAGTACCAAACCCTCACTAAATCTATCCCCCTTTCTATTTATACTCTTTTATGTGTCTAATGTGTTGGTAATTCGTAATACTCTTTTATTATGTCTTAACTACTTTTTTCATTTTTACCTTTTGCATCATGATTTAAGAATATTATGAGCTTTTATAAAATAATAATTTAGCGAACTAAAGTATACATTTATAACATCTATATTTTTCTTTAATCTCAAAACCAGCAGTCAAAGCTAAATTTAATTCATCAGTACAATCTTCATCAATAAAAAATAAAATTTCCTTTATTGCACCAAATTCATTATATAATTGCATTAACATTTCATTAATTAACATACTTTCAATACCATTATTTCTATATTCTTTATCAACAAATAAACCGACAACATCTGATAAGTCTTTGTTAGCCTTAACAAAAATGCTTGCATGTATCCCTTTCTCTTGCCTAAAAACAAATACTCGAAAGCGATCCATATCCTTTTTTAAATTTTTGCTATTATAATACATTTCTAAAGGAATAGCATATTTGTCATGAAATATAGCATATTCTTCAAAATTAGCTTTAGTAATTTTATCTACGTAATCATGCTTTTGATTCGAATGGGATTTTAAATTATATAAATTTGTAACAATACTAGATTCGTTACATTCTATATTCTTCTTCTTAAAATATTGGTTTGCATTTTCGTTAGAAAATGGTACACCTATAAATAATTCATATCCAGCTAATTGCTTACTTATGTAATCAATCATTTCTTCGGCAATTTGGTCATAATCTTCTCTTATTAAAAATTCTGTTGTTTGCGCATAGTTTTCATCACATTCCCACTGATAAATACAAACTCCACATAATACATTTTGATGGTAGCAAGCTACTATATTCTTATTGTCTTCATTGATAGCTTTTTCAATATCATCTTTAATCGCTTTTATTGATTCTTTTCTTGGATAACTAGCATATAAATTATTCTGACTTAATTCCCATGCAAAATCAATTACTTCCTCAACTTTATAAATTATTTTTATCACTGTCTATACCCCCCTTTATCATTAATATTTTATATTTCTGTTTAGCTTAATCTTATTTAGTACGTAATTTTTAATACTATGTTACTTTAACTATTCACTCTTTGATTCACACTTCAAATATATTAGCTTATATTATATTAAATTATTTAACTGTTGCACAATATGAATATATTATCCATTATTGTACTATGCTTATACATTTTAACATATTTCACTAAATTACTCTATAAAAAGAGCAGTCAATTAATGCTGCTCTATCTGTACAATAATTTGTTATTATTTCTAAACTCCTTCACATCTCATATGTGTTCCTAAACTAGGATAAATCTTTGTTTGCAGCTGTAATTCGTTCTAATTCATCATTATTCATTCCTGCTTTTGCTAAGAATGATGTAATAAGTGCGGTCTTCCCTTCAACATAAGCATTTATATCCTCAGGATACTTCTTGGCTAATTTATACTTTAATAAGCTATATTCTTTTACGGCCTCCACATTATTTTTGAGATAATCTCTTAATAATAAATGATTTTTCAAACTTTCAGCACCTTCAATACACACATATAGATGGTGCTTCATCCAATCTATACTGTGAGATGCATTATTATTTTTAAAAGCTTCTCTTCCTTTAATCCCCATATCGCCTATATGCTCATATCCTGCTTTACTCAAATGAGAAATCACTTCATGCAACATCATTCTATTTTTAACAATGATATCAATATCCAGTATCGGTTTTGCTGCGAGATCTTGCACAGAAGTGCTCCCTACATGTTCAATTCTCACATCACTTCCTCGAAGTACTTCACTAAAGAAGTTCTTTAATCGAAGAAACTCCTTAGCCCAGTTTGAGTCATAAGGTGCAACAACTACTTTGCTCATAATTCACGCCTCCACTTCTAAATTTTACTTAGGATTAACTCCTCCAATGTATTGATTCACCTTTCAATTATAGAAATTAAATGTAACTATTATATATCAATTATGACACACTATAAGAACATTGTGAACTAATATGATACTTTTATATGTATTTTAAATATTGTTTAACTTTACTTACTTGTCTGATTATATAATTTATCCTACTCTAGAAAAATATAATCTATTGAAGAATGATGAATACAAACAACTGCAACATTCACATAGGATATTTCCACTAATTAAGTTATAATATATTATATAAATGAAAAATATAATTGAAATCGTTACTATAAAAGGAGTTGTACATATTGCAAAAGTCTTATTATGATAATCCATATAAAAAAGAATTTACTGCTGAAATAATAAATGTACTTGAAAAAGATAATAAATTTCACGTTGAACTTGACGAAACTTATTTCTACCCACAAGGGGAAGAACATCCTGGTGATACTGGATCCATAAGCGGAACTCCAGTACTTTCAGTATATGAAGCGGATGAAAAAGTGTATCATGTAGTTGAAGTAAAGCCTATGAAAATACACAAAGTTAAATGTAACATAGATTGGTCGAAAAAGTTTGACTATATGCAAAAACATCTTGCCCAATATATAATATCAGCATATTTATTTGAGTTATTCAATGCAAATACAGTTAAAGTTAATCTGGGAGATGAACATTCATATATTGATGTTGATAGAATAATTGAAAGTACTGAAATTAAGAAAGTTGAAGAAATGGCCAATAACTTAATTTTTGATAATATCAAGGTAGATACATTATATCCTACAAAAGCTGAACTAAAGAAATTAAAACTGAAAAACATTGATAAAAAAGCTGGTGGGAAAATAAGAATTGTGAAAGTTGGAGATGTTTTTGCAATTCCATGTACGGGAATACTACCTAATTCAACAATTGAATTACAGACACTTAAAGTTATTAAATATGAAAACCAAGGTATTGGTACGAGAATTCACTTCCTTTGCGGTTCAAAAGCAGTTTCTAACTACATAGAAAAATTTGACTCTATGGAAAAGATATCAAAACTTTTATCGTGCACTGATAGTAATGTTCTACTTGAAGTGGAAAAGCTAAAAAAAGAACTTAAAAAAGCCCTTTCTGAAAGGAATTCATTAAAATCAGAGATTGCTGACTACGAAGTCCAAAATATGGTTAATTCATGTGAAAAAATTAAAGATATAAGCGTTATTAAGTTAGTACATGATACGATAGATATAAAACACGTTAATCTTTTAGCATCAAAGTTAACAAGCTTTCCAAATGTTATAGTTTTATTTGGAGTAAAATCTGAAGACAAAGCTCAGCTAATCTTCTCATGTACAAAAGGGTTGAAAATCATCAGTATGAATATCCTTTTAAAGGATGCTATAACACTAATAGACGGCAACGGTGGAGGAAGTGACTTCTCAGCTCAAGGTGGAGGAAAAAATAACAATAATTTAGATTCAACGCTAGATTATGCTTACAATAAAATTAAAGGTATCATTATGGGTAATTCTTAACATTAATAAAAGGGAGCTACTAGCTCCCCCCATGCTTTACAAGATTAAATATACTATTCAAATCTCCATATACCATTCTCTTTTATGTAATAACCTGAATTAATCTCTTTTGTATCTTCAGCAATAACGAAATCTATAGGACCAATAAAAACTGAATTAATTCCAATTATAGATTTTGCCTTTTGTGCTGTATAAATTATCATACCCTTATTTTTATTTATAGGATTAGGCATACTTGTAATAAATCTTACGTTATTACCTTTATAAACCTTGTCTGCTGTTATTTTATCCTCTTCTATTTTGAAAGGAAAAGCCTTAGAATATCTCTTGAGCCATAGATTTCCCTCTAGGGTTCCAAAGACTATAAGATTCTTATCACTTAAGTCTTTCTCTAAAGCCTCTTTATCTGTTATAATCTCAGCTTGCTCTCCAAGCTTATCCTTATATTTCTCAAAAAAGCTATTAACATCTTTTACAATGTTATTTTGTATCTTTTGATCTTCTTCATTAGTAGGTAATATAATAGTTATATTCTCATCCATCCAAAACAACTTATAAATATTTCCTGTAAAACTATAAAAGTCTTTTCCTAAGTCCTGTTCACTTAATTCTTTAAAGACTTTTATCAGTTCTGGGTAAAATTCTTCGAATGATTTATATCTATCTCTATTATTTTCATACTCCTGAAGTTTCTCACATAGTGCTTCCACATATAAGAATTCCATACCTTTTTCCTTATTAAGAGCTTTATCATATGCTTCTTTTCCTTCATTTAGATATGCAAGACGTGTAGTAACTGCTCTAACCACATGTTCATTTACACAGCTTTCCCAATTACCATAAGATTGCTTATTCATTGACTTTGATATTGGTGTATATAATTTACTATAGTCATTAATTTCACTTAAATTATCTTTGAAAACATGTTTTATAAAAGAATGACTAAATTCGTGCCAAACAATATATCTAATATATTCAGTATCTCCAAATACTGGCATGCTTTTTTCTGTAACCCTTGGTCCTTGAATACTATAAATATCATATGCATCTTCATTTTTTACATTTAGCCCAAATCCACCATGATGAAATATAGGAGCTAATATTATATTATAGCTTTTTTGTTTCATTCCATAATAATTTTCTATATCTTTTATGTAATCTCCCTGATTCACTAACATTGCAGTTTTTTCTACTACTTCATTATAAAAGCCTTTATTTTTCTCATAAAATTCATTAAATTTTGTATCTACTGCGAATTTATTCAGTTCTGAAATAAATTTTTCTAAGTTTTCATCTCCTCCAGCGCTTCCAATAATAGAATCCTCAAAATCTGACTCTTTACCAATCACCATAGGATTAGATAAATGCAGCATAGCTTCTGGAGGCTCACCAAAAGTGAATCCAAAATTAGTCATTCCGTTAAATAGTTTTACAACCTCATGATCTGAATACTTCGAGAAATAATCCTCCATATCTTTTTTGTATTTAAATTCTTCTTTTGTAATTAAACCATACCTTACATCATAATCACTTATAAGTTGTACTGCAGATAGTAATTCAATCCTGGGGTCTATGGAAATGTTTATTCCCTTAACTTCTTGTACAATTGGTTTAAGTACAATAATACCCTCTGAATTTACACTAACTTCTTTTTCTATTTTAGTATTATTTCTAAAAAATATTGTAGTTACTCCTATACTTAAAATAAAAACTAAACCAATTAAATAATATTTCTTTCTATTTTTCATAAACTCCTCCATATTGAGAATCCGATTTAAAACTTTATTTATACATATCTCAAAATCGCAGTGTTTCTATGAGTTTTGAGTATGTATAAATTTAGTTTTATACTGGAATCTCTATAACAAAATTTTTTTACAGATTATTTTTATAAGCCCTTCTCTTTTATATGAACTAAGCTTTTAATTCAACTTAGTAAAATTTGTCTATTGTAAATATACTACCATTATTTTTCTACATTATAATAATTAATGTATTTAAACCACATTTTCACTATTAAACTGTCATATGAATCATATTAAAACTCATCTCACCAAAACTTATCAGTATGAATATCCTTTTAACGGATGCTATAACACTAATACACGGCAACGATGGAAGAAGTTAATTTATTACATACATTTCAGATATAAAAACATTGCCAATATTCATTAAATTCGTTTATATATAATGAAATTTATTACAATTATAGAAATTTTATCGTATAATTAATTAATAAACCAACTAACAATTATTAGATATTGTTAAGTAATTTATTGTCTGGAGGGAATTTATGAAAAAATCAATTTATCTAAAGAGAATTTACTTTGCTTTTTCAGTATTCATATTAGTATTTGTAGTAAATTTTATGATACCGGTCTTCGGAAATATAGGATATACACAAAGAATGTGGATTTCATTTAATTTTTTCGTAATAATATTTGCAATTATTATCCTTATAAAAAACAAGTTTCCTAACAAGAACAATATTATTTCCTCTCTGATATTAGGTGCTCTTATGTTTGTTGCTTATGAAGGATTTTCATTTTCTTCATTTAAAGCATTTTTCTCAACCACAATCTGTTCGCTAGCTACTTTTAGCATTTTTATTAATCATCCGAACTATGCCATTCCCATAGTCAAATCGAAAAAAATATATAGTATTATTGTAAGCATAATTATAGCTATATTAGTAGGAACCACCTTGGGAACTATAAATTTATTCACAAGTGGACAGAAATTATCCCTAAATATTAATCTATCCTGCTTTTTAACTGCTTTAAACCCAGCTATTTTTGAAGAAATCTGCTTCAGATTTTTTATTTATGCTCTTTGTATATATCTCCTTAAAGGTAATATTAATACGAAAACCGAAAAATTTTGGTGCTATTTTATGATGGTTGTTCCACATGCTATGATACATACACCAGAGATATTCATGAATAATGGAGCTATTTCAGGAATAATAGTTACAATTATGCTATCCTTGCTTTTTGGTTTACCTTTTGCACTTCTTCAAAAAAAGAGAGATTTAACATCAGCTATGATAGCACATGGTTTAGTTGATATTATTAGATTTTGCTTTATAGGTTTACCTTTTTAATAATAAATACAGAGTATGAACAAAAGATCATGTTTTATTTAAAGAACAATATCAATAAATTAAAAAACAAGGTAGTCAGAAGGGACTACCTTGTTTTTGTTGTCAAAGTCACAAAATATTGTTTTCACTCTGTTTGCCGTCTTAAGAGTTTTAATGTTACTTTCTTTTTAGCATCTTCTGCATAAGAAATATTCATTTTATTTCCTGGGAAATTATACCAATTTATCAAATGACCTTATACCCCTGAAAATTCAATATATTATTCAAATTCCCATATAGCATTGTCTTTTATATAATAATCAGAGTTAAGCTCTTTTTTTCCTTTTGCAATAATATAATCAGTAGGACCATGAAAAACTGAATTTATGTTTATTACGTCTTCACCCTTTTGAGCTGTATAAATTACCATACCATTGTTTTGATTAAAAGGATTAGGCATACAAGTAATAAATCTTAAATTACCACCTTCATATACCTTATCAGCTGTAATTTTATCCTCTTCTATTTTGAATGGAAAGTCATCAGAATATTTTTCAAGCCATAGATTTCCCTCTACTGTTCCATAAACCACGATATTCTCTTCACTTAAATCTTTATCCAAGGCTTCCTTATCTGTTATAATCTTAGCATTCTCTCCAAAAAATTTATTAGCAATTTTTTCTATGTCTTTTTCTATCTTTTCATCTTCCTCATTTGTAGGAATTATAATAGTTAGACTCTTACCCATTGTATATACCTTATTAATTGGTCCTATAAAATTAACTTTATAGAAATCTTTTCCTAAATCTTGCTCACTAAATTCTTTAAAAACGGCTACCAGTTCTGGATAAAATTCTGTGAATGATTTATATTTATCTCTATTATTTTCATACTCCTCAAGCTTTTCACATAAAGCTTCCACATAGTAAAAATCATTGCTTTTTTCATAGTTGATAGCTTTATTATATGATTTTTCACCTTCATTTAGATATGATAAACGTGAAGTAACTGCTCTAACAATATGTTCATTTACGCATGTTTCCCAGGTATTATAAGCTTGTGAGTTCATTGCCTTTGCTAAAGGAGTATATAACTTACTATATTTATTAATCTCATCTAAATTTTCTTCAGTTGTAGGATTTACAAAGGAGTGGCTAAATTCATGCCATGCTAGGTATTTAAAACTTTTTACATTTCCAAACATAGGTATATTCTTCTCTGTAGAACTTGGACCTTGAATACTATAAATATCATAACTTCCCTCTTCATTTCTCACTCTTGGACCGAACCCACCAGGATGAAATAGCGGAGATAATATTATATTATAGCTGTTTTGCTTCATACCGTAATAGTCTTCTATATCTTTTATGTAATCTCCTTCTTTAACTGCTTTTGCATTTTCTTCTACCACTTTTTTATAAAAATCTGTATGGCTTTCATAAAATTCATTAAAATTTGTGTCTCCGGCAAATTTACTTAATGCTAAATAAAAATTTTCTAAGTTTTTAAATCCTCCAGCTCTTTTAATTATGTAATCGTCAAAATCCTGTTTTTTACTTACATTTAAAGGATTTGATAAATAAAGCATAGCTGTTGGAGGTGCATCGTAGTTAAATCCATTTTTACTCATCTTATTAAACAGTTTTACAGCCTCGTGACTTGAAAACTTAGAAAAGTAATCCTTCATATCCTTTTTATATTGAAATTCCTTTCTCGTAATTAAACCTGTTATTTTATCATAATCACTTATAAGTTGCACTGCTGCAAGCAACTCAATTCTTGGGTCTACAAAAACATTTATCCCATTAACTGATTGTACTATTGGTTTAAGCTCAATAATATCTTCAGTATTTTCACTCACATTATTTGAACTTATGTCATCAGCTTTCTGAGCTTTAGTATTATTTAACATAAACACTATAGTTATCCCTGCAATTAAAATCAAAACTAACCCAATTAAATAGTATTTCCCTCTGTTTTTCATATACTCCTCCATAACAATTTTTATAGTAATGTATAATTTATCTGTAACTTTTTATCATCATCTCCTATCACATTTTTTTATGTAAGTTCATCCTCACGTTTTGTATGTAAACCAATACTGATTGTCTAACACTCATTATACTAATTATTATACATTTTTACCATATTAATCTACAAACTCCAACAGGAACACTACAATAAAAACACCATGATTATTAGAAAATATTCATAGTGTTTATAATATACATTTATCAAGTAATTTTAGTGTGTTGTATTTCCATTACTTTCCCCATAAATTCAATTTTTCAGTTCTATGTTCATAAATCCATTCATACCCATATGATATTTGGATATACTTAATTTTCCATGAATTATCCTTAGAAAAAACCGTCTCAATTCTTACTGGAATTTCAAAATCTTCACCTAAATTCTCTATCATAAATACAGATGAGATATGACGTAAAATAGTTAAATGCTTTTGTTTAACATCACCTTTACTCTCTAAAATATTTTTGCTTTCATTTAACAAAGATTGAAGTAATTTTTCTCTAGAAATTTTGGTTTTGACCGTTCCTAATGTTAATGCCCACCCTGTATTATTTTCAGTGTTTATAACAGAAGACTCTGTATCTAAATTTATTTCATTCCATACACCTTTCATATTATTTAACTTGTCTATGAATTCTTCCTTTTGGGTAACAATATTACCATCTGGACAAATTAACAATGAGTTATCTTTATCAAATATCTTATTAAACATATCAGTTCCATTAAAATCATTTTCATTCCAATGATTTTGTAATGTACTTAATAAACCTTTAATTTCAGCAGTCTCTCCATAGCAATTTTGTTGAAAATTTTTTAACTGTTCTTTTGCTTTTGAGTCATCTGCACTTCTGTCAAATAAATAATCTGGAACATTAAGAGATGATACTGAAAATTTCATCTGTTTAAACTTCCACTTACCTTCATGTTTTTTTAGTAAACCTGTAACTCTCAATGGTATAAACTGTTCATTTTTTTCTGAGTAACCAATACCCCATTGTGTTAACATCCAATTAAGTAATACAGTCTTATTTTTTAATTCACTTGAATCTAGATTTTCAAAATCAATTTGTTCGAAAATGAACTCTTTTTGCGACTCCAATTTTTCAGAATCAAACTTAAAATCTATCTTTACACTTCCTTTTAATGCTATAAGAGCAATATCTTCATTTAAATTCATTATAATTGGATTGTTTAAATCACAACTTACGTCCCCCCAGTATTTCCAATCACCTTCAATTAATTCTTTAGTCTCCTCAAAACCTAAACATATTTCTCCTGGACTTGTTCCCATAACTCTTAAATCAGCGTCTTTTGTAAACAACTCCTCTGTATAAGCATCTACATTCTCTAAATTTCTTTCTGTATAGCCCTTTTGAAACTTATATAATACTTCCATAATTTCTTTCTCAAATATTCTATCCATAAAAAATCCCCCATGTAATTAAATTTTTCTCTATATTTATACTACCATATTAATCCACTGCTTGTTGCTCAAGAACAGTTCATAAAAGAAAATGAGCTATTTAATCTTTTAAGAATAAAAAAGCAAGCTTTAAAAGATTATTCTTTAAAGCTTGCTACAATACCTTATTCAAAAATTCCTTTGTTCTATTATGTTTTGGATTATTAAAAATATCTTCTGGCTTAGATTCTTCTATAATATTTCCCTGATCCATGAAAATTACCCTATCCCCTACTTCTCTAGCAAATCCCATTTCATGAGTAACAATTACCATGGTCATTCCTTCAGCAGCTAATTCTTTCATAACAACTAGTACCTCTCCCACCATTTCAGGATCTAGTGCTGATGTTGGCTCGTCAAAGAGCATTACTTCGGGCTCCATAGCTAATGCTCTAGCTATTGCAACACGCTGTTTTTGTCCCCCTGAAAGTGAAGATGGATATGCTTTGGCTTTATTTTCTAGCCCTACTTTGTTAAGAAGTTTATATGCTAATTTTTCTGCTTCCTCCGTATTTACTCCTTTTACCTTTATTGGTGCTATTGTTATATTCTCTAATACTGTTTTGTGAGGAAATAAATTAAACTGTTGAAAAACCATCCCCATCTTTTCTCTTACATTGTTTATATTCGACTTACTATCAATGATATTTGTTCCTTGAAATTGTATACTTCCATCTGTAGGTTCTTCTAATAGATTCAAACATCTTAAAAATGTACTTTTCCCAGAACCTGATGGCCCTATTACTACTACAACTTCTCCTTTTTTAATTTGATTATTTATTCCTTTTAACACATGATTTTTTCCAAACTTTTTATGAAGATTACTAATGTGAATCAACTCTTTTTAACCTCCCTTCAGCTATTCCTAACAACTTAGAACATGTAAATGTAAGTACAAAATACATTAGAGCAACAATTATTAAAGGTTCAAAAGGTCTGAATATATTACCTCTAACAGTATTCGCCTTATACATAAGTTCATGTATTCCTATTACAGAAACTATTGATGATTCCTTGATTATAGTTATAAATTCATTCCCTAGTGCAGGAAGTATATTTTTAAAGGCTTGTGGTATAATTATGTGCTTCATAGTTAGGGAATTGGACATCCCTAAACTTCTAGCAGCCTCCATTTGACCTTTATCAACTGCATTAATTCCCGCTCTTACTACCTCAGCAACATATGCACCACTGTTTAAGGAAAGAGTGACTATCCCAGCTAAAATATCTGGTAACTCAATCCCTATAGCTGGAAGTCCATAATAAACAATATATAATTGAACAAGTATTGGTGTTCCTCTAACAAACTCTATATAAGCTGTAGATAAATATTTTAAAATCTTCTTTGAAGATACTTTCATTAAACTTAATACTAGTCCTAAAGCTGTTCCAAATAATACTGTAAATAATGCAATAATTAATGTGTTTTTTGCGCCTTCTAAAAAGAAGGTATAATACTTTGGTAAGAAACTAAAATCCAATTTACTCCCTCCTATTCTTCAAGCAGACTATTTGCATTAACAATAAATTCATCAATCTTTCCTTCTTCAATTAGTTTATCTATTGTCTTATTAATTGCTTCTATAAGTTCTTCATTTCCTTTTGATGCAGCAACTGCTGAGCCTATCTCTTCTGAATTAACATCTAAATTTATATCTGTAATCATTAACTCTTGATTCTTCTCAACATAGGCTTCAGCCACAGGATTCTCTATAACTATAGCATCTACTTTTCCGTACTTTAATTCAAGAATTAAATCTGTAATTTTTCCTAAACTCTTAAGTTCAGCTTCTTTAATTTGTTCAGTAACTAACGCTTCTTGTACAGATCCTTTTTGTACTCCAATTTTTTTGCCTTTTAAATCTTCTAAGTTCGATATCTTGTCCATATTTTCTTTATTAATTAAAATATTGTTTACAGCTGTGTAATATATCTTTGAAAAATCAACATTCTCTGCTCTCTCTGGTGTAGGCGTCATTCCTGCTATTATAAAATCAATTTTACCAGTAACTAATGCTTCTAATAACCCATCAAAACTCATATCTTTAATTTCAAGTTCTACACCTAAATCCTCTGCAATTGCTTTTGCAATATCAATATCAAAACCTACTATTGTATCCTTACCATCTATCTCTTTATGAAATTCATATGGTGCATAATCAGCACTGGTTCCTAATACTAATTTACCTTTTTTATTTATTCCCTCAACACTTACCTCTTTACCACATGATGATAAAGTCAACATTACCATTCCAACAAGTACTAAACTTAATAACTTTGCATAAATTCCTTTCATTTCATTTCCTCCTTTGTGTTTTGTTCTTCTGTAAATGATTATACACAATATACGCATATTTATGCAAGTGTTTTTTTATTGGAAATTAATTCAAAGAAACATATTGGTCACTCAAGCCGCGTCTACACCTCGTTTTACCCTATATTGACACTTTTAAATTTATTTAAACTTATTTTAAAAGCTTAAATAAATATGCATTTTTATGCATTTTATTTCATTTTTCCTTGCATATATATTCATCAAATTTTAAAAACAAAAAAAGTACGGCAAGCCGTACTTTAATTAATCTCTATTCTATTTCTACCATTTTCCTTCGCCTTATATAGTAACTTGTCTACTTCTTCTATACAATCCGTTACATTTTTACTAATAGTACTACTATCAATTTCCACTATACCAGCACTAAAAGTTATACTAAGATTTTCATCTTCCATCCATTTTATATTACTAAAGTATTCTTTTATACGTTCTATTATTTTTAAAGCTAAAATTTTCTCTGTATCAGGAAGAATAATTATAAATTCTTCCCCTCCGTATCTACCAATAAAATCTGTGCTTCTTAAATTATCTTTAAACATTTTACATAATCCCTTTAATACTTTATCACCAAAGATATGACCATAAGTATCATTTAGGATTTTAAACTTGTCTATATCTAATAGTACTATGGAAGTTGAATTTCCCATTTGTTCTACAATTTTAATTTCAGATTTTAATTGAGTAATTATAAATCTTCTGTTATATACACTTGTAAGTTCATCTGTTATAGCATTATGTTTTAATGTATCTTCATAAAGCTTTCTTTCAGTTAAATCTCTTACATATGCAATAAATCTTCTTTTTCTATTTATTTCTATACTTTTTACGTGAAGCTCTACAGGCATAATTTTGTTGTTTTTATCTTTCAAATAGGTTTCCTTACTGATTTCAATAATTCTATTTTTAAATAACGGATCAATTATTAAACTATTAAAATTCAACTTAAATACTTCTAATTTTGAACAGGAAATCAATAATAAACCCTTATCATTAGATTCAAGAATTTTACCATTTGGTTCTAGAATAAATATTCCATCTTCCGAAAGATTCGTTAAAATTTCATATATTTTTTCTTCCTCTTTCATAGCATGTTGTGTCCATTTTAGTAAATATAATTGACAAACTGTAACAATCACTCCAATTAATATAACAATTGCTGTAATTTTAAATATAGCATACTTAATTTCTTTCATTAAATGTAATTTCTTCATTTCAATAGTCTCTTCTATTTCATCAGTATATTTCCCTGTACCTAAAATCCATTTCCAATCATCAATTCCTTTTACAAAAGTGATTTTAGGATAAACCCCTTCTTTATTAGGTTTTGGCCAAACATATTCAACAAATCCCTCACCAGAAGTATTTATTACTTTTTTCTCTTCATTGTGTATTTCAACACCATTGATATCTTTGATATTGCTAACATCCTTACCTATAAGTTCTTCTTGTGCAAATACCAAAGCTGTCCCCTCATAAGTCGTTACAAATATATATCCATCATTTCTATATCTTATCTGAGAGATTCTATCTAACACTTCATTTTTAACCTTTTCTTCTACATCATCAATATAAAGACCTGTTCCAATATACATGTCTAGAGGTTCAAAATATTTAACAAAAGAAATTTTTCTATATTTATTCCCTGTTAAATACGGCTTAGTCCATGAGTATTCATAAAAACCTTCTTCATTATTTTTTACAAATTCGATTATATCCTTCACAACATAGACACCATCACTATTTTTAAATTTTAGTAAATTATGCCCTTCCGTATTAGGACTAATTGAATTTAGGATACTCGTACCGTCTAATCTATTTGCAAAATAGTACCCACTACCATTATTAAATCTAACATTTCTTAATGCATCTTTAATCAATTTTTCAATTTCTACTTCTGTTTTATCCTTATTGTTTTCATAGATACTTTCCACAATGGTTATTCCTGCATAAACTCTACCTTTAATTTCTTTTTTTAATTTTTCTTCAGTTTTAGACTTATGATACTCAATATACTCATATACTCCATATACTTGATTTTTCATCACTTCTTTTTGTTCATTATAATACGCTTCTCTAAGAAGTTCAGCCTCTTCGTTAAATTTTATATATGACATATGAAAAATAAAACTTCCTAATATAATTATAACTAAAAGGATGTACACCACTGAAGTTAGAGTAGTGATTTTTTTTACTTTTGTTGATAATTTCATTAAAACACCTCTTAAGATATTTTGTCACCTTTAGTATAACATATAATCATCCTCCTTGTAGGAATCAAAATTTGTTTTTTTGATAACTTCCTCTAAACTGTTCTAAATCAAGCCTGTAAATTATTAAAAGCTTGTAAAGGAAGTAATTAATTCCAATACAAGCTTCTTTTGATTTTAAATCACACATTCATATGTAAACGCAAATCATCATATTCTTTTACATTTTTAATAAATCATTAAGTAAGTATCAAACTATTTAATCTAATAACGCTAAGTTATGGATTTTGCAAAGAGTTTCAATTACAGTGAAAATCAATACTGAAGCTAAATTGGATGTAGTATTATCCTGATCGAACCTTGGTGAAACTTCAGCAATATCAAAACTTATTACTTTATTAGATTTTAATATATATTTAAGAAATTTTAATACTCTTTCTGGCTCTAACCCTAAAGGTTGCGTCGCACTTACACCTGGTGCATATGCTGAAGAAAATACATCTGTACATATTGTTACATAAATATGATCTTGAAGTTTTATGAAATCATCTAACTTCTCCAATAATCCCCAGATATCACTATCTACAATATCTTTTGCTACAATATACTTTGCACCAAGTTCATTTGCAGTTTTAAATAAATTAACAGTGTTACGGTGCTTTTGAATTCCAAGGGCAAAATATGAATAATTTAGATTTTCTTCATTACAAATATCTGCAATTTGTCTAAACATTGTTCCAGATGTACCACCATTTGGATAAGGCCTAAGATCAAAATGAGCATCAAAGTTTATTATACCAATATTAGGTTTAGTATTATTTTTAGAGAAATGTTTTAATATACCATTATAGTGTCCAAAAGCTACTTCATGACCACCACCTAAAACTATTGGGAAAAGATTTAAACTTATGATCTTATCTATTGCACGTGAAAGCAATTCTTGACTTTCTTCTAAAGTTATATTTTCACAAAATATATTTCCTGCATCAAAGAGCTTAACATCTTGAGTAAAACGGCAAGGTAGATTAGCTAATTCCTTTCTAATACTTCTTGGACCTCTTGCAGCGCCCGTTCTACCTTTATTACGCTTAACACCTTCATCACAACAAAAACCTATAAATGCGAATCCTAGTTTACCAGTAAAGGGCTCTAAATCATCTTTATTTAAATCAATATTTTCAACCCATTGATGCCACCTAAAAGTATCAAAATCTGTTTCGCTATCAATTCTTCCTTGCCAAGCTGTTTTATTTGTAGTCCTATAGTTCGAATCAAACATTTTATTCTCCCTTCAACATTTTATTACAAATGTATGGTAATAATTAAATAAACACTTAAATATTTCTACATTGATTATATTCCATCGGCAAAAATTTTTCAAGACAAGCAGAAGCCTCTTACCAGCTTCCTTCTCTAAATGAACATGGATTGCTACATCTACTGCATCTATGACCACAATCCATTGCTTTTCCTCTTCCAATTCCCCAAATAAATGCAGTTGATTTTATTGGTTCCATCATACAATATTCATTTAAACTTACATTAATCTCTTCCTTGTTAAAGACTGAAAATAATGTTTTTAAGTTCTCAACATCCCAAGCACTTTCACCTGGAAATACTTCACAGGTAATATTCAAATTATCTTTTCTAAGTTCTTCTAGTAATTCTCTTCTCTTTTCGTCTACAATACAATCTAATGCAACAACAGCAATTTTATCGCAAATTAAAGATCTCATTACTTCACGTTTTACCATGTATTCTTTAATTACTTTTCCAATTTTATTTCCTAATGTAACTATATTTACTCCAACAGCAGTACACTCTTTTAATTGATTAAATAGGAAATCATCCTCAAGAATTATTTGATTTTCTAAGATAATCTTTTTTCCGTCTACACTTATAACTTTAATTATTTTACTATAAAATTGTGACTCCCAATAAGTATCGCTCTTGTCAATCTCTTCTTGAACCATTTTAATAATTTTTTCATGTGGTTCTCTTTCTCCATATCCTAAAAATCTTAAAATCTGCTTACTATCTATTATCAAGTTCTTCATAACTCATTCTTCCTATCCTCATTGCAGTTTGCAAATTTTCTATTGGTGTATCATTTAAACAATTACATCCAAACGCACAAAGATAATTCGAATATTTTCTCATATCAGATACAAGCTTCAATGATGCTTCTGCCACCTGCTCTTTGTTCATATATCCTAAAACTTCAATTGGATCTATATTACCAATAAGAACTATATCTTCAGGTATCATCGGTGCAATTTCATTATAGTCTAATATCTGGTCTAAACTTATAGCATCAATATGACAACTCAACATATTATCTAAAATTTTTCTTGTATCTCCACAAATATGAAGACCTTTCCAACATGTTAATTCATCATAAATTTTATTAATATAATTCTTAACAAATCTATCAAATCTCTCACCATTTAGCATTACAGCTGATGGTTCAGCAATAGATATGTATTGTGCTCCAACTTCATTTAATGCTTTAACATATCTCAATACAACTTCCGTTGTAAACTCAACCAATTCCTCAACAAACTCTGGATCTTTAATTATATTTCTTAACAAATCAGTAGCTCCTGCTAATTGGACTGCTAATGTAAAAGGACCTTGTATGGAAACATATAAATGCTTATCAATATTTTCCTTAATCAATCTTAAGGACTCTAAATTAGTTGACATTCTCTCATTCTTATAAGGATCTGGTACCTTCATACTTCTTAGAATTTCTCTATTTTTTACAGGATGTTTTAAAACACTTGGAAAATCATAATCAGGTTTTAAAATATCCAATCCTAATGCTTCACTACAAATAACCCCATCACATAGTCCATAAATAAAATCAGATTCAAAAATTTCATTCATTTTCTTTGCAACTTCAACTTGCTTTTGAGGATTAGTGTAAACTTCATATGCACTATATCCAGTTAAAAACAAGCCATTAGTGCCCATATCCGGCAGAAAAAAACCTCTTTCTTCACTATTTATATAATCTACAAATCTCATTTACATCACCTCACTTAGCAGTTTGTTTACTAAACTTACTGCTTCTGGTGCATTTTCAGAGTATCCATCAGCATTTATTTCATCTGCATACCTCTTAGATACCGGCGCTCCACCAATAATTACCAATGGTCTTTTCTCTAATTTCCTGTTTTTTATTTTTTTAATAAGGGGCTTCATACCCTTCATAGTTGTTGTCATCATTGATGATAAGGCAATGATATCTACTTTTTCTTCAATGGCTTTTTCAATAATAAAATCTAATTCTACGTTATATCCTAAATCAATTACTTCATATCCTGCTGCTTCTAGCATTATCGCTACTATGTTTTTACCAATATCATGAGTATCGCCTTTTACAACAGCGATTAATACTTTTCCTTTTTTCTTAATTTCAACTGTTGTTGATTGTTTTAAAACATTTATTCCCTTGTATAAAGTATCTGCACATACAATAGTCTCTGGTACATAATATTTTCCTTCTTCATATAATTGAACTACTCTCTTCATTCCCTCATTTAAACCATTCATATATATATCTTCAACAGGAATATTTTCTTCTATAGCTTCTTTAACGCACTCTTCTATTCTAATTTCATCCATTTCTACGATACACATAGCAATTTCATTTAATATTCGCTTCATTTTTAAATACCTCTTTTTATTGATAATTCAGATTTGCTGACCATACAAATGGTATTGGGAAAACAGTTTCTATGAATTTTTTTATATTCGAACACTCATTTATATATTTTATTTTTTCTGTGTTTCCTTGAAATATTAATTTATTTAAACTTTCAACATTATCAATGATTACTTTCTCATCTTCAAATTGAATTAAATAGCCTTCACCTTCTTTAGTAAACATTGTTTTATCTAAAATATCCTTTCTCACATACTGAATAAAATATGTATTTAAATCCTTCATAAACTTCTCAAAATTTATTATTTTTAATGTACCTTGTTGACAATCAAGCTCACGTTTATCATATTTATCAAATTGATTATTATATTCTTTAATGTGCACATAGTGACAAACATTTTCCAATTGCAAATCATAAGCTAATTTTCTTAGTGCCATATAAATAGTATTTGAATCTCCATATGCTTCAATAACTTGTCCATATTTCTTATCATCATCTATCACTCTTATTATCAAATATCCAATAACCTCATCTTGCTTTGTAATTACATATTTTTTATAAGAAAAGGTTCCCCAAGGAATAGTTGCCGAATCAAGTAATTCCTTAAATTCCTCATAAGTTCTTAAATATCTTGTGGAATTTAAGTTATACAATTGAATCATTTTATTTAGATGTTCTTCTTCATATTCCTTAATTTCAAAATCAATATGTTCATTATTAGGAGTAATTTCATATTTATAATGACTTTTCACCATTGAGCACATTCTTCTTCTATATAAATCTCTTGTTCCAGATATTAAAACCACATCTATTCCTTCACTCTTCATTTGTTCTTCAACTTTATCTAATATTTTGCTAGAATATCTTCGCCCTCTATACTCACTATTAGTACAAACTGCTCCAATACTTGCTGCTATAATATTAGCACCTTGCACTACAATATTTTGTTTCAAATAATTCACGTCTGCAACTATCTTATTATCTTCTTTAATTACAATCATATTATTAATATTTTTCTCATTTAATAAATACGGAAACTCATATTGCATTGTTGGTTTTTGATTTCTAGTTATTCTAAAAACATTATTTATAAGGTCTATTACCTGATTAAATTCATCAATTCTAGCGCTTCTTGGTCCTTCCATTTTATACTCTCCATTCCTTTAACATTTGTTGTCTAGTTTTCAAATAATCATTTCCATCAGTTGAATAATTCATTTGAACTTGTCTATCACCAATATATTTCATATTTTCCTTTACGTCAAATAATGATTCAATTTTCTCTATAATACTTTGTCTTTCTAAACCTAGTTCATTTAATTGTTTAAATAGATTATAATCCTGTATGCCAAACCTTAAATTTTCCCATCGTATACTTCTAACTGGTTTCATATCTTTTCCAGGATATATAAAAAACATATCTCCTGCTGTCCACCACGGATGTTTGTAACTTATTTGCTCATATGGTTTTTCTGGCCATATTGCATATGCCCATCTTAAAAAACCATGAAATCCTACATAATATGTAAACCAAGGTATTAATCTGCTTTCAATTAAAGGTGACTTTATAAAAGTATTTAATTTTTGGGGAAAACAGCAATTATACCACGTAACTGTACCTCCCCTCTTTGAAATCTTGTGAGCTATGTTCTCTATTTCATCAATGTTTTTTATCAATTCACAAGTATTAAGGGAAATATCCTCAATGTTTGAACTAAAACTCTCATAGAATTCTTGGTGATGAATTGCGCTTTTAAATTTAACTTTTTCTCCATCAGCACATGAACATATAAAATCAAAGCATTCTTTAAAAAGCTTAATGTTATTTGGTTCATCACTCATTATTCTTACTTTGTCCCACCATCCCATATCTTTGAAATGCTTGAAAACCAGGCTTAGATATTCACTTAATTCAGCTTTTGAATCAAAATAAGAGTAATTTTGTTCTTTTTCATTAAAATAACATATTCTAATAGGATCTTTATAATCCTTAATGGGATTTCCAAATACTTTACAATCCCAATTCCCTACAATACCAAAAATGTCTATTTCCATATCTATTCCAAGGTCAAAACACATTTTTATATACTTATCTACATTTGTAAAGTCACACTTTATTTTATCATTTTCATCCTTAATAACATTAATTATATTCATTTCAAAAAGGTTTGAAGGATTTTCAAATTCTTTATAACATCCCTGACCAGCCCATGAATAATCTGAAGCAACAACAGTAATAACTCTTTGCCCCATAGAAGCTAATTCTTTCATATAGTTACGAATAATTATCCAATGTTCCTCTGAAAAATATTCTACATTATAAGCTCTTGCCCAATTACTTAAATGCTGCCAAAGGTCCAAGTAAAGCTCACCTTCACTTGGATTTAATAATACAAAATCCTTAACTTTAATATTCACATTAATTGTAGAGTTTTTTTCTTCTTTATTGTATCCTTTACTATAATATACATGAATTTTAATTTGTAATTCTTCATCACAAAAGTTTTTGGGAATCTGTCCTTCAACCCAGATCGCTTGATACTCTTCCTTGTTAACAATCTTTGTTTTTTCTCTTAATATTGGGTCACTTATAATATTCTCCTCATCATCTTTTACATACCCTAAAAAACTCAATTGGATATCATTATCCAACTTCTGTTCTGTATCAACACTTAGTCTAATACTATTAATTAATCCCTTCCAGCTTATATCATTACATTTTCCTATTCTACATGTGAATTCTTCTGATGATTTTATCATGAGCTGAAATGCAAATCTTTCACCCTTTACTAAAGATAGGCTTAGTTCAGAATTCATTTCTAAGTTATTTTCTTCTCCTTTATAGTGCTTAAAATATGATTGAAATAATCCGTAGTTAAAATTCATGCCCCTACCACCTTGCTTATTTATTTAAATACTTAAATTTATTTTTACCTATACTTATTTCTTGTAGAATTTTCCTAATTAACAAATAAAAAAGAGATAGAAAAGAAAATTATTCTTTACTACCCCCATTAAATATTCCAACTGTTTTGTTTACCATTTCAATTAATTATAAAGTATTATGAAATGTTTTTGAAATAGAAAAAAACTATAGATACTTTGTTATATATAGTTTTTCCCTATATTAAACTATACTTCTTAATAAGTATATTAAAAACATAAGTAGAACAAATGTAAAGAAAC
Organism: Oceanirhabdus seepicola; assembly: GCF_023684385.1. Taxonomy (GTDB): domain Bacteria; phylum Bacillota; class Clostridia; order Clostridiales; family Clostridiaceae; genus Oceanirhabdus; species Oceanirhabdus seepicola. Next base: position 483,909 of record NZ_JAGSOJ010000003.1, on the reverse strand, counting down.
TGTAATATTTTAGTTTTCTTTTAGAAAAGTATCGAAAAATGTAGTATAATGGATGATTGTAAGCTTTTATTTATTTTATACTTATGATGATACGGAGGAGACTTTATGTTAAAATTAAAAGATTTAAAAATAGGTAAAAAAATACTTTCAGGTTTTTTTATTGTTATTGTTTTTATTGGTATATTGGGAGGGCTATTATTTAATACATTAAAGGATGTTGTTGATAAAAAAATCCCTTTAGTTGTTAGCAACGAAAGAATACTTACATATATGCAGGAAATGAGAAAAAATGAGAAAGATTTTCTTTTAATAGAACCTAATAACACTGAATTTTTTGAAACTGGTGAAAGCGATTACATAAAAAAGTTCGAAGATAATTATAACTATGTATTAAGCGAAATTAAATATATAAAAGACGATAAGGTAATAAGAAATCAAAAAGAAGCTGTAAAAAATTTGAACACGATGAATGATTTAATTAAAGATTATCATGATATTTTCTTACAGGTTGTATACGCAACTAGAGAAAAAGGATATGAAGAATATGGAATTTCAGGTGAATTAAGAGATGCTGTGCATAAAATCGAAAATACTTTAAACAATCTAGAAAATAGTGATAACTTACAACTATCCATGCATCAGCTAAGAAGAAATGAAAAAGATTATTTTATTAGGAAAGAATTAAAATACGTTAATCAATTATCTAATGAAGTTCTAAATTTCAAGAATATTTTAGTTGATTTAGCGTGTGATGATATTACTAAAGATAACCTAAATAAATTAGTAGATGAATATAAAACCAAATTTGATAATCATGTTTCAATTGATGAGAAAATTGGTCTTAAAAATACAGATGGCCTTATTGGTGAATACAGAAGCGTAATACACCAACTTGAACCGCTATATGCAGATATATCTGTGATTATTAAAGATACTATTTATAATGAATTAGATAAAATTTCAAGTGAAACATTAATATTAATTATTGCTATCGTTTTCATATCAATAATATTATCTGTAGTGATATCAAAACTAATAACTAAACCAATAAAAAAAATGGTGAAAATAGCTCAAAGAATTGCTTTAGGAGATTTAACCGAAGAAATTAATATTCGTTCTAAGGATGAAACTGGAGAATTAACTTCAGCAATAAAAGATATGCAAGAACACTTAAGACATTTAATTGGAGATGTTAAATCTACAGTGGATGATGTTTCAACTGCTAGTAATAATCTATCAATTTCTTCAGAGGAAAATGCTAAAATTTCAGAGGAATTATCAGTAATAGTTGAAAGTGTAGCAGAGGGAGCAGAACAACAAAATATCCATATACATAATACAAACAATTCTATATCATTACTAATGAGTGTAGTTGAGGATGTGAAAAGTGGTTCTGAAAAAATGACACATTTATCAAATGATATTTCTCAAAAAGCTACTATCGGAAAAAGTGCTCTTTATAAAGCTGTAAATCAAATGGATGTAATAACTACTACGACTAGTGATACTAATAAAGTAATCATTGAACTTAATGAGATGTCACAAAAAATTGGAGAGATACTAGAAGTCATATCAGGTATTTCAAAACAAACTAATTTACTAGCTTTAAATGCAGCCATTGAAGCCGCAAGCGCTGGTGAAAAAGGAAAAGGTTTTACTGTTGTTGCTGAGGAAGTAAGAAAGTTAGCAGAACATTCACAAGTTGCCACAAAAGAAATTAGTTTATTAATAAACACTATGCAGAATAAAACTAAATTAGTTGTAGATTCAATGGAACATACAAACGAAGAGGTAATTTCAGGACAATCAATTGTTATAGAAACAGGAGATATCTTCAACAAAATATTAAAATCCATAAAAGATACAATTAATCAAATTGATGTAGTTTCTTCTGGGATGAAAGAAATTGAGAAAAAAGGTGATGAGGCCAACAGTTCAATTAAGTATGTAGCAGAAAAGATTGAAAACTTTACAAGCAATGCAGTTGAAATGAATGCATCTGCTGAAGAACAAACTGCTACCTCAGAAGAGAATTCTGCAACTGCAGAAGAATTAGGCCAAATGGCAGAAAGCTTAAGAGAACTAGTACAAGCATTCAAAATTTAATATTAATATTATAAAATAAGAATTAGTTCTATTAATAAGAAGAGCTATCAAAGTGATTTATAACCGTCACTTTGATAGCTTTTTGTTTAACCTTTTTCAGTAATATTCATTACTTCTCTACTTCATATGTCCATTGAGAAATTCCTTCATGCATATGATACACTATGTTGAAATTATTTTTCTTTAAGATATCTAGTACAATTCCACTTCTTCTACCAGTTCGACAGTATATTAGAATAGGTATATTCTTATACTGTTCAATTTCAGATAGTCTTTTTTCAACTAATTCATGGGATATATTTATTGCATTTTTTAAATGACCTTCATTATATTCTTCTTCTGTTCTAACATCTAAGATAACTAAATCCTCAGTGTTTTGTATCAACTCCTTCGCTTCAACTGTTGAAACATCTTTATAAATAGCGATTGTTTCTTTAGATTCTTGTTCCATTTCTGAATCTTCTTTTAACTGATTATTTATATTTTCATTACTTTTCTTGTTATTTTCTGTTGAAGCATTGCTACTATTATTAAGTGCTTTTTTCTGAGAATTGCATCCTACTACCATAGTCAAAAAAATCACTAGAATTGCTAAAACTACTATCCTCTTCATCTATAGTACCCCCCACTAATTTTTTTCTTATAATGTTAGTATATCACAATAATAAGGGTAACTACTTAATAAATATCTAATATAAAAACCCTATAACACTTCAGTATTATAGAGTTTTTTGATTTTACTGTTCCAATTTTATATTCATTTATTTTAAACTTGATCTGCCCAATCGGCTGGATATGTCACATACATAAACTTAGCACTCTTAGGAACTGAGAATTGTATAGAAGAATTTTTAGGAATAAAAATTATGTCTCCCTTGTTTCCAACTACTTTTCTTCCATCAATTAAAATTTCTAAAGTTCCTTCTATAACGTAATCAATTTCATCATACTTTAATGTCCATTCAAAAGCAGTCTCTTCCATTTCCATAATTCCACATCCAAGTCTTGGACTTTCTGCAATAGAAACTACATCTTTTAGATAAACCTTATCTCCTTCTACACCTGTATCAAATTTTTCGGGTATAACAGTACTAGTTTTTATAGATAATATTCCACTAGAATCTATATGCTTTTCAAATTTAGGTGCGTTTTCCTTAATACTATTCTCCGCAAACTTTTCAGATATAACCTTTCTAATCATATCTTCTAGTAATTTTGTATCAATCTCTTTCATAGTCTAAACACCTCTTGATTTTTCTTATGCTTCAACTTTTTTACCACTTTTTTTCGAAACTGAAGCTTTTGGAGCAATTAAACACGCTACTGCAACTGCAGTGATACCAGCTATAAGCTTTCCAGCAATCATTGCACTAATCATTTCTTTATCAACTCCAGCTGTAAAACCTAAGTGATCTCCAAAAACAAACGCTGCACTTACTGCAAATGCTACATTTAAAATTTTCCCTCTATCATCCATATCCTTCATCATACCAAACATTGGGATATTATTAGCTAATGTTGCTATCATACCAGCTGCTGCAACTTCACCCATTCCTAATAATCCACCGACCTTCATTAAAGGTTTTTTAAATACTTTAGTTATAACGAAAACTAATGGATAAGCACCAGCAAGAACTATAGCTATCGATCCAACTATTTGTATACCATCTGATATAGGTGCCATACCTGGAATTACAACAAATCCAGTTAAAGTTTCAATAATTATCGCTGCCAATCCAATTGCAATTACTGCTGTAACCCCTTTTCCAAAGATAGTAAAACCTTTAATCATCTTTCCAGGTATTTTCCATAATCCTAATGCAATAAGTGCTGCAAATATAATTATAGGAACAAGATTACTAAGAATCATTGATACTGAAAATCCTGCTACTAATCCACCAATAAAACATCCAATAGGAATAGTAATCATACCTGCAAGAATTCCTTTTGCTAAAAATTGATGATCTTCTTTTTTGATGATTCCAAGAGCAACTGGAATTGTAAATACTATTGTAGGTCCCATCATAGACCCCAATATTAATCCTGCGAATTTTCCTGCTTCTGGAGTTTGAGCCATTTCCATTGCCAGAGGATACCCTCCCATATCATTTGCTAATAAAGTTGTTGCAAACATTGAAGGGTCTGCACCTAAGGCTGTGTATAAAGGAACAATAACAGGTTTTAAAATATTAGCTAGTACTGGAGCTAATGATACAACCCCAACCATTGCAATTGCAAGAGCTCCCATTGCCATGATTCCTTCTTCGAATTGCTCTCCTAAACCAAATTTGTTTCCAATAATCTTGTCTATTGCGCCAAGTGCCATAAAAATAACCATTATATAAATAATAATTTCATTAATACCCATAATTCTCTCCCTTCTTGAAAATTTATTTAAACTCTTCAATCAATTATTCAGTCAACTCTTATATTACACTTTCATCAATATCAACTGTATCAATTATTCCTACTATTGTAGCATCAACCGGCATAGCTTCATCTGAAAGAGTCACTCTTGCTGAACTTCCTTTAACTACAAGAACTGTTTCTCCAATGCCTGCACCAACACTGTCCACAGCTACAAATACAGGCGCTTCTTTATTGCCATTATAATTTAAAGGCTTCACAACAAGGAACTTTAATCCATTTAATTTTTCATCCTTCCTTGTAGCCCATACATTCCCTATAACGTTACCTATAATCATAGCCTCATCCTTTCTAAATGGTTATTCTATTCTACTAACATTCATGTGATTTGTTCTAATAAAATCTTTAGCAAGTGGTGTCACTACTGTTCTTTTCCGTATTTTGATTGATTCAATTCCACTTTTAAACATTTTCTTTAAGTCAGCTTCCGAAACTAGTTTTTTATCAGTAAAGTCAAATATACTAGTTCCTTCTTCTAAATCCTTTAATTCATTCTGTAATTCCAGTACACAACCACATTGCAACGCAGAACAATCATTTTTATTATTTAAAACTTTTAAAATATTTTCTTTTTTTACTAAAGTTATGCCATAACTAATAAGCTTTCTTTCATATTCCATATACATTGAAAAGAATACTTTATTTGCTGTATTTTGATATTGTCTATACTCAATTCCTTCTTCTATTAAAAAAATTCTCTTTCCCTTTAAAATTCCCTTAATAGCTATATGCTCCTTTTGACCACATTCTACTCCTAATGCAAGATTAGCTAGTTCTCTATTGTCTAATCCACATAAAATAATATCTTCATAGCAATCCAAATCTTGATTCAAATTCTCTAAAGAATCTATTTCCCTTGGAAATGTATCTAATTTATTTAAAATTGATTTATACATTTCACTTTCATTAGAAGCTGCCACTAAGATTCTCTGTAAATCTATATTTACCTGATTTGGAAGTTCTTTAACTCTTATCATTACTTCTTCAGTAATGTCATTAACTAACTTCTCCATATCCATTCAACTTCACCTCCTCGCCCATAGAGCAATTCATTGCAATTCCCAAGGGAGTCACCAAAAACGGATTTGATGGTTTAACAGTTTCAATTCCTGTTTCCTTTTTAATAACCTTTTCTATGCCTGCTAAACAACATGTACCTCCAACAAGATATATTTTGTTTATGTTAAAATCCTTTATATGCTTTTTAATAATAGCAGCTATCTTTTGGATTACAGGTGTTACCATAGTAAAGATTTCCTTCTGATTTTCTTTTTGCTTTTTTCTTCTCTCAGCTTCTTCAAAACTTATTCTGCAACCTCCAGCAATTACAAGTGAAAGCTGTGTTCCTCCTGTAGGTTCATCAGCAGAGTAAATAACTTTTCCATTCTCAAATATAGAAAGCCCAGTTGTTCCACCACCTACATCTACTATTACTCCATTTTTCACTTTTAAAACTGCATTAGCAGCAGTCGGTTCATCTAACACCTCTGTAACCTCCATACCCGCTCCCTCAACTACATATATATGAGTTTGAGTATCTCTCTCTCCGGTTCCTGGAGGTACAGCTATCGCTGCTTTAGTCAGTTCAATCCCTAATTTCCCTTCAATTTTTTGTTTTAGTCTTTTAACAATGTTTAAAGCGCCCATGTAATCAACAACTAACCCATCTCTTATTACTTGTGCAAATTCCATTTCACAGGCTATTGGATTTTTATCCTTATCAAGTACAACAATTACAGTATATGCAGTACCCAAATCAACTCCTACAAGAAACTCAGCACTATTACTAACTGTTACTGGTTCTTTAATAGTCCTTTCAACTGCTTTGATTAAGCTATCTGCTCTATCTAAGTTACTCATAACTTGTTCCCTTCATACTTTATAATTTTTGCTACGGTTCCTTTCTCGTATGAGCAGGCATTCCCCTCATCATAATCCATGTGAATTCTTGTCTTGTAGTTCTCATTTACCCTGACAACCACGTTCTTTAAGATCATTGACCTGTCACTTATTATCTCAACCCCGATGAGTTCCTTATCTTTAACCTGGAATCTCTTTGCATCCTCAGGTGTAATATGGAGATGTCTCTTTGCAACAATGACTCCTTCTTGAATCATCAATACTCCTTTCTCACCTGAAATTACTATTGATGCACTTTCCTTAATATCCCCTGATTCTCTAACTGGAGCTTTTACCCCTAATAAGCGAGAATCAGTTTTTGATATTTCAACCTGTGTTCTTGACCTTGTAGGTCCAAGTACAGCTACATTATGAAATGACCCATTTGGTCCTATTAGCGTCACCTTCTCATGGCAGAGATATTGTCCAGGTTGAGATAGTTCCCTTTTAGAAGTCAATTCATATCCTTCACCAAAGAGGATATCCACACTCTCTTTTGAAAGATGTACATGCCTTCCTGATATTTCAACAGGGATTGTCATATTCTTAGTGATCCTTTTTATAACCTCATCCACTATATAATCAACTTTTGAATTTATATTATCCATCACATATCACCTCGACCTTAGTACTGTCCAGCATTAAACTTGAGCATCATAACGTAGAAGCAGCTACTCAACCTGTTCAGATACCTCATGATATCTTTTCTCTTTACCTCTCCGTCTCTATCCTTAAAGGCTTTAAGTGCATATATCTCAACCTCTCTTATTCCGGTTCTTAAACTGTTCAACGCCAACACAATCTCACCCATTTCGTAGTTTGGGAACATATGCCCCTTGTTAAAATATTTTTCGGGATGGTGTGACATCTCTCTTATTTCATCTTCCTTCATTTTGAGTAGGGTGAATTCTTTTAATTCTTCACCAATCACCTCGGATTTTAATATCCCTCTCACCAAGGCAAGCACTCCTTCAAGATCCTCAACTAAAGAAGTTTTTTTATTCTTATGAGCTAAAATCTGAGCCTCCAATATTTTAGCTTGGAAGCTATCTAGTTTTCCCCTCAAAACTATGGTTGGATGATCCTTATAAACTAGTTTGTTTCCATAGAGCTGTGTCATGAATTCAGGCTTATTTTGAAAAAATCCTCCTTCAACCAACTCATATTTAGGGATTATTCCCTTATCTACGTTATTGATTTTTGTGGTGTTTTTGGGTTCATTTCCTTCTTGGATTTCTTCATCCACTATGATTAACCTTATATTCTTCTCACTTAGATATGCCTTTGCAGATGGGGTAACTATATCGCTCTTATTTATCTTAAACTCCTTGATATCTTTCTTTTTCAGTTCCATTCTAAGTTTAGATTCTGTTAATACACTCATGTCTTCACACCCTTTATTGAATGTATATGTCCCGGACATCATGCAGTCCGGGTACTATATTAACCTTCTAACTTTGGAAGGATGAATTCAACTTCGCTATGTGGTCTTGGGATTACATGAACTGAAAGCAACTCCCCAACTCTCTCAGCCGCTGCAGCACCAGCATCTGTAGCAGCTTTAACTGCTCCAACATCTCCTCTTACCATTACTGTTACTAATCCACCACCAACTTGAACCTTTCCTATCAATGTTACATTCGCAGCCTTAACCATAGCATCTGCCGCCTCTACAGCACCAACTAAACCTTTTGTTTCGATCATTCCTAAAGCATTTGTATTTGACATTATATATTCCTCCTATTATTTTAATTTTTCTATCACTCTCTTTATAACCAACTCCATGAGCTCCTCTGGAATATCCAGCTTCTTTTGATTTGAATCATCATTCTTCAGATCTTCAATCTCCCTAGTACCATAAGCCATCCTTCTTATATTTATAAGATTCATAGGACCTACATTATCTGAAGTTGCACTTCCTCCAACCGCCCCACAACCAAGTGTTAGTGATGGAACCAAATTTGTTGATGCGCCAATTCCTCCTAAAGCGCCTGGTGTGTTAACCAAAATTCTTGATACTGGTTTCTTTAAAGCAAATTCTTTTATTATATCCTCATTTTGAGAATGAATTATTAATGTATGGCCTATCCCTTCATTTTTGAGTAGTTCGATACATCTTTCACACCCTTTCTTCCAGTCATCTTCACAATAAAATGCTAAAATTGGTGCTAATTTTTCTCTTGAATATGGGTTATCTTTACAAACAGTACATTGTTCAGATATTAAAACTCTAGTACCCTTAGGAATATCAAGTTTTGCCATCTCTGCAATCTTATTCACACTCTTTCCAACAATCATAGGATTCATTGTCCCATTTGCTCTTAAGATGAACTTTGATAGCCTATCTGATTCCTCTTTACTTAAGAAATATGCTCCTTGCTTCTTAAGTTCCTCAATTACCTGTTCTCTAATACTTGCCTCAACAACTATAGACTGTTCGGATGCACATATTACCCCATTATCGAATGTCTTACTATCTAAAATCCTCTTTACTGCAAGTGGGATATCTGCACTCTTCTCAATAAAAGCAGGTCCATTTCCTGGTCCAACTCCGATTGCTGGTGTTCCTGAGCTATAAGCAGCCTTCACCATCGCCTCCCCACCAGTTGCTAATATCAATGATACATCCTCATGACACATGAGCTCCTTTGTTCCTTCAAGGGTAGGTGTTGTTGAATACCCTATTAATCCCTCTGGTGCTCCTGCTATTGATGCTGCATGTATAAGTACCTTTGCAGTCTCAATGATGCATTTTTTTGCATTAGGATGAGGTGAGAACACAACAGCATTCCCTGCTTTTATTGAAACTAAAGCTTTGAAAATCGTAGTTGATGTGGGATTGGTTGAAGGTATAAGTGCTGCTATGACTCCTACCGGGGTAGCCACATCAATAATTCTATTTTTCTTATCCTCATTAATTATTCCAACAGTCTTCATATCTTTTATATGTTCATACACATTTTTACTGGCGAACATATTCTTTAAAATCTTATCCTGCCATAACCCAAAGCCAGTCTCTTCCCATGCTAATTTTGCTAATCTCTCCCCATGTTGTGCCGAAGCCTCAGCCATAGCTTTCACTATCTTATCTATCTCTTCCTGACTCATCTCTTTCAATTTTTTCTGAGCTTCTTTAGCCTTAAGTATGAGACATCTTATTTCCTGTATGGATTGTAGATCCCTATCAAATATCTCCATTATTCGTCCCCCCCTTCTTTATGATTGAGGATTGCCTTCATAAGCTCTTCCTTCTTACCAAATTTAATCTCTTTCTTTGTCATTGATTTTACTCCAAGTTTTCTTGCAAGAGTCCTAATATCAGTTACCTTCATCTTAAGGAGTTCCTCCCTAGTTATTTCAATTTTCTCTGTCTTAACTAATGTTTCTTCGTCTTGAACTTTATCAACTTCCACCTTATTTCCATACTCTTCTTTTAAAAGTTCTTTTTCTTCATTATAAACTTTTATTTGATTTCCAAGGATTTCATTACTACTATAATGATCTAGTTCCTCAATCTTAAAATCATTTTGAACCATCTCAAAAACCTCATCTGAAACCCTTGGGATAACATGTGTCGTAATAAGATTCCCTATATTTTCAGCAGCTATTGATGCAGCCTCAACAGAGGCCTTAACAGCAGCTACGTCCCCAGTGATTTTTATAGTGACTATTCCACCCTTAACATATTCACATCCTAATAGCTTCACATTCGCAGACTTAAGTGCCACATCCAATGCTTCCACAGCACCGACGTATCCGTAAGTTTCAACTAACCCCATTGCTGATCTAATCATGGGTACTACCTTTTCTAATAATCTGAAGGATTATCTGCTACAGATTTAACTGCTAATGCAAATGCATCGCAAGCTGCTTTACACGCTGATTGACTTCCTGTTAATAATCCCCCTGCGAAGTTTGTTTCAGAAGGAGGTCCGAAGAATGCTTTCATCTCAACAGCGGCTGCTTTCATAGCTGCATCTAGAGCATATAACGCTTCGATTGGAGGTGCAATAAGATAAGCTAATGCCTCTCCCTCTTTTACTCCTGCTGTTTCAGATAGATATGAACCAGTTCTAGATATACACTGAGCATAGTAAGGGATACTATCATCATCATTCGCGCTAAAGAAAGTTGCAGCACCACTTTCAATATAATCAACTACTGCATTAAGTCCACTTCTAACTTCTGCTGGTGTTGGCCCTGCTAAGATTCCTATGAACTCACCAGCTAATTTTGTGCTGGCATTATCTGCTCCTGCATACATAGATTTTGCGTAAACAACCTTAATATCAGCCTTTTTTGTAGCCTCATCTATTGCTGTATACCCAACATCATCACAATCTGTTGTCACCATACCTATGCTTCTATGCTCTGGATCAAGATTAAGCTCTTTTGCCATATCAGGATTTACATTTGGTATGATCTTTACACTTAATATGGTTGTTTTTAAAGCATCATTTTTCATGAATTCTGCCTCCTAAATTATAATTTTAAATCTGTTCCACTAGCTTTCTTCTCTAGCATAAGTTTTATAATATCTGCAATATGTGCTCCTGCCTCTACTGGAGGGGTTCCACCCTTATGAATATTAGACACAACTGTTCTTCTTGCTTCAACCATACCTACTGTTCCTCTGTAAGTGATATAAGCACTCATGCTCTCAGCTGTTACAAGGCCAGGTCTCTCCCCGATGAGCACGCAGGTTACCTCTGCCTCAAGCTCCTCCGAAATAACATCCATGGCTCCAACCCTTCCATATTTAACAAAGAAAGGTGTCCCCACCGTTATCCCGTAGCCCTCAAGTCCTTGAATGATGGAAGGAAGTACATCTTTAACATTTGCCTCTATGGCAGTTGAGCTTAATCCATCTGAGAAATAGATCTGAACTTGTGGTCTATTCAAACACTTTTCTTTAAATATTTGAATCTGATCCTCCTCAAACTGTTTTCCAAGATCAGGTCTTGTTAAGTATTCATCTTTATCTATACACTTGGTTTTAACAGTAAAAACCTTAGTCTCATCAATGAATTCCTTCGATACATCATTGAATACAGCATCCTGTGCTGCCGCATGATCTGCTCTAAATCGTAACATTGTCTCTGTTTTATATCTTGGACCACATCTTCCGATACCTACTCTTGCTGGTGTACGTTGCTTCATCTTTAGATATCCCTGTTTATCTTTAGGATTATTTACAAGAAGCTGCTTTTTAATATCTATATCAAGAAGATCAGGTAAAATTTCATCGCTGATTTCACAGCATTCTGTCTCTTTAATTTTTTCAGTTTCTATAGTCTCTTTAGAGGTCATCTCTATTAAAACTTGTTCAACTAATTTCTTTAAATCATTCTCTGAAAACATCTCTTTCCCCCCTCTTATTTATTAAGAAATATAGAAGCATCCCCAGCTTTAGAAGTTAATTTTCCATTACAGGTTATGCCCATCTTCTCCATCCACATGTCAAACTCTTTAATAGGTTTTAACCCAAGAAGTTCTCTTAACGCAGGAGTCTCATGATATCCAGTACATTGATAATTAAGCATTACATCATCCCCATGAGGAACTCCCATTACATAGTTACAACCTGCTGCTACAAGTAACACTGCAAGGTTTTCAATATCATTCTGGTCTGCTTTCATATGGTTCGTATAACAAGCATCGCATCCCATTGATATTCCAGTTAATTTTCCCATGAAGTGATCCTCAAGACCTGCCCTAATAACTTGTTTGCTATCATATAAGTATTCAGGTCCAATAAACCCAACTACTGTGTTAACTATGAATGGTTGGAATCTCTTAGCAAATCCATAACATCTTGCTTCCATTGTTACCTGGTCTGCATCATGGTGAGCTTCAGATGATAACTCAGAACCTTGACCGGTTTCAAAATACATTACATTCGGTCCAACAGAGGTTCCTTGTTTTAATACTAATTGTCTTGCTTCCTCAAGCATATCAGCAGTAACACCAAAAGCTTCATTTCCCTTTTGTGAACCTGCTATACTCTGGAATATAAGATCTGTTGGTGCACCTTGTCTTACTGCTTCCATCTGTGTTGTAACGTGTGCTAGAACACATTGTTGAGTTGGAATATCAAATTTTCTTTTTATCTCATGGAATTTCTTCAATATCTTAACTACACTTCCAACTGAATCATCAACTGGGTTTAGCCCTATTACCGCATCCCCAACACCGTAAGATAACCCTTCAAACAATGAAGCTAGAATACCATCAACATCATCTGTTGGATGATTAGGTTGTAGACGTGCTGAGAAAGTTCCCTCAAGGCCTATTGTTGTATTGCAGTGAGCTGTAACTCTAATCTTCTTTGCCCCATAAATAAGATCAAGATTAGACATAAGTTTTGTAACTGCCGCTACCATCTCACTAGTGAGTCCTCTACTGATTCTCTTTATGTCTGCGCCGGTTGTATTCTCATCAAGAATCCACTCTCTTAACTCAGACACGGACCAATTCTTAATTTCTTCATAGATTGATTCATTAACATCGTCCTGAATTATTCTTGTTACCTCATCCATTTCATAAGGTACAACAGGATTATTTCTTAAATCACCTAATAGCATGTTTCCCAATACAGCCTTAGCTGCTATTCTTTCTTCAGCAGTTCTTGCAGCTACACCAGCTAACTGATCACCTGATTTTATTTCATTTGCTCTAGCCAACACTTCTTTCACAGAACTAAACTGATAAGCTTTACCAAAAAGCTTTGTTTTTAAAATCACGTTCATTCCCCCTTCTAAGACTCTAATTTATGAATTAAAAACCAATGTCTTTATTACTACAGGCACCACCCTTCCATTTACTAATGGTTTCCCAATATCCATGTAGTCACCATTTTCAACCTTTATACTATCTATACAAATAACCTTTCTATTAAAATTAAGCTGTTTATATATTGTCTGTCCTAGCACCTTCGCAATATCATTCTCTATGATTAATATTACAGGATAGGCCTTTTTAAGCTGTTCATCTATCCCTTTGATAATAGATTGCGATAATTTCTGTATCTCAGTGAATCTAGGATTTTTAGGTCCTTTTAGTGCTATTCCAACCTGTTGACTTTCATTGTCAAGTTCAAACCACCTTAGCTTTTCTCTTATTGCATTTTCTAAGACAGTTAGTCCATTCTCTTCATCTGCTTTTGATAGCTTCAATATTGGCAAGTTCATAATTGGAAATATCTCCTCAGTGTATGTTATTGTACTACCACTAATATCAGTTGTATGGGAACCAGCTCCCACCACTGTTGCTCGAATTGTTTCAATAGATTTTCTCATCTTAAGTCTGCTTCCTATACTTGAGTCCCTTATACATCGTCCTAACATTACCCCAATATCCCCGAATTTAATAGGATCTTGTCCTTCTTCATCCTTGATATAATCAGCTACTCCACCAGAGAATGTTATATAATCAATTGAGTAATCAATGCTTAACCCTTTATTTGTTATTATCCTGTTATACATCTCGGTTCTAACTCGAAGATTAAGGGATTCTTCCAGTAATCTCACCATACCCTGAGTAATTTTCTTCAAATTTTCAGTTTTAACAATTTGTCCTTCATCTATATCAATTCCTTCTGTTCTAGCTAATTCTTTGATTTTAGAAGCTACATAAGTTATTCTATTAGTTGTTTTATCAATTTTTATGAGTCTTCCACCAATATCCAGACATCCGGTATCGATTACCTCACCATCTTTAAAAACCGATAAATTTGTTGTCCCTCCACCAATATCAAGATTCACAACTATACACTCTTCTTTCTTTGATATTAGGTCAGCACCTGCACCTTTTCCTGCTATTATCGCTTCAAGGTCAGGGCCAGCTGTTGCTACAACAAAATCTCCTGCAAGGCCACTTAAAGTCTGGATAACCTCGCTGGCATTTTCCTTCCTCGCGGTCTCCCCTGTTATAATCACCGCACCTGTTTTCACATCTGAGGGTTTAACCCCTGCTAAGACATATTCTTTTTCTATTAATTCTCTTATTTTTTTCCCATTAATTGTTCTATGTGATATTAGTGGCGTGAAATAAATATTGCTTCTGTAGACAACCTCTTTATCCACTATCTTTATCCTTGGGATTGAGAAGCTAGAGGCCGTATTTTCTATGGATATTTTGCTAAAAACAAGTTGTGTTGTTGATGTTCCAATATCTATACCGACACTTAGTAGTTCCTCTTTCACTCAATCACTCCCTTTCACAAATATAAGGTAGAAATAATCAAAAAACCCAGAGCTATACTATTTGCTCTGGGCTTCATCGCCTTCTTAAATAAACACCTCTTTGTGCTTATTAAAATATTAATTTTTGAAATCAAACAATATCTTAGTCCCATTACAGTTAGAAACTATGTTAAAGTTTCCATGTAACTTATCCTTGACTAGACTTTTCACTATGTTAAGTCCAAGGCTCTTATTACTTATCAAATCAGTATCAAATCCCATACCGTCATCAACCACAGATATGCTTGAGTATACTTTACCTCTTTGAATCTTAATGTTAATATCTCCATAAGCTCTTCCCTCAAATGCATATTGAAGAGAATTTTGCAAAAGTTCATTTACAATAAGAGCTATTGATGTTGATTTATCTGAATCTATCTTAAATCCATCCCCTTCAACGGTAATGTTGATTTTATCACTACTTATGTTGAAGCATCTGCTTATGCTTAGCTTTATCTGCTGAATAACCTCTTTTATATCTACCTCATCGATACCTTCCTGTGCTAGTATCTCGTGAGTGGCTGCTATGCTCAATATTCTATTCATGCTCTCATCTAGAGCACTTTTTATTTCCATATTATCTATACGTCTTGATTGAAGTCTCAATAAACTTGCTATGGTTTGAAGGTTATTCTTCACCCTATGATGTATCTCTTTTATTGCAACAGACTTCAATATAAGCTCTTTTTCCTTCTGTTTCATATCAGTGATATCTTTTATTAGCATCACTAGGTTTAAAACTTTACTACTCTGATATATATATTTAACCTGTAAGGTTAGATTTCCAATATTGACTTCCGATGTATCGAATTCACTATTACAACTTATCTCATGTAATAACTTATTATCTAATGAAATATTCTCAAAGTCCATTCCGATGAGTTTATCTCTATATCCTAATTTCTGATAAAGTTTCTCAGCAACAGGATTTACAAACCTTACAACCCCATTTTCATCAAAAATTATAATGGCATCATCGATATGATAGGTTATGTTACCCTCATTATTGCTATTACTATGTATCTTGTTTCCTATAAGCTTGCTTGTTTCAGCGAATAATTCTATATTTTTATTATCACCATTATTTTCTGTTAGATCCTTCTCAATTATTAAAACCCCAATTGTTCTGTCTTTGTCATTCTTTATTGGTTCCACGGTCTGTCTTACATTCATACACTCCTGTGTTAGGGCTTTTAGGTCCCTAGTTGGCATGCCTATCTCAAGAGTTCTTAGTGCCGCTGGTTCATTTTCTCTTAATGCTAGCTCTCCTACTACAGAATTCTTATACATTGAATAATGGTTTGAAGGTTTTGCTTCAGCAATCACAATTGCCTCGTTAGGATCAATTGTGGGACAATCAATGAAAACATCAGCCTCCACTAAGTTTGATATAAAAGGTAAAACCTCAGCTATATGCTCAAGCTTTGTTATATCATCGTCACTTAGATTGGTATACATATAACATAATTCACGTATACTTTGCATACAAATATCCCCTATCTATTATTTATACTGTTGCTCATAATAAGTATATCGGCAATCTCTTTCATCGAAACCCTTTTGTTCATGCTTAATGCTCGTATTTTATTATAGGCCTCATCTTCATTCATGCCATTCTTTCTCATCAATATTCCTTTGGCCTTTTCTATTTTCTTTCTTGCCTCTAACTTTTCGTTGGCCTTTTTAATATCTCTCTTCATCTTCTTTATCTCTTTCCCTTTAGACAGGGCAATCTCCACAGCAGGAAGTAAAGATTTATCATCAATAGGCTTGACCAAATATCCCATAACCCCTGCCACTTTAGCTTTCTCAATAAATTCTTTCCCACTATATGCTGTAAGTAGTATTACAGAATTGGCTAATTCTTCTTCCATTATAATATTTGCAGCATTTATCCCATCAAGTAATGGCATCTTAATATCCATAAGAACTAGGTCTGGTAAATGTTTTTTGCAGAGTTCAACTGCATCAAATCCATCGGTAGCTTCTCCTACTACATCGTAGTTAGCTTCTTCTAAAATTTCTCTTAAATCAATCCGTGTAATAGGCTCATCGTCGGCTATTACTATTTTCTTTTTCACATTTTCCACCTCTTTTAAAAGAATATTATGAAAATCTAAAAGGTCTCTCTTTTACTAATTTTACCATCAAACTAGTTAATTTAGAACCTTTTTGATCTCGCTAATTCCATTTTTGTTAAGAGAGCTTGTTTTAAATATTTTGCCTACACCAGCTATTTTTAGGAAGTTAGTAGCCTTTTCATAGTTTTTCTGATCATCACAAAGATCGGTTTTTGTAATTATTCCTATTACTGGTTTAGCGAATATAGAAGCAAAATTTGGCGGAAAGATGCTTTCCTCTTGAGAACAATCTTGAATTAAAGCGATTATATCACAATCTGCAGATGATACTATAAGAGCTCTATATAATGCCCTATTTTCAATATATTCACCTGGTGTATCTATTATATTTTTAGTATATTCTATTGCCTGTGTCTTTTTATAGTCAATGTTTTCATCGTGAAGCACCTGGGTCAATGTTGTTTTACCACACCCTGATTTTCCAATTAAGATAAGTCTCTTCAACTTTTTTCCTCCCTATGACTTCGTGACCTTTGAAGCTGAGAATGATAGGACATTACTAAGCATATTTATTACTTCCGTAACAGCAGCTTCAACACTAGCAACATCACCAACTATCACAAGAGAACCACTGAATCTATCTATGAAACCAATCTCCACCCCTGCAGCCTTTGTGGATACATCAGCAGCTATTATTGCTGCCTCGCTTGGTGTGATGGTCATGATTCCTATTGCTTCACTATATTCATCAGAAAGTCCTAGTTTTTTATATACATTCTTATTCGGATGTGCAATTATATGTGCAAGGGTTACCTGTTTCCCAGGAACATATTCTTGAATTATTCTTTGTTTTTCTTCCAAAATTGTCACCCCGTTTTACTATTACTATTCAAATAAAATAAAGAGCATCATAAAAAACACCGTAATGTTTTATGAAGCTCCATTGCTTTTCTAAGTTACTACACCCCATTGTGCAATATATTATAACCTTTTCAATTATACCTATATTATATCATATGAGAAATGGATGTCAATATAACTATTATAATATTCTAAATTTTCTGTTAATTAGATGATTATTATGAATTAATCGTCTTAATCTAGATTAATTTATAGAAAACTTCCTTTGTTGGTGATGGAATTACAACCTTGTTTACTAACATACCATTTTCTCTTCCGATCCTTGCGCCTACTTCTACAGCCTCATTTACAGCACTTACATCTCCACTAAGAGTTACAAATGCTTTTCCACCAATTCCAATTCCCAATCTTACTTCTATTAATTGAATCCTAGCAGCTTTTGCTGCTGCATCTGCTCCCACTATAGCTGTTGCAATACTATAATACTCGATTACTCCTACAGCATTTACCCCTCCTATATCAGTTGATTGATTTATTGCGTTAAAGAGTTGCGGATGAACTCTAGGTAGTAATAACTTATCTACAATATATTGCCTACCATTCTCTATTCCAGCTTCTACTGATGAATTTACTGCTCCCACATCTCCTGCTATTAAAATTAAGTACTTACCAGGACATATGGGTTTTGAAATTATTAAATCTACTTCAGCAGCTTTTACCATAATATCTGCTGTTTCAATACCTTTTGCAATACTGTTAATTTCAATCATACCTATTGTATTCATACTTCCACCTCCATATTTTCACTTTGAATAACTACGCATTCTGATACTTCGACAACTTTTCCATTAATACTAGCATGAACATTTGCTCCTAATTCACCTTTCTCAACACTTCCAATTAATTGCCCTTTTTCAACTATATCACCAACATTAACTAGCGAAGTCGCGCTTTTACCAATATGTTGTCTTAATGGTATTTTTACCGTTGAAACAAATATTTCTTTAAGTTCTTCAAGCTTTTGCCCGGAATACTTTGTAACATCTACTCTCGCCATAAGACGCTTAGTTGGTATTTTTCTATTTTCTCTTACTTCTCTAACATAAAACTCATTTCCAGTATTTTTATATCTGTAACCTTTTTCTCTTAATTCATTCTTAATGTAAATATTTACTTGCCTTGGTGATAAGCCCATTGGACATGCGTATAGTTCGCAGACACCACATTCACAACATAATTGAGCTGCTTTTATACTATCGTCATATTCAGAAAGTGCTATGGCTCTCATTATTTTATGAGGCTGCAAAGGATGTCCTATTAAATACCTTGGACAAAATTCTGTACAATATGAACATTGTATACAAGCAGATTTTGCCCTATTAATTATGTGTTCTATAGAAATTTTATCCCTATTCACTAAATAATGATTATCTGGTACAATAATAATTGCTCCATTAGTTTTTGTTATTACGCTATGTTCTAATTCTGATTTATTAAGTATTTTCCCCATCATTGGACCACCCAAAATTATGCTGTAATCATTCAGTGTTGCACCTCCTGCTTTTTCAATACAATTAAGTATAGGCGTACCTATAGGAACTTTTAGTATCCTTGGGTTACTAACCTCACCCAAAACTGATACATAACTAGAGATAACTGGATTACCATATAAAGCTTCATGAATATTTACAACAGTTCCAACATTAGATACAACTGCACCAACATGTAATGGAATACCTGCAGGCGGAATAGTCTTTCCTGTTATTTCATAAACCAAAATTTGCTCATCTCCTGCTGGATAGAAATTATCTAAACAATGTAATTCAATTTTTGATTTAAGTTCTTTAATAGCTGATTTAAGGCAATCTATTTCAGTTGTATATTTCTGTTTTAATCCAATTACTATTTTTTTAGCTTCAATCATTCCAGCTATTCTTTCCAAGGTTTCAATTATCTCTGCTGCCTTAGTTCTCATTAGATATTTATCTGTAGCAATCAGTGGCTCACATTCTGATCCGTTCAAAATTAAATATTCTACTTTGCAATTTAATTTTACATGGGTTGGAAAACCAGCTCCCCCTGCACCAACAACACCAGCATTATATATTTGATCTAATAAATCCATAAATATACACCTCAACTCGTTATTATTATTAACTCTTTTATATACTTCTCACTTTGTCATAAGAAAAAGAAAAGCTCATAAAGGAATAGTAAATAATCCCCTTACAAGCTTCATTGCATTTAGAATACACGCCATTGTGTATTAGTACTTATTAAATTTTCATAATTTTCTGATTAAATTATATCATAGAATTTATAATTATTCAATTTTAATAAATATCTAGTGTTGCTTTTTTGATTGCAATTTTCTCAACTATATTTAGAGTTGTGTAACCAAGAACAACAAATATAACACCTAATAACATTTCACCACCCATTAAACTGAATATCCTACCATAATCCCCTCCACTAGCAATAAGTCTAGCACTTTCGATACTCCTGGTTATAGGCAACATATAAGATATTTTTGATAAGAATAGAGGCAAACGTTCAAGTGGAAATATTGCTCCAGTTAAAGCAAATAGTATCATTGATGCAGTGTTAAGAAATAAGTGAATATCTCTTGTGAGAAGCCCTAGTACGCTTATGCATAAACCCAAAGCTATAGCACTGAACATGCACACAAATATAGAAATGATAAAAATCAACATTCTATCAGCTGGAATATAAAGATCAAATAATAGATACCCAGTTAACAATCCTATAAAAACTGTAATAAAAGAATCTATGATATAGAATACTCCTCTGCTCATAAACACCTTAAACTTATTTGCAGGTGAACCTATTATCAATTTAAGAGTTCCACTATATCTCTCACCGATTAAACTTGTTCCAATTCCAAAAACAGCATTCCTACTACATAATATAAATGCATTACCGATTAGCCAAGGAGTCATATCGTTCGTTCTATAAACGAATTTCATGAGTAATGAAAAATAGATCATCTGAAGCATAGGATCTAAAACTTTCATAAGTAAATATGCTTTTGGACTTAAATAACCAAATAGAGACTTGAATGAAAAAAGTGATTGTCTTATAAACCTTCTCATACTAATGTACCTCCAATGTAGCATTAATTCTAGCTTTCGTATCTATCAATTTATAACCTAGTATAAATAAAGCAATATATATTAGTGTGACCCCAATAAGGGCGAAAATAAGATTATAAAATAAACTCCAATCTCCTATACCAAACACACACATTCTAAGCAATTTAACAACGTATGTTGGCGATAGTAAATAAGATATCCATCTAATGTATACAGGAATTATTTCTATAGGAAACATTATTCCACAAAGTATTAATATAGGATACTCCATAATGTTCATCAATACCCTCGTACTTCTAGATATGGCTAATAGTGCAGATAACATCATTGCTACGGCAATAAAAGATATTATTCCTATAATAGAGATTACTATGAATAAAAAAACGTGCTTAATGATAAGAGGAACAGAAAATGCCAATAACACAAAAACAAAGCTTATTATCATTGAGACTATTCCCCACACTGTATTTCCTAAAACTTTCCCTAACATAATTGTTCTAAAACTAGCTGGCGAATTAAATATAACCTGAAGAGCTCCCATATACCTCTCACGTTCGATATCTCCTGCTGATGAAAAACTTATAGTTCCCCATAGACTACTTATGGCAGTACCTAACATAACGTATGCCACATAATCTTCATATCCTCTATCCTTATATACCATGAACATAATAAATGCTGTCATGATAGGTTGTACTATAACACAGAATCTAAACATTGATCTGCTAATAGATTGTTTCATCTGCAATAAACTGCTTGAATATAAGACTTTTAAACTATTCATTTTTATCACCTACTATTTTCAAGTAAATATCTTCTAGAGTAACTTCACGAATACTGAAGCCCTTCATGTTACAATCCTTGAGTTTATAAGTTATCTTGCTTATTATTTCATGAGGCTTTTGTGTTTCTATGTATAAATGTTTATCATCATCTATTTCTTTTAATTTTACTGATGTTACTCCCTCAATACTCAATATTTCCTTCTCACACGCCTCCTTTAAATCCCCAACAATACAATGTATTATGCTCCCTTTATCATATAATTTTCTCAGATTAGGAACTGTATCTAGTGCAACCAATTCTCCACCATTTATAAAGCCAATTCTATCACAGAGTTCTTCTGCTTCTTGCATATAGTGGGTTGTTAATAATATAGTTGTACCTTCTTTTGCTAATTTTTTAATAATAGCCCTTAGATCTCTAGCTCCAGCTGGGTCCAAACCTATCGTTGGTTCATCTAGAAATAAAATTTCAGGCTTATTAACCAATCCTCTAGCTATCTGCAATCTCTGTTTCATACCTTTAGAATAAGCTTCAACCTTTATGTCTGCCTTATCTTTTAATCCAACTAAATCCAGTAAATCATTTATTCGTTTTTCTTTTATATCCTCATCTATTCCATAAAGATCCATAAAATAACTAAGATTGTTTCTTGCTGATAATCTCCAATATAAACTACGTTCCCCTCCAAATATAAAGTTTATTTTATGTCTTAACTTCTTTTCTTCACCAAAGGATTTATATCCTAATACCATTGCTTCTCCTTCAGTGGGAGCTAATAATGTTGTAAGAATTTTTATAGTTGTTGTCTTACCAGCTCCATTAGGTCCTAATAATCCAAAAATCTCACCTCTTTTAACATTAAATGATACCCCTTTAAGTGCTTGTACTATTTTTTCTTCTCTTTTTAATATCCCTACAGTGGTTTCATAGTTTCTCTTAAGGTTTTTAACCTCTATGACATTTTCCATTTTTTGTCCCCCTATTCATATACTATTTCTCAGTTATTAAATACACATCTAATGTATGTTAGATAATCATATAATATATGTTTTTATTAGAAGTGTCAATATTTTCTCGCAAAAAAATACACATTTAAAGTTTTTC
Organism: Oceanirhabdus seepicola; assembly: GCF_023684385.1. Lineage (GTDB taxonomy): Bacteria > Bacillota > Clostridia > Clostridiales > Clostridiaceae > Oceanirhabdus > Oceanirhabdus seepicola. The sequence continues at coordinate 461,289 of NZ_JAGSOJ010000003.1, read as the reverse complement.
ACTTTAAATGTGTATTCTATAACTGATTATTTTTCTATAAATTGATTCAATGCTTTTAATATTTCACTATATCTTTGTTTATTTAATGAAACGTATCTGATATTCTTAATTTTTTCCTCATGTAAAAGACCAACGCTTTTCAATGACTCTAAATGATGTGATATTGTAGGAGTCTTTACATTAAGTTTATCAGCAAGTTCTTTCCCATAATAAGAATTATTACTGATAATTTTAATAAGTTCAATTCTAGTTGGATCACTCAACACCTTTAATGCTTTAGATAAGTTCTCTCCAGTGAATTCTTCCTTGAAGATATCTAGAGGTTTTACAAGAATCTGCGTTGAGGTACTGAAATATCTTGCTGGTCCATTTTGCATATAGTATGTAGGAATAAGTATATATTTTCTAAAATCATACACTCTCTTAAAGGTTTTACCCATGATTTCTTGGGAAACATTAAGAGGAGAATTATATTTAATTTTTTTATCTATATCATCAAGATCTGAACTGTATAAGGAAATAAATTGACTCATTGATTCTTCAACCACTTTGTTCAATTTTCTTATTATTCTACAACATCCTTCTCGAATCCATTGAGTTTTAAACATTAAACTGTTTACAAATTCAAATTCCTTTTCATCAATCCATTTATGCGTCTTAAGATATTCTTGTAAATCTAATTTATGATTTTTTATACCTTTTATTTCTTGTTCTGTTATCATCTCACTATGAAATAGATATATAAAATCCTCTTCATTCAAACTCTTGATATGTTCACAATAAAGTTCGGGATTATCATAATGTTCATTAATAAATAAAAATTCTATTAAGCTTCTCCCTTGTAACTGACTTACATTAAGTACTTCAATAATCTTCATATCATCTTCGTCTAATAATTCCTTAAATTTTTGAATACATTCATGATCATACATTTTATTCTTTTCAGATATGATAGCATTTATAACCCCTATTATTTCAACCATTAATGAAGTTCTGCATTCAGTATATGTTTTATATATAATCGGCAAATTATTTTCCATGGTAACCACCCTATTGATATTTTATCTCATGATACCATATTGTTGTAACTTGAACAAGTTATGCGTGGACCTATACCTTTTACCTTTTCTATTTTAAATCTAGTTTATCCCAATACTCTACTAATGACTTTAATGTATGACCATCTCGTCCACATGTTGTATCAGCGCATATCATTGAATTCAATATTGCTTCTTCACAAGCATCAGCTACTCCAAGGAACACTTTATCAATCATATTTTCATTAATAATTTTCATGTCCACAATGTCTCTTTCCTCATAATGATTTATTCTGTTTGACGTAGTAAAACCTATAGCTACTTCCCCACTACCATTGCCAGAAAAGGAACCTGTCCTTGCTAATGCTACAGATGATCTTTTTATAACTCGCTTTAGTTGTCTATAGGAAAGAGGAATATCTGTGGCAATAATCATAATTATTGAACCTTTTTCTTCTTCTATTATTGCAGCTTCTTCGTCACTAATAATTTGCCCAGCTTTAATTCCATTTAACACAAAATTCTTTTTTATGCCAAAATTAGAAAGAACTAAAGTCCCTACAGTATATTCTCTTCCATCAAGTTCTACAATTCTTGAAGATGATCCAATACCCCCTTTAAAACCATAACACCACATGCCTGTTCCAGCACCAACTGCACCTTCTTCAAACATTGTATCTGCATTTCTTATGCTATCAAAAACATGTTCTTTTTTTATATGTCTTCCTCTTATATCATTTAGATAACCATCGTTGCACTCACACACAACAGGATTAACCGTTCCTGTTGATACTCCAATATCTTCGTTGAATGAAAGCATATAATCTACAAGTGCATCACTTGCAGTACCTACACTCAATGTATTTGTTAAAACTATAGGAGTTTCTAATGTTCCAAGTTCCTCAATTTGTATAGTTCCAATAGTTTTTCCAAAGCCATTAATAACATGAGATGCTGTAACTAGTTTCTCCTTAAAGATATTTCCTTCATGAGGGATAATAGTAGTTACCCCTGTTGTTATATCTCCATTGTTTAAAGTAGTGTGACCAACTTTAACTCCTTTTACATCAGTTATCAAATTATTTTTACCACACTTTAGATTTCCAATTTTCACACCATAATCCTGTATTCTTTTAAATCCCATATTTTCACCTCTTAAATATATTTATAATTATCTTTTTTAATATGTATTGTGATAGCCACACCTATTTGGTTTATATTACCACATAACTCATTCACCATCAAATTCTATTCATATCTCTAACGAGAAGTTATTAAGAAAAAAAATCAGGCTTAAGCCTGATTAAAAGTAACTATAAGTTATTTATCTTTAATATTATTCAATGCATTTATAACATCATTAGAACATTTATTCATATCTTCTAATGCTTCTTCTGCTTTTTCTATATCACCTTTACCAAAATGAATAGTTGCGTCCTTAGCTAATTCATGTAATTTAATATGAGGTCTTTCTAAATCTATATAATTTCTATCATTTTTAAACTTTTTACCTTCTTCTCCATAATACCATTTACCAAGCCGGCATTCATGATGAGTTCCAATAGTATTAATATCAATTTTATCATATTTAAGAATCATATTATAAACACGCCATTTCCAAATTAAATGATCAGCAATACATATATCAATTAATTCTTTTTCACCTAAGCACAAATCATTATTAACTATATTAATCCTTAAGTCATTTACAAGGTTACTAACATCAAAAATAGCTTTACCCGTTCTATCACATTCACTTAATAATTCATCAGTACAACTACTTAGATTGTTAATATCTCTTGTTATTTCAGTAGTAACTGCAGTTTGCTCTTCTACATTGGCAGAAATTTGAGTTATATTATTGTTTATTTCCTTTATTCTATTAATTATTGAAGCTATTGATCCCATTGCATTATCAACTAAATTCTTACCTGCATCTAATCTAGATGAAGTTTCATTTGCTCTATGCACAGACTTTTCAATATCTACTTTAAGTTCGTTAATATTTACCTGAATTTCAGTAACAGATTCTTTAGTATGCTCTGCAAGCTTCTTAACTTCATCTGCCACAACAGCAAATCCTCTTCCCGCATCCCCTGCTCTTGCAGCTTCTATTGCTGCGTTTAATGATAATAAGTTTGTTTGATCAGCAATTCCTTTAACAATGTCTACAATATCATTAATCTTTTCTGTTTTATTCATAACCCCTTGCATATCTCTGTTTATTTGATCAATCTCTTCAAAGGATTGATTAACGAAAGAAAATGCTTTGTTAATATTTTCTCCACCTTCTACAGCAATATTTTGTGTATCACTTGTAGAACCAGCAACCTCTTCAGTGAAGCTAGCTACACCTTCTACTGAAGCATTCATTTCTTCACAGCTAGCAGCAATATTGTGAAATGTTTTTGTTTGAGCCCTTACATCATCAATCATTGTTTTAACAAATTCCATTTCAGTAATAAACTTTAATATACTATTTATATTCATTAAAACATCTTTTTTTTCTTCACATATAGAGTCTAACATATAATTCCAAAGTTGTGCCATTTCTTTACAACCTATTTCATCTTCACTTATATGAGATGCCTGCCCATTAATTACATCCTTTATAGCATTTTTTAGTTTTTCTTTACAAATATAGGATTGACTAAATTCCATTGTTTTATCTTCTTTGGTTTCTTTTCTTCTTCTTAAAAACATATGTAATCCCCTTTCGCTTATGTAAATTTTACAAATCACCCAAATTATTAATAATTAGATTGATAACTTTTATCTTCACCTATTTATCACAGCAATTTTCATGCCAAATCAAGACTTTCATAAAAAGTTAATAAACTCTAAGTATATAGCCGTTACAAATAAAAAATCTCCATAAAAAAATTTTTATGGAGATATCTTTCTGCAATTTTTACAATTTCTTAATTGCTTTTCTGCAATCCTTACAATTTCATATTATATTTTTTGATTTTATTATAAAGTGTTTTTTCACTTATACCAAGGATTTTTATGGCGTCTTTTTTATCACCATTAACATTTTGTAAAGTACTTTTTATATGATGTCTTTCAACTTCTTCAATAGTTAGCATTTTATATTTGCAAATTTGCCTAGAACATACACTTTCAATTTTAGGAGTTAATAAATAGGAAGGTAAATCCTCTCTTAATATAACTTCTTCCCTAGCAATTGATATCATTCTCTGAACAACATTCTTAAGTTCACGAATATTGCCAGGCCAGTTGTGTTTCATGAGTAAATCCATAACTTCATCAGAAACATGTTTTACAATTGTTACATAATCCCTTCTAAATAATTGAATAAAATGTTGGACTAATAAAGGTATATCATCTCTTCTTTCTCTTAAGGAAGGAACATTAATATTAAAAGTATTAATTCTATAAAATAAATCTTCTCTAAATCTTCCTTCCTCAACCTCTTTTAAAATATCTTTATTTGTAGCACAGACAATTCTAAAGTCAGATTCAATCTGCTTATTGCCCCCTAATCTTTCGAATGTTTTATATTCAAGTATCCTAAGAAGTTTGGTTTGAAGTTTTATATCAAGTTCGCAAATCTCGTCTAAAAACAAAGTTCCTTCATTAGCGGCTTCTATCTTCCCAATTTTACCAACCGAAGCGCCAGTAAATGCCCCTTTATCATAACCAAACAATTCACTTTCTAACAGTTCACAGGGAATTGCTGCACAATTGATCTTTATAAGTCCATTATGTTTTCTAATTGAGTTATAATGAATATAATCTACTAATACTTCTTTTCCTGTACCACTTTCTCCTAAAATCATTATAGGAGCATCGCTATTTGAAAGTTTCAATGCCTTATTAATACATTTCTTTATTGCTGCACTTTCACCAATAACTTTTCCTTTTTCTTTTAAGAATTCCTTATTATTCATCTTTTTTCCCGATAAAACATTAGAAACAATATTCCTTATATCTTTTAATTTAAAAGGCTTGGATATAAAATCCACAGCACCATTTTCAAAGAAAAAATTGGATTTCTGTTTTTCTGCATAAGCTGTCATAATTATAACCTTTATATTTGAATGCAGCTTTTTTATATTTTTTAATACCTCTACCCCATCCATATTAGGCATTTGAATATCTAACAGTACCAAATCAGGACAATCTGCTTTCACGGCTTCAATTACTGAATAAGCGTCATAAAAAGCTGTTGTATTATAATTTTCTTTCTCTAAAACTTTCTTAAGAAGATCAGAAATTTCTTCATGATCATCAACAATATATATTTTCTTCATTAATTTCCCCCCTTAGCAGAACAATCAACAGGCACAGTTATTTTAAATGTACACCCTTTATCATCATTGTTTTTAATAAATACATTTCCACCGAAAGCTTCAATGATTTTCTTAACAATACTGAGACCTAAACCAACACCCTTATATTTCTTTTTAGTAGAATCATCAATCTGATAAAAAGGTTTAAATATATCTTCTATTTTTTCGGGTTCTATACCAACTCCGTAATCTTTAATACAAATTTCTATATAACCTTCTATTTCCTTAAGAGAAATTTCAATATCTCCATCATTAGAAAATTTTATTGCATTATCTATAATATTATCTATAACTTGCCTAAGTCTTAGCTCGTCTACAATAATATATAATTCATTCTCTAAAGGATTAAATGATATATTAGTATCCTTATCCTTTATTAGAATGCTTCTATCTATTATTAATGAAGTCAAGAACTTATTCACACCTATAGCTGTAAAATTAAATTTATTTTTATTTGTTTCAAGTCTAGAAAGATCAAGTAAGTCATTTATCAAATACTTTAATCTATCAGAATTATTATAAGTTGTTTGTAACATATCTTTTTGTACTATATTTAATTTTCCATCCTCTTCTTCCAGTATATATTCTAAGTATGTCATAATTATATTCAATGGAGTTCTTAATTCATGGCTTATGTTAGCAATAAAACTACTCTTAGCTTTATTTGCAATTTTTAATTCCTCATTTTTTCTATATAAAGATTCTAAAGTTCTCATATGTTGTTCAGTTAATAATATTAATTGTTGATTTTTCTTCTCTAACTTTTCTCTTTCATTTGATAACTCTTCTATTAACGCATTCTTTATTTCTTTAGCTTTTTTTTCTTTAGTAATATCTTTAAAAATTCCCACACCATGAATTATCTTATTATTATAATCATAAACAGGACTTGTTCCTCCTAAGATAACTTTTTCCTTTTTATCTTTAGTACGAACTAGAAGTTCTTGTTCTTTAATAACCTCTCCATTTTTAATTGATCTTACAAGGGGATGCTCCTCTTGTGATATTTCACGTCCATCAATGGTATGAAGAGTATAAACTTTTTCAATCTTATTATCATTTATTGAAATTCCACCTAACTTATGAGCTTTATCTTCCAATATATTATCTGCTGCAGTATTTGTTAAAGTGATTTTACCATTTGCATCGGATACAATAACTCCAACTGGCATTACATTGATAAGAGCATTTAAAGTATTATTTTTAGTCTTAAGCCTATCGTTTAAAAGTTCAACTTCTTTCTGTTTATTATTAATCTCATTTATATAAAAAATCTTCTTATTGTTATCTTTTGCTATTGAAAGGATAATAAATAATGCTGCTTCTGAAAATAAAGTCATTAGAACATTAATAATTAGCCAAAATATAAAGGAAACTTCCAAAGTAAAATAAAAAATTACACTTCTTACTAAACTCTGAAATAAATATATAATCATTATCCTTTTAGTATTTTTAATAAGATATGTGAAACGATCAATTTTTTTCTTATAAAAAATCCCTCCAATCAAGGCAGGAAGCAAAGTACCAGAAATTATGCCCACCAAAGCTGTCGGTCCCCCAATATACCATCGGTATAAAGAAGGTAAAATAGCAGAAACTAATCCTGCTTTAATACCAAGCAAATGGGCTATTAAAAAAATAGGAACTGCTCTTATGTCAAAATTCATACCTTTATATTGAAACGCTTCTGATATGGTTATTATTGAAAGTATACTGCCCCATAGAGCTAGTACCCAAATAGCGTATTTTTCTTTTATTTGTTTCTTTGAAAAAAGTTCTCCAATCTTAATACTTATAAATATAAATCCTGAAACAACAATAATGTTGTGTAAAAATGAAACTATCAATCTATTCTTCACCACACTTAATTAATTTTAACTCTGTATAAATGTAAAACTTATTCCATTATATATTAGCGTTTATTTTAAAATATTTCTAGGGTAAAATTTATTAAAAACATCTTCTATTTAACATATAAAACAATATTATAGGCTAACTTTTTTCAGAAACAAACAATTATTCATAAAAAAAAACGGCTAAACAGCCGATTTCAATGTTTTATTTATTAATTAAGTGTACGTCCATCTGTGGATAAGGAATATTAATTCCTTCTTTGTCAAATTCTAATTTAACTGTCTCCATTATATCAAAATAAATTTTCCAGTAATCTTCTGTTTTACACCATAATCTAAGAGAAAAGTTTACTGAACTATCTCCATGCTCCGATAAAACCACCTGAGGAATTGGATCCTTCAAAACTAATTGATTATTTTCAGCCACTTTATATAACACTTTTTTAACTTTAAGAATATCATCCTCATATCCTACTCCAAATGTAAAATCAATCCTTCGTGTTGCATGGGCTGAGTAGTTAACCGCACTACTATTAGCAAGTTCTCCATTTGGTATAAATATCCTCTTATTATCAGGAGTATTTAAAATTGTATAAAACAATTGAATCTCTTCTACTGTACCTGAATGACCAGCAGCTTCAATATAATCTCCAGCTTTAAAAGGCTTTAAACATAGTATTAAAACTCCCCCTGCTAAGTTTGAAAGACTGCCTTGAAGAGCTAAACCTATAGCTAAACCAGCAGAACCTAGCACAGCAATAAATGAAGTCATTTCAACGCCTAACATAGTAGCTATAGTTATTACTAGTAGAATATATAATGTTACCCTAGTAGCTGACATTGTAAAAGAATATAAAGATTTATCAACACTGCTGCTTTCAAGTCCTTTTTTAATTACCTTTAATACATATTTTATTAATTTTAATCCTACAATTAAAACTATAAATGTAAGTATTAATTTACCTCCATAACTTATCATTAATGGTTTTAAAATATTAAAGTTCAATATATCTACCTCCAGCTTTTTCATTAGTCATAAGGCACATTCAAATAATCATGTACCTAATATTACTCTTATGAATTATAACTCCTTTTAGTAGAAAAATAAATACTAAAATCAAATTTTGTCGAATTTTTGTTGAAAATTAATATTTTCATTATTTACCTCTGTATTTATTAGTTATAAATGGCACTAAAAGCATTCCTGGAAAGTATGTATATTTTTCTTCAGGCATATCTTCAATGCCCAACTTCATGTTTACATGCCCCCCCTTAGGTTGTGCTTTATAGGATTTGAAAATAAAATCCCACCATGGAACGCTAAATCCAAAATTACTATTTCTTTCATTCATATGAATAGAATGGTGTACTCTATGCATATCTGGAGTTATTAATACTTTTCTTAATATTTTATCTGCCTTTAAGGAGATATAGATGTTTGCATGATTGAACAAAGATGCTGAGTTTAAAATTATTTCGAAAATAACTACTGATATTGGAGATGCACCAATTAGTGCTATTAATCCAACTTTTAATAATGTAGATATAATTATTTCAATTGGATGAAATCTTACACCTGTTGTTGAATCAAGTTCTAAGTCTACATGATGCATTTTGTGAAGTTTCCAAAGGAATCCTATTTTATGAAATATCCTATGTTGCCAGTATACAAGCATATCTAGTAATAATACTTCTATTAACACCTTAATCCACTTAAATATATTAATATTATTTAATAATCCTATACCTTTTTCTTGAACAATAAAAGCCATTTTTATAGGTACAAGTGGAAGTACTAAAAATATTAAAAGATTATTCAATATTACTATAGAGATATTACTAAAACCTCTTTTCCAAAAACTAAATTCCCATTTCCTTCTTGGTTTAACCTTTTGAAGAATTATCATAATTACCAATGTACCTAGAAAAGCGCCTATTCTTATGTTTCTTAAATTTTTCATTATTACACTCCTAAAAGAATTATATTAGAATACCTTTTAGGTTATTATGTGTTAATAAAACAAAAACCTTTCCACCCAAAAATGGAAAGGTTTTTTTGAGACTATTTAACCAAGCTTTAGTTTACAAGTATTATTTAAGATAGTCTTCTATCAATGTCATAAATACTGACGATGTCCAAGCGAATGCAGGGTCAACAAGTCCTTCTCCTGTTTTAGGGTCAAAGTTTTCAGCCATACCCCCAATTAGTATTCCTTCAGTGAATCTTTCTGCAAGATCTTTTGCAACTTCTTTTTCACCCATTCTATCCAAAGCCTCTATAAACATAAGCATTGTTGGTGCCCATACTGGACCCCTCCAGTATCCGTTATACTGATAGAATTTACTATTCATAGCTTCAGTTGCCAAACCATATCTTCCATTGAATCTATCTTTGTCCTTAATAGCCTTCAAGAGATTTTTTTTCATCCTGCCATCTAATCTATATGCTATCATTAGTGGTAGCAGCAGTTGCAAACTGTCCCCTTCCTCGATATACTCATCATTAGGAATTGAAAAAGCTTTAAATTCACCATTTTTCCATAGATGATTTATAAATGTTTCTGTTAAGGAGTTTGCTTTTTGAATCCACTTTTCTTTTTCTGACTCCATTTCTAGTATACCTGCAATCCTACTTAGGAAATCCATCTGGTATATAAGAAGTGCACTTAAGTCGGGTGTTATAACTGGAATACCTTTTGCATATAATGTTCCGTTATCCCATCCAGATTCGTTACCATGGGTGTAATACGGCAATCCCATAACTCCCAATCTGTGTGTCATCCAAAACTCAGTCTGCTTAGAGACTGTATCATAAACTTCTTTCAATTTTTCTGTGTTCCTAAATAAATCGTTTCTTTTCATCATGTAATCATATGCCCACCCGTAAATAGGAGGCTTTGCACTACTATACGATGCATATGTATCATTGATGTAATCAGGATACATTCCACTATCATGCTGATGATCCTTGAACATCATATATTGATCATATGCTAATTCTGGATGAATATTTGCTAAGAATATCGCACCGAAACAATTATCCCAACTCCAAATATTCGTCATCCAATTTTTTGACATATACATTGCATATTTCTTTAATTGCCCTTCTGGTTTTACAAAATTCATCCAAGTTATGTATGAGGCTATCTTCTTCTTTTCCTCATACTTTTCAGGTACAGTGAGTAATTGATTTGTCCATTTATCGTATTCAGCCTGTACCCTATTATGACTTTGATAAAAGTCTTCATTTTTTTTATCCACGGACTTAGGTAAAACTTTGAAACTTTCCAGTTCTATATCGAAAGGTTCATCATCAGATGTCAACATCAAATCAATGGAAGTATTACCAATAGTATCCCAAGGTGCTTTAACTTCCATCCCTCCAGCTATTCGTTTAATCCTAATTCTTAGTTCTTTTGAATAACTGCATAGCTCCCATTCATCTTCCTTAATTGAAAAAATATTGTCATATTTCTTGAGAATATAGTGCAAGTTGAGTCCCATCCCCTCTCCTCTAATTCTCAAGGAATCTTCATCTGAAAAGAACATTTCAATTTTACCAGTACCTCTTTTAACAGTAAGCAATGTTTCTGTACATGTAAACTCATAATCCTCCACAATACTTCCATTTTGAAAGAAATCCAGGCAAAATAAACGTCCTGGTGTTAAATCTCCTCCACGAACATCTCTAATATAAATATTACTTCTATCGTGGATTTCATATTTAGATATTACAAAAAAAGATCCAAATCGGCTGAATGGTATTGTTACTAAATCAATCATATCATTACCCTTAAAATAATTTTTCCTATCCATATTATATTTCACCTCATCAACATAATTCTTATAATATTTTTGTGGTTAAATCATACTATGTTAATTCCCTTTAATATTTAAATACTTTTGATACGTCAGAACTACCAGTTAAAAAAAGCAAAGCCTGATAGTAAAGCTCAAAATCAATAATATCTCCAACCTTTAAATCAACATTTGTATCTGTATAATCCATTACAACATGATCACTGCTTGAACCAATAATATCCAAACCATGTAGCTTTGAGATTAATTTCGTTGAAGAACCTATATCTTGATTCCCAACAGCTACAATAGCTCTTTTTCTTAATCCTTTATCTTCATAAGATGGTTTATTTCCAAATGCATCTATGAACATAGTGCCGATAGGATATGATGGCTTAATTTGCACTTCAACAATCTCAGCATGCAGAACAAAAGTATCCGTATAAAATCCTCTCATATCAAGTTTAAAATAATCTTTAAGATCCCTAGCTAAAAGAATACCTTCGCCAACCCTAAGATGATTTATTCTATGAGGCATTTCCCCATTGAATACAAGAGGCAAAGAAGTTGTCCCGCCTCCAGATATAACCTGTAACTTTCTACCTATATTCTCTTCAATAGAACTGGCTATATTCACTAGCCTGCTAAGATTTTTTACAGTAGGTACAATTGAACCTAAACATGAGAGGTTTGTTCCTAATCCATATAATATTACATTTTCGAATTCGAACTCTATTCTCTTTGCAACTCGTATAATTTTGTCTAATTCAAAGATTCCTTCTCTAAGATCCCCTAAGTCACACATTAGTATAACCTTATGTGTTATATCATTTTTTTTACACACTTCATTTATAAATTCCAAAGTAGATTCCTCTGAATTAAGACTGATATCAACAAATTTAACCATATCTTCAACTTCAGTTATCATAGGAATTCTCACTAACATTGTTTCAATGTGCTTCAAATGTTCTTTAATATTCTTTAATTGATGTAATCTGGATGATCCAAATGAACTACTCCCAGCCTTATACATTGATTCCGCAACTTTAGTTAAGCCATTAACCCCTTTTATTATAGTTGTAATGGCTATTCCATAAGTGCTACAGACTTTTTCCATATGTTTATAATTACTACTGATTTTATTCAGAGCTATTTCTAACTGAGGATATTTGCCACTATTCATTAAATCACATCCTTAATTTGAATAATTTTACTTTGTAAACTATTATGTAAGATTATACAATTTAATGAATGTTACTCTAAATCCGTATTGAACATTTTGGTACAAACCAAACTTCTAGTCCATTTCCTCAACCTTTCTTTTTGCTACTTTTGCAATGTATAATTTATTTCCTTCTTCACTAACTTCCTTATACATTTCTTTTGCTTTTTCTACTTCTCCAAGTTTCTCATGGATTTTTGCCAAGCCATATAATGCACTTACGTGGGTACGCTTGTCACTTTTTTCATTTAACAGTTCCTCGAACGCCGTCTGACTCTCTTCATATTTTCCTAATATATAGTCCCTCTCAGCATTCAAAAATTTAATTGCTCTTTTGAATGGTGCTTTAGTTATTGGTACTGAATCTAGTGTTATATTGAAAAGTTCTCTTTCAAATATACCTTCTGCTTCAGCTATCTCCCCTAACTCATATAAACAGCAAATCAAGTTTATAGTAAATACCAACAAGGTGCCATTTTTAGTAGAAAGCTTGGACTTATCAATAGATAGCAAAAGATTCTTCCCCTCTTGATACTCTCCCATGCACACTAGAGCAGCAGCTTTGTCCACATTTAAATATGCCTGCAGCTTAGCATTCTTACCTGTAATCTCCATTTGTTTCTCTGTTCGTTCTAAAAAAGCTTCTGGATCACACTTCTCATTTAATAAACCTAACCTTTTCTTACTTCGTTTAATTGAAATTATAATATACCCAACCATAATAACTGTAAATGTTATAACTCCTGATAATATTGAATCGTCTGTTAACACTAATAATGTTATCATCATCACAAATGTAACAACAACAAATGAACTTCTTTTAACTAACATTTTTATCCTCCTCGTTAAGTTAATCAATTATTCTCCATCAACTAAAAAAAAGTTATATTTTCGACTTCACTTTATTATATTACATTAATCTTCTTTAAAAGTTAATAAATATTAACAAAACTATAAATTTGAATATTATTTCTTCAATGAATAAAGAGTTAGTATTAGTGCAAACTAATACTAAAATTCTAATTAAGAGGTGCTTTTAATGAGACATAATCATGAAGGAACGGTTGATAGAGTCAGAAGCTTTTTAAGAGAAGGAAAAGGCATGACTGAAATTATGAATATTACTAAGCTTTCATCAGAAGAGTTTCTTGAAATCAGAAATAAACTTCAATCTAAGTATAAGAAAGAACATAACGATAGATTACGATAGATGATTTCATCTAAAGAAACACAAGCAATATAGTATTATTTGAATATGCCTTATACCCTAATGAATAAAGAAAACGTATAAGTGCAAACTAAAAATAAAATTTTAATAAAGGGGTGTTTTATTAATGAAAGGCGATCATGGAGATAAAGTTGATATGGTAAGAGATCTTTTAAGACAAGGAAAAGGAATGATTGAAATCATGAACTTTACTAAACTATCATCAGAAGAATTTACTGCGATTAAAAATAAGCTTGATGATAAAAAAGAAAAAGAATTCAATGATAGATTAATATAAATAACTACATATTCTTAAAGAAACACAAGCCATTAAGTTTTCCTTAATGGCTTGTATTTATTAAATCATTTAATTGACCACCATATGACCACTAACCGGATCTGTTGTACTTACTTTTATAATCTTATTTGTACTCTTCTAAAGTCTTTAATAAAATTTCAGTATCGAAAGGTTTCATAATATAACTCTTAGCTCCTAATGCCATACATTCATCTTTCACACTTTCGTGCCCTACTGCTGATATAATAATTACAACTGTTTTAGGATTAATTTTCATTATATCAGTTAACACATTGATACCGTCCATCGTAGACTCAGACATGTTTAAATCTAGAATTACAATATCTGGTTTTTCACTCTTGAACACCTCTATTGCATCATCTTTACCTGATGCCTCAAATATGTTATGGAAACTTCCTTTTTCAATAATCTTTTTTACAAACATTCTCATATAAGATGAATTATCAACTATTAATACCTTTTTCATATTAAAAACTCCTTTATATCTCTGAATTTTAAAGACACCCTAGTGAAGCAAATCTTTTATTTTAGCAAAAAGTCTAGCACATTCATCTGTTTCCTGTTTCAAAGCTGCCTCCTCTAACTTTATTGCTAATTCATGAATAGAAATTATTCTTAGAGTTCCAGAGGAACCTTTTAACTCGTGAGTCACCCCCGCTAATTTATCAAAATCATTGTTATCTATAGCATTGTTTATATCTTCCAATAAATTAGGTAGACATTTTATATATTCTTCAAGTATTTCTTTTGCATCATCTTTTTTAAGTCCTGTGGTTTCAACAAAATAATCAATATTATTATCTATAATATTATAATCGGTCACAAGCCCACTCTCTTTAATATTCTCTTCTATCATGTTAAACATAGTATCAAAATTAATAGGCTTACTAATATATTCGTCCATACCAGCTTCAATACATTTTTCGTAATCACCCTCCATAGCATTAGCAGTCATTGCAATAATTGTAGTATGTTTCTTATCACCTTCAAGCATCCTTATTTCATATGTACATTCATACCCATCCATTACTGGCATCTGGCAATCCATAAAAACAACATCATAATCTTTTTCTGATACCGCTTTTAATGCTTCCTTACCATTCACCGCCACATCACAAGTCATGTCATGGGATTTAAGCATACTTATAACGATTTTACGATTCATTTCATTGTCTTCAACCAATAAAATTCTCGGTTTTAATGTATTCTTAACTTCTTTAACTATATGTTTCGTTATAAGTTGATGTTCTTTTTCATATTCTTTTTTCAACCCCAATACTATAGCAATACAACCAAGTAAGTCGTCTCGTCTTACAGGTTTACCCAAATACGATGAAAATCCATATTCTTTTGCAACCTTCGCATCTCCCTTTTGAGTTACTGAGGTTAGAAGTATTAGCTTAGTATCCTTTGCAAAAGGTATTGTTTTTAATGTAGTTGCAAGTTCATAACCACTCATGTCCCGCATTTGATAGTCTATAATAGCGACACTTATTTTATTTTTTGTATTTGCATTTGAAAGAATTGTTGTAATGGCACTGGTAGCATCCTTGGCCTCAAATACCTTCATTCCAGTTCCTTGAAGATATGAACTAACACTTTTTCTATTATTCGCATTATCATCAATAATCAAAATATTCACACCTTGAAGCTTTTCAAAAGCAAACTTCTGTTCTGAGGCTCCTTTAGCAATCTTCAATCTCACATCAAATTTGAATGTAGACCCTTCCCCCAGCATGCTTTCAACACGAATTTCACCGCCCATCATTTTGACTAATTCATTAGATATGGCAAGTCCAAGTCCCGTTCCTCCATACTTTCTAGTTGTAGAAGCATCTGCCTGACTAAAATATTGAAAGATTGTATTAATATGCTCCTTACAAATTCCAATTCCAGTGTCCTTTACTTCAAAGCTAAGTACGGCTATTTCATTCTCTTCCTCTAAATAATCAACTGTAACAGAAATTTCACCGCGTTCGGTAAATTTTACTGCGTTACTTATAAGATTATTTAATATCTGCCTAAGTCTTGATGGATCGCCAATAACCTCTTCAGGAACACCTGCTTTAATCATAGTATAAAGTTCAAGGGCTTTTTCTGCAGCTTTAGGGGCAAGAAGTGAAACCGCATCTTCAATAGTATTTCTTAAATTAAACCTAATTTTTTCCATAGTTAGCTTTCTAGCTTCTATCTTTGAAAAATCCAATATATCATTAATTATATGTAATAATACCTCTGAAGCAGATTTTGCTTCACGTATAAACTCTTTTTGTTCTAAAGACAGATTAGTTGATTGCAACAGTTCAAGAAATCCAAATATTCCGTTCATTGGTGTTCTTATTTCATGAGACATATTTGCAAGGAACTGACTCTTTGCGATATTTGCTGCTTCCGCCTGTTCTTTTGCCTTGTTAAGCGACCTTTCAGCAAGCCTCTGCTCTGTAATGTCCTCCGCTGTGCAAATAAGATACTTAATATTACCTATTTCATCTCTTTGGGGCTTACTTTTAATTTTAAGTAGCCTATTTTCACCTTTACAATTCTTAATCTCAAGCTCTTTTTCTGCGGGCTCATTCTTTCGAAACAACTCCCAGTTATGTTCAGAAAACTTATTTGCAGTATCTATATCAAATATATCATATAAATCCTGATATTCTAAATCGCTTTTCTTCTTGCCGAAAAACTTTGCATGAGCTTCATTAACAGTTGCATAAGAAGTTACATTGCTTAAAGCCCAAATCTGTGATTCACAATTATTAAGTAATATTGCTTGCCCATTAAGTGTTGATTCATATGCTTCTTTCTTTACAATCCTTGCTCTTGTATATGAAAAAGCCTTTGAAATATCTCTTAATATCTTGATTTGCTCTTCTTCCCATGTCATAGACTTTGATAAATTTTCATAGCCTACAAATCCAATTAACTTGTTTTCGCTTTTCAATGGAACTATAAGAGAAGATTTTATTCCTTCCTTTAAAAAAACTTCTGCTTCAAATACCGCTTCTGCAGGAAATTTCTCCACATTATTTATTGCAACAAAATCATTATTCTTAATCTCCCGAATCAACCATGGAAGAGCATAAACTACCTCTTCCTCCTGTATTGTTCTTTTTGGCCTTATATCTTTCTTATTCCATTGACATTCTATTTGCATAAAAGTAGGATCTTTAGAAAAATAATAGATATAAATTCTATCCAAGTCAAAAAATAAACCAATTTTCTCCAATGTTTTTTTTAACTCACTCTGATAATTAATACTATCTACATCCAAAAATCTCTGAAAAGTATCATTAATTAGTTTCAGACAATCATTGGAATACCTAATATTTATGTAATTACCTTCACCACTCATAAAATCCCCCCCAAATTAAAGTTCACAGGTCTTTGTAATAAAAAGAGTTAAATCTTTTAATAAATCAATTTCATAAGGTTCTAAAAGTAATTTTCCATCTTTATCATATATAACTTTTACCACAGGCCTCATGGGCATTGAGTCGTTTTGCTTTACTACTAAACTTTTTTCATTGGTACTTAGAAGAACTCCACTCCCTGTTGGGAAAGCAGCTATATTATTAGTAAATTTTGTAACTATTTCTGCATCAAAATAAATGTTACTCATACCTATAAGATATTCAATAACCTCTTGCACAGATTTACCTTTGTCTGAATTTCTACCTGATATTAAATTATCAAACACATCACATATACACACTATTTTTGCAATTTCATTTATTTCATCATCTTTTAATTTTAAAGGATATCCACTGCCATCACTTCTTTCATGATGCATTAATGCAACTACCTTGACAAACGCATTCCAAACATACTGATCTCCTAAAAAATCATAACCAACCTTTGGATGCATTAATCTAATATATTCATCTAATTCTTCCTTAGTCTTAAAATTTGCTACAAGTTTCTTATCATTCATAATTTTTATCTTACCTATATCATGTAGTAATGCACCTGCAGCTATATCTTTAAGCTTTAACATATTGTATCCCATATGAGTTCCTATTATTGTAGACAATACACAGACATTTACCGAATGGGAATAAATATTGTTATCACATGCACTTATTTCAGCAACATTTATCAAAACATTTTTATTTGATAGTATATCTTCAATCACTGCGTTCACTGAATTCATAACACTACTATTATCAGTTTTTCCTTCACGACAATAGCTTTCAATCATCTCCTTAACAGCACGTTTACTCATTTGCCTTGTCTTTTCAGAAATACTTTCTTCAATAATCACATTTTTTGATATGTCATCATCAATGTATATTGTATTAATTCCCATTTCTTTAATTTTTTCAATATAATAAGGTTTTAATTTTACTCCAACATTAAGTAAAACCCTACCTAATTCATCATAAATCTGCCTTCCAAGGATTTCATCTCCCTTTAGGCTGAAGACACTAACAAGTCTCATATATCCCTCCAACTAAAATAATTAATTTTTTACTGAATAGTAAAAATTCTTATAAAAAAAACAAATATCTTTCACTCAAAAAACGTAGTATCCTTTACCAACTAAACAGAAAAGGAAAACTTATCATTAACGATTATTATTTAAATATATTAGCATATTCTTTTACTTTTGACTACATAAAGCGTGTAAATTACTTCTAATTATACTTTTTAGCTTGCTGTATAATACTTAGCCTGAGCGTTCCACATATCACAGTATAGTTTCTCATCTTTAATCAACTGTTCATGATTTCCACGTTCAACTATACTACCATCATTTAATACAATAATATCCGAGCAGAACCTACAACTGCTCATTCTGTGTGAAATATATATACATGTCTTATCCCCAACCAAAGAATCAAAGTTTTGATATATTTCATATTCACTTATAGGATCCAGCGCGGCTGTAGGTTCATCAAGAATAACAAAAGCTCCATCTTTATATAAAGCTCTAGCTATGGCGATCTTCTGCTGTTCTCCTCCACTGTATTTTTCATTTGAACTGCTGTCACTGCCTCCAAATGCTTCTACTTCACTCAATTCATTCAAACTTTCATCCAACCTATGCCCATATTTCTCAAGTCCGGTTTTAAATAAACATTCATGGACTTTTTTCTTATGAAATTCAACAGAGTTTGAGATATTCTCACCTAAACTGAAAGAAAACAATCCAAAATCCTGAAATACAACAGAGAATAGCGATAGGTATTCCTTATAATCATATTTTTTAATATCCACACCATTCAATGTAATTCTTCCTTTAGTTGGTTCATATAATCTGCTTAATAATTTTATAAAGGTACTTTTACCAGCTCCATTTGGTCCCACCAGAGCACTCTTTTGATTTGAGTTTATTTCGCAAGTTACTCCCTTAAGTACATATTCATCACTTCCAGGATACTTAAACCAAACATCCTCAAAGCATATGTTATACTGGTGATCACTTCTTTTTTCCACTGGAATGGAACCTGTTTCAAACTTGTTTTCCATATCCAAAAACTCAGTAAGCTTATCCATATATCTCATCATATCCCCAATTTCATGATTAAACACAATGGTTGCTAAAAGTGATTCATTCATCTTAATAATAGCCTGGCTATATTTAAGAAACCCTCCTATTCCAATAGCATTTGCAAGTACTTTTAAAGCTACAAGACTGTACGCTAAAACAGTTATAACTCCACTTGATGAAGCTTTAACAACTCTTTCATAAACTCTATATTCTGCTTCTTTTTTATTATTATCATTAATGTATTTACTTGTATTATCAAGAAGATTGCTTATGGATTTCTCTGCATCATAAGCTTGTATTGTTTTAATCATCTCTTCGTCTCTAAACATTCTACATAAATAATCAAATCTTCTTTCTGTGTCCAGTCCTACTTCAAATAGTTCACTTATTTTACTTTGGCTCCATTTCACCACTTTCCCCGTGATTCCCATAACCCCTAAAACAACAGCTAGAATTAACAAAATACAAACAACTGGATTGGTAACAATATTTAAAACCTTAGATTCTGATCTGCTAACACTGATACAAAACTGCAGAGTTAACCCAATTGCAAATAAAAAAGATACAATGCTTTGTAGAAGTTCAGCATATTTACTAAACAACTGCTCATAACTTGCATTATAATTTAAAGCACTTATAGCACTTGTATAGCTACTTATAACTTTTCCGTCCTCTATACTTTCATAGTCTACCTCAAGAGGTTTTTGGTGAATTATATCCTCTATCTTTTCAGATAGTGCTGAATTTCTATCGGTTGTTACTTTCTTTAACCACTCAGATAAAATACTCCCTACACAAAATAAAAGTGACATTGCTATTGAATAGTATAAAGCTTCTTTAAACTGCTTATTTATAACTGATGTAAGTATATAATTGCTGAAAACTATTGGTATAAATGGCACCAACCCTCGCATTATTCCTAAAAGAAGAATCAGTGGTCCTATTGAATGATCAAGATAGTGAAACCTCTTCATTATTTTAAATGCTTTATTATGTGTTTTTAACATTTGCATGCTGCCACCTCCTCTTGATAATAATGTGCTTGTGCATTAAACATCTCTCTATATGGACCCTCTTCTTTTATTAGCTCTCTGTGACACCCATCTTGTTTAATAATTCCATCCTGCAGGAATATAACTCTATCACAGAATTGTGTTGAGCTTAATCTATGAGATATAAATAGAGATGTTTTTCCTTTAGTCAACTGATTATACTTATTATACATCTCTGCTTCAGCTAGTGGGTCCAGTGCCGAAGTAGGTTCATCTAGAATAAGAACCGGTGCATTTTTATATAAAGCACGTGCAAGCATAAGTTTTTGATACTGCCCTCCGGATAACTCCACACCTGTTTCTTCTAAATTCTTTGTAAGAATAGTTTTCTCTTTATTAGGCATTTTCTGAACGTGATCATAAAAATCAGCCTGCTTTAAACTTTCATTTAAACGCTTCATATCAACATCTTCATCTAATTTACATGAAATGTTTTTTCCTATACTCTCTGGAAATACTTTTGTTTCTTGAAAAACAACGCCTGTAAGTCTTAATAGTTCCTTTGGATTAACTTTTGAAATATCCACCCCATTTAGGAGAATTCTCCCCTTTTGAGGTTTATACAATCCGCACATAAGCTTCACAAGTGTGGTTTTACCAGCCCCATTAGCTCCAACCAATGCGATTTTTTCTCCTTCTTTTATGGTCAAGTTTAGATTATGAAAAATTTCTTTTCCTCCTTCGTATCCAAAACATACATTTTCAAAAATATAATTATACCCTTGAGCTTTTGGAATATCCAACTCATATTCTCCCTCTCCTAGTTCTTGTTTCTCCAAGAAAATTCTGAAATTATTAACTAGAATAACATTTTCAGCAAGCTTAGAGTATTCTGTAAAAATGTTTTTTATCCAAATATTAAATTCAGCTATCACTGAAAGATACAACACAAATTCACTTATGGCCATACCTTGGGATACTCTGTATATCAAATAGCCATAACAAATAACATCTCTTAAAACTCCTGAAATATGCTGAATGCTCTCTGCAGCAAAAGTATTTTTTGACTGAACTTTAACATATACCATTCTTCTCTTAAGTAGACTTTCAAATTTATCAGTAAACCATTTCTCCATTCCGTATATTCTAGCATCTTTTCCTATTTTACTATCAAGACACTTTCTATGAAGATACATCCTTTCATACAACAAACTATTTTTCTTATCTTGATTTTCTAATATCCACGCTCTATTTTTCCTGTCTTTAAATGTTCTCACATAACCGGTGAAGAGAAGTACTATCATTATAAGTGGATTTAATTTAGCTGAAATTACCATAAAAATCGTTAAGCATAAAATATTCACTATGAGATCAGCTATATTTTTTATAAGCGCCATTACCCCTATAGTATTATCACCTACAGCCTCACTAGCCTTCTCAAATTCCCCTTTTCCAACTCTTCCTTCCACCTGATTAAACGGCAGCTTCACTAATTTTAAAAACAGACTAGGCATTTCTAATATTTTGTATAAAAATATGCTGGTATTTCTCTTTGTTAAAAAAAACTTTTCTGCCATAACTAAAAAAGCATAAAGACAAACAATTGCTACTATCTTAAAAAATGCCCTTTTGGGATTATCTTCTTTTTCCAAAATAAAGACAATTCTACTTGCCAGTACAACAGTAAAAATAGTATTTATCAATTTTAATCCCATATATATACAGAAACTTATTATGCCCCCTATTCCTTCTTTATCTTTCCATCGTTTGAATACAAACCTAGTATTCTCTATCTTTTTTCCCAATTCAATCACCTCACCAATATAATATCAGTTTTTTTTCTCTTCAAAAAAAACTGACGTGAATCGTCAGTTTTTGTGCGTGAAATGCAATTTATAGTGGAATTGTTATCTCACTTGCAAATATTCCAGGTTCATTTTGAAGATTAAGAAACCCATCATATTTATGAACTAAAAACTGCACTCTCTTCATTCCCAGTCCATGTTCTCCACGTTTATTAGATATATAGTTTCTTTCATTGAAATCCAATTCCTCTTGTGCACTATTTTGAATAGACATGTAAAACTGCGAACCAAATACTTCTGAGTATATTCTGATGAATCGTTTATGCTCTGGTATCTTCATGCAGGACTCAATTGCATTTTCAAGAAGATTGCTTACCATTACACACATATCAATATCCTTTACCTTTAGTTCTTCTGGAAGAACTGCTTTAAAATCAACTTGAATTCCATACTTCATCATAATACTGATTTTGCTATTAAGTATTGCATCCATCATTATATTTCCTGACTTCACAAGACTGTCCACAGAATCAAGTTCTAGCTCAAGCTTAGATACGTATTCTTCTAACTCTTTAAGCTCCCCCATTGCAATATATGCCTTCATTGCCTGAATATGATTGTGATAGTCATGTCTCCATCCTCTCATATTAAGATATACATTTTTGATTTCTTCATACTGATGAGATAAAAATTTTCTCTGCATAGCATCGATGCTTTTAATGCTCTCATTATCACTTAATAGTGCATATTGATCAAATGCTAGAACAATAATAACAGCAGTTAAAACCAGATCATCTGTTATAGATATGCTTACAGCTGCAATAGATACTAAACCCAAAATGAAACTAGTATATGCATTTAACTTCTTCTTATATATAAATGTAGTCCACAAGCATACCAAAACGAATATTGATATGCCAATCCCGCTTTCACCAAAAATTCTACCTAAAATATAGAATGCTAAAATGGGAAGAAACCATTTCATCTGTTGAACAAAAATATCATTATTATAAAATATCAGATAAATAACTGCAATAAAACTTTCCATTCCTAGTATCAAAAAAACATGGTACCAAGAATCCATTTTAAATAACATGAACCCATAGTCTATCACTAAGCATGATAGCATGGCCAAAACCCCAACTGATTTAACCTTCCAGTTCTCATCAAGCCTTGTGTTTCTAACAAAAAAATAAATCAATATAAAAAGCATAATTCCTCTATAAATCATCACTTATAATCCTTTCTTCTGTAATCCATGTAAGCCTTCATTAACCCCTCCCACTTTCCTCTTGCTATGGGAATTTCTGTTCCATTTTTTATAAGTATATTCTTCTTATCTATTCTTTCAATACAATTAAGATTAACTATATAACATCTATGAGGTTTAAAAAATTTATCTTTAGAAAGCTGCTTTTCCCACTGACTCATTTTACTATTAGATACGAACTTCCCTTTAGATGTGTTTATATTAGTATTGTGATTATCACTTTCAATATATATTATCTCACTTTCATAAAAATTCACAATTCCATCTTTTGTTTTAATAGTTATAGAAGGTTCTATTAAAGATACTTTATCTTTAATTTTTTTCAGGAGCAGAGAAATACTCTCCTGTTTTATAGGCTTTAATATATATCCACAGGCATCAACCTTATACCCATCAAAAACATAATCTTTTTCTCCAGTAATAAATGCAATTGGAATATTTTCATCTTCTTTTCTTATAGCTTCTGCCAGAGAAAATCCGTTCATCTTATTCAGTATAATATCCAGCAGAACAGCATCAAATTTTTGGTCTTCAAGTGCAAACAAAAATCTCTCAGCGCTTTCAAATATGTTAAAAGATAATGTAATGCCTTCATCTTCTGCTGCTTTTTCAAGCATTGAAAGAAGATACTCCTGATGTATTTTCTCATCTTCTATTATGGCAATTTTCATATTCTACCTCCGGAATATTGTGTATAATCTTTTTTATTATATCAATTTTCCAAATCTTTGTATACGAAAACCCAGGACAGTATATCCTGGGTTTGCTATCTTTTAAACTCGTATAATCCCTGCTGAGCTACAACCTTAGATAAGTGCTTATTCCTGATATTACATTAAGTATAACGATGCAATAACATTACTCCAAGAGTTATACCCTTACATAATCATAAAAACCCACGACAAAACTGTCGTGGGTTTTTATGGTGGAGACGAATCGCATTATCCGAAATCCACTAATACTTTTATTTATGCCTTATAGTACGATTATTTTTATGATAGCGAGTTGTCGCCTTGAATCATTACTCACCTTTTTCATCAAACGTTTGTTGCAACAATTTAATATATTTTTTACCCCATTCCTCCATGGCTTGTGTCACTGGTAAAAACTCAAGGCCTATTTCCGTAAGTGAGTATTCAACTTTAGGAGGAACTTGTTTATACACTTCACGATGTACAATTCCATCTTTCTCAAGTTCTCTTAACTGCTGTGTTAAATATCCTTGTCGAATATTTGGCAACGCTCTGTGGAGTTCTCCAAATCTTATTGGACCTTCTGAAAGAAAATGAATTATAGCAAATTTCCATTTGCCTTGCATAACCATATTTGTAATTCCTACACTACAACCCATTTCAAGCAAATCTTTATTCAATGCAATCAACTCCTTTATTTTCAGTATTTCTACTAAAAAACATAGTATATCAGAAATACTATAGTACTATTCATATAAACTCTTTATAACTATAATATATTTGAAAACATATTCTCTGTCAATATTTTTAAACAGACTATATACTCCTTAGTCCATGTCCAGATAGATTCTTAAAATCATATCTAGAAAAATTGTAATTTTCCATTAATCGTTTATTAAAAATCCGCATTCTTCGCGCTGCAACTTATTATTAATAAAATTCATTTAACAGCTTAACTCCTTATTTTTCAACATTACTACTATTTATAGTAGTATGTCATATTAATTATAGTACTACACAAATTTCATCAATAGTATTATACTGAAATTAATCAAAACAATAAACATACCCATCGGAAATAAAACTAACAGATATGAAATCACATAAATATTTTTGAAATAAGGAGTGGAGTATAAAATGAGTAAAAAAATACTAACAACACCTGAGAATCGCTTTTTAAACCTTAAGGATTACCCTTTTGAATCACACTATATGGATCTTGGTGGAATGAAAATGCATTATCTCGATGAAGGTGATAAAAATAATAAAACAATTTTTCTGCTTCACGGGCAGCCCTCATGGAGTTACCTTTACCGACATATGATACCTGTATTAGTAAAAGAGGGATATCGCGTTATTGCTCCCGATTTAATAGGTTTTGGTAAATCTGACAAGCCCATTGATTCTAATGATCATTCTTATAGTGCTCATGTTAAATGGATGTCAACCTTTATTGAAAAACTAGAGATCACCCATGCAGCTGCATTTATGCAAGATTGGGGAGGTATGATTGGACTACGAGTGCTAGCCAATAATCCAAAATGGTTGGATCGTCTAATTATTGCCAATACTGCCCTAGCAGAAGTTAAAAGTTTTCAAAGATGGATGATGCCTAAAATGCTTAAACTTCTAAGAACAACAAGTGGCAAACCAACACTTCATTCACTTGAACAAAAGATGAATTATGGCAATTGGGCTGGATATTTCACTCATTCAGAAAAACTTGAAATAGGTAATATCATGCAGTTACTTACTACGAAAGAGTTAACTCAAGATGAGATGGATGCCTATGATGCACCATTCCCAACGCCGGAGTATTATGCTGGTCCCCGTAAAATGCCTGAAATTGTAGCAACAGATTTGGATAAGGCATACTCTGATTGGCAGGAACTAAAAAAATGGTCAAATCCTGTTCTTACACTTTTTAGTGATAAGGATCCATTCCTTGCAGATCAAGGATATGACAAGTTATTCCAAAATAACTTTCCTGGTGCAGCAGGACAGCCACATATTACAGTAACAAATGCATCACACTTCTTACAAGAAGATCAATCAAAAGAATTAGTTAATAGAATTTTAAAATGGCTTAGTCAAACCAAATTTTAATATAAAGTATAAACAATAAAATAATAAAAAGAGGATGATATAATATGAAAATTTTAATAATTGGTGGAACAGGTACAATAGGAACCTCAGTAGCTTCACTTCTAAAAAAGGACAATCATGAGGTTATTACTGTTGGTAGATCGAGCGGCGATATTCATGCAGATATAATGAATAAAGAATCACTTGAGAAAATGTTCACTGAAGTTGGAGAAATCGATGGCATCATTTCAACATGTGGTGGTTCAGGAATAAGACCATTCCATTTGCAAAATGATGATGACATCAATCTAGCGATAAACAGTAAGCTCAAAGGTCAGATTGATGTAATCCGCCTAGGTGTACACAAAGTAAAAGAAAATGGTTTCATACTTGTAACTACTGGTACTGCAAGCCATACTTTCATCCCTGGTGCATCGTTAATAACGATGTCAAATACTGGACTTGAAGGATATGTAAGAGCTATTAACATTGAACAGTATAGAGGTGTTAGAATAAATGCTGTAAGTCCAGCATTTGTCAAGGAAACTGCTGAGTTAATGGGCATGGAAATTCCTAATTCAATTCCTGCAGCTGACACTGCATCTGTTTATAAAATGGTTATGGAATCAAATGAATCAGGCATTGTCGCAGATGTTCCTAAGTACTTGAATCTGTAACATTTAGCATTATATTTAAGTTATAAAGATGTCTAACTCACTTCTAATCGTATAGTATAGAAGTGAGTAATATTTAAACAAATAAGGAGTCATAATATGAAAACAGAACTATACTATTTTACTGGAACAGGTAACGGGCTGCATATTGCAAAGTCAGTTAAGGAGAGTTTAGTTCAGAGAAATGAAGCAGTTGAACTAATTCCCATAAACACTCTTAATCTTTCCCAATCGCTACACTCAAGTGCTAATCGTATAGGCATTATATATCCAACTTATGCTATGACTGCCCCAGCTATTGTAAAAAGATTTGCTGAGAAACTTCGCGTGTCATCAAAATCTTATGTATTTACGTATGCTCATTGTGGTGGCGGAGGGGCTGGAGGTGCTACTTCAAGTATTGTAGATATACTATCTGATAACGACATCATCGTCACCAACACATTTCAAACAAGGTTTCCAAGTAATAGTACACTTTTTAAATACACTGATGAAAAGCTTGAATCGATTTTATCTAAATCGGAAGTTTCCGTTAAGGAAAATGTTCGCGCAATTGTCGATATGGTAGAGAACATCAGACCAAAGTCAAACTCACTGAATAGAGCTTCTAGAAAAATGAGCGGGATATTTTCTTCAGCGTTAGAGAACCATCTTCAATTTAAGGTTATTGAAGCAAATGATAATTGCAATGGTTGCTCTGTTTGCTCAAAAGTCTGTCCCATGGAGAATATTGAAATGAATGGCAAACCCCAGTTCAAATCAAACTGCGAAATGTGCTTTGCATGCATTAATAACTGTCCTCAAAAATCCTTGGGCTTTAAAAAGATGAACCGTAAGGACTTTAAACCTTATAGACATCCAAATGTTAATGTCAAGGAGCTTATGTATCGCTAGGATTAAATTGAATAGGTTACACTTTATTGATTATTAAACATAAAAAGCTGAGTCAGTCTATATCTATATCTGACCCAGCTTTTTTTATTATAATTTCATTATTCTTAATGCATCTAATTTAATAATATAACACGTGCCATTACTATTAGTTTTTACTAGAATTCATTTCTCTATTATCGACTTTTTTAAGCTCTTTTCAAATCAGAGACATGTTATAAATTAATACCTCTTTGACTCATTTACACCAATATCTTTTGCTACATGTGATGCTTTTTTCCCTTGCTCGGTTACCAATTTTATTATGTCTTTTTTATATTCTACTGAAAAACTGCTTCTTTTACCCATTAAATAAACACATCCTTTTCATATCTATATTATACATACTTTTTTATGTGTCTAACAAATTGGGTATACTCCAGGTTTGGCATGGACAATAATAGCAACACTTCTGTTAGGAGATGTTAATTA
The DNA here is from genome assembly GCF_023684385.1 of Oceanirhabdus seepicola. GTDB lineage: Bacteria > Bacillota > Clostridia > Clostridiales > Clostridiaceae > Oceanirhabdus > Oceanirhabdus seepicola. The sequence goes on along the minus strand of NZ_JAGSOJ010000003.1, from coordinate 433,166 downwards.
CATTGTAGCCAATAACTCTTAATTCGTCTGCCTAAGTAATCTTATATTCAATTCCCACAAAGCTGATCTATTACTATCATACTTTAGTAATTCCATTGCTTCATCATACGAGACCCACTTGAATCCCTTATGTTCAGAGGAAATTTCCAATTTATCACTTATAACATTAACACCAAAACTATATTCTTCAACAACATAAACATCGTCACCCCAAATGAATCCACCTGCACAATGCTCTACAGGAATTGTAGTTCTTGAATCTAACTCAATTAAAGCAGAATTCAATGGAATCCTGGCTTCTTCGTAAGCCTCTCTACGAGCAGATTCAATAATAGACTCATCAAAATCTTCACCACCACCGGCGATCCATTGCCAACATTTCATATCGCTTCTACTAAAGATGGCGAACTTAATATCATCATTGATAATTTTATATGGTATTACTAAAACTTGATATGGTTCTCTCATATTCGTTCCTTTCAATTCTTAAGTAATTGTTATCACCTAACATTCCGAGACTGGATGCCGTCTGGCATCCTTCATTTTGGATTGGCATGGACAACATTTCAATAATTTTTTAGCTCTCTCATCATCATCCTCTTAATGAAATGGATACGAACAATATGCCTCTAAGTAAACCTCATAACTTATTTCTCCAGAATTTAGGAATAATATTATTATACTCTAAAAAACTTATATTTACAATTGTCATATCTGGAATGTTTCAACTTCTAATCAAACATTTTAGTTTCGAAGTATATGATTCACTCTAAATAATCTAAAACCATTGTAAAAGAGTCAATAAGAACTCTTTATCTTATTGACTCTAATAACTTTAGACATTAATTTACAACAACCACCACACCTACTACTTCAACTTTAGCAGTGAGCAGCACTCCACATGTGTAGTATATATAGTAACTCTAAAAAAACCTCTGTTATTTATTATACGGTTCACCATATCCTCCATTATAATCAATTCTATGCTCTATGATTGTTTTGTTTAATATGACTATACTTACTTATGGTAAGGTTAAATGCAGTTGGTATAACCGCAGTTTATCATATACAACTCATCATTCTTAATCTTCTCTGATTTGTATTTCCTGGTAGTTCTTCTTGTCTTAATTACATCAAGTATCTGATTCATTGTATTCTCCTTTTTTATTTATTCGTTCATGAAAAACACTTTTCTAAACAAATGTCGGGAGCCTGCCCCATGTATATGCTCGTATTAATTTATATAATCTTAGTAAAATTTTTTGCTCATTAATAATGATTTAGAATTTTATCTCTTCTATAACATTGCCTAAACCACCATGCAAGCTTGCCACACCGTCGTAAATGCAGAAGGCTTCAAACCTTGGATTATCTGATGACTTATATACTGATTTTAAAAGTGGTTCATATTCAAACATTTCATCTTTAAGTTCTTGACTATCTGAAAATTCAACCTTACCTCTAAGTCTTAGCCATTTCATGTCGTCGCCCATTACAGCAAATCCAGCAGTTGGATTTGCTTTTAATTCTTTAAACACTTCTTTGTCATTTGCAGTACCAAATATGAACTTTCCATCTTTTTCAAAAATAAAATGGAAAGGTCTCATAACCACTTGACCATCTTTAATTGTTGCAAACTGTCCTACTCTATTTTTATTTAAATATTCAACTACTTTACTCATTTTGTTACCTCCTATATTTGGGGTTATTGTATTGATTTCGTTAATAATTTCTACTTTTGTGCAAATACTTCTGCAGCCGTTTTTTTACCTATTCCTAAAGCATCTAATGGCAACTCATTTATTAACACCGAATTTCCATGCTCTGGTGTTCCTGTAATCTCCATTGATACTTCTGTCAATCGTCTAATCAGTTCTTTCTTTTCTTCGGTTGTCATCGGACCTGAAGTTACGTTAATTACTGGCATTTAATCATCCTCCTAAAACTGTGTATTTCATAGTTTGATTACTCGGCAACGTGGTTCATTTTGCTCTCAACCATCTCTGCAACGGTTAACTTACCCATTCCTAAAGCATCTATTGGCAACTCATCAATCAGCACAATATGTGCTTGTTCAGGTGCTCCAAGAACCTCCATTGTTACTTCTGTCATTTGTCGAACCATTTCTTTCTTTTGTTCGGTTGTTAATGGTGACGTAGTTACTCTAATTAGTGGCATCTTGTTATCCTCCTTAAAATTACAATTCATTGTTTATTTACTCACCAACGCATTACTATTATAGATTGACGTTAAGCATTTTGAATACATCGGATACCCTTAGGACCATTACACTGGAAACAAGTATTACATCTTGTATTTTCTCCATTTTTAAATCTGCGGACCAAATCTTGATCTGCTATAAATGGTCTACTGAAAGAAACTGCTTCAATGTTTCCACTATTAATGAGTTCTTGTGCCGCTCTTTCGCTACGAATGCCTCCGATGGTAATAAGAGGTGCTTCAATCTCTTTAGCAAGTTCAATGAATTGATCTTTTAAGTAAGGTTCTCCTCCATTGTAGTCAGCAGTGGGAGCTGTTTCACCAACGATTCCGCCACAGGCTTCAATAGCATCGTACCCTAATATTGCCAAATGTTTCGCAATTTCTTTACCTTCTGAGAACTCAAGTCCTTTAACACCATCTTTCATAAGGTCATCTATTGATAATTTAATGAAAACCGGGTAATCATCACCACATTTTTGGGCAATAACCTCTCGAATTTCGCCCAATATCCTCGAACGATTTTCAATAGATCCACCGTATTCATCTGAACGTCTATTATAGTAAGGTGATAAAAATTTATTAAGCAAGAACCCAGCTGATCCTTGAATTTGAACACCATCAAAACCTGCCAATTGACTTCGATATGCTGCATCTCCAAATCGATTTACAATCGTATCAATATCTTCTTTCGTCATCACTTTTGGGATAATTTTAGAGAATCTATCTTGAACCGCAGATGGTCCAACCGGCTCGTAGTCAGGTTTTAAAAATACAATAGGTCCGCCATGTAAAAGTTGAGAAACAATTTTACCCCCAGCTTCATGAACAGCATCTGTCAATTCTTTGAATGGCACAATACAAGAATCGTCGCAGATTCTCATTGAGTTTGTGAATACTTTTTCTTCTGTTACTTCCAATCCACTTGTTACTATTAAGCCCACTTCTTCCTGAGCCAGTTTCTTGTATAGATTAATGATCTCAGGTGTAACTGATCCATCAAGAGATATGCTCTCGTGAGTTGCTGAACGTACAAATCGGTTTCTAACTTCAATACCTCCTAATAGAGTCTTTTCGTATAATGATTTCATTTGAATGCCTCCTCCGTTATAGATTCTCTTTCTTAGCAAACTAGCTCAGAAATTTATCAATATTTATCGATGTGTCTCGTTGATTACAAGTTAATTGTATTACCATCCCATCATTATCACAAGTACTATAATTAATCGTATATAGTACTATAAAACGGAGTAAAGGCGATTTTAGTACCTTTACCCGTATTATAAAATTTATTTTTTTACCTAATCTGATTTTTCATGACTATCTCATTTTTATGTATATATTTAGTACAAGATTTTTAATTAAACATAAAAAAAGTGATCAGCAAAATTCATTTAGCTGACCACTTTTTTATACCTATCTATCCACTCTATCCACCTTTATGTACTGAAAAATCAAAATATAATCACGATGCTTGTCTTTACTTATGGTGCTGTTCACCTCTATTTATCCAAAATATCAAATAAAAAAACCACAACATTTAGAGAGTTTTTTTACTATCTTTAAAAATACGTTCTATTATATATCAAAAAAACATATTTATAGAGTGAGTGCTCGTTCTATATTAATTATTAAAGTGTTTATATTTTGAAGGGAGGTTTAAAATGACTGATCAATTGACTAAAGCTAATATTAATCTTTATGCTGTATTGCGTAATCTTGAAGACCTATGTGAATTAGACAATGAAATGAAAGAACTAATAAAAGGTAAGAATATTTCAATTCAATTTTCAGTAAAAAATGGACCAAAAGCATTTCTCTCCTTTAAGGATGATAAATGTGTATTTACGAGGGGTAAAGGAAAATGTAACTTGAAGCTTTATTTTAAGTCACCAGAACATTTCAATGCTATGATTGACGGTAATGCAAATCCAATTCCTACAAAGGGATTCACAAAGATAAAATTTCTTACCAATGAATTTGTCACACTTACCAATAAACTCTCCTACTATTTAAAACCAACAGAAGAACTCTTAGAGGATAATTCATATATGAAAATAAATACAATATTATCATCCTATGCTGCATTCTTTGCACTATGTGAAATAGGAAATACAGACAGAATAGGAAAATTAAATGCTAGCAGAATTCCCAATGGAGTCATAGGGGTTTCTGTATTAAATGGTGGACCATCAATAAAAATAAGTGTAAAAAACGGTCATTTGGAAGCACAAAAAGGCCCTGTTTCTTCTCCAAGGTCTTCAATGATTTTCGCAGATATTGAAACTGCAAATGCTGTCTTGAATGGAAATATTGATTCTTACACCTGTATTGCTACAGGAAGACTGCAAATGAAAGGTTTTATCCCAATGCTTGATAATCTTAATAAATTACTTGGCCAAGTACCATCATACCTATAGCGATATTGAAAGGAGTTAACTATGAAATTATATAAATATGAGAAAAATTTAGAATTATTTAAAAGAGCTTTAAAAGTTATTCCTACTGGTATTTATGGACATCTTGGACCTGTGGAAGGATGTTATATACCTACTAGCGCATATCCTTTCTACTCTGAACGTGCAAAAGGTTCTTACTTCTGGGATGTAGATGGAAATAGATTTATAGATTATATGTGTGCCTATGGTCCAAACGTTCTTGGATATAACGATGATGTAGTTGATAATGCAGTTAAAGAACAACTTAAACTAGGAAACTGTACTACTGCTCCATCTACTAAAATGATAGAATTTGCTGAACTAATGGTAGATACAGTTGAAATGGCCGACTGGGCTTTCTTTGCCAAGAACGGAGGAGACGTTACTAGCTTTGCTCTTATGGTTGCTAAAGCCGCTACTGGCAGAAAAAAAACAATTCTCGTTAAAGGTGGATATCATGGTGTTGCACCTTGGACACAGAAACTAGGTTGCCCTGGAATAGTTGAAGAAGATATAGCTAATAACATATACGTAAACTGGAATAACTACGAAGAGGTTGAAAAGATTGTTAAAGATAATCCTGATGAGATAGCATGCTTTATGGCTACACCTTATCACCATCCTGTATTCCAAGATAATGAACTACCTCAAAAAGATTACTGGCAAAAAATAAGGAAGTTATGTACAGACAATGGTATTGTACTTGCTATTGATGATGTTCGATGTGGTTTTAGATTAGATATGGCTGGCTCAGATCATTACTTTGGATTCAAAGCAGATCTAATGTGTTTCTGTAAGGCTTTAGGAAATGGTTGGAACTTCTCAACTCTTTGTGGTACAGATGCACTAAGAGATGCTGCTTCTTCCGTTATGTATACTGGCAGTTATTGGCTCTCAGCTGCCCCCTTTGCAGCTGGAATCGCTTGTATCAATAAACTTAAAGAAATTAATGGACCAAAGCTTATGCAAGAAAAAGGCAAAAAGCTAACTGACGGTCTAGTTGAAATAGGAAAAAAATATGGTTTTGATTTAAAAGTTAGTGGTATCCCTTCTATGTGGTATATGAGAATCACTAATGATGACTCTCTTACACTCCATCAAGAATGGATAGCTGAATGTGTAAGAAGAGGTGCTTTCTTTGCAGCACATCATAATTTATTTATAAACTGCTCACTCAGTAATGAAGATATAAAACTTACTCATGAGATTGCAGAAGAGGCGTTTAAAGTAGTTAAGTCTAACCATCCTGAAATCAAATAAATTTATAATATTTGTTATAAAAAATATTATTTAGAAAGGAAGAATAATATGCCATTATCAAATCAAGAATTACTCATGCTTGAAAAGAAAGCTCACCAATTAAGAAAACTCTGTGTTGACACAGTAGTTTGGGCTGGGAGTGGACATGTCGGTGGTTCCCTTAGCTCAATGGATATTTTTACAATTCTATATCATAAATACATGAAAATTGACCCTAAAAACCCCCTTTGGCAAGATAGAGATAGATTTATTTTAAGCAAAGGACACGTAGGTGTTGGGTTTGCGCCAGTACTGGCTGATAAAGGATATTTTGATAAGGAGTTATTGAAGGAATATAATCACACAGGTTCTAAACTAGGGATGCACTTAGATTCACAAAAAGTTCCTGGAGTTGATGCATCAAGTGGTTCCCTTGGTCACGGTCTCCCAATTGCTATTGGAACTGCTCTTGCTGCAAGACTTCATAATAAGTCTTATATAACCTACTGTCTTCTTGGTGACGGAGAATGTGATGAAGGTTCTGTATGGGAAGCTGCTATGTCCGCCTCTCATTATAATGTAACTAATCTTATAACTATAGTTGATAGAAATAGATGTATGATTGATGGTCGTACTGAAGATGTTATGAAGCTAGAACCTTTTATTGATAAATGGAAGGCTTTTGGATTCATTGTAAAAGAAGTTAATGGACATAGTTTCAGAGAATTATCTGAAGCAATTGATTTTGCTCTTCAAGAAAACTCTGCTCCTGTATTAATTCTTGCTAATACAATAAAGGGGTGTGGAATTGACTTTATGGAAGATGACTATCGCTGGCACTATGGTTCCTTTGATTCTGAAAAATATAAACAAGCAAAAGAAAGTCTTGAAAAATATTATGAAGAAAGAATCAAGGAGGTTAAATAATGGCTGGTTTAACATATACAATGCTTGATACTACTAACTTATCAACTGCTGAAATATACGGTAAAGTTTTATGTGACCTTGGAGAACAACATCCTGAGATAATCGGTCTATCAGCTGACCTTGCAAAATCCACAAAGATTGGTGTTTTTGCAAAGAAGTTTCCTAATCGTTTTTTTAATCTAGGAATCGCTGAACAGAATATGTTTGGAATAGCTGCTGGGATGGCTAATGCTGGGCTAGTTCCTTTCGTATCTACCTTTGCTATTTTTACTTCAATGAGAGCTCTTGATCAGGTTCATACTGATATTTGCTATCAAAATCTTAACGTTAAGATGATAGCAACTCATGCTGGGCTTTCCTTTGGTCAAGCTGGTTCTACTCATCACTGCACCGAGGATCTTTCAATTATGCGTGCTATGGCAAACTGCAAAGTTATAGCTCCTGCAGATGGAATAGAAACTGCTAACGCTGTTCAGGCTGCTTATGAAACTAATGGTCCTATATATATTCGAATTAACCGCGGTTTTGATCAAAAACTCTATACTAAGATGGATTATGGTTTTGAAATTGGTAAAGCAGTCCAGATGGTAGATGGAACTGATTTAACTATCATTGCTTGTGGTTCTTGTGTTTATCAGGCTGTAGAGGCAGCTAAAATACTTGATACTGTTGATGGAATAAAAGCACGAGTTTTAAATATGCACACAATCAAACCTATTGATGTAGAAGCTATAATGAAAGCCGTACATGAAACCAGAAGAATAATTACTGTTGAAGATCATAATGTTCTTGGAGGTCTTGGAAGTGCTGTGGGTGAAGTTATAGCTGAGGGTGGAAAAGCATGTGCTTTTAAGCGCTTAGGAATCCCAGATGAATTTTCAATAATAGGCTTACACGAGGATCTTATGTCTTATTATAAGATAGATACTAATGGAATTTTGGAAAATGTTCGTGAACTTATGGGTAAAGACTTTGAAGAAGATGATGATTGGGAAGATGAGGTGTAATTATGATACCTATTGAAGAGCTTTATGCAAATAAAATTTTCTTAAATGCTGTGCTACCCTTATTAAAAGTCATCGTAGAAAAGAAAGAAAATCTCTCAAAAAAATTCAATAATAAAAATGTATTGATACAGATAAGTGCTAAAGATTCTGATGGTAAAGTAGGAACTCATTATAAAGTTGAGGATGGTTTATGGACTGTAGTAAAAGGTATAACTCCTTCCCCTGACATTGAACTTGAATTTAAAAGCATACCAGCATTAAATAATTTTTTTAGAGGAAAAAGCAAGAAACTACCTAAAATTAGAGGTTTCAAAAATATAGGCCTTTTGATAAGTACTTTTAAAGCACTGATTACCATGTCCAATTTATTAGGAGCAACTTCACCACCTAAGGACACTCAAGAAAAAGACCTACTTGCACAATTGTATTTTTATCTTCTCTCTTCAGGGATAAGTCAACTAAACAAAGCTGGTCATCCTGAAGTTTCAAAGTGGGTAAAAAGAAGTCCAGATAGAGTTTATGCTTGGGTTATAGAGGGTAAACCAGAGTTATCAGCATATATTAGAATTAAAGCTGGAAAAAGTAAGGCTTCTAGAGGTATATATAAACGCTCTAAACCTTTCTTCACTATGCATTTTGATTCTGTTGACAGTGCCCTTGGTATACTCCTAGAAACTGATAATCTTATTGAATCAACAATTAGCGAGAAATTGGTTATGGAAGGAGCTCCCGAATTTGGAGCACAGTTAGGTGAATATATGACATTAGTAGGCTCTTATGCCAAATAATTTAAACTTGTCTTAAGGATGGTGTTAATATGAAAATACGCTCTATAAATCATGTTGGACTAACAGTATCTAATTTTGAAAAAGCAGTAAAGTGGTATTCCACCATGTTTGGATTCAAACTTATATCAGAGCAAACACTTAGTGAAGATGAAGTTGAGCAGCTATATCCTCTATATAAACTTCACAACACTAGTATAAGACTAGGTTTTTTACGTGCTCCTAAAGGAGGCATACTTGAAATATTTGAATTTAATACAACATCCCCTTCAAGTCATGTTATATGGAATAAACCTGGGTGCACTCACTTCACATTAGATGTGAAGAATATCTCTAAGTGGTATAAGAGCCTTAAGGCTAGAGGTATATTCTTCTTTATGGAACCACAACAAACTGATGGAACTGATTGGGTGTTCTTAAAAGATCCAGATGGAAACCTAATTGAACTCATAGATTTAAAAATCAATTATCCAATTATTCAAATTTTAGGTGGGTTAGTTGGTAATTTAATGGCAAAAGGTAAATTCAAAAAGTATTATATGGAGGATTAATATGGAGAATAAATATCAAAAACAAATTGAAGAACTAATGAAGAATCTGGATTCTTGGTTTGAAGATCCTAAGAAACTTGAAGATGGAAAAATGACCTCTAATTTATTTCCATATAATAAACTATTTGAACCAATACAAATCAATAAACTTAAAATAAAAAACCGTATTGTAATGGGTCCCATGGGAAATGTGAGTATGGCTGATGAAACTGGGAAACCTAACGAGAAGATGATTCAGTATTTCTTAGAACGCGCTAAAGGCGGCGTTGGTCTTATAACAAGCGGAATGACTCCTGTCTACTGGAAAGATGATCCTTCATATGAAGATCTAAATAGTACAGGGATTTTCCCAAGACTTGATAGTCACAGATCTTCCTATGCTGGTTGGAGAGAACTAGTTGAAGGATGTCATGCCTATGGTTCAAGATTTTTTATTCAGCTAGCTCCTGGTATGGGACGAGTTGGGAATCCAGAATGTTTAACTAAGAAAAAGAAATTTCCTATATCTTCATCATTCAATCCCAACTGGTATATTCCACAGATACCTTGCAGACCTTTAACAGATAGAGAATGTAGAAGAATTATAAATCATACTGGTCAAATAGCCTCAGACTCAAAAGAATTAGGAATTGATGGTGTTTATCTTCATGGTCATTCAGGATATCTCATTGAACAGATGACAGATCCTGCATATAACAGAAGAAAACTTGGCCGGTTTTCCAATTGGCAGACCTTTGGTTTGAATACTGTGAACGAAATTAGAAAAAGATGTGGTAAATTCTATCCAATTCACTACAGAATAGACCTTTCTTTAGTCTTACATGAAACATATGGCGATAGAATGAAATCTGTTAAGGTATTAAAGAAATTCAGTAATGGTCGAACCGCTGATATGACTTTAGATTATATGAAAAATCTAGTTGAAGCAGGTGTTGACGCTTTTGATGTAGACTTAGGAGGATATGATAATTGGTGGATGCCACACCCTCCAAATGGAATGCCCCCTGGAGTATATATTGAACTAGCTGATATGGTGAAAAGATATTTCAAGGAGAATAATATTAAATCCAATATTGGTTTATCCATTCCCATTATTGCTGTAGGAAAATTAGGTTATCCTGATCTTGCTGAAAGAGCACTTAGAGAGGATAAGTGCGACATGGTCATGCTTGCTAGACCCCTTCTTGCTGACCCATTTTGGCCTAATAAGGTTTACTCCGGAAGAATATCTGAAATAATCCCTTGTATTGGAGATCATGAAGGTTGCCTAGGTCAACTGGCTATAGGGGGACACCCACACTGTGCAGTAAATCCACGAACAGCATTCGAACATAAATATAATAATGACATGTCCCCTACCCCTACACCTAAAAAAATTGCAGTAATTGGTGCAGGGCCAGCTGGAGTTATTTTTGCCTGTACTGCTGCAAAACGAGGTCATGATGTTACCATATATGATAAAAATAAAAAAGCAGGAGGTATGATTATTCCTGGCTCAAAACCTAAAATAAAGTTTGAATTGCAAAACTATGTAGATTATCTTAATAATGAGTTAAAAAGAACTAAAAAGTCATTTAAATTAACAACTCAGTTTAATACCTTAGTTACTGAAGAAATTTTAAATAAAGAAAACTTTGAAGCAATAGTCCTATGTACAGGAACTAAACCATTGAAACCGCCAATAGACGGCGTTACTCTTCCTAGTGTTATTTTGGGAGTAGACTTTCTAAATAATCCAACATTAGTGGAAAATGACAAGGAAATTGTAATAATTGGTGGATCAGATGTAGGCTGTGAAATTGCCCATATGTTAAGCTTTGAAATGAACAAAAAGGTAACAATTATTGAAATGACACCATATTTCATGAAAAAAACATGCACATCCAATAGACACTATATGATTTACAATCTTCATAAAAATGGTGTGAAGCTCATGAATTGCTCAACAGTGAAAAGGATAAACAAAAATTCAGTAGAAGTATCCCAGAATATTTCTAAAACTGTACCAGATCCATATATAACATGGACCCCTATTCTTCCAGATAACATTGAGAATCCATTTAAGAAAAAAATCAAAGCTAACAATGAAATTATTACAATAAATACAGATAAAGTAATACTTTGCACTGGTTCCCAGCCAAAAGATGATTTATACTATAAGTGTACAAGAAATCGAATCGCTTCTGAAATTCACAACATAGGTGATTCCTTCTCTTGTGGCAGAGTCCTTGAAGCAGTTAAAGCAGCTTATGCTTTAGGAAATTCTATTTAAAATATATTGATATTCTAAATTTATTTATAAACACCTAAGGAGGATACAATGGATCTAGCAATTGATATTAGGGAAGAAGAAAAATCAAAAGAAAAATTTTATAAAAGTACCTTTGGAAAAATATCAAAACATAGAAGACAAAAAATCCTTAATGTTGCAATTTCAGAATTTGCAGCTAATGGATATACTGCTACCAATATTAATATTATTTCAAAAAAAGCAGGTGTAAGCATTGGTTCTATGTATAGCTATTTTGATTCAAAAGAATCCTTATTTCTTACAGTAGTAGATGAGTGCTTTCACATTTTGGAAAAAGCACTGGAAGAGATTGATATTAATGAGGGTGATTTTTTTCATACATTTGAAAAACTTCTAAGAATAGCAAAAGATTATGCATTAATCTACCCTGAAATAAACCAAATATATATTAATATTACTACCCAAAGTCTTTCATCATTTGCAGATAAACTTTCGTTTAAACTAGAATCAATTACTGCTAACCTATACTGTGAGGCAATTGAAAAAGCAAGAAAAGATGGGATAATAACTTCAGATATGGATAAAAAAATCCTTTCTTTCTGTCTAGATAATCTTATTATTATGTTTCAGTTTTCATTTGCATCTGATTATTATAAGGAGAGAATGAAAGTATTTCTAGGAAGTGAAACTGTAGATGACACAGAAAAGGTTATTCAGGGTATTCTTAACTTTGTTAGGAACTCTCTTTCTATAACACAAAAAAGTAAGGAAAATTAAAGTTATCAAGACCTAATTTGAAAAAATGCTTATAAAATCTAACATATTATATATTAGACATATATAATATGTTAGAAAAGGAGACAGTTTTATCTGTCTCCTTTTCTTATAGTTTAAAAATATATTTATGTTATTCTTACAGTTTTTTTATTGTAGAATACTCTTTTATTATGCCTTAATTGATTACATTATTGCTTATCCATTATTTCCCAATACCTGAAGATTGCGACGTAAATGCAAATGCAGATTATATTTACCTATTTTCAACTTTCACATTTGCTTCATGGCATATTTTCAACTCAATTACTTGGACAATTGAACACAATACAAAACTGGCTAATAAAACAAGTAAAAGTTTTTTCCATATCGCAAGTTCTGTAAATATAATAATCATGGGAGTGATTAATACTCCTGTGAACCCTCCAACAAAATTTAAGATGTTTAATTTGATTTTTATTGATGCAAATATATGTTGATGACAGTTAGAGCATTTCAGAAGCCGTTTTACTCCCCACCACTTACAAGATACAGATTTGCCACAATGTGGACATATATATTCCATATTGAACCCCCCAGACAAAATAAAAATAATCTTGGTTACAGATGTAACACAATATTCTACTATTCCGTAACTTTTATTATAATTCTTTAATTCATAAAACAAACAGTTGATGTATCAATTATTATTTAACATTACATTCTTCTCTTCCCTCACGTTAGCTTCATTTTGTGCAATAACAACTAGATGTTCTCACACAGATATATGTTTGATGTTTATTACTTAATATAAAAAGATAGCGAATTAATCTAACTAATCAATTAAGTTTGCTTCAAAATAAAAAAAGTTACATATTTTGTGTCCTTAAAACCTCTAATAATGTCCTATAATGGGCTTATCCTTTGTCCTATGCTTACGACTAGGTTCATACTCCTGCCAATATACTCTTTTTTCATCTAATCTCGTTCTCGCTTCTTTTTCCTCTGCAGGATACCCAACATATACAATACCAAGAGGAGTAACGTACTCTGGGATATTGAGTATTTTTTTTACTGGCTTAATATTGCTTTCCATGGGGTATACACCTATCCAAACTGAGCCAAGCCCAATACTTGTTGCAGCAATTAAAATATTCTCTATTGCTGCACTGCAATCTTGAACCCACATTTCTTTACCTGGGCCTTTAAATGCTAATTTCATATTCCCACACACAACAATAGCAACAGGTGCATTGTACCTAGCAAAATTAAATTTTTCTTTAATTTCTGAAAGTTTCTCTGCATCATCAATAACTATAAACTCCCACGGCTGACAATTTGCTGCTGTTGGTGCTGCTGTCGCGGCTTTCAATAAAGTTATAATAGTATCTTTTTCAACTTTCTTATCCAAATAGTTCCTTATACTTCTTCTTTTATATATTGTTTCGATTGTATCCACATTAAGACTCCTTTCCAAATTTAAATACTCAAATTGTATAAAACATTAGTACTCTTTTGGTGCATAATAATTTACATTTGTGCTTTAACAGGTGTTTCTTCTACTTTAAATTTTGTTATCCCCTTATGTCACCATAGAGTTATATTGTGTACTCTCAAATATTTTTCACATTTCACTAATCTCTTTTTTTATGTCTTAATTGATTACGTGATTATTAGTTTGTTGTATCGTAACATAAGAATGTTGCGAAGTAAAATAACTTCTGATTATGTTTATAATCCATAGTAAGAAATTTCTCTTAACCCAATTTCACGGATGTGATTCAACTCATGGCCATTCATCAATCCAGACTTAAATAAATTTAGATATTCTTGAGAAACGCTTTGATTGAAAACTAACATATCATCCGTATTAATTGTCACTGGTATTCCATAATCGTATATTTTCCTTATAGGGTGAACTGCATAGCTTTCCACTACTTGCAGCTTAACATTGCTTGATGGACAAACATTTAATTGTATTTTATGTTTTGACAGCCAATTCAAAACAAATTCTGAATTTGCGGATGCTATTCCATGATGAACTTCATCCAGCTCTAGTTCTTCTACAGCTTCCATAACATCATCAGCAGTTCCAAATTCACCAACATGAGCTTTCAACCTAAGCCCATGTTCCTTTGCTTTTCTATAAATTTTCTTGAAATTTTTTATAGGCTGTTCAGATTCAACACCATTAATATCTACAGATTTAAACCAGTTGTAAGATAATACTTCATCAAGCCTTGAAAATTCTTTATCAACGTCACACCCCCTAGTAAATGCCAACTCTGGTAGCAATATTGTATTAGGTGCTAGTTGTTGATTAAAGCTTTTCATTGTATCTATGAAGGCTTCTACAGGCATACCTCCAATAGTCATTGCCTCATCAAGTCCAAAACTCGCCGCCAATACACTGATATTATCATCTGCCGCTTGTACAAATGCCGCTTCCAACCTTTTTATATAAGGGCATTTCTTTTTTATGTTTTCTTTGGCCCATTCGTCCATATGAAATAAAGATTCAAATTTTGAAGGCGGCAAATCAATTTTTAAATTATATCTTGAGGTAATATAATTTACATTGCCTCCCTTTCCTAAATGGTTATGCAAATCACTTTTATTAATTGAACTTATGCCACTTAGATTATGATTTTGTAGAAAAGTTTCAAACTGCTTATTCATAATGACCTCCTAAATAAATGATTATATAAATAATCGTTAATTTACATTTTTTACATTTCTCAATTTATTTCTATTTTAGTGCTTGGCAAATTTTTGAATCTGTGAACTCGCTATTCAATATATCCATGAACACTTCATCGAATTCATTTTCACCATAAATAATCGCATTTCTCCTTCTACCAATTTCCTTGAATCCGACTTTTTTACACACTTTAATAGCTCTCTCGTTGAAAGAAAATGTTTCTATCATAACATTTCTTAAATTAATTACATTAAAAGCAAAATCTAATATTAATTTAGTGGCTTCAGTTCCAATACCACTATTTCTATTACTGGAGTCACCTATGAAAACTCCTAATACAGCATTTCTATATATGTGGTTTACTCTCATTAGTCTTATAATCCCAATTGCTTCATCATCAGAAGCATCTACAACATAAAATGCATAGCCCCTTCTATTCATATTCTCTAAATATTCTTTTTGTGCCTCATAAGTAATCATGTCAGAAATATCACCAGTTCTAATTGACACCCTTAGGTCATTACTCCATTTTGCTACCTTTTCTGTCAAACTATCATCTACTGGAGACAAATAACATTTATCTCCAACTATCTTTTTTAAAAAATCCATATTAAAAACCCCCATAGTTTATTTGATTAAATTTATTTCCTAAAGAAATACCCCTTTATTCTGTAGATATTTTTCAACCTTATCAATTCTGATACCATTTTTCTGTACAAATAGTTCATATCTTCTTTTTATCCACATGAAAGATTTATCTCTAACATGGCTATCATCATACCCATGAACTAAAGATAAACATTTTGATAAAGAATCAAAACTTAATAATGCTTCAAAATATTCTAGTTGATGAATTGTTAACCCTGAGGTATTCTCATATGCCTCTAAAAATATTGATTTAAAATCTATTCCAAACCATGAATAACATAATACTAAAGTATTTGCTAAATCAAATCTAAAGTCCGTAATTTTAGCTTTTTCCCAATCTAGAACAAATAATTTTTCTTCATCAGTATATATTACATTGAGAAAATGAAAATCTCCATGATTGAGACATTGATTACCAAATTCCACACTCTTAAATCTTTCAATTATCCCCTCAAGTATTCTCATATACTGAGGTTCCTCATAGCATTCTATTCTCTTTCTAATGCTCTTAATATATTCATAAAAGTGCTCTTTTGAACTTTTATTACTAATCAGAACATCTTGTTGAATATGTTCTATATCTAAAAAATGAATGGAAGCTAATGTGTTACCAAACGCTTTTATTGAATACTCAAATTTTTCTGGATTTTTTATGTATATCTCATCTAATGAGGCACCACTAATTTTGTCCATTATAATTGTTTTAGCTTCTTCATCTTCAAAATAAACTCTTGGCATATTGATACTACCCCTTATATATTCACTATTAAATATAGATACTTCCTTATTAAACTTAGTTAAACTATCATTCCCTTTATATTCTTTAGAGTAATCCTTGAAAACAACTTCTTTATTAAAACTCTTTCCCTTTAATTCAAATTTCAAATTAAACATTGCAATATCATTACTGAATCCTATTTCGTTTTCATAAAGATTTAAAATCCGAACTTTAGGTTTCACTCCAAGTTTTTTCATAAGTAGATGTCTAATTTTTTCAGTCATAACTTTGTAACTCCTATTTTCTTGATATAAAAATGCTTTATATTCTCATTCTTCTATCAGGGTGAACTTAATTTGTCCTTATATTTTTTATATAATGCTCCATATTATACCATATTTATACATTTAAATCAAAATCGCTAAAAGAGGCTATCAACAAATACTTTCCAATCATTTGTTAACAGCCCCTAATATTTTATTGCTACGTTAAATTTCTTCATGCTGAAAGTCCTCAACATATATTCCTGAATTATCTTTAATTATAATCATAGTATCTAAACCATAAGGTGGATTATGAGAGCCAACAAATGTTGTAACTCTTACTTTTATTTTATATCCTCCTTGAATTACTTTTATATCTAAAATTCCTGAGTCCATATATTGTCTAGATTCACCATAATATTTACTTATTGCTTCGTAAATATATGGATTAAGTACTGATAATATAAATCTTTTATACATAGCGTCTTTATAAACATAATTCGGAATAGGGTTATCAGAAAAATACACTTTAGTTAAATTAGGCAATTCCTTTATTGGACTTATATCTGTAATTTGGTTATTTGAGATATTTAATCTTCTTAGATTTATTAATGTGCTTAACCCTTTAATATTAGTTATTTTATTATTCTCAAGATACAAGTGTTTTAAATTAGACAATGAACCTAACCCATCAATATCAGTAATTTTATTATTGTTAAGACCTAAAGAAGTTAAATTTGACAATGAACTTAACTCATTAATATCACTTATTTGATTATAATCTAATAATAATTTTTGTAATTTATTTAAATCACCTAAACCTTTTATATCATTTATTTGATTATGTCTCAAATTTAAATCCTCAAGACTAATTAAAGATTTCATACCTTCAACATTCTCAATTAAATTTTCTCTCAAAGATAAATACTTTAACTTTGTTAAAGATTCTAAATGTTTAATATTTGTAATTTGATTTTCTGATACATCTAAATACTCCAAGTTAATTAAATTAGTTAATGTGTTTATAACATTAACTTTATTATTCATTAATCCTAATGATCTTAAGTTAATTAAAGATTTTAAAGGTTTAAGATCAAAAATATTATTATTTCCTAAACTTAATCTCGTTAAGTTAGTTAAATTGCTTAGAAAATTTATATTGTTAATCTTGTTTGTGTATAAGCTTAACTGATTCAATTCTGTTAAATTACTCAATGGCTCAATATCACTAACCTTGTTAAAATCTAAACTTAGATTCTTTAAATTAATTAAATTACTCAATGAACTAATATTAATAATCTCATTACTAGCTAAATTCAATTCAGTCAAACCCTTTAATTTATGTAATGAACTTATATCACTTATTTCGTTGTAACTCAATTCTAAATCTTGTAAATTAGTTAAATTAACTAATGGGCTTATATCTACTACTTTACTGCCCCATAAATCTAAACTTTCTAAACTGGTTAAATTCCTTAATGGAGTAATATTACTTATTTCTGTATTACGCAAACTTAAAACTCTTAATTTTGTTAAATTACTTAATACATCTATATCTTTTAGTTTATAGTTTTGAGATAAATTTAAATATATTAATCCAGTTAAATATTCTAAACCATCTAAATTTGTAATATTTCTAGATTTTGCTTCTAAAATCTTAATGTTATGGACATCACTTTGATAAATATCACCTTTGGATTTTTTTATAACTTCTCTTATTATTTTTTCTAAACTAGAATCTGGGAATTTTATAATTTTATCTTTTTCATGATGGTTTAACTTATTAACTTTCATAATACAACTTATAGAATGAGTATTTGTATCTTTAGAAAATGCAAAAACGCTTGAAGGAACCATAAATAAAAATACTATTGTCATAAAACAACTTATGAATATTTTCTTTTTCAATTTACAAGCCTCCCATACAATATAAAATTTATTTAATTATATTGTGTGGAACCCATTCAGCATTTAAACAAAAAAAACTCAATATAACAATAGCTTTTCAAAGCACATCTCCCAGCACTTCGAAAAGCTTTTATTAATTCAATTCCTTTAAGATAATCTCTTCAATATTTTCTACTAGTTCGAAAATAAAATGATTCATTATATTTGACAAGGCTATAATTTGCACATTCTCCTCAATAAATACTTCATTAGTGCATAAAAAACCATTAATCTCTCCACCATGGTATATTATGTTTCTAACTTTGCCTGCGATTTCCTCCAAACCTAAGCTTAATCCATAACCATAACTATTACTGTCATCCTCTGCAACATAAGGTGTAGTGATCTTCTTTAAAGACTCCTTACTAATTATACTCCCATCAAATAGTTCCTTGTTCCAAATGTGTAAATCTTCCACAGTAGAATATAATCCTCCATCACCTTGAATGATACTCATATCTATATACGATGAATTCCTAAACTCTTTACTAACTTCATCTATACAGTAGCCACTTGCTCTATTTTTCAATATCTTTAAAGGGCTATCATCACCTGACTCATTCATAGAGAGTTTGTCAAAAATACACTCTTGTATGTACTCTCCATACATTTTATTTGATACCTTTTCAATTATATAACTCAGTATCATATATCCAGAGTTTGAATATTCGAATTTGGAGCCTGGTTCAAAATTTAAAGGTAAATACTTAAAAGTTTCAATAAGTTCTTCTATAGTGTATTTTTTTACCTTCATCTTTGCATAATTCTCAGTCCAAGAATGATTTACTATACCTGAAGTATGAGTTAGTAGATGATGAATAGTTATTTTATTTCCCTGTGGGTAGTCAGCTATATACTTGTTTAATGTATCCTCCACACTCACCAAACCCTTTTCAACTAATTGCATTAAAGCAACAGCTGTAAACTGCTTAGTTATTGAGCATATACGGAACTTTGTTTTCTCTGTGTTCTTTACATCTAACTCAAAATTTGCATATCCATAGCCCTTACTAATCAGTTTTTCGTCATTTACAGAAACAAGTAAAGACCCATTAAATTTTTCACCTGCTTCATTGATGTAAGTTTTTATGTTTTCTCTAATTATTTCTAATTTTTTTATGTTCTCCCCTATTTTTTCTTCCATTTTGATTCTCCTTTTTTATTATCAAATTGAGCATAGCATATATCTAAATTATCTCGATTCGCTACTAGAGAACCCCTCCGCGTTTTATGAAGGGTTTTAATTGCTCTATACTTATATTGTATCATCAGTAAAACCCTAGAAAAACCTCAAAAATAGTACAGAAACATTCTTGAGCAAAATAAAGACCTTCAATATAAAAGAAAACTATACCCATATTGTTACATCTGATAATTATAAGGAATCTTGTAATGATAAATATAAATATTAATTATTAAATTCATTATTAGTGTGGGAAAACAGAAATCAAGCCCATTCTCACTCAAATGAGAACCGGCTTATATCAATGCTTTACGGTACACCTAAC
This sequence comes from Oceanirhabdus seepicola, assembly GCF_023684385.1. Classification (GTDB taxonomy): domain Bacteria; phylum Bacillota; class Clostridia; order Clostridiales; family Clostridiaceae; genus Oceanirhabdus; species Oceanirhabdus seepicola. The sequence goes on along the minus strand of NZ_JAGSOJ010000003.1, from coordinate 413,210 downwards.
AGGATTCGAACCTGCGACCCCCGGATTCAATTTTATGGAAATTGCGCCCCCCTATAATTCCCTTTAACCGTTGGTATTACTTGAGTTAAACCCTATTCCATAATAAGGAATACTGTAGTTATCTAAAACTTTTGTGGGAAAAGTGTGGGAAAATCACTTGTACACTTTTATTTTTTCATAACTAAAATAATAAACATGATATTGTTATAGATGATTTTTAAAAATACAGGGGCAATTTTGATACATTGTTTGTCCCTGTTATATATTTGTTTTGATTTTATTGGACATGAGTATTGAATCATCTAATGTTTTAAGTATAATTTATTTCATAAAAATCAAGGATAACTTTTAAAAGTCCTTATCTCTGACTTTATTGAATTTTTATTCCGATAAATAAATTTATCTTATAATTTAATTTTTTGATTACTACAACATATTACATAATTATTTGTTGTCACTTCCAACATTATATGTTTTTATATTCGATTTGTTAATGTTAATTATCTTTCTAGATATTTTTTCAACTTAATTATTTTAATGCTATCACCTTGAAAAGCTTCAATTATCTTTCGTGCTTCATTTTTCATACCGTTTTTCGTTAAGATATCTATTGTATGATCTAAGATCTTTATATTGTTTGGAATTAAGTTATTTCCTACTTTAAGTAATTTAATTGCTTCATCGTCTCTACCTAATCTTGTATAACATTTTGATAGCCTAATGTAACTAGCCACTAATGTTGGATTTAATTCCAAGGATTTTTTATAAAAGCAAATTGCACTGTCAATATCTTCAATATCCTCATATGTTTTTCCTATAGAATAATATCCCTTATAATTATTTGGATTCTCCTGAATTGCTAACTTAAAATATTTTAATGCTTCTGCGTAGTCCCTTATGCCTAAAAATTTATCCGCAAGTTTATATGCCATTTTGAAATCATATTTATTTGATGCTATGGCTTCCTCAAGTGTCTTGATTGATTTATCAAACTCCTTGTCAAGCTCATAATAATGCGCTAATGAATCGTAATATTCTTTATATTTGTTCTTTTCTAATGCTTCTTTTAATATTTCAATTGCTTCATAATACTTTTTGCTATTCTCTAATATTTTCGTTTCCAATATAATATTACTTATCTCCATTTTACGGTTCACATCTGAATTTAAAATACGATTTTCTTCCAACTCCTGATTAATTGTTTTTTTTGAGTCCACAACAAACTTATTAATTCTATCATGTTCTTTTTCTTCTCGAATCCTAGAATATATCGGCACAACTACGACCCCTATGGTTATTAAAAGCCCAAATACTGTGAACATCGTAGAAACTGTATTTTGATAGTCTGATTGCATATCTTTATAATATTTAATAACTTCATCTTTATCATAATTTTTCTTGAATTCTATAAGCTCATTATTAAGACTATTTAATGACTTATTTTGTTCTTCAAGTACTTCAATTTTCTTTTCTAAGTCTTGTATTTTATCACGTAAATAATCATTATTATCTGCAAATACACAACTACTACCTACTAGAAATAGTACTAGCAGAACTATAGTAAATATCCAATTCTTCATTTTCATCTCCTTATGTCTCTAATTATTGATAAACAATAAAATTTATATTATTCTTAAATAAAAATACTACTATATACTTTCCAATATTGTCCTATTTAATATTAAAACTCTGCTCCAATCCCATTTGTCTAACTCTATCTAGCCAGTCATAGATCATAGCTTTGTTATATAATGGTTCTCCATTTTCATCTTTAGCTTTTTCAAGTGCTATTGCCATAAGAGCATATTCATTTTCTAAGTATGTTCCAAATACCCCTTGGTCGTCTGTATTGATTGAAACAAATAACTGTGGGCACTTTTCTATTTCATCTCTATCAGCAGTTAATCCTAGATTAAAGAAATTAACTATAGGATGCTTATCATATCTCTTAAAATTTCCTATTAAATAGTTGGATGATGGATTAGTTTCGATACCTATTCCTTTAGTTCCTAAAATCTTTTGCATTTTCATTTGGATTTCCACAACCACTTTAATATAAGCTTTACTTACGGAAAACTCATATTGCTCAGCACCTTTTTTCTTAACTTCTGGATTAAAATGATAATTAGAATATATATATGAACAACTGCTATTCTCTCTTATTGAATCATCAACCAAATTGTTTATCTTACATCTATCCCAATAAAGTATTTCAACTTCCTTATTGTATTTATTATCTATATACAAATATGGGTCATCACCTCGAAGTTTCCAAGCATCATAATATGTCATATGATTATTCACATATTTGAAATGCCTATCATCTTTTTTACCACTCAAATAAACTTCATGATATAGTCTATTAAATTCATCTTCTAGATTATATTTTAAACTTTCATTATCATGTATATTGAATTCTCTCATTTTAGCAAGAATCCAAACTATATTATCTAAATAATCTTGTTTAGGCAGCATAAGTCTATACATTTTATTCTTGTACCAATCTTCTACATTAACACCAAGTGCTAATGCATGTCCAATTCTATCACCTGATTTTAGATTTAAAAACATTATTGCTTCTTCAATAGCCCTTATTCCATCAACAAGATCTAAAAAATCTTCACCAGCATGATATGTAATTCTAAGTTGAGGTATTTCATTATCAACTATAATACTTTCTTCTATTGAATTAGTATGATTACTTAAATATCTAAAAGAATGTGCAAAAACCTCAGGTCTACATCCGATCTCATTTGCACATGCATCTATTCCCAGAATTCTTTTAACTGCTGGATTAATCTTTTCTCTGAGAGCAACAATATTAAAAGCTTGTTCTTTAGAATATTCTCTAACCTCTGAATCTCTTGCTTTCATTGATAAAATAGTTTTTTTATCTATAGAGTCTATCTCATCATACTTTGTTTTATCTCTTCTTTTTGGAAAATGAATTACATAAAAATAATCCTTATTTTCATCCACATCTTTATCATTTGTTAATTCTATGAGTCTTTCTAAATCCTTGTCACTGCTTTTGTCATTTTTCCAAACCTTTTCCTCATTATCAATTATTCTATCAATATCGTTTATTAATTTGGCCGTATCTTCTGCAGTATCATCTGGACAAATTCTTGCCTCTAGACTTTTTACATTCTGATCTTTCATAGTCGACCTTATTGCCATATTATATATAGCATTATTTAATAAAGGATCTTTCTTTAAAAAGTTTGTTTTTCTTCCTTGATAATCAGCAAAATTCTTAAATCCAACCCTGTCATTTATTTGAATAAGTTCTCCTCTGAATTTAGCTTTAATAATTAGGTACACATAAAACAAATCTGCATATTTTAGAATCTTCTTATCTCTTTCATAAATTTTCTTGAACATAAGATACAAGAAATATCTCTCCCCTACCAAAAATAGATTACTATTTCTATTAGATGAAACCAAGTTTTTAGTTATACAATAGTCAATTGGACTCTCTGTTCCATCACTATCATTCTTAAATTTATAACCATAAACCATCTTTAGGATATTCAACTTTTCTTGAATTTCCTGATTATCCAACTCAAGGTTTAACCCAGTCAAGTATCTTTTTAGTTCTTTCATTTTTGAAATCTTGGTTTTATTATTCTCATTATCAACTTCACTCTCATTAACATCAAAAAACTCAATATCCATTAATTCACTGAAAAGAAATGCTCTTATTATAGCTGCTCTTTTTACCCATAAATTAGTTTTTATAAACTCGTCCCTATCATCCATCATTACATCTGGAATTAGCTTTTTCTCACCTATTCCTGATTTTTTAAATTCATTTTCTCTCCCAATCACTCTGTTCATAAGGCTAATCCAAGTAAGATTAAAATATGGAGCAGAACCTTTTAAATGAAAATGATTTTCTGCTAATCCTTTTTGCAACATTTCATGTAGTCTATTATTGTCACTTCTAATAACCGGTTCCCAAGAAAAGTACTTTCTCTTTCTATTGGATAGAACATCTCTATATGCTAAATATGATGTAGTAAAAATATCTTGTTCAAGTTTGTGTGATAGCATTCTCCATCTTAACATGTGTTCAAACTTACAAAATGGTTCTTTATCTCTTTCAACAAGAACATCATCAGTAAATTGAATTAGTAGATTAAAGACTGAAGAAAATTTCTTTTCTTCAGCCATTCCTCTACTTATCTCTCTCATATCCTTCATAGAGACAAATAGCTTGTCATAGATATTAACTACTTCATCTTCTGAGTAGTGCCTAAATTCTTCTAATGCATTGGTTATAAAAATGTCCTTATTAACTTTATCATGTAGATGCTCATAATTATTCTTATTTCCGAAAAAACTATTCAATATTTTTTCAGGTGATTGTTTTCTAAATATAATATCAATGCAACCTCTAGTAATGTCCATTAAGAATCACTTCCTGGTTCATTTTTATTTATATTATGTTTTTCTAATTCTCTTTTTCTATTTTCAAGTATTTCTAATAATTTATCTATATATACCTCATGTATTCTATTACCTCTTTTACCATCAATAGTATAAGTATAATTGCTTATAAATTTTTCCCATACATTAATATCTTCTTTTAATTTTTGATCATCTTTTATTTTTTCCTTATATATCTCTTCAACTTTATCTTTTAATGTTTTTTCAGTTCTATCTTTATTTCCCTTGAAGTAATTTATTATTTCATTAATTTTATCTATTTTATCCTTAATATCTTTTTCATTATTATTCATTTCAGCCCACAAGTTAATTACCTTTTTAAAATCTTCAATATTATCATCTTCTAATATGGGCTTAATAACTGGACAATTCACATAAGCATTAACAACACCATCCTCTTCAATGTTATTTAAAAAAATATTTTTTTGAACAATCTCTTCTAAAATCTTTTTAAATGCTTGAATAATATCTTTAAAAACATCATAATAAGTCTCAATATTATTTCTTCTTTTTGATTTTGACTCAATATTATTATAAATATATTCTATTAATTCAATACTGTAAAGTGGAATTACTACTTTATATTTTTCTTTCCATTCTACTACTTTTGTAAACATAGATTGACTTGTTTTAACCTCTTTTGTGATTTTATTATTTTGATTAAAATTAACAGAATATATCCTTTCTAGATTTAATATTGGATTCAATAAATAAGAAATAAATGCTGTACAATCAAATATTCCATAATCAACTTTTATATTTCCTCTAGTAATATTTGATCTCTTATACCAATATTCTTCTTCGCTAATTCTATAGGAGCCATCATACATCTCCTTTCCTAGGTATATAAAATAAAATAACCATTCTAATAACTCTAAATCTTCATCATTATGATATTTAATTCTATCAAATGTTTCTTTTAGGTTATCTGCCCTAAGCATATTTGCCTTTACACCTAGCATGTGTTTTAAATTTCTATATTCTCCGATTGAACATTCAGCATATTTTGTTAATTTAAGTTTGCTTCCATCTTCCATAAATCCAAGCTCTTTACCAGCTACTATTTTCCTAGTTCCTCTAAAAACATTTCCTCCGATTATTGTTTCTACATTATTAAAATTGTCATTACACCATATTTCTTTATATATCATAATTGAATAAATTGTTTTAATCGCAAATTTAAACTTCTTCATTTCTACATCATCATAATCATCATAAATTCTTAATACTTCTAGTACATCTCCAATACTTATATTACGTGGATTATTATCAATATTAAATATTATATTGTTATCAACTTTATCTAATTTTCCATTATCATTAAAAATTCCTTGGTATCTTTTTTCTTCAAGTTCTTTCTTAAGCATTTTAAAAATTAATGAAGACATTTTTGTAACAACAAATTTATTTTTCTTATCAATACTCATATCATAAATTTCTTGTACAAGACTTTCATTTTCCTTTGATAAGTTTCTTTTGATCCATGATTTCATAAAATACGTTTCAAATTTTTCGATATTCTTAGTCCTTTTTTCAATAATATACTTCTGAATTTTTATTTTTTCATCAGAGTTATTATCCAACCTTAGTTTCTCTTTGTCTTCACTAGTCATAATATCTTCCATATTATTAAGCATTATTAAATAATTTTGAAGTTCTCTTAAATTATCTGGAATTAAGAAATGAACATCATATTTATGTTTTATAAAGATTAAACCTGTTTTTCTATACGTCATTTCTAAAACTTTTTCTTCTATTGTTGTCTTATTTTCTTTAGTTTCGTTTTCTTTATTATCTGTTTTAGTAAATTCTAAATAAATCTCATCTACTCTACCATTTTTATGAGCTCTAATATCTGGTAGAAATAATTTTCTCCCATTTGGAATTAATTTTTCAATATACCTTTCAGCCATTTCTTTTGGATTATCTGATAAATTACCTTCTTTTAGCATTACTTTATAATTTTTCCTGCACATCTGTTCGACAGAATCTTTTAACTGATCTATTTTAACTGCCATCAATATAATTACATTTGGAATCATAAGATATTTTCTTATTTGTTCAGCCATTTTTGCAGAATGCTCGATATTCATATCTAAATCATCAATTGAAATCACAAGAAATCTACTGTCTTCTTTTTCATTTGAAAAAAGTTTTAGAAACTCATCTACTAGCTCTATAAAGCTATCTCTCATATTGGATCCTGAAGCTAAATTAATTAATGTTTGAAGTATATCTTCGCTTCCTGCTGAATCTTTAAAAAACTCTTTTCTATCAGTATTAATTATTTTTAAATTCTTATATACATTTTGAAATTTCTTCAACAATCTTTTCTTATCATCAAATTCCAAACTATCATCTTTATCTAATTTTTCTTTAAACTTAGAAAACATTTTAGCAATAACTATTTCAAATATTGATTCTTTTTCTTCTAATAGTGCTGGATCTATAACATCTAAATTAATATAAGAATATCCTTGAATACCTATGAACTCTTTTGACATTTCACAATCTTTTACATCTTTATTATTTATATCTTTTAGAGCTTCTGCTACTGAAACTATTGCTGAACTTTTACCTGTTCCTCTTTCTCCTGCAAAAGCAATTATATTATTTCTTTCTTCTTTATCTTTATAAAAGTTTTCTTTTTTATTAATTCTATGATATTTTTCTGTGTTCTCTATTATATCCTTAATATTTTTAGCAGCACTGTCATATATATCTTTAAAAAAAGATTTATTAAATTCACTTATTTCTTCAACTTTAATTTTAAATTCTGATCCTTCATCAATTATTAGTATTTTATTGTTTGTATTCTCCAATCTAACCATCCTTTCGTCTTGCTCTTAAATAAATTTATATCATTTATGTATCCTTTTATTTTTACACTCACTTACTATATTCTTTATATTAAAAAATAATCCTCCAAAAATGGTTTTTATTTTCTTATTTTCGATAATTTAATAATTGCTATTGTTCAATTACTTTAACAAATCAATATATTCTTACATAAAATTCAATACAGTTATTGATATAATATTGTACTAATTAGTAATGTAATTATATTATTTTAGATTATTCTTAATAGAAACGTAGTTTTATATTTTAAAATTTCTCTGATAATAACAATGTTTCTTAACTCAAAACACCAAGTTCTTGTGCATATATACAGATAAAAGGCAGGTGTTGATATGACTAATAAATCTAAAATTATTTCTTCAATACTTCCTTTTGCTGAAATGCTATATAAGAAATATAATCTACTTCCATCAGTGATTATTGCTCAGGCAATACTGGAAACTGGATGGCTTCGTCACTGTAAAGGAAATAATGTATTCGGGATCAAGTGGACCAGAACGTGTGGGTATGATTATTCAGAACTTCAAACTTATGAATGGATAAATGGAATTAAAACTCCTATGCTATGCCTATTCAGAAAATATCAAAATTATGAAGAGAGTTTACTTGACTATGCTAAATTAATCACAACTTCAAAACGGTATGTTCCAGTTGTTAAAGCTGCTAATTATGAGAAAGCATGCAATGAACTTTATAAATGTGGGTATTGTACAGATCCTAATTATCCTTTAAAACTTATTAGTATTATTGAAGAAAATAAGCTTTATGAATATGACCCTATCCCTAATAAAATTATTGATAAAAAAGATGATTCAATAAAAGAACTCCAGAAAAATCTAAATCAGATTCATATTTATGACTATGAAAATAAGCTTCTTATTGTTGATGGCATAATTGGGCCTAGAACAAAGAGTTCTATTGAAAAATTACAGATGATATGTGATATAAAAGTGAATAGTATACGTGAAGATCAAATTCTAAAGATTACAAATATCATATTACTCTACAGTATATACTTATCTGAAATTCATTAAAAAGATTAGTCCCTACATAATTACTTATCATATATAACCAACACACAACCAAAGAAAACTCTCATAAAAAACTCTAATCTTCCCAATCAATTTCACCATAAGGTTGCTTTGGACAAACTCAACAGCTGCTTCAATTTATCATACTATAATGTTTCATATATAGTATTCCCTAAAGAACAAACCCCGTTTAAGCAGCAGTTGAACTTGTCCAAAGTTATTTTAATATTAAAGGGATACCCTCCTGGTATCCCCAATTTCACTCTATCCTTGAATGAATTATTTCATTTTTTTATTAATCATTATCTTCTATTGTTATTTTAATTGAAAACCTCAATATTGCTATAAGAAATATCAATTATAAAAAGTTATGTTATTGTACCATATCTTTCAAGAAGATTATCAATCATATTTTTAGTTTCTTCTATCAAGCTATCCTCATCCTCATAATTTACACTATAAACCTTAATCATCTTATTTCTATCATTTTCAAGGTACCATTCTTCAAGGAATTTGCCACTACCTTCTGCAACGTATTCATTATACGGATATAGCAAAACTACATCGTTTACATCTTGATATCTTGTTAAATAAGCATACATTTGATATAAATCTTCTCTTTTTACACCATGTCTATTATAAGATGAGCTGATTTGCTTCCATTTTGTATCTATTATCAAAATATCCTTAGAATCTTTTTTAATTACAATGTCAGGGTTTAAATCAAAGATACCTCGATTTGTTTTTTTATTTTTTAAGAGTTTATAACCTCTATCTAGTTCTAAATCAATCTTTTCAATATTTCTTGAAATTACTTCTGTAATGTATTTTTCAAAAAGATCCTGCATCTCAAATAGTATTGAAAATCCCTTGTAACTTCCTAAAGAAGTTAATGATGTCATATTAAGAATAAACATTTTAGCAAGTACAAAACTTTCATAAAAACGTTTATTACTTCTATTTAATAATACTTTATTTACCTCATCTTGACCTATTACCTTATCTTCTACATCAGCAAAATTAAGCAAACAAAATTTTAATATTTTTAATGTACTATCATTTTTAATATTTTTAATCAATATTGTAAGAGCTCTTTTAAATACTTGATTTAATGCATTGTTAATTGAAAACTCATCAAATTGACAGTTTGCTTTTAAGTTCTTCTGAATTATATTCTTCATTTGTGCATTTACATTTAAGCGTCCTTTTAAAACAGTAAGATTATCTGTGTAAGTTATATAATCAGAATATATTCCCTTTAATATTTCCCTTTTAAGCTTCTGTGCAAAAATATAAGCATATATTTCAAATAGATTATTTTTTGTAATTTTCAAGCTAGTTAAATCAGTAAACTTTACATCAATGTGCCCTACCATAGCCAACATTTTAACTAATACTTCTCTTGATTTTTCAAAATCATTACTTTTTACTTTAGGTAATATTTCAATAATACAGGTTGATAATTTTATATATCCTACATAGTTTATAAAAGTAACATACTGTCTATCCCATTTTATAAAATCCTTATTTAAAGATTTTTCTTCTATAAATAAATTTAGTTCATTAGCTTCGTTTTGTGATAATGCTTTAGAATAATTATCTTCTATAAGCAAACCTTCACATTCGCTGATAATAATATTCTTCATAAGATTACTCCTGTGATTCTAAAGCTTTATATACATTGATAAAAGCATTTACTGTTGGATTATCTACACCTTCATATTTATATTTTTTTGTATTACTAATTCCATGACTTTTCTTGAATATATCATTCAGATTCATTACCTTTTTCACTAAAAAATAATCTCTATCATATTCATTTTTTCCAGTTCCACCTAAAATGAGTTCAATTTTCTCCCAATCTTCATAAAAATATTCTTGAAGAAGAGGTATAACTTTATTTTTCATAATATTAACTAAGTCTTCTAATTTAAGATCATCTTTAATAAAATAAGCATGTCCAATCATGTGATCTCTGTCATATAAAAATTCAATTCTATTATTAATAGTTCTTAAAAATTCTTGAACATCTATACCTTCAACATCTTCAGGTAAGAGTGAGTAATTAGGCATCATTTCAATAAAATGAAATCTTCTTCTAAGAGCAGTATCCATTAATGCAATTGATCTATCTGCAGTATTCATTGTTCCTAAAATATATAAATTATTAGGTATTCCAAATTTCTCATTATTCTCTGAATAAGGTAAAGTTACTCTTATTTCATTTTTACTACCTATTCTTTTATCTTCTTCAATTAAAGTGATTAGTTCTCCAAATATTTTTGATATATTACCTCTATTTATCTCATCAATTACTAATACATAATTATTATCTTTTTCACTTACATCTTCTGACAATAACTGTCTTATATTATCAATAATTAAATCTTCCTTTGCAAACATATAAATAGATTGTTGTGAAAACTGTTTATTTTTCATTATTTGTTCCACTGGAATTGTAACATCTTTATACAGCCATTCTACTTTTCTAAAATGATTGTATTCTATAGCTGTGGAATCATCATAAAAATATTCTCCAATAACTCTTGCTATAGCCTTAGCTTTTAAATTGCCCTGAGAAACAATAATTATGTCATCTGTTTCTACCCAATGCTTGAATCTTTCAACCGCTTCAATAGTAAAACTTTTTGGTTCTTTAGAATTTTCTTCATATTTTTCTCTAATTTCCTCTTTGTCATTGCAATCTGAATAATCAATATTCTCTCCCCATCCAAGTGCAACCACATTATTTTGGATACAATAGTCATAAATATCTGTATCTTGATTAGTATTTCCTAATGACATTTTATGAAAATCAATATTTTCCTCTTTAAAATCATACTTGCTACTTCTCGAAGTTAAGTTAGTAGATGCTGCATCACATATTTTCTTTAATATTCCATCTCTAACTTCAAATCCACCATTTTCATTTATTCTTAATCCTTGAACAAACTCCTCATACCCATAAGATTGATGAAATGTGCAAAATATTATTCTGTTTTGTTCAACCAATTTTTTATATACTTCAACAGCTTCTTCACGTTTATCTTCTTTATTTATTATGTCTTTGAAATTATCTTTATCAATAATTTCTAAGCATTTATTTATAATATTATAAGTCTTCCCTGTACCAGGAGGCCCGTAAAAAATAGTATTTTTAGGTTCATTATTCATAGACTTTTTATCCTCTCTTTTATTGAAACTATTATTTTTCCCTTCATTTATTACCCTTTGAATTTCATTAATATCTTCTACCTGATTATCATCACCAATAATTTGTCTTGTCGTTATACCTTGTTTAAGTCCATCTAAGTTTAATGGTTTAAATAACTCATCTTGAAGATCAACAACAACATGTTCAGTACCTCTCCAAGTTCTTATATTACATAAATACTTCTCCCAACTAATATTACCATGTTCTTGATTTAGATAACTTTTTAACTTTAATAAACATTCTCTAGATAGCATTTTTCTCTCATGCTTATCTTTAGCTTTGACATTACTTGCCTCTTCTAGAAAAGGGATCATTGAGTAAATTCTGTCATCTTGCAAATCTTTAATGTAAAACTTATCATTTTCACTTAATATTGCATCCGTAAATTCTACTTCATTGTTTTCCATCATTCTTTTTATAATACTATAAATTTTATTTGCGCATTCAACTTCATATTTCTTATCAGTCACATCTTTACCTAAAAACTTATCCATTTTATTTAGCTCTTCTAGTAATTCAAATGGTAAATCATTTGAATCAATCTCCCTATTTCCCAACACAAATCTGTAGGCTAACAATGGATGACTTACTATTCTCCTTATAACTCCTTTATGAGTTATCATAGGAGCACTAATTATTTTATTTTTAAATTCTTTTACTTTTAAATTTTTCTTAAGTCTCTTACCGACTACAATATAAACAATATCCCCTACTTTTTCTGGTGAGCACAAATTATTTTCTCTCTGATATGGGGATAATCTTGTAAGGTCTCTAGGCCAATAAAATCTTCCATTTTTAGTGAGGAATTCATACTCACCTGTTCTATTTGAAAAATAAGCATAAGTATTCTCTTTTTTCACTCTTTTCACCTCTTTATTGCATTTACTCCATATTATTCTATTCCATAATAATTCTACTTATCCTTTAAACTCATCTAAATTTAGAAAGTTTTAGATTCCATCGAAATATATAATACATCTCATAAATATATTATTAAAGTTCTCTTACTTATTTTTAATTAATTTAAAGGAGTAGTATTTAACCACTCCTTCTATACTTAAAATCATAATTTTTATAATTGGGCAATTCTTTCAATTAGCATTTCAAAATCCATTAAATCTTCATAGCTATTTAAATCATATTTCCTTGGTTCTATACGTAGTGAATCAAAATGACCTGCAAATTTTATTATGTCATCACGTTTACACCTTTTGAGCTCTATTACATTATTAGGAAGAAATTTCAAATAACATACTAAATTTTCACTAACTTTATTACCGTTTTTATCATTGTAAATATTTATATTTTTAACAAACCCAAATCCTTTATTTTTCAAATTACCTAAATACTCAAATTGCTTATCAATATAGATTTTAATATTTTCACTAAACAAATTTCCACATAGATTGGCACGCTTAACTTCTTGATAAGTTTTCATCATAAACATCCCTCCACTCAATTTACCACTCACTATTTCTTATAATTAATTTTAATCTTTCTAGGATCTCTTCCCTCTGTTTATTTGGTCTGATTCTCTGTATCTCTATAAGTAACTGAACAATTTTCATCAATTCATCATCTGACATAGTAGTATCATTTTGTATTAAGCTATTTTCATCATAAGAACTCTTAACTATTTTTGATATATCTTTTTCTCCTGTTAGTTCTTCTGGATCAACACCCATAATCCTGTGAAATGCACTAATCATTTTGATAGAAATTCTCCCTCTTGCAATAGCTGTTTTAATAGCATCTTCCTTAAAATCACCATCTTTTAATATTTGCTCTAACATGCCTTGTTCCTTAGCCTTAGTATAATAAAAATTCAAAGCTATAGAAGTCTTGGTTGAATTAACGGATTTGTCTCTCGGCATATCAATCCCTCCCTTGTTTTCATATATAATATAGTCTATGCTGTTGTTATGAAGAAAGTGACTAAAAATATTTTATTTTACCCAAATTAACTAAAATTAATAATAAGTATGTATCTCAAATTGCAGTATTATCTAAATTAACTAAATGAGTATTCTAAATAGATCTTTAATGAATTTCTCTTTACCTATATATCTTATTTGATCTAATCAATATAACTTTTCCAATAAGACTAAATCCTTCATTTAAGAACTACCTTCAATAAAACTTCTCCCCGTCTACGCCCTCCTTAAGGGCAATAAAATCATATCTAATTTTATCTGCCCTTAAGGCCCTTTACTACAAGGATACTTTGGACTAACTTTAACAGTGGTCGTACCTCCCACACTTAAAACTAGTCCAAAGTTAATTTAATATTAAGGGGATACCAGTCTGGTATCCCCTATCTTATTCTTTCTTTAAACAAATTGTATTTTTCATTTTTAAATTACATTTCTATACTTCTTCTTTTAATCTTTCAAAATCCATATTAATTGAATGAATAAATATATACATAAACATATTCTTTAATCATCATTGTATATACTCCTATTACTAATATAACAATAGTAAATCTTATTCCTTTTAATTATGGAAATCAATCTCGCACCCATAGAACAAGCGATATTACCTGTAATCTCTAAAGCCTTCGAGGTTTCATCCTTCAACCTCTACAGTCTAAGAGCTTACTAGGTTCATCTAAGCTTTTCTTATGGGTACCCGCTTGACATGCTGCAGTTAAAATATCCTTTCAATCAATATAATTTATAAAGTTTCTTCTCTAATAATATACCTCAGCAAGTCCATTGATTTCATTAGGGTCACTTCTATGTGGTCCTTTTGAAGATGGGCTCTGTGGGTCTTTTACTATAATGAAGTTTTGGTCAAGCGCTTGACCAAAGCCCTATTGTTCTTCACATCCCACCCACCTCCCAAGCTCATGGGTATTCCTTTTGGGTCTTTAAAGGGTGGACTTGCTCCTGGTACATTCACTCATGTACTAGCTACTAACGCTGCTGCTCAATAGTTGAAGCACCAGAAGCAGGTCCACCCTTGTTATATACAATATTATTTTCGAATAAAACCTTACATTATTTGTTAATAAGTTTTAAATTATTACTAGCTTATTTATATATTTACAATTTAGGCATGCTTGGTTTATAATTAAATAGGTACATTATGTATTAAATAGTATATTTAGGAGGATAATGCTAATAATAGCATATAAAAAGTATGAAAATATTATTTTTACAATTAAGTGATATTCATATAGCGCAAAAAAAAGATGGTTTTGCTATTAATCCAGAAAAACTTGTCCAAGCACTTAATGTATTAGGACCTTTAGATGAGTGCGTTATAGTATTGAGCGGTGACATTACTCAAGGTGGAAAAGTAAATGAATTTAAAATTGCCGGAGATATGTTAGGTAATTTAGTAAATAAGCTTAAGACTAAAAAATTTAAGAATAAATGGATTAATGTGTTGGTTGTTCCTGGTAATCATGATTTGGACTTTACCAACAACATAAGAACCTTTGAAGATATAAAAGAATCCTACAAAAATAAAAATATAAGTGAATTAGTTAATAACGACATAAAATCATTGGATAATTTCTATAAATTTGCAGCTCGTAATAAATGCTTCCTAAACAATAAAACTGTTTACCGGAGAAATATTAACGTGGCTGGTCAAAACATTAATATTGCACTTATTAATACTGCAATATTCTCATTATGTGGAAGTAGTAACCAGGATATGGGGATACATTATTTGAGCAATGAAGATATTTCAAATCTAGCACCAACTTCGGAAGGCGATTTAAATATTGTTGTAATGCATCATAGTTATGAGTGGTTTGCTAATAATGTTAAAGAAGAATTACGTGATATCTTAAGCGACAAATTCTCATTGGTATTAGAAGGACATGAACATGTTGGATTTGGCGAGAATAGAAAAGTTAACAACGATAATTCAACTATTTATATGCAGGGTAATTCTTTATCCGGAGATAGAGTCCATCCTAAAGGTTTTACTACTATAGTTTATGATACTAATTCTAAATCTCTTAAAGGTTCTTCTTTCATTTGGAATAATGATTATTATAAGGAAACTAAAATATTAGATGAATTATTACAAGAAAAAAAAGGATATAATTTTGTTAATACAGATGAATTTAAAAAAACTTTATATTATGATGATAATGAAAGGCGCATAAGTAATTTTTTTGTATTTCCAACATTATCATATAATTACACCAATGAAGAGGAAGAATTAGAAACTAAAATCATTGATGACAATGAAAAGTTTATTAAAATTATTCTTGAAAATGTTAGGACAGTTATTTCAGGTGATAACAGGTCCGGGAAAAGTACACTAGCCAAATTTATATATCAATCTTTCGCTGATAGTGAAGAGGAAATTGTTCCGCTGCTATTAGCAAGTGAAGATTTGGCTAATAAAAAAATTCATAGGATTTTAGAATATGCATTTAATGATCAATATCAAGTAACTAATAATGCATATGACAAATATCTTCAGTTAGATAAAGAAAAAAGAGTACTTATAATAGATGATGCAGGGAAAATTCCGAAACCAACGCTTGATAAAGTATTGGATCATTACGATGATATGTTTAGTAATATTGTACTTTTTAGTGAAGAAAAGATTGACTTAAATATTCAAAAGCAAGTAATTGAAACCTTAGTTAAGAAAAAAGTTGGAAAGATTAGCATAAAACCATTTTTATATGATAAACGTAAATTATTAATATCCAAAGCATATAATTTCTCACATTTACCAGGATGCAGTGAAAAGGAAACGCAGGTAATCAATGAATTAAATAATATGATTAGTTCACAAGTAAAATATTTTAAATTAGATCCAGAATTTATTGTGAATTTTGTTATGCAGTATACTGAGGAATTCAAGTTTAACTTTTCGGCTGGAAGTAATGTTTTTAATATGGTATACGAAAATTCCATTAAGAACAGGCTTATAAACAATGTACACTCATCAGATGTTAGTGGCATTTTTAGTGTCATGGAAGAAATTGCATATTATATGCATTTTCAAAAAAAATCATGGATTACAATTGTAGAATTGTCAAAAGTTATAGAAGTATATAATAAGGATTTTAGACAGGATATTAAAGTTACTACTGTTTTAAACGTTGGACAAGGTGCTAAGCTTATTATTGAAAAGGATTCAAAAATACGATTAAAAGATAATAATTTATTAGCATATTTTGTGGCACAAGCTTTAAATAAAAAATACCATTACGAAGACGTTAATGATAAAATAGAATATTTACTGAATAATCTTTGTTTTGGAATAAATAGTGACATAATATTGTTTATGGCATTAATAACGAATAATCCTAAAATTATCAGTCTAATTTTACAATGTGCATCAAATCATTTTGAGCATATAGAAGAATTAAGTTTTGATAATAATAATATTCCATTTTTATGCCAATCAAATTTCAATGTAAAGAATACAATTCCGGATGAAAAAGAAAAAAAGGAAAAAGAAAAGCAAGTGGTTAAGTATGAAGAAGAACTAACTAGTAATGAAGTTATACAATTAGTAGATGAATATAATTATGATGAGAAAGATATCACAACTTTTGAAAATCAAATGCTTAAGTCACTCAAATACATAGAGGTACTGTCAAAGATATTACCAGCCTTTTGTCATAATATGAAAGCTGCTCAGCAAGACGAATTGGTAAAGGCACTTTACAAGTACCCAAATCGTTTTATATATCAGTTGCTTAAAGATATTAGCGAGAACTATGAGGAATTTATAAGTGAGATATTTGAAAAAACATCCGAAATTCGAAAAGAAAAAAATATTGCAGAGTTAAACATGGAGAGTGTTAGAAAAATGCTTGAACAAATGTCGGTTACTCTTGTTATAAGCTTATATCAGTTAGTGGCTTCTATTGCTACTACAAAGCAAACAATTACTGCTCTAGAGGCATTTGATTATAAAGGTAATTCCAATTATTCAATCATGAATTTGATGCTGAATGAAAAGACATGCAATTTAAATGTATTTAGTCATAAGGCTATTACGCTTTATGACGAATCTGAATTAAAGCTTATGAAATCACTAGTCAAGTTTACTGTGAGAAATTATTTTTTAAATCATGATGTTAAACTTGTAGGTGAAAGTCAATCGTTGTTAGATAAGTTCTTTGGTTCATCTGAGACTTTTAATGCTGATAAGAAAAAGCTTAAATTTGAAGTGCTAAAGAATAAGTTTAAGGATCAATAAGAAAACCACATTTAGGGCATTTTACCATAGAAGATTATGCCCAACTTCTATGGCATGTAATTAAATGTGGCTAATATATATATATGCAATTTTTTTAAAAACTATACAAAAACTTGTACCCTAACCGTTATTCGAGAAATAGCCCTATGATAACCTATTAACTCACTGCCATTATCCAAATAATAAACATTTAAGTATTAGATAATAATAAGAAATCTATCAAATATCATCATAAAATACATGTTAGCCGGCTGTCACTACATTGACTTCTGGCTTTATCACTACTGAACCTCTACTTCAGTTTCAGTTACATCTATAATTTTAGCACCCTTTTTCTTTGTTAAAGATCCGCTACTTGAATAGAATGCATCTTGTGCAATGATCTCATCCATAAGAGCGTTTACTTCTGCATCAGTGATATCTTCTCTAACTTCATTAATAGTTAAAGTAGTTACCTCATCACCTGATGTTACGAATTTCATACTTAGCTTTTTCATGGCTATTCTCTCCTTTCTCAATTTTAATTTACTTTAGCTGAGTAGTTCACTTGCTATTACTTTAATTAAGCATTTATCAACATGTTATCATTTACTCTCTGTACTGACTTTAATGGGTAAGGAAATACAGAAGCAATCTTAGCACCTACTGCGTAAACAGCTTCATCTGTTGCATCAATTTTAAGTTTAGAGAACTTATAATGTCTTAGGTCGTCAGCTCCAGATGGTTTTGTACCTATCTTTACAGATACGATTAAATCACTATCAACTCTTGTGTTTGTTACTGCCATAGTAATCTCTCCTTTCATGTGTTTTCAAATGTATATATGCGCTATAAATTTTTTTCTCATATCTTAGATATATTTTTTTCTTAATTATAGTCATGGATGTGATAGTATTCTTCAATTAAATTAATCACTTGCTTACCGGATTGCAGAGAACCCCTTCATTTTTTCCATAAAAAATAGACAGCGCAGGCTTCCTATTTTGTTTGGTTTCCTATAACGTTAGTTATAGCTGTTGTAAGTTCCGATATGGATCCATTGAGCGCTTCAAGTTTCCTCTCGAATCTTACCAACAAGTACACACAAACTGCTATTGGAAATCCCACCGTACTGATTAATGTAACTAGTTCATCGTACATAGTGTTCCTCCAACCGTTATAGTGATGCTTAATTGCATCCATTTAGTATATATGTAATCTAATTTTAATTTGAATCATTTTGAAGTATATCCTCTAATTTTTTTAATGCTTTCCTTTTTCTCTTAATCAAGGTTGAATAACATAGATTATTATCCCTACAGTATTTTTTAATCTTTACTTCGTCAAAATAGAATTTATCAATAATCTCTCTATCTTCTTTATTGAGTTTATCAAGTGCAGCATATAATTTCTTAACTTCTTCATATGCAATAATCTGATCTTCAATGGTGAGTGTATTTTCTGTACTATCTTTCTTTGCAATAGCCTCGTCAGGTACCTCTCTGTAATGCTTGATATTTCCTCTTAGAAGATATGCAATATTATTCTTAATTGCGGTTATAATGTATCCATTAAATGCATTAGATTTTCCTTTATACATTTTTATACTTTTTATTACTGTAAGATATCCATGCTGAACTATGTCCTCGAATTCATATGATGGTATTCTGTATTTAAAAGCTTCCTTTATGATCAATCCTTTGTACTTTTCTATTATTGCTTTTATAGCCTCATTATCTCCATCTTTTGCTCTTAAAACAATTTCCTCAATGTTTTCTCTGGTACATGTTATATTAGCTTCCAAATTACAAAACACCTCCAAATAAATAAAACATATTCCCTTTGGATGACTTCCCTTGTAGATGAACCTATATGAAATTATATTGATATTAGCTGTATTGTAATATACTATTTTAGATAAAACAAGTGTTCTGTAACCAATTTGAAAATGCTTTTCTCTTTATTGAAAATATTTATTGAAATGAAAACTCTAGGGTGGAACTGCTTGTGGTGCCCAACTAAGGAATAGCTTTGTAAATGCTAGTACTTGATTGGCTGTACCAGAATCAAGTCCACCCTTTATTGACCCAAGAGAAGTGACCCTAAAAAACGGGTTGGAGGGTGGGATAAGAATAAATTGTTTTGAAGAGGATTTAAAGGTACGAATTTATGAGTTCTTTTAAACCCTCTTCAAAACTTCCTTATAGATAAGGACCCGTGAAACCATCCCTAAGATCCCTCAGAAGAATACCCTAATGAAATCAATGGACCAGCCCTAAAATCTTTTCATTAAGAAAGCATATAAAAATATCAATTCAAGAACAAATCTTATCCAGGGCTAGTCAAGCGGGTACCCAAAGGAATGGTTATGATGAGTATTAGAGATTCTTTGATTTTGAAAGTTGAAGGGACACTGAAAACTTCAATAATCTTAGAATCTCTTTATGAATCAACCTGTCCTTAGGGTGCGAATTTGATTTCCATATATATAAGAATTCACTATACTACTTATACATATAGCTATAAGAATCTCTATGATATTTTATCTTTTATATAATTAAAGCTACACATATATGCTTCAGATGTGATGATGTTATTTATAAATAAGTGCTGTAACAGGTACTTAAATTTTCGAATGAATATATATTGGAGTGAAAACTAAAAGGATAGAAGCGGAGCATAAGCTCCTCTTCTATCCTTCCCCTCGAGGGGTTTGGGGTGATTATTATTAATGCTTTGGACAAGTTTTAAATGTGTGAAGGATGAGCTCTTTTAAAGGTTGTCCAAAGCTTCATTGTAGTAAATTGATTAGCAGCTTCAGATAATATAAATATTTCAATAATATTAGAAATATTTATTGTAATAAACTTTTCTTCTGGTGCTGCTAATATCTCAATAAAAACACCTTAATTACAACATTTCTATCACTAATAAATTTAATTGAGAATAAATTATATTCTATATATTTTTTTTAAGAATCTTATCCCTATTGTAAATATTAATTAATGGTTCTAAATAAAAATATACATTATGTATTTCTTCTAATGATATTTTACATTCGAAATCTCTTAAACATACCTGTAAACAGCTTAAAGTGGTATCAATTGTATAACTGCCAATTTTAGAATCATCAATTTTTTGAATATAATTGTTTATTTCTTCAATTAATTTTTCCATTGTTCTAGCATTTGTAAATCCAAGATTCCCAGATATATAAGATATTCCTATTTTCTTTGAATTATTAATAATCAATAAAAGACCTTTATAAATATTTTCTATTTCTTCTTTTCGCAAAAATATTGTTTCATATGTTGAAAAAAATGATTGTAAGTAATCAATTATATTTAACAGCTTTCTACTTGAATCTATCTCTTCCTTTTCTTGTATTAAAAATACATTATTATAATCTACAAATCTAGATACATCAAAACTATTAACAAAACCTTCAAATGATACTTTAGGCTTTCCCCATATATTGTATTGGACCATATCTTCATATATTACTCTAGGTATCATTTCAGATGTCAACCATTCAAAAACTTTTTTGATACTCCAATATCCTTTGTCATTTAGTGATTCAATATCTTCACTCTTGTTAATCTTAAAATATGGTTTCCAAACTAACCATATTTTATTGTCTGCTTCTAAATAATTATTAAATAACTTGTCGTAATCTCTTTCTAAATGAATTATTGCATGATGTCCACTGCCATATTTTTCATGATTATTAGTGTAAATTTTGAGCATATATTCATTTGGTTCAAAGACACTCCATTCTCCACTGCTATTGAATGCATCATTTTTAGCTGTAAAGGATATAATTTTTCTCCATAATTCATTATCTATTCTAATCAATTTAAATCCATCATTCTTAGATTTTACAAAATTAATCGTATTTAATTTTTTTTCTACTTCAACTAATGAATTAAAATATTCTTCCACAAAATCATCTACTATTGAACATAGCTCATTAGTTTCCTCAGAATTAAGTATAAATCTATTATTTGCCAATTGTATGTAAAAACCTTTATCTCCATTTGGATGAGATATAAATCCTCTCAAACCATGTTCAGGGTTAGTATTTATTCCCTTAAAAAGTTGGTTTATAATTTGTTCACTATCCATAGAAATCATACATCCTCTTATTGATAATGTTCTAAATGTGAATAAACAACTTCCTTTAAAATCTCTATAAGATGGTAAAAAAGCTTGTAGCTCTATCCTCTTAATACTATATTTATATGATCTATTAACACCATCTTTGTTTATATATTTCTCTTCTTTAAATTCTTCATAATCATCTGATAACATATCATAAACATATTCAGCTCCATCTTCATGATTAATTGAAGTTTTTAATTGTGTAATAACCTTATTAACTTTAATATCTTTATCGAATAATTCCATAATTTTCAATACTTTGTCTGCTTTTTTTCTAGCAGCGTTTAAAGCTAATGCGGCTACTCCAGATGGTAATAACTCATCATTTTTTCTATTATTAACAAACCTGTTTGTTGGAACATAATTTAAAATTCCATTCAATTCAAAGTTTTCATCTAAGTCCATCAAATTTAAATAATCCTTTAACTTCTGTGGATTTTTACTTAATGATTCAGGAATAATATGATCAACCTCTAAAGATCTAAAGTCTAGTGGTTCTCCTGTATAATGTTCTCTAAAATCGTGTGTTTTCCAAAGTGCATACCTTAACTTAGGATTATTTTTACTAATTGCTTTATTCTTATTCATAATACCTCCTTAATTTTCTATTTATGTTATTAATTTATTATCGTCCAGACAAATTATTTATTTACTTTTATTGTTTTTTGTTTGAATGGTTGAATTATTCAAAAAACATTATATTAAATATTATAGTATTTTTTGTTTTGAAGGTTTAAGAACTATGGAATCTTCAATAACCTTAGAATCCTCTTTATGAATCTCTATGATATTTTATCTTTTAAAGAATCCATGTCTAGGAAGAAAACTAGTTATCCCAGAAAGTGCAACAGCTGAGAAGAAAGTTGTTTCGGTGTTTACTGAAGAGGATATTGCAGCAATCAGAAAACACTCTAAAGGAACACGACTTGAATGTATATTACTCATGGCTCTTGGGACTGGTATGAGACAGGGTGAACTCCTAGGACTTAAATGGAAAGATATTGATTACGATCTACAAGAACTAAAGGTTGAAAGAACCCTTAAATATATAAATGTTATTAATGAGGATAGATCACGTGATTTTAAATGCGTAATTCAACCTCCTAAATCCAAAACATCTGAAAGGACCATTCCTATCCTTGACCCATAATACCTGTGCTTAAGGCTCACAGAAAGTCTCAACTACAGGATAGATTAAAGGCAGGATCTTCATACATAAAATCAGATTTTGTTTTCACAACAGAAATGGGCAACACTATAGATTCAAGAAACCTTGCAAGAGCATACACAAGATTCTTAAAAAGAGCAGACATTCCATATATAAAGTTCCACTCATTAAGACATACTTATGCAACAAAACTCTTTGAGGCAAATGTTCCACTAAAAACTATTCAAACGCTACTTGAGCATTCTGATATCTCAATTACTGCTAATATATATACTCATGTGTTGCCTAAAGAGAGGATTAAAGCAGCTAAGACATTGAATAGGTTATTTGTGTAGATAACATTTTATTTATAATAAACTTAGTCTGTGATTTTAAATAATATTGATAATATAGTATAAAAAGGGAACCTGTGGTTCCCTTGATTCTGATTTATGAATATTAAATTCTAATAAGTTTTTCATACTTATTAGGATAAAGTCTTTTAATATACTTTATTATCCTAAACTATTACTAGTTTTGTTTCTGAATGTCTACTTCTGTTACTACGAATAGGAAGTTGCTCTGATATTAGTATATAAATCTAAATTACTTCTTTATCCAAATATTCGACTAAAATCCTTACTACTTATGATACGGTTCACCGCTCTTTTTCCTAAAAATATATAAATAAAAAAACACGACAAAGTCGTGGTTTTAACTGGGAGTCGAAGCATGACCTTTAAAATCCACTAAACTCCATATAAAATCTTATCTTAAGTAAAAACTTTGTAATAAACATTAAAATTTAATAATTAAATTATTTATTACTATCTTCATATTCATCTATCAATGCTTGTATCAAATTCCCTTCTTTGATACTATCAGCTTTATTGTAATAATGCAGAGAATAATCTTTTCTTAACAAAGAAATTCCGATATCTTCAAGTTTAATATCATCTTTTTCCATTACTAAAGTATCCATGTCTACCTTTGATATCCCGTGCACTTTACAAGAATCCTTGTCAAAATTTAACTTTAAACCTATATCTGCTGGTAGAAATATTATTTTATCTTCATAAAGTTTGTCCATTATTTCAGAAAACTGAATTCTTCTATCTTTAAATTCTTCTCCAAACTCAGATATTAAACATATCTTAGGGTTTAATATATTATTAATTTCAACTAATCCTAACCTTCCTAGATGATTTGAATAAAAAGATTTATATCCTTCTATTTCTTGATATTTATTTTCATAATCTTTGAATCCACCTAAATGTGCTAATAAGATGAGATTCCTATGTTCTGTGCCTTTAGCGATTTGTTTATACTCCTCTACTAATTTTTCATCTACACCAGTATCTCCAGTATAGAGAATGCTATTATTATCAAATTCTATTAAAAATCCAACTGACGAATCATCAGATATTATATCAAAATGTTTTGACCTTATTGTCTTTATAGTAAAACTATCATCTTTAAACTCCTTTTCATAACCAGCTTCAATTATATGTAATTTATAATTAGTACTCTTCATCAGTTCAAACATACCAACATATTTTTTAAAGGTACTTGTAGTAATATAAATATCAATAATTTTCCTTCTTGGAGAACGCTTGAATTCTTCATTTATTAGTTTACTTTTTTCTGCTTCATCAAAGTCGCCCCATTTATCTCCATGTCTTTGGGCTAAATCATATTCTATAGTATATCTATCTTCAGAGTTATCAGATGACTTTATATTTTCATTATATTTATGTATAAGTGTTAAGATAGATTCTATATCCGCGGTGTGATCATTATGAGCATGGCTAATTAAAACAATATCTATTTCATCAAAAAAATGGTTCAGTCCTTTAAAATTCTCAATAAAGTTAAAACCCGGATCAATTACTATACCTTTTCCATTGATTCTTAAAAAATATCCTCCACCTTTACTTATATGAAAATTGTCAGCTACAATTGGAGTATATGAATTCCATCTCCTTAAAACTTCTAAACAATTCTTAGCTTCGTTCCTTTCACTTGGTATAATAAAATTCAAAAAGCTTCTCTTTTTATTTTCTGAATTAGTAAAAATCTCTTCTGTTTCTTTAAGTATTTTTGTAAACTTGCTTTCTTTTTGTTTTTTAGCTTCAATATATTCATCTAATTCTTTAATATTATCTTCAATTTTTTCTAACCTATATTTTTCATTTTCTATAGAATATAAATCATGTGCTTTTTCAAAGCATAATTTAGCTTGCTCATAATCAGTTCCAATTTTTTTTAATATATATCCCTTATTCAAATATGGTAAAGCATAGTCTGGTTTTTGTTGAATTGCTTTATTATAATCTTCAATTGCTTTATCATATTGCTGTTTATTATTATAGCTTACCCCTCTATTATTATATGTTAAAGCATAATCTGGCTTTAGCTCAATTGCTTTATTATAATCTTCAATTGCTTTATCATATTGCTGTTTATTATTATAAACTAACCCTCTACTAATATATGCTAAAGCATCATCTGGGTTTAGCTCAATTGCTTTATTATAATCTTCAATCGCTTTATCATATTGCTTTTGATTATTATAGACACCCCCTCTATTATTATATGCTGAAGCATAATCTGGATTTAGTTCAATTGCTTTATTATAATCTTCAATTGCTTTATCATCTTCCTTTTGATTACTATAGACTATCCCTCTATTATTATATGCTGAAGCATAATCTGGATTTAGCTCAATTGCTTTATTATAATCTTCAATTGCTTTATCATCTTCCTTTTGATTACTATAGACTACCCCTCTATTATTATATAATAAAGCATCATCTTGTTTGAGCTCAATTGCTTTATCATAGTCTATAATTGCTTTATCGTATTCTTGTTTCTTGTTATAAATTAGACCTCTATACCAATATGCTAATGCATAATCTGCTTTTAGTTCAATTACTTTTGAAAAACATTCATTAGCCTTATCGTATTCATTGTTATCATAATGTTTTTTTCCTTCATTATAACAATGCTTATACTCATTTGCTTCTTCTCTATTTTCACTCATACTAATAATCCCCCAATCTGTCAATAATATATATGAATTCAATAATTTTCTTAACTATTATATCATTAAAAAGTTACATATACTACATTCATCATCCAAAATTGTAGTTGAAGTAGTAATAATTTTATTAAGTATTTTGTATACTATACCAAATACAGAGGGGGTATTATATATGGATAGCTTCTATAAGATTTTTGATATTTTAAAAAAAATATCAAAATTAGAAAATGATAAGATTACTTTAATAAAAAATATTGACTCAACAATAAATAATTACAGAATAGAAATGCTCGAGATTCTATCTAAATCTTATATTGAATATGATTTTTATCACTCTTATAAACATTATCTTAATTTAAGTAAAGATCCAAATTATTTTAACGTCTATTATAAAGTAAATAGTAGTTATATGCCAATAGTAACTGATGTATGTTTAGCTAGGCATCCAATTTTCGAAGATAATTATGATGATTATATTAAAATTGCTACTGGTACCTTAAGTAATTTAACACTTTACTGTGATTCTTCAAATATTGAAACCTTCCCAAAAGAAGATTCTCTTTATCTAAATATAAAAAATAAAAATGAACTCATTGATTTTGACAAGTAATTATAATTAACTTGATAATATAATAACAAATTCTATGTTCAATAGATTTAGTAAAAAGTCATAAATTCATATTATAATGTATAAGTTAAAAGAGGTATCTCAAAATGCTTTAAAATCATTTTTGAGATACCTCTTCATTATTAGTGGATTTATTGGTGGAGGTTAATCACATTAGGCGAAATCCACCGATATTTTTATTTATGATACGGTTCACTGTAATGTGGCTAAGTGAGGTTTACAAGTGTGGTAAATATTTTTTCATACCTATATATATTAATTCATTTCCTCTTCGTAATAATCTTAATACCAATTCACAGTATTGCTTATTATTTATATTAAAATATTGTCCAATAGATGAAGATAATCCTTTTTCATTAAAAATTTTTAAAACCTCAGAGTAGTTTTTTGATTTAAGAGTATTATTAAAACTGTCACCTATTTCAGTAGCCAAACTGTCAAAGTCAATATAATTTTGTAAATTTTGCACTTTTTCCTTTATGCTTTCAACATTTATCCCTGAAACATCATAGGAAAATAACTTATATTTAATTTGTGATGTAGTAGCTTTAGCTATTTGTTGAGATATTTGCTTACTGAACCTAGTTTCAACTACATAGTTTTTTGCATTTTCTACTCTCTCCTCATCCTCATATAAAAAATGTTCATTTACAGCTTTAAGCACTTCTTCTATACAAAATAAATTCTCGATTTCCGCAATCTCTAAAACATATATTCTTTTAGAGTTAAGATATCTTATTTCTTCATCACTACGAAAATCTCTATCAATTATTCCATAAGCTTTTAAATGATGCAATTGTTTATTAGCACTCACTGCTTTAGTATAATCAATAACATTTAATGAACTTCCACAAGGAACAATATAATAATCCTTATAAATTTCCCTATATATTGTTGTATCATAACTTTCAGATGTGCCCTCTACAAATATAGTATTCTTTCGATTACCTAATATATCAAGCAAACATTGCTCTGGCAAAAATTCATCTGTATTCACAAATTCTAAGTCCCAACTATGTCCATCATATTCTTTAACCCAAAGTTTTTTAGCATGTTCATGTGATGCAGCAAAATTTGTATCATGAGTAATATACACAAATAAACACTCATTACGAACTAGTTCAATAGCCTTCCATAATCTATTCATAATTGACCTATGTAAATGCACTTCTGGCTCATCAATTATTATAGTTTTATTATTTGGGACAGCTAAACATTGAGCAATTAAGTATAATGCAACACGTTCTCCATCACTCATTTCTATACCTTTATAATTCTGTTGATTATATTTCACAACAACTTGTGCATCTTCTACTTTTATTTCTCTATGAGGATATATTTTATTCCATATATCATATAATTGTTCTAAAACTGTAATCGGAACCTTCTCATGAGGTTTGCCAGCATTATCTCTTTTCCTACATTCATCTATATACTTTTCATTCTGCAAATTTTTTTTTGCTATTATAGCTGATAAAGCTATACCAAAATCATCAATCATACTATTAGTATATCTTCCCCAATTCCAACGATGTCCCTTTTTATGAGTAAGATCAACTTCATCTTCTACACCAAACAGCAACATATTTTCAGATTGCTTATAACTTTTTAATTGAATAAAATCTTCGAATTCTAATGACCTTTGTGCACTAATCCTATGTACATTTTTTAAATCATTGTGTTCAATCCAAGCGCCTAGTCTACTTTTCCCAGCACCATTTGCACCTATTATTATTAATGAATTATTATCAAGTTTTTTTGTTTCAATACTTCCATCTTTATTAGGCAATTGTAATGTGAAATCCATTTTCTCCTCCTTCTAAATCACAAATCATACTATATATAATTATTTTATCAAATTTTATATAATTATGTAAATAATCTTAAAATTAGCAACAAATTAGTTTTGATATATTTTCACATAAAAAACTAGCCTTAACCAAGTAATATTAATGGCTAAGACTAAAAAACTCACTTTTTTATGATACGGTTCACTGCATCATACTATTGTATGGGATATAATGCTTGTAGAGTACATAGTAATAAAAACGTAACTTGGAGTGCCATCGAAATGATGTATAAATTAGGCTAACATTATTGCTATAAATAATAATAAAATTCCTAAGATAAATGAAAAAATGCTTAAGAAAACCAAATATTTGATTTGGAAAATTTCATTAAATTCACCTCCTTTCAAATGGCGATTAATGATTTAACCAAATTAAATAATATTTCTGTGAAAGTGAATCCAGCACTTTCTTTTTAATGATTAGATATTTATAATAAATGATTTTTTAGTAAAAAAATACTTAACAAATATTAATCTTATATTAATATTAGTATATTTTTAAATAAATATTTTGTTTTAAATCCTCAATATCATTATGATATAAGTTTTTTATTTTAGTATAATATATATATATAAGAAAAGATAAATATTGATAGGAGAGAGTTATGATAGATATTCATGCCATACTAGATAGTTTAAGTGAGAGAAGAGCAGTATTTCATTCAGAAAAAGATTTCCAACATGAACTTGCTTGGCAAATACGTACTAGCTATCCAGATGCACAAATCAGATTAGAATATGATTACCCATATGTTTCTGAAAGTTTGAATTTAGACATTTGGATTAAGTATGAAAACATATACTATGCAATTGAATTGAAATACAAAACTCGATTTTTACATTGCACTTTTAATGGTGAAAACTTTTTTCTTAAAAAGCAATCTGCAGAAGATCATGGAAGATATGATTTTATAAGAGATATTTGTAGGTTGGAAAAAGTTACTTCCATACATCAAAATTGTATAGGGTATTCTATTATACTTACAAATGAACATTTATACTGGCTGAAATCAAAAGAGACTATTAATAGTTATCAATTTAGAATACATGAAGATAGGATATTAAAAGATAATTTAGAATGGCTAGGTAAGGCAAATACTAAAGAAAGAGAAAGCCCTTTATATTTAAATAACCAATACAAATGTAAGTGGGCTAATTACTCTGAATTTTCCTCTTGTAAATATGGAAAATTTAAATATCTGTGTGTAAAAGTAGATATGTGTAACTAATTAATTATATTAACATTTTAATTTTAGCTGGTGTTTTAATTATATGCATTAACTTGGCGCTAAAACAAACCATAAGTTTGCCAAAACAAAAATAAAGTATAAGTTTGCCAATATGGCAAACTTATACTTTATTTCACAAAAACCACGACATACAGTCGTGGTTTTGAATGTTGGAGGCGAACCGTACCTTCCTACTATCACATCTTCCAAATTTAGCGAATTCCCCTCAAATTTTCGATATATTTACACTATCATCATCTAAGATTTTCTCAATACTTAACTTCTTTATTCGCAGCATTTTACTTCGTATTATAAACATTAGCTATGTTATATCTCAATTATATAAAGTCACTTTTCTCTACTGTTTCAGTGTATTGATTAATTTCTTTCACCACATACTATCAAGATTATATTATGCCAAATTTCCATATCAATCAAAATATTTAACATTTATAGTATATATACAAATTCAACACCACTCTTAAACATAGCCTAAATTTAAAAAGCTTCAAATTAACTAATGTAATTAACTTTAGAATTTAAATTATTTTTTGTAATAATTTATGCAATAAAACTCTCATAGTCGAAAGTTACACCAAAAACTACACAAGCACTACTTGGATACTTAAGCATCTCAGTCGTTGCAAATATATTCACCTAAATCTGCCTACAGTATGTCCTAAAGCACCATAAATATTTCCCCACCCACTTGTCTAGTTTTTTTTCTTCATCAAATTCTAATGTGGGAAAAGTGTGGGAAAATAAAAATAAGCCGAAATTCTCATTTCTGAGAACCGGCTTATATCAATATTTATGGTACACCTAACAGGATTCAAACCTGCGACCCCCGGATTCGTAAAATAATATGATTTACTAATCTAAAACTCAAAGGTCGTTTCAACAACACCTTCTAACACTTTATAAATTGACTTACCTATTTTTTTACTGAAATACTCTTTCAAGCCTAAATAATTTTCCCATTTTATCAAAGTTAAATCATTAAACCCATACCTCATCACAACATCAATCAGCCTTTTTTCCATAAGACATATCCCTTCTGGCAAAGAAATATTATCACACAACTGAATAAGTTTATCATAATCATTATAGGTTACATTATTTAAATATTTCTTAATAAACATTAATTCATACTCTGTACAATCATGCTTTCCCACATAAACTTTGATATCAGGTATTACAAAGGAATGTGTTAATGCTATTCGTGATGCATCATCATATCCTTCTTTCATCAGGAAGTCATATCCACTTATGGAGTGATGCAGTTGCACACGTCCTTCATATCTTCCTATATCATGAAGCAATCCTAAAACATAGGCAATATTCTCATCTAAATCGATGCATTCACTTGCAATAGATTTAGCTGCTTTTGCTACATTGTATGAATGATCTATCCACTCTCCTGGATTTCTTTTCTCAGCATATTCAATATACTGAATTGCTTGCTCTAATGTAGGTACTTTCATATATTATCCCTTCTAACATTCTATTAATATTTCATTTTCACCTTTTAATTCTTTCTTACCAATTTTCACAGCAACTGCACCAATTATTATCTGACCAATTCCTAAACCAACTAACATTCCAACATAACCATATATTTTTGATCCTATAAATAATGCAGGAATTAAGATTACTACTGATCCTGCTATATTAATTACCATAACCCATAGTGGTTTCCCTACTGAGTTTAACTCTCCACTAGTCCAGTTATATAAGTTCAATCCTCCTGATGCAAAAAGAACAATCCATAAATACCATTTAGTCAATTCCAATACTTTAGGATTATCAGTGAAAATTTTACTGACTGGTTCTGCTAATGGTAATGCAATTAGGAAAATGATTATTCCATAAATAACTGCTGTTTTATTTACTATTTTTCTGGTTTCATTAACCCTATCATACTTTTTAGCACCCCAGTTTTGTCCTATTATTGGTACTAATGCAGTCCCAATGGCCATACTTACAACGGTAGCAAAACTCTCTACTCTTGTACCAGTTGCAATTGCTGCTACTGCTACTGTTCCTCCAACCGTTGCAGCCATCTTTGTTAAAGCAGTCCGTACCAATTGAGGAAATAATCTAACAACAGCACTTGGAATTCCTACATGTAATATCTTGCTCCAAGAAGATATTAATTCTTTAAAATCTTTATACTTAAAGTCGATTAATCCATAATGGAAATGTACAAATGATAATGTAGTTATCATTCCTGCAACTCTTGAAATAACAGTTGCTAAAGCCGCCCCTGCCATCCCCATCTTAGGAAACCCAAATAGTCCAAAAATTAATATTGGATCTAATATAATATTGAGTAATGCACATACCATCATTACAATAAAAGGTCTAATCATATCTCCCATAGCTCTCATTGCTGAATCACCTACAGGTGGCATAACAACAGCTACAACTCCTATATACCAAACAGTCATGTATTCTTTTACTAATGGCAAAGTTTCCTGTGTTGCGCCTAGCATAGTAAATAAAGGGTCCATGGTGAGCAATCCAATAGTTGAAATAAATATAACAGATAAGACTGATAAAAGAATTCCATCTGTAGCAATCCTATTCATCAGATGATGATCCTTTTTCCCCATGGCTCTAGCTAGTACCGAAGCCGCTCCTATACTTATTCCCGATGAAAAAGCCCCTACAATCATAACAATAGGAAATGTGAACCCCATAGCAGCCAGTGCATTCGTTCCTAGTTTTGATACAAATAATGTATCAGTAATATTAAAGATAGTAAAAGCTAACATTCCTCCAATAGTTGGTAGAGTCATTCTTAATAAGTGTTTACCAACACTTCCTGTTAAAAGATCTCTATTTCTTTTTCTTTTGTTTTTCATTAATTCCCTCCGATACTTCTGATTATTTAATTATTGATTCTAAGAAAGTTATCTATTTATTTCAATTTCACTCTTTAAGTAACCTATAAATTCTCTAGCATATTCATGGTTCTCCCTGATTAACGCTTTACTCTCTGGTAAATAACACTCTTCATTAGTGAATATATTATTCTCTATAAATTCTATTGTCTCTTCAAGAGTTTGTCCTATAACTGTTCCAACTAACAAAGGTTTAAGGATAAAAAATGCCTTTCCACCCTCAATAGTGTGGGAATCATGTAATAATTTGCCCTCAATAGTTTCCGGTATACTTTTGTTTTGAGATTCCCATGTAACTTTAATTATCTTATCTATACTTTTATCATTATACCCTCTTGATGTCAACCAACGTCTTATTGGCTCCTCTCCATAATGTATTCCTCCATGGAAGTATGCTCCTGCCATAAGAATATCATTATCATAAGTATAATTAGCAGAAATCATATCCACCGCTTTTAACATTCTATCTGAATGATCTATTCCATGTAAAATATCTCTTTTCTTATCTTTTAATAACCCTTCAGCAAAATTTTTTAATATTATTTTATCCATATAGTTTTCCCTCTTTTATTCTATCATCTTATATTTTTTTAAGGTTTTAACATAGTTTGCAACTAGATACTTGTTTTTCAACTCTATTTCATCTAATCCACGCAAAATTATTATCTCATCTCCCAGAGCGTCACTCCCCTCTATAACCATATAGTCATTAATTTGCTCTGCACATATTCGAATAGGAATATTTTTAAATGAATGGTTTTTATAATCCTTTCTTAGTTGTTTCATTTTAGAAACACGCTCTACATACTCCAACTTCTGTAAATCATATAGTACAGTCGCAGTCCCTTCGTTTCTTATATGTAAAACAGTAACTTTTAATGGTATTTCATTAGCTGACTTACCTTTATAAAAATCAGCTAAAACATTCATTTCAACCATTCTTTTATATCTTATAGATGTATCCTCCACAGCAGGGTACTTCGACTTAATATATTCTAAAATTTTACTCACTGGTTTTCTATTCGGCTTTAAGATAGGAGCATATTTAGCAAATATATTTTCCACTTCGCTAACCTTTTTCTCATCTATTTTAATTTTAATTGTTCCTTCACTACCTCCAATAATACCTATTGCACTTACTTCATTTCCCATAACCATATCTCCTTATACTGATTATATAAATAACCATTACTTCTACTTCACTTTTAATTCTTTCATTTTAAATTTATATAAAAGTATACCATAAATGTATAAAAATGAACATATTAGCTCATTTACTTATATAATATTAAAAGCTTGAAATCAAAAATGACTTCAAGCCTTTAATACAATTACTTATTTTCAATTTGTGCTGGTAGATACATATCCCAATATGATTCTCCTGGTAAAAATCCTAGTTTGTAATATATATTTTCAGCTGGATTTCCAAGTGTAACAAACAGCCTTAACAGATCGTGTTCACCCTTTAACTTAGACAAAGCTCTTTGCAACATTTTTTTTGCAAGACCTTGTCCTCTATAACTTGGCTTCACTGCAATTTCAAATACATTGGGTAATCCTGACCATAGAGATATTAAACATACTCCAATCATCTCTTTTGTTTCTTTATCATAGATAATTGTTGATGCATTATTTACAAAAGCAGTATCATAATTTTTAGAATAGTAATCTTCAACAAACTTACATTCTTCCATATCCGGGTCTATTTCTTTAACTTGATCTTTTTTTCCAAATATTTTAGCTTCGTATAATAACTCTACTATTTTCTTTATATCATCTTTTTTGGGTAATTGTAAGATGAATTTATCATCCCAAGTTACATTAAATTCTTGAGTAGGTCTAATCATACATCTGCTACTTTCTGCTACATTAAAGCCTAATCTATGATAATGGTCAACTTGATCTGATAAAATTGTATAAGTAGATATTTTTTTACTTCTATCAGACCAAAGTAAAAGTAACTTCACTAGCTTTCCTAGTACATTTGATATATCTGAGTATGGTGGTATTAAAAATAACCCCATTATTTCATTGGGTTGCATAGTAACTCCACCAATCCTAAAATTATTCTGATTTATCCAGAAGCAGTTATCATGCTCTCCTATTACACTCAAATTCTCACTCCAATTCAATCTATGAAAAGGATTTGAATTCTTATATATATTGTACCATATTGAAAACTCCTTATTATCTTCTGTTTTCTCTAATGTAAAGCCTTCCCCTAAGTTATATGTTTTTAATTCATCTGACCATTTTTTCATGTTTTTATCCCCCTTGGTTCATTTCTTACTTCTTACTTACCTATCAATGAGATTAATCCATCAGCTAAAGTTTCTCCCCAAAATAAGAAGTCATGTCCAGATTGAAACTGTTGATAATCCACTTCATAACCTTTATCAATAAGTACATCTCTCATTTTATTTATACAGTCCATCATTACTGGCTCATCGTCGTATGGTCTGTCCTCTAACAACCCTACATTTAAAAAGAATCTCACTGGACACTTTTCTTCTTTTTCATATTCTTTAATTAACCATTCCTCTTTCCACCAAAATGACCCTGACTGGCACAAGGCATTACCAAAAACTCCCGAATTTTTAAGCCCTATATAAGCTGCCATAAGTCCTCCAAGACTTAATCCTCCTATAGTTGTTTTAGCAGCATCTTCATTTACATTGTAGTTTTCTCTTATCCATTTCATTAGCTCACAGCAGATAAAATCACTCATTTTATCTGAGCAGCTTAACTCATCTCCCCTCTTATCGCTGGAAGTATCAATCATCACAACCACAAAGGGTTCAACTTTTTTATCATTGATTAGATTATCAAAAACATTTTGAGCAGATAATAGATTAGCATACCAAAAACCATCAGTTAAAACTACAAGATTGCATGAAGTAGTTTCTTTTTCATAACCATTCGGTAAATAAATCCACAGACGCCTTGAACCACCTAAAGTATTGCTATTAAATCTAACAAGCTCCATTTTTCCTTTTTTATTATTACATCTTTCTTTCACCCATTTTTCTTCTTTTACCATTGGCATTTCAAATACTGAATCATAGCTCTCTTCATCATCTTCTATATCCTCATCCTTTACCCAAATAAACTTTTTAGGATTCAATGGATCTGAAATTGTATTGTTAAATCTATTTTCATCCTCTTCTTCTAAAGAATCATTTATTGAAAAGTTATACTTAAATTTCACATCGTTTCTTATAACATAGCTCTTATACCATAAATCAGTATTTAATATTTTCTCCATGGTGTTTTCCTTGTATCTGTATCCTGGGATACTACCTAATACAACAACATTTTTAGTCTCTTTATTTTCCTTATATAAAAAAGTAACAAGCATCTCACTTGAATTCTCACTTATTTCTTCAATTAATGGTGCACCTTCATTTTCTACTTTATCCCAAAACTTCTCTAATTCTTTTAAGTTACCTTGATTTATTTGACTTTTTAAATTCTCTATTATCTTACTTTTAACTTCGTACTTATTTCCCATAGTATTGTCCCCCTTATTTTTAACCCCATTGCTAAAAAAATCAACGCCACAGTTTCCAGTAATACCAAGATAAATTGATAATCAAACTTTTGTGACATGATTGCAAATTCTATTTAAGCTATTATCTGCCATAATTCCTTATTCCTACTTAACAACTCCTCTAACTTTCCTTGATCTTCAATAGCTCCATCTTTCATCAATATGATATTATCAGCATGTTCTATAGCTATTTTCTTATTTGAAACGATAAGGCATGTTTGTTTTTTCTCTGCGAAAAGTCTTTCCCATAATAATTTC
This sequence comes from Oceanirhabdus seepicola, assembly GCF_023684385.1. Classification (GTDB taxonomy): domain Bacteria; phylum Bacillota; class Clostridia; order Clostridiales; family Clostridiaceae; genus Oceanirhabdus; species Oceanirhabdus seepicola. The sequence continues at coordinate 376,715 of NZ_JAGSOJ010000003.1, read as the reverse complement.
TCTGTATTAACATCAAGAGCACTTGATATATCATCTAAAACTAACAATTCTCCTCTTCTAGCAAACATCCTTGCAGCTGCAACTCTCTGCTTCTGCCCTCCTGATAGTTTAACTCCTTTTGAGCCAATAACTGTATCTAAACCCTCATCTAGTTTAGTGATATCACTCTCAAGTACGGATGAATATATAGCTTGGTTCATAGTTTCCTCATTATCTTCAATTCCAAACAATATATTTTCTCTTACAGTTTCACTAAAGAGATTAGGAATCTGTGGTGTGTATGAACATATAGGTGGAATAAAGAACTCACTTGGTTTCTCAATTTTTTCTCCGTTCCAATATAATTCACCTGAATCTGAAGGAATAAGCCCAATAATATTTTTTATTAATGTACTCTTACCCGCTCCTGTTCTACCACAAATCACTGTAACTTCTCCCTTTTTAATAGTGAAATCAATATCTTTTATTCCGTTACTTGAATTTTCATAACAGTGATTCAATCTTTTGATTTCAAGAGTTCTTAAATCTGAAACTTTTAAATTCTCTCTATCATTAACTTCTTCATGTTTATAAGCATTTTTTTCATTCAAATATATTTCTTTGTGTTTTGTTAATTCGTTTCCTTCTTGACAACAAGCTAGCTCTGACATTCTTTTAAAGGATACTTCTGTTTGCCTAGCAAATACAATAAAGTTTCCTAATGATTCAATTGTATCTGTTACATAACTCAGGTAATATACGAATATTGCGAAGTCTCCTATTGAGAAACTACCATTCATTATTAATCTACCAACTAGTAATAGTATTAAGCCGGTACCTATTGTCACTGCATTATTGTATATTGAATCAATTAAAGTTGTAAGTATAGAATCCTTTACTGAAAGCCTACTCCTCTTGTTATTTAATTTTTCTAATCTATTTATCACATCATCTTCAGCAGCAGAAACTTTTATTGATAGAGCTGATTCAAATATTTCTCCTATAGCACTTGTTACATTCGCAGATGCTTCTCTAGATTTTTCTCTGTTCTTTTCAACTTTCTTTTCAAATTTCTGTGCAAATAATACAATTGCAACTAGAGGTAGGAAAACTAAAAATGTGACTTTAATATCTATAGTGGATAAAATAATAATTGCTGCTATTGCTCTAATTATCTGACCTACAAGCCATGATATCCATCCTAATAGAGATTTAACCTGATTAGCATCATCACGTATTGAGTTTATAGCATGTCCCGATAAGCAATTAAGCGCTTTACCTCCAGGCTTTTTTAATATTGAATTGAATATGTTTCTTCTTATTAATGAAATAGTTGAATATTCGAATGATATGTTTGTTCTAAAGGCAACTTGAAATATTATTATTTCAATTAAAGCGATTGTAGCAATCATCATCAATAGACCAGATATTCCAACATTAAATGAAGAAGTTCCCTCTATAACATCAAATACTTCTTTAATAACCATACCATTCACTAGCGGCAAAATGTCTTTAATAATCCATAGAATTGTTGTTATTATAAATAGTCCTGGTTTATATTTAATCAGGTCTAAAGTTAACTTTCTACCATTTGTCTCTACTTTTTTATCTTTCATTAGACAAGTACCTCCTCAATCCCATGGTTCAGTAATTTACTATAAGTTGATTCTTTATCTTTAACTAAATCCTTCCTACTTCCATGTTCAATCATACGTCCATTATCCAGAACTAATATTTCATGGGCTCTATCTAATGTTTTTAATTTATGAGCTATAATTATACATGTTCTTTCTTTAAGAAGTTTATCTAGTGCCCGTTCAATCATCTGTTCTGTTAAAAGATCAACTCTTGATGTTGCCTCATCAAGAATAATAACTGATGGATTCTTTAAGAAAACTCTTACAAAAGCTAATAATTGAGATTCCCCAGCTGATAAGTTTGTACTATTTGACCCCAAGTTTGTATCTAACCCGTTAGGTAACTTATCTAGCCACTTAGACAATCCAAGCTCATCTATAATGTGTAAAATTGTTTTATCATCAATTTCTTCATTAAACATTGTTATATTATCTCTAACAGTTGCATTGAATAATTGGACCTCTTGAGTAACATAAGCAATATTCTTTCGTAAGTCTTCAAATGTTATTGACTTTATATTCTGACCATTTATAAGGACTTGTCCATGTGTAACATCGTACAGTCTTACCAGCAAGCGTGCCAGTGTTGTCTTACCACTTCCTGTATGCCCTAAAATCCCAAGAATATTACCAGATTTCACTTCAATTGAAATATCGTTCAATACTGTAGCGCCTTCTTCATATTCAAAGTATACATTTTTAACTTCCACTGTTCCACTTTTGTCGTTACACAGTTCTTTTGCTCCCTTAACTAGTTTACTTTCTATATTGAATAATTCATTTATTCTTGATACACTTGCTCCTGAAACTTGAAGTTCCTGTAAATCGACCTTCATCTGTTCTATAGGCCTTCTTAAATGTTCTGTATAATTAAATATCAAATATACAGTCCCAATAGATATAGCCCCCTTACTCCAAAGATAAGTTGATAATCCTAAAGCTATTATGTTTCCTACTGCAAATATTATTGTTGTAGTTGACCAAATACTTGCCCAGGTTAACTCTGCTCTTCTTATTACAGGGAACATCTTTCTAATAATCTTATAAAACTTTTTCATAACATGATTTCTTCCATTACATGTAGCAATATCCTCAGTACTTGAAATCTGTTCACCAATAAATCCATAGAATTTAGCATTCATCTCACTTGCTTTTTCCCAATGAACTTCTGTTTTTCTTTTCACAAACCAGAGAGTATACATTGCAAATAGTGAAAATATACATAGTCCTAAACTAATTCTCCAATCCTCAAATAGTAGAACTACTAAAATCCCAACTAAAAGCAAAAAGTTATTTATAACGTTTAAAACTACTCCTGAAAATAGTCCAAAAAGTCCTGAAACATCCCCATCTATTCTCTCAATGAGTTCACCTGATTGATATTCTTTATGGAATGTCATATCTAACCCTAGACAATGTTTCACAAGATCTATACGAATTTCATTAGTAGCTTTCCAAGCAACTATTTCTCCCAAATATCTTGTTATTAATGAGAATATTTGTTGGACAACTGCTACCCCTATAAACATTATTGCTGCATACATAATATGCTTAAATTCTTCACCATTTTTAGCCGCATCTAGAAAAAACCTAGTAATCTGCGGACTAACTATCTGTAGTCCAACTGTAATTATCATTGCTATTCCAAGAATACTCATCTTAAGTTTCTGCTTCTTTGAATATTTAAAAAACAAGCTAGAAAATAATTTTTTTATAAACTCCATTTCCTCACAACTCCTTTATCTATATAACTTATCTATTACTCTCCTATGTAAAGATAAAAAGGACTCTGAAAAAATCACCCCTATTATCACAAATCCCTTAATAATAAATCTTAAAATTGATACACACAAAAAATAAATAACTGTACAAAATAGTGCACAGTTCTAATATCTAGTATGAAAATAATAACATTTGTTTAATTGCAAGTAAACCTCAAGAACAATTGATAATCAAACTTGAGCAACAAAATAGCAACCTTCTTATTAACAACTCGTCCAATATCTGTTATAATGTTTCTTGATTACAAATAAATATGATATTTAAGGAGGATTTTCAATGGATGAGAATCAAAAACACTATTTAGAAGATGAAAATAACATTGATGAGGATAAAGATTTAAAGGGTTTAGGTGGTTGGTTAATTCTTATAGGGTTTGGACTTATTTTCACTATTTTAACAGCTGGAAATCAATTAATTAAGTTATATTCTTTATTTTCCAAACCAATATGGACAGAAATTACAAACAAAGCTTTAGATACATACCAAGCATTATTAGCCCCCTTAATAATTTTTGAAACAATTGCAAATACCATATTACTTTTATTAGTATGTATTTTAATTATTAATTACTTTACCAAGAAAAAATTATTTCCAAAGTTAATGATTTCTATGTATTCATATAATCTTGTCATTGCAATAATCGATTTTATTTTTGTACTAAATCTAGCTTCAGTTACTTCAGCAGATATTACTTCAAGTGTTATGACACTTATAAAAGTTCTACTTGTTTCATGTATTTGGATTCCTTACTTCATAAAATCAAAACGTGTTAAGAACACATTCATCAACTAATAAACTTCATGTATATGCAAAAAGAGCACCTTATATAAATGGTGCTCTTTTTATCATAAAATACTGCTCATTATTCCTCTATCCATCTATGAGAAAGAGCTTTTCTTACCAATTCTTTATTATCTAAATATTTTTCCAATGTATCTCTTAAATAATCTTCATTGTATTCCACATTTGAGTTATTTTTTAAAGATTCATATCCACTACCCCTATGAAGATAATCTGACGTTCCTACTTTGTATATTTTTTCATCTTCTAATGGTAATCCACCAACTGATATCTCTGATATCGTTCTTTCTTTATACTTTATCTCCATATTTGATACATGCAATCTACCTAGAAATCTTCCTCTATAACCTGGTCCTCTACCATCTTTGAGACACTTATCCCCATAAACTGATTCCTCTAATGCCTGTCGAAGATACTTTCCCTTAATATCAAATGTAGTTGGGTTCAATGGTGATGGACATATTTCTATTAGTTTCTTCTTACTAACAACACCTTTTCTTATACCACCATTTAAAACTCCACTATTTATAATCCCAAGATCACAATCTAAAAAATCATAAAGAGCATCAGCTAAAAAATTACTCATAGGGTTCTCTTCAATATTATCATGCCATAGATTTTCTTCAATTTCATGTAATGGCACTGATAATCTATCTAATGCTATCTCTTTATTTTCATCATATATTCTTATTATTCCATGATTTTTTTCACATTTTTGTATTTTTATATTCTTCCCTTCAACAAGCATTACTCGCTGTCCAAGGTCATTGCTTAGATTTACTTGTAAATCTAGCACTCCTAGATGCTCTCCAAATTGCCCAGAGGTATGAATTACACACCCATTTATCACTTTAGGTTTGTCCATTAATATATGAAAGTGCCCCCCGATTATAACATCAATCTCAGGTATAGTCTCCGCAATATCCTCGTCAGCTGTCATTCCATAATGAGATATAAGAATACAAATATCATACTGTCCTTTATACCTACTTATCTCTTCCCTTATAGCTTCATGGTAATCCTTAATCTCCATTCCATCTAGTTCAAGAAACTCCCCTAGATTTGGTGAAATTCCTGTTACAAGAACATTTAGTCCAGATTTATTTATTAAAACACTCTTCTTTATTCCCTCTATGTACCCCTTGCCTTTCTCTCCAATGTTACAAGTTATCAATGGGACCTTGGATTTACTACCCATATTTTTTAAAATATCAAGGCCATTAAAAGTTTCATTGTTACCAACTGCTAGTGCATCATATCCAGCCTCATAAAGCATTTCATCTGCAGCTTCTCCATCTGTTCCTTGAAGCGTAATATCCTTAAAGTCAGCAAAATCCCCTGCGTCAAATATTAAAGTATTATCATCTGCTAACTCCTGTATCTTTGTTGCTATTCTGCTAAAATTTTCGAAATTACTATGAATATCATTTGTGTGTAATATTTTTATCTTCATTTGAATCCCCCCCACCATTGCATTATAAACCAATATTATACATGATTGTATTAATAATTGCAAAATATTCCCTAACATGCCTTTGGGGTATTTCTATCATTGATATTGAAGAAGGTACACCTGTTGCAGTAAATCCAAGTTCTTCAGCAATTAATTTAGACCTAAACATATGAAAATCACTGGTAAGAATTACAATTCTCAATTTTCCATTCTTGTTTTCTTCAATTTTTGTTATTATATCTTTTGTAAAACTTAGATTTTCAAATGTACTTGTTGATTTATTTTCTTCAATAATCTTATCACTTTTAATTCCATTCTTTACTAAGTACTTTTTCATTACTAAAGATTCGGTGAATTTTTCATCTGAACCTTGTCCACCACTAACAATTATATTTTCAATATCATTTTCAAAAAGATATTCTAACGCAGCATCCAGTCTATTCTTCATCATTTGTGATGGTTCACCATTTTCTTCAAGACCACATCCCAAAATCACCATGTTGTTCATTCTAGAATTAGACTCTTCCCTTAACCCATTTTGAATCAACATTTCACCACTAAAGAAAAATACTAAGGTTACTATTAAAATTCCATCTAGGAACTTCTCGCATAATAACACAATCTTTTCTTTGCTTTTTAGGGATTTCTTTATGAATCCATCAATACATAAAAGTATTGACAATATACTTATAACTCCTATTCCAAAGCTTACCTTTTTAAAAATTATGGTGTATATTATGCTATACGCCAGGAAAATCACTCCTATAATCAATAATATATAACCCTGGATTTTATTTATATTTTTATTCTTGTCCATATAAACCATTCTCTCTCATTTCATTTAGATTATTTTTCTCTAATAATTTAATAAATTTATCTTTCATACTAAAGCTCTTTGCACTAAAATTAAGTGCTTTTATAACAAAATTGAATAATTAAATCCATTTAATCAAATAATAAACTTAAGATTGTAGAAGGAGGAATTTAGTATGCCTACTGATCCAAATATGGAGACTAAACCTGTAAAAAATGTTGTAACAAAAGAAAATCAACCCTTACATGCAGGTAAAAAAATTGAATCACCGCCATTTGAAGAAAATATGAAGACTGAACAAAAGACGCCCAAAATCTAATGTGGGCGTTATTTTATTTATACAAGGTTTCTGGATACAATAACTCTTCCTTCACTACTCCTTTTCCCTTACCAATGTATCTTTTGAGTATAGTTCCATCTGTTAAATCCAATGTAAGGGTTTCTATTGTTGTTCCACTGTACGTATTACCATCATAATACGTAAAACCTACTCTAGTAATTATTGTAATCTCATTATCAACTATCCACCGCTTTCCTCTTTCAATGGAATCTTCTATGAGAATTTTACCATCTCTAGCAAGTATTTTACCATCTTTTATTTCTAATGTTTCTTTTTCTCCATCCGTTTCAATAAATTCATTTAATTCATATTTTATAGGTATATCCTCTCTGTACACTATCCAATTAAAATCACCTAAATGCCCTGATTTTCTTATACCATGATTTTGCTGAATTTCAATTCCATCAACCCATTCTCCTGAATATTGTTCTTGTATGAAATTACGTTCAAGAGTGCTCATACTGAACTGCTCGCCTAATGTTCCTTGAAACTTTCTTGACCATTCATCCCATTCATCTTCTGTGTGCTCAACAAGGTTTATTATAGCAATCTTTTTACCATTTCGATCTTCAATTTTTTCAACCTCAATAGGTAGTCCAAAATAACTTTTAGATACATTATCTGCTATTAGCTGCATCTTTTCCTTTATTGATAAATTTTTATCCACTAGTATATACCCGCCAATTCCTTCCTCTTCATCATATCCATCAATATCTTCAATTGAAGCATGATAAATGGGGAAAAATTCCACTTCTCCTTTGGAATATTCTTTAATTCTAAGCGCTGATTTAAGGTAGTTACTTTGCTTTATCTTATCAAGTAATATTTTATTATCTTTTAAGAGCTTTTCATGCTTTTTCTTAATCTCGTTCTCTTTATCAATTCCCACCTTACTTACATCTAATGATTTTTCTAATTTCACATTTTCATTTTTATGTCTGGTAATCTCAGTATTTTGTTCTTCAACCTTTCCTCTTAACTCATTTACCTCTTTCTCCAATTGAGCTTTGCTTTTATTTAAAATCACACTATTAATAACTAATATTATAACACTAGCTAATAAGACAACTACTATCACGTTTATTATTAATTTACTTTTATTTTTCATTGAACTCCCCTTCACTCCACATTTGTCTACTTAATCATTATAAACTAATACTCATTGTAATAATTTACAAAATAGTTAAATCAAGCACAGTAAAAGTTACTCCTTAATATACTCACAATCATACTCTCTCCTTAAATCCTTATTCCTTATACCCTATCCTAATAATTTATATCTTCAATTTTCACAACTGTAAACTTAAGATTTTCAACTTGCTCTTTATATTCTTCTCTTAGCTCATTAGCTTTTAATTCACATTCGTCTTTATTTAAAAAATCCCCAATTTGTAAGCGCAACTCATCACCAATCTTAACAATTTTACTATTTTCTATCATATCAGGTAAATGCCACATAGTCTCTCCACCTATGTAATTAGTGATTATACTGTACCCTGAACTCTCCTCTATTGATTCTTTTTCTCTTAATTTAATAACTTGCCTATATGGATTATACTTTTCTTCCAATTCCCACTGAACAGATTTTTTTAACCTAAATACATACTCCCATGCATCATCACACATTACTGGTATATAATAGTGTTCACTTATGAACTTTGATTCTTCCATCCCTTTAAAATTAAAGCTTGAATATCTTGCATTATTTATCCTAATCAATAATTCATTTGGATTATTTCTTTCTTCAAAATTCACCCGAGTGTTAGGCTCATAGACATCCGTTTTATAATTAATTGTTATAGTCTCATCCCATTCTTCCTCTTCGCACTTTTCTATTACTGTATCTCCAAAGGTATTCCAATTTCTCCAATCAAAATTCTCTTTTATTCTCTGTTCAGCCTTTTTTATTATTTCTTCTGAGAATAACTCCTTACCATAGGTTGAAAAGAAATCTACTATACTATAAGTTTCTCTCATTGACTCATCATAAAGTATATTAGGAATCACTGGATTCCCTTCTATGGGCTTTTCATTCCCAACTATTGTTCCACTTCCTATAGAAAATTCTATTTCTGTACCAGTATTATTTAAAGAAAAAACTTCATGTATGCCTCCAGTCCCTGCTGTGGGCTGTCCAAAAATCATCCCTCTTTTATTCTGTTGGAACCATCGTGCAAAATACTCCGCAGCACCTGAAGTAACAGAATTTGTTCTAATTAAAACTGGACCCACCCATTTATTTTCTATTGTGATTTTATCATAATAATCAGAATACTTAGCCTTTGAATTATTTTCTTTATTACTATTACTATTTAAATATTCATTTTTGATAATCATTTTACTATCTATATTTATGGCTTTAGCCAGTTCTATTATATTTTTTTCACTTCCCCCTAAGGTATCCTCTAAATCAACCAACAAAACATCAGGATTATTTGATAAAATCCCCTCCATTGTCTTATTAAGATCTTTATGATTCCAACTTATAAAATCTCTTGGATGAAGAACTGCGCTCCATATCCCATCGCTCTCTCTAAAATAATATATAAGATTCTCATTGATAAACCTGTAAGTTTTAGGTATGTCTTCTAATGAAGGCTTATGATTGTTTAAGATTAATACACTTCTCTCTTCATTCGCTTTGTATTCTATATAGCTGTAAGTGTCCTTTAATCTCTTCCATTTAAGTTTTTTATAATAGAGTTCGTCATCTTTTTTATACACAATTTCAATAGGCTTTAATTCATCTCTCAATGGCATATATCCATTTTCTACTGTTAAAAATCTTGCAGCCACTTCATTTTGAGCATTACAACTTGATTTCTTATTAACTTCACCTAAGTCTTTAATTACATCATTAATCGGTCTCCCATTCCATTCAATAATCTCATAACCACTACGAAGACTATTCCTCCCACTATTACTTGTCCTATCTAATTCAAAATACTCATCATATACTCTATCAATCATCACCTTACCATCAAGAGAGTACTTACACATAAATCCTAAGAATTTTGACTCTTTCCTCAGCTCTTCTGATAACTTGAAAGAAACATTTTCATCAGGAAACAGTGCACAAAGCTCTCTGATTTCCTTTATAAAAACCTCTTTTCCATCACTCCAATCAACCTTATCAGAATACTTGATTCTCTCTTTTAAAAATACTTCTCTACTTTTACCAATCTTTTCTTCAAGAAAAATATATTTATCAGCAAATAATCTACATGCTTCAAGGTAATCTTCTTTATATATATTTTTTTCTGCTGTTTCTCCTTGTTTATTTTCCTCATTATTAACATTCTTTCCTTCGTCTTTACTCTTTACATTACTCGTGTTTGTAAATGTATTTTTTTCGCTATTTTTGTTTTTCCCATCATTACATGATGGTATTGATAAAAAAATCATAATTATTATAAAAACTGATAGTGCCTTAGTTTTCATAGTATTCCTCCTAGTTAACTACTCCATTATATCTCTTAATTATTATAGAACGATTCTCATTGTAATAATTTACAAAATAGTTAAATTAGAAATAAAAAAAGCTACTCTTTAATAAAGCAGCTTTAATATTTAATTCTTATTCTTTTTTCAATCCCAACTTTGTTACTCTTGGATAGAATCCAAATTTCTCATAGAAACCAAAGGCATCCTCATTACCCCCTGCTACCCCTATCATAATATCTTCAACCTCATAACTATTTATCCATTCAAGTGAATCTGTCATTAGTCTCTCACCAATATTTAACCCTCTATACTCTGGGTCAATATATAACGACTCTATGTTTCCATATGATCCCAATACAGAAGCAAGGCAATAACCTATATTCTCTTCCTTATCCTTATCACTCACAACAATAACATTGATTTTTCTATCTTCATTTTCACTTAACTTACCTATTCTCCACTCAAATGTAAAACTCTTAAATCTTTCTTTGAAATGCTTTGACTTCTCAATATGATGTTCATTTAATTTCTCCCATAGTGTTTTTATTTCATTTAATAATTCTTTAGCGCCTTGTTTATACTCTATTCTCATACTTACCCCTCCATAAAAACAAGTCTAGAGTAACTCTAGATTTGTAAATATTCTAATTCATTTAACATTAAAATTAGTTAAAAGTTTCAATTTGTTCTGAATAACTTAATGCTCCCATATTGTAATAAATATACTCTCATGTTTCAGCTTCTATGGTAGATATACTACAATTATATTCCAATTAAAATAAGTTAGTCAATAAAGCATTAACACTCTGATACACTTATACAATATTATTACTGATTAATACTATTTCTAAACTTTTAAATTTCCTTATATAATTAAGGTATTTTTAGAAAATTTATGTTGACAACTTTACATCCAATGCATAAAATAAAAACATAAATGTTAATATTTGTGAATGAAGATTATTGGAGATATCTTTATAGATAACCGTAGAAGAAAAAAACAAACTAAGCTTTGAGTTTGTTTTGAAGCTTTCAGGTCTTATACAATAATCTGACACACCCCTGGAGAGACCCCTTATTGGGGCATCAAAGGAGCAACTTTTAATAAGATTAGTTTATTAAAGGGAATCTTTCAGATAAAAGGACAGGGAATAAAAAGCCTAGCTTTGCTATACTTTTTATTCCCTGTCCTTTTATATTTTACTAACAAATAAACATTCAATTTAAATTTAGATTTAATGGTATTTACATATAAAATACTCATAAAGGAGAATGTACTATGCTTTGGTTAAATATGTTTGACATTATTGGAACTATGGTATTTGCTATATCTGGCGCTTTAGCTGGAATACGTAAGAAATTAGATTTGTTCGGAATTATTACTTTATCTATTGTAACTGCATGCGGCGGAGGATTATTTAGAGATATTGTTATTGGAAATCTTACTCCAACTATCTTTAGAGATCCTAAGTATTTTGTTATAAGTATTATTACATCCATATTTACTTTCTTTCTATATCCTGTATTGATTAAATTTCAAATTAACTCTCCAATTAAAAATAAATTAACTGTATTTTTAATTTTTGACGCTATAGGGCTGGGAGCATTTACGGCATTAGGAGCTAAAATAGCCATTACTCATAATATGACCAATTTATTTAGTGTAACATGCATGGGAATGCTAACTGGTGTAGGGGGTGGGGTATTAAGAGATATGTTTGTTAGAGATATTCCTTTAATTCTAAAACAAGAAATCTATGCTTCAGCATCTGCTGTAGGATCTATGGCTATGTATTTCTCATATGACCATATTCCACAAATAGCTTCTCTTTACATTAGCTTTTTTGTAACATTGATTTTACGCCTTTTATCCTTAAAGTTTAACCTAAATCTTCCCACTATAAATATTGATACTATTCACAAGAAAAATACTCCTAAAGAATATACAAACATTTAATCGAGTATTTTTGAATTGGTTTTCACATTCCTTATAGCTAATTGACCCACAAATAGAACCCATGTTATTATTTATCTATATTGTAATTAAAATCAAATTAAAATAAGTTTAATACGAGGTGCTTTATGGATATAAAAAATAAAAATAAGTTTCTAAAGCCTTTAATGTTGTTAACAATAATCTTACTAATTTCCACTGTTAGTCTTTATAAAAGCAATGACGCTCAAAAAAAACAATTATCTGATAAAAACAGGAAGACTTTATCTAGTTTTATTGAGTCTATTAGTGACCTAAAAGATGATCTTAATGTATTATTAATTTCCAATGATGAATTTTTTGATAAATCAACAATAGAAATAAGCTCCACTATAAAACAATTACAATATTTATCTCATGAACTTGCTATGAAACCTAAATCAATGTACAATTTTTCACCAAGCATTTCCTTAGATCCATTAAATTCTTTTTTAGAAGACGCTAAAATTATTTTAAGAAAAGATGTATTGTTGCCTGAAGATTTAGACGTAATAAAAAAAACTATTGATTATCTTGATGCTGTTTCAATAATCTATAATGATACCATTGATAGTTTTGATTGTGGCTTTTGGAAAATTGATTTTTATGATACTCATTTTCATAGCAAATTCTTTAATTCAATATTTAGATATAACTGTGAAAATAACTTGGAATCATTTTCACAAGAAAGCAATAGCAATAATGATCTTTCAAAAACTTTCCCAAATCATAATATTGTATCCAAAATAATTTTATCCTTAAACAAAAAATACCTAAGTGATGGAATTAAAAACACATCTAATATTTTCCCTAAAATAAATGGTAACAGTGTAGTTTTTAGTGATGAAAATGAAAATTGTACTGTATTTTATAATGAATATTGCAAGGATTATATATGGTTTAATTTACAATTTTCTTACAACAAAGTCACTGAAGAAAAAAAGAGCGAAAAAGAGCTGGCTGATAAATGTAAAATGTATATAAATAATTTAAACTTGAATAACTACGAGGAAACATCAACTATTTTTAAAAAGGATATTATTTACTGTAGGTACCAAAAGAAAATTGGTAATGTAATTGATGAAACTAAAGAAATTTGCATCTCATTAAATGAATTTGGACAGCTTATGTATTTAAGAATTTCTAATATAAATAATATTTATGATGATACTCCCTTAGTTCCTAAAATAAAAAAAGAAGAACTACTTTTACGTATAAATGATACTTATAGAGATAGAATTTCTAATATTTCTGTTGTTAACACTGAAAAGGGGATTGTTCACGAAGTTACCATAGATGGTATTGAAAAGAAAATTAGAATTAGTGATGATGATGGAAAGTTCTTAGATTCAAAGTGGAAATAATACACTAGTCTTAATTATCACAATACCCCCTTAGGATTATTCTTAAATCCAATGTCAGCCTTATTAGATAGTTGGACATTAGAAATAAACCCCTGTGATAAAAGAAAATTTTGGTGCCGTAAGAGCCTAGGGCTCCCTTGGATAAGCACTATCTACTTATGTTATTGGACATGTAATTAATTTAAATGCTTAATCAAAAATCACGTTTCAAAAATGAAACGTGATTTTCCTTTAATCCCACATCCAGTGTGAGCAAGTGGAGGTAGAGTTCACTATCTAATACCTATGTCATCAATTAAAATCGAGCCTTTTTCTATCTTATCAAAGGTAAAACCTATTTTTTTCAATTTGGTTATATCAAGGCTTTTATTTTCATGTAAAAAATCTTTCAGCTCAAATTCAAAATATTGAAATATAGGTTCTTTACTATTGCTCTTACTAAAAGGCTTTTTTAATATCTTTCCTTCAACCATAGGAACAAGTGGAGAAAAATGGCTCAATGGAATGGAAGCCTTATTTCCAAGTGAATCTTCTATACTTATGGTTAAGTCTATCAACGCATCTTTGTATTCTTTTAATCTCTCATTTTCATTGTTTTCCGCCATAGAAAATATAATAGAACTACTCTCTGATATATTAGTTTCTAAGTCTGGCAGCGTTATTATATAGCTCGGAACTTTAGATGCTGATTTTTCTTTGTTATCCCATTTTAGAAAAACTGAGTTGAATTCATTATCCCCAAATTTGAAGTCAACTTTTGTTTCTTTCCATATCTCCAAATTTTCACCAGATATTGTCCCACTTTTTAATGTTGTACTGGAAATATCTATATCTTCATCAAAGGAACTTACTATTAACGTCTTAGAGTCTTGATAATTATTTAAATAAAGATTGTCTGGTAGCCATTTCATAGCATATCCTAAATCCTTAAACATTTTTCTATTTTCAATCTTTCCTTTTAAGGTTGCATCTAAGAATGAAGAAATTGTAACTTTGGCAATTTGTTCTTGATCTTCTTTTGAGATTAACTGATTGGTATTAAAAAGCTTCATTCCTCCTATCACCCCTAAATCATTTCTTCCCCAAGTAGAATTAAATTGTCCGTGATTTGCACCATATATATACACATACGATTTAAAAAAATCACCCTTCCCACTGAATTGAATTCTATCATATTGCATCATACCTTGAAAAGAAAAAACATCCATATCATGAGAGCCATGGATAGACAAAAAGTTAATATCTTCTAAGAGTAGCTGTCTTTCTAATGGCTTGTACTGACTGTCAGTTCCTGCTATTGAAACAATGGCACGGATATTAAAGTTGTAATCTAACTTTACATTTCCATTGTCAGGATGAACTTTCATCTTATTAAATGCAGAAGCAATAGCTACAGCTTCCCCTCCCCTAGAGTGACCAATTAGTGCTATATTATTCATATCAACTTTATTTGAAAATGGATTATCATAACTTGAATTCCATTCTTTAAAAAGCTTTACATGTTCAAGTAACAGCATACCACGAGCTTGATTTTCTCTTTTCAAAGAATGAAAAAGCAGTAAATCCTCAAAAAATGAGCTGTTTAAAAAATTCTCATCGACTGATACAAAAATATAACCTCTACTCGCTAAAAGCTCTCCTAAGTATCCGTACCCTTCATCAGAGTAGTCATTCATTGTGTGATTACCATGAACCATTATTATAAGAGGATGCTTTTCATTGCTATCCGGGTACCAAACTCTTCCGTTAAGAGGCATTTTATCTGGTCCAAATCCCAGTGTGCTTGTTCTTAATTTTGACCAATTCTCTAAAAAAGCTGAACCATCAATAGTTCTAGTTTTTAAAGAATCTGAAAGTTGGAAATCTTTACGATAATTATTTTCACTTCCGTAGGTGATAATTTTCACACTATAACTTCCCTTTTCAATTGGATTTTCAATAGAAGAATCATAGTTTTTGGAATTCTTCAATTCACTTAAATTAATTCGTTTTTCAAGAGAGTCACTATCTTTTATAACCCAAAAAGAAATTATCAAAAGAAAAATAGTTAATATCCCATTAATTGAGTATACACAGATTTTTTTTGATAGTTTTATACTTTTGAATTCTCCTTTTAGTTGCTTCCACAAGAAACCGCCTAAAATTGGAATTACAATGACAAAATATAGACTTACCAGTAATGACACATATGTACCCGAAAAAAAGTATAAGGAAATTAATAAAAATGAACAGATTGTCATCCAAATAAATCTTGTGGGTGCTTTTTTAATTATATGAACAACTATACTTATAACTCCCGAAAAAAGTACTGTAGCTAGAATCAAAATCATCGTACCTACCAGAAAAGCACCCATTCCACTTGGTTTAAAAATGTTATATCCCATAAATATTGAAATAATTAGTGCTGTAATAGATAAAGAAGTTAAGGCCCCCTTCCACCCATTTGATAAGTGCTTAATTTTATTTCTTTGTTTCTTTACAAAATTTCCAATATTCATTTTTAATCCCCTTTTTTATATCATATTTGTTACATAGATTCCTATTCTCTAATATTTTTATTCAAAAATTCTATAGATAAAAACAAGTCTAGAGTAACTCCAGACTTGTTTATACTTTAAATATCCTTAAACACATAATAAGTTTAGAATCTCATTAAAATTATCAAGTTAAATTGTTGTTTCAGCAACTTTATTCACTTTCTACCATTTGTTAATGGTAAAACCTCTCTTCCATATGTTCCTAGGCTTGAATAAAGTATTGACCTATTCACCTCTGTTGCTTTAGGGTCAGCGATTACTTCCAATTCCTACTTCATTAAAGTTAGTACTAATTTAACACTCCTTTTCTTTAATTCGTAGTCATATAAGAAAATTAATCAATTACAAAACATGCAATTAATATAAATAATTTTACCATATTACTTGTATAATTACAATTTATTACCACCCATCAATCCCACACCTTGTTTCTCTCATAAATAGTAATTGAATTATAATTTTCAATATTATACCAACGCCTAGTATGCTCATTGGAATTAGCAAACCATCTATATCAAAGAAATACCCATACATCTTTAAGCCTACCAGTCTGCTTAAAGTAATAACCCCACCCTCAGTAGCTGCGTACCTTCCAAGCATATCAATTGGTATACAACTTTGGTATAATCCACTATAAAATACTCCCCAGAAAGCATTAAAAAGATAAAAATACTTACTCCGAAGAATATTGTTATATATTGTGATTTATATTGTACAAATTTTAAAATTGAACTATTATTGGTGTACTTTCTGTTACCAAACTTCCCATTGTTCCTAAAGAAAAAGTCGCTTGCCCCAAAAGGAACAATGTGAAATTCTTATTTTTAAATAGGTTAAAATTCATTCTCTTCCCCATTCCTAATTTATTATTAAAATTAGTTGATTCTTAAATACGCCTTATCCTTATATAAATAATTCATCATCAATTGCATCTATGAACTTAGTAGGATTTTCTTTGTAATATATACTTAACCTGTGTAATGCCCTTGTACAAATTGTATAGAATAACAGTCTTTCCTCTTCGTTAGAATAAACATGTTTATCACCGTCAAATATTATTACCCCATCAAATTCCAGCCCTTTAGAAAGGTAGGACGGTGCAATATTTATTCCACTCTTAAACTTTTCATCTTCCTTTTTAATTAGATTTATATCAATACCCTCTATTCCTTTAAAGTCTCTATATACTTTAGAAGCTGTAGAAGCTGTTCTACATATTATTGCTATTGACTCTAATCCACTTTTAACCATGGATTCTATATCCACTTTAATTTTCTTGATCCTATCTTCATAATCACTTACTTCTATTAACCTTGGCTTTTCACCCACTCTTGAAACATTAATAATCTTTTCATTATTAATTATTCTCTTTGTAAATTCTGATATTTCTTTTGTGGAACGGTAACTTTTGTGTAACTCTATTATATTAGAACTCTTATTATTAAAAATATTAGCTATAATATTATAATCTAAGGTATTCACATATGGATTAATAGATTGGTTAATATCTCCTAATATAGTGAATCCAGCTTTAGGAAATAGCTGTTTAAATAACTTATATTGAAAAGGAGAATAATCCTGTGCCTCATCAATGATAACATACTTTATATGAGTCATATTTCTTATATTACCTAGAGAATGTTTTATATATAACAAAGGGGTAATATCCTCAAATATAACTCTATTATTATTAAGATTTTTAAATGTGCTCCTTAGTATGTCTATAATATTACCTGGTAGTTCAATTCCGCTTGCCATCTTATTAAATAATACTTTATCACCTACAAGTTTTTTATAAACTTGCACTTCGTTAATTGACAATAAGCTTTTAATATAGTTTCTGAAAGTAACCATCTCTCTATTAAATACATCTTTAATCAAGTCATTACCTTCATAACAGTATTGATTATCTTCATCTAATTCTTTTTCAATCTGTTCAAGTCTCAACTTCTTGATATTCTTCTGATCTATCCTACATTCAATATCCTTAATCATCTCTTTATATCTATGCTTTATTGGCCATTTCCCATATGTGTTGTAATAAAGATCATTAAGCTCTTCCCCCGTAATAATCAACCATTCTTTAAACCATATATCTTTAAAATTCATAGTATTCTCTTCAAGATATTTAATATATCTTCTTATGATTCTCTGGTATTCCAAGTTTCCTTTAAACATAATACTCTCTCTTCTTAACTTGTAAGATTGACTTCCCTTTCCTGAAAGAATTTGTTCCATCTGTTCATACCCATCTTCTATACTTAAGTTTCTTCTTAGTGAATCCATAGCATATTCCATAAAGGTTGTTTGAGATATTTTATTCTCGCCAAGTTCAGGTAGTACTTCAGATATATAATCATTAAAGATCTCATTAGGAGAGAAAATTACTATATTATCAGACTTAAGTCCTCTCTCTCGATATTTATACAATACATAGGCAGCTCTATGAAGAGCAATTGACGTTTTTCCACTTCCAGCAGGGCCTTGTACAATAAGAACATCCTCATTCTTATTTCTTATCACCCTATTTTGTTCCTTTTGAATTGATTTAATGATTGTTCTCATATTCTCATCGCAATTATTACTTAAACTTTTCTGAAGTATGTCATCATCTATCTTAAGATCTGTATTAAACATATATTTTATCTTTCCATCACTTATGCTATACTGTCTCTTAAGGGTTATCTCTCCTTCTATCTGCCCTTCTGGACATTCATAATCTGCCTCTCCCATTTCATGTTCATAGAACATTCCACACACTGGAGAACGCCAATCATAGATTAATATATCTAACTTATCTATCAAAGTACCCCCACCAATATATATGGATTCCTTCTCATCAATTCCACACTCTTGGAAATCAATTCTTCCAAAATAAAGGTTATCCTGCAGAAGTTTCAATTTCCTTATTGCGTTACTTGTTATCTCAACTTTTTGCTGCTCTTTTTTCACAGCTTGAAGGTTCTGAGTTATATCTACAATAGCTTTTAAATCAAATGAATTTTCCGGAACAGTTATGTCATTATCCCAAAAATCACGTCCTATTTGCATACCTTGATTAAATACTTTCTTTCTACTATTCTCTGAATCATTTAATTGGTTTTTGATTACACCGTTTATTCTTTCAAGTCTATTTTCTTCAATTTCCCATTCCTTATTAGATAACTCCATATTAATCCCTCCATATTCAGATAATAAGTTCTATTTAACATATATCTACCTCTATTAAAAGAGACAATTACTATGATATAACATACAGCCATAAATTGTAAGTCTATAATTTATATTGTTTTTGTGGTATAATATAATAGAGGGGAAGTTTAAATTTTGACTTCCCCTCTATTTATATTCCATTTTTTGTTTTTCAGGAAATTGAAAAGTTTCTTAAAGAAATTATCATACGTAAACTTGCTTGTATCAATGGATTACATGTTTGTGTAAAATTGCACCAGTTCAATTTCTAAAGAATAAAAAATAAAAAACACTTAATCTAGTTACTCCACTTGTGCTTAATCAGAAGTAGCTCTATATTGAATATCTAATCAAAAAGATCAATTAGATCTCCTGCATTATCTTTTAGCTTGTCTATCGAGTGAACATATCTATTTGTAGTTGCTATATTCTTATGAGCTGCAAAATCTCTAACTTTTTCTATTGATGCCCCTGATGTTATTGCCAGTGTTATTGCTGTATGCCTTGTAGAGTGCACCTTTATTTTTTTATTAATTCCCGCTCTTTCACAACATTTCTTGATCATATAATTAAGAGTACTAGGATCTAGCTTTTTTTTATTCTTTCCGTTTCTTGAATGTCCTATAAATAAATAGTCATTCTCATTATTCTCAAAACTTCTATTTGTATTATTTATATATGTAGTAATCAAGTTTAATACATTAGCTTGAATTTTAACAATATCCTTTTTATTACCTTTTCTAATCACTTCTATTACATCATATCCATGGATTTTCTTTATATCCTTAAACTTAATATTAATTATTTCTGATTTTCTCAAAGCTGTTGTAATTGCCAATGATAATATAGCTTTGTTTCTCATTCCTAATATAGTTCTATCATCAATTGATTCAATTAACCTTTTGCTTTCCTCTAATGTTAAAAATTCCGTCTCTTTATTATTAACCTTTGGCTTCTCATCCTTTAAGCTGCCAAAAGGATTATATTTAATTATTGAAACACCCGTTCTATTATCTTGGTATTTTAAAAGCCATTTGTAAAGAGAACTCAATGCAGATATTTTTCTATTTATTGTTGCTGAAGATTTTCCTTGGTTGTGTAAGTCCAACATATATGCTTCTACATGAAAAATATTAACATTAATTATATCATCAAGAGTGATTTCTGTTATTACTTCCACATTGAAAAAGTCTTTTATATCCCTTTCATAACTTATTGATGTATATTCACTATTTCTTCTTTTAATTTCAAGAAAATGCTCAATAAAATGTTTATTAAATTTAATAATGCTTCCACCCGTTTTTATCAATGATTCAGTCACAGCAATATCTCCTTTTAGGTATAAATAAAATAAACAACTTCAATTGAAGTTGTTTACTGTATATTTATATTATTGCATTTTTTTAATGAAGTTTTCAAGTCTTTTTAATCCTTCTTTTATAAGTTCCATAGAAGTTGCATATGATAATCTGATATATCCTTCCATACCAAACGCTATTCCAGGAATAACAGCTACTTTTTCCTCTTCTAGTATCGCTTCTGCGAATTCCATTGAAGTATTTATCACTTTTCCATTTATTGATTTACCAAATGTCTCACTAATATTAACCATAACATAGAATGCACCTTTTGGTTTAATACAAGAAACACTATCAATCTGGTTTACTGTTTCAACCATAAAGTCTCTTCTCTTTTCAAAAGCCTTGACCATATTAGCTACATCATTCTGATCTCCAGTTAATGCTTCTAATGCAGCATATTGTGCAACAGAATTTGGATTAGATGTTACATGACTCTGAAGACTAGTCATTAACTTAGTTATTTCTTCACTAGCCGCTGCATAACCAATTCTCCATCCAGTCATTGCATATGCTTTTGATACTCCATTTATAACTATTGTTCTGTTATATGCATCTTCACTAAGACTTGCAATACTAACATGTTTTTCTTCTCCATATAGAAGTTTTTCATATATTTCATCTGAAATAATTACTAAATCATGTTCTTTAGCTATCTCAGCAATTTTTTCTAAATCTTCTTTACCATAAACTGTACCAGTAGGATTATTTGGACTATTCACAAGAATAGCTTTTGTTTTATCATTAATAGCTGCTTTTAATTCATCAATATTATACTTAAATTCATTTTCTTCTTTTGTTTCAACTATTACAGGTACTCCATCTGCTAATTGAATCAACTCTGGATAACTTACCCAATACGCTCCTGGAATTATAACTTCCTCTCCAGGATTTAAAATAGCTTGAAATGCATTTGCTAGGCACTGCTTTGCTCCAGTTGAAACAATTATCTGTGATTTTTTATAAGTAAGATTATTATCTTTTTGAAATTTTTCAGTAATAGCTGCCTTTAACTCAACAATACCTGAAGCTGCAGTGTATCTTGTTAATCCTGCTTTAATTGCCTTAATACCAGCCTCTTGAATATTCTCAGGCGTATCAAAATCTGGTTCTCCAGCTCCAAAACTTACTATGTCCACACCTTTAGCTTTTAACTCTTTTGCTTTTGCAGTTATCGCCAAAGTTAATGATGGAGATATTTTTTTAGCTTTACTTGAAAGTTCCATATGTATATTCCCCTTTTACATGTTTTTTCTTTTTATGATATTACTATAACACTTCCTTCATCCATTGTAAATAAAATCTTGTAAAGTTACTTTTAAAATGATGGATAAATTTCATTTTTAATAATATTATAATTTCAGACACTTAAAATGAGGAATTTATATTTCGCTCTTCCATTCAAATATTTTTAATCAAAAAAAATCCTCTTATTATAAGAGGATTATTTCGCATATTCAACTGCTCTTGTTTCTCTAATTACGTTAACTTTTATCTGTCCTGGATATTCAATCTCATCTTCAATTCTCTTAATAATGGTTCTAGCCATTTCAACAGATCCTAAATCATCAACTTCATCTGGTTTAACCATTATTCTTACTTCTCTTCCCGCTTGTATAGCAAATGATTTATCTACACCTTCAAATGAATTTGCTATTTCCTCAAGTTTCTCTAAACGCTTAATATAAGCTTCTAAAGTCTCTCTTCTTGCACCTGGTCTTGCTGCAGAAATTGCATCAGCCGCTTGAACCAGTACAGCTTCTATAGAAGTTTGCTCTAAATCACCATGGTGAGCTCCAATTGCATTTACTACAGCCGGAGATTCCTTAAATTTCTTAGCAATCTCTGCTCCTAATAATGCATGTGGTCCTTCCATTTCATGATCTACTGCTTTACCGATATCATGAAGTAATCCAGCTCTCTTTGCAATAGTTGGGTCAATACCTAATTCAGATGCCATAATTGAAGCTAAATATGCTACTTCAATTGAATGCTTTAACACATTCTGACCATAACTAGTTCTGAATTTTAATCTTCCTAACAATTTAACTAATTCTAAATGTAATCCATGAACGCCTGTTTCAAAAGTTGCTTGTTCGCCTTCTTCTTTAATAACTAATTCAATTTCTTTTTGTGCTTTTTCTACCATTTCTTCTATTCTAGCCGGATGAATTCTTCCATCAGCTATCAATTTCTCAAGGGCTATTTTAGCAACTTCCCTTCTTATCGGATCAAACCCAGAAATAATAACAGCTTCCGGAGTATCATCAATAATCAAGTCAATTCCTGTTAATGTTTCTAATGTTCTAATGTTTCTTCCTTCTCTTCCTATGATTCTTCCCTTCATTTCATCATTAGGAAGCGATACCACGTTTACAGTTGATTCTGCTACATGGTCAGCTGCAGATCTCTGTATAGCACAGGTAATAATTTCTCTAGCTTTTTTATCAGCTTCTTCTTTAGCTTTGCTTTCAATTTCTTTAATCATCATTGCAGCATCATGTTTAACTTCTTTTTCAATATTACTTAGAATAATATCTTTTGCTTCTTCACTAGTTAAACCCGATATTCTTTCAAGCTCTCCTCTTTGTTTATCAACAAGAATTCCAACCTCTTTTTCAAGATTGATAAGATTTTCACTCTTTTTAGCCAGAGCTTCTTCTTTCTTCTCAAGAGAATCACTTTTTTTGTCTAATACTTCTTCTCTTTGGATAACTCTTCTTTCAAGTCTTTGATTTTCATTTCTTCTTTCCCTAGACTCTTTTTCTAAGTCATTTCTAAGCTTGTGAACCTCTTCTTTTGCTTCAATTATTGATTCCTTTTTTTGAGATTCTGCCTCTTTTTTTGCATTCTCTATGATTTCTTTAGCTTTCTCTTCAGACTTCGCTATATTAGCAATTGATTTATTCTTCTGATAATATATGAAGCTTCTAAAACCAATGAAAATAGCGATAAGTAGAAGTAGAACTATTATTGCTATTGCATATGGCATAATGAACACCTCCCTAGATATTAATGTCAATTTATTATTAAGTTAAAAGGTGTTTTAAAAATTGGCAACTTTTTTATTATGCATTTGTATTTATTTTATATTACTTTTTCTTTTATGTCAAGTGATGTCAATATTTCTAAAATTGAAAGTTTGACATTATTCTTTTTCAGAGTTTAATACTCTAAATTTTCAAATAATATCTTCTCATAAAATAAACAATTGCAGCAGGAAATTACTCCTACTGCAATTGTTTATTTTTCTTTTTTATCTTTTTTTTCTTCTTTCTTTTCTACATTTACTTCTGCTGCTTTTAGATTGTATTTTTCTCTAATCTTATTTTCAATTTCCATAGCAATTTCTATATTTTCAGCTAAGAATTTTTTTGCATTCTCTCTTCCTTGGCCTAATCTTACATCGCCATATGCAAACCAAGCCCCGCTCTTTTGTACTATTTCTTCTTTTACACCTACATCAACTAGATTTCCTTCTTTGGAAATTCCTAAACCATACATAATATCAAATTCTGCTGTTTTGAAAGGAGGTGCAACTTTATTTTTAATAACCTTAACTCTTGTTCTATTACCTTTAAACTCGTCACCTTGTTTTATTGTTTCACTTCTTCTTACATCTAATCTAACAGATGAATAGAATTTTAATGCTCTTCCACCTGGAGTTGTTTCTGGATTTCCGAACATAACTCCAACCTTTTCTCTAAGTTGGTTAATAAATATCGCTACTGTATTAGTTTTACTAATACTTCCTGCCAGCTTTCTAAGTGCTTGTGACATAAGTCTAGCCTGAAGTCCAACATGAGAAGCTCCCATTTCTCCTTCTATCTCTGCTTTAGGCACTAAAGCTGCAACTGAGTCAACAACTATAACATCAATCGCTCCACTTCTTACAAGAGCCTCTGTAATTTCAAGTGCTTGTTCTCCAGTATCTGGCTGAGATACTATAAGATTATCTACATCAACGCCTAAATTCCCTGCATAAAGAGGATCCAATGCATGTTCTGCATCAACAAATGCTACTGCTCCACCTGATTTTTGAGCTTCTGCTATTATATGTAGCGCTACAGTTGTTTTACCTGAACTTTCTGGCCCATAAATTTCAATTATTCTTCCTTTTGGAACTCCACCTACACCAAGTGCTATATCTAAACTTAAACTTCCAGTTGAGATTGCGCCTACATTAACCGCCTTTTTCTCCCCTAGTTTCATTATTGAACCTTTACCAAATTGCTTCTCTATCTGTCCCATCGCTGATTCGATTGCTTTTAATTTCTCATTATTCATAATTATCCCCTATGGGTTCACCTCCGTTACATCGAACACTCGTTCTACAAACAATTATACATTATTAATTTTTATTAGTCAACAGGTTTATTACAAAAGTTCCCACAGCCAATAAATTCTATAGCCCCTAAAATTTAGGAGCTATCTTTTAATATTGACTGTTCTTTTTTTTTTATACCTCTTACTTTGTAGCTATAACATTACTATTTTTTGCAAAGTAATCCCAACCTGAAATTATTGTTATGATTACAGCTGCATACATAGAAACAGATGTTATATTCGTAAGCACTGCACTTTCTATTACAATATTAACTAATGCTAATATTATTGCTAACATTTGTATTACTGTTTTTATTTTACCCCACCAGCTAGCTGCAATTACTATACCTTTGTTAGCCGCAAGAGTTCTTAAACCTGATACTGCAAACTCTCTTGAGATTATTACTACAACTATCCACGCTGGTACAATTCTCATATAAGTTAATGCTATTAGTGCAGCTGTAACTAATAGCTTATCTGCAAGTGGATCCATAAACTTTCCAAAATCAGTTATCATATTTCTTGATCTTGCTATGTATCCATCTAATTTATCTGTTAATGAAGCTAATATAAATATCCCTGTAGCAATTTCTACACCATATGGTATACTTTCAATTGAAATAAAAACCAAAAAAAACGGTACCATTATTATTCTTAACATTGTAAGTTTATTTGCAAGATTCATTACTAATCACCCCAATTAGATCATATTCCATTGCACCAGTGATTTCAACGTTTATAAAACTTCCAAGTGTCAATTCTTCTTCACAGCTTATGATAACGTCTCCATCAACTTCAGGTGCCATTCCAAAGTTTCTACCTACATACACTTCTCCATCGAAGTTATCAACTAATACCTTGAATGTTCTTCCAATCAATGATTGGTTCTTTTCATATGAAATACCTTGTTGTAGAAGCATTAACTTTTCTTCTCTTTTAATTTTAATATCTTCATCAATCTGATCTTCCATATTATACGCTTCTGTTCCTTCTTCTTTTGAATATTTAAATACACCCATTTTATCGAATTTTACCTCTTTGATGAACTCATATAATTCTGTAAAATCTTCATTTGTTTCTCCTGGGAACCCAACAATAAACGTAGTTCTTAAATTAATGTTTGGAATTTCTTCTCTCAATTTTCTTACATTACTTTCAATTTGTGCTCTTCTACCTCTTCTTCTCATTTTCTTAAGAATGTTATCACTGATATGTTGCATTGGTATATCTAAGTACTTACATACCTTATCATTTTCTTTAATCTCTTTTATAAGTTCATCAGTTATCTCTTCTGCATAGCAATATAGTATTCTTATCCACTCAAGTCCTTCTACTAAACTAATATCCCTTACTAACTCATGTAATACTTTCTTACCGTATATGTCTTTTCCATAGCAAGTAGTATCTTGTGCTACAAGAATGACCTCTTTAACACCTTGTTTAGCTAAACTTTTTGCTTCTTCAATAATACTTTCTTTAGTTCGACTTCTATACTTCCCTCTAATACCTGGAATAGCACAATATGCACATTTATTGTCACACCCTTCTGCAATTCTTAAATATGCTGAATGTGCACCTGTGGTAATGACTCTCTCACCTTCATTTACTCCTTTAGAGTCAGTGCTACATAGAACTATCTTTTCATCAGTTATAAAGGCTTTTTCAATAACCTCTAGAATCTTATCATAGTCGTTAACACCAAGAATTGCATCTAGTTCCGGCATCAATTCTAATAGTTCATCTCCATATCTCTGCGTTAAGCAACCTGTTGCAATTAACACTTTGCACTTATCTTCTTTGTAGCTAGCCATTTCAAGAATAGTATTTATAGATTCTTGTTTTGATGCCTCAATAAACCCACATGTATTAATTATAAGAACATGAGCTTCCTCTATATTATTTGTAAGGATAAGCTCTTTGTTCATTCTGCCTAACATTATCTCTGAATCAATCCTATTTTTATCGCATCCTAAATTTATTAAACCAACTTTTATATCTTTCATTTCTTCCTCCGTTAATTTCGTACTTAAATCAAACAAACTACATTATAACATAAAACTCATAAATTTTCATGGAAGTATATTAATCTACATCTTCAGAACACATTAGAATTTGTCTAGGCTTACTTCCATTTGGTCCCGATATAACTCCTCTTTCTTCCATCTCATCTACGATTCTTGCTGCTCTATTATAGCCCACTTTAAATTTTCTCTGTAACATTGAAGTGGATGCCTTTTGTTGCTTGATAACAAACTCAATGGCTTCATTTAGCAATGGATCAACATCTGATTTTTTATCCCCTTCATATTTAGTATTATTGTCTATTGCGTCAATTATATCTTCCTTATATTCATTTTGGCATTGATCTACTTTAATAAAGTTCACTACTTCCTCTACTTCTTTCTCAGATATGAATGCCCCTTGAATTCTTGTTGGCTTGGATGCACCAATTGGAAGGAATAACATATCCCCCTTACCTAATAACTTTTCTGCTCCAGATGAATCGATAATTGTTCTAGAGTCCACCTGACTAGATACTGCAAAAGCTATCCTTGAAGGTATATTTGCCTTAATCATACCAGTAATTACATCTACTGATGGTCTCTGTGTTGCAATAACAAGATGCATTCCTGATGCTCTTGCCTTTTGTGCTAATCTAGCAATATATCCTTCTACATCCTTTGGTGCTACCATCATTAAATCAGCTAACTCATCAATTACTATTACAATAAAAGGCATTTTTTCCTCAATTATTCCTTTGGAATGAAGTTCATTATATCCTTCAATATTTTTAACCCCATTATCTGCAAATGCTTTATACCTTCTCTCCATCTCACCTACTGCCCAACTTAATGCTCCTGCAGCTTTTCTTGAATCTGTAACAACTGGAATTAATAAATGAGGTATACCATTATAGACATTTAACTCTACAACCTTAGGATCAATCATTAATAACTTAACTTCTTCAGGAGTATATTTATAAAGCAAACTAATTATTAAGGAGTTTATACAAACTGATTTACCTGATCCCGTTGCTCCAGCTACAAGTACATGAGGCATCTTAGCCACATCAGTAGTAATACATTTTCCTGCTATATCCTTTCCTAATCCAATTGTAAGGTTACCTTTATCTTCTTGGAAAATAGAACTATCTATTATTTCTCTAAACAACACAGGTAGCAATTTCCTATTTGGAACCTCGATTCCAACAGCTGCTTTACCTGGAATTGGAGCTTCAATTCTTATAGATGGTGCAGCTAAGTTAAGAGCTATATCATCTGATAGATTAACAATCTTAGATACTTTAACACCAACCTCTGGTTGTATTTCAAAGCGAGTTACAGATGGACCTTTTGTTACCTGTACAACCTTTGCTTTAACTCCAAAGCTTTTCAATGTACTAGCTAGTTTATTTGCATCTTGTAATAATTCCCTTTTATCACTTTTGCTCTGTAACCCTTCTTTATTCTCATTTAAAAGTTCTATACTAGGGAAAACATACTCTTTTTTCTCTGTATCTTGGATTATTGAATTTGTAATTATTTCTTCTTTAACATCTTCTTCAATACTCTCAATGACCTCTGATTTAATTTGCTTTTCTTTTTGATATGATTTCTTTTTTACTTCCTTATGTTCCATTGAGTCTTCAATTATCGGTATATTCTCATCCGTGGCAACATCATTTTCTCTCGCTGTCACTGCCTCTTTTTGATTTTCAGTAACAGCTGTCTCATCTAATGTATTTGATTTAACAAAATCAATTATTTTAATTCTATTGTCATTATTATCAACATACTCTTTTTCATATTTATTTTTTTCAACTTTTGGAGCAATCTTATCTTCCTGTGATTCGCGGACTCTTTTGGTTTTATCTGGTTTACGTGAAGATATATAAGATTTAATATTAGCAAACAGGTGTTGCATCTCCATCTCGGTAATACATATACCACCTATTAAAAATCCTGCAAATACTATAAGCACCCCACCTGTTTTACCAAATATCGTACAAAGTGGAACTGTTAATAAAAAAGATATTATACCACCGTGCAATATAGTTCCACTATCATATATTTTTTCTATAGCAGTTTTCATATCTGCTGGACTATAGAATATATCATATTTGAAAATATTTAAAAGAATCATAATATTAATTACTATCAAGATTATACCAAAGAACTTACTTGAATATTTAACTTTATTCTTAGATATTATGTACATATACCCTACTGCCATCACTAAAAATGGTACAATAAATGATCCTATACCAAAGAGGCTCTTTAATGTTTGAAAAGCAATTTTTCCAAAACTACCCATGGATAGACCATTTACATAGTTTGAAAATATACTTAATAACATTAATATTCCTACAGTTATAAGCAAAATCCCAATAGCATCATTATTTTTTTTAGTTTTCTCTTTTTCCCTTGTTTTTCTTACTGGTTGTCTTGTTTCTTTTCTTTTGTTTTTTGTTGTTTTCCTCTTAGCCATTCTTTCACCTCCTTTTTATGTATTCTACATCTACTATAGTAATTCCTACCCAAACAGAAAAAAAGCACGCTATTCGTGCTTTCAAAAACAAATTCAGAATTGTAAATGCCGCCGTCTCTGCATATGCAGAAACCACATTTTATTTTTCACTCTCTTCTATCAATTCATTCAACTTATCAATAGCTTTTCTTATTCCTCCAACCTCATCAATCAAACCATACTCAACTGCTTTTTCTCCAATTAATATTGTTCCCATATCATTTAAAAGTTCATCAGTCTGTAACATAAGACGATTAAACTCGTCTTCACTAACATTTGATGTTCTAACAATAAAGTTGGTTATCCGCTCTTGCATTTTTCTGAAATATTCAAATGTCTGTGGAACACCTAATACCAATCCATTCATTCTTATTGGATGAACTATCATAGTGGCTGTTGGGGAAATAAAACTATATTTAGCACTGGTGGCTAATGGCACACCTATAGAGTGACCTCCTCCTATAACCAAAGAAACAGTTGGTTTACTAATACTATTTATCATTTCTGATATAGCCAATCCAGCTTCTACATCTCCTCCAACTGTATTTAATATAATTAGAATTCCTTTTACTGAACTATCTCTTTCTATAGATACTAGTTGTGGAATAACATGCTCATATTTAGTTGTTTTAGTTTGTGGGGATTGAACCATATGCCCTTCAATAGTGCCGATTATCGGAAGTACATGTATACTATTATCCTCAGCCTTAGGTACATTAGTCACACCTAATTCTTTTATATTTGATGCTTCTTCGGAAAGATTAGCATTACTCTCTCCCTTAGTTTCCTTTATATGTATTTCCTTATCCATAAAAATACACCTCCTAACAAACATATTGTATCCATTAAGAGGTGTACCTATTCACCTAAGGCGTATGAAAATAAATAACAAGTCAAATATGCCTATAAATCGAATTGTTTATGCAAAGCTATAATTGATTTATCTCTATCTTTTTCATTTACTAAACACCAAATTGTGTTGTGAGAATCCGCTGTTTGTAGAACTTCAATTTTTTCTCTGGTTAAAGCTGTTAAAATTGTTGCCATAACACCAGGAGTTCCTCTCATACCTGCTCCTATCAATGATATCTTACAACATTCTTCTGTAATATCAAATTTAAGATTCATTTTATTGAATATATTTTTAAGATCATTTAATTTGTGACTATCAATTGTAAATATCTTTTGTTTTGGAAAAACATTTATTAAATCTAAACTAATACCATTATCAGCTAAAACTGTGAACATAGAGTAATAATTTTCGTTTCCATCATAAGCTACAGTAACTTGTACTCTTTTACTCCTACTAGCTATCCCAGTAATTATTCTCTTCCTTTCAAGGTGTACATCATTATTAATTAAAGTTCCCTCGCTATTAGATAAGGTATTTTTAATAAGGAGTGGTAAGTTATGATTTTGAGCAATTTCCACTGCTCTTGGATGAATAACCTTTGCACCCTCATAAGCAAATTGGAAACTTTCTTCATAACTTATATTTCTAATCAGTGATGCATTAGGGACTATATTGGGATCTGAGGTAAGTATTCCATCAACATCCGTATATATCTCAACTCTCTCAGCCTTTAAATACGCACCAATTAGGGAAGCTGTTACATCACTTCCCCCTCTTCCTATTGTTGTGATATCCCAGTTCTTTGTTCTTCCTTGAAATCCTGCTATAACTGGTACTTTACCTTCATTTAATAAACTTTTTAAATTTTCTGTATCAACAGTAATAAAATCAGCTTCCATAAAATTCTCATCAGTTATTATACCTGCTTGCCCACCTGTCAAAGGAATTGCATTTATACCCTTTAGTAACATCTCAGAACTTGTTACTACAGAACTAATAACTTCTCCACAACTCATAAGCATATCTACAACTCTTGGTTGTTCTGTTTTTAATCTTGGATTTATTTGTGATAAAAGTGTATCTGTTGCATATGGATCACCATTCCTCCCCATAGCAGAAACCACAACAACTGGTAACTCACCTCTATCAATGGTTTTTTGAACTTTATCTATTATTAAACTTCTTCTTTCAGGGGTAGCAACAGAAGTACCTCCAAATTTTTGAACTACAATTTTCATGTTATCCTCCAAAGTCCTTTATTATACAATATTTCTAAAAAATATTTTTGTGTACAAAGTCTATTCTAATTAATATAGATAAAACTACTTCAATGATATAAAGAAGTAGTTTTATCTATATTATAACCTCATTATTTATATAATGTATTACATTTAGTGATATTTATATTGCAAAAAGTGCTATTTCTCTAATTCACCTTCAAAATCAATAATGATTGTTTTACTACCAATCTTTTTCACCCTATCCCATGGAATTTCAACAGTAGGAATTTTATTTGCAAATAATGATATCTTCCCTTCAGAGCCACCTAACATGATTTTCTTAAGATTACCATCTTCGTCGATTATAACATCGTTATGGCCAAGATAGCTATATTTGTCACCATCATTGATATTTATAATTTCATATTTTTCCATATCACTAAAGTATTTACGCTTTTTATCCATAAAAAACCAACCTCCTGATCATAAGTATTTTATTAATAATTATGTTAGAAGGTCTTTTATTATACATAGATATTTATTTGAATATGTCTTATTTAAGAATTCTTAAGTTTTCAACAGATACATTGTCTTGACCACTTCCTACAAAAGTGTAATTAAGTATACCCTTTTTAAAAATTCTTTCCATAATTACTTCTATTCTATTATTGTCTATAGCTTCAATTTTCCCTAAAATCTCATCAGGAGTTTTTACTCTACCGCTCATAAGCACAGTACGTCCATTACTGAACATTCTATTGCTTGTATTCTCAAGTGCTAATAGATAGCCTCCTTTTAATTGTTCCTTAGCTTTATATAATTCGTCCTCACTAAACTTAAACTTACTAAATTTATCAATTTCTTCACTGGTAATATCAATAAATTGCTGAACTGTATTTGGACTAAGTGCACCGTAAATATTTAGTGCTCCCGTGTTAACATAGGCAGAATTGAACGCATATACAGAATAACATAGTCCCTGTTCTTCTCTTACCTTCTGGAATAAAATTGATGATGCACCTCCACCAAACCTATTTGTTAATATTGCAAGTGGATACATATCATCACTTCCCAATTCAATTCCTTCTAATCCCATATTAATATGAAGTTGTTCAATCTCTTTTGGTTTAAAAAGATTGTTGTTCACTTTAACTGGAACATCGTAAGTTCTAACTAAGTGATTTTTATTTTCCCATTCTGAAAAATTTTCTTCAATAAGTTTGCCCATATCATCTGAGAAATTACCACATATTGAAATAACACAATTTTCTGGAATGTAATTTTCTCTTATATATTTTTTAATTTTCTCACTATTTAATTTTCCAATTGATTCTTTTGTTCCTAATATTGTATTCGATAGACCTCCATCTCCCCACATTGCTTCACATTGGAGATCAGTCAAAAGATCTTCTGGTGAATCATCATTCATGTTTATTTCTTCACCGATAACCATTTTTTCTTTTTCAATATCTTCCTCATTAAATAATGAATTAAAAATCATATCAGCTAAAGTTTCCACACATAATTTTTCATGAGTATTTAATGCTCTCACATATATACAGGTAGTTTCCTTACCTGTAAAAGCATTAATGTGTCCACCAACATCTTCAATTGATTTAACTATATCCATTGCACTTTTGTTTTTTGTTCCTTTAAAAAGCATATGCTCAATGAAATGTGAAATACCAGTTTGTTCTTTTCTTTCATTTCTAGCACCGATTTTCATCCATATCCCAACACTTATTGAATTAACGTATTCTATCTTTTCTGTAACAACTCTTAATCCGTTCTTTAAAGAATAAATATTATACATAAGTATTCTCCTTCTTTAATTTAAAAGAAAAAGGCATTTCTGCCCTTCTCATTATTTTTCTTCTTTATTATCTTTTTCACTATTTTCTATAGCATCTTTTCTTGAAAGATTAACTCTACCTTGAGCATCAATTTCAGTTACTTTAACAAGAATTTCATCACCAACAGTAACTACATCCTCAACTTTAGCAACTCTCTTGTGGTCAAGTTTAGAAATGTGAACAAGACCTTCTTTACCAGGTAATACTTCAACAAAAGCCCCGAAGTTAGTAATCTTAGTTACTTTACCTAGATAGATTTCACCTACTTCAACTTCTCTTAAAAGTTCTTTTATCATAGCTAGCGCTTTTTCAGCATTTTCAGCATCATTTGACATTACAACAACTTTTCCATCATCATTTGTATCAATTGATACTCCTGTTTCAGCTATAATACCTTTTATAGTCTTTCCACCTGGTCCGATAATAGTTCTAATCTTATCAGGATGAACTTGAATACTATGCATTCTTGGTGCATATTTAGATAGTTCTTCTCTATGAGTAGGTATACACTCTTTAATAACATCTAATATTTGTAATCTAGCTTTCTTTGCTCCATGTATAGCTTCTTTAATTATATACTCTGATAGACCTGCTATTTTTGTATCTACTTGGATAGATGTAATACCTTTCTCAGTTCCTGCAACTTTAAAGTCCATATCTCCAAAGAAATCTTCTAATCCTTGAATATCTGTCATAACAGCTTCTTTAGATAAATCTTCACTAGTTATTAATCCCATAGCTATACCTGCTGCTGGTCTCTTAATTGGAACCCCTGCATCTAGTAAAGCTAATGTACTAGCACATACACTTGCTTGTGAAGTAGACCCGTTTGAACTAAGAACTTCAGAAACCATTCTAATTGCATAAGGGAATTCTTCTTCACTTGGTATTAATGGTTCAAGAGCTCTTTCTGCAAGTGCTCCATGTCCAATCTCTCTTCTACCTGGTCCTCTCATTGGTCTAGTTTCACCAACGCTATATGATGGGAAATTATAATGATGCATATATCTTTTATGACTTTCAGCACCAAGACCATCTAATGTTTGTGCATCTCCTAGAGCTCCTAATGTAGCTACAGTCATTACCTGAGTTAATCCTCTAGTAAATAATCCACTACCATGAGTTCTAGGTAATAATGATACTTCGCTTTCTAAATTTCTTACTTCATCAAAAGCTCTTCCATCTGGTCTTCTACGTTCATTTAGCATCATATTCCTAACTATATCTTTCTGCATCTTATATAGTGTATCTGCAATATCCGAACGATTATCAGCGTATTTTTCACCGAATTCTTCATCAATTTTTTCTCTAAGAGATTTCATCTTAAGAGCACGTTCTTCTTTATCAATGATATACATAACTTCTTTTGTCATTTCAAAAGCAAACTCACGAACCTCTGCCTCAATAGTCTTATCTACTGAGTGTAATTTTGGTTCTGGTTTTTCTTTACCACATTTCTCTACTATTTCCTCTTGGAATTTAATTAATAGCTGACATTGATCAAATCCGAACTTGATAGCATTTATCATAGTTTCTTCATCTATTTCTTCTCCGCCTGCTTCAATCATCATAACTCTCTCTTTTGTAGCACAAACAGTCAGTTGCATGATACTCTGTTCTCTCTGCTCTGCATTAGGAAAAACAATATATTCTCCATCAATCAAACCAATAGAAACTGTTGCTACTGGAGAAGTAAATGGTATGCTTGATGCACACAAAGCTAATGAAGCAGCATTCATTGCAATAAACTCTGGTAAATTATCTTGTTCAACTGACATTACAGTACAAACTATTTGAACATCATTTCTGTATCCTTTTGGGAATAATGGTCTTAATGGTCTATCAATTGCTCTCGCACTCAAAATAGATTTTTCAGACGGTCTTCCTTCCCTTTTAATGAATCCACCAGGTATTTTACCTACTGAATAAAGTCTTTCTTCATACTCAACACTTAATGGAAAGAAGTCAATGCCTTCTCTTGGCTCTTTAGATGCGTTAACATTTACCATTATAACTGTATCTCCATAGCTGACAAACATTGCACAGTCAGATAACATGCCAGTTTTTCCGCATTCTACTTTCAACGTTCTTCCAGCGAACGAAGTTTCTAGTACATGACTCATATCTTACCTCCAAATTCCTATGTATTATATCAAAATTTTATATTTCCAATTCATTTTAGAAATTTCCTATAGATATATATTATACCATATTATTATCAATTTTTCGTATTTTTCAAATAAAATGTGAATATAATTATTTTTATAAGTAATATTACTATTTATATTATTGTCAAAGTTATAAATTTTATTATAAAATTTATAATATTATGTCTTGTAGATATACAAATAAAGAGCGGCATTGCCACTCTTTTAATTATTTTCTTATTCCTAATTTCTTGATTAAAGCACGATACTCATTAATATCTCTAGCTTTGATGTAGCTAAGGAATCTCTTTCTTTGACCTATCATCATGAATAATCCTCTTCTTGAGTGATGGTCTTTCTTGTGCATTTTTAAATGCTCTGTTAAATGCTTAATTCTGTGAGTAAGTAATGCTACTTGTACTTCTGCTGAACCAGTATCTCCTTCACATTTTCCGTACTCTTTAATGATTTCTAACTTAGTTGCTTTATCCATCTTTACACCTCCAAATTTATCCCCACTATCCAAGATAACGTTGGTGAATCGCAAATCTTAGAATAGGGTTCTACGCAATTATAGCAGATAATTAATTAAATGTAAAACATTTTTTTAAAACCACATAATTTGTTGTTCTACAAATTCTTTATCCTTTTGAATCTGCCTTTTCAACAATTCAATATTTTTGAATTTTTTCTCATCTCTAATTCTATCAATAAAGTGTAGTTTAAAGTAATTGTCATAAACATCTTTATCAAAATCTAAAAGATGTGTTTCTATACTTAATTTATTCCCATTTACCGTTGGATTATACCCTACATTAGTAATTCCTTTGAAGTATTGACCTTCAATTTCTGCTACAGTATAATAAACTCCACCCCTTGGTACTAGATTCTTTATGTTGTAATCAATATTTATTGTTGGAAACCCAATTGTTCTACCAATCTGTTTACCTCGGATTACTATACCATCCATAACAAAACTATGACCTAAAAATTTATTAGCTGTTGCAATTTGACCTTCAATAATTAATCCTCTTATAAGAGTACTACTTACTGGTGTATCTCCAATTTTTACAGGATTTACCACGTGAAGTTCAAATCCTAGATTCTTTTGCATACTCTTTAATAATTCAACATCCCCAAGATTTTTGTATCCAAAACGATAGTTATAACCAACAATTATATGTTTTGCTCCATATTTTTCTGTTAAAAGCCTAATGAACTCTTCTGGACTCCATTCCATGAACTCGCTATTGAACTGAGTTAGAGCTAATAAATCTACTCCGAGCTTTTCAAAATACTCTATCTTTACTTTATTACTCATTATTAGTTTTGGCGTTCTATGAGAATTTATGACGCTTAGAGGATGATTACCAAAGGTATAAACCATACTTTGAATTCCCAACATTTGTCCAATTTCTATTGCAGTTTCAATCAACTTTCTATGACCAATATGTATTCCGTCAAAACTTCCAAGAACTATTACAGTATCTTCCTGTATTCTACCATCATCTTTTAATAATTTCATAAACATCACCTAACTATATCTTTTGAATATTTTAAATCCATTTTCACCAAGTTCTCCAAGACCTATAAAGCCACATTCAAAGTCATACACCCTGTATGCTTTATTCTTTTTCAACGTACTTGTAAGCGCCTTATCCTTTACCACTACTCCGTTAGATACTAATTTTGAGAATTTTTCATTTAGATTCAATTCATTAAGATTACTGAAAATATCTTCTATAGAAATAATATTATTTAATATATCATTCTTCTCAATTCCACTTATATCTATAGAATCCTCAACATTAAAAATACCACTCTTAAGTCTTGTAAGGGAAGTCATTACCCCACCGTTGTTTAATTCTTTTCCTATATCAAAACAAAGACTTCTGATATACGTACCTTTAGAACATTTCACATCAAATTTTATATATGGGATATTCACTTCTACATTACTAATATTATGTATAGTTATTTTTCGTCCCTTTATCTCAACTTCTTTACCTTCTCTAGCATATTCATATAAGCGTTTCCCAGCAACCTTAATTGCTGAGTAAATAGGAGGAATTTGTTCATATGTTTTAATGAATGAGTTAACCACTTTAACTACTTCTTCTTCAGTTATATGTGAAAAATCGAAAGTCTCTGTGACTTCACCTTCTATATCATACGTATCTGTAATTTCCCCTAACTTCATTTCTGCTCTATATATCTTTTCTTCAGACATAATTAGTTCAGCAAATTTCGTACCTTTTCCTATACAAATTGGTAGTACTCCTTCTGCCATTGGATCTAATGTTCCTGTATGCCCTACTTTTTTCATATTTAATGTTTTCTTTATAATTCTAACAACATCAAAAGATGTTATTCCCTTAGGTTTATTAATATTGATTATTCCATTCATCTAAATAAGTCCTTTTAAATAATTTATTATTTTCTCCTTGATTTCATCTGTAGAGAGTTCACTTTTGAATCCAGCTGCTCTTACATGCCCACCACCATCAAATAATCCTGCCATTTTACAAACATCAATATATTTTTTTGACCTCAAGCTAACTTTTTGGTATTCACAATTACTTTTTATCAACATTACCGCTTCAACAGTATCAATTTTAGTCCCTAAATTTATCAAATCTCCAATATCTTCATTCTCTGCTTCCAGCTTTTCAATATCACTTTGTTTTATTTCCATAATACACAGTTTATTATTATAATACATTTCCATACTTTCAATTGCCGTTGCATACAATTTGATTTGTTTAAAAGATTTATTTTCGTATATTTTATCATGTATCTCAGTAAAGTTAATTCCTTTTGAAATTAATTCACCGGCAATTTGATGAGTTCTTTTACTAGTATTACTGTATTTAAAAGAACCTGTATCAGTAAGCAATGCTGTATATAAACACTTACTTATATTTTCATCAAGTTCTATTTCAAGTGATTTCGCTAATTCAAAAACCAGTTCTCCAGCAGCTGATCTGCCCGAATCGACCCAATTTATATTTCCATATTCTTCATTAGATTTATGATGATCTATATTTATAATATTATTTCTAAACTTATCAATATTTATATTCAAGTTAATTCTTTCAACATTTCCACAGTCGAGTACAATTAAAATATCATTTTCCTCAATGATATCTTCTTCAGTAACTTTTATACTGCTATAATAAGGTAAAAATGAAAATTCTTTAGGTGGACGTTCTTTAAAAACCACTTGAACCTCATTTTTAATTTTCTTTAAACAGCCATAAAGCCCTAGTGAACTACCTAATGAATCACCATCTAGGGATGTATGTGCTGTTATTACCACCTTATCCGCATTTAATATTAAGTCTTTAATAAGATTAGTATCCATTCTATTTTTCCTTTATTTCTCTTAATAGTTTATCAATTTTCATACCATATTCTAGCCCTTCATCAAGTTCAATTATAACCTGCGGAATGTGTCTCATGCTTATTGTTCTACCAAGCTCTTTTCTTATAAAGCCTTGACTTTTTTTCAATGCTTTCATAGACTCACTTTTTTCTTTTTCACTTCCAAAAATACTTACATAAATCTTAGCATAACTATAGTCATTTGTAACATCAACTCTTGTAACACTTATCATTCCTGATAATCTAGGGTCTTTAACCTTAGAATTAATGATAGCACTTACATTTTTTTTAATTTCTTCATTTATTCTTCCACTTCTATGTTTAGTCATATCTTCATCTCCTTTGAATATAGATTACCACCTTAATCTTAAAATTATTATTTTAAGATTAAGGCACATTCAAAAACTAAATTAATCATCTTGCTCGTTCTTTTGACTATTTTCATCGTTACTCAATCACTTACATACACTTGTATGCGCATAATTGAGTGCCTAGAAAACACTCAAAATCACTTCGC
The DNA here is from genome assembly GCF_023684385.1 of Oceanirhabdus seepicola. GTDB lineage: Bacteria > Bacillota > Clostridia > Clostridiales > Clostridiaceae > Oceanirhabdus > Oceanirhabdus seepicola. The sequence goes on along the minus strand of NZ_JAGSOJ010000003.1, from coordinate 337,215 downwards.
AATCTGACTAGTTTATTTTTTTCATGCGCCTAAAGTAGTTTCATTTTCTATATATTATTTTAGATTATTATAAGCTCTTTATTTTTATCTCTTCGATAATATAAGCTTCAATTAAATCTCCAATTTTTATGTCATTAAATCTTTCAATTGTTACACCACATTCATACCCTGTGTTAACTTCTTTAACATCATCTTTAAATCTCTTTAGGGAACCTAAATCTGTATCTAAAATTACAATTCCTTGTCTTATTATACGAACTTTACTGTTTCTAGTTATCTTACCAGTTTGAACATAACATCCAGCAATTGTTCCCACATTTGAAACCTTATAAGTTTCTCTAACTTCTAGTGTACCTAAAACAACTTCTTTATATTCAGGATCAAGCAATCCAACCATAGCAGATTTTATATCTTCTAAAGCATCATAGATTATTCTATAAGTCTTGATTTCAACTTCTTCTTTTTCTGCCATTGCACTAGCATTAACAGTTGGTCTAACATTAAATCCAATTATTAATGCATTGGAAGCACTAGCTAGAGTAATATCTGTTTCTGAAATTGCACCTACAGCTCCATGAATAACTCTAACTTTAACTGTATTTGTAGATAGTTTTTCAAGAGATTGAATAATTGCTTCAACAGAACCTTGAACGTCAGCTTTAACAATTAAATCAAGTTCTTTAACTTTACCTTCTTGTATTTGACTGTAAAGATCTTCAAGGGATACCTTATGGCTCTTTTGGAATTTTTCCTGTCTTATACTCTCTGCTTTTTTATCCGCTCTTGCTCTAGCAGTCTTCTCATCTTTAGCAACAACAAATCTTTCTCCTGAACTTGGTACATCTGATAATCCAAGAATTTCAGCTGGCATTGATGGTCCCGCTTCCTTAATTTTCTCACCCTTATCATTAAACATTGCTCTGATTCTACCATATGTTGTACCAACATATATTGAATCTCCAACTTTTAATGTTCCATTTTGAACTAGTAATGTAGCAACTGGACCTCTACCTTTGTCAAGTCTAGCCTCTACTACTGTTCCTTTTGCATTTCTATCAGGATCTGCTTTTAATTCCATCATTTCAGATGAAAGAACAACCATTTCTAATAATTGCTCTAAACCTTCTCTTGTATGAGCTGATACAGGAACACATATTACGTCTCCACCCCAGTCCTCTGCTACAAGTCCATGTTCAGTTAATTCTTGCTTAACTCTATCAGGGTTCGCTCCAACCTTATCCATTTTGTTTATTGCAATAATCATTGGAACCTCTGCTGCTTTACAGTGGTTAATCGCCTCAACTGTTTGTGGCATTATACCATCGTCAGCTGCAACAACTAATATAACTATATCTGTAATTTTTGCTCCTCTAGCACGCATAGCTGTAAAAGCTTCATGTCCAGGTGTATCTAAGAAAGTTAATGTCTCATTATTTACTTTAACAGTGTAAGCACCTATATGTTGAGTTATTCCTCCTGCTTCAGTAGATGTAACATCTGTTTGCTTTATAGCATCTAGTAATGATGTTTTTCCATGGTCAACGTGTCCCATAACAGTAATAATAGGTGAACGTTTAACTCCATTGATGTCTTCTTCTAAATCAGTATCTTCCTCAACTGCGCCTTCTTCTTCTTCTTTTTCAATAGCTTGAACATCGAATTTTTTACATAATTTTTCTGCAGTTTCAAAATCTATCTCTTGATTAATCCCTGCCATTACACCAACAAATATAAGCTCTCTAATAACCTCAGTTACAGGTTTTTTAAGTTTATCAGAAAGTTCTTTTACAGAAATTGTTCCTTCAATTTCTATGAACTCTAATAATTCTTCTTCAACTTCTCCGCTCTTTTTAGATGCTTTTTTATCTGTTTTCTTAATTTTTTCTTTTTTAATATTCTTGACTACGTTTTCATTTTCAATGCTCTCATACAACTCAACTACTTCTGACTCTTTCTCAACCGAACCAATTAATTCCTTTATTAACTCAGCATCCTCTTCCTCAATAACACTCATATGATTCTTAACCTTTACACTGAACTCTTCTAACAAAATTTTTATTAAATCTTTACTAGGCACGTTTAATTCCTGCGCTAATTCATATACTCTAATTTTTGTCAATATGGTCACCCCCGCATTTAATATCTTCTTGCCATAGTTCCCAAAGTTTTCTTGCAAACCCTTTATTATCTATGGATACTACTTTTATCATTTTATCTTTTCCGAGTAATCTTCTCAATTCTTCACTCGAAGCATTTAAAATCATTTTAACATTATGTTTTTCGCAACTATTTTTAAATTTCTTAAGTGAGTTTTGAGATAATTCTTCACTTGTAATAATCAAGGACGATCTATTTACCAAAATAGCTTCCTCACATTTATTGTATCCCACTGAAACTTTTCCAGCTTTTTTAGCCATTCCAATAAGGTTATAAAATTTATTCATTTACTATTTCTTCCTTCAGCTTATCATATATTTCCTGTTCAATCTTCATTTTAAAACTTCGTTCTACTCTTCTACTTTTCATTCCTTTTTCTAAGCATTCTAAACTATTGCACACATATGCGCCTCGCCCTGGTTTTTTACCGACTTTATCTATCGATACTTCCCCTTCTTTATTCTTAACTATTCTTATTAGTTCTTTTTTAGGCTTCATTTCACCGCAACCGATACACTTTCTTTTAGAAATCTCTCTTGTTTTCATTTAAATCACCTCAAACTTATTCTGTTATTTGAGATTTGCTTTTGATATCAATCTTCCAACCAGTAAGCTTAGCCGCTAATCTAACATTCTGACCTTCTTTACCTATTGCAAGTGAAAGTTGCCCATCATCTACAACGACACTAGCTATTTTGTTTTCTTCATTTAATATATCTACACTACATACTTTAGCTGGGCTTAAAGAATTTGAAATAAACACTTCTGGATCCTTGCTCCACTTAACTATATCTATTTTCTCGTTATTAAGCTCATTTACTATACTCTGAACTCTACTTCCCTTTGGTCCAACACATGAACCCATTGGATCAACATTCTCATCATGAGAGTACACTGCTACCTTACTTCTTGATCCAGGTTCACGAGAAATTCCTTTTATTTCAACTATACCATTGAATATTTCTGGAACTTCTAGTTCAAACAAACGTCTAACCAAGCCAGGATGTGTTCTTGAAACAACAATTTGAGGTCCTTTAGTTGTCTTTTTAACTTCTACAATATATAACTTGATTTTTTCATTGAAATCATAAGCTTCAGTAGGGATTTGTTCATTAGGTCCTAGAATTGCTTCAATCTTACCTAAATTAACAAATACATTTCCTCTTTCTTTTCTAATTATTACTCCAGTTATGATATCATATTCTTTCTCAAGATACTCGTTGTAAATAACATTTCTTTCAGCTTCTTTAATTCTTTGAATAACAACCTGTTTTGCATTTTGAGCTGCTACTCTTCCAAATTCTCTTGGTGTAACTTCAATCTCAACTATATCATCTATTTGATATCTTGCACTGATAATTCTAGCCTCTTCAAGACTTATTTCTGTTGTCTCATCAAACATTTCATCTACTACAGTTTTTTGAGCATAAACATGTATTTCCCCATCTTCTCTAGAAATTGTTACTCTTACATCGTGTGTACTATTTGATATCTTTGAATAGTTCTTTTTGTATGCAGAAACTAATGCATCTTCTACGGCATTAAATAAAAAATCTTCGCTAATACCTTTGATTTTTACAATTTCCTTTAATGCACTTACAAATTCTTCATTCATTTTTAAAACTCCCCTTTTAGTTTAATTCTCTTAATTTTTTCAGTTGGAATAGTCCACACTTCTTCGCCTTCAATAATTATTTCGTTCTCATTAAAATCTTTTAAAACCCCTACTACCTTCTTTTTACCACAATGTAATTTAGATAATGCCACTTTCACCTCATGATTCAAATATCTTCTATAGTGTTCCTCTGTATATAATATTCTCTCAATTCCTGGTGAAGAAATTTCAAGATAATATGCTTCATCTATAGGGTCTTCTACATCTAGATAATCACTACTCAACTTTTTAGTAATATCAACACAATTATTAATTGTAACTCCGCTCTCAGAATCAATATATATTCTTAAATAGAATTCATTGTTCTCTTTCACATATTCGATATGATATAACTCGAACCCTTCATTGTTTACTATAGCTTTAACTCTATCTCTTAATTCATTAAGTTTTACTTCTGTAATCACTAGTATACCTCCTTTTTCCATTTCAATTAAACAAATAGAGTGGAGATAAACTCCACTCTATTTATGAAAGTCTTCTATTATATTTTCTATTATTCATTGTAACATAGAAAAAATTCATTTTCAAGGAAGAATTATCTTATTTTTAGAAGAATGAGAGTTGATTGCTTTCAGGCATTCCTTTCAAACAGCCATGTTCATTCAGCCCTTCTATGACAGTCTTTGTAACTTTTGCTCTTTTTCTTAAATCTTCTTTAGATAAAAATTCCCCATTCTTTCTAGCTTCGCCCATACTTTTAGCCGCATTTTCTCCTACACCTTCAATAGCACTAAGAGGCATTCTTATTTTCCCATCCTCAATAGTAAAATCAATTGGATGTGATATATATAAATCTACTGGTAGAAATTCTATTTCTCTTAATCGCATCTCATGTACCAATTCTAATGTAGTTAATAATCCCTTATCTTTATTACTTGCAGCATTACCTTCATTATTTATCTCTTCCATTTTTGCAAGAACTGCATCCTGACCCCTTATAATTAAGTTTCCATCAAACTCATCCGCTCTAATAGTGAGATACGCGCAATAATAGGCCTGCGGTTTATACACTTTAAAGTAAGCAATCCTTATAGCCATCATAACATATGCAGCTGCGTGCCCTTTAGGGAACATGTATTTTATTCTTTTACAAGATTCAATATACCAATCAGGTACATTATTCTCTTTCATAACTTTCTCATATTCCTCACTTACACCCTTACCTTTTCTAACCTTCTCCATTATTGTAAATGCTATTGCAGGTTCAACACCTTTGTATATTAAATAAACCATGATGTCATCTCTTGTAGAGATACAATCTTTAAGTGTAGTATACCCTTCCTTGATAAAATATTGCGCATTATTTAACCAAACATCTGTACCATGAGAAAGCCCTGATATTCTTACAAGATCCGAAAAAGTTTTTGGCTTTGTATCAAGTAACATCTGTCTAACGAATTTTGTTCCAAACTCTGGAATCCCATAACATCCTACTGGACAACCTAGATCTTCTTCTGTTATTCCCAGCCCCTTTGTTGAGGTAAATAAAGATAATACCTTTTCGTCCCCCAATGGAACACTCTGTGGCTCTATACCAGTTATGTCTTTAAGCATTCTCAGTACAGTTGGATCATCGTGTCCAAGTATGTCAAGCTTAAGTAATCTACCACTTATTGAATGATAATCAAAATGTGTTGTTATTATATCAGATGTTGGATCGTCGGCCGGATGCTGTATTGGACAAAAATTAAATATCTCCTGATCACTTGGAACAACCATTATACCACCTGGATGCTGACCTGAAGTTCTCTTTGCGCCTGTCAACCCTTTAGATAACCTATCCACTTCTGCACCTGGAAGAATCATATCTTTATCTTTTAAATAATTCATTACATATCCATAAGCTGTTTTATCTGCAACTGTACCGATTGTTCCAGCTTTAAATGTATATCCCTTTCCAAATAGAACTTCGCAATATCTATGAATATCTCCCTGGTTATCTCCTGAGAAGTTAAGATCTATATCCGGTTCCTTATCTCCTTCAAACCCAAGGAAAGTCTCAAAGGGAATATCAAATCCATCCTTGTTTAACATCTCTCCACACTTAGGACATTCCTTATCTTCCATATCTACCCCAGCACCAACACTACCATCAGTAATAAACTCACTATATTTACACTTTCTACACACATAATGTGGCGGCAATCCATTAACCTCTGTTATATCAGACATAGTAGCCGCAAATGAAGACCCAACTGACCCTCTGGAACCAACAAGATATCCATCCTGATATGATTTAGCTACTAGTTTCTGTGCTATTAGATATAGTACTGCGTACCCATTTCCAATTATAGATGTTAATTCTTTCTTTAACCTTTTTGAAACAATCTCAGGAAGATTCTCTCCATATATGTTTCTAGCTTTCTCCCAACACATGGATTCTAGTTCCTCTTCCGCTCCCTCAATTTTAGGTGTGAAAGTTTCATCTGGTATAGGTTTAACCATCTCAATCCAATCTGAAACCTTATTTGTATTTTTAACAACTACATCATATGCTGCATGAGAACCAAGGTATCTAAACTCTTTTAACATCTCATCAGTAGTTTTAAAGTACAGTGGTGGCTGATATTCTGCATCAGAGAATCCTTTACTAACCATTAAAATTTTTCTGTATACTTCATCATGAGGATCTAAAAAATGAACATCCCCTGTAGCAACTACAGGTTTATCCATTTCAAGCCCTAGTTCATAAATAGCTTTATTTATTTCTTGTAATTCTGAAACTCCATTTACTATACCTTTTCTAATCATAAATTCATTGTTACCTGTTGGTTGTATCTCTAAATAATCATAAAAAGAAGCAATTTCTTTTAAGTCATCTTTACTTTTACCTGCAAGAAAAGCTTTATATAGTTCTCCTGCTTCACATGCTGATCCAATTATAACCCCTTCTCTATGTTCCATAATCATGCTCTTTGGCATTCTAGGTCTCCTAAAGAAATAGTCTAGATTTGATTTAGAAATCATCTTATATATATTTTTCAATCCTACCTGATTTTTTGCAAAAAGAATAATGTGATGGGTTGGAGCTTTTAGCACATTAAACTCATCAGAATAGGCGGTATTAATATCTTTCAAATATTTTAAGCCCTTGACCTCATTAAGATTCTTGAAACAATGAAGAAATATCTCCGCAGTAGCTTCTGCATCATCAACTGCTCTATGATGGTTGTCTAGAGATATTTTTAGATGCTTCGCAATTGTCTTAAGTTTAAATGTCTTAAGTTCAGGAATAACATATTTACATAATGCCACTGTATCTATTGTGGCGTTCTTAAATTCAAGATCAAGTCTATTGCAATTTGTGTTTATAAAGGAACAATCAAAGGCTGCATTGTGAGCAACAACAACTGCCCCATCAGTAAATTCGAGAAATTCTGGCATCACTTCTTCTATAGTCTTTGCATCCCTTACCATATCATTATTAATTCCAGTAAGTTCAATTATATCAAATGGAATTTTTCTCTCAGGATTAACGAAAACATTAAATCTGTCAATAATTTTTCCTTCTTGAATTTTCACAGCACCTATTTCAATTATCCTATCATTCTTTGGTGAAAAACCTGTAGTTTCCAAGTCGAATACAACAAAAGAACTATGAATTGTTTCTTCTTTTAGTACCTTAAAGTTATCTAATACTATTGGTTCACCGTCATTAACTAAATAGCCTTCAATACCATAAATAATTTTTATACCATGTTTCTTAGCTGCATCCATAGCTTCTGGGAAAGCCTGCGCAACACCATGATCCGTAATCGCAACAGCTTTATGTCCCCACTTCGCAGCTCTTTTAACAACATCACTTGCAGAAACAACAGCGTCCATCGAACTCATCTGAGTATGTAGATGTAGCTCCACCCTCTTTTCACTAGCTGTATCCATCTTCTCTATTTTCTGCAACTTTGATATATCTCTTCCCATTACTACTATCTCTCTTGAGAATGTATCTAACAGAGCTTCACCTCTAACTTTACACACAAAACCTTTTTTAACTTCTTCAAGTACAGCTTCCTCATCCTTTGGTTTTAAGAATATCTTTACAGTTATTGAACTTGTATAATCTGTTATATTAAACATTAATATCTTCTTACCAGTTCTTGTTTCTTTAATATTAACAGCGAAAACTTCACCTTCAATAGCTACAACACCTGATGTCTCATCAATATCAATTATATTCATTGAATCTATAGTAATACTTCTTCCTAAGATTACACTCTTATCATCTGATTTGGAATTCACACAAATTCTTTTCTTAGGTTCTGGTTTTTTTTCTTCCTTTTTAGATGAATCCTTTTGAGGATTTACCCCTATGTTAGCGAAAACCTCCTGTACCAAATACTTATTTTGATTTTCTTTGCTTTTTCTATACTCGTCTAATCCAAATCCCTTATTTTCATGTAATAATTCTACTGAGCAACTAACACCAAAAATACTGCTTATCGTATCTCTCATGAAAGTTTCAACTCTACGGTCTTTCAATTTGTTATAAAGAAACTCATTATCAAGGGAAATTTTGATACTATCTCCTGAAATCTCTTTTGCACAATTAAGTAACGCCCCTTTACATACTGGCAACGTCTTACCAACAGTATTTAATAAATCACTCCAATATTTTTGACAAACTTCTTCTAAAGTAACTCCTGAAATATCTCGAAACCATAATACCTGCATTTTTTCGCTTCCTGGTATAACGCCTTCTAATAATCTTTCAATTCTCTGCTTATCAATTTCATCTATTTCAATATTATGTTTTAATTCTACTTTTATTCTTTTAGTCTTCTTAGATAAGACAACCTTACATACTTCAACATCACTAAGAATACTTGCAAGCCCATCTTCCTTAAGCTTTATTAATTCATTAAGATATTTACCCATGTTCCCCTCCGTAGCAATCTTAGTTCATAACCCTTAATTATAAAAGGCACGCTCTGCGTGCGCTTTTCTATTTACTCCCCTTACGGAGCCCTCTTTAATACGTATAAAATTAAAAATAATAAGAGAATAGGGTAAACCCTATTCTCTCTATATATAATATTACAATTGTTGAATTTGTGCAATAAGAGCATGGACCAATTCTTCCTCAGGGGCTTTTTTGAACTACAATTTTTCTCCGTCCTCAATATGGACATTTCCAACTTTAAGTCTTTTCGTTTTTTTCTAACTTAAGTAACTTCCTTCTAAATTACAGGATATAGAACATCTTTGATTGTAACCAACACCATTAATGCTAGCAATGCTATGAAACCAATATAATTTATCTTTCCAACAACATCCTCATTAAACTTCTTACCTGTAATCATTTGAAGAATAAGTATTAATATCCACCCACCATCTAAAGCAGGAAATGGTAGAATATTAAATATTGCCAATTGCACACTAACTATTGCCATAAAATAGATAAGGGGTAATATTCCTGCTTTAGCGAATTTACCAGTTACTTTAAGTATTGTAACAGGTCCGCCCACATCATCTTTTGAGGCTTTGCCTTTAAATGCTTTCCCAAAGAATCCAAATGTCTGTTTTATATTACTATTCACTTCCATTAAACCTAAATTTAGCGATTTACCAAAAGAAGGTTTTATCACCTCAGCAACAATACCAACCTCAAAACTCTTTCTACCATCTTCTTCAACTTCCGTAGGAACTATATTAAATTCCATAATCTCTCCATCTCTATCTACCTTAAGATCTACTGCTTCACCTTTATTCTCACTCATGATAGTCATAAAATCAGTCCATGTATCTATTTTTTTATCATTAGCTTTAAGAATTTTATCGCCTTCTTTTATCCCTGTCTTTATTGCAGCACCATCTTTTAGCACTTCACCAACATTTGGCACAGGAGTTCCTCTAAAACTATAAACCATACCAAAAAGTAATATAGCTAATATAAAGTTAAATATAGGACCTGCAGCAACTATTGTTAACCTTCTCCAGTTTGCTTTGTTAGCAAAGGCTCTCTTGTCTTCACACTCACCTTCTTCGCCAAGCATCTTAACATATCCACCTATTGGTAACATTCTAACATTATATTCTGTTTCTTTCCCTTTAACTCCAAAAATCCTTTTACCCATTCCTATTGAAAACTCTTCTACTTTAACTCCATTTAACTTTGCTAATATAAAATGACCTAATTCATGCCATATAACCAACACACTAAAGGCAAGTAGCCCCATAATTATAAATGGTATATTTTTCACAATAATCTCTAAACTCATATTAGTTTCCCCCTAAATATAAAGCATATAAATCTTCCCTAATTCTCTTAAAATATTATGTTACTTTAAATTATCTGAGTAAAATACGTTTAATATAGTAATTTATAAAAAACAAGAGACTAGGGTAAACCTACTCTCTATATCTCATATTACAATTGTTCAATTTGTGCGATAAGTTCATCAACCAATTCTTCCTCAGGTACTTTTTTTATAATCTCACCTTTTTTAAATATTAAGCCTACTCCTTTACCTCCAGCTATTCCAATGTCAGCTTCCCTTGCTTCTCCTGGTCCATTTACAGCACAACCCATAACAGCTACTCTGATATTTTTTTTGACATTACTTAACCGTTCTTCCACCTGAGTTGCTATGCCAATAAGATCTATTTCAGTCCTTCCGCAGGTAGGACATGATATAAACTCAATTCCTTCTTTTATTAAATTCAATGATTTCAAAATCTCTTGCCCAACTTTCACCTCTTCAACAACATCTCCTGTGAGTGATACCCTTAATGTATCTCCTATTCCCTCACTAAGAAGCGTACCAATTCCAATTGCCGACTTGATTGTTCCTCTCCATGGAGTACCTGATTCTGTAACACCAAGATGAAGAGGGTAATCAACTTTTTCACTCATTAATCTATAGCATTCTATTGTTTTATATACATCCGAACATTTGATTGAAATTACAATATCATAAAACTCTAATTTTTCAAGAATTTTAACATGACCTAGTGCACTTTCTACAAGAGCCTCTGGTACTGGTGAACCATATTTTTCAAGTATCTCTTTTTTTAAAGAACCAGAATTAACGCCAATTCTAATCGGAATATTTTTTTTCTTAGCAGCTTCAACAACAGCCTTAACTTTCTCTTCACTACCAATATTCCCAGGATTAATTCTAATCTTACTTGCACCATTTTCAATAGCCTTCAATGCTAATTGATAATCAAAGTGTATATCCGCAACAACCGGTAAATTAACATTCTTTACTATTTCTCCTAAAGCTTCAGCCGCCACCATGTCAGGTACAGCACATCTAACTATATCACACCCTGCCGATTCCAACAGTTTTATCTGTGCAACAGTAGCTTTAACATCTCTTGTATCTGTATTTGTCATTGACTGAACAGCTATTTTTTCTCCATCCCCAATGTAGATGTTCCCTATTTTAATTCTTCTTGTACTTTTTCTCACTTTAGTCACTTCCTTTTAAATTACCGGATATAATACGTCTTTGATTGTAACCAATACCATTAATCCTAGTAATACCATAAAACCAATATAGTTTATCTTTCCTACAATATCCTCATTAAACTTCTTACCTGTAATCATTTGAAGAATAAGTATTAATATCCATCCACCATCTAAAGCAGGGAATGGGAGTATATTAAATATAGCTAATTGCACACTAATAATTGCCATAAAGTTGATAAGAGGTAATAATCCCGCTTTCGCAACTCTACCTGTTAATTTAAATATTGTAACAGGTCCACCTACATCATCTTTTGAGGCTTTTCCTTTAAATGCTTTTCCAAAAAATCCAAATGTTTGTTGAACCATACTCTTAGTTTCTTTAACCCCTAACTCTAAAGCTTTCCCAAAAGAAGGTTTTATCACCTCTGGGGCAATACCAACTATATATCTCGTTCTACCCTCTTCCTCTATTTCTTTAGGGACAATATTAAATTCAATTATTTCTCCCTCTCTATCTATCTTAAGATCCACCGATTCCCCTTTATTATCGCTCATTACAACTAAGAAATCAGTCCATGTATTGATTTTCTTTTCATTCGCTTCAATAATTTTATCGCCTTCTTTAATACCTACGCTTATTGCAGGAGCATCTTTTGTTAGTTCAGCAACATTTGGCACTAAAGTTCCAGTAAGACTATAAACCATACCAAAAAGAAGAATAGCTAATATAAAGTTAAATATTGGACCTGCAGCAACTATTGTTAACCTTCTCCAGTTGGCTTTATTGGCAAAGGCTCTCTCGTCTTTACACTCGCCTTCCTCACCAAGCATCTTAACATATCCACCAATTGGTAACATTCTAACATTATATTCTGTTTCTTTCCCGTTAACTCCAAAAATCTTTTTACCCATTCCTACTGAGAACTCTTCTACTTTAACTCCATTTAACTTTGCTAATATAAAATGACCTAATTCATGCCATATAACCAACACACTAAAAGCAAGTAGCCCCATAATTATAAATGGTATATTTTTTACTATGATCTCTAAACTCATATTATTTTCCTCCTAAATATAAACCATATAAATCTTTTCTAATTCTTTTATCTATCTGAATAATGTCTTCTAATGTTGGCTTAGACATATATTCATAATTATTTAAACATCTTTCTACGATTTCATTAATTTCTAAATATTTTATAACTCCATTTAAAAATAGATCTACTGCCACTTCATTACTTGTGTTCAATATCACCCCTGCATTTCCCGAAGCCTTTCCAGCCTGATATGCTAATTTCAAACAAGTAAAAGTATCTGTATCAGGTCTTTCAAAAGTTAATTGACCAATATCAAAAAGATTCAATTCTTTTATGTTACAATCAATTCTTTTAGGATATGTAAGTGCATATTGTATAGGCAATTTCATATTTGGGTTACTCAATTGTGCAATAATACTATTATCTTTATACTCAACCATAGAATGTATTATACTTTCTGGGTGAACCACTACATTGATTTTATCATAATCTACTCCATACAACCAATGAGCTTCAATTACTTCCAACCCTTTATTCATTAACGTTGAAGAATCAACACTTATTTTCATCCCCATATTCCACTTAGGATGTCTTACTGCATCCTCAGGTGTAATATTAATTAGTTCTTCTTTTTTCTTTCCTCTGAAAGGTCCTCCTGATGCTGTTATATGCAACCTTTTGATATCTTCTCTTTTTTCCCCTTGCAAACATTGAAAAAGAGCATTATGCTCTGAGTCAACAGGTAGTATATCAACATTTCTTCTTCTAGCTGCTTCCATAACATGACGTCCACCAGCTACCAAAGTTTCTTTATTCGCCAATGCAATTGTTGTTCCATTCTCAATGGCCTTCATTGTAGGCTTCAAACCAACCATTCCCACAACCGAAGTAACCAAAATATCATTTTCTTTAATTTCACTTACCTTTTCTAAAGATTCAATACCCCTATAAAGACTTAACTTCTTATTTTTATCTTTACAATAATCTTTTATTATGTCATAAGCATTGTCTTCAGTCACAACAACAACTTCCGGTGAAAATTCTTCTATTATTTCAATAGTTTTTTTATAGTTACTGTGAGAACTAATCCCAGTTAAATTGAATGCTTTCCGGTTTTCTCTTAGTACTTCCATTGTTTGACTACCAATTGAACCAGTAGCTCCTATAATACCTACATTTTTCATATTCTGCCTCCGTCATATTCTTGTATATTATATCCTTTTATCCATTCTTTTATTGTTATAGCACAAAATAATAACATGAGAGAACCGGTAAACCCTTGAATCTGGTACCCCATATATACTGAGATAAATAACATCAATGGATGTATATTCAAAGAACTACTAGCGAATTTAGTTTGAAGTATCTCTCTTGTTATGGATATATATAAGTATAAAATACCTAATCCAATAACAAGAACGTATTTTTTATAATATAGATTAATCAATATTAAAGGTATAAATACTAATAACATACCTACAATTGGAAGTATATCAAGTATACCACAGATTATTCCATAAGATAAAAAATCATTTATACCTAAAACCATAAAACCTAAAGTTATCTGAAGAGCCGAAAATCCTACAAGCATTAGCTGAATTTTGAAATACGCTCTAAACTCATTAAGTTTCCTTGTGAAAAAATTTAATGATTCATGCCCCATTAAACTTCTTATTACTTTTATAATTGATTCTTTATCTTTAAGTGCAAAGAAAAGCATAATATTTGCAAAAATGTATGTACTAAGACTATTTGTAGTATAAGTTGCTCCTTTTGTTAAAATCATACCACTTAAGTTCGTTAATTGACTATATAACTTCGTCATTAACTCTTCATATTTAATATTATTTTCCAGATTCAGCAACAGAATTTTAATGTTATTTACAACATTAACAGCTCCACACCTTAAAATGTAAATTATCTTATTGTAAAAAAAACCACCTATAAATATTATCAAAAGAACTACTATTGTATTTATAATTAAAATTAAAATAGTAGCTCTAATATTGGCGTTTGTCAACTTCTTCTTTAATAGTCCATCTATAGGAATTGCCATTATAAGAAGTATTAGAAACAAAATCATAGGTTTAAAAAAATGATTTATAAATACCGCTCCTAAAGCAAAAATCCCAAACAATACTATAACTTCAATAAAAACTCTTCTTCTTTTATTCACACCTACATCCCTATTATTATTGATATATAATAATATACTACAGCAGATGCAAAAATTATGCTATCAAATCTATCTAAAATTCCTCCATGTCCTGGAATTAGATTACTAAAATCTTTAATATCCATGTTTCTCTTTATAGACGATGCTGTTAAATCACCAATCTGATTCAACACCCCACATAATAGACCAATCATTATAAAGTGAAAAAGATTAATATTAATACTAAAGAAATTTATAATTATGTACCCATATATACCTACTGCAATTGTGGATGATAAAAATCCACCTATTGACCCTTCCAAACTCTTATTAGGACTAATTCTAGGTGCAATTTTAATCTTACCTATATTTTTACCTACAAAGTAAGCCATTGTATCACAGCTCCAAGAACTTATGAATATTACCCAAATAAGGTAAACACCATTCTCTTTTGCCCCTATTAAATATATTAAACTTATCAAGGCAGAGACATATAATATACCAAATAGTGTCACAGCAGAATCAACAATAGTACGCTTTTCATATAACATAGGTAAAACTAGTAATACCATAACTACTGACATCACAAGAAACCCTAAAAATACTGGTTCAATACTCTTACCTAAATAATAGTAATAAAATATTGTTGAAACATACCCTATTATCCCAAATGGATTCATATTCTTTTTTCTTAAAGCATTGTAAAATTCATTTAGCCCCATTAAAGACATTATCATCAAGCCATATCTTAAAAAATTTCCACCCAATACTATTATTAATAATGTTGGAATTAAATATATAACTGCTCCAATATATCTTTTATTCATAATAAACACTCCTTATTTCACTCCACCAAATCTTCTATCTCTTCCTTCAAAGGTTTTTAATGCTAAGTACAGATCATCTTTATTAAAATCAGGCCAAAGAACATCTGTAAAATAAAATTCCGAAAATGCCAATTGCCATATAAGAAAATTACTTAGTCTTTCTTCACCACTAGTCCTTATCATTAATTCTGGATCTGGTATTCCTTTAGTATATAAATTATTACTAATCATATCTTCATTTAACTCTTCAAGAGTGAATTTCCCTTTTTCATAATCTTTCAGAATATTTTTAAAAGAGAAAAGAACCTCATCTCTTCCACCATAATTCAATGCCAAATTAAGAGTTAATCCAGTATTATTCTTTGTTAAATTTTTAGCTTTTATTAATTCTTCTTGACATATTTTAGGAAATTCCGTTATATTTCCAATATAATTGATTACAACATTATTCTTATTTAATTCTTCAAACTCACCTTTTAAGTACTGAACAAGCAATTTCATTAATCCATTAACTTCATCTTGAGGTCTTTTCCAATTTTCTGTTGAAAAAGCATAAAGAGTCAAATATTTAATCCCAATTTTACTACATTCCTTCACAATTCCTCTTATTGCTTCAACCCCAGCTTTATGTCCTAAAGTTCTAGGTAATCCTCGTTTCTTTGCCCATCTTCCATTTCCATCCATAATAATAGCAATATGAGATGGTATTGTAGCAAATTCAGGATTGACTTCTTTTCGTTTTTTGTTAAAAATACCCAAATATATCACCTTTTTTCATTTTTTTTCTCAAAATTCAATTAATTCTTCTATTAAAAACTTAATTCTTTATATAACTAACAAACTCAGAAACCCTTTAAAAGCTTCTGAGTTTGCAGTCTATAGATTATACTTTCAAAACTTCCTCTTCTTTAGCAGAAACTAAACTTTCTATTTCCTTTACAAACTTATCTATTTCTTTTTGAATATCCTTTTCAACATCTTTAGCATCATCTTCTGTTATTTCATTTTCTTTCTTTAATGTTTTAAGCTTGTTAAGTGCATCATGTCTTACTGATCTTAATGCAACTTTTGAATCTTCACCAGTTTTTTTAATTGCTTTAACTAAATTTTTTCTTGTTTCTTCTGTTAATTCCGCTACCAATAACCTTATAACATTACCATCATTATTAGGATTTAATCCTAAATCCGATTTAAGTATTGCTTTTTCAATATCTTTTAAAGCACTCTTGTCATAAGGAGTTATTAGTAAAATCCTTGGCTCTGGAACAGAAATATTTGCTAGTTGACTAAGTGGAGTCATACTACCATAATATTCAGCTTCAATTTTATCTAACATCTTAGGATTAGCTCTTCCTGCTTTCATAGATCCTAGTTCATCATTAAGTACTTTAATTGTCTTTGTCATTCTAGTATTCATATTACTCATAATTTCTTTTATCATAAATACACCCCCGTATTATTTTACTAAAGTTCCGATTTGCTCACCTTGAACAGCCAATTTAATATTATCTGGTTTTTCTAGTGCGAAAACTAGAATAGGAATTTCATTATCCATACAAAGTGATGTAGCTGTTGAATCCATAACTTGCAAACCTTTTTCTAATACTTCTATGTATCTTAAAGAATCAAATTTCTTCGCATCATCATACTTGTTAGGATCTTTATCATAAACTCCATCAACATTTTTAGCTAATAATATTATATCAGCTTCTATTTCAGCTGCTCTTAATGCGGCTGCCGTATCAGTGGAGAAATAAGGATTTCCTGTGCCTGAAGCAAAGATCACAACTCTTCCCTTTTCCAAGTGTCTCATAGCTCTTCTTCTTATAAATGGCTCAGCTACTTCTCTCATCTCAATAGCAGTTTGAACCCTAGTTTGAACTCCCATACTTTCAAGGGAATCTTGCATAGCAAGAGCATTAATACATGTTGCCATCATTCCCATATAATCAGCAGTTGTTCTATCCATATCACTTCCATTTCTGCCTCTCCATATGTTTCCAGCGCCAATCACAATACCACATTCAATTCCCATTTCAGCTATTTCTTTAATTTGCTCTGATATGCTTTTAACTATATCAAAATCTATACCATAACCTTTAGGTCCTGATAATGCTTCACCTGATAATTTCAACATGACTCTTTTATATTTTCCATTGTTCATATTAATATTATACCTCCAATTGTCAATAATTACTAATTATTTTAAAAAAAAAGAACACGCTAGTGTTCTTTTTTTCATTTACTTGCTAAGCTGTCTTTGAACTTCTTCAGCAAAATTTTCTTCTTTTTTCTCAATACCTTCGCCTTTTTCAAATCTTACAAATGCTTTAACACTAATTTCAGCACCTAATTTCTTACCTTCTTCTTCAAGAAGTTTTGAAATAGTAAGATCTCCATTTTTAACCCAAAGCTGATCAACTAAGCATACCTCTTTAAGGTATTTATTAATTCTACCTTCAACCATTTTATCAACGATTTTTTCTGGTTTACCTTCGTTAAGAGCCTGAACTCTATAGATTTCTCTCTCTTTTTCAAGGTTTTCTTGATCAACAGAGTTTCTATCTAAGTATAATGGGTTTGAAGCAGCAACTTGCATAGCTAACTCTTTAGCTAATGCTTTTACTTCTTCAACTTTATCAGTATTACTCTCTAATTCAACAATAACACCGATTTTTCCACCACCGTGAATGTAACTATTAATTGCTCCATTTTCAACGCTTAACTTCTTGAATCTTCTTAGATCCATGTTTTCGCCTAATTTAGCAATTAAAGCTGTTAATGCATCAGCAACAGTCATATTCTCATCAGCTATATATTTCGCAGCTTTTAATGCGTCTATATCAGTATACTCATTTAAAGCTACTTGTTTAGCTATGTTTTCAGCAAAAACTATAAATGCTTCATTAGCTGAAACGAAATCAGTTTCACAGTTTACTTCAACAATTGAAGCTTTCTTTCCATCTTCAGTAATAAAAGTTTTAACTATTCCTTCAGCAGCAACTCTTCCTGCCTTTTTAGCAGCAGCAGCTAAACCTTTTTCTCTTAAAATCTCAACTGCTCTTTCTATGTTACCTTCACATTCAGTAAGAGCTTTTTTGCAGTTCATCATTCCTGCACCAGTACGCTCTCTTAGTTCTTTTACCATACTAGCAGTAATCATATTTATTCCTCCATTTCATTAAGTGGCTTATTATTTAGCTTATTATTCAGCTAATTGTTCACCTTGCTTACCTTCTAAAATAGCCTCAGCCATTTTTGAAGAGATAAGTTTTACAGCTCTGATTGCATCATCATTACCTGGAATAACATAATCAATTGGATCTGGATCACAGTTTGTGTCAACTAAAGATACAACTGGGATTCCTAATATTTTAGCTTCTAAAACAGCATTTTTTTCTTTTCTTGGGTCAACAACGAACATTGCACCAATTTTAGAAACATCCATATTTCTTATTCCACCTAAGTTCTTCTCAAGCTTTTCTCTTTCAAGCTTTAACTGAGAAACTTCTTTCTTTGGTAGAACATCGAAGATTCCTTCGTCTTCCATTCTGTCAAGTTCATCTAATCTACCGATTCTCTTCTTGATAGTTTTAAAGTTAGTTAACATTCCACCTAACCATCTATTTTGAACAAAATGCATTCCTGCTTTAGTAGCTTCACTAGCAACAGCCTCTTGAGCTTGCTTCTTAGTTCCAACAAATAATACTTCTTTTCCTTCAGCTACTACAGATCTTATGAAATCATAAGCTACCTCTGTTTGCTTAGCTGTTTTCTGAAGATCAATGATATAGATACCATTTCTCTCTGTAAAAATATACGGAGCCATCTTAGGGTTCCATCTTCTTGTTTGGTGTCCGAAATGTACACCAGCTTCTAATAATTGTTTCATAGAAATAACTGCCATTTTAAATCCTCCTCAGGTTTCACCTCCACACTTTTCACCTCACGTAAAACTTCGCCACGAAGCACCTTCACATGAATCAAAGTGTGTGTGTATTTTTTTTTACCCTATTGAGTATACCATAAGCTCTTTTGTACTTCAACAAAAATTTCGCTTTTTTGTACCATATTATAGTTTTATTTATTATATTAAACCATTTTCATGCTTTTTATTATTTAATTCATTGTTTTGATAGAATATTAACAGACTTACTTTCACAAACGAAGCTTATGTTCACTTGGATATACAAATGTTTAATAATGTTAAGAAGAAACACTAATTTCTGTTAAATTTCAATTTTTTTAAATAAAAAAAAAGCAGTCAAACTGCTTTTCTTATTTCATCTTGTTAAGTTCTTCAATTAATTTATTATTAAGGATTTTAATATGAGTTCCCTTCATTCCTAATGATCTTGACTCAATTACACCAGCACTCTCAAATTTTCTTAAAGCATTAACTATAACAGATCTTGTTATTCCAACTTTATCAGCAATTTTAGATGCTACTAATAATCCTTCTTCACCCTCTAATTCATTAAAAATATGTTCAACAGCTTCAAGCTCTGAATATGAAAGAGTTCCAATTGCAAGTTGAACAACCGCTTTCTTTCTTGCTTCCTTTTCCATATCTTCATTTTTAGCTCTTAGTATTTCTAAACCAACTATAGTTGCACTATATTCAGAAATTACTAAATCATCTTCATTATATTCCGTAGCAAATTTAGATATAATTAATGTTCCTAATCTTTCTCTGTTTCCCATAATAGGAACAATAGTAGTTTTTAATCCTTCTAAAATACAACTGTCGTCTTCATCAAATACGCATATTTCAGAATTTGTTACATTAGCTCTAGTTTCATGAATACTCAATAACTTAGCATTGTATTCTTCAGGAAATCTCATTTCTTCTAAAATATCAGTCTTCATCTTTTCACATTCAAATCCACTGAAAAGATTATAACCAAGTATCTTACCTTTTCTGCTAGTTACATAAACATTGCTTTCTAATACTTCACTCAATAGTTTACAAATATCCATAAAAGAAACAGGTTCAGCTCCTGATTTTTGCAATATTTTATTTAACATTCTCGTTTTGTCTAATAATGACATTATAATATCCTCCTCGTTAGTATATATATTAATAGTATTGTTCAAAAATTCAAAATTAAATCAAAAAAACTAATCTTGATAATAACGAATCACAGTTAATTATAATATCATACCTTCAATTAATATTCAACATTTTTTTTAAATTTTCGACATCCTTAATACTAGCTTCATTCAATTTACTGTTAATTCATATCTTTTTCAGTATAATCACACTCTTTATTTGGACAACTTAAATGTTCTCCACTCTTTTTTGAATATCTTTTTACCAACAATTCACCACATTGTGGACATGGTTTATTTACTGGTTCATACCAGCTAACATAATTACACTCTGGATAATTACTACATCCGTAAAATGTCTTACCCTTTTTACTTCTTTTCTCAACTATAGTGTTACCACACAATGGACAATTAACATCCAATTCTTTGGTTATAGCCTTTGTATTTTTACATTCGGGATAACCTGGACACGCTAGAAACTCTCCAAATCTTCCTTGTTTTATTACCATATTTCTACCACACTTATCGCACAAGATATCAGTAACTTTATCTTCAATAGTAATTTTAGCTATTTCTTTTTCTGCTATTTCTATAGCTTCTTTTAGCGGTTCATAAAGAGTAGCCACGGTTTTTCTCCACTCTGCTGTTCCTTCTTCAATACTATCAAGCTTACTCTCAAGTTCTGCAGTAAAATCAATATCAACTATAAACTTAAAATACTCACTTACTATATTATTAACTATTTCACCTAATTCTGTAGGTTGAAGTATTTTCTTTTCCCTCTCCACATACTTCCTACCTAATAAAGTAGATATGGTTGGAGCATATGTACTAGGTCTTCCAATACCATTTTCTTCTAATGTTTTAACCAATGATGCTTCCGAAAACTTAGCTGGCGGTTGTGTGAAGTGTTGAATTCCTTCAATATTTTCTACATTAAGAATATCATCTTTAGTTAACTTCGGAAGAAGCTTCTTCTTTTCATCTTCACTAGTAGAATATATCTTAGTAAATCCATCAAATAGTATCACAGATCCTCTTGCCTTTAGTAAGTATTCTCCATTTTTAATATTCACTGTAGTATTATCCATAACACAATTACTCATTTGACTAGCCATAAATCTTTGCCAGATTAAATTATACAATTTATACTCATCTCTACTCAAAGAATCTTTTGCTATTTCTGGAGTTATCTGAACATTACTCGCTCTTATTGCTTCGTGTGCATCTTGTGTATTTTTTTTAGTCTTATATATTCTTTTCTCTTGTGGAATGTATTCATCACCCAAGTTTTCTTTGATGAATTCTAATGCAGCGTCCTGAGCTTCATTTGAAATTCTCACAGAATCTGTTCTCATATAAGTTATCAATCCAACAGTTCCAAATCCCTTTATATCTATTCCTTCATATAGTTTTTGAGCATTTGACATTGTTCTTTTAGTACTATACCCTAATTTTCTGTAGGCTTCTTGTTGTAATGAACTTGTTGTAAATGGAGCAGCTGGTGCTTTTTCTTTTTTTGAAGTTTTTATTTCATCAATGATATATTTTCCTTCATTAAGATTTTTTAAAACTTCATTTGTTTCCTTTTCATCATTTAATTCAATTTTCTTTCCATTTTTCTGGGCTAATTTTATTTGAAAACTATCCTTCTTTTTATCTTTGTAAACCGCACCTTCGATTGTCCAATATTCTTTAGGTTCGAATGCCTTGATTTCTTCGTCTCTATCACATATGATTTTCAAAGCTGCCGATTGTACTCTACCAGCACTTAGTCCCCACTTGATTTTTCTCCAAAGTATTGGACTTATCTCATATCCAACAAGTCTATCTAATATTCTTCTAGCTTGTTGTGCATTAACTACATTTTCTCTTATTTCTCTAGGATTTTTAATTGCATTTTTAACTGCTGTTTTTGTAACCTCGTTAAATTCTATTCTTATTTTTTCATTTTCGTCAATTTTAAGAGCCTTAGCTAAATGCCAAGAAATAGCTTCACCTTCTCTATCAGGGTCGGTAGCCAGATAGACTTTATCACTTTTCTTAGCTGCTTTTCTTAAAGTGCTTAACACATCACCTTTTCCTCTTATGGTTATGTATTTTGGTTCAAAATCATTTTCTATATCAACACCCAACTGACTCTTTGGCAAATCCCTAACGTGCCCCATTGTTGCTTCAACTACAAAATTCTTTCCTAAATATTTCTTAATAGTTTTAGCTTTTGCTGGTGACTCAACTATAACTAGTTTTTGTCCCATCATAACCCCTCCGATTTCTATATATTATTTTCTCTAAGTTTCTCCTAAATTTTGCAATAGTTAATTCATGAAAACTTTCATAATTTCAAACGTCTAAATTATTGTCAAAAAAATATTAGTTATTTAACCTCATATTTTCTAACATAAAAATTTCCATTTATGCAGCTTATTAAATCATTTATCTGCATTTCAAATAATAAACTATAAAGTACCCTTATGTCAATCTCAGTAATTTTATTTATTTCATCAAAGTGCATAGGTATATCAGATAAAATTGAAAAAATCTTAGAACAACTGGATTTTTTTTCATCCTCATCTTTGTCTATAATACACTTTTTTTTATCTATTTTCAATATATCTGTTATATCTGTTATATCATTATATACATATGCCCCCTCACTTATTATTTTATTACACCCTTTAGAACTCTCCGAAAAAACATTTCCTGGAACTGCCATAACATCTCTTCCTTGTTCTAATGCCTGCCCCATGGTAATTAAACTTCCACTTTTGTATCCTGCTTCAACAATTAAAAGCAATCTACTTATCCCACTGATAACTCTATTTCTTTTTGGAAAATTATATCTCATTGGCTTTGTACCTAAAACAAATTCACTTATCAAAGCTCCACCATTTTGAATAATATTTTCAAACATACGTTTATTTGTATATGGATATAAGACATCCAATCCACTTCCCAATACAGCAAATGTAGCCAATTTATTTTTTATAGAATAATAATGACATAAAGAATCTATACCCAAGGCTCCTCCACTTATAGTATTTACATTATATTCTCTTAAATACTTCACTATTCCTTTTATTACTTCTTCACCGTAGTGGGTGCACTTTCTTGAGCCTACAATTGAAAGATTCTCTTTATCATTTATTGATTCTATTCTCCCTTGATAAAATAAAACATTTGGTGGATCATAAATTTCCTTCAACAATTTTGGATAGTTCCTATCATGAACATCCATTGAAGAAACATTCATTTTTAGAGATTTTATATATATTTCCTCTATTGTCTTAAAATCATTCTTTTTCTTGCATGGGTATTTTAATTCAAAGTATTTGATTATCCTTTTACAATCATTCAAAGTCATTTTATTAAAATTTTCTTCTTTAAGAGTATCATTTAATATTTCTTTCTTTATACTATGATTTAATCCAGTCATACTTAACCATGTATGAAAAAACAATTTTTCCATTCTTTTCACCTCACCACATTATACTGTTAATACCTTGCCTATAACTGATTGCCTCTGATATATGACTATCTCCTATTTCTTTACTTCCTTCTAAATCAGCAATAGTTCTAGCTACTTTCAAAATTTTAATAAATCCTCTATTAGTAATTCTTAATTTTTTGCACACATCACATAAGTATTCTATTATTTCATCAGAAACCACATCATATTCTTTTAATACTTTCAATGATGCACTACTGTTGAATTCTGTATTTTTATATCGCTTATTTTGAACTGTCCAAGCCCTTTTAACTCTTTTCATTATGGCACTTGAAGTTTCTCCTTTCACTGAATTTTCTTGAACTTCTTTCAGTTTATTACTTAAAAAAATTATTATATCGAATCGATCCATTATAGGTCCTGATAATTTTGATCTGTATCTATTGATCTGTGTTAATGTGCATTTGCATTCATTTTTATCATCACCGAAATAACCACATGGACATAAGTTAGATGTAGCGATAAAAATAAAGTCACAGGGATATTCTATATATTTTAAATTTTTATTAATCTGAACCTTCTTATCTTCAATAGGTTGTCTTAATGTTTCTATTTTAGCTCTTTCAAGTTCTAAAAATTCATCAATAAACAAAACACCCTTATGTGCTAATGTTATTTCTCCTGGTGATAAATTTCTCCCTCCGCCTATAAGCCCTAACTTTGTTATGCTATTATGAGGTGCTCTAAAAGGCCGTCTTTTTATTAATCCTTCATTAGACGTCTTTCCTACCGCTGAGTAGATGCTAGTCACTTCCAAGCTTTCTTCATAAGTAAGATTTGGTAATATGGTATAAAACCTACTCGCCATCATGCTTTTCCCACACCCGGGCGGACCTAATATCAGTATGTTATGTTTACCTGCTGCTGCAACTTCTAGTGCTCTTTTACCATATTCATTTCCTATAACCTCACACATATCTACTTCATATTCCATATTAGTACTATATGTAGGTCTGCAACACTCAATCCCTTTCATATCCCTATATTTAACATACATGAAAACCTCTCTTAAACAACTAAAAGGATATATCTCAATTCCCTCAATTGTTAAACATTCTTTCAAATTTCCATGTGGTATTATAAATTTCTTCTCACCAATTTCACTCAAACTCTTAATCAAGGTGAATGCGCCTTTAATACTCCGTAAATTTCCATTTAATGATAGTTCTCCAAATATAATATTACTCTCAAGCCCTTCAATGGAGATACCATATTCTATACATAATAATGCTATTGCAATTGGCAAATCAAATAACGTCCCTTCTTTTCTCACATCAGCTGGCGCTAAGTTCACAGTAATGCGCCCTGATGGGAATTTTAAATTTGAATTTTCAATTGCTGCCCTAACTCTATCTTTTGCTTCTTTAACCTCAGTACTTCCAAGTCCAACAATGTTAAAGGCTGTAAGTCCTTTTGATACTTCTACTTCTACCTGAATTCGCTGACCACCAATTCCCTCAATACAAACACTTTTCACACTTAATGCCATATAATTCCTCCTAAGGCACATTTGGATAAATGACTATTCATAGGTCTATAGTGTATACTCCTTCCTCAGAAACCACTGATAGAGCAGCTATCAGTGAACATAACTCATCGTCTGAAGCTAAATATCCACCACCTCTTTGACTTGTTATTTATTTTCATATGCCTAATTATGATTTCAATCATAATTATTGACAATAAGTTTATTTTTATAATCGTTTTTTGAAACATATGTTTTTATAATTTGGTTTTGTCAATACTCTTAATATAAACAAATAACAGAGAACAGAGAAGAAGGGAACTTAAAATGAAATCTTATAAAAAAACTTTCGGGAGTATGAATGAGAATATTGTTAGTTCATATCTTAAATCGAACAATTACACAATAATAGAGACTAATTATAGACACAATCTAGGTGAGATTGATATTATTGCTAAGGATAAATTGAATGAGTGTATATGTTTTATAGAAGTAAAAAGTAAGTTTATTGATAATTTTGATACCTATCCTCCTGTTACAAAATATCAATTGAATAGAATCAAGCGCTCTGCTTTTGTATATCTTAAAAAATTTTTTCCAAATGAAAATGCTCGTATTGATTTAATAAAAGTTGTTAATAATGGTACTAATTCTTCTATAGATCACATTAAAGATATAACTTGGTAGGGTGAAATTGTTAATTTTTTATTAAATTAAATAAAAGAATTCCTCACCTTGGATAACAGCTACATCAAAACTTCAATGTTCGGGACTGGCACCCTATGGATTTCGATTATCAAATCGCATAAAAATAAAAAACTCCCAAAATAGGAGTCCTTTATTAAAAAAATATTAACATTACACTGTATTATAATATCTTAGGAACATTCAAATAAATAACTAGTCAGTATGCTAGTCTATTTTGTGATCTACTTCATCCTTGGAACCCACTGATAGCGCAACTATCAGCAGAACCCAACTCTTCGCATATCACAAAATATCCGTCGCATCTTTGACTTGTTATTTATTTTCATGTGCCTTAATCTATAAATTAAGAAGATTTTTTATGAATGACTTTCTGTGTATATCTGTATACCCATGTTCTCTTAATGCCTCAATATGTTTCTGAGTTCCATACCCAACATTATTATGAAAATCATATTCTGGATACTTTTCTGAATACTCTTTCATCATTCTATCTCTATAAACTTTTGCTATAATAGATGCACAAGCAATAGCTGCACTCTTGGTATCACCTTTAATTACTGCTTCATTCTCTACGTTAAAATTCTTAATACAATACCCATCACATAAAACTTTTTCCGGCTTAACATTTAGCCCCAGAATTGCATTCTTAAATATTTCATTATTACACCAAGAAATTCCATTATTATCAATAGTCAGATTATCAATTCCTACTATCTTATAATCAACACATTCTTTTATTATCTGATCAAATAACCTTTCTCTTTCACTCTCTTTAATCTTCTTAGAGTCATTTATTCCTAATATCAAGTCATTTGCTTTCAACGAACTGTAATCCAAAACCACAGCTGCTCCAACTATAGGTCCTGCTAATGGCCCCCTAC
The DNA here is from genome assembly GCF_023684385.1 of Oceanirhabdus seepicola. Taxonomy (GTDB): domain Bacteria; phylum Bacillota; class Clostridia; order Clostridiales; family Clostridiaceae; genus Oceanirhabdus; species Oceanirhabdus seepicola. The sequence continues at coordinate 310,336 of NZ_JAGSOJ010000003.1, read as the reverse complement.
CAACTTCATCAACACCAGCGATAATCAACCCATTATTATGATTTATATCAAATTCATAGAGTTTTTTTACTCTTTCAATCTCATTCTGCAGTTTAGTGATTTCTTTATCACACTTTACTTTTAAAGCTTTTACCGCACTTCGCCCATCTTCAGATAAAATTGAAATTAATTTTTCTACGTTAACTATATCTTTAGATACATACATATGGTCTATTTCTTTTGTTACAACATCTTTTATTTCTTTAACTTTTAGAGCCCCTATGTCTTTAATCATATATTTATGGCTTCTCAATAGAGATTTTGCCAATTTTCCCTCCCCTAAATTCATCTAATAATATAACTGATACTCTATGGTAATTAATCTCATTCTTTTTAAGAAGACAACCTCTTCTTCTTGCTATATCTTCCATTGTTTCCAAAGGATCATCTGATACGTAATCTAATTTATATCTTTCCTTAAGATTCTCTGGATATTCTACAACAAGTCTTTCTAACAATTTATATGTTAAATCTTCGATATTTAGAATTTCATCTTTAATTGCCCCTGTAAAGGCAAGATTTTGCCCAACTATTTCATCTTTGAACTTTGGCCACAACACCCCCGGAGTATCTAATAACTCAATACCTAAAGTTGTCTTTATCCATTGATTTGATCTAGTTACCCCTGGTTTATCTCCAGTCTTAGCTCTTTTTCCATTAGCCATTCTATTAATGAATGAAGACTTACCTACATTTGGTATACCTACAACCATTGCTCTTGTAACAAAGTTTAATACACCTTTTTTCTCCATTCTCTCTCTTTTATCTTTCATTAATTTATCTATGGCTCTTTTTATATCATTCATGCCATATCCTTTAACGCAATTTGTTAATACAACCTCAACATCATTTTCTTTTAATTTTTCTACCCATTGATTGGTTATTTTATCTTCCGCTAGGTCGTATTTATTTAATAGTATTACCCTTGGCTTACCTTTGCAGATTTTATCAATTTCAGGATTCTTACTAGCTTCAACAATTCTTGCATCCCTAATCTCAATAACAATATCTACAAGTTTTAGTTCTTCTTTAATCTTTCTTTTGGTTTTTGCCATATGCCCAGGATACCAGTTAATATTATCTATTGTATTAACGCTTTCTATTCCATGCATAATTTCTTCACTCCTTATAAAAGTGTATATTTTGATATAAAAAATTAAAAACATTTTTAAAGAAGTTGAGAATGGTGAAATGTCATTTCTTTTCAACTCTCCACTTCTTTTTTAGTGTGCCCTTTTATTATTTATTGTTAGGAATTATACTAACACAGTTTTATACAAACATCAATAATTTTGATATACAAGGTTTAAATGTGCTAATTTCAACCAATATCTTATAATTTCTAAACAATAAAAAAAGGGGCCTAAAGCCCCTCTTAAATTATCTTCTTACAATTTTCTCTTTAACTTTAGCAGCTTTACCTACTCTTTCTCTTAAGTAGAATAACTTAGCTCTTCTTACTTTACCTAATCTTACAACATCAATCTTATCGATGAAAGGTGTGTTAACTGGGAAAGTTCTCTCTACTCCAGTACCATAAGCAACTCTTCTTACTGTGAAAGTTTCTCTAATTCCACCGTTTTGTCTCTTAATTACAGTACCTTCAAAAACTTGAATTCTTTCTTTTTTACCTTCAGTAATTCTTACGTGAACTTTTATTGTATCACCAACGTGAAACTCAGGTAAATCAGTTCTAATTTGTTCTTTTTCAATAGCTCTTATTATATCTTGCATTTGTACAACCTCCTTCTTAAATTTAGACGTTCTATAACAGAATTTCTATCAGAGGACCGCCTGAAATCGCACAAGTATTATATTAACATATAAAATTTAATCTTTCAAGTATTTTTTCTTATTTTTCAACAATTTTATATCATCTTTAGTCAAAATATACTCATCATAAAGATCTTTTCTATATCTTTTGGTTATTTCTAAAGATTTTATTTTTCGCCACTTCTTTATATTATCATGATGACCTGATAATAAAACCTCTGGAACCTTATCACCTTCAAAATCAGCCGGCCTAGTGTATTGTGGGTATTCCAATAACCCATTGTAAAAAGATTCATCCATAAAGCTTTCTTCACTACCTAGCACTCCTGGAATTAATCTACTTATACTATCAACAATTGGTAGGCATGCCATTTCGCCTCCAGTAAGTATAAAGTCACCTAATGAAATTTCTTCATCTATATATTTTCTTGTTCTCTCATCTATACCCTCATAGTGACCACATAGGAATATCAAAGATTCTTCATGAGAAAGTTCTTGAGCTTTCTCATGATTAAATCTTTCCCCTCTAGGTCCTAAAAATATAACTTTACCTTTATTATTCTCTTTTACGTTCTTTATGCAGTCAACAATAGGCTGCGGAGTCATAACCATTCCGGCACCTCCGCCATAAGGATAATCATCTGCTTTTCTATGTTTATTTACTGAGTAATCTCTAATATTTACAATACTTAATTCCAAGCGTCCACTTTCCTGCGCCCTTTTCATGATGCTATGATTAAAAACTTCAAACATCTCGGGAAAAAGTGTTAAAATATCTATCTTCATTCATCCATCCACTCTTTAATAGGCTTTATAATTATCTTTTCTGAAGCAATATCAACACTCAATACAATTTCTTTTAATACTGGAATTAAAACATCTTTCTTTTTGTCATCTTTAACCCAATAAACATCATTACTTCCCGTACTTATTACATCATATATTTGCCCTAACTGAAGACCATTTTCATCAAATACCATACACCCAATTAGGTCAGCTACATAATATTCACCTTCTTCAAGTTGCACAGCCTCTTCTCTATTAACAGAAATATACTTATCTCTAAGTACTACAGTGTCTTCAATTTTGTTGAAACCTTCTAGTTTCAAAATAGCTTTAGTACTTTGAAGCTTCACACCTTCAACTACAACTTCTTTACCGTCAATTAAAACAGTCTTAAGCTTTTTGAATCTCTTAAGATCGTCAGTAAGTGGCATTACCTTCACCTCACCTCTAATACCATGAGCTTTCGTTATCATACCAATTACTAAAGTTTCATTCTTCATACCACACCTCAACCTTGTTTAAATTTTAATATAAAAATATATATTTATATACGTTAATGTACTTAAATTGTATATGTACAATATTATTTGCAAATTATATACTTATTTATACAAAATAAGAGTTAGGAAACCCTAACTCTTAAATTATTTCAACTACTACTCTCTTATTCTCTTTGATAGCGCAAGCTTTAACAACAGTTCTAATAGCCTTAGCTATTCTTCCTTGCTTACCTATTACTTTACCCATATCATCTTGAGCAACTTTTAACTCAAGAATTATGGATTGTTCACCAGAAATTTCATTAACTTGAACCATCTCTGGATTATCTACAAGAGATTTGGCTATTACCTCTAGCAATTCTTTCATCGAGATACGCCTCCATTCAACATTATATACTATTTGTTGATTCCTACTATGTTAAATAATTTCTTAACAGTTTCTGTTGGTTGTGCACCATTGCTTAACCACTTAGCTGCTTTTTCTTCATCAATTTTGATAGTTTTAGGTTCTGTTAGTGGGTTATAGTACCCGATCTCTTCGATGTTTCTTCCATCTCTAGGAGCTCTTGAATCTGCAACTACTACTCTATAGAAAGGAGCTTTCTTAGCACCTATTCTTTTTAGTCTGATTTTAACCGCCATTATATTCACCTCCTTAAATTCTTCATTTGTTTATATTAAAATGGGAATTTCCCAAATAAACCTTTTGACGCTTTCTTTCCAACACCTTTGCTCATTCCTTTAAACTGCTTCATCATTTTCTTTGATTGTTCGTATCCTTTTAGCAGTTTGTTAATTGCAGCGACATTTACACCTGAACCTCTTGCAATTCTCTTTTTTCTCGATGATGAGTTCTTAATAAGACTTGGATTTCTTCTTTCAGCAACAGTCATTGAATTAATCATTGCCTCAACTCGATTCATTTCTTTTTCAGAAGCTTCCATATCTAAATCACCCATCATTGATTTATTAGCACCAGGAACCATTTCCATGATTTTCCCTAAAGGTCCTAATTTTTTCATCTGTTTCATGGCAGAAAGGTAATCCTCAAAATTGAATTCTTCATTCATCATTCTGTTAGATAATTCCTCTGCTTCTTTCTCATCAATTGCACTTTGTGCTTTTTCAATAAGAGACAATACATCTCCCATTCCTAGAATTCTTGAAGCCATTCTATCTGGATGGAACACCTCTAAGTCATTAAGTTTTTCTCCTATTCCTGCAAACTTAATTGGTTTTCCAGTCATTGCTTTGATTGATAATGCAGCTCCTCCACGAGTATCACCATCAAGTTTTGTAAGTACAACACCATCAATGTTTAATAACTCATCAAATGTAGTAGCTACATTTACTGCATCTTGCCCAGTCATAGAATCTACAACAAGTAAAATTTCATCTGGCTCCACACATTCTTTTACATCCTTAAGCTCTTGCATTAATTCTTCATCAATATGAAGTCTTCCAGCTGTATCTATAATAACAACATTATTGTCATTTGCTTTTGCATGTTCTATTCCTGCTTTTGCGATATCTACAGGATTCACTTTATCACCCATACTAAATACAGGAACATCTATAGATTTCCCTACAACTTGCAATTGTTTAATCGCAGCTGGTCTATATATATCACAAGCAACAAGTAAAGGTCTTTTATTATTCTTTCTAAGATGCGTAGCGAGCTTACCGCCCATTGTTGTTTTACCTGCACCCTGCAAACCTACTAGCATTATAACTGAAATGCCATTTGCTTTCAAATTAATTTCTTTACTCTCATCACCCATTAAAGAAGAAAGTTCATCATTAACAATCTTGACTACCTGTTGCCCAGGTGTCAGACTTTCCATTACTTCACTTCCGGTGCATTTTTCGCCAACAGTCTTAACAAAGTTTTTTACCACTTTGAAATTAACATCCGCTTCCAAAAGCGCTAGTTTAACTTCCCTCATGGCCATTTTTATATCTTTTTCAGTTAATTTTCCTTTACCCTTAAGCTTTTTCATAGCTTCTTGTAATTTTGACGCTAATCCTTCAAATGCCATATAGGAACCTCCTAATAAATTTCATTTAAGAATTTCAACACATCATTCAAACAATCCAGCAACTTTTCTCTGTTAATCTCATCATCACTAGTAACATTCTCTATACTATCAATTACTTTAACAGTCAATTTGTCCATCGATAACTTTTTATTAAGATGAGATAATTTAGATTCATAATCATATAAGATTTTTTCACTTCTCTTTATTAGATCATGAACTGCTTGACGACTTTTCCCTGTGTTTTCTGCAATTTCCGCTAATGATAAATCAGCATTATAATACAATTCTATCACATTCTTTTGGTTTTCTGTTAATAAAGCACCATAGCAATCCAACAGAAACGAAATCTCAAATCTCTTATCCATAATTATCACCACACTTAATAACCTGACAACGATATTAATAATAACAGATTAAAATGTTGCTGTCAAGTATTTTTACTTAACACCTTATTTTTTTAATCAAAAAGTGCGTTAACAAATTCTGATGCATCAAATTCTTGTAAATCTTCTATCCCTTCTCCAACTCCAATATACTTTACAGGAATATTCAAAGTATTTTTTATTGATATAACTATACCACCTTTGGCAGTACCATCTAACTTCGTAAGTATTATACCATCAATTTTGCTAGTTTCCATAAATTCTTTTGCCTGCGAAACGGCATTTTGACCTGTTGTTGCATCTAACACAAGATATGTTTCTTTTTGCGCTCCAATAAATTCACTTTCAACAATTTTGTTAATCTTAGCTAATTCCTTCATAAGATTCTTTTTATTATGCAACCTTCCAGCTGTATCACATATTAATATATCAGAGCCTCTTGATTTCCCAGCAGAAATAGCGTCAAATATAACCGCACCAGGATCTGCCCCTTCTTTATGTTTAACTAAATCTACTTCTGCTCTGTTTGCCCATACTTCTAATTGATCAATTGCAGCTGCTCTAAATGTATCTCCCGCTGCTAGAAGAACTTTTTTTCCACTTTCTTTATATCTACTTGCAATCTTTCCAATTGAAGTAGTTTTCCCAGCACCATTAATACCAATAATTAAAAGTACCTTCGGAAATTCCTCTTCAATTTCCACTGTATCTTCTTCAAGCATCTCTATAATAACTCTTCTTAAACAGGGTTTTACTTCTGAAGGTTCATTAACCTTCTCTTCTTTAATTTTCTTTTTCAGTCTATCAATGATATCTACAGTAGTATCAAAACCAATATCCGCCATAACCAAGATTTCTTCAAGTTCTTCGTAAAGATCATCATCAATTGTCACGGCAATTTTTAATACCTCATTAACCTTATCAGTAATAGAATCCCTTGTTTTTTCTAAACCACTTTTAAGTTTACCAAATAATTTTCCAAACATATTTTTCCTCCAAACTATACTGAGATTCCAACTCAAATATTAATTTATACATAGGTTTAAAGTGTATGTATAAATTAATTTTCGTACTGGATCCTCTATACCTGAATTGCATTATTATTTAAATCCATTGACAGTATTTTTGAAACACCCTTCTCTTCCATTGTAACCCCATAAATCACGTCACTCATATGCATAGTTCCTTTTCTATGAGTAATAACAATAAATTGAATGTTTTCAGAGAATTTTTTTAAAAACTCTGCATACCTAAAAACATTAGCGTCATCCAACGCAGCTTCTATTTCATCTAGAATACAAAATGGAGTTGGCTTCATTTTAAGAATAGCAAACAACAGTGCAATAGCAGATAATACTTTTTCTCCACCTGACATTAAAGATATATTTTGAAGCTTTTTCCCTGGTGGTTGAACATTAATTTCAATGTTTGCCTGCAGTTCATCCCCTTCACTAAGTATTAAATCTGCACTTCCACCTTTAAATAGTTCCTTGAATGTTACGTCAAAGTTTTTTCTCATTATTTCAAAATTTTCTTTAAAAAGCGTTCTCATTTCATCTGTCATTTCATCTATTAACTTCAATAACTCATCTTTTGAGTCTATTAAGTCAGCTCTCTGAGTGCTCATAAATTCAAATTTTTCTTTAACCTCTTTATATTCTTCAATAGCACCAAGATTCACTGTACCTAATCTAGATATTTTTTCTTTTAGTACTTTAATTTCTTTTGTTGCTACAGAAATATCAATATCTTCATTTCTAAAATCTTTTGCTTCAGCTAAAGTCAAATCAAAATCTTCATTTAATCTTTGGAAAACATTATCTCTTTCACTCTCTAACTTTGCTTTATTAATTTCAATTTTATTAAGATTTCTATTTATTAGTTCTGCATTCTTCTCTTCGCTCATTAACTCTTCAGAGTATTTCTTAATATATTCTTTAATCTTAATTTTTTTATCTTCGTTTTCTTTAAATGATTCATCAGCTTTAACTAAATATTCTTCTATATTTTTAACATTTTCTTTATCTTCAGTGATTTTTTTAGAACTAATTGCTTTATCCATATATGATTTTTGCACTTCTTTTTCTAAGTCATGCTTTCTCTCATTTATTGAATTAAGTTCAATATTAATCCTATTAATTTCACTTGTTTTATTTGTTATCTTTTGAACAGTTTCAGCTTCAGTAATCCTTATTTCCGTTAGTTCCTTGTCAGCTTTACTTTTTTCTTCTTCCATTAGTGTCTTATCATTTTTTAATTCTTCAATGTTTCTTTCGCTTATTTCAAGCATTTTTGTTAATCCACTATTTTTTTCTTCAAAGCTTGATAATTCATCTTTACGACTAACTATTTCATTAATAATCACATTTAAAGATTCTTTGCCCTGTGAGACTTCTTTAATAAGATTAACTTTTTCTTCTTCAATTCCTTTAATTCTAGTTCTAATTTTAACTCTTTCTAACTCTTCGCTATGAATCCTATCTTTAATATTAAGATTATTCTCATCTAATGCTTCAATATTCTTTTCAAAACTTCCACGACTAAACTTCAAAGCCTCGATTTTTTTTATAAGTTCTTCACTTTGAACATTTAACTCTTCAATTTCTCTTTTTCTACCGATGATAGAATTATTTTTATTATATATACTTCCACCAGTTAAAGATCCCCCTGGATTTATAACTTCTCCATCAAGCGTAACTATTCTAAACCCAAGTCCACCTTTTTTCCCAATAGCCAATCCGTTATCCATGTTATCAGCTATTACAGTTCTCCCAAGAGTATACTCAATTGCATTAGTATACTTCTTATCATAAGATACTAAGTCACTAGCAATACCAATATATCCTTGCATCCCTTTAATATTATTAACAATATTTACTCTTTTACCTTTAACAATATCAATAGGTAAGAATGTGGCTCTCCCAAGTTTCTTATTCTTTAAAGTGTTAATTAATCGTTTTGCAATTATTTCATTCTCAGTTATAACATTAGAAATGGCCCCTCCAAGAGCAATTTCAATTGCAAGTTCATAATTTTTAGGAGTTTTTAATATTTCACCTAGCACCCAACACTTATCTTTATATTCTGGTATAAATTTATGAACCTCTCGCATCAATCTTTGGACAGATTTATTATATCCTTCATATTGTTGCTCAAGATTATTCAATACATTCTTTTTTGCCTCACAAGCATTAAATTCTCTATTTAATACATCGATATTTTTTTCAATTTTTACTTTTTCTTTTTTCTCACACAAGAGCCTCTTATTATTCTCTTCAATATTATTCTTCCAATCTTCAATTTCATTATCAATAGCTTCAGTTTTATTAATAAGTTCCAATTTAGTCTTCTCTTTTATTTTTAAAGACATATCGAAGTTAGATATTTTCTGCGTAATTTCAAGTTTCTTATCACTAAAATCTTTAAGTTCTTTTTCAATTATGAAATAGGTATTTTTCTTACTAAATAATTCTTCTTTAACCTTTTCAACTTCTTGAGTTATTCTAATAATCTTCTTACCTGATAACTCTATCTTAGAAGCTAATTCCAGTATCTTCTTATCAAAATATATTTTATTTTCCTCAATTTTCTCTTTTGTTAGATTCAATTCGCTCAAATCACCTATTTGAATATTCTTTTCATTAGTTATCATATTGAATTTTTCATTAAGAGAAATTATTTCTTTTTCTTCTTTTTCTATTACTTGATCTGCATTTTTAATTCTTTCTTCTAAAAGATTAATTTCACCATTCAACTTTTCATTCAAATTTTTCTGAGAATAATATTTTTGTCTTTCACTTGCATATTCTGTTTCAAATTGTTCAAGTGCTTCCGTCCATGAAGTCAACTCATTTCGAGAGTTTTCCAATACTTTTTTTGAATTAATAAGTTCTTCATTAATTTGAGTTAATAATCCTTCATTTTCCTTACAACTATTTTCATTCTTTTCAAGAGTTGCTAAGATAATATTAACTTCCCTTGTCTTCAATTCTGAACTTAATTCAATGAACTCTTCTGCTTTTTCTTTATCTATCCTCAGTGGTTCAACACGTTCCTCATAAGTAGACAATAAATCATTAATCCTTACAAGATTTTCTTCAGTATTATTCAATCTTCTTTCTGCTTCTTTTTTTCTTGTTTTGTATTTAACAATCCCAGCAGCTTCTTCAAGTAGCTGTCTTCTATCTTCATTATGGCCACTAAGAATTGCATCTATTTTACCTTGCCCAATAATGGAGTACCCTTCTTTACCTATTCCAGTATCCATAAATAATTCTTGTACGTCTTTAAGTCTACATTTTGTGTTATTTATCAAATATTCACTTTCACCAGATCTGTATAATCTTCTAGTAATTTTAACCTGTGAATAATCTATCTGTAGTTTATTATCAGAGTTATCTAGTATTAAAGATACTTGTGCTAGCCCAACAGGTTTTCTGAACTGAGTTCCAGCAAAAATAACATCCTGCATCTTTGCCCCTCTTAAACTTTTTACACTTTGTTCTCCTAGAACCCATCTTACCGCATCTGAAATATTACTTTTCCCACTTCCATTGGGTCCAATAACTGCAGTAACACCTTTTGTAAATTCTAATTCTGTCTTGTCTGCAAATGATTTGAATCCTCTTACTTCAATTGATTTTAAAAACATAAAATTTCACCCACATCAATATTATAATAATGGTACGATAATCGAAAGTACAGTTCCTAAAACAAATATTGATGTAATTCCGATTAATGTATATCTAATTACCTTCTGTTTACTTTTTCTTTTCATTAAACTCATCCCCCATTACTTTTTTTATAAATTCATTTAAATAATCTCTTAATTCTAATTTAATATATTTTTTTCCATATTTCACAACAAATTGATTTCGATTAATCTCTTTGCTAGTTTCAACTTTTATATTTCCATTAAAATCGAGCAATAACTTATTGAAAAACTTTTTTTTCCAACAATACAATTTAGACAAATCTTTATGGTTAATAATTAAATCCACATCTTCTTTCAGGTCAATGATACTTCTTGAAATCATATCATTTATTAGAGATCCTTCAATCAACTCTCTAATTGCAGGATGATAAGGCCCACTTACCAATTCAGAACCAGATGATATTTCTTTGGTTGGTTGCAGCCCAATTCGTATTACCTTGATATCATTCACCTCAAAAAACGCAAAAATTCTTTTAGTTATTTCAATACATTCTTCAATAGTATACGGAGTATATTCTCCTAATTCATACATTGACTCCATCTCTGTATTCTTTATAACCAATGATGGATACAATCTTGTAAAGTCCGGTTTTACATCAACCGCTTTTTTTGCAGAATAAAAATCACTTTCAAAATCAGCTTTTGGTAACCCTAACATCAATTGAATTCCAAGAGTAAATCCGTATTCTTTTATCAATTGGCTAGCCTTTTCAATATCTTCAGCTGTATGACCTCTATTTGCTGCTTTTAATACCTTATTATCAAATGACTGCGCCCCTAATTCAATAATATCCACTTCATACTCTTTTAGATTTTTTAAGATTTCATCATTTATATAATCTGGACGTGTTGAAAGACGTATGAATTTTATTTTTCCCTTTGATTTATACTCTTTTGCAATACTTAGCAACATTTTCTGTTTTTTAATATCAATCCCAGTAAATGTTCCACCAAAAAAGGATATTTCCACTATAGCCTCTTTATCTTTTTTCTTATTTATACTTTCAATATATTCATCAATCATATTTCTAATCTCTGTTGTTGAAATTTCTTCATGCTTCCCTGTAATAGAGTGTTGATTACAAAAAGCACAATCATGCGGGCACCCCTCATGTGGCACAAATACAGGAATTATATAATAGCTTTTACTCATTAAGCTCCTCCATTAGTTGCACATATGCCTTTGCAGCATTTTGTTCTGCTTCTTTTTTTGTATACCCTTCCCCGTTACTTTTGATTACATTCTCAACCTTTAGATCAATGAAAAATTTAGGTCTATGAGGAGGTCCTTCTAACTTAGCTAACTCGTAGGAAATATCAATCACACCATTTTGTTGTAGTATTTCTTGTAGTTTTGTTTTATAATCTAAAACTATTTTATTTTCTATGGCTTTATTAATTATATCATCAAAGCTCTTTAGAACAAACTCTTTAGTGAATTCTATTCCTTTATCAAGGTATACTGCTGCAATTATTGCCTCAACACAATTTGATAAAATAGAGGATCTCTTTCTTCCCCCTGTACTCTCTTCACCCTTACTCATAAGAATATACTTTCCTAAATCCCATCCATTAGCTATTTCAAATAGTGAATTTTCACAAACAATCAAAGCTCTAGTTTTAGTTAAATCCCCTTCTGATTTATCCTCACATCTCATAAATAAATATTCAGATATAATTAACTCTAATACAGCATCCCCTAGATACTCCATTCTCTCATTATATTCTACTTCTTTTTTTAAATTAGCATATGAACTATGTGTCAAACCAGTTAATATCAATTCTTTATTATTAAAACTTATTCCCAGTTTTTTTTCTAGCTCACTTATCACCTTTTTTTTATGAATCATTATTATTCTCCTAACTACTATGTATTATTAAAGTCTGACATTCTAAAGACAAAAACAAAGCAATAACAATATATTGTAACTTTATCAATAAACACAAATCCCGCAAAGCGGGACTTTTTATTCTTCTATTTTGCTTGATACGTACTTTACTACGTCATTTACAGTGCCCACTTTTTCAGCATCTTCATCTGCTATTTCAACCTCAAACTCTTCTTCCAGTGCCATAACCAGCTCTACAACATCAAGAGAATCTGCTCCTAAATCATTTACAAAATTAGATTCTAGTTTAATTTCATTTTCATCGATTCCTAAACGATCTGCGATAATTCCTTTAATCTTTTCAAATACCATAATAATCCCTCCATAATATATTATTAAATTATTCTTTAAATTTAAATATTTCTGATAAACATTGGATATCTATTTTTCAAATTCTGTTTTAATCTTATCAATAACTTTCTTATCGTAGAATAATACTGATTGTTTAATAGCATTTTTAATAGCTTTTGCATCAGAACTTCCATGTGCTTTGATACACACACCTTTTACACCTAAAAAAGGTGTTCCTCCATATTCTCTATAATCAAAGTCTTTTTTGAATTGGCTAAACACAGGTTTTAATAACGCACCTCCAATTTTTGTTTTGAAGGAAGAATAAATTCCTTCTTTCAATCTTCCAAAAATTAATGAGGATACACCTTCTATTGCCTTTAATATTGTGTTTCCAACAAACCCATCAGCTACAATCACCTGAACATCTCCACTAACCATATCTCTAGGCTCAATGTTACCATAAAAATTTATATTTTCTTCTTTCAGTAACTTATAAGATTCTTTAGTTAACTCATTACCTTTTTCTTCTTCGCTTCCAATATTAACTAACCCAACCTTAGGATCACTAATATTCATCACACTCTCAAAATAAGCTTTACCCATCAATGCAAACTGTACCAAATTTTCTGGTTTACAATCTACATTTGCTCCACAATCTATAAGCATAAATGGGCCCTTTTCTCCTGGCATAAGTGGAGCTAATGCTGCTCTTTTTATTCCTTTAATTCTTCCAATAATCAAAGTAGCTCCCGTCAATAAAGCCCCTGTACTACCAGCTGATATAATTGCATCAGCCTCACCATCTCTGACCATTCTTAGTGCTTTAACCATAGAAGAATCTTTCTTCTTTCTTATTGCCATGGCAGGAGGTTCGTTACATGAAATAACCTCAGAAGCATCCACAATGGTTATATTGTTATTATTCTGATACTTCTCAAGTTCCTCCTCTATTTTCTTTTGAGGACCTGTGATATATATATGTACTTCTTTTTTGCTTTCTGTAAGAAAGTCGATACATCCTTTGACAATCTCACATGGTGAATTATCTCCACCCATGCCGTCAACAACAATTTTCATATTATATACCTCTCATTATTACTTTTTCAATTTAAACATTTTCAAAATAAATAACTAGTCAGTTTGCCTCATAATATTCGTAGCATATTTGAATTGTTATTTATTTTCATATGCCTTAATTATATATTAATGACCGCTTATAGTCTATAGTGAAAATCATATATGGACTTAAAATAAGATAAAATAAAAGAAAGCCTTAGAGACTTTCTTCTTTAATCTTATTAATTATCGTTAGAAACTACTTCTTTACCTTTGTAGTGTCCACATCTCTTACAAACTCTGTGAGCTAATTTTACCTCGTGGCATTGTGGACATTCCACGATACCTGGCATACTTAACTTAAAGTTTTGTGATCTTCTTCTATCTCTTCTTGCTTTAGAAGTTTTTCTCTTTGGATGAGCCATAATTACACCTCCTTAACAATATCATCTTTATGTTTAATTTTTGTTGAAAAAGTCTTGCAGTTTAGTAAATCTTGGGTCTAATTTTTCTTCTTCTTCTTCAACAATTGGGTTACAATCACATATATGAAGGTTAAGATTCATTCCACAAATGGGACAAAGACCTTTGCAACTCTCACTACATCTTCTTTGAATAGGTAAATAACTAACTATGTTTTCTTCAATTATCCTACCTAAGTCTATTTCACAATTCGAAGGAAGTTCAAAACATTCCTCTTGCTCAGATCGCGAAAACTTTTCATCTATCTTCACCTCAAAAGTTTCATCAAATGTCTCAAGACATTTAGAACAAATGAGTTTCAAGTTACATGAGACTTCCCCGTTAAATTCTATGTATTCATCTTTATTGACAAACGTTCCTTTGAAATCAACAGGCGAGTTAAAGATAATTTCTTCATCAAAAGCATTAATCTTATTCAAATCAATTTTTTCATTAACTGAAAGCTTCATAATACTTTTATTACACAGTTTACTTAAGTTAAATAACATACTGTCATCTCCTATTATTAATGCTAGTAATAGCACAAGCACAATTTATTATATAAATAATACCATCAAAAGTCAAGACTATTTTATAAAAACAGTGCTCAGATTTAATCGAACACTGTTTCCCTAGCAATTAAATAGACCTTAAATTAATAATTAAAGAGCATCAACGATAGCCTTTGTATCTTTAGCAATCATTAATTCTTCATTAGTAGGAATAACAAACACCTTAACTGTAGAGTCATCAGTTGAAATAAGTCTTTCTTCCCCTCTGAAGTTATTCTTCTCTTTATCAATTTTAACACCTAAGTATTCAAGTCCTTCACAAACAGCTTCTCTACTATCTTTAGAGTTTTCACCTAAACCAGCAGTAAATACTATCAAATCAGTTCCACCCATAGCAGCAGTGTATGCACCGATATACTTCTTAACTCTGTAATGGAAAACATCTAAAGCTAATCTAGCTCTATCATTTCCATTTTCTATTGCACCTTCAATATCTCTAAAGTCACTGCTTACACCAGATAATCCAAATACTCCTGATTTCTTATTCATAAGAGTATCAACTTCTGCAGCAGTTAAATTTTCCGCTTTTTGAATAAATGGAACTATAGCAGGATCTATATCACCACATCTTGTTCCCATTACTAACCCTTCTAATGGAGTGAATCCCATTGATGTATCAACAGATTTACCATTTTGAATAGCTGCACAACTTGCTCCATTACCTAAGTGACAAGTTACTATTTTTAATTCTTCAATTGGCTTTCCAACAACTTCTGCAACTCTTTGAGATACATATCTGTGAGATGTACCATGCATACCATATCTTCTTATTCCATGCTTCTCGTATAACTCATATGGAAGAGCATACATGTATGCTTTATCTGGCATACTTTGGTGGAATGCTGTATCAAATACTGCAACCATTGGAGTATTTGGCATTAATGCTTTACACGCATTAATTCCTGTAATATTTGGTGGATTGTGAAGTGGTGCAAGTTTAACACACTCTTCTAAAGCCTTCATTACTTCATCATCAATTAATACAGATTCTGCGTAATTCTCTCCTCCATGAACAACTCTATGTCCAACAGCTGAAATTTCATCCATGCTCTTAATAACACCATGAGTTTCTTCAACTAAAGCTTCTAATACAAGTTTTATTGCATCTTGATGACTCTCCATTGGTTGTTCTACTATGTACTTTTCTCCATTAACCTTTTGAGTTAATATAGAACCTTCGATACCTATTCTTTCTACTAATCCTTGAGCTAAGGAATTATCTTTAGCCATATCAATTAACTGATATTTAAGTGATGAACTACCACAGTTTACAACTAAAATTTTCATATTTCTGCCTCCTAAAATATATTAAATTAATTACAGTTCTGAGCTTGAACAGCCGTTACTGCAACAACATTAACTATGTCATCTACACTACATCCTCTTGAGAGGTCATTTATAGGTTTTGCAAATCCTTGGCATATTGGTCCAACTGCTTCTGCATTTGCCAATCTTTGAACAAGCTTATAACCTATATTACCAGCTTGTAAATCTGGGAAAACTAAAACATTAGCTTTTCCTGCAACATCGCTGTTTGGAGCTTTTTGTGCTGCAACTGATGGAACTATAGCTGCATCTAATTGCAGTTCTCCATCTATAGCTAAATCAGGTCTTGCTTCTTTTGCAATCTTTGTTGCTTCATTTACTTTATCAACTAGTTCATGTCTAGCACTTCCCATACTTGAGAAAGACAGCATCGCTACCTTTGGCTCTACTTCTGCCAATCCTTTAGCATTATCTGCTGTACTGATTGCGATGGAAGCTAACTGCTCCTTTGTTGGGTTTGGATTAACTGCACAATCAGCAAATAGCATTAATCCATCTTTACCATATTCACAATTAGGAATGCTCATTATGAAAAAGCTAGATACAACGTTTATTCCTGGTGCTGTTTTTATGATTTGCATCCCTGGCTTTAATGTATCTCCAGTTGTATGTACTGCACCAGCAACCAATCCTTGAACATCATCCATCTTCAACATCATATTTGCATAAAATAACGGATCATTTAGAATAGCTTCTGCTTTTTCAATATCTACACCTTTATGCTTTCTTAATTCATAAAAAGCATTTACATATTCTGATCTTTTATCATCTGTTTTAGGATCAACAATTTCAACCTTTTCAAGGTTTACTCCTAATTGTTCTGCATTCTTCTTAATAGTTTCTAAATCACCTACTAGAACTACTTGTGCTAGACCTTTTTCAGCAATTATTTCACTTGCTTTTAAAGTTCTCTCTTCGTCACCTTCTGGCAGAACAATTTTTTTAATATCGCTTTGAGCTTTTTTCCAGATATCATTCATAAGTTCCATGTTATTTCCCCTCCTGCACAATTATCACTCTATACTAATATAAACCCAGAAGTTTTCTTTTTCAAGGATTAAAATTAAAATATGGAGAATTTCTTTGTATTTTTGTTTATTTTGCGTTTTTTTATCTAATGCATATTAAAATCAATTGTTGATATAGAACAACTTGATGAAGTTTATCCTTATATGATATTATTTTTTTAAACACAAATATTTATACAGGAGAGAAATTTATGAATATTACCGGTATAATAACTGAATACAATCCCTTTCATAACGGTCATATATATCACATTAACAAATCAAAAGAACAGACTTCTAGCGACGCTATTGTTTGCGTTATGAGTGGTAATTTTGTTCAAAGAGGAGTTCCTGCAATCATTGACAAATGGGAGAGAGCTAAATTCGCTTTAGATAATGGAGTTGACCTTTTACTTGAGATTCCCACAGTATATGCTATTTCCTCAGCTGAATTTTTCGCTTATGGGTCAGTAGCCACACTTAATTCCCTTGGATGTGTAAATAATATCTGTTTCGGTAGTGAGCTTGGTGATATCAATATTCTTAAAACAATAGCTGAAATTCTAGTTGAAGAACCTCAACAGTATAGATCACTATTAAAACAAAGACTGAACAATGGTGCGAGTTTTCCTGCAGCTAGAAGTTTTGCACTTTCACAATACATACTTGATAATTCTCTTTTAAACATCAGTTCAGATAATCTAAATACAATTTTGAACTCTTCAAATAATATTTTGGGTATTGAATATTGTAAAAGTTTGATTAAACTAAATAGTTCCATGACCCCTTACACTATACAGCGAAGAGGCTCAGCTTACAATGAAACAAAACTGTTAACTGAATTTGCTAGTGCAACTTCCATCAGAAAATTTATTTATGAAAATAAAGAAATAAATAATCTAGCCTCTTTTTTGCCTAGTAACATTTATAAACACTTAAATCTACTTAAAACTAGAGAGTATGATTTTGTTAATCCTAATAAGGCATTCTCATACATTAAATATAAATTACTAATGGATCCCTCTTCAATTTTATCATTACCTGATTTAGAAGAAGGTATGGGGAATAGAATACTAGATGCTTTCATCAAAAGTAATACACTTGAAGAAGCTGTTAATAAAATTAAATCAAAAAGATATACATTTACTCGAATTTATCGTTTACTTTTTCAATTATATTTGGGATTTGATAAAATTTCTTACAAGCATCTAAGGAGCATTAAGCCTAGCTACATAAGAGTTCTAGGCTTTAATTCTAAAGGGAAAGAAATACTTAACCAAATCAAAAAAAACATCGATATACCTTTAATTGCCTCTGTAACAAAGAAGCACAATTCAATCTTGAGTCATGATATTAAGGCTACAAATTTATACTCATTATTAAATAATAACGTAAAGTATGGTGATGATTTCTATAAAAAACCATATATTTTAAAATAATTACTGTAATATAATTCCTGTAAATAAAATATATTTAATACTATAATTCTTAAGGAGTGTTAACATGATAATAGTATTAATTTTAATTTTAGTTACAGGATTTATCTTTTTAAAAACTAAAAACAAATTCTTGAATATTGTTATATTTCTTTTAACAATTACACTTATCTTGATTTTATTGAATCCAAAACTTTGTATCTCATCAGCACATCAGGGAGTAAAACTTTTTTATAATTCAGTATTTCCATCACTGTTTCCATTCACAGTAATTACAGGCTTAATTTTAAGTTTTAACGGTATAAATGTTTACTCCAGAATATTTGGCAAAGTACTTTGTAAACCACTTAATCTTCCTCCAACTGCAAGTTTCCCTTTGATTGTCAGTCTAATTTGCGGTTTCCCTTTAGGAGCTAAATACACAGGTATTTTGAGTAAAGAAAATCATTTGAATTATGACAATGCAACAACAACTTTAATTGTAGCTTCTAATGCCAGCCCTTTATTTGTAATTGGAATAGTTGGTGCAGTACTCCTAAAAAACATCAAACTTGGGTACATATTATTTTTTATAAACATTATCTCATGCTATATAACCGGGTACATATTCTCATCAAAAAAAGCATATTCATTTACTAGTTTAAACAATATAAAAACAACAAAAGTGAATGTAGGAAATGCGATTAAACAGAGTATCGAAGGCGCTCTCAATACTTCCTTGTTAGTTTGTGCTTATATAACTTTTTTTTCCGTAATCATTGAATATCTGAACCACTATATTTTAAATTTATTCCCTGATTTTAATTCGCTAATTGGAAAGATGTTATTTGGTATTATTGAAATCACTAATGGAATTACAATGATTTCAGAGACAGACACCTCTCTTTTAGTTAAATTAATTCTAATAAGCTTCCTGATATCTTTTAGCGGACTCTCAATATTCTCTCAAGTTTACTCATTAGTTTATAATGTAAACTTATCTTTTAAAAAGTATTTTGGGGCTAAAATATTACAAGGCGTTATTTCATCTTGTCTTATAAGTGTATTTATTCTTTTTATCTCTATTACTGATTTTTCATCATTAATGGTTTCCACACTTCATAAAAACGAACTAAAATCACTTAGTGTCATATATATTATTTCATATTTCACACTTATAATTTCTTTTATTTTCAGTTTCTTTGCACAAAAAAAGAGGAGCTAATTCATTCCCCTAAGCTCCTCTTGGTTTTCTTTTAACTTATTTATAACATCATTCATTTTTTTATCTATATCATTTAGACTCTTATTTACATCATCTTTTATATCATCAATCAACCTTTGTTTAATTTCTGACACATCACTTTCAACATTATGTAATATTTCCCCAGCATAGTCAGTAGCTTCAGTTGTAATAACCGCTGCACTTCTTTCTGCTTTAGATAACATGGCTTCAGTTTTCAATTTTGCTTCTTTAACCAAATCGTGATTTTTCAATCTTTTTCTATGATACTCATAGCTTTCTTGTTTAATCTTTTCAGCTTGTTCCGTTGCATCTTTTAAGATTCTCTCTTTTTCATGAACTATCCATTGGGCTTTCTTAAATTCCTCAGGAAGATAGTTGTATATCTGCTCTATTAAACTTAACATCTCTTCCTTATCTATCATTATCTTATTTGTCATAGGAACTTTGGACGCATTTTCAATAAGATCTTGCATACATTCTAAATACTCAACAATCTTCATATTACTCACCCCTTATAATTTCATCTTTTCTAAAATAGCGCACTCAACTTCTTCACTAACACAACCTTTTAATTCCCCACCAAATTTAGCTATTTGTTTAACCATAGACGAGCTAATATAACCTTTATTTCTATCACTCATCAAAAACACCGTTTCTACATCTGAATATAATTTTTTATTTGCTGATTCCATATCATATTCATAGTTAAAATCAATAGTATTTCTAAGTCCCTTGATGATTATATTATAATTCCTTTCTTTCATATAATCAACGAGCAGCCCCCAATATGAGTCCACTTCAACATTTTCTAAATTACATACAGTTTTCTTTATTAAGGCAACACGTTCTTCAAGTTCAAATAATCCTTTTTTATCAGGGTTTACCATTACTAAAACAATAATTTTGTCAAATATCTTACTTCCGCGTTCAATAATATCACAATGACCTAAAGTTATTGGATCAAAACTTCCAGTAAATACTGCAGTTCTCATATTATTCCTCCGTATATTCATAGAAAAGAACAGTTGTATTACCATACTTTCTTTTCTCAGTAAGTATTATCTCTTGATTCCCTTCATAAATATCCTCACCACTATCGATTTTACATACTATTATCCCATCGTCTTTTAGCGCTTTCTCATTAGTAACTATCTCAATAGCCTTAGGAATCATTTCTTTAGCGTATGGAGGGTCTATGAATATGATATCAAACTTTTCTCCTCTTTTAGCTAACATTTCTAAACTTTTGTATGAATCGCCTTTAATAGGAGTGCATACATCTTCAAACTTCAAATTTTTAACATTTTGCTCTAATCTTGAAAAAGTTTCATCATCTCTATCAAAAAGGTAGCATTTCTTTGCGCCTCTACTTGCTGCTTCTAAACCTAAGCTACCTGTTCCAGAAAAAACATCTACAACATTAGCATCTATAGATTTATCATATAAAATATTAAAAATTGCCTCTTTAATTCTATCTAAAGTTGGTCTAGTAACCATAGTTGCAGGGGCAAGAATTTTCCTTCCCTTTGCCTTACCTGAAATAATTCTCATTCCAACACCTCATCTTAAAGTTTTCTTAATGCATATTCAAATACTAACTATTCATAGGTCTGCATTGTATACTTCATCCTTATAACCCACCGACAGAACAACTATCAGCCCCAACACACCCTATGCCACAAAATTTCCGTCGCACCTTTGACTCGTTATTTATTTTCATACGCATAAATTATTTTATCATATTCTGTTCGTTTTTACAAAATATTGTTAAATATTTTCATATTTTTATTAATTGTAACATATATAGTTGCTTGATGACGATAATTTTCTTAATATTTCTTTTTTCATTTTGATGTGCTCCATATCTTCACTATCAATCACCATTTGAGCTTCTTTATTTGCAACCCTTAGTATATTCATATCTTCTCTTAAATTTGCTAATAACAGTTCATCTTCTCCACTCTGTTTGATTCCAAAAAGTTCACCTGTTCCTCTGATTTTCAAATCTTGTTCAGATATATAAAACCCATCATTAGATTCAACCATTATTTCCATTCTTCTTCTTGTGACTTCACTTTTAACTTCAGGAACCAAAATACAATAAGATTGATGCTCCCCTCTTCCCACTCTTCCTCTTAATTGATGTAATTGGGATAATCCAAATCTTTCTGCATTCTCAATAATCATAACAGTAGCATTTGGAACATTAACTCCAACTTCAATGACAGTAGTAGAAATAAGCGCTTTAATTTCACCATTCTTAAACCTATTCATCACAAGTTCTTTTTCTTTAGCTTTCATTTTCCCGTGAAGAATTTCAATTTCTACATCTTTAAATATATTTTTTTGTAATTCTTTAAAATGCTCCTCAACGGATGTGAGCTTCATTTCTTCATTCTCTTCTACTAAAGGACATACAATATATACCTGTCTCCCCTTTTTAATTTCATTCAGAGCAAATTCGTAAGCTTTTTGACTTTGTTTTTTTTCAGTGTATCTAGTTTTTATCTCTTTTCTCCCCTTAGGTAGCTCATCAATTATAGATACATCCAAATCTCCATAAAGATAAAGTGATAATGTCCTAGGAATTGGAGTGGCAGTCATTACTAGTACATCAACATTTTCTTCTTTATTAGATAATCTGCATCTTTGATTCACACCAAATCTATGTTGCTCATCCGTAACAACTAACCCAACTTTATTGAATTCTACATTATCTTCAATTAAAGCATGTGTACCAATAATAATATCAATTTTCCCTTCTTTTAACTTTTCCTTTATGATTTCCTTGTTTTTTTTAGTAGTACTTCCAACAAGTAATTCTATGTTAATACCGAATTTTTTCAACAGGGCACACGTCTCATTATAGTGTTGTCTAGCAAGAATCTCTGTTGGAGCCATCATAGAAGCTTGATACCCATTCTTCACAACATTAAGCATGGATATAATTGCAACTATAGTCTTACCGCTACCAACATCTCCTTGTACAAGTCTGTTCATAGGATACGTATTTTTTTGATCTAAGAGTATTTCTCTTAAAGTTCTTCTTTGAGCACCAGTAAGTTCAAATGGTAGTTCCTCTTTAATTATTGATAACTCTTCACAAATTTTATACTGTATACCATTGGCACATTTAAAATACTTCTTCAATGATAATATTTTTAATGAATAAGTAAACAATTCCTGAAACTTTAATCTTTCCTTAGCTCTTATAAGCATCTCTTTCCCTTGGGGACAATGTATGTTAATAATAGCATCTTTTAAAGAAATAAGATTATACCTTTTGATGATTTCTTTTGATATATTCTCTTGAATATCCACATTATTTACTAGTTCAGTTATAATCTTATTCAAAAATGTATTGGTTAATTTACCTCTTAAATTATATTTAGAAACAACTTTCATACTATCTAGGTTTGAATTACGAATTACTTTCGCATTGTTTAATCCTTTATCGCCCTTTAAATTATAAACCTTCCCTTTTAAAACATACTTACTACCTATTTTAAAGTTATTCTTAATATATGGCATATTGAACCACTTACAATAAAATTCACCACAAGAGTTCTCTAGTTTAATGGAAGTTATAGTCATATTATTTCTAATTCTTAAATCTCTATTTATTTTTTTTACTACCCCTTCTACTATAACCGTTGAATTTTCTATCCAAGTGCTTTTATCATTTAATATATCTACACTTTCATAATCTCTTGGAAAATAAAGAAGTAAATCTAGAAAAGAAAAAACACCAGCTTTATTCAACTCTTCCTTCATTTTGGGCCCTACCCCTTTAAGATATTTTATATCCATTGTAAGGTTCATAATATCACTCCTAATAAAGCGCGCACTTCGTACGCCTAAAAAACAAATGTAGATTTCCCATTCTCAATTCGCATTTATATTTTTCTCTAATTATTTTTTACTCTTTAGAAATTTTTCAATTCCCTAAAATAATAACAAAGAAGAACCCTAAGGTTCTACTAAGCTTGTTGAATAGTTATACAATATTGTTATCATTCTTACTACTATCTTAAAAACTTCAGGCTGTTTAAAAAGTTCAAGATCAAGGAACTAGGCGAACGAGCAGCGGAATGTACAATTGAGTACTTGAGCAGCGCAGAGAGCCTTAGTGACGCCGAGATTGAGCTTTTTAAACAGCCTGAGCAGAACCCTAAAGGGCTCTACTCAACTGAAACAATAAAATAATATAATGGTTGTTTACCTTCATAACTTTCAATATCCATATCTGGATATTTATCTTCTAATTCCTCAACCATCTTATCTACATCTTCTTTATTACAATCTTCACCATAATAAATTGTAATTAGTTCACTAAAATCGTCAACCATTTCATCAATTATATCGCAACAAACTTTCAAATTATCATTTCCGATAATTTCTATCTTCCCATTAACTATACCAAGTATATCATCAGCTTTAATCTCTCTTCCATCTGATTCAGTATCTTTAACAGCATATGTAACACTTCCCGTACTAACATTTTCGATTGTCTCAATCATGCTTTCAAGATTTTCTTCACCACTACCATTTTCATCAAAAATCGATAACGCCGCTATTCCTTCTGGTATTGTTTTACTTGGAACAACTATTATGTTCTTTTCACTTAAGTGAACAGCTTGTTCTGCTGCCATCATGATATTCTTATTATTTGGTAAAATAAATATAGTTTCTGCATTTATTTCATCAATTCTATCAATTAGATCTTGCGTGCTAGGATTCATTGTTTGACCACCTTCAATAACACGATCAACATTAAGATCTTTAAAGATATTTGTTAACCCTTCACCTCTAGCTACAGCTATAAACCCATATTTCTTTGTCTCAATATTTTCATCTAAGGCAACATCACTACTTTTATTTTCTTCCATGTCCAATGTATGTTTATGTTGTTCACTCATATTTTCAATTTTAATTTTTGTAAGTTGACCAAGAGAAGTTCCAAGATTAAGAGCCTTTCCAGGTTCTAATGTGTGAACATGTATTTTAACAAAATCATCCATACCAACTGCTACTATTGAATCACCTATTTCACTCAATTGAGTTTTTAAAGTATCCAAATCGTAATTATCAGTTAATATAATAAACTCTGTGCAGTATCCAAATTGTTGCTCACCTTCTGTAACTTGAGCTTCAAATTTATGTTCTCTTGCAACAACATCCTTCAATTCATCTACTATGTCGTATTTCACCACATCTAACATACCTTTAAGAAGGATTAACATACCCATCCCACCAGCATCAACAACTTTGGCTTCTTTTAGCGCAGGTAGCATATCTGGTGTTTTATTTAGTATCTCTTCTGCGTAATTACAAACTTTCTCTAGCAGTGTATCTATTTCTTCTTCCTCACATTTAATTGCAAACTCTCCAGCTTCTCTTATTACCGTTAATATTGTACCCTCTGTAGGACGCATTACAGCTTTATAAGCATAATTAGCCCCTTCCATTATTGCATTAGCAATATCTCCAGAAGAAGCATAATGTAGATTTTCTAATCCTTTTGAGAATCCTCTGAAAATCTGAGATAATATAACTCCTGAATTTCCTCTTGCTCCCATCAATGCCCCTCTAGAAAATTTCTTTGCTATTTCACTGATTGACTCATTTCTCATTCCTGAAATTTCTTGGGCAGCTGCTTTAAAAGTGAGCGACATATTTGTTCCAGTATCACCATCAGGCACTGGAAAAACATTCAATGAATTTACATATTCTTTTTCTTGTTCTAGTTTATTTGAAGCATTCATCAACATATAATAGAATTTTGCTCCATCTATAGATATTTTTTGCATTTAAGTTCCTCCTTAAACCCTAACACCTTTAACATTAACAGTAACTCCACAAACTGAAAGTCCCGTAAAGTTGTTTATATTATACTTAACAGTCTTAATTATATTATCTGCAATTACAGATATTTTAGTTCCATATTCAACAATGATATATAATTCAATGTAGAGTTTATCTTCTTTAGATATAACCTTTACACCTTTATTCAGATTTTCTCCTTTTAATAACTCCCATATACCATCAGTAGCATTTTTTGAAGCCATACCAACAACTCCATAACACTCCATTGTAGATAAGCCAGCTATATTAGTAATTACTTCTTCATTGTAATATATCTTACCTAGTTCTGTGTTTATATTTCCCTTCATTTTATTCCTCCTTATATGAACTACCTTATTGTTATTTTATATTATACTACCTTTTAATTCAAGAAAATAAATCTATATTACTATTTTTTTCTCTAATTATCAAACTTTCTAGTAAAAAACACTTGTAAAAGTGCCATCATTTATGATACAATAATTTTTGTTTGAAGTTGATTTATGTAATTTAGAGGAGGTGTCGGTATGTCAAGAAAATGTGAATGTTGCGGTAAGGGAGTAGTTTTCGGTGGTCAACTATCTCACTCACATCGTAGATCAAACAGGAACTGGAAGCCAAACGTACAAAAAGTTAAGGCTATCGTAAATGGCACACCTAAGAAAATATCTGTGTGTACTAGATGTTTACGTTCTGGTAAAGTACAGCGTGCAGTTTAATAGTTAACATAGAAAAAATGCAGTTATCTGCATTTTTGATTTTATGTACTTATTGCAAAAGAAAGCACAATACAATGTATTGTGCTTTTGTTTGTTTTCTGCTTGTTTTTTTCTTCATAGTCTACAGTTTAGTCACGATTTCTTTCTTACAAAAATTTGTACAATCTTAGATAGAAACTTAGGTAACTTAATGGCTAAGATTTTCATTTATTAAACTCACCTATATATTAATTCCTTAACATTATACCATATTAAGGAATTATTTGCATGTAATTTTCCAAGGTGCATTCAAATAAATAACAAGTCATAAATTTATGACTTGTTATTTATTTTCATATGCTTAATCATCACTACATATACACATTAATTCTCCCTCAAGGAAGTGAACTTTACCCCACGCCTCAATGATTTCATTAGATGTACATAATACATCATATCTAGAGAGTTCATGTGAACTCAATGGATATTTAAACCCTTCTAATGTCAATCCTGTAACTATCTCATTCAAAGCAAAGAAAGAAACATACTTTCTATCTTTATATAACAACTTACTCTTATTAATTAAGAAAATATCATTAGTGCTATCTTTTATAATACCTTCAATATTATTATTAACCATCTTTTTTAGTAATACTACATTGGCAAATTGGTGGTCAAATCTACTGCCTGTGCACCCTAGCAAAATAGCCTTATCAAACTTCTCTTTAATTATATATTCAACAGCTATAGCTGTATCAGTAAGATCTTTCTCTGGTCTATATTTTTTTATCTCCACTCCTTTTGAAACAAAGAAACTTACAATCTCATCATCTAAAGAATCCATATCCCCTAACATAAGATCTGGGAGTAAATTGTGTTTATAAAACACTCTACTCCCTCCATCAACAGCTATTTTAAAATCAGCACGTTTATATTCACTAAAGAAAAGTTCATTAGAGGGCTCATCACCGGCACTAACTATTAATGCTTGCATTAGATAACAGCCTTTCTAAGAGCTTCAATATTCTTTTCAATCTCACCATTTCTAAATACGGCAGAACCAGCAACAACTACATTAGCGCCTGCTTCATTAATCTCTTTAATATTTTGTGTTCCAACTCCACCATCTACTTGAATCATCATTTCATCTTTATTATACTTTTCAGCTAACGCTTTAACTTCTTTTATCTTATCTAATGAATAAGGTATAAATTTCTGACCTCCGAACCCTGGATTTACACTCATTATTAAAACAAGATCCAGAGCTGGTATTAAGTTTTCAATTAAAGATACAGGAGTTCCTGGATTCAATGATAGTCCAACTTTAACTCCTTTACTTTTTATATAATTAATAGCTCTATCTATATGTACTTCACTTTCATAATGTATAGTTATTATATCAGCCCCAGCATCAATAAATTCATCTACAAATCTAGTTGGCTCTTCAATCATAAGATGTACATCAAACTCTAAATCCGTCAGGTTCCTAATAGATTTAATTATTGGAAATCCAAAAGATATATTTGGTACAAACTTACCATCCATCACATCTATATGAACCATATCTGCTCCATACTTATCTATACTTCTAATATCCTCCCCTAATTTTGAAAAATCTGCTGATAATATTGACGGTGCTATCTTTACCATTTTTTCTTCCTCCCGTTTATTAATTCTTCTAAAGTATATATATAAAATTCATACCTCTCTTTATTTATCTCTCCTGATTCTACTGCTTTTTTCACTGCACAACCAGGCTCTTTATAGTGATTACAATTTGAAAACTTACAATTTTCTTCAATATGAAAATCTGGAAAACACTCTTTAACTTCATCTACATCCATAAAACTCAAATCTAAAGATGAAAATCCTGGAGTGTCAACAATCAACCCATTTCCATATTCTATGAGTTCACTGTGTCTAGTCGTATGTTTCCCACGCTTAGATCTATCGCTTATTTCACCTGTTTCCATAAGTTTTCTATTAGCAATGCTATTTAGCGTAGTAGATTTCCCAACTCCTGAAGGTCCGCAAAAAACAGATATATTATTTTCAATCTTCCCTCTAATTGCATCAATATTTACCCCTTCTTTTGCTGCTACTTCAATTACTTCATATCCAACATCTCTTAGAATTTTTATTATAGTTGAATTATCTTCTTCTCCAACTAAATCCATCTTATTAAAACAAACCACAATATCTAGATTGTTATATTCACATAATAAAAGGAACTTATATAATAGATTATGATTAAGATCAGGATGCTTTATTGTAAAAAACACCAATGCCTGATTTACATTTGCAACAACAGGACGTATTAATTCGGTTGTTCTTTCATGAATTTTTTCTATAACACCCTCATCATTTTCTTCTAGGATAATAGACACTCTATCACCCACCATTGGAGTCACTTTAGTGTACCTAAACTTTCCCCTAACTTTACATACATAATGTTCTTTTCCCACTTTTACTGTGTAAAGACCACCTACTCCTTTAATTATGATTCCTTCCATATATCTCTTTACTCCTCTTTTTTCTTTTTTGTTGTTAAAATTATTGTTTCTCCTACGTGAATTTTTTCTCCAGCGGCAACGCTTTGCTCTACCACATATTCAAAATCATCACCATTAATTTCAACTTTAATGCCAGTCTCAGATGCCTTTATATCAGCTTCGATACCTAACATATCGATAAAATTAGGTACAATCACCTTCATTCTTTCATCTTCCTTAAATAAATAATGGCTAAGATTAATTACACTTTCCTCAGTTACCTCTAATCCGCCTGCTGGACTTTGACTAAATACAACACCATTCTTATCCGGATCATTAGTTTCTACAACACTTATTAACCCTATTTCAAACTTATTAGATTCAAGTATCTCTTTAGCTTCACTTAATATTTTTCCTGTAACATCAGGAACTTTAATTTGTTTAATTTCCGGACCGCTACTTACTATAAATGAAATCTTATCACCCTTTTCAACGATTGTTCCCGCTTCTGGCGATTGACTAATTATTTTACCTTTTTCAAGTATACTTGAGTTCTCCTGAATTTTACCTAAAGTTACACCATCATATGTCAACATACCCTTAGCTGTCTCAATATCTAACCCTCTATACACTCGAACTTTAACACCTTCTGCTCCCTTACTAACAACCAAATTTAAAACCGTGTTTTTCTCTACCTTTGAACCTTCTTCTGGAGTAACTTTAATAATAGACCCCTTCTCACGATCACTTTTAGCTTCGCGAACAACCTCGTATGCTAATTCTCTATCTTTTATCATTTTCTTACCCTCTTCAAGGCTCTCACCTACTATAAATGGAACTGTAGTCTTTTCGTTCTTTATAATATTATTTCCACTATTATCTTTAGAGTGTGTAACTGCCCAAGTCAAAACAATAGAAAATATCAATGTTAATGTTAATGCTACTCCAATAATTATTCCTTTTTTCTTGCTCTTTTTGTTTTCATCACTGGCTTTATTTTTCATATTATCTCTATGACTTTTCAAATGTTCTTCTTTAACAACATTCATAACTCGCGTTTGTTGTAAATCTTCAACATTTCTTCCAATATTAATTTCTTTATTATTTTTAAGATTATATAAATCAACTATAAGTTCATCGGCAGTTTGATATCTTAACCCTGGATCTTTCTCGATGCATTTCAAGATTACACTATTTAACCCAATGGATATTTTCTCATTAACTTCTATAGGAGGAACAACCTCTTCCTGAAGATGTTTTATAGCAACAGATACTATACTTTCTGCATCATAAGGAACTCGCCCCGTAACCATCTCATATAGAACAATACCAAAAGAATAAATATCACTTCTGAAATCTACATACCCACCTTTAGCTTGTTCTGGTGAAAAATAATGCGCTGTCCCCATAACCTTAGAAGTATTTGTTATTGTAGACTGATCTATAGCTTTTGCTATACCAAAGTCAGCTACTTTAATCCCACCATTATCATCTACAATTATATTGTGAGGCTTAATATCTCTATGGATTATACGCTTATTATGAGCACTTTGTAATGCTTTACCAATTTGAATAGCAATATCAATAGCCTTTTTCTCATTAATAGTTCCCTCTTCTTGAATTAACTCTTTAAGAGTTTTTCCTTCAACAAGTTCCATGACAATATAATTTGTATCATTCTCACTACCAACATCATATATGTTAACTATATTATTACCGCATAATCCTGCAGCCGCCGCGGCCTCTCCTTTAAATTTTCCAACGATATTTTCATCATTTGAAAACTCTTTCTTCAATATTTTAATTGCTACATCTCTATTTAACAAATGACACTTCGCTCTGAATACACATGCCATTCCACCCTCGCCTATTTTTTCCACGAGTTCATATCTACCGTTCAAATTTTTACCTATCATCTTGGCACTCTCCTTTAAATACCATTACTGATATGTTATCCTTACTTCCATTTTTCTTGCTCAGATCAACTAATTCTTTTACCGCTTCAATTGTATCTAATTTTAAAAGCACTTCTCTCATCACATCATTATCTATATGGTTAGATAATCCATCAGTACATAGCATTATTTTATCATTCTTATCAACATCTATAAAATAAATATCACTTTCTACTTTTTCTGTTGTCCCTAATGACCTTGTTATAATATTCTTATTTGGATGTTTTTTGGCTTCTTCTTCAGTAAGGTTGCCTGAATCAACAAATACTTGAACAAGAGAATGATCTTTTGTTAATTTATAAAACACGTCCTTTGATAGTATGTAACAACAACTATCTCCTATATTAGCAACTATACCTTTGTTTTTATTTATAAAACATAGAGTTAATGTGGTTCCCATACCTTGTAATGATTGATCAATCTTCCCCATTTCAATAATCGCTTCATTACACGAATCCACTACACCCCTAATAAATTCATCATCTACATCTGCAGTATTCACTTCTTTAAATGCAGATAATGCAGTCTCAACTGCTATTTTACTCGCAACTTCGCCTCCTGCATATCCTCCCATTCCATCAGCAATAACGTATACACCGCCATCATTACATTGAAAAAACCCAATATAATCCTGGTTAGATTTTCTAAAATTCCCTACTTCACTATGCATCCCCACCATAATAATATTACCTCCTTATTCATTCACATAGTCTCTTCTAAGCTGACCACATGCTGCATTAATGTCCGCCCCCATTTCTCTACGAACTGTCGTTTCTATCTTGTTTTTTTCTAAAATACTTTTAAATGAGTCAATTCTCTTCTTATCAGGCTTCTTATAACCACTTTCTTTAACTTCATTAATAGGTATAAGATTAACATGGCACAACATACCCTTGAGTAAAGTTGCCAATTCTTCAGCATGCTCTTTCTCATCATTAAGACCTTCAATTAGAGCATATTCAAATGTAACTCTTCTTTTAGTCTTGCAAATATATTGCTTACAAGCTTCAATAACTTCTTTAATAGTATATTTATTTGCTATTGGCATACTCTTTTTTCTAATTTCATCATTAGAAGCATGCAAAGAAATAGCAAGGGTTATTTGAAGACCTTTTTCACTTAATTCTAATATCTCTGGTACGATTCCACATGTTGATAAAGTTATATGCCTAGCTCCAATGTTTAATCCGTATTCCTTACCAACCTCTTCTAAGAATTTTAGAACATTATCATAATTGTCTAATGGTTCCCCACTACCCATCATTACAACATTTGAAATTCTTTCATTAATGTCCTTACTTACTGCGATAATCTGTCCTAACATTTCACCTGAATCAAGATTCCTTACTCTTCCACCTATTGTTGATGCACAAAACGTACAACCCATTCTACATCCTACTTGAGATGATATACAAATACTATTACCATGCTTATATTTCATCAATACACATTCTATAATATTACCATCATGTAATTTCATTAAATATTTTATCGTTCCATCAATAGTTGATACTAACTTCCTAACTATTGTAGGTGTTCCTATGTAAAAATTATTAGCAAGATTTTCTTGTGTTTTAGAGGATACATTTTTCATTTCATCAAAAGATGTAATACCTTTATATATCCAATTAATAACTTGCTTACTTCTAAATGGTTGTTCTCCATTTTCCTTCATCCATTTTTTAAGTTCTTCTTCGTTGAAATTTATAATATTATACAAAATATCACCTTATCCTTTTTAATTTACAAATAAAGAATCCATCCATCTTCTCATCTGGTAGTATAGTAATAAACCCTTCATTAGAATTTATAATATTGTCTCCTTCTATATGATTAACACTTTCAATACAAAAGTTATCATTTTTGTTAAGAAACCATCTAATATTCTCATCGTTCTCATTTCTATTTAATGTACATGTTGAATAAATGAGCTCTCCATTAATTTTAACATATTTAGCAGCATTACTTAATATATTTCTCTGTATTCCTACTATTTCATTTAATTGTTTCTTACTCTTAGTCCATTTTATCTCTGGTTTCTTTCTAATAATCCCCAAACCCGAACAAGGAACATCAGCTAGAACAATATCAGCAGAATCTATTAAGTCTTCTCTTAGCTTTTCCCCATCATTAATCTCTGCTTTTATATTCTTTAATTCAAGCCTAATCGCATGTTCTTCTATTAATTTCAGCTTTTTCTCGAAAACATCAAAAGCTAGTACCTCACCACTATTATTTAGTCTTTCTCCTATATAACATGATTTACCTCCAGGCGCACTGCAAAGATCTAACACTTTCATTCCTTCTTTTATATCCATAACCTCCACAGTTAGCATAGCACTCTCATCCTGAACACTTATGATCCCCTCATTAAATAAAGGATTTTTTTCAATACTCGCTCCCTTTACAATTTTAATGGAATTCTTAGCGATTTTTCCATCTTCGATTGTATATCCCATATGTATAAGTTCTTTTTTTACTGATTCACAATCTTTTTTCATCGTGTTAACTCTCACATTAATACTAGGTCTAAAATTTAACCCCTTTAAAATATCAACACATCGCTTTTCGCCATATTGTCCTATAAGCAATTTAACTAACCATCTCTCGTAGGAATACTGGAAACACAACTCCTCAATCCTGTTCTCTGATTGAAATTCAAACCCTTCTCTCATGAAACTTCTTAAAACACCATTTACTAGTTGACTTGCCTTTAAGGAAATATCTTTTTTACTTATCTTAACTGCCTCATCTATAACTGCATAATCAGGTATTTTATCAAGATATTTTATTTGATATATACTCATTCTCAAAATATTTAATACCTTTTTATTTGTTTTCTTAACTCCAGTCTTTAGGAATTTTTGTAGTATAACATCTATTGAATAAAGATATCTTAAAGTTCCGTAAATTACTTCTGTTATTAATCCCTTATCCTCTTCTTTTATATCTTTATCTCTTAAAACTTTATTGATCGTTACATTTGAATACGATTTATTATTTATTATTTCATTTAACGCTGAATAAATTACATATCTCGGATTTTTCATATTTTTACCTCTCATAGTTTAATTTAAAATTAATGTGCTGCAAGTCCAGCACATTATTCAGTCTGTTGAAAAAGCCCAATTTCATCGTAACTAAGCCTCTCTGCGCTGCCGAAGTACTAATTGTACACTCTGCTGCTCATTCGACTTGTTCCTTGACCTTGGGCTTTTTCAACACCTGAAATTCTTAAGACAGAAAAAAGTATCAACAATATATTGTAACTTTATAAATATATTAGTGTATTTTATAAATAATTCTTACCCAAGTACAATTCCTTTTTCCAAATCATTTCCTCTTAAAAAATCATTTACATACATAGGCTTTTTACCAGGAAATTGAATTTTCTTTATCAATAAGAACTTATCACTACACTCTACTTTTATTCCTGCATCACTCACATTTACAACCTTACCGGGTACACCACTTACATCCCCTTCAACAACTTCACTTTCATATATCTTTATGTTTTTATCATCATATTTAGTAAAAGCTACCGGGTATGGACTTAGTCCTCTAATCAGGTTTTTTATGCTTTGTGCACTCTCACTCCAATTTATACTCTGTAGGTTTTTATCTATCTTAGGTGCATGACATGATTCATCATCATTTTGTTTAACACCTTTTAATTCACCACTAGCAATCCCATTTAATGTTCTCACTAAGAGTTCTCCTCCGCCACTACAAAGTTTATCATGCAACTCACCAACTGTCATATCTTCATGTATTTCCACTTCATCTTTAATTAACATGTCTCCAGTATCACAACCAATATCCATTAACATTGTTGTATTACCACTAACCTTTTCACCATTTATAATTGCCCAATTCAAAGGAGCAGCTCCTCTATATTTAGGTAATAATGATGCATGAAGATTAATACATCCATATTTAGGTATATCAAGCACTACTTTAGGAAGAATCTGCCCATATGCAACAACAACAATAAACTCTGGATTAATTTTCTTTAAAGCTTCAATAGCCTCTTCGTCTTTCCTTAAAACAGTAGGTTGAAACACCTGAATTTCATGCTTTAACGCAGCTTCTTTAACAGGAGAAAATGTAATTTTTTTACCTCTACCTCTCTTCTTATCTGGTTGAGTAAAAATTGCTTCAACATTGAAATTCTCAATCATTTTTTCTAAAGACGGAACAGCAAAGTCTGGTGTTCCCATAAAAACAACCTTCATTATTTTTCCTCCACTTCAACCAACTTATCAATATATAAAACACCATCTAAATGATCTAACTCATGACAAATTGCTTTTGCTAAGAATTCTTCCCCTTCAACAATTATGCTTTCCCCACGTTCATTAAGTGCTTTAACCTTAACATACTCTGGCCTCTCAACATACCCTTGTTCATTTGGAATACTTAAACAACCTTCTACATCAATATAAGATCCTCTTGATTCAATGATTTCAGGATTTATTAATACAATAGGACCTTCTCCAATATCTATAACAGCAACCCTTTTTAAAATCCCAACTTGAGGACCCGCAAGTCCAACCCCCTCAGCTTCGTACATTGTATCAAGCATATCTTCTATAAGTACTAATAATCTGTCATCAATTTTTTCAATTACTCTACACTTCTTTCTTAAAACCTCATCACCTTTAATTCTAATTTGTCTAATCGCCATAACTTTCTCCTTTCCAACCTCTTTAATTATATTTTAAATACTAACTTACAAAGTATTATATGGGTTCATATCTAAACCCACTTTTATTTTATTATAAGTACTTTTACTCATGTCGTAAACCATATTTTTAATTTTAAATGCATCTGCGTACTCTATATTTCCTTTTATCATAATTTGCCACCTAAATTGATTCTTAATTTTTGAAATATGTGATGGACAAGGGCCTAAAATATTATATTTCCCCCCATAATAAGCTTTTAATTTATGAGAAAATTCATGAACACCTTTTATAAGCATATTTTCATTTTCACTATATATATTAATCATCATAACTCTTCCAAATGGTGGATAGTTCATAAGCTCTCTAATCTTCAACTCTTCCTCTAAGAAACCATGATAATCGTAATTCAGCGCATATAAAATCGCATAATTATCCGGACTATAGGTTTGAAGAATAACCTTACCTTCTTTAGCTCCTCTTCCAGCCCGACCTGAAACTTGAGTGATTAATTGGTAGGTTCTTTCGTTAGATCTAAAATCCGGAAGATTCAATGTTAAATCTGCCGCGATTATTCCCACAAGTGTAACATCTGGGAAGTCCAATCCTTTTGCTATCATTTGAGTTCCTATTAAAATATCTGCCTTCTTATTCTTAAAATCTGAATATATATTTTCATATGCATCCTTATTTCTAGTTGTATCATGATCCATTCTTAGAATTCTAGCTTTTGGAAATAATTTTTCCATTTCATCTTGAATTTTTTCCGTTCCTAATCCAAAGTATTTAACATAATTACTTCCACACTCTGGACATATTTTAGTTGAACTTTCTTTATATCCACAATAGTGACAGTGTAACATTCCACTTTTTTGATGATAAGTTAGTGAAATATCACAATTACTACACTTGAACACATAACCACATTTTCTACAAGATATAAATGTAGAAAAACCCCTTCTATTTAAGAATATAATTATCTGCTCTTTTTTTTCAAGACGTTCATTTATCTCTTCATATAATTTTGCACTTAAAAAGGATTTATTATTATTTTCCAATTCCTGCCTCATATCTATCAATTCAATTTCAGGCATCTCAGCCCCATCAACTCGTTTTTCAATGGAAATAATCTTCCAAAAATTACGTTTAAATTTATAGTATGTTTCGATATTCGGAGTTGCAGAGCCTAAAACAACTTTACAATTTTCAATATTACCTTTTATTAATGCTATTTCAGTAGCCAAATACTTAGGATCGCTATCCGATTTATATGTGCTTTCATGTTCTTCATCAACTACAATTAATCCCAGTTCCTTAAAGGGTAAAAACAATGCTGATCTAGCTCCAATGGCAATCTTTACTTTCCCTTGCTTTACTCTATGCCACTCATCAAACTTTTCCCCTTCAGAAAGTTTACTATGATATACCGTTATATCTTTTCCAAATCTCCCTTTAAATCGTTCAACCATTTGAGGAGTCAATGCAATTTCTGGAACAAGAATTATAGATTGTTTACCTTTTTCAAGCATTTTCTCTACAAGCGTCATGTATATTTCTGTTTTCCCGCTACCAGTAACCCCATGAAGTAAAAATTCATTTCTTTTGCTAGTCATTATCTCTTCAATGGCTATTAGTTGCTCCATTGTTAGATTTTTTTTTGGCAAATGAGGAAATGTCCTTTCATCCACTCTATTAACCCTCTGCTCTTTAATTTCTAAAAACCCATGTTTAACCAAAGTATTAATTGATGAAAGAGAGTAGTCAAATTCTTTACTAAGTTCATTCCTTGAATACTTTGCTACATTTTCTTTTACTGTATTATAAATAGAAGCATATTTTTCTTCTTTATATTTACCATGCAATTCATTATTTGAATATAAAACTAGCTTTATTTTTTCTCTTTTTCCTTTTAAAAGCCCTCTAGGTAAGAATAACTTTATTCCCTCTAAATAAGTACATAAATACCTTTTTCTCATAAGATTTATAAGCCTAATATTTTTATCCGAAAGAACAGGTTCTCTAGCACATATATCAGAGATTTCTTTTAATTTTTCAGTATTCTCGCACTCATCAAACATAGAAATAACAAAAGCATCTTTTAATTTATTTCCTTTTCCAAATGGGACTTTAATGTGTTGTCCTATTTCAACAAACCCTCTTAAATTTTCTGGAATCCTATACGTAAATAATTTATCTAATGCGATACTTTCATTATTCACAATAACTCCGCAATACTTCAAAACATCACCTCAAAAGACGTATTCCTTAAATTATTTAGAACAAAAAACAAAAGCGGCAAAGCCACTTTTGTTTACTTATGGCCCGTGCCATATACTATTCATTCACTATACACTCAAATATTTTAAAAGCCATTTCTCTTTTAGTACATTTGCCTAATTCAGTACACTTTTTATTCTTTGAAATCAAAACAGCTTCATTCTCATTACTTTTGAAACCTATATCTTCTCTACTAATGTCATTTACAATGATATAATCAAGATTTTTTTTCTCAATCTTCTTTTCAGCATTATTGATTAGATCTTCACTCTCAGCAGCAAATCCAATTAATATCTGATGTTTTTTTCTTCTACCAAGCTCTTTAAGAATATCTCTATCTTTTTCAAATTCAATAGTAAGTGTATCTTCACTCTTTTTGATTTTTTGGGTACTATATTCCCTTGGTTTATAGTCTGATACTGCAGCACTTTTAATGATTATATCACTTTCACTCTGGTTACTCATTACAGCTTCAAACATTTCTTTATTGGTTTCAACCTCTATAACATTTACACCAAAGGGATTTTTAAGTGAAGTAGGTCCAGATACAAGAGTAACTTCCGCTCCTCTATCTCTAGCTTCTTTCGCAATTTCAAATCCCATCTTACCACTGGAATGATTTGTTATATATCTAACAGGATCAATTTTTGAAATAGTTGGTCCTGCTGTTACAAGAACTTTTTTACCAATCAAATCTTTACTTGAATACATCATGCTATGAACCATTTCTGCAATAATTTCTGTATCTTCCAATTTTCCTTTACCAATATCACCACATGCTAATCTACCTTTTGCTGGTTCGATGAACCCATAACCATAAGCTTCAAGCTTAGAAATATTATTTTGGAGAATTGGATTATCATACATATTCACATTCATTGCAGGTGCAAAAACCACTTTACCTGTACTTGCCATAATAGTTGTAGATAACATATCATCTGCAATACCATTAGCTATCTTACCAATTATATTTGCTGTAGCAGGTACTACAAGTAATAAATCTGCCTTCTTTGCAAGTGATATATGTTGTATTTCCCAAGCTTTAGGCTCTTCAAACATATCATATACAACTTCATTTTGACTCATTGCTTGAAAGCTAAGTGGAGTTACAAATTCACATGCGCTCTTCGTCATAATAACGTGAATATCATAGTCTTTTTTCTTCAATCTTGAAACAACATCTAAAGCCTTATACGCAGCAATACCCCCTGCAACACCAATAACAATAGTTTTCTTACTCATATTATTCTTCTATTATGCTTTCTTCTATTGTGTTTTCTTCTATTGTGTTATCTTCTACTACAATCATGTTATCAGAATTTAATTCTTCTATTGCAGTTGTTAGTGGCTTAGACACATCCATAGCTATAACTGGACTTTCACCTTCAATTAGTTTTCTAGCTCTCTTTGAAGTAGCAATAACTAATGAATATTTATTATCCACGTATTGTAATAAGTCTACTATTGAAGGGTTTATCATTGAATCTGATTTATGCATTAACATCTACCTCCTGCCAAATTTCTTTATTAGTTCATTTCCAACTCTATCTACTCTACAATTCTCTGCTTCTATAATATTTTCAATTCTAGATGTAGCTATATCAACATCATCATTTACAACAGCATAATTGTATCTTGAAACAAAATTTAATTCTTCAAAAGCAGATTCAAATCTTGTCATAAGAGATTCAGGTGTTTCACTCCCTCTACCAATTATCCTATTTTTTAATTCCTCCATAGAAGGTGGTAATATGAATATAAATACCCCTTTAGGATAAACTTCTTTTACTTTTAGTGCTCCTTGAATATCAATCTCTAAAATTACATCCTGACCACTCTCAAGTCGCTCAAAAACCTTTTCTTTTGGTGTTCCATAAAAATTTCCATACACTTCTGCATATTCAAGGAAGTTTCCTTTTAAAATATCATCCTTAAAATCCTGTTTTTCCATAAAGAAATAACTCTCACCATCAATTTCGCCTTTTCTAGGCGCTCTTGTTGTTGCAGAAACAGAAATACATATATCACTATTTCTTTTAATCAACTCTTTACAAATCGTTCCTTTTCCAGCACCAGATGGTCCTGAAATTACGATAAGTAATCCTTTACGCTTCATATTAATCATCCACCTCTTCAGAGTGTACTTCATCTTTAGCACTTAATCTATGTGCAACTGTTTCTGGTTGAACAGCTGATAATATAACATGATCACTATCTGTAATAATTACAGCTCTTGTTCTTCTGCCATAAGTAGCATCTATAAGCATGCCTCTATCTCTAGCTTCTTGGATTATACGTTTTATAGGTGCAGATTCTGGACTAACAATAGCAACAAGCCTATTAGCAGATACAATGTTTCCAAATCCAATATTAATAAGTTTTATAGCCATAATATCCTCCTTATTCAATATTTTGAGTTTGTTCTCTTATTTTTTCTATTTCACTTTTTACTTGTAAAATATTCTTAGTAATTGTTAAATCATTAGATTTTGAAGAAATAGTATTTGCTTCTCTATTCATCTCTTGAACAATAAAATCTAACTTTCTACCAATAGGTCCTTCAATTTCAAGAGTGTCTCTGATTTGAGATATGTGACTAGATAATCTCACTATCTCTTCATCTATACAACACTTATCAGCAATAACAGCTACTTCCATAGCCACTCTACCTTCATCGTAGTTTTTATCATCTACAATCTCTTTTAATCTATTTTCAAGTTTTTCTTTATATTCTAAAACTACAGTTGAGGCTTTATCCACTATTTCTTTCAACAATAATTCTATATTAGAACATTTTAACAGAAGATCTTCTTTAAGTTTTTCACCTTCTCTTAATCTCATTTCGATGTGTTTATCCAATGCTACTTTAAGAGGCTTTTTTATAGTTTCCCATATTAATTCAACATCTTCTTCTTTATGTTCTATATTAACTACTTCTGGGAATCTAGCAATATTTATGACTGATACATCATCTCTTAAATCAAATGATTCTTGAATTTCTTTTAAACATTTAACATAGCTTTCAGCTAAACTTTTATTTAAAACAGCTTCAACATCAGTTCTTTCAAAAACTTTCATGTTTATGTATATATCAATTTTCCCTCTATTTAACTTCTCTTTTATAACATTTCTTATTCTTTCTTCAAGTGTTAAATAAACTCTAGGCATTTTGATATTTAAATCCATATATCTATGATTGACACTTTTTATTTCTATAACGAAACTTTTGCCCGCTTCAATAATTGAATCACGTCCAAATCCAGTCATACTACTTACCATTTAATATCACCTCATTTTTGTTATACAAATTATTATATATGCCTAGTCAAGTAATAACAATGTTTTGTTAACACTTTGTTTACATTTATTTTTTATTTCTAGAATTGTATGTACCTATTATTTTCAAAGCCCTCTATCTCATTGAATATCAGTACTAAAATATTATGATTTTCTTAACACAAAAACTCAGAGCTTATAAATCACTCTGAGTTTTATATTTTAAATATTATTTATATTTTTAATGTTTAATCTTTTTAGTGTAAAAATAGTAGCTTTGCTATAAAGAGTAGCGTTAGTATAATAATAACCCATGATACTTTTTTCTTTTTATCTGGATCTCTTTGAAATAAATTATACACTACATTTATAACACCGTAACTCATTATTCCATATGTTAAACCATCACCTATGCTATAAGTTAAAGGCATTAATGCAATTGTCAAGAATGCTGGGAAACCTTCAGTGAAGTCAGTAAAATCAATTTTCCCAATATTCTGCATCATGAAGAATCCAACAACTATCAAAGCTGGAGCTGTTGCACATGCTGGAATAGCCATAAATATCGGTGCAAAGAACATTGCTGCTGCAAATAATAATCCAGTTACTACTGAAGCCAAGCCCGTTCTAGCCCCTTCCGCAACACCTGCAGAACTTTCAACATAAGTAGTTACTGTTGACGTACCGACCATTGCTCCTACTGTAGTACCAACAGCATCAACTAAAAGAGCTTTACCTGCATTTTTAACTTTACCATTTTTATCAATCATATCTGCTTTAGAAGCAACTCCTACAAGTGTTCCTACAGTATCAAAGAAATCAACAAACAAGAATACAACAACAATACTTAATAATGTTCCTATTTTACTAATATCAGTTAAATAACTTGTATCAAAAGCCATAAAAATTTCACCAAGTCCATGGAATTGGAATATTCCATCAGGTAAGAATATCATTAAACCTGCTGCTGTTTCAGTATTAAATGCCGCATATATCCAAGCAACTACTGATGATGAAAGAATTCCCCAAAGAATTGACCCTTTTACTTTTTTAATTTCCAGAATTGCTATAACCAATACACCAAATAATGCAATTAAAACAGTTGGTGATCTAAAATCTCCCATTGATACATGTGTAGCTGGATCTCCAACTACTATACCTGAGTTAATAAATCCAATAAAAGCAATAAATAACCCAATACCTGCTGAAACAGCTAACTTAAGATTCTTTGGAATAGCGTTAACTACAGCTTCTCTAACATTTGTTACTGAAAGAATTATAAAAATTATACCTTCAACAAAAACTGCTAATAATGCTACTGACCAATGTATCCCCATCTCTCCACATACAGTATAAGCAAAGTATGCATTAAGACCCATTCCAGAAGCTAATGCAAATGGTAAGTTAGCATAAACACCCATTAAAATTGTAGCAAATGCTGCTGTTAAACATGTCGCTGTTACAACTGCTCCCTTTGGCATACCCGCAGCTTCAAGAAACATTGGATTAACAGCAATTATATATGCCATGGTCAAGAAAGTTGTTATACCCCCAATTACCTCTTTCTTAACGGTTGTCCCATTCTGTTCTAACCTAAAAAACTTATCCATGTAGATCCCTCCTATTTTTTTATAAACGAAAAAGCTGCTGAGAAACTCAGCAGCTTATGTATATAACTAAACCATCCCGATATAATTAGATAATTATAGTTATTTGACATTCACTTTTGATTTCCCATAGTCGAATATTTTCGGTATTCGGTAGAAACTTCTGATCCATATCATCAGACTTATATGAGTATCTTCGTATTGATTTTGAACACAGCTACATCTTAACAATTTCCGACAGCTATGTCAATACTTTTTGCGAATGTTTTTATGTTTTTATTTCTTTTTATACAGTCTATCTTCGAACGTTTTTGTTATTTCCTCTTTATTGTTCGTCTTACTTAAGGCTAACATAAGTTTAATCCTTGCTTTCTGGCCTGGTAATCTATCTCCAAAAATCACTCCAGCTTGTCTAAGTCCTTTTCCTCCACCTTCATATCCATAAGAATCCATTACTCTTCCCTTATAGCATCTAGTTACAAGAACAAAAACAACACCTTTTTCAATTCCACGCTTAACTGCCTCGAACATTTTAGGAGGAATATTACCTCTACCCATACCTTCTATTACAATTCCATCAACACCTTGATTTACACAGAAATCAATTAGTGCTCCAGAATCGCCAGCAACAGCTTTAACCAGCTCTACTCTTCCTTCTATACATTCAACTGGTATATATTGATTTAGAGCTTTATCTCTATAGAAAATAATCTCATTGCTATCAACTATACCTATAGGTCCAAATTCTGGACTTTGGAATGTATTTAAATGCATTGAGTGTTCCTTTGTAACCTCACTTGCACAATTTATCTCGTTATTCATGCACACGAGCACACCTTTTCCTCGGGCTTCTTGAGAAGTTGCTACAACAATTGATGCAGCTAGATTAGCAGGGCCATCATAACCTAATTCTGAACCGTTTCTCATTGACCCAGTAACAACAACAGGCTTCTGAGAATTAATAGTCAAATCCAATAAATATGCTGTCTCCTCTAATGTATCAGTACCATGCGTCACAACTACCCCTTCTATATCTTCTCTTT
Organism: Oceanirhabdus seepicola; assembly: GCF_023684385.1. Classification (GTDB taxonomy): domain Bacteria; phylum Bacillota; class Clostridia; order Clostridiales; family Clostridiaceae; genus Oceanirhabdus; species Oceanirhabdus seepicola. The sequence continues at coordinate 266,958 of NZ_JAGSOJ010000003.1, read as the reverse complement.
CAAGTAGTTCTCTCACCATCTTTGATAATTTCATCATCAATTCAGGTGTCATATGCGGACTAGGTAGGCTTGAGAAAGAAAATGTTTCTATCTCAGCATGGTTTTCTATTCCTGTAACCATCGCCATAATGTCTTCACCACTTAAAGTAGGTACCGCTGCTTTTAGTTTACTATCAACTTTCATAGAAATAGTACCACCATTAAATATAACCGCTACTTTCTTCATACTTTTCCTCCTGAGTTACTAAAATACTTTTCCTTTTACTACTATTCTATTTCCTTTTTTACCATTTAACAACCTATAATTATCAACTTTTTTATTTTTATGTTTTCCATCCCTTGGAACCCTTAGATATTCAAACAATCTAATAACTTTTAATAATTCAAACTTGTAAATTTCTTTAAGAAATTTTCAATTTTTTAAAGAATAAAAAAAGACTCCCTGTTATTTTTTCCAGGGAGTTAGTCATTTATTTTTCTTTCAAATAATTAAAAAGAACCTTTTCCATTTCATCAGCCGAATTATCATCGAGATTTAGTTTCATTAAATAACCATCCAGAGCCTTTAGTTCAACTACCCCTACTTCTTGACCACTAGTTAAATCAATATTTCTTTCAAATTTCATAATCTTGTAACCTTCATTGATAAGATTATTTATATTTTCCATATAGAAACCTCCTTAATTATGTTATATTATTTATATTATTTTCTTATTTTTTTCCAAATATACAAATGAACATAATTAAAAGAGAACTTAAGGAAATTTTTTAAACTATATTGAGACTCCTTTTTATAATATCAGCTGTCTCATATGCTTTATCTCCTATAACTTCATAAAGACTTAAAAGTACCGCCCCTCCTATACCAGCCATATATGGGCTATTATAATCAATATCTAATTCAACCTTAATTTTTTCAATCAATTTATTTCTATAAATATCGCAACCTTCAATTACTCCACCAAGAGCAGTATATTTCATCCCTTTTATATTAAGTTTCTTACAAACCGATTTTATCATAAGTGATAATTCCTCGGCTCCCTTATCCAAAATTTCCAAAGCGATTCTATTTTTCTTCTCAGCAAGTTTCAAAACTTCAGGCGCAATCCCTGCAATATCTGTTCTATTAAACTTTCTTTTATATAGTCTTTCACTAACCTCTGATAAAGAATTAATACCAATTAATTTTTTTATAGCTAATTGAAATTCCTCATCTTCTTCCCTACCATCCATGCATTTAACCATCATTGTCAATGCTTCTCTTCCAAGATAAAAACCACTACCAAAATCGTCTATCTTATATCCCCATCCGCCTGATTTCCAACTTTGTAGTTCTTCATTTATTCCGAAACAAACCGCACCTGTTCCAACAATAAATATTACTCCACTCTTTTCAGCTAATCCACCAGCCAAAGCTGCTCTTGTATCATTCTCCGCTACTATATTTTTTATATTTATTATTTTCTCAGTATATTCTTGAACTATATTTACAACATATTCTTTATCTGCTTTTGAATCTATACCTCCTAAGGATACAAAAAAACATTCTATATCTTCAATGTTACCACCATATTGCTTAAAATACTTTTCTAAACATTTCTTTAACCCTTCAGCAATGTGTTCTCCCGTTTCTTCTCTACTAACTGTATCAATACTACTCGCACCACTTTTACCAATAGCCAAAATCTCACCATCTGTATTAGCTAATGCTACACGAGTACTAGTCCCCCCACCATCAACACCAATAATATATCTCATTTATAATCACCCTCCAAATTTTCCTGAAATTATTGCTATGTAAAAAATTTTCTTAATAATTATTTTTATTTTATCCTTTAATAAAAGCAAAATCAAATTAAAACTTGCTTATGTTCTAGTTGATTATATTTAAGTTCAATGAAATCCATTTAATTTAAAGCCACTGAATTATAATTTCAGTGGCCAACAATTAATTCTTTATATTCTACTTTACCTTAGGTGCTTTCCCCTTAACGAAAGGTTGCTCAAATTCAAACTTAACCTCTTTTACATCTCTCAGATAATCAGCTATCATATCTCTTATTATCCTATTTGACTCTACAATATTCTTTGCTCCTTTAAAATCATAATTATCTCCTCCAATAAACATAAAATCATTTGTAGCAACACTATAGTATTTTTCCATTTCAACTTTTACACCATCTTCAAGAATTATAGCTGTTACTCTGTTACCAAATTCAGCTTCTGGATTATAGTAAACCTTTACTCCTGAAATTTCAATCCATCCAATATCTTTATTCATTATGCCATTTTCGATAACTTTCTTTAATTGTGAACCTTTTAGCTTCATTTTTATTAGAATATTGTTAAACGGAATTACATCATATAATTTACCAACAGTTATGTCACCAGCTGGTATTGACGTTCTTAATGCCCCCTCATTAATTACAGCAATTTGAGTTCCCCCAATTTTTCTCATTAAGTCAGTAGTCCATTTACCTAGTACCGAAGTTCCACATTCACTAAATCTTACGTGAGTAAGATTTTCATCTGTTCTACCAATAACTTCATCAATAATTGACTTTAACGCTTTACTATATTTTAAATATATTGCATCTCCTTGCTTATCATTCACTAATTCTGATTTTCTATTATAAAGCAAATCCACTGAGGAGTCTACTTTAACTAAATTATTATCTTTATCAAAAGATAAAGATAACTTACCCAATGCCCTACCATCTTTATATCCCTGAACAACAGCAATGTTATTAACTACTCCTGCTACTGACTGGTGAGTATGAGCACTGATTATTGCATCAAGTCCTTCAACCTCTGTAAGTCCTAATTCAACAACCTCTCCAGTAATTTCCCCACTATCTCTATCTTGAAAACAACCAACATGAGCTAAAGCGATTATAGCATCTACTTTTCCTTCTGGTGCTTCTAAATTTTTAAAATACTTTACCCATTTTTGCGCACTTTCTTTTAGTGGTTCAAACATAAGATTTTGAGCATTCTTTGCTGTTTTCATGCAATCAGTTTCAGGTGTTGTTAAACCAATTAATGCAATTTTCACTCCCTCAACTTCAATAACTTTATAAGGTTTAACCCATCTAATAGGCTTATTAGTTTTTTTATCAACTATATTTGTTGCTAAAAAATCAAATTCCCCAACCTCCGACCATTTCTTAAATAGATCGATACCCCAATCAAACTCGTGATTACCAACTGCAGAAGCAACTACCCCTATTTCCTTATACATTTCTGATACCGGCGCACCAAGTGTAAGCTCTGACATAGCACTTCCTTGATAGCTGTCTCCCCCTGAAACAACAATCGTATTTGGATTAACATCCTTATATTGCTTTACTGCATTTATGATTTTAGACATTCCCATATTCTTACCTTTTTCTCTTGTATCTTCTTTAAGTTTTCCATGAAAATCATTAATTGTGATAATATCTATAACTTTTCTATCATTAGTTTCTGCAAAGATACTACTTGGAGAAAAAAACATCAAAATCATTATTAAACATAGGAATAAACTAAAGATCACCTTTCCTTTGTTCATTATTTTTTTCCTTCCCATGAGATATTTAATTTTAAACCTTTAATAATATATTAAGTAATTTAATGTATATCCAAATAAATAACTAGTCAGTATGATAGTCTACTTTACCTTAGGTGCTTTTCCCTTAATAAAAGGTTGCTCAAAATCAATCTTAACTTCTTTAGTCTCTCTTATATATTCTGCTAACAAATCTCTGATAATCTTCTTAGTACTTACAATATTTTTAGCTCCTTCGAAATCATACTTATCTCCACCTAATAACATAAAATCGCTAGTAGCAACACTATAGAATTTATCCATTTCTACCTTTGTACCATCTTCAAGGATTATTTCAGTGACTCTGTTACCAAATTCAGCTTCTGGATCATAATAAACTTTTGCTCCTGAAATTTGAACCCATCCAATTTCTTTATTCATTATACCATTTTCAATAACTTTCTTTAATTGAGAGCCCTTAAGTTTCATTTTTACAAGAGTATTATCAAATGGTAGTACATCATATAATCTACCGAAAGTTATATCCCCAGCTGGTATTGAAGTTCTAAATGCCCCTTCATTAATTACTGCTATTTGAGTTCCAGCATATTCTCTAATAATATCAATACTCCATTTACCAACCTCTGTTACTCCGCCGTTAGTTACTCTTTCATGAGAAAGCTCTTTATCTGCTTTACCAATCACTTCGTTAATAATTGGCTCTAATTCCTCATAATATTTCGCATATATTGCATCCCCTTGATTATCACTTACAAGTTCTGATTTTCTATCAGAAAGCACATCGACTTCTGGCTTTACTTTAACTAAATTATTTTCATCATCAAAAATTAACGATAACTTACCTAAAGCTCTACCATACTTATTTGCTTGAACAATAGGAATATTGTTAACTACTCCAGCTACTATTTGATGAGAATCTCCACTTATTATTGCATCAATTCCTTCAACTTCAGTAAGTCCTGATTCAACAACTTCTCCAGAAATTTCACCACTTTCTTCATCTTGGAAAGAACCCACATGAGTTAAAGCTATAACAGAGTCAATCTTTCCTTCCGGAGCTTCGCCACTTCTTAGATACTTTACCCATTTTTCAGCGCTTTCTTTAATTGGTTCAAAAATGTAATTTTCCACATTAATAGGTAATGTCTTATATGCAGTTTTAGGTGTTGTTAATCCAATAATCGCAATCTTTACACCATCCAATTCAATTACCTTATAAGGTATAGCCCAATCTACAATCTGATTAGTTCTTTTGTCAACTATGTTTGTTCCTATAAAATCGAATTTTCCATCTTTAGCCCACTTTTTTAACCACTGAATTCCCCAATCAAATTCATGGTTACCTACTACTGATGCAGTTACACCCATTTCCTTATACATTTCAGAAACAGGAGCACCATATGTCAGATTTGACATAGCACTTCCTTGATAGTTATCTCCTCCTGAAAGAACAATTGTATTTGGATTAGCAACCTTATATTGTTTGACAGCATTTATAATTTTAGACATTCCCATATCCTTACCATTTTCGCTTGTATCTTCAGTAAGCTTTCCATGGAAATCATTAATTGTGATAATATCTATCACCTTTGTTTCTTTAGTTTGTGCTAATACACTTATCGGAGAAACAATCATAAAAATCATTATTAAGCTTAGGAATAAACTAACGATATTCTGTCTTTTGTTCATTAAAATTTTTTCCTCCCTTGTTATATTTAATTCGTAATCTGTAATAATATATTCCTATTTTAATATGTTTGAAATTCATATATAAACATATTAATAATTTATTGATTTATTAAGCAACTTAATGCAATTTCTATTTCGTTAGTTATTATGCCCTCTATACCATTTTTAATTAAAAAATTCATTTCTTCCTTTATATCCACAGTATACGTATATATAGGTGTCCCATTGTTTTTCAGGACTTGAATTTTTTCACTATCAAGGGATCGATACATAGGATGAAAAGTATCAAATTTGTATTCATTTATATACTTATGTGGATTAATTAAATTGCTGTATGTTAACGGTCCACATCTAATTTTTTTATTAATACTCTTACATTTCAAAACCGATTCATGGTTAAAACTTGAAATTATCACCCTATCTTCCATTTGAAAATCACTTATCAAAGTAATAATCTTTTCTTCAATATTAGGATAATGAATAATATTATTTTTAATTTCTAAATTCAATTCAATATTTTTGTCTTGTACTAACTCCAACAATTCACTTAATTTAGGTATTTTTTCACCACGAAATTTTTTTCTTTTCCATTCTCCAAAATCTAACTCCAACAATTCATTATATGACATGTTAAATACATATCCTGTACCATTACTTGTTCTATCAATCTTTTCATCATGTATGAGTATCAATTCTCCATCTCTACTCATTTGAACATCGGTTTCTATTCCTTGTGCACCATAATCAATAGCTTTTTTAAATGATTTTAAAGTATTCTCTGGGTATTTCCCACTATATCCCCTATGAGCGAAAATTTTTGTCATAATCTCGAGCTATAGCTCTCCACCTCCATATTATAGTTTAAGTAAATTTACATGAAAAAATCATAAACTTTCAAAAAATCTTAATTCTTTAAAATAACATATAACCTGTGTTATAATTATGAATATTAAATTGATTTTAAAGGAGAATAATATGAGCCACCAACATCCTAGTAAAAAAGCGGTTATTAATCGACTTTCAAGAATTATAGGTCATGCTCAATCAGTAAAAAGAATGGTTGAAGAAGATCGGGACTGCTCTGAAATTCTTATACAGATTTCTGCAGTTAAATCAGCTTTAAATAATGTTGGCAAAGTAATTCTACAAGAACATATAGATCATTGTCTTCTAACCGATAATAATGAAAAAGATCAAGCTGCTATTGAAGATTTAAAATCCGCTATAGATAAGTACATAAAATAGACAAGTATAACCCTTGTCTCAAACATTGAAAAAGCCCAATCTCGGCGTCAATAAGGTTCTCTGTGCTGCTCAAGTACTACTCGTACATTCCGCTGCTCGTTCACCTTATTCCTGATCTTGGGCTTTTTCAACGTCTGAAACTCTGAAGATAGAAATCAGAGTAAACACAATATTATACGACTTTTTCAACAATCTAAGACAAAGTTAGCCCTTGTCTTTCCTTTTTATTTCTTTTTCTTATATTTATTTCTTGTAAATGCTATACCACCAAATCCTGAAATTACACTACAGTAAAATCCTAAGTCATACCACCATCCATTATTAATTTGTTCATAAATTGAAATATTTTTATCAAAAATACCGATTATTAAAGATATGGGTGCTATCCAACCATGCCAAATTCCCCAAAAGAATCCTGCTGGATTAGAGTTTGTAATACTACCATCACCTGGTATACAGCCTGTTGCTGTTAATGCAACAATTAGAATCATTAATATAACAACAATTTTTTTCTTCATGATTGCCCCCTCTCACCTAATATGATTCTTCTAGAATTTCATAAACAATTTTTTCAGTTACAGCTAAAGGATTTATACTAGCCGCTCCATCATTTATAGATATTCTTGCAATTTCCTTAAAATCCTCTTTTTTTACCCCAACCTCATGTAACTTCAAAGGTAATCCCGTTTGTTGGCTTAATGATACTAATAGCGATTTAAGTTCTTCTATACATTTCTCAGCTTTGTTATCAACTTTATTTTTCTCACCTTTAAGAATATCATATATTTCATCATATTCTTTATGACATAAACCTAAGTTTTTTTTCATACATGGTATAAGCAATATTGTCATAGCATCACTATGCGAAACACCAGAAACTGCACCTACTGAATGACCAATGGCATGTACCATCCCTACCATAGAATTTGAAAATGCTACTCCTGCCAGAAAGGATCCTAGTAAAAGATTAAATCTTAAATCTTTATCTTTTGGTTTAAACATCACCTTATATATATTTTCTGTTACTAATTTTATAGCTTCTCTTGCATATAAATCACTCACAAGATTTTTTTGTAAACAACTATATGCTTCAATCGCATGTACTAAGGCATCTATTCCCGTTGATGCTGTTAGTCTCATAGGAAGTGTTACAGTTAATCTCGGATCAATCACAGCGACATCAGGAACAACTTTATAAGAAATAAACTCCATTTTGATATTTTTTTTCTTGTTAGCTATTACTGAAACTGCGGTACCTTCTGACCCTGTCCCTGATGTACTTGGCGCAACAATAAGAGGACGGAGATTTTTATCTATACTATCAACACCTTGATAATCAAGTAAACTCTCACCACCTAATGATACAACAATATTAACACCCTTTGCCGTATCAATTATCGATCCACCTCCAATAGCAATAATTGAATCACAGCCGATCTTCCTATATATTTTTGCAATATCATTAACAACCTCAATAGAAGAATCTATAGGAATATCATGGATAACTTTTCCTACATCCATCTTATAATCTTCAAGTGCTCCTAGCAATATATCTATTATTTTATTTGATATAATTGGTTCTGCAGCTAAAATCAAAGGCTTTTTTGCACCTAAATTACTCAATTCATAAGGTATGTTTTCTATCCCACCCTCTCCTGCCAATAGTTTTACAGGACTGTAAAATTCAAAATATTTCTCCATCTAAACTCCCCCATTAAAATTTAATTCATCTTAAAACTCTCATATAAACAATAAATTTTCTAGCAAAAGTTTTGGGTTTCTCTTTTAAAATTCTTCTCCAAATAAATTTTGGAAAAAGTAGATACTCAACTATATATAACCCCCTCACAAGCCCCATTGCTTTATGAATATCACCTTTAAGTATAAAAGCTCTTTCTGCATACGCTTCATGAATACTTTTTTTCCCCATAAAAACCTTAAAAGCGTAATTAATATTTTTGAATATGATTTCAATGTCACACTCTTTATTATCATTCTTAATAATTTCCATTCTACGAGTATTTTTATCCTTTATCATAATATGAAGAAAAATATTCAAATTAGCTATTCTGATTTTAAAGGATTCACCATCACAAAAATCAATAAGATTGTGAAATGTTTCATCATCCTTTTTATATAAATATACCAATGCCTTCCCCATTATTTTCAAAACTAATGATATAATCATTTTCTTAAACTTACTCATTCGCACCTCCAAAATATACCATATGCAGTATGTATTTAATAATATTTTACCATCATTACCCATTTAATTCAATTTTTTCTTATTCTGATTGTACAATCACTATTTTTTTAAAATTTCATTTGATTTTTTGTGATTAATATTATAAAATAATTATGCAAACGGTTTCACATAGGAGGAGTTAATATGAATATTGATGCTTGTATTTTTGATTTAGATGGAGTAATTTGTGATACTGCAAAATATCACTATTTAGCATGGAAACGTTTATCTAATGAATTAGGATTTGACTTCAGTATTGAGGATAATGAAAGACTTAAAGGTGTTAGTAGAATGGATTCATTAAACATATTACTTGAAATTGGAGAAAAATCTCTAGATGAAGAAACTAAGCTTGAGTTAGCAGCGAAAAAAAACTCTTGGTATGTTGAATATATCTCAGTAATGAAACAAGATGAAATTTTACCAGGCGTTAAAGATTTCATACTTAATTTAAAAGAAAATAATATAAAAATTGCCCTAGGTTCTGCAAGTAAGAATTCCATGAGAATTCTTAAGGCACTTGATATTGTTGATTTATTTGACTGTATTGTTGATGGAAACAGAATAACTAAAGCTAAACCAAGTCCTGAAGTATTTTTAAAGGGTGCAGAAGAGCTTGAAGTATCTCCTGAGAAATGTGTTGTATTTGAAGATGCTGCTGCAGGAGTCGAGGGTGCTAAAAATGCTAATATGTTCGCAATCGGCGTTGGAGATGCATCTATTCTAAAAAAAGCTGATAAAATAATATCTGGTTTTGAAAATTTAACTTTAGAAATATTGAAATTCTAAAAAAACTCACTCAAGCAAAGCTTGAGTGAGTTTAAATCTTTAATTTCTTATCTTTAATTTCTAATAATTTAAAATAGGCTTCCTTTTCATCAAGATATTCACTCTCTTTTTTAATTGATAATGAATCAATTTCATATATTATCTTACCACTCTCAATATAAGATGCATTTCCTTCAAAAGTAGCACTATATAAATCATCTTCTTCTCTCTTTACAGTTATAAGAACCATTCCACCGTCATTATAAACCTTTATTCTTTTATCAAAAAGGTGCGGATTGTTTAAACAATAATTCAAAACTGCTGACATCATACCTGTACCACATGACTTAGTAAATCCAACGCCTCTTTCATAAGTTCTAACAAATACCTCATTCTCATTTATAATCTTTAAGAAACTCAAATTTATACCTTTTGGAAATAACTCCTTATGTTTCTTAATTAATTCCCCTTGTTCTTCCATAACATCCCATTCAATTGAATCTGTTATTGTTACAAGATGAGGATTAGAAACACTAACTGCTGTATATAACAATTCTTTACTAAGCACGAATAGCTTTTCATTAAATACTTTATTATCAAATCCTTCTATCGGTATGGATTTTACATCAGTTGAAATATTTCCTATTTCCACTTCCACATTAGGTAAATTGGGAATATCACTCTTTTTAATATTAATATAATACTGTTCTTTTAACGTATCAAAACTAAATTCATTTAAATGAAAAACTTCGCCAGAATATCGCCCTGCGCATCTTAATCCATTGCCACACATTTCTGCTTCAGAACCATCTGAATTAAATATTCTCATCTTAGCTATTCCACGATCGCCTTTTCCGATAAAAAGTACTCCATCAGCATTCTTATCACTATTACATACCATTATAGAAAAATCACTTTTTTCTTTTTCTTCAATTAAGACTTTATTTACCTCATCTATTAGATAGAATATATTTCCAGTTCCATGGCACTTAATGTAATTAATAACCATATAATTCACCTCACATTTAAATTACTTATATTCTACCATACTAATATACCAAAATTCCATTGTATGATATTCAAATAATTAAAAGAATATATTAATATATTTTTAACTGAATTATCTGAATTTGCCTTTATACTTTCCCCTTTTATTTTTTAGAAATCAACTTGTACAATTTTACACAAGCATATAAACCTTTATATAATCAATATTACATGTGATAATTTCTTAAAGAATAAAAGGAGAAAACTCAGATTTAAAGCTTTCTCCTAAAAAATAATCTTTTAATTTAGTTCACCTAATTTCAATTTCAGTGAAACTCGCTCTCCATCTCTATCAACAATTACTTCAACTACGTCCCCTACTTTATGTTTGGCTTTTACTGAATCAATATCCTCGATAGACTTTATCTGAGTTCCATCCATTTCAATTATTATATCACCAATCTTCATTCCTGATTTCTCAGCAGGCCCAAATTGATTTAATTCATTTACAAATATACCTTCTGGTATATTATATTCTTTTGCCAATTCAGGTGTTACTATTCTACCACCAATTCCAATTTTTAATGCTGGCATCACTAATTCATTTAAAAGAGGTTTTATTTGGTTGATTGGTATTGCAAATCCTAACCCCTCAACTCCATCACCTACACGTTTTTCTGTATTTATTCCTATTACTTGGCCTTTACTATTTACAAGCGGTCCTCCTGAGTTTCCAGGACTTATTGCAGCATCTGTTTGAATAAATTTAATATCTCTATCTCCTATAGATCTATTTATAGCACTAACTATCCCTGAAGTTACAGTTCCAAGTAGTTCTTTACCAACAGGATTCCCTATAGCTACTACTTGCTCTCCCTGTTTAAGAACCTCTGAGTCACCAAAGTTAGCCACCCCTGGTATCTTTACATCTTCAGTTATCTTTAATACAGCAATATCATACTCCTCATCAAAATTTACTACCTTTGCATTAACTTCTTCACCAGTATTGAAAATCACTGTTAATTTACCCTTATTTGAAACAATATTATCAACAACATGGTAGTTTGTTAAAATATACCCCTCTTCATTGAATATCACTCCAGAACCAAGCCCTTCTCTCACTGGAGAAGCATACATTCCAAAACTTTGTCTTGATGATTCTTTTGTAGAAACAGCAACTACAGCAGGACTTACAGTTTCTACAATTTGGGGTATTGAAATCTCTTTACTAGACAACTCACTTATATTACCAACTTTTACATTCTTATCCGAATATGTTTTATTCACTTTTTCTTCTACAGCATAATCTTTAGTATTTGAATCTGATAGTACCGAATATGTTGCATAGGCACCCACGCCTCCTCCAATACTAGCTATACACATACCACTCAACATATATGCTAATACCTTTTTTCCTAAAAAACCTTTCTTCTTTCTACCTGTTTTTTTAATCTCATACTCTTCTACTTCTACAAACTGCCCATGTTCGTTATCTGCAAATTCATGTCTTTCACCTTTTATATTATTTTTCATCTCATTATTTTCTATGTTTTCGTTAAACTCGCCCATTATTTTTTCCTCCTAACTTTAATTATTTATTATAAACATAATAACTCTTTTAAGTTACAGTTCTGTGACAAAAAAAAAGCGATATAAATCGCTTTCAGGCTGTTTAAAAAGTCCAATCTCGGCGTCACTAAGGCTCTCTGCGCTGCTCGAGTACATAATTCGTACACTCTGCTGCTCGCTCGCCTAGTTCCTTAATCTTGAACTTTTTAAACAGCCTGACATTCTAAAGACAGAAAACAGAGTGAAAACAATATATTGTAACTTTGTCAACAAACTCAATGCGAAATAACTCACTTTTATCTATTAATTCCAAGTCAGATTACTATACTTATGTATCAATATCCGAGAATTCAATATTTATTATGTTCTCAATGTCATCAGGTACAGAGTAATAAATAGGCTCTAGATTTTCATAAACAGTATCAGGTATTCTTATTAAAAATTCTGTTCCTTCATCTAACTTACTCTTAACTTCAATATTTCCATTATGCTTTTCCACAATGCTTTTCACTAAGTATAATCCAATACCACTTCCATATGCATTACAATTCTGATTTCCTTCTACCATGTCAAATCTTTCAAATACACTATCTAGCTTTTCTTCTGCCATTCCTATACCTGAATCTTTCACAGAAATAACTAAATACCGGTCATCTTCATAAATATAAACTTCAATATTTCCATTCTCTTGTGTGAATTTAATGGCATTTGACAATAAGTTCATTATTACTCTCTCAATTTTCAATCCATCACAAGCTATTATTTTCTCTTCAACTTCTGTATCAAATATAATATTTATCCCTTTATTTTCTGCTAACTTAGCTACAGATAATGTAGTATTCTCTATCAAACTAATTATCTCATAATTTTTAAATTCCATACTCATAAATCCTGAGTCAATTTTAGTCATATCAATAAGATTATTAGATATTCTTAGTAATCTAAAGCAATTATCTCTTATCGTTCCATTATATTTATTAATCTTTTCAAAACTATCATCGTTATTTTCACCCAAAACTCCCGCTAGTTGTGTAACACTTAAGATAACATTAATAGGTGTTCTTATATCATGAGTAATGTTAGCAAAGAAATCTGATTTTATCCTGTTATTTTCTTTTACCTCTGTCAACATTTCATTACTCTCCTCAACGGATTTTTCCGCTAATCTTCTCTTTGAAATATTGAATGATAAATACTTGATGAGTGCTATAAATGTTATTAATATTAATAAAAACCAAACAAATAACCAATGTTTTTTTATTTTTACTGATCTTTCTGGTTGATTAGGAACTCTTGATCCTTTTGGAAGAATATCCATTGAGATATTAAACTTTTCAAGTAAGAAGTAGTCAAATTGATATACTGTATTTCTAAAAATTACTGACTCAATCTCATTGATATCTTTCCCTGCGAAAATGTCTTTAATAATTTTCACAGCCTCAATTCCTTCAAAATAACTTCTATGTAACTTTCCCCCAATGAGTCCTTGTCCAGTGTACCCACCCCAAATGGAATATAAGGGTATTTCAAGTGAATCACTTAGTTCTTCTGAAAATTGGCTATATGATTTTCTACTATCATAATTTATTGTATTTATAGGAGATAATAAAATAGCCTTACTGCCATGTATTTTTTTCACCTCATCTATAATATAATTGGTATCATCAGATTTTATTTTAATATATTCACTTTTCTTTAGACCTGCCTCTTTAATTGCAGAATCAATATCCCATTCATATAATGGATTAACATCTTCTATGAAAATTAGTTTCTCTAAGCTAGGATGTAATGAGTATATTAATTCAATATTACCTAATATATCCAATTTATATTTTGTTGCAACAACATTCTTCTTACTCTTTATTTCATTAAGATCGATACTATTAATCCCTGTTACAATATGCGGTATTTCTCCAAATATCCCTTGTCCATTTTTCATAATAAATCTATATGCTGGTTCTCCAATAGTAACAATTATATCGATTTCGGATCTTTTATATTTATAATTGAAAAATTCACTTATAGAGTCAAGATATTCTTCTTCTAAATAATCTTGATAATTAAGACTCTCACCTCTAACTATAACATTATTATCTTTATTAAAAGTCATCTTTATAGCATTAAAAATATCTTTACTCCATTTTTCATCATTATTATATGAATTTATAATAAGAATATTTTTTTTCTCATTTTCTTCTCCTTTAACAATATTTACATTATTAAAAAAAATTATAATAATTACAATAAAAATTTTAAGTTTCTTTGTCCTTATTCCCATATTATACAGCCCTTCTTTATGTAAGCATATTTCTATTTATAATTGTAACAAATTTTTAATGTTATTTTAATAACTTTCTTTAAATTTGTAATACTTTATTTTAATTTGTAATAATTTTTATACATAATACTTATAACTACCATATTAAAGAAAAAAATTTCAAAAAAAATTTAATAAAAATGAAAAGTCTAGCGAATATATATTTCTATATTATTCACTAGACTTAATTCCTTAGAAAATTTATCATTAAAATTCAACTAAATTTCTAATCTACTTTAAAATATTATTAATTTCTTCTTCAATTTCAGCAGCTGATCCTATAGTAAGAATTTTATCACTAAATTCTTTCATTTTTTCAAAACTTAAACTATTGATTTGCTTTCTAGCTTTAAGAATAGATATTGCACTCATACTAAATTCATCCAATCCAAACCCAAGTAATATTGGAATCATTTTATCATCTCCAGCCGCTTCGCCACACATGCCTACCCATTTTCCTTCTTTGTGAGCATTATCAATTACTAACTTAATCAAACGAAGTACCGCTGGGTTAAACATATTGTATAAATTATGAATTTTTTCATTCATTCTGTCTACAGCAGTAGTGTACTGAATCAAATCATTTGTTCCAATACTAAAGAAGTCTACGTGTTTAGCTAAAATATCAGATATCAGCGCAGCTGAAGGAACTTCAATCATCATACCTATTTCAATGTTATTATCTGTTTCAATTCCTTCGTTAATCAATTCTTGTCTGCATTCCTCAAGAATCTCTTTAGACCTTAAGAGTTCTTCCAATGAAGATATCATTGGGAACATAATTCTTAATTTACCGTAAATACTAGCTCTTAATAGCGCTCTTAATTGACTCTTAAAAATATCCACTCTATCTAAACATAATCTTATAGCTCTATATCCAAGAAAAGGATTCATTTCTTTTGGAAGTTTTAGGTAATCTAATTCTTTATCTCCGCCAATATCAAGAGTTCTTATGACAACAGGTCTTCCATTCATTCCTTCAAGAACACTTTTATAAGCTATAAATTGTTCTTCTTCATTCGGGAAATTACTTCTATCCATATACAAAAATTCAGTTCTGTATAAGCCTACACCTTCACCGTCATTTTTCAAAACTCCCTCAACATCGTTTGGAGTACCAATATTACCTGCTAATTCAACATGTCGGTTATCTATAGTCTTTGTAGGAACTCCTACCATTTTCTTAAGTTCTTCCTTCTCTTGTTCGAACTGTTCTTTCATATTCTTAAACATTTCATATGTTTCATTATCTGGATTTATTACAACTTCTCCAGTATCTCCATTAAAGACAATCAAGTCACCATCTTTTACTGTGTCAGTAATATTTTTCAAACCAACAACTGCAGGTATTTCAAGAGTTCTCGCCATAATAGCACTATGAGATGTTCTGCCACCAATATTGGTTAGAAATCCTGTAACACTTTTTTTATCCATAACAGCTGTTTGTGATGGTGTAAGATCATCAGATACTATAATATATTCTCCATCTAAAAAGGATAAGTCTACTGATTTAATTCCTAAAATATGCTTCAACATTCTACCTGTAACATCTCTTATATCAGCAGCTCTTTCCTTCATATATTCATTATCCATACTTTCAAAGATAGTTATAAAATTATTTGCCACTTCATTTAAGGCATAATCTGCATTTACCTTTTCATTTTCGATTTTATTAATAGTAGTACTCAAAAGTTCCGGATCCTCTAAAACCATTAAATGAGATTCAAAGATTTGAGATTCTTCTTCACCTATTTCATTTGCAACTTTTTCTTTAATCTTGTTTAATTCCAATTTTGATTTATTAACTGATTCATTCAATTTTTCTATTTCTTCTTTCACAGTAATATTATTGCTCTTAAAGATTTCAACTTGTTCTTCTTTTAATAATAAAGCTTTACCTATAGCGACACCAGGTGAAGCATTTGTTCCCTTAATCATTTTCATTGTCCTTTCTGAATAACTTTATTATTATACGCAATAAATACTCACACATTACTATTTTAAAGCATAATAGCTTTTTTTTCAAATCTTAATTTATAAAAAATATATTTTTTATCGTGAAATATATTTCACCTTTTTTATTAATATACTTTATAAAGAGTGTTTATTTCCCTTCTCGCTTCACCACTGTAACTCACGGTATTATTATTAATATATTTTTACACTTATTTTATGAAAGGAGAGATTATATGGACAAAAGCCTTAACTTTTCAAAGTACTTCAAAACTATTTTAGTAAAAAAATTAGGTGTATTATTAATACTCGCTGGAGTTGTGTTATTCTTCCTAGGTCATAAGTATTTATCAGTTGCTTCTATTATTATAGGAATTATTTTAATACAGTTTATGAAGTGTCCATACTGTCATACAAGGCTATCCGGCGGAGCCTTGGGGAATCCTAGATATTGTAAAAATTGCTGCCACGAGTTACCTAAGAGAAAGAGTTCTATAAATAAAAATGAAAAAGTTTAAAAAAGGCGCTTCGCGCTTCGCTAGGGAACCCTATGGTTCCCCTCGACGCAACTATCGTTGCTGAGCCCCCACCTTAAACCGGCAGGGGAATATTTCCCCTACAACCCCTTCATTTTTTACTCTATAAAGACTTCTTTTACTCGAATATTTATTTAATCAATAACTTATCCACAGTTTTTAAATTTTACAATTTCCTATAGAGTAAAAAATTAAGAGATAGCCATTTGCTATCTCTTTTCTTTCTCTTTTATCTTAGTAGAAAATTCATAATTTTGGTACTGGATATCTGATTTTCCTTTGATTTTTTTTAAATGCTCAATTTCTTTATCAAGTTCTCTTTGATATCCATGACCATACTTAAGCTTTTTCAATGTACTCATATAATGAAATGCTAATCCTAGTCCCCATCCTAATGCAGGCCACTTCACCCATAGATATCCTGATGAAGTCCACATATTAATAATAAATAGAAAACCTATAACTAAAATATAAGTATTTCTATGACTTTTAAAACTCTTCTTTATTAATAATCTCGTTTTTGCCTCTCTCCTAAACAACTCTTCTTCGTTATGCATTCTCCAACCCCCAGAAATTATATATGTTTTTTAGTCAACTTTAACTTTATTTTACACTTTTTATTTATTGTATCATAATATTTAAATTTTGTTGATATGTTTTCAATATTTTCAAATTTTTTATTATCTATTTCATGAGTTAAAGTTCCACCTTTTCGTCTTAGGATTATGTCAACATTAGAAATTTGTTGCCCCTGACTATAAGGAATTGAAAGGAAAAGTTTATTTGTTGGTGTTGTGAACCCTTTTTTATTATCATCTCCAAATAAGTTAATTTTTACTTTCTGCCCCTTATTTACATTATTTTTTATCCAAATATAATCACTTACAACCTTTTTATCACCTACATATATATCTAAATATATACTATCTTTACTTCCACCATTATATATAATATCTTCAAATTCTATTATGTAATTATAATTATCATTCTTGATATAATTATGATTAGAATTCTTAAACAAATCTTTAAAACCATTATTGAAAAAGACTACTGGGTCCTCCCAAGCGTATGTAGAATAATATTTTTTACTTTCATTTGCTCCCCATAAAAAACATGCTTTATTTTTCCCATGTGTATCACCATTTAAAACACCAAAGCTAACAAACAACTCTTTATTTCCTTTAATAAAATCTTTTTGATTTTTAATATATAAATCATTTAAACTTAAAATTTCATATTCGTATGAACTTTTAAAATTCCCTATTTGATTATGTTTTCCACTTAGTATCATTGAATGAAAAAAAGAATTACTTTCTTTATTTGAAAACTGATTAATTGGCACAAAAATTACTCCATCTTTTTTTATTCCTCTTGCACTTTCACCATTATAATTATATATAGCATGCCCACCTGAATCTACCCATATTTTAGGCTTATGCTTATAATAAGACAATTGCTCTTTCTTATAATAATTCCACCACCCATGGGATTGGGTAATCATTGCATTAAAAACTCCATTATTAGAGTTGTTCTTTTTAATATTCATTATTACACTTTCAACATCATTTTCGTGTTTATCTATGCTCCCTGCCTGGTTAGCTTCATCTCTTGGATGAAATAATGAATAAATAATATAATAATCTTTTTCAGTCTCCACTACAGAATAATATACATATGCTTTGTAATCAAATCCTTTATTATTATGATTTTTTATCTCTAAATTTTCCCAATTATTGCATCCCTTCCAGTCATTATCAAACTCTAATCTCATAGGAATATCTTCTAAACCTTTTTCCCCATAAAATATACCTACATCATGATATATTATTGGAGCCCAATAATGTGCTAAAGAATAATAAAAATCCCCATGAACTTCATTATCATCACCAGCTACTCTAGTATTAAATATCAAAATAATCACTACAAAAAATACTAAACCCTTTTTTAATAGTTTAATCATATTTCCACCTCTCAATCTTATTATATTATCTCACTAATTAATAAGATTAATACAAAAGGAGCTCTCTTTGGAGAACCCCTAATTCAAAGTTATATTATATTCATAAGTAGCAGCAGATAAAAAATTAATACCCTAGATTTTCTTCTAAAATAAAAATATTTACTCTATCTTTTTCAAGCTGTCTTTTTGTTAGAACATAACTACAGCATATCCTCTCACTGCTAGAACATTCTTGACAAATACCACTAATTGCACATGGTGTTTTCCTATTTAGTCTTTTAGCATTAGCTGGTGCCGCAATCTCTTTATTCCTTTGTATGGCTTCATTTACATCCCTTACAATTTTATTAGCACCTACTATTACAATAACTTTTTTAGGTCCATAAGTGATCGCAGCCACCCTATTCCCCCTACCATCTACATTAAAAAGATATCCATCTTCAGTGATAGCATTACTACTGGTAAAATACATATCAGAATTAAATGCTCCAATATATATTTCCCTTACTTCATCAGATGTTAATCCTTCTTTATATCTATCTAAGAAATTAATATTTGATTCTCTTAATAACTCAATCAATCCACATTCAAAGAGTGTCATTGAACCTCCAACGGTTACCTTCATGTCAGCTCTTAACATACTCTTGATTCTATCTAATAATTCCTCTTGTGTATTAAAAACCTCGGCATTCATATTATTCTTTTTAAGTTTTTCTACAGTTCTTTCAATTTTCTTCTTTCTAACGTACTTCACATTTGTATCCATTATCATCCCTCCTAATTTAATTATATCACGTTGTTTAAATATTTTGAATTCTCACATCCATTTGACATGTTCCATTTTTTAATTTACCTTGATTTTTTTGTCATTATTTTAAAATATGATATAATAAACTAAATATAAATTTTGGAGGTATACATGCCATTTATAAATTCTAAACTATCAATTTCTCTTACTAAGGAAAAAGAAACCTTAATAAAACAAAAACTAGGTGAATTAATAAGTCTTATACCTGGTAAAAGCGAACAGTGGCTTATGGTTGGTTTTGAAGATAACTATAATCTGTTTTTTGGCGGCGAGAACTCTCATAATATAGCCTTTGTAGATGTAAAACTATCTGGAAGCGCCCCTAGAAATAACAAAGATAAGATGGCAGAATCAATTTGCGAATTATATGAAAGTGAATTATCGATTCCTAAATCTAATATATTTATTACTTTCCAAGAGGTTTCTGATTGGGGTTGGAATGGTAGACTCTTATAAAAACAAAAAGCACACTACCCATGTGCTTAAAATAAGTGGAAAGTTGACGTTATCCACTGTCAACTTTCCACTCTGAAATATACTTTTCTATTTATTTCCCTGTTTATTCACCAAACTTGTTATCAAACAATTCGCTTATTGCAGTAATTGCTTCTTCTGCATCTGAACCTTCAGCGATAATTTTAACTTCGTCATCTTTTTTTAATCCTAAGCACATAACATTCATTATAGATTTAGCATTAGCTTTTGTACCTTTTGCTTCTACAAATATGTCACATCCAAATTTACTTGCTTCTTTTACTAATGCACCTGCCGGTCTTGCATGTACACCAGATTCATTTAAAACTTTAACTAATTTTTCCATTTATAATTCCTCCATCTCATAATATATTCTCATTAAGCTCTCACCTAAGGTAATATTTTCTTTTTTAGTTTTCATTATCCTCATATTATCAATAATACTATTAATCAAAATATAAGTTATTGGTTGAATATTATTCTTTTCTAATACTTCTGGATTAAATCCAATAATATACTGTCCGGCTTTAACCCTATCTCCTTCTTTGCAAAAACACTCAAATCCTTGCCCTTCCAAATTCATAGTATTAATTCCAACATGAACAATGATATCAATATTTTCATCACATCTTATAACCAGTGAATTGTTATAAGCAAAAACAGTGGAAATTACCCCGTCAACTGGTGAATATATTTTATCACCACTTGAAAGAATCCCTATACCATCTCCCAAGAGTTTTGAAGATATAACCTCATCTGGTATTTCTGTTATATCAAGTACCTTTCCATAGGTAAAAGATTTTATTTCAATTGTTCTTTCTACTTCTTCATCATCATTATTTGAAATTTTAAAATCTTCTTTTTTCTTAGAATAGAAAACATAAAGAATTATAAATATTACTATTCCCGCCCAGAACATTTATGTAACCTTTTTCCTGGTAATTATTTTATAAATATGCATAGTAATAAATCCTACTTCATCTAAAGGAACTTTCTTCTTTAAATATTGCTCCATTATTTTAGATATTTCAAATGCAACTTTAAACTCTAGCGGATACTCTATTTTAATTTTATTAAGCAATGAGTTTTTCAATGTTTCATCGTATAAAACCCTATCCTTAACACCTCTAAGATGCATAATAAATCTTCTATAATCAAAAGAATCCTTTTTTAGTTCGATATTTATTCTTTTGTTTAAAAAATCAATAATTTCGCTCATCATTTTTGAATAATGAAGAGCTTCTTGTTTACTCTTCTCAGTACGCCCACAATAAATATAAAATGTTAAAAATCCTATTTCATCCTTTGGAATATTAATATCCAATTTCTCATTTAAAAAATTAACCATTTTTTCTGCAGCAGAATATTCTTCTGGATATAACGCTTTAGTTTCAAACATAAAAGGATTAATAATTTCAATACCTTCTCTTATCCTCTTAATAGCAAAGTTAATATGATCAATTAAGCCCACGTTGATATTTGAACTCAAATTCTCTCCTATTTCTTCTTCTACAATATTTATTAGAGTCGGTATTATTTCAATAATATTTGGATTAATCTTCATAAAGAATCTATCATAATCATTATTATCAAGACCTTTTATTGAAATGAACTTTTGCTCAATATTTTTCTCATCTTCTAGGTAATTACCTTTCTTTTTACCAAACCCAATACCTTTTCCTACAAGAACATAATCACTTTTTTCACCAGATACTAAAACAACATTATTACTTAAGATTTTAATAATTTTATATCTTAACAAAACGTCCTCCACTATTTATATTTTTCATTTAAAAATATTATACATTCGTAAATCATTAATATATTACTTATTCGTGTGTGTGAGTATTTAAGCATATATATTTTTGATTTTAACTTGACGTAATTTTAATGTGTTTCTACTTAATAATAGCTATATCCTTTTCCTTTAAACTAACTTTTCTATTTGGAGTAATTTCAACACTCTCTCCATCTTTTAAATTTGTAAAAATAATAGGCGAAATAATAGATGGAACTTTATCTTTAATGCTTTCTAGATCAACAGTAACTAATTTATCTCCAGCATTAACCTTATCTCCTTGCTTTACATGAGCTGTGAACCCTTCGCCATTTAATGAAACTGTATCAATTCCAAAATGAATTAAAACTTCTCTTCCATTATCTGAAACTAAACCAATAGCGTGTTTTGTATGAAAAAGTGTGGCTATAGTTCCTGTTATTGGTGACACAATTTCCCCATTTGCTGGTTCAATTGCAAATCCATCACCCATCATTTTTTGTGAGAATACAACATCAGGTACTGAGCTTAATTCTAACAATCTCCCTTCCAATGGTGAAATAAATTCTTCAGTACTAGTTTTAGTTTCTTTTGAACTTATATTCATATCATCAGATGTTTTTTTACTTGATGAATTATCAACTGTTTTCCCTTGCTTTTTCCCAAACATTTTACTTAGTATACTAAAAACATTTTTGCTCATAGTGCACACTCCCTTGAATCCCTTATACGTTAAATATAATAAAAAATAAAAAAGGCACGAGTAAAGAAAGTTCTAATGATATACATCATACTTTTCTTTGCTCATGCCTGATCTAATCAGTAACACGCATTATATTTTTCGACAAGTTTCTTATAAAGACATTTTAACAAATCCCAAATAATATTTCAAGTTTTTTTTAATTAATCTGGTAGGAATCTTCTTCCTTCTAAATAATCACGTCTTGTCATAGGAGAAACTTTTATCACATCACCTGTTCTTGGTGCATGGAGATAACTATTGTTCCCAATATATATTCCCACGTGATGCGGATTGCTTTTTGTTCCAAAGAATACAAGATCTCCACGTTTAAGATCTGCTCTAGCAACATATCTTCCATTCGGATGGTCAATTTGATCATACGTAGTTCTTCCCGTAGTAATACCAAATTGTTTATATACATATTGTGTTAAACCAGAACAATCAAAACTCGAACCATACGTTCCATCATAAGGTCTAGTTCCACTCCAATAATAAGGGTCTCCTAAGAACTTCGATGCTAAAGCTATAATATTTTCTCCACTAACATCCCCTACATCTATTGGTTTCTTGTTAGCATTCTCTTTCATTATTGCTAATTGTCTTTGAGCGGCTCTAATTTCTCTTTCAGCATTTGTCTCTTGGATATTATATGCCCTTAATGTTTCCTGATATTGTGATTTCTTGTCTTTAGCTTTATTAACCAAATCTGCTTGTACATCTCTTGAAGCTTGAATTTCATCTCGCTTCTTAATATTTTCTGCTACCAGAGCTTCAATATTTTTCTTTGATGCCTCTGATTTCTTTTTGTTACTTTCAATTTTCTCCATTCCTTCAGTTATCTCATTAAATAACTTCTTATTATGATCGCTCAACTTTCTTGTAAATGAGACATTACTCATAAAAGCATCCCAGCTTTTGGAAGAAAATATAATTTCTAATTGACTACTTATCCCTTTTGTATATAAAAACTTTGTCTGTTCGGAGTATATTTTCTTTTTCTCTTCTAATTTTTTCTCTTCTTCAATTAATTCTTGATTAAGCTCATTAATTTCTATTTCAAGTTTATTTATATTTGCTTCATTATTCTCTATCTCATTATTTATTTTTTCTAGTTCAAAATCAAGTTTCTCAATTTCTATACTTAAATCCTCCAATTGACCTTCAATATCATTCATCAAATTATCAATTTCACTTTTATTTCCTTCATTATTTTCTAAATTTCTGCGTAGTCTATCAATTTTATTTTTTAAATCAGTTTCTTTATCTGCAAAAACATTTAAAGTATTAAAGCAAATAAAAATCAACAATAAATAAAGTATTATTTTCTTTCCTCTCACAAAATCCCTCCTCATCAGCTTGTACATTTTAATTATACCATGTATTCATCATAAAGTTTATATTTCCCAGAAGATTCTCCAAAATTTTATTTTTTGCTACATATAAGAATCAAATAACCGTATAAATCTCAATAGAATAAAAATAGCCTATCGACAACTAAATTTCTCGATAGACTATTTAATAAATTTTATTCCATTATAAAATAAAATTAGTACTCATTTATCTTTTCATAATATTCTTTATTTGACTTTTTAATGTATCAGATTTAGGACCAAATATAGCTTGTAAATTATCCCCTATTTCTACTACACCAGCTGCTCCAAGCTTTTTCAATTGAGCTTTATCAACTTTAGATATATCATTTACAGTAACTCTTAATCTAGTTATACAAGCTTCTAGTTTAGAAATATTATCTTTCCCACCGAAAGCCTCTAACACTTTAGCAGCCAACTCTTCACCTTGAACTACTTCTGTACTCATTTCAACTTCATCATCTTCTTCTTCACGTCCTGGAGTCATTAGATTCCATTTTCTGATTGCGAATCTGAATACGAAATAATATATCACCGCAAACCCTAATCCTACTGGTATAACCAACCACCAAGCTGTTCTATTTGGTATAACCCCATATAGTAAGTAATCAATTACCCCTCCTGAGAAAGTCATACCAATTTTAACATTCAATACTTCCATTAACATGAATGAGAAACCAGCTATTACACAGTGTATTCCATATAATATTGGAGCAACAAACAAGAATGTAAATTCTATTGGCTCCGTTATGCCAGTTAAGAATGAAGTTAATGCTGCTGAAGCTAAAATTCCTGCAGCAATTTTCTTTTTATTAGTCTTTGCTTCTTGATACATTGCAAGGGCTGCTGCTGGTAATCCAAACATCATAAATGGATACTTACCTGTCATAAAAGTACCAGCAGTAAAATTAACACCTGCTTCATATTGAGCCATGAAAATATTAAAATCTCCATTAAATACTTGTCCTGCGACATTAGTCCACTCACCAAACTGGAACCAGAATGGATTATAGAATATATGATGTAATCCGAATGGTATTAATGCTCTTTCAATTACACCAAAAACGAATGCTGCTACTGTTCTGTTAGCGTCTATCATATTTTGTGAAAACGCAGTTAGTCCACCTTGTATGTAAGGCCAAATAAATGTCATAATTATTCCTGTTAAAATTGCAACTAACGCAGTCATTATTGGAACAAATCTCTTTCCTTGGAAGAATCCTAAATATGGTGGTAATTCTAAAGTATGATATTTTTTATATACACTTGCTGCTATAACACCTATAATTATTCCACCAAAAACCCCTGTTTGAAGGGTGTTAATACCTAATACCGATGCATAAGCAGGATTAGTTTTAACCATTTGATCAGTTACTCCTGCTAATATACCTATAGTTTTATTCATAATTAAGAAACCAACTATTGCAGCAATACCTGCTACGCCTTCCCCACCTGCAAGACCAACAGCCACACCAACTGCAAATAGTAATGGTAAATTTGCAAAAACAATTCCCCCACATTCCTTCATAACTAATGCAATTTGTTGGAACCAAGCTACTTCAAACATTGGAGCAGAAGCTAGAAACTGTGGATTTTGAAACATAGAACCTAGTGCAAGTAATATACCTGCTGCAGGTAATAATGCAACCGGCAGCATTAAAGCTTTTCCAACTTGTTGTAAAACACCAAAAACCTTTTTACCCATTATAATTCTCCTTTTCATTATAAAATTATAAATTATTAACCGTTGCAACAGTTAGATAAAATTAGAAAAAATAAAACAGGCATGAGGAAGAAAATATGGAGATATAGTAATATCTACATAATTCCTTCGCTCATGCCTGATCGTATCAGTAACACGCATTATTTCGACAAATTTCATCTTTTCTACATTCTAACAGAACCTTTGTAATTTTTCAACTACTTTTCGACAATCATCGCATTAATTTATCCAATATCAAAATTTAAAACATTATCACTACTGTCTTGCTCTAAAATAAATACTCTATCATCTTTTTCAATCTTAAGAAGAGTATTATTTATATGCTTTACAAAATATTCATCTATCTTCTCTTCATTGTTATCATCATTTTTAGATATATATCTTAGCAGATACGTTATTGGTAGTCCGTTGATTAATCTTGAATTATCACCAATAACTTCTAATAAACTGATAGGTGCTTCAAAATTAGAGATAATCTCTTCAACAAGTTGTTTATATGTAATTTTCTTCATTGCATATCACTCCTTAATTCTATTCTTTCATATAGTTTTGTCATATATAATTATAAACTGAACCTACTATATAATACACTTAACACAGTAATAATAAACCAATACATGAATTTTTTCAAGGAAATCAACTTATATATATATCATTGATTTTAAAAAAGAAAAGGAAATTTAAATATTTTGCAAATTTAATCCCCCCTTCTTTTTTTGTTAATTAAATAACGTTTTCCATGTAATTTTGCCAACTATTCCATCAACTTTAATACAGTTATTATATTGAAATTTTTTAATAGCCTCCTGTGTTTCTACACCATATATTGAATCTATTTTACACTTATAACCTTTTTTATTTAGTGATTTTTGAACCTCTTCCACATCACTACCTTTCATTAACTTTCCCCCTTTTTTATAGCTTAGTTCTCTATAAAATTTTCTCCCTCTAAACAACAGTTCCATAGCCTCAACCCTTAACTTTGACTTTATTTTCATCTAATACTCCTTAGCCAACTAATTATTTATATTATAGAATATGTTTATATTGTTTTTTTGTTATAAATAAGACATTATTATAACATATTTAATGGTAGGTATGTTATAATATAATAGTGATTATGAGTATTAAATATATTCGGTGGTGATAAAAAACATGGAAAAAATTGTTTGTAGAATTTGTAACAAAGAAATTAAGACTAAGAACAATTTAGTACTCGCTTTACTTTTTTTTACTCCATCTTTTTTTCATAAGGATTGTTATGTAAATTACCAGAAGTGAAAAAAAAGCAAAGGTTTAGGCGAACCTCTTAATTCAATGTTTCACTATATGAAATGTTTATTTTTAATTTTTATTTCTTTGTTATTAATAATTTTTTATTTACACAAAGGTAATATTGATAACTGTTATGTGTTAATATTTTTTATATGTTTCATCTGTATATTTAGATTATTCATCTATTTCTTTTATATAAAAAAAATCAATAAGCTAGAGGATATCCACAAAGATAAAAAATATTTTTAATGTTTTTTGTATATACTAAAATTATAGTTATAACTTTAACTATAACTCTCCTCCTATAATTATATAAATACAAGGCTAAATGTTGAGCAGACATTTAGCCTTGTATTTATATATCAATTATAAAATAATTGTATGCATTAACGATAGTTGTTTCCCCATATGAAATAATCCTCTTATTATTTCCATAATTAAGGTGTTGATGTCCATTAAAAAAGAACTTCGGATTATATTTTTCTATTAATTCATTGAATGCCACGAATCCTTGATGGCACAAATCCTCTCCATCTCCAAGCCATCGCCCTGGAGAATGAGTAACCAATACATCAAAACCTTTATTTTTCCATAATTTAAATTTTAATTTCTTAATTCTTTTAATCATGCCTTTTTGAGTATATTGAAAAGGTCCATCATTATATTTGTGAGATCCTCCCACTCCTAAAAATCTAATCCCTTTATAAGTAACAATTGAACTATCAATATTTATACATCCCCCTGGAGGATTTTTCAAATAATTCTTATCATGATTTCCAGGAACATAAAACAAAGGGGCTCTTATCATTGTAGTCAGAAACTCTAAATAGGACTCTTTTAAATCTCCACATGAAATAATTAATTCAATATCTTTAAATCGTTCTTTATCAAAGTAATCCCAAATATATTTACTTTCAGTATCTGAAACCAAGAGTACTTTCACACGTCTCACCTTTTCCTAGTATTTCTTTGGAATTTCACCAGTAACGTTTTCAACAAACCAATCCATATATAACATCTTATTATAGCTTGCATAATCGTTTTCTCCAACTCTTAAAACATTTTCATTATCAAAAATAGGACCTTCAAACGTATGCATTTTGTTATCAATTATCGCCTGTCTAACAAGTTTTATTGTTCTACTAACTTGGAAACTCATTCGATTTTTGGGATATCTTATATCTATTATACCTGAATCCATTCCCCACATAAAGCTAACTCTTTTACTCTCAGTACTAAATATACCTTTCCAGCTACCGTTTGTAATATTTCTTAATACTTTCTCATAAAATTTACCCCAATCCCACTTTATTGTACATAGATATTCACCAAAAGTATATTTCAATTCTTTATCACACTCTATAGGATACAGAGCGATATTTCTTCCACTCATCCATCCTTCTGCAACTCCACGTTTTAACACCAGATCCGCTCCAACTTCTGCTAATTGATTAATATCATTCATTTTTTTCTCAACATTTTCATAATCATCAGTCCAAATAACATTAATTTTTGCAGAATCATTAACAGACTTTACACCTAAAGCAAATGCATTAATGCCAGTTATTACAGATGTTCTACTATATTGTTCAATGCAACCAATAACATTAGATTTTGTCATTGTGCCAGCAATCATTCCTAATAAATACATAGCTTCATGAGACCTTCCGAAATAAGTACTCATATTTTTAAATGCCTGAACAGGAGAACAACAGAAAAATTTAATATCTTCATATTTCAATGCAGCTCTTAATGTAGCTCTTAAGTTTTTCTGAGAAGTAGTAAAAATAATATCAAATTCCTTCTCTGCGATTTCTTTTATCTTTTCATACGCCTTATTATCATCGATAGGAATATTATCAAAATAACAGGTATTTATCTTATCACTTAAAATATTTTGCGCAAAGCGACGTCCCTTTTCGTGAGTATATGCCCATGCAGAGGAATCAATATCTTTCTCGTATAAAAATGCGACATTAAGTTTTTTAGTACTTGTAACAAGATTAGTAAGTGATGTGATAACATTCCCCCTAAACACTTCAAACGGCTCTGTCTGAATCTCAACCTTTGTAACATCTTGAGCGAGTAACAATTCTTCAAAAAGTTTTTTCACTCTTTCTCTACGTTCAAACTTAAATTCATTAGATAAACCGTAGGTTCTTATATATTCCAAAATAGCATCACCTGTAGTAATTTTTAATTGATCTCCACCAAGGTCTTTATATGCAATCCTAAATGGTATATAAAACTTTTTATAGAAATGTTCAAACTTATCCCTACCTTCTAGAGGATCTGGTCTATACTCTTCAAGATAAGTCAATAACTCTCTAAAGAAAATTCTTTTTTCAAACCAAATATCATAAATTCCAGTTTTATTTGAGAAATCAAGAAATTCATAGTACAATTTATTTTCTCTATCTGTTTCGTCCTTTTTAGGTATCAATCTTGTTACATTACCTTCAATAGAATATCCATCAAAATACTTAAGCACACTTACTCTTTTATTACCTTCCATAACATAGTATTTATTCATAAATTCATATACTTTGATAGGATCTCTAATTCCCTCTTCTAAATGTGATTTACAAAGACTCTTCCACTTCTCAGCAAACTCAGTATTCTGTTCTTTTAAAGGCAAAAAACCACTTGAAAAGTCTCTACTTCTTGTATAATAATAAGTTCCAAGTATTTTTTTAATAGGAATTGACTTTATTCCAAGAGGAACCTCAGCTACTATATCTTTGTCTTTTATAATTCTATCCAAAGATTGAAGGTATCCTTCTTCACCTTTACTTCTACCTCTCAATTGTTCATTCCTTGCTTTTTTCATCGCTGAAGCATATTCTTCAAAAACGTTATTATTTATCTCCATAAACTGTTTAGCCATTACTTGAACGCAGTGACTCTCCTTTCTTGATATACAAATAAAATATCATACTAATCATTATTAATTTTAAATTATAACAAAGTGACTTTTAGCTGTCAAACTTACATGATATTACTTCTTAATAAAATAAAAACCCAACTTTGTTTTATTTTACAAAGTTGGATTTAAATTTGAAATATAATTTAAAAGTTTTGCATGTAATCCAATTGAGCAATATTGGATTACATGCTTTTATTAAATTCATTATTATTACTATAATAATGTTTAAAATATGATATTAAATTGTGATTATTTCTGAGTATTTTTAAAATTTTGAATATCTTAAATTTCTAGTTGGTTTTACTTTTTGTGTTTCTGATTTGAAATATAATTTTCTGTTAAGATTAATTTCTGAGTATCCACAAAACTTCAAGAATTTAATGTTTCTTTTCAGTTTTATTACTTATGATACTCATTTAAATTTGATTCAATTACTAATTTTAGTATTTCTTTTGTATAATACAATTGAGCAATATTGTATTACACGCTATGATTAAATTTTGTTCATTATTATTACTAAAAAAATGTTTAAAAATATGATATTCTGTTAAGATTATTTTCTGAGTATCCTTAAAACTTTAAGAATTTTATATCTCTTTTCTGTTTTAATACTTATGATACTCATTTAAGATTTGATTCAATTAATAATTCAAAGTATTTCCTTTGTAATACAATTGAGCAATATTGCATTACACGCTATGATTTAGTTTTGTTCATTATTATTACTACAATAAAATGTTTAAAATATGATACTCTTACATCCTTCAATTCTGAGCGTCCTCAGAACATCAAGTTTTTTTGTTTCTAATCTATATTATTATTTGTGATACTTTTTTTGAAATATAGTTCACATAATAGATTACAATTTAAATGTTTGATTTTCAATTATTATTTTTCTATTTTTAATTCTCCACTTGCAACATCTGATTTCAATGTTTTTACAATACTAACCATACAGAAACATAGAACAACTGCAAATGGTAAAGCTGCTGCTAGTGATGCCGTTTGTAGCATTTTTAATCCTGATTCAATATTTCCACCTTTTGCTCCTGAGTAAATCAGTGCAAGAGCAAATGTTGATAGAAGGACTCCCCATACAACCTTTTTCTTATTTGATGGGTTTAAGTCTCCATTTGAAGACATCATTCCAAGTACAAAAGTAGCTGAGTTAGCAGATGTAACAAAGAATGTAATAAGAAGAACTATAGCAACTAAAGATAGAACAGTTCCAAATGGGTACAATTCAAATACCTTAAATAAAGCCGTAGATGTTTCAGAAATTGCACTCTGTGCAAAATCAAATCCTTGCTTCATACTAGCATCAATTCCTAATGTCCCGAAAATACTGAACCATACTGCTGATCCTACTGTAGGGAAAATTAGCACACCTGCAACGAACTCTCTGATAGTTCTACCCCTAGATATTCTAGCAATGAATGTTCCTACAAATGGTGCCCAAGCAATCCACCATGCCCAATAAAGGATAGTCCATCCACCTAACCAAGTTTTATCACCAAAACTATCGATACTTAAACTATCTTGAATAAAATTACCTAAGTATGCGCCCATACCATTTGTTAATGTTTCGATTATTTTAATTGTTGGTCCAATTAATAATGCAGCAACAACTAATCCCCCTGCTAACCAAAGGTTAAGATCTGATAACATTTTGATACCTTTGTCAACCCCTGTTACAGCAGTAAGTATATAGAATATAGTTATTATTACAACTATTGCCACTATAACTGTCATTGTTTTTGGCATACCAAATAAATGGTTAAAACCACTATTTATCTGTAAAGTTCCAAGACCTAAAGACGTTGCCATACCAGCAACTGTAGCAAATATTGCTAATACATCAATAGTCTTACCTATAGGTCCTTTAACACCTTTTTCACCAATTAACGGAATAAATATTGTACTAATAAGTCCTGGTTTATTTTTTCTAAACTGAAAATACGCTAATGCTAGACCTAATATTGTATAGTTAGCCCAAGGAGCTAATCCCCAGTGAAAAAAAGATTTTTTGATTGCAAAGTTTGCTGCTTCACTTGTTCCTCCAGCTGATACGAAATGGTTAAGAGGTTCTGCAACACCCCAGAATACCAATCCGATTCCCATACCTGCACTAAACAGCATTGCAAACCATGAGGCATTGCTATAATCAGGTCTTGAATCATCCGGACCAAGCCTCACGAGTCCATATTTACTGAACGCAATCCAAATTGCAAATACGACAAATGCAAACATTCCAACTAAATAGAACCACGAAAACTTATTTACACAGAATTCATACGCTCCTTCTCCAACCACTTTAAATGTATCAGGTGCAAAAACACCTACTACAATCAAAAACAAGGTAATAGCGATGGAGATATAATAAACAGATTCGTTCTTTTTATTCATGATGTTCCCCCCATTTTTTGATTAAAATTTTAACCAAGAGGGCTTGATATCAAACAGGCATTTTAAGCCCTCTCAGACATAGGTATTATGACCATATCAAACCTTATTCATGCTTTAATGTTTGCCCTCTATGGTCATATATACCCTAAATCTTAAAACTTAACTTTAAATACCGTCTGTTCTGTGATATCAGTTTCTAAAGCTTCTAATGCTACTCCAACCCTGTGATGTCTTAACTTGAATTGTTCTTCAAGTGTATCACTTGGATTACCAAGTGGATATGGAATTGAGATTGTTGGAACCATTCTATTTGCACCAACAGTCTGAGCTACTGGAATTAAGTTAGCCATTTGAACTACTGTAAATCCAGCCTTTTCAACTTCTTTTACCATCGTTGCTCCGCAACGAGTACAAGTTCCTCACGTAGAAACCATTATAACAGCATCAACATTGTGCTTTTTCAAATCTTCAGCTATTTCTTGACCCATTCTAGCTGCTTCTCCTTGAGTAGTTCCTGTACCAACTGTTGAGTAGAAGTATTTATGAACCTCACCAATTCTTCCTTCTTTCTCATAAACTCTTAAAGAATCAAGTGGAACAATTACATCTGGGTTATGATCAGCTGCATATGGATCAAATCCAGCATGTATTGTCTTATACGCCTTATATTCAACATCTTTATCGCTTGGATCGAATTGTGATGGAAGTGTATCAAATTGAGATATATCATACTTACCCCATCTTGTTGCTGATGCAGATTGAATTCTGTCAGGGTTATCAACAGGAACGATTCCACCTGTGTTAAGAACAGCAATTTTCGCCTTAGATAAATCATCAATTTTCTTAGCTATTGGAACTAAATCTTGCTCAGGGATAGGTAATTCTGTTTCATACTCATCTCCGTGAACCTTTTTAAGTAACATATCAATAACTCTATCTGTTGCAGGCACTGGAGGATTTAACCATCTTTGATGTCTCTTACCTCTTTGGAAGAATCCTTCTTCTTCTGCTGGAAGTAACTCTTCACCTAATAAAAGTTTCTTACCATAATCAGCCATAGCCTTAACATCTTTTCTCATACCAGCTGCACTCTTAGCTCCTACAAAGATAGGCATTTCAGCTTTAAACATTTCAACTCCTGGATTTTCATCATTCATTGATGTTATAACTGGTACTCCAAATTTTTCTTCTACTGCTTTACATATGTTTCCACATGCACTTCCGTATCTTCCTGCTCTAAATGCTGGACCTGCGAAGAATATGTCAAATTCAACTTCACTTAACATTTCAAGCATTCTTTTTATAGCTTCTTCACCGTTAGAACCGATGAAGTTATCACCACAAATTAATGTATGAGTTACCTCAGCAACATCACCTAATGCAGCATTTAATGCCATTGCAGGACCTACAAGTCCCTCTTTTATTTCTGGTTCAAAATCAGCAAGCTCTTCTCCACCGATTTGCCCGAAAAATTGGTTGATATATATAATAGCTTTTTTCATTTTAACCCCTCCTAGTATTCTGACATTCTCTTAGTTGACCATCCTGTTACTCTATCTCCACAGAACATAGCATTATTCTCCATAATAATAGAACCATCTTCTCTTACTGAAGGCCCAAGTAATTCATCATCAGCCCATCCACCTGAAAGACCATCTCTTCCTAAAGCCTCTAACTCACCTAATACTGTTTCCATTGGTGGAAGTTCTATTAATTCAGAAACATTTCCACAAGATACTATTGCGTTAGCTTTACTATCTAATGAAACTAGAGGTTGAGACATACCATCTCTTCCAGTACATTCGTTAGTTAAACCGATAGTTTTAACTCCAGCATCTTCTAATGCAACAATTACCGCTATAAAGTCAGCATCTGGGTTACCATATCCTTCTTCTGCAACAATTGCACTATCTGCTCCTATTGATTTAGCAATTTGAGCAACAACTTGTGCTGATCTTTGTTTTTGCTCAAGAGCAACGTTAAGATTAGACATTATTACTCCTAAGAAGTTAATTGTTTTTCCATGCTCTTTGAATAATCTCTTGATCATCGGCAAGTTTTGGAAATCATATGTAGACCACTTTGATGAACAAGGCATGAATGATCCAGAAATCATAGCTCCATCAATAACCTCAGTTGGACTCATTAATGTTGGTACCATATGGTTACAATCCCATCCATAGCATAAGTCATTATATCCTTGATCTTCCATTTGTGATTGTGGTTGTAATACTAAAGCCACACTTGGAAGGTTGTTTACTTCTTCAGATCTTTTTGTAATTGCTTCGAATTCATACTCTTCAACTTCTTCTGGTTGAAGTTCTTTAACGATATTTCCAATATGTTCTGCTAATCTCATACCAGCCCATCTTAAAGCTTTGTTTTTCTTTTGTTGCTCTCTTTTTTCAAATTCTTCATCAGTATCAGCGATTAAACAGATATTGTTTAATTCTGAGAAAAGTGTATATTTTGCACCTTCTCCACTCATATCAATTAATCCATCTTGGAATCCACCCCAGTGTTTTCCAACTACTAGAACACTACAGTTTTTTAATGCATGTGTTCTACCATCACCGCATTGTGCTAAATCTCCTGTAACTCCTGGGAAAATACTTCTTCCATCTAATCTACATCTTGGCTCAATTGCTTCCTTTACTGGAACAATTCTGATGTTATCCCCTGGCTTTGCAATTACTAAATCAGCTTCAGTAATATGCTCATCTTCAAAAACTACATCTAAAGCTTCTTTCTTATTAATTGTAAGAATACCATCGTCATACTTATTTTCTTCTCCGAAAATAACTTGTTTTACATAGAAATTACCTATTTCTAGTTTCATGCTCCACACCCCTTTTGCTTTTTAGACACATTTTACTTTCACATGCCAAAATTATAATTTTCAATTATTATAATCATAATTACTTTGTAATCACAATCATTTTATAATCATGATTACATTATCATCATGATAACACACTTTTTGAAATTTAGAAATAGTTTTTGTGAAATTTTTCGCAAAAAAATGATTATTTTCTTCAATTCTGAATATTCCCTCTTGATTACCCGTCTATTTTTGTAGTTTTTTGTAGTCTTTTATACTTATATTCCATTTCTTTTCTTCATTTTCATTTCATTATTCACACTATATATTTATTATGTTATACTTATTTGTGAATTAGATTTTGCATTAGCATATCCTTATGAATCTAAAATACGTATACGTCTTCCATAATTTTATATCTTTAATTATCATTTAAAATCAGAAATGAGAGGTATTATTAATGGATAAAAAATCAATAAAGAAAAAAAGAATGATGGGTTATTTTATAGAAGCAGCTCAAAAAATTATTGAAGATGAAGGAATAAAAAATGTAACCATAAGAAAAGTTGCTGATCTTGCTGGATACAACAGCGCCACACTTTATAATTATTTTCAAAATCTTAATCATCTTCTTTACTTTGCTTCCATGAAATATCTGATGTACTATATTTACAGTTTACCTAGCTACGTAAAATCAACAAATACTGCCAGTGAGAAACTTTTAAAAGTTTGGGAATGTTTCTTATATAATTCCTACAATAGTCCTGACATATATAACACTATATTCTTTAATGAATTCAATACAATAAGTGCAACTATGGAAGAGTATTACGAGATATATCCTGAGGAATTAAAGATAGATGCTGACGAGCTCTTTCCTATGATACTTCAAGATAATATATATGATAGAAATTCAGTATTACTAGACGATTGTATAAAGGAGGGGTTAATTTCAGAATCTGACAAAGATGAAATCAATGAAATGATAATACTCATATACAGAGGTACATTAGTTGGTTTCATGAATGGAGATAATAGACAAAACGTACCTGAGTCAGTTAAACGCAACATAAAACATATCGAACGATTAATACACAAAAAGTAGACCAGAGCCTTTTGGCTCTGGTCTTTTAATAAAATGCATGAGGGTCAGTTTATTTTTTGGCTTTTGTCTTTTTATTTATCTTCTCACCTTCAAATACATTAATATACATTTCTTTAATTTCACTAATTAACGGATATCTTGGATTAGCTCCTGTACATTGATCATCAAATGCCATCTCTGACATCTCATCTAATGTTAAGTAAAACTTTTCTCTTGAAACCCCTGTCTCTTTTATTGATTTCGGAATACCAACCTTTTCTTTTAATTCATCTATAGCTTTTATTAATGCGTTAACTTTCTCATCTTCAGTAACTCCACCAAGTCCTAGATAATCTGCAATTTTTGCATATCTCCACTTAGCATTTGGATATTTATATTGTGGGAATGCAGCTTGTTTTCTTGGATTGTCAACTGCATTAAACTTTATTACTTCGTTAATTAATAAACCATTAGCAACACCATGAGGTATATGATGCTGAGCTCCTAACTTATGAGCCATTGAGTGACAAACCCCTAAGAATGCATTAGCAAATGCCATACCAGCAATTGTTGAGGCATGCGCCATTTTTTCTCTTGCTTTAATATTAGTTGTTCCTTCATTGTAAGCCTGTGGTAGATATTCAAATATTAATCTAATAGCTTCTAAACAAAGTCCATTTGTGTAATCAGAAGCTAATACCGAAACATGAGCCTCTAATGCATGTGTCAATGCATCTATTCCTGATGCAGCAGTTAAACCTTTTGGCATATTCATCATTAGTTCAGCGTCAACTATTGCCATATCTGGTGTTAACTCATAATCTGCTAATGGATATTTAACCCCTGTTTTTTCGTCAGTGATAACCGCAAATGGCGTTACCTCAGATCCCGTACCTGCTGAAGTTGGCACTGCTACAAACATAGCTTTTTCTCCAAGTGTAGGGAATTTATATACTCTTTTTCTTATGTCCATAAATCTCATAGCAAGATCTTCAAACGCTACTTCTGGATGTTCATACATTACCCACATAATTTTAGCAGCATCCATCGGCGATCCGCCACCAAGTGCGATGATTGTATCTGGTTCGAAATTTCTCATCTCCTCAGCACCTTTTTTAGCAACAGCTAAAGTTGGATCTGGTTCTACATCCATAAACACTTTGCTATCTATTCCACATTCATCTAGGACCTCAGTTATCTTATCAGCAAATCCTAAATTATATAAAACTCTATCAGTAACTATGAATACTCTCTTTTTATTTAAATCTTTAAGTTCTCTTAACGCAACTCCTAATGCTCCATATTTGAAGTAAACTTTTTCAGGCACTCTAAACCAAAGCATATTTTCTCTCCTCTCAGCAACACTTTTAACGTTTAATAGGTGTTTAACTCCAACATTTTCAGATACAGAGTTTCCTCCCCATGAACCACATCCTAGTGTTAATGATGGAGCTAACTTGAAGTTATACAAGTCACCAATAGCTCCTTGTGATGAAGGCATATTTATTATTGTTCTACCAGTCTTCATAGCAGCACTAAATTTATCAACTCTATCCTGAGATTTATTTGTATTAGTATATAATACTGAAGTATGTCCAAATCCACCTTCTTCAACAAGTTTTACAGCTTTTTCTAATGCCTCGTCAAATGTCTTTGTTTTATACATAGCTAATACCGGTGATAATTTTTCATGTGCAAATGGCTCTGATAATTCTACTGAATCAACTTCTCCAATTAATACCTTAGTAGCTTCCGGAACCTTTACTCCAGCCATTTCAGCAATCTTATATGCAGATTGGCCTACTATATTGGCATTTAATCTACCATCTATTAGAATTACTTTTCTTACTTTATCTACTTCATCCTTTTCTAATAAATATGCTCCTCTATCAGAAAATTCTTTTCTTACTTCAGCATACACACTATCCATTACTAAAACTGACTGTTCTGATGCACATATAACACCATTATCAAAACTTTTAGATAATAATATTGAATTAACAGCCATTTTAATGTGTGCTGTATCATCAATTATAGCTGGAGTATTACCTGCACCAACTCCAATTGCTGGCTTTCCAGAAGAGTATGCTGCTTTAACCATTCCTGGTCCTCCTGTTGCAAGTATCAAATCACTTTCACTCATTACTACTTGAGACATTTCAATTGAAGGTTCATCAATCCAACCAACTATTCCTTCAGGAGCGCCGGCTTTTACTGCAGCATCAAGAATTATTCTTGCAGCTTCAATTGTTGAATTCTTTGCTCTTGGATGAGGCGAAAAAATTATACCATTTCTTGTCTTCAATGCTATTAAAGCTTTGAATATTGCTGTGGATGTTGGATTAGTAGTAGGAACTATAGCCGCTATTACTCCAATTGGTTCAGCGATTTTTGTGATACCAAAAGCATTATCCTTTTCAATTACTCCACATGTTTTTTCATCTTTATATTGATTATAAATATATTCTGAAGCAAAGTGATTTTTGATAACCTTGTCTTCTACAATTCCCATTCCAGTTTCTTGAACTGCCATCTTAGCAAGTTTGATTCTTGAGTTATTAGCAGCCATAGCAGCTTGTCTAAAAATTTCATCAACCTTCTCTTGTGAAAAAGTTGAAAACTCTTTCTGAGCTTTTTTAATCTCTTCAATTCTCTTTCTTAAATCTTGTACTGTTTTTACTGCCATTTTAAACACCTCTCTATTAAAGATTTATATTAGTTTATATATTTTTTTATTTAAATTCCTTTGCAAAAGTATTTGTTCCTCGATTGCATGTTAATTATATCACAAACTATTTTAAGCTGTAAATACTTTTTGTGAAAAATTTATCAAATATTTTTTAGCGATATATACACTATCATTTTGAACTTCGTCATTTTCAATTGTTTACACTTTAGAAACATTGTCACTTACAGTCGGATACCTTACTATTTCCATAATCGACTTATGAAATTCTTTAAATCCACTACAATCTTTTGTTAATTCTTTATCAAGTGCATCAAATAAAAAAGCAGCGTTATACGCTGCTGAGTTTGTTGACAAAGTTACAATATATTGTTTTCACTCTATTTTCTATCTTTAGAGTGTCAGTCGTTGAAAAAGTCCAAGGTCAAGGAACAAGAGGAGCGAGCAGCGCAGTGTACAAATAGTACTCGAGCAGCACAGCGAGTCTTAGTGACGATGAGATTGGGCTTTTTCAACAGCCTGAGCAGCGTTATTACGCTGCTAAAATAAACTAGTTAACTTCATAAACAGTTTTTTCTTCTTGGTTTTGCTTTCGAGAATTTTTACTACTAACTATAAATACAGATAATATTACAAAAGCACCTCCTAGAAGTTTATTAATACCAAAAGATTCCCCCAAAATAAAATAACTTCCTATTAATGTTACTAAGGGCATTAAATTTATGTATAATGATGATAGTGAAATCCCTAATTCATTTACAGAGAAAACATACCAAATGTACCCTAATACCGAACAGAATATTGCAAGATATAAAACATTTAACACGATAGACAAGTTCAACATCTCCCAGTTATTCTTTTCCCAAAAAACGAAAGGCAAAAGCGCTAATGCTCCAAACATAGATTGATAATAAACTATTGTTATTTGGCTATATTTATCTACCAAAGGCTTAGTAGCAACACTGTATATCACCCAAGCTAGAACTGCACCAATCATATAAATATATCCAATTACTTCTGATTTTCCGCCTGCATTCTCTCCTATAATCATAGCGACACCAACAAAAGAAACTAATATCCCAATCCATTTTTTAAGAGTAATTTTCTCCTTAAAAACAATTCTATCTGCAAATAGTGTTACAATAGGAATTGTTGCTAACAATAGAGAAGCTACACTAGCCTGTGTGTGTTCTATACCATTGTTTTCACAGAAAAAATAAATACTTATACCAATTATCCCACTAATAGCCATCAATGGAATATCTCCCTTGCTGATCTTGTCAAATTTTTTACTTTTCCTAGTAATAAAAAAAAGAATAATACTCGCTATTAAAAATCTGATAAAAGCTAATGACATGGGTCTAAAAACCTCTAAACAGTATTTAATACTTATGAATGACATCCCCCATATTATAACAGTAATCAAACACGCAATATGCCCTTTTAATTTATTCGCACCCATAACCTTTCCTCCAGTCATATATCAATAATATCTTGTGAACTCTCCCACCACTTGCTCACGCTGAAGTGGGGGCTTCTTGGTGTATCCAAGAACTTTTCCTGCTTCACAGATTTCGTAATCTACTTTCTCCACAGGCTATCCCCGTAAGACCTACGGTTCTTATTTTTTAGGCTATTTCTAATAACCCTTGCTTCAATATATTTTTACTCGCATTTATATCCCTATCATGAATTCTATCACATTTAGGACATTTCCACGCTCTTATATGGAGTGGCATTTCTTCCAAAACATGCCCACAATTATTACAGCTCTTAGATGATGGATACCACCTATCTATTTTATGAATTTTTCTTCCACACCATTTTGCTTTATAATCTAACATAGTAACAAATTTATACCAACTTACATCTAAAATACTTTGTGCCAATTTATCATTCTTCATCATATTTTTAACTGCTAAATCTTCAAGAACTATAACTTGGTTTTCATATGCAATTCTTTTAGATAATTTATGTATGAAGTCTAATCTTTGATTAGCTACACGTTCATGTAGTCTAGCCACTTTTACTCTTTGTTTATGAAAGTTATTACTACCTTTTTCTTTGCTACTTAATTTTCTTTGCTCTTTTGCCAATATATTTAATGACTTTTTTAGATACTTAGGATTATCTATCTTTTCACCATTTGATAATATTGCAAAATGACATAACCCTAAGTCTATGCCAATATTTTCAGTGACTTTCTCTAATGGCTCTGTTTCTGTTTCAACACATATAGATACAAAGTATTTACCACTTGGAGTTTTAGAAACAGTAGCATTTATTATTCTACCTTCAACATATCTATGAATTTTTACTTTAACCCATTTCAATTTAGGCAATTTAATTTTATCTTTTCTTATATCAATATTGTTATTAACAAAATTACTAGTATACGTTCTATAGTTATATCTTTTACTTTTGAATTTTGGTCTATCTGCTCTACCCTCAAAGAAATTTTTGAAAGCAGTATCAAGATTTCTAAGTGTCATTTGTAGTGATGTACTATCAACTTCTTTAAGCCATACAAATTCATTTTTCATACTTGGTAACTCATTTTGCTGTTCTGTATATTTGACACATCTTTTTTCGTCCTTATATACTTCATTTCTTTGATTTAAGAAATGGTTATATATAAATCTTGAACAACCAAAAGATTTTTCAATTACTTCTCTTTGCTTTTCATTTGGATATAATCTGAATTTATATGCTTTATTGATTTTCATTACTTTCACTACCTTTACTCTTCATATGCACTCTTAATGAAACCTGAAGAACGTTTATTCTTATTATTTCACATTAATAATTTTTTATCCAAGTAAAAGCGTTAAGATTACGCATTCATCTCCCACTTATAGAAGATGAGAGACTTCTGCTAGTTACGTTAAATTTTTATATCTTTTATTTTCCCTTTACTCCGTAAGAAATCCAAAAATTTCTCATAGTTGTTGTTTATAATTAATTCCTCATTAAACCCTATTTTCTTCAATTCACACATAGCTAAACTAAAATCACCTATTTGATAACTAATGTGCGCATCACTACCTAGTATTATATTTACCTTGTGTTTCATACATAATTTAGCAATATTAAGACATTTTTCTTTACTGCCAGGTCTCGATGTTCCAAAAGAGCTATTATTTATTTCAATTAACACGTCTAATTCTTTTGCTCTTTTAACCACTTCTTCCTCATGGATCGGAAATTGTGGATTTCCTGGGTGTCCAATAATAATAACATTTGGATTTTCCATAGCTTTCATTATAGCTATAGTATTATTATATATACCACCATTTTCAATACAAACATCATGCAAACTAGCTATCATATAATCTAACTCGTTTGCAATACCCAGCGAAATATCCATATTTCCATCATAATCAATGATATTTGCTTCACATCCTTTAAGAATAATCATCCCATCAATACTTCTTGGAATTACTCTTTGATTTGCAATGTGAAATATATGAGGTCCCCCTGGCATTTTAGGTCCATGCTCACTGTAACCAAGTATCTTAAGCCCCTTATTTTGGGCTTCTTTTATATTTTCTTGTAGTGTACTATACGCGTGACCACTAGCTATCGTATGTGTATGTAAGTCTATTAAATTATTCATAATCATTTCAGAAACTACTCTGAAGTTTCACCGTCCCTTCATTATATAACTTAAAATATATCAAATATTTCCACCGAACTATCAGATACTTTTATGTTCCTACTATATATTAT
Organism: Oceanirhabdus seepicola; assembly: GCF_023684385.1. Taxonomy (GTDB): domain Bacteria; phylum Bacillota; class Clostridia; order Clostridiales; family Clostridiaceae; genus Oceanirhabdus; species Oceanirhabdus seepicola. The sequence goes on along the minus strand of NZ_JAGSOJ010000003.1, from coordinate 224,321 downwards.
TACTTATTGACTATTTTATCAAGATATATGTATAATACTGCTAATTTAACAATTTTATTTAATTCTCATTTGAATCTTTTCTTGTTTTTACCATTTAGTGACCACTTATTCAATTTTTGAATTAATTACGACATTATTTGACTATTGATAATTGGTAATATTAAGAACATAATAAAAATATACAATTTTAAAATACCCAAAAGGGGGGATTATAATGATTATTGAAATAAAAGATAATGCTAAATTAAAACTTAAAGAATACTATTCACTGGGAAAAGAACCTTGTGCCATTAGAATTAGAGTTCTAGGATATACCTGAGCTGGATTAAATGCTGATATAGTTCTGGAAGAACTTAAAGATTCTGATAAGTTTTATACTTATGATGGAATAAACTTTAAAGTCGACAAACATATTGAAGAATCATTTTCTAAAGTTATCATTGAATATACTGAAGATTGGTTCAAGAAAGGATTCACTGTTAGAGTTAAATCTTGATTTGCAAGTCCCCTTTATAATAATTTCATTTTTCTTCTTGACAGCAAGTACAATTATGAATATAATATATACAACAACACTTTAACGCGTTGAAGGAAAGAAAGATATATACCCAATTAATTACAGAGAACCGATGTTGCTGAGATTCGGTGTTAATGTATATATGTAATGATCATTCCTGAGCTGAGAGACTGAAAGCATAAGCCAGTAAGTTTATCCGGATGTCACCGTTATATGACAAAGATTAAGCATTTCTCAATAAATGCCAGATCTGAATAAGATACAATTCGAAATTGTGAATTAGGGTGGTACCACGAATTTTAACCTTCGTCCCTATGATAGTGATTACACGTCATAGGAATGAAGGTTTTTTAATTTTAAATTTCACATGCGAAAAAATTCAAAAAAGTACAAGAGGAGGATTTTATAATGAAAAGGGATAATTTCGGCTCAAAACTGGGTCTACTAGCAGCAGCTGCTGGGTCAGCAATAGGTTTAGGGAACATTTGGAAATTCCCATATGTAGTTGGTGAAAACGGAGGGGCCGCTTTCATTCTTGTTTATTTATTATGCATAGCTGTAATAGGTTTTCCACTTATGATGACAGAGTTTGCAATAGGAAGATTTGGACAAGCTAATGTGGTTGATTCATTTAAAAAGATAAAACCAAATACTCCATGGTTCGTAACGGGAATTCTTTCAGCATTTACACCCTTTATGATATTATCATTTTATATTATGATAGCAGGTTGGGTCTTCACCTACATTGGCAAATATGCAACTGGTGCAATATCTTCAGTAGCACCTGCTGAACTAGCAAATTACTTTACTTCTACTGCTGGAAATGCAACTGGTGCAATTATAGCTAGTCTGATAGTTATAGTAATTACAGCATTCATAGTTATTGCAGGTATTAAAGAAGGTGTTGAGAAATACAGTAAAATATTAATGCCATTATTATTAATTTTATTAGTTGTTCTTATGGTTAGATCATTAACTCTAGATGGGGCAAGTGCAGGTGTTAATTTCTTATTCAAACCTGATTTTTCAAAGTTAACACCAGATAGTTTTCTTGAAGCTCTTGGACATGCATTTTATTCTCTTAGTTTAGCAATGGGTATCATCATAACCTATGGAAGTTACGTAAAGAAAGACCAAGATTTAGCATCCCTTTCTTTACAAGTTACAATTGCTGATACTTTAATAGCTTTATTAGCAGGCCTAGTAATTTTTCCAGCAGTTTTCGCTTATGGATTCCAACCAGATGCTGGTCCAAGTTTAATATTCATAACTCTACCTGCAGTTTTTGAATCAATGCCACTAGGTAATTTCTTTGGTCTCTTATTCTTTTCTTTAATAGGAATTGCAGCTATCACATCAACAATATCCTTGTTAGAAGTTGTAGTTTCATTTGTAAATGAGAGGTTCAATATATCTAGAAACATAGCTACTTTTGTTTCTGCAAGCATTATATTCCTATTATCAATACCTAGTATATTATCATTTAGCTCACTTTCAGAATTCAAAATATTCGGAATGACATTCTTTGATCTATTTGATTTCATTACTGCTAAAATAACATTACCTCTTACAGGTCTATTAATATGTATTTTTGCCGGTTGGGTTTGGGGAGCAAAAAATGTACTGAAAGAAGTATCGGGCGAAAAAGAAATTTCACCATTTGCCTATTACTCATATTCACTTATTATAAAAATAATTGCACCACTGTCTATAATAGCTATATTCTTACATTCTTTTAATATAATCTAATTTAAAAAATAACATTAAAATTTCCACAAGAGAAATTTTAATGTTATTTTTCTATGGACAATGAGTTTCCACCGGTTTCATTAGCATAAAACATTGTAGTTAAAATACAATATTTTATCTCACCTGCATATATGGGATGAGTTCAAAGAAAAACGTTTTATATATTGCAAAATACTCCTGCACATGAACTTGGGGAGCTTTTAAAAACGGAGTATGTACCGACTCTACTTGTATATTTAATCCCATCTCTTGTCCAATAAATGATGTTAAAAATACATTATAATCACTAGTTACCATCTTAATCCTATCATTATTATAAAAATTTTCATTTTTAATATCCCAAAATTTCTTCACGCTTTTTAGATTTTCTAGTATCGTATACTCTTTATTTTCCAATTTTATAGAAAACCTGTCCATTCCTTTTTCATACAACTTTTCTCTAATTTCTATGCCATATTGATCATATTCTTTATTTTTATCTGTATTATTACTAACTATTATAATAGGCAATTCTTTTTCTTCTTGATATATTTCATAAGCTCTATCAATTCTGTCATTGATTGTTTCTTCATCCTCATGATCTGTATACCCTATAATAACCATAATTCCACTTGAACCCTCTGTTTCCTTAAATCTTCCGTTTTGTATTAGCACTTCTCCAGTTAAAAAAATAAAAGCTACAATTATTATTATAAAATCCATAATTTTTTCTAAATATGTTAAAAGAACATGTTTCTTTTTATTATTTATTTTTAATAGTCCATCAATTAAAAACAAAATTGAAACTATTAGTATTATATCAATTCCTAAAGTTATTTTTTTATATGATAAATAAAATATTATTGAATATATGCCACATATAATCCCTAATATCAATAAAATACTCCCCAAAATATTTCTCTTTTTCATTTTCAAATCCCCCTTTTAAAACAACACTATAATTTAAATTTACACACTCTCCTACCAACTATCAAATTATTATCATTTACTAGCTCACTATTAAACCTATCCCTTAATTTTTTTATTGTATTCTTATTCTCATAATTTAGCTGTTCAAGAATCGAAATAATAATATATGGCCATGGAGCCTCTGAGCCATCCATAACTTTTATGGCTATTCCTAACTTTTCCTTTTTGAGTCCAAAGCAATATATCCCTCTCGCCCCTCCTTTTGCAATAATATTCTCATCCTCTAATAAGGTTGAGCAAATTAGCCCTGTCCCTGAAATCATCTTAGGATATGTATTCATAACTTTTGTTATCTTTATCACAGAATCCCTAACTTTTCTGTGCTTTATAACCTCCGGACAAGCCATTTTCATATATGCCGTTGCTAGGTTCTTAAGTGGAGCTGCAAATACGGGAACCCCACATCCATCTACTCCAATCCCTATTTCACCTTCATCAATATCAGCCATATAGGAAATATATCTAAGTATTTCTTTTTGTATAATACTATCTTTCTTCCAGTAATTTTTCATATCTTCACCCATGTCCAAACATAATCCCATCAACCCAAGATGTTTGCCTGAACAATTATGGTAAATAGATTTTTTCTCTTCACCAGCTTTTATTAATTTTATTTTTTCATCTTCTTTTAATGGATATGTTGGTTTACATATAAATTCCTCATCTTTAATACCAATTTTATTCATAACATTCACTAAGACATCAACATGCTCTTTCTCAGCTCTGTGTGAAGCTGCTAGTATGGCTAATTCTTTATCTGTTAGATTAAATTTTTCCTGTAACCCCCTACTAATAAAAGGGATAGCCTGAATAGGTTTAGCTGAAGATCTAAAATATGCTTGAAAGTCACCATCTCCTACTTCATGCACAATCTTCCCTTTATCATCTACAATTACTATATGTCCTCTATTGATACATTCCAATATATCCCCTCTGTATTCTGTCATTAAGATTTCATCCATATTACCACTCCTTTAATTCTCTAACAATGCTCAATGTTTTTTTGATTTCCTCCAAGTTACTTCTGTATATTTCATATTCACTCATAATACCTGGGATACCCATTGCTACGCTTTTTTTTCTATAAATCATATCACTCTGTATACACTCCTTGGCAGACATATGAATACTATGACAACCTGTCTCTTTTATTATTTCTTTAATATTATGAGCACCAATTCCTCCCCCAGCCATCACTTCTATTTCTCCTCTTGATATATCAACTAATCTTCTAATAGATTTTACTCCATCCATAGAATTTTTTTCTCCCCCAGATGTTAAAATCCTATCAACATTTAATAAAATAAGCTCCTTAATTGCCGCTTCTAGATTATCACACATATCAATTGCTCTATGAAATGTAATTTCCATTTTACATGCAGAGGCAATGAGCCTCCTCATTAATTCTGTATCAATTTTACCGTTTTTATCTAAGACTCCAACAACTATACCATTTACTCCTAATTTTCTACACACTTCAATATCTTTAATCATTGTTTCAATTTCATACTCATCATAAAGGAAATCACCAGCCCTTGGCCTGATTAAAACATTTATATCTATATTTAAATTATTTTTACACATCTCTATCAATGAATAACTAGGTGTCAATCCACCTATAACTAAACCAGAACACAATTCTATCCTATTTGCTCCACCTTTCTCAGCTATTATAGCCGAAGCCATAGAGTCTGTGCATATTTCCAATTTCATGTGCCCCATTATCTTAATCACTTCCTAATTTAATAATAAATTCCAACTCTTTATTATTATTTTTCTTCAAATTATTCTTTTCATAATACAAGAAACCACTCTTATTCAAGTCAACTTTTTCATCACTTAAAATATCCATCGACAATGGAGCATTCTTTATATCCTCTACCATACTATCTTTTTTTAATACTACATCCACTTCAGACATAAACTTTACTGAATTATATACTCCATCTTCTAGAATAAAATCAAAATTCTTCACATCACTTCTTCTTCCAAGAAGTAATTTATCCTCATTTAAATTAATTTTAAATTTTCCATATTTCATGCCATTCTTAGTCCATGGATGGCTTTCATATGGTCCTCTTCCACACCAGTTGCCTTCTTTAATTCGGGAAAGTATATTTATATTAGTTATAAAATTTTTAGAATTTCTAACTCCTTCACAAGTATAGTTACAATATATTTTCCCAGAATCATATATTTTATAAATTTGAGAAAATCTATGTCCCAATAGTCTCTCTTTAATGTCAAAATAAATAATTATACAATCTGCCTCAAGTATAATTTCTTGTCCAATCACTCTTTTGTGATCTGATAATTTCTTATTCAATTTGTCTAGAACTTTCAATAATAAAAGCTTGTTTTTTTCGAAATCACTTATACTAGCACTACATACCTCCATTAAATACCCTTTATTAAAACTTGAATTTCTTTTAACCTCCATGCGTATATTCCCTGTTACTTTACAAACACTAACCTGAAAATTCTTACCTGTTATTAAATATCTTTCTGATATATTTTTAATCTTTAGATTGTTAGGCTTATTATTAATTGTATATTCTTCAAAACATTTATTTTTTTTATCCTTACTAAAAAGATTACAGTATTCTTTAGATGCTGAACATAACCCTTCAATCTCACGCTTAAATTCAAATTGTTCCCATGCCACTTCCGCTCCAACTTCATAGCATTCAGTATTTTCATTTAAAATAAAAGAGAATTCAATCTGATTAAAATCACCTATTTTATTTTCAATATTATAATGATTTAAATCAATAATACAACTCTCATAAGGAGCTACAATTGGATACTTTACAACCTGTGTACTAAGCACCTCTCCATCTTTTGTAAACTTTATAATACAATCAAATTTTTCTGTAGTAATAAATTTGTAATTATTTTTTATTTCAAATATCATTTTTTCACGATCTATTATTTCTACATTTATAGATTGAAAACATTTTTTTATTTCATAAGCAAGTGGATTTATTATTCCATTTTCAATAAAAACATTATGTTTTTTCCTCTTTATTATATTGTAGTTTTCTTCACTCACAATTACATTACTTGAATGAATATTTAAAAATCCACCAATCCAATTCTCATATTTTTTGAACTCATTTAAATGTTCATTTAACATTCCTAATGGATACTCATTAAATCCTCCATAAGATAAGTATAAAATTGGCTTATTTTTATATCTCTCTAATGATGTTGTTACAAATCCTCTTGTAATATTTTTTATCCTCTCCTTTATTGGATAACTTAACTCTTTAAGTTCCCCAGTAACTCTTTGAAAATTAGGCGTTCCCTCTTTCACAGCAAACACATCACTAACAGCCAGTTCATTATCACCAAGATAAAATACAGGACGACTCTTATCCAGTTTTTTAATCGTTTCATATAGCTTTTCAATATTTTCTCCGAAACTTAATATTCTACTTAATGACCACATAATTATACTAGGATGATTTTTCCCTCTCTCAATCATACTAATAACTCGATCTTTACAACACCTAAGCAATTGTTCATCATTAACAATTCTCTTACCTATTCTTCTATTAAAATTACCTATTTCTACTTCATCAACAACATATATACCATAAATATCGCAATATTTATAAAATACCTGGGGATAAGGATATTCATTTATTATTATAGAATTTATATTAAACTGTTTCAGTCTTTTTACCTCTTCTTCAAAACTCTTCTCATTCTCAGGATATTTATGCTCTTTGTTAAATAAGTTAGCTCCATTTATCCCTTTAATTTCTGCACGTTTTCTATTTATCATTAAAATGTTATTTTTTATCATAACCTCTCTAAATCCTATAACTTGTTTTTTAATAGTTACTATTTCATTACAATCATCAACAACCTTAAAAATAATATTATAGAGATTTGGGTTTTCACAAGACCATATATTTATATTTTTTAATTCAAATTCACACTCAATATTTTTTTCCCCTGTCATATCTTTACAAGATATTTCCCCAATTCTTTTTGGCGAATACCCATACTCACCTAGCATAACTTTTATACTATATTTTTCAAACTCTACTCCATTCCCTCTCAATTTCAGCTGAACCTTTAAATCACAATCACTTATGTCCTCTTTGAAGCTATATACCACATTTATATCACGTATATGTAATTTAGGTTCATAATATATAAATACACTCCTCATAATTCCCAAAATAGAACAATCTTTACTATGTAAATATGTACTATCTGAAAATTCAACCATTTCTATACATATAGTATTATTTCCTTCTCTAATATTGTCTGAAACCTTAAATTCAATTGGCGTTAATTTTCCATAAGAATAACCAACATATTTTCCATTTAAATATATATTAAACGAATGTATCATCCCTTCAAAACATAAATAGAATTCTCCTGTATTATGCTGTTTACTTACATAAAAACTTCTTCTATAAATAATTACTCTATTTGATTTTCCAGTAATCTTAGGAATAGAATTCTTTCTAAATGCACCAATGTAGTTATAATATGTATATGTCTCTTCATGATTGTCTTCCTTTAAAATAGAAGGAACTGAAGCTCTTTCCCAATTTGAATCTTCAAACTCTGTATCATAAAAATTTTCTACAACACTATGGACATTTTCAAAAATTTTGTATTTCCATCTACCATTCAAAGAAATAATACTTTTATTCTCGTCCTTTAGAGCATCCTCAACGCTCTTATAATTATATGCTTGTACGACAGAATCCTCAGTATTGATTCCATTAATTGTTGTATTATCCCACGGATACATTTCTGAATCCCTCCTTCCACTTTCTTTATCTATATTTTAACATTTTTTCCCCTTATCTCAAAGAAAAAGAAAAAGAAGTGTTCACACACCTCTTAATAAAAAAACAATTGTTCAATTTCTTTACCTGGTTTTTTACCCATATAAGTTCCAATTATAAAGCCTAACAAAGATATTAGTATTGTTGGTACAATCTGATGCATACCAAAAGGTTTTGGAAAATACAAAGTAAAAATCACATATGCACCTACCCCAGATATCATTGAAATCAGTGCACCCGATGCATTAGCCCTCTTCCAATACAACCCTAGAATTGTAGGCCATAAGAACGCTGCTTCTAATCCTCCAAAAGCAAATAAGTTTATCCATACTAATGAACTTTTAGGATCTAATGACAATAAGAAAACTAATATTCCAACTACACCAGTTATAATAAAACTCATCTTAGAAACTATCTTTCCTTCTTCTTTACCACCAAACAAGTTTATATAAAGATCTTTTATTATAGTTGCAGATGCTAATATTAACATTGAGTCTACAGTAGACATTATTGCAGCCAATGGGCCTGCAATGAAAATTCCAGCTAAAATTGGATTCATCACCTTTAAGGTTATCTCAGGTATCGCCATATCACCTATTTCAATACCAGGAACAACAACTGATCCAAAAACTCCAATAATATGCATACCTAACATTAAGAACCCTACAACTATTGTTCCAATTATCATGGCGTTATGTAATGATTTTGAATCTTTGAATCCCATACATCTAATTGATGTCTGAGGAAGTCCAATAACAGCAAAACCTACTAAAATCCAAAATGAAAGTATATATGGTTTAGATATAGCCCCTCCCGCATCTGGTGTTAACATTGAAGGTGAAACTTCTTGTATTTTATGTACTATACTATCCATTCCACCACCAAACTTAACAACCGAATAAAAAAGAAATACAGTAGCTATCATCATAACTACACCTTGAATTGCATCTGTAATCGCAACTGCTCTAAAGCCTCCAATAGTAGTATATAAAACTACAGATAATCCAAAGATAATAAGCCCTGTTCTATATGAATATCCTGTTACACTCTGAAATAATCTAGCCCCACCAATGAATTGAGCCACCATAGTAGCAGCAAAAAACACGAGTATAGCTACTGATGATAAAATAACAACAGTATTACTTTCATATCTAGCTTTTAAAAACCCAGTAATTGTTACGGCGTTTATTTTTCTAGATATGATTGCAAATTTTTTTCCTAAGACACCTAAAGTCAAAAAGGCAGTTGGCACCTGTATCATTGCTAGTAATACCCATCCAAATCCGAGTTTATACGCAACTCCAGGTCCTCCAATAAAGCTGCTCGCACTGGCATAAGTTGCAATAAGAGTCATTGCCAAAACAAATCCCCCCATTGTTCTTCCACCTATAAAGTACTCTTGAATGAAACCTTCTCCACTTTTATTAGTTTTGATTCTACTACAAAACAATGCTACAGCAAACATTGCAATTAAATAACCTATCATAGGTAATAGTATATATATTTTCCCCATATTATTTTTTCTCCCTTGATTTTTCATCAATATCTTCAAAATCAATATCTTTGAAGAATACTTTTACCATAACAAAAACAGCTATACATATTACTACATATCCTAATACACAACTATAAAAAAACCATTCAGGCAGACCTAAAATATAGTTATATTGACTGACTTCTTTATTACCTAATCCATATGATAATACATACCACCATACAAAAAAGAATATGTATAAACCTATTGTCATAATAGCTTCCTTATTTAACTGCTTTGAAATATCTTTCATATTAGACTTCATAAGTAACTCCTTTATGTTTATTGACTCATATATTTTACATGTATTTTTATCTTTTATCAATACTATCTTCATATGTTTTTATTTAACTAATTATACTTTATATTCTATCATCTTCAAATATTTTAACAAAAAAACTCGAGGAAAAGTATATCATTTCCTCGAGCAAAATATTTCTTAATATTAATTCATATCTCTAGTAAAATCTACAAGCCAGAAATCCATTTCTATCTTTTTAAATTTATATATCCAATTATATTCTCTTAAAGTTGTTTTACCACTTCTTAATTCCTCAATTACTTCATGTGTCCATACATAATAATAGTCATTATGTTTCCTTACTTCTCCAATTTCAAGAGTTTTGAATTTTTCTGTTAATCCATTTCTGTTGAAATTCTTAATATCTTCATATGCCTCACTATCATTCAATATATTACCATATACATCTGCATTACCGTCATTTACATATTTAAGCCATTGTTCATTAAATCTTAATACAGTGTCAATAGCTCCATATTTATTTGAATAGAAATCCCCTTCGAATTTATATCCATCTTCTTCTGTAACTTCAACTGAATCCTTCAACTCAGTGTATTTGTATGTCCCATTTTCATTAAAAGATAAATTCAAGTTATATTTAAAAAAACCGTCATTTTCTTTTTGATCTACACCTATCTTTAGAACATTTATTATTTCTTCTTTGCTGTCTGAAGCCTCATCTTTCTTTTCCTCTTCTTCCGTTTCTTTATCTTTTCCATTTTCCTTTTCAGTAACATTTGATGCATTTTTATTATTTAAATTCTTTTTATTTTCGTTGTTTTTATTTCCACATCCAGTAACTACCAATGTAAGAGCAATCATAACAATAATACATATTTTTTTCATGTGTATCCTCCCAATAACTTATATTTTATACCAATAAGTGAAATCTTTATACAATAATTTTATAATATAAACACATTTCAGAAATTACGAAAAAGTTACATTCTAACTCCCTTTATGGCAATTCCCTTATAGCGGCTTTAAATAAATTCAAAAATGCTCCTTTATCAATATCAAAAGCGACCTCCACATTTTTCTCTTTTCTTAACAAATCCCTGTAGTCAACTACAGTTTGCCCTGTGGTAAACTCACCTTTTGTTTCCACAGTTACATAACATTTCTTGGTTTCAAAGATGCTAGAATCTATAGCATACGCAACAGCACATGCATCATGTACCGGAATACCTTCAAGTTCAGTATTTTCTTCATAGTACTTTGAGTATGCTACTAATATTCTATATGCTAATTCACTAGTATTATTACCAATTGCTCTTATATCTCTAAAATCTGCTTTCGTAAACAACGCTCTGTGAGTTACATCTAAACCACACATTGCAATCTTAATTCCACTTTTGAAAACAATCTCTGCGGCTTCTGGATCTGTTTTTATATTATATTCAGCGCATGGAGTCACATTCCCCCCAAAACACGCACCTCCCATTATTGAAATCTCGTATATTTTATCTTTTACCTCAGGATATAATGTTAATAAGAGTGCCATATTCGTCAATGGTCCAGTTACGATTATAGTTATCTTTTCATCAGTTTCCATGATAATTTTTTTCATTAGATTTATAGCATTTTCCTTATTAGCAACTCTGTTTCCCTCAGGTAATTCCGCCCCATCTAAGCCTGTTTCACCATGCACTTCAGGCGCAATTTCAAGTTCTCTCATCAAAGGTTTTTTAGCCCCTAATGCAACTGTAATATCCTTTTCTAAAAAACTAACAATATTCAATGCATTTTTTAGAATTTTTTCCCCTGTCTGATTACCTGCGCAAGTAGTAATAGCTCTTACATCAAGTTTTTCATTTCCAAGAGCTAAAATTAATGCTAGTGCATCATCATATCCTGGATCACAGTCAATAATTACAGGTTTCTTCTTTAAGTTAATACTCATATGTACGTCACTCCTCATAATCAACAATAATTGTTTATTTTCATATGCCTTAATCTAATATACCATACTTTTCTTTAGTTTTTAAAATTCTCTTAACACTTTCTTCTACTCTTTCTTCTGATATACTTCCATCCCTCACTCCTTCAACTATACTCTGGACAGCTCCTGTAATATTACCTTCAGTATGACAAACCAAAAGAATATCAACTCCAGCCTCCACAGCCTTTCTACTAGCCTCTTTTATTCCGAAATTATTCTTTATTGCTCCCATTTCTAGATCATCTGTTATAATCAATCCCTTATACCCTAACTTTTTTCGTAATATATCTTCAATGAATATTTTTGATAAGGATGCTGGGTAACCACTACTATCAACTTTAGGTAGCATAAGATGCCCCACCATAATTCCATCTACTTCATTCTTTATAGCCTCAACGAATGGTATTAGTTCTCGTTTAGTTAAGTCTTCTAAACCATATTCCATAACTGGTAATCCTTTATGGGAATCCAGTACAGTATCACCATGCCCTGGAAAATGCTTCACAACTGATATTATTTCTTTTTCCTTGAATCCCTTTATCATCTCAATACCGCATTTACTAACTATTTCTGCATTATCTCCAAAAGCCCTATCTCCAATAACCTTGTTTTCTTTATTACTCCAAATATCAAGAACAGGTGCAAAATCCATGTTAAACCCATACATTCTTAATTCCTCTCCTACTAGCTCTCCAATATCTTTACAGATCTTCGGATTCCCCATCTGCCCAATCTTATAAATTGGAGGAATTGGAATTTTTCCTTTTGGCAGTCTTGAAACACGTCCACCTTCTTCGTCTACGGAAATGAAAAGTCCTATTTCATTATTTAAATCCTTTAGTTGGCTGTTCAGTTCTATTAACTGCTCCCTATCTGTTATATTTCTATTAAAGAGTATTACTCCACCTAAATTCTTTTCCAATATTTTATTCTTGTTCTCCTCACTCAATGAAACACCATTGAATCCTCCAATTATCATCTGACCAACTTTCTCTTCTAATGTCATACTCTCCATAATTTCTTCAATAATATCTTTCTCAACCTTCTCTTCGCCTTCAATTTTCTCTTCTAATTCTTCTCTTTCTTTCATGTTATTATTTTCAGTTATATTGCAAGAAACAAACACAACACTACTAAATAAAATTATATAACATAGTATTTTTTTCACTTCAAACCACCTCATTAGTTATCATTTAAATACATTCTATATCCTTATTTATTTTATCTAACTTTTATATTAACCATATCTTAATCTTTTTACCATAAAATTTAAAAATAATTCGAATTATTTTTCTCAATAAAATCTTTACTATGAATTTACTTGTCTATTTGGTATAATATGAAAGCATGTTTTTAATACTGAAATGGAGGGTTATTATGAACCAAAGAAAAGTTATTAAGCTGATTTCGATAGTACTTTTAGCAATGTTTACTTTTGTATCTTGTTCAAAAGGTGCTAAAGAAATTTCTCAAGCTTTACTCAAAACAGCTAAAATTAAATCATACACTTTTGATTCTTCAGCTAAAATGCATTTAGAATTTCCAGGAGAACTCATAGGTCTTGAAGGCTCTTTTCCTTTAGACTTAAAATTATCTAGCACAGGCGCTTATAAGCAAAATGCGGACAAGCTTCCTACAGCATTAGTTAATATGAATTTGGATGTAATGGATTTAAATTTTGATACTGAGTACTATATTGAACCATCAAAAGATGGTGAAAAGAATTTACAATACTATATGAAAATGCCAAAATTCATGAAGTCTGCTTTAGGTTTTGGAACAAAAAAAGAAGAATACTTAGAATTTAATCTAAATGAGCTTTTATCTATAATATCTTATGCTCCAATAGACAATGAACTTTATGAGCAAATCTTAACAAGCCAAGAAACAGCTATTGAAATGAATAAAGATGTTCTTGATATTCTTCAATCTTTAGGTACTGATAAATCATTAAAAAATATAATAACTGACAAAGGTTATCAAACACTTAAGAGAAGAAAAGGTACAATAAAAGCTAAAACTTACGAACTAAATATAAATAATGAGAATTTCAAATTACTTTTAAAGAGCATAGTTTCAAATGATGAAGCAATAAAGAAACTTTTAGAATTAACTAAAAAATATTCTGCTGAAATTGGTGAGATAGATGTAGATTCTATTTTAAGTGAATTGAATACAAACAGAGAAATGCTTTTATCTCAAATAGATGTTCTCCCTGATATATTAGGTGAAAAAGGATTAACATGTACTTTCTCTATCAAAAACGGAAATATTATTTACCAAAAATATGCTTTAGATATTAATGTTGAAAACATGGTAAAACTTCAAGCAGAAATAGAAACTAGTTACTATGACATTAATGATCCTATAAAAATTGCAAGACCTAAAATTGCTAATAATTCTATTAATGCAATTGAATTATTAAACAAGCTTGATCCTTTTTATGGAAAAATAGAAGAAGAAACTGTAAAAATAGAGTCAAAGAATAGTTCTTTTCTAAGAGAATTAATACTTCTTCAAGATACAGGAAGCTCCATCGAAGGTACAGTTAGTGATTATTTCTATCCTCAAGAAAAGGCTATATATCATTTCACTGACGAAGCTGGAATTGAAGTTTACTCAATTGGACTTGAATATTTCACTGATGAAAAGATTCAAGCAAAATATTCATCACCTTATGGTGATTATTCAATAGTTTATTCTCTAAAAGACAACATTGCTAGAACAGTTTATTTAAGCGAATACACCGAATCTACTGAGTTAATATCTGAGGAGAATATGTTAGGTTCTACAATGATTTCTGGACCTTTAAAAGAAGGTAACTTTTGGACTAACATTGATAACATTGATAACACTATTACTTATATTTCATCTGTAAGTACCGAAGTTACAACACCTAGTGGAACGTATAATGCAATAGAATTAATTAATTTCGTTGATGACAATAACTACATAATAAATTATTATGCAAAGGGGGTAGGCCTAGTTAAAACAATAACTAATCTGAACTCTGATTATGAGTCTGTAAATACTACCCTTGAACTTTCCAAAATTGAAAAATAAGAAACTATAAAAGAGGTTTGTCATTAGACAAACCTCTTTTAATCCATGTATTAAAGTGCAGCGACAACTGACATTTCTACTAATATTTCTTCTCTAGCCATTTTTGCCTCAACACATGCTCTAGCAGGTTGATTCTCTTTAGATACCCATGCATCCCATACTTCGTTCATTTCACTGAACATAGCCATGTCTTTTATGTAAATAGTTGTTGAAAGGATCTTTTCCTTACTAGACCCAGCTTTTGCTAATAAATCTTCTATTTTTTCAAGAACAACTTTTGTTTGTTCCTTCATTCCTTTTTCAGCATCTCCACATGTTTGTCCACAAAGATAAACCGTATTTCCATGTATCACTATTCTACTCATTCTTCCTGTTGATTCAATTCTTTTTATTTCCATTATAATACCTCCCGCAATTGTAAAATATAAGCCACTTATAAAAGTATCATAATATGCCTAATAATTCAATAAATACAGTGAAAATTATTAATTCTATATTAATTCGCCTTTTTTATATATGCTGACCAGCATAATTATCATATTCCTCATTTAGCATTACTATTATTCTCATTATTTACTGACTCATTTTTTATTGTGTTATTATTTGCTTCCTTTTTATCACATCCAATTAAGCTAGTACTAATTAATAATGAAAATATAATCATTATTAGAATAAACCTTTTCTTAATTATCATTTTTTCACCTCAATTACAACAATTTTTACTTCTTACTATTAATATATTGAAGTTTTACACTCTCCATGATATATTTTAAAAGTTAATTATATTTGTAATTTTTGACTCAGAAAGAAGGCATACTAATGAAAAAACAAAACAAAGCTCTTTTTAAACTTACATGGCCAATATTTGTAGAAAATATTATGTTCATGCTTTTAGCATTTATTGATACTTGGATGCTAAGTAGCTATTCTGATAGTGCAGCCTCTGCTGTAGGCGCTACTACTCAAGTAATATGGATGTTCACTATTATTTTTACCATAATTTCTGGTTCTTCTGCTGTCTTAACCGCTCAAAGCCTAGGAAAAAAAGAAAAAGCTTTAACATCAAAAATCGCAGCTATTTCTATGTTGCTTAGTTTATTAATAGGGGTAATTAGTAGTTTAGTTTTAATTCAGTTTAGAGTACCAATACTCAATGCTATTGGTGTTACTGAAAAACTCTTCTCATATTCCAATGAATATTTATTTTATGTAGGAGGCGCCATTTTTCTTCAAGCTCTATTAAGTAATTTATCTGCAATAATAAGAAGTCATGGATATACAAAAATAACCATGAAAGTAACACTTATCATGAATACTATTAATGCAGTTTTAGATGCTTTATTCATCTTTGGATTCCTTGGTTTTCCAATCTTAGGAGTAAAAGGTGTGGCTATTGCAACATCATTTAGTAGATTAATTGGATTAATTATATTATGTATTTTCTTTTTTAGAACTATAGAAAAACTCAATATCTTTAAACTTATTTTCCCACTACCTTTTGATATTATTAAAGATATGCTTTTATTAGGCGTTCCATCTGCTCTAGAAAAAATGAATTATAATGCTGCACAACTTTTTATGACTGCTATCATCCTTAGTAATTTAGGTGAGGATGCCTTTACAGCCAAAACATATGTAATGACTCTGGTTAGATTCTTCTTTGCAATATCTCTAGCCATTGGACAAGCTAATCAAATTATGGTTAGTAGGTATAAGGGCGAAAATAATTATGAACTTGCAGATAGAATTTTTTCAATCGCACTTAAAAGTGCATTAATTGCAACACTTTCTCTGAGTATACTTGGAAGTTTACTAGGTAAACAATTAATGTCCATCTTCACTGATAACAACTATATAATAACATTAGGTGCTACTATACTTATAATAGATATCCTTGTTGAAGTGGGCAGAACCTTCAACATAGTAGTCATAGATGCTCTAAGGGGTACTGGTGATACAATATTTCCTGTGCTAATTGGTATCATTTCTTTATGGTTAATCAGTATTGGTTTAGCATATGTTTTAGGTATCAGATATAATCTTGGACTAATTGGTATTTGGATAGCATTTGGAATTGATGAATGTTTAAGAGGAATATTGATGTACTTTAGATGGAAAAGTGGTAAATGGAAAAAAAAGACCCTTTCATCTCTATAAAAAAGAAATAGAAGCTCCTAAACAGGTTCTTCTATTTCTTTTTCTCTAATATTTTCAATAACATCACTATAATCTCTTAATGCTCTTTCACCTTTATCTGTAAGAGAATAGGTTCCTCTTTTTACCCTTTTAAACCAATCATAAAAATTTTTTTGTAGTATGCTTGAAGTCTTTTTGGTACACCCTAATTTGATTAACTCTTTTATTGAGATTTCACCATTTTCATTTATGTAGTACGCAATTTTAAGAGTTTCTTCCCTATATGCTGTGACTATTTTACTTTTGCTTACTCCCCCAGAATTAAAGTCCCCTGTTCTGTTATTGAACTCTTTAATAAGAGATTCCCTTTTCTTTTTATTTCTTCTTCTAACATTTTTCAGATTATATTCTTTTGGTTCAATGATAACTTCTACTTTATCTTTACTAACAAAAATAAGCCCTAATTCTAGTCTCTTTAGAAGATACTTTTTATCATTCCACTCTTTTGTGAAATGACTTTTTTTAGGTTTTTCAATTGCTAAGTATACATTTTCAGCTAATTTTTGTCTTAAACTACCTTGCAAAAGAAGTTTAAAGTTGAGGCTCTTCTTCATCTCAATTATGACAACATGTCCATCTCTATCCCCTACAATATCACAATCCTTAACCTCTCCTTTAACATTAAACCCTTGCCTTTCCAAGAATTTTTTTAATGGTGCATACATATCTGCCTCTTTTAAGATATTATTCATGTTTTCACCCTTATTATTGAATAATAGAGGATATCTAAAGTATTGTATAATACTTTAAGATACCCTCTAAATTTCAGACTATTTCCTATTTAAACTTAACTGCTGTACCATATGCCATTACCTCTGCAGCCCCTTGCATTACAGCACTAGTTGCATATCTAATATTAATTACAGCGTCAGCATTCATTCCTTCTGCTTCTTCTACCATTCTCTTTGTAGCAATAGCTCTAGCTTCATTAATCATCTCAGTATAAGCAGTTAATTCTCCACCTACCATAGTTTTAAATCCACTTAAAATGTCCTTACCAATGTGCTTTGATCTTATAGTAGACCCTTTTGCAACACCTAGCATTTCAAATTCCTTACCTGTAATGTAATCAGTAGTTACTAAAATCATCTTCATTCTCCTCCCTTAATTCTTTCAATCTTTCAATAACAGTATATATAATTGCACCAACAACTAACAACATTATAGCAAGTACAATCAATAATCCTATAGTAAAATTAGTTAGAGTAATCAAACCTGTTACCAGACCTAAAGAATAAACCAAACTTATTATAACCAAAATTATTCCGATTATAATAACTAATACTGGACTTTCTTTCTTCCTTCTCAATCTCATCACCTCTACTCTTTTATAGGTTATATTATATCACTTAACGTGGTTATTGTAAATATTTTTCTAAATTATTCTACACACTAATTTTAACATATATAGTGTATTATATTAATATTTTTTTTATTTTAGAGGGAAAGGTACCTTTCAACCATATTAACTTTATTGATTTCTTCTATCTGTACCATGATGATTGAAGGTTGTACATATTATAATAATTTCCTTTTAACTGAATTAACTCCTCATGTGATCCCATCTCAATTATTTCTCCCCTATCCATCACAATTATTCTATCAGCATTCTTAGCCCATCCGAATCTATGAGAGATAAATACCCCTGTTTTGTCCTTACATATCTTCATTAGCTTATTAAATATTTCTAGTTCTGCATTTGGATCTATAGCTGAAGTTGGCTCATCAAACACAAGGAGGTCTGCATCTTTGAATACCGCTCTTGCAATGGCAAGTTTTTGCCACTGTCCTCCCGATAACTGTCTTCCTCCATCTTTTAATCTTCCTAAAGTGACATCTAGTCCACCTAGTTCCTGATATAAATCATATAGGTCACATTTTTTTAAGGTTTCAATTATCTTCTCATCATTGTGATATTCTTCTATATTACCTAAAGCAATATTTTCTCTTAAAGTTAGCTGAAATTTGATGAAATTCTGAAAGACAACTGCTGGCTTGCTAGATATTTTGTTTTTTCCATTCCATAAAACTTCACCATTAGAAGCTTTATATTGCCCAAGTATCAACTTCACCAATGTTGACTTACCTGCACCATTTTCACCTACTATGGCGATTTTTTCTCCTTTTTGTATTTTTAGATTCAAATCATTTATTATATTCTTGTTACTGCTTATGTATTTAAAGTTCACACTATTTATTTCAATTGGAAGTAAACTATCCTTCTTCTTTTCTTCTAAATTTTTGACTTCCTTTAAACTTTCTTTCAACTTTAGTATCTCATTCAAATCATATAACTTTGTACTGCTTATATATAATTTACTTAAAGGCCATGTCAAGCTCATTATCTTATATCCACTAGATAACATTGCCATAAACAGAACTGAAATAGTACCTATTGTAACTTCTATAGAACTATTAATTCTATTAAGTAACATTAACAATACAAGAAATATTGCTATAGTCTGTACTAAGGTTACTATCATTCCAATCCGTATTTCATCTCGTCTAGCATCATATCTCTTCCTATGTTGTTTAGTTATGATCCCTCCCCAAAGATCTAAGAAATAATTTGAAGCATTGTAGATCTTCAACTCTCTAATTGTATTTGAATCTTCAAGTGTATTTGAGAGGTAATCACCCATTCTTCCCTGGAACGTAAGCTCTCTCCCTACTTTACGTACTTTCACCTCAGTTGAAAGTTTTAACCATAAACTAATCACCATCATTCCAACCACAACTATGACTATTATGAAATATCTACTAGTAGCAGCTAACCAAATGATACTCAAAAGGGATGAGAATATACTTATACTTGATACCAAATTCTGCATTATACCTACAAGGTGTTCTCCTACAACACTTTTGGCTCTCTCTAACTTATCACAGAATTCTTTATCATCAAACTTTTCATAATCAACCTTGTTCATTAAATCGACAATTTCACTTTTAAAGAACAAGGTGACTTTTGTGTTCATTGCGTTTTTGAAAATGTTCGTTAAAGCTTGAGATATAGCCTGTATTGCAAATATAGAGGTAAAGATTATTAATGGATGTACCACCTTAGAAAGTATGACCTTCCAACTTTCCTCTCCGCTGTTACTGACTATAATATTTATTATTTCAACCTGAGTTGTATATGTAAAAAATGTAATGACTCCACCTATAAAGGGAATAGTGAATGTGATAAACATAAGTAACGGCATCTTCTTGAAAATCTTAAATATTATCAACATTATGTTGTATATATTATTCTTTTTATTAATCATAAAGGCCCCCTTCTTATCCATGTAATTCAGATTGTGAAATATACATCTTCTCATATTTTCCATGTAGTCTCATTAACTCTGAATGGCTACCACTCTCAACAATTTGTCCATCTTCAAGTACAAATATCCTATCTACAGACCTTGCCATATAAAGTCGATGTGTAACAATAACAGATGTTTTATTATCACTAAGATTTACAAATGCTTCGAAAGCCTTTAATTCAGCTTTAGGGTCTAATGAAGCTGTTGGTTCATCAAATATGGTTAGCTGTTTCTCATTGAGATATGCCCTGGATATAGCCAACCTTTGCCATTGCCCACCTGAGAAGTCTCTTCCTCCAAATTCTGGACCAATTTGTTCATCTAGATAATCAACATATTCATTACTCTCTGCCTTGTTAAGTGCTCTATTAAGCTTTTTATCATTATTAAGATGTTTAATATCCCCTATGGCAATGTTTTCTCTGATTGGTCTCAACAATCTTGTATAATCTTGAAAAACCACCCTTGCCCCATTGACAGCCTCTTTTGCTTTTATAGACTCCCCTCCAATTGACCAGTCTATATTTCCATCCTTTTGTTTGTACAACCCTAAAATGATCTTAACCAATGTGGATTTCCCTGAGCCATTTTCTCCAACAAGAGCTATCTTCTCCCCCGGGTTTATTACCATATTTATTCCTTTAAGGGTGTTCTTTTCACTATCCTTATACTTGAAAGATAGGTCATTGATTACAATCTTCATTCCTTTGTCACACTCTGGTAATGCTCTCTGTCCCCTCATATCCTCTTGAACATTTAAAAATCCAATAAAATCTTTAAATCTTATGGTACTTGACTTCAATGAAGAATAATTTGTAGAAAATCTCGGTAATAAAATAAACAATTGAGATACCACTTTAAGTAGCATTACAAATACACCTGCTCCATTTCCACTTTTAGCGCTGATTATCACCAGTATTATCACACATGACCCGTTCATAATAGTGATCACAATATTTTGAAGAATATTACGTAACTCACCAGAGATAATCTTTTTCTGTATCTCTTTGAAGTTCGTTTTAAATATTTCCTTCCATTTCTTTTTTAAGTATGGTGACATATTATAAGTTCTGATTTCTTGTATTGTCTCTCTTTGAACTAAAAGATTGAATAGATAATCTAATATTAATCTTGAAGAAGATTGTTTTTGATAGATTTTCTCTTTATTTTTAACAATTTTTTTATTTGTAGAGAATTGTAGTAACAGACCTGCAAAAATTATAAATGATACTAGTGAACATTTATAATAGATTAATATTATGAGCAACGAACCTATTGTAGTAAAATCAACAATGCAATTCATCCATTGTTCAAAGAGTTCAAATAAGGGTAGGCGTTTAGCCCTTTCCCTAAGTGCTTTTATTTTTGGCCATTCAAGATATGTAAGTGGTAACTTAGAAGATTTTTCTAATATGAGTTTTTCTTTTTTATATAAACCTATTTCTATAAGACTAGTGGATGATAATGCTTTCATGGAAGCATTCATTGTATTCATGTAAATTACCACAACCAAGAATATCATAAGCAATAAAGCTTCCTTGTAAGTAAATGTTGAAGTTGAATTCTGAATTGTATCAATAACTCGCTTAGTTAAGATTAGTTCCCCTAAAAATAAAGGTACTGTTAAAATAGTTGTGATGAAATATAAAATCACATTTTTTTTATTCTCTGAATAGAATAGTTTTGAAGTGTAAGTTAAGCTTTCAAGCATAAATTCCCCCCTTTTTTGAACAGAAATATATTATAACATAATTTTGTAAAGTTATATATATTTTTGTAAGTTTTTATACTATTATAAAGGTTTATTTCTATTTTTCATATAAATCAATCTAACGTTAGAAAATAAAAAAATAGTACAATCAAGCAATATTTACTTTGATCATACTATCTACATATTATACTTCAATTTATTTTTCAAGAACTATATACTCTCTAGGAACGCAATCTGTTAACCAAACCCCATTCTCAGATAAGTAAAATTTAAACCCATCTCCATGCATCCTGCCTGCTTCTATATGTAGTATTATGGCCTTTCCTCGCCTATTCCCAACTTTTTCAGCGGTTTTTATATCCTCGCTTAGGTGGACATGTTGCCTAGACATTTTTAATAATCCTTTAGTTATTATATTATCTATAAACCTTTCTACAGTACCATGATAAAGAATACTTGGTGGAACACATTCTTTTAAATCTAATTCTACATATAAAGAATGTCCTTGATTTGCTCTAATCCTTTTCTTATCTTCACAAAATGCATATCTCTGTTTATTATCAGAAGCTACTATTTTATTTAACTCTTCTATTGTTATGTTCTTTCCATAAGCATTCATCTTCACTAATAGTTCCTCAACAGAACACCATCCATTCTTATCTAGTTTTATACCTATAACTTGTGGCTTATGCCTTAAAACTAAACTCAAAAATCTACTTAAATTCACATTTTTATTTTTCATAAAACACCTCTACAATTCACATTTAAGTATCTAATAGTTAATTTCCTCTATCTCATTTTTATCATATCTCTACCTATCAATATAATCTGCACCTATATCATCACACAAAATATGTTCATGCATAAGAGTCATTCCTAATTCTTTACTTGGAATTCTTCCACAAACAGTATTTATCATCCTTATTACCTCCAATTGTTAACTTATGTCCTATAACGTTTCTCTTTTTTGAAACTGTGCAGACTTATATAGCTCATTCCTTAGTCTGAAGAGTTTGCTTTGCTTTCCAAGAACCTTCTACAAAATATACCCCAGCTAGCAGGAATGATCAATAAAAATGCTAATAACAACCCCCAAATGTTAAACATATCAGAAAAATTAACACTTGTACCTAACAGCGTTTTAATATAAACGGTAATTCCTACAATAATAATTACGGGAATAATAAATAAACTCGCGACTAAACTTAGCTTAATTACCATAATCCTTATTTTTTCTTAAGCTCCCACACACCATATGGATTATAGAAAGGATGTTCTTCTTCAAAGTATGTACAAGGTTTATGATTTAATATATAATATGGAGAATTAATATCAATACTAAATGTTTCTCCACTTTTCAATACCGGTTTTTCATAAAGATTGTAAAGTAAAAATGTTTCCATTAGCTTTACAACTTCACTTGGATTATAATCGTCTTTTAATACAACAACATCAGGATAACCTAAACAATGCATACCACATGAATAGTAAAACTCTTCTTCACCCACAAATGTCACAAATGATCTAAAAGTATTATGAATTTCTTTTGCTTGAGCTGCACTTGTCCAATTTTCAACAGTGTGAGCTACACCTGATGATTCAACTTTTACAGCTATACCTCCAGCATTAAGCAATGCTAAACCTACATCTAACATTTTGTTTGCATCTTCAATACTTCCACCTTTCCCTATCACATATAACGTACAGCTATGCTTTTCAATAGCACCTAATTGTTCTGATGAAAAACTCCCCGCATATGAAAATGCTTCCTTAAGTTGCTTATCATGGCCATAAATCTCCACATCAAAAAAATCTTTTGTATCTGTTCTACTTAGGATACCACCTAAAAATAAATATCCCCCACTCTTTTCTGCAATTGTTTTCACTATATCAGTTCTATCTTTCCAAAATCCTGGTATCCCAAATATAATTTTTGATTCTAACATAATATATCACTCTCTCTTATATTTTTATTACACCACTCTTGAACATGCTATTAACATCTCTTGTTTCAATCTTATCGACTTCATCTCTATAATCATTGTATTCATTTTCAGCTACTATCTTAGCTTCTTTCACTTTAAATGCTTCTTGCATAGCCCAATATTGATATTCAATACGAATACTTTTCTTAAGCTCTTCTCTATCTTTCCAAACTAGTTCATGGTCCAATTCACTTTTCTGACCAGTATTATTTTTAAATTCAATCATATAAAAAGAACCAACTAATTTCAAATATTTTTGAGATTTTGGTCCATAACCATATTGAATTCCCTTACAAATAAAATTATTTATATTTATGTCATATCCAGTTTCTTCAATTAATTCTCTTTTCAGACACTCCTCTTCAGTTTCGTTACTTTCTATCCCCCCTCCTGGAAGAAAATCTCCATGAGGCATTTGTATTACTGCCACTTGGTTTAATTCATTTATAGCTATTCCATAAGCGCCTTTTCGCTCTTTATAGAAAACACCATCCATTACTTCTCCAAATATACGCATCTGAAATCATCCCTTTCTTTCACAAACACATTTTCATCAAATTTTTTACGCAACTCATTCAAATCCAATTTTTTATCATTTTGACAAACACGAATAAGTTCATCTCTCACTTCCATTAACGCAAATCCCAATAGATTCTGTCCATTCCATAACAAAGGATTATTAATTTTCTCATTATCAGCCGACATACCAATTCCCCAAATTTTATCATACGGACTTGCTTCAACCAAAACCCTATTTTTTGTTTGCATTAAAAATTGTCTTAGATTTTCATTCTGAAGAAACTTTGCATAGTTACCATTTAAGATAATTGAGTACCTTCTTCTTTTCCAAAGATCTTCATTGAAATTTCTTACTTTTCGTCCTAATTCCTTGATCTGTTTTGGATGACAACTTCTTAGTATCTCCTCCAAAATTTCATTATCTTCAAATAGTCTTGCTTTTTCAGCCATCATATATTGTTCCATACAACAGTATTCATTTATACCAACACTAAAATCTGATTTCCACCATTGACTTAAACATGTTTTTGTAATACTTCCATCATAAGATGGTTGGTGTCCCCAGAAAAAAAGATATTTAATTTTTTTACCTTTTTTAAAATCCTTTTGTAAACTGTTTATTGAATATTTCATATGGGCTCCTTTATTCCATAGAAGATAATCCTCATCATAAATGTCTTTATCTGTATATTCTTGTTCATACCAACCGAGCCATCCTATTGGTTCAGGAAACATAAGTTGATACTTTTTTTGTTCCTCAATTATCAGAGAAGAATACCAATCTCCAAATTCCCATGCATAGCTTTCTCCATATCCCATTCTCCACCCAATACTGTATCTACTAATATGTGGATACATAAGCCATAGTGGTGCCATTGGATTATTAATATCATATGTTTTTTTCACTTTATTTCCTCCTCTTTAACTTGAGTACTTTATTATGTATAATGCTCTATATCCTCTTAATGTAATTTCAATCTTGTAAATCTATATCCATTGTCAATCAATTAGAATCGGTTCATCAGATGTATAAAAATCGATAAATGACTCCTCATCCTTTTCTTTCCAATAACTTAATGCTACCCAGGTAGATTTATCATTTAAGATTTTTATCGTCTCCTGACCAATTACTTGATCATTATATTTCACACTAATATCATGGTCTCCCTCTTCAATCAAAATATAATAATACAAGTATTTATGTTGGTCTTCAACCAAATATGTGTCATTAACCAATAGTCTTTCATCTATATAAATACTTAAATTCACTTTATCCATACTAAAGCTTTGGTTTGAAACCATTAGTATTAGGTTTGCTTGTGTTATTAATTCCTGTGAATATCCGCCCTTAAGATTACCTAAATCTACAATAGTTTCATCCTCAATTGTTCTTGTAGTATTTTGTGCCTTGTTATTTTCTATTTCTTTAGTACCGCTCACTGTTTCATTTTCTACTGCAACTTTGTCTGTATTTTTACAACTCACTGCAAAAATACAAATAAGGGTAATTATACAAACAATTATCTTAAAATTTTTAAGCATACTAACAACTCCTTACTAATTTTAAATATTTTACTTCTATTTGTAATAGATAGAATTTCAGCCAAAATTTTAATCTATATTTTTATTCTATATACAAGTAAATTTCATATATTGTAATTATTTATTTCTTATGATAATTGGTTTCATTGCATCAATGATAATTGAAACCATACCTAATGTTTCAATTGAATTTCTTGTATCAAACCTAAATGATCGTCCTATTTTCCCATCATTTTCGTTCCAATAAGTAAAATGAAAGTCTCCATCATTGTCACAATACTCCAATAATGTTACTACAAATCCTGCTGTCTCAAAAACTCTTTTAAATGTTGTATAATCATAAACTATCTTATGTGTTGCAGCTGGATGTTCAATAGGTCCTGGACCTCCAATTTGAACCATATTTTGATACCATTCATTTCTAAAATTTTTATCTGGAACAGCACAACGTATATAGCCCCCTGGTTTCAAATATTTAAAACAATTTCTTGCTGCCTCAATCCCTTCTTCATAAGTTAGATGCTCCCACACATGTTCAGCAATCATAGCGTCTACGCTTTCTTTCAAAAATAGTTTGTCCCAATCAGAGATAGAAAGTAAATTCAAGTCACATTCTTGGGTTGTTTTCCAACCTTCATAATTTGTTTGACCAGCTCCTATTATAACTTTCATCTTTTTAACCTCCATATTATTTCTAAAAACGATATAATAATTATCAGTAATAATCTCTTCAACTGACTTTATATACTTTAATGTTTCAAAATATTTTGCCTTATCAATTTATTTCATTATGAGTTTACATCTTTTTATCTTTAAATATGTACCTAATATACTTGCGATTAGGACACTTATCCTTTGACTTATAGTTTCAAATTACTTGTTAGATTTACAGAACTAGCTTATTCTATTTTATCTTCAAAGTAAACTTTTAAAATCAAAGCCCAATCTACTTTTTCCGCAGTAGCTTCTATACTTTTCTCTTGAGAATAGACACTTGATGTCCCATCATCAGTTGCCATAAAGCCCCATATCGAAATTTCATTATCATCTGTGTCTTTAAATGCTTCAATAATATTGCAAGGACTACTTCCGTAAGATTTTGGGTACCTATCAATATATTTTCTTGACCTTGAATAACCATTTTGATCAGATATGACGGTCGTCATAATAGTTGTTTGAGACGTTTCTAAATTATCCATCACAATATCTTTCAATGATATGCTTACTTCACCATTAAACCCATCATCAATACTAATCTTAAAGATATTTGTAGAATTCTTTAGTATACCGCCTTCCCATGTCTCATATTTTACTCCAATACATTTTTTATTACCTTTATATTCAATTTCAACACAACCTGTGGTCATATCTAAATGTGCTCCTAATTTCTTAGTACTTTCATCATATAATGAACTAGGAATGATAAGTACTTCTCCCTCCATTAGTTCAGTATCGTTACTCGACTCTCTATTACAACCTAAAAACATTAAACATACAACCATTGTAATGCATATAATTTTTTTCATTTTCATCTTTTCCCCTCCTTGAATATCTCATATATTCCACAGCGTCTTACCACAATACATTTATTTCATTTTACTGCCAGCATATTCCATTGTCAACAAGTTAAATTGGGAATTTTATTCAAATAAAAAAGATAATACAATCAAGCTACATACACCTGATCGTACTATCTTTATATTATTTCAACTTAAGTTTAGCCAAAGCATCAGCAAATGCTGAATTTATTGGCTCATCTGCCTCTTGCTTCTGTTTCTTAAGATATTTTTTCACATCTTGTTTTGTTGTTTTGCTGTTGTTCTCACTTCTTCTCTTCTGGAATGCCGATAGTTTCTCTCTATAGCTACAGTTAGGACATACAAATATCTGCCCTTCTCCTTTTCCTCTTAACTCAAGTTTCTTATGACACTCTGGACATCTTGCATTAGTAACTTTAGATAATCCTTTTCTGTATCCACACTCTCTGTCCTGACAAACTAGCATCTTACCTCTCTTACCATTAACCTCAAGTAGATACTTACCACACTCAGGACATTTCGCTCTTGTCATATTATCATGAGTATATTTTGCTGTTCCGCTCTTTACATCGTTAACAAGCTTTGTTGCATAAGTTCTCATGTTGTCTACGAACTTCTTGTTATTCATCTTTCCTTTACTTATCAATCCTAATTCATTTTCCCATTTAGCCGTAAGTAATGGAGATTTTAAGTCAGCTGGAACTAAGTCAATAAGCTGTTTTCCTTTTGAAGTAGGGAATATCTCCTTACCCTTCTTCTCTATAACAAAGGAGTTAAATAATTTTTCTATAATATCTGCTCTTGTAGCAACTGTTCCAAGTCCACCTGTTTCTCCAAGAGTTTTGGCATGCTCTTTATTAACATGCATATATTTATGAGGATTTTCCATAGCTGATAACAATGTAGCTTCATTGAATCTTGCTGGTGGTTTAGTTTTCCCATTTTTTATATCAACAGAAGTGAACTTAATTACATCACCTTTATTTATCTCTGGTAGTGATTGCTCTTTAACCGAATCTTGGTTTCTATCATCATCTTCATTCTCAAAGTCTGTATCTCTGTCATAAACAGCCTTCCATCCTTTTGATTTAACTATTTTCCCTTTAGCTATAAACTTCTCACCATTAACTTCAGCTTTAACAGTAGTTTGAACATATTCAAATGCAGGTAACATAACACTAAAGAATCTCTTAACAACAAGCTCGTATATTTTAAGTTCCTCACTGCTAAGACTTCCAATGCTAACCTTCTGCTCAGTTGGAATTATTGCATGGTGATCTGATACTCTATTATCATCAACAAATCCCTTATGCGCTCTTATCTTACCATTTAATATCTGTGTAGCGAATCTTCCATATGAACCAATTGATGCAGCCTTTATTCTCTGTGGAAGAGTTTCAACTATATCAGTAGTTATATATCTTGAATCTGTTCTTGGATAAGTAAGTACTTTATGCTGTTCATATAGTCTCTGCATTATAGAAAGAGTCTGTTTAGCTGAATATCCATATCTCTTATTTGCATCTCTTTGAAGTTCTGTTAAGTCGTAAAGAGCAGGTGCATAATTCTTCTTATCTGTTTTAGTTACATCAACTACCTTACCTGTTTGCCCTTTTACTTTCACCATAACAGTCTTTGCTTCTTCTTCATTAAATGTAGACAATTGTCCTTTTTTATTCATCCAGTTTAGTGTGAACCCATTTGCCTTACCAGAAATTCCATAATAATCTTTTGGCTTGAAGTTTTTGATATCTTCTTCTCTCTGAACTATCATTGCCACAGTAGGGGTTTGAACACGTCCCGCAGATAACTGAGCATTATACTTACATGTAAGAGCACGAGTAACATTTAGTCCTACAATCCAGTCTGCCTCAGCCCTACACATTGCTGCTCTATATAAATTCTCATAGTCTTTTCCTGGTTTTAGATTCTTAAATCCATCCTTGATTGCCTTATCTGTCTGTGATGAGATCCATAAACGTTTTATTGGCTTTCTAAACCCTACCTTATCTATGATAAGACGAGCAACCAATTCCCCTTCTCTCCCAGCGTCTGTTGCAATAACAAGGTCACTAACATCTGGTCTTATCATCGCTTTTTTTACTGTTGTGAACTGCTTACCAGTCTTTCCAATAACATTTAGTTTCATTCTATTTGGAAGCATAGGAAGTGTATCCAAACTCCATTGTTTATATTGATTTCCATAAGCTTCTGGGTCAGCCAAAGTAACCAAGTGCCCCAATGCCCATGTAACTATATATTTATCACCTTCAAAGTATCCATTACCTTTTTTCTTACAATTAAGTACTCTTGCTATTTCTCTTCCTACTGAAGGTTTTTCTGCAAGAACCAATGATTTGCTCATAGTATAAAAATCTCCTTTCATTGTTGATTGTAATAATCAACTATACCATTGAAAATTAATAACTCTTTTATATTAAACATTCATATATTTCAATTATACAGTGTATATATTTCAATCTTTAATCTATCTTTTATATTACCATGAAATACCCAACTTATCCATAAGACACTATCTCAATAAAAAAAAGCACGCTCTGCGTGCGATAATACCCTTTTCATTTTTAAAATCTATTTCAGTACAACACCCATTACGCCTATTGCCTCATCAAAACTATATGAAAATGCACCTTTATATCCAGCACTTCTAACAACAGAAGGTATATCTACAACCATATCCTTTATCAAAACATTTATATCTTTTTCTCCATTTTTGATTCTCATTTTTATTATTGAAATCAACTCTGTTTCATCTTCTGCATAAGATTCATTTCTAACAAAGTAATTTTCATTCATTGAAACTGCTTTAGTATATTCCTCTGTATTCCATATATGATTTTTCTTAATAAGCTCATCAGTAACATTAAAATAGTTTCGTCTTAAAATATTTTCCTGTGATGATACTGGATCATCGAAAGTTGCATCTAGATGATAATACTCTCCATTCAATTTTACTAAGTTCCACACATGACTTTGACCATTTGCATCTCCAAAAATCAGTTGGTTATCTATATTGGACTTATCTAGAAAATATTGCATAGTTTTCGCATAACCAGTACACACTGCTTTTCCTTCAATTAGAATACCATACATAGAGTAAGCACTATGTTTTAATGTATCATTATTTAGATTTTCTATATCATAAACTGCATTGTTAATTATATAATCATGAATTGCTAATTCTTTTTCATAATCATTCATTGAATCATTTATAACATTCATTAAAACCCAATCTATTTTATTATAAAGTTCCACCTTCATCTCTTCAATTTCTTCTAATGAATATGAATAATTAAAGCTTACACTCTCTACCAGTCCACCTGAAGCCTCATAAGAGTATTTAAATCCATCATAATAAAATATTTCAGGAGTGTAATTTATAATGTCATTAATTATATCCACAATCTCATCTTTACTGATGTTATATTCCTTAATATCAACATCTTTATGCCCTAAGAGTAATTCTGACTTCAATTTTCCTTTAACTAAAGCTTCATTATCTTCAATATTAAAAGGCATTATTACTCGTTCTTTCAATGGAATTCCATTTGATGATTTTAACTCGTTTTCAATTATAAGCTTGTAACTCTCTCCATTTCCATAGGTTTTCTTTGGACTAACCACCACAGTATCATTTTTTAATTCAACAACGACTGGAAAACTCTCTCCATTATCATCTTTAACAAATATAAAGTCCTCAATAGCCCCAATTTCACCTATAAATGTGTTAAATTTAATTGTCCAAACCTTATCATTCTTAACATAACTTTTTGAAAACTTGTCCCATATTATTTCATTATCCTCTGCTAAAACTGTTGCTATATGTAATGTAAATAACAATCCTATCATTGCAACAAATCTAATATACTTTTGGGTTTTCTTCACCTTATCACCTCTGAGTTTAATATCAAAATTATTTTAATCATATGAGAACCCAACTCATCGTCTGATGCAAAACATCCGTCGCATCTTTGATTTGTTTTTAATTTTCATACGTCTTATTATGTATATTTTATCATCTTTTATTAAATTACTAAAATTTAATTTATAATAATTTATGAATAATTTATTAATATGAATAAATTATACCAAAAACATGAAACTTTTTGTCATTCTATGCGTATATTAGAGGCATTAATATTTTAATGTTTATAACCATAATTTGGAGTTGATTAAAATGAAGAGAAAAATATTTTTTCTTGTATTAGTTATGATTTCCTTCACCTGTTTTAAAATATATGGCTCAACAGAGAATTGCATAGATAACAATGTGAAGAATTTAAAGAAAAATATTATTTCGAGTAGAGATGATTATGTAACAATAGATAAAATTCCTGAAGACTTAAAAAATGCTATCGTATCAATTGAAGATAAAAATTTTTATAAACATCTTGGATTTGATCCTATGGCCATAAGTCGCGCTTTTATTAATAATATTAAAGCAGGTACTATCGTTGAAGGAGGTAGTACCATAACACAACAACTTGCTAAAAATGCTTTTTTAACAAATGAAAGAACTTATTCAAGAAAATTAAAAGAGCTTGCTCTATCGATACAACTAGAATTAACATACTCAAAAGAAGGAATTTTAGAAATGTACCTGAATTATATATACTTTGGAGAAGATACTTTTGGTGTACAATCTGCTAGTAAAAAATATTTTAATAAAGATATATGGGATTTAACATTAGAAGAAAGTGCTCTTCTTGCAGGCTTACCTCAATCTCCTAGTACATATAATCCAATTGTTAATAAAGAAAAAGCCCTTTGGAAAAGAGATATTGTTCTTGATGCTATGCTTAAAAATGGATTTATAGATTCTTGCCCACTTAAAAACTCAAGGGAGCCTTTAAATGACTCTCTTGAGTCTAACAATGTAAACTATTCAAACAAAAGAATTGTATCTAATTCATCTAGGTATTTAAGCCCTTTACTAGTCTCAACATCTAAATCCGTCACAACAATTTTATTTCCTCCTATTAGTTTTCCTTCCTTATAAAATCCTCCTGAATCATGAATAATATATCCACTTCCATTCTCTTCTCCAAGATAAATCATAACATGCCCTGGTAAAAATATTGGAAATGCGATGGCATATTTATTTAAGGCTTCTAGTTTCTCATCTTCTCTCAATTTTGATATATCTAATATTTTAGCACCTTTAATTTTCTTCTGTTCACTAGCATTCCTTGGCAAAATTATTCCAAAACATTTAAAAACATCACGGACATAAGCTGAACAATCGCGACCTTTATTTTCTCCACCCCATGAGTACGGCTCCTCTAGTAATTTAAATGATAACTCTAATATATTTCTCTTATTTAATTTTAAAAATCCTCTCCTAATATCTTGTTTCTTACTTAAAATCACAATTTCTTTTTCGGATAAATTCCCCTCTCCTTGTGGAAGATAACATTCGAAGTATTGTTCTTTTTCTCTGTATATTGGTAATGAGGAGCCTAGTGGTAATTTTATCTTTTTTGAATTCATTATTGCATATACATTTTCATCACAAGAAATTACTAAATCACTTTCTTCTAAGTATTTAATAAAATTCACTCTAGAACAAAGCTTAATTCCTTCTTTTTTTACCCATCCCACATAATCTCTACATATAATTAAATACCATTTAGAATCCATACTTTCATGAATTACAATCACTTCATCTCCAAAATATAAAGCTGATTCAACAAATCTATTATGTTTATCGTCATAATTCTTATATGCATTTCTTTCAGTTGGATAAGATTTTATTTTTAATCTGGTTTTTGCTACCCCAAATTTTACAATAGTAGGTTTAGTTTCTCCTTTTATATTTGAATGCCAAGTTATATTCATGTTTTTTATCATTGAATTATAATCATCTTGAGTAATATGTTTTCCTTTGCTATCTATACACTGGTTATAGTCAAAATCATAGAACATTCTTAGATACTTTATAATCTCTTCCTGAGTTATTGAGGACATATTTTCAGCTAAATCTTTAATATAAAAGACTCCTTCACTATTTTCAAAATTCTCCTCATTTATCTTTTTTATCTTTTCACAATCATAAATTATTTGATTATAACTCTCATCCTTTTTTGTCCAAGACTTAAAATCAAATATATATCCATTTCTTTTTTTCCTACTGCTCAAATCTTACACCCCTTAATCTTTCTATAATCTATTATATTCCCCATCTTTTTATTTTTTCCTTTTACTTGAACTGAATTGTATATTGAAGATTGACTTTAACTGTTATATAATTAGTATAACAAGCATAACTTAATATTTTAAGGAGTTGATATTTTGTTACTAAAGATTAATTTTGAAAGCGACATCCCTATATATGTACAAATAAAAAACCAGGTTATTCATGGTATTGCACTTGGAACACTTAAACCTGGAGAAATACTGCCTTCTGTCCGTCAACTGGCTTCAGATATAGGAATAAACATGCATACGGTAAATAAATCCTATAGTCTTCTGAAATCAGAGGGCTATATCGTTGTAGATAGACGAAAAGGTGCAACAGTTCTTCCTATAAGAACTACTTCTGATCCAATTTTCAAGGAGGAAATGACCGAAGAGTTAACAACACTTATTGCTTCATCTATCTGTAAAGGTTTAAACGAAGAAGAATTTATTGAACTTAGTAAGAATATTTTCAAGGATTTTTCTTCTAAATAATCTGAGAATTGGAGGTGTAAACTATGAAAAAAATCAATAAAATATTTGTTATATTATTAATATTATTTTCTTTTGTCTTGAATTTTACTTCTTGTAGCACTATTAATAAGGTAAAAGATACTGTTGAAAAGAGCTCATCTTCAGAATATACTGAAGATGAAAAGATAGCTATGGAGAGTACTGCCGGAGAATTTATGAACCTCTACGGAAATAAAAGTTTTGAAACACTTACTTTAGAAATCCCTATGACTAAAGCGATGAGTGATTTTTTCTTATCAAAGAGTACTGAAACTATTCATAAAAAAATAATAAATGGTGAATTCGTAAAAGTTATAGAATCTAACTTTCTTATAAAAAACAATGCACCTTGTGTTCATATTATAGTTGAAGGCAGTAAAGGTAATACTGAGTATGATTTATTTTTCTTAGAATCTGGGGAAATCCAAGGATTCTTCCTCTCAAATCCTACCCTTTATTATAAGAATTTAAATTCATTTGTAACTTTATTCGTAGCTTTCATTATTATAATTTTGTTCTACTTCATGCCAACTTTAAGTCGTAAAGAACTATTCTTCGGGGTAAGAATTCCTTCAGAAAAAGTTGGTGATAAAGAATTATCTTCAATATATTCTCTTTATAAGAAACTGTTCATAATACTTGTTGCTCCAATAACTTTATTGTTAATTGTAGTTTCATATTTTAATATATTATATATTAACATGAATATAACACTCATTGCTGTAATTATAATGATATTTGGAGTTTATTTAATTTGTCATAAGAAAACAAAAAAAATTAAAACTCAGAACCAGTGGAATATTAATAAAAATCAGTTTGTTTATGTAGATACAGAGTATGTTTCTTCAAAAAGAAAAAAGGTAACCATTTCAGGCTTTTGGTATTTAATACCTCTTTTAATAATAGGAATTTCAAGTTTATTAATTTTGATTAATTATAAATCACTACCTGATTCCATACCAATTCATTGGGGATTCCTTGGCGAAGCAAATGGATGGATTGTTAAAACACCAACATCAGTTATGACAGTTACAATATATCAACTAGTTATGACGCTTTTAGTTTTCTTTGGTCATATGATCACTCGTTGGTCAAAGCAACAAATTAATACATCAGATCCTGAAACTTCAATGAGGAAAGATAAAATTTTTAGAAGAAGGATATCTATATTTTTATTAGTTATTGTAATATACTCTACATTTACAACATCCTTATTTAATCTTGTAAGCTTAAATATATTTAATCTTAATTCATCTTTAACTGCGGTTATTTCAATCTCTTTCTTTGTGGTTATTATTTGTAGTGGAATATATATTACTTTCTTTACTGGTCAAGGTGGAAGTAGATTATCATTGAAAGATAAGAATTCTAATTCATCTCAAAGTAGAAATGATGATAAGTTTTGGAAGCTAGGTATATTTTATGTAAATAAAAACGACCCTAGTATATTCATTGAAAAGAGATTTGGTATTGGTTATACACTTAATATTGGTAACCTTTGGGGAATGACTATAATGATTATTATTTTATTGTTAATATTTGTACCATTACTTATGGCTTGGGTATAAATAAAGGAGAATTAAATATGATAGAAGACTATATTCCAGTAATTATTATTCATTTAATATTAAGTATTATTTTTCTTTTCTTAGGTTTCCTAGTAAAAAAATATAAATTGGGAAATATTATTTCTGGTTTTAATCCTAAAAAAGATGATCCCGATATTATTTGTCCACTATTTGGAGAAAACTTTATTTTCTTAGGCATTTTAGGTTTGGTTTTGATCATAATCTCTTATTTTGCAAAAGGTATGATTTCTTTAAAGTTCTTTTCTATAACATATTATACAATTCTTACAGTAGTAGTTATTAATATATATTATAGAATGCACATTATACGAAAAAATTCCAACCAATAGATATCTATTATATAATAAAACAGGCTCCTTTATGAGAGCCTGTTTTTCTGCTATTATTAGATATCTTTTATCTCAATTTCTTCTTCATTTTCTCTATATACTGCAAATGATTTAAATCCTTCTTCCCCTAATCTATTGATCTGTTTACCTAATTTCTTTTGTTTCTGAATAAGTGATACAGCCATTCCTTTTTCTCTTAAAGTGTCAGCATATGAGAATACTTTAAGCAGTTCATCATTTTTAAGCTCATATAATAAAGCTGTTTTGTCTTCTTTAAAAGGTATCTCAAAGTTCTTCTCTTGTAATATAGCAATGATTCTCTCAAATCCTATTGAAAATCCAACAGCTGGAACATCATTCTTCATGAATCTCCCTATCATCGTGTCATATCTTCCGCCTCCTGCGATAGATACTCCAAAGTCACTATATTCAATCTCAAAAATCATACCAGTATAATAACCCATTCCTCTTACTAACGATGGATCAAATACAATTGAAAAATCACCATTTTGTGATGATACAACTGAAATAACAGCTTTTAGTGAAGCAATAACTTCTTCCTCAACACCTATAGATTTGAGTTCTTCAAGATCAAATCCTTCTTTAGATAACTGTTCAAGTGAATTAATGAACTTATTTATTACTTCTTCACTGTATTCATTCTTAATAAGTTCATTCTTAACGCCATCCATTCCTATCTTATCAAGCTTATCGATAGTTATGCATATACTTCCAACCTTCTCACTTGGGAATCCTGCACCTACAATCATAGCTCTTAGCACTCTTCTATCATTAACTCTTATTTTGAAACCTTTAAATGAAAGTTTTGATAATGCCTCAGCTGTTGTTGATATAAGATCAAGTTCAGCTCCATAAGAATCGTCTCCGATAATATCAATATCACATTGTATGAAAGAACGGAATCTTCCCTTTTGAGGTCTCTCTGCTCTATAAACCTCACCTATTTGTACACTCTTAAACTGAGCCGGAAGATTAGCTTGATTATTTGCATAGAATCTACTTAATGGAAGTGTTAAATCATAACGTAATCCCATATCAACTAAGTCCTTCTCTTGAAGATTTTCCTTAGTAAGGTTTAGCTTTTCTCCCCTTTTTAGGATTTTATATATAAGTTTAAGGTTTTCTCCCCCTTCACTTCCCATCAAGATCTGACTATTTTCAAGTGCTGGTGTTTCAATTCTAGTAAACCCATGTTTCTTATATACCCCTAAAATTGTCTCTCTAACATAATCTCTTAGTTCCACATCTGCTGGAAGGAAATCTCTAGTTCCTCTAACTGGATTCGTATTTACTTTCATTGTTGTCCTCCTTATAATATTCAAATTTTTTTCGTATAAAATAAAAACTGCCCGTGCTATACACCGGCAGTGACATTTCTTATTAACCATCACATAGCAGCGTAAGCAACACAATTAGCGCTTACACTTTTCAACGAAAAAGCAAACGCTTACATATGGTGATGATGATGATGTAATTTTTCGATTTTATTTAAAATACTAATATTCATAAAAACACATCCTTAAAAGAGACCATAACTAATCTCACTTTTATTAACAATATCATATAATAGTAGATATTTCAAGTTTTAATTCTTTTAATTATATTAGGGAATATTCTTTAATAGCTTTTAAAATCCCCTCTTCTGTGGTAGAAAATTGAATTCCTTGTTCCCTTAACTTTAAATTGCTTATTCTAAGGTCTCGAGGTTTCTTTTTAAATCTCTCAACATCTTTGTTAAACTTATTGACCTTTAGATCATCCCTTCCAAGTGCTTTTAATATCCCTTCTACCACATTGTAACGGCTTAGATCATTTTCACTTCCAGTATTATATATTCCATAAGGAATAGAAAATAACTTTTGAATATTCTCCACTATTTCATATACATATGTCATACCTCTATATTCATTGACTGGTTCTTTAAATTCTTCTCCACTTAGAATATGTTTAATTGTATTAAATAATATGTTGCTATTTACTTTAAGGTTCCTCTCAGGCATTCCAAAAAGCCATGTTAGTCTAAGTATCCATACCTCAGCTAAAATAGCTTTTATCTCTTCCTCTGCTTTTAATTTATGCTTTCCATAAACTGTATTAGGTACAGGGGTAATTTCCTCATTATAAGGACCACTTTCTTCATTTCCATTATATACTTGTTCACTACTCATATATACTAACTTCGCATTAACACTATTACATGCTCTAGCAACATTTATACTTCCTTCTACATTAATCTTATATGAAAGTTCAGGATCATTCTCGCATTTTCCTGTATCTGCTATTGCTGCTGTATGTATTACTATATCTGGATTAAACTCTTGAAACTTACTTTCAACATTCTTTTTATCTGTTATATCTAACTCTTTTCTCCCAAGAGCAAGTATTTCATATTCCTTTTCAAACCTCTTTTTAAATCTAGATGCCAAAAATCCCTTTCCCCCTGTTATCAAGATTTTCATGATAACACCTCCCCAATTATTAATTACTACTGTTTAATTTTAACATATAATTTGCTGATTCATGTACCCAATTATTTCTTTATAGTCTCCTTTATTAAAAGTAATAGTTCTTTTACGTTCTTTACCGTCCTTATCTATTAAACTAAATTCAGTTTTTCTCTTTTCAAGAATCTTAATCTCCAGTACATCCTTCCATTCATAAAACTCATATCTACAACCTTCAAATGGAATTAAAATTCCCTCTGTACCAACTATGTATCTCATGTTACTAGAAATTATAAGAAACAGATTTATTATAATCATTGGTAATAAGCTTCCAATTCCATCAAACCCATCAATTATATTAGAAAAAATCACTAATGAGATCGACACTAATGAAATTCCTAGTAAAAATCTATTCCATGTATTTCCTTTATATTTTACCTCTCCTTTAAAGTCCCTGTTCTTATAATTTGACACCATTAAAAACAACATACAAACTGCACCTACTAAAATCAAACTATTTGTTATAATTGAATATGCATCCATTATACCACCATCCCCTTAAACGTTATTTTATACCATATTTTGTGGTTAAATTTATTGTACTATATTTCCATTTTATAGTCAAGTTTGAAATTTTTCATATATTCTTCTTGATTTTCAAAGTCTTAACAACTGATTATCATATTATTATTGATTCAACTCCCAACCTTCTTTATAATAGTTAGTATAGTAATAAAAATAATTCATTTAATATAGGGTTTTCTTAATGAATACTGAAACCCTATACATATAATTTTGAAAGGGGTTTTTTTATGAGTAACTACATATTACCCATTATTCTAGGGTACTTATTTGGGAGTATTCCTTTCTCATTTTTAAGTGCTAAGTATTTAGGTAAAATCGATATTAGAAATTATGGAAGTGGTAATTCAGGTGCTACTAATGTTCTTAGAACCTTAGGAAAGAAAGCTGGAATTGTTGCATTTATTGGTGATTTTCTAAAAGGCTTTATAGTGGTTGCTGTTGTTAACTCAACTTTAGGCTTAGATATTGCTGTAGTATCTGGTGCTTTTACTGTAATTGGCCATTGCTATCCAGTTTTTCTTAAATTTAAAGGGGGTAAAGGCGTTGCTACTGCTGGAGGAACAATATTTGCTTTATATCCTTTAGTTGGATTCATTCTACTAATTTCCTTAGTTATTATTGTAATGATATCTCGTATGGTATCTCTTGGCTCTATTTCTGTAGCATTTCTACTACCGATTATTTCTTTATTATTAAATACTGATAAATCATTCTTGATTTACTCTATTATAATGGGACTTTTTGTTATCTACAAACATAAAGCTAATATTTCTAGATTACTAAAAGGAACAGAATCAAAATTAGGCTCTACTACTGTGAAGAAAAATCCTTAAAATTTATAACTTTAAGAACTTTTATCAAAGATTACTATAATAAAAAAGGTAAATGATGTTTATTTTAATCATCACTTACCTTTAACAAAATAAAGGATACTTTACTATCAAAAATCTGATAATAAAGTATCCTTTTATGTTTCTCCAATATTCATTAAGCACACATTTTCCTCACTTCTCGTATAATTCTACTTATACTTTTTTCAGAAAGAAAATATTGCTCTGCTAGTTCACCAACAGTGCAACCACTATTGTACTTATTAAATATCTCACTATTTCTATCTTTTAAACTATGTCTTGTTCCGTTCTTCTCGCCCCAAGACTTTTCATTACCATTTTTTCTAGGAATGTAAAGGTATTCACCATCTACATATTCCTGAATTATTTTTATTACCTCTTCAGGTAAAATATTCTTAGCTTTAACATATCCCATATCTTTGCTCCTCCTAATATTAAGTGAATATTCGGATAAAGCAAAGACTACTACAGAAGTAGTATAATGTGTGTTAAGCCTAATTTAAAAATAAACATATTTTTTTGTTATCTTTCTATTAGGCTCCAAGCAAACAAAAGTCGACTTCAATTAATAGTCTTTGCTTGGAGCTGTATCATTTACTGCATGATTAAATATTAAAATAAAATGCCTCATAAATATCCCCCCTAATAAACATTATCATATATCAATTCTATCATTTTTTGTTTTTTTTGTAAATACTGCTAATAGTTCATTTATTTGCACTTCTTCTTTATTCCCTCATATAAATAGTCAAGATGTTCTGTATCTCCACCTTCACTTCTTAATTTGTCTATTCTATCCTTAGCTTTGCTCAATGATTCTCTAGCTTCTCTAAAGTCCTTCTGTTTTATGCAATTGCTTGTATATTCAAGTAAATAGTCTATCTTTGTAACCATTTCCGCAAGATCTCTTCTATCCTCATTCATAAGTTCAACTAATAAATTATATGTTTTTTGTGAAGTTTTATTTTTATAAGATTTCAGAAAATCATTATTTCTACTTGTTATCTTTGGCATTTTACTCTCCTCTTTCTATTTTTCAGTTTCGCACAAAAGCAATTATTCCTGTACTTTTATGATTTTACCACATCTTTTATTATTAATGAAAGAAGAATTTCTAATTATATATATACCTTAATACAACTTCTTTATCCTTAATCTTACCCGTTCTTTCAAATCCAATACTCTCATAAACATGAAGAGCTCTATCATTTTCTGGACTTGTACTGGTGTAAAATTCATTACAAT
Organism: Oceanirhabdus seepicola; assembly: GCF_023684385.1. Lineage (GTDB taxonomy): Bacteria > Bacillota > Clostridia > Clostridiales > Clostridiaceae > Oceanirhabdus > Oceanirhabdus seepicola. The sequence goes on along the minus strand of NZ_JAGSOJ010000003.1, from coordinate 182,858 downwards.
CATACTTTTCTTTTACGATGGTTAATAACTTCTTAACCGCCTCTGTTCCATAACCCTTATTTTGATGTTCTTCATCAATGAATAATCTATACATCCATAAGTTCCTGTCTTCTTCATCAATTACATACATTATAAATCCTACTAAAGTATTCTCAAAATATATACAACAAGGATACCAATCATCAAATACATAAGCTTCGATAATAGATATAATATTACTTGCCATGTAGTCAGAGCTCCCCATTGAAATGCAATTTTTATAATTATGTTTGTTTATAGGTTCAAGTCTTATATTCATAAAGTTCTTCCACTCATTTATTTAAATTCCCCCTATCTATTATGATTTCAGTATATCATCTTGTAATTTTCATTAATACCTCATAAATAATACATAATTAAAGTTGAGCATATTTACATGTTTTGTAGTGTTTTTGTTTACATTTGTTTAGTTAACATAATCTTAAATATGTTAACCCCCCTCTTTAATATCTCATTATAGTGGTATTAGTGGTTTCTTATCATTCAGTGGAATATATCCTGAATACAATCTGCAGATAATTGTATTGAACAATCTTATTTAACTGCTTTTGATTTCTTATAAAATTAAAAACAGAGGACACTCAATTTTGAGGGTACTCTGTTTTTTTATGAAACCTAGTCTTGTCTGTAATCCTTAAAATCATTTTAATTTATCTATCAAATGGACTATTCAATTCTTCTGTACCTTCAAGTACAAATCTTCCATCTCTTATAATATCAATTCTATCGCCGTCTTCTGTTATAACAGCTATACATCCAATTTCCTCATATGGCAATGGTATATCTGTATGAATTCCTGTATAAGCTTCATCTACATTTTCTTTTCTTAAAATAGACTTCTCATTATCTCTTGCTATAACTTCTTTTCCATTTAATAGATTATAAACAGGTGTATCTTCTCCCCAAACAAATGCCGTATCTCCAATTGCAAAGTGTGGTCCCATCTTTTCAGAAATAAGAATTGGCAGTAGGTCAAGTATTCCATATTTTTTTGCCATTACATGTGCTTCTGTATTTGTTCCAATTGCGAATTCCCCAAGTGGAAGTTTATTGTATAGTTTCATTAAATTTTCATGCACATATTTCCTGTTATCATTCTCATCATCAAAATTACTGCAACTATAATCTACAACATAACCATCCTCAAATAATAGCTTTAAATCTTTATATTTAAGTTCAACATAAGCATCCTTAATATGAAATATACCATTAGTTCCCTTAAGTTTTGGGCTTGTATAAACTTCTCCTAGTGGTATATTTGATTCTGCAACCATATTTGCAAAGTTAGTCTCCTTATCTGGATTCTTTATTTCTTGTAATTTCACCTTAATGTCTGTCTCATTTCCGTCTTTACCAACTATATGAACATATTCACCTCTGTCAAGAACATCAATTATTCTTTGCTGAATAGCTTCATGAAAACTGTTATCCATCATATTTATTTTTAGTGTTTCCTCAAATATATTTTCAAAATCCTCTCCTATTCCTGGATGTGGCAAGGCTACTATGCAATAATTAGTGTTATCCTTAGGTTCATATTTATAATATATTTCATTTATATTATTTTCATGGCTCTGTAGTAGTTCTTCTTGTTCTTCTGATAATTTTAGACATTCACTTTTATTTTCTGGTGAAAATGGTATCTCTCCAAATCTTTCAAAAATCATTGGACCTGAAAGCTTACTAAAACAATGTTCAGTTAACTTATATGCAATGTCATATGTTTCTTCCTTTAAGGTTGTATATCTTTCATCTAAATACAGTGAATTATCAAATCTATGATCATACTCGTATTGTTCATTAGGACTTGTTGATTGTGCCAGCTGGAATACACATTCAAAACCATTATTCTCGAATTCCTTAATGAGCTGTTTTATAATTATCTCTTGTCCTACTGAGTAAATCAGTCTAACTACATTTCTATCCCCTCTAGCTTTATTGTCAGCGATGAAGCCTCTTAAAAATGCTTCAACTATTGCTTTCGAAAGCTTTTCTAATTTATCCATTGGATAAGTCGTAAGATACTGTGCCATTCTTATTTCATTCTCACTTATATAATTATCAAATCTGAATAAATATCGAATATCTGTAAGATCCGTACTTAATACTGTCTCTGTATAAAATCTATAGTTTGTATTTAAACATTCTTCATTAAAATATTTTGCGTCTCTTATTAATGCTTCTCTATTTAAAAATGGCCGTATGATTATATTCTTTAATATGGTATAATCAACTTCATTTTCCTTAATGCTATTAAAAGCTTGGACAAAAATTTGGTTATTCTCCTCTAGTCTGAATATTCTATTCCTGAAAGCATGAGATATCCCCTCTCTTATCCTTACATAAAAAGCTGATAAAAGTTGTCCTACTCCATTCCCTAAAACTTCCACTGCATATTTAGGATTAGCATAACTTTTCTTATAATTATCTCCAATGAGTTCTTCATATAATCTATAATTCTCATGTTTAAGCTCTTCAAAACTCTTTGAATTAAAGTATTCTTCACCTAAAGTTTTTTCAATATCAGCAAGCTTTAATATGAATTCCCCTGTATGATTAAAGAACTTATAAAGCCGCTTGAGTTCTCCAACTTCTTCACTTTGCTTTGTTTCTAAACATATTTTTTTAATCATTTCAAGACTTTTTTCATAGCTATTTAATATTTTACTATTTTCTTCATTATAAAATATTTTTGTGTTTTTCATCTTTAACACACTCCATTCACATAATGCAATCCCCAAATTTTTTTATTATGTTAATCTCTTTAAATATACTTCATATGTTTCTGTTGGTGTTGGATTTCCATACTGATCCACATAATGATGATCCTCGTTCTTACTCTTTAGTAGTTCTGTAAATCCCCATGACGTGTACATCTCTTTCAATTTTTCATATTCACGAGAATCAATACCAATAGTAATTTCTTTGAATCCTCTTTCTTCTATTCTCTTAAATACCCTTTTCATCAGTTGACTACCAAGTTTTTTACCTTGAAAAGGCTTTTCAATCCTAAAAGCACATAAATATGCTCTATCTTCCCCATTAGCTTCATCCTTATCTACAGAATCCCATGCAATATGAAGCTCTCCTATCGGCTCCTCTTCTCCTTCACATTCAACTACCCAAAATTCTCTACTACCATCTTCTATCCCTGTTCTAAATAAATCTTTTGTTGGAGTCTCTTTTGTCCACATTACCTTTAACTCATCTACAGTACCTAATCTTATTTCCATTTATTCCCTCCTCCACTACCCATGTATTATCTCTTAGCATCCGTTATTTCATATCTATAACACCCCATTGTTTCAATTTTTGTAAATCCCTCTTGAAGATAAAGTTTTAATGCGTTATCATTCTCAGCATTTACTGAAAGCATGGCTTGAGGCATACCTTTACTTTTTCCATAATTCATAGCAGCTCTCAATAAATTTCTACCAAGCCCTTTCCCTTGATATTCAGGTATCAGACACAAGGAGAATATAAAGGTATATAATTTATCATTATCATATTCCTTTGATATAGCTACCTGACCTACTGGTCTTTCCTTATGATAAAGTAGTTTCATTCCACCTTCTAATATAAGTTCGTCCCCTTCAAGACCACTAACCCATTCTGAAGTTATAGGTATTTCACTTCCTGCAAGTTTAGCAAACCCAGAGTTTCTAACTAAGCACCAATCTTCTTCATCCCTTCCAAATTGAAATGTTCTAAGTTCAAATTCTTCTGGAAATGCTTCTTTAATAATATGGTCTTCCTCTCTCGCAAGGTGGTATGAATATCTTTCAATTTCAAATCCCAAACTTTCAAGTATCTTAATAACCTCTGGGTTATTCTCATTTACAAAATTGTAAAGTCGATTAATTCCTTCTAAATGTTTCAATGATGCTTTAAGTAGCATCTGGTATGATTCTCGTGTTCTATACATACTATGGAATATCCTGATTCTAGCTTTTTTCCCTTTTCTATTGTATGAATCAATCATAAGTGATAACGTTCCAATAATCATTCCTTGTTCATTAAGTAAAATATACGTAGGATTCTCTTCGTCTGGTATGAAACTCTTCAAATCTTCATCATATAAAAATGAATCATCTACCTGCTCTCTATAACTCTTACAATACTCAACAAACTCTTGTATTTTATCAGTTTTTATCTTTTCTACTCTCATATAAATACCACACCCCTTTTTTCCTATTCTCCTAAAAGATGAATAAGACCATCTGCAAACCCTATTTTGGCATCCATGTATGTGTGTCCACCCATAAATTCCTTATATTTATAGCTATACCCTTTATCCTGTAATAACTGAACAAATTTTTTAGTCCCATCAAAATGCTCCTCTGCATCCTTTTCATATTCGCCAAAGGTTACATAGAAATCAACAGGTAGCTTTTCAACCTTTTCATAATCTTTAAATATATCACTTTTATCATTATCTTCTTCAGCTGGTTTCCATGAGAATCCACCAGATTGTATAAATACATTTTTAAAAGTTTCTCCATATTCTAATGCCATGAATGCTGCCACTAATCCTCCATAACTAAACCCTATTAATACATTTTTTTCTCCCTTGTTTGTAATATTATACTTTCCATTTACCCATGTGACTACTTCTTCCATAGCAAATTCTCTAAATCCCTTATGGCATGTAAGCTCATTATCTCTATCATCACTAGTTTCAATGAATACAGCACACATTGGTGGAATCATTCCTGCCCCTATAAGATTGTCTAAAACTGTTGGTGCTTCTGTTACATTTATATACTCCCACCCATCTGTAAATACTGCCAATCCATACGGTTCTTTTGTTTCATCATAACCATCAGGTGTATAAACCCAAACCCGTCTTTTATTATTCAAACCTTTACTTTCAAAATCATCAAACAATTCTAGTTTTCCCTTAGCTGTATCTTGTTTTTCCATAGTCCACTGATTTTGTTTAAAATCAGGAAGTGCTACATAAGAATTCTCTTTCAACATTAAATAAAGATCATTTGGACGCTTATCATCTTCAATACATACATATTTCTTTTCGTTTAATGGATCTAATCTAAAATCAAGATTATCCCATTCAATCTCATCATCACAATTGATAATATAGAAGTATACTGATTGTGCATCCCTTCTGGCTTTCCATGTTCTATACCACAGATCAGTATTCTCTAATTTCTCTAATCTGGTTTCATCAGTATCCATTCCAAACATTTCTCCAATTACACAAACATTGTCTAGCTCTTCAGTCTCTCTCCAAATCAATGTAACAAGATAGTTATTCTCATCACCTTCTATCTTTTCTATTAAAGGTGAACCAACTTTCTCTATATCTTTCCAAAATAATTCTAACGCTTGCTCACTATTGTTCTTTATATCAATAGATAACCTTTCAATTCTTGGACTCTCAATTTTTATTTTTTTCATTTCATTAACCCCCTAAGTCAATTTCAAGTCTGCTCTATTTAGAAAATAATTCTTTTATTTAAATCTTTATCCATATTATAACATTCCATTTTTTCATTTTATAGCCCACAAATAGTACATAACTAACTTTGAGTTTAGGCTTTATTTCCACTCTATTTTTGACATCATTTACTTTTGATTGTAAAATATTAGAATAGGGATAACATTTGAGGAGGGTTTTAATGAGCAAAAGAATTGATAATAATAATTTAAATAATACTGAATCACAAGATAATTCCTTAATGATTGAAGCAAAGAAGAGATTAAAAGTCAAGCGAGATTTCAAGGAACATAGAAATGCTTACCTCATTGTGAACGGTGCCTTTTTCTTGATAGACTTTATAGGAAACAAATCAATAAACTGGGCCTACTATCTTGCAATCGCGTGGGGAATAGGCTTAGTATTCGATTACCTGGATACAGTTAAAAAACTACGCCATAGAAATGATTTAGAAAAAGAAATGGAATATCTTAAAAGAAATCAAAGATATGTTGAAGATAAAAAAACTAATTATTCAAATCCATTTTCTTCTGAGAATATGAATAGAACACAAGAAAAAGAACATGCAAAAAAATTGGACCAATAATTGATCCAATTTTTTCTTAGTTTTCTTTAACTGTCCAAGTACTTCCTTCTTTATTCTGAATCTCACACGACTGAAGTCACGTGGTTCTTACTTCATTAAGCTTCGCCCATACTCTCAATACATTCGTAATTGTTTAAATATGTTTTAATAATTTAAACACCCCTCATAATATTTACAACATATAGGAACTCACTTTAATACAGTAAGACTTTCACTATCAATAATCCCATTGGATTAATTGACGATAGTATAAGGCTCGATTCAAAACCCTATTAATTATTTATAGTATACCCTGTAATTGCTTAACATATGTATATTATATTTGCCGAACACACTCATGACTGAAGTTACGAGTGTGTTCGGATTTAATCAATAATTTCAATATTCATTTCAGCTAGCTTATCTCTTATTTCATCTGCTTTTTCCCAATCCCTATTTTTTCTTGCTTCTGATCTTTCAATTATTAATTTTTGAATTTCATCTTCATCAATATCACTTTGTTTTTTATTATTGTCAAAATTCAAAAGTTCTAGCGAAAAAACCTTATCAAACTCATTGATAATAAATATTTTCTCTTTTGCCTCTAATTCTTTATCCTTCAATACCTCATAAATCAAAGTAATTCCATTAGGTGTATTTAGATCCTCATTAATCTGTTCTCTGAATTTTTCAACATATTTTCCTGTTTTATCATTATCTATTTGTTCTTCATTTAAAACGGAACATTTGTATACTTTCTTGATCTTCTCTTTTAATGATTCGTACTCATGTTTCGCCTTATCTAATGCTCCATAGCTAAATACTAATTGTTTTCTATATCTAGATAACAAACACATAAATCTGTAATGAATTGGCTCATACCCCTTTTCTTCCAAAAGAGATACAGTTAAAAATTCACCTTTTGACTTTGACATTTTTCCATCATCTAACACTAGAAATTCTCCATGTATCCAATAATTTACCCACTTATGTCCTGTAGCGCCTTCTGATTGGGCAATCTCATTTGTATGATGAATAGGGATATGATCCACCCCACCACAATGAATATCTATACTCTCTCCTAAATATTCCATAGACATTGTTGAGCACTCTAGATGCCATCCTGGAAAACCTCTTCCCCAAGGGGAATCCCATTGCATTATCTGATTTTTAAACTTTGAATTAGTGAACCATAATACAAAGTCCATAGGATTTCTCTTTCCCTCATCTACCTCTATTCTCTTACCAGCTTCTAAGCCTTCCATTGTTAAACCAGCAAATTCAGTATAAGAAGGAAATTTATCTATTGAAAAATAAACATTTCCATTTGCTACATAGGTATATCCCTTCTCTTCCAGTTTCTGAATGAATTTTATCATATGATCAATATGCTCTGTTGCCCTACAAGATATTGTTGGTCTAGCGATGTTTAATTTAACACAATCTTCATAAAATTTTTCTTCGTAGAATCTTGCAATTTCCCATACTGTCTTTCCCTCACGTTTTGCTCCCAATGCCATCTTATCTTCACCAGTATCGCTATCTGACTCAAGGTGTCCCACATCTGTGATATTCATAACATGCTTAACATTTAATCCATTGAACTCTAATGTTTTCTTTAAAATATCTTCAAAAATATATGTTCTTAGATTACCAATATGGGCGTAATTGTATACTGTTGGTCCACAAGTGTATAGTGATACCTCATTTTCCCTTAATGGTTTAAAGTCAACTTTTTTTCTTTCTAAAGTGTTGTAAAATTTTATACTCATGATTGCATCCCCCTTAAATTTTTATAGCAAAAAAAGGCTACAATTATATTGCAGCCTTTTTTATAAATTTATATTTGATTTTAAATTTACATAATAAAATTATTCACTAAGCTATTTGGCCGCATGTATACTGTTTTAAATTTTCATTAAGATTTAAACAACAGCAACAACATGTAATTAATAGTATCATAATGCGACCTCCCAAATGTAATATTTTAACTTATTGTAACACTAAGTAATGAATAATTCAACCTTATTATTTAAATTCAATAAATTTTTTAATCATTAGTAATTTTCTGAATTAAAGGTATTTTCTTTAACACCTGGTAAGACATCATATATGGATTTACCTATCTTTTTTTCAAAATACTCTTTATTCTCGAAAATCTTTTTCCATTTTTTTAAAGTATACTCGTTAAATCCATGTCTCATAGAAACACCTACTAATCTCTTTTCAATTAATAAAAATCCACCGTCAAGTGCTAATGCATCTGCTAGCTGACATAATAAATCATAATCATCGAACTTTTTTTTATTTAAAAATTCTCTAACAAACTTAATTTCTTCTTCATCACAATCCCATTCTCCGCAACCATCCATCATATCTCCAGTTGGATGTGAGTGAGTCAAACATATTCTAGCAGCACCTTCATATCCTAATTTAGAAAGGTAATTATATCCATCTAAAGCATGCCTCATACCGGTTCTACCAACTCGTCTTCCAATATCATGAATCATAGCATAAGCTTGTGCCTTATTTTCATCCAAATCCTTACACTCTTTTGCAATGTTTCTAGCTGCCAAACCTGCATTTATACAATGTTCCACCCATTGTCCTGGATTTAAAATGCTCCCTTCTTCTAATAGTTCTCTTGCTTTTTCAACAGTAAGCTCCATTCTTATCCCCTTCTCTCATTAACATCATAAATTTCATATGTACATTTTATCATATTTGTTTGTTTATTACATTAACAAAACTATTTAATTATATATATATTATTGTAGAGAATAATTTTAGGAGATCCTAATGAATATATTTAGATTTAAACAAGATGATATATCTCTAAATAATGAGAATTATCGTATGATTCCTATAGAGCTGCTAAATCATAATTTTTATATGACTCGTCCAGGTGCTTCAAAGATTGCAAAACTTGGTGGTTCAGTTGAATACGGTGGTTTGATGCCTTACTTTCCATTCTTACCAGCTCCATTTTCAACATATAAATCACTTTTAAAAGAGTATAAAAAAAACAGTATACCTTCTCCAGAATTGACTACTGAAACAAATCACTTATCAGATTAATATTTACTTGAATATTTTTAATTTCTACTTTTAGTTTATCCTAAAATATGAGAAGAAGGTAGCCTTCTTCTCATTTAAGGCAAGTTCAAATAAAACTAATTTATCTACTCATCTTCATCTGTATTTTTATTAAGTAATTTGTCTTTCCATTCATCAACTTTAAACCCTACAAGAACAAAATCTTCTCCCACTAAAAGTGGTCTCTTTACTAACATTCCATTAGTTGAGAGAAGCTTTATTTTCTCTTCATCATCCATATTTGAAAGCTTATTTTTCAAATTCCCTTCCCTATACGCCATTCCTGTTGTATTAAAAAACCTCTTAATTGGTAATCCACTTTTTTTTATATAAATTTCTAATTCCTTTTCTGTTGGATTGTTTTCAACAATATGTCTGTCTTCATAGCTAATTTTATTTTCTTCCAACCATTTTTTAGCATTTCTACATGTTGTACATTTAGGGTATTCTATTAATTCATAAATCATTCAATCACCTTCAGTTTCATATTTTTTTATTAATTAGTATTTATTATATATAAGATTATACCATTTTTTTAGAATTATAATATAAGGTCTAAAAAATCTAATTTTCTCCATTTAATCTTTTTAACTCTTCTTCTATTACTTTTTTATCGATTCTATCAAATAGTTTATTAACACCATTCAACTTATTTAAACCATCAATATTAATCTCGCCCCAATTGATAATATCTATACCTAATTCTCTTCTTATTTCTTTAGAGCTTTTAGGTAAAAAAGGTTCAAGGAGAATTGACAGATTAGCTATAATATAAACAATATTATGAATTGAATTATTGCATTTTTCTCTGTCCTCTTTGAAAGTAATCCAAGGTGTTTCTGTATCAAAGTACTTATTTCCATATCTTACATAATTGAATATCTCCTCAACACATTTTTTGAACTCTCCATTTTCAATTTTTTCTCCTACTCTCTTGAAGACATCTACTGTTAATTGCCTAATTTCTTCATTAACCTTACCACTAGGTATAATATTATCAAAGGATTTTTCAATATATAAAAGTGTTCTGTTAACTAAGTTTCCAAATGCCCCAAGGAGTTCACCATTGTGACGATTCACAAAGTCATTCCAAGAAAAATCTGAATCTCTTCTTTCAGGTCCATTAGCTAGCAAATAGTATCTCAATGAGTCACTATTGTATCTTTTTATAAAATCATCTACCCAAATGGCCCAATTTCTACTGGTGGAAAGTTTTTTCCCTTCAATTGTAAGATATTCGCTGGATATAACCCTCTCAGGAAGTTTAAACTCTTGGTTTATCCCCTTCAATATTGACGGAAATATTATTGTGTGAAATGGTATATTATCTTTTCCATGAACGAAGTAATTTTTAACATCATTCTCCTGCCAAAACTCTCTCCAATCTTCTCTTACATTTAATGATGCAGTTAAATATCCACAAACTGCCTCTATCCAAACATATATCTTCTTCTTTTCGTATCCTTCAAATGGTACATCTATTCCCCAAGAAAGATCTCTTGTAACTGCTCTATCATGAAGCCCCTCATTCAAATATGATAATGTTTGATTAACTGCATTTTCTCTCCATATATTTTTATTATCCTTAACTAATTTCTCAATATCCTCTTGAAAAGCTGATAATTTAAAATATAAGTGCTTTGTTTTTCTTAATATTGGACTCTCACCGCAATTTTTACATACTGGATTTATTAACTCTGTAGGTGCTAACAACTTTGAACAATAATCACATTGATCTCCTCTAGCAGTTAATCCACACTGAGGACACTCTCCTTCTATAAATCTATCTGCAAGAAACTCATCGCAACTTTTACAATAAAATTGTTCACTTTCCTTTTCATATATATAACCATTCTCTTTAATGATAGTTAGTAATCTCTTTACCTCATTTGAGTGTTCCTTATCATATGTGGCTCCATAATAATCATATGAAAAATCAAGTCCATTAAAAGATTTCTTAAATTCACTATGATATCTCTCTGCTATCTCCTTAGGTGATTTTTTCTCCTTCTTCCCTCTAAGTGCGATAGGACTTCCATGACAATCGCTGCCTGACACATATAGTACATCATCACCCTTTAATCTATGATATCTTGCTAATACATCTCCTGGTAGTAATGCTGCTATGTGTCCAAGATGTAGTGATCCATTTGCATAAGGCCAAGCGCCTCCAATAAATACTTTCATTTTAATTTCTCCCTTCACTTTTAAATTTGCTTCTGCCATGAAGAAAGAGATTTAGTTATTAAAAATGTTATTTTTAACGACAAAAAAACTCTCATCCCTATAAAGGGACGAGAGTATATCTCGCGGTACCACCCTAATTCATCAACATCTCACAATACCAATCTCTTCAAGTACGGCATATAGCTTATACTCTAGCACTATAACGGGTGCATTAATTCCCGGCTCAGCCTACTTATGCATTTGCATTTTCGACCTGCAGTTCAAAGACCATTTTCCCTTAGAAATCCATCTCTCCATTTCACCATACTGGAGTTCTCTGTGCATATCTTTTTAAGGTACTTTCTCTTATCATAACTTTTACATTCATTTTAACTAATATTACTATATTATTATTTGTATGTCAACCATTTCTTAATGTTCTGGTTAAATTACACTAATCTTATACCATCACTATCGATTGTGATTTTTTTCGCTTTATATAAACTTCCTATAGCCCTTTTAAATGCGTTCTTACTCATATTGAATTCAGCTTTTATTTCATCAGGCTTACTCTTATCATGTAATGGTAGGAAACCTTCATTGTTTTCTAATCTAGCTAAAATTAACTTAGCATCATCTCCTATTTGAACTTCAACCTCTCTTCTCATGGAAAGGTCTAGCTTACCATCGTATCTTCTTCTGATTACTCTTGCCTTTATTTCATCTCCTGGATATACCTCTTTGTAAAGCTCACTTTCTGGGATAAGTCCTCTGTATTTATTATCAACAGCTACAAATACTCCTACCTCTTCTTTTATCTTATAAACTACACCATTAACATAGTCACCAGTCTCATATGGCGACTCATCGCTTAAGTATTCATATACTGAAGTTGTACCACAAAGTCTACCTGATTTATCTTCATATATTCCAAATAAGTAGCTTTGTCCTTTTCTTAATTTATAATATTGTTGTTTAAAAGGAACTAAAAGATCTTTTTCAAGACCCCAATCAACAAATGCTCCTATCGTAGCGTTATCTATAACTTCAAGATAACCAACACCGCCAAGCTGAGCATAAGGTTTCTTTCTTGTTGCTATTAATCTGTCTTTTGAATCTCTATAAATGAAAACTTCGATTACGTCACCAATATCTGCACCTTTAGGAATTTGCTTTGTAGGAAGAAAGATATCATCTTCATCATGCTCTTTTACCCCAATATATGCGCCGTGTTCAACTATTCTTTTTATCTCTAACTCTTGATACGTTCCAACTTTTATCATATTTCTCCACCTTTGTATTCCGGCTATCAAATAAATAACTAATCATAGGTCTATGGTGTATATCTTTGACTTGTTATTTATTTTCATACGCCTTAAGTTAACTCTATATATTTTACCACAGAAGTATAGAATATCAAATAAAATTACTAATAAATATCATATTCGAAGTCATCCACTTCACAATCACTCCATATTTTCCCACGAATTATTTCAAATATTTCACTTTTTTTAATTTTATTTTGTCCATATGGATTTAAAAATATCCTACTCATTCCACTATTGAAATTAATAAACATTACTGCTGAAATATATTTAACAACATCCTTTATCAAAAGATTTTGTTCTAATCTTCCATCGAATCGTATAGCTTTCTTATTACATTTATTCAATTCCATAAATGTTCTTCTTGCTAATGATCTGAGAGCTGTATTTGTATTCTTTAAATTTCCCTTGTCATAAAAATTATTGAAAGAATCAGAGAATGAACAAATTAATATGAAAGGTTTATTAATTGTAAACTGTGAAGCTTTTCTAATGCAAAAAAACTTATTTTCTCTAGCAAATCTGTATGGATTAAATTCTTTTTGTTGCCTTTTCTTGATAAGATTTATATTATATTTCCCAATATCAAGTATCTTTATATTCCATCGTAATCCTTCTATATAATAAGATTGATTTTTTTCAAGACAAGTCACAATCTCTTTCATTGCATCAAATGCATATTTTGAAATATCCTTATAACTTGAATCTCTTAATCCTTCTATATAAATAATCTTTCCTTTGAAATGTTCTTGTAATTTCCTTCTAAATATTTCTCTTGCATAAAATTGTATACCAAAAGCTTTTATATCAAAATAAATCTCTTTTTTAACAATACATCCATCCAATTCAATATTTTCTTTATTAAGCAATTCATTACTATTTACCATTACTTGAGGGGTAAATTTGATTTCCATTTCAAACATCCAAACATATGCCATTAGTTCACAATATTGTCCATAAAAATTATTAGCTGAAAACAAATTTAATAGCCATGATTTAATTCTCTTTTCATTTATAATTTTTTTCCTGTAATAGTATTTCATAAATCTAATAATTCTTTGTATGTGATTTTTATTATTACAAAAGTTATCCAATTCTCTATCGAATTCTTCATCGATTATATAATTTTTAATTTTATCCCTTAAATTTAATGATTTTATAATTTTAAAACTATTCTCGAATTCTGCAATAAGAAAATATATACTATGCTTTTCCCTCATAGCTACGTCTCCTATATTTAAAAATAATAAAAAACTTCTATGTTAATTTATATGCAGATTTATTATTTATATTTACTTTTACTCTGTTTTCAGTCTTTAGAATTTCAAAGTGTGCAAATTATGTACTCCAGCAGCGCAGAGAGCCTTAGTGACGCCGAGGTTGGGCTTATTAAACACTCTGAGGGGAATTGATTTACAATCCCCCTCAGTTTAACTATAAATATTATTAATTATAATTGCGTTTATACTAATACTTCAATACCTGTACATGCTAAATCTTTTATCTTACCAGTGTAAATCAATTTAAACTCCTCTGCCTCAAGAAAATCCGTAGGTGTAACAAATTCACTGGGTTTATCAACAATTTCTATTCCCACTTTTTTAAAAATAGCATCAACAAACTGAGAACAAAAATAATAATTACTCCGCTTATAGGAAACTCCTATCGCACAAGTAATTAATCCGATGAAATTATACCTTAATTTATCTGCATTTTCTTGAAATTCTTCAATAACCTCTTTTAATCTAAAGTACTGCTCATCATTAACATTAAGTTCAAAAATTCCACATTCTGCATTTTTAAAACGCTTGTACACGCCTTTATCAAGCTCTTCTGTAACAAAACCTCCCCATATTGGACAGAAAGAAATTTTTCTACCAAAACTATAGAAATTGGTTAAATCTTGTTCAAGCGAAATTGATACATGCGAATATGGTGCCATAGTATATTTTTTTATGGCTCTACTGAGAAATGTACCAGTATAGGAGAGCATTACATATACAGTCCTATTATTATCATTCAAAACCCCTCATCCTCCATATCAGTCAATAATTTCTATTAAAACCCTATAATTAAAACCTTATAATTAATATTATATCGTTTTTTCTATTTTTTCACAAACTATTTTTAAAAATCTTTACAAACAAAACTCAACTCTTTTTTTCTCAATTCTATTATAATATCATCTTTTAATAACATCTCAATATTTTATTATTACTTTCATATCATAACATTATTAATAAACAAAAGGCACATAAAAGTGCCCCAAATTAATATTCATAATTTTCTGTCAATATCCCTAGTAGAAAGTATTCTCATCATTCTGCGGAATGTATATATGCTCTCCGCAATGTGGACAATATTTATATTGGTCTAATGATTTCGTAACTTCAAGCTTTTTACCACATTTAGGACAAATAAATTTTGTCATAGCATAATATGATGATAGGATAAAGATTGTTATTGTACAGAAATTCACACTAAAAGGGACTTCTAATAGAAATAGTATAACTGATATTACCACACCCATTGCTATGATTATCCTACTAATCATTCTATAAAGTATACTTTTTTTGAACTCCTCAAAATAATTCATCTTTCCACCTCCCATTACCATTATTTTACTACATTATCGTGCAAAATTAAACTATTAAAAAGAGATTGATTATTAAATCAATCTCTTTACGGCGTTATGTATTTTTTTAAAATAGCTCTAATCATTCTTAAATTACTACTTCCAACATCATTAAAATTAGCCTCATACCACTTTTCATCAATGCTTCCAGTCTTACGCATTTGAACATACCCCTTTGTAAGTTCTTTATATGTTAGAGTATATTTTTCCCCAGTGCCTGTGGAATAACTTAAATTAAAAGATTGTTTTTTTAGTATCTCACCTTTAAAACTCTCCCCTTCAAATTCCATACCAACACTAATATCTTTTATTAAATTTTCGATTTCTGAAATATGATTTTTCTTATCTTGTTGCAATCTACCATTATTAGAATTATATTTTTTATTAGTAGATTTATTATCATGTATTTTTCTTTCAATAGATTTTTTATCATTGTATGTTTTCTTATTCTTATCTCTGCTATTATTATATTCTTTATCATTTTTTCTTGTGTGTTTAATTCTATCTTCATTTGAGCTCTTACTATCTCTTGGCTGTTTTGTTCTATTTTGAATAGAACTATAAGTATTTTTAGAATTGTTTGTTTTATTTTCCTTACTATAATTTCCTCTTGAAGTTTTTTTCTCTTCAAATTTTGGTTTTATCTCTTTTTCTTTAATCTTTGGTTTTATCTGTTTCTCTTCAATTTTTGTTGAATCAAGTTGTTGCTTCTCAACTTTTATTTCTTCATTTTTGTTCTCATTCTTTTTTCTATTAAATAAACTTTTAATTTTATTCATTATTCCATTTCCCATTATTTGTCCTCCAGCTTTCTATTAGACAAGTTCAAATAAATAACAAGTCAGTATACTCGTCTATTTTCATATGACTTAATAATTATATTCTATCATAATTTACATAAATAAACCATTTTAGATATGAGAAAATGAACGGTAAGGATTTAGAACTAATTAGAATAGTCCTTAGTCTTTTATAATATCTATCCCAATTAATTTCATTAGATATTGAGCATTTGCAGTTGTTGATTTACCTTCTTTCAATTTATAATCAAATGTAATTTTATTATTTTCATATGACTCTTGAAAGTGGTAATTCGCAATTCTATTATTTGCTACTCCTTCAAGCTTACATAATTCAAAATCATGTGTTGAAATCCCCCCAATAATCCAAGATTGATTTAAACTGTGTAAAACACTCTTTGCTCCTATTATCCTATCATTAGAATTAGTCCCTCTAAAAATCTCGTCTATTAAAAATATCATTTTCTTTTCTTTATTAGAACTATCTATTATTTTCTTTATCCTCTTTAATTCCGCGTAAAAAGTTGAAATACCAGCATTCAAATCATCTTCTATCCTCATAGAAGTATTAATATCCATAATTGAACATTCTAATTCTTCAGCGCAAACTGGAGCTCCAGCATATGCAAGCACCAAACTTATCCCAATAGTTCTAAGGAATGTAGTCTTACCTGACATATTTGATCCTGTAATAACGAAGATTCTATTACTTAAATCAACATTATTACAAACTCTCTCTTTCTCATTAATTAAAGGATGCCCTAATTTCGTACTTTTTAACAGAGTTCCTTCCTCATGTATTTTAGCATAAGATACTTTATCATTTATATGTACAAGTACTGATAAACTAACAATACATTCAAATTCATTAATAACTTCAAACCATCTTTTAATATCATCTTTATATTCGTTTCTCCATCTTTCTAAATATAAGATACATCTAAAGTCACCTAATAAAAGAATATTAAAAATTATAAAGGTAACAACATTATATCTCATCTGAATTCTATACATAATTTTATCAAGTTCATCTATGGCATTTCCAACATTTTTCTTGTCTTTAAATAGTTCATTTTTCATGTTTTGCAGATATTTGTATTCAAAATCTTCTTTCTTAACATTCATAATAATATTTTGATATTCTTCCAGTGTGTCTTTAAATTTAAAAATGTCACCTAAAGCATTTGATGATTTTAAGAATCCATATACGGAAACAACTCCGTGAGAAAATAATAGTAATAACATTACTAAAAGATAATTTTCACCAATCAAATAAGTTACTACCACCAAAGAAATATCTAAAAAAAGCACAACATTAATTAAAATATTCAGATTCAAATTTTTAAATACTCTATTGTTATTTTTCAGGAAATCAATAAGTTCTTTTGAACCATCTTCTCCTTTGTATTGCTCACTAGGTGAAGCCATATTCTGACAGAAATCAATTTTCTCACTAATTTCTTCTACTGCTCTTTGTCTGTTTACTATTTCTTCCTTGCTCCTTTTTCCACTTTTCAATAAATTAGCCAATCTTTTTCTACCAAATGTTGTTCTTGTTGAATTTATAAGCTGAAATAGAGATTTAGGACCAAATATATCTAAATCACTTGAGTATTTATGTTCTTTATTCAAAAATTCATTTCCTTTATCCTTAAACTCTATCCAAGTACCATCAAACCTATTAATATATTTTTTATTTACTTGTATCAATTCTTTTAGTTTTGATACTATTTTTTTAGTTTTATTATGTTCAAGTACACAATAAATAAAAATTATTATACCCAAAATACAACTAACAAGTAATATATTATTCTTTGTTCCATTCCCAGAATAATAAAAATACAATGCTGCAAAAGATATCAATATTGATGCAAGCCTAAACAGTCCAAATATATTTAACTTTTTTTTCATATTAACAAGTTCAACTTCATATTTATTTAATCGTTTCTCAAAAAACTCTCTCTTCATTCTCTATTCCTCTCTTAATATATTGTGATTAATAAAATTATATCATATAAGGCACATTCAAATTAAGAATTTTATTAAATATAAAAAGCATAAACTCAATGTTTATGCTCTGGCTGTTGAAAATTGATTAATTAAAGTCATAAAAGATAAGCATTTTTAGTCCTTAACTATATGATTCAATCCACTAATCATCTTATCAAGTTTATTGAATTGATTCACAGTATTTAGTATCTTTTGGCTTTGCTCTTCAACTTTCGCTAAAGTTTCTTCAACAGAACAAGTGTTATTTTGAGTCACTTTTGAAATCCCTGAAATTTCGCTAGCCACAACATTATATGATTGCTCTACTTCTTCTATTACATAATATACATCCTTTGATTTTTCAACAACAGTACTACTATTTTCCGATATTTTCTTAAACAATGCATTTACTTCCTCAGTAGAATTTTTCCCAATTTTAACAGTTTCTTTTGCATTCGTTATTTCCTTTGAGATCTCTTCAGTTTTATTCCTTATAACACTAAGTATATTTGCAATATTTTCAGTTGATACTCTTGAATCTTCTGCCAAATTTTTAACTTCATTAGCAACAACTGTAAATCCTCTTCCATGTTCACCTGCTCGTGCTGCTTCAATTGATGCGTTGAGCGCCAGTAAATTAGTCTGCTCTGCAATTGAGGTTATTGTCTCTAAAATCTCACCAATTTGTTTAGTCTGATCATTAAGCTCATTTATTAAATCTGAAGTATAATCTACTGTATCATTAACATCCAAAATATTTTTTTGTAATTTGGTAACTAACTCTGTTCCATTTTCAATAACTTTAACTGTATCATTAGATGAATTGCTCATATTCTTTGTTGAAGTTAATGCCATATTCATTTCTTTTTCAGTATTTTTCACAGATGATAATATTTCTTCAACACTTATAGCTTCTTCCTCAATTGAACTGGTCACTTGATTAAAAATCTCAGTGATTGTTGCTGATACCTCGCCAATAACTCTGATATTTTCTTTTAATACTTTACTAAAGCTTCTTAAATCTGATACTCCTGATTTTATTTGAGCTAATATCTCTTCAATTCTAATTTTAGCTTCATTTGTTTCCTCATTTTTATCCTGTACTTCTGCAAGTAATTTAGTAGTAAATTTACATTGAAACATTACAATAATTGTACATAATACTATAATCAAATTCAACGTAATTAAACCACTTATTCTTACTGTAGGGAACATTAAATCATGATAAAAAACATAAAAATAATTTGTAATCCCTATACAGCCCAGTCCGGTTATTATAATTGGAACCACCCGTTGATACAATGATACTAAAAATAATGAATAATAAACCATAAGATAAGCTGTGATATCTGGTACTCCTAGCATCAACATTACTGATATCATAAGTATACCAAATGTAACTATGTACATAGTCCCCTGTATCAATGTTTTATTCAATGTGAATATCATTAATGGTATAATGATTGCTAAAGAAGCTCCACCAACTATTAATGTTGTTACCATTGGTTTATGTGTTAAAACACATACTATAACTGCTAAAACTGCACTGAAAATCAACAATCTAGAGCATAAAATATTTCTTCGATGAATAATTTCTAGTTTTTCCATACTTCCCCCCCAAATACATAATCTTTAAAATTTTTATATTTTTTTATTTTATCGTTCATTTTTCTATGTTCTTTACATATTTTTGTTTCTTTTGAATTAATATGATTATAATTATGTTCCATTAATTCACTTATATCATATTTTAATATTGAAACATATATTTCCAGGAGTGAACATGGAATTCTTAGCTTGCGATAATATTGAATTTAAATCCAGAGAATATTTTTATAATCTAATACCAAAACAATTTCCTCATATAAAAAAAACATACTTTAGACATTGGTACAATACTCTTTTCACCTCATCTCATTCCCCATATCATAATGGTTATGATATTATTGCCAATGAAAAAGACTCTATAATAATTCATGGTAAATTTCACTATGGTGATTTTAGAAAAGATTTAGAAGATGAATGGATATCAATTTTCATGTATAATTTCAATTTACCCAATCCTAACTGGGTCTATATTACTAGAATCCTAACAGATAATGATGGACAAATATTTCACCATTTTACTAAAGACAAAACTCTTAAAAATGGTCTTTATTTATTTAAGTTTATTGTAGAAGGAGACAGGACATCTGCTGATATGTATATCAGAATACTTAGTGAAAAAGAGGACTACGTTATTTTTGATATTGATGGAACCTTAACTATTTCTGATAATGAATTAATTAAAGAAAGTTTTTATGAATTTTTAGATGTACACTACAAACCAAAGGCATATAAAGATGCATATAAGGTTGTTAACTATTATAAAGATAAAGGTTATAATATTCTATATCTTACTGCAAGGCCTTCTTGGCTAATATCAAACACTCTTAATTGGCTTAAAGAGAACGGGTTTCCCTTTGGAATATTGCATACTAACGAAACTGGAATACCCTCAACTTATGCTGATATTTATAAAAGTATGTATCTTAAAACTATCATATCTAAAGGGGCAAATATTAATTATCTTTATGGAAATGCATTGACAGATATTTCGGCTTATAAATCCATTAATATTTCACATGATAAGATCTTTATTGTTGGTGAACATGGTGGAAAGTCTGGTACTAATCCTATATATAACTACACAGATCATTTATGTAATTTAATTTCACTAAGTCAAAACAGTTTTCTATAAAACTCATGTTGTTGAAAAAGCCCAATCTCATCGTCACTAAGACTCGCTGTGCTGTTCGCTCCTGCTGTTCCTTGACCTTAGGCTTTTTCAACGCCTAAAACTCTTGTTACAAGAAAGAAATAGATAAGTCAAGTTACAAAATAATATTGATTCTCTAATTTCCTAAAAAATAAAAAGCTGATATAATTTATATTGTAAAATTACTAGTATACTTACAGAGGAGAAAAATATGAAAATTAACAAATGTTATCTTTTAATGATTTTAGCTACTTTTTTTTGGTCAGGTGCATTTATAGCTGGGAAACTTTCAACACCTTACATACCTCCATTTACCTTAACTTTCTTAAGATTTGTAATTGCAACCTTTTTATTATTTTTATTTATTAAGTTTAAAGAAAAAAAGTTGTACAAGCCTAAAAAAGAAGATATTCCAGTATTCTTATTCACTGGAATAATTGGTATGTTTGGATACCACATTTTATTCTTTTATTCACTAAAATATACTACTGCTATTAATTCGTCTATAATTGGTTCAACTAACCCGATAATCACAACACTATTAGGAGTTATAATTTTAGGAGATAAAATTTCACCAAGAAAACTATTTGGTATTCTAATTTCCATCTGTGGAATAATATTGACAATAACTAATGGTAAAATAGCTTCTCTTAGTAGCGTTGTCTTTAATATTGGTGATATATATATGATACTTGCGGTTATAATGTGGGCATCATACTCTGTTTTCAGCAAAAAAGTATGTCATAGATATAAACCTATTCATCTAACATTTTATAGTTTTCTTTTTTGCACAATCTTTTTAATACCTTTTGTTTTAT
Organism: Oceanirhabdus seepicola; assembly: GCF_023684385.1. Lineage (GTDB taxonomy): Bacteria > Bacillota > Clostridia > Clostridiales > Clostridiaceae > Oceanirhabdus > Oceanirhabdus seepicola. The sequence continues at coordinate 161,209 of NZ_JAGSOJ010000003.1, read as the reverse complement.
TGGAAAATCCATGGACTATGTTAACATCAGCCCCTACTTCAACTTACTTAGCTATACTTTATATGAGCATCTTTGCTTCAATAATAGGGTATCTAATTCAACAGATTTCCATTAAAGAAATAGGAGCAAGTTCAACTAATATTTTCATAAACTTAGTACCTGTTTTTTCTATCATATTATCAACACTAATTTTACATGAAGAATTAACAAGCATAAAAGTAGTTAGTGCATTAATAATAATTTGCGGAGTTTATATATCCCAAAAATCATCACTTACATCAAAAAAAGTGCAAATATAAAATACCTTTAAATACCACATATAATCAAATATTGACCTATATGTGGTATAATTATGTAAATATTTCTTAAGCTATATGTGAAGTATCACATTCAATTTCAAAATCGATTTTGTCTTCATCAATATTTATGATTGTCAAACATGTATTGTGCACAAATGGTTCATTCCAGAATTCTTTTATTGATAAGTTCTTTAGTATCTTATAAAAGGCTTTAACAACTCCTGCATGAGCAACTACTAATACATTATTCTTGTCCTTTTGCTCCAGAATTTCATTAATAACCACTTGAATTCTATCCGTAAATTCATCATAAGTTTCACCATTCAGAGGCTCGTATAAATGAGGCTTCATCCAAAAGTTATTATATCTTTCAGAATGAGATTCTTCAATTTCTTTATGTAACATTCCTTCCCAATCTCCAAAACTGATCTCTTTAAGATTTTTATGGGCTATTATCTCAATCTCATTATCTCCTTTTACTATATTTGCAGTATCTAGTGCTCTACTTAATGGACTCGAGAATATTAAATCAAAATTTACATCCTTTAAACTTTTACCAAGCATAGTTGCTTCTTCAATTCCCTTTTGAGTCAATTTTGCATCTAAACTTCCTTGCAATCTCCCCTCAAGATTCCACTCAGTTTCCCCATGTCTAGTTAAATATATCTTCATCAATAAATCCCCCTATGTTATTCTTCTATTGGTAATTTAGTCCTTATGATAGGTCTAACTCCATACTCTTCTTTATATTCATTAATAATCTCTTGAATTACTTCAGGATTTTTCTTTATCTCTTCAATTTTATTTTTTTCAATTCCCATACTGAAAGGACAATTACATAAACATATTCCACAATCAGTACCTAGGCTTCTCCACCTTCTATAGCATTCTTCCATATTGATTTTCCATCTTAATACACCATCAACCATTTCTTTAGTTCCCTTAGAGATGGATTTTCCTGGACATGTCATAGCACATAAACCACATTTATCACAGAACTCCTGTAACCCAAAGTCCACCTTTCCATCAGGTATCAATGGCATATCTGTAGTTACTATTCCTAATCTTACTCTTGGTCCATACTCTTTTGTTACTAAGAGTCCATTCCTACCAAGTTCCCCTAGGCCTGCTTCTACAGCTACGAGTGGCGCTATAGCAAGATAGTTACCATCCATATGATTCCTAGCATCATATCCAAGTTCTCTAATATAGTAAGATAATATCATTCCAATAATTCCTACGTCAGTATATCCTTTAACAGTTGCAATAGCCTCCGGCAATTGTGGCGCTCTCATAATAAAATCCTTCTTTAATTCTACTGCAAAAACAATACCATATTTATGCATTTTTTTAACCTTATCTCCGTAATGCTTACTTTCTCGTCCTCTATGGGAGTAATAAAATTCTTCTTTCATTTCACAAATCCCAATAAGATCAGCACCATAAATATGTGATAACTCTTTCAATTTTAAGCTCATCTTTTTCTCATTGATTTCTTGTTTAACTTCATTAGTTTTCCCTTCACTAAGTTCTTTTATATCACTTAAGAACCTGAAGTTTGCATTCACAATAGGTGAATTTATTTTGTTAAATGTAACAGATCCCTCCTCACCTAGTTCTGGCATAGCTCTAAGTTCATCATCTATCTCTTTCAATTCTGATTTTCTTTTGTAATAATCTTCATACTCTTCAGTGCCTTTTTCATAATTCATTCTTGAAAACATGTGATCTCTCTCATCAAATCTCTTCAACTTCTTCACCTCAATTATTTATGGCTTCTCAAATAATTTTATCATATTGATTAAATCATTGAAAATATAATATATATTATAGTCTATTAGCGAGTAATTTATATGATTTTCTTTCCAATTTTTTAAGAAAGAAAAACCACATTCATCATATACTTTTGCATATGATAAATGTGATTATTATTGTAAAAATAATACCGACCATGCCTTTTATATTTTTTTCCTTACTTTTAAAATCACCTTTAGCCGCTCTTATTGTAATATTTAATATAAAAAAACCTGCCAATATATAAATAAATGATTTCATAGTAATTCCTCCCATAGTAATTACTATGAAAGGAATTTTTCAAATATTATTCAGTTATATAAACTAAAGATTATTATTTCTTACCTAAAATTTCTTCAAGATCTTTTTCTGGTGTTGATACTGGTCTAAGACCGAATTTATCTACTAATACCTGTAAAATATTCGGTGTAACAAATGCTGGTAATGTTGGCCCTAAATAAATATTTTTTAATCCTAATGATAACATTGTCAATAAAACAACAACTGCTTTCTGTTCATACCATGAGATTATATATGACAATGGTAGTTCATTAACATCACATTCAAATGCATTTGCAAGTGCCAATGCAATCTGTATTGCTCCATATGCATCATTACATTGCCCTACATCAAGCACCTTAGGGAATCCTGCTACAGTCCCTAAATCTAACTTATTAAATCTAAATTTACCACATGCAAGAGTTAAGATAATTGTATCATCTGGTGACTGCTCTGCAAATTCAGTATAATAATTTCTTCCTGGTCTTGCTCCATCACATCCACCAACTAAGAAGAAGTGTCTAATCTTACCAGCCTTAACAGCTTCAATGATAGCCCCTGCATTACTCAATACAGCATTTCTTCCAAATCCAACTGTAATTCGCTTCTCTGGTTCGTCTTCTTTAAATCCACCAAGCTCAAGAGCTTGATTTATCATTTCAGTGAAATCTTTTGGTTGATCTTTGTTATACTCAATATGTTTAACATCATCCCATCCAACTACACTTGTTGTGTATAGTCTATCTTTGTAACTATCTCTAGGTTTCATAAGACAATTTGATGTCATAAGAATACAACCTGGTAAATTATCAAATTCTTTTTGTTGATCCTGCCAAGCTCCTCCGAAATTACCAATCAAGTATTTATGCTTCTTAAGTTCTGGATATGCACAACCTGGAAGCATCTCTCCATGAGTATAGATATTAACTCCTTTACCTTCCGTTTGCTCTAATAATTCTCTTAAGTCTCTTAAATCATGACCAGATACAACAATGAAAGGACCTTTCTTTTTAGTAATTAACATCTCCGTTGGTTCTGGGTGTCCGTAATTTCCTGTATTAGCATTATCTAATACTTCCATACACTTAAAATTACATTTTCCAAGTTCCATATTTAAATTTAATAACTCTTCAACAGTTATATCTTTTCTTAGTGTTTCTCCTAAGAATCTAACCATTCCATTTACAACTTCTTTATCATACCCACCTTGAACGAAAGCATGATGAGCATATGCACTCATTCCTTTAAGTCCATATATTAGCATTTCTCTTAATGATCTAATATCCATATCAAGGTTTTCATCATCCATTACACCTAGATTAGGCATATCAGGTAATGCTAAAACTTGCTCTACTGTTTCAGGAGCCATAAAATCTGCATCCTTTGGAGCGCTTTCATTTCCTACTTTTTCAATTAATTCTTTCTTAATTTTGTTTGCCTTTTTTATGTATTGGAGAAATCTATCATTATCAAAATTAACATTGGTCAAAGTAGCGAAACAGCCTTCCATAGTGAAGTCCGCTGTTTCTCTACAAATTTCTTCTCCTTTGTTCACAAGTTCATTACAATAATATCCTATACCTTTTAACTGTAAAATAAGTACATCTTGCATTTTAGCTGTCTCAGGAGATTTACTACATACGCCAACTTTTGTGCAACCTTTTGAACCTGCTGTTTGTTCACATTGAAAACAGAACATAGCTGTATCCATAATTACTCCTCCTTAAAATTATTCCTAATTATTTTATGAGTAATTCTAAAAATAATACTATTTATTTTTGTTCATAGATATTTTTATACTTAATGAATTATCCTGAAATAAAAAAGGCGCGTTTCACGCGCTTCGCTAAGGAACCCTATGGTTCCCCTCGACGCAACTAATATTGCTGAGCCCCCTTAAACCGGCAGGGGAAATACTTCCCCTACAACCCCTTCATTTTTTATTATTAAGAAATTGAACTGGTACAATTTTACACTAACATATAACACGTTGATATAAGCACGATTACATGTGATAATTTATTAAGGAAATTTTTCAATTTCCTTAATAATAAAAAAAGACACTTTATTGTGTCTTATTGTACATTAAATCCATTTTTCTTTAATTTTTCTTTTATTTCTTCTACTTTTTCCGATTCTGCATCTACTTTACAGAATACTTTTTTAAGATTCATAACTTTAAGATTTACAATAGTCATAGAAATAATACTTACATTCTCTTTATATAGTTTTGTTGTTAACTTACTTAACACACCTTTCATATCGCGATAAACAACAACTAAATTCTCTCCTTTATTTTCAGACCCAATACTATTTGAAAATAAGTTTAACATTTTTTTATTTGGAATAATTCCCAACAATTCGTTATCTTCATTTACTACTGGCAAAAATAAACATCTTGTTTCTTTTAATTTTGCTATTATTTCATCTAAAGTATCATCAAGAGTTACTGGTGTATATTCCATTAAGAAATTATCTACTGTAGAATTTTTAGCGTTTTCATTCTCAAAAATTGCTTCATATGACGGAACTTTAGATATAACACCAAAATACTTATTATTCTCATCAATTACAGGGATGTTGTTGTATTCTTTCATCTTTTTTAGTGCTTCATTTAAATTTTCACCTTTTTTAACTACAGTAGGATTTTCAATTATTAAATTCTTAAGTATATTTCTCATATTATCTCCTTTTCGACAAATAGTATTTTTCAAACAAAAATCGGATTCACAATAAAGCTTTTTCTAAAACATCTTACCACGAGCTCGATCTTAGTACAAGCTTTGATTTCTATTTCTAATACTGTCAGTTCTAATGCATATGCTTATGGTACTCCTTTAAGTTATGTACTTATAAATAATGAACTCGTGAAGAATTCCTCTTCTCGAGTTCATTTGATTTAAAAACTATAATGATCTATATTGTTCATCTTTAAAATATCCTTCTCCATTCATATACTGCTTCAGTACTTGGAGAATTTTTTCTTTATCTCTATTTAGAGTTCCCCCAAGTGGTACATAATTAGATGCATGATTGCTTCTGAATATACACTCTGACACTTCAAGATTATTTATAAATTCATAGGTCTCAGCTATAACCTGTTGTGGTTGCAAAAGTACCATCTCTCCCCTACTAATCCTCATGTGAAGTTCGGTTCCCTCTTCAACCATTAAAGTTAGAAGACCAACATAGTGAGGATTAATTTCAGAAATTACCCTAGCTGATTCAACCGCATGATCTCTCCACTTATCAACCCCACCTATTCCTGATATTAAAGTTGCTGAGAGCTTCATACCACATTCTATTGCTTTTTTACCTGCATTAATTATTTCTTGTGCTGTAACACCTTTGTTTATAATTTTTAATATTTCATCGCTTCCTGATTCTATACCCATATATAACATTTCTAATCCATGTTCTCTAATCATCCTAATATCTTCATTACTCTTATTGATTATATCTCTTGGAGTTGCATAAGAAGAAACTCTCTCACACTCAGGAAACAAATCTTTTATTTCTAGAAGAATTTCTATAAGTTCAGAAGTTTTCAAGATAAAAGCATCTCCATCTGCTAAGAATATTCTTCTTACTGACCTATACAAATTTCTAGCTTCTCTTAATTCTTCCTTAATTAAATTTATATCCTTTATTTTAAATTTTTTTTCCTTATACATAGCACAGAATGTACATTTATTATGGGAACATCCAATAGTAACTTGGATAATCAAACTCCTTGCTTCACTCGGTGGTCTATACACCACACCTTCATATTTCAAAAAATCTCCTCCTCCCAGTATGTTTCTATTCTATCAATCTTCTTCTTTTGATACAACACTGTAGATGGCATATAAGTATATTATTTTTATGATAATTTTTTTGTAAATTTTAGGTTTATTTAATAAAAATGTTGTATAATAGACATTATAATATAGAATTTTTTGTAAAATAAAGGTGGTGCTTTTATGTTAGTAAATGAATTTTTAAATAACCAAAAGGATTATTTTCTAAAAGGGGAGACCCTCTCATATGAATTTAGACTTAATGCCCTTATGAAATTAAAAGCCTCTATTAAACTTAATGAAGAGCTAATCATGCAAGCATTAAAAGCTGATCTTGGAAAATGCGAGTTCGAAGCATACGCTTCTGAAATTGGTATTGTCTATGAAGAACTAAACTTTGCTTTAAAACACCTGAAAGAATGGATGAAGGACAAAAAGGTCTCTACTCCCCTATTTCAAACGGGTGGAAAATCATTTATACACTATGAACCTAAAGGTACTGTTCTTATCGCTTCTCCATGGAACTACCCTTTTAATTTAACTATGGTTCCTCTTATAGGTGCTATAGTTGGAGGAAATACCGTATTAGTTAAAACCTCCGCCACTACACACAATACATCTGAGGTCATCAAAAAAATCATCACTGAAAATTTTGATGATAAGTATATCAAATTCTTAACTGGTGGAAACAATGAAGTATTAGAGATAATTACTATTGGAGTAGACTACATATTTTTTACTGGAAGTATCGGTATTGGAAAAATTATCATGGAACATGCTTCGAAAAACTTAACTCCTCTAACACTTGAGTTGGGAGGGAAAAGTCCCGTAATTGTATGCGATGATGCAAATATTGAAGTGGCTGCTCAAAGAATAACATGGGGTAAATTCTTAAATTGTGGTCAAACCTGTATTGCTCCTGATTATTTATATGTACATAAAGATGTAAAAGAAAAGTTTATACATGAAATGATTCATTGTATTGAAAAATTCTATGGTACTGATGCAAGTTCATCACCTGATTATGGTAAGATAGTGAACGAAAAACAATGTGACCGACTAATTGAGTATCTAGATAAAGATAAGATTGTATACGGTGGAACTCATAATAAAGAGAGTTTATATATTTCCCCAACTATAATGGATAATATTACTTATGAAGATAAGGTTATGAGTGAAGAAATTTTTGGTCCTATAGCTCCAATTATAGAGTTCACTGATCTTAATGCTGTTATTCGTGAGATTAACAGTAAACAACGCCCTCTAGCAGCTTATTTTTTCACTGAGGATCAATACAAAATTGACAAACTCATAGATTCAATACATTATGGTGGTGGATGTGTAAATGATGTAGTATCTCACATTACTAATGTTAATTTACCTTTTGGTGGAAATGGCCTCAGCGGAATGGGTTCTTACCATGGATATGAAAGTTTCTTAACATTCTCACATAAAAAAAGCATAATGAGAAAAAGCACTAAAATAAAATCTAAACTACCATTCCCTCCATATAATAATAGAGTAAATCTTGTAAAGAAAATCATGAAATAAAAACAATGTAAAAGGAGAGTATTTAGTTGCTATACTCTCCTTTTGTTCTTTATCTCATTAAAAGTTCTTTTATTTCATCTGTCATCCCTTCTTCAGTTAATTCATAATGCGGAATTACTCTTCCATTATTTAGATATATATCAAACCCATGTTGATGATCTCCATATCTCTCATAAATGATGTTATACTCATTTCTAAACCCTTCTTTTATTAATTTTTCCATGATACTTGGTTCTGTAACTGTAATTTCTCTATGCTCACGATCACGAGTATAGACTACAATTTTTTCTACCTCATCTGTTGATAAAAGTATTTCATCATATAATTCTAGTTCCTTTAACGTATTTATTGTATTTTCAAATCTATTTGTAATTGTTATGTTTCTTTGCACATTCTCACTTTTTTCCGTAATAATTTCCCCATCATCCACAACTTTACTGTCTATATCTGCAAAGAGTATTATACTTCCAATAACATCAGTATTCATTAAATCCTCAAATCGGAATCCGTCTACGTCTTTTTTTATTGCCTTTGTTAATTGATTAATAGTATCTCTATCTAGTATTTTTTTCTTTGAAATAGCATCTCTATCCCCATATCTATTCATATATCCTTTTTCTAGCATTAAATAATTTACATCTTGTCCACTTTCTATCCCTCCATAAATATGATTTTTATTTTCTTTGCTTAAATATATATTTTTGAGAGATTCATGGTCTAATAATTTCTCATTAAAGTAATATGCTCGTGATTCCTTAAATTCACCATCACTGAATATTTTATAATGAATTCTAGGCATATATCCACTGGATTTAATATATTTTTTTCTATTCTCCAAAAGATAGTCCTTAAATTTCAATGCTTCTTTCATCAAATTTTTATCTTCTATTTGAATATTAATGTCTCCTACCTGACCTTCTACATTTAGAAACATAGATATAAATTCCACTTCATTAGTGTTTACATTAAATTCTTGGACTCCAAATAAATTTATCCATATTCCATAAAATCCAATAAATACGATTAGAAAGTATATCCCAAATCCTTTTAGTTGTTTTTTCTTAAATATTACACTAATTGATTTCTCAATAAAACATGTTACAATACAATACGCTATAGCACCTGTTATTAAATAAACTCCAATTTTATAAGAAAAACCGCTCTCTCCATATCTATTCTCTAAAAAAATTAGAGAAGTGAACATAACACATAATGTAAAGCCATATTTTAATATTGGACTAAACCATTTAAAGGCAATCATATTTCCAACAGCCTCTGATTTTCTACGATTAAATAATAGATATGAAATAATTAAATATCCTACTATGCATAAAACAAAATTAATTAATAACCCACTGTTCAAATAATACTCTACATCTAAGTTCCTCAAACCTAATACTTTATTACTTGAAATAGGGTTCAATCTTTCCATTATTCCAAAGTATAAATCATTTTCATACAAAGAATGTCCTGTATATCCGTATATCCATAAGCTTAATGTTACTTCTACAATTCTTTTTAATGCTGATGGAAGATACATAAAAACAAAGAAAAATACCCCTGTAGCAATTGATGATGACGTAAAACTTCCTATTGCAATTGATATAGTATAAGCTAGAGCTGAAATCAATATAAAAAGAAATATTACTTTAATTACATACATTATATTAACAATTGTATACAGTCCATTAACTCCCATAAGTATAATCAATATTGAATATGATATTATCAATGGAATCAATATCATGATTAATCCCGCTATATACTTTGATATGAATATTGTCTTTTTAGTAAGCGGTAGCGAATATATGAACTCACTGCTAGCTTTCCTATTCATAAAACTAAATACTAGGATTGAAATCCCAACCGCTCCTCCAATTATTATTACATAAATAGGACCAGCAAATAAGCAGTTATTTATTTCTTTTAAACTCAAACTTTCTTTAATTGTTAAAGAAGATATTGGCAATACCGCAACAAATATCATTGCTATACAATACAATGCCATTGCCCACCAGTATCGCTTTAAATCATTAAGTACTAATCCCTTATCTAACCATGATTTTTTCATACTCATATTCTTTCCCCTCCAATTCAGCAATAAATATTTCTTCAAGAGTCAATGGCATAATATCGTAGAATGTAATTCTAGAGTTTTCAAGAACGTCTACTATTTCTTCTTTATATCCCCTTACTATTTCAATTTTCACCTTTCCTCTCTTCTCATGTTTAACTACTTCAAATCTATCGTCATCAAAAACACTTGTATCTTCTAATTCACTCACATATTGAATTTTTTGCATATCAACTTTAAGATCATCTAAGTCCTTCTCAATTATTATTTTTCCTCTATAAATAATGCCTATATGATCACATAGATCTTCAAGCTCCAAAAGATTGTGTGAAGATATTATTGTTGTCATCTCTCTATCTGCAGTTTCATTTATAATCATCTCTTTTATCCGCTTTCTTATCATTGGATCTAACCCATCTAAAGGTTCATCCAGTATCATAACATCAGGTTTCAAAGAAAATGCAATCCAAAACATCGCTTGTTTTTTTTGACCCTTTGATAAGTTATTCATTTTCTTAGAAGATGGAAACTTAAATACACTCTCCAATTCCTTGAATCTTTCCCATGAAAATGTCTTGTACTGTGTTGAGAAAAATTTTGCCATAGCCTTTACAGAAAATCCGTAAAAATTGTATACTGATTCATTCATGAAAAATATTTTCTCTTTTGTTTCCGGACTCTCAAATATTCCTTTATCACAACATGTTACATTGCCTTTATCACAATCATATATCCCATTCAATATTTTTAATAAAGTTGATTTTCCGCAACCATTTTCACCAACTAATCCATATATAGATCCCTTTTTAACATTTATATTCAAATCACATAAAACTTCATTATTTGAAAACCCTTTATAAATCCCTTTTCCCCTGATCATTCTAAATCCCCCTCTCGTTCATGACCTCATCAATTATGCTCTTTATCTCATCAAAAGTAATTCCACTATACATTGCCTGTGTCATGACTTTTTTAAGTTCATTTTTAATCTTGTTTTTCTCTTCATTGTTCTTACGGTCCTGCCTCCCCATAACATAACTCCCCTTTCCCTTTATGGAATAAATATACTCTTGCCTCTCAAGTTCTCTGTATGCTTTCTGTATTGTATTTGGATTTACTCCAAGTTCTTTTGACAGTGCTCTAACAGATGGTAATTTTTCATCTTCTACTAAAACACCCTTAATGATAAGTTCTTTGTACTTCTCCACTAACTGTTCATAGATAGGCACTCTACTTCTAAAATCTACTTGAACCATTTGGTACTCCTTTCACAAATCATTTATATACTGTATTATTTGTATTAACTGTATTAATATACTTAGTACAGTTATATATTACTACACTATTTCATACACGTAAATACCTTTTATAAAAAAATTCCATAAATAACAATAAAATCACCCCAAGGGTTAATACCCCTGAGGTGATTTTATCGTTGATTAAGCTTTTTTAACTGCCTGATTTATACCCAATTTTTTCTCATCTTTTCCCACTTATAATCTCTATGCTTTTCAATAACTTTGATATCTTCTTCACCTAAATGCTTAAATCTACCCTGCTTTTTTAAGTAGCTTTCTATAGGAGTAAATTCTTTAGGGTTTTTATTTAGCTTGAACTCTCCATTTTCATATTCAGCTAAATACCAAAGACCACAATCAACAGCTTCTTTAGCTAATGATATAGTTATATTAGTTGCATGTCCCCATCCTGTTGGACATGGAGCTAATATATGAATATAAGAAGTACCTTCAACTTCCTTAGCCTTTTCAACTTTTCTCATGAAATCTTCTGGATAACCAATACTTGCTGTAGCTGCATAAGCAATATCATGAGCCGCTACGATTTCAAACATGTTCTTTTTCATGTTTTGAGCACCAGGAATATTTTCTCCTGCTGGTGAAGTAGTAGTCTTACTTCCATATGGAGTTAATCCACTCTTCTGTATTCCAGTATTCATATATGCTTCATTATCATTACATATATAAATAACCTTATCATTTCTATCTATCGCCCCTGAAAGTGATTGCAATCCAATATCTGCAGTTCCACCATCGCCAGCAAAACCAATAGAATAAGCATCTTTTATACCAAGAGCTTTAAGACCTGCTGCTACACCTGATGCCACAGCTCCTGTTGAAGCAAATGGTGTGATTATAGCATTATTTCTAAATGCCATTTGAGGATATATGAAAGATACAGCTGACATACATCCAGCTGGTAATGATGCAAATGTTCTTTCACCAAGAATTTTCATAGCTAATCTAACAGCTAAACTCTCACCACATCCACCACAAGCTTTATGTCCGTAAAAATACTCTTTATTTGTAAGTGTTCTAGCATTGATAGGTTTCTTATCCATCATTATTTTTCACACCTCACATTCATATATTGAATTCTCTCTTCTACTTTACCTTCTGATGCATTTATCATGCTGTTGAACATATCTTCAATATGGTTCTTTCCAATATCTCTTCCACCAATACCTGCAATGAAATTTAATGACATTGGATGTTTTTCCATAGTTACAAGTGCTGAGTTAACATTAGTAAAGATTGTTCCCTCATATCCAAATGAAATATTCTTATCTACAACACCAATAACCTTAGCATTCTTAACAGCTTCTCTTATCTTTTCTGCTGGGAAAGGTCTAAGATATCTTAATTTTAATAATCCTACTTTTTTCCCCTTATTTCTTAAATCATCAACAACCATTCTTGATGTTCCTGTTACTGAACCAGTAGTTATCAAAATGACCTCTGCATCTTCACATCTATACTCCTCAATAAGCCCACCATAGTATCTTCCAAACTTATCTCCAAATTCCTTATCAACAGCTTCAATTGTATGTACAGAATTCTGCATATCTAATTCCTGCTTAATTTTAAATTCCATATTCCAATCATTACCTGCTGTTATACATAAGCTCTTAGGATCATTTAAATCCATCTTGTTTTGTGGCATATTGATTGGTGGAAGAAATTCATCAACATCTTTCTGTTCAGGTATTTCAACAACCTCATAAGTATGAGTTAATACAAATCCATCAAGGTTAACCATCATTGGAGTCATAACCTCTTCTGTTTCTGCAATTCTATATGCCTGTATCATCATATCAAGTGCTTCTTGAGCATCCTCAACATACATTTGAATCCAACCTGAGTTTAATAAGAACATAGAATCCATCTGATCACCATAAATGTTCCATGGTGTTGCAATAGATCTATTAGCATTCATCATTACTATTGGCATTCTAGCACCACTTGCATATGGTAGACATTCTGCCATATATAATAATCCTTGAGATGAAGTCGCTGTAAAAGCTCTCGCTCCTACTGAACTTACCCCCATAGCACAAGCCATTGCACTATGTTCTGATTCAACATGCATATATTCAGCCTTTAATGACCCATCTTCAACAAAATCTGCAAGTCTTTCAACTGCAATTGTTTGAGGAGTTATAGGATACGCTGATATTACATGTGGTCTTGATAATCTTACTCCTTCAGCTACTGCATCATTTCCGCAAATAAACGCTCTTCTTCCCATCTATTTCTCCTCCTTTACCATATCTATAGCACCAAGCTTACACTCATAAGCACAAACTCCGCACCCTTTACAATAATCGTAGTCAATTGTAAGTTTTTCTTCACCTTTGCTTATAACTCCATCAGGACATAGAAGAAAACATTTTAAACAATTTACACATTTGTCTTGATTAATTACAGGTCTTAAAACTCTCCAACCAGCATTAATAGTCACCAATGTTCCTCCATCACATGTGGAGCCTACAGGGTATTTTGATATTCTCTCTGGTTCTTTCCAATCTTTATTAACCTTAGGTCTATCCATCTCTCTAAACTCCTCCCTACGCTTCTTTAACAGCATCATATGACTTCTGAATAAGCTCAATATTCTTCTCTGAAACAGACGCTTTTAACGTATCCTTTATTGCATTCTTACAATCATCTAAAGAAACAACATCAGAAATAGCCACAAGAGCACCTAACATAGCTGTATTAGTAATTGGTCTTCCCAGTACCTCTAGCGCAAGGCTTGTAGCATCTATTGTAATAATTTTATTTTCTACTTGTCCCGCATATTTTTCTGGTGTCTCTGTGTTTATAATTATTATAGTATCTTCTTTTAAACCTGCAACAACCGCTGGCCCCCACAGTGTTTCATCAAGTACAATTACATAATCACATGTAATTACTTCACTTCTATCAGTAATTTTTGTTTCACTAATTCTAGTAAATCCCAAAACAGGAGCTCCTCTTCTCTCAGGTCCAAATGATGGAAAAGCTTGAGCATATTGTCCTCCATATACTGAAGCAGCCTGTCCTAATAATCTAGCAATAGTGAAAGACCCTTGTCCCCCTCTACCATGCCATCTAATCTCTTTCATAAACGCACCACCTTATCCAGTGAAATTATTATTTTCTTAAAATTTTAAATATTTTACCTATTAAAAAGTAACATATATCATTAAAAATATCAATTTAGCACTATTAAGTGCTAAAATATATGAAATAAGGTACAGTCTTTGACTATACCTTATTTCATATACCTAGATTTATGTGCACATTTTCTCATTGCAGAAATAACTGCGGATTTAAATCCTTTACTCTCAAGTTCTGCTACTGCTTCAATTGTTGTCCCACCAGGTGAACATACATTATCTCTTAGTTTTGCTGGATGTTCATTGCTCTCCATTACCATCTTAGCTGATCCTAGTACAGCCTGACATGCCATTTTATATGCCTTATCCCTTGGCATACCTTCTAAAACAGCTCCATCAGCCAAAGCTTCTATAAACATGAACACATATGCTGGGGATGAACCACTTACTGCAATGAAAGCATCAATGAGATCTTCTTTAATCACCTCAGCTTCACCAAAACACTCAAATATTTCTTTTATCTCTTCTAAATCTTGCTCAGTGGCTAGCTGATTTTTACATAGAGCGCTCATCCCTTCACCTACTAGTGCAGGAGTATTAGGCATTGTCCTTATTATCTTTACTGGTTTCTTAAACATTTTTTCTACATCAGTTATTTTCTGACCTGCTGCTATTGTTACAATGATTTTATTCTCATCTATTATACCTTTTATTTCTTCTATAACATCTTTATAAATGTTTGGTTTAACACTTAAAATAATAATATCACTCGCACTAGCAATATCCACGCTAGATTTTCCAACATTTATTCCATATCTTTCTTTTAAGGATGATGTTTTCTCAGTACTTCTATCGAAAATAATTACGTTATTTTTATCAATATTCCCTGATTTTATCATTCCACCAACCATTGCACTTCCCATATTTCCGCATCCTATAAATCCTATTTTTTTACACATCTTCTTCATCCTCTCTACAACATTTTCTTAAGTTCTTTTCCCCATTGAATAATTTCATTGTTTGTTGAATCAATATTTTTTAATGGCTTTACAATATCTATTGAATTAATTATTGAATTGTTATCTTTAACTAAGGCTTTAAATTTTTCAGTTACTTTACCCATGCCTCCTTGGTGTGTACAAAAAAAGGCAATCTTCTTATTCTCTATGTTCTCTCTCTCAAAAAAACTTCTTATAGGCGGTGTTACAGTACCTGCCCACACTGGTGTCCCAATTATAATATTATCATATTGTTCAAGGTCTAAATCATAAGATTTAAGTTCAGGTTTTTTCTTCATCATCGCCTGTCTTCCACCCCAAATATATTTAGAAAACCCTTTTGTTGTAATCTCTTTTACTACTTTAATCTCTAAACTATCACAGTTTAATTCCTCTGAAAGTTTCTCAGCCAACCTCTTAGTACTTCCCTCAAATGAATAATAGACAACAACACTCTTCTTCATATTATCCTCCTAAGTCATATTCAAATAAATAACTAGTCAGTATGCTAGTCTATTTCGCATAATCCTTCTTCATCAGAACCCACTGATAGAACAACTATCAGTAGAACCTAACTCATCGTCTGATGCAAAATATCCGTCGCATCTTTGACTTGTTATTTATTTTCATATACCAAATTTTATTCTCATATATATTATAACAACTTTTATCACAATAAAAATAGAAAGTGGTCAAAGATTTTATGTTAAAATCTTTGACCACTTATTTGTTTTATAAATATTAATGAAAAAATTATTAATTGTGTTATTTATTAAGACTAACTTTTTTATCGTGCTCTTTTTTTTCTTTAAAGAATTTTTTTGTTTCAGCAATTACTATTCCACTTAATGCAAGTAATCCTATAAGGTTAGGTATAGCCATTAATCCATTAACTATATCTGCAATTGTCCATATAAGATCAAGTTTTAAGAATGGCCCAACTGCAACAATAGCTATGAATATATATTTGTACCATTTAATAGCCTTTACACCGAACAAATATTCAGTACATCTCTCACCATAATAGTTCCATCCTAAGATTGTTGTGAATGCGAAAAACAAAATCCCAAAAGTAACTATGTATCCGCCTACTGCTTCTATTGGCAATCCACCTTTAAATGCTGCACTTGTTAATGCAGTACCTTCTAAACCAGCATCACTCCATAATCCTGATTGAATTAAAACTAATCCAGTCATTGTACATACTATTATTGTATCAATAAAAGTACCAGTCATTGATATCAATCCTTGTCTAACACATGACTTTGTTTTTGCAGCAGCAGCAGCTATTGGTGCACTACCTAGACCTGATTCATTTGAGAATACTCCTCTTGCTACACCTGCTCTAATAGCAAGCGCCATTCCTGCACCAGCAAAACCACCTGCAGCAGCATGTCCATTAAATGCACTCTGTATAACTAATTTGAATGCTTCACCTGTAGCTGAAGCGTTAGTTATAAGTATAATTAACGATCCTAATATGTATAATACAGCCATAAATGGTACTATAAATTCTGCAACTTTAGATATTTTCTTAATTCCACCTAATGTAACAAGTGCTACTGCTATAGTTAATACCACCCCAGTTACAACTATAGGGATATTAAATCCAGCTTCTAAACCTCCAGCAATAGCATTTATTTGAGGGAATGTTCCTATTCCAAAGAATGCAACCCCTATACCAAATATAGCAAACATACTTCCAAGGAATTTACCTAATTTCTTGTTCTTTAAACCTCTTTCAAGGTAATACATTGGTCCTCCAGATTGGTTACCATTTTCATCAGTTACTCTGTACTTAACAGCAAGTAATCCTTCAGCATATTTTGTTGCCATTCCAAAGAAAGCAGCTAGCCACATCCAGAATAAAGCTCCTGGCCCCCCCAGTTTTATTGCTGTTGCAACCCCAACGATATTCCCTGTACCAATTGTTGCAGCGAGTGCTGTACATAAAGCCGCAAAACTTGACACATCTCCTTTAGCATCAGTATCAATACCTTCCTCTTTGGAAAATAAATACTTTAATGCTAGTGGCAATTTAAAAATCTGTAGTACTCCAAGTCTTAATGTTAGATAAAGTCCAGTTCCTACAAGTAAAATTAATAATGGCGGTCCCCAAACAAAATCACTAATACTTTTGAATAATTCTAACATTTTTACCCCTCCCAGATATAGATATTTTTTTAACAACCTATACATACATTTTATACAATGTTCATAATTTTTGCAATATTCTTATCAATATTTGTAGATATATAGAGGATATTAGAGATTTACAGAGGTAAACATTGTTATTTTCAATACTTAAAAATCTTATTATAGATTTTTCCTATAAAAAAACGTTATTATTTTAACATTTTACTGTGTTACACTGTTAAACTTTCCTAATTTTTCTACAGTATATTGTATTTTAGTGGTTTTTTTTATTTGTTAATATTTCACTAAATTACTCCATGTAAAAAAAAGCACGCTAAGCGTGCCTTAAGGTGAAACTCATGTTAAGCTATATCTTGTAACCTTTATTTAGCATTTACAATTGCTCTAAATTCCTCTGAAACTTTAAGTAGCTCATCAAATGTTCCTTCTGCTTCAATAAATCCATCTTTTAAAACAATAATATTTTCTGCTCTCTTAAGTGCTATCTTTCTATTTGAAACAGCTAAACAAGTTATATTATTAAATTGGAATAATCGATCCCAAAGTTTACCCTCTGTTTCAACATCTAAAGCACTTGATATATCATCAAAAACATATAGTTGGGAATCCCTAAGAAACATCCTAGAAGCAGCCACTCTCTGTTTCTGTCCTCCAGACAACTTTACTCCTTTTGAGCCTACAACTGTATCTAGTCCTTTTTCAAGATTCTTTACATCTTTTTCAAATACAGATGCATAGATAGCTTTATTAATGTCCTTTTCACTTTTATCTAATCCTAAAAGTATATTCTCCTTTACTGTTTCACTCAATAGATTAGGTACTTGAGAAGTATATGAACAAATTGGAGGAATAAAAAACACGTCTTCATCAACTTTATCTCCATTCCAGAAAACCTCTCCACTTTGTTTTGGTAACAACCCTAACATTGTTCTTAAAAGTGTTGTTTTTCCAGACCCTATTCTTCCAGTTATTATAGTAAATGTTCCTTTCTTTATTGTTAATGTAATATTTTCAATACCACCTGTTGTATCTTGGTATCTATACGTCAAATCTCTTAATTCTAGTTCTTCAAGCTTTTCTTTTGCCTCCTGATATATTTCTTCATTCCTCTCAGGTGCCTCTTTAATATATAATTTTGAATGCTTTGTTATGCTTTCATAGCTTCCTTCTGTTATATCATTAATTTTTCTAAAAGCAACACCTGTCTGAAAATAATTTGCTAAAATTTCTCCAAAGAATATTGCTTTATCAGTTACAAATTGTAGAAAATACACAAAGAGAGTAAAATCACCAACTGTAAAACTTTCTGTTTTTATTGCAGTACCAGCAACAAGAAGAATTAACCCAGTTCCTATACTTATAGTATTCTCAAATATAGAATGTAATAGTTGGTTCAATAAAGTATCCTTTATCATAGCTTTTTTACGCTTTTGATTCAATGACTTAAGATGTTCCAACATATTCTTTTCTTTACAAGCTAATTGTATTGCTTGTACAGAGTTAAACATCTCTCCCATTGCACCATTTACCATACTAGTAGCTTTTCTCGCCTCTTCTCTATACCTTTTGATTTTTTTTGTTGTTGATTTTGCTATTGTTACAATTACCACTAAAGGTGCATATACCAACACTGTCATCTTCATATTAATCTTCATAAGAATAATTAATGATATCACTGAAAAAACAACAGCTCCAATCCCATCAATTAACCAACTTATAGAATCAGTTATCTGATTTACATCATCTCTATAAGTATTAATAACTTCTCCTAAAGACTTCGGTACTGCTTTTGCCCCAGGTTTTTTCATTATTTCATCCAAAATGTTAAATCTGAGTACTGCTGAAATTGAGAACCTATGAAGTATATCAGTAACAAATCCATAATACATCACAACTAATTTAACGATGGTAAATGCGATTATTCCTATTATCAATCCATTTAATCCATATTTAAATGTTGATTCTCCTTCAATATATTCAAATGTATATTTCAATAATAACCCCATAAAAATCGGTGTTACGTGTATAATAATCCAGAATATATTATTAAATAGATAAAGAATTGGTCTATATTTTATTAACTCCCATATAAGTTTAAATATTTTAATATTTCCTCTATCATTACTCTCAATTTTTTCCATTATACTAACACCTCCTCGATACCATGCTTACACAATTTTGAAAATCTTGATTTTTCCTCTTTCAATAGACTTGCCCTTTCACCATGTTCAACAATTTGTCCTTTTTCAAGAATAAGAATCTCATCTGCTCTCTTTATAGTACTCAATCTATGCGCAATTATTATGCAAGTCCTATTCTTAAGAAGGTTATTTAGCGCAGTCTCCATCATTTCTTCTGTAGCTGGGTCAAGCCTAGAGGATGCTTCATCAAGTATCACTAAGGCAGGATCTTTTAAGAAGACTCTTATAAATGCAATTAATTGTGATTCACCTGCGGATAATCCAGTCCCTTCTGAACTTAACATTGTATCCAATCCCTTTGGAAGATTATTTACCCATCTTCTAAGCCCAATCTCATCTATTATGCTATAAATTACTTCATCATGGATGCTTTCATCAAAAAGGGTAATATTCTCTCTGATAGTTCCTTGAAAAAGCTGTACATCTTGAGTAACATAGGCTATCTTATTCCTCATTTCTTGAAGTTTAATATCTCTCACTTCTTGATCATTTAACTTTATTTCACCACTAGTAATGTCGTACAATCTAACAATCAACCTTGCAAGCGTTGTCTTACCACTTCCCGTCCTCCCTAAAACTCCCAGAATCTTTCCACTTTCAAGTGAAAAATTAATTCCCTCTAATACATTTTCACCTTCATCATAACCGAAATATACATCTTTTAATGTTATTGATATTTTATCTTTATTTTTGAAAATTTCTGTTCCATCTTCAAGCTTACTTTTAACTGAAAGTAATTCATCAAGACGTTTAATACTTGCTCCAGCTTTCTGAAGATCCTGAAATTCTCTCCTAATGTTCTCTATAGGTCTAACAATTAAATTTGAATAATGAAATAGTACATATAGCGCCCCTATTGATAAATCTCCCTTTACAAACAACCATCCACCCAGTCCTAGTATAGCTACATTTACAAAAGTAAATATCACTGTAGATGATGCCCACATTTTCATGTACATCATCTCACCATCTCTAGTATAAGGAAATAACTTATTTATAAGCTTATGGTATGAATAAATAACATAGTTTACTGCTCCATTTGATTTTATATCCTCAGTACTTGCTATGAATTCACCAACTACCCCATATAATTCTGCATTCTTTTTTCTAATAATTTTCCATTTACCAACAGCTATTTTTTGCATCATACTAAATACTTTAAAAGCACAAAGTACTAGTATAAATGTTACAAACCCAATTAAAGGACTTTTTATAAACATAACTATTATAATTCCAAGAATCAATATTATATTACCTAGAATCTTAATTATAAATTTTGAGAAGAAATTGAATAAAGCAGTTATATCTCCATCAATTCTTTCGATTAACTCCCCAGTCTTCTGTCCCTTATGAAAGGACATATCTAACCCAAAACAGTGATCCATTAAGTCAATTCTTAAATTATTAGTTGCATACCACCCAACATTTTGAGCCATATATGTTGAAGCTATTGCAAGTAACTGTTTACATATTGCAAAAACAATAAATAAAATTGCAAAGATTGTTAATCCTTCAGCTCCTTTTCCTTCTTTTGCTCCATCAATAAATTCCCCCATAATTTGAGGATTTATCAACTCCAACATTATTGTTCCCATCATCATTAAACACAGTACGATTATACTCCCTTTTTGCTTCTTTAAATATTTCCTCAATAACTTAAAATAATCTGCAACATTTAATTTCTTGTTTATCTTCATACCTCATCCCCCTTAAAACACATTCAAATAAATATCTTCCCCAAATTTAGTAATTCATTATATAAATGGCGCGTTTCACGCGCTTCGCTAGGAAACCCTAGGTTTCCTTCGACGCAACTATCGTTGCTGAGCACCTTCCTTAAACCGGTAGGGAAAATACTTCCCCTACAACCCCTTCATTTTTTATCCTTAAGAAATTGAATTAATGAAATTTCACATAAACTTGTCATATGTTTATATAAACAAGATTCCACGTGATAATTTCTTGAAAAGATTTTTCAATTTCCTTAAGAATAAAAAATTAAAACCTTATAAGCAGCTGCTCATAAGGTTATTTTAAACTTCATTATACTCTACGAAAACACAATTTAAAGATCGTTCACCTTATTCCTTCACCTCAGGCTTTTTCAACGCCTGAAAGTCCGAGTATAGAAAATAAAGTAAAAACAATGTCATATGACTTTGTTATCAAACTCTAAAATTTTATTTGTAGATTATATATATGAATATGAAATAACCATAGTTACATATTGAATTAGTAAATTGGGCATAGCAAATTAACCTCTTAATATAGAGTTTAAAATACCATTATTATGTTTTTTATCCCAAGTTAAATGTTCAATAGTATTACGCTCATGGTTATCCCCCTTCATCTTAATTTACACTTTTTACAAATTATATCACATTTTTTTACAAATTAAAAGATATTCTTCAATTTATTTCTGAGGTTTCCATATATATATATCTTCTTTGTCAATATATCCTAATCTACCTTTTCTTTCAATTGCTCCAATACCACACTCAAACCCATAGGCTTCTGCATAAGCAAATGGGACAACAACCTCATTATTTTTATTAATATGCCCCCACTTATTATTTTTCATCGCTGGAATCAGTTCTTCACTTATATTATCAAGATCCTCATATTCAATAGGGATAATCAGGTTACCCGCTTTATCAATCATTCCAAATAATCCATCTCTCTCAACAACTGCATATCCATTGCTAAATTCATCACAAAAATCATAATCTGGTTCAATCACCATTTCTGCATCTTTATTTATATAGCCATAGCCATTCCTTACTTCTACACCAGCTAAGCCTTCTGAAAAACCTCCAGCTTGAATAAACTTACAAGGAATTTCTATTTCACCTTTAGTGTTTATGTAACCATATCTATTTTCAACTGCTACTGCTGCTATACCTTCACTAAAACTTTGAGCATAATCATACTGAAAATCTATTACTGTTTCACCAGTGGAATTTATATAACCAAGCTTTCCACCGTATTGCACCAATGCTAATCCATCGTTAAAATCGTACGCATCATTGTATTGAAATGGAATAATCTCTTCTCCGTCTATATTAATATAACCTATTTTATAATTTTTTTTAGCTCTACATAGTCCTTCACTTAAATATGCTAAATCTTCATATTTAAAGTCTATAACAATCTTTCCTTCTAAATCAATCATTCCCTTTTTGCCTTCATTAGTTACAACTGCATATCCGTCAACAAACTCATCCCCATTATCATAACAAGGTTCTATTTTAATTTCTCCTTTACAATTAATGTATCCATATTTTTCTTCTATAACCACTGGAAAAAGTGCTTTATTATTCATATTATCACTCCATAGTATTTTTTTATATAAAACATAATCAAATAACTAGCTAGTCAGTATGCTAGTTTATTTATTTTTATACGCATAAGTAGATTATAGCAAACTTACCTCAAGAGACCAATTTATTTTTTTACTTATTTGCTTTAGTCTTGATTTTCTTTTTTTATTATTCTCTCTTTCTTCATTATTTATAAGAGGCACTAATTACCCTTAAATAATTACCAATTTTAATTTAAATATAATTTTTCTTCTTAATCATTGGTTATTTTTTCTAAAATGTATTATACTCTATATATAGAAGTATAATATATAATAACCTAATATGGAGGAATTTTTATGGAAAAAATTGCTTTAATTACAGATAGCACATCAGATTTAACTGAAGATATTATCGAAAAGTATAACGTTACTGTATTACCTTTTAGAATAATTTATAAAGATAGAGAATACCTTGATGGAGTTGACATAAAACCTAATGAAGTTTATGAGAATCTTGATAAAGAAGTTCCAACCTCCTCATTACCTCCATTAAAAAAGATGCATGAAGTCTATGATGACCTTCAAAAACAAGGATATACACATGTAATTGCAATCTTACTATCAAGTGGTCTATCAGGAATTTATAATGCTCTTAGTTTAGTTTCAAAAGATTATCCAAATATTCAGAGTTTTATCTTCGATTCAAAATCCATATCTCATGGCGAAGCTGTTTTAGTTGAAGAAAGTGGGAAACTTATAACCACTCAAACTCCATTTGATACTATAAAAGAAAAAATCGAAGAATTTAGAAAGAAACTTGAAGTATATTTCGTTGTGGATACCCTAGAATATCTAAAAAGAGGTGGCAGAATAGGGAAAGTTTCTGGTACTATAGGTGAACTTCTTAAAATCAAACCAATCATATCTGTTGGAGAAGATGGTAAGTATTTTACTGTGGATAAAGTACGAGGAAAGAAACAGTCCTTGAAAAAAATTATTGACGTTGGAAAGTCAAAACTCAAAGAAAATACTCGAATAATACTTATGGATGGTTATGCAAAAAAAGAATCTCAATATGTATATGAAGAACTTAAAAAATATAGTGAAGAACTGCAACAAGGTATTGTGGAACTTCTTGGATCCATTAGCCCTGTTTCTGGGGTACATAGCGGTCCTGGATTAGTAGGTATGGTAGTTTTTAATAATTAATAAAAGAAAGCTGTAAATATGGGGATAATTTCTCATATTTACAGCTTTCTTTTATTTATATAGATAATTCTACAAAGCACTTTTTCTAGATATATATTACATATCTTTTATCTTTTTAACTTCATCTAGAACTTGTATAGCTACCTTATCAAAACTCTCCACCATCATCTCACTCAATCCATCATTAAGTTCCATATTACATACTTCAATCAAAATAACATTACCTTTATATTTCTTATTGTTTTTAAAGATATAATCAAACAAAGTATTACTGTGACAATAATCTTTATTACTGTAATAGTCAACTCTATATTCTTCTAAACTCATACTACGTATTCTACCTGAATCCCCACCTGTAAAAGAAGCATCTAATATTACCAATTCATTCTCTTCATCAATACAACTTATAGCATAACTAGTATCAGTTTCACATTTTACTACTTCATATCCCATAATATTAAATTCTTTAGCTAAATAATCTGCCAAGTATATTGCTACTCCATCATCTGATAATAAAATATTACCTAAAGCTAAAATTTTTTTCATTTTATATCACCCTTATAGTTATTGGTTCCATTCTTGTCTTTCATTTTTCACCTCAAAAATTGTTTCTTTAAATTATATTCCCTTTATACATGTATATATACTAAATTTTTGTGTTTCAGTTTTAAAATTAAGCTTAAGTTTATGAATAGTGTTTCTATGGCATTGCCATTCAACATTTTCAAAAAATTATGGGCTAGACATATATCACACAATGCCTACCCCCAACAAATCTTTAGATGTTATACTTATAATTATTGTTTAAAGTTAATCTTAAAACTAGTTCTTTCAAAGGGTTTACTTTCAACTGAAATACTTCCATCCATTTTTTCAACAAGATTTTTAGTTATGGCTAGTCCTAGTCCACTACCTTGAAGATTTCTATTTCTAGATTTTTCACCTGTGTATAAACGTTCAAAGATATAGGGTAATTCATCCTCATGGATTCCTTTTCCTTTATCCCAAATTACTAGCTTCACTGTTTTCCCATCAATTGAAAGATCTACTCCAATTATTTTACCTTCATATCCATATTTAATACTATTTGAAATTAAATTAGTTATGATCCTATTTAAACAAACTACATCTCCCTTTACATATATTTCTTTATCGCCAAGTCTAATTTCTGGTTGAATATCTTTTTTCTCAAATTCATTTATAAATGTTATTATATTATTTCTTAAAATTTCACTGAGATTAACCTTCTCCATTTTTACTTCAACATCGTCTGCTTCTAGTTTAGATATATGAAAAAACTCTTCTATCATATTTTTCAAAACTATTCCCCTACTATAAGCAATATTCAAATAATCCATTCTTTTTGATGGAGTTATATCCTCACTTTTTGATAGTTCAATATATCCAATCAAAGAAGTTAACGGGGTTCTAATATCATGTGATATGTTTGAAATCATTCTTCTATGTTGGTCTATATATTTCTTGTTTTCCATAAATATCTGCTGATGTTTGTCCATAAGATTATTGATATTGTTCAATAATTTCTTTTTATCTTTTGATGCATTTTCAAACTTGAAACGCTCCATTGATCCTTCTTCTAATACTTCCTTCAACTTATTAGATATTTTAATATTAAGTATTCTTTCATTATAAAGTAATAAACATAAAACTATAATAATTGCTATCAAAATATATATCATTTTTTCATCCCTACCAGTTTATATCCAATTCCCCATACAGTTTCAATTAATTTAGGGTTATTCGGATCATTTTCTATCTTACTTCTAAGTCTTCTCATATGTACTGTAACAGTGTTATAGTCTGTAATAAAATCTTCCCCCCAAACACTGTCATAGATCTGTACTTTTGTAAATACTCTGTTAGGATTTTTAAAGAACAGTTTCAAAATATTCATCTCTTTTGCAGTTAAAGCTACTTCTTCTTCACCTTTATAAACACAATAGTTATTCATATCAAAGGTAACACTGCCATACTTATAAATTGATTTATCATCAATTTCTTTCCCTTCACTATAATGGATACATCTTCTAATATTACACTTTATTCTTGCTACCATCTCTGGAACAGAAAAAGGCTTAGTAAGATAATCATCTGCCCCCATTCCAAGACCAATTACCTTATCCGTTTCCTCACCTTTTGCTGATAAAATTATGATAGGAACATTGCTCTTCATTCTAATTCTTCTCATTGTTTCCAACCCGTCTATTATTGGCATCATCACATCTAGTAAAATTAAGTCATAGTTCTTCTCCTCAAACTTAAGTATTCCTTCCTGACCATCAAAAGCCTGTCCAACATTATATCCTTCTTTAATAAGAACTTCTTTGATCATGCTATTAATATTAATATCATCTTCAATTATTAATATACTGTTTCCTTCCATAAAACAATCACCTCTATGTAAATTATACCAACAATTGCTTGTTTTGAACATGTATTCATATTCTCATTTATTATGTTGTTATATATATTTTTAATCATATGTTCCTTTCATTTATTACAATTTTCATAAAATCTAGTCATATTTCTTATCACTATAATATACTCTTACATATATTATAGTGATACCTTATTAATTAATACAAAGGAGTTGTGTTTATGAAAATTGGTATTCTAAGAGGACACAATACGATATACAACCGTGGCGCCAACGGGATTTTAAAAGAAGAAGATATGATAAATGATGTATCTTTTAAATTGATAAATAAACTTAAAGCCGCTGGCCAAATTGTTATTGATTGTACCCCAACCCAAGAAGATTTTAAAAACATTCATTCTACCACAGATAGTTTAAGAATAAGATGCCAACGAGCAAATGCTGCTAACGTGGATATTGTTGTATCCATACACTTCAACTACTATAATGGTCAAGCAAATGGAAGCGAAATATTTTATGTTAGCGAGAATGGTAATAATATAGGTCAACCTGTACTAAATGAAATAGTAAATTTAGGCTTTACCAACAGAGGGATGAAAAAGAATACCTCACTCTATGTTCTAAACAATACCATAGCACCTGCAATATTGGT
Source organism: Oceanirhabdus seepicola (assembly GCF_023684385.1). GTDB lineage: Bacteria > Bacillota > Clostridia > Clostridiales > Clostridiaceae > Oceanirhabdus > Oceanirhabdus seepicola. The sequence continues at coordinate 134,118 of NZ_JAGSOJ010000003.1, read as the reverse complement.
TGAGGGATGTTTCTGCGACTCAGTAAAGGATACAAACCTCTTTGATAGTGAAAAGATGGCAACCGCCATATTTAAAGGCTTAACCGGTATTAAAGGTACTTTAATATCAACGTCTCCAACTGCTTCTAAAGATCAAATAGCCACCTGGGCCAAAGAAAATTTTTTAAATGATAATTACAAAGAACTTCTTGATATTTACTGGACTGATTGTATTTCTAAGGAAATCAACCCCGTAATATTATTTGCCCAAATGTGCCTTGAAACAGGCTTTCTATATAAAATACCTAGTCAAGCTGGAATAGATGCCTCATATTATAATCCATGTGGATTAAAAACCACTTCTGGTGGAAGCAATATAGATCCTACCGCTCATAAAAAGTTTAAAAATTGGAAAGAAGGGATTACGGCTCATATTGATCATATGGGATTATATCTTGGTTTAGATGGCTATCCAAAAGAATCAACGCCTGATCCTAGACATTTTTCTTATCTAAAAGGAATAATTACTACAGTAGAAGATCTTGGTAAAACGTGGACAACATCTGACACCTATGCTTCAGTATTATTAAAATATAGTTCCGAGATTGAAAATACTGAAATATTTGTTCATACTGATTTAGAAAGGCTAGCTAAAAAAGTGGATGACTTAGAAACCTCATATTCTTATTTATCCTCTCAAATTTCACAAATTAATTCTAGACTTTCATCACTAGAAGATAACTTGCAATTTTTTACAGAAAGAATTGCTACCTTGACTTCTAATGTATCTACCATTAATCAAAATATCGCTTCATTACAAAGTTTTGTTGATAAAACATTAAAACACTATCAGGATATAATAAAAGAGGTGTAAATTTACACCTCTTTTATACTAAAATACTATCTTTTTCAACATTAACAAATACATTATTTTGGCACTGATTGCTATTGTCTATACTTCTTATCCCTTTGGTGCTATTAGATAATACTCCTGAGGTAAAAGAATTATCTCCATCAGCAAAAGTTACGCAAGCCTCTTTCATATTACCAATAATTTGTCTCTCAAATTTGTTACATCTATCAATGACGATTATCCCATTTCTTCCATTTGAAATAACATTATTGTTGATTTCATTATTCTGAGAGTTAATAATCATCCCTGCATCTTCACAGTTCTGGAATGAATTTTTATCAATTTTTGTGTAAGGTGAATTTACAAATAATCCTGTATCAGTTGTTATTACATTCTGAATAATTTCATTGTACTTGGATCCACTATGACTTAAATTAATACCAACTGGTGACTTAGTCGCTATATTCTTACATATTATAGTATTAGTAAGAGGTTCTATGCTATTTGCTACACAACCTAATATATTGTTATTAAACACATTGTTTGTTATTTTATGATAATCACCACCAATATTCATTCCAAATAATCTACATTCATCAAATGAACAGTTGGTTATTGTATTATTTTTACCTGACAGAACCATACCAAAGCTGCCACAAGCACTAAAATGAACTTCTTCCATTTTAATTGAATCTCCATTTATATAAGCTCCAACATAGTAATTCTCAATATTTAAGTCATAAAACTTAATATTGTCAGCTAAAACAGTGAATGCTATGTCATTCGAGTTAATACCACGTATATTTACACCTATAACAGTGAGACCTCTAATTGTAATATCCTTCTGCGTTATTATCACTTGTTCTTTATATTCTCCAGGTAGCAATATTATTGTGTCTCCAGCTGATGCTGAGTTTACAGCATCTTGAATTGTTGATTTATCTGTTGGGACAATGATATCTGCCATATTCCTTCCTCTCCTCTTTTGTTTCATATTATGCTATATACTATGCCAAATTGTAAAACAATGGCACAAATATTTGTTATATCTCATATAATGTGATATTATCTTATTATTAATTATGGCGAGGAGAGTTGTTATGATATTTTTTATCATTTTAGCATGGTTTTTATTGTTCACTATTCTATTTTTTGCTTTTACTTTCTATAAATTTTTACGTAGTAGAAATACAATTATTCAAGATATAAATGATAAATTAAGTAATTATATTGAGAAACTTGGAATTCCTAATGACAATATAAATTTTATTAATTCTCTCGGTTTTGACTCACTCAATCCAGATTTCAGTTATAAAGAGTTATATATATGGACAGATAATGATATGCTAAAGTTTGCAAACGGTGATTTTGAAAAAGATTTAGGAGTGGCAAGTATACTCATTAAAGATATTCATGGTTATATAAGAAAAACATACAAGCATTCTGAAAAAGCAGATACATATTTATATTTTAATAATGATAGTTCAAAAGTATTATATTTTAAAGAAGATTCAATTAATACGTTGAAAAAACTTCTTCCAAATAAAGAACTAACATCTAAGTAGTATTTCTAACGGAGGGTTCTAAATGATTAAAAATATTATATTTGATATTGGAAATGTACTCCTGAAATTCGAACCGAGAAAGTATTTGACTAAATTATTTAATAATAAGGAAATTGAAGATTTGTTATTTAATGAAATATTCAAAAGCGATGAATGGTTGTTGCTAGATAAGGGTTCAATAAGTGAAACTGACGCAACTTCAATATTTGTTGAGCGTTTACCCGAGAGGAATATCGATATTAATCTTTGTATGTCTAATTGGAAAAGTATCCTTGTTCCTATCAAAGAGAATGTAGAAGTCTTAAAATCCCTTCATAATAAAGGGTACAACCTTTATATTTTATCTAATTTTCATAAAGCGGCATATAATCATATAATAGATTCTCATGATTTTTTCTCTCTTTTTCATGGTGGTGCAGTTTCCTTTGAAGAGAATCTATTAAAACCCAATATAGAATTTTTTAATATCTTACTTGATAGATATGCACTGAATCCATGTGAATGCCTATTTATTGATGATACATTGGATAATATAACTGCTGCTTCTTCACTTGGAGTAAATGTAATTCATTACACTGGAGATTTTTTATTAGAAGATAAAATAAAGAGTTTTATAGATTAAAAACTAAGAATCAGGCTGTTGAAAAAGCCCAATGTCATCGTCACTAAGACTCGCTGTGCTGCTCGAGTACTATTTGTACACTCCGCTGCTCGCTCCTCTTGTTCCTTGACCTTGGGCTTTTTCAACGCCTGAAACCTTATTTTTTTCTCTTTTCATCAATCTTTGTAATTATCAAAATAGTGCACAATATAATAGTTGCGAAAATAATGCATAGCCCACTTATTATAACACTATCATCAAAGCTATGAATAGGAATAATCATAGCGGTTTTATATGCTATAAATAAAAATAATATATATGAAATTATAAATACTCCTAAGTAAATAAACACTTTTTTCATTGATCCTCACTCCTATGAATATAGTCTTAACTCCCAATAGGTAATTATTCATTTTCATGGAATCATATACTATATATTTACATCACTGGTTGTTTTATCATTTTGAGTTTGATATAATATACTTAATTAATATCTGGGTGTAGCGCAGATGGTAGCGTGCAGGTATGGGGTGCCTGAGGCCGCTGGTTCGAGTCCAGTCACCCAGACCAAAACTCTCAGGATGTTTTAAAAGCTCAATCTCTACGTCACTAAGGTTCTCTGTGCTGCTCAAGTACTAATTGTACAATCCGCTGCTCGTTCACCTTGTTCCTTGACCTTGAACTTTTTAAACACCCTGAAATTCTAAAGCAACAAAATAAAATGAAAACAATATAACTTTGTCAAAAAACTCAGATAAGTAACTCCGAGATTTTCAGTATTCGTAATTAAATAATTCTTTGAATTCATTCATATCTATTTTTTTCTCATATTCTAAGAACCTAATCAACTTTTTGCTATTTAAATCTCTAATCTTCATATTACCATCTAGCTCTATATATTCATCATGCAACTCAAAAATTTTTTCTCCATATTCTTCTTCAATTAATCTCCCTTTATTACCACGGAAATACTTTAAGTGATCAACTCCAAAAATATCTTGATATCCTATTTTAACGAATATCACCACTTTTATTTCTAAACTCACTCCTTGATTTTTTGCATACTGAGCTATATCATTATTTAAACTATCAATTATCAGATTGTTGTTATCTCCAATTGCCTCAAATACTAATTTATCGCTCTCTCCGAAATATTCTCTATTAACTTTAAAAAAGTCTTTAATTGGTAACATATACTTTTCATTTCCATAAGAAACCATTAAGAATACTATCTTGTCACAGTTAAATTCATAAAAATTTCCCCCTGAATTATGTATTTTAAGGCTATTGTCTGTATAGATTCCCTTTTCATTCTTATTTTCATATAAAATAGCCATATTAAAATGTGGTTGTAACTGCATATCCATATATTCTCTTTGCTTATCGTATATTTTAGTCTGTGTGTAGGTAAAGTATATTCCTGCAGAACCAACTATAATAGTTACCACAACGTTGATTAAAAGCAGAATTCTTCGTATTCCTCTCCACACAACATAACTTTCTCTATTTTTATCTTTACAATTATTTTTTTTCACTCTATCTCAGCTCCATAATTCAACCCACTTCCCTTTTACTATATCACCAACGATAAAAATCTATACAAAAAAACTCGCCGTATATTTCAGCGAGCTTTATACTTATATTTTTTTCCATGAACTCTTTAACAGTAATTGTATAGAAGTCACCCATCTTCTATAAATGGGTGATGAATAATACTATCTGTAAACATATTTTTACATATCATTTACAATATTTTTAATCCACTTATTTGAAAGCATTCTCTTTAAACCTATCACAACTTTTACAACCTCTTCAAGGTTCACTAATGCAATAACAACAGGTATTGGAAGTTTTAACCAAAGACCACCTATTATAGCCATAGGTATTCCAATACACCATACTGTTCCACTATCTAATAACATGGCAAATACAGTTTCTCCACCACTTCGAAACACGCCTACTACAAGAATACCATTAAGTATCTTTATGAATGAAATGAATCCCATAACTATGAGAATTGTGACAACATCGTTCTTTATTCCTTGTTCCACGTTGAAAAGTTTTACAAACAATGGAGCTGTCATAATTAATATTGCTCCCATTATAATCCCCACATAAACTCCAAGTTTACAGAGACGTCGCGCGTAGGTATTTGCCTCTTCAACGTTATTATCACCAATTTTATTTCCAATCATAACTGCTGAAGCACTTGCAATACTTCGGCCTATAATCATAAACAAATTAAGAATTGTATTACTTATCTCTGCGGAATTAACTGCCTCTGTACTAATTCGCCCATATATAACAGCATAGATTGTCATTCCAAGAGACCATAAAAATTCATTGAATATCACAGGTAATGCAGTTTTAAGAATCTTTGCTACAAACTCTCGTGAAAAATCAAATAACTCACTAAACTTAGCAGCAATAACAGTCCCTCCGTTATATTTATACAGAAGATATAATGTAACAAATAGTTCTATACATCTGGCTATCAGGGTTGCAATAGCTGCACCTTTAACTCCCATAGCTGTAAATCCAAATTTACCAAAAATAAGTGTATAGTTTAAGAAAGTATTAATCCCAAGTGATACTACACTAGCATACATAGGAATTTTGGTCAAACCTACACTTCTAGCAGACATACCAAATCCAAAGGTTATACTTGTTAAAAGATAACTAATTCCTATTATTCTAAGATATTCAGTACCTAATTTAATTACTTCAGCATCTTTAGAGAACATGGTCATAACTGTCTTTGGAGCTAATGTAGCAGCAAGTGCGAATATTACGCTTACTGCCCCTCCAATTATTAAAGACAACCCAAGTACCCTTTTAATATTTGGGATATCCCTTTTCCCCCAAAACTGTGCTGAAAACACTCCAGCACCACTATATACTCCAAATAGTATCAATACAAAAAGAAAAAATAGCTTATTAGCTTGTCCAACAGCAGCTATTGCTTCCTTTCCTAATTGACCAATCATAATATTATCAACAAAGTTTAATGATGTAGAAAAAAAGTTTTGTATAGTAATTGGTATAGCTATGGTTACCAACGCCTTTATAAACCCTTTATCTTTTAATTTTAACCCTTTCATGCTCACTCTCCTTTTTTCTATCCTAAAATATTTCGTGTTTCGAATTACCTATTAGCATATTATACAATACTAGGAGTAAAAGGTAAAGCAAAATTAAAGTTGCTTTTAGTGTATAAATTCATAATAGAGAAATTTTGTGCAATTGTTTCTTATTAAGCATTGCCAGTCAGTACACAAAATCTATTTAATATCTTACTTTCCAATTACTCTCTATAAGTTATATTATTCAAAAAAATACCCATAATCGTCATCCCCATTAATGCTTCAATAGTTATTAACATTCTGGTTATTAACGTAATTGGTACAATATCTCCATATCCAATAGTGGTTATTGTAACTGCACTCAAATATAGCATGCTTAAAAAGTGATTATTTATCTTATTTGAAAACCCTTTACTTGCGAGAAGAAATTCTTGTATCTCCTTCTCTATTCCCTCATCAATCTTTATAACTGGTGACAAGAATCCCTCATGTTTGAACAATTGGTTATAGTTTATTTTATCTACATCAATATTGTCACATTTAACAAAAACATTGCTAGTTACAACCAGAGGAACAAAAAATTTATCATTAATTTTTATAGCATTTGTGCTAAGAGATATATCAAAAAAATCCGTATATACTACATTCTCAATATAATTCTTTTTATCACAATCATCTATATGTTTATCAGTAATCTTTTCAGGATTTTTCACCTCTACAATAAGATTTATTGGAACTATTACCCGTTCACTCTTCACATAACTTTTACCAACATTCATAGTGGTAATATCTATCTCGATATCATCAAAACACAATTGTTCTTTTTTATAAACATCCATAAAATTAGCTTTCATAGCTTCTAGAATTTTCTTTGAAAACTCCTCTGCTTCTTTATCATAGCCACTCTCAAGCCTTATAGTTTCATGATAGAATCCACTTGGAATATTAGTGTATATCACAGCAAAAACAAACATTACAAGGATATACAAACTTAACACAACTCTAATAGGTATTTTAGCCAACTTTCTTCTGGCATCTTTAATCCATCTTATCATACTATTTACCTCATCATCATATGCATACTTATATTCTGCCTCATCTCATAATAGATATGTACCCAAAATACTCCTTTTACATCTTCTTAACGTACAAAAATAAAAAGCCTAGAATCCCCCCCTAGTAAGGAATTGTAGACTTTAATAATCAATATTCTCTATATTATGTTATTTATTTGAATATGCCTAAAATGAATTACCTTCGAATTTCAATATATTAACTCTATAGACAGCTTCCCCTAGTATATTATCGTAGCTAAAGAATCCATACTTTCTACTATCAGAGCTATTCATTCTATTATCTCCAAGTACAAACACATTCCCTTCTGGTACAATATATATCCCTTCTGGTCTAGTAACACCTTGTTCTTTTATGTATACTTCATCAAGTTTTTTATCATTAAGATAAACAAATCCTTTCTTTATCTCAATTTTATCCCCTTCTATTCCAATTATTCTTTTTATTATACTATCTCCCTGTTCAATTTTCTTTTTTATAATTACAATATCACCTCTACCATACTTCTTAGTATAATGAGGCACCCTATTAAGAACTACTCTATCACTATTATCTTTCATATTCAATGTAGGATACATTGATTGTCCATCAACAGGGATAATATCAACTACAAAAAATTTAATTGAAAAAATAACTGCAAAAATTATGATAACATCTAAATTTTTCTTCAAGAATTTTTTCACGAAACACTCCTCCTTACATCATATCAATCAATGTCATTTTTTAAACTTATTAATAGCTTGTCTTCACATTCTTTATACTCATACATCTCTCTAACAAACTCTTCAGCATACAGATATATTTCATATTTTTCAGTTTGAAGAATTCCATAAAAAAAAGGTTTCTTTATCTTCATGTATGTTTTAAAAATCTCCTCAGAAATGTAATCTTTAATATTATCTAAAAAATTCTCTGCAATTTTTTTACTTTGAAATGATATTATTCCTTCAGCAAATTCTTCAACAACAAATTTCATATTTTCTAATGTTGATTCTTCATAGTTTAATCCGCCAACTAGTAAGGGCTGTTCATTATGGTCAAAATCCATCTAATCTCTCCTTTTGATTATTTGAAGTCATATTTAATTTATCGACTAATATTTATAAATGTTAAGAATGTATCTTATAGTAATGAATTTCTCAATAACCATATTATACACTTTTAAGATAATTCCTGCATCTTGAAATCCATATTTTTTCATGTTCTCCAGTATCCACTATGTTCTTAACCAAATCTTCTGCTGAATATATTTTTTCATCCCTACACCATCTTAATGTCTCTTCGTAGAGCCCAATATCATCATATTCTTTAGTATATATACCGTAAATATATTTATAATCATTTAATATAGCATAAACAAGTCTAGTATGCCCATCAATACATACAGCTTTACCATCTATTCTCACAAACGTACAAATAATTTCTTCTGAGGATTTTACCCACTCTTTTAGTTGTTTCAATTTACTTCTATCTACTGTTAATTGGCTTGGACACACGTCTTTCACTTTTATCTTAAATATTTCAGCTGGGTTAGGATTTTCATAAGTATACACATTTCCTTTAAGAAATCCAGCTCTCAATATATCATTTTTCTCTTCAGAAATCTTTTTCATCAGTGGTATTTCAATAGCTATATTTTTAATATATTCGTTCCACCAAAGAAATTCTTGAATAAATCCTTCCAAGAGTTCCAAATGATTTGTAGCCTTGTCCCATGAAATATTAATATGTTCTATTCTTGCATTAACCATATCAAAAATATTAAATTCAATGGTTCCAATAACTTTATCATCTTTTAAAGCTAAAAAACAAAGACGTCTTCTTAATAAATCTATGTTTTTAAAATCCTTTTTTTTATCTATGTCTGCTCTCTTAAAAACAATTCCTTCTTTAATCTCCATAGCCCCTCCTTACCTCTTACCAAAAATTATTTCCCCTATAAAATGTATATGAAAATAACACCAAAAAAGTTTTTAATATACTAGATTTATTTAAAAAAACTAAGATATCCTTATTATTTCCACCAAGGATATCTTAGTTATTTTTTTACTCAGCCATTTCTAAGGCAATTTTCATCATATTCGTAAATGCATTTTGTCTTTCTTCAGATGTTGTTACTTCTTCAGTTGCTAAGTTGTCTGAGACTGTTAATAAGCAGGCTGCTTTTTTACCCAATACATTTGCATTATGGAATAAAGCAAATGACTCCATTTCAACTGCAACACATCCATGTTTTTCATAAATCTCTTTGTATTCATGGAAATTTTTACGATAAAATACATCACTTGAGTGAATTCGCTCTTTATGAATTTCAATTCCTAACTCTTTTGAAAATTTCTCTAGTTTGCTATTTAAATCAGTAGATGCAGCAATTATATCACTATCATATCCACTTTGAACTTTAGCAAAACTTGATTCACTCCACGCTTCCGTACTCAATATTACATCATATAAATTTAAATCTGCTGTATAGGCTCCACATGAACCAATACGAATAATATTCTCTACTCCATAAAATTCAAATAATTCATATGAGTAAATACCAATACTTGGCATACCCATGCCACTTGCCATTACAGAAATTTTACGACCTTTATATGTCCCAGTATACCCAAATACGTTACGTACAGTATTAAATCTTTCTACATTCTCCAAAAATGTATCAGCGATAAATTTAGCACGTAATGGATCTCCAGGCATTAATACTGTGTTAGCAATAATTCCTTTATCTTTTACTTCAATATGGGGTGTTGGTATCATATCAATTCCTCCTTAAATTTTCTAATAATTTCATCCACATTTAGGCATGTAAATGATTACTCCCTAGTTACAGTATTGCAATATCTTGTGTATTAATATACATAAAAAAGATAAAAATTAACTCCCCTATACTATAATAGTACGAGTACATGCTTTTCACAATACAATTACATAATTTTTTTATATTGACAACCTATAAAATCCTATGTATAATGAAACGTATATTAAAAAATTTAATAGAGATTACTCTTATCAAGAGCGGTGGAGGGACTGGCCCTATGAAACCCGGCAACCTACTTATGTAAAGGTGCTAAATCCTGCGATATATTCGTATCGGTAGATGAGAAGAACTAACAACCTTAATCTTGAATTGTTACTTCCTTCTTATCGAAGGAAGTTTTTTATTTTAAAATTTTCTTTGTGATTAAGGTTATTATTATACCCTCAATCCTTTAGCACGTTAATCCATTAATATAGGCATATATGGACATACATATTCAATAATTTTGGAAGGAGATACAATATTGATAAAGATACTTAATTTAGAAAAGAAATTTAAGCTGAAAAACTCAACTTTTAAAGCTTTAGATAATATAAATCTTGAGTTTGAAAAGAGAAAAATTCACGGCATAATCGGTGAGAGCGGAGCTGGGAAATCAACACTTCTCCGTTGCCTAAATAAATTAGAAACCCCTACAAGCGGGATGATAGAAATCGATGGTACTGATATCATATCATTATCTGATCTTGAGCTTAGACATTTTAGACAAAATATGGGTATGATTTTTCAGGACTTCAATCTACTAAGTTCAAGAACAGTATATGATAATATAGCTTTTCCTTTAGAATTAGCAAAGACCTCAAAAAAAGAAATTCACGAAAAAGTTACAGAACTGCTTGAGATTGTGTCTTTATCTGATAAAGCATCATCATACCCTTCTCAATTAAGCGGAGGACAGAAACAGAGAGTTGCTATAGCTAGAGCATTAGCTAATAACCCTGAATTTTTATTGTGTGATGAGGCTACTTCAGCACTTGATCCTAAAACAACAAAACAAATTCTTGATCTTTTAAATAATATAAACAAAGAATTTAATATTACGGTGATTCTAATTACACATGAGATGGATGTAATAAAAGAAATTTGCGATACTGTAACTCATCTTATTGATGGAAAATGCTTATATTCTGGAAAGTGCTCTGATTTCTTTGTAACTTATGAAAAGAAAATTCATAAAGATTCATTAATTAATGAAAAGAAAGATATCATTGATAGTTGCCAAGGAAAAGTAATATATCTAACTTTTACTCATTCCTCTGCAAAATCTCCTATCATATCAAGACTAAGCCGTTTGTTAGATATAGATGTTAATATAATAAACGGGCAAATTGACAAAATTGGTGACATTGTACTGGGTAATCTAGTTATTGAAATTGAGAACAACAATTCTCTTTTGGAAAAATCATTGAAGTTCTTAGAAGAATCATCGGTAGAAACGGAGGTAATTAAATAATGCGATTATTAGAACTTTTATTACCATCAACATTGGAAACACTTTATATGGTGAGCATATCAATACTTTTCACAATAATAATTGGATTACCACTTGGAGTTCTACTTGTTGTTACTGAAGAGACTACTATACTTCCTAATAAATTTATAAACACAATTTTATCATGGATTGTAAACATAGGTCGTTCCGTACCTTTTGTGATTTTAATGATTGCAGTTACCCCTTTTACAAGATTCATAGTAGGCACTTCAATTGGTACTAACGCAGCCATTGTTCCACTTATTTTTGCTTCTATTCCATTCTTTGCAAGAATCGTGGAATCAGCCTTAAAGGAGTTACCACCTGGAATAATTGAAGCTGCTCATGCAATGGGAACCCCTCCTAAACTTATTATTTTAAGGGTGATGATCCCTGAAGCATTATCTCAATTAATTTTAGGTACTACTATAACATTGATTGCTCAAATAGGTTATTCTGCTATGGCAGGAATAATTGGCGGTGGTGGTCTTGGTGATCTTGCCATTCGCTTTGGATATCAACGCTCACAAAACGATGTCTTATTTGCTTCTGTTTTAGTGCTTATTTGCTTAGTTATGTTAATACAATTTTGTGGTAATAAATTATCTAATTATTATAATAAAAAATAATCAAAAAACGAGGAGATATTTATATGAAAAAATATACAACTGTACTATTAACTTTATTTACTTTACTTTCAATTTTCACTTTTTCTTCATGTGGTGCATCAAAAAATGCTGGAGAGGACAATGTTTTAAAAATAGGTGCTACTCCTGTTCCTCATGCAGAAATTTTGAATCAAGTTAAACCCTTACTAAAAAAAGAAGGATTCGAATTACAAATAATTGAATTTAACGATTATGTTAAACCTAATGATGCTTTAAATGATGAAGAAATCTTAGCAAACTTCTTCCAACACATACCATACATGGATTCTTTCGCAAAAGATAAAGGATATCCCCTTATTAGTGCAGGTAGTATCCACGTAGAACCTTTAGGAGTATATTCTAAAAAAATATCTGACATAAAAGATATTCCTAATGGTGCAACTGTAACTTTACCAAATGATCCAACTAACCATGGAAGGGCTCTTATTCTTCTTCATAATAACGGCATAATTACTTTAAACGATCCTACAAATTTGTCCGCATATTATAAAAATGATATTGCTGAAAATCCTCATAATCTAGAGTTTACTGAAATTGAAGCCGCTATGCTTCCAAGAACTCTTAATGATGTAGTTCTAGCTGTAATAAATACTAATTATGCCCTTGATGCTAATTTAAACCCAACTGAGGATGCACTTTTAATTGAAGGAAAAGAGTCACCTTATGCTAATATAATAACTGTCCTTGAAAAAAATAAAAACAATGAAATGATTAAAAAGCTTATTAAAGCTTTACAGAGTGATGAGATTAAGAAATTTATTGAAGAAAAATATGAAGGTGCAATAATTCCTGCTTTCTAAACCCTTTAATATACAAGTCCTTTATTTAATAAATAAAATTGCCACCATTATGAGTACTCTAGTAATGATGGCAATTTTTCTTATGGAACCACTTAACTTTCACATAATTAACTGATTTAAGTACAAAATATGTATTAATAGATAAATGTGTATTAATACATAAATGTGTAAAGTATGTAGAAATATAAAAGGATTAAACTTTATGAAACCTAAAATAAACTTATATCAATTATTCATCTTAATGGTTTTACTCCCCTATGGTACTGCTATTCTTTTCTATTTAGGAGCTGACACTAAGCAGGATGCATGGATAGCTATGCTGTTATATTCATTAGGTGGTATCATTCTTCAATTAATTTATACAACATTATATTATAAGTATCCTCAAGATACTTTGGTTACTTATCTACCGAAAATATATGGCAAAATATTAGGAAATATATTAAGTGTAATATATTTATCTTATTTTGCTTATATAGGAGCAAGAAATATCAGAGATTTTTTAGAAATTACAAAAATCACTCAGTTAAGTATGACTCCCATGATTTATATTGGAATTCTTTTTATTGTAGTGGTGATTTTCAGCGTAAATAAAGGACTTAAAACTATTGCAGGTACTGCCCAACTTTTCTTTATACTTATAATTTTTGTGCCCTTATTAATATGGGTACTTTTACTATTAATGGGAAATGTCATGGATTCATCTAATCTTAGACCTATTTTACAAGATGGTATTGTGAGTGTCATAAAAAAAGGATGGCCTCTTATAAGCTTTCCTTATGGTGAAACAATATTATTCACTATGATTTATCCTTTTGTTTCAAATGGTAAAAAAATCAGAAAGGTAGCTATACTATCTATTGTTTTTGAGGGTATTATATTATCCTTAAGTACTATGTTATTAATAGTTGTATTAGGGGTTCCACAGGCAACCAAGGCTCTCTGCCCCTTATTTGATGTTGTTCAACGCATAGACTTAAAAGATTTTTTAACGCGATTAGATGTGTTATTTGTACTTTTATTAATGATAGGTGGCTTTTTTAAGGTGACTCTCTTTATGTATGTAGCAGTTATTGGAACAATACAAATAACAAATATTAAAGATTTTAAATTCAAAAAAATAAAGTTAAAAAACATAGAAATTGTATCATGTTTTATTGGGATAATAATGTTATTTTCATCACTAATTATGGCTAAAAACTATTTACATCACCTAGATATTGGACTTGATTTTGTAATTAAGTATATACATTTACCCTTGCAAATTGTTGTGCCTATTTTAACTTTATTTACATGTTTAATCAAGGAATCAATACAGAACAAAAATCAAAACCCAACGTAGTATTAACAAACTGAAAACTTCCTAGAAACAGGAGTTTTTTAGTTTGTTAATAAAGTCAATTTATGTTGTTTATGCTCTATTTAACTTCAGAGTTTTTCGTACAATTAGTAATTTTATTATTGTTACTTTCACAGTTACTCTTTCTTAATAAGAGTACTATCATTATACTTGAAAATAATAACGTTATGAATTCCGCCGCTGGAACAACTAGCCATAATCCATCCTCACCTAATATTCTAGGAATAATTTGAATAAATATTGTAACAAGTCCTATTCCCTTCATCAAAGAAATAACCCCTGATATTTTTCTTTTCTCCATTGATTGAAATATTCCAATTGCAAACATATTTATTCCACTAAATATTATCATAATAAAATATATCCGCATACTTCGTATTGTATATACAATAAATTCTTCATTATTACTTCCAAAAGCTTCTACGATATCCCTTGAAAATACATAACTCAATATATAAAATATAACACCAAAACTCCCGATTATAACAATACCATGTTTTATAAGTGTCTTTATTCTATCAATCTTTCCAGCTCCATAATTTACACTAATTATTGGTTGTGCTGCATGTGTCATCCCATCTAATATAGCAATAAATACAAGAACAACATTAGTAATTATACTGAAAGTAGCTACACCTGATTCACTGATGAGAGAAATAATCACATTATTAAATAGTATTATTACAATTCCATTTGAAAATTCTAGTATAAATATTGCCATACCATTTTTAAATACTCTAATACTGTTTTTAACACTAAATAAATTTATATTGTATTTAAGTGAACTATTTTTAATAAAATAAGTGGACATGATGATTAAACTAACTATACTAGCCATACTGGTTGCCCAAATAGCTCCTGTCATTCCCCACTTAAATACTAAAACAAAGAGTACATCTAATCCTATGTTCAAAACTGCATTTATAGTCATAGATATCATTGCCACCTTCGGAGCATTATCATTTCTTGCAATTACATTCAGTGCTCCAACAGTTATAAATGAAGGGGCAAATAGTATCAACACCCTAAGATACTCTTTCACATAGGGTTCTAACATTTCATTAGACCCAAGTATAGTACATATTGGGTCAGTAAATACTGTTGCTATTATGCTTATGATTACTCCAAAACTTATGGTCAATGTAAGAACAACTGTAAAGAATGTATTTGCCCCTTCATAATCCTTCTTTCCCTTACATATTGATAGAGCTGCACCACCACCAAACCCAATCATTAAACCTAATGAAGCAAAAAGATTGTATACAGGTATAACAATATTCAGAGCCGCTAATCCTTTTTCCCCTACTCCTTGTCCTATTATCATAGTATCAAAGAATACTATGAATGCAAATGACATCATACTTAACACTGCCGGAATAAGATATTTATAATAAACACTTTTAATAGGCTTTTCTAAAACTTCTAAATCCTTACTATTAATTTTAAACACCTCCAAAAAACATTACACATTATACCAAGTAAAATGTCAATGTTTTATTCATTAAGCATCTCCTTAATTTCCTCTCCGATTATTCTTATTCCTTTCTTTATTTCACTATTCTTTAGTTTTGAAAACCCTAATCTTAATCCATTCTCATAATTATATTTATTTGATATTACTCCATCACTATCTTCATTGGAAACACTAAAAACATCCCCACATGTAAAAATAACACCCCTCTTTATACATCTTTTTAATAATGCCCTTACTTTAATTTTTGAGGGAAGTATTACATACATATATAATCCCCCATCTCCCAAAAGATGTTCATACTTAATATTTTCTTCAATCATTTCTTTCATAAGCTCATACTTAAGCTTATACCTTCTTCTAATTCTCTTAATGAATTGAGGAAACTGCTCACTCTCTAAATACTCATATAATATCCCCTGATCTATAAATGAGGTATGAATATTTAATCCCCTTTTTATACTCTCTAAAGCATCGATTAATGATTTATCTCCAAATACCCATCCAATTCTCATTCCTGGAAAAAGAATCTTTGAAAAACTTCCTATATTGATAACATTATTATTACTTCCTCCAATTGCCGTAATGGATTTCACATGATCACCACTATAATTCAACTCTTCTGCAAACCAATCTTCAATAATGGGTATATTATTTTCTGATAATATAGAATATATTTCTTCTCGTTTCTCGTAAGTCATCACAAGCCCAGTTGGATTATGATATGAAGGTATTAAAAATACAGCCTTTATATCATTGTTTTCTATAAGTTCTTTAAGTTCCTTTATATCTATTCCTTCTCTGCTTTTTATATTAATCCCAATGAGATTAACTTCTCTCATCTTTAAAATCTTTATTGCTGTATTATGTGTTGGATTTTCACATAATACCTTATCTCCACTTTCACATATTGCAGACAATACGATATTTAGCCCTTCAGTAAACCCATTAGTTATAAGTATATCTTTTCCTTCTATATTAACTCCTTTATCTACCATATACTTCAACAACCACTCTGTTAAAGGCTTATACCCCTTTGCATATCCATAATTCAGTAAGTTACTTCCTTCAAGAGATAACCTATTATAAAAAGCTCTCTTAAACCCATCAATATCAAATGTATCCCCATCAGGAGCTATTGATTTAAATGATATCATTCCCTTCTTATATTGACTATCCCATTTCATAATATCTAACTCAACAGCTCTTTTAGCATATTTATTCATGTGCTCTTCCCAGTTAATAAGAGAACTATTTGTGAACTCTCTATTCTTATTATACTTGATTTTTAATTCATTAATAAATGTTCCTTTCCCTTTAATAGTAAATATATATTCTTCCACCTCTAGTATCTCATAACTTTTTAAAACAGTACTTCTTCCTATTTTTAATTCTTCACTCAATTCCCTTGTTGATGGAAGTTTACTCCCTGCTGTTAGACTCCCATTCTCTATCATATTTTTTATATAGTCAGATAATTGAATATACTTTTTTTTATTCTCTTTAAATTGAATGAAAAACATTTTTTTCCTCCTAGAATTTTATTATTATTATTTAACACATTACCCTTTCAAAAGTGAAACCTGAATGATCTTATCTAAAAGTTCTTCATATGAACTTCCCATTCCTTTTACACTTATAGGAAATAAGCTCTTTTCAGTTAATCCAGGTAGGGTATTTATTTCTAAAACATATACATCCTCGTTTTTAACGATTATATCTATTCTACCATAAACCTCTAATTTAAACTTTTCCCAACATTTTTTCGAAATATTTTTAATTTTCTCATCTAACTTTCTAGGTAAATTTATAACATGTTCTATTGTTTTATCACTCTTATATTTGTTTACGTAATCAAACCAACCATCAGTAGATTCAATTTTAATAATTGGAAGTACCTCTCCATCTAGAATTGGAACCGTTATTTCAACTCCCTCCACATATTCCTCTATTATCACATGTTCATCTAACTTTAATGCTTTAATTATCCCATCTTTTATATGATTAATCTCATTGATTATGGTAACACCAAGGCTTGATCCACCTGTAGCTGGCTTTATCACAAATGGTACATTAATATTAAATTTTTGTAGTCTATCTAATAATCTCAACAGCTCCTCATTACCTATTATCAGCTCTTCATTTTCTCCAATTCTCTTTGCTATTCCTTCAATTTCTATCCACTTAGGCGTGAGTATCCCTACATCATTCATAATATTTTTACTTAGTTGTTTATTCATACATAAAGCACTACTCAGCACCCCAGATCCAGTATAAGGTATTCCCATTACCTCAAGTGCACCTTGTATTGTTCCATCTTCACCAAATTCACCATGTAATGCTATAAAAGCTAAATCAATATTCTTCACTTTTTCAAAAACCTCATATTTAGTATCTATTATTATCTCTTCTATAAAGTATTTTTCTTTATTAATGTGTTTAATAATCTCCCTACCTGTCATTAAAGAGACTTCTCTTTCACTAGATACTCCACCCATTATTACCCCTACCCTAATCTTCTTTTGATAGGATTTTTTAATATATCCATTTTCTTCTTGAGTAAATGTACCATCTATACTACCATAACTACCTAGCATATTATTTTTCACACTCTCCACCTCATTATAGATTTCTTATATTAGAAATTATTTTATTCAAAAAATTCAAAAGAAAAATAACCTAATTTAATCTTTACCCTCTATTCTCTTATCTTTGCTTTTTAGTTATAGTACTATATTATTCAAATATTACCATAAAATAAATATCCACATACTCACAAATTTTACTTATACGTGGAAGGAGGGCTCACAAGTCTTCACTTGAGAACCCTCCTCTATTAATTATAGTAATTCTATTCCATGCTCTGTACACTTATCAATCATTTCCTGTGGCCACAATGCAGCTTGTACTTCTCCTATATGAGCTTTATTTAAGAAATACATACATATCCTAGACTGCCCTATTCCACCTCCCACAGTCAATGGTAATTCTTCTTCTAAAATCATCTTGTGAAATGAAAAGTCACTTCTATCTAAACAATCTCTTATCTCCAGTTGCTTTAATAAACTCTCTTTATCTACTCTTATACCCATAGAGGATAACTCAAAAGCTCTATCCAATACTGGATTCCAAAATAATATATCACCATTTAAAGTCCAATCATCATAATCAGGTGAACGGCCATCATGTGCCTCTCCTGATTTTAATTCTCCTCCGATCCCAATAATAAATACTGCCCCTTTTTCTTTACATATTGCATCTTCTCTTTCTTTTGAACTTAATCCTTCATACATATCTTCTAATTCTTGACTTGTAATAAATGTGATTTCTTCTGGTAAATCAAGTTTCAACTCAATGTATTCGCTACAAATATATTCTCCTGTTTTCTTAAAAACTTCATAAATATCTCTAACGATTTGTTTTAGTTTTCCTAACGTACGGTCTTCTCTAGAAAGTATTTTTTCCCAATCCCACTGATCCACATATAAAGAATGTAAATTATCTAATTCTTCATCTCTTCTTATAGCGTTCATATCAGTATATAAACCTGAACCACATTCAAATCCATATCTATATAGTGCAAGTCGTTTCCACTTAGCTAAAGAATGGACTATCTCTGCTGATTGACCTTGAATATCTTTTATGTCAAAACTTACAGCTCTCTCAACCCCATTTAAATTATCATTAAGTCCTGTTTCAGGAAATACAAATAATGGTGCTGAAACTCTTGTAAGATTCAATTTTTCAGCTAACATCCTTTCGAAATGATCTTTAATTTTTTTAATAGCAACTTCTGTCTCTCTAAGATTAAGTTTTGATTCGTATCCTTTTGGTAACATTAATTTACTCATAATATTATTCCTCCTCTGTAATTTAAAACGCTTTTTATATTTTAATTTAAAATAATCCTATTTGAAAAATTGTAATAAAAAAACTCCCGTCCTATAAATATATAAGGACGAAAGTATTATTCGATATGCCACCTTAATTAGCAAAATTTTCTTTTCGGTACAGAATTATTTCGATACCTATCTGATATAACGGTCAGCCCCCGTCATCACCTACTCTGATAAATCATTTCAGATTGAAACTCAAAGGTGTTCTTCTTTATAAACTCCATATCGATCTCCCACTATCACCGACTCGCTGTAATTTCTGTTTATAAGTACTCTCCTTATCAACGTTTTATTACTTTAATTCAATAAAATTTATGAATTAATTATATCTAATTAATTTCATATTGTCAACTATTTTTTTAATAAATTAAGTTATTTTGAATTATTTCATTTCTTAACTTTCACATTATCAACAATTCACATTTTTAAGATACTTCAAATATCCCGCTACATTATCAATACTACTGATTTTTTTTCTAATTGCATATATGTCATCGCTACTTAATTCATTTTTTCTGCTTAATACATCTATTTGTAATTGATTTAAAATAGAATTTACTCTAGCAATTATTAACCATTCTGAGCTCTCATCATATCCAATAATACAAAGTTTAATTGGCAGTGTAAAAAAAAGAATCTTTCTATTTATGCATAACATCCCATTCCTGTTCTTAATTTTTTTACTGTACTTTTTTACTTCCTTTTTCTTAATATTTCTAACTTCTAGTAATGACCTTTTTTTTATTTTAAAGTTGATATTTAATCTTCTATCTATCTCCTTTAAATAACACTCATCAGTACTTTCAACAATATTCCATTTTCCATTGATAGAATTTAAATCAATCATTTATTTCCTCCAAAAACTTTCATTTATACCTATACACTAATAAAATGTGCAGGCTTGACTACATAAAAAGTTTATTCATAGTTATTATCTACAATTCTTTATTCTTTAACCGTACACATAAGATTTAATAAATGGTATACGAGTCAAGTTTTCCTTCATTATTATATTCAAACTTTATTTCAAAATTTTTTTCATCTTTTAATAACATATTTAAAAAAACTAAATCGCCTTCCCAAGTGGGCATTTTCAAAACTTTATCCTTATCAATCCATTCCAAATGCCCTTCTGGAGAATCAATCAAGTCACCAGTAAATTCATTTGCAGTATATAAAAATACATACCAATCAATATTATCTTTAAATTGAGGAAAAGTTAGGATTCCTCTTAATTTAGGATTCATAATATTTAAACCACTTTCCTCTTTAACTTCTCTGATAATGCATTCTGCAGGAGATTCTCCTTGTTCAATCTTTCCACCTAATCCAATCCATTTTCCTTCATGAACATCATTTTCCTTTTTATTTCTCTTTAAAAGTAGTATTTTTTCATCTTTCTCAATATAACACAATGTTCCCAGTTTCATATCAATTGAGTTATTCATCTTTATCCCTCTCTATCCATATATTTTATGTATTTACTTTTTATTTCCTCTAATATTATTAATAATATATCATAAAATAATATAAATATCTAATCATGCTAGAGTTTTCATTATTTTTCTTTTTCAACTTTAACCTAAACCAATAAAAATATAAAAAAACATCAATTATAATTTTATAATTGATGCTTTTTTATTCTAGTGAAGCGCGTGAAACGCTCTTTTTTTGTTATTTAGTTAATTAGTATCATTTAGGTACTTTTTTATTCTATCCAATACACCTTCATCACCTACTACTAAAAGAATATCTTTTTCTTTGAATTCCCAATAAGGACCAGGTGAAATATAAACTTTATCTTCTCTTTTAACCCCTAAAATTGTGGCACCTGTATTGTGCCAAAATCTACTTTCACCTATACTTATATTTATTATATGAGATGATTCAGGTATTTCTATTTCTACATGATCGATTAAATTTGAGTTTTTGAATCTATATGAATAATCTATTACTTTTTCATTTAATTCATTAATTTCTTTTTCTATATCTTTTCTTTGTTGTAGTAGATTTTTAATATTACTTCTAATCATTCCAATACTTTCTTTATCTTTAAAACCATTAATAAAGTCTAATGCTTTTTCTTTTGACTTTACAATAACTCCACTTCCTTTATTTACTTTTACAACACCTGTATCATCAAGTAACTTCATTGATTTTCGTATAGTTTCTGGTGAAACATTATATTCACTTGCTAAAATAGATCTACCTCTCAATTTAACACCTTCAGGTAAATCACCTTTGTGTATTCGCACCGCCACATCTACTGCAATTTTTATATATCTGGGCATTTCAATTCGTTGGCCCATGCATTATTCCTCCAAACCAATTAATAATAAAATTTTATTTTATTATACCATGTTTAGTGATATATTCATCAAAAATATAGTTAATAATAACTTTTTTGTATATTTAAATAAGGTATTTACTAGGAATAAAAAGGCACGTTTTACGTGCTTCCCTAGTGAAACCTATGCTCACCTTCCGCACAACCTTCATTATGCATATTTTGTAAAAAAAATAATTTTGTAGAAATATTTTTACAATTATTATTAAATATGTTATAATTGAAAAGAGACAACTTTTAATATTAAAAAAATTGTTTCTATGTAATGATAAATTGGGTTGTAGTTATTTAATTATAATCGCTTAGACTGATAAAAGTAATTCAAACTAATAATACTTAGCAGCGCATTACTAAAGGGGTTGAATATGATGTTGACAATTGTTAAACAAATAACTACTGATAAAAATTTTATATTAATAGGAACAGGTTTTGCAGCATACAAAACTTCAAAGCCAGCAACTTATATGGTAAATAGAGTTCCTAAAGCTGACGAGGGAGTAATTCCTATGGTTGCAGTTTGTGATGAAAATGGCGAGATAAGTTGGATGAAAACAGACGAAATAAAAATAGTTGACATAAATGGGGAGTTACCTTTAAACATTTTAAAGGATAAATAGATTATTCCGTATTGATATATTACATTTAGACACATTCAAAAAACAAATTAGTAATATCAATACTTGGATAGGAGGTTCAAAAGATGAATTCTATTGATTTTAAATTGCAACAACAAATTGAAATTTCAATTAATAAACCTAGATCATTTAGTAAAAGTTTCAAAGGAAAAATCATATACATTTCAAAACATTTTATAACACTACAGAACGAAGATCACATTAGAGAGAGTTTTAAATATATAGATTTTTCAATAGGGGATATACAATTAAAGCATTAATTTGATGTATCGCTAATATAAAGGGAAAAGCCGTGAAAAATTTTTCACGGCTTTTCCCTTTATATTTATTTGGCTAAACACCAAGATATGCTCAAAAATATTTTTTCTTCGTGTTCATTTAATAAAGATTTAATTTTATCATTATATTGTTTTCTCTAAAGTATAGTTTCTTCATGTAATCTTCTTATTTTTCTTAATTCAGCCATTATTAAAATACTTGTTATTAGTGTTGATAGCAAATCTGATAATGGATATGTTATCCACACAGCCAATAATCTATCTTCCATTACCATTGGCAAGATTAATAATAAAGGTATAAATATTATTACTTGTCTTAACATTGTTATTACAAATGATGGTAATGCCTTTCCAATGGATTGATATAATGATCCCCCGACGATTTGAATACCAACTATTGGTATTACGCAAATTAATATTCTAAGTACCATAGCCGCATCTCCTACAAGAGCTTTATTACTGAAAAAAGCTCCTACAATTGGCTCTGCGAATATTTCACCAATTACAACACCAACAGTAGCTATAATTATAGTTACAATTGTTGTAATTTTAACCACTTCAAGTACCCTATCATATTTCTTTGCTCCATAGTTAAATCCAGCAATTGGTTGCATCCCTTGAATAACCCCAAATATAGGCATAAATAAAAACATAGTTATTCTATTAACTGCACCATATATACTTAATGCATCTGAACCACCAAATTCCTTTAACATGTTATTTACTAATATTGCTATTCCACTAGCTAAGAAATTCCTCATAAATGATGAGAATCCAACAGTACAAATTTCAGTGATTATACTAAAATCAACTTTAAAGTGTTTTTTTCTTAGTTTTACTGAACTATTACCTTTAAAGTAATATCTAAAAATATATAATAATGAAGCAAATTGAGATATTATTGTTGCAAATGCTGCTCCCTTAATTCCCATGTTTAAGACTCCAATAAAAATTGGATCTAGTATTAAATTAAGACCTGTTCCTATTATCATAATCATCATTGAGTCCATTGCATTACCTTCAGCTCTTATAAGGTTATTGCAGGCCACTACGAATGGATAATACAATGTTCCTATTAAAATTATAAAAGTGTACTCTTTTGCATAACCAATTATATCACCTGTAGCACCAAAAGCATTCATTAGTTGATCCAAAAATATTAAACCAACCCCACTAATTACAATACTGACTACTAAAATAGATATTATTGCATTTCCTACAACATGATCTGCCTTCTCTATTTCTTTTGCTCCTAGACTCCTAGACAGAGAAGAAGCCGCTCCTATTCCAATCATAAGGGCAAAAGCCATTATAATCATCTGTATTGGCATAGCTACAGTTAACGCTCCTAAGGCTTCTTGTGAAACATACCTTCCAACAAAGAAAGCATCCACAACATTATATAAAGCATTAACAATCATTCCTACAGTAGCTGGTAAAGAAAGTTTTAATAAAACCTTGCTTATTTTCCCATTTCCTAGCATTTCAGCTCTACTATTCATGTAAATCTACTCCTCTTATTTAGCTTTTTTATCAATGTCCGTTTATTCTATATTTACTCATAAAATAAATATATTTCGATTCACTAATAGTTTTATTTGCAACTATATTGTAACAAAAAATAGATTTATTAGCAATAAAATTGAATTCCTGATTTTTTACATTGTAATTATATCATGATATAACTCAAATTTGTTATACAAGAACAATACATAATTAATCATGTACGCCAAAATGGATGTCTCTCATATGCGTGAAAAGCTATATTTTTCACTCTATAAATACACTTTCATTTGAAAATTTCTTCAACCAAAAAAATTATCCGTAGTTTCAATAATTTATAGTTTCCTATAGAATAAAAAGAGGAAAATCAAATTAATATGATTTTCCCTTCTTAATCTTTGCTTAATGATTATGATTTTATATAAAATTTATACACTGCCTTTATATATCTTTTAATTTTGTTATAATTTCCCCTATATTTGTACCAATATTAGCTTCCACTGCTGCAACAATACTGCCTTCAACAATTGGTGCTTCAGCAATAATCACATTTGTATTTTGTTCTATTTCTACCGCAACCATCTCCACTGCCATCTCAGCATTCATCAATGCGCTTCCTAAATCATATATGATAATTACTCCATCACCTGTATCTGCTTCTTTTATAGCATTTAAAATTTTAATAGGGCTTGTTCCTATTTCGCCATCAGATGTACCTCCAGCTGATACGATAGAAACTTCATTAGAAGCGATTTGACTACATAGTTCTACCACACCTTCAGCAATTTTATAACTATGTGATACTATTACTAATCCAACCATAAAATCAGTTCCTCTCATTATTTCTTCTTTTATTATAACTTTTTAAGTGTTTCATAAACTGCATTTATCATTAAATAACTTGATGTTGCTCCTGGATCTTGATGCCCTATACTTCTATCTCCTAAATAGCTTGCTCTTCCTTTTGTTGCCTTTATTGTTTTCGTGAACTCCACACCTTCAAATGCTTGTTCAGTAGCAGTCCTAAATGCTTGTACTACATCTTTACCACTACCAAAGGATTCTTTCAGAGAATCGTATGCAGGTATAATTGAATCCAGCATAGTCTTTTCCCCTCTTTCCCCCTTTCCACGCATCTTTATTCCACCAATCATTTCTTCAAACATTTTTAAAATATCTTCATTATCTAAATTCATTTTCCCATTGACTACTATTGAAGCCTTCAAAAATGCAGTTCCATATAATGGACCCGATGCTCCTCCTACAGTAGATATGAGCGTCATGGCAAGCGTCTTGAGTATTGAACCACAATCTTTCTCTACTAACGTTAATACTTTTTCATCAAAAGCTTTAAACCCTTTGCTCATATTCAACCCATGATCGCCATCTCCAATAGCCGCATCAAGATCAGTTAAAAACTGTTTGTTTTCTTGAATTACTTTTGAAATATTCCTTAAAATTTCTATCAATTTTTTATTACTTTTCATGGAATCACCTCGTTGGTTTCTGATTTTATCCAATACTAAAGCATGTCCATAGCTTTAAAGATAATAATCTTATGAGTTTTATACTCTTGTCCTATCCCTTAGAACTGTTTAAATGCCAAAGTATTCGCTTTATCTCCTAAAAGTTCTTTAAGTTCATCATCAAGCTTCAGAATTGATATTGAAAATCCCGCCATTTCTAGTGAAGTCATGTAATTTCCAACATATGTCTTGACTATATTTATATCCTTATTACCTAATATACTATTAACCTCATCATTAATAATGTATAATTCCATAAGTGGAGTTCCACCGAGTCCATTAATCAATACTGCAACCTCTTCATCTTTTGAAACGGAATAATCATTTAATATTTTTTCCATAAGATGCTTAACTATATCTTTTGCTGGCATAATTTTATCTTTATGAGTTCCTGGCTCACCATGAATACCTAATCCAACCTCTATCTCATTTTCCCCTAATTCGAACCCAGGCTTACCTGCTGCTGGTACAGTACAAGGTGTTAAAGACATTCCCATAGATCTAACATTTGAAATAACTTTCTCAGCAATACGCTTTACTTCCTTTAATTCCATTCCTCTTTCTGCAGCAGCTCCTGCAATCTTGTGCAAGAATATAGTCCCAGCTATTCCCCTTCTACCTGTAGTATATGTGCTATTCTCAACTGCCACATCATCATTCATAACAACACTCTCTACTTTGATATTCTCCATATCAGCTAACTCAGCAGCCATTTGAAAATTCATTACATCACCAGTGTAGTTTTTAATTATTAATAATACCCCTTTCCCACAGTCAACATTCTTAATTGCCTCAAAAACTTGATCTGGTGTTGGTGAAGTAAATACATCTCCAGCTATAGCTCCATCCAACATACCGTATCCAACAAATCCTCCATGTGAAGGTTCATGTCCACTTCCGCCACCACTAACTAATGCTACTTTCCTATTATTTTTTTCTTTTCTAATAAGTACATTAAAACCTTCTACTCTCTCAATGAAATCAGGATGTGCTTTTACCATACCTTCTAACATTTCATTTACAACATTTTCAGGATTATTAATAATCTTTTTCATAATTATTACCTCCAATTATAGTTTTTTATATTACAAATTTTAATTTCATTAAATGAAAAAAATTCTAACTTAATTAAAAGCTTACTTAATTATATTAAGTAAACTTTATTATATAACCTTAATTTACTTTTTTATTTTACCTTGATACGAATCTCTACAACTATGTCTCTTCTTTCTGTTTTTCTTAATAATCCCATTAGTCTACATCAGTATATATAAATGTTTATAACCAATTTTATGCAAAATAATAAAAGAGCTTATATATAGCTCTTTTATTATAAATATCATATTAAAATTTTTCAAATTATTATAATATAATACAGATTAATCCACCATTACCCTCGTTGATAATTTTTTCTAATGTTTTTTGGATCTTAAATTGAACATCTTCTGGCATCTTGAATAACTTCTTCTGAAGCCCTTCTTTAACCAAAACTTCTAATGACTTACCAAACATATTGCTCTTCCAAATTGTATCAGGTTCATCATCAATCTTTTCGAGCATAGATTTTAACATATCTTCGCTTTCTTTTTCACTTCCGATTAGAGGAGCTATTTCTGTTTGAATATCAGCCTTAATCATATGCAAAGATGGTGCACTAGCCTTCAACTTAACCCCAAATCTATTTCCTTGTCTATATTGTTCTGGATTTTCCAACTTCATTTCACATAATTGAGGTGGTACCATACCATATCCTGTTTCCTCTGCACTCTTCAATGCTTCTGCAACCTTATCAAATTTCACTTTAGCTTTATGGAAGTCTTTTAATAATGTGAACAAATCATAATCACATTTAATCTCATGCCCTGTCATATCTCCTAAAAGACTATAGAACAATCCTTTCTTAGGCTTAATATCAACAACTGCTGTACCTTCACCCATATTAATTTCATCAATCACAAATGCTTCCATAACATCACTTTCCATGGAATTAGCATTTTCCAGATTGCTTCTAACATCTCTAACTTTTAAAATATCTCCAGCCATTCCCTTTACAATATTTACAAATTTCATCTTCATCCAATTGTCAGGTTCAAGCATATCAATCCATTCAGGAATATTTATGCTTATTTCTTTAATAGGGAATTCTTTTAATATTTTTTCAAATATGTCTTTTATCTGAGCTTCACCCATATTCATTACGTCCATTGCTTCAACAGGTATGTTATACGTAGCTTCCATTTCTTTTCTTAAATCTTGAGTTTCAGGTGAATCAGGCTCTCTACTGTTCAAGATAATAATAAATGGTTTATTGATTGCCTTAAGTTCATTAACAAC
Source organism: Oceanirhabdus seepicola (assembly GCF_023684385.1). Taxonomy (GTDB): domain Bacteria; phylum Bacillota; class Clostridia; order Clostridiales; family Clostridiaceae; genus Oceanirhabdus; species Oceanirhabdus seepicola. The sequence goes on along the minus strand of NZ_JAGSOJ010000003.1, from coordinate 105,853 downwards.
TCTCTCTTCAGCCTCAAGATACTCATCTCTATGAATACCAGTTACACTACCATCAGTAGTCATAAGTACTCCTATTGTTGAATGTTCATTAATTACCTTTTTAGTTCCTATTTCTGCCGCTTCCTCAAATGGTATCTCATAATCATACCATGGAGTATGAACCATCTTAGGTTTGTTTCCTTCGAGATAGCCAAGTGCATTTTTAACAATATAACCTACACAGTCAACCATTCTCACTTTCAATTTAATCTCGTTAGCTATCGAAATATCAATAGCCTCATTTGGCACGAACTTTGGTTCAGTAGTATGAATCATTTTCCCAGATGCGCTTTGTGGCAACTCGTCTTTCGCTCTTTCAGCCTTATGAACATTTTGTATGTTTGGTATTACCATAAGATCCATGAATCTCTTAATAAATGTTGATTTACCTGTTCTAACAGGTCCTACAACACCAACATAAATATCACCTTGGGTTCTTTCAGCTATATCCTTATATATATCAAAGTTCTCCAAGATATACCCTCCTTTTTATACATATTAACATTATATATATATTGAGGTTGTTCATCTTTTATACCAACAAATTAAAAAAAGCACGCGCTGCGTGCTTTTTATTAAAATTCGCTTTTCTTTTCTCTTGTCATAAGTTCTGTAGTAGCTTCTTCAGGTTTCAATTTCCCCTCAAGTACTCTATATAAACAATTAGTTATTGGCATACTCACATTCATCTTCTCACTAAGTTCATGAAATGCTCTACATGCCTTTATTCCTTCAACAACCATACCTATTTCATTACATGCTTCTTGTTCTGAGTATCCTTTTGCAAGGAGTATACCAGCTCTTCTATTTCTACTATGCATACTAGTACAAGTAACTATCAAATCACCCATTCCAGTCAATCCATAGAATGTTTCCTGTTTCCCTCCAAGCTTCTCTCCTACACGAACAATCTCACTCATTCCTCTAGTCATCAATGCAGCCTTTGCATTATCTCCATATCCCATACCATCTAACACACCTGCTGAGAAAGCTATTATATTTTTTACAGCTCCTCCAACCTCAACACCGATAATATCATCATTAGTGTATATTCTCAAATTTGGTGTCATAAATATATCTTGCACCATAAGAGCTGTTTCCCTATTTTTTGAAGTTACCACTAATGTTGTTGGCATTTTCAATGCAACCTCTTCCGCATGACTAGGTCCAGATAGAATTACGGAAATACTCTGTGGTACTTCCTCATCTATTATTTCAGACATTCTCTTTAGAGAGCCTTGTTCAATCCCTTTTGCCACACTGGTGATTATAGTACCATTAGCAATATAATTACTTATATTCTTACATACACTCCTGACAGCATGTGATGGTACTGCAATTACAACCATTTCAGCATCTTTTAGCGCTTCTTCTATTTTCAAAGTTGCTTTTACCTTTTCAGGTAACTTACATTCTTTTAGATATAAGGAATTTTTACTACTTTTATTGATTTCTTCTACAACTTCTTCTTTTCTATCCCAAATAGTAATTTCATATCCCTTATCTCCTAATACCATTGAAAGTGCCGTACCGAAGCTGCCTCCACCTATAAAAGCAATTTTTTTCATTAACTATCTTTCCTTTCCCTAAAAATCAGCTTAATTCCAGTTCCTTCAAAACCAAAAGCATTTCTTAATTGATTCTCAAGATATCTTCTGTATGAGAAATGTAAAAGTTGAGGATTATTAACGAAAAATACAAACGTAGGTGGCTTTGTTGCTACTTGAGTAGCATAATAAATCTTTAATCTATTATTTGAAACAATTGGTGGTTCATTCATTAGAACCGCCTGAGAAACTACCTCATTAATCACACCAGTTGATATTCTCTTATTATAACTTTCATAACATTCCTTAACTACCTTCATTACTTTGTTAGCTCTTTGCCCAGTCAAAGCTGAAATAAATAAAAACTTAACATATGGAGCAAATTTAAGATCTTGTTGAATATCTTTCTTAAATTTTTCAAAAGTATTATTGTCTTTCTCTATAAGATCCCATTTATTTACGATAACCATAAGTGCTTTACTTTGTTCATGAGCAAAACCTATAATTTTTTCATCTTGGTCGGTTACTCCTTCTGTTGCATCAATCATTAAAACACATACATCAGCTTTTTCTATTGCTGCAAAACTTCTGATTACACTATATCTTTCAATTACTTCTTTAATTTTTGATTTTCTTCTTATACCAGCAGTGTCAATTAATATAAACTGACCTTCTTCTGTTTCTAAATATGAGTCAACAGCATCTCTTGTAGTACCAGGGATACTACTTACTATATTTCTTTCTTCCCCAATAAGTCTGTTTATTAGTGAAGATTTTCCTACATTTGGTTTACCCATAAATGCAACTCTTACCACATTTTCATCTTCATCTTCTTCTGCTACATCATCAAAATGAGCAACAACCTCATCAAGCATATCTCCAAGTCCAAGCGCTTGTGTCGCTGATATAGGTATTGGAGTACCTAATCCTAAATTATAGAATTCATAAAGATTTGCTTCTTCTGATCTTTTTTCAAGCTTGTTAACCACAAGAACAACTGGTTTACCCGATTTTCTAAGCATCAACGCTACTTCGTTATCAGCATCAGTCATTCCTAATTTACCATCAACAACAAACATTATAACGTCACAAGTTTCGATAGCAATAAGTGCTTGCCTTCTCATTTGTGCTAAAATAATATCATCCGCCTTTGGTTCTATACCACCAGTATCAATTAAAGTAAATTCATGCTGTAACCATTCTGCTTTAGCATAAATTCTATCTCTAGTTACTCCTGGTTTATCATCAACAATAGCAATTCTCTTACCTGCTAATTTATTAAATAAAGTAGATTTCCCAACATTCGGTCTACCTACAACTGCCACAAATTTTCTACCCATATTATCGCTCCTTCATTGCCTTATTCAAAAGGTGAATTAAGTCTTCACCAGTATAATCAACTATTATAATTTTTTTCCCAAGTTCTTCTTCAATTCTATCTACAGTGTAATCATCAAGAAGTAATTTATCTACACCTTCACCAAGCTCATACCCGCGTTTTATAACATTATCAGGTAAAATGATAAAATCGCCAAGATCTTTTTCTTTTAGCTGTTTAACTATATCTTGCCCGGTTAGCAGTCCTGTAACCGTTATTGTTTCACCAAAGAACTCATTTACAATTTTTTCAACTCTAATTTCAATATTTTTATTCCTGCTCATCATAAGATCAGTAGCTTTTTTAATTTCTTTATAAGAAGAAACCCCTGTTGCAAAAGTAAACACTCCACTTTGATCTTTTGTAAGTTCTTCAACACTATTTTCTATGTTATTTCTAAACATTCTTAACATACCTATCCCATCTTCCAACTGATCAAATCCGTTATAAAAATCGGTTTCTGGCACTTCATAGTTAGCCATAACATAAAACTCATCGGCAAGCCTCACAAAAGGACTTCCGATTTCCTCATTAAACTTATCTTGTAACTTTTTTATATTTTCTAACTGTGCACTTGCACTTACCCTATTAAATATCTCAACTTTCGTCAAGTGTTCTCTATATTTTGTTATACCAATAGGTACCACAGCTAAATCTTCTACCATAGGATAAAGCTTATAAAGATCCTTAACAGTTCTCTCTAATTCTTTTCCATCATTAACACCAGGACACAAAACAATTTGACAAGCCATTTTTATACCTGCTTCAGCCATCCTTTGCATTCTTTCGTACAATTTTCCAGCATTTTTATTGCTAAGCATCTTAACTCTTAATTCTGGATTGGTAGTGTGAACTGAAATATTTATAGGACTAATTTTATACTTTATAATCCTATCTATTTCTTCATCATTCATATTTGTAAGTGTTATGAAATTCCCCTGTAAAAATGATAATCTTGAGTCATCATCCTTAAAATACAGTGTTTCTCTCATTCCCTCTGGAAGCTGGTCTATAAAACAAAATAAACATTTATTACTACAGCTCCTTGCTTTATCAAGAATTCCTTGTTCAAACTCTATTCCAAGCTCTTCGCCATAATCTTTTTCAATTTCAATTTCCCATATTTCTTCATCTTTTTTTTCAATTTCTAATTCTAAATATTCATCAGCAATATGAAATCTATAATCTATAATATCTTTTATTTTATTTCCATTTATAGAAAGTAGTTTATCTCCACATTCAATACCTACTTCTTCAGCTATACTATTAATTTTAACTTTTTCAATGATGTTAATCATATTTCCTCCCATTATCACCTTGTTAGTATTTTTGTAAAAACTTATATACCAAATAACACAAACATAGTGAATGATAAAAGATAATACCTATCCTTTGTAATAATACAACAAAGCACATATTTAGTCAATGAAATATGTACCAGCGTCACTATATTATACGATTTGCATCAATTTTTTCACCATTACTTTCTACTATATGATGTAACTAATTTATTCCTATATCTAATAATATAGATATTATTTCATCTTTATATGGAGTTAGATACTTTTATGATTCATTTAATACCTTCATTATATATTACCTATAATTACTCCTATACATATACTAATATCTGGTTCTAAAAATATGTACAAATGTACTCAAATTAGATAATTCGCACTTATTCTATCTTAGTGATAGTTTAAAGCCTGGGTTGAGCCAGTGCATTTATTCATATGAATAAATCTCCCACAACCGTATTTTAAAGTTTTATAATTATAGATGTATTCAACCCTCATTTCTGATAAAATACATGCTTCATATTTCTATGAGGTACATATATTTGTGATTAAATATTCTTTGTAATTTCTATCTTATATAGCTCTATTCTCTAAAATCTTTTTAACCTTTTTATAGTTTGTATATAAACTAATTTCTTTATCATCTTTTCTATCTAAAATATTAATACTAGCATTTAAATCCGCATGAATTTCTCCACATTTAGGACAAGTAAACACATCACCTTTTCTTATTCCAAAACTACTACATTTATTACAAACCTTACTTGTATAAGCAGGATTGATATAAATATATTTTATATTATTATAATCACATTTATATTCTAGTCTTTCTCTTATGTATCCCTTTATCCATCTTGAAATCTTTCGCCTGACAGATTTAGGATATCTTCCATTCCAATTAACAAAGTCCAGTTGTTCCATAACTATTTCTTTTGGCTTTTCTGTGTCTATCAATTTGTTTAATGACTGGTTTATATAAGATTTAACTGCTTCATTATGCTTTAATTTATTATAATTATATTTTACTTTTCCTAAGTTATTTTGTAATATACTATTAGCCTTTTTAACATTCCCTTGTTCTATATGTTGATTATACAACGCATAGAACCTATTTCTTTTAGTATTAATTTCATTCAACCTTTCAGTTTCTTTGCTTAAATAATCATTTAGATTTTCACCATAAACCCTACCACTTGATACTGCAAATAAATACTTATATCCCTTATCTATTCCTATTATATTATTATAATCTTTGTGATATTTAGTTTTAATTTTCAAAGGAATATGAATTTCTATTTTATTTTCGGTTACTTTGATTATTAAAGTTCTATCATATTTATTACTATCGGTTAATCTAATAGGTAATCGCTTACCTTTTTTAGTACAGGTTATATTTATACCATCATCTATATATGAATATAAACCTGTGTCTACTGAAAAAGTAGTTAACTTATAAGAATAAGGTATCTTACCTTTATATTTTCTAGTATATCTTCTAATAAGGTTATTTAAGTATTTAAAATTCAAATCAACATCCTTGAATTTACTTGGAACATCATAGTATTTATGTGTAAGTATTCTGTGATATAATTCATTTGATTTAAGAATATAGTTTATATAATGTCTATCTTTTTTAGTTAAATTATCATTTACTTTGCATTGTTCTTTAATTCTTCTTTTGATATTACTCCATTCAGACTTTATATTAGTCATAGCTTCACTTAATGCTAATTTCCAATAACGAGCAGGTAATTTCCACTGCTGAGCAAATTTTGATTTTGTCCATTCATCTCTTATTTGTCTTGGGTTTGACAATAGTGGAATACCATTAATACCGCTATATCTTGAATATACGTAATTCTTAACATTCTTGAATTGATTTCCTATGAACCTTACCTCTTTTAAAGTTTCTTCATCTAATTCAAACGAGTGTTGTTTTACAGTTTTAACTATAGTATCCACTATTAAATACCTCACTTTTGAGTATTTTTATCATAATCTATAGTATTCCCATTTCACAACACTTTCCTCCCATAATTATAATAAAAATATAAATATTCAGAGATAATATTTATATTGTCTGTAAGTCAAAACAATATTTGAGCAAGATAACTCTTTCTATAGAAATCAATAAAGAATTATTAATTAAAGTTGAAAAAGAACAACGTTCAGTTAGTTATTTCGTTTATCTTTGATTATGAAGGCTTTAAAATATAATTAGTTTTTATGTACTTGTTCATTACGCCTGTTTTTATAAAACTTTAAAATACGGTTGTTTACAAATTATCTAATTTTACATTTTTTAGAGTGTTCACATGAAATCGCTAATTCTGATGCATTTCTCTTAGGAAGTATTCATATATACTTTTAACATTATCAAGTGAATTTGAATATTTTTTATCTCCATACGTTTATTAATATCTACTTTATTATTTTTTATAAACTCAAACATAACAAAAAGATAAGCATTAATTCTACTTATCTTCCTGATGACTTCTATATACTTATCATAGATTTCCTATTGATTTAAATCTACATGTTCTCCTGTTACTGAATATAAAGTCCATTCACAAATATTTGTAATATGATCCGCTATTCTTTCTAAATGCCTACATACAAATAGAAATTGACTTGATTGAGATATCATTGAAGGTTTCTCCATCATCTTCACCAATAACTCAGAGAATATTTGATCATTTAAACTATCTATCTCATCATCAACTTTACATGTTTTTTGTGCCATATGGACATCTTTTTTTAAATATGCCTCTAAAGCATCATGTAGCATACCATCTATTATATTAGCCATTCTTGGTATATCAATAAGTTTCTTAATATACTCTTGGTCCTTTAATCTAATTGTAATTTTTGCTATGTCAACACTAAGATCTGCAATTCTTTCTAAATCTGTTACAACCTTAGTGATTGTAAAGATATCTCTTAAATCACTTGCCATTGGTTGTTGACGTGCTACTAGTATAATAGCTTTTTCTTCAATACTTTTCTCAAAGTTATCTGCAATATCATCATCTTGTATTAATTTTTCAGCAAGTTCAATATCTTTATTCTTCAATGCTTCGATTGACTGCTTTACCATTGTTGCAACAAAACTTCCCATCTCATCAATATCCTTGTGAAGCTCTTTAATACTATTCTGGAATAAATTTCTTACCATTAATAATCACCCCTTTTAATTATATAAAAGAAGTTGAGAATGGTGAGTTGAGAGTTGAGAACGTAGGATATTTCTCTTCGAGAAATTTGAATTTTATTGTTCTTTAACCAATGATGTTTTACTCGTTTCATGTTTGATGAAACCTTGTATTCGAAATACAATATTTTATCTTTAGATAAAATGAGTTAAAGCCACCTTGTTCTAAAAAACAATAAATGTTGTTTTGCGGAGCAAAACCTCCATCATTCTCCACTCTCCACTCTCAACTTTTGAGTTATGGTTTTATCTACACTCTCAACTATGTTTTTCGACGCTTCTTAACCAAATCTTCCTGTAATATAATCCTCTGTTCTCTTATCCAGTGGGTTAGTGAATATGTCATCAGTATTATTAAATTCAACAACTTCCCCAGTTAAGAAAAAGGCAGTATAATCTGATATTCTTGCCGCTTGCTGCATGTTATGTGTAACAATAACTACAGTATACTTTTTCTTTAGTTCTTGTATAAGCTCTTCAACTTTAGTTGTTGAAATTGGGTCTAATGCTGATGTAGGCTCATCCATAAGGATTATCTCTGGCTCAATTGCTAAAGTTCTAGCTATGCATAATCTCTGTTGCTGCCCTCCTGAAAGACCCATAGCACTTTTGTCGAGTCTATCTTTAACCTCTTCCCATAAAGCAGCCCCTTTAAGGCTTTTTTCAACTATCTCATCCAATCTTTTCTTATCTTTTATTCCATGTAACTTAGGACCATATGTTATATTATTATAAATTGATGTTGGAAATGGATTAGGTTTTTGGAACACCATACCAATCCTCTTTCTCAATTCATTCACATCGTAACTATTTAAATAAATATTATTATCTTCAAACATAACCTCGCCTTTAACAGTTACATTATCAATAAGATCATTCATTCTATTTAAGCATCTTAAGAATGTAGATTTACCACATCCTGATGGTCCAATAAGAGCAGTTACAGCCTTTTCTTTAATATTCATATTTATATTTTTAATTGCACGATTTTTTCCATAATGCAAGTTTAAGTCATTTACTTTTAAAATATCCATCATTTCATCACCTTCAAATTCTAATTATAATCTTTCTCATTCAATAACAAATTTATAATTATCTATGCTTCATCATTCTACGCCCTAAAAGTCTTGCAGACATATTAAATATAAATACCATTACAACTAATAAAGCGGCTGCTCCTGAAGCTATACTTGCAGCATCTGGCACAGTACCTTCTGAATTCAACTTAAAAATGTGCACTGCTAAAGTTTCAGCTGGTCTCATTACATTTAATAGTCCTTTGTTATTTGAACTCATACCTGAAGTATATAGTAATGCTGCTGCTTCTCCAAAGATCCTTCCTGCAGTAATTATAATACCTGTTAATATTCCTGGAAAAGCTGTTGGAATAATCATCTTCCATATTGTTTGCCACTTTGTGCCACCTAATGCCATTGATGATTCTTTAACATCCAAGGCTGCCTCAGTTATTGCATTCTCACTTACCCTTGCTAAAGCTGGCAAATTTAACAGTGTCAATGCGAGTGCACCACCTAAAAGAGTGAATCCCCATCCTGATAAATTTACAAATATTAAAAATCCAAATAATCCTACAACAATAGATGGCAATGATGCTATTGTCTCAATACTCAATCTTAATATTCTTACAAAAGGACCTTCTTTAGAATACTGTGATAGATAAACTCCTGCTCCTATTCCTATTGGAACCGATATTGCTAATGTTATTATCAACATATAAAAAGAATTAAATAATTGTGGTCCAACACCTCCACCTTCTTCTCCGTATTTGGGTTTGCCAAATATAAAGTCAAAATCAAGAAAGTGTTTACCATTATTTAAAATATATAAAACTAATGCCACTAGTAATAATACAACTGCACATGATATCAAATACAATATTGAAGTCCATATTTTATCTTTAAGTTTTCTATCCATTATGCCTCACCTCTTTTACTAATAGCCTTTATAATCAATATAAATATACAAGAAACTATCAATAACACAAATCCTAAAGCCCATAGCGCATCATTCCATATAGTTCCATAGAAAGTATTTGCCATATCCATAGTTATTGCTCCAGTCAATGTCGCCATTGGCTTTAGTATATTGAAAGGAAGTCTAACAGTATTACCAATTACCATTGTTACTGCAAGTGCCTCTCCAAAAGCTCTTGCAAGTCCTAATATAACCCCAGTAAGTATTCCGTTTTTACTTGCTGGAATCGCTACTTTACTTATGGTTTCCCATCTTGTTGCACCTAAAGCAAATGATGCATTGGTATAAGAACTTGGTACTCCTTTTAAAGCATCATAAGCTAATGAACTTATTGTAGGTAAGATCATTATTGAAAGAACCATTACACCTGCCAACAAACTAAACCCAATACCACCAAAAACATTCTTTATAAGTGGTACAATTACGGTTATCCCAATCCACCCATAAACTACAGATGGAATTCCAACAAATAGTTCCAAGGCCGGTTGCATTATTGTTTTACCTATTTTAGGAGAAATATATCTCATAAACACAGCAACCCCTATACTTATTGGAGTACTAATCAATACTGCTCCGAAAGATACAAATGTGGAACCTAAAATGAATGAAAGTGCTCCTAATTGCGGCAAATCTCCTTCTGGATCCCAGTTACTACTAAAAAGAAGGTCATAAACTGAATATCCATGTTTAGTAAATACGTTTATTCCCTTTATTCCTATGAATAAAATTATACTCACTGTTAGTGCTATAATGAGAGCACCACAAGAATATGCTATTACTTTTCCAATTCCTTCTTTCATAAATTTCTTTATATTAATCTCCATAACTTTATCGCCTCTTATCTAAATTATCTATCATGCTATGACCTTGTATTATTTCACATAAATAATATGAATGAATAATTCCCTAAATTTTTTCACTCCATTAAACTCAATAATTACATCTGCCATATTTAATATTAAAAATACAAGGGAATCATAAAACTAACGATTCCCTATTTACAATAACTATATAGCTATTTCAATTTTGACATTGGAATATAACCAAGTGCTTCAACATTTTTTTCATTTTCTTCGCTAATCATATAATCTATAAATGATTTCTCTACCCCTTCAGCTTCACCTAAAGTATACATGTGCTCATATGACCAAAATGGATAATCACCCTTGGTAACATTGTCATTACTTGGTTCAACTCCGTTTAAACTAATTGGTTTAACATCTCTCATAACATCTTCACTTAAATATGAAAGTGCTAAATAACTAATCGAGCCTTCTGTAACTTTTACCGCTTCCCTAACTGCACCACTTTCTGGCTTTGTTATCCCAATACTAGAATCTTCTTTTTCACCATCCATGATTTTATCAACGAAGGTTAATCTAGTACCTGAGGAAGACTTTCTATGAATTAATACTATTTCTTTATCAGTTCCACCTACTTGACTCCAATTAGTTATATTTCCTTGGAATATATCTTTAATCTGTTCTTTTGTTAATGAATCTATAGTAACATCTTTACTTACAACTACAGCAAATCCTATTCCACATACTTTATGATCAACTAAGTCTTTTACCTTCTCTTGATCTCCAAACTTTACATCAGCAGTTACGTCTGAGTTTCCAATATCACAACTACCTTCAAGTACACCTTTAATACCAGCGCCGCTACCTCCACCTTGAACATTAATTATTGCATCTGTATTTTTTTCCATGAAATCTTTAGCAGCAACCTCAGCTAATGGTTGAAGAGCGGATGACCCTAACACCATTATTTCTCCACTGTTTGGTGATTTTTCTTTTTCTATATTTGAAGTATCTTTTCCACATCCAATAAAACTCCCTGCCACAACCGCGACAGTTACAAAAACTATAAGTCTTTTCATTAATTTCTTTTTCATAATTCCCCTCCGTTTATTATTTTTGATGAGTTATACTACTTAATTAGTATAATTCTCATTAGCTAATAAACTTATTCCTTCAACAACCATTAATAAAATTACTATTCTAAGTCAACTAGCTTTTTTGTATATTCACTACTGGCTCTGATGATCAGGGGGATCAGGAACCTAATGGTTCCTTATTAATACAATGATACTTTGATATTTATTTTAATTTTGACATTGGGATATACCCAAGTGCTTCGACATTTTTAACATTCTCTTCACTAACCATATAATCAATAAATGCTTTTTCTAATCCTTCAGCTTCTCCTTTAGTGTACATATGCTCAAATGACCAGAATATATAATCACCTTTGATAATATTCTCATTACTTGGTTCTACTCCATTAATTCCAATAGGCTTAACATCCTCTCTAACATCTTCACTTAAGTATGACAGAGCTAAGTAACTAATAGAACCTTCTGTAACCTTTACTGCTTCTCTAACTGCTCCACTCTCTGGTTTAGTTATACCAATACTTGTATCTTCTTTTTCCCCATCCATTATTTTATCAATGAATGACATTCTAGTACCTGATGAAGATTTTCTGTGTACTAAAACTATTTCTTTATCTGTTCCACCAACTTGATTCCAGTTTGTTATGTTTCCTTTAAATATATCTTGAATTTGTTCTTTTGTTAATGACTCTACTGTCACATCTTTACTTACAACAACTGCAAATCCTATTCCGCAAACCTCATGATCAGCTAACTCTTTTGCCTTCTCTTCATCACCAAGTTTCTGCTCTGCTGTCACATCTGAATTCCCAATATCAGCGTTTCCTTCAAGTACACCTTTAATACCAGCGCCACTTCCACCACCTTGAACATTAATTACTGCCTCGTTATTCTTTTCCATGAAATCCTTCGCTGCAACCTCTGCTAAAGGTTGAAGTGCAGAAGAACCTAATACCATTATTTCGCCACTTGTTAGTGATGTTGTCTCTCCAACATTTGAATTCTTACTACCACATCCAACAAAACTTCCTGCTACAGCTACTGCAGTTACTACCCCTATAAATGTCTTCATTATTTTCTTATTCATAATTACCCTCCATCAATCATTTTTTTTGATGATTACTTAGTACTACCTTAGTATAATTCTCATAGGTTAAGTTGGTATTATCATAATGTAAAATTAAGTTATCAAATTGTTAAGTATAATTTTACATAAAAAAAAGCACGCAATGCGTGCTTGAGTTTGTTGACAAAGTTACAATATATTGTTTTCACTCTGTTTTCTATCTTTAGAGTGTCAGGCGTTGAAAAAGCCCAAGGTCAAGGAACAAGAGGAGCGAGCAGCGCAGTGTACAAATAGTACTCGAGCAGCATAGCGAGTCTTAGTGACGATGAGATTGGGCTTTTTCAACAGCCTGAAGCACGCAATGCGTGCTTAAAAGCAAATGGATAATTGAGAATGGTTTTATGTAACTGTCCACTATATTTTTTTATCCTTCACCTTAATTATTTTTTCTTTTTGTATGGAATAATAACTGTGAATTTAGTACCAATATCTCTATGACTTTTAACTTTTATTCTTCCATTAAATGAAATTACAATGTGCTTAACTATAGCTAATCCCAGCCCAGTTCCACCAGTTGCTCTTGATCTAGCCTTATCCACTCTATAAAATCTTTCAAATAACCTTGGAATCTTATCTTCTGGAATTCCAACTCCAGTATCTTCTACTTCAATAATACATGATCCTTTATCGTAATAACTTCTAATATATATATTATCTCCAGCTTCAGAATACTTAACAGCATTATCAACAAGGTTTATTAACATCTGTTTAAATCTATCACTATCACCCCAAAGAGGAGCAACAGATTGTAACTTCATACTTATTTCTCGTTCTTTTCCCTTTTTAGTACTTTTAATTAAATTATAAACATCATCAATGATTTCATTTACATGTACACTCTCATTAATCATCTCTTTCTGTTGTTCAATATGAGATAAAATTAATATATCATTAATTAATCTTGTTAATCTCTCAGCTTCAGTGTTTATAATATCAAGAAACTTATTCTTTGTCTCTACATCATCTACATCCTTCAATGTTTCAGCAAATCCTTTAATAGAGGTTAGAGGTGTCTTTAGTTCATGTGAGACATTTGCCACAAATTGAGTCCTCATCTTTTCTAATCTTTTTATATCTGTTATATCTTGAAGTACTGCCACAGTTCCAATATGATCATTAACATTAATAATATCTGCTGTTTTTACCCTAAAATACCTTCTCTCAGTAGTATCAATAATAATTTCAACATATTCTTGTATATCAGTCGAAAAAAGTCTCGCCAACTCTTGATTATCAATACATTTATCTAGTCTTTTACCAATTACATTTTCTTTTATTTTAAATAAACTTTTAGCACATGAATTTATCATTATTATATTTCTATTTCTATCTAAAGCTATTAATCCACTATCCATGCTTCCCAAAATAGCTTCTAATCTGTTCTGTTTATCCGTAACCTCTTTAATCATGCTTTGTAATTGCATAGCCATCTTATTAAAACTTCTTCCAAGCTTTCCAATTTCATCATCACTAGTTACATTAACTCTTCTAGTTAAATCCCCTTTAGCAATCCTTTCGGTAGTAACTTCTAAATTTTTTATTGGTTTTACAATTACATATGCAATCTTATTTGAAAACCATATAGACAGCAAAAAAATGATTATTACTGAATAAATATAATAGGAAAAATAATTTCCAGTAAGCATATTTATGTAATGAATAGGCAGTGCTGTTCTAACATATATATTCTTATACTTTACAGCGTAGTATACCATACTTGTCTCCAATGATTTACTATACCGTATAGAATACCCTTCTCCACTTTCCCTAGCTAGTTCTATTTCTTCTCTCATTCTATGATTATCAAGTGATTCTGCATCTGCATGGGTATCATTTATAACCGTACCTTCTTTATCAATAATTGTAATTCTGAGATCCTCTTCTTCACTCATGTAGTGTTCAAAATCAATCTTACCGTTGCTCTCCAAACTATTAATTATTAGTTTACTATTTATTTTCAAGTTATTTTTTACATTCTCCTCATATTGTCTATTAAATATTGAAGAAAATAATATTGTTAATGTTACTAAAAACAGTGTAAAAAAACCTAATATATATATCGTTAATTTTTTTTTCATTATTATTCACCACTATTAAATCTATATCCTATCCCTCTTACCGTTTGGATGTATTTAGGATTTTTATCATCATTTTCAATTTTCTTCCTCAGATGCCTTATATGAACATCTACCGTTCTTGTCTCACCAACATATTCATATCCCCAAATCTTATCCAAGAGATATTCTCTTGTCATCACTCTTCCTTTATTTCTACATAATATACTCAATAGTTCAAACTCCTTAAGTGTGAGTTCAATCGCTTCTCCATTCTTTTTTACTTGATGCTTATCAAAATCAATAACAACTTCGCCAAAAGAAGCTTTATTTTCTTCTTGCTTCATATTTGTTCTTCTCAAAACAGCCTTTACCCTTGCAACTAATTCTCTCACAGAAAATGGTTTTGTTATATAATCATCAGCTCCAAGTTCTAATCCCAATATCTTATCAAATTCTTCCCCTTTAGCTGTTATCATAACAACAGGTATGTTAGTAGTAATGTTGTTCTTGCGTATTTCCTTGCAAACATCATAACCGTCCATCCCTGGCAGCATAAGGTCAAGTAATATTAAGTTAGGTATTTCTGAACAGGCAAGCGCAATAGCGTCGTTACCATTATCAGCGCATATAACCTTATATTTATTCTTTTCAAGATTAAATTTCAGTAATTCTCTTATATGCTCCTCATCATCTACAATTAGTATCTTAATATCACTATTCATTGTACTCCTCCTCAAAATCTATTTATATTCCTAATTATTTTAAAAATACAAAGGCAAAATTTCTTCCACTTGATTCTTTATCCCTTCTATAAGAATGGAATTCTTTATTACAAATTGTACATTTGCCTATGTCATGTATGTTTTCTTCTTTAATTCCAAGTTCTTTTAATTGAAGTTTAATACATTCTGTTAAATTTAACATTCTTCCGTCATTTATGTGTCCTCTATATAACTCTTTAGAATTAAACTCATCAATCAATTCATAATTTACCTCATAACAACATCTTCTAGCATGCGGCCCTATAAAAATCTCTATATCATTACATTTAGAATTAAAGCTATTAATTAATTTCTGTATACACTCTGTTAATATACCATTAAGAGTTCCTTTCCATCCACTATGGACAGCTCCAACTATCCCATTATGTTTATCATGTATTATTATTGGAGTACAATCAGCACCAAAAACTCCTATAGCTACTTTTTCTTTTGAAGTTATGATTCCATCACCATCAATAACTTCTTTAGGATCAACCAAAATATCATTGGAATGTGTTTGATTCAAATAAATCACCTTTTCAAAGTTGAACCACTCTGGAAGCATTGAAAGGAATCTTTTACCCTCTTTTGTATCTTTCTTAAAATCTATACCATTTATATTCGTACTGAAGAATATCTCAGCCTTCTCAGTAGAGAAATTATAGAATTTAAAGTTTTTAACTATTTTTTCTTTAAAATCATTTAACATTATCTTTCACCCTTTATGTTTATTCTATAATATATATTCCAAATTTAAAATATTAGTTGTATTTATTTAACCCAATCTTAACTTTATATATTTGTATTCACAGCTAATTAAAAGAATTCAAATTCCAATATATTTTATAAAAATTTATGTATATAACTAAGATATCCCTATAACTAAGCATATCTTTGGGTGTTGAAAAAGCCCAATTTCATCGTAACTAAGGCTCTCTGCGTTGCTCAAGTACTACTTGTACCTTCTGCCGCTCATTGGCCTTGTTCCTTGATCTTGGGCTTTTTCAACGCCTGAAACTCTGAAAATCAGAATCAGAACAATATTATTCAAATTTTTGAGTAAACTAAGCATATCTTAGTTTTAACTTTTCTTCTTTAAAGCAGCTATTTCTTCCATAAAACTATCTATATCCTTGAACTGTCTATATACTGATGCAAATCTCACATAAGCAATCTCATCAATTTCTTTAAGTTTTTCCATAACTAACTCTCCAACATATTGAGATTGCACTTCAGTTCTCATCTGATTATATAATTTCTTTTCAATTTCATCTGCCACTTCTTCAAGAATTTTTCTTGAAACTGGCCTCTTCTCACACGCTCTTATAAGGCCATTAAGTAATTTATTTCTATCAAAGTTTTCACGATCCTTATTTCTTTTTATAATAAGTATTGGAATATTTTCTACTTTTTCATAAGTTGTATAACGCTTATTACATTTAAGACATTCTCTACGTCTTCTTATAGCTGACTTATCTTCACTTGAACGTGAATCAACAACTTTACTCTCCTCAAAATTGCAAAATGGACATTTCATCTTCATCATCCTAATCTATGATTTTTTGTACTTAGTATCATAATATCATTTTTTTCTCTATAGGGCAATTCTCAAATGAAAATAAATCATTATAAAGCTTTAGACAAGTTCAAATATATAACAAATCAGTATACTCGTCTATTTTGCATCTTTAACTTGTTATTTATTTTCACATGCCTTACTCCTTGTCCATGTATTCTTCGCCTTCTACTAAAATAACATCCACTCCAATTTTATATATCTTATCCCAAGGCACCTCAACATAACTATCTTTTGCGAAAAATGAAACTTTACCATATGGGATTATTACCGATTCTACTTTTTCGCCATCACAATCTACAACAAAATCTTTTATGTATCCCATTCTTGCTCCGGTAGAAATATCAATTACCTCCATGCTCTTTAAACTATTTATTGAAAACAAACTCAAATCCTCTTCCATATATTCTCCCTCCTATTCTCTATTAAACATCTATAGCATATTCTAATAACTATTAAATAAAAGATGCCTTATGCTCTTATAAAAATAATATTAAAATATAATTCTAAATATGAATATTATGATCATATTTCAACTTGTATTTTAATATTATTTTGACTGAATATATTAATATGCAGAAAGGTTCAAGTTAACTATCCACTATAGTCAACCTGAACCTTTCTACATATCAACACTTGAAAAAACACAATCTAGGTATCTATAAAACTCTCTGTAGTGATACCGTAAATCTTTTACACTTCTCGGTTCCACAGCCTTATACATGCTTTCTCATATGTTTTAATGCTGATTTTTCTAACCTTGAAACTTGAGCTTGTGAAATCCCTATTTCATCTGCCACTTCCATTTGAGTCTTTCCATTAAAGAACCTCAAATTTAATATTAATTTTTCCCTTACATTTAACTTCTTCATAGCTTCTTTTATTGATATATTTTCAATCCAACTTTCATCACTGTTTTTATTATCACTTATTTGATCCATAACAAATATAGCATCGCCACCATCATGATATATTGGTTCAAATAATGATACTGGATCTTGGATAGCATCTAGTGCAAAAACAATATCTTCACGTGGTATTTCTAACTCTTTACTAATTTCTGAAATTGTTGGTTCTTCATTATTTTTCTTAATTAATCTATCTCTAACTTGTAATGCTTTGTAAGCAATATCTCTTAGGGATCTACTAACTCTAATGGAATTATTATCTCTCAAATATCTTCTAATTTCTCCAATTATCATTGGAACTGCATAGGTTGAAAACTTTACATTTTGTGATAAATCAAAATTGTC
Source organism: Oceanirhabdus seepicola (assembly GCF_023684385.1). Classification (GTDB taxonomy): domain Bacteria; phylum Bacillota; class Clostridia; order Clostridiales; family Clostridiaceae; genus Oceanirhabdus; species Oceanirhabdus seepicola. The sequence continues at coordinate 87,715 of NZ_JAGSOJ010000003.1, read as the reverse complement.
AATTGCTTTAATAAGTCCAATACATCCAACTTGAAATAGATCATCAACATTTTCCCCTCTGTTGTTAAATCTCTGAATTACACTTAGCACTAATCTCAAGTTGCTTTTTATAAATCTTTCTCTACATTCAGTCTCTCCCTCCTTTATTTTAAAAAGAAGTTCTCTCATTTCTTTTTCTTTAAGAACAGGTAGTGTCGATGTATTTACACCACATATTTCAACCTTATTAATTAACATGATACTCCATCCCTTCAGTATAGTAGCATTTAAAATTATCCCCTAAAAGATTTCTTTTTATACTGAAGACAACTATACCATTTTACTGATTTCTTTCTTCAATCGCTTTATAATCCGCTTCTCGAGCCGAGATATATAGGATTGAGAAATTCCTAAAAGATCAGCAACTTCCTTCTGTGTTTTCTCTCTCTTACCATTTAATCCGAATCTTAATTTCAATATTTTCTTCTCTCGTTCATTTAATTTTTTCATTGCAAGAAGTAATAATTGCCTATCCACCTCGTCTTCTATATAGTGATAAACTATATCATTATCAGTCCCCAAAATATCCGATAATAACAGTTCATTACCATCCCAATCAATATTAAGTGGCTCATAAAATGATATCTCTGCTTTAACTTTATTATTCCGTCTCAAATACATTAGTATTTCATTTTCTATACATCTTGATGCATATGTTGCAAGCTTAATATTTTTATTTGGATCGAATGTATTAACTGCTTTAATTAGTCCTATTGTTCCTACTGAAATTAAATCTTCAACATTAACTCCTGTATTTTCAAACTTTCTTGCAATATATACAACAAGCCTTAAATTTCTCTCTATTAATGTTGCTCTAATTACTTCATTTCCATCCCCCAGTTTATGAACAAGTTCAAATTCTTCTTCCTTACTTAATGGTGGTGGCAGAGCATCACTCCCTCCAATATATAATATTTTTTTAGAAAAGAGCTTGAATTTCGTTAATAATTTGTTTATAATTCTATCAATTTTTATCAAATTTATCCCCCTCTTCAACGTAGAAAATATTAAAATTTTACAAACATTTAACCCATTGATATATATATAATTACTTATGGTAATTCATTTTTGAAATTTCCCCAATTTCCTAGAATAATAGATTCTCAATTTCACTTCAATTGCAATAAAACATTGCTTGGTAAAACCCCCTGAAAAGCCTCCTCAAATTCACCTTTTTTCCCTGCTATTAAAATATCTATTAGTTCCTGATCCTCTCCTTTTTTATTAATTATTCTTACCGCATCTGGTTGAAATCCATATAAATACTCAACCTTATTGTCCACACAACTGTAGGGAATCCTATAACAGTCCTTTTGTTGAATGTATAACTCCCTATATTTTTTACTCTCTATAACAATTACACCTTTACCACTTATTGGCTCAGTTAAAAAATTCCCGGTATCCAACAATGCTTTTAATTCAATTTGTTTATCTTCTTTTATAATTTTTACTGTATATATATATTGTGCTTTTATCCTCTGTTCATTTATAAAATAATATATTCTTTCAAAAAATATTGCAATTATCAAAATCGCAACTATAAGGCCTTTATATGTAAAATTGAGAAACATACCTCTAAATATAACCCCTTTGCCTAATGACACATGTACAAATAGAAATGCACCACTCAAAACAAAACTCACAATTATAAATGCCAACCATAATTTTAATAATTGTTTTAATCCCATTTCCTTCTTTTGAAAGGCTATCATAACCATTCCTAACCCCATAATCAATTTCAAAATGGTATTACTCAATATCTCGCTACGAACTACTAGAACAATAATACTATATATAACCCCCACTAATGCCCCTAAAACACACCTCCAAACACGTACTTTTTTCTTCTGAATCCTCCCAGTTGTTATTAGCAAGAAATAATTAATTATAAGGTTCTCTAATATAAAAACATCAATATTAACAACCATATACATCACCCTTTGAATACATTATACACCGTTTAATTTCAAAATTTTGTCAATTCCAGCCCTTTCGATTACTTTTCTTTTGGTTTTTTATTACATTTACCAACATCATTAGATAGAGAACCGTCAAATGAAAGCTGAATACAATACATTTCTTTGTAATTTGTAAAAATTTAAATAACTAAAAAAGGGTTGTATCAAAATGACTTAATCATTTTGATACAACCCTTTTATTTAACTTAGTTATTTCTTCTTCTTAGAAATGCAGGAATTTCTAAATCAGGTGAATTAAAGTCATACTTTTTCTTTTCTTCTACCTTTTCTTCAATTTCCTTAACATCTATTTTTTCGCAATTTTCTACTTTAACTTCCTCACTTTTAGATACAGTTATTGAAGAATTAACTTGTGGCTCCTCTACAATCCTATCCTTCTCAAAGCCTGTAGCTATTACAGTAATTCTTATCTCATCTTTAATATTCTCATCAATTACAGCACCAAAAATTATGTTAGCATCCATATCAGCGGCTTCTTGAACAATTTCAGCTGCTTCATTTATCTCTAACAATCCAAGATCTGGACCACCTGTTACATTTAAAAGTACTCCTGTAGCACCGACTATTGATGTTTCAAGAAGTGGACTTGAAATAGCTTCCTTTGCAGCATCTGCAGCTCTGCTCTCTCCACCAGCTTTACCAACTCCCATATGAGCTAATCCTTTATCTTGCATTATTGTTCTAACATCTGCAAAGTCAAGATTAACTAATCCTGGAATAGTAATCAAATCTGAAATACCTTGAACACCTTGTCTTAATACATCATCCGCCACTTTAAATGCTTCCATTAATGAAGTCTTTTTATCTACAATCATTAGAAGTCTCTCGTTTGGAATAGTAACAAGAGTATCAACCTTATCTTTTAATTCCTTAATTCCCATTTCAGCTTGCATCATTCTTTTTCTTCCCTCAAATGGAAATGGTTTTGTTACAACTCCTACTGTAAGTATGTTCATTGATTTGGCAATTTCAGCCACAACTGGCGCAGCACCTGTACCAGTTCCTCCACCCATACCAGCAGTAATAAATACCATATCAGCACCTTTTATTGCCTGTTCAATTTCTTCTTTACTCTCTTCGGCTGCCTTTTTACCAATAGACGGATTAGCACCCGCTCCAAGCCCCTTTGTAAGCTTGTCTCCTACCTGGATCTTCTGGTTCGCTTGAGACAATAATAATGCCTGCTTATCCGTATTAATTCCTATAAATTCAACGTTCCTTAATCCTTCGATAATCATTCTATTAACAGCATTATTTCCACCGCCACCGCACCCGATGACTTTTATTTTAGCAAAATCTTGTAAATCCACATCAAAATCAAGCACAACACTACCTCCTTAACTAAAAAGATTTGAAAAAATGTTTTTTATTCTCTTAGCTAAGCCTTTTCTCTCAGCATAAATTTCATCATCTTCATCATCATATAAATCATCATCAATAAAATCACTAACAACATTTTTTCTATTACTAGACTTATTATTCTCATCTATAGCATTTTTAAGCACACCAACTACATTAGAAAATAGTGGACTAGCGGCGCCTATGTAATCAGGCAAACCAATTCTCACTGGCTTATTGAGTATTTCTTCCCCAACATCTTTTATACCTTTAAAAAGAGTTATTCCTCCACCTACTAAAATTACTCGCTCAATAGATTTTTCATACCCACTTTTTTCAAGCTCAGCTTTAATAAATTCCAAGAGTTCAGAAACACGTGCTTCAATAATATCTACTAAAAAGCCATGCTTAACTTCTATAAACTCCCCTGAAATGTTATTGCATGTGAAAGTTTCATTTGATACATCCTTCTTTAGCGTACCATATTTTAACTTCATATTCTCTGCTTCATCCATTGAAACTTTTAATCCAACAGATAAATCATTTGTAATAGCTTTACCACCAAAAGGTATAATAGAAGTATAACATAATTTCCCGTTTGAAAAAACAGATAAATCAATTGTTTCAGCTCCAACATCTACCAAAGCTGCTCCAAATTTTTTTTCCTCTTGTGATAAAACGACACTTGCGGCTGCTATGGGTTTTAATTCCAACCCTTTAACAGTTAATCCCGCAGCCTCAACAGATTTTATTAGATTGTTAATAACACTTGATCTAGCAGTTACAACCTTTACATTTGCTTCAAGTTTATTACCACACATACCAACTGGATCTTTTATCTTGTCACATTCATCAATAACATAATCCTGTGGAATTACTCCAATAATTTCTTTATCACTTGTTATAGATATAAACTTTGAAGCTTCAATAGCTCTATCTTTATCTTTATGAGTTACTGTATTTTCTAGAGCGCTCACAGCAACGACACCTTTACTTTCAATTAAATCACAGATTCCGCCTGGAACAACTAAATATGCTGAGTTAAAATCTTGCTCAACCATTTTTTGAAGCTGTCCTTTACATTTTTCTATAGATTTAGCAGTACTCTCTATATCAATAACTATACCTTTATTTAAACCTTCACATTTAGAAGAACTGATTCCCATAATTTGTAGGTTTTCTTCACTATCTATTTTCCCAACTGCTGCATAAATTTTTGATGAACCGATGTCTATTCCAATTACATATTCATTCATGGACTAAACCTCCTTAAGAAAACCCTCTATAATTATATTCAACATAAACTTTTTATTTCCTTTATTTTTGTTTATATTTTTGTTTATATTTAAAATATACCCTTTTTAATTACTTTTTTCTGAAAATATGTATTTTTTAGAAAACCAATAATCTATTAAGCATCGCTTGATCAATGGAAAATTTAATAGCATCTTCTTTAGAAATAACACCTTTCTTACATAGGTCCGCCAAACACATATCCATTGTTTTCATGTCATATTTTGAACCTGTTTGTATCAATGATTCTATTTGATGTGTTTTTCCTTCTCTTATCAAATTCTGTATGGCATTAGTATTTTTCATTATTTCTTGAGCACAAATTCTTCCATTTCCCTCTGTACTAGGAATAAGCTGCTGTGATACAACACCCTTTAAAACAGCTGCCAATTGAACCTTTATCTGTTGTTGTTGATGTGGAGGAAATACATCAATAATCCTATCAATTGTTTTAACTGTTCCAACAGTGTGTAGTGTTGATAAAACCAAATGTCCCGTTTCAGCAGCTGTTAAAGCTATTGAAATAGTTTCCAAATCCCTCATCTCTCCAACCAAAATCACATCAGGGTCTTCTCTTAATATAGCTCTTAGTGCTCTATTATAGCTTGTACTATCTTTTCCTATCTCTCTCTGATTAACAATTGATTTGCTATGTTTATGTAAATATTCAATTGGATCTTCAAGTGTAATAATATGTGCTGATCTATTATTATTAATTTCATTTACTAAAGCTGCTAGAGTGGTACTTTTACCGCTTCCTGTAGGCCCTGTAACAAGCACTAGTCCTCTCTGTTGTTCACTAAGTTCTTTAAGCGCCTTAGGCATAGATAATTCCTTCAGTGAAGGTATTTTTTGCCCTACCACCCTAATAGCTATAGCATGACTTCCTCTTTGTTTATACACATTAACTCTAAATCTACCTAACCCAGCTAATGAAAATGAAATATCGTATTCTCCCATTTCCATGTATTCATCAAACTTTTCTTCAAGAATCTCTTTAGCATACTCTTCTGTATCTAACGGCATTAGCTTTTTATAATTTAACCTTTGAAGTTCCCCATCTACTCTAACATTAGGACTAGCTCCTACCGTTAAATGTAAATCCGAAGCATTGCATTGTATTGTATTCTCCAAAAGTTCCTTTAATGGTATCATATTTTTTCCTCCTTCAAGTTGATAATCTTCCCCTTAAAAGAATAGATTTTAATCAGTCTTGACTCGTCTTTTTAATTGGATTATCGAGTTCTTTATTTAGTTTTTTAAGTGCCCTCTTTTCTATCCTAGAAACATAAGATCTTGAAATACCCAATAATTTTGCTATCTCTCTCTGAGTTTTTGGTTTTCCATTATTCAAACCATACCTCAACTGTATAATGATTTTCTCTCTTTCCTTTAAAGATTCATTAATTTCTTTGTATAGCCTTTTAACTTGGATTTTATTCTCTACTATTTCAATTATAGAATCTTCTTCAGAACTCAAAACGTCCATTAAAGATATCTCATTACCTTCTTTATCTATTCCTATTGGATCTTGTAAAAATATCTCTGCTTTATTTTTAGTTCTATACCTAATAAACATAAGAATCTCATTTTCTATGCACCTAGCCGCATATGTGGCTAACCGCGTACCTTTTTCACTATCAAATGAATCTATAGCTTTTATTAATCCTACAGTTCCTATGGAGATGAGATCATCTACTTCCTTATATGAATATGAATACTTTTTCACAATGTGAGCTACAAGCCTCAAATTTCTCTCCACAAGAACGTTCTTTGCTATTAAATCTCCATCTTTAAGTTTGTTTAAATAATATTTTTCCTCTTTTTCACTTAGAGGTTGTGGAAATGAGTTCCCCCCAGTGATGTACGCTGTTAAAAGTGTCATATCACCAATAAGTTCAATCAAGTAACTTAAAAATATCACTATATTTCCTCCTAAAACACTGCTTATTACTATAATATGATGATATCAAGTGAAATGTGACCTTATTTATGTTTATTTAAAAATAAATATATTCCTCTTTTATTATCGTAACTTTTCAGAAATTATGCAATGCTTTTATAATAAAATTAAAATTTTCTCTCACTTTTATCTTAAATAGTATTTTATTTATTTTTTCTCTAACATTTTCACTCTTGAAAGAAATAAAATAATTGATAATAATTTTTACTGTAAACTCAAAAATCATGTTTCACGCATTTTCCTAGGAAAACTTATTGATATAAGCAAGATTACATGAGATAATTTCTTTATTTTTTTCAATTTCATAAAGAATAAAAAAAGAACATAAAAATGTTCTTTTTTTATTCTTGAAGACTATGCTTTATTTTTGAAGTTATCAAATCAACTGCAACTTTATTATATCCACCTTCAGGTATAATTATATCCGCATATCGTTTTGTTGGTTCTATAAATTGCATATGCATCGGTCTTACAACATTAAGATATTGTTCAATAACAGATTCCATACTTCTGCCTCTTTCTTCAATATCCCTAACTAATCTTCTGATAAATCTAACATCAGGGTCTGTGTCAACATATAACTTAATATCTAACTGCTCCCTTAATAACTCATCATCTAGAACCAGTATACCTTCAACAATTATTATACTCTTTGATTCTACCTTAATTGTTTCTTCTACTCTATTATGGATAGTGAAATCGTAAATTGGTTTTTCTATCTCATCTCCATTAACCAAACTCTTTATGTGAGTAACTAATAATTCTGTATCAAAAGCATCTGGGTGATCATAGTTTGTTTTCACTCTTTCATCTGGAGTTAAATGACTTTGATCTTTATAATAAGAATCCATCTGTAATATAGATAAATTCTCATTAAATTTGTTACAAATCTCTTTTGTTACAGTACTCTTCCCTGAACCCGAACCACCAGTTATCCCGATTATTAAGGGACGCTCCATCTATTTTTCCCCCTTGCATTTTACAATAATATCGTTCTTTTCGATCATTCCATCAACCTCAGCTGTAAATATCATTTGAGGTTTATTTGCAGACTCTATCTCATTCCCGTTCTCATCTTTCATATTTCTAAGATGAACGTGAAGATTATCACCTTTAGGTTTCATTACTTCTGCGGAATCACCGTTAACTATCTTGTTTCGCTGCTCTATTGTAACAATTCCATTTTCATAGCTTCTTACAATCCCTATAATGTCGTATCCTCTTTCATATGCAGAAGAATCATAAACTTGCATATTTTCTTTACCAAAATAAAATCCAGTATGATATGTTCTATGGCTAGGTCTCATCAATAGATCCATCCATTTAGGGTTAAATTCATACCCCTCCGGATTTTCAAAATATGAATCTAGCGCTTCCCTATAAGCTTTTACAACTGAAGCTACATAGAAAATACTCTTCATTCTTCCCTCAATTTTTAAAGAATCTATTCCAGATTCAACTAATGCTGGAATATGCTCAATCATACACATATCTTTTGAATTCATGATATATGTACCTCTTTCATCCTCGTAAACAGGGAAATATTCTTCTTTTCTTTTCTCTTCCATTAAATGATACTTATATCTACAAGGTTGCGCACATGCTCCTCGATTAGCATCTCTTCCAACCATATAGTTTGATAACAAACATCTACCTGAATAAGAAATACACATTGCTCCATGAACAAAAGCTTCAATTTCACAACCTTCAGGTAAGTTTTTCTTAAGCTCCTTAATTTCATCCATAGTAAGTTCTCTTGCTAATACAATTCTCTTTACACCTTGCTTATACCAGTATTGACAAGTTTTATAGTTAACAGTGTTAGCCTGAGTACTCAAATGTAATTCCATATTTGGCACAGTTTGCTTTGCAATCATAAATATTCCTGGATCTGCTACTATAATAGCATCTACATTCAACTCTTCCAATTCCTTAAGGTATTCCTCTAACCCTTCAAAATCTTCATTATGAGGAAATGCATTTAATGTTACATATACCCTCTTTCCTCTTACATGGGCATATTCAACACCTTCTTTTAACTGCTCATAATTAAAATTATTAGCAAAAGCTCTAAGATTAAGCTTATGCCCTCCTAGATAAACAGCATCTGCTCCAAAATTAATTGCTGTTTTTAGCTTATCAAGATTTCCAGCTGGTGCAAGTATTTCTGGTTTAAACACTTCTATCCCTCCTTGTGGTTATCGCTATTCCATCACCCATAGGAATAATTGTCGTTAAGAGATTCTTGTCTTTTGAAATCATTTCCAAGTATTTTCTCATTCTTTTTACTATCGTTATCTTTCTTCTTATAACAAGATCGTCTGATGCTACCATTCCTCTGAACAAAACATTATCAGATATAATTATACCATCATCCTTAAGAAGATCTAAACAATAAGGTAAAAAATGATTATAATGACCTTTACCGGCATCCATAAATATAAAATCATATTCACCTTTCTGGGTTTCAGCCATTTTTTCAAGTGCTTCAAGACACTCTTCATGAATGATAGTAATATTTTCACCATATCCATGTTTATTTATATTGTCTTGAGCAATTTCAACCATTTCATCATTTCTATCAATTGTTACAATTTCACACTGTTTATTTAATTCTCTACTCATAAGTATAGATGAATATCCTATGGCTGTTCCTAATTCTAATATTTTCTTAGGTTTCTTAATTGTAACCATAACCTTTAAGAAATTAGCAACTTCTTTTTGTACAATAGGAACATGATTTTCTCCACTGTACTCTTCCATACTCTTTAAAGGTTCTTCATTTTCATCTATTAAATTTCTTAAATATTTTTCCATATAATCATGCGCTATTCCGCTCATGAGATCCCTCCATTGAAGGCACATTCAAATAAATAACTAGCCAATATGCGAGTCTATTTTGCATAATACTTCTTCGTCAGAACCCACTGATAGAACCACTATCAGTGGAACCCAACTCATCGTCTGATGCAAAATATCCTTTGCATCTTTGACTAGTTATTTATTTTCATGCACCTAATTTCCTTGTGTCTGAGCTTTAACTCTGAGAAAATCATTGTAATCATCAGTAAAAAAATGTGTACCATCGTTTTGGGATACAAAATAAAGATAATTTGTATCTTCTGGATACAATGCTGCTACAATACTCTCTTTTCTAGGAGCCCCAATAGGTCCCGGCGGCAAGCCTTCATTCATGTATGTATTGTACGGCGATTCAACTTTAAGATCCTTGTTCAACACAATTAATTTGTCCCTCTCATAGAATACATTACCAATAGAGTATATCACTGTAGGACATGATTGAAGTAACATACCAATTTTTATCCTATTCGAGTACACTGAAGAAATCAAAGCTCTTTCTTCATCTTTAACAGCCTCTTTTTCTACAATAGATGCTAAAATTATTACTTCGTGAAGGTTTTCTATATTCGTATTATATTCTTCTTCAATACTTTCGATAGTCTTCTCAAATCTATTTATCATAATTTCAATAACCTCTGAGGGTTTACTATCCACATAAAAGTTATATGTCTCTGGATATAAATATCCTTCTAAGCTATAGTTTGCATCTGAAGAGTCTATTACATACTCAGGCAATTCATATTCTTGTACAGCTTGTAGAAACTCTTCTTCAGTAAACACTCCTGCTTTTTGAAAAACTTCTGCAATCTGTTCAATATTCATACCCTCAATAATTGTAATCCTATAGGTATCTTTTTGTGTTCCTTTTGAAAGTTTAGAAATCAATGCATCAAAATTCTCATCCACATTAACCTTATACTCTCCTGGTTTTATATCACATTTTACATTATTCTTCTTAACATACAATTTAAAAACCAAAGGATTCTTTACTTTCTTCTCATTATATAGTCTTTCCAATAATGAATAAAAGGAATCCCCTTGACTAACAGAAATTTCAATATTATCTGTTCCCGTCAAGGGGTGATTCAGTGCCTCATTATAATAATTTATACCGTAAAGATATCCCCCAATAATGATGGCACTCAAAACAACAATGAAAACTAAAAACTTCTTCATTTCATCTCCCCCATACTACTAAAATAAATGGATAATGTATAATGGAGAATGTATAATGATGGATGTTTTGCTATGCAAAACTACATTTTATTATTCTTTAGAACAGGAGAATCTACTTATTTTATATTCAGATAAAATCTTGTTTAAAATACAAGACTTTATCCATAATGAAACGAGTAAACTATCCTTGTCTAAGGAACAAAATAATTTACATTTCTCAGAGAGAAATATCCTTCATTATCAATTATCCATTTCTTTTCTAAAGCCTACTTTCTGTTTCTAACTCTTTTTCTTGCATTAGAATCAAGAATCTTCTTTCTTAATCTAATGTTTTTAGGCGTTACTTCCACAAGTTCATCAGAATCAATAAATTCAATACTTTTTTCAAGTGATAAATCTCTAGGCGTAACAAGTTTCAATGAATCATCTGCTCCAGATGATCTAGTGTTTGTAAGTTGTTTCTTTTTACAAACATTAACTTCCATATCTCCTAGACGTGGTTGTTCACCAACTATCATTCCTTCGTATACATCTGTTCCTGCTCCTATGAATAATACTCCTCTTTCTTGAGCATTGAATAATCCATAAGCAACAGCTGTTCCTTTTTCAAAAGCAACAATAGATCCTTTTGCTCTCTCAGGAATATCCCCTTTGTATTGTTCATATCCTTCAAGACTACTGTTCATTATACCGTTACCTTTTGTAAATGTCATGAAGTCTGATCTAAATCCAATTAACCCTCTAGCTGGAACCAAGAACTCAATTCTAGTATACCCATTAACAGCAGATGTCATATTTACCATTTCTGCTTTTCTTGGTCCTAGTTGTTCTATTACTCCACCCATGAATTCTTCTGGAACATCTATTACTAGCTTTTCCATTGGCTCTAGTTTCTTACCATTTTCTTCTTTGAAAATTACAGAAGGCTTAGAAACTGAGAACTCATATCCTTCTCTTCTCATAGTTTCGATTAAAACTGATAAATGCAATTCCCCTCTTCCACTTACCTTAAAGCAATCAGCAGAGTCAGTGTCTTCAACCTTAAGACTTACATTTGTTTCAAGCTCTCTATAAAGTCTATCCCTTAAGTGTCTAGATGTAACATAATCTCCATCTTGCCCTGCAAATGGTGAATCATTAACCAAGAAATTCATTGCAAGTGTTGGATCATCAATTTTAACAAATGGAAGTGCTTCTGGATTTTCAAAATCTGCTAATGTATCACCTATATTGATGTTAGCTATTCCTGTTACAGCAACAATATCTCCAATCATAGCAGAAGAAGTCTCAACTTTTCCTAATCCTTCGTATGTGTATAAGTTTGATACCTTTACTCTCTTAATTTCGCTCTCTTTATTTATGTGTGCAAGTTGTTGATTTCTATCGATTTTTCCTCTAACAACTTTACCAATACCAATTTTACCTACGTAATTATTGTAGTCAATTGAACTAATCAATAATTGTAATGGTGCATCTAATTCACCTTCTGGAGCTTTAACATTCTTTACTATACCATCAAAAAGATCTTCCATGTTATCCTTAAGCTCTTCAGAATCATAAGATGCGTGTCCTTCTTTTGCTGAAGCATAAACTACTTTAAAATCAAGTTGCTCATCATCAGCACCTAATTCAACAAATAGGTCAAACATTTCATCAAGAACCGCTTCTGGTCTTGCATCTTTTCTATCAATTTTATTTATTACAACAATCGGTCTTAATTTTAGCTCAAGAGCTTTCTTAAGAACAAATTTTGTTTGTGGCATTACTCCTTCATAAGCATCCACAACTAACAGTACACTGTCAACCATTTTTAGCACTCGCTCTACTTCTCCACCAAAATCTGCATGTCCTGGTGTATCTATAATGTTGATTTTTATCCCTTTATAATCTATAGCAGTATTTTTAGATAGTATAGTTATTCCTCTTTCTTTTTCAAGATCATTGGAATCCATAACTCTCTCATCAATCTTTTCATTTTCTCTAAAAATGTTACTTTGTCTCAAAAGAGCATCTACAAGTGTTGTTTTCCCATGGTCAACATGAGCTATAATAGCAATGTTTCTAATATCGTTTCTAACAAAATTACTCATGCTATTCCTCCTAAAGTTTTGATTTTATAAAAAAATGGACACCAAAGTATCCAATTTTGCACTATCTCTTATTTTAGTCTCCTTCAGGTAAAAAGTCAATCATTATATTACAATTTTTATGCCGATTTATAAAAAAAGACACGTGCTGCGTGCACATAAAAATTTAAAAACCTTTAGAAAAACTTGACAGTTGACAATTGACAGTTGACAACGATGGATGTTTCTTACTAAGGTCAGAACCTACATTATATTGTTCTTAAGACCAAAAGGGTTAAACTCATTTTATCAGTGATAAAATATTGTATTTGAACTACAATGTTCCATATAGTTAAAAATGATAAATCTTTTTTTCCAAAGAAACAATAAGATTAAATTTTTTTGAAGAGAAATGTCAATCATTATCCATTATACATTTCTCTTAAACTTCCAACTCTCAACTAAAACGAAAGTGGCATTGAATCAAATAGATTCAATGCCACTTTTATTTTTTTACACTTCTACAATTATAGGTAATATCATTGGATTTCTCTTTGTTTTCTCATAGAGATACCCTCTCAGATTTTCTTTCATTGTATTTTTAAGCACAGCCCACTCTTTAACATTCTGTTGTTCACATTGTTTAAGCACTGCCTTAACTCTCTTCTTAGCTTCAAAAATAAGATCTTCACTTTCTCTTACATATACAAATCCCCTTGTAATTATATCTGGACCTGCAATAATTTTTCCGCTATCTTTTTCCATTGTAACTACAACAGTTAAAATACCATCTTGAGAAAGATGCTTTCTATCTCTTAAAACTATATTTCCTACATCTCCAACACCTAATCCATCAACAAATATTTGTCCTGCATTCACGGTGCCTGTCTTTTTAATTTCGTCACTTGATATCTCAATAACATCTCCGTTGTTACATATAACAACGTCTTCATTGTTCATACCAAGTCCTTTTGCTAACTCTGCATGTTGTTTTAAATGTCTAAACTCACCATGTACAGGAATAAAGAACTTAGGTTTTATTAGTGAATGCACAAGCTTCAACTCTTCTTGACACGCGTGCCCAGACACATGAATATCAGCTAGTTTCTCATATATTACTTCAGCACCTTTTTTAAATAACTGATTTATTACTTTAGTTACTGGCTTTTCATTTCCAGGAATAGGAGTAGCTGAAATAATAACCATATCCCCTTTATTGATTGAAAGTTTTTTATGATCACCTCTAGCCATTCTAGTCAATGCTGACATTGGCTCTCCTTGGCTTCCAGTTGTAATTATTACAATTCTATTTTTAGGATATTTATTAATTTCATCAATAGCTATAATAATACCATCACTTACATCTATATATCCTAATTCAATAGCAACACCAACAATGTTCTCCATGCTTCTTCCAGAAACAGCAACTTTTCTATCATTTCTTCTTGCTGCTTCAATTATTTGAATTATTCTGTGAACATTTGAAGCAAATGTTGCTACAATAATTCTCTCTTCACAATCTGTCAATAAACGTTGGAATGTTTCTCCAACCATTTTTTCTGACATTGTATACCCGGCTCTCTCTACATTTGTACTTTCACACATCATGCAGATTACACCTTTTTTACCTAACTCAGCAAACCTAGCTAAATCTGCAGGTAATCCATGAATAGGTGTATAATCAATTTTAAAATCTCCGCTATGGAACAATACGCCCATTGGTGTATGAACTGCTATAGCAGAAGCATCTGCTATACTGTGCATAGTTCTAATAAACTCAACTGACATATTCTCTAATTTAACTACATCCCTTGATTCAACCGTTCTCAGCTTTGTTGTAGCTAATAGACCGTGTTCTTTTAATTTTGATTCTAATATACCTAAAGTTAATTTCGTTCCATAAACAGGTACATTCATTTCTTTTAAAACATATGGTAGTGCACCAATATGATCTTCATGACCATGAGTTAAGAATATCCCCTTAACTTTATCTTTGTTTTTAAATATATAACTCATATCCGGAATTACCACGTCTATTCCCAACATATCGTCCTCTGGGAATTTTAATCCACAATCAATCAAGATTATTTCATTTTTAAATTCAATCGCCGTTGTGTTTTTACCGATCTCATTCAAGCCTCCCAGAGGGATTATCTTTATCTGTTCTTTATCTTTTCTCAAAAGAATCCCTCCTTATTCACTTAGTCATTTTCTCTTTTACACTCTTCGCAAATTCCATAAAACTTCAATGAGTGATCTAATATTTTAAAGCTATAATTTTTCTCAATATTCTTTTCTAATTCATCTAAAAGATCGCCTTCTACTTCAATTACTTTACCACATCCGTTACAAATAAGATGATGATGTTGATGCGCTTCCCCTTCCATAACCAATTCATATCTACTGCATCCGTCATCTAAATCCAACTTCGATACAACTCCTAATTCTTCTAGAAGCTGTACAGTTCTATATACAGTAGCCAATCCAATCTCAGGGCAATCAACCTTTACTAAATCATATATTTCTTCAGCAGTAAGATGTCTATCCTCACTATTCATAATACTATTTAAGATAGCACGTCTCTGAGGAGTCAACTTATATCCTTTATTCTTTAAATTCTCCTTTAATTCATTTATCTTGTTAAGATTTCCACTCATGTTTTTCCCTCCTCTTCTCTTTATTCCCGCTTAACATTAAAATATTAGATTGTTTTATTAATCCGCTCAAATACTCTTAATATTAGTTTAATGCCCCATTAGGTCTTTGTCAAATAATAATCATTATTATTTATGTTTTATTTTCATTCTACTCTTCTTCAAATAGAATTTCATATGCTTCACTTACCATCATTAATTCATTCTCTTCCTCTACAGGAACAAATAATTCTTCTCCATCTTTATATACAAGTTTTAATGCTATTGCTTCTTCTACATCCTCATCTTTAGGAATTACAATAAAATATTCAACCTCTTCAATATCCAACTTTGTTACTACTTCAAATTCAACTTCTGTACCTTCCTCATCAAGAAGTGTTACATAATTAATTTCTTCATTCATATTTTCTCTCTCCTTATCTAATTTTATCTAGGTATCCTTGCAGTATGTACGTTGCAGCTATTTTATCCACTAATCCTTTTCTTTTTTTCCTTGAAAAGTCTGCTTCAATCATTATCCTATTCGCTGCTTTAGATGTTAATCTCTCATCCCACATTTCAATTTCTATGTTAAATTCTTCTTTAAGTTTTTCGCTAAATTCAATAGCTTTTTCTCCTTGTTCACCAATTGTACCATTCATATTCTTTGGTAATCCACATACTAATACAGTTGGAGAATACTCATCAATTATTTTTTTTAGTTCCTGCATATCATATTGAATGCTCTTTCTTCTAATTGTTGTTATACCTTGAGCTGTCAACCCTAATGGATCACTTACAGCAATACCAATAGTTCTGTCTCCTATATCTAACCCTAATACTCTCATAGCATTCTCCTTTTGGTAATATAAGCAAATGCCCATTTAGGGCATTTGCTTATTTAATATTTAAGTAAACTTTTAAAACCTCTTCTAAAAATTCATCTCTTTCTAGCTTTGTAATAAGCGTCCTAGCACCTTTATGATTAGTTATATAAGTAGGATCTCCTGAAATAAAATATCCTACAAGTTGGTTTACTGGATTATATCCCTTCTCTACAAGTGCATTATATACTTCATTGATAATAGCTTTTGTAAAATCGTCTTTATTCTTTATCGGATCAAATTGCATCGTATTTTGGTTATTCACACGAACACCCCACTTAAATCATTTTTATTTTATCATTTCTTTAAGCATCTCTTCAACCTTTAAAAGTGCTTCAGGAATTTTTTCTGGATTCTTACCACCAGCTTGAGCCATATCTGGTCTTCCTCCACCGCCTCCTCCAGCGATTGAAGCTGCCTCTTTTATAATTTTACCACAATGTACCCCTTTTGGTAAAACATCTTTAGATGCCATTGCAGCAAACATAGCTTTATCATTTGCTTCACTTCCTAAAATAACAAATCCACTTTGCAGCTTATCTCTTAGTTTTTCTACTAATTCTCTTAAAGCTCCACCATCGATATCTTTTACTGCTCCAATGATTACTTTTACTCCATTAATTTCTTTTGCATTGTTGAAAAGTTCATCTGAAGCACCTGTTGATAATTTACTCTTAAGTTCTTTTATTTCTTTCTCTTTATCTTTTAAGTCTCCTAAAATAGAAGCCATTTTATTTAACAAATCTTTTTCATTGCACTTAACCATAGATGTAATTTCATCTATGATGCTAATTCGTTCTTCAAAGTACTGTAATGCCTTTCCCCCTGTAACCGCCTCAATTCTTCTTACCCCTGAAGCAATTCCACTCTCAGATATAATCTTTAAAAGACCAATCTCTCCAGTATTCTTTACATGAGTTCCTCCACACAATTCTGTACTCATTTCTCCTACAGATACAACTCTAACTGAATCTCCATATTTATCATCAAATAATGCCATTGCATCTTTTTTCTTTGCTTCAGCAGGTGTCATTACTTCAGTTATTACAGAATTAGCTCTCATTATTTCTTCATTTACAAGCTTTTCAACTTTTGTTAGTTCTTCTTTAGTTAATCCTTCGAAATGTGTAAAGTCAAATCTAAGTCTATTCTCATTAACATAAGAACCCTTTTGATGAACATGCCCACCTAATACACTTCTTAAAGCTGAGTGAATTATATGTGTAGCCGTATGATTTTTACATACGTTACTTCTTCTTTGTGACTCAATTGATAATTCAATTTTATCACCAACACATACTCTTCCCTCTTCTACCTTTATATAATGGACAATTTTATCAGAAATATTCTTTTGAGTATCTTCAACTATTCCTTTAACCTTTTCAGACTTGAAGAACCCTGCATCTCCTATTTGACCACCCATCTCAGCATAAAAAGGCGTTTTATCAGTAATTATTATTCCTTTTTCTCCAATTTCAAGTGAATCAACGAATTCGTTATCTTTAACAATTGCCTTTACTTCACCTTCTGCTGTGATTTCTTCATATCCTAAGAAATCTGTAAATATACTATTTTCAAGGCTATCAACTGCTTTTATTTCAGCTCCCATATAAGTATCTTCGCCTCTTGCAGCTCTAGCTCTCTCTCTCTGTTTTTGCATTTCACATTTAAAAGCTTCTTTATCTACCTTAATCCCCTTTTCCTCACAAATCTCAATTGTAAGTTCAACTGGGAACCCATAAGTGTCATAAAGCTTAAATGCGCTCTCTCCACTTAAAGTATCTTTTCCACTTTCTTTAACCTGTGTAATATAACCCTCTAGAATTTCAATTCCACTATCAATAGTTTCATCGAATCTCTCTTCTTCAAGTTTTATAACCTTCTTTATATAAGCTTCTTTCTTAACTAATTCTGGATATATGTCGGTAAATTGTTTTATGACAATCGAACATAACTCACTTAAGAATGTCCCTTCAATGTTAAGAAGTCTACCATGTCTAGCTGCTCTTCTTAATATTCTTCTAAGAACATATCCTCTACCTTCATTTGAAGGTAAAACCTCATCACAAATCATTATAGTCATACTTCTTAAATGATCAGTTATTATTCTTAATGAAATATCACTTTTTTCATCTTTTCCATATTCAACATTAGCTTTTTTACATATAGGATCTAATATATTTTTTATTGTATCAACTTCAAATACTGAGTTAGCTCCCTGCATTATCATTGCTATTCTCTCAAGTCCCATACCTGTATCAATATTTGGATTTTCTAAATTACTATATGATCCATCCTCATCTTTATTGAACTGAGTGAATACAAGGTTCCAGAACTCAATTATTTTATCTTCATCACTAGCTCTCTCAAATTCTTCACTTGTTTTAATTTCTCCAGCGCCCACATCAAAATGGATTTCAGTACACGGACCACAAGGACCAACTCCATGCTCCCAGAAGTTATCTTTTTTACCTAATCTGAATATTCTATCTGGTGAAACGTCTGTCTTATTTACCCAAATATCATGAGCTTCATCATCTTCAAGATAAATAGTTACATATAATTTTTCCTTTGGTATTTCTAAAACCTTTGTAATATACTCCCAAGCCCATGGAATTATCTCTTCTTTAAAATAATCTCCAAAAGAAAAGTTTCCTAACATTTCGAAAAACGTACAATGTCTTGAAGTTAATCCAACTGAATCAATATCTCCTGTTCTTACACATTTCTGACATGAAGCCACCCTCTTACTTGGAGGAACTGCCAATCCAGTGAAATATGGCTTTAATGGTGCCATACCAGCATTTATAAGCAATAAACTTTTATCATTCTTTGGTACTACAGGAGCACTTGCTAATTTATAGTGACCCTTACTTTCAAAATATTTTAAATAAGAATCTCTGATCTCATTTAATCCCATTTTTCTCATCGTAAATCTCCTCCGTTCAATTATAAACCCTTCTTTATTTAAACTTAAGGCATATTCAAATAAATAGCCACTTAGCATACTAGTTTATTTTCATACGCCTAATTAATTTCATAATTATTATCGTATAATAAAAAACTTTTATTTCTTAGAAATAAAAGTAGAATAAAATCATAACTATCCAACTTAAGATGATTATATGAAAAAAACTAACTTCTGTCAATGCCTTCCTCCCGTGACTTATACCATTTAACATTGTATTATTTACTAAAAAGGAAATGATTAATATCAATATATAGCACCTTTATAATTACTCCAGCTGGAATTGCTAGTACCATACCTATGAACCCACCAATTTCCCCCCCTAATATCAAAAGAGCAATTATCATTACTGGATGCATATTCACACTCTCCCCAATAATCATTGGACTTATTATATTACTTTCAATAGCCTGACTAACCAGCATCCAAACAATTATGTACATCCATGATGCATTCCCATTAACAATCGCCACTAAGATTACAATTATACCTCCAACAGGAGCTCCAATGTACGGAATCACATTCAAAATTCCATTCATTAAAGATAATAACAATGGAAACTCTACACCATATACCTTTAATATTATGTAAGTCGAAAGCGCTATTATAATACTAAGTATCATTTCACTAAATATATATTTTGTTAACACTCTATCTATGTCTCTTAAAATGTTTGAAATTATTCTTCTACGCTTATATGAAAATAACACAAGAAGTTTATTTCCTAGTTTGTCACCTTCACTCAAGAAAAAGAATGCAATAATAGGTATTCCTAATGATTTTACAATGTTCTCTTTAAATGATTTAACCCCTTCCATACTGTTCTCGATCAAATTATTTACAATTACCTCAATAAACTCACTCCCCTTTTCCATTATGTTATCCATGAGTTTAAGATCTTCTAATATCTTAATCCTAAATGAAAAATTATTTATAAAGTCCCCAATCCCTTGAACAAATTCAAGTATATTACTCCCTTCACTTATGATTCTAGGTATCACTAATAAAAGTGCAGATATAAATATCATTATAAATGAGAATATAATTATAGCTGCGCTAAAAGTTCTATTTATTCCTTTCTCAACTATAATATTATGTATTGGTTTCAAGGCGTATGAAAGTATAAAACTTAAAAAAATAAGTTCTACAATTTCTCTTATAGGAGGTATAATAATTGATAGTATAATTGCTATAACTATAATAAAAACTGCTATTATTCTTCTTAAATTATCTTTGCTAAATCTCAATCTATCATCCCCTCCTTATATATGCACAAGATTCCGAAACATAATCCGTTCTTTTCCATAATAAATAATATTTTCTTCGCCTAATATTATCCGCTTAACAGAAATAATTCTTCTACCTTGAAAAATATCTTTTAATAATCCACCGCTAAGTACCAGTCCTACTAACCTCAATTCTTTATCAATTATAACGTCACTAACAATTCCTACTATGTGTCCATCAAGATTATAAACATCCATATTCAATATATTTTTTAATGGAATACCCTCTATCACCCCAAAGTCCTTTGCAATCATATTGTCATTGAAATAGATTACATCGTTCTTGTGAATAAATCCATTTTTCTTAAAGGGAATAGCACTTTCCACTGTAAACCCTACTACAGTATTTTTACTGAAATTAAAACATATATCATTCACTGTTCCAAGTCTCTTACCTTTTAAATTATAAATTTCCATTGACATAAAATCATATTTTCTATACATATCTACTCACCACTTTTTATTTTTCACTCACTTTTATTTATTATTATCTTTAAGCATGAGTCTTATTAATGAAAGTGAAAGAAATTGAATATAAATCTATTAAAATATAGAAAAACTAAAAATATCTACATACCACTATGGGATAAGGGAGTGGTATGTTTTTATAAATATATACTTTACTAGCTGGTCTTTTTTAAAAAGATGTTGAAAAATATCAGACATTTAATGGTATAATAAGGTTTAGAATACATAAAATGTTTTCAGCGGTATTTAAAAAAAGAGAGCTACTTCAAATGTATTTACACATAAGTGTTAGCTATGATGCAGTATACACGCGCTAATCATAAAGCAATTAATTCATAACATATTTGAAGTGTGTCATAAGCAGCTAATATTTTAAGCTGGAATTGTAGATAGTATGTCATTAATCGGTATGTAATACAAACTAAAATTAAAGGAATTGGAAGGGGTTGCTTAATGTATAAGAATAGAGTAATTAAATTTTTTGTTACAATTATTATAATTATATTTACTATCAATAGTCCTATAATATTTACGGCACAAGACAATAATAATGAGGTTAATTTTAATAAGATTGATAAGTATATTAAGAGTGAAATGGAAAAACTAAATATTCCAGGATGTTCAGTTGGAATAGTAAATAAAGATGAGGTTGTCTTTCTAAAAAGTTATGGTAAAGCTGATAATAATGAAAGAATCATTGATGAAAATACTCCGTTTATCCTTGGCTCTGTAAGTAAAACATTTACAGCCATGGCCATCATGCAGTTAGTTGAGGAAGGAAAGATAGAATTAAATTCACCTGTACAAAAATATATTCCATGGTTTACTCTTTCTGATTCTGAATTATCTAAGAAAATTACAATTAGACAACTTTTAAATCATACAAGTGGATTGCCTAGAGAGGCTCCTGTTGAGTTGCGATTAAGTAAAGATGATTTGACAATAGAAGAATTTGTTCGTAAACAAAATAATACAGAAATTATTAATCCTGTAGGTTTGAAATTTCAGTATTCAAATTTAGGTTACATTATTCTTGGCCAAGTTATTCAGTCTGTTACAGGCATATCTTATGAAGAATATATAGAACAAAATATATTTGAGCCTTTAGAAATGGAACATAGCTTTACATCATTGTCGAAAGCTAAAGAGAATGGATTAACTAGAGGATATCAGCCATTCTTTGGATATATGTTTCCTACTAATCCACCATATAATCAATATGATATACCCAAGGGAGTTCTAATTTCAAGCAGTAAAGACATGAGTAATTTTTTAATTGCTCTTATGAATAATGGGGAATATAAGGACAAGTCTATTTTATCTAGTAAATCAATACTGGCTATGAAACAACGTTCAAATGTAGCAAAAAACTATGGATTTGGATTGATGATTTATAAAGGTGAAATCCTGCATGGAGGTGATACACAAAACTTTAATTCAAATATGAAGATTTTCGGACAAGGTGAATGGGGATTAGTTATATTAATTAATGCAAATGACCTTACTTATCAATATATTCAACGTGAAGCATGGTATGACGATATATCAAACGGAATAAGAAATATTATCTTAGACAAAGAGGTAACTGAAACTGAAGTGAGTTTAACTAAAAAGTACTTACCAATTAACATAATACTTTTTGTAATAGTAGTATTTTGTGTACTAGGATTTATTAGATTACCCAAATGGTATAATAAAATGACTGAGAATTATAGAAATTTTAAGGATTTTAAATATAGTATATTGGCACAGGTAATATTCTATATAGTATTACCAGTAATATATTATCAATTAATTTCAAAATATCTAATTGCTTGGAGAAGTTTCTTGATTTTTTTGCCTGGTGTAGCACATATATTATTTGCAGCACCAATGATTTTAATATGTACAGGGATTTTAAAGATTTTTTTAATAATTAAAAATAAAAGAAATAATATCAATAATACAATTCAAAAATAGTAGAAAACGATAGATTATTTATTATAATTTAAATTAAATATTTATAAAACACAGCCTTGTTATTTAAATAATAACAAAATAAAAAGCTTCTGCCCAATAGGGCAGAAGCTTCCTTCCTTCTACATTCTCAATTATCCATTTTCCATTAATTAAAGGACTTTATCAATGACTCCTCCGCCAACAACAATATCGCCATCATAAAACACAACAGACTGACCTGCAGTTATCGCTCTGACCTTTTCATCAAAAACTACTTTCACATTTCCATTGTCCATTGGTATTAGTGTTGCTGGTTCTTCTTTTGCAGCATAACGAATTTTCGCAGCAACTTTCTTCTCTTCTTTTAATTCATCAAAAGGAATAAAGTTAAGCTCTTTAGCTATTAATGTATCCTTAAAAATTTCTTCCTGATCTCCAATAACAACCTCATTTTTCTCAGGATTAATATCAATTACAAAACCTGGTTTCCCAAGTGATAATCCAAGACCCTTTCGTTGACCAATAGTATAATAGGCTATTCCCTTATGCTTACCAAGCACTTTACCATTTTCATCAACAAAATTTCCTACTTTCACTCTACCTTCAGTTTTTCTCTCTATAAATCTTCCATGTTCATTGTCTGGAATAAAGCAAATTTCAAAGCTGTCTTTTTTTTGTGAAACATCTAATCCAATCTTTTCAGCTATTTCTCTTATTTCTGGTTTAGTATATTTAGCATTTGGCATTATAATATGACTTAACTGTTCCTGTTTAAGAGTGTATAGCATATAAGTTTGATCTTTTTTTACATCTAATGGCTTCTTAAGTAAATATCTATCTCCAACTTTTTCTACTCTTGCATAGTGTCCAGTTGCTAAATACTCAGCTCCAAAGGTTTGAGCTTTGTTCAAAAACTCACTAAATCTCACCTTTGAATTACACATAACACAAGGATTAGGTGTTCTACCACTGCAATATTCCTCAATAAAAGGTTCAATTACCCTCTCTTCAAAAATCCTCTTAAAATTCAACACATAGAATGGAATATCTAGTTTATTTGCAACTCGTCTAGCATCCTCTGTTGCTGATAATGAACAACATCCGCCATAGTCATCTCCATATTCTTCATCATCTGGAACCTGTTTTAACATTATTCCGATTACATCATACCCTGCTTCTTTTAAAAGATATGCAGCCACAGAGCTATCGACTCCACCACTCATACCTATTACTACTTTCTTTTTCATAAAATCACCTATTTCTATTCGTCTCCATGAACCTGATCATGTAATTCATCATGGTCAGTCTCTTTAAAATCCCATAACTCAAGTCCAGCTTTTTCTCTATAATCATTGATTGCCTTATGAATAGCTTCTTCTGCTAAAACAGAACAGTGCATTTTAACAGGTGGAAGTCCATCTAATGCTTCAGCTACTGCTTTATTTGAAAGTTCCCAAGCATCTTCTACTGATTTACCTATGATTAACTCTGTTGCCATACTTGATGATGCTATTGCGCTTCCACAACCAAATGTTTTAAACTTAGCATCTTTAACTATATTATCCTGTATTTTAAGATATATTCTCATTATATCTCCACATTTTGCATTACCAACTTCCCCTATACCATTTGCATCAGCAATTTCCCCAACATTTCTTGGGTTTGTAAAATGATCCATAACCTTTTCACTATATAACATATTACTTCTCCCCCTTAGCAAAATTATCCCATAATGGTGACATTTCTCTTAATCTTTGTACAATCTGTGGAACAACCTCTAATACATAATCAATCTCTTCTTCAGTAGTTTTTTCACCTAGTGATAATCTTAATGATCCATGAGCTATCTCATGAGGTAATCCAATAGCAAGTAATACATGTGATGGATCCAATGACCCTGAAGTACATGCACTTCCACTAGACGCTGCAATTCCTTTTGCATCTAACATTAGAAGAATTGATTCTCCTTCGATAAACTCAAAAGTAATATTAGCATTTCCCGGAAGTCTCATCTCTCCACATGGTCCATTTAATCTACTATGTGGAACTCTTTCTAAAAGCCCATCAATAAGCTTATTTCTTAACATAACAAGCTTTTTATTTTCCTCTTCCATATTTTCTACTGCAAGTTCAAGAGCTTTTGCCATCCCAATTATTCCTGGAATATTTTCAGTACCTGCTCTTTTATTCCTCTCCTGTGCTCCACCATGTATAAGATTCTCTAATCTTATACCTTTTCTCACATAAAGAGCTCCTACACCTTTAGGTCCATAAAATTTATGAGCCGCCATAGAAAGCATATCAATATTCAATTCCTGAACATCTACAGGTATGTGTCCTACTGCCTGAACAGCATCTGTATGGAATACTACTTTATTCTCTCTACATACCTCACCGATTTCTTTAACAGATTGTATTGTTCCAATTTCGTTATTGGCAAACATTATAGACACTAATATAGTTGTATCTTTTATTGCATTTCTTAAATCATCTATATTTATAAATCCCTTCTCATCTACAGGAAGATAAGTAATCTCAAATCCATTTTTTCCAAGATATTCACATACATGTAGAATAGCATGATGCTCAATAGTTGTTGTTATGATATGGTTTCCTTTATGTTTGTTTGCATTAGCATATCCTTTTATTGCCCAGTTATCAGCTTCTGATCCACCACCTGTAATGAATATTTCTCTTCTGTCAGCATTGATAGCCTTTGCGATTTTCCCCCTGCTCTCATCTATTGCCATGTTAGTTACTCTTGCTTGAGAGTATATTGAAGAAGGATTGCCAAAATTCTCTGTAAAGTATGGTATCATCTCTTCTAATACTTCGGGCTTAACGTAAGTAGTTGCAGCATGATCCATATATATATTTCTTTTTTCCATGTATATCACTCCTTATTACTCATCTTCTTATAGTCATTAACTATATCTTGCAATGTTATAGCTTTAGTAACATCATCTATACTATCCTTTATCTTTTTCCAAACAACTCTTGTTGCGCAACATTCAATGTTGTTACAAGAACTACTATCAAGACATGTTGATATTTCAATCGGACCTTCTAGAACATCTAGCACCTTATGTATGGTGATATTTTCTGGTTTATCATTTAGAATATATCCTCCACCTGCGCCCCTGATACTCTTTATAAGACCAGCTTTTCTCAGACTTGAGAATAATTGCTCTAAGTAACATTCAGATATATTTTGACTCTCACTAATACTTTTTATAGATTTTGGATTTTCACCATAATGGATTGCTAAATCCACCATAGCTTTAACTCCATATCTTCCTTTTGTTGAAAGTTTCATTAAATCACTCCTCTAATCCTGAGTGTTTTACTCTGTTTTAATTATCATAACAATAATAGCAAATCCGAGTATTCTTGTCAACATTTTATATTGATTATTTCACTCATTATTTTTTCACCTTATCCCAATAAGTTTTAAGGGCATTTTCATACTTATTATTCTGTGACATATAATATCTTGTATCTTTAATATCATCTGGTAAATATTGCTGTTTAACATAATGATTTTCATAATTATGAGGATATTTATACCCTTTAACTCCTAGCTTTTTTGCCCCTCCATAATGAGAATCTTTCAAGTACACCGGAATATCACCACAATCCTTAGTATTCAAATCATTAATTGCCGAATCTATAGCTAAATATGCACTATTTGATTTTGGCAGTGTTGCAAGATAAATAACCGCCTGTGCTAATATTATCCTCGCCTCTGGAAATCCCACCTCTTTTGCTGCACTTGTACATGAATGAACAACTGAAATTGCTTGTGGATGAGCCATTCCAATATCTTCAGCTGCTATCACTAATAATCTTCTGCATATTGATGTAAGATCTCCCCCCTTTACCAATCTGGCAAGGGCATGAATGGCAGCATTTTCATCACTACCCCTTATGCTTTTCTGAAGAAAACTTAAAATATTATAATGTTCATCGCCTGATGGGTCAAATCTCATATTACTCTGATATAAAGCCTCTACATCTTCAGGTTCAACCACGTTTCCTCTTCCTTTAAAATTGTAACTGGTTTCTAAAATATTCAGGGACTTTCTCATATCTCCACTAGAAATTTCACTTATATAATTTAATGCTTCTTCTGTTACATCAAATTTTTCATCTTCATTTTTTATCAAATTAACTGCTCTATTAAGACCATTTATAATATCTTCTTTTTGTAATGGTTTAAATTCAAATATAATACTTCTGCTCAATATCGCCTTATAAATCGAAAAATATGGATTTTCAGTAGTACTTGAAATTAATGTTATTCTTCCATCCTCTATATACTCTAAAAGAGACTGTTGTTGTTTTTTATTGAAATTCTGAATCTCATCTAAATATAAAATCACACCTTTATATCCCATAAAACTATTTAATTCTTTCACAACTTTTTCAATATCTTTTGTAGAACAATTTGATGCATTTAGTTTATATATTTTCTTTTGAGACTTCTCAGCAATAATATTTGCAACTGTTGTTTTCCCTACTCCTGGCGGTCCATAAAAAATCATATTAGGTATATTTCCAGATTCCATTATTCTTCTTAACACCTTATTCTTACCCATTAGATGTTCCTGTCCGTAAAACTCATCTATACTATATGGCCTTATTCTATCTGCTAAAGGCATAATTTTACCTCCACACTTCAATTTTCTTGCGAATAATATTATACCACAATATATTAGTCACTCAAATTCATCCTTTTGTGGCATGTTTTTTGAAAGTAAGGTTAATTTTTCATGCATCTTTTAATGGATATTTATGATTATTTTCGAATACTTATTGAATTGTCTGAATATTTTGTATTATAATAGATATATAAACAATAAAGGGGGAATTTATTTTGACTACTGGTAAAGTAAAAAAAATGAGTTTGGGGTTATCTTTACTTAGCTTAACTTTCTTAGTTGTATTTCTAATTTGCACACTTAAGTTTTGGGGCGGGGATCCTCACATGGCACTTATTGCTGGAGCTATATTTGCTTCAATTATAGGCTTAATAGCAGGTTATACATGGAAAGAAATTGAAGAAGGAATTATTGATACTATTAAATTAGCCATGCAAGCTTGTTTGATTTTAATGATTATTGGTGCAATCATAGGAACTTGGATTCTTGCTGGTGTTGTTCCAACTATGATATTCTACGGTTTGAAAATTATAACACCTAGTATATTCTTAGTTGCAACTTGTTTAATCTGTGCCGTTGTTTCAATTGCAACTGGTAGTTCATGGACTACTGCTGGTACTGTAGGTATTGCACTTATTGGTGTAGGAACTGGATTAGGAATTCCTCTAGGAATGACTGCTGGTGCAATAATATCTGGGGCATATTTTGGGGACAAGATGTCACCTTTATCAGACACTACAAACTTAGCGCCTGCTATGGCAGGTACCGATCTTTTCACACACATTAAACATATGATATGGACTACTGGTCCTGCACTATTAATATCATTGGTTATTTATGCAATTCTTGGTATTAAATTTGCAGGAAAACAAATTGACGCTGTTCAAGTTAATGAATTATTGAATGGATTACAAGCAAACTTTAACATTAACTTACTTTTATTCATACCACCTATCTTGGTTATAGCAATCGTTGTTATGAAAGTTCCTGCTATACCTGGACTTATTGGCGGTGTTATACTTGGTGGATTATTTGCATGGTTGTTCCAAGGTGCTGGAATGTCAGAAATTATTGGTGCTGCTCACTATGGATATGCATCTAGTACAGGTATTGAAGCACTTGATAATCTATTGACGCGTGGTGGTCTCGACAGTATGTTGTGGACTGTATCATTGATAATTTGTGCTATGTGTTTCGGTGGTGTAATGGAAAAAACTAAACAACTTGAAACTATAGCAATGAGTCTTATGAAATTTGCTAAGAGCACAGGTTCTATTATCCTTACAACTGTTATTACTTGTATCGTAACTAACCTTTTAACAGGTGACCAATATCTTTCAATCGTTCTTCCAGGAAGAATGTATAAAGATGTTTACATTGAGAAAGGACTTGATCCAAGAAACCTTTCTAGAACACTTGAAGATTCAGGTACTGTTACTTCACCATTTATTCCGTGGAATACATGTGGTGCTACAATGACCAAATTCCTAGGTGTTGGCCCTTGGGGACCTGATGGATTCGCTATTTACGCATTCTTGAACATTTTATGTCCAATAATAGCTGTCTTCTATGGTTTTACAGGAATTGGTATCAAAAAATTAGAAAAAGCTCCTCAAGAAGAATCAGTTTCAGTATAATATAAAATTATATAAAAATTGTCAGGAATCATTCTTTGATTCCTGATTTATTTGTATAAATATGGCTTATATACATAATAATGAGAGAGGTGATTAGTATGTTGTTGCTCTTAATTCTTCTAGGTGTCTTTGTCCTTGTTGTCATACTAAGGGCATTTTTGAACATTTATTTTCCACCTAAAGAGCTTTCGGTATTACCTGATAATTTTAAAATAACAGAAAATCTTGTAAGTATAAATGAAAAAGGGAAAATGGAGCATTCTCTATATATTGATAAACATAACAAGAAAGCTCTTCTTTGTAAAAAAAATAAAAAAGCTCTTCAGATTTTAAAGGAATTTAATCTTAAAGATATTAAAAAAATCTCTAAATTTGAGGATGTAAATACAGAATTAACCGAAAAAAACTTTATCTATGTTAGAAACCTGGGATTAAAAATAGTACTCAAAGACTCTTATATATTCTCATTAAATTTCATTAACGAAGATGCTTATACAAGAAAACCAGAACATGTATATGATATGAATAAAAGACTTTTAGATGAGCATATAAGATCATTGAAAGTAAGTTAACATTGTTTTCCTTGAATTTATTTTCCTTATAATCAAATACTAATAGAGATCCAAATTTCTTATAAGGAGACTACTCATGAATAAAAAACAAGAGAAAATGAATACACCACAAAGTGAACTTCAAAATACTGCTAGACAGCATCAATCAGAGAATAGTATGACTTCAAAGACTGGTTATAAAGAGCAGGAACTTGTTCCTTCAAGAAAAAATTTGAAGAGATAAAAACTCATAGTATTCTTCTCCTTTTAAGGCCTCTACTTTATTAAATGTAGGGGTCTTATTTCTATGTATAAATCTTGTTGTTACTATATGGATGTTTTATAATGAAATTAGCAATAATTATCATTTTTCATCTATGCTTCTATATTATAATTTATTTATAAATCACTTACTGTTGGAGGGATAACATGGACTACTTAAAAACAATCAATGATTCTATTACCTATATTGAAGAGAATATTACTAGTAATCTCACTCCAGAAGATATTGCTGCTAGAGCAGGATTTTCAAAGTTCCATTACCATAGGATATTCTCCGCAATAATTAAATTCTCAGTTGCTACTTATATTAGGAAAAGGCGCCTTTCTAAATCAGTACAGAGACTTTTAGACTCAAATGATAAAATTATAGATATGGCTTTTGACTATGGATTCGAATCAAGTGAAGCCTTTAGTAGATCATTCAAAAAAGAGTTTGGTATATCACCTCGTCTATGCAGACAAAACAACATTAGAGTAGATTTATTTGAAAAAATAATACCAAATATAGAAGGAGTGTTGGATATGATACCAAAATTAGTTCATAAAGAAGAAATGTATTTAATAGGTGTTGAAGGTAGGCATATACCTGGAGATGGTCGACTAGGGGAGTTATGGCAGGACTTATTTCTTAAAAAAGAAGACATACCTAATATTATAAATCCTAATTTTATAGTTGCTTATGAAGATTATAGCAAAGATTACATTGAAAACGATGATGGCTCAATAGAATTCACTCATCTCTGTGCTTTTGAAGTTGAAAACTTAGAAAAAATTCCTGAAGGCATGGTGGGAAAAATAATCCCTAGAGGTGAATATGCTAACTTTACTCATAACGATTCAGCCTACAAATGCAAAGAAACCTTTGATTATATTTATAGTACATGGTTACCTACTACAAACTTATGCGTTAGATCTTTTGACTTTTATATATGCGACTATGTTACCTATGAAACCCCTGATATATTGAGCCCAACTGAAATCTTCTTACCAATAACACAATAAGAAAAGCACGCAATTGCGTGCTTTTAATTTACTCTTCCATAATTTCTATTCCACTATTATCATTTTTTTCTTCAACATCCCTATTTGTATTCATAGCTCCCATACTAGATTTACCATTAAAAAGTCCTCCCTCGACTACTGAGAGACTCTTAACTATAATATCTCCATCTACTACTCCATGGCTATAAATCTCTAATAGTCCATCACATTCAATATTTCCTTCTACCTTACCTGATACACAAATTGATTGAGCTTTTATGTTTCCCTTAATAAATCCGTTGTCTCCCACTATTACTTCACCATGAGATTCAATATCACCTTTATAAGAACCATCGATTCTAACATTACCCTCAGCATTAATGTTTCCAGACATTGAAGTATTATTAGCAATTATTGTGTCAAACTTATCACTCTGATAAGTAGTACTTGCATTTTTTTTGTTACTAAACATTTATATCCCCCTTTTAATCATTTATTATTTTTAATGGATTGACAGACGTACCAAAATACCTTATTTCAAAATGACTATGTGTTCCTGTAGATAAACCAGTGCTACCCATCTTCGCAATCTGAGAACCTCTTGTAACATATTCTCCTTGATTTACTTGCAAACTTGAGTTGTGGGCGTAATATGTTTCATAGCCATTCTGATGATCAATAATAACCAATTTCCCAAAACCACTGTGATATCCAGCAAATTTCACTACACCATCTGCTGTTGCATATATTGGAGCTCCTGTGTAATTAGCGATATCTATCCCCTTATGAAACTTTCCTAATTCCCCTGTAACTGGATGAGTTCTTCTTCCGAAATAGCTAGTAATACTACCTTCTGCTGGTAATCTATTTGGAATTCGTCTTAGAAGTTTAGATTGGAGTTTTACCTTCTCTACAAGTTCAACCGTGGCGTTTATTTTCTCACCAAAAGTTTTTCTATAATCAGCAAATGCATATTCACCAATTTCTGAATACTTTGTCATCAAATCATTATCATCTAATGCTTCTGCAAGAGCTTTTTCCATTTCAGTTATCTCTTCAAGTTTTGAATTCATTTCAATCTTTTGTTCTATTAAATCCTTATTCTCACTAAGCAACTCCTCATTCACATTCTCAAGTGCATAAAGTTGTTGCGTTAGTTCTTCTATTCTCTCTGCTTGTTCTAAGACCTTATGCTTTATACTTCTACTTTTATATGCAGAAACTCTATTCACATAAGTAACAAGTGCAGTATAAGAAATTATCCCAATAAAAACTATTAATGTCAACCAGATTCCTACTACACTAATGCTAATTTCTTTAAGTTTCCCACCCCGACGGGGAATTATCATAATAGTATATTTTCTGTTTTTTCTAACTTTCAGTTGTTTCCCCACAAGCTTCCCCCTAATACTCTCAAATCCAAGGCACATTCAAATACCTATTATTTCTTTTTCTTGTTCATCTTAATGTATATATTTACAAGGTTAAATGGTAACCCAATGGCTCCTATTATAAGAAGGTATACCCACCAAGGATTTTTAGCTTCAGTTAGTATAATACTAAAATTTTTCAACATATACATATCTTTTCCTAAACATATTTATATATCCTTTCTTCTCAAAACTTCCTTGATATACAACTTCTACATTTGATTTATTATTTCCTTTTTTTTGAGTAAGCAAGTATTGCACCTAAGGCAATAGACAGCACAGCTGCCATTAAAACTCTATACTGTTCTGGTAACATAAATGTTATTGTATGTGCCGGAATCCAGAAAAAAGGAATTGTCTTTAATATAACAAAACTAATATACCCATACCAATCAACTTCTTTACAAACATCAAATAATCTTACTTTAAAGATTTTATTAATTTTACCTTCCCCTAACTCAATAAAGGTATCCAGTATTCTGTGGAGAGCCATAAATGTTGGTGCAAAAGCGGTATTCATAAAAAAACTAGTTAAGAAAGCACGAGAAACATTATTTACGGCACCATTTTCCCAAACAGGAAGTAATCCCTTCTCAGTTGCTGCTACTGTCCCAGCACCAAAAATTTTAAATACCACAGTGAATGCTAAACCAAATATTCCCCAGACAATAAATTTCCAAAACACTCCTATTGGTTTAATAAACTCGCCTTTTGCAATTCTAGTTGCTAGCAATTCCCCCATAGTTGCAAGTATCGATACTTTAATGAACCCCAATATATATGGATGTTCTACTGTTAATGATTCAAAAATCGCCCTTGTTTGTGGAACAGCTAAAAACGCTCCAAATAAAACAATGACTAATGCCCATAAAAAATCCTTTAATTTCATCTTCATCAACTCCTAATAATTATTTTTCCCTTTTAGTTATACTTATATTAAACCCCTAAAAAAGATATTATTAATGGTATTGTTAATAAACAAATTAAATTGGTAATAAATATACTTTGTGAAGCATAAAGTGCATTGCCCTCATATTTTTCGGCTATAATTGCAGTGGTAACTGCTGCAGGCATAGCTACTAAGATTATACATATATTTCTAACTTGTTCTTCTACTCCTAAAACACTCATTATAAAATAAAGAATTATTGGAGCAGCCAACAATCTTATAAATGCTCCATAATAAATTGATAAATCTGTAAAGATCTCATGTACTTTCATTTCAGCCAGCATAGCTCCTATTATAATCATAGATAATGGGGTAGTTGTATCTCCAACCAACTCTAATGCCCCCCAGATTGATTCTGGAAGAGGAATTGAAAATCTAAATATTATAATACCTATAATTACAGCAATAAACGATGGATTCACAATCACTTTTCTTATAGATTTTAAATCCCTCTCACCTGTAAATATACTCACACCCAATGTCCAAACCAAAAGGTTGAATGCAATATTAAAGATTGCAGCATAGAAAACTCCTGTATCACCATATATACTGCCCAATATCGGGAAACCCATGAACCCAGTATTAGAAAAAGTGGTATAAAATATTAGAACCTTCTTTTTGCTCTCTTCATTTCTAATATATAAAACTTGTCCCAACAAAAACAGAAATATATGTATTAGGAAAGAGTATATAAGAATTTTAGTTCCATTCTCCATAAGTTTTGAATCATATGCTCTATTAAAGGATGAGATTATCAATAGTGGCAATGTAACATTCACCAATAAACCAGATAATCCTTTATTCAACTCTCTAGTAATTATATTAGTTTTTCTAGCAATATATCCTACAATAATTATAAAAAATAAAATTAATACAGCAGTATTAATATCGACATTGTTCATAACTTTTTCTCCATATTTCATAATAATATTTTTGAAATGTGACTTTGGTTACATTTTTGTAACATATCTATTATATAATATTCTACTCTATATGACCATAAGTAAGATATATTTACTTTCATAATTTACAAAATAGGATACTTTTTCATAAATTTCACTTTCTCACTTTAAACAGCTTAAAAAAATAATTTGAATTTTTAGATTTTATTTCTTCTTAGGTGGTAAACAGCTACTACTAATATGCTATAATAAAAAATAGAGTATGACTAAAAATTCCTATTTACAAAGAATTTTTACTATCTAACAGTTTATTACATTAAATTGTAAAGGAGAGATACCATGAGTAATATCAAAACTCCCTCTGAAAGAGCAAGAGGTCTAAGAGATATTTATTACATGACTCTTTCAACTACCGATATGGAATTCCCTTATTGGTATAATAGAAAGTGGAAAGAGCTTGACGGTGAAGTAACAGTAGTAAGAAGAGCTATGGCTCTTAAGGAAGCATTTTCAAGAATAACTCCAAACATATTACCAGGAGAGAAGCTTGTAATGCAAAAAACTTATAATTATAGAGGATCTTTTCCAATGCCTTGGTTATCAGAAGGTTTCTTTATTGCTAAAGAAGATGATCTATTTAAAGAGGTTGAAAATGCAGCTAATGCTAGTGCAGATGAGTTAAGTGAATTTGGACAAGGTGGCGGAAATGTTACAAAAAGCTTTGGTAATGTAGTTTCTATTGCGGGAAAATTCGGAATGAGAAAAGAAGAGATTCCTGTTCTAGTTAAAATCGCCAAAGAATGGACAAACAAATCTGTAGAGGATCTTGGAAGAAAATATGAACAAATGGTTCCTAACTATCAGATGAAAGAAGATATAATGAAGACTCTTATCTGCATGTTTGATTCAGGTTACACATTACCACAAGGAAGAGAAGTTATAAACTATTACTACCCTCTTCAATATGGTTTTGATAAATTGAAAGAAATGGCCATTGAATGCAAATCTGTTGTGGCTGGTAATGCTCATGGAGATGGCATACTAGGTATGGAAAGATTGTACTTTTATGAGGCAGTAATACATATTATTGAAGGTTTACAAAATTGGATAGGTAACTACGCAAATCACGCTGAAGAATTAGCCGATAAAACTCAGAATGAAACATTAAAAAAAGAATATACTGAAATATCAGAAAACCTTAAATGGATCACACATAATCAACCAAGAACCTTCAAGGAGGCATTACAGTTAAGCTATGCTCTTCATATAGCAGTCCTTAATGAAGATGCTATATCTGGTTTATCAATAGGTAGATTAGGACAAGTTCTGTATCCTTGGTATGAACAAGATATTGCAGAAGGTAGAATAACACGTGAAGAAGTTCTTGAACTTATGGAGTTATATAGAATCAAAATAACAGCAATTGATTGTTTTGCTTCAACTGGAGTAGTTGGTGGGGTTCTTTCTGGTAACACATTCAACAACCTTACTCTTGGTGGAATAACTAAAGACGGTCAAGCAGCTTGCAATGAACTGGAAGAGATAATCCTTGAGTCTGGTGTTTCTTGTCAAACTCCACAACCAACACTTTCAGTACTTTATGATGAGAAACTTCCAGAAAGTTTCCTTTTAAAAGCATCTGAGTGTACAAAAACTGGTTCTGGATACCCTGCTTGGATGAACAACAGGGTTGGGATTGATTTCATACTTGATCAATATGGTGAAGAAGGTATGGATATCAGAGAGGCTCGTTCTTTAGCTATCGGCGGATGTCTTGAGACTTCTCCTTGTTGCTGGAAAGAGCTTACTCTTAATGATAAGAAATACGCAGTACCTGGTGGTGCTGGTCAACCTACAAGTGTTGGTGTCCACTTCGTATCAAATCCAAAGATACTAGAACTAGTGCTTACAAATGGATATGATAAGAGAACTGATATACAAGTTTTCCCTCCTCATAACAAAGAACTAGCTACCTATGAGGAACTTGTAGAAACTTTTAGTGATTACTACAAAGTTGCTGTAGATATTCTTGCTAAGACAAATAATGTTCAGCATGATATCTGGAGAAAACATAACATGTCAGTTGTTAACTCATTTATGAAACCTGATTGCCTTGATAAAGGACAACATATCGGCAATATGGGTTATAGATATAATGCAACTTATAATGTTGAGAGCTGTGGAACAATAACAATGGTTAACTCGCTGGCAGCAATGAAAAAGCTTGTTTATGATGATAAAAAATATACATTAGAAGAGCTTAAAAATGCAATATTAAATAACTTTGGATATAAAAACGCACTTGAGACTGGTAACTATTCAATGGCTACTCAAATCAAGGAAGATGGAATAACTGAATGGGATAAAATCCACAGTGATTGCATCAATGCACCAAAATACGGAAACGATGATTTTTATGTTGATAGTATTCTTAAAGATTACGAAGAATGGTTCTGCGATATGACAAGAGAGGTTGAATCTCTATTTGGTAAGAAGATGTACCCTTGTCAAATTTCTGTTTCCACTCACGGAGCACAGGGAGCTGCAACTTTAGCTTCAGCTGATGGAAGATTATCAGGTACTACTTTCTCTGATGGTTCAATGTCAGCATGCCCTGGAACTGATAAAAAAGGTCCTTATGCGATTTTTAATTCTGCAACAGTTTGGGATCACAGTCGCTCTCAAAATTCACAACTTAATCTTAAGCTTCATCCATCTGCAATAGTTGGTGCTAAAGGAACAAGAAGTTTACTGGATCTTACTAGAGCTTATATGAGAAAAGGTGGTTTCCATGTTCAATACAACGTCCTGGACTCAAATACACTTATTGATGCTCAGAGTAAACCTGATAATTATAGAGATTTAATGGTTAGAGTTGCAGGATTCACTCAATACTGGTGTGAGATTGGTAAACCAATACAAGATGAAGTTATAGCTAGAACTGAGTACGAAGGAGTGTAGAAATATGAACATAAAACATAATGATTGCTTACACTTTTCAAATATTGATGCTGCTAAAGGAATCTGCAGACTCACTGGAAATATTGTTGAAATAGACAGTGATGCATGCGCTTCTTATGATAAGAAAGCAAAATGTAAATTCTGCAAAAACTTCACTGAAGAGAGCACAGATGGAATAGGTACATGTGTAGGTTTAAAAGTTAATGATTGGGTATACGGTGAACTTAATGCCGTTACTTGTTCATCATATGAAGAAAAATAATTTAGGAGCGCTTAGCGCTCCTTAAATATTAGGAGAATTGTTATGGATTTAAAGGGTAATATTTTCGATATACAGGGTTTCTCTGTTCACGATGGCCCTGGTTCAAGAACAACTGTATTTTTAAAGGGCTGCCCTTTGAAATGCGAATGGTGTGCTAATCCAGAAAGTTGGATAACCTCTCAGGAGATTATGTATAGAAAGTTTAAATGTAAATCTTGTGGCAATTGTTTAGAAAGCTGTAACTTAAGTGCCATAAGTATTGACAATGGTGTCTTAAAATTTAATAAAGAACTTTGTTCTAATTGTACATCTTTTGAATGTGCAGATAGCTGTTACAATGATGCTATAGATGTTATTGGTGATGAATATACTGTAGATGCTCTTATGGATAGACTTCAGAGAGATAGAGATTCATGGGGACCTGAGGGCGGTGTAACCTTTAGTGGTGGAGAACCATTAATGCAACATGAATTTCTTCTAGAGGTTCTAAAAAAGTGTAACGAAGAGTATATCCACACCGCCATTGAAACAACAGCATTAGTTAGTACTGATATCTTCATGACAATCATGGAATATATTGATTTTGCATTTATTGATGTAAAGCATTTTAACGAAGCATCACATATTAATAAAACAGGGGTCTCAAATAAGTTAATTCTAGCTAATATTAAAACACTTGTTAACTCAAACTGGTCTGGTGAATTAATTCTCAGAATGCCTGTAATTGAAGGCTTTAATGATACGGAAGAAAACATCTCAGCACTTATTGATTTTATGAAAGAAAATTCTCTAAGTGAGATAAATATACTTCCCTTTCATCGAATGGGAGAAAGCAAATGGAATGGAATAGGAAAAGATTATTCCTATAGTTCATTTGAAGCCACATCTGAAGAAACTCTTTTATATATCAAGAATCGATTTACTCATGCTGGATTACAGTGTTATATAGGTAGTGATACTCCCTTTTAACGGTTACAAAGACGAACATTTGTGACTCCGAGATTGAACTTTTTAACAACCTGAGGCACAGATGTAAATCATCTGTGCCTCACTTATTTAATCATATTTAATTAGTCTAAAATAGGTAGTGCTACTACCGTTAACTGACCTTCGTCTCCTTCTATACCATTTACATCGATATTGTACTCTAACTCATCGTCAACTTCTGCTTTCTGAGATACTGTA
This sequence comes from Oceanirhabdus seepicola, assembly GCF_023684385.1. Lineage (GTDB taxonomy): Bacteria > Bacillota > Clostridia > Clostridiales > Clostridiaceae > Oceanirhabdus > Oceanirhabdus seepicola. The sequence goes on along the minus strand of NZ_JAGSOJ010000003.1, from coordinate 49,021 downwards.
TACTGTAAAAGATAAGAATTATAACCATCTGCCAATTCAGGTATTACAATTTCAAATGTTTTCTTTCCTTCAATACTTTCTCCTTTAATTTCTACAAAGCCAATATTGCCATAATCAACAGTTAAATTTCCTGAATTATCAACTTTGAATAATTTTAATTGAGCTATACTGAACTCTTTATCTAAAATTAATTTTATTTCTGGTTCTTTATCGAGAACCTTAAATTTAGCTGCTAAGTGCGCATCGAATCCGGTAACAACTTCATCAGTTTCAACAAATTTATTATTAATATACATACCATTGTTTATTATTGTGGTACTATTTAATAATTCAAATGTAGCCACTTGGTCATACTTCTCATATTTCAAATCTATAGTTTTTAAATTTTCATCCTTAACTATAAGATTTTCATCTAAATCCTTTAATGTAAATGTATATATTCCTGATGGTTGATCACTTAATGTAATAATTCCATCTTCATCAGTTTCATAATCTTCAGTACTTCCATCTGGTCTGGTAACAGTTACTTTAACTGTACTATCACTATTTACTACTTCAACTCTTATTTTACCAGATCTAACTCTAATTTCATGTGTATCACTTCTAACATCTCTATTACCACTCAAATATTCATATTTTAAATGATTAGTTATAGTTATTGGTTTGTCATCATCTGGTTTATTATTCACCTTAAAACTTAACACTGTAGATGGTGGATTATTATTAGGTGGATTATCATAAGTTATTGTTTTACCATCGACGTCTATATCTCTTATATTCCAACTTTCATTTGGAATCAATTCTAAAGCGTCATTAATATCTCTAGACATCCAGTATTCAATATTTCTAAAACGAGTCCTTATATTTTCATCATCATTATGAGCAATTGCTGTTAAAGTAATCTCTGCAGTGTCTCCTACTAAATATCCATTTTTACTCTCCGATATTAAATCAAGTCCAATTTTACTTTTATCTATTAATTCAAATTTCGCTTTTTGTATATTATTACCATATGACAATTCAAAAGTTTTAAAATTTCCACCTTTAACCATATACTTATCTGGTAAATCTTTTATTGTAAATTTATAGCTTCCTGGCAGCTGGTTACTTAATGTAGTAATTCTCTTATCGTTAGTATGATAATCTTTAATACTTCCATCTGGTTTTTCCACTTCTACTTTTACACTTTCAAAAGCTGTACCATCACTATTAACTACTTCAATATCAATCATTCCACTTCTCACATTAATAGGATAACTATATTCAACTTCTTGCTTATCTACACTTATATTAGAATAATCAAAAGTTATTATATTTTCCACTGAGTAATTACCCTCTTGTTCTAATTTGAACTCGAAAGTTTTTTTCTGTAATTGTGGTTGTGGATCAGGGTTAAATGTTATATTACTTAACTCTTCCCAGTTACTATCACCAACAACTTTCAGCGCATCATTATCATATTCCATTGAAAAATCTATATTATTAGTTTTTGTTTTAAAATCATCACTAAATCTATCTGCAATAACCTTCAATTTAAATGATGCTGTTTCTCCAACTAAATATCCTCGTTTTTCATCAATGGTCATATATATAGGATTATTTAGATACCTTAGAAGATATATTTCTTCTGCTATTGCTCCTTTTGGGTCTTCCACAACTATTCTTATTGTAAACTCATTATTATCTCCTACATATTCGTCTAAAATACCTTGATAAATTTCAACATTTACCTGTTCACCATTCTTAATATCACCTTCATCATAGCTTATAACTGAATTTCCATTGATATAAACTTTACCACTTAAAGGATCCCCATCTAAATCTCTAGCGATAAAACTAAATTCAAATTTTTCCTGAGACTTAGATATTTTTTTATTTTCCTCAAGATTTGTTACTTCAAGTGTTGGAGCATGGTTAGCACTTCTTGAAGCTTTAATTATTGTATTCATGAACATTTCATGCTCATCTTTCTTTGAACCATTTCCGTCTGGGTTAACATGCCCAGTTCCTGAATAAGTTATATTCCCCTTAGTATATGTGTAATAATTATTTCTTCCATCATATTTATCATAGATATAACTATTGGAACCTTCACCATCTAATGTAAACCATGGAATAACATCTTCATCTTCTAAATTAAGCTGAAAATATTGTTCATGTGTTGTTGCAACATTAAGCTGTTTCTGAGGATTATTTGCTAAATTATAAGGGTATCTTGTAAATAATCCTTCATTTAATTTATAAGTTTTATTAATATGTGGATGACTTGGCGTTATCCCATTTTTAACATCTAAAATACCTTTAGTAAATCCATAAGAAGCTTTTGTAGCGTCTGGTAAAGCATCATGGACTATTTCATTTAAATAAAATTCATCATTATTATAACTTATCCTATCATTATTTTTTATAGAATTATTATTATATCTGCTTTGACCAATAATATCTCTAAATTGTTCAGTTAAATTTTCACATTGAGCTCCATAATTATTTACATGATAACTCATAGTATCATGGGTAAACATTACACTCTGACCTGTTTTAATAAATTCTTTAATCGCTTCTATAGCCTCAATTGTTAAATCACCATTCTCAAATCCATCATCAAAACCTAAAATTATCATGTCATAGTTACCGTTCAATTCTGTCTTTATATCACCAATGTTATTAGGATAATTATCATTAAAATCATCAGTTCTTAAAGTAGTAACTTCAACGTTGTAATAATCTGTAGATAAAGGAACTTTCATATCATCACTAATATCAAAAGTATTTCTTGGTGGAATTAATTGTAATACTCTAACTTCCAACTTATCACCCTTATATGCTGGGTATCCAGTTTTATAAGCTTTAGAACCTGTTTTAATATCCTCTATTTCCAATTTCCAAGGCATCATTCCAGTAAAATATTCTTCAAGTCTATAATTAAGTACATATCCTCTTCTATTGGGTTTTGACTCATGTTCCTCAACAATTTCATCTTCTCTAAAGAATCCATCACCGTTTTTATCCAAATATAATCTTACATTCATAAGATTTTCGTTATTACCTGTTACATTTATATTATTTATATCAAATACAAAATTCATATTTTTAGTGTCTTCATAAAAGTTTGAAGTTGTAGTACTATCATTATCTATAGTCCCTAAAAAATCAATCGGTGACTCAGTGATAGACAAAATCGGTCTTTTATTACAGTCTTCATATAGTTTGCTTATTGATTTGATTTTTTCAACAATATCATCTGTAGTTATAAAATTGCTTTTATTACCAATATAAGAATTGAAATTAGAATGTAGTTTGGTTTCATTATCTTCAAACACACTGTTTGAGAAAATTGTAAGTTGTCCAGAATCTACAAACTCTTTTAAATCATCAGCTTTTCTATTGGTAATATCATTTTCACTGTAGTATTCTAAAGAATCTGTTCCGTTATCTTTTGAATTATTATATGGAAGTTTATTTGGTCTACTTCCTATATGCGCATACGAACCATTTTTGCTTCCTATATAAACCACATCATAATTACCATTTATTTTATCTATATCAGATATAAACTGCGGCATTGACATTTGTGTCAAATCAATTCCATCTTCTTTAGCAATACTTGTAAACATAGATGGTTCTAATTCAAAATTTAGAGTTGGTTGTACTTCTAAAACCTTTAAATTTTCTCTAAGCTGATGTTTTACAGTTATATTAACTGGCTCAAACTCAATTTGTCTATTAGCTTCATTAACATCTGTAAATGTAATAATTGACTTACCTGTTTCACTTAAAGTATAATCTCCAAGTTCTTTTGCACTTAAATAAACTTGTATTTTTATTGGCTCTGCTGAATATATTTTTTGTCCATTCTTTGTAATTAAATTATATTCTATCTTCTTGATCTGCACTGTAATTTTTTGACCATTCTTAACTATATTACTCTGATTAGGTCCTGTTTTAATTTCAATGCTATTAGGATATTCATCCTGCAGTTGTACATTGTTTAAGAATATTTTTTGCTTTAATTCACCATTTTCTTTAAAAGTACTTCTAGGTTCTATATCTGCTGGATTAATCGTATATTCAAGGATAAATTTATTCTTTTCATTAACTATATTTCCACCCTTAACAACCTTCGATACATTTATTGTACTTTTCCCATTAACAGTAAATGGACCATAAATTCCTTCTCTAGTAATATCAGTTCCTTTACCAGTTCTAAAAGCAATGTAATAATCACCAGATTCAGATGGGAATTTAACTCCTTTACTTCCTGTAAATATACTAGTAGCATATTCTCCAGGTGTTATATTTTTAGATGGATAGAAATAATTTTGAGGTACTCTTTTCCATGATGATCCATTGTTATCAGAATACTTTATTTCAAAAGCAGCGCTGCCTCCCCAGTTGAAGTACTCTAAATAAATCGGATAATATTTACCTTCTTCTAAGCTATATACATTATTAGTAGTTCCAATATTCTTATTTCGCCCTTGTGGTTTAAACATATCAACAAAAGCTTTTGTTTCTCCATTAACAGTTATATATCCTCTACAACCATCATCTGAATGTGCACCAAACTTATAATCACCAGTTTCATCCACTTTGATGTATCCCCAAAACTTTGAAGATTCTTTATATTGTCCACCTATAGACATTTTTTCTATAAATACAGAATTAGTTACCCATCTCTTCCCATTAGTACCATCACTCTTTATGTAATCTTCTAATTTACCATACTGTTGTGGACTTGATGAATATATTGCCTCTTTATAAGTTGTAGCATCAAAAGGATCCTTGAAAACTTCTTCAGAATCACTCCACTTTGTTGTATCATTTAAAAGTGGCATATGGCTAACATCAAAAGATCTTTGGTTTAAGAATCCTCGTTTTTCTGTTACAACATCTTCATTTACCGTCTCTTCATTTAAGTCTATACTCTCCCAACCAGTTATAGGCATATGTGAAGGTGTTTCCGAGCTATTTAAAAATTGATATTTGAAGAAGTCAACATCTTTTCCTTTCACATTTATATTGGCAAAAGCATCTCCTTTAAGTGTGATACTTGGATCTAAGATTTCATCTACTCTTTTATCTTCATTTTGAGAAGATACATCGTATGTATCTCTTAGTCCTGATGCATCTGAAACTTTGATATTCACTTCAGGTGCTATTGCATATTTTTCTATTACCTTTATTACTGTTTCTGTAGAAATATTCTTAAATTGATTCTCTACAGTAATATCTATTGAATTACTTCCTTCTTTAAAATCCACTCTTTGAGAATATGTTCCTTCTTCAGTTAACAATCTATTTTCAGCAACAATATCTCCATTAATTTTTACACTTGTAATTGTAGAGTTTAATTCAGTTTGTAAATCTAATATCCCTTTTATGGTTTTATCATTTTCGTTCCAACCAAGAATTTCTATGGGCTTCAGATTAATTAATGGAACAGTTTCTTCTGCTTTATTTCGTGATTTATCCTCTGCTTTGATATTAATTAAATTACCCTTTAAATCGGCTTTATCAAGCTGTACAGAAAAAGTTTTAGGATAATTATTAGGACTTTCTCCTGTTTTATTCTTATACCAAAGACGCTCTCCATCACTATTAAGAATTTCTATTTTTGAAGGTTCATCAATTATTAATGATAATTTATATTTATCTTCATCAGTACCATGTTGTGATAAACTCGCTGTTATCTCTGGTGGTTTATTTTCATATACTGATATATCTACTCCTGGAAAAGCTTTATGCCCATCAGTTCCATCAATATCTTTATAATCAATATACGATGTAATGTTATCAGTATTCTCTTCACCTAAATTATAGTCTCCTATTTCAGTACCTTTTAACTTAATAAAAAATTCAAATGGTTCAGCTTCAAACTGATTACTTTCTTCATTTAAGATATATGAAATACTTCCTATATCTCCTGTTACAGTCTGACCATTAAATTCTAATCCCTCCGATACCTCAACTATATTAATTCCTTGAGGGAATGTTTCTTGAAAATTTATGCCGTGAATAGGTAAATCACTTTGTATTTGTTCAGCTAGTTTTTGGTATACTTCATCTAATGCATTCCCATCAACTGCTTCTTTGTAATATCCATTAGCACTATTTGCTATATTTTTTAACTCACTTTTGTCTGCATCATTACTAAATGCAATCATAAAAGATTCAATTTCTTTTCCACCCTTTAATATTAAATCTTCAGCAGCCTTATTTGCATATAATTTATCGTCTTCAGTAGCATAATGACCTCCACCCTCATAATCATAATTATTTGGATAACTTCCATCTCCAAAATATAATTCTTTATACCATTTCTTATGTCTACGCCGGCCAGAACCCTCCCATTTCCATTTTTTTATAAAACTATGAAAAGTAGGTTCACCATCAGTCATTAAAATCACATATCTACGAGTATCTTCATCAGAATCAGAGAATTTATAAAATGCTTTCCTTAATCCATCTCCAATATTAGTTCCTCCATCAGCACTCAAAGCTTCAATTTTATCTGTTAAACTTTTATATTGAGTAAAATCTGATAACTTTGCAAAGTCTTTATTATTAAAATTATTATCTTGTGCATAACTTGCATAAGGAACTAAAGCAACTTTTACACCACTATTATTATCATCTTTTAGTTTTTCTAAAAAGTTTTTAGCAACCTCTTTCATGACATCAATTTTTGGTTTTTTATTTGTTGTTCTCCCAATTGTATTTTTAGCTTTTGTTAAACCTATAACTTTACCATTATTTAAATCATTAATAGTTGCTACATATACATTATAATATTTATTGCCACTAAAAGAATATCCCTCAATATCACTAAGCCAATCCGGAAGAGATCGGTATTTAGAATTATCCGAACTTATACCTAATGCTCTATCTGAATCATTATAAAGATATTTTAAATTACTTGAATTTAAATTTTTAATCCAATTTCCTACTACATCTATTTCTCTCTCTGAGTAAAAGATTAAATATCTTGTATCTACATTTTCACCTGCTGATGGTTCAGTAAATTGTATTGTGTAATCATATATATCTTGACCATTATGATTATCTCTCAAATTCACACTTACATTTTTTGTCGCATATTTCTCTTGAAATATAGATTGATGGTCATTTTCTTGATTATACCTTATTTCTTCTTTCATACTTCCCGATGTATCCATTACTAAAACGATTTCTTTATCCTTCAAATAGGATTCTGGAAGTATTTTATCTGCTTGTATTGGTTGAGATTGAATCTTATAATTGATTGTAAACTCCTCATCTATTAAAAATTGATTCTTCTCAACTGCTTTTAAAAGATTTATAGGTGCTTTAGGTAATTCATTAGCAAAAACTGGCAAAACACCTACTTGTGTTAACATTAATACAAGAACCATAAGAAAACTTAATAATCTTTTTTTTCGCATAAACGCTCCTCCTTTTTAAATTTTATTCCCCAGTGCTCTTTCTCTCAAAGCTTGACCTTCACCTGTGCAATTCAAGTACCCAATACAAGGTGATTTATTAAATCTTCAATTTCTAAAGCCTTATTATTTATGGAATAATATATCCCATGTATATTCTAATTATTTCTTCACCAAAGAACATTGTTATAAATGTTCCCAATGCCAAAAACGGTACAAACGGAACATACTCTCCTCGTTTAATTTTCTTAAAACCCAAGGCTATTATGGATAATATTGCGCCAATTGTTACTGATAGGAAAAAACTCAATATGAATTTAGAAAGTCCTAATGTTAATGCCATGCAAAGTATGACTTCTACGTCACCTCCGCCAAGTCCCTGTTTCTTAAATATAATTTTGGAAAATAAATTAATTCCTCCAAAGACAATTACCCCAATTAGTGCTGCAATAATATAACTTGATACATCTTCTTTATTTAAAAATTGAATAAATACAAATATCACAGACACAATTATTGAACTCCATGAAACTATGCTATAAACATATTGTGTATTATAGTCTATTAGTGCTAAAACTATTAAAATTGAACCTATGACAGCATATTTTACAAAAATTAAGGTGAATCCAAATTTAATATACAATAATAGATACAGCGTCCCATTTATAAATTCAATCAGTGGATATTGCATACTAATTTTCTTACCACAACTCCTGCATTTCCCTTTTAAAAACATATAGCTAAATATAGGTACTAAATCCTTAACTTTAAGCCCATATCCACATGCTTTACAATGAGAACTTGGTATCAAGCTCTCTTCTTGTGGAATTCTATAAATGCAAACATTCAAGAAACTTCCAATACTGATTCCAATTAAAAATATAAAAAATTCTATCATGTTTAACCCCCTATCTCTTCTTGGTTTGGGTTTATGTTCCTCAACTTTATGATGACCTTGCCAGTCTTCTCCTTAACAATCTTTTTATATGATGTTGTTACAGTATAGTTAATCTCTAGTGCACATGCTTGTGCAGGACTAGTTGTTCCACCACTTTCATTAATGAAATTTATATTGAAATTTTTAACATATGACATAAATGTATTTGTGAGCTCTTCAACTTTGCTTTCAACTTCTCTTTTTGAGTGTAGTTTCAAGGTATATAATCCGTCATTTTCTACTAAATAAAGATCACCCTCATATGGTTCTTTATTATCTTTATAATAATAATTAAAACTCAATAGCACTGTATCAGATACACCAATATCCCTATTTTCTACGATTTCACATGTACCCATTAGTCTATTAGAAAGTCGAGTGAGTCCTCTATCTATATCTTCCTGTAGGTATGTTTCTCTACCTTGTGCTTCTATTCTCATATAATTACTCATGAAAACCGAAAAGATCACAACTGAGGCCATAGAGAAGATTGCCATTACAAGCATTACCTCCATCAATGTAAATCCTTTTTTATTTTTCATCATTTTACCACAACCCATTTCTCAATTGTTAATGGCACACTAGTATTAGGCTCCGGAGTAACAGTTGCTGTATTATTATCATAAACTTCTACCTTCACTTTATCTAGTTCATACCCTGATAAGCTCTTAAAAACATTTTTTAATGTATCATAATTCCTTGCTACAACCCTCTTTACTAAGGCATCATCATAATAAATTTTCACATTTGAACCATCTACTACATACAAATCTCCAAGTGTTATAATCGTTCCTGTGAATTCAAAGTCTCCTTCAAGATAAACATCTCCTTCACATATGATTATTCCAAATGAATTATTATTAAGCATAACTCTCTCACCATCTAAGCTGCTATCACTCTGACCCTTATCTGTCAAAACAGTCTTAGTTTCTGCGCCTTTGCTTATATAAAGACCATTATTAAAAGGCTTTACATTGTGATCGATCTTTAATAATTTATGAGGTGTTACTTCATAATCCAAAACGTTTTCTGGAGGGTTAATCAAAGATTTATATCCCAGAATATCATACTTGCCAATATCCTGATTATAGTTATTATCACTTTTGTTTTCAAACATGTCCATGTAATAAATTTTATCCTTAAGCTCTGCTTTCTTTTGTCTAACTAAATAATCATTATCATAATTTTCTTTGCCGTAGTTTGTACTAAAAGCACTTTTATTTGAGATAATAGCACCTGTATAAATACTATCACTAATATGTTTAATTGTAATACCGTTTCCTTGCTCTATTTTATTCTTATTTTCATCATAGAACTGCTTAAAGTATTTGCTTTTATCATATACATTGAAATTTTGAAAATACGTCGAATAACTTAATAGATTGATTTTTGTATTGAAAGGATCTCTCCCATCGCAATGTACATCTATAGATATGTCTTGCCCCACAACTGCTTCAGAAACCGCAATAAATTCATCAAAGGAACCTCTTTGCTCTTTTATTACCCCCTCACTTGTTTGCTCTTTTACTACAACTGCACTTGCTCCATTAAGAGAATCCTCCATTTTACCTTTTGGAGTTATAGTTACAAAAACATTTTTATTCTGTGAGTCATCAATATAAAGAAATGCTTCGATATTATTTTGAAGTTTAGGAACCTTAATAACTTCTATAACTTCACCACTTCCATTAACCAATTCAATACTCAGTTCATTAGAATCTTTAATGGAATCCATTTCAACTGGTATAAGCAATTCCTTATTGCCGATTCGAAACTTTCTATCTCCAACTTTGTCTATCTTATAAAGAGCTCCTTCATATTTTTCTTTTAACTGGTTGTCCATTCCTAGGTAGATTTCATTTTTCCCCTCTTCAGTGTATATGGTAAACCATTTTGAATATTTATTATAATTAGTTGCTAATACCAATGGAGATAACATATTTTTCTGAAGTTCATACTTTAAGTCTTTATCTCCAATTTCTAAACTTCCATTTAAGCTTCCTGAATACGCTTTGTAATTCCCCTTTATTGATATAGATTCTCCTGTCTGGTAATCATAAGTCCCTGTAGTCACTGGATTTTTCAATCCTTTGATATAGGACGTACCTGCCAAATATACTTTATCTTCTATATTTACAGAGCTCCCATCTTCCCCCAGATCCTCTGAGTTGATAATTATGGAACTTGAATTATCTACCTCATTATCTGCTGCACCCTCTCCACTAGAAACACCATAATATGAACCACCCACATCTGGAACCCCTACATTTAATGTAGAATTTTTAGCATTAATCTCGCAATCATCAAGAACATATATTGAGTGTTTAACAGACAAATCAGCCCCTTGTGCTCCTTTATTGAAAAGTACTCCCTTTGTGTAAAGATTTCCTCCTGTTATATTTACCTTAGCTCCATTTGATTTTATTGTCTGAAAATTATAATCAAACTTAACACCTTCACAGGCAATAACCTTTCCATTATTCACAGTAAGGTTGCTCTTATGAGAATTCATTTGAATTGCTACTTTATCTTTCCCGTTAAACACACCATCTTTATCTTCTCCATTAACATAGGCATCTCCATTAACATTAAGTGTAGCATTCCTAATACTTAAAGTCTCATTCACCACAAGCCCTTTATTCCACACAGGTGATTCAGGAAAAACCTTGTATTTAGTAGGAAAAGATAATTTCGATCCATAGTTTGGTACTGTAAAATTCAAATCAGCTGCGATAATCTTTTCTATCCCTTCATTATTGAAGGTTGATACAACATTGAGATTGAATCCGTCATTTGTTATAACACTTTCCTTTATAACTTCTTTATTAGTAACTTCCAGAGAAAGTGTATCATCATCACCAGCAGGATCTTGATAATTTTCTATACTAGCTATCATCTTGTCGATATTCTCTTTATCTTTTAAATTAAAGAAATCTATATAGGATATCTTGAAATAATTATCTTGATTTGTCTTCAGTGATTCTTCAATCAATTCACCATATTTATTAAATAAAACAAGATTGATATTTTCTAATTTAATCATATTATCAATTTGCTCTTCAATTTCATCAACTCTTTGCTCATAGTCTGGAACTTGTCTCATGAGAAATATCTTTTCTAATTTTTCTTTATCTTCTTCTATCATAGCTTCAATTATTTTATTTGTTTCATCATGCGCATAATTTGAAGCTAATTTCACATATTCAGATGCTACACCATATGCTTCATCTATCCCACTTTCACTATAGTATAAGTTTACCCTGCTGTTTGAATAATATTTTCTATTCTTCATGCTCTGAAGTGTAAGTGTTGTTAGTGTTGCACCCATTATCATCAGAACAGCGAATATTGTCATCACATATATTAGAATTGATCCTCTCTTCTTCCTCATATCTTGAACCTCTTAATTTTCTTGTGTCCTTTTAATTCAATCATCTTAGTGATGTTATTTCCATGTTCTCTAAAAACTGCAACATTGAAATCATATAAACTGTCAATAGTTATATTTTCTCCATCAGGGGTTTTCTCTCTATCATTACTATAAACTTTAATCTTATTTCCATATGTTATAAAGTCAATGTTACCAGCTGTTTGGTGTTCAACATATAGTTTTAACCCTAAGGATCCATTATTACTTAATATATACGAGAAGTCTTCTCCTGTATTATCTTTTATAAACATATTTCCCTTTGTAATTGCTTCTTCGAATTTTTTGTTCTTTTGGGAATATATTTTTATCACATTTCCCTCTAAACTCACCTTAGGGAACAATTGCTCTTTTGAACATTGAAATTTTGTATATTCTTTACCCTTTAAGTAAAATATTACTTCATACTCTATTTCTCCATGTTCAGTTATTTCCATACCAACCTCACACTCTTTCATAGTTTTCCATTCCGGTACTAGCTTATTATCACTCTTTTTTTCTTCTTCACCAGTTTTTAAGTTAGGAAATGAAATCACAACAAAGAGATCCGTATTTTCTTTATTGAATACTTTCGAAGAATCAATGTTCTGTCCATATTTCTCTAATTCATCTATTATGTCCCCAGACCTTATTTCTTCAAATTTGCTACCAAGAAATGAATCCTCTGAATTATTTCCCTTTGATTTATTAGTTTCTGCAATTGACATAACAAGTTCTTTGAATCTAGTATCCCCCATATTCTTTATCTCTTCAAAAACATGTTGTGCTAATATGCTGCTATTCTGTTTCCCATCAATCTCCTTATTAACCTTTAAGGAAAAATATATATTGTTAAATACGGCAACTGATATTATCCCAATAATGGATAATGCAATAATAATCTCTAAGAAAGATGTCCCCTTTTTCTTTTTTATATATATCACTCCCATTATTTTAATTCCACCTTACCTACAGAATCTATTAATAAGAATCTAGGTCTTTCCTGATCATCACCTATTACTTTAACCTTAACAGGTAATGAGGTTTCATTCTCAATGATTACATTCACCCCGTTGTTATCTTTATCTGAATTCCTCTTGGTTGAACTCACCTCGATTTTAATCATATCTTCACTGTTTGGAGTAAATATTTCGTATCCAGAGTGAGGAAAATTCAAATCTCCAATAGAATACTTAATATAATATTTTTCCTCTTCCTCTCTTATGGAAATTTTACAATTTTCATAAGTTGCACTTTCTAGTACAACTGCACTTTCACTATTTCCATTTGAAAGATTAATATTCATTGTTGGCAAATCAGAACTAGTAGGTTTTAACATCATACTCACATCAGCCTTCTTGGTCATGAAATCCAATATAGTGCTATCCAGATTTTTTGAAACAAATGGATTGTTCCTGTCAGCTGAATTGTAGAATTTCATATACTCTTCATCATTCATTATAGGAAGATAGTATAGCTCAAGTGCAATATTCCCTGTTAATTGAAACATTTCTCCACTAGTAATATTAATATTCCTAATAACAATCTTTCTTCTAAAAGCCTCTATTTCAGATATGAATTTCATCAACTGATTGAAATCCCCTTTATATGATAATGTAACCCCCATCTTTGCAATACTTACACCATTACCTTCTACATCATCATTTTGAGATTCCATTTCCTGAATATCTTCCTTTGCAACCTCATCCTTATTAGAAGCACTAACCTTATCATATGCCTGTTCAATTGAACTTTTCTCTGTTCCATTAACACCTTCACTACTGTTTATAGACAAAATTTCATTACTTTTTTGAGTGATAGACATATTATTTATATGTATTCCTGAATTGTCAATAATTTCATCCATTACTGCAATTACATCCTCTTCTCCAATAAAGTTGAATAAATCAAGTGATAATGAATTTACTTCTTTCGTTAGTTCCTCTATCAACTTAATATTTTGTTTATCTCTTCTATCCTTTTGGTCAATCATCTTTACTCTCTGCTCTAGCTGAATCTTTTCCTCTCTTAAGCTCTGGAGTTTCTCTTGTCTTGGATTAAGAAGAAACTTTGAATAGAGAAACATTGAAATGACAGCAAAGAGTACCATAACCATAACTTTTTCTCTTCTAGTCATATTCATTATTCTCACCCTCCCTTATCTTCCCAGAGACCATAAACCTATACTTTAGTGTTCCATCTTTTTCAACTGTAACTATAGAGGGTACATATACCTCTTCAAGCCCTAATTTTTTAAGATTGCTTATGGTTGAAGCAACTCCTTTTCTGTCACCTGTCTCGCATTGCATTGATACTTGTCCTGTATTGCTTACAAATGATGAGATACTTACATTCTCAGGTAATGAGTTGAATATACTCAATATCTCCTTAGTAGTAATATCAGTAGATTTATCTATGTATTCTTTTGCACTCTTTACTTGTGATAAGAACTCTGTTAAAGCTCTAGCTTGTTCCTCACCATTATTAAGATTTTCCTCTATCTTTGATACACTTTTAGAACTAAGTAATTTATTATTTGTCTCTATACCCGATCTTTCACTTGAAATTAAAATCTCCAAATACACAACGGAACTTATGGCAGCACCGAAAATCACTATTATTGCAATTAGAAGAACAGACACTATTTTATTCTTGCTCTTCTTGTCTTTAATAAACGAATTAAAAAAATTTAAATCCCGCATGCTTACCTCCCGTTTCTAAATGAAGCTCCAATATTATTTATGAGCATCTCTATATTTTCATCTTTTAAGTGAGTACTTTTAAATTTTATTTCATTTAATTTTCTAACTTCAATATCCACTATCTCTTTGAGAATATTCTCTATCCCATTGAGTTTACTTCCTCCACCATATATATAGATGATATCCACTTCATTTCTCAAAGTATTTGAATAATAATTTAGGAGTCTCTCAATCTCTCTTCCCCACTGAAGCGTAGTATCGTATATAATTGAAGATTCTACTCCATTTTCTTCTTCTGAATTCTTATCCAAATCTATATTCTCAATAAGCTTCATAACATTCTCTTCTGACTCGCCTCTTTCCTCATGGAAATATCTAAATATATCTCCAAATCCAGATTGGATGATTCTTGAGAATTTAAGTTCCTTGTTCTTATAACCATTAAAGGTGATACTGTTATCTCCTATGTCAACCAATGCAAAAGATGATCCCTCAAGATTTAAACCATTAATTTTTTGAACTCTCTTCACGAGTTTCGTTACCCCATTAGAGTGTATATCAAGGGCAACTGGCTTCAATCCTAAATTATGACAAAGATCATAGTAATTCTTAGCCATGTCTTTTGGAAAAACCACCACTCTCACTAAAAGTTTATTTTCAATTATCCCAAGTTTAATATACTCAAGAACATAAGAATCATAGGCTAGAGGAAGATATTGCTCCATCTGTGTTCTTATAATTCCTTTGATATTCTTATCCTTTGTCATTGGAATCTCTATTTCTCTAGTTATGATATTAGAACTATTTGTAGTAAAGATAGCATTTTTACACTTTATCTTATTCTCCTTAAGCCCGCTCTCAATCTCATCTTTTATGGATATAAGGTTTGTTATATTCCCATCATTGAAGGAATTCTCTGGGGTATCTAAAATGACTGCCTTCTTAATGTTAATTCCATTTTTAGAAACAGCAGCCTCGGTGATTTTTATTTTATTATTACCTATGTCTATACAGATTTTATTATTTAAATTTAACATTTTCTTTCCTCCGTAGGGGGATTTTGGAAAGGGCACTTGATGTGCCCCTATATTAATATTCTATTGAATGTACTATTGTGGCATCACCACTGGGATGAACCGTTATTGTTCCATTTGAATCTATTTTAGCTAACGTTGAACTAATTTTAACAGTCCAAGTACCACCAGTTTTTGGCGCACTAGTGTTTGAATCAACATAATTTAGTACATCAGTAAGATCTGTACCTGTTAAAGTATACATTTTTTCAACTGTAGTAACCTTTTCGCTAAATTCGCCATTTTCATATGCTAACAAGGTAGCTTCAGCAATTAATTTTGCTGCTGCTTTATCAGCTTTAATCTTTGCATTTTCTTTATAAGCCGAATACTTAGGAACAGCAATCGCTGCTAAAATCCCAATTATAGCTATAACAACTATAAGCTCTACAAGTGAAAATCCCTTTTTCTTTTTATTTTTAAACTTAGATAACATAAATATAACCCTCCATTTTTATAATTTCCTCAATATAATAATAATCTGCAACTACTGTTAATCTTTATCTACTGATTTCAATAGGGTCAAAATCAACTGATTTACCTGTTACTGGTTCCAAGTTAACTGAAATAGTAGCATCTGTAATTGTTACTGACCAGTGATCTGCATCTTTTGATTTAGGCGTTACGTCGCCTAAATAATTTTGGATTAACACCCAATGTGGTTTATAAGTAGTAGTGGGATTCTCCTTAGTACCACCTATAGTAGCTACACTATCCGTATCACTAATGTTACCATTATTATCAAGAGCTGTAAGCGTTGCTTCAGCAATAAGTCTAGCAGCTGCTACATCAGCTTTCTTATTTGCATTTTCCTTATAAGCTGAATACTTAGGCACAGCAATCGCTGCCAAAATTCCAATAATAGCTATAACAACTATAAGTTCTACAAGTGAAAACCCTTTCTTTTTCTTTTTTCTTAAATCTTTCATCATAATATTATCCCTCCATGTTTTTTCTTTTTTATTTATATTCATTGTGGATATGCTCCACATAGCTTACATTCCTCCGTTTACGGCATTTGCCATATCGAACATTGGTAGCATTATTGATAATACAATAAATCCAATGACAACTGCCATCACTATGATAAGTAGAGGTTCCATCATGGATGTCATCTTCTTTACTGCCTCTTCAACCTCTTCATCATAGAAGTCAGCTGTTTTCTCAAGGATTTCTTCAAGTTCCCCTGATTCCTCTCCAATCTTTGACATAGCTGAAATCATAGGTGGAAACTCTTTTATTTCACCAACTACTTCGGAGAATGATTCCCCTTTCATTAGTTTATCTCTACCATCTATTAGTTTATCTTTTATATACACATTACCCACAATGTCTGCTACTGCTTCCATAGCATCCACAATTGGTATACCACTCTTAATCATTGATGATGTGGTCCTTGTAAATCGAGCTGCTACAACCTTTCTCCTGATTTTTCCAAAGATAGGAGTTGAAAGCTTGTTCTTATAAATTTTATTAGCAACAGTATCTTTAGTTCTTATGTATCTATATCCTATAACCATAAGTATGATAACTCCAATAATAACCAATATGTAGTTTTTTAAAAAATCACTAGCACTCATTAACATTCTTGTTGGTAATGGAAGTTCAACTCCACCATCCCTAAACATCTCAACGAACTGTGGCATAACTGCTGTAAGTAAAAAGGTAACAACTGATGCACAAACCACTACAAGAATAATTGGATATGTCATTGCAGCCTTAACCTTGCTCATAAGCTTATTTTCTTTTTCATAATGAGTTGCCATTCTAAGACAAACATCATCAAGTGTACCACTCATTTCACCTGCCGCTATCATACTAATCAGCATAGGAGGAAATACATCACTATGAGCTTCCATTCCCTCTGAAAGGGATGTTCCTTTTTGTATACTATCTATTAGTTCCCCTATAGCAGCTCGTAATCTTTTATTTTCCATATTCCCTTTTATGATATCCATCGATTTTATAAGAGGTGCTCCTGCCTTTAACATTGTGTGAAGCTGCCTACAAAATATGGATAGTTCTTTAGCCTTTACCTTAGAGAACAAAGAGAACTCTATATCATTTGACTGTTCCTTCTCACTAACCTCTATTGCATAACATCCATTTTCCCTTATCATGGCCATTACTTCATTTCTATTATTAGCACTGAAAACGCCTTTTTTCTCTTTTCCTGACTGATCAATCATTTTATAAACATATTGTGGCACTTATACACCCCCCTCATGTGCCTTATTCCAAGAAGGCTACCTTGGCATATTCACCAAGCGTTATTTCCCCTGAAATTAGATATTCTAGTGCTTGTCCTTTTAGAGAAGTAATCCCCTGCTCATCATTAAGTCGCCTTAAATCCTCCGTAGATTTACCCTCTTGTATCAAATCTCTATGCTTATTAGTTATTTCCATAACCTCAAAAAGTCCTATTCTTCCTTTGTAACCAGTATTTCCACATTTTGAACATCCTATTGCATTATAAAACTCAATATGATCATCATTAGTTCTTCCCACCATTTCACGTTGAGCTTTAGTAGGGATGAATTTTTCTTTACAATGTGGACATAATTTTCTTACCAACCTCTGTGCAATTATCCCTGAAAGAGCCGTTGAAACAATATAGGATTCAACACCCATATCCACCAATCTAATTACCGCTGAAGCTGCATCATTAGTATGTATTGTACTTAAAACAAAATGTCCAGTAATTGCTGCTCTTGTGGCTATCTGAGCTGTATCTCCATCTCTAATCTCTCCAATCATCACAATATCAGGATCTTGTCTCAATATTGATCTTAATCCAGCATTGAATGTGAGACCAGCCTTTGTATTTATGTTAACTTGATTTATTCCCTCCATCTCATACTCAACGGGATCTTCTATTGTCACTATATTTTTATCACTGTTATTTAACTCATTTAATACTGCATATAATGTAGTGGTTTTACCACTTCCTGTCGGTCCAGTAACTAGAACAATTCCAAAAGGACTTTTTATCATCTTTTCTATTCTTTCAATTTGTTTTTTGTTGAAACCTAAATTGTTCTTATTTACAAGGTTTTTGTCTTTCTTAAGTATTCTTATTACAGCCTTTTCTCCATGTATAGTTGGTAATATCGATACCCTCAAGTCAATCTTTTCATTTCCCATATCAGTCATTATACGACCATCTTGTGGTATTCTTTTTTCAGCTATGTCCATATTTGCCATAATTTTAATCCTAGCAATAAGAGCTGCCTGTGACTCTTTTGGCATCCTTATTACTTCATTTAATACTCCATCAATCCTATATCTTACCTTTACGTGACTGTCAAACACCTCAATATGTATATCACTTGCTTTTGATTTTATTGCATTGGCAAATATAGAATCTATCAACTTTACCGCTGGAGCATTCTTTATCTCTTCTAAGCTCACTTCTTCATCCGTTAACGTAATTTTTCTATCTCTAACTTCTTTATTTAACTCTTCAGCAACTTTTTCTACATTTCGCTTGGAATAACACTTGTCAATGGTCCTTTCAATTTCATCTCTTCTGCTAATTACAGGTACAATTTCTTTACCAGACGTTATTTTCAAATCATCAATCGCAAAAAGATTCAATGGATCAATCATAGCTACTTTCATTGTATTTCCCTCAATCTTATAAGGGAATACTACATATTTCTTTGCAATTCTTTCTGGAACTAGTTTTATTGCATCCAAATCTATATTTTCAGTTTCTAAATATACCCTATCTAATTTAAGTTGAATTTTTAACACTTCTATGATTTCATCTTCACTAAGAAGATTATTATCTATTATCAATTCACCAAATTTCTTCTTTGTTCCTCTCTGCAATGCCAATATTTCCTTCAATTGATCCTTTGTGAGTTTTCCACTCTCAACTAAAAGATCCCCTAGCCTCTTCCTACTTTTGAACATAAAACCTCTTCTTTCTTCTATTTATATATTTTTCCTATTAAAATTAATTATATACCACTTTGCATTATTATACAATTAAAAAAATGCTAAAAAATTAACATTTTGTTCTTTTTTTATTAAAACCCATTAAACTTTTCTCTTTTGAAAATCTAAAAGTAGATAAGAACACCGAAAACAATTAATTATTATTCTTAAAGCATCCATTCTAAATTACTTTTGCTTTTTTCCATTATTTACCAACAATTATTTTCTACCTTTTATCTAGTTATTTATCAAAAAGATTCACTTTATTACGCTTATTTATCAAATTTTAATTATTCTCCTCCAAATAAATGGAATATTTTTACTATTAAAATTCTAACATAAATTTTCATTTTTTTATGTTTTTTAGTCTGAAACATTAAATATTCCATGTGAATGGTTATTTTGGGGGTTTAAATGGTAATGAATTATTCTAATTAATATATCCATATTTAGCATAACTTCTTATTTTGGGTAAATAATTTAGGGTTTATTATTCTTTTTTTCTTTTATTTTATTGGCATAATTTCGACATTTTCTATTTTTAAGCCATCCTTCGACATTTTCTATTTAAATGTGAATCTAATTTTATTTTCTAATTTTTTAGTCCTCCACTCTAACAAATCACCACAAAAACAAAACAAAAAAAATAGAAGTAATAACTTCATTACTTCTATCCGCTCTATATTTTATATTCAGTTATACTATTAATTAATCTTTGACTTGTTATTAATTTTCATCTGCCTTACTAGAATAATTGATTGCATTCTCAATATTATTAAAGAAATTTTCTTCTCCAACCAAGTCATATACAGCTGCTTTTTTCAATACACTCTTTGGCTGTTCATTTATTCCTGAGATTAATATTTTAATTTTATGTCTCTTGCACATGGTTATCATTCTTTTAAACGCATGTAAAGCTGTTGCATCCATTGAGGGCACATTTCGCATTCTAATAATCAAAATTTTCGTTGTGTCCCCTAGTCCACTCAGAACTTCTACGAACTTATCTGCTGCACCAAAGAAAAAAGGTCCATTTATTTCATAAATTCGAACATTTTTAGAAGTTTTTAATTTCTTGCTCTCTTCTTCAAAATCGAAATACTCTTTTTCATCTTCTTCAGCAGCATCTAGGTTAACACTATTAACGTTAGCTACATCACTCATTCGTTTCATGAATAAAAATGCTGATAATACCATCCCTAGTTCAATTGCTTTAACAAGATCTATAAACACAGTTATTAAAAAAGTTACTAATAAAATCATAATATCACTTTTAGGAGATTTAAATAACTCTTTAAATTCTCTCCATTCACTCATATTATAAGCAACAATTATTAGTATAGCAGCAAGCGCTGTCAAAGGTATCATCTTTGCTAGGGGCATAAAAATAACCAAGATAAGCAATAGTGTTATAGCATGTACCATTCCCGCCACTGGTGTTCTACCACCATTTTTTATATTTGCCACTGTTCTTGCTATAGCTCCAGTTGCTGGAATTCCACCGAACAAGGCTGATCCCATATTAGCTACCCCTTGTGCAATTAATTCCATATTGGATCTATGTTTTCCACCAATCATTCCATCTGAAACAACTGCTGCCAACAAAGATTCGATTGCACCAAGAACAGCTATAGTAATTGCTGGTCCTATTAGCAGTGGTATCTTATTAAGATCAAATGCAGGTAACTGCGGGCTTGGTAATGATGAGGATATCTCTCCAAACTTACTTCCAATCGTTGCTACTTCTAGATTAAATCCCTTTACAATAGCTGATGTTACAATAAGCGCAATCAAAGCACCAGGTATCTTTTTATTTATCTTTGGCCATAAGATAATAATCAACAAAGCTATAATTCCAATAATAGTTGTTTGTATATCTATTGTATTCCCTGCGTGAAAATATGCTTTCCATTTTCCAATGAATTCTACAGGTACTTCACCTATTTTCAGTCCAAAGAAATCTTTAATTTGGGAAGAAAAAATAGTTAATGCTATTCCACTTGTAAATCCAATAGTTATTGGATAAGGTATGTATTTAATTATTCCTCCTAATCGTAAAAGCCCCATAAGAACAAGAATTACTCCTGCCATCAATGTTGCCATTATTAAACCATCAACACCATACTTAGTTACAATTCCGTAGACAACTACCATGAATGCACCAGTCGGTCCGCCAATAAGAACTCTACTTCCTCCTAATAAAGAAGTAAGGAATCCAGCAATAATTGCTGTGTATAATCCTTTTTCTGGGGATACACCTGAAGATATTGCCAGTGCTATTGACAATGGTAATGCGATAATAGCAACAATAATACCTGCTGTTATATCCTTAAAAAACTGCTCCTTTGTGTAATCTTTTAATGTAGTAAATAATTTTGGTTTTAATGTAGACATTCTAGTCCCTTCTTCCTTAGGCATATTCAAGAAAATTCACTAGTCTTTATGCCTTATTTTTAATGTCACAAAACTCCGTTAAAATAATATTTGAAAGGTTGGACACAATAATAATTTAATCATATATGAACAACCTTTACTATTTTAATCCCATTGTGTAGAAAAAGCAATATTTAACTTATCTTATTTTTTTTATTATACTTTTCTAAGAACATATATATTAGGAAGGTTCTTTTTGATTATTAAAATTATATTTCAAAAAAATAAACTCAACTCATATGCAGCATATAAGTTGAGTTCCATTTAAAATAACTTCCTGTTTTCTAACCCACTCCAAAATCAGTATTAACCCACAACACTTCACACTTTTTTTCTTGTTCAAGCCATCTATACTCATCTTGGAACCAATCTCTCAATTCCTTATCTGGTTTAATGTCTGTTGTGTTTTCAGTATATACATTCACCGTGAAGTGATCAAAAGTCTCAAGCGCTAACTTTATATCATTTTTTATCATCTCTTTGGTTTGCCCTTTAATTCCTACCATAAGACAAACCGAATCAAAGTATCCACGCAATTCTTCAAGGGACTTATAATTGAAGCCTTTTTTCAGAACATCC
This sequence comes from Oceanirhabdus seepicola, assembly GCF_023684385.1. GTDB lineage: Bacteria > Bacillota > Clostridia > Clostridiales > Clostridiaceae > Oceanirhabdus > Oceanirhabdus seepicola. The sequence goes on along the minus strand of NZ_JAGSOJ010000003.1, from coordinate 26,531 downwards.
TCTCTGAAGCTCTCATTAAAAGTCTCAAGTCCTGTTTTATATATAATATCAACCCCAAAGAAATCTCTCATTTCCTGAAGCCTGCTCCTATATATCCAATGAGCCTCTAAAAATAACTTCTTTATATCCAATTCCTCAACCTTTTTCTTAATTGCCTCAAGAGTCTCCTTTGGTAACTCAAAGACATTTCCTGAGTTTATAATCTCAAGTACCCCATATTCTCCTGTAACTTGTTCAAGAGCCTGAAGGTTCACTTCATTAATGTAGTTTATATCCATTGAATTATCATGTATATAATCACAGAATGAACATTTTCCCCATTTACAAGGAGTTGCCTTTAAGAGCAGAATCTCTCTTGGAAATTTTTTCTCTATTACACTATATCTCATCATTTTTTCATCACCAAAGCTAGTATATCACAGCAAGATTAAATGTCAAAGACCCAAAATTAAAGGATAATTTCCTCAAAGAAACATTCTTTCCTTTCTCTCTATTCTCTGTTCTTTTGTATTTTTTCATCTCAAAGCTTGTACTTTAACAAAATATTCGATATAATAAACCTGTTTGCTAAAAAACCGCAGTTCGAAACCATCCTGCGTAAAAAAAACTAGGAGGAGATAATTATGAATAATTTATTAGTATTTTTAATCTTTGCAGTTGTAAATTTTGCACTTATAGCGGCTGCATACAAATTCTTTGGGAAACGTGGTATTTTAGGGTACATCATCCTAAGTGTTATTGCTGCTAATCTACAAGTTAACAAAGGTGTAATATTTGATTTTGGACTCTTTGAACTTGAAGCAACCTTAGGTAATGTTATGTTTGCAGGTATATTCCTTGCCACTGACCTTTTAAACGAGAAATATGGATATAAGGAAGCAAAAAAATCCGTTCATATTTCAATATTCGCAAACATTTCATTTATAATAATCATGTATATTTCCACAATATTTCAAGGACTTGATTATAGTTCAAACTTTAATGAGGCTCTAAATCTATTTTTCTCAATTAATGGTGGTGCTTTAAAAGCTGTTTTAGTAGGAAATTTGGTATACCTCATTAGTCAATCATTGGATGTTTACGTTTATTCAAAGCTTAAGAACTGGAATGACTCTAGAAAAACATTATGGATTAGAAATAATGGTTCAACACTAATATCACAACTTGTTGATTCTATTCTTGTAACCTTAGGTTTTGCATTAGTTGGTATCTTTCCAATGTCAATTGCTTTTACTGTAATTATCACAACTTTGATAGTTAAGTATATCGCTGCAATTCTAGATACACCTTTCATGTATCTAATGTCGAACATTACTCCAAGAGAGGGAGCAGATGATTAGAAATAAGGTTATCATAGATTGTGATTGTGGAATAGATGATGCGTTAGCTTTAATATTTGCTATTAAAGCTAAAATTGATATCATTGGCATAACAAGTGTAAGTGGAAATGTTAATAGTTTAGAAAGTGCTAAAAATATAAAAGCTATTTTAAATCTTTTAGGTGAGGATATTCCTGTTTATACTAGTGGAATTCCTAATCTTGATGGGGAGTACATTGACGCAAAAGATACCCATGGTGAAGATGGTCTTGGAGAAACTTACTATGGAAAAGATTTTGATTACCGTTCAGATGTACAAGCTGAAGATTTTATTTTAGAAAGTTTAAAAGAATATGATAACATAGATATCATTGCCTTAGGTCCTCTAACTAATCTTGCTAGAGCATACTTAAAGGATAATAATACTTTCAATAAATGCAACTCAATCATCTCAATGGGTGGTACCTATAAAGCATTTGGGAATATGTCACCTGTTACAGAGTTCAATTATTATCATGATCCAAGGTCTGTAGAACTTATTTTAGAGTCTACGGTCCCAATGACAATGGTAACATTGGATGTGACACGCAAAATATTCTTAACACCTGATGTAACCCTTAACTTTAAGGATAAAAATGAGGTTGGAAACTTCATATATGAGGTTACAAAGTTTTATATGGACTTCCATAGAAAAGTTGAGAACTTTGATGGTTGTATCATTAATGATATTTTAAATATAGCTTATTATCTAGATAATAGCTGTTGTAGTGGAATCACAGCACCAGTGAAAGTAGTTACACAAGGTGTAACAAGAGGACAACTTCTTGTAGATTCCTGGAATATGTTCTATCCTGAAAGTAAAAAATGCTTAATTTTAAATGAAGTTAATGCAGAAAAGGTTATGGATTTATTCTTAAATACATTAGAACTTAAATAATATTAAAGTTATTAAGAACAGGGGAATTATAAAACTTTTATTAGACTTTTATTAGACTTTTATTAGACTTTTATTAGACTTTTATAATAACCCTGTTTAATTATTTTTTATTTGATTTAATCAAATTATTTTACTACATTTATTAAGAAACAAATTCTTTCCTCCGTTTCCTCATTATGTATTTCAAAAACTACCCGTCCAGGTTGTAATGCTTTTATTAAACCATCCCTATGAACATCAATTATTCCTTTCCTAGAATTTGCAATATTTAAATGTTTGAAATTTGATAGTTTCTTCCCATTAGCTTTTAATTGAAATGTTTCTCCTTCCCTCAATGTTAAATCATTTGCATTAAACTTCATTCCGTCTTCTTTTTTGATGTTCAAAACGTTATATTTTCTTATATGACGTATTTTCTCGGTGTTTTTATTTTTAACTACAATCTTAGAAGTTCCTGCTTTTTTCGGCTTTATGAGTATTTGGGTATTTATTATCTTAACCTCTATTGATTTTCCATCTAAAGTAACATCTATAGCTTCACCATCTTTTAAAACAAAATATATAAACTCCGTCTCATCAATATATAAACTGCTTTCAATAATTTGTTCATCATAATCATCAAAATTTATATTTTCCTTTTTTAATTCACCTTGTGATTTCCTTTTCATTTCCTTTTTATAACTAATACTCTTAATAATGTCTTCATCTTCAATTAAATTTCCATCTAAATCATACCATTTATTATTTATATTAAAGTAACAATTGTAATTAGATTCTATTATAGCCTTACTTATCTCAAGACTATTCATAAAATCACTCGCATATTCAATAGTAAATTTCTTATTACCTACAAGCAAAAAATCTTCATTAGCATCTCCATATACATTAATAGCATATCCCATGCAAAACACACAGAATATGAAAACAATACCTAATCGCTTCATTATATCACTCCTTTAATGCTCATCTATTCTGTTACAACAACTTTAGTAGTACGAAACTTATTTTTTATTTTAAAAGTCATGTTGGTAACGCCTTCTTTTTCACCTGTAATTTCTAGATAATTATAACCTTTTACAATCTCTAATAGTCCATTTTTAGATACTTTAACTTCATAATCAATATGAGTTGGGTTAATTATTCTAAACCTCTTAGTTTCACCAATAGCTACTTCCCATTTTCCATCTTCTACAATTAAGAAAAACCCTTTTAAAGAACTTAATATTGATTTATCAATTTCTTGTTTTTTCTGAATTATTAATTCACCATCACCTTTTCTGTATCTTTTTATAACCCCATTTGAATATTTTAATTTAATTTGAGGTAAAGTATTGTAGTCTTCAAAAATTTGTCCTTGATTATCAAACCACTTATCATTAACTTTCACCAATATTTTACCTCTACTATTCTTAATAGCCTCTCTGATTTCAAGAGAATTATTTTCATCATGTGCATACTCAAAAGTGTATGCATTTTCTCCTATCACAACAGTCTTATTTGGAATATCAGCATATACATTTATAAATATTGATAATAGAACACCAAAATACACTAGTCCAATCGAAATTTTCTTCATTTTATCCCCCCTTAAAACCATATACATATTATACCATTCAAACTATTATATCTAACGACCTTTTTATTCAAAAATAAGCAATGCTTCTGCCAATATTATTATTATTCTTCTTTTACATATATATGACAATACATTATACTATTAATATTACAATACATAAGAATAAGGGGATGAATGTAATTGAAAATAGTATACGGCACAACAAATCCTGGCAAGCTTAATTCCATGAAAAAAATACTGGACACATTAGATGTTGATATTTTATCTTTAAGAGATTTTAATAATGATTTTCCTGATGTAGATGAGAGTGGTAATGACCCACTTGAGAATGCAAAACTCAAAGCACTAACCTATTATAAAGTCCTTAAGAGACCTGTTTTTTCCTGTGATTCTGGATTGTTTATTAAAGGGTTAGAAAAGAATGAACAGCCTGGGGTACACGTTAGAAGGATTAATGGAAAAACACTTAATGATGAGGAAATGATTGAATACTACGCTTCTCTTGCTGATAAAATGGGTGGTCAAGCTGTTGCTACATATAAAAATGGTATATGTCTGGTACTAGATGAGAATACGATTATAGAATATGATGGAAACGACATATCATCAGAAGAGTTTATAATCAATTCTCACCCTCATAAAAATAGGATTTCTGGCTTTCCCCTTGATTCATTATCAGTGGAAATTGAATCAGGTAGATTTTATATGGATATCCAAAATAATGATAATGTAGCAGGAAATAGTTATGATAGTGGGTTTATTAATTTCTTTAAGAGAGCTCTATATAGTTTAGAATAAATAAAACCAATTAACTGATGTCACTTTATTTTAATTCATTCTTATGCTAACCATAAAGGGCAAGAAAACTTATCTATGCCTTTTATGGTTAATCTAACATATCTACCCCTTCATTCCTGACAAAGTAACTCCTTCAACAAATTGCTTTTGCATTATTAAATAAAAAACAAAAGAAGGCATAAATGTTAGGGTTGCACCAGCCATAACCAATCCATAATTTACAGTATACTGAGCTTGCATATTTGAGAGTCCAACTGTAAGTGTTCGTACTGAATCATCAGTGGTCATTATTAACGGCCATAGGAATTCATTCCACGCACCTATAAATGTAAAAATAGTAAGGGTTATAATAGCTGGTTTTATAAGTGGTATAATTATTTGAAAAAACATTCTAATATCCGAGCAACCATCTATTCTTGCAGAATCCAACAACTCATCAGGTACATTTAGTATTGCCTGACGCATTAAAAACACCCCAAAAGCTGTTGGTATAGGAAGAATAAGCGCATAATAGCTATTTATCCATCCTAAATTCCTCATTATTATATAAAGAGGTATCATTGTAACCTGAGAAGGTATAATAAGTGTCATAATCATATAGAAAAATAATTTATCATTTCCCGGAAAATCTTTTTTGGCAAATGCAAATCCAGCTAAACTACTGAAAAGTACATTTAAAATAACTCCTCCCATAGATATAAACATACTATTGAAAAAATAATGTAAAAAGTTTTTCTCTTTAAATATTGTAATATAGTTCTGAAAAGTTACATTAGAAAGAGAAAAATCAAAATTATACGCCGTATATGTAACTTTAAATGAAGTTATTATCATATATATAAAGGGAACTATCATACAGCACGCAATCATCAATAACAAAATATCTCCAGTTATTCTTTTTATACTCTTCATTTATTTTCCCCCTAATATATTGACTCATCTCTTTTTAAAAACTTTTTCTGAAGTATTGAAAAAAATGCAATTATAAAGAATAAAACATTGGCTGCTGCCATTGCATACCCTGCATTAAACTGTTTAAACGCTAAATTATATATATGAAGTACTACAGTCATTGTACTCATACCTGGTCCCCCTCCAGTTAGAGTATATACTAGGTCAAATATCTGAAATGACCATATAAACCCTAAGAAGACAACCATAATTGTTGTAGGCTTTAAAAGAGGAACTGTAATATTCCAAAATTCATTCCACTTACTTGCACCATCTACCTTTGCCGCTTCATAATAACTTTTAGGAATATCCATAATTCCAGCAATATATATCACCATAAAATACCCTACATTTTTCCATATAGCAATGATCATCATTGTAATAAGAGCAAGTTTAGGGTCTCCAATCCAATTTGGTACATCAAAACCTAGAAATGTGAAAATCACATTAAGAGGCGATTCTTGCCCATTAAGAATAATTCTCCAAACAATTCCAATAAGTATCATTGAAGATATAACAGGGATAAACATTACTCCCTTAACAAACTCGGCTAACTTGCTTTTACCTCGTCCAGTGAGACATACTGCTAGAATTAAGGAAAGTATAGACTGAACAGGAACAACACATATAGTAAAAATAAAAGTATTTTTCAAAGATACAATAAACATTTTATCTTTAAAAAGATTCATATAGTTCTTTAAACCAATATATTTTGCAGGAGTCATAATATTATATTTAGTAAAGCTAAAAAATAAAGACATTATTATTGGTATTACATAAAAACTTGTTAGTAATATAAAAAGTGGTAATACATACCCATAAGCACTAGCTTTTTTTAATGATTTCTTCATAACATCATCCTTCCCTATCCTTTTATTTTTTTCAAAGAACAAGCATTAAAAATAGACTCTATTTTTAATGCTTGTTCTTAAGATGAGGATTTATGTTATTGTGCTAATAAATCATTTGCGTATCTTGCAGCTTCATCTAAAGCTTCTTGTGGAGTAACTTCTCCAGCCATCATACTTTGTAATTGTTTCCATAAATATTCATATACTTCAACACCATGAGGAGCTACCACTAATGGTCTGTATATTCCTTTATCATTTTGAATCATTTCTTTAAGTCTTTCATCTCCTTGGTATGGCTCTTCTTTAGATATTGGTGCTCTTGGATGATAAGCGTGAAATTTAGTCATAGAATCAACACTTAGCATATGTTCCATTAACTTAAAAGATAACTCTTTATTTTCAGCTGCTGACATTAATGTTAATTGGTCAACAGAAGCGAATGTCCCCATATCTTTGTTTTGAAGAGAAGTGATGAATCCATAGTTTAGATCTGGAAATGATTTATCTAGTATCTCATCTGCAGCAGATGATAACCATATACTAAATGCAGCTTTACCAGGTCCAAAAGTTGTTTGTAACATCTCTTTGTTTGTTTGTGCCATTGCGTTATTTGGAAGAACTTTGTCCACAAATTTAAGGTCATATAAGAATTGAGCTGCTTCAAGTCCTGCCTCATCATTAAATCTTACTGTTTTTAAGTCATCATTGTATAATTCTCCACCAGCTTGCCAATTGAATCCATACCAGTTCCAGTTAAGATCTCCGAACATTTTTCTACCCCAACCTTGAGCAAATCCCCATTGGTCTATTTTTCCATCACCATCAGTATCTTTTGTAGCTTTTTTAGCTATTCTTCTAAAATCTTCCCAAGTTACAGGAGGTTCTTCACCTATTTCAGCTAATATATCCTTGTTATAGTATAATACTGCTGGGTTAGCAGCTTCAATAGCAAGTCCATATAAGCCTCCTAACATCTTTCCATCTTCTATATATATGTAGTTTTCATAATCTTCTTCAGTTAAGTAAGATGTTAAATCTTCAACTGCCCCAACTTCAATGAATTGCGGGAACATTTCAGCATACATATACCCAACATCAGGACCTTCCCCTGCTGCTATACCTGTAGCGTATTTCTCAGGATAGTTTTCCCAAGATATAATTTCTAAATCGATTTCACAATTATTAGCCTCTTCAAATTCTTTTAGGATTGGCTCCCAAACTTTTTCATCATTTTCACCAATAGGTGGTAACCATAAACTTATATGTTCTTTTTTCGATTCTTTTGTATCTACTGATGAGTCTGTAGACCCCTCTTTCGCTCCACACCCAACAAAAGCAGCCATTGTCATGATTGAAATCATAACTATGGAAATTATTTTGTTAAATTTTTTCATCTCTTATTCTCCTCCTAAAACATTCTTTTGTACTTTTAACACATACCATCTAATATTACTAAATTAGCGTTATTTTGTCGAATAGGTAATTTCTATAGAGCCTATCCATCTTATTCATTTTTTCGATAAGACAAAAAAACACACAGCAATCTTCCACTGTGCGGTCTAATTATTAATATTCTATTTAAAAACCTTAGCAACATACTCTGAAGTGCTTACATTCAACAATGCACCATAATCAACCTTAAATTCAATGATATCTCCAACTCTATATTCTTTTGAAGAATTTGTAACATCCATTAAAAGATGATCACTACTAGCTCCAAGTATATCTATTTTCTCATCCAAAGGATCAAGCCCATCTGGATTTACATCCTGTCTTCCAACTGCTATAATTGCTCTTCGAATTTCTCCTCTGTCTTCAAATGTAGGTTTATTTCCAAATGCATCCATCCCTATTGTACCTATTGGAACTGATGGTTTCTTCTTAAGTTCAACTATCTCCCCTTTAAGAGTAAATGCATCCTCATGCATACCTTCTACCAACTCTCCATAGGCTGTTTCTCTTCCTAAAACTATGGTTTCTCCAATTCGTAGCATGTTTACCCCTTCAGGCATTGTATCATTTAATACCTTATATAAACTACTTGAATTTCCACCTGACACAGTCTCAAGAGTTATATTGTGTTTCTTCTCTATTTCATTTTTTATTTCTAATAACTTTCCAAGATTCTCATCATCTGGCATAACACCACCATAACAAGTAAGGTTTGTTCCAATACCATGAAGTTTAATATTTTTAAGTTTTAATATATCTTCAACAATGGTATCAATACTCTGGAACCATACCCCTTCTCTTAAATCTCCAAGATCAATCATTAATATAATCTTATGAACCGTCCCCTGATTTCTTGCTTCTTCATCTAGTTGCATAATAGTCTCTATTTCTGAGTTCAAACTTATATCCGCAAGTCTAACTACATCATGAGCCTCACTCTTCATAGGGATTCTTAGTAAAAGTTTAGGACAATCAAGTTCTTTTACCTTCTCAAGATTCTGTACTCTTGAGTCAGCAAGTCCATATGCTCCGCCTCTAAGTGACGCCTCAGCAATTTCTTTAAAGCCACAATATACCTTCATAACTACAAAAGATTTTATTCCCTTTTCACTGCATTTATCAACAATAAATCTAGTGTTTTCTTCAACCTTTTTTAAATCCACTTCAAGACAAGGATATCTCACAATAATCTCCCCCATTAATATCAAATTCTTTATATTATCGCTGCTGTGATTGAATTATTTCAAAATTCGGTTAGTGAATACTGAACTCTAATAATTTTCTAGCCGCCTCTTCATCTTCTAAACTTAGCACTCCTGCGCATGCCATGATGTACATGGTATCAATCTTTATCTTAGCATCTTCACGAGGTAACATTGAAATGTCTTCGCCTCTATACTTTATTCCCTCAAGTATCTCTCTTCCATGTGGCAATCTTGTTAAAGCACCACCTGTTCCAACTATATATTGAACTTTAGATAGGTCTTTTCCATATGCAACAAAGCTATTCTTACCAACAAATAATCTCTTCACATATCCAGCATGTCTTGCAACCGCAAGTTCAACAGCTTTTTTACAGAGAATCTCACTGCATTCTCTCTCTTCATCACTTTCTGGAATTGCTCTTATGTGCTCGGTTACATATTCTTTTGTAAGTCCTTCAAGATCCCTTTCAGCTAGAAGATCAATTACATTCTTACTGTTAACAAATAATCCAAGATCTCCTTCAACTGTTCTCTTAGCTTTTGGTTCTGGATTTACTAATATATCTGCAATATCAGCTCCACCCTCAGTAACTGAATGGAGGTCAGTAGTTGCTCCACCAACGTCTAAAACAATAACATCTCCTATCATTTCATAAAGCATCTTTGTTGCCTGCATAACAGCTCCTGGTGTTGGCATTATGGCTCCATCAACCATATCCCTTATCTTATCCATACCAGGTGCCTTGATTATATTGTTTTCAAATGCATTCTGAATAACATCTCTAGCAGGTTCAACATTTAACTCATCTATTCTAGGATATACATTATCAACAACATACAACTCTTTTCCCTCAAATATCTCTCTTATCTCTTCCTGGTTAGCAACATTGCCACAGTATATTACAGGTATATCTAAATCTGCTTCTCTAATAAGTTCAGCGTTAAATAGTGCAGTATCTCTTTCCCCATGATCTGTACCACCAGCTATCATTATCAAGTTTGGTTGAATTTTCTTTATCCTTCTAATATCACTTGCTCTCATCTTTCCTGATGTAACCATTTTTATTATTCCACCAGCGCCAAGAGCTGCTTCTCTCGCTGCTTTTACTGTCATATCGTGAACAAGTCCATGAACTGTCATTTTAAGACCGCCAGCTGCACTACTTGTTGCTATCATTCTATCCCAAGTAAGTTTCTCTTCGATCTGTCTTTCAATATCATCTATAGCCTGCTTAAGTCCAATGGTGACATCACCTTCAAGAACTGTTGTATATCCCTTTCCTTGTGCTAATACATGTGGTAATTCACCACTGAAGTCAAAAGCTGTTACCAATGTAGTAGTACTTCCAATCTCAGCTATTATATAATCTGCTTTCATCATTTCACCTCCACGAATTTCTATCAATTTCTGAAAAGAGAACACCCTAAGGTGTCCTCAATATTTGTTCTTTCTTCTCGTTCTTTAGTCTCTATATTTAAATAATTCCCCAAAACTTCCCCAAATTAACGGTATTATTCTGCTATATAAACTCTCTCTCTATCGTCTCCTTGCTTTCTCATTCTCTCTTCAATCAAGAATGTAGCAACGTGCTTACCTCTTTTACCTCTTCCAAATCCAGCATCCATTCCATTTGCTTTTGCAATCTCATTTGTTACCTGAGTACCACCACAAGCTAGAATTAGCTTATCTCTTACCCCTTTTTCAACACAAAGATCGTGAATCTTCTTCATGTTCTTTGTATGAACATCATTATGTGTAATTATTGTACTTGCAAGAATTACATCTGCTTCACATTCTATAGCAGCATCAACAAGTTTTTCTATTGGACAAGAAGTTCCAAGATACTCGTACTTGATACCATACTTTTCAATACCACCGTGCTTAATATCTATTGTTTCTCTTAGTCCAACTGAGTGTTCATCTTCTCCAACAGTAGCACATACAACCTTCATTGGCTTCTCAGCTATATAATCTTTCATAAACATCTCATCAAGAACCTTAACCTTCTCAGGAACCTTAAGAGTTGCCTTATCAACAGTGAAGCTTACTCTACCTTTAATCTCAACAAGTGTTCCTTCTGAAGCTTGTTGCACCTGCTTATGAATTATTTCAACATCAGTAAGATTCATCTTTCTTCCTATTTCTAGAGCAGCTGCCTCTGAAACTAATTCATCCTCTGGTATGAATAATGTTACTGTTACGTATCCATCTTTCTTCCACTCAACCTCAGGAGTTATAGTTCCATCATCTTTAACTCTTTCCATTCTATTTGCTACATTATCTTCCTCATCTAACTCATCAATGTAAACTATCTTAGAGTGATCACATAATGTACAATCATTAATAGCGTCACATGGCTTATTATACTCTTCTGGTACGTTGTTATATCCAAAGTGTGCACATACTGGAGCGAAGTAATCTTCTTCTCTTTCAACAACAGTACCTGCTGCAACACCTTTATCTATGTCTCTTGGAATACCATCATTGTTTCTTGCAGGATAATTACCAGAATCAATAAAGAATCCTTTTTCAACTGCTTGGAAGTATCCACCTTCCTCAATTATTTCCTCCATGAATAATATAGCTCTCTCTTGTATATCTCTAACTGTATCAGCTAAGTAACCAGTTTCTTTAAGCTGAACCATCTCTTTAATTCCATCCATAGAGATCAATGCTTGCTTTGCAGTGTTTGTAGCATGGATGTTATTGTAATGCCAAGGTACATTTCTTCCCTCATCAGGAGTGATTGTACTCTGAATGTCAGCTGAAGTTAATGCTGATATTAATAAGTTCATGCAGTGTGTTACTGTTGCTTCTCTTGTACAAGAAGTCATGTATTTAGTGTTCATCTGTGCTCTCATCTTATAATCTGAGAAGAATTCTCTTAAAGCAACTGCATATGGAAGGTCAAGCTTTAATAATGGAGCTGGTGCTGCACTTGGTGGAACTGTAGAAAGTGCTATATTCTCTTTCTTCATTCCAACCATTTCAGAAAATTTACTATTTATAGCATGCTGAACCATAAGTTCAGGCATAACAGCATATCCTTTCATAGCTGTAGCATTAGCATTATGAGCACCGTCTATTTGAAGAATATCAGCCCAAGCCATTATTCTTTTAGCAACTGCTGCATCAACAAATGATCTTACCATATTAATGTTTCTGTAAAGTACGTTGTACTGAGGATCTTGGTGAGCACCATTGATTCCCTCTTCTGCGAACATTACTGCAACGTCTGGTCCTGCTACTCCTGAAACATATGAGTGGAAGTTAATCTCTCTTCCTACTTCATCTTCTATTAAATCAATAGCTTTTCTTGTAGCTCTAACTTGCTTTCTTGTTATTGGAACTCCACCAGTTCCCTCTGGAGATCCTTCTATCAATCCATCAAAGTGAGATTGTCCAGCTGTTCTGATAACCATCAAGTGATCAGCACCATGCCATGCAGCCATTCTCATTCTTCTTAAATCATCTTCAAATCTTCCTGATGCAACCTCTGAAGTTATAACTGGCATAGGTTGTGGATCAATATTCCCAAAGCTAGGAGCTGCTGGGATCCCCTCGTAATTATTTAAACTTTTTGAAATTTCACTATATTGGAACTCTCCTATTTTACCAGTTTCATGAGGCTCTCTCCAATGCCAACCTCTTCTTCTTGGCTCGTACTTATCTAAGTCTTTTAATATCTCATCAACATCAAGCTTAATGTTCTTTTCTAACTTATCCTGCATTAGTTCTCACCTCTCATCTTCTGGCTTACTTCATTCCAACCCTTACCTTCTGCCAACTCTTTAGCAGCTTCTCTATATTCTATATTGTTCATCTTAGCATAAGTAAGTACTACATTTCCCATACCTTTTCCTAGTAAGTTCCATGCACTTCCTTGTTTTATTATCTCCCCAGCTTCAATACTAGAGATTCCCATTCTTAATAGAACGGAACGCTCGATTGAAGCAGATGTATTCTTCTCAGCAAGTTCAACTAAAGGCTTAACAACCTCTTCAGTCAATGCCCAAAATCTCTCTTTTAATTGTTCACTACTTAAGTTCTTTAAATGTTCTCTTCTTTTCTCGAAATCATCTTCTCTCTTCATGTTCATCCTCCATAATAATTATTTTACACATATATCGAATTCGCTTAACATCTCTAATACTTTAACTTGATCAAGTCTAGTTTCTTCGCATAGATACTCAAGATCTTCTTTTCCAATTGTCTTATCTTCTAATCCCTTAACTACATTCTTTATCAATGATCTTCTGTATCCATTAAGATCCATCTCTTGAAGAGTAAACTTTTCTGGATGCTCTGGAAGTATTATATTCTCTCCTGGGATTTCTTCTGATGGATTCCCTTTCATAACCTTAATACCGTTCTCCTTAGCAAATGATAGCTGCGGGCCAACGTGTTTTCCTGCTCCTGTATATTCTGTTTCCTGAACTACAATAATCTCATCATTCTCCATTTCTTGAGCAATAACAAATGCAGCTGCAAGAGAAGTATTTCCAGCAGGTCCTCTCTCAAGGCCTTCTATTTGAGCAAGTAACTCAGTCATATAGAATATCTGACCTTGTGAAATCGTAACATATCTATCCATATATCTTAACGGTCTAGCTGCGCTTCTAGGAACATCTGATCTATCAGGGTTAGTCATGAATGGTATTCCAAAACCAGTATGCCCTGTTGTAAATGACTTTCTGTTAAATTGAGTATCAGATGCCATATGAAGTCCTGATAAATTAGCTGATGCTCCAACAACTTTTGTTTGAAGAGCTCCCGCCTTTTTTAGTCCTCTCGCTGTACCAGTAAGATTTCCTCCTCCAGCATGTGTACATATAACAACTTCTGGATCTTTACCAAATTTCTCTCTACATTCCTCAGCTATTTCATAACCGAGAGTTTCAACACCAGCTACTCCGTAATTTGAGTAAAGTGAAGCATTATAGAAAGATGTATCATCTAACACCTTTAAGAATGTGTAGAAAAGTTCTGGTCCAACAGTTAATTGAAGTACTTCAGCACCAAAACATTCACACTTTCTAGCCTTCTCTACAATCTCAGGTTGACCAACTTTTCTTGAATCAAAACACTCCTGAACAATAATACAATCTAGACCTCTCATATTAGCTTGAGAAGCAACTGCAGCTCCATAATTTCCAGAAGTTGCTGAAACTACACCTTTATAACCTTTTTTCTTTGCCTCAAATACTGAAACAGATGCTCTTCTATCCTTATAGCTTCCAGATGGATTGCATTGTTCATCCTTTACCATTATCCTAGCAGCCTTACCTGTTTTAGATACCTTTCTAGCAAGTTCAGTCATATTTCTAAGTTCTAATAAAGGTGTATTACCTACTCCTGTTTCCTGCTGAATCTTCATAACATCATCAAGAGTATAGCCTGTATCTCTCATTAATTTTTCGTAATCAAAAGCAATTTTCCCATATTCATACTGATCATAATCAACACCGACAGACTTTATCATTATCTCGCTTTTTCTTCCCATCATCTTTTCATACTTGTTCATTCCACTTCACCCCCTTATTCCTCTCCTCTAAGAATAGCCTTTGCTTGCTTTCCTATATATGATGTTTCTCCAATATAATTTCCAAAGCTATGAGTATAGTTTGGCTCAACATTCACTACCTTACCTTCTTCAACTCTTCCTATTATTGTCTCTACCTTAACCCACTCACCTATTTCACAGTCCTCAAGGCAGAAACCTTTAATCCACATAATCAAAGGAGTTTTCTTAGTATCTTCAGGTATATGAGGTGATCTCTCTTCTGGTTCTAAGACTGTTCTCTCAACCTCCACCCAAGTACCTTTTTTTATCATATTAATCACCGTCCTACTGGGTTATTTCCAAAACACATTTAAATCATATTCAAAATCCTCATTTTAATAATCAATCATATCTTTATATCTATTTTTTTATATTTTTTATTTTTATATTTTTATATTTTTTATTTTTATCTATTTAATCATGTTTCTCATGTCACCCATGATTGCTCTAGGTACTGGTAAATCAAGCATAGTTTTCAATCCAGCATCAGCATTAATAACCTGTGGAATCATATTAACACACATAGCGATTGTTCCTAGTCCACCTTCAACCTCAGGTTTGATTGCCATATTTACTTCTGGAGTACCTTTGATTGTTATGTAATCTCCAGTGAATGTTCCTTCCATCTCTGGCTCTATTTGTTGTGGGTGAATCATATCAATTTTAACTTCTCCATCAACATATCCTTGTCCTGTCATGTTAACACCTGCTACATTACCAGCTGCTGCAAATCCATATGGTGATTTTCTATCAACAGTTGTAACGATTGGCTTCATTTGTTGCTCAAGCTTTTCAACATTCCATCCAATAGCATCTCCAATCATTCTGATAGACTCTGAGAAACCAACATGTCCAGCTAAAGAGCCATCTTTAACACCGTTATTGAAATCCTCTACAGTAATTCCTACACCTTGTTCTTCCATTACTGCTGGTCCAAATGGAGATAAACTATTTACTCTCTTTGCTTCAACATGTTCAACATCTGTCATACATCCAGTTAAACATACAACTAATAAATCCATTATTAGTCCTGGGTTAATACCAGTTCCTAAAATTGAAACTCCATTTTCTTTTGCGATTCTATCTAACTCTGCAGCAAGTTCTGGATTCTGAGCTTGAGGATATGACATCTCTTCTGCTGTTGATATTACATTAACTTTCTTTTCAAGAACATATTTTAATCTTGGGAAAGCTTTTTGTGTAAATGAATCTGTAGCACATAAACATAAGTCACAGCATTTTTCTGTTACAACTTCTTCAATATTCTTATTAATTATTACTGGCTTTCTATCTCCTCTTTCAATTCCTAAAACTTCATACATATCTCTATCTGCTCTTGCAGGATGCATATCACAAACTCCTACAATCTCAACACCTTTTTTCTTAAGAAGCATTCTAGCCATTCCACTTCCCATAGCTCCAAATCCCCAAATAGCAATTTTAACGTTTTCTCTCATTTTTAATTCCCCCTGTTTATTTTTTATTATAAATTCGTTAATACACAGATTTAATATTATCTGCGATTTATCATTAAAAATACATTGTATTTATCTCAAATTTCTTCACATTTATTATTTAAGCAATTTCCGTGCCAAGTTTTGCACTAAATTATTTTTCTTTTTTTATATTTTTCACCATAATCTTTGAATATTTCTAAATTTTTAGAATATTTATTCACTTTATTCATTTCAGTATTCACGTAATATTAAAAAGGTGCAAAATAATTTGCACCTTTTTGTAAAAATATTACTTTTTTGAATATTATTTTTTTATTTTAACTTCTTTTATGCAAATATTTTTGCACCTTAGTGCCGATTTTTCAGCACTTTCTTTTCCCATATTATGCATAACCAATCTCAAAAAAAAATTTTTAATAAATTCTATAGTGAAATTTATCCTATATCATCTATTTTTTTCTGAATTGCTTCTTTTATTTGAGAAAATTCTGCTCCATTTTCCATACAGTAGTCTCTTATAACTACAGCTTCATCATATATCTTCCCATTAATTATTTCTTCTAAGCTCTCTTTAGAGACTCCCCAATCTATTACTTCTTCAAAAGTTGTTTTTCCTTTTATGAACTTTTCATCATTATCTTCAGAGTCCTTCTCCGAAATCTCATTCTGATCTTTTATGTTTGATATATCCACTGTATGTTCATTAAGATATTCTTTTTGTTCTTGGCTGATTTTTTTTTCAGTCTTCAACATTTCAACTGCTGATTTAGGAAGATAAATCTCCTCAACCATTTCATAAGGTAAATTTTTATAAAGTGCAACAAAATATCTAACTGAAGCTGTTCCAATTTCCTTATCCCCTTCTAAACCACCATATAAATCTTCCAAGTCTTTTACTTTAATTAAAGAAGCTTCACCAATATTATTTAATCCAAAAGCTTTTGCCAATTCTTCAGGTGATATTTGAAACGCATTATTTATATCTTCAAATGTATAGGAACCTCTTATATCAGCAGGATTATACTCTCCCTCAAATTCCCCTTCTTTAAATACAACAGGCACTTTAGTTGATTCAGTATGCCAAATATTCAACCCTTTAGAAAGGCTAATTCCTCCAAATAAAATTACAATAAGAATAATCCCTATGGTTTTTGAATTTAACTTCATATTATTAAGACCTCCTTTTACATGTAAAACTTACGGTATCATCTATATGGCAACCCTCTTCAGATGTACATTTCATACAAGATATACATTGATGATTTCTAACCTCTTTAACTTCAGAAACCTTTATATTCATAGGACACGCTCTATCACAAGCCTTACAAGATATACAACTCTTAGTATTTCTCTTAATCTTAAATATTCTAAATAGATTAAAAATCCCTAATACTGCTCCATATGGGCAAAGATATTTACACCAAGGTCTTTCAATAAAAATCGAAGCCAATAGTGTTACTATAAGAATAACCATTCCAGTAACTGCTACCTCACCTGTCCAAAAGTTAAACAAACTATAATAAGGGTCAATATCTGAAAATCCTATTTTTGCCGTTACAGCTGTCACATATACAACCCATATCAATACAAAATATCTTAAAAACCTTAAATATTTATCATACTTTAATGGAATAAAATTATTATGCTTTGACTTAAATATTTTTTTACCTATTTTGCTAATCCATTCTTGAATCGTTCCAAAAGGACAAATCCATCCACAGAATATCGCACCAAAACCAATTGCAATTATAAAAATAATTATCATTAATATAAATGAAGATTCATGTATTTTCTTAACAAAGGTACCCACTGATAAAAATTGATAAATTGATACAACTCCTCCAAATGGACATATTGCATGTAGAGATGCTGACGATAAAAATTTAAACCCTTTACCTGATTCAACTAATGTTTTGTTTATTGCAATAAATGCAATAAGGATAAAGAAAAAACTCTGAATAATACCTCTAGTCTTTAATTTCTTTTTCATTTTCACTCCCCCATATATTTTAGTTCTTTACTGTACATCACTAACTTAGTAACATCCAAGTACCTTAAATACTTCCTTTATGTCTTACATTTATATAATAATCCTCATATTTGATTAAATATTGTTATAATTGTGATAGAATTGTGAAAATAAAAAAAACTATCAAAGTTATTTAATAAACTTAGATAGTTTTCATATGTGAGAAAAATATTAATTTCCATTAGTGTCATTTTTATATTTTTTGATTTTATACTGAAGAGATTGTCTTGATATTTTTAAATATGCTGCTGTCTTTGAAATATTACCATTCATTCTAAGCAACGCATCTAGAATAATATTTTTCTCTACATTACCAAGATATTCATCAAGGGATTTCCCATTAAGTACTATCTTTTCATGTTCTCCCCTACTAAACTTTTCTTCAAACATTTCTAAACCAATTTTATTATAATCCTCTGCCATATTCATTGCCGATTCAATAGCGTTCTTTAACTCTCGTATATTACCAGGCCATTCATGATTAATTAGCCTTTCCATAACTTCTTCTTTAACACCTATTACTTCTTTACCAAGAATTTTATTATAATATTGGATAAAGTGATTTACCAATTCTTCAATATCTTCTTTTCTATCCTTTAAAGGTGGAATATCAAACTTTACCACACTCAATCTGTAATATAGATCCTTTCGAAGCTTCCCCTCTTTTATAAGTTTCTCTGGATTTTCATTGAGTGTTGCAATAACTCTCACATCAACATCGATTGTTCTATTGCTACCTAAAGGTCTAATATATCCTTCTTGCAATACCCTTAAAAGTTTGGATTGCAAGTGAGTATCCATGGAATTAAGCTCATCTAATAAGAGAGTTCCTCTGTGAGCAGCTTCAAACAAACCTTTCTTGTCTATTGCACCAGTAAAGCTTCCCTTTACTGTACCGAAAAACATTCCCTCTAATAGCGGACTAGGTACCGCTGCACAGTTTACAGCTATAAATGGTTTATCTCTTCTTATACCATTATAATGAATACTCTGAGCAAGAACTTCTTTTCCTGATCCAGTCTCACCATATATAAGCACAGATGAATTTGACAAACTAGCTCTCATTGCTTTATTAACAACACTTCTCATTTCAGTACTATTTCCGATAATATCTTTAAAAGAATATCCATTATTTGATTTTCTTTCTTTCTCTTCAAGTTTCAATACCTTCTCATTAAGCATCTTCACTTGAGTCATATTTTTTGAAATCTCAATTGCTCCTATAACTTTCTGCTC
Organism: Oceanirhabdus seepicola; assembly: GCF_023684385.1. Lineage (GTDB taxonomy): Bacteria > Bacillota > Clostridia > Clostridiales > Clostridiaceae > Oceanirhabdus > Oceanirhabdus seepicola. The sequence goes on along the minus strand of NZ_JAGSOJ010000003.1, from coordinate 7,156 downwards.
ATTAAGTATTGGTATTGATGTATTAATTGTTGTTATTAATTTATTATTATTATTGTAATATTCCTGTAGTATCTCAGAATACTTCTTCTTATTCTTAATTGCACCTAATAATGTAGAATTCTCTTCCTTAAGTTGACCTAGATATTCTGTGATGCCTTTTCCAAGAACCTCATCTCTTGTTGTCCCTTCAAGATTTGCCATTGCCTCATTGTAGTATATGGTGGTACCTTTCTCATCAATGATATGTATTCCATCATGAAGATTATTTATCAATTCCTCAAGTATAATTCTATCCTTATTCATAGTCTTTCTAAGATTCCTCCCACCATTATTTATTGTTTTTTTAATTATAAAACATATTGCAATAAATAACTAGTAAGTAATCTTCTATTCCTATCCATCTTTACTAAAATAATTCCAACTATTATGAATTATTTTTCTTGAAAAATTCTTATTGATAATTACCAAGATTTTATGTATAATGAAACGAATTAATTTATAGGGGGTTATTACTTCTCTGCAAAGAATAACTGGTTTATAATTTATCCTTTATATATTCAGGAGGTGTGTGTATGTCTATTAAAGATATTTTAGAAGTTGCTGAAACTGCCGGTCAAATTATATTAGAAAACGGTGGAGAAGTTTACCGTGTTGAAGAAACAATTACAATCATTTGCAAGGCTTATGACGTACATGTGGTAGAGAGTTTTGTAACTCCCTCAGTGATAATGATCTCATTAAAAGATGAAGATGGAAATCCTACTACATTTATTAAGAGAATTAAGAAACGAACTATAGATCTGAGCAAGATACACAATGTAAACGAACTTTCAAGAAAAATATCCAATAAATCAGCTTCTTTAGAAGAAGTAAAGAAAGAACTAGTGAAAATCAAACATGGTACGAACTATAAATATTTTACACAAATATTAGCTGGTGGTGTTGTTGCCGGATGCTTTACAGGTTTATTTGGAGGTAAAAGTTTAGACTTTGTTATATCCATTATTATAGGTTGTATAATAAAAGTTTTATTAAAAAAATGTGACGAATTACAATTAAATGACTTTTTCACTAATATTCTTGGAGGAGCCTTGGCAAGTTTTATAGCCCTGTTCTCTTCTCTATTCATCAATATTGAATCAAATGTAATAATTATAGGCTCTATAATGTTACTGGTACCAGGTTTAACTATTACAAATGGTGTAAGAGATACTATTGCTGGGGACTTTTACTCAGGTATTTCTAGAGTTATGGAAGCTTTATTTGTGGCCCTTGGTATTGCTCTTGGTTCAGTGATAATTTTTTCTTTGTTTTATTACGTGAAAGGGGTGATATAGATGGGCAGAATCATATTTGAAGTTTTATTGGCGATAGTAGCTTCCTTAGGATTCGGAATTCAATTTAATATTCAGAAAAAGCATCTATTAACTGCCTCTTTAAGTGGAGGTATAAGTTGGTTATTTTATTCGCTACTTCTTTCAGTAGATTTTAACAATACTTTTGCCCTTTTTATTGGGTCTGCACTAATGTCTTTATATTCGGAAGTGATGGCTAGAAAAGCAAAAACACCAGCAACAGCTTTTATTGTATGTGGAATGATTCCTTTAGTTCCTGGTGGAGGAATGTACCGTACAGTCTATCAATATGTTAACCATGAATATGACAGAGCAGTTACTACTGGCATTAACACTTTGACTGAAGCTGTAACTATAGCTATAGGTATTGTTTTTATATATTCTATTTTTAGAATGATCAATATGAAAAAAAGAATGAGCATGCAAAAGTAATTATGGAATGATTTCGCTGACCATTCACTAATGAAAATTCGAATATTAAAAGCCATCAAAGTAGCTTTACCTACTTTTGATGGCCTGTCTTGTTTTTAAACTAATTTTTCTTACTTCTTATAAATTCAATAAAATTCTTAATTTTTTAAATTTCACCTTCACGTAACAGAATATCTACTTTAGTCGCTTAGAATCTCAAATTCTTGCAAAGACCATTTCCATAATCAATTTCTTACAGTGATAGTCACTTTTATGAAGAAATCTCACTTCATTTATTCATTTTTCGTAAGGTAAACTGATGATATATTACAAAAAGGTAACCTTTCTATTATTAACATTAAAATATTCATCATTAAAGTACAATTACCGTCAATATTGTTATTTTTTTTATATTTAAATAGTAATTATTGACAGTAACTAGTCCTTTTTAATAAGATAATTTTTTATATACCAAATTTATACTAGATAATATTTTATTTAAGCTTACAATTTTCCTCCTTAGATTACATTATTGTAATTAGTCTGTCAATTGAGTAAATGCTATAATTTAACTATAATACTTAAATGTAGAAAATTTTATCGAAAACGGGGGAGAAAAAATGGATATTAGTAAATTTACAGATTTTAGAACAAAAGTAAATGAAAATATAAGTAAAGTTATTGTAGGAAAAGAAGATAAAATAGATAAAATAATTGTAGCTTTTATATGTTCTGGACATGTTTTACTTGAAGATGTACCTGGATTAGGTAAAACAAAGCTTTCAAATAGTTTATCCAAGACATTAGACTGCAGTTTTAACAGAATACAATTTACACCTGACTTACTTCCATCAGATTTGACTGGAATATATTATTACAATCAGAAGACTTTAGATTTTGAATTCAAAAAAGGACCTCTTTTAAGTCAAATAATACTAGCTGACGAAATTAACAGAGCAACTCCAAGAACTCAATCTGCTCTTTTAGAGTGTATGGAAGAAAGGCAACTCACAGTAGAAGGAAATACAATACCATTACAAAAACCCTTCTTTGTAATAGGAACCCAGAATCCTGTTGAACAGTTTGGAACATTCCCACTTCCTGAAGCACAACTTGATAGATTTTTTATAAGACTTTCTATGGGATATCCGAATTTCAATGAAGAAAAGATTATGCTTGAAAGATATAGGTTAGAAGATCCATTGGAAACTTTAGAATCTGTTGTTACTATGCAAGAGATTGAATATGTTCAAAGTAATTATAACAAGGTTTTTATAAGTCCACAAATAGTTGAGTATTTATTAACTATCATAAGCGAAACACGTAAATCAAGTAATATTGAATTAGGCTGTAGTCCAAGGGCTTCATTAGCATTGATGAAAGCTAGCCAAGCTCATGCTGCTATTATGGGTAGAGATTATGTTATACCTGAAGATGTAAAAGCTATGGCTGTGCATGTATTAAGCCATAGGTTAATACTAAAAAATGATATGAGTATCGGTGTAGACGCTTCAGAAAAAGCTATACAAGACATATTGAGTTCTATAAACACGCCACTAGAAGAAATATAGTAAAGGGTGATATTATGTTTATTAAAATACTGTTTATGTGTTTAATTATTTGCATTTTGATTATGCTAGGAGAAATAACAAAGGTTAAGGGATTTGAAAAATTAAAAATAGAGAGAAATATAGAAAATAACAAAGTACATCAAGGTGAATCTTTCACACTAGAAACAGTTGTGGAAAATAACAAATGGCTTCCAGTATCTTTTTTGCTTATCAAGCAAATGTTACCAAATGAATTTGAATATGTTGAGAATATAATTATAGAGGATGCTGGTAGTAAGTTTTTTCATATTTCAATGTATAATATGATGAACTACGAACGACGACGAAGAAAATACAATGTTAAAGTTAATAAAAGAGGCACTTATTTATTTCATTACATGGAAATAACTGTTGGAGATGTATTTGGATTTAGTGCTCAAACTAGAGATGTAGATAATTTTAATGAGGTGGTTGTATATCCTGAAATTATGGATTTATGCGATTTTAGATTTAAAACAGTGAATTCACTTGGTGATAATATTATAAGAAGATGGATATTTAAAGACCCTCTTTATATTAAAGGAATTAGAGAATACAACACAGAAGATAGAATGAAAGATATACATTGGAAATCAAGTATGAAAATGAATAAGCTTATGGTAAAAGAATATGATTATACCTCAGAGAGAGAACTTGTTTTTATAATTAATGTTCAATGTTGCGATATAGCATATAGTGGGATACTTGCCGATAGAATTGAGTCTGGTATAAAAATAGCTGCAACTTTAGCGCAGAAGGCATTAAAAGACAGCATACCTACTGGAATGTGGACGAATGCCAGAATAATTACTAGGGGTTCAAAAACTATTAATAAAGTTATACCTGCTGTTAATTCTTTTGAAAAGATTATGGAATTATGTGCTAGAATGGATTATCTAACTGAAGTTGAGTTTGATAAATTTTTAGAAATAAACAGAAAAAATTTTAATAGAAATGAAACTTATGTTGTTATAACCCCTTACCTTAATGAGCGATGTTGTAACATTTTTAGCAAGTTAGCTAAGCAAGGAATAAATATTAAATTAATAGATATTTCACAAGAATCAAATTTATGCAAAATTCAAGGAATAGAAAAACTAGACTTTATAGAGGAGGCGAAATAATGAGTTGGGAAAGAGAAATTAAAACCTTAATAACTTTCTCTATATTACTTTTATCATTTATTATTTGGTCCTTTTTAATTAATGTGTTTGGTGGAATAGATATTAATCATGATTTATTTTTATTTACCACACTTGGATGCTTTATTATGCAACTACTATATACTAAGTTGAATACTACTCATAGAAAAATTATTTCTTGTATAATTCCTATTATAATTTGTATAACATTGTATTTCGTAAATTATACATTTTTTATCGGTGTTACATACAGCATATATACTGCATCTATGATAGTTTATATGAATTGCATTGAAGAAAAAGCTATTGATTATGATAATTGCAAAACAATGTCTGTAAATGCATTAATAGTTTCTTTTACAGTGAGTATACTGACTATGATAGTAGATAAAGAATTTGCTTTTCATCTATTTAGATATTATGTGTTTTTACTAGTTGTCATTATTATGCTTCTAAGAGAAAGTAGAAATTTCAAGTTCAAAATTAGAAGTAAGTATTCAAAATATTTTAATCTATTTATTTCAGTTGTCATACCTTTAGCGTGTTTTAGTAAAACTGAAATTATTTTTAAGAAGTGCCTAATGTTTATCATTGACAAAGTCCTCAATGTACTATTATGGTTATTACATTTGCCTCTTACACTTTTGGAAAAAGCCGTTGATGTAATGCGTGCACATATAGACCCTGCATATGCAGACGAATTGCTGGCTCGTATGAAAACCTATATTCCACATAGAGATATTTTTGATCAAGGACTTACCCCACAATATGAAGGGAATTATTTTATATCTCAAGTCCTCAAAATTTTATTCTTTATAATTATAGTATTTATAATTGCAAAGCTTTTATTGAAACTTATCAGTAAGTTTCAATTTATAAAAAAAGACACAGAAGAAATAAGAGAGCAAATAAAAACAGCTACGGAAAATAAAAAAAGTGGAAAAGTAAAAAAGTTTTTTAAAAAAACCTTTAAAGGAAATTTGAGTATTACTATGAGAATTCTTGAAGTCTTTAAAGAATTTCAAACCGCCACAAAAAATAAGAAAATATTTAAGAGCTCTATGACCGCCTCTCAACTTAAAGAAGTAACTAAGCTTCAAGTAGATACCCTTAATGAGTTAGATGAGATAGCCTTAATATATAATGAAGCCAAATTTTCAGATCACGAAATGAACGAAAAACAATATAGAAAAATCAAGGAAAATTATATTGAAATAAAGAAACAGTTATAAAAATGCCCCAAGTGTATCTTTTAGACGTATCAAATAGTTATCGTCAGGAGTTCCTTTTCTAGTTACTATTTAGATATATGCAACAGTCACCAGGTAAACTTATATAGATTGGGTTTGATTTTCTTTATGAAAAACTTTATTTAAATTTGAATATTAAAAAGCCATCAAATTTAGCTTTCCCTACTTTTGATGGCCTGTTTTGTTTTTACAACTAATTTTTCTTACTTCTAATAAATTCAATAAAATTGTTAATTTTTTAATCATACTTGTTTTGATTACTTTTTCGTAAGGCATTTTAATGGAATATTACAAAAATGTAACTCTTCCATTATTAACATTAAAACATGCAACATTAAAGCGCAATTGCCGCCAATATTCTGAAAACTTCTTATATTTAGAATAATTCTAATTAATACGGTAAATTTATATATTACCCTATTTTCACTAGGATAATATTCCATTTTTGCTTATAAATCGATAGACTAATTACAATAACGTAATTAGTCTATCAATTATCTAGATGTTATAATTTAACTATACTATTTAAATATAGAAAATTTCATCACAAATGGGGGAGAAAAAATGGATATTAACAAATTCACAGATTTCAGAACAAAAGTAAATGAAAATATAAGCAAAGTTATTGTAGGAAAAGAAGATAAAATAGATAAAATAATTGTAGCTTTTATATGTTCTGGACATGTTTTACTTGAAGATGTACCTGGATTAGGTAAAACAAAACTTTCAAATAGTTTATCCAAGACATTAGACTGCAGTTTTAACAGAATACAATTTACACCTGACTTACTTCCATCAGATTTGACAGGAATATATTATTACAATCAGAAGACTTTAGATTTTGAATTCAAAAAAGGACCTCTTTTAAGTCAAATAATACTAGCTGACGAAATTAACAGAGCAACTCCAAGAACTCAATCTGCTCTTTTAGAGTGTATGGAAGAAAGGCAACTCACAGTAGAAGGAAATACAATACCATTACAAAAACCCTTCTTTGTAATAGGAACCCAGAATCCTGTTGAACAGTTTGGAACATTCCCACTTCCTGAAGCACAACTTGATAGATTTTTTATAAGACTTTCTATGGGATATCCGAATTTCAATGAAGAAAAGATTATGCTTGAAAGATATAGGTTAGAAGATCCATTGGAAACTTTAGAATCTGTTGTTACTATGCAAGAGATTGAATATGTTCAAAGTAATTATAACAAGGTTTTTATAAGTCCACAAATAGTTGAGTATTTATTAACTATCATAAGCGAAACACGTAAATCAAGTAATATTGAATTAGGCTGTAGTCCAAGGGCTTCATTAGCATTGATGAAAGCTAGCCAAGCTCATGCTGCTATTATGGGTAGAGATTATGTTATACCTGAAGATGTAAAAGCTATGGCTGTGCATGTATTAAG
>NZ_JAGSOJ010000002.1 GCF_023684385.1 Oceanirhabdus seepicola | reverse complement strand
ACTTAAAGTGGCGGTTTATTTCTGTTGCACTTTCCTTAGAGTTGCCTCCACTGGGTATTACCCAGCACCCTGCCCTATGGAGCCCGGACTTTCCTCTCCTATAATATTTTATAGCAGCGATTGTCTGACTTACTCGCATTCATATAATAACACATTATTAATAATAAATCAAAATAAAAAAACACCCAATCTTGGATGTTATAACCATTTTGTGCGACCAAACCTATAAGCCGAGTTCTGTATTAGACAATCATCTATCTAGGTTTATTGTCACCAATAAACTCAAGCGATACACCCGAAGACAGGACGGGCCGTCCCATATGTCTCCCTATCGATCTTGCTCCAAGTGGGGTTTACATAGCCACATAGTCGCCTATGTGCTGGTGAGCTCTTACCTCACCGTTCCATCCTTACCACATAAAGTGGCGGTTTATTTCTGTTGCACTTTCCTTAGAGTCGCCTCCACTGGGTATTACCCAGCACCCTGCCCTATGGAGCCCGGACTTTCCTCTCCTATAATAAATTATAGCAGCGATTGTCTGGCTTACTCGCATTCATATAATAACACACTATAAATAATAAATCAAATTTATTATTTGTATTTATAAGGGTTTACACACGCCTCACTAAATATAACCTCTCCTTTAAAACCACTCATAATCAACTTTTTCTTTAACAACTCACAGTATTCCTTAAATATTTTCCACTCTATTTCAAAATGTCCACCATCAATAATACATTTCCCCATTTCATTATAATCACTTATATAATGAAATGTGGTATCCCCTGTTATTATACAGTCAGCACCTTTTTCTACAGCACTCATAATAAAATCTTCTCCACTACCATTTATTATTGCAACTCTTTTAATATTTTTATTTAAATCCCCACACACTCTCACCTTATCTATATCAAATGTTTTTTTAATACGGTCTATATATTGACCAAACACCACTGCGGAATCTAAATCAGCTATCCTACCTATCCCATGCTCTTTGTCAGAAACTTTGCTTAAAACTTCTCCCTCTTTTCCAGTTGCCAATTCACACGCAATTTTATTAAGCCCCTTAGGAGCCGAATCTAAATTGGTATGAGCTGAATATACAGCAATTTCACCCTTAATCAAGGTAAGTAATTTTTCTCCTTGCAATGTCTCACTTGTTATATTCTTTGGCTTTAGAAATAGTATTGGATGATGATTAAAAATCAAATTACACCCTTTATCTTTTGCCTCTACTATCACTGCTTTTGTGCAATCAAGAGATACTAATATATTATTTATCTCTTGATTTTTATCTCCAACCATAAGCCCAATATTATCGTAACTCTCTTTCATATACCCTGGTGCTTCTTTCATAATAATGTTGTGAAACTCATTAATTGTGAAGCTCATTTAACTTTTCCTCCAATAATTTGTTTTTATTAAGAAGATAGGCTTTCTTCCTCTGTCCATTTTCAGAATCAGTATTTATATAGGTCATCACTTTATTATTCTCATTAATTTTATGTTTAATGTATGCCATAACAGTATCCGACCCCAATCCAATTAACTCGTCGCTAATTTCATAAGATATTTCATCACTTTCCCTCTTTACACCATCGTATATCACTTTAATCATCTCATAAAATATATTATTATCTATACATAAATTTTCTTCTAATATTCTATATCCATTTTCAACTAGAAATTTCCTCAAAACCTCAGGATTTTGAGTTGGCTGAAGTATAGCTTGAGTAGTACTCTTTGCAATTTCACTACTTTTCAATAAAATATCCCTTATCAAATTGCCACCCATTCCAGCAATTACAATACAATCCACTTCTCCAATATTCAAGGTTTCAAGCCCCGAACCCAATCTACACTCAATGTTTTCATTAATATTATATTTTTCAATATTCTTTTGAGCCTTCATCAGAGGCCCTTTATTAATATCACTTGCTATAGCCCTTTTCACTTTACTTGTTTTTATAGCTTTTATAGCTAAATAACCGTGATCCGTACCTATATCAGCTAAACTTTCACATTTATCTATCATATTAATTATTTCATCAAGCCTTCTACTAATTTCCATGAATTTCTCCTTCACCTAAAGTATATTTAAATAAATTAAAGATAAAAGCACCATATAATTACGGCGCTTAATCTAAGTAATCCTTTAGTTTTTTACTTCTGCTAGGATGTCTGAGCTTTCTAAGAGCCTTTGCTTCGATCTGTCTTATTCTCTCTCTAGTAACACTAAATTCTTTTCCTACTTCTTCTAAAGTTCTCGCTCTACCATCATCTAATCCAAACCTAAGTTTTAATACCTTTTCTTCACGAGGAGTTAATGTATCTAAAACATTAATTAATTGTTCTTTTAACATTGTAAATGCAGCAGCTTCCGATGGAGCTGGCGCCTGTTCATCTTCAATAAAGTCACCTAAATGACTATCCTCTTCTTCACCAATAGGAGTTTCTAAAGAAACTGGTTCTTGGGCGATTTTCATTATTTCCCTTACCTTCTCAACAGGTAGTTCCATCACTTCAGCTATCTCATCTGGTAATGGTTCTCTTCCTAACTCCTGTAATAATTGTCTTGATACCCTTATAAGTTTATTAATAGTTTCAACCATGTGAACAGGTATCCTAATAGTTCTTGCTTGGTCAGCAATTGCTCTTGTTATCGCCTGTCTTATCCACCATGTCGCATAAGTACTAAACTTATACCCTTTTCTATAATCAAATTTCTCTACTGCTTTAATAAGCCCGAGATTCCCCTCTTGAATTAAATCAAGGAACATCATACCTCTACCAACATATCTTTTAGCTATACTAACAACTAGCCTTAAGTTAGCTTCAGCTAATTTCTGCTTAGAGTAATAATCCCCTTCTTCAATCTTCATAGCAAGCGAAACTTCATCTTCAGATGATAATAATGGTACTTTTCCAATTTCTTTAAGATACATTCTCACAGGATCATCAATAGCAATCCCCTCTGGTACACTCAAAACACTACCTTTTTTTTCTTTAGCGGTTTCTTGAACCTCTTCTTTCTTATCCTTTTTTACCGGTTTTATTTCTCCTACAACCTCTATATTCAACCCTTCAAGCGTTTCATAGATTTTTTCAATCTGTTCAGGAGTTATTTCAACATCCTCCAACTCATCCATTATCTCCTGGTACGTTAAACTACCTTTTTTTCTACCTTTATCTATTAAATCTTTGACCAACTTCATTTTTTCTTTTTTATTCTTCACGGTAGTTTTGGCCTCCTTTCATTCGTAAAAATTATATCAATTCATCAATTCCTCTAATCTCCATAGCTATTTTTATGCATTTATCAATATCCCCATTTTTTTCACTTTCTTTAAGCTCTTCAATTAGTTTGTTTTTTCTTTCAATAAAGTTATGCTGCTTTATTTCTTTTATACAATTTTCAATAAATACTTTTCTTTCGTCATCAACCATTTCTATATCTATTTCATTTATTCTTATAAGTTCACTAATAACATCTACGTTTTCAGTTTTACCTTCTATATATTCCACTTTATTTTCTATGTTATTTTCATGTAGTTCATCCAATAACTCTATTAAGGAAATATGAATATCAACATTAAACTCTTCTTTATTAATTTTTTCCATTATTTCATAATAAAATTCTTTTTTTAGCATTAAATTTATCAAACTTTTTTCTGCCTTTAAATAAGCAGGCTCTAAATATAAGTTTTGACTATTTTTCCCATTTTCATTCCTTATATTTTTATTTTTATTTTCAAATCTTAACACATTATTAATTTCATCATAAAACCTCTGCTCACTTATGCCTGTTTTATGCGAAATCTTTTTCACATAAATCTCCTGTTCTATTGGAGAAGCTTTTGAAAGTATTTTAGCTGTAGCTTTAAGGAATTTCAACTTACCATCTTGAGTTTTTAAGTTATACTTATCCCCCTCCATTATTATTCTATACTCTATTAATGACCATGCATTATCTAGCAATAATTGAAATTCTTCTGTCGAATGCTTTATTAAAAATTCATCTGGATCTTTTCCATCCGGAATTCTTAGTATCTTTATTTCAAATCCAATTTCTTTTAGAATTTCAATACTTCTAGCAGCAGCTTTTTTACCAGCCTCGTCACTATCAAAGCATAAAATCACAACATCCACATAACGTTTTAGAAGTTTTGCTTGTTCTGTAGTAAAAGCAGTCCCTAAAGAGGCCGCTACATTTGTAATACCACTTTGTTGAATTGAAAGAAAATCCATGTATCCTTCAACAATGACAATCTTCCGCTCTCTTATGGCTTTACCCTTTATAGCAAAATTAAGTCCGTATAAATTAGTACCTTTCTTAAAAAGTAATGTTTCAGGACTATTTAAATACTTAGGAAGTGAATCATCTAAAACCCTTCCACCAAACCCTATTACATTTCCCTTAACATCAAACACAGGAAATATGATTCTATTTCTAAATTTATCATAATACGTGCCTTTTTCGCTTTTTGATATAAGCCCCGCTTCTAATAAATCTAACTCTGAAAATCCTTTCCCTTTCATAGCATTAAGAAGATTATTCCAGCTATCATTTGAAAATCCTAGTCCAAACTTTTTTAAAGTTTTTTCATTTATTCCTCTGTTTATAAAATACTTTTGTGCATTAGTATTTTTTCTGAGATTATAATAAAATAATCTAGCAGCTTCAGTATTGAGTTTATACAACCGCTTCTTTTTTTCATAATTCACATCTTTATCTTTTCGGAATTCTTTAATCTCAATACCTACTCTATCAGCTAAATAGTTACAAGCTTCTGGAAATGAACGATTTTTTGTTTTCATTATATACGTAATAACATTTCCAGCTTCTCCACATCCAAAACATTTATAGATTTGTTTTTCTCGTGACACAGTAAACGATGGTGTCTTTTCTCCATGAAAAGGACACAACCCTTTATAGTTTGTTCCCCCCCTCTGAAGTTTAACATCATCTGAAATAACATCAACTATGTCATTTTCTTCTTTAATTCGTAATATAATATCTTCTGATATCAAAATTAATCACCCTACTTTTATTTCTTAATAGAGCACAGACTTAATATCTATTCGACATAATATGCAAAGAATCCTCTTTTTTTATAATTATTTTTATAAAAAGTTCCTCGAATAGAATATTAAAAATTTCATTGCTATATTACTATTCTTTATTTTTTCTCAATTTCCTTCAATTTATTGTATTATTTTTAATTTGTTAAAAGATAACATACTTAGGGACATAAATTTTATTAAACAGATGTATACAATAATCATCACTCATACCTGCTATATAATCTACTACTCCACGTTCGATTCCTTCTCTCGTGGAAATTCCCCTATAGAATTCAGGCATTTCTTCTAAATTATTAATGAAATATTTAAAAACTTGTTTAATAACAAATTTTGCTTGTTCCCTCTCTCTCTTTAAAATATCCCCTCTATATACATTCTTAAACATAAAGCTTCTTAATTCGTGCAGAGCATCTTGTACCTCAATACTCATATCAACCTTTTTGATTTCTTCTTTTATATTCCTCCCAGTTATATCTATAACATCTTTAACCAAACAATCTATTCTATCACCATGCTTCTTACCTAAAACTTTTATAGCATTTATTGGTAATGCTTCTTCATCTAGCAACCCTGCTCTTACCGAATCATCGATATCATGATTAACATATGCAATTTTATCCGATATCTTTACAATCTGCCCCTCAAGGGTTTCACTTTTAAATCCCCCTCTACTCAACCCACTATGATGTAATATTCCATCCAACACCTCGTGTGTCAAATTTAATCCACGTCCGTGGTTTTCAATTTTCTTTAAAACTCTGATACTATTTATATTATGTTCAAATCCATCACTTAGAAGTTCATTCAATACCTCTTCACCATTATGCGCAAATGGAACATGCCCAATATCGTGCCCCAAGGCTATGGCTTCAATTAAATCACAATTCAACATTAATGCTTTTCCAATTGTTCTTGCGATTTGTGAGACTTCAAGAGTATGAGTTAATCTTGTTCGATAATGATCACTATCCGTTTTTATATAAACCTGTGTTTTATGCTTCAGCCTTCTGAAAGATTTCGAATGAATAATTCTATCCCTATCAACCATATATGCAGTCCTCAACGAGCACTGTTCCTCCTCCTTTTCCCGTCCTTTACTTTCAAGTGAAAACGCTGCTAAGTCGCACAATATAGTTTTTTCTTGATTCTCAAGATATTCTCTAATCATAAAATCACCACTTCTCTATATATTATTTCACAATTCTTTTCATTCCATATATACTTTTATTCTATCCTTAAATAGCAATTCCTTTTCATTATATATAAAAAAATAAAAACCCTCATATTACTAGCATTATTCTAATATGCTTAAATAGATACTAATTTCATTATCATTGAGGTGTTACTATGTCTAAGAAAGTTTCAGATAGAAATTCTAAATTATTATCAGAAGAAAATGTACGTTTAAATATATTGCCCTATTATGGATTAGATAATTACAATATTGAACAAATTAAATTTAAAGATTCTGAAAAACAGAGAGCTGTTTATAAAGTCTCCAAAAATAATAACCAAGAGTATTGTTTAAAAAAAGTATATTATGGTATTGGTGAGTTATTATTTACATATTCAGCAGTGGAATGGTGGAATAAAAAAGGAGTTAATGTGCCCATTTTTATTCCAACAGTTTCTGGGGGACGATTTATATCTTATGAAAATATGTTATTCATACTCACCCCATGGATTAAAGGAACTAAGTTAAACTATGATAATCTAGATTCTTTCATAGAATCGGGAAACAATTTATCTTTTATGCACAAAGTTGGTCATAATTTCACTTCAATTACTGGTAGTACATTGAAGCACCAAAGTAGTAACCCTCTTAAATCCATAACCAAAAGACACTTAACCCTAATTAACTACTTTAATTCCGCTCTACTTTTAGAAGATAATTTTTCCAAGCTATACGTTAAGTTATTTGATAAAATATTACAATTAAGCTCCATGGCATATAAAATTTCCTCTACTATCAATTATTCCAATCTGACAATTTCCCTTTGTCATATGGATTATGTTAACAAAAACATAATATTTGACAATAATAATCAAATTTGGGTTATAGATTTTGATAATTGCAAGTTAACTCCTGTTGCTAATGATATTTGTCACTCATTAAGAAGGTATCTTAAAAGAAGCTCAACCTTATGGAATTATAACACCGCTCGCTTATGGCTTGAAATATATAATAGAACTAATCCATTAAACTATGATGATATAAAATTAATTTATATGTCTTTAATTTTCCCTCAAAAAATTTGGAAATTGACTCGTGATTATTATAAGAACTATAAAAAGTGTAATAAGAATGCATTTTCACATCTCCTTGAACAATCATTAGCTACAATCGATACAAAAATCGCTTTTGCATTGAACTTCGAACTTGACCTCGAACACATGGTTAGTGAATTTAATAACTCACCAAAATTTTATTGTTCATTTGAAGAGTAAGAATAAACATACTTAAAAGAAGTTGAGAATGGTGAGTGGAGATTTGAAAACGATGGAGGCTTCTGACAGGAGTCAGAAGCTACATTTCTATTTGTCTTTAGGACAATAGCTTTTTACTGATTTTATCTATGGGAAAAATATTGTATTTTTTTAATATTTACTAATTACAAGACCACTTTTCTATATAAGAATATATAAACTTAATCAAAAACATTTTACTACTTAATTAATAAAACTCTTTTACAGTGTAACAGTTAATTTCTTTATTCAATGCATTAAATAAGAATAATGTACACAGAATCACTCATTAGACGAAACAATTTCAATAAGATTACCTTCTGGGTCAGCAACATAGGCTTCTCGCAAGCCATATGGCTTGGTGTCAGGTTTACTAACAGGTTTTGCACCTGCTTTTATTAATCGTTCATACTCCATATCCACATCTTCATATTTTGAAACCCCAAAGGATATCTCCATAGTACCATTTAATCCTTTTGGATAAGAAATTGGTATTGATGATAAGTTTCCCCTTTCACCTCTTGTGCATAAATTAAAGAAAAACCCGTCTTCTGTTATAAATCCAACAAAACCATCCATATCAATATTTTGTTTCATATTCATTACATCCCTATAGAATTTAACCATTACATCTAAGTTTTCTACAAAGAAACCTATCGCTCCTAATTTCATTTTAACTCCTCCTCTAATATATATTATCAGCGCCTCACAATATTTTACTATTATGTTATAACTATGAATTCCCTTTACCGCGTAATAAAAATTTTATGATTCTGATGATTTTATTTAAATATATAAAATATCTATATTACTTTCCAATATTTAATATTAATACATATATATTGTCTCTTTTATTTTACACAACACATCTTTGTATTAAACTACAATGTTTTATTCCAAATGAAACGAGTAACCCCCTCTATTGTCCAAGGAACAATAAGATGTAGTTTTTGCGTAAGCAGAAACCTCCCTCGTTGTCCACTTTCAACTCTCAATAAAAAAAGCATGCGAATGCATGCTTTTTTATGTCTTATCTTTTATTCTTTATTTGCGCGTGTGCAGCTGCTAATCTTGCAATCGGAACTCTATATGGAGAACAAGAAACATAATCAAGTCCAACATTATGACAGAATTCTATTGATGATGGATTTCCACCATGTTCACCACAGATACCTAGTTTTATATCAGGTCTAGTAATTCTTCCTAATTCAGCTGCCATTTTAACCAATTTTCCTACACCAGTTTGATCTAATCTAGCAAATGGATCGCTCTCATAGATAGTTGTATCATAATAATATGGTAAGAATTTACCAGCATCATCTCTTGAGAAACCAAATGTCATCTGCGTTAAATCATTAGTACCAAATGAGAAAAATTCTGCTTCCTTAGCAACTTCATCAGCTGTTAATGCAGCTCTTGGAATCTCAATCATAGTACCAACTTTATATTTTAAATCCGCGTCTTCTCTTGCTATAATAGCATCAGCAGTCTTAGTAATAATTTCTTTAACAAATGCTAACTCTTTTCTTTCTCCGATTAATGGAACCATGATCTCTGGAATAATATCATATCCTTTATTCTTCTTAACTTTTAGAGCTGCCTCAATTATAGCTGTAGTTTGCATTTCAGCTATTTCTGGATAAGATACTGCTAATCTACATCCTCTATGCCCCATCATTGGGTTGAACTCTTGAAGAGATTCAACAGTTTCTTTTAACTCTTCAAAGCTTAATCCCATCTCAGTTGCTAATTCTTTAATATCCTCATCTTCGTGAGGTAAGAACTCATGTAATGGTGGATCAAGAAGTCTTATTGTAGCAGGTCTTCCCTCTAACGCTTCGTAAATCCCTATAAAATCACCTTTCTGCATTGGAAGTAATTTATCTAAAGCAACTCTTCTTTGCTCTTCACTCTTAGCAACAATCATTTCTCTTACAGCAAAAATTCTTTCTTCTTCAAAGAACATATGTTCAGTTCTACATAATCCAATACCTTCTGCTCCAAATTTAACAGCCTGCACTGTATCTCTTGGGTTATCTGCATTAGTTCTAACTTTAAGAGCTCTAACTTCATCAGCCCATGCCATAAAAGTACCAAAGTCTCCACCTATTTCTGGTTCAACCGTTTTTATAGCTTCTCCATATACATTTCCTGTAGAACCATCAAGTGATATTGAATCACCCTTATTAAATGTTTTTCCACCTAATGAGAATACTCCGTCTTCCTCATCAATTTTAATATCACCACATCCTGATACACAACAAGTACCCATTCCTCTAGCTACAACAGCTGCATGAGAAGTCATTCCTCCTCTAACTGTTAAGATACCTTCTGCTGCTACCATTCCTTCAATATCTTCTGGAGTAGTTTCAAGTCTAACTAATACTACATTAGTTCCTTGAGCTTTCATTTCTTTAGCTTCTTCAGCTGAGAAAACTACTTTACCACATGCTGCACCTGGTGAAGCTGGAAGTCCTTTTCCAATAGGATTAGCTTTATTTAATTCTTCCACATCAAAGTTAGGATGTAATAATGAATCTAATTGCTTTGGTTCAACCTTTAAGATTGCTTCTTCTGTAGTCAATAACCCTTCTGCAACTAAATCAACAGCAATTTTAAGTGCTGCTTGAGCAGTTCTCTTACCATTTCTAGTTTGAAGGAAATAAAGCTTTCCTTGTTCTATTGTGAACTCCATATCTTGCATATCTTTATAATGATTCTCTAATTTATTTGTAATTTCTAAGAATTGCTTGTAAACTTCAGGATTATCATTTTCTAACTGACTTATTGGATTAGGAGTTCTAATACCAGCAACAACATCTTCTCCTTGAGCATTCATCAAATATTCACCATACATCATTTTTTCACCTGTTGATGGATTTCTTGTGAATGCAACTCCAGTACCTGAAGTATCTCCCATATTACCAAATGCCATCCTTTGAACATTAACTGCTGTTCCCCATTCAGATGGAATTTCATTTAATCTTCTATATACAATAGCTCTTGGATTATCCCATGATCTAAATACCGCTGTAACAGCTTCTAACAATTGAACTTTAGGATCTTGTGGGAATTCTTCACCTTTTGCTTCTTTGTAGTAATTCTTAAACATTACAGTGATTTCCTTTAAATCCTCTGCTGTTAACTCTGTATCAAGCTCCAAATCTTTAGCTTCTTTTACTTCATCAAGTATTCTTTCAAACTTACTCTTTTCAATTCCCATAACAACATCTGAGAACATTTGAATAAATCTTCTATAACAATCATATGCAAATCTTGGGTTTTCAGTTAATGCTGCAAATCCTTCAACAGCTTCATCATTTAATCCCAAGTTAAGAACTGTATCCATCATACCTGGCATTGAAACTCTAGCACCAGATCTAACTGATAATAATAATGGATCTTTTTTATCTCCAAACTTCTTACCAGTGATTTTTTCTACTTCTAAAAGTGCATTATTGATTTGCTCAATAATCTCATTTGAAAATGTTTTCCCATCTTCATAATACTTGTTGCAAGCATCGGTTGAAACTGTAAATCCTTCTGGTACTGGTACTCCAAGCTTTGTCATTTCAGCTAAGTTAGCACCTTTACCCCCTAAGAGATTTTTCATACTCTTATCTGCTTCGCTGAAAAGGTATACGTATTTCTTCATTCTTTCCACTCCTTCTTGTTATGCTCTTTTTGTCTAAATATATGTTAAATAATTATCAGCAGTTTTATGTATAAATATAAATTGAGTAGAGCGTAAACTTTGGGAAACTCTATTCAATTCTTTTTAATTGAATATTTTAAATTGATATATACTTCTAATTTTTCTGTAAATTCAAACTATTCTTTTGTGCTTTTAATTATTCTTGAGCTGATACCATTTTAACAAAATTTTATAATAAATTCAATGATATTCCATATTTTTTCTCAAATACATAAAAAAATTGGCGTTACAATGTTGATTTCTTATAATTCTTTTTGATTTCCTAAAAAATAAAAAAAGAGTTAAAACGATAGGCTATCTTGTTTTTAGACACCTATCATTAAAACTCTCTCATTATTTTTTTTCACATAAATCAATTAATATCTTTGTAATATTAGTTTTCGATATTTTCCCTATAACCCGAAATCCATCACTATCAGATGAATTATCAATTACAGGCAAACTATCAATTTCATGTTCAATTATTTTTTTGGCAGCTTCATAAACACTCTGTTCTTTGGTTGTATATACAATATTAGGCATTCTTGTCATAATAATCCCTAATGGAATCTTATGTAGATCAGAACCACCCATGGCAGTTTTTAAAAAATCTTTTCTTGAAACTGCTCCTACGAGTTTACCATCATTTTCAACATAAAGTGTTCCAGTATCATTTAAGAAAAGTGTAACAATGCCATCATATACCCACTCATCCTCATTAAGTAAAATAGCCTTTGTCATAACCTTTTCAACCTTAGTTTCGTTTAAATAGTCATACAACATAGAATAAGAGGGTTTATTCGCATAGATGTATCCAACCTTAGGTTTGGCGTCTAAGATTCCACTCATTGTCAATATTGCTAAATCAGGTCTAAGTGTAGCTCTTGTAACTTTAAGTTTTGATGCGATCTGCTCACTTGTTATGGGTTGATTTTCTTTTACCAGTTCTATAATTTGCTCTTGCCTAGATGTTAACCTCATTTTCTTCACCCTCTTCATCATTAATCAAAAATTCATATGATTTTAATATTTATAATATATTATATCATGGTTAACATAGTTTTTTCACTCTTTTTAAAGGTTTTTACATAATATATTGCATTATTTTCTATAATAGTGCTATTATATCCCCGTATAATCACACATTAATAAAAAAAAGAGCAGCTAAGCTGCTCTTTTATGTTATTAATGTTAATTTTTCTTATTTTTCCTCATTAATGGAATCTTTTTCTTCACTCTCTGTTACTTCTTCTGGTAAGCTAATTTCAATTTCTTCATCATTAACTTCTTCATCTTTCATTTCTTCACAATGACACTCACATTTATTTTTCATAAATTTTTCTTTCATTTCTTCTGCAGTCTCATTCACTTTATTTGCAATATCATCAGTAACATTTTTAATAATAGTGTTAACAACTTCAACGCTACCATCATTCTTTGTTATTTCAATAGTAACCGATGAAATTATTGCAGTAAATATACCAGCTGCAGCTAATAATGGAGAGATCAATGTAAACATTCCTACTGCTAAACCAGCATTAACTGGAAGGTCTACAAGAGTTCTATCATCTTTTTTTATCTTTATTCTAGTAACATTACCTTTTCTGATAGTCTCTTTTATCCAGTCTTTAAACTCTTCCGCTGTAGCAGTAAATTCCGATATAACATTTTTCTTTTCTTTTTTTGAACGATTCTCAATGTATATTAGTGATTCTACCACATCACCGTCACAAAGAATTAAAATATCTCTACTTTCAGCGTAAGATATACCCGTTCTTTCTCTAATTAAATCAATTTTCTCTAGAGTAATTTCTGCCATTTAATTCACTCCTTTATAAAAAATTTAGCATATCTAAACTCTTAGGCCTTCTACAACAGATTTCATTTAAATATACATTTGTTATGAAACCAATTTCTTTTTTAGCTTCGGGTAATGCATTTATTCTATAGATTTTTTCTATAGGAAAGTTGACTAAAGCTCTAAGAGTTGTATAACAAATTAATGATACTTCTTTAAAGGAATTATTACACTCTTTACATACAAAGCTAAAATTTCTATTGTTAAAATAAATTTTATTATTAAAGCTAGAACCACATTCACTACATTTCTCAATATTAACATGATACCCCATAGAGCTAATTAACTTTACCTCAAAACTTCTTATCAACAACTCAATATCTCCAACAGAATTTTTAATCAAATAAAGAGCTTTAATAGCATTCTCAAAAACCTTAAAATTCTTTTCATTCTCTGGGATTGATAAGTTTATAAGTTCGCAAATATATGAAGAATATGCTATTGTTTCAAAATCCCTTAATAAATCCTGAAAAGAATCAATTATTATTCCTTCATTTAAAAAATATGCGCTTTTCCCTTTATATATACTGTAGTTTGCAAAACACAATCCCTGAATTAGGCTAGTGATCTTACTATTTTTTTTTCTAGCACCACGAGCGATAACGCTAATCTTACCAAGCTTTTCTGTATACATCCAAACAATTTTATCATTCTCTTTTATATCAAATGAGTTTAAAACTATCCCTCTACTGTTAATTATGCTCAGAAAATCATCCCCTGTTGAATATATTATAAACCTTAATTAAATAAAATTCTCAAATTTTCTGTGAATTTACTGTAAATTTTACCACACTCATTTAATTTTACCTATCTTTGTATCCTAATTCCTTAAGTAAGAATGGACTATCTCTCCATTCCTCTTTAACTTTAACCCATATTCTAAGATAAACTTTAGTATCAAGAAACTTTTCAATATCTTGTCTTGCATATGTAGATATTCGCTTAAGCATTGCACCATTCTTACCGATGATAATCCCTTTATGGCTGCTCTTTTCACATAACATATTAGCTTCAATCTTATATGTTCCTTTTTCATTTGTCTTCATAGAAAGAATTTCAACAGCTATACCATGTGGCACTTCTTGCTCTAAAAGTCTAAGTGCTTTTTCTCTGATTATTTCCATAACAATAAAACGTTCTTGTCTATCAGTTATCATATCTTCTGGATAATATCTAGGACCCTCTGGCATATATTTAATCATTAAATTCAACAATGTATCAACATTATTGCCATTGATAGCTGAAATTGGCACAATCTCTTTAAACGTAAAAGCCTCTGAATAGGCAGTTATCGTTTCAGCAATTTCTTCTGGAGTAGATTTATCAGTCTTATTTATAAGTAAAAATACAGGTACATTCTTATCTTTTATATTATCAAGAATAAACTGATCACCTTTACCAACTTTGCTTTGTGGCTCTGTTATAAAAACTAATAAATCAACTTCTCCAACTGACTCACTTGCCATTTTAACCATTTCAGCACCAAGTTTGTTTTTTGGCTTGTGAAGTCCAGGCGTGTCAACAAATACTAACTGCGCTTCGTCACCTTTATTATATATTGACATAATATTATTTCTAGTAGTCTGTGGTTTATTAGAAACAATACTTAATTTTTCCCCAATTATACGATTAGTCAATGTAGACTTCCCCACATTTGGTCTTCCAATTATACTTACGAATCCAGATTTAAACATGTATCCTCCTAAATTTCCTTATTTTTATCAAGATCTTCCTTTGTAAACGTTCCAGGTAGTATCTCTTCTAATGTTTTAACAATATATTCTTCTTCATTCTTTACAATAATAACTGTAAGATCTTTACTTCCAAATTCACTCATAACCTGTCTACAAATCCCACATGGATATGTATATTCTTTATCACTTCCAATAAGAGCTATGGCTTTAATCTTTGTATGTCCCTCACTTACTGCTTTAAAAATAGCAGTTCTCTCAGCACAGTTAGTAGCTCCAAAAGATGCGTTTTCAATGTTACATCCGCAAAATACTTTATCATCTTCAGTAAGAACTGCAGCCCCTACTTTAAAATTGGAATAAGGCGCATAAGCTCCTTCTTTTGCTCTTATAGCTTCCAATACTAGGTTCTTGTAATCCATATTATTCCTCCTAAATATCTACTTTCTATTATAGTGTGTTATCATTATATCATTAATGATTATCTTTTCAACCATTTTTTATACTAAGGTGTGTCAATTTCTATAATAAGACGCGCCTATTCCTATACTTAGGTGCGGCGTTTCCTATACTAAGGTGAGCTATTCCTATTATAATGTGAAGCGATTCCTATACTAATGTGAGGCTATTCCTATTATAAGGTGTATATCTTTTTAACTATTTTCTAAACTAGAGTTAGAACACCCAACATAACAATTGTAATAAGAATGCCCAAAACGCCGCCTACAGCGACCTCTATCACACTATGAATACCACTTTCCACTCTACATTCTGCAACGATAATTGCTAATATATAACTTAGGACAATAACTGCAACTACACCACTATATAGACTTATTATAGTTGCAATTCCAAAAGCTATTGTACTATGTCCACTTGGCATCCCTCCTTGCATAGGTGTTCCTCTACCTATACAAACCTTTAATATTATTATAATGATACCCAAAGAAACTATTATTAATGTGAGAATATATAATTGATTTCCAACAAGTTTTTCCAATGAAAGTCTATCATATTCAAGAATAGCATTTCCAAATATCAGAATCCCAATTATCGCAGAAATAAAAGCAGTGACTAATACCCCTCCTGCAGCAATATCTTTTGCAGCTTTTATGTACACTTTAAACTCTCCAGATATACCATCACATAACTTTTCAATTGCAGTATTAATTAATTCCCCACCTAATACCATACCTATACAAAGAAGTGTTATTAAAAATTCAACCTTAGTTATTTGAAATACAATCCCCAGAATAATTACTAAGATTGATACAACAGTATGCACTTTAAAATTTCTTTCATTCAGGAAAGCCCACCTTATCCCCTTTATTGCATAGTTAAAGCTCTCCAAAAGATTCCTACTCTTCATAATTACCCCCTTATAACATATCTATTAAGATAAAAAAGTATACAATTCCTTAAATAAACGTTGCTAATGAAGAACCATTTAAAGAAGTTGAGAATGGAGAGTTGAGAGTTGAGAACGTAGGATGTTTTTGCTTCTCAAAAACTACATTTTATTGTTCTTTAGGACAAGAGATTTTCACTCATTTTATCTACGATAAAATATTGTATTTCAGTTACAATGTTTCATCCTAAATGAAACCAATTAAATCCATTATCCGAGGAACAATACAATTAAAATTTCTCGAAGAGAAATGTCCATCGTTCTCCACTCTCCACTTTCAACTCTCAACTATGTTTTTAACTTCCTAAAGAATGAAACCCCAGAAACCTGTGGTTCATTCTGGGGTTATTCTCTAGGAATGTTTAGCGCTTCTAGCAGCTCTTCTTCTCTTTTTCTCATCTTTTTCTTGTCATCTTCATTCATATGATCATAACCCAATAGATGCAAAACTGAATGTATTACCAAATATGCACTTTCCCTCTTAAAAGAATGTTCATATTCTTCACTCTGCTCCTTGCATTTATCAAGAGATAATACAATATCACCTAAAACAAGTGCATCTCCATCAAAATAACTAGCATCAAATGAATTAATATCATATAATTCTTTAAAAACTTTCCCCTCTTCATACTCTATGCACGGGAATGATAAAACATCCGTGGCTTTATCAATTCCTCTATTATCTTTATTTATGTTTCTTATCTCTTCATTGTGAACTAAAGTAACACTTACTTCGTACTCAAAGTCAACTTCTTCTTCCCTAAGTGCAAATTCAATAGCACTTTCAATGGTATTAAGTATTTCATCTTGCATTTTAAATTTCTCGTAATTATTCTCTATGTATATCATTACTTTAAATTTTCTCCTTTTTCATTAGTCTTATTATTAACCAATTTGGGGTATTCTATTCTTTGATGGTAAATTCCACCTAGCCCCTTAAGAAAAGCTTCCTTAATCTTCGTTAAGTCTTTTAGTGTAAGGTCACAATTATCTAATTGGCCATCATCAAGTCTACCTTTAATTATATTAGAAACCATTTCTTCAATTTTTTCTTTTGTTGGATTATTTATTGATCTTACTGCTGCTTCAACTCCATCAGCAAGCATAACTATCCCAGCTTCTTTGCTACTAGGAATTGGCCCAGGATATCTAAAATCTTCTTCTTTTACCTCTTCTGGATTCTCACTAGTATTTTTCATTGTTATGTAAAAATACTTTACCAAAGATACACCATGATGTTGTTCAATTATATCTTTGATAGCCATTGGGAGCTTATACTCTTTGGCCAAATCAACTCCATCCTTAACATGAGATGTAATTATTAATGTACTAAGGTTAGGTGTAATATTATCATGTGGATTTTCTCCTCTCTGATTCTCTTTGAAAAAATAAGGTCTCTTGATTTTTCCAATATCATGATAAAAAGCCCCTACTCTAGCTATAATTGAGTTTGCCCCAACTGCTTGCGCTGCCATTTCACTTAAATTCCCCACCAATACACTATGATTATATGTTCCTGGAGATTCCATCAACAATTTCTTTAATAATGGATGATTGGGATTAGATAATTCTAAAAGTTTAACATTGGTTACAATATCAAATATACTCTCTAAGAATGGCAAAAACCCAATGCTCAAAATACCAGCAATAAGTGCTCCTATAAAAACAAACAAACAATTAGTTAAGATTGTTATAAGATTAATATTTTGATTTATTAGTTGCATACTCCCAATGAGAAATGAATTTATTATACCAATCAAAAAAGCAGTAAAAAGTATATCATTTCTCTGTTCCATATTTTTTAACAACGTGGCTCCTAACACCGCATTAATTACAACCAATATACTCATGGAAATATCCAATCCAGCTGCGGTTATAATAAATGCACTGTTAATAACACTTATAGTAATAGCTATATTATGTTTTATCAAGAGCGCTAACAACATAGGCGCGAACGCCACAGGAATAATAAAGGGCGAAATCAATTCAATACTTCTACATAAAACTAAAGATATAATATTTATTGAACTTATTAAAATTAGAAGTTTATTTTTTGAAAATACTTCTTTCTCAAATCTGTAAATATATATCCACTGCGTAGCAATTATTATAATCACCATAATAGCTATGCTAATGTATGAAAGACTTCCATTCCCACCACTACCACTCAGAAGATTTAGCTGTTTTAAAATCGCTATTTGAGCCTCTGTAATAACATCTCCATCTTCAATAATAAATTGCCCTTTTCTCACAATAATTGGTTCAACATTTTCTCTAGCTTGTTGCCTTAAAAGTTCTGTCTTTTCCGCATCATATACGAGATTAGCTCTAACTGACAAATATGATATTGATTTTCCCAATTCTTTTACAGCCTTAGGAAAAGTTGATTTATTGAAATATGATTCAATATTTCTCTCTGCATTCACAAGATCATCAGGTTTAATCATAGTTTTACCACTCTGTTCATCCTTAATCTCATTAATGTTTGCTGTATCATATAAATTATTCATCACATCAATTATAAACAACCTAAGGTCATTAGTCCCCTTTGGAGTAAGGTTTAGTAACAATGTAAAATCCTCATCAGATAATTTTATCTGTGAAATACTTTTTAGAATTTGAAGTTTTTTATTTAATAACTCTTCTTCTAATACACCTTTATTCTGTTCTAATTTCTGAACTTCCAATTCATCTAGTTTTGTATCTCTATTAACCTCAATAACCTTCAAAAAAAGTTGATCAACACTTTGCCTTGTTTCTTCTTTAACATTGTCTCTATAAGAAGTAAAATCTTTCACCTCAGCAGCTGTTTTTTTTCTTTTCTCTTCTGTAGTTATTTCATCAACAACGTCAAATGGAGCCTTAATACTCACATCCGATATACTTCCTACCCTTAAGTTATATTTTTGAGGTCCAAGTGACGTTAATAACACCAAGAAAGTAGCAATAAATGTCATTAAAAGAATTACCCCTTTTTTCGTGTTATCTTTATTTAATAAATTTTTCAAAAATGATTTACTCATTCTTTTCCCACCCTACATCATAAGTTTTGTTTAAGCCATCTTTCCTCTTCTATTCTTCTCTTTTCTTTCAAAATAGTTATAATTTCATTTAATTGAGATTCTTCAAAAGTTTTTGATGCAGCTATATCCTCCTCAACTATTACAACAACCCATACTTTATATCCTTCTTCTAATTCTTCATACTGCTTTAGTGTCTCCACTTTTTTACTGTTTTTGTATAGGTATTTATCAATATCTTCTTCCATGCTAAACTGTATATCCTCAATATACTTCTCTATGTTATCTATCTTTTTAGTTTTTTTCTGAGTTTCATAATATGTAATTTTCTTAATTGTACCATCGTTATCTATTATTTTATCATAGTTTTTGAACTTTTTTAAATTATTTATTAGATAAATTTTCTTATTAAAAAGCGTGAAATACATTTGAACAGCTTTTTCCCCAGTTCTAATTGTAATTTCTTGCTCTTTCTTTACAATTTCACTTCTCTCATAGAAGGTTTTCGCAATGACACTACCTTGAGCATGAACCAAATATTCTTTCCCTTCTTTACCTTGTACAGCAGTTATAAGCATATCTCCTTTTTTTACAACATCTCCTTGTTCCACTACAATCTCGCCCTCTGCCGAGTATATCTTGGATATAACACCATCTTTAGCCGCTACAATACTACAAGGCTCTCTTTCCTCAAAGGGTCTTAAAAGTTCTTCTCTTTCCTTTAAATGCACTATCAATTTCCCACCAATCACCTGAGCATCTACCCATTCAATTCCCTCATTACTTTCTCTAACAATTTTTTCAACATACTTAAGATTTACACTCTCTTTCTTAATACCCTTATACACATTATTTTCCTTAAGTATTTCTTTTATTTCAAATGGAGATATATATTTTTCACTAACTATATCAATTTCCCATATCACCGAATTTAAAACCCTAATAGTCAATAGAAAAAAAACAAATCCTATAACAAATGTTATCCTCCCCTTATAGTTATCAATTATCTTCCCAATACCGCGCCTCCATATTATCTCAACTTTACAATTAAAAGATATAGCCCTATTCTTTACATGAGATATTTCTTTCTCATCAACAGTTAAAATCAAACAATTGAATTCACTTTTCCTTACTTTTATAAATTTTACACCATCTTTAATCAGCGAATTCATGAACCCCTCTAAATTATATCCATAAACCTTGACCTTAATTTTCCCTTTATTAACGTTATTCTTTATCTTCAACATATCTAATCCCCTTAAATGTTCCATTCAACACAATCGTCAAGGAACTAATATATTTTATTTCAAGATCTTTCCCATCAACTCTTATTATTCCAACAGAGCTGTTAAATTCAATTCTAGTATCACTTAAATACTTAATTCCTTTATGATTTTCAATCATAATTTCTTCAAGACCTTTGATAATAATATTAGGTATCGATGTTACTGCTTCCTTGGGTATATTTAGGGCTTCTATAACTTTATTTTTATTCAAATTACTCATTCCTCCCATATAATGTTTCATAATAACTTTATGAGATATGGAATGAATAAATTACAAATGAATGATAAAATCAAAAAAATAAAGAACAAAGAATAAATATGGTTGATATTCTACTAAAGCAAAACATCCATATCTATTCTTTGTTCTCTTTTCTCTGTTCTTTTATTTAAAGGGTTTTTATACAAAATAAAAAAGACTCAGTAAAACTGAGTCTATTATCTGTTTAAAACTTCTCTAACAATTTCATTTACAAGCTTACCATCTGCTTTTCCCTTTACTTGTGGAATTACCGCACTCATAAGCTTACCCATGTCTTTCATGCTATTTGCTCCTATTTGGTCTGCTACACTACTAACTATCCTTAAAATTTCTTCTTCAGTCAACTGCTTTGGAAGGTACTGAAATAAGATTTCAATCTCATCTTCAGCTTTTTTGATCAAATCATCTCTGTTTCCTTTTTTGAATTCCACAATAGAATCGCGTCTCATCTTTACTTCTTTAGCTATAATTTCCATAGCAGTTTGGTCATCAGCTTCGCCTTGACCACTCTTTTCAAAATTTAATATAGCTGCCCTAATATCGCTTAAAACATTAGCAGTAAATCTGTCTCTTGCCTTCATGGATTTTTTCCAATCAGCTAAAAGACTTTCTTTCAAAGACATCAAATACCTTCTTTCAATGACTATTTTTTCTTTCTTCTTCTTGCAGCTTCTGATTTTTTCTTTCTTTTAACACTTGGTTTTTCGTAGTGCTCTCTTTTTCTTACCTCACCTAAAATACCGGATTTGGCACACTCTCTCTTAAATCTCTTAAGAGCGCTTTCTAGAGTTTCATTTTCTCTTACTTTCACTTCAGACATAATATCCCTCCCTCCGCTAGCCTTTTTAATAATATAACAGATAATAGGGAATACATAGCACGTCATATATTATATAATATTGTTAAGCTAACGTCAATACAATTTTTTAGTTTCCCTAGTATTTTATCCTGGTGGCCATTGCAATTCGCGCCCGCCCAATAAATGGTAATGAATATGAAAAACCGTCTGCCCTGCTTCAATACCACAGTTAGTCACAATTCTATATCCAGATTCATCAATACCAAACTTCGCTGCAATTTCTTTCGCTTTTAAAAATATATGAGAAACCACTTGGACGTTTTCCTCATTAATGTCATTAATCATACTTATATGTTCTTTAGGAATAATAAGAACATGTACTGGAGCTTCAGGATTAATATCATTGAAGGCTAGAATTTTATCATCTTCATAAACTTTTTCACATGGAATCTCTCCATTAATAATTTTACAAAATATGCATTCGTTCAAAATCTCACCTCCTTAATCCTTTTATTATTATATTCTATTTTGAAGAAAATCTTCCTTCTTTTCAAAAAGTTTTTTTAAAAAAGAAAATTGCTCAAAGAAATAGATAATTGAAAATGTATAATGGTTTCTCCATTATACATTTTCAATTTTATTTCAAACCTTCTCCAATAAGCGTGTTATCTTCAACACCAGAAATTTTCACTTCTTCTATGGAGCCATTAATATCTTTTACACTTTCAGCATTTACTTTTAAATAATTTTCTGTATACCCAGTATATACACCATCACCAATTTCTTCTTCAAATAATACCTTCGAAGTAGTTCCTATGAATTTTTCCATAAACAATCTTTCATTTTCTTCATTTAACTCTATAAGTCTTGCACTTCTTTCAGCTGAAACTTTTCCATCTACCTGATTATCCATTTTAGCTGCTCTTGTGCCAGTTCTTGGTGAAAATCTAAAAACATGAGTCTTAGCTAGTTTTAGATTTTTAAGAAACTCATATGTCTTCTCAAATTCTTCATTAGTTTCACCTGGGAACCCTACAATAATGTCTGTGGTTATAGCAACCATTGGCATTACTTCTCTTAATTTTTCAACACACAACTTATAATTTTCAGCAGTATATTTCCTATTCATTCTCTTCAAGGTTTCATTACACCCACTCTGAAGTGACAAATGGAAATGAGGGCACATCTTATTAACCTTATCTAATCTATTTATGATATCATCTGTAAAGAAAGTAGGGTCGATAGAACCTATTCTGATTCTCTCAATTCCTTGAATTTTATCAATATCTTCTACTATTGTCATTAAATCTACATCTTCTTTTAGATCTACCCCATAAGATGCTGTGTGAATACCTGATAATATTATTTCTTTGAATCCGTTTTTACTTAACTCTCTTGCTTCCTCTAGAATTAACTCTCTATCTTTACTACACACAGCTCCTCTTGCATATGGAATTAAGCAGTAAGAGCAGAAATTATTACACCCATCTTGTATTTTAAGAAAAGCTCTAGTCTTATCATTATACTCTTCTATTTTTAACTTTTCGAATTGTTTATTTTTAAGTACATCATTAACAACTACGAATTGTTTATTCTCATCAATCACTCTGTTAACCCAGTACAATATCTCACTCTTATTCCTTGTTCCAAGGACAATATCAACGCCATCAATTTCCTTAACTTCTTCTGATGCCACTTGAGAATAACATCCAACAACAGCTACTATAGCCTTCTCATTCTTTCTTTTTGCCCTTCTAATAAGCTGTCTGGATTTCTTGTCACCAGTATTTGTCACAGTACATGTGTTTATTACATACACATCTGCAAATTCATCATAATCTACAACCTGGAATCCATCTTTTTTAAATATCTCAAGCATAGCTTCAGATTCATAAACATTAACCCTGCATCCCAATGTTGTAATAGCTACTTTCATTATAAAATTCCTCCTAAATCTCCTAATTCATACATAATAATACTTAAAGCTGTAAAACCAGCCGTCTCGGTTCTTAATATTCTTTTGCCAAGAGTAACAATTTTACATCCCTCTTCAGAAAGTTTATTTATCTCATCTTCTTCATATCCACCTTCTGGTCCTATTATTATTGCAACCTTCTCAATGTTTTCTAAAGAATTACTTTCTCTTAAGTCCTTAAATACCCCTTTAAGTCCAAAATTTTCTTTATTTTCATAAGGAACAACTACAAGGTCATACCCTACTATACTCTCTAATAATTCTGAGAATTCCTTAGGTTCATTAATAACAGGTATAAGAGTTCTCTTACTCTGTTTACATGCCTCTAGAGTAATTCTTCTCCATCTCTCTAGTTTCTTATCCCAATTTCCTTTTTCAACAACAACTCTCTCAGTCATGATAGGTGTAACACTATTAATACCTAATTCAGTACATTTTTGACAAATTAAATCCATCTTTGTACTCTTTGGCATGCCTTGAAACAAATCAACCTGCACAGGGCTTTCGTTGTTAATTTCAAGTTCCTCAATGACACTTGCTAAGACCTGTTTTTTATTTACTTCTGTAAGCTCACATAGAAACTCTTGGCCAATAAGATTATTTACAACTACCTTGTCGCCAACCTTTAATCTTAACACCTTAAAAATATGTTTGACGTCTTCGCCTTCTATCTCAATCACATTATCAATTATATCTTTATTGTCTACAAAAAACTTGTGCATATCAACTATTACTCCTTTATTTCGCTATAATAGAACACCATTCTCCATCTATAATTATATCAACTATGTCAAATCCACATTTTTCTAGCTTATTCTTTACCTCATCAGCTCTAACAACAAGTATTCCAGAAGAAATAAATACTCCTTCATCCTTCATAAATGCTCTAACTTGTTCTCCCAGTATCATAACTATATCAGCCATTATATTGGCAACTACAATATCAGCCTTTCCCTTAACAACTTCCATAAGGTTACCATATAAAATTTCCACATTATCGATTTTATTCAAACTAACATTTTTCTTTGCTGATTCCACTGCAATTTCATCTAGATCCACACCTATAGCCTTTTTAGCTCCTAATTTACTTGCTGCAATAGATAGTATTCCTGAACCTGTTCCAATATCAAATACAGTACTATCTTCATCTACATACTTCTCTAGACCCCTTAAGCACAATCTGGTAGTTTCATGAGTCCCAGTTCCAAATGCCATCCCTGGATCCATCTCAAGAACAAGCTCATCATTCTTAGGTGTATATTCCTCCCACTGAGGTTTCACTACTATTCTATCACTTATCTTTGTAGGCTTATAATATTTCTTCCAAGTGTTCTCCCAATCTTCTTGGTTAACTTTCTCACTTAAAACTTTACCTCTTCCAATATCAAATCCATAATTCTTTAACCCTTCAACACCTTTAGTTATATATTCTAAATGCTTAGGGAAATTTTCATCATCCTCAAAATATCCCTTTATTATAGCTGAATCTTCCATATCTAAAAGTGAATCTTCAAAATAATCATAACTAGTTGCAGTCTTATTAGCTTTTATTTCTTTTATCTCTTCAACATCCATTATAGAAACTCCCTGTAATCCACAAGAGTAAAATAATCCACTCACAGGTTCAACCGCTTCTGAAGATGTAAGTACAGTAATCTCTATCCATTCTTTATTCATATGTAACACTCCTAATCATATCTAATTATCTAAAGTATCTCTAAGTATTATAAATCATATTCAGTATTAAGCCAAGAAAAAGAACCCTTATTAAAAAACAATTAACAGAGAACAGAGAACAAAGAAGAAATATTGTAGATATTCTTCATTCTTCAGAATATCTATATTTAGGTATATTTTAATACTTTTACTTAGAATAATCTCTCCCTACTTGAATATATCCTCACTAGAAGAATTATTATTCTAAATAACTTTTTAATCTTCCTAGATTGAACCATGTTTTTTTTAATCTCATTAAAGATATATTTCATGTAAAATATATGCTTTGATTTGTTTTTTTAATAGTTATATATTGACATTTTTTAAAATTAATTGTATATTATGTGTATGGTGTGTATGTTATACATTAACAGTTGTAAAAACAGAGAGGGGTTCTAATGAAAATTATTATTTCAAATGTAAGTGATAAACCTTTATATCAGCAGATAAAAGACCAAATTAAAGCTGCAATACTTCAGCGTGAGTTAAAAGAAGGAGAACTACTTCCATCAATACGAGGATTAGCAAACGACTTACATGTTAGTGTTCTTACTACTAGAAGAGTATATGACGAGCTCGAAACAGAAGGTTTCATTACAACAAAAATTGGGAAAGGTTCATTTGTAGCTTCAGAAAACCTTGAGCTTTTACAGGAATCCAAGCGGCGTATGGTGGAAGTGCAACTTACAGAAGCCTGGAACACTGCTCAATCCCTTGGAATTTCAAAAACTGAACTGTATTCAATGATGGATTTATTATTTGTAGAGGAGAATAAGAAATGAACAAAATTTTAGAGGTAAATGGACTAAAAAAAGACTTCGATACCTTTAGCTTGGATAATATAAGCTTTTCATTGCAAGAGGGTTGTATTACTGGTTTTATTGGTATAAATGGCGCAGGAAAAACCACAACAATAAAATCGATTCTTGGTCTAGTGTTAAAGGATTCCGGAAGTATTAAATTATTCGGAAAAGATGTTGATAAAAACGAAACAGCATTAAAAAATCATATCGGCTTAGTATTGGATGAAGGGTATTTCTATGAAGATATGACAATAAAGGAAATGAAAAGTGTTATTGCTCCAGCTTATTCAAATTGGGATGAATCTGTTTTTAAAAGCTATATAAAGCGCTTTCAATTACATCTCAATCAAGAAATTTCTACTTTATCAAAAGGTATGCGTATGAAGTTTGCTATTTCTTTGGCACTTTCCCATCATGCTGACTTGTTGATTATGGATGAGCCTACAAGTGGACTAGATCCGTTGGTGAGAAGAGAGTTAATGGATATACTTTTAGAGTTTATGAAAGAGGATGGCAAAAGTGTATTTTTTTCAACTCATATTACCTCTGACTTGGATAAAGTAGCTGATGTACTTATTTTAATTGATAAAGGTAAAATCCTTTTAATGGAAGAAAAAGATATATTGTTAGACACACATGGTTTTGTTAAGGGCGATAAGAAGATGCTTAATAAGCATACAAGGAAACTATTTTTAACATTACAAGAAACTGAATATGGTTTTGAAGGATTAACCAACAAAAAAAATGTAGTTCGCGAGCAAATGAATGGCGTGTTAATTGAAAGACCAACTATTGAAGATATAATGTTGGCATATATAGGAGGTAATGTAAATGTTGCTTAGCCTAGTAAAAAAAGATTTTATACTGGTAAAAAAGTATTTATTAATTTTGCTAATTTTTGCAGTTGGAGCACCAATTTTTATAACTACTAAAATTAATTTTAGCAGTGGTGGTTTTTTAGAATTCTTTATTACAGTAATTTTTATTGAATATATGTTATTCAATACAGTATCTATATCAGAAGATAAATATAAAGCTTCTGCCCTACTTTGTTCAACTCCCTATACACGAAATAGATTAGTAAAAGCAAAGTACTTATTTATCTTAGTAATTTTTGTTTGCATATATATTATATATACAATTACATCCTTTATAGTCCCCATAGGTATTGAGAGGCTAAATATTGTTACCCTTGGAAGAGCACTTTTAATCATAACTATTTTCTGGGGAATTATTATTCCAATTCAATATCAGTTTGGTTATGAGAAAACAAAATATATAGGATTTACTTTTATATTTCTGTCCCCTTTTGTAGTTCCAATTATAATACACTGGTTGCAATCTAAGAATATTAATTTCCAGATTACACTTCCTTTTCCTCAAATAATTCAAGATTTAATCCCATGTTTACTAGCACTTTTAATTGGCTTTACCTCTATGTTTGTATCTATAAATATTTATTCCAAAAAGAACTTATAATAATACCTGCTTATTATGTAGTTTATAATTATTACAATATATTAATTTTGTTAATTAATAAAAATAGTGTTGGAGAAATTTCAAATGGAATTAATTAAGTTTATATTAGCTTTTATTGTATTTATGTTTTTGTTTCGTCCAATAAGAAAGTTATTTATAAATGATTGATAGTAATGCATATTCATATCTCATGACTTAAGGTGCTTGTACATTTTTCAACATCATTTTAAAAAAGAGAGCTATCTATTCTTTTTAATACAATAAAAGCTTCTGCCCACCGGGCAGAAGCTTCCTTCATTCACAATTCTCAATTCACAATTTGTTTTACTTAAAGATATTCTTAAAGAATCCTTTTTTGTCCTCATCAGATCCATTGTATTCTTCTCCTGAAGCTTCCATATAACTCTTAAGAGCTTCCTCTTGCTTTTGGTTAAGTTTCTTAGGAATATCTACAATGATCTTAACATATTGATCCCCACGACCTCTTCCATTAACAACTGGCACTCCTTTACCTTTTAATCTAAAGACTGTACCAGCTTGTGTACCAGCAGGAACGTTATAAGTTACATCTCCATCAACCGTTGGAACATCAAGCGCCACTCCAAGAACAGCTTTCGGGAAAGAAATGTGTTCATCTATATAGATATCATATCCTTTTCTTTCAAACACTTTAGAAGGAGCAACTCTGATATTTACATATAAATCACCATTTGGTCCCCCATTAGTTCCAGGTTCACCTTGTCCTCTTAACGGCATCACATTTCCACTATCCACACCTGCAGGTATTTTAACTGAAATAGTTTTTTTCTTTTTAACTTTACCTACACCATGACATTTCACACATGGAGATTCAATAATCTTACCTTTACCACGACATTTATTACATGTAGTTTGAGTTGAGAATGAACCAAATGCAGTATTAGCTCTTTGCATAACAACACCGCTACCCCCACAAACATCACATGTTTTCGCTGATGTCCCTGGAGTTGCTCCACTACCCTTACAAGTATCGCAATTTTCATGTTTATTGATGGTTATTTCTTTTTCTACACCAAAAACAGCTTCTTCAAAAGTAAGATTTATTCTTGTTTCTATATCAGCGCCTTTTCTTGGAGCGTTAGGATTACTTCTACCACCGAATCCTCCACCTCTACCACCAAAAATATCACCAAATATATCACCTAAATCACCAAAATCAAATCCGCCGCCACCGAATCCACCAAACCCACCATCAAAATCTACAGTTCCATATTTATCAAATTTTGATCTTTTCTCTGGATCAGAAAGCACCTGATATGCTTCGTTTATCTCTTTAAATTTTTCTTCAGCTTCTTTATCATCTGGATTTCTATCTGGGTGATATTTTAAAGCCAGTTTTTTAAAAGCTCTTTTGATATCAGCTTCACTTGCATCTTTTTCAATCCCAAGAACTTCATAGTACTCTTTCGACATCTCTAGCAATTCACCACCTAAAATTAGTTTCTACTTAACAAATACATGTGTGTGTGGTACATGACCACACACACATTATATTACTATATCATAATTATTCTTTTACTTCAAAGTCTGCATCTACTACATTATCATCATGCTTAGGTTGTTCTGCTCCTGCTCCTGCTGCTCCTGCTGCACCAGCCATATCTTCTGGATTGAATCCAGCACCTTCTGGGTTAGCATCTTGATATAATTTAGCTGATACTGCATAGAATTCTTGTGATAATTCTTCAGAAGCTTTTTTAATTGCTTCCATATCTTCACCATCTTTAATAGCTTTAAGTGCATTTAATTTCTCATCTATCTTAGCTTTATCATCTGCTTCAATTTTATCTTTTAACTCTTCTAATGTTTTCTCAGTTTGGTAAACTAACTGCTCAGCATTATTTTTAGTTTCGATTTCTTCTGCTCTCTTCTTATCTTCTTCTTCAAATCTCTTAGCTTCATCAACAGCATTCTGTATTTCATCATCAGATAAGTTAGTTGAAGCTGTAATTGTGATGTTAGCTTCTTTTCCAGTTCCTTTATCTTTAGCAGATACATTAACAATACCATTAGCGTCGATATCAAATGTAACTTCGATTTGAGGGATTCCTCTTGGAGCTGGAGCGATTCCACTTAAAGTGAATCTTCCTAAAGTCTTGTTGTCACTAGCCATTTTTCTTTCACCTTGAACAACATTTATTTCAACAGAAGTCTGACCATCTGCAGCAGTTGAGAATGTTTGACTCTTCTTAGCTGGGATAGTTGTATTTCTTTCTATTAAAGGAGTTGCAACACTTCCTAAAGTTTCAATACCAAGTGTAAGAGGAGTAACATCAAGTAATAATACATCTTTAACCTCTCCAGTTAATACACCTGCTTGAATTGCTGCACCAACTGCAACACACTCATCTGGGTTGATTCCTTTTGATGGTTCTTTACCAGTGAACTTTTTAACAGCTTCTTGAACAGCTGGGATTCTAGTTGATCCACCAACTAAAAGTATCTTATCTATTCCATCTAAACTTAATTCAGCATCTTGTAAAGCTTTTCTCATTGGCTCAACTGTTCTTTGCACTAAATCATGAGTTAATTCATTGAACTTAGCTCTTGTGATATTTAAATCGATATGCTTTGGACCAGTAGCATCTGCTGTTATAAATGGTAAGTTTACATTTGTTTGCATTGAAGAAGATAATTCAATTTTAGCTTTCTCAGCAGCTTCTTTTAATCTTTGTAAAGCCATCTTATCATTTCTTAAATCGATACCATTGTCAGCTTTAAAAGTTTCAGCTAAGTGATTGATTAAAGCCTGATCAAAGTCATCTCCACCTAATCTAGTATCACCATTTGTAGAAAGAACCTCAAACACTCCATCTCCAAGTTCTAATATTGAAACGTCAAATGTTCCACCACCAAGGTCATATACAAGAACTTTTTGGTTTGTATCCATTTTATCTAAACCATATGCTAAAGCAGCAGCTGTTGGCTCGTTTATAATTCTTCTTACAACCAATCCAGCAATTTTACCAGCATCTTTAGTTGCCTGTCTTTCACTATCATTGAAGTAAGCTGGAACTGTTATAACTGCTTCTGTAACTGTCTCTCCTAAGTATGCTTCAGCATCCTTTTTAATCTTTTGAAGAATCATAGCTGAAAGTTCTTGTGGAGTATAATCCTTTCCATCTATGTTAACCTTATGATCTGTTCCCATTTCTCTCTTAATAGACATTATAGTTTTATCAGGGTTAGTAATTGATTGTCTTTTAGCAACCTGACCTACTAATCTCTCTCCATTAGCCTGGAATGATACTACAGAAGGAGTCGTTCTTGAACCTTCAGCATTTGAAATAACTACTGGCTCGCCACCCTCCATAACTGCTACACATGAATTTGTTGTACCTAAATCGATTCCTATTATTTTACCCATTTTATTTACCTCCTAATTTTACTGTTTCAATTTTAAATTTTCTAATTCGAAGTTAATATTCAAGTTTAATATTAATTCCATTTATATATTTATTAGCTACTTTATTAGTTAGCTACTTTTACCATACTAAATCTAAGAACTTTTTCTCCTCTAATATATCCTTTTTGGAATACTTCAATAATTTGACTTTCACCATAATTTTCATCAACTACATGCATAACAGCCTCATGAAAATTAGGATCAAATTTTTCTTCTGTGCTTATTTCCTTTATACCTAACTTCTCTAGAGAAGAATTGAATTGCTTTAATGTCATTTCAACTCCCTCTTTAAGTGAACTATCTTCATGAGTAAGAGCTAAAGCTCTTTCCAAATTATCAACTACAGGGAAAACCTCTTTAAGAACATCTGAACATGCATCAGTATATAATTGTTCTTTTTCTTTAACAGTTCTCTTTCTGAAATTTTCATACTCAGCAGTAGTTCTTATATGTGTATCTTGAACTGCTTTAAGTTTATTATTTAAAAGATTAACCTCTTCTAGATTTTTCTGATTTTCTTCCTTAAGTTTATTATATTTTTTTCCCATGTCGTCTTCTTCCATTCCTTCAAATTCTAGATCTTCATTCTTTTCACTGTTTTCTAGAGATTCTTCAACATCATTTTCTTCTTTTTCATCTACTTCACAATTTTCATTAGTTTCAAGATCTTTTTCGATTTCTTCACAAACATTATTCTCTTTAGAATTCTTTTCCACAACTATTCCTCCATATCATCATTCATTATCATAGTCATCCGAAGATTCTCTGTTATAAGATGTCTTTATATTTATATTTAACTCATTGACAATCTCATTCAAAGTAGCTATTACCTTTTCATAATTCATTCTTCTTGGACCAACAACTCCAATGGAACCTAAATCCCTTCCACCGATTTTGTAATTGGCAGTAATAATCGTACACTCTTTGACACTTTCAATATAATTTTCAGTTCCAATTGTTATTGATAAATTATTGTCCCCAACTTCAGGGCTTTTAATGAGTTCTTTTAAACTCTCCTCATCACTTAATAGATTTAAAAAATCCTTAGCTCTATCAACATCTTGGAATTGAGGGTAATCTAGTATATTTGAATAACCTTCTGTATAAACCTTAGACGGTTCTATACTTTTTAAACTCTTATAAAGAGCAGGTATAAGTGCCTTAAAAATTTCCTCATAATCTACTAAATCGTTCTGTAAATTATTAATTACTTCAAGATCAATATCATCGATAGTTAATCCAACAAGTCTTAGGTTAAGTATCCTATTTATCTTCTCTATGATTTTTTCATCAATATAATCTGTAACACTTATAACATTATTTCTTATAAGTCCACTATCAGTTACAAATACCATTAAAACATTTTGTTCATCTATTTGTAATATTTGAACTCTTTTTATAAAACTCTTTCTTACAGAAGGTGCTT
The DNA here is from genome assembly GCF_023684385.1 of Oceanirhabdus seepicola. Classification (GTDB taxonomy): domain Bacteria; phylum Bacillota; class Clostridia; order Clostridiales; family Clostridiaceae; genus Oceanirhabdus; species Oceanirhabdus seepicola. Next base: position 1,356,857 of record NZ_JAGSOJ010000002.1, on the reverse strand, counting down.
TAACAATCGTTGCTAACTTAGTAATTTTAGAAAGCACAATAGTTGCCTCTTTTACCAATCTATCAACTTCATAAATAGCTGACGATAACATTCTATTTTTAATCATCATCTCTTCTTCAACAGGAAGCCTTTGAATGCTCATAAGTTTATCAACGTAAAGCCTGTATCCTTTATCAGAAGGAATTCTTCCTGAAGAACTATGTAGATGTTCTAAGTATCCCATTTCCTCTAAATCAGCCATTTCATTTCTTATTGTTGCTGAACTAATACCTATGTTATATTTTTTGGCCAATGTTCTCGAACCAACTGGTTCTCCTGTTTCGATATAATCTTTGATGATGGCCTCTAAAATCTTAAGTTTTCTTTCACTTAACACATTTACCACCTCTTTATTAGCACTCACCATTAACGAGTGCTAATGACTATAAATAAAAATTACCACTAAATTCATTTTAAGTCAAATCCATATTTTTTGTTTTTAAATTGATTTTCGCCTTTTATGCTCATTACATCAAAATATCTCTCTTTTTTTATCAATTACTTGATTTTATTCGCATTTTATCCACTTCCCATAATTCATCGAAATATAAGCTTGATTCCAAGCCATATTTCAGCTTTATGAACCAAATGTAAACTTTCAAAGCACTGCAGTTCTTTAAAATAAAATGAATAAAATTGTTCACATCATTACTTGTCTTTTATGTCATAACATATGAATATTTTGAATTAACTATATCTATAAGTTTTTATTGTCCTTATAAAAACTGTAATAATTAAATATCCAAGTATCATTTAAAAAACAGCTATAAATACTGAACCGCTCTCTAACAACACCCATATGGGATATGTTATAACATTATTAATAATTCCGTTGTTCATGTATAAATTAACCACGCCAAATGAAAGTATAATGATTGATATCTTACTATTATTAATTTGAAATTATTCTTTTTAATTTAACCCGTTAATTCAAAATGTAACTTTTACATTAAAAATGAAACAAGCAAATGCCTATTGTTTCCCTACAAAAAATAGGTTCTGACTTTAGTCAGAACCATCCATCATTCTACATTATCAATTATCAATTATCCATTATCCATTCTACATTTAGATAAAGCTCGCTTTTAAGCTTTATCCAATATAAAGTCGCTCATTACCATATTAGACAACTGAATTCCTTGTGGTGTAAGTTTTATATTCTCTCCATCATCTTCAATTAATTTATTATTAACATGCTTACTAATTATATCTCCATATATACTGTAAATGTCTTTTTCAAACCTTCTTTTAAAATTTAATTTATTAATTCCTTCAATTTTTCTTAATCCCATAAACATGAACTCTTCAATGGTATCTTCTAATGAGTTTTTGAATGAATCTACTGTTCCCGTTCCATTATTCTTAACTAGTTTGATATACTCTTCAGGATTACCAGTGTTTTGAATTCTTTTTCCATCAATAAATGAATGGGCACCAGAACCACATCCTATATAATCCTCTAAATTCCAGTAGACTAGGTTATGTTTGCACTCCATTCCTTCCCTTGAAAAATTTGATATCTCATATTGATTATATCCAACCTTTTCAAGGTACTCCTTTGTGTATTCATACATTTTTCTCTCAACTTCTTCACATGGAGTATCAAGTAACCCGTTCTTTTCTCTTCTATGAAATGGGGTCCCTTCTTCAACTATAAGTGAGTAAGCTGATATATGATTGATTTTTAAATCAACAGCTTTTTTTAAGCTTTCTTTCCATTGTTCCATAGTTTGCCCTGGTAACCCAAACATAAGATCAACATTAATATTATTAAAGCCTACTTCTTTGGCCATTTTATAGCTTTTCATGAATTCCTCTTCAGAGTGTATTCTTCCTATTCCCTTTAATAGTTCATTTTGAAATGCTTGTAATCCTATACTAAGTCTATTTACTCCCATTTTCTTGAACTCTTCTAACTTCTCTATTGTAAATGTTCCTGGATTCCCTTCTACTGTGAATTCACCATCTTTTGCTATATGAATATCTTCAAATGCTTCTTTCAGCATTAAAATACATTCATAAGACAAATAGGTGGGAGTACCCCCACCTATAAATATTGTTTTAAAAACAAAGTCTTTATATTCTTTTAACTCATTGCATAGGGCTTTAGTGTATTCCACCATAAGCCCTTCTTTTCCACTATATGATGGAAAATCGCAATAATCACATTTTTTCTTACAGAAGGGAATATGAACGTAGAGCGCTTTTTCCTGATTTATGCTCATACAACTCATCCTCCACTTAGGTATCTTCATATACCTTATTTATTTTTCATCAATCTTAAGTACCGCCATAAACGCCTCTTGTGGTACCTCAACTGATCCCATTTGTCTCATTTTCTTCTTACCTTTTTTCTGCTTCTCTAAAAGTTTCTTCTTTCTAGAAATATCTCCACCATAACACTTAGCAAGGACGTCCTTTCTAAGCGCTTTAACAGTAGTTCTAGCGATAACCTTAGCACCAATTGTAGCTTGTATTGGAATCTCAAATTGATGTCTAGGTATGATTTCCTTAAGTTTTTCAGCCATTGCTTTTCCTCTAGCATAAGCCTTAGACTCTGGAACGATCATTGAGAAAGCATCAACCTTTTCCTTATTAAGAAGAATATCAAGCTTAACAAGTGCAGTATCTTCATATCCTTTAAGCTCATAATCAAAGGAAGCATATCCTTTAGTTCTAGATTTTAAGTTATCGAAGAAATCATATACAATCTCATTTAAAGGTATTTCATAGTTTATTACAACTCTAGTTTGCTCAATATATTGCATATCTATGAATACGCCTCTTTTTTCCTGGCACAGCTCCATTATAGATCCAACGAAATCAGATGGAGTTATGATAGAAGCCTTTACAACTGGCTCTTCCATTCTTTTTATTTCTGAAGGATCAGGCATATTTGTAGGATTTGTAAGTTCAAACTTATCTCCATTAGTCTTTTCAATTTTGTATACAACGGATGGAGCTGTTGTGATTATATCGATATTAAATTCTCTTTCTATTCTCTCTTGCATAATCTCCATATGAAGTAATCCTAAGAAACCACATCTAAAACCAAATCCAAGAGCTAATGATGTCTCAGCTTCAAACTGAAGTGCAGCATCATTAAGTTGTAACTTCAATAATGCTTCTTTTAACTCTTCATATTTAGCTCCATCTACTGGATAAATACCACTAAACACCATTGGTACTGCTGGTCTATAACCTGGTAAACTCTCATCACATGGATTATTAGCTTCTGTTATAGTATCACCAACATGAGCATCTGCAACATTCTTTACAGAAGCACAAATGTATCCAACTTCTCCTGCAGATAATTCTGGCATTGCTCTATATCCTGGACTAAATACTCCAACCTCAACAACATCATAAACTTTATCTGATGCCATAAATCTAATCTTAGTTCCTTTTTTAACTGTCCCATCCATAACTCTTACATAACTTACAACACCTTTATAAGTATCATAAGAAGAATCAAATATCAAGGCTTTTAGTGGTTTATTCTCATCTCCACTTGGAGCTGGTACTTTCTCCACAACAGCTTCTAATACATCTTCAATATTCAACCCAGTTTTAGCTGAAATTTGTGGTGCTTCTGCCGCTTCTATACCAATTACATCTTCAATTTCATGTATTATTCTTTCTGGCTCTGCACTTGGTAAATCAATCTTATTTAAGACTGGTACAATCTCAAGATCATTCTCAACAGCAAGATATGTGTTTGCTAATGTCTGTGCTTGAATTCCTTGAGATGCATCAACTACAAGAACAGCACCTTCACAGGCTGCCAAACTTCTTGATACCTCATAGTTAAAGTCGACATGTCCTGGAGTATCAATAAGATTAAGAGTATACTCATGTCCATCTTTTGCTTTATAAACCATTCTGGCAGCTTGAGATTTAATTGTTATACCTCTTTCTCTTTCAAGTTCCATAGAGTCAAGTATCTGTTCTTCCATTTCTCTCTTAGTCAAAGTTCCTGTTTTCTCTAGTAGTCTATCAGCTAAAGTAGATTTACCATGATCTATATGTGCTATAATACAGAAATTCCTTATTCTCTCTTTGTTAAGCATCTTTAAACCCCCGTATCGTTTGTTTTTAATTTTAATTTCTTCATTATCTATGCTAAGGCATATCATTTATTATAACCTGAAAAATCAAACTATATATAAATGAGTTACCATAGATAATGGCATATTAATTTATTCTCTATAAATATAAATAAAAAGAAACCTAATATCATAGGTTTCCTACACTAAACTAAATTATATCATATTTCACTTACATTAAACAACACTTAAAAATAATTGAGAATGGGTGACGCCATGATTGGGCTATTTAAACAATTTATTCAAACTACTGTTCAATATATTGTTCTCACTCTTATGTCTTTCTTTAAAATGTCAGACTGTTTAAATAGTTCAAGGTCAAGGAACTCGGCGAACGAGCAGCGCAGTGTACGTATTTGGTACATGAGCAGCACAGAGAGCCGTAGTGACGCAGCGATTGGGCTATTTAAACAATCTGACTAAACCTCTGTGTATTTTTTGTATAGATACTCTGCCATAATTCTTCCAAGATATTTAGCAGTTTCTTTTGCTTCTTGGGGTTTATTTGTATGAGCTCCAACTTCTATTAATACTGCTCCTTTACTTTTATGTTGGTTGTAATAATTTATACCATGATTTCTATAGAACTCTCCTTCACCACGTAGCAAACTTGGATATAAACTATTTGTTATTTTTAATAAATCAGATGCTACTTTATAATTATCTTGAAAATGTTCATTTTCCCTTGCAAAAACAAACATTATCTTTGCTACATCCTTTCCATTTAGCCTTGTAGTAACTGCAGCTTTATTATCAACTGCATCTCTATGAATATCAATAACTAAATCCATATCACCATATTTATCAAGGTATTTTTCCATTGTCTTCACACTCTCATAGTATGCTTTATCATAGTCTTTATCATCATGAATTGTTGTATCATGAATCACCATTATTCCATAATTCTCCAATTCTTCTGTTAATGCATTTCCAACAGCTACAACGTTTTTGTCATTATCCCTTTCATCTGCTTTATTCGCTCCATACCCTTCTCCATTGTGAGTATGGTATATTAATACTTGAGGCTTGTTTGTTGGATAATTAAACACCAGCGCTGGATTATATACTCCAGCAACAAGATTTTTATCACTATATCTTCTATTCACTTTAATACCTCTATTTTCATATGTCCCGTAATCAAAACTGAACTCATCGTTGCCTGTATTTCTTTTGGGGTCTGCACCTGCTGAAGTTGCTATACTTTCATTATTTACACCTTGAGCTTGTACATAACCTACTCCCAACAAGTTAAGTTCTCTACTTAACCCACTTCCAATGATTTTGAATAATCTAGATGATGTACCACTCTTTCCTTCATTATATGCACTCTTCACATCCATAAGAGGTATTTCTCTTTGAAATGAATTTTCATAAAACCCACTAAGCAAATAATTCTTCATACCATCTCTACTCACTAATACCAGTGAAATAAGAATAACCAATAAACTTATAAATAATAATACTTTATATCCTCCACTTTCTACCCTTTTGTACAAGCAAATACCCTCCTTCAGTGACCATCTTTTTATTCCGAGGTAAACTTTCTCTATAAAACATGGTATGTTTAGGAGGGTAACTTTATTCTAATTTTTTTATTTTATAAAATGCAGCGCAATGTATACTTTTTGTCCTCAAGTAGCTCAGAGCGCAAAAGTGGCTCCATGATTAGGCTGTTTATTCAATTTTATTATACTTCAGTGTATTTTTTGTATAAATATTCAGCCATAATTCTTCCAAGATATTTAGCAGTCTCTTTTGCTTCTTGGGGTTTATTTGTATGAGCTCCAGCTTCTATTACTACAACTGCTTTACTTTTATGCTGATTTAAATGTCCTTTTGCACTATTATATATAATCTCTTGTTTTTCTCGAAGCAAACCTGGAAATAGTATATTTGTAATATTCAGCAAATCTGATTCTACTTTATAGTTATCCTTAAAATTTTGATTTCCCCTTTCAAGAACAAACATTATCCTAGCTACATCTTTTCCATTAATCTCAGTTGTAACTGATGATTTATTCTTTACATCATCTCTATGTAAATCTATAACTAAATCCATATCACCATATTTATCAAGGTATTTTTGTAAGGTTATTCCACTGTATTCGTAAGCTTTATTATAATCTATGTTATCATGAACCGTTTTATCATGAATTACGTTTATTCCGTAATTCTCTAACTCTTCTGATAATGCCTTACCAACTGCTACTACATTTTTTTCATTATCCCTTTCATCTGAATTATCTGATCCATATCCTTCTCCAGTATGAGTGTGGTATATTAATACTTGAGGTTTATCTTGAGGATAATCGAATATCAGTGCAGGGTTATATACCCCAGCAACAAGATTTTTCTTATTCTCATTCTCACTATATCTTCTATTCACTTTAATATTTCTATTTTCATATGCCCCGTAATCAAAAATGAACTCATTAATGCCTTCATTTCCTTTTTGGTCTGCACATGCCGAAGTTGCTATACTTTTATTATTTACTCCATTAGCTTGTACATAATCGATCCCTAACAAGTTAAGTTCTCTATTTAATCCACTTCCTATGATTTTGAATAATGTAGATGATGTAGCACTCTTTCCCTCATTATATGCACTCTTCACATCCATAAGAGGTATTTCTCTTTGAAATGAATTTTCATAAAACCCACTAAGCAAATAATTCTTCATACCATCTCTACTCACTAATACCAGAGAAATAAGAATAACCAATAAACTTATAAATAATAATACTTTATATCCTCCACTTTCTACCCTTTTGTACAAGTAAACACCCTCCTTCAGCACGGCTAACCATCTTTTTATTCGGAAGTAAACTTTCTCTATAAAACATGGTATGTTGAAGAGGGCATTTTTAGAATAGAAATTTTAGCTCAAGTAAGTATTTATATCATCTAATGTGAGTGCAGGTTGTAATGAAATATTTAAACCGTTGGCTATAATCTTCGCCATAGACTCAATTGTCATATCTACATCCTTTGGTGTTACCATTAAATTTCCAACATAAGGATTTAATATATCTTTAATCATTCTCTCTTTTTCTGCATCTCCAATATTTCCAAGAAAACTATAGAAATTCTCTTCTGCTTTAGAGAATTCTTTTATTTGATTAAGAACCAAATTAATAGTATCATATGCTATTGTTGCAGCATGAACAACTGTTGGTACTCCAATAGCTATTACTGGCACACCAAGGGCTTCTTCATTTATTTTCATTCGGTTATTCCCAATTCCACCTCCAGGAGATATACCTGTATTACTAATTTGAATTGTTCTGTTTACTCTGTGCATTTTTCTAGAGGCAAGTGCATCTATTGCCACCACTAAACTTGGCTTTATCTTTTCAACAATTCCTTTTAATATCTCTCCAGTTTCCATACCAGTAAGTCCAAGCACTCCAGGAGAAATACCACATACTGGTCTTATATTCTCATCAATCTCATCAGGAACAAGTTGCATTAAATGCCTTGTTATCATTATTTTTTCTACTACCTTAGGTCCCACAGCATCAGAGACTATATTCCAGTTACCAAGACCAACAACTAGAACCGTTTGGTTTTTTTCAACTTTAACAAGTGGTTCTAATTGCTTTGCCAATACCTGAGCAGCTTCCTCCATAGCTTCACCATCATACTGAACAAAGGGTGGAATTTCCATAGTAATATATGTACCTTTTGGTTTACCCATTGCCTTTTCGCCGGCCTGATTTGTGATTTTTACCTCTGTTATTTTTATATCCTCTTCTTCAAATTCATTAACATTTACACCTTCTAGCCTACTGGTAGTCTTCTCACTGTAGAGTTCCTTAGCTTCTAATGCTAAATCAGTTCTAATATTTATCATTATTTTACTCCTTTCTTTAATTATATAAAGTTAACTTTAGGGACTTTAAAATAAATAATTCGTCAATATGTCACTTCTATTTTCCCTTTGACGACCTTGATGGAACCCATATAAAACCTTGCTATTCAGGTCACTCATCGCCTTGTCACTGGAAAAAAACAAGTAACATCTTTGACTATATATTTATTTTAAAAACCCTTCTACTTCCATCAAATAGCCTTTAAATATATCGTTGATATTCTGAAGAATGAAGAATATCAACGATATTTATTCTTTTTTCTCTATTCTTTGTTCTTTTATATATAGTTATTCTTATATTTATTTTAATTAATATTCTATATTTTATACTTAACACTTGCAGTGTAATAACTTTAATGCTATAATAATCAGTGTTGAAAACACGATGATTATTCAAAAGACTTGATACGGGTTGTTGTTAAATCAACGTTTTCATTTTAATATATGTAAAGGTGGTGAAACAATGGCACATTCATTATCAGCTAAGAAGAGAATTAGAGTTACTGAAACTAAAACTCTTAGAAATACAATGATTAAGTCTGCTCTTAAAACTACACTTAAGAAGTTAAACGCTTCAATCGAAGCTGGAAACAAAGAAGAAGCAGCAGCAAACTTCAAAAGCGCTGTTAAAGCATTAGATATGGCGGCTAGCAAAGGTATCTTACATAAGAACAATGCAGCTAACAGAAAATCTAAACTAGCAGCTAAGCTAAGTAAAATGGCTTAATATAAATAAAAACAGCTAATTTAGCTGTTTTTTTATTTATATTATTTTATTATTTAGAAAATTGCGATTTTAGAATTGATAGCAAAGAGCTTAAAGGAACTGGCAAACTTAAGAATAAAAAGATTAAAATTTCACGAAGTGAAATGTCAATCTTTTTCCATTCTCAATTCACCCTTCTCCATTGCTTTTAAACCCTGAGGGTTTTTATCATAAACATTTCCATCTCAATGTTAGAATCAATAGTGCTTGATTTAAGAGTTCTTTCAAGCTTCAAACTCAAATCTAATATTTTTCTTAAACTCTCATTTTTAAATTTTTTACTCTGAATGCCCATCTTTTCACATATATAAGGATGCAGTCCTAATTCTCTTGAAATCTCATCATTCCTCTTACCCTTCTGATAAAGAAGCTTTATCTTCAATATCATACTATATTGTCTCTGTATCATTCTTAGTATTGATGTAGGTTTTTCCCCTTTAAATATCAGTTCATTATATATCTCGATAGCTTCTTTTATCTTTTTTTGAGATAGGTAATCCACTAAATTGAAAATATCATTATCACTCTTAGATGGAACTAACTTTTCTATATCTTTTCTTGTTATTGCTTCTCCATTAGTATAAGCAATTAGCTTATCTATCTCATTATTGATAATCTCCATATCATTTTCAACCATAGAGCAGAAAAAATTAAGATCACTTCTTTCAATTTTTCCACCTTTTGAATTAAACACATCTTTCACTTTTTTCTGAAGTGCTGCTCCTTTTAACTTTCCAACCGTCACTATTGTGGAATTTTTCTTAAACTTAGAAAGTTTCTTACTTGGCTTCTCTCTTGTATCTTTATATATATAATAAAAAATTAGTATAGTATTTTTAGGGATATTACCAGCATATTTCTGTAAATCCTCCACCAATGACTTCGATCTATTGTCCTTCTCACTATCTCTAAAGAAATTTGCCCTAAATACTTCTACCACTCTCACATTACTCATAAACGGCATTGTTTCACTTGAAGTGAATATTTCATCAAAGGTTGTCTTTTCTCCATCATATCTATTGAGATTAAAACTTTTCTCATCCTCTCTCAAATTAGCATTTATGATCATATTAACACACTCTTTTATTACCCTTTCATCACTTCCAGCAAAAATATAACAATTATCAAATTTCCCTTTTTGAATCTTACTTTTAAACGCTTCAACATCTATCATTTCATCTGCACCTCTCATGTCAACATTCTATCTTCCACACGTTTGTGTATATGATAGAGATATATCATTAAAAAAAATATCGCTAAATAAAGTATAGCATAATTATTATCCACCATTAAGACCATATGAGAGTATTTACTTAAGTAATTCGAAATAAACCTAAAAATCATTATAGTCAAATTATATATTTCACCTATTAACTCCCCAAATAACGGTATTTTACATAAAAACACTAGTATGAATGAAAAGACTATTACCATTATTCCAAAAGGAGCAATTATAAGATTACCAAGAAATACCCCAAGATTAACTTCATTAAACATCATGGCTGTATAAGGAATAACTAAGACTTGTGCACTTAAAATCAATGATAAACTCTTACTTAACCATATTGGGAAAAAAAGCATACATTCCTTTATCTTTTTTGAGAATATTACTATACCAATCAATGCAAAAAAAGATAGATGATATGATGTATTAAAAAGATAATAAGGCCTATATAAAAGAATAATAATACTAGAAAAAGCTAGTGCTGATGCATTATCATAGGTTCTTATAATCTTCTTTCCAAAGGCAAATACAATTAACATAAATACCGCCCTCAAGGCTGAGGGCGGTGACCCTATAATAAATGTATATACCATACAAACAGACAAAACTATAGATGATTTTTTTATGACACTTCCAATTATATTAAATATTATTATCATATGTAATCCTGAAACAGCTAAAATGTGTATTATTCCTAATCTCTTTAGCATCTCAGTTTCCTCATTATCCATGTACGTTCTATTCCCCAAAGCCATAGCGTTCACATATCCATATGCTTCTTTGGATAATATATTCTTAAGTCTTTCCCTTATCCCCTCAACCATCTTATTACTCCAATGAAGAAGAGCATACCCATTATTCTTCATTCTATAAACTTCATATTCTCCAACATATCCTCTTTGATAATCGGGAGAATATGTGAAATCACCCATTATTATAACTTTTTCACCAATATCCAAATTATTAGTACACCATAACAAAACCTTCTTGCCTCTTATCTCACCTTCAGTATACTTAAGAGTTTTATTTGTGATAACTATCTTATCATATATATCATTGGGTAAAAACACCTTAAAATAAGTTCTCACATTAAAAAAACCACATATCATTATTAATAATAGAACAACTGCTTTTTTCCTATATGAAACAATATATATTCCTATTATGTTCCCCAACAACATAACACCGAATATGACTATATTTTTCTGTTCTAATAAGTAAAGCAAACCACCCATATTAAAGAAAAAAGCGGCAATAACCATAGGCTTGCCATAGAATTCATCACTCTTCATAATATTCCTCCATGACTATTTCAACACCTATTAATTATTGCCACATAACATATTCTATAAACATGCTATTTATTTTTTCTGGATTCTTGAATACTACGTACCCCTTTCATAACCTCTTTTCCATTAGAATACAGTCCACTTGCACTTATGCCTATAACAACTCCTGCTAAAATCCCGTTCTTAATGTCCCCATTGCTAACAAATATAATTCCAAAAATAATCCCTATTCCTAAGGATATAAGAGGAAGAAATTTGCTTGATACTCCTGTTCTCTTGATTATATCAACTAAAATTGTAACAACTGGTATAAGAGCTATCCCCTGATATGTGAATTCCAAAAAGCCCCCCCCTTTTTCACATTACTCATTAAGGAAAACAAGTATGTAATTTATTACTATAATATATGAGAGACTTTTGTGGTATATTCTAGCTACCTATTAATTTCTTATTTGAAAACTTATTTTATTCAAGAAATTCAAAAGGGATAGAACATTATATAAGATATAAACAAAACTTTGAAATACTATCTGAATCTCCTTATTTCTTAATACTCATCTTAATAATAATATTTATAATTGCGAAAACAACCAAAGTTATTATAGTAACTACCCCTATTTCCATATTATTAAGAGCTATCCCTAATACTTTCTTCCCACTTTCAAGTGCAAAGAAACTTAAAACAACCATCCCCTCTAATAAAAACATGAGCAGATAGTTAAAATTCTTTAACAAATCCGAAAGATTTATAAACATGAATAGACTAAGCATAGCAAATATCAACAATATCACAGTCATAGAATCACTAGCACTGATATCCCCTTGCCATTCACCTAACATTGATAATCCACTAGTTAATGCGCATATAATGACACTTCCAAAAAGATAATATCCCCTTATACCTTTATCAACTTTTGGTTTCTTATTCACATTGCTGGCAACATTTATCACAATAATTCCATTCATCATTAAAATAATATTACTTATTACAGCCGTCAAATAAGTAAACTGAAACCCATTAATAGCATTTATAAAACACCAAGATAAAATAAATGATAAAACGAAAGTTATCATTTTCTCATATAAAAAGAATTTTTCTATTAATTTATACCCGTGTCCCATAACCTTCATCAAACTCTTAATATTGCCCTTTGATATATACACATCGCTGGATTTTTTAAGTATCTCACTTACATCCTCTCCAAAAGCAACTTTTAGATTACTTCTAAAAAGATAAGAAATATCTCTTAGCTTACTTCCTATACCGAGTATATTCCTTCCCATATTACTCAATATTTTAGTAAACTCTTCTTTATGATAAGAATTAATCTGAGAATAAACACTACATGTATTCAACAATTTTCTAAGTTCACTCTCTGAAAGACACTCAAGTTCAAGTCCCGAAATAGCTGTAACGCCTTCATCCACTAGTCCTAGTTCTCTACCTATTGTTGTGGCTGCTATTTTATTTTCATCACATTTCAAAACTACCTTAACTTCGTTTTTCTTAAGAACCTCTAGAGATTCGAATGCTTCTGTATCTATACTTTCCTTCATACCCCACATTCCAACAAAAACCATGTTACTCTCAACATTCTCATCCTCAGAAGGAAGATAATTATAATTTCTATATGCAACTCCTAGAATCCTACACCCGCTATGTGCTAATTTATATGATGCTTTTTTAATTTTTTCAAGATCTTCATTTGTCATTGGAACTTCCATTCCATCCATATACCAAGAAGTACTTCGTTCTAAAAGTTTATCTAATGCACCTATAGATGCAGCTCTATATACCTTTTTATCAACTTTACTAACTACTGTTTTTATATTTCTTTCTTTATCAAATGGAATTGTTAATACCTCTTTATTTTTACTTTTTAAGTTCAGAGCTCTCATATCTATATTAAAAATAAACCTAAGAAGAGAGTACTCAAGCTTAATCCCCTTTGACTTCTTATGATATTCCTCTTCCTCGAAATAGGTACAGCAACTTGAAGAAATTTCATTAATTCTCTCAAATTTTTTCTGTCTATCTTTATCTCTTTCAATCTGTGTAACTGAAAGATATTCATCATTTGTATATACTGCTCCTACATAATAATATGGATTGGATAACATATCATACTTGTCCATTATTATTGTATCCATATCCTTCATAGCATAAAATGAATTAGTATTATTAACTTCTATGCCATCTGCTTTAAGTTTTAGAATACTTCTATAGATAAATGCTATATATAAAATTGCAAGAAATGAGATGTTTGAAATAAATATATATTGTAACATGCTTTCAACAATGTTATTCTCATTACCTGTAAGATATCTCAACAATGAAAATACACCACTCATAACTAATGACACTAACATAATAATATTCAAACTTTTCTTTATACTATATTCATTTTCTTCATTCTCATCTTTAAAGAATACTGACTTCACAAGTTTTCCAATTTCAGATTCCATTCCAGTTGCAATAACAACTCCTAAACCTTCTCCTTTACTAACAACAGTTGACCTAAAAACCATATTCTTCATATGTGTCAAGGGAGGGTTCTTATCATCAATCTTTTCAATAAATTTTTCAGTAGGATAGTTTTCTCCAGTAACTGCTAGTTCATTAATAAATAAAGATTTAGCCTGTATCAATCTCATATCTGCCGGTACAAAACTACCTTTTGTTAGAATCACTATATCCCCAACTACAAGCTCTCCAATAGAAACCTTTTTTTTCACACCACTTCTTATTACAATTGCAGAACTATTATTTAAGTTTGCTAGTTGCTTCTTTAACTTAAATTTCTCCTTATCCTTACCAAGAAACATGACCATAAACAAAATAAATAAACCAAAAAAATATAATGCCAAAGAATAATTACTTCCAAAAAAACTAAGTGCTATCAGAATAAGCAATGATAAAGCCCATGGAGACAATACCATTCCAGTGATTCCATTTAAAAAACTATTATTTTTCGGATAATAAATATAATTATCTCCATGAACATCTTCTCGAAGATTAATTTCACTATCAGTTAATCCATGAATTTCATCTGCATTAAGTTCATCTAAAACTTTTTTCCACGATAAATTAAAATAATTTTTCATATCATTCTCCTATCATTAAAGACATACCTAAAACTTCTTAGATATATATCTTCAATAAATTTCTTACGTATTTAATTTTTTCACCCTACATTCTCTTTTTTTATCACAATTTATATCTTTATTTTATCATATCATAATGATATTTTATAATATAATCAAAATACATAGTAAGGTAATTCGCATTTTTCAGCCCCTCTAAAAATCTCATATCCATCTCTGTTAATGAACCCATCCTTACCCCCTTTAAGGGTTCTTGCAATATTTTCTGAAAAAGCTTCAACCCCATCATAAACTGGCTCAATTACAATGTTACCCTTTTTATTTACAAACCCCCATTTACCATTTAAATTGATAGGCGCTAATCCATTTTTAAACTCTCCAACGCCCTGGAACCATCTATCACTGATGTATTTAAAATTTTTATCAACATAATTCCATTTACCCTCAACACATACTCCTGCGTATCCTTCTCTAAACCGCTTCCCAAAATCGAATTTGTAAGCTGTGGCAAATTCCCCATCACTATTCAAATATGCAGCTTTACCATCAAATGTATGAACTGCAAATCCCTCACTAAATCCATAATCTCCATTATAGAAAGCATTTTCCTCCAAAGATGGTTTCAAAATCACCTCTCCATTTTTATCGATTATTCCCCACTTTTCTTTATAGTTAACAAATGCTTTACCCTCTTTAAAATCACATGCGTCATCATACACCCCTTTTACAATTACTTCTCCATCACTATTAATAAATCCAATTTTCTCATTTTTTTCGAATAATGCCCTTTCGCAATTAATCTCTCCAAGGTAATCATATGATGGAACTACAATATATCTTCCTTTTTTATCAATTACTCCCCACCCTCGTTGTTCCTCTACAACAGCCTTTCCATTAGAAAAATCAAATGCTGTTTCGAATATACATGGTATAACTCTGTTATAATCCTTATCTATATATCCACATCCCACACCATCTCTAATAAGAGCCATACTATCATAAAAGGAATACACCTCTAAAAGATTTATGTCAATTTCTTTTTCACCCTTTTCATCGAAAAAACTCCAAACTCCACCTTTATAAGTTAACATCTTACCTTCTCTCTGGGGTCTAATTCTATCAAAATACACATTCTTTATAATTTTACCCTTACTATC
Source organism: Oceanirhabdus seepicola (assembly GCF_023684385.1). Classification (GTDB taxonomy): domain Bacteria; phylum Bacillota; class Clostridia; order Clostridiales; family Clostridiaceae; genus Oceanirhabdus; species Oceanirhabdus seepicola. The sequence goes on along the minus strand of NZ_JAGSOJ010000002.1, from coordinate 1,341,299 downwards.
AATAATCCCAAACTTTGAGCCCTCTTTAAAGAAATGTAACATTACAAATCACCTCTTAAATCTTATCTCTTTAATATAATTCTATTAATAATGAAAGGGATTAATTACAGGAATAACCTAAAAGCTCACACTAACCGTGTGAGCTTTTTATATTGTTAATTATCTTTCTAAATATTAAGCATTTTAAAATAAATAACTAGTTTATTTTAACTAAAAGGCTGGATCCTTAAAATACTCAGAAACAAGGTAATCATCGCCACTCTTCTTTATAATATAAATCCAATGATATTCCCAATTATTCACTACCGCTCCTTTTGTCTCATGAATTACTTCATGAGCCCAAACATAGTAAGAATCCTTACCTTCTCTTACATCTTTAATATCCATCACATTAAATTTTTGTTTAATACCCACATATTCAGGCTTTTCCTTATATGTTTTAGTAATATTATATACTTTACTTCCTTTTACTATATAATTAAATACATTTTTATCATTAGTGTTTACGTAATTAATCCAACTATTATTAAATCCAGTATATGCATTCTCTATTTCCTGGGCAATTTCTCCACTTAATCTAGTAGAATTGTTCACATCTGAATATTTGTAAGAGTGTTCTGTGCTAAAAGAACTGTTTGGATAATTGTTTATAGAACTGTCATTATTATTTGTACCATGATTATAACGACCACTCTCTAATTTCCACTCTTCTCCAACTTTCACCGCAGTGTATATCCAATCATAATCAAGACTTTTCTTGTTACCACCTTGTGTCTCTTCGATTTTTTCATTGAAATAAATATCTACCTTTGAATCAGTAATCATCTTATATTCAGTAACTTCTATTCCAATTAAAATTTGAGATTTCCCCTTAATATTATAATTAGTAAGATCTTTGTACAGCTGACCATCACTAATCAAGAAATCTAAATAATCATTGCTTGCAGTGTTAACATGATCTACCCATGCATTATCAAAATTTTCTATCAAAGTGCTGAAATACTCTAATTGCTCCTGCTTATCAGTATCAGTACCTTTTCCACCATCTTGATCACCAGAGTTAGTACCATCTCCATCTGTTACTGGTGGTTTTGTACTCTTCTTGTCTATTACCAATTTCTTAACTGCAAAACCTCCTGCAATCAATATAATAATAAGAACTATGCAAACAATTATCTTCTTCTTAATTTCATCTCCAGATTCTTCTTCATATTCAAAATCATCATCTTTAGCTCTTTTGATATGGTATTTATCATTGAATACGCTAGTTTTTTGCTTTTTATCATCATCATCATCATCATAACTTGAAGCTGCTATCTCTCTCAACGCTAATTTTTCATCATAATCAAGATCAGTAGCGGAGTGTTTACTTGTTACTTCTCTAAAATCCTCTTCTGCTTCTTTCAATATGTCTATCTCAATTTCTTTATTCTCATATTTAAACTTATTTCCACCCATAACTTCTTCATAATATTTTTCGTTATTTTCTTGGAAATCTAAGGGTTCTTTTTTATCAATGTTCAAATCATTTATCTTTATCTTATCTGCTTCATTCCCCGTGTTGTTTATACTATATTGAATAGTCAAAACAGGTGTAGCATCACTTAACTTCTTATATTCTCTAGTTCTTGAAAATTTCAATATTTCAACTACTCTATCAACTATGTATTGATCAAGATTAAGAGCGTTTGTTATATTTCCCAATTGACTCTTTCTTGCATTGAGGAATATATTCACTATCTCTTTAATGCTCATCTCTGATTCCTCATCAAAGTCGTTAACCTTAATTATTGTTCTGATACATAGCTCAATGTTTTTTGTTGCAATAAGAACAATTTTATCATTCATAAGCTCAATATTGCTTATCCATTTTGTAAACAGATGTCCTATTCCAAAGGTAGTTCCTATTGGGGCAAATAATGTTAGAGGAACCATTCTCCCTCTATTAATATTAACAAGTTCCTGAATAATTAAGAACTCTAACTCATCCTCAGCAAGATTTTCTAGTGCAAGTTCACTTATCATCAAATTGTATGGCTTTTTCAATCCAACTGCAAAAACCTCTTCATATTCACTCTCAAAACTTCTTATAATAGGCTCTTCTATATCAAAGTATTCACAGACACTTCTAACAATGGAATGAACTTCTGGTGCTTCTCCAACCTCTATTTCACTACTTTTCTTTATGAAGCTACTATATTTGACCAATGATAAAAGGGTTATAAGAACTATCACTCCTCCAAACACTAGAGCTCCAATAGGTAAGAAGTACCCTATAACAACAGTAAGCACAACCATAATAAATATAGGCAGAAAAATATTTATGAATCCACCTTTACTTGGTACCTTTTTAAAGTTTAACAATTTATTCCATCTCCCTTCTTTTTAGTTTTCATACTATTACTTATATATTTCATTATCTCATTTGGTATGCTAACATCCGTACATTTCCAAACAGTAATAAATCCCGCATTACCATTTATCTCACATATTAATTCTCCATTTTTACCTAGTAATATATCAACTCCCGCTATTTCAAGACCTAAAGCTTTAGTTCCTTCAATTGCAAGTTCCTCCATACCCTTACTTATTGAAATTTTTTCAGCATTTCCTCCCAATGAAAAATTGGACCTAAAATCTCCATTGGAACTTCTTTTGATAGCTGCTACAACTCTATCTCCTATAACATGAACTCTTATATCTTCCCCACTGCTCTCTTCAATATATTCCTGACATATAAAGAATTCACTCTTTTCTTTTTCAAGTAAGCTATCAATATCTTGTTGATTATAAATAAGATAAATGCCTTCTCCTTTTGAGCCTATGGGAGTTTTCATAACAAACGGAACCCCAATCATCTCCTTAATATATCCAAAAATCACATCACTCCTTCTCACCTTTAACGTCTTTGGAGTAGGAATTTTATTTTTGGAAAGGATTGCATGAGTCTTCCATTTATCCATAGAAAGTTCCATAGCAGATGGTTTATTGAACACTCTTGAACCACAATATTGTAGAGCCTGTCCTAAATCAATATCATAGCATCTCATGAGGACAAAATCTGGCACTTGTACAATCGCTCCTTCGTAAAAAACACTTATATCATCGTGTGCTATAATGTTAAATTTCTCTAGAAATTTAATCTCTATATTAAGATTAAATTTTTTTCCCTCTTCAATCATCCATTCAAAAGCATTCTCTTTATTCTTTAGTGCCTCATGATAAATAATCCATCCTGTCATATTGCAATTAACTCTTTATGAATCTTATTTTCAAAGCATTTACAGCTACCGTGAAAGCGTCATCATCAAATCTTCTAAACAAATCTATCAATGAATAATTATCAGGATTATGCCCGTTATATAAGCTGAACGCAATATATAATAATTTAGACATTGCTGGATGCAACTCTAACTCATCTATCTCTACAAATCTAGGAAAATCCGCTTCAAAATCATACAGCTGTTCTCTAATTTTATACAATTCATCACAGCTAGAAATAATATATATGTATGCCTTTCTTTCTGTATCATAATCTGGTGTCTTAGCTAATTCAATTAAATTATTAAATCTCTCTTCATGTATATGGTTTAAAAACATTTCTTTTCCTCCAGTACCGTTTTAGTAAATTATATCATAAATCAACATTTATATAAATATAATAACAAATACTCTCAACTAAAAAAAGCACGGTTTGCCGTGCTTTTGCTTTTAACTCTTTATCATTTTCTTTTTATAAATAATGCTCGCGATAATCTCCTCAACAACTGTTGTTATTCCACCTATAATGAAATATATTCCTAATGCAACTGGTGCTTTAATTGTTATCATAATACCGAATATTGCACTTATCATAGCCTGTTTCCCATTAAATGTTCTATTCAATAATACCTTCATATATTTGATATTACACAATATGCTAGGCATTGAAAGTACAATTACATATATAAGAGGTATTATAAGCATTTTATCTGGAGATGAGATACTCTCAACCCATGGTACAATAACACTTCCTATTTCTGTAGGGATAGCTTTAATCACACTAAACATAGCCATTAATATTGGCATCTGTATAACTAAGCCCATGCACCCTGCCATACTCGCCTTCATTTCTTGCTGATATTTCGCCATCTCTTCATTTAATCGGTTCTTATCATCAGCATATTTTTTCTTAATTTCATTTATCTTATCATTAAGTTGCCCCTGATTCCTCATAGAGAGCTTCTGTTTCACTGAAAGAGGCATTATTAACCCTCTTATTACAACTGTTAATATAATTATTGCAATGCCCCAATCACCTGTTATGTTAAATATTAATTCTAATAATAATCTTAGTGGTTCTAATATGATATTCATCTTCTCATCCTTCCATGATTAAAGTATTTTTTAGAATATCATTGAACCTCTCCATCTCACTATATATCGCCATATATCGTATTTCTCAAATATTATGTAATTCTCTACTACAAGATTCTTGCTATAACGCTCATTTCTTAATAGTATTCTATTTAATATATAGTTTCCTACTCGTTTATTCAGTTTTTTTATTGTGTTGATAACTAGCACAAATGAACTTAGCATAAATGTTATTACTAAGAGCGTATTTATCAACCATATATAATCAATTTTCATTAATCTTACCTCTTAATCCAGTTTTAGATACCTCATGGTTATATATTACCATTTTCCTTTATATTTGTATATGTTTTATTGAAAACAACGCAAAAAAATCCTACTATGTGCTAATCATAGTAGGATTTAGGATGAACAACACCTGAAAATTTTCAAATGTTGTAAACTGTCAGTTTAAAATTTATTTATTATAAAGAGTTTTTCCAGTTGATCTTAGCATATCACATGCTTGCATGATTCTTGCTGCCATTCCAGCTTGAGCTTTCTTAAGGTATGCTCTTGGGTCATATACCTTCTTGTTTCCAACTTCGCCTTCGATTTTTAGAACTCCATCATAGTTCTTCATTATATGATCAACAACTGGTCTTGTAAATGCATATTGTGTATCAGTATCAATGTTCATTTTAATAACACCATACTCTAATGATTCGTGAATTTCTTCTAATGTAGAACCAGAACCACCGTGGAATACTAATAAGTAGCTCTTATCTTCTCCATATTTTGCTTTAAGAGAATCTTGTCCTACTTTAAGAACCGCTGGCTTTAACTTAACATTTCCTGGCTTATAAACACCGTGAACATTACCGAACGTAGCGGCTAGCATAAATTCTCCTTGATCTGCCAGAGCTTCTTGGAACATTTCCATATCTTCTGGAGTTGTGTATAATTTGTCTTTTGAAACATGCTCGTTATTAACACCATCTTCTTCTCCACCAACAACACCAGCTTCAACTTCTAAGATGATTTCATTCTCAGCACATAATGCCATAAGTTCTTTAGCAATTTTTACGTTCTCTTCCATTGGAATATCTGATCCATCAAACATGTGACTGTTAAATAGATTTGGTAATCCATGAGCTCTTCTCTTTCTAGTTTCTTCTATAAGAGGCTTTAAGAAAGTGTCTACGTTTGCAGCAGTACAGTGATCTGTGTGTAAAGCAACATTAATTTCATATTTTTCAGCCATAAGGTGAACATGGTTAGCTAATGTGATAGCTCCTACAATACTATCTTGTAACATACCTGATGCATGCTTAGCTCCACCCATTGATACTTGAATTATACCATCAGATTTAGCTTTAGCTAATCCTTCAAGAACAGCATTTGCTGTTTCGATTGATGATACATTAACTGCAGTATAAGCGTATTTACCTTCCTGAGCTTTTCTTAACATTTCTTTATAACCTTCATAATTTACTACTGGCATATTATCACTCCTCAGTTCATATGTATATATTAAATTTATTGATTTCTTTACTTCCCTAATGCAATAATAACTTTTTATTAATACTAAGTCAATAGTTTTGGGGTAATTTTATCCCATGGGGTTAAATTTGTCCCGCATCTTGTAAAACAAATGGATAATGATGGATGATTCTCACTAGCGCGAGAATCTGCATTTTATTGTTTCTTAGTACAATAAGGTTTTACTCATTTTATCTGCGATAAAATATTGTAGTTAAACTACAACGTTCCATGAATATGAAACGAGTAAAACCCTATTGTTCATAACCAATTAAATAAAGGTTCTGACCTCAGTCAGAACCTTCCTTCATTATCAATTCTCCATTATCAATTATCTTTTAAGTCTTTTCTTATCTTTTTTAAAAACTCAGTAACATTCACATCATATTCCATAGGATACTCGTAACCAAGTTCATCAGCTACTCTTGTGCCTATTTTTCTTATGAACTTTCCAGCCAAAAACAACTTTTCCCAAATCTCTTCATAATCATTAGATGAATACAGCGTTGTAAACTCTTTATACTCCTCTTCATCCATGAAGTTTTTAAACCATTTACCTGCGGTTCCTGTATTAACTGACCAATTGTGTCTTATTCCAATGTCCCATGAGATTAATGATTTTATACTATCCATAAAATATTTATCATAAGCATTTCTAGCATAAGGAAGTTCATCTCTCCATATACCTTTAGCCACATATGGTTGCATCCACCATGATTCATTGAGCATTTTTTCAAAAGTTTCCTTGTCAGGCTTCTGAATAATGTATGTACTATCGTTAGGTGCTGGTATTTCCGGTGCTACATTATCTTTATCTAGTAACCACAAACTTAAAGAATCTTCTTTTGCCGATTCATCAATTTCATCCACACTCACAAAACTTAGATCTATTCTGAAATCGTCAAATTGCATTAAGAATATATAAGCCGCACCTTCATCAAAGTCATTCTGTTGAACAATCACTGGTTCTCCAAATCTCTTAATCCATTCCCTATTATTTTTAAACTTAAGACTTTCTAAATGCTCAACAAAAAATACCACATCATAATCCTGCATTATATCCACTGGTGCATTGGAATTTACCCTTGATCCATTCATCATAACTGCCTTTACCGATTCTTCACTTTGAGCAAATTCAAGTATTAGATTAATTACTTTATCCTTAACTACCATTGTGTAAACCTCCCCTTAATAATTACTGTTCTATAAATTGTATTTTTCTCTTACTTCATTCACTAATCTATAAAATAACTCTTTTGAATCTTTAGTATTTCTTCTTATATCTTCAAAATTCTTAACTTGATAAAATTTTTCAAACTCCTTTATTACATTATCAGACATATGATGTGATATATGTATCATATGAATATAAAAATACTCCGGAGTATATATTAATCTATTTAGTTCCACTATTGGATCTGCAACATATTTCAAATAATACATGAATGCCTCGGGATAATTACCTCTTTCAACGTACTTAATTACTCTACAATGCTGCTTATATCTCCCTTCAAGTACCCTTAACCTCTCTATTATTACTTCCTTTTCAATTCTATCTTCTCTTTTTACTTCCTCATAAGATACAACATTTCCTCTATCAAAAATCACCTTAGCAGCTTCAAGCACATCCCCCTTGCAGAAAGTTGAGCATTCTTTATCCCTGCTGTGACTTTGCACACAAAAATCAACTAACAAATACTGACTTGTATCCTTTATATGATACATTTTCTGTCTTAATTTCTCATCATGTTGTCTATCCTCATAATTCAAGTCTAGTTCCCCTATACTAGATAGTACCACTTCAACCTGATTAAATACCTCTTCTTCATGTCCATCTTCAACATCAACAACCATATCAATATCCGAATATTCATCTTCACAATTAAGCGGATCTGAACCTTCAAGCCATAATGCATTCACGTACATATTTTCTTCCAAATTCTTATGTATGGTATCTATTATTCTCTCTCTTGTAAGATTCCCCATTATCTCTCCCCCTTAAATACTATTTCTTAATGAAAATTTTTCTACTAACCTTACTTTATAATACCCTTAAAACGCACTGGTATATGTTACTAATTATATCACTTTACACTGGTAATATATAGGTATAGAATAGTTATCTATAATGTTCACTTATTATTAGGATGTACAAAGCTTATTTCAAATACAAATAACAAAAATACCCTAAAAGAAGAAAGTAGTTCAATTAAAGAACCTACAGTTCTAGGGTTGGCTTTTAAAGCTTAAAGTAAATTATTCTTCCGCTGAAGAGCAAACAGCTTGTATAGAAGAAGTTGCAGTATCAGTACAAGAATTATATGCTATGACCAAGAAATTATCAGAATCTGTTGATTTATTCAAATTTTAATTTAATAGTTAAAGCAGTAAGGAAACTTTTCCTTACTGCTTTTTTTCATATTTCTCTTGTCTAAAGCATATCTTTAAATATCAAAAATTAAGTTTGGAAGAATTTTAAATGAAAATCATATCTAAACCATATATAATTCTTAGAAGAGATTGGAACGCAAGAAACCCAACAGATAAAATGAATTATTTATCAAAGATTAATTATCTGGTGATTCATCACACTACCTTTAATGGTGATAATAAGATAGGTGAATATGCAAAAGAAGCGGTACTAGATATTCAGAAATATCATATGTCTAAAAAATATGATAATCAGGGAAATCTCATAAAAAACAAGTGGGCAGATATTGGTTATCATTACCTAATATCAATGGATGGTCAGATATTTCAAGGAAGAGATATAAACTTCCAAGGAGCTCATGCATATGGGCTAAATGATAAATCCATAGGAATAGCTCTCTTAGGTAACTTTTCTCATAAAGAGCTATATCCTTCTCAGATGAGAAGCCTAGTACATTTGTTAGCTTTGTTAAAACAAAAATATTCCACTCCATCTACTAATATAATTGGACATAGAGATGTAATAAATCTTAATCCTGATGGAACAATAACAGAATGTCCTGGTATAGCTCTGTATTCTCAGTTATCCATGATTAGATCATCTGTTGAAAATCTTTTAAGCTCATGAAGGATTTTGATATTCTACTTTAAATTGGAATCATGTTATAATTTCTAAGTTAAAGAATAATTAATATTTCTATTCTTGTAAGTTTATTTCTATATTAGATTTAAATATAGGAATATTTTTAAATTCATATTTTTTTGATACTATATCTTTAACCATTTCCACAAACCAGTCACATGCAAAAGGGCTAATAATAATTTTCTCTACTAATTCATTAAAGTTTATTTTAACTTTTTTATTAGTATCTTTTTCATCTGTAGCAATTATTGCCCTTACTTCTTTTTCATAATGAAAGTAATTTTCTTTATAAACAAAGAAATTATTCCTACTAAAACCATCAGGTGTAGTTATTCTTGGAGAGGTTAATTCTTTAATGTGAATTTGATCATGCTTAATATATGTAACTTCACATATTGCTGCATTTGAATACTCTAAAGCTTTCTTGAATTTTTCTAATGTAGTTACAATCGCCAATCCATTCTTCCCACCATATATTTTCCATAACCCATAAGATTCTTCTTCAAATACATTCCAGCAGCTAATGAAAGTCTTTTGTTTATCTCTATTAAATACTTTTAGAGCTTCATCATAACCCTCTTTTTGTTCTTGTGTATAACTTTTGAAGTAACATTTAGGTATTTCCCCTTCTAGAGCATCTTCAAACTTATCTGCTCTTGCAAAAAATAACTCTTCATAGTGTATAAAATTCATAAACTTTATAAAATCCATGTATCTACATATTTTTTTATCCAATGATAAAGATAGATAATCCCCTTCTTTGTGCATTTGTTCCTTCTCCTTGATAATTCTATAATCTTAACATGATTATTCTTTACAAGATTTCGTAATATTATTTTTATACCATTTTCCATTGAACCATATGTACAATATATTCAAATTAATATCATGATTATCAAGTGGAATAATTATAATTTGTACATGGTTATAAAATATACTAACTTGATTAGATAAACTCCTATTTTATCTTGTTTTACATTGAGTTTTCTGAATAATACCTTTCAATCATATTAAGAGTAAATTCATATAGTTTCTTTCTGAAATTCACTTTAACTACGATTATATAGTAATTATTCTATTTTCTTTACCGAGTAATACAAAGATATTATACTATATTGAACTATTCCTCTGCTGCACAAAACGGCAATATTATTCATTATATTTCATTTTTATCCTTTTAATTTCAACCAGCATTGTTTCTTTATCAGCATTATTTAAAACTAATACCTCTAAATCCATAAGACCTTGTAAAACCTCTTTACTCACCTTATCCTCAAAGTTTAACTCTTTAATCATCATAAATTTAATCCTCCCTATATTTTAAATAACATCCACTTACAAGTCTCAATCTCATAGTTTGTTGTAACTCTGAACCTCACTGGTGCAGGTATCCCTTCCTTAACAAACCAACAAACAACTTCTTTAAGCCATGCTACAACTTTCATATATGATTACTTCACAAACATATGTTTGCATACGTATATTATAGCACACTTTTAACAAATTTATTCCATTAAATAAAAAAAAAATCTATCGTCATAATTGACACTAGATTTTATAATTACCTATTTCATACCAATATATATACTTTCTATCATTTAAATAAACCCATAAACATATTTTCTTTTGTAAGTATGCACCATATTGTTACAAGTAGCAGTATAACTCCACATATTTTAGTAGTTGCTAATCCAAAATCACTTGGCTCTACATTCTTATATCTGGAAGACTTGGACATCATCTCTGTTTTAGAAACCATTAATACACTCAATATCAAAAATGGAGAGTTTATTATTGAATATCCTATTATCGAAATTATATAATCAATCATTTTCTTTCCTCCTATTTCTCATTGCTTGTATATTTATATTTGATATGATATCACACCTTATGAGTAAAAAATATCAAAATTTGTAATTCTTCTATGCTCCTTTAACATATTATTTCAAAAAAACAAAAATAACTTGATATTAGTGCCACTTAATAAATCACGTAATACGTAATAATTGTAGTTTGTCAAAGTAAAACTCTACCCTAAAAGCCTAACTAGATCGAATATATACATTGTATTGAAATTAATGTTATAATTAGCACATAAGTAAACTATAGTTATTAATCACTAGTATTATATTGCATAGTTTATTATATAATTTTCATGGAGAGTGATTTAAAGTTGAGACTTGTTGATATAGAAAACTGGAAGAGAAAAAGCCATTATAATTATTTTAAACAGTTGGATTATCCCCATTTTAATGTTTGTGGAAATCTTGATATTACAAAATTTTATAAATATATTAAAGAAAAAGAACAGCCATTTTTTATATCCATGTTATATGCTGCTACAAAAACAGCAAATAGCATAAAAGAATTTAGATATAGAATTAGAAAGAATGAGGTAGTTGAACACGAAAATGTAAGTCCTTCTTTTACAGTAATGTCTGAAGATGAAGTGTTTGGTTTTTGCGCAGTAAAATTTATGGATGAATTTAATATTTTTAAGGCTAATACTTCAAAAGAGATAGAAAAAACAAAAAATAATATACTCTTAGATGATAAAGCAGGTCGTGATGACCTTATATTTTTCACCAGTATTCCTTGGGTTTCATTTACTAGTGTAACTCACCCTATGCATATGAGTCCGGTGGACAGTATCCCAAGAATAGCATGGGGAAAATACTTTGAGGAAAATGGAAGAATAAAGTTACCACTATCTGTTCAGGTGCATCACGCACTTATTGATGGTGTACATGTTGGAAAATACTTTAACGCACTTCAAGAAATGATAGACCAGCCTTCAACGTTTTTATAAATCAAAACAAAAAGAGAGTTCTGTAATCAAATTACAGAACTCTCTAATGCGTTGTTAAATCTGTGGCGGGAGTATGTGAGAATCGAACTCACCCACGACGCTCTTAACGCCGCAACATGGTTTTGAAGACCAGCAGACACACCAGCATCTATCTACCCCCATATGTTATGTTTTCCCTCAACTGCCTTTTGATTATAGCATATTTACTTTTTTGGTGTCAAGACATATTTTTATAATTCGACAGGACATAATGTTTTTCTACTCTATAAGGGACGTTTTATGTTTGTTTTTTTAATATTCTAATAATTTAACCACATAAACATAATAATATATACACAATGAAGATAGATTTGCCCATATACAAATCTATCCTCTGTAATAGTTGATTATGCTTATCTATCTTATTATCAACTATAGATTCTTAGCCTTCTTTATCACTTTAAGATACATTCTCTCTTTTTCAGAATAAGCCTTTCTATCACCAATTCTTCCCTGTAGATACCCTACTTCTATCTGCATTATCTTATAGTTTTCATATCTCTCATAATCTAGAGTCCCCTCTTTTAAAGCCGTCTTTATTGCACATCCAGGTTCTGTATTATGTGAGCAGTTATTGAATTTACACTGACTCTCAAGCTCTGTTATATCTTCAAATATCTCATCTAGTGCTTCATTCTCACTCCACACCTGTAGCTCTCTCATACCAGGAGTATCTATTACTATTCCTCCTGTAGGAATTAATAGTAATTCTCTCCATGTTGTTGTATGTCTTCCCTTGCTATCACTCTCTCTAACTGCACCAGTCAACAATTGTTCTTCTTGTAATAAACAATTTATTATTGTAGATTTACCTACACCTGATGATCCAAATAATCCAACTGTAATTCCATCCCCTACATATTCTCTTAGCGCTTCAATCCCATCTTTATTCAATGCACTAATACAATGAATTTCAACACCTGTTGCTATTTCTTCCACTTGCTCCAATTTCTCTGCAAGATTATCACACATATCTATCTTATTTAGAACTATTACAGGTGTTGCTCCACTATTCCATGCCACCAGGATATATCTCTCTAACCTCCTAAGATTGAAGTTTTGATCAAGTGCCATAACAATAAATACAACATCAATATTTGCAGCAACAACCTGCTCCTCACTACTTCCTCCAAATGTCATCTTTCTTCCGTTTACATCCTTAACTTTTCTACCACCTGAAACTGGCACTTTCCTTGAAAAGCTACTTTTTCTTGGTAAAAGGTCATATATTACCCCTTCTTCCCCATTGTTTATAGGCTTAATAACCACCCAATCACCAACAGCAGGGAAATCACTTATACTATTTGCATTATATCTAAGCTTACCTGCTACCTTTGCAGCGCACTCGCCTGCTTCATGCTGAACTATATATCTCCCTTTTTCTTCTCTAATAACCCTTCCAGGTATATAATCCTCTTTCTTTACATTATTAAATGCTTCCTCAAATTTTTCATTCCATCCTAATCTATTTAAATACATCATCTCTGATACCTCTCTCTTTTTTGATTTTGTTTTTTCTCATATTACTTTAAATTCTATGAATTTTATGTATTCAGATTTAACAAAATAGATATACCCTACATATTTGCGCAGCAAAAAAAGACATAGAACCTACTATGTCTTTAAATTTAAGTATTATAAAAAGACATAGCTCCACCCATGTCTTACCATCTATATTCAATATTATTTTTTCACACAATAAATAAAAATAATAAATATATTATGATATTCCATAGGTATCAATATTTAGTTTTATTCTTTTGGTTTTAACTGGAATTCTATCTAACATAGACTTCATATTGATCCCTCCTTTTCATATATTTATTACTTTCTTCTACTTCATTATATTGGTATGTTTTTGAAATGTCAATAAATAATTACTTTTATTGGAATTTTTTTATTTAAAACAAATAGTAAAAATTCTAGTTTCTAAGTTTTATATAAATTATTGACTCAGAAAAATCCTCATGATAATATAGTAGTACATTATGAACTACTACATATTAAAATAATTATAAACATGAATTAAACTTAAATCTTATATAGAAAAGAGGAAACCTATGGATAACTTAATAAACAAATTAGAAAAATTAAATTTCACTAAAACAGAGAGCAAGGTTTATCTATCCTTATTAAAACACGGAGATATGAGCGGATACCAAATAGGGAAAGTACTAGGACTCTCCAGATCTTCTGTATATTCTGCACTAGATACTCTCTATGCAAAAGGGGCAATCACATTATTACCTGGCGATGCTAAGATTTACTCCCCTCGTAATCCCAATGATCTTATTGAGAATATCAAGGATGATTTCAACAATTCTGCAAATCAACTCATGGATGACCTTAAAAACATTCAACTAAAAGAAATTAATGAAGGATATATGAATATAAAAGGAAAGAAAAATATTGTATCTAAAATGAGTGAGATGATAAAGAAATCCACCAAAGAGATTTATATGAACACTGACTTTGACGTTGAATTGTTCAAAAATGATCTTGCTGAGGCAATTAACCGAGGTGTGAGAGTTGTGATATTTTCCTTCTCAGCACTTAACTTTGAAAGAATCCCCCTTGAGTTCTATAGTCATGGAATCAGGGTATGTGAGTGTGGTGCTAACACAAGATTGATGTTGGTTATTGATTATGAGGAAGTGTTGATTGCTAGTAAAGGAATTGATGAAGATTATATAGGAACATTCAGTTTCAATAAACTATTAGTTCAAATAACATCAGAACACATACATCATGATATCTACCTTATGAAGCTGAAAGAAAAATACGGCGAAGATTTATTTGATGAAAGTATTGTATTAAATACATTAATGGAAAAGGAGAATTCTTTTGATGACACACACCAATAAAGACTTTATGAAAAAATTAACCTATATTGCTATACCAATAACAATTCAAAGTATTATTCAAAGTTCCCTCAGTATGATAGATCAGCTTATGGTTGGTCAACTTGGAGAAACTGCAATTAACGCAGTAGGTTTTGGTACCAAATTATCTTTTATATTTATACTGGCTTTAGCGGGAATTACCTCTTCAACATCAATATATGCGTCACAATTCTGGGGTGGTGGAGATAAGAAGAAAATAGGTAGTGTCCTAGGTATGACCCTAACAACTGCTAGTATACTTGCACTTATAACAATTATATTATCCATTGTATTCCCACATTTTATAATGGGTCTGTTCATAAAAGATACTGCCGTTATAGCACTAGGTGCAGATTACATGAGAATAATTTCTCTAGGTCTAATTCCTCTTTTTATTGTTAATTCTTTTGCATCAGTACTCAGAAGTTGTGGAGATGCGAAAACTCCTATGATTACAGGATTTATTTCAGTAATTATGAATACCCTTTTAAATTTCATTCTGATATTTGGTATTGGTGGAATAACAGGAATGGGAGTAAAAGGTGCAGCAATAGCAACTACTATCAGTAGATTTGTGGAATGTGTCTTAATACTATACTTATTCCATAAAAAGAACTTATTACAATTAAAAGTACTGGACTATTTTAAATTCAACAAGAAACTTGTATCATTATTTACCATAACAATGCTCCCACTTCTTTTCAATGAAGCATTATGGGCAATTGGTGATTCAGTATTCTCAGCAATATATGGTAGCATAGGTGGAATACAGACAGCTGCGATGATGTCTACATTCCCAATTCAGGGGCTATCCTTTGGACTTATGTCTGGTATTGGCGCTGCATCTGGAATTATGATTGGTAACCTTCTTGGAGAAGGAATGAATGATGAAGCTTACTTATATGGTAAAAATTTTATAAAGCTTGGAATTATGTTCTCAATTATTATTGGAATTATAGTGTCACTTTTCGGTCCATATTATATAGAACTTATGAAAATAAGTCCTGAAGCAAAAGAATACGCTCTGAAAATTCTTAATATCTTTGCACTTGTTCTATGGATTAAAGTATCTAATATGATAATAGCTGGTGGAATCCTACGAAGTGGTGGTAATACAAAGATAATACTAGTTCTGGAGATGATAGGTATGTGGTGTATCGGGGTCCCAGTAGGTATTGCTGTCTCTACTTATACTAACCTTCCAATCCAATGGGTATATTTCTTTATTTCATTTGAAGAACTCTTTAGAATGCTAGTTGGACTAAAACTCTTCTCAAAAAGAAGTTGGATGAGCAATATGAATGCTTCCTTAGAAGACGCTATGTAATTATAGATAGGATTCCAAAAGGCATATGAATAATTTCATATGCCTTCCCCTTTTTTTCTCTTAGCTTTTCATCAACTATACTATTCTAAATTCAAATACCATATAAGCATAACTTCATTGTCATCTTCTCCATAATATCCATATTCGTTTAACTCTCCAAGCATTGCCCCTTGTTTAGCATAAAATTTGCATGCAGGAACATTATTGTTCTGTGTTTCAATCTTTATCTGTCTGCAATTACGTTCTTTTGCCCAATCAATAATATGTGAGAATAGTTTACTCCCTATTCCCATTGACTTGTATTCTGGATCAATTCTTAGATCCCATAATACAGTAAGATCTTTTCTACCACTTAACATATTAACTCCTTCAGTGTCATATACAAGTGTTGCACCACCAATTGGCTTGTCATTATCATATGCAATAAAAAAGCCCCAATTACTTATATCAAATTGTTCTTCCCATTTAAGAGGCTTTTCATATATTCCTAAATCTTTTATGTACTCATCAACTTTTACTTCATTAAGAAGAATACCACCTATTCCTCCATTAACCTTATTTAACTCATATATTGATGTAACTTTTAACCACATAGGTATCTGTACATACTCACCTAACTGTTCTTTTGTCACTTCTTTAATATTAATATTCATCTGATTAACCACACTCCATCCGCTTGCTTTTAAAGCAGCTAGCGTTACTATGACAATTTTTTTACTAGTCACTAGTCCTATACAACATCTTCTAAAAAAAGAGAGCTATCTCTACTAAATTACTCTCCAGATACACTCTTAATACTTGTTCACAATTCTCATAACTCCATAATAACTCACCTTAAAATAACTTTATAATATTATACCATATTTACATTTTATTGCATCATTATTTAACCTCGTAACTTTTTCAATATCTTCATAAAAAAGAAAGCTGTCCCTCCATATAAATATCAAAAACGCACTGTCAGAACTACCTGTTCCACAGTACGTTATATATAAAATGCCAACAGGCATTATTTTCCTATTAAACTCTCTATTTACTGAATTTAAACCTAGTTCCCATTGTCACATAATCATATTCGAATGTGTAACATTCTAACCAATATCTTGCTATATTAGGATCCATCTCAACAAGCACCTTCAAGAAATCATCAAGTTGCCCCCTTCTTTCTAGAGCTCTTAGGAGTTTATATGGAGCATTCACTACTTTAGTATAGCTCTTTCTCGGATCTATTATCATTACAGAGTAATCTTCTTGCACAAATATATGCTTACTACCTGTATCAATACGCGTGAACCCTAACTTTATAAATTCAAACATCAATAATATTAAATTACGTGCTAATTTCTCGTTTATCTTATATTTCTCAAGATACTCCCTGAGTTCTATTCCTCCAACAAATTCTCTAAGCACCACATTTTTATTAAGAACATAAGCCTTTGGGAAAAAAACACTTCCCTCACACTTCTTTAATATATCATATTCATGAAAAGCCTTTTCAGAATTCTTAAATATCTTGAGGGCCTTATTGTCAGGTGTTAAAAGTACCTGTCCCTCGTATCCTTCCCCTAGATATTTGCATTTCTCTAGATCATATCCCAAACAGAAAGCCACTCTAAATTCACCTCAAATTAGTCCTATAATTCATTGTATTAGAAAAAGGAGAATATGTGAAAACTTTTTCACATTCTCCTCAGGGGGTTGAAAAAGCCCAATCTCGGCGTCACTATGGCTCTCTGCGCTGCTCAAGTGTCATTAATCTGGTCATGCCCCTGCTTCGTTCGCCTAGTTCCTTGACCTTGGACTCTTTCACACATTCTCATTTTGTAGTGTTATCTACCAAAGTATTCTCTCGTTCTCTCTTCGCTTTGTCACTTTCATTGCATCTAGTTTTTCAAGAATTGCAATCACATATTTTCTACTTGTATCAAGTAGTTCTCTACTCTCTCCAGCTGATACACTTCCATTCTTATTGATAAAATCAATAATCATACTCTTAGCATCTTCAAACTGTTTCTTAGTGAAATAAATATCCTCAGCACATTTCACAAGTTCGCCCTGATCTATAAGAAGTTCAAATACCCTCTTGAATGCTTTTTTATCCTTAAATAAAGCTTCAAGTTCCTTCTCCTTAGGAGCAGTGTACTTACCCTTAATGTACTCATCTATTATTCTATCTTTTATCTTCTTCTCATCTTGAGAAAGAACAATCTCAAAGGTCGCTAGAGCTACATACTCTCCTTTTACACTTATCACTTGATTCTCTTCAATTATTGATAATATCTCATCATATTGTTTCTGCTTCAGTCCCTTTGAGAAAACTTTACTCTTAATCTCTTCTCTCATTGCACCAACCTTAAGAGGATTATTCTTGTGGTATACCTCAAGAATCTTACTTATCTCCTCCTCTTTGTCTTTCAAGAAACTTCTATGAAGAAATGCAGCAGTGTTCAATGAAGTTAATTTAATAACCTTACCTTCCTCAATAAGATTCTGAAGAGCATTAGTTACATCTTCCTCATTTTTACCAAGAGACTTAACAATCTCTTTCTCACTTGGGTATTCCCCACTCATATTCTTAAGTGCATTCTCGATTAAATCATCAAGTTTTCCTTCTTCTTTAACCTTAAGTTCATCTATATAATCATCTTTGAATCTCTTAGATTTACTTGCAACAGGTTCTATTACACTTCCGCCCCCTATTGTATGCATAGGTGAGTAACTTCTAATAACCAATCTATCATTTCTCTGACAAGTTATATGTTCCTCAAGTCTTAATTGAACATAAGCACTCTCTCCAGGTTTAATCTCTTCTTTATCAAGAATAACCACTCTACCAAGTATCTCACTTGTTCCTTGGTACACTCTAACCCTCTGACGATTCTCAAGAGGTTTCTTCATGCTTTTTAGATAGTAAAAGTTCATATCAACCATCATAGATGATTCTAGCATATCAGTCTCTGCAAGAAGAGATCCTCTTCCTACATCATCCTTTTTAACATTAGCAAGGTTAATTGCACATCTCTGCCCAGCCTCACCAATCTTAGCATCCGCTCCATGAACCTGAATTCCTCTTACCTTAGCCTTTGTTCTACTAGGGTATATCTCCATCTCATCTCCAACATGAACAGATCCACTGATTATTGTACCAGTTACCACGGTACCAAATCCACTAACAGAGAATGCTCTATCAACTGGAAGTCTGAAGTGCCCTTGACTATCCTTAGCTTCTGACTCCTCTGTTAATTTATCCACCTCAGCAATAAGTTCATCTATTCCTTCTTTAGTTTTAGATGAAACGCCTATCATCTTAGCATCTTCAAGGAAGGTTCCTGCGAACTGATCCTTTATATCTTCTTTAATCATTTCAAACCAGTCTTCATCAACAAGATCTTTCTTTGTTAAAACTATGATTCCTTTCTTCACATTAAGAATCTGTAGAATCTCAAGATGTTCCTTTGTCTGAGGCATTATCCCCTCATCAGCTGCAATAACCAACATTACAACATCAATTCCGCTCACACCTGCAAGCATATTCTTTATGAACTTCTCATGTCCTGGAACATCAATTATCCCCGCTCTTCTTCCTGATGGAAGATCAAAGAACGTGAATCCAAGGTTTATGGATATTCCTCTCTTCTTCTCTTCATGAAGAGTATCTGTTTCGGCACCTGTAAGAGCCTTAATCAAAGTTGTCTTACCATGATCTATATGTCCAGCTGTACCAACAACTATATGTTTCATACTCTTCCTCCTATCCTATCTCTTTAAAAGCATCCTCAATAAATTTAAACTCGTCTTCTTTTATAGTTCTAAGATCCATGATTACACTATCACCACTTACTCTTACAACCACAGGCGTTTCGCATTCACGTAATTTTTTTTCAATTAACGCGGGCTTCATCTCATATCCTTTTACCTTAATTACGAAAGACTTTATTCTCTCAGTAGGCATAGACCCTCCACCAACCATTGAGAAATCCATCTCCACATTAAAGTCAAATTTATCTGTAGCTTTTACCAGCTTTCTTTTTAACTTATATGCTTTCTTCTTTATTTCTTCACTATTCATTAATATCATATTTAGAGAAGGTATATTTTTTATAGCATCACTCTCATCAAGATAATGTTTTAATGTACCCTCTAGTGCGGCAAGAGTCATCTTATCAATTCTTAGAGCCCTCGTTAACTGGTTCTTCTTCATCATATCTATATACTTCTTCTTACCAGCTATTATTCCCGCCTGTGGTCCTCCTAGCATCTTATCTCCACTGAATGTAACCACATCTATACCTTTCTTTATACTCTCTTGAACTGTTGGTTCATACACAAAACCATATTTTGTGTAGTCAACAAGAACACCACTTCCTATATCCTCAACCACTGGTATAGAGTGTTTCTCTCCAAGTCCAACCATCTCCTCGATGGATACCTCCTCAGTAAAACCCAGTATCTTGAAGTTTGAAGTATGTATCTTAAGCAATACTCCTGTGTTTTCATTTATAACATCCTCATAATCATAATCATGAGTTCTATTTGTTGTTCCAACCTCAATCAGCTTTGCATTTGAGAACCTCATAACCTCTGGAATCCTAAATGATCCACCTATTTCCACAAGCTGTCCTCTTGAAACTATGGCCTCTTTTTCTTTACATAATGTATTTAAAACAAGCATAACAGCCGCAGCATTGTTATTTACCACCATAGCTGCTTCAGCACCTGTAATCTTCGTTATGAGTTCCTCGATATGACTATATCTTGACCCTCTTTTACCTTTTTCCACATCATATTCAAGATTGCTATAATTTGATGCAGCGTTAATTACATTCGTCATAGCCTGTTTACTCAAAAGAGATCTTCCCAAGTTCGTATGTATCACTGTACCTGTTGCGTTGATTATTCTTCTTAGGTTAGTTGAATTCTTTCTTTTTATTTTCTTCAAAGCTATTGAAAGAACATCATCACCTTCGAGCTTTTCTCTATCTCCACTTAGTATTTCACTTCTCACTTGTTCGATAGCTTCTCTTACACTTTCAACAACAATTGGTCTCATGACCTCTTCAAGTAATTTTTTTATCTCTTTACTATCAAGGAGCTCGTCAACCTTAGGTAAGTTTCTTAATAGTTCTCTGTTCATAATATCACCTTCAAAAGTTATTTTGCTCTAATATATTTACCATCAAACTCAACAACATCTCCAATTATAGCTGCCTCAATGTTGCTCTCTTGGAATTTTTTCATCATGTTATATGCTTCCTCTTTACTTGCAGATACAAGTAGTCCACCTGATGTTTGGGGGTCAAACAGTAAATCCTGTTTCCAATCTTCAAGTTCATGGAACTCATATTTTCCCTTTAGATATGCCATATTGTTGTATGCCCCTGCAGGTACCATACCCATTTTAGCATATTCTTCAGCCTCTTCAATATATGGTATACCATCAAAATATAGATTCATTGTAACTTTGGATGCTTCAGCCATTTCGCAGCCATGCCCCATAAGTCCGAATCCAGTAATATCTGTACATGCATTAATCTCATGATCAATTATTATCTCAGCTGCATATTTATTTAAAGTAATCATTGTATCAACAGCCTTATCATAAGCTTCCTTAGATGCAAACTCTGCTTTAATAGCGGTATTTACAACTCCTGTTCCTATAGGCTTGGTTAGTATCAATAGATCCCCAGGCTTTGAACCATAATTCTTCAATATTTTATCTGGGTGAACTATTCCCATAACAGATAAACCATATTTAGGTTCATCATCTTCAACAGAGTGCCCACCAATAACAATAGCCCCTGCCTCTTTTACTTTTTCTGCTCCACCTCTAAGTATCTCACCTAAAATATCTATATTTAAACAATTCGGAAAACATACAATATTAAGCGCTACATTGGGTCTACCACCCATAGCATATACATCACTTAATGAATTAGCTGCAGCAATCTGCCCAAATACATATGGATCGTCGACAACTGGAGTAAAAAAATCTAAAGTTTGAATTACAGCCATATCATCATTCAATTTGTAAACAGCCGCATCATCACTTGTTTCTATTCCAACTATCAAATTTTCATCTTCCATAGCAGGAAGTTTATCTAATATCTTTGAAAGGGTCTCCGGCCCTATTTTAGCCGCTCATCCAGATGTCTTGGCAAGTTGAGTTAATCTAATATCTTTCATATAATCCACCTCCATGCTTTTGTAAAGGCATATCTAGATACGCCAAAATCTCTTCATCATACATTGTATATTATAAACTATCTGATGTCTATATAATCTCTTAGTTTCTCGAAGGTTTTCTCTCCGATTCCAGATATATTCTTTAGCTCCTCTACACTCTTGAATCCTCCATTCTTCTCCCTATATTCAACTATACTTACTGCTTTAACTTCTCCAATCCCCGGAATTAACTGTAACCTCTCTATAGAGGCAGTGTTTATATTGATTTTTCTATCTCCACTATGACTAGCTGATTCCTCTGTTGTTGAGTAACTACCTTCTGAATTATATACTGCAATCTCACCATTATCCTCTTCCCCTATGGAAAAAATATAATAATACCCTTCATCTTGAAGCTTCATTGCCTTATTAAGTCCCTTTGTCTCAGCTATTTCCTTCAGTCCTCCTGCAGTTTTTATCAAATTGTCTAATCTTAAATCCTCATCTACAGTATATACCCCAGGCTTTTTAACTGCTCCTTCAATATCAACTGTTATCTTTTTAATATTTCCTTTATTATTAACAACAGTTAAATTTACCTCTCTACTCTCCCCCTCTTTACTTTTGTTATCTTTTAAAATATCTTTTTCAGGTTTATATTCCTCCATAAAATATTTATCTCTTTTTAATGCTTCTACCCTTGGAGATTGCTCTTTAATTAATAAGTATCTTATTACTCCAACAGTTGAAATTACTATAATCATTGATACCAATCCTAAAATTATCTTATCCTTTATTTCAAATCGCATTTAATCACTTCCCCCTAAATTATGTTCTATATTGTATTATTACCATTTTGAACCATTTTATATGGTGTATATTCTATTTCTTAAAGATTTAATATAAGTCAAATTTTACTACTAGCCCAAGGGAATTTTTACAATAAACGCATTTTATTATCGCTAACATATGTTTTTTTTGTTATACTATTATTAACTATATTATTGAGAAGAGATATTCTTCAAAAGGTTATTAGAGGGAGTTAATGTCAAATGATCAAATGGAAACGAAACACTATCATTAAACCTGTAGCTTGTTTCCTGCTTCTATGCTTATCTTTATTTATTTTTCCAACTAAATTTACATACGCTGAGAACCCACCATCTGTTGCAGCAGATTCTGTAGTTCTTTTGGATGCAACGACTGGAGAAGTACTGTATTCTAAAAATATGAATACTGCATATCCACCAGCTTCAACAACCAAAGTTATGACTGCACTTTTAACTCTTGAAAATTGTGATCTAGATGAGATTGTTACTATCCCTAAAAGCGCTGTAGGTATTGAAGGAAGTAAAATATGGATTCTTGAGAATGAACAGATTACTGTAAAAAATCTTCTATTAGCACTTATGTTAGAATCTGCTAATGATTGTGCTGTTGCCCTTGCAATTCATATTGGTGGAAGTGAAGAAGCATTCGTCAAAATGATGAATGACAAAGCCAAAGAACTTGGGCTTAAGAATACTAATTTTGAAAATCCTCATGGTCTTTATAACACTAAACACAAGACATCCGCTTACGATCTAGCACAAATTATGAAAGAGGCAGTTAAATATCCTATGTTTATTGAGATTTCAAAAACTAGAGGAACACAAATACCAGGAACAACTCAAGTTCCTGAAGGACATCCACTTTGGAATAAAAATAAATTAGTTTCAGCTGGAGAATTTTATTATAAGTATATTGAAGCAGGTAAAACAGGTTACACAATACAATCTCAACATTCCTATGTTGCTTCAGCACAGAAGGATGGACAGAGATTGATAGTTGCACTTGTACATGATGAAGTAAAGAATTTTTTTAATGATGCTATTAATTTATTCGACTATGGTTTCGAAAATTTTAAGCTTGAAAAAATTTACTCCGCTGGTGAAACCATTACTACCTATGATGATGATGGTATTTCAATGCCTCTTTTGGCTATGGATGATGTATATATGGTTTTAGACAAAGATTCATCTGCCAAACCTGAATTAACTTTGGCAGACATTGATAAGAATACTGTCTATATCACCGGAGATATGGTTACTACAGGTACCCTGAGAATTGGAGATTCAACAGTAGATGTAACATTACTTGCTGGAAAAGAATACTTTCCACCTACTGTTGAAGTAAAAAGTACTAATATTGATAGAACATATGCAATTGATACAGAAAGTCAAACAAGTTCTCAATATCCAGTTTATCCATTTGTGATAACCATTCTGATTATAATTCTATTAATCATTATTACAAGAATTATTCAGATTAAAAAGAAAGCTCAGAAGAAAAATATATTTTGGAATTAATTTTAAAATCAATAATAAACAAATAAAAAGTTGCCTTGTTTGGCAACTTTTTTCTATAATTTATGATTCTCTATACATTTCGAAATATCTTCTGGAAGCTCACATTCAACCTCTATAATCTCGCCATTATAGGGATGAGGCAGTCTAAGCTTAAATGCATGGAGCGCCTGTCTATCTATGTACTCATCGGCACTTCCATAAAGCTCATCTCCCACTATAGGGTGTCCTAAATAATTCAAATGAACTCTTATTTGATGTGTTCTACCTGTCTCAAGTCTAACCTTTAGAAGAGATACATCTGAAAATTCTTCCACCACCTCATAATGTGTTATGCTTCGAGCCCCCTCAGGGAATACCTCTCGTTTTATAGAATCTTCACTTCTTCTACCAATTGGAGCATCAATTGTTCCTTTCTTCTCTTGGAGTTTTCCTTTTACAAGAGCCATATACTCCTTCACTATCATATTATTCTGCATAGCCGTTGATATCTTCATATGAGCAAATTGGTTCTTTGCAATCATCACAAGACCCGATGTATTCATATCAAGTCTATTTGCCATTCTCACAATACACTCCTCACCATTCTGTTCAAAATGATATTTAACTCCATTTGATAGTGTCCCATATGGATGACTCTTCGTTGGATGTACAACCATGTATGGATCCTTGTTCACAATAAGAACATGCGTATCTTCATATACAACCTTTAGCTCCATCTCTTCTGCAGGTATATTCTGAGTCTCTTCCCTATCAAGTTCAACTTTTACAACATCACCAATGGTAAGAACATTAGCTTTTCTACCAATATCACCATTTATGGTAATCCGCTTCTCAATTGAAGCCTTCTTTATAAATCTTCGAGAGAGTTCAAATCGCTCCTTCAGAAAATTCACAAGCTTATATCCTTCATATTCTTTATGAATAGTTTCTTCTAAGTAATTCTTCATTCTACACCTTCTACTATAATTATTCTTCCTCAATCTTTTGTTCATGTTTTGAATCATCTATATCAATAATTTTATTAATTCGCTCCTCTATTTCATCAACCTTCTCATTCTTACCCCATTTTTTATACACGGACTGTAGATTTCTCAAATCTTCAATAAGAGAAAAATCATATTCGCCTCTTAGTTCTTCCATTATTTTCAAAACCTCAAAGCCACACTTTTCCGCCTCTTCAAAATTACTTAATTTTGTATTGATAACCACAAGATTATAACAAGTTTGAGCCGATTTTATATGCTTTGGTCCAAATACTTTAATAGCTTTATTATATGCAACAGTCGCCTCTTCTAAGGCTTTTTCATAATTATTTTTCTTAAAAAGTTTTCTAGTATGAAATGCCAAATAGAACCATGCAATTTTATCAAATAATTTCACTATAAATCCCCCCAATATCTTTTTACCTACTACCACTAAGTATGTCTAAATTAATTATCTTTAGACTTAATTATATAAGAAAAAAAAAATTTTATCAAATAGAAAACACATAGACTGTTACCAAAGTAACAGTCTCAATTATGTATATTATTCAACTATAGCTATAAACTCCATTTCAACTGGTGCATCTAATGGTAATTTAGCAGCTTGAACGCAAGATCTTGCAGGATAGTTTTCAGTAAAGAACTTTCCGTAAACTTCGTTAATAGCCGCAAAATCATTCATATCTCTAACAAAGACAAGAGATTTCACTACTTTATCTAATGAAGTTCCTGCTTCTTCAAGAATAGCCTTAGCATTCTTTAAACACATTTCTGCAGCCTTTTTAACGTCATCTTTAACTAATTCTTTAGTTTCCATGTCTATTGGAAGCTGTCCTGAAGTATAAACTAAGTTTCCAACCTGAACCGCTTGAGAATATGGTCCTATAGCAGCAGGTGCTTTCTCTGTGTTAATTATTTTCTTTTCCATGTTATTCTACCTCCCTGGTAATAGATAATAATAAATAGGTCTTATTATTTTATCTTAAGTATTATATCAAACTTTTCATCATTTTGCGATAATAAATCATATTTTTCCATCCCTAGTTCATAGACCAAATAATCAATATCATCTGACAATTCCTCAATAAACAACATCTCTGACTCTTCAACCTTACCAACCTCATAAACTACATTGTTATATCCCAATATTTTAAACTTCTCTTTCAAGTCAGGAAGTTGCGTATAATCACTCTCATAAATAACTTTAACCTTCATTTCGTTTCTATTAATATTTTTTATACCCTTTCCATTCAACAATCTTATTAATTCTTGATTTTCATCACTACTAATTATAAATGAATCCTGCTCCACACCTTTTGTAAATTCCCCTTTTAGGGTGTTAAATGTAATATTTTTCTTTTCTATTTCATTAATATCAAGTACGTATCTAGCTATTCCAACAACACTCACATCTGTTGTAACATTTTTCCCTACAGCCTCGGCCACCATCCCAAGTCTCATATAACTCGATGGTTTTTTAAATTCATTCAACATCTCAATCATAAAATTCTGAAAGTGCTCAATTCTACTAATATCATTGTTTGGAAGAGTCCATCCATCGTTATTCATTCTCCATCTTACATATTGAGAAGCCATCTCTCCATCTAATGATATCGTCTCACCCTTAGTAAATCTAATATGTAAATCCTGAAGATTATCATCATATTCCATATCATAAGGTATTTTAATATCAATCTTTCCAATTATATCAACAATTTCTTTAAAAAGCTCAATATCTAATAAAACATAATTATCTACTTTGCATTTAAGGTTTCCTTCTACAGATGTTATAAGATAGTTAATACCACCAAATTTTAATGCATCTCTAACATTAAAATATTGTTCTTCCACTACAACACTCATATCTCTAGGAATTGAAGTTACGTTAACCACTTTTTCATTATAATAATAATTAAGAAGCAGAATACTATCCGCTTCTCTCGTGTTTAAAATTGCATTTTCACTTAAATCTCCTTCATCTATACCAACTAGTAGTATATTAACGAATTCATTATTAAATGTTATTTCTTCTTTATCGGGTGTAATAATCTCTTTAGGCGCTTTATCCACATTCTCATCAATTATTGCAAATTGTTTAGTATCACTTTTTTTGCTAATGGATGCAATCCCTTTTCCTATTAATACACCAAGTACAATCATACATGCAACCATAATAAGAATTATTAATATTGAAAGCACTCTATCTAGAGTAGATCTTTTCTTTTTTTTCTTTCTTCTCTTTCTCGTGCTCGTACCCGTACTCTTTCTTGGTGTTCTATTTTGGTCTTCACTCACTTCATTCCCCCCAATCCATAAGAAAATAATTTCTTGCTAAAATTGTATCATAATCAATAATACCATTGTTATCTACAATGTATTTTATTGTATTATTCATAGCTTTTAATACACTCTCATCTATATTCTTAAAAGCAATCCCTCTTATCTCTTCCACGCCTTCAAAACACCTATTAGGTTCTATGTAATCAGCTATATAGATGATTTTATCAAGAAGTGACATTCTCTCTCTACCTGTGGTATGATACTTTATAGCATTTAATATCTCTGTATCTGTAATACCTAAATCCCGCTCTGCAAGATATGCACTTCCAAATCCATGATATACTTGAGGTTCTGCTTGAAGAATTCTTCTCTTATTCTCATCTTCAAATTTAATTATATCAACGAGCACGTCTCTATGCAAATATTTTCCTACATCGTGCAATAAAGCAGCTATTTCAACTTTTTTTTCATCACATCCATATTCTTTTGCTAATTTGAGCGCAGTTTCCCTAACTCCTTCTGTATGTTTCATTCTCTTATTGGGTAATATTTTTTCAACATATTCTTTAATTTCATTTATATTAATCTCTAACATTTAATCACCTTTCATATTTGTATAAACCTACTGATTTAACAAAATACTCAACCTCTCTAGGCATAAGGTGCCCACAATATCTATCCCCTTTTAACCTATTTCTAATATTAGTTGATGAAATATCCAATCTTGGTATATCAAGCAAAACAATCTCTGTTCCATAGGCTTTCTCTATTTTTTCTTTTCTTTCCATCACTTCATGATTGTTAAACCCACTTCTAACAAGAATAATGACCTTACACTTTTCAAAGATTTTTTCAGGTTTAGCCCATTCATGTATATACATAAGACTATCTAACCCAGCAATAAAATACCACTGAGTGTCCTTATGTGTCTCACTAAAGTATTTCATTGTCTCATATGTATAACTCTTACCTTTCTTCTTTATCTCATAATCACTCACACTGAACTTTTCATTACATTCCACAACCATTCTTGTCATCTCAAGTCTGAGAAGTCCATCAGTAATATTCTTATCAGCTTTATGAGGCGGATCACCACTTGGCATGAAAATAATCTCATCAAGATTAAGTTTTTCAAGTGCTTCATATGCTATATTAATATGCCCGTTGTGTATGGGATCAAATGTCCCTCCAAAAATCGCCTTTCTATACATCGACTTTCTTCCTCTCTATTTATCATATTTCTATTTTATCATAGATTTACGTAAACAAATTACAAAAAAATTAAAAAAGCAAACCTCAGACGGTTTGCTTAATAGTTCTATGGTAATTCTATTTCAGGTTTGTTTTTGCTCTCTCTATATAATACAACTGTATGACCTATGAATTGAACAGTTTCACATCCTGTTTCTTCGCATATGATGCTAGCTGCTTCTTTTGCATCTAAGAAACTATTCTTAAGTATTTTTATCTTTATTAATTCTCTTACCTCTAGAACATCATCTAATTGCTTTATCATCTCGTCTTCCACTCCATTTTTACCAACGTGGAAGATTGGATTCATCGTATTAGCCATTTTTCTTAAATAGGCTCTCTGTTTAGAATTTAACATTTTATTTATCACTCCTAATATTCTTTCATAATTCTACAGAAGATACTCAAATTCAAAGTCTCTAACTCTAACGATATCTTCATCTTGTATTCCCATTTCCTTTAGTTCATCAAAAACACCTTTATTTTTAAGAACTTTATGGAAATATCTTAAAGACTGAGGATCGTGAATATTAACAGCGTCAAGAAGTCTCTCTACAAAAGTTCCTTCTACTACAAATGCACCATCATCAGCTCTGTGAATTTCATACGTGAAATGTTTCTCCTCAGGTACGAATCTTTCCTCAATAGGTATTTCAATCTCTTCAACTGGAATCTCACTAAGCAATCTAGCAGCTTCTTTCATCAGTGCCTCAACACCTTCACCAGTTGCAGCACTTATCTTGAATACCTTCTCAAATCCCATTTCCTTTACAGCTTTTTCAAATTCCTCAAACTTTTCATCTTCAAATAGCATATCAGCTTTATTTGCCGCTACAATCTGTGGTCTATCCCATAACTTCACACTATATTTTTTAAGTTCTTCATTTATCTTCTTAAAATCTTCAATAGGATCTCTTCCTTCAATACCTGAGATATCAACAACGTGAATTAAGGCTCTTGTTCTCTCAATATGTCTAAGGAATTGAATTCCAAGACCAACACCTTCAGCAGCACCCTCAATAATTCCTGGTATATCTGCCATTACAAAACTTTGAGTTCCTGCAGCTTTTACAACGCCAAGGTTTGGTTTTAAAGTAGTAAAGTGATAATTCGCTATCTTTGGTTTAGCTCTAGAAACCATAGATAATAAAGTAGACTTTCCTACATTAGGGAATCCTAACAATCCAACATCAGCTAATAATTTCAATTCAAGAGTTATCCATCTTTCTTCTCCAGGCATACCTGGTTCTGCAAATGATGGTGCCTGTCTAGTAGGAGTAGCAAATTTAGCATTTCCTTTTCCACCTTTACCACCTTTACAAACCATAACTCTATCACCCTTATGTGCAAGGTCAGCCATTATTTTATTTGTCTCAACATCTCTAATAACTGTTCCTAATGGAACTTTAATTATTAAGTCGTCTGAGCTCTTACCATACATCTTACTTTTCGCACCATCTTCGCCTTTTGCAGCCTTATAATTTCTCTTGTATGTAAAGTCTAAAAGAGTTGTAATTTGTGGGTCTACTTCAAGTATAACTGATCCACCATTCCCACCGTCACCACCAGAAGGTCCGCCAAGCACAACGTACTTCTCTCTTCTAAAAGAAATGGCACCATTACCACCATCTCCAGATTTTACAAATACTTTCGCGGTATCTATAAACATATTATATTTCTCCTTGATTTTCCATATTATTCTTACTATTTTATTATTCACTTAATATATATATATTATAACTGGTGAACTCACTTATTATATATGACGTTCAGAAACTATATTTCATATTAAAAAAGCACCCTTTAAAAGGGTGCTTAAGTTCTTAAGCTTCAAGCTCAACTTCCACTGGATAAACACTAGCTCTTTTTTTAGACTTGCCCATTCTTTCGAATTTAACAACTCCGTCAACCTTAGCGAAAAGAGTGTCATCTCCACCTCTTCCAGCATTAATACCTGGATGGATTTTAGTACCTCTTTGTCTAACTAAGATAGTTCCTGCTAGAACGAATTGTCCATCTGCACGTTTAACACCTAATCTCTTAGATTCACTATCACGTCCGTTTTTAGAGCTACCTACACCTTTTTTGTGAGCGAATAACTGAAGGTTAATTCTTAACATTACCTTGCACCTCCTCTTTCACGATGACCTTAATAAAATCACTATAATTTTTTTCAAGGTCTCTAATATTAATCATAAGAGTCTCAAGCAATACTTGGCACTGCTTGACCTCTTCAATAGAGTTTCGTCTTAAGCTTAAACTTAAGAATCCATCCTCTACTTCAATAATCGACTCTATCTTAATTACTTCACTAATTCCATTAGCTATGCTCTGCGCTAATACCGATACAGCACTACAAACAATGTCTTCACCGTGTTCAGCATATCCCGCATGACCATCAATTATGTAGCCAACTATTAAATTTTTTTTGGTAAAAAAATCACATCGAATCATAACTACTAAGCTTCAATCTTTTCGATAACTAACTTAGTGAATGGTTGTCTATGACCATTTTTGTTTCTGTAGTCAAGCTTAGGTCTAAATTTGAAAACTACAACCTTCTTAGCTTTTCCTTGAGCTACAACTTTAGCAGTTACTTTAGCTCCTTCTACTACAGGCTTACCAATTACTAAACCGTCTTCTTTCCCAACAGCTAGTATTTCTTCAAACTCTACAGTTGACTCAACTCCAGCATCTAACTTCTCAACGAAGATAGTATCTCCTTCTTGAACTCTGTATTGCTTACCACCAGTTTTTAAAATTGCGTACATTAAAAGCACCTCCTCTAACCAAGTCTCGTCGCTCGGGTGGTTCACTAGGAACATCTTTTTAATTACCCTACGCGTACGGCTACAAATGGTATTGTAACACAAGAGAAATCTTTTGTAAAGATTTTTATGCTAAAAGTTATTGCTTTTACCACAGGATTATTCTCCTTCTTAATCCACTGTATATCCTATAAGAAACTCATCGCTATAGCTTATAGCTAAGTCTATCTTTTCATGGAAAATTTTATCTCTTATATGGTTTATTTCTTCTTCAAACAAACCTTTAAAATAAGTGTTAAGTTTAATAATCACCCTATCATTGCTTTTATACTTCTTAGGATGTATAGAGCTTCTCACATTATGAATAACTCCAAGAATCAGCTCTCTTGATTCTTCTCTGTTTATCTCTCTTTTACTACAGATTGCACTTTCATAAATATCATCTAGTATCTCATATAGAGTTACACCTTTTCTATTTCTAGCAATTTCCACTAATCCTAGCTCTCTATTAAAAAACACCTTACTTTTTACTGTATCTTCATTCATCTTCTCACTTATCTTTTCAGCAAGAGCTATAATCTCATCTTTATGATCAAAGTTCACAAAATCTATAATTACAATTCCATTAAGATTTCTCTTTAATATCTCTCTACATATAAATTCAGCGTTATCATCATTAACAATTGACTTATCTGCATTTCCACTATTTATATCTATAGAATACAGTGCTTCACCTCTATCAATCACCATACTTCCGCCTTCTGGGAGGAGCACTTTCCTTTCATAACTTTTTACAACATCCCTTATAAAATCTGCAATTTTAAGTCCATTCACATCCATCTTTACGACACTACCAATTATATCTTCACAATTGATGTTTTTAGGACCAGAAGACGTGATAATAGTACCCTCTTCTTTTTCTCCTCTTAATATTCTACCTAGCATTCCACCACTGTTATATATTTTACCCACTTTATTCCA
Source organism: Oceanirhabdus seepicola (assembly GCF_023684385.1). GTDB lineage: Bacteria > Bacillota > Clostridia > Clostridiales > Clostridiaceae > Oceanirhabdus > Oceanirhabdus seepicola. The sequence continues at coordinate 1,308,519 of NZ_JAGSOJ010000002.1, read as the reverse complement.
ATACTGACCTTTTCTCTTTATTTCTTTAAAATTACTGATAACCCTATCTAAATCCAACTTAAGGGCTTCTATATCCTCACAACTCTTGATGTTACTCCTAACCAGAATCTCCCCTTCAAAATCACGTGAATATTCTTTAAGAGTATTCCATAAGTCCTCTCTTATTTCATCCTTATTCATACTTCTGCTTACTGAGATTTTCTTACGTCCATTCTTTCCAACCGCATATTTTCCAGGTACAGTATATCCTAAAGATATCTTTGCACCTTTTTCGCCTTTTTCACCTCTTATAACCTCACATGTAACATAATCACCTTTTGACACCTTATCAAATTTTTTCAGAGGTAGTATAGCATTCTTCCCGCATCCAATATTAACAAATGCATTTTTCCCACTTTTATCTATGGATTGAATTCTACCTATATGAATATCTCCCTCACTTGCTCCACCTTCAATAATATGTTCAAAAAAACTTTGTACCAACTGCTCATCTTTGTATATTCCTATATATTTATATTTATCACTCTCAAAAATCCTTACTTCACTCAAGTTCTTCACCTCACCACGATTATATCATAGACCTAGGCATATTAAGAACTTTATAAGAAATTAATTATTTGTTTTCTTATATTTGCTTAATAAAAACAACACAGCTGTTATTATTGCAAAAATTATTATTAATGCACCTAAAGAAAGACCACCTGATGCTTTACTTGTAAGAAATATGGCTGTTGGTCCATCAGCTCCGCCAATAATCCCAATAGCCGCTTTCTCTTCCTTTGTAAAAGAAAAACTCAAAAGCGATGGTGATATAAAGTTAAAGAAAATGTATACTAATGACATCAAAATAGTTACAGCACCGCTTGTATATGCTGAGATTTTAAGTATCTTTTGTTTTTTCATTGTTATCCTCCTGGTAATATATTGTTTTTCAATTTTTATATTAATTATTTTCATTATGTATTGTCATAGTATATGAATTAAACTTTGGATTATTTACATCCTCACGAAGTTTATCTTTTATAAATCCTACTTTTTCATAGCATTTAATTGCATTTTTATTGAACTCAAATACTCCTAATACAACTTTATTAAATCCAAATTTATCAAAAGCTTTATTAACAGTTTCCTTAAGTGCTTCTTCGCCATATCCATTACCTCTAAAAGCTTCTTCAATCAAAAATCTCCCAATAACTGCTATATCCGGATTATTTTCAGGAAAAAATAATTCCACTGTACCTATCATTTCATTAGTTTTATCTAACACAATCTTATAAATATTAATATCAGATTTTGAATTTTTATTTTCTAATCTAGTTATAATTTGTTCCTCTGTTATAGGATATGTATAATATCTCCCAGCCCACTGCATCAAAAAGTCTGCATCTTTATCTTTATTCCAATCAATAATATTTATAATATCTTTTTTCTCTAAAGATATTAATTTTATCATTCAAAATTCACTCCTTGTTATTTAATAATTTCAAATAGGGGGGGTAAATCTTTTGCAAGGAACACCCACGCTGGTTTATCTAATTGAGTTGCCCATCTAAATAGCATATTCAATAATTTCTGCATGTCCTATTTCTTTTTGAAATTTAACAGTCCTTATAACCATACCGTGACAAACTACTATGACTCTTTGGTATTTAGAATATTTCTCCAAAACACTTTCCATTCTTCTTGTCATACTCTCGGCCGTTTCCCATACTTTAATTTCATTTTTCGGAGTTATACCATCATGTAGTTCGAAGTCCCTACACAAATCAAAACAATCTTGAGAAGTTTTATGCTGGAAGTTTATTATATCTGGTACCCATTCATGCAAATCGACATCAACTTCTAAATCTATTCCTAATTCCTTTGATAAAATTGCAGCAGTCTGCAATGCCCTTGTGTATGGTGAGGAAACAATAATTTCACAGTTTTTAAGTCTGTTATCTTTAGCCGTTTCCTTTACTCCTTCAATTCCATTTTCCGTTAATGGAGCCAAATCTCTCCCATGTCCAATAAATTTTCTTTCATCCACAGGTTTATATGTTGGTTCTCCATGCCTAATCAAATAAAACATTGTCATTATAAATTCCCCCTAACTTTTATAATAGCTTTTTTAGTACTACTCTTTTTTTAATATTGTTGAAAACTTTTTCTGTATCCCAAACCTTATTATACCATTATAGGTTATATATTTTTCAACATCTTTCTAAAAAAGAGTGCTATGATAAAAATACACACCACTTGGATAGAAGTAGTGTGTATAATTTTTATTTTCTATTTGAACATTACTTCCAGAATACGATGATAAGCATAAAAACCAGAATTCTCTATAGCTTTTTGAGATCCAATATTTTTCATAGTAGTTGAACAAATAGGACGTAACTCATGCTTATAACAGTCTTTCTTTAAATATGATAAGATATATGATCCTAATCCCTTCCTTCGATATTTTTTAGATACCGTAACGCCGAGATTTGCATATTCCTTTTTACTTTCACTAATTCGTCTCTCCCCAGTTCCTATAATCTCATTATCTACTGTAAATAAAAACAATTCACCTTTACTAATAATATCAATACAATAAGGTTTTAACCAACTTCCTGTCATGTTAAGACTATCTTCATGATACTCTAGAACTTTTTCTACTTGTTTATTAGAAGCTATTCTTATTTCAATATTTTCTATGGGATTAATCCTATCTATACAACAATTATCTTTATATAAATATGTGTCAGTACATATTTCATTATTGAAATCTAAAAACAGGGGCAAATTTCTTGTATCAATTGTATTAACATAACCCTTTTCTATGTTGTATTTTTCTAAAATATATTTAAAGATTTCTTTTGATTTACCTATAAACTCATCTTTAATAAAAAATTGTAGCAACACATTATCCTTATCTAAACAAAAATATCCAGCGTCATTATTTTGAAAAATTATTCTATAATAATCAGATACACCAATAATTGCCTTTTCCCACATATCATCCATTGGTTCAACTAGATACTCATAGTATTTTTGTATAGTTTTATTAATTTCTTCTTTAGTGGTTCTTTTAATCTCTGCTATTTGATGCATTAATAATCCTCGCTTTCAATTTTAATAATCATTACAACCCCAATAAAATATTCCCCATTAATTTCACTTAATCCTCAATCATATTACAATTTTTATTTAATAAACCCTTTTCTTTTACTTATTACTTTTAACAAGGAATTTATTGAATGAAAAATTAATATTAATAATAAAACATACATAGTGTCTATATTACAAAACGTAACTATTAAGCCTAATATTATTAAGTATGCAGAATTTATAATTGAAAAGTATAGTTGTAATCTTAAGAAACTTTCTTTTTTTATAACAATCATATTCTCCTTACGATTATAAATTGTTACTTTATTTCTGTATAAAATAGAATAACTTAAGTAAATTACTCCAATAATAACCAAAACTAACCCTTCCCAATTCAACTCTTCACCTCCTCTATTTAATATAAAGCTTTTTTTGTATAATAATCCTTATTATACCATTAATACTTATATCTTTTTCATCATCTTTTTTAAAAATAGAGCTATGTTAAAACTACACACCACTTGTCTAAAAGTGATGTGTAGACATTTTAAGTATTTCTATATTTAAAATTTATTTTTATCTACTTATCTCATTGTTCTTGCTCTTCAAAATTCTACTCTTTCGTCCCTGAATAATACTATTACATTTTATATAAAACATTCCCATAAGGAAGAATAAAATGGACAATATGAAAACTCTCATAAATACTCCTGAGTAACCGATTGAAGGTACGTGTAAAAAAGGATACATGTATTTACCTGTTATTTTACCATAAATCATTACATATATAACATAGCATGAAGGGTATATCAACCACTTCACTGCATTTTTATAATTCTTCTTCGTCTGCTTTCCATTTATAAGTTCACAAGCTAACCAATCTATTATAAATGCTACAGGAGTTATATAATGAGTGATAAATGCTAAAACAGATTTTATTCCTGTTGGAGACCATAACCCCTGTAACATCAATGCATATATTACAAATGTAAAGGTTATATACATGGTTATTCCTGTTTTCAATACACTATTATCAGTTTTAACTTTTCCTTTTTTAATCCAATACATCAATGCACATGTAATCCATATCAAAACTAACAGGTTGGTTTGAATGGTATAATGGCTTATTGAATCTAATAATGCCATTGCTGCACTTTCTCCCTGTGCACGAGTTATTATCTTCATAGTAAAACTTCCCATTATACCAAACCATCCTACTAGGACTATCATCAATCTATAAACACCAAGTAATTTTTCTTTTTTCATATAATCACCATCCTTGATCATATGATATCAATTTATTAACTTATGGTCTTTAAATATTTGTGCATCTTTTATATTATTATTGCGTCTTTGACATATACTCTGTTGGAGTCATATTTTCTATCTTTTTAAAGGTGCTTGTAAAATATTGTACATCGTTAAATCCTACCATTCCTGCCGTATCCGTCATTGAGTATTTTCCTGATTCAATAAGATGCTTCGCTTCATCAATTCTTATCTTTTGTATATACTCTGTTACTGTTCCCTTCATTTCTTTTTTGAACTGCCTTGAAAGATGAGATGAATTTATATGAAATATTTCTGATAATGTACTTGTACTCAAATTTTTTCCAAAATTAACCTTTATGTATTTACAAATATCTTGTATTGTTTTACTGCATCCTCTTGCCTCATTTTTAAACACTGCCGATGCATATTCTTCAACAAGTGAATGAGTTTTTCTTTTTATAAATTCTATATCTTGGGCATTCTGAATATTATTCTTAAATTCATCTCCTATGAGCAATACCTCGATTGGCGAAACTCCTCCATTTATGGCAGCCCCTCTGAGACTTATATTGAATATATTTGCATATTCTTTCCAATGTTTTAATGTATTTCTATTATCATTAATTTTGTATGATAATAGTTTTTCAAAATAGATCAGTGCTTTTTCAGTATTTCCACTTTTCACATAATGAGTTATATTGCCTTTAATATCAAACACTTGGTTTATGATTTCACTGTATTCGGCTAATGCAATTTTCTTTTCTGTATTTTTATTTTTAGACATTAAAGAATTACTCCTCCTTATATCCCCAAATTCTATAAAGTATATTCTTTACTACAATATCTTTATAATAACATATTATCTTTAGTTTCAAATTCAACTTTTGAGTAATTTCCAATTAAACAAAAAGGTTCTGACCTAAGTCAGAACCTTTCTAATCTATTCTTTTTTCTTTATTCTTTGATTTCAATCATTTGTAGTTTATCCAAAGTATCTTTCTAATTCAACAAGTGTTCCATCCTTATCAGCATACATTTCATTTCTTTCCACATATACAAATGCCTCTGCATCAACACCTTCTATATTTTTAGAAATGTACTCACCTAAAAGGTTTGCTGAAAGATTTGATCTACTTCCACAGTTAACAAGAGCATTTAGTATAAGAGAATCCTCCATAGGCCAGAATTTCAAATCTTTAATCAAAGGCTTTATATCAGCTTCCTTCAACCCTTTCTTGCTCTTCTTAAGCGTCACGAAACTTTCCTTTTTCATAAGCTCTTTTAGTGATTCCTCTGCTTTTTTAGAATCAGTACACTTTAATTTAATTCCATATCTTGCCGCATCTATAAGTGCCATAGCTTGTGGAGCCTTTTTCTCTGTAATAACCTTGCAAGCATTTAAGAATTTAATTCCACCAACTGTAACCTCATTTAATCTCTCAACTAAATCTTTTTCATCCATTTCTTCCTCTAATACAAGATCAAGATATTCACCTTTTGAACTCATACCAACCGATAATGGCTGAGCTATAGACATTATAATATGTGGGTTATATCCTTGTGAAAATGCAACATATATCTCACTTCTTCTTATTAATCTTTGTATTGTTTTCATTAAATCAAGATGCGCTAGAAATTTCAGCTTATCTTCTTTAGTATATTTAATCAAGTAACGCATTCTCAAAGCACACTCCTTCCCCAAATGACTTATTAATTCCGCAACCAAGACATGCTTCTCTACAATCTGGTGAAGTTAAAGCAACTTTAGCTTTTTCATTTTCATCAATAAGGAATTGCTTTGTTACACCGATATCAATGAAATCCCATGGAAGAATCTCTTCATAACTTCTCTCTCTATATGCGTAGAATTCACCATCAACTCCGCAATCTTCCATTGCTTGTTTCCATATATCAAACTTAAAGTGTTCACTCCATCCATCAAACTTTGCACCTAATTCATAAGCTCTTATAATAACGTCACATATTCTTCTATCTCCACGTGACACAACAGCTTCCATGAATGATACATCTGATGCATGATAGTTATAATTTATAGCTTTTCTTTTTATACTATCCTTAAGTTTATATATCTTTTTAAGTACACTCTCTTTTCTTTCCTGTGGTGCCCACTGGAAAGGAGTAAATGGCTTAGGAACAAGTATTGATGTACTAATTGTTACTGTAAGTCCTTTTTTTCTCTCTTCCTTAGGAACAGCATAATAAGCATCTACTACCTTACTACCTAATTCACCTATTCCCAATACATCATCAAGATTTTCATATGGAAGTCCTACTATGAAGTATAACTTAACTCTTGACCATCCTGCCTTAAAGGCACTACTAGTCGCATTTATTAAATCTTCTTCAGTAACATTCTTATTTATTACATCTCTCATTCTTTGTGAACCTGCTTCAGGAGCTAAAGTAAGTCCTGTTTTTCTTACCTTTTGAATCTCCTTTAAAAGATCAACAGAGAAAGAGTCAATTCTTATTGAAGGAAGTGAAATACCAATTCTTTTTTCTTCAAATCTGCTACTAAATTTATTAATAAGGTTAGTGATATCAGAATAATCACAGATACTCAATGATATCAATGAAGTCTCATTATATCCTGTTTCCTTTAATAACCCTTCAGCTTGTTCTAATAAAGTCTCTGTTTTTTTCTCTCTTACTGGTCTATATATAATACCTGCCTGACAGAATCTACATCCTCTTGTACATCCTCTGAATGCTTCAAGTGTTACTCTGTCATGCACAACTTCAGTGAATGGTACAATAAGTTTATTAGGAAATTCTACCTCATCAAAATTCTTAATTATTCTTTTTTTAACAACTGCTGGCACATCATCATATAAAGGCTTGAATTCTTTTATTGTTCCATCCTCATTATAATCTACAGTGTATAAACTTGGAACATAGAAACCTTCAATATGACTTGCCGCTCTTAAGAATTCCTTCTTACTTTTCCCTTCTGATTTAAATTGTTTGTATAAATCAAGAAGATCATTAAGCATCTCTTCTCCCTCACCTAATGCAACTATGTCAACAATATCATATAATGATTCAGGATTATAAGCACATGGCCCACCAGCAAGAATTATTGGTTCTTCCTCACCTCTTTGTGATGCTCTTAGTGTTATTCCTGACATATTCATCATATTTAAAATATTTGTATAACTCATCTCATATTGTAGAGTGAAATTTACTATATCAAATTGATTTAGAGGATCTTTACTTTCTAGAGCATATAAAGGAATATTATTTTCCCTCATTTCCTGTTCCATATCATTATATGGAGCATAAACTCTCTCACAATAAGTATCTTCTCTTTGGTTTAATGTATAGTATAAAATCTTACTTCCAAGATGTGACATTCCTACTTCATAAACATCTGGGAAACAAAAAGCAAATCTTATATCAACAAAATTCTTGTCTTTTTCAATTGAATTCAACTCTCCCCCAACGTATCTAACGGGCTTTTCCACACGACTTAAAATTTCATCAGTGATTCTGTTCATTATTATCCTCCTGTATGTGTGTATTCATTATAATATAATATCACAAGCACATTAAGAGGTAAAGTATATATACTCTTCACTGTTGCAAACTCTCATTCATATCTACGCAAAGCTATCTATCAACCAAAATTACCCTAATTTATAAAGTCTTCAAAAATTCTCTTAAGGGCACATTACCATAATTTTTCAAACCTTTTATAAGTTCATCTTCATAGAACATATCAACCACCTGCATATCATCATTGAGAACTAAAAAAGTACTAAATCTATATTTATCCACATATCCCATTGCATGAAGTAAATCTATATTCTCATGTATGCATATTGTCCTTCCCTCAATATATTTCTTTTTTATAAACCTTACTTTCTTTCTCACCATATCCCCCATTATCAAAAATGCTGATTTTTTCATTTCAGTATAAGAAGCTAGAATTATAAATAATGTTATAAGCCCAAATGAAATATTCTTCTCTCCACTAAAAACAACTGTAAAATAAAAAAGCATAAACACTATGCCTATTATTAAGCTAATTGTATATGCTATCCTATTAGCTTTCTTGAAATTCATCTTACATCCCAATACCCCTCTCAATACTCTTCCCCCATCTAACGGATAAGCTGGTATAAGATTAAAAAGCCCAAGTGTCAAATTGCTATAATACAAAGTTTTATAAATCTCAACTCCCTTATTTCCACTCCAAAGCAATAATGATACCATAGCAAGCATTAAGTTAAAGAGAGGACCTGCAATACTTATTATTATATCTTCACGTGGCGTAACGTCATTCAAACTATCCATTTTTAATACTAAACCAATAAAAATAAAACTTATCTTCCCCTTGTCATATCCCAATATCCTTGCTGCTATATAATGTACTAATTCATGGAGGAACACTAGGAGAAATGCTATCAAAATCTTTCCTTGAAACCCTAAGATGAACAATAAAAGAATATAAGCTACAACAACTAAAAATTTCTTTACCATTCTCCCTCCTCAATATTATTAAAACTACTCTATCTATTTATTATTAAATTATTTCAGATTTAATGAATATTCAAATTCCATTAACAGTCATATATTTAGCAGGATTTTTTTCTTTCCCCATATAGAGTATTTTAAACACAACTGCAAACTTTTTATTATCATCTATAGCCGCGGAACCTATAACCTCTCCTGTCTCTATGAAATCTTTTTCTTTATAATACACTCCACTCAAGTTACCATAAACCGTTTCTACCCCTCTTCCATGATCTATTGTAACTGTCATCTTCCCATCTTCCTCACTTGTTATTTTCTTTATCTTTCCCTCATAGGAACTTTTAACAACTCCATTATATTGACTACTTATAATCAATTCCTTCTCGCTATCCATATTATCAGCATTTAGTACTTTCCCATTTATAGGAAGAAGAAACTCTTCCTTGATTAGCGAAAATGCTCCACCACCAGTTATATCATTTACTACTCCATCTATTTTCTCAATACAACTCTCTTGGAATCCCTTAAATGAAAAGTTCTTTACCTGATCACTCATATCCCAAGTTACTAAATATTTGTTCATATTCCCTCTTATTGTGGCGTTTACCTTCTCTCCAAAATATGGACTAAGTATGTATATACCTACAACTATAACTACAACTATAATCTGATATATAAACTTATCAACAAAACTCATTCTCTTCGCTGCATATCTCCTACGATAATTTTTACTATCTGCCCTATCCCTATACACATCATGTTGCCGCCTCTCCTCTACACCCGAAACCTGTTTATAATAATTTTTGTACAACTCATTATAATTTCCCATAGTATCCTCCATTGTAATAGTTTCATTCATTCTAATTTATATTTTCATCAATGAAAAAATATTACAAAAACACGTTTCACACATTTAACCAAATGTTAAAAAAAGACACTTTAAGAATTTCTTAAAGTGCCTTAAGTTTATTTATTTAAAAATTTATTTTCTTTCTTCTCATTCCAATATTCAATACTAACCCAATTCCTATAAAATTAGTTAACATCGAACTTCCTCCATAACTCAATAAAGGCAATGTAATACCTGTTATAGGCATTAACCCAATAGTCATACCCATATTTTGAAATATAGAGAACAAGAATGATGCTGTTATTCCTATACATATTATCTTTCCAAATATATCTTTAGATTTTTTTGAAATGTGTATAAATCTTACGATTAGGTATCCATATAATAAAAGAATAAATATGGCACCCATGAGCCCCCATTCTTCCCCTATTACAGCGAAGATAAAATCTGTATGGGATTCTGGTACAAACATATATTGACTGCCATTACCATAACCTAGCCCCGATGCTCCTCCTGATCCAATCCCAATTAATGATTGTTTCAACTGGAAGCTATAGTCCTTTGAATATGCTTCTGGGTTTATAAATGCTACTAATCTACCTTTCCAATAGGGCTTCATAAGAGGAGAATTCCAAATAACTACTATCAAGCCAATTACCCCAGTAAGTCCCCCAACTATCACCCTCAAATCTAATCCAGCAATGAAAACTATCCCAAGGACAGTAAAGAAGCAAACCATAGTCATACCCATATCAGGTTGTTTTAATATGATAGCCATAGGGATAAATGCATAAAAACATATGGTAAGAAAATTTTTAAGATTATTTATCTTTCCTTCCATATCATCTAACTTCTTTGCCAACATGATAATGAGCGCAAGTTTTGCAAACTCCGAGGGTTGAATTGCTCTACTACCTATGCTTATCCATCCAGTTGCACCATTAACTGTATCACCAATAAATTGATTTATTATTAATAATATTATACTAGACCAATAAATGAGAGGAGCATAATTTGCTATAACCATATAATCTATCAAAATTATAAAACCAACAGCTATCAATCCAATAACCAACCAAGACATCTGAAGCTTGAAATACTGAATTCCTGCATATCTTTTTGTATCACTATAAATATTTATGGCTCCAAAAAGAACCAACATACTGCACACTATCAAAACGTCATAGCTTAAATATCTAAAAAGTTTTTTATTAATCCTAATGTTTAATTTATGCAACATACACAATCCTCTTTCTTAACTACTGTAATCTCTTATTAAATTATATCATACATATTTCACAATCATAATTCAAATTTTGTAAAAATATTATTAATTTGTACCACATATTCCATTCTCGTTATGTATTATTGACACTATATGGCTGATTTCATCAATTTCAATAACCTCATAAACAAGTACAATCAAAAAGAAGTTACAAATTTTCATCATAACTCCTTAAAACCTTCTTCACTTCAATTTTATTAAACATCATTCGTTAATGTACTCGAGCAGCACAGCAAGTCTTAGCGACGATGAGATTGGGCTTTTTCAACAGCCTGATTACTTGATTCTTTTTATTGGTATACTAGCAATCAATGCTGGTGACCCATCTGGTATCTCATCCTTGTTAGCCATTTTTACATCTACTTCCCCATCATCAATCTCAACATATTTTGAGATGCATTTCAATATATCCGTCTTAATATTCTCAAGTAAATCCGGTGATAAATTTGCTCTATCATGAATAAGGATAAGTTTCAATCTATCAGATGCCATGTCCTTAGCTGATGTTTTACTAGAAAATAATTGCTTCAACAAATCCATTTTAAACCCTCCTACTTCACTTTAAATAACTTCTTAAGAGTCGACATAAACCCAGTACCAGCACCTGATAAGTCAAGTAGAGGTATCTCTTCTCCAGTTATTCTCTTAGCAATATTTACAAAAGCCTGTCCTGCCATTGCCTCATTATCTAGTGCAATAGGCTCACCCTTATTTGTAGCAATAGTTACACTCTTATCTTCAGGAACAACCCCTATAAGTTTAATAGCAAGGCAATTGATTATATCATCTACTCCAAGCATTTGACCTTTTTGAGTCATCTCATAGTTCATTCTATTTACAATAAGTTTGTGATTTTCAAATCCCTTTGAATCTAGTTTACCAATAACTCTATCTGCATCTCTAACAGATGTTATCTCAGGATTAACTACTACAAGAGCTCTATCAGCTCCAGCAACAGCATTCTCAAATCCTTGCTCTATTCCCGCTGGACAATCTATCAATACATAATCAAATTCTTCTTTTATTGTATTAGTAAGTTCTAACATAGCATCTCTACTTATATCAGTTTTATCCCTAGTTTGTGCAGTAGGTAATAGAAACAGACCTTCGAATCTTTTATCTTTTATAAGTGCCTGCTTTAATTTACATTTTTCTTCTATGACATCAACAACTGTATAAACAACCCTATTTTCTAAACCCATCAAAACATCAAGGTTTCTTAATCCCGTATCACCATCTATAACAACAACCTTTTTTCCTAATGATGCAAGTGCTGTCCCAATATTAGCAGTTGTAGTAGTTTTTCCAACTCCACCTTTGCCTGATGTTATAACGATAGCTTCTCCCATTCTGCTCCCTCCATCTATAAAAATTTATTTGGTAAATATGGTTCTATTATTATCTCTCCATTTTTTATTTTTACAACCTCTGGATAGCTTGGTTTAAATTCTTCTTCTGCCGAACGTGATATGTACTCTCCAATTCTAACCAGTGTTGGTTGCATATTAAGCGCAGCAATAATCGCAGAATTATTACCATTACATCCAGCATGTACCACACCTTTAAGTGAGCCCATTACAATGATATTCCCCTGTGCTGTCACTTCTGCGCCTGGATTCACATCTCCTATGATAACTACATTCCCATTATAATTTATTACTTGTCCACTTCTTACGCTTTTTCTAATAAACTTTGTCCTACCCTCATAGATTCCACTAAAACTCTTTTTGTTAACTTCTTTAAACTCCTTAAAGGTACATTCTTTTACTTCCAATTCATTGTACAAGAAAGCCTTTATCTCATTAATTGCTTTATCACTTAGCTCACTTAATTGAGTTGTAAGAATCAAAGACGAATTTTTATAAAACTTCTTTGAGGACTTTAATTTCCCTTTAAACATATGTAACATGTGCCTATCATCTTCAAATGCATCAAGATTGATTACAATATTAAGTCCTTCACTATATCCTTTGATTGTTATCCCTTTTGGTTTCATAATCTTATCTACCCTTCTGCTGTTACATTTTAAAAGCTGTTAATCCCTCTTTTCTTAAATATTCAACACAACTCAATAAAGTCCTTCTCGTTTCCACTTTTTTTGCCTATTTTATTTTACATTTATTTTAATTAAAAGCTACAATTCATTAGAACATAAGCTTAAATGACAAAAGTAGCTAAGAGTTCTAAAATTTCTTTAATACAAAACCCTTAAAAGAAATGTAGAGTTAAGAACGTTAAACAATAGATTCTCAACTCTACACTCTCAACTATGTTTTATTCTTCTTCCTGTTCTTTAAGCATAAATTCATACTCAGGATTTATTTTCAAAATTTCCTCTTTAAAATATTCTTCGTAGATTGCCTTTGCAACCTTAGCACTATATCCTCCATGTCCACCATCAAAGATTTCTACACTAACTGCTATTTCTGGATTTTCATAAGGTGCAAACCCAATGAATGTAGCATATGATGTCCTTCCATATTCTTCTTGATTTGTTTGGAATGTTGCAGACCCAGTTTTTGCTCCATTCTTAATAGGAAAATCTTTAAAAGTAGAATATGCAGTACCATTTATATTGCTTGTAACCTGAAGCATTCCTTCTTTTACAGTATCAACAGTCTCTTGACTAACTCCTGTTTCATTAATAATCCTTTTATCTTTAGAACAATCTTCAATCCTCTTACCATCTGCATCCATTATTTCTTTTACAAGATATAATTCTCGCCTATATCCACCATTAACAAGGCTAGCTATATAGTTAGCAAGCTGAAGTGGAGTGAATTGATTCTTCCCTTGTCCAATTGCAGCATTATAGAGATTTACTCCACTTTTATTTTCTGATCTAGCATCATATAATGATGCTGTAATGGTTTTTATAATCCCTTTAATATCTTTTTCGCTATATAGCTCCCCATATTCTCGTTTTTTTTCAATAAGTTCTCTAACTTTTATATCTATATCTGTGGTATCAATCTTATCCTCACTAGTCATCTGTTCTTTTATACTACTAGTTAAATCCTTCTTTATTATAAATACCTCTTCACTGTCCTTATCATTATCAGGTATTATATCAATCGGTTTATATTCCCCTACCCATATGGATGCTTCTCCTTTTAAGAGGTGTTCATATAAGGTTTGAGTGTATGATACACTGTTTATTCTTTTACCAAAATCATAATAATAAACTGGACCAAATCTTTCCTCTATCTCAATTCCAGTTTCAATATTAGGATTCTGATCTTCCATATTAGCACCTAATCCAAATTTCCAAGCATATTCTGCTAATATATCTAAGCTTTCCTTTGTTCCTACGCCTTTTTTTTCAAATAGACGGTCTGCAACCTCAAAGAAATAGTAGTTATTTGAATCTCTAATAGCTTCAACAATATTTTGATTCCCATGACTACCTCTATACACATTATACATCCAACTTGCACCATTAAAATTTTTATATCTCTTTTTATATGGTCCTGCATCATATATTTTTGTTTCTGGAGTTATAACCCCCTCTTCTAACCCTGCAACAGCTGACAACACCTTAAAAGTGGATCCTGGAGGTATAAGTGATTGAGTTGCATAATTATAAGCGGGTTTTGGTCTAGTACCATATTTATCAGTTCTATATCCATTCTTATCCTTTGGATACATCTCATCCATTAACATCTTAATTTTTTCCCACATAGCTTTATCTTTAAGTCTTTTACCATTGATTTCATCCAGCTTATAAAGCTCGTGTTTATATATGTACTCAAGACCAAATTTTTCAATATCCGGCATAAATATTTCTTTATAAGTTGCATTATCAAGTCTACCTGGAACAGTATGGAGGTTAAGATCAATCCCTGGTCTACTTGCAAGTGCAAGTACTTCACCAGTATTTACATTTATCACTACAGCTGCACCTCTTGTTGCATTAGACTTATCAACATCATCTATGGTTTTTTTATCTGATTTATATTTACCAAGTTCTCTCATATATTCCATTGTCTCATCTAATGCTCTCTCTGCTGCCATCTGCAGTTTATAATCAATTGTAAGTTTAATTGAATTTCCTGGAGTTGCTGGTCTTTCTCCTAAGGTTTTCACCTTTCTTCCATCCAAATTCACCTTAATACTCTCTTCCCCTCTAATTCCTTTCAAAACATTTTCAAATTTGCTTTCCAATCCAGTTATTCCTATATAATCATCATGAATAACATACCCTCGCTCTTCATACTTCTCTTTGTTCTGCTCCCCAATTTTTCCAACATACCCCATAACATTTGAAGCAACTTCATTATAAGGATAATATCTTATAGGTTGTTTCTGAATTGAAATTCCAGGTAATTCCGATTGGATTTGTTCAAATATATATGATGTTTCACTCTTTAGATCTTTTGCAATTACACTAGGTCTATGCCCATTAAAACTTTGCATTTTCATGGTATCTTTAACTATCATATATTTTCTTATTACATTGCTATCTACTTTATTTATAAGTTCATCTACAAGCTTATCTTTATCATTCAAAAGACTTTCCCACTCTTTATCTGAATAGTCATCCTTGATTATATTGAATAATTCATACTTCTTTATAAGACTCCTATATATATACTCAGGCGTCATATCTTTCAATTTTTCATCTATATAACCAATCTCACTTTCATTTAAATCAGCTAGTTTCTTCCCACTAAAATCTTTATATAGAACTTCATAATTAAACCCTCTATCATTTTTAAATAGCCTCTCCACCTGTTCTTTCCACTTATCTGTAACCCCAAATTCAAACCTTACTGGATCAACTTTTAAAGGGAATCCATCTGTAATATCCTCTCCACTTTTATCTAAAATCTCAAAGACCTCATCCATTGTCTGAAAAAATTTATCCTTACTTTCCTTTGTCTCTGTAAAAATTAATGTGAATCCTAATTTATTAGTAGCCAACACTTCTCCATTTCTATCGTAAATTTCCCCTCTTGGAGCAGAATAAGATACCATTTTATGACTACCACTACTTGCATATTCTCTATACATATTAACATTTACTACTTGTAAGTTTATCAACTTACCAATTATTGCCCCAAATATCAAGCACATAATAATGATTAACACTGTGTCCCTTGAAATTTTTTTTTTTTGTTTGATTTCTTTTCTATTTAATAATTCCGACTCCAGATTTACAGTCACCATCCCCACCCCTTAATCTTACACAATTCATATACCCTTAAATATTGTCTATAGATTTCTTATTTTAAAATCGATAAACTAAATTTCCTGATAAAATATGTCTATGTATATAAGTTCAATATTTATATGTAAATCCCTTCTTATTTGTGATAATATCCCTAATTTCAACAAAATTAGCAAATATGTATTTGCTCGTTTCATCCTGGATAAGACTTCAATCTGTGATATTGATTTTTATACTAAAAGTCCTTTTATTAATACTAAGGACATATATGGGGGTCATCAAGATTTATATCACCAAACGAACTAAGGGAACCAATTCTGGTTCCCTTAAAAGTACTATATTATTAACATTATTTTGAACATACCCAATAAAAAATATCATACTAAAAATACAATATTTTATTCTTTTTCCGTCTCCGGTTTTTTAAGCATAAATTCGTACTCAGAATTACTTTCTAAAATTTGCTCTTTGAAATATTCCTCATAGACTGCTTTAGCAACTCTTGCACTGTATCCTCCGTGCCCTCCATCAACTATAACAACACTAATTGCAATTTCAGGTTCTTCATATGGTGCAAATCCCACATATGTTGAATATGCTGTTCTACCATATTCATCTTGATTTGCTTGATATGTTGCAGATCCTGTTTTCCCTCCATTTTTTATAGGAAAATTTTTAAATGTACTGTATGCTGTACCTGCTGGTGTGCTTGTAACTTTCTGCATACCTTTCTTAATAACTTCAACAGTCTCTTTACTTACATTTGTCTCATTAAAAATGATATTTTCATTACCAAAATCCTCTATAACATTCCCTTCCGAATCCACTATCTTCTCAACAAGATGAAGCTTATATCTATATCCACCATTTACTAATGTAGCAATATAATTAGCTAATTGCAATGGAGTAAACTGATTAATTCCTTGACCTATAGATGCATTATAAAGATTTACGGCACTTTTAATCTCTGTTCTAGCGTCGTTTATAGATGAGCTAATAGCCCTCTTGATACCTTCAATGTCTTTATCAGTGTATTGCCCTCTATATTCTTCATTCTTTTCAATCAGTACTCTTATACTCTCATCTATCACAGATAAATCCGCATCCTTCACACTCATCATCTCTTCTTTGATAGCACTCGTTAATTCTTTCTTTATAGCATATACTTCTTCACTATCTTTCTCTTCATCAGGAACAATATTTATTGGCTTATATTCACCAACCCATATTGATGCAGTCCCATTTATCAAATGATCATATAAACTCCAAGTATATACCTTACTATGATATCTTTTACCAGAATCATAATAATACACTTGACCAAAAGCTTCATCAATCTCAATTCCTGTTTTAGCCTTTGATGCTGGATTTTCCATGTTAGCACCTAATCCATACTTCCATGCATATTTACCCAACATATCCAAACTTTCCTTCGAACCTTCTCCACCTTTTTCATATAACCTATCAGCAACTTCAAAGAAATAGTAGTTATTGGAGTCTCTTATAGCATCTTGAACATCCTGATTACCGTGACTTCCTCTATATAAGTTATACATCCAACTGGCACCTTTAAAATCCTTATATCTTTTAGTATATGGACCCGCATCATATATCTTTTCTGTAGGAGAGACTACAGACTCCTCAAGTCCCGCTACCGCAGTAAGCATCTTAAATATTGAACCTGGTGGTACTCTTGATTTTGTGGAATAGTTAAATGCTGCTTTTGGGTATATGTCATATCTATCTTCTCTAATTCCATTTTTATTTTCGGGAAATAATTCATTGAATATAACATCAATGCGTTCTTCCTCCGTAAGATCCTTTAAATCTTTTCCATTGATTTCTTCATTCTTATACAGTTCATGCTCCATGACATACGCCATTCCAAACTCTTCAAGATCCGGACTGAATATAGACTTATAAGTAGCAGAATCAAGTCTACCAGGTACAGTGAAAAGATTCAAATCTATTCCAGGTCTACTAGCTAATGCCAATACATCGCCAGTCTTAACATCTATAACTACAGCCGCGCCTCTTGTTGCATTGGATTTATCAACATCATCCAGTGTTTTTTTATCTGCTTTATACTTTCCAAGATCTCTCATATAAGCCATAGTTTGATCCAGTGCTTCTTCTGCTGCCATCTGCAGCTTATGATCAATAGTAAGATAGATAGACTCTCCAGGTGTCGCTGGTCTCTCTCCCAGTGTTTTCACCTTTCTTCCATCCTTGTTTACCTCTATGCTCTCTTCGCCTCTTGTTCCTCTTAGAATATTCTCATATTCATTTTCTATACCCGATCTACCAATATAATCCTCATGAACATCATATCCACGCTCTTCATATAACCCTTTATATTGCTCGTCAATTTTTCCAATGTATCCCACAATATTTGATGCTAATTCTCCATATGGATAATATCTAATTGGTTGTTTTAATATTGAGATTCCAGGAAGTTCCGCCTGAATTTGTTCAAAAATATATGCTGTTTCAATCTTTAAATCATTAGCAATAATTATTGGTCTATAACCCTTATAACTCTGCATTTGAATATTGTCTTTTACCACCATATATTTTCTTATTTCTTCATGTGGAACCGATTCAAGAAGAAGATCTATTAAAGATTCCTTATCCTCTAAAAGCTTCTTCCACTCTTCATTAGAAAATTTATCTTTCATAATATTGTATAGGCTATATTTTTTTATTAGAGTTCTAAATACTTCTTCAGCCTCTATTATCTTCAGCTCTTCTTCTATTACTTTAAGTTCTTCATCATTTAAGTCCGGCATATTCTTGCCTTTGAACTTTTCTTTTAGTACAGCATCATCAAATCCACGATCCTTCTTAAATCGTAGTTCTGACCACTCTTCCCATTCTTCTGCAACGTTAAACTCAAATCTTATAGGATCTACTTTTAAGGGAAAATTCTCAGATAGGACCTCCCCATTTTCTTCAAGAACAGCAAAAACTTCCTTTATTGTTAAAAAGAAGTTTTCTTTACTTTCACTAGTTTCAGTGAAGATAAGACTAAAACCCTGTTTATTTGTGGCAAGAATTTCCCCATCTGTATCATATATATTTCCTCTTGGAGCAGAATTAGAAATTACCTTATGTCGACCATTGTTAGCTTTCTCTCTATAAACCTCTACGTTAAATACTTGTAAATAGATCAACTTTCCCACTATGGTAGCAAAAATCAAACACATAGTAATAACCACAGCTGTATATCTAGTAAACTTCTTCTTTTGTTTCTTCTTCTTTGGAGTTTTTAACTCCTTGTAATCTTCTTTATTATTCACATGTTCACCACCTAAAATCGCCAATTATTCTTGATTAATTCCAAATTATAAAATTTAAATATTATCTTTTCAAGAATCACAGCAAGGAAAAAATTATAAGCAGATATACATATTACATCTCTTAAAAAAAGACTATTACCATATATCTTTGAAACTCCAATAAGAATAAATCCTTTAATTAATGAAGCACACAACACCATAATTATTGGCACTAAGAGTTTGCTTTTAATAAAGTTTTTCCCTACATATGCCACACTTAAACATAGCAATATATTTATAAGTGCATTCACTCCTATAACGTCTATAAAAAATATGTCCTGAAGCAATCCAGAGACACATCCTATAAAAATAACCTCATTTAAGTCTGCATAAAAAGAAAATGAAATACAAAATATAAATAACATACTTGGATAAGCACCACTAATGCCAATAAAAGGCATTAGTGTGTTATCTCCTACAAGTAAAAGTATGCTTATAAAAAATAACATCAAGTATTTTTTCATAAACTCAACACCTTATTCATCGTACTCTCGAATTTTTTTAGGTACAATAATATACAATTTATCAATCTTATTTATCTCTACAGAGGGCTCAATAATACCGTATTTAACTACTTTACTTTTCTCCTCATATACTTCAATAACTTTTCCAATTTTAATACCCTTTGGATACACATCTCCAACACCTGAAGTATACACTGTATCTCCTTTTTTTAGATTAGAATCTAATGTTGGAACTTCCACCTTAGCAAGTACCTTATTGTCATAATCCTTATATCCCTTAACAATTCCGTTAACTTCCTCAGTTTCATCTATATATCCAGCTACAGCAATGTTCTCATTAGCGAGGGTTTGTATTCTTGCCCAGTTTGTTCCCACAGCGGTCACCTGTCCAACTAATCCATTTGGAGAGATTGCTACCATACGCTTCTCTATCCCATCTATTGACCCTCTATTAATTACAAATCCTTCGAAGTAACTATTTCCACTCACACCAATGATTTCACAACCGATGTATTCATATTCATCATGTGTATCTTTATAATTTAGCATCTTTTTCAGATCCTCATAATCCTTCTTTATTACATCAAGTTCATTAATCTTCATCTGTAAATCTGCTATTTCCTCATTAAGTTGTTCATTTTCATCTTTAAGTTTAGTAAATTTTTTCATAGTTTCTATACCTTCACTTATACCATTAGATAATTTAAAAACAACACACTGAATCCCATTAATAGGAACTGCCATTCCATCTTCAATAAAAGTAACCTTTTCTCTATTAGAAGTCAACGATATCAACAACACGAATGAAAGACACAACACTAATACAATGAACACATTTTTATATCTTTTGAACTTCTTCATTATCTTCTTTTACCAAAACTCGCGTATTCTATGGCTTTTCCTGCCCCTATTGCTACACAATCCAGTGCATTCTCTGCAATATTAACAGGCATTCTTGTCTCATGTGTTATTAGTTCTGCCATACCCTTAATATAAGCTCCTCCTCCAGCTAGAGTGATACCTTTTTCCATAATATCAGCAGCTAATTCAGGCGGTGTTTTTTCAAGTGTATTCTTAATGGCTTCAATGATATTCATAACCGGCTCATGTAATGCTTCTCTCACTTCTTCTCTTCTTATCTCAATATTTTTAGGTAATCCAGATAAAAGATCCCTACCTTTTATTTCCATAGTATCTACAACATCTTCTCCGTGTACAACATGACCGTCAACTATACTATCTTTAACTCTTTCAAAGTCGAAAACACTACCTAATGTAACTTTAATATTCTCTGCAGTTCTCTCACCTATCATAAGGTTATATTTTCTCTTTATATAAGAAATTATTGATTTATCAAGTTCATCTCCCGCTATTCTTAAAGATTGGCTTGTAACAATTCCATCCAAAGATATAACAGCAACCTCTGTTGTCCCTCCACCAATATCAACGATCATATTACCCATCGCTTCATTAACTGGAAGTCCAGCTCCAATTGCTGCTGCCATAGGTTCTTCAAGTAGTTCAACTCCTCTTGCTCCAGCTCTTCTAGTTGCTTCATCTATTGCTCTTCTTTCAACCGTAGTTACTCCTGAAGGAAAACAAACAACTATTCTAGGGCTCGTGAATGCACTTCTTGAACAAACCTTGCTTATAAAATACTTTAACATTTTTTCTGTTATATCAAAATCAGCTATTACTCCATCCTTCATAGGTCTTATTGCAACTATGTGCCCAGGAGTTCTACCTATCATTTTTTTTGCTTCATCCCCTACAGCTAATACCTCACCTGTCTTTGTGTTAACAGCAACAACTGAAGGCTCTCTTAATACAATCCCTTTTCCCTTTAAATAAACAAGAGTATTCGCTGTTCCTAGGTCAATTCCCATATCTTTTGTTACTCCGAACAATCCCATACTTTTTCTCCTTTCTTCTATGGCACATTCAGATAAATAACTAGTCAGTATGCTAGTCTATTTTGCATAATACTTCTTCCTTAGAACCCACTAATAGCGCAACTATCAATGGAACCTAACTCATCGTCTGATGCAAAATATCCGTCGCATCTTTGACTTATTATTTATCCTCATGTACCTATATAAATCCTTTTTCTTTCATACTTGTAAATTTTCTATCACCAATAATTATATGATCTATAAGATCTATCCCTAATAATTTACCACATTCCTTTAACCTTATGGTTACATTTATGTCATTTTTGCTAGGTTT
Source organism: Oceanirhabdus seepicola (assembly GCF_023684385.1). Lineage (GTDB taxonomy): Bacteria > Bacillota > Clostridia > Clostridiales > Clostridiaceae > Oceanirhabdus > Oceanirhabdus seepicola. Next base: position 1,286,342 of record NZ_JAGSOJ010000002.1, on the reverse strand, counting down.
TGGGTCTCCTGATGGATGATTGTGAATTAAAATTATTGAATCCCCACTGTTTTTAATTGCTAGATTAAAAACCTCTCTAGGATGTATCAATGCACTGTTATTTGTTCCCATAGAAATATTTCTAGCAGTAACTATTTCTTTCTTAGTATTTAATACCAGTAATTTCAATATTTCCTTTGAATACACTCTCATTTCTTCCATAAAATTCTCAACTATATCTTTTGGCTCAGTAATTTTTATTTTTTCCTTACTTTTATAACTCCTATACCTTTTACACAGCTCTGATAGGGCTATAAGTTGTGATGCTTTTGCAATACCAATACCTTGTATTTCTGTGAGTTCTTTGGATGAAGCACTAAAAACATTATTAAGTCCTCCAAATTCTTTTAAAACTCTACTAGATAATTGCAAAACATTTTCTTTTTTACTCCCACTGCCTAGTAAAATAGCCAATAGTTCAGAATTTCCTAGAGATTCAACACCATAAATGATCATCTTTTCCCTTGGTCTTTCATTACAAGGAATATCTTTTAATTTTAATTGTTTCATAACAAACCTCCAAATAAGCTTTATACTTATAGTTGAAGTTTTGTCATTTAATCCAATTTTAAACGTATTATATAATAGATTTAAGCATTTTGTATAGTTTGTTAAGCGGTAGCCCTACTACACTATAGTAGTCTCCTTCTATCTTTTGTACAAAAACACCAGCCTTACCTTGTATACCATAGGCGCCTGCTTTGTCCATTGGATCTCCACTTTTTACATATTCTAAAATTTCTTCTCTATTAATATCTGAGAATTCAACTTTTGTTACACAAAAATCTTTCAATATTTCACCTTTTTCCTTATGTATAACTGCAATACCTGAATAGACCTCATGACTCTTACCACTGAGTTTCTCAAGCATTTCTACCGCTTCCTTCTCGCTTCTAGGCTTACCTAGAACTTCATTGTCTAATGTAACAATTGTGTCGCACCCTATGATTACACCTTCATTACATTTTTCTGCTACATCATTAGCTTTCCCTAATGCCAATTCCATAACATATTCATGTGGGTTTCCATTGAACGGTATAATATCCTCATTGAAATCACTTACTTTTATCTCAAAATCATCTACAATTCTTTTGAGAAGCTCCTGTCTACGCTCTGATGCTGAGGCTAAAATAACCTTCATATCTTCACTCCAATCGACCTAAGTCATATTCAAATAAATAACTAATCATAGGTTTATGGTGCGTATCTTTGATTTGTTATTTCTTCTCATATGCCTAAATTAATAATTCCTGTAAACAACTACCCCTAGTATCATACCTATTACCGTCATTATATTACAGTAGATACTAACTCCGAATGTTATTTTTAATACTTTTACATCAAAAACTAAAGGTGTTGTTAGTCCTAGGTTATATGAATAATCCTTAAGAAAGTTTAATGAATCAAACTTACTCCCCAGCATATCCCCTACCAAGGTACCTGCAACACCCCCAAGTAAAACTAAAAATATTAAAAACAAAATATTTTTACTTCTACTACTCATAATACTCCCCCATTGTTTATGTATTTTATTTATAGTTTATCATCAAAAATTAACTTAAACAAGAAGAAATATTCCAATATATAAATCATTTATTTTTTTTATATTCTTTGTAAAATTTTTTTAAAATTTCTTCACTTTCATTAATAGAAATTTCATTTGGTAATGATAGTGCATTTTTAGCTGATAACCCACTTTCTAGTAACTCATTATATTTTTGATTTTTTACCCAGTTCTTATACGATTCCGTTGAAGCTATATCCATATTTCTATTTATCATCTTCCATATAAGTTTTAATGCACCTAATTCTATTTCATATTTTATTTCTTCATCAACACTTTTAATTTCAGTGGTTATTTCAAATTTTGATACATCAAATCCATTCTCTTCAAGAACTTTTATCAAAACATCTGAAAGTTCCTCTGTAAATATTCCAAAAATAACTCTGTAATATTCAAAATCTTCAACTATAAAAGGTATCCCAAATTCCTTTAATTCATTATAAAGTTCCTTAGCATATTCTTCATTTTTAAATACCCCACATTGAATACCATATAGAGTTTTTGTTGTTAATATTTCTTCTACTTGTTCCTCTTCCTTGTAATTATGATCTTCAATATTTGTAGTATTGATAACTTCATAAGCGTTATCAATATTCATATTATTGTTCCTGCTTACTTTATTAAATACCATGTTAAAGAATAAAGCTCCAAGTGAAAATGAACTGATAAAAATAATTACCAATAATATCACTATAATTTTTCCATTACTCTCTATAACTCTTCTCATTTTCTCATCTCCTTGTGTAATATATAAACTAATATATATATACACGTTTGAAGAATTTTTTAGAACAAAAGCACACCTAAATGGTGTGCTTTTTATAAATTATATATTAAATTTTAAATTTTATTTACTGTTGAATTAATCTTCTAGCTCCAGCATAATTTTCTAAGTAATAACCTGATAAAGGAGTCACTGTAACACCCTTTTTTGTTGATGCATGTATGAATTTATTATTACCAACATAAATACCAACATGTCCATATTGCATGTATGTATTAAAGAATACAACGTCCCCTGGTAATAAATCTTCTCTTGAAACTGCTTTTCCATACTTAACTTGATCACCAGTATATGAAGGAATGTATATACCTATCATCTTGTATACATAAGATGTATATCCTGAACAATCAAATGAGTAAGGCCCTTTGGCACCCCAAACATATGGTCTTCCTAGGTAACTATATGCATAATCAATTAGCGTGCCTACATCTCCAGACAATAATTGTCTGTCATTGTACACACTTACAGTAGCTTGTCCGCTTGCTCTTCTACTTCTTGCTTCCTGTTCCACTCTCTCTCGAGCAGCTTTTCCTCTATCTGGAACCTTCATGTCTCCCTTTACTTGAAAGCTCGTAGATATCTTGCTTTGATTCTCTTTTGAATCTGGAATTGGATCCGCATTAGCTGTAGTCATGTTAACTTTCATAAGCATCATAAGACTTATAAAACATACCAGTCTAGATGACTTGCTTCTGAATAAATTCATATAAACCCTCCTAAAACTTAAATATGTTATATGGTGTTATAATAAAAATGCGCAATTAATTGCGCTATAAGATTGTATACATATAATTATAGTTTTTTATGGAGAGATTGTCAAGATTACCAATACACCTCAGCACTTTTTAACCATTATATCTCCATCAATTTTTTCATTATTGATAGTAAAATAATTATGTATAGTTCTCACATGTATAAAACCAATTTTATTCCATCTCTCGTTATTTTCCTCAGTTGCAATAAATACACCTACATAACATTCATCTATGTGCAACTCATCATCTAATATTTTGATAATACCATCAATTAACTCTTTAAAATCTTGTTCTTTTATAACTTCATTATCCATAAGAACATCTGTCAACCATAGTTCATTCTTATCTTCATTATTTAGATGACCCTTAACCATCCCAACAGTTTTATCTTCTATGGATATCTTTAAAAAAAATTCTTGATTACTTATAACATATCCTAGAAAACTATCATAAAACTCTTCTCTATTAAGAATTCTTGATTCATGTTGATTAAGGAACTGCTGATAATTGTACCATTTATGCATATATTCTAAATCCTCTTTACCAACGCTAGTAATATGATAGTTACCTAGTTTACCATAGATACTTAACATAATTTCACCTCGTATATCTATATATTCTACAAAACTTAAAATTTTCCTTGTAAAATTAAAAGTTTTACAAGGTGTTTTAGTGGAGAATTTTCCATAATCCCCCACTTCCCACAATATCTTTATAAAATATATTTTCAAAGAATCTAGTGCTACATGTTGTAATTAAATATGCTGTAAGATATTATATTTGATTACGCTGTGTTGCACTAATCATCATCTTTCATATAAAGCATGGTTAATCTTATAATCTTCCTAATAATCCTTCTTACTTCATAATAAGGCATTCCTGTTCTCATAAGAGCCTTAAATATTCCTGGATTGTATCTCTGTATTTTCATGAGTATCAATCTAACATCATTATAATCATAATCTTCTTTATACTTATCTCTGTCATCATCTTCATCATCATATCCTGAAAAATCATACCCACCTTGCACTGACAAACCACCACTAGGTAGATTTAAGTTAGATGGTAAACCTGGTAATGGATAACCACCTGGTAATGGATAACCACCTATATTAAAGTATGGGTTAGCAAGCCCATAAGCTCCACCCGTATATGCTATACCAGGCAACACACCTGTAGATGTTCCTACTCCCCCGCCTAAACCAAATCCACCATATCCTGCTCCCGTTCCTGTTGGTCCTCCACCAATTGTTCTGAATCTCATCTCATCAACTGCAATACTGGGTTGTAAAGATACCATATTATAAATATTATTATTCATCTCAACTGGTGGAGAGTCGTTACCGAATCTATTGTTCATTTACCTAAACCTCCAATATCTCGCATGTTTTCTTTAATTAATAATTATGAACAATAAACCCATTATATGTGTTATCTATGCAACTTTTTTTTACAAAATTATAATCTTTTATCTATTTAGCTCTTTGACACTTTAATTTTCCTATTTACACAAATTTTCTTATTAAGGCCCATTAAACAAAAATAAACTATACTTATTCTTTCATGTTCCTAGATACCGAACTTTTTAACAAGTAGATCCAATGTCAATACAATCTTATCTAGTTTTTCAACTGTAGCATTTATGTTATCCATTGTATTCGCTTGTTCTTCCATAGATGAAGATACTTCCTCAGTAGCAGCTGCTGATTCTTCTGTAACGGCAGCTATACCTTGAATTGAATTTACAACCGAATTTTTTCCTGAATCAACTTTATCCATACTTATTATAAGCTTCTCTGTTTGATTCGTCATACTATTTATTGATTGTTCTATTGTTTTAAATGCAGTATATGCATCTTTCATTGATTCGTTAGAGTTTTTCAGTAGTACATTTCCTTTATCCATATTTTCTTTAGAAACACTTATTTCATTCTGTATCTGAGAAATCATGTTTTTTATTTCCTCAGTTGAATGAGCCGTTTGCTCCGATAGTTTTCTTATCTCATCAGCAACAACTGCGAATCCTCTCCCTGATTCTCCCGCTCTAGCAGCTTCTATAGCCGCGTTTAATGCTAATAAATTTGTTTGCTCTGCAATTGTTTGTATGGTGTTTACTATTTCATCAATTGACTTAGACCTTTCTGCCAATTGCATTATATTATATGCCGTTTGAGAAGAAGCCTCATTATTTTTTTCTAAGCTACTGCCTAATGCATCTATAGCCTCAATTCCACTTTCATTAGCAACTATAGTTTTATTTGAATAGTTTTTCAATAATTCAGCATTCTGTATTGCATTGTTTATTTCCATTTCCAAATGCGCTAATTCTTCAGCACTACGTTGAGAATCATCAGCTTGAGACACAGCTCCCTTAGCCATCTCTTCTGAAGTTTTAGCTACTGCATCAATTGATGCCACTGTCTCATTTACTGATATTAATAAACTTTCAGTATTTTCCTTTACAAAATTAGAATTCTTTTGTATTTCTCCTATTATGTCTCTCAATTCACCTCTCAAGTTCATAACAGCTTTTCCAATAATCCCTGTTTCGTCTTTGTATTTAAGTATTTCATTGAATTGATCATCAGATTTCAGATCTAACTTACTTGTTTTATCAACCAAATCAGTTATAAATAATATTGGCTTACTAATTTTTTTGCCACTAAATATAGCTAATACTAAAGAAACCATTATAGCAATCCCGATAAATATCACAACAACTTTTACACTATCTCTAAAGTTATCTTCAGCTATTTTTCTATTATTAGTTACAATCATTTCTATATCATCTACATAATTACCTGTACCCACAATCCAATCAAAAGGCTCAAAGTAACTAGAGTACGCTCTTTTACGCAATGCCTCAGTTTGTCCTTTTTTGGGATACCAATAATCTGTATATCCACCATCACCTTTCATCCCATTTTGAATTATTTCTCTTATGATGTATTTCCCATTTACATCCTGCAATTCAAGTCTATTTTTCCCTTCTGCATCCTTATTGGCTGCATGCACCACATTTCTCCCTTTACTATCATCTATCCAAAAATATCCTTCTTCACCGTAACCAGCATTCCTAGCCATATGAGCCGCAAGTTCTTTTGCTTCTTCAAAACTAATTTCTCCATTTTCATACTTTTTATAAGATGCTTCAATAATACTTATTATTGTTTGAACTTCATTTTTAATACTTTGATCATAATCTTGTAATAATACATTTTCTAAAACCTGAATATTCTTGTCTGAATCCACCTTACTCCTAAATGTTCCATAACCTCCAATTAACACACCTATACCTATAGTCATAGCTATTATTAAAATAGTTATTTTACCACCTATAGTTTTCATCTTACCCCTCCTGTTAAGTTAAATTTCTTATCCTATTAAATTCGATATTAAAATTCATTTTTCTACCCTATTATATATATCGAATGCGACTAGTTTTTTCTTTACATATTATTTCGTTAAATTTATTTAATATTTTTTTCCATATATATGCAAATTATTATTTTTCACATTTATTTATACAACTGTAATAAAGATTTAACCACAAAACTAGCACTAACTAAAATCATATAAAATACTTTTTATTGTTGAATTTAATAAATATTTATATATTTGAGAAAAATACATAAAGATAAATAAGTTTTAAATTAAGAAAGGCGCGTTTCACGCACTTCGTTAGGGAAAAATGTAACCCATTAATATAATCAACATTACATACAATAAATCCTTTAGGAATTTTTTTCAATTTCCTAAAGATAGAAAATTTAGATACACGGAAGGTGAGACAATATGGGAAAACACATTATAGAAGAAGCTAAAAGATGTTTACAATGCAAAAATCCACGCTGTGTAAAAGGGTGCCCTATAGCAACTCCAATACCCGAGATGATTAAGCTTCTTTTAGAGGGTAATATTTCTGAGGCGGGAGAAAAACTTTTTAAAAATAATCCATTATCTGTTGTATGTTCATTGGTATGTCCACATGAACATCAATGTGAAGGCAATTGTATATTAAGCTTAAAATCATCACCTGTACAGATAAGTTCTATCGAAAATTATATTTCTGAGTATAGATTAAGCATTGCAGATCTTGCTCCTGAGAAAAAACTTACAGGCAAAGTTGGTATAATCGGTTCAGGTCCTTCCGGCATTACCATAGCCTTCATATTAGCCTTAAAAGGCTATGATGTAACTATTTTTGAAGCTCATGATAAAATTGGAGGAGTTCTTCAGTATGGAATTCCTGAATTTAGATTACCAAAAAGAATATTAGAAACTTTAAAACAACAACTACTTGCCCTTGGAGTTAAAATAAGACCCAATACACTAGTAGGTCCTGTTATAACAATTGATAATATGTTCAGAGATGGTTATGATTCTATATTTATAGGCACCGGAGTTTGGAAACCTAAAAAGTTAGATATTAAAGGTGAAACTCTTGGAAATGTTCATTATGCCATAGACTACCTAAAAGGACCATCTGCCTACAATCTTGGAGATAGTGTATGTGTTGTAGGCGCAGGAAACGTTGCCATGGATGTTGGTAGAACAGCTCTTAGAAATGGCGCTAAAACCGTTTCAATATTATACAGAAAAGGTATAGAAGATATGTCTGCTAGAGAATACGAAATTGAATATGCTAAAATAGACGGTGTTCAATTTGAAACATTTAAAACCCCTGTAGAATTCTCCCCTGAAGGAGTTATATATATTGATACAAAAAAAATTAAAAAGAATGGAGAAGTGAAATTCGTCACTGGAGATACTAAAAAACTATTCCCTTGCAATTCCATAATTATTGCCATTAGCCAAGGTCCTAAAGCAAATATTGTCTCCACCTCAAAAGGAATAAAAGTTAACACTCTTGGTCTTGTTATTACTGATGATTGTGGAAGAACAACAAGAGAAGGAATCTTTGCCTCTGGTGATGTTGTTACCGGAGCACGTACTGTAGTTGAAGCTGTTCACTACTCAAAAAAAGTTGCTAACGCAATGGACGAATACATGCAAAAAAAACATAGTGGAGAGCTTTAAAGAAATGGAGAATTGATACTGTAAAATGATGGAGGTTCTGCTCGGCAGAAACTACCTTTTATTTGTCTTAGGGACTTCTTTCTTTTCATTTTTATTAAGACCTTCTAAAGTGTTTGAATTATAAGACGCTTTCATATAACGGTTTATTTATAATAATAAAAAAACTCACTGAAATTTCAGTGAGTTTTTTGTTTGGTGCAGATGATGGGACTTGAACCCATACGAACATAAGTCCACTACCCCCTCAAGGTAGCGCGTCTGCCAATTCCGCCACACCTGCATGTATATTTTGGCTACTTCTATATTTTATCAAATTTTATGTTTTTGTCAATCGTATTTTAATATTTTACATAAAATTCTTTTTTAGGTATCTTAAATAAGTACCGGATAAAAAATTCTTTAAGAGCCATAAATATACTTATACATTTTGTAGGAGAACATTACACGCTTAAGATATATATCTGTTTCTTTGAAGGGAATGAAAATCAACTTATTATCTCTTGAAAATTCATCATTACACAACCATTTGGCAACATTTCCTCTTCCTGCATTATATGCTGCTACAGCTTTTTCCGTATCATGAAATTCTTCCATCAAGTTTGAAATATACCAACATCCCATCCTTATATTCAGCTTGGCATCATATAATTGATTTGCATTTGAATATCCAAATTTCTTCACACTCTCTATCCATTCAGCTGTTGAAGGCATTATCTGCATAAGTCCCTTTGCCCCTCTAATAGACTCTGCCTTTTCATCAAAATTACTTTCATTTTTTATCATTGAATATACAATATATTCATCCATTTCATATTCCTTTGAAAATGTTTCTACATGCTCTTGAAACTTTATGGGATAATATATTGATAATATTTTTTTGTGAAAAACAACTATCGTAATTAAAGCAACAAACAATAATAATAAAATAACTTTACCTTTTTTCACTCTCTTCCTTCCCCATTTCTTCAATAACTCTCAATACTTTTTTTACCTGTTGGAGCGTATCTTGCACAGCTCCTCTATTATCAATTATAAAATCACTAAGCTCTTTCTTCTTATCAAGAGACATTTGAGAATCAATTCTAGAGATAACCTCCTCAATAGAACTCTTATCTCTCCCCATTACTCTTTCTATCTGTGTTTCTCTATCCACCCATACAGTTATGTTATAATCCATTTCTTCGTTAAGTTTCTGCTCCATCAAAGTTGGTGCATCCAAAACAATGATTTTTTCTCTATTTTTTTCTAATGCGTCAATTCGCTCTCTTATTTCTTTTATGATATAGGGAATAATTATATTCTCAAAAGACTTCTTCTTCTCAGTATTTTGAAAAATTATGTTTCCAAGCATTTTTCTGTTAAGATTTCCATCCTGCACAAATACATTTTCTCCAAATTCATTTCTAATTCTCTCATTTATCTCAGGGTATATACCTAGAACCTCTCTTGAGATTTTATCCGCATCCACAACTTTTATTCCAATTTCCTTTAAGAAATTGGAAATGGTACTCTTACCACTTCCAATCCCTCCAGTCAGTCCAATTTTAAGCATTTTAGAACTCACCTCTTACTTTATTTTGCTTCGTACCATGATGCCCCTTCATTTATATCAATAACCATAGGAACTTTAAATTCTATATCCTTTTCTACATGTGCTCTCATTTCATTTTGAAGAATATTAATAATTTCCTCTTCTTCTCCTTTAACAACATTAAGCAACAATTCATCGTGAACCTGTAATATTACTTTAGATTTTAAATTTTTCTCTTTTAAAGTTCTCCAAACATTAACCATAGCCATCTTAATTATATCAGCTGCACTTCCTTGAATTGGTGTATTCATGGCAAGTCTCTCCCCGAATGCAATCATCATTTTCTTTGATGAAGCAAGTTCTGGAATAAATCTTCTTCTATTTAACATAGTTCTAACTTCGCCACTCTTCTTTGCCTCTTCTATAATTCCATCTAGATAATCCTTAACTTTAGGATATCTATTAAGATATGCATCTATATATGTTTTAGCTTCTTTTCTAGTAATATTAAGATCCTTAGCTAAACTAAAATCTCCAATACCATATACAATTCCAAAGTTTACAGCCTTTGCATTACTTCTCATTATTGATGTTACCTCATCCATAGGAACTCCAAACACCTCTGAAGCAGTTCTTCTATGAATATCCTCTTCACTCTTGAAAGAATCTATAAGAGTCTCATCATCTGAAATATGTGCAAGCACTCTAAGCTCTATCTGAGAATAGTCAGCTGATAGTATTATACTGTTTTCCTCTGGAATAAATACTTTTCTTATTTCTCTCCCCATTTCATACTTAACAGGTATATTCTGAAGATTAGGCTCAGTACTTGATAACCTTCCAGTAGTTGTTACCGTCTGATTAAATGAAGTGTGTATTTTATTATCCTCATCTACAACACTCTGTAACCCGTCAACATAAGTGGAGTTAAGTTTTGTTATCTGTCTATAGAATAATATCTTATCTATAACAGGATGTTTATCCTGAAGTTTCTCAAGAACCTCAGCATTAGTTGAGTATCCTGTCTTTGTTTTCTTAATTATTGGTAAATCCAGTTTTTCAAATAATATCTTACCTAATTGTTTTGGTGATTTTATGTTAAATTCCTCTCCACAAAGATCATATATTTCACTTTCTGTTTTCGTGATCTCTTTATTGAATTTCTCTCCAAGACTTTTTAAGATATCACTATCCACTCTGAATCCTTCATACTCCATATCTGAAATAACCTTTGTAAGTGGTATTTCGATTTCATAAAGTAATTTATGAATGTCCAACTCGTCACACTTATCTTTCAATAAAGTGTACATTTGCGGAATATAGTGTATAAGCTCAACAGCTTTATTCTCTTCATTGATTCCTCTATGCAAATGTCCTTCAATCAGACTTTCAAGAGAATATCCTTTCTTTCCTGGATCCATAAGATATGCTGCTATCTCACAATCAAATGAGAAAATAAACTCCTCTATACCAAGCTTTCTCAATGCAGTATACAAATGCTTAACTTCATGTCCAACAACATTTAATTCATTAGAAAATATTTTTCTCAATTCTTGAATTGCTACTTCTCTATAATCCTCAAAAATCCTTTTAATATCCACATGATAAATTGTCGCTCCATTGCTCACATGGAATTCAACTAGTTGAAGCTCTGTAAACTTATTAACATTCTCAACTCTATGTAGAACATATATTGTATCATCTTTCTCTAATGATGATGTTATATTTTTCAATCCCTCTATTGTATCAACCTCTATAACATCTTCATCTATATTCTCACTCTCAACTGGCTCCTCACCAATCTTACTAATAAGACTCTTGAACTGGAATTTATAGAACATCTCTCTTAATTTAGATACATCTCTATTCTGCTCATAATCCATTTCATCCATTGTAAATCCTATAGGTACTTCTGTGTTTATTGTAGCCAATTTTTTACTAAAGATTGCCTGTTCTGCATAATTAGTAAGATTCTCATTTAGCTTCTTTCCTTTTACCTTATCAAGGTTCTCCAAAACTTTTTCTACAGTATGATATTCTTTTATAAGTTTCAGGGCAGTTTTCTCTCCTACACCAGGAACCCCAGGTATATTATCTGATTTATCTCCCATCAATCCTTTTACATCAATAAATTCTGTAGGGGTTACACCCATCTCTTCAATTATTCTCTCTCTATCATAAACCTCAACCTGTGTCATCCCTTTTTTGTTTATTACAACTTTTATGTTATCACTTGCAAGTTGAAGAGCATCCTTATCACCTGTTACTATGAATACTTCTTTTCCTTCACTTTCAGCTTTTCTAGCAATTGTACCAATTATATCATCTGCTTCGAAACCATCAATTTCAAACTTGCCTGCTCCAAAATTCTGAAGTAACTCTTTTATGTAAGGAATCTGTTCCGCTAACTCCGGCGGCATTTTCTTTCTTCCTGCTTTATATTCTTTATATTCTACATGTCTAAAAGTAGGTGCTTTTCTATCAAACGTAGCTGCTATGTATTTAGGATCGAAGTCCTCTGCAATTTTAAATAGCATAGTAGATATTCCGTATATTGCATTTGTAGTTAACCCTTCTGAATTTGTTAAAGGTGGTAAACCGTAAAATGCCCTGTACATAAGACTATTACAGTCCAGTATTACTATTTTTCCCATTAAATTTTCTCCTTTTATAAACGTTATATATATTATATCATAAATTATAATAAAAAAAGCACGCTCAACGTGCCTTTAAAACCAAATGGATAATGATTGACATTTCTCTCTGAGAAATTTTAATTTTATCGTTTTTTAGACAATAAAATTTCACTTACTTCAATTAGAATATGCTCAAATCTAATTCTCTAGATAATTCTTCAAGTACTTTTATTCCACCTATACTATTACCTTTTTTATCTAAGGCTGGACCAAATACTCCTATGCCCATTCTTCTTGGTACCGCTGCCATAACCCCACCGCCAACTCCACTTTTGGCAGGTATTCCTATATGAACAGCAAAATTTCCTGAACCATCATACATTCCACAAGTTACCATTATCGTTTTGATGATTCTCGTTACTTCCCTTGAAAGAACTCTCTGATTATTCCAAGGTAATACACCATCATTTGCAAGCATAGCTCCTATTCTAGCAATATCCCTACAATTTATCTCTATTGAACACTGCTTAAAATATACATCAAGGATATTCTCAACTTCACCTTCCATGATATCCATACTTTTCATAAAATATGCCAATGCTCTATTTCTATCACCTGTAGCTTTTTCAGAAAGATATACTTGCTCATTAATTGAAAGTGAATCATTTCCTGTTATCTTCATTGCAAAGCGCAGTATCCTGTTAAACTTTTCCTCTTTATTTTCACCATCAATCATACTCACAACAGCTATTGCTCCAGCGTTTATCATTGGATTTAATGGTTTTTTTAATTCATTACTCTCAAGATTTGTTATAGAATTGAATGCCGATTCGGTAGGCTCCATTCCAATTTTAGAGAACACATAATCTTTTCCATTATCACAAATAGCTAACATAAGAGTTATAACCTTTGATATACTCTGTATTGTAAACTTTGTATTGTGATCTCCAGCAAAATACTCTTCTCCATCTAAAGTTGTAATACATATACCAAGCGCTTCCTTATCAGCGTTTAAAAGCTCTGGTATGTATGATGCCAATTCTCCATCTTTAACCCATACCCTGTTATCATTAATTATTTTCTCTAGAATCCTCTTCATATGTCTTTCCCACCTTTAATAAAAAGTTCTTACACTTAGGCATATTCAAATGAATAACTAGTCAGTATGATAGTTATTTATTTGAATATGCCTTATTTATCCTATTCACTTCTTAATTCAACTATATTATATACTCTTCATATATTGAAGTAAACTATTAATCATATGTTTAATCCACAAAAAGTATTTTAGTTCAATTTCATATACAATATATAGTGTTAGAGCACATTAATCTGCAGTATATTTGAATATGATTCTAATTGAACTTACTTTTTGTGGTTAAATCATTATATTTCTAGTCAAAAGTGTATACCTTAACAACTCTACCCTTTTCCACTAATGTTCCTTTTTCCGGTATAGTATGAGATACATATTTTCCATTTCCTATTTGCTCATAATTCAATCCATTCTCAACCAGAATTTTTATTGCATTTTCTGTTGTTTCACTCCCTACACTTGGTAATTTAAGAGTATTAATTACCACGTTCATTATCTCATCATTTGTTACTGATAGATATTTAAATGACTCTAGAAATACTCTTTTTGCAATTGGTGTTATTATCGTACCCGCGTAATAATAATCGCCTCCAGGTTCGTCCACGGATATCATTACTGATATTTGTGGATTATCCGCCGGTGCCGCTGCTGCCATTGAAGATATATATGCCCCTTCTTTATATCCACCTTTTTCATAGTCAGGTTTCTGTGCAGTACCCGTTTTACCTGCTATATGATACCCTTCAATAAATGCTTTTGATCCACTAATGACACTCTCCAGCATATCTGTAATTTCCCTGCATATATTAGGATTTAATACTGGTCCTTCCTCCACTTTAGAATTTCCCAAAGTATTTTCATTCTTTATTTCTTTAACCACATGAGGTGTTATCAGATATCCACCATTTACAAGAGAGTTGAATGCTCTCATATATTGTACCATGGTAACTGTATTGGTTTGTCCAAATGATATGGTAGCTAAATCCACCGGCCCCATTGTATCAAGACTCTTAACTATCCCCGAACTTTCTCCTGGAAGATCAACCCCCACGGGTTCACCAAATCCAAATAATTCTATATATTCCATCATCTTTTCTTTTCCAAGTCTCTGTGCAATCTCAACAAAGAATGAGTTACTAGACTTTATTAGTGCCTGTTCAAGTGTTTGATTCTTATGTGATGCTTTATCCCAGTTCCATATACGAGTTCCTGCTACATCTACATATCCATTTGTGTCCATCGTTTCTGTTTGATTTGTTACTCCTTCTCTTAATCCCGCATAAGTTGTAAATGGTTTAAATATAGACCCTGGTTCAAATGAATCATTAACTGCTCTATTTTTCCATAACTCCATATTATCCTCAAAATTTTCATAAGGCATAGAATCATTTAGATTATAATCTGGCTTATTAGCAAGTGCAAGAATCTCTCCTGTTTTGGGATCCATAACCATTATACTTATCTTCTTAGCTTTATTTTCAATCAAAGCATCTTGTGCTATCTTCTCTATTATGTTCTGAAGTACCGTATCAATAGTCATGATAATATCATGTCCTTTTACAGCACTTGTTTCTATTACCTCTTCAGTAGGTAATAAATATCCATTTTTATCAATATTATATAATTTCACTCCATTAACACCTTTGAGTATATCATTGTAGTATGCCTCTACACCATTCAATCCATTTCCTTGAGGATTAACATGGCCAATTGTCTGCGATGCCAAGGAATCATATCCATAAAATCTCTTGTTATCGTCAAAATATAGCATTCCTGTAAGCCCATTATTCTTCATAAGAGCCTTTATTTTTTCTACTTTATCTTCTTCTACTTTTCCTTTTATTATAGTACCCTGTGTAAGCTCTCCATCCTCATTTTCCCTTGCAAGTTTCTTGTAAAGTGCCTCTTTATCCATCTCAAGTATATCTGCAATCGTATATATTAATTCTTTAAGATCTATTTTTTTTGAATCCGCTCCCTTTTTTAGGGTTCTCATATCCACTTCTAATCTATATACATTATAGTTAGCTGCTATCTTTTTGCCATTTCTATCATATATTTCCCCTCTATCTGCCACTATGTTTTTCTTACGAACACCATGATATAACAATTTTTCAGAAATATTCTCCTTGTCCAAAATCATCAGTCCAAATGTATTAAAGCTTATTAAAAAAATCAATCCTGCAAACACTATATATACAGTATAATACCTCCAATGTTGCTTGATTCGCTTTAGTTCTTTTTTCTTTTTTCTTTTTTTATGATTCTCTTTAAAATTTTCTCGCCCCGTCCCTCTCTTTTCACTAATTGCGGATTTCAACTAACTCACCTCATCAATATTTAACTATATTTTTATGATTGATTATTTTCACTTTAAAATGTCATAATATACTTATTCTTATTTTACCTCATTATAGTCAACTATTTCAATTGAAGTTATAATTTTTACCCTAATGAATTTTTTTCTTAAAAAAAGCTTGATAAACTTTTTGATATATGTTATTATTATCTTCGTCGGAAAGATAAAGACAAACTACCACAAAACGAGCCGAAGTGGTGGAATCGGCAGACACGATGGACTCAAAATCCATTGGTAGCAATACCGTGCGGGTTCAAGTCCCGCCTTCGGCACCAAGTAGAGTTTTAAGCAAAATGCTTAAAGCTCTTTTTTTATGTGAAATTAAATATATCTATAAAAAAAAGATTAGACATACAATTTCTGTCTAATCTTTTGAAAATTTTGATTTAGATAACTTAAAGTATTGGTGTTCTTTTTTTAATATATTTACTTCCTTCCACTTATCATCTAACTTAATATATTCATGAAGTAATACATCTTCACCGTTTGTAAGCCTAATAAAATCAAATTTGTATTTATTTTGTGCACCACTAGCATATATTCTGATATTTGCCCCTTCTCTCTCAACTTTATCAATATTATCTATTAACTTATACCAGTATTCGTAAATAACATTTACAACAGAACTACTATCCCAATACCAAGAATGATATGGCGCACATAAAAAGTCCTCTGGAATATAATCTATAGGCTTAATCTTCCATCCATCTTTTTCATTATATTCTGTTGTAATAATCCCATAATAGTATGCAAAATAAGTAGGCCGATCTTTATATTCTTTTTTATCAGTAAGAGGTGGGCCAGTTATAACTTCAATTTCTACAAAATGATATCTGATATTCTCAGGAGTATTTGGCGGATGGTATGCTGGTAACAATTTCAACAAAGTTGTATGCCCTGTACCTGCAAAAGAATCTACATACGCTTTTACTGATATTTCTTTTTTCATTTCGTTACTTAAAAGATTATAAGCATAAAGATATGGTCCGCGACTCAATCCTACAGTACCGCACCCTCCATGAAATCCTATCGTATTAGATGCTTCTTTTATTATTGAATAGTAAGCATGAATAACATCTTCTGGTGTATCATATTTTTTCGGATAATCTTTAGGAATATATGGTGGTTCAGTATCTCCTAAATTCCCTTTGAACTCATATTTTAACTTCAATGCTGACTCTTTAGATGGTCTTTGAAATCGTTCATTATAAAAATCTTCTTCATTTCCAAATAGTTTTCTTGTATGACTTACATCTCTTTTTCTATTTTTATGTATATACCCACCTATTCTGTAATGATTTGAATTATTATTAATAATCTTAAATAAAATCATTGCTATAGCAATTACAACCAAAGTGAGTAATAATCCTTTTAAAATATGTTTTTTATAAATATTCATTTAACTTCCCTCCCTTCAATAAATTTATGTATTATAAGAGAGTATTAGAATTTAATTTACATACTCTTATTGTATTTTGCTTAAAATATTTTAGAGGTGAACTATTATGGAATTTAAACTTACTAAAAAGGAAAGATTTTTTTTACAGGATGCAAAAATTCAAGAAAAAGTTTGTATACAAAAATATGAAAATTACGCACAGCAAGCTAAAGATCCAGAATTAAAACAACTCCTTAATAAACACGCTTATCAAGAGCAGCATCACTATGATAGTATTAGTCTTTTACTTCAAGGTAAAAAACCAGATTTAGGGGGAAATGAAGAGTCAAATTCAAGTGAAGAACAACAATCAAACACAAATCAAAATAAACACTCTGAATATACTTCAATTAAAAATAATTTTGAGGGAACTATGGAGAATGAAAACGAGAAAGTAATGTGTTTAGATTTATTTTCTACAGAAAAATATATATCAAGTACTTATGACAATGATATTTTTGAATGTGCTAATTCTGAAGTTAGAGAAGTTTTGCAGCATATTCAAAAAGAAGAACAAACACATGGTGAAGAAATTTTAAATTATATGAATAGTCATGGAATGTATAAAGTAAAATAAGATTTAATTTCATTCTATATATACAAAAAACTACTCTCATTTATTATTACTGAGAGTAGTTAATTTGCTTTTAGGAGTTTTCTTATCTACAAGAGGGTTCCTTATTTAAGGGGATTTATATACTTAACATGGGGGGGTGGAACGCCTCTTGTTCTTTCGTATATTTTGATTATACCCTTATGTACAAACTTTATACTTAGAGTTCAAAAAAAACATATTTTTTCAAAAAAATCTTAAGTGAGCTTATTACTGCTCACTTAAGATTTTTATATCTTCTGTACATTTATTGCTTGAGGTCCTTTTTCCTTCCAAACAATATCATACTTAACTTCTTCACCTTCATGAAGATCCTTATTATGAGTTTTCTCTTTCACTTGTAAATGATGAACATAGGCATCACTACCATTTGCTCCTGATATGAATCCATATCCTCTCTCATTATCAAACCATTTTACTACACCAGTTTCCATAAAGTCGCGCTTTGAAGCACTCCCACCTTTCTTTTGTAAGATAATATACAAAAGCCAGTGTGGCTTTTGTATATGAATAAGTATTAAAAATAGAACTCAATGCTTCTTTTCCATTTTAAATTCATATTCATATATAGTATTTGTACAAAGCATAAGAAAATTCGTTATTTACTCACATTGACTTTTCCTTTTTTTTCTTTACTATGAAGTACAGACATTCTTACTGGTGGTGATAAGCTTGAGCATAATAGGAAAAGTTCAGAAAAACAGAAATTACAGATATTTTGGTATTTCCATAGCCATACTGACAATGATATTTCTATAATATTTGGATAGTCTTACGAATTTATACATTGTTTAAGTTTTTATTTACTATTTGTGAATAGTTTTTACACCCACCATTTTTTACGGTAAAATATGGTATAATAATTTTGTGAATTTTCTGTTTATATAAAAAAGGAGGGGTAAATCATGAAGGATACGTTACTAAAATGCATTGAGAATTATAAATTTCAATGTGATTATTTGGACATAAGGCTAGAAGATTCTGCATCTACTAGTATCGCCATTACCAAAGGTAAGTTAGATTCTTTAAAGAAATCTAGTGAAATAGGTGGTATTGTAAGAGCACTATATAAAGGTGCCTGGGGGGTTGTTTCCTTTAATAATTTAGAGAATCTAGATTCATTTACAGAAGCGGCTATTAAACAAGCCAAATTGACAGGTAAAGAGGAGAGTACTCTAGCTCCTGTTGAAGTTGTTGAAGATTCTGTTCTTCTAGATCTTAAGAATGATCCAAGAAAAGTGTCTTTAGATGAAAAAATTAATTTATTAACAGAATACAATAAGCTAGCCTTAGATTTTCATGGAAAAATTTCTTCAGTAACCGTGGGTTATAACGAAAAATTTTCAAATCTAACTTTCACTAATTCCGAAGGTTCTTATGTATATCAAGAAAAAATGGATTTAGGAGGCGGTATACATATCACCTCAGTTGATGGAGATAATTCTCAATCAACATCAGTTGGATATGGTTCTACAGATGATTATAATTGCGTACTAGGATTGCATGATGAAATCAAAAAACAGAGTCAAATTGCTGTTGAATTACTTGATGCTCCAAAAGTGAAGTCAGGAACTTATACAATTATTACAGACTCTCACTTATCTGGTGTATTTGTTCACGAAGCTTTTGGACACCTAAGTGAAGGTGATAATGTTTATGAAAATAAAGAATTAGCGGATATAATGGAGCTTGGCAAAGAATTTGGAAGACCAATATTGAATATTTATGACTCTGGTCTTGATAAAGGAAAAAGAGGTTATCTAAAATACGATGACGAAGGAGTTAAGACTGAAAAAACATATCTTATAAAAGAAGGTAAGTTGGTAGGAAGACTTCACTCAAGAGGAACTGCTGGTAGGATGGGTGAAAAAGCTACTGGTAGTGGACGTGCCATTTGCTATAAACATGCTCCTATCCCAAGAATGAGAAATACTGTAATTGAACTAGGTGAATCATCCTTTGATGAAATGATCAAAGATGTTTCCTTAGGTATACTTGCAAATGGAACTAATGGTGGTCAAACTAATGGTGATAATTTCACCTTCTCTGCTTCATATGGTTATATGATTAGAGATGGTAAAGTTTGCGAACTTGTTAGAGATATAAACCTTGCTGGGAATGTATTCGAAACCCTCAAGAATATTGATATGATTGGTAATGAAAATACTTCTCACGACAGCGGCGGTGGTTGCGGAAAAGGAGAACAATTCCCTCTACCTGTCAGTGATGGTGGTCCTAGAATTAGAATTCAGAATGTAGTTGTTGGAGGTGAAGCATAATGAAAGATTTATTAAACAATGTAATTTCAGCTGGAGCTACAGATGGTGAAATATTCTATAAAAATTCTACAAGACGAAATATAGAGTTTGATAATAACAAACTTAAAGGTGCTTCTTTAACTCAATCTACCGGTGTAGGCCTTAGAATGATTAAAGATGGAAAACTTTCATTTTCAACTTCCACTGATTTAAGTAAATTTGATGTTCTTGTTAAAAACTGTGACGAGATAACTCCTTTTTCATCACCAGCAGAATTTGAATTTATAAATAAATCTAGCAATGAAGATATATCAATTCCTGAAAATAATATTATGGAATTAACTGATGAGCAACTCATAGAAGATGGTAATAAAATAGTTTCTGAGATAACTAAAGAATTCCCTGATGTGAAAGTTGGAGTTGAATTTGATATAAATAGTTCTTATGTTGAAATATGTAACACTAAAGGATTATCCAATAATTATAAGAAAGATTCAATTAATTTTTCAGTAGGAGGATCTTTCATAAAAGATAATAATTTCATCAATTGCTATGATGGCCAACTTTTATTAAACTCAAATTATGATGTAGATGCCATTACAGCCTCTGTATCAGACAAAATAAAATTATCTAGAAATATCGTTACTCTTAATTCTGGCTCTCGTCCTGTAATCTTTACTCCTAATTTCTTATATTCTTCATTAATCCCATTAATTCTTGGCGTAAATGGAAAGTCAGTTGAATTAGGTATGTCTCCTTTATCTAAAAAACTAGGAGAGCAGATATTTGATGAGAGATTCACAATAGTGGATGACGCTACTAGGCATGGTGCATTCAATACTCATCCATTTGATGATGAGGGTACTCCTAGTCAGAGAACTGAAATTATAAAAAACGGACATCTTCAAAGCTTTCTTCATTCATTAAAAACTGCAAAAAAACTCAACATGGAACCAACAGGTAACGGTTATAAATTGGGTAGTTTCTTCCCAAGACCTGATCTTTCTGCTGAACCATCTCCATATGTAACAAATCTACATGTAGAACCTGGAAAGGTTTCATTCGATGATATGGTTGCAGACTTAAAAGATGGTGTCATAATAGATTCTGTTATAGGTTTCTTCATGGGTAACCTCTTCAATGGAGAAATTACTGGTAGCATTGACACAGGTTATCACGTAAAAAATGGTAAAATTGTAGGAAAAATTGCTGGACAGTCAATAAACTTTAATATTTACGACATATTTAAGAATAACCTTCTTGATATAAGTAGTACTACGAAGAATACTCCATTCTTCTTTTTCCATGGTTATAATCCTGCACCTTATGCTATGTTCAAGGATATAAATATTGAATAAAATATAAATATTGCTTTTATATAAAATTAGGGAGATTTTTTATCTTCCTAATTTTTTTATACCTATAGGTCTATATCTATATTATTAAATCAAATAGTGACATATCTCTCTCATAAAAAATAGTTAAATGTTGAATTATTACCATTTTAGGATATATAATATATCTGTGAATTATTTAATATGAAAGGAGAGATTTCCTTGAAAGATAAAAATATAGTTGTATGTGTTACTGGTGGTATTGCAGCATATAAGGTGGTTAATCTGGTTAGCATGTTAAAAAAACAAGGTGCTGATGTAACAGTAATCTTAACAGAAAATGCTGCAAAGTTCGTAGCCCCAATAACATTTCAGTCTATCTCATCAAATTTAGTATATATGAATATCTTTGACGATAGATACAGCGCTGATATAAAACATATATCTCTAGCTCAAAATGCAGACTTAGTTGTGATAGCTCCTGCCACAGCCAATATTATAGGTAAGATTGCTAATGGTATCGCTGATGATATGATCTCCACAACAGTAATGGCAACTAATGCGCCTGTTATAATAGTTCCTGCTATGAATACCGCAATGTACGAGAATCCAATTGTTCAACATAACATCTCTAGATTAAAGGAATTTAATTATACCTTCATGATCCCTGGAGTTGGGTCGATGGCAATGCCAAGTGAAAAAGGCGGAATAGGACGACTACCTGAACCTGATAAAATATTTGATTACATAAATAACTTTGACTTTTAATATTCTTTTATTATGTCTTATCCCTTAATTCTATTCTATATGGTTAAGGGATTTATTTTGTTCAAATATTTCCACACTCTAAATACTTCTTATGCTATAATCAAATTGAATACGCTATGAATAAACTATGACTAACTTAAAAGAAAAGGATGTGAATCCATGGCATTTTTAAAACTCGGAGTTTCCCTAGCACTTATACTTATATTAGTAAACAAAAAAGTAAACCGCGGTCTTGCATTAGCACTAGGTGCTATTGTACTATCTTTACTCTTTGGAAAGGGAATTTTCCACGCCCCTGAGAGATTGTTATATACTTTCACTGAGAAGAGCAGCATTAACATAACACTTTCAGTTACATTGATATGTGTATTAGGCTATTATATGGGTGAGTTTGGAATACTTAATAAAATGATTGAATATTTAGAACTGATGCTTCAGAGTTCTAAGAAGAGCATTATGTTTGCTCCAGCATTTGTAGGTACACTTTTGGTTTCAGGTGGAGCTCTAATGTCATGCCCAATTGTTGAAACACTTGGTTGCAAACTGAATCTTCCAAAGGATAAACAAGCTGCCGTAAACATGGTTTTTAGACATGCTTTATATTTTATCTTCCCATTATCATCTACATTGATATTAGCAATTGAACTTGGTAATTTTCAAATGGGTCACTTTGTCCTTATGCAGTTACCAATGGCACTCTCTATGTGGATAGTTGGATATATCGCATATCTGAGAAATGTTAGAGAACAATCAGTTTCTTCAAATAATGATGGGAAATGGCTTAAGAGTTTTGGAATGTTACTTCTGTATTCATCCCCTATCTCAATATCATTGGTAAGCTACTCCTTAGGAGATCATCCACTCTTTATGAATATAGCTTTAGGCATTATAGTATCTCTACTTTTAGTAGTAATATTACCTGATATTAAAATGAACTTCTCAAAAGAGAGATTGATAGGCGGTTTCACAAAAGGTATTAAATTATCAATAGTACTATCCATAATTGGAATCATGTTCTTTAAGAATGTTGTTAATGATATTCCAGAAATATATGATAGCATTGAAGGTATAATAAATATCGGAATACCTCTTGAGATTATATTATTGATATGTTGTGCTGTTATATCATATCCTTTGGCATCAGTACAACCAGCAGTTGCAATCTTATTCCCAATGATTATACCATTGGCACCTGATTATATAACTGCATTAAGATATGGTATGTTCATATATACCTCTGCATTTATGTTCTACTATATATCCCCATTACACATGTGTCAGGTATTGACCTTGGAATATTTCGATCTTAAAATTAAAGACCTATATAGAAACTATAAAATTTTACTTCCTGCTACCTATGTTGTAATGGTGATTGTATATATATTAACTGGCTACCTCTTATAAAACATAACTGAAAGTTGAAAGTGGTGAGTTGAGAACGTAGGATGTTTCTGCTTTAGGGCAGAAACTATATCTTATTATTCTTTAGGACAAAACGCTTTTACTCATTTTATCTTTATATAAAATATTGTATTTAAAGTACAATGTTTCATATAAAATGAAACGAGTAAAACCCTATTGTTTTACTACAAATAAAATGTAGGTTCTGACCTTAGTCAGAACCATCCACCGTTCTCAACTCTACACTCTCCACTCTCAACTTCTTTTAAAGCTTTACATGCCAAAAATCTTGGTAATAAATCTAGTAACGATTGTCCAAATTGAAAAATCATTTCCTCCAAAAGCTTGAACAAAATCAGATACAGTATTCTGAAGCAGTGGTATGGAAATGGCTTCAAATACTATCAAAAACACTCCACAAATAATACTGGCTAGTATAGCTCCTCTTTTACCACCTGTTGCATTGCCAAACACCGCCGCCGGTCCAATATCAAAGAAACAAGCAACTGTCAGTGGTAACACAGCGAAAGAGAGTTTTCCACTAACTGCAAGTAATGATATTGTTATAACACTAGCTATCATACTAACTATAAACCCTATCAATACGGCATTAGGTGCGTATGGAAAAATTAGTGGACAATCAAGTGCTGGTACTGCATCTGGAATAAACCTATCTGCAATCCCTTTAAATGCTGGAACTATCTCCCCTAGCATCATCCTAAC
Source organism: Oceanirhabdus seepicola (assembly GCF_023684385.1). Classification (GTDB taxonomy): domain Bacteria; phylum Bacillota; class Clostridia; order Clostridiales; family Clostridiaceae; genus Oceanirhabdus; species Oceanirhabdus seepicola. Next base: position 1,262,003 of record NZ_JAGSOJ010000002.1, on the reverse strand, counting down.
TCCAAGAAGTAAAATTGTTATTCCTGCTCCAAATGTGAACCCTTGAGTGAAAGAATATACTATATACTTTCCAATCTCACCATTAACTTCTCCAAATATCTCTATTCTTAAACTTGTCCCTGCTATAAACCCAACAACAACATAAAATATAAATATTACTAATCCTGTACTAATAGCAATCTCTCTCAAAAATTCAAATCCTTTAGGAATCTTTATATCCTCAGTTGACTTACTCTTATCTCCAAACCACTTACCAATATAAGCACCTATAAGACTCAAACCAACAGTTGTATGTCCAATGGTAAAATCATCACTACCTGTAACCTCTTTAACAAATGGTTTTATCAGTGCTGGTGTTATAACTATATATATAGTTAGCATAACTGTAGAAAATACTAATAGCCATATTCCACTCAAATTGCTCTCAACTCCAACGGCTACAAATATAAATGCCATCCAATACAAAATATGTCCTGTCAAGAAAACATTCTTAAACTTAGTATATCTTGCAATTATTATGTTCATTAAAAAGGCTAGTACCATTACTCCCCCAATAACAGAACCATACTCTATGGTGAACGTACCTATTCCTATAGGATTCAGTGTAGTCTCAGCACTTACTCCATAAAGCTTAGTAAAAATTAATGCAGCTGGATTTATGATACCAGCAATAATCTCAACTCCTTTGTTAAGAATCAATACCCCTAATACAGTTTTAAAGGTCCCTTTTAATACATCACTTATGCTTTTTCTCTGAATTATCAACCCAATAAAAGCAATTAGCCCTAAAAACAAATGAGGGCTCTTGAAAATATTCTCCACAATAAAATTTAATAAACTCATATAATCCACTCCAAACTAAAAATGTTTAATTCTAAATAATCTTAATTGATTTAAAACCTTCTTCAATTTCTTCCCCTTTAAGAAAATTATTCACTCTAAAAACTGGAACCTTAACCTTATTCCCTAGTTCTTCATAGAACTCCTTTGACGTGAATATAACATCACACTCCATACTTGAAGCCGTAGTTATGTCACAAGATTCAACATCCCCATCTATACCATGCTTCTTTAATACCTTCTCAACACTCATTCTTAAAATCATGCTGCTTCCTAGTCCAAATCCACATACAGTGATGACCTTCAACATATTACTCCTCCTTAATGTTTCTATATTAAACTTATTTATTTCTATCAATAATTATACATTAATACACATATATAGTCTCGACAAATAATACCATTTTACGCGCATAAAAGGTATGAAGTTTAATACTCCACACCTTTTATAGTTTCTTAATTACCTTAGAACTTTGCCCAGTATAACGGATACTTGAACGCAAGATCATAGCCTAATGATTTTGCTGTACTGTATGAACCAATATTATCATCGGTACAATCCCAATAAGGGGTCAAATCATTTTTCCTGCAGTGTTTCAGATATTCAATAAGCATCCTCTTAGCAAAACCTTTTTTTCTAAACTCTGGTAAAGTTTCAATATGAGCCTGAGCTTCTTTGTCGCTCAGATTACTCATCATACAAATACTCACTATGTGATTATTTTTTACGACACAGTACCCTTTACCAATCTCAAAAAATTTATCTTTACATCCCCAATATTGTAAGATGTCATTCTCGATAAATTCTAAGTTATTTAGTGTCTCTTTAAAAATAGCTTGTGTTACTTCCCTGATTTCAAACCCCTCTTCTATATCATAAGGAGCAAGCTTTTCTTCATCAAAACTATAAAGCTTGTATACCCTTTGATAGTCATTCTTCAAGTTTTTATATTCAAAAACTCTTTTTAAAGACTCTTCCCATCCAGGCTCAACAAAGCTATACTCAAAACTCTTCATACCTAGTTCCAATGCTCTTGGCTTTATGTTCTTCTCCAATAATTCTCCAAGGAATTCATTAAAATCATGGTTGTTACACTCCCCTATGAAATAGAACCCTTCTGCTCTTGACCATATCACAGCACTTTTAGGCTTTTTAGGATTATCCCCAAAAACCCATCCATAGTTATTTCCTTGAAGGATTGAAATAATCTCAAGATTGCATTTTTCTCCTACACATAAAGGTAATACATTTGAAAATTCTTCTCTCTTTAATTCATATATCATTTTTATCTTCTCCCTTATAATATATTGCTTAGCGGGGCAATAATTTATATAGGACGTCGATACCTTATTTTATCATATATTTGTGTTTTTCCCAACTAAGTATAAAATCCTTAAGAAGAATAAAGCATGCTCCGAATGCACTTAAAAGAAGTTTACAGTTAACAACTGTAAACTGTGTTTCTAATATTTACTCTCAGCTTCTTCATAATACGTTAGAAGTATTGGTCTGAATATTTTATTACTTTCAATACTCATCATATCTACAATCTCATCTTTTCCAAATACCATCATCTTTCCTATGCTACTATCAATTAGGTATTCTGTATGAACCTTTATGTCTATAGATTTAAGATTGAAATCCTCCTTTGATGCCAACTGGAATCCCCAATCACCAAATGAGGGTACCTCAAGATGATAAGGTATCACCTTAAATTCCTCTTCAGTTATAGTTTTATTTATACACCAGAATGCCTTAGTTGCATAATATGGACTTGTTGACTGAACAACAAATTTTCCTTGTGATGATAAATGATTACCAATAAGTCTATAAAACACATCGGTATATAATTTATTTAAACTCTCATTATTAGGATCTGGAAGATCCACTATAACTGCATCATACACCTCTTCAGATTTCTCTAAAAATTTGAATGCATCTTCATAATGCAAACTCACTCGTGCATCCTCTAGTGATCCTTTATTAATCTCTTTTATAAGCTCATTATCCCTACAAAATTCAACCATCTCTTGATCTATATCAACAAGATCTATCTTCTTTACCGATGGATACTTAAATATCTCCCTAAGAGCTAATCCATCTCCTCCCCCTAAGACAAGTACATTTCTTGGTTTTTCAAGGGAACTCATGATAGGATGCACTAGTGCTTCGTGATATCTATATTCATCTATAGAGCTAAATTGAATATTACCATCTAGGAATACTCTTATATCGTCCTTATGACGTGTCATAACTATCTTCTGATATTGAGTTTGAGTCTTAAAAATAATCTGATCCCTATATAGCTGTTTCTCTATGTTATCTGCAGTTATATCTCCAGTTACAAGCCCAAAAATAGTAACAACCATAAATACTCCAAATAATCCTTTAAAAAATTTCACCTTAGTGATAAATTCCTTGTATCGGAATAAGATCATTCCAGCCACTGCTATATTAAGGGCTCCCATCAAGAAACTAGTCCTTATCAAACCTAGGTGTGGATAAAGAATCATAGGAAATCCCACTGATCCTATTAACCCTCCAATATAATCGAAACTTAATACATTTGCTAGTGTTACTCTAAGATCCTTATTGTATTTTTCAATCATCCTTGTAAGAATGGGTATCTCAAGTCCAACAAAAATCCCTATAATAATGATTATAAGATACATCATGGGCACATAAAAATCCGTTTTCGCATAGGTTACGAAAAGGATCAGAGCACTCAACCCTCCAATGAACCCTATTGATAATTCTATTGTTATGAAAAAATCGAATAAATTCTTCTTTATATACTTTGAAAGATAAGACCCAACACCCATAGCACTCATGTATAGTCCTATAGTAATAGAGAACTGTTTTATACTATTCCCTAAAAGATAGGTGCTTGTCCCTGCAATTATCAACTCATAAACAATACTACATATACTTATGATAAATATTGATATTATAAGGGGTTTAATCTCAAGTTTTTTCTCGTTCATAATATCATCCTATTCTATATTAACTCCTATTTTCTACTTTTTTATTTGTTCCTACGGTAAGATAACTCCACCAATGATTATTGCTATACCTATGAACATACCTGCTATTGCGAATCCAGCTCCTAAATTATGATCATCAAGTTCCTTCTGTAGATCAAAAGGTGTTATTACATCAAACATTTTATATCCAACCAAACATAATAACATTCCTAAAGCAAAGTATACTACTATTGATAAAACATCCATTAACATTCTCTAATCATCTCCTTAATTTATCTTATAACAGCTGTTACAATAATCGCCACCGCTATGAATATTCCACCAATCATAGCTCCAACAGCCGCATTCTTTTCCTTTATTTCATCAGCAAATTTGAATGGTGTCACCATATCAAAAAACTTGTATCCAAACATCATCAATAATAAACCTATTAATCCATACATTGCTGTGTTCAAAATATTACCTAAATCCATTTAACTCACTCCCTATAAATTATTTACCAAAGCTAGTTCCGCCGCCTATGCTCTTTCTAGTAGTTGTGGAAGACTTTCTCACACTGCTTCCTCCACTACTAGAACTTCCGCTACTTGTACTCCCATTGTTATAACTACCACTGCTATCGCTTCCACTGGTTATACTTTTTGTGCCTGTACTTTTAGTGCTTGTGCTTCCACTGCTCTTACTTTTAGTGCTATCACTTCCACTAGTTGAGCTTTTAGTGCTATAGCTTCCACTGCTTGTGGTTTTAGTGCTTCTACCTTTATAGTCACTTCCAGATCCGTATGTTCCTGTATAATAGCTTGAACCACTTGAAGGCCTATAAGTAGAATAATAGTTATTACCTGAATATCTTCTACTATCCCTAGTTAAAGCTCTATAGAAGTAATAATCCCTGAAAAATGAGTTATTTCTACTATATCTACTTCTATATAAAGTATTTCTAGATCTGTATGCGTATTCTCTTGAAGATATTTGAACATAAGTCTTATCCTTTTCTCCTTCATAAACAAACACATAATAATCATCATAAAGAATAGATATATTCTCATTATTATTAAGCTCACTATATTCCTGTGGTCTTGTGTTATCAATTATCTTCTTAGCAGCACCTTTGATAGAAAGTGATGTCTCATATACATTTGCTTTTGAGGAACTTTTAAATTCTCCTGTAATAGATGTGGTATACTTGAAATTTGAATCTTTCTTAAGATAATCGCTAACATTATTTCCAAATACTTTAGGAGCAGATTTCATACCCATATTTATAAGAAATATAACTAATAAAACTCCAGCTATTATTCCCCACTTCATTCCTTTTCCTTTACTGTAACTTTTCTGCGATCCGTATTGATTATTTCCATAAGCTCCACTTGAATGACTTCCTTTATTGATAGACATATCTTCTGCTGAAACCTCATAGGCAATGCTGTTTTCAACTTCCCCATCCCAGTTTTCAATTGAGAAATATGTTCCACCATCCTGGCTCTCATATTCGAAATATTGTACCTCTTCATTGATATCAACGTCAACATCACCACTAGCAGATACTACCCTTGCTGTCCCTCTCTCCTGCATAATGAAAGTTGTACCATCAAAAGTAATTGTATCTTCACCATGGTATACTGTTGTCATAACCTCTCTGCTGATAGTTAGAAATGCTCCACCCTCTTCAGCTGAAAGCCATTCAATATCTCCATTATATTTTCTTACCTTGTACTCATTCCAAGTGGATCCCTTATCAGAAAATGTTGTAACTCCAATTACATCATATTGATAGCTTCCGATATAAAAACAATCCCCTGGCCGTAAATTCATAACATCATATGTATTTACCAATATATCCACTCCTTTCTTACACTATTATACAATAATTCACCAGTTTTTTGTGTTAATCCATGTAATTTCCTCGAAACAGCTCTACAAGGTCCTTAAAGTCCTCATCATGTTTAGCCATCTCAATCATAAGTTCTCTATAATCTCCTTTATAATATACATCCATTAATCCATTCTCTATCTCCTGTTTATGATCCCCCTTAGAATTCTTATATGCATTGAAAATACTTTCTAGAATCATCCAATCATACTGGTCAAATTTAGATATTATCTCATCTAACTTTATCTTTCCCCTATCTTTCTCTAGTTCTTCTAGTTTCTCAAAATCCAACTCACCCATCATCAAAAGTGGAAGTTCTAAGCTTGTATTCTGATCATAGTGAATTTGCTTGTAATCTTCATCCCTACTATTATCATATTCTTTTATCCATTTATAGAAAATTCCATTAAAGTCCTCCCCTTTAGCACTTGGATATAAATAAGCTTTTCTATCCTGCTCTTTGAAGAATTGCCTTGCCTCTCTTCGTGTTATATTTTTATCTTGAAGTAATATAGATACTTTCATCAAAAATCTATTACAAACAACTCTCAAAATTTCTCTATTAGGGTTCCTATCATTTTTAACCTCTAAAATTACCATTGGGGTAATACTTGAGTTATTACTACTTGCGGCTCCTCTTCCATTGATAACATTCTCCTGAATTTTATAGAAATAAAACCATTCTAAATATGCAATATCATTTAAGGCATCTTCATAATAGGAATCTTCATTTTCCATCCTTTCTGAGATTTTATTTATCTCATTAGCATAGTATTCTAAACTATCTCTCAAACTATTATTTCTATCTCTACTTAATTCAATATACCCATGAGCTACTATACCTAAAATTAATAAAACTATTATTACAAGCCAGTTTATAGTGTTATCTTTTTTAGTAATAATCCAGTATAACAGTGTTATTACTATTGAAATTCCCAAGGTTAAAAACACATGGAATCCATAGCAGTAATTACTTATTACTAATAAAACTATAACATTAATACATTTAGCAAAAATTATCTCTTTCTTATCTATCAGATTTTTATTTAATAAGTATATATCTATCCACATATAGCCCATCAAAAGCAGTATATTCATCAACCAACCTTCTGGAGAAGCCCCTAACCTTGAAAGTAAAAAAACAATGATGATCATAATTCCATAGTGCATTAATATCTCAATTAAACTTCTTACTTCATCTCTTATATTAAACTTCACTATTTTCTTCCCCTTTCAAACTTGTCCAGAAGTTCTTTAAACTCCTCATTATGATCTGCTATCTGATCCATTAACTCTTTACACTTTTCTTTTGAATATAAATGAATTAACCCTTTCTCTATCTCTTCCTTGTTCTCACCATAAGAATTTTTATATCCATTGTAAACGCACCACATTATATAACTGTCATAATTATTAAAGTTAACAATCTCCTCATATAAATCCAACTTTCCACGTATTTTTTCAACCTCTTCTAATTTTGTAAAATCTACTGAAGCTAGAGCAATTAACATTAGTTCTTTATATACCTCATAATAATCCTCTTTTGACCACTCATAGATTAAGTTATGCACACCAGGTTTAACATCTTTTGGATAGACCCAAGTATATTTATCTTGTTCTTTAAAAAAAGTCCTAACCTTTCTTGGCGTAAACTCTTCTTCATCATAAAATTTCCATATATTATTTTTATACCTACTACATATAATTTTCAAAAACTCTCTATTTTCCCATCCACTATTATAAGGATTATTATAATATAATCTACTCATTACAGTAGTGAGCATTGGATTTTTTTTGAATGGATAATTATTACCATCCAAGTAATACCTATCTATTCTATCTAAAACTTTAAAATCAATATTATTTAATGCTGATGTAATCTCGTCTAAATCAGCTTCATCTTTTAGCATTCTTTCTACCTTCTGTACTTCCATACCCAAGTTAAAGATTTCATCTTTAATATGATTATTGAAATCACACCTTAACCCAACATAACCATATAATACTACTCCTAAAAAGAAGGATAGTAACACTAATACCACATTCTTATTTTCTTCCTTTTTATTAATTCTCCAATACATGAGTATTAGTATAGCAGAACTGAATATAGCAAAGAGAATTCCTCTCCATTCTAATATAGATTTAAAAGAATGAAATTTTGTTGCAAAATATAAAACAAATAATAATATATTCATTACTTTTCCTAAAAAGATACCTATGATACCTATTAACTCATTCTTTAATAAAGTAATATCTGCCCACATATATCCTGCAAGTACAACTCCATTCATCACCCATCCATTTAAAGAAAAGTTTAAGCCTGAAAGTAAAAATACCATAAACATTATTAATCCGTAATAGCATAAAATTCTGAATCCATCTGATACTTTATCTTTAAAACTTAAGTTCAATATTTTTTCCCCCTTATAACTTAACTCTCATTAAAATTTTACCATTTATCCCACTTATTATCTACGCTTATGCTTTAATGTTATATTTCATAAGTTATTTTCCATCCTAAATGTCTGAAAAAAATATACACTATAATATTTCTTAATTTTTATAAAAAAGCTAGCATATATATTAATATAAAAAATTAATGAGAAATAAATTGTATCAATATAAAGGAGTTATATAATGAAAAATCAACATTTAACTACCAATCAAGGGGCTCCCATAACAGATAATCAGAACTCCCTCACAGTGGGAAGGGATGGTCCAACACTCCTACAAGATCACATATTCTTAGAGAAACTAGCTCATTTTGATAGGGAAAGAATACCAGAAAGAGTTGTACATGCTAAAGGAGCAGGCGCTCATGGTTTCTTCAAAGTCTACAAAGATATGTCTAAATACACCATGGCAAAATTTTTAAATAATCCAACTAAAGAAACCCCTGTATTTGTCCGTTTTTCAGTTGTAATAGGATCTAAAGGGGTTGCTGATACAGTTAGAGATGTTAGAGGATTTGCTGTTAAATTCTACACCGAAGATGGTAACTATGACATAGTTGGTAACAATCTTCCTATATTCTTCATAAGAGATGCCATTAAATTCCCTGATCTTATACACGCTCTTAAACCTGATCCTATCTCAAATATACCTGGAGATTCGGCTAAAAACAACCGTTTCTGGGATTACATCTCTTTAACACCTGAAGCTACCCATATGATTACATGGTTATTTTCTGACCTTGGAACAATTAAAAGCTATCGAACTATGAAAGGTGCTGGTGTGAACACATATAAATGGATAAATTTCGAAGGAGAAAGCAAGCTTATTAAATATCACTGGATACCTATGGCTGGTGAAAAAACTATAGATAGATTTGAAGCGGAAAAACTTGCAGGTATTGACCCAGATATTGCAAGTAGAGATCTATTTGATACCCTTGCAAAGGGTAAAACAGTGGACTATGAATTACGTGTTCAGATGATAGATGAGGATGAAGATGATTTAGATTTTGATCCTCTTGATGCCACAAAAACATGGCCTGAAAAGAAATTTCCATTAATGCCTGTTGGTATGATGACCCTTAACAGAAATCCACAGAACTTTTTTGCAGAAGTTGAACAGGTTGCATTCGCCCCTTCTGCAATAGTTCCTGGAATTGGATTTACAAATGATAAACTCCTTCAAGGAAGGTTATTCTCATATACTGATACACATATGCATAGGCTAGGAAAGAACTTCCTTCAGCTACCAATAAACCGTCCCATAGTTCCAATAAACAACAACATGCAAGATGGCCCCGCTCAGTATCTTCCTAATAAAGGAACAACTAACTATAATCCCAATTCTCTGAATAATGGTAATCCTCATCCTGTACCTTTCAGCGGAAAGCCAGAGAAAGTAAAAGCAGAAGGAACTATCAAAAGAAGAGAGATAGAAAAAACAAATGACTATGAACAGGCTGGCGAACGCTATCGCTCACTATCAAAAACTCAACGTGATCACCTCGTATCAAATATAGTAGATGCTCTTGGATATGCTAAAAAAGATATTCAATATAGAATGCTTAATAACTTCCTAAAAGCAGATCAAGACTTTGGACGTAGAGTTGCTAAAGGACTTGGTTTAAATCATTAGTATTACTCTCTCAAACTAATTAAAACCCTCACTTTTTATTTAGAAGTGAGAGTTTTAATCATAGGTAATTATTAGAAATTAAGACTTAAAACTCCTTATAACTTAAAACATTTCTATAAATGCTTCAATACGAGTTTTAATTTGGCCAATATCTGTTTGAGAATAATCAGTTTCAATACTCATATATGGTACTTTCTTTTCTTTAGATACATACTCTTTAATTCTATGAGTTTCCACATTAAATGTATGGCATGCTTGTAATATTACATCAATTACACCATCAATCTTATACTCTTCTATTAGCTCATCTAACATATTAACTCTATTATCATTTGGAGACATAACGGAACATCCTATATTTATATATTTATCCGTTAATGCATCATATGGGTCAATTGTCTCATCTACCAATCGACTCTTTTCTTTAACCCCTGAACAATTCTCATAACATACTATTACAGCTCCACTATCTTCCACTGTTTTAATAATTTTTTCAGTTACTCCCCCAAGAGGACACCCTGTTATTAATATTCTTGGAGCCTTTTCTGATACTTTTCTCTCACCATTTTCATAATCAGCTTTAATTTTATCAATCATTTCTCTGATTTTTTTATTTTGTTCCTCTTTATCAAGAGTATAAGATGTTCCTTCTAAAACCTTTTGCATTTCATATCCAGTTACTGCAGGTGGACATAATTTACCTAATGAATAAAACTCATGTAATAGTTTTCTTTCTTCATTTCTCTTTTTTATTGCTTCTTTCAGTTTTTCTTCAGTAATTTCAACATTAAATTGTTTTTCTAATTTATTTTTTAAAAACAGCATTTCATTTTTCCACACCATATATGCATGATCTCTTTCAGTATTTTGTGGAAGCTGCATAACATGTGTAGGCTTTATTTTTCCCAAATACTCAAACATTTTTTTCTTACCATCACATGTAGTTTCTCCCACAATTAAATCTGAAAAATATGTATAAGGACATTTATCTGTTAATGCAAAACCATAACTAGATTTTATAAGTGGACATAAATTCTTAGGAAGATGTGCTTCCCCATCTGGTATAGTTTCTTCACTAACGCCACATAATGAAACGGCAACAGCACCTGCAGAATATATAAGTTCTACCGGAGTAAATGTACAAAATATTCCTACTACATTTTTCCCCTCTTCTTTTAACTCTTTAACTTTTATAAAGCCATTTCTTCTAGCCTCACTAAACTCATCAAACATCTTTGGTAATTGCTTCATTTTTATTCACCTCTAAAATATTATTCTATACGATAATAGCAGAAGCCATATTAAACTGATTAATAGCTTCTGCTAAAATTTATTAACTAAGAAAAACTTGTAAAACAAATTAAAAATATAAATTTAAACTTATAAATAGTGTTTACATTTACATATTAACACAATATTTAACCAATGTATTATTTTGATTTTCTATACAATCACACCCTTCTATTAATAAATACAATAGCTGGTATACATGTAAAAGCTTCAAATGATTTCTTCAATAAATTCTTTATCTATATCATTCAATATTTTTCTATAATAACTACTGTCTACTTTATTTTTAGATATTAGATTTAATACATATTCCTCATCTAGTTCTTCTAATATTTCTCTATAACATTTGTCACACTCTTTACCTCTTGATTTCACATCTACTTCTAGTTTTTTTGATAAACACTCAGGATATCTTATTATCATCTCCTCACCCCTACTTATAATCCTCACATTTGATTTTAAAATAAGATTGTTGATACTTACATAGTGGACATTGTTTTGGAGCCTCCTTGCCTGTATGAATATATCCACAATTCATACACTGCCATTCTACTTCCTTATCTCTTTTAAACATCTTACCTTGCTCCAGATTTCTTAATATGTCCATATACCTTTGATTATGAGTTTCCTCTACTTCTTGGAGTTCCTTATAAAAATCAGCAATCTCATAAAAACATTCTCTCCTTGCTTCTTCTTCAAATTGTTTATATAATTTTGAACTTTCGAAAGCTTCTCCTTCTGCAGCATCTTTCAAATTATCCTCAGTACTACCAACTAGTTTTAAATATCTATTAAATACCTCTCTAGCATGCGCTTTTTCATTCTCACCAGTTTCTTCAAAAATAGACGCTATATATTCATATCCCTCATCTTTTGCTTTTTTTGCATAAAATGTGTACTTATTTCTAGCTCTTGATTCACCTGCAAATGTTTTTAAAAGATTTTTTTCAGTTTTACTACCTTTTAAGTGCATATTGCCTCCATATGTTTTAATTATTAATTACAATATAATATGTTCATAACATAAAAAATCCACCTATTATTTAAAAAAATAAAGGTGTAATCAATTTGTCATCATTAAAATAAAACCCAATCTTTTATGAAAACTTCATAAAAGATTGGGTTTTATTAGTTTAATTTTAAAGTCCACACAATTAGATTTTCAAATTTTAAAGGAGTTCTTTTAATACAGCTGTGACCAATGATTTTTATATCTTTGTTGTTTTTTACTAAATCACATATTGCCTCACCGTATGTAATATTTTCATCATATTCTATAGCTTCTGCCTTACTCAAACCAATTTGCTGAAAAGCCGTAGAAGTTTTTCCACAAAGATGAATTATACTATTATCTAAATGTTCTTCTAATCTTTTTAAAATATTATATGTACTTCTTCCACTTATCTCTTTATAAATCTTTGGTCCTACAATATCCAATGCACCTACTGGATCTCCATAGGATATTATCTTTGCCCCTCTTTTTATACCCTCTAATACATACTTAACAATACTATCTTCAATAACTTTAATAAACTTATCAACTATATCCCTATTTTTCCTTATAGCTTTATAAAAAAGTCTAGATTCAATCAGTGAAGATATTATTGTAAAGGGACCTTCCACATTTAAAGCTACTACCTCATTCTCATTACTTAGGTATTGAACTGAATTTAATACCTCTTTTACTCTTCCTTTACTTAAATCAATTTCCTCTAAGTTACTTAATTCTTCAATACTATTAAATGCATATTCACTAACTCTTGGACCATTTTTTTCATCTCCAAGCTTTATATTAGCTCCCATAGCCTCGGCTTCCACAGTTACACAGAAGGGAACTCTGCATATAGTATCATTTTTATACTTCTTTAATTCTTGAGCCAATCTACTCATATCCTCTTTATTTGTATGAGCTTTTGGGAACTTTAAATCAGAATTATCTATAATACATTGAGGTATTTGTTCTAGGTTATCACTAGTACATTTAAACTCTACTTTAATGTCCATGCTATTTCCACCTTTTAACTTTTCCAAGACGATTTTTAAATAGAAGCTTTATTCTACTTTTATCTAAGTCTTTGCCAATAATGCACATTCTACCATTACCCTCTATTTCACTATCTTCAATTACGTACTGACCATTCACATAATTAAATTCTAAATCCTGTTCAGCTCCTTTTAAAAAACCTTTTCCCCTTAACACCTTGCCATACAATGAATTCTTTAACTTAATCAATATTTTCTCTAATTCTTCCTCTGTGAATTCCCTTTCACTTTCTAGTGAAACATTATCTATTCCCTTCTTCAAATTATGCTGATTTTCTAAATGTAATATTTCATCTAAATCAAGCATTAAATCACCATTTAAGAACTCTTTAAAATCTTGATGTGATAAGTTATCCCAATTATCTTTGACAATAAAAGCTTTTTTATTTAACTCTCTTAAAGAACTAATACTATTTTTTATTTCATCATCATTTACAAATTGAGTTTTACTCAATATCAAAATGGATGCATTTGTTATCTGATCTTCAAAAAAATCTCCAAATCCATCGAGTTGCTCAAGATAATTAATACTGTCAATTACAGTTATAAGAGAATTTACAGAGCACTTCCCTTTTAGTTCTTGTTTATTTACTATATCAATTATTTCACTTAATAATCCTATTCCTGTTGGCTCTATAATTATACGCTCAGGTTTTAGCTGTTCAATAACAGTTGTGATTGTGTTAAAAAAGTCTATCTTCATACTGCAGCATATGCATCCAGTTGAAAGCTCAAGAACCTGAAATCCCTCTCTCTCAACAATTTCACCGTCTATTCCAATTTCACCAAATTCATTCTCTATTAATACAACCTTTTCATCTTCATGAGCTTTTAAAAGCTTCCTTATTAAAGTTGTCTTGCCTGCTCCCAGAAAGCCTGAAATAATATCTACTTTAGTCATATTTGCCACCACCACATTATTTATTTACCTTAGGTATATTCCAAAAATAAACTAATCATCTTACATGTACTTTTGTTCTTCTTTATATACCTTAATTAAAATTTAAACATTTAGTAAATAACTTGTCGTATCCTTCTTTAGTAGATAATTCAAAGTATTGTATTTTCTTAGCTACCTTCTCCATATCTTCTCGAACCTCTTTAGAGAGTAAACACATTAAGGCACCTGATTTAGATGAATTACCAATATATCTAATCTTCCCTCTTAAATCTGCTGGAATAATACCACTCCCAACTAAGCTATCCACACTTAGATGTTTTCCGAACTGCCCTGCAATAATTACTTCATTTAAATCCATCATATCTATTTCCAATAAATCTAATAATGCATAAAACCCTGATAATATAGCTCCTTTAGTTAACTGCACTTGACGAATATCTCCTTGAGTTATTGAAATTTCTTTTGTTTCTGATGAAATGCATATTTTTCTTTTTCTATCTTCTTCAATCAAATATTTACTTAAGTACTGTAATTGATCATTCTCTTCTATATCAGATTTCTTCTTTAAACGTCCTGTTTTTCCAACAAGCTTAGCTCTTACTATCTCTGATATACCTTCTAAAATTCCACTTCCACAAATTCCAACAGGCTCTTTATTTCCAATTACCTTTAGTCTTATTCCATCTTCATTAATTTTTATACCTTCAATAGCCCCTTCTGCAGCCCTCATACCACAGCTTATATTCATTCCTTCTAAAGCTGGTCCAGCAGCGCAAGAGCAAGATGATAATTCTCCACCCTTTGATAAAACAATTTCTCCATTTGTTCCTATATCAATAAATAGAACATTCTTATCAGTCTTATCTAGTTCAGAAACTACTGATCCCGCAACAATATCCGCACCAATATAACTAGATACTCCTGGCAAACAATATACTCTAGCAAAAAGTGATAATTTAATACCTATTGATGATGCTAAAAGTTTTTTCTGTCTTGAAAAAACAGTTGAATATGGTGACTTGCCTATTGAATTTGTATTAACACCTAAAAGTAAATGCATCATAGTGGCATTAGCAGCAATAGTCATTTCATAAATGTTATTAATATTTATACTGTTTTTGCTACATAATTCAGAAGTTAAGTTATTTAAACAATCAATAATTGAGTTTTGTAATAACTCTAATCCATTAGCTTTTGTTCTAGTAAAATCAATACGTGATAATACATCAAGACCATATTCTTTTTGAGGATTAATCTCACTTTCAGAAGATATTTCTTTTCCACTATTTAAATCAACTAAAGATGCTACAACAGTAGTGGTGCCAATATCAACAGCTATTCCATATAACTCACAACTGGTGTCCCCTGCTTCAACTCCAATAAACTTTTCCCCAGCATAGATAGCTGTAACTTCTTGATTTTCAAAAATCTCTGGTAAACTCCTTAATAACATATGATCATCTTCATATATTGCTATTTCAAGAGCTTCTTCTAAAAGCTCCTCATAAGAGAAATTCTTTTCCAAAGTAGGCTTAGTAAGTTTATGTACTCTCTTATTAATCACAGGATTGATATCAAACTCAGGCATATACCCCTCTGCTAATATTTTATGTTTAACATCCTTAGTATTTAATAATTCTACAGTTAAATCCCCTGTGGGTATTACTAAACAGCTTAAACGAATATCTCCTTCTAATTCTTCTTTATAAAGATGCTTAACCTCTTCCTCTGTTGGTTCATTTATTGACCCTTCAATAATTTTAATTTTACATTTTCCACATGTTCCGTTTCCTCCACATGGACTTTCCGCAAGAATACCATTATCTTGTAATATATTTAAAAGTGTATCTCCCACTTTAAATTCAATTTTTTTATCCTTAGAAATAATTTTTAAATAACTCATAACCTTATTTCCCCACATCTATACTTTGTGTATATTCTTTTGCTGCTTCAACTAAACTTTGAATATTTTCAAGTGAAGTTCTTGGTCCTATTCCACAAGCTGGAGATAAAATATTTATTCCATTATCTAAGCATGTTTTTGAAATATTTTTTAAGCTTTGAGCAGTATTGTTTTCTAGTGCTAGAGTACTTACATTACCCATTATAACTTTATTTGGTACATTCTCTACCACTTGTGAAGCACTAGTAATAGAATCAAAACTTATAGCATCACTCTCTAGCTCATTTAACTCTTTATAAATACTTTTTAGTCTTCCACAAATATGAATAATAATTCCAATTTCAGAATACTCTTTTAAAGAATTAATAATTTTGTTTAAATAAGGAACAGCAAACTCTCTAAACATTTTAGGTCCTAGAATTTCTCCTGTTCCACTAGGATCTGAAATAGTTAAAACATCTGCTCCTGCTTCTAATTGTGCTTTACCAAAAGCAATAAGATTTTCTGTAACAAAGTCCATAAATTCATGAGTTTCCTTTGGCTTTTTTCTTAACTCTTTATAATAATCCATAGGTTCCATTAATGAAGACGCCAAGCTCACAGGACCTGTTAAATTTGCTACTAAAGGAACATCTGAATTTCTTTCTTTTAATATTTTTATAGCATCTATAACTACTTTAGCTCTGCCTTCATTCACGTCTATATTTTTTAAATTTTTCCATTCTGAAACTGATTTCATAGGATACTCAGTAACTCTAGGTTCATTAACTTTAGTTCCCATAAACACTGACGCTCCCATAGACTCAGCTTCTACAGTCATACAAAATGGAACTCCAAAATTCTCAAATCCACCATTTTCATATATTCCTGCTGTTAAATCTACCATTAATTGTGCATCACTATGTGCTTCGGGCCATTTACTTTCTGTTATCTCCATTACATCCTCTACTATCATATTCATCATCCCTCCAGGGCATATACATGGCGGACGATCTACTTCTTTACCTTTTAATACTTTAAATAATCTTTCTTTTGGTGTAATCACAGTACCACCTCTTTTTTGAATAATTAGCATGCATGTAATTCTTTAGCTAACTCTTTAGCACGTTTAGCGGCTTTAGAAGCATCAGTAGTATACGCATCTGCTCCTATTCTTTCAGCAAAGCTGTTAGAAATAGGGCCTCCACCAACCATTACCTTGAATTTATCTCTTATATTTTCTTCTTCTAATATTTCAATAACCTCTTCCATACCATACATTGTTGTTGTCATAAGCGTAGATAAACATATAATATCAGCATCAATTTCTTTAGCCTTTTCTACAAAATCTTTAGGGGGAATATCTCTACCTAGATCAACTACTTCAAAGCCTTCTGTCTCCATCATAATTTTAACTAAATTTTTTCCTATATCGTGGGTATCTCCTTCAACAACACCTATAACTACCTTATGTTTTTTTTGACTTTTATCTGTCTTTAAATGTGGTTTAAGTATATCTAATCCAGAATACATAGCATCGGAACACATTAGAAGTTCTGGAATATAATATTCTTCCTCTTCATATAACTGTCCAGCTCTTTTCATTCCGTCAGCTAATCCCTTATCGATTCCTTCATATGCATCAAAATTATTTTTTATAAATTTATTTGCAATTTCTACTGTTTTGTCTTCATCCATATCAACAACAGCATCTGATAATTGTTGTAATAATTTTTCTTTTAAATCTTCCATTTTACTACCTTCCCATTTATATTTTGAGTAATTATTTTATTAAAATTATGAACTTATTTCAATTTATCGACATTTATAGGCCATCTACCGTATATTCTTGCCGCATCCATAAGCGCTATTATTTTATCTGGATCAGTTCCAATAGGCACATCACATCCAGTACTTAATACATATCCTTTAGGATTATCATGTGCTTTTCTTATACATTCCTTGGCTGCAGCATATATTTCTTCCCTTGACCCTCTCATTATTATTTCAACTGGATCTACATTTCCTATTAAACAAACTTTATCTCCAAATTGCTCTTTTAGCTCACCTATATCGTCAATATTATCTAAGCTTAAATTTCCTATACCTATATCCACCATATCAGCCCATATTTTCTTTGTTCTACCACAAATATGTAATGTAGTTCCGCTTCCTCTTCTTTGAATAATTCTATCCATACACTTTTTTAAATAAGGCTTAACGAATTCTCTAAATCTCTTAGCACTAATCATAGTACATGATGCAATAGGCTCTGCTATACTGACACTTAACCCCAAATCACATACAGCATCAATGTATCTTATAACACTCTCAGTTGAAATTTCAAGAAGACGATGTGCCATTTCTGGATTTTTACTCATATCCTTTAAGAAATTTTCTGTTCCTCTTAAAAATGCTGCAGTAGTAAAAGGACCTCCCATGGAACTTCCTACGTACACTTCATTTCCTATTCTTTCATTAGTTGTTTTAAGCCCTTCAAGAAAATAGGAAATCCTCCCATCCTTATATGGGTCTATTGGTCTTAACTTCTCAATCTCACTATAATCCTTGATAGCTATTTTACTAATAAATGGTGTATTGTTTTCTGGAAAACCAATTTCACATCCCATTGCCTCTGGTATACCTTGTAATCCAGGTCCTATACCAATACTATCAGGTCTGAACATTTGAAAGCTTCCAATAGCTGTATCTATTATTGCTTGTATTGAATGATTATGCGCTGCAATTGAATGACCAAAAATAGGAGCACAACTTTCTCCTAAAAATGGACTACAAGGAATTCTATCAATATCTTTTCCTTCAGCAAATGCATCCATCCTCTCTTTAGGAGTCATTTCATCTGGTTTTATTATTTCAAACATCACTTTTCCCGCCTCTTTGAGTATTAATTCAATTAATTAAAAATATTTAGTATTTACATTTCACCATGCTACATTTTATAATATAGACCTTCATATTACAAATTTTGTTTTTTAATGGATTACAGTTAACCTATAGATAATATCTATACAATAAATTAATTGTATAAATAACTATCAATAAGTGTTCTCATCATAATCACTTTTCTAAGCAAATATCAAATATATAAATTGAAAGATAAGGACAAAATAAAAAAGCCACAATTAGTAGCTTTTATGAGACTGTATCCTTCTTAAAATTAATAGACTTCAAAATATCATGAAGTTTTTCAAATAATAATCCACCGATAAACCAAACAGGTGCGAAATCCAGCCTTATTACCCCACAAACTGAAAGCGAACTACCTGCATAATCCCATGGACATGCTCCTAATATACCACTTAGAATTAATCCAGTGAGAAATTCTACTAAAAATACTAATACTGTGTATATACCTCCCCTAATGATTAAAGGGAATTTTCTTATTCTATTATGAATAGGCTCTAAAAAAATCATAAGTCCATAGATAGGGAACATCCACATAGATGTCCATCCTACCAATATTAGATTTCCTGCAATTAATGAACGAACACCATTCCATATAATCTCTGCACACCAACCTACTAAACCATATATTATAAATCTCGTATATTTATTCATGTATATATTTTTTACTTGTTTTCCTAAAATATTTATAAATTCTAAAAAAATTACTACTTAACCCGAACTCTTTTTCATAAGTATGCTACGATTCACTGTAACAATAGACTTAATACGTTAAAATTTATTAACTACATCAGATATTACCCATCAGATACCTACACCAAAATGTCAACTTAATTATGTTGGTTAGAAATTTAGATACTTATCCTAACTTTTAGAATTCAAATACAATAATTATCATGTCATCTGATTTTTTTTCATAATATGTATTGATATCTTGTATTAGTAAAATGAAAAAGGAGGAAGGATATTTGTTATTAAATGAACATTTAACAAAAACATGCCCTATATGTTCTTCAAAAAAATTAACTATCTTTAATAAATACAATAAATTCACATTATTAGAATGTGAAGAATGCAAATTAATTTTTCAAGATGATTTAAATAATATAAATGTTTCGAACTTACTTTCTGAAATTTATGATGATACTTGGATAGCTATGCGTGATCGTTGTTCACAAACTACATTTATTGAAAATGCAATTTTCTTTAATATGCTGGTTGAAATATTCACTGAGAAAAAAGGTGATTTGCTTGAAATAGGTGCAGGAACAGGCGAATTTCTCCATTTGGCAAAGGAAGCTGGTTGGAATGTAACAGGAATTGACCCAGTTGAAAATTCATGCAAATACGCACATGCTAAATTCAACTTAAATATTATTAATGATATTTGGAGGCCTGATTTATTTGAAAGCAACAAATTATTTGATGTAATTGTAATATGGCATGTATTAGAACATATACCTAACCCCATAGATTTCATAAGTCAAATTTCAAGATTACTAACACCAAAGGGCCTACTGTTTATTTGTATACCAAACAATAAATCATTTACAAATAAACTTGGTAAACATAATTCTCCACTTTATACCGAAAGTGACCATCTTTTTCATTACTCCAAAAATAATTTATCAACACTAATAGAAAAAGTTAATCTTGATGTAGTATCAATTTTTTCACGACAAGCCAAATATAGATTAGACTCTGACATGTTTTTAAATAGAGATTATCCTAAATATTTAAATCTTAATTTTGACCAATCAATGGCTTTAATTGCAAATCTTCAATCTTCATTTGAGGGCCATGAATTATATTGCATTGTGAAAAAGAGAATATAATTTATTAATGAAATTTTCAATTTCATTAATAATAAAAAAACCTTCATACTAATAATCTTAACCGATTATTAGTATGAAGGTTAAATTTACATGTGTTAATTATTATTTATGACACTTGCTCTTTTTAGAACAGCCACTGCAGCCACCACATTTATTATTTTTCATATCATTATGAGCTTTCTTAAAAGCAAATATTATGATGCCAGTGAAAATAACTCCTACAATTATATTTGCTAACATTCTACGTCAACTCCTAGGTTTTGACGTTTTGCATCTGCTTTCTTAATTGTAAAAACAAGATAAGTTACTACTGCTATAGTTATTATTATCGCTGGAACAAAACCTACTGCTGGAGTACCATATACTATTAATGAACCGATTTGAGTTATTAACATAGCAAGTACATATCCAACACCAAACTGGAAAGCAATCCCTTTAAAGAACCACTTTTTAGAACCCATTTCTGAGTTCATAGCTCCCATAGCTGCGAAGCAAGGTGGTGTAAATAAATTAAATGCTAGGAAAGCAAATGCTGTTACCGGATTAAAGAACTCTGTTAAAGTTCCCCCTGGTAAATGTAATGCTTCTTCTGATGTTACAGCTAAAAGTACTGCAAAAGTAGCAACAACATTTTCTTTAGCAATAAATCCTGTTATTGCTGCTGCTGCAAGTTGCCAACCTACAAATCCTAGTGGGATTAAAATAGGGGCAATAATTCTTCCTAATGAAGCAAGAATACTTAAACTTTGATCATCTACCGGTTGTAATCCCCAGCTATATGCTTGCGCAAACCAAACTAACGTATTACATACAAGTATGATTGTTGTTGCTTTATAAATAAACCCTTTTGCTTTATCAAACATTTGAACTAATGCATGTGATAAACTCGGTATTTTATACTCTGGAAGCTCCAAAATAAATGATGATGTGTTCTCCCAAACAAAAATTTTCTTTAATAAAAGCCCTCCAATTACAATCATTACGATTGCAATAATATACATACTAGGTCCAACCCATGTTGCATCAGGGAAGAATACTGCTGCAAATAAAGCAATTATTGGAAGTTTAGCTCCACAAGGTACAAATGGAGTAAGAATTGTAGTCATTCTCTTCTCATTTATATCTTCAATTGTTCTTGTTGCCATAACCCCTGGAATAGCACATCCAGAACCTACTATCATAGGTATAATAGACTTACCAGATAGTCCAATTTTCTTAAAGAACCTGTCCATTACCACAGCAACTCTCGCCATATATCCACAGTCTTCAAGAAGTGATAAACAGAAGAATAATACCATGATTAAAGGTAAGAAACCAATAACAGCTCCCACACCACCAATTGCACCATCTACAATAAGAGCTTGTAATAGCGGACTAACTCCTAATCCTTCAAAGAAACTATTTGCTGCATTTGGTACTATCTCCCCAAACAATACATCATTAAAATATCCAGATAAAAATCCACCAAGTCCTTCAATAGAGAATGAGAACACTGCCCACATTATAGCGAAGAATATTGGTAATCCCAACCATTTATGTGCTACAATTCTATCTACTTTATCAGAAAAAGTAACCTTACTTGCATCTTTTTTCTTAACTAGGCACTTATTAATAATACCATCAACGAATTTTTGTCTGGCTACATCCGAATCCTTAGAGTCAATTCCTTTAAAAATAGGTGCTATTTGCCCTTTCTTTTCTTTACCTGTTTTAACAACTTCATTAATCAACTGTGCTAAACCGGCTTCTGATGTTGCAGTAGTAGGAATAACCTTACAGTTCAACGCTTTACTCAATGCTTGCGTATCAAGAATATCTCCTCTTCTAGATACTACATCACTTTTGTTAAGAGCAATAACAACCGGAATACCTAATTCTAGAAGTTGAGTTGTGAAAAACAAACTTCTACTAATATTTGCACCATCAACAATATTTATTATTACATCTGGCTTTTCTTCTAAAACGAAGTCTCTAGTGATTGCTTCTTCCCCAGTGAATGGAGATATAGAGTACGCACCTGGAAGGTCAACTATTGTAATTTCTTCCCCTTTAACACTATACTTCTTTTTAAGATCTGCTACTTTTTTTTCTACAGTAACACCAGCCCAGTTTCCAACTTTCTCTGTCTTACCTGTTATCGCATTAAATAATGTGGTTTTTCCTGAATTAGGATTACCTGCTAATGCTATTTTCATTGTAAATCCCCCTGTTCATAATAAATATTTCAATGACATTGATAACCATTATCAGCGAATTGCTAAATATAATATGCTATGTGTAATAGCATATAAATAAAATAATATTTAATATATAATAAGATTATCTAAAACTATGCGTCTAGCACAATTGTTTTAGCCATATTTTCATCAATTGCATACCTACTATCTTTAATATTAATTACAAAGTTACCTGCTAGTTTCGAAATAAGAGTTACTTCTTCTCCTTCAAAGCATCCTAAAGTAAAAAGAAATTTCTTTGTCTTTTCTTTACCTTCAACACTTTTAATATTAAAAGTCTGTCCTATCTTCGCCTTCGATAATAACATAGAATTATTTCTTTTAGCTTTTGAAAATAACATAATATCACCCTATTTCAAATTTATTTAAGAACTATTATCATCTTCTATTGATAAATATTATCAGTCCTTATTGATAAAGATTATCATATTCAGAATAACTTGTCAATAGCTTTCCAGGAAATATATTAAAAAAACTCTATAAATGAATAATCTTAAATATTTTTTACTTCTACTATATATAATTTTTGAGGTTATTATTTCATGAAGACAAAAGAAAAAAATATTGTTATAATATAAACTTGGAGAGGTGATAATATGAGTAATTTAGCGGGGAGCGGATGTGAAGTACTGATCCCTTTTAGCGAAAGAAAACCATTGAAAGAGATTGAAAGAAGCCTGATTAAAAAATATAGAAAAGAAATATGGACAAAATTCATTAAAGCCATTAAAGATTATGACATGATTCAAGATGGAGATAAGATTGCTGTTACCGTATCAGGTGGTAAGGATAGTCTTCTTTTAGCAAAATGTTTTCAGGAATTAAGAAGACATGGGCAAGTTAATTTCGAACTTGAATTTATAGCTATGGATCCTGGCTTCAACGAAAGTAACAGAGAATTATTAATTAGCAACTGCGAATATTTAGATATTCCTGTAACTATATTCAAAGCTGATATTTTTAATATTGTTGATACTATAGCCAAAGATTACCCTTGCTATATGTGTGCTAGAATGAGAAGAGGCGCATTATATGCAAAAGCAGAAGAGCTTGGTTGTAACAAGATGGCTCTTGGGCATCATTTTAACGATGTTATTGAAACTACTATGTTAAATGTCCTTTATTCAGGAAACTTCAAAACAATGATGCCTAAATTAAAATCTACAAACTTTAATGATATGGAACTTATAAGACCACTTTATTATATTGAAGAAGATAATATCAAGCGATTTACTCAGAATAATGGTTTATTTACAATGAACTGTGGATGTATAGTAGCAGCTGAAAAGACTTCAAGTAAAAGAAAAGAAATGAAGGATCTTATAGCAGAACTGAAGAAAACATTCAATGACGTTGATAAATCAATATTTAAATCAGCAACTAATGTTAATCTTGATGCTGTTCTTGGATACAAGACAGGTGGAGAAAAAATATCATTCATGGATAACTATGATGACTAAAATATTTTAAAATATAAGCTTGAGAAAATAGTGCCGAAAATGTGCATTTTTCTCAAGCTTTTTACATACCTCTTTAATTTACTTCTTCACGTTTTAATTTCAATTAAATATTATGATAATATATAGCCATTGAAATATAACAAAATATATAGTAAAATATTTTATTAATACAGAGATTAATTTATGGAAACTCTATACTTAAGATTATTTAATCTCAATGGTTGATATTGATCATTAAAAGGAGATGATAACATGCAAAAGAAGATCGCGGCGTTTTTCGATATTGATGGTACGCTATATAGAGAAGGATTAATAACGGAATTATTTAAAAAACTAATAAGAAGTGAAATAATTGAATCTGAACGATGGTATAAAGAAGTACGCCCTCACTATACAAAATGGGAAAAGAGAATTGGAAACTACGATCATTATCTTATAAAGATGGCAGAAATTTATGCTGAAGCTATAATCGGTCTTCACAGATCCCAGATAGATCATATAGCAAAGCTAATAATAAAACAAAAAGGTGATAAAGTTTACACTTATACACGAGATAAGATAAAGTGGCACAAAGACCAAGGCCATGTTATCATAACTATCTCAGGTAGCCCGCAAGAACTTGTTAAAGAGATGGCAACGAAATATAACTTCGATGATTATATTGGGTCTAACTATATACTTAATGAACAAGATGTTTATACTGGTGATATAAAGCCTATGTGGGATAGTGTTAATAAACAAAATGCTATAGATTTCTTCGTACAGAAATATGATATTGATCTTTCCCAAAGTTACGCTTATGGTGATACCACAGGTGACTACACTATGTTTAAATCAGTTGGATATCCCGTTGCTATAAATCCTACAAAAGAATTACTTAATAAAATTATTGAAAACGAACGAATCAAAAATAAATTACAAGTCATAGTTGAGAGAAAAGACGTCGTATATAAATTAAAACCACAATGTATTGATTTCATTATATAAAAAAAGGCCAGCGGCCTTTTTTTATATAATCAATAATCAGGGATATTTCTTTTAAATCTCCAATCCTGAGCAAGTTATCATATCTTTATCATTATCTACATTGCTTCCTACTGTAGTAAGATAATTTCCAGTAAGAGCAGCGTTAACTCCTCCTAAAAATCCTTTATGTTGTTTATCACCCAGTGTCATTCTTCCACCAGCATATCTTATATATGAATCTGGAATTACAAATCTAAAAAGCGCCATGGTCTTTAGTATCTCATTAGGTGATAGTACTAGATTATCTCCTAATGGAGTACCTTTAATAGGATTGAGAATGTTAAGAGGTACTGATTTTACACCTAATTCTCTGATCTCAAATGCCATCTTAACTCTATCTTCCCTTTTCTCTCCAAGTCCAAGTATTCCCCCACAACATAGATCAAGTCCTGCTTCTTTTATAGAATTGATAGTGCTTACTCTATCCTCATATGTATGGGTTGTACATATCTCTCCATAGTATCTCTCACTTGTCTCAACATTATGATGATACATGGATATTCCAGCCTCTTTCAATCTCATTGCCTGATCATAGTCTATAATCCCGTGAGATGCGCATAACTTAAGATTAGTATCTCTCTTAAGTCCTGAGTATATTTTAACTAAAGACTCGAGTTCTTCATCACTTTCAATTCCTCTTCCACTAGTAACAAGTGAAAATCTATGTATTCCTTGTGCTTGAACCTCTTTAGCTCTTTCCAAAACATCTTCATAATTTATTAGTGCATATTCACAAACATTGGTATTATAGTGTGCTGATTGCGCACAGTATTTACAATCCTCTGAACATCTACCAGATTTACCATTCATTATTGAGCAAAGGTCCGCTTTGTTCCCAGCAAATTTTTTTCTAATATCATTTGAACATTGAAGTAAAACCTCAATTGTATCCTCATCATTCTCTTCAATATTTATAATTTTAAAAGCTTCCTCTTCATTTATAACATATCCATCTAAAATTTTATCTCTTAATTCCTTGATAAATTTCTTCATAGAAAGCGCCACCTCAACCTTTCATAATTATATACGAAACTTTTAATCTTAGATTACACGATTCCTCCATTATTGTCAACCTTTCTTTATTTATGAGTTTACAATGTTATTTCATTTTTTTATTTTTCATTATTTGGTTTCTTAGTTTAATTATAAATTTACCCTTATATCTCTCTTTTTTAAGAAATTGTTGAAACTCCATAATTCCCCTGAACTAAAAAACAGCGATCTTTTTAAGATCACTGCTTCAAATTTATTTAACTATCTTTACTTTTTCATCTTTCATTTCTAGCTTGATATTATCACCGCTCTTAACATTACCTTTTAAATATTCCTCAGCGATAGCGTCCTCAATATTTCTCTCGATACATCTTCTAAGAGGTCTAGCTCCATACTTCTCATCATATCCTTTTTCAAGTATGAAGTCTTTAACATCCTCTGTAACATCAATTCTTATATCATTATCTTTAGCTTCATCTTTAACTTCTTTAATCATAAGCTCTATGATATCTTTTAGTTCTTCTTTATTCAATGATGTAAATACAATTGTCTCATCGATTCTATTAAGGAACTCTGGTCTGAATATCTGTTTAAGAGCATTTTGTGCTTTACTCTCTAATTTATCATACTCGCTGTGAGAGAATCCAATGTTTGCTGTTTTCATATTACTTCCTGCATTAGATGTCATTACGATTATACAGTTTTCAAAGAAAGTAGTCCTTCCTTGATTATCTGTTAATCTTCCATCCTCAAGAATTTGAAGAAGCATATTGAAAACATCTGGGTGTGCTTTCTCAATCTCATCTAAAAGTATAACTGAATATGGCTTTCTTCTTACCTTCTCAGTTAAAAATCCACCTTGATCATACCCAACATATCCTGGAGGAGCACCAATCAACTTTGATGCTGTATGTTTCTCCATATACTCTGACATATCAAGTCTTATCATAGCATCATCCGATCCAAACAACTCAAATGCCAAAGATTTTACAACCTCTGTCTTACCAACTCCAGTTGGACCAACAAATATAAACGAAGATGGTTTCTTTTTCTTTCTAAAACCAGATCTATTTCTTCTAATTGATTTTGATATACTGCTTATTGCCTTATTCTGTCCCACAACTCTTTTATGAAGTCTATCTTCAAGACTCAATAGTTTTTGTGCTTCTTCCTCTGTAATTCTATTTACAGGTATCTTTGTCCAAGCCTCAATAACATATGCAATATCCTCAATTGTAATTTCAACATCATAACAAGTTTCAGCTAACTTCTTAATTTTTTCTTCTATTCTGCATATCTGCACCTTGTATTCAGCTGATTTTTCAAATTCCTTCTCTTCTTCTGACTTAGCTCTTTTCTCTTTTAACGTATCATACTCTTGTTTAAGAGCCTCAATCTCAACAAGCCCCTTATTCTTTAGGTTTGCTCTTGAACCAGCTTCATCAATTACATCGATGGCCTTATCTGGAAGCTTTCTATCAGTTATATATCTCTTTGATAGATCCACTGCACTCTTTATAACTTCATCTGAGATACTTACCTTATGATAATTCTCATAGTAATCTTTAATTCCTTTAAGAATCTCTATGCTCTCCTCAACAGAAGGTTCTTCCACAAGTACTGGTTGGAATCTTCTCTCAAGTGCTGAATCCTTCTCAATATGCTTTCTGTACTCCTCCGTAGTTGTAGCTCCTATTAGTTGTATTTCTCCTCTAGCTAAAGAAGGTTTTAATATGTTGGCTGCATTCATTGCGCCTCCTTGAACTTCTCCAGCTCCCATTATGTTATGAACCTCATCTATTACAAGAATAACATTTCCACAAGACTTAACCTCATCAATAATATTTTTCATCCTGCTTTCGAATTGTCCTCTGAATTGTGTTCCTGCTACAACAGCAGTCATATCTAATAAATATACTTCACTGTTTAAAAGTTTCTCTGGAACTTGCTTCTCTACAATTCTCACAGCTAATCCTTCTGCGATTGCTGTTTTACCTACTCCAGGTTCACCAATCAAAATTGGATTATTCTTACTTCTTCTGTTTAAGATTTGAACCACTCTATCGATTTCTCTGTTTCTTCCTATTATTCTGTCAACTTTTCCATCCATAGCTTTCATAGTAAGATTTATTCCGTATTTATCTAGATGTTTCTTTCTAGGACCAATCCATGATTTCTTCTTCTTTCCTTTTTTGTTTCCATCTTGTGATTTAACATCTTCAACACTACTTCTATCTTCTTCACTTAAATTTGCCATGTCCTCTAAATCATCTTCATTATCATCTTCATTAACTGACATATTAGGGAACATTCCACTTAAGAAATCTGCCGATATTTTACTATCTTTTAAACTATCTTTTAATTCATTCATATCAACATTCTTCATCATTGACTGCATTTGTTCATTAATCTCATTTACATCCATGTTTTCAAGCATATTTTTCATCTGATCATTAACCATAGAAAATTCTTCTTCTGTCATTCCAAGTTGCTTCATCATTTTATCCATAACAGGAAGTCCCATTGACTTTGCACAATCCATGCATACTCCCTTCATAACACTCTTTCCATTTTCAAATTTATTAATATAAACAACTGCTAAATTCTTATTACATATTGAACATAACTCCATATCATCATCATCTCCGAGTAAATATTATATTTAATTCATAACTAATAATAATTGTTATAAAGTAACTTCTCAATAATTAGTTATTCTAGTATAACATATCATATTAGCGCAATGTGTTAATTTTTTTTTAATAAAGTATTATATACTCCATATAATATTACGTAATTATTTAGTTAAGAAAGTTCTCCCCTTCCAAATAAATTTCAATAAAAAACAGACACTTCAACTATCTGCTATCAAAGAACATAGAGTAAATCAGGTTATTTTTATTCCTTATTTGTTCTTTATATATTATAATGCCCCTTCATAATTATATTATAATTAATGGTTTATTTTCAAACAATAATTATACCATAATATGAAAAGATGGCAAATTCTATGGAAAAATTGTCTCTTCATCAGTATACTATGTAGAATCTATTCTTGATTATACTTTTCAGAAAAAACTATAAGGAATTTTGTTTCCATTCACTAAAACTCCTTATACACCATTTATTACCATAAGATTCATATCAGCATTATAATCATTAAGTCAGAGTTCTACTTTCCAGAATAAAAGAAAGTGATGGAATGACTTGAAAGTCTTCTCCACCACCAATATTATTGATTGTTATACAACAATACTTGAAATTTTGTACCATCAGTTTTTATCCCCTTACCACTATAATATTTTTATATTGACAATGGCTTATTGTGTTCTATGTCTTTTTAAATATATTTCCAGCAAATTGGTTTACACATTGAGCTGGTACTGCCAAATTTATATTTTGCGCATCAAACCCAGATGTTGTTATTCCTACTAACTTACCATACATATCAAATAATGCACCTCCTGAACTTCCTGGAGAGATAGGTGCTGTGATTTGAACAGTTTTTACTCTATCAAATTCTCTAAAACCTGATACAATTCCATCTGAAATTGTATTAAACAATCCTAAAGGGCTACCAATTGCTATAACCTTCTGTCCCCTAACTAAATGTTTTTCATTCAATATAACGGGTTTTGTGGTATTATCAACTTTTATTAAAGCTAAATCATAGTCTGGATGATATTTAACAATATTGTATGTCATATACTCATTGTTGTCGTTTTCGAAAACCACACCAAAGAATAAACCTTTATTTACCACATGAAAATTAGTTATAATAAATCCATTGTCACTTATGACTACTCCAGATCCTCCCCCTATAAATTTTCTATTTTCACCATATACATTTATCATTACAACTGACTTTGCTAATGTAGCAAGTTCTTCATAACTTTTTTCACAATCTTTATGAAAATCTTTCTCTATTTCTTTAGTTTCTACTGTTTGACTTAGTGTTTTTTTTGAATGTATTAATGGTCTTTCTGAGTTTATGGCAACCCTAGGAAACTGTATTTCTACATCATGCATTTTCTTATACTTTATTACATTTGAATAATCTATTACTTCTGGAAATTGATACTCTATATCCTCTTTAGGATTTATATAGAGTATATCACACCCTAATTTAGACAAGAGCATTAGAAAATACAATTCATGTTTTTTAATGTCTCCGTAAAATAGTATTTTATGGATTGCATCCAAATGTGAATTATTCCCAAATAGTTGTTTTAGATATTTATTCATCCATAACAACATTTTCACGCCAAAATTTTTTCTTATGGTTTTGTTTGAATTCTTATTGTTTGCATCATATAATTTCAATATTTCTTTAAATGCTAGTTTTTTTGTCCATTCTAAGCACTCATTATTTATTTCATAACCAATATTTAATTTGAATAATGCAGATGGACTGACTTGCTTTTGATTTTCAAAGTTAATATAGTTATCCATAACCAACTTCATATTTTCTATTTCGTTAATATCAAAATCTTTTCCTAACCCATTTGTAAATTTTAAATAATTACCTTCAATTGATTCCAAATACTTGTCTATGTTTTTCAATTTATTAAGATAATCAATTTCAGTATCCTTCATACCTATATATCTGCAAAAAATAACTGATTTTTTCAAACTACTTTTGGAGGAAGGGTTTCTCTTTGTGTTAGAAACACATTTTATATCTTCCAAGGGGTTATTGGTTTCCATCAATATGGTTTTTAAAGGTTTCATATTTACAATCATTTTTTCACCCCATATTATTAATTTTTTCGAACGTCACAATAACTAATATATCATATACACCATAATTTATCAAAATTAGAAAATTAAAATCATAAGTTATAAATATCCCAAATTGATAAATGATTTTCCATTAAGAGAAATAACTTCTTCATTAATTAAACAAAAAATAAAACTGGGACCAAAGTCAGTACTTTTATCCCAGTTTCTAAAAATATTATTATATTTCTTTAATTAAATTAGTCATTTCTATTGCAGCCATAGCTACATCTGCACCTTTATTTCCTGCTTTTGTTCCTGCTCTTTCGATCGCTTGTTCAATATTTTCAGTTGTTAATACCCCAAACATAACAGGGATTCCACTGTCAAGTGATACTGTTGCTACCCCTTTAGATACCTCACTGCAAACATAATCATAATGTGTTGTAGCCCCTCTAATAACTGCTCCTAAACATATTACATTATCATATTTACCAGTAGCTGCAAGTTTCTTTGCTATTAATGGAATTTCATATGCTCCTGGAACCCAAACTAAGTCAATATCATCATCATTACAACCATGTCTTACAAGTGTATCATTTGCTCCCTCAATTAATTTACCTACTATGAACTCATTAAATCTTGATGCGACGATTGCAACCTTCATTCCTTCTGCTATTAACTTTCCACCTATTATTTTCATCCTAGAACACTCCTTAAAATATGTTTTATGTTTTTTTGTATTTCTATATATTCTGTTTTTTCAATCCACGACTGAAAGATATTCATAAGCATGAAGAATATCTTCAATATATGTTCTTTGTTCTCTGTTATTTGTTATTTATCTTATCTAACATATGCCCCATTTTTTCTTTCTTTGTTGATAGGTATCTAAAATTTTCACAGGTATGCTCAATCTCTATTGACACTCTTTCAGTAATTTCTAATCCAAATGCATTTAACCCACTTATCTTTTTAGGATTGTTTGTAAGAAGCTTTATTTTTCTTAATCCTAATTCACTCAATATTTGAGCCCCTATTCCATATTCTCTTAGATCCTCATCAAAACCTAAATTAATATTTGCTTCAACAGTATCCTGTCCTTGGTCTTGAAGCTCGTAAGCTTTAATTTTATTTATTAGTCCTATACCTCTTCCCTCTTGTCTTAAGTAAAGTAGAACACCTTTTCCTTCTCTATTAATCATATCTAAAGCATTATCCAATTGATCGCCACAATCACATCTCAATGATCCGAAGGCATCTCCTGTTAAACACTCTGAATGGACTCTCACAATAGTGCTCTCATTTTCATCAATTTCACCTTTTACTAAAGCAACATGGTGTTCACCGTTTATTTTGTTGATAAACCCTATCATTTTAAACTCCCCGTGTTTTGTTGGCATCTTTGCTTCTGCAACACGTTCAACTAGACATTCATTATTTCTTCTATATTTTATTAAATCTTCAATTGTAATTATTTTAATATCATGCTCTTTTCCAAATGAGATAAGATCATCTCTTCTTCTCATCTCTCCATCTTCACCTATTATTTCACAGATTACTCCTACTTCCTTTAAACCTGCTAGTCTACATAAATCTATTGAAGCCTCAGTGTGTCCAGCTCTCTTTAATACCCCACCTTTTTTTCCTATCAGTGGGAATATATGCCCTGGTCTAGTAAAAGATTGTTCATTCAATGATTCTTCACATAAATCCTTAATTGTCATACTTCTTTCAGAAGCTGATATACCTGTTGTAGCCTTTACACTATCTATTGAAACTGTAAAAGCAGTTTGCTTAGGGTCGCTATTATCATAAACCATAGGTTGAAGCTCTGCCTTTTCTGCAATTTCCTCGGTAATAGGTGTGCAAATTAATCCTCCACCTTGTTTAATCATAAAATTAATTTGTTCTGGTGTTACAAGTTCACCAGCCATAACTAGATCCCCTTCATTCTCTCTATCCTCATCATCAACAACTATAATCATTTTTCCATTTCTAATATCTTCGATAGCTTCTTCAATTCTGTTAAACATTATAATCTTCCTCCTCTACATAAATCCGTTTTTTTCAAGAAAAGACATATCTATATTGCTCTTCTTTTGATTGACTTCAATTCTCTGAACATATTTTCCGATTATATCAAATTCCAGATTTACCGCATCTCCACTATCTTTTTTAGATATTATTGTATCCTCACTAGTTGTTGGAATTATAGATATAGTGAATGTATTATTTTTTATTTCCATAATAGTTAAACTGATACCGTCCACCCCTATAGAACCTTTATTAACAACCCTATTCATGTATTCAATAGGAAATTCTATTTCGTACTTAACAGCGTTTCCATCTCGATATTTTCTCTGCACTTGACCAACACAATCTATATGTCCCGTTATTATGTGACCACCTAGTCTATCTCCCATACGCAACGCTCTCTCAAGGTTTACTGAGTCACCTTCTTTACACCATTTGAATGTTGAAGCCTTAACTGTTTCATTCATAACATCTGCAACAAAATGCTTATCTCCAAATGAATTAACTGTTAAACACACTCCGTTGACAGCTATACTGTCACCTTTACGAACTCCATTCAAAACTTCTTTACATTCCATAGTAAACGATCTTTTATCTCCGCCACTTGTTATATTTTTAATGGTACCAACTTCCTCAATTATTCCTGTAAACATCCTATCACCTGCCTTAAGCTACATACGCCTTATTTCTTTACATATCCATCGATTAAAAAATCGGTTCCTAATTTCACTATGCTCATATCTTCAATTTCTGTAGTTTCTAATAATTTTTCAAATCCATTCCCCTCAACAGAAGTTTTTGAGTTTGAACCTCCGATTATCTTAGGAGCAAAATACATCATTACTTTATTCACTATACCCTGTTCAAATGCAGAGAAGTGAATATTTCCTCCACCTTCTATAAGTAAGCTATCTATCCCCATCTCACCTAACCTTTTAATTAGAAACTTCAAATCAACTTTGCCTTTATACAATGGGGTTTTAATAACTGTGACTCCTATCTCTTTATATTTCTCAATTTTCTCTATTTCAATACTCTCTCCTACTCCTAAAATCACCTTATCTCCACTATTTTTTAGGAGCTTACAATCAAATGGTGTTCTCCCATTGGTATCTACTATCACCTTTATAGGATCATTTGGATTTTCTGATATATCTCTTACATTCAATGATGGGTCATCTTCAATAACAGTATTAACTCCCACCATAATTGCCATAACCCTATTTCTAATTGAATGAGCATGACGCCTCGATTCTTCAGAAGTAATCCACTTTGATTCGCCAGTACATGTGCTTATTTTACCGTCAAGAGAAGATCCGCTCTTCATTATCACAAAGACTTCTCTCTCCTTTATGTATCTTAAAAATATTTCATTTGATTTTCTTATCTCATCTTCCAACATACCTACATGGACCTTAACTCCATTTTTTCTTAGTATCTCCACACCATTTCCACTTACTTTTTCATTTGGATCTACACATCCCACATAAACCTCACTTATACCATTTTGTATAATAGCATCAGTACACGGGGGAGTCTTCCCATAATGACAACATGGCTCTAAAGTAACATACATAGTTGTACCTTTTAGAGATTCACCATTTAAATTTCCCTTAGCATTTTTTATAGCATTTCTTTCAGCATGGTTCTCTCCATACTTCTCATGGTATCCTTCTCCAACAATCTTTCCATCTTTCACAATAACGCTTCCTACTATAGGGTTAGGGTTAACATGTCCATATCCTTTTTTGCTTAGTTCTATTGCTCTTTTCATAAATTGGGTATTCATATTGCCCTCCTGTAAAAGAATATATTTTTCAGGACGGAATAAGAGAATTGTACAGCCTCTAGCTGTAACATTGAAGTGTATTTAAACTTAATCTATACATTAGTTTAAACATAAAAAACCCTGGAGTAAAAACACCAGGGTTGTATATACACAAAAATATATTATCAGAATAGTAATAAACATTATTCTAATATACTTCCTTCTCTCATCCAGACTATACTGTCGGCTCTGGAATTACACCAGATCAGCTGTTGCCAGCTCGCGGGCTTAGTCACATGACTTTACCGCCGGTAGGGAATTACACCCTGCCCTGAAGGTACTATTTAATTTTAATTGAATTCTATCATAGGACTAGTTAAGTGTCAAGCTTAATTATTACATATTCAAAAAACTACTTAGTCAGTACACTAATCTTTTTGTTACATCTTTGACTTTCTATTTTTTTCCTATGCCTATAGTAATTTTTTTAATGCTTCTTCAAAAGAATAATTTTCTTCTGGAAATTGATAATGCTTCTTGAAATAAGTCATTAAATCATTTAGTACCTTATCACTATTTTCTCCCAAAGATTCTTTTCTATTAAAATAATCTCTAATTATTTCTTTTTCCTCTTCAGTAATAAATATATTATTCTCTAGAGATAGATTTTCACCTAAATTTTTATTATAGACTAAGATTTCTTCCCCTTCCCCCACTACAACAGTTGAGGATATTATATCTCCTAATCTCTTCTTATCTTTTCTAAAGAACATCATTATAACACCTACAAAATAATTATCAATAATAACTCTAAAAAGATTTCTTACCAGTGAATGTTTAAGAGTTATTGGCATACCATTGTTTCTTATTGTTCTTAACTTCAAAACTCTTTTACCTGGTGTAGATCCATTCATTATCCCTTCAAGTATGATAAAATATAAATAGTTAATTCCCCAAAAAACCACTAGAAATATCCCTATTGCCCACCCGAAATTTTCTTCTAAATTTGATGTATCAGCCTTAAATACAAAGAAAAATACACTTAATAAAAGTATAAGTTGCACTGTCCACTGAATCAAATAATCTATCATAACCGCTGCTGCTCTAGATCCAAGCCCAGCTCTTGAATATTCAATTTCTATATTTTCTGGTGATACCACTTCGAATTTATCCATTTTAACACTCCTAACTAATGAATTATTTGTTTAATCAACCATATTTTGTTACAATGTTTATTGATAAAGATTTAAAAATATAACATTCATAAAAGAGGTGACCCTATATGAAAAAAGAAAATTTCATCAATATACATAGGCCTGATTGGGATAAACTATCAATACTTACTGAAAAAATTCAGAAAAAAGGATTTAAATCTCTTGATTCTCAAGAAGTTAAAGACTTTCTTCATCTTTTTCAATTGACAAGCCATAACCTTTCATATTCTAAAACACATTATGGCTCTTGTGAATTAACCAATTACTTAAATTCACTTATTGGTCGATCCCATAATTATATTTACTCAGTAAAAAGAAGTTCTTTAAAGGAGTTACTTCAATATTTTACAAGAAAATTTCCAGCTCTACTAAAAGAACATAGAAAAATGATTTTAATATCTACCTTTGTTTTCTTTTTAGGCTTTATAATAAGTTTCTTGATGGTTTATTCCGATAAATCTTCAGCATCTTACTTCCTTCCAGCTGAATATGTAGATGCTATGTCACAAGATCTAGGTAGCGGAGCTGATTGGAACGCCCCTATGATGTCCAGTTTTATTATGCTAAATAACATAACAGTATCTTTCAAAGCATTTGTTTTCGGTATAACCCTTGGTATAGGTACAATTTATGTGTTATTCATGAACGGAACTCTACTAGGTTCCCTAGCAGCACTTGTATTTTTGCAAAATAACAACCTAAATTTCTGGTCCTTAATACTTCCTCATGGAATCATAGAATTAACTGCCATCTTTATAGCTGGTGGTGCAGGGTTACTCATTGGAAAATCAATAATTAATCCAGGAGAACTTAAAAGAAAAGATTCCATTATAAAAGGTTGCATACAGGGTGCCTCTCTACTCGGTGGCGTTTGCTTCTTATTGGTCATCGCAGGAATTATTGAAGGATTCTTCACTCCTCTTCGTATTTCCCCAGAGACTAAACTTCTCTTTGCATTAATGACTGCTGTGATTTTAGGTTTGTACTTTTTACTACCACACCTAAAAAAACAAAAGAAGTTGAGAGTTGAAAATTGATAGTGGTGAACGATGGATGCTTCTGCTTTATGGCAGAAGCTTTATTTTATTGTTCTTTAAATTAAATAGTTTTACTCATTAAAGGGTGGCTCATGTATGTATTTTGAAAATGTATCCACATATCTGCTTCCAAAAGTTATATTTGTTATTTGAGAATATGGAATCTTTATGGGACTATCATCCCATTCACCGTCGGCGTCAAAATTCCATACGTAAGCAAAATTTTTATAAATCTTTTCAATTCTTCCTATAACAAATTCATCATTCTCACCGTCAATAGTTTGCTTTTCAACAATTATGTTTCTATTCATATTCTTTAAGCTTTCAAAAACAGATTTCCAACCAGAAATATCAATATTCGGAACAATAATGTTAGATGTTAATCCCTCACTTTTTAAAATTTTATCGCACATATCATTCTTTATCTTTATTTTTATCAAGTCTTTAAACCTATATATACTATATCCATCAAAAATGAAATCATATTCATTAATTACAAGAAATAGTTTATCATTCAAACTCAATGGAATAAAATTACAATAGTTTGAATCAAAGCGAAAATCAACATTAATAACATTATTATTTTCTGCGGCACTTTTAACTAATTCCTTAATCTCACTTTTTTTCATGTTCTCACCTCATAAAATATTGTATTCAAATTACAATGTTTCATCCTAGTGAAACGAGTAGCCATTTATTGTCTAAGGAATAACAAAATTAAAATTTTTCGAAGAGAAATGTCCATCATTCTACATTATCCATTCTCCATTTCTTCTAAAGAGCTCCTCTATTCTTTATCATAATATATCTATTAATAACGTCCATATTCAAGGAATCAACGTCGCATTCCATGCATATTATCCCTCTTGAATTCAGTTTTTTGATTATTGCTTCTCTCTCCTTAAGGAACTCTAATGCTGTCCCTTTAGTGAATATATCTTTATTGCTCTTAGCCTTCATATCCTTAAAACTGTGTAATTTCTCGTCCTTCATAGTTATCACCATAACTATATTTCTTTTTGCAAGAATGGATAGCCTTTTAAGCATGTATTCCCCTTCTTGTAATGTATTAAAATCCGTATAGATAACTATTAAACTTCTTCTCTTCTCTTTATTCTTCATGAATAAAAAGGCCTCTTCATAATTTGATGTATCTCTAGTTGCCTCAATATGATATAAAGTGTCCATTATCTTGTTTCTATGAGAACTTCCTTTTCCAGCTTGAACAAAACTCTCAACAGATTTGTTAAAAGTTAAGACTCCTGTTTTATCCTCTTTTGAGTTGGCTATATCTACCAATAATAGTCCCGAACTTAATGCTAGTTCCAGTTTATTATATCCTCCTATGGTATAACTCATAGGTCTTCCACAATCAATCATTATATAGACATTTTGATTTTTTTCTATGTCATACTGATTCATTATTGGTTTGTTTTCTCTAGCAGTAGCTTTCCAATTTATCTTTCTATATTCATCTCCAGAGACATATTCTCTTAAACTATCAAATTCTCTTCCCTGACCAATTATTCTCAGTGGTCGCTTTCCACCTTTAAAGTTTTTATTATTCATGGCCATTATTCTATATCTTCTCATATCCTTCAGGTTAGGATAGACCTTATACTCTCTTTCCATCTCAATATTATATTGCTTTTTACAAAGTCCAAGCTTTCCTGTAATTCTAATTGATAGATTTGAAAACTTATATGCCCCTCTTTTCTGTGGTACTACAACATACTGAAACGTACGTCTTTCCCTTCCTTTTAATTGTCCTGACATATATGAATTTTCACAGATAAAATAGGGTTTCAACTTTTCACCTTTTATCTCAACAAAAAGATTAGTTTTTATTTTGTTCTCTACAGATAATTCAATTTTCTCTTCCTCATATATGGAAAGCTTATCTCTTCCTACCCTCTCAACACTTAAATCTGCAATAGTATTTGATATAGTATAATCAATAACATAAGCAATAATAAGAATTATATTTAATAGTAAAAATATACTTACCACATCTACAATAAATGATAGCAAAAATAATGTAACAGCTATCATCCCTTCAAAAAACACAAATCTTTTAGTAACAATCATAAAATCCCCACTCTCTACCTTGGAACTTTAACAGAAGAAAGAATATTTTCTATCACAGCTTCTGAAGTCATACCTTCCATCTCATATTCAGCTTTAACAATAATTCTATGTCTCAATACAGGATATGCAACATATTTAATATCCTCAGGAATAACAAAGTCTCTGTTTTGAATAAGTGCATAAGCTTTACTTGCCTGAAGCATTGCAATAGCTCCTCTTGGACTACTTCCCATTTCTATATAGCCATTTTCTCTTGTAGCACTAATAATCTTTACGATGTACTCAAATAAGCCCTCTTCCACCTTAATATTTTCAACACTCTTTTGAAGTTCTAAGACCTCTTCCCTTGTACAAATCTGTTCAAGACCGGCTTTATCAAGATCAACACTCTTGAACCCTTTATGATATCTTCTAAGTATTTCAATTTCACCATTCTCTGATAAATACTCCACTTTAATCTTGAATAAGAATCTATCTAATAAGGCTTCTGGAAGTGGATATGTACCTTCATATTCAATAGGATTTTGAGTTGCAAAAACAATAAAAGGTTTTTGCAGAATCTCTGTTTTTCCTTCTATAGTTACTGCCCCTTCTTCCATTGCTTCTAGTAATCCTGACTGAGTTTTAGGCGGTGTTCTATTTATCTCATCTCCTAAAAGAAGATTTGTAAACACAGGCCCTTTAACCATTTCAAACTCTTTTTTACTCACATTATATATATTTGTACCAGTAACATCAGATGGCATTAAATCAGGAGTAAACTGAATTCGTTTAAAATCTAATCCCATAGTCTTTCCAAGTGCTTTTATTGTTAATGTTTTAGCTAATCCGGGAACACCTTCTAATAGAACATGCCCATTACATAATAATGCAGTAAGAACTAGCTCAACCACTTTTTCCTGCTCAACTATAGCTTTTGATAGTTCCTTTTTTATATTATCTATCATCTCATTGTTTGTTATCTTTTCCACGCTTCTTCTCTCCTTCTATCAATGATGAAGTTCAATTTTTCTAATATGTTTATTGCTTCAAAATATTTCTTTTTATTCTTCTTAATATCTTTATTTGACATACCTTTAATCTCATTATTTATATTAATTAATTTCTTTAATTTATCTTCTCCTTCAATCTCTTTTAACTGCCATATATCATAGATTATATCAAGATCTCCTTCTCGCCCTTTTCCAAAATATCCAAGTGCATTTTGAAGGAAGTTCCTAAAATATCCCTCATACACAATATCCCAATTCTTATTCTTTTGGAAAATACCTGCACAAGAAATCACGTATTCATTCTCTACTCTTTCCAATTCTTCAACGTAAGGAACACCTTTTCCAAACCTTCTACCCTTTAGTATCATATAGGCAATTAGAACAAATAAAATTTGAATACATATTATCTTCACATTAGCAGGCAAATCGGTCCATAGATTTCTTTCATCACTATTCCCCATTAATCCCTTTTCATTAAATGTGATACTTCTTTTATTCTTTCTAAAAATATCATACAGCCAATATGCACCCTCTTTATTCTCCAATAAAAACAGATTTAAAAGTGCTCTAGATTCAATAAAAATTATTTCCCCTTCATCTTTCATGAACCTATATGCCTTTGTATTATCATTTATTTCAAATACTTCTTCTTCATCCCAATCTGTATTATATTCACTCTCAAATTTATCAACATATATCTCTATGTCTTCAGCAGCAAGTGTGAAAACTGCTTTTTTTTCTAAGAGCATATCATAAAATGCTTCATCATAAATAGGATAGTATTGTTTTTTGTGCACATCATAAAATATAATCTGATTAGTTGAAATATTAGTTTCAATATCTTCTACAGTAAAAAGCACTTCCTTATCTAACGCTTTTAAAGTCTTGAAGAATACACTACTTCCACTCCTACCTCTATTGAATACTGAGTATCTTACCCCGCCTTCTCCACTTACCTTTCCGAAAAAAAATACTAAAATCAGAAATGCTGGTATGAGTATAATTAAAGACCAATACTCTTTACGCTTTATCCTTTTCATATAACTCTACCTCATTCTCGATTTTTTCTCCAAGCTCTTTCCATTTTGTAAATTTATCTTTATTTATTTTATAACCATACCAAACTTCATTGAACACATTAGAAAGTTCTCTAAATTCATCTATAAAATCTACATTGCTTTTCTTTAAATTTTCATATATTTCCTTATTGGTTTTACACTCTTCCAATGTAAGCATACCTTCTTCATGCATTCTAAATATTATGGCTATAAACATAATTCGTACAGCTTGTCTAAACTCTCCTAGTTTTTCATATTCGTTCATTTTTTCTTTGAGAATATCATATGTGGTATTTTCATCTATTTCTTCCCCAAGAATTGAGTGTATATCTATATTTCCTTTCACTCTCTTTTTCATCTTATATATAACTATACACATAAGACAGATCACTATGATAACAGCAATACTGATTAGAGCTACTGATAATCCTTTTGCACTCTCTGAACTCTTAATCCCAAGGGTGCCTCTTTTTAATATGAAATTCATAATCTTTTCAATTATGCTATTGAGAAGATCCTTAATCCAATTCATAGGATTAAATCTTAACCCCCTATGTTCATAGCTATTGATTACTTTATCCATAGCTTCATTGAAAATCTCTTTATCGCTTAAATTCATAATTACTTTACTGAACATTTTCAATACTTCCTTTTTCCTTATCCATGAAGAAAAGATTTACCTCAAAATCATATCCTTCTTTTTCAAATTTAATATTATAATAAAGAACTAATGTGAATATAGCCGTTATTGGTGTAATACAACTTGCTAGTAATAT
The DNA here is from genome assembly GCF_023684385.1 of Oceanirhabdus seepicola. Lineage (GTDB taxonomy): Bacteria > Bacillota > Clostridia > Clostridiales > Clostridiaceae > Oceanirhabdus > Oceanirhabdus seepicola. The sequence continues at coordinate 1,219,935 of NZ_JAGSOJ010000002.1, read as the reverse complement.
TTGTACTGGATATCTTAATAGATTTCCCATAACAAGGGCAAAACTTAGTACACTTTCAGATGTCATTGAATTTCTCAATAAGAACATTGCCACAGCCCCTATTATTCCTAATATGCTTATTAGAGATGTACTCACTCCTTGAACAACTAATCCAACAAGTAATTTTCTTCCCATAACTCCCCAAAAACGCTCCTTAACTAACATTCGGCTTCTTTTCATTGCTTTAAACATACCAATATCTTCGTAAAGCACCACCGGAATAGCAAGTGCGTACAATGTGATAAACACTACTATTATAAGTGCACTAATAATTATAAGAATAATCATAGCCGCTATAATAAGCTTTGGTTGATTAAATGTATCAATTTTATCGTGTATTAGATATTTATTTTGTAAAAAACTATTTCTACCAATAATATATCCTAAAATTAATACTGGAGATAACCATGCCCCTAATGTAATTGTCTCTGCAAAAGATACACCGAATATTTTTCCAAACTTACTAAATGCAAAACTTATAGCCTTACCAAATTTTGTTTTATTACCAAAATAACCATCAGATCCAATTTTAATAAGGCCCGCTGAAAGTAGATTTTGGCTCATAAATGAAAATATAATTATTAGTATAATCATTAATATAAACATAATAACTATTAACCCACTTATACCTTCAATGCCATCATAAATAAACCCCATTGACATAATTGGTACTAGCAATATCATCATGCAAAAAAACATGACAATTCCCATTATAATCTGCATTAAAATTATATATGGCAATGAGCAACCAATTGTCTTTCTATGAATATCAAAGATTTTATCAAACATTTCCCTTAAAGATAAAATCCTCACTCTCTTTTTTTCCATGTAAAACTCCTCTCAAGTCAAAAATATTGTAAATCCCTATTGAAATTATATAATATTAGTACCAATATTACAATATTTTGATAAACATTACCAAACATATGAATATATAAAATCTTTTCATTAAAAAAGGCACGCATTGCGTGCCAAACATTACTTCCCAACAAAGCATAATGTTATAGTGCCTTCACCTGTATGACTTCCTATAACAGCTCCGATTTCTCCTACTATTATATTATCTATTCCAAAATGTTCTTTAATTGCTTCTTTCAAAGCGTTAACAAGTTTCATATTATTAGCATGTCCTATTGCAAATCTGTAATTAGGGTTATATCCGTTATCTTCTAAGAATTTAATATAAAATTTAATAAGTGCTTTTTCTCCTCTAATTTTGGAGAACATTTTTATATAACCTTTATCGAAATGACAAATAGGTTTAATACTCAAAATAGTTCCTATGGCTGCTTTTGTAGAAGATATTCTACCACCTCTTTTTAACATTTCCAATGAACCTGGACAAAAAAGGTATTCCATTTTATTCTTCATAAATGTAATTTCATCAATAATCTCTTCTACTGTATTATTATTATCTCTCATCTCTACAGCTTTTCTAAGCAACAAGCCAGCTCCAACAGATGCCCCTATTGTATCAATAACATGTAAATCTTCATACTCAGTCATCTCTTTTGCAACTTCTGCTGAATTATAACTACTACTTATTCCACTTGATATTGATAAAAAGATAATCTTCTTCTGGTTTTCCATATCTTCTTTAAATTCCTCTATAAATCGCTGCGGATTAATCATTGTCGTCTTTGGAACAACTCCATCCTCTTTTAGCATTTCATAGAATTCACTTGGCTGTAACTCAACTCTATCAAAGTAGTCTTTTCCCTTAACAGTAGTTATTAAAGGGATCAATTTAATATTAAAATCCTTATATTCCTGAACAGTCAAATCACAACTACTATCGCAGTAAATTACAATTTCATTATTCATATGTTTATACCTCCTTTCTTGGATATATCATAACATATTTTAGCAATTCTTACAAAACCCCTTAATTCTACTTTTTTAGTCACTTTTTACTTTTTGCTCATATTTTTATTTCTTATAAAAAAGCTCATACTTCCTAAGAGTCTGAACCCTCCACATATAAATAACGCTATATATATGCTAAATCTATGATAAAAAAAGTTTCCAACATGAGGTGCTATAGCCAGTGTAATACTTGTCAATGTGGCATGTATTCCAATATATATAAGTCTATTTTCTTCTGGTGCCGCTTCGAGCATGGTACTTAAAATAACAGTCACAGTTCCGGAAGTAAATAGTCCAGTAACAATGTTAGCTCCTGCTAGAACATATAGATTTGGAGATAATGCATACAGTATTGGTGTTGCTGCCATACCACATGTTGCAATTGCGATAATTCTGTTATTACCATGGACATGTATCTGTTTATTCCAGAACTTATATCCAAAGAACATAACAACGCTTGATATTACACCAAATATAATAAGCCACCTCTCTGTTGCTCCCAAGAATTTCAACTGATATATCTCAAACAAAGGCCATCCCATCTGCCATCCAAAGTGAAATATAAGAGAACATCCTGCAAAGATATAAAACTCTCTATTCTTCTTATTAACCGTAAAAAAAGTCTTAATAAAATTCATAATATATGTGGTCTTATCATTATCTATTTCTTTATTATTCTTTAGTACTTCATTATTATCCAATTCTTTAAGCTTACTAAATGATATTATCTCAAAGATTGCTATGCCAAAAGAGATACAGAATAGTACCTGATACAGCAATATCATCGTTTTACTATCATCGGGTAATATACTTAAGAGAATAAACATTGCCAAGGAAACTAATAGTTGAGCAATTACAGAATATCTATTTTTTGATGATATAGCAGTAGCCCTATCCTTGCTACTAAACACATCTCCCGTGAAACTCTGAACAGCAGTATTCCCTATAGATTCCGGTAAATACCTAAGAGTAATTATTAAAACAAGAGAAATAGGTTGTACCTCTTTAGGTAGAAAAGGTATTGCAGCCATAAGAAATACCATAAACCTACTTGCAAATATAAACCCCATCATCATTTTTTTCTTATTTTTGGATTTGTTTATCAAAAACAACCCTGGAAGTGTGGTTATAACTGCTATTATGCCTGGTAAAGACTTATATAAGGTAATATGATTATCTGTTCCACCTAGCCTATATAAAAATTTACCTATGAATGGATTAAAGAGATTCATGGATATTGTAAGGAAAATACCATATAGAACAAAATTTCTTAGATTCTTTTCTCTTATGATTTTAGGATTTTTGATATCCTTAATACTTAAATCACTCATTATAACCTCTCCCTTCAAGTTTATTTCGATTTTCGAAATACACAAATATTTTATCATACTTTTTTATGCTAATCTATACTAAAGCTTAAACTCTTCATAATTAAAAAAGCACGCAATGCGTGCACTTAAAAACCTTTTAAAAAAAGTTGAGAGTTGAGAATGTAGCTTTTGCCTTAAAGCAAAAGCCTCTATCGTCGTCCATTGTCCACTCTCAACTTTTTTTATTTTTATTTATCGGGCATATTATTAAGTATTTTATTTATAAAATCATTTAGATCGCTAGAAGGATTGATATTATTAAGAAGCTTCTTTCTCTGATCTTCTTTCTTTTCATCAGTCTTCTCTTTATTTTCAGTTTTTAAAACTTCTTCCTTTTTTTCAACCTTTTCTTCTTTAATCTCTTTAGGTTCGGATTTTTCAAGAAGTGATTTATCTTCCTCTTTCATCTTTATCTCTTTTATTATTGGTATCTCTTGGACTTTAGAAGGTTTTTCCTCTGCATCATTCATCTTTTCTTTTACTTCTTCTTTTTTAACTTTTTTTTTCCCACTAAGCTCTTCTTTTAAGTAATCTGTGATTGTTTCACTGAAAACTTCAACCATACTACCTAATGAATTAAGCAAACTGTCTTCGCTTTTTGAACACTCACACTTATGTTCATGTTCTTCATGGATTTGTTCATCACTGAGAATTATTTCAATATCTTTAATAACTATTTTGCTAATTTTCATGAGATTCCTCCATTTTGAATTCTCTTATCATTATATTAAAGATTCAATAAATGGTTACTCATTTTTTCTTCAAATAAACTCTCAATACCTCTCTTATTTTCTTATAATGAAATAATCCTGTGAATTAATATTAATATGCGTTATGAAAGGTTCCTTTGGATAATAATTACCACTTCTAGCATCATAATAAACATTACTCACTTCAAAGTAAAACATAACATCTTGCTCATCTAAGGTTAAAATCACCTTACCTTCAGCTGTGTATTCTAAGAAATTATTTTTAACATAATTATTAACTCTTGCAATCCACTGTTTTATTACATCGAACTCTTGATTATTATCATCCATAGCCCTCAGAATCTCTTTAGAGTTCTTCTTATCAAATGTAATATAAGTGTTTATTTTTTTTCCTTCTCTATCCCTGTCTAAATAGATTTTTTCTGCATTGAGAGTATTCTTTCCAACCTTTTGGCTAGAATAATATTTTTCTACTCTCTCTTGTACCGTTGTAATGTCTCCTTCTTTAAAAAGTTTTGCTTTAACCGACCCTACTGTTAAGGAATTTTTTTCTATCAAATTGTCATATATAATATCATCATTTTTTAAATTCAATTTTTCCATCAACCAGTTTATATGAGCAGAATTTTTACTCTGTATACTTTGAAATCCCTTCTCATTATATCTAAATGTGAATAACTTATATTGGTTATTCCAATTAATAATGTTATCTACTCTCTCTAAATCACCATTTTTAAAATCAATTTCTAGTTTTGATGTATTCTGCATTAAATCAATCTTTCCTATAATTTTATCATCTATCATATATCCATTACTGACCTTAATAAGATTATCATCATAATCATATTGAATAAGATCTACAATTACTGCATCATAGTTCTCTCCTGGAATGTCTGCTTCTTCCTTAACATTAAAATGCATAGAGTACTTGTCCCCTAAACTTTTACCACCTCGTGATTTTACACCTGCTTCTATATGTAATATATATTTTTCTCCTGATTTGTATCCATTTTCAGGTGGAAGAAATAAAACTTCATTACTCTTTTCTCCAACTGCACCATCTAAATGTGTCTTTTTTCCACTCTCATCAACAACGTAAACTTTACCTTCTACAGTGCTTACATCTACTTCATTTGAAAATTTTACTTTCCAAATTTTATTCTTATCAATAAGTTTATCTCCAGCAGCATATACTGAAATATTTAAACTCAAACTCAATACAACTCCAAATAAAATACCCTTTAATGCTTTTTTCATAACGTTCCTCCATACCTATAGTTTGTCCTTATATTCTATATACGTATTAAAACCAAAAAAACCTTTAATTAAAATGTAAATTTACTGTGTAATTATTGTTACGTATAGTAATATTTTATCAGCTTTTATAATATGTTTAAAGTAATTAGGTAAGTTAAAATAAATAACTAGTCAAAGAAGCGACTTATAAAGGAGGCACTACCTTGAAGGCCAGATCTATCTTACTATTACCAATAATATTACTTTGCTTTTTATCACTATTATATTTTAAAGTCTACCATCATTATGAAAAACCATCAAAGAATTATTACATAAATCGCTTATGTTATGAATTAGACCTTGAAAATGAAACTCTCAATAATACTGAAATTAGTCTCTTGATCACTAATTACTACAAATATATAAGTCTACCAGATGAACATAAGAAATCTGTTATTTCATCTATTAAAACCTTTGAGAATCATACTTTTGAAGGAGACTATGAGCTTTCCAATAAAAAACCATTATTCAAATATATTATAAAAATTGATGATGAAAAATATGTTATTGATGTTTATGATGATGATTTTCTTACTGTGTACTTATGGGACGGAAAATATCCTAAGGATATGATAACTATGAAAAATAGCTATCCATATGAGAATCTTTTTCAAATTAGCGAGTACATATATGGTTTTCAAGATTTTCTTGTAGACTCTGATGACTAATAATTTTTCATAAATTTGCTTGATAAAAAATTCATAATTCAACGCCTGACTCTTATACATTGATTGTATAAGAGTATTTTTTTTCAATATGTTTGATTAGTTTAGGATAAATTATATAATATAAGTATATATTATATAATTTAGTTAGGAGGTTTACTTTGGGTAATCAATATGATGTAATTTACAAAAAAATAAAGCGCTCTTTATTGAGTTCTAAATGGCTTAAGAATAATAGTGCTGATATGTATAAGATTGAAACTAGATTAAAAAGCATAACTTTTAAATCTAACCTTAATACCATAATCAAAAACAAACGTTATTCATGCAAAAATATACTTTCTTTGTGCGAAAGTATAATGAATGATATTTCACCTATTACACCTCCTGAAAACTGGCTTGAGTATCTATTTAACTATGCTCTACATAAATCCTTTCCCTCTGCAGTTCAAATGGAATTATCTGCTGAGTACGATATATGCTGTGAACTTTATCTGAAATTATTGAGAATACTCTCAGATGAAGAACGTCATTCAAATTGTGATAGTTTTAAATGTAACTATCCATTAACCTTCTTAACAGTTGATGAGATTAATTCTTTAGAATATAAAGAGGAATATAAGAAATTAATTACTGCATTTAAGAATGATTATATATATGAAATGATGAAATTGAGCCAAGAATATCAAGGATACAACACCCTTGATCATATTTGCGGTGTCCATTATGTAGCTATGTTTATAAGTCATCAACTTAAGCATAAGGATTTTCCTATTGACCTTGGAAGGGTTTCTGGTGCCGCAGCTGGTCATGATATAGGTAAATATGGTTGTAAAGGACTGGAGATTAAAAGAGTTCCCCATTTACATTATTACTATACAGATGTGTGGTTTAAGAAGTTCAATATAAATTTCATTAGAAACATTGCTGTAAATCATTCCACCTGGGATCTTGAGCTTGAGAACCTTTCTCTTGAATCATTAATTCTAATTTATTCTGATTTTAGAGTGAAAAACAAAGATAGAAAAATGCATATATATTCCTTGGAAGATTCTTTTAATGTTATACTGGAAAAACTCGAAAATCTTGATGAAGCTAAAGAAAAAAGATATCGAAAAGTCTACGCAAAATTAAAAGATTTTGAAGATTTTCTATGTTCTATTGGCATTGAAACGAACGTAGATTGCGCCCCAATATATTCTTCAAAAGTTACTACTCCAAATTACGCATTACTTCATGGTAATAATATAATTCAAGGACTAAAATTTAATGCAATAAACCATAATATAAACCTTATGCATCTTTTAAGAGATAACCACTCTCTTGATTTAGTTCTTGAACGTGCAAGAAGCGAAAAGGATTGGAAAAATTTACGTGAGTATCTGAGAGCTATAAAGGAATACTCCACATATCTTACACAGAAACAGAAAAAACAAACTCTTGAATTTCTCTTTCGTCAACTTACGCATTCTGAGGATGATATAAGAAGAAAATGTGCTTCTATAATGGGTATGCTTATTGCTTATTATGATCAAGACTATAGAAAAGAGATCCCAGCAGATTCAGTAATTCTTAATGAAAGTAAAAGTGTAGATCTTTTAAAATACTATATCAATATGATGGTTCATCCTAGACGTCAATCTATTCCCCTTCATAAAAAGTGGATTGGATACAGTACTAGAATAACCATTAATTCATTGTTTAAGAATTCACAGGAAAATATGGTTAATAAATACCGTGATGTTATAGCTCAATATTATGTTATTAATAACACAATTAACATGGAGAGTCAATTATATCTTCTTGAGGCTGCTAAGTATATACCTATGAACGACGAAGATGAAAGTGTTAAAGTCATACTTTCTTATGTTCTTCATATGCTTAAAAAAAGAAATTCTACTTTACGGATTGCTGCACTTGAAACCACGAAAACATTGATTGATAAAATATCAAGTAATTTCTTCATTGATGGTCTTTTAGACTATATCCATAGTCTTCCTAAAACAATGAAATCACCTGCTGAGAATATGTTACTAAGATATATATGTTTTAAGCTTGATATTATTGATCATGCAGATAGATATAACGAATACTGCACTCTTGACAAAGAAAATATTGGTGATATTTTTCTTAGTAACCTTAAAAGTGCTACAAATTGGATTGTTAAAAAAAATCAGATTGATCTTTTAGTTGAATATGTTCTTGATAACTCAAGTGAATCCCTGCAGACTGCAATGCATTTTTGTAATATTCTCAAAGTAAGCGAAGTTGAGAGTGTACGAACAAGAGCTGGAATGGCACTTTTAAAAATCATGCCCGCCCTCTCTCTTTCAAAACGAAATGAAATTGCAGTTGAACTCCTGAGAGCTCTTGAAATAGAAGGACAACACTTTACAGAATATATTCCTTTATACCTTGGTCAAATTATTTTATACCTTCCACCAAAGGAACTTAATGAAATTATCGAGGATCAGGTTTTTAAAATCAAGAAATCGAATAATAATCTTAAGACTCTAATATTGAAAACTATAGGTGTATCATTATCATATTATCCCCAATACTATTTAAGGTTCAAGGATTTATCCAAAAACCATACCAAACGTCTTAATGACATGTTAGGAATATTATTAAATGGCCTTGGTGATTATAGTACAAAAGTTAATCAAGCTGCAATTGGTGTTATAGGTAGGGATATTTTCTCATCCTCTCATCTGACTCTTGAGGAAAAAGAAACAGCCTTCACTCTAATAGGGAAAAAAACACTTACTCTTATTACACAAACAAATGAGGATCGTTTACTATTCCTCTCAAATTCTGCAGCCTTGAATCATATATATAGGTTTATTTCGGATTTCACTCATTTAAAAGGGAATTTACACATAGAAATTCCTAAAAAAATTGCATTTTTCCCTGGGACATTTGATCCTTTTACTTTAAGTCACAAGGAAATTGCAAGAGCAATAAGTGATGATGGTTTTGAAGTATATCTTGCTGTAGATGAATTTTCTTGGTCAAAGAGAACTCTTCCTAATCTTCTTAGGAAGAAGATTATAAATATGTCTATCGCAGATGAACTTAATATCTTCTTATTCCCTGGTGATATTCAGATTAACATAGCAAATCCTATTGATCTCAAAAAGCTTAAAAGATTATTTCCTGAGTCTGAGGTTTATATGGTGGCTGGTAGCGATGTTATTATTAATGCATCAAGCTACAAAAAAGATTTAGATGGAGATTCTATACAAACTTTTCCTCATATAATTTTTACCCGTGGTAAAAAAAAGGAACTCCAAGAAGCAATAAAAACAATAAAAAATGATGTATCAATTTTGAGTTTATCATCAAAATTCCAAAATATAAGTTCAACTCAGATAAGAACTTGTATAGATCAAAATAGAGATATATCAAAGCTTATTAACCCTGTAGCAGAAAGATATATATATGAAAATGGATTCTATCAAAGAGAACCTCTTAATAAATCATCTATTAATCCATCATGGATAGATGTTATACATCATGAGGATATAACCGATAAACACATAAAAAGTATCTCACAGAAATTCAATGTAAATAATGATACCAATATTATTGATTTCTTACTTGCTTTTCGCCATAAAGAATCTACAAAAATGGTTATCCTTAAAGACAAAGTAAATGATAAGATTTTAGCCTTTTCAACCTTCTACTGGTTAAGATCAACAAATTATTATAATGAGCTACATGACACTACAATCTGCAACTATCTTAGATCAAAAGCTACAGGAAGAACCATTCATATAAGTGGTCTTTATGTTAATGAGGTGGAAACCTCCATTAATCTTTATCAAACTTTGATATCTGAAACTTTGGCTTTTGCTGTTGCAAAAGATTATGAGTATGCCATATTCGAAGATAGCTCAAATATTACAAAAAACAAAGAAATATTAAATTGGTTAAACCTTAGTGGCTTTGTGGAAGTACCTCACGAAAATCCTGAAGTTAATGTTTTATCTGTTGATATGAGTAATCCAGTTGTAATAAATCTAGATATAGATAAAGTTATAAAAGAACCATACAGAAGTAATCATAAAGTAAAAAATGTGATAAAAAATAATAGATATACTCTTTTGAACTCATTAACAAAACTTTATCCCGGAAATCTATTATTATCTTTTGATTATGAGTTAATGTCTCAATCATTGATTAAACTTATATGTGAAGAAAACGCTGTTCCTACAGAGGTTTCGGTTCCTCGTAAACTTGGGAATGATATGTGTGTTCCTTATGGTGATATTCTAGATAGATATGTTGTTCCTAACACTGTAACAAAATCTCTTCACATTGAGAAATTATTTTCACCTGATACAAAATCTTTCAATATTGTAGAATTCCCATATTATCTATCAATGGAAAATCAGGTTAAAATGATACAATCTTTTAAAAGAGATGTTATCCTTGTAGATAACCTTCTGCATAAGGGATACAGAATGCAAGCTTTAGATCCTTTATTAAATAAAAATAATTTAAAAATAAAAAATGTACTGGTTGGTATACTCTCAGGTAGAGGTAAAGACCTTATGGATATGCAAAATAGAGAAGTCAGAAGTGTTTACTTTATCCCTAGACTTAGGATATGGTTTAACGAAAGTAATCTTTACCCATACTTAGGTGGAGATGCACTTTGGCGTGGGAATCCTCCTACAAGAAACCTTATACCATCAATAAATATGATTCTGCCTTATACTTTCCCTTTCTTCATAAGGGATGCTTCAAAAAATAGCATATTTGATTTTTCCAAGGAGTGTCTTGAAAATTCTATGAATATGCTAAAGGTGATTGAAGATGAGTTCTATAAATATTCTTCAAGAAATCTTACATTATCTAATCTTGGTGAGGTTTTAAACATTCCAAGAATACCCGACAAGGGTGAAAGTATAAAATACTCACTGCATCAAAGTCCTTCCCATTACTTACAGAACGACTTTGAATTGTTAAATCGCTTTGAGGATTCATGGAGCTAATAAGCTCGCGCTGCGTGCTTTAGTGGAGAGTGGACAGTGGACAGTTGACAACGATTGACATTTCACTCTGTGAAATTTTAATTTTATTTGGTATGAAACCAGAGGGTTTACTCATTTTATCTTGAGATAAAATATTATATTTAAGTGCTATGTTTAACAATTTGAAATGAGTAACCCTTTATAGTTCAAAGAATCTTATTATTGAAATTCCTCAAAGAGATTTCTGTTCGAAATTTTAAAAGAAATAAGTTTTCTAAATCTAAATAAATAATTCGTAACATAGGAGATAATACAATGGGAAAAAAATTATTTTATTATATAAACAATAACAATGTGTTCGTCAGTGAAGAACCTATTTCATTAGATTTATTAACAGAAAAGGATGAGGACCAGGCCTCATCTGCCTTTGAAAATATATTCATATTGAAAAATTCTTCATTAAATGAGAATAGAATCTTTTATAAATTAAATGAATCAAACCTAGCTAAAGATGAAAGTCTAAGTTTGATCAACTCTAGTATAGAGGTCTCACCTCATACGGCTTATCCTGAATGGGTTATTACCGCTGTTAAAGAAGGTACTGCTTATGCACTTAATATGAGTAATCCATTATGGTATGAGCTACTTGAAAAGAGAAATAATAAAAGATTAACACTTACCCTTGCTGGTCTAGGTGATGTGGGTGGAACTCTATTAATGGGACTTAGATTGCTCGGTCATGACTGTATCGAAAAGATAAAAATATTCGATCTTGGTGAGGATAAAATACAAAGATGGTTATATGAGTGTGGGCAGATTACTTCCCCTTCTTTTCAAGAAATGAATGTTAAAATTGAAAAATGTAATGAGGATGATTTATTTAACTGTGATATGTTTATCTTTTGTGTTTCAGTTGGAGTTCCTAAAATAGGTGATGAAAAAGAAGATGTACGAATGATTCAATATAGAGGAAACGCAAAGGTTATAAGTCATTATGCTAAACTTGCAAGAAAGGCAAAGTTTAAAGGTTGCTTTGCTGTAGTATCTGATCCTGTTGACCACCTTTGTAAAGCCGCTCTGTACTATAGTAATATAGCTGATACTGGAGTATTCGACGGAAAAGGATTAGCCCCTGACCAAATCACAGGCTTTGGCCTTGGAGTTATGAATGCAAGAGCAGCCTTCTACGCCTCACAAGATGAAATTACAAATAATTATATGTCTGAAGGAAGATCCTTTGGTCCTCATGGTGAAGGGTTATTCATTGCAAATAGTATAGTAAATTATGATGAAAAATTATCACAGGAACTAACCTTCAAAACAAAGACTGCCAATCTTGCTGTTAGGGACACTGGTTTTAAACCATTTATCGCACCAGCTCTTTCATCAGGCACCTTAAGTTTACTTGCATATATAAGAGGAGACTGGCACTATAGTACTAACTTTATTAATGGAGCTTTCTTTGGTTGTAGAAATAGAAATGTAAATGGATTATTAGAAATTGAAAGTCTTCCTTTATGCGATGAGTTATATAATCACATAAATGAAACATATAATAATTTAAGACAATTTAATCCTAAAATAGATTAAAGTCATATAGATATATTTTTGAAAGAGGTGTGTATGGGTGGATAAATTATGCATAATACGTCCTAATAGTAATCAATCTTCAATGTTGAATGATATGATTACTTATACTGTGAAAGGTTCTTCATATGAAATCATAAAGAAATTCAAGCTACTTCAGAGCTATGAAAACAAGAAATTTGTTTTTGCCTTAGAGCTTGATTCTTTAGGGTATGATTGTGAAATGATTTCATTTTTAAAGAAACTAGATGAACACAAGGTATCCTTTAAAGGTTCTGTTTGTTCACTTTTGATTCATTCTAAGGGTGAGTTATATACAAAACGAGCTGCTCAGGATATAACCTTTTTAATTAATAATATGGGTGGATCCTTTATTGGCCATCCTCTAATTGAAGCCACAAGCACACTTAATAATTTTCTCACATGGCAGAAGGTTTATCCTGATAAATCCTTGAAAGACTTATGTCTTTCCATTTGTGAAAAGCAAGGTTTGCGATTGAGTAAATATAAATACAACGGAAAATCCAATAGCAAGATTCTTCTTCTATATTCAAGTCCTAACATAAAATCAAACACAGTTGCCTTGTGGAATATGGTTAAAGATAACCTTTTTGAAATGAGAGAAAATATTGATATCACTGAGATACAGATTGAGAGTGGTGAAGTGTTAGATTGTAAAGGCTGCTTATTTGATCTATGTCTTCACTACGGGGAGCGTAACTCCTGCTTTTATGGTGGACAAATGATTAAAGAGGTACTACCAGCCATTGAAGAATGTGATGTAATAGTTTGGCTTGCACCTAATTATAATGACACTCTTGCAGCTAATCTCACAGCAGTAATTAACAGATTGACTGTACTTTACAGAAAGATAAAGTTCTACAATAAAAAAATCTTCGGAATCGTTGTATCTGGAAACTCTGGAAGTGATTCTGTAGCCAAACAACTAATAGGTGCACTGAATATAAATAAAGGCTTCTTTCTTCCCCCAAACTTTGCAATCTGTGAAACAGCAAACGATCCAAATGCAATCTATGGAGTAAAAAATATTGAAGAAAAAGCTTCTGAATTTGCTAAACATATATTAGAAAATATTTAACTATATATTGTTTTTACTCTGTTTTCCATCTTAAGAGTTTCAGGCGTTGAAAAAGCCCAAGGTCAAGGAACAAGAGGAGCGAGCAGCGCAGTGTACAAATAGTACTCGAGCAGCACAGCGAGTCTTAGTGACGATGAGATTGGGCTTTTTCAACAGCCTGTGGCTTGCTTAATGCAAGCCCTTTAGTTCTTAAAATATATTTTTCCTACTCCTATGATTGTTAAATCTTAAACCTATCAGTTTGTCTTTTAATGCTCAAAGAAATATTCTTTATATTTTCAATACTTGCTCCTATTTCTTCAAAGGTACTTACTTGTTCCTCAACACTGGCACTTATCTGTTCAGATTCACCTGCATTAATTTGAACTTCTTGAGATAAATTATCAATAGTATTAGACATATCTTGTGCTATTAATGCTTGTTGTTTGGATGATTCAGCCATCATTTTAATCTTTTGTGATATTTCTTCTATATATTCCAAAATCTTTTTGAATTCAGAGTCAGTATCATACGCTTTATTAACACTTATCTCAACAAGCTGTTGTTCTTCCTTAATTATTGTGTCAGTTTTATTAGTCTTTTGCTGAATTTTCGTAATAAGCTCCGTAATTTTATTAGCTGACTTCTTACTCTCTTCAGCTAATTTCTTGACTTCTTCAGCGACTACTGAAAATCCCCTTCCCGCATCACCTGCTCTAGCTGCCTCTATAGCTGCATTAAGAGCCAATAGATTAGTTTGTTCTGAAATATTAGTCATTATTGAAACGATTTGACCTATTTCATCAGAAGAAACCTTTAATTCATCAATAACTATAGCAACCTGATTTGATGATATTTTCACCTTGTCAATTGCTCCAACTACTTCTTTCACAAGCTTGGCTCCAAAATTAGCAGCGTTTAAAACGTTATTTGTACTTTCATAAGAACTTTCTGATTCTTGTGTTATTATTTCAGCACTGTTTGACAAATCCTGAATACTTGCTGATGTTTCTTCAGTAACACTTACGGTATTTTGTATTCCATCACTGATAACATTAACGGATATCGCAACTTCTTCCATCCCTTGGTTAGACTGTTCCATAGCATGATTAATGGTGTCACTTGATTGAACTAAATTATTTGTGTTTAAAACCACTTCAGATACAACATTTCTGATTTTTTCCACAAATAAATTGAACCATTTTGCCATTTCGCCAAGCTCATCATTAGAGTTTATTTCTAGTCTTTGAGTTAAGTCACATTCTCCTTCTGAAAGATTCTTCATCATATTTACAGCTTGCAATAAACTTTTTTTAATACTTTTTATTGTGAAAAACGCTACTAGAACAGCGATTATTCCAGAAACAACTTGTATTACAATTAAGAAATATATATTTCTATTACTTTCCTCTTTCGCATTATTAAAGAAAGATACAGCATTATTATCAATAACCTCTGATAGCTCTATAATTTTTTCATTGATTAATGCAACTCTTTCTGCACCTTTTTCTCTAGTTAATTTATTAGCCTCATCCCTTTTTCCAACTAAGGTTAATTTAATTACTTCATCTCTATTTTCTTTCCATCCAGCAAATGCATTATATGCTTCCTCAACTATTCTTTGATCTCCTAGAAATTTATCTTTAATGATTTCGAAGTTATCATAAATCTCTTGTTCATATTCTTTAACTCTTTTATTAGAGTTTGCCACTTCAAAAGTACTTGCAAACGAGGAGATATCCTTCATTTCTCCATGTATTTTAATGATATTTAAATTCACTTGTTTTACCGCATTACTAACTCTAAAAGAATTTTCATACATCTTTGTATTTAAATCTTCTAAAGTTTTTAAAGCACTAATACTACTTAACCCCAAAACAGCACACAAAACTATAATAACTAAAAAACTAGCTATTAATCTAGTAGATATCTTCATCTTTTTTATCATAATACTCCTCCTTTTCTTTTCTAATAAAAAGTTAAAATGTAAGTAAATTATTACTAATCTAGCTTTTCTAAAAAGGACTATTTTACTAAACATCAAATATATTCATGTTATGTTATATTTTATCATATACACCGAATTATCGCCAGAATTTTCTGACAATAATCACAAAAATACACATCACTTCATTATTACCGCGAAGTGGTGTGTATTTATTTTGATGAGTCTTGTTATTAATGATGAATTATTGAGAATTAACAATAAAAGATATTAATTCCTCTGTTTTTTCAAATGATGAATTAATGTTTAATGCATCACTGAATAATTTATATGCTTGTTTATCGTTCTCTTTAAGCCAGTATAAAGATTTTTTTGGACCTAGATACCATAAGCCTTTTATACCAAAATATATCTCTAAACTATCTGATAACATCCAATGATATCTAAAGTCACCTTCAACATCACCTTTTCTTGCCCTATTTAGCATCTTCATTAACCAACTTTTATGAAAATTAATCTCCTCTAATGTAAGCTTTTTTGCACCATTATTAAAAACCTCACCTATATTCGCTAATAATTTGGTACATAAGTTTTTTTCATCTAAAAGAATTTTTCCACCATTGATATGGAGCAGTTCTTCATGCTTTGTAAGCATACTTGTATCATATATCCATGCATCAAGTTGCCTTCCATTAATTACACTAGTATCATTTTTTTTGAGGATATTATCACAGAAACATATAATATCTATATCACTTTCATTGGTATAAGTATCATTAGCAAACGAACCATATAGTATCATTGAGTGACAATTATATTTTTCTTTCAAATAGTCCTTTATATTTTCAAGAATACCTTTATCCATAAATCAATCTCTCCTTTAATTTTTTAATTAACGGTTTTATAGAAATTGACTTTTAAGGTTCCATAATCATTAATAATCCTCCTAAATATGATGTACTTTATAAAAGCATATCATAATTTGTTCTTTGTTCTTATTTTTCAAGTTCTTTCTTCAAATCAACCATTCTCTTTCTCAATAACGGATGTACCTTATAAGGTGCTAATTCACACATAGGTTCTAATACAAATATTCTCTCTGGAATTCCTGGGTGTGGAATTATAACCCTTTCATCCTCGCTTATTATATCATCATAGAAAAGAACATCCAGGTCCAAAGTTCTTGGTCCCCATCTAATTATTCTTTCTCTCTTTAACTGTTTTTCAACATCAAGCATGAAATTCAACAACTCAATTGGTGTAAGTAATGTTTCAATTTCAAATGCTGTGTTCATGAATGTATCCTGTTCAACCCCACCAAATGGTTCTGTCTCAATTATTTCTGCTCTTCTTAATATCTTGGTGTGATTAGATGAATTTATAATCTCCTCAGCATCATTAATATTCTTGAGCTTATCTCCCATATTTGCTCCTACCCCGATGTAAGCAATATGCTTTTCTCTAAATATCTCAACAGCTGGATATTCAACAGGTAGTCCAATAGGTGCCCAAGGTTTCTTAAGCAATACTTTTACCCCTCTGACCATCTCATATTCATTTAGAACAAATTCAGCCATCATTTCGCAGCACTTCTCAAGAAGTTTATGATTTTCTTTTTTAAATAAATCTGTTATCTTATGACATAACTCCCCATAATGAACTGAAGCTTCAAGCTCATCAGTCATTCCTGCTTTTCTTAAATCTAAATGAAGTTCAAAGGATATTAGAAATCTCTGTCCTAATTTATTTTCCTCTTCATATACTCCATGGTTTCCATATACCTCTAAATCTTTAATTATTATTTTATCCATGTTTACACTTCCGTTCTTACTCTATTTTTCACTGTTAATAACCGCATCAGCCATTCTGGCTGCTCTAAGATTTTCCTTTATATCATGTACTCTTACAAATTCACATCCGCTCATTATACCCATTACTGTTGTTGCTATTGTTCCTTCAACTCTCTGTTCAACAGGAAGATCAAGTGTTTTACCTATCATTGATTTTCTTGATGTACCAAGAAGAACAGGATATCCAATTTTTCTTATACTCTTTAAGTTGTTCATAACAATTAGGTTCTGTTCAACAGTTTTACCAAATCCTATTCCTGGATCTAACATAATATTCTCTTTCTTAACACCAGCTTTAAGTGCAATATCAACACACTCATTTAACTCTTTGATAACATCTTCCATTAGATTATCATACTCTGTATTATCTCTGTTATGCATCAAACAACAAGGAACTTCGTACTTTGCAGCCACTTCAGCAATATATGGTTCTTTCTTAAATCCCCATACATCATTGATAAGACTTGCCCCAGCTTTTATTGCTAGTTCAGCAACTTTACCTTTATATGTATCAATAGAAATTGGTACATCTATTTCTTTTACAAGAGCTTCTATTATTGGAACTACTCTTTCTATTTCTTCCTGTTCCAGTACCTTAGCTGATCCTGGTCTAGTAGATTCACCACCTACATCAATAATATGAGCTCCCTCTTCTACCATTTCCTTAGCATGCTTCACAGCTGCAGCGATATTATTGAATTTTCCTCCATCTGAAAATGAATCTGGAGTAACATTAAGTATTCCCATTATATAAGTTTCTTTTCCTAATTTAAATTCCTTTTTACCTATTCTCATACTACACTAAGCCCCCTCAACTATAATTAATAATAATATTAAAATTCTCTGAAGCATGAAGAAAATTCACCATATTTATTCTTTATTCTCTGTATGTTAGTATTTTATAAAAATATTTTTATCCTCTTCATTCCATTTGCACTCATAAGAAGCACTACATTCATAGCATTCCCTTGAAAGTTTATCTGCTCTATATGCAAGTTTTTCAAACATTGTACCCTCTCCACAATATCTTCTGTGAGCCAAAATTGCATGATTAATTATTTCAATCTCACTATTCTTGTATCCACTCTCTTCAAGTATGTCTTTAGCTAATAAAACACTACCCGCCTCATGAGGAGTACCTTTTTCATACTGAAGTCCCCTTCCAATATCATGAAGTAATCCTACAGCATATACAACTTCTTTATCAATCTTCAGCTCTTCTTCTAAAGTTAGAATATATAATATCCTGCTCATATTCAAAAAATGTGATATGTTATGCCTGCAGAATTCTCTATTCTTCTCATAGCTTTCAATCTTCTTAGTCACTTTAATATATTTCTTGTTTTTCAAAATAGCATTAACCCTCTTCATAATACCAGCTCCAACTAAAATTCTTCCAATAATAGATTATACCATTCTCTAAGTTCATCATAAAGAGAACATCTCTCGTATTTCTTTTCACCTAATGAATTCACCCACATGATACCCATAAGACTATTTGTAATAAAGGCTCCCTCACATTCCATTGCTTCCTTTAAGGTTATCTCCACCTCATGAATAATATCCTTAAATTTCTCAATAAACTTTTCTCGAATTATTCCATTCAGTAATCCACATTCCACTTTTGGAGTGATTATATTCTCTCCTTTTATGAAGAATATATTTGAAACAGCCCCTTCAGCTATGTATCCTTTTGTGTTTAAAAATATTACCTCATCAAAACCTTCGCTGATAGCTTTTTTCTTCTCAATAATGTTATCGTAGTAATTAAAACTCTTCAAATATGTCATATGACTGCTTTCATTTCTCATAACCTGAGATAATTTTAATGAGAAACCCTTCTCATAGTGTTCTGGTCTATAGGAGATATTTCTCATCTCATACATTGTATTTTTTTCTGATACCATTATTTTAAGTGCACAATCATTCTCACTTATATGCTCTTTAACATCTTCTACACAAATTTTTTTATTTATCCCTAACTTCATTAATCCTAAATTAAGACGGTTTAAATGTTCCCTTAGAAACACAGGCTCTTTTTTAATTAATATTGTCTCAAAACATCCTCTTCCGTAAAAGAATCCATCATCATATGAAATACACTTATCTTTATTCATTACACAACGCCCTCATCAATGCATTTGCCTTATGTAGTGTCTCCTCATACTCAAACTCCTCTTCAGATTCCCATGTAATTCCTCCACCTACACCAAAATAGGCAGTTCTATCCTTTAACATTATAGTTCTAATAACAATATTAATATCACAGTTCCCATCAAATCCAAGATAACCTATGGATCCTGTATATATATTTCTCCTTACCTTCTCCATCTCATCAATAATCTCCATAGCTCTAATCTTGGGAGCACCTGTAATTGATCCTCCTGGAAAACCAACTCTTATGCAATCTATAATATCCTTACCTTCTTCTAGTTCTCCTCTAATATTAGCCACCAGATGAAACACAGTAGGATATTCTTCTATTTCAAATAACTCGGTTACCTTAACACTGTTTAGTTTACACACTCTACTAAGATCATTTCTCTCCAAATCAACTATCATAAGAAGTTCAGATTTATCCTTCTCACTATTCATGAGTTCAATTCTATTAGTCTCATCTTCTTTAGGATTTTTCCCTCTAGGTCTTGTTCCTTTAATTGGTCTTGTATCAATTACACCTTCTCTAACTTTCAGAAACCGTTCAGGAGAACATGATAGTATTTCAAACTCATTCAGCTTCATATAAGCCCCAAATTGTGCCGGATTAATAGTTCTTAAGTCATGGTATATATCATATCCTGTTCTTTTAAAATCACACTGAAATCGCTGTGTGAGGTTCATTATGTATACATCCCCGCTACATATATAATCTTTAACTTTTCCAACTGCATTTATATATTCTTCTTTCTCAAAATTAGAAGTAAATTTACTAAAATCAATTCTTTCAACAACTTCGGGTTTCTCAATTACTACTCCATTTTTAATTACACTTTCTATTTCATTAACACTTTTATTTGCTTCCTTCTTAATTCCTAAGGCTGATATATATGTCGTTTTATTGAGATTATCAAATATTATTACATTATCATAAAAATTGTAGTATACCTTTGGTACCTCGATATCCTCTTGTGCCATCTCTATTATTTGTTCGAAGTCTCTTCCTAAATCATATGAAAAATACCCCATGCCTCCTCCAACAAAAGGAAAGTGAGTATTATTTATTATCTTATATTCTTCTAATATACCTTTTATTTTATTTAGAGCATCCCCATTTGAAGCTTTGCCATTTAATACATATTCTTCAGTATCACCTTTAATAGTTATAAAAGAGTTTATACCTAAAAAAGAATATCTTCCTGATCCTGAGAAATCTTTTCCGCTATCAAGAAAAACAACCTCATCCTCATTCTTAAACAATGAAAAAATATCAAATGGAGCGAGCTTAGTGCTTATTTCTTTAATATATACTTCTCTCACACAAAGCACCCCTCTCTCTACAGTTTTCAATGAAATTCTTAATCATCTCATGACCAAACTCTGTAAGCTCAGCTTCAGGATGGAATTGAACCCCTTCTATAAAGAATTGTTTATGTCTAATCCCCATTATTGTCCCATCATCTGTTTCAGCTGTTACCATAAGTGATTCTGGAATATGTTCATTCTCTACTACTAGTGAATGATATCTAGTGACATTAAATCGCTTAGGAAGACCTCTGAATACTCCCTTACCATCATTATTAATGAATTGAACTTTCCCATGAACAGGTTCTTCACCCTTTATAACTTTTCCTCCAAATTCGTGAGCAATTGTTTGATGACCAAGACATATTCCCAAGATTGGTATTTTGCCTTTAAACTCATTAATTATTTCACTACTTATACCAGCATTTTGTGGTGTCCCTGGACCTGGTGATATGATTATTCCTTCTGGCTTACTCTCTCTTATTAAATTTATATCCACCTTATCATTTCTATATATTTTAATATCTTCTCCCAATTCTTTAACATATCTTACAAGGTTATACACAAAAGAATCATAGTTATCAATCATTATAAACATTTTAATCCCCTTCTTTACAAAACATCTTTCACTTGTTATTTATTTTTATATACCTTATAATTTTTACAATATGATTATATCATATTGATATAAGGTATGTGAAAATTAATAACAAGTCATAGATGCGAAATATATTTTGTAAAATAGGTCGAGTTGGGTTCCGCTGATAGTGGTTCTCTCAGTGGGTTCCAAGAATGAAGTAGTTTGCAAAATAGACGAGTATACTGACTTGTTATTTATTTGAACTTGCCTATGAAATGGAGTGATAAAATGACCTTAAAAGCAGACCTTCATATGCACACAACAAGTAGTGATGGTACTTTTACCCCTACTGAACTTGTGAACCATGCTAAGAAGCGAAACATAGATATAATTGCGATAACTGATCATGATACTGTAGAAGGAATTGATGAAGCTATTGAATCAGCAAAAACAGTTAACATAAAAGTTATCCCAGGAATTGAACTATCCACCACTTATAATGGTGAGAACATTCATATTATTGGATATTTCAAAGGATATGGATATAAAGATAATTCTCTTATAACCTTCCTTGAAGAATTAAAAGAAAAACGACTCACAAGAGCTATGAAAATCGTTGATAATATGAAAACAATACACAATATTCATATATCATTTGAAGATATAATGAAAAACTCTGATGGGGTAATCGCACGACCACATATAGCTAGAGAAATATTGAAAGTTAGACCTGACCTAAAATGGGATGAGATTTTCTATAAATTCTTAGGGGATGGATGCCCTGCATATATTCCTTCAGTCAAAGTCCCATTAGAAGAAGCAATAGCCTTGTTAAAAAAGTATGATGCTCTTGTTTCACTAGCTCACCCTACAATTATTAGAAAAACCCCTGTCAAAAAGTTCATTGAATTTAACTTTGATGCTATGGAGGCAATATACCCTGAGAATAAATTTGGTGAAACAGGAAGGTTCATTTCTATATGCAATGAACACAATCTCCTTGTAACTGCTGGTTCCGACTTTCATGGTAATCTAGGTCAAGACACCATGCATCATGATATTGGCACGGTTTCTTTAGAGGGTATTCATTTGGAAAATTTCTTAGAAGCGTTGGATTTGAATCTTTAGAATAAAAATCTTTAGAATAAGTTGAGAGTTGGAAGTGGAGAGTGGAGAACGTAGGATGGTTCTGACTAAGGTCAGAACCTACATCTTATTGGTATTTAGGACAATAGTTTTTACTCATTTTATCTTGAGCTAAAATATTGTAGTTGAGATACAAGGTTAAATAATACTTTGTTTTAGAATCCACATTCATGATTAACTATAAATAACTTGATTCTACTCCAATCTGATTGACCTTCAATTATTACAAGACTATTACAAACTCTTTCATCTGATACACAATCCACACATTTATTTAATTTTACACATGGTGGATTATATCCTGCTCGTTTTGCATTTAAAGGTGCAGCAATGTTTTTGGCTCTTTTTATTGCTTCATCTAACGTGTCAACTATTTTGTTTTTCCCTACAACTATAACCACCTTATCCGGACCAAAACTCATTGCGGATACTCTATTTCCACTATGATCAATATTAACAATTCGCCCATCAATTGATATGGCATTTGAACCAGTAATATACCACTCTGTCAAAAGTGATTTTTTTTTGATTCTCATACACTCTTCCTTTGTATTTCCTAACTCTTTATCATATACGGTATTTCCTCTCTTTATTAATAAGTTTGTTAAATCCATCTTTTGTAATGTTACTGAGTGACCAATACCAACAGTGGATTTACTCGGTATAATTTCAAATATATGTTGTTGTACTTCATGTAGAGTTTCAAAATAACTTACTTCTATATTTCTACGCTTAAAGTTTTCCTTTAGCTTATTAAACTCTATATGATTCATCTTATTTCTCCTTATATATTGCTTTCTAAAAAAGTCCCTCATAAATATATATGATGTTAAAATACATTTTAACACCAAGAAAAACCTCACCACAGGTTTCTTTTTAGTTTACTTGCTTTTCCTTACAACTTTTAATAATACTTCTCAGTATTCTGATGATTTCTTCACATCTTTTACTTAATCCATCTGAGTTATATGTATCTAGATATTGTGAACAGCTAAGTAACTTTATCCAATATCTTGTCTCACAAGCTTCTTTCAAAGCTATACTCATTTTAGCAATAAAATCTTTCTTACTCTGTGCTTCCTCACCTTCTACCACATTTGCACCAATACTAGTACCTGCTCTTAAAAACTGTTTAGATAATACATATTCTTTCTTTTCACTTGATAATTCCTTATATATCTCTATTACATATAAAGCAAAGTCAAAACTTTTCTTTTCAATAATACTATCCTTCAACTATAATACCTCCATATTAATTATAGTCAAAGTCTCTCCTATTTCATTATAAGTAATCAAATATGCCTCAAAATTTAGAACTACAATATTTTATCCCTGATAAAATGAGTTACACCTACTTACTCTATGACAATACCGTAATTCTAAATAGACAACAATGTTTCATCCAGATGAAACAAGTAACTATCACATTGTCTAACGAACAATAAAATCAAAAATTTCATGGAGTGAAATCTCCTTCGTTCTCCACTCTCAACTTCCAACTCTCAACTAAAAAAGCACCCCTCAGGGTGCTTTATAATTAAGCTTCTATTAAGAATGCTTTATAACCTTTATATGCTTCATAAATATCTGCTTTAGAAGCGATTTCCCATGGTGCGTGCATGTTGTGAAGAGCAACACCACTATCGATAACTTCCATTCCGTATTCAGCAAGGATGTATGCGATTGTTCCACCGCCTCCTTGGTCAACTTTACCTAACTCTGAAGTCTGCCAGATTACTCCGTGCTTATCAAAGATATTTCTTAATTCAGCGATGAATTCTGGATTTGCATCATTACATCCACCTTTTCCTCTAGCTCCAGTATATTTATTTAACACTAGACCTTTACCGAAGAATGCATTGTTTCTCTTATCTGATACTGATGGGTAGTTAGGATCAAATGCAGCACTTACGTCTGAAGAAAGCATTTTAGAGTTAGCTAATGCTCTTCTTAATTTAAGATCATTATAATCTTCCATAAGGTTAATGATTTCAGCAACAGTGTTCTCGAAGAACTTACCTTTCATACCTGTAGCTCCTTGGCTTCCTACTTCCTCTTTATCTACAAGAAGACATACAGAAGTTCTCTTTGGAGTATCCATCTCAAGAATTGCTTCTAAAGACGTGTATGAACATACTCTATCATCATGACCATATGCAAGAACCATTGAACTATCTAATCCATAATGTCTAGCTCTACCAGCTGGTACGATTTCTAATTCTGCAGAAACAAAATCTTCCTCAGTAATTCCATATTTTTCGTTAAGAATTCTAAGTGTATTAGCCTTAACTCTATCTTTAGACTCTTTATCTTCTATTGGCATAGATCCAACACAAATGTTTAATGATTCTCCGTCTATACCTTTTGCTAAAGTCTTAGCCATTTGATCTGCTGATAAATGAATTAATAAGTCTGAGATACCAACAACTGGGTCTTTATCATCTTCACCAATTACAATGTTAACAATAGTTCCATCTTTTTTAACAACAACTCCGTGTATTGCTAGTGGAGTAGTTACCCACTGATACTTCTTAACTCCACCATAGTAGTGAGTTTTAAATAATGATATATCAGAATCTTCATAAAGAGGATTTTGTTTTAAGTCTATTCTAGGAGAATCAACGTGAGCACCTAATATATTCATACCATTTTCTAAAGATTCTTCACCAATTAAGAACATAGCAAGAACTTTACCCATAAGTTCAGCGTAAACCTTATCTCCTACTTTAAGTGTTTCTTTGTTCTTAATAATATCTTTAAGATTTTTGTATCCACCATTTTCAGCAATTTCAATACTCTTTGTAATGCATTCTCTTTCAGTCTTGCACTCAGACATGAAGTCTATGTATCTTTCATTTAATGAAAAAACAGCCTCTAGGTCTTCTTTAGAATAAGAATCCCACGCTAATTCATATTTTTTTTCTAATTTTAATTCTTTATTGTTCTTTTCCATACTTTTGCCTCCTAAACTATTTTTATACTCGAATAAATACATTGTACTAAATTAACTAACATATTACAATGTAAGACAGTAAAGTTTCGAAACTTTTACAGCCATTTTTTTCTCTTAAATATAATAATTAATAATAATGTTATTAAAATCATGATAATTATAAAATAATAATATCCATTATTACATTCAATGAATGGTATCTTCTTAAAATTCATTCCATACATACTTGTAAGTAAATTCAGTGGAAGAAATATAGCTGATATTAGTGTGAAAATTTTCATTAATTCATTTGTCTTATTTGCTATCTCTGATTCAAAAGCCTCTCTAACCAGTGCCAAATCTTGCACTAAACTCTCAAGTGCAGTCAAAAGTTTATCAATTTTAGTATTTACCGAAACAAAATTTTGGATGTAATCTTGTTCAATTATGTCATTTTCATTACTAAGAATACTATCACCAATATATCTAAGGGGATTTAAGTACTTCCTTGTTTTATAAACCTGTCTTCTTAAATGTATTAGTTCATCTATCTGCTCATTTTTGGGGTTTTTCAAAATATTTATCTCAATTTTATCGGCAAATGCTTCTAGATTTTGAATTATATCATAATTTCTTATAATTATCCTATCCATAATATAGTAAAGAACAACACTAGGGTTGGGCTTATCTTTTAACATAAAGCAATTTCTCGAACAATTAATATCATCTAATAATTTTTCTATCAACTCTAATTTATCTTTAAATACGGTTATTATGTAGTCTTTACTGAGATATATGTTTATTTCTTTAGCAATTATGATTTTATTTTTCATTATGAGAACATTACACACTAAAAACATATAATTACTATAAAAGCTAATTTTAGAAGCCTGTCTCATATCAATACACTCAAATATACTGTCATCATCAAGATTAAGTTTATTTTGAATGTCTTTTATCTCTTCACCTTTAACCAAAATCCAATAATTACTCTTTCCTTCTTTCCATTCACCTTTAACTTCTTTAAAATTATCCATAATGTCATATACTCTCATCTTATAACCCCACCTTTTCAGTAGTATTTTTTCCATTTAAATAAATATTATTAATAAGAAAATCGTAATACTTTTTTTTACCATTTTCGATATTTCCATTTCTTTACATTTGGCTCTTTTTCTACAATCACACCCTATTTGTAAATATTTTACATTTAGATTTTATGGTAATTATTGTGTTATTTTGTTAATTACTGATATTTTATATATTTAAGTGTCACCCGATTTTTTTTACAGAGTTATCGTAAAATGGTAAAATATAGGTATAAATTTGAAGGAGAGGGAATATATGAATGAGAGAAAATTTTATCGAAAATCAATTGACTTTTTAAAAGGACTTCTTAATTATTTAGTAGACAAGCTCGGAGTAGGAAGTAAGTTAACCTTATTTGTTAGTCAAGTACTGGACAGATTTATCACAGTATATCAAAGATCTTATTGTTAAAAATTATATTAATTCAAATTACATCCACATTAATAAATAAAATATATATATTATAAATAAAAAAAAATATATAAATAAAAAAAGACAAAAAAAATTAAAGGCTTTGGTTAAACCAAAGCCTTTTTTATATTATAATTTTACAAGTAATTTTCTAAGGTGTTCCGATTTTCAGGAACATGTATAAGACATATTCAAAAAATAAAAAAGCACACTACTGTGTGCGATTAATCATAATCTATCCCAAATCTGCCGGTAACTTACGTTGTTCATACCCGCCACATTAAGCAGGTGGGCTCTCCTCATCATACTTCTGCCTTCTCTTCACTGAGAGCTTGCCATCCACATGAATTTCGGCGATCCCTATTTCAGTTTGTCAGTTGAACAAAATAAGTTTTTCGTACAGCTCAGGATCTCTGTTAAATTCATTATATCATTAATACAAATAAAATCAATATTTCTTTTAGACTATATCCTTGGAAATTATAACTTTATTAAGGATTTTTATTAATAATCTCTAAATTTCTCACCTTTTCTTATTGCCTCTTCTTTTATCTCTCTATGTAATTCATGTATCTTTTCATTGTCAGTATTGGGTATAAAAACTATATCCTTTAATTCGCATCCGATGGTATTATAAAAATATTTTCCTACCTTAGTCATAGGTTCTAACATTCCACCCCATTCATTTCCAGCAGTAATTACCATTATTCCATTACGCTTAACTTCAATTTTATCATTGAATACATATTTCTTACACCATAACACTTGAGTTCTATCAATAAGTGCTTTTAATGGCGCAGGAAACATACCAAAGTACATAGGAGATGCTATTACAATGTTCTCAAACTTTTGTAGTTTATCATATAAATCAGTCATATCATCTTTTATTGAACATTCTCCTTTTTTTGAAGAACAAAAACCACAATCAATACATGGAGATATATTACTTTCATATAGATTAACTATTTCACCTTCAATTTTTGCATTCCTTAAATACTCTTCCAAAAGCATATTAGTTCTTCCTTTTTTATTTGGGGAAGCAAAAAGTATTAAAGTATTCATAAAGCTCACCTTATTCTTTATTTATTTTCATATGCCTTATTCCATTACTTCCAAAAGATATTCTTCTAAATTAACACCATTATCTTTAATTGAAATAGAGCATATAAAATCATTATATTTTGTCTCTTCTATAGGAACATCAAAAGCAATAAATTGAAAATCTAATTCATCTTCACAAAAATCATCCAAAATATCATTAACATTATCTACTGCCATATCATTTAAATAAGGTAAAAAGAAATCATAATTCCATTCATCCTTATCACCATCACACTCTTCATCAGCATATGCATTTGCACCTTCAAGTTCTAACTTATCAAACTTGTAACTCATTCTGAATATTGTGTAGTCTTCTTCATCTTTCAGTATATCTATAAACTCAAGATTATTATCATTCAAAAAATCTATTAATTCTTGTTTTAACATTTGATTCCTCCAAGCAATAATGCATTAAATTTCATTTTCTATACTTTATTAATTTTACACATATTTCGCGTTTTTAGTCAATGATTTGCATTTCATCTTCATTATATCACTTTTTTAATATGTAAAACACACAAATAATTGTAATCCACAGATAAAATATTTCACTTTAAATACAATGTATCACCAAAGGTGCTACAAGTAAAATTATTTTCCCAAGGACCAATAAGATTAAATTTCACGGAGTGAAATGTCAATCATTCTCCATTTTCCATTATCCATTAAAAAAACACGGCAATGAAGCCGTGTTTTTTACATCTTTTCTATAAACTTATTCAAGAATTCCATTCCTTGTTCAATCTCTTGTGCACTAGGAACAAATTTAAATTTAAATCCTTCTTCTACAACATTAAATTTAAGTGATTTCAATCTCTGTGTTAACATTGGTACACCTTCGCCACTCCATCCATAGCTTCCAAATGCCCCAGCTGCTTTTCCTCTGTTAGTTATAGCACTTACAAAAGATAATAGTCCCCACGCTGGTTCAACAGCATCCTGGTTGATCGTTGGTGATCCTATAAGTACTCCTGAGCTGCCATCAATTAATTTCAAGCAATTTTCAACACCATATTCAGTAATATCATGGGCTTCCGCTTTATATCCTTTTTTAATTAGTTCTTCTTTAAACATTTCAGCAATCTTTTTTGTATTATCATAAGCAGAAATGTATAGTATTGCTACTTTATCCTTTTCAGGAAGTTTAACTTCTGACCATTCTCTATATAACTTTTTACACTCTTCAATATCATTTGTGTGTACAGGTCCATGACTAGGTGCTACCATATCATAATCTATATTTTCAATTTTATCTAATGCCATATTAACAAACTTCTTAAATGGTCCCATTATACAATCATAGTAATATTTCATTTCAGTGTAATATTCTTGATTATATTCATCCATTACGTTCCCTTCTGGTGAATAATGACTTCCAAATACATCACATGTAAATAACATTTTAGATTTCTCTACATAGCTAAATATAGTATCTGGCCAATGTAAGTTTGGCGCTGATATGAACTTTAAAGTCTTATCCCCTAAGTTTAAATCTTCTTTAGCTACTAATGAATTAAACTCTTTATTCAAAATATTCTTTGAGTAATTTAAAGCAGCATTTGATCCAACAACTACAGCTTCTGGATAATCTTCTAAAAGTCTTTTTAATGAACCACTATGATCTAATTCAGTGTGATGAACTATAACATAATCAATTTTTCTATCACCAATTACATCAACTATATTTTTCTTAAATTCATCATAATAGCCATTTTTTACTGTATCAACTATTGCTATTTTCTCATCTTCTATAAGGAATGAATTATATGTAGTACCTTTTTTAGTATTCATTATAATGTCAAATACTCTTAACTCTGGGTTTTTAACACCTATCCAATATATATTGTCTTTTAATTTAATTGCTGCCATAGGTCGACCTCCTCAACACTTATTACCTGTTAATATTTTAACACCTATTAAAATTATTTTCAATGAATAATCATTATTTTTTAACACATTTTATTGCTTTGCAAAATTTTACTTGTTTTTATTTATATTTTCCCATTTATTAAATATAACTATACCATATATCAAGAATTATTGACATGATTTGAATCACATAATATAATAATTATATACCCCATGAGGGTATGAAGGTGGTGTTACTGTGAAAATTCAAGAGAAG
The DNA here is from genome assembly GCF_023684385.1 of Oceanirhabdus seepicola. Lineage (GTDB taxonomy): Bacteria > Bacillota > Clostridia > Clostridiales > Clostridiaceae > Oceanirhabdus > Oceanirhabdus seepicola. The sequence continues at coordinate 1,189,704 of NZ_JAGSOJ010000002.1, read as the reverse complement.
TTATTAAATTATTTGAAATCAAAAAATAAAAAGTATTTATCTTTAAAAGTTGTTACTCTTTCATGTGGATGAGCAGGTGGTAATACAAAAAGTCTCAAGGTTGAGATTTTAGATTCCCCAATGAAAAACAGTCATTTCAAAGAACATAAAATAGACGATATAACAGTATACGTACATGATGTAATTACATTAACTAATGAATCCGAATTATTTCAAACACTAAAACTCCCATTTATGCCACCTGTTATTGGTGTAAAAGGCGTTACTCATAAGAATTAATAAAACAAAAAAGCACGGCGAACCGTGCTTTTTTTAGTTGACAGTTGATAATGGACAACGCTGGATGTTTCTGCCTTAGCGGCAAGAAACTACATCTTATTGTTCTTTAAAACGAGAGGTTTTTACTCATTTTATCATATATAAAATATTGTATTTTACGTAGAATCTTTCATTTAAAATGAAACGATTAAAGAACTCTTGTTTTTTACCAATAAAATGTAGGTTCTGACAGAAGTCAGAACCATCCTACGTTGTCAATTGTCAACTATGTTTTTAAAATTTGTCTTAAAAAACATATCCACTATTATATTCTTGTCCTACATACAGGTTATATTGTCTTAATGCCTCTGCATCATCAACTTTTCCCTCTTCAAGTTTTCTATATAGCATGTACAATTTTACATTAAGCTCTGAATCATCTGTGTTTTTCATCTTTTTATAAATAATATCTGCAATATTTTCGTTTTCTTCTACCTTTTCACCTTCAAGAAGATTTATTAATTTCTCAACCTTTTTTCTTAGTTGTGGATCACCAACTGAAAGCTTTAATTCATTAAGAGCAAGTCTTATCTCCTTAAGTTTCATCTCTTCAATCATAACTAATTTGCTTTCTTTTTCTATCATCTATACTTCCCCCTATATTATGCATATTCAAATAAATAACAGTCATAGGTATACGATGTACCATCTTCATCCTTTGAACCAACTAATAATGTATTTATCAGCGAACCTCAACTCTTGGTACATCTGAAAATATCCGTCGCATGTTTGACTTGTTATTTATTTTCATATACATTATTTATATTATATTCTAAGTTGTTTATCTTACTATATATAAGAGTCATATTCCATAGTAAAAACTCATCTACTTCTCAAAATTTCACTTATAAATAATTATAATATAAATACATGTAAAAAACAAATTGAGAATGCATAATTAATAATGTATAATGCTGGATGTTTCTGATATGTTTTTCTCGTTTTTTATTCTTCAGAAATTTTTTGAGTTTATAAGAAAATAAAGAAGAAGGGAGAATTTCCCCTTCTTCTTTAACCTTCAGCGTTTTTAGCTGCTTCTTCCATCATACTCTTAACCTTCATAAGTCTAGTTATTGAACTTCTTTCATTTTCATCAAGCTTCATCTTGATAAATTTGATAGTCTCAGTAAGATTAGGAATAGTCATGTATTCAAGAGCATTAACTCTTCTTCTTGTCTTTTCTATTTCATCAGCCATAAGCTGACAAGATTTCTCCACCTCAGCAAGTTCTAATAACTTTGGTAGAATATTATATATCTTTTCAAGAGATTCATCAAGTTCAGCTGATGTATTAGCAAATCCATAAGGATATATGCTTCCCTCATCACCTTCTAATTTCCTCATAAACTTCATTATAGGAACATTAACACTCATAACATTCTTAGTTTGAACATCTAGACTTATGTTCTCTTTTGGATAAGCTATAGCCTGTTCTAAGAACTCATCTGACATGACAGCTCTAGCCATTACAAAATCTTTAAAAGAACCTTCTAATTGTTCTTCAACTTCTTTTCTAAGTTTATTATTATATTTTACGAGCTCAATAAATCTTCTCATTAATTCATCTTGTTTATCTTTTAATAGCTTGTGCCCTCTTGTAGCTGTTAATAATCTTTTATTTAATTGGGTCTTCACCATTCTAGTAGGATTAACGTTCAATTTATTAGTAGCCAATCTTACTCACCCTCTCTTTTAGGTAAGTACTTATCAATATATTCATCTCTGATTCTCTTAAGTTCTGTTTTAGGTAGGATAGATAATAACTCCCAACCAAGATTCAATGTATCTTCAACCATTCTATTAGCTTCGAATCCTTGTGAAACATATCTCTTCTCAAATTCATCAGCGAACTTTGCAAAAGCTCTATCACTTTCTGAAAGTGCTGACTCACCAAGGATAACAGCAAGCTCTTTTGCTTGTATTCCTTGAGCATAACCAGCAAACAATTGGTTCATTGTATCTGCATGATCTTCTCTAGTCTTTTCCTTACCAATACCCTTATCTTTTAGTCTTGATAAAGAAGGAAGAACATTTATAGGTGGCATTATCCCTTGCTTATACAGTTCTCTTGAAAGAATAATCTGTCCTTCAGTGATGTATCCTGTTAAGTCTGGAATTGGATGTGTTTTATCATCCTCTGGCATTGTTAAAATTGGAATTTGAGTGATAGATCCCTCAAGCCCCTTAATTCTTCCTGCTCTTTCATATAAAGTAGAAAGGTCAGTGTATAGGTATCCTGGATATCCTCTTCTTCCCGGAACTTCTTTTCTAGCAGCAGATACTTCTCTAAGTGCCTCACAGTAGTTTGTAAGGTCAGTCATTATAACAAGTACGTGCATACCTCTCTCATAAGCTAAGTATTCCGCAGCTGTAAGCGCCATTCTTGGTGTTGCTATTCTCTCGATTGCTGGGTCATTTGCTAAGTTCATGAATAAAACAGTTCTATCAATTGCACCTGTTTTTGTAAAGTCATCAACAAAGAACTGAGCCTCTTCAAAAGTAATACCTATAGCTGCAAAAACAACAACGAATTTAGAATCTGAATCTTTAACTTTTGCCTGTCTAGCGATTTGTGCAGCAAGTTCAGCATGAGGAAGACCTGAACCTGAGAAAACTGGAAGTTTCTGTCCTCTTACTAATGTATTTAATCCATCAATTGCTGATACTCCAGTTTGAATAAACTCATCAGGGTAGTTTCTTGCTACAGGGTTAATAGGCTCTCCATTTATATCCAGCTTTTTATCAGGTATAATCTTTGGTCCACCATCTTTAGGTCTACCAAGACCATCAAATACTCTTCCCAACATATCTTCTGATACGCCAAGTTCTAGAGGTTTACCTTCAAATCTAACTTTAGCTCCCTTAAGGTTTATTCCAGCAGAACTTTCAAATAACTGAACAACTGCCTTATCTCCGTTAACCTCAAGAACTCTACCTCTTCTTTTTTCGCCAGTATGAAGTTCTATCTCTACTAGCTCATCAAATTTTACTCCTTCAACTTGGTCAACAAGCATTAAAGGACCAACAACTTCTTTTACCGTTCTGTATTCTTTAAGCATTACCGACACCTTCTTCGCTGATTATTTTTTCCATATCCTTGCTTAAGTCATCGAAGACTGAATCAACTCTATTCATTTCACTTTCTGGAATATACTTAACTCTTGCAATTCTATCTCTTATTTCCATCTTAAGAATCTTTTCTAAATATACTCCAGCTTTTATAGCTTTCTCTGCTTCATCTTTAAAAGTAAGAATTAATCTTAACATTTTATATTGCTTATCAAGAGATGCAAATGTATCAACTTCGTGGAATGCATTCTGCATTAAATAGTCCTCTCTAATTGACTTTGCAACTTCAAGTTTTAATCTATCACTTTCAGATAAGGCATCAATACCAACAAGTCTAACAATCTCTTCTAATTTAGCTTCATCTTGTAATAAAGCCATTGCTCCTGTTGTAAGTTTTGTCCAATCACTTGCAACATTCTCATTCATCCATCCACCAATTTTTTCATTATATAATGAATATGAGTTCAACCAGTTAATCGCTGGGAAGTGTCTCTTATATGCTAACTGTGAATCAAGTCCCCAGAAAACCTTAACAATTCTTAAAGTAGCCTGTGTAACTGGCTCTGAAAGGTCTCCTCCTGGAGGTGAAACCGCACCAATCATTGTAAGTGCACCTTCTCTATCTTCTCCACCTAAACAAACAACTTTTCCAGCTCTCTCATATATATCAGCTGCTCTTGATCCAAGATATGCAGGGTAACCTTCATCACCAGGCATCTCTTCAAGTCTACCAGACATCTCTCTTAAAGCCTCTGCCCATCTAGATGTAGAGTCTGCCATCATAGCTACAGAATAACCCATATCTCTGAAATATTCTCCAAGAGTTAATCCAGTATATATAGATGCCTCTCTCGCTGCAACTGGCATATTAGATGTATTTGCAATAAGAGTTGTTCTCTTCATTAATGATTCTCCAGTTTTAGGGTCAATTAACTCTGGGAATTCATTAAGAACGTCCGTCATCTCATTACCACGCTCTCCACATCCAACATAAACAACAATCTCAGCGTCTCCCCATTTAGCTAATTGATGTTGAACAACTGTTTTACCACTTCCGAATGGTCCTGGTACACATGCAGTTCCTCCTTTAGCAACAGGGAAGAAAGTATCTATAATTCTTTGTCCTGTTACAAGTGGTTCAACAGGGTTTAACTTCTGCTTGTAAGGTCTACCGTTTCTTACAGGCCATTTTTGCATCATCATTACTTCTTTATCACCATTTTCAGTTTCAACTACTGCAACAGTTTCAACTACAGTGAATTCACCTTCATTTATACTCTTTATCTTACCTTTAACTCCATGAGGAACCATTATTTTATGACTAATAACTGAAGTTTCTTGAACAGCACCAATAATAGTACCGCCTTCAACTTCATCACCTACCTTTGCAGTAGGTACAAAATGCCATTTCTTTTCTCTATCTAATGATGGAACTTCAACTCCCTTAGTTAGGAAGTTACCAACCTTCTCCATGATACTATTAAGTGGTCTTTGAATTCCATCAAACATGCACTCCATAATTCCTGGTCCAAGTTCAACACTTAACGGTTCTCCAGTTGTCTTAACTGGGTCCCCTGGTCCAATACCTGAAGTTTCCTCGTAAACCTGTATAGAAGCTCTATCGCCTCTCATTTCTATAATTTCTCCAACTAATCCTCTTTCACCAACTCTAACAACGTCATAAACGTTAGCTTCATCCATGTTTTCGGCAACAACTAGAGGACCAGATACTTTAAATATCTTACCGATTTTCAAGTCAACTACCTACCTTTCTATAGAATATTAACTCCTACTGCTTTTTCTACATTATCACTAATTCTTTTCATTCCAATATTAAGTGAACCTTGATTACTTGGAATCAATATAACGGCAGGAAGCATTGTTTTATCATATCTTTCAATAGTGTCTGGTATTTCTGCTGCAACTTGTTCAGTCACAAAAATAATTCCGTACTTATCTCTTGCCAGTCTATCTATTGTTTTTCTACTTTCTTCTGCTCCTACAACAGGATAAACTTCTATTCCTATAGCTTTAAATGCTAAAATGGAATCTTTATCCCCTACAACTCCGATCTTATACATAAATATCACGCAGCCTTCCCTTAATCAAATCTGGCTCAATATTATTAAGTTTACCAACCATTATGGTTCTGATAGCTTTCAATTCAGATTCTTTTCCAAATATATATGCTATGATTGGTTCACTTCCAAAGCTCACATATTTTGCATCTTTTATCATATTCATAATAAAATTATCTCTTAACATTTCAAGTGTACTTAATTTACCACTCTTTGAAAGTTCTTCAACACCATCTCTTACTAGATCATAATAATCAGTATGAGCTATTCTTGATGCAAAATTTTCAGCTGAATCATTGTAATATTCATTATAAATATCCAAATCAATATATCCATTACTTAGTAGTGCAAACTCTAAAAACAGCTTTTCTTTTTTCTGCTTTTTTATTCTGAAGAAAGTTGTAATATTAGTTACGTCAATACTCATTTTTACGTATTTTTCTATGAATGGATCCCCTATTTCTTTTGACATCTCATACATATCTATGTACATATATTTATCCATTATCATATCTACACGTTGTGGATCTGAATATTTTTCATAATCATTTAAACTTTCTTCTATTCCAGTTCTCATCCTACCTTTAATATCATAAAAATCTTCATTATCTAAAGTGTTCTTTAATTTCTCAATACTATACATTCCAATAGGTATAAGTATTTCATCTAAATTTTTATTCAAGAACTTAGCTTTAAGTAATGTTTTAATATTATGATAATCATATCTAACGCCCATTATATCGATTATTCTTCTATCTGGAGAAACTTTATACATCTCATTGTAGACACTTTTAAGTTCTTCACCCAGCATATATTCATAATCTTCTGTACGCTCTAATTTTGATATATATTGACCGTATACTGTTTCAGCTAGAATTTTCATGGCTTCGTCACCAGTTGAACTCTCAATCATTCTGTTAAGTTTTCCCTCATCTAAAAGATAAAGTTCCAATGCTCTTATATGAGACACAGCTTGAATGAATATAGTGTTATCAATCACAGGTTTTCACCTCTTTCAACTTTTTCTTTTTCAAAGCCATTTAGAATAGGATTGCAAGAATTTCACTTTCAAGCTCTTCTCTTAAATTCTCAACTATAGCTTGGAATGACCAGTTAAGTTCTATTCCATTTTTGCTAATTATAAATCCGCCTTTAAGATTCCTATCCTCTTTACAAACTTTTAATTCGCCTTTTTTACCACTAGATTTAAGCTTTTCATTCATTTCTTCTAAATGTTCTTTTTCAAATACTTCAATAATATCATTGCTTAGTATAATTTCCTCATCACCAGCAAGATCGATTTCATTAATAGTTTTTTTAATGAATTCAATTTTACTTTTACCATCTAAAAGATTTAATTCCATCACAGATTTTTCAAAAACCTTATCCAATATACCTTGCTTAGCTTCTAGTTTATCATTTCTAATTTTCAACTTTGCATTAGAAACAACTCTTCCTCTTCTAAGTTCAGCTTCTCTTTTAGCCTTTTCAAGAATTAATTCTTTTTCTTTATTTCCTTTTTTCTCCATGGATGAGATAAGCTTTGATTTTTCTTCTTCGGCTTCTTTTAAAATTCTATCAGCCTCGATTTTAGCTTCCTCAACAATTTTATTTGTTAACTTCTCTAAATTAGCCATCTTCTTCACCCTAACTTTTTTTTTTAATTAAACAGTAATACCCATTAAAGCTAACATAGATACAACGAATGCAAGTAAGGCATAAGTCTCAACCATAACTGAAAGGATAATTCCTTTAGTTGAGTGCTCTGGCTTCTTAGCTAAAATTTGCATACCAGCTGCTGCAACTTTACCTTGAGAAATTGCTGATTTCCATCCAGCGATAGCAATTGGTAAACATGCCATGAATATTAAGAATCCTGATTGTATATCTAAATCTAATTTTAGTCCACCTAAAACTCCAACTTTTATAAATACTAAGAATGCGATAACGAATCCATATATTCCTTGAGTACCAGGTAATAATTCTAAGATAAGTGCTTTACCAAACTTATCTGGATCTTCTGTTATAACTCCTGATGCCGCTTGCCCAACTATACCTATACCTCTTGCTGATCCAACACCTGTTAATCCTACTGCTAAACCTGCTCCTAATAATGCTAAGATGATTCCACCATATTCTACTAAAAATGTTGTAAAGTTTTCCATTATTATTTCCTCCATTCAATTATAAACTGATTATTTTTCACAAATCTCAAAGTATTTCTTTTCTGCTTCTAAAGGCTTAAACTTATTTCCGCCACCTTCGTAAAACTTATTAAAGAACTCTAGATATTGTAATCTTGAAGTGTGCACGTAAGTTCCAAGTCCATTAATACCAAAGTTAAACAAATGTAATGGTATAAATAAAAGTAATACAAGTACAAGCTTCAAGGCAAAATTTACTCCTGAGTTTCCAACTAATGCAACTATACTATTAAATGCCATTGATATACTTCCTGTAGCAAGCCCTAATGCCATAAGTCTTGAGTATGAAACTATATCTCCTATATATCCTGTTATTCCATAAAGACCATACACTCCTCCACCGATTTTTCCACCGATAGATTCTGCATCTCTTCCTTGTGTCAATAATAATCCGCCAAGTCCGGCAATTGAAAGAATCATTCCTATTGTTGGACTTATTCCACCTAACCATAATATTAACCCTGTTACTGCTGCATACCATGTACAAACGTCACAAATAATATCAAAATATTTTTTCTCTCTAAACAATAAATATGCTTTCATGAATAATCCTACATAAACATGAATAACACCAAAAATAATTGAAATTATTAATATTTCTGACACTTGTTTTTGAGTGTCTAGTAACGGATTGTTAAAGTAACTTAGTAATCCAGTTTCGCTTCCTAAATATTGAGCAGTTAAGATATCTCCAAAGAATGCTCCATATATTAATCCCCAAACTATTGTTGATATTCCAAGATAGAAGAATAGTTTCATGAAATTCTTAGTTTTCTTATCTAAATTAAATTTCTTTATCACAATTCCAGTACCTATAACCATGAGTACTCCATAACCTGCATCTGATAACATCATTCCAAAGAATATAATGTAGAAGAATGATAATACAGGGGTTGGATCAATCTCTTTATAATTTGGCAAACTATACATCTCAGTAATACTATGGAATGCTTCAGTGAAAGCATTTCCTTTAAGCTTGATTGGAATATTAGCTTCATCTTGAGCCTCATTTGCTTCTAAATAATAATACTCTCCACAAACTTCCTTAATCCCACTTTCAAACTTTTCTTTAGCGTCTTCAGTAACCCATCCATTCATAATTACAATGTTATCACTCTTACTAAAATTCGTATAACACTGTAACTTTCTTAATTCTGCTGAAAGGAATTCATATGCAATCCTAAATTCTTCCTTATGGCTACTATGTTTCTTGATTTCTTCAATAGTTTTAGTTATTTCACTTCTGATTTCTTTAATTCTTTTTTTATGACCAGAAATTTCATCAGAAGGTTTCTTTGTAAATTTTATATTCACTTTACTAAATGAGTTAGAAATTAATATTTCATCTAAGATTTCTTTCTTTTCTTTTAAACCTGCTATTAGTACTTTGCAACCATCATTATCAGCATTTATCTCTTCTAAATAAAATTCTTCATCACTCTCTTGAAGTACCTTTTTAAAAGATTCAATGTTTTTAAGTGGTATCGTTCCAATCTCAACAATACAAGCATTTAAGTCTTCAATATCTTTAAGCCCTATGTCAAGATTCAACCAAGGAACTAATGCTTCTATATCTCCTAAAAGCTTATTCTCTTCATTCCCTAGGAGGTTTAATTTTTTATCAAGCTCTTTTAAAACTTTAATATATTCTTCATATTTTAGTTTTAAATAACTTTTTTCCAAGTTCTCATATGTAAGAGCTTTTTTCCCCTCTTTCATAGCCTTAAAGCCTTTTTCTTCAGGTGAATGTTCATTTAGTAACTTCAATGCGAAATTCACATCTGATATCTTATCATTGATATCATTGATTTCAATTGAACTATCATCAGCCTTAAGGAATTCAGATTCTTCAGCTTTGTGAAGATTAAAATCCACAAATTGAACCTCTTCAAGCTTTTGAAACTTATCAAGCAATGCTTTTTTAGAAGATTGAAGCGCAAATAAGTTGAATTTAAACATTTTAACTATTGCCATTTATATTCACAACCTTCTTTTTAATAAGTTCTACAGCACTAACTATTTTTTCTTCATCGATATGTAGTATCTCTTGCACCTCTACCTTACCGCTTTCAAAAATAGGCGCTGCTTCTTGCTCTCCAGATTTGATAGCCTCTTCAATTAATTCATTTTTTTCTGAATTAGCAGATTTGACTATACTTTCATACTTATCTTTTGAGAGCTTATCTGCTTCTTTTAAAATTTCCTTTTTCTTAGATATAGCGTCCTCAACTAGTGCTTTTGCTTTATCCTCACTTAGTTTGATTTTATTAATCGCCTCCATTGCCAATTTATCACCACCTTCTTTAAAATTCTTAATTATTGTTTAATATAATTAATTAATACTGCTAATATAATAACTTTTAACCATTATTACTTTAGCAATATTGTTTTATGTAGTAATGATTACAATATCTATTATACTTGCATTTTTACTCAGAATCAAGAGAAATTTGTACAAGTTGTAATATATTTTAACAATCAACATTCCTCATTCAAAATTCAAGGAATTTTCTAAAAATTAAATGCACATTTTTTCTTATCATTCAATCTCTTAATGATAAGCACAGCTTGCGCCGTGCCTAAATAATACCTTCTTTTTGCAATCCATCTGTTATATCAATAATTTCATTATTCCCAATGTCATAAAGTAGATATTTTTCCTTTTTCTTCACTTCGTCATTATGAATAAAAGATAGTATATCAATTTCATATTTCTCTATATTTATGGAATTTCTATCTATATCTGGATAGTTTACTTTAACATACTCTTTACATTCATTCATAAACTTTTTATCATTTAATCTGTTTAAAAACTCTGGGACGTATCTCTTTTTGTTAAATAATAAATAATCATATTTAACAATTTCTTTCAATGCATACATTTTTTCCTCAGCTATATTATCACCAAACTCTAAAAATACTTTATAATAATCTTTACTACTAATATTTCTGCTGAAATACCCTCTATTTTCAAAGAACATACCTAACTCATAATAGAAATCAAATGGTGTTTCAAATTTTTTCTCGAAAAACTTAATGATATTCTCAAATTTTCCACTATTGTAATATTTATTTACCATAGCTTCTATCTTCTTTAGTTTTAGCAATTCTCTGTAGGATATGTGCTTAGTTTGCAAAATTTCATAAGGTTGATAAGGAGAATATTTCATTTCCCATTTTTCAGCTTCTGCTCTCATTGGTGAACCTTTAATTAATTTCAAGAATCCTAATTGTATCTCATCAGGTCTTATCTCATAAACATCATTAAAAGACTTCTTAAAAGTTTCAAAATCTTCTCCAGGCAGCCCAGCTATCAAATCTAAATGTTGCATGATATTACCACATTCTTTAACTTTTTTCACATTTTCAGCAATTTTAGAAAACTCAGCCATTCTATTGATATTTTTCAAAACAGCTTTATCTGTTGATTGCACTCCTACCTCAAACTGGAATCTATCTTTAGGAGATCTTTTAAGTATTTCTATATCTTCATCTCTTAAAAGATCTGCTGATATTTCAAAATGGAACTTAGTATCAGTATTCATCTCACCGAGATATGTCCATAATTCTCTTGAGAATACTCTATCACTATTAAATGTTCTGTCAACAAATTTAACTAAATGAACCCCTTTATCACTTAAGTATTTAAGTTCTTTCTTTACTCTTTCCACATTAAGAAATCTAAGTTTTTTCAAGGTAGCGGATAAACAATACTTACAGTTAAATGGGCACCCCCTTGAGGCTTCATAATAAACTATTTTATGTTCCAAGTCATCATCATCACTATAAGGAAATACAATTTTATTCATATCCATGGCTTCTCTAGGTCCATTATATATTATTTCACCCTTATTTCCCTTATGATAAAGACCTTTAATATCTTCTAGTTTCATTTTTCCTTTTAAGTGTAAAAAGAATTCACGGAAAGTTTCCTCTCCCTCACCTTCAATTAAATATTCTCCAGGATTGTTCTTAAAGAAATTTTCACTGTCATATGAAACCTCTGGCCCTCCATAAAGAATCTTTATCTTATCATCTACAGCTTTAATTAATCTAGATACTTCTCTCACATATTCACCATTCCATATGTAAGTAGAAAAAACAACTACATCTGGTTCTTCCATTATAATATCTTCAAGAATTTTTTCTCTTCTCTCATTAATTGTGAATTCTCTTATATCACATGTTAAGTTTTCTCCAATAATATCTTTAACATATGCCTTTAAATATCTTATAGCTAAATTACTGTGTACATATTGTGAGTTGATTCCACACAATAAAACCTTCATATTTTCTCCTCTTTTCCTATGTTTTAAGGTTATCATTATAAAATTTTATTAATAGCCCAGCAGTTGAACTCTGAGATCTTTTAATAATTTTTCTACCAATAAAATGATACCTCTCATCTTCATTTTTAATCTTTTTACTATCAATATAAGTCTTATATGAAAACTCGACATTATTAAAGACATAACTTTCAACTTTGTCATACATTAAAGCTTCTCTTGTAACAATCCTAGTGCCTTTTTTAGCAAAATTTTTAATAATCCATTTTTCGAACTTTCTATGGTTCAAAAGAAGTTTATTAAGCACGTGATGAGGCACAGTAGAATCATGGAGAAGATGTAGTGCTGCCCCTAGATAAAACATACTTTTTTTGTAATCATTATGTTTTGCTCTATCAATTGCTTCCTCATAATATTCACTAAATAATCCATATGCATCTTTAAATCCGAATAAACCTCTTCTCTTTTTATGATGAAAAAAATGATTTATACTCTTAAAATCTTGATCTGCCCATACTACTCCACTATTAACATATTGTTTATATTCATTAAACCACGAAAACTCTTTATGATAACCTAAAATCTTTAATTCTTCTATCGATCCATTATTTATCATTATGTGAACTAAACATGGTGTATCTACAATACGCTTTTTCAAAGGATTAATCCCTTTTAATACAGAATTTATCATACCACTATACGCTCTTCCAACTATCTTTTTCATTTTTACCTCTTTCCTATACACACATATATTTCAATATATTAAAGATCCAGTTGTAATGAAACAACTAACTCATCTTATTTAATATTCCTCATTTGAAATAATTTAATGTACTTTAGAAAGTAAACTTTATTCAGTCATAATAATGTGATCTTTTTCAATCTCCATAAATGCCTTTAGCACTTCTTTCACAGTTTTATCTTCTGAATTAGCTATACCTTTATCATAGAAACTAACCGCATGTCTTTCTCTATTATTTGCTTCTTTAATAAATTCTTCATCATTTTTTAATCTACCATAATCAATCTTTCTTAGTTCAGGTTTCTTATCAATACCTCCTAGCTTCATATGAACTTTAGCATGAATATATTCAATATTTGCTAATTCTCTGAACATAAGTTTATTTTCATCCTTAATAGCTCTTCTTGAGGCTTCCATATAGAAATCTCCATTAAAGATTTCTAGTTTAGTAGCATGATCAAAAATTTCTAATTCTTTAATAGTTAACTTCTCCGTGTCTGTTGTATAAATTTTTTCACTACTCTCACAGAAATATCTCTTATGGGCACCACAAAAAGGACAGTATTCATAATGTTCTTCACTATTTCCTTCAGGTAATGCATTATTATTAATCTCAAAATTCTTTTCATTTATAGACATTCCACAAATCTTACAAAAAACTTTTCCCATAATACCCTCCATACATAGAATTCTTACTTTAAAAACTTATTTTATTCAAGGTGATATAAACTTATATAAAGAACACTTAATAGAGAACAATTGTTTATACCTTTCAGTAGCGCTGAAAGCTTTTAAATTAACAAATAATTAATGATAAAAGATTATATTTATTTAACTATGAAAACTAAAATAAATTTTAATTACTTGTATAAATTACAATTAAAATAATCTATCTATATTCCCTACATCATTTTACCATATATAGATGAACTAATTACAAACTAATTTTTTTAATATTTTAGTTTTTTATATTCTTTAGAAATATATTTTCTTTAAGATATTCTGAAGCATGAAGAATATCAACGTGATTTATTCTTTATTCTTTATTCTTTATATATATAATTCATAGCATATATTTATATCCCCCTCATAAACATATATAAATCACTATTATTTTTTTGAAGGGAGGTGGACTGTTGCGAAATTCTTAATAAACTTTATTATAGAATTTTATAGAGTTTTGGCAACGGTATAATGACTAAAGATACATTTTATAAAAATTCCATATTATTAACTCTGACCAACCTTTTTACGGGAATTCTTAAGTTTGTTTTTGCAATATTCCTTTCCAGAAAGTTAGGTCCTGAAGGTATGGGCTTATACGGATTGATTATGCCTATATATGATTTATTCTGTTGTATTATTAACGGTGGTATGATTACAGCTATGTCAAAAGAATGCGCTTCCTATGCTGCTAATGATGACTATAGGAATATTAACAAAACCGTACATACAGCATTACTCTTTGAAGTTTTCTGGTCAATAGTAATGGCAGCAGTATTAGTACTTAGTTCAAGATTCATAAGTGTTTATATTTTAAAGGACATCAGAGCAATCAGCTCATTAAGATTTATCAGTATAGCTGTAATATTCGTAGCCGTAGGTTCTATTCTAAAGGGATATTACTTCGGTACAGCTAAAGCTGAAGTACCTGCAATAATTGATATTTTTGAAAAATCAATAAGAATCATTGCTGTAACATCTATCATTACAATTTTAGCAATAACAAGTATTGAAAAAGCAGTAACAGCTACTTATGCCTCACTTGCAATTGGAGAAGTAGTCAGTTTCACCTTTTTATTTATATTCTATAAGCTAGTCTCGAGTAAGCGCAAAGGGAAAAATTCGAATTGTCGGGTAGAATCTTCTCCCCAAATTCTGTTCAACATATGGGCAATAGCACTCCCTTTAAGCATAAATGGATTTTTAACCACAGCAATATCAGGTTTTTCAAAACTAATGATTCCAATGAGGTTAACAGCTGCTGGTTTTACCCACAGCGAAGCTCTTGCTCTTATTGGTAAGTTTTCCGAAATGGCAATGACAATTGTATTCTTTCCAATGATTGTAATAATGTCTGTTTCAATTATATTAATTCCTGATCTCTCAAGAAGTGCAGCAGAAAAGAATTATTACAAGATGGAACACAGAGTTAAAGAAGTTCTTACCCTAGCATTCCTATTAGGAGTGTGTATACTTCTTATTTCAATAACAATGCCAGATAGCTTGACCTACTTATTATTTAAGCGAACTGATCTGTCAAAATATTTAATTCTTGCAGCAGTAGGAGCACCATTAATGTACGTAAGCATGACAACTTATGGTATTCTAAATGGTTTTGGAAAACAGAAGATAGTTTTAAAAAACTCCATAATAACAGCTTTACTTCAACTAATTCTATGTTTCTCACTCATAGGAATAAACTGGATTAACATTTATGGTTATGGTATAGCTATGGTTGTATCTTCAATTGTAGGATTAATCCTAAATATGAGAGAGATCCAAAAACATATATATATCGGAATAGATATTGGAAATCTTCTTATCTATCTTGCAGTTGCAGCATTATCATTCTACTTAATAAAAGTAATGTTATATGTTATTCCTAACTCAATTGGAGCATTTAAAATACCATTCATATGCTTGGCTGGAATATTTATATTCTTCTTCGGATGTTATAAATTGAAGAAAAAAGAAGGGTAGAAAAAAACACGCATATGCGTGCTTTTTTCTGTTATTCTAAAGTTTTTCACTCTATTTTAAGAATTTCTTTGGAATAATTCTCTTTATCTTATTCGGCATTGCTTCTAATTCTTCTTTTGACAACCCGCCAATCATTAATATCACTATACCATAGGTTACTGCACCAATTATCACTGAAAGAAGAACAGCTAATGCATTTGATATGTAAGCTCCAAGTATCATTGAAAATATCATGAACATGAGCTTATTTGCTCCATATACAACTATTCCCATTATTACAGCTGAAATTAAAGGCTTAACAGTGCTGATAATAATTTTCACTTTCCCACCTATAGTCTTATTGATAGAAATTGTACTTAATATTACAATTAATAAATATCCTATTCCATTTCCTATTAAAACACCTATGTAGTCAAATTGAACTATAGTAAAATAATTGATAGCTAGCTTCAAAGCTAGTGCAGATACTGAAATTATTGTTATAGTATATAGCTTATTTATCCCTTGCATTATTGCTGTTTCAATTTGTATAATACTCATTAATAGTAAGATACCTGATCCATAAATCAACAGTGAAGCTACACCATAGTCATACTTCAACAAGTCACATATAGGATACGCCAATACACTAAGCCCAACAGCACATGGTATCGTTACTAGAAGACAAAGTTTAATAGAAAAGTCAATTCTATTCTTAACACGCTCTTTATAACCTTTTGCCATAAGCGCTGCTACAGATGGTAACACAGCTATTGCTAATGCCATTGCCAATGCTATAGGCACATTAATTAAAGAATTATATCGGAATATAAAACCATTGCTAACTTCAATAGCATTCTCAACAATACCAATACTACTCAAACTCTTTTCAAGAATCTTAGGATCCAAAATCAAACTTAATCCTTGAAGCGCCATACAAAAAGTTATTGGTGCGGCTTGAGATATGATCTTCTTAATAAGCATTTTATCTTCAGTATTATCAGTTTTTAATTCTCCAAGCTTATTTCTTCTGTAGTAAACTATCATGATTAATATTGCTAATAATGCACCAACTACAGTTCCAGTAGTTGCCCCAGCCACTCCAAAAATCTCTCCACTGTTCATGAGCAAAGCCGCTACTGTTAGACTAATAAATACATTAGCAACTTGTTCAAATATTTGAGATATTCCTGTAGGAGTCATAAACTTCTGGCCTTGAAAATATCCTTTATAAGAACTCAATACTGCAGTGATAAATATTGCTGGTGACAACACTTTTACAGCGAGAGCTATCTTTGGAAACCCAATCCATTCAGCAAAAATATTACTACCTAAAAACATTACTAATGATAAAAATGCACCAAATATAATCAATAATTTTCTTGAAAGAAGAAATATCCTATGGGCTGTTTTTTTATTACCCAATTCAATCTCTTCTGATACAAGTTTAGATATTGAGTTAGGTAATCCACTGTTTGCTATCATATAAAAATATACAAAGATCCCATAAGTGGCACCGTAATTTCCCATTCCATCCTCACCTAATATTCTATTCAATACTGGATGATAAACTACTGATAATAACTTTGAAAGTATACCAGCAATTGAAAGAATGGCGAATCCCCCAACAATACTTTGTTTTTTTATGCTACCCCTATTATCCATACTAACTCCTTAGAAACGCATTACATCTTTTTTAATAGTTTTAAATATTGGAGGTAAAGCAGCTGTAATTGTCTTATTATTTAAGTAAGAAAGCTCTTTCCCTTCCTCCACATTGAATTTATACTTATATGCATAAAGATATTGGAATTTCAATGCAAATTTATTATCGAAATACTCATTCACTTCTCTTATACCATATTTTCTATCACCAACTATTGAATGTCCTAATTCCTTTAAATGTGCTCTTATTTGATGACTTCTTCCAGTAATAAGTTTTATCTCTATCAAAGAGTTTACCCCAACACTCTCAAGAAGTTTAACTTCCATTGAAATCTTCTTGCTATCCTCAACTTCTTTTTTGTACACCTTAGAGATGTTTTTATCTTCATTTTTCTTTATATAACCTTCATATAATCCATCTTTAATTCTTCCATTTATAAGTGCTAGATAGTATTTATCAATCTGTCTATCTCTTATAAGTTCGTTCATCTCTTGCATAACTGTGAAGTTCTTACCAAATATTACTCCACCTGAAGTGTTTCTATCTAATCTATTACATGGAGCAGGTTTGAATGTAGTCTCTTCTTCTGGTCTATAGTCACCTTTCTGATCAAGATAAGATAGCACATGATCTGTAAGCGTTGGAATACCTGAGTCATCACTTGAATGAGTTAATACCCCTGGCCATTTTTCAACTATAAGAATATTATTATCCTCATAAATCTTCTTTAATTTATCCTTATCAACTTTTATATGTTCGCTTGTTCCAATCTTCTTTGCCGTTTCAGAGTTTATGTATTTAGCAGTAAACACATCTCCTTCACATAAAACGTAGTTCTCTTTTGCTTTCTTTTCATTAATTCTGATATCACCTTTTCTAAGTGCTTTATATAGCTTACTCATAGGAACATCTTTAAATAATTTTCTAGAATATTTATCTAGTCTTTGTCCTGCTTCGTTCTTACCTATTTCAATTCTCATATTTTTCCTCCGTCTATTCATTCAAGAATTCATATGCAGCTCTGCATTGAATTGCAACTCCTAACTCTAAGCAACTCTCATCTATATCAAATTTACAGTTATGAGCTGGATGTATTATTCCCTTTTCTTCATTTCTACTTCCTAGGAAATAAAACACACTTGGTCTTTCCTTTGCAAAATACGCAAAACTCTCGACACCCATATTAGGATGTTTTTTTATTAAAACATTATCCTGACCAATTATATCATTTGCACAGCCAATAAGCAATTCTACCATATCTTCATTATTGATTAAACAAGGGTAACTCTCAAAGATCTCAACCTCTGCTTCCCCTCTCATGGTCTTAGCTATTCCTTCTACAACTTCTTTAACTCTATTTTTAACATATTCCCTGTGTTCATGTGAAAGAGTTCTAATTATCCCTTCTAACTCAACACTACCAGGAATAACATTAGCTGTAGCTCCCCCTGATATCTTCCCAACTGATATAACACATGGTTCTGTAGGAGATGTCTCCCTGCTCACAATATCTTGAAGAGCGATTATTATATTAGAAGCAATAACCACAGGGTCAACTGTTCCATGAGGTCGTGCTCCATGGCCACCTTTTCCTTTAACAGTAATCTTAAAGGGATTAGAAGCCGCCATCGCTGCACCATAATTAACTCTTATTTTTCCTACCTCACATTCCTCATCCACATGAAGTCCAACTACAGCCTGAACATTATCCAGCACGCCTTCTTCAATCATAACTCTCGACCCACCAACAGTCTCCTCTGCAGGTTCAAATATTAATTTAACACATCCCTTTAGTTCATCTTTATGCTCATTTAATATCTTAGCTGCTCCTAAAAGTACTGCGGTATGCCCATCATGTCCACATGCATGCATACATCCCTTGTGTTTTGATTTAAACACTACTCCACTTTCCTCTTCAATAGGAAGAGCATCCATATCACCCCTTAAAGCAATACATTTTTCCTTCTCAAAATCTTTGTTAATCCATGCACATATTCCAGTCTCAGCCATTGTCACATATGGTATTCCCCATTCTTCCAGATATGATATGACCTTCTTCTGAGTCTTATTCAATCCAAATCCAATCTCAGGAATCTCATGCAATTCTCTTCGTATGTTGATAATTTGCATTCTTATATTTTCAGATTCTCTTTTAAAATCTATTTTACTCAATAATTTCACCTCTTACTCCCAGAATATCTTTATCTCATCCCCATCACTTAATTGGTCATAATAGCCTGCATTTTTCCCATTAAGTGTCATACTTAGTTTTCCTTTTGATGTTGTAAGATCAAATTTAATATAGTTGAACACATCCACAAAAATATATTTTTCTCGTCCACTCATTCTATGTTTTTCATCATTCACAATTACAGTAATCATATGTTCTTCCTGTTCCACAATACTAGAAGTTGTCTCTTCATTTATATTTCCTTGAATCTCTTCTTTATCTTTTAAACTTTCATAAGCAACTTCTTCATATACATCTATAGTATTGATTCTTTCCCCTTCTTGTACAATATAATCCTCATTAAGCGTTTTTTCTTCAGATTGTATTTCAATAGCTTCTTTGATTTCAAATACCCTTCTTATATTCTTTATACTACATTCATCTTTAACCTTAACTATATCTCCATCCTTAATTAATGAATCTAATGTTCCTAGGTCTCCATTTAAGATTATCTCTGGTTCGTAATTTTTAAATTCTCCATCAAGATAGAATGATGTTGTATTCACAAGCTTAATATAATCACTAACTTTTGGAGTTGCATCCTCTCCATCCACAGAATACTCTAATAAAATCTCATCACCATCTTTGATAATAGTATCTAGGCTACCCTTAGAATTATTAACAGAAATCACTGCTTCTTTTGGCATTCCTCCAAAAGCAACTCTTTGTCTTTCATTAAATGTAAACTTAACACTCTTCCCTTTTTTACCAATGAGACTCATAGGATCAATACCTGCTTGAAGTAACACATCCATAACCGCATGATTATAACAATTAAATAATGATATAACCTCACCATTTAAATTTATATTTATAAAATCATGACCTGAGTTCTTAACAGCCATAAGTCCAATACCCAGAACTGTAACTCCTGTACTTCCTAATGACTCATCTGCCCCTTCACATTCAATAACAGCCTCTCTACCTTTAACAGCAACCCTCTGGGAAACTAGGTTTAATTTAGTAGTGATTTCTTCTTTCAATCCTGGAGTATGTGCTCCTCCTCCTACAAGGAATATTGCATTTGGCGCCTTTCCCCCATTTAACTCAATAATTTTTGAACATATTCCTTCACTTATTTTCTCTACAAGAGGGCTTATCAATTTTGTAACGTCTTCTCTATTAACAGAATTCTCAAATCCCATGATATCTATATATGTAACACTCTCTTGGTTTAAAAGTCCACACTTTATTTTCTCAGCAGTATTAAAATCAGTTAAGTAGCTCTGAGAAATCAATTCGGTAACTTCATCTCCAGCCATAGGAACCATCCCATAAGCAACTACACTCTCCCTTGCGCATATGGCAATGTCTGAAGTCCCTGCCCCAATATCAACAAGTCCAATATTAAGCAATCTTAAGTTTTTAGGAACTGCCGCTTCCATAGCCGCAATTGGTTCAAGAGTCATATTCATAACTTCAAGATCTAATTTATTTACAACAGTATATAAAGATTCAACTACTGACCTTGGAAGAAATGTAGCTATTACCTCACAACTTATCTTTTCCCCTTTATGTCCTTGAAGATTACTTATTAAATACCCGTTTAGATAAAAGTTTTTTACACTATACCCAACACAGTATAGTCTTCCTCCTGAACTTTCAGTTATTCCTTCTTCTGCTTCCCTAACTGCTGTCATCTCTAAACTCTTGATGATCTCTTTTGTAATCTCTTTATCTCCTTCAACTTCTAATTCACTTTTAACCTCAGTAGTCTTTAAAAGTCTACCCGCTGCTGCCACCGCTACTTTCGTAAGCTTAAATCCAAGTATACTTTCTAATTTTTCTTTAACCTTCTGAACTCCCTCTTTTACAAGTTCTATATCATGAATCTGTCCATCTACCATTGCTCTATCTTCATGTTCTATTATTTCCTCGCAAATAACTGAAAACTTCTTACCTCTCATAACCCCCACTGTACCAATTACAGTTCTCGTTCCAATATCTAAAGAGAATATAACATCCTTAGGGTTTACATTAACACCACTCATTTATCTCCCTACTTTCTTATCAGTTCTCGTCTAAATAGTTCTCATCTAAATAAATTATATATTATGGTAACTCTTCCTTCAACAAATACCTATATATATTAGATATCCTATCATTATTTAAAATTACCATAACAAAGAATTTTCTTCTAATATTATTATCGAAAACTATTTCAATTTCTTTCTTATCTTACAGCATATTCAAATAATATATTTCCACAACTCCATAGATTGTTTATATTATACTACATTTATTCCCTATTCTTTAGATATCTACAATAAAAACTTTCACCACTTCCTGATGTACCTACAATTGTTACTCCATAGCTTTTTAGAATTTCTCGATATACTTACATAGAATAACCACTTTCCCTCATATTGTTTTATTTTACAACATTCTCCTGATATATTATAATAAAATAGATTAAATTTTTTAAATATCTCATTCAAATGTTTTCTAAAAAAATTTTAATATTGTTCGGAGGTCTATTATGAAAAGCATAAAGAAATCATTATCACTATTACTTACTATTTTTGTTTTAACAGTAAATCTCGCCTATGCAGATGAAGAAACTAATGAAACTTTAAATTTGTCAGTAACTTCGGCAATATCCTATGATATGGAAACTAGAGAAATAATTTATACTAAAAATATTGATAAAAAAATCTATCCAGCTTCTATAACTAAATTGATGACTGCTTTACTTTTAGCAGAAAATATGAAAACAACTGATATGCTAGTTTATACTGAATCTGCAGCCCAGCAACCAGCCTGTTCTTATAGAGAAAACATTGAATATGTAGCGATTGGAGATAAAATGCGTGCTGACTACATTATGGACGTGCTTTTATTATATTCAGGAAATGATATAGCTTATGTAATCGCTGATAATGTAGCTGGAAGCACAGAAAAGTTCATTGAAATGATGAATGAAAAAGCTAAAGAATTAGGAATGGAAAATACTCATTACGAAACAGCTAATGGATTAGATAGAGATTATCCAGAACATGTAACAACAGCATATGATTTAGTGAAGTTACTTACTGCCGCCTATGAAAATGAATGGGTTAGAGAAACAATGAATAAACAAAAAAGTATTGTAAAAACATTAAACACGCCTAGTAGAACTATATCTAATAGCAATAAAAACTTGAATATAAACGGCTGTATCGGTGGAAAAACAGGATATACCGATAGAGCTGGAAGGTGTCTTGCTACTATTTACGAAAGAGATGGAAGAAAAATTATATCGATTGTAATGAAATCAAATGATATTTTTGGAGATACAGAAAAATTAGCCGATTATAGCTATAATGCAAAGAAAGTTACTTATATTCCAAAGGGTAAAATTATAGAAACCATTAAACAAACCTATAATCCTTTAGCTTCAGTAAACGTATCAAAAATCGCAAAAATTCCAATCTATCTTAAGGAAAATATAAAATACTATAGAAATGATATCACACCTGAAGTTACTTATAATATTTCGAATATAGACGTATGGACATTAGATAATACTAAGCCAGTTACTACATTAACTTTAACTTTGAGAGATTACTCACAACAATATAATACATATTCTGATTTTTCTATAAAAGATATTATAAAAACTCATGTAATGGAGATATTGAATAAATTATTCCCCAAAATTAAGTTCAATAAAGATCATATACAAAACATAGTAGATAAACCTGAATTTAATTATATATAAAAAAGGCGCATTTCGCGCGCTTCTAATTTTTAGCATTCATCTACCAAGTACAAAATATGGGGGATGAATGCTAATTATATTCAAAACTTCTTTATATTTTTTCATTTAAGTTATTTGAACTTGACTTACACACCATGAATTTTAAACTCCATTTTCATAGTTTTATTTAATTCCTTTTTATCTATAGATCGCACATCTTTAACCCATAAATTATAAGTTTCACCCTTATTGTACTTATTAACAGGAGTAATAGTTATACTAGTGTCATCATTTTTTTCTATTGTTACATCTACTTTTTTACCATTTTTATCTAATATGTAAATATTCTCAGATGTTATTTCATTAAACAATATTGATTTATTAAATTCTATAGTCCAAATTTTATCTTGTAAAACCCTATCTTCAGATGGTAATTCTATGTAATCCTCGACAATAACCTCACATTCCGCCTTCTTATCACCATTTTCTGTTTCTACTGAAATTATGGCTCTACCCTCTCCAACTGCTGTTAATTCTCCATTTTTAACCTTTACAACATTTTCATTATTCGTTAACCAACTAATATTCTCATTAGCTTTTTCAGGACTTATTGAGTATTCAATTTTTTTACTTTCACCCAAATTTAATATTAAATATTTCTCTATAAAACTTATCTCAGAAACATCAATATTAATATCGGGTAATTTTCCAATTTGGTTTTTAAGATACGGTTCGTACCTCACCTTCGTATATTCATAATCATCATAAAAATCAAATATCATTTCTTCAATTTCTTCTTTATCAGTCGTTCCCCAATAGTTATAATAAAAAAAATATTGATCATTTGCATTTTTAGTATCTACTTGCAAATTATACTCATCATTATTATATATATTATTCCTTCTAATATAATTTTTTTTCAAACACACACCTTGATATATGCCAATATTGTTATTGGTTATATTACAATTACTAATTGTAGTATACTCTGATCCCTTGATATTTACCCCTATTTCATTGTAAGCCAATATACAATTTTGTATCTTATTTGATTCACTTGAATAACAAAGTTCCAAAGATATACCTACATCATTATTTATTAATTTGCATTTATCTATAGTGTTTGAATGTGCAGTTTCGTATTTCAAATGTACTCCGTTTTCAGAATTCTCAACAACACAATACTTCATTTTATTATAAGCGCTCTCAATTTTTATTCCTTTCCACCTTATATTTGTGCCAGAACTAAATTTTATATTTTCCTTCTCACTTCCTTGAGCAATTATTTTGCCTTTGATATCTAGATAATAATTTCCGTCAAATATAACTTCAACTCCTGGTTGTATTTTTAAAGTTGCTCCTTCATCAACTAAAACATTACCTTCTACAATATAAGGACTATATTTTTTACTCCAAGTAGTACTTTTACTGATTAATTCACTTACTTCTGTAGCTTCATAAGCATAAACCTTTTTGGGGTTTAATATTATTAACCCATTAATAAACAAAGCAATAATAAGTATTACTGATACCTTACTTTTATTTCTATACATGATTTTTCCTCCAAAATTATAAATTATAATCAACAAATTACTTTAATTGTTATTTTAACCATCATCCATTATAACATAAATCTCAGAGAATTTTATTAAAATTACTCATTTTAACACTCATCCGTCCCAGTAGAGGTACTATATATTTTTTTGCACAACAAAAGAGATAGTTTTTCATTACACCTATCCCTTAAAATAGCAACTTTATGAAATTATCGAATTAACTTCTCAACCTTATGAAACCCCTTATTTATTGTAACTCCAATACACTAATTGACTCTCCTTCAATTCTAAATTCCATTTTCATGGTTTTATTTAATTCCTTTCCCTCTAATGATTGGATCTTTTTGATTAATAAAGTATAATCTCTAGCCTCATTACAATTTTTAACACGAATACCATATATTAATTAAATTACACTATAAATAATACCCATATAAGAACTATCGCACCCAAAATCCAACCAAACCATGCTAAATACCTGAAAACTTTTGAATTTTGTTTTGAGTGTACGCTTGGGTCTGTCCAAGGTGATGGAATAGCTGTAATATCCTTTGGTTTTTGATCCTCCTTCTTCTTCTTCAAACTTTTACCCTCCTTCTAATATTTAAATTACTTATATCTTTTTTAAAATTGCTATATAATTCAACAAATTTATTACAGGAACTTTCTTTTCATACCACTCAAAAAATATGATTATTTTAAAAATTCATTTACAATATTAGTATAACATACTTATTTTGTAAATAACTACTTATACAGGCTATTAATACTCATAAGTCCCTTTAAAAGACCTGAAAATGTTAAGTAAAAAACAATTATCAACTATTCTGAACCTAGAATATACATATCAAATAGTATATAATACAAATATTATGGATAATAGTTGCAAAATTGTAAATATAAATCCAAAGAAATGAGGGGAAAATTATGTATAAAGTAGATAGTAATTTTGAAAAATTTAAAAAAGTGTTTAGTTCAAATATTAATAAATTTGTTTTTGAATCAATTATCGAAGGAAATACACCAGGAGAAATATACCTGAATAACTTAGAAAATCCTGAGTTATATGTAATTTTTGATAAAGGTAACTTTGTACTATACGTTGGAGGCGAGACTGCTACTCATAAAGAATATGATAAGTGCATCAATTACATAAAAGAAAATATCTTAACTGAAAGTTTGAAAAAAGACTTCTATAACTATGTTAAAATTTCTTATACATCAGATATATGGAAAAATGTAATGTTAGATATATTTAATAACTTAACAGTTCATCAACGTAAAAGAGTTTTATATAAATATAATCTACATAACAATGATAATAAATTTCTAGAAAATCATTCCAGTGAAATTAAACCTATTAACCAAGAATTACTTAACGACAGTAACTTAGAAAATCTTAAAATACTAAAAGAAGAGATAAAAGGAATGTGGGGAACTGTTGATGGTTTTATTAAAAATGGGTTTGGATATTGTGCTTTTAATGGTAAAAGATTGATATCCTGTTGTACGGCTGAACTTGTTAGTAAAAATCATTGTGGAATAGGTATCGAGACTATCGAAGATGATCAAAAAAAAGGTGTAGGAACAGCCCTTGCAGCAAATATTGTTAAAGACTGTGCTCAAAGAAACTTAATACCTCATTGGGATAGTTGGATAGATAATTTGGCATCTGTTAAAATAGCCGAAAAAGTTGGATTTAATAAAATTGAAGAGTACGAAGTACTTGTAGTTGAGTTTTAGATGTTGTAGTACTAAACTATAATGGAGTGTGCACTATTATGTATTAATATAATAATAGATTGTATTTTATCTAATTAGCAGATCAGTTCCAAAAAGAACTTGTATTTATGTGCAAGTTCTTTAATTTTAATTCAACATAGATAAGTATGGAACAAAGTAACTATCTGTTCTATCATAATCATCGGGAGTTTTCTTCCTTATACTCACATCTCAAAGAAAAAATCTAGTATATTGTCTATCCTTTATCTGAAAATCACCATAAGAAATTTCATCATTTAAAAATATATCCCTATCCAATTCAACTTTTCTATCCAGTTTCTCTTCATCTGCCCAAGAAGCAAATACTTCAATAAACTCACCATGATTCAATCTTTCTCTTATATATTCAAACAAAACTTTAAAACATTTATTATATCTATCTCCTTCACCATAATTCCCCTTAAAATAATAACTACAATCAAAATTTCCAAATACAGGCGCAAGATCATACACAAATTCATTCGTGAAGTGATGTTTAACCATCTCAGCTCCATTACTTAACTCTCCAATATAAATCCCCTTTGCATCCTCTTCTGTGTCATATATCATGAGGCCTTTCTTAACCTCATCTAATGACTTACCCTCATATATAGGAAATTCACATTCAATCTCCCTAGTTGAGTTAACAAGTATCTTATATGTACTGATTATCTCAACTTCTTCTACATCCACCTTCTTCGTTCCAAAAGTACCTATATCTAATTTTCTTGGCGATGCAATATAATAAAATTGGCTCATATATTTTTCTCCTTCAATATCTTATAACTTCTGAGTTTTCTGTCGATGAAAATAAAACAAGCTCAAGGAACAAGGCGAAAGAGCAACGGAATGTACAAGTAGTACATGAACATCACTATTCCCCTCTCCCACTGCTTTTTAAATTACACGATTAAAATTTCTCGAAGAGAAATATCCATCATTCTACATTATCCATTGTCAATTCTACATTTGTTTTATATTTTAGTAATCATATCATTCCTCAAAAGAACCATAACATCAAACTTTCTCTTAGTATTATTAGCAAAAACTATTTCAATCTCTTTCTTATCTAGATATGATATTTCTCCAAGCCCAAAGGATATATGCTTAACCTGTTCTCCTACCTTATAATCATCAGGGGTTTTCTCCCTTAGTACTCCCATTTCAAAGAGAAATCTTGAAGGGTCCATACTTCTGTTTCTCATAAATCTGCAGTGGTCAAGCCATAGATTTTGAGAGGTTCTTGTTATCCCTACATAGAATAATCTTCTTTCCTCTTCTATGTTTTCGTGCATACTTTTAACATATGGGATTATTTCTTCATTACAATTTATAATGATTACGTTTTCAAATTCCATACCTTTGACACCGTGATGAATTCAAGTAGAACTCCTATAGGTAAGAGATGTAGTCATTGTCCAGATTTATTAGTTAATTCGTTCCAGTCATGTGTA
Organism: Oceanirhabdus seepicola; assembly: GCF_023684385.1. Classification (GTDB taxonomy): domain Bacteria; phylum Bacillota; class Clostridia; order Clostridiales; family Clostridiaceae; genus Oceanirhabdus; species Oceanirhabdus seepicola. Next base: position 1,161,979 of record NZ_JAGSOJ010000002.1, on the reverse strand, counting down.
ATTTTATACTCCATAATAATTTCAAATTATATTGAATCTAGCATTAAGACATAATTGTTGTACATCAATTAGTTTCTTTATTTAATCATTAAATAAAAAAAGTATGTCTTACCACAACTAAAGATTATACTTATTTAACTAAAGAAATATAATCTGACTTAATAATCCCCATATAAATATCACTACAATAAGTACCATTAATTAATGCGCCTTCTCTGTCTATACCTTCTTTTATAAATCCACATTTCTCATAACATTTTATTGCCCTTGTGTTATAATCTAAAACCCTTAAATATACCTTGTGATATTCTAAAACTTCAAATGCATGTTTTAATACCATTTTAGTAACATTTGTTCCGATACCACAACCATACACGTTGTAGTCATATATTTCAATGGAGAATCTCGCTTTGTTATCTTCTTTATATGGTCTAAGACCAACGACTCCAATGCAAGTACCATTATACTCAATAACCCACTTACATGGATGTTGAATTATTTTTTCATACCATTTGATAGCGTCGTCCATAGTGAATCCGCCCAAATTACTAATATTACCACCACACATCATAACACATTCCTTGTTTATTCCTAACTTCGCACGGATAGCAATATCTTCTTTTATTGGTTGACGTAATATGATATTATCGTTTTCTAATTTTATAGCACTATTCACACCATCATCTCCTCAAAATATAAATATCCTTCGTTATATTTAACTATTTCGTTGTAATTAATATATTTCCTTTATGACACTATACAAATATTTCGTGCCTCAGTTACTTGTACTATTTTACCATAAATCCCCTTGTAAGTTATTACAAAATAAAAGCAATGCCGTTAAATTGAATTTTAACCTCGTTTATAATCAAAATAAAGAACATCCTATTTGAATGCTCTTATAATGTTTAGTTTTTAATTCTATACTTTTTCTTAATTCACTCAACACCTTTACACCTTACTTATCATATCATTCCTCAAAAGAACCATAACATCAAACTTTCTCTTTGTATTATTAGCAAAAACTATCTCAATACTTTCCTTGTCTAGATATGAAATTTCACCAAGTCCAAAAGATATATGTTTAACCTTCTCTCCAACCTTATAATCATCAGGGGTCATCTCCCTTAGTACACCCATCTCATAGAGAAATCTTGAAGGGTCCATACTTCTGTTTCTCATGAATCTACAATGGTCTAGCCATAAATTTTGAGAAGTTCTTGTTATTCCTACATAGAATAATCTTCTTTCCTCTTCTATGTTTTCGTGCATGCTCTTAACATAAGGGAGTATTTCTTCATTACAATTTATAATGATTACATTTTCAAATTCCATACCTTTGACACCGTGATAAATTCAAGTTGAACTTACATAGCTAAGAGAGGTAGTCATTGTCCAGATTAATTAGTTAATTCGTTCCATACATTGTTGTAATTATTATACTATATTGATTTAGTTTATACACTAACAAATAAATGCTTATGATTTTACTTTATACAAAGTCAAATCTCAACTGCACATCTAATACAATTAATACCTCCATCTTTATACAACTTTTCTTATTCCTATCCGTTACACCCACTCTACCATTCCGTTTTTAACTATGTACCCGTTTCTCTTTTTCTCAATTGCAGGTTTATCTGCTTTATCATAGCCATTTACTTTATCATAGTCATTTACTTTGGCATAGCCACATACTTCAGCATAGTCATATACCTTAGCATTACCATATACTTCAGCATTACCATATACTTTAGCATAGCTATATACTTTAGTATTATCATATACTCTAGCATTATCATATACCTTAGCATTATCATATACTTCAACCTTACCATATACTTCAGCCTTACCAAATACCTTAGCCTTATAATATACTTCAGCATCACCATATACCTTAGCATCACCATACACTTTAGCATCACCACACACTCTAGCCATATCATATACATTAGCATTACCATATACATTAGCATTACCATATACTTTAGCATCATCATACACTCTAGCCATATCATATACATTAGCATTACCATATACATTAGCATTACCATATACTTTAGCATCACCATACACTCTAGCCATATCATATACATTAGCATTACCATATACTTTAGCATTACCATACACTCTAGCCTTATCATATACTCTAGAATTACCATATACCCAACAATCATTAAATTGGCTTAGCTTTCCTTCATTCTGGACATAACCACCCAAGTCACCTTCTTTGACATCTCCAAAATCTCTTAGTGCTTTAATGCGATATAATGTCATTGTATTGACCGTTATAGTATCCTCTTTTACTAGTTCATATCTTTCCAACATAAAGTTTGTAGTAGTTACCTTAGCACCACCATATAATTCAGTCTTGCCATATACTATACCATAATCATATACCTCAGTATTACCATATAATTCAGCATCACCATACACTTTAGCATCACCATACACGCTAGCCTTATCACATACATTAGCATTACCATATACTTTAGCATCACTATATACTTTAGCATAGCTATATACTTTAGCATTACCATACACTCTAGCCTTATCATATACATTAGCATTACCATATACTTTAGCATCACCATATACTTTAGCATAGCTATATACTTTAGCAGCACCATACACTCTAGCCTTATCATATACATTAGCATTACCATACACTTTAGCATTATCATACACTTCAGCATTATCATATATAATAGCAGCACCATATACTTCAGCAGTACCATATACCTTAGCATTATCATATACCCAACAATCATTATATTGCCCTAGATTTCCTTCATGCTGTATATAACCACCTAAGTCCCCCTCTTTAACATCTCCAAAATCTCTTAGTGCTTTAATACGATATAACATTGTTGAATTGAATATTATACTATCCTCTTTTACTAGTTCATATTTTTTCATGATAATTTTCTCCTTTATGTAAATCAAACATCTATTGTAAATTATTTTAACAACTCAAATTTTACATACATTTACACCTTATATTTCCATAATATCACTTAATTATTAATATACTTTTATTAGATAAAAAAAACAAGCCTATATTAATAACCTTGTTATTTGATACCTATAATTATTTAACTCCTTGTTTCATATACTCTTAAAAGTCTAACCCTGAAATCAATTTTAAATCATTTGTAAACAGAATAAAGAGCATCCTACATGAATGCTCTTGTTTACTTAGTTTTTATTGATGATTCTCAATATTCTTTATAACTTCAGAGTTTTCAGGCGTTGAAAAATCCCAAGTTCAAGGAACAAAGCAAACGAGCAGCACAGTGAAACTTAATTACGCAGAGATTGGGCATTTTCAACCTTATAATCATCAGGGGTTTTCTCCCTCAATATTCCCATCTCATAAAGAAATCTTGAAGGTTCCATACTTCTATATAGATTAGGTTTACACACTAACAAATAGTCGCATTGATATACCTTTTAAAATAGCTAAGAAACATAACATATATGATTCTATTTACACCTTCTACTCAGTTGCCTATTCTTGTTGAAACCCTATCTATACTTAAACGGTAATCTTTCATAATTTAAATTTATTATATAAATAAAAAATATGAAAACTGTATAGTGCGCTTCATAAAATTGAACAAAATAATCAAAAACACCTAAATTGATAGATGCAATTAATCTTTATACTTATTTTAACCATATGGATGTGTCTTTTTATAGTTTCTTAATTCTATCATAGCCTTAAAATCATTAATAGTAGGTTCAATAACAAATTGTCCCTTCTTATTTATATAAGATATTTTTTTCCATAAAGGATTTGAACCAGTTAATACATAAGCATATCCGTCTTCAAACTCACGGCAACTAAAAAATTGAGGTTCAATAACAATATCATAATTTTCATCTATAAATCCATATTTATCGTTGATACATACAGATGCTAGTCCTTCTGAAAACTTACCCATATATTTAAACTTTTTCTTTTTTCCTTCTATCACAGATAGCATTGAAGCTACTCCCCCTCCATTTTCGAAGTTTTTCCCATACCATGAAATTCTATCAATTTTATAATCTTTATTGTTTGGAACTTCAAATATTAGAAGATATGTTTGAGTCTGCCCTGCTTCAAGATAATCTTGTCCAATAAATTCATAATATGAATCTGTTTTTTCAACATAATCTAGAATTTCTTTATTCTTTGTAATATCAATATTTTGATATCTGTAACGACCAGTTTCTATATGAAATATTAAATCTTTAATATTTAATCTTTCAGATATAGTAGATGTATTATTCTTAACTCTTATTTGAAAATTAATAACAATATACTTATCTAATGGTGACTCATAACATTCTGGTTTGTTATATAGTACATTAACACTATATAACTCATTTTCATAGCTTGCACTACCTAATTGATATGACATTCTATTATTTCCCCTTTGTATTAGTAATTTTTTCTGTGTTTAAAATCAATGTTATTATATTCATTATGAACTTCAACGTTCTCCACTTCTATAACCTTTGAACCTCCATCACTCAAATAATTTTTGTTTTTATTATTTCCTTTTAATGAATCAACAGTGCCTAATACAGTAGTTGTTGCACTTACAGTATCTAAGATTGCTGCTCCAGCAGCCATTCCACCACCACCTGCTGATATAGCTCCTCCACCTATATGAGCTAAAGTAGCACTTGTTTGTGCAGCACCATTAATTGTAGAAATAGCAGCACCTGTACTCGCTGTAGCAGTAGCAGCAGTTACTCCTGTAATAGCAGCACCAGCTATATCCCCTACTACTAATCCTGCAGCTGCTCCACCAATTACATTACCTACCTTTTTAGCTGTTTGGATACCTTGTGAATCTACTCCAGCAACTTCTGCTACAAATTCACCAACGCCTCCGCCTATTTTACTTGATACATCTACAGCAGTATCCACTACTGTTCCTGTAACATTGCCAGTGAATTTCGCTACTTCATTAACTGTTTTTCCAAGTCCATTCCCAACATTCCTAGAAATCTCTGAAATTTCATCACTTCCTAAAGCCCCTGCAATTCCACCTACTATTTCACCTGTACCCTTTAATGCAACTTCAGCAACTCCACCTACTACTTTACCTGTTCCTTTTAATAAATCACCTAATATACCCAATATTCTTCCTCCAGTAGCTATTAATTTAGTTTATATTGCTAGTTTTACAATATTTTCTTGTATGTATTATTGGTAAATTATAATGTTTTTACCATTATATTATCACATTAAACATTATAAAGTAAATACTACTTTGATAAACTACGAACGCTCCTAGTAATGCAAAGAAACGTCCTAGAATCACTTCTAAGACGTTTAAAATATCATTAATATATTTTTGTTTTCTATTATTAGAATCCTCACAACTCAATTCAATATTTTCTTTACTACACCTTATTTATCATATCATTCCTCAAAAGAACCATAACATCAAACTTTCTCTTAGTATTATTAGCAAAAACTATTTCAATCTCTTTCTTATCTAGATATGATATTTCTCCAAGCCCAAAGGATATATGCTTAACCTGTTCTCCTACCTTATAATCATCAGGGGTCATCTCCCTTAGTACACCCATCTCATAGAGAAATCTTGAAGGGTCCATACTTCTGTTTCTCATGAATCTACAATGGTCTAGCCATAAATTTTGAGAAGTTCTTGTTATTCCTACATAGAATAATCTTCTTTCCTCTTCTATGTTTTCGTGCATGCTCTTAACATAAGGGAGTATTTCTTCATTACAATTTATAATGATTACATTTTCAAATTCCATACCTTTGACACCGTGAATTGTACTTAATATAATCCCCTCTTTTGTAAGATCATTCTTTTTCACTTCATTTTTAAATTCTTCAATATGCTCAAGGAATGCTAATGTATTACTATATTCTCCTGCAAGATCTTTGAACTCTTCAAGAATTTCATCGAAATCTCCTAGATTCAAATTAGACCTCTCACAGTAATCTCTTAAATGATCATAGTATCCCAGTGTTCCGATTATGGTCTCAATTGCCGATGATAATGAATATTTATTTAACATAAGCACATCACGTTTTAAATCTTCAATAGTTTTTATCTGGAATGGATGAAGATCTTCACAATCAATTAGCCACTGAAACGCATCCTTCCCATTGAGATTTTCATTTTTAAGCTTAAAAACAATACTCTTACTTACATATCTAAATGGTTTATTGATTATTCTAACGAATTCTTCTTTATTATATGGATCAATACTTAATCTCAAATATGCAAGTATATCCTTTGCTATAAAATGCTCGTAAAAATTATATTGCTTATCTAATAATCTAAAAGGAATTCTATGCCTTATAAAGGAATCTATAACCTTTGTTATCTCCATATTAGTTCTAGCTAATATAGCAATATCATCCCAATTGTATTTATTAATTCCATGAAGTTTTATAACCCTCTCAGTAATCTTACTAATTTCAGTCCGTTCATCATTATGAATGTTTACTTCAAGAACACCCTCTTCTTTATTAACTGGATTTAGTTCTTTGTGATTTCTCATTCTATTATTCTTAATAAGTTCATTTGATACCTGAACCAGATTTTTAGGATTTCTATAATTATTCTTAAGGTATATCTTTTCTCCATTTTCAAATGTATCTTGAAAATCAACCATGAAATCAGGTCTTGATCCCCTAAATCCATATATACACTGATCTTCATCACCTACAGCATAAATAAAATTATCTTTATTGAGCAGTTTCAATATATTCACCTGCCCACTATCACAATCTTGAAATTCATCAACTAATATATGTTTAAAAAGATTTTGATACCCTCTTAATATTCTTTCATCTTTTTCCAAAAGTTGCTTTACCTGAATCTGCAGATCATCAAAATCGAATAAGTTATGCTTCTTCTTATAATCTTCATATTTATTAAAGCAGTCTTCAAAAATATCCATAGAAAACTCAATATCCAACATGGTCTTGTTAAAATCTTCTTTTTTATATATAGAAATAACATTCAACATTTCCTTCACTTTATCATCAGATATATCCTGCACATACTCCATTAGAGCACTTCTTATAATTCCGTAAGTTTTCCCACTGTCGATTATATTAAATTCAAACCCATGATTCTTTAAAATCTTATAGAATAAACCATGGAAAGTTCCAAAGAAAGGTGGGGTAATATCTTTATTGTTATAAGCAAATCTTTTTTTCATATTCATTGCTGCTGCTTTTGTAAACGTCATTACTACTATATTTCTACTTTTAACCTTCTTTTCTCTCAAAAGATATTCTATTCTTGAAAGAAGAGTTGTAGTTTTACCTGCACCTGGCGTTGCAACAACCAATACATTATTTTTCTCAGTTTTTGCTGCTACTGATTGAAATTCATCTAAATTAAACCTCATTCCATATTCTCCTTATTTTCTTCCTTGTAATACTTACAGTTTAGTATTAAAATAAAATAAACTGAAAACTATTATTAATTATAGACAATATTGTGATTAATATAAAGGAGAAGAATCATGGAATACATTAAAAATTTCAATGTTAGGAATAATAGAAACCTAACAATGCTTGTTGATTTTTATGAATTAACGATGGCTAATGGCTATTTAAAGACCGATGTTAAAGATAAAATTGCCTATTTTGATATGTTCTTCAGAAGAGTACCTGATGGCGGTGGATATTGTATTATGGCTGGAATACAACAATTATGTGAGTATCTTTCTAGTCTAACATTCACAGACTACGATATTGATTATTTAAGAGAAAAGAACCTATTTGACGATGATTTCTTGACTTATCTTAAAAATTTTAAATTCGAATGTGATGTTTGGGCAATTCCAGAGGGAAATCCAGTTTTCCCATCAGAACCATTAGTTACTGTTAGAGGACCAATCATTCAAGCTCAATTTGTTGAAACAATGATTTTACTTACAGTAAATCACCAAACTTTAATCGCAACAAAAGCTAGTAGAATTACTAGAGCAGCAAAAAATCGTCCAGTAATGGAATTTGGTTCAAGAAGAGCTCAAGGTTATGATGGCGCTATATATGGAGCAAGAGCTGCATTTATAGGTGGTTGTTCTTCAACTGCTTGTACTATAGCAGATCAAATGTTTGGAATTCCTGCTGTTGGTACAATGGCACATAGTTGGGTTCAATTATTTGATTCAGAATATGATGCTTTTAAAGCATGGACTGAATCATATCCTGATAACTGCACATTATTAGTTGACACATATAATACCCTTAAATCTGGTGTTCCTAACGCAATAAAAGTTTTTGATGAGGTATTAAAACCTCTTGGAAAGAGACCTAGCGGGGTAAGAATTGATAGTGGAGATATTACATACCTGTCTAAAGCAGTTAGAAAGATGCTTGATGAGTCAGGTTATAGTGATGTTAAAATAGTCGCATCTAATTCATTAGATGAGTATATCATAAGAAGTATTCTTGACAACGGTGCTTGTCTTGATGTTTTTGGAGTTGGTGAAAGACTTATCACTGCGAAATCAGAACCTGTTTTTGGCGGTGTATACAAGCTTGTTGCTGTTGAAGATCCCAAAACTGGTGAGATTACTCCAAAAATTAAGATTTCTGAAAATCCTGAAAAAATAACCAACCCAGCTTTTAAAAATATTTACAGAATTTTTGATAAAGATAGTAATAAAGCAATTGCTGATTTGTTAACTATAAGAGGAGAAGAAATTGATTTTACTAAACCTCTAACTTTATTTAATCCTGTTCATACTTGGAAAAAGAAAACTCTTAATAATTATTATGCAAAAGAGCTTATGGTGAAGATTTTTGATAAAGGAGAATTGGTTTACGAATCACCTGAAGTTAAGGATATAAAAGAATTCTGCAAAAAAGAACTTGATAATCTTTGGGCAGAAGTTAAAAGATTCGAGAACCCTCACCCATATTATATAGATTTATCTCAAAATCTTTGGAATTTAAAACAAGAATTGCTTATGAAATATTCTTCTGAATTTAATAAATAGATTATTGAGTTTTTTCAATAATCAGAGGAAGTGATATTATGAATAAACCTAAAATAAAAATATCTTATACCGCTTATGATAAACTTATGGAAGTCATAGAAGATCGTCAAGAAATTAACTGCATTAAAGTTGAAGCTGCTACTAAAGGGTGTGGACCTAAAGTTAGTTTTTATTTTGATAGTGTTAATAATGATGAGATAACTGATTATGTAGACAAACTTCCATTAGTTTATGGTAATGATATATCTAAAGATTTTAAAACAATAATAATCGTATACAGAAAAAACAGTTTTTCAGTTAAAGCAGAAAGATATAGTGATGAGCTTCAAGGAATCCTTGTAGCTGAAACTAAAGGTTGTGGCGGAAACTGTGGAAAACACCGTTAAAGAAATGGAAAAGCTTTAAAAGAAGTTGAGAGTGGAGAATTGAGAATGATGGATGCTTCTGCCTTTAGGGGCAGAAGCTACATTTTATTGTTCTTTAGAACAAGGTATTTTTCACTCATTTTATCTTGAGATAAAATATTGTATTTGTATACACCTATGTTTTGTATTATTTAGATGCAACTTAAACTTTAATATTAATAACAAAAAAGTTGACGACATTATCGCCAACTTTTTTGTTATTAAATACAATATCTTTCTTGTGTTTCAGCTACAATGTTTCATCAAAATGAAACGAGTAAAACCCTTTTGTCCAAGGAACAACAAGATTAAAATTTCTCGAAGAGAAATGTCCTTCGTTCTCCACTCTCCACTTTCAACTCTCAACTTATTTTTTTACGCTTCGTGCTTTTCACGTCTTGTTACTTTAAAAAGATCAATCGTATGAGGAAGAGTAATCTTCTTAACTTTACCATTATACTTTTTAATCTTTCTCAAAACCAACACCTCAATAATAAAAATATTTTCTCACTTTTATTATTTATAAAAACTCTGAATTTTAATCATACTCTTTATTGATATAGTTTGTCTATATATTAAAAAGCTCCTGGATATTTATTTTTCAAATACTCTATATTATCATTCATTTCAAATACTTTTAATCTTTCCTCTTCCTCAAATGGGCAGATCCCGTCATTCTCATCCCATCTGTAAAAGGGACAATCTGCAAAGCATTCAACATCTTCCCCACTCAATGATAAAAACTCACATAACTTCATGCCAACACCTCTTTCGCTAATATTTCCCATTTCCTCAATTATACATATTTTTCCCCCTAATTACAATTAATTTCAGAATTTTTTTATTTTTTTGGAAATAGAACAATTTCACGAAGAAATTATCACATGTAATCTTGCTTATATCAAGTGGTTATTTATTTGTGTAAAATTGAACCTGTTGAATTTGGTAAGAATAAAAAAATGAAAGCCAAGCGCGTGCAACGGGTCTTTTTTAATAATCTATTTATTATAAATTATCAACAAATTTTTTAATTATTGCTGCCGTGAATCCCCAAATAACAATATCTTGGTTATACTTATAAAAATACTCATTCATAATTCCTTTTTTAAATTTATAATCTTTCCCTCCATTAATAAGTTCATATGGAAAATCTTTATTATTTATTGGCCCTATTTCCATCTCATATAATACTGGTTCATTATCCAAAAAATACTGCAATGGAATCTTTATCAATTCTTCAACCTCATTAGGGTTAACATTAAATTCCCCCCCTTTCTTTACCCCTAGAAAAGGATATATTATAAGACCATATGGACTTACTAGATAATCCAACTCCCCAATAACCTCTATATCCTCTTTATCTATGCCTATTTCCTCATCACACTCCCTAAGAGCTGCATCAATAGGTAACTCTTCTTCTACCCTGCCACCAGGCAAACAAATATCACCTGGTTGAGATTTCATTCCAAATGCCCTTCTCTCAAATATCACATTCACTTGACCATCTTCGCACTCTTCCATGAGCAAAAGTACAGCTGCCTCTCTTTTCTTAGTAATTGGATATCCTTTTCTTCCTCTATATTTTTTTATAACTCTTTCAATCATAAGTTCTCAACTCCCTTTAAATAAAGCCTAATGTTTTATTCCCTATAGTTTAACATAAAGAAAATTCCCATAATAGTTTAATAAATGTTCATAATTAAGAACCTTACTATTTTTATAATACAGGTTTATAGTAACTCCCTTATCTGATATAATTGAGTGTAGACATAAGTCATCTTCAAGCAAATAACAACTCTAGCTTGTTATTTTATTTGAATATGCCTTGGATACATAAATATATAAACTTTAATAGAATTGACGGAGGTATAAAGTGAAAAATTTCAAAAAATCTTTATGGATATTTTTAATCTTGTTTATTGTAAGTTTTAATCTTGTTTGGGCAGAAGATCTATCAAATATTAGTGGTACTCAGGCAATCGTTTATGATTATGAAACCGGTGAGATCATTTATACTAAGGATATTGATAGCAAATCATATCCTGCGTCAATCACTAAGTTAATGACCGCTTTACTATTAGCTGAAAACTTTAATAAAGATGAAATGCTTACATATACTCAAAGTGCGGCAGATCAACCTGCATATTCTTATGGTAAAAATGTAGAGCAAGTTCTTGTTGGAGATAAGATGTCTGCTGAGGATGCGATGTATGCATTGCTATTATACTCTGGTAATGATATAGCCTATATGATTGCTGATAATGTCAGTGGTGACAGTGCTAAATTTGTAAATGCTATGAACTTAAAGGCAAAAGAACTGGGAATGACTAGCACTAATTTTGTAACACCTAACGGAATAGATGATAATACTGAAGTTCATCTAACTACCCCATATGACATAGCTATAATGACAAAAGCAGCCTTTGAAAATGACTGGATAGAAAAAACTATGAAAACAGAACGCGTTGTGGTTTCTACTGAAAATTCAAGAGAAAGAGAAATTGAAAATAGAAATAAAAACCTTGGATTAAATGGATGTATTGGTGGTAAAACAGGTTATACAGAGAAAGCTGGTAGATGCTTGACTTCTATCTACAAAAATAATGATAGAACTTTAATTGGTGTAGTAATGAATTCTGAATATATTTACGGTGTAGATACTGCAGTATTCGAAGACATGAATACAATAATGGAATATAGTTTCAACAGAGAGAAAGATACCCTTAAGAAAAGCGGAGATATCATAAAAAGTGTAACAGCTTCATATAAAGTCATCCCATTCATTGGTCCAAATAGAACTATTGATATACCCCTTTTCATTAATGAGGACATAAAATATTATAAAACTGAAATTGAACCTAAAATCGATGTTAAAGTAAATACTTTTAATCTATGGAAAATAGATCCTTCAACTCCATTAGGAACTATAACTATTACTTTAAAAGATTATAGTGAAACATATACTCTTTATAGTGATATTAGCAGTAGCAAACTATTAAAAGATAATATTTTTATTTATGTTGGATTAGGAATCGGTGTACTTATACTAATAATCTTAATAGTAATTATATTTAAAAAGATTTTTGGTAGAAAAAAGAGAAGATATAGATATTAAGAACTTATGTTAAGGGGATTAGTATCTCTAACTATATTGTACTTGGAACAATGGGACTATTAACAGTATTTATTCTGGGAACAGTGTTTTATTTCTTTACTATTACTAACATTGCCATAGTACTTACCATAGCAATGATTAGCTTCATTAAACACCGCCCTAACTTTGTTAATATTAAAAACGGAACTGAAAAGAAACTAATGCGTACAATAAAAAAGTAAGTATTTTTATAACCAAAAGGAAGTACATGAATAAATGTTACTTCCTCTTTTATTTCCTTATTCTTATTAATTTTTTCTTTAAAAATTCCTAATATAATTAAAAATATAATCTTTATTAACTGGTAATCATAATTAATAATATTAATTATTTGTATTTTATTGACAACTATATCTATATATCATAACATATTAATATAGAGATAAACGAATAAGAAGGTGATCTTAATGAATAAAAATAATAAATCATATGAAGAGATAGCTGAAATTTTAAAAGCACTGTCTCATCCAGTTAGATTATGCATAGTTGCTGGCTTACTGGATAAAGGAAAATGTAATGTTAATTATATGAAAGAATGCCTTGAACTCCCACAATCAACTGTATCCCAGCATCTTCAGAAACTTAAAGCAGCTGGAATAATATCTGGTGAGAGAAATGGATTAGAGATATTTTATAGTGTTAAAGATGAATCAGTAAAGAAAATAATAGAAGTATTATTCTAAACTTAAGTAGGATAAATAGGTATAAGGCACATGAAAATAGATAACAAGTCAAAGATGCTAGTCTATTTATTTGAATGTGCCTAAGGCTTACAATATACATACTCGATAAAAAACTGAACCTAATAGAAATTTAGAGTACAATAAAAAGTAAATATTTTATAACTTATAACAAAGAAGGAAGTACATTTAAAAAATGTTACTTCCTTTTTTGTTATCTATATTCTTGTTAATTTTTTTCTTTAATGTTTACTTAATATAATAAAGAATATCCTTTTTGTTAACAGGTAATCCTAATAAAAACTAATAATATTTTTTATTTTTTTGTTATTTTATTGACAACCATATCTATATATCGTAATATACTAATATAAAGATGTTTAATAAGAAGGTGATATTAATGGATAATAATTATAAATCTTACGAAGAGATATCAGAGATTTTAAAAGCAATCTCTCATCCGGTTAGGTTGTGCATAGTAGCTGGCTTACTGGATAAAGGAAAATGCAATGTTAATTATATGAAGGAGTGTCTTGATCTCCCACAGTCAACTGTATCCCAGCATCTTCAGAAACTTAAATCCGCTGGAATAATATCTGGGGAGAGAAATGGATTAGAAATATATTATAGTGTTAAAGACGAAACAGTAAAGAAAATTATAGAAGTATTATTTTAAAACTAAGGAGGCTTATCATGGGAAAGAAAATATTGGTTGTAGGCGGCGTCGCTGGTGGTGCATCTGCTGCTGCTAGACTTCGTAGATTAGATGAAAAAGCAAATATTGTATTATTTGAGAAAGGACCTCATATCTCCTTTGCAAACTGTGGATTACCTTACCATATAGGTGATGAGATAAAAGAAAGAGATGCTCTTCTTCTACACACCCCTGAAACTTTTAAAGCAAGATTAGATGTAGATGTTAGAGTAAATAGTATGGTAAGTGAAATTAATCCAAAGGAAAATAAAGTTAAGGTTATTAATTTTGATGGTGAAAGTTATGAAGAAAGCTATGATGAGTTAATTCTTTCACCAGGCGCAAAGCCAATGCGTCCACCAATTCCTGGTATAGATAACAAGAATATATTCACTTTAAGAAACATCAATGACATGGATAAAATCAAAAATTACATCATATCAAATCATGTGAAATCAGCAGTAGTAGTTGGTGGAGGATTCATCGGAGTTGAGATGGCTGAAAATCTTCACTCTTTAAAAGTTGAAACCTCACTTGTTGAAGCAGCTCCTCATGTCCTAACTCCATTTGATATGGATATGATTCCAATGATTGAAGATGAAATAAAATCTAGAGGAATTAACCTTTATGTTAACAATCCAGTTTCATCTTTTGAAGGTGATGGAAAGAGTTTAAATGTTACTCTTAAAAACGGTGAAAAAATTGAAACTCAACTAGTTATCTTATCTATAGGAGTAACTCCTGATACAGGATTCATAAAAAATTCTGGAATAGAACTTGGTCCTAGAGGACACATTGTAGTAGATGATTCTTTAAGAACTAATTTCTCAAACATTTATGCTGTTGGTGATGCTATTGAAGTAAAAGACTATGTAGATGAAAGTAAAACTGCTATCCCTCTTGCAGGTCCTGCAAACAAACAAGGACGTATGGCAGCCGATAATATATATGGCGATGATAAAAAATATAAAGGTTCTTTAGGATCATCAATAATAAAAGTATTTGATTTAACATGTGCAAGAACTGGAAATACAGAGTTTGCTCTTAAGAAAAAAGGGATTGAGTACCATAAGGCACTTCTTTACCCTCAAAGCCACGCTTCATATTATCCTGGTGCTATGCCAATGGCTCTTAAGGTATTATTCGGTAAAGATGGTAAACTTCTTGGTGCTCAGGCTGTTGGATATGAAGGCGTTGCCAAACGTATTGATGTAATTGCTACTTCAATGAAATACAAAGGAACGGTACATGACTTAACTGAACTTGAACTATGTTATGCTCCTCCATTCTCATCTGCAAAAGATCCAGTTAATATGGCAGGTTATGTTGGAGAAAATATTTTAAAAGGAAAAACTGATATTGTTTCTCCAGAAGATATTGATAATATTCCAGATTCAGCTGTATTACTTGATGTAAGAACAGACTTAGAACGCGAAAATGGATATCTTAAAGATTCTATTCATATCCCTGTTGACTCTTTAAGAGAAAATCTTCATAAACTTCCTAAAGATAAAGAAATATGGGTTTATTGTCAAATAGGATTAAGAGGATATATCGGAGAAAGAATTCTTAAACAGAACGGATTCAAAGTTAAAAATATTACAGGTGGTTATAAGTTTTATAGAGGCGTTAATGTTGTAAAAACAACTGAAGCACCTTCAATTCCTCAAAATATAACTCCAGATAAAGTAGATACTTCTATTGAGGAAAAACAAGTTAAACCAGTTACTGAACTAAACGCATGTGGATTATGTTGTCCTGGCCCACTATTAACAACAAAAGAAGCAATGGATGAACTTAATGATGGAGAAAAATTAAAAATAAAAGCTTCTGATCCTGGCTTCTATGAAGATATAAAAGCTTGGTGTTACAGAACAAATAACAATCTTGTTAATTTAGAAAAAGATAAAGGTATAATAACTGCTGAAATAATCAAAGGGGTAGATGATAAATCTATTGCTTGTGATTCAACTGAGCAACTAGGCCCAGTTCGTGATAATAAAACTATGGTTGTTTTCAGTGGAGATCTTGATAAAGCTATAGCATCATTTATCATTGCAAACGGCGCTGCAGCTATGGGTAAAAAAGTTACTATGTTCTTTACTTTCTGGGGTATAAATATTCTAAGAAACCCTGAAAAGGTTAAAGTTGATAAATCCTTCATAGAGAAAATGTTCGGATTCATGATGCCTAGAGGTACAAATAAACTAAAATTATCTAATATGCACATGATGGGTATGGGAAGTTCTATGATAAAAGGTATAATGAAGAAACATAATGTAGCCTCTCTTCCAGAGTTAATTGCATCAGCTCAAAAGAACGGTGTTGAAATAGTAGCTTGTCAGATGTCAATGGATCTTCTAGGATTAAAAGTAGAAGAATTGATACCAGGAGTAAAAATAGGCGGAGTTGGGTATTACCTTGGTGAAGCTGAAGATTCAAATGTAAATCTATTTATATAAACTAAATGGAGTAGGGAAACGCCCCTACTCCGTTTTAATTTTATTCACTATTGCTTTTTCAATCTACTCAAGTCTTCATTTGCTAATCCTGTTACTCTACTTATTAAATCTAAATCAAAGTCTCTAATAAGTAAAATTCTAGCTACTTCTTCTGATTTATTTATTACACCCAAATCGTATCCTTTTTTAAATCCTTTCTTGAAGCCCTTTCGGAATGTTTTTTTCATATTCTTTTTTACTTTCTTTTTTTGCTTCTTTACTTTTTTTCCTCTATGTCCTCCACGTTTAGATAAAGATTTTTTATCCAGCTTCTTCTTATCATCAGACTTCATATCATCTAAATTTTTATCTACTGACTTTTTAACTCCATCCTCACTCATGCCTACCTCACTTTATGTTAGAAAAACAACAATTATTATTTATATAAATATATTAAAATTCTTTTATAAATATTCTAAGTAATAGCTAAATAACCATCTTAAAGTACTAATATTTTATTAATTAGCTCGTCTATAATTATTTCTTCACCTTGATAATCTCCATATTATACATTTATGTTAAAGACTTTCGCTGTCTCTTATTTCAATTTCCGTTCCCTCTGGAGCCACCAACTTAAATTGGTATCCCCCTTTTATCTTATAAATGATTTTACCATGTTTCTTTTTAAAGTTAGTAAAACCCTTGCTTTTGAATTCTTCTAATTCTTCATGAGCATCCTCAACAATAAAACTTAGGTGTGGTATACCCTGATTAAGCTTCTCATAGGCACTATAAGGACTTGAACATTTTGGTGGAAGAATTTCAAATAACAAATCACCATACTTCAACCACCCTCTCTTTATTCTCTTAGGAACATAGATATCTTCTTTAATAATTTCAACTCCTAAAACCTTTGTGTAAAAATCAATTGTATCATTATAACAAGATGTCTGAATACAAAAATGATGTAGTGATCTTCCTTTCACCAAATTCCTCTCCTTTACGCAATATGTAATAAAATAACCACTAGAGTAATTACCCCAATGGTTATTCTTAACTGGTTTTAGTAATGTATTCCACTCCAATAGATATTATTTGCTACCTTAGCCATGGGTGATAACTCCACATCTTTAAGTGCCCATTTCTTATATTCCATAAATCCAGTACGATCAACAATGTAACCAATATGCTCTTTTGGTAAACTTCTATCTATATACTCATTAATATAATCATAAGTATTCTTAATGATCTTAATGATACTCTCCTCATCTACCCAAAGAATGAAATCTTCAGCAAGTCTTGGATTTTTCTTACCTGTACGTCCCATTATTGCTAGACGGTAAAATTTATTATCATTACGTGTCCACGCGTTAGTTGGACAGTTAAGTACACATTCTCCACATCCGATACATTTATCATGATCACGTACAATCTTGTAGTTTTCCATCTTCAATGCACCTGTTGAAAGCTTCTGGCACTTTTCAACACAACGATTGCAGCTTACACAACGCTCTTTCTCATATTCAGGTAATGTCATACCAATGATTCCAAAGTCATGCATTCTAACTTTTATACAGTCATTAGGACATCCCGTTAAAGCAATCTTTACGTGAAAATCATTAGGGAAAATAGCATCTTCTATTCTCTTTGCAAACCCACTTGTCTCATATTGAGCTTTAGGGCAAGCTCTATTACCAATGCATGCAGCTACATTACGAGTACCTGCTGCCGGATAACCTGTATTAGGACTAACCTGATTTATTCCAAACCCTTCAATAACCGGTTGTATTAGTTCATTTACCTTATCCATATCTTCCATTCTAATTCCAGTAATTTCAAACCCCTGTCTTGTAGTTAAATGAACATCTCCATCTCCATATTCCTGTGCAATCTTATTAAGCACTAAGAAGTGTTCAGTATTTATTCTCCCACCTGGAACCCTTACTCTCAGGGAGGTCATATATCTATCTTTTACTATTCTAAAGGCATTTTGGGTAACTTTTTTAGTATTAATATCCATATTCAATCCTCCCCCTTAATCAAATAACTGCTTAGCTTTTGTAAAGTTAAACACTGGTCCTTCTAGACATATATATGTGTCATCCATTTTACAGTGTCCACATTTTCCAATACCACAGTGCATTTTTCTCTCATAAGATACCCAAATATTCTCCTCTGGTATACCGGAATCCAAGAAGGCCATAACTGTAAACTTCATCATCATGGGTGGCCCTACAATTATAACAGCAGTGTTACTCTTATCTTCTACCTTAACTCCATCTACGTACTTAGTAATAAGACCAACATTACCTTCGTATCCCTCTTCTGCACCATCAACAGTAAGAGTAATATTCATCTTTTCTTGCCAAGCTTTAATCTCTTTCTTGAATAAGATATCCTGAGGAGATTTAAAACCTACTAAAAGATTAAAATCTTTATATTCTTCTGGAGATCCATATATAATATCAATTATCCCTTTAACAGGAGCTAAACCACTACCACCTGCCGCTATAATTACTTCCTTATCTTTATATAAATTAACATCAAATCCATTTCCATAAGGACCTCTTAACCAGAAGCCATCTCCTACTTTGAACTTGTGAAGTTCATCAGTTACTTTACCTACACGACGAATCGTAAAATCTAAATACTCTTCTCCTATCCCTGAAACCGAGATAGGACACTCCCCGTATTTTGGAATTGAAACCTCAAAGAACTGACCTGGCTTAACATCACCTTTGTAAGCCATTCTAAATGTATATTCTATATCTGTATGTTGAATTATTTCTAAAATTTCTGATTTAAAAGGCATGTACGCATTTTTCATTATTTTGTCTCCCCCCTTGTATAATCATCTAATTTGTTTATACAAGCTGAGAAGGAAATATATTGAGGACATGCATCATCACAACGACCACATCCAACACACATATGATAACCAAATCGCTTGTTATAGTCATATACTTTATGAAGAGTTTTAAATCTCATTTTATCACCGTTCTTCTGTCTAAAGCTGTGACCACCAGCCATATCTGTATATCCATCTACCTGACAAGAAGCCCATACACGTCTTCTCTCACCATTGTTTTCGTTATCTTTATAAAATATATCCTGCATAGAGAAGCATGTACAAGTTGGACAAACAAAGTTACATTTTCCACATGCAATACAACGCTTATCATACTCTCTCCATAGGTCTGCATCTTTAACATCTCCAGTCAGCCCTTTTGGAATGTTAACCTTAGTATCATTTTCAGTTACATAAGGAACCTCAAATTCAACTTTTTCCCCTTGGAAATAATTCTCTAGTTCATCATCTTTAACATCTAACATTACTTGATCTTTATCTAGTTTTAATCCAAGACTGTAATTTTCACTTTTATTTGTTCCCATACTTACACAGAAACAATTTCTGAAACTCTTTTCGCATCCCATAAGTACAAACTTAACACGATCTCTAACTTGCTTATAGTATGGATCTATCTCTCCATTCTTAATATAAATCTGATCTATTCTTTTTATAGAATGAAGATCACAAGATCTTAAAAACACAAGTACCTTCTTTTTTTCCATTGAAGGCTCAGTATACGCATCTTCTGTGAAGTGAAATAACACTTGAGTCATAGGTAATAATACTTCTTTATGTGAGAAGTGTGATTTTTTATTAAACTCTATCTCCTCTAAGGAACTAACCCCTTTATAACGAATTGAATCTGTGTCTGAACAACGCCCTTTAAATGGCATTGAAACAGGTGCATATATTTTGTATTCTTTTTTTAAATTTTCTAAGCTCTCATTAAATTTACTTTTACTTAAAGAAATTTTCATATTGACCATTACCTCCACTTCATTCATTATTTTCCCTGACCTAAGATAAAGTAGCTTCCTCCTAGAAGTATTCCTCCACCGATAAAGTTACCGATTGTTACTGGAATTAAGTTATTCATCATCCCCATAACAGAGATTGTTTCTGGATGTGGCATAAATAATGATATTGAAAATATAGTCATATTTGCAATACTATGCTCGAATCCGCTAGTTATAAACGCAAATAAACACCACCAGATCATAATTAACTTTCCAGATTCACTTTTCATTTTTATAGAACAAAGTACAGCTAAACAAACTAAAATATTACATAAGATACCTTTTGCTAATAATGGCATAAATTCGCCACTCATCTTAGAACTTGCTACTTTGATTATAAAATCTCCAGTTCCACCAGTTGCAGATCCCGCCATAACGAATATCACCGCTACCAATGCTGATCCAATAAAGTTACCAATATAGCTATAGAACCATACACGACTTGCATCACCCCAACTCACACGATTGTCCAAAGCACCAGCTGTCATAATAAGATTATTACCTGTAAATAATTCCGATCCTGCCATAATAACAAGACTAAGTGCAATACCAAATGATACACCCATGACGATTTTAGTTGAAGGTGACCCTGCTGCTGATAACAGCCCTCCAATTGTCATAATAAGAATGATTCCTAGTCCAACGTAGAATCCAGCTAAAATTGAAGCTAAAACATATTTTCCTTTTGAGTCTTTTGACAACTTTGCTTTAGCCACCGATGCATTTCCTAACTTCTTCAATGTTTCTCCTGACATTTGTAACCCCCCTTAAATTTTTCTTTCTTCTTAAAATAACTTTCATTTAAACTTCGAGGATTGATAAATTTTAGACAAATCATCCTCCATTAATATATTTTAATTTTAAATTACTTCATAAAAAAAGTATGTGACAATTATCACACACTCATTCTTTTTATATTCAATTTTGCTTAATCCCTATAATATTTTAATAATGACTTCTCGTGAACAAAAAGACTCTTATCTTCCCACTTTATTACCCCTTCACTTAAGAGCACCTTCATAGCTCTTGAAATAGTTTCACGTGAACTGCCTAACATATAGGATAGATATGTTACTGTAATCTTAAGATCAATTAATCTCCAGTCACCCTTTGAAACGCCATAATCTCTTGATAACTTCCAGAGTTTCGCTGCTAATTTCTTATCCATTCTTATAGGTACAGTATTCTTTAGTTGACGATATAACCTTCTCTGTTTCTTTCCTATAGAGTTAATAATGTTTAGTGTTAAAGAAAAATCTTTCTCCATAATAGCAAGAAACTCTTCTTTATTAAATTCTAAAATCACTGCCTCTTCAAAAACTTCACACATTACTGATACGGGAAGTTCATCGAAGACAACTTCATTTATAAGGTCACCTTCCCCTAATATAAAGAAAATACGTTTCTGTCCCCATCCTGAATATCTAGCCATACTTACCTTACCTGATAAAATTGCGTAGAATTTATTTATCTGATCCTTTTCAAAAAAGAGCGTCTTATCTCTCTCATATAACCTTGCTTTAGCTATCTTTAGAATTGCCTTTTTAGATTTTTCAGTAATTCCATTAAAAGCTTTAATACTTTGAATATCCTTTAATGTAATTTCAACACCACTTTTTTTATCCAAGAGTAACACTCCTTTGTTTCATATATAATTTATTATATTTTACTCTATTGTATAACATTTTATTTCTAGTCCCAATATAAATTCCGTGTTAAAATATATATAAATAATTTAATGAATTTTCTAAATAAGCAAACACTTTTGAGAGGTGCATACAATGAAGAGAAATTTCATAAAAGTTAGTGGAATTGTTCAAGGGGTTGGTTTTAGACCCTATGTTTATAAAATTGCAGTTGAGAATAATCTTAAAGGGTGGGTTAATAATACCAGCGAAGGAGTTTTTATGGATATTGAAGGTAATGTAGATGATATAACCACTCTCGTTACTTCACTTCAAACATCACCTCCGCCCTTATCTAAAATAACTGCGATCCAGATTGAAGAGCTAGCTCTAACTGGTTTTGATGATTTTACTATAAAAATAAGCGAAGATAATAAAAATAAAGTCACCTTAATATCACCAGATATATCAACATGCGAAGATTGTTTCCATGATATTTCTGATCCAAATAATAGACGTTTTGAATACCCATTTACAAACTGTACAAATTGCGGTCCAAGATTCTCAATTATAAAGAATATACCTTATGATAGATGTGAAACAACCATGAATAAATTCCCTATGTGTCCTGAGTGTAATGAGGAATATAAAAATCCATTAGATAGACGATTCCACGCACAACCAAATGCATGTGATGAATGTGGACCTCATCTTTGGCTTGAATCATCTAAAGGAGAAAAAATAGAGTGTGATGACCCACTTGAATTTACAAGAAAAGAACTTCTTAAAGGAAAGATATTCGCAATTAAGGGATTAGGAGGTTTCCATCTTTGCTGTAATGCATATGATAAAGATGCACTCAAAACTCTGCGTGTGCGAAAGAATCGCCCATGTAAACCTTTTGCTATAATGGTGGATGACCCCACTATGTTAAGGCAAGGTTATTCTATAACCTCTGCTGAGGAGGAACTTATAAGGTGCAAAGAACGTCCAATAGTTATAATTGAAAAAAAGCATGGAGATGATCTTTTTCCATTGGAACTAGCTCCTAATGTAAATACCTGTGGTGTTATGATGCCTTATACTCCTCTTCATAAACTTCTATTTAAATGTGAGATTACTGCACTTGTTATGACAAGTGCAAATATGACTTCTCTACCTCTTGAATATACAAATGAAGGAGCAAGAGAAAATTTATCATCAATAGCTGATTATTTCCTCTTCCATAATAGAGATATTCATACTCCTATTGATGATTCAATAGTAAGGATTGTTGGAGATAGATTCCAAACACTTAGACGTGCACGTGGTTATGTACCTCTTCCACTGAAACATGAGAAGATGAACAGTATTTTAGCTCTTGGTCCAAATATGAAAAATACCTTCTCCTTTTCAAAGGAATCTAACATATTCATGAGTCAATATAACGGTGATCTCGAAAGCTATGAGAATATAAAACTCTACCAAAGAAACCTAGAACATTTTTCAAAGATATATGATTTCAAACCTGAAGTAGTGGTTCATGATAATCATCCTACATACTACACCACAACTTTTAGCAATGAATTTAAAGTAACCAAACTATCCATTCAACACCATTATGCTCATATTATAAGCTGCATGGCTGAGAATAATCTCCTTAAGAAAAAAGTCATCGGGGTAGCCTTTGATGGAACAGGATATGGAGATGATGGCATGGTTTGGGGCGGCGAGTTCTTTATATGTGATTTGAACCAATGTAACAGATATGCCCACTTTGAATATATGGATATACAAGGAGGAGAATCAGCGATTAAAAAACCTTGGAAGATTGCTGTAGCATACCTTAATCAAGCATTCTTAAAATCCAATGGAGCTTTGAATGAAAAACAATATGAAAATATTCTTTCATCCATAACTGGTAATGAAAATGATAAGAAAACCTTAATTACCTTGCTAAATAAAAATATAAACACCTTCTCAACCTCAAGTATTGGTAGATTATTTGATTGTGTATCATCCCTGATATCAGTCTGTAATGAAGCAACTTATGAGGGTCAAGCATCCATAGAACTTGAGGAACTCTTATGGAATCTACCTGTTAAGAGCGATGATTCATACAATCATGTAATTAATGAAGATAATAGAACTAAAAGAATTGAGATTGCAGAGTTAATTTGTACAATTTCAAAAGATATTTTGAATGAAGTTCCTAAGGAGATAATATCCCTTAAATTTCATAATACTATAATTAATATAATTGTAGATATATGTTCATCTATAAGAAAGGAACATAACATAAATGATGTATGCTTAAGTGGTGGCGTTTTTCAAAATTCATACATACTAGAGAATAGTATTAATAAATTAACATCACTATCTTTTATTGTGCACACCCATAAAGATTATCCATGTAACGATGGAGGAATATCTTTAGGACAACTAATATATGCATGGAATAAAACAAAAAAGGAGAGACTATAATGAAAAAATTTATTGATTTACGAAGTGACACTATAACGCAGCCTACAGATGATATGAGGAGAGCAATGTTCGAGGCCGAAGTTGGAGATGATGTATACGGTGATGACCCTACAGTAAATAAATTTGAAAAACTGGCTGCTGAAATTCTTGGAAAAGAGGCTGCATTATTAGTTCCTTCTGGAACATTCGGTAACCAACTTGCAATTTTCACTCATTGTAGAAGAGGAAACGAAGTAATCCTAGGAGAAGATACTCATATTATTCAACATGAAGTTGGCGCTGCAGCTGTTATAAGTGGTGTACAATTACGACCTATCCAAAGTACAAAAGGAGAAATGAATCCATTACATATCAAAGAGAGAATAAGAAAAGAGGAAGATGATATTCATTACCCTTCCACAGGACTTATTTGCATGGAAAATGCTCACTCTAATGGTAGAGTTATATCACTTGATAATATGAAAAAAATTTACGAAGTAGGAAATGTAAATAATGTTCCTGTTCATCTAGACGGTGCTCGCCTATTCAATGCAGCTGCTTATTTAAATAAAGATATCAAAGAACTGACTCAATACTGTGACACAGTAAATGTTTGTATATCAAAAGGGCTTTGCGCTCCTATTGGATCAATACTAGCTGGTGACAAGAAATTTATTGAAAGAGCAAAAAAAGCTCGTAAACTTTTAGGCGGTGGCTTACGTCAGGCAGGCTTCATTGCAGCTGCTGGTATATTAGCTATAACTGATATGGCTGAGAGAATTGGAGAAGACCATGAAACAGCATTATATCTCGCTAAACGACTTAAAGAATTCAAAAACATAAAAGTTTCACATGATTTCCTTCACATAAACATGGTATTCTTCCAACTGAAAGACTTTGATAGCATTGAACTTATGGAAAAATTATTAAAGTACAATATTAAAATCAATCCAGAAGAGGACGGTTTAATGCGCTTTGTCACAAGTTATTGGACTTCTGAAGAAGATATTGATATACTTATAAATAAAATGAAAGAAATTATGGCATAAACAACCATATGATATTTTTCTTTCATATAGTTTAATTTTCAGAATTTTGTTTCCTTTCAAATAAATAATTGATAAATCCATAATAATGTGTTACCATATAAATAACAATTGTCACAATTTGTTGTTGTATTTATAACATTCGAAATAGTATTCAATTTATAAATAGTCAATACCAAATATAGTGAATTATGCACATTTGCTATATTTTTATATACTACATTTTTCAAAGTTATGACAATGATATAGAATTTCATGTTCAATAGGTCGCGTCCCGCTAGAACCTATATAACCACTTAACCACATATATATGAATACAGAGCATGACTTTCAGCATTCATTACATAACTCCCTGAGAATATGTTATTTCCATTAACCAAAAGCCTCTCCCACAGAGGCTTTTTTATTTTGTTAAAACAACAAAATTCCCATGACCCATTAAGAATAAGTAGACATCGGAACAGTATTAAAAGAAACGTAAAAGTGCAGAGTTGAGAATTGAGAACGATTGACATTTCACTCCGTGAAATTTAAATTCTGCTGTTCCTTGAACAAAAAAAATTTACTCGTTTCATTTAAATGAAACCTTGTACTCTAAATACAATATTTTATCCACAGATAAAATGAGTAAAATCTCGTTGGTCTAAAGAAGAATAAGATGTAGTTTCTGCCCTAAGGGCAGAAACATCCATCGTTCTCCACTCTCCACTCTCAACTTCCAACTATGTTTTTATTTTCTTTGTTATATTTATTTTTTCAACAGGCTGAGTTTTTCCAATGGAACATAGAATTTCTCGTACCTGTTGCCTTTTTTATCACTATATTGTCCATTTTCACTATTCACCATAACAACAGCTCGTTTATTAACCTTATAGAGTACACCCTCTAACCTTGCATTCTTAAAATCAAAACATACCCTATCTCCTAACACCATGTTCTTCTCTTTCTTCAAAACCTCTCTGTTATTTGGTAGTTTATGATATGATTGAGTATGTCCAAAAATATTCTTTGCCAAAATCTTAAATCGAGGATTAGAACAATTGCTATCACCATATAGCACAAATTCTAGAAGATGAACCATTTCATGTTCCATTATGAGCATCACTGCCATTAATCTATCCTCACATTTTAATCCACATACTTCTCTATCTTCTTCTGTTTTCAACAAATTATTGAAAAATACCTTAGATAACCTTATTTCAAAATCATTAACCAGCTTCCCATTCCTTGTTTTAGCTAATGTTTTACCTGCTGCAGAGGTCATCCGACTTGATATTGAGAACTTTATGTTCATTTTATATTTTTTAAAGACCTCTTGAAGAAATATCTCATCATATATATTAAATAATATCTTTATATCAACAGCAGATATATCCACCAATCCATATTCCAAATAATTTATAGATTTCTTAATAAATTGTTTTTTTATTTCATCTCTTTTGCCAATAACTTCTTCTCTTGATAGTTTCATCAGAGCTATATCTCGCTGCATTTTATCCTCCTTAAGCGTTAGAATAAAAATATAATTTTCCGCCTTCTATCATACTGTCAATCTTTCCTTTATTTAATAAGTAAGTTATGTATCCATTTATAGTTGTTCTATTTAGGTAGTATTGCTTCTTATTTATGTTAAGATCATTTAATATGAATATGCGCTCCATAAGATCTTCCTGTGTCATCGGATTATTAAGAGCATCATATATTTCTTGCTCATACTTCTTTATGTTGCTTCTATTTACTTCTATTAATTCTTCCATTTCCTCATGATTATATATTCTGTCGGAATGTCCAATTACATATCTATCACATTTTAAACTCTTAATTTTTTCTAACGAATCAAGGAACTCTTCTATATTGAACACATACGCTAATGAATATTTTTCAAGTATACTTTCTGAAAAAATACTATCACCTAGGAATGCCACTTTATCAGGTGTTATAATACCTATCCCATCCGATGCATGTCCTGGCAGCGAGACAATCTCAAATCCCTTATTATTCAACTCTAACTTTCCCTGTTCAATAGTCTCATCCACCTCACTAAATTTATTCTTATCCTTCATTTTTTCAACAGGATTACCTCCATATGTAATATATGCTCCAATTTGATAATTCTCAATATACAATCTTTCTTCATGAGATGTATATATTCTCAAGTTAGGTGAATTTTCCTTAATAAATAAATTTCCTCCACAATGATCAGTATGATTATGTGTATTGATTATAAATCTACATTTTAACTGGTTTTCATTCAAAATCTTAAATATCTTTTTACCGAAAGCTTTTCCTGTTCCAGTGTCTATTATCAAAGCATCTTTATTCTTAAATATATATACCCCTATGTTGGTTGGTGCTGAAATACTATATGTATTTCCTAATATTTTATCAATATTCAATACTATCACCTTCAATTATTTTCTTTTTTTAACCATTATACCATTTCTAAACATCACTTCTCTACCACAAAAACTTGAAGAACTTGCTAACACATGAAATAACCTAAAATGTTTATACATTTAAGCTTGTTTTATATATATTATATATCAATTTAATATGTATAATTATATTTAATAACTTTTTTTGTATAACGTATTGCATAATTAAGCCACTTTATATTATAATGAAATCGAACGAACGAATATTATCCAAATGTTCCACGTTTTTATTCTGTAGGTTTAATAGAGTAGTTTCTTATATATTTATCACAAACAAAGAATATATAGTATACTACATTAAATATAAAATTCTCACATTAAAGAAAGGGGATTATTATGAGAAATTGCATAATTGCTCAATCAGGTGGACCAACTTCTGTAATCAACTCAAGTGTAATGGGGGTTGTTGCGAAAAATAATAAGATTAAATATTACGATAACGTTTTTGCAGGTTTAAATGGTATTGAAGGAATACTTCAAGAGAAATTCTTCAACCTATCAAATCTAACAAATGAACAAATAGAAACTATTAAGTATACTCCTGCTGCCGCATTAGGATCTTGCAGATATAAATTAAAAGATGTTACTAAATGTACTGAAGAATATGATCTTTTATTTGATATAATGGACAAACACAATATAGAGACTTTCTTCTATGCTGGTGGAAATGACTCTATGGACACTGTTAATAAGCTTTCGAAATATGCTGAACTTAAAAATAGGAATTTAAAATTCTTTGGAATTCCAAAAACTATTGATAACGATCTACCAATAATGGATCATACACCAGGTTATGGTAGTGCAGCAAAGTTCATAGCATCAACAATTTTAGAAAACTACCTTGATACTAACGTTTATTCAAAGAAAAACGTTTTTATCGTAGAGACAATGGGTAGAGATACTGGATGGCTTGCTGCTTCTGCAACTGCTGCAAGAATTAATAATAAATGTGTTGTTGACTATATTTATCTTCCTGAAAGCATATTCAATGAAGAACAGTTCTTAAATAACGTTAAGAAGAAACTTGAAACTCAAGACAGTGTATTCGTTGTTGTATCTGAAGGAATTAGAAATGCTGAGGGAACATTTATTAGTGAACTAAATGCTGAAAGCAAAAAAGATACTTTTGGTCACGTTCAATTAGGAGGGGTAGGAGCATACCTTAAACATATCCTTATTGAAAAAGGAATAGTATCAAAGGTTCGTTCACTTGAGATTTCCACTTCTCAAAGATGTGCTATGCACTGCGCATCACAAAGAGATATTGATGAAGCATTCTCCCTTGGGGAAGCTGCTTTAGACTACTCTTCTTATGGAGAAAATGGAATGCTAGTAGCTTTAAAAAGAACATCTTCATTCCCTTATTTCTGTGAACCTATAATAATTCATACATCAAAGATTGCTAATCAGATAAAATATGTTCCAACTGATTGGATAAACACTGAGAGCAATCACCTTAATGACAGTGCTTTTGAATATATCTCTCCTCTCATACAAGGTCAGCCAAATTTCGTTTTGGAAAACGGACTCCCTAAGTTTCTGACTTTGAGAGAATTGATATCCTAATATATATATATATATCGCCAGGAACTCCATTTATATGGAGTTCCTTAATATTTGATGACAAAGTTATATTATTTTGTGTTCAATCTGTTTTTTGTCTTTAGAAAGCAGATTGTTTAAAAAGTTCAAGGTCAAGGAACAAGGCGAACGAGCAGTGGAGTGTACGAATTTTGTACTCGAGCAGCACAGAGAGCCTTAGTGACGCCGAGATTGGGCTTTTTAGACGGTCTGCTCATTTTGGGTTCTTGACTTAAATTAGTTCTTACTATAATATCTATGTATAGATAATTCTAAGGAGTGAAATTATGGGTAATAAAATCAGAACAAGATTTGCTCCAAGTCCAACTGGTAGAATGCACGTTGGTAACTTGAGAACAGCTTTATATGCATATTTAATTGCAAAACACGAAGATGGAGATTTCTTATTAAGAATTGAAGATACAGACCAAGAAAGATATGTTGAAGGTGCAGTAGATATAATCTACAGAACTTTAGAGAACACTGGTCTTATTCATGATGAAGGTCCAGATAAAGATAAAGGATTTGGTCCTTATGTTCAAAGTGAAAGACAAAAATCAGGAATGTATCTTGAGAATGCTAAAAAACTTGTTGAAAAAGGAGAAGCATACTATTGTTTCTGTACTAAAGAAAGATTAGATTCTCTTAAAGGTGATGAAGATTCAAAGGAAATCGTTAAATACGATAAACATTGTTTACACCTTTCAAAAGAAGAGATAGAAAAGAACCTTGCTGAAGGTATTCCATATGTAATAAGACAAAATAACCCTACAGAAGGTAAAACATCTTTCACTGATGAGATTTATGGAACAATAGAAGTTGATAATAGCGAATTAGATGACATGGTTCTTATAAAATCAGATGGATTCCCAACTTATAACTTTGCAAATGTTGTGGATGATCATCAAATGGAAATAACTCACGTTGTACGTGGAAATGAATATCTTTCTTCTTCACCAAAGTACAACAGACTATATGAAGCATTCGGATGGGAAGTTCCTACATATGTACACGTACCATTAATAACTGATGAGAATCACAAGAAATTAAGTAAGAGAAGTGGTCACTCTTCTTATGAAGATTTAATTGAACAAGGATTCTTAGCTGATACAATTGTTAACTTTGTATCTCTACTAGGATGGAACCCTGGAACAAATGAGGAGATTTTCTCTCTTGAAGAGTTA
Source organism: Oceanirhabdus seepicola (assembly GCF_023684385.1). Taxonomy (GTDB): domain Bacteria; phylum Bacillota; class Clostridia; order Clostridiales; family Clostridiaceae; genus Oceanirhabdus; species Oceanirhabdus seepicola. The sequence goes on along the minus strand of NZ_JAGSOJ010000002.1, from coordinate 1,131,423 downwards.
ATTAAACTATTTGATTACAGAAACATCAATAAATCGCCAGCTGTTTTTGATATGAAGAAATTTAGATGGATGAACGGCGAATACATTAAGAACATGGATTTTGATGCGTTCTTTGAGATTGCAAAACCTTATCTTGAAAAAGCAATCACTAAGGAATCATTAGATCTTAAAAAAATCGGTTCAATGGTTCAATCAAGACTTGAAGTTCTTACTGATATTTCAGAGAAGATTTCATTCTTCAATGAGTTACCTGAATACAGCATAGATCTTTATGTTCATAAGAAGATGAAAACAACACCTGAAAATTCACTTGAAAGCCTTGAAAAGGTATTACCTGTTCTTAAGGATGTTCAAGAATGGAATAAAGACGCACTTCACGAAATTATAATGGCCTTTGTTAAGGAGCTTGGAATTAAAAATGGTCAGATGTTATGGCCTCTAAGAACCGCTCTATCTGGTGTTGCATCAACTCCAGGCGGTGCTTTTGATTTAGCAGATGTACTTGGAAAAGAAGAATCTCTAAATAGAATTGAAAAAGGAATTGAGCTTTTAAAAGCAAACGTTTAAAAGCAATGTATAATGGAGAATGATGGATGCTTCTGCCTTTAAGGCAGAAGCATCCATTTTTTTGTTTTTAGAACTGCACACCCACTCACCTTATTGACATCTATTTTTTTAAATGCTATTATTTATCCGTATATACAAATATTAACTTAAGGAGGAATTTTATGTATAACTTAAACAAAGTAGACGCAAAAAATTTAACAGATAAAGAAATTGAATCTTTATATATTTTTGATCAAAATAATAATAATAAATACAACTTCTTAAATATCTATGATAATTTGGACAAGTTCAAAAATCAATTTTTGTCAAATTTTTATAATGATGATAAGGAATTATTTTTATTAAAAAAAGATACTTCAATATGTGGTATAATTTGCTTCACAAAAACTATTGATTTTAATGAAAAACCAGAGAATCAATTAAAAATATTAATTAATGAAAATATGAATGAAGATCTTATTAGTACCATTAATTCTTTTATAAAGTCAAAATTAAATGAACACGGTGAGATTCTACTTCAAACCTATAACGATGAGTTAACTGAATTAATCAATAAATACAACTATAAAACAAAATTCAAATCCAATTGTTATACATTAGATCGAGGAGATATCAATGTGGACATGCTTACTACATGGATTCATAGGTTTGAAACTAAAAATAAAGACCTTAAAATGAAATATACTACTTTAATCTCAGAAGAGTATATTCAACAATATTGTGACTTATTTACAGAAACAATGAAAGATATGCCTGATAATAATGAAGATGCTTATGAAAGTCCTATTATAACACAAGAAAAACAAAGAAAAATCAATAATAACTTTAGAAATAATAATATGACGCATAATTGTTATATGGTTTTTAACTCTGAAAATCAAATGATTGCCAAATCAAACCTTAGGGTAACTAACACTGATGCCCGTTTCCCATATCAATTTATGGTGGGAGTTAAAAGAGAATACAGAAACAGAGGCATCGGAAAATGGCTATATGCATGTATGTATAAGAGGTTATATGAAAATGTACAGTTTGAAAAAGTTCTTGTAAAACATCATCCCGACAATATATCAGCAATTAAAGTAAGTCAATCAGTTGGATATAAATTCAAATTTTCAGAAACTCACTACCTATTAACTAAAGATTATAAGTAATGATTAAATGAACACCAAAAGCCTCTAGTACAGAGGCTTTTTTATCCTAATTTTTGTAAAGGTACATAGTATTCCTCATATTTATTCCTTTTTTAGCACTATATTATCCAATTTCACTCTTTACAGAAGCATTAGTTAAAATGAATCATCTAATTAAAATTTCACAGAATTAAATAACCATCATTCTTCATTTTGTTTTCTTTAAACTTCATTAAGATTGTAAACAAACTCATCAATTATTTTAAAAAACTCTTCATAAATGAAATTATATTCTATGGCTTCTCCAGCTATAGTTAAGAACAAGATACTATACTCTCTAATATCTATCTCTTTAACATTTTTCAAGCTCCCATAATCATTAAATCCATCCATGGATAAAATTATCTTTTCTTCTTCACCATCAACATTATGATACTTAAACTCAAATATATTGTTCTGAGTATTATTAACAACAACTATCCCATTAGTTTCAGTGTTAAAAATTCCATAAGCCTTATCCACTATTATTTCAAATCCAATATCCTTACCAATATTTAATTTAAAAAGCTGCCATCTATACTCATCACATTCATCAATAATATTAATTAAATAAACCTCTCCATCACTTTCAAAAATACTATGTATGTTGTTTGCTTCATTATTTTTAATTAACTTCTCATGTTCATCCATTACATAATATTCTCTATCAGAAAACACTATGGTATATGAACCATCTCCAACTTTAATTTTGTTAAATTCAATTTCATAGCCCTCGGTATTATTAGCATAACACCTAATACTAATGCAATTTATCAATAATATAAATACAACCATACTTAAAATAATCCTCTTTATTACTTTCATAAACAACCTCCATTTGGAAAAATATTACAATATAAACATATTTATATTGTAACTCATTTTCCTTTTTATGGAAATTATTTTCATACGACTTATATCTATTTTATAAGACTTATATTATCTAAAATATACTCTCCCTCATCAAAAATGAACTTTATTACAGAGATATTGTCGATTTTTGCACTATAATCTAAAGGTAACAGAACTGTCTGAAATACAGTCCCCTCCCTTTTTCCTAAATCATCGTTTAAAGATTCTGTTTTCATAACATTACTATCAATACTATCCCATAATGGATATAATTCATTCACATCATATACTACTTTATTTCCATCACCATCAAAAATCTCTACTTCAATGTTATAAATAAGATCTTTTGCTCCGAAAGAAACCATATCAAAACTGAGATAATTATATTCCTCAATTTCTATATTTCTCTTAAGATTAAATCCTACAATATTTTTAGTACTCTCATCAATACTAATATACATCCCTTTATTGTTAAGCTTCCCGTTATCCCTAAGTCTTATCTTCTTAATTTCATAAGCTACATCTCCATCTTTTCCAATTCCCGAGTCAGTTAAAATAGAATACCTATAACTATTTTTATCAAAATCTACAAGAGTATAACTTTCTGAGTCACTATACCCATTAATGAACCGCTTATTTTCATGCTGATTTATACCATTTAAATTGTTTTTGAATATTGGTATGAACTCTTCTCTATCATTTAAAGTACTCTCAAGAAAAATATAAGTATATTTTAGAGCTATCTCTCTCTGCTTTTCTCCACTTATAAGTTCACTCTTATTTATCATCAAACTTAAAGGGAAGTCATCATCTTCATCCCCCCACATGGTGTTAAACTGCCCATGATTGGCTCCCTCAATATATAAGTAACTCTTAAAATAAAAGTCTTTACCCGTAAAAATAACATTATCATATGATTTCTTTCCTTGAAATTCTGAAACATCTCCATCATTACTCCCTTGAATAGCTAAAAAATTAACATCATGTATTTTTGGATAATCCCCACAAGATTCATACTGACCATAAGTAGTTCCAAATGTAATTATTGATTTAATATCAATTGGGAAGTTAAAATCCACACCATAATCCTCTGGTGATTCACTTATCTCTGTGAATAATTTTGACAGAAATGCAGTTTCGCCTCCTCTTGAGTGCCCAAAGAGAGCCACACTCTCCTCATTAATTTTACCCCTAATAGGGTTCCCCTCTTCTTTATTCCATTGAAAAATTTGCTCTATATGCTTAAGAGTTAGATACGCTCTTCCATCATTCTCATCTGAATAACCGCCACTCCAACTACCATTAAAGTAATTTTCATCAACCATAGCTACCACATATCCTCTTTCTGATAGGAACTTTCCTATATACTCATACCCTAATTCTGAAGGCTCCTCCATAGAATGATTTCCATGTATTACAACCACAAGGGGATAAGCTCCCTCATTCTTGGGATAATATATATGTCCATTTATAGGAACAGTATCAAATTGAGTATCCCAATATACCATTCTCCACATTTTATCAATCCCAATGGGCTCTTCAATAAATTCTCCTATGGTCACCACTTCTGTTTTTAATTCCCCATTACTATATCTACTTCTCTTATCATCTTGGTTACCATACCATATCACATTATAATCGCTTATTATATTTTCATCCCCTAAAACATTGTATATTGAACTGTCTTCCTTTAAATATTGAGAATAAATCTTTTCAATTTTTTCTTCATTTTCCCCAGTATAAGGATATTCTCCAATATGAAAACTCCATAATTGAATTATAATCACTACACTTAAAAATATACAATAACATATTTTTAGTGCTCCAATGGTACTCTTCTTTGCAAGAAAAAATGTTAAATATGAAATAACCATTAGTACTATTACCGTAGCATTCACTTCTTCAAAAAAGGAATAAGAGCTTTCAGTAATTAAGACATAAAACACTATATATATACCACAATGAATACCCATTAATCTATTATCAATAAATTTAAAGGGCTTACTTAAAATTCCAAATAAGAAGTACCCCACATAGAATAAAAGATTAAAAATCACGAAAAACACCAAGAATTTGAAATAAAAATCCAATCCAATTTCAATTAAAACAGAAAAAATAAAACTTAACATTAATATCATAATCTTTGTTGACCTATCAACAGATTTCAATTCTTTAAATGTACCAATAATTCCTTTTATTATTTTTTTCAACACTTCTTTAATATTTATTTTTTTCATCATCATAATTATATTGTTCTCCAGTCTAGACTTTGGCATGTAAAAATAAATAACAATTTATGTATTTATTATATACCCAAACCAGTCTAACTAAAACCCAAAATAATGAAATCACAGATATATTCTCACCTATAATTTCATTATTTCGGTCTTTTTTATTGTTTGTTAAACGGATTCTTTCTCTTTAAACCCGGATAGTAATATATAATCTTTTTATCATCTCCAATAGGAAAATAGTATAACTCAAGAGTTACACTCCCTGTCATGTCACATAGTTCTCCACCTGAAATACTCAAATATTTAATTACTATTTCCTTATGATAATTTTCAATTTCTGATATAAACTTCATTAACTCAGTCAAAGCATCGCTATAAGATAATGTTACAGAAAACCGAGGAATACTCCTGCCCATAACACCAGAATCTATATCTTCTGATGTTATAGACATACTACTTATATTTATTCCTGAGTTATTAATAATCTCATCTATTACATTAATTACATCTTCTTCTTCTATATAATGAAAAAAATCAATGGCTAATAATTTCATTTCTTTTGATAACCCTTCAACATTTACCTTATTTAACTTCTCTTCATTCCTATTATGCTCTATCTTACTCATTTCTCCTTCTAGTAAGTACTTTTCCTCCCTTAAGCTTTCTATTTGCTTTAATCTAGGATTTAACAAAAAATCATAATAGACGAAGATTGATATAATAGCAGAAAGAACAATAAGCATAACCTTCTCTCTTTTAGTTATCTTCATGATTCTTCATCTCCTCTATCTTTGCAGAAATGGAAAACCTATAGGTAGTAACTCCGTCATTATCCACTGCTACTATTGAAGGTACATTCACCTCTTTAAGTCCTACCCCTTTAAGATTATTTATAGTTGAGGCTACTCCTTTTCTATCAGAAGACTCACAGTCCATAGATAATTGTTTTTGGTTGTATTCAAAAGAACTTATACTTACATTTTTAGGTATAGCATTAAAGATCCTCACTATTCCATGTGTAGTTATCTTATTTAAACCAGCAACATATGCTTTTATACTTTGAATCTGTGTTAAAGACTCCTTTAATACTCTTTCATTTTCACTAATGCTCTTAAAATTACTATCAAGTTTACTCACCTGGGTTGATCTTAGCATTTTATTGTGATTATCAATATTGACTTTCTCCCTATAAATATCCCTCTCTAGATAAAACACAGAACTTACAACACCACCTAAAATAAATAAAACTGCAAATAGACTAAGTGTGATTGATATATTTTTATTCCTTTTTTCTTCAATGAATTCATAGAAAAAGTTTAAATCATTCATGACGCCCCCGTATTTTGAATATATAAAACTTATCACACTTTTTTAATATTCTTAATAATCTAGTGTGTGCTCTATATTTTTAGTTTCTATTTCTTTTTCTGTTTCTTTTCCATCATTAGTTTCCTTAACTATACTTGTAACTGTAGCTGTAACGGTTATAGTTCCCGTAGGATCAATTACTTTATCTGTATTAGAAAAAGCAATTCCCCAAACTCCACCAGTTTTAGGCTTAGTATCCATTCCGCCCTTAATATACTTCCACACATCCTCTAAATCATTTGAACTTAAAGCATCATTTGCATCAACCTTATCCTGAAGTTCTCCAGCTTCGTATGCCATAAGTGCCGCTTCAGCAAGTAGTTTCGCCGTTACCTCATCTGCCCTCTTATTTGCATTATCCTTATATGCAGAATACTTAGGAACTGCTATTGCAGCCAAAATTCCTATAATAGCGATAACCACTATTAATTCCACCAGGCTAAATCCTTTTCTTTTTTTGTTCTTGATTTCTTTTAACATATCATAATCCTCCATATATATTTTTTATGGTTAATATACTCCACGGATTCTATTTAGTTATAGGATTTATAGCATAAAACGTAAAGTATTTTAATTACATATTGTTATTTTTATCCTTTTATTGAATAAATATTCTTTATTTTGCCCCTTTCGAAGGTATTTTTTAGCGACAAAAAACGCCGACATAAATAGTCGGCGCGAGTTTATAAATATGTTACTACTTTATAAAAAGAGGAATAAACTCATTTATATTATAGTCATATAACCCTCTAGGTGTAATTTTGAGAGTTGGTACTACTGTAAGACTCATAAATGATAATGTAATTAATGGATCAACTCCTCCTGAAATCCCTTTACCCTTTAAAACATCTTTAATTCTTCTGATTCTGCCACTTATAAATTCTGGATTCATATTTGTCATTAATCCCCCAATTGGAAGGGCTATACTCTCCATTACCTTTCCTTCACAGACTAGAGCAATTCCGCCCCCCATCTGAATTACCTTATTCACCGCTTTTGTCATATCCTCATCACTATCTCCTACACATACAATATTATGGGAGTCATGAGAAATACTTTGAGCAAGAGCACAATTCTTAATTCCAAATCCATCAATATACCCTACTGAGTACTTATGCGATTTTGTATGTCTTCCAAAAACAGCTATCTTATTTATCCTTCTTCCCTTTATCTCTGTAACAAACTCGCCATCATTAACTACTTCTTTTACTTCTTTTTTAGTTACAATAGATTCAGGGATTACTTTGATTACATTTATAAGCTCTCCTTCACATTTAACTTTTAACATATCACTTGTTATTTCACTAATTTTAATAGTATTTTCAAATATATACTTATTCTCAACAAAAATTCTATGTTCTGTTACTTCTTTACCATTCTTTATAATCCTATTGATGCTAACATCATTAAGATCATCGAGTATTAAAAGATCAGCCTTAAACCCTGGTGCTACAGCACCCCTATCATGAAGGTTATATATTCTAGCTGCATTATATGAGCCCAATGTATAAGCCATTATAGGATCCATCCCTAATTCTATAGCTTTTTTAACACAGTTATTTATGGTACCTTCCCCAATTATATCGTCTATATGTCTATCGTCTGTACAGAAACAAAACATATGGGAATTCTCTATATTAACTGTAGAAATCACCTTTTTCAAATCCTTTGCTGCCGATCCTTCTCTAATGAGAATTTTCATACCTAAATCTATCTTTTCAAGAGCTTCTCTTGAAGTTGAACACTCATGATCTGTTATAACTCCTGCATCCACATATGCATTCAACCACCGTTTGCTTATGTTAGGACAATGTCCATCTATGATTTCTCCCTTGAATAACTCAAGTTTTTGTATCATATCTTCTCTTCCCGCAATAACAGCAAGAACATCCATTACTTCCCCTAGTCCTATGACATTGCTATATTTCTTTAATCTCTTTAATTCCTTTACTCCAACTTCAGCTCCATTATCATCAATATCTGTGGCTGGTACACACGATGGCAACATATAGAATATATCCGCCCCAATCTCAGCAGTATCATTAATCATAAACTCTATTCCTTTTTCCCCAAGTACATTTGCAATCTCATGAGGATCTGCAATGATTGTTCCTACACCTTTCTTTAGAACCTCTTGAGAAAAAACGCTAGGTGTCATCATGGATGATTCAATGTGTACGTGAGCATCAATAAATAATGGGGCAACATATTTTTCACTACAGTCGATTTCTTTCTCTCCACTAAATCTTCCAATACCCACTATTTTCCCATCTTTAATACCCACATCATTCTTAATAATCTTTTTAGTAAAGACATTTACAATTGAAGCGTTCTTTAAAACCAAATCAGCTTTTTTTTCTCCAAGAGAATACTTTATCTCTTCTGTTAATCCTTTCAAACTGTCCCCTCCTATTTTAGTATTTCATTAATTCCATCTTGGGCATATTCAAATATCAGATTTTATCTCATAAACAGCATTTAAATAAGCTTTAATAAAATATTCTATATCATTATCTGCGTAACCCTTCTTTTCAAGAACATTAATAATTATCAGAATTATATTTTTATGAATTAATTTATTAACAAACCGTCCCCTAATAAGATTCTCTATTTCATAAAGCCTAAAAGGCATTTCTTTCTCTTTAAATAAAACAATCCTACCATCTCTAATTTTTTTATTGTGTATATCCAAAAATAAAGTTACATTAAATTTTTCCTTAATTCCTTGTTCATCTTCAACTTCAATTTCATAACTCTTTCTTATTCCATTAAAATCATTATATATTATTTTTAGAATTTCACCAATGTTTTTGCTATAGAAAATTTCTCTTATTTCTTTTATTTCTGTAGTAGTTTCCTTTTGACACTTTATCTTAGCATTCAAAGCTAAAAGTTCGCACAGAGTTAATGCCCCATTCATCCTAGCATATAATTTCACCATATCTCTTGCATTATGAACCTGTTTTTCTTCATTATCGTGTAAGGATTTTGTTTTTAATTCCATAAAAATACACCCCTTAAATAATATGTTATTATAACATTATTATAAGAAGTGTATATATATGCCTTATGCTTAATTAATATATTGATTAATTAAAATACAAATATCAAAATAACAAAGAAACAAAGAAGAAATTATGTTATTTGTCCTTTGTTTCTGTATTCTTTATTTCTATATTCTTTATTTCTGTATCCTTTTCTGTTAATTCTTTATTGATAAACATATCTTTCCACTTTTCCATTATGTAATATAAACTAATGACATCCTGCTGGTTATATAGTAAAAGCTTGTCTATTTTATCATTTGCCATTCTGTAATTTTCTTTAGAGAACATTTTACCAAAAGTCCTAGCAATTTTTGCTCCATTTAGCACTTCACTTTCCCTTTCGATATTCATTATTTCCTCTAATTTTTTTAATCCTATTATTTTTTTAAAAACCTTTTCATATTCTTTCTGAATATCAACATGAATCAATCTAGACACCACACTGAAATCAAATATCTCATTTTCAGAAAGATGCTTAAGTACAAGAAAATCGTTATTTCCCGAGAATGTTATTATGTATCTCTTCCCCTTGCACTCATACATATATCTTAAATATTCTTCCGCTTGTGATAAAACAATTTGTTTTTCCCCTCTATTTTCCATCATATATTGTAAAAATTGTAACTCGTTAGTATTATTATCAAGTACGCATGCCCCAAATACTACAACACCAATTGGTTTTTTATATACATAATGCTCAAGATCTAGGAATACCCCCTTCTCACATACCTCACTACATGGTACTTCCTTCCCATTAATATTCATCATATAATCATTAAAGGAACCATCTACTTTTATACCCTTATTTATTTGAATCAAATTATCACACTCTCTATTTATATTCTTACTATTATAATATCATCATTTTCAATTAAACTCAATTAAAGTACATTAAACCCAATTGACATTAATTGAAAATGATGCTAGAATTAAATTGATAATAATTTTCATTACGAGGTGGTAATAATGAGCATTTGCGATTTATATCCAGGACAGAAAGCTTACGTTGAAATTGTTGCTGGAGAAGAAAAACTCTGTAAAAGATTAAACGCTTTAGGATGTGTTCAAGGTGCTGAAATTACGTTCAAAAACAAAGCTCCACTAGGAGATCCTATTATTATAAATTTAAAAGGTACAACCTTAGCATTAAGAAAAAAAGACGCTAAATTAATTCAAGTTAAAAAAGCGAATTAAGGAGGTTACTAATGAAGACAATTGCCTTAGTTGGTAATCCTAACGTTGGAAAGACCACTCTTTTCAACCTGCTCACAGGATCTAAACAGAAAGTTGGAAACTGGGCAGGGGTTACTGTTGATAAAAAAGAAGGTTCTTATAAGAACAACAGAATAATTGATTTGCCTGGTATCTATGCATTGGATACCTTTTCTAATGAGGAGAAAGTCTCAAAGGAATTCTTACAAAAAGATGATGTAGACTTAATAATAAATATTGTTGATGCATCAAACCTTGTGAGAAATCTTTTTCTAACAACTCAATTAAAACAATTTAAAAAACCTATTGTTATTGTTTTAAATATGATGGATATGGCTAAATCCAAAGGAATTGAAATCAATACAACAAAACTTGAAGATGAACTTGGTTTAAAGGTTATTCCAATATCCGCTTCAAAAAACGAAGGAATCGATAAAGTTAAAGATTTCATTATAAGTGGTAATTTTAAAAAGGAAAATAACATAAAAGATTTTGATGATGAAACAGATACATATATCTATTTAGATAGTGTGTTAGATAAATGTACTAACTATATTAAAACTGATGAATCATCAATAAGTGATAAAATTGATAAAGTTATGCTTAATAAATTTTTAAGCTTTCCAATATTCCTTTTCATGATGTTTATAATATTTAAGTTTACTTTCAATTGGGCTGGTCAACCGTTAGCTGATCTATTAGATGGTTATCTTAATGATTCTTTAATACCATTTCTAAATGAATCGCTAACATTCTTAAGTCCTATGATAAAATCCTTACTAGTAGATGGAATTATTTCTGGCGTAGGTTCTATTCTAGTATTTTTACCAATAATATTAGTGCTTTTTATAGGCATTACCCTACTCGAGGATAGTGGTTACATGGCCAGAGCTGCACTTATTACAGATAAACTTATGAGAATGATGGGTCTTTCTGGAAAAGCTTTTATCCCTATGATTGTAGGATTTGGATGTAGTGTTCCTGCTGTAATGTCTGCAAGAACTCTTGAAAGCGAAAAAGATAGAAAACTTGCTGCACTACTTGTTCCGTTAATGTCATGTAATGCTCGTTTACCAGTGTATGCAGTATTTATATCTGCTTTTTTCCCTAATAATGGGACACTAGTTTTAATGTCACTATACTTATTAGGAATTGTACTTTCATTCCTTATTGGCATATTATTTAAGAATACAATATTTAAAAAAGATGAAGAACCATTTATAATTGAACTACCTGAGTACCAGGTGCCAAATTTCAAAAATTTACTTCTTCATACATGGGAAAAGGCTAAAGGATTTGTTAAGAAAGCAGGAACTATCATCCTTGCAATGTCTGTAGTAATCTGGTTCCTTTCAAGTTTCAGTATGACTGGTGCAACAGATTCAATCAACGATAGTTTCCTTGCATCAATAGGTAAGGCTATAGCACCATTTTTCGCTCCACTAGGGTTTGGTAACTGGCAATCAGCAGTAGCATTACTAAATGGTCTCCTAGCTAAAGAAGTTGTTGTTAGTAGTATGGGAGTAATTTTCGGAAGTGACTTGCAAACCTTGTTACCACAACACTTCTCTGCTGTAACTGCATATGGCTTCATGGTATTCGTTCTTCTTTATACTCCATGCGTAACCGTGATAGCAACAATGAAGAAAGAATTTGGTTACAGATTTATGCTATTCTCTGTAGGTTATCAACTAGCATTAGCATGGATAGTTGCATTCTTAGTTAATGTATTTGGTGGGATGCTAGCAAATGGAGCAATTTCAGCAATACAACTACTGATGGCTATTGCACTTATCTCACTAACAATCGGAATAATTATAAAAATATTTAAGAAGAAAAAAAGTTGTGATTGCAGTTGCTAAAAATGCAAAAAACTAGAGACTATTAAACAGTCTCTAGTTTTTTAATATTTAAATTTATTCTTCTCAGTATATTCATAAGTTGCTTAAAAGGCTTCTTTTATAATCTCATCAATCTTTATAGGATCAGTATTGCCTTTTATTAGGGCTTCAATTGCTGCTGCAGCTTCTTTTCTACTTAATTTCTCTACATTACTTTTAAGCTCTATTTTGTGCTTTCTAAGAAGAGATCTTAAATAATTAAGTTGATTATTTGATATTTTCTCTACTTTTATATTTGGATTTTTATCAATCTCACTAATGATTTTGAACAAAAATGGCAAATTCAAAGCATCTTCGAAATTATGAAGCATTATAGTATCTCTTATGCTTTCATTATTTGTGTACAAGAATTGCTTATACAATTGTACTGTTAGTCCACCATCAATCTTATCTTCCCTCTCAATACCTATATACTTCTCTACACTTTTAAGATTACATCTTTCAATCCCTAACTGGTTATGATAAGGTTTTATCTCTCTGTATAGATCAATATGCTCTTTAGGGGGAATAAACTCTAATTTATGTTTTTCCATTCTTCTGATTAGATAGGGTTCATCAAAAGCAATTCCATTATATGAACACCATTTATCAAAGACTTTAAGATCATTCCTAAAATTCTCTAATACACTTATCTCATCCTCTTTATACTCTGCAAAATACTGCTTAACTACAAATCTTCCCTCTTTAAAAAATCCTAACGATATTAACATTATTATGTCTTGGGTTTTATTAAATCCAGTGCTTTCAATATCAAAGAAAGCAACGTTTTCTAAATCGTACTCTCTTATGATTTCGCTATCAAGTTCAATGTCTTGAAGCATTTCTTTAAAAAACATTAAATATCCTCCAAACTAGAACAATATGCTCTTTTCTCTACTATTTATTATACATTAAAATGATAATATTATAAAGCAAGTAAATCAAAAAAAGAGGAGGATATTCCTACCTCTTTTTATATTTACAACATATTACATTTTCTCAACTACTTTAATACCTAAAAGATCTAATGACTTCTTGATTACAACGCAAGTAGCTTCAACAAGTTTAAGTCTTGCATTCTTCAACTCTTCACTCTCAGAATTAGCAATATTATGTGCATTGTAAAACTTATTGAATGCTTTAGCAACATCAAGTACATATCTTGTTATTATACTTGGCTCTAACTTATCAATAGAAGATTTAATTGCAAGCTCAAGGTTTTCAAGAATTTTAACAAGTTCAAACTCTTCTTTTGAATTAAGTAATGAGTAATCTGCTTCTTCTTCAACAGTTCCAAGCTTTCTTAATATACTCTTACCCCTAGCATACGTGTACTGAGTATATGGTCCCGTTTCTCCTTCAAAGCTTAACATCTCATCCCAATTGAATACAATATCTCTTGTTCTATTATTCTTAAGGTATGTGAATATTATTGCTCCAATACCAACCTCTTTAGCAACTTCTTCTTTATTTTCTAATTCTGGATTCTTCTCATTAATTATACTTAAAGTTTTATTAACAGCTTCATTAAGAAGATCTTCAAGGAAAATTACATCACCTTTTCTTGTAGATAACTTCTTATCTGCAAATCTAACCATTCCAAATGGCACATGAATACAATCTTTTGCCCACTCAAATCCCATTAACTCAAGAGATTTGAACACTTGATTAAAGTGTAATGTTTGATCTTTACCAACAACATATATATTCTTGCTAAAATCATATTTTTTCTTTCTATATGTTGCAGCAGCAAGGTCACGTGTAGCATATATAGTAGCACCATCAGCCTTTTTAACGATACAAGGAGGCATATTGTACTCTTCAAGGTCTATTACTTGCGCTCCTTGGCTTTCAACAAGTAATCCTGTTTTCTCTATCATCTCAACTAATTCATCAATCTTATCACTATAGAAGCTTTCACCAGCATATGAATCAAACTCAACACCAAGCATCTCATAAACCTTCATAAACTCTTTTAAGCTTAACTCTCTAAATCTCTTCCAAAGCGCAACCTCTTCTTCAGATCCATCTTCAAGTCTCTTGAAGTACATTCTTCCCTCTTCAACAAGCTCTGGATTTTTCTCTGCTTCATCATGGAACTTAACATAAATTCTTAAAAGTTCTTTAATAGGTTCTTTTTCAAGAGCTTCTTCATCTCCCCACTTCTTATAAGCTGAGATAAGTTTACCAAATTGTGTTCCTGTATCACCAAGGTGATTTATTCTCTCAACATCATATCCTTGTGATTTGTAGCTCTTATATAAAGAGTTTCCAATAACAGTTGTAAATAAATGTCCAACATGAAATGGTTTTGCTATATTTGGTGATGAATACTCAACTAGAATAGTTTCTCCATCTCCATTTGTAGTATTACCATATTCAAGTCCTTCAATAAGGATTTTATCTATTGTTTTCTTTATTAACATAGTCTTATCAACAAAAAAGTTAAGGTATGGTCCATTATTTACAATCTTTTCAAAGCCTTCTTTATTGATTTTCTCCATCAATTCAATAGCAATCATAGGTGGAGCTTTTCTTAACACTTTTGCTAATATAAAACATGGAAATGCAAAATCCCCCATATCAGACTTTGGTGGTATTTCAACTAATTTCTCTATTTCAAGTACATCCATATCCACATGTTCAGCAATTCTTTGTGCAACTAATTTTTTGTTATCCATTATTCTCTTCTCCTTTCATCATTTCTTCAGAAATATCTATATTTAGACAAATAAAAAACTCGCCTCTAAAAATAGAGACGAGATAATCGCGGTACCACTCTAATTGATAAATTTTAATACAAAAATTTATCCACTTAACTTTTTAACGCATTTGCGCCTTTTCTTACTCTCCACAAGTTTTTGTGATTTTCAGATAGGTTCTCCAAGGCTCTCTTCCCACTAGCTATCCTGCGGAACTCGCACCAACTTCCGCTCGCTTTAGGCTATTCAAATAATAACCCATTAGAATATACTCTAGAGGTACTTTCCTCTTCTCAGAATTTCATTATTCTCTTTTAAACTACTTTTGATTATATATGCTATATAGATCATATGTCAAGATATACTTTTCAGACTGTTTAAAAATTCCAATCTCGGCGTCACTTAGGCTCTCTGCGCTACTCGTTCGCATAGTTCCTTGACCTTGAACTCTTTAAACGGTCTGAATTTCTAAAGAAACACAGAAAAAGTACTTAAACAATATATTAATAATCTTAATCTTTATATAATATTTCTCTTAATGTTTTTTCGTTAATACTATTATCATTAAATTTACCACTATATATATCCACACTCAATCTCTTAGACATTTTGCCCTGATATATAAATTCAGTGGTCGGTACACTAATGGCTATATTCTTTTCTGATAACTGTATTTCAACTTCATTTCCAAAATTGTTTGCATTAGAAGTTGGGTTTGTTCCTATAACTTTACCATAAAAATTATTCTTAATAAGATTAGCAACCCTAATAGCATCTGTTCCGCTATTACCATTAACTAAAAGAAATATTTCCTTACCATAGATAAAACTATTTTTATTTTTACTTTTAGTCTTTTTACCTAGAAATATCTTCTTAAAAAAACTATCATGTTCATATGATGCTGCTTCCCATTGAGAACTCTTTTTTATCTTCTTATGATAATTATAGTAGTCTTTATATTTTAAGTTTTTAATGATTTCATCTATAATATTCATATGAATATTCCCATCAGTTCTTAGATCAATTAGTATCTTGTCAACACTTTGATTTACTGAATCCTCAAAAAATGATTGAATTTCTTCGTTCTCTTCCTTTTTATTCTCATAACTATTTATATCCAACACAGCTATATCTTTATTATCAAAAACATTATAACCGTTGTTATAATTATACTCAATAGCTTCATCCACAAATGAAACATTTTCACATATTGAAATGCTGTCTCTCATTACTTCAACTTTAACTTTACCATTGTTTATTGCCCCAGAATCTTGTAAAAAGTGAAAATCTCTAATAATGTTATCTAAGTTACAGAATACCTCATCCTTAGTATTACAAGTTGTAAATTTCATGCCCATTTGTAATAACTCCTCAATAGGTAATCCTCCTATTTTAACAACTTTATCCCCTTTTTTTAAGTTTTCACTATCTTTCGAGACATATACTCCAGAAAGTCCACCAATTAAATTCACTTTTAATTTTCTTCTTGACTCATTTGAATATTTTACATTTAATGCTGGGTCTTTGTACAAACTTAAAAATCTCTTATAAAGAAAATATTCATCTTCGTTCTCTGAACTAAACTCATTGAAAATCTCTTTTCCCTGTTCTAATATTTCATTCTTACTTACATATTTATATGGATTTGGATGAACCTCTTCAATCAAATTAACTATGTACTCCAATTCATCAGAAACTATCTCATTAATTTTTTCCTTATCAGATGATATCTTTTTTTCTCCACTCTCTTCACTCTGTGCTATCTCACTCTGTTTGTTTTCAACTTTATCTATAATCACAGTCTCATTGCTACATGAAACAAATAACAAACTAGATAGCATACATGTCAACAATATTTTATGTATACACCTCACCGTTTAACCCTCCAACTGTTTTTTCATACGCCTAATTTTATCATAAGACTGATTTTATGTACATAGACATAACAGTTCACTATAATTATATTGGGACGTTTAAGGTGTATTTAACTGTTCAATAAACTCCATAATTTCACGCATAACGTTCGTTCTAGCCTTCTTTTTATTATCACCCTCAATAATTATCCATGGAGAAAATTTAAAACTTGTTCTTATAAACATATCTTTGGAATATTCATTATAGCTATTACGTTTCAATCTATTCTTCCAATCTCGCTCTCCAATTTTCCATCTCTTATTTTCCTTAATCACTCTCTTTTTAAATCTATTTAACTGTTCTTCTGGCGATACATTCAACCAAAATTTCATAACATGAATACCTGATTTTTCTAATTCCTTTTCAAAGTTATATATTACATTAAAGGCACTCTGGATATTTTCCTCAGAATCAAGCTTTTCAACTCGTTCTACTAATACCCTCCCATACCAGCTTCTATCTAATACAATTAAAGTCTTATCACTATAGATCTTGCCCATAAATCTCTTAAGGAAATGAGCACTCTTCTCCTTAAATTGTGGTTCACGAATTCTATATAAGTCATAATATCTTGGGTCCATCTTTTTTAGTACTTTTTTTATAGCACCTCCTTTTCCAGACCCATCCATCCCTTCAAATATAACCACTAATTTTTCTTTTCTCTTATAAAGAGATTTAATCATATTATCAATATCTCTACTATAAGTCTGCTTCACCTTATCTATAGTATCTTCACTATCATTAAATCCTCTTGAAGTTTTAAATGGAACATATTCTATTATTTTTTCAACTTTTTGACTATCATCAATACTATTATCATCTAAAAAATGAGTACTTTGTCCAGTAATATTACGTAATCTATTATTTATAACCCTAATAATTTTATAGAGATTTCCCCTCTTATTATCACCACATTCTATAAAATCCCACTGAAACCACCTTGAATTTTTCTCATTAAGCTTCTTCTCAGAGATATTTTCTTTTTTTGTTAAACATATTTTAATTAATTGGATTCCTCCACCATTAAGTACTAACTCTAATCTATTTACCTCTTTAAATTCACTCTTTTTTATATTACACCCTTTTTTATTTATATCTCCTAACCATCCATTTAAGATAATATTTATTTCACCAAAATTGGGGGAATGTTTTATCCAAAACATTTTACTTTGATATTCTCTATATATTAACTTGCAATTATTTGGCTCCATATTAAGATATAGAATGTTTCCATATTCTTTAACAAGTTTTTTATCTCCATAGAACAGAATAATTAACCCTTTTCGCTCTTTAATCCACTTATAATTATTTAATGTTAGTGATTTCAGCTCATCTTTCCATTCTTTTTTAATATCCATAATTTTCACTCCATAAACTGTATACTTTATAAAAATTATCTTTTCCATAAATGATAAAAAAAATAAGCACGGAAATCCGCGCTTAAAAACAAGTTTTCAATTTTCTTTTAATGTGCTTGTTTTTTTCTTTTAACTTGGTCGTAAATAATGAAGCCTATCCATGCAGCAACACCTAGTAAACTCACTATCTGAGCTATTCTCATTCCACCTATATATAAACTATCAGTTCTCATTCCTTCAATAAAGAATCTACCTAGAGAATATAGCCCTATATATGTAAAAGCAGTGTATCCATCTCTAACCTTTTTAAATAACATTATCATCAGAACAATAAAAATTCCAACATTTAATACTGATTCATATAGGAAGGTCGGATGATAATAAGCCCCATTTATAAACATTCCCTTCTGTATAAATTCTGGGAAACGACTTATAAACTCTTTTGTTACTTCACCACCATGAGCTTCTCCGTTCATGAAATTACCCCATCTTCCTATTGCCTGGGCAATAACAATACATGGAACTGTAGCGTCAATATACTTAATAATATTCTCTTTTTTCTTAAGAAGATAAATTACTCCACTTCCTATTCCAAAAATTAATCCACCATGAATGGCTAACCCACCTTGCCTTATGTTTAAAATTTGAATAGGATTACTTAAATAATAATCTAAACTAAATAGAACATAGTATAATCTAGCACCTATGATTGCACATGGTAATGCTATCAATATAGCATTTAAAAGAAGATCATAATTAATCTTCTTAAGCTTACTTGTATAGTTACTTAACACTAAGGCTATAAGCATTCCAAGTGAAATCAATATTCCATACCATGCTATTTTAATTCCGAACAATTCAAATGCCACCGGATCCATGATATCCCTCCATTTCTTAATTGAATATAAATATAAGCCTAATTATACTACATATTACCTTTTATTTAAACTTTCAAGTTATATTGTTTAAGAATTTTTAAAAATTCCTCTCCAGTTAGTGTTTCCTTTTCTATCAATATTGCTGCCAAAGCAGTCAAAACCTCTTTGTGTTTTTCCATAAGTCCCACAGCTCTTTCATGTTGAATTTTGATAATTGATACAACTTCATTATCTACTTCATACTCTGTTCTATCTGAACATCTCTTAACAGTTGTTCCTTGCAAATACTGGCCTTGAACATTCTCAAGTTGTGTCATATCAAACTTCTCACTCATCCCATATATAGCAACACTACTTCTAGCGATGGAAGTTGCTTTCTCAATATCATTTGAAGCTCCAGTAGTAATTGATTCGAAGACCACTTCTTCAGCAGCTCTCCCAGCTAAAAGTACAACAATCTTATCCATGAGTTCATCATATGAGTTCAAGTACTTTTCTGCCTCTGGTAATTGCATTGTAAACCCAAGAGCACCCAAAGTTCTAGGTATAATTGTAATCTTATGAACAGGATCAGTATTCTTCAATAAAGCTGCAGCAAGAGCGTGCCCTATTTCATGATAAGATACAATTTTTTTTTCATCCTTTGACAGTATTCTTTCTTTCTTTATCTTGCCTGCCAAAACCTCTTCTACCGCCTGTTCTAAATCTTCTTGCATCATAAAACTCCGCTTATTTCTAATTGCCATCAATGCACCTTCATTTATAATATTGGCAAGGTCCGCACCTACTGCTCCTGGAGTTATCCTTGCAATTTTCTCAAGCTCTATATCATCTCCTGCTTTTACATCTTTAATATGCACTTTCAATATTTGTAATCTTCCTTTTAAATCTGGTGTATCCATAATAACTCTTCTGTCAAACCGTCCTGGTCTTAGTAATGCCTTATCCAATACCTCTGGTCTATTGGTTGCTGCTAATATAACAACACCCTTAGAAGAATCGAAACCATCCATCTCTGTAAGAAGCTGATTCAATGTCTGCTCGCGTTCATCATTGCCCCCACCGATTCTACTATCCCTACTTTTACCGATAGCATCAACCTCATCAATAAATACTATACATGGAGCCTTTTCTTGCGCTTGTTTAAACAAATCTCTTACTTTAGAGGCTCCCATCCCTACAAACATTTGTACAAACTCTGAACCTGACATTGAGAAAAAAGGAACGTTAGCCTCTCCAGCAACAGCTTTTGCAATTAAAGTTTTTCCAGTTCCAGGCGGACCCACTAGAAGTGCTCCTTTAGGAATCTTTGCCCCTATTTCTCTATACTTCTCTGGATTATTTAAAAAATCTACCATTTCTCTCAATGACTCTTTTGCCTCTTCCTGTCCTGCAACATCTTTAAATCCTATCCCAGTCTCCTTCTCCGCATAAATCTTAGCATTACTCTTTCCAAAATCCATTACACCGCCACTCATCTTCTTCTGCATACTGCCCAAAATAATTCTACCAACTAACATGAATATTAGTAAAGGTACAACCCAGTTCAGTAAAATAACCATAAGAGGATTTTCTTTTTCTCTTATAGCTCCATAGTTCTCAACATTTAATTCCTTAAGTTTTTTTGTTAAATCGCTGTAATCCTGAGGGATTCTCTCAGTATACAAGACCTTTTCACGTTGCTCTTCTTCCTTCAAAAAAATGTATATTCTATCAGATGCTATTCTTACTTCTTCAATTTTTCCTTCTCTACCTAATGTCTCAAATTTACTATATAACACTTGTTCATATGTTAATGAATGAATTAAGTTATTTATTAAATAAAGCATTATAAACACAATTAAAATATATCCAATGCCAAATTTAAATTTATGAGTTGTAACTTTTTCTTTTAAATCTTTTTTATCACTACGTTTTTCTGCACCATTCTTTTCTTCTTTATTAGTTCTCTTACTCTTATCTTTATCGGTCTTATCATTCATATCCCTATTTCATCTCCTTGTTGGTAATAACACACACTCTCACGAATTTTTTCTTCTATTGAAAATTATTATCTCCCATGAATTTTAATTTATTCCTGAAGGATAAATTGCAGAGCTGTGTAATTAAAGAACGGCAGCTATGGAAATTAGAAAAATAAAATATTGCACTTAAAATACATCGTTTAATCTAAGATGAAACGATTCAAATTCTCTTGATTTTTAAACAATAGAATAAAGGTTCTGACCTTTGGTCAGAACCTTCCTGCGTTCTCCACTTTCCACTCCCCACTTCTTTTAAAAATTCCTTTCTGATTTATGCATTTAAAAACCATATATAAAAATTAAGAACACCAGCAAATGTTACCCAGAGTAGATATGGTATAAACAGAATTCCTGCTAATTTGTCTCTTTTGTAAAATTCCTTTAAAGTTAGTACTATAAATATCCATAATATTATTAATACTATAAAAGCAATAAACCTTAAATTTAACCCAAAGAATATAGGTGACCATAAAAAATTCAATGTAAGCTGAATAAAATATAGTTTTATAGCTTTTTTATTTTGAGGTTTCTTTTTAATATCTCTCCAAACTCTAAATAGAGCATATGCCATCAATACGAATAAAATACTCCACACTATTGGAAATACTATTGTTGGTGGTGAAAAAAATGGTTTCTTCAGTAATTGATATGTACTTTTTGTATTCTTTGCCCATATTGAAGATATAAATGCCGCTCCAAAAGTTATGATGAAACTTAATAAGAAATAAAACACTCTTTCTCCATTAATTTTAGGAATCTTTAACTTAAATTTACTCATAGGCTCCTCCCTTGAAACTGATTAAGGGTTTTAACTCAAATATTAATTTATACATAGGTTTAAAGTGTGCTGAGATTTTGAGACTTCTACAAATTAATTTTCGTAAAAAGACCCTTTATATGAAAAATGTATGCTCAATATTTAAATTAAATGCCATATATAACTTTCTAAATATTGAAGTTTATAGGATTTTATTATAAAATTAAATAACAGAAGAAGTTCTGTGCGTAGTATATGGTAGAAAGCACAGAATATTATCTGTGCTTTCAATGATTAGATGTAAATATTAGTAATAACCGTAATATCTATTATATGGTCTTCTGCAACCTCCTCCAAAGAAGAGTAGGATAAGGACCAAAACAATTAGATAAAAAAAACCACAACATCCAAAGAACATATTATCGCTCCTTTACTTTATCGCTGATAATCAGTTTATATCATTCGTTAACTTTAAGAACATAATAAAAGCTATAAATTGCTTCTATTCTATACCATTATATTCATAAGTTAATCAAATGTTATTGAGTAAGGAGAATATTTTAATAAGTTCCGTGATGATACTTTAGATTTTATTTTAAACTTCGCTATTTAAAAGGAAATAGTTTTAATAAATAATTGTATGATTAAATGAAACTGAAAAAGGGGCATAAGACAATGAACTGCAATAATGATGAATGTATTGAGCATATTGAATTACTTTTAAGAAAAATATGTTTTGAAATAAAGAAAAAAGGACGTGAAATATTAAATAATTATGATATCACTCCTCCTCAATTCGATGCACTTCAGAAGATAATCTGGTGCAAAAGCTTAACAATCGGAGAACTTAGTTCAGCTTTATATTTAGCACCAAGTACTATAACCGATTTAGTAGATAGAATGGAGAAAACTGGATTAGTAGAAAGAGTTAAAGATCAAAAAGATAGAAGAGTTGTTAAGGTTCAACCTTTAGAAAAAGGTAATTCTTTAATTGAAGAAGTTCTAAAGCAAAGAAGAGAATATATTGCATCTTTATTAAAAGATCTTGAAAAAAGTGAAAAGAAGGATTTTATTAAATATTTAGAGATTTTTTCATCCTCGTCACATTTTGATTAAAGTTTAGTTTGTTAAAAATCATATAACATTGTTATTCCTCTGATTTCCATATTCAGAGTTTCAGACGTTGAAAACCCTTTAAAATGGGTTTTTTATTCTTTAAAAAGGAAGGTAGTGATATTATGGGTAGAATTCTTGGACATTATATTCTCCCTCACCCCCCAATAATAGTACCAGAAGTGGGAATGGGTAATCAACATGTAGCATTTAGGACTTCATCCTCAATGAAAATGATTGCAAAAGAGATTTCAGCTCTTAACCCAGATAATATTGTTGTAATCTCTCCCCATGGTCCAAATTTTATAGATGGTATTTCAATAATGGATTCTTACTTCATTCAAGGTGATTTTGAAGAATTTGGTTCTGAATTATCTATGGAAAAAGAAATTAATAAAAAGTTAGTCAAAGAGTTGAAGTACAGATGTGAAGAAACAATCATCCCCCTTATCAGCATAGACCATAGTAATGCTGAACTGTACAATATTGAATATAAACTTGATCACGGTACAATGGTTCCTCTTTATTTTATAGATAAATTTATGGAAAATTATAAACTAACAAGTATAACATATGGCGGCATTTCAAAACTACATCATTATAAATTTGGAATGATATTAAAAGAATCCCTATCAAATATCCCTGGAGATTTTGTGATAATCAGTAGTGGTGATCTATCACATAAACTAATAGAAGATAGTCCTTATGGCTATGACTCCTCTGGTGAAAAATTTGATAGAGACCTAATTGACAACTTAGCAGCTGGAAATTGGGAGGATATCATTTTTATGAATGATGACCTGGTTACAAATGCATGTCAATGTGCTTTAAAATCAATAATACTCCTCTTAGGAACCTTAGATGAATTTGATTTCAAGTCAGATATTATATCATATGAGCATCCTTTTGGGGTTGGTTATTGTATTTCTAGAATAAATATAATAAATAATTGCGAAAGTAAGTATACTAAACTTGAAAGAAGCTTTGAAAGGAGATTCTTATCCATGACAAAGAAAGAAAGTTTTCAGGTTAATTTAGCTAGAGAAGCAATAAACAATTTCATCAAATACGAAAATTATATAGATATTCCTTCAAATACGCCAAAAGAGCTACTTTGGAATAAAAAAGGAGTCTTTGTATCATTAAAAATTGAAGGTAATCTCAGAGGCTGCATAGGCACTTTAACACCAACTTGTGATACTACATGTGAGGAAATAATTCGAAATGCAATAGAAGCCTGTTCACATGATCCACGGTTTACCCCAGTATACGAAGAGGAATTATCTCTCTTAACCATATCTGTTGACATACTAGACAATCCTGAAATTTGTTCAAAAGAAGATTTAGATCCACAAAAATATGGAATTATAGTATCAACAGAATCAAAAAAAGCTGTATTACTTCCTAATTTACAAGGAATAAATACAGTAGAAGAACAACTATCTACAGTTCTAAAGAAAGCTGGAATTTCTCCTAATGAAGAGTATTCCATTGAACGCTTTGAGGTGAAACGATATCTTTAAAAATAGCTTACGCTATTTAAGTTGAGAGTTGACAGTGGACAGTGGACAACGATGGGTATTTCACTCTGTGAAATTTTAATCTTATTGTTCCTTGACAATAAGACTTTGCTCGTTTCACTCAGATGAAACATTGCACAATAAATACATTATTTTATTCAAAGATAAAATGAGTAAAAACCTTTGTCCTGAAGATCAATATGATGTAGGTTCTGACCTGTGGTCAGAACCATCCTTCGTTGTCAACTGTCCATTCTCCACTTGTTTTAAAGCATTCCGCCGTCTGCCCTCAAAATCTGCCCTGTCATATATGAACTATCCTCACTTGAAAGAAAAACAGCAATTTTTCCAATTTCACTACCTTCCCCAAAACGGCCCATAGGAATCTCTTCTTGAAGTTCTTGCTCTTCCTCAGGTGTCATCCACCTATTCATTTCAGTATTGATTACCCCTGGAGATATTCCATTAACTCTAACTCCACTTGAGGCTACTTCTTTAGCAAATGCACGTGTAAATGCATTAATGCCTCCCTTTGTTGCAGAATATGCAACTTCACAGGATGCTCCAACCTCACCCCATATGGAAGAAATATTTATTATACTTCCTCCTTTATTCCACATCATATGCCTACCTATATGCTTACACATGTTGAATATACTCTTAAGGTTTGTATTACTTATACTATCCCATGTTTCCTCTTCCATATCTATCAACATACCTATCTCACTTATTCCTGCATTATTAACAAGTATATCTACTTTACCAAATCTCTCAATAATCTCTTCAGTAAATTTTTTCACCTCATTAAAGTTTGATACATCACATTTATACATATGCGCCTTATAACCCTTAGCCTTAATACCTTCAATCACTTCACATGCCTTATCATCTCTATTTCTATATACTATAATTACTTCTGCGCCATTAGTTGCCAGTTCCTGGGCTATATCTGCACCAATCCCTCTACTTCCACCAGTGACAATAGCAATTTTGTTTTTTAATCTCATAAAAACCGCCTTCCTAATTGTTACCATTATTTTGGTATCATAGTTATAATTATAATTGTTGATAAAAAAAAATCAACTAACTTCTCACCTGTTCTGAGAATAATTGGTGCCATTACGCAAACCATATTCATTAGAGGTGATTAACATGAAATTAAAAAAACAAATAAATGATTATATTATAATATCCCTAGGTTCATTTCTCGTATCTGCTGGATTATATTTTTTTATCATGCCACACAACATAGCTGCTGGAGGCGTAAATGGAATCGCACTGGTGATAAACAATTATATACCTTACCTTAATGTAGGTACCCTAATGTTAATAATGAATATATTCTTATTTATTCTGGGATTTATCGTAATTGGCGCTGGATTTGGAGCAAAAACAATATATAGTAGCCTTGCTCTTTCAGGTATAATTCTTTTCTTTGAAAAACTGTATCCTATATCAGAACCACTTACTAATGATATTATGCTTGAATTAATAATTGGAATAATAATTCAAGGAATAGGTATGGCCATTATTTTTAATAAGAACGCTTCAACTGGTGGAACAGATATCATCGCAAAGATCATATATAAATTCACACACCTAGAAATAGGTAAAGCACTACTTCTCACTGACTTAGTTGTTACTCTACTAGCTGCTTTGACCTTCGGATTTCAAAAAGGGCTATACTCCCTTCTAGCAGTTGTAATGAATGGATTATTGATTGATAGAGCAATAGAGACCTTCAATGCACATAAAGAAATTGTTATCATTAGCTCTCAAAAGGAGAAAATTAAGGACTATATAATCAATGACCTTGAAAGAGGTGCTACATATTATTATGCAAAAGGAGCATTTACAAGAAAGGAAGTTGAAGTTCTCAGTACCATAGTGACAAAACGAGAGTTTATAAGATTGAAATCCTATATAAGAGAAATAGATCCTAAATCTTTCATCAAGGTTTATGATGTTTTTGAGACACTTGGGGAAGGCTTTAAAAATATTCATGAATGATAATTGTTCGTTTCACTCGCTTAAAAGAAATTGAAAATGTATAATGTATAACTGAAAATGATGGATGTTTCTGCTGCCTCAGAAACTACATCTTATTGTTCTTTAGTCAAAAGTGTTTTACTCATTTTATCTAAAGATAAAATATTGTATATTAAATACAATGTTTCATTCATAAGATACGAGTAAAACCCTATTATAAAATATAGGTTCTGACCTTAGTCAGAACCCTCCTTCATTATCCATTATATTTTACTCTATTCTTCTTTAGCAAGATAGTATAGAGATTTAACAGCTACACCAGTTCCACCTTTATGATCATAGGCTTTCTTTGGAGCATCAGTCCAACCAGTTCCAGCAATGTCCATGTGTAACCATGGAGTATCACCAACAAATTCACCAATGAATAATCCTGCTGTTATTGATCCTGCATACTTTCCACCTAGATTCTTAAGATCAGCAATATCAGATTTAATAAGTTTCTTATAATCCTCATCAGCAGGAAGTCTCCATATCTTCTCATCAGCTTTATCACTTGCATTTTCTAAACAATTGAAGAATTCATCATTATTTGAAACTACAGCAGTTCTCGTAGTTCCTAAAGCCACAAGTACAGCTCCTGTTAAAGTTGCTATATCAACAACTTTAGTAGCCTTTTCTTTATTTATTATATAATACACAGCATCTATCAATGTCAATCTACCTTCAGCATCTGTATTTAATATTTCTATAGTTTTTCCACCCATAGAATTAATTACATCACCTGGCTTATATGCATTTCCTGAGATAAGATTCTCACAAGCAGCAACAACAGTAACCACATTTCTCTTAAGTTTCATATCTGAGATTGCACACATTGCTCCAATAACCGCAGCAGCTCCACCCATATCACTCTTCATACTAACCATACCTGGAGTTGGCTTTATTGAATATCCACCACTATCATATGTTAAACCTTTTCCTACAAGCCCAAGAACTTCATCCTTGTTCTCCTCATCTCCCATATGTCTCATAATTATAAATCTTGGAGGATTATCTGATCCTCTAGCAACATTCATGTATGATTCCATTCCTAATTCATTTATTTCATTCTCACCTAAAACTTCAACTTCAAATCCATGTTCCTTTCCTAATTCTTTTACTCTATTAGCTAAAGACTCAGGATATAATACGTTCGCAGGCTCATTTACAAGATCTCTAGCTATAATAGTTGATTTTGCAAGTGAAATTCCTTCTTGTGATACCCACTCTTCTAAATCTTTATCAATAACAAGATTTATTTCTTCTATCTTAAATTTTTCTTCTCCTGAAGTTTTATATTTATCAAATTTATAATTTCCTAAGTATAACCCATCAATTACACCTCTAACTATCTTGTTACACTTACAGAATACATAATAGTTTGCCTTTACAATTTTAAATTTAGCTAATTCCTTAACAATTTTAGCTGATATTTCTCTACCTTTCTCTGCAGTTATTTTTTCCTTCACGCCTAAACCAATAAAGAATAATTCCTCATCATTGTCTACATGATATATCTCTCCAAATTTACCTGTGAATCTTTTCTTTTCTTTTAAAACATTCACTTTCTCAGCATATAGCTCACTTTCACTGTCACTATAAACACCTATTATCTTTGGAATATTCTCTTCTTGGACGTTCTGTATTACTTTAATATCCATTTTAAAATCCCCTTTCAAAGCTTTATCATGTTTTCATATTTTATATAAATAAAATCTATTAAAAGCTACTTTCTCTAACTCTACTCATAATTTCTGAATAGAACTTTCTTGACAAATTACTATCCCCATAAATTATCATTATATTCTCATCGTTATTGCTATAACCATTTTTTGTCCAGTTCATAGAACCTGTTATTACTATATTATCTTTACCAAATGGATCAATCACAGCACTCTTTGAGTGTAATTTTCCCTGTAGCTTATCTTCATATATTGGCATAAATTCATTTACATTTCCAACTGTTCTGATAGCACTCCAGCCTTGTTTCCACATACCTTCATCTATTACCATAAAGATATCTCCATCTTTCTCTTTATTCTTTCTTGTTAAAATTTCCATTATCTCTTTCTCAGAAATACAGAATAGTGAAAAAAACATATCTTTATTATTACTATTGTTTAACAATTTTTTTATTTGATCAATAACAGTATTATTAGGAGAAAAATATATATCTACTCTTATATCTCCAATAAGAATGCTCTTAAATCCTCTTAAGGTTTTTCTCTTTCCAAAATTCGCTTGTTTTTTATTGGCCTCTTTCCCTTCCGATCCCCACATTTCATTGAACTGGTCTAGATAAACTTTGCAAACCTCACTATTTCTTATCTTAATACAATGCTGTTGATTACCATCTAACCTTTTATTGATTGCATCTTCATAAGTTCCATATAGACCTGTTACAGTAAAATTCCAACTACCAGTCCATAATATATTGTTATCAACTATTACAAATTTATTATGCATCTGATTTCCAGGTGAGGAATATTTGCCCTCATCTATTTCTTCTCCATAGCACAACACATATCCTTCTACTCTCATCTTCCCAATGGTCAAATGTTCATATCTTTCATTTTCATATATATACTCTGGCAACCCCAAAAGTTCTCTTATTCCCCTATCCTGAACCATAAAGATTGGAGAATCTGAGAATATCATTATGTCATCATCCGTTCCAATTACACCATCTCTTCCTCTTACCATCTTTTCAAGATATATTCGCATAAGTGTATACCTTTTTTCCCTATATTCATCATTACCTTCTTTACCATCAACAATGACTCTTACCCTTATACCCTGACTTGCCTTTTCTATGAGGCCTTCCACTATACCTGGAAGATTCACCTCATATATACACACATCTATAGATTCTTTAGCTTCATATATCATCTCAAGAAGTTCCCCCTCAAGATTAATATTTCCCCATTCCCTTTCACCATATTTTCCGCTTATAGATTTATTAAAAAAACCTTCTATTACTTTACTTCCATATGTTCTCTCAAAAACATCACCGCTAGTTACAAACATTGTTGTTAAAATAATTATTCCTATTAAACTTATTTTTATAGGTAATTCTTTAAGTACATTTCCTAATTTATTATCCATAAATTTATTCCTTAAATTGTTTTTTTATTTTATTTCTTATGATTAAAATTATATCCAATACAGTCCCATATATACTCATCCATATTCCTATAAAGCTATTAAGTAATTTATGTAATAATTCTGAAGAAAATGGATACAATATCTTTGGATAGAAAAATTTATATTTATGGAGGTATTTTATGGCTTACAAAATTAATGATGCATGTGTTAGCTGTGGTGCTTGCGAACCTGAGTGTCCAGTTTCATGTATTTCTGAAGGCGATAACATCTATGTAATAGATCCTAATGTATGTATTGACTGTGGTGCTTGTGCAGCTGTATGCCCTGTAGGCGCACCAAATCCAGCATAAAGTTTTAAAAACAGGAACTTCTTTAGGTTCCTGTTTTTGTTTGTTTTCCCTCTTTATTTATGTATTTTTTTATGATATTATAGAGTTGGTCAAAGAAATGAATATTTTTATTTCTTTATTATTATTTTGATTTTTAGGAGGGTATTACTATGGCTTACAAAATATTAGATACTTGCGTTAACTGTGGAGCATGTGAAGCTGAATGTCCAGTTTCATGTATTTCTGCTGGTGATGGACTTTACGTGATAGACGAGTCTACTTGCATCGATTGTGGTGCTTGTGCTTCTGTTTGTCCAGTAGAAGCTCCTCAAGCTCAATAATAGTAGCTTGCTTAAAAGATGTACAAGCATTTGTACATCTTTTTTGTTTGCCTTTTTTCTGTGGTGTACATCTTTTTGTTTACATTTATTAACTATTAATATTAGCAGTTCTATGTTTTCTTCTTGAGTGTTATAAGTAAAAGTTGCTAATATCTCTCTTTTTTAAGATACCGTTGAAGACGGTACATGACTGTTTAGTACTCTCTCCTTTATACATTGCAATTTCAACATTCCATGTTAACCATTATTCATAATATCTTCCCAATCTTTCCTCATATTTAAGGCCGTAAGGGCGCTTGTACACCTTTCTTTTTCGTCCCCTTATAGCACATGAACAGCTCCTCATACTTCTATCCTACCATACTCAAATGTATGTGTGCCCTATCCTTGAACTCCTTTATTCTTATACCAGAGTGTTCAGTATGGCTATCAATGAACAAGCTTATCGCCGCCTGGTGATTGCCATCTTCTCCACATCCCTGCTCCATATCATAAAGCCCCTTTGTCTTCATAAATCTGTACCAGTAGAGATAGTTATTCAAATATTTACTAGAAACCCCCTTAAACCGTATTATCCATGTAAGAATCTCCCTCTTCATCCTCATGAGCGCTTTTATATTGTAGTCCTTGCAGTCATCACCTGTATTGCCCCTACCCAGCTTTAGACCACGCTTTCTAACATATGTGTGGTAATTCCTATTTCCCTCCGTCGATACTACAGAATCCTCGTGTATACGCCCATCGAACATAGCACTTAGTATCCGTTGGTTCATATATCTTATGTCTGTAAGTTCCGCCATCATATTTCCACCATTATCCAGACCGCATAGAATATAGTTCGCCCTATGTCCCTTAAACAAATAATGGCATTTAGGTTTTTCGAATAAAGAAGAGTACTTATTCTTTGTTCCACACCTTCTTGGCAGATCATATACTCCGCGCTTCTTTCCTTTTGTACTCTCCATTACTAGCATATGTCCAATCTCCACATTTCCACCTATATTCCCCACACCCATATTTGCCCTTAATCCATCCATTATCTTATGCCTCCAGTAGAATGCAGTGGCTATGTTTATACCAACAATCTCACTGGATATCATAAGTGTCAATCCCATTGCCATACATCTCATATACTCTATCCATTTGTCTATCCCCTTCTTGCTATTGTACATGGGAGATAAGGTGGTATCTCTAAATGTACGTCCACACTCCTTATTCTTGCACTTATATCTCTGTTTACCTCCTTCCCATCCATATTTCCAAATATTCTTACATTTACAATGAGGGCATACACGTCCCTTACTGAATCTACTTTCCCTAATTTTCTCTATTATATCCTCATTTACCTTATTCTTGTCTTTTTTGCAATCTGCCTCCACGATCTTGATAATCATCTTGAGAATGTTCACTCTTCTTATCCTCTGCTGTAGCTGCTCCTCATGTTTCTTTTGTTCATTATAATTTCTCTCTTTCTCTTCTTTCTCACTATTAAGAGCCTCATGGGCTAACTTAAGAAATCCTTCCTTTATGAAATGAGACATGCTAGAGCTTTCAACATCCCTCATCAGTTCCTCTAATGCACACTTGCAATCACCTTTCTCAGAAAGATTATTGTCATCATTCTCCATATCTCGTTTTTTATTGTTTTTTACTAGTTGGCTCATAATTACCTCCATGATATACTTTATAGAATTCAAATTCATGCAAACATTCTTTCGCACATATCTGTAATTATGACCTTCTCAGTATTTTTTAATCACCCATTAATAATATTTTTTCTTATCATCTTGATTTTCAGCTTGAACACTTGTCCTTTATTAAGGTAAACCCTTTTCAACGGTATTTTAAAAAAGAGAGATATTAATCATCCCTTATTAGTCTAAGTCCAAACACATCTCACCCATTCCATTGATTCTTTATTCTTTAGAAACAAAAAAAAGAGCCGCAGCTCTTTTATTCGAATGACTGGAATCCTTCTCCAACAGTTTCGTGAACATTATATGTTATTAAAAATGCTTTATCATCTAATGCCTTTATATATTGTTTCAATCTAATAAATTGCTTTTTACCAACAACTGTTGATATTATAACCTTCTCTTCGCCAGTATAGGCACCTTCCGCTCTATAGATAGTAGCCCCTCTATCTAAAACCTCTATAATATATTTCTTTATATCTTCACCTTTAGTTGATATAATTTCAACTTTCTTGTTCATGCTAAGCCCTTCAATAAATACATCTATAAGATAACCCACTAAGAAAACACCAAGGATAGAGTATAACCCTTTACCTAATCCGAAAGTGAAAACAGCAACTATTGTTACACAAAAATCTGCCATCAACAGTCCTTTTCCTATATCAATATGGAAATACTTATTTAAAATCTTAGCTATTATATCTGTTCCTCCTGTAGATGTTCCTTGATAGAACACTAAAGCAAGTCCAATTGCAGTGATAGCACTTCCAAATAAGGTTTCAATAAAAATATCTCCTGTTATAGGACCACTAAGAGGAGTGAATATCTCCATCAACCTCATGTATCCTGATAATGCTAGGAATGCATATACTGTAAATGCACCAAAATCTGCTCCAATAAATATCAACCCAACCACAAATAATACTAAGTTCAAAGCTAGTAGTATTCCACTTAAAGGTAGACTAGGGAAATAGTAATTTAGTACCTTACTTAATCCTGTTACACCACCTGGTGCTAAATTATTAGGATCCATGAAATAATAAAATCCCGCAGCAACCAAGAACACTCCTATGTTAATCAAAATAAACCTTTTTAAAAACTTTTTCTTATCCATACTTACCTCCCGTTAACCTGAGTCACATTCAAATAAATAACTTGTTATTTATTTTCATATGCCTAATATTTCACTCTCAAAAAAAATCCCCAGACCATTTCAAGGTCAAGAGATTATTATCATCCGCATATACGCGTTTCTTTTAAAACTATAAATTTTAAGACGTGGATATATTCATTTCCACGTCTATTTTATATTAATTATTTGAATTTGTAAATCATATTTCGTAAAGTTAAAATATTCAGAATTAATAGAAAATTTATTTATCACCCAAAAGTTTCTTTATATCTTTTGTTTCATGGTTTTCATAATCAATAACTCTACCTTCCCAAGTTCTGAAAGTTATATGTTCTGGACCTCTTGATATTAGATACTGTGGTAATATTGGAGTTTTCCCTTGTCCCTTAGGCGCATTTATAATATAAGTAGGTATTGCAAGCCCAGATGTATACCCCCTTAGATACTCCATAATTTCAATACCATCATCTACTGAGGTATTAAAATGTGTTGTACCATGAACATGTTTAGCATGGAATATATAATAAGGTCTTATTCTTACTTTTAGTAGTTCTTGATTAAGACATCTCATTACAAACTTATCATTATTTACTCCATTAAGAAGAACAGCCTGATTCCCAAGTGGTACTCCTGCAAGTGATAATCTCACACATGCATCTTTTACCTCTTCAGTTATCTCCATAGGATGATTAAAATGAGTATTAACATATATTGGACCATACTTCTTCAACATATCAGTAAGCTCTTCATCGATTCTCTGTGGCATTGTTACAATAGTTCTTGTTCCTATTCTAATTATCTCAAGATGTTCTATGGATCTAAGCTCTTTTATCACTTTTTCAAGATTACTTGTAGATAATGTTAACGGATCTCCACCAGTTACAAGAACATCTCTGATTTCTTTATTGTTTCTTATATACTCAATTGACTCACTTAAAACGGACCATGTCTTATGCATATCTTTCTGTCCAATATTTCTTCTTCTCTGACAATGTCTACAATACATGGCGCACTCATTTGTTACATTAATAATTAGTCTATCTGGATATCTTCTTGTTAAACTTCCTGCTGGATTTGTATACTCCTCCCCCATAGGATCAAAGTCACAATTATCCTCTACAGCCTCTAAACCGGTTGGTATACTCATCAATCTAATAGGATCAAATCTATCATCTGGATCAATCAAACTAAGATAATATGGAGATATAGCCCATCTATAATTTTTGCCAACCTTAGATATATCTTCTTTCTCTTCCTTTGAAAGATTGAGTATTTCACTCAAAGTGTCAACGTCACTTATCCTATTGTGTAACTGCCAATGGAAATCATTCCATTGTTTCTCAGAAGCCCCTAAAACTTTCATGATTTTTTCTTTACGTTTGGAAATTATATCTTTCTGCTCTAATCCCTTTGATATAGAGTCTCTAACAGCTAAATAATCTTCAATTGTTTTCTTAAGTTCACTAGCTCTATTAATGGATATTTCTCTCTTATTCAATATTCATTCCTCCTATTCAATTGTTTATTGCTTTCCATTTTCTTTATTTGGTTATTTTGTATTTTTATTACATTAGAGATGTTATTTCTACACTCCAAATATACGATTATCGAAATTTAGATTACATATAATCCAAATATACGATTATCGAAATTTAGATTATATGTAATCTATAAATAAAACATATTAAGATTTAGTTTTAGATAACACAAAATTTACATTAGTTAAACTATGAAATAAAAATGAAGTAATTCATCATAGATATTACTTTAAGAAAAGTTTATAAGATAAGTTTTTTTGTTATTTAGCAA
Organism: Oceanirhabdus seepicola; assembly: GCF_023684385.1. Classification (GTDB taxonomy): domain Bacteria; phylum Bacillota; class Clostridia; order Clostridiales; family Clostridiaceae; genus Oceanirhabdus; species Oceanirhabdus seepicola. The sequence goes on along the minus strand of NZ_JAGSOJ010000002.1, from coordinate 1,096,387 downwards.
TATATACATATGTTTAACACTAATATTTATATTATAACACCTTAAGATTATAATTTCAAATTACTGTAAATAGTTATCTTTTTATAAATAATTTAGTTATATTAACAACAAAAACCATTACGAGTATTCATAATGGTTTTGTTATATATTAAACACATAGTACCATAGCTTACAACTCATTTTAACCACATAAACAGTACATAACTAAACTTGAGCAACAAAAAAAGCACGTATAGCTTAATAGCTATACGTGCCAATTCTAAAGATACATTTTTATTATAGTCTCGTAAAGTTCCTCTTCAGACTCACCCTCAATATACTTTCCATCTACTCTAATAATAGGTTTGTACCCGCAACATGCACATTCACCTATACATTTGTTCACAGATGTTTCAATCTGCGGATACTCTTTTAATAATTTATCACGTAGTTTCCCACTTGCAATATTATGCTCACAAAAACTAACTTTCATTGTTCCACCTCGACTTAAGTTCTTCAACACACTCTTTTATGGAATTGAATTTATTAGGATAATCCATTTGTTCTTTTTTTATCACAGCCACTGGTATGTTAAGGTCTAGGGCACTTTTGATTTTCTCATCTGTCCCTCCAGCAAGACCGCTATCCTTCATAATTACACATTCTATATTATACTCTTTATAAAAAGCTTTATTCAACTGATAGCTCACAGGCCCCTTTATCATTATAAGATTATGAGGTTCAATACCTAGTTCCTCCATCTCAGTCATGACTTTTAAAGTTGGAAGCACTCTGTGTATTACTCTGTTATGGACATTTAGCTCCTTAACTCTTTTTATATTCCTACTACCAGTGGTGTTAAGCACGTTACCCTGTATATTCTCAAGTACCTCTTGAAGACCTTCATATCCTTCTACTAGATGAACCAGTTCCTCATCTCCGTACTTTTCAACCACGCTCTCTCTCTCATACCTCAAATAGGTTATACCACTCTCATTACAAGCTTCTATAATATTCTTTGAAACCTCAACAGCATAAGGGTGAGTACTATCAAGAAAGATTTGTATATTAAGTTCTTTTATCTTATCTTTGAATCCCTTTTTATCAAGAGGTGTTGTGTTGAGTATTTTTATATCATACTCGTTTAATATATCTCCACCATACTTTGTGGCCGTTGTAACAAAGACATCTCCTGTAAATTCATTGATTCTTTGTAAAATCTCTCTTCCTTCGCTTGTTCCAAGAACTAAACCTATCATCCCTACCTCTCCTCACTACCTAATGTAGTTTCTCACGCCAGTGAGAACTCTCCATCATTCTACATTATCAATTATCCATTATCCATTTGTTTTAATCTATCTTATATCCTCTAGGAGTTATTATTCTTCCATTTTCAATATATGTATTACTATTACCAATAACCACGATAGACATCATATCTACAATTTCTTCATCGAAGTTTCCAAGAGTAGATATATGCACGCTCTGATCATCCCTAAGTGCATTTCTAACTACCCCTATTGGAGTATTCCCATCTCTATATTCTCTAACAATATCAAGACACTCTTTAAGATATTGTGGTCTTCCTTTACTTCTAGGGTTATATAATGAAATTACAAAATCCCCTTCTGCCGCAAGTTTCACACGTTTCTTTATAGCTTCATATGGAGTCATAAGATCACTTAAGCTTATGTTACAGTTATCATGCATCAATGGTGCTCCAAGAACTGAAGCTGCTGAGCTACTTGCAGTTACCCCTGGTATAATCTCCACATTAGCATTATTATCCAGCTGTAATATCAAACCTGCCATTCCGTATATACCTGAATCACCGGTGCTTATAACAGAAACAACCTTATCTTGAGCAAGTTCGATTGCTTTCTTACATCTATCCTCTTCACCTCTCATACCAGTAGCATATGTTTCTTTTCCTTCAAGAAGGGGTTCAACCATTTTTAAATATTTTGTATAACCAACAACTATGTCACTTTCCTCAATAGTCTTTTTTGCCTTTATTGTCATATGCTCAAGACCACCAGGTCCAATTCCAATAACATATAATTTCTTCATATGAAATCTCCTCACTTTAGGCATATTATATACCTTACTTAATCTTTCCTATAGCCAAAGTCATTCCTTCTAGCTTCTCCTTATGATGTGTTATCTCCCCACCATAGAGTTCAATAACAGGTTCAGCCACACATCTCACTCCAGTAATTTTCTCCACAAAATCACTGCCTTCATACTTTAAGTGAACTGTGCTTATCTCCTCTTTTGAATAAGTTCTAAAAGGACATTGAAGGTGCTCTGCTAATTCAATTATGCACTTTTCATCTTTCTTAATATCAATAGATACAATTTCCTTAACTCTGCGTTTATCTATATTATATTGCTGAAGTTTTTCTTCAACTGTTCTAATCATCTTTTCCTTTGAAAATTCTCTTCTACATCCAATCCCTAGGATTATATCCTGTTTCATGAGATATAGCATAGTTTTTTCATTATTATCTTTCCAATTGATTTTATCTAGTATCTCTTTTCCGTCCAGAGGATTACCAACAATAACAGCTCCATGAACGAGCTCTTTACTGCCTTTTCCCTGGTCAAGATTAACATACCCTCTTGGCGTAGATATCTTATTATCATTATCAATAAATACAACGCTTTTATTGTTCACCAAAAACGCTGCAATATCCTTGCATACTTTCATGTCATGGATGATAAGATTATTTTCCTTTGCCACCATATCTGGCGCACATATTCCAAGATTATCAGTTGCGGTTGTTATAACAGGAACGGCATTTAATCCCTCACCAATTATGTGTGTTAACTCATTTGCCCCACCAAGATGACCACTTAAAAGACTTATTGCAAACTTACCTGTACAATCCACCACCACAACAGCTGGATCTGTAGCTTTACTCTTCATTAAGTTTCCAATTCCCCTTACAGCTATTCCTGTAGATGAAATGAATACGATTGAACCATATTTTACAAATGCATTTTCAACACACTTTTTAAATCCCTGCTCTTTCACTTCATTGCTCTTCATCATATGAATACATTCACTTTGAAAAGTTGATTTGAGAACATCTACCACCTTATATCCTATAGAATCGCCCTTAGCAGTCACACTTATTACTACAACCTTGCTCTTCATAATTTTCCCCTTACTCATTATTCACATATAGACATCCTACATCAAAATTCAATATAAGATATTCTGAAGCATGAAAAATATCTTCAATATTTATTCTTTGTTCTTTGTTCTTTGTTCTTTATTATCTATTATTTATTTTTCCCGTGGGAACTTCTGAACATGTGTGTAAAATCCTTATCATATAATTTACTCTTCTCATATTCACAGTCAATAAAATCACCCACAAGAATTTGTGCTTGTTTTTTAATTCCTGCTTCATGAACCTTCTCTGCGATGTCATCAAGAGTTCCAAATATAACTCTTTCATTTTCCCACGTTGCTCTCTCAACTATAGCTATAGGCACATTTTTCCCATATCCTCTTCTAAGCTTATCAACAACCTTTTCAATCATGCTGATTGAAAGGAATATTGCCATTGAAGCACCTACTGAAGCAAGTCTCTCAAGATCTTCTGTCTCAGGTACTGGAGTTCTTCCTTCAACTCTTGTTAAGATAATAGTTTGAGTTACCCCTGGAAGTGTAAACTCTTTCTTTATAGCAGCTGCTGCCGCTGTACATGAGCTAACCCCTGGAACTACTGTATATTCTATATTTAACTTATCAAGTTCATCCATCTGTTCTTTTATAGCACCATAGATAGCTGGATCGCCTGTGTGTAATCTTACAACATCTTTACCTTCTTCAGTTGCTCTTTTCATAACCTCTATAACATCCTCAAGAGTCATAGAAGCTGAGTTAAATTTTTCAACTCCCTCTTTACAGAATTCAAGATGAGCTGGACTAACTAATGAACCTGCATATATAACCACATCTGCTCTGCTTAGAGCATCTCTTCCCTTAACTGTTATTAAATCTACATCTCCTGGACCTGCACCAACTATATAAATCATTCTATTTTCCCCCTATATAACCTGTGCTAATTCTTTTTTCTTAGCAAGAATTAACGCCATATATTCTTTGTTCTTTATAATTTCTTCTCTATCTCTTAAAATCTCTTCTCCAACTCTTCCAGCTTTCTTTATATAAACATAGTCAAATCCATTAGCATCTAAGAAATCAACAACCTCTTCTTCTCTCTTATATACTTTCATAATAACCAAAAACTTTTCATCTTTAACAGCATCTAATCTAGCTGCTGGCGTAACCATAAGAGGTTCATTACCAAGCACTAGGTATTCATTAGCAACAGCGGCACTAGCACAGAAAGAAGTTATACCAGGTACAGTTACAACCTCAAATCCTCTTTCGTTGATATAATTCAACAAATGAGTGTAAGTACTATATACAAAAGGATCTCCTATTGTAAGGAATGATACATTCATACCTTTCTTTAAATATTGATATATTGCTTCATATGTTTCCCTTGCCTTATCTTGAGTATTATCCTTTCCCATTGGAAAATGAATTATCTCAATCTTCTTATCTTCACTAATATACTCTTTCGCAGTTTCGTATGCGATACTCTCTCCACCTTCAAATGCACTTGGAGCAAATATAACCTCACTGTTCTCCATTGCTCTAATAGCTTTAATTGTTAGAAGTTCACTATCTCCTGGTCCAACACCTATTCCAAATAACTTTGCCATTACTTTTCCTCCTCTTAGGCATATTCAAAAAACTAACCAGTCAGCATGCGACGGATATTTTGTATCATACGCCTTAATCAATATTTTTATTTTCTTCCGTTAATTATAAAAATGGGATTGTTAGCCAATATCATTTTACTCTTACCCTTTATTCTGTTAACAGCTACTTGTACACACTCATATTCCATACCCATTTCTTCAAGTTTGTCCATAGCTTTCACGGCATTTGTCAATGTGATGAAGTTCAGTACCATGTTACCTTCATCATAAAGGAGATTGTAGCATATTTCAATTATTTCATCCAACTCTCCGCCGCTTCCTCCGATAAACACTGAATTAAACTTTCCATTAAGTCCTTTTAGTTCTTCAAGAGCCAGACCATGGATTACTTTCATATTATCTATTCCAATTTTATCTATATTGAGTTTAATAAGCTCAACAGCTTTATCTTCCTTCTCAATAGCGATAACTTCTCCCTTTGGACAATTCACTGCAGCGCCAATACTCACTGAGCCTGTACCCGCTCCAACATCAAGTATTCTACTGTCTTCTTTAATATCCATTTTTACTAGACTTAAAGTTCTTACTTCTTCTTTAGTCATGGGAACCTTAGCTCTTATAAATTCATCATCTTTTATTATTCTCATTAGACTTTTCTCCTAACAACCACAACACTCAGCCATGAAAACTCTTTATTCATAAGTTCCTCAGGGCTTCCTTCTGTGATTTTTTCATCTTCATAGGATAGATTCTCCCCAACAATAACCTTACACATAATCTCATTATTGAAAAGTTCTTTGCATAACATCTCAGGAGTATTCTTCTTACCTGTTAACCAAAACGAAGTTTCCTTCTCCTGAACACATTGTATAAAGTTATTTTCTCTCCCATGCATACTACTCACATGTGCATTATGCCAAGGAAGAGCTTTCTTTGATGCAAGATATTGAAAGCTACTTATACCAGGAATTATTCTAATCTCTTCATCCATATTTCTCTTCAAATAATCACTTATCCCATAGAAACAAGGATCGCCTGATGCTACTATAGCAGCATTTCCTTGGTACCCTTTGACCTCTTCAAGTATAGAAGATATGCTAGTTACACATTTCTTGTTCTTATCTATAAAATCTATACTCTTTAATGCTCTTTCAAAACCTAGAATTACATCACTTTCTTTTAACACATCAATAGCTAAAGGAATAATATATTCTCTAGCACCTGGCCCAATACCAACAATGGTTACCATTATTTATCCCCTCCTATATAGAAAATTACATTCTATTTCTCTATTGTGCTGTATAAAAGTCCTCTCTTCATTGCAAAGATTGCCACATCACACTTCATCTCTTCATAATTGTATATCTCGATTCTTCTTTGAATCTTCTCACATAAATTCTTATATATGAAATCATATTTATCTTCATATTTCTCATGGAGTTTATTAACAGCTCCTTCTGTTGTCTTCTCATCATATATATCTTTCACAATGGAAGTATCAACTCCATTCAACGCCAACTCTAGTGCTAAACTCTCAAGTCTAACATCACTAACACGTGAATGAGTCTGAAAACATCCCATTGATATTTTGCACATCTTTCCTATATGACCTACTATGGTTACCTTTTTAATTCCAAGTCCTCTGCATGTATCAAGAGCAAACCCAACAAAGTTTGACATCTCAACACACTTGGATTTATCAAGTCCCATCTTCTCACAGAAATTCTCACCCATATTCCCAAAAACAAGAATAGGTTCAGTTACTCCCTGTTTAAACTTAGACTGTATCTCAAGCTCCACAGAACCTTTCAAAGCTTCTTCACTCATAGGAACAACAATCCCTGTGGTACCTAATATAGATATTCCACCAATTATATTAAGTCTTGGATTAAAAGTCTTTTTAGCAATTTCCTCCCCTTCAGGAACAAATATTGTAATTGTCACACCACAGTCCTCAGGTAGAACCTCATGAACCTCTTTCTTTATCATCTTACGTGGAACTGGATTTATTGCTGGTTCTCCAACAGGTACATATAAACCTTCACCCTTGACAACTCCTACACCAATACCACCTTTTAGTTCATAACCATCTTCTTTTTTCTCAGCTCTAGCCCATATCTCGATACCATTAGTTATATCTGGGTCATCTCCACCGTCTTTTAAAACACAGCATTCCACAAAATCTTCCCCAACCCTTACCTTCTCAACTGGTATGGTAAGTCTAATCCCTTTAGGGGTATCAATCTCTATACTCTTAAGTTCACTCTTTTGAAAGAGCATTTGTGTTGCAGCTTTAGCAGCAGCCGAAGCACATGAACCCGTCGTATATCCACATCTAAGCTTTTTACCACCACTGTTAATATATAAATCTAACATACTTATCAACCTCTAGTTTCTGTCTACATTTAAGTACATAAGAGCATTCACAATTGAAGCTGCAACAGTACTTCCACCTTTTCTTCCTCTTACAGTAATCATTGGTATATCCATCTTTTCAATCTCTTCTTTGCTCTCAGCTGCTCCCACGAATCCTATCGGTGCACCTAAAACGAATTTAACATCAGCTTTTCCTTCTAACATCAACTCTTTAAGTCTAAATAAAGCAGTTGGTGCATTACCGAATACATAGAACTGAATCCCCTCTTCAACAGCCTTCTCAACACCTGCCATAGAACGAGTTATCCCTCTCTTCTTTGCATCAATAGTAACATCCTCATCACTTACATAACATACAACTTCACACCCTAATTTTTCAAGTGCTCTCTTATTCATTCCAGACATAGCCATCTTTGTATCAGTGTATATCTTAATACCTTGTTTTAAAAGATTACCTGCAGCATCTATTGCTCCTTCTCTAATATAAGTTATATCCTTATATTCAAAATCTGCAGTAGTATGTATCACTCTCTTTATTATTGACAATTCTCTCTCATTAAAACTATGCGGACCCATCTCCTCACCTATTATCTCAAAACTCTTAACCTCAATACCCATTGGTTTTTTAATATAATCCATCTCAATTCCTCCTTATTCTTCTGAGAACTTTATTTTTTTATCTTTGTTATTCGTTCTTTGGCTTCTTTCAGTATGTCAATAATAAATTTCTCATTTCCCAGGAAATGAATATGAGCATAAGCCCCTAAAGTATTTTTCTTCACATATCCACATTTCCACTTTTTAAGTTCGCCATAAATATTAACCTTCTCAACCTCATATGATGTTTCTTCTTGAAGGTCAACAAATGATCTATGAAACTCATGACAATTAATCCTAAGATTACTCTTATGTATAGGTGATTTTTCTCCTACTTCAACAGTAGCATACCCAAAATTTTGGAGTCTCTTTGTCATATAACTATTACCATTGAAAAATGAAACCAAAGAATAAGTTTGCTGTGTATCCTCAAGCGCTTCAATTTCTTTATTATTTATACCTTGAGTTAAATACATTAACCCACCACATTCTGCATAACAAGGTAATCCATCTTCAAGTTTCTTCTTTATATCATTAATTAATTCCACATTTGATGAAAGTTCACTTCTGAATACCTCAGGATATCCCCCTCCTATATATAGAAAATCTATATCCTCTGGTAGACTTTTATCTTTTAATGGGCTAAAATAATGAATTTCCCCTGCTCTCTCTAATATATCAAGATTATCTTTATAGTAGAAACTAAATGACTTATCTAGAGCAACTCCAATTTTAAGATTTAATCCTTCAATTTCTCTGAAATCATATTCAACATCATATTGTTTACATTCCTTTGAAATACTCAGAATTGAATCAACATCAACATATTTTTCTACCAATTCACCACAAAGTGCAATCTTCTCCTGAATATCCTCAACCTCACTACTCTGAATAAGCCCAAGATGCCTTGAACCAAGCTTTAATCTATCATCCTTAGGGATATATCCTAATACATTTACCCCGCAATTTTCTTCTATTGATAACTTTAATAGTTTATAGTAACTCTCTGATATACCATTCAGAACCACTCCAGCTATATTTGCATTTCTAAATTGTTTAAGTCCCATAATCTCTGCACATAATGTTGTAGAGACTCCTTTTGGAGATAAAACAAGAATGATTGGTAAACCTAAGGTCTCCGAAAGATGATATGTGGAATATTTCTCATCAATCCCTTTCCCATCATATAATCCCATAACTCCCTCGATAATAGCATAATCTTTATTGCCATTTGCGATTGAGTATTTAACACCCTTCTCTCCCATTAGATATAAATCTAGATTTCTGCATGGTTCACTTGTAATCATACTATGGAAAGCAGGATCTATATAATCTGGTCCAACCTTATAACTCTGAACCTTTTCCTCTCTGTTAACAAGAGCCTTTAATAATCCCATAGTAAATGTAGTTTTTCCTCCACCACTTCCATTTGAAGCAATAATCAATCCCTTCATAATCTTTACCTCTCATTTTTCTCAAAATAAAACGGACTCACTCAAAAAGGGCAGAGAAAGTCCGTAAAAAGAATTTCCCTCCGAAATCTTATGCTTAATATACTAGGCAGGTCTCCTGACTTGTGAATCACTCTCCCCTTCTCCTTCTTCAGAATATAGATATCTATACAAACTATTCTAAATGGATATGAAGGCTCGTCCTCACTTACAGTAGCGGGGGCTGTTGTGGATTTTCACCACATTCCCTTTTCACCCTATGGGCACCTAGATTTACTAATTTATTTTTCATTCTATTTATCTAATAATCATTATCTTCATTATATAATATTTCAACAAAATAAACCATAATCTTTTAAAAACTCCCACAATCTTATTAATGCATATTCAAATAACTACTAATCCTGATTTTGAAGATACCCTTTTCCTATTGAATTCACCCAGTAATAAGCCATTTGTTCAAAGTCTTCCTCACTCATATCTTTAGGAGTAACTACTATTTTATTACTCTTAACCAATTCCATAACAGCATCTTCTTCAAATTGAGTACTACTTACTTTATATCTCAACTTTAGACTCTTTCCTGCGTGTGGTCTATATGCGCAATCTCTATGGAACTTTATCTTGTATGTCCATTTTTCATAATATCCAGGTTTCAATGCACCCACACAGTACCCCTTATTTATTCCGGCCATTGTATTGTTATTATCTTTCCATTCTCTTAAACTAATAATCCCGTCTCCACCTCTAGTCCCCTTACCATTAATATCAAACTTATCAATCTTATCTCCAATCAACTTATATTTTTCAGTTATATTACTATGTAAAATATATACCTCCTCCAGCTTTTTTTCCTCAGCTGAATTAAATATTTCCCTTTTCAACTCTTCAAAAACCATACCGTATCCAAGTTTATTCTTCATACTCAATGAAAAGTTACCAGTATAAAATATAGGTATACTTCCATTGTTTTTAATATTCACTACAACAGAATTATCCTTTGATAGCCCAATATAATCATTAGGAAATATATGTGTACTCTTTATATTTAGATTAAAATTTTTAGTCTTATCATTCACAACCACATTCATTGTTCCACTGGTTATCTTAGAAAGTTCACTTAAAATCTCTGATGTAAACCAAGCACGTGTGGTTCTAGCGGTGATTATGATGATAATAACACACAATATAATTATACCTGCAACTGCAGTTCTTCTTGCTCTTTTTCCTATACTCATTCATAATCACCCTCTCTTTCCACATGTTCTACTGTTTCGTAAAGAAGTCCTTCTCAATTGACTCATACAGCCATTCTGTAGTTGTATTAAAATACTGTTCTGATACATCTTCTGGAACATTAATTATATAACTTCTGGATATATTTCTAAAAGTCTGAAGATTATTCTGCCCACTGTAAACTTTATATTGAATAGGCATGCTCTTTCCAATATATTGAGATGAAGCAGCATTTTCGTGGAATTTAATTTTATATTTCCACACTTCTCTACATCCTGGTTTTAACATACCTGTTGTATACCCTTTAAAATTTCCAAACATCCATCCATATATATTCTGTACTTCTCTTAAGCTTATCATCCTATCTGCACCGTTTTCCCCATTGATGTTATATGTATCTAAGAGATCTTTGAGATATGAGAATTCACCTATAAGCTTTTTTTTATTGAAATACTTTTTGCTTTTTACTTGCTTATTCTCTGCATTATATACCTCTCTTGTAACATCTTCTACAATGAATCCATTTAGTATAAAGGTATCTTCTCCGCTATAACTGAATCCACTGCTATAAACGATAGGTATACTACTTTCGTTCACAATCTCAAATTCAATATTATTACCTTCTGTTACAGAAAGATAATCTCCAGGAAATATCTCATTAGGATTTATATTTATGGTAAAATCCTGTCTAGCATCATTTACCTTTATTTTAAGATCACCTGTTGTAATTGTGGTAGACTTACTAAATACATTCTTCATGAACCATGCGTAAGTTGAGTCAATATTTTGTGCTATAACAATAATAGCCAGTAGAATTATAATTATTTTAAATTTCTTTTCCCTTCTCATATTAACCACACCTTAAATTTAAATATCTCAATTTTTTAAAACCACTTACAAAGTATCCTTCCAATCTCTAGCTATTTCATCAAAACTACCATCATCATTATTAAAATCTAACTTCACAACTTTCTGCGCAAGCAACATATTAGTTATAGCGTCAACTCTGTTTTGTGTTGCCTCTGCACCGTAATCTAAAAATATATTAAATCCATTTTTGATATTATACTCATTTCCACATTTCTCATGAAATTTAATTTTCATAGACCATGTTTCACTTTCTCCTGGCTCAAGCTGTCCAGCATATACTTTTGCAAGTCCAGCTGGTTTTGTGCCACAAAATTCTATCCACTCTCTAATGCTTATTAACTCATCAGCAGGTCTAGTATTTACAGCAAATAACTCGCCCTTAAGGTCGTACCTGTCTATATCAAGTACATATGCTCCCAGTGGCGCGGCCAAACTAAAATCCCTTACATAAAAGGTAGTTGAAACAACCTCCCCAGTTTTATCCTTAACAGTTCTTGATAGATTCTCAAATACCAATCCATTACTAAGAAAGTTGCTATCTTTTCCATCTGAATATTTAAAATTGCTTAAATACACCATATCAAGTGTTCCTGTATTGCTAATCTCTATTTCAGCCGTGTCATTCTCACCAACCGTTATATAATCGCCTGGTACTAATTTGCTACTTGCAATATCAAACCTAAAATTTTCAGTTTCTCCATTTGCACTCATTGTAAGAGTTCCACTAGAAATTTCATTTTTTTCACTTGTTGCACCTGCAGTAAAGAATGCAAAAGTTCCATACCCTATTCCAGCTAATGCAAGAAACCCCAGTAAAAGCACAATCAAAAGAGTCCTTTTTTTCATCTAAACACCCACTTTAAATTTATTGAAAAAAATATTTATATTTCATATTTAATATTCCTTTAAGTGAAAATTTTATGTAAAAAAAAAGCACGGTCACCCGTGCTTTAAAAACAACTCTCCACTCTCAACTATGTCTATAAGTTATTCAGCATATCAAACAACTTTTCATTTCTATCTTTATCTTTAATCGCAAGCCTTATATTATACTCACTAAGACCTCTATAATTATCTGCATTCCTTATGAGGAATCCCCTCTCGAGACATGCATCATAGAACTCCTTTGATGTGATTCCATTTAATTCACATAATACATAGTTCCCTAGGGTCCTATACACTTTATTAAATACAGAAAATCCCATTAATCTCTTAACAAAAGGCTCTCTGGTATTCTCTAACCATTCTATACTCTTCTTATTATAATCATCATCAAAAAGCACAGACTTCACAGCCTCTACTGCAAAACTATTTATATTCCATGGATTCTGCTTTTTTTCAATCTCATCTCTCATCTCTTTTGAGCTTGTTATACCGTATCCAAATCTGATTCCTGGCATACCATAATATTTTGTAAGAGCCTTAATTACAAGGAGACAGCTAAATTCATTCACCCATTTTACAAGGGATTGATCTTCAAGTAGTGTGAAATGAATAAAAGCCTCATCAATGATAACCTTCTTACCAGTTTTCTGGCAGTGCTGAAGAATTTTTTTAACACTCTCTTTATCTAGCACACTACCATCAGGGTTATTAGGATTTGCTAATATAACTCCCTCTACCCCATCAAGCTCCTGGAGCAATTTCTCATAATCTATATACATTGAATATGTTCCATCTTCATTTTTCTTCTCTTTCATATGAAAATACTCAATGTGTACTCCCCATTTTTCTGCACTTAAATGGTATTCTGCAAAAGAAGGAGCTGGTATTAGTATACTCTTTAAAGTAGATATTGAAAGATCAATTATCTCTGCTGCACCATTTCCAAGTAGAAATAAATCCTCATTAATCCCCTCATATCTACTTAGTGATTCTCTCACCATTCTGTATTTTATATCTGGATAATTTACAACATTTTTTAATGCCTCATCCAAACTCTTTTTAAAACTTTCAGGTACCCCTAACGGATTTATATTAGAACTGAAATCTATAAGTTCCTGTCCTTTTAATTTACCCTCAGTATAAATATCTCCTCCGTGCACCATAAAATCACCGACCTCTTTCATTCTCTTTTAGGCTTATCATCCTTATTTATATACGATAACGATTATTAACAAGTAAATTGCTAAAAGCCATATCTCACTACCATACATAAGCTTCACAGTATCTTTAATATGCTCAAGACTTAAAGTTTTTACCTTATCTCCAATAGTTGGCTTATATATCTTCTCTCCAAAATAGGTATTGGTTCCCCCTAATTGAATTCCAAGAACTCCTGCTGTAGCTCCTTCAGGATATGCACAGTTTGGACTTTTATGATTTTTTCTATCTCTAATCATTATCTTTAATCCATTAACCATATTACCACCTACAACTGGAGCCGATAATGCCATAAGGAATCCTGACAATCTTGCAGGTATAATATTAAACACATCATCAACCTTTGCTGGGAAGAAACCTATATGCTTATATTTCTCAGTTAGATACCCTAGTGTTGAGTCCATTGTATTTATACCTTTATATAGCATAGCAAGTGGCGCTCCGCCTATCATGGCGTAAAATAATGGGGCTATAACACCATCTGCAGTGTTCTCAGCCACAGTCTCAACATCCGCTCTTATTATCTCTTCTGCACTCAACTGTGAAGTCTCACGTCCTACTATGTATGAAAGCTTTAGCCTAGCATCCTCAATATCATCTTTCATAAGGGCATCATAAACTTTCATTCCCTCAACATTAAGACATTTGCAGGCTAATGTAGTCCACAGAATGAAAATATTCAATCCATGATGTAATACCCCAATCTTTCTTGTGATGAATAGTAGGAGAAATGGAACTAAATAAGTTACTAGTGCAACTACTATTACAATCACACCACCATACATTTTAAGCTGTTTATCATTTTTAGCAAGCTTTCTGAATATCTTATCTAGTTTTCTAATAAGTCGTCCTATATATATGATAGGATGTGGAAACCCATAAGGGTCACCTACTATCCAATCAATTATCACAGCTATAACAACATCTATTACATACCACATTAGTTTTTCTTAACTCCTACAATCTTATATATTTCATCCATATCTAAAGCATTTCTAACTAGATCAGCAAGTTTATCAAGTTCTTCTTCTCTTATACTTTCATATTCTCTACTCTTACGTTCTTCTAATCCTTTTTCTTTTCTTAAGCCATTTAGTATATACTCTCTAAAATTCACACTATCAAAAATACCATGAATGTATGTACCAATTACATTCCCTTTATCGTTTATTGCTCCATCCTTAACTTTAACTTCCTTGCCATTTTCACTGTAAATTTCAAAGATAGACTTACTTCTTTCTCCATATTGACATTGTCCCATATGAATCTCATAACCATATACTTCTCCACTACATTCACTGCATGTTGCCTTTACTCTTGTCATAGTCTTATCTTTTTCAAATACAGTTTCAATATCAAGTATACCTAGTCCATGAACTTCACCAACAGTAGATTCTGTTTCATAAGGATCCTTTAACTTTTCCCCAAGAATCTGGAATCCACCACATATACCAATAGTCATTTTTTCAGCAGAGTGCTCTTTAATAAGCTCCTCAAGACCACTTTCCCTCACAAATACTAAATCCTCAAGAGTATTCTTACTTCCAGGGATTATTACCATATCTGGATTTCCGAATTCTTCTTTTCTAGTAACAAATCTTACTGATACATCTTCTTCAATTGTTAAAGCATCAAGATCAGTAAAGTTTGAAATGTGAGGAAGCTTTATTACAGCGATATCTATATCACCTTTCTTCTTCTTGTTAAATTCAATAGCTCCGTCCTCATCCTCAAGCATTAGCCTAAAGTAAGGTACAACTCCAAGTGTTGGAATATGAATAACATCCTCAAGCATAGTAAGTCCTGGCTTAAGTATCTCCACATCTCCTCTGAACTTATTTATAATAGTTCCTTTAACTCTCTTTTTCTCATCATCCTTAAGTAGCAACATAGTTCCTGCAAGGGATGCAAACACTCCACCTTTATCTATATCACCAACAAGAACAACAGGCGCATCAACAAGCTCAGCCATTCCCATATTTACTATATCTCTATCTCTTAAATTAATCTCAGCAGGGCTTCCTGCTCCCTCCATAACAACAATATCAAACTCTTCCTCAAGCTTCTCAAATTCATCTTTGAGCATATCTTTAAACTCAAGCTTCATATTGTGATATTCCATAGCTGTAGAATTTCCCCATACCTTACCATTAACAATTATCTGACATTTTCTATCGCTCGTAGGTTTTAATAGAATAGGATTCATAAAAACCTGTGGCTCCATACCAGCTGCATAGGCTTGAAGTACCTGAGCTCTTCCCATCTCTTTTCCATCAAGAGTTATATAAGAGTTCAATGACATATTCTGTGACTTATAAGGAACAACCTTATATCCATCCTGCTTAAAAATTCTACAAAGAGCTGCAACAAGAATAGATTTTCCTACTGATGATGCTGTCCCTTGAACCATTATCTTAGCCATAATAACACCCCTATCCTCTCTTCTTTGTCTTTCCTAAACTATCAAACTCACCACTTATTGCATCTTTTATTCTATCAATATAAATATCTCTTATTTTCTCATTCTCACCAAGTCCATGCATGTATATATCCACATTGAAACCTTCTTCTGTAAGGATTGTTTTCCATGAATCCTCCTCATCTGAAGCCATATCATTTTGTGCATGGTCCCCTGCTACAACCATAAATGGCATAAGTGTAACATTCTTAATTCCTTTTCTTTTAATTCTCTTGATTACTCTATCTAAAGTAGGGTACCCTTCCACTGTAGCCATATATACATTTTCATATCCATTATCATGAATTACACTCTCTAAACAAGAATATGCTGTTGTTGAAGGGTGCATTGTACCATGTCCCATCATTATTACACATTCCTTATCTTTAAATGTATCCTCAATAGCATTAAATACCATAGTGTAATCATCAGGAGTATCTTCTTCCTCTCCCTTGAAATAAAGAAGTGGTCTACCAACTTTTATAACTTTAAAATCAGCATAGAAAGTATGCATTATTGATATTTTTATATAATCATACTCTTCCCCTGGTATCACATGGATAGGTTGTACATATACTTCCTCAAACCCTTTATCTTTTAAATCTTTTACTGCTTCTGCTGGAGTTGGTACAGTAATACCATCTCTATTCTTAATTTTATTAATTATTTTATGAGAAGTGTATGCCTTAACAACCTCATACTCTTGAAATTCTTCTCTTATTTTACCCTCGATTCCATCAAGAGTTAACTTTCTTGTTTCCTCATAGCTTGTACCAAAGCTTGCTACTACTATCGCTTTTTTCATGTTTGCTTCCCTCCGAAGATTTGTATTTGTAACGGCAGGTCTCCTGACTAATGATTCTTCCTCCTCTTGCCCTTCTCTGAATAACTCAAGTTCAAATGGATTTGCAAGATTTGTCCTCACTTACAGTAGCGGGGGCTGTTGTGGATTCTCACCACATTCCCATTTTAAGCTACATGCACCGTATACATTTTTCTAACAATAGATATCTCAGCTCAATAATTGTTTTATACTTGTCCATAACTCATTGAAACCTTGAGATTTTGGAACAAGAATAAATCAAATTTCGCGGTAGAATCTCTATATTTAAGTTTATTATAACCTATATAAGTAGTCAACGTTATTTGACACAAAAAAAAACGCAGAAACCTAAATTTCTGCGTTGAAAAACTTATTTAGTTATATGGAATTTCTATAGAATCTCCAACAAAAATCATGTAAGGTTTTTCGATTTCATTAGCTTCAGCTAACTTCTCATAAGTAGTTCCGAACATTTCAGCGATTTTACCTAATGTATCACCTTCAACTACTGTATAAGTGTTCATGTCAGCATTTTTAGCTGTAGTTGGAACTACTATAACATCACCTGGGAAGATCATGTTAGGGTTAATTCCAGCATTAACTGCAACTAACTCTTCATATGAATCTAATTCTAAAGCTTCAGCGATTGTTCCTAAAGTATCACCATACTTAACTACATAAGCACCAAGAGATACTATTCTACCTTCAACTGCTGCCGCTTTTCCACCATCTTGGATAAATGCAACAAGAGCTTCGTCTTGAGTCATGAACTCTCCAACTCTCTCTGCTGTTTTAAACATTTCATAACCGTCTCCACCAATTCCTAAGAAATCACTAGTAGCCATGATATAGTATTTTTCTGGATCCATTTTAGTATCTCCAACCATAACTTCTACGATTCTATTTCCTGCTTCAGCAGCTGGATTGAATACGTAAGTCATACCTGCAACATGAGGGAATGCACCCTTAGCTTGTGGATAACTATCAATACCATGCTCAAGAGCAGCGATGATATCTTTTCCTAAGATTTTCTTAGTTGTTACTGTGTTACCAAATGGGAATGCAGTTACAACATCACCTTTAGTGATATCTCCAGCTTTGATTGAAGCTCTGATTCCTCCACCATTTGTGAAAGCAACGTCAGCTTTAGTAGCCGCTAGCATAGCGTCAGCGATAAGATTACCAAGGTTAGTCTCACCAGTTCTAACATCTCCTCTTTCACCATCTAAGTCCACATCAGTTTTACCAAGAACAACTGATAAGATTTCTTTATTCTCTGCATCAATTTTTTCAACTAATTCTGTCATTTCAACTTTTGGTTCTAATTCTTTAGCTTCTTTTTTACCAATTAATTTTGCTTCAGCAGTTACTTTACCGTTTTCAACTGTTAATTCAACAACACCAAAGTTGTTTCCTTTTTCACCAGTTTGAACTAATAAAGTATCTCCATACTTAACAGGCTCTTGAATATCTGTGTGGCTGTGTCCATCGACGAATAAATCAATTCCATCAACTTCTTTACATAAATCCATTGAGTTATTTTCACCTTCAACACCTATGTGTCCAACAGCGATTATAACGTCTACTTTAGACTCAAGCTCTTTAACCATTTTCTTAGCTACATCAACTTGATTCTCAAAAGTTAATCCTTCAACATTCTTAGGATGTGTCATGAATGCTGTATCAGGAGTAGTTAATCCGAAGATACCAACTTTAACCCCTTCATATTCTTTTATAATATAATCTTTAAGTAAAAGATCTTCATTTTCATCTTTAACGTTTGCAGAAAGGATTGGGAAATCAGCTAATTCAACTAGCTCCAACAATCTCTCTTTTCCAAAATCAAAATCATGATTTCCTGCTGCCATAGCATCATACTTAATTAAGTTGTATGCTCTGATAACACTCTCACCTTTTGATAATGTTGCTATAGGTGGTCCTTGAATAGCATCACCAGCATCTAATAATAAGAAGTTTGGATTATCTGCTCTTAGGTTGTCCACTAAAGTAGCAATTCTATCAATACCAATACCATCATATTTGCTTGCGATCATCATACCGTGGAAATCATTAGTATGTCCAATTACAATTTTCACAGGCTCATTAGTATCAGCAAATGCATTCGTTGGCACAACAAACGCCACTAACATAAATAAAGCTACAAAAAAACTTGTCCATTTTTTAGTTCTCATTCCTTTTAAACCCTCCATTAACATATTTATTACAATTATAATTATATATCCATTTTGTATATTAGTAAATATCTAAATTTTGAAATTATTAGTAGTTATTATTAATTAATATTAACTACAACAAAAGCGACATTAACTATTGTCGCTTTTGCTAATTAAATCTTATATTTAGTTTTCTGCAATAACATTTAATTCTAATCGATCCTGTTCTGAACCGGATACACTATCCTTAACCAGAATCAATAATTTATATTCCCCAGTACTTCTGGGATAGAATGGTATCTCGTTACTAACAGTATATTGAGTTAGACATTCCCAAATACCATCATGTATAGCATAGACTTTATACATAAGTCTATTACTATCATCATTATTACCATCATATTCAGCAGAAATATTTATGATATTTTTGCTATGAGCGTTAATTTTACGTCCACCATGATTTTCGCCTTGATCGAAAAGTGTGCAAGACCCTTTATTAAATGAAGTAATCTCAACGTGGCTTATTTCCATTTCAGTCTCTTCCATTGGAATAATAACTTCCATAGACACCTCGTCCATATAAGAGTTAGGAAGATTCCAAGTATCATTATTAGGTCTATATTGTGTTTGAGTACTATCATCCTTTACACGTGCTCTTAGGTATACCTTATATTCTCCTGGATCTCTAAATGTATAAGTAAAAGACTTTTCTATATTATTACTATCACCCTCATCATATTCCTCAATTACTCGCTTACCTCTAGCATCCCAAATTAAGAAAGCAAATTCCAAATTACTAAGATCTACCCCTTGTGATTTTTCACTATCTGGAGATATTTTAAAAGTATAAGTTTCTCCTAATTCAAACCCATTTGAGTTAACAACCTCATCTTCACTAGCATTTGTAGCCGTTACATTAAACAGCCCTTCAAAATTCTCATCAGAGTAATGACTTCTAACAGCATCTTCATACTCAACGGAAAATCTTTTCTTAACAAAAGCGTCTATTACATATTGTCCTTTAGATAATTCAAAATTATTATTTGTTTCACTAACTGTTATAATATCATCATTAATATCCATAATTGAGTCAGAATAGTTTTTAATTGTTTTGCTCCAAACTGATTCTTCACCAACTTTTACAGCTAATTGAGAATTATTTATTGAATTATCTTCATGGAAATTATCTGTATCCACCTTTATTTCAACATTCTCACCCGATTTATCTATAACTACATTATCAATTGATAGATAATCGTCGTTATTATTATCTTCTTTCCTTACAAAAACTTTTCTAACAATAACAGGTTTACTTTTATTATCCTCTACAACTATATTGAATACCCCATCATGCGGTGGTATCCACGTATATAAGTTAACGCAATTATCTAGTTTTTCTTGATATTCCCTTCCTTCATTCCATCCTTTAATAAATACTTTATAATGCTTATTCCATTCATCAGAATTTTTAATCAACCTCATTTCAAAAGGTTCATCTTGTATTGCAACTGCTGGAAACTGAGTATTATAATTAGCGCTACTCAATAGGGTTTTGTCAAAATTAAATGTTAAATTATCGGTATCAAAAGATGTAATAAGATTAACTCCTTTAAACACATCTTTCTCCAATAAGGAAAAATTTTCATAATATGTTAAATCAGTTCCATCACACTTACCATTCTTAATTCTAATGTATATACCAATGTTATCAAAATCTTGATCGTAACTTTTCACAATATTACTTTCATTGATTGCATTAGGTATATCTGTAATATTCCAATCAAAGGTTCTTATCAAACAACAACCTGGAAGTGTATCCCCATAATCTTTTATAAGAAAGTGGTTATTGTTATTTTTCCCCCATATTTGAACATTTTCTCCATCAATACTAATCCCTGCAAACATCATATGAATGGTATAGTTTTCTCTATAAGCAGTTATCTTAGGTAAAAAATAAGCCTCTCTTATGCTCCTGTTCTTTGAAGATGATAAACTCTTTGCATCCTTTCCTTCAATGGCAGCATCTGATTCTGATTTAGGCATTATCTGTTCAATATATTTTATCTCCTCTTCAGTTAATTCATAATATAAATCTTCATTGATCTCTTCTTCATTAAGTTCTTTATCAATACTGTTGTAAATTCCTTTTACTGTTTTTATTACCTCTTCTTGTGTTGAATCTTTTTCTTCCTGATTTTCAGACTTTGCTTCATCACTAGTGTTTCCCTCTGCAAATACCATACTAGGCATAAGAGTTAAAAAAAACACGAATACCATCGTGATTATTAGTGCTTTTCTTAATGTAAAATCTTCTGTTTGTTTCACCTCATCAACTCCTTTCAAGTTGTTTATTATCTATTTTATTAAAAATTTAAAATAGTATAACCACATTAATGAATTATTTACTTTTAATTAGTTCGATTTTATCATCCTTCAAATTAATTCTTTCATAGAGCATCATTCTCTCTATAAGAACAGGATTCAATCGAATTGTTATTACATCACCTTTTTTTATATTAGAGAAATTAAAAGTTATTTTCTTCTCATTTCCTTCATCTATCAACTCTTTATCAAACTCATTGTGAAACTCAGCGTTTATGTAATCCTCAAGCTTATCATTCTCGTCTGTTCCTGTTATTCTACCATTCTCTGATATACTCTTTGGAAGTGCATCCTCTCCATTTCTTCTTTCAATCAAAGTTACCTTAAGGTTGTCTCCCTTTACATATTCAATAGGACTTGTAACAGGTACTTCATTTATCAATAACTCGTATTCCCATTGCATTTGAGCAAGGAAACCTAAATCTTCTTCTGATAAAATTCTTTTTAGCTTATTCTCATAGTACAAATCACATACCTTTTCGATTTCCTCTTGTGACATATTATTTAATTTGTCATAATCCCCTTCAATCTTTTTAAGAGTCTTTGCAAGGGTTTTCTGATTTTTATCCTTATTTGCATACGCTGTTGTCAAAAATAAATTGATAATCAACGATATTACCAATATTATACATACACCTATAAATTTTACTCTTAGTTTTCTAATCTCCTCCACTTTCATGCCTCCATTTTAATAACATCTCTTTTCCTTCTAATCACTATTTAACCACTAAGCTTTCATCAAAGGGTATACTAGCTAGAACAGGTATCCCAATTAAATTATGTAGTTCCTCCTCATCCTTTACCTTAGTATCCATATACTCAAGTAAGAAACATATTCCTATAGACACCATAAGTCCTAAGAATAATGAGATAACTATATTCAACTTAACATTAGGAGAGATTGGTTCTGAGGATATGAAAGCCTTATCCAGTATGTTAAGCTCCCCCGCTGGAAGTATGTACTTACATTCTTCAATAAATATTTCTGTAACGCTATTTGCAATTTCTGACGCATCCTTAGGTGATAAAGCTTGTACAGTTATAGTAAATAATTGTGTATCCACTTTAGGATTTGCATGTATCATTTCTTTTAACTGTTTATACTCATATTCTTTAAATTCCTCATTCACCTGTTCAACAACCTTCTTTGAAGTGGCTATTTCAACATATGTTTTAACGAGTTTTTGATACATCATAACATCACTACTAGTATATTTATCCTCATAGAAATATCTTGCATTTTCCTTACCTATAACTATAGAAACCTTTCCTTCATATTTAGGCTTAATAAGAAACATAGTAACTATTGCTGCTATAATAACGCATAATGCAGTGATTGCTATTATCAGTTTTCTTCTCTTGTGAATTACCTCCCAAAGGTCCTTTAAGTTTAATTCCATTTCTTCTTCCATAATCCATACCTCACTTTCTCTTCTAGTATTTAATTATACCTTAAAATATTACAATTTGTAAATATTTTCCATTTCCTTTTTTTATACTATATCTTACTTAAAAATCTATAAAATAAAAGAATCCATCAAATTAAGTCAATTTGATGGACTCTTTTATTAGAACTTACAATTATTTAGATATTCAACGTTATATGTACAAATTTCAGTGGCTTGTTCACTTAATTTGATAATACTACTGCAATTATCACACCTAATTTCTCTCACAATCTTTCTATTCTGTATACCACCATTTATAAAACATTGAGATCCCACATCTAATCTCTTAAAATCTTCATCGGCCTGATTACTTAAAGATGTGATAAAAACATAATCAGATTTCTTATCATTTTCTTCATATACATGAAGCTTTCTGTTAATTGCCAATTGATACTGGGCGTTTGATACTCCACTAGCTAACTTTCTATACTTCACCTTTCTACATACAACACCTAATATAAAAACCTGATTTGATATCTCTTTTAAATCCTGGAAATCAAGATTTTCTGAAAGTTTTACTAAATCAATAGCGTTAACTACCGTTTCGAATCCTTCAATAACTCTAGTCTCTCCACAAATGTCACATTCGATAATCTGTCTTTTCCCTCTGCTTGCCATAATTCCTTTTATAAAGACAAAATCATTCACTGAACAATCTTTACATTTTTTAAAGCTTTCATAAATCACTACTCTTGGGAAATCTCTTTTACCATTTCTTCGAACAACTTCTAATGTGATTATATCTGAAATATCGTTAATTGCTTCAATTTCTATAATTCTTCCTACTAGGTGAACGTAATTCTCTCTTGCCATCACCTTTCCCCCTGTCTAGTTGACTTATCGCTAAAAATACTCCTGTATAAATAAAATTTTTATCATGCTATGGGTTAACTTCATTGTTGTTGTCATAAATTTACATAATTCCCCCATAAACACTCCATTATAATTTTACTCCATGATAAATATATGTCAAGTTTAATAGGCAATTTTTTCAATATTTTATTTGAAAAATATTCTTTTAATACCATTCCTTATGACAGGTAATTGCGTAATCAATAACAACATAAAAATTCCACCAGACGTATCTATCAAAACATCTCTCAAAGATCCATCTCTTCCAAGTACGAATAGCTGATGAAACTCATCGGTACATGCATATATAAAAGTTATTATTATAGAAATTACAAAACTCTTCTTATAAAGCATACTTGTATATACCTTTGCTCCCCTAACTAAATATTCAAATGTTACAGCTCTATATAATAAAACACTCAAAATTCCATATTCGGTAAAGTGCGCTAGCTTTCTTATAAAAAAATCAATATTCCCCTTAAACAAACTTTCTACATTAACTCCAGCTGCATCAATAATTTCAACAATAAAATTACTTTTCTCATTTGAAGTTTCTGCTACATCACTTGAGAACATGAAAATGACAATCATCCAACAAATCACCATTCCCCATCTTATAGCCCTCTTCCTTTCCATAAACTCTCCTTTTCTATATTACTCATAATTGATTATTTCCCAAGATAAGTATATCATTAAACACCTATTTGAAATTGTAAATAATATATGAAAAAACATTATTCTATCATTGATATATCATTTCTTCGTAAAGCCTCGAAAGACCCCAGATCATCCCATTTAAACTCACTTAGAATCACATAAATCTCATCATACTTTTCCATAATTCCGTAATCTATAGATACCTTATCTACTAGCATATACTTCTCTTTTAGAATTTTGTTATACTCATGATCCTGATACATACAAATATCAGTGAGAACCTTAAATGTATCAGGTAAAAACTTCTTAGATAACCTTATTATATTCTCTCCTCTGAATAAGAACATTCCGCTGTTCCATAGATAGTTACCCTTATCTATATATTCTATTGCTCTTTCAAGTGAAGGCTTCTCAACAAACTCTTCACATTTATATATTCTTTCATTATATTTATGTGGATTATATCTTATATAGCCAAAAGCTGTCTCAGGTCTATTAGGCTTTATGCCAAAGGTAATGATAGCTTTATCGTTATACTCTAAGTATCTCTGGCCGTTCTTAATATCTTCATAAAATTTATGAGAATCATCAATAATGTGATCAGATGGAATAACCAATACTGCAGCATCCTCATATTTCTCACGAATCCTCATTACCCCTAAAAGAAGTGCAGGTGCAGTATTTCTACTATGTGGTTCAAATATTATATTATCATAATTAATATTACATAACTGTGATCTTACCTCATCCTCATAGTCCTGACATGTTACTACGAAAACATTCTCTTTCCCAACAATTCCTTCCGCTCTATTGAATGTTTGCTGAAGTAAAGATTTATCATTATTAAACTTTAGGAACTGCTTAGGCTTCTCTTCTGTTGATAGTGGCGCTAATCTTTTGCCTTTGCCTCCAGCTAGTATTAGTATAGTTAGCATACGAGGGTCCTCCTTAGTGAAATATAATATATACTTATATATTATATTATTTTTTATGTTGATTTACTAGTGAGCTGATGCTTAGAAAATTCTTAACCCAGGACGTTCCTGAAAATAGATTCCGTGAGGAAATCATTTTAGGAAGTAATCATAAAAAATATAACCCTATTTTTAGACTATATTCTTTCACATGTCTAAAAATAGAGTTACAATTCAGTTGAAATGTCATAACTTTTATTTAATACCCATTAGGATGATTATTATGCCAGTTCCATGCTGTTTCAATTATGTTTTCTAATGAATTATATTTAGGTTCCCATCCTAATTCTTTCTTTGCTTTATCACTTGAAGCAATAAGTGTTGCTGGATCCCCTGCTCTTCTTAGTGCAATTTCTGCATTTATAGTATGCCCTGTAACGTTTCTAGCAGCTTCGATAACTTGTTTTACAGAAAAGCCTTTTCCGTTTCCTAAATTATATATTGCACTATCTTCACCCTTCATTAATCTTTCTAAAGCTAGAAGATGTGCGTTTGCTAAATCTGTTACATGTATATAATCTCTAACACAAGTTCCATCCTCAGTGTTATAATCATCTCCAAACATAAAGATCTTTTCTCTCTTTCCTAAAGCAACTTGAAGTATTATAGGAATTAAATGTGATTCTGGATTATGATCTTCGCCTATTTTTCCACTTATATGTGCACCTGCTGCATTGAAATATCTTAATGCTGTGTATTTAATACCATAGGCATTATCACACCACTTTAGGATTTTCTCTACTGCTAATTTAGATTCTCCATATGGATTTGTAGGGAATGTTCTATCTTGTTCTAAAATAGGAATATTCTCTGGCTCTCCATACGTTGCTGCTGTGGAAGAAAATACTATATATTTAACTTTATAATCTCTCATTGCTTCTAATAATGAAATTGTTCCACCTAGATTATTATTAAAATATTTAAGTGGTTCTTGTACACTTTCACCAACAAGAGAATCAGCAGCAAAATCTATTACAGCCTCAATTTTATTTTCAGTAAAAACCTTATCTAATATATCTCTATCTCTTATATCTCCAACATATAATTTTCCACCTAAGATTGCTTCTTTATGTCCTTTTTGAAGATTGTCCAAAATCACAACTTCATGACCATTATCTAAAAGTTCTGCTACCATATGACTTCCAATATATCCGGCACCACCACAAACTAATATATTCATAATATAATTCCCCCTAACCTAATTATTTTTCTTATACACCCCTTAAATTATACCCTAAATTTACCATGATATAAAGTTCTTAAAAAATAAACTATCCAGATGCTTCACTTATCTTGATATTAAATGGGAAAAGCCACATTCTTAAGTCTAGAATGTAGCTTTTTATTATCTAATATCATTTAATTTTTCAACCACAACCAAATCAACTATAAGGTATATGCAAACGAATGAAATCTGAGTTAAGAACCTTCTACTAGCAATTACCACTATATTGAGTGATGCCATATATATTATTGATATAGTTACAAATATCATATCAATAAATATCCCCGTTAATATCACCCTAGCCATACTCTTATCATAATTTAGCTTCTCCCACATTACCCAAGCAACAAAAACTCCTCCAATAAATATTGGGATTGTATGAATTTTATAACTGATTACAAGAGAATAAAAGACCATATTATCTTTTCTAATTAACCCAATTATCCCTCTAATTACATATCTAGCACCCTTTATTAGAACTAAACATCTGATGATATCCCTCATTTTCAACACCTACTATAATGATTGCAGCTATATTTAACCTTATTCCAGGGATTAAATAATTATGAAGTAGATATCATCAAAAATATATTAATTCTGTTTTAAACAGAATTAATATATTTTTTTCTATGCGCTTTTGAATAAATTAAAAGCATTAAAATTCCTGTTATAAAAAATATAGTTCCAACCATAAGGAAAAAATTTATATACCCTAATGCAAATTCCTTTAATGCTACTTTTAAATAATCGTTACCAACACCAAATCTATATGGTATTTTATATAATAATCCCATGATAGATGGAACAATAACCATCAGTGATGAGGCGATAAAACATCCTCCAACCCACAAAAGTGATGAGTATAGAGTTTTTATATTTACCAGTATTAAAATGATAGTTAAAATAAGTGTTGTAATAATCAAAGGAAGGAATTTATCATATATTATAAATATCCCTTCTCTAAATTTTTGAAATTCCCTATATTTTATTACTGAAGCTAAATCAAAAATAATAGAGTGTTTATTTACAATATTAGAAGATTCTTTCGAAACCACTTCCATCTGCTTTTTCAATTCCTCATTTATTATCATGTTATTTTCTTTAGCATAATTATTTATAAAAATTTGAAGATTTTCATCCAAAGCTTTTGTTTCTAACTTCACATCTACATATTCTCTGGATGCTTTTATATATTCCATAGTATTTTCTATATTATTAATTGTTAAATCCTTAATATCTTTATCACTAACTGATTGTACAAAAACACTCTCAGGTATGGAAGTGACCATACTGTAATTCTTAAAACCATAGTCTATTTCACTTCTCAATAATTGAAAATAATCGCTTTTTTCCAAATTATTTATATAAAATTCTGAACTCAACAATACATTTCTTGTAAACATAGACACAAGTATTGCCATAAAACAGAACATTAATATCATACTTATTAAAAATTTAAAAACTTCAACTAGTTTTTTCAAGAATAGCTCCCCCTTCTTTTAATAATATTTCTTCTACAGGGGTACCTTTCACTAACTCACAAATAACTACATATCTTTTTGGTGCATTTCCTATATAATTAAAAGGATAACAAGTGTACAAAGTAAGTCTTTCCTTATCTGTAGCAGCTATTATTGATTCATCGTAACCCTTAACTATTTTTATATCTGTAACTCTATATTCATATTGGTAAACATACTTACCATAGTTAGCATTAAACAGAACCTTCTCCCCTTCTTCTACCTTTCCTAAATTCTTAAATAATGAGTTTCTATGCCCAGCTAGAACTACATTACCATTTTCACCTGGATATCTTGATCCAAAATAGTGCCCCACTGCTATTAAAAGCTGTTTTTCAGAATCTCCATTAATAACTGGATAATCTATTGATGCTGACTCAATAATTATATTTCCAAACTCCTCACCATATTCTGGGAAGATTTTTTTATCATCTTCAGGAGTATTACCAGATTGATTAGAGTTCTTATTATTGTCTTCCATCAAAATTCTTGATTCAGTAGAGGGCTTATAATCATGCTCTATGAAAATTCTTGACAAAAAAAAGGCATATTTCATATAATTGAATGTTCCAATAGTTATAAGGGCAATTCCACTAATAAAAAGCAATAAGGGAATTCCAAATAGAATTCCCCAACTTTTTCTTTTATGTGATTTACCCTCTGAGATTTCTTTTCTTCTCATAAGGTCCTCCAGTTTGCTTTATGCAGTAACTCTTTTTCTTATTACAAAAAAAGAACCTACTGACATTAAGAATAATAATCCACCTACAACTAATACAGTATTGTTTATTCCTGTTTGTTTAACTTCTGCTGTTGAAAAATTCGCAATAACACTACCTGTTGAATCCTTTGCTACCACTGAAAGATTACCATTTGATTCTTTTGCAACATTAATATCTAAATCAATAACTTTTCCTGCATCCTTAATAGCTTCAAGTACCCTCTGAGTGTCCTCTTCATTTAAATCAGAAGCATCCTTAATGTTAGCAGCCTTCATTATGTCATCTGCCTTAGTAATTTGAGTTTTGATACTAGTTGCTTGGCTCTCTGTAAGTTCATTGTTTTTCAAGTAGTTTTCAGCTTGAATGATATATGACTCTGGTAGATGAGCATCTTTTAATGCTTTTATTACATCCTCACTTGGTTCGGCAAAAGCAATTACTGAATTGCCTATAAACAAGAAAAGTAATACAGCTACTGTTGTAATTTTCTTTCTTAAATTCATATTTTTCCTCCTTTTTAAGATTAATTAACTACTAAATATTACAAATAGTTTTATTTATTGTTAATCCATAACACTATTTTAGTATAATATTACTAATTTGTCCATAAATTATTACCTTTTCAGATATAATAGAGCAAATTTTTTATTGCTATATTAAGTTTAAGTTTTTTGTTAGACATTAAGTTACTATTTCTTTTAACTCTTGTATATAAATATATCTATAGCAAACCCCTCAATTGTTTCAAAATCCATATTTCTAATTTTATTTTTATATTCGGAAGATACTTTCTTAACCTTTTTATCTAAATGGTAAAAAACTCACCATATTCCCTATTAGGGAGACTTTATTCCGCTAATAGTTTATCTACCGTAAATACTCTAAATATAGAAGAAAGGTATATCCTCTCCACCAAGAATATACCTCTAAATCTTTTGGATTTTTGTCGCCCTCACGGGCCTTTTTCACTCTATTTTAACTATATTCCCTTACTTCAACTCCACTTTCTCTTTTCCCCACTAATTACTCCGCTTATTTGTGCCAATGCCAAATTTTCCTCCTCCTTTGTTTACATTCTGTTCACGGCCCTGTAGGGTCCTAACGAAGGATTGCTTACCTGACTAAGTTTACTATAATTTTTCTGTTGTGTATTAATCTATTACATTAATAGTCTCTATAATATCTTTATCAACTATAGTATTATTATTGTCTTTATATAACGTTACTTTAATATTTGCATTGGACTTGTAACTTATTCTATATATTGAATCTGTGTTAATACCCATAAACCAAGTTACACCGTTATCTTTAGGAATATCATACATTAATAGAACTTCATTTTCTCCAACTATAGAAAGTGAAGTATCTGTCATTGCCCATTTTTTTCACCATTAGCTGTTGAAATATTAAATGTTTTATCTAATAAATTAACATTATTAACTTTTAACTCATCAGGCAGTAATTCTTCATATCTTTTTACTACTAAAATTTCGTATTTATTATAATTTCCTTCTGTATATTTGCCATTTGCGATAACTTCATAAGAGTCGCTTAAACATCCAAAACTTATATAATCATAGTTATCTTTGAAATTAGCACCCGTAAACTCCCAATTAATTAAATCAGTTGATACCATTTCATACATACTAAATATCTTCGGTGATACTGTTTTATTTGTAATACTTACCCAAGCGTAGTATTTGCCTTCCTTTTCACATATACTTTCAAAGTTATTAATTGTCCATTCAGGATATGGTAAAATAGTAGAAACACTTTCCATTTTAAGAATATCGGGTACAGTGCTTAATGTCCTAAAATTAATACCATCTTTACTAACTAAAACTTTATTTGAGTGATTTAAATTTGAAGTATACCCATACTCTATAAACAAGTACACTTTATTATCTTTTACTATAGCTGTGGGAGAACCACTACTAACCTTGGCACTTGGTAAGTCCACTAAATATGGATCTTTGTCAGGACTGGCGACCTTACCAATATAATTCCATTTTTTGAAGTCATCACTAACCCATAACTTTATGTTTCTATTAGGTATTGTTTCGGCATAAAAAAAATATTTATCTCTAAATTTAATCAAAGTTCCGTCTTCTGTATACACATCTATTACTGGAGAATCAGGAACATACGACCATGTTTTTAAATCAGTAGAATACGCAAAACTTGTTTTACCAATCAAATTATTATTATATGCACCATTATATCCTCCAACTGCAATCTTATATGGTCTTAACCTGTCATCAGGCTCATATAAAATATTCGATACTTCACCACATATTTTTTCATTCCAATCAGCCTCATTTGCTGTTCCCTCTATATTTGTATCAAATCTTGTAATAATATCATAATTAACTAAATCTTTTTCTATTAACATAGGTTTAATTTCTTTAATGTATCTATTAAAAATACTAATGCTCTGATACTCTGAATTGCCTTGCAAATTAACATTTTTATCTTTATAATCTAAAATTATAAAAGTATAATCATCTTGTAAAGGTTTAGAAATCATATTAGATGTAACTATTTTATTTTTGTCATTATTAACACATGCACCTAGTGTCAATTTTTTATCATTTTGTGTTAAAACTATATTTATATCATCACCAGCATCCCATGTTAATCCTGCTAATGCTAATACTTTTATTGAAATATCATTCGCTCTATATTCTAAATCAATTTTACCACTATTAAATCTAACACTAATCTCTTGTGTATCACTGTAAAAGTTTAAAATATATTTAACAGTGGTATCGTTTGAATCAAAATTAGGCTTTAATCCATTTAGGAACAATGTAAATTCATCTTTTAAATTTACTGTAATAGGATTTAATCTATTTGTACTAGAAGAAACTGTTGCTAGTTCGTTTGTTACTTCTATTGTTTTCTTTAACGGGTATCCATTGCTAAACTTTAAATTCTTATTTGAGTAAATATAGTTTGTTAAAGTTGTTGAATTATTGACTTTTAACGTACCATTAGTGACTGTTATAGGATTACCTACAATTGTTTCAACAGTGTAAGTTTTCTCCCCTAAATCTCTAAGTATATTTTCATCAAAATTAGATTTTGTACTTTTGTTTCTTTTTTCTAAATCCGAGTTATAATCATAATTCACTTTTTCAAATAATTTGGATTCAACATTACTTCCATCATTGATTTTTATATTTTCTGCTTTACTTATAGTATAGTGCTTATCACATGCTGTATTCTCAGATTTTATTTGTCTCATTTGAATATTATAATCAACCATTGCATTACCTCGCTGTAAAAATACAAAGAAGAATACTATTGTCCAAATAAATAACCTTGTTTTCATAATATCACCTCATATTATTTTCACGGATTATGCCACACTTCTTAAGTTGAGTTTTAATTCTGAGTGCACCATAAGTCCCACCGGTTCTTCATGAACTCTTTTTATTTCTTGTTTACATTGTACTGAAAAACTTCTTATTTTACTCATTTGATAAACATCTCCTTTTCATGTATATATTATACATTCTTCATGTGTCTATCCAATCGAGTATACTCCACTACTCTAAATATAAAACAAGACATAGTCTCTTCATCATTTAATATGCCTTTTAAAATCTTAGATTTACTCGCACTTTCGGGTCTTTTAAAATCAATTTCAACTTTATTCCCTTACTTTCTTGTTTCCGCGCTCTTATCTCTCTAGCTATCTTCCCTACTCTTTCCATCTATCCTTTGACCGCTCGTTTTTTTTTACTTGGGTAAAATATCCTACTTGAAATTTCACCTTATCTAGGAACATTTATACCTCAGCGGTTATTCCAGAAAATAGATGACAACATAACTTCATTTTCTGGTTGCTAAAGTTGATGGCATTGTCCCTGAGGATAGTTCCATGGGATTTCTTGCCTGACTGAGTTTGCTATATAAATTGGATACCGTCATGAATTAATTTCTGGGTTGCTACTAAATTTTTCTTTAAAAACATAGTATATAAATTTAGTATTGCCTACTAAATATCTCTTCCACATTCTCTTTGGCTCTTGGACAAATCTATAGAACCATTCCAAACCAATTTTTTGCATCCAAACTGGTGCTCTTTTAGTTATTCCTGAAACTACATCAAAACTTCCCCCTACTCCCATACAAAATGGTATTCCTATCTTATTTATATTTTCGTTTAACCAAAATTCCTTTTTTGGTGAACTAAATGCTACAAATAAAATATCCGCCTTTGTCTCTTTCATTTCACTAATAATTTCCTCATTATCTTCATCAGTAAAATATCCATTTCTATATCCAGCTACTTGTAAATTAGGATATTTTTCCTTATATATTTGTACTACTTTTTCAACAACATCTTGTTTTGCTCCAAAAAAGTATATTCTATACCCTTTCTCACTAGATAATTCTATTAAATTTTTCATTAAATCTATTCCAGCAACTCTTTCAGGTAATGATTTTTTTAAAAATTTGGATGCCCACACTATAGATTGACCGTCTGCATTTATAATAGGACATTGTTGTATAATTGTTTTCAAATTTTTATTGTTTTGCATAGTCACAACTTTGCCAGCATTTATAACAACATGTTGCACTATCTGTCTTTTCTTAATATATTCTTCTATTTGTTGTACTGTTTCTTTCATTGTTAATGAAGCTACATCACAATCGAACATTTTAATGTTTTTCATAATTGTCACCTCTAACATTTTTATAACTGCAATAGGTATAATTTTTTTTATTATATTTAAATTTATTGTCTTTAAAAATAACAGGCTTTGTAGAAATTATAGAATATACTTTTTTTTCTACATAAAAATCATTTTCTACCTGGATTCCAATGGTTTTCTCTTTATGTAAAAATGATTTAGATATCCATTTTTCAACAATCTTATATGGTTTAGAACAATAGAAATATATTCCATCACCAACATTGATTTTAACTAAATTTTTATTTATTTTTTCTAAGGTTAAATTACTATCTAAAATATAGTTCAAAATTCCCTTTCCCTTAAATTCATCTTCAACTATTATTATTTCTTCATCTTTCATGTAACTTATAGCACGATGATGTATATTAGGTTTATAACCATCATGTTTACCATACAAATAAATCAGATTAGAATCTTCTCCATAATCCACTAATTCGACATTTGCTTTTTGTGACCATAAAAATGGGCCTTGTATATTTGATTGATTTTTTTCTGTAGTTAAAGTATTGTGATTAGATGTCAGCCTAAAATAATCTCTCCATTTTGATTGAATATTATATATATATGTACCCGAATCCACAAATACTGATTCTTTGTTATGACTATAGACTAAAGATAAAGCATCCGCATGTCCATGAGCAGCTATACTTCCAAACCCTAAAGCACCTGAATCAAAAAGTAAGAAATTACTTTTAGCATTAATAATAGAATATCCACCTTTCTCATATACTTTAAATTTCCTATACTCATAAGGCTCATTTTCGATTTTATCAAATAAATATCCTAATAAAAACTGTACCTCTATTAAAGGTTCATTTATAAAAATTAATTTTTTTTTGTAATATACAGAAGCTAATTGTAAAACGTACTCGTAATAGTTCTTGTCTCTTCCATCCAAATCTAGTATTTTAGCATCATCACTATCACCAAAATCAATATTGTTACTATTTTTATATAAATATCCTATAAATTCAGCCATTTTAAAAATTATTTCTTCATGTAATACTTCTCTTTCTATCTTCTTTAAGAAAATATTATATTGCATCATTATATCTAATACAAAAGCATGATAATGCATTGATTGTTCTTTGTTAACCCCATCTTCATAAACTTGAAGTGGTATTTCTTTCTTTAAAACATTATAACCTTTTTCAAACCAGTTTTGAGCATATACTGGTTCTACACAATATCCAACTATTGATGTAATAGCAGCTTCAACAATTAAATGATTATTAGCTGAAGAAAATCTTGAGAAATTATGCGCAACATAATTTATAGAAGTTATTATTGTTGAAAGTATATCTTCTTTAAATTGCTTGTCCATTTTATCCTTAATTTGAGAATAAGTAATAAGCAATTGGTATGAGCGTAAAGCAATTTCCATTGGTGACGCCCAATTTACACCTTTTAGAAAAGGATTTTCATCAATCCAACTGTAAAATTGGTTCTTTAAAGTATCGTATACTTTTTTATCTCCGCCACAATTGTATTGAATAGCCAAACCTGGAAGAAATAAAAATCTATTTACTTCCCATGTATATCTTATTTCTCCTATGTCTTCTCTATTTTTAAAAGATATATCAAAGCAACTTTTCTCACTAGGCCATTCTCTACCATTATTTCCTTTATGCCAATTTATTTTTTGATATTTCAATAAACTATCTCCATAAATGCTAATGTCTGATTTGAATTTATGTTTTTCTACTTCTAATACTTGAAAAATATTTTCTATTCTTTTATCGATATCTTCAAAAGTTGTTATTTTCATTTTATTTACTTCTAAAACTGACTTAGAAGTAGAATATGTCTTTTTATACATTATTTTTTTATATTTTTCATGGAATCGATATAAGATTTCACCCAATGACATAGCTTTTAATCTACAATAAAGCCATTTTAATTTACTCATTTTATACTCTTCCTTTAACTACATTAGAAATAATTCTTTTAAATTTTCCATTTTTAGTTCTAGCGATATCTTCTACTAAGTTTATATTTATATCAATTTTATCTTGAAATATTTCCTCAAATCCTTTTATCACTCTACTTGTTTCTCTGTTATCAAAGCCTTGTTCTGGAACTATTTTTATTTCAAATTTATCAAAATCATGCTGTATTACTTGTGACTTCGAAATATATTTTAATTCTTTAAAAACAGTCGAAATAAGTCTCGGGCTTACAAAACCCCCACTTTTTGTAATGATCATATCTTCTTTTCTAGTTTCTATAGGCTCTATAATCCTATGTTCTCTACCACATAAACATTTTCTATTATTAATTCTGGTATAATCATCAGTAACATACCTAATCAATGGCATTGCATAATTATGTAGGGTTGTACCAACTAAAAATCCTTCTTGCGCTTGTTGTCCTTTATCATCAATAATTTCAGTCACACTATATTCTTCATTAATATGCAGACCGTTGTGGTATTTGCATTCGGATGCACTCACAACTCTTTCTGCTAACCCATAGAAATCCCAAACTTTACATTGAAAATACTTTTCTATTATTCTTCTTTGAAACTCATAAATGGGCTCTGATGATGTAAATACTGCATTAAGTTTAATCTTATCATTATTTTTTTGTAAATACTTTGCAATAACATATGCTGTTGAAGGATATGCTTGCAACGATCTAGGACCATATTTTTTAATTGCTTGTACATAATATTTTAAGTTTTTATCAGATAAGTAATAAGATGACAAAAACAATTGTTTTTGAATAAAGTTTTGTTCCCAAAAAATATTTTTTTCTTCTTTAATTTTAACCTTATTTCCTCTACAAACTATCATTTTGTCTCCTATATTTATTTTTGACCACTGCCACTGTCTCCATACTATCGCATTTTCAAAATTTATAGAATACAAATCTCTATAAAAATGTGCTGGTGTTCCTGTTGTTCCACTAGTGTGTCCTTCATTTAATAAAAACTTTGAAGCATTAACAGCTTTTAATTGCTTAAAATTCTCTTTTACATCTTTTTTAGTTAATATAGGAACTTTCCATAAATCCTCCTGTGTGCTTATATCAGAAGGCTTAAGTTTAATTTGGTCAAATAAATTCTTGTAATATGGAACATTATTATAAGAATGACTTATAATCTTTCTCAGATGTTTGTCTTGATAATTCTGTAGTTCTTGTTTTGAATAATATTGGCTTTCTTCTAATGTCTTAGAAATTAATTTAAATTTGCGCCCTTCTTTCAATAATTTATTTTTAATCCCATATAAATACATACTTCTCACCTTCTTAAAAATTATTTTCTTAATAATTTACGAATATGGCTATTCCCTTTTGCCCACATCTTTAGTTTAATATATCTGTTAAAATACCAAGTTTTACTATTGTTATTTATAATGTAGAAATTGTAATTCATATGAACAGAATCAGTCCAATCAAATTTATACTTTTCATTACCTCTTAAGAAATCAAACTCTGATTTGTTGTCCTTATAATTCTCAATTAGATATTTCAAAAGTATATATCCAGCTCCAGTGTTAGCGTATTTCGGATCATAAATAGGTATATAATAATAATTTTTATTTTGTGTTTTGAATCCAAAATGAATTGCTGCTACATCTTCATCAATTTTTAGATATGAAAAATCTAGTAGCTGTTTCTCATACAAAATTGGTATCAAAGTTTCGTAAAATTTGATATATTTAGCATTATGAAAAATACTTTGTTTCCATTTTTTTTTGTGTAAATTGATGAACTTTTCCCAAACATTTTTATTCATTTTTTCATTAATGCATACTTCAATTTTTTTTTCTTTTCTTAGGTTTCTTTCTCTTCTTTCAATATCCTTTATTTGCTTTTTATTCATTTTACTTTCTATTTGTTCATATAGCAAATATGGTGTAATTACACTTTGTTCAGAATAGCATGTACCTTTAAAAGATTTTGTAATAACTTCATTTATCAAATTCACAATATTACTTCTAGTATTAAAATTTTTCAACTCCATAAAATCCCACTTATCTTTATTAGAATAAATTTCTCCAAAAATTTTTTTTAATAATTGATAGTGATTATAATTTTTATGAAAATAAAAATCACAATAATCTGCAGTTTTACTTACTATTGGTTCTAGCACCTTAGCTTTAATAAAACCAATCTTTCTTTCTTTTATAAGCAATGGAGCTAATCCTATTACTTTTTTTCTTTCAAAAACCATAACTACAAAAAGTTTTGCTTTTTCTTCAATCATATGTTGTAAGAATACCTTTGTCCAATCCCATGTGTAGAATATTTCAGATGATTCTATATTACTTACTAATTCTTCCCAGTCATCACTATAACTTTGCAGTTCATTAAAATCTGTAATAATTTTTAATTGCATAACCTTTCCTCACTTACTTTTAAATCTAATTATTAAATTCATTTACTTAATAATTTCTAATTTATCTTTTATTTCATCACACATTTTTACCTCATTTAACTTATGCATATTTAAAATTTTTCTATATTTAAAATATGCAATTTCATTGAATCCTATCTTTTTTATCACATGATGAGAAATTGTATTTTTAGTTGATACCACTATAAATTTGTTTAAATACCGAAATTTAAAATCTAAATATGATAACATATTATAATATAAATTTTTACCTCGATATTCTTCTAAAGTAAAACAATTATAAATATATACTCCATTTTGAGGAATATTAAATATTCTATTTATTTCTCCAATTTTTTGACTATTAAGCGATATACATGAATAATGTACTACTTTCCCATCTATTAAAATACCATAAATTTGATTACCCCTTTGTAAATCGCTTAATAATATTTGTGCTTTTCTATTAGGTAATGTTAATACTTCATTTTTATCTAGGAGTTTTATATTGAGATTCTTTATTTTACTTTCTAAAGGTTGGTGAGATTTTTTTTTTAATATTAAAATATCATTTTTTATATATAACTTTCTGATTAAAAACTTCATTACTTTTTTAACTATTTTTTTCAATCTACCCCTCCTCAATTACATAGGGAAAATCATTATATATTTTAATATCTCCCATATAATATCCATTACTTTTATTCAATATAAATTTTTGATTTTTGATTGTTACGCTCAAAAATTGAGACTGAGTATTTCTATTTATTTTAATAGTCAATTCTCTTCCCTCTAAATCCTCTTCTGTATTAATAATAAAAGTATTTTCATTTTTAAGTTTGATATGAGTTTTACAATATATGTAATAGTACTCCGCAATTTCAGTTCCTGTTGCATACCAAAGATTATATTTTTTTAAATAAGCGAATATATATTGTAAGTTCTCTAAATCACTAATAATATTAGGATATTGTATTCTATTATCAGCTCTTAACGGCGAACTATGTTCTTGTATACTTATAATTTGCTTATTACTAACTCTCTCATCCAATAGAAATTCTATTGATTTTCGTTTTTTTATCTTTTCTAATATTGACTTTGCATACTTTTTAGTAAATATTTTCTTATGATTTTTTAAACTATAAAAAGATCCATCAATTGTAGAAGGGATATCAATAACATCATGAAAAGTCTCTAATTCGTAATTAA
Organism: Oceanirhabdus seepicola; assembly: GCF_023684385.1. Taxonomy (GTDB): domain Bacteria; phylum Bacillota; class Clostridia; order Clostridiales; family Clostridiaceae; genus Oceanirhabdus; species Oceanirhabdus seepicola. The sequence continues at coordinate 1,057,537 of NZ_JAGSOJ010000002.1, read as the reverse complement.
AATTTTTATTGGTTATATTTTCTTCTAAAGCAGCATCCCAGTGTCTACACCACCATAAAAACCCAGTTTTTGATATAGATTCATCAGAATATTGGTTAAATTTATACCCACAATACTTCCCCCCTTTAGGATACTCACCTATTGCCTTATATAACATTTCCTTGCCTTTTTCAATAGTTTCAATTGCTTGGTTCAATGAACCAAAAGTTTCCCATTCCTCTTTAAAATCAAATCGTGTTTCTCCAGCAACACCATGTGTCAATCCATGATATGCTATCTCTACATTTTTCTTTTTATTAATATCATTTAAAAATCGAACAAATTTTTCATCCTCTAAAATACTTTTTGAATATATTTTTTTATTATTATTCTTTAAAATAGGCTCTCTTTCACCAACCACAGTAAATAATGTTGTGCTCACTTCAGGAAAGATATTAAAAATATTTTTTTCAAGTACATCCCACATTGAATTTTTTTCTCTACCAAAATGACCCCAATCTTCACCAAGAGCAAGTTTTTCATTATTATTCTCATCAATCCATGTATTAGCAAAATCATCAATCATAAGTAACACAGGACTATCCGCATTATTTTTCCACTTACATTTTTCAATTCTCATAGTAATTCACCTCAACTAAACAGCTTTAATCCTTACTTTTCTTCTATAATTATCCACAACATCATTATCTGGTATACTTTTAAAACTATACTTACAGTTCCTATTGTTATTGGCCCTATAACTTTTGCCCTTGCACAAATAATAACATTTTCGCTAATACTAGGCACTATTTTATTACTATTTTCACCACTCATAGTAACTTTATGACTTAAAACATTCATTCCCAATAACTACATTCTTGTGGATTACCGCACCCATTCCATCATAACCAAATTTAGTTCCTTTTCCTATCTCAGTCTCATATGGTATTATAATATTGTATAATAAAAAATAATTTGTGATACGCTTAGTTACGAAAAATAGGCATTCTGTAAAAACATATAACATTAACGCTCTCGAACTTTTTCTCTATTTCCTCTAAATTTCAACATGATTTTTCCACTTATATTATCTAATACATCAAGTTTTAACAAAATCAAAGCTATAAAATATATACTTAAACTTACTAAAACATTAACTAATAAATAAAACAAACTATGTAATTTAGAATTAGGCAACATCCCTAATTCTATTGTTAAATTTTGTAATACCACTAATGAACAACATAAAATTGATCCTGCAATAATAACTTTGAAAGAATTTAAAATAAAATCTCTTATTTTAAATTCAACAACCTTTTTCTTCATACTTCTTATGAGTAAAATAGAAACAAAAATTGTTGAAACTGAAGTACCTAATGCTAATCCTTTTGCACCTATTATTTTAGAAAAAATTATGCTTAATACAATATTTAGACCTACAGCTAGGACACCATTTTTCATAGAAGTTTTCGTATCTTTGAACGAATAAAAAGCTCTATTCAGTATGTCCCTTATACCTAAAAAGCAAAGTCCAAGTGAATAAAAACTAAGTATATTAGCAGATATCATAACATCTTGTTTCGTGAATTTACCATATCCAAATAACAAATTAATAATATCATATCTAAAAAAATTTAGTATTATAGTTATAGGCAACATAATTGATATTATTATACTAATTGATTTTGTTAATGTTTTACTAAATTGTTTCATATCTTTATGAGCTACTTGTTCTGATAATACTGGAAATATCATCATTATTATTATAAATGCTATTGAATTGTAGCTTGCCATATTTAATTTATTTGCTAAATTAACAGTAGTTAAAACCCCATCTCCTATAGTTGATGCTATTCCCCTATCCACCATCATATTTACTTGAATTGCCATTGTTCCTATGATCATAGGACCTATCATATACACAGCTTCTTTTATATGTTTATTTTTAAAGTCAAAGCTTATTGAAAAAACAAAACCTTTTTTTCTCAATTTTGGAATAAACATAAGAAACTGCAACACGCTTCCAAATGCAATTATTATCATCGTGTCATACATACCATACCTAGGGTATATTAATAATAAGCTTAGAATAACCATCAGGTGTATCGGGATAGATATAGCAGCATTTAAAATAATATCCTTAAAAGATGATAAAATTCCAACAGAAACATATACTGATGTCATTAAAATCATTGTAGGCAAAATTATTCTTATTAATTTAGAAGTTAATTCTAAGCCATCTCCAGAAAATCCCGGAGCTAATACCATAACAATATTTTTTGTAAATATCTCTCCTATAAAAATTAAGATTATTACAATTATTGTTATAATACAAATAAAGTTACTTGCAAACTTATTTGCATCTGTTAAAGATTCATTTATTCTAATAGAAGTGTAGATTGGCATAAAAATAGAAGATATAACACCTCCAATTGAAGCAAAAATCATGGTAGGAAACATAACACTATAAATGAAGCTATCAGCTTGCCATCCTGCTCCTAAAACCCCAACAGTAACACTCTCTCTAATAAACCCCAATAAAATTCCTATTATTGTTATAATTACCATTAATATCGTTGTTTTCATTGCTTTCATAAATTCACCTTCACTAGTCATATAAAATTTATATAGTCAAATAAATTTCCTTTATTTGATTTATTACATTGTTTATATCATATTGTTCTACTGCTACTAAATTATTTTTTTGAACTTTAGCTCTGGCCTTATTATCAGAAATATATTTTTCTAGTGCTTGAGAAAACTCCTTTAAGTCACCACTTTCAAATAGTAGTCCATTTTTATTCGGTTGAATAATTTCAGGTATTCCCCCTACTTTAGTTGCTACAACAGCCATTCCATAATCCATAGCCTCAACAATAGAAATTCCAAAAGCTTCAAAGTAAGAAGGCATTACCAAAATACTACTTTCAATTAAGAACTTCTTCTTGGTCTCACCATCAATCCACCCAACAACTTGAGTACAATTATTAATCTCCTCACTAATAACTATTTCTTTTACTTTATCTATATCCCCATCTCCTGCTATAATAAATTTCACTTCAGGATATTTTGCATGAATCTTGGGTATTATTTGTAATAAATCATATATGCCTTTGTTTTTGGTTAGTTTTCCTAAATAAATCACTTGTAATTTTTTATCTTCTAATTTAATTTTTTCATTATTTAATTTAATCCCATTTATAACTTTAACAATTTTAATATTATCAATATCAAATCTATCAATTAATTCATTCTTAAATTTTTCAGATAAAACTATAATTTTATCTGATCTTTTAATAACTTTTTGAACTCTTTTTTTTATAATGATAGGTGCTGTATCATAGAATTCTATAAATCCACCACCATGAATATGTAAAATCACAGGTATGTTCTTTGGAGTAATATTTACAAATATACTTTTTCTATAAAAACTTCCCTTTGATGCAGTATGCACATGAACTAAGTCTATTTGTTTTTTAACTAGCATTTTCATATAATGATAAAGTCCCTTTGAAAATTCAATTAATCTGTTATTACTGTAAGTAGATACATATTTCAAATCAAATTCTTTTAATATATGAGATTGCTTATATTCTCTTATTACTGTAGCTATTCCTCCTTTTAGATTTATATTAGGAGCAATTATACAGATCTTCTTTTTCATTTTTTTTTCTCCTTAACAAATTATTTGTATAAGCAACTATAGTCACAAAATATGTACCTGCTAAAGGACTTAAAATAACGTGTCCTCCTAGAAATGAAATAGTAAAACCAATAATCAATGAAATAAATAAACTTTTTTGAACCATTGAGCACGATTTGATTAACATAAAGCTTGCTTTAATAGTTAAACTAGTTAACTTAATTATTAATGGTAATGCTAAAGGTATACCATAAAAATATATAAGATCAAGTAAGTCCATTTCAATCATTCCATGTCCAAAAATGAAAGAATTTATCCATTCTGAACCTCTTACAAACCCAACACCGACGATTAAATGGTACCATTTACTTTTCCAAAACTGAAATGCTATACTAGCTAAAATATTTCTGCCACTTAACAGGAATGTAGGGATATCTGTTTTGTTATAAAAATGACTATATCTCAAAAAAATTGTATTCATATAAGTTGAATAATATATCTTATAAAACAAAAACATCATTATTGCCAAAAGTATAATCATACACATATTTTTAATATATTTGTACTTTCCTTTAATTCCAAAAATAACATAATAACTTGTTATAATTACTAATCCAGCAATTCCTGCTTTTGTACCAAGTATGATTAGTGAAATAGCCATAAATAAATAAAGCAAAATATAATACATTTTTTTCTTTTCATAAATTATTTTATATAATGTTATAGGAATACACATTATTAAAACAGCTGTAACACTATTTAATTCCATAAATATACCCTTATGTCCAACATCTCCATATGAACCTACACCTATACCTAAAATTTTTGTTATTACTATTGTTCCAGATACTAATGCTCCTCCGATTAAAATACTTTCTATTAATTTATTCTCTTCAATTTTTTTCAGTTTAAAATAATTATTTAGAAATATTAATAAGAAAACATTAAATAATATTTTAGTAGCAAATGCTATTTCCTTGATAAGACTAACGTTGTAATTTATTGAAAATATGTATTGTTGAAAAAGAAAAGTCACAATAATAAGTGAAATAACCAAAATATTTTTACTTGATTGTTTTATGCAAAGAATTGTTATAATAATCAATAATAAAGATCTAATTAACTGTCCTGGACTAACTATTGAATTCAATTTTAAATTGTATACTACTATACCGTTTAGTATATCTATAACAGGTGTAATTGCCATCAATAAAAAAATTAATCTATCTATATTATTCACTTTATACTCTTTATTTATATATATCATATTGCTCCTCCGTTATAGAATATAAATACTATCTAAAATAATTACATTAATTATGAAAGATATTTACATGTAGTTTAACACATATAAATATCTTTCATAAAATACGTAAAATTAAATATCCAACATTCTTATTAACTAAAAACAAAGTATCGTTGCTAAATATAAACTAACTCAATCATTATAGTACAGACACTTTATTTATACTTTTTATAGCTATTCAACAGCAGCTGCGACTTCTTCTAATACTTCAGTATGTATAACTTTTCCTTGACCTAACAATTCATATATTAAATTACTTTCTTCACACATCTTCTTATTCAAATAATTCCTGCTATCTAGAACAGCATTCCCTCTCATCTCTCTCCCTATATCTTCAAACGGAAGCACCTTAAACTCATTATGATTTACTCCTAAAAATATTAAATCACTTCCATTACAAGCTTTTCTAATATCATTTTCTAGATATTTGTATTCTTTAACATATGGGTCTACAACAGAAATATCATAATTAGCTTTTTCTAGTAGTTCGATTAATTCAACTATAGGACTCTCTCTCATATCATCTATATTTGGCTTATAAGTTATACCTAAAATAGTAACTTTCTTTTTACCTTTAACATCTTTTAAAAGACTTTCTATTTTATCAAATATGTAATGTGGCATTGAGTCATTTGTTTCTCTAGATAATTTTATTATTTTAGCTAACTCAGGAACTTTTTCAACAATAAACCATGGATCAACAGCTAAACAATGTCCTCCTACCCCTGGTCCAGGTTGGTGTAAATTAACCCTTGGGTGCTTATTACAAAGATCAATAACTTCCCAAGCATTTATTCCTATATTCTCAGAAATTTTAGCAAGTTCATTTGCAAGTGCTATGTTTACATCTCTATATGTATTCTCCATCATTTTGCACATTTCTGCAGTAGTAGCAGTAGTAAGATACATCTCACCTTTTACAAATGTGTTATATAACTCCTTAATTTTCTGTGCTGATTCTTTATTTATCCCACCTATAATTCTATTATTATTAACAAGTTCCATTAAAATTTGCCCAGGCAATACTCTTTCTGGAGAATGTCCTAAATATAAATCTTCTCCTATCTTTAAACCGCTTCTCTCAAGTATTGGCTTCATAATCCCTTCAGTTGTACCTGTTGGTGAAGTAGACTCTAAAATAACTACATTTCCTTTTTTAATATAAGGAACTATTGATTCGGTAGCAGCTTTTACATATTTCATATCTGCCTTTTTATCCTTTGTAATTGGAGTTGGTACTGCAATTATAAATGCATCTGCCTCACATGGTTCTAATTGAGCTTTTAAATTTCCTGATGTTACTGCTGCTTGAACTAATATATCTAAATAAGGTTCTTCAATAATTATTTTTCCTCTATTTAATTGTTCAATAACTTCATTATTTACATCTACACCAATAACTTCATGACCATGTGATGCAAACATAGCTGAAGTTGGCAATCCAATGTATCCTAATCCTACAACACATATCGTTGCTTTCATTTTTCTTATCCCCCTAGAGTATTAATTAAATTCTTCTAATACAACATTTTGAATTCCAAACTTATTTAATATAGCTTGTACTATTCTTTCTGAAGCTTTTCCATCACCATAAGGATTAATAGCATTGCTCATTTTCTTATATAATTTTGCATTATTAATTAGTACTTCAGCATTATCAACTATATTATTAAAATTAGTTCCTAATAATCTAACAGTACCAGCTTCTACTGCTTCAGGTCTCTCAGTAACATTTCTTAATACTAATACTGGCTTTCCTAAATGAGGTGCTTCTTCCTGAAGTCCTCCTGAATCAGTCATAATCATATAACTCTTATTCATTAAATTATGTGTTTCTTTAGTATCTAGTGGTGGTAACAAATGAACTCTATCAATATTTTCTAAGTACTTATACACCACATCTCTAACAACTGGATTTAAGTGTACTAAATACACCACTTCTACATCTTTATTATCTTCTACTATTTGCTTAATCGCTTTGCAAATATTCTCTATTCCCTCTCCCCAATTTTCTCTTCTATGAGCAGTTATCATTATAACTTTTTTATTATCATAATCTAATTTATTTAATTCATCTGTTTCAAATTTATATTCATTCTCAACAGTTGTTTTCATAGCATCAATAACAGTGTTTCCAGTTACAAATATATCTGTGTTTTCTACACCCTCATTCAATAAATTCTTCTTAGAACCTTTTGTAGGTGCAAAATGTAAATCAGTTATAGCACCTGTTAGCTTTCTATTCATCTCTTCTGGATAAGGAAAATACTTATCTCCTGTTCTTAATCCAGCTTCAACATGTCCTACTTTAATTTTTTGATAAAATGCTGCCAATGATCCAGCAAATGTTGTAGTTGTATCACCATGTACTAAAACTAAATCTGGTTTCTCTTTTTCAAATATTTCTTCTAACCCTTTTACAACTCTTGTTGTAATTCCACTCAAACTCTGTCTTTCTTTCATAATATCTAAATCATAATCAGGCTTAACACCAAACAAATCCAAAACCTGATCTAACATTTCCCTATGTTGTGCTGTAACACATACTTTTGAATCAATAGCCTCACACTTTTCTAATTCTTTAACCAATGGAGCCATCTTAATAGCTTCCGGTCTTGTTCCAAATATGGACATTACCTTTATTTTACTCATGTTCTTTCCCCTTTTATCCATTATCTAATTTTATTAGTTCACTTAAATAATTCCTTTTTTAGTCTACCCAAAAGCTCCTTATCTCTTCTTTATATCAACTAGCACTACTATCTCCAAACAACACATTAACAGTCTTAAAAATAAGAATAATGTCTAACAATATTGTTCTATCCATACAATACTGAACATCCATTTCCATCCATTCTTCAAACCCAATATCATTTCTTCCTCTAACCTGCCAATAACATGTTAATCCTGGCTTTGCTACAAGTCTCAGTTTCTGAAAATCTGTAAACTCTGCTACTTCTTTAGGAAGACTTGGTCTTGGACCCACTATAGACATATCACCCTTTAGTATATTTAATAACTGCGGAAGTTCATCTATACTGGTTTTTCTAATAAACTTCCCTACTTTAGTTATTCTCGGATCATCTTTAATCTTAAACATAGGTCCATCCATCTCATTTTTTTCTTTAAGCTTGTCTAATAGTTCTTCAGCATTCATGCACATTGAGCGAAACTTGTACATATTAAATTCTTTCCCGTTCTGACCAACTCTTCTTTGAATAAAGAATATAGGACCACCATCTTTCTTTATTAGTAAACTAACAATTAAACAGGGAATAAACATTATAATTATCCCTGCTAATGCTCCAATAATGTCTATGACTCTTTTTAAAAAATGATAATAATTACTCTTTATCAATTCACTTTCTAACATATAACTATCTTGATATTTCACCTCTAACATCACATGTCCCCCTATAACCTATCCATAAACTAATTCCTAAACTATTTAAAATTTATTATTATATTTATTTACTATTGAAAACGAATTTTTTCAATACCTCAATATTTTTTTCTATATCCATTTGCAAAACCCAGCCTTTTTCTTTATTTATAATGCCGCCTTCACTGAATTCTGTAACTGGTATCTGAAGTGTTTCCATATCCATATGTAAATTCTTAGAATACCAATATCCATAATCTAAAATATCACCTAACTTCATATCAGTTGTTACACTATTAACCACTGTCCCTATAAGTTTGGGATATTTAAAGAAAGATAATTTACTCGTTTTATTTTTTATTGAGTTCAGTACTTCTCTATGTCTCTCAGTTCTTCCGTAACTTCCACTTGAAGTGAACCTTATTCTGCTGTATGCTAAAGTTTCTTCACCATTCAACATCATTTCTCCTGGTTCGCCTAACTCTCGCATCTTCTTATTCTCACTTATAAATCTTTTTTTAATCCAACCTATTTCTTCCTCATCCACATACACATCAACCCCACCAAGCAAATCAACAATCTTCTCAAAATCCTGAAAATCCACTATTACATAGTGGTCCATCTTCACCTTGAATGTGTTCTCCACAGTCTTTTTTAGGAGATTAATGCCACCGTAGGCATATGAATGATTAAGCTTCTCTTTACCATGTCCTTCTATGTATACATATGTATCTCTCATTAGTGAAGTTATTTTCATCTTATCCTTATTCTGATCCAGCGTAAGTATCATCATGGCGTCTGACCGCCCATTTCTTCTGGACTCTCTGTTATCCACACCTACTAAAAGAATATTAGTTATTCCTTTCTCACTTTTTATCTTCATATTACTCAGCTTTTTATTCTTTTCCCTCTCATGGACCAACTTCTCCATACTCTCAAGATTTTTTTCTATATCCACCGCTTTCTCATAATCACCTATTACGGGTCTACCGCAAATATGAATTGTTTTAGCTAATCCACAAAAGATTAATAAAGATACTATAAATAGATTCATTGCCCTTTTCATGATAATTATTCCACCTCAATTTACAATTTATATGTATTATTATACTATTATTACCATAAATTGTAAATCAGCCACAGAATATATATTCCATATATTAACTTTTCACCTTTATGTACCTTTTATCTTACATTTATTTGCTAAATTATATTTCAAAAAATGGGAATAATATATCTTATTAATGTATTATTTCCATGGTTTATTCTACCACTATCGCTAAGTTTAGTAAATATGACATGAGCGATTTTCGTGTGCCATTTCCCGACAACTTTTACATTGAATTTTTTAACTATAAAGCATATATTTTGTATTATCCTTTTGAATCTTATATTAATTTTTATAAGGTAAAAATTATATTTACCCCCCATCCCTACATTTCCAAGCTTTCATCACTTTAATTCTATTTATAATCAAATTAAAACCTCAACAAGATACATGGAAAATTTAGCTTTATTTCATATATGAATTATACTTCTAACATATTCGTAAAATTCGCATAATTTAGTCTTTTTTCTTAAGGTTAAAAATCCGTATAAAAAAAGGGCTTTCGCCCTTGATCCTAAAATCTATATACCCTTTCCATAGAACATAGAAAACAATTTACCTTTTGTTGTTATAAGTTTTTTCTTAGTAGGTTTGAATTCTCCCTTTAAGAAATCTCTATTATTCTCTGCAAGGTATAGCATCTTCTCCATATTCTTCTTTTTCTGTTCTACTATAGTCTTCCTTAAAATCGCCTTTCTTGTCTCTATGCCGTGGCCATCACTTCCTACAAAGTCATATACCCCTCTATTAAGGAGTTCTTCAGCACACTTCTTTGCTTTTTTTCCAAATACTCCGTCAATGCTTCCTACATTTAACTGAAATAAACACCCCTCATGTATTAATCGATTTATACGTTCTATATCTTCAATTATATATCTATATCTTTCAGGGTGAGCTATTATTGGAGTTATCCCATGTAGTGATAGTTCATATAATATATCTGGTATTCCCTTATCAAATTTCATCAGATTCATCTCAAAGAGATAATAGTTTGAATCATTCAATCCCCCTAATACCCCTTTTTCATAATCATCAAGAGTATTTCTGTTAAGATATATCTCCTGCCCTGGATAAATCTTTATATTTATATTTTCTTCCTGGCATGTTTCATTCAGCTTTTTCACCTTTTCAACTACCTGTTCATATGGAACCTCAAAACGACTCCTCATAAAATGAGGAGTCGCTATTACTTCTCTTAAACCGTCATCTTCAGCATCTCTGAGCATCTTCAGTGATTCTTCAATATCCTTCGCCCCATCATCAATTCCTGGTATAATGTGGCAATGCAAGTCAACCATCTATGCATTCCTCGTTATTAGCTTTTGAGATTTAGATATATTATTATCATTACCATAGTAATAATAATACTTACTACCGTATCCATACCCTGAATTTTCATCTATCTTAGACATAACAACCCCTAAGATTGTAGCATCAACTTTCAGAAGAAGATCCTTAGCTTTAATACATGCCTCTTTATGACTCTCTCCAGCTGCAACTACAAGAACCGTTCCATCAGCCTCAGTTGATAATATCTGTGCATCAGTTACAGGTAAAAGAGGCGGTGAATCTATTATAATATAATCATATTCTTTCTTTACGTCCTCAAGGAACTTTCTCATCTTATCGGAAGCTACCATCTCAGCAGGATTCGGTGGTATTGTTCCACTTGTTATAATATCAAGATTATCTCTATACTTTATTACAACTTTATTTGGCTCCATTCCATTTATAAGACAATTACTAAGTCCAACTTTATTTAATACTTTGAATTTCTTATGTACTGTTGGTTTTCTAAGATCAGAATCAACTAAAAGAACATTCTTCCCACCTTGAGCAAATGCCATAGCAAGATTACAAGCTGTACTTGACTTTCCCTCTCCAGGGCCAGAGCTTGTGACCAATATTGTTTTTAATTCCCCATCAAACTTGGAGAATTGTATATTTGTTCTCAAAGTCCTATAGGCTTCTGAAATAATTGACTTTGGTTTTTTCTCTAAGATTAACAAAATCTCCCCTCCTTACTTACCCATCAATATCATGCTTTGGTATTCCACCTATAACAGGTAGTCCTAATATTTTCTCAACTTGTTCCTCTGTTTTAAATGAAGTATCCATATATTCTAATAAGAAACATATTCCAACAGATACCATTAATCCTAAAAGGAATGCTATTGCAACATTCAATTTTTTGTTAGGTTTAATAGGTTTTTCTGGAATTTTTGCTACATTAATCACATCTATATTCACCTCAGGAAATGTCTCTGTTACCCTCTCTATAAAACTCTCACTGAGAGCATTCACCATCTTGGCAGCTTTCTCAGGATCCTTATTCTCAATTTTAATGTTTATTATCTGAGTATCCGACTGTGGGGAAACACTCAACATCTTTACAAAATCTTCTGCTAACATGAGTTCATTCTCATCTTTACCCATTATTGCATGTTCCTTTATAGCCTCTTCAGCTGTATCTTCTGCTTTTGCAATCTCAGCAAAGGTCTTTATAAGCTTCTGATACATCATAACATCATTATACTCATAGCTTGGATTATTTGTAGATTTAACTGTTCCAATAACTATACTACTAGATGATTGATATACTTTACTCAAAAAAAAGAAACTAACCATTGCACTTAGCAGAGTAGCCCCTAATGTCACAGCAATTATCAATTTGCTTCTCTTCTTTAAGACAAAAAATAATTCTTTTAAATCTAAAGTCACTTCTTCTCCCATTTTAACCCTCCTTTGGAGTCTTTTTCACTATTTTGATAACTCATTATATCACAATATCTTCTATTTCTACAATCATTTTAAATTTTAATTATTTTATGTTTGTAATGATAAAAAAAGCTATTTAAAAACAAAAAAACTCAAAGAGATTGAGTTTTTTGACAAATTACAATATATTGTTTTCTCTCTGTTTTCTGTCTTAATAATTGAATGCCTATGCTTCAATACTTGCATTTGTACTGGCAGTAATATGTTCTTCCTCACCATAATAGGCATAGTATCCATAATGTTTTTTCGACTTATTCTTAACCTTCGTCATCACAGTACCTATTAGATTTCCATTCACCTTAACCAAGGATTCATATGCTTTCTTTATACCCTGCTTTTCACTTTGGCTGCTAGCAGCTACAAGGATTGTCCCATCAACAAGTGTAGATAACACTTGTGCATCTGTTACAGGCAATATCGGTGGGCTATCTATAAGCACATAATCATATCTCAGGCTTAACTCTTCTATCAACTTCTCCATTGCTTTAGACCCTGCCATCTCTGCTGGATTTGGAGGTACAGTTCCACAGGTTATAATATGTAAGTTTTCATTGTACTCTTTTATTGCATCACCTATATCAATTTTACCTACAAGAACATCAGAAACTCCATTTATGTTTGAAACTTCAAATGATCTATGTATTCTAGGCTTCCTTAAATCTCCATCAATCACTATAACCTTTTTACCTGTCTGTGCAAATGCAATTGCAAGATTACTAAGGGTTGTAGTTTTGCCATCTCCTGGATATGCACTTGTAACCAATATACTCTTAATATCATTATCTAAAGATGAAAATTGTATATTTGTTCTAAGGGTTCTATATGCTTCCGCTCCTACTGATTTTGGATTATTCTCAACAATCAACATAAGTTATCTCTCCTATTCTCTCACTTTATTAAATATTACCATATTTTAACATTTATTTCCATGTTTTTTTCTTCCTTTCTTTTTCTAAAAATAAAAAAACTCAAAAGAGATTATTTGCAATCTCTTTTGAGCTTATTTTTCTTTACTTGCAACCATAAGTACTGCTAAAAAAAATCCTACTATTCCTCCCAATATAAACCCAGCTAAAAATACCATAAAAAAACCCCTTATCAGATAGTATAAATCATCTTGTTAATATTATTTTCGTACGATTTTTCTTTATATTTAGCTTATTTAGTATTATTACTCAAAAATCTTCTCATGAAGATACTCTATAGTTTTCCTTCTATCTATCTTGATTACCCAGCCTTTCTGCTTGCTAACCATAACCCCTTCACTATAATCATCAAGAGGGATTCTGTACTGTTCAAGTTCATTACCTGCACCTTGGAGAAAATCAACTCCAATTTTAACTGTATCTATTAATCCCATATCTGTTGAAGTATATTTATATACCTCTGTTATAAACTTTGGAATCTTTGTCAGTTCAATATTTTGGGCCTGCTTCAGTAGCTGCTTTAAGAATTTCTTCTGTCTTTCCACTCTTCCGTAACTACCCTGTCCAATTGCTCTGATTCTACAATAATATAATGCCTGTTCACCATTAAGGTTATATCCCTCATCTTCAGTACGGTCAATCTCTCCGTAATATTTCTCGATAACCTCTTTTTCCTCATCAGTTATCTCCATTTCTACCCCGTCGAATACTTCAACTATAGAAGCGAATCCTTCAAAATCTACAATTGCATAGTTATCTATCTTAACCTTAAAATTATTTTGTATGGTATCTTTCAGTAACTTTATACCTCCATATGCATATGAATGATTTATCTTCTCATATCCATGCCCCTTTATATATACATATGTATCTCTCATTATAGAAGTTAATTTTATAGTATTCTTCTTGGAGTTTACAGTCATCAACATCATTGTATCTGATCTTGAGAAGTTATACTCATCCTTATCCGCTCCAACAAGGAGAATATTTTTTATCCCCTTCTCACTTCTCACCTTTATATCTCCACAGTTATTAAAAGAGTTAAAAACCCTCTTCAGTTCATTTGTGTATTTGTCTACTTCTACTTGTGTATTAAACTTAAATTTCACCCCATCTACATCGCTAAACATATGCGGTGAAACAAGTCTATTGTAATCTTCCCCAAAGACCACAGTTACTTTCATAGTTGATATTATTATTGCAAACAACATGAATAATACACATCTTTTCATTTATATCCTCCATATTCAAAAACCTTATAATGCAAGAGCAACCATGACAATCAATGCCACAAGCTCACATATCTCATTTGTAGCTCCTAGTGTATCTCCAGTCTGTCCACCTATTTTCTTATTACAATAGCTATTGAAAATCCATACTACAAATAATATAACAGGTATTATTATTACTGTTTCTACAAGGGCACCACATATAGTAGCCAATCCACAAGTTATAATCACAGCTATAGCTATACCTTTACCTGTGCAGTTTTCAATATATAGATTTCCTGTTCCATGCTCCTTGGCTCTTACTGCAATTTTAGCACTGAACATAACTCCAAGGCGGGACAGAACCATATACATAAATACTCCCCAGTACTTATGCATGACTATGAGCTCATTTAGAAGTACCAACTTCATTCCCATATCCCATATTATTGCTATAACAGCAAAAGTACCAACATTGCTGTCCTTCATTATCTCAATTCTTCTCTCTTTGCCACCTTCTTTAAATGCAAAGAAACCATCACATGTATCTCCAATACCGTCCATCTGCATTCCACCGGTCAACATTATTGGTATTAAAACCAAGAATCCTGCAATTACAATAGATGGGAGTGTATTCTTAAATATTAATAGTATTCCATAATTTATTATGCCCAAAAATCCCCCTACTATAACAAATGCAAAGATTCCATTCCTGAAATTCTTCTCTTCACAATTAAGATTCTTGTTAATAGGTACTCTTGTTAAAAATTGAAAATAAAGTTGAATGTTATTCCAGAAGTTCCCCATTGTTGTCCTCCTACTTTAATTTTAATGGCAGTCCGCAGGCAACAATATAAACCTCATCACTGTGTTTTGCTATGTATTGATTTACCCACCCTGCTATATCTCTAAAAATTCTGCTAATCTTATATTCAGGTACAATTCCACTTCCCACTTCATTTGTTACCATGACAAGTTCTTTATCATGTTCTCTGCAACTGTCAATAAGTAATTTAAATTCATATTTTATATCATCCAATATACCATCTACATCTTCCATTGGCATATTATCATAATCCCGCTCCTTCTCAAAGAGGAGATTTGTCATCATAATAGTTACGCAATCTAGAAGTACATATTTCTTGTCTGTACTTTTAATTATGTTATCTAGATTTTTAAATCCTTCATATGTATTCCAATTTGAATTTCTATCTTTTATATGTCTTTGAATTCTGTTCTCCATCTCCTTATCGGTAACTATAGCAGTAGCTATATAAAGAACATCATCCGTTCCTTCAAATAAACTTTCAGCAAAGGTACTCTTTCCGCTTCTACTTCCTCCTGTGACTAAGGTTATCTTACTCATTTTTTCATCTCCCCTCAATCTTCTCTATGCTATCAAGAAATAAATTACCATGTTCATATTTTATTACTGCCATATCGCAATTATCACATGAAAATTTCCAGAATAACTCTTCTCTCTTATCCATCACATAACAATATATCATCCTCATTACCCCAGCATGGGTTATAAGTAAAACATCATCCTTTTCATTTGCAAGTAATGTGTCCATAAACTCAAACACTCTCTTTGCAATATCGCTATGACTCTCACCCTTATCAGGTCTATAGTGTCTCCAATCCTCCAGCCAATGTGAACACTGAAGTGGATATTCATCCTCTATTTGGGAAAATGTCAGTCCCTCAAATATTCCAAATCCTCGCTCATTGAGTTTTTCAGTAACTTCAATCTGCGTATATCCAAGGAGTAAAGCAGTCTGAGCTGCTCTACTTCTCTCACTAACATATATCTTACTAAACTTTATATTATCTAGTTTCTTCTTAAGAACTCTTACCTGTGCAATACCCTTTTCTGAGAGTTCCATCTCTTCGCTGCCATGGTAACTCTTTTCAACGTTCCCTACACTCTCTCCATGTCTCACTACATACAATTTCATTAGTTTATCACCTTGTTGCCTTCATAATCTATTAGATAATCTGTAACTATATTTGCATCATCAAATGTCCCCATATTATTGATAGTGTAAAGGGCACTCTCTATTATAGAAAATGCTAGAGGACATCCACTTCCTTCTCCTAATCTCATTCTAAGATTAAGCATTGGTGTAAGTCCAATCTCTTTCATTACATATATAGCACCTGGTTCCGCTGATAAATGAGATGGAAACATATAATCCTTCACGTTTTTATTTAATTTATATGCACATAATGCAGCTGCACTAGCTATTATACCATCGATTACTATTGGTACTTTGTATCTAGCCGCACCTAAAAAGGCTCCACATAATCCTGCAATATCAAGTCCACCAACTTTTGATATAACATCAATAATATCTTCTTCATTAGGCTTGTTAACATCAAGTGCCTTTTGTATAACTTTCTTCTTATTCTCAAAAGCTTCTGCTGTAAGGGCAGATCCTTTTCCAACTGTTTTCTCCACTGAAAGACCTGTGATAGCACTAATAATAGCAGCACTAGTCGTTGTGTTACCAATACCCATCTCTCCAGTTCCAAGAATACTATATCCACTCTTAACTAATTTTTCAACTATATCTATTCCAGCCTCTATAGCTTCTATACACTGTTCTCTTGTCATTGCAGGTCCTTTTACAATATTATTAGTCCCTTCCATGACCCTCTTATCTATAACCTTAGGATTATCTATCTTCTTCTTAACACCAACATCAACCACAGTTATATCCGATTTATAGAATTTTGCCAGGACATTAACACCTGTTATTCCTCTTGTGAAGTTATTAGTAACTATATACGTAAGATCTTGAGGGCAGGAACTTACCCCTTCCTCAACAACACCATTATCTCCACACATTATAACTATATTTTTCTTCTCTATCTCATTAAATACCTTACCAGTTATACCAGCAAACTTAGCAGCTATATCCTCAAGTTCGCCCAAGCTTCCAATAGGTTTCGTAAGTCCATTAAGTCTATCCCACGCTTTTTTCTCAGCGTCCTTATCTCCAGGGTAGATTTCTCTTAACGTTTCTTCGAATAGTTTCATGCCACTTCCCCCTCGACTTCAATCTAATTACTATTACATTATACTCCCATTATGCCATTAAGTCATGAAAAAAATTAAAGACTTCTGTCACATAGGCAGAAGTCTTCTTTATCTCTCATTAAAATTTTATTTTACTCAGTATTTTAGGTGTTGAAAAAGTTCAAGGTCAAGGAACAAGGTGAACGAGCAGCGCAGTGTACGTATTTGGTACATGAGCAGCACAGAGAGCCTTAGTGACGCCGAGATTGGACTTTTCTCAACCACCTAAAATTTATTTCATTCTTGCTATTAGGAAGTTTATCTTCTTCCCCATTGCTGAGAACTTCGTCTCATATTCAGTTCTTACACTCTTATCCGAGTATATACTATTATGAAGATCATAAGTTAAATATCTTAACTGATATCCTGAATCCTTGAAATAGTATGCTGAGTCTACGAAGAAAGGCTTGTCATCACTTTTAAGCCATATTTCACTCTTTGGAGCTAAGAACTCTGCATAAAGCTCAAGGAATTTAGGGTGTGATAATCTTCTCTTATTGTGTTTTGTCTTTGGCCAAGGTGTTGAGAAGTTTAGGTATATTCGCTTAATCTCATCCTGTGCAAAAATATCTTTTATTAGCATTATATTAAGAGCCATGAATCTTACATTTTTAAGATTCCTCTCTGTACATTTTCTTGAAAGGTAGCATAATACCCCATCTTGAAGGTCAACTGCTATATAGTTTTTATCTGGATTCTGGGCAGCTGTTTCAACAACGAAATCCCCTCTTCCGCAACCAAGTTCTAAATATATATCATTATCGTTTCCGAATACTTCATTCCATTTTCCTTTGTGGTCATACATATCTTGAATAAATATTCCACTGCTTTCCATGGCATCTCTTGCCCACCATTTTTTTCTTAAACGTGCCATAAATTCTCCTCCTCAAGTAAAAATCATCCTTACGTAGTATATCATAAATTTACTTTGTTATAAACTCTAAAGAATTAAACATGGTTTTGTATCGCCTTGCTCCTTCTCATTTTCAAAGATGAAATCAGGAAGAATACGGCTGCGAACGCCAAAGTTACCAATATAGATATATATACCTCTATATCACTACTTCCTAGTTGTGCTGTTTTAATTGCATTTAACGCCCATCGCTGAGGGAAGAAGTATGATATTTTCTTCATAAAGTCAGGCATTAGTTCAACTGAGAAAAAACATCCGCTCAACATACAGGTTGGTGTAACTATTACTGGCACTGCTATTCCAGATATACCATGTCTATCAGAGAATGCAACAATCAACATTCCTATTCCTATTGCACTTAATCCAAAGCTCATGATGGAAGTAAATAATATCCATGGGTTAATTCCTAAATCCGCTTTTTGTATCTTAAATATAACTATTAGCACAAGTGTTAATTGAATGAAAAGTAATATAATATTAAATAATACATTTCCCATAATATATTCAAAAGAACTTACTGGTGCTGTCCTTATCCTATAATATGTCTTGTTATACTTCTCTCTCAGTATTCTAGAAGTATTTCCAATGCAATTGAACATTATAAACATTATTAGAATTCCCATAGCTAATCCTGTAGCTTCTACAACATTACCTTTATAATTTATAATTGAATTTTCTACTTTAATTTTATCTTTACTATATTCATCATAAAGATTCTCAAATTCCTTTGTATCTTCTCCTGAAATTTTCGATAGATTTTTAAATAATTCAATTAGATTATTACTATATTCTTTAATCCATATGGATGTTTCACTTCCCTTTATAGATGTTATTATTATGCTAGGAGAATCATCGCTTAAAGCTTCTTCCTGAAATCCTTTAGATATTTCCAAGGAAATATCTATTTTATCAGAAGTCAATAATTTTGTAGTGTCTTCATCTCCACTGTAAACTTTTATATTGTTGTTATTTACAAGCTCATCTATATATAATTGTGATAAATAACTTTTGTCATTATCTATTATATTTACTCTTAAACCATTATCGTTTGTTTTAGTTCCTAATCCTATTAAAACATACACTGTCATCACGGGTAATATAATATATCTAAATATAGAGAATTTTCCTCTGAAAGCTAGTTTTAAAGAGTTAAGTGCCATTTTAATTATATTCATCATTTACACTCCCTTCGTCTAAATTTCAGTGCTACTATTATTAGTAAAATTAGAGTTACTGCTCCATTAATCAATAGTAACTTATTCACCATAGTATAACTTCCTTCATATATTACATCTAATAAGGATTGATTTATCCACTTTACTGGGCTTATATTTCCAAGGTTTGTTAAGAACTTACTTCCTAAATTATTTATTGGAAAATACCCGCCTCCAAGGAACACTAATATAGGAATAAGTATATTCAATATACTTTCGCTTGGAGAGTCTGGATTTGTGAATATTCCTGTTGCTAGTCCTATTGCAATCATGAGAATTCCCTGAGAAGCAATAATTAATATAACACTTATTAAATCATCACCATAGTTCACTTTATAAACTAAAGAACTTACACCCATTATCAGAGCAATTTGGATCACACCAGTTACTACCTGAGCTAGTAATTTCCCAAAGAACATTTCTGTTCCTGTTGTATTTGTAATATTTATTCTTTTTTCTGTTCCTAATTTTTTCTCAAGTAAAACATACTCCGATGCCATTGTGGTCATATACATTATTATCATAGTTAACATTGTTATTCCATAATAATCAATAGCTCTTGGTGCTTTACTATCATCCTTAATTCCTTTTACAGTTACATAATCCGAATAATTTTTTCCTTCTTTAATATCATTAATACTATTTATATCATATTTGTACATTATCATAGCAACACTTGCGCTATCTGCAAATGAACTAATTAATCCTTCTACAAAATCTCCCTCAAAATCAAATTTAGGTGATTTTACAACTTGAATTTTATTCTCCTCACTATTAATTATTATAAGAGCTGGATATTTACCCTTATACAATAATTCAATTCCTTTTTCTTTAGTTTTTACTTCATCAAACTCAATTAGTTTTTTATCAATATTCTCACTGAAGGAATTAAAAGCTTCTTCTGCAATCCCTTCTTTTTCTATGAAATAAAGTGCTTTTGTATTAATTACAGTATCTTTTCCTCCCGATACACTTGCTCCTCCAAGCGCTGTCCCAAGAATCAAGATTAATAATAAGGGGAATAATATCATCATAAATAAAACACTTTTATCCCTAACAATCTCTTTCAAATCTTTTATTGCAATACTAAGAATTCTCATGCTTTCCCCTCCTCATTAATCATCTCTAAGTTTTCTACCAGTTAAACTTAAGAAAACTGTTTCAAGATTAGGAACATTCATCTGTATACTTCTAATTTCTATTTCTTTTACTCTTAAATAATCTAATATTTCATTCATATTATCCTTATCTTTTTCTGAAGTAATGGATATTACATTATCATTGAACTTAACATTTTCTACGCCTTTAATGTTTTCAATATCTTTTATATCTTCTTCATTAATAAATCCAACTGCTATATTCATTTCTTTATATTCTGTAACAAGAGCTGTTAATTCTTCTTTATTTCCCTGTGCTATGACTTTTCCTTGATCAAGTATAAATACTCTTTCACAGATTTCTTCAACCTCTTCCATGTAGTGACTTGTATAAACTACAGTAACCCCATTCTCATTAAGCTTCTTAACTGATTGAAGTATATGATTTCTTGACTGTGGATCAATTCCAACAGTTGGCTCATCCATAAATATAAGCTTTGGAGAGTGAGCTATAGCACATGCTATATTAAGTCTTCTCTTCATTCCCCCTGAAAATGTTGATGGCTTTAATTTAGCTTTATCATCAAGTTCAACAAATTTTAAAGCTTCCATAACACACTCATGAGCCTTCTTACCTCTTATCCCATACAGACTTGCAAAGAATTTAACATTCTCGTACGCAGTAAGATCTCCATATATAGCAATATCCTGCGGAACAACCCCAATATCACCCTTTATCTTCCTAATCTCTTTATTAATATCTTTACCAAAAATCTTAGCCTCTCCTTTATCACTGCTTATAAGTCCACATAATATATTTATAAACGTAGATTTCCCGGCTCCATTAGGCCCCAATAATCCAATTATCTCTCCCTCTTTAACAGAAAAATCAACACAGTCTAATGCTGTAACATCCTTAAATTTTTTTATTAATCCTTTAACCTCTATCATAGCCATTTATAACCCCTCCTTATATATAAAGAACAAATGTTGTTGATATTCTTCATTCATCTGAATATCTTATATTTTATTTCAATGTAGTATATCTATAATTTTATTATATGGAAAATGCTTCTTGAAATTAAGTACAGAAAGTAATAAAAAGGACATGACTAAAGTCATATCCTTTGATATTGAGCCTTTTCAATCTCATTATTTAGAACACTTCTTGACCTTTAGAAAGTGAGGTGCTCAAAATGTTCAAGATCAAGGAATGAGCCGAACGAGCAGCGGAGTGTACGAATTGGTACATGAGCAGCACAGTGAGGTGAAATGACGCCGAGATTGGGCATTTTGAGTGCCTCACTTCAAGTACCAGATTGCTATTTGTGTTCGATGTTTTAAATTGGTCTTGTTCAATATTGATGTTATATAATTCTTAACTGTACCTTCTGAAATAAATATTTTCTGTGATATTTCCTTGTTACTCAGTCCTTCTGATATCAGTTCAATTATCTGCTTCTCTCTCTCAGTAAAATTCTCTAACTTCTTTGAGGAATTATTTTGGAATATATTCTCCCTGAGTTTATCCATAATATCGCCCTGCATATATGTATTACCATTGTTTATTATTTTTATTGCATCTATTATCTCCTTAGGGTCACTACTCTTTAACATATAACCAGAAGCACCATTCTTAATAGCTTGTACTATGTATTCATCCTCGTCAAATGTTGTTAATACAAGTACTCGACTATTTGTCTTATCTTTAATCTCCTTACAAGCTTCAACACCATTCATAACTGGCATCCTTATATCAAGCAACACCACATCAACTTCATTTCTAATTGCCTTATTTACTCCATCTTCTCCATTAACCGCAGTGTCCACAACTTCGATTTCTCCCCCTGCACTTAATATAATCTTCAAGGCATCCCTTATTAAGGTATCATCATCACATATTAAAACCTTTATTTTATTCATTTTTCATCTCCTTCGGTATTATCTGAATAAGGGAGAATCCACAATCTCCGTGGGTTATAAGCTTTCCACCTATAATCCCTACTCTCTCTTCTATTCCTCTAATTCCCATACCCTTTTTAATATTTTTACAACCTTTTCCGTTATCTTTTACCTCAATTTTTATGAACTTATTCATTTCTTCAAATGTAATATTCACCTTTGATGCATCTGAATATTTCAATAAATTAGTGAACGCTTCCTTTATATTTGTATTTATTATGTTCCAGTAATGTATGGGTATATCCTCGTGACAATTATATTTCAATATAATCTCAAGCTCATTATCTTCAAGCTTCATACACATCTTCTTAAGAGCATTTAATCCATTCTCGTTATTATCAGGTTTTATCTTTTTAAGAACCTTTCGCGTCTCATCCATACCATTTTTTAATTCATTTATTACCCTATTTAGTATATCCTTCTGACTTTCTTCAGTAATCATTATCTTAAGCGCCTGTAGCTGCATCAGTGAACCTGCAAGTGTATGGCCTATAGTATCATGGATATTCTGTGATATCCTGTTCCTCTCATCCATCTGTGTTATGATCTTTATAGTCTTCTCACGTTCCACGAATTTTGATTGATTTTTACCAAGAGCATATCTCTCCTCTTCAAGCTCAATTATTTTACTCTTCCCAGTTATTATCCTCTTATTTTTGCTCTCAATAAATACAATAGCTCCATAGCTAAGTATCCAGAAGAACAACATCACAAATATCTTAATTTTGAACAGAGTACAACTTACCAGTGTTATTAAAAAAGTTATTATAAATCTATTTCCATTGCTTATATTTTTTGATAATTGCATCACATTTATAGATGCAATAACAAGTATCATGTTAAATTGCAGCGTGGATGCAACTATGAAAATATAAATATTTATCCCTATTAACAATAAACTCTTAATTACTCTATGCTCAAAATGATAATATATTAATTTTATTATTATGTATGCCAATAACGCATAAACTTTATATTCAATTCCAACTAAGCTATCGTCAATGGTACTCCCTAAAATATATAAAAAAAGCGTTCCCTCAAAAAGTATCGTATCCCTTGTCTCCATAACCCCATCTCCTGATATTTCATTTATAGACTTATTATACTATAAAAAGAAGCCTCTACAAAAGCAGAGGCTTGAATTTCACTATCATTTTTGTATAAATAACAAATATCTTTATTCATTTATACTAAAATCTTTTTCTATTATATCTCCATTTGTAAATGCTTTTATGATTGCTGTAAATTCACCTTTTTTTTGAATTCTTCTTTCAAAGACTACTTTATTTCCAACAGGAACTTTTTCTTGTATATCTTCTTTCACACCAGTTTCTTTATTGATTATTATTAGAGATGCTGAATGTTTAAGACTTTCTCCTTCTATTGTTATCTTAACGTTATATCCATCAACTTCTATTGTTACAGGATCTTCTTGAGGCACTTCTTTTTCATTTACTATAACTGTTCTTGTTACCTCTTCTGCTGGATTTCTAGATTGGTCAAATACATTGTAATGAATTCTGAA
Organism: Oceanirhabdus seepicola; assembly: GCF_023684385.1. Classification (GTDB taxonomy): domain Bacteria; phylum Bacillota; class Clostridia; order Clostridiales; family Clostridiaceae; genus Oceanirhabdus; species Oceanirhabdus seepicola. Next base: position 1,033,414 of record NZ_JAGSOJ010000002.1, on the reverse strand, counting down.
TTCTCCTGGTGATGATGTGTCTACTGCATTAACTTCATTTCCTTGTTGATCTTTTATTGTCACTATAATATTGTCTGTGACATCTCCGTCTCTATCATCTTCAGCTGTTGCTCCCGCATCTACATATGGATCTCCTACTTCGAGTTCTACCACTTCACTTCCATTCATTGTGATTATTGGTCTTCTTATATCTACTACCCCTTGATTTTCACCTTGAATTGTAAACTCTCCTTGAATTGTATATTCATTATCAAATGGTTTTATATCTACTATATATTTTCCTACCTTGTCGATTCTCTCTGTGAACACTACTCTATCATTTTCAGGTGTACGTGTATCTGCTAACACTACTTCACCTGTTTCTTTATTAATGATTGTAATTTCTACAGAGTTACTTAAGTTTTCTCCCACTACTGTTATCGCAACATTATAACGAAACACTTCAATACCTACTCCTACATGTTCAGGTACTTCTTTTTCATTTACGATAACTGTTCTTGTAACCTCATTAGCTACGTTTCCAGCTTGGTCAGTTACATTGTAATGAATTGTGAATTCTCCTGCTGATGTTGTGTCTACTATATCAACTTCATTACCTTGTTGATTTGTTATTGTCACTACAATATTCTCTGTGATATCTCTGTCTTTGTTGTCCACTGCTGTTGCTCCAGGTTCATTGTATATGTCACCAAATTCTAGCTCAATTTCTTTTTTACCATTTAAGCTAATTTTAGGTTTCTCTGTATCTGGATCAGGAGCTTCCCCTTGAATTCTAAAGTCTTTTTGAATTATATCTCCCTTATCAAATGGTTTGATATCTGCTGTAAATTCTCCTACCTTTTCAATTGTCTTTGTAAACACAACACTATTGTTTTCAGATGTACGTGTATCAGCAAACTCTAATTCACCTGTTTCTTTATTAATAATTTTAAGTTCTACAAAGTGACTTAAGTTCTCTCCTTCTACTGTTATTATGACTTTATAACCATCCACTTGAATATCTACTGATACCTGTTGAGGTACCTCTTTTTCTTTTACTATTACAGTTCTTGTTACCTCGTTAGCTTGGTTGCTAGCTACATCACTTACATTGTAACTGATTGTATATTCCCCTGCTTTTGTTGTATCTACTTTGTCTACTTGATTTCCTTGTTGATTTGTAATTGTCCTTACTATGTTGTCTGTTATATTTCCGTCTATATTATCAACTGCTGTTGCTCCAGCCTCTTCATATACATCTCCTACTTCTAGATTTATTGTCTTACTTCCCTTCAATGTGATTACTGGTTTTTCTGTATCTGCTACAACTACTTCTTCAACAGGTCCAATAAAATTACTCATTACTGCAGTTCCAGTTTTTTCTCCACTGGTAGCTACTGGTGTAACTTCAAAGGAGATATATTTACCTACATCTCTATTAGTTAGTATATAAGTTTTGCCACTCTCATTGGATATTTTGCTCTTGTTTGTTCCATTCATATCATCTGCTCTATACCATTTAAATATTGAATTTCCTTCATTATCACTATTTTTGTCATAGAATTGATAATTACCAGTTATCCGTTGGCCTACTTTAACTTCCCCAGATATAGTAACACTATTAGCTTCAGGCTTAGAATTGGAAACAGTACCTGAGTTTCCACCGCCTCCTGAATTATTGGAAGATGACCCTCCTGAATTACTAGAAGAAGATGATCCTCCTGAGTTTGTTGAAGTTGAACTACTATTCTTTTGAATAGGCTTAATATTCGGTAAATTAAACCCCTTATTTCTAGCGTTATCTTCTTTCTTTATATCAACTTCTTTATCTGCTTGTATTTCTTTAATCTTTACAGTCTTATATCCATTTAAAATAACATTTTTATACGCAACTAATTTATGAATAACTGTATTTTCAATAAACTCTATATTAGCATCTTCTGTTATTTCTATATGCTTAAATTCTCCTGCTATGTTTATCTTATCTATATTGTTGTTTGGCGAAATATTTAATTTATTTACTTTTGAACCTTTTTCACCATTTATTTTTGATTTACAGTTAACAAGTATTTCATTTGTGATATTTGCTTTTTTCAAGATATTTAAGATGCACTCTCTGTTAACTTCAATATTCTTCACTGTACCTTCAACAGTTATTACTGAATCTCTGAAAAATGGTCTAACATCTAGCTTCTTACACTCTGCTCCTTGCAAGAAATTAAGCCTTGCTCCAGATTCCATTATTATAGAATCTTTAAATTTACCCTTAAACTCTACTAAACTTTGACTTCCTTTATCTTTATGAATATTAATTGTTACTTTACCTAGAGAACCACTTATAAGATCTAATGTTGCTGAACTTTGTACTATTGTCTTACTGATTTTTGTACTTCCCTTAGCAGTAATTCTGCCAGCCTCATTACTGTTTAAATATAAAGTATCTGCTTTTATACTATTTAAAATAATACTCTCCTGTCCATTAGATAACACATTTATTTTTTTAAATTCAGAATTTGAAAGTTCAGTTTTTCTATTTTCACCTTCATTAATAATTATTTTTCCACTTGAAATTATTTTATTCACTTTTACATTGTCAGCATTTATATATATATCTCCATTGATATTAATATTGTTTAAATTAAAGTTATTTACTATAATATTAATATCTTCATGAATTTCTTTATCAAGTTGAGCTTCACCATCATTGATTACTAATATATTTCGGGTAAAATTATTATTGAGAGGATTATTATTTATATCTAATATTTTTTCTGAAATAAAAATACTAGTATCAATAATTTTTCCTTCTAAACTATTCTCTAAGGTAATTATTACTGTCTTTCCATCTTCTTTAAATTCAACAATATCATTTTCACTTAAATCTTTTTCACCAATTTTATAATTGCTTTTATTAAGTACTGATTCTTCCATCATTTTTTTATTAAATTGGATTTTTACTTGATTAGCATTTATAAAACTAACATTTTCAGCTGCTAATTCTATCTCAACACCATCTTCTTGTGAATAATCAGACACCTTACCACTTTCATCTATATAAGTAACTTGTGGAATAAATTCCTTTGATATTTCCTTACCAGTAGAATTATTGTACCATTTTCCATTGTTACTTTTTACATATATATCCGATACAGCATTTACATACTGTTTATATATGTTTTTTAAATTTACTTCTTGATTGATATAGTGTAAGTCATATGCTTTATTATCAATAACAACTGTACCTTTGGGTATATCAGCATAACTTGTCACACTACTTCCAATTAAGAGTGATAATGCTATACAAGCCACCTTTCTGTAATTCATAAATATTCCTCCCCCAATAATATTTTAGTATCTTAAACAGAAAGAGAAGGATGAACCTTCTCTTTCTAATTATTACTCAATTACAAATGGTTTTTCCATCGGCTCTGCTAGAGATTCCATATTTTCAATTGTATCCCACACAAGTGCTCTTACAGTGTAAGTTCCACTTTCAGGTTTGTTAAATCCTGAACCAAGTATAATTGATTTTCCTGGTAATAATTCTGAAATGTTAGCTGTAGAAATATTAACCACTCTATTTTGATCGTCAGATACTACGATTATTAATGTTGGGCTTTGAGTCACTCTATTAACATTCTTAATTTCAGCTTCTACAACCGTTCCACCAAATTGTTGCTTAATGTTTAAACCTAATATTTCTATTGGAATACTTAAATTATCAGCTGTAGTAATTGTTCCCGGTGCAATTTCTTCTGCATGGTTACCAGAAACATCAGTTATTTCAACTTTTATAGCCCCATTAATTAATGCTACACCTTCTGGAACTACCCAAGAACCTTCATAGAATCCTGGTTCTACTTCAACCATTTGAATACCATTATTATTTGAATTCACACTTATATTATTAGATGCAATAATATTGAAATATGCTGTTGCCCCTAATGCATCACTGTGGAATGAAACTTTAACTTCATCACCAGCTTTTACAATTACATCTGAACCTGGAGTGATATCAGTAATAGTTGGAGCATTTTTATTTACTGTAACTTTTACTTCTTTAGATTCTTTATTACCAGCTTTGTCAACTGCTTGAATCTTTATAACATTTTCTCCATCGTTTACTATAATCTTAGTTTTGAAAGTTCCATCTTTATTAAATTCAACGCTTTCTCCATTTACTAAGATCTCAGCTATATTAATATCTACTACGTTACCTTTTACAGTAACAACTTCTTTATTAACTACAGTTCCATCAACTGGAGTTTCAATATTTAGTTTAGGATTAACTGTGTCCTTAATTACTACGATAGTTTGACTTGGATCAGTTTCTCCTGATTCTATTTCAGCTGTTACATAAATTTTATTTTCTCCTTCAGTTAATTCTACTTCTGAAGTGAATTCTTTATTAGTAGTTTGTACTGTTTCCACTAAAGCACCATTTACATATACCTTTACTTCGCTATCTGTATTAACTGTACCTGATACAGTTACTTTATCATTATTTGTATAAGTCATATTAATTGGCACTGTGATTGAAGGACAATCTAAAGAATACTCAACTACAGCACGCATCATTACGTTTCCATCATCTTCTTCCATTAGTTTGAATCCACCAGCAACATACATGTAACTTCTTCCATTTGAAGAACTTGTATCTGTACAAACACCTGGTGATTCTGTACCTGGTTTTGTTTGAATTGTAGTTAGATAGAAATCTTTATTGGTTGTAAAACCATACTTTGATAAATCTACATAGTTCCATTCGCCTCTAATTCCTTCTATAATATCTGTCTGGAATATCATTTTTCCTGGAGTTCCATCTTCCTTAGAATCATATGCTGCCATTGTGAATTCATTTCCACCTGGTGTTGGCCATTCTTCACCATATAACTTAATGTTTACACCTTTTAATAATGTAGATCCATTAGGTGTCATTCTAACAGCAAAACCATTTCCTGCATCATTCAATACTGATGCATTTTCATCTGTTCCATCATCATAAGCAATCTCATCACTGAATCCTATAAATGGCTTCATTTCAACAGTTACTTCTGTAGCTTCATTACCATTTACATGAACTTGAACTTCTTTTTCATAATATTCTCCATGAGTTACTTTTACTGTCCAATCTCCTTGAATAACATCACTTAATGTGAAGTTTCCATTTTCATCTGTCATAACTGGAACTACTTTAGCATCATTAATAACTCTTACATATGCTCCCACAACTGGTTCGCCTGTACGTTCATTAAGGATTGTTCCACTTATAGTTCCTGTTGGTATTTTATCAAGAACAAAGTTTTTAATTACTTCTCCCTTATCTTCCAATTGAACTTGTTCTTCTGCTGGATAATATCCATAAGCATCAACACGAACTGTCCAAGATTCCCCCTCTTTATTTGAAGGATGCATTATTCTATAAGATCCGTTCAATGGATTTACATGCATGCTTCTGCCTGATTCAACAACTGTTACAACTGCATCAACAGGTAATCCTCTTACAACATTAGTCTTATTATCTGTATAAACCTTATAGTTACCTTTTTCAGTACTATAATTGATCTTCTTATCAACCTTATATTCACGCTTGTTTTCTTCTAAAACTTTATTTGATACATCAGATGAAGTCTCAAGTGTAATAGCTGAACTTGTTGTACTTGAAATAGTTACATCATCAACATACCATCCTTTTTTAGTATATAAGCTATCACTTTCTAAAAGGAATCTTATATTAACTGTATTTCCTGTATACTTGCTTAGAGGAATAGCTACTGTATCCCATGAATCCTTTATACCATCTTGCTCAAGCACTTTCTCCCATGTTTGACCATTGTCAGTAGATATTTCAACATATGCTGTATCATATCCTGCTTCAGTAATCATCCATTGTTTGAATGCTAAGTCTGCTGATTCAACTTCTGTTAAATCAATTTCAGGACTCTCTAACCAGCACTCACTAAAATTTTCATAATCGCCAGATAAGTTAGTTGCCCAAACTTTTTCACCAGAAAAAGCACTTTCAGGTCCTGCTGTAGGTACACCCCACTCCCAAGAATTCTCCTCTCCACCTGAAGTCCATCCTTCTGTATTTTCTTCGAAATCATATGAGTATAATATTACTATGCTTGGAGCAGCAATTATAACTTCATCTGATGCTTCACTTACATTTCCAGCATAGTCAAAAGCTTTAACTGAATACTTATATGCTTCTCCATCTTCTATAGTTGAGTCAACATATGATGTAGTTTGTGACTCTCCCATTAGTTCAAGAGACATTCCTGAAGCTGTTGTTGAACGATATATTTCATATTTTTCTATATCAACATCATCAGATTTATCCCAACTTAAATTTATACCTACTGTTGTAGCTTCTGCTTGTAAGTTTGTAGGTGTTTGAGGTGCTATATTATCTTCACCAAGTAAGTTCACATCATCTAAATACCATCCTTCTGCTGCACCATATAAACTAGATTGGAAGACAAAGGCTACAAATACTGGTTCAGGTGATTTTGCATAGTCTGCTAAGTTCACATATAAATCTTTCCATTCTGTTGCACCTTCAGTGAATTCATAAACTGTTTCCCAATTTTCCCCAAGATCATTTGTTATAGCAACTCTAGCTTTGTCATAAGTGTCAGCTATTTTAAACCAGTGTTTTAAAGTTAATGCTGCATATTCTTTATCTCTTAAGTCTAGAGGAGGAGTAACAAACATACTATCCTTATTATTTGAATAATCAGCATGTAAATTTGTAGCAACTAATTTATTTCCATCTTCAATTTCTGGTCCAGTTGTAGGCTCGCCCCACTGCCACTCTCCATTCATTATTAACCAATCACTTGGTTCTTCAGAGAAATCAGTTGAATATTCATCTGGTTTTTCTCCAAATTTTACATTTACATCATATACATCTGTTTCTACTGAGTTATTTCCATAATCACTTACTTTTATTTTGTATTGGAATCCAGGTTCTTGTACTAAACCTCCAGGGATTTTCCCTCCATAAACTCCTTTTTTATGATCACCAGAAGTTATATTTAAAGGAATGATCATCCAATATGGATTTCCATCTACTTTTAGTAGTAATTCAACATTTGTTATTGCTATATCATCTTCAACTTCTATCTCTACTTCAGCGTTAAATCCTGTATATTGATCCTTAAGTTGTACATGATTTAAAATAGTAGGCTCTTGAACATCGCTACCATCTCTTAACACATTACCTTTAATAACTCCAAGACCAGAAGCTATAGATGATACTGCATTAAAAGCATTAATTATTCCATGTCCATAACCATAGTTAGGTGCTTCTGCATAATCATCGTCTGTTATTGGTGTTGCTGTTTCCGCCATGATTTCTTCTAATTCATCTGGTGTTAATGATGCATTTGCAGAAAGCAGTAATGCAGCTAGTCCAGATACGTGTGGTGACGCCATTGATGTTCCATTCCATCCATCTTCGTATCCACCTGGAACTGAAGAACGAACATTTACTCCTGGTGCAGCAACATCAGGTTTAAGATCTCCATCATAAGGACCAGGTCCACGACGTGAGAAACTTCCTCTTTCATTATTTACATTAGTCGCACCTACTGCAAAACACTCTGGGTAGTTTGATGGTGCTTCAACTGATGCTGGAGGAGCTGGAACACCATTTGGTTCATTTCCTGCTGAAAATACTGGTAGTATCCCTGCATGCCTCCAAGCTTCAACCATAGGTCTGTACCATTCATTTAATCCAGGGTCTCCACCCCATGAGTTGTTAATAATATCAGGAGCTAGTGATGGATCACCATTAGGTGCTAACATCCATTCACCTGCAGCTATTAGCCATGCATCTTCTCCACCATCTTTAGTAAAGGCTTTAGCTGTAATAAATTGTGCATTTGGAGCAACCCCAATTTTATTTTCTCCATCTGGGTCTTGTCCTAATATTGTTCCAGTAACGTGACTTCCATGTGGTATTTCTGCTATATCATATGGCATTTCTTGTCCATTTACAGCATCAAACCAGTTTCCTTCTGTAGTAGGATTAGCAGGGTCATCAGGGTTAAAACCTCTCCACTTTGATTGTAAAGCTTCATGTTCCCACTCAAAACCTGTGTCAATAACACCAACTACAACACCATCACCATAAATTCCATAAGTATCCCAAACTGCTGGTACTTCAATGTTTTTTAGACCCCACTCAATAGAGTCGTCACTATTTATGTTGTTGGTCTTAATGTTGTTAGTCTTTGATATTGTTGGCCAATCCATTTCAATCTTATTATTTAAGTTTATAGATTTAATTTCAGTTCTATATGATAATTCTTCAACAACTTCTTTAGTTGTTTTTACATATACCATATTAACAATATAGAAACTCTTGAATTCTTTAACTTTTCCTATATTTTGTTGCTTTTCTAAATAATCTAAAAGATCTTTTTGAGTCATTTTTGCTGTTGATTTTAACGCATCAACTACAGCGAATCTTTTAGCAATTTTTGTTTGATAAGGTGTAGCTTTTGATGATAACTTCTTAGTAGCTTTTTCAGAAGCTATTTTAGTGTTAACTTGTTTATTCATCTCAATTAAAACTTCAACAAACTCATCATCTTCAAAAGCCTTATTGACTTCTGATTTAATTTTATTTTTAGAGATTTGTTTTAATTGACTATTCCTTGACGAAGTCCCATTTACATCTGTATTTGCAGCAAATGCAATTGCTGGACTAAAAGCAAAAAGTGAAACAAGTATAGTTAGTAAAACTGCTAAGTAATTTCTAAACCTTTTCTGCATTCAACTCTGCCCCCTTGTTTTTATAATAAAAACCCCCCCCCTTTTTTCTTAAATTGCTTCCATCTTTTGAAACCCTCTTATATAACTCTCCCCCCCCTCTAAAATAGAAGCAAATTTATTTAAAGGATAGATTTCCATTTGCGTTATAATTGATTTAATTTTTAAGATTACCTTGTAGATTTTTTAACACCTATTAATAGCATATTTAATTTTCTTCTTTTTATTTCCATTTATTTCCACTTAGTCAATTATAACATTACTCTGTTTTTTTTCAAATTATTTTTTTTACAAATTTAAACATTTATTATGTGAATTAAAATTAATTAATAATAGCAAAAAGGATATTTGAAAGAAATTGTTGATTTTGAAAAAATAATCAGAAAATAAATAACAGATAGTTTCTAATGCATTGTTTTTTTCTTTATCTACATTTTTAAAAAGCCCGAATTTTTGAATAATATCGCACTTTTACGAACATATAATTGCACAAGAATTACTATTTATAATAAATTCTTATATAATTCAGTACTAATCATTACCACCCTAAAGAAGCCTCCAAAAAATCAGAGGCTTAAATCTACCTATAAAATTTTCCCAAAACAATAAATACGATGTTTTACCAAAAATAAAACCAGTGAATTTTTTATTATCTCCCGCTGGACGCTCAGCATAATCTCATTGTGTGAAGTGCTGAAAATGTTCAAGTTCAAGAAACCCGACGAACGAGCAGCGGAGTGTACGAATTTGGTACATGAGCAACGCAGAGAGGAGAGGTGACGCCGAAATTGAGCATTTCTCAGCACCTCACCCCGCTGGACGTTCAGCATATTCCTATTGTGTGAATGCTCAAAATGTTCGAGATCAAGGAACAAGGTGAACGAGCAGCGCAGTGTACGTATTTTGTACATGAGCAGCACAGAGAACCTTAGTGACGCCGAGATCGGGCAATTTGAGTGTTCACAGAAGTTTTGCTGCTTCGTTGGCTAGCTTAGACCGCTCACATTCTTTATGGAATAAAGTAACCTGACAGCAATACTTACTTCCTTTCATCTTCTCTGCAGCATAGCAGAGTCCATTTGATCGTCCATCTAGGAATGGTTGATCTATTTGTTCTGGGTCTCCTATCAATATAAGCTTACTTCCCTCTCCTATTCTAGTTACTATGGCTTTTATCTGTCTAGGAGATAGGTTCTGAGCTTCATCAATTATAACCCAATTCTTAACGATTGATCTTCCTCTTAAATATGCAACCGCTTCAGATGTTATTATTCTTTTTTCAAAAAACTCGTTGATACTCATAGATAATTTTTCCTCATCATCATATCTCTCCTCTTCATTTTGATGAAGAAGTATCTCAAGATTATCAAAAATTGGTCTCATGTACGGCAACAACTTCTCCTGTTCACTTCCTGGAAGAAATCCTATCTCCTCATCAAGAGTAACAGTGGGTCTACAAATAAGTATTCTTCTAAAATGCTTCTCATCTCGCCTGTTCAGCTTATTTAATCCAACCGCAAGAGAAAATAGTGTTTTTCCCGTTCCTGCAGGTCCTTTTATAATAACAAGAGGGGCAGTCCGGTGAGAAAGAAACAATGCTTCTGTCATAAATTTCTGTCCTACATTTTTCGGTTTTATCCCATAGAAATGTTTTCTATCACTGAGTAACGGAACTATAACTTTTCCATCATATCTGCCAAGAGCAGTTTTCTTAGTGTCTTCTAATGATCTTATAACTAGAAATTGATTGGGATATAACTCTGGTGTGTAATATCCATCTTTCTGTTTATCAAAATAGATAATATCATTCTTCTCAAGCTTACCATTTCTATAAAAGTCATCTATCTTACTTCCAGTTACAAGAACCTCTATTCTTCCAGTATACAGCAGTTCATTTTCTGGAAGACTCTCTTCATAGAAGTCTTCTGCTTCTATTCCCATGGTGTCAGCCTTTATTCTCTCAAATATATCTTTAGTTATTAAACAAACATTTTCTCCATCTTTTTTTAGACCTAAACATAGTTGTATTATCCTATTATCAGCCTTTGCAGTATCCCATGATTTTGGCATGTCTATGTTGGTATGGTTCATCTCCACCCTCAACGTTCCACCACTTTCAATCATGACACCTTTATTTAGATCTCCAAGTGCTCTGAGTTTATCCAGAATCCGTGCTACTTGACGAGCATTATACCCAAGGTCATTATTATTTTTTTTCAAATTATCTAACTCTTCAAGTACAGTTTCTGGTATAATTACGTTGTTTTCACCAAAACTATTGATAGCTCGTGGTGAATATAGAAGAACATTCGTATCCAATATATAAGTCTTTTTCAATTTTTTTCCTCCTTCCATAATATATTATATGATTGAAAGACAGAAAAAGATTAAAATTTAATATTTTTAGAAATAAAAATTATTACTTTTGACAGTTAATAATTTTTATTATATAATAAAATAAATTAATAAATTAAAGTGGTGATTCGATTGGATAATATTACAAAGGTTTTTAAGGAAAAGAAACTTAAACTAACTCCTCAAAGAATTGCTGTATACAAATATCTTCAGTCAACTAAGGCTCATCCATCTGCTGAGACTATTTATAAATCTCTACAGGCTGATTACCCAACTATGAGTTTAGCTACTGTATATAAAGCGCTAAAAACTCTTGTTGAAGTTGATTTGGTTCAGGAACTAAATGTTGGAGAGGGTAATTTTAGATATGATGCTAATGTTGTTTCTCATCCTCATATATGTTGTTTACACTGCCATATTGTTGAAGATATTGAAGGAATTACTTTTGAAGGGATAAATAAAGATGTTCAGAATTACACTGATTTCGACGTTTATTCAAATCAGGTATATTTCTACGGCGTATGCAGTACATGCAAAGAAGAAATTTAAAAGTAATAGAAAGCAGCTGTAAGAATAAAACTTACAGCTGCTTTTTTAATTAATGATAATATTGATTTAGCAGCACAGAGAACCTTGTGACTCCGAGATTGGGCTTTTTCAACTGTATAAATTTTAATACACTTTTTTATTTAATATCTCATCAAGTTCCTTAGTCATCTCTTCTTTTTCAATTTTACCACTCAAAGTTTTCTCTAAAAGATCAACTAAATCTTTCTCCATAGCACTTTTTAGAAATTTATTATATATAAAACTATTCTGTGATGATGTTTCCAAATGCTTTGTTATATAGAAGTTAAGTCCTCCCAAATCTTTGTTTATACTTTTATCAGGTGAGATTTTCCCTTCTGCTTCCATGGTTTCATGAAACTCATTGCTTGTGAAGTACCGCATAAATTCCTTTTGAACCTTCTCATTTTTACTTATGGTCGGGAAACATATAAGAGAATCTACAAAGGCAGGTGGCGATATCCAATAATCTTCTATTTTATAATTATCCCATACACTTATACTCTTATTGGTGAACCCCTTTATGTCGCTTGAATTACTAATCAGGAGTGGTATTTTACCATCAATAAGGTCATTCATGTGTTTTCTATTTCCTACTGTAAACATATCACTGCTTAATAAGCCTCCATCATAAAATTCCTTGAATTTGTCGTACCCATTTATCATTTCCTGCTTATGGAGATCAAAATCATTTAAATATACATAATTGCTCATAAGTAAACTTAAAAGAAAATTATTTACATTGTCATTTCCATTAAATATAGGAATTTGGATATCATTTTCTTTACATTTCTTCAGTAAGGAGAATATGTTGTCATTAGTAGTATCTATATTGTACTGTTTAATAAGATCTTCATTATAAAAAATCTCAAATGTTGATGCATACATTGGAAGTCCATAAAAGAGATTTTCAATTCTTCCATATGAGTTTATTGCACTATATGTTTTGTCAGATAAATTTTCTTTATAATATATATTATTTAGATTTGTAAGTAATCCTTCTTTTTGAAGCTCCCTTATATCACTAGCTGAACAAAAGATAATATCTATATCACCCGTATTTATTTCTTTCACTAACTTATCTCTATTAATATTTTCTTTTATAGTAATATCATAGAACTCATATTTCTTATTAAACATTTTTATAAGCTTTTCCCTTACATCATTGCCATAAATATCACTAGTTTGAATTGCTATTGTAAGATCAATTTTCTCTTCTTCATATTTATCTTTACTACACCCAAATAAAAGCAAGCTAATCAAAGCTATAACTAATCCATATTTTACTCTTTTCACCATACTCCACCTTCTGTTTATTATTTAGCATATTCAAATTAATAACTGGTCATTGGTTTATGGTGTGTATCTTTGACTTGTTATTTATTTTCATACGACTTAATTATATTTATTATTTTGTGATTAATTATTTAATTTATGCAAAATCCAAACTTTAGTGAATATACTATACAAAAAGGGGGTGTAATATGAAAAAAAGCATAATTGTATTATTATATATTTTTACTCTGTTTTTAACCTTATCTATAATTTTTATAATTAAAACCAACTTTAATTCTTCTCATAGTGATGCAATATCTGTATTTAATAATGAAAATAAATACTATACCATAGATTTAAATGGCGATCACATGAAAGATGTGATCCTTATATCTCAAGATACTTCCGGCGCAGATATTGTAATTTCAACTGAAGATAATATTATCTCTATGAGTACATTGCTCAATAAAAAGATTCAATCTCCATTCTATTTATTCTTTGAGGATATAACTGCAGATAATACTTCTGAAGTCATAATTTATGATCTATCAGAGAAAACTGAAAATATTTTATATGTATATAGTTATTCAAAAGGTGAGTTCAAGAACATATTAGAAGAACAATGTGAATCTTTTGGAATAATTGAATTTAATGATACAAAAAAACTCTGCATAACAACAGACGAAGAAGATTATTATGTATTCTCTCCCTCATTTGATAATGCATTAATAAAAAATTCCTTTTCTTCGCTTTCCTCAATACTGAGAAAGGATTCATATTATGAATTAATTAACATGATAACAGGCTCAAACTTAAGTTCTAAAAATGGTGTAGGTGTTTTCAATCAATCCACAATACCTTCCAGCTTTATTAATGATCTAGCTCATGAAAACAGCAATTATCTCGGTGGATATTTCACAGTTCAGATAGATGATATTACGTTTGAGTATTCACCTACAGAATGGCATAGTGTTATGGGTTCAAAAAGCAATGTGTTTTCTGAATACATATTCCGTATTGACGACTCTTCAATCTCACTCATAAAAAATCCAAAATAAATAAACACGATACGTGTACAATAATGAACAAACCTCCCTGTGCTACTCATGTATGTCTTTATTACATGCGTAGCACAGAGAGGTTTAATGACACCAAGATTAAGTTTTTTAACTGTCTGTGTTATTCTGTTATTCCATAGTAGTCATTATATAATACTACTACCTTTTCAATAAATTCTGTATTTCCACTATTCAACATTGCATTTATAATTTTAATCATCTTGAGAGAACTATAATTCTCTTCCCCTATGTTCATTTCATCATCTTCAAATGATGTATATCCCATATCATATGATTCTGGATTACTAAAAACTCCCTCAGGATTGTTTTCCATTACCCCTTCGTTTTTAAGTTGATTAATTATGTTTGTAATTTGTGTCTGATCAACATTTTTCAATAAATCATTTACTTTATTCTCATCTAAATTACTCAATAAATCTGTCAAGGTATCTTGTGCGCCTTCACCATTCAAAACGCTATTTACATTGTTGGCATTGTTTGCAATGTTAGCATTATTTCCATTGTTATTAGGCTTATTGAATAATAACTTGGATACTAGATTCATATCAACATTTCCCAATAATTGCATGATTTGGCTATTTCCTAATGTAGAAAAAAGCTGTATAAGCGGTGCCATCATTCCTCCTGCTGCACCTAATAAACCACCTATATTCCCTAGTGGTCCACCCATCATATTTGGTCTTAATGGCCCTTGACCCATCTGACCCATTTGACCCATTTGTCCCATTTGGCCCATAGGATTTTGTCCCATCATACCACCATTATTGAGAGGATTATTTCCGCCTAAAAATCCACCTAAAGGATTACTGTTCATTTGGTTCATATTTCCTAAAGGATTCCTAGCAGTGAATGGATTATTGTTCATTAAATTATTACCAAAACCATTTCCACCCATCATATTATTGTTTAAGTTATTGTTCATATTACTTGCTAGCTCTCTCTCTCTTCTTCTTCTCTTATGCTTTGACATGAAATCACCTCTCTTATATTAAGGAGGGTCTGCCCCCCTGTTTTTTACCAATAATACATTCCATATCTAGGACCCCATGGGTATCCATATACAGGTCCCCAGAGGTTGCCATACCATGGCCCCCATAGATATCCTCTTCTTGCTAGACGTCTCATCGCTCGCCTATCTCTCCTATATCTTCTATGTCTTGACATGATGTCACCTCTCTTATATTAAGGAGGGCACCAGCCCTCCCTATTAATATCTTCCGTAGCCGCCGTAGCCGTAGCCACCATATCCGCCGATTCCTCTACCAAATCCGCCACATCCACAAGATAAGAAATATAATGTAATTATGAATACTATTCCAGCAAAACATTTGTCATCCTTTACAGGTCTTTTTTCACATCCACATGCATCCACTCCAGTTCTACCTCCTCCATGATGATCTAATCCACCAAATTCTCTACCGAAGAATAAAAGAATCAATATTAAAATTATCAATGATGGGAAAGAACAACAGCTTCTTCCATAACTTATTCCTACTGGACTACTACAAGTTTGTTTACAACAGCAACTTTGTCTACAACAACAATTTGAACTTGACATACTAAAACCTCACTTTATACGCATTGGTTTAGATGCCTATCGCTCTTTTAGTAAATTCCTCCTTGAAGTCCTCTCTTTCCTGGTCCACAGCATGTTAAGAAATATAATGTGATGATGAAGATTATACCGCCAAAGATTCCGTCATTTCCGCCAAAGAAGCTAGCGCTACCGTTTTCTTCTCCACATGGACCTCTTCTTCTTTCTAGGCCTTTACCGAAGAACAATAAGATAAGGATTAATATTATTAACGCTGAAAAATCACAACATCCTGTTCCAAATCCTCCGTGAGCTAATGGTGCACCAACAGTTGGCATCATCCCATAGCACTTTGTATGGCATCTACATCTTGACATCTAATTCCCTCCTTTTTTCTTTAGAATTTTCTTTGTTTTACTAAGCTGTTATTAGTAACCCATTCCATATCCCATTCCGCATGGTGATGGTGTCGCGCATTTTCCTGGTCCACAACAAGATAGATAGAATAATGTGATGATGAAGATGATTCCACCGAATAATCCGTTGAATCCAAATCCGTCTCCATGTCCTCTTTCTTCTCCACATGGTCCTCTTCTTCTGTCAAATCCTTTACCGAAGAATAATAAGATAAGAATTAATATGATTAATGTTGAGAAATTACAACAATTTGTACCATATCCTCCACCTGCATAACCACAGTGAGGCATTGGCATTGGTCTTTGAGCACAACAACAGTTTCTTGACATTTTATTCACTCCCTATTTTATAAACATATATTATTTTTAATGCTTTATTACTTTTATGCTTTATTGTCTTTTAAGTCATATTTTTTATGCTATTAGTATCCCATTTGCATTGCGCATTTTCCTGGTCCACAACAAGATAGATAGAATAATGTGATGATAAAGATGATTCCACCAAATATTCCAGTTCCGCCTAAGAATCCACCATGTCCTTCATGATCGTCACAAGGTCCTCTTCTTTTACCAGCTAGACTTTGACCGAAGAATAATAAGATAAGAATTAATATAATTAGAGCTGAGAAATTACAGCATCCTGTTCCTAATCCTCCACCTTGATAACCACAGTGAGGCATTGGCATAGCCATTGGTCTTTGATTACAACAACATTTACTTGACATTTTATTCCCTCCTAAATTTGTAATTGAATTTGTGTTCTTAAAGTTTTCCATTGAGTACAGCATTATACTAAAAGTTTTGTAATGATTATTATTGAAGTTATTACATTTTTTTAACACCTATTGTTCTCAGAAATTACTTATGCTAGTTAAGTTGAAGGTTCTGCTGGAACTAATCCACTACCGCCTTCTCCACCGCCTAAAAAGGGACGTCTTCTAAATAAGAAGAAACCGATAAATATTAATATGATGATCCACCAAATTCCGAATCCTCCATATCCTCCACATCCTACACCGTAAGGTGGGTAATAAGAAGCAGGTTGAACATTACTTGGTTGTTCTCCACCACATTCACATAGGTAAGCCTTGTATTTTCTATATGCCTTCCTACACTTTTTCCTTAGCTTTCTGTTACAGCATGCATCACATCCACTTGGGTCCTCACAGCAATCACAACATGAATCTGATCCATTCATGCCTCCATATGGATTTCCATAAGGTGATACTCCGTATGGTGAACCATATCCTAACCCGGGTCCCATTCCATATCCTCCATATCCAAAACCTGCTATTGCAATTATGAATATTATGAATATGAAAAATATTCCTATGCCTAAAAAACCAAATCCTCCGCCACTGCCGCCACCGCCGCCCATGTTATTCATAATATTATTGATTGTGTCGTTATCGATTCCGCCAGCACCGCCAGCGCCGCCTTGGCTATTATTCATAACGTTGCTTAAGAGGCTATTAATATCCACATTATCTCCTCCTTTCAGTAGCTAAATTTAATGTTTTTTCTTTTGTTATAGTACATATTATTCTTATAATTCAAATTTGACACAAAAAAAGAACCATAAATATTTTTCATTTATGGTTCTTTTTTATTTATATTTTCGATGTTACAAAATTCTTTATAAAAATATATTTTATTAAATTATATTAGGTTTAAGGTTTATAGCTCTTTTTCAAGCTCATTCAATAATGCATCAATACCAACCTTCTTAAGAGATGAGAAGAATATTAACTTTTCATCATCAGGCATTCCTAATGTCTCTCTAATTCGCTTTTCAGATTTCTTAATCTCATTTCTCTTAAGTTTATCTTCCTTTGTTGCTATTACAAGTACATTACCACCATAGTGTTTAACCCATTCATACATCATAATATCATCTTCTGTAGGCTTATGGCGACCATCAACAAGAAGTACTATCTTTTTAAGCGGCTCTCTATTTAGAAGGTACATCTCCATCATCTTACCCCATTTAGCCTGCTCAGTTTTAGAAACTTTAGCATATCCATAACCAGGTAAATCAACAAAGTAGAACTCATCGTTTATTAAGAAAAAGTTTACAAGCCTAGTTTTTCCTGGCGTTCCACTCACCTTAACAAGTTTCTTTCTATTTGTTATAGTATTTATAAGTGATGATTTTCCAACATTAGATCTACCAACAAAAGCAAATTCCACTCTGTTATCAACTGGATATTGCTCTGGTTTTACTGCTGAAATAATAAATTCTGAATTAGTTATCCTCATTTGTTTTCTCCTTAATTAGCGCATTACTTAAAACATCATCGATATTCTTAGAAATAATAAAGTTAACTTTACGCTTTACGCTATCTGGTATATCATCAATATCTTTTTGATTTTCAAATGGTATAATAATCTCCTTAACACCAGCTCTATATGCTGCTAGAGATTTTTCTTTAAGCCCACCTATTGGAAGTACTCTTCCTGCTAAGGTAATTTCTCCAGTCATAGCAACATCATGTCTAACCTTCTTACCAGATAAAGCTGATACCAATGCTGTTGTCATTGTAATACCTGCTGATGGTCCATCTTTAGGTACTGCACCCTCTGGAACATGAATGTGAATGTCCTGTTCTTTATAGAAATTCGGGCTTATGTTATACTTCTTAGCATTTGATCTTACAAGACTGTATGCAGCTTTCGCTGATTCTTGCATCACTTCTCCCAGTTTTCCTGTTAATTGTAATTTACCTGAACCTTCCATAACACTTACCTCAACTGGTAGTGTATCTCCACCATATGCCGTCCAGGCTAATCCAGTTACTATACCAACTTTGTCTTCTTTATCAATCATTTCATAAGTATAAATCTCTCTTCCAAGATATTTCTTAACATGATTTATTGTTATACTTACACTTTCCTTATCTTTTTCAACCATCTCAGTGATAGCTTTTCTAACTACTGAAGCTATCTTTCTCTGAAGATTTCTTACACCTGATTCCTTTGTATAATGTTCTATTATATATTTGATTGCCATATCTGATAATTTAATTTTGCCATCTTCAACACTATGCTCTTCCATTACTTTCTTTAATAAATGTCTCTTAGCAATGTTGAACTTTTCAATGTTAGTATATCCACCAACATTTATAATTTCCATTCTATCAAGAAGAGGTCTTGGTATCGTCTCCAACGTGTTTGCTGTAACCACAAATAACACTTTTGAAAGATCATAATCAAGCTCAATATAATGATCTCTAAATGTATCGTTTTGCTGAGAATCAAGCACTTCAAGAAGTGCATCAGATGGATCCCCTTTAAAGTTATTACTCATCTTATCTATCTCATCTAATAAAAATAATGGATTTTTAGATTTCGCTTGTTTCATTCCATAGATTATTCTTCCTGGTATAGCACCAACATAAGTTTTTCTATGTCCTCTAATCTCAGCCTCATCTTTTACTCCACCTAATGACATTCTAACAAACTTTTTATTCAATGCATGAGCAATAGATTTTGCTATTGATGTTTTACCAACACCTGGTGGTCCAACAAGACACAATATAGGAGCATTTAGTGTTTTTGATATTTTTCTTACAGCGAGATATTCTATTATTCTCTCCTTAACATCCTCAAGCCCATAGTGCTCTTCGTCAAGTATCTTTCTCGCTCTCTTAATATCTAGATTATCTTTTGTGATAGTTTTCCAAGGTAGCTCTATTATCCAATCTAAATAAGATCTAATAACAGTGCTCTCAGAAGAATAATATGAAGTACTTTTCAATCTTTTAAGTTCATAAAGCGCTTTCTCCTTAACATCTTTAGGAAGCTTCGCTTTTTCTATCTTCTTCTCATATTCCTTTATTTCCTTAGAACTCTCATCATCTTCCCCAAGTTCTTCCTGGATAATCTTCATCTGTTCTCTTAAGTAATAATCTTTTTGAGATTTATCTATACGTTTCTTAACCTTTGTTCCAATCTTCCTTTGTAATCTCAATACTTCATTTTCATTCTTTAAAATTTCAAGTATTTTCTCAAGTCTCTTATTAAGCTCTTTGATTTCCAATAATTCCTGTTTCACAGTAGTTTTCAATACCATCAATGCACTAACTACATCTGCAAACTCAGCACTCTCTTCAAGTTCTTCTAAATTGATTATAGAATCTGGTGCTACATTTCCAGATAGATCAATATATTCATCAAATTCCTCTTCAATTGATCTAATCAAGGCTTCCTTTTCATTTTCATCTCCTTGAATATCTTTAAATTCCTTTACCTCAGCAATATAGTATGGGTCTTCGCTTATATATTCAATAATCTCAGCTCTGTATTTACCTTCAACCAGTACTCTAATGCTATTCCCTGGAAGCTTCAAAATCTGCTTTATATAACAAACTGTTCCGATTTTATAAATCCCCTCAATATCAGGCTCTTCAACAATTGCTTTTTTCTGTGATGCCAGAAATATCAACTGATTATCAGACATAGCCTCTTCTAAAGCTTTTATAGATTTCTCTCTACCAACATCAAAGTGTATAACCATATTTGGAAAAATAGTTATACCCCTTGTAGGAATCATGGGTAAGGATCTTTTTGTATTTTCCATTGTCGTCCCCCCTTGAACATTATTTATATATATTCAATAATTTATATATATTCAATTTTTAATATTAAATAGGCAATTTTATATTAATAATAGACTTTAACTAGTATATTATACCTATAAAACTGCCTTTATACAACTTAATTTTCCACACTTTCGTTACATTCTTTACTCTGTGCGCTTATTATTCCATATTCGGATGTCATTATACCATTTTCTTCTATAGAAGGTACCTCCAATGACTTTATAACTGCAACTTCAATAACTTCATTTATATTACTTACTGGAATAATTTTAATTCCTTCAAAGTTCTCGAAATTTTTTTGCCAATTGTCCTTTGGAATTATCACAGTCTCAACCCCTGCTTTTATTGCAGCTTTAATCTTTGCAGTAACACCTCCAATTGGTTTTACCCTTCCATGTATCGATACCTCTCCTGTCATAGCCACCTTATTTGATACAGGTATGTTTTTTATTGCACTATATATAGCAGTGGTCATACTAACTCCTGCTGATGGACCATCTACGGGACCCCCACCTGGAAAATTCACGTGAATATCAAAATCATGACAAGGAATATTATAAACATTCTTTATAATTGTCATAACATTTTCTATTGAACAACGGGCATTACTTTTTCTTATAAGCTTCCTATTCTGAGATTTAATCTCTTCACGTTCTACCACACCTGTGATATTTATTATTCCGTCACTGTTTCGTGATTTCATAGCTATAGCTTCAATCTCCATTAAAGTTCCCATATTGGCTCCAAATACAGCTAATCCATTCACATATCCAATCTGAGGTTTATTCTTAATCTTAACTTCTGGTCTAGGAGTAAAGTGTCCATTCTCGATTACCCATTCCAAATCTTCAATGAGAACCTTATTTCTTTCATGATTTATAGCTATCCCACATGCTAGCTGTACTAAATTTACTGCTTCTCTACCATTTGTTGTGTATTTCCCCACTGTTGAAGGTATTTCTTCATCCATTTCCATTCCCATCTTCTTAACGGCATTTTTTGCAATTAACTCTGTCTCCTCTGCTGTTAACCCTCTAAAGAAAACTTCAACACTTCTTGATCTTATGGCAGGATTAATCTCCTCTGGCCTTCTTGTGGTTGCCCCTATAAGTCTAAAGTCTGCAGGTAATCCATACTCAAAGACCTCTCTAATATATTGAGGATAATTCATAGAACTATTGGAATTATAATAAGCACTATCCAAGAATACCTTTCTATCTTCCATTACTTTTAGTAATTTATTCATCTCTATAGGATGAAGTTCTCCAATTTCGTCCATAAATAACACGCCCCCATGTGCTTTTGTTACTGCACCTGGCTTTGGTTGAGGTACTCCCGCGCTTCCAAGCGGTCCTGCTCCTTGATAAATAGGGTCGTGAACAGAACCAATCAAAGGGTCTGCTATTCCTCTATCATCAAATCTTATTGTTGTTGAATCAATCTCAATAAACTTTGCATCTTGTCTAAATGGAGAGTGTTTTTTTGTTTTTGCATATTCCAAAACCAATCTAGCTGCTGCTGTCTTTCCAACACCTGGTGGTCCATAAATAATAACATGCTGTGGATTAGGTCCACATATTGCAGCCTTTAAAGCTTCTATTCCTGAAGATTGACCTATAATTTCATCAAATTTCTTTGGTCTACTCTTTTCAGTAAGAGGTATGCTCAACTTAATATCTCTCAATTTTTTCAAATTTTCCATT
Source organism: Oceanirhabdus seepicola (assembly GCF_023684385.1). Lineage (GTDB taxonomy): Bacteria > Bacillota > Clostridia > Clostridiales > Clostridiaceae > Oceanirhabdus > Oceanirhabdus seepicola. The sequence continues at coordinate 1,011,124 of NZ_JAGSOJ010000002.1, read as the reverse complement.
TCTTTGCTTGTATCTCTACTCTGTGTTGACTTATTTATCTTTTGTGTCTTTAATGCGTTAAAAAAATATAGTCCAATAACTATTGTAAAAAACATCTGTATAATCATAAATATATTTGTTGTTGTCATTATTTTCCCCCTATAGCATAATTATTATTTTTTTCCTAGCTTTTATTTATTCCTACCTTTTATTATTAACAGATCGCTATTGTTATATTCTAGGAAAATAAAAAAAAGCGTTGCATTCGCAACGCTTTTTTTAAGCCGTTTCTGGCCCTTTTAACTCTTTTTTCTTTTTCACTTTCTTTAAAGGCTTACGAGTTCCTTCTTCAACAAAGAATAATTCAGGTTTCTTAGTTTCTACGCTTTCTTTATTCATAACAACCTTATATACTTCTTCTTTTGAAGGAATCTCAAACATTATATCTCTCATAGAATCCTCTATGATAGACCTTAAGCCCCTTGCACCAGTATTCCTAGCGATTGCACTCTTAGCAATTTCACTCAACGCTTCCTCATTAAACTCAAGTGTAACATCATCCATCTCAAAAAGTTTCTGGTATTGTTTAACTAGAGAATTCTTTGGCTCACTTAAAATTCTTACTAAAGCCTCTTCATCAAGACTTTCAAGAGTCACTAGCATTGGTAATCTACCAACAAATTCTGGAATCAATCCAAACTTTAGAAGATCTTCTGGCATTAAATTCTCTAGAAGTTTCCCAACATCTTTCTCTTCTTTCGATTGAATTTTAGCACCAAAGCCCATTATAGTATCTCTTGTTCTCTTTTGAACAATCTTATCAACACCATCAAATGCTCCACCACAGATAAACAGGATGTTTCCAGTGTTTATTTGGATAAACTCTTGATGAGGATGTTTTCTACCACCTTGAGGTGGTACAGATGCAACAGTTCCCTCTAAGATCTTAAGAAGTGCCTGCTGAACACCTTCTCCTGATACATCTCTTGTGATTGAAGGATTTTCTGATTTTCTTGCAATCTTATCAATTTCATCTATATAGATAATCCCTCTCTCAGCTCTTTCAATATCATAGTCAGCATTCTGTATCAGTTTTAAAAGAATGTTCTCTACATCTTCACCAACATATCCTGCTTCTGTCAATGTAGTAGCATCTGCTATAGCAAATGGAACATTCAACATTTTCGCTAATGTTTGTGCTAAATAAGTTTTACCACATCCTGTTGGACCTACTAGAAGAACATTACTCTTCTGCAGATCAATATCATCAACATTCACTTTAGAATTTATTCTCTTGTAGTGATTGTAAACAGCCACGGATAATGCTTTTTTAGCAGTTTCTTGCCCAACGATATATTGATCTAAATATTTCTTAATCTCTATTGGTTTTGGCAAACTCTCCATTTTAACATCAACATTCTCGTCAAAATCATCAGCAATGATTTCAGAGCATAACTCTATACATTCATCACATATATATGCTCCTGGACCAGCAATCAATCTTCTTACCACATCTTGATTCTTGCCACAAAAGGAACATTTTAACTGTTTCTTTTCATCATATTTTGGCATTTCTACACCTCACAGGTTATTTCTTTTTAGTAATTACTTCATCTACTAATCCGTATTCTTTTGCTTCATCACCAGACATGAAATAATCTCTTTCAACATCTATTTCTACCTTTGATAAAGGTTGCCCTGTTCTTTCACTAAGTATTTGATTTAACTTCTCTTTTGTTCTTAATATTCTTTTTGCATGAATATCTATGTCTGTAGCTTGCCCTTGGAATCCTCCTAATGGCTGATGTATCATTATTTCACTATTAGGTAAGGCAAATCTTTTTCCTTTTTCGCCTGCTGTTAATAAGAAGGCTCCCATTGATGCTGCTAAACCTACACAGATTGTAGATACATCTGGCTTAATATATTGCATTGTATCATAAATAGCCATTCCAGCTGAAATAGAACCACCTGGACTATTTATGTAAAGATAAATATCTTTATCAGGATCATCTGCTTCTAAGAAAAGTAATTGTGCTACTACTAAATTTGCTGTTACATCATTAACTTCTCCACCTAAGAAAACTATTCTATCTTTAAGTAATCTTGAATATATATCGTAAGATCTTTCTCCTCTGTTAGATTGCTCAACAACCATTGGTACATAAGCCATATAATTCCCTCCTTTAAATAGGTTATACTTTAATTCTTTCCTAACAATTAAAAGACTAATCAGAAATATTAATTTTTATATTTTCTGAATATTCTAAAGATTTTTGTTTGAAAATTGCCAGATTATCTCTGGCAATTTTGCTTGTTATATATTATGCAACATCTTTACTATTATCAACTATTAATTTAACAACTTTTTCAGATTTTATTTCTTCGTTTAACATTGCACCTTGAGTTTTGATGATTAATTCAGCAGTTTCTTCTGCTTTTTCACCACCATATTGTTTAGCAATCTCTAAAGCTTTTTCTTTTGATTCTTCTTCGCTAACTTCTATGTTTTCAACTTTAGCAATTTCACTTAATACTAAGTTTGACATAACTTTCTTCTCAGCATTTTCTTTCATCATTTCTCTTACTTTTTCTGCTGTGTTGTTAGTGTACATATAGTAAGTTTGTAAGTCTAAACCTTGATATTGTAATCTCATCTCAAGATCTTTAACCATTTGGTCAATTTCTCTTTCGATCATTACTTGTGGAATATCAATTTCTGCGTTCTCAATTACTTTTTCAAGTAAAGCTTCTTCGAATTCTCTTTCAGCTTTTGCAACGTTAGATTCTTCTAGTTTTGCTCTTAGGTCATTCTTATATTCTTCAACTGTATCAAATTCTGAAACATCTTTGATGAATTCATCATCAATTTCAGGTAACTCTTTACCTTTGATACCTTTGATCTTAACTTCAAATTTAACTGGCTTATTGTTTAAATCATCTCTTCCGTAATTTTCAGGGAAAGTAACATTAACTTCTTTCTCTTCTCCAACTTTAGTTCCGATTAATTGATCTTCGAAAGTATCAATGAAAGATTTAGATCCGATTGTTAATTCGTGATCTTCAGCAGTTCCACCTTCAAATTCAACTCCATCAATAAATCCTTTGAAATCGATTGTTACGATATCTCCGTCTGCAACTTCACTATCATTCTTCTCAATAACTCTAGCATTTTGCTCTGCTTTAGCTTTTAAGTTTCCTTCAATTTCTTCTTCTGTTACTTCATAAGATTTCTTTTCAGCTTCAATTCCTTTGTATTCACCTAATTTAACTTCTGGAGTTACTATAACCTCAGCAGTATAGATGAAATCTTTACCTTCTCCAATTTCAACAACATCAATTTTCGGATAATCAACTGGAGTGATTCCTGCTTCTTCAACAGCTGCTGGATAACTTTCATCACAACAGAAATTTATAGCATCATCAAAGAAAACACTTTCTCCATAGAACTGCTTGATAATGTTCATTGGTGCCTTTCCTTTTCTGAATCCAGGTATATTGAACTGCTTAACATTCTTCTTATATGCTTTCTTAATTCCTTCATTAAATTTCGCTGAATCAACCGAAATCTCTAATTTAACAACGTTATTTTCTAACTTTTCAACTTTAACGTTCATTATTTCATTCCTCCTAAAATTTCTATCTCCTACATGTATCAGCTTTGTTGTCTAGCCTCAACATAATTCTAACCTAAAACATTATATCATAATGAATACTGCATTACAATATTATTACATATACTGCCCCTTTAAACAATACCTTAAGATGAATATTTTTAAAAATTTAACTTACCATTAACTTAATTTTTATTATTACTTAATTTTTCCATTGTTATCCACTTTGTATTCATTTCCATGTATTTGTATTTTAATTAAATTATTATCTCTTTCACCAATTATTATTTCTTTTCCACTTAACTTATTATTACTTATAAAAGTATGCTTTCCTTCATTAATTTTATATGTCCATATATATAAATTTTTCTTTGCATTTATCCAAGGAAGACCACTTACATACACTATTGTATTTTCATCAATAAATTTTGGTGACTTACTCCATACATAATCTTCATATCTATCTATTACATACTCTTTATCGAACTTCTTTTTCTTAGAAGATATATAATTTGGTTTTGTTATATCTACTGATACAAAATCATCCTTAATTAAATATGTATTCTGTGAATTCTTTATGTTAACCACAGCAATATTCCCTAAAATATCTGTTTCAATTCCTTCATCTTTATCAATGGAAATAAATTCTTTTTTTTCATTTACCATTTTATAATTAAGAGTTATCATCATTTCTCTTCCTAATCCAATATATTCTGATTTTAACTCATTATATTCTTCTTTATTGTCACTCTTTTTAATTGATTCCTTTTCTTTAACATCAGTTTTCTTTTTATCATCTTCTAGCTTTTCTTCTGATTTAACTTCTTGCTCATCATTCTTTTGAATAATCTCTTCCTTTATATTACTCTCATTTATATTACTCTCATTTTTCTGTGCTGACTTATCAGCGCCTTTCTCTTTAAATATGGCAAAATTCTTAATACCTGATCTAATATTAGCCATATTTTTATCATTTAATGATAAAAATAAAGCACTACCTATAACAATCAAAATCACAAAGAAGATGATTATTCTTTTTCTTCTTTTCTTTTTCATGCTACCACCATAGTTTTCACTAAATATACTTGGCTTAGCCACCCAATTCCTCCTTTTAATTCTTTTGTAAGTTCCTATAGTATTCTCGCTTCATATTATTATATCTATTAAACATAACTCCATTATTTATTATAACTCATAATTAGTTTGATTTATAACCCTTTTTTCCTTTTTTTTCACTAAACACCACTATAATATTACACTATCAGAACATTTCTTCGCTTTATTCATAATTATAGCCATACATTATTTTTTTAATCACTTTTGGTTTATTTTACATATTTTAGCATAACTAAAAGAGATATACCTTTATTAAAAAGTATACCTCTCCATTTGTTTATTTTTTTCATGAGTCTAATTATTATTTTATTTTTCTACTTCCTGGTTTATTAATCTCTATTTTACCTTCTTTACATATTGGACAATTTTCAGCTTCATAACTTTCAATATATATCTCTTCTGCAGAGAAAATTGGCATTGATAACTTACTGCTCTTTCTGTCAATTACACATGCTATTCCAACTACTTCTCCACCTAATTCTTTAATTACTTCAGCTGTCTCTAATGATGATTTACCTGTTGTAACAACATCTTCTACTATTAATACCTTCTCACCTTTTTCAATTGCAAATCCTCTTCTTAATGCCATTTTACCATCAACTCTCTCAGTAAACACGTTTGGTTTTCCTAATTGTCTAGAAAGTTCATATGCAGGTAATATTCCGCCCATAGCAGGCCCTACTATTTTGTCTACATGTAAGTCACTCGCCTTAACCTTTTCAGCAACAACAGCCATAACCTCTGCACCCATCTCTGTATTCACAAATAATTTTGCACATTGGCAGTACTCTCCACTATGTCTTCCTGATGATAATAAAAAATGTCCTTTTAATAGCGCTCCGCACTCTCTCATTATTTCAAATACTCTACTCATATTTAACCCTCCATTTATTTATATAATTCCTCTTATCTCATCTAAATTTTTAATATTTTGTTCAATCATGAATTTTTCTATTCCTTCTAATATATCTATTGGAGCACATGGGTTATAAAAACTGGCACTTCCCACTGATATAGCCTCTGCACCAGCCATTATGAACTCTATTGCATCTTCCCATGTACATATTCCGCCCATGCCAATTGTAGGTATGTTTACATTTTTGCATACCTCATGGACCATCCTCAATGCTATTGGTTTTATTGCAACTCCGGATAGTCCTGCATATACATTTTTAAAAATTGGCTTCCTATTATATATATCAATTCCCATTGCTTTAAATGTATTTACTAATGATATTGCATCAGCACCAGCTTTTTCACAAGTTAACGCCATATCCACAATATCCTCTGCATTAGGAGATAATTTCACAATCATCGGTTTCTTACATACTGATTTAACTTCTTTCACGACTTTGAACGCATCTGCACTTTTTATTCCGAAGGCCATTCCACCTTCTTTAACATTAGGGCATGATATATTAAGTTCTATCATATCTACTTCACTTTCACTTAATCTCACTGCCCCTTCAATATATTGTTCTAATGTATTCCCGCCTAAGTTGGCGATTATATTTGTATTTATTCCACCACAGTATTCTTCATATTTTTCCATGAATGTATCTATTCCTGGATTCTGAAGTCCTATACTATTTATTAATCCACCTTCAACCTCATATACTCTTCTTCCTTCATTACCTAGCTTTTCATTTATAGTTAATCCTTTAGATGTTATTGCACCTAATCTATCCACATCATAAAACTGTGAATAATCTTTTCCGAACCCAAATGTTCCAGAGGATGTGATTATAGGGTTTTTCATCTCAATACCAGCAATTCTACAAGATAGATCTACTTTATTCATGCCAAATCAACTCCTCTCCAGAAAATACAGGTCCTTCTTGACAAACTCTTTTTCTTCCCCATGTCGTTTCACAAACACAGGCTAAACATGCTCCCACACCACATGCCATGTAATTTTCCATAAGTACCAATGACTTTACATTGTTTTTTCTACACTCTGAAATAACCTTTTTCATCATAATCCCTGGTCCACATGTAATAACTAAATCATAGTTTTCAACAGGTAAGTGATCAGTTATATAACCTTTTTCTCCCATTTCTCCTGTTTCTGTGGATATCTTTTTTGAATTTACATTTTTTTCCACAATTTCCACAGAATAATCCACAGCCTTAAATCCACAAAATAAATCTATTTTCTTCTCTTTTAACTCTTTAATAAGTTGATTAGCAGGGGCTATCCCTATTCCACCTGTTACAACAGCAATTTTCCCTTCTATCTTTTCAATCTCATCCACATCAAATCCATTCCCTAATGGACCGAACATTTCAATAGTATCTCCTGCTGAAAGCTTAGAGAACTCTTTTGTTCCCTTTCCCTTCGCCATGTATAGAAATGATATTCCATCTTCATCTATGCTGTGTATACTTATAGGTCTTGGTAACATTGTATTACCCTTCTGTGGTTTTATCATATAAAACTGTCCACTTTTCCCCTTAAAATCCCCTTCAAGTTTCATTGAATATATGTTATCAACAACATTTCTATTCTCTTTTATTAGAGCGCTTTTGTAATTATTCATGAATCACACCAATTACCTTTCTCATGTCCTCAACTTCTTTTACAGCACACTCTATTGGATTTAGTTCACCATTTTCGTACTTCTTATATGCCATCAAAATTCCTCTAGAAGAATTAACAACTCCACCATTTCCTCTATTAAGTAATTTGTTTACCACTGTAGCTGCTCCACCTTGTGCTCCATATCCTGGAATAAGGAAGAACATATTCTTATATCTATTTCTTATCTCTTCACTCTCATCTTCATGAGTACACCCTACTACTCCTCCGATAGAGCTATATCCACAATTACCTATATATTTATTAGCTAGATTATATATCTGATCTCCAGTATGTTCAAATACAGTTTTTCCATTTTCCAATTTTTCAAATTGGATGTCTCTAGCGCCTTTATTAGATGTTCTTATAAGAGGGAATATACCTTTATCTCCTCTTTTTATATATTCTTCATAAGGTTCTATACTATCCATTCCCATGTAAGGATTTACAGTGATAAAATCACTTTCGAAGTCTCCCTCAAAGTGAGCTTTTGCATATTGCCCTGCTGTTTTTGCAATATCCCCTCTTTTAATATCACTTATAGCTAACATTCCATTTTTTCTTATATATTTCAATGTTTCAGCGTATACTTTTAACCCCTCTAACCCTAATGCCTCATAATAAGAAATTTGCACCTTGAATATTGCACACTTATCTTTAAGAGCATCTATTAATGAAAGATTATAATTAAGTATACATTCTGCAGGAGAATTGAATCTCTTCTTGAACCCTTCTGGAATATAGTCATAATGTGTATCTAACCCTACACATACATTTCCCTTGTTCAAAACCTCTTCATGTAATCTATCTATTATCATTACTTTCCCTCCTGTATATGAACTCACCATTTTTAATTGTAGCTTCCACTACTCCATAGAATTCTCTTCCTATAAGAGGAGTATTCTTCCCCCTAGATAGCAAGTTTTCCTCTTTTACTAATTGAGTTTCCTTTAAATTTACTATTACCATATCACCATCATATCCTTCTTTGATCTTCCCCTTTTTAAGGTTAAGTATCTTTGCTGGATTATATGACATTAGTTCACTTAGCTTATTAATTGTTATCTTTCTACTTTTCACAAGTTCTGAGTAACATATTGGGAATGATAATTCTATCCCTGATATACCTGGCGCTCCATTTTTCTTATCTTCTAAAGTATGAGGCGCATGATCCGTAGCTATAGCATCAACAGTACCATCATTTATTCCCTTTATAATTTCTAGTATGTCTTCATTTTCTCGGATTGGAGGATTAACTCTGTAATCACTTATCCCATCAGGATTCATTATGTGATGCGGAGTAACCTCACAGGTTACTTTAACACCATTTTTCTTCCCTCGTCTAATAATATCTATAGCTTCTCTTGTACTCACATGGCACATATGAATCCTACCATCTATCTCTTCAGCTATTTGAACATCTCTTTCGGTCATGTTATTCTCTGCATCTCTCATATTATCTGCAGATGAATCCTCAGCGTGAGACATGAATGTCCATCCCTTTTTAGTACATATATCAAGGATATCTCTCATAACGCTGTGGCTCATAACGCCTTTTCCATCATCTGATATGCACTTTACCTTCCCATCTTCTAATCCTTCAAGGTGAGAATAATCATCCCCCAATAGACCGGTGGTTCCAGAAACACATTGATTTATATCTATTATTCCAACTTCTTTATTTCTCTCGTTTATTGCATTAAGAACTGTCATATTATCGCATACTGGGTTTGTATTGGCCATCAATGTTACATGAGTATACCCACCTTTTGCAGCAGCTTCGCTTCCACTCTTAATATCTTCTTTATGTGTGTATCCCGGTTCTCTAAAGTGTGCATGAAGATCTATGAAGGAGGGCATTAAAACTCCTTCCCCCATAGTTCCTTGTGCTTTTCTTTCTATTATATTAGCTATTTTTCCATCAACTATTTTTACATCACCAAATAATGTTCTATCACAATCCACAATCCAATAATTTTTAAGTTCCATACTCTTATTTTTCATTATAATGAACTGTATTCTCCATCACAGTATGCACATCTATATGTGCCTTTCTTACCGCTTGCAAGATAAAACTTATTTGTGATATTAGTTTCTATACTTGTGATGCATCTTGGATTATTACATTTTATGATGTTCTCAATTTTATTTGGTAATTCAAGTGCTATTTTATCTGTTATAGCTCCATCCTCTATGATATTTATAGTTATATTAGGATCAAGGAATCCCAAAAACTCATAATCAAGGTCTATATGCTCATCTATCTTAATAATATCTTTTCTACCAACTGCATTACTAGCTACGTTCATTATAAGAGCAACTGGTGTTTTGGATTTATTTAATTTCAGATGTGAAAATATTTTTTCTCCTAATCCAGGTTTAATGTGATCTATTACTATTCCTTTATTAATACTATTTATTGTTAACATTATTTATCCCTCCCTAATAACTTAAGAATCAATGCCATTCTCGCATACATACCGTACTTAACCTGGTCAAAGTATTTTGCTCTCTTGTTATTATCAACGGAAACATGTATCTCGTTTACTCTTGGAAGTGGATGCATAATTATCATATCCTCTTTTGCATTCTGGAGTTTCTCTTCAGTGAGTATATATCTATCCTTAAGTCTCACATAATCATCCTCATTGAAGAATCTTTCTCTTTGAACTCTTGTCATATAGAGAATATCTAGTTCTTCTATAACCTCATCAATTTTCTTAACTTCTTTATATTTAATATTATTTTTTTCTAATACTTCTTCTTTAATATAATTTGGAATTTTTAATTCATCAGGAGCTATTAAATAGAATTCTATCCCTTCATATCTAGACATAGCTTTTATAAGAGAGTGAACTGTTCTTCCGAACTTAAGATCACCACATATACCGATTTTAAGATTTGTTAATCTGTTTTTTAATGATTTGATTGTTAATAGATCTGTTAATGTTTGCGTTGGATGCTGATGTCCCCCATCTCCTGCATTAATAACTGGAATGGATGAATTCATCGCCGCAACCTTTGGCGCTCCCTCTTTCGGATGCCTCATAGCTGCAATATCTGCATAACATGCAATTGTTTTAATTGTATCAGCAACACTCTCTCCCTTTGCAGCAGAGCTTGAAGCTGCCTGTGAAAATCCAACAATACTTCCTCCTAATCTCAGCATAGCTGCCTCGAAGGATAGTCTTGTCCTTGTACTTGGCTCATAAAATAACGTTGCTAATATCTTACCTCTACAAGATTGTGAATACTTTTCAGGATCCTCTATAATTTTCTGTCCTAAATCCAGAATCTCATAAATCTCCTCTACTGTTAAATCCATTGGTTCAATAACACTTTTTCCTATCATTTTTACTCCTCCTTCTAAGTCTCTCTGTACTTTAATTAAAGGTGGGAAGTTTCGCACAAAATAAAAAGCGCTTTCCTTAAGGAAAGCGCACTAAAGTCGAACTAAAACATCCGTTATGTGCTATTCTTCCTTACTGATGTCTCGCATCAGATTAAAGGTCTTTAATAAAATTTACTACAAAAATGAAATAAAGTCAAGCACATTCAAATAACTTTTTACAATCTTCAATTTATATGAGATAATTATCTCTGACAATATGTATATTGCAAGGAGGAGAATTATGTTAGAAAACACTAGAAAATTCCACGCTTATGTGGTTGAGAATAATATACCTATGAATATATCAGAATCATTAAAAGGATATAAGGTCTTTAAGGTGCCTGAAATTCAAGAATTTAACTGTGGTGCAAGAGCAAATATTCTTGTTATGATTACAGATGATGATCTTCAAGTAGAGATATATCTTCTTAACTTACTGACTGTGGGCGAAGGTAAAGATAAGACTGCTATATATGATTACATAAATAGATTAAACACTCAATATCCACTTTCAACATTCTTTGAGAACGAAGGAAAAATAAATATAAGATGCACAATACCATTCAATAATAATTTCGACTCAAAGATTATCATAGATATGATAAATTATCTTAGACAGACTGTTGATGAAGAGTATGGTAGATTGAGACATTTGTGTTAAATTAATCAGAACCACCCGTAAAACGGGTGGTTTGTATAAGCCCTATAATAAACCATTATATATGTTGTGTACTAAAATACTTTATATAAATTCTGTCTTCCTCAAAATATTTCCCATCACTATTTATTAGCATCATCATCTTTTTCCAATAATTCATATTCCTTTAATTCAGAAGCTCTTAATATATACATATCATTTTCAGCTCTATCATACTCTTCTTTTACAAACCCTATTCCCTTTACATAATAATCTCTAACTACTCCACCTTTAAATATAGTGGTTATCTCTAGAGCATTAACATATCCTATTTTCGTATACATCCCTTGATCTATTCCTGTGATAATTGATACTGAGTTGTTATTTTTCCATGAACTTCCTATCTTAAGAGGCCCTTTTAATACTGTATAATTTAAATTAGACTTTTCATTAAAATAGTTTTTATTTTCATCATAACCTTCACCTGAAGAATATATTCTCTTAACATAATCCTCTCCAATTTCATAAACACTTGCACTTTTTACTGCAGTATCACTGTGTTCAACAAGTAATTTATTTTCAAATTTTTCTTTTATAACCTCAGTATACCCTCCATTTTCAAAGCCGCCAGTATATTTTCTATTAATTTTTTCAATTGGAAAATATTCCAGTATACTTACATCTTTTTTGCCCTCAATTTCTCTATATATTGTCTCCTCTAACCCTTGAACATGCTGAAACTGTATATCTTTACCTTCATACAAGAATTTAACCCCATCTATCCATTCTCCATCATAATCAGGTTGCAAAAATGCAGATACCAGTTTTGTTATAGTTGCTGCCCCTCCAGATGATCCTTGAAAACGATTATTTGCCCAAGATGGGCTTGGATAATACGCTCCTTTTCTTTCATACTTTTCTTTCAGGTTAATATATGCAATTTTTTTATTTCCTTCATTTTTAATTGATTCAACATTTATAGGTAACCCATCAAAAACATACAGGGACAAATTATAAGCTAGTTCTTGTAGTTTTTCCTCTAACTCTAAATTTTTACTCATAATACAATATGATGAAACATACTTTATCATTGAATTTGCATCGACATCATATAATGGCATAAAATCAATATCCTCAGTATTCATCCCCTCTTTTAAGGCTGCTATAACCCCTGCTTGGTTTCTTAGTTTATTTTTAATATTAATCTCCTGCTCTGAATAATGTTTAAAATACTGTTTATAATACTCATAAGTTGCTTCATCAATATTCTTCTCTTTTATACTATCATCACTTAATAATTTTTCATTTTCTATCTTTAACTTTTCCATTTCTTTCTTCAGTTCATTCAATTTAATTTTTGTTTCTTCTAAATCTTCTTCTTTATCCTGAAGCTGACTCTGGGTTTGAGATAGCGTATTCTTTAATTCATTTATCTCATTATTCCCTTCAGATTTACAGCTTGATAGACTTAAGCTTACAACTAGAAAAACGCTGCATATAACAATAAATTTTCTAATCTTATTCATATAAAACCTAACCTTTCTAATAATTTTTATACTACAAATAAACAACAATCTCATTTAATTATATACAGTCGCCATTTACATATAGTTACATTTAAGTTACATTGTGAAAATATAGAGTTCTTAAATTATAATAAAACCGCAGTTCATTTGAACTGCGGTTTATTTTATATTAACTGTGCACTAACAAGTTTTCTATTGATCTTTTTGTTTACTAATTCTTGTGTTTCTTGAGATCTAATTTTGATTCCACACAATCCTAAAGAATCATTTTTTTCTATTAATATATCTTTTTTAAACATAAATTTACACCTCTTTACTTACTATTATAAATATAGCCTATTACATTCAATCTCATGTTTATCAACTTAATAATTTATTATCTGATTTTAATTCCGCTCTCTTACATAGCTATCCATATTCATTCGAACCTTTAACCTTAAAATCACTATTTCCTTTACAAATACACATTAACACTTTAAACACTCTCCTTTTAAATTATTCTTTCACTTTATTCAAATTAGATAAACATAGTATTGTAATTTAGTACAATGTTTTGAATTCTTCTCTTTTCTTCTTTCTCAATTCTTTTTATTTCTTCTTTGTACTCTAATTTATACTCTAATAATGATGCTAAAGTATTTCTTTCTAAAAACATTTTTCTCTTCATATTCTCATCTCCCTTATTACATTCCTATAAATAATAGGTTATTCTCAATTTCTCTCTTTGCTTCTTTATCAATTCTTTTTATTTCTTCTCTGTACTCTAATTTATACTCTAATAATCCTAGTAATTGATTTTTTCCTAAAAACATATTTCTCTTCATACTCTCATCTCCCTTATTACATTCCTATAAATAATAGGTTATTCTCAATTTCTCTCTTAGCCTCTTTATCAATTCTTTTTATTTCTTCTCTGTACTCTAATTTATACTCTAATAATCCTAGTAATTGATTTTTTCCTAAAAACATATTTCTCTTCATACTCTCATCTCCCTTATTACATTCCTATAAATAATAGGTTATTTTCAATTTCTCTCTTAGCCTCTTTATCAGTTCTTTTTATTTATTCAAATTAGATAAACATAGTATTGTAATTTAGTACAATGTTTTGAATTCTTCTCTTTTCTTCTTTCTCAATTCTTCTTATTTCTTCTTTGTACTCTAATTTATACTCTAGTAATGATGCTAAATCATTTTTTTCTAAAAACTTATTTCTCTTCATATTCCTCATCTCCCTTATTACATTCCTATAAATAATAGGTTATTCTCAATTTCTCTCTTAGCCTCTTTATCAATTCTTTTTATTTCTTCTCTGTACTCTAATTTATACTCTAATAATCCTAGTAATTGATTTTTTCCTAAAAACATATTTCTCTTCATACTCTCATCTCCCTTATTACATTCCTATAAATAATAGGTTATTCTCAATTTCTCTCTTAGCCTCTTTATCAATTCTTTTTATTTCTTCTCTGTACTCTAATTTATACTCTAATAATCCTAGTAATTGATTTTTTCCTAAAAACATATTTCTCTTCATACTCTCATCTCCCTTATTACATTCCTATAAATAATAGGTTATTTTCAATTTCTCTCTTAGCCTCTTTATCAAGTCTATTTTGTTCTTCCTTGTACTCTAGTCTGTATTCCAATAAACTTGACAATCTTTGTTCTTTTCCTATTCTACTTTTTTTTAACATATCACTCACCCCTTTCAATTAACTATTTCTAAAATTTTGCATAATAAAAAGCCGTGGTTACCCCTACGGCTTCAATATCTAAGCATCTAAAAAATGCATAAAGACACTAATATATAATAAAACCGCAGAACTTAGTCTGCGGCTCATTGGCTTAAAATAATTTTTTACAAATTAAATTTATCTAATTATAAGCTCCTGATAGCAGACCATATTCAATTTATTATGTTCTAAATTCTTAACTATTGTAGTATTCATTTTTCATGGCCTCCTTTTCAGAATTTTTTATATTTTTTATATTTTTTATATTTTTTATCTTTTCTTACTACGCTACTTATATTACACTAGTTTTTTATATCTGTAAAGTCTTTTTTTAATTATTTTATCATTTTTTTTATATTAATCTATTTTTAGGTAATTATGAGTCAGTATTTTTGACCTTTCTAAAGTCATCTAGTATATTACCAAACTCATGTACTGCCTAAGAAGCACACCAAAGCAGCAGAAACAATTAATAGATTACTAATGATGTTACGATATGAATAATATGTTATCTAATTTTAATATCAACTTGGTATAAAACATTAATTATTTTTATTAATTTTTGAATGGGGGATATTTAAATGGTAGATTCAAAAATATGGGAATGGGAAAAAGCAAATCAGTCGCCTTGGTTAAAACCAACTGATGATTGTTATTATATTGCTAACAAATGATCCGAGTTAGGCTTTAAAAAGGTTTTAGATTTGGGTGCTGGATTAGGACGACATTCTATATTTTTTGCACAACAAGGTTTTGACGTATCAGCTATAGATATATCTGATTATGCAGTGAATTATTTGAAAGAATTGTCTGCAAAAGAGAATTTAGATATTGATATTAATCTTGGAGATATTATGTTTTCTTTACCGTATGCCGATAATTCTATTGACTGTATATTTGCTTATCATGCTATTTCCCACACTGATACAACGGGTATAAAAAAGCTTGTAGGTGAAATAGAACGAGTACTAAAGCCAGGTGGAGAAGTATATACATCAATGTGTTCTAAAGAAAGTTGGAAGTTTGTCAAAGCTGGGTATCCTAAAATAGATGAAAACACAGTATTAATTAAAGAAGATGGACCTGAAAAAGATGTACCACATTTTTTTGCTAATCGTGAAGATATTTTAAACCTTTTTAATAATTTTGATATAGAAAGAATACGTCATATTGATTATTGTTATTTAAAATCTAAAAAATCAGATTGTAAATATTATTATATTAATGGACATAAGAAATAGAGCTTATCTAAAATATATCCGTAAATTCAAAAAGATTCAAATTCCCTCAGCTTAATTAACTTAGGAATTTGAATCTATCTTCTGGAATAATCATGAAATAAAACTCTCATAGGCAAAAGTTGTACCAAAAAGTACACAAGCACTACTTGTATACTTTTATATGATTTAGCTTAAGAACTTAATTATGATTTTGTTATAAATGATTTTAAAAATACAGGGGCAACTTTGATACATAGTTTGTCCCTGTTATGTATTTATTTAGATTTAATTTGACAAGAGTATTTTCTGATACTAATTCTTCTAAAGCAATTCCTATTGGAGCTTCAAATTCGGCGGTTATCCTAATTTACATAAAAATTCTAATTGTCATTACTATATTCGTCTAAATGTATTCCCTATATACGATGAAACAGAGTACTTTTCACTAATCTACTTTATTTAATATCTCACAGCAAAAATCTGTCTTTTTTCTTATCTTATAGTTCAATAACTATATCCCCTACTTACTATATATTGTATTCTTTCACATAGATACTTTCTACACATATAATATTAGAGTAAAAGGAGGGAGTCCTATGTCATACACAGAATATGCATACGTTGGTGAAAGAAATAGCAACATTTCTGTTATAGATTTATCAAATAATACAATAATCGATAATATTAATATTTCAGGAGCTGTAACAGATATTTTAGCAACTAAAGATGGACGTATCGCCTATGCACATGGTTTCAATAATGTTGGAGTTATAGATACATTAAGTAATACTGTAACAACCACTATTACAACAGGCCTAAGTACTGGAAATCTTGCAATTAAGCCAGATGAAACACGTTTATATGCCACAAATTATTCAGTTGATAATGTATCAGTTATTGATACATCAAGTAATATTGTTATTACTACTGTACCAGTAGGATTTCATCCCGTAGGAATTGATATTACTCCAGATGGAACTCGTGCATATGTTGCTATTAACGGACGGCATCGTCTAGATATAATAAATACATCAACCAATACAGTTGTGGGGAATGTACCAAGCGGCCAATATCCCTTTGGCATAGCAATAACTCCAAATGGAAGATATGCTTATGTAACCAATTTCTGGTCAGGAAATGTTACAGTAGTAGATTTACAAACTAATACTATTTTTGCCAATATTGCAGTTGGCATTCAGCCTTATGGAATTGCAATTAGTTACGATGGAACTCGAGCTTATGTTACTAATTATGGTTCTAATAATGTATCTGTTATAAATACAACAAATAATACGGTAATTGCTACAATTAATATTGGGGCACCATCAAATCCAACAGGATTAACTATAAGTCCAGATGGAAGGCGGCTTTATGTAACTAATTTTATCACTAATAATGTTTCAGTAATTGACACTGCTAGTAATACAGTTATAAATACTATTCCAGTTGGAGTAGACCCATATTCTATAGCAATTATTAGACGATATATAACTACTTATTTTCGTGGTTTAAATTTATGGTAATTGTTACTTATTAAAACCTCTCCTATTAAGCAGGAGAGGTTGATTTATTTATAAATATATTATGATAATCTATTCATATACTTCAGCAGTTTATATGATACTAATAGTATTTCATCCTTACTTAAGTATGAGTTCATAGACCATATCCAAGGTATGAGTATTTTAGAAGACATAAACATTGGTTTAAAAAGTATATCAATATTAGGCTTTAAAGGATCATTAATGGCTTTATTTGTTATTACATTAGACCAAAGGTTGTTTTTAGCAAAACCCAATTTATTATAAATCGGTATAACCTCTACACTGTCAAATGATTTTGATAAATCAGTAGTTGTTATATTAATTATATTATTTTTTATAAAATAATCACTTTTATAATAAATAATTATTTGCTTCAAGGCATTCTGTAATTCTAATACATAGTTATAAAAGGGGTCTTTACAGTTAATTGAATAAATTAATTCACTAGGAGGCTTATTATTAAATCTTTCATTAATTAAATAAAAATAAGCTAAGTTATTTACTGTACGTTTAATTTGTTCTAAGCTTTCGTAGTTAATATCTATTGCTACTAAATTTAAGTTTATATTATTTAATATATCTTTTATCAAATAACCAATATCATTTACAGGAATACTTTTTTCTAAGGATGAAAGGATTTTATCATAAGGAATTCCTCTTAGAGGACCGTTCTCTATGTAAGTTATCACATTTTTAACTGAATTTTCTTTATCCTTTCCCAACTCATAAATCACTTCAATCTTATTCATATGGCACATATCTAAGAGTAAAATATCAATTTTTACTCCTGTATCTTTTTGACTCATATTTACAGCTTTACACATATCTACTAAATTCATTAAATATGGTGTGTTCTGACTTAAATCTGGTATAGCACCAACAAAAGAAAAACCGTGTCCTGAAAGAGCTAATAAATAATGTTTTGCTGGATAGTTTTCTATTCCCCATTTTATAAAATCATATAAATTATGAGGACCTGCCATATTAATATTTCCTAAATCTTCAATTAGTATTGATTTTGAGTTTAGAACATAATATCGCTTTACACCAGAGGATATTTCAGTATGTTTGGGTAATGGTTTTAAGGGAGTTAATATCTTAACCAACTCCATACTCGCTAGACCAATTTGCATTACTACATTTAAATTATGCTTAGGACCAAATTTTTCTACATCTAATTTTGATTGAATCATTTCAGGTACTAGCTCATTGTTGCCATCAGCATAGATTAGTATAGTCCATTCTTTAATGGATTTTATCATAAGGTTCTCCTTGGTAATCATGTTATAAAACATAATATGAATCTTTTTTAATATATGTTCAAATATTAAACATAATTTTCGGAGTAACAGTTGGAGGACGCCCTTTACTTGAGTATGCTTGCATTAACTTAAAATAATCTAATCCCTCCAATATCTTGCTAATCAATCTCACAAAATCATCTACTTCAATCAAATCTCCTAAATCCATTGTTAAAGATAGTTCAAAATAAACTTCGTTATTGATATAACTTTTAGTTTTTTTCATAAAAAACGGCAGGGGTCACACCCCGCCATATTTAAAATTTACATACCAGCACATACTCTATAAATTTTCTTTATTTTATCTTTTAAGACATTACCATCAACTTCCTCCTTGCTTTCTATAAACTCTATTACTTCAATCACCAAACCTGCAAGTTCTTCATCCGCTATGCTTTGGATTACTACATCTTTAGAGCTTGCTTTTAGGCTTATTTCGAATTTATGCTTTATCATTTCATTAAAAACATTATATATTTCTTTCTCATCTTCAGCCTTCTTTAACCTTCTATAAATCTCCTCAAGCTTTCTATCTTTTTTCTTCTGTCTTAGAAAATGAATTACCCCTGCTGCAGCTGCTACAGTAAGAATAAATGCTGCTAATGCAGCCCATAGGTGTTTCTTTTTTATGTTTATGGTAAAGTATTCGTCATTTGATGTATCATATGATGTTTCATAGTTCACCTGACTTATTACAACTTTTTCTACTGCTTCTGAACTGCTTTGACTGCTGTTTTGAACCTCAGTCATTTTGCCTTTAACTTCTATAGTTGTTCCTTTAATTTCTGCTTTCTTATATGTTTTTGACTCTGTATCAAAGTAAGATATTTGCATAGGTTCTATACTAAGTTTTCCTATTTTCTCCGGTACTAGTATTACCTCGAACTCTTTTTTTGCCATGTACTTGTTATCAACTATATCCTCTTCAAAGCTCTTTTCAGTTTCATAAACAGCAAATCCATCTAGTTTGCCTTTAATTATTTTCTTCAGATTATCCAGATTACAGCTTCCTGATATCATTACTTTAAGAGTCACAGAATCTCCATAGTTTATTTCATTTTCACTGTATTCTGAACTTATATTCAAGTCACCTACTATACCTGAAAACTCAGGCGGCTGATTCTTATCGGGGAGTGGTTTTACCTTTATCTCCTTCCCCTGGGTTTGAAGATAAACCGGCTTTCCAGAGCTGACGAAATCTCCTGTAGATACATCAACCTGAAATTTGTAATGAGGTATTGTAACTGTTCCTGTTTTTACTGGAGATATAAACATCTTTTCAACTTCATATTTTGCATACTTTCTTCCATTAAGATACGTAAAATCCACACAGAGTTTGTCCTCTGGAATATGATTTGTTATAGCCTCATCAATATTAACCCTTTCAAGGAAGCGGTAATTTTCAATATTGTAACGTGTATACAGCTCATAACTTACCGCCATCTTTTCTCCAAAATAAATCTCATCATGAGATATGCTTGTTTTTATAAAAATATCCTCTGCATTACCTTCTTCCTCTGTGTTTCTCTCTTGAACCTTTATGGTAAGCTCATTTGTCTCGTAGATTACGCCGCTGCAGTTTACGGTTCCTTTCAGTTTGAATTCACCTGTTTTCTTAGGCATTATTGTGAATATTATATCCCTTTGAAACTTAGATTTCCCATTTATGATTTCGGTTGATTTTGACTGTCCTGTTGATAGAACCTCAAAGTTATCTAATCCGGATATATCAACATTTTCTATGCTTTCTTCATCTATTATCGAGAGAACAAGCTGTGTGCTTACCCCTCTTCTAAGATTCAGGTTATCTATATCAAGTCTAACCTTATTACCCTCTGCAAAAACCACCGTTTGCTTAAAGATAATTACACAGATAAAAAACAAGGCAGTTAAAGAAACCATTAATTTATTCTTTTTACCAGTCATGTTCATCCTCCTTGCTGTTATCTCTAACTTTGAAATTATTTTTCAGGCTGTCCTCTTCCTTCTTCTCCAGCATCTTAAGAACCTGCATCAACTGCTGCTTATCCTGCTGTTTGTCTTCATTGTCTTTACCTTTCTCACCATTTTGATTATTCAGCTGCTCCTTCTTATTCTGCTGGTTCTGATTTTCATGCTGCTCTTTTTCTTCCTTCTGCTCACCATTATTCTGCTGGTTTTCCTGCTGCTCTTTATTCTCTTCGCTCTTCTGATTTTGATTCTGCTGTTCTTTATTTTCCTGTTTTTGATTTTCCTGATTATTATTTTCCTCTTCCTTCTGGTTCTGCTGTTGCTGCTGGTTATTATTTTCTTGTTGCTGCTGGTTTTTATTTTTTTGTTGATTCTGGTCTTTTTCTTGTTTCTGATCTTTCTGCTGGTTCTGCTTATCTTTATTCTGTTTATCTTGTTTCTCTTTTTCCTGTTTCTCTTTTTCCTGTTTTTCTTTTTCTTCTTTTATTTTCTTTTCAGTAACCTCATAGTTGTATTTTAAATCAACGTTCTTTGGAAACTTTAATATTCCAACTTTGTATGACTCAAGTGCCTTCTCATATTGTTCTCTATTGAAATATGCATTACCTATCCTTATAAATTTGTTAATTGAATCAGTCGATTGCTTGTATAGCCTAACAGCATTACCATAATCTCCTTTATTGTAAGCATACTGTGCCTTATCATATACTGATTTTCCTAATCCGCTTCTAAGTTCATCTATTCTAACAACTAATACAACAAGCATTATTAATGACAACACACCTGATATTAATACCATCCTCTTCATTTTACGTTCCTCCTCTCTGGAAGAATATAAGCAAAAATAAATAACAGCAACCCGAGTCCTAAGAAGTATTGATATATCTGCCTGTAGTCATTTATCTTTCTTGATTTAAATGTGCTGCGTTCCAGCTTGGTTATTTCTTTTAAAAGAGAATCTATTTCATCCCCTTTAACTGTTGATCCATAATAAGTTCCATTCCCCTCTGATGCTATGTTTCTAAGACTTGCTGAATCAAGTTTTGATACTATAGCTTCTCCATTTCTATCTTTCTTATAGCCAGTTTTCTTCCCGCTCTGCGGATCATAAACCGGTATAAGCCCTCCTTTTTCAGTTCCTATCCCTACGGTGAAAACCTTCAGTTTTTCATCTTTTAAACTGTTAACTACTTCTACACTCTTGGAGTTATGATCTTCTCCATCACTTAAGATTATTATTACTTTGTTTCCTGCTGAAGTTTCATTAAATGATTTTTGTGCAAGCTTCACTGCGTTTCCAATATTACTTCCCCCACCGCTTATCATATCAGTATCCACAACATTTAAAAACATCTTCGCCATGCTATAATCATCTGTAAGCGGCATCTGAACATATGCAGATGAAGAAAAAGGGATAAATCCTATTCTATCTCCATGAAGGTTGTCCAATATCTTTTCTGTTATATTCACAGCTCTGCTTATTCTGCTGGGCTTAATATCTTCAACCAGCATGCTCTTTGAAGTATCAATGAGCACGTATATATCAAGTCCTCTGCCTTCAACTTCGCTGACTCCTTTAAAAGTCTGAGGTCCCATAAGTGAGAGAACCATGATTCCTATTCCCAAAACTATAAGTATGTTTCTAAGCAGTTTGAACCTGCTCTCATCTTGAAGCTTTATCATCTTCATTATTTTTTCTTTTTTCCTGCTTCCCAGTATCAATATGCATAATACCAGCACCGGGATAACAAGATAAAATATATTTAAAGGATATTTAAAATCTAAGTTATTCATTGTTCTCCCTCCTTAAGGTATCTGTATATAGTAGTATCTGTCCAGAAAAATTCCTGCGGTAAGCAGTATAAGACCAAGTTTTATAAACATAAATCCCAATTCTTTATATCTTATAAAATTATCACCGTCAAACTCCGTTTTCTCCAGTTTGTTTATATCTGAAAATATCTGTGATAGTGCTTCTTCGTATCTTGCTCTGTAATATTTTCCTCCTGTTTCATGGGAGATATCTTCAAGAAGTTCCTCGTTTAATCCGCCCTGATACTTTTTGTATATGGTTTTACCGGAAACAAGAGTAGGCATTATGGTTGAGTCAGTTCCCACACCGATCGAGTAAATTTTCACATCCATATCCTTTGCAAGTTCTGCTGCAGTAGCTGGTTTTATGGCTCCTTCGTTGTTATCGCCATCTGTTACAAGAATGATTATTTTTGATTTGGATTCACTTTTCTTCAACCTGTTAAGACCTACGGAAAGTGCCATCCCTATGGCTGTTCCCTCTTCTTTAACATATCTTGAATCTATATCAACAAGTGATTCTTTTATGATGTTATGGTCAAGAGTCAGAGGTATCTTTGTATACGCACTTCCAGCAAATATTATCAGTGATATCCTATCATTTGGTCTCTTATTTATAAAGTCTTCTATAGTTTTTTTTGCAGCCTCCAGCCTGTTTGGTTTTAAGTCAACTGACTCCATGGAACCTGAGATATCAAGTACCACTGCAATATCAATACCTTCATCTTTAATATCAACCTCTTTATCTATAAGCTGCGGCCTTGCCAGTGCGGTAATTAAAAGTATCACTCCTGCGCATATGAAATATTTCCCTATTCTGTGTTTTATGGTTTTCTTCATTCCTGAGTTCATTAGAAGCTTCACACTTGAAAATTTAATTGCTGATTTATTTTTCTTCCATAGAAAAACATAGACCGCCAAAGGTATAAGTAAAAAGAAATACCAATTTGCAAATCTCATATTCCTTCCCCCTCTTTTATCTCCTCCATATTTTGAACCAGTTCCTCCAGTTCATTAAAAAGTTTTTGTTTCTCTTCTACTGTAGAAATAATGGGGGAGAATGTATAGTGGTCGCATTTTTTAAACCATTTTTTTATTTGTTGCATATGTTCCTGCAGCCCTTCAACTTCTTTTATCTCTCTAACTATCTCGCATGATGTTTTTCCCTTTATGCTGCAGGAGTAGACCTCTTCCATATACCTTTTAAAAATGCCCTTCATAAAAGCCAGCGACTCCTCATTCTGGAGATTTGCTTTTTTCAATGAATTCCAGAATCTTTCACAAGGTGTGAACTCTGTTTCATTTTTTCCTCTAATCAGCCTAATAATATAAAAAGTTAATGCAAATAAAAATACAGCCAGTGTTGTGTATAGAAAAAATCCATATATCATGTTGATTCCTACCTTTTCATAGCTGGAATCTCCATCAATCAATCCTCTATCTTCCTTTCCCTCCAGTGTTGAATAAACCACCACTTCTATCTCTTTATCCCCCAGTTTTACGCTTTTTTTCCCTGTCTCAAATGTACGCAGTCCTATAAGGTATGCATCCTCTTCTTTTTTAAGATGTACTATTTCAAAGTCTTTAAACTTTTCCCTTATATCTTCCTCTGTGTACACACTGCTGGAGATTTTTATATTGATTATATCCCCCACATATATCTTTCTTTCCTCCAGTGCATATGCTTGACAAACTGAAAATAAACATATATATATAAGCATCAGAAGCAGCACTGATTTTACCTTTAATTTTCTCATTTAAAATCCCTTCTTTTAAAAAATTGTTTCAGCGGCTTATAATAATCCTCATCTGTATATATTTCTATCATATTTTTCTTGTACATCTTTAAGCTATTATTTTGTGAGTATTGGTTTTTAATATTATCTAAAACTATTGTTTTTCCTGTTTCAAGGTCTTCAAATGTGAAGATTGCTCCTGATGGAATTCTCTCTTCCCCTTTATCAACCACTCTTACCATAACAAGCTCATGCTTGGATGATAATATTTTAAGCTCTCTATCATACCCCTCATCTAAGAAGTCTGAAATTATAAATACTATACTTCTCTTCTTCTGGGTGCGGATAAAATGCTTAAGCACACAGCTGATGTCTGTATTCTGTGATTTTGGGTTCAAAGTGAGTATGTGTTCTATGATTGATAGCACATGCTTTTTCCCGTTTTTTGACGGAATGAATTTCTCAATCTTGTCTGTAAACAGCATTGCCCCTATCTTATCTTTGTTTTTATTTGCTGATAGTGCTAGTGTAGCTGAAATTTCAGCAATAATTTCTTTCTTGTTGCTGAAACAGTTTGATTTTGACATGTCTATTAAAAGGAACATATTAAGCTGCCTCTCTTCACAGAACTGCTTAACGAAGGCTTTATTGTGCCTTGCTGTAACATTCCAGTCTATATTTCTTATATCATCTCCTGCATAATACTCCCTTATATCCTGAAACTCCATTCCTTTACCTTTGAATCCTGAATGGTACTCACCAGAAAAAATTTCCTCAACCATCCTGCTTGATCTTATTTCTATATGTTTGATCTTTTTAATCATTTCTCTAGTTAACATTTTTATCACCTTTTCTACGGAACACGTATAAGTTCTAGAAGATTTGCTATGATTTTTTCAGGAGTCATATCATCTGCTTCTGCTTCATATGAGAGAACAATCCTATGCCTTAATACATCATATACAACAGCCTTAATATCGTCCGGAGTAACATAATCCCTCTCTTCTAAAAATGCTCTTCCCTGTGCTGCTTTAACAAGGTTTATGGTTGCACGGGGAGATGCTCCGCACTCTATATATTGTCTGTTTTCCCTGGTTTTTAACACAATATCTAAAACATAGTTCTTTATCTTCTCATCCACATGAATCCTACTTACTACTTTTCTGATTTCCGTTATTTTTTCTCTTGATAATACCTGTTGGAAGGAAACTTCCCTCTCCTCTCCTAAACCAAACTGTTCAAGTATCCTTCTCTCTTCCTGCCTGTTTGGATATTCAACTTTAAGCTTCATCATAAATCTATCCTGCTGCGCCTCTGGAAGCTGATAAGTTCCCTGCTGCTCAAGCGGATTCTGAGTTGCAAGAACTAAAAATGGTTTTTCTAATTTATATGTGGTATCTCCTATAGTAATCTGCTGTTCCTGCATTGCTTCAAGAAGTGCTGACTGAACCTTAGCAGGTGCACGGTTAATCTCATCTGCCAGAATCAAATTAGCAAAAACTGGACCTTTCTTTATAATAAATTCTCCTGTTTTTTGGTTAAATATCTCTGTTCCTAAAATATCTGCCGGGAGCAGATCAGGTGTGAACTGTATTCTTTTAAAACCCACTCCACTTACACCTGCTATTGTGCTGGCTGTCAATGATTTTGCAAGTCCTGGAACACCTTCTAAAAGAATATGCCCACCTGTAAAAAGACCTATGAGAATTCTATCAACCATATAGTCCTGACCAATTATTACTTTATTGATTTCTTGTCTAAGTGATGTTAACAATTCCATACTCAT
This sequence comes from Oceanirhabdus seepicola, assembly GCF_023684385.1. GTDB lineage: Bacteria > Bacillota > Clostridia > Clostridiales > Clostridiaceae > Oceanirhabdus > Oceanirhabdus seepicola. The sequence continues at coordinate 985,198 of NZ_JAGSOJ010000002.1, read as the reverse complement.
CCTCCCCTATAAATAAAAAATAATCTTAAAAAAATAATAACATTTTTTTCATTTACTTTCAATTTTATCCTGCATATTTTTACAATCTTTTCAAAATTAAAGGGGCTGTCTCAAAATAGAAAGTAATTTCTATTTTGAGACAGCCCCTTCATTGAGAATTGCAAAAATAAAAATAAAGGACAGTAATACAATAGCCATAAAAGAGCTTGGTATATCAAATCTTATTACTTATCCAAAATTGATAAAGAAGATTAATCCCTACATACTTACTTAAAGTAATTAACCTACTCACAACAAAATCACTACCCCATAATAACCTCTAATCTTCCCAATCAATTTCATCATAAGGTTACTTTGGACTAACTTTAACAGTGGTCGTACCTCCCACACTTAAAACTAATCCAAAGTAAATTTAATCATTACTTAAATTTACTTCAACATCAATAATAGAATCTTCGTTTTCATCAATAATTTCCACGGAAACTTTGTTTACTATTGTTGTAAAACTTTCTTTAATAACACTAACATTTTTAAAAGCCTTATCTAAATCATCTCTTGAAGTAGAATTTCCGATTGTCATGTGAGGCAAGAATGTTTTATCATTTAACCACTCAGGTTTATATGGTTCTAAAATTCCAGTATATAACTTTGAACTAAGTTTTTTTATATCTTCAATACCTTCTTTCAAAACTAAGAATAGGTACATTCCTAAAGGATTATCTATTTTTATTATATCACCCATAGTTAGTCCAAAAGGTCTTGTCCTTGTAAGCACTTTTTCCAAATGTTCTTTAAGTTCAATTGAGGTAAGATTACTTTCAAATGTAAATACCAAAGTAATATGTGGTCTAACATGATTAGCAAGTGGGTCATATTTCTCTCTTATTTCATCTATAACACTAATATTATCAAATTGTGGAAATATCATTATGGTCCTTCTCTTCATATTACAGTTCACTTTAATCCCCCAATTTTAGCACTTTTCCTAATAGAATAGCTTCCACTTGGGAAATAAAAATAAGCCGAAATTCTCATTTCTGAGAACCGGCTTATATCAATGTTTATGGTACACCTAACAGGATTCGAACCTGCGACCCCCGGATTCGAAGTCCGTAACTCTATCCAGCTGAGCTATAGGTGCAAATAAGTCTGTTGAAACTCCATATCTCTTCGTTACTAATCCTCGCTCCGCTACTCGAGTACTTTCGTACACTCCGTTGCTCACTCGGATCGTGCCTCGACCTATGAATTTTCAACTATCCTTATATGTTGTTAAGCAACATATAATGTTTATTCTAATTTAAACTGGTTGAATTTACACGACTTGATCTAACCACCTTAAATCAAAATAAACATACTAAAGTACAATATTCTTTTATCAGTTCACTAACTCTGTTATTGAATTGTTAACGACCTACTTTTGTAAACATAATCATATAGTGCATTATATTTACAATTTAAAAGTACAAATGATGCACCCCGGAATATCCTTGGTACATTTTTGCTATCTATATTCTTTTAAACAACAAAAGTTTTTTATAAAAAAATGGAGCGGGTGATGGGAATCGAACCCACGCTACCAGCTTGGAAGGCTGGAGTTCTACCATTGAACTACACCCGCGTAATGTTTTATGGAGCGGTAAACGAGGCTCGAACTCGCGACCTCCACCTTGGCAAGGTGGCGCTCTACCAACTGAGCTATTACCGCATATGTATGGTGCAGATGAAGGGAGTCGAACCCTTACACCCGAAGGCGCTAGATCCTAAGTCTAGTGCGTCTGCCAATTCCGCCACACCTGCACGTTATAAGTTATTTTACTTTAATAAGTAAAATGGCTGGGATAGCAGGATTCGAACCTGCGCATGACGGAATCAAAATCCGTTGCCTTACCGCTTGGCGATATCCCAATATGGGGTGAATGATGGGACTCGAACCCACGACAACCAGAACCACAATCTGGCGCTCTACCAACTGAACTACATTCACCATGTATGGGGTGGACGATGGGACTCGAACCCACGACAACCAGAACCACAATCTGGCGCTCTACCAACTGAACTACGTCCACCATATGGAGCGGGTGATGGGAATCGAACCCACGCTACCAGCTTGGAAGGCTGGAGTTCTACCATTGAACTACACCCGCAAGAGTGGTCGGGGTGACAGGGCTCGAACCTGCGGCCTCATGCTCCCAAAGCACGCGCGCTCCCAATCTGCGCCACACCCCGATGAAATATCTTTCTCCCGACGACAAGGATTATTGTACACCATTCAAAAAAATAAGTCAACACTTTTTAAGAATTTTATCTAGAGAAAAAGGAATTTTTTAATATTTTAAGCCTTGAGAGTTTTGATATATTGGTCTAAACCCGCTTATTCACACCATATATAAATAAGCATAAAATTAAGAATGCTAGCGGCTACTATACCAAAAAATTTCTAGCATTCTTAATTGTCAATCATCCCTCAGAACTTGAAATATTATAATATATTATATCATATTTTTTTTAAATTTCAACTATGGAAGATTGAATAACTTCACCTTTAATTTCAATTAATCCAATAGTTGCTGGACCCATCCTTGGATTTCCTACGCTCCCCGGATTCATTATTAATGTATTTTGATTATACTCCTTCATAGGAGCATGAGTGTGACCAAAGAGTATTATATCGGCATCTGCTTCTTCCCCTCTGTATATGAGCCTCATAAGACTGTATTTCACATTGTATTTATGTCCATGGGTCATTAAAATCTTTTTACCCCCAACATGCTGAAGTAATTCATTTGGTGCCTTAGATCCAAAATCACAGTTTCCTCTCACCACATGAAACGGAAGTTCTATATATCTTCTTAAATATTCTACATCCCTATCATTATCTCCAAGGTGAATTACCACATCACAATGTTGAATTTTTTCCACAGCACGGCTCATCATCGACTTATTACCATGAGTGTCACTCAACACAGCTATTTTCATTTTTTCTTCTCCATAAGAACATTTGAAAGTTTCTCAAGAGCTCTACTTCTGTGACTTAAACTATTTTTCTCTTCAGCTCCCATCTCCGCAAATGTCATACCTTTGTCAGGAACAAAGAATAATGGATCATACCCAAATCCACTACCACCCCTGTAGTCTTCTATAATTCTTCCTCTTATTTCACCTTGAACATTTATAATCTCACCTTTATCATCAATAAAACACATAGCACACACAAACTGTGCACCTCTATCTTTTTGAGGAACACCCTTCATTTCTCTTAATAGTTTCTCATTATTCTTGTCTGAATCACCATGTTCTCCTGCATATCTTGCCGAGAAAACTCCTGGTGCCCCATCAAGAGTGTCTACCATTAACCCCGAATCATCAGATAAAACAAAGTCATCTTTGAATATTTCCTTGATAGCCTTCGCTTTTATCACCGCATTATCTATGAATGTATCTCCATCTTCTACTATATCAATATCTATTCCTGCTTCCTTCATCGAAACCACTTCAAATAAAAATTTGCTTAGAATAGCCTTTATCTCCACTATTTTGTGCGCATTATTACTTGCCACAATCAATCTTTTCATAATTTCCCCACCTATATGTATTCCTTCTGAATTTTTATAATATCATTAATACTATCTTCACCAACACTTAACAACTGACTAAGTTCATCTTTTGTAAATGGTCTTTCTTCACCAGTTCCTTGAATTTCTATAAATTCACCTTTAGAAGTCATTACAAGGTTCATATCAACTGTAGCGCTGCTATCCTCTTCATAACATAAATCACTTAATGCTTCACCATCAACTATACCAACACTAATCGCTGCTACCTGCCCATTTATTGGTGATTTTTTAAGATTTCCATCTTTTATTAATTTATTTACTGCATGACATAATGCTATGTACGCCCCATTAATCGATGTTGTTCTAGTACCTCCATCTGCTTGTAAAACATCACAATCAATCCATATAGTTCTCTCACCTAAAGCGGATAAGTCCACTACGGACCTAAGGGATCTCCCTATCAATCTCTGGATTTCCATTGTTCTTCCATCTATTTTTCCTTTTGATGAAGCTCTAAACTTTCTTGTAATAGTTGAACTCGGTAACATTCTATATTCACAAGTTATCCACCCTTCTCCACTTCCTTTTAAAAACGGTGGAACCTTATCTTCAATCATAGCTGTACACAATACTTTTGTCTCTCCAAAGGCTATTAATACTGACCCTTGAGCATGTTTTGTATAATCTGTTTGGATACTTACCTCTCTTATTTCACTATTTTTTCTATCTTTTCTCATATCTTTTCCTCCTATATAGAATGATTTAATTTTTGTTACATATTCATCTCAAATAGCTAATGTATCAAAAATGTTTATGATGAAGATGTTTACAAAATTTCATTCTGTTTATAATATTTTACCTATATCTTTATACTTCAATTTTGAAAAGTTCATCGCTCTCTGGAGCTTCAACAATAATCTCTTTTTCATTATCAACAAGTATACCATTTTCTCCAGTTACTTTACCAATTATCGTTCCCTTAATTCCATTCTCTTTCAAGCGTTCTATTAGCCCTTCTCCATCTTTACATGTTATAAGCATGCTACCTGAAGAGATAAACTTCAGAGGATCAACCTTAAAAATTTCACAGAACTCTGCTGTAACATCAGTTATAGGAAGGCTCTCCCTGTTCACTCTGAAACCTTTTCCAGCTGCCTCTATAACTTCCCATAGGGCTCCAAGTAATCCACCTTCAGTTATATCATGCATCGAGCTCACTCCAAATTCCATTGCAATACGCCCTTCTCTAAGAACACTTAACTTATCCGCATAACCCTGAGCTTCTTTTATTTTATCCTCATGAATAACACCATCTATTTTTTCTTTATAGTCAAAAGCAAGTATAGCTGTTCCTTCAAGACAAAGCTCTTTTGTTACAACTATAGAATCCCCAAGTTCACATCCTTTAGTCGCGACAGAATCACCTTTTTTATTTTTCCCAATAGCTGTACAAGATACCACCATTCTATTTACAGCTGATGTTATTTCAGTATGACCACCAATAATCTCAACCTTATGCTCAACTGCTTCAGTATGTATTTCATTCATAACTTTTATTATTTTCTCATAGCTTGTTCCTACAGGAGCCAATATTGTTACCAAAATCCCAACTGGCTCTGCACCACTTGATGCTATATCATTCATATTTATATTAAAAGCAATCTTCCCTATTCCCTCTTCAGCCCCGGTTATTGGGTCAGTTGACAAGACACATTCTTCATCTCCAAAAGTTATAACTGTACAATCTTCACCTACTCCACTTTTAACTCTCACCTCATCTCTTTGATACCCTCTATTCTGAGAAATGAGCTCCGTAAGGTCATCCCAATTCAGTTTTCCCTCTTTCATATTAAATTTCCTCCGTTTTTTTTGTGTGGACAAGCACTTTTTTGTTTTATCTTTCATATTATTCTTATAAGGATTATTATATGGTGGTGTAATTTTTGAAATATATAGGACCTTTTTTACGATTAAATTCTCTTACTTTAGACAATATTAAAACCCAGATATTCCATCTCTCAAAAGAGACAATAAAAACACTAGCTTTAAATTCAAAATGTGGTATTCAAATTTCCTACAAGGAATTTATTAAGAACATACCTAATTTTGATAATAACACAAAATCTAGCTTTTATCCACTGCTCTGCTTGTACAAAAAAGCGAGCCCTAAAATAACATTTAAGCATGATAAAATGTTATGGAATGAGAGCAAATTTAAGAAAGAAGTTGATATCCCAAGTAACGCTTTCTTAACGCTGTCACTTTTAGAGTTAAGCGAGTATTATAAACAATTTGAGAACATAAAAAACTCCAAGTATAAACTAGCTCAGATATACACAGAACTAGCGAAAAAACAACTAGAATTTTACGGGAATCATTTACGGAATCAAGAAGGACTATTTGTAAACATGCTAGATGTAGCTGATCCTCTTATGGGTGATTACAAATTCGAGGATAAGGCAAAGAATTTCAAATTTTCTCACCAAGCTTTCATGATGTGCGCATATTATAAATGCTCACTCTCACTTGAAGAAGATGAAGGTAAATCTTTTAAATTATTCGCTTATGATATTTTAAAGATGTTCATGACACACAGAGAGGAGCTTTATTCACTTCCTTATAGCGAAATAGTTAAATTATGCTTAGCATTAAATATCTTCTATATTTATAGCAGAGAATTTGAAGTTAAGACGTTACTTATGGATTTGAATGATCTTCTAAGAGATAGTCACGATGAGTATTCCCAATCTACCTCAGGCAAAAAATTAGATGTTGACCTTATGTTATTCTTGAACTATTATCTTATGTTTAAGAACACAAGCATAACAAAGTATAAGGATGATTCCGAAAAATTATTTACTAAATTGAGCAGACATTATAACAGCGATGTTCAGAACCTTTTCAAAGATTCTGATAGTAAAGAAATAAGTTATTCATCAAATGAGATTATACTTTACTTCATAATGACTTATATATCAGCTATACACAATCAAGATGATGATGACATTAACCGAATGTGCGTAGGACTCTACAAAAACAGTGTTGTAAACTCCGGAATAATTCTCAGTTGGCCTGATTCTCCAAGTCTTGATGATCCTGAGCGTTATATGAATTTTTCAAGTAAATCTGAAGACCTTTTGGATGAACAGCACTTTAAGTTACCATCCATCGGAACCCCTAAAACACTAGAACTAGCATCAATATTCGCGAAGAAGATCACATACGTTAAGAAAAAAGATATGTTCAAACAGAGTAAGACATCCTTTGACAGCACAAAGAATATGCATCTTTTCTATCTTTTTATAATGCTTGAAAAACACCTAGATATTAAAAGAGAAGATAAAGAATGAATAGAAGAAAAATTGAAGATAAAATAAAAAAACCACGATATATAATATCGTGGTTTTTATGGAGCTGGCAATAGGACTTGAACCTACAACCTGCTGATTACAAGTCAGCTGCTCTACCAATTGAGCCATGCCAGCATGTGTTTTAGACTTTGAAAAACTCCAATTTCTTCGTCACTTCGGTTCTCTGTGCTGCTCAAGTACCCGTGTACATTCCGCTGCTCGTTCACCTTGTTCCTCGACCCTGAAGCTTTTCAAAGCCTAAAACAATTTTCATGACAAGATTTTTGTTATTCTTCATCATCTTCAATGTTTAAAATTAAATGGCGACCCAGAAGGGATTCGAACCCTCGACCTCCGGCGTGACAGGCCGGCACTCTAACCAACTGAGCCACTGGGCCATATTGTTTTATTATAATGTGGTGGGAACAACAGGGTTCGAACCTGTGACCCCCTGCTTGTAAGGCAGGTGCTCTCCCAGCTGAGCTATGCTCCCATATTTGGTGACCCATAGGGGAATCGAACCCCTGTTACCGCCGTGAAAGGGCGGTGTCTTAACCGCTTGACCAATGGGCCTTGCTACATTTAATAATATATCATATCAAAAAACAGGTTTCAAGCTTTTTTTAAAAGAAAATATATTTAAAACATTAAGAAAATAAACAAAATTAATCTTTTTGCTATCTTCTTATAATGTTTGAAGAACGGTTAAATCTTAAAAGAGAAAATAAAGAATGAATAGAAAGAAAATTGAGGACAAAATAAAAAAACACGATATAAATATCGTGTTTTTTATGGAGCTGGCAATAGGACTTGAACCTACAACCTGCTGATTACAAGTCAGCTGCTCTACCAATTGAGCCATGCCAGCAAGCATGTATGGCGACCCAGAAGGGATTCGAACCCTCGACCTCCGGCGTGACAGGCCGGCACTCTAACCAACTGAGCCACTGGGCCATATTGTTTTATTATAATGTGGTGGGAACAACAGGGTTCGAACCTGTGACCCCCTGCTTGTAAGGCAGGTGCTCTCCCAGCTGAGCTATGCTCCCACATTTGGTGACCCATAGGGGAATCGAACCCCTGTTACCGCCGTGAAAGGGCGGTGTCTTAACCGCTTGACCAATGGGCCTTGGTACATTTAATAATATATCACATCAAAAAACAAATTTCAAGCTTTTTTTAAAAGAAAGTGTATTTAAAATATTAAGAAAACAAACAAAATTAACCACTTAGACAAATAACTTCATATTTTTTCAAAAGAGCAAAGAAAATCCTCATCCTTTGTTCTTTGTACATAAAAGTTACTTCATAAGTTTAGCTTCCAATATCTTTTTAACTATAGCTGGGTTACCTTTACCCTTAAATGCCTTAATAACATTTCAAAAGAATTATCACTTCACTCTTTATACTCATCTTCTATATTTAGTGAGAAGATACATTTTAAGTACCAACCTCTCACTAAAGTTCACCGCCTTTCTATACACTTACTCTCTTTACTATATAAAAAAGCTGCCGATATTAATATTATACCAGCAGCTATAAAATATGTAATTAAGATATTCTGAAGAATAAAGGATATCTTCAATATTGGTTCTTTATTCTCTATTCTTTGTTATATCATTCCCATAAATTCTTCTTCTGCTATTGTCTGAACACCAAGATCAACTGCTTTATCATATTTTGAACCTGCATTCTCTCCATATATAACCATGTCTGTCTTTTTACTTACACTTCCTGAGACTTTAGCACCAAGTTCTTCTAACTTCTTCTTTATCTCAGGTCTTTTGAAGTTCTGCAGAGTTCCAGTTACAACCACAGTTTTCCCTGTGAATGCACTTTCTTCAATTATACTCTCTTCATATTTAGGATTTACACCTAATTCAAATAACTCTTCAATATTACTCATTACCTTCTCATCTTGGAAGAATGTTAAAACACCCTCTGCAACTTTATCTCCTACATCTTTTATTTCAACGAGTTCCTCAAATCTAGCATTTTTAATACCTTCAAAACTTTTAAATGCAGCAACAATATCCTTTGCAGTTTTCTTTCCAACATTAGGTATACCTAATGCATATAGAAATGATGGAAGGTCACAATCCTTACTTCCTTCAATTGCAATCAATAATTTTTCAGCTTTCTTCTCACCAAATCTTTCAAGGTTAATAAGATCCTCTTTTTTCATCCTATATAAATCAGGCAATGATTTGATATGAAGTTCTTCAAATAATTGACTAGCTGTCTTCTCACTAAACCCTGGAATATTCATAGCATCTCTACATCCATAGTGAACTATACTCTTTACTAGTTGAGGTTTGCAAGATAAAGAATTTTCACAGAAATAATGAACACCATCCTGTTTTACCTTTGCCCCACAACTTGGGCATACTTCTGGAATTATAATCTTTTCTGTATCCTCATCACTTCCCTGAACTATTCCCATAATCTCAGGAATAACATCATTTGATCTCCTAAGGAATACTGTAGCACCAATCTTAACACCTTTTCTCTGTATGTCATCCATATTATTAAGTGTCGCTCTCTTTACTGTTACTCCACCAATATCAACTGGTTCAAGAATCGCTGTAGGAGCAACTCTTCCACTTCTTCCAACATTCCACTCCACTTCAAGGAGCTTTGTTGTTGCCTCTTCTGCTGCAAATTTATATGCTATTGCCCACTTTGGGAATTTCACAGTGTATCCCATTAGCTCTCTAGTTTTTATATCATCAATCGCTAAAACCACACCATCTATATCGTAGTTCAAATCCCCTCTTATACTTTCAATATAATCAAGTTGTTCTTGTATCTCATCAATAGTTCTACACGGGACAGCATAATCATCCATAGGAAATCCTTTATCCTCAATGAATTTTAACATCTCTCTATAAGTATCAAATCTATATCCATCTATATGCCCTATATCGTAGAAATAAGCCGAAAGATTTCTTCTTGCCGTTTCTTTAACATTTAAGTTTCTAAGAGCCCCTGCTGCACCATTCCTTAAATTTTTAAGAGGTGTTTGGGATTCCTTATTATATGCTTCAAAAGCTTCTGTAGTCATAAGTGCTTCACCATGTATCTCAAACTCATTATGACATTTAATTTTAAGAGGCAAGCTCTTAATAGTTTTAGCCTGTGCCGTTACATTTTCCCCAATCTCGCCTGTCCCTCTTGTCGCTGCAGTTACCATCACTCCATTGGTATCGTATGTTGCATTAAGAGTTAATCCATCAAATTTCTTTGTTAGTATATATAATGGTTCAGGTAACTGTTCATGATTTAGGTCATTATAATCTTTAATAAATTTTAAATTCCTTTTATGCCAATCCTTTATTTCTTCAATACTCTGAGCTTTATCCAAACTCCAAAGTTTTGCCTTATGCTTATATTTTTTAAATTCAGGCAACACCACATCACCAACTCTAAGTGTTGGTGAATATGGCAGTACCCTATTCAACTCTTTCTCAAGCGCAACTAATTCATCATATAATCTATCATATTCAATATCTGCAACTGTAGGTTCATCTAGAACATAATATTCATGACTGTATCTATTTAATAACTCAACTAACTCTTCCATTCTGTTTTCTTTATTCATCTCAAATCCTCGCTCGTCTATAAAAGTTTCAGTGGTGCAATAGAACTATCTAGTTTTTTGATTCCCATATTTGTGAACGCTATAGTAAGCATAGCTTTCTCTCCACTATGGGATGCTGTTATTATAGTTCCTTCCCCAAATTTAGGATGTTGTATCTTTCTACCAGGAACAAACTCCTTAGAGTTTACTTTCCCACTTGCAGTATTATTAGTAAGACTACTTGAAAATGAACCATTCTTAGCTCCTAGTGCATGTGGATTGTATTCTTTCTTTAAGGTTTTAGATTTTTGCGTTCCTAACTTATTAACTGCTCTATTACCACTTCCCACATTCTCTTTTAGGTTTAAAGGAATCTCCTCTATAAAATCTGACTGTGGATAACAACTTGTTCTACCAAATACCATTCGCTGTTCCGCAGAAGTAAGATATAACTTCTCCTCAGCTCTTGTAATGGCAACATAACACAATCTTCTTGCCTCTTCCATTTCTTCATTACTATTAAAACAAGCATCACTTGGGAAAATACCATTCTCCATTCCCACCATAAACACTGCTGGAAACTCTAGTCCTTTTGATGCATGAACAGTCATAAGTACAACATTGTCATCATCTTCATTATAATTATCAGTGTCTGATACCAAGGTCGCTTGTTCTAAGAAAGCTTCCAAACTCTTATCCTCATTGTTGTTCTCAAAATCAACAGCTTCTGAAACCAATTCTTTTAAGTTCTCAACCCTACTCTCATCCTCAGGATCCTTAGAATCCTTTAAAGCTTTCATATATCCAGTATCCTCTAATATCTTCTTAATTATCTGAGATATTGTCATCTCTTCTCTAAGTTCAATGAATCCGTTCATGAGATTTAAGAATTTATTTACTGAACTTTTTGCTCTTGAAGATAATCCTGGTATAAAATCTATATCCAAAATAGCACTATAGAGACATTCATCTGTTTCCTTAGCGAAATCTCTTATTTTCTGTACTGTCGCATCTCCAATAGCTCTCTTTGGAACGTTAATTATTCTCTGTAAACTTATGTCATCCTGTGGGTTATTTATTAGTTTCAAGTATCCCATGATATCCTTTATTTCTTTTCTATCATAGAATCTAAGGCCTCCAAGAATCCTATATGGTATAGAAGCTCTTCTGAAAGCATCCTCAAATGTTCTAGATTGAGAATTCATTCTATACAATATTGCAAAATCTTTATAATTGAAAGGACTGTCCTCTCTAATTTTTTTTATCTCCCTAGCAACAAATGCTGCTTCATCTTTATCTGTGTAACCTCTATATATTTTAAGTTTTTCCCCTATAACTTGCTCTGTTCTCAATACTTTATCTTTTCTTTTGGAATTATATTTTATTACACTATTTGCAGACTGAAGTATTGCACCCTTTGATCTATAGTTCTGTTCAAGTTTAACCACCTTAGTGTTTTTGAAATCCTTTTCAAAATCAAGTATATTCTGGATGTCTGCTCCTCTCCACTGATAAATACATTGGTCATCATCTCCAACAACACAGATATTATTACTTCCCTGAGCTAAAGCTTTAACCAACTTATATTGAGCATAGTTTGTATCTTGATACTCATCAACCATTATATATTTAAATTTTCTTTGATAGAACTCAAGAACCTCTGGATTCTTCTCAAATAGCTGTACTGTGTTAAATATTAGATCATCAAAATCCATGGCATTATTTGCTCTTAATCTCTTTGTATATAATAGAAATACATCTGCAATTTTATTCTTTCTATAATTACTTTCATTTTTTTTCTTAAAATCCATAGCATTCATAAGTTCATTTTTACTGTTTGATATTGTCCCTATGATTTCTTTATCTGTTATATCCTTTTCATCTATCCCAATCTCTTTCATGCATTGTTTAACCAGTGCTTTTGAATCGTAGGAATCATATATTGTAAAGTTACTGTTGAATCCCATATGTTCTGCTTCTCTTCTAAGAATTCTAACACAAGATGAGTGAAATGTTGAAATCCACATCCCCTCTGCTCTCTCTCCAATAAGTTTCTTAACCCTTTCCCTCATTTCTCCAGCAGCTTTATTTGTAAATGTTATAGCTAATATGTTGTATGGAAATATATCCTTTTCTGTTATCATATTCGCTATTCTATATGTCAAAACTCTTGTCTTCCCCGAACCCGCTCCGGCTAATATAAGCAATGGACCTTCAATATGTGTTGCCGCTTCATACTGTTCACTGTTTAATAGTTCCTTCAAGTTCAAATTGAACCCCTCCTAAATTTCTTTAAATCATAACAATTTACACTTTAAAATTAAAATTATATATTCCAACTTTCCAATACCTATAATTATACCACAAAAATATATATTTTAACCATCATACAGAACATTAGTTCTAAATTTAATTCTTTACCTCTTTATAATATATAAATTCAAATTATTAATCCACATTGTTAATTTTCCAATATATTCCTTTCAACCTTAGAAGGAATTAAGGATATTTTATTGAATACATTAAATATATTAAATTTTCTAAATATTCTTAATAGTATTATTTTTACAAGGAGGAACAAATATGAAATACGTTGCAGAACCTTTTAGAATCAAAATGGTAGAGCCAATGAAAATAATTTCTCATGAAGAGAGACTAGAAGCATTAAAAAAAGCAGGCTATAACCCATTCGCCCTTAAATCTGAAGAAGTATATATAGACTTATTAACCGACAGTGGAACCGGTGCTATGAGTGATAATCAATGGGCCGGTCTTATGCTTGGAGATGAATCATATGCCGGAAGCAAGAATTTTTATAACTTAGAAGCTTCAGTTAAAGATATAATTGGGTACCCTTTAATGATACCTACTCATCAAGGAAGAGGAGCTGAACAAGTATTATTTCCTTGCCTGATTGAAAAAAAAGGACAATATGTACTTTCTAACATGCATTTTGATACAACTAAAGCTCACGTTGAAATTAGTGGCGGAAGAGCTATGAACTTCGTAACCAAAAAAGCATTTAACACTGGTGAATATTATGATTGGAAAGGTAATTTCGATCTTAAACAAATGGAGAGCTTTATTCAGGAAAAAGGTGCAGAAAATATTGCATTTATAATTGTTACAATTACTTGCAATAGTTCTGGAGGACAACCTGTTTCTATGGAAAATATCCGCGGTGTTAGAACCATCGCCGATAAATATGGATTGAGGATTGTTATTGATTCTGCGAGATTTGCAGAAAACGCATATTTCATCAAGAAAAGAGAAAAAGGATATGAAGATAAAAGTATTATTGAAATAGTACGCGAAACTTTCTCTTATGGAGATGCTTTCACAATGAGTGCTAAGAAAGATGCTATTGTAAACATGGGTGGTATCGTTGGAATCAAGGAAGATGAGGAATTATTCAGAGCTGTTCGTTCAAGAGTTGTACCTATGGAAGGCTTCGTTACTTATGGCGGTCTTTCTGGAAGAGATATGGAATGTGTTGCAAGAGGACTTAGAGAAGGTGTAGATGAGGATTACTTAGAATATAGAATTGGTCAAGTTGAATATCTCGGAAGAAAATTAATGGATGGTGGCATCCCTATACAGTGGCCAACTGGTGGTCATGCAGTTTTCGTTGATGCCAAAAAGATACTTCCACATATACCAGCAGATCAATTTCCAGCTCAAGCTTTAGCAAATGAATTATATATTGAGTCTGGAGTTAGAGGTGTTGAGATTGGATCATTCTTACTAGGTAGAGATCCAGAGACAGGAGAACAAGTAGAATCCCCATTAGAACTTTTAAGATTAACTATTCCTAGAAGAGTTTATACTCAAGCTCATATGGATATTATTGCTGAATCTCTTATAAAAATTAAAGATAGAGCTCACACTCTAAAAGGATTAGACTTTACTTATGAACCAAAAATCTTAAGACACTTTACTGCAAGACTTAAACCGATTGAATAAAAATAGAACTCCCTTACGGGAGTTCTTTAAATTTCTTCTTTTTTACTTTTTTCACTTTCACTTACTCTTTCGAATAATGTCTTGTAGCCCTTAGTACCATAGTTTAAAGCTCTGTTTACCCTACTGATAGTAGCCGTACTTGCTCCTGTAGTAGCAGCGATATCCAAATATGTACGCCTTTCCATCAATAATTTTGCAACATGCAATCTTTGCTTCATAGCATTAATTTCATTTACAGTGCAAATATCTTCAAAAAAGCTATAGCACTCCTCCAGTGTCTCTAAAGATAAGATCACTTTAAACAAAAAATCCATCTCTTCACTCTTTAATTTACTATTATAATCATTCATGCTATTACACCCCGTATATTAATTTAACACTTTATATCATTATACTATAAATTTCTTATATATGTAAGAAAAATTCGATAAAATATTGCATTTTATTTTCCTCTGAAATATTTCTTGCAATATTAAGATTACTTATATAGATATTATGTCAAAGTTTAATTTATCCAAGTAATTTAATTGTATTTTTAACCAAATCTTTGTTATATAAAGAATAGTGAAAAAAGAATAATATATAGCTTTTGAATTTCTTGAATAAGTTAAGTTTTCAACTAAGAAATCTATAATACATTAATAATAAAAAAGACTATCTAAAATTAGATAGTCTTTTCCATATATCAAAAGTAATAAATTACTTTATTAAGTTCAATAAGATTCCACCGTACTCAGCAATTAATGGAGCAAAAACAAGTGAAACGATAGTCATAAGCTTGATTAAGATGTTCATTGAAGGTCCTGAAGTATCCTTAAATGGATCTCCAACTGTATCTCCAACAACTCCAGCTTTATGAGTTTCAGATCCTTTACCACCAAAGTTACCTAATTCGATGTATTTTTTAGCGTTATCCCAAGCGCCACCAGAGTTAGCCATGAATATAGCTACAAGAACTCCAGAAGCAACAGCTCCACCTAAGAATCCTCCTAATGCTTCAGCTCCTAAAAGAAGACCGATACCAATCGGAGAAACAATTGCAATGATACCTGGAAGCATCATTTCTTTTAATGCAGCAGTTGTTGAAATATCAACACATTTAGCGTAATCTGGCTTACCTTTACCTTCCATGATACCAGGAATTGTTTTGAACTGTCTTCTAACTTCTTCAATCATCTCGTTAGCAGCTTTTGAAACAGATTCCATAGTTAATGCACCAAATATAAATGGTAACATTGCTCCTATTAATAATCCAACTAGAGTAATTGGTTCAAGCAAATCAATATTAGTAATTTTAGCAGCTTGCGCGAATGCAGCAAATAATGCTAATGATGTTAATGCCGCAGATCCGATAGCAAATCCTTTACCGATAGCCGCAGTAGTGTTTCCAACAGAGTCAAGCTTGTCAGTAATCTGTCTAACTTCTTTAGGAAGTCCAGCCATCTCTGCAATACCACCAGCGTTATCAGCTATTGGTCCGTAAGCGTCAACAGCAACTGTTAATCCAGTTATTGAAAGCATTCCTATAGCAGATAATGCTATACCATAAAGACCAAATGTTGCGTTAGTATTTCCTCCCATTACATAGAAAGAAACTAATACACCAATTGCAATTAATATTATAGGAATCATTGTTGATTTCATACCAACAGCTAATCCTGAAATAATGTTTGTAGCAGCACCTGTTTGA
This sequence comes from Oceanirhabdus seepicola, assembly GCF_023684385.1. Taxonomy (GTDB): domain Bacteria; phylum Bacillota; class Clostridia; order Clostridiales; family Clostridiaceae; genus Oceanirhabdus; species Oceanirhabdus seepicola. The sequence continues at coordinate 969,058 of NZ_JAGSOJ010000002.1, read as the reverse complement.
GACTGCTCAGCAATATTTGTTACATGCTTATAATCCGCAGAAGTGTATATCTCTGTAATTTTACCAATTAACATACCTACAACTAATCCAACTAAAACAGCTATAAACGCTGTAAATCCACCAAATAACATTTTACTTAGTACAGCTGAAATAATAATAACAATGATTCCGCCTATATAAGTTCCACTGTCCAAAGCTTTTTGTGGATTGTCTGCTTTACTTTTTCTAGCAATTAAAATTCCTACTACAGAAGCAACTATACCTGCTGCTAATAATAAGAATGGAAAGAAAATTGCAGCCTTATCATTCAAAGACTCAATTCCTGCTGCCATAGCAGCCGTTCCAAGAGTGATTGCAGATATTAATGATCCAACATATGATTCAAACAAGTCTGCTCCCATACCAGCAACGTCTCCAACATTGTCTCCAACGTTATCAGCAATAACTGCAGGGTTTCTTGGATCATCTTCTGGAATACCAGCTTCAACTTTACCAACTAGGTCTGCTCCTACGTCTGCAGCTTTTGTGTAGATTCCTCCACCAACTCTAGCGAATAACGCTATTGAAGAAGCTCCTAGTCCAAATCCTGTTAAATAAACAACGTTGTAATCAAATGCAGTATAAAGTATAGATACACCTAAAATACCTAAACCTACAACGCTCATTCCCATAACCGCACCACCAGAGAATGCTATTTCTAAAGCACCTTTCTGACCGTGTCTTGCTGCCTCAGCAGTTCTTACGTTTGCACTTGTAGCAATTCTCATACCAAAGTAACCAGCAAAGATAGAGAAGATTGCTCCCACAACAAATGCGATTGCTGTCTGCCATCCTAAAGTTAATAGGATAAGAACACATACAGCCCCTACGAATATAGCCAAATAGAAGTATTCTCTCTTTAAGAAAGCCATAGCTCCATCTTGGATATACCCTGCTAACTCTTTCATTCTTTCATTTCCAGCACTTTTGCTATTAATTCCTTTACCTAATACCAAAGCAAAGATCAATGCAAAAACACCCACTAAACCACATAATAGATATAAATTCATTAAGTCATGCGCCCCTTTCAAGCATAAATATAAAATTTATTTATTAAATTAAATTTAAAGCAATAACAATACCTACAAATGCAAGAGACAATACAACTGTAATTCTAGCCATAACTTTCTCTTTTGTCTTAACTTTATTTTTTGCAAAAAAGTTTTCATTAGACCCACCAGTGATTAATCCTGCAAGTCCTTGACTTTTACTTGGTTGTATCATTACAAGTCCAACTATAGCTACTGAAATCAATACTAGTAAAACTCTTAAAACTGTTTCCATATTGCACCTCCTAAAAAAAGATATAACAACAACAATATTTTAGCACAATAAATTAAAGTTTACAACATTATTGTCTACAATGCAAACTCAATCACTATCGCGAATTTTTCTCTTTTAGTTTGTCCAATTATAACATATATATACTATCACACTTATCCCAAAAAGTAAATATTATATACAAATTAATAGGGAAACCATATTTAAGTTTCCCTATTTAACATTTATTACATACTATTTAAAAACTTACTATTTTTTGATGTTATAGAATGTATCCATTCCTCTGTATTCAGCCATTTCTTCTAATTCTTCTTCAATTCTTAATAATTGGTTGTACTTAGCAACTCTCTCACTTCTTGCAGGAGCTCCTGTTTTAATTTGACCAGCGTTAGTAGCTACAACTAAGTCAGCTATAGTTGTATCTTCTGTTTCACCAGATCTGTGAGATATAACAGCTGTATATCCAGCTCTTTCAGCCATCTCGATAGCATTTAAAGTTTCTGTTAAAGTACCAATTTGGTTAAGTTTGATTAAGATTGAGTTAGCTGTACCAGTTTTGATACCTCTGCTTAATCTCTCAGTGTTTGTAACAAATAAGTCGTCACCAACAATTTGGATTTTGTTTCCTAACTTCTCAGTCATTAACTTCCATCCATCCCAATCTTCTTCAGCCATACCATCTTCAATAGAGATGATTGGATATTTCTCACATAAGTCTACATAGAAATCAACCATTTGAGCTGGAGTTAAGTCTTTACCTTCACCTGTTAACTCATACATGTTTCTCTCTTCATTAAAGAACTCAGATGATGCTGGGTCAAGTGCGATGAAGATTTCTTCTCCAGCTTTGTATCCACTCTTCTCAACTGCTTCTAAAATTACTTTGATAGCTTCTTCGTTAGAGTTTAAGTTTGGAGCGAATCCACCCTCGTCACCTACTCCAGTAGCTAATCCTTTTGTTTTTAAGATATTCTTTAATGTAAAGTATACTTCTGAACACATTCTTAAAGCTTCTGAAAAACTCTTAGCACCAACAGGCATAATCATGAACTCTTGAAGGTCAACGTTGTTATCAGCGTGCTTACCACCATTCATGATGTTCATCATTGGAACTGGAAGAACTTTAGCATTAACTCCACCAACGTATTGGTAAATGCCTAATCCTAAGCAGTTAGCAGCAGCTCTAGCAACAGCTAAAGAAACACCCAACATAGCATTAGCTCCTAATTTACTTTTGTTTTTAGTTCCATCTAACTCGATCATAGTCTTATCAATTGCAACTTGATCAAAAACGTTTAATCCAATTATCTCTTCAGCGATTACGTTATTTACGTTATCAACTGCTTGAAGTACACCTTTACCATTGTACTTTTCTTTGTCTCCATCTCTTAATTCTACAGCTTCAAATTGACCAGTAGAAGCTCCACTTGGAACTGCTGCTCTTCCCATAGTACCGTCTTCTAAAGTTACCTCAACCTCTACAGTTGGGAAAGCTCTTGAATCAAGTATTTGTCTTGCATATACATCGATGATTTCTACATAATTTTTCATTTAAATAACCTCCATTATATGTACTTTTTCTTTGAAACAGTTTACCCATTCCAAAGAAAAAATTTATCATTTTTTATTATTTGAATAATGATTTACCAGTCATTTCCTCTGGTATTTCAATGTTTAATTCTTGAAGCATTGTAGGTGCAATATCTGCTAATATACCACACTCCCTTAATTCCTTTGCATTATTAGAAATATATAAGAAAGGTACTTCATGTGTAGTATGCGCAGTCATTGGTTTACCTGTAGAGTATTCTATCATTGTTTCAGCATTTCCATGGTCTGCTGTCATAAATACACTACCATCTTTTTCAAGAATTTTATCAACAACCTTCTTCATTTCAGTATCAACTGTTTCAACAGCCTTTATAGCTGCTTCAATAACTCCAGTATGACCAACCATATCTGGGTTAGCATAGTTTAATACTATAACATCAAATTTCTCTTTATCTAATTCAGCTATTAAAGCATCTGTAACTTCTTTAGCACTCATCTCAGGTTGCAAATCATATGTTGCAACATCTGGAGAATTTAAAAGAACTCTTTCTTCATTATTACTAGGTTCTTCTACACCACCATTAAAGAAGAAAGTAACATGGGCATATTTCTCTGTTTCAGCTATTCTAAGTTGATTTAAACCTTTCTTACTTATATATTCACCAAGTGTATTTTCATAACTTTCTGGCGGATATGCAATTTGCACATTCTCAATTGTACTATCATATTGAGTCATACAAACATAATGAAGATTTAATCTCTCTCTTTCAAATGCACTGAATTCAACATCATTGATGGCTCTAGTTATTTCTCTAGCTCTATCTGGTCTGAAGTTGAAGAACACAACAGAATCTCCATCTTTAATCTTTGCTACCGGTCTGCCTTCATTCATGATTACACTTGGAAGAACAAATTCATCAGTTTTATTCTCATGGTATGATTCTTCAACTGCACCAACAGCAGTATTCACTTTTTCACCTTCACCAAGCACAAGAGCATTATAAGCAAGATTAACTCTTTCCCATCTTTTATCTCTGTCCATAGCATAGTATCTACCACTTACAGTAGCAATTTCTCCTAAACCTACTTCTCTCATATATGCTTCTATTTCTTCAATATAAGTGATTGCTGATTTAGGTGGAACATCTCTTCCATCAAGAAAAGCATGTAGGTATAGTTTTGTTATACCCTTATTTTTAGCTCCTAAAATTAATCCTTTTACATGATCAATATGAGAGTGAACTCCTCCATCAGATAATAATCCTAGTAAGTGTACACTACCATTTTTTTCAATAGCATTTTCAAAAGCACCATTAATTGCTTTATTTTCAAAGAACTTTTCTTCTTTAATTTCTTTAGTTATTTTTGTTAATGCTTGATAAATAACTCTACCAGCACCTATATTCAAATGACCAACTTCTGAGTTACCCATCTGACCTTCTGGAAGACCAACATCTAATCCACTAGCTCCAACTGTTGTCATTGGATATTTCTTAATATATTCATCATAGTTAGGCGTGTTAGCTAAAGCTATAGCATTACCATCTCCTGGATTATCTAAACCAAATCCATCTAGAATCATTAACAATACTGGTTTTTTAGCCATTCTTTTTCCTCCATTATTAATTTTTAATGTTTCCCATTGTACTTCTTCTTATGTTCAATCAACATGTGAACCACTTTTTCAAGATAGCATAAGCACTAATTACAACCATAAAAAAAAGGTTTTCCCTAACTAGTTTATCTCACATATCTTATTTTTTCAATAGAATTAATTAATAATTAACAATAGCAGAAAAATCTTCTACTTTTAGGCTAGCTCCACCAACTAATCCACCATCAATATCACTCATTTCCATTTGACCTTTAATAGTATTAGGTTTTACAGAACCACCATAAAGTATTCTCATTGCTTCAGCACTTTCAGTATCAAATAACTCAGCTACTTTATTTCTTATGAACTTAATAGTATCATTTGCATCTTCAGCACTAGCAGTTTTACCAGTACCAATTGCCCATATTGGTTCATAAGCAACAACTAAAGTTTTTACATTTTCACTAGTTAATCCAGCTAAATCTTCCTTTAATTGTCCTTCAAGAACAGCTTCAGTTCTTCCACTTTCTCTTTCTTCAAGAGTTTCACCTACGCAAAGAATAGGTATAATACCATTTTCAAAAGCAGCTTTAAGCTTAAGATTAACTGTTTCATCAGTTTCATTGAAGTACTGTCTTCTTTCACTGTGTCCTATTACTACATGCTCAATACCTACTGATTTAAGCATTAATGGAGATAACTCTCCTGTAAATGCTCCACTCTCTTTATAGTGCATGTTTTGTGCTGCAATCTTAACATTAGTTCCTTCAGCCGCTTTAACAGCCTCTGTTAAGCATATTGCTGGCGGACAAAGTATTACCTCTGCATCAGCATCTTTAACGTTGTTTTTAAATTCATTTATATATGCAACTGTTTCTTCTGGAGTTTTATTCATTTTCCAGTTACCAGATATAATAGCTCTTCTCATTAAAATCACCTCTATATTAAACTTAGTTATATTCTAATACGACTTATTTATCGTCTAATGCAACTATTCCTGGAAGCTCTTTTCCTTCTAGTAATTCTAAAGAAGCTCCACCACCAGTTGAAATGTGTGTCATCTTATCTCCGAATCCTAAAATATTAACAGCAGCAGCACTATCTCCACCACCGATTATAGTATCTGCATCACTTCCGGCTAAAGCTTCTGCTACAGCCATTGTACCTTTTGCAAAGTTCTTAAATTCGAATACTCCCATTGGTCCATTCCATACAACCGTTTTAGCTTCCCTAACGGCATCTTCATATAATTTAGAAGTTTTTGGTCCGATGTCTAATCCCATAAATCCTTCTGGAATGTTTTGATCTTCTGTAATTACAGGTTCAGTTTCTGCATTGAATTCTGCACCACAAACGTGATCAACAGGTAGTAATAATTTAACACCTTTATCTTCAGCTTTCTTAATCATTTCTAAAGAGTAATCTACTTTTTCAGCTTCTAATAGTGAAGTTCCAATTTCATATCCTTGTGCTTTAAGGAAAGTATACGCCATACCTCCACCTATGATTAATGTATCAACCTTATCAAGAAGATTATTGATAACACTAATCTTATCTGATACTTTTGCTCCTCCTAAAATAGCAGCAAATGGTTTTTTAGGAGATTCAATAGCACCACTTAAGAATTTGATTTCCTTCTGAATAAGGTATCCACAAACTCTCTCTTCTAAAAACTCACCAGCACCAACAGTTGAGCAATGAGCTCTATGTGCAGTACCAAAAGCATCATTTACAAAGATTTCAGCAAGTGAAGCTAACTCTTTAGAGAACTCTTCACCATTCTTTGTCTCTTCTTTTCTATATCTAGTGTTTTGAAGTAATACAACTTCTCCATCCTTCATAGCTTCCACTGCTTTTTTAGCATTTTCCCCTACAACGTTAGCATCATCAGCAAAAACAACTTCTGTTTCAAGCATTTCACTTAGTCTCTTAGCCACAGGAGCTAAAGTCAACTCAGGTTTCGCCTCTCCCTTTGGCTTACCAAGGTGAGAACAAAGTATAACTCTTGCACCGTTTTCCATAAGATACTTTATTGTAGGAAGAGCTCCTACTAATCTATTCTCATCTGTAATTTTTCCATCCTTTAGAGGCACGTTAAAATCACATCTAACTAATACTTTTTTACCTTTAACTGAAATGTCTTCAATTGTCTTTTTGTTTAGTTTCATAATCTCTGCTCCTTTCACTACAAAATCCCATAAGTCTTCCAAAAATTCTCTCTAAGTTTGAAAAAGTCTGGCACTATAGAAAACTCTAAGGCCAGACTTTTAGTTTTCAACTATAGTCTATAATTTATCTGCAACAAATTTAGCAAGGTCAGCTAATCTATTAGAGTAACCCCACTCGTTATCATACCAAGAAACAACTTTTACTTGCTTCCCGCTAACCATTGTTGATAATCCGTCAACGATAGAAGATCTTTCATCTTGTCTGTAGTCGATAGATACTAATGGTTCTTCTGAGAAACCAAGAACTCCAGCCATTTCTCCTTCAGCAGCTTTCTTTAAAGCAGCATTAACAGCTTCTACAGTAGCTTCTTTTTCAACTTCTACAACTAAGTCAGTGATTGAAACTGTTGGAGTTGGAACTCTTACAGCCATACCATTTAACTTACCTTTTAATTGTGGTAATACTTTAGCAACTGCTTTAGCCGCTCCAGTTGATGTTGGGATCATGCTCTCAGCACATGCTCTAGCTCTTCTTAAATCAGAGTGAGGTGCGTCAAGTACTTTTTGATCTCCAGTATATGAATGAATTGTAGTCATTAATCCGCTTACAATTCCAAATTCTGTGTCAAGAACTTTAGCAAATGGTGCTAAACAGTTTGTAGTACAAGATGCATTTGAAATTATGTGATGCTCTGCTGGCTTATAGTCACCTTCATTAACACCTAGAACGATTGTAATATCTTCGTTGCTAGCAGGTGCAGAGATTAATACTTTCTTAGCTCCAGCTTCAATGTGAGCTGATGCAGCTTCTTTAGATCTGAAGAATCCAGTACACTCAAGTACGATATCTACTCCATTTTCCCAAGCGATGTTCTTAGGATCTCTTTCTGCACTGATTTTAATTTCTTTACCGTTAACTACGATAGCACCCTCTTTTGCTTCTACTGTTCCATTAAACTTACCGAAACATGAGTCATACTTTAATAAGTGAGCTAATGTAGCTGGGTCAGTTAAATCGTTAATTCCTACTACTTCAAGAGAATCAGCATACTTATCTACCAATACCTTGAAACAACTTCTTCCTATTCTACCAAAACCATTAATACCAACTTTAATCATTTTGTTACCTCCTATGAATGTAATAGTTCTTTATTTGAATTTCATTTAAACAAATTAAGTTTTCTAAATATAATTTTCTTCATTACGAGAAATTATATTCATTATTTCATTAGCACAACCCTGATCAATAACTAGAACACTTTTTTTTCTTCCTCGTTCTACCGAGATAATAGCTTCACTCTTTTGCTTTCCTCCAGCTATTGCAATTAAATGTTCAATTTTTTCAAGATCTTCTCCTTGAATACCGATTGTAGGGGTGCAATATACTGTGCTACCATTTTTGTTGAAGTAAATTCCAAATGCTTCTCCAACAGCACCTAAATTATGTAATTGTTCAATTGTTTCTGCTTCCAATTCTCTTCTTTTTGCCATTTCATCTGCTCTACCGATTCCATAAACCAGTATATCTGTTTCTCTTATTTTTTCAATTGTTTCACATATACTTTTTTCTTTTAACATAGTTTCTAGAGCTATACCACTCATATTATCAGGTGCATATAGAAGTTTATAATTACCATTGAGCTTGTTGCTTAATTCTGCAGCTAGAGTATTAGATTGAATTTCAACCTTCTTCCCTATACCTCCTCTTGCTGGCAAAACAAGAATATCTTTATACTTAGTGTATATATCAAAATTATCAACAACAGCTTTAATACTATTTCCACCTGTAAGTGCTATGCTAATGTTATCATACATAATAGTTTTACAATAACTAGCAGCCGCTCTTCCCATCTCACCTAAAACCGATGGGTCTTCATCACAATCACCAGGAACTATTATTACTTTCTTTATGTTTAAATATTTCTGGATCATTTCTTCTTTTCCACTTAATCCTTCAATATCTTTTAACAAGTCTTTAAGTTCATTCAAAATACCTTTACCTTCTCGAGTGAGACACATTCCACTATTCTTCACAGAAATAAAATTCGATTTCTTCATTTGTTCAACTTCATTCCTTATGGTTCTCTCTCCAAGATTAGTTTCTTGAGCTAACATTCTTCTTCCGATAGGCTCATAGAAGTTTATTGTTTTTAGAATATTATACCTTCTATGGAGTAATTCAGGTAACTCCGGCAATATCTTATTTGCTAAATCTTGTAGATTCATAATGTAAACACCTTCTGGGACTTATTTTGTCCCCCTACTTAATTATTGTTCCCACTTATATTATAATACATTTTAGAATTATTTCAACGTTTTTTTGCAAAATATCTCTAAAACCTTTTTCTTTTACTCGTGCTAAGTATCCCCATCTCCTCTCTATACTTCGCTACAGTTCTTCTAGATATCTTAACCCCTTGCTCAAATAACATTTGCGAAATAATATTATCCGAGTATGGCTTCTTTTTATTTTCACCATTTATAATGTTTTTTATTATACTTTTTATTGATTTCGCTGAACTCTCTTCTTTATCATAATTACTTTTTAACGAAGCACTAAAAAGTTCTTTAATAGCAATTACACCCTTTGGTCCTTCCAAGTACTTATTTTTAACAGCTCTACTAATAGTAGATTCATGCAAGTTCAAATCTAAAGCAATTTCCTTTAAAATCATTGGTTTAAGATACATATCACCTTTTAAGAAGTATTCTTTTTGTTTTTCAACTATCTTCTCACTCACTTGATAGAGCGTACTTTTTCTTTGATCTATTCCCTTAATTATATTAAGAGCCTCACTTATTTTTTCCTTAACATATTTCTTTTCTTCACTCTTTGCATTTTCATTATTAATGATGTTCATATATAAATTATTTATTTGGAGATTTGGTGCATTTCTCTCATTCAATAATATAATTAACTCTCCATTTATATTTTTAATAAAAACATCAGGAGTTATGTATACTATCTTTTCACCAGTATAAAATCCTCTAGCAGGTTTAGGCTCAAGTTTTTTAATAATATCTCCTAAATCTTGAGCTTCTTTTATTTTAATTCCATATATTTGGGATAATTCTTTATATTTATTACTAGCGATTAAATCCAAATGTTTATCAATAATTTCAAAGAGCACTTCATTTGTATAATCTTTATCTTTCAACTGTATATTTAAACATTCTTTCAAATTTCTGGCACCTATACCTGTTGGCTCCATACTTTGGAGTGTTTTCACACATAACTCATACTCATTTTCTTTTATCTCAAAACTTTTTAACACATTTTCTACTTCAACATTTAAATATCCTTTTTCATCAATGTTATTTATTAAGTACTCTAAAATTTCATTATGTTCTTTAGAGAGATTTATATTTTTAAGTTGTGTTAATAAGAACTCATACAAACTCTCTTCCTTGCTAATAAAATTTAGTGGAGAAACATAATCATTATTGTAATCTATTCTTTCGTATTTATTCTTTTCATACTTTCCAAGTTCCTTTACAAATTCCACCAATTCTTCAGAATCCCTATTTTCCTTTTCCAACAAAGGATTTTCCTCTAATTTTTCTTCAATAAATTCTGTTAATTCCAAAGAAGAAAATTGCAATATATCTATAGATAATTTCATTTGTTGAGTTAATACCAATTTCTGTTCTTGTGAAATATTTAAATTAACATTCAAATCCATTAAAGCACCACCCATACCCTATGATTTAACATTCAAAAAACTCATACACTTACTCTAATATAAACATATTCTCTTCCTTTATTCAACACCGTATATCATTTCTCTTAAGAATCATTAAATTAATTATCGTGCAAAATCCTATGGGATAAAAAAAATCAAAAGAAATATAGAAAAAAGCCCAGCGAATGCTGAGCTTTTTTCTACATTTATTATCTTGATCCTTTTTCGTAAGGAACACCATCTGCACGAGGTGCTGTTGTTTTTCCAACAAGCCCTGACAATGCTAACATTGTAAGTACATAAGGTAAACTTGAATATATTTCAGTAGGTAAGTTCCATCCAAAACCTTGTGCTTTTATTTGGAATGCCTCAGCAAAACCAAATAATAGACACGCAAGCATTGTTCCTTTTGGCTTCCAGTTACCAAATATCATAGCAGCAAGAGCGATAAATCCTTTACCTGCTACCATTCCATTACTGTATATACCAGCAATACCAATTGAAAGTGCCGCTCCACCAAATCCAGCTAAAGCACCAGAGATAGCAACACATAAATATCTCATTGAATAAACGTTAATTCCTAATGTATCAGCTGCTTTTGGATGTTCTCCAACAGATCTGATTCTTAATCCTAATGGTGTCTTATAAATTATGAATGTAGATACTGCAACTAAAATAAGCGCAAATACAACAAACCAGTTTAATCCACCAACAAAGTCTCCTAGGTATTTTCCAATACCCGGTATTTTGTATAAACCACTAACTAACCATTTAGGTAAACCTGGAAGAGTAGCAACACTATCAGTCTGCCCTCCCTTATGGAATAACGTTTGAATCAAAAACGCACAAAGAGCAGATGCAAATAAGTTAATAGCTGTACCAGATATAACTTGATCTGCTTTAAGTGTTATACTTAAGAAAGCATGTAGTAATGATAAAACAGCACCTGCAACTATAGCACCAATTAGTCCAATCCATGGGCTTCCTGTTTTAAAAGTTACCCACACAGCGAAGAATGCACCAATCGTCATCATACCTTCAAGACCAATATTAACTACACCTGATCTTTCTGAGAATACCCCTCCTATACCAGCAAAAATCAGCGGAGTAGCCATTCTCAATGTAGCAGCTAATAGAGCAACAACAAATATTAAAATATTATCCATTTACAATTGCCCCCTTTTTCTTTCTTTTTCCAAGCCATCTATAAACGAAATCTATAGCAACGAAGATTATGATGATTGCTTGGATTAAAGAAATAATCTCCTTAGGGATTCCATTTAATTGTAAAGTTCTTGAACTTGCTCTTAATGCACCAAACAATAGTGCTGAAGCTATACAGGCTATTGGATTATTTTTTGCAAGCAACGCAACTGCGATACCATCAAATCCATATCCTGGTAAACTAACATAATCAGTTATATTATGAGCTGTACCTGCAACCTGCATTGCACCACCAATACCAGCAATCGCTCCTGAAAGAACCATTGAAAGAACAGTGTTCTTCGAAATGTTTATTCCACCATACTCAGATGCATGTGGATTAATTCCTACAGCTCTTAATTCGTATCCTATTGTTGTTTTCCAAAGAAGAATATATGCTAATATTGCAAATATTACTGCAATAGCGATACCCCAACTTCCTCTACTCAACTCTACCATAATTTTCGGCATTTGAGCACTAGCTTGAATATCATATGTTTTAGCAGCGTTAGGTATACCAAATGCAGTTCTTAGAACAACAAAGTTTATTAAATACAACGCTATATAGTTCATCATAATGGTGTTAACAACTTCATTAGCACCTATCTTAGCTTTTAAGTAACCTGGGATGGCAGCCCAAAGGCCTCCGAATACAATACCTGCTATTATCATTAAAGGTATATGAATTAACATTGGTAATCCAGGTATCATACCTACAAGAGCCGCTCCAATCATACCTAGTGCAAATTGTCCCTCAACTCCAATATTGAATAAGCCAGTTCTAAATGCCAATGAATGAGCTACCCCAGTAAATAATAATGGTGTAACATATATTAATGTGTCTAGCATTTTTTTAGTATTACCAAATGAACCTTTCCAAATATTATCAAATAAATCAACAAAAGCCTTAGGGTAATCTAAAAGTGAAAATTCAGGCTTTGCCCATATTACAAAGAATACTGCAACAAAAATTGAGATAAGAATTGATAATAGCGGAAACGCTAATGATTTAATATTATTCATTAAAGGAGATTCTTTTACTTCTTTTTTCTTATTGCTCATTTGATTTCACTCCTTTCGTTTCATCTAGTGTTCCACCAGCCATAAGTATTCCTAATTTTTGTTCATCAGCATCTTTTCTATCAAGAATACCTACTATCTGTCCATCATACATAACAGCTATTCTATCAGATAGTGCTAAAACTTCATCCAACTCTAATGAAACCAATAACACACCTTTTCCGTTATCTCTTTCTTGAACTAATCTTTTATGAATATATTCTATAGCTCCAACATCAAGACCTCTTGTAGGCTGTGCAGCAATTACCACATCAGGGTTTTTACTAATCTCTCTAGCTGCTATAAGTTTTTGTTGATTTCCTCCTGATAAAGCACCAACATGAACATCAATACTAGGTGTTCTAACATCAAATTCTTCAACTAATTTTCTACAGTGATCTTTTATTGCTTCATACTTCATTTTTATTCCATTAGAGAATTCCTTACGATGATATTTCCCTAATACAGAATTCTCAAACAATGAAAATTTAAGTATAAGTCCTCTTTTATGTCTATCTTCTGGAATATGTGCTAATCCTGAGTCTGATATTTCTCTAGGTGTCTTTCCAAAAATATCTTTTCCACTTAAAGTTATTTCACCTTTTACAGCCTTTCTAAGACCTGTAAGAACTTCAATTAATTCGGATTGACCATTTCCATCAACCCCAGCTATTCCTAGTATTTCACCACTACGCACTTCTAAACTTAGTTTTTCAACAGCAGCTATTCCTCTGTGATCGTTAGCAGTAACATCTTTTATCTTTAATATAGTATCTCCAACTTTAGCTTCCTTTTTCTCAACAACTAAGTTTACTTTTCTTCCTACCATTAATTCTGCAAGTTCATCAATATTAGTTTCTTTAGTATTAACTGTACCAGTTACTTTACCTCTTCTGATAATAGTAACTCTATCACTCATACTCATTACTTCTTTAAGCTTATGTGTAATTAATATTACTGATTTTCCTTCAGCCTCAAGATTATTTATGATTAGCCCTAACTCTTCAATCTCTTGAGGTGTTAATACTGCAGTAGGTTCGTCTAGAATTAAAATTTCTGCCCCTCTATATAGAGCTTTTAATATCTCAACCTTTTGTTGTTGACCAACTGATATATCTTCTATAATAGCATCAGGATCAATCTTGAATCCATATTTGTCAGCAAGAGCTTTAACCTCTTCTCTAGCTTTATCTAAATCTAATTTGATACCAGATTTTATCTCACTTCCAAGTATGATATTTTCAGTTACAGTAAAATTATGTACCAACATGAAATGCTGATGTACCATACCTACTCCTAACTTAATAGCATCATTAGGACTATTTAACTTAACTTCTTGGCCTTTAATTTTAATCTTACCTTTTTCAGGCTGATATAACCCATATAAAACGTTCATTAACGTTGTCTTACCCGCACCGTTCTCTCCAAGCAAAACATGGGTTTCACTCTTGCGCAAGTCAAAGTTTACGTTATCGTTGGCAATCGTCCCAGGGAATAGTTTTGTAATGCCAATCATCTCAATGACTTTTTCCATTATATTTCCTCCTCATTATATGTGATAACTTGCATAGTGAAGAAATAGCCAGATGCATTAAATACATCTAGCTACTATTATACCCTTTGATATTTAATGAAACAATGATAAATTTTTTTTAATTAAGTAAATTTTTAGAAAGTTTATAAATTTAATCTTATTTGAACTCTTTTAACTGTTCTACATTTTCAGGCACAACGATTTCGCCCTCAATAATAGCTTTCTTAGTCTCTTCAACTTTAGCTAAAATTTCCTCAGAAACGTGTTCTTTGCTTGATGCAGCAATTCCAACACCTTCTTCTTTTAATCCAAGAGCTGTAACCTGTCCACCTTTGAACTCTCCATTAGCTACATCGTTAACTACAGAGAAAGTAGCAGTGTCAACTCTTTTAATCATAGAAGTTAAGATAACATCTTTGTACTCAGGTAATGAAACAGCTTGGTCCATATCAACACCGATAGCCCATACATCTTTACCAGCTTCTCTTAACTCAGCAGTAGCTTTGAATAAACCAATTCCTACTCCACCAGCAGCATGATAAATAATATCGCATCCTTCATCATAAAGAGCTTTAGCTAACTCATAACCTTTGTTTACATCACCAAAGCTATCAGCATATTTAACAGCATCTCTGCTAACTAAATCTTTACCTGCTTCTGGGTTAACACTCATAACACCAGCTGCAAATCCAAATTCGAATCTATTTATTAATGGGAAATCTTTTCCACCAATGAATCCAATATTATTTGTTTTAGTAGTTAAACCAGCGATAACTCCAACTAAGAAAGACCCTTCGTGCTCTTTGAATACGATTGAGTGAACGTTAGCAGGTTGAACCTCATAAGCATTGTCGATTATAGCAATTTTTGCATCTGCATACTTCTCAGACATACCAGAAACAGCGTCAGCCATTTGGAATCCTACAGCAAATACAACATCTTTACCATCATCAATTAAAGCTTCTAAGTTCTCAGCGTAATCTTCTTTACTTTGAGACTCAATGTAGTTGTACTTTACATTTAGAGTTTCTCCTGCTCTGTGAATTCCCTCGTCAGCTGATTGGTTAAATGACTTGTCATTTACTCCACCTTCGTCAGTAGCAAGACCAACTTTGATCTCCTCACCTTTCTCTTCAACCTTTGTGTTATTCTTTGCATTATTGTTTGCAGCATTATTTTCAGTGTTTTTCTTTCCACATCCAACGAATCCCGCAGCTACCATAGTGATAGCTAAAGTCATTGCAACAAGTTTTTTATTAAACATGTTTTTCCCTCCTGATTTTTATAATCTTTACCACACTAAATTAATATTCTATAAAAACTAATAAATTCCTTCTTTATTTTTAAATTTTTATTAATTATTTTAATTTTTGTTACAGAACCTAATTTGTGAATTTTCAGTATATTATAGCACATTTCTTCAATATTATACATGTATCGCTATTTATTGATTGTAAAAGTTAAATTATATAACATATTTATTTTTCATTTCAATATTCCCAAGTGTTTTTACTACAAAAAACGCACTTTTTTATAATAACGTTAGCATATTTAAGTAATAACGATGGCACATTTATTATTTAACATAATTAACACAACTAGCAAAAAAATAATGGACTTTTGCTACTTTTATCTTCAAATAGAAACTTGAATAAAAAAATACAATATTATATACATAGATATAATGAGTAAAATTACCTTGTTCTAAATAACGATAAGATGTAGTTTCTGCCAAAACAGAAACATAACTCATTATACATTATCAATTCTCCATTAAAAAAACACACAAGTTCCCTTGTGTGTTTTTAATATACTATCCTTGAATAAATTCAGCTTCTTTTAAAGCTTCAATAGCTTTTTCACCATCAGCTTCATTTACAAGAATTACTGGTCCAGTACATCCCATTCCACTTTCAGAATAGATATCTTTCTTCCAAAGAGCTTTACAAGCATCTTCTAAATCCAGAATATCAACACCTGCTATTGAGAATGTTACAACTTTCTTAGGTGGCATTTTAACTTCTTCTTCAGCAGCAGCTGGCTTCTGCTTATCTAGAAGTTTTTGAATCAAACCATCTAATCCAGATTTTTTAGCCTTCTTAAATTCATCTCTTGCAACATCTAAAACATTACCCTTTGCACAGTCAGCACAATATTTTATAGCTTCAGCTATTAACGGTGCTCCTGATGCTCTAGATACAATATTTATAAGCTTATCGTAGTCTTTACCAACACCTGGTCCGTATCCAGCACCAACTGTTTCGTAGCTTCCACCTGTTGAGAATGAAGATAACATTTTAACCATTATGTTTCCTGTTAATGAATCACAAACCATTACATCTGGTGTACCGAATAATAAGTCATTTCCTCTTAATACACATCCACCGTCAGCTCTTAATGATTCTGCGAAATCTATCTCATATCCACCATCTTTAAGATCTTTAAGTATTCTTTCAACTTGTCTAGCACCTTCAATATTCAAGATACCAATTTTAGGATTTTTAATACCATTTGATTTAGCTACCGCTAAACCAGAAATAGCATTCATAACCATACCTTCTACTCTGTTAAGTGAAGCAGTTCCAGTAGTAGTAGCTAAGATCATCTCTTTTCCTCTTGCTGGAGTTACAACTTTACCTACTGTAGAAACTCCGATTGGGAAATCAAAGTGTTGAGTAACACATCCTTGAATTTCGCCCTTTTCAAGCATAGAAGTCATTAATTTATGACCTTCTTCTGCATTTTCAACTTCTATAAGTTCTAGGTCAGTTTCAACTTTTGAACCTATTAACACGATATTAAAGTCCTTGTATTTAGATGCTGCTAATTCAGCTGCATTAACCATCTCTTCAATTCCATGTTCAGAACCTAAAATTGTTAAACCGATTTTAACTTTTTTACCGAATGATCCACTTTTTACACCTTCAGCTATATCACTGAATACTTCTGCGATCATTGCTTTAGTTTTCTCTTGGCTCATGATATACACCTCTTTTCCTAGCTATATTAGTTTTCCATAAGAAAAGTAGCAAAGTCTTTCATTGCATCCGCAACCATAGATTTAACTTCTTCTTTGCTTATTCCAGCTTCCTCAGCTACAGCACCTGGATTCTTCTCAACTAGCATAGATACTCCGTCGAAAAGATTAGTCATTCTTCCTAAGAATAAACTTCCTTTACCAATTATCATGTAGTTATCTAATTCACCTGATACTATTTTTTCATTACCGTGTCCACAGATTGGTACTCCTGATGGAATATGACCTTGTGTAGGAGCAAATCCTTCATATCCGTGTTTAGTAATAAATTCTTTTAATTCTTTTCTATCTAATTGTCCGTTTTTAACAGCTAATGCACCAATCATTTTATAGTTCTGTGTAGGTACATCTCCAGCTCCAGCTGGTGCTGTAATTTCAGATGTTTGCATTTCTGGTGAGTATTTATTAACGTCAGTGATCTTCATATCCATAGCTTTTAATGGATTTAATACAAGTGCTTCTAAAACAGCTTGTGGTGAAGAACCATGTCCAACAGTATGTCTTCCAACTGCGTCAGTTCTAACTATTGGGTTAATACCGTCATTTTCAGATATTAATAATGCAAATCCACCAAGACAATCTTCCATAACTGGCATTTCTTTTCCAATATGAGATTTAGCATTCATTCCTAATTTAGCAGTACATCCACCAGCAACTATCATAACATGCTTGAATGTTCCAGCTTTTACCAAGCTAGAAGCATTTAATAATGCGTGAGCTGGAGCAGCACAGAATCCTCTTACATCACTACCGTTAGCTGCATTTAATCCAACAACTTCTGCGATAGATTTAGCCATGTTTCCTCCACCTCTTTGGTTCATATCACCAATAGCAGTTTCAGAACATTCTATAACATATCCGATTTCTTCAACTGGAACATCTAATCCATCTAATAAGTGAGCAGCAGCAAGTACGCCTGAAGCTTTACAAGCTATATTCTCTAAGATAAATTCAGCGTTTAAGTTTTCATCAATATCGTGAGCTCTTCTAACACAACCGATTAACTCGCCATTGCTGTATAGTCCTTCAGCGCCTTTGTTCTCAATTAAATCTTTGATTTTAGAAATTTCTTCACCTTCACCTAATTCAGAAACTTTACCTTTGAAGATCTTATGTTCTTCTAATTTTGCTTTAATAGCACTTAAGTAGTCATTTTCTAAAAGAACTAAGTCAAATACATCACATATTTTCATTAATCCGTAGAATTCGTCTTGTGGCATTATTTCTCCGAATTTACCGAATCTTTTAGCCCCTTCAACATTCTTATCGAACCAAGGTTTTGGAGTAGCAGCTAACTCATCTGGAGTCATGTTACCAATATAAACTTGGTTTGGTGCGTATCCTACAACACCTTCATAATTTTTAATGTGATCCTTAAGAGTTTTTAAGTACTCTGAATCTGGATTTGTTATTCTCTCTGTCATTTGTGTAGTTCCATTATGGATGATCATATCTGGAGTATTCACAAGAACATAAGAAGATTTCTTTATTACTGCGTAACTCATATTAACTTCCTCCTTAAAATCTTAATACGTTAAAATTTTTAGTAGTTTATGTAAAAAAGATATATCTATTTGATTTATCCCCTTTACGCAAATTACTGTAATATAATTGTGAGAGGAACGTCTTCCTCTCACATATTATACGGAACGTCTTCCAATTTTATTTTACTCGAATACTACCTGACCATCTACTTCAGTTACTAAAGATTCAAGTGCTTTTTCAGTCAACTTTTCTCTTATAGCGTATTCTTCTTTTTCAGTTAATGATGGATCTCCTAATGGATAAGGAATTGCAATTGTTGGAATGATTCTGTTAGCTCCAACAGTAAGAGATACTGGAGTAATAGTACACATGTGTGTAACTGGAATTCCTGCTCTCTCGATTTCTTTAACTAACGTTGCTCCGCAACGTGTACAAGTTCCTCACGTAGAAGTTAAGATTACAGCATCAACACCATCAGCTAATAATTCCTTAGCTGTGTCTTCTCCGAACTTCTTAGTTGAAGCAACAGCAGTACCGTTACCAACAGTTGAATAGAAGTATCTGTGAAGTGATCCGATTTTTCCTTCTTTCTCCATGTTTCTTAATACATCTACAGGTATAACTCTATCCGGATCTTGATTAGCATATACAGGGTCATGACCACCGTGAGCTGTTTCAAATTCTCCTTCTTTTAAGTCCATGATACCTTCGATATCATATTTACCAATTTTAGATGCACTTGAAGATTCTATGTGATCTGGGTTTCCAGCAGGAACAATTCCTCCAGAAGTTACAATAGCAATTTTAGCTTTTGTAATGTCTTTGATTGCAGCACATGGTTCAACTCTATCAAAGTCTGGCATTGGGAACTCAGTAGTGAATTCTTCACCTTTAAGCTTTTTAACAAGCATGTTTACTGCTCTCTTAGCTCCTCTTTCATCAGCAAAGAAGTTCTTTCTGATTCCTCTAGCAATATATCCATCTTCGTCTGGAGTAACAGCTTCACCTTTAACTAATTTAGCAGCTAATTTAGCCATTCCTGGAAGAGCTTTTCTCATACCAGCAGCACTGTTACCAGTTTCGTAAACATAAGTAAATTTCTTGTACATGTCTGAACCCGGGTTCTCTTTGTACATTGCAGTCATTGCAGGAATTCCTAGAACCTCTTTAACACCTTTACATACAGCACCACAAGCAACACCGTATCTACCAGCGTTAAATGCAGGACCAGCGATTACCATATCAGGCTCGAATCCTTTAATTAAATCTAATACTTTTGGAAGTGCTTCTTCCATGTTCTCACCGAAGTAAGAATCTCCACATATTACTGTAGCAACAATCTCCATTTCTTCACCTTGAGCTTTGAATGCACCGTTTAATCCCATACCAGGACCAACGAATCCTTCTCTCACCTCAGGTTCAATGTGAGCCATCTCTTCTCCACCGATACCAGCGTAGAATTGATTTATATAATGAACTACTTTAATCATAGCTATTCCTCCTATCTTTGGAATGTGTTTATTGTATTATAGTGAATATTTAGCGAACTCTTTTCTTACAGATTTAAGTTCATTAACGATTTCGTCAATATCTAATACCATTTCCATCATTCCACATTGCTCATCGTAAACACCAGCATCTGCTGCTTCTTTAATCTCATCTTCAACAACATGATAAACAGATAATCCTAAAGCAACTCCTGCTAAAGGTCCTGCGAAAGTTGGGTCTCCAGCTGAAACAGTTTCAGCAGATAATCCAGCAGA
Source organism: Oceanirhabdus seepicola (assembly GCF_023684385.1). Classification (GTDB taxonomy): domain Bacteria; phylum Bacillota; class Clostridia; order Clostridiales; family Clostridiaceae; genus Oceanirhabdus; species Oceanirhabdus seepicola. The sequence goes on along the minus strand of NZ_JAGSOJ010000002.1, from coordinate 948,661 downwards.
CTCACCTTCTGCTCCACCGATAACTACTACTACGTTTTCTGCTCCATGCTTTTCAGTTAAATCTTTAACTCTTTGTTGGATCTCCAGATCCATTGCACCTGCAGCTGTTCAGACAAAACACTCTGTTGATGCAAATAAAACTTCAGCTCCTGCAGATTCACATACAGCTTGAATAGCTGGACCTGGTATACCATCTCTATCTCCGATTGCAATAATCTTCTTATCTTTTAACATTGATAATACCTCCATTTATAAGTTTTATATATATATTTAACAGTTCTAATTTCTGATTTTCTTAGTTTAGAAACCTTTTGCAGTTAAGTAATGGAATCCTACTTCACTTGTAGCACCAGTAATAACCTGAATTTCTGCTTCAATTGAACCATCTGCTCTTAATGATTCGTGGTTAGCTCCAGCAATAATATTAGCTGCTTCAGCATGACCTATGATTTTATCCATCTTAGGTAATACAATTACTTCATTAGCATTACCGTTAGTTACAACAGCATCAGCTTTTGGAGTAGAGTCCGCTAATGATTGAGAACTTCCATCTTGACCAGCATACTCATCTGTAAGTAAAACAGTTTTGATTCCCTTATCAGTGATTTTGTTACAGTTCATAACTAAGTCAGCATCCGGATTACCGAATCCTTCTTCAGAAACTACTGCAGCGTCTGCTCCTAAGAATTCAAGAGTTTTAGCTACCCAATCAGATGATCTTTGCTTATCAGCAAGATATACATTCTCATTAGTAACAATACATCCGATAAAGTTGATGTCTTTTCCGTGTCTTCCGTATAACTCTTCAATTACTGGTTGGTTCATGTGTACGTATGTTGGGTTTTTATCACATGCTGATACACAGTTACCACTTACAACCGCACCATCAAATGGCTCTGTTGGATACATGATTGTTGGAATGATTTTCTTACCATCAACTCCATAAACGTAAGTGTCATGTAAAAGACCTTGTGTTTGGATCATGTATACATAAACTACCTTAGGTAGATCTGGATACTGCTTAACTTGCTCTAAAATAGGTAAAGTTTCAAATGTTTTAACTTCGTTAGGCTCAACATTTTTACCTGCTTTTCCAAGGTATGTAGCCGCTTTAAATCCAATCATTCTAATTGCATCTTCATGATTGTGTTGATCGATTCCCTCTTTAGGCTCTGCTTTGATAACTAAGTTATTAGTTTTTGAGAAAGGTGTGTATTTAGCTCCCTCTCCTGTCATATCAATGATACCCTCTTGGAAACCAACGATTTTTCCTGTTGTTACTACTGCTGCCCCTTTAAGAACGTGTGTTCTACCAGAACCTACTGTGTCAACTTTGCTGATGAATCCAGGGAATATTCCACCGTTTCCTTCAACCTTAACTCTTGGCTCAACTACATCCTTTACAGGTATTATTCTTACACTTTCACCTGGTCTAGCTATATCGAAATCAATGCTTTCGACTCTTTCATCTCCACCGATTTCAGCTAGAAGCTCTTCTTTATTAACAAAAAGAACTCCATTTTCAACCTTTGTTTCAGCGCCAAACTGAATATCTTGAATAAATATATTACCAATCTCTAGACGCATAAAGGTCCACCTCCTAGAATTATACTCATTGTTTGCTCATATTTTAAATTCAAAAGAACTTTGTCTCTTGAAAATTTAACTATAGTTTTTCGTAGTACTCTTTAATAAATCCTTCAACATCAGCTAAGTTTGTGATTTTATCTGGAGTTATAACTGCATCTCTTTCTCCATTTTTGTATATGATCATTGTTGGAAGTCCTAGAACTTTTTGCTTTATAGCAAGTCTTCTAGCTCCTGAAATATTTAAGCTTGCAAATTTGATCTTGTCACCATATTTCTCAGCTAATTCGTGAACTCCAGGCATAAGTTGTTTACAGATCTCACACTTATCTCCCCAAAAGTCAACAAATACAGGCATTTCTGATTCTAAAACCTCAGTATCAAATATCTCTTTATTATCTTTTCCGATTTCTAACATCATTACTACCTCCTATATATTATATATATGATATTTTATTATTAACATTTTAAAAATTCTTACTCTTATTAGTGATTAGAAACGTAATGTTCTGATTGAGTTGATGCAATAGCTCCATCTGCACACGCTGTGATTACTTGTCTTAATGTCTTTTCTCTTACGTCACCAGCTACAAATACTCCAGGGATGTTAGTTCTCATCTCAGTATCTGACATAATTTCGCCTCTTTCATTCATTTCAACTTTGCCCTCAAATAACTTTGAGTTTGGAACAAATCCAACAAATACAAAACATCCTTGAACTTCTAGCTCAGACTCTTCACCAGTTTTCTTGTTCTTTAATTTTAATCCACCAATAATTCCATCATCATCAATAGCTTCGTCAACAACAGTATCCCAAATAATATCTATCTTATCATTAGCGAAAACTCTCTCTTGAACTGCTTTGTTAGCTCTAAATTCATCTCTTCTGTGGATTACTGTTACTTTTTCAGCGAACTTAGTTAAGTATAACGCCTCATCTAAAGCTGAATCTCCTCCACCTACAACTGCAACATCTAGCTCTGTAAAGAAGTCAGCATCACAAGTTGCACAATAAGATATTCCTTTACCTCTAAGTTCAATCTCATTTTTGAATCCACCTAATCTTGGGTTAGCTCCAGTAGCAATTATGATTGTTTTACCTTGATACTCACCATTTCTACCAACTAGTGTCTTAACATCACCTTCAAGTGTCATATCAACTATTTCATCTTTAATGAATTCTGCTCCAAACTCTTCTGCTTGGCTTCTCATTCTTTCAATAAGTTCTGTAGTTCCACCTTCAATAGCTCCTGGGTAGTTCTCCATTTCTGAAGTAGTAGCTGCTTGTCCGCCGTACTTAGCTCTCTCTAATACTAATGTATTCATTCTTGCTCTTCCACCGTATAGAGCTGCAGCTAATCCAGCTGGTCCACCACCAATAATAATATTATCATAAATATGTGACATGGTTTCTGCCTCCTTTTTTTTTTTAATTCAATGCATGATTAATTAAATCATAATCTATAACTTGAAAATCATATTTCACTGCTTCAGTATATTCTGGAATAGGCTTCATGCTTAAGAACTTTTCTAAAGTTGCAATACTGCCTTCCATCAATGTCAATGACTCCATATCGCACTTAGCGCATTTTTCATAAGAAACACATATTGTTCTATATGGTGTCATATTTGGTTTAACACTACTCATCAAAGGATGTGTTAAAAGTCTATGACCTAAATGAATCATATCTCTCACTTTTTTATATACTTCCCTAACATCCCCTTCAATATAAACACTCTCGTAACTTTTCTTAAAATTTTTAAAACTCAACGGGTTATTTGTTACAATTATAAGTTTTTCAATCATATTCTACTCCCATTTAATTTTTTTAAAATACTATACTAAATTATTATTATGTACTATTTTAATTTTTCTATGTTTTTTTGCATTAAAAAAAGACAATGCAAAAACTTATTAGCCTTTTGCCCTGTCTTGGTACCTGAGAGATTTACTCCGTCGGTGCTGTTTTACAGCTTTCCAGAGATATGTCCATACGTGGTTCCTTTGCCTGAGATTTTCATGTACGTTCGGCAAAACTTACATTTGTTCCTTCGGCTACTAAAATCTTTAGTTATCTCCCACATATATCATCCATAACATTTATTTTATTTTAATCGTGATTGTTGTCTCAATTGTTTTACAATTCGTATTATACAGTATCATAACAAACTTTTCTACATTTTTTTTTAGATTTTTGAATTTGTTTTTTCAATAGCATTCATTTTAAAATTTAGAAAACTAATCAAAAGACTAAAACCCGAATTTCATTTAAGAAAACCCAGATTTTAATCGTAATACAAATAGTAATTTTAATTAAAAACCCGTAATACTTTTCCTATTGTTTGCCCAGATTCCCGCTCTCCAAGCCACATAAATATCATAATCGGTCTCAAAAACTCAAATCACATCATTTTCCACAAAAACATCTATCATTTTCTATAATTCGCATTTTATCATTTTTTAAATCTAATTGATTTTACTTTTCATTTTAATACCGCTGTCATTTTTAGACACTTTTCTCTTTTTTTTGTGATTTATTTAACTAATTACAACCTTCTTACCTCAATCACTTTATTCCACAAACCATTTTTTTCTATTTCATCCCCGGAAAACCAAGTTGTCTTAGTGCTTCATATACAATAATATTTGCTGTATTAGATAAATTTAAGGATCTTGTAGTAGTTTCTACCATAGGAACTCTTATACAATTATCCTTATTGTTTTCTCTTATGTAATCAGGTAATCCACTTGATTCTCTTCCAAAAACTAAAAAATCGCCCTTTTCATATTGAACTTGCGTATAGTCCTTTTTCCCTTTAGTTGTACAGAAATAAAAATTAGACTCAGGGTATTTTGCTCTTAGATCCTCATAACTATCATGTTCTTCAATCTTTACATGTTTCCAATAATCTAACCCAGCTCTTCTTACTGCCTTTTCATTAATTTCAAAACCTAGTGGCTTGATAAGATGAAGTGTACAATTTGTTAAAACGCATGTTCTTCCTATAGCCCCTGTATTATGTGGTATTTCCGGTTGAAATAATACTATATTAATATTCATTGTCTCCTCCTAATTATATACAAAGAACAAAGAATAAAGAACAAAGAAATATATATATTTAAAAGTATCTTTGCTCAAAGTTTAATTGTTTCATTTGTATCGTGTTTTTATTTAGTTTCGTATCTCTCCCTATAATTATATACTTAAAGCCTCTTATATTAAATACTATTTTGAAAAACTTTCATGGTCTGTTACATGTTTTTAAATAATCCACTAATTAAATTTAGGTTCTGACCTAAGTCAGAACCTTTATTCTTTATTCTCTGTCCTTTTTTCTCATTTTTTTGTAGATAAATCTACCAAGTAGTTCATCTACAAAAATATCTTCTCAATTCCGTGAGCCACTCCATTTTCGTCATTACTTAAGGTTATAAAATCAGCATTCTCTTTAATTTCTTCTGTTCCATTTCCCATTGCTACACTTAAACCAGCATATTCCAACATTGAAACATCATTATTACTATCACCAAAAGCAACAATTTCATCTCTACTTATCCCATAGTGAGCAGCTAATATCCCTATTGAATTCCCTTTAGAAACCCCTTTTTTCATAACTTCAAAGTTTTTCTTATGGGAATACACAACTTCAATATTAGGATTTTCACTTAACTGGCTTCTTATTTTTCTTATTAAATCAACATCTTCACTCATTCCTACCGTTTTCATAATCTCATTTTCATTTACTTTTAATATCTCATCCCAATTTTTCACCATATTGAATTTAACTTTAAATCTTTCATCTTCTGTGGATTCATTATATTTCTGATAGAATATAGATGAATATGCCATTTTTTCAGTGTAAACTGTATCTCTTGAATAAAAGTGAGGATAAATATTATTTTTTTTCATTATTTCTAAAGCATACTTCCCATTTTCATAACCTAAATGACTTTCGTAAATTTCTTTTTCATCCTTATCGATTACCATAGCACCATTTGATGCTATTACATCCACTTTTTCACCTATTAAATTAGCAAAGTATTTTGCTGATATTAATAATCTACCTGTACAAACAGCAACAATCACTCCCTTATCTTTAATTTTTCTTAAGTATTCTTTATTTTTTTCACTTATTCTTTTATCCGTAGTTAGTAGTGTCCCATCCATATCAAGGCATATCATTTTATACTTCATTTTTTTCTCCTATCCATTATAGATATTTTAGTTCACGATTTTTTTCAAATTGCTTAAATATAATTTTAACCTAAGAGAATTTTTGACTCAAAGAATAAAGAATAGAGAACAAAGAACAATTAGGTGATTTGTTCTCTGTTCTTTTCTATTTGTTCTTTATATTCATTATTCCCCTAATACAACTCTAATAATTGTGTCCTTGAATATCCCTAAGTGACCTCTTACATATCTATTAATTTCTTTATAGTGAGCTTTAGATGAATATTCATTTTTTATTCCATATGATTCTTCATACCCCAATCTTACAATCTCTATCATAATATTTCTTAAATCTTCGTTTGATATTTTTTCTGAAAACTCGATTTCAGATTCACTAATCTCTTTTTTAATTTTGACCCTTTTCAGCCTTTTTAATGCATAATAATACATTTGAGATGGACTATTGCTTTTCATTACTGATACCCGTTTAAAAACATCATAGAGTAACTTTATCAGAATACCAATCAATAATAATTTAAAAAGAATATAGAAATTCTGATTACTCTTTTTTTCATTACTCTCTATATCATCAATATAACCTTGTCGCTTATCATTAATATTATCCATGTTCAATGCATTCATAGCATCTCGTTGTTCATATTCCTCATTTTCATTTGTTATCTCCTCTGTATCTTCATCTTCCGAATCTTCACTTGCAGTAGCTTCCACTACAATCCAAACATCATCTTCCGGATCAACTAATACTTCAATCCACGCATGTGCATTATCTGTTTTTACAAAATATCCACCATCAGAACGATCATTAACGTTTCCATATAAAGAATTAGTTTGATCAACTTTAAATCCCTCACAATATCTAGTTGGTATACCAGCGATTCTTCCCATAATTGCCATTGCAGTTGCGTAGTATGTGCAATATCCTTTTTTCTCTTCAAATAAAAAATAATCAACAAACTCAGCCCCCTCTGGAATTTCGCTAACATCCAAAGTATAGGGATAATTATTTTTTAAGTAAGCTCTAATTTTATTTATTTTTTCATATGGAGATGTTGCATCCTCAATCACTTCGTATGTTAGATTATAAACTCGATCAGTAATATTTGATGGTACCTCAAGATATTTTGCGTATTCCTCAAGTATAATAATATTATTAATCTGTGTCATCGTGTTTTTCTCTCTGTACTCCTCAGCTCCCATGAACTTTTTTTTGTACTCTTCTGTCATATTTTCACTTTTTATTATGTCAACAGGTATAGAATACTCAAACTCACCAGCTGACTCTAGTGGCATTTCAGAAAATATTTCTGATAATATAAGACCAGTTTTTTTGGATTTTAATTGGATTTTTTTAACCTGATACTTACCAATATCCTCATGTTCTTTCAGTATACTAGTACTGTTTTTATCATAATAAATTACATCCTTAATTAAATATTCTTCTGAAAACCCTGGACTAAAAACACTTTTTGTTTCAAATTTATTATCATATTTTATTTCAATTATTTCTGATTCTTTTTTCTCAAAATCCTTTAAAGTTTCGTTAATCCCCACATTATTTTTCACTTTTTTGTAAGAAGTAGAAGTATTAAACCAGTATTGTCCATCATAAGAGCTTTTACTGGATGATTTAAGGTATTTCACATTTCTCCCTTTTACCTCAATAATTTTCTTACTATGCTGTTTTATCTTTCCTCCTAATTTATTTTTACCATCTTTATTAGCATTAGAATATCTATATACATCTCTATACGATATTTTATCTAAACCTTTTATCGGTGCATATTCGTTATCAATAAAACTATGAACACCAAAAAACTCATTTCCATAGATTTTCGATGGCAATATTCTAACACAACCCCCTATAAGCACTGCCACCACAATCATCCAGACTATCAACGATATCTCGCCATCTTTCTTAAAATCTTTAAGTATTGGGATCATCTTTCCCATCATATAAATCACTATATTAACCATTAAAAATAAAATTAAGTGTTTTTTAACTATTTCCATACCATTTTGATACCACAGCATCATAGCAAAAAACAGATTAAAATAAATCAAACCATTCCGTTTTATATTAAAAGCCAAAGTTACTATACTTAAAGTAATTATGGCAGTAAAGAATAATAAAGTCCCACGAAATTCAGTATACTTAATAACTTCACTATAATAATATTTGTCATGGAGAATATGCAATTCTTCACTGAACCTAAGTATCCCACCTAGTATTTCACTCCCTTTGATAAATAAAGCTACTTCACACAAAAAAGCTAACATTACCACAGCAAGCATTTTCCATCTACTCTTAATTATTACACTCATAAATATTTGAATAAGAAATACAATTAAAATCCCTATTAGTAATTCATAATATACAATTTCTTGAACATTGTAATATTCAATATAGCAAACTCCCACCAGCGCTATATTGATAAATACCAATACCCCAAGAAAAGCTTCTAAATATCTTTTCATCGCGCTTCTCCTTATATATCCCCATATTAATAGTTATAAACTCTATTGCATTCATTAATTTCTCTTTCCCCTACGAGTCTTTGATATTCTATTGTTTCTATTCCAAATCCCCTTAATAATCCAATATTTTTTTGGTTACTATCAAAATGAAAAAGTGTAACTTTATATCCATTATCTTTTAAATTTATTAATGAATTTTTTAGCTCATCATCAACCTTTATAGTTATTACACCTATCCATCCTCTAAAAGGCACCTTATTGATTTTATTGTTAATAAATTCATAGAATTCTTCTTCCCCATCAGATTTTGTATTTTTAAAAAACTCTGCTGTCTCATCAAAAACCGTTTTATCTACTAAATAAAACTCCTTATCTTCCATTGAATTTATCGATATGCTACAACGTATTTCTCTTTTCAAAAAGCTATACATTAAAGACATTGAAAAATCAACCATCCCCTCCTCTTCATCCAAATTTTCCATATTTTCCTTGTTCATATTTATAAACAGAAAAACTTCATTTCCTTCAATTTTTTCATAATTCTTCACCAATAAGGTGTCATATTTCGCACTTGCTTTCCAATGGATTCTTTTAATATCATCCCCAGGCATATATTTCCTAATATCTTTTACTAAGTTCCTATCCTCAACTCCATTTTTACTCAATATATATGCATCTAAATATTTGGATCTAGTATTTATTTCTTCAAATATGTGATAAATTGCTGGATATACATGAATTTCCCCTTCATTTAATTCTTTCTTATTTACTTTAAAAATTCCAAAAGGATCTGAAATCTCATACTCTGTTTCCCCTATTTTATATACCCCTCTATATTTAAAAGCTACTTCTTGCCTAATTCTCTTCGTACCATTCTCCCCAAGAAAAAGTCGCAACTCTTTATTAGCTCCATCAACAGCTTCAAATTGAAAACACTTCATTAATACATTTATCACAGGTGTTATTGTATCACTACAAACCATCTGATTTATTATGATTTTTTCATTAATCACTGTCTTTTTTATATTAAGATCCCAAAAACAAGATAAATTTTTCTTAGTATGATATACATACCACAAAGAAAATATTACAATTGCCCCCATTGTATAGAATACAGAATAAGGTAGTTCTCCTCCCATAAAATACGCAAAAATAAACATTATCAAAGTTCCGATAAGAAATTTAATATTAACCCTCTCTCTATTTTTCTCTACATACATTCCTCTCATAACGGCTCCTTATATTAAATAATTTTTGGTGCTACAGTTCTATCTAATATTTTTTTTATTACCGTTCTAGCAGTGAGTCCATTAGCCTTTGCTGATGGAGAAATCAATATTCTATGCGCTAACACTTCATACACATGTTTTTTTACATCATCAGTAGTTACATAATCTCTTCCTTCAATAAAAGCATTAGCACTGGCTATTTTCATAAGATATAACGCAGCTCTTGTACTAGCTCCCATAATAACAGCTTCATCACTACGTGAATTCGAAACTATTCTGACTATATATTCAAAAATCTCATCTTTCACTTTAACTTTTTTAACCATCTCTTGCATTTCAATCAACTTATCCTTAGAACAAACCACTCCAATTTCTTCAATTGGATTTCTTTCCTTATAATCCTTCAATATTTGAACCTCATATCCTTGTGTAGGATAGCCCATTGATATTTTCATTATAAATCTGTCAAGTTGTGCTTCAGGCAATCTATATGTGCCTTCATTGTCAATAGGATTCTGAGTTGCAATAACAAGAAACGGTTCATTTAACTCATATGTTTTCCCACCTTCAGAAACCTGTTTTTCTTCCATAGCTTCCAACAAAGCAGCTTGCGTCTTTGGCGAGGTTCTGTTTATTTCATCTCCTAATAATAAATTAGTAAAAATAGGACCTTTTCTAAATTCGAATTCTCTTGTTTTTTGATTATAAATTGATATTCCTGTTATATCAGAAGGCAGTAAATCAGGTGTAAATTGTACTCTGTTAAAATCTAATCCAAAACTTTTAGAGATAGCTTTAACTAACATAGTTTTTCCCACACCGGGTGTATCCTCTATGAGAATATGTCCATTACACAACATCCCTAACATAACTTTCTCAATTACATCATTCTTACCAATTATAACTTTTCCAATATTGTTTATAACTTCTTCAATCAATTCCCTTTTAGCCATATTGCTTCTCCTCCCATTTTTTCTTTTATTATTATATTTTACCATATTATACATCTTACGAGCAAATTTCATTCATTATTCTGAATATTTTACAAAATAAAAAAAACACCCTACAAGGGTGTTGAGTTTGTTGACAAAGTTACAATATATTGTTTTCACTCTGTTTTCTGTCTTTAGAGTGTTTTTATATACTAGAGCTTGCCGTTTGACTTTCATCTTCTTTTATCTTTGTTCCAATCTTAGTCTCACCATTAACCACTTGGTATCTATCTTTTGATATAAATTCCTTATTAATAAGTTTTCCATCTTGTCTAAATTCTCTATACACCTCAACTATATAACCAGTTATCGGCCTCTTAACAACCACTTCTTCTCCTACATATAACGTTGGATCTTCAATTTTTTTCACAGTTGGCTCTAGAACCTCTACAACTTTACTCACCATTACATATTCTCCATTCTTAATTGAAGAATTTGAATACACATTTATAAAAATCTCTTTATTTTTTGTATATCCTTCTATGAAAATAGGATAATCCAATGTATTTACAAATTTGTAGTCCAAGTAATCCCACGCTACAGTAGCATCTTGTCCTAATTCAGAATAACTAGAAGGTAATGTATGATTCATTCTTTCTACAAATCCAAGCCCCATCTTCATTACTGCATGATACAATGTCGTTGATACTTGGCATATTCCTCCACCAATACCATCCACAAGTTCATTATTGATTATAACCTTTGACGTTTGATAACCTCTTTCAGCTGTTCTCTCACCAACTACCTCATTAAAACTAAATTGCTCTCCAGGCATAAGAAGTACATTATTTAAACTTTTTGTTGCTATTGCTACATTAGCAGATCTTCCAGAACCAGATGTTTTAAAACTAGTTTTTGCTTCTGCTACCTTAGTATTTATACCCTTTAGAACTGTTTCTCTAATTTCCGGATTTTTAGTTATAACTGGAGCTTCTATGGTAATCTTATCTTCGTTAAAATTCGCATTTATATTAGCTATTACATTTTCTTTTAATTTCACATGATCAAGTTCTTTTCCTATCTGCTCAGGACTAACAAAGAATTCTCCACTCTTCGCCATTGTTATTTTAGAATTTACCGGTTCCTGATCAAATTTACTCTTCATTTTTGAAATAATCTCATCAATTACACTCTCGTCATAATCAAATTCCATTTCCAAGTTTATATCATTATTATTATTTCTTATTTTAAATTTTTCGAAAAGAGAAAGAGTTTTTCCAAAAGACATTGCTTTTTCAACAGTTTTATCTATATTAAATTTTGCCTTTAACTCTTCATATGTTAACAAATACTCTTTATCTTCTGCTTTAATCGTCAACTCTTTTTTCAAAATTTTATTTTCAAAAGCATCAACCAGTTTACTTCTAGCTTCATCAGCAGTTAAGCCACTCAAATCCACATCCATTACCGAAATACCACTATAAATTTTATCATCCCATTCTTGCGTTTGGAAATACATATAACTTCCAAAAGAAGTTCCACCTAACACAATTAACAATAACATTATTATAAAACTCTTTTTTTTCAATCAATCCACCACCTATTAAATATTAAGATGACATCCTCTTATACTTCATGTTAAAATAAACTAAACAAAAAGGAGGTTTAAATATAAATATGAATATAAACAACGAAAAACTACATACGTATTTAAAAGATATTTTAACATTACCTAGCCCTACTGGTTATACACACAAGGTAATAGATTATATCTCAAAAGAACTTGATTCTTTAGGTATCACTTATAAAAAAACTAACAAAGGTGCACTTATCGCAACTATCCAAGGTAATGATTTGGATAACGGTATAACATTTTCTGCTCATGTTGACACATTAGGAGCAATGGTTAAAAGTATTAATTCATCAGGAACACTTGAAATCACTCCTCTTGGAGGATACATGATGAATTCTATAGAAGGCGAAAATTGTACTATAGAAACAGTTGAAGGAGAAACTTTCACTGGAACTATTCAAACTGTAAAACCTTCTGTTCACATAAGCGGTAATGATGCCCGTGAACTTAAAAGAATTCCTGAAAACATGGAAGTAGTTATTGATGAAAAAATATTTTCTAAAGAAGATACCGAAAAACTAGGCATCTCAATTGGCGATTTCATTTGCTTTGATAGTAGAACAATTATAACTAAATCTGGTTTTGTAAAATCCAGACATCTTGACGATAAAGCAAGCATTGCAATTCTACTTTATAGCATGTATCACTTAAAAAGCAATAATATAATTCCTCAAAGAACAATTAACTTCTTTATTAGCAATTATGAAGAAGTTGGACATGGTTCCTCAGCTGCTATTCCTGAGAATACAAAGGAATTCATTGCAGTAGATATGGGTTGTCCTGGTCCAAATCAAAATTCTACAGAATATCATTGTTGCATTTGTGCTAAAGACTCTTCTGGACCATATGATTTAGATCTTAGAAAAACTTTAGTCAATATATGCAAAGACAATAATGTTCCTTACAAGCTGGATATTTATCCATACTATGGTTCTGATGCTTCAGCAGCACTAAGAGCTGGTTGGGACATCCGAACAGCACTAATCGGTCCTGGAGTATTTGCTTCACATGGATATGAAAGAACTCATATGGATTCAATCCACGCCACTCTTCAACTGATTATAGAATATTCTCAAAAATAATTAACAAAGTTAATAAGTTAATTATAAAATACTTATTTTTATAATAGGTTACGAAAACATTACAACTATACAAATTCAATGGTGAGTCGAAAGACTCACCATTAATTTCCAAACTATTTCTTAAAAGTTAATTTTATTACTTGTTTTTTATTTCCATCAGTATCTCTCATTATACTAATATTATCTCTAACAACATATATACACTCATTATCATTACTCCATAGATTTTCTCCATATTTGTACGTTCCTATGAGTTCTTCATCATTTTTAACAATTAATTCATTTTCAGTTAGAGGAATTTCTTTATTTTCTTCAAAATTATATACAACTAATGAAGAATAAGTCTTGATTTTTTCTCCCTCTTCCTTCTCTTGAACTATTTTCACATAACTTAGATATTTTCCATCTGGTGACCAAGCAATATTTTCCCCTTGTAAAGTCTTTTCTTCTTTTTCTGTTTCAATATCTTTAATTACTATGTCATTGTTAATTTCAAATGCTAATTTATCATATGTATTGTTTACTGATATACTATTAGCTTCTACTACAAGTAACTTTTCATTCTTTGAAGAAATATTTAATTTAGATAATTGATATGTTTTATTTTCTTGGTCTCCTAATAAACCTTTATACAATAAAACTTCACTATCATTTACTTTTTTAATTCCTATTAATTGATAATTATCTTCCTGAGTAAAAATCAACTCTTCTAAATCTTCATTTTTAATAAAAACTTTATTATCTTGTATGATAACTTCTTCATCTTCTGTTGTTGATAAAGTTCCACAATACAAATCTAAATTCTTTTCTTCACCATAAGAAACTAGCATCGTATCCTTTTCTTTTTCTTCAGACGATGAATTTGGTGAAGTATAATGTATACCCTCCTGATTTTTAATCACATCATTATGATTTTCATCTATATTAAGTTTTGGATTTTCTACTTTTTCACTATTATCAGGTACCGTTGCAACAACATTATTATTACTTTCATCAGGTTGATTATCAAACTTTTCTTTTACTCTTTCCACATCTTCAGGATTATTTTCAGTTGTAGGTTTTTCATCTACCACCTTATCATCACCGTTAATGTTATTACTTTTAGTATCTTTATCTGCATGAGCATCTTCATTTCCCGAATTTATTGCCACTTCTTTTACATCATTATCAATTTCATCTTCAACACTAGGATTGTTACTTTTGTCAGCTGACGCAGCTTTACTTTTATCAGATACAGCTAATACTTCTAATTGAACCACCTCTATATCTTTAGGATTATCCACCTTAGCAAACCCCAGACCACCTACTCCAACTCTAAAACCAATTAACCCAACAATTGCAAAACTAGAAGCAATCTTTAAGTATTTTCTGTAAAACTTAATATCCTTAGATTTATTAACATTTTCTCCACTTGTCTTCGCATTAAAGTCAATAATATTATTATTTTCAAAGCTTGAATTATTTTTCATGATATTAGCCTTAAGTTTTGCTTTAAAATCTAGATCAATTTCTATTGACTCAGCATCTGCTTCAAGCATTTTCTCAATATCAAACTTTTCTGCGTTCATTTATCACACCTCCTGTACTAGTATCGTATATCTTCCTTATCTTTTTAATAGTCCTTGATATTACTGATTTCACCGTATTCTCCGGGGTATTTATTGCAGAAGCTATTTCTCTATATTTTAATCCACCATAATATCTCAAATAAATCATTTCCCTGGTTTCCCTTGGCAAATCATCAATTATGCTCCTGATAGGTTTAAATTCGTCCTTCACAAGAACGTCTTCATATCCCGACTCTTCACTTCCTCTATCAAGAAATTCTTCTATAGGGATTATCTTACTATTTTTTCTATAAAAATCTATTATAGCGTTATGTGCAATTTTGAATACCCAATTTTTGCTTTCTTCTACAGTTATGATTTTATCTTTATGTTTATATATGTTGGTAAATACATTTGATATGATATCTTCAGCATTCCACTTGTCTTTCACTGCAGCAAATATGTACCTATACACCCCACTATAATAAGTATCATATAATTTTTCAAACAACATATCCGAATTCATTGTCATTCAATGTACCTCCTGAACTTGTACTTTTTTCCTCAAGTTCTACTTAATATACGTTTAGTTAAAATATTTAGTTGCATATTTATAGTATATTTTTTTTAGAATTTGAGTTTCTTTCTTAAAATAGCTTACTATGTAACAAACTGCTTGTCCATGGTAAGCTAAAGGAACTACATGAAAAAATATCTTATATTTCATGTATCTTATAAAACAAATAAACTTAGCTCTACTCACTATAAAGCTAAGTTTGTATTTATTATGCTTGCGCACTTCTTTTTAATTTCTTTTTCCAAGAAGAAGATAATACTTCTTCAACTACATCATTCACAATAACAATACCACAAAGTCTTTCTGCCTCATCAACAATAGGCAATGTGTTCATGCTATATTTTATCACTAATTCAACAGCAACGTCAATGGAATCTGTATCCTTGGCAATTTTTATATCCTTATTCATTATTTCTTTTATATTGCATTCCTTAGATGATAAAAGCAACTCCCTAAGAGATACTTCACCAAGTAATCTGCCATTTTCATCTATGATAAAAATAAAATAACACACTTCCTCTTCCGGATTACTTCCTTTAAGTATTTCTATAACTTCACTGACTTTTAAATCCATATTAAATGCAATAAAATCTTTGTTCATTATACTTCCAATAACATCGTCTTCGTATCTCATTAAAGATCTTACTTCTTCCTGATCTTCTTTTTCAAACCCCATAAGTATTTCTTCTGCTGTTTCCTCATCTACTTCTTCTAGAATGTCTGCAATCTCATCATTAGGCATTATTTCTAATATTTCCTGAGCTTTTACATCGTCAATATTTTTTAATATGTCAACTTGAATTTCAGGTTCAATTTCTTCAAGTATATCAGATGCTAAATCAATATCTAAATTTTCTAATATTCTATTTCTATAATCAGAATCCAAGTCTTCTAATATATCTGCCAAATCAGCAGGGTGCAAATTTTTCAATTTGTCATAGGCATATGCTACTTTAAGACCGCCCTCCCCTATTTCTAGCGATTCAACACTATCCCATAATACTATATTATCTTTTTTGTTCTCTGAAAATAACTTGTAAATCCAAGAATATAGCTTTCTAACCTTTTTTCCTCTTACTTTTGAATCTATTCCTGATTCAACAGCAAGAACCCTAATTTCTCCTGCTATGATTGCTAAACTTAAATCATCAACATGAACCACTTTCTTTCCATTTAAATCTACAATCTTTCTATTTAATAAATTTTTAGATAGTAAATATGTGTAACTTCTTGGAATAATCTCTCTTACACCCTTTATTTTTATCTCAATTTTATCCACTGTTCCATAAAAATCAATACTCTTAAATTCACAATTTACAACTTCACGTTCATTTTTAATTTTATATCCAATTGCCCTTGGATATCCCTCATCAGTTGAAACATATATGTCTATTAAGTACCCAATTACCTCATCAAACTCATCATAAACCTTCTTATTGAGTATAGACTTCAAGTGAAAATTTGTTAACTTATTCATTTCCATTCCTCCTATCCCCAGGAGGAACAGTTCTATTTTCCCATTAATTCATAATTAAAAACACTAGTATTTAAAGCAAATATTTTTAATTATAAATTAATGAATTGACTAATTCCTCCATATTAAATTGTCTTTACATATAACCCATTCAGGACCAGCGTCCATAAAACTCACCTCGTCAAAAAATACATATAGTTATTTCACCATATGTATTTATAGTATGATATATCTTCTAATACTTTCATTATATTATAAATTCATTTATATGTAACGGAATTTTTTAAATTATTTTTAATTTAATTTGAATAGGCGAATCTTTTTTGTTAAGATAAATGGTATTGGAGGTATAGACCATGAAAAAACGCGAAGATTTTCTTCCTATAAATAAAGAAGATTTAATAAAAAGAAATATAGATCAATTAGATTTTATAATTGTTACAGGTGATGCATATGTTGATCATCCATCTTTTGGTACAGCAATAATATCAAGAGTTCTTGAATCACAAGGTTTTACAGTGGGTATAATCGCTCAGCCTGATTGGAGCGATAAAAAAGATTTTATGAAGTTAGGTAAACCTAAACATGCTTTCCTTGTTAATTCAGGAAACATCGATTCAATGGTTAATCATTATTCAGTCAACAAAATTCGCCGTAAAAATGATTTATATTCACCTAATGGCGAACGTGGTCACAGACCAGATAGAGCAATTATTGTTTACTGCAATAAGCTAAGGGAATGTTTTAAAAGCGAAGTTCCTATTATAATAGGTGGAATCGAAGGTAGTTTAAGAAGATTTGCTCATTATGATTATTGGTCTAACAAGGTTAGACGTAGCATACTATTAGATTCAAAAGCTGATATGTTACTTTATGGTATGGGCGAAAAAACGGTAATTGAGTTATCAAACCTTTTATCATATGGTAAATCTATAAAAGATATAACAGATGTTAGAGGGACAGTATTACTTAAAAATTCCCTAGACTCTTTAGAATATAGTCATATAGAGGTACCCTCTTATGAAGAATGCGCTGATGACAAAAATAAATATGCTGAAAGCTTTAAATTAGAGTATTACGAACAGGACGCCATAAAAGGCAGAGCTGTTGTTCAAAAACATGGTGACAGATATATAATTCAGAATCCCCCTCAATTCCCGCTAACAGTTGAAGAGATGGATTTTGTATATTCACTACCTTATGCACGTGATTATCATCCAGTTTATGAATCAATGGGTGGAATACCTGCTATTAAGGAAATTAATTTTTCAATTACCAGCCATAGAGGATGTTTTGGTGGATGTTCATTCTGTGCGCTTACTTTCCATCAAGGAAGAGTTATTCAAAAAAGAAGTGAAAAATCCATCATACTTGAAGCTGATTTAATAACCACTGATGAAAATTTCAAAGGGTATATTCATGATATCGGAGGCCCTACAGCTAACTTCAGAAATGTAGCATGTAATAAACAGGTAACTGAAGGAGTATGTACAAAGAAACAATGTCTCTTCCCTAAACCTTGTAAAAACTTGATTATTGATCACAGTGAATATCTTAATATACTTAGAGAAGTAAGAAGTCACCCTAAGATTAAAAAAGTTTTTGTGCGCTCTGGAATAAGATATGATTATTTGATTCATGATAAAAACACAAAATTCTTTGATGAACTTTGTGAGCATCATATAAGCGGTCAACTTAAGGTTGCACCTGAACACATAAGCGATAAAGTTTTATGTCATATGGGCAAACCAGGTAAAGCTGTATATGAAAAATTTAGAGATAAATATGTTAAGATAAACAAAAAATTAGGTAGCAAGCAATACCTTGTGCCTTATCTAATGTCTAGTCACCCTGGTAGTGACATTAATTCTGCTATTGAACTAGCTGAATTTGTTAGAGATATGGGTCACATTCCTGAGCAGGTTCAAGATTTTTATCCTACTCCTGGTAGTCTTTCAACAGTAATGTACTACACAGGTATAGATCCATTTACAGGTAAAAGTCTTTTTGTTCCAAAGACGGATAAAGATAAGAAAACACAACGTGCCCTTTTACAGTATAACAATCCTAAAAATCATGAGTTGGTTAAAGAAGCTCTATTAAAAGCAGGTCGTTATGATTTAATCGGTAATGGTCCTAAATGTTTAATTAAGGAACACCCTACCTTTAAAAAGAAAAGTACTTCGAAAAAAAATTCTTCGAAGTACGTTGGAAAAGGCAAAAGCAGCAAAAAGAAATTTTAAAAGAAGTTGAGAGTGGTGAGTTGAGAGTTGAGAACGATTGACATTTCACTCTGTGAAATTTAAAATTTATTATTCCAAAGACAATAGGGTTTTACTCGTTTCATCTTAGATAAAACATTGTAATTTAAATACAATATTTTATCTAAAGATAGAATAAGTAAAACCCTATTGTTCTAAAGAACAACACAATGTAGGTTCTGACTTTTGGTCAGAACCATCTATCGTTCTCCACTCTCCACTTTCAACTCTCAACTAATCTTTTATAAGGGTTTTCCTCTAAGAGTTAACCCTTTGTTTATGCAACTAATTTCCAAAGGAAAATCTGGTCCTTTTTCTCCATCAATATCAGTTACAATTCCTTCTTCACACTCAATAAACAAGTTATCACATTTGAAGTAAGTTAACCCTTCAATATTTTCTTCTAAATGCTCTCCTTTTATAAGTCTGTAACAAATAGTTAAAATTTGAGTTACTCTAGTTGCTCTAAACACAAGTACATCTAATTTTCCATCATCAAGTTCGGCTTTATATGCTAAATTTATATTTCCAGCAGTCTTCCCATTTAACACCAAGAGCAGATATATATAATCATCAAACTCCCCTTTATCCCACTTTAGTTTTACCTTCAATTTTCTAAGATTCGGTATTTCTTCTATACCTTTAATATAATAAGCCAGCTTTCCTATTGTATTCTTAATATTAGTATCTGTTTTTTGGGAAACATCAGTGAATAACCCCATACTTGCAACGTTAACAAAATATTGATTATTAGCTTTCCCAACATCCACCTTAAATTCAGTCCCATCAATCACTTGTTTGCATGCTTTAACAATATCCAAAGGTATATCTAAAAATTTAGCAAAATCATTTGCAGTTCCAGTTGGTATTATTCCGATAGGTAAATCAATATTACTTTTTTTCATAGCATTAACTACAATATCTATGGATCCATCTCCTCCTGAAACCAAGATATATTCGTACTTTTCATCAATAGTCTGAAAGTAATTTTGTAATTCTTCTGTTCTCTCAATTCTCTTTATATGTACTGTGTATCCATTTTTTTCGTGTAGTTCAATAATCTTATCTAAATAGTTTAAAATAATTCTTTCACCTGAAAAAGGATTATAAACAAATAATATCTTCTTCATAATAACATTCGCCCCTAATCTCCTATTTTTTTATCTTAATTTCTAAATTTTAGTTCTTCATTAATTTCTATCATTATGTTTTGTGCATCAATTTTTGCCCTAACGGCTTCTGATTTAATCTTAGTATAATTAATATAAGTATAACACACTTTATCTAATGTTTTTATTATTTCATCAATTATCGCGCCTAATTCTTCGGCCCTTTTAAGTGCGTCTTTTACATTACCTTTATCTGCAAAAGTTATTCTACTTATTTCATCCGCACCTCCAATCAGGGACCTATATGATCCAACCAATTTTGTCAATATGTCCACCAAATTGTTTAAATCTTGAAAGTAAGACTCTATTACTTTTCTCTGAGTCAAAGTATATCACCTAACTTATGTTCATTAATTATTTGCTTAATAATACCTTCTTAAGGCATCTTTAAATAAATAACTAGTCAATATGCTAGTATATTTGACTTGTTATTTATTTTCATACACCTAAATAAAAATTTTCATTCTTAATTAATATATATTGAGATTATCAATATAAAGAACAGAGATTAAAGAATAAAGAACAAATATGGATGTTTTTCTTCCCCATTTATTCTCTGTTCTTTGCTCTTTGTTCTTTTTGTTTTAAATGTTCCTAAGGCAAATAATAATATGCTAATGTTATTATTATATAAGTTGAAATCAATATTATTCCTTCAAACCAATAAGTTTTTCCATCTTGAAAGACAAAGTATGATATTCCAACTGCTGCACCTATCATAATTACATGGAACACTGAAAAAAATAAGGTTAAGTTTATGCCTATAAATACTGATACAATCACCATAATTGGTGTTACAAATAATGCCATCTGTATACTTGAGCCTATGGCAGTCTCTAAACTCAAATTAACTTTGTTCCTTAATGCACCCATTATTGCAGATGTATTCTCACCGATATTCCCTAATAATGGTATTAGTATTATTCCCATAAACCCTTCAGAAATATTATAACTCTCCACAACAATCTTTAAATTACCAATTAATTTCTCACTTACAAAATACAAAGAAATTGAAATTAAGAACAATTTTATAATCATCTTTAATATATTACCCTTAGGGCTTTTTTCTATTTGTTCACCATCTTCACTTAGAACGAAATTATTCCTGTGTGTTATCAATGAAAACACTAGTCCTAGAAGGTATACTCCAAGCATAACCATTGCAACTTGTGTACTTATCGATTGCTCAATATTTAGAGATATATTTCCATACCCCTTTAATGCAGCTAATATACCTAAAAAAATCATAGCCATAAATAACATGTTAAAATTTGTTCTAGCAATAATTTTATTAAATCGTTGCTCTTTATATTTTACTCCTCCTAGTACTACAGCAATTCCAAGTCCTAATAACATATTGCTAATAATAGATCCCATTAAGGCCCCACGTGCCATATGGATCATACCGTAACGTAATGCCCAGATACCCATAATTAGTTCTGGAAGATTTCCTAGTGTAGCCCCTATCAACCCTCCAATCTTATATCCTAACATATCAGAAAGATTATTAGTACTTTTCCCTAGTAAAAATGCAAGGACTATAATAAGTATGGAATAAAATATAACTCCAGTGATATTTTGAATACTTAAAAAAATTAAACTCATAATAATTCATCTCATAAAATATTACTATATATCTTATGAGAGGATTTAATATGAGTTACTATATTTATTCTATAAAACTTTATTTTTTAATAATATCCCTGTTTCAGTTGTTGCTATCCCACCCAATGCTGTCTCTCTTAACTCACAAGGTAAACTTTTTCCTACCTTATACATAGCACTAACAACATCATCAAATGGTATAAAACTTGTAACACCGCTCATTACAAGATCTACAGTTGAAAGAGCATTAACAGCACCTGCTAAATTTCTTTTTGCACAAGGTATTTCTACTAATCCTGCTACTGGATCACAAACCAACCCTAAAATATTTTTTATTACTATTGCCGCTCCATGCAATGCCATCTCTGGAGTTCCGCCCATCATCTCTATCACTGCAGCCGCTGCCATTGCTGCAGCAGACCCACACTCAGCTTGGCATCCACCTTCTGCTCCTGACAATGTAGCATTCTTTGCTATGATAATACCTACTCCTGAAGCTGTGAATAATGCATTTATCATTTCTTCATCATTTTTCTCTAACTTTTCAGCGGCACTTATTATAACAGCTGGTAAAATTCCACATGATCCAGCTGTAGGCGCAGCTACTATTCTTCCCATAGCAGCATTCACTTCTGAACATGAAAGTGCTCTCGCCATAGCCCTCACCATAAACTCTCCCGTTAACGTTTTTTCATTAAGAGAATAATCATATAATGTTTTTGCTTGCCCACCTATTAAACCACTAACAGATTTCACACTATTCTTAAGTGCATACTCAGCAGAATCCTTCATTACTTTAAGATTATTTCTCATTTTATTTATTACAACTTCTCTATTGCTTCCTTCTGTGTCAATTTGAGTCCTTATTGTATACTCACTTATTGAAATATTCTCTTTACTACAGGCTTCTATCAGTTCTTTTCCAGTATTAACAAACATTCTCTTCACCTTCCTTTAAAGGTCTAATTTCCTTCACAGAGTATATGTCTCCTAAATCTCTAATTCTTTGACGTATACTACGACCGCAGCCAGAATCAGTCTCACACACCATTACAGCCTTTTCACCTCTTATATTTCTAAATACTTTCAGAAAAGCAATATTTATTTCACTCTGGTATAAAACAGTACTAATCTTCGATAACATTCCAGGTTGATCTTTATATGAAATTATTAATGTTGGATACTCACCATTTAATTCAACTGGTTGACCATCTACTTCATATATTCTTATACTTCCTCCGCCAATGGATGACCCTGATATTTCAACTATTCTACCACTTTCCTTAAATATCCTAAATTTAATTGTGTTAGGATGCACATCACCTAAGTCTCCCTCAATAAAAGAGTATTCTAATTTTTGATCCTGAGCATGAGAAAATGAATTTCTTATACGAATATCCCATGGATCCATACCTAGAATTCCACCAACTAACGCTCTATCTGTACCGTGCCCCTTATATGTTTTAGCAAAGGAGCCATGTAATATAAACTCAACTTTTTCAATTCCTTCCCCTGAAATAGTACTTGCCATTTTCGCTAACCTTGCAGCACCTGCAGTATGTGAACTGGATGGGCCTATCATAACAGGTCCCAATATATCAAAAACACCATAATTTTTCATTTTATCACTTCCCTATTCATATTTATATAAAGAATAATTAAGCTTTCACTTTCATTTCAATTTTATTCCAAAATAGTTGTATAAAAAATTTTAATTCTCAACATTCATATTTTCACAACAGAAATATTATATTTTAAAAAAACTAAACATACAATACTTATTTTTATTTCCCAATGTTGAAAATCTTTAATAAATTTTGTGGTTAAAAGATATTGTTTTGGTTCATGGAAAATTCTTTGGATAAAACACCCTTCAAAAAAAAATGGAAAATGGAGAATGATGGATGTTTCTGCTTTCGCAGAAACTACA
The DNA here is from genome assembly GCF_023684385.1 of Oceanirhabdus seepicola. Classification (GTDB taxonomy): domain Bacteria; phylum Bacillota; class Clostridia; order Clostridiales; family Clostridiaceae; genus Oceanirhabdus; species Oceanirhabdus seepicola. The sequence goes on along the minus strand of NZ_JAGSOJ010000002.1, from coordinate 924,964 downwards.
TCCTTATTGTTCTTTAGGATAAAGATTTTTACTCATTTTATCTGCCATAAAACATTGTAATATAAATACAATGTTTCATTTATAATGAAACCAGTAACTCCCTATTGTTTCCATACCAATAATAATGTAGGTTCTGACCTTAGTCAGAACCATCCTTCATTCTCCATTATCAATTATACATTATACATTCGCCTTAACATTTTTCTTTACACTTAAATTCTCAATTTATATTTAATATATGTTGTATTTTAATATTTATAGAAGTAGCTTCCCCCCACAAATTCTCTAAGAAGAGAGTTATCAGGTACCAATTCCTTATCTACATCTTTGAACATTTCTAAAAATGCTATAAGTTTTTTTGCTTCATAATACACTGTACTTTCCGAAGTTATCTTTTTCAATTCTTCTATTGCATATTTCTTCAAAACTGCTAACTCATAAACTAAATTTGAGTTAAAAATCGCATCAGCCTCTTCTTGAAAAACAAATATATTTCTTTCTTCTCCTCTTCTAATAGACGGCCACATTTTCAAAGTTCTCTCTGCATCTAATCCTCTTGATAATGCATCTCTAACTATTCTTCTTAATGTTCTAACATCTGTTGTAGGAATTCTATTATGGTTATCTACATTTAATTGTGTTAAACAACTAATATATATCTTAAATTTTTTCTGTTTATCAACTGACGATGTTAACATTTCATTTAATCCATGTATTCCCTCTATAAGCAAAATTCCATTTTCGGGTAATCTTAATTTTTTACCATTCCATTCTCTTTTTCCTATTTTAAAATTAAATTCTGGAACTTGAACTTCTTCTCCATTTAATAAACGACTCAAATGTTCATTAAACAATTCTAAATCTAGAGCATAAATTGATTCAAAATCATATTCTCCATTTTCATCCTTTGGAGTTTTTTCACGATCAACAAAATAATCATCGAGAGAAATCAAAATAGGAATATCCCCATTAACTCTAAGCTGAATTCCAAGTCTATTCGTAAATGAAGTTTTCCCCGATGAAGAAGGACCTGCAATTGACACTACTTTTATTTCTTTCCTATTTGTAATCATATCCGCTATATATGCTATTTTTTTCTCATGAAGTGCTTCATTTACTCTGATAAACTCTCCAATATCACCTTTTACTATTATTTCATTTAGTCCACCTAAATCACCAACATTTAAGATTTTTCCCCACTGTTCACTCTCATAAAAGATTTTAGCCAATTTTTCATGTTGTACAAATTTCGGTAATTCAAGAGGGTTGTTTCTAGTTGGAAATCTAAGTATAAACCCACTTTCATATTTTATTAAATCAAAAGTCTTAATAACACCTGTAGAGTGTGCCATAAGTCCATAGAAACAATCATAGTATCCGTCTAATTCATATAATGTTATAAACTCTCTATTTACGTGTTTTAATACTCTAACTCTATCATTCATACCGTATGCTTCAAATATTTCAATTGCTCTATCAATACTAACTTTTTCTCTTTTTATTTCAATATCACTTTCTATCAATTCCTGCATTTTATCTTTTATTTTCAATATATCATCTTCATTTAAAGCTGTTTTTTTATGAATTTCTCCAAATAATCCCTTACTAAGAGAATGTTCTATTGTTATAGTTGCCTCAGGAAATATATCTAAAGTGGCTTTTATTAAAACCATTTTTAGAGTCCTAATATATGCTCTCATTCCAGATTTATTCCTTATATCAACCACATCAAAAAAACCGTTCTCTTTTATTGATTTATTAAGTTCCCTAAGTTTACCATTGAACTTTGCCAATACTACTGGAATCTCGTTCTTTAATCCATATTTCTCCACCAAATCCAGGTATATTTGCCCTTCATCCACCGTTACGTTTCTACCATCAATCAATGTTATATTATACATTATTCATATACCCCCTTTAGAAACACTTAAAAATAATTTAAACTAACTTATTTTTTCCCATGCCCCTTATCTCCTATACATTATTAGTATTGTTTATAATAATTTTTATTATTATGTATAAAATATAATTGTACCCCAAAAGTTAGGATGATTACTTATGTTTATTTTGATTATTAGAACTATTATATTATATTTCTTTACTCTTGTCATAATAAGATTAACAGGCAAGAGGCAATTGGGTCAATTGCAGCCTTTTGAACTTGTTATAACAGTAATGATTTCTCAACTTGCAACTATTCCAATGCAAGATGCTAGAATACCATTAATTCACGTAATAGGACCAATTGTAACTTTATTATTTTTACAGGTTTTCACTATGTTTTTATCTTTAAAAAGTGAATGTGCTAGAAAATACCTTTGTGGAAAACCTACTGTTCTTATTGAGGAAGGTAAAATTCAAGTAGAACAGTTGGAATATCAGAAAGTCAATTTAAATGATTTGCTTGAAGAATTACGATTAAAAGGTTTTTATAATATTGAAGATATTGAGTATGCTATTTTAGAAACAAGTGGTGAGTTATCTATTATTCCAAGAACATCAAAAACGAATGTAACAAAATCTGATTTAAATATACGTTCAACCCAGGATAAACTCCCTGTTACATTGATATTAGATGGTAGAATAAATTATAATAATTTGAAAGTAATCCGTAAAGATATCCATTGGCTTGAAGAACAACTAATAAGACATAAAATTAATGATTATAAAAAAGTATTTTTTGCCATTTGTGATTCTAACGGAGACTTTTTTTATCAATTACGACCTTGAGGTGAATTATGACTAGAACCAAATGTAGCATTGCTATTTTCATACTTTTACTGTTCTATATTTTATTCTCTATAAATAAAATAAATACTATTACAGCTGAAACAAATAAATTATGTGATGAAATACATGATTCAATAATGTCCTCTCATTGGGAAAAAGCTCATGCCGAATCTGAGGATCTTCTTAAATTATGGGATAAAAATTCTAAATCAATGATTGTTTATGTAAATACTAGTGAATTAGATTTAATCAGTTCTGAAATAGTCAGGTTAACTGACTATATTCAATTTAAGAAACAAAGTGAAGCCATACCTTGCATTAGCGTGATAAAGCACCAAATTAATGAAATTAAGACTTTAGAAAAGTTAACATTGCATAATATCCTCTAACAAAAATATAAATTCAATTTGCAATATGCAACAAATTCTATATAATGATATAGGACAGTATTTTATAAAGAACAATTAACAAATAACAATATTTGTTCTCTATTCTTTGTTCTTTTATTATAAATCTACGAAGTAGTTTATATACAAATTACATATATTATTTTATGAAAGGCGGAGATTAAATGGCATTAGTAAATACTAAAAAAATGTTTGAAACTGCATACAAAGGTGGTTTCGCTATAGGAGCTTTTAACATCAACAATATGGAGATTGTTCAAGGTATAGTAGATGCTTGTAAAGTAAAAAACACTCCTGTTATACTTCAAGTATCAGCTGGAGCAATGAAATACATGAGACCTACTTATTTAAAGCACTTAGTAGACGCGGCTGTTGAAGAAACAGGATTAGATATAGCTTTACACTTAGATCATGGTCCAGATTTTGAAACTTGTAAAAAAGCAATAGACTTAGGATTCACTTCTGTTATGATTGATGGTTCTCACCACCCACTTCAAGAGAATATTGAAATCACTAAGAAAGTTGTTGAATATGCTCATGAAAGAAACGTTACTGTTGAAGCAGAACTTGGAAGATTAGCTGGTATAGAAGATGATGTTGATGTATCTGCAGCAGACGCTATTTACACTAACCCAGACGAAGCTTTAGAATTTGTTCAAAAGACAGGTGTTGATTCATTAGCTATAGCTATCGGTACTAGCCACGGTGCTTACAAATTCAAAGGTGAAGCTAAATTAGATTTTGATAGATTAGAAAAAATTACAGAGAAACTTGAAGCTGCTGGTATACATAACTATCCTATCGTATTACATGGTGCTTCAGCTGTTGATCCAAAATATGTTGCAATGTGTAACGAAAATGGTGGTAATCTTGGTGGAGCTAAAGGTATTCCAACTGAAATGCTAAGAAAAGCTGCTTCTATGGCAGTATGTAAAATCAACATGGATACTGACATAAGATTAGCTATGACTGGTTCAATCAGAAAAGTATTAAATGAAAAACCAGAAGAATTCGATCCAAGAAAATACTTAGGATTAGGAAGAGAAAACGTTACTAATCTTGTAACTGGAAAGATTGAAAATGTATTAGGAAGCTCTAAATAGATAAAAAGCACGGTTACCCGTGCTCTTTTTATTTCTCAATATAGTTTCTAACTTGTTTAATCAGTATATTAATGCTTCCGTCTCCGTTGCGCTTAATCTCAAATCTTTCATTATCATTATACGCATCATGTGTAAGATATAAGTCAATATCACTATCAATTTTCAATCTCGTTCTCTTAAGTTTCTTTTCCACCCAATTTTTATCAACTTGAACTTCTTCTTTTACACCTTCATTAATTGCAAAACTCTTAAAATCTTCTTGAACTTCTTTCTGCTCATGAAACACTTCTTGTGTAAATTCAGCAATATTAATGTTGTCTTCTTCTTTTAATTTTTCTTTTACTTTACGTCTTACCTCTTCTGCCTTTACTGCATTTTCTCCTAAATTTGCTCTAGTCCATTTCTCTGCCGCATTATAAAATGCTTTAGTTTCATCTCTTTCACTATCTATAATATTGCATCCTAAAAAATTCTCTATAAAATAATTTGTACCATATTCTTCTGTATCTTTGCTTTTCTTTTTTTTATCAATTACAAGAAGATCATATTTATTATCTTCTTTGAATACCTTAACAAAAGCGCACTTTGCTACCCTTTGACCACTGCCAGGTAAACCTGTATACTGCGGTATTATATTTATCCCTATTTTTTCTTCTATAAAATCAATTGTATGCATATAGTTTTTTATATAGTCCATCTTAAGCATCCCTAACATAGGCCCTAACTCGCATGAAAAAGCTACAACAATCATATCACAGGAAGGAATATTCCCTCCGCTCTTCATAAGCATGAACATTTGTCTTGAGACTTCTTTCGATACTTCTAAAATATTCTCATGTCCATTTAGGTATTGTTGACATAGTTCTCTTACGATATTTCTTTCTTCACTGTATTTAGCATATTTTAAGTCTTCATCTTTTAATGCCTTTTGTATATGCTTTAATAAGTACGTATATAGTTCATCACTTAAATCTAATGCAAACTCATTAAGTATCGGTTCTTCTCCATTATTATCTAAAACGTGAATTACGGCCTCATAAATATTAATATCACTTACATAATCCAAAATACTCTCCTCCTTTTACTGCACTCTCAATTATATATTGATAGGGCAAAAAATTCAAATATCTACACTGTTCATATTTTCAATTTAGTAACACATTGTGTATTGAATTTATGTTATAATCCTTTAATAAGGAGTGATTTTGGTGAAAGAGTTAGAAGTAAGGATTATAAAGATTAATCCAGAAGAGATAAGAGCAAAATTGACTGAATTAGATGCCAAAAATGTAAAAGAAGAGGATCAAATAAATAGAATTTATGATTATGATGATGGTCGCCTTCTTAATAATAAAGGATATGCAAGAATTAGAACTGTTCATGATAATTTAAATGATAAAACAATCCACTATATGACTGTAAAAAAATTATTGAGTCAAGAAAAGTATAAAATTATGGAAGAAAATGAAACTGAAATTCATAATTGTGATGAAGGCATTGCAATTTTCAAAGCACTTGGACTTAATTTAGTACAAGAAATAAAAAAAAGTAGAGAAAGTTATCAATATAAAAATACTCTAGTAGAAATAGATATAAATGATAAGAGTTTTTGTCCTTTTCCTTATATAGAAATTGAGACGGAAGATGAGAAAGAGTTAGAAGAAGTTGTTTCTCTTTTAGGATACAACCTTGAGGACACTACATCTGCTACCATTTATGAAATTCTACAAAAAGAAGGAGCTGTAAAAGGTCTATAATGTTTGGTTATGTACTTCCATGCAAAATGGAATTAAAAATGAAAGATTATGAAATATTTAGATCTTATTATTGTGGTCTATGTATTGCTATAAAAAATAATTACGGTCAATTACCTAGACTTGTTTTGAATTATGATATGACTTTCCTTGCTATATTATTAGATTCTTTAAATAATGAAGATAGGAGTATTGTAAACAACGCCTGTGTTATGCATCCTATTAAAAAAAGAACTAAAATTATTATCAATAAGCCATTAAATTATGCTGCTTTTTCTAACGTAATACTTGCATATTATAAACTTATTGATGATGTTGAGGATGATAGATCATTAAAATCTTCGATTTTTTCTTCAATGCTTAAACCTTATATTAATAAAAACAATAATGAATATGAAGAAGTAATTGAAAATGTTAAAACCAATCTCAATAAACTGTCATCAATGGAAAAAGAAAACTTTTCTGATAATATTGATCAAATTTCTCATCCCTTTGCTGATATAACAGGTCTTATTGTATCTTATTACTATAAAAATGAAGAATTTAGTGAAAATCTCTATTGGTTAGGTTATAATTTAGGTAAATGGATTTATATAATAGATGCATGGGATGATTTAAAAGATGACCTTGAGAAAGGTAAATATAATCCCATAAATGCAGTCTTTAATAAAAATAATCAAAATTTCAATAAATTTTCTGAGCAAATATACTTGAGAATCGAAGATTTACTTTTAAGTTGTGGTTATAACTGCACTGTTAATCTAAAAAAACTTCCTCTCAAGAAAAATATTGATTTACTTGATAATATACTTCATTTAGGATTGATTGAAAAAATGGATAAGGTATATGAAAAAAAATAACAAATCAAAGATACACACCTTAAACCTAGACTAGTTATTTATTTGAATATGCCGTATGTTATGAAAAGGAGTGAAGATCACAATGGAAAATCCTTATGAGATTCTTAATGTAAAAAAAGGTGCTACCAAAGATGAAATTAGAAGAGCATACAAGAAGTTAGCAAAACAATATCATCCTGATCAATATGATGATAATCCCCTTAGGGATCTTGCAGAAGAAAGAATGCGTGAAGTTAACGAAGCATACGATACACTTATGAAATCAGCTAGTGAGAACAATACTCATAGTAGCAGAAGTAGTTCTTATAGTAATCAAACATCTTACAACAATCAAAGTTCAAGCACTAATAACAACTATAATCAACAGAACTATCAATCTCAAAATGTATATGAAAATATCAAAAATGATATTTATTCTGGAAATTTAAGATCTGCTGAACAGAAATTAAATACCGTAAAAACAAGAGATGCTGAGTGGAATTATCTAATGGGAATATTATTCAGTAAAAAGGGATGGAATGATAGTGCAAAAAGATATCTATCTGTAGCATGTAGAATGAACCCTTCACATCCTGAATACAGAAATGCGCTTGAACAAACAAACTTTAGCACAACATCATATAGACAAAACTATTATGGAAGAAAACACAGAGATAATGATATGTTTGATATGTGCTTTAAACTTTGGTGCGCTGATTCCCTTTGCGAATGTGCTGGTGGAGATTTAATTGACTGTATGTAGGAGGCTTTTATGAAAAACACAAGGTTTATAGCTCTTGGTGGGGTTCTAACCGCTTTAAATATTATAATTCTTTATATGAGTGTATTGCTTCATTTTAATAAGTTATTTTTCTTATTTATTACATCCTGCATCGTAGTCACATCAATTATTATCACTGATAAAAAAACTGCTTTCATAAGCTATGTTGCAACTGCTTTGTTATCATTATTTTTATTATCAGCTAATATTGGTGTTGCAATTGTATATATCTTAATATTTGGAGCATATCCTTTTATTAAACTTTTTCTTGAAGGTTGTAGGAATGCCCCTATTGAATTTCTTTTGAAATTATTATATATTAACTCAGGTGTATTAATAAGTTTTTTATTATATAGCAAATTATTTGCAGATATATTTACATTTAAATTTTCAGTATTTATATTGATAATAGTTTTACAGATTTTATTTATTGTTTATGACTATGCTCTCACTACTTATGTAGTATTTATTACTAAGAAATTCAAACCACTTATCAAAAAACAATAAGTATTTTCTTGACAGAAAAAAGGGTTAAATGTATAATAACATATAATTAAATAATGTACTGCGTTGAATAGGAGTAGTAGATTTATTTTGTATTATCAGAGAACTGTTGGTTGGTGTGAAACAGTAATACAAACTTTCGAACTTGCCTTGGAGCATATCTGTAGAAAAACAGATACGGTGGAAGCCGTTATACAAATAAGATGGATATTTATGTCCGAATTAGAGTGGTACCGCGAATTATACTTCGTCTCTTACTGAGACGGAGTTTTTTTATTATAAAAAATACTTTAAATATTTGAGGAGGTCTTTATATGTCAAATTATTCTACTGCTATTGATAAAAAATGGCAACAAAAATGGGCTGATACAAACTTATATAAGTTTGATGAAAATAATCTTGATAAAAAACTATATGTTTTAGAAATGTTTTCTTATCCTTCTGGAGCTCAATTACACGCAGGGCATTGGTTTAACTATGGTCCAGTAGATTCTTGGGCTAGAATGAAAAGAATGCAAGGATTCAATGTTTTCCAACCTATGGGATTTGATGCATTTGGATTACCAGCTGAGAATTATGCTATAAAAACTGGAGTACACCCTAAGGATTCAACTGAAAAAAATGTAGCTACTATGGAAGAACAACTAAAAGCTATGGGAGCAATGTTTGATTGGGATCATGAACTTATCACGTGTGATCCACAGTATTACAAGTGGACTCAATGGTTATTCTTGAAATTATATGAAAAAGGATTAGCATATAGAAAGAAAGCTCCTGTGAATTGGTGTCCTAGTTGTAACACAGTTCTAGCTAACGAGCAAGTTCTAGATGGACTTTGTGAAAGATGTGATACTGAAGTAACTAAGAAAAATCTTACTCAATGGTTCTTCAAGATTACTGAATATGCAGATGAACTTCTTGATATGATTGATGGTCTTGACTGGCCTGAAAAAACTAAAGCAATGCAAAAACACTGGATTGGTAGATCAACAGGGGGGCAAATTACATTCTCAATCGTTGATTCTGATCTATTATTTGAGGTATTCACAACAAGAGCTGATACATTATTTGGAGTATCTTATGTTGTTCTTGCTCCTGAGAATGATCTTGTTGAGAAAATCACTACACCTGAGCAATTTGAAGAAGTACAAAAATACATTGATGATACAAAAAAACAATCTGAGATTGAACGTCAATCAATTACTAGAGAGAAAACCGGAGTATTCTCAGGTGCCTATGCAATAAACCCTATTAACGGAAGAAAGGTTCCTATATGGATCGGTGATTACGTATTAAACTCATATGGTACTGGTGCTGTTATGGCTGTTCCTGCGCATGATGAACGTGATTTTGCTTTCGCAACTAAATATAACCTTCCAATCGAAAGAGTTATTGAAGGTGGTGAAGAACTTCCATTTACAGAGCACGGAAAAATGATCAACAGTGGTGAATTTGATGGTCTTTCAACTAAAGAAGGAAAAAAAGCAATTCTTGATTCACTTAATGATAAGAATCTTGGAGGAGAAAAAGTAAACTTCAGATTAAGAGATTGGCTTGTTTCAAGGCAGAGATACTGGGGTGCCCCAATTCCTGTTGTTTATTGTGAAAAATGCGGTACAGTAGCTGTTCATGAAGAACAATTACCAGTTGAACTTCCTTATGACGTTGATTTTGCACCAGATGGTAAATCACCACTTGCTAAATGCGAATCTTTCTTAAATACAACTTGTCCTAAGTGTGGTGGAAAAGCTACTAGAGAAGCTGATACTCTTGATACTTTTGTTTGTTCTTCATGGTACTATCTAAGATACCCTGATGCAAATAGTGATAGTAATCCATTTGATAGTGGTAAAATCAATTCTATGCTACCAGTTGATAAATATGTAGGTGGTCCTGAACATGCTTGTATGCACCTTCTATACGCAAGATTTATAACTAAAGCATTAAGAGATATGGGTTACGTAAATTTTGACGAACCATTTAAATCACTTACTCACCAAGGACTTATTCTTGGAGCTGATGGATTAAAAATGAGTAAATCAAAAGGAAACACTATTTCACCAGATGATTATATCAGCAAGCATGGTTCTGATGTATTTAGAATGTATCTAATGTTTGGATTCGGTTATACTGAAGGTGGTGCTTGGAGTGATGATGGCGTAAAATCTATAGCACGTTTTGTAGAAAGAATAGAACGTATTGTAGATAATGCTATTAATCGTACTAGCGAAAATGGGCTTTCTGAAATGACAAAACCTGAGAAAGAATTAAATTTCTGGAGACACACAGCTATTAAAGGCGTTACTGATGATTCTGAAAAAATGCAATTTAACACTGCAATTGCAAGAATGATGGAATTTGTTAATGCTTTTAATAAGTATCTAAACGAGAAAGAGATTAATCCAACTTTCTTAAAAGAGTGTTTAATAGACTTTATCAAAATACTTGCTCCATTTGCTCCTCATTTTTCTGAAGAATGTTGGGAGTCATTAGGTATGGATTACTCTGTTTTCAATGATAAATGGCCAGTATTTGATTCATCAGCACTTGTTAAAGATGAAGTTGAGATAGCAATACAAATAAACGGAAAAATAAAAGCTAAGATTAATATTCCTTCTGGTTTATCTGAAGATGAGATAAAAGAGGCATCTCTAACTAATGATACTATCAAAGCTGCTACTGAAGGTAAAAATATCATTAAAGTAATAGTTATAAAAGGAAGACTTGTTAATATAGTAGCTAAGTAAAAAAAAGCCCTGAGGGGCTTTTTTTTCAGTTGACAGTTGACTATGTTTTTAATTCTTGACTCCTTTACTATGTAAAGTTTTTTCTGTAGTACTTAATAACTCACTAAATTGAATTATATTCCCCTCTTCTATGAGAGAATCGAGAGTTTTTCTAAATCTAGCTGCCTCTGAAGATTTTCCAACTGATGATAACAACTCTATGTTCTGCATTATATCAGAAACTAAACTTGATTTTATTCCAAACAATTTCTGAGCATCCTTTATTTCCTCTTTTATTTCTAACATTTCCTGGTCTAACCTAAACGCTGCATCAGCCGCACTTTTAAGCTTTTTCTTTATATGTGGGGGGATATTATGCTTATATTTATAATTTAATGAATGTTCGATTGTAGCCCAAAAATTCATTGCTAAAGTCCTCACTTGAAGTTCTGCTAATATAACTTTAACCCCATCTGACATATTTACTGGATATTTAATTATAATATGATAACTTCGATATCCACTATTTTTAACATTATCAACATAATCTTTCTCATAAATAATTTGCATATCTTGCCTTTTTCTAATAATATCTATTACTTTATCAATATCATCAACAAATTGACACATAATTCTTAAGCCTGCAATATCCTCAATTTCATATTGAATTCTTTCTAATGGAATATCAAATTTATTTGCTTTTTCTAAAAGGCTAGACATTTCTTTAACTCTACCTGTTACAAATTCTATTGGTGAATAAGTTCCTCTTTTCTTGCATTCTTTTCTTATACTTCTAAACTTAATCTTTAACTCATCTATTGCTTGCTCATAGGGTATTGTGAATTTTTTCCAATCTATTGTCGCCATTAAAATCACCCTTCTAAATATTCTTAATAAATTATCTCTATATACTATTATATAACATTTTTATCTTTCTTTTAATCTTTTTATTTTAAGGACAAATTATTTTTGATATAATTAATGTAGTAACGCTTTATTTGGGAGGCAAACAGTGGATAAAAATTTATTTGAAGAATTAAAAGAAATTGGTTTTAAAAATATTGATGACCTCGATATATACAAGAAAGAACTAAAAGAGGAACCTGTCATTGAGAAAAAAACAAATATTCAAACCTATTTATATGATAGGACTGTAGTTTGTCCAATTTGTGGTGAAACATTCAAAACCCCTTCAGTAAAATCTTCAGCGTATAAAACAACTGGTAAAGAAAGTGATTTTTATATAAACTATTCTTTAATAAATCCATATTTTTATGATGTATGGTTATGTAATACTTGCGGTTATACAGCTATGAAAGTTGATTTTGATAAGATTACTCAAGCTGAGCGAAGATTAATACTCGAAAATATCACGCCTCAATGGACTGGCAGAAAATATCCTAATGTTAGAGATGAAAATCATGCTATTGAACGGTACAAGCTAGCATTATTGAACTACATAGTTAGAAAATCAAAAAATAGTACAAAAGCAATAACCTGTCTAAAGATCGCTTGGATGTATAGACTTAAACCTGAAGAAAATTTCAGACCATTAGAATTAAAATTTATTGAAGAAGCTCTAACTGGATTTAAAGAAGCTTATTACAATGAGGTTTTCCCAATATACGGTATGGATAAGTACGCTACCATGTATCTAATTGGTGAATTATATCATCGTATAAATGATTACGATAATGCTCTAATATGGTTGAGTAACGTACTAACCACCCCTGGTGTTAAAGCATCGTTGAAAGAACTAGCTAGAGATCAAAAAGATATTATTTCAATTAAAAAGAAACAACAAGAAAACACTGAAAATACTGAAACTAAAGATAATGAACCTCTTGTTGAAGATTTATCTTATGAAGCTAGCTCCAAAAATAAAAAGGGCCTCTTTGGAAAGCTCTTTAAAAGAAGTTGAGAACAGTAAAATTCTTAAATATACTTAACTCTTTATTTGATATTTACTTAGATAAAACTTTTTCATATTAATATAAGCTGATAATAGATAACTCTATTATCAGCTTATATTAATATTAATCTTATACAATAAATATTTAAATTCAAACTACAATATTTCATTATAAATGAAACATGTCAACCCCTATTGTCCAAGGAACAACAAGATTAAAATTTCACGGAGTGAAATATCATTCGTTGTCCGTTGTCAACTGTCAACTACCCACTATGTTTTAAAGTATTTTTACTGGATCAAAGTCAATATAATCTGCTGAAGTTAATATAAACTCTATCCCTTCATATTGCCCTTCAAATGCATTCTTTATCCCTGCCCCATGTAGATGTCCATAAATCACTTTCTCTACTTCATACCCCTTAAATAGCCTCATAAACTCATTATCTTCTATCTTCTCATTAAATGGTGGATAATGAGTCACAAATATAATTTTATTATATCCCGCTTCTTTTGCTGCCTTCAAAGAAAGTTCTGCTCTTATACATTCTCTATTATATATCTTTCTATCCTTGTCTTCTTTAAAATTATAGCCTCCTGGACAAACCCAACCTCTGGTACCACATACAGCATACTCACCATATTCGAAGAAATTATTTTGTATGAACATCATATTTTCATAGAGGGAGTTAAGCTTTTTTATACCACTCCACCAATAATCATGGTTCCCTCTAATAAGCAGCTTATTACCTGGTAATGAATTTAACCATTCTAAATCTTTAAACCCTTCTTCTTTACTCATGCCCCAAGATATATCTCCACCTATAATTACAGTATCATTTTCAGTTATTTTTTTTATCCAATTATCTTTTATTCGCAAATGATGATCAACCCATTTCTCACCAAATATTCCCATAGGTTTATCTACACCAAATGATAAATGCAAATCTGATATAGCGTATAATGCCACTATTTATCACCTTCTACTTTCTGATCTAGTTCCATTACATAAGCAAGAATATTTGCTACAACATCATATAACTCTGTAGGGATTTCTTCACCACATTCTACATTAGTAAGTAATTCAGCCAACTCTTTATTTTCTACTGTTGGAACAAAATTTTCTTCTGCTTCTTCAATTATCTTTTCAGCTATTTTCCCAACACCAGCTGCTGTAACAATAGGGGCATCCATATTAGCTTCATATTTAAGTGCTGCCGCTTTTTTTCTTTCGCTCATGTAATCACATCCTTTTAGGCATCTTTAAATACGCCTTAAACTCTAACATTTAAAACACTAAAATTATCATCTTCAAAAAAATCGTTACAATTTATAATATTTATTTCTTCTTCTCTTTCTTCAACGCTAATATTAATTAAAAATTTACTTTCACTAAACATATCTTCTAATTTACTTCTTGTCATTTCTATGACTTTCTTCCATTTTGAATCACATTTTAAATTTATAGTAAGATTATTATTCCTTATTTTAATCAAGCTATCAATTGTACCAATATTTTTTGTTTTTAATGACACAATCATTTTAACATTTTTTGAATCAATTTTCTTTTCTTTTTTTCGATCATCTTTAATTATAAATTTAAAAGGATATTCTTCATCATTATGTTTAAACGGGCTATCAAAATAATAATATTGATTACTAATAGAATTAAATACTTTAAACTTATTAATATTATTGTCTATAAATCCTTGTAATTTATCCGTTAATTCATTACTTTCCTTATAGTCTTTTGATAAAATCATTTTTAACATTTCTTTCGAATCCTTAAGAACTTCATTTATCTCTTTTTTAACTTTATCAGATGTAATAAGTTTTGAGTCTTTAATTATTTCTTTGTTCATATTCTCTTTAGTTACTTCTTTATTCTCTTCTTTAGTTACTTCTTTATTTACTTCTTTATTCTCTTCTTTAGTTACTTCTTTATTTACTTCTTTATTAATATTCTCTTTAGTTATTTCTTTATTTGTGCTTTCTTTTACGGCTTTTTCTTTTCCAACTTTTCCGTCATCACTTTCAATATTGCTCTCTATTTCTTTAAATGATATCTCATTCTTAAGTTCCTTCAACCTTTTTAAATCATCTTGGGAGCTTTCTTGCAAAATATCACTAATCATTTTCTCAATAAATTCAATTTTTTTATTTTCACCGGCACTATATTTATTAACCGCATTAGAAATTGTGTTTTTATTTGCCATTCCAATAAATTCTTTCTGCTCATTACCACTAATCTTATTTCCGTTATATCCACTTACATTATTTCTATCTAGCAATCCCTCTTTAACTAATATTTCTTTCATTTCTTTAAAGCTACTGAATACATTTTCTTTATTGCTAGATAAATTCTCAAGAACTTCTATATTTTTACCACTTGGTGTTATATTATTCTTCAATATAAATATAAGCGATTTAGTGTCAATACTTTTTAATTTATCTAAAGAACCACTAATTAGCTTACTATACATTTCACTTTTACTTTTATCACTTTGCAACCCTTTATTAAAAATGAATTTTTGAGTGAATTGTATTTTTTCATTCTCATTCTCATTTAATTTAGTTTGAAATTGCAAAAGACTTTTTATGGATGAGATATTTTCTTTTGTTAAAGGCATTTTGAATTTAATCATAAGCTTCAATAAATTCATTGTTTCCTCATCCTTTTTTAGCCCTAACTTTTCAATAATTGTATCAACAGAACTTTTATTGCTTCCACTTTCTAAAAATCCCTCAACCAGCTTTAACTGTAACTTTCCTTCTTTAAATCCAGAAACTTTGAACTTTGCAAATTTATTTAATAACTCTGAATCTATTGATTCATCTAGCTCAGCTTCAAATTCCCATCCATCTATAGTTCTCAGTAAAACTGTTTTATCTTCACTAGTTCCTTTGACTTTTGCTCTAACAACTTCTCCTTCACTAAAGGATATCTTTTTATGCATCCTTTTTTTATCTATCTGCCTTAAGCCAGAAATACTTCTGATATCGGACATATTCTCCCCCCTATATCCCTACACCTTATATAACTTTCATATTATTATTATCGAAGAGTTTCACGCTATATAAACATTAAATAATTGTAAAAGTTTAATATCTAATAATTCAATGCATTGTTATATTCTCCCAAATAACAAAGAAACCCAATTTCAGCTTGTTAATCTTCCACAATATAAGGCATATTGAAATAAATAACAAGTCAGTATTCTAGTCTATTTTGCAAACTATTTCGCAAAATATCCATCGAACCTTGGATTTGTTATTTATTTTCATACACCTAAGAAACTGAATTCGGGCTTAATTTTACTATATTATTCGAAAATCACTTTAAAATATTTTTTCTTACCTTTTTTAACTAAGATCATTCCGTCTTTAATATCCTCTTCTGTAATAACTCTACTTATTTCTTCAACTTTCTCGTCATTAATCGAAAGTCCACCTTGTTCTATTAATCTTCTACCTTCTTTTTTTGAAGGAATAATTCTCCCAGCATTTAATACATCAAGAATACCTTTTCCTAATTCTTCTTTACTTAACATAACAGTAGGAACGTTATCTAAGTTAACGCCTCCGCCAAATAATGCTTTTGCAGCATCCTCAGCTTTCTTAGCCTCATCTTCACCATGTATAAGTTTAGTTACTTCGAAAGCCAGTCTCTCTTTTGCTTTGTTTATCTCTGCTCCTTCAAGAGAAGAAAGTTCTTCAACTTCATCCATAGGTACAAATGTTAAAAGAGATAGACATTTTTTCACATCACCATCATCCACATTTCTCCAGTATTGATAAAAATCATATGGTGATGTTTTCTCTGAATCTAACCAAAGAGCTCCATTCTCAGTTTTCCCCATTTTCTTACCTTCACTATTAGTAAGTAATGTACATGTCATTGCATATACTTGCTCTGATTCTTTTCTTCTAACTATATTCATACCTGCTAACATGTTAGACCATTGGTCATCTCCACCAAGTTGCATAGTACAATTATATCTTTTATATAATTCATAAAAATCATATCCTTGCATTAACATATAATTGAATTCTAAGAATGATAATCCTTTTTCTAACCTTTGTTTAAAACATTCAGCCGTAAGCATTTTATTAACAGAGAAACAAACACCTACTTCTCTTAAAAAATCCACATAATTAAGATTTAATAACCACTCTGCGTTATTTACTAAGATTGCCTTATCATCTTCAAAGTCAATAAGTCTTGATAATTGTTCTTTTATACAGCTAACATTATGTTCTATTTCTTCTTTAGTTAGCATCTTTCTCATATCAGTCTTTCCAGACGGATCACCGATCATTGCTGTTCCACCACCAACTAAGGCTATAGGTCTATGTCCACCCCTCTGCATATGTGCCATAAACATCATTGCTATAAAATGACCTACATGTAAACTGTCAGCTGTTGGGTCGAACCCTATGTAAAACGTTATCTTTTCATTATTCAAAATATCCTTTATGTTATCATGCGTTGTTTGCTTGATATATCCTCTTTCACATAAAATATCATAAACATTTCCCAATTCGTATTTCCTCCTATTCTAAATATACCTCTTCTTATTATAACCTTAATTGAGATTTTTGCAACAAAAAAAGGATTGAAATCAAAGCTCAATCCTTTTATCTATTTATTTCTTAAACTCAACAGAATACGAATTCAAATATTCAGGGATTTCATCAATTCTAATACTTATGTTAATATGCATTTTTATTTCAAATTTATCTGATATCCATTGAATCCTTTTTAATAATTCTTCACACTCATTAATAGTGCTAGAGGTTATTTTCAAAAGACCATCAATAAACATCTCTTCTATATCGTAATCTTCGGCTATTGCACCGCACAAGAAACCATAAAATTCATCATAATTTTTTAGTCCAAATTCGTCTGTTGAAATAAATCTAATATTTCTATCAAGCTCATAACTCATTTTATCATCATCATCAAAGTAAACTAGATTTCCTTTTCGCTTACTAACCTTTTCATTGGCTAATTTTATCAGTGATTTTGTTTTTCCGCTACCTTTTCTACCACAGTATAACTGTATCATTTTGATAACCCCCTTCAAAATTCTGAATTTTTTGACTATTAAATATATTATACAGTATTTTACTCTGCTTTTCAAATAAGATACCCAGAGTTGTAAACTTGTAATGTTTACTAAACTCTGGGTACTTAAGTCTACTTTATGTATGTAACTTTATCTTTTCCATTTCTTTTGCTTATATATAGACATTGGTCAGCCACACTTACTACGCCATCAATATTTTTTGAATCATCAGGATAAAATCCCACTCCAAAACTCATAGTAGTTATAACTTTTTCTCCATTAAAGCATAAGGCTTTTTCTTTAATTTCTTCTCTAAGCTTTTCTATTCTCTCATAAACTTTTCTTTTGCTTTCACCATGGCTAATGTATGCTATTAATTCTTCTCCACCATATCTGGCTAGAATATCTTGTTCACAAAGATTATCTTCAATTATACTAGTTACATTATTAAGGACATTATCCCCAAATTGATGTCCATATTTATCGTTAATTTTCTTAAAATCATCGATATCCATCATCACAAGAGCGAATTTATTCTTTGGTTCACTTAAAAGCTTATTATCTAATTGGTTGAAAAAATATTTTCTATTATATATATTTAAAAGAGGGTCCCTTCTTGAACTTTCTCTTATTGTCATATATAGAAAATTATTATCCAAAGCAATTCCAATATGATTTGAAATTGTTGTAAGGAAATTCATATGATCAGAACTTAAAAATCCCCACATACTATGCTCAACAACTATATAACCAAGAACTGTTCCTCTAAAATTTATAGGAACCCCTATTATAGAGTGATTCTCTCCATTATCTACAACAGATTTTTTGTGAGATTTACAATTTATTATAAATGGATTTCTTTCATCAAGAATATCATAATAACTTTTTTCGTAATTATTAAAAGATTTATTATTTATATTTGTTGCTTCTATAACAAATTTTTCATCTTTTTTTATATAAATAGTAGAATATTCAACACCCAAAATTCCAACAATCATATCATTAATTTTAGGAATCAAATCACTTTCACTTACGTTCAGATTTATATATTTACTTATCTCCATTACATTAGTAATTACATCAATTTTTTTTTCTAAAACATCTACCTTATTATTTAAAAGTTCTATTGTACTTTCTGCGAAGCTTTTATATGTTTCAAGCTCTTCTTTAATTTTCTTATAATCAAAGTTGTTTCCATGTAATTCATCCATAAAAAAATCAAACCCCTATTTTTATTCATTCGTCACTATTATTAATTCTATTTCCATTATAAAAAACCCTTTATTTATAGTAATTTTTTTGCATATTATTATACGCTATGCAAAGAATAAGATAATAACTCGTAGATTGGTGTGATATTATGAATTTTTTAAGATTTGTAGGAGCATTTATTCTCCTTACTTGGTTAATTATGCTTTTATTAAGTTTAGGAGGGGCCTTTATAAATATTCTATTAATTTTAGCTGTAGTAATATTTATAGCCGATGCCTTCACAACTTACAAAAGAAAAGGGTAAAAATAAAAATGCACGCTTCGCGTGCATTTTTTAAGCTTTTCCTATAGATGAAAGAACTAACCCTGGATTGTGCTCTAATGCAAATCCAATACCCCACTCACTTTGGAATAAAAGAATACTTCTATCTTTTATATCTTTTACAAGTCTTGTATCACTAGTTAAGCTTAATTTATCAACTGCAACTGGACTTTCTTCAATCCATCTAATATTAGAAAATGCTAACTGTTCAAGTTTAATATCAACATTATATTCATTTTTCATTCTATATTCAAGAACTTCAAATTGAAGAACCCCAACAACACCAACTATAATCTCTTCAACCCCAATATTCGGTCTCTTAAACACTTGAATAGCACCTTCTTGAGATATCTGAGTTACACCTTTTATGAATTGTTTTCTTTTCATAGTATCTATAGGCTTAACTCTAGCAAAATGTTCTGGTGCAAAACTTGGAATTCCCTCAAAAGTAAATTTATTTGGATTCTTACATAATGTATCTCCAATATTAAATATGCCTGGATCAAACACACCAATAATATCTCCTGCATAAGCTTCTTCAATTATCTCTCTATCTTGAGCCATAAATTGCTGTGGCTGAGATAATCTAACCTTTTTACCACCTTGAACATGATTAACTTCAATTCCCTTTTCAAATTTACCTGAACAAATTCTCATAAATGCAATTCTATCTCTATGAGCTTTATTCATATTAGCTTGTATTTTGAATACAAATGCAGAGAATGGCTCTTCATATATGTCGATTTCACCTTTATCTGATTGTCTTGGTGTAGGCGTAGCTGTTTGTTTCAAGAATTCTATTAGGAATGGTTCAACACCAAAATTTGTTAATGCACTCCCGAAAAATATTGGTGAAAGCTTTCCATCTCTAACTGCTTCAACATCAAATTCATCACCTGCATAATCTAATAATTCGATATCTTCCATAAGTTTTTCGTAGAAAGCAGGACCTATATATTCAATCAATTTGTCTTCTTCATCTATCCCAATTCTATCAACCGCTACTTGTTCTTGCCCATGTTTACCACCACTAAATACAAGTACCTCTCTAGATACCCTGTCAAATACCCCTTTAAAGTTCATCCCACATCCAATAGGCCAATTCATAGGATATGTTTTTATTCCCAACTCATTTTCAAGTTCTTCTAAAAGTTCATATGGATCTCTAATCTCTCTATCAACCTTGTTTACAAAAGTGAATATAGGTGTTTCTCTTAAAGCACAAACATGGAACAACTTTCTTGTTTGCGCCTCTACACCTTTAGCTCCATCGATTACCATTACAGCATTATCTGCTGCCATCAATGTTCTATACGTATCCTCACTAAAGTCTTGGTGTCCAGGTGTATCAAGTATATTAATACAAAAATCATTATATTTAAACTGCATTACAGAAGACGTAACAGAAATTCCTCTTTGTTTCTCAATCTCCATCCAGTCAGATACAGCATGCTTAGATGACTTTCTTGACTTAACAGTACCAGCTTCTCTAATAGCTCCTCCATATAGAAGGAATTTCTCAGTTAGTGTGGTTTTTCCTGCATCCGGGTGAGAAATTATAGCAAACGTTCTTCTTCTTTCAATTTCATTAACTATATTACTCAACTATCATTCGCTCCTCTTATTATATAATATAAAAATCAAGGCTTTGCCTTAGCAAAGCCTATGCATCTTTTTTTAAATTTTCTTCAATATTTCCTAACTGCATTATTTCTAATACTTCAGCAGCTCTATCTTTTGTATTTCCAGTTAATTCAACATAAGGAACTTTTTCATTATCTATAAATTGTTTTATGGCATTATCTATCCCTATAGCTACTTCTTCATCTTGCCATCTCACGCCATCTTTTTTATAACCAAATTCTCTAGGTACATAAAAAATATAATCGTATTTATTTATATCTTTCAAAGCATGATTATAAAGATCTTTTAATATTTCGATTTCCTTAGCAGTTCTTTTCTTATCACCTAACATGAATCTTCCATAAATATATGGTAAGAATGTTGCATAATCTGTAATCGCATAATCAAACTCTTCAAGTTCTTTGTCTATAAACATCTGTCCTAAATATATACCGTATTGCTCACTAATCGTCTCAATCATACCTTTATCCTTAAGATACTTAGTAGAATATTCTGGTATGCACCCAACGCTTAAACCCATTATTTTCATATCAACATAAAGTTGTTGCATCAATGTAGTTTTTCCGCATCTTGGTCCACCAATGATAGCAATTCTCACAGTCATCGCCTTGACCCCCTAAAGTTTTGTACACTACATTATATCAGCAAAACTCCAAACATTCAATAAAAAAAACAAATTCTTATTCATATGCATCAAGGTAATATTTTCTTTAATAACATGCTAGCACCAGCCATTTTCCATATAATTGAAACACGAATCTTCACCTCTCACAAATCCCTTTAATGTTCGTATTTACCTAGGTATAAACCCTACTTTTTTCATAACTTTCCTTAAGGTTTTATTAGCTACATAACTTGCTTTTTGAGCACCATTCTTATAAATTTCTTCTAACTCTTTCTTATTAGTCAGAAGTTCATTAACTTTTTCTTGTATTGGTTTTAGTTCATTAACAATTATCTCTGCAACATCTTTCTTAAAATCAGCATATCCCTTATCCGCATATTCTTCAACAATCTGCTGTGGTTCAACCCCTCTTATAGTACCCATTATATTTATCATATTCTTTATACCTGGCTGTTCGTCACAATAATTCACCTTTCCTACTGTATCTGTTACAGCTCTACTAACTTTCTTTCTTATAACTTCTGGTGGATCCATAATAAGAATATATCCATTTCCATTCTCATCAGATTTTGACATTTTCTTTTCAGGATTCTGAAGATCCATAATTTTAGCTGAACTCTTTGATACATATCCATCTGGAATTTTAAAAGTATCACTATATGCATTATTAAATCTGTTTCCAATATCTCTTGCTAACTCAAGATGCTGTATCTGATCCTTTCCTACTGGCACAAGTTCCGTTTGATAAAGAAGTATATCGGCAGCCATTAATACAGGATAATTAAATAATCCTGCTCCTATACTCTCTCCACCTTTTGAAGATTTATCTTTAAATTGAGTCATTCTTCCTAATTCGCCCATATATGAGTTACATGTTAAAACCCATGAAAGCTCACTGTGTGCTGGCACGTGTGATTGAATAAATACTGTATTTTTCTCTGGATCAATACCAGCTGCTAAATATATAGCCAAAACTTCTAAAGTTCTTCTTCTTAAATCTTTAGGTGTTTGATTTACAGTTATTGCATGCATATCCACAACACAATAAAAACATTCATACTGATCATCATCTTGAAGTTTCACCCAATTTTTTATAGCTCCTAAATAATTTCCTAATGTTAAATCCCCTGATGGTTTTATTCCACTAAATATAATTTTCTTATTTTCCATAACTATACCTCCGCTTTCAAATATTTTTTGTTTAATAAAATTTATTATTCTTTGATAATTCTTCATCTGAAAAACTTTAAAGAAATTGAGAATGGATGATGTAGAATGGATAATGAACGACATTTCTCTTCGAGAAATTTTAATCTTATTGTTCCTTAGACAATAAAATTTTACTCGTTTCATCAAGGATGAAACCTTGTATTTTAATACAATATTTTATCTTTAGATAAAATAAGTAAACTTCTCTTACTCTAGAGACCAATAAAATGTGGGTTCTGCGTAAGCAGAAACATCCATCGTTCTCCACTCTCCACTCACCATTCTCAACTTGTTTTTAAAATAAAAAAGTCCTATAAACTATTTACATAGTTTATAGGACGTATTCACACGTGTTGCCACCTATTTTCAAGAATAAAATTCTTCTCGTTACAGATACATTCATATCCTGTTTCTATAACGTGAAACTTATCCGTCATCAACTACTCAGGAACTTCCCTTTCATCTTGATTCTCCGAGATCCATTCATTTTGAACATAATTATTACCATCTCACCAACTGATAATTCTCTGTAAATCTGTTTTCAAAACTACTAATTCTCTTCTAAGAATTTTTTTGAATTATAATAATAAATATATGTTATTTTATACTACATGTTATACCTTTTAATAAAAATTGTCAATATAGAATTTCTTTTTTGTAAGTTTTTTTTCCTTTCATGTGGAATACTATAAAAAAAGTACTTTAGAAAGGATGTTTTATTATGAATAAATATTCTAAGGAAACCAAAAACAATCTTTATGGACCTCACCAACGAGAATTTCTTGAAGCTGGAGAAAAAGAAGTAAGATCATCTGGTCCACTTGACTCCGTTACACTTCCAGATAATGTTGTGGATCCTATAGTAAGTAATAATATTTCACAAGCTGAATTTGATTATACTTATGACTCAGTATTAAAAACCTCTGAAAAAGAAGAGGAATAATAAAAACAAGATTTAGGTTCTGACCTTTGGTCAGAACCATCCATCATTCTCCATTATCAATTATACATTATCCATTTCTTTTAAATATCACCACCACATCATAACTTCCAACTTTATAAAGTGGTATATAATCTTCATTATAATGCTCACCATTTATGATAATCTTATAACTATTTCCTTTCTTTACGCTTATATTATATACTGCCTCTTCATTTCTATATTTTATTTTAAACTCATTCCATGAATCTGGAACCTTTGGATTAATTGTTATTTTTTGCCCTTGAACAACTTTAAATCCTAATAAATATTCAATTCCTAAGCTGTAATACCATGAAGCACTTCCAGTATACCAACTCCATCCTCCAAGTCCAATATTACTTTCGTTAGAGTAAACATCTGCACAGGTTACATAAGGCTCTTTTTTATATTTTTCACAATCATCTAAATGCTTAGTTTTATTAACTGGGTTTATCATAGACATAAGCTTATAGCCTTTTTCTTCTTGATTCATCATAATATAAGCAATAATTCCCCAAATCACACCATGAGTATATTGCCCTCCATTTTCTCTTACACCACTAATATACCCTTTTATATATCCTGGTTCTTCTTTACAATCTCGAAATGGTGGATCCAAAAGTTTTATTAATCCATTTTCATAATCTACTAAATATTTTTCAGCACTTTCCATAGCTTTTTTGGTCTTCTCTTTTTCGCCAACAGTACTTATTACACTCCATGCTTGAGATATCATATCTATTTTACAATCTTCATTTTCTGATGAACCTAATGGTGATCCATCATCAAAATATGCTCTTCTATACCATTCTCCGTCCCATGCTTTTGTATTAATGGCACTTTCAATTTCAAAAGAGTTTTTCTTTAATTCTTTTATTAAATCATCTTCCCCTTTAAATTTGCATAGTTCAATAAACTTCAATATGATATCATATAAAAATTCTCCTAGCCATACACTTTCCCCTTTATCTTTATATCCAATATTGTTCATGCCATCATTCCAGTCGCCACAACCCATTAATGGAAGGTTATTATCTCCAAATCTACATCCTCTTCTTATAATTTTTATACATTTATGAAAGAGTGTATCCTTCTCTTTACCATCTTCATAAATACCATATTTTTCACATTCATTTTCTTTCAGTAGTTCTCCTTCTAAATATGTAGTCTCTTCATCTAATATACTGTAATCACCACTTTTATTTACATATTCTATAACCACATAAGGTAACCAAAGCAGATCATCACTGAATCTTGTTCTTATTCCACTACCAATATACTGATGCCACCAATGAAGAACATCACCTTCTTTGAACATCTTTTTAGATGCCTCCAATATGTATTTTCGAACTTCTTTTTTATTGAAAGAAATTATGGGGATTAAATCTTGAAGTTGATCTCTAAATCCAAAAGCTCCTCCACTTTGATAAAAGGCACTTCTTGCTTTATATCTACAACTATAAATCTGATAAATAAGCCAACTGTTCATCATTATATCAAAGGATGGATCTGGTGTATCAACTTGTAATCTATTAACAATTCCCTTCCAATATCTCTGAGTTCTTAAATACTCATATGATGCTGAATCATGCTCATTGCATATTTTTATAAGTTCTTCAATTTCAGATATACTCTCACCAGCTCCTAAAATTATATGAACATTCTTATCTTCACCTTTTTTTAGATTCATACTACTCTCAGCATAAAGACAGCTACTGTTGTTTATACCTTGCACCTCATATATATTATTGTGCATAATCCCTTTGGGATTTAAAACATTACCACCTTTAATTACTTCATATCTATCACCTGTGAATTTCACGTTCTCTACATCTAATATTTTCAAGAAAACCTTGCTATTCTTAAAGGAAGAATTATAAGGATTATCAGCATAAATATATTCATGTTCTACGTTTATTTTTGTTCGAATGTATCTCCTATTCCCACCTTCATTTACTCCAAGAACTAAACCCGCATAATACATTAAAGTAAAGTTATTTTCACTGATTTCACTGTTTTTTATTCTCACATGTATATGTTTTATATTTTTTTCACTATTCATAAATACAGTCATTGCAAAATGAGTACCCTTATAAACATATTCATATTTTGAATATCCCAAACCATGCCTTATTTTTCTCTCACCTTCATCATCAAAAGGCGCTTTTGTAATGGCAAATATTTTACCATTATTATTATCTCTGATATATAGATATTCTTCTCCTAAATCTGTAATCTCGTTATTATTCCATGGGGTTATTTTAAATTCTCTACTATTTTTAAACCAAGTATACATTGTTCCTCTCTCACTTGTAATGAATCCCATGTTATCATTTGATATTACATTACACCATGGCGAAGGGGTATTCTTTTTCCCATTTAAAATAATATCATAACTCTTATCACCAACATTAAATCCACCATATCCGTTGAAAAACTTCAATCTTTCAAGATTTTTACTAAACTTCCTTTCATGCTGATTATTAATATCCTCTAAGTTCCGCTCTTCCGCACACACTTCTTTCTTTTCAAATGGTATTTGTATAAATAGTGGTCCCTCAATATCATTAAACTGGAGAACACTAACATACTTGAATATGTTAATATCTTCTTTCTCTAACTCATAGAAATTTTTTATATATATTCCACCATTAGTGTTTATTACTTCCCCTATATTAGCACTCTCAATTTCATTATAAACTGCATCTTTTATCGGCTGATTATACCCCTGTAGTTCCTTACATAATATCAATATATCAAATTTAAAATCTAACATCTTCAAGTATTGATATACTTTGATTAATTGTTTTATATGTGTGAGTCCACTACATTTATTGATTTCAAATTGTATTATTGGGTAATCACCAGATATACCATACTTCCATAAATCTTGTTGAGTCCCAAGCAAATCATCTTCATTTAATTCACAAGTATTTCTTTTGCCAAAAATGAGTTTTGAACAAATATTCATGATAAGTTGGTAACTTCCCGAACTTATATCCATTATTTCTAAGTTATTAAAACTTTTTTCATCAAATCCTTTTATATTTTCATCAATTTTAATAGGATTATTATTTTTACTATGAATTCCCTTAATTTCATCTATTGAACCAGCAATACCATAACAAAAATATATTTTTTTTCTTTCACCAGCTTTTAAAGTCAACTTAATCTTGTGAGAAAAAACAGGTTCTAATACATCCCCAGAACTATTATCATATTCTCCCTTAAGAATAATTTCTGGAGAATATTCTACGTTCAATCCTCTTCCAACAATTTTTCTTTTATTACTTTGAAAATACTTTTCTCCTTCACCAATTATATAAGTAAATCCTAAAACCGTATTATCAGACTTGCTTCTTTTTCTCTTTTTGCAAATAAGAATTTCTTCTTCCTCTAAATATTCAGTACTCATAAATAATTTCCCGAATGCAGGGTGTGCACTATGAGCTTGCAACTCACTCAATATTACTTCACAATAACTATACAATTCTATATTTTTCGTATCTTTTCCGTTATTCATTATTTCAATAATTCTATATTCTAACGCCTCATTTTTTTCTACAGTACATGAATAATTAACATAAACCTCTCCACTAGAGCTTATAAATGATGCATCATTGTGTTTAAATACTACTTCTCCGTATCCGTTATCACATTTATTAACATCTGAAAGACACCAAAATTTTTCTTTATCAAGATTTATGAAAAATAGTATTCCACCTTCTTCACATACATAATCCTTATTGTAATAGTTAAGACAAATATTATTTCTTTTACTTACCCCTTTACCATTATAAGAAATTAGATTACTATACTTTTCATTGCTCATAATATGAATTTCAGGTATAAGAAGATTTATGTCTTTGAATTTCCTAACATATCTTTTCTTTTCTTCCTTGAAATGAGATATTTTATTTATCTTTTTACTATCAAAGATTATACTATTAGGAATATTCTCCATAAGTAATCTTTCCATACATTTTACATTTGGTATAGCATGAAAAAGCTCTCTTAATCTATTATCATTCAAAATATTATTTAATGCCATAAGTATCATTCCTTGATGATGAATCATAAAGGATTTGATAATTTCATATTCTTTATCCCTTTTCATTCTACTTCGAGTAAAATCTATTGCTTCATATAATCCATATTTCCCTTCCATTCCAAGGTCTCTTAATTTTTTAACATTATCTATACATTCTTTTTTATTCATCATCATTAACAAGAAAGTAGAATATGGTGCTATAACTAAATCTGGATTCAAAATATTTTTCATTGCTAATGTAGGAACACCAAAAGCCTTATATTGATAATTATCATTTACATCAAATCCAAAATAACCACTTTCAGATACCCCAAATGGTATTGAGTATTCTTCACCGAAACTTTTTTGAGCTTTCAACACACCTATACTCATTTCTTCAAAAGCACTACCTTTAAAATCCTTTAATAATAATGATGGCATAAAATATTCAAATGTGGTTCCACTCCAAGATGCAAATACTCTCTTGTTTTTTACCATAAAAAGATTTCTTCCTAGTTTAAACCAGTGCTCTAAAGGAACATCTCCTTTAACTATTGCCATAAAACTTGTAATCCTAGCTTCAGAAGCAATCAAATCATAGGAATTCTCGCTTAATTTATTGTTATTTATATCATATCCAATAGAAAATAATCCAAGTTCTTTGTTATACAAGGTTTCAAAATTTGTATTATTTATAACAACATCTATTTGTTCAATAACCTTATTAATTTTTCTATTTAAATCATCAATATTTTTCTTAATATTTTCAAATTTCACATCATCTTTCATCTTAAACAACTCATTGTACGTTATGTTGCCTACTTTTAACTCTTTTAATAAATCATAATTCAGATACTTATTTTCTTTTTCAAATGATTTCAATAAACTTTCTGTCTTTTTCAACCAAAATCCTTCACTATCTAATAACTTCAACTCCTCTAATAACCCACTTATATATCTAGTTATTTTTTCACAATTACTGTAATTCATATCATTACCCATTAACTTGATATTTTCATAGGCATTAAATAATAGTTCCTTATCCCCTAACCTATCTCCATATTCTAGACTTAAAAGTTCTAATGTATCTCTCAATCCATATATTCGCTCTTTGTTCAGCAAGAAACTATTTCTACTTACTTCTAAAAAACTTTTAGCCAAATAAAGATATGAAATAAGATTGCCACTGTCCACTGTAGATATAAATTTAGGTTCTAAAGGCTTCAATGTCTTTACATCATACCAGTTAAATAGATGCCCATTAAACTTTTCTAACTTATTTACTGAATTCAATGTTTTTCCAATACGCTCCACAGCATCAATTAATGAAATATACCCAAGATCATATGCGCATATATTGGATGTTATTGCCATTCCAATATTGGTAGGTGAAGTTCTTTCAGCTAAAGGCACATTCGGATGTATTTGAATATTATCAATTCCAAGAAAGTTCGTCTCTTCATTAACACAATCTTCAAAATACCCCCATGTCTTTCTTGCGATTCTTCTTAAATACTTTCTATCACTTTTAAACATCTTCTCCACATTCTCATTATCACATTCTCTACTTATGCTATAGGCTATATATGGACTAAAAAACCATAATCCACATGGAAAAAGATAATACATCATTAAATCAACATGATAAGCGTAAGATACAAGCATAACAACAACAGAAAATATTGGTGCTACCTTCATTTCTTTCACATAAAATAAAAAGCTATTATCTGCATTTTTTTCTATAGTACTCGCTGGAGTCCACTGAAGAAGATTTCTTTTTGAAAAAAACATTCGATATAAAGTTCTTACAATAGCATCACCCATTAAATAAGAATTGTATGGTATAAACGCTATTATTACCAATATCCTTTCTATTGTGTTTTTGTAATTTTTGTAATCATAAAGAAGCCCATAAGTCTTAGCTTTAAGAAAGACAACTTCACTGATATTTATCAAAACAGGCACAATATATGATATAAGTGCTGCAGCTAACCACACACCTTTATCATTTGGTAGTATGTTTAACAAAGAGAAAATTATAATAGCAATTATGCTAGGTGATATTAAACTTCTCCTCATATTATCTATAATTTGAATTTTATTTAAAGCCTTAAGATTCGTTCTCTTTAAAAAATCTATTAGTTGCCAATCCCCCCTTACCCATCTATGTAATCTCTTACAAAATGAGTAATAGCTCGTTGGATAACTATCAATAAATTCTATATCAGTACCTAATCCACATTTTACAAAAGCCCCTTCTATAAGATCATGACTGAGAACTGTGTATTCTGGTATTTCTTGATTTAAAACTTTATTAAACATGTCAATATTATAAATACCTTTGCCTGTGAAAATTCCTTCTCTAAATAAATCTTGATATATATCTGAAACTGCTCGTGTATATATATCAAACCCACTATCCCCACTAAATATTCTTGAAAATAGGGATTTATTATGAGAGACATAGTTTATACTAATCCTTGGTTGAATTATTGTATATCCCCTAATAACCTTCTTCTTTTTTTCATCATAAATAGGTTTATTAAGAATATGTTCCATTGCTCCAACAAGTTTTTTACACACACCAATTGGTAAGAATGTATCTTCATCAAGAGTAATTATATGTTTACACTCTTGTAGTTTTTGTATATCTCCTCCTAAAACTTCATAAGTTGTATTCTTATCTCCTCTCAGAAGTCGATTAAATTCAACTAACTTACCTCTTTTTCGCTCCCATCCCATCCAGTATTTATCTCTATGATTAAATATTCTCTTTCTAATAAATACATTGAACTTACTGTGTTCATTATATTTTTCATTTAGTGTTTCAATACACTTTAATGAATAATCTCTTAGTTTTTCATCATTTTCTTTTTTAAAAACATCATTGTCAACATAGTCTCCCAATAAGGCAAAATAAATATTATCATCCTTATTTCCCAAGAAATATATTTCCAATTTATCAGTTAATTCTTTAATATCATTCTCATTAGTAAACATACAAGGTATAACAACACAGGTTTTATTATCTTCATTTATTCCATTATAAAAATCTATTTTAGGTATTATTTCAGGATTTTTTCTTATAGAAATAACCCAATTAATCAACGTTAATGATAATTGACTAAAAGAAGGAATCAATAATAATGCAGGAATAATATACTTAATTAAACTTTTTTCATTATCTATTAGATATACTCCTCTTAATAGAATTCCAATAAAAAACAAGGTCAATATTACATTTGTAGATACATATATTTTCACTCGACTCTTTTTATTAATAAATGAAGGTTTGAAAAAACTCCCATAATTCTTTAATAAAAATTTTTGTCCATAGTCTACTATATAGTATCCAACATGTTTATTTATCTCCTCCACTGCTTTTTCACACTTATTTAAAATAGAATCAACTATTTCGAATTCACTAATCCCAAATTTCTTTGACATTTTTTCTATCTTACTTCTATATAATTTTTTAGATTCTAAATCCATACTACTATATACCTTCGATGGATCCCTTAGCAACATTCTCTCTACATAAGAAATTTGTGTAATGCAATTTTCCCATTGAATTTTTTCAATTAGGTTTAAACTTTTTATATATCTAGAAATTTTACACTCATTATCTATTAAAAAACTCTTAGTTTTATTTGAAATATCTTCTTCATCAATATTATTAGTTTTTACGATGTTATTATATATGTTATACATGGGAATATTATTTTCACTGTATTCATGTAAATATTCTAATGTTTTATTAATAAAGAACAATTTATTTCTTTTATAATTATCATTAAAAATTTCAACAAATTCATTTTCATCAATTAAATTTTCTTTTAATTTTTCAATCAATTCACAAGAAATTTCCTCTTCTTCCGTCAATAGTGCTATTTGTCCTGAAACAACGCTTATGCATTGTATTAATGAAAAGCTTATACATGATTTCAGAAAGTTAATCTCTCTATAAGAAAGCCTTCCACCTTTTTCACATTCTTTAAAAGCTTTGATTATATCTTCTTTACACAGTACATCTTGAATATCTTTTATATATTTCATGGTCAGAAGCAAAATTCTAGGATATCTTTTTAATTCCTTATTACTAGTCTTTATATATGTAGGTAAGCTTTGTATTCCATTATTACTTAGTGTTCTGGTTAAAATTTTATATTCTTTCTCAATTATACTTATATTATCAACTATCCATCTTTCACAATTGTTTATATTCTCAAGCTTGTATGAAACCAGTCGATTATAACTCTTCTGTATATATTCATAACTTACTTTCACTTGATTAATAATTCTTTTTTCATCTTTTTTATTTAGATTTACATATCTATATGAAATATTATCTTCTTTAAAACTTTTATAACATTCTTCAAATTCATCAATTTTTTTGTATAAAATATCAAATTCATCTTTGTTATTATTTCTAATATGTATAAAAGAAAATAGGAATAAAATACATATTCCAGTTAAAGTAAAAAATAGCCAAACCATCTGACTACCCCCTTTCATTTCTTAACTCTTCATGTATTTTATCCCTATTTCATTGAAATTATTATTTCTTTATAAAAAACAAACTAGCCATTAGGCTAGTCTGTTTTTAAATCTATCTATAAGCTAAAGAACTCAAGATATACTTTATAAGCATAAGTATGATCTTTTACTCCTGCCATTTCCCTTATTGAATGCATAGCTAATTGTGGTAATCCAATGTCCACTGATCTCATATTCAAGTGTGTTGAATTAATTGGCCCTATAGTAGAACCACCTCTTACGTCAGATCTATTAACAAACTTTTGATAAGGAACTTCACATCTTTTGCAAATCATCTCAAAAACCGCACCTGATTCACTATCAGTTGTATAGCTTTGATTTGCATTTATTTTTATCACTGGACCATTATTGATTATAGGCCTATTAGTTGGATCGTGCTTCTCAACATAGTTTGGATGTATAGCATGAGCATTATCTGCAGAAATAATAAATGAATGAGCAATACTTCTTAGGTAATTATCTCTAGTTCCACCAAGTGCAAGTACTATTCTCTCTAATATTATTGCTAACATTTCTGAGTCTGCTCCTTGCTTTGTTGAACTACCTATTTCCTCATTATCATAGCAAACCATTACATTTGTTGCTTTTGTATTTTTACATTCTACAAGTGCTCTTATTCCAGAATGAATATTTTGAAGATCATCAAGTCTAGCACTTGAAATGAATTCTTCGTTGAATCCTACTAAACAACCTTTTTCAAACTCATATAAGAATAGATCAAAATCTATAATCTTATCCATTTCAACATTTAATTCCTCAGCTATAAGCTTTAAGATAAAATTATCTTTCTCCAACTTTTCATTTATCATACCAACTAAAGGAAGAACATGATTTTGTCTATTAAGCTCTACCCCTTTATTTACTTCTCTATTCATATGTATTGCAAGATTAGGAATTATCATTATAGGTTTGTTTATATTCATAAGTCTTATTTCTGGTTTTAGAGGATTTTCGCTCATTAGCGTCACTCTACCTGCTACAGATAATGGTCTATCTAACCATGTATTTACTATAGGACCACCATAAACTTCAGTGTTTAATTTTAAGTAAGTTTTTTCAGCCACCATTTCTGCATTTGGTTTAATTCTAAATCCAGGAGAATCTGTGTGTGCTCCAATCAATCTAAATCCTTTTTCCTCAATATTATCGCTTCCTACTGTGAATGCAATTAATGCGGAACCATTTTTAGTAGTGAAATATTTTCCACCCTTTTCAATTTTCCATTCATCCCCTTCGTTTAATTTAACGAAGTTTTCTTTCATTAATTGTTCTTCCACATTTTCTACTGCATGAAAAGCTGTTGGACTATCATAACAAAAATCTATCAACTCTTGAGCAAATATTTTTTCATTCATACTTTTTCCTCCTAGCATTATGCTTTTTTATCAAAGGTATATTTAATAAAATACACTAATGTACCTAATATACCTTATATCCCCTATAGTATACACCATAACATTTCTATTTTATATAAAAAATCCAGAATTATTTAGATATTCTAAAGTTTTTTTATCTCATGGGGATTTAAAACCCCAAAAGTTGTGCGTAGTAGACTTCAGAATAAGCAGCAAGTGAAGTTAAACGTCACTCGTTCTCCACTATCTCTTAACTTCCAACTATTCTTTTAAACTCTCCCTTTCACCATAATAAACATCAAAATAATAGTAAACATTTCTCTAATACGAAATATATTATATTGTATAGAAAATATGAAATTATGAAATTAGGAAGTGAATTAAATGGCTACAATTAAAAACTATTTCCCAGGGGGTAATACCTCAAAAGGTTTCTATTCATTCTACAGATATATTATGAGTCAAAAAGAAGCCACAAGAATTTTTTGTATTAAAGGTGGGCCTGGAACAGGTAAATCCACATTAATGAAAGATATCGGTAAATACTACTACGATAAAGGATATGATATTGAGCATCATCATTGCTCTTCTGATAACAATTCTCTTGATGGAGTTGTTATAAAAGGATTGAATGTTGTTCTAATAGATGGAACTGCACCTCATGTTGTAGACCCTATCAATCCTGGTGCTGTCGATGAAATTTTAAATCTTGGTGAATGTTGGAACGTGGATGGATTTGGGAAGTATAGACAAATGATTATTGATACAAATAAAGAAGTTGGTCTTTATTTTAAAAAAGCCTACAAATATATTGCAGCTTCAAAAATAATAAATGATGATCTATGCTCATATTATTCTGCTGCTCAAAACTGGGGTAAAGTCAATGAACTCATGCTTTCATTAAAAGATGAAATACTACCAGACAAAAAATCAAATAAACTTCATAAAGATCGACATATGTTTGCAACAGCGCTTACACCTAATGGAATAATCAGTTTCATAGAAAATTTAACTGAGGGTATTCAAAAGATATATGTTCTTCAAGGAAAACCTGGTACTGGACACGATTTAATTCTAGAATATTTATATGAAGAAGCTTTAAGATACGGTTATTATACCGAAGTATTTCATAGCCCTCTAAGGCCTGATAAAATATCCCATCTTATTATTCCTGAACTAGATATTGCTCTTGCATCAAGTAATGAAATTTATACTCCTCAAATCAGTCATGGAAGGATTATAAATCTTAATAGACATTTAAATAATGCTCTATTAACAAAAAAATCAGATGAAATTAACGAATGTGAAGATGATTTTTATAACTTATTAAACAAAGGTTTGGCTAATCTTAAAATTGCGAAAAGTGTTCATGATAAACTTGAAACTGGATATATTCCAAATATGGATTTCAATAAAATTAATCAAGTCAAAGAAAATATTATCTCAAGAATTAATGGATATATAAAATAATTAAGAGAGGCTCACGAGCCTCTCTTTTAATTTAACTAGATAAATTTCACAAATACATGTATAATCTCCTTAGATTACAATAATTAGAATTAATCATGCACTACTACAAATTTGAGTAAAAGATTTGGAGGACATAAAATGAATCATACAATAATTGTTATTGAAGACGAATTTTCTATTAATGATGCATTAAGCTTTTCATTAAGAAAAGAAGGTTATGAAGTTATAAGTGCTTATTCATCAAGAGAGGCAAAAAAATCATTAAAAGAACACAGTATTGACTTAGCACTCCTTGATATAAATTTACCTGATGAAAACGGCTTTGAATTATGCAAGTATATCAATTCGGTTTACCAAATACCAATTCTTATGCTTACAGCAAGAAATGATATAGTTGATAAAGTTTTAGGGCTTGAGCTTGGCGCAGATGACTATATAACAAAACCCTTTCATATAAAAGAAGTTTTGACAAGAATAAAAGTAGCTCTTCGAAGAGTTCAAAAATACAGTAACTTTGAAAAAGAAAAAGAATTTTTACAGCTTAATGAGAATATTAAAATAAACCTAAAAAGTAGAAGAGTGTTAAAAAATGAAGACGACATTAAGCTTAAGCCAAAGGAGTATGATCTATTAGAGTTTTTGGTAAGAAATAAAGAGAGAGTTTTTTCAAGAAATGAGCTTTTAGACAAGGTTTGGGGATTTGATTATGAAGGTGAAATGAGAACAGTTGATACTCATATTAGAAGATTAAGATCAAAACTTGATTCAGAAAGTGGACAATCTATAATTGAAACTATCTTTGGTATAGGATACGTTTTAAGGAATATTAAAAAATGAAAAAAAGCATTAAATTTAAATTTACTTTAGGATTGTCCTTAATTTTTCTTATTTCAGGAATAGGTATAAATCTTCTAATGCGTAAGGTATTTGAAGTGAATCTTGAAAACACAATAAAAAGCTCAGTCAAAGACATTATGAATAATTCAAGAGAATATATACATTATAGATTTTTGTTAAATAATTTACCTTTTAATGATGAAAGTCTAGATTCCCTCTCTTTTGATATACTATCTTATTTTACATCTACCCACAACTGTGATAGTCAAGTAAGAGACAAGGATGGAAAAATTATTCAGAGTAATATTAGAATATTAGATAAAAAAGTAACAGAAAGGCTAACAAAATCAGCTTTAGAGGGTACTGTTATTATTACACTTCAATATGGTAATGATAAAGCTTATGCAACCTTTGCCTATCCTCTATATTTTGAAGAAAAACCAATAGGAGTACTTACCATTAAGAAAAACATAAGTGAATTATACTTTGCCAATAGAAAGTTAGTTAATTTAATTACATACTCTGAAATAGGCATTCTTATAATTATATTTATTTTATCCTTCATCTTAATATCAAAATTAATAACCCCAATCTCTATTTTAACTAAAGACGTAAAAAAAGTAAGTGAAGGTGATTATGCAAATACATTAACAATTAAAGGCAATGATGAAATTAGTATTTTATCAAAGGAATTTGTAGAAATGAAAATGAAAATTAAAGAGCAAATCGATACTATAACCAAAGAAAAGGAAAAGGTTATGAGGTTGGAGAAAATACGAACCCAATTTTTTAACAATGTAACGCATGAATTAAAAACTCCTTTAACTGGTATATCATGCTATGCACAAATACTTCTTGAAGAATTAAATTCAGAAGATGAGTTTAAAAATAGGGCTATCAATAGGATTCACATGGAAAGTGAGCGATTGCATAACCTTGTTTTAGACTTAATTGATGTCTCTAAAGGTATGTCCTTAACAGAAGATGAGGCTGAAGATATTAATATGCAAAAGCTATTAAATGAAATATGTGACGATATGGAAATTAAAGCCCGCAAACATTCCATAAAACTCTGTAAATCAATTGATAAAGGATATATCACAGGCACAACTAACAGAATAAGACAGGTTTTAATTAATATTATAGATAATGCAATTAAATATTCTCACATTAAAGAAGATATAAACATTACCACCTTAAATAAAGATGGTTTTTATACAATTAAAGTTTGTAATAAAGGCGATATAATTCCTAGAGAAATTTACGAAAATATATTTGAACCCTTTGTTAGAAGTAAAAATAGCTCTGAATTACACAGCAACGGATTAGGCTTATATATATGTAATGAAATAATAAAAAAACATAATGGAGAAATTAATATAAAGAATGGTGAGGTAATAGTAGTTACAATTAAATTTCCCTCTTTCGGTAACATTTTGGAAACAACTGAGATAATTATGGACAAAAGTTGATGTTATGATTTACAAAGAGATACCGGGTTTTATATGAAACTCTTCATCTTAGAAAATCCAAAATATTAGGGGGCAAAAATCATGTATATTTATTTTAAAAAAATATCTTCAATATTAATAATTTTTTCAATGATATCTTCGTCAGCTTGCAATTCCACCAGTAAAAACATTACTTTAAACAACACTGGTGTCAAGATTAAAAAAGACCTAAAACAGGATATAAAAACTAAGGATGACCTTCAAAAATTGCCAAATGAAAAGGATATTCTTTTAACTACAGACATTAAAATGAATCTTAAAGAGCAAGAAAATAATTCCTTTAAATTAGAAAAGATTAAAGAATTGGACATCTCAGATGAAAATTTTACTCCTATCTGCTGGAGTGATAAAGATAATATAATTGCAATTAAGCATATTGGGGGGCTTAAACATAGTTATGATGTATATAACATTAATATTTCAAATTCTGAAACTAAAAAAATTACTAGAATAGATTATGTTATTCCCAAGTCTACTATAACAGCAGCTACCACTAAAAAAATATTTTTCCTGCAAAACTTTAAGCTATGTGCATACAATTTAAAGGAAAATACTGCTGATGAAATATATGATTTAAGTGAAATCAAAAAAGACCTTGAAGAAGACTATACAAATTGCTATCTAGAAAAAGAATATTTAGCTCCAGAAAGTTATAGCTATACTATAACTGAAAAACAAAAGGAATCAGATAATGAATTTATAATCAAAGATGATCTAGAATTGATTTTTTTATTTGACATAATTCCAGTACAAGGAAGTGATAAATACATAAGCATTATATCTTCTCGATCAAAAAAGGGTCAAATTATTAGAATATTAGATGTAGATTCAAAAATAGTTATCTCCAGCAAAAGATTTAAAGATTTGAATTTATGCTTTCCTGCTCAGACAGGATTTAAGTATAACAAAACAAATAATACCTTCTATATTTGCGCAAATGGTTCCAAACAAAATACACAAACTATTTACAAATATACGTTAGCTGATCCTAATAATCTGAGAGAAATAGAAAATATTTCAGATATTAAAATTTCTTCTCCAATAATATGTCCTGATAATGAAAATTATTATTTCATTGGAGATAGTTCATATACCCAAAACAGTATTATGAGATATAATACAACCAATGATAAATTATCAGTTATTTTCAAAGATAAACCTGAGGGCTATTATTCTTCTTTAAAGTTTATTAATAACACCAATTTGATATGTTTTAATTATAAAGAAAACACTTTAGACAAGGAGAATGAAGAATTTTCTTTTATAGGTGTACTTCAAGAGGATACAATAAAAAATATTCAAAAACTTCCTTTTGATGATTTATCTACTGATGGAAAAAGAAATTATTCATTTATTTTAAATGAGAATGGAAGTAGTCTCATTCGTACAACACATGATTATTATAGAAAAAATTCTATGGACTACACATTTTCAAAGTTCTATATATATAAAATTGATAATATAAAAACTGTACTAAGAACTGACAATGCTATTATATTTACTGCAATACAATTCTTAGGTACTCCTTATTTTTGGGGTGGTAATACTCCCGAAACAGGATTTGATACTTCTGGACTCGTTCAATATGTTTATAAACAGAATGGAATTACCCTAGGTAGAACTACATATCAGCAAATAGACCAAGGAATACATGTATCAAAGGATAATCTAAAAACAGGAGATTTAATTTTCTTCGGTACTTCTAAGGACCCACATCATGTAGGAATTTATGTTGGAAACAATCACTTTATCCATGCTCCTAGAACTGGTGATGTAGTGAAAATTTCTTCATTATCTTCAAGAAAAGATTTCTTGACTGCAAGAAGAATATTAAAATAATGTTATTATTTAACACTTCAAAAGTATATGCTAATTCAGCAAAAAATAAACTTAGAGCTACACAGGGCAGATCTACCAATGAAGATATTAATAGATAAATCTTATTTAAAAAGAGAGGCTTTCCAGCCTCTGAGTTTGTTGACAAAGTTACAATATATTGTTTTGACTCTGTTTTCTGTCTTAAGAATTTCAGGCGTTGAAAAAGCCCAAGGTCAAGGAACAAGATGAGCGAGCAGCGCAGTGTACAAATAAGTACTCGAGCAGCACAACGAGTCTTAGTGACGATGAGATTGGGCTTTTTCAACAGCCTGAGAGGCTTCCAGCCTTTCTTAACTATCATTTTGATTATCTATAACTTCATCTTGAGATTTCTCTTTCTCTATTTCAGCATCTTGTGTTTCACTTTCATCTGATTTAACTTCCTCTGTTTCAAACTCATCTAATTCACTTACTTCAGAATCAATTTCTTTTTCTTCTGATTTAACTTGTTCAGATTTGGCTTTTTCAGATTTAGTATCTTCTGAATCTTCTTTTGATTTATTTCCTTCAGTTTTAGTCTCTTCGGTTTCAATTCCTTCGGTTTCTGTTTCCTCAGTCTCAGTTCCTTCGGTTTCAGTTCCCTCAGTTTTAGTTCCTTCGGTTTCAGTTCCTTCGGTTTCAGTTCCCTCAGTTTCAGTTCCCTCAGTTTCAGTTCCTTCAATTTTAGGTTTGGGCTCTACATAATATATTGAATTTTCATAATCAAACCAATAAAACTCATCAGGATTATATTCAATATTTTCAAAAACAAAATCATGAATTACCTTCTTAACATTTTCTTCATCCATGATAAATACAAAACCATTATCTTTATATTCATTTACTCCTCTACATAACTTATCAGGAGGAACTTGTAATTGATTAATAGAGTTAACATTATTTTTCAATATAGTGTACGCCATATCTAAAGCTGTATTAAATGGAATATTCGTTTTAACACTTTCAAATATTTTATCTGCAACAAATGGATATTTTATTATTGAAGTTTCTTTAAGCTCTAACAATAGTTTTGTTACAACTTCTCGTTGCCTTTCTACCCTGTCAAAGCTCCCTCTACCAATCTTTCTCATTCTTGAATAAGCCAATACTTGTTGCCCATTCATATGTTGCGTTCCTGTCATTTCAAGTAATGTAGGCTCTTCATCAAAGAAATTCTCTTTTTGATTTTCTAGACCTATTATACATCTATTTAATTCATTCTTTTCTTCTTCTGAAACCGTTAGTTCAAGTCCTCCAATTTCATCAACAATATCTTTAAAGCCATAAAAATTTACAATAGCATAATAATCTATGTTCATCTCAAAAGTTTTTTGTAATGACTGTCTTAATAAATCAATCCCTCCATATCTATATGAATGATTCAATTTCTGCATCTGATATCCTGGAATCTTAGCATAAGTATCTCTCAATATAGATGTAATCTTAACTTTTGAATTAATATTATCTATAGTAAGAATCATCATTGTATCAGATCTTGTTCGTTTTTCATCTTCTCGCTCATCAGTACCAACAAGAAGAATATTAGTAATTCCTTCAACTTCTTTATATTTTATAACTTCTTTTTTTTCTTGTACATTATCATCTGTCTTGCTATTGGTTGTACTATTTTTTTTCTCTTCAACGTCAGATATACTCTCTTCTTTATTTTTATCTTCTGACTTTGTAACATTATTGTTTATAAAACTCTTTTCATTATACCTGTTCATAACATGAAAATACGCTCCCAATATAATTACCATAACAACTATTAGTATACCAATACCACTTATCACTGCAACCTTTCCTTTTTTCATCTACCTATTTCCTTTCAAAAATGCTATGTACTTACCTGTCCATCTTTTATTATTTTAGCACTAATTTCTCATGTTAACAATTGTTTAAACTAATTGTAATATTTTTGTAATATGTGGTTTTTTTTTAAATTTGAGTAGGACAAGCTGCAGTTGCGATACTTTTAAAAAATAGTTACCTATATCTCTTTTTTAAAGAAATGTTGAAAAAACAGTTAATTTTAAAGGATAAATTGTTATATAATATTGATGATTAAATGCCAAATATATGTCAAAGGGATGCAACCCATTGACTATTAAAGTTCAATAAATTGCATCCCATATGTAAGACTAC
Source organism: Oceanirhabdus seepicola (assembly GCF_023684385.1). GTDB lineage: Bacteria > Bacillota > Clostridia > Clostridiales > Clostridiaceae > Oceanirhabdus > Oceanirhabdus seepicola. The sequence continues at coordinate 883,404 of NZ_JAGSOJ010000002.1, read as the reverse complement.
CTCATTTGTAGAAGATAAGGGACTTCTCTATTTATGTTAAAACGTACCTTTCACAAATATTTCTTTATCTTTCATTAATACTCTTCCTTTTGCTATTACACCATCTAGATTCAAATTATTATCTAGAATAAGAATATCTCCATCACACCCTTTTGTTATACTTCCCTTATGAGGATATATCCCCATTCCTTTAGCTACATTCTCCGTAACAAATTTAAATGCTCTTCCTATTTCCATATGTTCGTGTTGAATTAAGTGTTTTACAGTTTCTATCACAGCTTCCAACTTTCCTATACCTATTCCAATCATATTTCCAACCTCATCGAATTTAGGTATACTCCCATTACCATCTGAGCTTAATGTAATCCTATGTTCTACTGCGCCCAAATCTATTGCTTTTACAATATCTTTGGCTGAGCCCTTTGGATCCTCCTCATGCGCTGAGACATCAATTCTTCCTCCTAATTGGGTCAATCTTACCCCTTCATTAAGAACTAAATCATTCCTATTTATATGGGTTGGGCAGAATATATTAGCTGGAATATCTGTCTCCTCTATAATATGAAATACATCTTTTAAACATTTTTCTTCACTTCCCATATGTATATGAACAACCCCCTGCTTTCCAGATAGCATGCCTGCAACTCTTACATCTGAAGTGATTCTTAACAATTCTTCTTTAGTAGGATGTGACGATCTATGATCACTTAAAGCAATTTTCACCCCTCTTACTTTTGGAATAAATGCAATATCCTTCTTGAGATTGCCTGTAAGCGTTCGGGATGGTACTCCATATGAACCTGTCAAAATATATGTTGAAATCCCTTCATTATCTAAAGCATATGCTTTTGCTAATAGATCTTCAATAGATCTAGTTATACCATCAGTTCCTAAGAGTCCTACTACAGTTGTAACTCCCGCTCTCACTATATCCCTAATATTCACTTCAGGAGTTCTTGTGTGAAATCCCCCTTCACCTCCTCCACCAGTAATATGAACATGAGAGTCAATTATACCTGGCACCGCTATCTTATTAGTACCCTCAATAACTTCGCACTTAATCGTTTCACAAGCGAAATTTTCTTCGATTGATATTACTTTATCACCACATAGGACAATATCCTTAACCCCTATGTCTTCTGGAGCATATACTTGGATATTTTTTATTACTTTAATCATAAAATCACCTCATTAATCAAACATATAGTCCCAAAATCTCTACTCTACCTCTCCAACTTTATCGTAAATATTTTCGACTTCTCCTATTTCCCCTTCTACTTCTTTTCTTAGTCTTCCGAAGCTTACCTCTTGCTCACTCCCGTTGGCAGCTAAAAAACCTTTAGCAAGGTCCTCTACTGTGCTCTCTAATGTCATAAAGAAATGATCCATTGCAAAATCTTTCTTAGAACAATTATCATCTTCTCCAAATTCTCTAATTATAGACTTTTCAATCATCTGATCCATTTTCCAAAGCTTGATATGAAGCAATTCATGGACAACTAGTTCCTCAAGATTAGTAACCTTGGGATTGCTATTAATAAGCAATATAGCATTTGAGTTATCAACATCAATTTTAACGTCCCCTGATTTTCTCCACTCTGTATCCACCATTTTGATCTTGATATCCCAATCTCTTAATCTCAAGATATCTTGCCACTTATCTAAAAGCCTTTTTACCTCTTTGATATTTGTCATCTTCAATTCCCCCTTTATAGATCCACCTATAATATTCATATATTAACATATATTTACTACCCATTCAATAACTCACTTATTCAAATATAATTGTAGTCATCATACGTCTTTAAGATACTTAACTCTAGTAATTTTCAAAACTCCATATATTTCTGATTAATATTATTGTTTCTTTACAATAATAAACATATGAACTATTTTTCAAAAGGAAGTGATTTATATGATAGATAACTGCGCACTTGTCCTTGAAGGCGGAGGTCTTAGAGGAGTATTTTCAGCTGGTGTTCTTGATTTTTTCCTCGATAATCAACTTGATTTTCCATACATTACTGGTGTTTCAGCTGGTGCATGTAATGCATTCTCTTATATATCAAAACAAAGGAACCGTAACCTTAGAATCTTTACTGATTTTCTCCGTGATAAACGATATGCAAGTGTGAGAAATCTAATTAAAACTGGAAATGCCTTTAGTATGGATATTATGTTTCAAGATTTACAAGATAAATTATTGCCATTTGATTATGAAACTTTCAAAAAATCAAAACAAGAATTAGTGATAGGAGCAACTAACATGTTTAATGGGGAGACTGTATATTTTAATAAATCTGACTACTTAGATAATATAAAACACTTATTTAATGCTACTAGAGCTTCAAGTAGTCTTCCTTTTTTCTCACAAATAGTTAAACTTGAAGGTTATGATCTACTTGATGGAGGGCTGTCCGATCCTGTTCCTTATAAAAAAGCTTTAGAAATACATAAAAAAGCTGTTGTGGTATTGACTCGTGACTCTAACTTTAGACAGAAACCATATAGACGTAAACAAATGTTGAAGTATTACTATAAAGATTATCCAAATTTCATAAAACTTATGTTAGATAAATATTCTATTTATAACGATCATATGAATAAGTTAACCAAGCTTGAAGAAGAAGGAAAAATTCTAATAATACGCCCTAAAAACCCAGTAAAATTTAAAAGATTAGAAAGAAATCTTTCTAAGTTAAAATCTCTGTATTCTGAAGGTTACAATATACCTAAAGATAATTTTGAAAGAATCATTTCATTCTTATCTTGAATATTCAGAAATTTTAATGTAAAATATAAAGTAAGATTATTATGAAAGGAGTTTAACTATGAGTTCATTAGTAATATATGATTTATTTTTGGATATTTTACCATTGAGTCTAGCAGGAATAATTTTCATTTCTGTAAAGTCCTTAGGGAAAGTGCGTCCAAATTTAATATATATTAATGAATCCAAAAGTTAAGCGTCTTTGATAGTTATTTAGTATTTACATAATTTAATTTTCGATGCTTAGCTTGAGGTGTTGCCTTGAGCTTTATTTATTTGTCATATTTTTTGAATATGCCTTTAACCTGTATTTTTTGACAAATGGCTCAAGGGGACCCTTGAGCTATTTTTATTGAAATTTTTGATACCAATATACATTTAGGAGGAGAAAAATATGGTTGATATTACAATAAAAAATCTTGTTAAATTTTACGGGGGAAATAAGATTCTTGAAAACATCTCACTTGAAATATATCGTGGTGATAAGATAGGTATAATTGGAGATAATGGTTGCGGGAAAACTACCCTTTTTAAAATCATTACTGGAGCTGAAAACTATGAAGCTGGAACACTTCATATGAGAAGAAACATGTCTGTAGGCTATCTCCAACAGATTCCAGTATACCCTACAAACTATACAGTTGAAGATGTTTTGAAATCATCTTTTCAAGAAATATATGAAACTCTTGAGAAAATGAGTTCTTCAGAAAAAAACATGTCTGAAAGTACAGATAACATGGATAAACTCCTTAAAGAATATGCTGATTTGCAAGCCTTCATTGATTCATGTGATGGTTATAATACTGAAGAGAAAATAAATAAAATCTGTACTGGATTAAAAATCTCATCGGATATGAGGAATAGAGAATTCACTTGTTTAAGTGGTGGTGAAAAAACCATAGTACATTTAGGTAAACTGCTTCTTCAAGACACTGATCTATTATTATTAGATGAACCTACAAATCACATAGATATAGAAGCTGTTGAATGGTTAGAAAATTTCTTAGATGAGTATAAAGGTACAGTGTTAATTATATCTCATGACAGATATTTTTTAGATAAAGTGGTTAAGAAAACAATTGAAATTGAAGACATGGGCTGCAGCGAATTTGTAGGAAACTATAGTTATTATCAAGAAGAGAAAAAACGCAGGGTTGAACAGCAACTTGCGCACTATATTCAACAACAGAAAAAGATAAAATCAATGGAAGCCGCAATCGCTCGTTTTAGACTATGGGATAGTGAAAAATCTATTAAGAGAGCTGTTAATATGGAACGACGAATTGAGAGAATGGATAAGATTGAAAAACCTACTACCAATAAAAAGAAAGCTGACCTTGTCTTTACTTCATCAAACAGAAGTGGAAAAGAAGTACTAACAATTGAAAACCTCTCAAAGTCTATTGGTGAAAGGTCGCTCTATGATAATGTAAATCTTAAGATATTTATTAAAGATAGATATGTGTTACTTGGGAAAAACGGATCGGGGAAATCAACATTTCTAAAATCAATTATCAAAAAGTTTTATCCTGAAGCTATTGATTCTTTCTACAAAGAGGATAATGGTATTATTAAATTAGGCGCAAGTATCAAAATGGCATATTTACCTCAAGAAATAAAGTTTCCTAATGAGGATAAAACAGTAATTCAAGTATTTCAAGATGAATTCCCTATAGCTCAAGGAATTATAAGAGGGCTATTAGCTAGATACTTATTCTTCTCAGAAGATATCAACAAAAAAGTATCCGCTCTATCCGGTGGTGAAAGAAGTAGATTAAAAATGTGTTTGCTAATGCAAAACAAAGTAAACTTCCTCATCATGGATGAACCTACAAATCATCTTGATATATCCTCAAGAGAAATGTTAGAATCCTCTCTTGAAGAGTTTGATGGCACAATTTTATTTGTATCACATGATAGATTTTTTACAAATAAAATTTCAAATAAAGTTTTAGAACTAAAGGACTCTAAAATAACAAAATTTGATTGCCCTTATAATGAATATAAGAAAATTATTTCATTAAAAACTTCAATAGATAAACCAAAACCAAAGAATGATAATTCAATGTCTAATATTAAATATGAAGAAAATAAAATAATATCAAGAGAACAACGAAAAAAAGAAACCCGCTTATCATTCCTTGAAAATAAAATATGCGATCTAGAATTAAATATTTCTAATATAAATGAACAAATAAAACTCTCCTCATCAGATTATGATAAGGTAAATATATTGTTCAATAATAAAGAAAATCTAAGCGCTCAGCTTGATGAACTCTTAATAGAATGGACTGAACTTCAAGAAATTTAAGGCACACATAAAGTATGCTAGTTGAGTATAAAGATTTACAAATGGAAAATAACGGAACATTCGAACCATTTCATTGAAATTTTTGCTAATAACATACCTTTGGGAGGGAAAATATATGGTTGATATTACAATAAAAAATCTTGCTAAATTTTACGGGGGAAATAAAGTTCTTGAAAACATTTCACTCGAAATATATCGCGGTGATAAAATAGGTATAATTGGAGATAATGGTTGTGGAAAAACTACCCTTTTCAAAATTATCACTGGAACTGAGAACTATGAAGATGGAACACTTCATATGAGGAGAAACATGTCTGTAGGATATCTCCAACAGATTCCCGTATACCCCTCAAACTTTACAGTGGAAGATGTTTTGAGATCATCTTTTCAAAAAATATACGAGACCCTTGAGAAGATGAGTACTTTAGAAAAACAAATGTCTCAAGAAACCGATAACATGGATAGACTTCTTAAAGAATATTCTGATTTACAAGCCTTCATTGATTCATGTGATGGTTATAATACTGAAGAGAAAATCAATAAAATTTGCTCTGGATTGAAAATATCATCTGATATGAGGAACAGAGAATTTTCTTGTTTAAGTGGAGGTGAAAAAACAATAGTTCATTTAGGTAAATTGCTACTTCAAGATACAGATCTATTACTATTAGATGAACCTACAAACCACATAGATATTGAAGCTGTAGAATGGTTAGAGAATTTCTTGAATGAGTATAAAGGTACAGTGTTAATTATATCTCATGATAGATATTTCTTGGATAAAGTAGTTAAGAAAATAATTGAAATTGAAGACATGAACTGCAGCGAATTCATTGGAAATTACAGTTATTATCAAGAAGAGAAAAAACGGAGGGTTGAACAGCAACTTGCTCAATATATTCAACAACAAAAAAAGATTAAATCAATGGAAGCAGCTATCGCACGTTTTAAATTATGGGGACAAATTGCAGATGATATAAGATTTTTTAAGAAAGCTTTTAATATGGAAAAAAGAATTGATAAAATGGATAAGGTTGAAAAACCTAATACAAATAAAAAGAAAGCAGATCTTTCCTTTTCATCATCAAATAGAAGTGGTAAGGAAGTACTAACTGTCGAAAATCTATCAAAGTCTATAGGTAAATTGAAGCTTTATGATAATGTAAATTTAAAGATATTCATTAAAGATAGATATGTTTTAGTTGGAAAAAATGGTTCTGGAAAGTCAACATTTCTAAAATCAATTATCAGAAAGTTTCACCCTGAATCAATTGATTCTTTCTACAAAGAGGATAATGGTACTATTAAATTAGGTGCAAGTATCAAAATGGCATATTTACCTCAAGAAATAAAGTTTCCTAATGAGGATAAGACAGTACTTCAAGTTTTTCAGGATGAATTTCCTATAGCCGAAGGACTAATAAGAGGGATACTCGCTAGATACTTATTCTTCACAGAGGATATCAATAAAAAAGTCTTAACTCTATCTGGTGGTGAAAGAAGTAGATTAAAGATGTGTATACTAATGCAAAACAAAGTAAACTTCCTCATCATGGATGAACCTACAAATCATCTTGATATATCCTCAAGAGAAATGTTAGAATCATCTCTTGAAGAGTTTGATGGCACCATTTTATTTGTATCACATGACAGATTTTTTATAAATAAAATTTCTAATAAAGTTTTAGAATTAAAAGATTGTAAGATAACAAAATTTGATTATACTTATGATGAATATAAGAAAATTCTTTCATCAAAGGCTTCAATCAATAAACCAAAACCAAAGAATGATGATTCAATATCAAATATTAAATACCAAGAAAATAAAATAATATCTAGGGAACAACGAAAAAAAGAAAATCGCTTATCATTCCTTGAAAATAAGATAAGTGAACTTGAATTGAATATTTCTAATATTAATGAAGAAATTGAACTCTTCTCAACAGATTATGATAAGGTAAATAAGCTATACAAGAATAAAGAAAAACTAAGTTCAGAACTTGAAGAACTCTTAACAGAATGGACTGAACTTCAAGAATAAAATATGAGTAGTACATTTAATGTACTACTCATATTTTTATATACAATATAGATTTCTAACACTTCTATTGATAATCTGATTAAGAATTATTTTTTTAGCATTATCATATCTTTGAAAAATACATCTTGCTGATTGTTCATCATTGTATACTTTCCAATAACCACAAAGCAAACAATTCTTACCTTCATTTTTTATAAATTCTTTTGTATCTTCTAGTGGATATCCTAAGAATATACCAATCTCATGAGGACATGTGTTATGAAACTTACTCTTTAGATTTTCTAACATAGTATCTAGTGTGGAACAATTAGCATATCCAATATTATCAAGAAAATCTCTTATATCTTTTCTGTTAACATATTCATTGAGCATTTCTTTGTTATAAAAAATCACTACGCTGTTACCACAATGAGTCTTCAATTCTAAATGTTCAATTCCATAAATCTTGATTCTTTCTTTAATATCATCCCATAATGTTAAAAAATTCAATCTATTAGTTATTCGCACCAATGAAGCAGGTTTTACTCCTTCAATTACTGGGGCAATATTAAAGAAAAGATATGCCTCAAAAGCATCGTATCCTTCACGTTTATTTAAAAATTCTAAATACTTAGTTACTACTTCTTTATTCATAACGCACTCCTCATACTTAATTAATACTCTTTAGTTTAAAATTCATAATAGAGAAATATCCTTCATTTTCCATTATACATATCAATTATCCATTTCCTATTATAGTCTCTTACCAAACTCTCTACATTGAGCTAGTCCTTCATCATCTGGTGTTTCATTCAATATAAGACCATCTTCTAAAAGTATTGCTCCATTATCCTCTACACGTTCTTGCCATTCTCTCATCCATCTTCCATCGCCCCATCCATATGATCCAAATAAAGCAATTTTCTTACCACCAATTTTTCCATCAATTGATTCCATGTAAGGTTCCATTTCTCCTTCTTCAAGAACCTCATCTCCCATAGAAGAACAGCCTAACACTAAAACATCGCAATTATTAGCATCATCAATTGTAGCCTCTCCTACATGTATTACATTAACTTCATTTCCTGCTTCTTTTGTTCCATCAGCAATTGCATTTGCCATCATTTCTGTATTTCCTGTACCACTCCAATATATTACATTAATTTTACTCATAATTATCACCTCATTAATATTTTCTTTCAATTGATATTATATAACAATTGATAATTATTTTCAAGTAGTCATTTAGAACTTTCAACTATTTTCTAAATTATTAAAGAATAAGAGAAACAATGATATTACTTAAAAAGAGATATTTATTTGAACAAGCAATAAAAATATTTTATATTGGATTATAATCATATATAAACATAAAAAAGATTATTGTTGGTGGATTTCAACAATAATCTTTTCTTTAAAACACAAAATTTAATTTTAATTAAACAAGAAAGTTATGTAGTCAAAGGAACAATAAGATTAAAATTTCTCGGAGAGAAATGTCAATCGTTCTCCACTGTCAACTCTCAACTTTCAACTATGTTTTTATTCATTGGTCATTGCAGCTTCATCAATAGCAAAATTACTATCAATTTTTTCAAATGCTACAGTCATCATAAGCTTTATTCTATTTAATTGGTTTACTTCACTTGCACCTGGATCATAATCTATAGCTACAATATTAGAATCAGGATATTTATGCTTTAATGCCTTAATCATCCCTTTTCCTGTTACATGGTTAGGTAAGCATGCGAAAGGTTGCGTGCAAACTATGTTGTTAACCCCTGATTCTATCAATTCCACCATCTCAGCAGTTAAAAACCACCCTTCACCTGTCATATTACCTAATGATAATATCTCTTCAGCCCCTTTTGCTAATTGTTCAATTGAAACAATCTTATGGAACCTATCGCTCTTTTGAAGGTATTTATTTATTTTTGCCATGTAACTTTCAAGATATTTAATTACTATTGATCCACCAACTTCATTTACTCTACTCATACCAAGATATTTGCTCTTAAATTTAGTATTATATCCACAATACAAGAAGAATTCCAGAAGCCCTGGAACCACCGCTTCTCCACCTTCTGTCTCAATTACATCTACAAGGTTATTGTTTGCTAGGGGATGATATTTCACCAGTATTTCCCCAACTACTCCAACTCGTGGTTTTTTTATATTTTTAAGAGGAACTCTATCGAATTCTTCAATAATTTCCTTGCATAAACTTGAGAACTCCCTTACACTGCCATTTTTTAATACTTCCTTACATTTCTTATTTAACTTATTATGAAGTGCATTGCATTCCCCTTCATTCTTTTCATATGGTCTAGTTCTATAGAGCACCTTCATAAATAAATCCCCTAAACAAACTGCCATTATACCTTTTCTTATTACATTGATTTTAAACTTAAAACCAGGATTTGATTCTAATCCAATAGCATTTGCTGATATAACAGGTATTTGACCATAACCAGCATCTTTAAGGGCTTTCCTCAAGAAACCTATATAATTGGTTGCTCTACACCCTCCCCCTGTTTGAGATATAATAACAGCTGTTTTATTTGGATCAACTTCTCCATTCATAATCTCATTAACAATTTGTCCAACGGTTATTATAGATGGAAAACAAGCATCATTATTAACATATTTTAATCCTACATCCACGTCATCTTTTGAACTATTGTGGAGAACTCTTAAGTTATACCCCTCACTTCTAAATGCCTCTTCTACAATGTCAAAATGAATAGGGGACATCTGTGGACATATAATTGTATGAGTCTTTCTCATTTCCTTTGTGAATATCACTCTCTTATTTCCCTCATATGATCCTTTTTCTTTTCTTTCACCTTTTTCTTCAATAGCATATTTTAATGATCTTATTCTGATTTTAGCCGCTCCAAGATTGCTTATTTCATCAATTTTTATCATGGTATAAAGCTTTCCATACTCTCTTAATATCTCTTCTACCATATCAGTTGTTACTGCATCTAATCCGCATCCAAATGAATTCAGTTGAATAATATTAAGCCTTTCAGTTCTTCCTACCAAGTCCGCTGCTTCATATAATCTTGTATGATACATCCATTGATCCACAACCCTAATAGGTCTTTTTATATTACCAAGGTGAGATATGCTCTCTTCCGTTAGAACTGCAAATCCTAAAGAATTTATCAATTCTGGAATACCATGATTTATCTCTTCATCAAAATGATAAGGTCTTCCACACAATACTATTCCTTTAAACTTTCCACTCTCAATATCCTTTAAAACCGCTTCCCCTCTACTCCTATATCTTTCATAAAAATTACTATACTCAATTAGAGCTTTCTCATATGCTTTCTTAATTTTTGTATTATCAATTCTTAAAAAAGCTAAACAATCGCACATATTTTTTATAACAGAATCTTTATGATTTAGATTTATAAAAGGATTCAAAAATCTCATATCACCAAGGTTCATATTATTCTTTATTACCTCTGGATAAGATGTTACTATAGGGCAATTAAAGTTATTATTAGCCTCTGAAACCTCTTTATTTTCATATACAACTGAAGGATAAAAGATAAAATCCACCTTCTTGTCCATTAAATCCTGTATATGACCATGAGTGAGTTTTGCTGGATAACAAACAGATTCAGATGGAATTGATTCAAAGCCTTTCTCAAAAGTTTCTTTTGATGACTTATCAGATATAATAACTTTTATCCCTAATTCATCGAAGAAATAGTGCCAAAGAGGAAGATTTTCATATATATTTAATGCTCTTGGTATTCCCACTGAAGCAATATACTGCTCTTTTGTTTGTTTCAAATTATTTAACATATTTAGTTTTTCTCTCATAAGATTGGGCACTTCTTTTCCAATACCTTTATTTCCAGATCCTCTCTCGCATCTATTACCAATTATAAGTCTTTCACCATTATCAAATAAATTTATAGTGAGTGCACAATTATTCTCACAAAGACCACATCTAGCCTCTCTCTTATCTATTGAAATTTTCTTTATTTCTTCTAATGTTCTGATAGTGCTTAAACCTTCTCTTTCTTCTTCAAGTGCAATTATTGCAGCACCAAAGGCTCCCATTAGCCCACAAATCTCAGGTCTTTTTCCTACTCTTCCAGTAACCTTCTCAAAAGCTTTCAATACAGAGTCATTGTAGAAGGTTCCTCCTTGCAGAATAACCTTGTCCCCCATATCACTACTATCTTTAATCTTAATAACTTTGAATAGAGCATTTTTAATTACAGAATATGCCAATCCCGCCGAAATATCTTCAACTCGTGCTCCTTCTTTCTGCGCTTGCTTCACCCTTGAATTCATAAATACGGTACACCTTGAACCTAGGTCAACTGGTTTTTGTGATAACGCACCTATCTTTCCGAATTCTTCAACCGGTATATTTAATGATTCTGCAAATCCTTGAATAAAAGATCCACACCCTGATGAACATGCTTCGTTCAACATTATATCGTCAATAACACCATCTTTTATCCTCATACATTTCATGTCTTGTCCACCAATATCTAAAATGAATGTTACTCCTGGATAAAAATAATTTGCCCCTTTATAATGGGCCACTGTTTCTACCACACCTATATCTACTCCCAAAGCCTTCTTTATAAGTTCTTCTCCATATCCTGTAACAGTTGAATTCTTGATATGAGATTTTTCATTCATTTCACTATAAAGGTCATTTAAAAATTCTTTGACTTTTTCTAGTGGCTTTCCTTCATTACTTCCGTATCTCTCAAAAAGCAACTCATAGTTTTCTCCTATAGCCACTATCTTTGTAGTGGTTGAACCTGCATCTATTCCCAAATAAATATTTCCAAAGTATTCTTTAATTTTTTTTCTCTCAATTGGTAATATATTTTCCTTCTTATATTGTTCCATTTCAATTTTATCTCTAAAAAGCGGTTCTGATCTTTGGATTTCCTTTTCTTCAAATGTGCTTACTTTCTTAATTTTTTCTTCTAACACATCACATGATATTGAAACTGCTTCCTCTGCTTTAATGGCAGCTCCTAGTGCAACATAATACTCCCCATTCTCTGGGAAAATTGCGTTTTCATCACTTAATTTTAAAGTCTCCTTAAATCTTACCCCAAGCTCTGATAAAAAAGTTAAAGGCCCTCCTAGAAAAGCCACTCTTCCTTCAATCTTTCTACCACATGCCAACCCTGCAATTGTCTGATTAACTACACTCTGAAAAATAGATACAGCTATATCCTCTGTTGCAGCTCCTTCATTGATTAATGGCTGAATATCACTTTTTGCAAACACCCCACATCTTGCTGCTATAGGATACATCCTCTTATAATTCTTAGCCTTCTCATTTAACTCCTGAACAGTGCATTTCATTAAGGCTGCCATCTGGTCTATAAATGCCCCTGTTCCTCCAGCGCATGTCCCGTTCATCCTCTGTTCTACACCATTTTTAAGGAATGTTATTTTAGCATCTTCCCCACCTAATTCTATAACTGTCTCTATATCCTGTAAGTACGTATTTACTGCTTCAGTACTTGCAATAACTTCCTGAGTAAACATAATTTCAAGTTCATTTGCTAGTGATAATCCACCTGAACCACTTATAACAATCTTAAATAATGAATTTGGATTTTCTTCTACTAATCCATTCATTACTTTTTCAAAGGATTCTTTTATCTCAGAATAGTGCCTCATATATCTTTTGGATTTCAATTTACCGTTATTTAAAACAACTGACTTTATTGTGGTTGACCCAATATCTATACCAACACATACTGTTTTCATAATTACTTCCTCCATGCCTCAAGTTTATTTATTGTAGCCCCTCAAGAATTTCAATAATCCTTTGGCCTGCTTTTCCATCTCCATAAGGATTCTGGGCTTTACTCATCTTTTTGTATTTTTCTTCATCATCTAATAAAAGTTGCACGTTATCAACTATATTTTTTTTATCTGTTCCTACTAAGATCAATGTCCCCGCCAATACACCTTCTTGCCTTTCTGTAACATCTCTCATTACAAGGACAGGTTTATTAAGATGTGGCGCCTCTTCTTGAATCCCACCAGAATCTGTAAGTACTAAATAACTTCTTTTCATAAGATTATGGGAGTCCTTTACATTGATTGTATCTGTTAGAATTACATTTTCAATACCACTTAATTTTTTATGAACACACTCTCTAACAATAGGGTTCATATGAACAGGATAAATAACTTTAACACCCTCATTTTTTTGAACAACCTCAATTAGAGCATCACAAATACTCTCGATTCCCCCTCCCCAGTTTTCTCTTCTATGAGCCGTCACCATAATAATTCTATGCTTCTCATAATCTATTGTATTTAATATTTCATTTTCAAAAACATAATCTTCTTCAATACTCATATCAACAGCATCTACTCCAGTATTTCCTGTAACAAATATGTTCGCTTCATTTACCCCTTCCCTTAATAGGTTCTGTTTTGCGAATTCAGTTGGGGCAAAATGAAAATCTGCCATTACCCCAGTCAATCTTCTATTTATCTCCTCTGGATAAGGTAAATACTTGTTAAAACTCCTCAATCCAGCTTCAATATGACCTACCTTGATTTTTTTATAGAAGGCTGCAAGTGCGGAAGAAAATGTTGTAGTAGTGTCACCATGAACTAAGACCATATCTGGTTTTTCAAGCTCTAAAATTTCTTCAATTCTAATAAGTATGCTGCTAGTAATATGTGATAAACTTTGCTTATTCTTCATAATATCCAAATCATAATCAGGGGTTATATCATATATTTCTAATATTGTATCCAGCATCTCTCTATGCTGTGCTGTAACACAAATCTTATATTCAATTAATTCACTTTTTTCTAACGCTTTAATAACCGAAGCCATCTTAGTAGCTTCAGGCCTTGTTCCAAATATTAATAATACTTTCAAAACTTTCATTTCTTTCTCCTTAATAATTTGAATTATTTTATTTATCAACCAATTTATTACAAACCATTTGTTTATATTAATATTATAATTCATCACATAAATTAATAAAACAAAAAAACCTTTTTTTTATAAATATTTTACATTGCAAAATCCTATACACCATTTCCTCTATTGAGTAATAAAAATCTAAATTTTGGAATATTAATATTAAAAATGGATATAATTCAAATATAATAACTGAAGGAGGAGACCATGGATTACTTTTCAAAAGCAAATGTAATGTATAATTCTAAAGATTACGAGAAAGCAATAGCCTTCTATGAAAGAGCCTTAGATGAAGATAGTTCAAATTCTGCAAGTTGCTATTATAATTCTTCTGTATGTCACATAAAACTAAAGAAATATCCGGATGCTATTTACCTCCTCAAAAAAGCTATCCGTTTAAAAGATGAAAGCAAATATTATTTCAACCTTGCTTATTGTTATGCTCTATTAGGAAATAATAAAGATGCTCTTTATTTCTTTAATAAAGCCTGGTGTCTTAATGAAAATGATGAAGATTGTGAAAAGGCTATAAATCTAATACTAAAAAAAGAAATTGATAAAACAAAAAAAAGCTACTAACAATAGTTAAAAAGAGGGGAAGTATATTCCGCTCTTTTTAAATTGGTAGATAATCATCTACTATGTCCATAAACTTTATACAAAAGCTTTTATGTTATCCTCAATGAATTACGGGACTTGTGTCCGGCTAATTAGAACACGTTCTAGATTTAGTCTACACCTCTCCTCTTCAAAAGTCAACGACAAAACAGAACACGTTCTATTTTGTCGTTGACTTGTTAATTATTAAAATGTAAACTTATACTATGAAAAAACAAAAAAATCATAAAAATACAAAAATGGATATATTGAATACCGCAAGAGAACTTTTTGAAACACAAGGATATAACAAAACAACAATCAGACAAATTATTAAAAAGGCAGGTGTAACCACTGGAAGTCTGTACCATTTTTATTCAAATAAAGATGATATCCTATTGAATATTACTAACGATTATTTCGAGGCAGTTATCACTAAAGCAAATGAATTGGCTCATGAATATAACGAACCACTTTTAGGATTTTCTTTAGATGCATCCATAATTTTTCATCTTATGGACAGACATAAAACTCTAGAAGAATTACTCCTAACTTCATATAATTCACCTTTTGTTTCAGCGCAAATCATCAATCTTGCTAGCAATGCAACTAAGAAATGGTTTGGAGCATATAATCCATCATTTGCCCATTGTGAATACTATAATCGTTCAGTACTTATTAGAGGTATATTCCACGGCTTATTAAACGATCATTTATATGAAAGTGCTATTCCGTTAAAAGACAAAATTGACTTACTTATAACGACCGTTAATCAAATGTTCAATGTTCCAAATGAAAAGATTCAAAAGCTACTTCTTCAGACCGAAAAAATTATTAATGAGAATAAAATCACCATTTTAGATTATAAAATTTAAGCAAGTTCAAATAAATAACAATTCATTATACTCGTCTTTTTTGCATCATTGACTTGTTATTTATTTTTTGAATGTGCTTTAGTTCCATTCTCCAATAACTTTCCTATCAATATGATCTAAATTAAACGTTAAGTTATCGAAATAGTTTCCAGACAAACCAAATGTGGTATCTATCTTTATCCACTCATTTTTTTCTTCGATATATACTTCATTCCATGAATGTTCTACCCATACTTCTCCACTATAACCTTTCCCCGTAATAATCCTAACTTTTAGTCCTACTTCCTTGGCCATAGCAGTATATAAACAAGCGAAATCAAAACAAATTCCTTTCCTACTTTCAAAGGTAGGAATAGCCCCACTTTTATCATTAAAATTATCATTAATTATGTTATTAGCCTTATCTTCATCATAAATTAAGTTCTCTGTTATCCAGCTATATATAATAAACGCTTTTTCTTTATCTGTTTCACTGTCTTGACATAACATTGAAGTCAATTCATAGATTGCCTTATTACTTTTTATTCCTTCATCTAAGGTAACTCCATTGTAATAAATCGTTAAGTTTTCTGTAAAAGCGTCTTCAACTTGATTTATATCTATTTTTAGTGATTCACTTACTATATTAGGTATATGGTTAACCAATTCATTACTTGTTATTGGTATTATAATTTTTTCAGAAATAAGATCATTTACAGTTGAATTGAATATTATATTATCTAATTTTTCATTAGAATAACTTAAAGAATAAAAATGGATTATCATACAGAAAATTATTGGATAGAAAACAGCTTTAGGAATGCTAAGTAAAAAACCTAATACTCTTCTAATGAAAGTCCCTCTCTTTAATACCCACTTGTGAAAAACATCAAATACTGGGTATAGAAAAGCCATTAATAGAATATTCAGTATTTTAAATACAATAAAAGATATAATAATTGCGATTATTGGAGCTAATCCAAGATACAACAATATAGGATTTTGACCAAAAATAGTTTGAAATTCCCCTACTAGATTACTTAAGTAGTCTGAAAAAAAACTGTAAGTATCGTAAAGTATAAATTTTTTGCATAAATAAAAACCAGATAATAACCCAATACAAAAAGAAATTATTTTTACTATTCCAATAATCTCTCTTTTAAAATTATCTGGTGAGTATTTATAAAGAATCCCTTTCATTAAAGGGATAATACATAATAATATTATAACTATTGATAATAGATCTAAATTCAATATATCTAAATTCACACAGTTCACCTTTATTCATTAGAAATTATCTCATTTACAACCCCTTTAATATCTTCATAAGAATACCCTTTTCTCAATAAAAAGTCATATAATTTCTTTTTCAACTTCAAATTATTACTCTCACTCTTAGAAATAAGTGCATATCTTTTTGAAGCCACATCCATTATATTTTCTTTATCTTTTTCTTCTTTATTTCTTTGATGTTCGTAAATAAGATCCCTATTCTCCATTATTGCCTCTTTTATGGATTTTAAAACACAATCTCCATAAAACCCCTTTGTACTAATATATGAATAAAGTTTATTTTTAATGAAATATTCATCCTTACCATCTCTTATAAGTGTTTGAATTTTTTTGTTAACTATTTTATTAATAGCTTCAAGTTCCTCTTCTTCATTTATATCAAGTAATTTTTCTGTTATAATGTCTTCATTTATGCCTTTTTTCTTTAAAGCATATTTAATTTTATTTTTCCCATCTGTTCTTTTTCTTTCTTTGACATACCTTTCAGCATATCTCTCATCATTTATAAAATCATATTCTAATAAAAATCCCATTACCTTTTCAATTACTTGAGGAGAATACTCTTTTTTCTCTAAATATTCGCTTACTTGAGAAAAAGTTTTATCTCCTCTTTCAATATACTTTAAAGCTTTTGTTTTCCCTGCTCTGTAGTTTTCCTCGATTAAAATTGCATCAAATTCTTCCTTATGAATTATTCTTCCTTTTTTCAAGCTACGCTTGTACACCGCTTCTAATGAAAGAGTATACTTTTCATAATTATCCATGTATACTACTACTTTATTCTCAAACCTTTTATGTGGGACTATATCAATTATCTCCATCCTCTTCATCCCTTCCTAATATGACACTCATTGTAGAATTAGTGAATAGCTCTTTGGCTATTTCATAAATATCTTCTTTACTCAATGTATCTAATATATCAAGATCATTATAAAATGATAATATATCCTCATCATCTAAAATATAGGCTAAAATGAAGTGAGCTAGATCATTACACCCCTCTAATGTTGTTATTATTTCAGTCTTATATACCTTTTTTACTATATTGAAAAACTTATCATCAAATTTTAATTTTTCATTTAAGAATTCATCTAGGCAAAAACTAATTACTTCCTTACTCTCTTCAACATCACATTTAGCCACAGATGCATAGATATATAATATATTAAACTTTTCATAATCACCAAGTGTGGAGTGCACAGAATAACATAGTCCTCTTTTTTCTCTTAATTCTTTAAATAATACAGAATTTGAGCTAGACCCCAATCTATAATCCAATATTCTAAGGGCTAATTCTTCTTTTGGTGTTGGATTTTCGAATGTAAATAAATACATAATTGTACTTTGCTCATTATCATTTAATTCTGTTTCAAATTTTCCTGGAGTATTTTTAAATACTTCCTTTCTACTTGTTCTTGAATCACCCTTCTTCCAATTCCCATAATATCTTTCAATAGTATCTGCTACATCATCATGATCAAATGGAGATACTATTATTATCTTACAATTACTTGCATTATAATATCTATTGTAGAATCTTAATAAATCTTCTCTTGAAAATCCTCTTACACTTTTTTCTGTTCCAAGAACGTCATATTTCAAAGAATTGTTTGGAAAAGCATTCTCCTTCAAAACCCTATAGCTATAATCTTCAATATCATCATAGGAATTTTTAATCTCTGATAAAATAACTTTTCGCTCTTTTTCAATTTCTTCCCCCTTAAAATCAGAATTCAATAGCATGTCACTTAATATATCACAGGACTTTTCAAATTCTTCTTTAAGGGCAGTGATACTGATAACAGTACTTACACTATCTGTATATGCATCATACTCTCCACCAGTCTCTTCAAGCTCATCAATCAACATTTTATTATCTCTTTTCTCAGTACCTTTAAAAATCATATGCTCAATGAAATGAGCAAGACCTCTTTCATGATCTTCCTCATGAAGTGAGCCAATTTTCATTGCATTAATTAAACAAACAAGATCAGTTTCTTTCTTTATAGATACAATTTCTAATCCATTATCTAGGGTTGTATTCTTATAATCTAAATATCTTTTCAAATAAAATTTCCTCCAACTCTATTTTAAATTGCTTATTTTAAAACTTATATTACTAAATTTATTCTCTGTTAATTGTTATTTTATATATAAGATAACCAAATTCACACTAATATTCAAGCGAACTAACAAAAAAATACCCAAAAGGGTATTTTATTTATTTATTTCTAAAATGTCTTTTATAACCTCTCCACCAATAATCATACCTGCTACAGGTGGAACAAATGAAATACTTCCTGGTATCTGCCTTTTATGAGAGCATCTCTTACTACTAGTTGAGGAACAAACACACCCTTCTTTGCATGTTATTACATCATCAACCTTAGGCTTAATTGGTAGTTCTTCTGAATAAAGTACTTTAACCTTCTTTATTCTTCTCTTTTTCATCTCCTGCCTCATAACCTTTGCTAAAGGACATACTTTTGTCTTTTCTAAATATGATATCTGAAATTGAGTAGGATCTAGTTTATTTCCTGTTCCCATACTGCTTATAATTTTAATATCTCTTTCATGACAGTATTCTATCAACGCAATTTTTGAAGACACTGTATCAATTGCATCCACAACATAATCAACTGTTTCATCAATTATTTCATGAATATTACTTTTATCCACAAATGTTTTATGAGTAATAACTTCGCATTTTGGATTTATAGTCAATATTCTTTCTTTCATAACATCAACCTTAGGTTTTGATATAGTATCATAAGATGCTATTATTTGTCTATTTAGATTTGTTAAACAAACAGTATCATCATCTACAATTATAAGTCTCCCAACGCCACTTCTAACTAAGGCTTCAACGGTGAAACTCCCAACTCCTCCTATACCCAAAACTACAACTGTTGAATTTTTTAACTTCTCTAATCCTTCTTTTCCTATAAGTAACTCGGTTCTTGATAATGAATGTTGCTTAATCATAAAAATAACTCCTTATTTATCTTTTTTTCATCTTTTTGTTATCTTTTTCTTATCTTTTGAGAATCACTATTAATTATATATAATTTATAATGTAATATCAATAACAGCTATTTCCTTTTAGGCATGTGAAAATAAATAACAAGTCAAAGATGCGAAGTATATTTTGCAAACTACGAAGAGTTGGGTTCCGCTGATAGTGGTTCTCTCAGTGGGTTCCAAGGATGAAGTAGTTTACAAAATAGACGAGTATACTGACTTGTTATTTATTTGAACTTGCCTTATGTCTAAAGTTTATTTATGATACTAGCAGAATATCCTGCACCGAATCCATTATCAATATTCACCACAGTTATCCCACTGGCACAACTATTCAACATAGTCAACAATGGGGCTAATCCGCCAAAGTTTGCTCCATATCCAACACTGGTTGGCACAGCTATAATTGGTTTATCTACCAGCCCTCCAATTACACTAGGTAGAGCACCTTCCATTCCAGCTACCACTATGATTACTTTTGCATTTTTTATTATATCCAATTTTCCAAACAACCTATGTATGCCCGCAACTCCAACATCAACAACTCTTTCAACTCTATTTCCAAACAATTCAGCTGTAATTGCTGCCTCTTCTGCAACTGACAAATCGGATGTACCAGCTGTTACCACAGCAATATAACTCTCTGACTTTTTTATTTCTTTATTCCTTATAACGATAGTCTTTGCCAATTCGTTGTATTCTACGTGATTACATATCTTCTTTACTTCTTCATAAGCCTCTCGGGATGCTCTAGTACCTAAAATATTATTGTTCTTTTTAAGCATAACACTTACTATTTTACTTATTTGTTCTTTTGTCTTCCCTTCGCAATATATCACCTCTGGGTATCCAACTCTAATCTCCCTGTGATTATCTATGGTTGCTATACCAATATCAGTATATGGTAATTCTTTAAGTTCACCAAAGGCATCTTCAACACTTACATCCCCGTCTTTAACCTTTTCAAGTAGATTTTTTATTTCATTATTATTCATATTAATTATTTCTCTCCTCAATACTTCTATTCATCTTACCCATAGAATATCCTCCTAGGTCTAAAGTTACAACCTTATATCCCAATTCTATCAACTTCTCATTTATGTCTTTAATATTTTCGTAGTTCAAAAATCTTTCCATATCCTCTTTGAATATTTCAATTTTAGCTGTATCTCCGAAGCTTCTCACTCTAATTCCTTTAAAACCTTTATCCATGATGAATTTCTCAGCCAATTCAATTTTTCTAAGTTCATGTGTGAATATTTGAGTATTGTATGGTAGCCTAGATAGTAAACAAGCATACGCTGGTTTATTCCATGTTGGCACTTTTTGTTGCTTAGATAACTCTCTAATTTGTGCCTTAGTAAGCTTACTCTCCAATAAAGGACTCCTTACATCAAGCTCTTTTAATGCTCTCATTCCAGGTCTATAATCTTTAGTATCATCGTAGTTTGAACCATCAACCACATATTTGAAATCTATTTCATTTTTGTACTTAATTATATTGGAGAATATCTCCTTTTTACATAAATAACATCTATCTTCTGGATTATTTGCTATGTTATCCGGAATATCAACTTTTATTATATGATGTTTTACGCCAAATAAAGAAACAAGCTCTTTACTTTCCTCTATCTCCCACCTTGGAATGTATGGAGAATCTACCGTTACTGCTATAACATTATCTCCTAGTACTTGCTTACATGCATACAAGAGAAACGTACTATCCACGCCTCCTGAAAAAGCAACAACAACACTTTCTAAACTTTCTAAATTTGTTAGTAAATCAATATATGCTTCATTCATAAACTTTCTCCATTCCAGTTATTTATAGATTCAAGTTCAACTATTAATTTATACAAGTCCAAAACTCATTAATTCATTGAGATTTTGGACATGATAAATTAAGTTTCATTATAGAATCTATATAATAGTCAGTTCCTTATTATATTCATTAAGAACTTTACATCCTTCATTAGTCACAACAACTAAATCCTCTATTCTAACTCCAACTTCCCCTGAAATGTATATTCCTGGTTCAATGGAAAATATCATACCCTCACTTACAGTATCGTGATTTACTGAGCTTACATTTGGTCCTTCATGTACATTTATTCCAATATTGTGTCCTGTTCTATGAGTGAAGTATTTCCCATATCCACACTCTTCTATATAATCTCTTGCTGCCAAGTCTATCTCGCTGAACTTAACTCCAGGTTTAACTTTAGCAATTGCCCTTCTATTAGCCTCTAAAACAATATTATATATCTTCTTATGTTCTTCACTACACTTTTTATAGAAAACAGTTCTAGTCATATCCGAACAATAATTATTTGTACGTCCACCAATATCTAGAATAACACTGTCCCCTTCTTTCATTATGGAACCATCTGAATCGTGATGTGGCTCTGCTGCATTAGCTCCATAAGCAATAAGTGGATGGAATGAAAAACTTTCCGTGCCATACTTTCTATATATTTCACCAAGTCTTTTACATACATCTAACTCGTTCATATCTCCATTCAATTCATTTATTATATCTCCCATTACAGAATCATTCACTCTTGAAGCTTCTTCCATGAGTTCAATTTCTTTTGTATCTTTTATATTTCTCGATTCATCAACCGCAATAGACCCTATATCTACCTTAATATCTTTATTGATTTTCATAAGTCTTATTAAGAAATGTGAAGGCCATTCTTTATCAATACCAATGGTACCCTCTGTATTTATGTTATTATGTAATATTTCAATATCATTATCACTATCTTTAAATATTATAAGTTCATCTGCTATATCATTTTCTACTGGAAATAACTCATTTATAAACAACTTAGTCTTTCCATCTTTACTCACAGCGAGAACCATCATTCTCTCGCCAGGCTCAATCCACTTTCCAGTTAGATAAAAAACTGAAGCTGGTGAAGTAATCATTACCTCATTAAACCCGTGCGACTCCATATGTTTACACACTTTTCCAATTCTTTCATTAAACATTCAAACACCCCTTAATACTTATTCTTATTTTCCTCTTTTACCAGCAAGATTTATTGGATCCCATACATTTGAGAATGGCGGAGCATAGCATAAATCAAGCATACCTATTTCTTCAACAGTCATATTATTATATATAGCTGCAGCAATAACATCTGTCCTTATCCCAGCTTCACTTTTACCGGCTATCTGACCTCCAATAATAGTTCTATTATTCTGATTATATATAATTTTAACATATATATCCTCACTTTTGGGATAATATTCTGGACCAGTTTTTGACTTTATAAAACTTACACCATACTCAATATTATTATCTTTTGCTTCTTTCTCCGTTAATCCTGTTTTCCCCACTTGAAGATCAATTATTTTTACAACTGTTGACCCTAATATCCCTTGAATTTCATGTTTATCTCCATTCAAAATATCTGACAATGTTTTCCCTTGCTTGTTTGCATTTGTCCCAAGTGGTACATATGAATTTTTCTTCAACATTAACCTTTACAACCTCATGATTAAGAACTACCTGAATATTACTTTCTCTAAATTCCTCAGGTGTTCTTACAATCATATCTCTCCAATCATCAAATTCTCCTCCAATATAATAAGGAATTCCACAAGCACTATATGAAACCACTCTCGTCTTTTCAAATACCTTGATTTCTATATTCTCATTTAACCTTCGTAGTTTTGATGCACAACTCATCCCTGCTGCATCTCCACCAATTATAACAAGCTTCATATCCTTTTTTTCCGCCCTTTCATCTCATTATTTTCTATAACTTTAATATTCCTATAGATATAAAATAAATGCAGATACTAAAGGACTCTATTGTATAATGTAGAAATCTTAATAATACAGTAATTTCGTAATTGTATGAAATAAGACTAATTAATATAATAGGAGGAAATAATGAAACAGGAAAACATAATAGAACAGGAAATGTATCGCAGAGCCATTGAATTTATTCCAAAAAGGTATACTAAAGGCTGGGGTGGAGTAGCGATAATCCATTCAGAAGATGACCAATATTTTACCAGTGTTTCAATTGACACAGCAAATAGTAGTGTAGATTTATGTATTGAAGTAGGAGCAATGTGTGAAGCACATAAATATAATGTACGTGTAACCCATTGCTTGTGTGTTGTTAGAGATGATGAAAACAGTCCTTTTAAGATACTTTCTCCATGTGGTGTTTGTCAAGAGAGATTGCGTTTTTGGGGTACAGATGTTAAGGTTGGTATTACTACTCCAGATAATACCTTGAAGTTTGTGACATTAAATGAGTTACAACCACATCACTGGACAAATGCTTATCCATCAGAAGAATTAGAACATTATCATAAATAATCAATATTAATTCAAACGAAATTAGTGCAATAAGTAGTTAAGTTAATTCGCATCTTTCTTATTTTACGAAATAAAGCTATTCCTATTTCTTTAGGGATAGCTTTATTAATTTAAACTTTTAATTCAATTAGTTTTTATTTTTTTGAATAAGCTTCAATTAAATCAGTAATAGCTTTAACCGCATTAATACTATTCCTTGATTTTATATTACTTATATACTTTTCTCTATTACTATATAAATCATCTATTTCTTTACATATTCGTTCATTACTCATATCTTTTTCCAATAATACTTCGCTATATCCATTCTTTTTTAAAGACTGAGCATTTAATATCTGATCATCTCTCGTAAATCTTGCCTCCATCGGAATTAACAAACTTGGTTTGTTCAAAACTAATAATTCATTTGCAACTGTTGCCCCTGCTCTAGTTACAATAATATCTGCCATTTTATAAAAATGGGCAAGCTCTTCATTTACGTATTCATACTGCACATATCCATCTATATTTGAGAGTTCTTTGTCTAACTTATTTTTACCACATAAATGACATATTTGATAGTTCTCCAATAATTCAGGTAAATTATCACGTATTGCAGAATTTATTAATCGTGAACCTACACTTCCCCCCATAACTAAGATAACTGGTTTTTCCTTAGAAAAATTACATATCTCAAATCCTTTATCAGCACTCCCATTTTTTATTGATTCTCTAATAGGAACACCAGTAAATATTCTTTTTGATTTAGGAATTTTTTCTGATGCTTCTGGAAATGAATAGCATATTTTTTTTGCAAATGGGAAAACAACTTTATTTGCTACTCCTATACATATATCCGAATCGTGAATAATAACTGGCACTCTATAAATCCAACAAGCGATCACTACAGGGAAAGATACATAACTTCCTTTACTAAATAAAACATTAGGCTTGATTTTTCTAACAATATGTAAAGATTTAAAAATACCTAAAATGGTTTTAAAAACATCAGTAAAATTTTTAATAGAAAAATATCTTCTTAATTTGCCCACACTTATACTATGAAATGGTATATTAATTTCTTTTATTAATTTTTTTTCAATACCTTCTTCTGTGCCCACATAGTGCACTTCATAATTTAAATTTTTTAATTCTGGTATTAAAGCTATATTTGGATTAACATGACCAGATGTCCCTCCGCCTGTTAGTATGATTTTTTTCATTATTTCACCCCATGTCTAAAAATACCCTTTATAAAATAAAGAACTTTAGCAAATTACTAAAGCTCTTTGATATTTATTATTTAAGAAGTTTTTGTTTCATTTCACCATTCATCTCTTGAATTCTCTTAGTACCTTGAATTCTTAATTGATTATTTTCTTCTTGAATTCTCTTTGTTTCATCAATACCTTCCATGATTGTTTGCCAAGTCTTCTCAAGAGTGTCTAATTTCACACTACTTCCACCTGATAATCTCTCAATATCAATACTTTGATTCTTAATACTTTCAGCATTTTTCATTAGAAGTTCATTAGTTGTCCTATCAAGTTCACTTAAAGAATCAGAAACTAACTTTTGTCTCTTTAAAGCAATTGCTTGAATAATTCCATTTTTAAATACTGGTATAGTAATTACAAATGCAGAATGTATTTTAGAAACTAATCTATAATTTCCTTTTTGAATCATTTTTATTTGCGGAGCAGTTTGCAATGCAACCATTTTACCCATTTCTAAATCATAAATTCTCTGTTTTAACATTTCTAATGAAGATTTTGCATTTTCCAAATTCATAACTTCAACTTGATCACCTGTTGCTGCTAATTGTTCCATCTTAGGAATCTCTTCTTGTTCAATTCTTTCAACCATTAAATTTCCAGCAGCAATATATTTTTCTAATTCCTTATAGTATTCAAAGTTTTGCTCATACATGTGTTCTAGCATTAAATTTGAATCATTAAGATCTTTTTTATACTTAGTTATTTCTGTGTATATTACGTCTATCTCTCCGCCTATTGTCTTATATTTATTCATCATCTTTGCTATTTTGTCTTCACCTTTTCCAAACATCTTAGCAAAAAATCCTTTTTTCTCTTCTTTCTCAAAATCATTTCTATCAAATTTATTCATTATACCTGTAAGCTGTTTTATCATTACACTAGTACCTTGAGCACTAGTAGCTTTAATATTATTCAAAATATTATCAGCAAATTTTGATACTTCTTCCGCTGGCTCATTACCAAAATTAAGTACTGCATTCGCATCTTTAAAATTAATAGTTGTGGAAAGGGCTTTAACCTCCTCAGACTCTTTAAGCTGAACTTGATATTCTACAGCCTTTTTTTCAAGATTAACTTCTTGCACTTCAATTATTCCTGAATTATTGTTTTGTACATCACTCATTCTAATCTCTCCTTATCATTATCTTTCTATTTTCCAAAGAATTTCTTAAAAAATCCTTTCTTCTCTTCTGTTGCTTTTTGATAATCAAGTTTAAATCTCATTTTTTCTAGAGTATGATTATCATATTCTGTTTTGCTAATAAATCTTTCAATATCTGAATATCCAGATGGATTGAATATCATTATATCTACTCCCATTTTATTCAAAAATGCAAGCATAATGCTATCTTCATAAGTAAGATTACCATTCTTTTCATTATTATATATGATTATTTTTGGAACTTCCCCTGGATAATCGAAGCCCTGAAGCAACTCCATTATTTTAGGTTCTAAATTTATTAATACTGAGAAAAGGTACACTTGAAAATCTCTTAGTTCCTCATCATCAATATTTTGAATTACTGGATTAATTATTATTTCTTTAATTTTTTCAGCAATATTTCTTTGAAGCCCTAACCTTAAATCCTTATATTTCCACCATGGAGCTCTAAGTAATTTATAAATATCAAATTCTGAATAAGCTCCTCTTGGATAGATATCACAGAACTTATTATATTCAATATGAAAAACTTTTTTATTTAAAGGAAGTTTATCATAGAACAATACATTCTTAAGCTCAATTATTTTGGATATTTCTCTCCAATATTCTTCTAAATCATTATGCGTTCCAGAAATTTTTGCAAAAATATTAGGAATAAACAACTTCTTTCCTTCTATCTTCCATCCATCTCTGAATTGTGTATTCTCTTTTATCCAAATTTTTATTTCTTCATAAGTTGTCTTTAGAGTAACATTCTCAATCTCATACTCAACAAACTGCCAAGGTCTATAAAACCCTGATTCATCTGTAAATAGACTCTTATTCATATATTCTTTTGCTTCATATGCTGATGTTTTGTATCTGTCAGTATCTTCCCTTGGAAATTGTTCTAATGCTTCGCGAGTATTATATAAAATCTCTGTAGAAAAAATTCCATTAGGGTCAAACTTATCAAAACTTTCATCCCCTTGAGGATTATAATATAAAACATCTACCCCAAGTGTTGAAACAAAATTAAGAAAAATAACCTCATCTATAGATATATCCCCAAAATATAATATCTTTGGATTAATAGATGTATAATCAAAGTCTTTTATAAGTTTTTTGAAATAGAGATTTAGCCAATGAGTAATATTATTTATAATCAATTTAATCTTTGATTTTTCAATATCTTCATTGTTTCTTATATAAAACTCTAAAAGTCCTCTTAAGTTATTTTTTACTTGTAATTCTAAAATTTTATTATTGAAAATAGGTATTAAACCTTCTTTTTCAATTTCCTCAATTATGGTATTTGAATTTATTCCTCCTAATGCATATATCCTATTCCAAGCATTATCTAATTTTCCAAGAGTCCCTAAACTTATCTCTCTATTTAATCCCTTGTCAAATCTTACGTATAATGCTCCAAACTTAGATAATTCTTTGTCAATTTTAAACAGTTCTGCCTTATAAGAATTAATATTTTCTTTTATTCCTATAAATCTATAGAATATTCTAGGAATTTTAACAGCATTAGAAGAATAATTAAATCCATCCCTATTACTTACAGGTACTTTTGCATTTGTAATAACATCTCCCGATATTTGCCATTTTATTCCTTCTACTTCCAAATGATTTAAACTCCAATTTTTCATTAACATCTACCTCGTGTTTGCTTTTTAAGAGTTTTATGATAAAATTTAAATGATTTAATTATGTATTGTTTTCCAAATATTCTCTATATAAGCGTTAATATATTATTAATATAGAAAATAATAAGGTATTATTTGTAATATAATTGTCCAATAATATTATACCATAAAATTGAAATAATGAATAATATGTTAGATTATATTTTTATTAATAATTTTTGAATTTTTGGAGTAAGAGTAGTTATTTATTTAAATATGCCTTATATAATCAAATTAACTAAGAAAGGATCGTTGCATATGAAAAATTCTTTTATTAAAGTTTCTTCAGCTTGCCCAAAGACCAATGTATCTGATATAGCATTTAATTTAGAAAATATAAAAAATTGTATAAATATGGCTCATGAAGATGGTTCTAAAGTATGTGTTTTTCCTGAATTATCTATCACTTCATATACATGTAGTGATTTATTTTTGCATAATCAACTACTTAAAGCTTCAACTGAAGCCCTTAAGGATTTGTGTGATTTTTCAATTTCTAAAGAAATGCTAATCATAGTTGGTGCTCCAATTTTGCACCACTCTTGTTTATATAATTGTGGTGTTGCCATATACAAAGGTAAAATACTAGGTATAGTTCCTAAAAGTTATATACCTAACTATAGTGAGTTCTATGAAAAAAGATGGTTCACTGAAGGTTTTGAGGTTGTTAACAGAGAAATAAACCTATCATTTCAAAAGAATATACCTTTTGGGGTGGATTTACTTTTCAAATGCGATACTTTTGTTTTCGGAATTGAAATTTGCGAGGATTTATGGGTTACAATTCCTCCAAGTAGTTACCTTGCCCTTCAAGGCGCAAATATCATATGTAACCTTTCTGCCTCTAATGAACTTGTAAGTAAATCTGATTATAGACGTTCATTAGTAAGCAATCAAAGCGCAAGAGGACTTTGTTCTTACATCTTCTCTTCTGCAGGCGTTCATGAGTCAACTACTGATTTATTATTCGGCGGTCATTTATTAATAAGTGAAAATGGTAGTATATTGAAAGAAAACGAAAGATTTCAAAGAGATAATGAAGTTATAACCTCCATAATTGATGTTAGTAAATTAAACGGAGAAAGAATAAGAAATATGAGTTTCAGAGATAGTTTAAAAACTTGCCCCTACCAATGTAGAACTATTGAATTCACTTTAAATAATAAGGCAATTACTTCTTTTGATAGATATATTGCGAAACATCCTTTTGTGCCTAACAATAAAAACGAGACTGAAACTAGATGCAAAGAGATTTTCAACATTCAAAAAAATGCCTTAGCTAAACGACTTACTCATACTAATCTTAAGAAAGCAGTAGTAGGTATTTCTGGGGGACTTGATTCAACTCTTGCCTTACTGGTTATAATAAAAACTTTTGATATGTTGAACATACCTAGAGAAAATATAATTACAGTTACAATGCCAGGATTCGGAACTACTGATAGAACATACAACAATGCTGTGTCTTTATGCAACAACCTAGGCTGTGATTTCAGAGAGATAAGCATTGTAGATGCTTGCCTTCAACACTTTAAAGACATTGGTCATTCTGTAGATATACATGATGTAACATATGAGAACGTTCAAGCTAGAGAAAGAACTCAAATATTGATGGACCTAGCTAACAAAGAAGGTGGAATTTTGGTTGGAACAGGTGACTTATCTGAATTAGCCTTAGGCTGGTGCACTTTCAATGGAGATCATATGTCAATGTACTCAGTGAACTGTTCTATACCAAAAACTCTTGTTAGATTTTTAGTTCAATATGTTGCTGATTATGAAGTTTCTGAAACTATAAAGACTGTACTGTACGATATAAACAATACACCTGTGAGTCCTGAACTATTACCTAAAGATGCTGAAGGTAATATATCTCAAAAAACTGAAGATATTGTAGGACCTTACGAACTTCATGATTTCTTCCTTTACCATTTCATGAAAAGTGGAGCATCTTATGAAAAAATTTTATTCTTAGCAAAACATGCATTTAAAGAAGATTATGCGCCTGATCAAATAACAATGTGGCTAGATAAGTTTATTAAGAGATTCTTCAATTCTCAATTTAAACGTTCAACTCTCCCTGATGGTCCTAAAGTTGGTACTATAAGTTTATCTCCACGAGGCGATTTAAGAATGCCTTCTGATGCTAGTTATAACACATGGCAGTAATATGCCCGCTTCGCGTGCATTAATGGATAATTGAGAATGATTGACATTTCACTCCGTGAAATTTTAATTTTGTTGTTCCTTACTGAAAATGCTTCATCTTTGATGAAACATTTTCAGCATTAAAAAAATCCCCCCATGTTCTTTGGCATGGGGTTTGTTGTAATATAACTTTATGGAGGAAAATTATGAGACAGATTTTTCAGATGTTTTTTTGTTTTTTTAAGATTGGTGCCTTCACTTTCGGTGGTGGGTATGCAATGATACCTCTCATTGAAAAAGAATTCGTTGATAATAAAGGGTGGATTTCTAAAGATGATTTTGTAGATATTATAGTGTTATCACAAAGTTTACCTGGTGCTTTGGCCGTTAATTCATCTTTATTTGTTGGTTATAAAATTTGTGGAGTACTAGGGGCAATTCTTGCATTACTTGGTGTAGTTATTCCGTCCTTCTGTATAATAATTATTATTTCAATTTTATTTATGAAGTTTAGAGATAATCCAATTGTTATTCAAGGTTTCAATGGAATTAAAGCTGCTGTACCTATGTTAGTGTTATTTGCCATAATATCTTTAAGCAAATCACTAAAAAAGAACATTCCAACTTTATCAATTATGGTTATTTCAATTTTTCTTTTACTCTATTTTAATTTACATCCTATTTTTTTGATTATTTTCTCAATTTTTTGCGGCATTATATTTTTTAGGAAGAAGGTATAATAAATGGATATATTATTAAAATTATTCTTAGTATTTTGGAAAATTGGAACCTTCGCTTTTGGTGGTGGTATGGCAATGCTACCTCTTATTGAAAGAGAAGTTGTAACAAATTATCATTGGATTTCCAAAGAGACCTTTATTGACATTATTGGTATTTCTCAAATGACCCCAGGTCCCATAGCCATTAATTCAGCAACCTTTGTAGGCTTCACCTCAGCTGGTGTTATTGGCTCCATTGCAGCAACCTCTGGTGTAGTACTTACTTCTTTTATATTGGTTTCTATATTACATCATTTTGTTTCAAAATTTAAAGATTCCAAACTACTAAAAGCTTCATTGTTAGGTATGAGACCCGCAATAATAGCTTTAATATTTTCAGTTTTCATTAAACTTTCATACACAAGCTATAGCGATATATCCGGCTTAATTATTGCTTCAATCTCGTTATTCTTGCTATTTAAAAAGGCTCATCCAATATTAGTTATACTAATTTCTGCTACATTAGGCATAATATTATACTAAAGCCTATTCTATAAAATAACTAGCTAGTATGCTAGTCAATTCTATTTCATATACTAACGATAAATCATAACTTTTAATGGTTTTCAACTCAAATCTTAATTTATACTTGTCCATAACTCATTAATTCACTGAGATTTTAGACAAGTGTAAATTAATTTTCGTAATGATAAGCATGTAAAAGTTTAAAATCTAAAGATAAACAAATAATAGATTTAAGTGATTTAAAGGAGTGATAGCATGTGGTTCAATAAAGATGTTACTGAAATTACTAAAGAATTGAATAGCAACTTGGTAAATGGTTTATCTAGCAATGAAGTAAAAAACCGTTTTGAAAAGTATGGTTATAACAAATTAAAAGAAAAAAAGAAAAAAACAATGATACGTATGTTTTTTGAGCAAATTAACGATGTGATGATTTATATTCTATTAGGCGCTGCAATAGTGTCTGGACTGTTAGGAGAGTTAACTGATTCAATTATTATTGGAATTGTTATAATTATAAATGCAATAATTGGAGTAGTACAGGAAAATAAAGCAGAAAAATCATTAGAAGCTTTAAAGAAACTCTCAACTCCTAAAGCTCTTGTTAAAAGAGATGGTACTTTAAAAGAAATTTCCTCTGAGGAAGTTGTACCAGGAGATATTATTGTAATTGACGCTGGAAGATTTATACCTTGCGACATGAGAATCTTAGAATCTGCTAATCTAATGATAGAAGAGTCAGCACTTACCGGAGAATCAGTACCCGTTGAAAAAAGCTCTAAAGTTATTTCAGATAATGAAAAAATACCTTTAGGTGATCAAAAGAATATGGCTTTCATGTCTACTCTCGCTACATATGGTAGAGGTGTAGGTATTGCTGTAGGTACTGGTATGGATACAGAAATAGGTAAGATAGCTAAGCTTCTTCATGAAGATATCGATACCAAAACCCCTCTTCAGAAAAAACTTGATCAGGTTGGCAAACTATTAGGTTTCCTTGCATTAAGCGTATGTGCTCTAATTTTTGTTGTTGGTATGTTACAGGGCAGAGATGTCTTTGATATGTTCATGATTTCAATTTCACTGGCTGTAGCAGCAATCCCCGAGGGATTAGTTGCAGTTGTTACAATTGTGTTGGCTATGGGTGTTCAAAAAATGATCAAAGAGAATGCAATTATACGTAAATTACCAGCTGTTGAAACCTTAGGATCCGTTTCAATTATATGTTCTGATAAAACTGGAACATTAACTCAGAACAAGATGACAGTAACCAAATTCTACTGTAATAACAGATTTGGAACTTTAGATGAACTTTCAAAAAATAATGCAACAGATTTATTACTTCTTGAGAATATGGTTTTAAATAATGATGCTACTTTTGATAAGAATAATTCTACTGGAGATCCTACTGAAATTGCGCTTTTAGAAGCTGGCTTTAAGTACAATATTTTTAAAGATGAAATTGAAAAAGTTCATAAAAGAATAGATGAGATTCCTTTTGATTCAGACAGAAAATTAATGACAACTGTGAATGAATATAATAATGAGTATTATGTTATGACAAAAGGAGCATTAGATAACCTTTTAAATCTCTGTAATGAGATACTTATTGATGATAAAGCTATAGAATTTACACCTGAATTAAAAGAAGAAATTCTTTCTAAATCTAATAATATGTCTGATGAAGCATTGAGAGTCATAGCATCAGCATATAAGGTCATTCCTAGCAAAGATATCAACATTTCAGATTTAGAAACAAACTTAACTTTTATAGGTATGGTAGGTATGATTGATCCTCCTCGTGAAGAGGTTAAGGACTCTATTAAGGTTTGTAAGGAAAGTGGAATAAAAACTGTTATGATTACTGGTGATCATAAAAACACGGCTTTTGCTATAGCTGAAGCATTAGGTATCGCCACTTCAATAGATGAGACAATCGATGGATTAACACTTGATAAATTATCTCAGGAAGAGTTAAATTCAAAGATTGATTCATTAAGAGTATTTGCTCGTGTATCTCCTGAGCATAAGGTTAAAATTGTAAAAGCACTTAAGTCAAAAGGAAATATTGTCTCAATGACTGGTGATGGTGTTAACGATGCTCCCTCTCTTAGAATGGCAGATATAGGTGTTGCCATGGGTATAACTGGTACAGATGTTTCTAAAGATGCTTCTGATATGATTTTAACTGATGATAACTTTTCAACAATAGTTAGAGCCGTAGAAGAAGGACGTAATATTTATACAAATATTAAAAAGACAATTGCCTTCTTGCTTTCTTGTAATATAGGGGAAATAATTGCTTTATTCTTAGCAATTATTATGGGTTGGTTTGCTCCATTAATACCAATTCACATACTATGGGTTAATCTTGTAACTGATACATTGCCAGCTCTTGCTTTAGGAGTAGACCCTGGTGATAGAGATGTTATGAAAGACACTCCTCGTAATCCAAAGGAGAGTTTATTTAAAGGTACAGGTCCATTTATATTCCTAAATGGCTTTATTATTGGTATCTTAACCTTAATTGCATTTATGATTGGTATAAAACATACAATGGGTATTTCAAATATTTTCCCATTAATGCCTGAAAATATACCATCTGAAGCACTTATCACTGGACGTACAATGGCATTTGTTGTTTTAAGTATGTCTCAACTAGTTCATAGTTTTAACTTAAGACATAGTAAAAAATCAATATTCCAGGTAGGTTTATTTACTAATAAGTTCCTTATATTTTCAATGTTAATAGGATTAGCTCTTCAACTTATAGTAATTTCAGTACCTCCTTTAGCAGCAATATTTAAGGTTAAATTCTTAACTGGCTCACTATTAGTGACAGTTATATTCCTATCATTAGTACCACTTATCATTAATGAGATAATTAAGATATTTAAACGAAGCACATCTAAATAGCAGAGATAAAAGAACAGAGAATAAAGAACAAATATTGTTGATATTCTTCATTCTTCAGAATATCTTAATTTTAATAAAAATAATAAAAAGCCCCTTTTGGGGGCTTTTTCAGTAAAATCAACTTTCTATAAATTAAAGGCTTTCAGCTCGTGTGAAAGGTATCATGATTTGTTCTTTGTTCTTTGATATTTGTTCTTTAAACATAAATATTACTTTTGAATTTCTTAATATGTTAAGTTTTCAATTAAGAAATCTATATTATTCTATTCCAATCAACATATTCATTTAAAAGATCTACGAACTTCACAAGATATTTTTCTTCTAATTCTGAGAATCTATCAAATTGTGGACTATCAATATCAAGCACTCCATACACAATATCATCTTTAATTAAGGGTATTACTATTTCAGATTTAGATGCTGCATCACAAGCAATATGTCCTGGAAACTTGCAAACATCAGCAATTCTCTGAACTTTTCTTTCCACTACTGCGGTACCACATACACCCTTCCCTATCTGTATCCTATTACATGCTGGTAACCCTTGAAAAGGGCCAAGTACAAGCTCATCATTTTTAATAAAATAAAATCCTGCCCAGTTAATTCTATCAATTATAGCATCAATTATAGCTGTTGCATTGCTTATATTGGCTAATTCGTCTTCTTCAGAGCTCAACTGTGCTTGTAACTTATTAATCATATATTTCATCTTTTGCTCTTCATTCATCTTTTCAATACCTTTTAATTGAAACATCTCTCTACTCCTATTCTACATTTACATCAATCTTTAATCTTCTAGCACTTTCACCATAAATATTCTTAGCATTTATTGTAATTATATGTGCACCATTTTTTAATACCTTATCTGGAACTGCTATCAATTCTTTAGATTTTTCATTATAAGAAAATCTTGCCTCTACTCCATCTACTAACACTTTAATAGAATATGGATCTATAGCAGTGACCTCATCATATAACTTAGCTTTTATAGCGAACTTTCTATTGTTTATACTCATATTATTTGATGGATATATTCCTTCTATTTTAGTTGTGAGTTCTTTTTTAGTATTCTTATATGCGTCTTTATAGATAAACATAATATCATCAATAAAGATTTCTCCAGATTTTTTCTCTATTTCTTTATGTGTTTCAACAAAATATATTTTTTCTAATTTAATAGGTAAAGCTACTTCACTTGGCATCTCGCCTCTTACTTCACGCCACCCATTCCAATCAATATTAGAAGCCATATCCACAATAAATTCTTCACCATTAGCATCAGTGAAACTAGCCCTCATCCACGGTGCTTTTCCATCTCCATATACCATTGCGGATATGTATTCAGGTCTTCCATATGATGTTTTTGGGCTCTCTTGTCCATTAATCTTTAGATTTATTGTTCCATTATATTCTTTGTTCCAGCTACTATAGTCATAGGTTATCTTAAATGAATTATTTCCATTGTATGCCTTTTCCTGAGATACACTTCCTTTTCCACCCATAAATCCATCAACATCATAATAAAACTTCTTTTCTTCAAAACCATCTATCAGTGCATGGTCTTGTCCAACTTTAACTTTCACCTCTGTAACTTTATCTCCTACAGAGCAAGATACAATACCAATTCCACTATTAGATGTTATAAGTTTACCAGCCTCATCTATTTTACCAATTTTCCCATTAAGCTTCCATTCTATATTGTTTTTATTTAATTCTATTTCTCCCAAATAAGAACTCTTACCAATTGCCTTAAATTGAAATTCATCCCCTTTGTTAAGATGCATCTCATATCCACTATTTATCTCAACTTTGTCCAGCTCATCAATTACTATTGCATATGTAACAGCTTTCTTGTTGTCATATTTACCTTCAATCATAACTAATCCATTGGCATTCCCAGCATTGAATATACCATTTGCGATTTCACTTGAGGAGTCTGATACCTTCCACTTAACCTCAGCTGCATCAACATTCACTTCAAATCCATACTTATTTTCTGCCTTAACATTTAAAGGGATTGATGAATTTTTCAGTATAACAAAGGGTTCTTTTAAAGAAATTGAATCTACCTTTTTATCACTTTTATTATCTTTAGTTGTAAAAAGTAATGAGTTGCTTATTTTTCTTTCTTTACCATCTTCAGGTTTATTAATAATTTTAAATTCTTCTTCTGCATAACTCTTTAAAGTTATCTCTGTAGAACCTCCACCATCTAAATTCACAGCTGTTTGTAATCCCATCTCTTCCAATATGAGTGCAAATTCACTTAAAGATGCTCCATCTGAGTATTCATTAGCAGCTGTTCCACCTTCTACAGTTACCGCTACTAAATTTCCTTTTTTATCAATCCCCAAAGCAGTTCTTGATCTCTGCAAAGTTAAAAGTCCACCTTGATATCCAGCTTCTTTTAATTTTTCTTCACTATATCCTTTACCATCTTCAACTAAATAAGAATATGCAGCCATAATTCGTTCAATCTCTTGATCTCCAAAACTTGCTTTAAGTCTTATTTGATCACCAATTTCAACATTCTCTTTAAGCCATTCAGCTTTATTACCACTTGCAGCTATTATAATTCCATTCTTAGGTATATATCCATCTTCGTTTCCTCCGATACTTACAACCTCACCTCTATACTCCTTGTCCAATTTTAACCCACTATCCAATAACTCACTTGATTGAGATTTTACGTTATTTAACACTACAAGAATCTCATTTGGTGCATAGGATGATTTTCTTAATCTTCTATCTTCACTATAGTTAGGTGTTGTTACAGTCATATAGTTGCTCACTTTGTACCTATTAACATCAAATTCTTCATATCTGTTAACTGAATCAAATGAGTATTTTAAGATCTCACTATCATCTATTACACCATCTGGAATATCCGAATCGCCATATCCTTTTAAAACTTTTAATCCTCCACTAAAGACTAATTTTTCAATAGAAACCTTATTGTTCTTTCTTTGTACAATAAGAGGATATTTATTTCTATCTGTTGTTGAAGTGAAAGAAGTTAAAATCTCTCCATATTCTACATGAGGTCCAACACTTACCCCTGCCTTTACATTAAAGAAATCTCCATTTATCCCAGCTACAACTCTATTTCCTTGTTCAATTGCCTCATTAACATGTTCTGATAGTTCAGATTTTCCTAATGAATACTGTTTCTCTTTTGCAAATATCACACCTACATCTTCATTATTTAAATCTATACTTAACTCATTAACTCTATATTTAGAATTATTTCCTTTAAATATTTCTTTCTCTATATATTCAATTCCATCGACTATTTCTCTATATTCGCTATTCACAGTACTTCCCAATGCGTATTGTGAACTCGCTCCAAACAAAAAAACAATTGCCGAAAAACAACATAATTTATTTCTAATACTCTTATTCATTATAATCACCTCTCACTACTTTCTACGAAATCTCAGATAAAAAGTCAGTCCTTCATCAATAATATTCGACAATAGTTATTTCATTTCCTTTTTATTCAATGTTCCAATTTGTTTCAGTGTTCCAATTTATTTCATTATTCCATGTATTTCTTACTTTTATCTATATAATGACTACTTGAATGTTCTATAGATTGAATTTCTTCTTGTGTTAGTTCTCTTATTACCTTTGCAGGTGATCCTAGACACAGTACTCCTGAAGGTATCTTTTTACCTGAAGTAACTAAGCTTCCAGCGCCTACTATAGTATTTTCTCCTATTTCCACACCATCTAGTAATATACTTCCCATTCCAATTAATGAATTATCGCAAACCTTACAACCATGCAATATTACATTATGTCCCACAGTTACTCCTTTACCTATTTCCACAGAAT
Organism: Oceanirhabdus seepicola; assembly: GCF_023684385.1. Classification (GTDB taxonomy): domain Bacteria; phylum Bacillota; class Clostridia; order Clostridiales; family Clostridiaceae; genus Oceanirhabdus; species Oceanirhabdus seepicola. The sequence goes on along the minus strand of NZ_JAGSOJ010000002.1, from coordinate 845,008 downwards.
ATCCTTCATCAACATGAACAGTACAATTATCTTGTATATTACTCCCTTCCCCTATCTTAATTAGTTCATTATCTGCCCTAAGAACTGTATTGAACCAAACACTAGCATCCTTTTCTATAATTATTTCTCCTATTAAAGTAGCATTTTCTGCACAAAATGCATTTTGTGCAATAAGTGGTTCCTTATCTAAATATTTTTTAATCATACTTTACCCTCCATTTTTACATATAAATATCTTACCTCAAAGTTTAATTTATCAAAGTAATTTGTATCAATATTTATTCTTATTCTTTGCTATTTTTTCTTTATAAAATACAATATTATTTTTCGAATTCTTAAATAAAATAAGTTTTAATGCAAGAAATCTATACCTAATATATTTATCCTACTTCTATATATTCATTATATCAAACCTACCTCTTATTTTTCACACAATTTCAACAAATTCCATGAAAATCATAAGAGAATATGTATACTAAAATAGTATTTACTAAATTATATTTTTATGTTAAATTAATAAGTGCATACAATATATAGTATTGTTCAATTTGTCCAACACTATATATTGTGTATTTTATTGAAAGGGGTACTTATATGCATTCAAATATTTCTGATATTTTCAAAAGAAGATTTACAAAAGAGCTCCTGGCTGATACCAGCAAGGATGTATATGATTTATTTCAATGGAAAAAAGTTAATGTTAAGTTAACGGATTATAAAACTGGTGATACTTTAGTACATATGACGGATTTAGAATTTCCTGTTCATTATTCTCAAAACGCATGTGATATTATTGCTTCAAAATACTTTAGAAAAAGTGGTATACCTGGTTCTCAAAATTACGAGAATAGTTTGAAACAGGTTGTTCATAGACTTGTTAACTTTTGGATGGAATCCCTTAAAAATGAGGGTTTAATTGAGACTGAGGAACATGCAAATATTTTTTATGATGAACTTGTTTTTGCATTACTATCTCAAATGTTTGCACCGAACTCACCACAGTGGTTTAATACAGGACTTAAATTATCCTATGGAATTAAAGGCTCCGCTACAGGATATTATTATGATATAGATTCTAAGAAAGTTGTTGAGACTGAAGATTTTTATACACGTACACAAGCTTCAGCATGTTTTATTCTTTCAATACAAGATAAATTACTAGGACCTCATTCCATCTCAGAACAGTATGTAACTGAAACTAAACTGTTCAAAGGTGGCTCAGGTACAGGTACTAATTTTTCCCCTATAAGAGCAAAAGGAGAACTTCTATCAAGTGGAGGAATATCTTCAGGTCTTATGAGCTTCTTAAAAGGGTTAGATAAGAATGCAGGAGCAATAAAATCAGGTGGTACTACTCGTCGAGCAGCAAAAATGCTTTGTTTAGATATTGACCATCCTGAAATTTTAGATTATATTACCTGGAAAGCGAAAGAAGAAGATAAGGTTCGTGCTCTAGGTAAAATGGGTTATGATATGGGCTTCGAAGGAGAAGCCTATGATACAGTATCAGGACAGAATGGTAACAACTCAGTTAGACTCTCTGATGAGTTTATGAAGAAAGTTGAAAATCTAACTCAGAATCCTGATTCTGAATTATTACTAGCCGGAAGAGTAGATAATACTGTTGATAAGAAGGTTAAAGTTTCTTCTCTATGGGATACTTTTAATGAATCTTCTTGGAAATGCGCTGATCCCGCACCTCAGTTTGATGATACATTTAACGCTTGGCATACCTGTCCTCATGGTTCAGATGGAGAGTATAATGCAAAACATAATAGAATCAACAGCACAAACCCTTGCGGTGAATATGCTTTCCTTGATGATAGTGCGTGTAATCTTGCTTCTATAAATTTAATTAAGTTTTATGATGAAAAAAGTGATTCATTCTTAATAGATGATTATAAACACTTAGTAGGACTAATTCAGTTAGCCTTAGAAGCTTCAGTACACTGGGGACATTTCCCAACAGAAGACATTGCTCTTAACACTCATATGTTCAGAACAACAGGTCTGGGAATATCCAATCTAGCTTCTTTATTGATGATGATGGGACTTCCATATAACTCAGCTGAAGCAAGATCAATTTCTTCTGCCTTAATAGGAATATTAACTGGTCATTCTTATTTTGTTTCATCTTTAATGGCTAAAAAATTGTCTCCTTTTGAAAAATATAATATAAACAAAAAGTCAATGCTAAGAGTTATAAAGAATCATTGTATTGTGGCTGGCGCTCAAAATGAGCCTTACTTAGATCTCCACTATACACCACTTAAACCTGATCATGATTTATTGATAGGCTTAAATCATTCTAATCTTTCCTCTACTCTTAAAGAGTGTTGGAATGATGCATATAAATCTGGTAAAACTAATGGTTTTAGAAATGCACAAGTTTCAGTGATTGCACCAACAGGTACTGTTTCTTTTGCAATGGATTGTGGTTCAACATCTATAGAACCATTCTTCGGTCACATTGTATATAAAAAACTTTCTGGTGGTGGATATATGACCATAGCCAATCCAGTAATAGAACCTGCTTTAAAAAAACTTGGCTATGGTGATAATGAAGTACAGGATATAATGAACTATATAACTAGAGTTGAAACTGTAAAAGAAGAAGGATATGAATATGAGAAAATAATTGACGGTAAAATTGAAGGTGCTCCTCACCTAAAAAAAGAACATCTACCTATTTTCGATACTGCTAATAACTGTGGAAGCGGAGAGCGATTTATACATTATTCAGGACATGTGTTTATGGTAGCAGCTTTAACTCCTCTTATTTCTGGAGCTATATCTAAAACCGTAAATCTTCCTTCAAATGCAACAATAGATGATTTTAAAAATGTTACACTAACATCTTGGAAACTTGGAGTAAAAGGAATATCTCTTTACCGTGATGGGTCAAAGGCAAGTCAGCCTCTCAACTCACAGCTTACTGATGGAAGAGAACGTTCTCTTGAAGAATTGACTTATAAAGAACTTCTTCAGAAGGTATACGATCAACAAGCTTCAAAATTTACAATGAGAGATAAACCTTCAGGTATTCGCACAGGAACAACACATCCAGCTCAAATAGATGATGTTAAAATATATACCACTGTAAATCGCCGTCCTGATGGGGAAATATGTGAAATATACATCACTACTGATAGAGAAGGAACAATAATAACAGGATTATTGAATTCACTTTCAAAGAGTATCTCTGTTATGTTACAACACCATGTGCACCCAAGAGATATAGCAAAAATGTTACGTGCTCAGAAATACGAACCTCATGGTTATGTTCAAAAACATCCATACATTAAATATGTTAGTTCAATATCTGATCTTATAAGTAAGGTCATAGATATTGAGTTAGATGATTACTCTCGCTGCCAGGTTAAACCTGAAACAATAAACGCTTATAGTGCAACCGACAGTATTGCTACATCTTCTTTAAATAATACTGAACAAACTGGCGAGAGAATATATACTGAATTATGTCCAAATTGCTCAAGTAACAAACTAGTTAGAAACGGAACTTGTAAAGTTTGCTTGGAATGTGGTTCTACTACCGGATGTTCGTAAAGATAAAAACAAATTGAGAATGGATAATGGAGAATTGAGAATGATGGATGTTTCTGCTTTAGGGCAGAAACTACATTATATCAGGCAAAGTGCTTGTTAGTGAAATTGAAACATTATCCTATATATAATAAATAAAAAAGAACTTATCGGAAATTCTATTCCTTTAAGTTCTTTTACTATGATATCAATATATCACTCTGCACTTACATTTAATACACATACTAATAGATCGTTTCGTAGAAATAGTCAGCCTAACAAGCTAAAGAATAGTTATCGGTTTTTCTCCAATACCATTTAAATGATTTTTGATATTTTCAAAAGAAAAGGCATTGAGCCCTTGTGATGGTAACTGTCTAAGCAGCTCTAATCTACAAATTTCTGTTTCTTTTGTATTTCCTAACTTCTTATAAAGTTTCCATAATAACCACCATGCATTAAAAATCTGATACTTATCTTCATTATTTTCTACAATTTTATTAAAACATATTTTTGCATACTCTATATCTTCAATTACCAAAGCAGCCTCCATTAAATTAGGATAAATCATACCTTGTTCTTCTATACTGAATGTTTCAATATAATCATCACCCCATCTGCGTATCTCTTCATATTGATGTCTTTCTCCAAGTGCAACTAATAGATAATTAAAGTCATCTACTGATTTTGTTATTTCAAATTTCTTCATATAATCTTCAATAAAACTATAGTTACCTAGCATAGCATCAATACGCATCAACTGAATTTTTGCACGTTTCCTCCAGTTTTTATCTTTCCCATCTCATGCTTTTAGTAAATTTTCACAAGATGCCTTACTTTTTAATAAAAATTCTAAAGCTCGTTGATATTCAAGATGACACAATAATCCCAAAGCTTTCATATCTTCACCATTCATATCTAAAAGTGTTTCTACTGCTTCTTTAGCCTCTTTGTAATTCTTTTCATTTCTTACAGTAGAATACTTGCTGACCAACAAATCTGTAGTATCAATATTTGAAGTACCAAATAAAGTATCTATTGATACATTGAAGAAAAAAGCAATTTTCGGGATGAGATAAACATCAGGTATTGCTGCTTCTTGTTCCCATTTAGAAACAGCCTGCGGTGATACACCTAAATATTCTGCAACTTGTGCCTGAGTCATTTTATTTTCTTTTCGCAGTTTTGCGATATTTTTACAAATCTTTATATTCATATGTTCACTCCTTTCTTATTGGTGAACCGTCGACTGTTCATAATACAATTATACCTTAACCTTATAAGACTTACTAACAATGGCTAGTTGATATTTACTCAACCACAATATAATACACCCACGGGAATAGAAATCTATACAAAGTCATTGATGAAGAAAGTAAATTTTTCTAAGCGCTTTTATGATTAATAAACCTAAATGTTCCAGCAGTTACGAACAAAGCTGCAAATAATAGAGGAACTAATATATTAGGGAATATACTTCCTTCTGTTATACCCTTAAACACCCAATATTGTGGTGTTATTTTAGCAAATCCTCTTAACACTTCAGGCATAAAATACAAAGGTATAAAAGTACCACTTAAGAATCCTGTAGCTGTTGCGAATATATTTGTTACCATTGTACCTATACCTTCATTATCTGTAAATCTTGAAACCATTACTCCAAGACACATTGATGCTAATGCTATAGATAAAATATTTACAAAGTAAGTAATTATATTTGTGTCTATGCTTATACCTAATAAATATTTTTGTATTACTATTATTACCAAATAAGATATTCCTTGCATCATTAGTAGTCCCAGTAGCACTCCTACTACTACATGTGAACTCTTATTTGGAGTTGATAGATTTCTAGTGAATATCTTTTGTCTTTTAAGGTCCATGAGTTCTGTGCATACATTTATGGAACAATACATAGCAAAGTTTAATAATAAAGTAATCATCAAGTAAGTTTTTATAGGAAGTCTGCTATTATCTTTTTTTTCAGTAACGACTAGAACCGATTGTTCTTCTTCAAATGCTTTATTGTCTAATTTATCTTCTTCTAACTTATAGCTTATAGAAAAATTCTTTAATAATCGCAATATTTTATTATCTAATGCAAATGTATTATTTGTATTAGACTTTTTTAACATTTCAATTTTGGGAACTTCTTTTTCTTCTAATAATTTAGAAAAATTCTCTGGAATAACATACGCTATATCATAATAACCTTTTCCTACTAATTCATTCGCGTCTTCTCTATCTTTAATCTTTACATTAGCTACCCCTTCACTAATAAGCTTTTCCTTAAATGCTTGCCCAAGAACCCCTTTATCTTCATTAACAAGTAATATATTATTCTTTATAGGTTTATCACTCATAAAAAATGCTAAACCTATCATTACTGTCATAGGTATTACAAATAATATAATAATGTTTAATTTATTTTTAATAATTCTTTTAAATTCAATGAGCCCTATTTTAAATAATTTCATAGCTAATCCTCCATAGATATTTTCAGTTTCATAAATGCAATAAGTGAAGTAATTATTCCAACTCCAATGATAACCAATATTATACTTAATAACTCCTGTAAGCAGTTACCTCTCATTAACTTATTATATATGCTCTGAATCCAATAATTGGGTGTTAATTTAGGAACTATTTTGAAAAATACACCATCGCCCACATTATCAATATTGAAAAATGTCCCACCTAACATTCCAAATATAGGTATTAATATTCCTGTAAGTAAATTTACCACCTTTGTAGATTTTATAAATGAGGACATTAATGATGCTATTCCACAAATCAATAAACTATGGACTAATATTGTAATAACAAGGGGTACTAAATCTACCTCAAAGCCTGAAACCATTACATTTTTAATAATGACGTATACACTTATTAACATGAAACAAAGAAAAAAATTGAATATGAATTTACCCGCAAATATCTGACTTTTTCTTATATTAGTTGAATATAATCTTTTTAATGTTCCATCTTCTTTTTCTTTTATAAATCTTCGTGCTAACTCAAAAATCATCAAAAGTGTTATAAAAGCTAATATAGCTCCTGAAAAATATTGGTGAGAAGTTAATGTTATTATTTTATCTATATTATTAACTTGAAGAACTTCACCCTCATAAAAAGCACTTAAATATTGAGAATATTCATTTATAACCTCTTCTTTTTCTTTATCTAACAACTGTGAATCATTTATGCTATTTAAAATTTGTTTATATGAAGTATTATATTCCACATAGTTTTCTACTATTGATTTTACAATAGAACTCTGAATCTCCGCATCTTTGTCTAACTTTTCCAATTGAACTGTAGTATTTTCTCCTGTGTATAGACTTTCTTCAAATCCATTTGGTATATTTATAGCAACTATACTTTCTTCCTTTGACGCTATTTCAATTACCTCATTAATTCCTTCATAGGTTAATACTTCTTTAAGATTCTTTGACAAGCTACTATTATCCTCATCATTTACATAAACATTAAATCTTTCTATGGTTCTATCAGGCTCAAATACTTTTTCATTAAATGCACCATATAAATGACTTAACAATACAGGAAATATGATAAATAGTAGAATATTACTCTTTATATTTGAAAAAAATATTTTTACATCATTTACAATAATTCCTTTAATCTTACCCATGACTCTTCCCCCTATACCTTAATCTCTAAGTTTCTTACCAGTAAGACTTAAAAATACTGACTCAAGATTAGGTTCAATTATTGATATTGATTTAATCTTCACCTTTGAATTCATTAACTCTTTCATAATATCCTCCATACTATATCCATCTTCTATAACAACAACATTTAAAGTTTTGTTTTTTTCATCATAGAAGCAATCCTTTATTCCCTTAATTTCTTTTAAAATTAAAACTACACTTTCATTAAAATCTTCAATTACAACTTCTATATTATTTTCATTTGATACTAATCTTTTAATTTCTTTCTTAGTTCCATTTGCTATTACATTTCCCATATCTATAATAGCTATATCATTGCAAATTTGCTCTACTTCCTCCATGTAATGACTTGTATAGATTATTGTAGTTCCATATTCTTTATTCATCTTCTTTGTAAACTCCAGGATGTGATTTCTTGACTGTGGATCAATTCCAACAGTTGGTTCGTCCATAATAAGAATCTTTGGATGGTGCATTATTGCACATGCAATATTCAATCTCCTTTTCATACCACCTGAGAAAGTTTTAACCTTATCTTTCTTTCTTTCCTTTAAACCAGTTAGTTCTAAAGCTTCCTCCATTCTTTCCTTTAATAACTTTCCTTTTAAGCCATACATTTCTCCCCAATACTTTAAATTATCTAAAAGAGATAGTTTCTGATGTAAAACTATTTCTTGAGGTACAAATCCAATATACTCTTTTGTCTTTAATGAATTTTTTTGTACTGAATTACTATCAATTAATATATCACCGTTACTTCCCTTTAATAGACCACACATTATATTTATTAATGTAGATTTACCTGCTCCATTAGGACCAAGCAATCCAAATATTTGTCCCTTTTCAATATTAAACGAAACATTATCAAGTGCTAAATTATCATTAAATCTCTTTGTTAAATTTTTTATTTCTATATAACTCATGCGAATTCTCCTTTTATATCTTTTTGTTTACATCTTAAATTAATTATATGAAATTAATGGTAGTATGAATAATGTCTTAAGTAATCACTCTACAAAAAAACCATTACTTTAGTCATTTCTAAAGTAATGGTTTTTAATTTGTTGAAAGGTTATTCTTAACAGCAAAGATTGCCACTTGCGTTCTATCTCTTAAGTTAAGCTTACTCAATATGTTACTAATGTTATTTTTTATAGTGCCCTCTGTTAAAAATAATATTTCTGCTATTTCCCTATTGGACAATCCATTCCCTATCTCCTGAATAATAGTCATTTCCCTTTTTGTTAAAGAATATTTTTCCTTAACCTCATCTTTGGTACTCTTGTCATCCCTTTGTTGTTTTACAAGACTATTAGCTATGTCTGGATGTACAACCACATTTCCTTTGTATGTGGATTTTATCCCTTCATATATTAAATCATAGGAACTCTCCTTTAAAAGATATCCTGATGCTCCATACTTCATAGCATCAAAAATATATTCTGTATCCTTAAAGGTAGTCAATATTAATACTTTTACCTTAGAATATTGTTCCTTTATAAGCTTAGTACCCATAACACCATCACAAATAGGCATCCTTATATCCATAAGTACAATATCTACATCTATTTCTCCACACTTCTCAAGTGCCTTCCTACCATTACATGCAGTTCCTACAACCTCAATATCTTCATATGTATTTAGTATAATACTTAACCCCTCACTAATTAACTTCTCATCATCTGTTATTAAAACCTTAATTTTCTCCATGATTCCTTCCCCCATCATTTTAAATCCCTTTTGGTATAGTTGCTATAAGTTCAAAGCCTTTATTTTTCTCACTATAAAGCGATACTTCACCTTTCACAGATGTTATTCTCTCTTGAACGCCTTGTAACCCAAAGCTCTTATTAATATTTGAGCACCCTACTCCGTTATCTTTTAAATTAATATATACTTCATTTTCATTAAAGGTCACGTTTATATTTATTAAGGATGCATATCCATGTTTTACAGAATTAGTCATGAACTCTTGTACCACTCTATACAATACAGTACATTGATCAGAGTTAAGGTTGTACTTTTTCTTTGAAACTCTTAGGTTTACATCTATGGATGTAATCTTCTTAAAATTTCTAACCAACTCCTCAATAGCCAGTAACCCTTCATATGTCTCAAGAGTTTTTGGTTTTAAATCTCTAACCATAAGACGTAATTCTTGAAGACTTTTTTGACAATATGTTGTTATATTTTGTGTCATAGCACTTGCTTTTTCTGGACTACTTGATATTAACTTTTCTATGGCACCTAGTTGAAATATTATAGCTGAAAATGAGTGCCCAACACTATCATGAAGTTCTCTTGAAAGCCTATTTCTTTCTCTTAATAATGTTACTTCTTCTATAGTATTAGAATAAGACTCTAGTTCTTCATTAGCTTTCTTTAAACTTTCTTGCGAAACTCTTAGTTTATCATATAGCTTCTGCGCTTCAGTTTTCCTATGTACTTCCTCTTTTATATATATACCTAATATTCCAATAAAAAATAACACTATGATGGTTTGAAATTTATCCTTGATTAAGTGATTTGAAAAGGATAAACCAATATAAGTAGTTACCATAATAAATATGCCTATACTATATCTTCTACATAATAAAATAGAACTATCTAAAACTATATTTGTAAAGTATAAGAAATATATTCCACCAAATATATCATTTAACTTTATAGCTATAAAAGCTTCTACTATAAGTGTTATTACTACCAGTAATGGTTTTTCGTAAAAATAAAAGAATCTCAGCTGCCCTACTATTAAAAATATAATAAAAATACTAATATTAAATAATGTAATCTGGAATTTATCTCCTGGATATAAAATTATTGATAATACTATAAACATAATACTTAAGTATCTAATTGCTATTAGAAATTTATTATTTGAATACATAGAATCACCACCTTAAATAAAGCAACTGTTTTTCTTAATGTAAATATTAGATAACCTGGTATTATTAGTATATCAAATCACACACTCTTTGAATATACTCATTTTACCTACTATTCTTAAGTCTTCTATTTATCTCCATCTACTATACTGATATAATATATTCATACACTATTTGGTGTTTCAAATGAGAGAAAGGGGAATTTGTTATGTCTATTTTTATTAACGGAAAAGTAGTTACTTTAGATGATAAACTTAAAATTGCTTCAGCTTTCAAGGTGAAAAACGGTCTTTTTTCTGCAATTGGAAATGATGATTTAATTCTTGAATTAAAGGAAGATTGTGAAGAGGTAGTTGATTTAGGTGGAAAGACAGTTTTACCTGGATTCAATGATGCTCATTTGCATTTTCTTAGCTATGCTATAACAAAGAATTCTGTGGATTTAACAAAGGTTACTTCCATTGATAATCTAATTGATACTGTGAAGAACTTTATTAAAGAAAGATCAATAGAAGATGGCGAATGGATTGTATCAAGAGGATGGAACGAGAATTTTTGGGATACCCCTACTCTTCCCAGTCGTTATGATTTAGATAAAATATCAAAAACTCATCCTATTTATTTTTCTAGAGCTTGTGGTCACATAGGTGTTACTAACTCATTAGCATTGAAAAAACTTAATATTGATAGAAACACTCCTGATCCTGATGGAGGAATCATAGATAGAGAAAATGGAGAACCAACAGGTGTACTAAGGGAGAATGCCCTTAATTCCGCACTTGAATACCTTCAACCCATGAGCAAAGAAAAAATCAAAACACTTCTTAGTTCTGCATTTATTGACGCTCTCTCAGTTGGATTAACATCTATGAGCACTGAGGATATATGGCAGAGTGGTTCAATAGAAAATACCATAGAAGCTTATGAAGAGTTAAAGAATGAAGATTTACTTCCTATTAGGATTGTTCAACAGATGTATCTTCCTGATAATGAAAGTTTTGATACTTGTAAGAGAATGAATTTAAAAACTGGATATGGGGATGATTTCTTTAAAATAGGACCTATGAAGTTGTTCCAAGATGGCTCTCTTGGTGGGAGAACAGCTGCAATGGAAGACGAATATAGTGATACAAAAACTAAAGGTGTTTCAATACATAATGACAAATCTTTGAACGAACTTATTCATAAAGGACACGATAATGGTTTCCAGATATGTGCTCATGCAATAGGTGATAGAGCAATGAGAGAACTCCTTAATGTTTATGAGGGTATATATGACTCTTCTAATAAAGATCTTCGTTTCAGCATAATACATTGTCAATTCACAAACGAGAATCTATTAAAAAGATTCCAAAGTAAGAATATTATTGCTAATGTTCAACCCTCATTTGTTATGACTGATTATCCAATAGTTGAAAAAGCAGTTGGTAAAAAAAGAGCAGAAACAAGTTACGCTTGGAGATCAATGCTCTCTAATTCAATACATACTGTATTCAGTTCGGATGCCCCTATTGAAAGCTTTAATCCATTTGAAGGTATTTACGCTGCTGTTACAAGAAAAGATTTAAAAGGAAGCCCTTCTGAAGGCTGGAATACACATGAATGTATTTCAGTGGAAGAAGCACTAAAAAGCTATACACTAGAACCTGCTTACAGTAATTTTGAAGAGAATAAAAAAGGAACTTTATCCACTGGTAAATTTGCAGATTTCATTGTTATATCCCATGATATCCTTGAAATTCCTGCTGATGATATAAAAGATATTACTGTTCTTGAAACGTACGTAAATGGAGAGAGGAAATTCAAAAAAACAAATGTATAATTGATAATGGATAATTGATAATGATTGATGTTTCTGCCTTATGGCAGAAACTACATCTTATTGGTCAATAGCTTTGAACATTTTACTTATTTTATCTGTGGTAAAATATTGTATTTAAATTACAATTTATCATCAAAGATTAAACAAGCAAAATTCTATTGATTCATAGCCAACTAAATATATCTGATGACCAATTTCATAAATATTATTAGCTCTTGAATTGATGTTTACTTAAATAGAATTTTATATATAACAAAAAATGATTATAGATTAAATCTATAATCATTTTTTATGTATTGGTTTTCTACAATAAAAGCTTAGCTTAAAACTACAATGTTTCATTCAAAATGAAACAAGTAAATCCCTATTGTCCAAAGAACAACAAAATTAAAATTTCACGGAGTGAAATGTCAATCATTCTCCATTGTCCATTATCAATTCTCCATTAAGGTTTTATGTTTTAGTCTTTCTTCGCTCTTCTTGGATTTGGTTTAGCCTTTGGCTTTATTGCCGTTTTCTTATCTACTTTATATTTAACTCTTTTAACTCCGCTTTTTTTCAACTTATCTTTTTCTGCAAGTTTCTGAGTAGCCTTTTCATTTCTTTTTCTAGTAAAGCCTGCTAAATCAAGGAACCATAATAGAAGAATAACCATTACCCCTTGAAGCACCAATACTACGTACTCATTAATACCTCCAAATGTAGTACCTATAACTGCTGGTAGTAATAATGTAAGTGCAAATAAACCTAAAACTATCCACTTGTTTATTTTTATCTTTTTAAGTACATAAGTGCTTAGTCCATAGTAAACCAGAAGAAATACTAATGCCAATCCTATTGTCTTTCCTGCCATTACGAGAAACTCCATACCCTTCCTCCTTCTTATGTGATATAGATATTATATCAGTTTATAGGTAGAAATTTCAAACTTAATTTCTTGTTTTGAAGTAATCCATTTCTCTCTTAAGTAAGTTTAGTTTTTCATTTAACTCCTCAATATCATTCAATCTGTCATTCATCTTTTCAATTATAATATTAGAAGTATCCAAAGTTTTATTTCCATTTTCTTCTATTTCACCAGCATTATAAGCAATACCTGAAACTGCTTTAGTAACATCTTGGGCAGCCATGCTCTGCTCTCTAGTAGATTCAGATATATTAATTATTTCATTGTTATTCTCCTCAGTAATTTCAATCACTTTAGTGATATTTTCTTTAACAACATTACTATATTCAATCCCCTTATCTACATCCTCAGATACCTTATTATTTGCATTTTCAACTGTTTTCACTTCAACTTGAATATTATTTATTATATTTCCAATCTTCTCTGTTTCAAGGTTTGTCTGTTCTGCAAGTTTTCTTATCTCATCTGATACAACTGTAAAACCTCTTCCTGCCTCCCCTGCCCTTGCTGCTTCAATTGCAGCATTAAGTGCAATTAAATTTGTTTGTTCTGATATACTTTGAATTGTACTTAGAATATCGCCAACATTTTCTGCAAGAGAAGTCAATTTATCAATCTGCTTCTTAGAATTCATTACGCTTTCATTTATCTTATTCATTCCCCCTACCATTTCTTCAGCATTATTGAAGGCTTCTCCTGCTAAAGTAACAGCATTCTGTGATGACATAAGTGTTTTTTCTGAATTTTTACCAATTTCATCAGCAGAAGCACTTATCTCTTCAATTGCAGCCAATGTCTCTTCTGTACCCGCCACCTGATTTTGAGTTTCAGATAGTACTTCCTTAATTGAATCTTTTAACTGTTTCAATCCATCTTCAACCTTATCATTTATCTGTTTATAATAATCACTATCTTCTCCTTTTGCAAAGTTATCCATTGCCATAGTGATTGCTTTATTCTTCTCTTCCACATCACCAACAACAGTTTTTACACTCATTATAATCCCATTTAATTTAATCATGAATGAGTTAAACTCTACTGCTAATTGACCTATTTCATCTTTTGATTTTATATCTATTTGTACATCAAGGTTCCCCGCTGCACCTTCTTTAAATTTATCCATGAATATCATAAGCATCTTAGAAATAGATTTTCCTAACAGAATTGCAATGAATATAGCTAAAATACTCAACACAGTAGCAACAATAATAATAAATGTTCTAAAATCATTAACACCTTTATTCATCTCTCCAACCTCGGGTGCTGCAGCTACTATCCAACCATTAGACATTTTTTCATATGCTAGAATCTTCTCATTCCCCATATATTCATAGGTTTCAATTCCATATGCTTCAGTATTATTCGTAATTTTTGTAGTTAAAAATTCAAAATCTCCATTTTGTATAGTTTTCATATTATCAAAATCTTTATTTGGATGATATAAAAAATCAAAATTTTCATTCATCAACGTCATATAACCATTATTATATATCTTAACCTTACTTACGTCTTCCTTAAGATCTTGAAAGAACACCTCTGATCCTATTACTCCTATCACTTCACCATCTAGTACCAGTTTTTTGCTATAAGTAATAACCTCAGCATTCCAAACTTCCCATTCATATGGTTCGCTCCAGTATTCACCTTTTTCTAAAGCCTCTTTCCACCAATCATCATTATTATTATTTTCAGCATACACATCGTATTCCTCAGCTCTGACAAGTTTACCCTGTTTTTCAAATATTTCGATTGTATGTCCTCCTTTAAATACTTTTGAATCAAATACCACCCATCCACTTTTTTTACCAAAAGTCTCTATTGTACCAAAAAACTCCTTAAGTATATCCTCTTTGAATTGTTCCATATATTCAGGATCATTTTTTGCTTTCTCTAAATCCATATTACTTACAACTAAATTTTCAAGATTATTTGTTAATAATTCTACTTCGTCTAATTCACTGTCTAATTCGGCATTATAATTTCCAACAAGTTGCCTAAGATATCCCTGTGCTTCCACTCTTATTAAGTTTTTACTCTTACCATAAGCCATAAATCCTATGATAAGTACTGAAACAAAAACACATATACCAATTGCAAGAGCAATTTTATTCGCTATTTTCTTCATATACCCGTCTCCTCATACGTAAGTATTTTCCCTATAATATATTCTTATCGTCGAATTTTAAGAAATCTTAATAAAATAATCTATATATTATATTTTTTTCTCAAATCACTATAATCTGATTATATATTTTTTGATATTTCCGTCATCTTTATTTAGTGTTAAATCCAAACTTTATTATTTAACTATAAATGGATTTGTGTTAAAATTACTTTGGGTGGTATCAAAACGAGCTGCACCGAATTGTTTTAACAAGTGTTAATATATTTTTATTTGCTTATATCCTTATATAGTTATACAGCGCATTAATTAATTTACACTTATCCATAACTCATTAAACCACTGAGATTTTGGAACGGTTATCGTATACCTTTTTCTAAGGTGTGCATAAATTAAATTTCGCTAAGATATAACTATGGAATGAGACAAATGAGGTGATAAAATTGAAAATATCTTTTGTTGGGGCAGGTAAGGTTGGTTTTACCTTAGGTAAATACTTTAAACTTAATGGCCTGCACATTGAGGGATTCTTTAGTAATAATCCCGAATCTGCTATGGATGCAAGTGATTTTATTGGATGCTCATATTTTTTGTCCTTGGATGAACTTGTGAAAAATAGTGAAATTATTTTTATTACAACAAATGATGATAATATAATAGAAGTTTGGAAAAAACTTAAGCATTTAAACATAGAGGGTAAGATTATTTGCCACTGTAGTGGTTCTCTATCCTCAGAGATTTTCTATGATATAAACAATTCAGGCGCATATCAATATTCCATCCATCCTATGTATCCGTTTAAGGATAAATATAACTCTTATAAAAACTTTAAAACCGCATATTTTTCTATAGAAGGTCACCCTAAACACTTTCACTATTTAAAAGGACTTATTGAGTCTTTAGGTAATAATGTATTAGGCATATCCAAAGAGAGTAAAGGAGAATATCATTTAGCAAACGTGATGGTTTCAAACTTGGTTCTTTCTCTGATAAACATTGGTGTTAATACACTAAGTAATTGTGGGGTAGATTCTGAAACTGCACTTAACGCTATGGCCCCTCTTATAAAAAGCAATGTTGATAATATTTTATCTCAATCCTTTGAAGATGCCATAACGGGTCCTGTAGTACGCGGTGATGTTAATACTCTTAATAAACATATTGAAAGTATTAGAAGTGAATATGACGAGTTATATAAAACACTTTCATTAAATCTATTAAAGATCTCAAAGACCAAAAATTCAGAGAAAGACTATTCTGACATAGAGAGATTTTTAGAAAATATTTAATAGAATGAAATTTTCTAACCATATTACATGACAACCAGCCTTAAAACGTTGGCTGGTTGTCATGTATCTGGAAACAAAATTTATTTCATTCTATATAGGAGGATGAATTTATGGCTTTTACAGTTAGTAATTTCTTAAAATGCAAAAATAATAGTGAAAAAATAACTATGTTAACAGCTTATGATTACTCGACAGCTAAGCTTTTCAATGATGAAAAAATCGATGCTATTCTTGTTGGTGATTCACTGGGAATGGTGTGTCTTGGTTATGAAGATACTCTAAAAGTGACTATGGAAGATATGATACATCATACTAAAGCTGTTTCAAGAGCATGTGATCATACTTTTGTAGTTGGAGATATGCCATTTATGTCTTATCAAACTAGTGTATATGATGCAGTAGTAAACGCTGGCCGACTTGTTAAAGAAGGTGGAGCACAAGCAATAAAATTAGAAGGTGGAGCACTATATTGCGACCATATAAGCGCAATTGTAAATGCTCAAATTCCTGTTATGGGTCATATAGGTTTAACCCCTCAATCAGTAAATGTATTCGGCGGATTCAAAGTTCAAGGGAAAAATGAAGATAATGCTAAAAAATTGATAGAAGATGCAAAAAAACTTGAAGAAGCTGGTGCTTTTGCTATTGTTCTCGAATGTATCCCTTCTCAACTTGCTAAGATAATATCAGAGTCAATCTCTATTCCAACCATAGGTATAGGCGCTGGGGTTTACTGTGATGGACAAATATTAGTTTATCAGGATATGTTGAATATGTATTCTAATTTTAAACCTAAATTCGTTAAAACTTTCAGTGATGTTGGGCATGCTATACATGAAGGTGTCTCATCATATATACAAGAAGTTAAAGAAGGAGTTTTCCCTGGTGAAGAGCATTCATTTTCATTAAAAGAGGAGACTCTGAAAAAATTATATTAAAAGGAGCAAGCCATGAATAACATAGAATCATTTTCATCAATTAATGATATAAAAAATAAAATATCACAGTGGAAATCTGAAGGGTATTCAATTGGATTTGTACCTACCATGGGATATCTCCACGATGGTCACACTAGCCTTATTCAAAGGGCTAATAATGAAAACGATAAGGTCATTGTTAGTATATTTGTTAATCCAACTCAATTTGGTCCTAATGAAGATTTAGACAACTATCCTAGGGATTTAAAAAGAGATACTGAATTATGTGCAGAGAATGGTGCTGATGCAATCTTTAATCCATCAGCAAGAGAAATGTATGGTGATAATCCATATGCATATGTTGATATTAACCAACTTTCATCTGAATTATGCGGTACTTCTAGACCTGGCCATTTTCGAGGTGTTTGCACAGTAGTGCTAAAACTTTTTAATATCATGACTCCAGATAGAGCATATTTTGGTGAAAAAGATGCACAACAACTTGCAATAATTAAGAAGATGGTTCTTGATTTAAATATGCCAGTTCAAGTTATAGGTTGCCCTATAGTAAGAGAAGCTGACGGACTTGCAAAGAGTTCTAGAAATACTTACCTTTCTAGTGAACACAGAAAAGCTGCAGTTGTTTTGAGCCAAAGCTTAGCTTTAGCAAAAACTTCTCTTAAAAATGGAGAAAGAGATGCAGAAAAAATACTCGCTATCATAGGCGAAAAAATATCATCTGAGCCTTTAGCAAAAGTTGATTATATTCAGGTTGTAGATTTAAAATCACTAAAAACTGTAAAATCTATTAAAGATGATATTCTAGTTGCTATAGCAGTACACTTTGACAAAACAAGATTAATTGATAATTTTTCTTTTAAAATAAAAAATAACTAATAAATATTGATATATAGATTCAACTTCAACTATTAATTTATACATGTACAAAACACGTTGAACCTTCGTGATTTTGATACAATTATAAATTAAGTTTCACTAAGGAATCTCTATAATTAAACATACGGAGGAAATACTATGAAAATTACTATGTTAAAAAGCAAAATACACAGAGCTACAGTTACTGAAGCAAAATTAAATTATGTTGGTAGTATAACAATTGATAGTAATTTATTAAAAGAAAGTGGAATATTACCCTATGAGAAGGTTCAGATAGTTAATAATAATAATGGAGCTAGAATTGAAACATATACTATTGAAGGTGAAGCTGGAAGTGGTGTTATTTGCTTAAATGGTGCTGCAGCAAGACATTTTCAAAAAGGTGATAAAGTCATAATCATGGCATATTGTGATATGGATTCTATTGATGCACCTAATCATAAACCTACAGTAGTTTTTGTAAATGATGATAATACCGTTAAAGAAGTTGGCCACTATGAAAAACATGGAGAAATAAAATAAAAATCTAATACTATTTTTAACTCTATTTCCCTATAGAATAATAACACTAATAATGGAAATACTATTAATGTTATTATCTAAAAAGGAGATGGAATAATTAATGAAAACTCTAGATATAATAGCACTGACACTAGTAATAATCGGTGCAATAAACTGGGGGCTTATAGGTTTCTTCGGATTTGACTTAGTAGCTTCTTTATTTGGAGAAATGAGCGCATTTAGTAGAGTTGTATATGCTCTAGTAGGAATTGCAGGGCTTTATTCATTGTCATTCTTCGGAAAAAGAACTGAATCTCCAAGAACATAAACCTAAACCACTTTATAGTGGCAATCTATAAAGTGGTTTTTCTTTGATGTCATATTTCTTCTACTCAATGACTTATCCACAGATTCAAAAATTTTAATTTTCTATTGAGTAAAAATTAAATAATTAATTCTCACATTAAGTATTTTTATGATATCATTAAGTTAAATATACAAGTTATATATAGATTTTTAGTTAAAAACTTAACTTATTCAAGAAATTCAAAAGTATAATTTGGTTGTAAATAACAACTATCAAAGAATAGAGAACAAATCACCTTCGGATAAAATTACATTTATACTATTTGAATAAATTAACTTTTACCATTAAATCTCTATATAGAGATTCCAACTCAAATCTTAATTTATACATGTCCATAACTCGTTGATGCGTCGAGATTTTGGAACAAGTATAAATTAATTTTCGTACTGGATTCTCTATATTAAATAAATCTAATTAAGATCATAAAATTATCATTTGAATGATCTGTGATGGTAGCATTATATTTAGGCAATTTCTTCATTAATTGTGACAAGTGTATGGCTTTCTTCCCTACTATTTCTCCTAATAATTGAGAATTGTTATTTAACACACTGATTCTAGAATTATCTTGTGATTTGAAGTTAATCCCTTTCCATGTTTCAATATTAGGGTTCTGTTTTGCTATTATTAACTTTAATCCATTTTGCTTATAATGTGCTATAATTTGCTTCATATTATTTTCAAGTTTTTCTTCTTCTTCTTTTAATGATGTATAATATTTTTTTTGATTTAATACTTTTTCATCTAATTCTTTTATTTGTTCCTTTGCTTCTACTATTTGTTTGTCCAATTTTAATATCTTTTTATTTAGAAAATTATAATATTGTTTACTCATTATAAACTCCTTATGGTGGTGATATCCTTGAAAGAAAGCATTGTTAAATTAATTGAAATTATTTTAGAAACATGCAACATTATCTATCATGAACTTAAGAAACTTTTTTATCTTACCCGAAAAAGAGTGCTATTCCTTTTACATAAACAAAGAACAATGAAAGAATTAACTTCTCCCTTAATTACTGAACGGGAAGTTGAACTTAAGAAATTGTGTAAAAAAAGAGATACACTTAAAACCTGTACCTCACACTATTCTGATTGCATATTAAAACATGAAAAAAATATTGAAGAATTAAAACATGAAATAGATATTTTAACAAATCTATAATTCTATTTATATATATCTATTAATAGTCCAGTTATATCATCAACTGTTGCAGCAATATTCAAATTTTCTTTTTCACCTTCTATCATTATTCTTGTAAGATCTTCTAATTTCAAATCTATAGTATCAACTGTGATGAAATATTGAGTTTGCCAGAATGATATATCCTTTTTTACATCATACATATGATTTAATACTGATTGAAGATATTCCTTTATCATATTCTTATACGCTTTTACATCTGAGTAGCATTTTGTTAATACCAATCTGCTGCCTTTCTTTCTTATATCCTCAATCATTTTTTTTAATTCTTGCTCATTTTTTTTCTGTCTTTGAAAACTAAAATTCTGAGAAAAATCTTTTTTTGTAGCAATCTTTTTATTTGATGATGTAACTACTCTATTTCTACCTACACCTTTAATCTCCACAAAATCACCTCTTAAAATATTATATCATAATTGTACAATGGCATTAACTGAAATATTTTCATACGCCTAATATTTTTTATAAAACTTAGAAAGAATAAGGAATATGACAATACCCAAATATGAGGTGATAACTTTGTTTGAGAATATAAAAAAAGAATACTGTTATGGTAATTTTTTAAATGGAGAATGGGCTTTTTTTGATAAATGTTTAGACATTATTGATCCAACTTCCAAGAAGTTGGTAGGTCGAATATCTCAAATGAAACATGAGGATGTAGATAATGCTATTGAAAGTTGTAGCTCTGCTCAGAAAGAATGGGGAAAAATGCCCACAAATGAAAGAGCTAAAATTCTTCATAAAGCAGCTAATCTTCTTGTGGAAAATCAGGATCATATTGCTGATATATTAATGCATGAAATTGCAAAAGATAAGAAATCATGCCTCTCTGAAATTAACAGGACAGCTGATTTCATAAAGTTTACAGCTGATGAAGGAGAGAGAACAATAGGCGAAGCCCTTAATGCCGATAACTTCCCAGGTGTTAAAACAAACAAATTAGCTTTCGTTATTCGGGAACCTTTGGGCGTTGTATTGGCTATCTCACCTTTCAATTACCCAATCAATCTCTCAGCTTCTAAAATCGCTCCTGCTCTTATTGCAGGAAATTCAGTTTTACTTAAACCACCTACTCAAGGTGCTTTATCAGCTATGCATATGGTTGAAATATTTAATCAAGCAGGGCTACCCGCAGGAGTCCTTAATACGATAACTGGGAAAAGTTCTGAAATAGGGGATTATGTTGTTACTCATCCTAAAATAGATTTTATTAACTTCACAGGTTCTACAAAGGTTGGTAAACATATTGCTAGTATTTCAGGAATGGTGCCATTAATCATGGAATTAGGCGGAAAAGATGCTGCAATCGTTCTGGATGATGCTAATTTAGAAGATGCCGCGAATGATATCGTTTCAGGTGCTTTCAGCTATTCTGGACAACGATGCACAGCAATAAAAAGAGTTATTGCTGTAGATTCAATTGTTGATAAACTTATAGAACTTATACTCCCTAAAGTTAAAGAATTAAAAGTAGGTAATCCGAAAGATAGCACTATAACACCTCTTGTAAATGATAAAGCTAAAGATTTTGTCCTTGAACTTATGCATGATGCCGAAGAAAAAGGAGCTGTCCGGCTTATAGGGGGAAACTATGAAGATAATCTAGTTTATCCTACTGTATATGATAAGGTAACTGAGGAAATGCGCCTTGCTTGGGAAGAACCTTTTGGACCTGTTTTACCAATCATAAGAGTGAATAATATTGATGATGCAATCTCACTAGCAAATAAATCTCAATATGGTCTTCAATCTTCAGTTTTCACTATGAATATAAATAATGCATTTTATGTAGCTAAACGTCTTGAGGTTGGAACAGTCCATATAAATAATAAAACTGAAAGAGGACCTGATCACTTCCCCTTCAGTGGCATAAAAAATTCAGGTATGGGTACTCAAGGCATTAAGTATAGTATAGAAGCCATGACGAGGAGGAAGAACATTGTTCTTGAATACAATTGAAAACTTTAAAACAAATGTATAATTGATAATGGGCAATGGATAATTATGGATGTTTCTGTTTACGCAGAAACTTCATCTTATTGTTCTTTAGGACAATAAGTTTTAGCTCATTTTATCTACGATAAAATGTTGTATTTCAATTACAATGTTTCATTTTAATGAAACGAGTAAAACCTTTATTATCTAAGGGTCAATAAGATTAAAATTTCTCGAAGAGAAATGTCAATCATTCTCCATTATACATTTCCCATAGCATCTCCCTCATTTTTATTATTTAGAAGTTAATTTGATTTACTTAAGAACAAAAAAAGCTGATGTATCGCTAAACAGCAATACTCTCAGCTATATTTTTTCTTATTTTCTCATGTATATCAACAAGTTCTTCTTTTGATAATTCTTTTGTATCTATTGGTTCATTAAAAATTATTTTTGCATCAACTCTGTTGAATCCTTTAGTCTTCTCATAAGCTTTGTATGTTCCTTCTACTGATACCGGCACTATCTTTGCTCCTGCTTTTATAGCAATTTTCATACTACCTTTTTTGAATGGTGCAACCTCAGTTCCCTTACTTCTAGTTCCTTCTGGGAATATTACCATGCTTTGTCCATTCTTAATTTTATTCGCTGCTTCATTAATAGCTTTAAGTCCTTGTCTTGGATTTTTCCTATTAATAAATACACAATGGCCCTTTACTAACCAATATCTGAAATAAATTATTTTTTTCAATTCCTCTTTTGCCACAAATCCCACTGACTTGCCTACAGCATGTGTAATAGCTAGTACATCGAAATAACTCTGATGATTACTAACAAATAAACATGCTTCATCAGGTATATTCTCTTCTCCTACAACTTCATAATTCAATCTTATGCCTTTAGATATATTTGCTGTTACTTTTAATACAAAGCGTTCAACAATTGCATTCAACTTATCCTCTTTACCTATCTTTTCATAAATTTTCGCCCAAATTAAATAAAAAATACTACGTATTAAATTTATAACAACGAAAAAATAAAATGCCACTTTTCTCATAATGTAAACCTCTCTCACAATCTTCTTTCTAAAATATATGATTTTAAAAAAAGTTATTTAATAACTTAGGCTATCAAATAACTTCACTAGTATAATGCATATATTTTATTATAAAATATCTACTTAAAGTTGTCAATTTCACAAAAGAAGCGTTTCATGCGTTTTCTGCGCTTTTTTATCTCCAGTTTGAATCAATAATATCCCACATCATCTTAGCCAATCTTGAAATAATAGTTATTCCATATACATTACTTGGAAGGTTCTTTGTCATTACAGTAAAAACGAAATCGCCTTTTTTTATATTAAGTAAAGAAGAGTCAATCTCTACATTTTCTTTATGACCTGCTTTATTAGCAATGGAGCTCCAACTATCTATAGGCAAGTAAAAAGGTATCTTATTTCTAAATTGACTATTTGTAAGCAATTCAATTAATAACTTGCTATTTTTCTTGTTTAAATATTCTTCTCTATATAGTATTGAGAAACATTTTGATAATTCATAAGCTGTAGATAAATTATTACCATTTTCTCCAAGCTTACTGTTTATCACTGTGTTTTTTAACCCCATACTCTTTAAATGCATATTTATTTTTTCAAAACCCAAAATTTCTATAATTTTATTTGATGCAGTTAAATCACTCTGAACTGTAATAGCTATTAATAATTCATTTAATGTAAATTCTCTACTGTTTAAATATTTCATAATACCACAATAACTATCATACTTTTCATCATCACCAATTGTTACCTTATCTTCTAAAGATAAACTTTTGTCTTCAACTTCCTTCATAAGAGCTATAGCAATCGGTAACATGATGCTTTCAGCGGCATCCATCTGTTTTTTATGATGAAATCCATATGTGTATCCACTTTTTAAATCTTCGAAATAAAAACTAAATTCACCAATTCTGCTATCCAGATATCTTTTAAGCTCCTTCATTATGCCCTCCCCATTAAAACCTCTAAATTTTTTTATTATTTTTTCTTTTCTGAAAATTTTAGATGCACAATCTCTATTCTTAGGTCTATTATAATATTTTATTACCACATTTGTCAATTTATCCTACTAATGTGTACGCTTAAAACAAATGTATAATTGATAATGGATAATGTTAGTCCCCAAAGGAAATTCCTATACTTTTAGCAGTCTCAACTAACTCCCCTTTAGGGTCTACCATTTTTTGACTTCCTATAACATTTTCCAAGTGTACATAAGTCATTTTCCTTCCTTGAAGAGATACCATGTTACCAAATCTATTCTCTGCTAAGAGTTCCACAGCTTTAACCCCATATCTAGTAGCTAAGATTCTGTCAAAAGTGGATGTAATTCCCCCTCTTTGCGTATGACCTAATACAGTACATCTTATTTCATGGTTATTAACATACTTTTCCAAGTCATAAGCTAACTTGTTCCCAATTCCTCCAAGCCTAATTGGATCTGGACTATCATCTACAGTCTTTTTAACAACTACTTTCCCACCTTTAGGCTTAGCCCCTTCTGCAACTACAATTATACTAAATAATTTACCTCTGTTTTCTCTATCCTTTATTTTCTCCACAATCTTTTCAATATCATATTCTATCTCTGGAATCAAAATCACATCAGCTGATCCAGCAAACCCTGACTCTAGAGCAATCCACCCAGCATTTCTACCCATCACCTCAAGAATCATTACTCTATGATGTGATGCAGCTGTTGTATGCAACCGATCCAACGCTTCTGTTGCAACATTTACAGCTGAATTGAATCCAAATGTTGTATCTGTTGCATGGAGGTCATTATCGATTGTTTTTGGTACACCTATAATCTTTACCCCTTTTCTAGCAAAATCTCTTGCACTGGTTAAAGTCCCATCTCCTCCAATAATAATTAAGGCATCCACTTTTTCTTTATTTAAGTTCTGTACAGCTACATCTGAAACATCTTTTTTAACTTTCTTTCCGCTTTCCTCAACTGTGTAATCAAATAAATTATCTTTATTTGAACTATAAAGAATTGTTCCACCAATATGCCCTATCCCTGAAACTCTTTGCAAAGTTAAAGGCATATAATCATTATTATATAATCCTTTATATCCGAATTTATACCCTATAACCTCGAGACCATATTTCAAAATCGCTGTTCTGGTTACCCCCCTAATAACGGCATTTAACCCTGGACAGTCCCCTCCTCCAGTCAATACACCAATTTTCTTTATACCGTTTTTCATCATAACATTTACAGCTCCTTTTATTTTTAGCACATTTTCCCTAATTTTATATTACCATACACCTTCTTTGTTTTCAAAATATAATTCTTAATTTTCACAATTTTGTAGCAATGCACAAAATGCCAATGAAAATAAGTTGAGAACGTAGGATGTTTTCGCTTCTTAAAAACTATATCTGGTTGTTCTTTAGAAAATTAAATTTTTGCTCATTTTATCCACTGATAAAATATTACACTTGAAATATAATGCTTCTCTCTTAGTAAAAAGATTTAAATCTCATTGTTCCCTTGCAAAAAAAATGTAGTTTCTGACGCAAGTCAAAAACTACTTAATCTGTTCTCTATTCTCTATTCTTTATATATATATTGCGATAATTATAACCCCTACAATCAATCTATATATTGAAAACACCTTCATAGGCTTTTTCTTTAAATAATTTATAAACTTATCAATAACTATTAACGCTACTAAAAAAGCCGTAATAAATCCAACTATAAGTACAAATATATTAGCGCCCGTCAACTCTACTGATGTAGTTACTAATTTATATCCAGTAGCCCCCACCATAACTGGTAATGCCAAAAAGAAAGAAAACTCTGTTGCAGCGTATGTTGAAAGCCCTGCTATCCAGCCTCCCATGATTGTTGACGCTGATCTTGACATTCCTGGCCACAAGGCCATACATTGTGCAATTCCAATTATTATTGCTTGTTTATATGAAATGTGATTAATATCTCTTTCTACTTTTCTATTTCTTAAGCTTTTTTCCATTACAATCATCAAGATTGCTCCAACAATCAATGCAATCCCTACAGGCATTGGTTTAAATAAAACTTCTTCAATTTTATCATCAAACAATAAACCTAAAACCGCTGCTGGAACACATGCTATAAATATTGGTATCCAAAATTTCCATCCTTCTTTCTCTAATTTCAAAAAAGATATTATGGATTTATAGATTTTATTCCAAAACAAAACCACTACTGCTAATATAGCTCCTAGTTGTATAACAATAATAAACAAATTTGAAAAAGCTCCATCAAAGTTAATAAAATCACGCACTATTATCATATGACCTGTTGAAGATACTGGTAAAAACTCTGTGATTCCCTCAACAATACTTATAATTATGGCCTTTATTAATGTAATAAATAAATCCATATTTCCACTCCCTACTTTTTAATCTGATCATTCTTATATTCAAATACTATCTCTTTAAGTATTTCTCTTCCATCTAATGATATTTTCACTTTATTTTCTCCATTTTTTAGCTTAGGAAAAAAGTGATAATTCTCATCATCCTTTAACCAATCACTTCCATTAAATGAGTAATAATATTTTTGCAGCATCTCACTATTAGACATAACACCCACAGTTAAATACGTCTGATTTTCATCAGTATTAACAGCTTTCTTTTTCCCAAATATCATTATCGCTTCTTTATCTGATAATTCGTTTACATATTGAATATGAGGGGATTTTTCAAATAATGCAGTATTATTCACAAAAATACTTGGTGTATAAAATGTATTCTTTATCATCAGAAATGGTGTTTCCCCTGTGTAAGTTACTAATGAATTAATTATTCCCTCACCATATTTATTATTATCAATCTTTATAGAATATGCATAATTTAATTTACCTATAAATGACTTATATCCCTTATCTATATTTTTATCATGAATGGATACAAATTGAATATCTTCATTATTAGTTTTTATTAATTCACTTCCACTCAAAGGAACATCCTCTTTGAAAAACATTATCCCTTCGCTACTATCAACTGCTATCCATTTTCCATATTCACTACTCCAAAACTCATTTATCCTATATATGTATTCATTCATTTCAGAATTAATATCTCCAACAAGCATTCCAGTTCTACTATACACTTTAAAATATGCCATACCTTCATTGAATAATTCTGCAATTTCATCATTATTCATAGTAATTTTTTCATCTTCTTTAAACTCTATCTCGTATGCATCTTTTGATAAGTATATTCCATTTTTCTTATATTCAATATTCCCATTCGTCCATTTTAGCAATGCCTTACACTTATCAATTGTTGTTGAATCCTCTTTAACTAACTCTTCTAGATTATGACCGTTACCGAATTTTCGTATATTTTCATTATTATGGTTCATATAATACATTTGAACATTGTGACCATTATAAAAATTATTCCATTTTATTATTTTCAAACTTTCTTCTGCATCATTGGATATAACTTTTGAAAAATCATTATTAAAAACAAACCAATATAAACAAACCAATACTATCACTAGCGGAATCATCAATAACATCTTTTTATTCTTCATATATCTCTCCTTTCAATTAAAACATATTCAAATAAATAACTAGGCATAGATTTATTATGTGTATCTTTGACTTGTTATTTATTTTCTTACGCCTATATCACTTTAAAATGATTATATCATGAATACATTAAGACCTCCATTAGTTGTTACTCTAAATAACTTATTGAAAGTTTTTTTAACTTGTCCTTCTTTTAAATTTCAGATGTTGAAAAGGTTCAAGGTCAAGGAACAAGATGAGCGAGCAGCAGAGTATACAAGAACGCTTCGCGTTTCGCTAGGGAACCCTATGGTTCCCTTCGACGCAGCTACCGCTGCTGAGCACCCTCCTTAAACCGGCAGGGGAAATACTTCCCCTACAGCCCCTTCAAATTCTTTCAGAATTTAGTACTCGAGCAGCACAGCGAGTCTTAGTGACGATGAGATTGGGCTTTTTCAACGTCTGAAGACCTCTATTATATAATAGAGGTCTAAAAGAAAACTTATGGGAGATTATATGAAATGTAGAGATCACCGAACACAAGGTCCTGCTTCTCTAACTTCCATAGGCACATTTGAATAACGTTTAAAATTCTGTTCAAATCTTGTTGCCAGATTCATTGCAATATCTATATATTCCTCTTTATTGTTCCAAGTATTCTCTGGTCTTAAAATTTCACTTGGAACTCCAGGTATTTCCTTAGGTATATTGAGATTAAAAATCTCATGTTTCTCATACTCTACATTTTTTAATTTACCTTCTATAGCAGCATCAACCATTGCTCTTGTGAGCTTCAATTTAATTCTACTTCCTTGTTTATAACCACCATAGAGCCATCCTGTATTAACAAGATACACATCAACATCACTTTTATCTATTCTTTCACCTAATAACTTTGCATAGTCATATGGACTTCTTATCATGAATGGTTCACCAAAACAAGCTGAAAATGTAGCTTGAGGTTCTGTTATTCCTCTTTCAGTACCTGCTAACTTACTAGTGTATCCAGACATAAAGTGATACATTGCGCCCTCCTTAGATAACTTTGAAATAGGAGGTATAACTCCAAATGCATCCGCTGTTAAGAATATTATAGTATTAGGTTGTCCTCCTTGTCCAGATAATTCCGCATTTTTTATGAAATTTATTGGATAAGCCCCTCTGCAGTTCTCAGTGTATCTTTTATCATGGAAATCAGGTTTCTTCTCATTATCCAAAACTACATTTTCTAATATTGCTCCAAACTTGAGGGCATCATAAATATCCTCTTCATTCTCTCTCTCCAGGCCAATAGTTTTAGCATAACACCCACCTTCAAAATTAAAGATTCCAGCATCACACCAACCATGCTCATCATCCCCGATTAACTTTCTCTTTGCATCTGCTGAAAGAGTAGTCTTACCTGTACCAGAAAGTCCGAAGAATAAAACAGCATTACCTTCTTCATCCATATTTGCCGAACAATGCATAGGAAACACTTTTCTTTCAGGCATAAGATAATTCATCACAGAAAACATAGATTTTTTAATTTCACCGTTATATTCACTACCACCTATTAATATCACTTTTTCTTCTAAATTTATTATAACAAATGCTTCTGAATTGATACCATCTTTTTCACCATTCCCCTTAAACTTTGGCGCTGTAAATATTTTATATTCTGGATCAAAATCTTCTAATTCTTCCTTTGATGGTCTTACAAATAATTGGTTACTGAATATTGCACTTACAGGTTTCTCATTTATTACTCGTATTGGTACTCTATATTCTTCCATTGAACCTGCATAGCCATCAAAAACATATAATTCTTTATTAGACAAATACCCCATAATCCTATTGTATAATCTTTCATATACATCTTTCTCTATTGATTGATTAGTTTTTCCCCAGTTTATTGTGTCTCTATTAGAATCTTGCATTACAATAAACCTATCATTAGGAGATCTTCCCGTGTACTTTCCTGTTGCTACAGCTAAAGCACCACTCTCGGTAAGGACCCCTTGCTTCTTAGCCAAAACTTTTCTTATTAATTTCGGTACTGGTATATTTCTATAAATTTTTTCTTCAGTTGTTATACCCAATTGTTCAATATCTCTTTTAATATCCATAAGCACATCCCCCTGAAATACATCAGGTGATTTCCCCCCCTTATTCAACTGCTTTACCTTTACCTGGAATTATTACTCCTACAATTATGATACATCATTTATAAAAAAAATCAAGTATTATTTTCATATTTTACATATATATGACCTACTATTTACATTTATATGACACACAATAGGTTAAATTTTATCTTCTTACTGTTTATATCTTACTTTATAAATGGAATTCTCTTCCCATATTAAGTGACATTTTATACCATTATATTGAAAAAAGACAGATGAAATATTTCATCTGTCTTTTTTCAATATTAGGCATGTGAAAATAAATAACAAGTCAAAGATACGAAGTATATTTTACAAAGTACGAAGAGTTGGGTTCCGCTGATAGTTGTTCTCTCAGCGGGTTCCAAGGATGAAGTAGTTTGTAAAATAGACGAGTATACTGACTTGTTATTTATTTGAACTTGCCTTTATTTAATATAGTAGTTGGAACCCTTTTGGCAACTCAATTACTTCATTATCATCTGCATTTTTGAATTTCTCAGCGAATTCTTCTCCAATTTTGTAATTCTTTGTAATTACTTCAATTACTTCCTCGTCATAATCATCATTTATTCCTTTATAAGCCTTCATCAAATTATAAACACCTTTTTGTATCCTATCATCATTTTCATCTTCCTCAAAAGTATCATCATTCATAAGTATATGGAATACTCCAGCATTATTTAGAGTAAGTATATCATCTTCATCCAAATAATAAGCTTGTTTAATATATTTATAAGCTTTTTCTGAATCCCCTAGTTTCATATGCAAAATACTGGCCATCCTATAATATTTTGCTATAGGCTCATCTTCTGTAAGTTCAATACTCTTGTAAACAGATTTCAAAGCACTACTATAGTACTCAGTAACCATTTCTCTCTCTCTATCAGTAACATCATCTTTATTATATATATCATAACTTAACTTCTCAGCCATACTAATATATGTTGATGCTATTTTATATCTTACTTCAAAATTTTCAGGACTTATAGCCTTTGCTAAATCATAATAATATAGAGCCTTTTCATTCTCTCCACTTTTATCATAATATGATCCCATAAAAATTATATTAGATACAGAAATAGGATTCTTCTCTATACTTTTCTTAAAATATTTTTCAACATCCTCAACTTGTCCCAACTCTGTATAAATTTTAGGTAATAAAACCCCATAAACATCTTCATAGTCTTTATTCAATTCTAGTGTCTTTTCAGCCTCATCAAGTGCTTTATCATAATTACCAGTTAAATAATGCATAATTGAAGCTGTATAATGTGTTGTAAAATCATTTTCATTCCCTTTTACCAACTTATCTAACTCTTCCATTGCTTTTTCTGTTTCACCATTTAATAGTAATGTTGTCGCTTTAATTCTCTTTAGATTAATAGAATCTTCATATTTTTCTTCTAATTTACTTATTAAATATATTGCATCCTCAGATGATTTACTACTAAGTGAATATATTTTAGCCAACCACATCTTGTACATATTTTCATTGTAAACTAATCCTTTATTGTTTTCCTGTTCAGTTTGAACATCTACTTGTCTTCTGGAAATATTTTTTAATGTATTCTCTCTATTATCTGTAGCCATCCTTGATAATACATCATATACTTTATAATTATCATAATCATACTTCCATGCTTGTTCTAATGTCACAATAGCTTTTTCTTCTTTCCCAATCAAATAATACATCTCTGCAAGCTCTGCTAACTTTTGAGATTTTTCTGTTGGAGATAATGTTTTATATTCTCTAACTGGATTCAATAAACTCAAATTATACTTAACTGAAATTCCAAGTTTATTTATTAAATCAATTGCTTTTTCATTAACTCCATTATATAAATAAACCATTATCATTGTTTTATGTAGTTGAATATCATCTTCATATCTATCAAGTAATTTTTCCCCTACCTCTAAACTTCTGTAGTATTCACCATTAAAAAAATATGTTAATACTATTTCATTAGCAACTTCACTTTCAATGTATTCCCCTTCTAATGCCTTAGTTAAATATTTATTCCCACCATCTTTATCATTATTTTCATATGCCACTTTACCCATTTCCAAGTTCCAAATCGGTGATAAAAAATCTTTTGTATTTTCTTTTATATTTTTTTGATCTATTATTTTATCAATACTTTCCTTTTGTAATAAAATTCCTTCTGCTGTATTTAAATTCATACTGTTATTATCTTTACTCTTATCGCTATTACTCATAGCCAAAGGAATTGTAATGCATAGCGCAGCACCTATTCCAAGAATAGCCATTTTCATCTCCTTGAACTTCATTTTCATAAACTCAACTCCTCAAATTTAAACTCATCTATAAAAAAGGCGCTTCGCGCTTCGCTAGGGAACCCTATGGTTCCCCTCGACGCAACTATCGTTGCTGAGCCCCTTCCTTGAACCGGCAGGGGAAATACTTCCCCTACAACCCCTTCATTTTTTTACTCTATAAAAAATCACTTTCATTGAAATAGTTGTTCAAATCAATAACTTATCTACAGATTCATGAATTTATAATTTCCTATAGAGTAAAAAATATTACATTCTAAACAAATAACTCTTCAAATTCTAATCAATACTTTAATTTTATCAAAAAAACGCCATTAAATCCACTTTTATATGTTGAATAATTTATTAACTAAATAATAACTCTATAGACATGTCCAATTTAAACATATAAAATATTGATTATAAACAAAATACTACTGTGATGAAAAATTTCTAGAGTCATAAGTATGTATCAAAGGAGTTATTTCATGAGAAAAACATACAAGAAATCATTATTTTCCTCAATTTTAATTATATGTGTTATATCATTTTCATTAGGTTGTATTTTATATGGTTATTCAAAAAATAAGTATAGCAATGATATTTCAAGTGATCATGGTACTGAAAATGATAATTTATACGGTAATAAAGTAACCTTTGACGAATCAGCTGATACTTCATCTACTGATTTATTATTAACATTCATAGGAGATTGCACATTAGGAAGTGATCCTAATTTCAGTTATAATACTTTTCATCAAAAATATGAGGATGTGGAGAAGGATCCTAATTATTTCTTTTCTAATGTATCTCATGTTTTTGAAAAGGATGATTTAACTATTGCTAATTTTGAAGGAACTTTAACAACTTCCAATTTACGAGCTTTTAAAAAATTCACCTTCAAAGGACCACCTGAGTATAGTTCAATACTTACTGCTGGAAGTATTGAAGCTGTTAATCTAGCAAATAATCATTCATTAGATTTTTTAAATAAAGGTTTTATTGATACTAAAAATACCTTAGATGATGAAGGTATTAAACATTTTGGTTTAGGTGAGGTTTATAAAACAGATATAAAAGACTACAAACTAGCTTTTATTGGATATAAAGGTTGGCTAGATACTATCAGTATTGAAACTATGAAAAAAGAAATAAGTTCTCTTAAACAAGAAGGTTTCATTGTTATTGCTAATTTCCATTGGGGTCTTGAAGGGAGACATGTACCTATCGGTGATCAGAAACTGGTAGCTCACTCTGCAATAGATAGTGGTGCTGATTTCGTAATCGGACATCATCCTCATGTTGTACAAAGTATGGAAATTTATAAAGATCGTTTAATCGCATATAGTCTAGGAAATTTCTGTTTTGGAGGAAATTCTAACCCTAGAGATAAAAGGACGTTTATTCTCCAAATAAAATTAGCCCAAAATAACGATAATAATTTTTCTTCTTATTTTAAAATAATACCAGCTTATATATCTTCTTCTGACTCTATTAATGATTTTCGTCCAACAATTATGGAATCACCTGAAGATAGAGAAGGTTTCTTTCATTTTTTAGGAGATATTTCTCCTGATATGCCTTTCGAATTATCTGATGACTTGATAAATATATTTACAGAAACCTCATCTGATGAAACTAAAGGGGTATGATTTACTTCTTCTCTTACTGAGGGTATAATATATAAGAAAAACAAATGTATAATGGATAATTGAAAATGTAGTTTTGCATAGCAAAACATCCCTCATTATCAATTATCCATTAGTTTAAAGGGTGGTGTTTACGATTAATTTAAAATCAATTTTTAGTATCGTCATTTCAAAGGCCACATTATTCTTATGTGAAAAATTACTTAAAGGCGGGACTAATTTCCCGGGAAAAGTTGCTTTGAAGTTAGATAATAAAATATTAAAACATGTAACAAAGGGGTATAAAGTTATATTAGTTACGGGTACAAATGGTAAAACTACTACTACTAGTATGATTTATAACGTTCTTAAAAAAAGTGGGAAGAAAGTTATTACCAATGCGTCTGGTGCTAATATGCTTACTGGTATTGTAGCTTGTTTTATTAAAAATTATAGATTCTTTAATAAAGAAAAAGAAAGATTTGCTGTTATAGAAGTAGATGAAGCTAATGTTAAATTCATTACTCCAGTTATTTCACCTGAAATAATAACCGTTACCAATCTCTTTAAAGACCAATTAGATAGATTTGGCGAGGTATATACAACGCTTGAAAAAATCCTTGAAGGTATTAATCATTCTCCTTCCACTAATCTTCTACTTAATGGAGATGAACCTCTTCTAGGAAATCTTAAAGTTGATAATAAATGTACATATTTTGGTTTCACGCATGATACTGGAATAAAAAATGTAGATATAAATGCAGAAGCTAAATTTTGCAAGAATTGCCAAAAAGAATATTCTTATAACTTTATCACTTATAATCATCTTGGAGATTTTTATTGTACTAATTGTTCATACAAACGCTCAAGTTTAGATTATGCTGTAGATAATATACTTAATAAGGATTATAAAGGTACTTCTTTCACAATAAACGGTGTAGAAATGTTTATTAATCAAAGTGGAATATATAACATCTATAACGCCCTATGTGCCTATTCTGTTTGCGCTCAGTTGAATATTCCATCTGAAGATATTGTTACAGCTCTTCAAACGTCTAAGAGTTCATTTGGTAGACAAGAGGTTATAAATATTAATGGTAAAGAAGTTAAAATATTCTTAGTAAAAAATCCCGCTGGATATAACGAGGCAATAAATGTTCTTGGATTAGATAACAGAATGAAATCATGTGCTTTTCTGTTAAATGATAATTATGCTGATGGAAGAGACGTTTCTTGGATTTGGGATGTTAAATTCGAATCCCTTTCAAATAACGATATCAAACATATCTCTGTTGGTGGAATAAGAGCTTATGATATGGCTACAAGACTAAAAATTAGTGGACTTGATATTGACTCTAATAGCATATGTGAAAATTATGATATGTTACTTAAAAATATTGAAGAATCTCAAAGCGATATATTCTATATTTTTGCGACATATACTGCAATGACCTCATTACGAAAATATTTTCAATCAAAGAACTTTATTGATAAATTATGGGAATAAAGATAAAAGGAGGGTTTGTATGGAATTAAATATCTGTCATCTATATCCCGATTTACTTAACGTTTATGGTGATTTGGGTAATATTCTTATATTGAAATATAGAGCACAAAAAAGAAATATAACAGTTAAAATTCATAATATATCACTAAATGACGAATTCAAAATGGATGATTGTGATATAGTATTCTTCGGTGGTGGGCAAGATTTTGAACAGGGAATCGTAAGCCCTGATTTAATGAGTAAGCGTGAAGCTATCAAAGACTATATTGAAAATAACAAGGTTCTTTTAGCAATTTGTGGTGGTTATCAGCTTTTAGGAAAGTATTATACAACTCCTGAAGGAGAAAAACTTCAAGGATTAAATATATTAGACCTTTACACTGATGGAGGTGATACCCGTTTCATCGGAAATACAGTGATTTATAACGAAGAATACAACGAGACATATGTTGGATTTGAGAATCATAGTGGTAAGACCTATATAGGTGATTTAAAACCACTTGGAAAAGTCATAAAAGGATATGGTAATAATGGAGAAGATGGTTATGAAGGATGTATTTACAAAAATACATACTGTTCTTATTTTCACGGTAGTCTTCTATCCAAGAATCCTGAATTAGCAGATAGATTACTCTCAGCTGCCTTGTCCAATAAATATGATGAATATATATCTTTAGAACCACTTGATGATTCAATTGAATTAAAAGCAAAAGAGTTTATTATTAATAGAGAAACAAAGAAAGACTAAAGGTTTCATGAAAAAGTCTAAAACTGAAAACTTTAAAAGAAGTTGAGAGTGGTGAGTGGAGAGTTGAGAACGTAGGATGATTCTGACATTCGTCAGAATCTACATTTTATTGGTAAAGAAACAAGATGTTTTTATTCGTTTCATTTTGATGAAACATTGTATTTAAAACACAATATTTTATCGTAGATAAAATGAGTAAAATACTATTATCCTTAAAACAATAAAATGTAGTTTCTGCCCCTAAGGGCAGAAACATCCATCGTTCTCCATTCTCAACTCTCCACTCTCAACTATGTTTTTTATAGTATTACTATCTCTCCATCCTGTAACTCTACAGTAATATTCATTCCGGGACGGATTTCATTTGATATAATTTTTCTTGCTATTTGAGTTTCCAGAGTATTTTCAATATATCTCTGAAGTGGTCTCGCACCATATGTTGGGTCATATCCTTCTTTAGCCATTAGCATCTTTGCCTCATGGGAAACTGATATTGTTATATCTCTTTCCGATAATTTTTCATTCATATTTTCTAAGAATATCTCAATTATCTTCTCAATTTCATCTAAACTCAAAGTTTTGAAAAGTATTATATCATCTAATCTATTTAAAAACTCTGGTTTAAACCTTAATTTCATCTCATTAAGAACATTATTTTTAATATTGTTATCAATTTCTCCTCCATCTATATTTTTAAGGAGATAGGAACTTCCTATGTTTGATGTCATTATAATTATGCAATTTTTAAAATCTATCACTTTACCTTTATTATCTGTTAATCTACCATCGTCAAGAATCTGAAGAAAAATATTAAACACATCGTCATGCGCCTTTTCGATCTCATCAAACAATATAACACTATATGGATTTCTCCTAATAGCTTCTGTTAATTGCCCACCTTCTTCATATCCGATATATCCTGGAGGTGCTCCAATTAATCTGCTTACTGCAAACTTCTCCATATACTCAGACATATCAAACCTTATTAGGTTATCCTCACTATCAAATAGTACTGTAGTCAGAGTCTTTGCAAGTTGAGTTTTTCCAACACCAGTAGGACCCAAGAAAATGAATGAACCTATAGGCTTATTCTTCCCTTTTAATCCAGCTCTAGCTCTTATTACTGCATTGGACACTGCTGTAACAGCTTCGTCTTGTCCTATTACTCTCTCCCTCATTATTGACTCTAATTTCAGAAGTTTTTCTCTTTCTCCTTCTACCAACTTAGATACTGGAATTCCGGTCCACTTAGATACTATATCTGAAATCTCATTTTCTGTAACCTCTTGTTTCAATAATGAATTTTCAAAATATCCTTTAAGTTTACTCTCTTCATCTTCAAGTTCTTTTTCCATTTGAGGAATCATTCCATATTTAAATTCTGCAACTTTGTTTAAGTCATAATCTCTTTCCGCTTTATCAAGTTCACCCTTCAGGTTATCCAACTCTTCTTTAATATCTCTTACCTTTTGAATCGCACTTTTCTCTTTTTCATATTTAGCAGTAAGTTCATTATCCTTATCACGCAAGTTACTTAGTTCTCTCTCAATATTATCTAATCTATCTTTTGAATACTCATCCTTTTCCTTAGAAAGGGCTTCTCTTTCAATTTCTAATTGAAAAATTTTTCTTCTCACGTGATCCATTTCTGTAGGAAGGCTATCTATTTCTGTTCTAATCATAGCACTAGCTTCATCAATGAGGTCAATTGCCTTATCTGGGAGAAATCGATTGGTAATATATCTATGTGATAATTTTGCAGCAGCTACAATTGCATTATCATGAATTCTTATACCATGATGTATTTCAAATTTTTCCTTGAGTCCTCTTAATATTGATATTGTTTCATCAACAGCAGGCTCTGTAATAACAACTTTCTGAAATCTTCTTTCTAACGCCTTGTCTTTTTCAATATATTTTCTGTATTCATCAAAAGTTGTAGCTCCAATACATTTTAATTCCCCTCTTGCTAACATCGGTTTTATTATGTTACCTGCATCCATAGCTCCATCAGTTTTACCAGCACCAACAATGGTATGAATTTCATCAATAAATAAAATTATCTTTCCTTCGCTTCTCTCCACTTCTTTTAATACAGCTTTTAATCTCTCTTCAAATTCCCCTCTGAATTTTGCACCTGCTATAAGTGCACCCATATCTAATGAAAATACAATTTTATCTTTTAATCCTTCTGGAACATCCCCTCGTACAATTCTCTCAGCTAAACCTTCTACTATGGCCGTTTTACCTACCCCTGGTTCACCTATTAGTACTGGATTATTTTTTGTCCTTCTTGATAGTATTCTCACAACTCTTCTTATTTCATCATCTCTTCCAATTACAGGATCTAATTTATGTTTTCTTGCTTCCTGTACCAAGTTACGACCATATTTTACTAAGGCTTCATAAGTTCCCTCTGGATCTTGGGTTTCAACTCGTTGATTTCCTCTAACCTCATTCAATATTTCCAAAAACTTATCTTTAGTAATATTAAAAGCTTTAAACACTCTGTCCACCGGTCCATTATTACATATCTTGAACATTGCTAATATTACATGCTCAACACTGACATAAGAGTCCTTAAACTGTTTCGAAATCTCCTCTGCTTTTGAAAATAAACTTTCAAACCTTCTTGTTGGATATACCCCTGAAGATTCTGCTCCAGCACCTAGAACTTTGGGCATGCTATTTAATTGCTTCTCACTCTCTTTAATGATTAAATCTATATCTAAACCCATTCTAGAGAAAATATTAGGAATAAGTCCATCTTCTTGATTTATTAATGCATAAAACATATGTATATCGTCCATAGCTTGATGATTATAATTTACTGCACATTTATGTGCTTCTCCTATGGCAGATTGAACTCTCATGGTTAATTTTTCAATATCCATTTAAATACCCCCTTAACATATTAGATATTCTACGTTTCATAATTTATTCTTTCTTCTCTATTCTTTCTTACTATTATACATCCAATTGGAATTTAAATGCAATAAAAGGACAAACTATCAATAGTTTGTCCTTAAAATCTATTTTTAAATTTAAGTGCTAAATCAAAATATTTAAGTGCTTCTTTATTATTCTTAGCTTTGTAATACATATGTCCAAGTTCATTATATCTTCCACTTAATTCATCTCGATTTCCGAACTTTTTTAAACTATCTAAAGAAAGATTCATATACATTTCCGCTAATGTAAAATTATCAGCCTTAAAGAGTAATTTAGCTTTAAAATAATATGCTTTATCTATGATTTTTATATCATTTAGCAAAATAGCCACATTGAGGGCTTCATCACAAAGAACAGTTGCAGTATCGTTATATCCATTTTTAATGAATAAATCTAAGGAATTTATTATAAATTCCAAGCGCTGCTTTTCTTCATTTTTAGGGAATATTTCAAAAGAAGCAATCAAGCATTTCATTCCCTCTTCTTCTTTATTCAACTTTAAATATGTTTCTCCAATATTATGAAGCATTATTGCAATAGATTTATGATCATCCTTATATAACTCTCTTGCCTTGTCTTCGTATTCTGAATAATTTTCATCGCCTACCCACAAAGAGGATACAGCCAAAAGGTTATATATTTGCAACTATATATTCATCTACTGACTCATCAATATAATCTTTTAATTCCATAATAAGTTTATAGCACTCTTGGGGATTATCCATCATAATTTCACAAATAGCATAGTTATATTTGCTTGTTATGTATTTTTTTCTCAATTCATCAGTTAATTCTTTTCTTTCCATAAGATCAGTGCACACATTTTCAAAATATAACTTTGCCTGAGAATATTCTTTGTTTGCGTAAAAATATCTTGCCTCATCTAGATAAAACATAACCTGATTATCTTTAGTATAAGCCATTTGACAAAGATGATAATACTTAGAATTAATTATTTGCAAGCTTTCAGTCTTCTGATTATTTAAATAATAATTGAAAAGCAAATGCATCGCTTTCATAGCATGATTATAACATTGAGCTTCTTCACTAAAGTTTATTAAATATTTCAATTCCTCTTCATCAATCTTCTTTTGATCTTTCTCTTTGAACTCTTTTAATCGTCTCTCTATCTGCTCTTCGATACCTTCCAAAAGATAATTAATATCCAAGTCTAACTTATCAGCTATAAACTCTATAATCCATTTATCCGATTTAATTTTGTTATTCTCTATGCAACTCATTTTTGAAACTGATATTTTACCGTCACATAATTCTCTTAATGTTAACCCTTTATAAATTCTGGATCTCCTAATTTTTTCCCCAGTTGATAATATTTCCATCATACTCACCCACTATATATAATAATGTCAACAACATTAAAAATCTTTATTTAATATTCCTAACTTTTTAAATATTATTACTCCATCGTTAAGGTATTTAGCTGCTTTGTCTTCGAACCCCCAATCAATATAATGTTTACCTAATTTTATTGAAAGTTCAGCTTGTTCTTCTAAATATCCCATATTATCTGCGTAATTATGAGCCATTATTAAAGTATTTTCAGCTTCATTAACTCCACCTTCAAGGATATCTATTTTATATTTCAGAAGATAATAGTTTATCAATGCATTATTATTTCCCTTATCTACCTCGTCCATAATTTCCCTAAGAATCTCTTTTGCTGTTTCAATTTCCTTAAGTTTAATAAAATTCTCACAAATATTGACCAAAGTTTCAATTAAATTATCATCGCAATTTTTAATTCTTATTTCTCTTGCTTTATTATAATGAATAAATGACTGTTCAATATTCTCAAATTCAAAGAATAACTTTCCAAGATTATTCTCAATTTTTGAAATGTAGTGTTGATCATTTATTTCTTTAAATACCTCAAGAGTTTTCTTTGAATATTTTATAGCATTATCTAAATCACCTTTATTACTATATTGTTCTGAAATTAACAACAATGATTTTGCATATTCTTTTTTACTATCAATCTGCCCAAATTTTTCTTGAGCAAGAAAAGAATAATCAATGGATTTAGATGTATTCTCTAATTTATAGAAAGTTATAGCCCTATAATAATAGATTTCACCTAATAGAAAATCATTACCTATATCATTTTGTAAATAAACATCTTCCGATTGTTGAAAGTAACTATTTGAAGAATGATAAGCTTTTAATTTTAAAGTTATTATACCTAAGTATTTGAAAGTTTGTGCTATATCTTCATAGTTATTACTTCTAATAAATATTACATTAGCTGATAGAAAATACTGTTGAGCAACAGCTAACTCATTTTTCTCAAGATGCATCTTACCTCTTAAATATAAATTTCTAGCCTTTCTAAAATTCAGATTATATTTTTCAGCATAATACAACACAGTTTCAATATGTTTCTCAGCTTGAATCACTTCATCATTCAATATCTGTGATTCAGCAATATTTTCGTAATATAAACAAATCTTTTCAGCTTGGCTTTCTTCTGACTCCATTAAATACTCTACTGTACTATTTAATGATTCTGCTAAATACTCTAGCAAATCCATACTAGGATTAGATTTACCTGATTCAACAAGACTAATCTGTCCTGGTGTAATTCTATCCCCAGCTAAGTCCTTCAATGTTAATCCCAATTCTTTTCTTTTGCGTTTTATTTTTTCACCTAAAGATAAAATTTCCATGAACCACTCTTCCCTTACAGTTAGTTTTATCTATTTAAAGACATTTATCTATTCAACTTATCTATGTTTAATCATCATATATCACCCTAATTATACCATAATTTTTATTTTATCACCAAAATTTTTTTATTTACCTCTTTTTTTTTGTAATTTTTTAGCTTGAATGAATATAAAATTTAATTATTGAAATAATTATACCTCAAAAGGCGCTTTGCGCTTCGCTAGGGAACCCTATGGTTCCCTTCGACGCAACTAGCGTTGCTGAGCACCCTCCTTAAATCGGCAGGGGAAATACTTCCCCTACAACCCCTTCATTTTTATCCTTTAGAAATTGAACTAGTATAATTTTACACAATTATGTACCCCGTTGATTTAATCAACATTACATGTGATAATTTCTTTATAAAATTTTTCAATTTGCTAAAGAATAAAAAAATAAAAGACCACTCTTTAAATGGCCTTTTATCAATGTTTATCTCATTTTCTTCATATATCCATCAAACATATCATTAGCAGAACCTTTAACTACGTTTGTATATCTTTTTATTTTACGTTTAGTTCCCCTACTCATATTTGATGTAATAACAGCTGCTGCACTCATTCCAACCATTGACCCAATCATCATACCTTTAATAAACTTTGCTTTCATAAGTATTCGGGAATTCCCTTCCTCCTTCCTGTATGTATTGTGTATTTATATCTTATGTAATATGCACACAAGTTAAACAGGAAATAAATATCAGGCAGTTGAAAAAGCTCAATCTCTTCGTCACTACAGCTCACTGCGCTACTCAAGTACTAATGTTGTACATTCCGTTGCTCGTTCGCATTGTTCCTCGACCTTGAGCTTTTTCAACGCCTGAAATTCTGAAGAATGAAAATTTAATAAAAAATAATCGAGTTTATGGGTGCTATTTTACATTCACGTTATTCAATGCTTCTTCTCCTAAAATATCTTCAAGAAGATTTTTTATCTCTTCATTAGCTACATTTATCTTATTTTTTTTAATTAACTTATTACTTTCGTGGCTCATTTTAACTCCACCTGCTACTTTAGCTAACTCATCTACAATCTCATTATATAAATCTCCAGTATGGCTATCAACTTTTACAAACTGTACATTAATGTCATTCTCTTTAATTAATCTATTCATCTTCTCATAATATAATTGTGAGGAAATCCCTTTTCTTTGCCATTCCCCAGTCACATGATTTCTTACTCCCACATAATCATGATAAATTTTAACTTGTTTCTCTTC
Source organism: Oceanirhabdus seepicola (assembly GCF_023684385.1). Taxonomy (GTDB): domain Bacteria; phylum Bacillota; class Clostridia; order Clostridiales; family Clostridiaceae; genus Oceanirhabdus; species Oceanirhabdus seepicola. The sequence continues at coordinate 802,157 of NZ_JAGSOJ010000002.1, read as the reverse complement.
TGTCTCACAAGCATATTCCAGTGATCTTTCTGCTCCTAGGAGTTCTCCAGCTATTTGCCTAAGATTCTTCTTAGAATCATCTTCTGCAACTCCATTTTCAGCATGAACTATAGTATTATCCTTTAATATTACTAATCCATAAGAAAATTTTTCAGAAGCAATATTAAAACTTCCATCTACATATGCTTCTATACCACTAAATTTTTCATTTTCCTCTTCTTTCTTCTTATGAACTCCAAGATATATGTTAGCTTCTTCTAAGGTTTTAAAACTCTTATATTGAGCATTTTTAGCACCTTTAACCAATTTAGAACAGGTATCCCAATCTCTAACTATTTTATTAACAACGGGCTCTTTTTTATTAAAGTCATAGCCATTCTTAATTGCGTAAAATTTCTTCATTTTCTTATTCTCACCTTTCTTAAGGTATATTTACATACCTAAATTATCTAAGAGTCCTATAAACTTCTTTATTTTTCCTCCAGTAGAAACATTGGAAATATGTTCAATTCCTTGAGCAACCAATTTTATAATATCCTCATTTCCTTCCCAATTCTCTATAACAATATGCTCATCTATCTTATTTAACAAATAATCTAATCCTATAAACAGTATTATAATATCATCAACCTTACCTATTACAGGTATATTTTCTGGTATGATATCAATTGGAATAGCCACATATGTTAGCATTATTCCAGCAATAAGCTTATCTTTCTTGTGCACTCTTTTATCTTTAAATAATCTTATAATCAATGCTACTAAGTCAGGAATTAATAGTGCATATTGAGAGATTCCACTAAACTTACCTTCAATCACCCCTTCTGCTGTTCCTCTTATTGTAGTATAACCATCTGAAACCTTGTGTATAGCAGCACATGCATGATTTTCATTTAATTCATCAGTAATATTTCCTTCTATTTGTAGAACTTCATCATCTTCCCCATGTTCACTAATGCTTGACCCATTTATAATGTCTTCTAAATTAGCCGCCTCTTTTTTGCTATCATACACCATATTATTGATTTTTGTTACAATATATCCATTACACAGCTCTAACTTTTCTAATTCAAAGTTAACGTAAGGAATTAGTGAAGATAATAAATTTAAATCTATATACACCAAATTATTTTCTACATATATTCCTATATTCTTATACGCTTTAAAGAAAACTTTAAAAATACCTTTGACTACAAAATTTGCGATCCTTATATTCATGCATTTTATCATATCTATATTAAATGCTAAAATATTATTCTCTAATTTTTTTAAAGAAAGTTTAATGCTAAACTTAAATTTAATTTTATGCTTAAACGTCCCCTCTATAAATATATTTTCTTGTACTAATAGGCTAATGATGTCCAATCCATCTATTTTTGCAAAATCATGAACCACTTCATTAACCAACCCAAATAAATCATTTTCCTTTATATCAACCGTAATATTAGAAATTTTCATACTTAACCTCCTCAGTATATTAATATATATTTCTTATTTTAAAACTTATATCATTTAAGATATTCTAAAGTAATGTAATTCAATACAAATAATAAAGAATAGAGAACAAAGAACAAATCAAGAAAAATAACCCAATTTATTCTTTATTCTTTTTTCTCTATTCTTTATATAGATAAATCTACAAAGTAGTTTATCTATTATATAAGTATACAATAAATAATTAGAATAGAATAGTAATCTAAACAAAATATTCTAATGCAAAAATTACATATCCAATTCTTATGAAAATCATTGGACTAGTTTACATAAAGTAATTATAATAAGTCATATGTATAAAAGACAAATAACAAAGAACAGAGAATAATGAACAGTTTTGGATAATATTCTTCATACTTCAGAATATTTTAATTTAACTTGTAAGGGGGAACGCATTATATGAAAAAAATCAATGTAAAATTCTTTTTACCTATAATACTATCCATTTTTTCAATAATTATATATTTTTCCTTAAATTCTAACAATAATAATAGTATCACACCATATACAGATTTTTTAACAATGGTTGAAAAGGGTAACATTGCAACGGTAACACTAAACGATTCTGACATCATTAAATTTTCAAATACTTACGGGGAATCCCATAGCACATATAATCCAAGAAGTGAAAATTTCAAGGAATTCCTTCTTATTAACAATATAGATGTGAAAGAAAGTACAGAAAAACCACTTAAACAAACAATTCCATTAAGCATGTTATTAGCTTCACTAGCTTTGTTAATAGTTTTAGTTCTAAAAGATAGAAAGCTTTCTCCAAAGGGAATATTCTCAAACTCAAATTTAAATCTTGAAACAGTTGAAAATATTGATATATCCTTTGATGATGTTGCTGGAAATGAAGAAGCAAAGGAAAATTTAAAAGATGTAATTGATTTTCTTAAAAATCCAGAAAAGTACCACCAATACGGTGCAAGAATGCCTAAAGGTGTAATATTTTATGGTGAACCTGGTACTGGTAAAACACTACTCGCAAAAGCTGTTGCCGGAGAAGCAAATGTTCCATTCTATGCTGTTTCTGGTTCTGATTTTGTTCAGATGTATGTTGGGGTAGGTGCATCACGTATACGAAATTTATTTTCAAAGGCTCGTTCACATGGAAAAGCAGTTATATTTATTGATGAGATAGACGCAATTGGTAAACAGCGTAATTCAAGTAATACAAGTGGAAGTTCAGAAGAAAAAGATCAAACTTTGAATGCCTTATTAACAGAAATGTCAGGTTTTAATGAGAAGGAAGGTATTATTGTAATAGCAGCTACTAATAGATTTGACATGCTAGATAATGCATTACTAAGACCTGGTAGATTCGATCGACATATTGAAGTAGCTCTTCCCGATGTAAATGCTAGAAAGAGAATTATAGATCTTTATCTTAATGAAAAACCAACTAAAGAAATAGATGTAGCTTCATGGGCTAGAAAAACAGCTTATTTTTCTGGAGCAAAAATCGAAAACTTCATTAACGAAGCAGCAATTTTGGCATGTAGAGAAGCAACTCCTTCCATTACCTCATTCCACATGGAAAAAGCTTATTCTACTGTTATAGCTGGATCACCAAAACTTGATCGTTCTCATATAAAGGATATAGATAGGAAGATTACCGCTTATCACGAGATTGGACATGCTCTAACTAGTATGCTCCTTATTCCTAAGGAAGAAATATCTAAAATCTCTATTATTCCTAGCACAAAAGGTGCGGGTGGTTATACTCTATCAATACCTGAGGATAAAATGTATTATTCAAAAGATTACCTTTATAACAAGATTAAAGTTATGCTTGGTGGACGTGCCGCTGAGGAAATATTACTAGGAAATGATTATATAACAACTGGAGCTCAGAATGATTTCCAAAAAGCTACTTCCATCGCACTTGATTTAATTTCAAAATATGGTATGGGAGAAGCTTTAGGCTTCTTAAGTTATTCCGAATTAAAATCAAAAGGTTTTTCTGTGGATAACAGTATATTAAAGGAGAGCAAAACACTTCTTGATAATCTTTATAGTGAAGTTTTACAATTGCTTTCAGATAACTCACAAACCTTAGATAAATTTAGTAAACTTTTATTAGAAAAGGAAATGCTTTCTGGGGAAGACATAACCCTTTAGAATAACTGTAGAATGGACGATAAAAACAAATGTATAATTGATAATAAAATTTAGGTTCTGACTTAAGTCAGAACCTAAATTTTATTGTTCTTTAGAACAAGATAGTTTTACTCATTTTATCTTTTTTTCACTGCCAAGAATATGCCTCCTAAAACCGCTCCCCCAACAAGTCCACCTAAGTGGGCGATGTTGTTTATGCCTGGTACTAATACTCCTATAAACACATTTATTAAAATTGCTTGTAAAAGGCTATTCATAAATGACTTTCCGATTCTTTTTCTCATGATAAATCCGTATGCAAAAGCAGCACCCAATAATCCAAAAATAGCTCCTGATGCACCAACTGATATAACGTTGCCACCAAATATAATTGTAGCAATTGATCCTGATATCAATGCTCCCATATATATAAGTCCAAATTTAACTTTTCCAAATATCTCTTCAATCATTATTCCTAATACATATAATGCTAGCATATTCATTGCTAGATGCATAATACCAGCATGTAAGAAGCCTGAAGATATTATTCTATGATATTGTCCTGCTAATACTAACCCTTTATAGAGTGCTCCAAATTCAAGTAACACCTCAATATCCATATCAATTATATTTTTACTAAAGATTCCAGTGATTATATATATTAAGATATTGCTTAAGAGAAATACAGCTGTAATCCAATTTGACTTTAGCTTAATAATTGCTCCCTTGAATCCACCATCTCTTATTTCAATTGTTTTTTTTGCTTGTTTATTTATTTCATTATAAGCATCTCCACTACATCCATAAATATTGGATACATCTCCTCTATTACTATCAATCACTATAACTGATCCTATATTAGAATCCACTAGATTTTTGATTATACCATTATCTTCTTGCTTGAAATCATCACTTACCAATACAAAAATAATCTCAGGAACCCTATCAACATTCATCAATACTGTTTCTCTGTAATTCAATGCTTCCTTAAATTGATGTCTTTCCATAACAATAAGATATTGATCGAATTTTTCACCCTTTTTTAAAAGAACTTCTCCATCTTCTATCTTACCTTCACCATTTATTCTAATACTTTCATATTTTTCTTCTTTAACCATGTTTCTCATAAATATATTTAAAAAATTACTCAAAGTTTCCACCACCCTTTAGTTGATTCTAAAATAATCCTTTAGGAAAATTCAAATAAATAGCCGTCCTAGCGTACGGACGACTATTATAAAAAAATATCAATTTCATTAACTAACTAACCGAAACTACTGTCAAACTCAATGATTTTAATAAATCTACCTCATAAAAATTTATTGGTTTCCTTGTTCTTGAATCATATAGAATCCTAATCACTGGTCTATCTGGAAAGTCTGTATTCTGTCTAATAACATATCCTTCCACTCCATTAGATAATTTCACACAACTACCCATAGGATATACTGCAAATGTTCTTCTAAATTGTCTGACTATGTCACTATCAAAACAGCTTCCGCTTCCAGCAAGAATAAGTTCATATGCCTCATTAGGTGCAAATTTTTTACGGTAAATCCTATCATTACTCACCGCGTTATACACATCTGATATAGCCACTAACTTACCAAATTTAGAGATTTCATTACCTTTCCTACCATATGGATATCCACGTCCGTCAACTCTTTCATGGTGCTCAAGAATCGCTTTAACAATAGGTTCGTTTTCCCCATAATAGTTCTTAATAACTTCAGCTCCATAAATAGGATGCTTAATAATCTCTTGATATTCCTCTTCAGTTAACTTACCATTTTTCTTTATAATACTCTCATTAATTTTTATTTTACCTATGTCATGAAGTGTCGCTCCAACAGCAAGCTCTTTAAGTTCATTTTTGCCAAGTTCCATATTCAACCCAAGAAACGTTGCAATAATCCCAGTGTCTAAACTATGATAATAAGTGTAATCATCATAAGTTTTTATATCTTGAAGATTATCTCTAACTGATTCCTGTTCTATTATGTAATCAATCAAATTTTCAACAGCTTTAATAGCTTCTTTAGCCTTCTTTTTATTCCCATTATTTATGTTCTTAACTATTATTCCAAGATTCTTCATAGAATTCTGTTTTAGTTCTTCATAAACACGATCTCTCTTACATATGTCCTCAAGTCTTTCATCATCTATATATACATAAAATACGCCTAAAGATTTCAACTTTTCAATATATCCATTTGTAAGCCTTGCCCCCGCTCTTAATAGAACATTACCATCTCCGCTCAAAATACTTTTGCCTAAAACATCCCCATCAGTAACCCTCTCAATAAATTCTAATCTCATCATCCACCTCGACATAAAACATTATATAAATTTATAAATCTTCAAAATATATAACAACTTTTAATAATATTATATAATAAATGAACTTTTAAATCCATATAATAATTTATAAAGCAATGTTTAGGGTGTTTCAATGAAAAAATTCATCTTCATATTATTATTCTTACTCATAACAGTATTCTTACTTAGAAGTCAATACATATCAAACAGATGCAAAGATATGATATATGCAATAGAGCATTATTCCATGGACAGCATGCATAATTCTCATAAACTCACTAAAATAAATGAAATATACATCGACTTTAAAGATGAGTATGTTTCAATAGTGACTGTTACGGGAATAGACAAAAATAACAATGAATTGAAATATAATCTTATTTTAAAGAAAAACAAGAAATCCGTATGGAAAATTATACACCAATACGATCTAGAAACTAAGTCACTATCTAGCTAACAACTAACTAGCATCTAGGACTACTTATTTATCTTTATATACCTAGTATATCATCCATAAACTTAAGTGTATGTTCAATTTTACTTAACTCTTTATCATTGTATTTCTCAAAAGAAACAGAGCTAGCTTTGTATGGAATAGTATTTAAATCAGCTAAGGATTCTTCTAGTAATGCCAAAAATTCTCTTTGTTCCTTAAGCTTCTTAAAGATACTATTCTTTATATCTTCTTCAAGTTTATCTTTATCAACTTTCATTAAGCATGTATTTATATTAAATAGACCTACTCCAATTTCTCTGATAAACATAATTATATGAACACAATTATTTAATTTTTTTCTATCATAAGCCTCACTATATTGTCTGTACTTATCCTCATTCCAGTTCTCTTCGTAATGTGAATATACCCATTCGATATCCTTAAATACTCTATGAAATTTCTTTGTATTCATATGAAATATATGATATTGTTCATATTCTAACCCATTCATCATACTCTTGACTATAGAAATCAATTCACCGATGAAGAATTTAAAACTATTATTAACTAATTTATTGAAAAATGTTGTTGAAAACAAACTATTAAATAATATTGCAATGAATCCACCAATAAGCAAACCTATTATTCCATACATATATGATGTCAGTGGTTCTATTGTTGTGTTGATACCTGAGATACTATTTCCAATTATATATATATTAACAAGTAATCCACCATATAATTTTTCTCTCCAATTTACTTTTATGTTTACTAATATAGCTATTGTTAAGCTAACTGCACAGGATATAATATCAGCACCAAATAATTCTATAATCCCAGCAGTAATTATTCCTGATATAACTGCACATATTATTTCTTTTATCAATGCTATATATCCTATTCCATAAACAGGTTTAGCCATCAAAATTGAGCTAAATAAAATCACTATTAACCCATGTTCATATAATAATCTTGTGTTCCATATCATAAATGCTGTAGCCACTACTAAAAACATCTTTAGTATATATAATCTAGTACTATATAAAATAATTGAATTGCCCTTTTTTAATATTTTATTTCCGCTCATATAAACCTCCTACTTTCTGTTTATCTTTAGTATTATGTTATCTTATAAATTTATACTCAAAAAGCGCATTTCATGCGCTTCGCTAGGGAGAGCTTTACCTCATCATACTATACTATTAATTAGATACTTTGAAGCAAAAGGGACTGGTTAATTTCACCAGTCCCTTTCTTATTATTCTATAATACAATTATCAAGTATGTCATATAATTTATCACCATTTTCATCGAGTATATAAACATCCACAGATTCTGCTTCTTCATTTATTCTTACTCTTGAATCGATAATATCATAATCAATACTATTTATTTGCTTGTTAACCTTGTATCTAGATAATGTATTTCCTTCTATATCCTTAACTTCAACTACAAGGGTAATATTTCTATCTCTATCACTGTAATTCTTTATTGTGAACTTGGATACAAAATCTATTCCCTTATGAATAATTGAATTTATAACATCATGGACAACTAAATCACCCACTCTGACATTTCCTGAAGATATATCTGTTCCAATAGAATTAATATTACTATTGTAATTGATCTTGATATTACCCTTTTCATCTGAGAATAATACATAATCAACCTTCCAGTTTCCAAGAGTTCTTATATTATCCGCATAGAAGCTTCCTCTGTAGGTAGATTCATCTACCTTTTCAAGAATGATTTCTTTTTCAGTTAACATGTTGTTCTCAACCTGAACATATCTTAAGTATGCCTTATCATTCAAGCTGAATACACCTTTAGAAACCTTAACTTCAATTCCAACTTCCTCACCATATTCTATAACAGCCTTTTCAACATTAACACCAAGTATGCTCATTCCAATCTCTGGGTTCTCTATTGATATATCTGCTGCTGATAGATTTTCTCCAAAATTATGGATCTGTGAGTTATAGATAACAGAAGTATTATTATCTGTATCCTTTAAGATAATATAGTCTATCTTGATAATACCTTCTGGTGTTTCACTATCTATTGTGATTTCACCTTCATAGTATCCATTCGTTAAAGTAAGTTTAAATTCCTGTTCTAAACCTTCACCAACGTACTTAACATAAGCTACATCTGCTAATCCAGATGAATCTGAAGCTTTAATCTTAATCTTAGTACTCTCATTGTCATAAAGAACAAGAGTATTTGATTCAACAAAAATCTCACTTATTGTTGGTACATCTGCCTTTATTACTATATCATAAATAAATAAATTTGCACTTGGGAAGATATTAGGATGTATTTCAGAGTTGTATATAACTCTTCTATTACCAACCATATCTCCAACTATGATGTAGCTCATCTTCCATTCCCCATCAGGGATTTCTTGGAATGTACCTTTAAGAACACCATTATCTCCACTTAGAGTAACCTCTTTCTCTGCTCCATTTTGGTCAACAAATAGGATATATCCTCTGCCCTCTCCATTGATACCCTCAACCTCAGCAGTGATTCTAGCTTCTCTTAATGAATTAATATCTGCTGTGTCAACACTTATATTTTTCAATACAAGATTAACACCTTGAATTTTGATGTTCTGAGCTTGGAAGCTTTCGCCTATTCCATGAATATCGGAATTATAGATTATTGTTCTATTGTTCATTTCATCTGCAAGGATAATATAGTCTACGGACCAATCTTCTCCCGCATTTCCTTCGAACAATAACATTCTACCTTCATATATTCCCGCTTCATTCAATGTAAGCTTGACTTCTCTACTCTTAGCATTGTTTGATCTATACAACACATACGCTTCTTGCCCTAGCTCAGATATATTATCTTCTGCAGCTATTGCTAGCTTAACCTCAACCATAATTTCATTGTTGATGTTAATGTTTTCATGTGAGACTTCAATTCCCTTGAATGTTGGTCCCACAGCATCTTCACCACTTGTGTTAAAATCTCCGCCACTTATATCCATTCCATTTATAACTGAACCATGAATAATATTGTTGTAGTAAATACCAATATTATTTTTAACATTAGATAGAATTACATGACTTATCTGCCATAACAATGGATTAACATACTCTTCAGGTTTGAATCTACCAATGTAAACTCCATTTTCTAAAGTTAAGATTATTTCTTCTTCTAATCTTATATCTCCATCCACTGCTTCGTATACAACATATGCTTTTGAACTTAATTTAGATTCATCTTCAAAAGGAGTAACTATAATCTCATATTCTCCTTCTATTTCAAGATTTTTAACCTCAATACTCTCTATAGTTGGAGCTTTATCATCTTCTATGATGTTAAGAGCACTTAAATCCATAGCATTGATTGGATGTAGTTCGGAGTTATATACACATGAAGTATTTCCTTCAACATCTTTGAATAGAATGAAGTCAACATTCCATGAACTATAACCCTGTCTTTGGAATATTCCTTGATACTTTCCATCAACTAGTTCAAGTATAATATCTTTTTCTAGGATTTGCCCATTATATTTTGTAATATATTTAACATATCCTTTTTCATATAATTTTGATTCATCACTTACTTCTACTGTAATAAGATACTTTTCATCTAAATCATTCAATTTAGTTTTACTAAACTTTCCTATTACAGGGCCATACATATCCCTCTCAACAGTGAAGTTAGCTTTTGATAAATATTTAAAAGTATTATTCACTGTAGTACCATGAAGCTCTTTATTGTACACAATTTCCTTGTGACCTGATTTATCATTTAAAATAATGTAATTTAATTTCCAAACACCAGGTCTGAAAGATTCATCGATAACAAATTCACTTACATACTCATTGTTATCATTCAATAAGAGCTTGATTTCCTTCTCAAAAACTCCGAATTCATTCTCTAGAGTGTATAATGCATAAGCTTGTGAATCTAATGCAACATTCTCTCCATTTGCACTTATTGTTATCTTTTCAGTATCCAACATTTTCACATTACTTAAACTAACAGCAATATCTTCAAACAGCTCATAGTTAGCAAATTCCTTAACCAAGATGTTTCCATTACTCATGTTTATGTGATTAACGCTATCCCCTTTAAATCTATGCACAGCATCATTATATATAACAACTGAGTTATCACTCTTGGTCAACACAACAAAGTCTATTTTCCAAAGACCTATCATAAAGTCTTTATCAATTTGAAAGTTACCAACAAAAGAATTTGCTTCCTTAGATAATTTAATTTCTTTGACCTTTTTTACAAGTCCACTATCATTGACATATGCCACATATGCCTCATCACCTAACTCCCTAGACTTAGCCGATGTTTCAATACGAATTTGTACCTTCTCACCTAATGTGACTTCCTGCTTATCAACAACTATTTTAATATCTGAAGGTAGTCTAAAATCAATTACAAGAGCTTTTGCTTCCATGCCGCTACCCAAAATCAAACCAATAAAGAGAAATAAAGCGAGTATTCTACTAAAACATTTTCTTTTCTGCAAAAGACATCTCCCTCCCTTCTCAAAGGTGATCTATCAGCGATTATTTGTTATCTCTCATAATATGAATTCTACCTACACTCTTATCTTTGCTTTGACCAGTTACATAAATCTTAAGACCATAATTCTTAAGGATTAATCCACTCTCTGCATATTTAGTAGGACCATATTCGTATCCTTTTGAATTTGAGTAATCCTTATCATCTGAGAAATAAGGGTTCATGAATGTTTCATCATCTTCATAAGTTATATAGTCTGTACCAAAGCAATTTATATGATTAGGTTTAGTTTCATCTAATCCAAATGCAGCATCATGAACTCTATAATCTGATGCTCCATACATGTAAGGTTCTCCGAAAAGTATATATGGGTCGATTTGTTGGTCAGCATCTACTACACCTAGGAAACATTCACCTGGATGACTTCCTACATGATTCTGTCCTTTATACTTATCGTTATTTACATACCATATAACCAAACCTGGTTCGTATGCTATTCCTCCATCTGCAAATTCAAGCCCTTCATCTGCGTTGCTGTAATTTCTCCACTCTGCTAAATAGTAATGGTCATAAGTTTCTCTAGCATCAGTTACTATAAAATTATTTAGTTCTAGTGATGGATTTCCTTCAAAATTCTCACTATAAACTTCCTCTTCTCCAGAAACTACTTTTAATGCATCAATGAACCAACCTTTACCTTCAAATGCTGGATCTGTTTGATACCTAAACATAATATCGATATTTTTACCTGCATATGCTTCTAAATCAAATTCAGCATCTATCCATCCATCAGAAGTACCAGTAATACCATTTTCTATTGTAATTACTGTTCCTTCAAGGCTCTCAGTAGTTGTAATATTACCTGGAATAACAGCCCACTCATCTGCTCCATGCTCTTTAACTAATACACTTGCCCAGTCCCAATACTCTTCAGTATCATAAGCTGTCTTAAATTTAAGTGTTGCATCTTGTTTTCCTGTAAGATCAACATTTATTTGCATATTTGTGTCTAACATATTACCTCTTGTACTATAAAGAAGTTGATCTCCTTCTATAACCTCTACAATTTTCTCAGTAAAGGATGGAAGATCTATTCTTACAACATCATTATTAACACCTTTTGTAGATGCTTCATCTAATAATAATGTATATCCCTCTTGTGGAATCTCTTCTATATCTACTGTTGCACCTTTTAACCAGTTTTTATCTGGCATTGAAGCTTGTAAGAATTCTTTAGCCCATGGACTGAATCCTGTTGGCATTGTTCCAGGAATTTTCCCAGTCCAACTTCCACCTGCCATTATTGCCCATGCACCAACTGGCGAACCACTATAGCTATCAGCAGTATCATACTCATCAGGTAATCCTAAGTCATGTCCATATTCGTGTGCAAAAACTCCAACAGCTCCACTTTGTGGTTGAAGTGTATAGTCATTAGCGTACCAAGTGTCACCATTATGATCTTTGAATTCGAAGTCTCCCTCCACCTGGATAACCGAGCTGTGAGCCCACATTGCATCATCACCTTGTGATCCTCCACCTTGCTCTTGCCCCATACCAGCATGTATAATGAAGAGGCGATCTATAACTCCATCAGGCTCATAGTAATCTCCATCTCCATCAGAATCATATCTATCTTCATTATCGAAATCAGCAAAGTTTATATCTCCTGATGCTGCTGCTGCTCTTATAGCTTCTATAACGAAAGATTTTGTATCCCTATCATGTATCGCCTCACTTAATTGTTCTCCATAATACTTATAATCGTGCTCAGCGGTATACCAACCAGTAACTTTACCATCAACAGTATAACTTCCACCTGACTGCTGCAAATAGTATTCCTTCATTGTAATTAAATCTTCATCATTTGGCCCTTTAAAAGATCCGTCACCAAATAACATTTTTTGAAAGTGATTAGTATCATAATCATTAAACTTAAATTGGAGGTTCTCATCAGCCATGTCTTCAAATTTATAATCTTCGAAATCCATAAGAATAACCAATGGTTTAGAAACATATGCAGCTTTTTCAAACTTCTCAGCTTGTACAGTTTGAGGTACCTCTAATTTTTTTCCTTTTTGAAATGATTTTAATACATCCTTTTCGCTTTTTATTCCTATTTTTTTCATTTTAGAAACAATTTTTTCTCTCTGAGCATTCTCTTTTTCTGAAAGTTTTTCTACTGGTCCCTGTGAAAAAAGTTTTTTAACTATTTCCATTGCTTCTTCTGGTGTTGCATTTTTGTCAATTACCCCTTCTTCTATAAGAGCTGTAATAATTGTATTATAATCTGGGCTTACATAGTGAATAGGTCTAGTATTTTCTCCACCCGCTTGTACGCCTTTAGCAAATGCTTTGCCTGGTAACAAACTAAAACCCAAACTAAAAGCTAATAATAACCCTAAAATCTTTTTACTTTTCAATCTTATTTCCCCCTTCTAGTGTATTACTCTTTACTCTTTACAGGAATCTTTATGGTATTGCTCACTGGTACCAATCCATTAAGATTATCTATAATAAAACTCTTAATATAACTTCCTGATTCAGAAACCCTAAGCCCATATTCCATCTCAGTCATCTCCCCTGGTTTAAGAACATCTGAAACATAGATATAATCAATCATTCTGTCTTTTTCATCATAAACAGCAATGACTAAGCTAACACTTTTGTATTCATTACGTAAGTTCTTAGCCTTCATTTTAAACATTGAGAATTCACCTGCAATTACCTCATCATCTAACTCTCTTTGAATGACAACTTGATTCTCTATTGTGTATGTGAATTCACTTTTAATACTATCCTTATAGCCTTCTTTAACCGCATATGCTGTTATCTTCTTACTTGAGTCAATTATAATTGGCTTATTATACTTTATTGCCTGTGATGTAGTGGTATCAATAAAATCTAATTCTTCAATCTCATAATAAATAGCTGCTCCAGTTGTAGTAGTACTCAACTCAATACTAGTACCAGTCGTAACTGAACCCTCAGGTATACTTGTCTTAACCGGTTCAACCTGTTTGTTCTGTTTGATCTGTTTAGCCTGTTCAGTCTTAACTACTTTATAATCAAACTGTACTATTTCTCCATAGGAAGATTCTTTATATACACATGCTTTAATTGTTACGTCATCTTCAATAGTAATGGGCAATTCATAAATCACACCTGATTCAGTTGTAGGTTCTGATTCATCCAAGGTGTATATAATAGCCGCACCTGTGGTAGTTGTACTAAGCGTAACTACAGTTCCAACTGGAACTTCCTCCTGGTCAGATACATTTGAATCAACTACTCCAATACTTTTCTCAGTTTCAGTTCCTGCGGTAATATCGTCATTGTTTAGTTCAATAATAGCAACTGTTCCATCTGTATTAATAGCTATCCCATATTTAGATTTATCACTATTCGTTAAAGATACATTTGAACTTGTGTCAGCATTTGTAGACATTGGAATTCCTATTGAAAGAATTCCAATAAAAAACGCTATAAGGGTGATTAAGCTTATTCTTTTATTTATCTTTTTTCTCAAGCTTTTTCCCAGTTATATCTTCAATACAACCAGTCCCTCCTTTCTTTATAAGCTTTACTCTTCTTCATCCCAATAAGAGAAAATTTTAAGTTAGTCAATACTAAAAGTTTTTATTTTAAATCTTCTTGAATTGCCAATATTGATTTCTCCTGTATAGACACCTGGGTTAAGTTCGAGCTTAATTTCCATCTTGTCTGGATTTAACTCATAATCCTGAATTAATTCAAGATTTCCATTAACTTTATTCATGATCTTAAGATTCATAAACTTTTCAGATTCTGTAATATCAACTATATTGATAACAGCTTTGTTATTGATTATATTTACGACTAAAGTATTATTTTTTGGAACACTCTTTACAACACATGTTGCTACTTTATTATTATTAGATTCTGCAGTAATGGTTACTGTACCTAATTCTTTAGCCATAAGAATTCCATCATTGTCAACTGATATAATTTGGAAATTCGATGAAGTCCAAGTTAAATTTTTATTCGTTGCATTAGATGGATAAATTTTTGCAACTAGTTGTGCTTTTTCACCAAGTTCTATACTTTTTTCTTTTTGTAGAGTCACACTATCAACAGGAATTGGTAGTACAGTTACATTACATTTAGCTGTTTTACCATTTGTACTTTCAACTGTGATTACCGATATTCCTACTCCTGTTGCAACTACTTTTCCATTTTTATCAACTGTTGCTACACTAGTATTACTTGATTTCCATGTTAAAGCTTTGTTTGTTGCATTGAGTGGTAGAACTTGTGTAGTTAATTGATATTTAGAAGTAAGTCTCATCTTGAGCTCTGTCTCATTGAGAACTATGCTTTCAACATTAATAGTGCTATTTGAATTACCTCCACTATGAGAACTTCCACTATAAGAGGAACCCCCACTGGTTGAAGAAGATTCACTCTTCGGAACTATTTTCTTCTTGAATTCTTCATGTAGAATCTCTCCATATAGATTTTTAATATTCTTAAGTGATAACTCTACAGAATTCTTAACCTTTTTATGGAGTTTGATTTGCACATACCCCTCTTCTTCGTTGTAGGTAATAATATCTTCTTCAGTTAATTCAACACCATTTATTAAGAAGTTTTCCCTGTTGCTTATCCATTGCTTGTCCAATGCTTGAGTGAATTTAATACGAATAGTATTACTGTTGACTAGCTCAATTGATAAAATCCCCCCTTTGATTTTATCTCCATTTCCTTCTTTGTACTCACACCTATTACCATTCTCATCTGTATAGATGACTCTAGGTAATGAACTGAGTTCATGAAAAATCTCTCCGTTATTTTCAAACCACTTATTCTTTGTTTTTATTATAATTTTTCCTGTGTTTTTCTTTAAAGCATCTCTGATTTCTTTGATGTTTTTTTCATCGTTTGCATACTTCAAAGCAAAAGACTTATTTCCAATGATAACTGTATAATTTGGAATCTCAGCCAATGCAGTACTCGATATCATAGCGAGTCCTAAAAATATGCATATGGTTTTCCTTACCCATTTCATTAAATCCCTCCTTTTCTGTCTCTATTTTCTTACTGGTTTTTTAAAAATTCAACTTTTGTTCACATTAAATTTTACCATATTTTGGAAATTGATTCAATGTAAGCTTTATGACAAATTTTACCAATCAGATATGTTCCCAGTACTCTTTTTACTCTTTATTCTTAATATTGCAAGCTAAATCTTCATATAATAATTTTAAAAGTCAAATGATTTATTTTATAACATATTTATTGTTAATAAAATAAATTCATTTATCTAGAATATAGTAACTTTTTTTATAAAAAATCGTATATACTATATATATACATTTTTTACCATGTAATGATAAAGATTATTCATACTGAAATATTATTTTAGATAAACAAATAAAAATTATAATTAAAATAATTCTATTAGAAAGGAGTCTTAACTATGAAAAGGAAATTTAAAAAATTTATTTTTTTAGCTTTAATATTTTTACT
This sequence comes from Oceanirhabdus seepicola, assembly GCF_023684385.1. Taxonomy (GTDB): domain Bacteria; phylum Bacillota; class Clostridia; order Clostridiales; family Clostridiaceae; genus Oceanirhabdus; species Oceanirhabdus seepicola. Next base: position 785,794 of record NZ_JAGSOJ010000002.1, on the reverse strand, counting down.
CTGTAATATACAACTTTCTTCATACGCATTGACTAATAATGTACCAAGTAATGCTATTGCTAAAAAAGGAAGTGAAAGTATTATGAATAAACCAAATTCGGTCTTGGAGAATAATGGAGAATATTACTTTAAAATTGACAATCTAAATATATCTATATATAACTCTGATAAAGATTTTCCAACTGCCATTAACGAATTAACACTTACTGATGGTGCTCTTAAGAATGCCACATATAAGGATATATTTTTCATAGAAAATAAATTAATACTAATTTATGAAATATTGAATAAAAAATTAATTCCATATGACATTAATATGGATTCCTCAAAAAAGAATAACTTTAAAGATACTTTTGTACAGAGTTCCACTCTAGGTAAAACGCCCCCAAAAACATTTGATAGTAGGGGAAATTTGATTTTTTTCTATGATATCTCTGATATAAAAAATATCAAATTAGAAAATAAACTTTATATTCATGGGGATTATGAAACAACTGTCCAAAAAGATAACACCCTATATATTCTTACATCATTTTATTCTAAAGGAGGTAATAATTTATTTAATAACACCACCTCTGATTTAGCACACATAATAAATATTGGCAATACAAAATCTAAACGAGTTCATAACTTAACTAAAGTTGATTTAATTAAACAAAATTTCATAAGAATATCATCCATCAAGTGTAATAGTATAATAGAATATCTTTCAAATGATAGTTTATATTTCATCACTCTCAATAACACTAAGAGTACAATCTACAGATTATCTATGACTTCTGATAAACTTAAATATGTTAATAAGTTCTCAGTAGATGGATATTTAACTAATCCAAAATTTATGAATGAGTATAATAAAAAGCTAACTTTCATCTATCAATCTGCAGAGAATTATAAGAATTACAATATAGTCCTACTTGATGAAAACCTTAATTTAATTAAAGAGATAAAAAATATTAATAATAGTAAAAAATTAACCAGTGTTCAATTTTTTAAAAATTCTGTTAAACTGTCAATAGAAAATAGTCATTTTAAAGTAGTTGATTTTTCAACTCCCTCGAAACCGAAAATCTCTGAGATTAATGCTAATATAACTTAATGTAAAATACACCCTTAGCAATGCTGCTAAGGGTGTATTTTTATCCATAACTATTTATTCCATCTTTTTATTTTAAACTCTTTAATACCGCTTTAAGATAAGTCCAACATCTATCTACTGAAGATATTTCAACCCATTCATTTGGAGTGTGAACATCATGTAAGTTTGGTCCAAATGAAACCATATCCATCTCTTCACCAAATTTACCGCCAAACAAACCACATTCTAGTCCTGCATGTATAGCTGAAATTTCTGGTTTCTTTCCACTTATCTTTTCATATGTATCAACCATACATTCTCTAAGCTTAGAATCTTCTCTGTATTGCCATGCTGGATAAGCTGATTGATATTCCACAGAAGCCCCAACTAACTTACATAGTGCATCTCCTCTTTTAGCAATTTCCCATTTTCTACTCTCAACAGAACTTCTTATAGCACTTTCAAACCTAATTTTATTGTCTTCTGAAATACATACTCCTAAGTTAGTTGAACTTTCTACTAGTCCATCTATCTGCATGCTCATTGATTGAACACCATTTGGCATCATAAGAAGTGTATCAATAATTCTATTACTACATTCTTTTGTTAAAGCATCACTTACTTCAACATTTTCAAATGATACTTGTATCTCACTGTCAGATGCTGAAAGCTCTTTTCTAAATATCTCATGATATTCATTAATTATTTCAACAGCTCTATCAAAGCTATTCTCATTAACTACGATTGTACAATCACATTCTCTAGGAATAGCATTCATCTTAGATCCACCACTTATATTATGTATTCTAACTTCCATCTCTTTACGTAATTCATTCAGTATTCTACCAATAAGCTTATTAGAGTTTCCTCTCTCCTTATTAATATCCATTCCTGAATGTCCACCTTTTAAGCCTCTGATCTCAATAATAAGTCCACAACCTTCTACAGACTCCTTATTTCCCTCTAGAGTTATAACCTGTCTTACTCCTCCAGCACAACTAACTAGAAGTGTTCCTTCTTCTTCAGAATCGATATTAATTAACATCTTTCCTTCAATATTTTTAGCATCTAGAGCTAATGCTCCCCCCATACCCGTTTCCTCTTCTGTTGTTAATAGAAGTTCTACAGGTGGGTGTTGTAATGTATTATCATCTAAAAGAGCTAATCCATATGCAACTGCAATACCATTATCCGCTCCTAATGTTGTACCATCCGCTCTTAACACATCTCCATCAACTATGAATTTAATGGCATCCTTCTCAAAATCATGTTCTGTTCCTTTATTCTTTTCACATACCATATCCATATGACCTTGTAGAACAACTGTATTAGCATTCTCATATCCTTTTGTTCCTGGCTTTCTAATGATTACATTATATGCCTCATCCTGAATAACCTCTAAGTTTCTCTTCTTTGCAAAATCAACAAGCCAATTAGAAGCCTCTTGCTCATTTCCAGACCCTCTTGGTATTTCATTTAAATCCTTGAAATATTCAAATACCTTATAACTCTCTAACCCTTTTAGTTTTTCTAACATAACCCATACCTCCAGATAAAGTTTAATTATACTATTTCTTAACCTTTATGGTTATCATTTTTCCTCTATTTAATTTATTACCATCAACTGACTTAATACCTGGTTCAAAAGACATTACATAATTCATACCATCTATTAACTCTTCCTTTGGGTCTACAATTAACATTTTCCCATTCACTGATACCTCAGCTTCAATTTCATCACCATTAAATCCGTTATATATATGAATATCATCTTTTATTTCTGATATATCACCTTCAAGTTCACTATTGAACTTAATTTTGATATTCTGCTCTGGCTTAATTCTAAGTTTTGATGAGATCATGTCCACATTTACTTCCCATCCATTCAGTACCTTATCTCTATATTGTGAATCATCAACCACATAAAGTTCTTCCGCTTCTTGAACTTTAGCAAATGCTTCTTCAACATCATTAATATCACCAAAAATAAGTTTTGCTAAAACAAGTGGATTCACATCTGTAGTCTTTAAATTTGGAGTAATACCAATCTCATTTATCTTTCTCTTTCCTGGTGAAAAGAACTCTTGAGTAGTTACTTTAAGCGCACTCCCATCACTTAATTCAATAAGTGACTGTGCAACCCCTTTTCCATAAGTAGTATCTCCTATAAAATAAGCCTTGTCGTAATCCCTAATTGCAGCTGATAATATTTCTGAAGAACTTGCAGACATATTATTTACAAGGAATATTATAGGTTTGTCTATAATTATATCACTTGCATAATCTTTCAGTTCAACACCCTTCTCTTGTTTTTTATCTACAACCAAAACTGTTTCATTTCCAATCATCATTCCAGCTATTTCAAGAGCAACATCCATATACCCTCCACCATTGTATCTTAAATCAATGATATAGTTCTGCGCCTCTTGTTTTTGAGCGTCCTTTACAAGATCATGAAATTCTTGTGTTGTCTTTTGTCCAAATGTATTTATTATAATATGTGCAGTTGTATCGTCATTTAACCATTCCATTTCTACTGTAGGAAGCCTTATTTCATCTCTAACAACATTAAAGATTAATTCTTCTTTCCCTCTTCTCACAGTAATCTTAATTTCAGTACCCTTTTCACCCTTAACATAAGTTACTGCTTCATCAACAGTTAATCCTTTAAGATTTGCATCTCCAGCTTTAACTATTATATCTCCGCTCTTAATACCTACTGCTTCTGCTGGTCCTGTTTTAATGACATCACTTACTAATAATCCTTCTTCATGTTCCTTTATATAAACACCAATACCAAATATTTTATTATCAATTGCATTTATAAATTCATCATACTCATCTTTAGAAAAATATTTTGTGTATTTGTCGTCTATAAGCTCCATCATTTCATCAACTGTTTCAGCCTTCAAAATTTCTACTGGTACTCCATCTTTATAGTATTGTAATAAATAAAATAACACTTCATCTCTTATTTCATCTTTCACATCAGCAAAAGCTTGATTAACTTGTCCAAAAATGATGCATACTGCTAATATTATAGCAGTTAAACTCCTCTTTACTTTTCTATTAAAATCCATTAAATCACCCCATTATATATTACTTAATTACCCTGCTAGTTAGCTTATCAAGCAATTCTCCTGCTTCATCATAAAGATATATAACAACATTTTCTCCTGGCTTTGTTTTTGGAAGAACCACAGTCTCTTTTCCAAGTCCCAATTTATCTGGTGACATCACTTCTCCCTTTTCATCATAAACTTCATATAAAGATGCATTTGAATATTTTTCTTTTCCTTCTTCAGTCAAGTTTGCAGTAAGAAGCGAACCTAACATAGCATCCCTATATTCAACAGTAATATAATTATTATCAGGTGTAGATTTCTTCTCTTGATTTTTAACTATTCCAAATACAGCTCCTCCAATTATTAATATTAATGTTAGCACTCCTATGATAATCTTTTTATTCATATTCATTCCTCCTAATAAATTCTGTCTCTAACTCTTTGAGCTTTATTTTTTTATTATTTACAAGATTATATAATTCTATTTCTAATCTTTCCTTGATACATTATTCTCATTTCAGTATATCCAAATGCTTAGCATTAGTTTAAATTATATCACATTTAATTATTGATAATCAAAATTACTTCTAATGTTAATACTTTGTTTTTTTCTCTATATTTTTTTCTTTTTCCTAAATTTTTTATTATATATATGCAACTAAATTCTACATTTATACGTTTATATATATAGAAGATATTATCAAAGGAGATTGCCATGAATAAATATATTAAATACTTATTATTTATAACATTATTTTCATCATTTTTTCTTATAAACAAAACAGCTTCTGCTTATGATTTAAATGTTCAATCAAAGTTCAAGCTTGAAAATATAAATAGTTTTGAAAATCTAAAAAACTTTGAAGATTTCATGCAAAGTTTAGATAATTATGAGCATGGTGTTAACTCCATTGATAATTTAAAAAACACTAAATTCAATGAATATGCAGAATATGATGAGAGTCATATTTTTAGGATTAAAGGAAATGCTGTAGAATTTATAGACTTATCACCTAATAATTCTAAGGTAATAACCAATATTAGATTAACTAATTTCAACATACATAATTTATATATTAAAGATGACTATCTTATTGTAGCCGGAGATTATCTTAACACTTCAGCTGAATTAAGTTCTCCTTTTGGTGTCAATGATCCAGTAACTACCATAAAAATATTTGATATTACTATTTTGGAAATGCCTATCTTCTTGAAGGAATTCTCTTTATCGGGGAACCTTGTACACCTAACGTTCTCGGAAGATAGCATGAAAATCTTTTCAAAATTTAAACCATATAATGAAGCCTCATCAGAATTTGACTTCTGGCCTTATTATTTCATTGATGAAAAAAAATATTTCTTTAATGAAAATAATATTTATTCTGCACCATATGAATCAACCGAAAAAAATTATCTATGTGGGGTAAGCATTTCTCTCAAAGATGATATTTCACTCTCTGATACAAAAGCAATATGGGGAGTCGGTCAATCAGTGTACTCAGATGATGACTTTATTTATCTTTCATCATCTAAAAATAACCAAACGCAGATAATTAAACTGAGTATAGGAGAAGAGCTTTTCTTAGATAATTTTAAAGCTATTATGCCAGGATCTTTAACATTTTACGACGCTTTAAATATTGAAAATAATTGTTTAAAACTAATAACAACGCTAAAGCTATCTGACAAGGACACATTTGCTATCTATCTACTTGATGATAACTTAATTGTACAAGATATTTATTTTACAAATAAAGAATCTACAATTGAAAAATTCGATTTTGTAGATGATAATTTATTTATTAAATATAATACTTCATCTAATAACTATTCTAGTGAATGGGTTTCCTTATATTTTAAAGATAATAAAATTTCTGTGAAAAATAATCATAAAATAATATCTGGAGAACTCTATTATACTGAAGATTATATATATGAATTGAATATCACTTCAGATAAAAAAACATTTTTTAATATGAACATTTATGATTTGGAATATAATCTTATTACGACTTTAGATCTTACTACTAATAATTCTTACGGCACTAATGGTATTATGTTTTATGATAAAGAAAATAAACTTCTAGCACTACCTATAACACTTAAAACGGATAAGTTTAGCGAATATTTATTAACATACAAGCAGAATGACTCCAGAGACTTCACTGTGAATCTGATATCGAATTTTGATACACAATTACCTACTAACAATAGTAATTATATTGATCAAATATCGGAGTATATAACAATCAATGGGGATTATCTTTATACCATTTCTCCTAATTTTATCAATGTCTATGATTTAAAAAGTAATACTTTAATAACCAGGAACAAATTGTAGGGGACACGTGTAGTGGGGACTGTCACCACCCGAACCTACTCGGAACTTCTCGAAAAATGACTGATTTTAAAAAAGAGGCATCTTTATTTTAAGATGCCTCTTTAGGTTTATTCACATTCTTTTCTAGTTTATCAAATCTATTGGTCTATCCCTAAATCACTTCCTTATCTTCAATTGATTTATTTTTCATTGCACTTTCTACAAAATCCCTATATAATTCTCTTGCAGTATCTCTAGTAAAATAAGATAATATTTTATCGCTCTCTATTAGTTTTTCTTCTTTCATTCCTATATACATTGAATAACTGCTCCACTTATATTCTTCTGGTTTCAGTACCATATTAGCTCTTACTGGATTCAGATGTATATATCTGCTTGCTCTTACAGCATATTTACCACTGTCTATAACTTCTGAACCATATCTATCTTGGAATAAATGACCTACATAATTATATTTATTATTAAAATATCTAGCATAAAATGAGTTTAATCTGCTCATAAAATACTTAATATGTTTTTCGTGTGTTTGAATTTGTAAATGAACATGGTTTGTCATTAAGCAATAACATATGATTTCGTATTCATTATTATAATATACCGACACTTCTCTTAAGATTTTTAAATATACTTCATAGTCCTCTTTAACTCTAAAAATATCATTTCTACGATTTCCTCTTGATGTTATATGATACATAGCATTGGGAAACCAGATTCTATTTTTTCTTGCCATTTTAAATATTCCTTTTTTATTAAATGTTATCCACATTTCAAATTTTCAAACTAAAAAATAGACTGTCAGCAAAATACTCTGATAGTCTATTTGAACATTTTCTATTTTCCACTTTTTCCGAGCGGTTTCGGGTGATTTCGGGTGGTGACAGTCCCCTAGTATGCATTTCTAAACCCTCTGACAAAGGTCATAAAGAATATCTTTAGATCAAACCCAAATGTCCAATTTTCAATGTAATAAATATCATGTTCTATCCTCTTCTTAATGGAAGTATCTCCTCTAAATCCATTAACCTGCGCCCATCCCGTAATGCCAGGACGAACATGATGCTTTATCATATATTTAGGAATCTGTTCTTTAAACTTGTCAACAAAATATGGTCTTTCAGGTCTAGGACCAATTATGCTCATATCCCCTTTAAGGACATTAATGAATTGCGGTAGTTCATCAATACTTGTTTTTCTAATGAAAGAACCAAACTTAGTTTTTCTTGGATCATTCTTAGTTGTCCACTCCACTTTCTCATCTTCATCTTTCTGAACATGCATTGACCTAAACTTGTACATATTAAACTTTTGCCTATTAAGCCCTACTCTTTCCTGTTTGAATAATATTGGCCCCGGTGATGTAATTTTTATTGTAAGCGCAGTGAATATTAGTACTGGCGAAGCTAGCACTAAACATATACTACTAACTAATATATCAAATATTCTCTTAGGTAATTTATTCATTATATTATCCAGAGGTACATATCTTATATTTATTATTGGTAAACCATCAACTTCTTCTACATATGGTTTTGCAGGTATATATTTATAATAATCAGGTATTATCTTTGCTCTAATCCCATTCTGCTCGCAAGAATTTATTAACTCCCCAAGCTTACTGTATTCTTCGAGAGCTATTGCTATAAAGACCTCATCTACCCTATTCTTACTAATATATTGTTTAAAGTCATTGAAATCACCTGATAGACTGTTTGTTTTATTATTCAAATCTTTTATCATGCTATTTTGATATTTTAAGGTATCAATACTCGCAGCAACTTGTTTTTCTGCTTCTGTTTGCACTTTTCTACCTATTTTATTCTCATTTCTTTTGTTTACATTATCAGAAAAAATCCCTACAATATTATAACCCCAATGTTTATTTTTTTGAATTTTTCCAGTAAACCCTTTTGAAATTTCGCTATTCCCAAGAATAATTATATGTTTTAGATTACTTCCTTTTTTTCTAATTTTTCTTAGGACTAATCTTATTGTTACACGTTCCGCTGTCAATAATAATATATTAAAACCACCAAATAGTATTATAAAATATCTTGAAAAATCAACTGCTTTAGAAAAATATAGTATTAGTGTATAAATAATTATCCCTATAATATTAATATTAATTATATTGCTAAACTCTACAAATATCCCTTTTAATCTCTTAGGTTTGTACATATTGAATTTATTGAATAACACTAGGAATAATGGAACTAAAATAAAAGTATGGTTAAAATAGTTGGAAAAAGGTAATGGTTTACCATTAAGATCTATAATTCCTGATTCAAATCTTAATAACCACGCTAAAATTACTGATAAAATTATACAAAAACAATCCAATAGCACTTGAATTCTATTTAATTGTTTTTGAGTTTCTTTAATCATGTTAACCCCTCTTTTCTAAGCATATTTTCCACTTACTATTATAATATTCAATTTACAAAATTTTATAAATTTGTTAGCACGTAATAAACAAACCACTCCTACTGATTATAAAATTTAATTATAATTCCTTTGATGATTTTATCACATGTTATTCCATCTTCTTTTTCTAACTTTTTAACTAGTGAGCATCTTTATAGCTTCTGTTCTTGTTCAAAAACAGATATTACCTTTATCATTTCAGATTCTCCATCTATTTTAAGTATTCTACTTTAATTTCTTTTCATCTCCATTTTTATATAATATTTTTAATTTTAATAATAGCCATTGTTTTTAAATTTTCTCCTTATATTTTTCATTATCAACCTATATTAAAATAAAATAATAAAAAACATAAATTTAATAGTTGATTTCTCACCAATTAAGTTGATAAATATAAACTTTTTTACTTCTAGCATTTACTTTCTTCGCATATATATATAGCTTCTATAATCTTCTTTGCTATATACTCTATCTTATCCCTTTTTAAACCATTAAAAAAAGGTAATGCTACCGTTCTGTTGGATATATCTTCAGTTACTGGAAAGGCTCCTTGTTTATAATTAAAATCTGCTTTAATATATGGTTGAATATGTATTGGTGTAAAATATGCTCTACATTCAATTCCGTTATCCATTAGATAGTTCATTATACTTTGTCTATCTATTCCCTTATCCAGTAAAATCACATATGATGTCATTCCATTTATTTCAACATTTTCATAAATATACGGAATCTTAATACCTCTTATATTACTTAGTTCTTCGTTGTATATATCCCTTACCTTCTTCTTTTCTGCTACAATTTCATCCAATCTCTCTAATTGTGCGCATCCTATTGCAGCATGAAGTTCACTCATTTTATAGTTGTGTCCTTTATTCTTATGAAACACATATTCTTCCATTTTAATTCTATTTCTAGCTCTTAGGCTCCTTGATACATCAGTCATATTTTTGTCATTGGTTATAAGAATTCCACCTTCACCTGTTGTGATTTCTTTATTGGGAGCAAGGTTAATAACTGTAGCATGAGAAAATTCGCCAATTTTATTGCCATTATATTTACATGTCATAGCTCCACAGCTATCTTCTATTAAATATAATTTATATTTATCGGCTATTTTCCTTAAAGTTTCCATATCCATAGGTTGTCCAAAACTATTAGATGCCAGAATAACTTTTGTTTTCTCAGTAATGTTATTCTCTATACTATTAATATCCATATTGTAGCTTTTCGGATCTATATCAACAAACACAGGTATTCCACCTTCAGCAATAAAACAATTTAGTGGATCTACATAATTAAAAGGAGTAGTTATTACTTGATCCCCATTATTTATATCTAATGCTTTAACTATTAGGTGAAATGCACTTTCTGCACTGTTAACAGCAATAGCATATTTCGCATTAAATAACTTTGAGATTTTTGATTCAAATTCCTTTACTTTATGCCCTTCAATAAATATGCCAGATTTCATCACATCTACAACTTCATTTATTTCCTTGTTTGTAATATCTGGTTTCCCAACTGGAATATACACTTTACTACCTCCATTAATCATTTTTAATAACCTATTTCGATTTTTGACATTTTAAAATGAAATAAATATCTAACATTTTAATCAATATAAATATTTATGCAAATTCCCCCAATTTATAAGTTTAATTTCCTTTTGATCATTCACTATTGTATTGTTCTCATTAGAAATAGCAATCTCTTGCTTCATTATAATCCCTTTAGTATCAAAAATCATTGGACTTCTCATTAATGAAACTATCTCTTCTGCATCTATTTTTTTAAACTGTTTATGATCACTTAATATTAATACCATATCACAATCTAATATTGCTTCTTTAATTGAACTCACATTGCTCCAACCTTTTACATAAGGATCATATATGTTTAGTTTGTAGTTTTTATTCTTTAAAAGTTCTATAACCTTAATAGCAGGACTTTCTCTTACATCATCCACATTCCCTTTGTAACTAACGCCTAGTACAGCGATTAGTGGGTTTGCTGTACCTTTTAATAGTTTATCAATATTTTCTACAACAAAATATGGCATACCGTCATTTATCTCTCTTGCTATACTGATGATTCTAGAGTTTTTAGGCTCTTTATCAATAATAAAGTACGGATCCACAGCTAAACAATGTCCACCAACTCCAGGACCTGGATTTAATAAATTTACTCTTGGATGTCTATTTGCCATTTGAATAACATCTAGAGCATCAATCTTTAATTCAGTACAAACCCTTGTAATTTCATTTGAAAATGCAATATTCACATCTCTAAAAGTGTTTTCAATAAGCTTGGCCATTTCAGCAGTTTTAGAATCAGTTAATAATATTTCACCTTTAACAAATGCTTTATATATGTCAGCTGACTTAACCGCACACTCTTTTGTTATCCCTCCAACTACTCTATCATTATTAATCAATTCATTTATAATATTTCCTGGTAAAACTCTTTCAGGACAATGTGCTAAATATATATCTTTTCCTATATTAAATCCACATTCTTCTATTAAAGGTTTTATTAAGTCTTCTGTTGTCCTTGGGGCAATTGTAGATTCAATAATAATAATATTTCCTTTTCTTAAATAGGGTAAAAGAGAATTAACTGCATCTATTACATAACTTCCATCAAAGGATTTATCTTCTTTTATTGGAGTAGGAACGGCAATTATAAATGCATCAGCCTCCTTAGGCTTACTAAATGCTTTAAAGTTTCCTTTATTCACTACATCTTCAAACAAATCTGATAATCCAGATTCTTTTATATGAAGCTCTCCATTATTTATCATTTGAATTATATCTAAATTTATATCAACCCCACAAACTTCATTTTCATGAATAGCAAGCATTATTGCCGTTGGTAACCCTATATATCCCAATCCCAATACACATATTTTCATAAAATCACCTTTTATTAAATTTTTTTTCATTTTCTTGTTAACTTTTAACCATTAATGCTCTCTGTGAATTTTTCACATTTCATTTTGTGATTTTCACTTTTGACTAATTCACCTAGATTCCATTGCTCTACCTTTATTTCTTCTTCCGTACTCATTTTTTCTAAATATTTTAGTATATTTTTTTCAACTACGTCTTTATATTTTTCAGGAATTAATTCAATTGATTTTGGATACCATTTTTCTAGCCAATCTACGTTTTCTTCTCCCATTACTTTATCTTTTAAAAACACCATATTTTCATTACTTCCATTGTAGTGATAAGTAATATATTGAAGTACATTTTGGTGTTTAATAAGATTTTTACTTAATTGCTCCGTTGCTTCTCTAATCTTAAATACCTTTTCAAATAATTTATCATCTAGTTCTTCATCTTTAAGTGTTTTATCTAGTAAAACCTTTCTAAAGCACTTCCAACAATTTAAACATGGTGTTTGTGCTTTTCCTCTCATACATGATTGAGCTAAGTCAGAATAAGGTGAATTTATTACAATTTTCGATGTTCCAACCTCACTAATACCCGCTGTAACCTGATTGAATGGTAATCCCACAATCTCAAATAATTTTCCCCATCTTATATAATGAGTTCTTTTAGAATAATCTAAATATTTTTCATGACCAATTCTATATGATGATTCTAGGATTGTACCAAATGCTATACTATCTAATCCAATATAATCAGCCATTAATATTGCAGGTATAGAGTTAGCTACATCAATGGGAAATCCAACTGGATTCCTAACATATTCCAGATTACTTTCAATCATATATACACTTCTGCCCATATTTTTTAAACTCTCACAGGCAAAATACGCTGCATCTTTATCATATAAAGTATTTTTCTTTCTATTAAATTTAATCTTATTTAAAAATCTATACACTACATTTTTATTATCTGAATTTTTCTCTCTATCATCGCATTTTCTGTCTAAGAAAAATAACTTTGCAGTATTGGGTAGCACAGCTAGCGCAGCTGTTGAATCAACTCCACCACTATATGCTAATGCTGGCACTGAGTAAATTTGTGATTTTCTAGGCTTTAAACTTTCAACAATAGGAAATACCTTCTTCTTTGTAACTTTTTCAAACAATTCAGCAAAATCTTTGCTTACACCAAATGGTAAATTAATTTTATATTTACTAAATGGATAAATAATCAATATTGTTGCTAAAGCAATTATGTCCGGATGAGTACCTTCTAAACTCCAATCTGATGGTAATTTTACAAAACAATTAGTATTTCCTAGCCTAGCTTTTTCACTAAAATCTCCATCTCCATCTTCTGGTATAAAGGAAAATTTTAATCTTCCACTGTCCCATATTATATCAATCTTCATTATTACATTTCCTTTTCTTTTAAAATATTTAATAAATATTCTCCAACCTCATCTGCACCATTTCTCTCAATCATTTTATAAGCTGCTTCCCTCATTTTAATATTTGTATTATCATCTAAAATTTTTGAAATAGCCTTCTCAAAATCTTTAATTGATGAATCTATTAATGTAACAGCTGCCCCTTGTTTCTCCGCATTTTTTGCCCTAGCAACTTGGTCATCTGTTTTAGTATTTGTATTAGGTATAAATATTGTTGGTACTCCAAAATACATTAACTCATGATAAGTGTTATATCCTGTCGCAGAAACTGCTAAGTCAAAAGCTTTAAAATATCTAGAATTTGGATAATCTCTAATTACTATAATCCTATCTTGATATATATTAAGTCTGTTTCCGATGATAGACTCTCCTAAAACAACATAAATATCTTCTCTTTTTCTTAATACATAAATAAGCTTACCTAATGTTGAATCAATATCATTTATATTTCCTGCACCTAGTTGTACATACACCAATTTAGCATCCTTTGGTATTCTCCACTGCTTTCTTACTAACTCTCTATCCAATACTTCTTCTTTATCTAAATATACAATTGGCTCACACACTTTATGGTTATCTTTACTAGAAGTTTTTTCTTCACCTGCTTCACCTGGCTTAATTATATGGTGAAAATACTTTTCCTTTTCGTCTCTTATCGACTCAGTTCCCTTCTTTTGTTGACCTCTCTTAACCCATACTCTTTGTAAATCTTTAGCTTCTTTCATTGAAGCTATTAATCCTGCATAAGGATAAGCACCATCAAATACTAACATACTTGGTTTATGCAATTTCATTACCATTCCAAGTTGTTCTTTTAGCAGCATATTCCATTGTTTTGCACTTGTATCTTCTGGAAAAAGCATTTTAGACGGCAGATGGTATCCTAAGAAACCTTCTTGTAATATCAGATGCATTGCTGAGCTAGTGGCAAAGAAAATTATTTTTCTTTCTGGTTGTAACTTTTTTATTCTTCTTGCTATAGCTAATAATCTAGTAATATGCCCTAATCCCGCTCCATTTGTTGGTGTGAATATTATACACCCTTCTGTAGATTTTATAGTAGATACTACTTCTTTCACTTCTGTATTCTCTATCTCAATTGAAGCAGCTAATTCATCGCTAAACTTACCTTTCTTATGATCTTTATATAACTTCATAATAGTGACCGGCAGTTTAACGGCTTTTTTGAATGATTTTCTAGCTTCAACTACTGCATCACCTATTCTATATCTCACTGAGCTATTATTTTTCAAATAATCAATTGTCTGTCTGGAAACTTGTAAAGACTTTTTAACTTTATCTAAACTTTGTTTCTGTGATTCAACCTTTTTATCAAGTGATACTATGTTTTTTTCTAATTGTTTAACCTTTGTCTTATATGCATTTATTTCTTTAACATCACTTTGTTGACATACATCATTTCTTAAATCACTTATAATATTATCTAATATAGATTTAACTTGATCAGAATCAATAACTTTTAGTTTATCATGTAATTGATTGAATTCATTTTTAATTTCTTCAAAATCAACATTTATCTTCTTTATGACTTGATTATCTAACATTCCTTTAACATCATTATAATTTCTTTCTCTTAATTCCCCTAATATCTCTTTTGATTTATCTTGTAAACCATTAAATTCACTTTTTACTTTTTCATAATCGTCATTAATCTTTTCTATATTTAACAATACTGTTTCTGATTTTTTTATAGAATCTATTAACTCATTTTTAAAAATATCATTCTGACTTCCCTTTATACTATTCAGCTCATTTTTTATTAATGTTAACTCATTATGAAACCCTTCAAAATAAGAAATATATTGCTGTTCGTTTCCTTTGAAATCAGCATACTTAGTATATACTTTTTTATTTTCTTTATTTTGCTGTCCCATCTTTTCTATTCTTTGATTTTTGTTTGCTATATAAATCTCATTTTCTTTTTCAAACTGTAAAAACGCTTCTTCTTCTACGTTCAATATACTTTGAATATAATCTGAATCACAGTTTTGCAAATCAAATTTTTCATCAATGGAAGATTTTCTTTTTCCTACATAATATATTGTTTTGTCTTGAATTTTTACATATTCTTGTTGAAAGTACTTTCCTACTAAATTAATAAAGTTTCCAATATAGAATGTGCTCTTATGATCGTGGTAACTATGATATCCATGTGGTACAGTTATTATAATTTTTCCATCTTTATTTAAATACTCAAAAGTTACTCTTAATAACTTATCCGGATTTGAAAAATGTTCTAAAATTTCCCCCAAAATAACTGTATCAAATTCACCTAATTCAGCATTTATTACTGTACAATCTTCATTTGCAAATTTTACATTTGACCTTACTATATCTGACTCTTTATTTAATTCCTCTAAAGCATATTCAATCTTATTTTGTTCAATATCTATTCCTGTAACTTTAAACCCTTCTCTTCCTAACAAAATAGAAGTTATTCCTTGGCTACATCCAATATCTAGTATTTTTTCCCCATTTACTTGTTTGCATAACCAATGAATTCTCTCTCTAGTAAGTTGTTGAGTTTTTTTACTGTTTATATCCCCATAATACCTGGAATTTATTTGATTATCATCCATCGTTACCCTCCAGTTTTTCATATTAAAGTTACTCACTGTTCAACAAGTTATCATATATTCTAATAAAATTTTTTTTCTCATTTTCCCAATTGTATCTTAATCTAGCTTGCTTACAATTTAATTTAAATTCTATGTATTTATCTCTATTATTCAATAAATAATTAACTGCTTCTGCAATATTATTACTATCATGTGGATCTACACACTTTCCAATTTGATTATCTTCAACAATCTTTTTCATTTCCGGAAAATTACTTGCTACCATTGGTACTTCCATCATAGCATATTCTAATAATTTATTAGATAAAGAGGAATAATGATTGAAGCATATATTTTGAAGAACTTGAAAACCTAAATAAGCATGTTGAGTAAAATACATTAAATCTTTTGCAGGAACCTTAGATAAAAATCTTACTCTTTCCATTAATCCTTTACTTTCAACCATATTTATAATTTCATCTTTTAATTTGCCATCCCCAATAAAAACGGTTATTCCTTTTTTAAATTTGGGTATTGCTTCAATAATTTTTTCTAATCCTCTACCTTCTTGAATTCCACCTTGATATAACAATATCGGCTCATCTTTAGGTATGTTAGCTATTTCATACAAATTAAATTTAGATAAATCCTTTTCTTTAATAAATGGATAATTATGAATAATTTCAGGCTTTTTTATTTTATATAAATCTGCTGTATACTGTGCTCTTGTATCAGTAGTCATAATCATTTTATCTGTTTTTCTAATTAAAAATTTTTCTATTAAGGAATACCTCTTTTTACCTATATTTCCTGTTCTGCTAGTTTGCACCTCATGAGAATCGTATATAAGCTTTTTTTTCTTAAAAAGCTTACTACAAATATACCCTTGTGGTAATGTATTCAAATCATTACTATGATATATATCAAATTCTTCTTTCAATCCTTCTTTTATCATTCTTATAATCACATTAAAAATACCAACTAGCTTTAATATCTTAGTCTTCTTAAGAATAATTGAAATAAATTCTAGTAACAAATATATAGTTAGCAAAATAATATTTGTAATATTATTTTGTTTAATATTTTTTGCATTCTTATACTCACTTCTTAATTTATTCCTATAATTTCTTATATTTAATGCCAAGTCTGAGTATTTATTTACTCTTCTCACTTTAAACCCATCCATTATCTCATCTTTTTTAAGTCCTGATGAAAATTGGGTATAAACACATACAACTTTTACTTTATAACCTGCTTCAACTAGCGAAGATGCCTCTCTTCTAACTCTAGCATCATTAATAAAGTCGTTCAATACAAAAATACAAACGTTGCCTTTCATAAACATCACACCATTTCTATTTAGAATTTCTTAAACAATTCCTATATTCCTCTGTTATACCTATAACATCATCACCAAATTTAACCACTTCACCCTTATGTAGCCATAACACACAATCACATACTTCTCTAATTGCAGCTACACTATGTGATACTAAAACAACAGTCTTGTTACTTTCAATTAATTCTTTAATCCTATTATTACTCTTTTTCTTGAATGCTTCATCTCCCACCCCCAGTATTTCATCTATTAATAAAATATCTGGTTCAATATTAGTAGCAATTGAGAAACCTAATCTTGCTTTCATTCCTGATGAGTATGTTTTAACAGGACTATTAACAAAATCACCTATACCTGAAAACTCCACTATTTCATTAATTTTCTTATCAATTGTTTCTTTAGACATTCCCAGCAGCAAACCACTTAAGTAAATATTTTCTATCCCTGTTAATTCAGGTTGAAAACCTGTTCCTAGTGCTAATAAAGCTACAGATTCTGAGTAGAGTGCAACCTTTCCAATATCAGGAGTATATAGCTGTGCTAAAACTCTTAATAATGTACTTTTACCTGAACCATTGCTCCCTATAATCCCCAATGTCTTTCCTTTTTCTAATTCAAAAGAAACGCCAGTTAAGGCCAATACTTCTTTAGTCCTACTTTTATTCTTTTTTAATATATTAGCTATATATTTTTTAACTCCCATACTATTTATAAATATATATTTTAAATTCAAATTTTCTACTTTAATCGCAATGTCATTCATCATATCACCTTCGTATAATTTTTATCATGTTTATATAAAACTTTCAAACTACTGTGCATTAAAATCAAGCTAAATATTAACCAAATACTCAACATTAAGTAATACGGACTTTTACCATATAGTATTACATTTCTATAGCTTTCAATAAATGAAGTCATAGGGTTTATCCACCAAAGCATTCTTAAGTTTTGTGGAACTCTATCTAAACTATACAAACATGGTGTTAAATAAAACCATAGTTTAGTTGAAAAAACAAGAATATTTTTAATATCTTTGAAATATACACCTATATGTGCAAAAAATAATGATAAACTACAAATAAATATAATATTTATTATAAAGATAATAATAATCTCAAGATAATGTATTGTTATTGGTACTTTAAATAAAATCACTAATACAAATAACACTATAAAACTAAATAAAAACTTGTACGTATTAACAAAAACCTTATTCAATGGTAAGATAAATTTAGGCAGATATACTTGCCTTAATAGCCCAACTTTTGATCGAATAGCGTTAGTAGAGTCCATTATTGATGATATAAACCATTTCCACGGCAATATCGCACTAAAAATAAAAATCGGAAAATTTTCTTCCCCCTTCTTAAATATAATCAATACAAATACCATATACACTAACATTTGCATAATAGGATCTAGTATCCACCAAAAATAACCTAAGTACGTACTAGAAACTTGTACTTTTAAATCTGATTTAGTTGCATATTTTATATATTCTCTATATTTCTTTATATCCTTTATAGCTTGTCCATTTACTTTCATAAGCTTCTTTCCTTTCTAGCAACTTAATTAACTACTCGACCAAATGTTTTTTTGATATTGACTTGCTAATTTCTTTCTATCAAAATTATTTTTCACATATCTAAAGCCATTATTCCCTAACTGTAAAATGGCTTCTTTAAAACAAGTCATATTATTATATGCTTGATACTCTCTCATAAGTTCTTTTACATTCTTTTTATTATCAAAATCACATAAACTCATTCCGCAGTTAGCTTCGTTTAATACCTTTGAAACTTCTCCTTCAGGTCCTAAGTAAACTATAGGCATACCTCTATACATCAAATCAAACACCTTTGAAGGCATAGTTCTACTAAAATGATTATTATATTTTAACTTAACAAAGCATAAGTCAACTTTTTTAAGCATCTCATTTAACTCATCTTTTTTTACTGAATCATAAACTTGTATATTTTGTATATTATTTAATGAAATATAATTCTCTATCTTATCTTTTTCAGCTCCTTCCCCTATTAATATCAACTCTTTGTTCTTTATATCCAAGTTATTATAAAACTCAACAAGACTTAAAATATCTTGTGATATTCCAAATGTCCCAGCATAGCAAAAAACTAGCTTATCATCTCTGATTCTTTCCTCTATGAAACAATTAGGTTCTGTACTTTTGGAATTACAATTATCTATCATTTCTATTCCATTATAAATAACCTCTATTTTTTCAGTTTGAATACCATCTTCTATTAGCTGATCCTTAAATCCATTTGTAACAACAACTACTTTATCAGCTTTTTTGCATAATAATAACTCAAGCCATTTGAAAAATTTATAAGCATATGAACTTTCGCTACTCATAGTTGCCAACATCTGAGTGTAAGTTATATCTCGAATTTCATAAATAAACTTACTTTTATATGCTTTGGAGTAAAAATAAGCTACTATTCCAGTAAAAATAGGACCACTACTTCCTATTATTACATCAAATTTCTTACCAATTTTTTTCCTATTAAGAACTAAATTCATAATAGCAAACAGCATAAATGAAATACCTATTAGTGCTCGTCCAATTTTACTAGAATTTTTTCCAACATGCACTTTGCCTCTTATTAATTCGATCCCATCATATTTAATTTTTTTAAATAGTTTATTTTCATATCCTTCATATATAATCCCCTTAGGATAGTTTGGATTAGCTGTATATACAGTTACTTCATTTCCATTATCAGACCATATTTTTGCATGTTCAAACGCTCTAAACGCCCCAGCAGTTATTTCCGGATAAAAAAACTGTGAAATAAGTAATATTTTCAATCTATCACCATCTTATTTAGATAATTTATGCCGCTTATCATCTTAATCCTCTGCCTCCTTCATCACAAAAACATAACTGCCAACAGCGCAACACCCTAACAATAAGTAAAACAAAGGTGCAACTGAAACTCTATTATCATTTATTACTCCTGTGATCAGATATGCCACTATTGATGACAATACTGATAATATCATGTATTTACTCCATTGCTTCTCTTTATTCTTCCAACTTGATTTAAGTACTGTAAATATTGTTATTACTAAAATTCCTAAATAAGCTACTAATGATACTACTCCTGTATCTAATGCAATCTGCAGATACATATTATGAGGCTTATCTACTAAGTGCCACATATCATCGTATCCATATAGCTTTCCAATGAAGTCTTGTTGCGGAAAGTTTATTGCAAATGTATCTGGTCCATATCCTAGTATTATTGCATCTTTAAGTAAAGGTAAACTTCTAGACCATATATATCCTCTTACTGTAAATAGTTCCTCTTTACCATTGAATCCCAGGCTTTCAACTGGAATATTATCTATTTCATTGAATTTATTATTAATCATCTTTATGTTATTTCCTGTCATCTTATAATAGAAATAAATTCTTCCTTTTTTCAAGGTTATTAGAAGCGTATCATCTTTCTTTCCTAAAACCCCTTCGTACTCTTTATACCTCTTGTCATCTAGTTGTATCTTGTTTCCATCTATCACTTTGTATGTTAAAGGATTCTTTTCTTCATCATAAAACTTTAGTGTACCTTCTTCTACAGATAATACAATTGTTTCTGTTTGTGTTGAGAATCCAACTCTATTTTCTTCATTTATTACTTCTTTAAGTTCAGTTGCTTTTGTAATATCGAACTCATTATTTTCCTGAAATAAACCCTTAACGTTATTGCTTATCACTGCTACACTATCATTTGCTTGTTTTCCAAGCTTTCCATTTAAAACAAAATTAGTTCCCGTAATAACTACACATAAACTTACAGCCACTATAGCAACCTTTTTCCAACTTGTTAGAACTTTTCTAAAAGAGAAAATGAACACTACTACCATTCCAAATATTGCTCCTCCAAGCCCTCCTCTTGATTCACATATTATAAGTGTGTATATTGATATAATGAATACTCCACCGTATAGAAGTTTAGATTTCAGCTTTTCGCTGAATATAGTCATTCCTAATGATAAAGGTACTATTAAGGCATAATAACTCCCTAAATAATCCTTATGAAATAAAGTTCCGTAAACTAGTTCAACAAACTTAGCTTTTGCTATAAATTGCCTAAGATTTGGATTCAGAATGGTCATTAAATTTTTCCCAAATCCACTCTGCCATATATTCATTCCTAAATATTGAAATATCCCTATTACGGACATGATAAGTGACCCAATTAGAAGAGAATTTATTATAACCTTTATATCTTTTAATTTTTTAATCAATATAATCACTGATAAAAACACTATTATATAAGATAATTGAACAAGCATTCCTTGCTTCGATTCAACAAACCCAAATAGAGCTACTTTCCTGTTAGCCGAGAAAATTGTTGAAGCTATTATCAATAATGCATATACACCTGCTAAAATAAATATGTATTTCATCTTCTTTATTCTTTGTATAACTTTCTTATCTTCAAAAATTCTAAATAAACATATAAATACTAATATAATTGCTGTAAAGATAAGTGCCTGACTTTTGTATAGTGTAAAAAAATCAGTCCAATTCTTAGCCCCATTCCAATATTTATAAAAATCTCCTTTTAATACTTCGTTTTTAGCTTGTACAATTAAAGGATATATCATTACTAAAAAAATAAAAGGTATAAGATATTTCTTCTCCCTAAAAAAACTTCTCATAAATTCCCCTCCTGTGCTTTCCATATACACATATTAATTGTATAATTTTACTAAATAATATAATTCATTCCAATTACTATATTATCACATTTTTATCCATTTGTTAATAATTTATAAATTAAAAGGAGAAGAATTCTCTTGAATTCTTCTCCTTTAACGTCACTATTACGCTTGTTATTAGTCTCTTTCGAGTTTTTTCAACTTATTACGGGTGGTGACAGTCCCCAATTAGTATGATTGTACTACTGAATTTTGTGGATTGGACGCTGGCATTCTAATTACAATTTGATTATCTAGAACTAAGCCGTCAATCTCGATTTTAACTCCCATTTCCCTATCTACTGCATTATTATGTGGTGGTGATCCTATTTCTTCAATTACTTTTAATGTAAGTTCATAATAGATATCATTTGGATTAGCATCTATTTGAACAACATTAAATGAATACTCATATCCGTCATATGATAATGTTTGTTGGTAATTAGTTGCATTATTTGGATCTTGAATTGAAACTTTTATATCTGTCGCATCATTAATTATTATACCTTTTGATCTTAATATAGCTTTATCGCTAGATGGACTTGTAGGTTTTGTTATAAAGCTCATACCTTTAATTACTATATTTTTCTCTACTAATCCATTTTCTTTTTGTCCAGGCTGTACTATACCAGTGGAATCAACCTCATAAATCTTACCTATAAGTTTCACTACCAGATCATTTCCTTTTGGTCTAGTTACCTGCGCTCGTTCATCCAGTCCATCTGTCTTAATATTACCATTGCTACCGTCTAATGGACTATAATTTATATCCGTAGCTTCCCACTTGATTTTGTAATTATAATCTCCATCACTGGTAATTAGATCATCATACTCAATTTCCTTCTTCAACCATAAATCTTGATAGATTTCGCTAGAATCTATTTCTATTGAAGGATAAGCATTATATCTAATTATCTCCAAGTAGTTTTCAACTAGTTTAATTCTTAAGTTTGGATCAACAACATGTTTGTGAGGAATTCCAAGGGTAATTAATAACTCACTAAATTCACTTACTTGTTTGTTAATCTCCTTTTGAGTTACTGCCTCATCTCTATATATGCTATCTACTCTATTCAGTATTGCATTTGATTTATTAATTTGCTCATTAATTAAATCCTTAACAACATCTAAAGTATCATTTTTACCAAGTGCAGTTTTTGCATCTTTAATAATTTGACGCAGCTCAGATGTATCAACATATATTAAAATATCTTTTACATCTCTTATATTACCTAATTGGTCAACTACAGATATTTTAGCATTTTTGTTATCTGCTATCTTCTTTTTCAACTCATCTGGAGTTAAACTATCTACATCAATTACTAAATCCACTGGCTTTATTCCATTGGTAGATATAGGCATTGTAACACCGTTTATTATTGAGAATTTAAATGCATTATTTATTGCTACTGCATCTTCTAGTTCTTGAACAGTGAATAAGTTGTCCACATAATGTGATACATATACATCAGCATTTTCATATACACTCTGGAATGAAAAACCTTCACCTGCTGGTAAAACTATTTTATCATCTCTAACATAGTCCTCTACAATAATTGGCGGCCTATTGTCTACAGTAAGTGTTCCATTTGAAACTGATGATACTCCAATTCCATTTATTATAACAAGTTTATATTCTAGATTTGGAGCATAATATTTATCATTATCCTTTACCTTGACAGATGTTACCCCCTCATTTGGTGTATATAAAATTCCTTTTGGAACTGGCATAATTCGTTTATTACCATCTCCTTTAAGTTTAGTTATATATCCATGCTCAAGTGCGTACGCCCATGTACCATCTTCGTCAAATGGCCATATTCCATCTTGTTTCAACCAAGTTTTAGCGATATCTAACCAAGTCTCCTCGTCTGAATTAGGTCTTATATCATATACCCATGGACCATCAGCTCTTTCATGTTCATAATTAACAGTTCCACCATATGATTTAATATACTCATTATATCCTGAGTTTCCAAATTTCTTTTCCCATACAGGTATTAAATAAGCAATTTCTCCTACTTTTGGTGCAATCTTTAAAGTTATAGTGTCTCCATATTTTTTCGCCTCAGTTGCAATATCAGGAGTATATGGTAGATCTTCCGATACAACCTGAATTGAAGCAGGCTCACTAGATGCCCATCCTACAATGTTCGGAGCACTTCCTGTATTATCTGGTAAAGCTGTGTCTGTATATTTACTTACAAAGAATAAATCATAATTTGTTCCCATCAATAAATTTCCAAAACTATCAAGATTCATTGGTTTTTCATCTTCATAATCTTTCGGTCTTCCTGTAGTTTCATCAAATTCGATTTTAGTTGTTCCATCTTCCTTATAAGTTTGGAATCTTGTCCCTTGCCATGATGTTTCTGTTATTTCTTTATTATCAAATGGAATAATCTCATCTGACTGTAATCTTAGCTGCCTTCCTTTTGTCGTTAAGTAAATACGACTACTTGTAACATTCTTATTGCTTGTTCTCCTCATAACTTCTATATCGAAATCTCTTCCATCAATTCCTAAACCAGTATCATCTTTATCTTTCACTGGATGATGAATTGAGTTTGTTATTGATGGTGCTTCTCCTACTGTAAACATAGTTCCTTTACTTTCAGATTTACCTTGTCTTTTAATACTTAGATAATATTCCTTCGTTCCATACCTATCAAGTTCTACATTCTGGAATATTGCCTTATTTTCTACACCTTGTCTACTTACTACAACTGTTCTGAGTAATTTTGTTAAATCCTCATCTTCATAGAGTTTTAATTCATCACCCTCTCTTAATTTTGGAGGATCACTTACCTCATCTCCAATTTCAGGTTCACTATAAACCTCTATTTGGGCATTTCTAGTACCAGGATTATTATATATTGCAATTGTTGTTGTTTCATTTAGCATCTCTGATGGTATTTTCATTGTAAGTTCAATATATTGATTATATCCAATAAGTTTCCCTTGATATGTTCTCACACCATTTCTAATTACTACATTCTTTTTATCCCACTGAACAACAAATTGTTGTAATCTATTATCACTCATTATTCCTGAAACCTTAGGCGGAAGATGATTCGCCTCAATGGTTTCAATTGAGTCGTTAACCTCATCATATGGAACAATAACAGTTACATCGTCAACTTGTACAACTTTCTTGTCATTTTCAACCTTTTTAACTGCAATTGGTCTAATTCTTCCATTTGTATCTATAGGGACAGTGTACATATCACCTTTACTTACAAAATAAATAGTATTATATGCAATATTTATATAAGTTACTGGCTCAAATGTTAATCTTGTATTCTCTGTCCCATCAGTTTTTATCTTATATAATCTATTAGAATCTTTAGCGTTGCTGTAGTATATCCAATCATCTACTACATTAAAGAAGTATCCTCTATCGAATTTCGAAACTACACTGTTTAAATCTTGAGTTTCTTTTGATCCATCAGTCTTGACTTTTCTTAACTCACCTTTATTATTAGTGTAATATACCCAATCATCAACTACCTGAATGGAGCTTGCTCCTTCATCACTCAACTTCTTTCTATATGTACCACTAGTATTAACTGCATATACCTTGTAATGATCATTTATATTACTATAGTATATCCAATCTCCAACATAATTTAAGAAAAACGCTTCATCTCTTACTTGATTACTTATTGGAATTCCGTGTTTATCTCCTTTATTATCTGTAGTTGCATCACTACCATTTTTTCTTAATCTAGATATACGACCATTATCGGAGTAGTTACTATAATATATGTAATCTCCTACAATTGTAATAAATGCAGAATAATCATCATTAAGCTTCTGTTTACTTGATCCATCGTTCTTCATTCTATACAACTTGGCCTTATCAGAATAATTACTATAATATACCCATTCATCCGAAACATTTATGTACTGAGCGAAATCATCGCTTATTACATTGTGGAAGATACCGTTAGTATCATATTTATATAATCTATTGTCATCTCCAGTGTTGTTATAAAAGATATATCCATTTTCATCAGCAGAAACATATCCATTATTAACTATATTTCCAGCCGAGTTTCCTTCTCCTCTTTTCGGAAAAAGTTTAATTTTGATATTGTATTTTCCTTCGAAATATGAATTTATATTCCCTTTTCCTAATTTAGTCATAGAACTACTAAAAATTGTGATACCTTCACTAGCGTCAGTAGAAGTGAATATTGCTGGTTCACCTATTTTATAATATATATTACTATTATCCAATTTATAAAAGCATGAACGATCTATCCACTTATCTTCATCTTCATCCCATGCACCATCTATCCAATTAGATTTTTCCACATTCATCACAAGAACTTTATCAGCATTGCTATTTAAATTAACACTAATTTTAATATCAATACTTGGATTTACAGCTTCAAATAATGCTTTATCTTTATTCCAAGCATACATGGTCTTATTTCCATCAGCATCAATATACTCTATTGGCTTTTTTATATCAAAATCTGCTGGTTTAGTCTTTCCATCTATAAATTTATCCCCTAATATATCCTTTACCTTATCAGTGGATCGTTTGTAAACATAAAATATGGAATTATCACCTCTTAGAATTTCATTTGTCATTTGTGAATTATTAGCCAAATAATCAATAGAATAAGCAGTATTACCTATTATTAGTAATCCGTCTTCATATGGAAGTCCGGCATATAGGTTTTTCACTGTAAATTTTATAATTCTTCCATCTTTAAGCTTTTTACCATCTTTCCCTTCAATATTAGGGCTTATAACCAACCTATACTCTTTTCCTTGTACATAATTTTTTACAGGTTTAACATGTACTATTTTTTTATCTTTCTTATCTACTTCAATCTTAATGTGTACCTTTCGATTGTATTTATCTACAATCTTAATGTTACTGTATAATGATAATTTTTCTACTTCTCTGCTAAACTTTATCTTCCACTCCTTGTTCATAGATACACTTCCAGCATTTGTAGTATTATATACTTCTTTGGCAGCATAACTATCAACATATGTAAAACTAATGCACATTATTAATGACATACACATTATTAGGTATTTATATGTTTTTTTCATATCATCCCTCCTACCTTATATATCGAATTTTTTTATTGATTCTTAATAAGAAAACTATTGGTAATAATTCTTTGAATAATCCACTTGTTAGAAAATTCTTACCAAAAAGAATTGATGAAATTCAATCAATCTCATCAATTCTATATAAAGAATTATTCACTTTATATGTTATTTTTTAAAAACTACCTTACACTTGCTTATATCCGCATCTTTATCAAGAACTTTATCTGGAGTTAAATTGAAATTATATACTCTTGCCTTCGATGGATTAACACTTATATTCTCAATATTAAATACTCCTCCAGCAACAAGTTTATCTTCTGCATCTATTACTGTAATCGGAAGCGTATTAAGCTTAATTGTCTTGTCTAATCCATTACATATTACTAATACAATTGAAATCGAGCCATCATTTTCTTTTTTCATTCCATGTGTTAATATTTTAACTTCCCCTACATTAATAAGTGGCATTTTCCTTAAAAATTCTTCAAATTCATTACGCACCTCTGCTGATAATTGTTCTGGAAATGCTTCATATTCAACCTTTACTGTTTTCACAGCCTTAATTGATTTTTCAAATTGAATTTTCCAATCTTGTTCTGAAATCATATCTACGAATATGTTTTCCTTATTAAAATAAATTTTACTTGGTCTGCCCCCCAAAGGTGGAATTATTCCCACATCACTCATATTAAATATTTGACGGGCAAGTACTTTATCGTTTTCATCTACAATAACTAAAGGAACTATATCTAAAGAAACTTGTTTTGACAATCCATTTCTTATGTAAACACTGACTTCTAATTTATCTCCCATATTATATGCATAAATTCCGTTAATTGAAACTTCCCCCTCCTTTAAAGGTGGTAATTCCGCTAATTCATCACTCAACATGCCTTTTCGGAATTCAGACATAGTATTTTCATCAACCTCACTAAGCGACAAGTTTATATCAACTTCTTTTTTTACATCTTCATTATTAGTCTTATTTTTTAATTCACTCATTTAAAAATCCTCCTGTCATATAATCACTACTTCAATTGAATTATACTTTAAATATTGAAGTGTTTCTCTATAAACACTAGTATAACATACTATATTTAACACTATAAATAATACAAAAGATTATTTTATAATGTAATTTGACCTATTAGCATTATACCATAAAATAAATAACTATCTTTCAACTTTAAATTAAAAGTGTATTAATTTTTTCATATTGTTAATAATTTAATAATAATAAACATTATTCCAATCTAAACTTTCTATATTTAAGGATTAAATCATATTTTATTCAAAATGTTACGTTTTTGAGAATTGATATATTGACTGTATTGCACTTTCTTGCTATCATTTATAAAGTACTGGTATGATTAGAAAATAAATCATACTAATTCAAGCTTTATGATTACTCCCGTAGAAAGAGGCATATATAAATTATGGATATAGGAAAAAACATTCAAAATTTGAGAAAAAAACTCAATATGACACAACAAGATCTTGCTGAATGCATTGGATTAAGCAGATCTGCAATTTCACGTATTGAAGGCAAAACTTCTTCTGATACAGACTTATTAGAAGTTATAGCTGAAGCTTTTGATATTCCCTTAATATCTTTAATATCAGAGAACGACACTTTAACTCATGATGATTTACGTAGTATTAATGATACTAAATCTATTCGTGATATACATACAAATAGTATTGAAATGTATAGAAAGTTACCTGATAGAATGAAAACTTTAAGTAGAGCTATGGGATTAGAGGTTTATAATGAAATCCTAGAATGTGAAAATAGAGCAGTATCAAATTTCGCAAAAATCCTTCAAAAAAACATTGTATCAATTTTTTATGAAGATAATAATCTCTCAGCTGATAAATTTATTAAGTTTATTGATTCTTATGCTTCAGAGTGGATATCTAATAATAAGATTTAAATTAAGTATTCAAATACAGACATTTATCTTATAAAACAAAAGATTAATAAGGAAAGGAAAAGAAAAATGCTACTACATAAGGTTATAGAAAAATTCATACATAATTTAATTACAACTGATAAAAGCAAAGAAACCATAAAATCATATACTACAGACTTATCAACATTTGAAAACTTTATTTATGCAAAATATAACTGTCCAATGTATATAACAGATTTGGAAGTACCTGATATAGAAGATTATCTATATTCCTTAAAACTGAAAAATCTTTCAACGGCTAGTAGAAGCAGACATCTTTACACTCTAAGATCACTTTGGAATTATGCATATAAAAACAAATTATGTAAATGGAATATTGCTATGGGGGTTGAGCCAATTAAAATCCAAAAAAAAGAGCGTACTTATTTATCAGCTGAAGAAGTAAATGAACTTATTGGAGCAATTGATCACACACTAATTAATTTAGTTATTCAAACATTATTTTACACCGGTATGCGAATCAGTGAATGTCTTAATTTACAAATTGCTAATGTTAATTTTGAGAATAAAACAATCCATGTAATTGCAGGTAAAGGTAACAAGAATAGAAATATTCCTATTAATGACCACCTACTAATACTTTTGAAAGATTACTTAAATAATGATAGACCTGAAATTGACAGCAATTACTTCTTTGCCACTAAAAGATCTGGTAAATTAAGTTCTGCTTATGTTAATCGTATATTAAATGAAACTGTTAAAAATCTTGGTTGGAATAAACACGTTACTCCACATATACTACGCCACAGTTTTGCATCTAATTTAATAAAAAATGGTGTAAACTTAGTCCA
Source organism: Oceanirhabdus seepicola (assembly GCF_023684385.1). GTDB lineage: Bacteria > Bacillota > Clostridia > Clostridiales > Clostridiaceae > Oceanirhabdus > Oceanirhabdus seepicola. Next base: position 756,047 of record NZ_JAGSOJ010000002.1, on the reverse strand, counting down.
TGTACAAAAACTTTTAGGTCACTCTAATCTAAAAGTTACTTCTATTTATACGCATGCTAACTTTGATGAATTAGGTGAATCAGTAAATACTTTATAAAATACTAAAGAAAGAGGTGTGATTATATGTCCGAATTACATTTAAATGAAAATTTTACCGAGAATGACTCACTGAATGAGGTTGCTGCAAGTTTAACTAGTAATAGTAAGTCTAATTATGATGATAAATTTATTTTAAAAAGATTATTAGAAGGTCATACAAGAGATGATATAGCTGCTGAACTTCGTCATAAAAACTATAGAACTCTAGATATGTATATGAGGCGCCGTGGTTATATATGGGATACATTTAAACAAACTTATATACCTAAGCTTGAAGTCTCGACTAAGGTAGAACCTACTCCTGCATTAAATAAGGTTCAAAAAATTATAAACTTATTTAATACAGGAAATGACCCAATGGAAATAGCAAAAAAAGTTGGAATGAAGGATCACCGTGTTATGGCTGAATATATGAAAAACAAAGGATATTTTTGGTCAGCGGAAAAACAAAATTATTCCCTTGCAAAAGGAAAGCAATCTAGAGAAAATTTTGAAATTCACCGAGATAGTATTGAAATCCACCATAAAAACGATGAAATTACAAATTATAATGATGATTTAATGAGAGAGAAAGTCATTTCAAAAGAATGTGATACTTTCTCAAATATTGATAGATTACAAAATTTACTTCCTATGCTTGAAATGATTGATAAGCACAAAGATAAACTTGCTGAATTATTGTCTACTAATATTTCTAATACAATTCCTAGATATGTTATTGGAGGTATTACAATAACTAAGTCCTTGTGTATGTCACACCCCCTTTCTGAATTGATTAAAGATTTCAGTAGAGAAAAAAATATTAGTCAAAGAGAAATATTCGAAGTGGCTATTATTGAATTTTTAAATAAATATGGATATGAAAATGAAATTAATTCACTTTTTATAGACTAGTAAAAGCCTGTTCTGCATACTAGTTGAAAGTGTAGTTGTGAATTACGAAGAATACCATGTAGATTCTGACTGAAGTCAGAATCTACATGGTATTCTTCTTTATAACACAATCTTTAACTTTTTTATCTTTGATAAAATACTGTATTTCAAATTCACAGTACTATCATTGTCTCTTTTACAATTCAATTATTTCATTCAAAAATCCTATCACTTTATCAAGCTTTTTTACTTACACCTATTCCATAATTCTCTTACTTTCTCTACTGATAATTTTACAATTTTTGCGGATGTATCAATATCTAGGCCTAATTTCAGTGCCTCTATCGCAGCTTCTTCCCTTCCCACTTCTCTTCCTTCTTGTTTTGCCTTATTCAATGCACTTACTTTATCCTTCAAGATTTTACTTCTCATTTCATATAAGGCTCTTTGATCTTTATCATTACTTATCCTTACCAATTCATCTTTTGCTTCTTTTATCTCCTCAATACTCATTTCTAAATCCCTAACCTTCTCACTTTCAGGATTTTTCAAAAATTCTGTCCACGCTACTAGCATATCTTTTTCGTCGCTATTATCTTTTAATTTCGGTATTTCTATAAAATGTATTTCCATTACATCTGTTAATTCCTCACCTGTTTCTCTTTCTTTTAATCTATATCCATTATGAAATTTATCATTATTCAAATATTTAAAATTAAGGATATTAATGCATACTGTTCTTTTTAGCTTAGAGTAATCTTCCCCTTGACCAAGTTGTTCTTCATATAATTTGCTCCAGTAATAGAGACTTTTTTTAATCATATTATATTCATTCTTAAGTTGTATTTCTACATTAATTATCTCGTTATTACTTGTTTCAGATCCAAATATTTTCTTAAAAACAAAATCTATTTTAGGATCTAACAAGCCTTTTAACATTTTTTCACTTTTTTTCATTTTTCTACTTAAGCAAATTCACATACCTTATCTTAATATAATTATATACCACATTTTATCTTGTTTAAACTTTTATTATTTTAAAATTTATATTCTGTTTTTAATAAAAAAGAACTATCAAAATGTATTGTTCCATTTTGATAGTTCTTTCTTATTATTCAAAAAGTCGAAGACTTAAAAACAGCCGTTCAGTTACAAACATTTTTTATATTAATAACCATTTATATTAATAAAATCAATATTTTTGTCAATAATAGTAGTATATATTGTAATTATTTAAATTTTATGAGACAACATTTATTTTTATAATATTATTTCGTGTAAACAATGTTGTAACTTTATTAAATATTTAATGAAGTTTGATGAAAGCAATTTTGATTATTCGTTATTCTAATATGCTGATTACAAAGCCTTTTCAAAGCCTTCGCCTGTGGACAAGCAATAGCCCCATTTATACCTAACAATTTTTGGTATTAGATTTGGTAATATAAGTGCTATTAACCCAACAACAATCAAAGTAACATACAACAAACCTGCTGAGGATGGAGTAGCTGTTACTTTAAAAAAGGGTTTAGTTCCTTATAACACAACTAACACGTGGAATGAGGACAAAACTTCAGTTGAATTAAAAAGCTCTTTCAATTTACCAGCTGGTGACTATAAATTAGCTATCACAGGCTTGGACGATGAAACTATTAGCATTGAATCTGAAAAAGCTGAAGCATTAACAGTTAAAAAACCTACTATTGAAAAGAAAGCTGCTGCAGCTTTAGAACTTGAATTATTAAACCAATACGGTGAAGAAATGACACTAAACCGTGCAGACTTCACAATTACTGCTTACAATACTACAGCTACTACTGCAGTACCAGTAGCAGGTGCTAAGTTTGAACTTGACTTATCAAATGCAACATTTGAAAAAGATAATAAAGTTGTTGTAACAATAGTTCACAACAGAACTGGTTTATCAGTAATTGAAACATTAACTATAGTTGATGAAGCAATTAACAACCAATTCGAGTTTGGTAATGTAATTATACCAGAAGAACAAACAAAAATCTATGCTGGTGATACAAATGTTGAAGTAGAATACGTTCTTGTAGACCAATACGGAAACAAAATTGAGCTTGCTGCTAATCAAGGGCCAGCTGCTACAATTGATGGAGTAACTTTTGTATCAACTGATACTACAGTAGTTGATCCTGCTACTTTTGCAACAGATGCTGATGGAAAATTAACTTTCACAGCTGGATCTAAAGGTACTGCAACAATTACAGCATTAGTTGCTGCAACTGGAAGCGTTTCTACAGTAGCAATAGATGTAGTTGATTCAGAAGCTGTATCATCATTCACTGCTTCAGCACCTGCAAGCTTAGTTGTAGCTAGTGAAGATGTAGTTATCCCATTCGTTGCTATTGACCAATTCGGAGCTCAAATTAAAGCTAAAGATGTAAGCGTTGCTGATAGAGCTAAAGTTACATTCTCAACTTCTAACAATGCTGTTATATCTGCAAGTGATTTCTCTTTCAATGCTGATGGAGAATTAGTATTAAATGCAACTGGAGCTGGTAGTGCAACAATATACGTTTACTTTGACGGAGCTCTTCAAAACAGCATCTCATTCAGCGTTGAGGAAGCTGCTGTAGCAACTAGAATTACTGCTGTTAAAGATATCCCTGCTTTATTTGAAGCTGATACAACAGCTGTAAAAGTTATTGACAAAGATAACTTAACTGTAGTTGACCAATACAACAGAGAAATGACATTAACAAGTGAAACTGTTGATATCGTTGCTAAAGATGGAACTGCAAATATAATCACAATAGATGGAGCATCATTCACAGTAGGTGGAGGCGATGAAGACGTACAATTCGCTGGTACTTCAACTGCTGGAAGCGAAGTATTCACAATTTCTATAAACGGAGTTACTGGTTCTGGAATTGATGTAACTATCGGAACTGTTAAAACTGAAAACATCGTATCTTATGAATTAGAAGCTGTTGAAAACTTATACGGAAAAGCTGGACACGATAAAGATTCTGCATATGCAACAACTCTTGTATTAGAAGGTAAAACAAGTGCTGGTAAAGTTGTAGCTCTTAAACCAGGAAAAATCACTAATGTAACTTCTACAAACGCAGTAATCGGTACTGATGTTACTGGTAATGTTGGTAAGATCTTCGCAACTGATGAAGCAACTGCTAAAGTAGCTGTATGGAGTGGAGCTGAAAAACTTGCTGAAATCGATGTAGAAGCAATCACTGATGCACCAATGGCTAAGACTAACAAATTCTCTGAAGAGAGTGTTACTGTAGCTCAAAACATTGCAGCAGTTGATGCTAACACTGCAATCAGTAGTCTATTAACAATTGAAGACCAGTACGGAGTAGATATAACTGCAACTGCTGGTGGAATGTGGACATCTTCTGATAGTTCATTAGTTTCTGTAGATGCTTCTGGAAACACTGTTTCTTCAGCAACTGAAACTGGAACTGCAACTATTGGATATGTTACAAGCAATGGTTTAGTAGTAACTATAAACGTAACAGTTGAATAATAAATCTGATATAGATTTTAATAAGTAACAAAATAAGAAAGAAGGAACAACATCAGTTGTTCCTTCTTTTTCATTTTCATTTATTTTGACATTATAGTAAGTGTTGTTCCTTCTTCTGTTTTACTTGTAGCAATCGTAGCCTGATGATTCTCCTTTTCTACAGTAAGATTGGCAGGCTTATTATCTTTAGTAACTTTCCATCCATCCTTTTTTAAAAGTCTTTCATATTTCTTTAAGACATCTTCAGGACTTGCATCTTTAAGTTTATAAACAGCAATCCCCATCTGTCCTTCAATCGGCTCTTTAAAATCTTCAATTACCATACCTTCATACTTTGGAAGATAATTAAATTCTTCAGTATATGTGATTTCTTGATTACATGCTATAAAACTCACTGCAAACAAGAGGAACAAAAAAGATACACTAATTCTCTTCATCTTAAAACCTCCTATATATAAACTTATTTTCACCTTATATTCTTCTTCAAAACCAAAGCTATATATTTATATAACAAAATAATTATCAAAAATAGTATTATCTAAAAGATTACTATATATGCTAAAAAGAACAAAGAATAAATAACAAGTAAAGTGTTATAATTTGTTCTTTATTCTTTATTCTCTGTTTACTGCCTTTAAACCTGGGCGTATAGTTAATTAAGTTGTTTTACCAAAGTTATATACCCCTAAAAACAAACGCGCTAATTTCGAGTTTCTGAGAGGTTTTAGGCATATATAAAGAGAGCACCCTAATTTTTAAGATGCTCTCTTTTCATTTTTACATTATACATATAATTATTGTCCTAAAATAACGTCTACACCGTCAGCGTAAATATCAGTACGCTCTCCTAAAATATCCTCTAAAGAATTGATTTTAAGAACATAATCCTCGTTGTAATTCAAACCTTCAAAAGTTAATATCAGTGTACTACCATCAACATATCTAACACTGCTACAGCCAATCAAGATCTTTCTATTTTCCCCTTGGCTACATTCTAATAAATAATTAGCAGTTTCTAGATTCACTCCGCTATTTCTTATCTCACCAGAGAACGCTACCTTAATATGATCATTCCCTATAACAACTGCATCTTTAACATAAACACCTTGATAGTTTACATTACTACCTTGGAATTCACAATCAGATGCATTTGAATATGAATTTCCCATCTCATCTTTCATATATTTAGATACATTTAAATTATAAATTTTATTTTCTCTAACTTCATCCTTTAAATATAATTTAACCATAAAAGGATCTTTTTCACTATCATAAGATACCCTAATTGGACTAGTATAAAGACGCTTACTGGAAATATCTCTAATCTGATAATAACTAGTTTTCAAAGCAGAGATTTTATCTATAGGTTTATTGAAATACACATTTATAACCCTTCTGTTAACTGGTTCAACATATGTTATATCAAGATTGATTTTTGTACCGCCATACCAGTATACTTCACGCTTTTCGCTTTTTAATTTGCTTAAGTTAAAATTATCGTTAATCCCTTTCACAGTTAGCTCATATTCTTCTGAACTCTTTAATTTAGGGTAGATAGTTAATTCAACTGATTTTAAGTCATCACTTAAATTAATTTTTGTGATAGTTATAGGATTATCATTAGAATCTAATAGAAGGTAATTTTTTTTCTCACCTGCTGTGTTTTTATCAAATGCTTTATTGAAGTTTATTTTTACAATAGTTTCACTCAATGTTTCAACATCATCAATTTTAATATCTTCATTTTCACTATCGATACCCTCAAAAATCATCTGCTCTCCTAAGCCATTTAGAAGTCGAACTCCATAATCGCTCATTAAATCTCCTAAAACCTTAATAGTATACTCCTCATTACTATTAAATACATGCTCCTTAAGATAAATTGAAATTTCATTGTTTGAACCATCAACTCTTTTAACATCCATAGTCTGATAGCTACCCCTAATAAACTCATAACCATCTCTTAGTATTTCATAATAAAGAGGTAATTCAGCCCCCTCATTAATTGGCTGAGTAAAATATACATTTAATCTATTCTTACTTACTACTTCAATATTTCTAATTTTAAAGAAATCAGAATCAACTTTTTTAATCTCAAATTGAAGCTTGTACGGCTTAGATAAAGGTTTTCCTTGATGAGATTTAAGTCCCTCATCTAAACATAAAAAGTAAGACTTCCCCTGTTCATATTCTTTGCCAGGAATAATTTTTAGAGTCTTCTCTTCCTCAATATACTTAAGTTTGATATTACTAACTTTTTTATCCTTAGAATCCAAAACATAAATATTCTTATTATTTATAGTTTGCTTGTCCAATCCTGTTGAAAAAACAATGCTCCATTCCTTATTAGGTAATTGGACTTCCTCTCTCACATCTAAATCCCATTTATTATCATCACTATCCGCGAAAACAGACACTGTATTGGACGAAACTAACCCAATTAAAATACTGAAAACAATAAATAACTTTAAAATCCTTTCTTTTTTCACATCATACCCTCCTATATACTAACTATATTTGTCTGATATAGAGATTATAACATATTTTTCATAAAAAAAAGTTTAAAAAAGGAAACAATTTTATATGTTTACATATCTATCTGTAACTATTACTTCCATCAGTCTCTGACACTCTTTCAGGAGAATCATCATTCTAATTTGTTAATACATCATATTATTGAGCTATAAACTATGGATATTATTTATTCAACTATATATTATTCATCTCTCAGGATTACTCAAAAAGAAGACTGATAGATACTTAGATACTAAGTAAATCTATCAGCCTTTAAAAAAAAGAAAGGATACCGAAGTATCCTTTCTCATTTAACCTTTAATTTTTAGTTACTTTATCTATACTATTCAGATTAAGCATCCCAAATTTTTTAGTTGTCTGTAATTAATATTGCATCTGAAGTTGTATTACCAGCAGCATCAGTGATGTTAGCAGTAACATTACCAGTAACTGTAATCTCAGCTACTAGAGTAGTACCTGCGTCAGCATCATCTGCTAATGCTACAGTTAGAGCTGTATTATCAGCATTCCAAGTTTTTGTAACTTTATCTGCATTTGTACCAGCAATAGCTAAAGCATTCTCAACAGCAGTTACACTACTAGCATCTAATGCTTCGCTAAATGTGAATACATGTGAATCACCTTCAGCTAAAGCAATTTTAGCATCATCAGCAGAATCAGCTTGCTCTAAAATTGAAGATGTAACAGTTGGTGCTTTACCTTCTAATACAGTGAATGTAAACTCTTTAGTCTCACTAATAGTACCTTTAGTTAAAGTAGCTGTTAATGTAACAACTTCATTTACATCATCTGTAGCACTTTGAGTAATAGTTACTGTACCAGTAGCATATGCTGCAACATTAGAAGTATCTGCAGTTTCTGCCCATGCGATAGCTACAGTTTGACCATCTATTGTAGCTGTTTCTGGTAAAGTTATATTACCTTTAACAGTATCTTTATCTTCAGAAGCTGTGAATGTGAAACCAGCATAATCTAAACCTGTTTTAGCAGAATCAACATAATATTGATCTGGATTTGCAACATCTCCAGCTTCTACAGTTACGTTTGCAGCATATAAAACGTTGTTAGCTGCATTATCTTTTACAACTACATATAACTTATCATTAGCAGCAACATCGCCTTTAGCAATAATTAATCTATCTCCAACAACAGTAACTGTTTCAGGAGTTAAATCTGCTACGTTATAAACTGTTACTGTATGATTAGCTGTTGATAAACCAGCATAAGTAATCTCAGCTGCAGTAGAATCATTTCTTACAACTCTTAATCCACCATTTTGAACTATTCCATCAAAATCGCAAGAATCATTAGCTGTTGATACTCTATAAGTGCTTCCACTTACTAATGGAACTGTTAATGTAACATTATCATCGCTATCAGTTGAAGCAACTAAATCACCGCTTAATGTATCATTAGCAAGTACTTCTTTAACAGAAGTCACAGGTCCACCTACGTTAATAGTAGTACCATTAACTATTTTAACACCTTTAATGTAGTCAGAGTTAATTACTTCTGAACCAGTGAAAATGTGCTCTACATCTCTAACAGATGATAGATTACCAGCTATATCTTTAACACCGTTAATTGGAACTAATTTGTAAACTATTGTAGCAGATAATGGTGTAGATGTTTCTAATCCAACTTTAGTATCAGAATATCTATAAACACTCTTAATGTTTACATACTTAGTTACATTATCTTCGTCATAAGAAACTCTATAGTTTCCTAATATTGGATTGATACCTTTCTTTCTTAATGAATATGAACTAATTTTTTCATCATATTCAACTACGATGTTTGTATTATCATCAGCATAAACATTTGCAATTACAGGTTTTTCTTCATCGATGATGTAAGGTACTATTGGAGTTTTTTCATCCTTAGCAGCTGTACCTGCCATATCTGTAATTATGTTACTGAAATTCATCTCTGTAGTTTTATTATAATCATAATTAGTACCAACTATGAAATCAACGTAAGTCTTATCTGAACCTTGGTAGTATGCTGTTGGCGTGTCATTTCCTGAAATTACAACAGTTCCTAATGTACCTGTAACTTGAACCTCTTCATTAAAGTAAACTCTTACAGTTTTAGCATCTCTTTGTTCCCAATTCACAACTTCTGGAGCTATGTTTGCACGAGTAGTTCCAATGAATTTAATAGGAGCTTCAGCTGCCACATAACGTAATGTGTTACCAGTAGGGTCTGTTACACCTCTTAAATCTGTAATCTTGTAAGTTGCATTATTAACTAATGTACCTGTCTTAGGTTTAAATACAAGTAATGTATCATCGTCACGACTAGAAGCTAGTTCGAAAACAACAGTAGTATGATCACTTAAGTTTTCAGCTGTAAACTCAGTAGAAGATGTATCAACTGCTTCACTCATGTATACCCATACTTCGTCTTTGTGTAATGCTTCTGCATATAACATTTCTGGTCTTTCGTTGTCATTCTCTACTCTCTTACCAATAAATTCTCCATATGCATCAACTGTTTCATTACCTGAAGCATCAGCTATGTTATTTATAGTAATTCCGTAAGTTTTGTTTACTTTTTGAGAAGCCATTACTAATTTAACTACTTTACCTTTACCAGAGCTTGTAACTGTAGCACTTATTGGTGAACCAATATCGTGGCTTCCATAAATTTCAGCTATATCGTAGTTTGTTGGATCTTCAGCAGCTTCTTTATTTACTACTTCATTGAAAGTTAAGTAAACAATTGTGTTGTTACTAACTTTAACATTTGTAATGTGTGGTGGAGTTACATCATCACCCTTACCAACGAAATAATATTTTCTGTAGCTTGAACCAACAGTCTTCATTGCATTACCAAATTCGTCTGAAATACCTTTTACAGTTAATGTATAAGATTTAGATTTTGTTTGCTCACTAGTAGTTAGTATTACAGTTCTTCCTGATGTTGTATAAGGTTCATCTTGATCTTCTACTTCAACATTTAAAACTTCTAAATCATTGTTAAACTCATAATTGTTAAGATCTAAAACAGTACCGTAATCTAATGCGTTAGTTTCATTAATTGTGAATCTAACCTTTGTATTACTTAGAACTTCAACACTTGCAGGATCAACAGATGGAGATGTTTTATCTGCAACTCTTCCGTAGAATGTTCCTTTTAATGCTTTTTTGTTAATGTTTTCTGCTACAGAACCATCTTTTAAGTTATCAATTTCAACTGTGTATTTCTTACCAGCAGTTTGAGCTTCTGTAACGATTATTACTTTGTCATATAAATATGTGTCAGTATTTAATACAGCCTCGATAGACTCTATCTCTAATTCAGTTGTACCAGTTTTGATTGTATAGTTGCTTACATTTTCAGCAGACTCTTTATCAACACCATTTACATCACTGAAAAGAACTTCAATACGAGTGTTGTTAACAGGAACAACTTTTGAAATTGTAGCAGCTAAAGTATCAACTTTTCCTACAAAGTTTCTGCTTGTTTTAGCTACTTTTACATCATCAGCACTTAAAACATCTGCAATTTTTAAAATAAACATTTTGTTTTTTGTAACACCTTCTGTAGTTAATGTTACAGTTTTTCTTGAACCACTTAATTTAGCTTCTAAAACAGTTGCATCCTTATTTAATGTATAGTTAGCAACATCTTCAGCTGTTTCTCTATCTAAAGGCATGTCAAAGCTTATTTCTACTCTTTCAGTATCAACACAGTTTACAGTTTTAACTGTTGGAGCTGAAGTCTTCTTAGCAATACCAGTGAAGTTTTTTGAAACTTCATTAGCTGTTATAGTGTACGCTTGACCAGCATCCATTGCATCAGTAGTTAATATAACAACGTCACCTTCAACAGTTGCATCTATAACTTCTACAACGTCTTCAGTTCCTTTTTTAACGATTTGAAACCCCGCTGTTGAAACTGCTTCAACTTCTTCTTTTAATTCAACTTTGATTTTTGTATTACTAATAGCACTTACATCAACTACTTCAAATTCGTCTGAAACGCCGTTAGAAACTTCTCCATCAGCAGCTTCGTAATCAGCAGTTTCACCTTCAACATTTGTATAAACAACTGCTGGGATTACTGAAGTATCTTCTAGGATAGAGTTATCATTGTTATACCATTTGTTCATAGCTTTAACGTAGATTGAACCCTCACCTTTGTTTTTCATTGCATCTAAGATTTCTTTCTTGTTTTCATCTGCATTAGCGTATTTAAAAGCAAAAGCTTTCTCACCAATTACAACTGATTTGTCTGGCATTGCAGCAAATACGTTAGTTGTTCCTGCTAACATGATAGCAGCTAAAACTGAGCTAGTAATTTTTTTACCGTTCATAATTTGTTACCCTCCAATTATATCTATTTTTTCTTAACAATATATTAAATTAAATTTCTAAATTACTTTACTAAAGTTGTTTCGCTTTGTCCTAATAAAGTTCCTTCAGCATTGAAGAATTTAACAAGAACTTCTTGGTCTGCTTCTACTGGGAATAAATCTTTAGCAGTTTCTCCAACTACAACTTTATCATCATGAAGAGCTTCCATGTCTTCTCCAACTTTTGTGAAGATTTGGTAAGTAGCAACTTCTTCAGCTTCACAAGTTACAGTTACATTTCCACCAAACATTAATTTTTCTAAAGTAGCTACTGCTACAAAATCTTTAAGCTCTATTTCTTCTTCTTTTTCAATTTTGAAAGAAGCTTCTTTACCTAATTCAGTATTAACTTCTCCAACAAAAGTTCCTTCTGCATCGAAGAATTTAATAGTAACCTCTTGTCCTTCTTCTGCTGGGAATAAATCTTCAGCAACTTCTCCAACTACAACTTTATCATCATGAAGAGCTTCCATGTTTTCACCAACTTTTGTGAAAATTTGGTAAGTCGCAACTCCATCATTATCAGCAGTAACTGTTACGTTAGCACCAAACATTAATTTATCTACAGAAGTAGTAACAGCAACTGTTGCAGAAGCATTTTCAGTTACATTGATAACTTCCATTCTTAATGCATCATACTTTTCGTCACTTTCAGGTTTGTTGATCTGAACGTCAAGTAAGTAGTATCCTTCTTCTTCGAAAGTGTACTCAACTGGCTCGCCACTCCACTCAGTAGAAATTTCTCCCCACTTGCTGTTAGCGTAGTCATAGAAGTAAACTTTGAATTCGCTTCCTTCTTCTACTCCAGTAACACTGTTGATTGTAACAGTTTTACCATTCATAGTGTAGTCAATTTTCTCACCAGCACTGAATCCTTCTTTATCAGCATATAAATGATTGTAGTGGAAAGTATCATATCCTGATTTAACGTCTTCTTTGTAGTGCTCAGTTTCAGTTACATCTACGTCTGCTCTTTTAACCCAAACAGAAATAGTGTTTTGTCCTTCTTTAAAAGTTTCAGGTAACTCCATGTAGTATGGAACTGATGGATCTACTGCTTCACTGTACTCTGTTTCTGTCCAGTTTCCTTCTGCATCGTAGAACCAAACTTTGTATTGAACTTGTCCTTCTGCTTCTGAAGTAATGAATACTCCCATTTCATCGCCAGCAATTACTTCACGATGAGCGTTGAAGAACTTAACATTTGTTGGTACTGTAGTTGTACCTTCAGCTCTTGTTGGCATAACGCTTACAGCACTAGCAACCATCAAGCCAGCTAAAAATAAGCTGATTTTTCTTTTAATAGCCTTCATTATTGTAGTCCCCTCCTGTTTAAAAATATATTTATTTGTTTATTTTGGTTAGCATGTCCATAATAGCTTGTACCAATTGTCAACCATCCCTACCGTTGCATTCAACTGATGCAAGTCATCATTATCCCATTATAAGAATATCATGCTCATTCTATTATATATTACATATTCATTTCAAGTCAACACTTAAAATCATCCAGACCATAATTCATCTGCGATTACTGTCTATATAATAAATAACGTACGATATAGATTTTGGTTGCAATCTTTTTGATATTTTTTAATTTCTTAATTTCTTAACAAATTAACTTTGCATTGCTTTTTTCACACATTATTAAATACGTTAAGTTTTAAATTTTAGTTGCACTTTTTTCAAAAAAACTTTTAAAACTTTTTATTCACTTAATGATTGTGAATTTTTCCTGTTGTTTTTACACACATATATAAATACGTCACTATATTTATTTTAGTTGCACATTTTTAATTTATTTTTCTTTTTTTCTTTACTCATATGTAAAACATTGATATACTTTTAATGTATATACAGCTGTGTATATAAGGGAGGAGTTTATATGATTGATAAAAAAGACAATAATGAAATCAATTCAGGTTCTAAGTTCTTAAAGAAAGTCCTGAACAGATATTTTATAACAGGTTTGAGTTACATGGCATTAGGTTTATTTTCTTCATTAATTATAGGGTTAATTTTGTCACAATTATCTCAAATACCTTTTTTAGGTTTTCTTAAAGAATTTTCAGCTATAATAGGAGCAAAATCCCCAGTTGTAGGGGCAGCTATAGGATGCGCAATAGCTTATGGTTTTAAAATGCCTCCTCTAGTAATCTTCTCATCAGTTGCCACTGGAGCTTTTGGTTATTCCCTTGGTGGACCAGTAGGAGCCTTTGTTGCCGCTGTAGTTGGTGCTGAATTTGGGAATTTAGTAAGTGGTAAGACCAAAGTTGATATTGTTGTGATTCCATTAACTACAATTATACTTGGTTCTTTAGCAGGGAAATTTGTTGGACCACCTATATCTGAATTCATGATCTATATGGGAGATATAATTGATGTAACAACAAAACTTCATCCAATTCCAATGGGTATTCTGGTTGCCGCTTTAATGGGAATGTTCTTAACTGCCCCTATAAGTAGCGCTGCCATTGCAATTTCTCTTGGGCTTGATGGATTAGCTGCTGGTGCTGCTACTGTTGGATGTTGCGCTCAGATGGTTGGATTTGCAGTTATGAGTTTTAAAGCCAACGGTGTAGGAGGTTTAATTTCACAAGGACTTGGTACTTCAATGTTACAAGTATCAAATATAGTTAAAAAGCCTCAGATATGGATACCACCAATACTTGCAGGTGCAATACTTGGCCCTATATCAACTTCAGTACTTAAAATGACAAATAATCCTCTTGGTGCTGGAATGGGTACAAGCGGCTTAGTAGGTCAATTTGGCACATGGGCTTCTATGAGTTCAACAACGCCACCCGCACAGTTAATAATAATGATTCTAATAATGCAGATAATCGCACCAGCATTATTAACACTTGGTTTTTATTATATAATGAAGAAAATGAATTGGATTAAAGACGAATACTTAGCTTTAAATCTCTAAAGAAAAGAAATTCATAATGAAAGCTTTAGAAGAAGCTTAGAATGGAAACTTTTAAAGGAAGTTGAAAGTTGACAATAAAATAAAGGTTCTGACTTATGTCAGAACCTTTATTTTATTGTTCTTTAGCACAAAGTGATTTTACTTATTTTATCTTGCGATAAAATATTGTATTTATAGTAAAACCTTATTATTTTTTTTAAAAAATATTTTCACTGGTTTTATCAACGAATAAACTCTTGGATTTCAAGTACAATGCTTCAATCTAAATGAAACGAGTATCCGGCTCTTATTCATTGAACAATACAATTAAAATTTCACGGAGTGAAATGTCAATCGTTGTCCGTTGTCAACTGTCCGCTGTCAACTTCTTTTAATCTCTCAACTATGTCTTTAAAGAATGCTGCTCATTACAGGATAACTCTCTGCCCCAGCTCCACCTCTAATAGGTTTCAAACCACTATGAATAAACTTAGCTCTCACAACAGCATCTGTTCCATATTTCATCCTTATTCCGTCAATTACAGAATCTAAACTCTCTTTTTTCTTTATATCTTTATAATCGAATAATGTTAATTGCCTATTCTTTGAGGTAGATAGATGTGATAATCGTATTCCCAGGTGTCTTATAGGTTCTCTTTTCCACATTTCATCAAACAATCTTATCACTTCTATATATATATCATCTGTACAGTTAGTCTCATATGCCATGACCTTTTGATGACTATAGTTTATAAACTCACTGTTTCTTATGGAAACCGTTATACATTTGCATATATTCCCCGAGTCTCTAAGTCTCATACTACAAGTTTCAACCAAGGACATTAATACCATATGAGCCTCTTCCTTAGTATCAACATCAAATGATATTGTAGTTGAATTCCCTATCCCTTTCATCTCTATATAGTTTTCTCTTCTTACCAAAGAATGATCTATGCCATTTGCATATTCCCAAACAAGTTTTCCATGACTCTTCATTCTTTCTTTAAGAACTCCCACCTCACATTGTGCTAATTCCCCAATTGTATTGATTCCAATAGTCTTTAGTTTTTTTTCTGTTGCTCTCCCCACCATAAATAATTCCCTCACCGGCAAAGGCCAAAGCTTGTTCTCAATCTCCTGGGGAAAAAGTGTTGTAGATGCATCTGGTTTCTTAAGTTCCGATCCCATCTTTGCTAGAAGTTTATTATTAGAAACCCCTACACTCACCGTAAATCCTAATTCTGATTTTATCCTCTCCTTAATCTTTATAGCAAGTTCATAAGGATCTCTTTTAGCATCTTCATTCTCACTTACATCTAAAAAACATTCATCAATTGAATATCTCTGTATTGTTGGTGTATACTCACTAAAAATATCAAACATAGCATTACTACTCTTAATATAAATATGAAACCTTGGTGGAACCACTGTAAGCTTTGGACATTTTATCTTGGCCTCCATTAAAGACTCTCCTGTTTGCACCCCAAATTTTTTAGCTGGAATAGATTTAGCTAAAACTATTCCATGCCTAGATTTAGGATCCCCTCCCACAACAGAGGGAATTTCTCTTAAATCCACACCCTCACCATGTTGCAATCTATATACCGCATCCCAAGATAAGAACGCCGAGTTAGCATCTATATGAAATATTATTCTATTTTTGCTCTTCTTCTTAAAAAACAAATCATCTTCATATTTATTATTTCTATATCTATTATCTTTAACGTTATCAAAACTTGCATAACTCATAAAACCCCAAACGCCCCCTTTAGAAATTCCCTTTTATTATATATTATACACGAACTTAAGTTCTTATTCTATATAAAGTTAAATTTTAAAAGAAGTTGGAAGTTGAGAATGGAGAGTGGAGAACGTAGGATGTTTATGCTCCTTGAGCAGAAACTAGATTTTATCGACCTTTAGACCAATAGAATTTTACTCATTTTATCCAAGGATAAAATATTGCACCTAAGATACAATGTTTCATTCCTAATGAAACGAGCAAAATCTTATTGTTACTTAACCAATAAAATTAAGGTTCTGACCTTTGGTCAGAACCCTCCATCGTTCTCCACTCTACACTCTCCACTCTCAACTATGTTTCCTAAAGCGCCACTGCCCATAAGCATGTCACTAACCATAAAACAATATTCACCAAGAAGGGTTTATCCTGAATAAATACCTCTTCCGGTGCTCCACCCATTTTGTTAGTACTCAGAAGCATCTCATATCTAAGGGTTCCGTATATAACAAATGGGATTGTGTATATCATCCGTGCATATTCTGTTCCATCAATACAATATAATATGTAACTGATTATAGTCAACCCAAGTAACATAAGAAGTATTCTATCCACATATTCCTCGCTGTATTGAGAGAGGGTTTTTCTATGAGTTCCAGCTCCTACCTTTAAAAGATATAATTCATTCTTTCTCTTTCCAAAACCTAAATATAGTGAAAGTAATCCCGTACAGATTATTATCCAGCTGGAAAGTTTCACATCTATTGCTACTGCTCCAGCTGCTACTCTCAATATAAATCCTGCAGCTATGCTCATCACGTCTATTATAGCTATATTCTTTAGTTTATATGTATACAGTATATTTAATACGGCATATAATAATGTAATCCTTAATAATAGGCTATTAATATTATAACTTATACCACATGCAGCAAATATCATAATAAAGGCTAATATGTATCCTTCTTTAAGAGAAACCTTTCCACTTGCAAGAGGTCTGTTCTTTTTCACTGGATGCATTCTATCCTTCTCGATATCTGAAGCATCGTTTATTATGTACACAAAAGATGATACAAAACAAAATGCAATAAAAGCTTTTATTGTTACAAAAATATTATCAGTATTAGTAAAACTTCTTGAAAATATCAGTGCACAAAATACAAATCCATTTTTTATCCATTGTTTAACTCTAAAAAGCTTTAAATAACTCTTAATCTTCTCCATCATATTTAATCTCTCTCTCAATATTTTCCCTAAGGGTCGGCTTAAAAATTACTTACCCTTTGTTTCAAAATGTGAACGGTTCTTTCACTTTTTGAAACAACTTTAGGGAAAGTTTATTTTAAAACGATCCCATAGTATCTTAGAGAATTTATCTGCCCCTTCCTTATCCAAATGAGTTATATCAGTAAAATCATTAATATTAAACCTAGCATCATAAGTAAAGTTCAAGTATACCCCATCTTCTCCAAGACTATCATTAATATATTGATTAAATTCCTTTAAATACTCATCAGTGTAATTTATAAGTTCATTTTTTCTAAGTGGCGGCATAACCACTATAACTTTAATATTTTTATCTTTGCAATACTCTATTATCTTTTCAAAATATTCCTTCTGTATAGGCAGCATCTTACTTTCTCTAGTTACAGTATCCGTTTCGCTAGGTATTCCTGGAATTATAAACTGCCCATTTCCTTTTAAATATCTCCTATTCTCATCCTCTTCTTCAAATATGCTGTTCCATCTCAAAAGAAGGTTATTTTGTAATTCTGTCATTCTCCTGTTCATATCTTCATTAAAATGAAATGAGTAATCCTTCATATATTCGGGATCTAAAAGACTTTTATAAATATAATTTCTTGTATCTGCTATAAAAGAGAACTGAAAATAATCGGTTCCAATAAGCACGCTGTTTGGTAAATTATTATTCTTCTCCAGATATAAAAGCTTGTAATACATTTGATTATATGTATCGTTATCATGTGCAAAATTATAGGTATTCACATTGAACATATCAGGATTTATTCCTCTATACATCCTGGAATTTCCTAATATAATAAGATTATATTCTTCTTTTAATGCATATTTAAAACTTTGCTCTATCTGCATTTGTGTGTTTGGTCCATATACTCTTAATAACTTTTCTTCAGTGGCACCTATAAACAACCGAAATGTCACAACAAACAAAGTTATGAATATAGTAAATTTTAATATAAATTTTTTCATATGCCCACCTCATATGGAATGATTTAAATTTTGTTGCACTATTCATTTCAAATCTCCAGTGTTTTAAGGATGTTTGAAGTGGATAGGGTTACAAAATTTCATTCTATATTTAAATTCCTTTTAAAATTGAAAATAAATAAAGTTTCCATCTTCAAATACTGCAAACAATATTATTATAATTAATATAAAATAATACGAAACCCATCTCATTACTATAGGCTTATTGTGCACACTCTCTATAGCGTCATCTCTTCTACTAATTGCTTGAGTCACGAGTAATATTAGTACACTGATAAACACTATAATTAACCTCTCCTTATCCACCCCTGAAGGTAATAAGATATCCTTAATATATGTTAAACTCTTCATATTCCCAAGTCCATTGAACATATTCTTGCTTATGTACATTGCATCACTTAATGATTCTGCTCTAAAGAAAACCCATCCATAACACACCAAAGAGAATGTTATAATTCTTTGAATCATCCCATGAAGCAAATTAAGTATTGGTATATTATCTATTCTTGTAATCTTGATAATTTTCTCCTTTAAAGGTTTTATTATTCTACCAATTACAAGATATACACCATGAAGGGCACCCCATATAACAAATGTCCAATCCGCCCCATGCCATAATCCACTTACAAGGAATGTTATGAAGAGATTAAAATAAACTCTTTGTACCTTTACTCTGTTTCCTCCTAGCGGTATGTATACATAATCTTTAAACCAACTTGATAATGATATATGCCACCTTTTCCAAAATTCACTTATACTTTTTGAGAAATATGGTGATTTAAAGTTCTCCATAAGGTCAAATCCTAATATTCTTGCTGATCCAATGGCAATATCAGAGTATCCTGAGAAATCACAATATATTTGAATAGCAAAACATACCGTGGCTAGTATGAGAGGAAATCCATAAAACTGTTGAGGTGAATCATACACCCTGTCTACAATTATGGCGATTCCATCTGCAATAACCATCTTTTTAAAGAATCCCCATAACATTCTCCTCAGTCCACTTACTATTCTATTATAATCGAATTCATGTTTTTCATAGAACTGTGGCAACAACCTATCCGACCTCTCAATTGGTCCTGCCACTAATTGTGGGAAGAAGGTCACATATAAAGCAAATATTCCAAAGTGCCTCTCCGCCTTTCTTCTTCCCCTATATACATCAATAGTGTAACTCAGTGTCTGAAATGTATAGAAAGATATCCCCATAGGAAGAAGTATATCAAAACTTCTTACACTATATTCCAGAGTGAATAATTCCATCACTGCCCTTATACTATCATTAAAGAAGTTAAAATATTTGAAAAAGAACAATATCCCTAGATTAGATGCTAAACTCAAATATAAAAACCTTTTTCTTTTCTTTTTATCATCCTGCTTTTCCATCATTATACTAGCAAAATAATCAATCACAGTAGATATGATAATCAGTATTATATATTCCGGCTTCCATGCCATGTAAAAATAGTAACTAGCGCCTAACAAAAGCGCCCATCTGTATTTATGAGGAATCATAAAATATGCTATTGTTACTAAAGGAAAAAATATCAGAAATTCAAAGCTGTTAAAAAGCATACATTGTCCTCCTAACTTTTTTATAGAGATTCTTTATTAAAGTTAATTTATTCAAATAGATTATTCTTTTTTCTTTATTCTTTCTTCTCTGTTATTTGTATAGTTTTTTCTTCTCACAAAGTCTCTTAACCCTGTCTTTCGCTGGAGTAAGGTCATTAAGTGCATTATCTATTGCCCAGGAAATTATATCTGCTATCTCAACTATATCCTCCTGAACAAATCCTCTTGTTGTAACAGCTGGAGTTCCCATTCTTATTCCACTTGTTACAAAAGGACTTAATGGTTCAAATGGAATAGTATTTTTATTTACAGTTATTCCAATTTCGTCTAATAATCTTTCAGCATCTTTACCTGTTATTTCTTTATTCCTTAAATCAACCAATACCAAATGATTATCAGTTCCACCTGATAGTATGTTGAAGCCTCTCTTTTTTAGTTCTACAGACAATGTTTCAGCATTTTTAAGTACTTGTTTCATATATTTCTTGAAATCTTCACTCATTGCCTCCTTGAAACAAACTCCTTTTGCTGCAATGACATGACACAGAGGGCCTCCTTGTATTCCAGGGAATATGCTCTTATCTATAAGTTTTGCGTATTTTTCTTTACAAAGTATAGCTCCTCCTCTTGGTCCTCTTAAAGTCTTATGAGTTGTAGTTGTAACAAAATCAGCATATGGAACTGGGTTCGGGTGTACTCCCGCCGCTACAAGTCCCGCAATATGCGCCATATCCACCATTAAATATGCTCCTACCTTATCACATATCGCTCTAAACTTACTAAAATCAATTACTCTTGAATATGCACTAGCTCCAGCAACAATCATCTTAGGCTGCTCTTTAATTGCAATTTTCTCAAGCTCGGTATAATCTAAATACCCATCACTCCCAACACCATATGATACGAAATTATATAATTTTCCTGAGAAGTTAACTGGACTTCCATGAGTAAGATGTCCTCCATGAGTAAGATTCATTCCCAAAACCTTATCTCCTGGTTCAAGTATAGCAAAATAAACTCCCATATTAGCCTGTGAACCTGAGTGTGGTTGAACATTTACATGTTCAGCTCCGAATAATTCTTTCATTCTATCTCTAGCTATATTTTCTACTATATCAACAAATTCACATCCACCATAATATCTCTTATTAGGATATCCTTCAGCGTATTTGTTAGTAAGCTTTGAACCCATAGCCTCCATAACAGCCTCACTTGTAAAATTCTCCGAAGCTATAAGTTCGATCTTGTCATTCTGTCTTTCTTCTTCATTCTTAATAGCCTCATATATGTCCTTATCAAATTCTTTTAAATGTTCCAATGTCATAAAATTTCTCCTCTCTCACGCATCCACCATTATCATATATAAATTTAGCAGATTCCATTCTTTTGTATTATTCAAAATATGTCCTAATATTTATTAAAATATTCTGAAGCATGAAGAATATTATCATTATTTGTTCTTTATTTTCTGTTCTTTGTTCTTTCTTATTCGTTCTTTCTTCTTTATCATTTCTTCTTCCTTAAATTATACCACAAAATCCATATTTTTTATTATTAAGGAATTTGAAATTTTTCCTTAATAAGTTATCACATTAATCGTGCTTATATCCACGAGTTAAAACCATTCTTATAAGTTTTATTCCTTTCTTCTCCACTTGCTCATCATAAACAAACCCAATTTTCTCATATAATTTTATAGCTCTTTCATTGCTGCTTAATACTTCTAAATTTATTTGTTTCATCTCCAATTTCTTAAATGCATATTTACTTATTATCTTTATAGCTTCTTTAGCATATCCCTTTCTAAGATATTGCCATTCACCAATAACCATTCTTCCAAATTCACAGTTTTTCTCTTTAAAATCTATTGAATAAAGTGCTACACTTCCAATAATTTTTCCATTTTCTTTAACCTTTATCACAAACATTATATCGTCTTGTCTTTCTTCATATCTACTAAACCAGATTCTTTGCATCTCTTCATCTATGCCTCCATTACTCAAAAACCACTTTCGTATCCTCTCATCATTTTTCCATTTCATTATTTTAAAAATATACTCTTCTCTAACACTGACAAGTTCTATTCTATCACCATCTAGAATAATATTTTTATCCATAAAACCCCTTCTCTTAAAATTTAACTCATACTTATTTTATGCTTCTCAAGCCCCTTTGGACACTAAAAAAGCACGGTGCACCGTGCTAAAACCTTTCAAAAGAAGTTGAGAATGGAGAGTTGAGAGTTGAGAACGTAAGATGTTTTTGCTTACGTAAAAACTACATCTCATCGGTCTTTAGACATGAAAGGTTTACTCATTTTATCTTTGGATAAAATATTGTATTAAAAATACAATGTTTCATTCCAAATGAAACGAGTAAACCCCTCTTATTCCTTAAACAATACAATAAAAATTTCACGGAGTGAAATGTCCAACGTTCTCCCCTCTCCACTCACAACTCTCAACTTCTTTTAAACTCTTTCTTATTAAATTCCACTAAAATATTTACTTTCAACTTCTTCCGATGAAATTGGCTTACTAAAGAAATATCCTTGTATAATATCACAGTTCAATTCTTTAAGTATTATTAACTGTTCTTCACTTTCTACCCCTTCTGCAACAACCTCTAAATTTATTTTATGCGCTAGTTGAATTATACCATCAACGATAGACTTCTTATTGTTGTCATTCTCTATGTCATCTATAAATGATTTATCAATCTTTAATATATTTATTGGTAGTTCTTTCAGATAGCTTAAAGATGAATATCCTGTTCCAAAATCGTCAAGTGAAATATTAATCTTTTTTTCTCTCAGTTGTTTAAGAACCTTAACATTATAATCAAATTCTTTCATTAAAGAGTTCTCAGTTATTTCAACTTCTAAGAGTGTAGGGCATACTTCACAATCATTCATTATTTTTTCAATCTCTTGAATAAAATCTTCATTCTGGATTTGCTTTGGTGAAACATTTACTGATATTGTTCCATACTCAAACCCCTGTTTCTTCCATTCCTTATTCTGTCTTGTTACTCTTTCAATTACCCATTTGCCAATTTTACAGATTAACCCTCTCTCCTCTGCAACTTCTATAAATTCCATTGGAGAAACAAATCCAAGTTCCTCACTATGCCATCTTAGAAGAGCTTCAAATCCTGCGATCTTGTTATTGTTAATATCTATTTTAGGTTGATATACCAGATGTAGTCCATCATTATCAAGAGCTTCCCTTAATCCTTTTTCAATTTTATCTCTTCTCATAATATTCTCACTTAGCTCTTTATCGAAGAAAGTAAATTTATTTTTACCACTTCTTTTAGATTCATAAAGTGCTGTATCTACATTTTTAAATATCGTGCCCCTATCACGTCCATTATATGGGAAAATCGCAATTCCCATACTCAATCGTGTATATATTTCCTTATCGTCTATAGATAATGGGGTCTTCATAACTTCACTTAGCTTTCTACAAATACTTGTGATTTCATTTATATCTTCAAATTTATTAATGAGAATAATAAATTCATCTCCTCCAATTCTAGAGATAAGATGCTCATTATTTGTTACTTCTCTCAAAATATTGGATACCTCTATCAATACTTTATCACCGACAGCATGTCCTAGTGTGTCATTAATTATCTTAAATTCATCAAGGTCAATTGCAATCAGTGCCCCTTTTGTGTTATTCTCATTTGAATTTTTTAATTCTCTCTCTAATGTGTTAAAGAATAATGCTTTATTAGGTAGATTAGTAAGCATATCGTAATTTGCAAGAAACCTTATCTTTTCTTGGAATTCAATCCTCTCGCTGATATCTGTTAGTGCGCCTATGAACTTTAAAGGTTTACCTTCATCATCTTTTATCATTTTCCCTTTGAAATATATCCATTTATACCCACCATCAAAGGTCTTCAATCTGAATTCACATTTAAAAGACTCTTCTTTATTCTTAGCATGCTTAACATAAGCTCTTAATATTTTTGACATATCTTCTTTATGTACTATTTTTTTTAGATACGATAGAAAGCTATCATTATTTGAATTAGCACAGTTCAAAATAGTATACCATCTATCTGATACAAAATACCTATCAGTGCCAATA
This sequence comes from Oceanirhabdus seepicola, assembly GCF_023684385.1. GTDB lineage: Bacteria > Bacillota > Clostridia > Clostridiales > Clostridiaceae > Oceanirhabdus > Oceanirhabdus seepicola. Next base: position 732,089 of record NZ_JAGSOJ010000002.1, on the reverse strand, counting down.
TCCCATTCTAATATACCATCATTAGTAATTTCTAATGCTGATTTATATCTTTCCTCACTATTTCTGAGTTCTCTTTCCCTATTCAAAAGTTCATCATATTGTGCTCTAAGTTCCTCTTCTGCAGCTGCTAACTGTGAATATACTGCCGAAAGTTCCTCATAACTATTTTGAATTTTCAATTCATTTTCCATATGATATGTTATATCTCTGGAAATGGACGAGGTTCCAATGATTTCACCTTTGCAATCTTTGATGGGGGAAACTGTAAGAAAAACATATATTTCAGTACCATCTTTTCTTTTTCTCTTAGCTTTTAATCCCTTAATCTTAATTCCATTTTTCACATCTTTCTTTATTTCATTAATTTCACTTTCATTATCTTCTGTATAAAGAATAGATATATTCTTTCCTACAGCCTCTTCTTTTCTCCACCCATAAACATTCTCTGCTCCATTATTCCAACTTGTTATATATCCATTGATGTCTTTTCCTATTATGGCATCATCTGAATACTTTATTATATTGGCAAACTTCATAGCTCTGTCTTCTGCAATTAAACGTTCTTGGATCTCATCATTTGATTTTTCCTTAACTATATTTAATTCTTCTATATGCCTACCCATACTAATTATTCTATATCCTAAATACCCAAAAATTACAATAAGGAGGATTCCCATTGTAATAACTATATGTTTTATACTCATAACTGCAGCAACCATTAGTCCAAACATCCAATAATCCCCTCCTGAAGTAATACAATTACTTAATATATTATTTTTATTAGTACATAGTTTCACTTTTTGTTATCGTTCATTTTTCCGAATTATTTAGATATTTTAAATTTATCATTAAAAATTTTTTTCTTTTGAAAATTACAATGATTCTGCTCCTTTTTAATAAACCTAAAGCTAACTTATTTGATAAATTTATTATATTTTGGAGGAATGACTATTTTTTTGTAGAAATGTATATATACACATTAGTGCATATATTACAGCTCAATAATTACTATATTAGTATAAGGGAGAAATTTATGAGCATAAAATCAAAACTTTTATGGAGTTATATATTCCTTATTATCTTTTCTACAACTCTTTTAGGAAGTATTCTAGGCTCAAAAGCTGAAGTTGCCCTTTCTAAAGAAATTGCTGCAAAAAGCGAAACCATCTCAAACTTGATACTTGACATAGTAAGTGTACGAAATAACTTATTATTTGATAAAGTATCCACAGACCTTAAATATGCTTCAGAAATTTTAGAAAGCTATGGAAATTTTCGTATTGATCATGATGAAAATATAAATATTAAGGGAACTTCCCTCCCAAATTTATATGCCGGGGAAGAAGATTTAATAAATTCCCATGACTATATTCAAAAAGTTGAAGATGTAACTGGAGCTGTTTGTTCAATTTTTTTATTTGATTCTCATAAACTAATTAGAGTAAGTACTAATGTAACCGAAAATGGGAAATCTGCATTTGGTACATATATAGATTCCACCTCAGAAATATATCATAGGATTACAAATAAGGAATCATATTATGCAAGAACTCGTTTTGAAGATTCTTGGTATATTTCTGGCTATGTTCCATTGTTTGATGAAGACAATAATTTAATTGGGGCTTTAGGTTTAGGTCATGAACAACTAAATGATTACCTTGAAGAAGTTATAAACGAAATTACGATAAGTAATACAGGATATGTTTATATCGTAAACTCCTCAGGTGATGTAATCTTCCACCCTACCCTTAAAGGAGATAACTTGTTCAACTATGATTTCGCGCAAGATATCATACAAAGAAAATCTGGTTCAATTGAATATGAATTCCAATCAACTTGGAAAATGGCTGCATTCACATATTTTGAACCTTGGGATTGGCATATCGTTGCTACCGCAAATTATGATGATATAAATTCTGCTTCAAACTCAATAATGTATACCGCACTGGCTATTGGTATTATTGTATTATTTATAGGAATTATGATTGCATTATTTTTATCTCATACAATCATTAAACCAATCATGGATTTAAAATCGTGTATGGAAAAAGTTACAGAAGGGGATCTCAGTGTTCAATCTAATATAGACAGCAATGATGAAGTTGGCGTGCTTTCAAGAAGTTTCAATACACTTGTAAAAGAAAATAACAAACTCTTAGAAGAAACTCGGGAATATAATAAACTCAAAGTGGAGTTTTTCTCAAACATATCTCATGAATTGAAGACACCGCTAAATATTATATTCACCACAACTCAGCTTCTTGAATATAAATTCACTAGAGCTGAAGAAGTTTCACCTAATAAACTAAATTCTTATCACGCAACAATAAAACAAAACTGCTATAGATTATTGAAGCTAGTTAATAATTTAATTGATATTACGAAAATCGATTCAGGTTACTTTGAATTAAATAAAATGAACGTAAACATCGTAGAAATAATAGAGGATATAACTCTTTCTACTGTTGATTATGTTAATTCTAAATCAAGAAAAATTATTTTTGACACAAATACAGAAGAGAAAATAATGGCGGTTGATCCTGAAATGATGGAAAGAATAATACTGAATCTTATTTCAAATTCCATAAAATTCACATTACCTAATGATACAATAACTGTTACTCTAACTGATTTAGGGGATAATATACAATTATCTATCAAGGACACTGGCATTGGGATAGCGCCTGAAAAACAATCAGTAATATTTAAACGTTTTAGACAAGTTGATAGATTACTGAACAGAAATCATGAAGGCAGTGGTATAGGATTATCCCTTGTTCAATCTCTGGTAAATATGCATGATGGATCAATAACTGTAAAAAGCCATCTTGGAAAAGGTAGTGAGTTTATTATAACTTTACCTGCAAGCTTAACAACTAAGCCTAGTGCTAGATGTAACGTGGATGCAGCAACTTCTGATGAAGATAAAGTAAAAAAAATTCACATTGAATTCTCAGATATATACTCATAAATCTTACAGAACTTTCAAAGTTACAATATTAGTTAGGCTCTATTTTCTGTCTTTAGAATTTCAGGCTATTTAAAAAGCTCTAAATCAAGGAACTAGGCGAGCAGTGGAGTGTACGAATTATGTACTCGAGCAGCGCAGAGAGCCTTAGTGACGCAGAAATCGAGCTTTTTTAACAGTCTGAAGTCAATTTTAAAATTGACTTCTTATATATTTTGGGAGGAATAAGTAGATTTTTATAGAAATATATATATGGTCTTTATTTATATAGAAATTTTTTAGGCGTATCAAAATAAATATGCCTTATCCAAAATATACGAGATAAGTATAGAGGAGAAACTTATGAGTATAAAATCAAAGCTTTTATGGAGTTATATATTTCTTATTATCTTTTCCACCGTTCTTTTAGGAAGTATTTTAGGGTCAAAATCTCAAACAGCTCTTTCTAAAGAAATAGGTGCTAAAACTGAACAAATCTCCACCTTGATACTTGATATTGTAAGTGTAAGAAATGACTTATTATTTGATAAGGTATCAACTGACCTTAAATATGCTTCAGAAATCTTAGAGAGCTATGGGGATTATCGTGTTGATTATAATCAGAAAATAACTGTTAAAGAAAATCAACTTCCAAATTTATATGCTGGGGAAGAGAGCTTAATAAATATAGATGAATATATCAAAAAAATTGAAGACGTAACTGGAGCTGTTTGTTCAATTTTTGTATTAGATTCTAATAAACTTATTAGAGTAAGCACTAATATAAAGAATAATGGGGATTACGCTTTAGGCACATGTCTTGACTCTTCATCAGAAATATATAATAGAATCACAAATAAATTATCATATTATGGTAAAACTCCTATAGAGGATTCTTGGTATATTTCTGGTTATATTCCACTTTTTGATGAAAACAATAATGTCATTGGGGCTTTAGGTGTTGGTCATGAACAATTAAATGATTATCTTGAAGAAGTGATAAATAAGATTCAGATAGGCAACACAGGATATGTGTATATTTTAAATTCAGCTGGTGATGTTATCTTCCATCCTAAAATCAAAGGTAAAAACTTAATAAGTTATGATTTTGCACAAGATATTATCCAAAGAAAGACAGGTTCCATAGAATATGAGTTCCAATCTTTTTGGAAGATGGCTAAATTCACATATTTCAAAGAATGGGATTGGTATATCATTTCCACTGCTAATTATGATGATATACATTCTTCATCTAAAACTATAATATATACTACAATATCTATAGGTATCTTTGTGCTATTTGTAGGTATAATGATTGCTCTCTTTTTATCAAATACTATCGTTAAACCTATTATGGATTTAAAGTCATGTATGGAAAAAGTGTCTGAAGGTAATCTGGACATCCAAAGCAAAGTAGAAAGTACCGATGAAGTGGGTGTCCTTTCTAGAAGTTTCAATACACTTGTAAAAGAAAACAAAAAACTTTTAGAGGAAACACGAGAATATAATATACTAAAGGTAGAATTTTTTTCGAACGTATCTCATGAATTAAAAACACCCTTAAATATTATATTTACCACAACTCAACTTCTTGAATATAAATTTAATAGTGATGAAGAACTTAATCCTCAAAAGATAAATTCCTATCATAATACCATAAAACAAAACTGTTATAGATTATTAAAGTTGGTTAACAATCTAATTGATATTACAAAAATAGATTCTGGATATTTCGAATTAAATCTGCTAAATGTTAATATCGTTGAGATTGTTGAGGATATAACACTTTCTACAGTTAATTATGTTAACTCAAAATCTAGAAATATTATTTTTGATACAAATACTGAAGAAAAAATCATGGCCGTAGACCCTGAAATGATGGAGAGAATAATGTTGAACCTAATTTCAAATGCAATAAAATTCACTAAACCTAATGATACAATAACTGTTACCTTAACCGATTTAGGTCATGTTGTAAAGATCTCAATCAAAGATACAGGTATAGGAATTGCCCCTGAAAAACAATCAGTTATCTTCAAGCGTTTTAGGCAGGTTGATAGATTACTCAACAGAAATCATGAAGGAAGTGGAATTGGATTATCCCTTGTAAACTCTCTTGTAGCTATGCATGAAGGCTACATAAGTGTTAACAGTGAACTTGGCAAAGGTAGTGAATTTATTGTCACAATACCTACATCATTGGTACCTAAACCTAACGATAACTCAATAGTGGATGATACAATTTCTCATGAAGATAAAGTAGAAAAAATCCACATTGAATTCTCAGACATCTACTCTTAAAAAAGAAGTTGAGAGTGGTGAGTTGAGAGCGGAGAACGATGGATTGTTCTGACTAAGGTCAGAACCTACATTTTATTGTTCTTTAGAACAAGAAGAGTTTACTCATTTTATATAAATATAAAATCTTGTATTTCAAATACAATGTTTCATCTATGATGAAACGAGTAAACCTTTATTGTACAAGGAACAATAAAATTAAAATTTCTCAGAGAGAAATGTCCAACGTTCTCAACTCTACACTCTCAACTCTCAACTATGTTTTACCTTTCCCTACCCCCTGACAACATCTAAACGGAGGAACTACAATAATGTCAAAGAAAATTTTAATAGTCGAGCCTTTCTTTTCAGGCTCACATGCCTCATGGGCGAATCAATTTAAAGAACTTAGCTCTCACGATATAGATATTTTAAGCATGAAGGGTCAATTTTGGAAATGGAGAATGTATGGTGGTGCAATAACACTTGCTGAAGAATTCTTAGCTGGGAATTATACTCCAGATATAATCCTCGCTACTGATATGCTGGATCTTACAACATTTCTCTCATTAATCAGGCATAAGTTATCCTCTCATGTGAAAATTGCTGTGTATTTTCATGAGAATCAACTTACCTATCCATGGAAAAATGATAGTGTAGATAAAAAACTTAACAGAGATATTAATTATGGATTTATGAATTATACAACTGCACTAGCTGCTGATTATGTGTTATTTAACTCAAGTTACAATATGAATTCATTTTATGATGAACTATCAAATCTGCTAAAAAAGATGCCAGATTATAGACTAAATGACACAGTTGAAAAATTGCGAAACAAATCATCTGTTCTTCCAATAGGTATGCATCTTTCAAAACTTGATACTATAGTAGAAGACGTTTACCATGAAGATACCCCTTTAATTCTATGGAATCATAGATGGGAATTTGATAAAAATCCTGATGATTTTTTCAAAGCTTTATTCATATTGAAAGAGAGAGGTTTAAAATTCAAGGTGGCTATACTTGGTGAAAACTATAAAAATTCTCCTCAGATTTTTGAGAAAGCATTCTCTGTTTTAAAAGAAGAAATTGCAGCTTCTGGTTTCATGAGTGTGAATGAATATCGTTCATGGGTAAAAGCTTCTGATATTATTCCTGTTACTTCTAACCACGATTTCTTTGGGATAAGTGTGATGGAAGGGGTATACAGTGGATGTTATCCAATTCTTGCAAAAAGATTAACTTACCCAGATCTATATGAACACCATAATAATCCTGAACTTTTTTATGAGGATTTCGATGAACTAGTAGAAAAACTAACTTTCGCTATTGAGAACATTGAAGATATCCGAAAGAAAGACTTTAAATATCTAACTGTAGATTATGATTGGAAAAATTTAATTTATACGTATGATGAACTTTTTGATAAATTATAAAAAATTAAAGCTATAAAAATGCTTTTTACTGCATTTTCATAGCTTTAATTTTTGTTTATTAATCTGAATCTTTTATTCACATGTATTTGTTTTACAAATATATCCTTCTTGTAGAAGTTGAAACTTTGTGGAGAACTTCTACTTGCTCCTTATCAACATTAGCTGCCAATGACGTTATCGATGCTAGAATGAAGAGCACACTAGTTATTAGTATAACTTTTATAACCTCTTTGCCTTCGTTTTATCTCCTCCATATATATATATTTATTGTTATTTAACCTAATTAAATATAACATAATTTTTTATATATTTGTAATTTTATAGTCTAAAATGCACTATATTAAATCTGAATGGTTATAATATAAGGTTGAATGGTTATTCCTAAAACTTGCCTATTACTTCTATAGTATTAAGCTTCCATTTATTTCTTCCATAACCTCTCTATCAATGTGCTTAACAGTCTTAAGATCATTAAAACTATTTGAGTATATATCTATGGAATAATCACATACCTTTTTGCGCTTTTGAAATATGCTTTGTTTCTGCACTATAGATTGTACGCTCTTTTGCGATATTATGAACATCTTCTTTTTTAATGATCCATTACATATAACAATATTTTCTTTTGAAATACCTATTCCATTATTTAAATATTTTCTAAATCCTAATATTATCTGTACTATGGCTACTACTATCACGATTGTCAACTTTATATACCTTGGTATTCTTATATAATACAGTACTACACCTAACAACAATATACTCATTATAGTTCTAATAAAAAGAAATTTTGATAGAACATTTTTCTTAGAAAGTATAATCTGTTCTTCACAATTAAACTCCTTAAATATATCTTTAATAATATTATCTTTCAATTTTTTATTAGCTATAGGATATACTATAGGTTTAGTCTTATCATCCTTTTCCTCACCATACCCAACTATAGCCGCTTCCATACTATACACTCCTAAAAGTTGGCTCCCCAATGATTGAGATATATTTATAGAGTTAACCTTATTTATTGAAAAATTATAAACTTTTTTGCTAAATAATCCATATTCAACATATATATTATCTCCCCTTCTACAAAGGGTGAAATTGAAGTATTTTATATATTGTATAACAAAAGATACTATAGTTGCTAAAATATAAAGTATTCCAATTCCTAATATTGCAGTAATAATTATAATATATATGGGGATATCTATAGCCTTATCTCCTATATCTCTTGTGACTTTTGAAATTACGTTCATACTTTGATTTTTGAGTTCATCTGTAATTAGAAAATCAAAATTATCAAGCAGAAAATAAGTTCCTATAACCCAAGTAAGCTTACTTTTAGTTAGAGAATATATAAATATATCTTTTTTATTCATTTTATAACTTTTTTCTGAATTACTTTTATCACTTTGATTTTGGCTGTAATCTTTCACTCCTGAAATAGTTTCTTTTCTATCTTGTTCCTCATCATTAATCTGCAATCTTTCCTTAAATGCTCTTGCTTCATCTACTTTTATTGTAACATCTAATTCGGCTTTACCAGTTCCTACAATCCCGCTGTTAACTTTTAAAGTGCAAACATTAAATATTTTACCTATAACTGTTTCCTTTATATCTATAGTACTTATTTTATCTATAGGGATTTCCTGTTTCACTTTGTGAAATAATCCTTTTTCGGATACAATCATCTCATCTTTTATATAATAAATAGTTTGTCTCCATTTTACTACTGCAAATATTGCTTTTACTAGGAATACCAGTATTAAATAATACAATGAAATTTTTAATACTACTTTTAGTATAAATATTAAAAAAATCAATTCCTTGTATAAGAACTTTATAATGTCTTCAACAATTGTACTCCAGTGATTTCTATTTGGCTTATGCATCATTTTCAATCACCTTTTTCTTTATTTTATCTTTTAAATATTCACTTATTTCTACGGCTTTTTCTTTCTCAATATTAGGTATAACATGTGCTCCACCAGCAGTATGTATTTTTACATTTACAAGATTAAAACGTTTATTTATTATACCTTGTTCCATCGTTATTTGTTGAATTCTTATTATAGGTATTATAGTTCTTTTTGTTGAAAATATTCCCTCAACAAAATCAACCTTGTCATTAGTAATCATATATTTCCATTGTGCATATTCAATTGCAGGATATATAAATGTATTCAATATTAAAAATGCCACTATGATTCCTATAACTGAATATAGATATATAGAAAAATCACTTACCCACCCAATTTCTAATACTTCTTTAGTAAAATAAATAGCACCTAATAATATAATTGTCACTATTACTGTAGTAATTAATCTGGCTATAAACCATGATCTTTTTGAATGTTCACTTAATCTATTGTACTCCATAGCCTTTCCCCCATGTTAATATTTATGAGACATTATAACATATATCTTTCCATTTTTCCATTTATATTCCACGTGTTCATCACATAGCCCATTCTGACCATTGTTCAAGAATATTATCCAACTCTTTGATTTTTTCTTCTCTCTCATAATGTAGTTCTTTAAGTTCCCCATAATTATCCCCTATGGAATTCATTTTTTCATCAATCTCTCTTATCTCTTCCTCTAATACTGAAATTCTATTTTCCAGTTTAGTTACTTCTCTCTCAATTTTTTTATTCTCATCTACTCTTTTTGACTTCTTTATCTTTTCTTTTTTTTCTTTCGGCTGCTCAATTACTTGTTCCTTACTATTACTTTTTTCTTTCTTATAGAAATCGTAATTTCCATCATAATTTACAAAATTATTATTATCAATTTCAATAATCTTATTGCTCATTTTATTGATGAAATACCTGTCATGTGAAATAAAGAATACGGTTCCTTTAAATTCTTCTAAAGCATTCTCTAAAGTTTCAATTGATTCAATATCAAGATGATTTGTAGGCTCATCTAATATTAATAAGTTTATATCTTCATATAATAGTTTACTTAATTTAAGTCTTACCCTTTCTCCACCAGATAAGTGCTTCACCTTCTTATAAGCTTCTCCTCCGAAGAACATAAATTTAGATAAAAACTCTCGTGCCTTTCCCTCAAGTATGTTAATATCTTCTCTAAAACACTCAACCACTGTTAATTCTTCATCGTTAAAAGATATATTTTGAGGCAGATATGCAACTTTAACATTCTCCCCTATCTTCACTCTTCCTCCATCTGAAGATTCTTCTCCTAATAATATCTTTAAGAATGTTGTTTTACCACTTCCATTAGCACCTATAAGTGCAGCTCTTTCTTGATATTTTATAAGCATATCTGAATCTTTAAAAAGAACTTTATCTTCATAACTCTTACTTAGCTCTCTTGCAACAATAACCTCATTTCCCGATCGTTCTGTAGCACTGAAATTCATCTTCATGTTCTGTTTCTCGAACTTAGGCTTATCTATTCGCTCCATCTTATCAAGCTTTATCTGTATACTTGCAGCTCTCTTAAAGAACTTATTATTATCAGCTCTAAGTGCCCAATCTCTCAAATCCTTGATTGTATTCTTCATTGATTTTATCTGTTTTTGTTGTTCCTTAAATTGATGAAATTGTTGAAGCATATCTTCATCTTTCTGTTTCACAAAATCAGAATAATTTCCCTTGTAGGTTATACACTCCATATCTTCTATCTCTATAATCTTGCCCACAGTATTATCTAAGAAATATCTATCATGGGATACTATGATAACAATTCCTCTGTAGTTCTTTATATAATTCTCAAGCCACTCAGCAGATTCCATATCCAGATGATTTGTTGGCTCATCAAGCAGCAATATATCAGGAGTTTCAAGTAAGATTTTACCTAGTATAACTGTAGTTTTCTCCCCTCCACTTAACACCTTAAATTCTTTGTTCAAGAATGCTTCTTCTAGCTTTAATCCTTTACATACTCTGCTCATTTTCTCTTCCTTATCATATCCACCTTTTGCCTCATATGCCTGTTGTAGATAGCTATACCTCTTTAAGGTTTTATCTAACTCTTCACCATTTATTTGTGCCATTTCACTTTCTAATGATTTCATCTCAACTTCAATCTCAATCAACTCTTGAAAGGAAATATTCAGAATATCCCTAACAGTGTAATTCTCAGGATACTTATGAACTTGTTCAAGATATCCTATGCTCTTCCCTCTAGGTATACTCATCCAGCCATCATCATGTCTAGTCATTTCCTCAATTCCAGCTATCATCTTTAAGACCGTTGTTTTCCCACATCCATTAGCTCCAACTATTCCAACTCTTTCATTATCATAAATATTGAATGATAAATTCTTAAAAACCAGTGTAGCATCTAAATATTTTTTTATATTATTAAATGATAATTCTACCATTTTATTCACTCTCCTCGTTATGTGTTTTAAATGCTATCAATGATTATTTCCTTTAATACTCTTATTAGTGAAATCTCAGTTCCAAGTATTGCATTACTTTTTATAAACACAAAAAAGCCGCAAGAAGATTGTTCTTCTTACAGCCTAAAATTCAACGTAAAATTATTATAATAAGATTAGAATATGAACCAATATAAACCTATGCCTATTTTATTACAGCATAAATTCTTATATCTTATTAAATATTACTATTTTAGTAATGCAAGTTATCTTCCAAATTACCAATTCCATAAAGAGCATACCAAATAAACCTCTTCCCCATTTTAGGAAAGAAAAGCCCAATGTGAAATAATCATTAATTTTTTATAAAGCCTCTATATGAGAACTCTATAGTAAAAATAAAATTAATAAGTTTAGTAATTTGCTGGTGTCATAACTTGTTACCTCCATAGATTTATTGTAAATATTTTCTTAAGTGATTGTACCATATAATTACACTAAAGACAAGATTAATCTTTTTATTTTACAGCTCCATAGCTTTCTTTATCTTTCTAACTACCACATCAATAATCCTATGTGGAGATATTACCTTTACAAATGGACCAAGGGCAATAAGTTTCCTTATTACATCATCCTCTTCAAAAGTATAATAATTAAGTTTTATCTCATACTTATTATCTCCCAAAAACCTTGATGTTCTCTCAAATCCTGAAAAACACATGAAACATCTCTCCATGGCTCCTCTCTCATCAGTAACCTCTATCACTATAGGCTCTTTTGCATATTTATTTTCTTTTAGCAATTTTAATACTTCTTGTTTATCAATATTTGGCTTCATATCATGTACCAGTTCCACCTTTTCTATGGTGTGAAGATTTACCATAATAGGTCTATTTTCTTCTAACGAATACATCGATATTCTAAATTTATCATCTTTTAAAGAGTATTCTATTCTTATTGGTAATGATAGTTTATTCTCGTATCGCCTTCCCCATTTATCAACATTACTATATCTAATTGGCTTGTTCTGTACTATTCCTTCTAAAATTGTATGAAAGTCATCATGAAACTTTGAATAATCAATACTCACATCATTATTTGCCGTGTAAGTTCTCTCAATCATATCAATATTCCCTATTCCCTCAACATCATTTAATGCTTCTTCTAATTTTAGAACAAGTGTATCGCCTAATAGCACCTTCACCATAGGTTCCTCTATTAATCTTTTCATCCACTGCTTTTCTACTACATTAAACCTAACTGGGATGTTTTGATTCGTACTATGATTAATTGATGGATAAAAAAGACCATCTTTCTCCCTTAACAGATTCAGATTATCTTTATCATCATACTCATTTAACAATAACCCTTGAAAAGTTTTAAAATCTTTCCCAATGACCTTTTCATCATATTCCCCATCATCAATAAGTTTTATCACCTGTTCTTTACTCAAACCATCCTTTGCTAAACTTAAAATAAGGAAAACCAAACGAAAATATCTATTTTTACACTCATGAAATAATTCCATAATTGTTCAGCATCTCCTTCCAATCATCTTTTAATCTTTTATCTAGCCATTTAGGAGATATTATTTTTATATATCCAGAATAACTTCTAAGCCAAGGAATCATCTCATGGCAATCATTTACTCTCTTTTCAATGAAATACTCTCCATTTTCTATATTATCTATGGTGTATTCCCCTAATTCACTTTTTATCTTTTCCAGTATGTATTTTTCCTTTGATTCATCTATAATAACCTTAATCCTTAAGGTATCGTATCCCTCAATCTTGTTGCACGGAACACTTGACCAGCTATTCTTCATACAATCAGTATACTTTTGTTCAAACTCTTTTGGGTTATATGTTTCTTTATGAATAACCACGTCCTCTACCCTATCCAAACGTGAAGATACACACCTTCCATTTTCATTGAAACTAAAAAGATAAAATCTACCACAATTCACATCATACCTAAGTTTGAAAGGTTTAATCACCTCTCTTGATTTTATACGCCTTCCTGCTTTTGAAGTGTTATGGCTTATCAAATTTCTACTGTTTATAGCCTTCATAAATTTCCAAAGAATCTCTTCATCAATTAAAGGATGAAAATGAAGATTTTTATATTGAAAACAACCATCATAGTCCTCATTAATTCCTCTCTCATATACCATATAATCCTTTAAGGTTTCTTCACAATAATATCCACTTATTGTTGGAAATAATATATTTTTATAAAGAGATACAAGAAAAAACAACTTTTTTACTTCATCATTGTCAAGCTCTTTTAAAATATCCTCTGAAATGCTATATGCCTTACTCCTACCTTTTTTTTCATATTTTAATATCTCCAAGGAGTTTGTTAATTCATTTATCTTTCTCTGTACAGTCTTACTACTTATATTATCATAGGATATTAAGCCTTCTTCAATTAGAAATTCCTCAATTTCTAAAAAAGTCATAGGCTTATCCACTTTATTTAATGCCATTAATAAATAGAAGTGTAAAACAAGATCTGTTTTAGTGAAACTCTTACTCTGATAGGTACTAACCAAGAAATTTTGTGTATTACTAATAGAATCATAACTAAGGCTCAGAAGCTTGTTCCTTCCTTCCCAATCACTCCTTATGAATTCATTTTCAATATATTGTTGTATTCTTCTGATTTCATAACTAACTTTTCTTGAACTTACTAAACTCTTATTCTCTAGATCTTCCCTAGAAAAACACCCATAAAGAAAAATATCTCTTAATATGCAGCGTATATTATCATAATGCTTTATAAAATCACTGAACATATCTACACCCCTATCCTGTTTCCTATATCTTACTATTATATCTGATTTCCTTTTTAAATTCACCCATATATATTCCAAACTAAAATAAAATAGCTGCTTATACCAAACAGCTATTTTTTATTATGATTCTGCTTTAAAATTATATATAGGCTTTATTACATCGATTATATCAACTGTATCATGAATATTCTTCACTATCTCTTCCATAGGCTTATACACCATTGGAGCCTCATCTAAAGTTGATTTACTAACAGAGGTAGTATATATTCCATTCATTGACTGTTTAAATTCTTCTAAGGTTACGGTTTCTTTCGCCTTAGTTCTACTCATAATCCTTCCTGCACCATGTGGTGCAGAGTAATTCCAATCTTCATTACCCTTACCAATACATATTAAACTTCCATCTCTCATATTAATTGGAATTAGAACCTTCTCTCCCTTATACGCAGATATACTTCCTTTTCTTATTATGTTATCCTCAAAGTTAATGTAATTATGAGTAGTATTAAAATATTCAAATCGCTTTAATTCTCTTCCTACTAATTTTTTCAATATAATATCTGCCATTGTTTCTCTATTTAATAGAGCATACTCTTGACATATGTTCATGTCATGTAGATATCTTTCTTTGAATTCTCCAGTTAAATAACATAATTGTTTAGGAAATTCAGGTTCAAGTTCATCATACTTTTTCTTTAATTCTTTTAATGCCTTTTGTATCTCTTTCCTTCTTCCCGCTTTTTTATATTCTTGAATTAACTCTTCACGTTCTTTGAAATAAGATTCCTTTCCACTACATAAATCGATAGCTAGATTCTGATAAATTTGTGCCACTTGAGTACCAAGATTCCTACTACCTGAGTGAATAACAAGATAACTTTTCCCTTTAGAGTCTTTACCCACTTCTATAAAGTGATTTCCTCCCCCTAATGTTCCTATACTTCTCTCAATTCTTTTAGTTCTCTTTAAGTCTCTATAACAGTGTAATTCCTGTAGTTTCTCGTATCTCACAATCCTTCCTTCATGAGTACTCTTTCCAGAGGGAATATGTTTTCTTATTATCTCATCAAGTTTTTTTACATCTACCTTTGTATCACCTAGCTCAACAGTAAGCATCCCACACCCAATATCAACTCCAACAATATTAGGAATAACCTTATCTCCAAGGTCTGCTGTAAATCCAATGACACACCCGACTCCTACATGGGTATCTGGCATTATTCTTACCTTGCATCCTTTAGTAAATGGTAGATCACATAATTTTTTAAGTTGGTCTATTGCTTCTTGTTCTATATTATCTGTAAATACCTTAGCTCCACTATATTTTCCTTGTACTTTTATCATAAAAATCCTCCATTAATCAAAGTAATACCTTTCAATACTCTCTTTTAAACTTCCTATTCCATTCTCTACTTTATATATAAACTCCAATATTTTTTCATTCCATCCAGCTATTATGTTAACTCTCTCTCCATGAAACTGCTGTGTTCCATATCCTTGCAAATCAATAGCATGAACCCATACATCTGGATTAACCTTCTTTTTATATTTCTCAAGAAAATGTTGACATGTATTATAGCCATTATTAATTTCATTATCTGAAAGAATTATTATTCTATCTACAAAAATTCTATTATCAAGGAGATATCTTATAGGTAATGTTATATCTGTTCCACCACCATTAATTGGTATGGAATTTGCATTTGATATTATTCCATTTGTACTTGCCATTGGATTTGAGTATAGACGTGTATCGAAAGTAGTTGTAATTGTTTCCTCACAAATATGATTTGAAATTGCCATCATCAGCACAGCAATCTCCGCACATGAAATATCACTTTTCCCGCTCAAGTTCCACCTCATTGAACCAGATACATCTGCTGAAATCATAGTTTTTCCTTTTAGAGTATTGATATTATTAGTTGAATACTCTAAAGCCTTCTCAAGGGTATCATACACCTTTGATGTACCAATCCCTTCATTTTTTAAAACATTGTATGCTGAATAATATCTGAAAGGGAGTTGTTTACTTCTTCTAACTTTATTTTCATCACTTAAAAATTCATATATATCATCTATATTATTTGGCTCAGCCTTAATTATATTTCTCAGGTTACGCAAAGTTGCCATATATCCTAACCGTTTTCCTTCTATCAACTCTTCCCATGTCTCTTTTTTATTTCCTTTGGTTGATAATTCTACTTCCCAAGTTACTGGTGCTTTTAACTGATCCTCTAATACTCTTTTGAACATATTACTCTGCTCTTCTGTTTTAGCCTTTGGATGAGTAAGACATAAAATATCTTTTAATCTCACATCTTTCTTCCTATTATACTTGGCAAGTGAATACTCATCAAAGGTGATAAATGCATCAGCTACTCCTTTTTTCATGGAATTAGGAATAGGTTTCCCATAAGTATTTAGAGTATAGCTTACTATCTCACTCATGTCATCTACTCTCTCAACTATTTCATTTATTGCTTTTCTCACATACTTCTTACCTTGTTCTGACCGTGCCAATTCTCCTATGAGCACATGTGAAATACTTCTTAGATGCATTTCTTTTCTTGCATAGATTGCTAAATTAGCCACAAATTTTGGATCTTCTTTAATCATTTTCCTAATATCTTCTAATATTTCCTCTGAGTTATCCCCATAAAACTTCTTTTCATTAAAGAAACTTGTTAATATTGCCATAATCAATTTTTCTTTTATATCCATACTATAGGCAACATGCCCCGATTTATTATTTTTAAAAATTCCACTTTTATTAGAATTAAACTTACTCATTTTACTACCTCCATTCAAGGGAGAAAAGCTATTTAAGTATTAGTACATTTTGTACCAACTAGTGCTCTACCATTTGAGCTATCTACTGATATACCATACTGCAACTTAATTTATACACGTTCAAAATCTCAGCGTTTCAATGAGTTATGGACTTGTATAAATTAATAGTTGAAGTGGTATATCTATACTAATATTTAGTATAGAGTGAGACTCGAACTCACAACACCTAACGCTTTAATCGAAGTAACTTAAATATGCACTACCCTATTCATTTTTTCCTGTTCCTTACAATATCTATTATAGTTATATTAAGGGTTTTATTACAGACAAAAACTTTGCAAAGTTAACTTGATTATGAAATTAATTCTAAATGCAGATGGGAATTAAAAATCTGTGTATAACTTATGATATAATTTCAGTGTATGAACGTATTGAAATTATATCTTTAAAGTTGGTGATAAAGTGAAACAATATTATACGGTAGGACAATTATCTAAGTATACTGGAATTCCAAAACAAACTTTGAAATATAAAATAACTCCCCAATTAAAAGGGAGTTATTTTATATTGATTTAATGTATCCTATTTCATTTTAAAGACTTCACCTTTCGGTACAAATGGTAAGCTTCTACCTTCAGGTAATAAAAATGCATGTTCTCTCTTAATGCGAAGTTTATCACAAAAGCCATCTGTAATTATTAGTATTGGTCCATCTTTTGGAAAATCTTCAGCTTTTTCTAGAATATCAATGCCTAGCTGAAGTATTGTTCCACCTCTCCCCTTTACTTTTACTTTGTCTGCAATAGCTTCAGGTGACATGTATCCCTCATCATAAACTGCTGCATCACAGAAAATAACGCGGACATATGGAACATCTCTGGACATGCTGTAACTAGCAATTGTTCCAAGAGCTTTTGCTAATAAAATTCTATCCATTGAACCTGAAGTATCAATTAAAACTCCAAAGGTTCTTCCATCTTCACTTCCATATGGATATACCCATCTAGGTCTTGGAATATCTGGTGTTGATGACTGTCTTCTACTTTGTCTAGCATAAGACCTTACCTTTTCAATGGGTGCAAAGTAATTATCGAACCATTTTGCAAGTTCCACATCCCAAGGTATTGGTGGCTGAGAAAGTGCTTTTATTTCTTCTATAAGACCTGCGGGTAAAAAGCCTCTCTCTGTATTTTCATGATATTGAAGTCCCTGACTTAAGCATTTTTTATAAAATTCATCAAGAGTTATACCATCTCCAATATTCCACCAATCAGTTCCATCCCCTTCTAAAATATCAGATAATCCGCACCCTCTTAGAGTTGCAAGTTTCCTATATTTTCTTATATCCGTAACAATTCTATCATATATATCTTCTGCAGAAAGTCCTTTTAGTTCAATATCATGGAGTGCTCCTATCTTTGGAAGTTCTCCTAAGCCCATTTCTAATAACCATCCATTAATTACATAATCACAAGCGATATTCCACAAATAAGGATCTCTTCCACATCTTCTTGAGTGATGCCCCAAGCATACATGCAAAAATTCATGTGCCATTACAAATCTACACTCATATTCATCCATTCCTGCTGCAGGATTGATATATATTTCTTTAAACTGTGGATTAACTGCTGCCACTGATATCTTCATACGCTGACATATCATATTATCCTCAATAATCTCAAAGGAAGACGCTACCGCCCCAAGTAGAGGGTAACTATTAACAAACCAATTTTTTGCTTTTTTCCCTGGAGTTATTTTTTCTTTATTAGCACCAAGATATGCCTCATATCCACCAGCCACATTAACCGCACTAGTAACTGCCGAGTTCAAACCTTGTGCAAAACATTTTTGCCAATCAATTTTGTCCATCCAAGAATATTCTCTTTCATGAACCATAATCATATCACAATGGTTATTTCCTGCCGTCCCAAAATTTTTCATAGTATTTGGAATACCTTCTTCAACAAAATAATTATAAAGTTTCTCCTCACTATTACCTCTAAAATTATAATCATAAGAAAACTCTCTTGGAGGAGCACCAAGTTTCATTTCTTTTAAAAACTTAGCAATAAAACAATCGCATACAGTGTTCCAAATAAAGAAGTTCTCAATATTTTTAAAATGATTAAATCCTAAGTGCAATAGACAATGTGCAAGCACATAAACCCAGTTTTCAACTTCAGCTTTTTTATTGAAATTAACATAAATAACTCCCTTATTAGTAATAACTGCCCACCCGTCTTCAGGGCATAAACTTTCTTTTTCACGAACAAACCTAGCATGATATGCAAGAGAAGAAAACATAGGATGATTATGTAAAATATTCACTGCATTATTAAAGTTTCTTTCTGCTGGATCAAACTTTTTATCCTTCTTTTTTTTATTTGCCATATACTTTTCCTCCTGCAGTTATTGCTGCTTTTTCACAAGACGAGGAAGGTCTCTTACAATATCAACCATAAACCACGCAGGTAAACATTTATTCCCTTCTTGATCTGAAACTACAATTTGTGCAATCTCAACACTTATTGATGATAATTCTTTTAAAAGTGCTTTAGCTCTGTGAGAAAGCATTTTATGATTTTCTGTCATCTTATCTTTATTTTCAGGAAGTTCTTTTATAAGTTGAGATCTGAAAGATTGTGCAAGGAAATAAAGAACATCTCTATCTTTTGCATCGCTTGGCCAAGAAGTATCTCCATTGATAATAGATGCTAATTTATATTTATTTTTAATCTGTTTTATAAAAGCCTTAAACTGTGCTGCATGTTGAGGGGATAAACATCCTCCTGCAAGTATTCCAATCCACTCATCTGAAATATTATCGCCATATTCTTTCATTGCATCGCTGAGCATATGCCATGATCTTGGTGATGAAAATGGCTCTTCAGTTTTAGGTGGATCCATCCATAAATGATCTGGTCTTAATTTTATATACTCAATTATATTTGGGTGTATTCCTGACTCTTCTGCCCACTTAATCCAATCTCTATGAGATGCCTTAAGCTGAACATGTATCATTCTATTTATAAGCGCTGAGGACATAGGCTTTACAATAGCACTATCTTGTGCACGATTTCCTGCACCTATTACTATAGATCCTTCTGGCAATTTATACTCTCCAATTCTTCTTTCATGTATCAAACTATAAAATGCCTTTTGCACCTCATGAGAGCATGCATTTAGTTCATCTAAAAAAAGACAGTAGGGCTGTTCTTTTGCAATTATAGAAGGTGGACAAAACCTACTGCATCCATCAACTATGTGAGGAACTCCAATTATATCCTCAGGAGCAAGCTGACTTCCTAATAGTGAAACACATGGTAGTCCCACCTCCTCAGCAAACTTTTCAACTAATGAAGATTTTCCTATTCCAGGAGGTCCCCAAATAAACACTGGTCTTACTACTGATACATTTAATAAAAACTCTGAAAGTTGTTTTTGTGTAATTGTAATAACTGAATTCATACTTTTATTTATTCCTTTCTTTCACATTTTACAATATAAATTATAGTATATTACCAATTTTATTACAGACAAAAACTTTGCAAGGTTGCCTTAATTATGAAATGAATTATAGCTGGCAGCTTATAATTTCAAATTAAATTTCTTAATTTTTTAACCTTTTAGAATAGTACAGGTTCCAAAGTGATAAACTATATTGAAAATAGTAAGAAGGTAGGTAATGATATGACTATTGCGAAAGAGCATGTTAATAAATTAATTCATGAAAATTCTCCTTACTTGTTACAACACGCCCATAATCCAGTAAACTGGTATCCATGGTGTGAAGAAGCTTTTATAAAGGCTACTGAAGAAGACAAGCCGATATTTTTAAGTATTGGTTATAGCTGTTGTCATTGGTGTCATGTTATGGAGAAGGAGTCCTTTGAGGATGAAGAAGTTGCTGAAATATTAAATAAACATTATATAAGCATTAAGGTTGATCGTGAAGAAAGACCAGATATAGACAGTGTATATATGAAGTTCTGTCAAGCTTATTCTGGAAGTGGTGGCTGGCCTCTTTCAATACTTATGACACCTGATAAAAAACCTTTCTTTGCAGCAACTTATATTCCTAAACATAGCAAGTATGGCCTTGCTGGTTTCGTAGAATTACTTGATTCTATTAAAGAAACCTGGGAACTTAAAAGAGAAGAGGTTTTAAATGCAGGTGATAAAGCACAGGAGGCTTTAATCAGAAGTGAGAAATTGGATATTAAATCTATTAATGAAGATAAATTCATAGATGAGGTTATGAAAAATCTTTATAATGTAGCTGACTTTAAAAATGGGGGCTTCGGTGACAAGCCAAAATTCCCTGCTCCACACAATCTTTTATTTTTATTAAGATATTGGAAAAAAACTAAAGACGAGAATCTACTTAAAATCATAGAAAAGACTCTTGAATCAATGTATAGAGGTGGAATCTTTGATCATCTAGGCTTTGGATTCTCACGATATTCAGTAGATGAAAAATGGCTTGTACCTCACTTTGAAAAAATGCTCTATGATAATGCCCTTTTATCTTATACATATTGCGAGGCATATGAAGCAACTAAAGATACTCTTTATAAGAAATTTACTGAGAATATTTTTACCTATATTCTCAGGGATATGACTTCTCATGATGGTGGATTCTATTCCGCTGAAGATGCTGACTCTGAGGGGGTTGAGGGAAAGTTTTATGTTTTTTCACCTGATGAAGTTAAAAGTGCCTTAGGTGAAGAAGATGGTGAAAGGTATTGCAAGCTTTTTGATATAACTGAAAAAGGAAATTTTGAAGGGAAGAATATTCCTAATCTTATTAACTCCACATTATCAGAACTAAATAACCATGAAATTGATACTTTAAGAGAAAAGCTTTATAGATTTAGAGAAAAGAGAGTTCATCCTTTTAAAGATGATAAAATCTTAACCTCATGGAATGGTCTTATGATTGCTTCTCTTGCATATGCTGGAAGAGTATTTCACAATAAAGATTATATAAATCAATCTGAAAAAGCTGTAAAATTTATTATAGATAATTTATCAAATCAGGAAGGAAGACTTTTTGCAAGCTACAGAAATGGAGAGACTAATAATTTAGGCATATTAGATGATTACAGCTTCTTTATCTGGGGATTAATAGAGGTTTATCTTTCAAACTTTAAGATTCCATATTTAGAGAAAGCTATTGAATTGACAGAAAAAATGATTGAACTTTTCTGGGATGAAGATAGCCATGGTTTCTATCTATACGGAAATGACAGCGAAGAGTTAATAGTACGACCAAAAGAACTGTATGATGGTTCTGTACCATCTGGAAACAGCGTTTCTGCTCATATTCTACTGAAGCTTTATAATATTACAGGTACTACTGAATATCTAGAAAAAGCAGAAGATTTATTTAAAGCCTTTGGCAGTACAGCTGAAGATACTCCTACTGCCTATACTTTTTTTGCTTCTTCCTTAATGACGAAGAACACACCTGGTTCGCAAATTATCTTGTGTGGAAACATAGAAGATAACGAAATTCAAAGGATGCTTAAAGTTTGTTATAAAACCTATAATCCTTTCAGAATTGTTCTAGTATCTGATGGTGATGATAAACTTAAAGCGTTATGCCCTATGCTGGGTGATAAAGCTCAAATAGAAGGTAAAGCAACAGCTTATGTATGTAAAAACTATTCATGTATGAAACCCGTTACGTGTGTTGATGAACTTGAGAAGCTTTTGAATGATTAAACCCTCGAGTTTTAGAAAATACTGTAGTTAAAAATTAAGCTTGTTCGAGCATATAAACGAACAAGCTTAATTTTTTTCAATTGATTCAACTAATTTCCCTTTAATAATTAACCTATGAGATGCAACTCTTATAGGAGTACAGGTAATAAGAGTTATTTCATATTTTTCACGTGAATCTAAAACCCATGTCTCTGTGGGTTTAACAATAAATGAATCATATACTATGTATGTAAATTTATTTTTAGCTGTCTCAATATATATATAATCATCCTTATTAATTTCATCAAGTCTATTAAAAAATTCATTATAAGAATAACTTCTATGTCCTGCAATACTGCAGTTTCCCTTTTCTCCTAGCCCTGCACTATTAGAGTAATGAGCTACTGAATATTTAAGATTCTTCATAGTTACTCCATCAGATATAGCAACCTCTAACTCTATTTTGGGAATGCTCAATATCCCAATACAATTTTCATATGCATTTTTTATGTTTTCTTCTTTAGGCACGTTCTTATTATCTGTACTTTCCTTACTTATATTATTAGAATTATCTTTATCCTCAAATGATGCAGTATTCTCTTTTAATTGATTACTTTCAACCTCCTCATCTTGTTCACTATACTCAGAGTCTTGTTCCCCCTCATTAAATAAATTTAATTCACTTATATTTAACTCTTCATTTTCTTTCTCATTTATAACTGAATTCTCCAAAATAGATTTCTTCATCTGCCTCTGAATTATCTCCGTTTTAAATTTTCCGTAGTTTATTACACCTAAGATAATTATCCCCACAGTCATTAATATGATACCCATCAACTTCCTTTTCACAGTTACCGCTCCTTTTTAGACATGCTCAAATAAAGAACAAGTCAATTTCCAAAGAATAAAAATATTCCTTTCAAATGTGTTTTAATTGAAATTTAAAAAAACAAAACACTAGAAAGGCATATACTTAATATGATACATAATTCACTTGGAATATTCAACAGTTTTTACATTTATTAGAAAACAACCTTTGAAGTAGTAACAATCTATATCTCAATTCGGTTAGAATTGACTTTAAAGTTGTGTCTATTTATAGTATATTAATATTAATTGTAAAATTATAGTAATAATGTTATAATTTACTATAATTAGTGCAATTCAAATTTACCCTGATTTATTATAAAATCAAAATCTCCCGAATATATATATAATTAGGTAATCATTTCACTAACTACATAGCAACATACTTTTTACTCCTAAAATATAATTCATAATAAATTATTAAATTTTTTGATTTCTAAATTATATATATGAAATCAAAACTAATCATATGTACTATTAAAAATACATATGAAATTCAAGGAAAGGTAGGTTACTTTATGAAAAAGAAACCATTATATCTGTTTATTTTCACCATTGTTTTTGCAGTAATATTTTTAAGTTATTCTTTTACTTATGGATTGATAAACAACACAGATACGATAAAAACTTTTTATGTAACTCCAGATAATAATGTATTCAAATTAAATCTCATGGACTATTCACAATCCCCACTTTATCCAGGAGGTATATTACAAACACCATTTAACATAATAAACAATACTAATAAAAATATAAAGCTTGAAACCTTAAGTTTTGAAAATTTTTCTTTAACAAATATGTCTTCTGACAGTAAAATAGACAGCACTAACCCACGATATTATAGTTTCACAGAAGATGTGTATCTAAACTTTAAACATAAAGATACTACAATCTTTAATAAACCATTATCTCAGGTTATCAACCAACATACTTTTAAACTAGATAAAAAATTAATCTTCTCAAAAGATGCTGGAAGTGAATTTACTCTAGAACTTTCTATGATTGATAATGCTGGGAATGATGTTCAAAATCTCCAGGCAGATTTTAATATCCTATTTAATTTTACTGAACACTATGTTGACCAAGACGAAAATCCTGATCATGATCAAGGCCAAGGCCACGACCAAGATCAAGATCAAGATCAAAACCAAGATCAAGACCAAGATCAAGCCCAAGATCAAGATCAAGACAAAGATCAAGACCAAGATCAAACCCAAGACCAAGATCAAGATCAAAACCAAGATCAAGATCAAAACCAAGATCAAGCCCAAGATCAAGATCAAGACAAAGATCAAGACCAAGATCAAACCCAAGACCAAGATCAAGATCAAAACCAAGATCAAGATCAAAACCAAGATCAAGCCCAAGATCAAGATCAAGACAAAGATCAAGACCAAGATCAAACCCAAGACCAAGATCAAGATCAAAACCAAGATCAAGATCAAAACCAAGATCAAGATCAAGACCAAGATCAAGACCAAGACCAAGATCAAGACCAAGAACAAGACCAAGATCAAAACCAAGATCAAGATCAAAACCAAGATCAAGATCAAGACCAAGATCAAGACCAAGACCAAGATCAAGACCAAGAACAAGACCAAGAACAAGATCCAGCCCCAACTCTTGTTCCAGACCCTAAACCTGATAATAATCCTAATGATAATGAAGGTGGGGAGCCAATAATCATTGAAGAAAAACTTATACAAACTGGTTCATTCTTTGATTATAAGGTACTTTTGGGAATATCAGTATTATTCATAGGATCCGGTATTGCACTACTCTTCAATAAAAAGAAATAATTCAAAGTATAAAAAGTGTATTAAGATTATTTCTATATAGAACCTAAGTAGTATATATCTAATTATTTTTAGTTATATACTACTTCTATTTGATAGTTAAAAAGTATACTTTATGGTATGTTATATTTTGGAAAAATATTCTATACTATAAATATAAAATAATATTTTGGGGAGTGAAATTTATGAAAAAAGGAAAAGTAATTGCACTAATACTAGCACTATCGCTCACTACAATGGGTGTAGGATATGCAGCCTGGCAGGATAGCGTTACTATACACTCAGAAGTTACTACTGGTAATATTGACGTTCAATTCGTTGGCTTAGATAGTTTTCCTACTATACCTCTTGCAATAGCTGGCACGCCAAATAAAGCAGAAATCATTTCAAACGGTGACTCCTACATAGACTTAAAAGATAATGGAACAATAAGTAAAGATAAAAAAGTCCTAACCATAGATGCAGGAAATTTTTATCCAGCTAATTCAGAGGATCGTGTCTTAAGATCTATTAGCATTAATCCTGATAGTTCAAATTCTTCACTAGATCAAAATAGCACAGAGTTACCAGCTTTATGTTTCAATGGTGTAATACAAAATTTAGGAAGTGTCCCTGTTAAATTTGATGGAGTAGAAATTGAATGTGAAGATGATAAAGATGTAGCAAATTATATTAAAGCTGAGTTTGGTTATATATATAAACTTACCTCTAATAATTCAACAATACTTAGACTTGAAAATAATAGAGAATTTAAAGAACTAAAATCTTCTTTTCCTCCTAAACCAACTAGACCTCCGTTTGATATGTCTTTAACTAAACTAAAAAGTTATTTAGATGAAAACCTTAAAGATGTAATATTATATCCTGATGAAATTTTAACTGCTGGTGATTACTCCCAAGAAACGTCTAAAATAGTACCAAAGATTCAATTTTACATAACAGAAAATGCTCCAAATTCAATTCAGAATAAAGAGTGTAAGATAAATATTAAATTTAAATGGAAACAATTTAATAAATAACATTATCTAATATAAAACGACTTTGTCGCTGAGTTTAAACATAAGGGCTGTCTCACCTTAGAAATCACTTTCTATGGCGAGACAGCCCCTTGGCTTAACTTAATTAAGATTTTAATTTTTATTCTTATATATTAGTCTATTCAATAACATCAATTATTTCAATAGTTTGATTTTTCACCTCTTGATTTTCTTTATTCTCTATTCCCATATTATCTATTTCTATATCAGATTTAAATAAATATAATTCTTTCTCACTTATAACATAGAATTTAGATATCTCACTATAATCACTGCTATACTTGTACATGATAGGCTTACCTACTTCATCACTAATTCTCACAAGATCATCAATGGATTTTACCTTTATACACTCCCCATAATAACTAAGACCCTCTTCATTAAGAGCCACCAATCTATCCCCATGATTTTTAAATATCTTCTTAAGCTCTTTCTCATGTTCATCTATAACTACAGGTATTGTAAAGAATAATACATATATTAATGCTAGCAAACATATCCCCGCTACTATTGATAGAATAATTATTCTATTTCTATTTACAGGAAGGGAAATCTTTTTAGTTTCATCAATAACTCCATTTTGTTCGTCTTTTAAATTACCACCGATTTCAAAGTAACTTCCATCTAACGGAATTAGCATTGTAGGAGAATATGTTTTATTTATTATTCCATTATCGGTTTCAGCTTCCATGTTAACCTGTGCCTGAATTGCAAATTTCACTGAACTGGATATTTTAGCAACCTCAGAGACTTCTTTTATAAAGTCCTGAAATTTATCTAACTTTATTGTAATTTTATCCTCTATAAAATAATCTTTATCCTCTGCTTGAAAGTCTTTTCTGTCAATTATCGAAAACTCTTTCTTCCATATGTTCTTAAGACTCTCGCCTTCTCCAGTATATCCTTCTAGCACTGCCTTAATTTCGTAATCCCCTTTAATATCTGCTTCATTTTCTCCATTAAACTGAAATGTAAAAATACTCTCTATGTGCTTAACAAATTCAGATATGTATATTTGTCCTTCATCTAGAACATTTTCTTTAAATAACATATTGGGCTTCAAATGAACTTTATAATTAAATGCCGCTCCACTATTATAAGTATAAAGAGTGATTTTTTCCTCTTTTGTTTTATTGCTTTTAGCTTCCTTAAATATAAAAAAAGATGATACACATATTAGAATAATCAGTGCTACTATTAAAATTAGTTTCAAGTTTTTATTTATGCTTACTTTCATACTATACCCCTCTCTTTTGGTACTCTTTGTTTATTATGTATATTTTACCCTATTTCATATAAAAAGGCGAGTACAATTTGTACTCGCCCATTTTTCTTATTGATAATTTATTAATAATCGTATTGCTTGGTTATTATTTATTAAATTGTTTCCAGTTAAATTTAATATTAACCGTGCAATTCTTATCTTGTGTTTCATTTCCAGCACTTTGATGTATATATAAACGAAGGTGTGGAACTAGTTTTATACTCTCTCCAACAATTGCTTCAGAATCTAAACAGCCAAAAAATACGGTTGTTTCCTCACCTAAAACATAGTCATCGCCTACTGCATTATTTAAAAACGTTTCAAACTCTTCTAATGTCATATCATCCTTAGGGCAATACTGTGAAATATTCTCCACTGTATCAAATCCTTTTGTGAAATCGGAATCAATTTTTTTCCATCCTTTAAATAGTTTCCACACGTAGTAATCACCCTTATAAACTTTACATAATACGCCCTTTTCAACCCTAATTTTATTATATAAATCCATATTAGCGTTAGTATTAGGGAAAATCTCAACCCCATTAATTTTCGCTGGTATGCTTCCGGCATTTATAATTCCTGCTGTAATTCCTAATGCAGGTCTTTCGTTTCTATCATCTTTCCCGTGCCATTTTTCTCCAGTGACATCCTTTGATGGATAAAAGTTCGCTGCATTTATTGTTAGAAGTTTATCTACTCCATTTGCATCATCTCTTACTGTTCCATCATCCTCTAAAGTAACATATGAGTTTGCTGGATCTATAGATACATCTGGTAAATCATCGTTATCACAAAAACGTACATCCAATGATCCTGTATTTACTTGCGATTCTATAGTAACGCTATCCTGCCATGCTGCATAACCAGCACCCATGAATGTAATTGCTCCTACTAATGCTAGTGCTATTATTTTACCTTTTTTCATATAATTAATCCCCCTTACTTATTTAAAAATAATTATTTTATTCATTAAATTGTTTCCAAGTAAACTTTATTTCGATTTTTATGGTTTTGTTCTCATAAAAATCATAGTCGATATCTTCTATGCCACCTTTAAACTCAAGTGCCATATTTTGTACTAGGCCTCCACCATCTGGATTTTGATTAGAAGATCCAATTAAAGCCTCTTCGTGTTCCTTTAACATAACGTCACTTAAAAAATCTTCAATTTTATCACCTAGTTGCGCTAATGGTATATTTATACCTATTTCAGTCATATTATCTGGACGATACTCCACATCATCATTAAGTATCTCATAATACAACTCTGGAATATAAAAAACATCTAGTAATGTAGTATTTAGTTCATACTCACTATCTTCTTCATTTATTCCCTTAACATAACAATTTATTTGTACATTATCTATCTTTACTGGTATACTAGATAGATTTCTTATTGATCCAGGAATTGTCACAACTGCACCTGGAAAAACATTTTCACTTTCTAACTCTAATTTATCATTCTGGTCTCCTTCATTATCATTAGTTATTCGATTGGGCCAATTTACTTTTATCAACTTTGACTGTTCCCTAAAAGGCTCTCGAATACCCTGTTGTTCTTTATATATTTCTAAAGTGTCATAAGCTTCAACTTTTAAAAGTTTTTTACTACACCCGCCAATCTCTACATTCATTTTTCCTGTAGACACAGTTGATTTTAATTTAACACTATCTTGCCATGCTGCATAACCAGCTCCCATAAGTATCATTGCTACAGCCAATGCCAATGCCATAATTTTACTTTTTTTCATACATTATCATCCTTTATTTATCTGAATGGATAGCATAATATAATTTCTTTTAAAAAGCAGGGACATATTTTCCCTGCTTCAGTTAGATTATATTGTTTTCTTTAATATTATTGATTGAATTGCTTGAAGTGTGGCTCAAATTCAAAATCAACAGATGCTCCTTCTGTTCCTGTAGCACCATCTGGTAATTCTACGTCAATAATAACTTTCATATCAGTTTCTTTATTAACTGTAAGAGTTGATAGATCAACTGTGCTTAAATCATACTCTGTTCCATTAACAACTAATTTAGAAGTAAATACTAATTCATCTAGTTCTGAATTTGAAGGCATATCAAGAACTGTTAATGCATCGTCAAATTTTACTGGTATAGTACTTATGTTGTCTAAATATATTTCTGCGTGTCCAGTTGCTCCAGGATATAAGTTATCAAATGTTACCTTAACTCCTTTATTAGCGTCTATTTCTGTAATATCTCCAACACCAGCTGATGCAACATTATCATTATCAGTGTTAGTGATATTAGCAAAAGTAGCAGTACTAGTTCTATCAATATCTACTTGTAATTTACCAGTTGCTACAGTTGATTGAATAGTTACGCTATCTGTCCATGCTGCATATCCAGCACCCATAAATGTGATTCCAGCCGCAAGAGCTAATGCGATTATTTTTCCTTTTTTCATTTTATATCTCTCCCTTAAATTATATTTTAGTTTTTATTCGTGTCCATATATTCTCAGCCCACAGAGTAGCTATTATTGACTACTTAATCTCAGCGCGCTGTAGTTATTATCGACTACATATTAATTATATAGCTTCCCCCCCCTAATTTCTCCACTCTAAAGTATACTCTTTAATAGTCCTTTTAGATTATTTTCAATGGTACTAATTCATTAGAAATATACTACTTTAGTAGTATTCAGGCTGCTGAAACTCTTAATAAAAACAAAAGAGCAGATTAATCTGCTCTTAAAATTCTACCTGTTCTTTTGGTACATCATCTTTAGTTTTTAGAAGAAGAGTTGGCCACCCAATCTTTGGAACTACTTTAATAATAGTACCTTTCACATCTTCTAGCCTAACAAGATCTCCATCTTCTACTGAGTTATTATCACCTTTGGTTTTATAGCACTTTATCCCCTCTTCTTCCTTTATATCAATAATTCTGTGAGATATAAGTATATTTCCACTTTCAAACTGTATAACCTCCCCTATTTTAAGGTTCATAACACTTTCACTGTCTACTTTCTTTACTAAGATAACATCTCCTGGCTTAATTTTAGGTTCCATGCTTCCTGATGCAATAACTGAAGGATATACAGGAAATACCCCTACTGCAAACCACACAATACATATGGATACAACAACCGTTACCATCCAACTAAAGGGATTCTCCTTCTCTGCTTTAATACCTTCTTTCTCCTTTGATTCCTTTTTATATAATTCCTGAATTGTCATAAATGAGAATAAAGGTACAATTGTCCCAATAAGAGCTTTTACTATCCACTTTATATCTGGAAGTATAGGACTTAAAAATTCAAAGCCTTCAATAATCCCCATATACATGATGGCAGGTACAACCCCTCCTAAATAAGACAAATAAGATGCCATAAGACTTGTTGAAAAATTAGGAAGACCATAATTCCCCATAAACTCAGCTGTACTCTTTAATCCTGAAAGACCAGTATATCTACTGAAATTCATCTTAATAAATGCCATAAGCAGGGCAGTTAAAAATACTGCTACTCCCTTATATTTTTCTTTGGTATTACTTATCATATAACTTCTAATAATCTCCCTCGTAACTAGGGGAAAACCAAAAATCAATAGATTAGTTACTATCCCTTTTATACTATGGCTATAAGGACTCTTACCTAGACCAAAGATAATACCTGCACCAATCATAATAAGAACATATATAACCCCAAAATTAAATGCCCATAAATTCACAAACCCTTTATTTCGCAGCTTTGCTTTTGCACGCGACCTTGGAATTTTCCAAACAACTATAGCTAGTCCTATCCACATCATTGGTTTCACTACATACATATTTATATTGGTATCTATAGAAGATAATATATGTGAATTATCAATATAATATATTGATATAAGAATAAAAAGAAGCATTACACTTCTTTTGGGGTCTTTCTTTACTGGTATAAATTCATCTTTGGACATGATTTTCTCCTCCATAGTATTATTTATTTACTATCTACTTCATTATTATCTTTTGAATCCACAATTATAGCATCTGATAACTTCTCTAAAGCCTCAAGTATTTTTTCTGTTTCAGTTTGGGTTTCTTCCTCTGGCTGTTGATCATTCACATCAACTTCTTCGCCTGGTTCAGTATTACTATCATTTTCTTCTACTTTTGGATCATTATCTTGACTTTGATCATCAGCTTCACTTTGTTCTTCTATATCTATTTCATTATCTTCAATTTCATTATCTGTCTCTTCTTCTATTTGTGATGAATCCTCTTCTACTTCATTATTTGATTCTGATTCCACAATTATAGCATCAGATAAATCATCTAATGTCTCGTTTCTTTCTTCTAATTCTGAACCATTATCTTGTGTTTGATCATTAGCTTCACTTTCTTCTTCAATATCTATTTCATTATCTTCAATTAGATTATAATCTTCACTTTCATCCTCAGAAATTATCACTTCAATCTCCCCTGATAAAGCATCTATGCTGTCGTTGAATCTACTATTATCAGAAATATCCATAGATATAGCACTTGAAGTTGTTACCTCCATAGATATAGCACTTGAAGTTGTTACTTCGTTATTCGGTAATTCAACAAATATATTTAAATCAATAAACAAAGTTTCTTTCCATGAACCATATTTTGATTTAAATTCAATAGGTGCTATCGTAGTATAGTACCCATCAGCCCTAGGAATATGAACTTTTATAGTTTCACTTATAGGATTTATAATTATAAATCCTCCATTTTCGAGTTCAAATTTTTTCTCACCTTCGTTAATCATCTCTACTGGTATTGTTCCCTCATCAACCACATTGTATTTCAGAACAATATCATTTGGATAATACATTATTCCCCTAATTAAGATTGTATTAGAGTCAAATTCTACGCTAATATCATTATATTTTTTAGCTTGTGTATCTGCTGTATCTTTTATATCCCCATTAAGCTTATTACCAAAGTGTATCTCATCAAAATTTTTATCTCCATTAGGGTTATTATTAAAATATGCTTCATTAAAAATCACATCAATACTTCCAGTACTTATTTTACCAATTATGCTAACACTTTTATTCCACGCGGCATATCCTACCCCCATTACACTCAGCGAAGCAGCTATAGTACTACATATAAGTGCAGCTCTAGTTACTTTTATAAATTTTCTTCTTACCACCCCTATTTACCCCTTCCAACTACAAATTTGAAACTTTACAAACCTAATCAAACCTAATCAAAGCTATCAGATTTATATGTAGTTTTTTATAAATTTCATTTCTATGCAATATCCTTAGCTACTAACATAATCTGTGTTCTATGAGATAAGTTGAGTTTTGATAGTATATTACTAACATGCTTTTTTACGGTATTTTCTGATATATATAGTTTTTTACCTATTTGCAAATTACTCAATCCATTTCCAAGCTCTCGTACCACATCTTTTTCTCGTGGTGTCAACTGATTAATTTTATTATCCTCCTCATCTGTAACTTTATAATTCAACATTTCAGAATCATAGAATTTCCTACCTCTTTTTATGACACTTAAGGCATATATAATATCTTCTGCGAATGCATCCTTTAATAGATATCCATCTACACCACTCTTTTGTGCCCTTGAAAAATCTTCTTTTTTTATAGATGAAGTTAGAATAATAAATTTTGTATTTAAATTTTTTTCCTTTGCCCTTTTTATTATTTCCAATCCATCTTCATTACCAAGGTTCAAATCTATTATTGCACTGTCATATTTATCCTGTATTAAACTATTCATTGCATCATGTACATTTGAAGCCTCTTGGATTTTTTCAATATTATCTTCAAATGAAAGCGTAGATACAAGACCTTTCCTCACTAACGGATGGTCGTCAACGATAAGTATGTTCATACAACTTCCCCCTTCTCAATTCTTTGAATAATATTAGGAATCTTAACTTCTATAGAAGTCCCCGTACCAATTTCACTATAAATATCAATTTCTCCATTAAGTGAGTAAGTTAAATTCTGAATATTTCTTAAGCCTAATCCATTTTCTTTCTCTTTTCTTATTCCATTTAAATCAAACCCTTTACCGTCATCTATTATTTTAAGCAACTTATATTTTGATTTTATATAAAGAGTAATATCAACGTTGTTTGCATTACCATGCCTCAGTCCATTCCCTATTCCCTCACATATCATTCTATATACAGCTTTTTTTTCTCTAGTTGACAACAATTCGTGATTTCCTTTAATCTTAAATGTTATGTTAACATTATTTAATCTTTGTATTTCTTTTATATAATTCATAATGTCCACTTCAAATGTATTTACACCATCTTTTTTCCAACTCATACCATAGATTGTAAACCTTAATTCCCTCATTACATTATTTGTTGAATTTCTTATATTATTTAACCCTTCTTTGATTTCATTGATATTTGATTTTTCTAGATTTTTTATCAATGCAAATATTCCACATGACATACCAAAGAGTTTTTGTAATATACTATCGTGAATTTCATCGGCTATTCGATTTTGCTCTTCAGTAACAAGCAATCTCTCATTTACCTCTTCCAGATGAGACCTTTCAATTACTATTGAACTTAATTGAGCTAAAAAAACTAATTGATCTATATTTTGTTTTGAAATAATATCTTCCTTATAACCTGTAGTTTCTATTCCTAAGATTCCATAATTATTATATGTTGATCTCACTATTACCATCGTAAATCGTTTATCTGCCACTATTATATCTACAGGCGACTCTGAGTTATATATACTATTCCATCTAACTGATATTTCATGTCTTAATTTATTTTTCATAAATTGTGAAACATCTTCATTTCCTTCAATAATAATTTTATTTTCTTCATCTAAAATATTATTAAAAAAAACAGTATCTGATCTTGTAATTTCCTTAGTACAATTAACTATTAGTTTTATAATTTCACTTCTGTCCCTCTGATCTGATAATGATCCTACTGCTTGGTATAATGACATTATTTGCTCCATTGCTTCATTTGTTTTCTTATTTGCTATTACTAATTGATTATTTAACTCTATTAATTTTTCACTTTCAGATTGAAGTATTTTTGTGAATTTCGATAAAAGCCCTATAGCTGCTGTAATTAATAAAACACTAAGAATAATATTCGGTTGTTTGGCTATTATTTCAAATAAACTTTTATTCCCTTTATCCACAAATAGGTATATATTCCCTATAGATGCCAACAAATAAATTGATGAATTTATCCAACAATGTTTTCTATCTAATTTTAGTGCAGCTATTAAAATTGTATTGATAAAATACAATAAATATGGACTATTAAAACCACCTGATGGTAATAGTACAAAAGAACTACCAATAGCTTCTATAAAAACTAAAATACTAATGTATTTGCTAGAGTTCTGGTTTTTCTTATAAAGATACGTCAATATCATTGATCCTAAACTTATACATAATACTATGAAGATTTTACTATGAAATGTGGAAATATTATTCCCTATAATGAAAAAAAATGAAGTGAATATTAATGATATGTATCTATACAAAAATACTATTTTCATTTCTCTTGATTCTTCTTTTGCAAAAAAAAACTCTTTTATAATTCCTCCCAATTGCAAAACCTTTATTCTCCCTTCTCCTTTGAATTGTAAATATATGGTAATTATATGGCAATTATTCCTAATTGTCAATTTAAAACACTTAACTTCCCATTTTTTTACGTTATTTGATATTTAAATCTGTATCTATACTTATATTTATATTTAAGACTTGTAAGTAGTATTCGAATTTCTAAAAACAATAATAAAAAAAAAGACAACATAAAAGTTGTCTTTCTAAATATCTATTTCTCTATTTCACAAAAGTCACAAAAGGCTTACATCTTAACAGATATCCCCTTATCATTAATTTTATTATGTTGTTTTCTATCAATTTTGTCCCAATCATATTTTCTTTTTCTATATTGAAATATTGCCGATAATCTATACATTGAACAGAGTTGTCTATACCCGAGACATTCAATAATGCTAAATATCATAAGTTTTAAAATAACTTTAAGTGAGAACATATTATTAAATATATAATTTTCTAGTATAATAGCTGCCATTGAGATTACAAAACTATATCCTACATATACTACTATAAATGTTATAAAAAACTGAATATTAATAAATCCTGTATAGTATGCTAGAAGAATAAATACAAATCCAACAATCTCTATTATGCAAGATAACATTTCATATATTAAATAGTACAAAAACGAGAAGGATCCAATTAAGCCATAATTAATATTTAAGAATATATATTTATGTTCTAATAAACTCTGCATTAATCCAATATGCCAACGTCTTCTCTGCCCTCGTAAATCTTTTAACTTTTCAGGAACCTGTGACCAACATATAGCATATGGTGCATACTGAATACTATATGCTAATTTATTTTTACGATAAAAAGAGTGCATCTTAACAACGAGTCCCATATCCTCTCCAATACTTTGAGAATCATATCCTCCTACATTGATAACTGATTGTTTTTTAAATAAACCAAAAGCTCCAGATATGATTAGATTACCATTAAATCTATTAAACCAAACTCTTGTAGTAAGAAAAACACGACAGTATTCTAAAGTTTGCATTATAACAATCCATTTTTTTTGCGGTAATACTTTTACAACTTCTCCATCTTCTATAACTACCTGATTTGATACTTTGATATTTCCTCCAACAGCTATTGTTTTTTCATCTTCCATAAAAGGTATAACAATATTGCTTAAAGAGTCTTTTTGCAGAATTGAGTCAGCATCAAGTGATACAAAAAAAGGATATTTTGATGCATTTATACCTAAGTTTAAAGCATCTGCTTTCCCACCATTCTCTTTGTTTATAAGCGTAATTTTGATTTTACTTCCGCCTTCATATATACTTATCTCATCTTTACTTTGAACTAACCTTCTAACAGGTCTCATAACTTTTTGTAAATTAAAATGTTCAAGTATAACTTGCTCCGTTCTATCCTTTGAACCATCATTTACTACTATAATTTCATACTCTGGATAATCAAGACTTAGAAGTGAATTAATGCACTGAACAACAGTCTGTTCTTCATTATATGCAGGAACTAAAACGGAAATAGGAATATAATTTGCTTTGTTTTTTATTCTAATATTATTACTATATTTTTTTCTGTCCATAGCCTCTTGAAGATTAATCATAGCAAAGATGGTGGAAATAAAGAATATCGCTGCATATATAAATATATAATACATAAATGCCACATTTACATAATCAATTATATTTTCTAACATTCCTACACCACCTCTTGTCTATTTGATTTTTCAAGATACTCTTCGTAAGTTATTTTCTTTTTAACAAACATTGCATAAAACATTATGTCTGTAGAGTATTTATCTTTTTTCGCTAAGACGTCATATAGTAAATTCTCACCTAAATCAAAATCTAATAAGGCCATAGCTGAATTTAATCTCACAAACCAATTAATATCAGTAATGCTTATAAGCAGTTTATCCACTGTTTCTTGTGAATAATATTTGGACAATGTTTTTGCAGCAAGAGCTCTAAATTCCCACTGTTCATCATCTAATAAACTTATTAGTATTGGTTTAACTGGTGGATAATTTATTATATTAAAATATTTCACAATGCTAGTTACAACCTCTTTATCTGTGTCAATTGAATTTAATTTATAGGCAAATTTTTTAGTTGCAAATGTAAAACCTACCTTTTGAAAATGTTCAATTATTATGCACTGAATCTGATTACTAAATTCATCAAAAGACTTCAATAACTGATTATTAAGTTCTAGCATATCACCGCCAAATTGATTCATTATATCAATAAAGAGTTTTTCATTAAGATATCCGCTCGTTCTAGAAATATACAACAATGCTTTAGTAAAATACTCTACATTACCAATTTCACCTATTGAGTTCATTGCATTGAATCTTAAATAAAGTGAACTTGTTTTTAATGAGTCCAGTAAAAAGTCATTTATATAGTCATTATCTACTTTATACTGTCCCATAAGGAAAGCCGTATATACATTTTTTATACTTCCTTCTTTTTTATTCTTGTTTACTAAGCTCTTTATATATCTATTGAAACTTCCCATATATTTTTTAACATGAATATAATGCTCAGAATTCTGATTAAATGAAATTATTGTTTCATTAAAAACTTTTTCATATGCTTTATTATCTAACCTTTTCTTCACTTTATTAATCTCTCTACGTGATAAATCTATATTATTCTTTAATTTATTCAATTGGCTTAATATTTCTTTTCCAAAAGTCTCAGATAGCTTTTCCACTTTTTTATTAATCCTCTTCTCACGATAATCACTTATGATCATATACACTATAGAGGAAGAGATAATATATACGAAAAAAATCAGCATTAAATAAATATATACAATTGATTTCATTTTATCAACCTTCCTCCTTTCTAGTTACTTGCTTTAGATAATTCCTCTTTCAAAAGATAGTATGATTTTTTCAGTCTTTCGTGATAAGTAGGCTTAGTCCATTGATTCCATTTGTATAACTTAGAATCTATTCTATTTATAGTATCATTATTCTCTTTAACTGTAACACCTGCATAAATTCCTTTTATACTAATTGGAGTAATATCAAAAGTATCATAGTAATCATCATGAATCTGTTTTGTAGATGGATC
The DNA here is from genome assembly GCF_023684385.1 of Oceanirhabdus seepicola. Taxonomy (GTDB): domain Bacteria; phylum Bacillota; class Clostridia; order Clostridiales; family Clostridiaceae; genus Oceanirhabdus; species Oceanirhabdus seepicola. The sequence continues at coordinate 694,177 of NZ_JAGSOJ010000002.1, read as the reverse complement.
CATAAAATTCAAAAGTGCCCATGGAATTCTAACCTCTACATAATCTTCTCCAATATAAAAATCAGATATAGAATTAAACTCAGAGATAGTAGGATTTCCATTCCCATGAATAAGTCTTCCTGTCTCAGTTGATTGTTTTTCTACAAATCCCCCTAATGCCTCTACATATGTTTTAGGTCTTGTATATATCATTATCTCTGAAAATTCATCCATATCACTTGTATGATTTATTATGTCTGGACGAATTTGCAGCTGCTTTTCTTGTTCTAAAAAGTTATGAGTATTATAATATTCATGTACTAATACTTTTGAACTTTCCACATCACTTACATGTATAATAAAATCAGCTTGTCCATCAAATTGGAGATCATACTGTGTACTCTTTGTTGCTCCTGAATTAGGGGTAACATCTAAGTCTATATAAATATCTTCACTTAAAGGATTAAATCCATCTTTCATGTTAACCATAAAATATAGGTATTTTTCATCTGATTTCATTGATAGGGAGACCTCTGGTTTACTGCTTAAAATATCTTCTTCTTTCCATTCATTATTGCTATTGTCAGGATAAGAAACACTTTCTTCATTTCCTGGTTCAAAAGCCATAAGTCCAAAGGATTGGCTATATGTCTGTGTGTCACTCCAATAAGCAGACTTATCAAGTATAATACGGTCTTTGGTATTCCATGCAGACCTAAACCAACTATCACCCCATTCAGCAATTATACTTCCAGCACATCCGGATTTTTTTATAGCATTATAAGTGTCTACCAAAGCCTGAGCTTGCTCTGTTTCATTTATATAACCTTTACTCGTATCTGAAATAAAGTCTGTTGCTAATCTAGATGAAGGTATACCATATTCCGATATTACAACTGGTATAGTATGATAATTATTTATATCTGAAAAAAATAATCCACTATCTCCTTCATACATTAAAAGTGTACTAACTGAAGGATATATATTATAGGAAACAAAGATACCAGTTTTCAGTTCTTCTGTAGTTTTTATATTTTCCACATCTATAAAACTTTTTATGTTATCTTTCTCATCCTGCTCCAGTATTATTGTTGACCCATTAGATAATGAGGTGCTTTTTTTAATATGAAGTGATGATGATCCTACAAAGGTAATTAGTCTTTGCTCTCCATAATTTTTTGCTTCATATTGGGCAACATAATCACCAGCTTCTGCTAAAAAACTTTCAAAAGAAGAAGCATTTTCACTTGTATAAAAATATTCCCCTTCATAAGGTGATTTATCATTCATAATTTCAGAATAAATTAAATCATGGGCTTGCCATTCAATCCCAACAGTATATCCTATTACATACTTTGATACATTTGTTTTATAGCTTTCAAAGAGATTTAGATTAACTCTATTATAAGATTCCCCATGTACTATATTTACAACCGCTTCAATGTAATCCTTGAATTTTTTCTTCATATCTTTAGTCTGCGGATTATAACCATCCTTTAAGTACACTTCATTAAAATAAATTCCCTGTAAAATGTATAATGGTTCTTCCTTTTCATTGTTGAATTGCTCCAATGCTTCATAAAACTCTTCAGGCATAATATTTTGAATACGTATACAGTTAACATTCATATCCTTAATATATGAAAACCATCTTAAGTATTCCTCGTTGCTAATAAAACTATCTCCAGGAAACGCCCCTGGTTTTCCTGGATTCATATTAATACCTGTTATCTTGATTTCATTCCATTTGTTATTTTTATTGATTAATATCTCTTTGCCTTCTACTTTAGTAAAATATTCTATAGTATCATAGTTTGATATTTTTCTTATTAATCCACTTTTTACACCCAATATGAGAAAAAATATAACTGTGTTAATTAACATAAACCTCTTCATATTATTTTTCCTCCAATCTAATCAGTCCACTTGTATAGACTCTCAATATTTTCATCTATCCATGCGCCTCTGTTTATTAGAAATTCTTTTAACATGCGAATTTCTTCTTCATAAGATTGAGCCATACCTTCTGTAGGATATAATAATCGTGGATTAGCTTTAAAAAACTCATCTAATAGCTTAACATCGTGCTCATATGGTGCAAAAATTTCAATATGATTATTCTTGAACACTTCTGCTTGATTACTCAAATAAATAGGCCATTCTGTAAAATTCCGCTCTGGTGCATCTCCTAATAGTTCTACAGTATCATCAATAAATTCTATTAAATATTCATCACTAAAGTATGTCTTTCTAAGGAGCTTATATCTGTTTATAACTTTAGAAACAAACTTTTTATCCCTCATCAATCTCTCAAACCATGAAGTTTGTGGCATGTAAAACCCAGCGTAATCATAGTATTCACTTAATAAATTACTATTTCCCATAGATATATTAAAGTCCCATACTGGTCCTGCTTTTATTTTTTCTCCATAATCTTTGTATATATAAGTACTGAATATACCAGCATCTGTATTGTTAAAAAACTCATTTATTATAAAATAATCTACAAAGGAGTCCACATCTATATGCTCACCGTATCCTTCTCCTACGACATCGTACTTATCAGAATATAATACCCTTTCAAATTCACTTATGGTCTTACTTATATAATCAATTTGATTATCAGTTATATCTCTGTTGGGATATATACCAACAATTCCATAATCATAAATATATATTTCTTTACCATAAGTTTGAATGACAATATCCCCTTCTTTAGGTTGATCTTTAGCTACAATAAAGCTTGTTTCTCCCTTATCATCTTGAGATGGAAGTATGTCTACTCTATCGTTTCCTCTTTTTATTTTTTCAATCATTAAATATAGCCCTTTATAATGTTTTTCTTCAATCTCAGAGCTTCCATCATCTAAAAGATATACCTCACAGAATTTAGAACCTGGTGCATAATTCATGATTTTCCCAGATATATTATATGCCATATAATTTCTAATAAGAGATTTATCCTCAAAAGGAGCATTCAATACCCAATCAGAGTCTTTAGACATTCCTAGTATTTTTTTCTCTTTTTCAGTCCCTTGCTCGTCTCTCAACTCAAGACTATATTGTTTTTTAGGAAACTTTCTTGATGATCTTCCACGAATTTTTATACCTATGTTAGAGGTAAACGCAGGTTCATCAATCCTATAATTAAGTTCATTATCACTATTATAAAACTTCATTGTTCCATTAATTTTCTCAGTACCATTTATTTTAACTCCATTTGTATCAATAACAATTACAGGTAAGTTATTCCCTTGCTCCCACTCTTGGCTTGTACTTTCTTCTTGTGTTATTTCGTCTATGCTTTCTCCCTTTATTCTTGCATTATTAATATTTTCATTACTACAAGCAACCCCTATTGGCATAAAACTCAGTAGGATTATTAAAAGTTTTAAAATACATTTATTCATGCTAACACCTACCCTATAGTTTCTCCGTTTTGAGCTACAATATTAACTGCTGTAACACCTTCTATACGGTATAACTTCTTTAAAATATTCTTATCTTTGTCTTTCTTAATTTTTATTTGATAAATCAATTCAAGGCTGTCATTTGATGAATTTTTAGCTCTTAATTGACTCCCTTTAAATGCCTTAAATACACACCTCATCATTTCCTCTTCTTTTACTCTCATTCCTCTTATAATAAGTATATATCTATCTTCTCTTCCAAACCCACCTATACTAAGTAATATTAATGTTACACATAAGAACCCTGAACCAATTATAGCTATCATATAATTAGTTGTTCCTACACACAGCCCAATAGCAATTGCCCAAAATATATATGCCGTATCTCTAGGATCTTTTATTGCAGTACGAAAACGTACAATAGACAATGCACCAACCATCCCTAAAGATAGAGCAATACTACTTCCAATTACAATCATTACTATGGTTGTAACTAATGTAAGCATTATTAAAGATATATTAAATTTTCTATTATACATAACTCCACTAAATGTAATTTTATAAGTAGAGAAAATTATTAAGCTTAAAAAGAGTGCAATAACTAAAATTTCAATAGATTTAAATATACTTATACTACTGTTATTTGATATTAAATAATCATATAATGTTTCTTTCATATATTTTTCAGTCTCCTTCCTACCTATAGAGAATCCGTAGTTAAACTTTATTTATACATGCTCAAAATCGCAATGGTTCTATGAGTTTTGAGTATGTATAAATTTAGTTTTCACTTGGAATCTCTATATAAATATCTCAGCTCAATAGTTAATTTATCCAAGTAATATCTTGAATAAATTAAGAAATCTATATTCATTAATTTAATCTATAAAATTAAGATAAATAATTGTCAAAAAATTTTCTTGAAGTACAATATTTACTTAAGGATTGATTAACCCCATCCTTACTTTGCATAATCTGCGTAATCCAGCAAAATAATTCTCCATCATACTTTACCTCTAAAATTGCATGATAATGATTAAAAACTGGTATCATTGGTATTGCATTTGAAAATAAATCAAAGTTTGTTTCATTAGCTCTTATATCACTATCTAACGTTACTCTAATATTATTTTCAGTGTGTAGATATGCTCTTCTGTTGTACTCAATTAATACAACTGGTTGATACTGTCCTAAGGTCATAATATTATAAGCTGTTTGGGCAGTACTATTATTATATTTCAATAACACTTGATACTCTTTATTAATTAAACGAATTGCATCTTCTCGAGTTATCTCTGTGGTCTCTTTAATTTGATCCACATTAATTTTTCTCTTTATTTCTAATTTAACAACTTCAGCATTAGTATCATATATTCTAAGACGTATCTTTTTTCTAACTTCTTCTCCATACATTTTGCTATAGAAGTCACAATTATTTATAGAATCAAAATACAAACTTCTAACACTATATCCAAAATTTTTATTATTTGAATCTTCTATCAGGATATTTTTAAATACATTATTAAAATTGAAATAATCATATTCACTTATTACGTACTTAATCTCTCTTCTATTAACAATCACAACATCACCCCTATTCTGTGTTGTTAAATACATTATCTATATAATGAATAACTTCTATCTTGCGACATTTTTAGCGTCCCTTGTATAAAATCGCGTATTTTCTTTATTGTATTTATATGCTTTCGACTCAATTCCTCAATATTTTCATTCTTTCTTTCTATAATTATATTTGTTTTTAAATAAAAAGTAAATGTAAGTATCTATGTAACTATTCAATTCTTACTATAAATGCTTAAGTTTATGGGTATAAAATAAAACCCTAATTAATAGACCATTTAGTGGTTCTATTAATTAGGGTTCTGTTTATCCTTGTGTTATTTTCATTTTTTTCTAAGGCTATCTACTTCTAATACACCATTCCCCCTTGTATTTTTGAAAAGATAGTCATTTACATCCAAAATAGAAAAAGTGCTTAGGTATAACTTTATAGCTTCCCTAGCACTTTCATTCAATACAAATTCTCTTAATTTTCATGTTTTCTCTCCTCTTATGAATACACTATCTGCTATTTTATCTCCTTTCATTACATCTCTAACCTATAGTGAAAGTAAATCACCTGCTCTTAGCCCTACATTTATTCCAACTACAAAGAGCATATAGTCTCTTTTGTTCTTCTTTCACTTTGGCTGACTATGTTTAATTTATGCTTATTAGTCAGCATTTAGTTTTTGTTTCGGATTAACCTATTTCTCTCTATGCGTTGATTTTACTGAAATTTCATGCTGTTTATTTTCGCTTACTTCTTTAAGACGCAAGTGAAGTTAAGGGTAAAATAACTAGCCTAAGAAATTATTTATTTTACCTTCTTAGGCTATTCAAAAATATACTATATGTTTTATCTTTTCTTCATTTCAATTTTTAAATAAAGATAAAAAAACTAATAGCTACTAACGCTAGCACCCATCAACCTTTTTTCAGATATATTTATTTTAATTTGAGAAGGAAGGTTTTCCTTCCCTCTCTTTAATTAATTTGTTGACACTTTGTTCATAACCCCTAAGGGTCTTTTCGAAACCCAAAAATATTGTCCTTACTCTTCTGCTGCTACATTGATTGCTGATGATTCCCCAGCTGCAACAACCTTACCATCTTTAATTTCAACTACTACTAATATTTGTCCATTATCTTCAGATGAAATTGTTGGTTTTGTATTAGAAAGTATTCCACCTAAATCTGAATTTGCATCACTGTCTGTTGTTTCTATATTCCAACCATTTATTTCTGTTGCTTTTGATGCAGATATTAATACATACTTCAGTGTTCCTTCTGCTGTTGCTGTATCTCCTGTGATTGCTCCAGCATTATCTACTGCAATTGTTAAATCTGCAATATCTGCTGATACATTGATTGCTACTGATTCCCCTGCTGCTACAACTTTACCATCTTTAATTTCAGCTACTACTAAAATTTTTGTATTATCTGTATTCGTAATTACTGGTTTTGTATCAGAAAGTGTTCCACCTAAATCTAAATTCGCATTAGCTTCTGTTGTTTCTATATTCCAACCATTTATTTCTGTTGCTTTTGATGCACTTACTAATGCATACTTCAGTGTTCCTTCTGCTGTTGCTGTATCTGATGTGATTATTCCAGTATTATCTACTACAATTGTTAAATCTGCAATATCTGCTGCTATATTGATTGCTGCTGATTCCCCAGCTGATACAACTTTACCTTCTTTAATTTCAACTACTACTAATATTTGTCCATTATCTTCAGATGAAATTGTTGGTTTTGTATTAGAAAGTATTCCACCTAAATCTGAATTTGCATCACTGTCTGTTGTTTCTACATTCCAACCATTTATTTCTGTTGCTTTTGATGCAGATATTAATACATACTTCAGTGTTCCTTCTGCTGTTGCTGTATCTCCTGTGATTACTCCAGCATTATCTACTGCAATTGTTAAATCTGCAATATCTGCTGATACATTGATTGCTACTGATTCCCCAGCTGCTACAACTTTACCATCTTTAATTTCAGCTACTACTAAAATTTTTGTATTATCTGTATTCGTAATTACTGGTTTTGTATCAGAAAGTGTTCCACCTAAATCTAAATTCGCATTAGCTTCTGTTGTTTCTATATTCCAACCATTTATTTCTGTTGCTTTTGATGCACTTACTAATGCATACTTCAGTGTTCCTTCTGCTGTTGCTGTATCTGATGTGATTATTCCAGTATTATCTACTACAATTGTTAAATCTGCAATATCTGCTGCTATATTGATTGCTGCTGATTCCCCAGCTGATACAACTTTACCTTCTTTAATTTCAACTACTACTAATATTTGTCCATTATCTTCAGATGAAATTGTTGGTTTTGTATTAGAAAGTATTCCACCTAAATCTGAATTTGCATCACTGTCTGTTGTTTCTACATTCCAACCATTTATTTCTGTTGCTTTTGATGCAGATATTAATACATACTTCAGTGTTCCTTCTGCTGTTGCTGTATCTCCTGTGATTGCTCCAGCATTATCTACTGCAATTGTTAAAGCTGTAATATCTGCTGGCGTTTGGTCACCACCACTTTCTACCTTCTTAACTCCTACACCTGTTATTGATGTTACCTTTGATTGAATATTTGGTGATATATTATTACCTTCAGCAACAATATATATATCATAATTATCTACATCAATAGGTAAACCGGATATTGTAACATCTACTTTGATATTTGCTTGTATTTTATCTATCTTTCCATTAGCAACTACAACAACATCCTCGTTTTTATCATTTTTATAATTCGTTCCTGCTATTACTTCTGTCACCTCAGGTTCATGCTGTCCTTCTCCTACTACTATATAATATACTTTACCTTCTTTATTAAGCGTTACTTTTAAATTTATTTCAGCATTATTCTGTCCTGGTGAAGCTGTATAAAACTCAAAGCTTGGTGGACTTAATTCATCTAATTCTTTATTTAATTCATTTATTTCTTTATTTAAATTTTCTTGTGTTCTACCCTCTTCAGAATTAATAAATGCAGTTATAACTTTCTCTTTATCTTCTACAGACAACTTATTATATTCAGTTAAATCTAATGAGTTATTTTTTACTATACTATTGAATTCAGAAACAGTACTATCTTTTGAATAATCCACATATATACTACCAAGTTCAACTATTGGTTGATAATTTTTATCAAATACTGCAAGTTCTACATTATATTTTCCTTCTTCTGATCCTTCTGGATTTTGTATTGCAATACCCAACTTTTTAAATTTATTTCCCTCACCTATAGAAGATGAAATCATAATTTTGTTAACTACTTTATTCCCTTTTGGATCAGTTACTTTAACTATTCCTATACACTGTTTATCATCTAGAATATAGTTATCACTATCATCTTCCTTATTTACTATCTTGCATTCTTCATATTTATAATCATTTATATCCTCAGCTTTATCTTTTATATTTAAATTATTTATGCTATAAGCTGTTTTAGTTAATTTATACTCTTTTTCAAGTTTAGCTTGAAATCTCTTAATATATTTGCTTGACAATTCTTGTTCATTATCCTTAGCAACAACTTCGATTATATACTTTCCACCATCAGATAGAATATTTTGAGAAACTTCAAAACTAGTAACTCCCTCAGTTAATACTCTATCATTTTGTTCAAATATGATTTCATCACTATTAATCTCTTTTACAATTACATCGACTTTATTTGCATTATTAGCTTTAACTTCAATTACTGCCTTATTAGTACCTAGAACTATATTTGCATAATCAACTACAATGTCATTCCCTACATCATTTTTTTCGATTTCCATATGGAAATTTGTATTTGATCCATTTCTTCCATTTACTTGTTGAATAGAAACGGAAATATCTTCTACAATGTCATTTGAAGATACATTTTTCTGCATTAAATATACTTTATCTTCAAAACATTGAATATATCTTCCATCTATTTCCAATCTTTCATGGCTACTCTCATCATAAATCCAAGTAGATGTTCTACCCAATGTTACTTTAAAATCCTCACTTGGTGTTTCACCATCTTTCGTTTTCAAAACTATATCTGTAATATCCGCTCCTAATTCAATATTATTAGAAATTACTCCTGTCCTTCCATCAGTATTACCACTCCATGCATCATACTTACTACATTCTATAAAAACAGGTAATTGATCAACAGCTTTTTCAAATGCATATTGAAGCTCACTCATGTTTTCAAATTTTCCACCAAAATAATCTCTTCTATAAGATCTGATGCTATTTGCAAGGCGAATTTTTTCCCACTCTTCATAGTTTTTATATTCATTTCCCAGTGTAAAAGTCTTTTCTTCGCCACCATCATCATATTTAATACCGTCTGCATCTTCAATAAGTCTTCTCATTCTTTTTCCATTTTCAATCCATGAATTATACTCTTCTTCTCCACTATTTGACACATATAAATTATTTAATTCATCAAGCTTAGCAACAATTTTATCAGCTGTATTAACCTCTTTTCTAATATCATCCAAAGTTGTTTCTTTATTACTAATTTTAACTTGTGAAAGATCAACATTTTCTCCTCTTTCCACAAAGTTAATTATATCCGCTAGCTTCTTATTATTAGATGATATATTATCAATATTAAAATTAGTGCTTTCAACATATAAATCATCTATTTTAGCCTTATCAGCTACTTGTAAATCAATCTGTTCATTACCATTTTCAGATGCTATATTTACTTCCCCTATAGATGCATCTTTAACATCTATTCTTGCTCCATTACCATCTGTTACCTGTAATTGTCCTGCTGTTACTCCATTTTCTAAATGCAAACTATGTGTAGCTACTTCTTTTACAATTATTTTACCTGAATTTAATCCAAATTCATCATCAGCAGTCTTTTGTACCTTTACTTTATCTAAAGTTATAGATCCACCATTCCCATCTTTTCCTCTTATAATTATATTACCTTTAACCCCAATATTTCTCACCTTTACGAATTCATCTTGCCCAGCTTCAATAATTAAATCCTTTTCTATAACTATATATTCATCAGAATAGAACTCAATAGGACTTTCTTGAGAACCTTTTGGGTCTCCATTTACTCTTAATATGTACTCACTAATATTATCAGTAACGACTCCATTATTAGTCTTAATTATTCCACTATTCCCATTTGATTTAATAGTTACAACAACTTGATCACTTTTAGTAACTCCACCTCTAGTTGCACTCGCCTTAATTATAGCACTACCAATTTTATCTGAGGCAACTGTAACTAATCCATTAACAACAGTTGCTATTGATGTATCACTTGACTCCCAAACCATTGCATTATTAGTTGAATTATCAGTATATCTTACCCTTGCTGTAAATTGTTTACTACCACCTTGATTTATTATAATCTCATTACCATTTTTATCAATAATAACTGAACTCACTTTAACAACTGGTGTTGGTCTATCATTCCAATCATTATCTCTATCACCACCATGACTACTATTACCACTATTATTACTACTTGATGATTTTGAATTATCTTTGTCTGTTTTTGTTATATTCTTTTTTCCATCTCCACTAGTTTCTACTTTGTTTCCTTTTTTATCAAGTTGCTTTACTTTTGATTCCTTACTTATATTCAATTTAGTTTTAACATTAGTAATGATTTTATCTACTTGACCCTCTACCAACTCAATATTAGCTTCTTTGTTTACTTCAATTTTCTTAAAGTCTCCAAGTAATTTAATATTATCATTTTTATTTTTTGGTGCTATTTGTATTTGTTTTACAGAAGCATCTTTAGCAGCCTTTAGAGTTACTCCAGTTTCTACTATTACAGCTTCAGTGAATGTTCCTCTTAATTCAACATTCTGCTGCTCACCTTTTTTTCCATCATTCTCAACACTTACTCTTATTTCTCCAAAAGATCCAGATACAGAATCTATAATTGCATAAGTCTTAATAATAGTATTATTGACTTTAGTTGTACCTTTAGATTCAACTCTAACTTTACTATCACTTGAAACTTCTAGCTTGTCTGCAGTTACATTATATAAATGTATACTATTTTCTCCACCTGAAAGTATAACTATTTCTTTAGCTGTTACGTTTTTCACATCAGTGCTTCCTTCTTTTCCTGGATCGATGTATATTATCCCATTGACTGTTGAATTATGAATAGTTACATTATCACCAGTAATATAAACATTTCCATTAATTTTAGCACCTGAAATTTTTTTATTATTCTCTGTTATACTTAATGGCTCTCCAATTTTCTCCCCATCATTTATATCGTAATCAATAAGTTTACCATTAACATCTTTGTATGTAACTTTCGGTATGCTCTCATTTGAAATCTTACTTGTAGTATTATTCTCATACCATTGTCCACTTTCTGATTTAACAAAAATCTCAGGACTCTTTTGCATTGTCTTAAGAACTTCCGAATAATTCTCTTCACGCTTAACATAATTTAAATCATATGCCTTATCTCCAATTACCACAGTATTATTCGGCATTTCCGCAAAAACCGAAAAATTAGAAATTAAAAACATAATTAAAGTAAAAATTGTAATACCCCTAAATCTTCTCATAAATGTCTTCTCCTCTTGATCTAACTCTGATTTTTTCAATAATTCCATCAAATTTTTAATGATTTCATTATTAAAAAGTATCCCCAACTTATTTGTGTTTATTTTTTAAATTTAATTCATCATTTTTATGGAATTAAATCCATTTTTTTCTTAAGTTGGGCCTACTATATATTACTATATTTAGGTTTCTATTTCAATAACAAATATAATAATCCACTTACTTGTTTATATATATTAGTTATTTAAAACATTAAAAGACTTCTTATTGTTTTTATATAATGATTTAAACTCTTTAAAATATTTATCATAAATTACAGTATTATTTTTATTAGGAATATAACGCTCTTTTACTTTTATAAACTTTTTTGCTTCTTTTATTTCTTCAATAATATTTAATCCTACAGCCATAACTACAACTGCTCCTACTGCACCAATATTTTGTGGACTATCTACTGTTTCTATTTCACGATTTAATACATCTGAAAGTATTTGACATGTTAAAGGAGCTAAAGCACCTCCACCAACGAGCCTTATTACTTTTGATGTTTTTACCTTCTCTTCCGAAGCTTCCAATTGCCATCTTAAATGGTAACACACTCCCTCAATAACCGAATGGATTAACTCTGTCTTACCTGTTTCTAAACTTATATTGAAGAACATACCTCTTGCATTATGATCTTCAAAAGGACATCGATTTCCATGAAGCCAGGGTGTAAAAATAACTCCATTACTCCCTGCTGGAACATCTTTTATAGCATGCATCATGTAATCATACAAACTTTTATATACTTCTTCTTTGGATTCATTTATCTGTTTTTTCTCTTGGTAAACATCTATTTCATCTAATGCCAAATGCTCCTTAACCCATTCAAGACATTTTCCTGCCGTTTCTAGTTCCGCGAAATAATTAAAAGTTTTGTGACTGGCCCCTACAATAGATGCAATCATATGCTTTAAATCCAGTATTCGTTTACTTACAACAGTTGATACCCAACCTGAAGTTCCTAAATAAATATGAGTATTGTTTTCTTCTACAGCGCCTGCACCTATCCCAATAAGTGATGCATCTCCTCCCCCTCCAAATACAGGAGTTCCCTCTTTTAGATTCAATTCTCTAGCTGCATCTTTTGTTATTCTTCCTACCATATCTGTACTTTTAACCACTTTAGGAAGATGCTCCATATTAACACCAAACATTTCACATATTTCTTTACTAAACCCTTGTTTACCTTTTCGAATATCATAAAGCATCGTAGCAAAAGCACTATCTTCTGTCATAACAAATTCCCCTGTGGCTCTGCAAGTCAAAAATTCCTTAACATCTAACCATTTATATGTCTTTTCGAAATTATTCGGCTCATTACACTGAACCCATTTATATTTCCAAATAGGATCCTTTACACTTGCAGCAACAGCACCACTAATCATAATAGACTTTAATGATTTATAAACATTTAGTCCAGCTATTTGCAATCCTGTTCCCAAACCCTCTTTCTTCTCTCTTTTTGCTCTGTTATCCATATAACTCAATGCACGCCTTATAGGTTCACCTTTTTTATCTACTAGAACTAATCCCTGCATTTGTGCACAAAATGAAATCCCTTGTACTACTTCAGGAGAAATATTATTTTCCTGCAGTACTTTCTTTGTTGTACTACACATAGCATTCCACCAATCATAAGGGTCCTGTTCAACCCCTCCATTTTCTACTACGTGTAGCTCATACCCCTCGATAGAACTTGCAATTAATTTTATTGTGTGTGAAATTTCAAATAGACAAGTTTTAATCCCTGTTGTACCTACATCATAAGCAATTACATAAGTCTCCATCTATTAACCTCCCTCTACCATCATAACCAATAATTTGTTCAACTACTTAGCTTTGATTCCTTCATAAGGAAAGTAAAAGGTACCTCTATTACAGTTATTACAACAATAAGAATCATTGGCAAAACTACAGAACCTGAAACGCTAACCATAGACTCAAAAATATACACAAATAGAACACCTGATATTTGCCCCATAAGAAGTATTAACCCAAGGGAAGTCCCCTCCTGAATAGGATAAGCTACTTCTGAGCCATGCTGGAACCTTCGTTGAAATATTTAAAAGAAATGGCTGTCCAATTGCAATAATAAATTGAGCAATCAATACTATAGTATAATTGTCAGCAAATATAGCTGTTATAACAGCTCCAAATATCAAAGACTGTCTGTACCCAAACTTATCCACAACCCAAGAAGCAGGCATGGAAAAAATTATATACATTATCATATAACTCATTGAAAATAAAGCTATAGACATGCCACTTACCCCGTAGAAGCTTTCTGCCATGCTAGATATTGGAGCTAAAGAAAGCCACATCATCTCTGTAGATATTATAATTGGAACAATTGCTAGTAGAATTATCCATCTGTAAGATGATACATTTTTGCTTTTCATTTTGGTTACCACCTCAACATATTATTCTTTTAATACTTTCTTAGAATATTTTTTTAAATAAACATATCTCATCAACATACACTCTAGAGGATTTATTGGTTTTACTTTGCCAAGTAGTGAAGCACCTATAAGTGCTTTACTTGCTTTCTGGGTTACCATACTTACTGCTTCAGCATCATCATAAGTTTTTCCACAGCATAATGCTCCTATGTTTCTCACGAGGATCACTGAAGATTTTTTTAAAGCTTCTGAAATTAAACGTGGGTTATTCTCAACATTTTTTACGTGTCTACCTACAAGCTGTGCAAAGTCATCTAGCAGAGGCTTCAATTTAATACCCTTATGAGAAATGGCGCGTATTTCAGGGGAATTATTAAATAAGATATGATTGATATTTTTATTTTTAGTGAATATAGCCTTATATATTTCCACTTCTTCAGGTAAAGAAGAGTCTATATTATCATAGTTAACTTCAATTTTTTCTCCATCCATATACAATACACAACCGTTTTCTGTCCTTTTACTATTGAAATAAATTTTATCACAAGATGAAGGTTCCCTTTCCCCACTTTGTGAAAGGGCAAATGTAGACATTTCCAAAGGATTATATTTCTCTCTTTTACTCAACCTCAAATAATGCTTTACCATAAAGGCATCACAAGCTTTTTCAAGTGCTGAAGCTATCATAAAGGCTTCATCATAATCTTTCCCAAAACAAAGAGCTCCATGATACTTCATAATAACTGCATTTGTTTTTGAATTCATAAGGGACTTTGCCACATTTTTGCGAAGTGATTTTGTTCCAGGTAAAGCATATCTTGCGAAGAGAACCTTCCCATCCAAAGAAGGGTGATAACCATTGATTTCTATTGAATTTAGCTCTGATGCCCCAATAACAGAAGCACTTTCTTGATGTGTGTGTATTACAAATTTAATATTAGGATAAAGCTTGTAAACCTCTGCATGTATTCCCTTTTCTGAAGAAGGTTTTATATTACCTTTATAGCTTAAATCAGCTATATTTACTTCAACTATTTCATCAGGCGTTAGTGACAGATAATTCCTGCCGCTAGGAGTTATTACAAAGGTATTTTCATCTACACGGCAACTTACATTGCCCCATGTACGAGCAATCAAACCTGATTCAACAAGCTTTATTCCGGCTTTTATAACTAAGTTCTTAGCTTCCTTTATATTCATACTATCCTCCATATTACTCTTTGATAGCTACTTCTTTGAATACATTTTCAAATCTTGATAGGATGTCTGGCAACATCTCTTCATTATAGGCTGCACTAGTGTATAATCTAGATCCCGCTAGAGTTACGAGTCCTTCAGCCATATATGCAGCTCCTATATGCTCCATTTCTTTTTTTCTTTCAGAAGTAGCATTTAAAACTGATGGAATTTGCCATGGTTTCCTCCAGTTTATTACAAAGTGCATTGTACCTACTGTTTCAAGATGGCATATTGACCCTTGGTTAAAAGCTACAAAAGGTAGATTATACTTTTCAATTAATTCTTGTACACCTTTAATTAATTTATCACCAAATAATCCTGCTTTTTCTATTGCCTTTTTTCTTTCAATTTCACAAAGTGTATAATATCCTGCAACACAACTAAGTGGATTTGCTGCCATTGTACCACCAACAAGTGCCTTTTTATGTTTAGATCCTCCACTTATTCCGGCAGTTAAATATTTCATATACTCTTTTTTACCACCTAGCCCTCCTGCACTAGGATACCCTCCAGCTACTACTTTTCCAAAAATAGTTAAATCCGGAGAGACGTCAAAATATCCTTGTGCTCCTGACATTCCAATTCTAAAAGCAGTTACTACTTCATCAAATATTAGGAGTGCTCCATATTTTCTACATAATTTTTCAACACCTTTATTAAAGTCCTTATCTAAAGGTCTAGTTCCACTTTCAGGTCCTATTGGTTCAATTAATACTGCTGCTGTACCACCCCTTAATTGATTGAAACGCAATTTTTTTTCAAGATCCTTTAAATCGTTTGGGAAAAACTCTTGTGTATATTTGAACATTTTACGTGGAACTCCATTAGCTTGAGTATGCTTAGTTCCTGGTAATCTTATCCCATAAGCAAGCTGATCACTCCACCCATGATAAGCTCCACCCATTTTTAAAATATTTTTCTTTTTAGTAGCAAGACGTGCAACTCTTATTGAAGCCATACATGCTTCTGTACCTGAACCTAACATTCTAAACATTTCAACAGATTTAATATTATCCGAAATTTTTTTAGCAAGTTTATACTCATATTCATGGAATAGTCCTGTAGATGGTCCACAATCATTTAATAATTCAATTACTTTTTCACGAACCTCTATGGGATTACTACCTAATACTGTAGGGCCTCCTGCTTGAAGAAAATCATAATATTTATTACCATCTAAGTCATACAAGTAAACTCCTTCTGCCTTTGTGAACACAAGTGGAAAAGGATGATTAAAAGCAAGGTTATGCTGAACTCCTCCTGGAATTATTTCCTTAGCTTCTTTAATCATTTCCTTGGATTTTGAACATTTTTTATCAAAATACTCTTCCTCATATCTTTTTAATGCCTCTGGACGAACAGTATAAATTGGTTTTTTAATTAATCCATCAAGCTGATTTATTACTTTCTTCACATCAGGGTATTCAGAAATTGAAAATCTTTGATCCATATAAAAGCTCCCCCTTTTGAATTTTAAATATCCTCAATATAAAAGCGCTAATAATCACTTTATTACATTCTATGAAAGTATTGAGTGAATATTCACTCATTTTTTCAAATTTAATACCCATAATTTGAAAATTTTTGATATAATTAGAAATATAGACTCATTGACTATATGTAGTCTATGAATAAAGATAGTAAAATCGTCTGTGTAGGTTTCTACACTAGATATTTTAATGAGGTGCGACTAATGAAATTTAAGTATAATAATGAATTGTTTGATAAAATATCTGAAGAGAAAAAAAGTAGAATACTAGAAGCAGCTATAACTGAGTTCGCTGATTATGGTTATGATAGAGCTAATATAAATAAAATAGCTGAAAAAGCCGGTGTAAGTGTAGGATCAATATATAAGTACTTCAATAATAAACAAGACTTATATCTAGCAATTGTAAATTTTTCTGTTGAAAAACTTAAAACAGTCCTAAATGAAATAATTAGTAGTGAAATTGATTTTTTAAGCACAGTAGAAAAAATTATTAAGGCAATACAGTTATTCTCAAGAAGTGATGTATATTTAACAAAATTATATAATGAAATGGCCACAGAAAATAATTCTGAATTAGTATGGAAAATTGCTTCTGATATGGAGGGAATATCTGCAAATCTCTATTCATCCATTATAAAAAAAGCTCAAGATGATGGACAAGTTAGAAAAGATATAAATTCAGATTACTTTGCTTTTTTCCTTGATAATTTGTTCATATTACTTCAGTTTTCATATTCTTGTGAGTATTATAAGGAACGACTTAAAATGTTTATAGATGAAAAGGTATTTGATAATGATGATTTATTAGCTGAGGAACTATTAAAATTTATAAAAGGAGCTTTTTATTTAAAATAAAAACGTCGCTAAATCAGATTTAGCGACGCTTCATTTATTTCACTATAATTCAAATCTTATTTTGCAGCTTCTTTACTTGATGGAAGAATTACTTCAACCTCAGAATGTGGACGTGGGATAACGTGAACTGACATTAATTCTCCAACACGTTGTGCAGCAGCAGCACCAGCATCTGTAGCAGCTTTAACAGCTCCAACATCACCTCTAACCATAACAGTTACAAGTCCGCCTCCAATATATTCTTTACCTATTAAATATACATTTGCAGCCTTAACCATAGCATCTGCTGCCTCTATTGATCCTACTAAACCTTTAGTTTCTATCATTCCTAATGCATCAAATTTCATTTTGAAATCCTCCTAAGTATATTTTATTTTTTATATTATAAATTTTAATTATAAACACTTATTAATTTATTTCACTATTGTTATTTTTGATTTTGAGTTAATGCCCATTGCATTAGCTTCTTCTATATCAAGATGACATTCAAGCGTTGAAGCATCATTAGCTCTAACAGCTACATTGTTGTATACTCCGCCTCTTAAATCATCAAATTTTATTGATACTATATCGCCATCACAAACTCCTAAATTTTTAGCATCATCAGGTGTCATGTGAATATGTCTTTGTGCAACTATTAAGCCTTCTTCTATTTGAACAGAACCTTTTGGTCCAACTAATGTAATTCCAGATGTTCTGTTTAAATCTCCAGATAATCTTACATGTGGTACTGCTCCAAGTTTAATGCAGTCTCCAGCTAATACTTCAACTTGAGTCTTACTTCTTACAGGTCCAAGGATTCTAACTTTTTCAATTGCACCTTTTTTTCCGCAAATTATTACGGTTTCCTTGCACGCATATTGTCCAGTTTGAGATAAGTCTTTAAGTTTCGTAAGCTGATAATCTTTACCAAAAAGACTATCTAAATCTTTTTGTGAAAGATGTATATGTCTATTAGAAACACCTACTGGAATATCATTTGAATTCCCAGGAGTTACAGAATCTGCTTCTTTACCCTTCACAGCTTCTAGTAAAAGCTTTAATACATCTTCATAATTATTCATTAGTTTGACCCCTTCATAGAAGCTACTATTTGATTAACTAAGTCTAAAAGTTCTTCATTTTTTTTGCTTTCACTATTGCATTCAGTACAATTGTTAGTATTTTGAACACAATCATTAGCTTTATTTAAAGCTGCTGCAGCTGCTGCAATTTGATCTGGACTCATATTCATAAATTGATTTTGAACTCCATGACAGTTTTCAGCAGTTTTTATACAATTGAAAGTTGGGTCATTAGATGCTAATGTTGCGCAATCTTTTAAACCATAAGCAACTCTCTTGATGTTTATAAGGTGTTCTGGGGTAACATTTTCAGATACTGAACTTCCTCCCCATGTACCACATCCTAAAGTAAATGAAGGCATAAGACCTGTGCTTCCACCTGTTCCACCTTGTGCTCCACCAGTGTTAACAAGAATACGAGAAGCTGGCTTTGCAGAAAACTTCATAACCATATCTCTATCTTCAGTATGGATACTCATTGTGTGACCAATTCCATTTTGAAGTAATTGAATACTTAATTCACATGCTTCATGACAGTCTTTTACTGTATAGAATCCAAGAACTGTAGTAAGTTTTTCAAATGATAATGGATTGCCTTGACCTACTCCATTTTGCTTTCCTATAAGTACTTTTGTTCCTTCTGGAATTGTGATTCCTGCAGCACTTGCAATAACTTGTGGACTTCTTCCAACAAACTTAGCATTCATAACATGTCCATTTTTGAATAAAAGCTTACAAACTTCAGCAGTTTCTTCTTCTGTCATGAAATATCCGCCTTGCTTTTTGAACTCTTGAACAACAATATCATGATTGCATTCTTCACATATTATTGATTGTTCTGAAGCACAAATTGTACCATAATCAAAAGTCTTACTTGCAATAATGTTTCTAACAGCTTTCTCTACATTAGCAGTTCTTTCGATGTATGCTGGTGAATTTCCTGCACCTACACCTAGAGCTGGTTTTCCTGCACTATAAGCAGCTTTAACCATTCCTGGACCACCCGTAGCTATTATTATAGCTACTTCTGGGCTTTTCATCAACTCATTTGTAGCTGCAATTGATAAAGTAGTTAGGCTGGCAATAATGTTCTCTGGTGCACCAGCCTCAACAGCTGCATCATTCATTAATTGAATTGCTTTAATTGTACATTTTGCAGCAGCTGGATGTGGTGAGAACACTATAGCATTACGAGACTTAATTGAAATCATAGCTTTGAAAATCGCAGTAGACGTTGGGTTTGTTGAAGGTACTATACCCATAACTAAACCAACTGGCTCAGCAATCTCTATAAGCTTATTTGTCTCATCTTCGTTAATTATACCGACAGTTTTCATATCTTTGATTGAATCATATAGTACAGTAGATGCTAAATGATTTTTGAAAGTTTTATCTTCAACTTTACCAAAACCAGTCTCTTCAACTGCCATTTGTGCTAAACAAACACAATTCTCTTTTGCAACTCTAACCATGTTAAGTAAAATTTTATCAATTTGCTCTTCTGTGTAATCAGCAATTTTATTAGCTGCTACTTTTCCAAGTCTAGCAAGATTTCTAGCTTCTTGTATTGAACGCAAATCTTTATCATAATTTTCCATTATTCATACTTCCTTTCGTAAACCTCACAATAGCTAATTTTTCTCATAATATAATTTAAATTTCGTAATTAATAAATTCTTTCCTGCCTTTGAAATTGTTCTACCTGTAATTACAAAATCTTTATATTCACGAGCTAGATTTCTAAGCTTAACAACCTTTATCTTAGATAATATCAAAATGGTTTCTTCTATACCATTTTTACTTACTAAATTATCTACATCATCTTTATGTAGATTGTCTAAACTTACCTTATTTAGTTTATCTAAATCATTAACTAAAGTATCTTGATTTTGTTTAACCTTCTCTTCAGTTTTCTCTGCAACCTCTATAACCTCTTTAGTTTCCTTTACAACCTCTACAACCTCTTCAGTTTTCTCTGCAACCTCTACATCTTTATCAGATGATGGAGCTTCTAAAACTTCTACTGGAGTATTAGGTCCAATTATACTTTCCAATTCCTCATGAGGACGTGGAATTACATGCTCTGAAACTAAAAATTCTTGATCAAGTTTTTTAACAGCTGCTACCCCAGCTTCTATAGATGCTTTTACTGCACCTACATCACCTGTAACTGCAATTGTAACAAGACCGCCACCTACATAAGTTTTTTCAATAATACTTACATCTGCTGATTTCACCATTGTATCAGCAGCCTCAACAGCTGCAAGTAATCCTTTTGTTTCTATTAAGCCAAGCGCTTGCATAGGTCAATCCTCCTAGTCTTCTATAAAAGATCTGCCCAGTTTGCTGGATATGTTGTATAGAATACCCTAGCTTTGTCTGGAGAACCCCAAACTACTTTAGAACCTGATGGTACAAATAACACATCTCCAGGATAAGCTACATATGTCTTTCCATCGATTTCCACTGTTAAAGTTCCCTCAATAACAAAGTCAATCTCCTCGTAAGTTAATTCCCACTCAAATTCTGAGTTTTCAATAACTAAAAATCCAGCACTCATTTTTGATTCTTCTTTATTTATTAACTCTTGAAAATAAACTTTTGCATCTGGATTACCAGTATCAAATACGTCCATTTTCACTGAGTTTCCTCTAACAACTTTAAGTCCGTTAGGAGCGCACTCAGCGTCATATGGAAGGTCCTTCGCCTTTAAACATTCAAGCATTTCTTGTAAAAGACCCCTATTCATCATTTCTCTAAATAGAGTAATCATCATTTCACTATCCATATTCTCTATACTTGGAGCTTTTTTCACTTCAGAATTCACTACAGAATTTTGTACTGAATTCTGTACTGAATTCTGTGCTTTAGTCATAGGAGCTTCTGTAGTAAATATCACTCCACTGTTTTTTGCAAGATCCTTAGCTGATGGCGTAATTATCTCACTACCATCTAAATAAAATATTTTCTCGCCGCTTAATATTACTGCTTCAACATCTTTTCCACATATTAATCTTTTCATGCTTTCACATCCTTTCAAATAATATTGATACCTATAAAGATCCTAAAATCCTATGATTGTTTAAGAAAGATTGGATTTTAACCAAAATTGCAATCATCATCAATTATCCCAATAACAACTGCATCTACAGGAATATTGTCATTATCTAACATTTTACGAGCAGATGATCCAGTACTAACTATAACTCTATCACCAATACCTGCACTGATAATATCAACAACAATAAATCTACGTCCGTCATCTTTCCCACCGATTTCCTCAGCAAGCATAAATTTAAACCCGCTAAGTGATTCGGCTTTTCTAGTTGCCCATACATTATCAATAAGTCTTGCTGCTATCATATTGTTTTTCCCTCTTTCATTTTCAGTTTAATCTCATTTATTGCGGATTCAACTGATGATGTATCACCAAAAATCCCAAGTAAAACCATGTGCTGAGGACATGTCCCTCTAATATCTTCAACAGTAACTCCAGCAGCTTTCTCAGCAATATCTGCAACGTAAATCATATCGATAAGCTTGCCTTGAACAAGACCTATAGCATCAACATTATCTAACTTTGTTTTGCAATTTCCACCCATTCGTCTAATTAGAATATCTTTAGTGCTATCGGAAGGTGATTTTATAATTCTAAAATCCACTTTTCAACACTCTCCTTATTCTTCTATAATATCTTGTGTACAACTTAATGCTATTCCAAGAGGTGTAACAAACATAGGGTTTTTAGGTTTATGAGTATGCACTCCTGTCTTTTTTTCAATAATTTCTTCAATTCCTGTCAAACAACAAGTACCCCCTACTAAAGAAAGTTCATTCACATCATAATCTTTAATATGCTGATTAATAATTGATGACACCTTTTCAACTACTGGCTTTAGTACTGGTAAAATTTCCTTATGATTTTTATTATCTCTTTTAAATATATCTGCCTCTTTAAAAGGCATTCCATATGCACCTGAAATAACTAATGAAAAATGAGTACCACCTGTAGGTTCATCAACAACATAAACAACCTTTCCATCTTTTAGAACTGATATTCCAGTTGTTCCACCACCGATATCTACAACTGCACCATTTTTAATTTTAAGTGCAGCATTTGCTGCAGTAGGTTCATCTAAAAGGCATGTCAATTCAAATCCTGCCGCTTGAACTACGTTTTTAATTGCTCCAGAATCTAAAGCATCTGTGCCAGGCGGAATTGCAGCAGCCGCATAAAGAAGTTCTGTATTCAATTTTTCCTCGATTTCCTGCTTAAGTTCTCTAACAATTCTTATTGCTCCGATATAGTCAACAACCATACCGTCACGAACTACATCTGCATATCTATATGCACCAGCAACAGGCTCATAGTTTTCATCTAAAACAGCCAAAACCACACAAGCTGTACCTAGGTCCACACCTGTATAATAAACAGAAGATCCATTAACAATTGGTGTTTCTATAACTTCTTCAAACTTCTGAACCAACTCATCGCAATATTCAAAAGTTAATTTTTTCTCTGACATTCTTTTCCTCCTACTGCTGAACAAATCAATTGAGACAGCGAATTAATTATTGAATTAACATTTCCCGTAATTGCATTTTCAAAACAGTCATCATCATTTTCATAAGTCTCAATTATCTCAAACTGTAACTCCTGTAAAGCACAACGAAGTGTATGTATTTTTAAAATTGCATTGCTTTTTTGAAGTTGCATATGAAATTCTGTTATTTCAAAACAATCATCAAGCTCAGTTGTGAAATTTAATGAATTCATTCCTGTACACTCTCTGCAGTAAATGGACTCAAGAGTACCTTTTCCATTCACAACATTTCTAATGTTTGATATTTTTCTACCCAAATTCACAATACTTTGTGCTAAAATAATATCTTCTCTTAATATTTCACTACTAGTAACAAGAAATAGTGCCTCTATGGATTTTAATTTACAACAAAGCTTCTTTTTCAACTTTAAATTACTGTTTCCCACTTCTTTTATTTCTACAACCTGGTTATCTTGTTTTATTGTTTCACCCTGGTTGTCTTGCTTTATTGTTTCAACCTTATTGTATTGAGAAATATTCTTATTTACTTTTGGAGCATCATCATTAATTTTTATTCCTTTATCAGATAAATATTGAGTTGCTCCAGGTGTAAAGCGCTGTCCCTTTTGTAACTTATAGGTGTTAAAAGGTTCTTTTCTATATATATCTCTCAAATACTCTTCAGTAATAAATTTCATCATTGACCTTTACTCCTCACCTTTTTCAAATAAATACTTCTTTAAAGGATCAATTCCTATTCCCATTGGAAAACTAATATGAAAATATGGTTCTGATACTCCTATCTTCTTTAGCTGTTGCAAACATTTTTCTTCATTTTCAGGCATCAAGTCACATTTTGTTATAACTCCAATTACCTGACATGTAAAAGACTTTGCAAATCCAGGGGAGTATATTTCGGCGCAATTAGATTGGTCAACTAATATAAGCACATAAGATGCATCCTGAGCTGCTGCAATTATATGTTTGTACATCCATGCATTCTCTATATAAGCTCCTGGAACATCAATGGTATTCTTACCATAAATTAAATCTGGTGTTCGTCTTAATGGACCATCATAATCGTTTAATACATTAACCAATGTAGTTTTACCACACCTTGAGGGGCCAATTACCATTATACGCTTCTTTCTCATGTTCTTGTAATGGGAGCAGGAGTAAATCCAAGCATATCCTTTAACGTATCATTTACTGCACCAAGTGCTGTTTCAACACTTTGAACATCACCATTTATTACAACAGAACCTGTAAAACGATCAAGAAATCCAATTTCAACATCAGCAAACTTTGTAGCAATATCTGCTGCAATAATTGCAGTTTCATATGGAGAAAGGGTTAAAATACCTATTGCTCCTTTTTCATCGATTCCAAGACGTTCATATATATCAGGCATGGGCGATGCAATAACATGAGCTATGGTAATCTGCTTTCCTGGAACTGACTCTTGTACAATACGCTGTATATTTCTATCAAGAAAATCTCCCATAAACCTACCCTTCCATCTTATTATCTATTTGAAATTTTTTAATGACGGATTACTTTTACAGGTAAATCGTATCTTTTAATCCATCCTTCTATTGCATCTAAATCTTCACTTTTTAAACTTGGATCATCCTTTATAGGATATTCAATTCCTAATTGATTGTATTTATTTACCCCCATCTTGTGATATGGAAGCAAATCAATTCCTTTAAAGTTTTTATACTCTTTGTATGGCGTTAATAACTCCATAACTTTTTCAATGTCCTCTTGACGATCATTTACACCTTTAAGTAAAGGCATACGAATCTTCACATTGTATTTGCGACGAAGAAGTTCTTCCAGATTTTCTAAAATCCGTTCATTCCTCACACCTGTTAACTCAAAGTGTCTCTCAGAATCAATATGCTTAATATCAAATAGGAATAAATCTGTGAACTCGGCAACCTTAAGTACTGATTCCAGCTTTGCATAACCGCAAGTTTCAATTGCAGTGTTTATCCCTTCTTGCTTACATGCCATTAATAAACTGCACGCTGCTTCTGGTTGCATTAAAACTTCGCCACCACCTAATGTAACTCCACCACCAGACATTTCATAAAAAGTTCTATCTTCTTCTACAATTTCTAAAAGTTCAGAGATAGTTTTTACTTCTCCAACTATTGATATAGCAGATTGAAGACAAGCTTCTTTACACTTACCACATCCGATACAATCAATATCATGATTAACTTCATGCTTTAGAGTTTCATTAGAGATAATATGTTTGGAAACAGGACAAACAGAAACACAAGCGCCACAATTAACACACATATTAGTTTTAACCATAACCCTAGGCTTTTTTATCATTCCTTCAGGATTTGCACACCATTTACAACGAAGGGGACACCCTTGAAAAAATACTATAGTTCTTATTCCATCTCCATCATACATATTATATTTTTGTATATTAAAAATCGACGCTTTTCGTTCAAGTATACCTAAATTTCCATTACTCATATTCTTCATTCTCCTGTTTCTTTTACCTTGATTCTTAATATATATCTTAACCGTAATCTACAGAACAGCGCTGTAGATTACAGTTAAAATTAAATTTAACTAAGCATCGTTAAACTATATAATACTTCTACCTTATTAAATTTCTTTTAATTAAAGGTGTTCAAGCATAGTTCTACTGATGATTTCATCTTGAACATCTTTACATAACTCAACGAAAAATGCACTATATCCAGCAACACGAACGATTAAATCACGGTATTGCTCTGGGTGTTTTTGTGCTTCTAGTAAAGTCTTATTATCTAAGTAGTTAAACTGTACTTCTCCAAGTTGAAGCGCACATGCACTACGTAATAATGTAATTATTCCTTGTTCACCTTCTGGTGTATCAAGAAGACCAGACATTAATTTGAAGTTATGAACCATACCTATATTCATATCCTCACAAGACATTTTAGAAACAGATTTCATAATAGAAGTAGGTCCTTTATAATCTGCTCCTTGTGATGGACTTATACCATCTGATAAAGGCATCCATGCTCTACGTCCATTTGCTGTAGCTCCAGTAAGCTGTCCAAATGGAGTGTTGTTAGAGATTGATAAAGTACCATGGCTAAGTACTGAATATAATGTCTTATATTTACGGTGCTCTCTTTCAGTAAAGTTAACTAAATCAGCTGCAATTAAATCTGCATAGTCATCATCGTTACCATACTTAGGTGCATCTAAACAATCTTTTCTTAATTTTTCATATCCAACGAAATCAACTTTTAGAGCTTCGTTCATTTCTTGTAAAGTGTATTTTTTATCATCAAATACTAATTTCTTTATAGCTGCCATAGAGTCTGCATAAGTAGCAAGACCACTCCATACTACTCCAGGTCCGAAGTTATACATAGCTCCGCCGGCTTCTACTCCTTTACCTTTTTCCATACATCCTTCATACATCATGGACATAAGTGGTTTTGGTGCAAGATCTCTGTGAACACGTTGAGAAATTACTGTAGCAACACTTGTCCACTTAGTAACATATTTAATTTGCTCTTTAACTGCAGCTTCAAATTGCTCATAAGTTTTAAACTGACTTACATCACCCATATTTGGGCATACTTGCTTACCATACCATAGTGGTACACCATTATTTAAAGCAAGTTCTATACATATAGGCCATTGAGTGTATCCTGTAGAAGTCCATTGATATAATCTTCCTGATTTCTGTGGCTCAACGCATCCCATTAAACAGTAATCTCTTGCATCTTCTATAGAAACACCTTTAGCTAACATCATTTTTATATGAACATCATCAAAGTGACATGCTGGGAATCCCATACCTGCACGAATAACCTCAACTATCTTTTTAAGATACTTCTGTGGTGATGATTTGTGTATACGGCACGCTAAAGATGGTTGGTATATCTTAACATGACGAACTGCATCCATTAATAGGTATGTTAATTCGTTTGTAGCATCACGACCTTCTCTAGTTACACCACCTAAACACATGTTAACGAATGGCTGATAACCTGCAAAGAATTTAGAAGCATCTTCACTTGTTAACCACATCATTTCAGACATTTTTACAAGCATACAACCTGCTAATTCAAATGCTTCAAAATCAGTCATACGTCCAGCTTCAATATCAGCTTTATATAATGGGTACATGTACTGGTCAACACGTCCTATAGACATACCTGTTTGATTTTCCTCAACTACAAGTAATGATTCTATAGTCCAAACTGATTGAACTGCTTCCCAGAAATTGCTTGGCTTGTGCGCTGGAACTCTAGCATTCACTTCAGAAATCTTTAATAATTCTGCTTTTCTCTTAGGGTTAGTTTCTTTTGCAGCTAACTCAGCAGCATAGTCTGACATACGTTTAGCATATATCATAACACCCTCAGCAGTATCAATTAATGATTTGTAGAAATAGATTCTATCTATATCATCTGGATTTTCATAGCTAAGTTCTGCTAATTTTTCCTCAGATTCTTTTATTATGTCAAGCATACCTTTTTTCATTAAGATAACGTCATATCCTGGGTTAGAGTCTCCCCCACCATTTACTGCGTGATATGAACAGTCTGAAACATAAGATTCTCCTGAAAGTTCCCATACTCCAGCTTCACGATACTGATCTTCACAGTATTCATCAACTGATTTACCTTTCCAAAATGGGAATATGTCTTCACGTAAAACATTCTTATCTTCTTCTGAAAGGTAGAATGGGTCTTGTGGACGAGTTGATATTGTATCAAGTTCATCCTCTAACCATCTCCAAGCGATATCAGGAGAGAATGATCCTGCACGAGGCATTCCATTTGGTGCACCAACTATAAGCTCGTGGTCTTGAATTACTAATGGTGCATGTTCACAACAGTATTTGAAACATTTACCACGTAAAATTGCTTTAGGCATACCAGGGTTTTCTTTAGCCATTTTAGTAACAGCTTTTGCTTTGTGAATTGTTATAGTTGGAACATGCTTTAAGTAAGTTTCCTTTAACTTACTTAGACGTTCAGTTATTCCATCTGGAATTTGACCATTATTGTCACCTACAACATGACTAGCAACTGGTTCTTCTTTTGTTATTTCTTTAGAAACACTTGAAAACATCTTCATTAAACTAGCACGTTCTTCTTCTGACATGTTTTGAGTAGCTTCCATAAATTTATTTGAAAAATCACGAATATCCACTTTATTACCTCACATTCTTTAATGTATTTCATATCTTAGATATGATATTTCAACTTAAGTTACCTATAACTTTTTTCAAAATATTCTCTAGTACCTTAAAGTTATCTATTTCATTTGCATTTAGTTTATCATTTAAAACTGAACTTGAAGAGTTCCCATTATTGTTTTCTGATTTAACAATTTCATCAACTTTACGAACTCCATATCCAACTTTACGCACATATATTAAATTCATAGGTGAAACGTTATCTGAAGTCATCCCATGACCTGCAGAACCGCTACCTAAAGTCATTGAAGGAAACAAATTTGTAGTTGCTCCCATGCTTCCAAAAGTTCCTGGAGTATTTACAAGCACTCTCCCAACTGGTTTCTTCAATGCAAATTGACGAATAACGTCTTCATCCCTTGAATGTATAACAAGTGTATGTCCATGTCGCTCACTAAGTAACAATTCTATACATTTTTCACAAGCATGCATCCAGTCATCTTCTATATAAAAAGCTAACACAGGACAAAGCTTTTCTCTTGAATAAGGATTTTTTTGGGAAACAAACTTTTGTTGTGAAATAAGAACCTTCACATCTTGAGGAACACTAAAACCAGCATTCTTAGCCAAGAATTGTGGTGATTTACCAACCATCTCTAAGTAAAGACTTCCATTTTTATCAAAAAGTATCGTTCCCAACTTTTCAGCTTCCTCTTCTGTCATAAAGTATCCACCATTTTTCTGAAGTTCTTGTTTTACTTCAGCTACAATACAACTATCAACAACAATTGATTGTTCAGCGGCAGAAACAATTCCATAATCAAAATTCTTGCTATTAATAATATCTTTAACTGCCTGCTCTATATCAGCTGTACGCTCTATAAAAGCTGGACCATTTCCATTACCGCCATAGATTACAGGCTTACCAGATTTATAAGCTGCATCAAGCATTTGTGGAACTCCAGTATTCATTATAAGTGAAGTATCCCTATGATTCATAAGTTCTGATGAACCACTTGGTGTTACTGTATGTAAATATGCAAGAGCACCTTCTGGAAGTCCTACACCCTCTGCAGCTCGAATCAAAATATCAATTGTTTTACAAATTGTATTTTTAGCTCTTGGATGAGGTGAAAATATAATTGCATTTCCAGATTTAATTGCAATTAATGCCTTATATATCGTTGTAGAAACAGGACTAGTTGATGGACAAAACGCTATAATAACACCCATTGGCACGCCAACATCCATTGTCTTGTTCACTTTATCTTCATTAATGATACCTACACAATTCATACCTTTAAGTCTATTATTCAGATACTCACATACAAAATGGTTTTTGATATATTTATCTTCCCACTTTCCATATTCAGTTTCTTCATTAGACATTTTTGCAAGTTCCCTTAAATGTTTTTCAATCTCTTCAGTCATACGTTCAACTATCTCATCAAGTTTTTCTTGTGAGAAGGTTGCTAATTTTCTTTGTGCTTCACGAGCATTTTCAACGAGAATTCTCGCTTCCTGCATGGAGAGTAAATCATTATCAATAATATTCATTTTTCTCTCTCCTTTTCCTTAAAAAAATTTAATTTTCTTGTTCTGGTAAAAGATTTTTAATTGCGTAACGCTTTATTATTTTTTCAAGATCTTCGTGTGGTCTTGCAATAACTATTGAACTATAAAGGTTTGCACCTTCCATTCCTTTAACTGCTGCAACACCAGCATCTACCGCTGTTCTACAAGCACCAACATCACCACGAACTACTACAGATATATATCCTGATGCAACATTTTCATATCCTACAACTTCAACGTCTGCTGATTTGCACATAGCATCTGCTGCTTCTAAAGCAAAAACCAGACCAAAAGTTTCTATTAATCCTAAAGCTTCATATCTTGCCATAATCATATCATTTCCTTTCTATGTTTTATGAATCAATATCGTGTACTGAAACAATATCTCCAACTTCTCTAATAGGACGTGGCATAACATTGTGTGCTGTTAATGTACCAACAGCTCTTGCTGCTTCAGCACCTGCTTCTACAGCAGATTTTACTGCACCCACATCACCTTTTACCATAACTGTTACAAGAGTTGAACCAATATTTTCATATGAAATTAATTCAACATTAGCTGCCTTAAGCATTTTATCTGCTGCTTCAAGTGCAGGAACTAAACCTACTGTTTCTATAAGACCTAAAGCCTCATCTCCATAATACCTCATTTGTAATTCCTCCTCCCTGTTTTGACTCAATATATATATTTCATGAATCATACAAATTGTACGATTATATGTATGTTTGTATTAATCTTTCTTTCGTTTGTTTTATATATTGATTATATTCCTTACCCTTTGGGGGAAAGTCAATATTTTTTTATAAAAAGATTTTTATACAGTTTCACTGTAAAGTATGATATTAGGAGCAATATCTGCTCCTAATATTCACTAAAAATAATTACTTTACTACAATTTCAAGTGATTTATTCTATATAAGCATTCCCCCATGGGGAATGTTAAAAATTAACCTCTAATATATTTATTAATTGTAGCAGCACCCTCTTCATGTGCATGATAATAAACCTTTAATTCCTTATTTTTATCTAATTCAAATCTTGTTTCCTCAATAAGTCCATTTGCTTCTGCTGTCATTAAAGCAGTAATTACAGCTTTCTTTTTCAAAGCCTTAAAATTTCCATATTGTCCTTTTAACGCTTCTATAACATCATCAGCACAAGCTTCTTCAACTTTAGTAAAATATTTTAAGATTGCATAATTAAGCGGCTTCATCTAGTTGAACCTCCTCATTTTTTCTTCTTAAAAGATCAAGTGGATTCATAGAAATTGTAAGAATACCAAACATCATTACTACAGCTCCAATCCAAGCAACTGAAGGTAATGCCCATCCATCCATTCCACCGTATACTCCTAATAACAATAAGCAGAATAATGGTCCGAAGAATGAATATGTACCATTACATGCAGTACCAAGTCCCGCTCCGCACATACTGTTTCCAGCATACCATGTCATAAATGTGATAAATGATAAAAGACCACTCAAAGCAAACCAAATCATTGCAGGACCACTTGTAAATGCTTGTACCGCAAGATCAACAGAAATATTTACTCCACCAGCCATTATTCCAAAAATCGGAACTAAAATGAATAGATTTGCTATACCTGATGTTACTTGACGAATACAAATACCAATTTCAGGATCAATCATTGCTGAACCATATCCAGCTACACAACCTTCAAATCCCCAAGCAAGAGCTGCAATAATTGCTATTGCAATACCAATAAAAGTACTTGTTGAAGCACCACCGGTAAATCCTGTACTACCAATTAAGAAGCTGGCAAATACACATACCGCAATACCAAAAGCCATACGTTTATTTAATTCCTGCTTATATAAAATTTTACCTAATATAGCAGCAATAGCAGGACAAAGCGCTGATATTGGAACAACTATTGAGCCTGCCATTTGAATAGCTATAACATAAGCAGTACCAGCTATAGGTCCTCCGATAAGCGCCGCGACAATTATAATACGTCCTGGTGCTGTATTAACACATCTTAAGAAATCTTTAAATTTTCCTTTTTTTAATGCATATAAAAGCGACCAACCAGCACTACATGTATCGTTGATTGCATTACCAAGTGCTGCAAGTAAGTACGCTATAGCAAATGCTGATAACCCTGCTGTATTAGCACCATACCAATCACCCCAAACACCTTTAGTCATTCCCATAGTTAGACATGCTGTCCATAGTCCATAGATAAGTCCTGAAAATAAAGCTAGGGATATACCCTTTTTGAAGAAATTACTTGTTAATTTCTTTTTTGAAGCAACTGCTTCTAAACTTACTGCTTTTGAAACTTCCTTCATAAAATAAAACTCCTTTTAATGTCCATTTTCTTTAGTATATTAATTTCTTTTGTATATTAATAAAAAGCTCATCACTGTCAAGCCTTAGCTTATAGCAATGAGCTTTTTAAAAATTCAATTTCGTTCTTTCTTAGTCTTTGATATATTTGTTGATTGTAGCCGCACCTTCTTCGTGTGCATGATAATAAACCTTTAACTCACCATTTTTATCTAATTCAAATCTTGTTTCTTCAATAAGACCATTTGCCTCTGCTGTCATTAAAGCTGTTATTACAGCTTTCTTTTTCAAAGCCTTAAAATTGCCGTACTCCCCTTTTAAAGCATTTATAACATCATCAGCACAAGCCTCATTAACTTTTGTAAAATATTTTAAAATCGCATAATTAAGCGGCTTCATTTTCTGCTACCTCCTTCTTTCTGAATAAATCCATTGGATTCATAGCTATTACAAGGATACCAAACATCATTAATACGGCAGAAATCCAAACGATTGGAGGTAATGCCCATCCGTCCATACCACCTATCACTCCAAGAATTATCCAACAGCAGAATGGACCCCAGAATGAAAATGTACCATTACAAGCCATACCAAGTGCAGCACCACACATACTGTTACCGTTATACCAACTCATGTATGAAACAAAAGCACAAAGACCACTTAAAGCAAACCAAATCATTGCAGGACCACTTGTAAATGCTTGAACAACTAAATCAGTTGAAAAGCTAATTCCGCCACCAAACATCATACCAAATAAAGGTACTAATATTATTAAGTTTGATAGTCCAGATGTTGCTTGACGAATTGTAATACCAACCTCGGAGTCAATCATAGCTGTACCATATCCAGCTACACAACCTTCAAATCCCCATCCAAGAGCCGCGATAAATGCAATACAAAGTCCAGCTAATAATCCCTCTGGAGCATCTGAACCAATACTAGTACTACCAATCATGAAACTAGATAAAACACATATAGCTATACCAAGTAACATACGCTTATCTAATTTTTGTTTAAATAATATTCTTGCTAAAATAGCACCAATAGCTGGGCAAAGAGCAGTAATTGGAATAACAATTGAACCTGCCATTTTTAAAGCTACAACAAAAGCTGTACTTGAAATAGGTCCTCCAATAAGAGCAGCTACTATCATTACAGCACCCGGCTTAGTTTTAAGACATCTAAAGAAATCTCCAAGTTTACCTTTAACAGCTGCATAAATTAATGCCCAAACAGCACTACATGTATCATTTACAGCACTACCAAGAGCACCAAGTACAAATGTAATAACTACTGCTGACAACCCTGCTGTATTAGCACCATACCAGTCCCCCCAGACTCCTTTTGTCATTCCCAGCGTCAAAAACGCCGAATAAAATCCATACATAAGACCTGAAAAAAGAGCAATTGAAATACCCTTTTTTAAAAAATTAGATGATAATTTCTGTTTTGCACTGATCGCTTCTGCGTTTACCACTTTCGAAACTTTACTCATAAAATAAAACCCCTTTCGATTATGCGCTTAACATTTTTTTAATTTATATTATGTTTAATACACAAAAATATTTTAGTCCAACTACATATACAATATATAGTTTCAGAACGTATTAATCTGCAATATATATTGCAGATGGTTTTGATTGAACTTACTTTTTTTGTGGTTAAATCATATTATTAAATAAAAATTTATAATGAATATATTTTCAGACAGGCACTAATATTATTATGATTGTTATAATTTGTGGCATTTTATTTTTAAACTATTGAACAACTCTTCACTTTGTATCTTTAGGTTTTTTATACTCAAGTAAATTATATAACTTTCCCTATGGGGTAAGGTCAATATATATTCATGAAAAATTCAAAAAAAATTTAAAACCAAATAACTTTAGCTACTCTTCGTATATTATTTATTAATATATGAAGAGTAGCTAAAGTTAGTTATATCCGTCTTTTTAGATAAAAAATAGAAAAAATACACCAATAACAATCAATATAACTTAATTCCTTAAAACAATATTTTTTTATCTAATAATATTTTATTTTTCTTTTACATATCGAGTATTATAATCACGTTTAACTCTCCCCTATGGTCAACGTTTGCATAATAAAATTATTTTTTTCTCTTAACTTTAATCAAAATTTCCGTTACAAATTTATCAACATTTTCAGTTGTCCAATAATCTGTTACATATCTTTCGTAGGATTCTTCACAGCATATGTAACCATGGCTTTTTGTCCAATCTTGAATTTTTTTATATGTTTCATTAATTGTTTCATGACCTCCTATATGATAACAAGTAGCTACCATCCAGCCGCCAAATTCTACACTTAGTTCCTCTTTAATCTTTAAAATCGTCTCTTGCATTATTCTAATCTTATTGCATTTCCCATTAATTTTATCCTCAAAGGATGGAAAACATATAATTACAGGACCTGTTATTGCATTATCTATGCTATCTATGTAATTATTAAACTCTATATTAATTATAGAATCCATATAATGATATTCAAAATCTTGATCTAAAAAAGTTAAAGTACGATTATCTATGTATTTTATAGCCACATCGCAGACGTTGTTTTCAATTACCATCTGTGCCTCGACTATAAGATCATGCCAATCTTTAACCGATCTTATTTTTAAATTTATTTCCTTATCGAGATCCTTTAATTCACTGATTTTTTTTCTAAAACTTTTATCAAAAAAGTCATAGGTTGTCCCTTTTAAGAAGTCTTTCATTTCCTCAAGCTTAAATCCACTCTGCTTATAATATTTTATCACTGGCACTGCTAATAAATTTCTCTTGCTATAATATCTGTAACCACTTTCATCAGCTACTTTATCAGGCGATAATATGCCCATTTTGTCGTAATATCTCAGCGCTTTTTTTGTTATTTTGCATATTTCCCCAACTTTTCCTATTGAATATAATTCTCCCTCCATTTTAATCCTCCTTTTTTGTCGTATTTTAAATTATATTATAATCCAGTTAATTTATCAACTTTTTGTAAAAAAAACACAAAAAAACCACCCATTAATGAGTGGTATAAAATACATTATTTTATCCTATAACTTTATCTAAAAGATTTAATAAATCTTCACTTGTTGTTTCTCTAGGATTTGCTGTTGTACAGATATCATTAAGTGCTGCATTAATAATTTCTACTCTTGATGCTTGAGCCAAATTCATATCAACACCTTGCTCTTTTAATGTTGTTGGAATCATCAATGTCTTTTGAAGTTCTACAATACTTCTAATTAGATTATTAACTCCAATATGTACATTTGGTGCATGTAACTTCAATAATTTTGCAAGTCTTTGATATTTTTTAGCCGCTATGTCATATTCAACATTAAAAGCATTTTTACTTAAATTAGCATTATATTCAATTACATAAGGAAGTATCATCGCATTACTTCTACCATGAGAAACATGTAATTTCCCACCCACCGCATGAGCTAAACTGTGAGTAATTCCAAGTCCAGCTGCATTAAACGCCATACCAGCAAGGCATGATGCATTGTGAAGTTTTTCTCTTGCTAATATATCATTTCCATCAGCATAAGCCTGTGGTAAAAATCTAAAAGCTAATGTAAACGCTTTTTCTGCAAGCGCATCTGAAAAATCAGTAGCATTCTTTGAAACATAGGCCTCTATAGCGTGTGTGATTACGTCCATTCCTGTATCAGCAGTTATAGATTTAGGTACAGATTTTACCAATTCCGGATCAAGAATTGCAACCATTGGAAGAAGAGATTTATCTGCAAGAGCATATTTTATTCCTTCTTGTTTATTTGTAATTACTGCATATTCAGTTACCTCAGAGCCCGTACCGCTTGTAGTTGGTATAGCGTAGCACTCTTCTATAGAGGAAACTCCTCCATTAATTTTTTTTGCATATTCTCTGATGGCCTTAGCTCCATCAATTGATGAACCTCCACCAAGAGCTATCATAACCTGCGCATCACAACTTTGTAATTTTTGAATACCTGCAGCAATAACTTCTACAGATGGATCAGGTACAATATCACTAAATATAGCTACTTCACAATCAACAAGCTTTTCTTGTATTTTGGCAGCCATACCTGAAGTTTCCATAAATTTATCGCATACTATCAATACTCTTTTATTTTTAATTTCATTTAGTCTATCTAATGAACCTTCTCCAAAATAAACTTTTGTATTAATACTAAATTCTTTCATATACATTTTCTCCTAATTTTAAAAAATATTTAAGATATGAATGAATTAGTTATTCTTTAACTTGAATATAAAATTAACCCACAATTATAACAGTCAAAGTAAGTTTATAATAAACTTTACCAATGAATTATACCAAGAATGTATTAATAATACAACACTCAACTTTCGACCTTATATCTATAGGCTATACCCTATAGCCATCGGTCCAAGCGAACTGCTTTTGTTTTATGATGAAATTTCTAAGAAAAATCACTAACGTTAACCGATGGCTTTTTACAGAATTATATATTTAACCACCTAATAACTTAATCCACGAGAATTCTTTTATACTTACCTTTTTAGTTAGACAATGTCTTAATCTACGTCTAACACCAATTAAACCTTAACTTTGTTTTTGTAGGTATCCAATTCATAACAATGATATTTTAAAAAATATGTTGACTCTACCCTTAAGGCAAAGTATATAATTTACTTGAGAAAAAATTCCTACACGATGCAAAATCATAAGCTGTTCAATAGTTTAAAAATAAAATGTTAGCATAATCGAAAGGGATTTTATTTAGCGAAAATCTTTTCTGTGTTTTTGTGTTTGACAAATCAATTATCACAGGAAATAGGGTTTACAGAGTTTTTTTATATAAAAAACTCTGTAAACCCTAATAGATAACTATTTTAACAAAAATAAGGGTGTAAAACTTAACACTACCAAAAGGAGATGTGACTAGTTTATGGATTTGTTAGATCAAATATTTAAAGCTGGAGTTGTTGGTGCAGGTGGCGCTGGGTTTCCAACTCATGTGAAATTAAATTGCAAAGTAGAATATTTAATTTTGAATGGTTCTGAATGTGAACCACTTCTTGCTACGGATAAATATTTAATGAGAACTAAAGCAAAAGAGATAATTGAAACATTAGAAAAAATAGCTGAATTGATTGAAGCTAAAAAAATAGTAATTGGTTTAAAACACAAATATAAAAGTGAAATTGAGAGCCTTCAATTAGCCATAAAAAACATGAACTCTAGGGTAGAATTGCATTATTTGGATAATTTCTATCCAGCAGGAGATGAACAGATTTTGGTTTATGAAATAACTGGAAAAACCATTCCACCTGCAGGTATCCCTTTACATGTTGGAGCAGTTGTATCTAATGTTGGAACTGTTGTTAATATTAATGAGGCTCTGAATAATACTCCAGTTATGTATAGTTATGTATCAGTTTTAGGTGAGATTAGAAATCCAGTTATACTAAAAGTCCCTATTGGAACACCTATAATAAAATGCATTGAAGAAGCAGGTGGTTCACCCCTAAATGATTATAGCATAATATTGGGTGGCCCAATGATGGGGAAAATATTAAACAAATCAGATTTAGAACATAGTGTAATAACTAAAACTAATGGAGCAATTATTGTTGTACCAGATAATCACTACTTAGTTGAAAGAGATAAAATTTCTATTGAACACATAATTAACAGAGCAAAATCTGCTTGTATACAATGTTCATATTGTACACAATTTTGTCCTAGATATTTAATAGGACATCCTATAGAGCCGCATAAAATAATGAGAACTCTATCCTTATCTAAAAATGAGGAGATTATAAAAGAAACTCAACTATGTTCTGAATGTGGTGTCTGCGAGCTATATGCATGTCCAATGGGTTTATCACCACGTCAAGTAAATATTTTCTTAAAAAATGAATTAAGAGAAAAAGGGTTCAGATATAAAAATACTGAAAGTGAGTTTTATGCAAGAGAAGGAAGAGAAAATAGGAAAATACCAACTAAGCGCCTCATGGCGAGAGTTGATGTTATCAAGTATTATGGGCAGGAAATTGAAGAATCCAAAGAAATATTTGTTTCAACAGTGAAAATACCATTACAACAGCATATTGGTAAAAGCGCTACTTCTCTTGTTAATATTGGAGAGATGGTTACAAAAGGACAACAAATTGGAAGTGTTGAGAAGGGTGAATTAGGAGCCAATATTCATGCTAGTATAAGTGGAAAGGTTGTTGAAGTAAATAATTTCATTGTTATTGAAAATGAAAAAATGGAGGATGAAGCATAATGAATACAATTGGTATGATCGAACTTAATAGTATTGCAAAAGGAATTGAAACAGCAGATATTATGGTTAAAGCTGCTGAAGTTAATTTAGTAATGGCTAAGCCTATTTGTCCAGGAAAGTATTTAATTTTAATAGCAGGAGATGTTGGATCCGTAAATTCATCAATTGAAGCTGGTGTGCAAAACGGTAGTTTATACGTTGTTGATAAGCTATTACTACCTAGAGTTCATCCTCAACTTTTGAATGCAATCAACCAATCTAGTGATATTGGAGAAGTAAATGCTGTTGGGGTGTTAGAATATTATAGTATTGCAACAGCTATAGTAGGAGCAGATGCTGCTGTAAAGGCTTCAAATATTCAACTGATAGAAGTGAGATTAGGAATTGGAATTGGTGGAAAAGCATTTGTAACATTTACTGGAGATATTAGTTCTGTAAATGAAGCTGTAGAAGTAGGAGCTAAGATTGGAAGCGACAATGGCTTGTTAGTAAACAAGGTTGTGATTCCATCCCCAACAAAAGAGCTATTTAATAAATTACTCTAGATTATTATCAAAAATGAATTTTCAAAGTTGATCATATTTCAATAAATTCTTTGCAGAAATTCATCATATGATAGAATATAAGTATATTAACTAATTTATAACATATAGTACAATGTGTGGTACAATATTTTAGCGAAGCAATGGAAGCTGTCTCAAAAATGATATCAAATCACTTTTGAGACAGCTTCTTTATTTTTTCTCATGTTTATTACTTCATTATACCACTATTTATCGCCTTCTGAGGACATGCATTTTTACATTCTGCACATCGTATATACTCTGGACTGTTGGGCTTTTTATAATTTTCTGTCCTTCATAAGTTGCATTTTTATATTCATCATTATACTTTTCATCTATTCCTATTAAACAATTATTATTTTCAATACACTGTTTCAGCATTATAAATCTTCCTACACGTCCATTACAATCTTTGAAAGGATATATTTTTTCAAATCCCCCATGGAACTTTACAATAGAGCAAATCCTTTTTCTGAACTTGCCACCACCTCAATAATTCATCCATTTTTATATCAACTTCCCAATGTTGATCTAGAATAATATCTGAACCAGTTATTTAATTTAGTACTTTCTTCCATGCTCCAGAAAATCCACGTTGAAAATATCTTGTGTTATTTCAGCATTCTATGACTTTCTAGCATTATAGATTTTGTTAACTTTTCTCCTAAAGTAATAATAACAAAATCAAATAATTCAACTGAATTATTTGCTTCATATTAGTATAATCACATTAATTTCAGATAAAAATATATTGATATTAGTTTTGAGGTGATATAATGACTCCAACTGAAAAAGCATACATCGCAGGAATAATCGATGGCGAAGGAAGTATTATGCTCATAAAGTTTCATAAAAATCAATTCCCCTCCCCATTCAATATCGTAGTAATCATCATTCAATATTTCATCTCGAAATATTTTACCCATCTTCTATATTTATCTATATCGCCAAACAAAGCCACAGCAAGTTTTATATTTACCACTAATAGCTCTTTGGATAGACTGGAATGTAACATTATAAAAAACTGAAGCCTCTTTACAACTATTCCAAACATTAATAAGGTTTCCATCTATATCATATTGATTAACTACTTTAGATTGTTTACTCTTTTTAGGCTCAGAGTATTTCCATATAAAATTACAACAAGTTTTTCTTTCACCATTACAAACTTTACGTATTGCCTTAGATGTAGTGTTATAGTAATCTGCTGCTGTCTTAGCATCTTTCCATATTTTAATTAATTTTTCATTTAAATCATACTGTTTAACTGTTTTTGTTACTTTGGACTTTTCAATCTTACAAACTTTCTTATAATCAAAAATATCTTTTATATCTATGCAATTATCAATAAAAGTCTTATACTCATCTAAATAAATCCATCTGAAATTTTTATAAGACTTATGCTTTTCTCTATATTCACAACATTTTAAAATAGAACCTATATTAAATTCATTTTTTAAGTACTTCACTGTATATTCACCTAGATAATTTGCATCATTATCCAATTTTACTATTAACCTAGATTCTTTATACTCTTTTTTTGTATCTATATCATTCATATACTTTACAAATTCATCCCATTTATCTTTTTTTCTTTTTAAATAAATAGTTGCTCCATTATATAAAGCATCTACTACTTCTCTATATTTTCTACCTGAAAAACTTATTTGACAACTTTTAGGTGAATGTTTATTTATCAAAATATCTTTATCTGAACTGAAAAACACCTTAATTCCGTAAAGCATGTCATATGTACCAATAAATTTTATTTCACATTTAAATATTAAACTTTTTCTATTTTTTCTTGCTTTTTTATAAGTTGATATACACCCATCCCCGTCCATATACCCTCTAATAAAATGCTTTATTAGCTCACAAGGCACTATTATCTCTGATGGGAACTTCAAAACTAATGATTTTCTAGGTACACATCCTAATTTTATCAAATCATTTGCCATTTCTTTGCTTGCAATATTAATAGAAACGTATCCTTTTTTATTTACATATATAGGTCTATCTGAATTTATGTCATTTAATAATTCTTCTAAAATATATTTATCATCTGGATGTAATTGTATTATTATTTTTTTATTATTTTCGCTTATTTCAGATATACATCCATCTGCATATAAAAATCCTAACCAATATGCTTTTCTTTCAGTATCTATTTTTTTAAAATATGAATTATCTTGGCTGTATCTTTTCATAATCTCACCTTAATAGTATTTTTGTATTATTTTTTGTAAAATATTATTAATTATTCATATAAAGCAAATGTATATTTGCTCATAAATTATGAAATACTATTTATGAATAAGCAAAGTAAATTTATATTTAACTAAAAGAACCACGACATCATGTCGTGGTTTTGAATGGTGGAGGCGAATCGCACTCTGCGAAATCCACTAATCTATTCTGTATTTTCTGAAGCTCATAATTATTTTAACACAAACTCCATTATTGCTAGTCCCCATAAATGCAATGGATAAAAAACATAGAATAAATATTTACTAAATTTATTGTTAACTCCTCTTTCTCCATTGTATAAGAGTATAAATGGAACTACCGTAATAAATAAGAAATCACAGTTAAACATTAACATATTTATTGTCATTTCAAGTGTCTCATAAGGCACATAGCTTATACCAAGTAAAAGTACAAATAATACTCCGTATCCAATCATAGCTTTTTTCTTATTTGTTCTAAAGAAATATGTTATTAATATAAATGGTATTAAGCTCATACCACCTTCAACATATATCCCTAATGGCACAAGAACTATTGCTACCACTAATAATCCCCATTTTTTAATTCCTTTACTATTCTTGCTAAGTTCAAATAAATTAAGTATTGTAAGTCCTAATGCTAATGTCATAAAAATATTATTATGAATACTAACATCCTTTGAAACAAAAGCTGTATTTATAATACTGTTCACTATATGCATAAATGCTGCCCACACAAATAATCTAAAGTTATACTTTAATTTATTTCTAGTATAAAATAATCCTTCTACCATTAAAAATGCAAATAGTGGAGCTACAAACCTTGATAATGGATGAAACCATTGTGGAAATACTTTTGGAAACGCAAAGTACATATGATCCATTAACATTACTATTAGAGCAATAACTTTTAATTGAAATCCGTTTAATTTTTTCATAATTTCTATTCTCCTCTTCCTATTATCTTCTGTGCTTATTATATATTTTGAAGAGAGTTGAAACCATTTTATTGCATTACATCCCCATTACACTTTTGTTATATTTCCCTTTAAGCTACTCATTAAAATTAATTATAAAAAAAATGTAACTAAACTCAGCTACACTTTTTCCATTCACCCTTTATTCTATAATCATATTCTTTGCGTATTTTAACGTAATAAAATAATAAATAAAATATCCAATATAATATATTCCCAATGTTATTAGTATTGGTGAAGTTATAGATCTTGGTATGATCTTTTGTACAATTGTCATTGCAAATAGGTTATGAATAGTACCAACCATTAATGGCAATATAAATATTATCTTTAACTGCTTTGATAACATCTTTTGAATATCCTTATTCTTTGCCCCTAATTTTTTAAGCATTAAATATCTTTCTTTATCATCATAAATGCTAGATAGTTGTTTAAACAATATTATACTTCCAGTACACAATAAAAATATTGTTCCTAAGAATAATCCTATAAATAACATTAACCCATACAATTCTAAAAGTTCCTTACGCATTGTAATGCTTGAAGTGAAGTTGAATGGATAATAAAATTGAATGCTTTCTTTAACAATCCTCTGAATATCTCTAGCAATATTTAGCCCTTGCTGTTCATTAGATATATCTATAACTCTTAATTTATATATTTCATCTTTTATTTTATACTGATTAAATACATTATCCTTTATAACTACTAAATCGAAGGTACTTTGAGTATTTAATAATAAATCTGTGTAATGTTTCTTAATAACATATGACTGATTTTCATATATTAGATTAATTTGTTGATTATCTAAGCTTTCATAAAAATATGTCATTCCTTCATTAGAAATGTAATAAACATCATTTTTATTTTTCAACTCATTATACACTCTATTTTGATGATTCATTATACATTCAAAGTCACTTTCTTTTATAAGATGTATATTTCCTCCTCTTTCTTTTGATATTTTATCTTTCTTTGAAACTAAATCATACTTTGCTTTTTTCTCTATAAGTTCTACAATCTTATCAAATTCAACTATATGATTTTTTCTATTTTTATTTAATATATTATTTATTTCACTATTTACTGTCTGATTTTGGCCGTTTATATTATAACTAAATTTATAATTCTCTTCTATATTCTTGTCAATATCATAATAAAGGGATATACAAAACCCAAGAGCTGTTACACTTGTTGCAACCAAAATAGCAATAGTGGATAAAATTTTTGAATTACTTGATATTTTATAACTTAACTCAGAAAAAGCAATTAAATTTCTTCCTCTATAATAAAACATTTTATTTTTCTTAACTATATTCAATATAATTGATACTACTGATGAAAAGAATAAAAATGTACCTGGAATTATTATTATTAAAATCATAGGTGCCATTGTAATTTCTCTTATTAACATATCACTAGTAGCTATTATATAAGACAATATTATTAACCCTATTCCAAATATACCTTTAATAACTACTATAGTTTTATTGGTTGTTACCACTTCTTTTTCTTTTTTAAATAAATTGATAAGTTTTGTTCTTTTTATGAAAAAATAGTTCCTTATCCCAATTATAATAAAAATAATAGCAAATGTTTCTACAGTTTGAATGATTGCTCTAACACTTAATCTCATCTTTATTACAACGTACTCTCCCATAAACTTAACCAAAATCATTGTCATCAACTTAGAGAATAAAAAACCCAATACTATACCTAAAATGATTGCAACTATTCCTATTATAAAATTTTCATATAAAAATATCTTTCCTATTTGAGTTTTTCTCATCCCAAGCAGACTATAGGTTCCTATTTCCTGTTTACGTCTATTAATAAAAAATGAGTTTGAATAATACATGAATACAAATGAAAATACAACTATAACTATAGATGCAGCATTTAATCCGCTTTTCATAGATTTTCTTAAAGTAGATAAACCCTCATTGTATTGTATAGATTTAAAAGTAAAATAAATAAATACACTAAATATTATAGAAATAAAATACATTCCATAATTAGATATACTGTTTTTAACATTTTTCAAGGATACATTAAATAAATTCATTTCTTTCACATCCTCCAAGTAAAGCTACTGTGTCTAATATTTTGTGATAAAATTCTTTGGAACTTTCTCCTTTAACGATCTCTGTAAATATAATTCCATCTTTTATGAATAAAATTCTATCGCAATAACTCGCACTTGTAGGATCGTGTGTTACTAAAAGAATTGTTGCTTTTGTTTCTTTATTTAACTTTGAAAAGGAGTTTAATAAACTTCTAGCAGCTTTAGAATCCAACGCGCCTGTTGGTTCATCTGCAAGCATTAAAGCAGGCTTAGTAACAATTGCTCTACATACTGCACCTCTTTGTTTTTGTCCTCCTGATACTTCATAAGGATATTTATTTAAAGTATCATGAATATCAAGTGTCTTTGCTACTTCTTCCACTCTTTTTTCTATAATAGCTACACTCTCATTTTTTAGTGCTAAAGGTAACATTATATTTTCT
The DNA here is from genome assembly GCF_023684385.1 of Oceanirhabdus seepicola. Classification (GTDB taxonomy): domain Bacteria; phylum Bacillota; class Clostridia; order Clostridiales; family Clostridiaceae; genus Oceanirhabdus; species Oceanirhabdus seepicola. Next base: position 649,415 of record NZ_JAGSOJ010000002.1, on the reverse strand, counting down.
TTAATAGTAAGTGTGTTTAATAAATTAGAATCTTGAAAAACAAACCCAAGATTATCACGTCTAAAGTCAGCTATTTCATTTTGATTTAGTTCAGTAAGATTTTTTCCATTAATAAGAATTTCACCTGAAGTCTGTGTATCTATTGTAGATATTATATTTAGTAATGTTGACTTACCAGCTCCTGACGCCCCCATTATCCCAATAAATTCACCTTCTCTAACTTTAAAACTAACACCTTTTAAAGCCTCAGTCTTTGCTCCTTTTTTTCCATATTCTTTTTTTATATTTTCAACAACTAATATATCTCTCATAAGAACCTCCTAGTTTATACTCATAAGGCTATTATAAATATATTATTATTTTGCTACCATTTATTTTAATTACACCAATATAACATTTTTGTAATATAACTTAACTCTGATGTGTATTTACTCTCCCAATAACATGATTACTAGATTTATAAGCTTCCTTAAAGTATAATAATAATTAAAAATCTCATATTAAGATTAAGAACAATAAAAATGGAGGTAAAAATGTTTAAGATAATGATAATTGAAGACGATGTTGTCCTTAAAAATGAAATTGCAGAGGAACTTACCAGATGGGGACACAATCTTCATAAAATAAATGATTTAGAAAATATCATTGAAGAATTTAAGAGCTTTACCCCTCAACTAGTTTTATTAGATATTAATCTTCCATTTTACGATGGTTTTCATTGGTGCAACGAGATAAGGAAAATCTCTAAGGTCCCTATAATATTTATCTCTTCTAGGAATTCAAATATGGATGTTATAATGGGAGTAAATTTAGGAGCAGATGATTATATACAAAAACCATTCTCAATAGATGTATTAGTTGCAAAGGTTAATGCTCTTCTTAGAAGAACTTATAACTTTAGTGAATCCACTTCTAATATAATTACTCACAATGAAGTTACCCTTGATCTCTCTATAGCTACACTTACTTATAAAGATAACAATATCGAACTAAGTAAAAATGAATTTAAAATTCTTAACATACTTATGAACAACAAAGGCAAAATAGTTAGTCGTGACAAACTTATGAAGAAGCTTTGGGATAGTGATTGGTTTGTTGATGATAACACGCTAACTGTAAATATAAATAGACTAAGAAGACGCTTGAAACAAATCGGTCTTGATAACTTTATAGAAACAAAACGTGGCTTAGGCTACATAATAATGTAGTAGTTAGGAGACATTATGAAATTTATAGATTTTTTAAAAGACCAGTATGGTCTACTTATTTTCAATTTTTCATTTTTAACCATTACCATATTAGTTATTGTATTTTCTCCTCTAGATATAATTTTATTTGATACCATATTCTATATAACTATATTAAATATATTTTTCTTAGTCTTGTATTTAATAATTAGTTATATTAGGAAGAATAAATTTTTGACTTTGTTAGACGAATGTATAGATACTAATAACCTTAATAAGGTTAGCCTATTCAAAATAAATAATGAAGAAAAGCAATGCTTAAAGCTTATTAAAACCTACAAAAAACAAACTGAAGATATTATTAATAACACTACTGATAAATTTAAAGAAAACAAAGAATTTATGGATATATGGGTACATGACATAAAGATGCCAATATCAATACTAAAGATTATAATAGAACGAAATCAAGTTCCTGAATGTGAAAAGCTTTTAGATAAAATAGATGATGAAGTAACAAGAATTGAGAATTCCGTTGAAAGAGTTCTTTATTTATCAAGACTTGAATCTTTTCATAAAGACTTTCTTATTCAAGAGGTTAATCTTGAAAAGGTAGTAAGAGAGATAATCAGGAAATACTCAAAATATTTTATTGCAAATAAAATAAAGCTTAGCTTAGAAAATGTAAACTACTATGCTTTATCAGATAAAAAATGGCTTTTATTTATATTTGATCAAATAATAAGTAATGCTCTAAAATATACTGAATCTGATGACTCAATATCTATCATAGGAGAGAAAACAGATAACACTTTCAAAGTAATTATAAAAGATACTGGCTGTGGAATAAAAAAAGAAGACCTAGATAGAATTTTTGAAAAAGGATTTACCGGAAGCAGGGGTAGAAACATGATGAAATCAACAGGTCTTGGACTTTATTTAGCTAAAGAATTATGTAATAAATTGGGTCACCATATACATGTACACTCTAAATATAATGAATATACAGAGTTTATCATTGTATTTAAAGAAAATTATTAAATACTTAGAATAGCCATATTCAATTGAATATGGCTGTTTTGGTTCACCGCTATTTCTCCTAAAAAAATCAAATAAAAAAAACCACGACATGTCGTGGTTTTGAATGGTGGAGGCGAGGGGAATCGAACCCCTGTCCGAAAACAATCCCATAAAAGCATCTCCGAGCGCAGTCAGTAATTTGGGATTCCCCAATTTTCACTCCTACTGACAGGATTGAAAATCCGGTAGCTTCATTAGTTCCGTTCTTAGCTCAAAGCTTTGCTAAGCTCGGTGCCCCGCTAAGTTGACGTCCTTTGATAAGCCGCGGGTTACTTACCAAGGACGAGCAGCTACTAAGCTGCTAAAGCGTAATTATCGTTTGCGTTTAAATTTAATTCCTGGTTTATTTATGAGGGTCTAGGATTCCCTCAGCTCGCTTCCTTTACAAAATACATCCCCGTCGAAAGCCATGTACGCCCCCATGTATTGTTGCTACTCTTATCTTCGCAAACTGAACATAGGATTATACCTTCCAACATTTTATATTCAATTGTCTAAACTTTTAGCTTTTCCGCTAATCTAAATAATTATATCACAAATAGCAAATATGTCAAGGTGACTTCCAGAAACGCTCGTTCCTACTTTGCTATAATCATATTGTACATCATTCAAATTTTCAAATCAATGATGAATTCAATCCACATTATGCGAACTCTTCATAGTAAGCAACTCTATGGGAACCTTAGAACAGACTTCCAAAAAAATTTTATCTCCACGCATCTTTCATCTGTTTCTGTATATCTCTCTTTGCTGACTTCTCTTTTAAAGATTGTCTCTTATCATAATTATGCTTACCTTTAGCAACACCTAACTTAAGTTTTACTCTTCCTCTTACTAAATATAATGATAGTGGTACAAGAGTATACCCTTGCTGAGAAGTATATTCCATAAGTTTTTCTATTTCGTATTTATGAAGTAATAACTTCTTATCTCTCATAGGATCCTTATTGAATATATTTCCTTGCTCGTATGGACTAATGTGCATTCCTACCATGAACACTTCACCATTTCTTATCTGAGCATAACTTTCCTTAAGTTGTACTTTTCCAGCTCTTATAGATTTAACTTCTGTACCAAATAACTCCAACCCTGCTTCATATGATTCTTCTATAAAATAATCATGAAAAGCTTTCTTATTACTAGCTAGTTGATTTGATGGTTTCTTACTCTTAGCCATCATATCACCTCCTTATTCTATGATATATTTTAACCTATTTTATGAATTATGTCATCTCCTTTCTTACTTAGTTGCCTGTCCAGCCCTCATTTTCAAGAAAATCCTTATAAATCTCTCATTATATTTTTTTAAATTCAAAGATATTTGGTAGAATATTTTAATACTCCTTTCTATAAAAAATCTAGAATATCTCCATATTGAACTCACAGAATAATATATCGACATATAGCTATATTATTCGTACAATAAGTAATTACAAATCAATTATTAACCAAATATTGTTGTAATTCTCCAGAAAAGATATTAAAATATAATTATTATGTTGTTTAATAAAATTTTATATTTAATTAAATTTTTTTAGTATTACATTCAACAATTCGGAGGGGTTTTGATGAAGAAATCATCATTAGAAAACGATTATCTACTTAAGATAAATTTTCAAGATAATAAACGAAGTTATTCCAGCAGTCCATACAAAAAAGATAAAAAAGGTTTTGGCTGGTTTTCAAAAAAATTCTTTACAATTTTTATTGTATTAACATTAATTTTAACCTTATCTGTAGGTGCTATAAATTTGTATGTTATTAATTCAACATCTAAATATATAGTTCTACCTGAAGATTCTCCTAAGAGCGATTCTATGATTGTTCTCGGCGCTGGTATTTACACTGACGGTAGTTTATCTCCTATGCTTTATGATAGAGTTAAAACTGCTACTATAGTATCTAATAGTAACGGTACTGAGAAATACCTACTTACTGGTGATCATGGAAGAAAAGATTATAATGAAGTTGGTGCTATGAAATCAACTCTTATATCTAAATATAATGTACTTCCTGAAAACATCTTCTTAGATCATGCAGGTTTTAGTACATACGATTCTATGTACAGAGCCGATTATATATTCAAAATAAAATCCACTGTTATAGTAACTCAGAAATATCATCTTCCAAGAGCTATTTATCTAGCCAGAAAAAAAGGAATAGATGCATATGGAGTTGCTGCTGACAGGCCTTCATCATACATTGGAATGCCCAAGTATAAATTTAGAGAATATCTTGCCACTACTAAAGATTTTATAATATCTCTTTTCAATGTTAAACCTACATTTTTAGGAAATGAGATTCCAATTAGTGGTGATGGAAGACAAACACACGACGATTAAAAAAAAGCACATTTGTGCTTTTTTTTAGTTGAGAGTGGTGAGTTGAGAGTTGAGAACGACGGATGTTTTGCTACGCAAAAACTACATCATATTTTTCTTTAGGACAAGAGGTTTTAACTCATTTTATCTTAAGATAAAACATTGTATTGTCTATACAATGTTTCATTTAAATGAACCGAGTAAACCCTTATTGTTCCATTACCAATAAAGTGTAGTTTCTGACCAAAGTCAGAAACATCCTACGTTCTCAACTCACCACTCTCCACTCTCAACTATTTTTTAATGTATTGGTTCTTCTATTGCTTCCTTCTCTTCTTCTTTCGTTTCTCTTTCGTCAATTCCTTCAAGTATTCCTCTATCTTCCATACCATCTACTACTTCTATTTCTTCATTATCTTCTTCATCACTTAGAAGCTCAAAGTATATATCATAGTTATCCATTTCTACACTACTAACTCTTATCTTAACAGCATCTCCAAGTCTGTAGACATTCTTTGTATGCTCCCCTATCAGACAGAAGTGCCTTTCATCGAAAATGTAATAATCATCTTCTAATGCACTTATATGAACTAATCCTTCTATACTATTAGAAAGTTCAATAAACATACCAAAATTTGTTACAGAAGAGATAATTCCTTCATAAACCTCTCCTATTCTTTCTTTCATGTATTCAGCTTTCTTCAAATCATCAACTTCTCTTTCAGCTTCCATAGCTACTTTTTCTCTTTCAGATGATCTGAGTGCTGCTTCACCTACTATATTTTTAAGTTTATTTACTCTTTTATCATTAATTCCTGTATTTATGAATTCTTTTATTATCCTATGAATCATCAAGTCAGGATATCTTCTTATTGGAGAAGTGAAATGACAATAATATCTAGCAGCAAGCCCAAAGTGCCCTGAACATTCTGGTGCATATCTTGCCTTCATCATAGTTCTTAACATCAAAGTGCTGATAACTGTTTCTTCTTTCTTCCCCTTAACCTCTTCAAGTATCTCCTGGAATACTCTTGGATGTAAACTTTGAGTTGGTTTAATAAATAATCCAATATTGTGAGCAAACTCTTTAAAACGTCCCAACTTCTCACTATTTGGCTCTTCATGTATTCTATAAACAAATGGTAGATTAGTCCAAAACATATACTCAGCTACAGTTTCATTACACACAAGCATGAACTCTTCAATTATTCTATTAGATACTTCTCTCTCATATGGTTTGATATCTATAGGTTTTCCTAATTTATCAAGTATTATCTTACTCTCTTCAAAATCAAAATCTATAGCTCCACGACTCATTCTCTTCTTATTAAGTATGTTAAACAATTCTTCCATGGATTTGAAATCTTCATAAAGATAATCGTACCGTTCAATCAGCTGTGTATCTCCATACTTAAGAATCTTTGTTACATCACTATAAGTCATTCTCTCATTAGTCTTTATAATACTCTCAAAGACTTCATTTGAGACAACCTTACCAGTATTATCTATCTCCATCATACATGTTAATGCAAGTCTATCAACTTTAGGATTAAGACTACATACACCATTTGATAACTTTTTAGGTAACATAGGAATAACTCTATCTACAAGATAAACTGAAGTCCCTCTTTTAAGAGCTTCCTTGTCAAGAGGATTTCTCTCTTTAACATAATGTGCAACGTCTGCAATATGAACTCCCAATTTATAGTTACCATTATCCATTTTTTCAATTGACACCGCATCATCAAGATCCTTAGCATCTGCACCATCAATTGTTACCATTTTCTTTTCTCTAAGATCTATTCTTCTTCCAAATTCCTCTTCAGGTATTTTATCCTCAATACCTTCTGCATAAGACTCTACCTTCTCTGTAAATTCTTCTGGAAGATTAAATTTTCTTATAATTGTGAGTATATCAATTCCCTTCTCACCCTTATATCCAAGTACCTCAGTAATCTTCCCTTCTGGATTTCTTCCTTTTTTAGGATACTGAGTTATCTTTGCAACTACTACCTGACCTTGCTTAGCATTCATATTTTGACTCTTAGGAATAAAAATATCCATCTGTAGTTTCTTATCTTCTGGAACAACAAATCCAAAATTCTTACTATCTTCATATATTCCTATAACACTTGTAATCTTTCTTTCAACAATTTTCTCTATTTCTCCTTCTTCTCGCTTGCCTTCTATCGGAGTCTTTGTTATCTTTACAATAACCTTATCTCCATGCATAGCTCCATTAACTCCAGAAATAGGGATAAAAATATCTCTTTCTCTATCTTCACTTATAACGAACCCAAAGCCCTTTGGCTTTCCATCAAATATTCCAACTATTAATCCCATCTTCTCTGGAACCCCATAATGCGAAGTTCTATTTTTAACTATTAAACCTTCCTTCTCCATAACATCTAACGTCTTTTGAAAGTCTTTTAGTTCATGTCTTCTTATAGCAAAGATTTTGGCCAATTCCTTTGCATTCATTGGCTTATATGCATTTTCTTTCATAAAACTTACTAATACACCTTTGATGCTCAAACCTTTCACATCCTTTTAATAAAATAAATAAATATACCTATATAATAGTATACCCATTCTCACCATTTAATTATGTTTTTATCTTTTAATTGAATAATATTACTTCCATGAGTATACCAAAAAAATATTATATTATAAAGTTTTTTCCTATATGTGCACGATATTCTAGATATTTAAGCAAAAGGCGTATTACATTCGATAATTTCTTTGGAGAATTTTTCAATTTTATAAAGAATAAAAAAAAATAACGCATTGGGGTTTGCGTTATTTTTGAGTATGAAATTTGGGGGATTGAGTATAGATTTTTCCGTTCGATCTATACTCACAGTCTTTGGGGAAAGACTGTTTGACTAATTAAAAAGGGGGCTATTTAATTCTTTGTTTCCTTACAACTTAATTATATAAAATTAAATGCTAAAAAACAAGTATTTTATCGTTTTTTGTTGTAACGATTTTGTAAATAAATTATTAATTAATGTTACTCTTCCCCTTTAAGCATCTTCAATTCTGCATTCGACAATTCTCGATAGTCACCTTCTGGTAATGTCTCATCAAGTTTCAAGCCGCCAAATTCCATCCTTTTTAGGAAAACAACTTCTTTTCCTCTAGTTTTGAACATTCTCTTCACTTGATGGAACTTTCCTTCTTGAATAGTCACCATAACTTCAGCACCATGTTCATCTGATTTTAAAATTTCAAGTTTCCCTGGCATGCACTTATATCCATCTTCAAGTGTGATCCCTTCTTCAAACGCCTTTACGTCTGTATCATCTACAGCTTTGTCAATATCAGCAAAGTATACCTTATCTATATGATTTTTAGGAGAAATCAATCTATGATTTAACTTTCCATCATTAGTCAATAATAAAAGACCTACCGTATCTTTATCTAATCTCCCTATTGGGAAAGGCTCAAAAGCTTGAAGTTCAGGCTCCAGAATATCAACAACTGTATCCTGATAGTTATCAAATGTGGCTGAAATATAACCCGCTGGTTTATTCATCATAATATACACAAATTCTCTATAGTTTATTTCTTCACCATCAACCACTATGATATCATTATCTGTATCAATCTTCATATCGCTTTTCTTAGCTGTAACTCCATTAACTTCTACCCATCCATTCCTAACCATTGCTTTTACTTCTTTTCTTGAACCACGTCCTAAATTTGATAATATCTTATCTAATCTCTCCATTTTTATCTCCCTTGGTTTAGGGGATACACCTCTCTTTCGTTACTCTATTCTAATTCATCTAATAGACACACTTTTTTTATTTTATCACAAATCAAGGATATATAGATATATTAACTCTAAATAAATTTAATATATTCTGAAGAATAAAGAATCTCAGCAATATTTTTTCTTTATTCTCTGTTATTTCTTATTACTTCCCATTTACATTAGGCCTATTCAAATAATTAACAGTAAATTTATTTATGCAATAATGTTCATATGATCCATTATTATTGATATGCTTAACAAGCATCAAAATTCTATATTCTCCAGCTTGCTTTGGTATGAATGTGAAGAAATCCTTTGCTGAATACTTTTGCAGAACTCTCCATCCATCATTATCATATAAATAGAACTCATATATTATATTCTCTTTAATATTACATTCCCCTTGAAAAGTTATTTCATCAAGCATATTAATATTCTCTCTATCACACTTAATATAACTCTCCGTAATAGGTCTGTTTCCAATTACATTGATGTGAAGATTTTTTATATAATCCTGTTCCTCTTCACTCTTAATGTTTTTACAGAAGAACTCAAATTTATATCGCCCACTGTTCAATAACTTAAAATCATACGCTCTATGCTCTGAATAATCACTCTGTTCAACATGAACCCCATTAAGATATACATTATATTTATAAACCATTTCCTTAGATTTATTTCCAACAATTTCAAAATTAATCTTATCATGAATATAATATTCTCTTGCATCATAAAGGATATATTCTATCTTACCCGGTATAAACGCCTTAACATTTAAAATAAAAACCTCTTTAGAGTCAAATTCCTTTTTACTCTTGTTTCCTTTTAGATGAATTTCTAACTTAAACTCCCCAGCTTCCCTTGGAATAAAATCTATTTCATTATCTTTACTAAATTCAGTTCTCTGTATTTCTTTATCATCCTTGAATATAATAAATCTATATTCGCTCATCCAAGGTGTTGCCCCTTCTACTCTAATATTCAATTCATGGTTAATGAGAATATTATTTATATCTTCACTAAAGATTACTTTTTCAATACGTTCATCCTGAACTGCTAATTCTTTAACACCGAACTCCAATTCCTTCATATCATCAGGTGTTTCAGAAGATTTTCTCTTAATAATACATTTTATATTATATCTTCCCTCTTTCTCAGGTTTCCAGAAAAAATAAGGAGATGCTATATAATCACTATCAAGAATTTTATTATTTTCAAACTTCTTCAGAATTTCATTTTTATTTAACCCTTCAATTTCCTTATACTTAATCTTGCTGCACACATGAACCCTTTTCTCTTCAATCTTTTCAATCATAAATCTATAAAGCAATCTTGAATCACTATTTGTCACAGCTCCAATTTTTATATTTGTACCAACTTCTTGTGGAGATTGAAGATTTGTTGTCAACTCTTTTATAAGCACCTTCTCCCCATCTTTCACTCTATAAACTATTTTTGCTCTATCATCATACTCATTTAAAGAGAACATATCCTTTATATAACATATCAACACATACTCGCCCTTTAATTCCTCAACAAGAGTAATATTATTATTACTAGAGTAATCTCTAAGAATCTCTATTTCTCCCTCAGGGTAAACTTTTATAAATTTATATACTACATTATCATCTTCTTTATAATCTATCTTAACATTAAAATTTATATTTCTACCAACATAAAGATTATTTTTAGAACATTCAATCAATTTTATTCTTGGTTCTTCCTTAGCCTCTACTTCAACCTTTTTTGTCAAGCTTATTGACTTCTTTCCATTTCCCTTTGTTGTGAAACATTTTAAAGAAATCTCTTTAACTCCAGGAGTAGTAAAATGATATTGGATATCACCATCTTTAGTCATATCTTTTAATGTTTTCCATACCTTATCATCCTTAATCATATACTTATATACCGCATCATTTCTATTACTTCTCGCTGATATGCATAACTTTTCACCAACTTTAAGCTTGTCCTTATCAACATTGAATTCTTCCATGCGGAATGGTACTTCTTTGTATAAAATCTCGTAATGACTTCTTGTAACATACTCAAATGCTAGATTAGATTTCTGCTTTCTAGCTTGTACCATTATAAAATAATCCCCAGCTTTATCAAATCTCCATTTTAACGTATTATCTATAGAAAACTCCCTTACTGTTTCCCAATTACTTTCATGCCCAATGAGAAATTTATATTCAAGATCTTCTCCAATATCATTTATTACTTCAATATTAATATTTCTTCCTTGAAATTGTTGTTTCTCTGGAACAATATTTAATCTTATTTCGTCCATAATTACCCCCATATAAAAATCGACATATATTCCTTACTCTAATTATACTATATTCCCATTATATGTAACAACTCTCCTATACACTAATTAACACATTCTTATCATATAAAATAAAATTCTGCAAAGACTACTATATATAATTACAAAGAACAAATATCAAAGAACAGAGAACAAATTTTGGAGGTGTACTAATGGATAAATATGATGGAAATTACACATATAAAAAAAAGCATATAACTATTGATAAAAAAAACAATCCTTATCCAATTATAGAGCAGACAATAAATGCTGAACTATTCCCATTCTGCCCAAATAGCGCTATAGATACATCATTTTTTGAAAAAGAAGAAGAAATATAAGCTAAAGCACAAGGATTAATTATCCTTGTGCTTCTTTATTATTTCTATAAGATTTCTTTTAAGTCTTTCATCATCTATCTTCGTTCTTTTTTTAGGCCCCTCTATCCTGCCCCCACCTCTTCTCACCTTCGCATTTACATGCCTCCTCATAAGAAGGGTGTCAATATTCTGTTCAGTGTATAACTTTCCAGTAGGATTGATGGCATGAGCTCCTTTTGGCATGACCATTGCAGCAACACCATAATCTTGTGATACAACTATATCATTCTTCTTGGTTTCATTCATAACTTTCATATCAACACTCTGAAAACCTCGATCAGCAACCCTTACTTCTGAATAATTGCTTTTTATCATATGGTCTATTGTACAGAATATAATCACTTCTATATTATATTCTTTTGCTACCCCTTCAATTGCTTCTCTTGAAGGACATGCGTCTCCATCTATTATGATTCTCATATCCATACCCTCCTTTAATGAACAGCTAATAAATCAATTAATAGAGAAGAATGAAGAAAGAACAAATATTGTTCTTATTCTTAATTCTTCAGAATATGTTGAATTTGATTTAAATAAAATATATTTATACTATTTATTTAGCTAACTTTTCATTGAGTTCTTTTTTTAGTTCTTCAAATCCTTCTTTACCAAGAAGTGCAAACATGTTTTTCTTATATGCTTCAACGCCTGGTTGGTCAAATGGGTTAACTCCAAGAACATATCCACTTATTCCACATGCCTTCTCAAAGAAGTATACTAAATAACCATAGTTGAATGGTGATATCTCACTCATATTTAACACTAAGTTTGGAACTCCGCCATCAACGTGTGCTAATGTAGTTCCTAAGAACGCTTGCTTATTAACGAAATCAATCGTCTCTCCACTTAAGTAGTTTAATCCATCTAAATTCTTCTCATCAGATTTTATAGTCATCTCTTTAAGAGGTTTTTCAATATTTATTACTGTTTCGAAAATATTTCTTACACCATCTTGTATATATTGTCCTAGTGAGTGTAAATCTGTTGAAAATACAACTGAAGCAGGGAAAATACCCTTTCCATCTTTTCCTTCACTCTCACCATATAATTGCTTCCACCACTCAGACATGTATTGTAGTCTTGGCTCATAGCTAACCATTATTTCTGTAGTATTTCCTTTATTATAAAGACAATTTCTAACTGCAGCGTATTTATAACAATCATTCTCTTCAATGTTTTCATTACTAAACTCTTCTCTTGCTGCTGCAGCACCATCCATCATAGCTTTTATATCAACACCGGCGGCTGCTATTGGAAGAAGTCCAACTGGAGTTAACACAGAGAATCTTCCACCAACATTATCAGGGATTACGAAAGTTTCATATCCTTCTGCATCTGATAATTGTTTTAAAGCCCCTCTAGTCTTGTCAGTAGTTGCAAATATTCTTTCCTTTGCACCTTCTTTTCCATATTTATTCTCTAATATCTCTTTAAAGATTCTGAAAGCGATTGCAGGCTCAGTAGTAGTACCTGATTTAGATACAACATTCACTGAAAAATCTTTTCCTTCGATTACTTCTAATAAATCTTGTATGTATGTAGAACTAATATTGTTTCCAGCAAAATAAACCTCAACACCATTTCTCTTGTCTTTTGGAAGATTGTTGTGGAAACTGTGAGTTAACATCTCTATTGCAGCTCTTGCTCCAAGATATGATCCTCCAATACCTATAACTATAAGGACATCAGAGTTACTATTAATCTTCTCAGCTGCTTTTTGCACTCTTGCAAACTCATCTTTATCATAATTAACAGGTAAATCAACCCATCCTAAAAACTCATTTCCAGGTCCATTTCCTTCGTGAAGTAACTTATGCGCACTTGAGATTGCTGGCTGCATCTGTTTAACTTCATGTTCTCTTAGAAATTCAGAACAATTTTTAATATCCAATGATAATACTTTTTTCATTTAAATTCCTCCATTTCATATAATCTTTTTCCCATTATTATATTATGCCACATTAATGCGAATACTTTAAAGTTTTTTTTAATTTTTATTTGTAAATTATATTTTCTAGTATTAATTCAACTCTTAAATTACTTCTTTCACTAATTCAACTGTCAATATTAATCTTTGCATTTTATCACTATATTATGGAGAATTAATAAAAAAAGTTAGCATAAAAGAGTTATTTCTCTTTTATGCTTCACTTTTCCCTCTAGCATTCTGTTCTTGAGTCATTTCTTCTTCAAATTCAGCTTCCTCTTCAAGGTTAACATCTTCTAACTTTGCTAGATTCTCTTGATAATCTTCTACCTCTTTTAATTTACCAGATTCTACTTTCCCTTGATCATTATTTGCTTTTGTTTCTTTTAAAAAATCGGTCTTTGCTTTAGTTGCTTCTTCCAATGAATTATATTGCTCTGGTTCTAAAAATGTGTACAAATGTACTCAAATTAGATAATTCGCACTTATTCTATCTTAGCGATAGTTTAAAGCCTTGGTTGAGCCAGTCCATTTATTCATCTAACTAAATCTCCCACAACCGTATTTTAAAGTTTTATAATCAAAGATATATTTAACCCTCATTTCTGATAAAATATATGCTTCATATTTTTATGAGGTACATATATTTGTGATTAAATATCCTTTTTGACTCTTAACTAGCTCTATCTTCTAAAATCTTTTTAACCTTTTTATAATTTATATATAAACTAATTTCTTTATCATATTTTCTATCTAAAATATTAATACTAGCATTTAAATCAGAATGAATTTCTCCACATTTAGGACAAGTAAACACATCACCTTTTCTTATTCCAAAACTATTACATTTACTACATAATTTACTTGTATAAGCGGGATTGATATAAGTATATTTAATATTATTAAAATCACATTTATATTCTAGTCTTTCTCTTATATATCCCTTTATCCATCTTGAAAGCTTTCGTTTAACAGATTTAGGATATTTTCCATTCCAATTAACAAAGTCTAATTGTTCCATAACTATTTCTTTTGGCTTTTCTGTATCTATCAATTTGTTTATTGAATGGTTTATATAAGATTTAACTGTTTCATTATGAGTTAATTTATTGTGATTACATTTTACTTTACCTAAATTATTTTGTAATATACTATTAGCCTTTGTAATATTCCCATGTTCTAGATGTTGATTATACAAAGCATAGAACCTATTTCTTTTAGTATTAATTTCATTCAACCTTTCAGTTTCTTTGCTTAAATAATCATTGAGATTTTCACCATAAAACTTACCACTTGATACTGCAAATAAATACTTATATCCCTTATCTATTCCTATTATATTATCATAATCTTTGTGATATTTAGTTTTAATTTTCAAAGGAATATGAACTTCTATTTTATTTTCAACTACTTTGATTATTAAAGTTCTATCATATTTATTACTATCTGTTAGTTTAATAGGTAATCTCTTACCTTTTTTAGTACAGGTTATTTTAATTCCATCATCTATATATGAATATAAACCTGTGTCTATTGAAAAAGTAGTTAACTTATAAGAATAGGGTATCTTCCCCTTATATTTTCTAGTATATCTTCTAATAAGGTTATTTAAGTATTTAAAATTCAAATCAATATCCTTGAATTTACTTGGAATATCATAATCTTTATGTGTAAGTATTCTGTGATATAATTCATTTGATTTAAGAATATAGTTTATATAATGTTTATCTTTTTTAGTTAAATTATCATTTACTTTGCATTGTTCTTTAATTCTTCTTTTGATATTACTCCATTCAGACTTTATATTAGTCATAGCTTCACTTAATGCTAATTTCCAATAACGAGCAGGTAATTTCCACTGCTGAGCAAATTTTGATTTTGTCCATTCATCTCTAATTTGCCGTGGGTTTGACAATAGTGAAATACTATTAATACCACTATATCTTGAATAGACGTAATTCTTAACATTCTTGAATTGATTTCCTATGAATAATAACTCTTTCAAGGTTTCTTCATCTAATTCATATGAATGTTGCTTTACGGTTTTAACTATATTATCCACTATTAATCACCACGCTTTTGAATATTTTCATCATACCTATAGTATTCCCAATTCACAACACTTTTCTACCATAATTATAATAAAAATATAAATATTCCAAGGTACTATTTAAAATGGATATAAGTTAAAATAACATAAAAAGAATAACTATTTCTAAAGAAATTAATAAATAATTAAAGTTGAAAAAGAACAACGTTCAATTAGTTATTTCGTTTATCTTTGATTATGAAAAGTTAATAAAACAATTAGTTTTTATATACTTTTTCATTAAGCATTCATTTACAAAACTTTAAAATACGGTTGTTTACAAATTATCTAATTTTACATTTGTACATTTTTTAGAGTGTTCACATGAGCACGCTAATTCTCATGCAGTTCTCTTATGAACTTCTTATGCTTTCACATAAGCACAGACTATATCACCATCCATTAAGGATGCTCCCCATTTCCCCACGCTTGTAGGTACGAGATTCCTCTCTAGTCGTTGAAGGTTTCCCTCTTCGGGACTTCCCTGCTGATTACCCATTGTATAAGCACTTAGGATTTAACCTTATGCCATCTAATTTATTCTTTCTACTTTCGTAACCATCACGCTTAGACTTATTTCATTCTTACGTTGTGGTTCAATTAACTTTAGGGACTTCCAGCAATTAAAGGAGTTTTGGATAGGTTATTCCTATCGCTCTATGCTCTTTACGAACATAGGGAGCTTTTGTTTTAAAATATACATTTATATATGTTTTTACACATTTAAGCACATCTTTAATAACTGTTTAGTTGCTCCTGTTATGGTATTTATATATTTCTCCCTACTTTTATACTTCTCCTGTTCGTACCATCTCATGTCATTTTTATTGAAGTAATTAATTATAAATATCTTTTCTTTATCCATGATTAATCCCCTCTACTATATTTTTTATATTATTTGAAAGGCTTATTTGTTAATTGATGAGATTTATTCCCTACCGTCTTTGTATATAATCATTGCAGAATATTCAGGGTCGGTGGGATACTGATTTCCAGCTGCATATTTAACATCTATTATTTCTAAATTTTTATTTTCATGTAGCCATTCATTTACTACACTTTCAAGATAGTCATACCTACTACGGGCAATAATTTTCACTTTCATTTAATCCCCTCTCTTAAAGATTCATGATATTAATTATATGATGCAAGTCCTATATTAATAATAAAAAAACTTAAATTGTACTCATTATTACCTACTACTGAAAATAATCACTCCTAATATTAGGTATTTTTTTTAGTATTATTTACCACTCTTGCCCCCCCCTAAAACCCATCTATGAACTTCGTATTATGTAATAGTACTAAAGATAATACGGGAGGCAATGCATGTACATAAGTGAATTCGGAGAAAAACTTAATTTAATAACCCTTTTCGTTTATACGGTTAATGACGAAAGAGTTTCAACACAAATTCAAAAACATTTAATAAAAAGTTATGCACAAAACTTGCGAATTAATCTAACAGATGAAATGATTGGAGAATTAATTACAAATTAATAAACATACGTGTTTTACACGTGATAATTTCTTTAGGAAATTTTTCAATATATAAAGAAAAAATAGGTGGTTATGATTTTAAGCAATCATAACCACCTATTAACCTTACATAATTATTATATTTTATTCAGTGTATCACCAGTTCTTATTCCCACTCGATAAACCAAAGAGTTTGTTAAACTTTTTTGTTTAGTGTTTGCTTGTTTTTTGTACTTTTTTTAGGTATTTTATTTATATTATTTAATGGTAGTGGATTTTTTAATATCAAATTAATATCACAAGATAAAATATAAAAGCTCTCTTTACCAACAATAATAAAATCACATTCGTCAGCATTCTTTAATAATATACTTACACCTTATTAAGCAATATCCGCAACATAGTTTACTATACTCTAGTGTTACAATTCCCCTTATAAAATCGCCGTTTTCGACTCCACTCTATATAGCTTTATTACCGTCTCCACATGTGTCGAGTGTTGATGACTACTCATACTTTCAACATCCCCATAACTTTCAAATTTATAGGGCTGATATGAAAAATCAACCTATAACAAGGTGTAACTACTTCAGTTTATCAAGACCAAGTCCATCACAAAACTTGTTTTTACATTCCATATTTTAGTTACTATTTTTACAACTGCATCCAGATAAGCTATGAAGTTCATACAATACGTACTTATGTTCCGGTAAAATCCTACCTTCATTAATACCCCGGTAAGATCCTTTATTCTTTCTTACTTTTTTCAAATGATTATTCTCTGAAATAATTCAAACGACTCATGACATTAATTTCTATTATACAATGAGAAATCAGTATACATGTTTTAATTCTTTAACATAGTCTTTGAAAACTTCACGTTTTTTAATCAATAGCTCCCAGATTATTTTCCCGATTCTTGGTTTGTGTGTTTCAGGGTCAATATAATACATGCTGTTCGACGCTCTTGCAAGGAAATCCAACAAGCCGTCAGTATGAGTCGGGATGTAATTGACTTTTTTCATATGTTCAAGTTTATCCAAATACAATAAGCTGTACATATAGGAAAGGCTGTCATGATAATTGAAATCTAGAACAGGTTTTGCATTAGAGTCTTTAAGGTGAATCAAAACTGGAACATTAATTTTTTCTAGCTTTTCAAGCAACTTTTCATCAAACATCTCTCCATAATTTTTACCTACAATTTTTACGTAGAGACATACACCATCCATATCTAGCTGTTTAAGACAATATTCTATTTCTTCAAGACTATACTTAGGGTCATCCAAGTCAATTGCTGCAAACACACCTGCTTTAGATTTTGCTTCTTCTTTCATCATGGCAATTGTCTGATTATAAAGTTTCAGTGCTTCTCGTCTTTCTTTTGCAGGAAGTTGCCATAATTCTGGGATATCCATTGAAACCATAGCATTATTGTGTTTCTCCATGATTTCAGAATCCTTAACATTCATATCCAATGTTCTCCCCAACTTATCTGTCACGAACTCTGTCACTTTCTTAGGATTCACATGTACGTGGTGATTAACAGTCCCTATGCTTCTTTTCCGTGCCGTCACTTGAACATTCAATGGTTTGAAAGGTATTTTCTTGTCAGTAAATGCTGCCTTGACATTGTTTGAATAAAGATTCTCAAACGCACTTCTTGAAAGATCGAGTTGCGAAATTTGTTGAACAAAATACTTATATTTGTCTGGTGCCCAACATAAATCGGTACCAAATATAACATGATTGGCTCCAAAGAAATTCAGGACTTCTGGGAGCATTTCATCCGGGTACCCAACCAGAGCAGTATCAGCAAATAGTTGACTACGCCACGCTTCAAATTCATTCATGATATTGGGATTCTCTTTTTCCAACCCCTTCAGTGCTGACATCATAACTTTTGGCATTACCCCCCCGCCATGGGAAAGAAAGAACTTGATATCAGGGAATTTCTTATGATAGCCACTTCTCATGAAATCAACTATCGTTTTGGTTGTGTCCATCTTAAGGTAATAAGTGTAGTTAAGTAATGTGTAGTTAACACCTTCTTCAGGTTGTACAGGGTGTACATACACAACCAATTTTCTTTTATTAACTTCCTCCCAAAACGGTTCATAACTTTCATCACCAAAGTATTTATAACCTGCATTACTTAGTAGACCAAGTCCCTCTAACTTCAACGTATCTAGGGCGTACTTCAGTTCTTCAATAGAAGCATTAGGATCTGGTAACGGCAATGTAGCAAATCCCCCAAGTCTATCAGGATATTGTTTGATGAGTTCCGCCATATACTCATTACACTTTCTTGCCATTGCTTTGGTTTCAGCAATATCCCCATAATAAATACCTGGCAAGGAAAATGATAATATTGCTTTTTCTAGGTTTATATTGTTCATCCAATTTAACATCAATTTTGGTGACCATTTAGCATGAGGCAATCCATAAACATCCTTGTTTCCATTCTTAATGATAAACTCCTCGAAGAATGGTGGGCTTATATGGTGATGCGTATCCCATTTCTTGAACTCATTAATTTTTTGTTTCATAAACCGCTCCTTTTACATACTTTTTAAACTAAATCAGTTTCTTAAGTTCATAATATATCCATTTTTAAGCTTTGTCAACTTTTTGAACTAAAAAGTTTATAAAGTTTATAAATATTGATTAATTACCATTTTTACAGTATAATGATAAGTAATACAGGAGGCACATATGAATGGACACGAAAAAAGAAAACTAAGGAAAATGTCAGAGATAAAAGCAGTGACATATGAACTTTGCAACCAATATGGGACACAGAAGGTATCTGTTGATGAAGTTGCTGAACGTGCAAACGTATCTAAGGCTACTATCTATAAATATTTTGGATCAAAAGAAGATTTAATTGAAAGTGTGGTAAGCGATATTTATGAGAATATCATCCTAAATACAAGTAGTATGATTGAAAAAGATGGGGACTTTCTTGAAAAACTCAATCATATCATAATGGCTAAAGTGTCTTCTTTAGATATGATGAAAGGAGATTTCCTCAAGGAAGTATTCTCAAAAAACAACTCTGCCGTATCGAAGATGTTCAATGAAAAACTCAAAGATTTGATGTATGGTTTTTATCAACAGGGAAAAGAGCAAGGTTATATTGACGAAGGTATCAGCAACGATATACTGTATGCATTCAGTGAAGCCTTTAATGCTGGATTCCAAGCGGTATTTGATACTGATATCATCAATACCAAGGATTCGGAAGCCATGTCACAACTCATTAACCTGTACTTTCACGGATTCATAAAGCAAAAAAATAACAGATATAAAGTGCGTTAAAACAGACAAGTTGAATACGAAAAAATGGAGCAGATACACCTATCCGCTCCATTAATTTTTTTTGTAAGGCCCCATATGCAAAAATTAACAGAAGTTTATCATCAAGAAGAATATTCTCCGAGGTGGTAGCTAGTAAGCACGCGACTATCTCAATACATATGCAACAACTGGAATTTGATTATTATTCCTTCTCTCTTAATGAATAGCGCCTGAAACTCTATCATGGTTAATTTCGTAATGGTTTCCATACTATCGGCAACCAAGTCTAAACTCTTATCACCTATAGTAAATGGTGGTCTACAGCTCATAAAGATGCCTCCTACTTACTAGTCATAAGAAAGAGTAGAAAATTTTCTACTCTTAAAACTTGAAATACTCTTTAATTTTCCTTTATTATATTAAGTTAAGCTTTATTACTGTCTCCACATGTGTCGTTTTCGTTATAGGAATATATTTCTTTGTCTGTTTCACTAACAATCACCGGAAGGTAATTACCATTTTTATATTTTTAAATTAATATCTCCATTCACTTCTCTATGTAGGGGTTTCATAAAGGGGCGTGGGGATTCCCCACACTTTACAATCTATTGGCTATACCAATAGGAAGCTTGCTCCACTACTAAAGTAGTGGTACTGTTCAGCTCCCCTGTACACTATTTTTTATATATTTTGCATAAAGATAACTGACTGTTGAGTGGGCAAAATCATCTCCAGTTGATTCACTTAATGCCTTGGCAATTGCTCTATATGATTTCCCCTCAGCTTTTAGTCTCGCTATCATTTCTAAATTCTTTACTGTTGCTTTAGTATGGCGACTTGAATGTTCTAAGATATTACGTAAGACTTTGTTTTCATTTTTTATCTTTTCAATATCCCCTACTTGACCTTTAATTTTTCTAATCTGATTTTGAATAGAAACAATTTCTTTATCTTTTTCAATAACCAAAACATTTAAATTCTCACACTGATTATTTATCTTCTCTATTTCATTTCTTAACATTTCATTTTTATTTTCTAGTGCTTTAATTTCTTTTTTACCAAATTTAATAAGTGCCATTTCTATTCCTCCCAATGACGGCATGACGGTTTTATATCTAGCACTTTTACCGTCATGACGACAAAATCTTAGGCTATATTACTGTCATTAGTGTCATTACCGTCACGTATTGAAAGAATACGTTTATCACTTTTTCTAATAAATTCAATGTAGATATTAAATTTTTCGTTGAGAATATCAGCATGAGACCTCAACTTCTTAGATAATGTTGCTGGTGTTATTTCCTCTTTATAACCGCATTTAGCAAGTTCACTTAATAAATGGGTAGATGTATTATAATAGCTTTTCTTTTCTCTAATATAATCACAAATCGCTCTTATAATTGGTTCATCATTCTCAAACTCATCATAAGCATCATGTTCTATAAGTTTCCATAAACAATTAACTTTATCAAATTCAAGTCTAAGCTCTGTATCTGGTATATCTCTACCTGTTATAAATAATTTAGCTTTGGAAGACATTCTATTATCTCTCACCAAAACATAACTCCCATCTGCGCTACCACTTAAACCCATGGATCCAGAAATCATATTAAATGGATCATCATCTTTCATTTTTCTAAGATGATGAACACATACTATAGCAATATCATATTTATCAGAAATTGATTTTAGTGCACTGATATCTTTATAATCATTGGCATAACTTATATTATCAGAACCTAGGGTTCTTACTTGCTGAAGTGTATCAATAACCACAAGCATGGTTTCAGGGTTATTGATGATATAATTTTCAATCTGGGCTACTAATCCACCGCCAAGTGGCAATGTTTCTGTTGCAAAGGCTGTAGCTTCACTAGCATTTTCCGTAATGCTCATCAAACGGCTTTTAATACGCGGTAATTTATCTTCTAAGCAAAGATATAGCACCTTCCCCTTTGTTGTCTTAAAACCCCACACTGTTTCTCCTGTTGCAATCATTTGGCAAAGCCATAGCACTAGCCATGACTTGCCAATCTTCGGACTACCTGCAAGTATATGTAATCCCGATGGTAATATATTTTCAATAATTACTCTTGATTCTTTTAACTCCAGTTCAAATAACTTCTCTCCTGTTATAGTTTCTAAACGCTTAGTCATTTACACCCTCCTTTAACCCTTTAAGAATTGTTGAACTATAAAGTATAAGTTCTAAAAGTTCTGTGTTATCATCACTTATTTTTTCAAGTCTCTTAAGTTCCTCATAATTTACTTGAAATTGATTGCGTAAAGCCTTATACACACGTGGATTTCCATTGACAACAACATCCTTTTTCAACACTCTATTGATTATATAAGCTTGTTTAGTCATCCCAGATAATTGAGCCAGACTATCGAGCTGCTCTGCTTCTTCTGGTGACATTCTAAAGGATACCGTTTTACTACGCCATCGATTTTTAGGATCTAACGTTTTTTTCATTGTCATTACCTCTTTCTATACTCAATTTATCTGCAATTTCTACTTGTTTTGAAGGAAATAAATGAGCATATCGGTAAGTAATATCAATATTTTCATGACCTACTCTATCAGCAATAGCTACAGCAGAGAATCCCATTTCAATAAGTAACGATACATGCGAATGCCTCAAATCGTGCACTCTAATTCTCTTAATGCCTTGTTCTTTACTTCCTCTATTCATCTCATGGTGGAGATAACTCTTAGTAATGGGAAATAATCTATCTTTAAGTTTAATACCATATATTGATTTAATATATTCCTTTACTTCTTCTGTTAAAAAGTCAGGCATTTTTATGATTCGAACACTCTTAGGCGTTTTAGGTTCTGTTACAACATCTGTACAATTTATTCGCTGATATGATTTATTAATTCTAACTGTACTCTTATTAAAATCAAAATCTTCCTGCGTCAGAGCAAGGAGTTCACCTAACCTAATACCACACCAATATAAAATCTCAAAGGCATAAAATGATATGGGTTTGTCCATCATAGAATCAGAGAATTTCAAGTATTCTTCTTTAGTCCAAAATAGCATCTCTTTTGTCTTCTCCTTACCCATATTACCTGCTTTACGAGCTGGATTAGATTTTAATTCATAGAATCTTACAGCATGGTTAAAAATAGCACTGAGCTGATTATGTATGGTTTTGAGATACGTTGGTGAATATACCTTACCGTTTTTATCACATATTTTCATAATTTCATTTTGCCAAGCGATTACATCTGCAGGCTTAATTTCATTTATTTTCTTATCCTTGAAGTATGGTAAGATTTTTTGTTCAATTATATTTTGTTTTGTCATCCA
Organism: Oceanirhabdus seepicola; assembly: GCF_023684385.1. GTDB lineage: Bacteria > Bacillota > Clostridia > Clostridiales > Clostridiaceae > Oceanirhabdus > Oceanirhabdus seepicola. The sequence goes on along the minus strand of NZ_JAGSOJ010000002.1, from coordinate 626,264 downwards.
TGTGTTTTGTTTTAATCTACTTTTCAAATCATTAGTATATATTTCTACAAATGCTGAAAAACTCATATCTAAGTTAGCACTGCTTTTTTGTAAAAACTCTCTCTCCCATTCTAGTGCATCACGTTTAGTTGCAAAACCTCGCTTTGTTTTACCTTTATTTTCCCCCTGCCAATCACGGTAATAGAAAAACACATACCATTTACCAGTTTTTTTATCCTTATATGCTGACATTTAAAGCACTCCTCCCTCTAACCCATATACTTTTTCATAAAAATACTTTCTACTTACACGACCAGATATAACTAAGAAGCCTTTATCCTTTAACTTAATATTCATTTCTCTCACTAACTTATAAGCCTGTGCTTCTGAAATGCTTAATTCTTTTGCAACTTCTTTAGCGTGTATGAAGATGCTTTTTTCCATATGCCTACCTCCTGCAAGTCAAATTTAACTAAACAAAAATGTTTAGTATGTTTGAATAATACTAAACATTTTTGTTTATGTCAAGTGGTTTTCGACTATTTATTAAACTTTTTTGTTTAATATTATTGATTTTTCTTTTCAATCTAGTATACTTAAATATATATTTATGCTTAATTGGAAAGAGGTAATGATTTGGCTATTGGAGATAAGATTAAAAAAATACGAGTAAAACGAGATATGACTCAAAAAGAATTAGGCCTTGCCATAGGTTTCAACGATAAAACCGCTGACGTACGTATGGCTCAGTATGAATCTGGAACAAGAGTACCAAAAGAAGCTGTCATAATAAAAATAGCTGCGGTTTTAAAAGTGAACCCTGACTATTTAATGGCTCCGACTTTAACCAAAACTGAGGAAATTATTCATACGCTAATTTATTTAGATGAATATAATCAACTAAAAATGCAAGCTGAGGAGTATACAACCCCAGAAGGCGAAAATCAAAAAATCATTAATTTATCAATTACAGCAGTCGATTATTATTTAGAAGAGTGGTATGACAAAAAAAGAGCCCTTGAGAATAATGAAATTACTCAAGAAGAATATTATGAGTGGAAAATAAATTGGCCAGATAGTTCAGAAAGATACAGAAAAACATTTCCTGAATTTTATTAGAAACTTTAATTTTCTATTTTAATATCAATTTAATATCAATGCTAAAACAAAAAAACCGCAACACCTCAATTTATAAGGTGTTGCGGTTTTATGTTGCTTACTCCCACTCGATAGTTGAAGGCGGCTTAGAAGTAATATCATACAGAATTCTGTTTACTCCTTCAACCTCATTAACTATTCTTCTAGAAATCGTATCTAATACCTCGTATGGAATTCTTGACCATTCTGAAGTCATTGCATCTGAAGATGTTACCGCTCTTATTCCTACTGCGTGAGCATATGTTCTTTCGTCACCCATAACACCTACAGACTTAATGCCAGGTAAACAAGCAAAATACTGCCATATGCTTCCCTCAAGTCCATTTAAAGCAATTTCTTCTCTTAGTATTGCATCTGCTTCTCTTACTATATGAAGCTTATCTTCTGTTACCTCACCTAAAACTCTTATTCCAAGTCCTGGTCCTGGGAAAGGCTGTCTCCACACTAAGTGATGTGGAATTCCTAACTCTTCTCCAACAGCTCTTACTTCATCTTTGAATAATTCTCTTAATGGCTCTAATAATTCAAAAGCCATGTCCTCTGGAAGTGCTGTATTGTGATGAGTCTTAATCTTAGCTGAAGTATCTGTTCCACTTTCAACTACATCTGGATAAATAGTTCCTTGCGCTAAGAAATCCATCTTTCCTAATTTTTCAGATTCTTCTTCAAAAACTCTTACAAACTCTTCACCAATGATTTTTCTCTTTTGCTCTGGATCACTTACACCTTTAAGTTTTCCAAGGAATCTTTCTTTAGCATTTACTCTTATTAAGTTAAGATCAAATTGCTTTCCAAAGATTTCTTCTACTTGGTCACCTTCATCTTTTCTAAGTAATCCATGATCAACAAATACACATGTTAAATTTTTTCCGATTGCTTTGTGTACAAGCATAGCAACAACTGATGAGTCAACCCCACCTGATAATGCTAATAATACTTTCTTATCTCCAACTAATTCTTTTATTTCTTTTATTTTTTCTTCTGCAAAAGATGACATTGACCAATCACCTTTTAAATTACAAACATTGAATATGAAATTAGTTATAAGTTGTTTTCCGAATAAAGTATGCTCTACCTCTGGGTGAAATTGAACTCCATATAACTTCTTTTCATCATTACCAATAGCAGCTACTGGACATTTATTTGTTTTCCCGATTATATCAAAACCTGTTGGTGCTACTTCTATATAATCTGTATGACTCATCCAACATTGAGTTTCTGTTATACCTTCAAATAATGGTGAATTTGTATTTAACTCTATATCAGCTTTTCCATACTCTCTATCAGCAGAACTTACTTTTCCACCTAATTTATGAGACATTAATTGAGCCCCATAACATATACCTAATATTGGAACACCTAATTCAAATATAGCTTCATCAATCTGTGGTGTATTTTCGCCATATACGCTGTTTGGTCCACCTGTAAAAATTATTCCCTTTGGATTTTTAGCTTTAATTTCTTCTAATGATTTTGTATATGGAACTATCTCACAATAAACATTATTTTCTCTTACTCTTCTTGCAATAAGTTGATTGTATTGTCCACCGAAATCAACTACTAATATTAGTTCATTATTCATATTTTTCCTCCACTACATTCTGTAATTTGGTGATTCTTTTGTAATATTTATATCATGTGGATGACTTTCTTTTAATCCAGCAGATGATTGAACAACAAATCTTGCGCTTTCTGCCATTTCTACAAGAGTTTTTGCTCCTAAATAACCCATTCCTGATCTAATTCCACCAAGAAGTTGAAAAATTGTTTCACTTACAGATCCCTTGAATGCAACTCTTCCTTCAACGCCTTCTGGAACTAACTTCTTATTTCCTTCTTGGAAGTATCTATCTGTGCTTCCTTTAGCCATTGCACCTAATGATCCCATTCCTCTGTATACCTTGTAGCTTCTTCCCTGATAAATCTCTGTTTCTCCTGGTGCTTCTTCGCATCCTGCAAACATAGACCCCATCATTGCAATTTTAGCACCTGCTGCTAAAGCTTTTACCACATCACCTGAGTATTTGATTCCTCCGTCTGCAATAACAGGTACCCCGTATTTTTCTCCCTCTTCAGCACAATCCATTACTGCTGTTAATTGTGGAACACCTACTCCAGCAACAATTCTTGTTGTACATATTGATCCAGGTCCTATTCCAACCTTAACACAATCTGCTCCAGCCTCTATAAGTGCTCTAGTAGCTTCTGCTGTTGCAACATTTCCTGCTATAACCTGAAGTTCTGGATAATTTTCTTTAATTTTTCTAACACCATCAATAACTCCCTTTGAATGTCCATGAGCTGTATCCAGTGTTATAACATCAACATCAACATTAAATAGAGCTTGAACTCTCTCCATCATATTAGCAGTTATCCCTACAGCTGCTCCACATAATAATCTACCTCTTTCATCCTTAGCTGCATTAGGGAATTTTATTGATTTCTGTATATCTTTTATTGTAATAAGTCCTTTTAAGTTAAAATCAGCATCTACAAGTGGAAGTTTCTCTATCTTATGCTTGCTCAATAAAACTTTAGCTTCTTCAATAGTTGTTCCTTCCATAGCTGTTACAAGATTTTCTTTTGTCATTACTTCATGAATTTTCTTACTATAATCCGTCTCAAAAGCTAAATCTCTATTTGTAAGTATACCTACTAGTTTAGTTCCTTCTGTTATTGGAACACCTGATATTCTATATTTAGCCATTAAATTTTCAGCATCTTGAATAGTATTTTCTGGTGAAAGATATATTGGATTTGTTATAATACCATTCTCCTGTCTCTTTACTCTATCAACTTCTGCTGCTTGTTCTTCAATAGACATATTCTTATGGATAATTCCTATTCCACCTTCTCTAGCCATCGCAATTGCCATCTTTGACTCAGTTACAGTATCCATACCTGCACTCATAATTGGAATATTTAAAGTAATCTTCTTTGTTAATTGAGTTTTAAGTGTTACTTCCTTTGGAAGAACCTCAGATTTATTAGGTACTAATAACACATCATCAAATGTATAAGCTTGTTTTAAAATTTTTGCCATTTTTCACACTCTCCTTAATCAATATTGTTTATATGAGTTACTCATCACAAAGGAATAAGGTGAACAGAATAAAAAAAAATGCCTAGTTCACAATTGAGTGAACTAGGCATAATAAATTCTTAAACCTACTCACTCATAGTCGAGAATTTGCGGTACTCGGTAGAAACTTCCCCGCCTTATTCGAGGATTATATGATGAGAATATATTGTATTTTTATTTTTCGCCTAAATAACTTATTACCTATTCTATTTAAGTTATCACCATTTGTCAACACTTTTCTTCACTTTAAATAAAACTCTTTTTAGCATTTTGTATAAGCTTTCTAAATATTGATTCGCAAGGGCTTATATCCACCATTTCTTTAGTAAAAAAAAAGCTAAGCTTAGTCATAAGACCAAACTTAGCTTATATTTATATGTGTTCTTAGTACATTCCACCCATATCCATTCCAGGACCACCTGGCATTGCTGGTACGTCTTTATCTGGAATATCAACTACAGCAGCTTCTGTAGTTAAGAATGTTGCCGCAACTGATGCAGCATTTTGTAATGCTGATCTAGTAACTTTAGTTGGGTCTACTATTCCCATTGAAAGCATATTAACGTATTTTTCATTAAGAGCATCGAATCCAATTCCTGGTTCACTCTTTCTAACCTTCTCAATTATAACAGATCCTTCTAAACCAGCATTTGTAGCTATTTGTCTTACTGGCTCTTCTAGAGCTCTTACAATAATATTTATACCCACTTGAGTATCTGCAACCTCATGAGTAAGTTCACTTACAGCATCAATAGCATTAACGTAAGCTGTTCCTCCTCCAGCAACTATACCCTCTTCAACTGCAGCTTTTGTTGCAGCTAAAGCATCTTCAATTCTAAGCTTCTTCTCTTTTAGCTCTGTTTCTGTAGCCGCACCAACTTTAATAACAGCAACTCCACCAGCAAGCTTTGCAAGTCTCTCTTGTAATTTCTCTCTATCAAACTCAGAAGTAGTCTCTTCTATCTGATTCTTGATAATGTGTACTCTCTCAGCAATAGCATTCTTATCACCTTTACCATTTACGATAGTAGTGTTCTCTTTAGAAACCTTAACACTTTCAGCTCTTCCTAACATATCGATTGTTACATCTTTAAGGTCTCTTCCAAGCTCTTCTGATATAACTTCTCCCCCTGTTAGCACTGCTATGTCTCTTAGCATTTCTTTTCTTCTATCTCCGAATCCTGGCGCTTTAACTGCAACACATACAAAAGTACCTCTTAATCTATTAACAACTAAAGTAGCTAACGCCTCTCCTTCAACATCTTCAGCAATTATCATAAGCTTTTTACCTTGTTGAACGATTTGCTCTAAAACTGGTAATATTTCTTGTATGTTATTAATCTTCTTATCAGTTATAAGCATATATGGATCATCTAGTATTGCTTCCATTTTTTCAGCATCAGTTACCATATAAGGACTTAGGTATCCTCTATCAAATTGCATTCCTTCAACAACATCTAATTCAGTGCTCATTGATTTAGATTCTTCAACTGTGATAACACCTTCATTGCCCACTTTCTCCATTGCATCAGCAATAAGATTTCCAATCTCCTCATCTCCAGCTGAAATTGCAGCAACCCCTGCAATATCTTCTTTACCTGCTACTGGCTTAGATGCTTTTTTTACTTCCTCTACAGCTTTATTTACAGCCATCTTAATACCATTTCTAATTAACATTGGATTAGCTCCAGCTGTAACATTTTTCAAACCTTCTCTTATTATCGCTTGCGCTAATAATGTAGCAGTAGTAGTTCCATCTCCTGCAACATCGTTAGTTTTAGTAGCAACTTCCTTTACAAGCTGTGCTCCCATATTTTCAAATGGATCTTCTAGCTCTATTTCTCTAGCTATTGTAACACCATCATTAGTGATTAATGGTGAACCGAATTTTTTATCTAAAACAACATTTCTTCCTTTTGGTCCTAATGTAACTTTAACAGTATCTGCTAATGTATTTACACCTTTTTGCATATTTCTTCTTGCTTCTTCATCAAAAAGAATTGTCTTTGCCATTTTAATTCCCTCCTACTATAATAAAATCTAATTATTTTTCAATAACTGCAAGTATTTCCTCTTGTTTTAAAATAATATATTCTTTATCTTCAATTTTAACTTCTGTTCCACTGTACTTAGAGAATAATACTCTATCCCCAACAGTAACTTCCATCTTAACATCTTCTGTTCCTGGTCCAACAGCAACTATTTCAGCCTCTTGTGGCTTTTCTTTAGCAGCGCCCGGAAGAACTATACCGCTCTTTGTAGTCTCTACCGCCTCTATTCTTTTAATTACAACTCTGTCTCCAAGTGGTCTAATTTGCATAGTGTATAACCTCCTTTTATTAATGGTGATATGATAATTTATAGAATTATTATTATTTTCAACCTATAGCACCAATATCTATTATACTAGATAACTAAGCAATAGTTTATACTTTTTTATAATTTTGTAATCAAAAACTCTTAATTTTATATAAGATTTACAATTTAAATCATTATTCTTATAGTTCCACTTTAATCAGCACTCAATATAATAGAGTGCTAACATAATTATATATTAATTAATACTCCTATTTTTATCAAAGTCTTAATCCTATGTATATCCTTCATTTATTAATAAATATCTAAAGTTTTGGCTTAATTTCTTCTGTTTTCTCACAATTCCTTTATTTTCTATAAATTATATTTTTATTAAGTTTATACCTTAATCTATTATAAACTTTATTTATATATTCTTTTCTTTGATATAAAAAATATATTTTTATAAATATTTTCATTCACTCTAAAATAATATATAGTAATAACACTAAAAATATTTCTGAAATAGCATTACCTACTTAATTTGAATTGAATACTTATAAGTAAAATGGACATACTTCCTAAAGAGATTAAATTAGGTAGGAGAGATTTATGTGAAAAATTCAAAAAAACAATATTTTTACTCATGGTTTATTTCAATATCATTATGTATTTTAATTATATCAGGATCAATAATAATTATATTTAATTCTAGATTTATATATCCACTCTCTATAAAAATATTAAATATTTCATTGCCTGAAAATATGAGTTATGACACTCTAATCAATAATTATAATTATATGATAGATTTTATTACGCAAAGGAATTATGAAATTTTTAATTTACCTAACTTTCAATCGTCTGAAAATGGTATAATACATTTTATAGAGGTAAAAAATGTATATTGGAAAATTTTGTACATATTCGTTATTTCTTTAATATCGACTATCACGATGATTTATTTCAAGAATTTCAAGAATTTTAAGAATAATTACACCTTTCTTAAAACCTCATCAAATATATTGATTTTTGTTGTACTCTTGCTTACAGCGCCAGCAATATTGCAGTTTGACTTTGCATTTGATTTAATGCATATGATTATTTTTAACAACGATTATTGGTTATTAGATTCCAAAACGGATCCTATTATAAATATTTTGCCACAGAATTTATTTTTAATTTTTTTTATCGCGATTTTAGGAATAATAATCTTAAATATGTTTATCTTAAGATTTATTTATAATTATTTGAATGGAGGAGAGAATTCCAATGAGCAAAATTAACGAAATATTAGAACAGATTGTACAACGCAATCCAGGAGAAGCAGAGTTTCATCAAGCTGTAGAAGAGGTATTACACTCTATTGAACCTGTTATTGAAAAATACCCTAAATTCGCAAAAGCTAAAATAATAGAGAGAATGTTTGAGCCCGAAAGACAAATTATGTTCAGAGTACCATGGGTAGACGATAAGGGAGAGGTACAAATCAACAGAGGATTCAGAGTACAGTTTAACAGCACTTTAGGTCCTTTCAAAGGCGGTTTACGGTTTCACCCTTCAGTTTACTTAGGAATTGTTAAATTCTTAGGATTCGAACAAATATTCAAAAATGCTTTAACCGGTCTTCCAATTGGAGGCGGTAAAGGTGGTTCTGACTTTAATCCTAAAGGAAAATCTGATTTAGAAGTTATGAGATACTGCCAAAGCTTTATGTCAGAGTTATACAGACATATAGGTCCAGATATTGACGTACCTGCTGGAGATATTGGTGTAGGCGCAAGAGAAATAGGTTATATGTTTGGTCAATACAAGAGAATTAGAAACGGTTATGAAGGTGGCGTACTTACTGGAAAAGGCTTATCTTACGGCGGATCTTTAGTAAGAACTGAAGCTACTGGTTACGGTTTAATCTACTTTGTTAGAGAAATGCTAGCAGCTCATGGACATGATTTCTCTGATAAGAGAATCGTAATATCTGGTTCTGGTAACGTGGCTATATTCGCTAATGAAAAAGTAACAACTTATGGTGGTAAAGTTATTGCGATGTCAGATTCTCAGGGTTATGTAGTTGATGAAAACGGAATCAACTTAAACACAATCAAAAAGATTAAAATTGAGAAAAGAGGAAGAATAAGAGAGTATGTTGATTATCATCCAGAAGCTAAATTTGTTGAAGGATGCAAAAACATATGGGATATTAAGTGTGATATAGCACTTCCATGTGCTACTCAAAACGATATTGAATTAGTTCACGCTGAAAAGCTTGTTGCTAATGGATGTTTAGCAGTTGGCGAAGGAGCTAACATGCCTTGCACCAATGAAGCCGTAACTTACTTTATCGAAAAAGGAGTATTAGTTGCACCCGCTAAGGCTGCTAACGCTGGTGGCGTTGCTACTTCAGCTCTTGAAATGGCTCAAAACAGCATGAGATACCACTGGACGTTTGAAGAAGTTGATTCTAAACTTCAAAACATCATGAAAAACATATTCAAAACTGCTAAAGAAGCTTGCGAAGAATACGGAATTGAAGGAAACTACGTTTCTGGTGCTAACATTGCTGGTTTCACGAAAGTTGCTACTGCTATGATGGATCAAGGAATAGTATAAAAAAAGGCACATTCGTGCCTTTTTTAGTTGAGAGTGGATAGTTGAGAGTTGAGAACGTAGGATGTTTCTGCTAACGCAGAAACTACATCTTATTGTTCTTTAGAACAAGAGGTTTTCACTCATTTTATCCTTAGATAAAATATTGTATTTCACATCCAAAGTTTCTTAATAAGAAACGAGTAAACCATTTATTGTCAAAGGCTCAATAATATTAAGATTTCTCGAAGAGAAATATCATTCGTTCTCAACTCTCCATTCACCACTCTCAACTATGTTTTCTATAGTATGTTATTTTCTCTTGCATAATAAAATAAATATTGTTGAGCAAATCCGGCTAAATTTCCAAATTTGTCTCTTCCAAACTTTCTTATTTTAGGGAGGGTTACATCCGGTGCCACATAAAAATGCATCATGGCTCTCTTAACCCAAACATCTACCGGAAATGCTGAATATTTCCCCATTGAGAACAACATAATACAGTCTGCAACTTTTGGTCCAATACCCTTAAATTCCACCAATCCTTTATGACATTCATCATCCTCAAAAGCTTTTATGGTGTTTAATATTTCTTTATCAATTAGAACCTTTTGTATCGTTTCATATATGTATTTTGCTCTAAATCCAACACCACACTGTTCTAAATCCTGTACTTCTGCTTCCTTTAACTCATCAATTGTAGGAAAAGTAAAATATTCATTTCCTTTATAATAAATCTTTCTTCCCCATCTCTCACTTATTCGCTCTATAGATTTTTTTATCCTTGGTATTTGATTATTTGCTGATATAATAAAAGATATAGTTAATTCAAATGGATCTTGTTGTAATATCCTTATTCCGTTTCCAAATTCACAAGCCATCTTCAAAGTCTCATCCACTCTTAATTTTTCAATTATCTCACTATAATCTCTATCAATATCAAAATACTCTCTCCATGTTTTATTAAACTCTTCCATTGAACAATCGTATAATATTACATCATTTCCTCTTTTCTTAACTTCCATTACTCTATCAAAGGCAACTCCAATATAGCTACCACTTTCAGTCTTATTCCACCTAAATGCCTGACCACAATCAAAGATATCCTTTAAATCAAAATTTTGTACTTCTTTAATAATAATATCTTCTCCATTTATCTCAATTTCTCTATAAGTGCTCATTGCCATTTTTCTCCTAACTATTATTAAAAATAAATTTTCTAATATCTAACCACTATAAGTTATAATTTCCTAACATCTATTATTGTCTCTTATAATAATCTTTATTAGTTTGTACAACTACGCTCTTTTAATTCCTGTTTAATTTCATTTTTACACATTTGTATTCATTTTCTCGTTTAATAAGTTTTTCAATTGTTACTATCACTACGACTTCATTTGATTAACTCTTTTTATTATATAATAACTTTTATCACTTGACAACATATACAATTGAAAATACCTACACTTTAGAAAAGGCGAGAACAATAATTCTCACCTTTGGACTTCTATTTTTCATTATTAAAGAGTTTAAGTTGTTAAAAAAGTTCAAGTTCAAGGAACAAAGCAAACGAACAGCATAGAGAATCTTATTGACACGGAAATTGAGCTTTTTTAGCAAATTAAAAAGACAAGAGCTATTAACTCTTGCCTTTAAATTTATAATTTATCTTATGCTAAATTATTTGCTATTTCTTGAGCTGATTTTCTACCAGCACCCATTGCTAATATTACTGTAGCAGCACCTGTAACAGCGTCACCACCAGCATAAGTGTTTTTAGCTGATGTTTTTCCATTATCGTTGAATACTTTTATATTATTCCATTCATTTAATTCTAAGTCATTTTTTAATTCTGTGATTATTGGATTAGCTCTAGTTCCTAATGCCATGATAACAGAATCAACTTCAATTATATGCTCACTACCTTCTATAGTAGAAACACGACATCTACCTGAATCATCTGGCTCACCTAATTGCATTTTTGTACATTTAACGCCTTTAACCCATCCATCTTCACCTGTAATTTCTGCTGGATTAGTTAAGAATACGAATTTAACTCCTTCTTCTTTAGCATGATGTACTTCCTCTACTCTTGCTGGTAATTCCTTCTCTGTTCTTCTATAGATTAGGTATACTTCAGCTCCAAGTCTAAGTGCAGTTCTTGCAGCATCCATTGCAACGTTTCCGCCACCTACAACCGCAACTTTATTACCTATTTGCATTGGTGTCTCATACTCATCGTCAAATGCTCTCATTAAGTTTGCTCTAGTTAAGAACTCATTAGCAGAGAATACTCCATTTAATCCTTCTCCTTCAATTCCTAAGAATTTAGGAAGACCAGCTCCAGATGCGATGAATAAAGATTCAAATCCTTCTTCTTCAAGGCTTTGGAAGTTAATTGTTCTACCAAAAACAACATTCTTTTCAAACTTAACACCTATACTCTTAAGGTTGTTAATTTCATGCTTAACTATCTCTTTTGGTAGTCTAAACTCAGGAATACCATAAGTTAAAACTCCTCCAAGTTCATGAAGCGCTTCAAATACAGTAACATCGAAACCTTTCTTAGCAAGATCACCTGCACAACTTAATCCTGCTGGTCCACTTCCAATTACCGCTACTTTTTTACCCGAGTTCTCTCTTACTGTTGTAGAAGCTGGTTTGTTTTTTCTATGCCAGTCTGCTACAAATCTTTCTAATTTCCCTATAGCAACCGCTTCACCTTTATGGCTAAGAACACACTTGCTCTCACACTGTACTTCTTGAGGACATACTCTTCCACAAACTGCTCCAAGTGAAGTATGCTTAAATAATTCCTCTGAAGCCATCTCAAAGTTTTCTTCTTTAATGTATTTTATAAATTCAGGAATATCAATAGCTACTGGGCATTTGCTTACGCATGGCTTTGATTTACATCCTAAACATCTTTTTGCTTCTTCTACAGCCTCTGCTTCATTATATCCTAAACAAACTTCTTCGAAATTTGTACTTCTTACTTTTGGATCTTGCTCTCTAACTTTAATTCTCTCTAATATCATATCATTACCCCCTGTGACATTGACATTCTTCAGCTTTGAACTGTTGAAGTTTTTCTTTTTCTTTGTATGTTGTTGATCTTCTCATAGCCTCATCAAAATCAACTAAGTGACCATCAAACTCTGGACCATCTACACATGCAAACTTTATTTTATCACCAACAGTAACTCTACATGCTCCACACATACCAGTTCCGTCAACCATTATTGGATTCATACTAACTACAGTTGAAATTCCTAATTCCTTAGTTTGTAAAGCTACAAACTTCATCATTATTAATGGACCGATTGCTATTACAAGATCATATTTCTTACCTTCTACCTTAACAAGGTGATCTATCATATCTGTAACTCTACCCTTCATACCTAAAGAACCATCATCAGTTGCAACATAAACTTCATTAGCAACTTTACTCATTTCCTCTTTAAGAATAACTAAATCCGCACTTCTACCACCAATTATTACATCAGTATCCATTCCATGCTCATGCAACCACTTAACTTGTGGATATACAGGAGCAGAACCAACTCCACCTGCAACAAAAAGAATTTTTTTATCTTTCATTTCTTCAAATTCTTCAATGAAGTCTGATGGTTTTCCTAAAGGACCAGCTATATCCATTATATGATCGCCTTCGTTCATAGTCTCCATTCTTTGAGTAGATCCACCCACCGCTTGTACAACTATAGAAACTGTTCCTTCTTCTCTGTCGTAATCTGCAATTGTCAGCGGTATTCTTTCACCTTTTTCATGTAACTTAATAATAACAAATTGTCCTGGTAATGCTGACTTTGCTATTCTTGGTGCTTCAATGTTCATAAGGAAAATCTTTTCTGACAATTGTTTCTTCTTAACGATTCTGTACATAATAACTCCTCCAATAAAAATACTTTTAATTCGACCTTCATAAAATTAGCAGAAAACTTAAATACTTATATAATAAAATCTTTTGATTTTTTGTTACAATTTTTGTCTATTTCATCCTAAAGGCGCAAAAACAAGGTGTAGAAAATATAGTTATCCCATACGCTTCTACACCCTGTCCTTTTATCTGAAAGTTTCCTCACTAAAAATTCAAGTAAGTTCCTCCTTCGATGTCCTAATTAATAGAATCTCTCCAGGGGCGTGTCAAACTATTGTTACAAACCTGAAAGTTTCGCAATAAGTTAAGCACACTTACCACTTTCTTCTTCGGTTACCCAGAATACTCACATAGTATTTGGATATCTCCAACAGCTCTCATCCACAAATATTAAATTTTACAATTCATATTTCTACCTTCATTTTAAAACTTTCTTTGTTATTAGTCAACCTTAAATCTGAATTTTTTAAAAGTTTACATCATTTCCTTCAAATACACATTTAAATACTTCCATCATTTCCTCTACAGATATACTTCTAGGGTTAGAACCAGTACAAGCATCTACTATAGCATTTTTAGAAATATACTCAAGATTGTTATTGAAATCTTCCTCTGTTACACCAAACTCTCTTAATGAAGCTGGTATGTTTAATTTTTTATTTAAATCTCTTATAAGTTGAACTAAAGAATTTACTAATTCCCCTTGTGTTTCACCTTTTAATCCTAATCTTGAAGCAACCTTAGCATATCTATCTCCACACTCTTTTGCATTAAATTGAACAACTGCTGGTAGATATATAGCATTTGCACATCCATGAGGAATATTAAATACAGCGCCTGTTTTGTGTGCCATACTATGTGTTATTCCTAATAAAGCATTTGAGAATGACATACCTGCTAAACATTGAGCAATATGCATTTCTCCCTTAGCTTTTAAATCTCCTTCAAAAGATTTTATTATGTTTTCTTTTACCATTTCTAAAGCTTCCATTGCTAATGGATCAGAGAAAGATGATTTATTACAAGCAACATATGCTTCTAGTGCATGAGTAAATGCGTCCATACCAGTATGTGCTACTAATTTTGGTGGCATTGTTGCTGCTACCTCTGGATCTACTATAGCTATATCTGGAGTTAAATTATAATCAGCTAAAGGATATTTGATTTTCTTATTATAATCAGTTATTACTGAGAACGCTGTAACTTCTGTAGCTGTACCACTTGTTGAAGGAATAGCTACAAATTTAGCTTTATTTCTTAATTCTGGTACTGTAAATGGATCTTTAACATCATCAAAAGTTTTTTCTGGATGCTCATAGAAAATCCACATTGCTTTTGCAGCATCAATTGGTGATCCTCCTCCAATTGCAACTATCCAATCCGGTTCAAATTCTCTCATGATTTCTGCACCTTTAAATACAGTTTCAACAGATGGATCTGGTTCTACCCCTTCAAGTAATTTAACTTCCATTCCTGCTTCTTTTAAATATGCCTCTACCTTTTGAAGGAATCCAAACTTTTGCATTGAACTTCCTCCAGTAACAATAATTGCTTTTTTACCATTTAATTCTTTTAAAACTGCTAAAGAGTTTTCTCCAAAATATATATCTCTAGGTAATGTAAATCTATTCATAATAAATTCCTCCAATAAAATAAATTTCTTTTTCAATATACTTATAACTAAAGCAATTTTCATGCCATTTTTTACGATACACTTTTAATTTGATATATTTTTCACTATCCTGTTTAATTATTAACAATTATCAGCTTTATATTTCCATTTTCACCATATGTAATGGTATATTTCTGACATATTTTAATTTACTTTATCATATCAAATTTTCCTTCAACCTCAATGTGTACTTTTTTAATACATAATAGAAACAACATATGTCCTAAAACCATACATTGTAATGTTTTAGGACATATGTTGTTAATTTTCACTCAATCTTATGACATATTGTATTTATTTATATCATACTTTTTCATTTTTAGATATAATGTATTCCTACTTATATCTAAAATTTTAGCAGTTTTTGATATGTTTTTATCATATTCCTTCAAACATGAAATTATAGCTTTTTTCTCTAGTTCTTCTAAAGTACATAAATACATATTATGATTATTAACTTCCCTCGCCGTTATATTTTTATCAACTTCTTCAATATTTTTAATTTTAATTGTAGATTTCCCATCTAAATTAACTATATTTTCTATATAGTTTTCTAATTCTCTAACATTACCTTTCCATTCATAACTATAAATTTCATCTAAATGTTCCTGTGAAATATACGGAATCATCTTATTAAGTTTCCTAGCTTTTATTCTTAGAAAATGCTCTATAAGAGGTTGTAAATCTGCTTTTCTCTCCCTCAAAGGCGGCATCATTATAGGAATAACACTTAATCTGTAGTATAAATCTTCTCTAAACGTCCCTTTATTTACTTCTTCTATTAAGTTTTTATTTGTTGCAGCTATTATTTTAACATCAATAGGTATATATTTATCTCCACCTACTCTATTGATATATGCTTCTTGGAGTACTCTCAAAAGGTTAACCTGCATATCAAGGGGCATCTCCCCTATTTCATCCAGAAAAAGCGTCCCCCCATTTGCAAGTTCAAATTTCCCCGGTCTTCCTCCCCGTTTAGCTCCAGTAAAAGCTCCTTCCTCATATCCAAAGAGTTCTGATTCTATTAGATTTTTAGGAATTGCTCCACAATTTATTACTATAAAAGGATTATTGGCTCTACTACTGTGATTATGAATTGCTTGTGCTAAAACTTCTTTACCAGTTCCACTTTCTCCTTGTATAAGAATTGTAGATGGACTATCCGCAACTCCCTTTGAAAACTCAACTATTTCTTTCATAATTTTGCTCTTATATATCAAATCATCAAATGTATATTTTGAAATCATATTTGAATATTTGTTAACCAATTTCATAACTGCATGAATCTCATTGATTATAAGAACCACTCCTATAAGTTCTTTATTATTATTAAATATAGGATTAGCACTTATATTATATTTATTATTCTTGTTAAATGAAACATCCTCATACATGAAACTTTTACCCTGACTAATTTTTTCATAAATATCTGGCCATACACTTATGATTTTATTGATATTTATATGTTCATGTTTCTTTTCTTCAAGATGCAGCATATCCTGTGCAGTTTTATTATAATGTCTTATTATTCCTTTCATGCCCACTGCCACTATACCATGTGATATGGAATTAACAATACTATCCATATATAAATAAGCCTCAACTAATTCTTTTTGAAGTTTCTCATGAGACAAATTTCTCTCAATTGATTGTACTGCTGCTACAACCATTCCTAATGTATGCGGGTGAACTTCTGTGCTATATCCCGTAAGGTTTAGAGAACCTATAATCTCATTCTCAAAGTGTATAGGGGCTGCCGAACAAGTCCATCTATGATATGCCTGTATAAAGTGTTCTTTTGCCGATATCTGAATAGGCATATTCTCTTTTATTGCCGTCCCCATAGCATTTGTTCCTATACTTTTTTCGTTCATATAGGCTCCAGTTACCATATTCAATTCTTCCGCCGCTTTAAGAACATTATCATCACCCATTATTTTTAATATACAGCCCTCTCTATCTGTTAAAATTATTAAGAACCCTGTATTGTGAACCATATCATACAGATTCCCTATTATGGGCGTGGCAACTTCAATAATCCCTTTATTCTCTTGTAAGGCTTTGCTCATTTCTGTTCCTTTTAATATTTTCCTAGGCTCAACTCGTTCTTTTTCAATTCCATATAATTCACTTCTCATGTGCGATTTTTTTATTATTGCCTTTTTAAATTCTTCTGAATATCTCACTTTTGTTTGTTGACGATTTTAGAGATTTAATTTCAAACTCAAAGATCGCCTACCTCTCCTCTCTTCATTTTAAACGACACTGCTGATATATCCGTCGCATTTTTCACTTGTTGTTTATTTCGAATTTTCTTAATAATAAAAACCTGCTGTTTACCTAGACAGCAGGTTTTTTATTTATTACATTATTTATTATAATCGTAGAAACCTTTTTTAGTCTTTCTTCCCAACCAACCAGCTCTTACATATTTTCTTAATAATGTGTGTGCTCTATACTTTGGATCTCCAGTTTCTTTTAACATTACATCCATTATAGCAAGAACAACATCTAGTCCAATTAAATCACCTAAAGCTAATGGCCCCATAGGATGATTTGCTCCAAACTTCATAGCTCTATCAATATCTTCTACACTTGCAATTCCTTCAGCATATATTCCAACCGCTTCATTTATCATTGGAATAAGTATTCTATTTACAACAAACCCTGGTGCTTCTGCAACCTCCACAGGCTCTTTTGCTATATCTTCAGACAATCCCTTTATCTTCTCAAACGTTTCATCTGAAGTAGCTATTCCTTTAATAATTTCAACAAGTTTCATTACAGGCGCAGGATTAAAGAAATGCATTCCTATTACCTTTTCTGGTCTATTTGTAGCTGCCGCTATTTCTGTTATAGATAAAGATGAAGTATTAGATGCTAGAATTGTTTCTTCTTTACAAATCTCATCTAATTCCTTAAATATCTTTTTCTTGATTTCCATATTTTCTACAGCAGCTTCAATGATAAGATCACAGTCATCTACAAGCTTAATATCTGTAGTTCCTGATATATTGCTTAAAATTTCTTCTTTTTTCTCTTCTGTTATCTTTTCCTTCTTAACTAATCTATCAAGAGATTTTGTAATGAACGCTATTCCTTTATCAACATATTCATCCTTAATATCTCTTAAAATAACCTCATACCCTTTTGAAGCAAAAACTTGAGCGATTCCCGCTCCCATTGTTCCAGCTCCTAATACACAAATCTTTTTCATAGTTAAGCCCCCTTGTTTTTTATTGCACACTCTGTGTGCACATCGAAAAATAAAAAACCTTAAACAAGTGGAGAGTGGTGAGTTGAGAGTTGAGAACGTCGGATGTTTCTGCATACGCAGAAACTGCATTTTATCAATTATAGAACAATAGGCATTTACTCGTTTCATCTTTAGATGAAACCTTGTATTTTAAATACAACATTTCATCTAAAGATGAATAAGTAAAACCCTTTTTTTGTCTAAAAAATAATAACAATGTAGGTTCTGACCTTTCGGTCAGAACCATCCATCGTTCTCCACTCTCAACTTTCAACTCTCAACTATGTTTTTATCTACTGTTCTTTTCTTGCTTTTATTTGCTCGATTAACTCTGGTACGATCTTTTTCAAATCTCCAACAAGAGCAACGTCTGCAGCCTTCATCATAGGTGCATCTGCATCTTTGTTAACAGCTATGATAAAGTCAGCATCTTGCATTCCAGCTAAATGTTGAATAGCTCCTGAGATACCACAAGCTATATATATTTGTGGTCTAACTGTTTTTCCTGTTTGACCAACTTGAAGTGACTTATCAATCCACTCGTTATCAACAGCAGCTCTAGAAGCACCAACAACTCCACCTAAAACACCTGCAAGTTCTTCAAGAAGCTTGAAGTTTTCAGCGTTACCTACTCCTCTACCACCTGAAACGATGAAATCTGCTTCAGTGATATCAGCAACTTCTTTAGCAACCTTAACAACTTCTTCAACCTTTGTTCTAATATCATCTTCACTTAGTTCAACATTATATTTTTCAGTAATAAACTCTCTATTTTCATCTCTCTCTTGCTTTGAGAACACCCCTGGTCTAATTGTAGCACACTGTGGTCTATGATCAGCACATATAATTGTAGCCATAAGGTTACCACCAAATGCAGGTCTAGTCATAAGAAGATTATTAGTCTCATCTTCAACATCAAGTGCTGTACAGTCAGCTGTTAATCCAGTTTCAACTCTACATGCAATTCTTGGACCTAAATCTCTTCCAATATATGAAGCACCAACAAACATAATTTCTGGTTTCTTCTCTTCTACTAAGTCACATATAACCTTAGTATATGCATCAGTAGTATAGTGATGTAGTAACTCATGCTCACAAACGATAACTCTATCTGCACCATAAGCTCCTAATTCTTTAACCATATCATCTAGGTCTCTTCCTAATAATACAGCACATAACTCTGTTCCTATTTTATCAGCGATTTCTCTACCTTTTCCTAATAATTCTAAAGAAACCTTTTGTAATTCTCCATCTCTCTGTTCAGCAAATACCCAAACACCTTTATAATCTGTTAAGTTCATAATTTCCCCTCCTCTTGGCCTTAAATGTAGTGTTTCTCTTTTAATCTATTTACCGCTATTTCTGCAGCTTCCTTTGGAGAGGCATTTATGATCTCCCCTTGGCCTTTTGTTTCTTTAGTAGAAGATCTCTTAACTTTAGTAGGAGAACCTTTTAATCCGATTTTTGTTCTATCACAATTTAAATCATCTGCATTCCACTTTATAATATCCTTTGAGAATATTTGGAATATATTTTTAACGTTCATGTATCTTGGGAAATTAAGTTCTTTAATAGCTGTTAAAAGAACTGGAGTTTTAACTCTTATGATATCATAACCATCTTCCCATGATCTTTGAACCTTTAATTCTTCACCGATAATTTCTACTTCTTCAACATAAGTGATTTGAGGCATATTTAAATGCTCTGCAATTTCTGGACCTACTTGAGCTGTATCTCCATCAATAGCTTGTCTACCTGCAAATACTATGTCAGCATCTAATTTTCTTATTGCTTCAGCTAATGCGTAAGAAGTAGCTAATGTATCTGCTCCTGCAAAAGCTCTATCTGAAATAAGAACTCCTTCATCAGCTCCCATAGCCATAGCTTCTCTTAATACTGCCTCAGCTTGTGGTGGTCCCATTGTAATTACTGTTACATGTGCACCGTTAGTATCTTTTAATGATAACGCACCTTCTAATGCATTTTTATCCTCTGGATTCATTATTGAACGTACTCCATCTCTGATAAGAGTACCTTTAACTGGATCAATCCTTACTTCTGTAGTATCTGGAACTTGTTTTATACAAACAACTATTTTCATCATTAGAGCCCTCCTATTTCAATTCATGAGCTGCGATTACCATTTTTTGAACTTCAGAAGTCCCTTCATAAATCTCAGTAATCTTAGCATCTCTCATCATTCTTTCTAATGGATACTCTTTAGTATATCCGTATCCACCATGAATCTGAACCGCTTTAGTTGTAACTTCCATTGCAACTTCTGCCGCATAAAGTTTTGCTCTAGCTGCATCTGCACTAAATGGAAGACCCTTATCTTTCAAGTAAGCAGCCTTATATACTAATAATCTAGCAGCTTCTATCTTAACGTTCATATCTGCAATCATCCACTGTAATCCTTGGAATTTAGCAATTGATCTACCAAACTGCTTTCTTTCTTTCATATATTTAATACACTCATCGTATGCTCCTTGAGCTAAACCTAACGCTTGAGCAGCAATACCAATTCTTCCACCGTCAAGAGTCTTCATAGCAATAGAGAATCCTTTACCTAATTTTCCAAGAAGATTTTCTTTAGGTACAACACAATCTTCGAAAACTAATTCAGTAGTTGAAGATGCTCTGATACCCATTTTGTCCTCAACTTTACCAATTGAGAATCCTTTGAAACCTTTCTCTACTATAAAAGCACTAATTCCTTTAAGTCCTTTAGATTTATCAGTCATTGCAAAAACTATGAAAGTATCTGCAGCTCCACCATTTGTGATAAATATTTTTTGACCATTTAATATGTAATTATCACCATCTTCTACTGCTGTTGTTTGTTGACCTGCAGCATCTGTACCAGCATTTGGCTCTGTTAATCCAAAAGCACCAATTTTCTTACCTTGTGCTAAATCATGAAGGTATTTTTCCTTTTGTTCTGCTGTTCCAAATTGATTTACAACAGCTGTACATAAAGACATATGAGCAGATAATATAACTCCTGTACTACCACATACTCTTGATAATTCTTCAACTGCGATTGCATATGAAATATTATCTCCACCAGCTCCACCAAATTCTGTTGAAATTGGAATACCCATTACATTTAATTTAGCCATTTTCTCAACATTTTCAATTGGAAATCTTTCTGTTTCATCTATTTCAGCCGCTATTGGCTTTACTTCATTTTCTGCGAATTCTCTCATCATTTGTCTAACATATTGTTGTTCTCTCGTTAATTCAAATATCATTTTTAAGCCTCCCCTATCTATTTTTGAAGGATTTTTCTCTTTTTTCTAGGAATGCACTCATTCCTTCTTCTTGATCTTCTGTACTAAAGCAAGAACCAAATACTTCCCCTTCATACATAAGTCCTGTTTCTATATCAACTTCAACCCCTCTATTAATTGCTACCTTAGAGTATGCAACAGCTATTGGAGCGTTATTTTTTATTTTTTCAGCCATATCTTTAGCCACATTCATAAGTTCTTCTGGTTCAACCACGCTATTTACAAGCCCAATTCTTAAAGCCTCATCAGCTCTTATAATATCACCTGTAAATATAAGTTCTTTAGCTTTTCCTACACCAACTAAACGAGCTAATCTTTGTGTACCACCAAATCCCGGTGTAATACCTAATGATACCTCTGGTTGTCCAAATTTAGCTTTCGAACTAGCAATTCTTATATCGCATGCCATAGATAATTCGCATCCACCACCAAGGGCAAATCCGTTAACCGCTGCGATAACTGGTTTTTCCATCAATTCTAATCTTCTAAAAATCTTATTTCCCAGAAGACCAAATTTTCTGCCTTGTATACTGTTAAGATCTTTCATTTCTGAAATATCTGCACCAGCTACAAATGACTTACCATTTCCAGTGATAATAACGACTCTAACATCGTCATTTCCCTGTACTTCATCGATTACATTATTTAATTCTTTTAAA
The DNA here is from genome assembly GCF_023684385.1 of Oceanirhabdus seepicola. Taxonomy (GTDB): domain Bacteria; phylum Bacillota; class Clostridia; order Clostridiales; family Clostridiaceae; genus Oceanirhabdus; species Oceanirhabdus seepicola. The sequence goes on along the minus strand of NZ_JAGSOJ010000002.1, from coordinate 604,386 downwards.
GTTTGAGAATTTAATGCGTTTAAGGCTTGTGGTCTATCCATAGTAATAGTAGCAATACCACTTTCTATAGATAACTTAATATTTTCATACATAATTACTCATCTCCTAGAACATGTTGAATTCTACCACTTTTATTGAATATAAACTTTTATGAATCATTGTATGTCTAGCCTTGAATGATTGTTTGGATTGTTAACTTTATAACAAGATTGGGCAAAATAATCTAGAAGTTTCCACTTCCAATTACATTATAACATCATTATCTTTTATTTCAACAATATTGTTGATAAATTTATAAATTTTTTCTCAACTCTGAATTCTTTGATTATTGAACCGTATAAAAATAAATAACAAATCAAAATGCCACAAACCAGACTAGCATATTAACTAGTTATTTACTCTAATATTACTAAGATTTAATCTATTTAAAATTAGTAAAGAGTTTGAACAATTTACTTTTTGTAAAGATCGATTTTTGAAAGTTTCTTGTGTAAATATTTCACTAAATTTCAACAACCATTTTTTTCTTCTATTTATAATATTAAAAGAACCTATAGATAAATTTTCTATAGGTTCTCAGTTTGTTATAAAATTAGATTTCATCAATTGCATTAACTTTTCTTCTATTCCCCATTAGGTTATCATTCATTCTACATGATAATGTTAGAAGACTCTCACTTAAATTAACATTTTCCACAATTACATTCTTAGGTACTTTCAGATCAATAGGTGCAAAATTCCATATCCCATCTACACCATTTGATGTTAAAACTTCACTTATTCCTTGAGCATGTTCCTTAGGTACACAGATTATACCTACATCTATATCGTTATTTTTCAGAAACTCTTCTAAATTATCAGTATCTTTTACTTCAACATCACTTATTTTAAGTCCAACTAATTTTGGGTTTCTATCAAAAATAGCTTTCAATTTAAATCCTATAGATTTAAAATAAGAATAGTTTGCAATTGCCTGCCCTAGGTTACCTGCTCCAATTATTATAGTATTATAATCCTTTGTTAAACCCAGTATTATACCAATTTGTTTATACAGTTCTCTTACGTTATAACCATATCCCTGTTGTCCAAAGTCTCCAAAGTTATTCAAATCTTGTCTGATTTGAGATGCTGTGAAACCAATTTTTTCACTTAATTCCTTTGAAGAAATTCTGTCAACATCATTTCTTAAAAGTTCTCTAAGATATCTGTGATATTTAGGCAACCTCTTTATCACAGCCATAGATATATACTTCTTTTTTTCCAAAAAAATTCTCCCCTTCCCATTTTACCAAAATATTGAATTATCGGTAAAAGCATTACAATTCTCTCCTTAAGACACATTCAAAAAACAACCCAGTCCTCTTACTGGTCCTTTTGATTTTCGGGGTCGCTACTCAATCCCATATATACAGTAAGTATGCACACAATTGAGTGCTCAGAAAATAATCAAATCACTTAGCCATCCGTCTTGTTTATTTTTTTCATATGTCTAAATTATATAATTACATCATTTTTTTACGAGATAAACACATTTTCCTACTATTATAAAACACAATAAAATGATAAACTAAATATGTATGTTTATAGCTAAAAATTTCACTAATATAAATATACCTTTTTTTTTAGTGTTTAACAAGGATTATATGTTAAAAGTATAACACATTTTTATATATATTATAATGATTGAATTTCAGATTTTTAATTCAGTCAAATTAAATGATTGAGGTGATTAAATATGATAGCTTTTAGTTGTACTGGAATTAAAAAGCTATATGGAATAGATGAAATTTTAACTGATGTTACATTTTCCATTAATGAGGGAGAAAAAGTTGGTTTTGTAGGTAGCAATGGAGCCGGAAAATCAACACTAGTAAAAATTTTAACTGGCCGCCTAGGTTATGATTCTGGTGATATTTTTATTGATAAATCAAAAGAGCTAGGATATCTTTCTCAAAATCTTTCTTTAGATTCAAGTAACACTATATATGATGAGATGATTTTAGTATTTTCAAAATTAATTGCTTATGAAGATAAACTTTCAGCATTAGAAGAAGAAATGGCCAAGCCATTTGATGAAGACAATTCTGAGTATCATAGCAAAGTCATTGATAATTATACTCGCTTGAGAGATCAATATGATATTGAAGGTGGATATGTATTCAGATCAGAAATTTCAAAAGTTTTATATGGCTTAGGTTTCACGAAAGAGGATTTTGATAAAAATATTTCTATATTAAGTGGAGGACAAAAGACAAGAGTAGCTCTATGTAAACTCCTGCTCTCTAAACCTGATATTCTTTTTCTCGATGAACCAACTAACCACTTAGACCTTGCTGCCATTGAATGGTTAGAGTCTTATTTAAAAATATATAGTGGTACTGTTTTAATCATTTCCCATGATAGATTTTTCTTAGATGCAATAACAACTAAGACCTTAGAACTTATTAATGGGAAAATCAAAATATATAACGGTAACTATTCGCAGTTTATTGAACTTAAGAAAAAGAATTATGAACTGGAATTAAAAGCTTTTAACCTTCAGCAAGCTGAAATAAAAAGACAAGAAGATATTATAAAAAAATATAAGTCCTTCAATCGTGAGAAGAGCATAAAAGCCGCAGAAAGCCGTCAGAAAGCTCTTGATAAAATTGAGAGGGTAGATTCACCTGATAGGGAACATAAGATTAAGAAGATATTATTTGAGCCTGCTATAACCAGTGGTAATGATATATTAGAATGTAAAGATCTTAGCATGAGTTTCGGTGATAATCATCTCTTCTCAAATGTTAATTTCTTCATTAAAAAAGAAGATAAAATTGCATTAATCGGATCAAATGGTCGTGGAAAAACTACACTTTTTAATTTAATAATGAGCAAACTTCCACCCAAATCTGGGGAAATACACCACGGAAGGAACATCCAAATAGGTTATTATGATCAAGAACAATCAAATCTAACTCCTAATAAAACTATATTAGATGAAGTGTGGGATGATTTTCCAAAATTAAATCAGCAACAAGTTAGAAGCGCTTTAGCATCATTTCTTTTCTTTGGAGATGATGTGTATAAAGAAATTTCGACTTTAAGCGGTGGAGAAAAATGCAGAATAAATCTCTTAAAACTGATGTTATCAAAACCGAATTTTCTTTTATTAGACGAGCCAACAAATCATCTAGATATTATGTCAAGAGAGGCTTTAGAAGAAGCATTGCTATCTTATTCAGGAACAATGCTTGTAATATCACATGATAGATATTTCCTAAATAAAATCGTTCACAAAATCATGGAACTAGAGGAATATGAAATCAAACAATATCTAGGTAATTATTCTTATTATGTGGAGAAAAAAAATAATCCTAAACGATTTGATGATATTTCAGTTATAGAAGGAATGACCAAGACTAAATTGAAAGCTGAGAAGAAAAAAATTAAACAACAGAAACAAGATGAGAAAAAACTCCAGCTAAAGATTAAAAATCTTGAAAAAGAAATTGCACAAACAGAAGAAAGTATAGAAGAACATGAATCTCTCCTCTGTAAAGAAGAAGTGTATTCTAATGCAACTAAGAGCATAGAAGTAACAAAAACGCTTTCAGATTTAAAAACTTCACTTAGCAATCTTTATTCTGAATGGGAAAATTTGTTATAAATTAATCCTGAAGGTAAAAATAGACATAGTTCCTTTAAAAATTTATGCATTTCGTTGTTTTTTTATTTTTATTGTATAATACTTAAATAAATGGTATTATATTCTTGTGGAGATTCACATGTAAATACATTAATCGAGGGTTAGAATTATGAGATTTTCTAAAAAATGTATAATATTAAATAATGAACCTAACAATGGCGATAAGCTAATATATACCCAGTATAGTAATACGGTGTTATTAGTTAAAAAGTTTCTTTATGAATGCATTGAGAATAATTCAGATATACCAGAGGAAGAACAAGATTTAATAAATTACATGTATAAAGAAAAAATTTTAATTGACTAATAAAAGCACGCTTTTTAAAAGAAATGGATAATGATGGAGCTTCTCACTTACGTGAGAAGCTTCATTTTATTGTTCTTTAGAATAATAAATTTTACTTATTTTATTCAAGATAAAATATTGTCTATTAAATACAATATTTATAGAAATACCCCATGCAAATCAATTGTATTTAATAACTTATGCACACATTAAATAATTTATAATTTCCTAAAGAATAGAAAAAGCACGCAAAGCGTGCTTTTAAAAATAACTTTATAAACCCTAATAGTGAATTGCAAGAGTTTTTCTATCATTTTTTAAATGCTAAAATATTGTATTCTAAGTACAATGTTTCATTATTAATGAAACGAGTAACCCATACTATTCCTTACAATATTAGATTAAAATTTCTCGAAGAGAAATGTCATTCATTCTCCATTATACATTTTCCATTATCAATTATGTTTTAAACCAGTTCTCTATTAACCATCTCAGTTAAAGCAAATGTAGCTACATCATCAGCATATTTCCCTGGTCCAAAACCAGCATCATATCCAAGCTCTTTTGCTATCTCATGAGTGATTCTTGCTCCACCAGCAACAAGGATTATTTTATCTCTAAGTCCTTCTGCCTCTAAAAGTTCAACTAACTCAGTGAGGTTTTTAATGTGTACATCTTTTTGAGTAACTGTTTGTGATACAAGAAGAACGTCAGCTTTTAATTCAATAGCCTTCTGAATAAATTCCTCATTAGGAACTTGGCTTCCAAGGTTAAGTGCTTCAATTCCTTCATATCTCTCTAATCCATAATGACCAGCGAATCCTTTCATGTTCATTACAGCATCTATACCTACAGTATGAGCATCTGTACCTGTACTAGCCCCTACTATAACTACGTCTCTCTTAATGTTTTCTTTAATATAGTCCTCACACTCATGCATATCCATTGTATCAACTTCCACTGTCTCAACATGTATATCTTCATAGTTTACCGTGTGTTCAAGAGAACCATATACAACATAAAATGTAAATTCTTTATCTAATGAACCATGATGAGCACAGTTAGGATTTTTTAATCCCATCTTTTTAGCTAATTGAAGAGCAGCTTCAACTCCCTTTTCATCATCACACACTGGTAAAGTAAAGCTAACCTGCACTTTACCATCGTTCATTGTATCTCCATATGGTTTAACCTTAGTTAGGTCTAAACTCTTATCAAAATCTTTAGATTCAGTAGAATATAATCCTCCGCTCATTACTTTGCACCTCCAAGCATTAACTCAATAAATGGATTGTAGTAGTTGTTCTCTTTCTCGTAAACACCTGCTAAACCTTTACCTCCATCAATAGGTCTCTTAATTCCAGCAAAAACGCCTTGCTCTAACGTTTTGAATAAACCTAATTTTTCGATTTCAGTTAATAGGTTAGTTGCATTTCCAAGAACCTCATTAGCTCTATTTACTATAATTCCATCAGGCTTGAATGATATTTCATCACCAAAGTCCTTCATGTTATTAAATACATAATTAGCATTATCAATTGAAATAGCTCTATCAGCTATGAACGGTGTGTGAATAGCTTCTGTTAACATACCTAAAAGGTGAAGCTTCTGTCCTGTCATAATAGTTACCATGTTAAATAATGCATCTTGTACATTTCCTTTAAATATATCACCAGTTTTGAACTTTGTTGGAGGCATATATTTTAATGGAGCTTTAGGGAATATTTCTCTAGCCATTTGAGCTTGTGCAAGTTCTAATAAGAAACCATTCTCAGTATCTGGATGCATCTCAAAAGCATGCCCTAATCCCATCTGCTCTTCAGGTAATCCAGCAAACAATGCAAATTGCTCATTTATGAATTGTGATGCTAATACAGTATGTGCTTCCTCTATTGCATCAGCAGTAGTTAGGTAGTTATCTTCTCCTGTATTGATTATAACACCAGCATATCCATTTATAATTCTTGAGAAATATTGGTCTACTATAGTTCTCTTCATGTTAATATCTCTAAATAATATTCCATAAAGAGCATCATTAAGCATAACGTCTAATCTCTCTATAGCACCCATAGCAGCAATTTCAGGCATACATAATCCAGAGCAGTAGTTACATAATCTAATATATCTACCTAACTCTTCTCCTACCTCATCAAGAGCATCTCTCATAAGTTTAAAGTTTTCTTGTGTCGCAACTGTTCCACCAAACCCTTCTGTTGTTGCTCCATATGGAACATAATCAAGAAGACTCTGTCCAGTTGTTCTGATAACAGCAATAATATCTGCCCCTTGTTTTGCAGCTGCAACTGCCTGTTTAATATCTTCATAAATATTACCAGTAGCAACTATAACATATAAATAAGGTCCAGTTTTATCTCCAAACTCTTCAAGATAAGCTTCTCTTTTCCCTCTATTAGACTTAATTTTTTCTACCATGTCTTTTGCAATTTTATCAATTGCCATCTTTATTTCAAAATCATCATGCATAGGTAATGAAGTTAAATCTAATTCTCCCTTAGCAACTCTTTCAGCGATTTCCTGTGGGTTAAGTCCAGTTTCAACCATTGCATTCCCTATGAATTTAGCTGCACCTATTGATATACCATTTCCTTTTTCAATGTTTTCAACAACAACATTAGGTAATGGCACCTCTAATTCATCTACACCATCAATTCCTAATAATCTACATATTGTTCTTTCTACAGCTACAGTAGTATGCTTATCGATAAATGTTTGCGTATCCATTGCAATATTTTTAGCACTCTCTCTAGCTTGAGAAACTAAATCCCAGTTTAAGTTTAATTTACTCTTCACTCTTCTTCCTCCTCACCATATAACTCTTTAATTTTTCTAGATATCTCTTCATCAATTCCCAATAACATAGCAATATTCAAAGCATCCTTAGGTACTGAATCCTTACCCATAACCCTCTCTAAACGATAGTCCATATGTTTTTGAATTATTTCAACAGATTTTGATTTCTCTAATTGAATTTTTCTCTTCAATTGTTCAAAATTCACATCTTTTAATCCCTTTACCTGATAATGATCCATCTTATCATTAACAACCCCATCGTAATGAGTTGCAAATAAACATATAGAATTAAATTTGTGAAAGAATTCTGTAACAACCTTTACCAAATTCCTTCCTTCAAAAGGATTTGTTCCACGAGCGAATTCATCAAAGGCAACAAATCCATCTCCTCTTTTAACACTCTCTGTTATCTGCTTAAGTCCCATTATTTCAGCACCAAAGGTGCTTAATCCTTTAGATATTGATTGCATATCATCTGAAATAAGATAGATAAAATCAAATTGAGGTAATTCCCCTTCTTTAGCAAAAATATAAAACCCACTCTGAAAAAGCAGTAAGTTTAAAACTATGGTTTTCAACGTAATTGATTTTCCACCCATATTCGCTCCTGTGATAATAGTACTTCCATTATACAGTTCAATACTTATAGGAGTGAATTCCCCTTTATTTCTAGCCTTTATTAAGTCTACCACTTCAGGGTTTATTCCATCTTTTAACCTTATAGTCATATCAGAACTGATTGTTGGTTTAACCCCACCATACTGTTTTGCTATGTCTGTTTTACTAATTGCCAAGTCCAGTTTTCCTATTTTATCTATGTTCTCTTCTATTATTACACAAAATGCTCTAATTTTCTCTGAAAGATTTTTTCGAACATCCCATTCTTCTTCTTCCTCTTGCACCACGAACTCTAGACGCTCTTCTTTCAGTATCTGTGTATTGTGTAGATCTTTTTCTTTATATATTTTTTCCTCAATACTTCTTTTTTTATTTCTCACTTCTTTTAGCTTTGCACTATATTCCTCATACACATAGAATGTAGCCATCCTTTTCCCTTGAGGGTCAAGTAACTCCACCACATCCTCAGTATTCTTTAGAGCTAGTTCTTCGATATTAAGTTCTAAATCACAAACTAAGCATCTTATTTCTTCACATATCATGGAAAAAATCTTTATTTCAAAAAGTTCAACCTCATCGAGGCACTCTCCACCCTTACATCTCTTAACAGTATTACGTATATCTTTTATTTTCATGAACTGTCTGAATATCTCATTATAGATTCTCTCATTATTGCTTCTGCTATGAATTATCTCTTCAATAATATCAAACTCTCTTTGCAAAAGCTTCTTATGTTCCTTATTGTATGGTTTAATGTTTTTTTTCTCATCCATTCCAAAAGGAGTTATAATATTAAGTGAATCTAAAACATATTGAAATCCAACTTCTTTTCTCTGTTCTTCAGCTAAAAATCTCATTTTTTACCCTCTCAAAACATTGAATACTGGTATTTTTGTTCTTTTTGTCAGTTCATTCAAGAACTGTTCTTCTGAAAATACATATCCATATGGGGATATCGGATTAATAGTAATTGCAGTTACATTAATTTTATTCAAAGCTTTCACCACTCCACCTAATTTTTTAAATTTACGCAAAGTGTTCTGTGTAGCAAAAACCTTAGTACCATCCTCAACCACAAATGTTATATTACTCATTTTCCTACAACTCTTCATTATTTGGTCCATGACCTTATCTGTCAAAACACCCTTTATAAAAACATATCTGGTTTCTTCATCTATATTCTCACTAATACCTTTACCTGCAATCATGGACGTTGATACATTCAAAGCTAGAGTTCCATAATTCTTATCCATTATAACAACTCTACTATCTTCAAATTTACCATACTCTCTCAAAGCTTTACAGTCATTTAATTTATCTATAGATAATATTTCTGACGTAAAAACTGTTTCATCAATAACCTTCTCCATATCACTATGAAGAGCAGCTCCTGTTGCCAGAATCGTACCTTCTGTTATAGATGGTGAGGCAAAACTTTTTCTTCCAAGAGCTCCATCTACAATTACTTTTTCACACTTAAGCTCGAATAATTTATCGACTATATCACCAACATATGCTCCTATTGAAGGACCTGCAAGATCAACATAACCAGCACTGATAGCGTTAGATATTACAACTCTTCCCATAGGTGTTGTGTAATCCGTAACGTATATAATTTCCTTTGTAAAGTCACTGTTAAACAATGCATTTTTAGCTGTAGCAACAATAGTATTCTTTTCTATGAAAATCTTTGGCTTTTCAGTGGTTGTTACTCTATCTACTTCTTCTCCATCTCGCCCTATGGACGTTAGACCAAGGGAATATTTTCCCCTGGCCTCATCCAAAATATAATTTAAAGTTGTTGTTTTTCCTGTATTTTTGGCCATTCCAATAATCGATATACTGTTGTATGGCTCAATAAGTTCAAGAATATTTTTCATTTCTTAGTGATGTCCTCTTTTATTTCTTTCAAGATTATTTGGTTCTAGAGCTAATTGCTGACCATTAAGTAATCCAGCAACTCCAACCTTCTCAACCTTCTTTTCTCCTTTACAAACTTCGCACTGACATCCTGGTGTATAGTTCTCAGGCTCAGTATAAGTTGTAATAACTCCTTCAAAGTTTCTTAATATAACTTTGTTATGGCTTTGAGATATAACATAGTTTGGCATTACAGGAGTTTTTCCTCCTCCTCCTGGTGCATCAACAACAAATGTTGGTATGCAGTATCCAGAAGTATGCCCTCTAAGTCCTTCAATTATCTCAATTCCTTTTGAAACAGGAGTTCTAAAGTGCTCTAGTCCTAATGATAGATCACAAATATAGATATAGTAAGGTCTTACTCTAATCTTAACTAACTCATGTACAAGATCCTTCATAACATGAACACAGTCATTTACTCCTCTTAATAGCACTGATTGGTTACCTAATGGAATACCTGCATCAGCCATTAATCTACAAGCTTCAGCTGCTTCTTCAGTGATTTCATTTGCATGATTAAAGTGAGTATTTAACCATACTGGATGATATTTCTTTAGCATATTTACTAAAGCAGGAGTTATTCTCTGTGGAAGAACTACTGGAGTTCTTGATCCAATTCTAATAATCTCAACATGAGGTATTTCTCTCAATCTCTTAATGATATACTCTAAAGTTTCATCTTCAACTAATAGAGCATCTCCACCAGATAATAATACATCTCTTACTTCTGGTGTATTTCTTATATATTCTATAGCTTTCTCTATTCTTTCCATTGGCATACAGTCATCAGTTTGTCCTGCAAATCTTCTTCTAGTACAGTGTCTACAGTACATTGAGCACTGATCAGTGATAAGAAGAAGTACTCTATCTGGATATCTGTGAGTTAATCCAGGTACAGGTGAATCAGTATCTTCATGAAGAGGATCTAATAAATCAGCCTCGGATTTATGTAGTTCTAAAGCAGAAGGTAACGCTTGCTTTCTTATTGGATCCTCTGGATCATTAGGGTCAATTAGTGCTAAATAATATGGAGTAATAGCCATTCTTAAAGTCTCAGTGCACTTTAATGCTCCCTCTTCTTCTTCTGGAGTTAATGGTAAATACTTCTTAAGGTCTTCAACAGTTTCTACTCTGTTTGCAACTTGCCATTTCCAATCTTTCCATTGTTCGTCTGAAACATGACCGAATAATTCACTACGCCTATTTACCTTCATAATAAATTTCCCCCCGATTTTATATTAAATGTAAGTTTTCTCGAATATTTCTCTAAGTTCTTTGCACTCTCTTAATACAGAAAGTGTAATTTCAGCATGACCTTTAGTATATCCATTACCGATTATCATAGTTACATCTTTTCCTACGCCTTCAGCTCCTAAAGCGGCTTTTGTAAAACTTGTAGCCATTGAGAAGAAATAAACAGTACCTTCATCTTTAACTGGAAGAATTGTAGACATTTCAGTATTTTCAACGTTTACACAGTTTACTGTAATATCAAGTTCCTTACCATTTGTTACTTCTAAAGTTTTATTTAAAACTTCAATAGGCTTAGTAGCATCTGAAATAACTACATCTATTGGAAGATTTAATGAATGAATTCTGTCAGCTTCTTCTTGATTTCTTACAAGACCAATAACCTGACCAGTAGGTCCAACTCTTTTAACTGCTTCATAAAGACATAACATTCCTGATTTTCCAGCTCCACCAAGGATCATTATTTTTTGTCCTGGTCTAGCTAATTTTGCGATTTGTGCAGGTGCTCCAGCTACATCAAGTGCTGCAAGAGCTAATGTTTCACTCATATCTGTAGGTAATTTAGCATAAATTCCACTTTCAAATAATATTGCTTTACCTTTAATGTCAACTCTATCTATATCCATTTTAACATCAATAAACTCATCAATTCTTAAAGGAGTTAATGAAAGAGATACTAATGTAGCAATTTTATCTCCAACTTTAAGATCAGTTTTTCCTTCTAAAGCAGGTCCAATCTTCTCAATTGTTCCTATAAGCATTCCACCAGATCCTGTAACAGGGTTCTGCTGCTTACCTTTTTCTTCAACTATTTCAGCGATTCTAGCTTTAATTTTTTCAGCATCATGTCCAACTTCATTAGCAATTTGAGTAAAACTAGCTGAGTCAACATTTAAAGATTGAACATCAATAAGAATCTCATTATCATATAATTCCATATCATTATCTATTTTTCTAGCAGGTTGTGGTAACACTCCTAGTGGCTCTATAACTCTATGTGTTCCAAATTTACATCCTTTTTTCATAATTAAACCCTCCAAACTTAATATTAGTTTAATCCTAGTATTTCTCTTGCTTCTGTTGGTGTAGCAATCTCTCTACCTAATTCATTAGCTAATCTAACTACTCTCTCAACTAGTTCAGCATTTGATTTAGCAGGTACTCCTTTAGAAATAAAAACATTATCTTCAAATCCAACTCTAACATGACCACCCATTATGATAGCCATACTAGCCATTGCAAACTCATGTCTTCCTATTCCTGAAACAGTAAAAGTACTTCCTGCTGGAATACTTCCTGCCATGAAAACTAAATCTCTTGGTGTTGCAGAAATTCCTCCATTAACACCCATAACAAAGTTAAAGTGCATTGGAGATTTGATAAATCCTTTTTTATTTAATCTGATAGCCATATCAATCATACCCTTGTCAAAAACTTCAACCTCAGGCTTGATATTGTTCTCTATCATTCTAGTTCCAAATTCTTTTATTGTATTTTCAGTGTTAACAAATACCTCATCTCCACCAAAATTACAAGTTCCACAATCCAAAGTAGCCATCTCAGGGTTTAATTCAGTTGGTTGAAGTCTTTCATTATTACTCATTCCAACTGCCCCACCAGTTGATGGTTGCACTATTGCTTCTGGACATCTTTCCTTGATTGCCTCCATACATACTCTGAATCTCTCTTTATCCTGCGTTGGAGTACCATCGTCTTCTCTAACGTGTAAATGTATAATACTAGCTCCAGCCTTATAAGCTTTTTCAGCTTCAGATGCTATTTCTTCAACTGTATATGGAACAGCTGGATTATGTTCTTTTGTAACCTCTGCACCACAAATCGCAGCAGTGATTATTAATTTTTCCATCTATATCACCTCTGGAGTTTATTTTCTTTGCTTATCCTTTGGAGTAACACATGTACCACTAGCTCTACAAACAACAATAGGTTCTGGTAAAACATCTGCAGCTGAATCACTTATTTCCGGTCTTGGTACTATTACTTTTCTAGCTTCAAAAACCATTTTTCTAGATGAATTTCCAACTTTAACAATTTCACCTACAGCTTCGATATAATCTCCAGCATATACAGGTGCCATAAATTCAACACTATCATATGCTTTGAAAAGTCCTTCATCACCATCATGTCTGATTAATAATTCTGTTGCTACATCTCCAAATAATTGAAGCATTCTAGCTCCATCAACTAAATTTCCACCGTAATGCGCATCGTGAGAACTCATTCTCATTCTAATTAAAGCTTTCATTTTTTTCTCCCCTTTCTTAAAAAAAACTAATTCAAACGCTTTGTTACTAATTAGATTATTTTGCCGCCAACCCAATCATTCACCTACTAGACTACTTCCGTAAATGGTATTCTATCTAAGTTAAAATAAAAAAATGATTGCCCAATCTTATTTAATATCTTTAGCTTAGATTATCTCCATATTGTACTTATTATTTTGCCCAAAATAAAAGCACTGAAAGTTTTTCAGTGCATAAAAAAAATATGGAAGTATTCATGCAATGAAAATAAAATAATCATCACATAAATAGCGCTCCATAAAATATATATTTACGGCAGTGAGCGGAATGTACTCTCGCCCCCCAAGAATATATTAAGGTCTCATATACCCTTTCGGCAACCGCATCCTTCACATTCGTCATCAAAGGAACCTCTTCTTAACATCCAAATGATACCATACGTTTGCGCCTCTATTTATGTTCAATATTTAATTATGTGTAACTGTTTAAAATTTTCTTACACTTTCATTATACTCATTGACTACCATTAATGCAATATTTAACATTAAATATTTCAATTTTTTTTGATATGATTTCTATTCTTCATTTTTCTGAATATTGATTATTGTGGTTGTGTTTCTTTAATTAACCAAAAATTTGTTGTCATTATATTTATTCCATTTAAGATTATGTAAATTCCAAGCATGTACCTAACGCTTTTGAAAAATTGAAAAAATGAAACGAATGTAATCGTCGTCCAGAACTTTTAAAAGTTAAATTTATTTGAACTTGACTTATGTATTTTGCGAGAATTTATACATAGATATTGCCGCAGCTATGGCTAGATTCAAGGAATCAATTCCATTATTGTGAGATATAAAAACACTATTCCCATATTCTCGTAATTTACTATCTAACCCACTAGCTTCATTCCCAAAAACTAATGAATATGGTTTTTCGCTTTTTCTATCAACTTCTTCAATTTCTAATGTACCATCTAGCATAAAAAGAAACATATCATGATTGCTAAATGATTTATAATATTCATGAAATGATTTGAACCTTTTTACATTCTGTTTGAATATTGCTCCCATAGAACTCCTAATTACTTTTGGATTGTAAATATCTATTGAAGGCTCGATAATTGCAATATTTTTAATACCAAACCCTACACTAGTCCTTATTATTGTTCCTACATTCCCAAAATCGCTAGGATTTACTAATACAACATGAGATTCATTCATATTTAAATTTTCTTCATACTTTCTGAATACTCCAATTACAAAACAGTTTCCTTTAGGGTTTATTTTATTGATTAAATTATCATTTTCTCTAATCCTTATATTCTTTTCTTCACAAACACTAAATATATAATCTTTAACTTCATCATTACTAAACTTAGAACTTATAACTATTTCAATAACTTGATTAATCTTATTTTTTAATAATTCAATAGTTGGAAATGCTCCAAACGTATATGAATAATCATATTTTTTATTATATTTCTTTATGTTGTTCCCCATAATTTTCTCTCCCCTAATAACATTAAATATATTGATAAAACTTTTTATTTTATCAATATATTAATGTTATCAAAAGACGCTCACGGTGTCCTCCTCGAGAATGATACATAATCAAACTTGAGCAAAAAAAGGCACGCTATGCGTGCACTATTTTTTATCATTTATTTCATTCTATTATCTATAAGTTTCTGAAGCATTCCTTCATCTGCAACATAAGGAATTGTAATATGATCTGTACCCTTATTTTTTTCGTTATACTCTAGACTAACTTCTATAGAATGAGGGTTTCTTGCCCAGTTTCTTCTTGCAACTCCACCCATAACATCCCATGCCATTGAACTCTTTATAATTTCATCAGCTCTCTTACTTCCATCAAGAAGTAATCCAAAACCTCCATTTATGGATTTACCTATTCCAACTCCTCCTCCATTATGTAATGCTATCAAGCTCATTCCTCTTGCTGCATTACCTGCAAAACATTGAATAGCCATATCTGCACATATTCTAGAACCATCTTTGATATTTGATGTTTCTCTGAATGGGGAATCTGTTCCACTTACATCATGGTGGTCTCTACCTAACATTATAGGTCCAACCTCGCCTCTTCTTACCATCTCATTAAACTTAAGGGCAATCTTCATTCTACCTTCTGCATCTTGATATAAAATTCTTGCTTGTGTTCCTACAACAAGTGCATTCTTCTCTGCATCTCTAATCCAAATATAATTATCTCTATCCTGTCCTCTTCTATTTGGATCTATACATTCCATAGCAGCATGATCAGTTGCAACAAGATCCTCATGCTTCCCGCTTAAACATACCCATCTAAATGGCCCATATCCATAATCAAATAACATAGGTCCCATAATATCCTCAACATATGATGGATAAATGAATCCCTCTTTATCATTTACTTTGTTGTTTGATATCTCCTTAACACCTGCATCGAATACAGATTTCATGAATGCATTACCGTAATCAAAGAAATAAGTTCCTCTATCACTTAGAATTTGGATAAGCTCAAAATGCTTCTTTAATGTTTTATCAACTAATATCTTAAACTCTTCTCTGTCTTCTTTAAGAAGTCGTGTTCTTTCTTCAAAACTTATTCCCTGAGGACAATATCCCCCCTCATAAACTGCATGACATGAAGTCTGATCTGATAAAAGATCAACATTGATATTATTGTCTACAACATATTGTAATAAATCAACTATATTTCCTTCATACGCAATTGAAAGAATATCCTCATTTTTAATAGCCTCTTCAGCCATATTAAATACTTCTTTTAAATCATTAGATTTTCTTCCAACCCACCCTTGTGAGTGTCTTGTTTCTATCCTTGAAGGGTCCACCTCAGCAACAATTGATACTGCCCCTGCAATTTCAGCAGCTTTTGGTTGAGCACCACTCATTCCACCTAAACCAGATGTAATAAACAACTTACCTTTTAGATCCCCATCATCAGGAACTCCTAATTTTAATCTACCTGCATTAACAAGTGTATTGAATGTACCATGAACAATCCCTTGAGGTCCTATGTACATCCATCCCCCTGCTGTCATCTGTCCGTAATTTGATACCCCAAGTTGCATAGCCTCATGCCAATCATGTGGATTATCGTACATACCAACAAATAACCCATTAGTTATTATTACTCTTGGTGCATCTGGTTTTGATCTAAATAACCCTAAAGGATGTCCTGATTCTACAACTAAAGTTTGATCATCTGTAATTTCTTCTAAGTATCTCTTTATTAAACTATATTGCATCCAATTCTGACACACTTGCCCAGTTTCCCCATAAGTAACAAGTTCATAAGGATAAAGCGCTATTGCAAAGTCTAAATTATTTTCAATCATAATCTGAAATGCTTTACCAGAAACACATTTCCCCTTATACTCATCAATAGGCTTTCCATAAAGGTTTCCTTCTGGTCTGAATCTGTAACCGTAAATTCTTCCCATTGTTAATAATTCTTCTAAAAACTCCGGTGCCAATTCCTCATGATACTCCTCTGGAATATATCTCAAAGCATTCTTAAGAGCAAGTTCTGTTTGTGCCTTATTTAATGTAAATCCCCTATCCGGAGCTCTTCTTATACCCTCCTCAAATTCAGGCATCTTTGGTAATCCATTAGGAAAATCTAATTTGATTATCATCCCATTTTTAATATCAACATTGTTAATCATAAATATCCCGTTGCCAAAACCTTATAAAACTCTATATTAAGAATTCAGCAACAGTTCACCTCCTCCACTATGGCAAAATTTCATAATTTATAAACCATTCAAAATTTTCAGTATTTTAAATCCATTACATACTTTATTCTCGATTAATCTCTTAATCCCCTTCTTAAAAAAACGTTTATTTTTCCTACTAAGGTAAAGTGATATATAGATAAACTATATCTATAAAATAACAAATAACACAGAATAGAGAACAAATATTTAAGATATTGTTCATTATTCATAATATCTTAAATTTAATAATAAAAATTAAAACCATAAGAAAAGTTCATTCTTATGGTTCCTTTAATTAATTATATTAATACTTATAGTTTTCCTCCGCAGAATGGACAAAATTTTGCACCACTCATTACCCCTGAGAGTTTTTCTCCACACAGTGCACATGTAGACACATCATCTTCCTTTGTTCTATTCTTATTTCTTATAATACTGGAAACTTTCTCCTTATTAATTGGTGTTACCAAAACATGATCAACTTCATTTTTAAACATCTCTAGCTCTTCTTCACTAGAAGAACATAACACACAAATTGTATCTTTAGATAACTTCTTGATATTTTTTGCTATTACATTTCCTGAAAAGTATTTCATTACTAGATTCACAAAAACAATATCGGGATTTATAGCTTTAACAGCCTCAAATACTTGAAGTTCATCAACAATATTCCCTTCTACCCCCAAACCATTTAATATGTCCTTCATAATCAAATTTTCTAATTTACAATCATTTACAAGAATTGCTCTCATTTAAAATCACCCTATTTTAAAGCCGGCATTTACAGCCGGCTTATTAAATTGTTATATTTATTTTTCGAATGGTTTATTTAATTCTTCAGTCCCTTTTAAAACAAATCTACCATTTTTGATGATTTCAATCTTTTCACCATTCTCATTGATTGCTGCAATAAAATCCAAGCCATCATATGGAAGGGTAATATCTGTATGACATTGTGTGTATGCTTCATTTATATTGGTCTTTCTTAAGATTGATTTTTCATTATCTCTTGCTATTATCTCTTTTCCATCAGTTGGATTATAAACAGCAACATCCTCTGACCATGAGAAACAAGTATCACCTATTGCAAAGTGTGGACCCATCTTCTCCACAATCAAGATTGGCAGTATATTCATTATTCCGTGTTTATTTGCCATAACGTAAGCTGTTGTGTTAGTTCCTATAGCAAATTCCCCAATTGGAAGTGTTTTATGAGGGAACATTAAATTCTCTTGAATATATTTTTTATTATCTTCTTCATTATAGAAGTTTGAACAAGTATATTCATCAATATATCCATCTTTAAATGTAATCTTCAAATTTTCAAACTTTAATTCTCTTAAATATACTTCTTCAACATGAAGGACACCATTTGTTCCTGTTAATTGCGGAGATGTAAACACCTCTCCAACTGGAATATTAACATCGGCAACACAGTTTACATAGTTTGTCTCTTTCTCTGGATTACTAATCTTCTGATTCTTAACCATTATATCTGTCTCGTTTGATCCCTTACCT
The DNA here is from genome assembly GCF_023684385.1 of Oceanirhabdus seepicola. Taxonomy (GTDB): domain Bacteria; phylum Bacillota; class Clostridia; order Clostridiales; family Clostridiaceae; genus Oceanirhabdus; species Oceanirhabdus seepicola. The sequence continues at coordinate 586,285 of NZ_JAGSOJ010000002.1, read as the reverse complement.
TTTACGTGAATATATTCACCTTTATCTAAGGCATCTATAATATTTTGTTGAATCTGCTCGTACTTATCACTATCAAGCATATTAACTTCACAAGTATCTTCAAATATCTCTTCGAAATTATCCCCTATTTCAGGTACTGGGAATGCAATTATAGTAAAGCTATACTCACTTCTTGGCATATATTTTGATTGAATCTGTTGTATAGTTCCGCTTAAAGTATTGAATAATTGAGATTGCTCATCATCAAGCTTAAGACACTCTTTTTTACTCTCAGGTGAAAAAGGCTTCTCACCAAATGTTTCAACTACAGCAGGTCCTGCGAATCCTCTTAGAGTATCATCTATTTCCTCTGCAACCTCTTCAAAGGCCTTTAATCTCATATCAACAAACTCTTTATCCATATAAAGTGCATTATCAAATCTATGGTCATATGGCATCTGTTTATTTGGTTCAGTTGAGTTAATATTCCCAATAACGCACTCCAATCCCATATCCGCAAAGTTTTTGATAGCTTCTTTCATCATCATTTCTTGACCTGCATTAAATCTCAATTGCACGTTTTGTTTCTTAGATAAGTCTTTATTATCTCTTACGAATCCTTTTCTGAATCCTTCAGTATATGTATCAGCTATCTTCTTTATTTTTTCACAATCATATTTATTATAGAATTCAGCTGTTTTTATCTCGTTCTCATCAATAAATTCACCATATTTGAAAAGGTATCTTAAATCATTAAGATCATCATTCTTTATTATATCAACATAATAAGAAATTTCTGGTGAAAGTTTCTCAGTCATACCCATTTTAATATTTTCATTTAAATCAATTTTATAATCTCTTATTACCATTGCCTTTAATTCGCCAACATTCCATTCATTATCACATTTTAGAAGATTAAATATTTCTATGAAAAGCTGGTTAGTCTTGGCCATTTTGAATCTTTTATGCTTATATGCATACTCAATATAATCTACAAATCTCATATAAAAGCTAGATAATATTTGTCCAATCTCTTCACCAAAAACACTTACACAATATGCTGGATTTGCGTAACTTGTTTCATAAGCTTCATTAGTAACATGTCTATACATTTTGTGATTTTGTTCAAGTAATTCTTCAAAAGTTTTACTCTTGAAATATTCCTCACTTAGTTCACTTTCATGTTCACATAATTCAAGAATAACCCCTGCAGTATGAGAAAAAAACTTACCGTATTCACCACAATTACAACTACATTTCTGAGTCTCTTCTTTAATTTCTTTAATAACTTTTAATGTTTCATTTAGTTGTTCTTCATGTTTGTCATTTAAATTTCTATAATACTCATTAAAATTAAACATAATATATCCTCCTTTTTTTTAGATTCCCTTAATATTTACACATAACCATAGGCTATCATATAATTCCAATATCTTCAATAGACAACCTTATATTTTTAATATTTCTGTAAAAATTTTAAAATTCTTATGCATTAATTTACATATTTTTACATTTAAGTTGAATCAAACTTCTCAAAATTTTTATCTATCGGATTTTAAAAATAAATTAAAGAGATGTTTTTATGTTTTTTTGGTATAATTATATTAATTGAAGTTAATGATTATAATATACCATTATTTTCATATTGATGAATAAGGGGGAGATTAAATTGTTCAATAAAAAACGTATTCCATATATAGAATTTTTACCGTTAATTATTATTTCTCTTATTCTATATAAAGTTATAGATAATTTTGAAGGGATTGCAGGAGCAATCACCTCGTTTCTTCCTAGTTTGAGCACTATTATTTGGGGACTTGCTATAGCTTACCTTATGAACTTTCCACTTTGTTTTATTGAAAAGAAAATAAAAGTTCCTAGAGTTTTTTCATTGATAATTGTGTATGCTATATTATTAGGAACTATTGCTGCACTCTTCACAAGTTTGATTCCTGAAATAAGTCGTAGTATTAGTGAGTTGATTAAATCGTTTCCTAGTGAAAAAGAAATATCAGACATAATCAAATCTTTACAAGATTCATTTGGAAATATTGAATTTGTTCAAGAATTTGACATAAGTTCAAATGTGACCAAAATACTATCTACATTTTCATCAGCACTTTCCGAATCCTTTACTTCAATATTATCAGGATTAAATGTTACTGTAACAACTGTAATGTCTATAACAACTTCATTAGTGAAGTTTATTTTTGGATTGATTATTTCAATGTATATATTAAAAGACAAAGAAAAACTCTGTAAGTATACTAATAGAATTTTTAAATCTTTACTATCTCAAAAGAGATTTAATGGTTTACTTTTTAACATCAAAGAAATACATGAAGTGTTTTCAAAGTATATAGTAGGTAAATCTTTAGATTCGTTTATAATTGCAGTACTTTGCTTCATCGGATTAAGTTTGATGAAAATTCCATATGCTCTTTTAATAAGTTTTATAGTGGGAATAACTAATATGATTCCTTATTTCGGACCATTTATCGGAATGATTCCATCTGCCCTAATAGCGCTATTAGCTTCTGGTCAATGGGAGAAAGGGCTTGGTGTTCTCATATTTATTATTGTATTACAACAGCTAGATGGGTGGCTTATCGGTCCTAAAATTTTAGGTGATTCAGTTGGCCTTAATCCATTAGTAGTGATAATTGCGATAATTATTGGAGGAGCAACCTTTGGATTAATAGGTATGTTCGTAAGTGTACCTATAGCAGCAATTTTAAGAAGTAATTTTGAAAGGTTCCTTGAATGGCACCTTAAGAAATCTGAATTGAGTTTAGATAATGATATTGAATCGTAAAAAGAACACGGCAAACCGGATAAAACAAGTTGAGAGTGGTGAGTTGAGAGTGGAGAACGTTGGACATTTCTCTTCGAGAAATTTTAATTATTTTGTTCCGTTTTAAAAAGCGATTCACTCGTTTCATCTTTATGAAACATTAAATTTAAAGTATTATTTTTTCTTAAAGCAAAACAACTGAAAAACAATATATAAAAATTGATTATAAACCTATAATCAGTTTTTTTGTTAATAATATAAATTTTTATTTAAGCAAAATATAAATTCTAAAATGAACATGGTTTCTGCCATTTGTGAGAAACTATGTTTTATTAGTAATCAAACAATAAGATTTTACTCGTTTCTTTTAAAAGAAACATTGTAGTATAAATACAATATTTTATCAAAGATAAAATGAGTAAAATTATTATCCTTAAGACCAATAAAATGTAGGTTCTGACCTTAGTCAGAACCATCCATCGTTCTCCATTCTCCACTCTCAACTCTCAACTATGTTTTTAAAGGTTTTTGTTCTATCTTTCTCCAAGCTTTAAATTCGGTACTGCATTAATATCTATTGCAGATTCTCTTCCCGCTTGGTATTCATAATATGCGGCACTTCCTATCATTGCCGCATTGTCTGTACAAAGTATCATAGGTGGGAATAAAACCTTTATATTATGCTTTTTGCATTCCCTTTGCATTGTTTCTCTCAAAGAAGAATTTGCCGCAACTCCTCCTGCTATTGCAATTTTGTCTACTTTGTTCCTTTGACAAGCTTTTATAGCATTATCAACCAACACTCCAACAACAGCTTTTTGGAAGGATGCTGCTACATCCGCCTTGTTTATTTCTTCATTCTTCATATTCATTTTATTTAAATAATTAAGTACTGCGGATTTTACTCCACTGAATGAAAAATCTAAAGAATTCTTATCATCCATTTTTGCTCTAGGGAATTTAATAGCATCTTCATCCCCTTCTTTTGATATCTTATCTATCTTAGGTCCACCAGGGTATCCAAGTCCTATAGCCCTTGCAACCTTATCAAAAGCTTCACCTGCGGCATCATCTCTTGTTTTACTTATAACCTCAAATTCACCATAATCTTTCATGTGTACAATAAATGTGTGCCCTCCAGATACAACAAGACAAACAAATGGCGGTTGAAGGTCTTTATGCTCTATAAAGTTTGCACAAATATGGCCCTCTATATGATTTACTCCTATTAGTGGTACATTAAGCGAATATGCTAACCCTTTAGCATATTGCAATCCAACTAATAACGCTCCTACTAATCCAGGTCCATATGTTACTCCTATAGCATCGACATCCTCTAGTTTTATTCCTGCTTTATCTAAAGCCTCTTGGACAACTGCTGATATAGCCTCAATATGCTTTCTTGATGCAACTTCAGGTACTACTCCACCAAACTTTTCATGAACATCAATTTGAGATGATATTACATTTGATAGAACCTCTCTTCCATTAACAACCACCGCAGCTGCTGTTTCATCACAACTTGATTCAATAGCTAAAATTATTACTTTATCTTTCATGTTTATTTACACCACACTCTTATTTATGCTCTAGGCATATTCAAATATATATTATACAACAAATTGTTATTTTTCAGCAACTATTACTGTAGGTAAAGTCTCTAACCTCCATGTTTTTTTATCAAACCCACCATAGAAAGTAACATTTTTAAATCGCTTAAAACATTCTTCTAATTCATCTTTAACAATTGGTACAAGTTCTACAGAATTCACATATTTCTCTCCACTATGAAACTTTATTGTTCCTTTGAACTCTATGTTTCCATTACTTTTCATGATGTAATCTCTTATAAATTCAAGTCCGCCTTCATCTCTAACTATATCAGGTAATCCACTCATATTCTCTTTTAATATTTTATCGTAATTTATTACTTGTATTATCATCTTTCCATTTTCACTTAAGACATCATAGCAGTCATTAATAAAATCACCTATAATCTTTTTATCTGGTAAGTGAACAAGAGAGTTTCCTATACAAAAAATACCGTCAAATTCTTGATTCAATTCTTTAATTTTAGTCATATCCATAACCATTTCATGAACTCTACTACTAGACGTTTTTTTATTCCTTAATAGTTCTACCATCTTTTCATCAAGATCTATTGCCGTAACTTTTTTTCCTTCTTCATCAAGTTCAAGCGAATATGTACCACTTCCACATGCAACATCAAGAATTCTTTCTCCATTACGGAATTCCTCCATTAGAAACTCCTTTTTTACATTACTAAATGGAAAAATCGTATCATAATATTTACTTAATATATCATAAAACATCATCTCTATCACCTCTCACATAATTTCACATAATATTTTTTGAAAACAAACCCTTTATTATTGGTATAATAAACTTAGCCACATTCAAATACCTTATATATATTATACTACTATGTCCAATTGATAGTAGTTACTTATGTTACTATTATTAAAATTATTCTCAAAGGAGTGAAAGAATATGTACTCAATATACTTAGTTGAGGATGAAAAAGATCTCAATACAATACTATCTACTTACCTTAGACAAGAAGGTTGGAATATAAAATCCTTTCTCACCGGTTCTGAAGTGCTGGATCATATAGATGATGAACCTGATTTATGGATATTAGATATCATGCTTCCCGATTGCGATGGATTTGAATTAATAAAAAAGATTAAAAATAATAACGAAAACACACCTGTTATCTTCATTTCTGCTAGAGATAAAGATATTGATAGAGTTATAGGTCTTGAGATGGGAAGCGATGATTATCTTGCTAAACCATTTTTACCTATCGAACTGATTATTAGAACAAAAAAACTTCTTAAGAGAGTATATTCAAAAAGTATCTCCCCCCAAAAAACAGGAACACTTACACTAGGAGATTATATAGTTGATGATACCAAAAGGAAAATATTCTTTAAAGACAATGAGATTGAAATAACCTCCAAAGAATATGATTTATTGAATTTTCTTTTTAAGAATATCGGTACTGCCTTTTCTAGAGAACAAATTTTATTAAAAATATGGGGAAATGATTATTTTGGAAGTGATAGAGTTGTAGATGATTTAATACGAAGAATACGAAAGAAATTTTATGATTTAAATTTAGAAACAATATATGGATTTGGATACAGATTAAATGAAATTTAAAAACTACTCTCTATCTGTACAGTTTTCCATATTATTTACAACTTTCATAGTGTTTTTTGTACTCTTGTTTACATCCGCAGTTACTCTATCATTAAAATCATCAGTAAAAAAAGACTTATATAATCTCATGGAATTTTCTGAAGAAAATTATATAAATTATTTAAGTAATCAATTATATGGTAAATTTTTAACTAGGTATACCTCAAATACAGATTTAATTAAGAAATCTAACTTTTCTACTATGAAAGGAGATTTTTTTTCAAATGCAAAAGATACTATGTTATCTAAATTGCCTACTAGTAATAGATTAAAAGGAATATATAACATGAATATTGGTGCTCAAATTAATATGAGTTTCAAATCTAATATTAATAGAAATATACCTAAAGAACATCAAGATGAATTTTTAATAATGGTCTCAGAGCAGTTTAAAAGCCAAGAGGAAGATTCCAAGGAATACTATTATCAATTCAAACTTGATAATTCTAAAGTATATCCTATTTACTATAAATTAACTAAAACTGAAACTAAAATATATGACAATATTAAAAATCGTATATTACACAATTATTCGGGTAAGACTGCTACAAAAATGATTGATTTCCTTGATAAGCATTCTTCATCTGAAAAAAACATATTCAAATTGGAAGGAATAATGACTTATTCATGGGATAATACGATTAATACTCTTGTTAATGAAATTTTAACTAATATTATTCCATTTCTTATAGTTGGTGCATTAGTAGCCTTAATTCTAGGAATATTACTTTCTAAATACTTAACTAAGCCTCTTAAGAAACTTAAGAGCGCTGTAAAAAATATTGGTGAAAGAAATTGGGATACTCCTCTTACCGTAGATAGGATGGATGAGATAGGTGAACTAACCTATTCTATTGAGGGAATGAGACGTGAACTTGTAAAAAATTATGAGCAGGAACAATGGATGCTCCAAAAAATATCACATGAGTTAAAAACACCAGTTATGATTATCAGAAGCTATGCCCAAGCAGTAAATGATGGCATTTTCCCAAAAGGCTCTCTTGAGGATTCAATAAAAACTATTGATTCTGAAGCTCTACGTCTTCAAGAAAGAATAAAAGATCTGCTCTATTTAACTAAACTAAACTATATGACTAAACATGAAATTGAAAAAACACCTATCAATTTAAAGACTCTAATTGAAGATGTTTGTGATTCTTTTGAAGCCAAGAAAGGCGACTTACAACTCAATGAAGATTTATTTGACTGCATTATTGATGGTATACCGGATCAATTAAAAGTAGTTTTTGAAAATATTATAGATAATTCTATACGATATGCCAAAACTGAAGTATCCATTACTATTACTACAAATAAGAATAATTTAATTGTATATATATTTAATGATGGTGCAAATATTTCCTCAGATGTTATGAATAATATCTTCGAACCATTTTTTAAAGGCTCCAAGGGTAATTATGGATTAGGCTTAGCAATAGCTAAGAATATTATAGATATTCATAATGGTGAAATCACTATACAAAACGAAAAAAATGGAGTATCATTTTTAATAAGCTTGAACAATTCAAATGTTTAGGCATGTGAAAACAAATAACAAAACAAAGATGACAAGGAGACCTGCATGGGGGATTTATATGCAAAGGTAGTTGTAAAGGGCTCACCTATTTCAAAATCAAACTTTAAACTATTCAATTCAAATGGTAGAGCTATTCTGCCCTATAACTCTGGAAAATATCACGATAGATATGCTCTGTATGAGGAAGAAATTGCATTACAAGCAAGATCTCAAAATCCTGGTGTTGTTATAACTCAAGGAGTAATTGCAGTCTTGAAGGTGTTTTATAAAAGCGAAAAAAGACATCCTGATACCAACAATATAACAAAGAGTATATTTGATGGTATTGAAAAGAGTGGTTTAATTATTAATGATGCTCAAATTAAACATATGATAATAGAAGAATTTTATGATAAAATTAATCCAAGATTTGAACTTGAACTCTTTGGAGAAAGTGAATATTCAATGGAGTACTCTATAAAGAAAAGAGTATCTCCTCTTGAACCAGTAGATTATTCTCCACCACCTAACAGAAAAAAAAGTGTTGAGACAAACCTTAAAACAAAAAAAACTGTTACTAATCAAAAAACGTCAAACAAAATTTCATGTCATATTTGTGGAAAATCTATCACTAAAGAAAGTGCAGTTTCCGCAAACAAAGGCTCAATGTTAATATGTAAAGCGTGCTTTAAAAAGCTATTCTAAATAGTCATTCTAAAGAAAGCATCTAAATTACGTACATTAATGAAGACACTTTTAAAAGAAGTTGAGAGTGGTGAGTTTTGAATGGAGAACGATGGATGTTTCTGCTTACGCAGAAACTACAACTTATTGTGCTTAAAATACAATGTTTCATGTTAATGAAACGAGTAAACCCTTTATTGTCTGAAACCCAATACATTTAAAATTTCACGAAGTGAAATGTCCATCGTTCTCAACTCTCCACTCTCAACTATGTTTTCATCCCTCTCTTCTGCATAAATACTCTAGCACTCTTATACCCTTCTTTGAATAATTTTATTGTATCTTCTCTTGGAAGCTCAAATTGAGTTATAGGGATATCACTACAGGGAACAAAAATAGTTCTCTTTAGATTTTCCTCCTTCAAAGCTGGTCTTACTCTATCAGATGTAAGTGTATCTGCTATATCAAGGACATATGATAAAGTATTATCCTGTTTAATTCCATAGTTTTCTGTATACTCATAATCTATTCCAATAGTTTCTACATTGTTATTTACACCATCAAAGATATCAATTGGAAAATTCTTAGATACTCCACCATCAACAATATAATGAACAACACCATCAACCTTTAATTTAACTGGCTTAAAAAAGAATGGAATACTAATACTCATCCTGATAGCTTTTGCAACAGTAAACTTACTTATATCAATACCATACTCCTCAAAACAATCTGGCATAATCATTTCCTTTTTACTTGTTATATCTGATGCTATGACTTTTAATCTCATTCCATTATCCCCATTAAGATCTTGGAATGTTCTCACCCCTTTTTCCCCTAAAAGCTTTTCCATCCATTTCTCTATATATCTCCCTGAATATATTCCTTTATCTCTAACTAATCCAATGGCATTTCCTACAAAAGGGATTTTCCCTATTACTCCTCTATCTTTAAATTTAAGAAAATTAAAATCTATTATCATCTTTTTTATTTCATGAGCTGTATACCCAACAGCTATCAGCGATGCAATTATAGCACCTGATGATACTCCTGCAGCTTTTTCCCATGAAAATCCTTCTCTTTCAAGACCACATAAAGCTCCAACAATTCCAATTCCTCGTATGCCTCCTCCAGCACACACAAGATTCCCTTTCATATTATTCTCCCATTTATTACTATACTAAAATACTATTAATTTTCTATGTTTTTTATTCTAAATATAGATATTTATGATATATTTAGAATATAGATAAACTACTCCGTAGATTTATCTATACAAAAAAAAAGAGCAACTTAGGTTATTTGTTCTCTATATAATATTATATACAGGAGGTATTATTATGAATTCACATGAAATTAATTATAAACTCTATGGCGACGATATGCAGTTTGTTGAAATTGAATTAGATCCAGGTGAAAGCACAATAGCTGAAGCTGGTGCAATGATGATGATGGATCAATATATACAGATGGAAACAATATTTGGTGATGGCTCTGAACAGACAGGAGGCTTCATGGGTAAACTTTTCGGTGCTGGAAAGAGACTTATTACTGGAGAGAGCTTATTCATGACTCTTTTCACAAATAGCGGTAACGGAATTCAACATGTTTCATTCGCTTCTCCTTATCCTGGAAAGATAATACCATTAGATTTATCTACCTTAGGACACAAAATCATTTGTCAAAAAGATGCTTTTTTATGTGCAGCTAAAGGGGTTTCAATCGGTATGGAATTCAGCAAAAAACTTGGTGCTGGTTTCTTCGGTGGCGAAGGATTTATCTTACAAAAATTAGAGGGAGATGGATTAGCTTTCATCCATGCTGGAGGAACAATTATAGAACGTGAACTAGCTCCAGGAGAATTGATAAAAGTTGATACTGGTTGTCTTGTTGCTATGACTTCTGACGTTAATTATAATATTGAATTCGTTGGTGGAGTTAAAAACTCATTATTTGGTGGAGAAGGATTCTTCTTTGCTACACTTAGTGGACCTGGAAAGGTTTGGATACAATCTCTTCCATTCAGTAAGCTTGCTGATAAAGTAATTGCAGCAATGCCACCAGCTAAATCAAACAACTAATAAAAACAGAGAACAGAGAATAAAGAACAGATAAGGAAGTTTTGCTTTTGCAAAAATCAACCTTATTTGTTCTTTTATCTTTATTCCTTTATATTTATATGTATTTCTTCATTTTAATAAATTCAAACTCTCCACCATTTGTTTTTTGCATATATTTCTCTACACATTGAAACCCTATCTTTTCATATAAATTTATTGCGCGTTTATTAAATGAAGCAACTGCTAACATAATATAACTCTTTTTGTAATTTAACTTTTCCATTGCAAATTTAATGCCTGCAATCACAAAATCAGCTCCAAGCTTTCTTCCTGTTAATTCAGGTTTGAGACCAAACCCAATCCACATGATTTCCTCTTCAAAGTAGAATGAATAAAAGCCAATCAATTCACTCTTATCATTTAGTACTGCAAAATAATGCCCGTCCCAACTATCCTCATTAAGAAACTCTATTAAATCTTCTTCATCAGCTGTCATATCATAGAATGAGTAAACCCCATTATATTTCCATTTGTACGCAATTTCATTAGCATATTCATTATTCATAGGAACAAAGTTATACTGCTTTGTTGATATATACTCGTTTTTCTCAACACTCAAAGTATCACATGCACACTGTATAACATCCCCTAAATTTTTAAGCCATTCTTTATTTTCATCTATATTTGCAAGTGTAGGAGATTTGCGAATTTCAATGGCTTTTTCTAATGTTCCAATCCAATCATAATCACAGCTATCAACAATCCATCTTGCTGCATTTGTTTTTCCAGCAATGTCAGATGTTTTAATCCAATAAATTGATTGACTTATTAAAAATAACCAATCTATAGAATGAACATCTTCATTAGTAATTTGTGCGTGTTTCCTAATTGTTTCTATCATGGAGTTTACTTGAGTTAACATTTCTTCATTACTTGGATATGGTAGTTCATTTCTTAAATCTTTTCCATAAATTAAATAACCGTTATTTATCAATCCTCTTAATGAAAATCCTGATGTCCCATATTTCCTCTTTAATCTATCCTTTGATGTACCCCAATATATTACATTAGATTCTATATCATTTTTTATTGCACTTCTTGAAATTATTTCTCCCTCTAAGACTGAAAAATACGGATGCTTTGCCTTCTTTAATCCATCTCTCCATAAAGAGAACTTTTGAAAATCATCTTCACTAATTATACTTTCAGTGATTATAAAAAAATCCAAATCACTATACCCACTATGAAAATCTTCATAAGTTGCTGAACCAAAACAATATGCAGATAATATACTATTATTCAAAATCACATTTGCCTTATCCACAAATTCTTCAAGACTTTTAATTATTTGAACCTCCATTTTCATTCCCCCCAATTCTTAATAAACTTTACTATTCAAACATCTATATACTCTTGATTATTATAGCATACTTAACTAATATTTAATTTAATGCAATTAAATGTAATCCCACTTGTTTTACAAAAGCACTGGTTGACCAAAGTTCAACCCAGCACCCTTGTCTAACAACCAATAATTTTAAAATTTCACGGAGTGAAATATCACTCATTTTCCATTATCAATTAGATATAAAAAAAGATGAGCTTTTGCTCATCTGAGTTTGTTGACAAAGTTACAATATATTGTTTTCACTCTGTCTTCTATCTTTAGAGTGTCAGGCGTTGAAAAAGCCCAAGGTCAAGGAACAAGAGGAGCGAGCAGCGCAGTGTACAAATAGTACTCGAGCAGCACAGCGAGTCTTACTGACGATGAGATTGGGCTTTTTCAACAGCCTGAGATGAGCTTTTGCTCATCTTCTTTTATATCTTAAGTATATCAATATTAGCTTCTCTTATTTCTTCAAAATCACAATCTAATGTTAAAAGATAATTAATACCATTGTATTCAGCACATGCCAAATGATATGCATCATTAACAGATAACATAAACTTCTTCATGAATTCTTTTGCAAGATCAATACTCTCTTTGTTAATTGTTACATATTTTAAATGCATCGCTTGTTCAATTTGAGTATGCATCTCTACAGCTTTTTCATAATACACTTTTAACAAATCTCTCTTCCAAGAGTTTTTAGCAATATTATAGAAATATTTGTTAAAAGGTATATAATGAAACTTCTCTAATCTTCTCTCTTTTATAATTCTTCTATCATTTTTATTAAAACATGCAATAATCAAATTAATATTAGGTCTTGTATTAATAGGTTCTGTTTTATCCCACTTGAATTTCAAATCATTTACAAACATTTTTTTCTGTATTTGATTAATAAATTCTGCAGTTACAATATCATTTACAAATAGCTTACATTCACTGGCAAGGAGTTTTTTAAAGGTTAAAATACATTCATTATTTTTTGGATCTTTATCGTATAGAAGAGATAATAGAAAACATGTGTCTACTAATATCTTAGTATGCCTATTAAACTTAATATTTTCAAAGGGATAATTAAATGTTTTCAAATATTCCTGTTTTCATTTTAACCAACATATATCTCTCCTAAAATATAGCTATATTACATTTTATTAAAAATATATTTTGTTATGCTGATATCCTAATATTATCCTGATTTTTCTATAAAATATTTTGAAGAAAGAGTTTAATAACCTCCGCTCCACCAATTAATGTACCTACCGTACTTCCTAAATTCACGAAAATAACAACTAAAAGTATTCTTGAAACTCTATTTTTCCATATCCCTTTGATTGAACCAACGTCATCAGATAAAGCCTCAAAATCACTTACATTTGGTTTTCGTTTATATGCTTCAACAATCCCCGCAAACCACCCCGCTGCCAACAACGGGTTCAAGGAACTAATCGGAGCCACTGCAAAAGCAGTCAAAATAGCTAAGGGATGTGCAAATGCTAGGACTCCTGCAATTGCTGATAAAGAACCATTCCATATTATCCAACTTAAAATTGATTCTAAACCATCACTTCTATTTGAATAAAGAGTATATACAATTAACGATATTATACCTATTGAGATTCCCCAACCAACAAACTTACCCCATTTTTTCTTCTCTGGCTTTATACATAGCTCATCAATGTTTGTTTCGATATCATTTTTAAGCTCTTTCTTTATACCCGGAACATGTGCAGCTCCTAAAACTGCAACAACCTTATCCCCTTCTGCTTCTTTAATTTTATGAGCTAAATACACATCTCGCTCATGTAATAATGGTGTTGCAAGATCTGGGAAAGATGTAGATAACTCATTTAAAACTGTTGTAAGCATATCTTCCGATTTCAGTTCTTGAAGATCTTCTTCACTAATATCTTCATCTCCAAAAGCACTCATAATAGCCTGAAACATTAATTTTATCTTTCCCCAAAATCCAATATTTCCCCATATTCTTGAAAATGTTGTTTGAATATCTCTATCAGCCAACACAAGGTTAGCGCCTATTTCATCTGCTGATTTGATTCCTTGAATCATCTCACCACCTGGTTCTATACCGAATTTATTAGCCATTTTTTTCTGATATGATGCTAAAAGAATGTTTACTAGAAACAGCAGTGATTTTCCACTTTTAATAACTTGAAATATATCAGTGTTTTTCCACTTATCTTTATCCTTTATAGTTTCATATCTATTCTCACATAATTCAACACATACTGAATCCGGATTTTCTGTTTCAATAACCGTTTTAACTTCTTCAACACTTTTCTTTGACACATGTGCAGTTGCTATTAGAATTATTTCTTTTTCACCATACTGCACTCTATGTATGTTCTCATTTTCCACTATATCACCTCTCGAATGAATAAAAATATTTTAAAATAATTATAACATAATGTTATTAAAATTACTCACAATTTTAAGTTAACCACATATATTGGTAATATAGTTATTGTCCCCTTAACTATATGTATTTCCCCCCATACAAATTTAGCCCTCAAAATAATAAAAGGATGATAGTTGCTATCATCCATTTTTTTTCGTTTTTTATTTTTGAGCGTAAATATCTACAATCTTTAATATCACATCTACAGCTTTTTCCATAGAATGTGTTGGAATATATTCATACTTACCATGGAAGTTATGTCCACCTGTAAATATGTTTGGTGTTGGTAGCCCCATGAAAGATAATCTTGCTCCATCAGTACCACCTCTAACTGGAAGTATCTTAGGTTCTACACCTACTTCCTCCATAGCTCTCTTAGCAAAGTCTACAATATGCATTACTGGCTCAATTTTCTCTTTCATGTTCATATATTGATCTTTTATATCAATTTTAACAGTACCTTCACCATATTGTTCATTGTACTTTTCTTCAAGTGATTTCATGAACTTCTTCATTTCTTCATACTTAACGCTATCATGCTCTCTAATTATATATGTAAGAGTACTCTCCTCAACTGATCCATTAAACGAAATCAAGTGATAGAATCCTTCATATCCTTCAGTATTCTCTGGTCTATCCTTCTCTGGTAACTCATCAACAAACTTATTAGCAATGAACGTTGAATTCACCATTTTATTCTTAGCACTACCTGGGTGTACATTTCTTCCTTTTATAGTAACTTTAACTCCTGCAGCATTGAAATTCTCATATTGTAATTCTCCAATGAAACCACCATCCATTGTGTAAGCAAATTCAGCCCCAAATTTATCAACATCAAAATGATCTGCTCCTCTTCCAACTTCTTCGTCTGGTGTAAATCCAACCATTATTTTACCATGCTTGATTTCAAGATTACTCTTAAGTTCTTCCATAGCAGTAACGATTTCAGCTATACCCGCTTTATCATCAGCACCAAGTAAAGTAGTTCCATCAGTTGTAATAAGAGTCTTTCCTATATAATCTTTAAGATCTGGGAACTCATTAGGAGATAATATGATATTATTCTCCTTATTTAAAATAATATCTCCTCCATCATAGTTCTCAACTATTTGAGGATTTACATTTTCACCAGACATATCAGGTGCTGTATCCATATGTGCTATAAATCCTATTGTTGGTATCTCCTCATCACAATTCGCTGGCAACTCACCCATTACATATCCATTATCATCCATAGTAACGTTTTTAAGCCCAATCTCCTTTAATTCTTCAACAAGTCTAATCCCTAACTTCTTCTGTTTTTCTGTTGAAGGTACAGTATTTGATGTCTCATCTGATTTAGTATCAAATTTTACATACTCTAAAAATCTTTCCACAACTTTGCTCATATTCCTTACTCCCTTTCTTATAAATCATATTATTTCATTTTTCTATCAGCATATCTTCTAACAGATTCTGCAATTGAGTCTGCTACTTCCTTATTAAGTGCATTTGGAATAATAAACTCTTCATTAAGGTCTTCTTCTTTTACCATATCCGCTAGCCCTCTTGCTGCTGCTAACTTCATTTCATCTGTTATACCTTTTGCTCTACACTCCAAAGCCCCTTTAAATATACCTGGGAATACAAGAACATTATTAATCTGATTCGGGAAATCCGATCTTCCTGTTGCAACAACCCTAGCCCCTGCTTCCTTAGCTAAATCTGGCATTATCTCTGGATTAGGATTTGCCATTGCAAATATGATAGCGTTCTCAGCCATTGTCTCCACCATATATGGCTTAAGTACATTAGCAGCTGATACTCCAATAAAAATATCTGTATCCTTTATTATATCTTCTAATTTTCCTTTTTCTTTATTTCTATTTGTTAATTTAGCTAATTCCATATGAGCCTCACTAAGAGCGTTATCCCCCTCAACAAGCGCACCATTTATGTCACACATAACAATGTTTTTCGCCCCAGCTTTAAGTAACATCTTACATATAGCAGTTCCAGCTGCTCCTGCTCCATTTATAACAATCTTAACTTCATTTAGATTTTTCTCTACAACCTTTAAAGCATTATATATTCCTGCTAAGCATACTATAGCTGTACCATGCTGATCATCATGAAATACAGGAATATCAAGTTCATTTTTTAATCTCTCTTCAATATAAAAACACTCAGGAGCTTTGATATCTTCAAGATTTATTCCACCAAAACCAGGTGCTATCAATTTAACTGTTTTAATTATGTCTTCTGGATCCTCTGAGTTAATGCATATTGGAAAGGCATTAACATCACCAAATTCTTTAAATAATACAGCTTTTCCCTCCATTACCGGTAATGATGCCTCTGCACCTATATTACCTAATCCTAGAACCGCAGTTCCATTAGTAACAACGGCAACTGTATTGCCCTTCATTGTATAGTTATATACTTTTTCTTTATCTTTAGCAATTTCTTTACATGGTTCTGCAACTCCAGGTGTATAAGCTATAGACAAATCTTCTCTGGAATTCAACTTCATTTTTGATTCTATTGACAGTTTTCCTTCTAACTCACAGTGAACCCTAAGGGCTTCTTCTCTAATGTTCATACAACACCATCCTTATAACATTAAGTTCTTTCACAAAGCTATTGTATCACTTTTCCTATAACGGGTAAATACTTTCACTCTCGAAGTAATCTTTTTTATAGAATAAAAACCTATAATTTGTTATACTATTATGTAGAGATAAACAACTTCAACTATTAATTTATAAACCATGAAAAAACATTAAACATTTGTTATTTTCCTGATGTATAAATTAAGTTTCCGTATTGTTTATCTACATATGGTCAATACTTAAAGAAAAGCTAGCATTTTTCGGAGGAAAATATGAAAAAAAATATTTTTTTAGATTTATTTTATAGCGTATTCAGTATTAATAATTACTCACGCTATGCTAAAGAAAAAATTTCAAGAACAATAGTTTATGTTTTATTATTAACAACTTTATTGAGTGTATTCATTGTATACAAGCCATTTACTGAAATAAAAGGCTTCTATGATTTCCTCTCTAATAAGTATGTTTCTCATGAATTACCTGAAATTAAAATAGAAGATGGTAAACTTATAGTAAATGGATCTGATCCTTATAAAGTTAGTGAGGATGATATATTATTTTCAATTAACACAAAAATACAAGAATCATCTGTATATGAGGAATTTCTTTTCTATAATTCAGGAATTCTTTTATCTAAGGATAAAGCATATATAAAGCTTAATGGAAATCTTATGGTTTTTAATTATGAATTACCTGTTCCTCTTTTAGGAACTTCACTAGATACAGTAGATAGTGAGATAGTCAAAGATTCACTCTACTTATTGATGTGGGCACCAATTATGCTATTAATCGGTTTCGTAATTTCATTATTAATCTCCAACTTCACTTTTATTTTAATAATCTCATTTATGTTGAATATTTCAGCTGATAGAAAGTATGTTAAATTCAGTGATTTATTTAAACTTGCAGCACATGGTGCTACTCTTTCATTGATATTTAAAGTGTTAGAACTTTATATTTTTTCACCATCTATTATTACAACTTTAATAATATATATCATTGCATATATATATACTATAAACGGATTGAAATCTCTTATAAAAGAGCGCACTCAATTAGATAAAAGAGCGTAATAAAAAAGCACGGCGCGCCGTGCTTTTAAAAATAAATGGAGAGTTGATAATGTAAAATGATTGACATTATGCATTATCAATTCTCCATTATGGTTTTGTAAGTTCTCAATTATGTTTTCATCTCTTATATAAAGAACTCGCATGTGTAGTTTATCTTACAATTTTCACAATCTGGCTTTCTAGCTTTACAACATCTTCGACCATGGAATATCAATAAATGGTGCGCTCTAGACCATCTATCAATTTTAACATTCCTTCTTAATTGTTCTTCTGTAACCTTAACATCTTTCCCTTTCGCAAGCCCTATTCTATTTGCCACTCTAAACACATGAGTATCTACAGCAATTGCTGGAACATTAAAAGCATTGCTCAGTACAACATTAGCTGTTTTAGTTCCTACTCCAGCTAATTTCACAAGCTCTTCTTTAGTATTAGGTACTATTCCATTGTAATCTCTTAAAATCACTTCACTCATCTTCTTCAAATTTTTAGCTTTATTCCTGTATAAGCCAATAACTTTAATATCACTTTCAAGTTCCTCTGTTGAAGCTTCAGCAAAATCCTTAGGGCCTTGATATTTTTCAAATAATTTCTCAGTAACCTGATTTACCTTAATATCAGTAGTCTGTGCACTTAACATTGTAGCCACAAGCAATTCAAATGGAGTTCTATAGTTTAATTCACATTGCGCATCTGGATATAGTTCTTCTAATGAATCCAGTATCTGATCTATTTCTTTTTTATTTTTCATCCAACCACCGTCTTTATTGTTTTTTGTTAGTACAACATTTTATTATTTAATAATAATTATTGTACCACAAACAAGGCAATTTTAAAAGAAATTGATAATGAATAATGTAAAATGTCCATCATTCTCCATTGTACATTATCCATTATCCATAAAAAAAAAGCACGCCAATGCGTGCTTTTCATTACTCTTGTTCTAAATATTCATTGATTAGATTTTTAATAGCTGGGTCTTTTACAATAACGGATATCTCGATACGTCTATTAGCTTCCCAAGCTTCTGCATTATCTCCTTCAACTCTTGGTCTGTATGATGAGTATCCACTAGCTGCAAAATATTCACCATATTCTTTTCCAAGAACAGGATTTACACTCATTAAGTAGTCAACAACAGAAGTCGCTCTATTAGATGAAAGCATACTATTAGATATTGTTCCTGCTCTAGCATCCGCATGACCTTGAATCTCTATAGCATCGATATATTTTCTTGTTTCTTTATCCTGCAATATCTTCTGAAAAGATATTGCAAGTCTATTAAGAATTTCCTTACTCTGTTCTTTTATCTGATATGATCCAGAATCAAAGAGGATAGATTCATTTAAAATCAAGTTACCATTTTCTGCTACTGTAACAAAATTCTCTCCACTAGATTCTCCCAATTCTTTTTCAATAGCTTCCTTAACTTGATTCAATACATTTACTCTTATAAGAGCCACACTCTGAAGCTTTGCTCTTAAATTTCCAAGTTCAAGATTACTTTCAGCAATAATTTTTCTTTGCTCCTCACTCTGAATTATTGACAATTGAAGTGCCTTTTGTCCTTGTTCCACTTCAGCTTTAGTCGTTTCTAATTCTTGTTTCATCAACAATAGCTTCTCTTCTTCTTTATTCAAGGCTGCTGTAGTCAACTCAAGTTCTTGCTTTTTAACTTCCAAGTTACTTCCTGTTACTATTTGCTGAATAAATGCTAAGAATACAAGCAAGAACAAAATAAGGGCAATGGTTGAAATCATGTCTGTGAAAGATGGCCAAAAATTTTCTACTGACTCTCCTTCGTTATAACGCTTCCTTCTTTTCATATAATCACCTTCTTATCTAGAGATATCTTTCTCTTTTATATTCTCAGTAATATTCTCTTTTATATTGTCTGTGAAATCGCTAAGGGTCACATTCATTCTTGATATATTATCTTTTAAATGGTGATTAAACTCTGAAAATTCCCTACTATTAGCAACAAACTTGTCTATAGTTTTATCAAATTTATCCACACTTGTGTTGATATTTGCACCATTCGTTTCCATGACCTTAACCACTTCCAAAAGACCCGAAACAGATCTCTCAATAACTCTTTTATATCCTGATTCAACCTGTTCTGTAACTCTATCAAATAATATCTCAAATCTCTCTTCAACTTCATCAATATTATCTACTTCTTCTTTTATAAACTCTTTTGCTATAACATTATCTAAATACTCTTCAGTCATAACCATTAACTCTTCTCTAATATGTACTGGATTAATGACTACTTTGATAAGTGTTATTATTATTGAACCTATAATACCTACTAATGAAGTTGTAAAAGCAACACTCATTCCTCCAATTGAACTTAATAATCCATCAATTACACCACTTACACTTTCAATGCTTTGTTGATTTACAGTTAAAGTTGATACTAACTTACTTACAGCAATAGTTAATCCTGCAAAAGTTCCTAATAGACCAAAAATAATCATCAATGAACTTGAATGCTTCACAAACCTTTCAGCTGTATTTAACATCTTTAATCTTCCATTGAACTCCTTCTCAATAATTGCTTGAGTATTGATTTCACCTACATTGTTTTCTCCAGCTCTTCTATATTTTTTAACAATATTCTTTAAAACCTCTGACTCAAATGTCCCTGTTGGTTCACCCTCTTTAAAATCCCTTTTAAGATTATTTATAGTTTTCATTATATAGAAACTAAAACCAAGTGCTACCAACATAATAATTAATATAAGACCACTAATTGATATAGTAATACTGTTACTAAACATTTTATCTTTCTCCCTTCATCCTATAATGCGATTATCTTGATATAATAATATCAAAAAATTTGCAGAAAATAGTAACATTTTAATTACAAATGGTTACTATTTAATTACAAAGTACAACATTAAACTATATTTTCCGTAGATTAATTCATTGAAAACAAAAACCATTAAAAAAACCCAGCAATGCTGGGTTTTTGTTATTTACTCTTGATCTATTCCTTTTTCCTTTAGCTTTTGAAGCATATCAGCAGTCATCTTAGCTAAATCAAATTCAGCTTTGAATCCCCACTCTTCTTTAGCAGCAGTTGGATCAATTGAATCTGGCCAAGTATCAGCAATTCCCTGTCTCATTGGATCTACATCATAGTCCATTTCGAACTCTGGGATGTGTTTCTTAATCTCTGCAGCGATTTCACTTGGTTCAAAACTCATAGCAGTTATATTGAAAGCATTTCTATGCTTAAGTTTACTTGCATCTGCTTCCATTAAATCTATTATTGCTTGAACTGCATCTGACATATACATCATGTCCATGCATGTACCTTCAGCAATATAAGAAGTATACTTCTTGTTTTTTAATGCTTCATAGAATATATCTACCGCATAATCAGTTGTTCCGCCTCCTGGAGGTGCAACGTATGAAATAAGTCCTGGGAATCTAACACCTCTAGTGTCTACACCGAACTTATGAAAATAGTAATCACATAGAAGCTCTCCAGATACCTTGTTCACACCATACATAGTTGTTGGTCTTTGAATTGTATCTTGTGGAGTGTTCTTCTTAGGAGTGCTTGGTCCAAACGCTCCAATTGAACTTGGTGTGAAGAATTTACAGTTGAACTCTTTAGCTGTTTCTAGTGCGTTTACAAGTCCACCCATATTAATATTCCATGCAAGCATTGGCTTTGCTTCAGCAGTTGCAGATAATAATGCTGCTAAATGAATTAAAGTATCAACCTCATATTCTTTAGCTATTTCTTTCATTCTAGCTCCATCTGTAACGTCTAAAAGCTCAAATGGTCCTGATTCTACTACATTATTTCCTTCTGGTTTTCTTAAATCTGTAGCAATTACATTATCATTACCATAGATTTCTCTCATCTTCATAACTAGCTCTGTTCCTATTTGACCAAGAGCACCTGTTACTAATATTTTCTTCATGTTCTTCTCCTCCGCGAATAAGTCATATTCAAATAAATAACTAGTCATAGGACTGTAGTGTGTATCTTTGACTTCTTATTTATTCTCATAAGCCTAAAATTAGATTATGCCTAACTCTTTTCCAACTTTTTCGTATATAGCAATTGCTTTATCAAGCATCTCTTTTGTATGAGCTGCTGATGGCATATTTCTTACTCTTCCTGTTCCTTTAGGTACAGTTGGGAATACAATCGACTTAGCGTAAACTCCCTCATCGTTTAATCTTCTAGAGAAGTCTTGTGTTAATTTCTCATCACCAATTATACATGGAGTTATTGGAGTTTCACTAGCACCAATATCAAATCCTAACTCTTTTAATCCCTTTTTTAAGTAATTTCCATTTTCCCATAACTTATCATGAAGCTCAGTGCTCTCAGTAAGTATGTTTACAGCTTCAATACAAGCTGCTGCTGTTCCTGGAGTAATTGCTGTTGAGAATAAGAAAGGTCTACCTCTAACCATTAACCAGTCAATTAAGTTTCTTTTACCAGCAACATATCCACCTATAACACCTATTGCTTTTGATAAAGTTCCTATTTGGAAATCAACTTTATCAGATAAACCGAAGTGCTTAACTGTTCCTGCACCTTTACCAAGTACTCCTGAACCGTGAGCATCATCCACATATGTGATAAGGTCAAATTCTTCTGCAATTTCAACAATTTCTGGTAACTTACAAACATCACCATCCATTGAGAATACTCCATCTGTAATAACCATAATGTTGTTATACTCACCAGATTCTCTAGCTTCTTTTGCTTTCTTTCTTAAGTCTTCCATATCAGAGTGATTAAATCTGATAGCTTTTGCCTTTGATAATCTGCATCCATCAATAATTGATGCGTGATTTAATTCATCAGATAATATAGCATCACCTTTGCCCATTACAGCTTGAATTGCTGCCATGTTACAGTTGAACCCAGATTGGAAAGCTATTGCTGCTTCAGTATGCTTGAACTCAGCTAATTTTTCCTCTAGTTTAATATGGATATCTAGAGTTCCGTTAATTGTTCTAACAGCTCCTGAACCTACACCATATTTTTCTGTTGCTTTAATGCAAGCTTCTTTCATTCTTGAATTTGTAGCTAACCCTAAATAGTTGTTTGCTGAAAGGTTAATAAGTTCTTTACCATCAATTGAAATTATCGGACCATTAGCCCCCTCAACTGGATTTATTACATTATATAACCCTTTATCTCTTAAATCTTTTAACCCTTCATTTAAAAACATATCTAATCTTTTACTTGTCACAACAGTTACCTCCTAGACATATATAGATTACGTTGGTTTAAATCTTCACTCATATTATACACTATTAGTGTAGTTTTTTGTAATAAAATAATAAAATGAATTATTATTTTATTATTCTTGCACAGCCCTTTATTACTGTACTATATAACACACAAAAACAAATGATGAATTGATAATGAAGAAGGATTGATGAAACGAGTAAAACCCTCTTTTTTCTTAACCAATAGAATTTAGGTTCTGACATCAGTCAGAACCATCCTACATTCTCCATTTTCCATTCTCAATTCCTCTTTATCTTTTACTTATATATCCCTTTATATTCTTTTGGTAATAATTTCGCTATCTCGTACATAATGAAATCTGTTGCTCTCTCTTCGTATTCTTTTTTATCTTCTCCTTTTTTTCTCTCTGGCACTTTAAACTGTTCCCCAATATTTACGCTTACATCTGAATGATAAAATTTCTCTGCATTCATTTTTCCTTCTTCATTTATCGGCATTAGCTTCTCAGTACCACTCATTCCAATTGGAACAATAGATGCTTTTCCCATTCTACATAAAATAGTTATTCCACTCTTTCCTTTTATAAGACTTCCAACTCTACTTCTTGTTCCCTCAGGAAACATCATAATATTATCGCCACTTCTAAGTATCTGTATAATTTTTTTCATTGCATCCTTATCTGCTGAATTAGGCTTTATAGAAACTGTTTTAACAATCTTCATCCCAATATTTGTCATAAAATCTTTGGATAGCTTTATCCCTGCTATGAAGGTTGGATCATGATCTTTTAGTAATTTATTTAGAATGAGCCCATCAGCATTACTCAAATGATTGCAAACAAAAATAACAGGTCCTTGAATACTTTTAAGATTTTCTTCACCACTAACAATTATATTGGCATATTTTTTTATATATCTATCAACTATTTTTTTAGCAATAGGTACTAGTATACTATCCGGTATATATTTTACGAATCTTGCCATTCTAGTGAAAATCATATCTTCATCCTCCTAATTAAATTCTATAAATACATCTATTCATTATACTATAATTTTATATATAAAAAAAAGTTACTAAATTAAATCTAGTAACTTTTGGAGCGGGTGATGGGAATCGAACCCACGCTACCAGCTTGGAAGGCTGGAGTTCTACCATTGAACTACACCCGCAGGTGGTACGCCTTAAGAGATTCGAACTCCCGACCTACGGCTTAGAAGGCCGTTGCTCTATCCAGCTGAGCTAAAGACGCACATTATTTTTTTAAATGGAGCGGGTGATGGGAATCGAACCCACGCTACCAGCTTGGAAGGCTGGAGTTCTACCATGAACTACACCCGCAGGTGGTACGCCTTAAGAGATTCGAACTCCCGACCTACGGCTTAGAAGGCCGTTGCTCTATCCAGCTGAGCTAAAGACGCACGTTATTTTTTTAAAATGGAGCGGGTGATGGGAATCGAACCCACGCTACCAGCTTGGAAGGCTGGAGTTCTACCATTGAACTACACCCGCATAAGTGGTCGGGGTGACAGGGCTCGAACCTGCGGCCTCATGCTCCCAAAGCACGCGCGCTCCCAATCTGCGCCACACCCCGATACATCATCGCTTAAATTTTAAAATGTTTTTTTAAGACAATGACTATTTTATCACACAATTCTCTTTTAGCAAAGAGTTTTTTTTCCATTTTAATTAAATATCTCTTATTTTTTTTATTTTGTTCTATTTTACTCGTTTTTTCTACGTTTGATACACCTGGCATAGTTTCTTATCAATTACCACTAGAACCAAAGCCACCAATTCCTCTTTCGCTACTACTTAGTGTCGAAACCTCAATCACTTCAATATCCAAAATTGGCTTAACTACCATTTGAGCAATTTTCATCCCTTTAGTAACCTTAAACTCTTTTTTACCATGGTTTATCAAAATTATCTTTATTTCGCCTCTATACCCCTCATCAATAGTCCCTGGGGTATTTAATACTGTTAAACTATGCTTCAACGCCAATCCGCTTCTTGGTCTAATCTGAGCCTCTGTGTTTCTTGGCAACTGAATAGCTATTCCAGTGGAAACTAAGACGCTTTCTCCAGGTAATATTATTTTCTCTTCTATAGAAAACATATCAAGCCCAGCATCGCCTTTATTGGCAAAGCTAGGCAAAATTGCCTCACTTGATAATCGCTTAATATTTAATTTCATATTATCTAATTCCACAGCATTTTTTATATTTTTTACCGCTACCACATGGGCATTTTTCATTTCTTCCAATTTTTTGATTTTTAACAACTGTTTTAGTTTTAGTTTTCGTTTCACCTGCTTCTAAAGGCGTATATCCTCTTAAAGCCCACACTCTAGTAGCCCCTTGCATTTTTATAACTATATCTTCTACTTCTTTTCTTTCTTTATTAGCCTCAAAATTAAAGCATGAATTTAGAACTTCCATTGTTTGTTCTATTGTTGATCCATCTTTCAATCCATTTATTACTGCAGCAACAAGCATTTTACCTTCTACATCACTTAAACCATAGTTTTTAACTATATAGTTATATAATGCTGTATGTTCATTGTACCACTCAGAAAAGTTCGGCTGTCCCGCTTCAATTAATTGTTCTCTAGTAAATGCTTTATATCCACAATTATTAGCGTTTTGCGAATATAACATTTTAACTGGATTACTTAATTTACTATTTGCAACAAATTCATATTCTCCAACTTCATCCAACTCTGAAAGAAATTTAATCTCATGATGAATTTTTTCATTTTCTTTTATAATTGATTTCAAATTATCAACTGATATATCCATATCTAATATTTTAGTTAAGTATTCTCTAAGAGCCGTAACTTCTACTATTCCAACGTAGTATAAAACTCCTCTAGTAGCTCTTAAGATAATATCTTGTTCTTCAATTTCACTAACAAAATTCTTATCTTCGATTATATTTCTTATATCCTCAATTATATCATTTGGAATCATTGTAATTGCTTCATCATTTTCTTTACCTAAAAATATTATTCCACTGTTCTTCAAATAAAAAATTGCTTCAGTATTTAGATTTAATAATTCTTTACTTTTAACATATCCTTCATTATCAACCATATGTTTAAGAACATCAATAACACTCTTATCTGTTTTTAACAATCTATCTCTTAATTTTTTTGTAAGCGCTTCTTTAATAACATCGGCATAGTCCTTCTTTTTTAATTTAGAACATTTACCAATCTCCCATTCTTCAGCAATGCTATTCATATCATCTCTAGTTGTCAAATCACATAATTCATTAAATTTAAGATTCTTTTCAACTTTAATATTAATTTTTTTTGAAAGCAATTTCTGCTTTTCTTCCAATAATCCAACCATTTCTTGTGCTTCGCGTCCAATATTATCCATCTTTAACCATCCTTTTACTTCTTAATATTCTTTATCTCTATAATAACACTATACTATTATACCATAATTACTCAGTTTCTTAAAAATTTATTCTTGTTCTATTACTTTTTTCACGTCTCTCTTTTCTATGTAAATACTCTTAGAGAACCCTTTTCTGAAGTATCTTATTTGATAATATTCTATTCCATCTCTTTCATATTCCAATATATCAATTCTATCCCCTAATATCTCTGTAGGTTCTTTAGTATTCTTTAAATAAATTTGTACTTTCTTCATTTCAACCCCCCCAAACTTAAACAAATATTAATACTAATTACGATTTTAATTAACCACTACCATACTAAATATTTACTTTAGGCATATGAAAATAAATAACAAGTCAAAGATGAAGTATACACTATAAACCTATGACTAGTTACTTATTTGAATATACCTTAATTTATTATAACCTAAATTTCTTAATTGTATATATATACAAGAGAACAAAGAAGAAAGATTAAAAACAAATCAAGAAATTTTTCTTCCTAATGTCAGAAAAAAATATATTATAGATAAAAAAAGCACGGTATCCCGTGCTCCAGAAAACTCTTTCATTGTTTACCTTTTATCTATAATCTTTTCGTTAATTAAAAGTTTTCAGCTTTGCTCAAAAGTATCATTATTTGTTCTTTATTTCCTATTAATCTATAGCTTTATAGTATGGAATTGGGTACGGGTTATTATTATTCTTTTTATTTTGAAGAGCATTATAAAGAGCTGAACATAATTCTTCATAACATATCTCAGTGTTTGGTTTTAGATATCCATTCTCTGTTTCTAGAATACTAAACCCTAATGAAAGTGCCACATACCCCTTCATTTCCTCTTGAATATCGCCCTCATCTTTTGCATTTACTTTAAAGATGTTATTGATCTTAGCTATATCTTCATATCCTGTAAACTTAATCATAGCTTTAGCTAAATCTACTCTATCAACTTTCTGATTTAATATTTTTTCAGTTATTTCACCATCAATTATTCCATAGAATTTTGCCATTTCTATATAATCTTTATCTGTAAGGTCATAACCATTTTGAGGTGTTTCATTACTATCTTCAGATTTATCCATAGCTACTGAGTCCTCTTTAGCCATATTATATCCTCTGTTATCTTCTACAACATAAGGTCTATATCCATATGCATCAACAATTAATTTAATAACTTCTTTATTAGTAACTTCTTTATCTAGTTTAAAATCTCTAATATCAAGAAGTCCACTGTACGCTAATATTTCCAATTCCTTTTTAACTTTACTATTCTCTATTTCCTTGAAGAATGCTTCTGTATCTTCAATTATCTCTTCCCCATTGTAATTTAATATATCTCCATCAAAAGCATCAAAATCTTTGAAAGCATATATATCTTCATTTCCTTTTATTTCATATACCAAATTGATTTTATTATCTTTCTTTATAAATTTTAATTGTGGGTCATATTTATCTCTAAATATTTTATCTATTTCTTTTTCTGAAAGCTTCTTCTTTGGAGAAACAAACTCTCCATCTTTATACCAATCTTTATTCAAACTTGTTAATGCTCCGTCTTCAGCATCAATAGTAACTCTTATACTGTTCTCATTAAAAGGAATTCCATTCTCCACTCTATTAAATGTATAGTTATATCTTCTTTCCTGTCTAGGATTGCCTTTTTCATCTGTATAAACTTGTTTCTCAACATGGTAATCTAAGTTTTTAATCTTATCACCATAATATTCTCCAACTATCTCTACAGCTCTCTTATACCCTTCTTCCCATGTCACTTTAGCTTCAAACTCTTCCTCATCATTATAATAATATCCCATTCCATTTTCATTTCTTATATGACTATATTGATTCATAGATTTAATCTGCCCTGTAACAGCATCAATCCAAATGCTTACATTTGTTATTTTCTTATACTCTTCTTTCTTCTCATCTTTTTCATTAATAACATCATCTTTTATTTTCCCATCATACTTTTCTTCTTTTGTATAATTTAAAGACCAGCCCTTTTCTTTTTCTCTATCATTAGAATCAAAATATGCGTTTTTTAATGTGAAATCTTTTCCAATATTATCTTCAATAAATTTAACAGCTATTTTCTCAACTTCATTTTGAGTTAAATCCTCATCTAATTCTTTAAGCTCTTTATACTTATTCAATATTTCTTTCATCTCTTTTTCAGTTAAGTCAATCTCTTTTTTTTCATTATTTTTATTATCATATTGGAAGAAAGCTTTTCCACTAACTGCATCAATGTATACTCCATTATTCAACAGAATATCATATACCAATTTAATGTTTTTTAAATTCTCTTCATCTTGGAATCTATATTTATTTCTATACTTATTGTATACTAAATTAAACTCAATGCCATCAACAAATAAGTTTTCAGCTTTTGATACTGATATAGCCTTGTCTACTTTTGGGAATTGAGCATTATCATCCCAATTTATATTAAACTTTTTTACTTCACCAGAATGTCCATCAATTGAGAATGATATATTGTTTTGTTCATAAGCAACCTCTTGATTTACCCTAACAAAGTTAAAGGTATATTCACCATAGTTACCGTTAAAAGTCATATTATCATTTAAAATCATCGTTTCTGCTGCTTTATCTGGGCATATTTCCTTCATTTTCTTTAAAGCAATTTCCTTTGCTTCACTATAAGAAATACTAGGTATTTCTGAATTCTGTGCTCCATAATTATATTTTGACATACTTATCAGCTCACCATGAATAGCATCAATTGCAGTATTAATATTGATATTTTCTTTTTCTCTTTGAAGTGACCAATTCACATTCCACAAAGGTTTCTCCGTTCCAGTATAATTATTTAAATAAGCACTAGCTGTATATTCCTCAGTAATCTCTATACCAAAAAATTCTTTTAAATATTTCTTTGATAATTCTTTTACTTTATCTTCTGCTATAGTCTCCACCTTTTTTGTTGAAACCTTAGTTATCTTTAGTTGTTCTGATTTTACAGTAGCATTATTATCCATTGCAAATGCATTGATAGTTATTCCTGCTAACATAGTAGTAGAAATTATAATAGAAATAATCTTCTTTTTATTCATAAAACCCCTCCTATTCCCACTTTATCTCTGTATGGAATTATTTTCTCTGTAATATATACGTACTTAAAAATAATAAAGTTATTATCTTTTAAATCTTTTTTATATTTGAACAGTTTTTTATAAAACTATTGACCTATATGTGAATATTATTTTTGATACACATATAGGTCAATCTTATTAATAATTATGATTCTTTATCAATTTTTCTTTCTGATATTAATTTAATTCCTGTACCAAGTATATTTTCCACAATAACTTCCCCAAATTCTATTGGAGCCTCTAACTCTAAGGAATACACTAAATCATATACGTTTTCCCAAAGTTCCTTTGATATTTTACCACTTGTTTTTACATGAACTTTATCAAAATATCCGTACTTTATGGGGATTTTAAATGTAAGTACTCTTTTTCCCTTTACAAATTCTTCTTTTCCATATGTAGCACCTTTTTTACACAGATTTCCTTCTACACTTATGTTTCCCTCATACTCATTAACCTTGAGTTCACATCCCATAGTACATCTTTTACAATAAATTATCATTTAGAAATCCCCCTACTATTCATTAACTTCATTTACTGATATATATATTTTATCCCCACTCTTATAATCAAAAAGAGATGCTTCTGAAAGATATAGCCATTTAGTCTCACTAGGTGTAAATTCTTTCATAGACTCCTTATATATCAATTTATCAGCTAAATGAATCTTTATAGTGACATTTTCTTTCTTTCTTCTAACCTTTATTTTTAATGCATAGTTTTTCTTAGCATCAATATTCACATCATTAAGTATTATTTCTTGCGGTATTGAATATTTAATATTCTCATCATGGGTTACCTCTATAACAAATGTCTCTTTAGAAGTTTCTGATGATAAATATCTAACTACTGATTTCACACAATCCTTAACTTCTTCTCTTATACTGTCAATATAATCATGTATGTGTAGAGCATTCCCACAAACAAATATACCTTTTTTTGATGTTTGAAAATTGCTATTTATAATAGGTGATTTTGTTTCATCATTTACCCTTATAGCAGCTTTTTGGGCCAAATCATGTATAGGTTCCAATCCAACTGATAAAATTAATGTATCACACTTTATAAATTTTTCAGTTCCTTCAATATATCTATTTCGATCATCCACTTGTGCTATATAAACTCCTTGAAGTCTCTCAATACCATGTAAACTGATTATAGTATGTTTAAACTTTATTGGAATATTAAAATCGCTTAAACATCTATTATATACCTTTGCAGTTCCTCCTACATGGTCTCTAAACTCAAATATTCCACATATATTACATCCTTCAATTTTTAACTGCCTCGCCACAACCATACCAATATCTCTTGAACCTAAAACAACTACATTTTTACCTGGTAACACTCCCTGTTCATTTATGAATCGCTGTGCTGATCCAGCTGTAAAAACACCTGCAATCTTACTTCCTAAAATATTCATAGATCCTCTAGGTCTTTCCATGGCACCTGTTGTAAGTATTATAGCTTTCCCTTTTATTTTTTTTATTCCTCTTTCAGAATTAACTGTAGATACTATATTATCATCTGAAATATCATATACTGATGTATTTATCCAATAATCAATATTCAATTCCTCTATTTTCTTTACCATCTTATGGACAAATTCTGTTCCTGTAAGTTCCTTATCAAATTCTCCTGTTCCAAATCCTGAATGAATGCATTGATTTAACATTCCACCCAACTCTTTATCTCTCTCTATAAGAAGTATATTATCTAATCCCCTCTTTTTAGCTTGAGCCACTGCAAACATCCCTGCAGGTCCGCCACCAATTACTATCAAATCGTATGTTTCCATATACAACCCCTGATTTCTAAAACCATAACAAATAGTAACATGTACTATCCATATGATTTTTCACCTTATCCGACAATAAGGCGGTAGTGTCACAGGATTCAACTACTTAAGTTAGTACCGTTATACTAAAATTCCACATATAGAGATTCCATAGTGAATTTTTATTTATACTTGAATCAAAATCAGCACACTTCTAGATATTTTGTACATGTATAAATAAATTATTGAACTTGAATCTCTATAGCCTTCATACTTCAATAATAAGCAATGTTACTATCTCCATATAAAGTACAACAGAATTGCGAGTGTTACTCAGCCCCTAATAATATTTATCCACCAAAGCCTTTCCTACTAGGTGTACTTTGGCAGTTTTCATTTATATTAAAGTTAATTATAACTTGCTATCCCTAATAGTTTCTTCCTATTTACTATCCATAAATCAGGCTTGTCACCTGCCTTTCTTTTTATATTTTTATTTATTTCTGACCATTTTGCCCATTCATTTTTCTTGTTAAATTTATCTAAATCTTTTACTAATACATCTTTCAATATTTTAGAAACTTTTTCTTTAAAACCATAACTACGCCTTGCTATAACCATTCCTGCACCATTATGAACTACCATTCCGTACTGATGGCAATACTTATACAACCCTATTTTGCTTGTAAATTGTGGTTTAACTTTAACTATTTCAACCCCTTCTTTTATACAAGCTGATTCAAGCATTTTTAGTAATTTACTGTATACAAATTGATGCTTAATTCTTGAAAATTTACTATGCACATCTTTATCATTTTTAAATTTTAAATCTTCTATGGCAATTCCACATCCATAAGTTTTAGCAATTAAGGTTACTTGTTTAGTAAGCTCTCCACAAAGGTTTTCACGTCTATTACTTCTTACGTACTGCAATTCTCCTTGTTTTAGGTATGTGTGCCATTTATAATTACCTTTATTATCAATCATAGATAGAGCAAAACCATCTGGATTAGTATCTATGCCAATCATCCCATTATGTCCTGTATATACGACCTCAGATTTAGGTGATTCAAAAGTGATGTGTGCGTAACATTTTCCATTTTTCTTTATTAATTCAACTTGATAAGCTTCTCCACTTTGTAGATGATTTAAAAACATTTTTCTATAATTATTACCATTAACTTTACCTGTTTTTTTAGATAGTTTTTGTGGTAAATATATAGGTACTTGAATTTTTATTGCTCTATTTGATTTTGTCTTCATTAATGTTGATATTTCTAAAAAACTCATTCCATTATAGACAACCACTCTTAAGTTAGGATTTCCTTTTTTTGTCTTATCTCCTCTTGAATAGAATTTATTATTCCTACAATCTTTCCATTCTTGGTTGCTTATCAACCCTTTACATCTTTTAATAAACATTTCTTTACTACCAAATGTCACTGGTGGAATAGTATTGTTATCCTCAAAGGATTGAAAATATTCCAATCTTCTTTTTCTTTTATCTAGTTTGCTTAATAAAGCACTTCTTTTGTTTTTAGATAACTTCTCATTCTTTAATTTTTCTTCAATAATTTTTATTTTAGATTTATAATTATTAATATTATCTTTCAATAACTCTTTCTGAGAAGCTATTATTTGTCTTGCATTTTCAACAGCATCCTTGGATTGACGAATATTTAAATTGTATTTATTGGCTACTATTTTTTCTAATTCACCTTTTTTAATTGTTTCTTCTAGTAATCTATTAAATGAATATCTAATAGCAGTGCAAAATATTAACATCATATTATCAATTATTGATTTTTGATCATCATTCAGATTAATCAATATTGCTTTCATTGTTATTTTCATTAATCTCTTACACCTTCTGTTTTATATTTTGCTTTAAGTTTTCCCTCACTGTCCCATATTTCAAGTGTCTTTTGGGTAACACCTGTGAATTTACTTACTTCTGATATACTTATCATTATATCCATATTCATTATCACCTCAAAATAAGTATATCCGTTCTTGAAATTATTATTAGAACTATTCGTCATTAAATGTTATGATTTGTTATTATTTTTTACAGCTGATGTTACCTCATTTTGAAAGTCATTAACTCAATATATCTTTATTTTACCATAAAGATACTCATATACATCTCCTAATTTTTTCAAAATAAAAAAATAAAAAAAAAGAAAGAACTTGATTAAATCAAGTTCTTTCTTATGGCAGGGGTAGAGGGAATCGAACCCCCGATAATGGTTTTGGAGACCATGGTTATGCCGCTTAACTATACCCCTAAGGACAAGAATTAGTATATCATGAAATTTTCATACATGCAATACCTTTTTTATTTTACGTAAAATTCAAAATATTATAACTTTATAACATTCATTATAAATCAAGTACCCATAATCTATCTTTTGTTGTTTCTCTACACGATTTCTTTCTTAATTCCTTAATTAGGAGCTATATATTTTGTTGGATAATATATTACTATATGATAATATAAACTATGTATTAATTTAAATTTTTCAGAGGTGTTTTATGAATTATAATTTTGAAGAAGTTCTTAACAGTATGTCTCTAGCTCTGGATTTAGCAGAGATGAGTACTTTTGATGATAATCAAATTTTCGATAGTGAAACTAATATACATTATACTACAGAGAGTTTTCTAGATCACTCAAAGAAGACAACCTATATAGCATTAGAATTATGCAAAGAATTAGATTTGAATAAATATTTAGTAGAAGATATTTATTTAGCTTCCTTAATACATGATATTGGTGCCATTGAAGCATTAGAGAAAAGCCACGCCACCCATGAATTTATTTTAGGACATTGTATTACAGGAGCTAATCTTTTACAAAATAAGATTTTTGATAATATTTCTGAGATTATTAGGAGTCACCATGAGAACTGGGATGGTTCAGGCCCCTTGAATCTTAAAGGAAATTCTATTCCAATAGGTAGTCAAATAATACGCTTAGCAGATATATTAGCCATTAAATTTGCTACTAATTCTAAAAAACTACTTAACCGTGATGATATTATTTCTTGGGTTAAATCTAAAAATAACGTAGTTTTTTCTAGTACAATTACACAAGCATTTATGAATATTGCTTCAACTGATTCTTTTTGGTTAAACTTATCTAATATTGCTAAAATACCTAGTTTGATAAAAACCATCTCTCCAAGAATTGTAAGAACACTTACACTAGATGAGATAGAAATAATCGCTTATATTTTCTCTCAAATAGTAGATAAGAAAAGTCCTTTTACAGCCAAGCATTCTAGGGAGATTGCAGATCTTTCCTATATAGTTTCAAAATACATAGGTTTTAATGAAAATAAGTGCCAAAAAATGAAGCTAGCAGGTTTATTTCACGATATCGGCAAACTTGCGATTCCATCTAAAATTCTAAATAAAAATGGTTCTCTATCAAATTCTGAGTTTAATACAGTAAAGTCTCATGCGTACTATACAAACTTAATTTTATCACCTATAAAGGGATTTGATGATGTTAGAGTTTGGGCTAGTAACCATCATGAAAAGTTGAACGGTACTGGATACCCAAACAAACTAACCGATAAAGATCTTTCATTAGAATCACGAATATTAGCTGTATGCGATATTTATCAAGCTTTAACAGAAGATAGACCATATCGTAACGGTTTATCTCAAGAAAAAACATTTGATATTTTAAAAGAAATGGCAAGCGATAATTTAATTTGTATAAAAGCGGTTAAACTATTACATGAAGCTTTAAATAGATAAAATAGTTGTATATAATGATTCCTTTGCTTTTAAGACCTTTTAGGTTAAAATATATTGGAGGTGAAAAGATGAAGTTATTAGTTAATTCTGTAGAACAAACTTTTGATATTGGTAAACAAATAGGTGAAAAGGTTTCACCTGGAGATATTATATGCCTTGAAGGAGATTTAGGTACCGGAAAAACTCATTTAACAAAAGGTATAGCCTCTGGTCTAAGCATAGATGAACATATTACAAGTCCAACTTTCAATATAGTAAATGAATATAATGAAGGTAGATTAAAATTATACCATTTCGATGTTTACAGAGTATATGATCCAGATGAAATTGCCGCTATAGGCTTTGATGAATATATATTTAGTAATGGTGTGAGTGTTATTGAGTGGGCAAATTATATAGATGAATTAATTCCACCTTCCGCTCTTTACATAAAGATCTCAAAAGATCTTTCAAAAGGTGAAAATTTTAGAGAGATAAAATTTCAATACTCTGATACAAGATATGATTATATAAAGGAGATTACCCTATGAAGATTTTAAGTATAGATACATCTACTCAATGCGCTTCTTGTGCTTTAATAGATGATACTCGTTTACTGGGCGAAATTATTTTTAATTATAAAAAGCAACATTCAGTTATCATGATGGATATAATCCATAATCTTCTTTCTAACTGTGGTTCAACATTACAGGACGTTGATGGTTTTGTTGTTTCTAAAGGGCCCGGGTCTTTTACCGGTCTTAGAATTGGAATGTCCACTATAAAAGGATTAAGTCATGGTACTAAAAAACCATTCGTTAGTGTTTCAACTTTAGATTCACTTGCCTTTAACCTTTCTCACAGCAATGGAATAATCTGTTCAATAATTGATGCTCTTAGAGATAATGTTTATTATGGTATTTACAGATTCGATTCTCATGGCAAAATGATTAAGATTGAAGATGTATCAAGATCAGCTCTTGATAATCTTCTACAAAAGCTTAATTCTCATGAAGAGCAAGTAACATTCATTGGTGATTGCACTGAGAAATTTAAGGACAGAATCCTCAATTCAAGCCCAAACTTTGTTATTGCTTCATACAATAACAATATAGTTAGAGCATCATCTTTAGCATTCATCGGCCGTGAGTTTTTAGAAAAAGGAGATTATGATAATTTATATGATAGTGCACCTATTTATCTTATAAAGTCTCAAGCTGAAAGAGAATACGAAGAAAAGATATCACTACAAAGAAAAGAGAACAAAGAATAAAGAACAAATATTGAGGATATTCTTCATACTTCAGAATATCTTACATTTAGTCTTTTTAAGTCATCTATACATAAAATAACCGCAAAAAAATTGGAAGTGAAAACTTATGAATGAAATCGTTGTTTCAGAAATGAAACTTGAACATATTGATGAAGTATACAATATTTTTATTAATAGTCTTAAAGTAAAGTGGTCTATCGAAGATTTTAAGAAAGAATTAGAAAATAAACTTGCAAGATATTTTGTAGCTCTACAAAATGATAAAGTAGTTGGATTTGGTGGAATGTGGGTTATTATTGATGAAGCACATATAACCAATGTAGCCGTACATCCAAATCACAGACGTAGTGGTATAGGTGATAAATTATTAAGGTGCATGTATAAATTTTGTGCTGATAATAATATTATTGGCATTACTTTAGAAGTTAGAGAAAATAACCTAGTTGCTCAAAACTTCTATAAAAATTTAGGCTTCGCAGTTGAGGGTAGAAGAAAAAAATACTATCAAGACACTGGTGAAGATGCAATAATTATGTGGAATAGAAACATCAACCCTTAAAAACAAATGTATAATTGATAATGGAGAACAATAGGTTTTTACTTATTTTATCTTTGGATAAAATATTGTATTTAAATTACAATATTTTGCTAGAAGAAGACAAATAAAAAACTATTGTTTTTTTGTATTTAAAAACCTATTAATATTCCTGTGCTACTAAATTTCTTCATAAATCTTTATATAATATATTATTCCCCTATTAAGTAACATATACATATTAAAAATTATATAATATTATGACTCCTATTTTAAAAGAGGTGATTAATATTACAAATCTAAATTTAAAGAAGTATATTATAGGAGCTAATACCCCAATTGAAACTACAACAGGATTTACCCCAAGGGTTTACTTTAACAATTCAGCTACCACCTTAATACTAAAGCCTGCAATGGAGAAGTTTTGTAGCCTTCTTCCTATTTACACTTATATAGATGTACCTTCATCTAACTCTGAAATTATTACTAAAATGTACGAAGAAACTAGAGATGTCATTCTTGAATTAGTTGGTGGTGACCCAAATAAGGATATTGCTATATTTACAAAAAACTCAACTGAAGCTATTAATGTTTTAGCTCAAGTATTCTTTCAAGATGCTCCTGACCAAGTTGTACTTTCAACAACTATGGAACACCTTGCAAATTACCTTCCTTATAAAACAAGGATGCAAACCGAACTCATTAAGATTGGTGAAAATGGAAATATTGATTTAGATGACTATGTATCAAAGCTTGAAAAATATCAGGGTAGAGTTAAGCTAGTTACAGTAACCGGTGCCTCAAATGTTACCGGAGTAATTCCTCCATACTATACGATGGCAAGACTAGCTCACAAATATGGTGCAAAAATTTTTGTAGATGTTGTTCAAGTGATTCAACATTTCCCCTTCACAATGAAACCGCATGATTGTGAAGCTCACATTGATTTTGTAGCATTCAGTGCCCATAAAGCCTATTCTGGTTTAGATGGTGGTGCTCTAGTCGGGCCTTTCAATTTCCTAAAGAAATATCTACCACTTGATTTTGGTTCAGGAATCACAAAGTTTATTGATAGCTCTCAAATAATATACTCCGACCCTCCAAAAAAATATGAAGCCGGTTATCCTGATGTGCTAGGTATAATAACTATGCGTGCAGCACTTCAATTTTTAATGAAGGTAGGACTAGCTAATATAGATAAGTATGAGAGAAGACTTTATAAATATTTGTTATGCAAGATGAAAGAGGTCCCTAGTATAAAAATATACGATGATAATTCTCCTTTCGTGGGTATTCCATATATATCTTTTAATTTAAAAGGCATTAGTTTTAAAACTGTTGCTAGTAAGCTTGGATTAGACTATGGAATAGAAATAGGTAAGGGTACGGTGGGAGCAGATTTGTATGTACAATTTTTGTTAGGTCTATCTAACGAAGAGGCTTTTGAGGCATATAATAGTGGTAAAGGTTATGGCGTTGTTCGCATAAGCTTAGGTATGTATAATACCTTTGAAGAAATAGATTACTTCATATGCGCATTAAAAAAAATAGCCTGCGGATATCCGCCTAAGTAATTAAGTTGTAACACATGATTTAAGAGAGTGTGGCAACAGCTATAACTCCAATCTCATATATTTTCTAAGAAATAAAAAGACTTCTGCCCTATGGCAGAAGTCTTCTTCACTTTCGATTTGCAATTCTAAACACTCAACTTCTTTTATATTTGTACAGCTTTGCTAGCTTCTCTTCTCAAAAATACCGCTATTGGCTTATATACTAAAACAGTAACAACCGATGCAACTATTCCTTTAAGAATATTGAAAGGCACTATTGCAAGAAGTATATATCCCCAGAAATTTTTAATTGCTGGATTAACTGCTCTTCCAACTTCAACAAATGCATTCATATCCCATCCCATTACCTTCGAATATAGTGGTAATAAAATATAATAATTTGTTAATGCTCCTACAATAGCCATAAATATAGTTCCAATTACCAAACCTATAATTGCACCTTTCATTGTTCTCTTTCTTTTATAGATAACCGATGCAACTCCTACTAAAGATGCTCCTACAATAAAGTTAGCAAACTCTCCAACCCATAAAGTTTGACCTGCCATAAGTCCATGTATTATATTTTTTATTAGTACAACTAATATTCCCGCTACTGGACCAAATGCAAATCCACCTATAAGCGCAGGTACATCACTTATATCTATCTTAAGAAACTCTGGAAAAAACATTGTTAGCGGAAAATCAATAAACTGCAATATAACCGCCATAGCTGCTAAAATTGAAACCTTCATCAAAATGCTTAAACTCATTTTTCTCATAGAAAAACCTCCCTTATAAAATTACCCTTCAAGGGAGAAAAAAAGCCCTGACAAATAAATGTCAGGGCGCTAGCTTCTATTTCTTCTCACTCTCTTCTTTCATCCAGACTATAACTGTCGGCTTCGGAATTTAACCGAATCAACCAAAATATTGGTTCGCGGGCTTTACCGCCGGTGGGGAATCACACCCCGCCCTGAAGAGTATTTAATTAATTTCATTATACATCAAGATTTTTCAACTTGCAACATAAAATGAATACAAGCAAACCATGCTTTAAAGAAATGAATAATGGAGAATGATGGATGTTTCTGCTTTCGCAGAAACTACATTTTATTGTTCTTTAGGACAAGAGGTTTTTACTCGTTTTATCTCAGATAAAACATTGTTTTAGAAATACAATGTTTCATTTAAATTAAAACGAGTAAAGTTGTATTATCCATTAATTTACGCGTCTTTCATCGTAAGTCCAATTCTTTTCCTTTTATGATCAATTTCAGTTATTTTAACTGTAACAACATCTCCAACCTTTACAATATCTGATGGGTGTTTAACGAATCTATTTGCTAACTGACTAATATGCACAAGACCATCAACGTGCACACCAATATCTATGAAAGCTCCGAAATCAGCAACATTTCTTACTGTTCCTTGAAGAGTCATACCTTCTTTAAGATGCTCCATCTCTACTATTCCTGTTTTAAATATAGGTTTAGGCAGTTCTTCTCTTGGATCTCTTCCTGGCTTCTTCAATTCATTAATTATATCCTTTAAAGTCAATTCTCCTAATCCACATTCCTCAGCTAATTTATTCATTCCATAATTTTCAACTTGTTCTTCAATATTACCTAACTTTCCGTTCTTAAGATCTTCAACACTATATTGTAGCTTATCAAACATCACCTTAGCACCTTTGTACGATTCTGGATGTACAGCTGTGTTATCAAGAGGATCTTTACTTTCT
The DNA here is from genome assembly GCF_023684385.1 of Oceanirhabdus seepicola. Lineage (GTDB taxonomy): Bacteria > Bacillota > Clostridia > Clostridiales > Clostridiaceae > Oceanirhabdus > Oceanirhabdus seepicola. Next base: position 546,176 of record NZ_JAGSOJ010000002.1, on the reverse strand, counting down.
CTAACTCTTAAGAATCCAGCACATTGTTCAAATGCTTTATCTCCTAATCTTTTAACCTTTTTCAGTTCCTTTCTTGATGTAAACTTACCATTTTCTTCTCTGTATTTAACTATGTTATTTGCAATAGTTGAATTAACTCCTGATATATATGAAAGGAGAGAAGGTGTAGCTATATTCAAGTCAACTCCAACACTATTAACACTGTCTTCAACAACCCCTGTTAAAGATTCTTCTAATTTTTTTTGAGTCACATCGTGTTGATATTGTCCTACCCCTAAAGATTTAGGATCTATTTTAACTAGTTCAGCCATAGGGTCCATTAATCTTCTAGCAATAGAGATTGCTCCTCTTATAGATACATCAATATCAGGATATTCTTTTGTTGCTAATTTTGAAGCTGAATAAACTGATGCTCCCGCCTCAGAAACAATAACATAATATAAATCTCTTAGTCCATTTTCACTTATCATCTGTGATATAAGCTCCTCAGATTCTCTACAAGCAGTTCCATTTCCTAAAGATATAATATCTACATTATGGTCTTTACACAACTTACAAAGCTTACTCTTAGCTTTCTCTTTATCATTATTAGGCATCGTTGCATATAGAGTATCAATTGCAACAACCTTCCCAGTTTCATCTAGTATCGCTATCTTACATCCTGTTCTAAACCCAGGGTCATATCCCAATACTCTTTTTCCCTTTATTGGCGGTTGCATAAGTAATGGCTTTAGATTCTTTTTAAACACATCTATAGCTGAATCCTCAGCTTTTTCAGTAAGCTCAGCTCGTATTTCACGTTCCACAGAAGGGTATATTAATCTTTTTAAAGAATCCTTAATAGAATTATCAATATAGAAATCTGTTTGAGTATTCCCTTTTAATAACTTGTTTTGCAGGTAAGAAATTATTTTCTCAGTTTCCGAAACAATCTTAACTGAAAGAACTTTTTCTTTTTCTCCTCTATTTATTGCTAAAACTCTATGAGATGGTATACTCTTAACCTTCTCCGAATATGAGTAATACATCTCATATATACCTTTCTCATCTTCCCCTTTAGTAGCTTTAGAAGTTTCTATTAAGCCATCTCTTCTCAGAAGATCCCTTATCCATTTTCTATAAACAGCTTCATCTGAAATCATCTCACTAATTATATCCTCTGCACCCTTTAGTGCTGCTTCTGAAGAATCCACTTGTAGCTTTGGATTACTCTGCTCATCAATATTTATGAAACCCTCTGCGAAGGTTTTTATATCCCCACTGAATTCACCACTTAAAATAGCTTCTGCCAGTGGCTTTAAGCCTTTCTCCATAGCAGCAATAGCTCTTGTTCTCTTTTTTTGTTTAAATGGTCTATATACATCCTCTACCTCTGTTAATGTTTTACACATCATTACACTTTTCTTTATTTCTTCTGTCAACTTATCTTGTTCATCGATACTTTTAATTACTGCCTCTTTTCGATCTTCTAGGTTCTTAAGATACTGTAGACGTTCATAAAAATCTCTTAATACCTCATCACTCATACCACCAGTTCGTTCTTTTCTATAACGTGCTATAAACGGTACTGTATTCCCCTCGTCTAGCATTTCAATTATGTTAGTAATAATTTTGGTATCTACTCCAAATTCACTCTTAAGAATATTTATAATCTTTTCCATTATAACTTACTCCTCCTATTTCTTCTGCCCTCTCAATAATCCAATAATAAAACCGTCTAAATCTCCGTCCATAACTCCATTAATATTAGCGGTTTCAACTCCAGTTCTATGATCCTTAACAAGATTATATGGATGAAATACATATGATCTAATCTGACTTCCCCATCCAATATCCTTTAATTCTCCTGATAGATCTTCAATTTTTTCTTTATGAGCTCTTTCTTTTAATTCAACAAGCTTTGCTTTAAGCATCCTCATAGCCATATCTTTATTAGTATGTTGACTTCTTTCATTTTGACATTGAACTACTATTCCAGTTGGAATATGTGTTATTCTAATCGCCGAATCAGTTTTATTGACATGCTGTCCCCCAGCACCACCAGCTCTATATGTATCTATCCTTAAATCATCATTGTTAATCTCAATATCTTGTTCTTTTGTAAGCTCTGGTAGAACCTCACACGAAGCAAAAGAAGTTTGTCTTTTCCCATTAGAATTATAAGGAGATATTCTAACCAATCTATGCACACCTTTTTCTGCCTTTAAGTATCCATATGCATATGCTCCTGTAACTTTAATTGTTACCGCTTTTATACCTGCCTCTGTGTCTGGTACATAATCTAACACTTCAATTTTATAATCATGGGCTTCACACCATCTACTATACATTCTGTAAAGCATTTCAGTCCAATCTTGAGCGTCATTTCCTCCTGCCCCAGTATGCAAGGATAAAATGGCATTATTCTTGTCATATTCACCACTAAGTAATATTTCAACTTTAAATGACTCAACAATTGCATCTAGTCTTTTAAACTCACTTTTAATTTCACTCAATGAGGATTCGTCATTTTCCTCAATACTCATTTCTATAAGCATAATTAGTTCTTCATGAGCTAATTGTAATCCATTAAATTTATCTATCCTATCTTTTACCCCTTTAGCTTCCATAGTAATTTCACTAGCGGCTTGAGAATCATTCCAGAAATCCGGTTCCTGCATTGCCCCTTCTAGTTCTTTAACCCTTAATTCAAGTTTAGCAACGTCAAAGTGAAACCCTCACTTCGTCTATAGATTTACTCATGGCAATTGTTTCATTTAGTATTTCTTCAAGTTTAATCACCATATTCTTCCCTCCTTGATATTGTTTTTATAAATAAAGATATAACCAATCCTTAGGATTGGTTATATGTTAACTTTTATTTAAGCTCTTCCACAACAATTTTTGTACTTTCTTCCTGATCCACATGAACACTCATCATTTCTTCCAGGCTTTTTATCCTTTTTAACAGGCTGCTTTTTAACATTGTCATCCTTAACTGCATTAGTTCCAGTCTCTTTTGCCACTCTTTCTCTTTCAATAGCAGCATTTATTGATATATGATATAAATATTTGATTGTATCGATTTTAATATTAGATATCATCTCATCAAACATATCACTACCTTCAAACTGATAAGCTTGAACTGGATCCTGTTGTCTATATGCTCTTAATCCAATTCCTTGTCTTAGGTGGTCCATATCATCAATGTGAGCCATCCACTTAGTATCTACAACTTTAAGAAGAATTACTCTCTCAGCCTCTCTTACTTCATCCTTCAATAGTTCTTCAAGTTCTTTATATTTTTGTTTTGCGATAGCAATAAGTTTTTCCTTTAATTCTTCATTAGAAAGCTTAATAGCATCTTCTAATTTAATTTCATTCTTAGGTAAATATATTTCTTCTAAAAATGCTAACAACTTATGAGTATCATCTTTCAGTGTTTCTTCTAATCCCGACATATGCTTATCTACAGATTCTGATATAACTTCTTCAACCATATCTTGAATCTGGTCTTGTAAATTCTCACCATCTAAAACTTTTCCTCTTTGAGAGTAAATAATTTCTCTTTGCTTATTCATAACATCATCATATTGAAGAACATTCTTTCTCACGTCAAAGTTATTTCCTTCAACCTTCTTTTGTGCCCCTTCAATAGCCTTTGTAACCATTCCAGCTTCTATAGGCTCATCTTCTGGTAATCCAAGTTTATCTACCATACCTTTAAATCGGTCTGAAGTAAATATTCTCATAAGATCATCTTCAAGAGATATATAAAATCTTGAATAACCTTCATCTCCTTGACGACCTGAACGTCCTCTCAATTGGTTATCTATACGTCTTGATTCATGTCTTGCAGTACCAATTACCTTAAGACCGCCAACTTCTTTAACACCTTCACCAAGTTTAATATCAGTACCACGTCCAGCCATATTTGTAGCAATAGTAACTGCACCCTTCTCTCCTGCAAGCGCTACAATTTCAGCTTCCTGTTCGTGAAATTTAGCATTAAGCACTTGATGTTTAATGCCTTTTCTCTTCAACAGTTCTGAAATAAGTTCTGAAATTTCTATACTTACAGTACCAACAAGAACTGGTTGACCTTTCTTATGGCTTTCTATAACATCTTTAACGATAGCATTATATTTTCCTCGTTCAGTTTTATAAACAAGGTCATTTGCATCTATTCTTGCAATTGGTTTATTAGTTGGAATTACTATTACATCTAAACCATAAATCTCTCTAAATTCCATTTCCTCTGTTTCAGCAGTACCAGTCATACCTGATAACTTTTTATACATTCTAAAATAATTTTGGAATGTTATACTTGCTAGAGTTTTAGATTCTTTTTCAACCTTAACTCGCTCTTTGGCTTCTATAGATTGGTGAAGACCATCACTGTACCTTCTACCTTCCATAAGTCTACCTGTAAATTCGTCAACTATTAAAATTTCTCCATCTTTAACAACATAATCTTTTTCTCTCTTCATTAAGAAATGTGCTTTTAATCCTTGACCTACGTGGTGTTGATAATGCATGTTCTCAGGATCAGCATAGTTTTCAAGTTTAAAGAAAGATTCTGCCTTTTCTATACCTGAATCTGTAAGGATAACTGAGTGTGCCTTTTCATCTACCTCGTAATCTTCATTTGTAAGACCCATCACAAAGAAATTTGCAATTTTATATAATTCTGTAGACTTTTCACCTTCTCCAGATATAATAAGAGGAGTTCTAGCCTCATCTACTAAAATAGAGTCAACCTCATCCACAATACAATAGTTCAATTTTCTTTGAACACGTTCTTCTTTATATATAACCATATTATCTCTTAAGTAATCGAATCCAAATTCATTATTTGTTCCATAAGTAACATCACAGTTGTAAGCTTCTCTTCTCTCAGTTTTATCTAAAGAATGCATTATACATCCAACACTTAACCCTAAGAATTCGTGTATCACACCCATCTCCTCAGACTGCACTTTAGCTAGATACTCATTAACTGTAATTACATGAACACCTTCTTTTGATAATCCATTTAAATAAGTTGGAAGAGTTGCAGTAAGAGTTTTTCCTTCACCAGTTTTCATTTCTGCGATTCTTCCTTGGTGAAGAATGATTCCTCCAATTATTTGCACTCTAAAATGTTTTTGTCCAATAGTTCTAACAGATGCTTCTCTAACAACAGCAAATGCCTCTGGAAGTATATCATCTAAAGTCTCACCTTTTGAAAGTCTCTCTCTAAATTCAACTGTTTTACCTTTTAGCTCATCATCTGAGAGCTTCTGCATTTCTTCATCTAAGCTTTCTATTTTTTCTACCAAAGGCATTATTTGCTTTATCTGTCTCTGGCTATACGTACCGAACATTTTCTCTAAAAGTTTCATAATTTATTCATCCTCACCTATATATTTAATAGAATCTCCCTATAATACTTATACTTATAAAATTATAACATTTATTTTATTACCCTTCAACTTTTTGAAAAATCCTTTTAATATATGTAACATATTTAAAACTTATTTAATATTTACATAAATAAAAAAAAGATTGCCTAAGCAATCTTTTTTTATTAGAATTCTGGTTCAATCAACCCATAATTCCCATCTCTTCTCTTATAAACAACATCCACTTCCTCTGTTTCTGAATTAAGGAAAACAAAGAAGTTATGTCCTATTAAATCCATTTGAAGAACTGCTTCCTCAGGATCCATTGGTTTAATTGCAAAACGTTTAGTCTTAACAATTTTACCTTCTTCATACTTTACTTCATTTGGAATTTTATCATAAATTAAAGAATTTCCATATAATTTTCTTTCCATTCTTGTTTTTTGTTTTCTAATTTGTCTTTCTAATTTATCCAATATCAAATCTAAAGCTGTATACATATCTTCATTCTTTTCTTCTGTCCTTAAGTACACCCCATTAAATGGAATTGTAATTTCAATTGAATGAGTATTCTTTACTACACTCAAGGTTATATGGGCCTCCACCTCTGGTTTAAAATATTTATCTAGCTTCGTGAGCTTTTTCTCTATCACTTCTTTCAGTGCTTTTGTAACCTTAATGTCTTTTCCTATAACTTTAACTTTCATGACTTCAGCCCCTCTCGGTATTAAATATATTATGGTTTTATAAACCTTGTTCACTTTTTTTGCAATTTCTATTTTCTTTTCTTGCAACTTATGTTTAAATATATTTTATTAGATTTACACACATACTACAAACTCAATATTTCGCAATATTCTAAAGATTCTTACCAAATATCCCGTTTACACCAACATATCTATTCCACCTTTAGCAATGCATACCACTATATCACATGATATTTAATGAATTTTATGGTATAATAGATTTATCCGAGTCAATATACTCTATGTAATGTTAGCTGAAGCTACAGCTACTATTTCTACAGAACTTGCTCCTCCTTCCATAAGTGTCTTACTACAATAATATGCAGTAGCTCCCGATGTTAAAACATCATCTATCAATATTATTTTCTTATTTTTAATTTTTCCAATGTTTTTTTTATTTACACTAAAAACATCACTTACATTTTCCCATCTTTCTAATCTACTCAATCCTATTTGATCTAAACACTTTTCTTTTTCTAACAAATTGCCTATATAAATTCTTCTATTAATCTGTTTCTTGAGACTCTCTACAATTTTCTTAGCCAGAAGCTCACTTTGATTATAATCCCGTTTCTTAATACTTTTTCTATTACCAGGTACAAAGGTTATTATATCCACTTCTAAGCTTTCTTTTATTATTAAATTTGCTAAATCATTTCCAAAAGCATTAATAACATTAAAATCATTCTTAAACTTCATTCCTTTAATAGCTTCTCTTATATATGCGTTGTAATAATAGCAACAATATGCATTAAATTTAAATCCTCCTTTTTTTATGGTCTTTTTAATGCTATATTTATTATTTTTACACTTGTCACATAATATATGATTATTATTTGTTTGCTTATTACATATAATACACAAGGCTTCATAGTAAAATAATACACTTAAAAACCCATCAGTATATTTTTCTAACTTTTTTCTTATTATGCTAAATAAGCCTTGACCTTTATCACCCTTCATTTTTTATCACCCCATATTAAATATCTTTTATTTTAAATATGGACCATATTACATTTCTTATACAAAAGTCATTTAGCTTAATTTTAGATTTTTTTATTTTATTTAGAAATAAAAAAGCCCATACTCAAGTATGGACTTTTATAATTATATAAAAGGTTATATATCGAATATACTCTGAATTCTATAACTTAGTGCGGAAAACCTTTCATATGTTTTATCATTTCTTATCATATATTTCATAGCTCTTTCTTCTCCAACAAGAACAACCATCCCTTTTGCCCTTGTTATTCCTGTATATAATAGATTTTTGTTCATTAACATAGATGGGCCCATGAACATAGGGATTACAACAACAGGAAACTCACTCCCTTGACTTTTATGTATAGTCACAGCATAAGCAAGAGTCAATTCATCTAAAAACATATCTTCATATATTACATTTTTACCATCATCAAAATTCACACTCACATTACCATTTTCATCAATATCATCAATATAACCAACATCTCCATTATATACCCCAAGTCCACTTCGAGTATTAACTCCATCAAACTTAGTCCATTTTATAGAATAATTATTTTTAATCTGCATCACCTTATCCCCAACTCTAAATCTACCCATTCTTCCATCGATTTCTTTTTTCCCCTTTTCTCTGGGATTCAATTTCTCTTGAAGTTCCTCATTAAGATTATCTACACCTAGAATTCCCTTCCTCATGGGTGATAATATCTGAATATCTCTAATGTTATTCCACTTAGGATTAAATTTAGGTAATCGCTCACTCACCAACCCTATTATTGTATCCACGGCTTCAGTTCTTGGATTTTTCTTTAGGAAGAAAAAATCTTTATCTTTATTATTCAAAACAGGCATTTCTCCATTATTAATCTTATGAGCATTTAATACGATCATACTTTTCTCAGATTGTCTGAAAATATCTCTCAACCTCACCACATGAATACACTCACTATCAATCAAGTCATGCAAAACTCTCCCTGCACCAACAGATGGTAATTGATCAACATCTCCAACTATTATAAGTCTCATCCCATATTTAACAGCTTTTAATAGGTTATTCATAAGAGTTAAATCTATCATAGAAGCCTCATCTACAATTAACACGTCACACTCTAAAGGAGTCTTCTCATTTCTAGCAAAAGCAAGTTCCTCTTCTTCTTCTCCATAACCTAATTCTAAAAGTCTATGTATAGTTTTCGCTTCTCTTCCAGTTGATTCACTCATCCTCTTAGCAGCTCTTCCTGTAGGCGCTGCCATAAAAACAGATAGCCCTATATCTTCCATTATATTTGTAATACAGTTAATAATTGTTGTTTTACCTGTTCCAGGCCCACCAGTAATTATCTCAACACCATTATCAAAAGCTCCAATGATAGCCTCTTTTTGTGACTCTGCAAAACTTATACCATTTTGCTTTTCAAATTCTTCTATCTTATTAATTAAATCTACTTCAAACTTTGGATAGGTTCCTGCAATCATATGAACTATTTTTTTAGTGATTCCTAATTCACAATAATAATATGGGATATTATAAATACATTCTTCCCCTTGGATAACTTCATTCTTTACCCTCTGTTCAAGAACAGCATTATATAATCCATTTTCAATTTCTTCTTCACTCACCCCAAGTATCTCTCTACTCTGTTGCACAAGCGAATTTTTAGGCATATATGTATTTCCATTTAAACAAAATTGATCTATTACATACTTTATACCTGAAGTTATTCTAAATGGGGAAGCCTTATCAACTCCTATACTCAAGGCAATCCTATCTGCTGTTTTAAATCCGATTCCTCTAATATCATCAATAAGCTTATATGGATTTTCTTTAATATTACTTACAGCATCTTTCCCATATACCTTATGTATTCTAATACACTGTTTTGGTGATATTCCATACCCTTGGAGCATAACTACTAAATCCTTGATATCTTTACTCTGTTCAAATGATTTCTTAATTATATCAATTTTTTTATTACCTATGCCTTCTACTTCCAATAACTTATCAATGTCATTCTCAATTATATCTAAAGCCTTATCACCAAACTTTTTAATAATTCTATGAGCAGTAACCGGACCAATTCCATTGATAATCCCAGAAGCTAAATATCTTTCTACCCCCTCTTGCGATTTAGGTTTCACTTCTTCCCAATCTTCTACTTTAAACTGTTTACCAAATTTTTTATGTTCAGTCCACAGACCCGTAGCTTTTATCTGCATTCCTTCTTTTAAAAATGGCATAGCTCCATTTATAGTTTCTAACCTATTTTCAATTTTTATTTTAGCTACCATATATCCATTACTTTCATTTTCATATATAATAGCTTCTATCATTCCTATTACTTCTTCCATAATTTCACCAACTTTACGACTAACATTTGTATATTATATTATACCATAATTATAAAAAAACATAGTGGAAAGTTGACAGTGGACAGTGGACAACGGTTGACATTTCACTCCGTGAAATCTTAATCTTATTGTCCAAGGAACAATAAGATTTTACTCGTTTCATTTATGATGAAACATTGTATGAAAACTACAATATTTTATCTAAAGATAATATAAGCGAAAAAACTGTTACCCTAAAGAACAATACAATGTAGGTTCTGTCCTAAGCCAGAACCATCCATCGTTGTCAACTGTCAATTGTCCACTCTCAACTTGTTTAAAGTTTTCACTTCTTTAGAAGATTTCTTACAATTTGAAAAATATAAAAGCACGTAAGAATCATCATTCTTACGTGCTTACTTTAGATTTATAAGTGTTTCTTTATTTCTTCTACTTTATTAAGCTCTTCCCATGGAAGGTTAATATCAGTTCTTCCAAAATGACCGTATGCAGCAGTCTGTCTGTATATAGGCCTTCTTAATCCTAATTCTCTGATTATAGCAGCTGGTCTTAAGTCAAATACACTCTTAACAATTTCAGCTATCTTTTCCTGCGAAACCTTCTCTGTTCCAAAAGTATCTACTTCGATAGATACTGGTTCAGCTACTCCAATTGCGTAAGCTAATTGAATCTCAAGTCTATCAGCTACTCCAGCTGCAACAAGGTTCTTAGCTACCCATCTTGCAGCATATGCAGCAGATCTATCAACCTTAGTTGGATCCTTTCCTGAGAAAGCTCCTCCTCCATGTCTTCCCATACCACCATACGTATCTACTATTATCTTTCTACCTGTTAGACCAGCATCTCCCTGTGGTCCACCGATAACAAATCTTCCAGTTGGATTGATGAAATATTTTGTCTCATCATCTAAAAGTTCAGCTGGTACGATTGGCTTAATTACGTGTTCCATTAAATCTTTTTCAATCTGCTCTCTAGTAACTTCTGGAGAGTGTTGAGTTGAAATAACAATTGCATCTATTCTCACAGGTTTACCATCTTCAAACTCAACTGTTACTTGAGTTTTTCCATCTGGTCTTAAGTAATCAAGAGTACCATTTTTTCTTACCTCTGATAATCTTCTTGATAATTTGTGCGCCATTGCAATTGGAAGCGGCATATACTCTTCTGTTTCGTTAGTAGCATAACCAAACATCATACCTTGGTCTCCTGCTCCTGTAGCTTCTTCTGAAGCCATACTACCTTCTTTAGATTCTAAAGCTTCATCAACCCCCATTGCTATATCACTTGACTGTTCATCAATAGTTGTCATTACAGCACAAGTCTTAGCATCAAAACCATATTTCGCTCTTGTATATCCAATTTCCTCAATTGTCTTTCTTACCACTTTTGGAATATCAACATAACAATTAGTTGATATTTCTCCCATAACCATAACCATGCCTGTTGTTACAGCTGTTTCGCAAGCAACTCTTGCATTAGGATCTTTTTCAAAAATACTATCCAATATAGCATCTGATATCTGGTCACAAATTTTATCTGGATGTCCTTCTGTTACTGATTCTGAAGTGAATATTCTTTTCATAAAACTAATTCTCCTTTCATTATTAATTCCTATTCTATAACATATTCAGTTACCATTCTTACGCAACAAAAAACCTCTCCATCTAAGACAGAGAGGTAAAATTTCAGCATTTAATTCTTATCTTACAATCATATGATTATAGGAATTAGCACCATAGCAATTATCTTGCCGGTTGCTGGGTTTCATAGGGCCGGTCCCTCCACCTCTCTGGATAAGATATATTTAATTGTTCCAATAATAAAATGGTGGGCGAAGATGGATTCGAACCATCGAAACGAAACGTAACAGATTTACAGTCTGCCCCCTTTGGCCACTCGGGAACTCGCCCATACTATGGAGCTGGCAATAGGACTTGAACCTACAACCTGCTGATTACAAGTCAGCTGCTCTACCAATTGAGCCATGCCAGCACGGTTTTAAACTTTGAGAAACTCCAATTTCTTCGTCACTTCGACTCTCTGCGTTGCTCAAGTACTTTCGTACAGTCTTGACCCTACTCATTCGTCTTGTTCCTCAATCTTGAATCTTCTCAAAATCTAAAACAATTTACGTGACAAAATTATTGTTATCCTTCTTTTTAAATTTTTTTAATATTATAAAATGGTGGGCGAAGATGGATTCGAACCATCGAAACGAAACGTAACAGATTTACAGTCTGCCCCCTTTGGCCACTCGGGAACTCGCCCATGTTATAATATTTTCAATTATGATCTAATCAATGTATAAATGTATATTTGTAATTTTAAAAATAAAGCATGGTGGGCGAAGATGGATTCGAACCATCGAAACGAAACGTAACAGATTTACAGTCTGCCCCCTTTGGCCACTCGGGAACTCGCCCATGCTATGGAGCTGGCAATAGGACTTGAACCTACAACCTGCTGATTACAAGTCAGCTGCTCTACCAATTGAGCCATGCCAGCACGATTTTAAACTTTGAGAAGCTCCAATCTCTTCGTCACTTCGACCTTGAATCTTCTCAAAGCCTAAAACAATTCATGTGACAAAATTATTGTTATTCTCTTTTAAATTTTTTATTATATTATAAAATGGTGGGCGAAGATGGATTCGAACCATCGAAACGAAACGTAACAGATTTACAGTCTGCCCCCTTTGGCCACTCGGGAACTCGCCCATGTTATAATATTTTCGGTGAATATCTTGTGAACAGCTCACCGCGTCTTACCGACAATGACTAGTATACAAGTATAATAGATTTATTTCAACCTTGTATTTTGTCAAATTTTAAAATTATTTTGCTCTAATTCTCATATTCTCTGTTTTACTTGAATATAATATTAAATCCTTTTTTTCTTTTCTACTAATCAAGCAAGAAAATTCCAAATTTTCTTGCTGCTTTTTTATTGAAATGAAGCACCAGATTTTTCAAGGTAATAATACCTTTCTACCTTGCTCATATCAACATATTTGCTCGCGGTTTCTCTTACCTTATCGAAATCTTTTTCATCAAGACAATCCTTCAATAATAGTAATGACTTTAAAACACCATACTCTTGATTATCATGATAAAGTAATTCTTTGATAGTATTGAACATATTTTTATCCACCTTTACAGCTACACTTAATATGTTTTTTTTATCTTCAAAGTTTAAACTACCTTTTATAGTGGAACATTCAACTTTAAATACAGATATTGCTTCATCTTCTAAAATTTTTTCAATTTCTTCTGATGACATTTTTTCTTCATAATCAGAAAATTTTTTTTCAATAGATTCTTTCATTTCATCACGATTCAATATTTTATCTTCAAATTTTTCAAAGGTTTCATCTTGATGTGATTTACTGTCCTTATTTTTTTTCCCTTGATCGCATTCACTTTTATTATTCCCTTTATCTTCAATGATATTATTCTCAAAATAATTATTATCCTTTGAATTAAACTCATTTTTTTCTACAAAAACAGATACACCTAGTATTAATAATTCTACAATAATTATAAAATAAAGTAATTTCAATTTATTCATTTCAAACCTCCTTTTTAAATTATTTACACATTTAAAATTATTATACTTTGAAGTATCAAATTTACTTTGAAAGGTATATATAGTGATATTCCCTTCATATATTTTATTAGGAGGTGAATTATTTGAACAAAGTTAAGGCTCATTATACCGATCCTTTTGCTTACTATAAGATAGCTAATTTTCTTAAAAACTATTTGAATGAAAAAACTATAATTATATGTATTGGTACTGATAGATGTATTGGTGATTGTTTAGGTCCGCTTGTAGGGTCATATCTCTCCGATAGTAATATACCTCTTAAAATTTTTGGTACAGTAGAAAACCCAATTCATGCTTTAAATATAGACGAAAAATTCTCAAATATAAAAAAAGAATATCCTGATTATACATTAATAGGAATTGATGCCTGTTTAGGTGATGATTATAATATAGGTGAAATACAAATACGTGACTACCCAATTCATCCTGGTAAAGGAGTGGGTAAATCACTTCCTAAAATCGGAAAAGTGTCTTTGATTGGAATTGTTGACTCTTGCGATAAGAACGAATTATTTACAAATAGAAATATACGATTAAATCTAGTAATGAAAATTGCCAAAGTAATAAGTAAGTCCATTCTTTATTCTTATAACCTATACAAGGAAGAGAATTCGTAAAAAAAAGCGCGTTTCACGCGCTCAAACTCTAAAAAACAGGCACTTATTCGCCTGTTTTTTTACTTTATTAAAATTCTTATTTAATTTTATTTCTCTATGTTTAATCTTCAAATATATAATCTAAAACTTTTCCAGTACCATAAGCTACACATGAAATAGAGTCTTCTGCAACATAAACTGGTACATTAGTATATTGTTCGATTAATTTATCTAACCCTTCTAGTAATGCTCCACCGCCAGTCATAACAATTCCTTTTTCTGCAATATCAGATGCTAATTCAGGTGGAGTTTTTTCTAAAACAGAATGGGTACTTTCTGCTATAGTATATACGGCTTCTTTTAATGCCTCTTGCATTTCAGCTGCGTTTACTACAATATTGGTTGGTAATCCATTTAATAAATCACGACCTCTAACTTCTAGAGTTTTTTCTGGATCTGCATTAAAAACACAACCAATTTTTATTTTAAGCTCTTCTGCTGTTCTTTCACCAATCATAACTTTATGTTTTTTTCTTATATATTTAATAATGGTTTCGTCAAATTCATCTCCAGCTACCTTTATTGATTGACGAACAACCATCCCTCCCAGCGAAATAACTGCAATATCTGTTGTTCCTCCACCAATGTCTATAATCATATTTCCACTAGCTTTTGTAATATCCAATCCAGCTCCAATTGCAGCTGCTATTGGCTCTTCTATAAGTTCAACTCTTTTTGCACCAGCATTTTTAGCAGCATCTTCAACCGCTTTTCGCTCTACTGCCGTCGCTTCACAAGGAATACATATTGCAACTTTTGGTGCAATCCACCGCCTTTTACCACATGCTTTATTAATAAAATATTTTAACATTTTTTCTGTTATGTCATAATCTGAAATAACTCCATCTCTTAAAGGTCTAATCGCAACTATGTTACCAGGAGTTCTACCTATCATCTGTCTTGCTTCTTCCCCAACTTTTAAAACCCTATCATTTCCTTTTTCACTCTTATCAATTGCTACAACTGAAGGTTCTTTTAAAACAATACCTTTGTTTTTTGAAAATACTAATACAGTTGCAGTACCTAAATCAATCCCAATATCAGCACTCATCCTAAATAACATTATTCAGTTCACTCCTACTCAACTCATTCATAAAAATACATACTTATCTATATTCTAGGAATATTTTCAAATTCCTCTAATATTCTTAATTTTAATTAAGAATATTCTCAAAATAAATATTAAACAGATAGCGGAGTAATTTTATAAAATATTCTTATAAATTAACGTCAAATTTTTATATAGACTTGTACTTTAACTTTGTAGCCCTTCCACCTCTGATATGCCTTTCTGACTTATTTAAATCCAAAACTCTTTTAGCTTCCTGGGCTATTTGAGGATTTATTTTAGGTAATCTTTCAGTCATATCTTTGTGAATAGTACTTTTACTTACTCCAAAAACTTTAGCAGTTTTTCTTATTGTAGCTTCCGATTCGATAATATATCTAGCTACTTCCAAAACTCTTTCTTCGATGTAATCTTTCAAAGAACGCTACCTCCTTAATCCTTCTATTAATATAATATGCAAAGATTTATTCCATTAATACTCTTAGTGCTACATAACGTAATTAAATTGTCATATCTTACAGCATATTTTTCGAAATTGCTACGTTGTCGTCAATTTGCATACAGTTAGTATTCGAATTTCCTCCGCCTTGCACTTTGAAAAAATCTACTTCAATCTATACACATTTAATTACGCCATGCAGCACTAATGACTTAATCATTGTTTTACGAATATTTTTTTGGTGAAAAGTTCAATTTGAAATTGAACTTTTCACCTTATTCATAATTAATTACTAAAATCCATATACTCTTGAGGATCAACAAAAGTATCATAATATTCGTTATAGTTTGCTATAATATCTTCATACTTTTCATTTGAAGCAATTATTTCATAATGTAAATGTGGATCATAATGAGCATTTACAAAGTATACTGCACTCTCTCCAACATTTCCTATAACATCTCCAACTTTAATTTCTGCTCCTACTGATACCTTTACCTCTTCATTAAGATTTGAATATATTGTTTTAAACATATCCCCGTGATTAATTACTACAGTAGTTCCAAATAATTTATCAATTCCTATAAATTCCACAACTCCATCACTACTAGCTTTAACCTCTGAATTGATTTCACACTTAATTCCAACACCTCTTGGTGTTTTATTAGTCTTATCAGTTTTATCAGTTATTGGCTTTCTAAATTGATAAACTACCTCTCCCACTACTGGCTCAGTTAAGTTTTTGATTTCGGGAGAATTAGCTATAACACTTACATCTAATTCCATATTTTCATCTACAACTACAACTGAAACTTCCTCTTTGGTATTTTCTCCATTTTCAACACCAACATCTTGACTTTGATCTACATTTTTGCCATTTTCGAATGCGCTATTAGCTACATTACCACTATTAACAGCTGTACTATTATTATTTCTTATTAATGTGAATATCAATATTCCCGCTACTAATACTAATCCAGCAAAAACAGCAATATAAAAACTAGATTTTTGATAAAATTTTTGTTTATTTGATTCCATCATAAACACCTCCTTTCTGTAATAATGTCCACATTAATAAAAAAAATACATTTGTTATAAAATTTTTCAAAAAAAAAGGGACTTGTTGATATCCAAGTCACAAAATACTTTTTTCATGTACCTTAAGAGTTTCAGTCATTGAAAAAACCCAATCTCAAGGTACAAACAGTATTCAAGCAGTACAGCGAGTCTTAGTGACGATGAGATTGTTTTTTTCAACATCCTCACTTGGTTATCACCAAGCCCCTCGTTATTCTTTTTTTAAAAAATTTTATTAGTATCAGTTCCTATATAGTAGTGCTTAAGTATTTCATTATATTTTTTACCTATCTTGGCCATTCCATTCGCACCCCATTGGCTCATTCCAACTTCATGACCATATCCTTGACAGTACACTATTAGATTTTCCCCTTCTTCACTTAAAATAAAATCCGCAGAATTTAGGGAAAATAATTTTCTGAATTCAGTTCCTTTCAAAGATACATCTCCTATAATAATTTCTTTAACATTCCCAGCATCCGTTCGTTCAATTATGTTAACCTGATCCATTAATGAACTTTTATATAAAGTAACACCTTTATAATTATCTTTAATTACTTTTATGAAATCCATTTTATTAATCTTAACAGTGGAACTAAATTTAGGCGCATCAGAATCTCCATAACTTTGTACACTTGTCAAATATGGTCTTGATTCTGAAAATACCTCTTTACTATTTTCTGTAAACCCACTACTTGCAGCAAAATAATATGGACTATCTATAAGTTCCCCATTATATGTTATCACTACACCTTCAGTCAACTTCACAGCTTCTGAAATTTTTTTGTAATACCTTTCATAATCTTCTCCCCATATGTTTTTCATTTCAGCTTCACTTATATAAACTTGACAATGAGTACTATCACAAATATCCGCATCATGCTCCTTTGCTTTAAGACAGGGGATTCCTTTATATTGTTTCATATGAGATAATGCATATGTTCTTGCAGCCACAGTTTGTGCTTTTAATGCCTCCAACTTGAATTCCGCTGGCATTTCTGACGCCACTACACCTTTTAGATATATTTCTAATGGTATAGTTTCAACAACATCTTTCTTAGTTAAATATACCTTTATGTATATTTCCTCTTTTTCTCTCTGTGTTACTTTATACTTATCCGAACTCTCCTTAATTACTTCTCTTTCCTCCACCATATTGCCGCCTTTACCTGCACCAAGATTAACAAGCAATGTAGTCACAAATAAAAATAAGACTATGGAAAGCACCCCAATTACAATATCAAAAAAATTAACCTTATAATTATTTTTATTCACGTTTACTCACCTTACCTCCAATATTGTATATAAATTTTCCGCCTAATATAGATAAAGAACTTCGTAGGTTTATCTATAAATAAGAATTAACAGAGAACAAAGAAAAAATTATTGTTAATATTCTTCATGCTTCAGAATATCTTAAATTTAATTTTGGTATGATATATATATGTTTTCTTATAAAACAAAAACTACTTATATTTATTATTTGTTCTTTGCTATTTGTTATTTCTCTCTATATAAATATGACCTTAATAAAAATTTATTCCAAAAATACATACTATACACTCTTGATAAAAAATCACTTTCATTGAATTTTTTCAAATCAATAATTATCCACAAGTTCAATAATTCATAATTGCCTATATAGTAAAAAATTAAATCGTCAGGATAAAATATCCTAACGATTTATCAACTTTCCATTTCCCGTCTTATATCTACACCCAATCCTTGCAATTTTTTCTCAATCTCAACATATCCTCTATCAATGTGCTTTACTCCACTTATAACTGATTCTCCCTTTGCAGCCAAAGCCGCTAAAATCAAGGCTGCACCAGCTCTTAAATCCGTCGCTCTCACTTCAGCTCCTGTGAGATTTTCTACTCCTTGTATAGTGGCAGTTCTTCCTTCAATTTTAATATTCGAACCCATTCTTTTAAGTTCCGCCACACACATAAACCTATTTTCGAATATCGTTTCTGTTATAATACTTGTGCCTTTTATGGTAGAAAGCAGACTCATCATCTGTGATTGCATATCAGTAGGAAATCCTGGATAAGGAAGTGTCTTAATATCAACAGGTAGAAGTGTATCTCTTCCATCAACTATTATACTCTCACCTTCTATCTCCATCATTACTCCTGCTTCAGCTAATTTTGCTATAACTGGTTTCAAATTGGATTCATTAATGCCATTAATTTTAATTTTACTATGTGTTATTGCAGCCGCTATCATAAATGTTCCAGCCTCAATCCTATCGTAAATAGGCGTATATTCTACTCCTGTTAGATAATTTACCCCACTTACAATTATTCTATCTGTTCCAGCACCATAAATTTTTGCTCCCATAGCTATGAGAAAATCAGCTAAATCCTCAATTTCTGGTTCCTCTGCTGCATTTTCAATAATTGTATCACCTTTTGCCAACACAGAAGCCATCATTATATTTTCAGTTGCTCCCACAGAAGGATAATCCAAATATATTTTACTCCCAATCAATCCTTTCGTTCTCGCTTCAACATAACCATGACCAATATTTATATCTGCCCCTAAAGCTGTCAATCCTTTCAAATGTAAATCAATAGGCCTTGTTCCTATATTACATCCTCCTGGCAGAGAAATTCTGAACCTACCTTTTTTAGCAAGTATTGGTCCCATCAATAAACTTGAAGCTCTCATTTTTCTAACTAGGTTTCCATTAGCTTCAATACCCATATTATAATTATTATCAATTAAGATTTTTCCCGTTTCCTTATCTATTATTACATCAACGTTCAGACTTCTTAGTATTTTACCTAATACATATACATCTTCAAGCATTGGTGCTTTATTTATTATTACTTCATCATCAGTCAGAATGGAAGCAACCATAATTGGTAGTACAGCATTTTTGGCAGTACTGATATTCACTTCTCCACTCAAAGACTTCTGCCCATTAATTATTATCTTATCCATTTTAATCCTCCACTCAATTATTACAATATTAATAATCCATAAATATCTCTTTATCTCCAACTATCATGAAATGTTCTCTACCATATTCAATTAAAATAATGTGACTTATTTTTCTCTTCTTAAGTGGTAAAATAAAAAATTTATGATATATTATTATTTCCTTTCCTCTTGCAAAGTCAATATCATCTATTTCATATCTTGTAGAATTATAATATTCTTTTATTGTTGCATATCCACTCTCTAATTCATCATTCAATTTATATTTAATATTTGTAGTTACACTCTTTATAAATAAAAACTTTTCACTGTCTATTTTCTCTAAAAGCTCCTCAATCATTACTTTATCTGAAGATATTATCTTTATCTTTCCTTGTTTGTTCTCTGAATCTAAAACTATGTATATTTTTAAATCTAGAGATTCTATATTTATGAAGCTTTTATTGTCAATTTTACGATATTTTACTTCCTTGTTATCATTCTCTTTTTTTTCTAAACTATAAAAATATTTTTCTACTCTATGAAAATCATGAAATTTAAATTTAATTTCAATTCCACGTTCATACTCACCTAAAGTAATTCCTGAAATATTTTCTTGAAATGCATCAAATTTAGGTTCACAAAAAATCAAATTACTCTCTATAACTATAATCATCAAAATAGCAACAAATCTGTTCATGTCCAAGCCTCCTACTTTTATAATTGCCATTATTTCAAAAATTAAACTATAAAGATTTAAATAATTTATAAGTTTCTATATAACTAATATATTTTTATATCAAAAAAGTGTGAAAGCGTAAGATGAACTCCTAAAAGTTCAACTTACGCTTTCAATTCTTGCTAGTGCTCTCATTAATGCCTTTTCGGCCCTTTGTATATCAATCCCATCTTTATTTTTGTCTATTCTATTCAAAGCTCGTTCTTTTGATTTCTTTGATCTATTTATATCAATATCCTTTTTCCACTCACAAGCTTCACAGGTTATTAATACATCTCCATTTTCATCAACATTCAATATCCCAAATGATAAGAATAAAGTTTCTCTCGAACTCTTCCGTACAACCTCGCCCCTACAAGGAACAATAAAAACAACTCGAGCTTCATGATTAGATAGAATAGAGAACTTTCCATCTAGATCTTTTAATTTTATTTCTTCTATCTTATCTTCCATAAAAGTTCCCTGAGTACTAATTATTTTAATGTTGAATTCTCTCATAAATTCTCTCCTTGATTTTATTCTTCTTTTAACCTTTCACCCTTTTCTCTTACCTCTTCTATGCCTCCTACATAACTAAAAGCTTCCTCAGGGATATTGTCTAGTTTACCTTCTAAAATTTCTTTGAATCCTTTAACAGTATCTTCAACTGCTACAAACTTTCCCTTCATACCTGTAAATTGTTCACCAATGTTTAATGGTTGTGAAAAAAATCTTTGTACCTTCCTTGCTCTACTCACTATCAATTTATCCTCATCTGATAATTCATCTATACCAAGGATTGCAATAATATCTTGTAATTCCTTATATCTCTCAAGTATATGTTTAACCTTAACTGAAATATTATAATGTTCTTCTCCAACAATCTCTGGATCTAATATCCTTGAAGTTGACACCAATGGATCTACTGCTGGATAAATTCCAAGTTCCACTATCCCTCTTGATAAAACAGTTGTAGCATCAAGATGCGTAAATGTTGTTGCTGGCGCTGGATCAGTAAGATCATCAGCTGGAACATACACTGCTTGAACAGAAGTAATAGCCCCCTTAGTGGTGGATGTTATTCTCTCCTGCAGCCCTCCCATTTCTGTAGCTAATGTAGGTTGATATCCTACAGCACTTGGAATTCTTCCTAATAGAGCGGAAACCTCTGAACCAGCTTGTGTGAATCTAAAAATATTATCAATAAACAATAATACATCCTGCCCCTCATCTCTAAAATATTCAGCTATACTAAGTCCAGTTAATGCAACTCTCATTCTTGCTCCTGGTGGTTCATTCATTTGCCCAAATACAAGTGCAGTGTTATTTATTACTCCACTCTCTTTCATTTCATAATATAACTCATTTCCTTCTCTACTTCTTTCACCTACTCCTGTAAAAACAGATAATCCACCATATTGTACAACTATATTATTTATTAATTCCTGAATTAGCACAGTTTTTCCAACACCAGCCCCACCAAAAAGTCCTATTTTCCCGCCTTTCGGATATGGTGCCAAAAGATCTAATACCTTTATACCAGTCTCAAACATTTCAGGCTTAATCGCTTGTTCATGGAATGGTGGTGCTTCCCTATGTATAGAATAACGTTTTTCACATTTTGGGGTTTCTCCACCATCTATACACTCACCTAATACATTAAACACTCTTCCTAATACTTCTTTTCCTACTGGAACTGTTATTGATTTTCCAGTATCAATAGCCTTCATCCCTCTACGTAACCCCTCGGTATCTTCCATAGCTATACACCTTACCACATCATCACCAATATGTTGTTCAACTTCTGCTATAATTTTTTTATGCTCAAGCTGAATTTCTATAGCATTGTATAGGGATGGTAACCCTCTAGTGTCATATTTTATATCAATAACAGGTCCGATTATTTGTACAATTTCTCCTACTCTCTTTTCCATTTCAAATCACCCTTTTAAACATTCAAATAATAAATCAAACAACTTACTCGTCTTTATAATTCTTTTCATGCCCTTTATTTCAATGCCTCTACGCCTCCAATAATCTCACTTATTTCATTAGTAATATTGCTTTGACGTATTCTGTTATACCTTTTCCTAAGATCTGCCAATAACTCTTTACCATTTTTTAGAGCATTATTTGTAGTTTCTATTCTGAAACTCAGTTCTGATGTTTTTGATTGCATTAATATATTTAATATTACACTGTCAAAATACAATGTTAAAATATCTTCAACTGAAATCGATTTTTGCTCATTCCACTGTTCTTCTTTAATATCAAATGGAAAAATTTTTTCAAGAATCAATTCTTTCTTTATTACTGATATAAATTTATAATATATAGCATAAATTTCACACTTTTCTTCTTTGAAATACCTCATAATCTTATTGCTAATAATTCGACTTTCTTTAATACTGGGATAATATGGTAACTCAACATATTCAGCTATAGTTTCTCCACCTATAGCACCTATAAAATCTCTACCTTTCGTTCCACAAACTATAAACTTACAATTTTTATTTTTTTCTTTTTCAATAAAGGCTCTCTTTGCTGTTCCACTATTAAATGCACCACATAACCCTAGATCAGAACTCATAATAATAAATAGTTTTTTTCTCTCATCAATTTCTTTCACATATTCTTTCAAATTCTCATTTGTTAAAAGCTTATTTACTCCATCCTTCATTTTTTTGGCATACTCATTATTTACATATAAATTAGACTTGCTTTTGGAGAATTTAGAGTTTGCTACCATACTCATAGCTTTAGTAATTTTCATTGTGTTTTCTATAGATTTAATTCGCCTTTTAATCAATGCCAAACTTGCTGCCACAAAAATTTTCCCCTTTTTTAATTTATTTTCATGTGCCTAAGAATATTTTTTTAAACTCTACAACTGCATCATCTATATTATTTTTGAATTCATCGTAATTATCTTCTTTTATGTAATTAATAATCTCTTGATGAGTATTATCCATAAATTTGAGAAATTCTCTTTCGAATTTGGTTATTTTTTTTACTGGAATATCTAATAAATAATCTTTTGTACCACAATATAAAATTAAGATCATATGATGTAGTTCCATAGGACTATTTTTATTCTGTTTTAATATTTCAACTAATCTTTTTCCTTTATCTAATTTCCTCTGAGCCTCTTTTTCAAGCTCAGAACCAAATTGTGCAAAACTAGCTAGTTCCCTATATTGTGCAAGTTCAATCCTCAAAGTACCTGTTATCTTTTTCATTATTTTTGTCTGAGCATTGCCCCCAACTCTTGATACTGATATCCCTGCATTAATAGCTGGTCTTACTCCTGAATGGAAAAGATCGGTTTCAAGAAAAATTTGCCCATCTGTTATAGATATCACATTCGTTGGAATATATGCAGTTACATCACCTTCTAATGTTTCAATAAGTGGAAGTGCAGTCATTGACCCTCCCCCTAAAGCATCCGAAAGTTTAGCAGCTCTTTCCAATAATCTAGAATGGAGATAAAATACATCACCAGGATAAGCCTCTCTCCCAGGTGGTCTCCTTAAAAGTAATGACATTGTTCTATATGCAACAGCATGCTTTGTCAAATCATCATATATAATAAGTACATCTTTCCCTCTATACATGAAATACTCACCTAAACTACACCCTGCAAAGGGTGCTATGTATTGTAGTGGAGCTGATTCTGAAGCAGTAGCACTCACAATAATGCTATATTCCATAGCTCCAAAATTTGATAATGTATTATATATCTGAGCTACTGTAGATCTCTTCTGACCAATTGCTACATAAATACATACTACATCTTTACCCTTTTGATTTAGTATTGTATCTATGGTGATAGCTGTTTTTCCTATTTGCCTGTCTCCAATAATTAACTCTCTCTGTCCCTTCCCTATAGGTACCATACTATCAATAGCTTTTATTCCTGTAAGCAGAGGTTCTCTAACTCCCTGTCTATCCATGATACTAGGCGCTTTCCATTCGATTGCTCTTCTCTCATTACTTAATATTTCTCCCTTTTCATCTAATGGTTTTCCCATTGGATCAATAACTCTACCAATGAACGCATCCCCAACGGGTATATCCATTATCCTTCCACAACTTACAACCTGTTCCCCTTCTTTTATATGTTCATCTGATCCTAATATTACACATCCTACATTATCTTTTTCTAAATTAAGTGCAATTCCATAGACTTCATCATTAAATTTTAAAAGCTCGCCTTCCATGCAATTCTTCAGTCCATAAACCCTTGCTATACCATCGCCAACTTGAATTACTGAGCCAACATCTTCCTTTTGCATCTCGTTTTGAAAATTTTGTATTTCTTTTTTTATTATATTCGTTATTTCTTCAGGTTTTATATGCATTTCACTCTACTCCTTGTTTAAGAACTCTACCCTGTTACATAATGAATAATCAATAAATTTATCACCATACAATAATGTACATCCACCTATCAAATTTTTATCTATTCTCTTTATAATCAAAATTTTCTTTCCCGTTTTTTTTTGAAGAACAGAAATCAATCGATTTTCCTGTTCTTTGCTCAGTTCTATTGAACTACATATCTTCACTTCTAAAATATTATTATCTTCTAAAAGGATAATTCTATATTGCTCAATTTTTTCTTTGAGGAATTTAATTCTCTTCTTTTCAATCAATACTAATAAAAAGTTCATCAAATCTTCTTCAATCTTATCCTTCCATATTTTTAAAAATAACTCTTTTTTCTCTCTTGTGCTAATTTTAGGATGCTCCAATATTACTTGAATCTCACTACATTTTTCTATATTCTCATTTATATTAACCAATTCATTTAAATACTCTTCCGTTTTTTCTTTTTCTTTTGCAATTTTATATAGAGCCAGAGCATATCTTCTATCCAAAAATTCATACATCAGTTTTTTCCAACCTATTAATAAATGAATTAATAATTTTCTTTTGAGATTCTTCATCAAGAACTTCTTTAAGAACTTTTTTACAAATTTCCGTACTCAAATCCATACTCATAGCTTTTAATCTTTTCTGAAATCTTACTTCTTCATCTTTTAGATTATTTGCGGCTTTTTCTCTTAACTCTTCAACCTCATCTTTCGTTCTAATCAAAGTTCTATTTCTCTCTTCCATTGCCTTTTCTTTATATTCTTCAATAATTTTACTTCCTTCTTTTTTAATATTAAGTTCTTCTTTATAAAGTTTATTCTTCTCTCCAATTATTTTTTTATTTTCGTCATCAATTTTCTCAAAGCTTCCTCTAATTTCTTCTTTTCTATTATCTAAAAAAATTATTAACTTAGAAAAAAATATTTTATTCAACACAAATAAAAGAATAATAAAATTCACTAGAGAAATAGCTATTACCTTTAAATTAATTTCAATCATGTCTTAATTCTCCTATAAACCTACAAAAATCAGTAGCAAAGAAACTAATAAACCATAAATAGCAGTGGCCTCCGAAAGAGCACCACCAATTATAAGCACCTTCAATATTTCACCAGATGCTTCTGGCTGCCTAGCAATTCCTTCAACTGCTTTTGATGTGGCTATTCCAGTACCAATACCTCCTCCTATGCAAGCCAGTGCCGCTATTCCTGCACCTAAAGCTCTCATGCCTAGAACAAATACATCTTCCATAAATAATCCTCCTTTCTAAGACACATTCAAATAAATAACTAGTCAGTATACGAGTTTATTTTCATACGCCTAATGCTCACAAATGATTTTCATATTTATCATACTTAATAAAATAAAAATAATAACTTGAAGCGTACCATCAAATATATCAAAAAATAAATGAAATGGAATTGGAATTCCTATTGCTGCTACAGGTGATATAGATATCAAGCCTTCATAGATAATTTCCAATATAAGATATGCTGCAAATATATTTCCAAAAAGTCGCAGACTCAGTGATATTGGTAAGAGGACTCTCTCCATTAAATTCAGTGGAAACATCAAACTCATTGGCTTTAAAAAACCCATAAAATATCCTTTCACTCCATTCCTCTTAATTGCAAAATATTGTATTAAGAAAAAATTCATTATACCTAATGCAAAGCAAAAACTATAATCAGTAGTTGGATTTTTAATTCCTATTAATCCCGTCATGTTACATAAAAACAAAAATATACTTAGCACTAGAAAATATACTGATAACCCCTTATACTTTTCTCCAATATTTGTCTCAACAATATTAATAAATTTCGCCACAACCATTTCCCAAAAATTTTGGTTTTTTCTTGGTATCTTCCTTATTTTTCTTCCAATAATTAAAAAGTACCCTATTAATAGCAACATAATCACCCACTGTATAATTACGCTCAAAGGAACCTTCATACATCCCCCTCCTTACTTGTTTATAACAAAAAAATCAGACACCCGTGGTAAAATTATAAACTGAACTGTAAACCCTAAAAGAAATATTAGACCACTCATAAAAGAGTTCCTAATTAAAAAAAATCCTATTGAAACAGTTATTGCTAATCTCAATAAATATAAGGAAATGAATGTTATAGCACTCATACTCTTTCTCAATAGAAAATAAAAATTAGCATAATATCTAATTCCACAATTTAATACTGCACACGAAATACCAAGTGAAAAAAATACTCCATACATAATACCTTCACTTGCACTCAAATATATCACTATTGCAAGAAGACCCAATATCGTCACAATCACTTTTTTGTTGGACTTTATCATTTTAGACGCCCCTTATATAAACTAAATTTTATTTTATTTTCCCTTAGATGACGACATTTTATACCCCATAACAAAAAAAGGCCGCTACAACTGTAGCGACCTTTTTATATGTTGGTGTTCTATTTACATTTTTCAAAGATAATTGCAGAACCTAATCCACCACCAATACACAAAGTGGCCAATCCTCGTTTAACTTTATCTCTTTTCATCATTTCATGAATTAATGTAACAGCTATTCTTGTTCCTGAAGCTCCTACTGGATGACCTAAAGCTATAGCCCCTCCATTTACATTCACTTTTTCCATATCAAATTTCATATCCTTAGCTACTGCAAGACTCTGAGCAGCAAAAGCTTCATTTGCTTCAATAAGATCAATATCTTCAATTTTCATATCAGCTTTCTTCAAAGCCTCTTTACTTGCTCCAACAGGACCATATCCCATAATTTCAGGATTTACTCCTTTAGAACCATAAGAAACTATTTTAACCATTGGCTCTAATCCTAATTCTTGTGCTTTTTCTAAACTCATAACAACAACCGCTGCTGCTCCATCATTTATTCCTGATGAATTACCTGCAGTAACTGTCCCATCTTTTTTAAATGCAGGTCTAAGCTTACTTAATTTTTCAGCAGTAACCCCACTTCTTGGGAACTCATCTTTATCAAAAACTATAGGATCACCTTTTCTTTGAGGGATATTAATAGGTACTATCTCCTCTTTGAAACGATTCTCTGAAATAGCTTTTTCTGCTTTTTGTTGAGATCCAGCTGCGAATTTATCTTGCTCTTCTCTACTTAAGTTCCATCTCTCAGCAATATTTTCTGCTGTAATTCCCATATGGTAATCATTGAATGCATCCCAAAGACCATCATTAATCATTACATCAACCATCTCTGTATTTCCCATTCTCTGACCCCATCTTGCACTCTTCATAGTATAAGGTGCTAATGACATATTCTCCATTCCACCAGCAATAATAATATCAGCATCTCCGCATTTTATCATCTGTGCAGCTAATGATATAGTTCTTAATCCTGAACCACATACTTTATTTATTGTCATTGCAGGTATTTCAACAGGTAGACCAGCTTTAACCGCTGACTGCCTTGCTGTATTCTGTCCTAAACCAGCCTGTAGTACATTACCCATTAATACCTCATCTACATTTTCTGGTTTAATACCCGCTCTTTTAATAGCTTCATCAATAACTTTTGCTCCTAAGTCAACCGCTGAAACATTCTTCAACGTTCCTCCAAAACTTCCTACAGCTGTTCTAACAGCACTTACAATTACGATTTCCCTCATTATATTTCCTCCTATAAGAAAGTATTATTATACATTTCTCACAATTCACTTAATTCATTATACTTATAAATCAAAAATTATTCAATACAGGGATTGTTATATTTTTAACACCAAACTTTAACTAAGTTAAAGTTATTGTTAAAAATATATCAAGTTAATTATTTTTTTTTCATCATTTCTTGCAATGATGAATTAACCTTTATAACTTTCATCAAAATTCGGCTTTTTTTCAAACGACACATGCTATTCTATCAAAGAAAGAGGTCACATCTAGTGACCTCTTCATCTCAATATTATTCATTTCATATACTATTTTTGTTAATTATTATGTACTACTAATACTTAAACTTAACAATGTTTTTTATTTTTTTTTATTTTTTTTCTTTTTCTTTCTCAAATACTCCCAATTTTAAACAAATCACAAATATTAAAGACACTATGCAAGCTGCAAGAAAATATGCTCTCCTGTTACTCAAATTCATAGCAAGTATTGAAAATCCTCCTAAAATACAACTAAATAAGTACAATAAAAGAACAACCTTTCTTTGTGATCTACCTGTATCCAATAACCTATGGTGTAAATGGCCCTTATCTGCCTCACTTACTGGTCTTCCATTTATTTTTCTTCTTATTATAGCAAAAAGAGTATCATATATAGGTAGCCCAAGTGCTAATATTGGTATTGCCACTGCAAATGTAGCAGCTGATTTTATTGCCCCCATTATTGATGCAGCTGCCAAAATAAATCCTATAAATTGCGCACCAGCATCTCCTATAAATATTGAAGCTGGGAAAAAATTATATGGTATTATTCCAAGTAAAGATCCACTTAAAACTGCCGTTACTAAAGCGGCATCATATCGCCCATTAATAATTGCTATTATCAATAAAGTTACTGATGAAATAAATCCAACTCCAGCAGAAAGTCCATCTAATCCATCAATAAAGTTAAATGCATTAGTAATTCCAACAACCCATATTATAGTAAAAGGTATTCCTAATAAACCTATATCCAAATATGGTATTGTTCCAGAAAAGGGATTTGTTATAACATTTATACTAACATTAAATCCAATTAACACTAGCGCAGCGCTCAATTGAAAAAACATTTTTCCCCATGGCCTAAGAGGTTTCAGGTCGTCCCATACTCCTCCTATAATAATTATTGTTCCACCAATTATAACCCCAACCTCTCCTGAAGTTATTACGCCTTCTTTGATAATCATTCCTAATAAGAAAGCAATATATATTGACACTCCACCTAATAATGCAATAGGTTTTTTATGTACTCTCCTCTCATCTTTTGGGATATCAACAGCACCCACAAGATAAGCAAATTTTATGATTATGGGAGTCAGAAACAGCGATATTATTAACGCTACACCTGAAGCCATAAATATATCAGTCATAGTTTTTCCTCTCTATTCTTCTATGTTAAGACATATTAAAATAATAATTAGTCAATCTGCCTTGTTTATTTTTTTATGTATCTAATATATAGTCTCACCCTTTATAGAATCATCATTATCAATCCATTCTTGAACCTGAATAATTCTATAGTCTTCTTCACTATTCCTTACTATAACATTTGCTATCCCAGCATTTATTATCATTCGCTTACACATAGTACATGAATTAGCATTTTCCACAAGCATTCCTGTTTGCATATCTTTTCCTACCAAGTATAAATCAGCGCCTATCATATCTTTTCTAGAAGCACTAATGATTGCATTAGCTTCTGAGTGAACAGATCTACACAGTTCATACTGTGTTCCTCTTGGAACATTCATCTTCACTCTCAAGCACTCATCTAAATCACAGCAGTTTTTTCTTCCCCTTGGTGCTCCAGTATATCCTGTGGAAATTATCTCATCATTTTTCACAATAATTGACCCATAATTTCTTCTTAAACAGGTTCCTCTAACCAAAACAGTTTCTGCTATGTCTAAATAATAATTACGTTTATCTTTCCTTTTCACAAACTCCACTCCTTAAACATCCATTTTAATCTCCGCTTATTACTAATTTTATATAAGTAATTTTCTAAGGTGTATAATTAATTTATGTGTTCAATTTATTTCTATATTTAAACAAATATAAATTTAATAGAAAACAAAGAAAAAATAATAAAGAAGAAATACGGTATCATACTCTATTCTTTATTCTTTGCATAATATTACTTTTGAATTTCTTGAATAAAATGAGTTTTTATAAAAAGCCTAAAAGGTTATGTATATCTGCATACTTCTCTATAAAAATGATATCTTATAACCGCAGTTTATTCAACTTAAATATTTGTAAACAAAAAAAACTCAAGACACTAACAAGTATCTTGAGTTTATTAATTATAATAATTGTATTACTTTGTTCCAAAAAGTCTATCACCAGCATCTCCAAGACCTGGTACAATATATCCTTTATCATTTAGTTCATCATCAATAGCCGCAACAAATATATCAACGTCAGGGTGCTTTTCTTGAAGTGCTTTAATTCCTTCTGGTGCAGCAACAATACACATCATTCTTATGCTATTAGCCCCTCTCTTTTTAAGAGCATTTATTGCATCTATAGCAGATCCACCAGTTGCTAACATTGGATCTGTAACTATTACTTCTCTTTCCCCTATATCTTGTGGAAGCTTACAGAAATATTCAACCGGTTGAAGAGTTTCTTCATTTCTATACATTCCTATATGACCAACTTTTGCAGCAGGTATAATCTTAAGCATACCATCAACCATACCTAATCCAGCTCTTAGTATTGGTACTATCGCTGTCTTCTTACCTGCAAGCATTTTAAACTTTCTTGTAGTAATTGGTGTTTTAATATCTACTTCTTCAACAGGCATATTTCTTGTTACTTCGTAAGCCATAAGCATAGCTATTTCACTTGCTAATTCTCTAAAATCCTTAGATCCTGTATTCTCATCTCTCATTATAGATAATTTGTGTTGAATCATTGGGTGATCAAAATGTGTTACTTTACTCATATTTAACGCCTCCTAAAATTAACTTCATCTTTGTATTTATATCATATTTAAATAAATAACTAGTCATAGGTATACAATGTATACACCTAATTTATTTCATATATTTCTTTTCAATTTGTGATATTTTATCAATTCTTTTCTGATGTCTACCACCTTCAAATTCAGTATTGATAAAAGTCTTAACAATATCAAGTGCAAGCCCTGTTCCAACAACTCTTTCACCCATTGCCAATATGTTTGCATTATTATGTTCTCTTGTTGCATGTGCACTGAAAGTATTATGACACAACGCTGCTCTAACTCCTGATACTTTATTTGCTGCAATACTAATACCAATTCCTGTACCGCAAATAAGTATTCCGTAGTCAAACTCTTTTGCTACAACGCTTTCCGCCACTGGAAGCGCAAAATCTGGATAGTCACAAGAATCTGAACTATCAGTTCCAAAGTCCTTTATTTCATGTCCTTCTGATACAAGATAATCAATTATACTTCTTTTTAAATTGATTCCTCCGTGATCACTCCCAAGAGCTATTCTCATTTTTCTACCTCCGCTTATTTTCTGAATTTTCTATTTAAAATAAAAAAGAAGACAAAAGGAGAAATATCTATTTTCCTTCATCTTCTTTTAATTTTTTAATAAGTTTAATTATCATTGCTTTTAATTGGTCAAATGTTTTATTATAAAAATAAACATTGCCTCCAAAAGGGTCTAAAACATCACTTTCTCCATTAATATAATTTGATAAAGAAAAGATTTTTATACTATCATTCGGATATTCTTTTAATAACATATCAGCTATTGATGAAGTCATCGTCAAAACCAGGTCTGCTTCAGCTAACATTTCCATTGTTAATTGAACAGCCTTCCTATTAGAAATATCCTTTTGTAAATTCTCATTAACTACAAGTACAGCATTTTTTGATGCTTTACTTCCATATACTGTAGCAATTCCAGCAGACGATGCACAATGGTTCTTAAGTTCGTTTCTTTCATTAAAAATGCTTTCTGCTATAGGGCTTCTACAAGTATTTCCAGTACAAACAAACAAAATTTTCATTATGCTCCTCCTTCTAAACAAATTCTATTTCATAACCAGCTGCTTTTTTAAGTCTATTCATCAATGCAAGTCCTATACCTTTTTCTTCAAAAGCTTCACTGATAATAATATCTACATTTAATTCATCAAAACTTCTAAGAGTTTCAAATAAGTTTTTGCTTATCTCTTCTAAGTTTTTTTTACTGCCTAATGATATCTTACATTCAGTATTATACGCATTAATATGTTCATCACATGTCATAATACCTACTTTTAAATTCGCATCTATATAATTTTGCACTATTTCGTTGATTTTTTCAATAGTTTTTTTCTCTTCTCCGCAAATAATTTTCATTTTAGCCTTTGGAGCATAATGTCTATACTTCATTCCAGGTGCTTTAGGCTTAAAATCATCAGTGACTTTTTTTAATATAGCAGGATCAATATAAACTTGATCATCAAACTCTTTAATCATATCCAAGGTTATAGCTCCAGGTCTTAATATACATAGCCTATCTCCTGTGCAATCTACAATAGTAGATTCGAGACCAATCTCACTTTCATTGCCTCCTAGTATAATATCAACTTTACCGTCCAAATCTTCTACGCATCTCTTCATTTCTGTTGGACTTGGTTTTCCTGATAAATTAGCAGAAGGTGCAGCTATTGGTTTTCCAGCTAATTCAATAAATTTAAGAGCCACATTATTTCTAGGCATTCTAATTCCAACTGTATCTAATCCTGCTGTTGTTTCTTTTGGAATTATATCCTTTTTTTCTAGTAATAAAGTTAATGGACCGGGCCAGAATTTATCTATTAGCTTCTTTGCTACTTGTGGTATATTTTTTGCATACTTACTGACATCCTTATCACATACATGTATAATTAATGGATTATCCTGAGGTCTTCCCTTAGCAACAAAAATCTTTTTCACTGCTTCACTGTTCAGTCCATCAGCCCCTAATCCATATACCGTTTCTGTGGGTAGTACCACAGTTCCCCCTTCTTTAATCACGTGTGCAGCATTTTTAATTTTTTCTATATCCAAGTTATTTTCATCTAATCTGTACACTTTTGTTTTCAAAAAATTTCACCCCTAATTTTCTACATTAGTGCCACTCCTGCTAATACACTTCCTAATATTATAATCAATGTATCTTTTATTTTCAACTGTTTTATATTTCTGAAAATTAATTCTTTAACAACAAGCATATATATAAACCCTGATGATACAGCGCTAAAAATCCCAACAAAAGGTTGAACTTTTTCTCCAAATCGCACACTTATAAGCATTCCCAATATAGCAGGTATAAATATAATGATACTTAGAATAATAATTTTTACTTTCTTATTGCTTTTATTCTCTTTTAGCGCTTGCTGAAACATTATCATCTCTGGAAAGATATGTAGTAAAAATATAATTATTATGTTCCAATATCCTTTCATAGCTGTAACACTCAATATAATCCCCAGAGCCATTCCCTCTGGCAATCCATGTGCTCCTAATGCAACACCTATTGAAATTGCACTAACATGCTTTTTATTAGGTAATACTATATGTATAAATTCATGCATTAGTTCAAATATTAATCCTCCAATCAGCATAAATGCTAACATTCCCAAAATGCCAATTTCTTTAATAGCTTCTGGAATTATATCCAATGCCACTATTGCCAACAAATTACCTGCTGCAAATAAATAAAACACCTTTAAATACCTATCACTCAATGGACTCAATTTCGATAAGCATATTGCCATTAAAACCATTGCTCCAATAACAATAGAATTAAACATTAATAAATTCATAAAATCACCTCTGTAAATCTTATGAACCACTTTTGTTTGCTATGACCGCAAGTGAAAACAAATGTCTAATTGATAATGGATAAAGGACAATACACTCCAAAGATATTGTTCACTTCCAAAATTCACTTAATTTAAATTTTCTTTACTAAGTAAGTCAATGTATTCATTGGCTTCTTTTAAACCAACTCCAGTAACCATTCTATATTTTTTAATAGCTTTAATTTTTTTATCTTCTGCTATTAGGCTTTTTAATTCAATATTCATATTTTTTAAAACTGTATCAGGTACTTCAATGTGATTGGATTTATTACTTCTTTTATAATAAGTTATGCTCAAACCGATAAAAGACACTCCTATAAGTGTATTACAACATCCTAATAAATATTTTTTCTCAATTAAATACATTACACCCAAAAACAAGTAACAAATACTTGAAAACAACCATAGTTTCCATACTTTTATATTCAAAATTCCTCCCCCTATCGTAAAGTTTTATCAATACACGCTTTTTCTGAATTAAGAATTATTTCTTTTTTCATGACAAAAAAATATTTTGCATATCCTAAAATCCCCCCCAAAAAACATATACAAATTATACAAAATATCAATACGCATTTCAAATACAGTATTTCATTCAAAATGAAACGAGTAAAATGCCATATTGTCCGAGGAACAATAAATTTAAAATTTCTCGGAGAGAAATGTCCTTCATTATCCATTATCAATTTTCCATTATCCATTAAAAAAGGCGTCAACAAATGTTGACACCTTTTTATTAGGAAACTCCCATATTCTTCATTTTATCAGCTTGTTCTGCTGTAATAAGTGCATCTATTACCTCATTACAATCACCATTAAGGAAATACTCAAGCTTGTATAAAGTAAGTCCTATTCTATGGTCAGTTATTCTTCCTTGTGGATAGTTGTAAGTTCTTATTCTCTCACTTCTATCACCACTACCTACCTGGCTCTTTCTGTCATCAGCTATTTCTTTATGTCTAGCAGCTTCTGCTTTTTCATATAATCTAGACTTTAATACCTTCATAGCTTT
The DNA here is from genome assembly GCF_023684385.1 of Oceanirhabdus seepicola. Taxonomy (GTDB): domain Bacteria; phylum Bacillota; class Clostridia; order Clostridiales; family Clostridiaceae; genus Oceanirhabdus; species Oceanirhabdus seepicola. The sequence goes on along the minus strand of NZ_JAGSOJ010000002.1, from coordinate 511,355 downwards.
ATCTTTGTTCTTCAACTGAGATTTCTCATCTTGACAAGATACAACTAATCCTGTAGGTAAGTGAGTTATTCTTACAGCTGAGTCAGTAGTGTTAACGCACTGCCCACCGTTACCCGATGCTCTAAATACATCTATTCTTACATCATTTTGGCTTACTTCGATTTCAACATCATCAACCTCTGGTAATACAGCAACAGTTGCTGTAGATGTATGAATTCTACCACTTGACTCTGTATCTGGAACTCTTTGCACTCTGTGCACTCCACTTTCATACTTTAATTTGCTATATGCTCCATTACCTTTAATCATAAATACGATTTCTTTGAAACCACCAATGTCAGTTTCATTCGCACTCATAACTTCAACTTTCCATCTATTCTTCTCTGCATATTTAACATACATTCTAAATAAGTTAGCTGAGAATAACGCCGCTTCATCTCCGCCAGCGCCACCTCTGATTTCAACAAAAACATTCTTTGCATCATTAGGATCTTTAGGTAAAAGTAACAACTTTAGTTCAGCATGTAATCTTACTTCATTCTTCTGCTGCTCTTTTAGATCTTCATTTATCATTTCTCTCATGTCTTTATCAGTTTCTTCTCTAAGCATTTCTTTATTAGACTCTATTTCTTCTAGAGCATTTTTATATTCTCTATACTTATTAACTACATTCTCTAATTCAGCATGTTCTTTGCAGAGTTTCTGCCATTCTCTTTGATTTGACATTATAGTTGGATCACAAATTTTTATGGATAATTCAGCATATTTACTCTCTAGGAAATCTAATCTTTCTAACATGTAAATCACTCCGCTTCTCTTATTTCATATCAAATTATTATATCATATTAACTCATAATAGGTCAAAATTTATAAATACCCAATAACCACTCTGTCATTATCTCCAAGGTCTTTAAAAGTTTCTATATTTTTAAATCCATTTTGGATTAGAATTCTGCTCACACTTTCTTTCTGATTATACCCAATTTCAAATGCCAGCATACCTCCATCCCTCAGTATCTCTTTACTTTGAGATGTTATTTTTCTATAAAATACCAATCCATCTTCTCCACCATCTAATGCGAGATGAGGTTCATAGTCTTTTACATCACTCATTAATTCATCTATAACACCACTTTCAATGTATGGAGGATTACTTACTATACAATCAAATTTCATCTCACTGTCAAGAAAATCATTCAATAGATCACCTTCTGTTATAGTGACCATTTTTCCCAATCCTAACTTTTCAGTATTTATTCTACTCACTTTAAGAGCGACATTTGAAATATCAACAAGCTCCACAGATTTTATATCTCCATGATGGGCTAGACTCAAACCAATAGCACCACTACCACAACATACATCACATACCTGTGTATAACCACTACTATTAATCCTTTCCAATACTTCTTCCACTAAAATTTCTGTATCTGGTCTTGGAATTAAAACACCTTCTTCAACATAAAAATCCAATCCCATAAACTCACATTCTTTAGTTATATATTTAATAGGCTTCATTTTACGCCTTTCTTCAATATAATTAAAGAATACATCTTTAGTACTCTCATCAAGCTCCACCTCTCTGTTGAGAGTCAAAAAAAGCCTATCTTTTTTTAGAACATGCGCCAATAACACCTGTGTATCAAGCATGTATGTATCCATATTATTCTCTTTTAATATTTCATATGCTTCTTTTAACGCTTCTGATATATTCATTAATTCACTACTCCTAACTTTTTCAACGCCTGAAACGCTGAAGATGGAAAACAAAGTGTAAACAATCTCTTATGACTTTTTCAAAACCTCTTATTTAACGATAATATGACAGTTCCTACATCTAGCTTCATAAGATTCTTGTGCTCCAACTAAAACTACTGGATCACTATATCTAGCTGGTTTTCCATTTATCAACCTTTGTGTTCTTGTTGCAGGATTTCCACATACAACACAAATTGCACTAATCTTATCAACCTTTTCTGCAATAGCTAAAAGTCTCGGTATTGGTCCAAAAGGCTCTCCCTTAAAGTCCATATCAAGACCAGCACATATTACTCTCAAACCTTTTTCAGCTAATTCTTCGATAACATCTAAGATATTAATATCAAAGAATTGAACTTCATCTATTGCTACAACCTTAGTATCATTGTCCACTTTCCCCATAATTACACTACTATCCTTCACTGGCATAGCTTCAATCTTTTCCCCACAATGTGATACCACATCTTCTTTACTGTATCTATCATCTACCGAAGGCTTAAATACTTGAACCTTCATCTTTGCAATTTTTGCTCTTCTAACCCTTCTTATAAGTTCTTCTGACTTTCCACTATACATAGGACCAATAACAACCTCAATCCATCCATAGGTTTTAACTCCGAACATTAAAACACCTCCATCAATAAAAAAACAATCTTTAGAATTTCCAACTCAAATCTTAATTTATACGTGTAATATTCTAAGGCGTGCCGAATTTTAGGAACAAGTATAAATTTATTTTTGTAATGAAAACTCTATATCCGACTCTAAGGCATATGAAACAAATAAACTAACATATTCACTAGTAATTTTTTAAACATGCCCAAACGCAACATAGTTATTTTATCAGAAATCATTAATAATATAAAGAGTGATTTAAAGATATCTTCCCCTTCCAAATAAACCCCTAAGTTTTTTTAATCATTTTTTCCTCATAATCCATTAAACTTTTCGCTTTCTCTCCTCTCCCCCTGATATTACTGCAATACTCATATATACCCAGTATTTAATTAAATAAAATATAATTTCCCATTTATGACTCTTTTAATTGAACTCAACTTCTCATTTAGTTAAAAATAAAATATTGACTGGCTTTAATCTTTTATGATAAAATAATTATTGTTGCTTAAAAACGGATAAAAATTTATCCACGAGGTGATTTATAATGAAAACTAATATTCATCCTGAATACAATCATGAATGCGAAGTACACTGCGCATGCGGTCATACTTTCAAAACTGGTTCTGTAAAAGACGTTCTTAAAACAGACGTTTGTTCACAGTGTCATCCATTCTACACTGGTAAACAGAAAAATGTAGAAGCTGGTGGAAGAGTAGATAAGTTCATGAAGAAATTCAACTTAAAAAACGAAGAGTAATCTCTTTGGAAACGAAGAGGAAACTCTTCGTTTTTTTATTATTTAAAAAATTTTCAATTTTTTAAATAATAAAAAAGCGAGTTAAGAGTTGACAATAGCCCACGATGGATGATTCTCACTAAGGTTAGAACCTACATTTTTTCCTATGAAACAAAGGAGGTTTACTCATTTTATCTTGAGATAAAATATTGTATTCTACATACAATATTTCATTCAGATGAAATGAGTAAACCTTTCAAGTCTAAAGACCAATAAATATGTAGTTTTTGTGTAATCAAAAACATCCTACGTTATCAACTGCCCACTGTCAACTTCTTTTATTATCTATTTTTAAAGGAGTCTTTCACTAAAATCCCCATATTACCTTCAAGCATGCCTATAAAATCTTTATTAGTTTTTGTTTTAGAAAGTATTCCAAGTATTTTTTCAGTAATTACTGGAACTTTTCCTTCACTATACATCATCTTTCTTATGCCGTACGCAATCTCATACTCATTTTTATCAAGTAATAAATCTTCTCTTCTAGTTCCTGATTTAAATATATCAATAGCAGGGAATATTCTTCTCTCTTGAAGTTTTCTATCTAAGTGAACTTCCATGTTTCCAGTTCCCTTAAACTCCTCATAAATCATATCATCCATTCTACTTCCAGTATCAACAAGTACAGTTGCTAATATTGTAAGACTTCCCTTACCCTCAACATTTCTTGCTGCTCCAAAAAACTTCTTAGGCTGTAACAGTGCCCCTGGATCTAATCCTCCTGAAAGTGTTCTTCCTGTTGGTGTTACAGTAAGATTATACGATCTAACTAAGCGAGTTAAACTATCCATCAATATTACAACATCTTGCCCCTGTTCAACCATTCTCTTCGCTCTTTCAAGCGCCATTTCAGAAACTTTATTGTGATGACTAGGTTCTTCATCAAAAGTAGAATAAACTATCTCTCCTTCTATGCTTCTTTGCATATCAGTAACTTCCTCAGGTCTTTCATCAATAAGAAGAACAATTAAATTTATTTCAGGATTATTTGCCTTAAGACTTTTAGCGATTTTTTTTAGAATAGTTGTTTTACCAGCCTTTGGAGGTGCAACAATAAGTCCTCTTTGACCTTTTCCTATTGGAGACATGATATCCATCAATCTTGTAGTTAAATCTAACTGACCACTTTCTAACCTCAATCTTTTATTAGGGTAGATAGGGGTAAGTTTTTCGAATAATGGTCTTCCTATAGCTTTTTCAGGACTCTCACCATTTATAGATTGAACATAAAGAAGAGCATTAAACTTCTCCCCATCATTAGGTTGTCTTATTTTACCTATAACCATATCACCTGTTTTAAGGTTAAACTTTCTTATTTGCGATGGAGAAACATACACATCATTTGTACCTGAAAGGTAATTATGACATCTTAAAAATCCATAATTGTTATTTTCATTTATTTCAAGAACTCCCTTAGCAGTCAATGAGTCCGTTAACATTTCTTTCAATTTCGTTTTTTTCTCTTCACTGTCTACATTACTAGCGCTACTAACACTAGTGTTAGTTCCCTCGTATTTTTTTTGAGAAATTTTTTCTCTTAAAACTGAACCTTCTTTTTTAATTGCATATGCAGAAGTTTCATTTTCACTTTTGATTTCTTTTTTTTGCTCTGTTTTATTCTCACCATTAATTTGTTTTTTTTGCTGAGTTTCACCCTCAACTTTTTCATTACTCATTTTACTCTTGAGTAATTCAATAAGATCTAATTTTCTATATTTTGAAATTCCTTTGATATTATACTTTTTAGCAATTTCTTTTAACTCAGATAAGTTTTTATTCATTAATTCATCCACTTTATTCACTTTTGCGCATCAATATTGCGATGCTTCCTCCTCTCATTGGTTATCAATATATTAAATTAAATATCTTTTGGGGAATTATAATTTTCAATTGAATTTTAGAATTTACGCATATTCAAACAAATAACAATTCAGTATGTTAATCTATTTTGCATAAGACTTCGACCTTAGAACCCATCGATAGCGCAACTATCAATAGAACCCGTCTCATTATCTAATACAAAATATCCGTCGCATCTTTGACTACTTATTTGTTTTCATACGCTAAAAAAGAATTTGATATTATATAGACATTTCAATATATCAGAAAAGCTTTCATTCATCTTTTAATAATTATGCCCTATTAGTTAATTCTAATTCACTTCCTAGAAAAAAACAACATAAAAAGAAAAAAACGAGCATTATAAACTCGTCAGGTTGTTGAAAAAGCCCAATCTCATCGTCACTAAGACTCTCTAGGCTGCTCGAGTCTCACATTTCTGTCTGACCCTGTTCGTTCGCCTTGTTCCTTGTTCTTGGGCTTTTTCAACGACTAAAACTCTGAAAATAGAAAACAGAGTCAAAACAATATATTGTACTTTGTCAACAAACTTATTTTATTTATTCTCTAATGATGCCTTTATGAAGTCTTTGAATAATGCATGTGGTTTATTTGGTCTTGACTTAAGCTCTGGATGGAATTGTACTGCAACGAACCACGGGTGCTCTTCAACTTCAACAATCTCAACTAATCTTCCATCTGGACTAGTTCCTGTTATCTTAAGTCCTGCATCAGTTAAAACTTTTCTATACTCATTATTAAACTCATATCTATGTCTATGTCTCTCATAGATAACCTCATCACCATAAGCAACATAAGCTTTACTATCTTTTTCTAATTTACAAGGATATAATCCCAATCTCATAGTTCCACCTTTTTCATCTATATCCTTTTGATCAGGCATTAAATCAATTACAGGGAACTTTGTTTCAGCATCAATCTCCGCACTATTAGCTCCAACCATATCAAGCATGGTTCTTCCATACTCAATAACAGTACATTGCATTCCTAAACATATCCCTAAAAAAGGAATATTTCTCTCTCTTGCAAATTTTACAGTTTCAATTTTTCCTTCTACCCCTCTATCACCGAAACCACCTGGTACAAGGATACCATGAACATCTCCGAATAATTCCTCTACCCTATCTGCTGTAACCTCTTCTGCATTTATCCACTTAATCTCTACCTTTGAATTATTAGCTAATCCACCATGTTGAAGTGCCTCAACTACTGAAATATACGCATCATGAAGCTCAACATATTTACCTACAAGGGCAATCTTAACTTGTTCACTTCTATTCTTGATTCTCTTAACCATATCAATCCATTCACTATTATCAATATCTCTACATCCTAAACCTAATTTATCACATACTAATCTATCTAATCCTTCATTGTGTAGCATTAAAGGCACATCATAAAGATGTTCTGCATCAAGATTCTGAATAACTGAATTTCCATCCATGTTACAGAATAATCCTATCTTATCCTTTAAATCTTGTGAAATTTCTTTTTCACTTCTACAAACTATAATATCTGGTTGAATACCTATACTTCTTAATTCTTTAACTGAGTGTTGAGTAGGCTTAGTCTTAAGCTCTCCAGCTTTGCTTATATATGGTACAAGTGTAACATGAATATAGCATACATTTTCTGATCCTACATCGTATTTTATCTGTCTTATTGCTTCTAAAAATGGTTGTGATTCTATATCTCCAACTGTTCCACCAATCTCCGTTATAACAACATCTACATCTTCTTGTCTTCCAACTCTAAAAGCTCTTTCTTTTATTTCATTTGTGATGTGAGGGATAACTTGAACTGTTCCTCCAAGATAGTCACCTCTTCTTTCCTTAGAAATAACAGACCAGTATATTTTTCCTGTAGTTACATTACTATTCTTTCCTAAATTCTCATCAATGAATCTCTCATAATGACCTAAATCTAGATCTGTTTCTGCTCCATCATCTGTTACAAACACTTCTCCATGCTGATAAGGACTCATTGTTCCTGGATCAAAGTTTAAGTATGGATCAAATTTTTGAATTGAAACCTTTAATCCTCTATTTTTTAATAATCTACCTAATGAAGCAGCCGTAATACCTTTACCTAATGAAGATACTACTCCTCCTGTTACAAAAATATACTTAGTAGCCATAGTTCAAACACCCTCCTGAATTTTATCTTTCTTAAATGTTTTGAATTTTCTCTAAAAGTTCCTATTTTTATTTTCCTACCAAAGTGGAAAAATTATTTATTATCACTTGACATTTTAGTTAATCATTATTATAATAGAAATTACCCTATAAAATTAAAATGGCATCAGTGTTGTTTTTTTAAACTATTATTTATGATATCACATATTATTTAAAAAAACTAGGGCTTTTTTTGTTTTTAACGACATATTTTTCAGTTAACATAAAAAAGTGCATTTCATGCGTTTCGCTTAAAGATATCACTGATACAATTTCACATAAACATGTAACACGTTGCTATAAGCAAAATTATTTATGATAATTTCTTCATTAAATCTTTCAATTCCATAAAAAATAAAAAAATCACTTCCATTGGAGTGATTTTTAAAATTGAAAACCCTGAAAAAAGTTAAAATTTGAGAACCGTTCTCAACTTTATTTTAATCCTTTTTAATAATTTCCTGATCCATATGAAAATATTTCTCTCTAAAATTATAATTAACCAAGAACTTTTCTTCTGCTTTATTCTCATTATATTTTAGAGTTCTTTTAGTATTGATTTTAAAATCTCCCTTTATCTTCTCTAACTCTAAACAATTGTATTTCTTTAAAATTAGTAAGGAAAGGTATTTCAGTTCTCTATCCTTGAGTATCTCCTCAAGTTTCTCTCTTTCAATATTTTTCATATGACAAATTGTATTTATAACATTCTCATAATTCAATTTCACTTATCAATCACTTCCATAAAATTATACAATTAAGTATCTTTTTATGAATTATTACCATTTCAGAATATATTAAACATATGATTTACATCTTTTTCATTTTTGATTGCAATGTCTGTCTAGGTATATTCAACATTTGGGCTGCTTTGGAAATATTATTATCGTTTAAAACAAGAGCCTCTTCTACCAAGCTCTTCTCAAATCTTTGAACTCTTTTCTTGAAATCATACTGGGCTATTGAGTTATTTGCTCTAATCTTATCTTTAATATCCTGGTATTCTATAGAGCTACTACTCTTATTGTTGAATACCCCTTCTATAAGATTTCTAAGCTCTCTTATATTCCCTGGCCATTCATATGATAACAAACACTTCATACAATCATGAGATACCCCAGAAATTTCTGTTCCGAATTTCTTATTAAATTCATCTATGAATGCCCTTGTAAGTATTGGAATATCCTCTTTTCTTTCTCTCAATGCTGGTAATTCTATAGATATAATATTCAATCTAAAAAATAAATCACTTCTAATTTTTTTATTTTTAAGTACACTTTCAAAATCCTCATTAATTGAAGATATAATCCTCACATCTATGTTTATTTCTTTTATACCACCAACTCTACGAAGCTTACGTTCTTGCAATACTCTTAATAATTTCCCCTGAAGTTCCATTGGCATAGAATTCAACTCATCTAGATATACTGTCCCTCCATTAGCCAATTCAAAAATCCCTTTTCGTTTTTCAGAGTCTGTATAACTCCCTTTCTCTGTACCAAATAAAGTACTCTCAAAAAGTCCTTTAGGAATTGCAGCACAATTCTGTGCAATAAACGGTTCACTGGCCCTTTTAGAGTTTCTGTGAATTGCCTGAACAATAAGTTCTTTTCCAGTACCTGTTTCCCCATAAATCAATACATCTGATTCCCGTTTACTAGCTTCATATGCTTTTTTCTTTGCCTTCAACATAAGTTTATTTGAAGTTATTATATCTTCAAAATCATATAACTCTTTTCTTTTTGTGTTACTAATGTTCAAATTAAATCCACTCATGAAATCATTCTTCTCTTCTTGCAAAATTTCAATTATGAATCGATTATTTCCATAATAAACTGCATGAAAATCACTTTCTACCTCGTGAGTTACTCCCCTATGATCTACTATAGAATATCTCTTACTCTCTATAGATTTCTTATTATTCATACTCTTTAATATATGATGTATCTCTGCGGATTCACCATAAATCTTAAATACCTCTTTACTAAGCATCTTATCTTTAAGACCTCTACTCTTCATACCACTCTCATTAACAAAGATCAATTGCAACTTACTATTATAAACAAAGATACTTTTGCTTCCATTAAACATTCCCCAAATCTTCATACTATCACCGTTATTGTAATTTTATTTTCACATTTAATTCTGTGCGTATAGATTCTTCTCCACTTATACCCATGTTATAAACAGCCTCTATATTTCCACCATTTTCATCAACATCAATACTAAGTTTTTTAATATTAATTGACAACTGAAGCATACCATGAGGTGTTTGGTACATTATAAAATCATTGTGTTTTTCTTTAAATAACATTCTAGTATTAGTCGTTCCTTTTCTAATAAGAGTAAATTGATCCTCTTCAACTTTAATTGTAGTTCTAGTCCCTTGCATACCTGATATCTCTGTTTCCTCATATATAACATAGAATTTCCCGTCTTTTTCATAAAAAACTCCTGGTGTAACAACCTCTATCTTCTCCTCATCATTTCCACTCTGTTTACTCACTACAGATATCACTGCACTTTTCTTCAATTTAAATTCCTCCCACTTCTGTTGTTTAATTAACTACATATACAAATAGAATATTATTATTGCATAATAATAGTCTATTGCAAAAGAACAAATGCCAAAGAATAAATAACAACTGTGTATAAAGCAAATAAATCCTCGAGTTCTGATCTTTATTCTTTGCAATGTTCTCTGTTCTTTGAATTACTTCGCAATTATTATTTTAAAATACATCCATTAATGAACTCATCATCACCTGGTTTTACAGTTATTTCATTCTCTACAATGCCTTTTCTGTATTTTACAACTATAGCCTCTTTGTCTCTTCCCTTACTGTATCTTCCTGTAATCTTAGCAGCTGCCTCAATTGACTTTTCTGAAGGATTTTCACCAATTATTAATGTTAGAGGTCCATTAAAATCTCTAACTAAGAATATTAGATCATCACTAGCTATTAGTTTTTTCACTATTTCTGCTTCCTCAGCTGTTCTCGTACATATTATTTTGCAACTTTCGTCTATTCTATAATGTCTAGCATATTTTAATAATTCTAACTCTCTCTCACTTATATCCTCTTTATTAACAACTAAATCTTTTAATCTATTTGAATACCCTGGCTCAGTAAGTTTACATCCCCCTGCTGGTGAAGGATAATCTTTTACATTCCATTGTTCAGCTAATGCCATCTGAATTTTCCTACTTCTACCCTTAATATCCATCAACTTTTCTCTATCTACTAATCCACTCTTCTCCATCTCTGTTTCAGGAAGATTCTTTGCACATAAAGGTCTAAGTATTTTTTCTCCAACACCTGATGTCTTAAGAACCGTTGATAATGCCCCCTTGTTCTGCGACATAGGTCTTTGGCCTAATACCTCTCCTGTTATAATGAAGTCAGCATCAAATTTTTCAAGCAATCTTCCAGCATGAGTCATCATCATTGCATGGCAATCTATACATGGATTCATATTCTTCCCATGTCCATGCTTTGGCTTTTTGACCATCTCAAAATGTTCCTCTGAAAAATCTACTACCTCTAATCTCATATCTATTTGCTTTGACATTCTCTCAGCATTCTTCTCGTCAAAAAAATATGATTTGAAACATATTCCAATTACTTCAATTCCTTGTTCCTGAATAAGCTTTGCAGCTAATATTGAATCTAAACCTCCAGAAACCATTGCTAATGCTCTTGTCATAAGTTATTCCTCCCTAAAGCATATTCAAATAAATAACTAGTCATAGGTTTATGGTGTGTATCTTTGACTTATTATTTCTTTTCATACGCTAACCATTTTATTTTCTATTTTTCTTCAGCCAATTCAATAAGCCTACTTATAAGTTCACTATACTCTATTCCTGAAGCTGCCCAAAGTTTTGGATACATACTTATACTAGTAAACCCTGGTAGAGTGTTAACCTCATTCAAATAAACTTCTCCATTATCTTTATCTACCAAGAAATCCACTCTAGCCATTCCCTCACAATCTAGCAGTTTATATATTCTTATAGCTAATAATTTAATTTCTTCCATTTCATTTTCAGTCAACCCTGCTGGTATTAAAAGTTCAGAAGAATCATCCTCATATTTTGCCTCATAATCATAGAACTCCTTACATGGTACAACTTCTCCTGGAACTGATGCTATTGCCTTTCTGTTACCTAGTACAGATACTTCTATTTCTCTAGCATTTAACCCCTTCTCCACTAGGATTTTTCTATCATGTTTAAAAGCCTCAATAAGTCCCAATTTAACATCATCTTTATTCTTTCCTTTTGAAATCCCTACAGAAGATCCACTATTAGCTGGTTTTATAAATACAGGATATGATAATTTTTCTTCAATCTCTTGAAGAATTTCATTTTCTCTATCCTTATACTCATCTTTATGGACAACAACATAAGACGCCTGATTAATATTAAAGTTTTCAAGAACATATTTTGTATACACCTTATCCATACAAACTGCAGAAGCTAGCACATCACATCCAACACAAGGTATCTCTGCAAGCTTACACACACCTTGAATTGTTCCATCCTCGCCATATAGCCCATGTAATACTGGGAATACAACATCTATCTCTCTATTGAACAGTATTCTCTCCCCATGAGATATAAGATTTTTCTCATCCTTAATCCAGTTACCATTCTCTATATAGTCTATTTCACCATTATAAACGAACCATTTTCCGTCATTAGTGATTCCAATTTTCACAACTTCATATTTTTCAGTATCAATATTGTTCAAAACTGATGTAGCTGACACCAATGAAACCTTATGTTCTGAGGACTGACCTCCAAATATTACTCCAATTTTCTTTTTCATGAATTTTCTCCTCTATTCTTTCTTAGGCAAGTTCAAATAAATACCATGTTAGTATACTCGTCTATTTTGCATTTTTGTCTTGTTATTTATTTTCGCATGCCTCATCCTCTATAAATATATTATGTATAACACTTACATAAGTCAATATAAAATCTACTTAAACATATACTTTAAACACGTAAATACATATAAATTTAAAATTTCTGTAACAAATTATCTTATCATTTATGATAAGATATTATAACGAAGCTATGATATTCATTGATATTTCTTATATAAGAAATAAAAAAGTGGCATTTCACGCGCTTTGCTAAGGAAACCAAGTAAATTTTTTAATTTCCTCAGAAATTAAATATTATTTTATAAGAATTAAACAAAAGGATTGATTTTATGAAAAAACATATTTACTCATTTATTTTATATACATTACTATTAATAACCTTTGGACAAACTGTAACATTTGGATATGACTTAAAAACAGTTAATTTTAATAAAATCTGGACTATAACTTTTAATAACGCTATTGATAAGTCTTCAGTAAGTAATAACTCCATATATATTTATGATAGTACTTATAAAAAACTATCAACAAATATATCCTTTGGTGATAAAGGTAACACACTAATATTATCTCCTAAAGATAATTATCTACCTGATTCAACCTATAGTATATATGTGAGTAAAAGAGTTAAATCCTTAAACAATATAAATATCAAAGATGATTATATATATAAATTTAAGACTGAAGAACTATCATCATCTAACTTATCAACCTTTAGTAATACACTAGAAGATTTATCAGTTAATATTAAATATATTTCTGATAGTCAAACTGTTTCAAAGAAAGGATTATTAACATATAATAGCGATATTAATAAACCTATAATTATTTCATATTATGATAAAGACCTCAATGCTAAAGATGTTGAGATTTTCTATAAAAATAACAAACTCTCTGGTGAAATTTATTCATATGATGAAAGTTCTAACTTAATCATATATACTATTCATGATATGAATGTATCATCAATTATTAACATGTCCACTTCTTCATATGAATATGAATACATTTACAATTTTAAAAATGTACTTACTAAGAAGGAGCTATCTTCTGAAAAAAGTCTAACATCTAACATGCTTATTAACTCTGCTGGAGATGTTGTTGGGCTAATTCCAGAAGAATCGTCTGGAAATCATGAGAAAATATTTTTTAAGGATGTTAATTTAGAAAAAAACTTCTCACTTCCTTTATCTAGTATTAATACTTTACACATGAGCCTGGAGCCACCAATAATCTCTGACGTAAAATATCTTACTTCAAAAGAGATTATAACTTTAAATCTTAATAATTCAGAAGAATTTATATTATATTTCAGCATAGATAATAAAACCTATAAACCAATTTATGATTCTAATGGGAAAAAGCAAATATTTAGGGAGACCTCTTTAGATATTCCCCTAAGTGCATTGAATTTAAAGGATATAACTGATTCAGTAGAAATTTATTTTAAAGCATCTTCGTTAAAAAACTATAGGGAGTCATCTTTAAGTGACCATATCAGCCTTTTGATCACTAAACTCTCTGAAGAAGACATAGCCAAAAATATTGTTATGAATGGTACTTTAACTCAGTTTGAGAATAAAACCATTGGAAAAGCCTTCAATGATTATTTTAGTTCAAGTACTTGGACATACCTAAATGATAGCTCTTCACCTGAGGTTAAGTTCCAAGGTCATGGCATATACAAGGGTAGCTATAGAGAAATCACCTTCTTATTCTCTGTAAACTTACACACTGAGAATTTTAGGTTAGAAAATGTTACAATAGATAATACACCTTTGAACTTCAGTGAACTTCCATATTTACTTAAAACAATATACAACTAAAAAGCACGCATAAGCGTGCTTTTTAAGTTAAAAGTTGACAGTTGACAACGATAGATGTTTCTGACTTAGGTCAGAAACTACATCCTATTGTTCTTTAGACCAAAAAGTTTTTACTCATTTCATCTTAGTTAAAATATTGTATTTCAAGTACAAGGTTTCATCCTATATGAAACATCTCCTCCCCTATTGTCCACGGAACAATTAAATTAAAATTTCACGGAGTGAAATGTCAATCATTGTCCATTGTCCACTCTCAACTGTCAACTATGTTTTTATAAGTTCTTTTTATTTCTCCTCTTTCTTAAACCATTCAAGAAATTTTAATTTAAATACAACATCATTCTCTTTTTCAAGAATTTTTTCAACATCCTCTTCTGATAGATTCTTATCTAATGTAATCTGAATATCTTCAAAAGAATAGTCTTCCAATGTAACATCTATAAAACATAGTGGCGGAAACATTACACACCACCAGTTCTGCCCTTGCCCTTCACCAATGATTATTCTCAAAGCCTCATATTCTCCATGAGGAAGAACAACTTCACCATATCTTTTTTGTGGGAAATTTTCATTACCTAAAACAATTTTTACATCATAATCATATCCCTCTTCAGAAATTTTCTTCTCTGCAATTTTCTTTAAATTTTCCATTTCACCTAGAATTATTTCCCTTGATTTATCAATGTCATCACACCCATTTAATTTATCATACATATACTTTATAACATCATTTTTAACTTTTATCTTTAAATTCTGATCTTCATCATTATCACTATTGGCTATTACATGAAACCTTATAACCTTGTCCGAAATTTCTTCAGCATTAACTTCTCTACTATCCATCATTCTTATAATTCCTAACATTACAATACTAAACACAAAAACCATCACAATTAATAGCGCTATCTTTCTTCTATACTTTTTCATAATATACCTCCTAATGATTGGCTTAAAAATCACTTTCCTTTTGTTTCAAAAATGTGAATGATTCTTGCACTTTTTGAAACAACTTTAGGGAAAGTTATTTTTAAACGATCTCTAAATAGACAAGCTTATTAATAATCTTATCCACTTTAGGAGGTTTTATTCAATGTTTAATCCACAAAAGTATTTTAGTTCAATTTCATATACAATATATGATGTCAGAATGAATTAATCTGCAATATATATTGTATATGATTTTAATTGAATTTACTTTTTGCGGTTATATCATTCACTCAGTTACACCAATTCTTCTTATTTTTGTTTGTACAATAATTTCAATATTACTATTTTTATAGACATCATCCCAATTATCTTCTATCTCTTTCCATAAACTAGGTTGGAACTTTGTTAAATATTCCTGTATTCCAAAAGGTTCGATACCATAATTACGCTGAATCATATTAGCTACTTTTGTACACTCTTCACTCATAGCTTTCTTTATATCCTCTTCAACAACTTTAAAATCCAGTATAGATACCTTTTCTTCTGCATAATAACCCTTAATCTGCGCTTCTAGTAGTACCTTAATTTGAATATTCAACTTATTTTTGCTCTTATTACTTATTTTTATTTGCCTACCTTCACTTTCAAAAGTAAAATCAAGAGGTTTTCCTTTTACATATATTAGCCTACTTCCACCTTGTTTGGCTCCTCTAATAATTGAAAGGTCAGCTGTTTCTAAAGAACTTAAATTCCCAACAATCTCATAATCCTTTATTATTGCTACACCTTTAAGAATAATCTCGTTAGTTTCCTTATCTAACATTATTTTAGGTATGAATACATTCCCATTTTCAGTTAAAAGCCTCAACATCTCGTTAACAGTCATGGGCATAACAGATGCAGCTCTTTCAGTATGTTTCATCAATCCATTTATATAATATTCAATGTTATTCTCCATCTCTGGTTTATGTGAAATATAGTCTTCAGTTTTTCCACTTGTTACAACAACATGCATCATCCTATTGAGAAAAGGCTCTCTCTGAAAATAATCCATTATTTCTTTAACCACTTCTGGATAATTCAACACTTCATGACTTAATAGAAGAAGCTTTGTTTGCCCAAGTATTAACTTCCTACTACTTTTCAAGGTGGCTAATAATTTAGCGTCTTGCATTGAAGTTCCCTCTGCAGATAAACTCTTTGATTCTGCAGTTCCTCCTTTTTCTGGTCCAAGTTGACTCATATCTGGATATCCATAAGTTACTTTTAATTTCTTTATCTCCCTTGCAGCAAAAGGTTCATCACTCTCAATTTCTTTTGCTCTTTTTAACTCCTCAATATCTTTCCCTACATCTATTCCTATTGTTGATATAAAGCATTTACTATCTATCTCCACATTATCCCAACACCCAGTAAGAAGACAACATATTATAAATAGCAAGCCGAACTTACCCCTTGTTCTCTTCATTCTTATCTCTCCTTTTTATAATGGCTATAATGAACAAAATCACTGGTAGTACTATAAGGAATGCACCTGCAAATATAGGTAATAATTGTCTTGATAATTCCCTTACCTGAGAAATATTACTAGGCAATAATGCTACAATAAATATCACTGGAGTTATAATAATAGTTGTAAGTTTAACATCATCTAACTTAAATGCGTTCTTCAAAAGATCTGCTGTAAAATAAAATGAGTTTACAAATGTTGTAAAGTAGAACATAATGAAGAAAGTCATTACTACCCCTTCCCAATGCTCAATCAAACTTCCAGGTAACTCAACTGATCTTATCAATGTAATCGTAGGCCAAAAAAGTATTTTAGTTTGGCTAGTGGAAAACATAGCAACAGTAACTAATATTGCAATACAATAAACAAATATAATTAAAAGAAAACTCCACTTTAAAACTTTTTTGCTTTCTTTTTGATTTTTTACATAGGGGATGATTAAAAACAAAATTTCAAATCCCGCAAATGCAAATAATGCTGTTTGTATTC
Source organism: Oceanirhabdus seepicola (assembly GCF_023684385.1). Classification (GTDB taxonomy): domain Bacteria; phylum Bacillota; class Clostridia; order Clostridiales; family Clostridiaceae; genus Oceanirhabdus; species Oceanirhabdus seepicola. The sequence goes on along the minus strand of NZ_JAGSOJ010000002.1, from coordinate 494,501 downwards.
CTTTTAAATAGTCCATATTGCTAGCCTGTATTAAGGGAAGTATATTTGTTAAATCTCCCTCCCCAATAGATACTAACATTGATACTATTATAGGTATAATCATTACCCAGAATGCTATACCATTGAAAGCTATTAATACTCTGAGATCTCCTCTTATAAGACTTACACCAGTTAATATAAAAATTATCATAATCAGTTCTAATGGTGTTTTCTCAAGTAGATACATTTTAATCATCTCAACAAAAGCTCTTAATTCAGATGAGATTATAACAATAGTATAAAATATAAATATCACAATTATAATTTTTGATAGCACATTCCCAAAGGAATCTTTAAGTATAATATCAAATCTATTGTAGTTGTTCATTGCTATAACAGTATATATCATATACGCAATTCCCCATGCTATTACTCCTGCAATTATGGTAACTATCCATCCATTTGTACCTGAATACTCCATCATCAATTTAGGAAGAGCAAATAGTGTTACTCCCAAAATTGCAACTGTTATAGTTACAAAAACCCCATATTTATCTATAAAACCTCTATTATTCATAGAATTCACCTATTTCTTCTGCCTTATTTTATCATTCGGATTTAGGAATGATGGTCTCTTAATAAAAGATTTTAATGGATATCTCATTATCATATCTTTCAACTCACTTCTTGTAGGATTCGCAAAAGGAGCAAGATACGGAGTCCCAAAACTTGTAAGTTTTAGAAGATGTATTATCACATAAATCATACCCATTGCCACTCCATAAAGTCCTAATACACTAGCAAGAATAATCAGAATAATTCTTATGGCTCTAAAGGCAGAAACCACTCCATAGTTTGGTGTGAGAAATGTAGTTACAGCTGTAAGACCTACAATTATTATCATAATAGGACTTACAATTCCCGCACTTACTGCCGCCTGCCCAACAACTAATCCTCCAACAATTCCAATAGTTGACCCTATTGCCTTTGGTAGTTTTAAAATTGCCTCTATAAGCAAAGCCATACTTATTTCCATTATTAATGCTTCTACAAATGCAGGAAAAGGAACCCCTTCTCGCGAAGCTGCTATTGAATATGCAAGTTTAGTTGGTAATATGTTTGTATGAAAAGCCGTTGTTGCTATATACAATGCTGGTGCAGTTAGAGCAGCAATCATAGCAAATACCCTCAATATTCTTATTAAAGAAGAATGCATCCATCGCTGATTATAGTCATCAGGACTCTGAAATAACGCCGGTAATGAACCAGGTACTATTAAAGCAAATGGAGAATTATCAACAAGTATTGCCACTCGCCCCTCATAAATAGCAGCAGCAACAACATCTGGTCTTTCAGTACTCTGTACCTGTGGAAATGGCGAAAGCTTATTATCCTCTATCATCTGTTCAATATATCCACTATCTTGAATTGCATCAATTTGTATTTCATCTAACCTTTTTTCAACTTCTATTACCAAATTCTTATCCGCAATATCTTCAATATAAAGTATAGCTATATCTGTTTTTGATCTTGTACCAATCATTTTAGGCTTTGCTCTGTATCTAGTATCTCGTATTCTTCTCCTTACAAGAGCTGTATTAAATCTTATAGTTTCTGTAAAACCTTCTCTAGAACCTCTTACCACTGTTTCACCTGATGGTTCACTTACTCCTCTTGCTGGCCATGCTCTTGTTGCAAGGACATATACTTTATCCATGCCATCAATTAACATGAGACATTCCCCAGCTAGCGCTGCATTGATTCCATCTTTAAGTTTATCCACTGGTCTAAGATCTGTAAGTGCTAAAACCTTAGATATAAGTTCCCCTTGAGTTTCTATTTTATGCCTATAAGCAAGCATAAGTGGTTCCATTACGTAATCATTCAATACCACTTTATCACTCATTCCATCTATATAAACTAAAGCAACCTTCCACTTATCAGCATAAAACTCCCTATAAACAAAATCATAGTTGTCTACAAGAGTATCCTTAATGTATTTCAAATTCTCATCAAGTTCATGGTTTATCTCGTCTCTTAATTGTTCTCTCAAATTAATCACCCCCAAGTTTTTCAAATTTATAAATGTTTCTCAATATTCATCTTACAATCAAGTTTATAATACTTAATGTCACTGCTATGACAATAGCACTTATACCTATAACCCTTGATTTTTTTGCAACTTCCTTCATCTTATATTCCTTAAATGTAACATAGTCTATAGTTATCATAATAATGCCCTGAATAACTATTAAGATAACAAAATATTTGTCACACAAACTTAAAATCCTCATACTACCACCTTATATTTTCTTAATTATGTTTTTCATACACCTTATTATCTGTTTAAATAAAAAAAATATGCAGATGGCACTACCATAATGGTAGTGCCCCTACATAACCTCTGTGCTTATTCTATTTTAAAATCTTTAAATTCTAATTCATTATAATACCCTTCAACCGGACTATAATCTTTTATTTCATTACCTTGTAAATATAAAAGCTTTAATTTGGTTAAATCTTTCAAAGACTTTATATCAGTTATTTCATTATTAACCAAAACTAATTTCTTTAAATTCTTCAAACCTTTTAAGGAACTTATATCCTCGACTTTACTGCCATATATATACAATTCTTCTAAGTTTGTTAAACTCCCCAAAGAACTTATATCAGTTACCTCTACATCATCGATCCATAATGTAGTTAAATTTTTCAAGTTCTCAATTCCTTTTAAGCTCTTTATTACATATATGTCTGATATTTTTAAATGCTTAATATCTTCTACATCTTTGAGGTATATATCACCTTCAAGTTTGTTTATTTTTTTTCTTATAATTGATTCTATATAATATTCGTCGAACTTGACTATATCCTTTATCTCTTTTTTATTCTTTAAATTCTCTGTCTTACTTAATTCAAAATCCTTATTAATTAAATTGTCATAATATCCACTAACTATACTATAATCTACAACACTGCCCCACCCTAAATATAATGTTGTTAAATTAATTAATTCTTTAATTGGACTTAAATCTTCTATGCTATTCCTAGATATCGTTAATTCTCTTAAATTTGTTAAATTTTCTAAACCATTTACATCTTCTAATCCAGTACCGTGTAAATTTAAAATTTTCAGTTTGCTTAATCCCTTTAAAAACGATAGGTTTTTTACCAAATTATAAGGCACATCTCCGATTGGGTAATTTTCTAAATTTAATTCTTCCAAATTTGTCAATTCTTTTATTGTAGTAAAATCTTCTATTCCTGTATTTCTTAATTTCAATATTTTTAAATTTTTAAGATATTGAATTCCTTCTAATCCATACATTTGACCATAAATATCTATCTCTTGAATTTTCTCCACATCACCTATATAAATGTCTCCAATTGGCTTATTTATTTTTTCTCTTATAATTAATTCTAGTTTTTCATCATAGAATTTTACTATATTTTTATTGGATTTCAACTGAATATCAAAATCTTTATACTCTAGATTATCATAGTATGATTTAACCGAAGAATAATCTTTTATTTTATTACCTTTTAATTTTAATACTTTGATATTTTTTAAATCTTTTAATAAACTTATATCCGTTATTTTATTATTGCTTAAATCTAATTTAGTCAAAGTTGTTAATTTCTCAATTCCTTTTAGATTCTTTATCTCTTTATTCTGTAAATTTAATTCCTGAATATCTTTTAAATCGCTCATATAAATATTACCATATATAAACATTTTATCTTTTATAGCTTCTTCTAAATTCTTATCTTCAAACTTTATTAATATTTGTTCACTATCTAATTCAAAATCACTATATTCTAATTTATCATAATATGATTCAATAGGTTCAAAACTTTTTATTTGATTTTCACATAATAGCAGTTCAGTTAGATTTACTAATCCTTTTAATGAACTTATATCTTGAATATTATTATTGCTTAAAAATAGTGTTTTTAAATTTATCAATTTTTCTAATGAAGTTATATCTACAATATTGTTATCACTTAAATCTAAGTACCTTAAATTACTTAATCTTTCTAAAAAATTTATATCTTCTATATTATTACTACATAAACTTAACTCAACTAGATTTGGCAATTTATTAAGGAATTTAAGGTCGCTCATTTTAACATGTGATATCTCTAGATCTTCTAATTTTTTTAATCCCCCTAAGGATATTAACTCTATTATTTTACTATTACTTACTGATACACCTGTTAAATTTGTAAGGTATTCCAAAACACCTACATCTTCTATCTTATTGTCTGACAAATATAATCCTTTTAAATTAGTTAACTTTTTAAGAGCAGTTATATCTCTTATTTCATTATTAGATAATCCTAGGGATTCTAACTTTTTTAACTCTTGTAATGGACTTATATCAACAATATCATTATATGATAGACTCAAATTTGTTAAATTAGTTGAATTTTTCAAAGCAGTTATATCTGTTATCCTATTAGAAAGTAACCCTAATGATTTTAACTTTTTTAGTTCTTTTAATGGACTCATATCAATTATATCGTTAAATGCCAAATTTAATTTTGTTAAATTTTTCAAATATTGAATACCTTCTAAATTATAAATACCTGCATTATATACAATTAATTCCTCAATCTGAAGAACATCTTTTTGATAAATATCGCCTTCCAGCTTATTAATTTCAGTTCTTATGGCTTTTTCAAGTGCAGGATCTAGAAATTTAATAATCTTTGATTCGTTTAAATTAACCTTTGATATAAGCTCTTTGTTGTTACTCTTTTTAATTTCTGATTGTGATTCTGCAAGAGCATTGCTACAAGGAATAAGTACTAATAGTAGTACATTCGCCATAATTAATGCTAGCGCTTTTGTTATTTTTATAAAAATTTCATTTAAGGATTTTTTCATTACTTCTAACCTCTTTAACTTATTTTTCTCTGAATATATTTATGTTCTGCGATAATTTTATATTACCATTAATGTAAATAATGGTATAAATTTCTTTAGACTATTCTAAAAAACTCTTTTCAAAGAACCAACTTTAAGAGTAATTTGGGAAATTTCAGGTTTGTTACATTTTTTTAATACGTATGCATATATCAACATAATATAAACAATTGTGCCACTGCATGTTTAGCAAACATAACAAAATTACACTGTTTAAAGTATCCTATATCTAAAATAAGAGAAATTCCTGAAACAGGTTTTCTTTTAACACATTGCTTGCGTATTTTCTAGTTCCAATTTAAAACCTTATAAATGTTCAACCTCTTAAAAAAATAGTTCCAGTGATAACTGAATCATATGGTTTAATCTTTGATTTAGAAAAAGAAAAAGGGAAAATTAACAAAAAAACACGTTTCCATTTCAGAAACGTGTTTTTATTTTACCTTCATTTTTTAATCGTTCTTGTAATAAATACTTCTTGATAATCTTTTTTAAAATATTCATAGCACCTTTGTGCTTTTAATATATCATCAAAAAAACCAAATACTGTTGGACCACTTCCACTCATCATGGAATTTATAGCCCCCATCTCCACCATGTTCTTCTTAATATTCTTTATAGATTTATGTTTAATGATGGTTACATTCTCCAGAACATTTTTCATATGATAACATACAGATTTTAGATCATCTTTCTCAATAGCCTCCAATAACCTGTCTGTTTTTACATGCTTTCTTATCTTAGATATATCCAAATTTTTATATACAGTCTTTGTGGAAACACCGAAGTTAGGTTTTACCAACACCAGAATCTTATTATCAAATGGTCTTAATGGAGTAATTATCTCTCCGATTCCTTCACAGAGTGCCGTTCCACCAACAAAACAATAAGGAATATCCGCACCTAGTGTCTCTCCCAGCTTCATAAGTTCCTCATCTGAAGCTTTTACCTTAAATATGTTTCTCATACCTTTAAGTACTGCTGCTGCATCTGTACTTCCCCCTGCAAGGCCAGCTGCAACAGGAATATTCTTCTCAATATGTATCTTTACTCCCTCATTAATGTTATAAGTTTTCATAAATAATTCAGCAGCTTTATATGCAAGGTTTTTATTATCAGTAGGGATGAAATATTTATTACAAGTTATAGTTATACCCTCATCTGCTTTGGTAATATCTATCTCATCATAAAGTTCTATCTGTTGCATTATCATCTTTAATAGGTGATACCCATCTTCCCTCTTATCAACAGCATCAAGGGATATATTAATCTTCCCATAAGCTTTTATAACCATCTTTTATTCTACAGCTCCCTTAAAACATCATATTGAATTTTTATTGTCTCTTCTATATGTTCTATTGTATGCTCACTCGATAGAAACATTCCTTCAAATTGAGCTGGTGGAAGAAGGACTCCTCTCTCTAACATTCCTTTGAAGTATCTAGAATACATATCTGTATCACAATTCTTAACATCATCATAACTATGGAATTCACCCTCTGCAAAGAACACACATACCATTCCCTTGAATCTAACAACCTCAGCACTGATATTTAATTCGTGTATATTCTTTCTAAAGCCATCTTCTAATCTCTTAGCCTTTGCTTCAATACCCTCATATATCTGTGGATTATCCTTTAAAATTCTTAAGTTATTGTATCCCATATGCATAGCAAGTGGATTTCCTGATAGAGTTCCAGCTTGATATACAGGTCCAACTGGCGAAACCATATCCATAATTTCCTTCTTTCCACCATATGCCCCTACTGGAAGTCCCCCACCAATAATTTTACCGAAGCAAGTCATATGAGCCTCAACTCCATAAACCTCCTGTGCTCCACCATACGCTAGTCTAAATCCAGTAATAACCTCGTCAAATATAAGTACTGCTCCATATTCATCACATATATCCCTAAGTCCTTGTAAGAACGCTTTCTTTCCTGGAACAACTCCCATGTTTCCACCTACTGGCTCAACAATAATAGCAGCTATTTCTTCTCCTTGCTCTTCAAAAATTTTCTTCACAGCATCTAAATCATTATATCTACTTACTAAAGTATCTTTAACAGTATCAGCTGGTACCCCTGGACTAGTAGGCACTCCAAATGTTAAAGTTCCTGACCCTGATTTAACCAATAAAGAATCAGAGTGACCATGATAACATCCTTCGAACTTTAGTATTTTATTTCTTCCTGTATATCCTCTAGCAACTCTTAGGGCACTCATTGTTGCCTCTGTTCCTGAGTTAACCATTCTAACCATATCTATAGATGGATAAGCTTCCACAATCAATTTCGCCATCTTTACTTCAATTTCAGTAGGAACACCGTAGCTAGTCCCCCTTCTCAAAACTTCATCTATTCCTTCTAATACCTTTTCATTACTGTGTCCAAGAATCAATGGACCCCATGAACATATGTAATCTATGTACTCATTTCCATCAACATCATAAATCTTTGCCCCTTCACCTCTTTCAATGAAAATAGGGTCTAATCCAACTGATCTAAAAGCCCTAACTGGACTATTTACTCCACCTGGTATGTACTTCTTAGCTTCATTAAAAATCTCACTGGATTTATTATGCTTCATGCTAGATCCACTCCTTCTTCTTAGCAATATCCTTTGCAAAGTATGTTATTATTATATCCGCCCCTGCTCTTTTTATGGATAATAAGGCCTCATATATTACTTTTTCATTCATAAGTCCATTCTCAACAGCCATCTTAAGCATTGAATATTCACCACTTACATTATACGCAGCTATAGGTATATTGAAATTATCCTTAACTCTTCTAATTATATCAAGATAGGATAGCGCTGGCTTAACCATTACAATATCAGCACCCTCTTCAATATCAATCTCCACTTCTCTTATACCCTCATCACTATTTGCAGGGTCCATCTGATATGCTCTTCTATCGCCAAAAGCTGGTGCTGACTCTGCAGCATCTCTAAATGGACCGTAAAATGAAGATGCATATTTAGCACTATAGGCCATTATAGGAGTATTTTTATATCCCCATTCATCAAGAGCTTCTCTAATACCTTTAACTCTTCCATCCATCATATCCGAAGGAGCAATCATATCAGCCCCTGCTTTAGCATGACTAACGGCTATTCTCTTAAGATACTCAACAGTTGTATCATTCTCAACATCACCACTAGATGTTAATATTCCACAATGCCCATGTGATGTATACTCACACATACACACATCAGTTATAACGTACATCTCAGAGCTAATCTCTTTTATTTTTCTAACAGCTTTCTGTACAATTCCATTAACATCATAAGCATCACTGCCCACTTCATCTTTTTCACCAGGTATTCCAAATAATATAACTGATTTAATTCCGATTGTCACAAGTTCATTTATCTCTTCTTCTAGCATATCCACTGAGAAATGATAGTTTCCTGGCATTGACTTTATCTCATTTTTTATCCCTTCTCCTTCTATGATAAAAAGTGGGTAAACCAAGTCATCTAAAGTTAATTTTGTCTCTCTAACCATGCTTCTTATTGTTTCATTTCTTCTTAATCTTCTTGTCCTTCTTATAGTTCCCAAGATTCTATTCCTCCTCGTTGATAATTGTTTCTAATACTCCTTCAATAGAAGACTCCTCTGCTTCTCTGTATATCTTCACTCCCAATTCCTTTGCTGTTTTTGAAGTTATAGGTCCTATGGATATACATTTAACATTATCTAATAATCCAATATTTTCATCTCCTATGATTTCAATAAAATTCTTAACAGTAGATGAACTTGTGAAAGTAATGTAGTCAACCTTATTCTCTTTCAACTTACTCAATAACTCATCTTTATTTGGACAATCTTTTACGGTTGTATATGTAATTACCTCTTCAACTTTACATACTTTTGAAAGTTCTTCAACAATTAATCTTCTAGCCCCTTCTGCTCTTGGAATCAGTACATTACTATTACTATCAACCACATTTGATAATTCCTCTAATAATGCTTCACCAATTGCTCTCTCTGGGACTATATCTGCTCTCAATCCAAAAGTTGATAATCTTTCCTCCGTTCCTTTTCCAATAGCAGCAATCTTACAGTTTCCTAAAGCTCTGCTATCGAATCCTTTTTGGAATAATTCCTCAAAGAATATATCCACTCCATTTGTACTTGTAAATACTATATAATCATAGTCCTTTAAGTTTTCTATGCTTTTTTCTAGTTTTTTATTGTTCTCTATCTTTCTAATCTTTATTGCTGGCATCTCTACAGCTCTGCCACCAAGTTCTTCAATACTCTTTACAAGTGAACTACTCTGTGCTCTGCTTCTTGTAATTACAATATTCTTTCCAAAAAGAGGCTTATCCTCAAAGAAGTTTAATTTATCTCTAAGGGTTGCTACATTACCCACAACTATTACGCTAGGCGAGCCAATACCATCTTTTTTAACAATCTCAACTATATTATGAAGTTCCCCTTGAACCACTCTCTGTTCAGGTCTTGTAGCCCAGTTTACTATTGCAACAGCTGTGTTTTTATCCTTACCATTCTCAATAAGACTCTCTGTGATCTTCTCTAAATTTGACATTCCCATTAAAAACACAAGTGTTCCATTAACCTCGCTTAGTGCTTTCCAATTTAACTCTTGATTATCATCCTTTAAATGTCCAGTGATTACATGAAAAGATGAAGCATAATTTCTATGTGTTATAGGAATACCTGCATATGCCAGCCCTCCTATAGAAGAACTTATACCTGGAATAACCTCGAATTTTATATCTCTATCGTAAAGGTATTCTCCTTCCTCTCCTCCTCTTCCGAAAACATAAGGATCTCCACCTTTAAGTCTTGTTACAATCTTACCTTCCTGAGCTTTTTTAAATATAATTTCGTTTATCTCATCCTGAGTTTTTGTATGTTCACTAGACTTCTTCCCAACATAAATATATTCACAGCCCTCTTTTGTTTCCTTCAAGAACTCTTCATTAGCAAGTCTATCATAAACAAGCACATCAGCTTTTCTTATACATTGCAATCCTTTTAAAGTTATTAATCCAAAATCACCTGGTCCTGCTCCAACAAGAAAAACCTTACCCTTCATTCCTCTTCATCTCCTCTAAAAGTTTATCCGCTAATGCTTTTCCTACTTTTTCAGCTTCTTCTCTACTTCCGCTTATTTCTGCCTTTAAAATATTCTGCCCTTCTCCATCACCATAAATTCCTGTCATTACTATTTCGTCACCAAGTACGCTGCAGTATGCACCTATAGGAATATGACAACTTCCATTTAACCCCTTAAGAAAAGCTCTTTCTGCTTTTGCCTCTACTTCAGTTTTTTTGTCTCTTATCTTTTCTATCATTCCATGAAGTTCAATATCTCCATCTCTTATTTCAAGTGCTAATATTCCTTGTGCTGGTGCTGGTACAATAAGATTTTCTGAAAGATATTCTATTCTATCTTTCATCTTCTCATGTATACCTAATCTCTTTATTCCCGCAGCTGCAAGTATAACTCCACTGAGATTTTCACTTTCAATCTTTGATATTCTTGTCTCAACATTTCCTCTTATAGGTACAATCTCTATATCAGGTCTCGCCTTAAGAAGTTGATACTTTCTTCTCTTACTTCCTGTCCCAATTCTAGCCCCTTCAGGCAACTCTTGAAAAGACTTAATTCCTTCCTTTAATACAATTACATCTCTATGATCTTCTCTCTCTGTAACATGAGAAAACCTTAATCCTTCTGGTAATGCAGAGGGCATATCCTTCATACTATGAACCGCTAAATCTACATCTCCATTTAAAAGAGCCTCTTCAATTTCTTTAACAAACAGCCCTTTATCTCCTATCTTATCAAGAGCCTTATCAAGAATCTTATCACCCTTTGTCTTTATAACTTTTATCTCAAAATCCACATGAGGATTCTTCTCTTTTATTTTATTAAGTACCCATTTGGTTTGAGTTAATGCAAGCTTACTCCCTCTAGACCCAACAATAATCTTCATAATTTCTCTCCTCTATAATTGTTAATAAATTCTCTCAATTCATTTATATTCATATTCACTGCTTCATTCAATAATTTCCTCTTAACCCTATCATCACTCTCACCTTTAAGAACTACATATCTCAACTCTCCTAATAGTTCTAGGAACTCCTCATATTCATTCTTATATATGTCACTAATCTCTTTTTTTATCTTCTTACTAAGTGCAGGACTCTTTCCATTTGTTGATATTGCAACAGAAAGGTCTCCTCTTTTAACCACTGCTGGTAATGAAAATGATGATACCTCTCCATTACTACAGTTTGTATAAAGTACTCCTCTTTCTTCACACTTATTAGCAATTTGCTCATTCAACTTAAAATTATCTGTTGAAATGATTACAATGTATTTTCCATATAAATCATTCATTTCAAACTCTCTTTGAATCAAAGTTACTCTTGAGTTGCTATTTTCTGTGACCTCATATATTTCCTGGGCTATATTTTTCCCCACAACTTCTATATTACAACCATATTGAAGGAAAAAGTTCACCTTCCTTAAGGCAACCTTCCCTCCCCCTATTATTAGTATCTTTTTGTTTTCTAAGTTAACATTCAATGGTACAAACATTAAAACACCTCTTATGTAGATAAACTACTTCAACTATTGATTTATCCAAGTCCATAACTCATAAAAACATTGAGATTTTGGAACTTGAACAAATCAAGTTTCAGTACAGTTTATCTATAACTTAAATAATTCTTTAACCACATCCATATAATTTTCTCTTTCATCATCTTCTAATTCTTTAAGTTTTATTATTGGATCTCTAATAACTCTTTTAAGGGCTGAATTTAACATCTTCTGAACAATCTTCTGATCTCTTAATTCCATATTTGATTTTCTAAAAATATATTCAAGAGTATCTTTTTCTATCTCTTCACACTTTTCCTTTAAATCCTTTATAACAGGATCGATCTTAGTTCTTTTCTTCCATTCATGAAATTCATATATATATTCACTGATTATCTCATCAGCTTGTTCTTTCATTCCTTCTCTCTTCTCCATATTATTAGATGAAATCTTCTCTAAATCATCAATATCTAAAAGTTCAATAGATGAATTTTCTCCAACCTTTGGGTCTATATCCCTTGGAACTGCTAAATCTAAAATATACAATTTCTTATTCAACTCTGGCATTTTCTCCACACTCAATATAACATGGGGTGCTGAAGTTGCTGAAATCACAACATCCACATCTTTTAAAACATCATATCTATCACAATAATTAACAAGTTCAATTTTGGAACTCTCCACCGAGAGCTCTTTTAAATTTCCATGAGTTCTATTTGTTATCTTTATAGAATTCAACTCTTCCAATAATAAATATTTGAGAGTTAACTTACTTATCTGCCCTACTCCTATTATCAGTACATTCTTACCCTTTAAATCTCCAATTCTCTCTTTTATTAACTTAACACCAATATAACTAGTAGAAAGAGGAATCTCAGATATCTTAAGTTTATTCTTAATCTCTTTAGAAGCCGTTACCGCATCTCTAAATAACCTATTAAGTAGCTTTTTACTTGATCCTAACTCCATTGAGAGTGTTAATGAATCCTTAACCTGCCCAAGTATCTGATCTTCTCCTAGAACAATAGAATCCATTCCACTTGCTACTCTAAAAATATGTTCAACTGCCTCTCTCCCTTTCTTAGCAAATAAAAAAAGGTCTAAATCAACACATTTGAATTTCTTTTTATAAACATCTTTAAGAATATTCTTACCATCAATCTTTTTGCTATAAGCAACATAAACCTCACTTCTATTACAAGTTGAAAGGACTATGACCTCTTCTATACCTGAATCCATAAGTTCATTAATCACATCAATCTTGCTTGTGTCTGTAAAAGCCGCTCTCTCACGTACATCAACTGGTGCATTATTATGATTTATTCCAACCACTGCAATTTCCATTTTCTCCACCCCGAAACCTTCTTTATCTTCGGCATATGCCTTCTTCCAGTGTACAATAATTTCTTTACCATAAATTTAACTATATTATAACATAACAAAGGCACGCTCTGCGTGCTAAAAAACAAATTGAGAATGGATAGATGTTTTACTCATATAAATCTTCAAAAAAACATGAAAAGGCCCTCATCGAAGTCCTTTTCATGTTTAAATATATCTCTTTATCAGAAGTATCAACCTAAAATTTCTGTTAGATTACTGCTCTTCCTGGAATTATAAGCTTAGTATTTGCTTTTATATCGCCCTCGGTGATGTCATTAATCTTACAGATTAAATCTATAGTTGTATTATATTTCTTAGCTACCTTCCAAAGAGTATCTTCACTCTGTACAACATAAATTATAAAGCTTCCCTTTTTCTTAGGAGGTTCGCCCTCTTTTTCACATACATCCATTAAGAATTCTTTTTGTGATTTGTAGGTAACTTTACAAGTCATGTCAATTACACCTTTAATCTTGATCTCATCATGCTCAATATCACATTCTATATGATCAAGTGATGCTTTCAGTATGCTATGCATATGGATCTTAGCTCCATGAACTTCCATTGAATGATCAAATGGAATCTCTTCATATACAGCAAATACATATCCGTGATCTTTATCATGAGCTTTATAAAGAACACTAACCTTCATTACGCCCTCAACAAGTACCTTATCCTCAACAATTCTTTTCTCAGTTATACATATATCTCCACTTGTGAATAATATTTCTTTTGGTCTTGGGATGTCATCATCTATCTCTATTTTGCCTTTTACTACCAATTCCTCTTTGACAATTTTGTGGATTACATCCATTTCAACTGACTCTTTTGCCATCTCAAGCATCATAGTAGGAGAATATGCATCTTCAATAAGATTCATAGATACTACATCCATAACTTTACAGAAAATACCTATTATCATATCAACGAATATGCACTTCATTTCCCCTTCTTCATTTGCCTTAATCATATGTGAGATATTCTTAATCGTAAATTTGCCTAAATGTGCCATCATAGATGATACACCGCTAAGTTCGCATTCTTTCTCAAGATAAACATCATTTTCAATAACGCACAACTCATGAGTATTCATAGCTCTATACAATATTTTTATGCAAGCTCTACAAGAAAACTTAACCATATCATCATACAAAACTATTTCTTTACTTTTGAATGTAACACTACAATCCATAACTTCATAAATTTCTGGCATATGAACTGGTATAAGAATCTCAGTTTCACCAGTGATATCGCCATTTACCATTCCTATTATCTTATCCATATGCATATGTTTTTCAGCGCATTGAACATCACTACCCATGTCTATAGCCTTTACTATATCAAGATTGTTCATCTTTGATACTTCAACTTTTACATTGACAACGCCTTCTACACATACCTTTCTTGAATTTAGTATTATACACTCCATATGTTCAATACTACATTCTGCTTCGCTTATCATTTCATGATTTACTCCAGTCATTTCAATAATGCTTGCGAAAGTCTTTGTATAATTCAAAGAACAAACAACTTCCTCTTCATCTTCCATTGTTGTGTAAAGAATTGTAAAATCAATTTCTCCGTTAACATGAACTTTGTCTTTCATCATCTCTTTATGGATATTTTTCATCTTAGAGTTTATCATTAAAATTTCACTTATATCTGGATGTGTGTCTGGTACAATATATTCTTCATGAATAATCGTATCATTAAAATTTTCACCTAACATCTTTTCAAATTCTATATTCTCTTTTATCAGTTCCACGGACTATTCCCCCTTTTATAAATAATACCTACTAATTAATTTATATAAGGTATTATCTATAAATATGAGGAATTTTTATTTTTTTTTTTAGCTAGCATAAACGATTTGAACTGTTTTAGTAAGAACATCAGAATAACTATAACTTATTCTTCTATCATTACTATCATCTAATTTAATAACAAATATACTGGTGTAAGTTTTTTCAATGACTCCATTTTTTACAAATACTTTCCTTCTCCCACCACTATCCCTTAAGACTATTTTTTCTCCTACATGATTTTCTATCTCTTCTTTTATTGCACTTAAGGTTTTCATTTGATGTTTCAAAATACGTCCTCCATTTCTTAATAAGATTCATTATTCTAGTTTGGCAGATGTTTATGTCCATTATTCGTAAAACAAACTATAAATTTTTAAAATATTCAATTTTTACTTAAGATAAATTGATTTTGGATATCCTTCTCTATATTTCCCTCTGGTTTCCAACCCACCAATTCCTTTTATACCTGTTATTGTACTATCTATTATATCTTTTATTGCAACAATTTCTTTTATATTTGAATAAGCAACCTTTTCACATACCATCACAGGGTCTAGACAGTGTATCAACACTCTATTTGGTGAACTTGCATAATTAGCACCAGCATCCAACAGCGCTTCATAATTTGATTGACATGCACCAGCAAAAATTACGAGATCATCATAATTAGGCTCATAATTTCTAAGTTTGAGTACACACTGAACAAAATACTTTGAATTTCTATAATTAGATAAATCAGTGTAATCTTTTGCATTTTTAACCATGCTATCGTGTCCTGTAATTACTATAATATCAGGCTTTACTTGTCTAACTAAGTCAACAATAACATTAGGTTGATCTGCTTCTTTTACGGCTTTTCCTACTACCTCTAATGACAGCTCCTTATATGTTTTTAGACATACCTCTAGATATTCAGAGTCACCATCTACGTGAAGTATTCTTCCCGGTCTCCCAAATATCATTTCTCTCTCTTTATTCGTTTTCTTCTCTTTTGTTTTGCTCCCCTTTTTTGATTTATCTTTTCCTCTGGAGATATTATTAAATACATAGTGAGCATTATCTTTCCCATTACGTTGAGCTATGACTTTCTTTATAGATTGGTTTATCTTCTCATTAAACACCTTATCAGCCTTACCTTCATCTTCCTGGTGAACAACTTTTAGATCTTCAATTGGTGAATCTGCCTCAATTCTAATATTTACCCCTTTTAATTCACATATTTCTTTTCCCTGGTCATCTTCTCTTATACCAATCACCTTAAATGTAATGTCTTCATCGTATGACTTCCTGACAACAATATCACCTATATTCATGATACACTCCTAATATTACTGTATATTCATTATATGTAGAAACCTCAATTTTGTGATAATTTACACAAATATAAGAGGTTGAGTTTCTGAAAATGCTCAACCTCTTCATTTTAAATTATTCACTCTGATTATATTCACTAGCAAAATCCTCAATAAACTTGCTATAGTTCTCCTTCTCTCCTACCATGTTATCGATTTTTTTTGTGAATGTATTCTGTATCCAGTTAACCTCATTATAATAATACCTGTTACACAATCTCCAGAACCTCTGTGGGAACAATAAGAATGCATAGAGAACCTTATACTCTCCTTCTTCAAGTGGACTTACCTCATTGTAAGCATCTAGAATGAGTTTAGCATATTTAATATCCCAATCTCTTCTTTTTAAAACTTTGATAATAAAGTTTGATATATCATATACTCTTATCTCTCTCTTACAATAATCAAAATCCACAACACTTACACTTTCATCTTCACCCATAATAATATTATGATATGTGTAATCATGATGACAAAAACTCTTATCTTCTTCTGCAATACTACAATATTTCTCATACTCTGATGATGCTAGTACCTTTTGAGCCCTTATTCCTAAATCCATGAAGAATTCAAAGTTGTTTACATATTTAATATCAAAATCACTCTTCTTACCTTTTTTCTTCCGTACCATATTCTTCATCTTAGAAAAAGATTTAACTCTCTTCTCCATTAAATGAGGCCATCTACCAATATCTGTTTTTAACTTACTGTTCTCAGGTGGCTCATACCCTTTTGAAGCAATATGAAGCTTTGCTAAATTCTTAGCAGCGAGCTTGAGGTCATCATCATTATAGAAATCACATTCTCTACCCTCTATCCAATTTGATAAAGTATATATATCCTCATTAACCATAGCATACGGATTCTCTTCAACATTTATAATATATCTATCCACGTTAGCGAATCCATTTTGAATCAAATGCTCTTTAGCCCCATAAATAAAAAATAACTTTTGAACTCCATAATTTATCCTTTTTAAACACTTCTTCCCTTTGTTTGTCTTGAGGTAATATACCCCTCGCTTTGGTTTCATTGTTTCTATTCTTATATTGAACTGCCTTTCTATCTCCAGTTCACGCATCATACTCAATCACCTCCCTATAAATTTATATGAACCTTAAAAAGGTTTTAGCACATTTAATTACTTTTCACATAAAAGTTAACCTATAATATAATGAATTATAGTGCAAAATAAGGAGTAACTATTATGAGGATAGGTTTTGATTGCCGAGCTGCGGCATGGTATAAGGGTACAGGAATAGGAAACTATTCTTATAAACTTATTGAAAACATTCTACCTTTTACACCCCATTCATATAACTTATATACCCCAAATAATTCTTTCATTAATAATCTGTCTTCCTATGATTCTCCCATCACTTTTCATTCAATTTCTGGTGGTAACAAGGATGGATTCTGGAATAGGGTTGACAGCGATCAATATGAGTTATCTAGCGATTTAGATATATTTCACACCCCACAAAATGGAATAGGATTACCCAAAAACAAAAAATGCCCCCTAGTTGTTACCTTACACGATATAATTCCCCTCAGAATGCCTGAAACTGTTAGTGAAACATTCAACCATATGTTCCACAATAAAATCCATGAAATAATGAAACAAGCTGATGGTATAATCACAGTTTCCGAGTTTTCAAAACAGGATATACTCAAGGAATTCTCTTTCACTGAAGAAAAAATTTTCGTGACACATCTTGCAAGTGATGTTACCTATAAGCCGATTAACAATAAATTATCCAAGTACTTAATTAAAAATAAATTTCATATTGAAAATGATTATATACTCTATATTGGAGGGTTCACCCCTAGAAAAAATATATGGGGAATAATCAAAGCTTATGAAAAAAATTTTGAAAAACTAAAGAATAGATACAAATTGGTCATAGCCGGAAAAAAAGGTATCTCCTATACTCTTTATAAAGAATATGTTGATAATCATAACCTAACAGATTATGTGCTCTTTACTGGATTTGTAGATAACATTTATCTGCCATTCTTATATAATGCAGCATCCTTATTCTTATTCCCATCATTCTACGAAGGATTTGGACTGCCTCCATTAGAAGCTATGGCATGTGGTACACCTGTAATAGCATCAAATGTCACCTCAGTACCAGAAGTACTAAAAGATGGTGCTTTATACGTTGACCCTAATAATATTGATGAAATAAGTGAAAAGATACTTCACTTGCTAAATACCCCTGCTCTACAACAAGAACTGATATCTAAAGGGCTGAAAGTAAATTCTACTTACTCATGGAGAAAAACAGCTGTCGAAACTTTAGAGGCATACGATAAGATTTAAAGGGAACCTATTTTTTTCAAGGTTCCTTAATTCATTTTTTTATAAATATTTTATAAATATTATTTAATTATCGTGTTTATCAAAGAAGAAAAGGAAAAAGAGAAAACATGGGAAAAATAAAAAATCTAATTTATCACCTTTGAAACCACGAAATCCATAAAACCCGTAAAATCCAAAAAAACCGAAGAATTTATAATATTTCGAGAATTCTTTTTTTGCCATTATACCCTCCTTCATTTCATATTCACATAATCATATGAATATCTATTAAAGTTTATTCTTGTTCTACTTCTTAATACAAAGATTTATTGTATAAATAAAAATAAAGATGTAGCTTCTCACTAATGTCAGAAACTACATCATCAATTATCCATTATGCTTTTGTTACACTCTCAACTATGTTTTTCTAGGTCGTTTTATTTATAAGTTCCTCTAATTTTGAAATGCTTGTGATTCTCTCATTGCATTTTTCACTATCCATACATAGATAAAATCCTCTTGATTTATAATTTGCACTACGTTTACAAACTACTGAAACGAATGCTACTTCATCACTTTTACCAAAAGAATTGCATAATGCACATATATTATATCCTTTTGAAGCAACCTTAGTAATTCTACAAATCATACCAACTAATTTATCATTCAAATAATAAACGATATATAATTTATCCTTACCTATATCTCTCCAACCCAGGTATACTAAAGAAGAAAATTCAATGTTATCAATATCCGGAAGTTTCAATTTCTTCTCTTTTTTAAATAATTTGCGTATTTGTGATTGTGATACATTTGGCATTCCATATACATAGGGAGTTATTTTATTTAAATAACTTTTGATTTGTGAAAATCTCTCAATCTTTTCTATGCTTAATAAAGCTTTTTCTTCTTCACTTATTGTCTCGAAAACATTATAAATTTTGTTTTGAATCATTGATTTACTAGCTTCTTTTACTTGTGAATCAATACACTCATTAAAAGTTTTTTCTAAATCTATTAGTTTTTTATTTATATAATTAAATTGATATTTTTTTATAAACTCATTCATATTAACACCCCAATCCTTAATAACTTACCTATTTTTAAGCTTTATTTTATTCAAAGAACAAATATTTATACTATCGGTTAATCATTTGATTTGTTCTTTATCTATATCCTTATATTAATTACTTTTTTTACAAAATAATTATATCATAAAATCAGACTAACTCATTGTACAAAAACAATACATAATTAACAATGTACGCAAAAAAAACACGGTAAACCGTGCTTAAAAGAAATGGATAATCGAGAATGGATAATGTATAACCATCATTCTCCATTCTCAATTATCCATTATGTTTTTTCACTATTGTTTTTTCATAAATTCAAAAAAGTCTTCTTCTTTCTTAAAAAGCGGTATATTCAAATTTCTGTGCATCTTTACAAGCCAAGGTTCATTCAATCCAGATCTTCTTAATGCATCCTCATCTAAAAATGCTTCCTCTGTTTTCCCCTCGCTGATTATCTCACCTTTACACAAAATATATGCATAATCACTAACTCTGTAAATAAGGTCCATATTATGACTTGATATAATAATCTTCTTCCCTTGAGCTTTCAATTCGAAAAGAATCTTTATTATCTCCTCAGTCATAACAGGATCCAATCCTGCTGTTGGTTCATCAAAAAGAATAATATCCTGATCAATAGCAAGCGTACCAGCTATAGCCACTCTCTTCTTCTGTCCCATACTAAGAAAGTGAACTGGTTTATCCTTAAACTCTAAAGCATCAACCTCACTAAGAGCTCTATTAACTCTTGTATTTATCTCACTTTCTTCAATACCAATATTCCTCAGTGCAAAAGCAACATCATCAAATACATTAGAATAAAATATCTGCTTGTCAGGATCTTGAAATACAATTCCTATCTTTTTTCTATATTCTCTTAAGGCTTTCTTGTTATATTTAAGCCCCTGCCCATCGAACATTATCTTACCTTTACTTGGCTTAATGATACCCATTATATTTAAAAACAAAGTAGATTTCCCTGCACCATTTGCTCCTATAATAGCAATTATATCTCCTTTTGAAAAATCAAAAGATTGATTCTTCAAAGCTTCTGTCCCATCCTCATAGGTGTAGCTTAATCCTTCTATCTTTATCATCACATTCTCCTTCTACTCTTTATGATTTTCAAGGCATATTCAAATATCTAATGCATATTCAAATATGAAATTCGCCGTTAAAAAACTTACTTTCAAGGGATATTTGCATATCTTTATTTCTCTGCATAACCCTTATAAATAGTACTTTTATCATTAATGAAAATGAATGACAACTTTGCTTAAAAGTGTTGTAACCAAATCTCATCTCCTGAGCATTTCGTATTTCCTTTGCCTCTTCAAGAAAGATGAATATAAACCTATAAATTAGAACCATTAACTCAATTATTTCCTTAGGTATCCTTAATTTCTTATAAACCTGTATCTGCTGGTCTAAAGGAGTTGTAAGGGAGTAAAAATACATACACGTAATACAAGCTGTAGATCTAAGCAATAATCTTAAACTCATCTCTATCCCTTGTGGTGTTATTCCAATATAAATTCCTCTTACTTTAGTAGCCCACATAAATACTTCTCCACTTTCTCCAAATGATATTATTATGGAGATAACACTTAAAACTAAAAAAGTAAATGGAATCATAAGCATCTTTGAATAATTCTTTATAGGAATACCCGCTGATTTTACAGTTAAGTAACCCATAATCAAACTTACTCCTCCATAGAGCCATAATGGTATTGGAAGAAGTGAAAATATAAGCATCCCCATGGCAAAGGAGAACTTCACCATGGGATTAATTTTTCTTAATTTATTTGTATATGCATACTTATCTATTAGCAGCATTTTTATTTTTTCCTTTCAAGTAACCTAATATATAAAATATTATTCCAGATCCTATAGCAGCTTGTAGAGAAAAAAGCATACTCTCAATTTCTCCACTTGGTGGCTCCCATATACTAGAAAACCATGGTTCATAATCAGGGTTTATTTCTGTTATTGCAACCTCTGCTTCTCCGTCTGCTCCTCCAAATTCTGCTCCTTTTTTGATCATTATTGGAGCTATAACCATAGCTATTATAAGTAAAATAATTGCCAATTTCTTATTAATAGATTTCATTTATAGCACCGTCCTCTCTTAATGCTTTATTTTCAATTAATACAGTAAATATTAACGCTGATACTAATCCCTCAATAATAGCAAGAGGTACTTGAGTTAAAGCAAATATTCCTAAGAACTTAGATAATGAAGCTGTAAATCCTCCAACCTGATCTGGATATGCTAGAGCTAACTGGAATGCAGTAACACAGTATGTTACCAAATCACCTAATGCAGTTGCTAAAAACACACATACTCCGATACTAGCTCCTTTTTTCTTCATAAACTTGTACACTCCATATGCAACGAATGGTCCCACAATTGCCATTGAGAATGTATTTGCTCCTAAAGTAGTTAATCCACCATGCGCTAGAAGTAATGATTGAAATAATAATACTATTATTCCTAATATACTCATTACAGACGGTCCAAACATAACCGCTCCTAAACCAACTCCTGTTGGGTGTGAACAACTTCCAGTAACAGAAGGTATCTTAAGTGCTGATAAAACGAAAACGAATGCACCACATAGAGCTAAAAGCATCTTATTTGTACTGCTCGCTCCATATATTTCTCTTAATCTTTTTAACCCCATAATTAAAAATGGTATACATGCAACAGACCATAATATAGCCCATCCTAATGGAAGATATCCCTCCATAATGTGCATAGCTTGTACAGTTACAGGTGCCATAACAAACACAAATGCCATGATAATGAATAACTTAATTTTTGCTTTCATAACCTTTTTCCTCCTCTTCGAATAAATCATAAGAAATGATTTTTCTTTTTTGCTCACATGACTAAGGAGAACCAGTGTAAGATTACACAAAATAAAAAAACTGACCCGTAGGACAGCATTATGCTAAGTTTTAGAATTTATCAGTTGCATACACCTAAGAAAGTACTTTAAATCAACCATACTTCTCTGAATGGTAATAAACACTGTGATAATACAAACTCTATAACTAACCGCAATCTCTTCCCTCCGAAGATATACTTTGAATTTTAGGCAGGTCTCCTGACTCGAATATTAAAGGATATGAAAATATACCTAACTTACTCCCTAACCTTCCCACAAAACAGCATTGCAGTGGCATACCTAGGTTTCATACATTCTTACAGTAGCGGGGGCTGTAGAGGCTTCACACCTCTTTCCCTATTAATCTTAAATAAGGCATATGGAACTATACCAAAGAACCTAAATTCACAATTTATGTGAGCTTTTCTTTCAAGCTAATATTATCACAGAGCTATTCTATTATCAATCATTTTTCAACAATTTTGAAAACTATCACCCAAACAAAGCACGGTGAACCGTGCTTTAAAAACCTAATGGAAAATTGATAATGGAGAATGATTGACATTTCTCTCCGAGAAATCTTAATTATATTGTTCCTTGGACATTATAATTTTACTCGTTTCATCTTGGATGAAACATTGTATTTAAACTACAATATTTTATCTAAAGATAAAATGAGTAAATCTTTCTTGTTCTAAAGAACAATACAATGCAGGTTCTCACGCAAGTGAGAATCATCCATCATTATCAATTGTCCATTATACATTATCCATTTGTTCTGAAGTTCCCATTTACCTTTTATTTCTTCCCTTTTTACAAGAATCTATTTTTGAACTCTATGAGAAACTTTTCACGGTCTTCCCTAAACGCTGCCTTTTTCTCAAATCTCTTTATAAATGTTCCCTCTTCCCATTTCTTTAACCTTTTATAATAAGCTGCTGAAATGCTGTAAAAATCCTCAGGGAACATCAACAAGTAGTAAAGCACCTCAATTTCTTTCTTATCAAGAGTATTAATCTTTCTATATTGCTGCAAAATTTTTTCTGCCACTTCAATATCATAGAAATATTCTTTCATAACCTTGTTAATAAAATTCCGTAAGTCATGAACTTTAATATCTCTAATGGCATAATCAAAATCAACAAAAAATGCTTCTTCCTCATTGATTAAAATATTATGATAGGCAAGATCATGATGACATATAGTGTGATATCTACTGTCTTCACATAATTCCTTATAAGAACTTTTTTTAATACCTTTAACACTATTCTTCATTTGCTCAATATAGTACTGCACATTTTCCATGAACATTTCATCAAACTCTCTAAAATGAGGAAACTTACACACCTGCTTTTGAATTTCTTTAATCACCTGTGTTTTATTACTTAAAATTTGTTCCATCTCTCCTATTAGATTCTTTCCAGGCATATTTACCTCAATGTTCCTTCCTGCTAGATGAAGCTCACCTATCCCTTTTGTTGCTATATCTATATCTATAGGATTTGAACATTGACATTCCCGCCCTTTTACATACTCCATCATACAATAAGTACTTCCTTCATATGTTAAATATAATGCCCCATCTCTTGTTTTAACGTAATCAAACAATCTATTAAACCCATTATTCTTAAAAGAATCAATAAGATATTTTATAAAGTAAATATCCTCTTTTTTGTAGTCAACTCTCTTTAGAACATATTCTTTATCTTCCCCTATTGCCAAATACACTTTTCTAGTTGGTATTACATCTACAATTTCTAAATTAAATTCTTTAAAAATATCAATATCTAGGTCATACTGTTTCAAATATTCTCTATCTTTAATTCTTGTTTCCACAATATTTACCACCTTCAAATTATTGAATCTCCATCTTGAATAATCGCTTTCTGAAGTTTATCTCTATATCTCTCAGGTGACCAATCTTTTTTACCTTGAAAGTACCTTAAACAGTTTCTCATAAACTCATATGGGTATGATACACATGACTGAATATACATTCTACTATTCTCATCCAGCTCCTCGCACTCTATAAATTCATCAATTACATTGTTCCAATCCATCACAATATTTTTTCTCTTCAACCTAACAATAAATTTAATCATATCAGTTTCAACAATATCATAACCACATTGTGAAATATCCAAAACCATTACAGGATAATTCCCGATAATATTTCCAAATTTGCTATGTCCTATGCATATCTCTACTCGCTCCATGCTTCTTTTCAAAATAGATAGATAATTATCAATCACATTATGCTCTAAAGCCTTATTAGCCCTTTTAAGTATATTGACGCCTTCTTGTACAATCATTTCTTGACAGCAATCTTTCGCTCCATTTTTCCTAAGTTTCTCTATATATCTATAAACTTTTCTATATAAAATTTTATACTGTTCAAACAACATACCAGTTCTATTTGGTAACTTCTCAATCATGTAATTATCATACCCCATAGCCTTACGATGAAATTCATTCAAAGAAAAGATAAATTTATGCACATCATCCCGTGCTATTTTCACTTCATTAAACTTCTCGTCAACTTCATTCATATTCACCATATGAAATTCTGTGACCAAGACACCTCTCCTGATAATATATTCTTTAAAATTAATCAATCGCTCCATAATATCACCTCAAAGCTTAAACAACTTAAATTCATCAACAAATTCTTGTCTCTCTTCCCTATCCACAAGTATCTTTTGAAGTTTCTTTAAAAAGAACTCCTCACCCCAAGGTTGTTCCTCCCAATAATACTGTATTCCTACTTGCCAGAATGCTTGCGGAAACTCTATAAACGCTGCCATGATTGGTATCTCATTGTTATATATCACTTTTTTCTCACTGTAACAATCTAAAATATACTTTGCATTACCTATGCTCCATTTCCCATTCTTCATTCTTCTTATAAGTAGACTCGCTAGATCATGAAGATGTGTATCCAACAGGCAATAATCAAAATCTATTACACTTACATCTCCATTACTACATATGAGTACATTATGATTTGCATAGTCGTGATGACAGAATCCATGTTTTTTTATCTCATTTTTCATTACAAATCTATAATCACTTTTCATCAGATTATTAACCGCTCTCTCACATCTCTTAATTTCACTCTCAATCTCATTAAAATACTTAATATCAAATTCACTCTTATGTTCTTTCTCCATTATTCTTCTTTTAAAATCTAGAATCTCATCCCGCCTGGTCATAAATATCTCAATCCATCTATTCCATCCCACTCTCGGTCTCATTCCCTCATCTAGTTCAAAGTTCATACTCTTTTTATGCAATTCCCCCAATTTTTCTGTTGCAATCTTAATATCCAAAGGATTATCGTAATTACACTCTCTGGAACACATCCATTCAGTTAAATATGCATATTTTCCATCGATCTCAATGTACTCTTCACCTTTTAATGACTTTATAAACTTTGGTATATATTCAAACTCATTCTTCTGAAGATGTTTCATTGCAGCTAATATGAAAAGGAAATGCCCTAATTTATACTTTATAACCTTAAAGCAATAATATTTTCCTTCCCCTTTAATTCTGTATACATTTTTGATTTTCTTTATACACTCTATATTTAATCCATATGCATCTTTTATTAAATTCTGTACATCTCCAGTATTCAACTTAGGCCTCCCAAAACAAAGTTAATTACTATTTTAGTATATGAAAATTATTATTAATATGTGAAAGCACACTTTTTTATGTTTGCTAATATACTAAGAATATACTCTAAACTTGTTAGGAGTGGTTCAATGAAAATAGCCATTGATAGTCGAAGTGCTACATGGTATCACGGCACCGGCATCGGTACTTATACTGAAAACCTTCTAAGAGAGCTTCTCTCTTTAGATTCAGATAACGAATACTTGCTATACTGGTCTGGCAAAAGCAAAGATTATATACTAAATAATCCTTGCAAAAAAGTATTAACATCAAAAAAACATCATAGATTCTTCCAACAACACTTTTTTCCCTATAACTTACAGAAAAATAATATAGAACTATACCATATTCCCCAGAATGGAATAGGACTTAATAGTGAAATTGACTGTCTCAAGGTAGCAACTATACACGACCTTATACCTTACATTATGCCTGAAACAGTTGGAAAAGGTTATCTATGTAAGTTTTTAAAAGAAATCCCAAATATAATCGATTCATGTGATGGACTTATCACCGTCTCTGAATATTCTAAACAAGATATTATGCGATTCTTTCCTTCCTTTGACCCTGAAAGAATATTTGTAACTCCTTTGGCTACAAATTCTAACTTTTGCCAATTAAACAAAGATGCTTGTAAAAAATTGATTAGTGAAAAATATAATATTAACAGTAAATTCATCCTATACATGGGAGGCTTCAGTGATAGAAAAAACGTAAACTCATTAATTGAAGCTTACTCAAATGTACGTTCATCATTAAACGAAGAGATAAAACTTGTCATATTAGGTTCCTATAGAGATAAAAGCCAGAAACTAGTGACAATGTGCTCTGATATGAACATAGAAGATCATGTTATTTTTGCTGGCTTTATACCAGAAGAACATGTAAGTAGCTTTTATAATGCATGTGAAGTTTTTGTATATCCTTCTTACTATGAGGGATTTGGACTTCCTCCACTAGAAGCTATGAGTTGTGGTACTCCTGTAATCTGCTCAACCACAACATCTATTCCTGAAGTTGTAGCTGATTCCTGTATTCCAATAAATCCATATAAACTTGATTCCATAAGCAATGCTATATGCAAAATTATAAAGGATGATAACTTAAGAAATGCTCTATCACAAAAAGGATTAGAAAGAGCTAAATTATTCTCTTGGAAATATACTGCCAAGAAGACTCTTGAAGCCTATGAAGCCATTAAGCACCTTTCCTCATGTCACTAGCCTCTTATTTGGAGGTCTATTAATATAAATGGCAGATGAAGTTAATTCTCCATCTGCCTTCTAATATTCTATATATTTTTAATAATATATTCTTCTACTTCATTAAATGATATCCCATGCTCTTGAACAATTTTCTTGATATCATCATATTCTCCTTTAAACTTTATCACCTCATCTCCAATTAAAGCACCCTTTACTGTAACTGCTCCCCATGGAGTCATAATCTCCTGAAATTTTCTTTTCATCATAACTTTATCAACGAAATATTTTCTTATGCCTAATGAAGTTGTATTCTTGAAAATAAATTTAATTACATCCTCACTTATATTCTCATCACACAATACACCTAGCTTTACACCTGGTCTAGATTTCTTCATAATTATATTTTCCATAAACACATCTTTTGCACCTATCTCAAATATTTTTTCCATTATGAATTCAAATCTCTCAGCCTTCATATCATCAATATTACACTCTATCATTAATTCTCTATTCATTATAAATTTTTCTTTATTTTCACCTTTTGAGGCTTCCCCAATATATACCCTAAGAACATTTGGTATATCCATATCACGAGTTCCCACACCGTATCCAGTCTTTACTATCTTAAAATCTGGTGTGTCCGTGAACTTATCCACATTTCCTTTTATGATTGCAGCACCTGTTGGTGTTGATGTCTCAAATTGAACAAGACCACTTTTAACAGGAACATCTTTAAGTATCTCACAAACAGCTGGTGCTGGAACTGGTATTGTGCCATGAGCACACTTTACAAACCCTCCACCTAACTGCACTGTTGAACACCAAATCTCATCAATATCTAGATATTCAAGGCATATAGCAGCACCTACAACATCAACAATGGAATCAATTGCACCTACCTCATGAAAATGTATCTCCTCTAGTGATTTGTTATGAACCTTACCTTCAGCTTCTCCAATCAATATGAACATTTTCATGGCACGTTTCTTAATAGTTTCACTCAGTTCGCTCTTATCAAGTATTTCTCTTATATCATTAATATTCCTATGAACGTGCCCTTCTTCATATATAACATCTACCTTTGTACCGTATATACCTAATTTATCTTTCTTAGAAAACTCAATACTGATTCCATCTATATTTAATTTCTTTATCTCACTTAATAATAGTTCTTTGGGTACACCTATATCAACCAATGCACCTAAATTCATGTCTCCACTTACCCCTGAGAAACAGTCATAATATAAAATTTTCAACACTTTTCCTCCTTCAGTATAGCTAATGCATATTCAAATAGACTTTTTGATCTTCTTGTACATCATTTTATAAAAAGCTTTTGACAACACCTTATTTATAGGATTTATTTTGCATTTGTAAAAATAATCACTGTCAATCCATCCCTTTTTAATCCAGTATTCCTCATCCTGTTCAAGAACCTTCTGAGCAAGGACTTTCTGCATGCTGAACATCATCAACATATTCAGTGAAGGTTTAAATGTATCACTCCCCTTCTCAATATTTATAATAAACTTTTCAATCTCATTTTCTCTAACCTTATCTTTAAGATTCATAACAGTTCTCTTCACACATCCTGACGGATATGCTCCCCACTCAACAGCAAGAAGGTTCATATATTTTCCCGTTTCTTTAATCCCACCTCCAGCAGTAGTTATTAAATTAAGGATAGGCTTACCATAAATCTCTGTTCTATGAAACCACCTACATGTTCTATCTACAAAAGTTTTAAGTCTTCCACAAATATTGAACATATATACTGGTGTACTCATTACAATACCATCAGATTGAATTAATTTATCCATGATAATCTCAGCATCATCATTAAGAGGACATCCCCCTCCTATAAGGCATGTTTCACATCCTACACATTCTTTAACATTATGTTTCATAAGATGCACAATCTCAAACTCATATCCCTTACTTTTTAATATTTCTCCAATTTCATTAAGTTTTTTTGCCGTATTTCCATTTACTCTACTGCTACTTATTCCTATAATCTTCTTCCCCAATTTGACCACTCCTATGTTTTTTACTCTAGTATTTTTAGATATGAACTATATAGATTTATATAAGATTTTCCTGATCCAGATAACATATCTAAAGGAGTAACTGCCATTCTGAAAACATCTCCATATCTCGTACCTTTATCATCCTTTAAAGTAGCTCCTGTAAAGTTATGAATTATATAGTCTCTTTCTTTCCATCTTCCAATATACATAACTTCGTGTCCATTCATAAAAATTAGATCTCCAGGTTGAAGTTCTTTTACTTTTTCGTATCTCCTATCTGTATCCAACCCATTAAGATTTGTACTACTTCCATATGAATCCTCTTGCTCATCAGTATTCCTAGGAAGATATATTCCCATAGTTCTATATATCCCCATCATTGTACTTGAGCAATCTCTACCAACAGATTTATCCCCCCATGAATAATCCGTCCCTTGAAGTTTAAAAGCTTGTTTTATTATGTTTTCTCTTGTAGCCTGTAAGTATCCTTCTGAATAATCAATATTTTTTACCTTTGCTTGTACTACCTTGAGGTTCCCATTTTCATCTCTAATTGGTATTGAAGCATATGTCCTTTCCATCTCCATGTCTTTATACCTAATTGGTAGTTTTACCCCCATTGAATAATAATATTTCTTTCCATTATACTCAACACTCACTCTATCCTGAGTAATAACAATAAACTCTTCTGCTTCAACAAACTTCCGAACCTCTTCTCTGCTGTCAAATGCCACATTCTCTCTTTTCATCCAACCTGCATAGTTTTGACCCTGAACAAATAACCAATTTTCATCAAGACTCTCATGTAGAACTGTTACTCCCTCACCAGCTTCAAATGCAGTTTCCTGTATTCTATCAAATCTATCTCCTTTTACTTTATGAAACTCAACATCAGTAGGAAATGATCTAATATCACTTCTCGTAGTAACCACTCCATATCTTAGCTTAGTTTCATCCTTAATTTTATCCTTGTTTAAATTTTTTATTATCTCATCATAAAACCAATCTTTAAGTTCTATTTCATCTTTATTGTACATAATTCTACTTGGAATTTTGTATCTATTTATCATTTTCATAATTTCATCTTTATTTATTGATTCTCTTAATGAATATATATCAAGCATAGTATCTACATTCTTAACATTTGCAGTATTAATCGCCTCTATATTCTCATGAACATTCTTATCCTTTATGTTGTCTATCCAAAAATCATTCTTAAGCATTTCCTCTTCTACTTCATAATGCTTAAATATATTGCTTTCTATGTTAACACCCTTCAACTCTAATGTCTCCACATTAAACTTAGCAACTACTTCCTTATCAAGAGTTGATAAGCCCTCCTTAGATGTCTTTACTTCACTATTAATTATCAGGTAATAGGCACCTCTCATATATCCTGTATTTGGGGGATATATGAAAATTGTATTCTTATTTTTATCTCCATACTTAACCTTTATGCCTGTTACAGCTTCTTTTCCCTCTTTATCTTTAAATACGCCAATATAATCTAGTGACTCTTCTGATATTGGAGCGTTAAACACAACCTTCCAAACCTTATCACTATCATAATATCCATGCTTCATTATAAATTCACTATGAATAGCTTGTACGCCTTCCCCATAAAATAATATTATACACAATAATATAATCCCTATTTTGCTAATATTTCTATAAAAAACTCTCATCTCATTACCTCATCTAATAAAATTTGCCTCTATATTATATTTTACAATACTTCTTCATAAAGGCATATATTATTTTTATTTGTTAATAATTTATTTAGAACCAAAGGGCATAAAAAAGAAATGTATAATTGATAATGGAGAATGGAGAATGATGGATGTTTCTGCTTTAGGGCAGAAACTTTATCTTATTGTTCTTTAGGACAAATAGTTTACTCATTTTATCCAAGGATAAAATATTGTATTTAAAATACAACAATGTTCTCTATTTTTTATTAACTCAAATCTTTAGAAGCAAAAGAAAAAGTCGGCGACGTAATTGTCACCAACTTTTTTTGATTTAAATGTAATGTTCATACTTCTAAATGTAATTCAGAAAATCAAAGATTTTTTTGAAAAATATTTTTACTGGTTTTATCAACGAATAAAGTATTGTATTTCAAGTATAATGTTTTATTCTTAATGAAACGAGTTAATCCTTTATTGTCCAAAGAACAATAAAATTAAAATTTCTCGTAGAGAAATGTCCATCATTCTCCATTATCAATTATACATTATCCATTGCGGTTTTATCTACACTGTTTTTTCAATTTTATTTTGATCATGCAATTCTATAACTTCACTGTATAAATTACTTACTGTCTTACCAAAGTGTTTTGATGATAAAGGTTCTATCTCATCATATGCTTGCTGAGCAATTTTACTTCCCTTATCATTATCATTCAATAACGCCTTAAGGATAATAGAAAGTTCATGATCTTCTTTAAATATTAATCCATTCTTCTCATGTTTTAATATATCTTCTAAGTTCTTATCATACTTAGCTATAACAGGTACTTTTGCAGCCATTGCCTCTGAAAATGTCAAACCTTGTGTCTCAGTTACAGATGCACTAACAAAAACATCTCCAAGCTGATAATACTTTCCTACATCTTTCCATGGTTTCTCACCTGCAAAAATTATATAATCAGATATTGATAATTTTCCAGCTAACTCTTTTAATTCATCAAGAGCTGGTCCATCACCTACAATTAGCATTCTTACATTCTTATCTTCTTCTATTAATGTTTTCACGGCATTAATTACAACATCAATACTCTTCTCCCTTGCAATTCTACCAATGAATAGAACAACTTTGTTCTCCTTATTTAATCCTAGTTTGGCCCTTAATAGGTCTCCCTCTTCACTGCTATGATTTTCCCTTTTAAAAGGCTCCAAATCAATTCCAGTAGGTATAATCTCAACGAAATCATGCTTCAAACCATATTCCTCTAACTTTTCCTTAACCTTAGATGTTGGTACAATAACAGCATTGCAATCTTTGCAATAGGCTTTACTTACCCTCTTAGCAAAACCTGCTGCTGGCTTCAGCATTGAAGTTGGAGCAACATAATGTACATAATCCTCATACATTGTATGATATGTATGTATCACAGGTATTCCCAACCTTTTAGCAACGATTCTTCCGAATAGACCTATGCTGAATTCAGTTTGTGTATGAATTATATCCAAGTTAAGTTTCTTTATTTTTCTCCATATCTTAGCAGAATAAACACTACCAACCCTTTGTGTCTTTAGTGGAAGAAATGGAATACTTGGTAGTCTTAAAATATTTTTCTCTTCCTCAACCTTAAGCTCTGGATGCTTTACAGTTACAATAGTAACATTATGCCCTAGATTCTCTAACTCTTTTTTTAAAATTTTTGCTGACGTAACAACACCACTTATTACTGGTGAGTATGAATCCGTAAATATCCCAATGTTCATAATACTCCCGCTCTCTTTCTTAGGCCTATTCAATGAATACGCCTTAATTCTTTTTATATCATCAAATAACTTAATCTCATCTTAATTTTATTATTTCGTCTCCAAAAGCCCTTTTGAATATGATGTTCTCATAAGTACTACAGCTCCAAATATCAAGCAAGAATAAAATGTAATTATTCTCCAAATTAAAATTCCAGTAAGGATATTTTGTTCTTGGAAAAACAACTGAAAGAAGATGTAAAATCCACCTTCTGCTCCTCCTGAAGCCCCTGGTAATGGAATAAATGCGGTCAACATCATAACGAAAGCATTAGCCGCAATCATATTTATCAATTGTGCATTTCCACCTTCAAAGCTATAGTATACAAAATAAGGTATTGCAAAAAATACTGTTAACTGCAGTGTAGTATATATAATAGCATTTGCTATTACTCTTTTATTTTTCTTTAGAATTATAATATTATCATGAAATTTATCTAATTGTTCATCAAGTTTTTGCTCCATACTCTTAACATCTTTCACAATCTTAAGCTTGTTTAATAACTTGTTTAGTAAATTGAAAAACGAGTGTGTAAACTTTTTATATTTAGCAAATATAAGTAGTGCAATTATTACTCCAGTATTTACTATAAAACCTATCATGCTCAAATAAAATATATTTTTAAGCTTCCCCTGAAAAAATGGAGCTTTCCATACAATAAGCACAATAGAATATACTGTGAGCACAGATTGATAAACAATATATTTCATCATTAGAATTGATCCAGCTTCCCCAGCTCCTATGCCTTCCTTTGTTAAAGCAAAAAGCTGTGCTGGCTGTCCCCCACTGGCAAAAGGTGTTACAGAGTTGAAAAATTGTCCTATCATAGTCACCTTGAATGATTTCTTTAAACTATCTACTTTTGTCAAGGACTTCATTATGGTTTGTAAACTTTTACTCTCAAAAATCCAGTAAAGAAACATACATAAAAAAGCCCCAATTATCCATTCGTATTTTAAGGAAGTTAACTGTTTTATAAGATCGCCCCAACCTTTTGTTAGTGATATAAATATTAGCAATACAAGCCCAGATGCTCCTCCAATTATCAGGTTAAGTCTATCTTTCATTAATTTTCTCCTCTTAATGAGTTCATAGTCATGTCATAAAACTTTTTCCAAAGTTTAGTTACATTTTCCTCACTATAATAGTATGCCCCTTCCTTAGACTTTTCTACATAAAAATCATTAAACTCACAATCTTCTTTTAACCTATCAATAATTTCAATAAATTCATCATCTGAATCACCTTTAGCATAATAATCAAAAAGTATATTTTTATAAACATCAATATCTCTCAAAAGTATTGGTGTATTTGTGTTCATAGCTTCTAAAATAGCCATTGGGAATAATTCATTATAAGATGGCATGAAATATACATCACACATATTAAACAGGTCATTCATCTTTTCCCTACCAACTATTCCAGTGAAAAGAACGTTATCAGGTGGGTTATCAACTACAGCTTTTAACTCCTTATACCCAGCTGTTATATTACCGAAAGAAAATCCTCCAGCCCAAACAAATTGTATGTCTGGCCTTCTTTTTGCTATATTAACAAAATCCATTACTCCTTTTCTTGTTTGTACCTGTCCTGCAGATAGAACAACAAATTTATCTTTAGATATTTTATATTCAGCCTTTACTGCATCTTTTTTCTCTTGCTCAAACTCATAAAATCTTTCCTTTGAAACAAAATTCGGTATATATATTATTTTTTCTCTAGCTATTCCATGCTCCTCTAACTTAGCTATAAAATTCGGATTAACCGTTACTAGATAATCCATTTTCTTATAGAAATCAATCATATATTTAAAAAATACCTTTTCAGCAATCTTAGGTAATTTCAAACTACCTTTTATTGTTTCTGGAATAAAATGTACATACCCAACTGTTTTTCCACTGAATTTTGCAAAAGGAATACCCAAATAATACTTCAAATCTATTGTATGATAATGCGTTATATCTGCTTTTTTTAACTTATTAATATTTACATCATATTCTTTTAAATTATTCTTAACTAAATTCACCTGTTCTATATATGCAGATCCAACACCCTGTCCTTTTACCTTATCTGCTGATGAAAACATATTTATTGTAGGCATAAAATCACTCCAATCTTACCTAATATTATATTTCTATCTTTTATTATCCTATAAAAATTATAGTTCCTAAAGATGAATAGTTCTTTAATTAAACCTTAAAACTTCCTTAAATTTTTAATTATTCCAACAAATCAAGGTTTATATACTAATTTACCCATCCAAAAGAAAATTATAATTCTAAATTTTTCTTACGTGAATATATATTAATTAAAGTTTAAGGGTTTCAAGTTCACTATTAATACATACAAGTCTAAAAATCACAAACTCATTGATATTTCGGACAAGTATCTATTATGTTTCACTATGAAACTCTATTATTAGGGGGGAATTTATGTTTAAAAAAATTACTACTATTCTTTTATTAATGTTTGTTGTTTTCTCTTTTAGCTCTTTAACATCATGTGGTAAAGATAAAGCTGGAAATAATAACGGTAAAAAGAAAGCTTATAAAATTGGTATAATGACTGGTACTGTAACTCAAAATGAAGAAGAGTACAGAGCTGCACAAAGAGTAAAAGCAAAATATGGAGATATGATAATCCATCAGACATCTCCTGACGACTTCATGAAAGAACAGGAAGTTACCATTTCTAATGTCTTGTCTATGGCATCTGATCCAGATGTTAAAGCAATAATTATTTGTCAAGCTATACCTGGAAGCTCTGCTGCAATTGATAAAGCAAGAGAGATGAGAGATGATATCTTATTTATCGTAGGTGTTCCTGGTGAAGATCCTGATATGATAGCTTCTAAAGCTGATATCGTTCTTCAAGCAGATGAGCTTGGAATGGGTACAGCAATTATTGAACAAGCGAAAAAACAAGGTGCTAAAACTTTTGTTCACTATTCATTCCCAAGACATATGTCTTATCAACTTCTTTCAATGAGAAGAGATATATTTAAAGAACAATGTAAAGAATTAGGACTTGAGTTTGTAGATGCTACTGCTCCAGACCCAACAGGAGATGCTGGTGTTCCTGGTGCTCAACAATTCATACTTGAAGATGTCCCAAGAAAAGTTGCTGAATACGGTAAAGATACTGCATTCTTCTCTACAAACTGTTCAATGCAGGAACCACTTATAAAATCATGTCTTCTTGAAGGTGCTATTTATCCTCAACCTTGTTGTCCTAGCCCATATCATGGATTCCCAGGTGCTTTAGGAATTGCAATTCCAGAAGATAAACAAGGGGATATCCCATATGCAGTTGAACAAATCAAATCTAAAATCGCTGAATACGATGGTACAGGAAGATTCTCTACTTGGCCAGTACCTATAAACATGATGTTTATAGAAGCTGGTGCAGAGTATGCTATAGCATATCTTGATGGAAATACTGATGGAATGAATGATTCTGAAAAATTAGGAGAATTATTCAAGGATTATGCTGATAATGATATAACAATGACAACTTATACAAACAGTGAAGGAAATGAGTTAGATAACATGTATTTAATCCTT
Source organism: Oceanirhabdus seepicola (assembly GCF_023684385.1). Taxonomy (GTDB): domain Bacteria; phylum Bacillota; class Clostridia; order Clostridiales; family Clostridiaceae; genus Oceanirhabdus; species Oceanirhabdus seepicola. Next base: position 458,234 of record NZ_JAGSOJ010000002.1, on the reverse strand, counting down.
CTTGACTATCTTACATTCTAAAAAAGATCAGAATTATAATAACTTGAGGCAGGATAATATCCTGCCTCTTTAAAAAGGAGGTTAAATGACTCATGAGTGAATACGTATTGCAGATGGATAATATATCAAAATTCTATGGTGAAAATCAGGTTTTAAAAGATATAACTTTGAAAATAAAACCTGGAGAAATCCATGCACTTATAGGAGAAAATGGTGCGGGTAAATCTACTCTTATGAACATACTCTTTGGAATGCCCGTAATAAATTCAACTGGTGGTTTCAAAGGAAAAATTATATTAGATGGTGAGGAAATTAATATCTCTTCTCCTATGAAAGCAATGGATCATGGAATAGGTATGGTTCACCAAGAATTTATGTTAATCCCAGGCTTTACAGTTACTGAAAATATAAAACTTAATAGAGAACGAACAAAGGACAACCCTATAAGTAAATTATTAGGACCAAACCTTAAAACTTTGGACACTAAAAGAATGAAGGTTGAATCACAAAAAGCCTTAAATAAACTTGGAATGGATATTGACTGCTATTCCAAAATAGCTGGATTACCTGTAGGACATATGCAATTCGTTGAGATTGCCCGTGAAATTGATAAGGAGAACTTAAAACTTTTAGTATTTGATGAGCCTACAGCGGTATTGACAGAAACTGAAGCAGATATTTTATTGAAAGCCATGAAGAAGATAGCAAAATCAGGCATTGCAATAATTTTCATATCACATAGGTTAGATGAAATAAAAGAAATTGCAGATACAATAACGATACTTAGGGACGGTTCATTAGTTTGTAGTGATGTATCAACGAACTTTACTACCAAAGATATGGCTGAGAAAATGGTTGGTCGTTCTCTTGATATATCTTACTCTTCAAATGAGAAAAAAGAATTTAAGAATGATGGGGTTCTAATGACCATACGAGATTTAAAGGTTGATATGCCTGGAGAATATGTTAAAAAGGTTGATCTTGACATTTATAAAGGTGAAATTTTAGGAATTGGAGGTCTTGCTGGTCAAGGAAAGATAGGAATATCTAATGGCCTCATGGGATTATGCCATAGTTCCGGGGAAGTGAAATTTAAAGGGAAACCCTTCACATTAAATTCCCCACTATATTCACTTAAGAATAACCTTGCCTTTGTTTCAGAAGATAGACGTGGTGTGGGACTTCTTCTTGAGAGTTCTATCGAAAATAACATTGCTATGTCAGCAATGCAAATTAAGAATGAATTCTTGCTTGATTTAAAACTATTTAAATTAAATGACTGGTGGGGAATTAGAAGAAATTCTCTAAAGTACATTAAAGATTTAGATATTAGATGTAGTGGACCAACACAATTTAGTGGTCGATTAAGTGGTGGAAATCAACAGAAGGTTTGTATAGCCCGTGCTCTAACTCTAGCCCCTGATTTACTGCTTGTATCAGAACCAACTCGTGGAATAGATATAGGTGCTAAAAGATTAGTTCTGAATCTCTTAAAGGATCTTAACGAGAAATTTGGACTAACAATAATTATGACCTCCAGTGAACTTGCAGAACTGCGATCTATAAGTCATAGAATTGCAATTGTATCTGAAGGACAGGTCCAAGGTATACTCCATCCTGATTCAGATGACTATCAATTTGGACTGCTTATGTCTGGAAATTCCTTAGATGATCTTAAAGAGATTGCTCAAAAGGAGTGTGAAAAATAATGACTTCTACTATTAATTCTATTTATAAAAAACTAGGACTTCCAAGAATAATTATAATAAGTTTATTGGTTTTTGTTTATATATTAGCATACATCTTAAAGATACCCTTCTTCGGACTATTTGAAAGTCATCTAGTTCGTATGGGCATGAATGGTATATTAGTTCTTGCCATGGCTCCTACAATAATATCCGGCGTTGGAATGAACTTTGGACTACCTTTAGGCATTGTATGTGGACTTATTGGAGGGTTAGTATCCTTAGAGTTTAATTTTAAAGGCTTTGCAGCCTTGTTTGTGGCAATTATAATTGCCATTCCACTTGCTAGTCTTGCAGGTCTCTTATATGGAAAACTTCTTAACAAAGTTAAAGGATCAGAAATGATGGTTGCAACCTATACTGGATTTTCAATCACATCTTTAATGTGCATAGGTTGGCTTATACTTCCTTTCAATAATGATTTTTTAAGATGGCCTATTGGCAACGGTTTAAGAACAACAATATCACTTGTTGAATTTAACCTGGATAAATTATTAAATAATTGGTTATCCATATCAGTATTTGGTTGGTTTGATTTCCCTACGGGGTTGATATTATTCTTCCTAGTTATGTGCTTATTCATGTGGATCTTCTTCAATACTAAAACTGGAAGAGCAATGAAAGCTGCTGGAAGCAATCCAAAATTTGCAGCAGCAACAGGCATAAATGTAGATAAACAAAGAATTATAGGTACAATACTTTCAACTAGTCTTGGTGCTGTGGGTATTATCGTATATGCTCAAAGCTATGGATTTTTCCAACTTTATAAAGCGCCACTAATGATGGCATTCCCTGCTGTTGCAGCAATATTAATAGGAGGCGCATCTTCCTCTAAAGCAAACATAGCTAATGTTATCTTAGGGGTATTCCTTTTCCAAGGATTACTAGTTGTTGCTCTCCCTGTTGCAAATAAACTAATCCCTGAAGGAAACTTATCTGATGTTATGAGAGTTATTATTCAATATGGAATTATACTCTATGCCTTAACAAAAGCTGGAGGAGGTAAATAATTATGAAAAAAATATATGAAAAGATATCAAGTAATATAGTAACATTTATATTTATAATTATTTGTATTATAGGTATGATTTTCTCAAAACAGCCTCTCTCCTTTATATTTAGAGAACTAGTAAGTAGAGTTGGTCGTAACTCTTTCCTTGTTTTATCCCTAATCATTCCTGTTATATGTGGTATGGGATTAAATTTCGGAATTATTATTGGTGCTATGGCTGGTCAAATTTCAATAATAATTGTAACTAATTGGATTATAAAAGGAGCAGCTCTAGCCTCCCCTCTTGGATTGCTACTTACATTTGCTATAAGCACACCATTTGCTATAATATTTGGTATTCTATCTGGTATGCTTTTAAATAAAACAAAAGGTCAAGAAATGATTTCAAGCTTAATTTTAGGATTCTTTGCAAACGGGTTATACTATCTTTTATTCCTATTTCTTGTAGGTACTATAATTCCAGTTAATAATCCTGTAATAATAATGGCCAATGGTGTAGGTGTTAAAAACACATTAGATCTTAGCAATGGTTTGAAATATACATTAGATAACATAGCTTCCATAGGAGTATTTTCATTTGTAATACTCTTAAGTGCTCTTGCTATTCTATATTCAATATATAGATACTTAAAAAATAAAAATACAAAATTTCAAAAAAAATATATCCATCATATGATTATTTATTTAGTTGTTATAGTTGTTGCTGTTGTTATAATCGATCCTCTTGGGTTGCTAAGTGGAACCTCATCAACTTTTATTAAACAACTTAATATGATATCAAATATAAAGATTCCTCTTATTACATTGTTGGTTATACTGTGTCTGTGCCTATTCAATGTACTTATTGTTAAGACAAAAGCAGGGCAGGATTTCAGGTCAGTAGGACAAGATATTCACATAGCTGAAGTATCAGGAATCAAAGTTAATAAAGTTAGAATTAAAGCTATAGTAATCTCAACTGTTCTAGCCGCATGGGGTCAGATAATCTTCCTCCAGAATCTCGGAACACTAAATACTTACGGAAGTCATGAGCAAATTGCGATGTTCTCCATAGCAGCTATCTTAATAGGAGGTGCCTCTGTTTCTAAAGCTACGATAAAGCATGCTTTATTAGGAACTGTACTGTTCCATACACTATTTATAGTTTCTCCACAAGCAGGTAAGAACCTCTTTGGAGATGCTCAAATAGGAGAGCACTTCAGAGTGTTCATTGCTTACGGAGTAATAGGATTATCCCTTGGTCTCCATGCTTGGAAAAACCATTCAAAGAAGAATAAATCTTTAACTGAATAGTATTAACTTTATACAATAAATAATTATGAAGTGGGCCTTCTTGGTCCCCTTCTTTTTTATAGATACAGTTAATAAATAGTGATTAATCATTTTCCTAAAACTTTTTTTCAATTAAGAGTGAACAAAATTCAAACTCATACGTTAATAATATATGAGAGGAGGGTTATTTTGGAAGGTGTACACTTAAATTCAATAAAATCAAATATAAGCAATGTTAATTTCGAAGATTTTTTCTGTACAAATAAAGATTCACTATACAAACTTTGTTATAATCTTTGTAAAAATACTCCTGATTGTGATGACCTATTTCAAGAAACCTGGTTAAAAACCTACAGAAATTTCTCCTCATTCAAACCAGATAGTAATTTCAGAAGTTGGTTATTTTCAATCTGTTATAACACTTACAAAGATAAATATAGAAAAGATAAAAGATGGATAAACATTATCAATGATTTTTTATCATCAGAAGATAAAGAATGGGTAATGGATAACATTTGTGATAAGGATATGACACCTGAGGAAAAAGTTTGTTTAAATGATGAGAAAGCAATTCTTAAAGAGCACCTATCTCATTTAAAAGATAAGTATAGAGTTCCAGTTATAATGTTTTATTTTAATAATTTACAATACAAAGAGATTTCACAAATTCTTAGTATACCAGTAGGTACTGTGAAGTCCAGAATAAACAAAGGGAAAAAATTGCTTAAAGAAAAAATGGAGGGATGTGAATGACTTTGAAAAACGATAATATAGATGAACTATTATTTTCTATTTCTCAAGAAGAAAGGGTTCCGGATAAGCTTCTTGTAAAAAAAACTCTTAACAGAATACAATATTCTTCCCCTGAGAAGGAGGATAATTCAAAACTTATGTTGGGTGTAGCACTTATACTATTTACCTTGTTGACCTGTTTACTACCAATATCCCTACTCCCAATATTTAAGCATATTTCATTTAAATCACTAAGCATACTTTTAGCTTTAGCCTTTTCTTTTACATTAACACTAAATAGTATATTTGCACTTGTTATTGTTTATTTCAAAAAACCAACTATCCAGGAGGGATAATTATGAAAGAAAAAAACTTTCCTTTTAAAACCTTATTTATAGTATTAATGTCACTTATGGGACTTCTATTTTTTGTAATTTCTGCAATCTTTGTTTTTGCATCAATAAATGACCCATTCTTTCCACCATATGCGTATTTAGTCTTCGGTATAATGCTTCTTATAGTAATAGGATTATTATCAGTTATAAGTACTTTTATATATAAGGATGCACCTAAACACAATATGGAACCATGGATGTGGATGTGTATTGCTGTTTTCGTACCAAATCTTCTAGGTCTACTCATATATCTTATAATAAGAAGCGATAATAAAACTGTAAAAGTTAAATGTATCACTTGTGGAAATAATGTGAAAGAAGAGTATAATATCTGTCCTTATTGTGGGAACTCATTAGATTATAAATGTCGTGAGTGTGGAACAAAAATATCTCCTAATTGGATTTTATGTCCAAAATGTGGTACAAAAACTGAACAGGATGTGAAGTAAAATGAAAAAAAATTTTTCAGGCTTATTAATAATAATATGCTTAATTTTTGTAATCACAGGCTGTTCTACTAGAGTTATGAGTTTTAGTTCAGAATCATCCAGTTCTATGAAATCTTCATATCATAAATTCTCAGGGTCTGAATCAAAGAGAATTAACTGTAAAACTGGATATGAAGTTAAAGTAAGTTGCACCACTGAAGTTGAAGAAGGTTCTCTTACTGTTACATTAATAGAAAAAGGAAATGATGACCCTATTTATACCTTCAAAAATAATGAAGATGATAGTTACACATTTACAGCAGAAAAAGGTGAAAAATATTATGTAAAGATTATTGGAGATGACACTAAAGGAAGTTATGATATAAAATTTGATAAAATAAACTAATCTTCTTCAATGCATGTATAGGCTCTTTAATTAAGAGCTTTAGATTAATGTATAATTGAGAATGGATAATGTATAGCCTATAGTTTTGGTTTTGACTATAAATCTTAAATTTAAAAGAGAGGTCATCCTGATTTGCCAGGATGACCTCTCTTTAGAAAATTGTCAAACTATATTTAAGATATTTTGAAGAATGAAGAATATCCACCTTATTTGTTCTCTATTCTTTCTTCTCTATTACAATTTATTATATTTCAACTCTATCAGCTTCAGGTGTTTTGAATACAAATCCTAATACTACATTTAGTATAACTCCTACTAAAGCAGCAAGGCTTAATCCACCTATGCTAACAGACTCTGTTATTGGTATTGAAATGTTAAGTCCTATATACTTTTGAAAGTATGTTCCGTATAATCCTAAGAATAATATAACTCCCATAACTGTACAGTTCTTAACATTAAACTTAACTTTATTATTCTTGATTGTCTTAGCTCCTACCAGTGATATCATTGAGAATAATACTAAACTTATACCACCCATTACGAATACTGGTATACAGTTTAAAAATCCTCCAACCTTTCCTAAGAATCCAAGAAGTATTGCAAATACTGCCGCTAATCTTAATATTGATGGATCATAGTTCTTTGTAAGTGCAAGAACTCCTGTATTTTCCCCGTAAGTTGTGTTTGCAGGTCCACCCATGAAACCAGCGAATAGTGTTGCAAGTCCATCTCCTAATAGTGTTCTATTTAAACCTGGATCCTCGATAAAGTTCTTCCCTACTACTGATCCATTTGATGTTATATCTCCTAAATGCTCCATAAATACTGCAAGAACAACAGGTGCAATTACCATTATTGCTCCCATACTAAATTTAGGTAAATTAAAATGTGGTATTTGTACTATACTTGCTTGTGAAACTGTTGATAAATCTACTAATCCTAAGATTCCTGATACTGTACATCCCATTACAATTCCAATCATTATAGCTAACTGTTTTGAAAAACCTTTTCCAAACACCTTTACAATAATTACAGTTCCAAGTGTAATCCCAGCTATCATATAATTCACTGATGCCATGTCTAATGCAACTGGTACAAGATTTAATCCGATTACCATGATCATTGGTCCAACCACATGAGATGGTAATAACCTCTTAACCTTATCTACACCAACTTTGTTTACAATTAATGAAGCTAATACATATATAAGACCAGATACTACAATTCCTCCCTGTGCATATGACAAATCTCCATTATATGCTACCTTTACAGAATTAATTACCCCTATGAATGCAAATGATGATCCTAAAAATACTGGTACCTTTCCTTTTGTTACAGTGTGGAATATCAATGTTCCAACACCTGCACATACAAGTGCTACTGATGGATCAAACCCTGTTAACATTGGAACTAACACCGTTGCTCCGAACATTGCAACTAGATGTTGAAGTGCTAAAATCACCTTCTTAACTCCTGCTAATGAACTACTGCTTTCGCTGCTCTTACCTCTCTGTAATACGCTTTCACTCATTTAATTTACCTCCCTCTATTTTCTGGAGAGAGCCTCTCTCCTTCTCAGTCTCTCTGGACTGAATTAAAGACTTTAATAAAAAAACTTCTTACCTGTTGGCAAGAAGTATCAATTCGAAATTATATATTCATCCCTCTATTACACTATTAGCTATACATTATGTGGGTATGAAATATATTTACTCTTATATGATCACCTTGCCAATCTCTCGGACTGGATTAAAGATTAATTACTCTTATTGGACATAATATCATATTATCTTATGTAATACAAGCCCCTTTTTATATAAATTTTTCAAAAGAAAGAAAACTCCTTGAATCATGAAAAAGTTGAGAGTTGGAAACCTTGAAACAAATGTATAATGGATAATGATTGATTTTTCTGCTTGCGCACAAACTACATTTATTATTGGTTATGAAGCAACATATGTTTACTCGTTTCATTTAAAATGAAACATTGTATTCAAAGTACAATATTTTATCTAGAGATAAAATAAGTAAAAAACTCTTGTCCTAAAGAACAATATTAATGTAGGTTCTGACCTTAGTCAGAACCATCCTTCATTCTCCATTATCAATTATCCATTATCCATTTCTTTTTAATAAATCCTCTTAAAAGGATTTATTAGTAACGTTTCCTTCTGTATCAATTGTTACTTCTTCATATGGAATTATTGTTCCAGCTTGAAGAATGGCGCCTTTTACAGAATCAATAATTCCTCTACAACATGGTACTGACATTCTTACAACCTTAATGCTTTTAATGTTATTTTCTTTAATAATTTGAGCTAACTTATTCTTATAGAAGTCATTGTCATCAAGTTTTGGACATCCAATTAAAGTGATTCTCCCCTTGATGAAATCTCTGTGGAAATTAGCATATGCGTATGCAGTACAGTCAGCAGCAATTAGAATATCAGCATTCTCAAAGTATGGTGCATTAACATTAACAAGTTTTAATTGTACTGGCCATTGCATTAACTGTGATCCATCTATCTCAGTGTTAACTCTTGGTGTAATAGTCATTGCAGGTTTAACAAATTTACCATTATTAAGTCCATTAGCTGTAACATTAAGAAGTCCCTGTTCTTTTATTAATGATTTAATATCTTTCTTATCTCTGTTTATTGTTTTCCCCATTGTGCCTTGACAATTGCATCCTCCAGCTCCATGATCATGCCCATGTTTATGACCCTGTACAGGTACGTGCTTTTTCTCTTCAGTTTGCTTTTTCATCTCTCTCATATCCTTCATTCTCTTTTCTACAGCCTCTTCATCATATTCCACTGCTTCTCTCTCAATTATATTTATAGCATCTGTTGGGCACGCCGGTAAGCAGTCCCCTAATCCATCACAATAGTCATCTTTTATTAATTTGGCTTTACCATCTATCATCTCTATAGCACCCTCATGACAAGCCGTTACACATAATCCACACCCATTACATTTTTCTTCATTTATCTCAACAATCTTTCTTACAACACTCATGTTATTCACCTCTTATTAATTATAATTTTTCTATATTTCTATACAATATTCAAAGTTAACAAAAGCCTTATCAAACATTTTATCTTTTGTTTATGAATAAAGTATACTATAATAAAAACAAAATAATAGTAACCAAAGTTACTAAGGAGCGATTTTTTTGAAAAAAGATTTTTTGCCGTTAAAACAATGTGTTTTATTTAAGAATTTTGATGAGAACTCAATTGAAACTATATTGAGAAAAAGCAATTCACATATTGAATCTTTTGCAAAAGGTGAATCAATTGCACTAGAGGGGGATTCTATAAAATCTCTGGGAATTATTTTAGAAGGAAGCATAGAAGTACAGAAACTATTTCCATCTGGAAGATTCCTCACAATGAGTAAACTTTCATCAGGAGATATATTTGGTGAGGTAATTATATTCTCAAAACGAACTACCTACCCAGCTACCATAACATCAGTATCAAAGAGCAAAGTACTCTTTATTGAAAAAAGCGATATACTCAATCTCTGCAGTGAAGAAGATATGTTTTTAAAAGCATTCATGGGACTTCTTTCTAATAAGATACTCATGCTTAATAAGAAAGTAACTCTACTATCTCATCAATCCATCAGAGAGAAGATAGCAAACTTACTTCTATCTCTTTATTCTGAACAGAACAGCTCAACTATTACACTAAAGCAGAGCAAAAAAGAGATTGCTGAAAGTTTCGGAATTCCTAGACCTTCACTTTCAAGAGAATTCATTAAAATGAAGGATGAAGGAATTTTGGATGTTGATAAAAATAAAGTAACTATTATGGATATTGAGTTGCTTGAAAACATACTAATGTAAAAAAGCACGCGGCGCGTGCTGAGTTTGTTGACAAAGTTACAATATATTGTTTTCACTCTGTTTTTTGTCTTAAGAATTTCAGGCGTTGAAAAAGCCCAAGATCAAGGAACAAGATGAGCGAGCAGCGCAGTGTACAAACAGTACTCGAGCAGCACAGCGAGTCTTAGTGACGATGAGATTGGGCTTTTTCAACAGCCTGAGCACGCGGCGCGTGCTTTTAAATTCTATTTAATCATTCCCTTAACAAATTCCACAGCTTCTTCACAATCACTTCCAACGGCTTCAATAGTTACTGTATCTCCCATTTTTAAATTCATTGCCATAAGAGAAATTATACTCTTCATATTCCCATTCTTATTTTCATGTTTTAAAGATACATCGCTCATAAATCTTGATAGCTTTTCTGAAATTTCAATAAACTCTGTCATCTGTAAATCCTTTTCTATCTTCACTTCCATACATTTATTATTCATAATTACTCCTCCTAATCAGCCATAAAATAATCTTTTATAAATTTCAGTGCACTTCACAAAAATCTAATCGGTGATAATTATGTAACTTCTTTTGAAACTTTTGAATTTTTTTTCGATTCATAAACTTAATATCTTAAAGTTATCACATTAAAGTCCTGAATGCAATTATTAAGAGGTGAATACAACACAAAAGCATAATAAAAAAAATATTATTTAAAAAAATATTAAATATTTGAAAAATAACTCATTTAAAGCTCATTTTCTATATCCACCTCTCATTATATGTAATATAATATAAGTGTAATGTTTATATGTATGGCACATTCAAAAACTAACTAATCATCATGTATTTATAAAAATGTAACATTTGATTAGTTTATTTTTCCTACTTAATATGATATAATCATATATGTAATAAGTTAAACAAAACCATGTTCAGGAGGAAATTAAATGAATATAGCGTTCTTTCTTACCCCTAAAAAGGATGTAATCCATATTAAAGACAAAGCCACCATGAGGCAAGCTCTAGAAAAAATGGAATATCATAGATATACAGCAGTACCTATTATTGATGAAGAAGGTAAATATATTGGTACCCTAACGGAAGGTGATCTATTATGGAAAATGAAACATACTGATGATTTGACATTCAAAAACACCAGTAAAATATTCGTTAAGGATATACCAATGAATATGGTTAATAATCCAGTTAAAATCAACTCCGATATAGAAAGTCTTATACATCTAGCAAAATGTCAGAACTTTGTTCCTGTAGTTGATGACTCCGGAGTATTTATTGGCATTATTAAAAGAAGCGATATTATAAATTATTGCTACGATATAATCTATGCTAATAATCAGTTAAACAAAGTAGCACAATAATAAAGTTAAATAGAACATCCCTAAATACACTTATTGTGCACCTAGGGATGTTATTTTGTTGACAAAATTAAAATATATTGTTTTCACTCTGTTTTCTATCTTAAGAATTTCAGGCGTTGAAAAAGCCCAAGGTCAAGGAACAAGATGAGCGAGCAGCGCAGCGAGTCTTAGTGACGATGAGATTGGGCTTTTTCAACAGCCTGATATTATTTATAAAGGCTCATAAGTCTAGAAAATGCCTTTTCATCCTCTTTGAACGTCCCTTTTAGTGTTGTAGTAACAGTCTTCGTTCCTGTCTTCTTTATTCCTCTTGTGGTCATGCAACCATGCTCACCCTCAATTATAACAGCCACATCTTCACTATCCGTTATTTTGCTAACTATATATGCAATATCTTGTCCGATTCTCTCCTGAAGTTGCATACGTCTACCAACCATATCTGCAACACGAGCAATCTTACTAAGACCTATTATTTTTTTCTTGGGAATATACGCTACATTCACTTTCATATTATACATTAAAGCTAAATGATGCTCACAATAACTAAATATCTCAATATCTTTCATGAAAACCATATCATTATCATTTTCTGTGTACGTAAAGTCCTCTTCAAATGTCTTCCCATACATCTCCGCAATATCATCATTGCTATACTGTATACCCTCAAAAACCTCTTCGTACATATTAGCTACTCTCTTAGGCGTATCAATAAGTCCTTCCCTTTTTGGGTCTTCTCCTAAGGCTTCAATTATCCCTCTTACATGTTCCTCAATTTTCTTCTTATCAATCATTTATGTCGCCTCCCACTGTACCGGTTCCCCTTTGTTCTTAAAATACACTCTAGAGCATATTCAATTCATATGCCTAATTATAACACAATCCCTAAAAATTTAAATCACAATATGATAAGCAAATACAAAGAATTTATCAATTAATTTGAATTACTTATAATTCGTCACATTATATACATATTTTAATAAATAAGATAGTATAATGTTTCATAAGTAATTCAAATAAAGGAGTACAATTATATGTATAAATATATTTATGTGTCTGCAAATACATCTGGATTATTCAACAAATCAAATCATAGAGAAATGATTGATAAGTATAGTTCCGAAGGCTGGAGATTTATTGCTGCTATTCCTGTGATTTTTAGTAGTTATGGTGCAATTAAAGAGTTTGACTTGGTTTTTGAAAAGCAAGAATAAATTAATAAAAACCTATGCCAACTCATAGGTTTTAAACTTTTAAATACAATGCTAGGAATTTTTTATAAGTCTGAAAGTTCTACAAACACTTTATCAATATCAAATTTACTTTGCATAAATTCCTTACTCTCATCTTTATCTACAGTTTTGATAGGAAGATAAAATCTAATATCTGTCCCATCCCCCTCTTTGCTTCTAATCTCAATACTTCCACCATGCATATCAATCAATGATTTTACCAATGCTAGGCCAATACCACTCCCCGACAACCTTCCACTTATCTCATGTGCTTGTTCAAAACGTTCAAAGATGGTATTGAGTTTATTTTTAGGAATACCAATTCCAGTATCCTTTATCATCACGGATATCATATCATCTACTTTTGACACTGTAACCAGTATAACTCCACCATCCCCTGTAAATTTTATTGCATTTGATAATAAATTAAGCATAATACGCTCAATTTTCTCGTTATCAAAACAAATAAATTCTTCTTCAAATTCTGTATCAAAAAGAAGTTCTATGCCTTTATTTTTGGTATATTCCTTAACAGACATGGTTACATCTTCAATTAGGCTTACAATATTACCATTACGTAAAGAAATAGAGTAGAAACCCGAATCAATTCTACTAAGATCAAGCATATCATTTACAAGCTTGATTAATCTATAACAATTCTGTTGTATTATTTCAAAATATCTCATTCCTTGTTTATCCCTTTCAAGAATATCCCCAAAGGAATTTCTTAAGAGTTTCAATGAATTGGTTATCAAATTAAGTGGGGTTTTAAAATCATGAGATATATTATTAAAAAACTCTGTTGTGAGTTTATTAAGTTCTCGCTCTTCTTTAAGTGCTTTTTCACTATTCAATAGGTTCATTGAAGCACTCTTTTTATCATGAATATCTGTAATAGATCCTACTAGCTTGAACCTACCATTTATCTTTTCATGAATTGCATATGCAACTAAAGAAAACCATCTATACTTCCCTTCATAATCCTTTATTCTTATTTCTTTACAAATAATTTTATTATTTAATACACTAGCATTAAACTTATCTACAAGATCTATACCATCTTCTGGATGAATAACTTCCTCAACTCTTTCTTTAGTTGTTTCGCTGCTAAATGATTTATATCCTAAAAGATTATATATATCATATGATATCCAGAAATTTTTAAGTTCTCTATCATCTATTTCAAATATTCCTGAATTTGAACTTTCAATAACTGCATTTAGCCTTTGATTAACAGACACTAATTTCTTACTTGTAATTCTTTCTTTTGTTCTATCTTTACACAAAACCATTAGATGATTTTGTTTATCTTTATTAATCTTATTTATTTCAAAAGTAAAACATCTTAATTCATCATCAATATGAAACAGATTATTTGTAGTAATACTTTTACAACTATCTAATTCCATATTATTAATTTTATCTACAATGTCTTTCACAACCTGATTCTCTTCTATAGTACTGAATTTTGTAATATCATTTGAACTATTGGTCATTTTATAAAAAGCATTATTGCAATTTATTATTTTATTTCCGTTAAAAAATATTATACCGTCTTCACTAGATTTTATAGAATTCAGAAGTACATCATTATCTCTATCAACATGTTCTTCAATATGTATCAACATCTCATCATTTTCAAAAGTCTCTATTGGACTTTGGGCAAATAATTCATTTTTCATGAAGGAGAGTACATCATCACTACATTCTATTTTGTTGATTTTCTTTACAATAACACTATCTTTAATCCCCTTTTTAAACCCCACGCAAATTTCTATTTTGTTATTTTTAAAAATTCCACTAAACAAGAAATAATCTTCTAACACTTTACCCCCCCCAATTCATTCTACATTCATTTAATTATACCATATTTTTCAATTTACCTTCAATATTTTCCATGCAATTTTAATTTTATATAGTAAAAAAAAACACAAACAATTAGTGTTTGTGTTTTTTTAGGTCTAAAATAAATTGACTAATTACATTCTCTTGTAAATGGATTCATCATTAATGCACTATTAAATAAGAATGGAAAATGTCCTTTTAAATGTTTCATATATAAAAGCCACTGCCCTATTATGGAGCTATATACTCTTATAATATCTTCTTTGATATGTTCACTCTCCTCATGGGAAAGATTACTTATATCTCTAAAATTCAGTTCTTCTTCCAGATGGAATACAGCAGTAAGGAAATATGTAAAAGAATCATGTTCCAAGATATTTGGATTCTCCAGAAGCTTTAACAAGAAATCCCTCTTACTACATAAAAATCTCTTAATATCAAGAAGATCTTTTTCCTCAAAGGCTATTTGGAAATTATAGTTTTTACTCACTTCAATTGCTTCTTTAAAATCTCTATCAGTCCATTCCTTAGTGATTTTAAGATTAGACTTGAACTTGCACATTTTATAATCGCATAGTGTCAGCATTTCAAGAAGCTCTGTTCCAACCTCTGTGAAAAATACCCCTATAATCATATTTAATTTCTCAATTAAATGCGCCTTCTCTCTCTTCTCCATAATCTTTTCAAGTCCCAATCCTACAATAAATACTTCAAGAGGCAAAAATGCTAATTCTCCTAACATAAAAATAAATAAATGATGTGGATCATGAAAAATCACATAATGCAATGAGTATAATACAACCGAAAGCAAGACTAATCCTACTCCAAACTTCACATGCCAATCTATCTTTTTCATATAAATATCTCCTCCAAAACAGCACACTCTTTGCACTTTCTTTAGTAACTGAATATTCTCCTATTTTCACAGGAGAATACTTAAACTATCAATACTTATTATATTAATAAACCTAAACGGTTTCAACTTTTTCTATTTCCTCAGGTTCACCCTTAATAATTTTCTTTTGCCAATTCCCTGTCATAAATATTCCCAATCCAATCAAACATATAAAGAAATTACTCCCCACCATAGAGAACCAAATAGCCTTTTCTCCTAGCGCTTCAAACCTTGTTAATAATATTATCATAGGAATTCTTAATAACCACAATCTCCCCATCATAATTATCATGGCACTCAGTGTATGTCCTGATCCTTGGAATGTACCTATAAAAATCTGAAAATATCCAACCAAAGGTAATGACATGCAAATCAGTTTAAGATAATATGTCCCTGGTTCAATTATATCAGGATTATCAGCAAATATTTTAACAACATCATTGGAGAATATAAACACAATAATTCCACCAATAACCATGAATATAGTACAAATCTTAACACTTTCCCAAATAGCCTTCTTTGCCCTCTTTACATTATCTGCCCCTAAATTCTGTCCTACTATAGCTGCTAGAGAACTTCCTATCCCCATAGCAGGCATTAGAACAAGTGAATTTATTCTATTTCCTACAGTAAATGCAGCCATTATATTATCTCCGAAAGATATTATAAATCCATTCAGAACCATAAATCCAAGTGCCGACATTGACTGTCCTAAAGATGATGGTAGTCCTACTTTTACTATTTTTAATATAACTGCCCCGTCCTTCTTTAAATCACCTCGTTCTAATCTCAAGGGACCCTTACAAAAGAAAAGAGATGCTATTGAAATAAATGCGATTATCCCTCTTGAGATTACTGTAGCCCACGCTGCTCCCTCTATTCCCATATCAAACACAAAAATGAATATTGGATCTAGAATTATGTTCATAGCAACTGATATTCCCCCGAATATCATTGGTGAAACAGTATCTCCCTCCCCCTGCTTTATTGAGTTAAACACAAACATAAAGAACATGGTTGGTAATCCCATAAATATTATCTGAATATATCCTAATGCCCTTATATAAACTTCATTATTGAGATTATATAATTTCAATATAGTCGGTGCTGCAAAATATCCAACAGCTCCTAACACTATAGATAAAACTGCAGATATTATTAATAAATTACCTATTACTTTCTTTGCTTTCTCATAATTTTTTGCTCCAATATACTGAGATATTAAAGATGCTCCTGCCACACTAAATCCTACGCCAATTGCAATCATAAGAAAACTCATTGGCCATACTAAACTCATTGCAGCCAAATCCGTTCCACCTAATTTACTTACCCAATAAGTATCAATTAAATTGTAAAGTGTCTGTATAAGATTACTCACCATCACTGGAAGTGAAATGAGAATTATTGCTTTCTTTAGATTTCCTTTTAAAATCAATTCCCTTCTACCTTTTATCCCCATAAAACCCTCCATTATCAACTAATTTAATTCGATTCTCTAAATATTATACCATAATTACAAGATTTTTTCCACTTCAATAATAATTATTCTTTAACACTAAATATTTAAATTTATCAAACCTTCGGTTATAATTAATTCATGAAATATGTGTTTAGGGATAATTTCCCCCCTAAGTATTGTGCTTTTTATTTCATAATAATTGTTATTTAAAAATCTTTAGTTATATATTAAAATATACTCATATAGTTTTATATTTTACTTCTGATAATGGTATTATCTGAAAGGAGACTTTTTATGAAAAAGATATTGGATAAATTAATAAGTACTAATAACCTTACTAAAGATGAGTTGGTTTATGTACTTGATAACCTTAATGATGAATGGAGAAAATATATTTTCAAACATTCTAAAGAGGCTAAGGAAAGACACTACGGAAAGTCTGTTTACATGAGAGGTCTTATTGAAATCTCTAATTACTGTAAACAAAATTGTAATTACTGCGGAATTAGGCATGGTAATAAGAATGTAGATAGATACCGATTAAATCCTGATACAATACTTCAATGTACTGACCTAGGATATAAACTTGGTTATAGAACTTTTGTACTTCAAGGTGGAGAAGATAACTACTATACAGATGAACTTTTAGTAGATCTTATTAAAAACATAAAGGACAAACATCCTGATAGCGCTATAACCCTATCACTAGGTGAGAGAAGTTATGAAAGTTACAAAAAACTGTATGAAGCAGGAGCTGATAGATATCTTTTAAGACACGAAACAGCTACTCGAGAAATTTATGACTCACTTCATCCTGGAATGAGCTATGACAATAGAAGACAATGTTTAAATCAACTTAAAGAAATTGGTTACCAGACTGGTGCTGGATTCATGGTAGGACTTCCTAACCAAGATAACGCTGCATTAGCTGATGATCTTCTTTTCTTAAAAGAGTTAAAACCTCATATGATTGGAATCGGACCTTTCATTCCTCATCCTGAAACGCCTATTGGTGAATGTAAAGGAGGTACCGTAGAAGATACTATGGTTATGTTATCACTTACTAGATTACTTTTACCAGATGTTCTTCTACCTTCAACAACAGCCCTTGGTACTTTAGATCCAAAGGGTAGAGAAAAAGCACTTTCAGTAGGAGCAAATGTTGTTATGCCTAACCTATCTCCTGTCAGTGTGAGAGAAAAATATGAATTATACAAAGATAAAATCTGTACAGGTGATGAGGCAGCTCATTGCAGAAAATGTATAGAAGGAAGAATAAACTCTGTAGGTTATGTGGTTGATATGGGACGTGGCGATCACGTTTCTATGCAATAAGCTAAGGCTTATTGCAAATGTATAATGGATAATGAAGGATGGTTCTGCCCTTTTGGGCAGAACCTATATTTTTATTGGTCTAAAGAACAATGGTTTTTTACTCATTTTATCCATGTATAAAATATTATATTAAAGTTACAAAATATCATTCAAGATGAAATGAATATACCCCTTCATATTCTATAGTATCTTAGTCAATGCACCTTTGACTTCTTTTATAATCCGGTCTTGTTGCCAACTTATCATTTCCTGAAGCGTATATTTTTTATTTAACCATTCAACTATACAGTATCCAATAAAATATCCTATCCTTGTTGGAATTCCATCTTTAATTGAGTTATCCCCCATAAAATATTTTTTAAAATAAACAAAATCTGTACTTTGAATATTATGTATGATATCAGATTTTATATTATTAAATTGCTTATTGCACTCTGATAGCCACTCTTGACAATCAGAATCAAAACACAAATATTCTGATAGTGTAAATCCTGGATATAAATAATTTGAAACAAAACATGCTAATCCATCTATAAATATACTATCAGCAAGGGTTGATTCATAATTTTCACTAACTAACTGTGAAAAATGAAACAGATGAGTTATTTCATGTGCTAATAATATATCAATATATTCTTTTTTAAGCATTTTCTCTAAAAAATAAAATGCTGTTCTTCCATTGAACCCTGTTACAAAAGCATTTGCTGAGCACAATCCAATAATGGTAATAAAATTCAATTTTATATCATTTATCTCAAAAATCTCACTACACCTTTTGCAAACTTTATTAATATTATCAGATATATTTGTTAAGGATTTTATCTTTTCATATGACTTTTCATATTCTTGAAAACACTTTTCTAAATTGTCATCAATATTATAATTTTTGTCACTCATCTTAAATAAGAATTCAAAGTGTTGAAAAATTTCTTTGTTTGGTTCCTGGTATAATTCTTTCCATAGCTGTTTTTGTTGATCAAAGTTCATCCCTTGTCCCTTTTCCCAAAATTCACAAAACATATAAGAAATATCTTTAATGTTAACCTCCATATTTTCCTCCTTAATATCAAACTTCCAATAAATTAATATCAGTATCTAGATTAAATGACCCCAAATTCTAAACACCCTCAGTTCGTCCATTAGAAATTAGCATAATTATTCTTATTTGCGTTATGTTTAAATTTTACCATAAAACCACTTAATTCCAAATACCTGAAACCCACGAGTTTTTTACACTTTCATTATTGATGAAACATTGTGTTCTAAATACAATATTTTATCTCAGATAAAATCAGTAAAATCCTATTGTCATAATAACAATAAAATATAGTTTCTGACGAAAGGAAGAAACCTCCATCGTTCTCCACTCTCCACTGTCAACTACCAACTATATTTTTCCCCCCTCCCCCTCACCATTACAGTTACTACCAAGTATTATTACATTTTTATACTTTTTATTTTATTTTTTGATTTATATCCTCTAATCTCCCAGTATTAAATTCCCTATTTTCCAATTTTCCAATAAAACTTTATGATATCATATAAGGAGGGAGTATGAACGAAAGATAATTCTGGAGGGATTACATGATCAAAAAAATAGTCACTGGATTTCTAGCCTTCTGCTTTATATCGGCTGGTACTGCATTTGCTGATGTAAAACTGTCTTCAAACATATTTTTGAAGAAGGGTTATAGAAATTCTACAGTTACTTCACTTCAACAACGCCTTAATGAATTGGGTTATCTCACAGTTAATCCAACTGGTTACTATGGTAACTTAACTTTAAAAGCTGTTAAATCATTTCAGAGTGATTCTGGTTTATCAGCAGACGGTATTGTAGGGAGACGTACCGTTGCACAACTTAACACTTTTAATACTCAATCTAAACCTGCTTCAGCACCAGCTGAAAAAGCTCCTTCTACTGGAGCCTATAACACTTCAACACTTGATTGGACTTGGTTTGGTACAGTAAAAAACAAAGTGCCTCACGGAAGCACCATTAAAATCCTAGATATAAATTCTGGGACAACCTTTAATGCAAAAAAAACATATGGTTCAAACCACGCGGATTGTGAAACGTTGACAAAGGGAGATACAGCGACTCTTAAATCTATACTTGGTGGTTCATGGACATGGCAAAGAAGACCTATAGTTGTCTTCTATAATGGTTATGCTATTCCCGCTTCAATGGCTGCATATCCTCATGCTGGTAATGATGGAGCTAAAGCTACAGCATACACTAGTTGGAGAAGCGGTGGTTATCGTGGTGGAACTAATCTTGATGCTGTTAAAAACAATAATATGCATGGTGTAATTGATATACACTTCAAGGGCAGTAAAACCCATGGAAGTAACAGAGTTGATGCTAATCATCAAAATGCTGTAAAAAAAGCAGCAAACTATATTAAAAATAATTATTAAGTAGACAAGCCTGTAAATGTTTAATACATTTATGGGTTTGTTTTTTATTCTATAGGAAATTATTAATTCTTGAATCTAGCAAAGCGCATGAAACTCGTTTTTTTTTATAAATTCATATTTTTTCATAAACCTTAACCCATAAAAATCATCCTATTTTCACATTTTTACATTATCACACTAAAGTTTTTTCGAAATTTTTAAAATTTATTACGAATACCGTATTAATTTTTTCATAATATGCTCGATAAATATATATTAAGGATAAATAGTATGAAATTTATATATATTAGGAGGGGATTCAGTTGAAAAAAAACAAGGATAAATTTTATTACAGGGTTAAAATTAGTAATGTTCTTTTATTAATGGTTATTCTTTCTATATCTTTCTCAGCATTAATGAGTTTTTTTGGATTTACTAACATGAAAAGAATGCACGATAAGTCCGTTACTCTATATGAAGACAGAGCTAAACCACTTATCTACCTTAGCAAAGTTAGTAGTAGCTACAAATCTATTCACGCTATAGCTTTTACAGAAAGTAAGGACATAAAAAAATATAGCGGAGTAATTATGCAAAAAAATTCAATAGCTGTAGAAAATTTAGAAGCTTACAAAAATTCTTCGTTAACTAAAGAAGAAAGTGAAATCTTCAATTCTTTAGAAGAAAACTATCATAAATTTTATAACGTAGTAGATGGATTTGACATTAACCGTATTTCAAATAACAAATTTAAACTAATAGATTATAGTAAGGAAATAGATTCATGTATATTCAACCTTCTTGAAGTTAATGAAAATGCTATGAGTAGGATCAATAAAGATACGGAATCTATATGGCAAATTATTTCTATGCTTTTCATAATATTATTTGCAGTTACTTTCACTATTCAAGTAATAATCTCATATGTAATTATTAAAAGTTTAAGAGTAAATACTAAAGATATGAATTCATTGTTAGGAGAATTATCAAAGGGTAATTTCTCAATGGATATCTCTCATAATTCTAAAAGTGAATTTGGCCTTATGAAAGAAACACTGAAGGATAGTATTGAAAATATTTCATCTATGATGAAAATCCTTAAGGAAAAAACACATTCCATTGATGCTCAATCACAAAACCTATCTTCTATTTCAGAAGAAATGGCATCATCTTCTGAAAATGTTGCTAACTCAATAGGTAATGTGGCGCAAGGTGCTATTTCTCAAGCTCAGAACTTAACAAGCGTTTCTGACTCTATAGAAGATTTCGGCTACGCAATCGAGGGTATACACTCGTCACTTAACGATGTTAAGGATAACTCATTAGATATTCAAACTGAAGCCAATTCTAGCAATCAGAATATGTCTACCCTTAAAGCTTCCATGCAAAATGTTACTAGTACCTTTGATGATTTAATAATAAAAATTACAACCCTTAACGGTAATATCAATAATATCACTGAGATAACAAGCTTGATAAATGATATTGCAGATCAAACAAATCTACTTGCTCTTAATGCAGCGATTGAGGCCGCTAGAGCTGGAGAGGCTGGTAGAGGTTTTGCAGTTGTTTCGGATGAAATACGTCATCTAGCTGAACAAGTTAAAGAATTCTCTGAGAAAATAAATTCTATAATTTCAAATATCTCAGATGATACTGAAATTATGGTGTCTTCAACAGAGGCAGTAAAACTTGACCTTAATGAACAAGATAAAGATATTGATCATACTATTGAATCCTTCAATTCAATAAATGGGCTTATTCAAACTATAATTCCTAAGATAGTTTCAGTATCCGAATCTGCTTCAAAAATAAATAATGATAAAAATATAATTCTCATGAATGTAGGAGATGCTTCATCTGTATCAGAAGAGGTATCTGCATCCTCTCAAGAAATATCAGCAGCTTCTGAAGAGATGACTGCTTCTACTGAAGAAGTTGCTCAGTCTGCTCTTGAGTTAAACAATATGACGAAGCAAATGTTAACTGAAATTAAAAACTTTAAACTTAAATAGCTTTAACAATAAAGGAGACGTTACAAAGCGTCTCCTTCATTATATCCCTTCTTTCTTCAGAATATCTAATATTTCTTTGAAACTTTCAACCCCATAATGATCAACGTTTTTTTCCTTATAAATATCAATCAATCTTCCCTTTGCAAACCTTTTTTTGCACAAAAGGCTAGCTTCAAAATCAGGCATGCTATCTCCAGCATAATATAGAGTCTCATATTCCCTCTTAAATTTTTCAACCACTTTCTTCTTATCTATTCCGTATCTTTCAGAATAAAATTCATTAGTTGGATCAATATCATAATGTATTCCTCTATTCTTATACACAGCATTATTAGAGTATATTTTTATTCCTTCAATACTCCAATGTTCCAATAAAATATCGATGTAATATGTGCTTCCAGCACTTAATATTACAAACTCACCACCTTGACTCTTAATATATTTTATAAACTCCTCAAGATCTGGATCAATCTCTAAGGCAATAATATCCTTGTAAATTTCTTCTTCATCTGCATCAATATTTGTAAATACATAAGACAAGAACTCAATATCTAAAATCTCCTCATTTCTCCATCTAGCGTATTGCCGTTCCCCGTCTTCTTTAAGATATTTCTCTATCACATGCATATAGAAATCTTTATTACTAATTGTTCCATCAAAATCAGAAATAAAAACAAATTTTTTCATTTTACAAATATCCTCCAAAAATAGAGGGATGAAAACCATTAAATCTTATAGTTTTTCATCCCTCAGTTTAAACATGTCTTATATGTCCCATATAATTATTATAACCCTAAAGCTATATAATATTAGGCTACGCTTTTTACAAATGAAAATATTTCTATAATAGAAATATTTTTTTAATAATGTTATCATAATATATATATACCCTTTCAATAACTTGTTTAATAATATATAAAATCTTATAATTACGGAGGAATATACATATATGGATATGAGATGGAGTCTTAATGAAATCTACACATCTTTTGAAAGTGATGCTTTTAAAAATGACATGAGTAATTTAGATCAATCAATTAAAGAGAATATTTCATGGGTAGAGACTAATTGTAAAAACTATGATAACACTAAAGAAAAATTAGAAGAGTACCTTAAATCCGCTAATGTATTCGAACATCTTGTACACAGACTATATAGCTTTGCTAGTTTAAGCTCTAGCGTTGATGTTAAAAATGAAGTAGCAAATAAGACTATGGAACAACTATCAAATAAACTAGCTGAACTTGCGAAAACTGAAGCTTTATTTGAAAAATGGGTAGGTGGAATAGATGATTTAAACAATCTGATTGAACAGTCTAATGTATTAAAAGTTCACTCATTCTATCTTAATGAAATCAAAAGAAATGCATCTTATCTTCTTGATGATACACAAGAAGAAGTTCTCGCAAAAATGAAAACAACTGGTTCTACTGCTTGGTCAAAACTTCAAGGAAATTTAACATCTAACCTTTTAGTTGATATTGAAGTTGATGGTGAAAATAAACAACTACCACTTTCAGTTGTTAGAAACATGGCATATGATAAAGATAGTAAAAAGAGAAAAAAAGCTTATGAAGCTGAATTAGAATCATATAAAAAAATAGATGAATCAGTTGCTGCTTCACTAAATGGAATAAAAGGTGAAGTTATCACAGAAAGTAAACTTAGAGGATATTCTACCCCTCTAGCTGTTACACTTCAAAAATCTAGAATGAATGAAGCTACCCTAACTGCAATGATGGAAGCTATGAAAGAAAGTCTACCAACTTTCAGAAAATACTTTAAAAAGAAAGCTGAACTTCTTGGTCATAAAAATGGATTGCCATTCTACGAACTATTTGCTCCAATGGGTGAAGCAAACATGACTTATACTTATAAAGAAGCTAGAGATTTCATTGTTAAGAACTTCTCTACATTCAGTAAAAAACTAGGTGATTATTCAGCTCATGCATTTGATAGTAATTGGATAGATGCTGAACCTCGAAAAGGTAAGCGTGGTGGAGCTTTCTGTTCTAATCTTCATTATTTGAAACAGAGCAGAATATTATCAAACTTTAATGGAAGCTTCTCTAATGTAACTACATTAGCACATGAACTTGGACATGGATATCATGGTTCTTCTCTTGTTGATGAGATTTCACTTAATAGCCATTACCCAATGCCTATAGCTGAAACAGCTTCTATTTTCTGTGAAACTATCGTTACAAACGCGGCATTAAAAACAGCTTCAAAAGAAGAGTCCTTTGTAATATTAGAAAATGACATCCAAGGTAACGCTCAAGTAATTGTTGATATTATGAGTAGATTCTTATTCGAATCAAAAGTTTTTGAAGAGAGAAAAGAAGGTTCTGTATCAGTTGAAAGATTAAAAGAAATTATGCTTGAAGCACAAAAAGAAACATATGGTGATGGACTAGATCCTGAATACTTACATCCATACATGTGGATATGCAAACCACACTATTATTCAGCCGGATATAACTTCTATAACTTCCCATATGCATTCGGACTTCTATTCTCTAAAGGTCTTTATGCAGAGTATCTTAAACGTGGCGATGAGTTTGTTAAAGAATATGACAATCTATTGGCTGCTACAGGTAAGAATAATCTTATTGATGTTGCAAAAATGATGAATATCGATATTACATCAAAAGATTTTTGGAAAAGTTCATTGGATCTTATTGCTAAAGATATTGAAAAGTTTATGAATTTATAATTTCCTATAGAGTAAAAAAGTCAGTAGCCTCTGTTTTCTTTCTTAAGAATTTCAGGCGTTTAAAAAGCCCAAGTTCAAGGCACAAGACTAGCGAGCTGTACAGCGAGTCTTAGTGCTGATGAAGTTGGGCTTTTTTAACAACCTGAACCAAGTTGCTTGGTTCTTACTTATATAAAATTACCCCTTTAGCAAATTGTTCCTCCAGTTTTCTTAATATCTTCATCATTTTCCACAGCTGCTCTAATAGCACAGCTTAACCCTTTAACAATATCATCAAGTGCCATAGCTGCCATATTTCTCTTATTTACTACTTGCTCAGGTATAAAAGGCACGTGAATAAATCCGCCTTTCATATTAGGATATTTCTTATCAATTAAATAAAGCAATCCATACATCAAATGATTACATACGAATGTACCAGCAGAATTAGATACAGCTGCAGGAATTTTTTCCTCAATAATCTCGTTTACCATAGCTTTTATAGGTAATTTTGCAAAATAAGCATTTTCTCCATCTTCAAAAATCACTTCATCTATTGGAGCATTATTTTCATTGTCAGGAATTCTAGCATCATCTAGATTTATTGCAATTCTCTCAATAGAAATCTCAAATCTTCCACCAGCCTGACCAATACATATTGCAATATCAGGTTTTTCTTTTTCAATAATTTCTTCTAAACATTTTATAGACTCTCTAAAAACAGTAGGAATTTCAGCTTTTACAATCTCTGCTCCTGCAATTTCATTATTTAATAACTTCACAGCTTCATAAGCTGGATTTAAACTCTCTCCACCAAAGGGAGTGAATCCTGTAATTAATACCTTCATTTGCTTTCCTCCATATGGGTCATTACTGTTCCACAATATGCTGTACAGGTTTATCACAAGCATCATAGTAATAATCATTCTAAATTTTCTTTCTTTCTTCTTTTGTATAAAATTATTCCGAATCCAATAAACATAATCATTAGTGTTCCAAATAATATAAATGCGATTATATTTTTCTCTCTTGAAACAATTAGCCTCATAGTAATATTACTCAATGTATTATAATCCTCAAGCTCACTATTAAGTTCAAATTTAATTTCTTTTTTATCTTTCTCAAAAGAGAAAAGTTCCCCATCCTTAAATTCCCTTCCATTAAATTCTCCATATTCTACATAGAATCTTTCAGGAATACTTATTGTATATTCTATCCTATCTGTTGGCATGCTTGCTCCCATAAAATCGCTAATAAATGTACAATCATAAATATTTATAAGCTCCTTATTTATGTGTGCTCCTTTTCCATCCCAAACTTGAAGTAATTCATTATTCAACTCTACTGATTTCATGTTAACCTTATTGTTTAACTTCTTTTCTTCTATGATTCTAAATCCTATTACATCTCTACTCTCATACTTTTTACTACCTTTATTAATACTTTTAAAGAATTCTTCAATTTCCGTCTCAACCAGTTTTAAATCCTCTTTATTAAAAAGATAATTAGATCTTTTGGTTACATCACCCTTACTATTAAGATCTATATGATAATCAATACTCTTAAGTTTTATACTTTTATCAATATTTACATCAACAGCTACCTCATTGAAAAACTTTATATTTATCATATCATGCTTCTCATCGTATTCTTCTTTAGATATCTCCTCTTCGCCATTGCTACTCAACTCATATTCCTTTGGATAAATCAATGCATAATTTATTCTAACCTTAGTGCCTGGATTATTTGATATATTGCTCAAAGAAAAACTTTCCTTAAAATTATTCTGCTGAGCAAAAACATTCTCCTCTTCTCCCCTCTTTATGAGAAGCTTATGAGTATCCCCTGTAAGAGAATTCATCTGTTTGTATGTTTCATCTCTCTTTACCATATCTATTGTGTTCATATATATTACTTCTTCATCTGATGTATGCCTCTCAAATCCCGGGAGAATATTATTGAAATATTTTAATAGCTCTACCTCATCCATATTGTCATGTATCTCTTTATTAAATATTATCTCTATCCTTCTATTTAAATCCCCAATATCTTTATACTTAGTTATTACATTGATATTTTCAATATAATGCTCGGATTTTTCTGCTATCTTAATAGCTCCACTAAAGGTAAATTTCCCAAGCGGTGTTTCCACTGTTGTATCTCCCATCTCATAAAAATCCTTGGAATCCCCTTTTACTATTTCAGCCCTCTCAACTGCATCGATAGCCCATTTAATAAGGTCATAATTGATATTCTCCTCATACATTACAAAGTTTTTTCTAAAAGCATCTTCGTAATAATCATACTCAAACTCGTGCTCTTTTCCTATTATCTTTCGAACTTTTTTCCCATACTCTGTTTTTTCATTAAACTCCACTTCAAACTTCAATATAACATCAGACTCATCAGCTACCTTATATAGCTTTACATCATCAGGTTTACTCTCTTTGAGTACCTTCATGAGAGCTTCTTCTCCCCCTCTCACCTTCTTCATATCATCATGCGATATTTTGGCAGAAACAATTCTCTTTCCTCCACCATCTTCCTTTATTATAAAATTCGAACTCACTTTTGCACCACAGGAAGAAAATAAAAGTACTATACACATTAAACTTATTGCAAACTTTAGATTCTTAATCACTTCTTCCCCTCCTCATACTCAGCAAGCAAGAAGATAATATCCTGACTCACATTAATACCTTCCATGGTATTGGTGTTGAATATAAAATAACCTCCACCTTTCATATTCTCCACCAGCATAATCTCTCTCTTGTTATCAATTTGAACTATTCTAAAATTCTTCATTTCCTCATTATTCTCTGTAAATTTTTTAATCTCACTAAGCTGTTCTTCAGATTGTGATTTAAACATTTCACTATCACTAAATTCATTTACACTTCCATTTTTAATATTAATCTGTCTAAAAGCTTCTCCTCTAAACACTACAACCCCTTTGTCATAATCCCAACTAACTCTATCATCTAATTTATTATTCTTGATAAATTCATATTCCATTTTTACCTTATCAGAATAAATCTCTTTACCTTTTTTATTTATCAAAACCATATCTTCTGGAGCTTTAAGAATTAAAACATGCCCCTCTTCCCCTACAGATATATCTATAATATCACTGTATGTAGAATATATTATTTTCACCTTTCCCCCATTTACTGAGTACACAGTATTACCAGCTAAAACAATAAATTCATCATTGGATATTGCACTTATTTTTTCAAACTTTTTATATTCCCGTTGAGTTATTTTTTCTTGTGCAGTAGTATTATTAGCAAATACCTTATCCCCTCTCATTAAAAGTAAAACACCTACAGTTGCCAAAGCAATAACTATAACACTCCCCAATTTAATCATGGTAAATTTCTTTTTATGTTTTTTTAAATACTCTTCTTGCTTCAAGACCTTTGAAATCAATATATGCACACCAATTGCAATTCCACATAAGATAACTGTACTTACAAGTGCATACAATATATTGCTGCCTAAGTAGACCCCTCTACTTATAAGTCTTGTATCTTTTATCACCGACACCTTTTTAAAGATCTCAAGAAACTTATTAATATCTCCTGTAAATCTTCCATAGCTACTTGAGATATATGCTATGAATACATTTATCCCTGAAATAATCATCAAGAAAATACCATACTTTAAAAGACTTTTTTTCTTAGATAGCTTACTTAAATTCTTAATAAGACTTAAACCTATATAAATTGCTATTAGTATTGTTATTATCACAATATATTCACTTTTTATAGGTGATTCATTCAGAACCTTCTTTGTCACCTCAAGGTGGTTAACATTAAAGTGATTTCCAAATGCTTCACCCTTAAAGGGGATTCCAAACAAGAACAAAAATATATATGCTATTATATTTGGAATGAACACAACTAGCTCCATAAAATTTATGTTGTTCTCATTACTCCCTCCCATATATAATCCACCGAAAACAGATATGATTACTCCAAGTACAACCGCTAATAATAAAGTATCCTTCAATACCCCTTTAATAGCATCTATACTTTCTTTAACTGATTCTCTTTTGAATATGTTTCCTCTTTCTTTCTTTATAATCTTACTGTACACTAACTGTATTACTAATGAAACAATAAATACGTTAAGTATATTTCCCAAGAAATCATATGCAAATTTTGCTATAAAGTGTATATTCAAATATATATCATCTCTGAAAGATGCATTCTTAATTGAAAGAATAATAAATACAGTAGAAAAGACACTTACGAAAATCGATGTAGCAATGTAATATTTTAGATTCTCCCTTGTTGAATTTTTATTTCTATAAAGAGGTATATTACTAATACCAAAAGCTATAAATGGTATTAGTAGAAGCATCATAATAGATATTTTAATATCTACCTTTCCTCCTGAAACTGATCCACTACTGTCAAGTTTTTTAATAGAATAATCCAATTTTCCTCTGTTCATATAGCTCAAATTATAAATATCTAGAGATTTTATCCTAACATTACTCTTTATACTCATCTCCTGAAATGCTTTTTCTTCTCCTTCTAAAAATTCATTTACTCCTACCATGAAAAAATTAGATGTACAAAAACTGAGAACTAAGGATATCATTATTGCTACAATAGCGCTAATAATACTCTTTTTAATCACATCTCCTTTCACCAATAAACTAATATAGCTGAAAAAAGTGTGTTTTTCTGTATTCTCAATAATAATGAGTTCATTTTCAACCTTGACTATATCCTTCTTCTCTTCATCTTGTAAAGTTTCTTCTTGTATCGATTCATCATGTATTGATTCATTTTTTATCTCTTCATCTTTTCCGTTGGTATCTCTCTTATCAATATTATCTCCCATAACAAACACCTTCTTCCTTTTTTTACCTTATGATTATTATAACTTATCATTTTTATTGTATGCAATGCTTTTTCTTTATAAAACAACACCCTATGGAACCATAGGGTGTTGTTTTATAACTATCTCTTTAAATTTTTAACTGAATACATTTTCTCATCTGAAATTCTCAACAATTCTTCTCTTGTTGTTCCATCTTCTGGGTACTTTGCTCTTCCAACACTTACCCCTAACTCGATGGAATCCCCTTCAACATCAATATTCATCTTAACAGAGTTTATTATCTTTTGTACCAAATTAGAATTCTCATCCTTGTCACTATATTTTGCTAGAATAACGAATTCATCTCCTCCAACTCTGTATATTCTCTCCTCTACAAGTACTCCCTTAAGTCTCTCAACTATATTCTTTAGTATTTTATCACCAGTTTTATGACCGAGCTTATCATTTACACATTTAAATCCATCCAAATCCAGATATAAAAGTTCAAACTGTTGAAATTCTTCTCTGAAGCTTTGAAAATCCTTATTTAACATATATCTATTATATGTACCTGTAAGCTCATCATGATAAGCCTTGTACACAGAATCTTTATTATCCTTCATATACTTAGTAATGTCATTTACAAATCCCACAACTTCACTAACACAATGTCCTTCATTAGTCTTGTTTTTAATAGGTATCAATATTACATCTACAATTTTTTCATTCATAACATATTCAAAATTTTGTTTCTCACCTAGAATGTATGCTTTCATCAATTTAGTCTTATTCTTATTTATAAAATCCAAATCCATCTTATCTTCCATAGGTATAAGTTCCCCTTCTAAGGGCACATAATTCTCATCTGATATGGTTCTACCATCCTTATAAGTGAGATACATTTTATTATCTATAACTTTATATCTAAATATGCAATCTGGCACATTAGAAACAGCATCTTTGAACTCCTCAATAACCTCAAGCCTACTCTTCTCAACTTCAAGTAGATTTTCATACTTTTCAAGCTTATTTTTAACACATGCACCTATACTCAAGCTCATTATAA
Organism: Oceanirhabdus seepicola; assembly: GCF_023684385.1. GTDB lineage: Bacteria > Bacillota > Clostridia > Clostridiales > Clostridiaceae > Oceanirhabdus > Oceanirhabdus seepicola. The sequence continues at coordinate 427,264 of NZ_JAGSOJ010000002.1, read as the reverse complement.
GGCATATCAATAAAAATATAGCCAGAACCTTGAAGTCATAATATGCGAAAAAGTTTTTTTTCAAAATTAGACTTATATATAACTCCTTACTTATGGGAATAAATACTGCACACACCTTTTTACCATATAATGATGTATTTATGAATTCCATATCTTTTTCAAGGTTTATATCATAGGGGGATATGTTCATAGCTAAAAAATCTCTAGGGATCATATTCCCATATAAAACAAAAGGATCATTTGATTTTTTATCACAAAAATCTTTCCAATACTCTGCATTAACAAGGCATATTTCATTAATACCATCCACTCTATTTGTAAATTCATCCAATAGATTATTTAATGCAGTTGTTCCGTATTCATTATACTTTTCCTCTTCAATTATCCCGTTTATTAAATATCCTTGTTCTTCATTATAGTAATAAGCAAATTTATAATACTTTTTCATCTTATTCTGCTTATAATTAACATAGGCATATGATTTGGGACCTATCCAATATCCACCTTTACTGTATCCTCTTCCTATTGAAACTTCCTTTTTATCAAATAGTTGAGTGAATGCATCAAACCAATATCCCCATTTTGATGTTTTAGTACCTTCTTCATCTTTTATAGATGATTTACTGATAATTATCTCGCCATCTTCCCTACTTTCAAGGAAAGCTAATTCTGCTAGTCCATATTTATCTTTCAATTCTAATATGAGTTCATCACTTATATGCTGAAACGGAATTTCCTTCAATTCTTCATTCATGTCTTTTAATACATAATATAGCTGCCTTTCAATTTCCATTTCCTTTTCAGAAGCAATATTATAATACTCTTCAATTGGTATTTTAAAGGAAGATGCAACAAAATTAAATTGTTCTTCCTGAGTCTTTCTTAATTTTATATGCATGAATCCATATGCTATGGTGAATGTTATTATTGCAATTAAAAAGCCAACTATAACTAAATGAATCCTTTTATTTCTGCTTTTATTTATACTCATAGTACCCCCAAAAACAAATAAACAATTTTTCCTTACACATAATACATTATACCCCAAGCATACCCATATATAAACATTTATTTTCAAAAATAGTATATATATTTAAATTTTTTTAAGTAATAAAAAACTAAATATATTTTTTATACTTTTTCATTAAACTTTTTCACTATTAAGAAATTGAACTGGTTTAATTTTATACAATCGTGTAATAAGTTGCTATACGCACAATTACATGTGATAATTTATTAAGAAATTTTTTTTAATTTCATTAATAATAAAAAACCTCATTTCAACATGAAATGAGGTTAAATAACAATAGTTTATATTCCCTATTTTGATTTATTCGAACTTGCCTTATTAGTTTTTTCAACTTTATTGAGATTACATTTGAAATTACCTTTAATAACACTAATGTAATATTTTCTTATCTCAGCCTGCTCTTTTTTTTCTTCTTCTGTTAGCCCTTCATTTTTACTTTTATTATATAAAGCATTTATTCTTTCAATAACTTTTTTGAATTCCATTTTGCTGTAATCCATCATCTCATCTCCTCAATTGTACATTAATTATCTTCAACTCATATCATTGTAACTTATGAGTATTGTTTTGTACACTGTTATCACGGATTTTGATCTTTTCTCTATACTTAAAATCACCTAAGCTCTTTAACGAGTTCAGCCAATTTTATAAATTCAGCTCTATACCCATTTACATCTATTCCCTTACCTTTTCTAGCTCGGTTTATAATATCATCTACTGATGACTTTCCTTTGTATTCTGAATCCTTCAGTATCAATCCAAGCTCCACCACAGCACTTGCGAAATTAAAATCAGTGCTATTATTATACTTCAGTTCCCCCTCTCCTATAGCTCTAGTTATAAGTTCACTGCTACTCTTTTCTGGATGTTTATATCTCAACTTAACATTTAACCATTCATTACTCTCATTACTTACATTCTTCTGATACTTTAATGAATCTACTCCCGGAACTTCTTCTTCTGAATCGTATGGTATTATTTCATAGAATGCAGTAACTGTGTGTCCAGCCCCCATCTCCCCTGCATCTTTAGTATCATCGTTAAAATCTTCATTATTTAATCGTCTATTATCATAACCTACCAATCTATACCCCTTCACTTTAGAAGGATTAAACTCAACCTGAAGCTTCACATCTTTAGCAACAGTATATAATGTAGCTCCCATCTCATTAACAAGAACTTTCTTTGCCTCCATTATTGAATCAATATATGCATAGTTTCCATTTCCTTTGTCTGCTAAAATTTCCATCTTTGAATCTTTAATATTTCCTTCTCCAAAGCCTAGCACACTAAGAAATATACCTTCTTTCCTTTTCTCTTCAATCAAATTTTCAAGTTCTATTTCACTGCTCATTCCTACATTGAAATCCCCATCCGTTGCTAATATAACCCTATTATTTCCATTCTCTATAAAGTTATTCTTAGCCATACTGTACGCAAGCTCTATCCCCTCTCCTCCAGCTGTTGATCCACCAGCATATAACTTATCAAGAACTTCTATTATTCTTTCCTTATTAGCTCCTGAGGTAGGCATAAGCGCAACCCCTGATGCTCCTGCATATACTACGATAGATACTCTGTCTTCCTCTCTTAAATTCTTCACAAGCATTTTAAAAGCATTCTTTAACAATGGTAACTTATCTTCATCTTCCATAGATCCTGAAACATCTATTAAAAATACCAAATTGTTCTCCTTCGTCTCCTCAATATGGATTTCCTTTGCCTTAAGTCCTATCTTAGCAAGATACCTATTAGAATTCCAAGGACATTCCCCAATCTCTCCATATATTTCAACAGGTTTATCTCCATATGGCTCATTGTAATCATATGTGAAATAATTTACCAGCTCTTCAATTCTAATGGAATCTTTAGGAGGTAACAATCCATCCATAAGAAATCTTCTCATATTACTGTATGATGCTGTGTCAACATCAATAGAGAATGTAGATAGTGGCTCTGTGGAGACACCCTTGATACCATTCTCCTCAAATATTCCATATTCTTCGCTATTTTGACTTATATAATTAACAACTGCTTTATTCTTTTCATTTGAACAATTAACATTTGCCATATTTTCATTTACTATGTTTTGACTTACTTCCAGTTCATCAATCTTATCATAGGCAATATTCTCCGTTGCACCATCATTATCATTCTCTTCCTTTTTTTCATTTGTTTTCCCTTGAGTACTTTCCTCACTAATAATGCTATTGCTTGCAACCTCATAATCATTAGTATCTTTTACACTATTTAATGCATTATTATTTCTAGAACTATTTCCACAAGAACTAACAATGAAAGTAACAGCCACCATAATAGCTAACAAAACCTTCTTTTTCATATCAAAACCTCCAAAATTTATTTTCATACACCTAATGTTAAATCAATACCCTTATATATCCATATATCATCTATACGTATATAAAAAGGAAAAGTTATCTAAATTGTAATTTTATCTTATTTCTGTTGATTTTATCCACATTTTGGTATATGATATATGTTGATGTATTATATAAGGGGGTATTTGAAATGAAAAGAATATTATGTTTTTCTATTGCTTTAATGATGACTTTAACCTTAATGGTTGGTTGTGGTCAAAAATCTTCAAGTGATGATCCATCATCTGCAGTAAAAACTACTCTAACTGCTTTAAAAGATTTTGATACAGATAAAATCTCTAAATCAATAACTGGTTCTACTGATATGTTTAATGAATCAGAAGGTGATGAAACATTCGCTCCAATATTTTCAGATATGAAATTCAAAATAACTGATACAGAGGTAGATGGTGATAAAGCTGTAGCTACGGTTGAACTCGAAATGATTGATTTCACTGAGTTCATAGGGTTTATGATGCAGGAAGCTATTGCATTAAGTTTCTCTGGTTTAGATGAAGATGCAGTACAAAAGGAACTTACAAAAAAAATCGAAGAAGCTATTAAAGACAATCAGTTCAATTCCGCTAAAAGAACAGTTGAAATAAACTGTAAAAAAGTTGATGGAGAGTGGAAAGTTGTTGCTGATGAAACCTTAACAAAAGCTATATTTGGCGATGCATTATCAAATCTTGGTGAGTCTTTTAATATGAATTAGATACATGAAAAAAATAAACAACGCTTATAAATAATTGAAGGATTATGAATACAATTGTACTCATAATCCTTTATTTAAGCATCAACTATTTTTTTCATATATACTCTTAATAATCTCCTCAACATTCATATCCTCAATAATAAGATCTTTTATCTCAACACCTTTTACTATTGAACTTATAATATGTGACATTTCTGTTTTTCTTCTATCAAAAGTAATGTTAAGATAGTTTCCATTTATTACTTTTTGTACAATAAAAAAATATGCTTTGATCTGTGTATTCCAAATTCTCTTAATCTAGCTTTTATTTGCTCTCCATCTCTTTTTAACTTGTCATATTCCGATAAAGTTGATATACTATGTACTCTTTCGTCTATTACTTTACTAACTCTTTCTATTTCCTCTTCATTTATAAAGTTTGTTTTATCTTCTTCATGTATACATTGTTCAATCAATTTTAAACTATTCCTATCAATCTCAAATAACCTTTTTACCTCTTTATCTGTATAGGCTGTAGAATTGCCCGACTCTCCAAAGAGCTTTCCAACTCTCATTGAAAAATCATGAAATTTTTTATGAGTTAATTGTGGTTCGGATAAATCATTAGACAACATTTCATTAATAAGTAATAAACCATTTGGCTTTAAAACTCTAATAGCTTCACTTATAATGCTGTCAACATTTTTAAAATGATGAAGTCCATTTGAAATAGTAACCAAATCAAATTCACCATCTAGAAAGAATAAAGCATCTTCCTTTCCTAATATAAGATGTACATTCTCATCTTCTAAATTATTTTTAGCAATTTCCAAATCTTCTTTTGAGATATCGCAGCCAAAAGCAACCTCATAAGAATTTATATTTTGAAGTAACGTTTTCAAAAAAACACCTTGTCCAGTTGCAATATCCAAAACCTTACCACCATTTATATTTTTTATTCTATTTTTTAATTCTGTCATTTGCTGATACATATAATGCCTCCAATTATTATAGCTATTTTTCATGCTCCTGTTGATTCCTACACTTAAACAAACCAGTCTCCTTAGTAATATGAAAATACCCTTCTTCTTCAATTACAGATTGAAACTTATTTCTTAAAGTTTTAAGCTCCTTTTTATTTAACACTTCATTAATATTGGCTGATGTGGAGAACATATAATTTAATATACTTTGAGTATCATCAACTCTAAGAGAACCTTCATATTTATCCATCTCTACTTTACAAAATACTTCTTTAATCTGTTCTTCAGCGTTCTCAATTACGAACCTAGTAGTAGTATCGCCTAGTGTGAGTTTCACATTCTCATTAACCTCTCTAAGTGTTTCACGCAGCTCTTTCATATGCTTCCTTGAAAATGTGCTAGTATAAAATGTTCCTTCTTTTTTAAGTGCTCTCTTAATTTCCTTAAATGCCTTAGTTCTATCCTCTACAAACTGAAGAACATAGTTCACCATTACTATATCAAACTCTTCATCCTTAAATGGCAAATTATTGACATTAGCTATTCTAAACTGGAATTCTCCATCTACTCCTTTTAGATTCTCTTTCGCCTTTTCAATCATTCCTTGAGACATATCGCTCAGTACTATGGTACATCCTTTAGGTATTCTATCCTTATTTTTCAACCAAATGCTTCCATCACCACAACCAATATCAAGTATTTTAATATTCTTATCTCCAAAATCTATTCTATCAAATATCCACTTGTGAAACCCTCTCTTGTCGTGGCCAAACCTCTCATGAAAGTCTATCCTACATTCAAGTCTAGATGAATTTATGAATTGATTCAAAATCTGTTCTTCTAAATTTATTGCCTTGATTACATCAGTGAATTTCTCCCACTGTATCTCATCAGTTTCTACCAATTCACCATTGAACATATCCTCTGCAGAATTTAAAGCCTTTAAAATACTTTCCATCTGTGAAATCTTCTGCTTAACAGCTTCCTTCTGAATATGAATTGCTCTATCAACCTTCATCTCTTGATCAACAAGATCTTTTATCTCATCTAGGGAAAAGCCTAGATATTTTAATGTTAGTATTCTTTGTAACCTCTCAAATTTCTCTCCATCATATAACCTGTATCCAGCTTCATTATAGCTTGTGGGTTTAAGTAACCCCTTCTCATCATAATATCTTACAGTCCTTAATGATACACCTGCCTTCTGCGCGAATCTCCCAGCAGTATATAACTGATTTTCATTGTACATATTATTTTCCCCCATTCCCTTCACCTTCCAATAATTATTTAATTCTACAAGTAGATGTTAAATTCCTACTCAAAATTATTGTAATGGGTTACGTAACGTAATGGTCAACAAAAAAAATTAAATAGTTCTCTTTTTTAAAAAGATGTTGAAAAATTTCATCAAGTATTTTCAACATTATTCTAAAAAAGCGAGCTATTTATCTATATAAACTATATAAAAGAATCACCCCTGAGGTATTCCTCCCAAGGGTGATTCCTTTATTTTAATCTAATTCTTTTTCTCTTCTTCTAACTTATCATTTTCATCAATAATATTTTGCTCATCTTCAGATTTAATCTGTGATAACTCAAGGTTATCAAAATTCACAAGGTCAATGCTAGAATTTTCATTCTTATAGTATGTGAATGTTATTTTATCTCCCTCTCTTGTAAGTGGTAATTCACTACTCATATTAAGAGATGTGATAAATATCTTATCCCCATTTTCAACTGTTACAATGTAGTAGTAAGTTGTGCCCTCAATTACAGATGTTCCAATTCTATGAACCGTACCAATTTCTGTTACCTCATCACTACTATTTTGAAGTGTCTGCCAATCACCACGATTTTTAAGTTTTTTAATGTAATTTGATTTAGTTTTATTAAGTGATTCACCTACACCAACTACACTATAATCTCTAACGTTAACCATAGCGTATAGTTTCACAAGACCTTTCTTATCCTTCAATGTCATAAAGTAAGTTGCTTGGCCATCTATATTTATTAGTATAGGGAATGTTGCTGAGTATTCCTTCTCCTGAACTTGCCCTTCAGCAGATTCCATTGCTGCGTATTCATGAGAACCAGAAACCTTATAAAAAGTTGTTTCCTTTGTTCTTGTATTTGTAAGCATAAATCCTATTGTTGACTCGTCTGCACCAGCAGATGTCATACCTGTGTAATAGAAACATTCTCCATCATTATATACAATATTGTATCCCTTTGTTGTCTGAACAACATCCTTATCTGATGGATTCCACCACCCATGAATATATCGACCCCAATCATCAAGTTGGTTCATAACGAAACCAACAGGGATAACTCTATCCACCCATGAAGGAATATTATCTAAATTATAATCATTGATTTCTCCTGTTTGAGCATCTACGCTGATAACACCTGTAACCTTAGCACCTGAGAATCCTATAGTATTTTCATACTTAGTAACTATCCAGTATGGTCTTCCTGTATCATCTAACTCAAAAGAATAATCTGTACGTCCAATATTCTTAAATCCTGCTGAATATATATGTCTTGCTAAATCATCTCCAAAATAAGCATTTGGTTGATATTTAATTTTAGTCTTCTCACCATTTACCTCTTGAACCAATTTCACATCCATCTGATTTGTTGCACTTATCATAATATAACCTGGTGTACCTTCTTTATTACTATTCCACTTAAAGAATCCTGAATGAAGTAACGGTGCTACCCAATATAGTTTATCATTCACATTCTGCTGTGTAAATTCACCTAATGTTACCTGACTTCCTAATGCCACCTGTTCACCTAATTTCTTATCTCCAAGATTTTTAGCTAAAGCTTGATCAATTGTTGGTAGCTGTGATAAATCTATCGGAGATATTTCAGTAGAGAATTCTTTATTTTTGATTTCTCCAATAATAGCTCTTTTCTTTCCTCCACTAACTATCCCAGTTGAAATAATTATGTTAAATACCATTAAAAGGATTAATATTCCTGGTAGTATAGCTGCTAAGAATCCCTTCTTTGTGTATAACCAAATTACTCCCCCTATAGGTATTGAAAGTATTATCAAACAAATTATACTTCCAAAATAGCTAATTGAGTATACTGGAAGAACTATATAATTAGCAATTAACGCCATTAGTACTACAGTTAATAGCAATATTATTGCTGTTACATGTTTATTACTCCCCTTACTCTTGGTTTTACTTTTCATAAAAACATCCTCCTCGTAATTCTTATCCCTTAATTAAGTCCATTATATCATATAATAAGGTTATTTTCACTACATTCACTCAAATTATTCATTTTTTATTTTTAAGTGTCACTTTTAACCATTAAAATGTCATATCCAATCTTCCATAATTTAATTATTGCATCTATTTTTATCATTACATTCCATGTAAGAAGCGGAATTCCATGATTATGAAATACATTAAGCTCTGTTCATATCCGATGTATATTATTTACAAAAAAGGTCCCCGCATTTCTGTGGAGATTCCTTTTCCTTGAACATTTACTATTCCAGTTGTTCAAGAATTTCTAATATTATTTCATTTACTTCATTTATTTCTCTTTTTCCATTGCATTGATTTATTACTCGAATCATAATATCCCTGAAATCATCATAAAAACATGAATATCCCTTTATAAAAATTTCTGACATAAAATCATCGTCATAATAATCATCGTAGTAGTCATAATAGTCATCGTCATCGTCGTCATAATAGTCATAATAGCCATCATAATCACTTTGTCCTAAAATTATTATCTTATAAGCTAATGACTCAAATTGTCTCCTATTTATTATAGGTATACTATATATACCTATAACTTCTACACCTTCATTTAAATCTGATTTACTTAATTCTTCTCCATTAATATCTATAATCTCAGTATTCTTATCAAGCTTTAATACAATATTATCATAGTATTTTTCTGCTTCTTCAATTTCAATCAATGTTCTATCATCGTTAGTATCACTGATTTCACCTTTTACAGATAAAGCATCTTTAATAATAATCTTTTCAGCTCTGTGGCTTGGTATAGTGTTCTTCGTTAACCTCTTTCCAAAGATAGCTTTAACAACATAATCCTCTTTAATATCCTCTAAATATAATCTGTCTCCATGTTCGTTTATAATCTCAGTACTATTATCAATATATAAATGAACATTGTTTGGAGTCTTTTCAGTTAAAGCTTCTCCTACAATTGATATTCGATTTTTATAGTAATCAGATACTTTGTAAACCATACCTTCAACTATATGCTCGATTTCCTCTTTTCCTTTCTCTAAAACAATAATCTTATATGCTACTGTTTGAGGTGGTATACTTCTTGTTGCAGATAAACTGTGTATTCCAATAACCTTTGTACCTTTACATAAATCAACTTTACTTAATTTTTTCCCTTCTAAATCTACAATCTCTGTATCATCATTTATTTTTAATATGATATTATCATAATGATTGTCTGATTTTTCTACCTCAATAAAGGTTGCCTTACAATTCATATTGATAATTTCGCCTTTTATCCCTAATGCTTTTTTGATAATTATTTTTTCAGCTTTGCCAGTGGGTATCTTATTATTTGATAACTTTTGTCCAAAAACAGCGTGAATAGCAGCACCCTCTTTTATTTCATTTAACCCTAACTTTTGTCCTTCTTCATTAACAATCTCTGTATTACTATTAATATATAAATCAATATAATTAGGTGCATTTTCTGTTAATGCCTCTCCTACAATTGATATCTTCTTTTTATTTGAATATGGAATATTATAAATCATACCTTCAACAGTTACTTTTGTATCTTTAACCTCACTAGTAACAATTATTGTATAGGCTAGTGATTGATGTTTTGACCTACTTGTGGAAACCTTACCATGAATACCTACTAACTGCATACCTTTATTAAGATCATGAATACTTAATTTTTTTCCTTTTATATCAAATATTTCAGTGTTCTTTTCTAGAATTAATTCCATTTGAGTATAATTATTGCCTTGATGATAACCACTAACTAATATGCTTGGCTTTTCTCCATATTCACTTATTTTAAGAATATTTCCTTTAATCCCATTTGAATTCTTAATAATAATTTTTTCCGCATTAGGAGTACCCTGTTTATTATCACTTGATTTTGTAGTATAAATTATTTCTACAACACTACCCTTTTTAATATTTTTTAAAGCTACTTTCACTCCATTTTCATTAGTAATATTAGTACTTTTAGTTATATATACATTTAGCTTTCCATTTATATCATCTGTTTTACATTTTCCTAATACCCTTAAATATGCTTCTCTATTAAGCTTTGACCCTGTTTTATTCTTAATATCTACAATATCATATACCATTCCTTCAAGTATATTTTTATTTTCCTTAATATCCTCCATGACAATTATCTTAAAAGGATAAGATTTTGATGGGATACTAGTTGTTGAATTCATATGGTGTATACCTACTATATTCATGTCCTTTTCAATATCATAAATAGATAATTTATTTCCATCTTTATCAATTAATTTTGTATTCTCTTTAATTATAAAAGTATACTTCTTTTTATTCTCTTGAATAGTTAAATAATAATAGCTGTTATTATCTGCTTTTCTTATATCTAAAACAGTTCCTTCTATTCCTACCCCATCTTTAATAATCACTTTTTTGGCAATTACACATGGTAAGAAGCTATTTGTTTCCTCTCCTTTATAAACCACTTCAACAGCTGATCTGTTTTTTATTTTATTCTTACTTAGTTTATTACCTTTAGTATCTATTATTTCTGTTTCATCATCAATAAATAATATTAACTCATTGTATGCCCCTTCCTCGCTCTCACCAACAACAATAATATAATCTCCACTCTTTTCTGCTACATATCCATCTGTTGATAATACTTTTTGAATTTGTCTTCTCGCTATTATTTTATTCATGTCAGACAAGTTTTTTGCTGTTAATGCCTCTGCATTAACCACCACTGAAGTTAAAAACACACAAAAACACGTAAGTAATAATAATATTTTGTTTTTAAACATATCTACACCTCTTTTCAAAATTATATATATTACCACTTGCATAAATATATACGATAGCACCCCTAATAAATTATGGTTTTTTTTGTTAAAACTTCATAAAAGCTAGAATTTTTTATATAATCTTCTAAAAAATCTTACTTTCAATACGATTTTGTTCTTTATATCAAAAAGGCGCTTCGCGCTTCGCTAGGGAACCCTATGGTTCCCCTCGACGCAACTGTCGTTGCTGAGCCCCCTCCTTAAACCAGCAGGGGAATACTTCCCCTACAACCCCTTCATTTTTTTACTCTATAAAGACTTCTTTTATTCGAATATTTATTTAATCAATAACTTATCCACAGTTTTAAAATTTTATAATTTCCTATAGAGTAAAAAAAATCCCCACGTTTCTGTGAGGATTCCTTAACTTTTATTTTTTCTTATTACCTTTGCCATTACCATTACCATGACCTTTACCAGGACTTACAGGTTTTCCTTGAACCACTATTTTCTTTGCTTTACCTTCCACAGTACCATTTCTTGATTCACTAGCTTTGAAATAAACTTTTACTTTTTTACCACTGCTTAATAATTGTTCAACTGTTACTTTATTTCCTTGAACATCTACTATTTCAGTACTTTTATCGATTTCTAATATAACTTCCTTTACTTTACCTTTTCCATTACTTTGATTTCTTACGCGAATCATCATATCTCCATGTTTCTCATAAGCAGAAGCATATCCCATTATATACATTTCTGACTTATAATCGTGATCGTCATCGTCGTAATCATCATCATCATCATCATCATCATCATCATCATCATCGTCGTCATCATCATGTTCATCATCACTTAGTTCTAAAACAATTATCTTATAAGCTAATGATTCAGATGTCCAGCTATTTGTTGTTATACTGTGTATACCTATAACAACTGCACCTTCATTTAAATCTGATTTACTTAATTCTTCTCCATTAATATCTATAATCTCTGTATTATCATTAACCTTTAATACTGTATTATAATAAACATCATCTGATTTTTCAATTTCAATTAATGTTCTATCATTGTTAGTATCAATAATTTCACCTTTTATCCCTACTGCATTTTTAACAATAATTTTCTCAGCTGTACCAATTGGTATAGTACTCTTTGTTAAACGCTGTCCAAAGATAGCTTTTACAACAGATTCTTCTTTAATTTCATCTAAGTCTAACTTCTTCCCTTGTTCATTTACAATCTCAGTATCATCATTAATATATAAATCAACAAAGTTTGGTGTATTTTTTGTTAAAGCTTCTCCCATTATTGATATTCTCGTTTTATAGTCATCTCTAACTTTATAAACCATACCTTCAACTATATGCTTATTTTGCACTTCAGCTTTTTCTAATACAATAATCCTATATGCTAATGTTTGAGGAGGCATACTTTCATTTATTGTTAAACTGTGTATTCCTATAACCTTCGCACCTTTAGTTAATTCTTTTTTACTTAATTCATTTCCATCTATATCTACAATCTCTGTATCATTATTTATTTTTAATACTATACTGTCATATAAATAATCTGATTTTTTTATTTCGATATAAGTTTTTTTATCGTTAGTCGAACTTATTTCACCTTTAACTCCTAATGCATTTTTAATGACAATCTTCTGAGCTGTACCAATTGGAATAGAGCTCTTTGTTAGTTTTCTTCCAAAGATAGCTTGAATAGCCATATCTTCTTTTAAATCGTCTAAATCTAACTTATCTCCTTCTTCATTTACAATCTCAGTATCATTATTAATATATAAATCAACAAAGTTTGGTGCATTTTCTGTTAAAGCTTCTCCAACAATTGAAATTCTCTTTTTACTATAATTTGAAATTTTATAAATCATACCTTCAACTATATACTTATCTTCCACTTCAGCTTTTTCTAAGACAATAATCTTATATGCTACTGTTTGAGCTGGTATGCTTTTTGTTGATACTAAACTGTGTATTCCTATAACCTTTGCACCTTTACTTAAATCATATTTACTTAATTTTTTTCCTTCTAAATCTACAATCTCTGTATTATCATTTATTTTTAATATTATATTATCTAAATACTTATCTGAATTTTTTATTTCTATAGAGTTTTTCCCAAGGTTAGTATTAATTATTTCACCTTTTACACCTACTGCTTTTTTAATAACAATCTTGGAAGCTGTACCTACTGGTATCGAACTCTTTGTTAATCTTTGTCCAAAAACAGCTTGAATAGCTGCCCCTTCTTTTATTTCTCTTAAATCTAACTCTTCTCCTTGTTCATTTACAATCTCAGTATTATTATTAATATATAAATCAACAAAGTTTGGTGCATTTCCTGTTAATGATTCTCCTACAACTGATATTCTCTTTTTATTAGAATTTGGAATATTATAAATCATACCTTCAACAGCTTGTTTTGTTTCTTTAACCTCACTAGTAACAATTACTGTGTATGCTTGTGATTGAGGAGGTATACTCTTTGTTGAAGTCCTACTATGAATACCTACTATTTCCATCCCCTGATTAAGATCATAAAGACTTAATTTATTTCCCTTTATATCTAATATCTCAGTATTTTCTCCAAATTTTAATACCATCTGTAAATCCGAGTTTGTATGCTCATTATCTTCTACTAATATAGATCCATTATCTTCATAATCATTTATTTCAAGAATGTCGCCTTTTATTCCAATTAAATTCTTAACAATTATTTTTTCGGCATCAAGAGCGACCTGATCATCATCAGTTGCTTTTGTACTATAAATAACCTCTACAACGCTGCCATGTTTTATTTTTTCTAAAGATACTTTTACTCCATATTCATTACGGATATCAGTTCTTTTAGTTATAAATATATTTAAATTTCCATCAGTATTATCTGTTTCACCTTTTCCTAATACCGTTAAAAATCTTTCTTTATCTGATTCAGTTTCATTGTCAAGATCTACAATAACATCTACCATTCCTTCTACTATATGTTTATTTTCTTTAATATCCTCCATAACAATTATTTTATAAGCTCGTGATTGCGGTGGTATACTCTTTGTTGAACTCGTACTGTGTATACCTACTATCTTCATACCCTCTTCAATATCATTAATGGTTAATTTATCTCCATCAATATCAACTAATTCTGTACTTTGTCCAATTATTAAAGTATACTCACTCTCATAATCTTCTTCGTTTTCTTCAATAGTTAAATAATAATTTCTATTACTACTTTCTCTAATTTCTAAAACAGTTCCTTCTCTTCCTATTCCATTTTTTACAATAACTTTTTTAGCAGTTACAAATGGTATTACACTATTTGTTTCCTTTTCTTCATAAACAACTTCAACAGCTGAACCTTTTTTTATTTTATCCTTACTTAATTTATTTCCTCTAGTATCTACTATTGCAGTTTTATCATCAATGTTTAATATTATCTTATTGTTTGCCCCTTCTACAGCTTCACCTATAACAGCAATATAATTGCCACTCTTTTGTGCCACATACCCGTCTGTTACTAACATTCCTTCAACTTCTCTACTCTCTATTGTTTGTTTTGTAGTAGCTAATTCTTTAGATTTTATTGCATACGCATTAGTTGCCATTGCAGTTGAAGCTACAAAAAAACACGTAAGTAATGCTACTATTTTCTTTTTAAACATAACTACACCTCTTTTCAAAATTATATATATTACCACTTCCATAAATATATACGATGGTACCCATAATAAGTCAGGGGGTTTTTTGCTAAAACTTTATAAAAAATAAAATCATTTATAAAATTTCCCAATTCAAATAATTTAATAGTATATTCTTAAAATAATATTTACCACTTTCTCATTCCATATTATACCATGCAAATCATCTAATCTTTTGCAAAATATAGAATTAATTTTATTTATTAAAACATAATATATATAAGGTTATTATTGAAAATACTAGAATATGGAGGCTTATATGAGAATTTATAACCAAATAGTTTTTTATATTTTTACCATGATATTATTAATTTGTATTCCTTCTATAAAAGTTTACGGTAAAGATCTTGATTACATAATAAAATATGATGATGTAGTTTTAGAAAAATCTATTTCAAATGATTACATATTAATTTTGCCTAATTCACCAAATAAGGATGTAAATTATTCTATATATTATAAAAAGGACTTAACTGATGATAATTGGAATTTTCTCAAATCAGATGGAATCTTGTGTAATTCTATGAAAGGAACTAAAATGGGTCCTAAAACCATGTTATTTATTAATAAGACTTCATTTAATATTGAAGATTACAATATCATGATATCCTGTGACAAAGTGAAGAGTCCTACAGATAATAATATTAATGACTATAAAAAATCTTTTTTCTATAGTCCTCAACTTGAATTTACAATAATTAACACTGATGCTACGATATTTAATTATAAAAGAATATTTGATAGCTCTTATAAATGGAATATTACTCTTGATGATTCTATTAAAGATATTGAAGATGTGAAAGTTAGTTTTAGAGATTCACAAAAATCTTATACTCTAGATTATGGTATAGATAAGGATAATAATAACATGTTAATTATCCTCCCTCCAAAGGATGGTTATAAACTTAATGAGAATTATAGTTTAAAAATTGATGTTAAATCTTCTAAAAAATCTTACTTTCAATCTTTTCGATATGTTAGTAAAAGAGATGAAAAATGGTTTGGAGAATACCTAAAAAACAATGTATCAGGTACTACTAAAAATATATTAAATAATCCAGATGATTATAAGCTTCAACTTCTTTACACAGAAGTAACTAGGGATACAAATGGAGTACCTTATTTTGATAGCTACTCTTATAACATGGTTGATGAGAATTATTTTTATCCTGCTAGTTCAATAAAATTATCATCTTGCCTTTTATCATTAGAGAAAATCAACAACCTGAATATTAAAAATTTAGATATGTATAGTACTATGGATTTTTCACAATCTAGAGAAGTTCCAACTAGGGAAACCATTAATTCTATTTATGGTTATATTAAAAATATTTTATTGTATAGTGATAACTACTCTTTTAATAAGTTGTATGAATTTTTGGGTCAAGAATACTATAATGAACATTTGAAAAAACATGGCTATAATAATACTAAAATAATTCATCGTTTAAGTAAAATATTTGATTATGAAGATAATAAATATTCCAGTGAAATAACTTTCTTAGATGAAAGTGGTAATCCCATTTATTCACAACCTGAAAAATATAATAGTAACAATTTATTTAACACCCATCCAACGGGCCTAACTTTAGGTTCTTGTGTGCAAAAAGATTTTTCAAAAAAGAATTCTAGTTCATTAAAGGATCTTCAAGGCATACTATCTGCTGTAATTTTTAATGATTATTTTAAAAATGAATATAAGTATAATCTAACACATGATGATTTGGTCTTTTTAAGAAAATATCTTGAAAAAACTGATCATAAATATTTATTGTATGGAGGAAATCCATACTCTTATAAAAAAAATATTCATATGCTAAATAAGTATGGAATGGCTTATGGTTTCTTCATTGATAATGGCTATTTCTACGACGACACATCAAAAAAAGAATTTCTATTAACAGCTGTAATTTATGCAAATAAAAATGGATATCTTGATGACATATATCAATATCATTCTAAGAGTATCCCTTTCCTAAAGGAGATTGGAGAAGTGGTATTAGATTATAAATAAGGCACATGAAAATCCCCACATAACAACCTGTGGGGATTTTGTTTCTCTATAAAAACTTTTCTTTTATTCTAGTCCAGAAGCTATAATTCTCAAGCCTCAACATTTTTATATATTTAGGTGACATCTTTGATTGTATTGTATCTACACATTTAAAAGTTCTAACCTCTCCATCGATACATATGGATATATCCTTCCTATTTAAAGGGGTAATATTAATAATTTTATCTGGGGGTACTAATATACTGTTTGTTATGCACCTATACGCGCCTGAGTTTAACGGTGCAAGTGGGGTCAATTGAAGAATATCCAGTGATGGGAATACTAGCCCTCCCCCTGCGGACATATTATATGCAGTGGAACCTATTGGTGTTGAGATAATTATTCCATCACCTGAGAATCTTTCAAAACTGTTCTCGTCAATATTTATCTCTATGTGAATCACCTTTAGGTTATCATCCCTTATTACCACCTCATTGAAAGTATGAAATTTCTCACTGTTTCCACTACAAGTAACCGTAGTCTCCTGTATCCTATGCCTTTCTATTTTATAATGAGAATTTTTCAAACAATTTATGAAGTAATCTATATCCTGTGTATTAACCTCTTGCAAAAAACCAAGGTGACCGGTGTGTATCCCAACATACACTGTTTCTGTATCAAAATTAAGGTTCTTCAGTGCATTAATAAAAGTTCCATCTCCTCCAATACATACCACAAGGTCAGGCGACTCCTCAACGATTTCAAATCCATAACCCCTAAGCTTTTCTGTCACCGTCTCACATACCTGAATAGATTTATTAAGTTTATTACTATAAACTCTTATTCTCCTAATATCTTTACTCATCTTTTCTTCTCCTATTTCATTGAATATTAAGCTAATACATATTCTAATAGTTTTATTCTTAGTATGATATATGTGTGGTTAATAAATTCAAACAGTATTAAATAATAAATCCCCACAGAAAATTCTGTAGGGATATTAATCTAATCTATTTTATCTTCTTTACCTCAGAAAGACCAGATACGCCTGAAGATTCAATTGTTCCATCTCCTTTATACTCTAACTTGGAGATTCCACTTGCTGCAACTTTAATTTTTCCATCAGCGTTTATTATAGCATTGCTACTTCCACTAATTTGTATATCAGCGTTATCTACTTGAAATTCCTCAAAATCAACACCACTCACACCAGATGCATGACAAGATAAATCTTTTCCAGAGCCTTCAAGCTTAACTTTACTACAACCACTAATGTCTATATCAACGTCTCCCATTTTTATCTTACCTGTGAGTTTACTAACTCCTGAAAGATCCACATAAAGATCGTGTTCAAATTCAAATCCTTCTTTTAGTTCAAAACTCGTTACTCCCGAACCATTTATTTCACATATGTCAGGCACTTTAACTGTAGCCTTTAGAGTTACATCATCATAATTGTGCTTATTATCAAGAGATAATCTTAGAGTATCATCCTTTAATTCAACCTCAAGATATTCAGATAAATTATCATCATAAGTGACCTCTACATCAAACTCATTTGATTTTTCAATTGTCACCTGAAATACATGAGATGCAGATATCTTATTGAAGTCTGTTAATTCAAATGTTTTTGTTTCTGAATTGTCAGACCCCTTTATTGTTGATCTGTTAAATAAAGTTTTCAAATTTAACCTTCCAGTTTTCTCTGCTGTTGTTGCACTGACTGAAGCACAGCAAGTTAATGTTAATGCAAGTGTAGTTATTATTGATATTATTTTTTTCATAGCCTTTCCCTCTCCCTTTTAATTATTTCTTTTCCTTCTATAAACATAATACCAATAACAAATATAGATATTATTTCCTATTTGTAAAGTAATTGTAAAATCATTCACTATAGAGGTTTACCTACTTGTTTAAAAATTTATTTACTATATCCTTATAAAACGATTGGTATAATGGCTGCTGCTCCCCTTGGATATTATTTTCCAACACACCTTTCAGCGACTCTACCAATTCACCAAACGCCTTAAACCCAACTTTATATGTTCTAAATCCTCCATAATATCCAGACTGCATGATTAAATGAGATTTCCCTTCACCTAGATAATATAATTGTACAGCCCACTCTAAATCTATCTTTCCAGTTCTTACCGACCATTGGAATTCTATTTGTTTTGATGCTTTCTCTAAGGAAGTACCCTCCTTATTTACTTTATTTTCCAGAGCCAAATCTTCACATTTCCAACTAGGACCACCATACATTTCTTGATCTTTAAGTACAATTGGTGAAGAAAATCCTCCTGATAATAATACATGATGTTCCCCCGGCAAAGGAGTGGGTCCAGAATATGGCTGTATATAAATCTGTTTTTTACCATGCTTGTTCAATATAAATACTTGCGCATAAGTAACTTTTAGTTTTCCACCAATGATTGATTTCACAGTATTATTTAGTGTTTCTTCATTTTTATGCTCTTCCTCAAAGTCCACATATATCACATCTATCAGTTCTATCCCTTGTTTTTTAACTTGTTTTATAATGCTCTTTTCCTGATGCTTATAATTTTTCGGTAAACGCTTCTCATTCATACTCTCTTCTCCTTACTATATCTAGTGCAGTATGTGCTACAACTCTCTTTATTTGATAATTTAATTTTATGTAAGATTCTAAATATATACAGTATTTCATTTTGATTGTATTATACCATATACAATCAAAATCCCCACAGAATAACTCTGTGAGGATTATTAATACTGTCTCAAATTTAATTTTGAATATCTCCATAAGTTCTTAGGAAATCTTCATCTATAAGTACCCTTGGTAATTCCCTTTCTCTTTTAATTTATTCACTAGATGTTTAACCTCTTGATCTCTATTTTTGTCCATTATAAGGATTACATCTCCGTCTTCAACGACAACTAAGTCCTTGACTCCAAATCCTATAATGAATTTATCTTTCGCAAACACAGAACAATTTTCTGATTGTTCTATAAACACGTTTCCTCTTACACCATTTCCATTGTGACTTTTCAGGAATCTGCTCAATGCTCCATAATTACCTACATCATCCCAAACAAACTCACATTTAACCACATATCCTTTGCGAGTCTTCTGCATTATTCCAAAGTCTACCGATATCCCATCTATGAGGTTATACTGATTCTCAACTATCTTATCTTCATTCTCTGTATCTAGGCTAACATATATATCCATAAGTCTTTTATATGTCTTTCCTAGATATTTTTCCATCTCTCTTAGGAATACATCTGCTCTCCATACAAACATTCCGCTATTCCAAAGATAATTCCCTTTCATCAGTAGATCTTTTGCTACCTCCAGGTTAGGTTTTTCTAGGAATCTTGAAATCTTATAAGTCGGTATTTCACCACTAACACGGTTTCCCATTTCTATATATCCATACCCTGTTTCAGGTCTTGTTGGTTTTACACCTATGGTTACTAATCCTCGTCTTCTCTGTGCTGTTTCAACTGCGTTTTCAATAGTGTCCCTAAATTGTTGTTCACCATCAATGTAGTGATCTGAAGGAAGTACAATCATTGTTGCATCCTTATCTTTTTTTAATAGTTTCACCGCTGAGAGACCTATGCATGTAGCGGTCTCCTTATTCGCAGGTTCAACAAAAACATTATCTTTATTCAATTCGGGAATCTCTTCACAGATCTTACCGTAGTAATCCTTATTAGTTACCATATATATATTCTCAAGAGCTACAACTTTCTTTATTCTGTCAATTGTGTTTCTTAAAAAACTCTTATTATTTATAATATCTAGAAATTGTTTGGGATTTTCCTCCCGTGATAATGGGTA
Organism: Oceanirhabdus seepicola; assembly: GCF_023684385.1. Taxonomy (GTDB): domain Bacteria; phylum Bacillota; class Clostridia; order Clostridiales; family Clostridiaceae; genus Oceanirhabdus; species Oceanirhabdus seepicola. Next base: position 406,641 of record NZ_JAGSOJ010000002.1, on the reverse strand, counting down.
TAATCTTGTGCCTTTTCCACCTGCTAATATAAGTGCATATAACAACTATGTCACTCCGAATTCTTGATTCAATTTATAATATGTTTATTTTTGTGATTAGTGAAAACTTTAGTTGGTTTATTTTAAAAATATACACCAACATTATTTTCTGTTATATAACATGCTGAGACTTATGATATTTTTACATTATTAATATTACATATCTTATTTGTAATAAATCCATTTTCAATTATATATTGTAGTATTTTAAATAAGTGAAGCACATTTGGAGTATATGGGTAATAATCACTTGATAAGTTGTCATAGAATTAAGGGAATAAATTAAAAGTAATAGAGGCATATTCTTGATATGTCTCTATTACTTTTAGATACTTTAGAAATTATTAAAATCATTTTTTTCTCACTCTAACATCCCTCATAAGAACTTAAAATATGATTTAATCTAGAATCCATTAATTGATAAATATTAATTGAAATTCATCCTAAAATTCAGTTAAACACACAGGAGAGCATTGAGTAAATATTGAATCAATTGCTGAAAGATAACTTAAATCTGATATCCTTGCTCTACCATACTTCATCAATTGATTAAATGGTATTACACCCATAATAAGTGATGAGAAATCTGAAACATCAATTGAAACTTCAACATCATAAGCTCCATCTCTTATAATACCCTTACCATTTTCAAAGCTTAAAATTACACTTTGTTTGCCTTCTTCCATGAAATTATCATGTACATTTAACTTAAGTTTAAAATCAATCATTGATGCAAATACATCCTTTAATTCTTCCATTACTGACTTTAAATTTAGTACTCTATACATTTTTCCTATACCTGTAACACTAACCTCACAATGAGCAGTATTGAAACCTTCATATAATCCATTCGTTGGATCACTAAGTATGAATTCAATATATTCATTATTCATTTCCATAATAACTCTTTCTACCTGATCCAGTTGTGAATGAACAAATGTACACAGTTCTTCTAATCCTTCTTGATTTTCATATATAAATTCTTTTACAATCATGTTATTCAAATATGTATAGTTATCTTTCACTTGTTCGAAGGAAAAAGCCAAATATCCTAAGAGTTGATTATCCTTCATATACCCTATAATAATATTTTTCTCACTAAATAACTTATTTAAATCAAACTCTTGCCTCTCAATCAAACCGTGGGTATTCTTCTGTACTCTATTGTAACATTTTCTTACTAGCTCTCTATGTTCCTCTTTATTAAGATATAATAGATTTTTCTTCGAATCCCCTCTTGGAAAAGCATTTGGTTTAACCATGTATTTATATACCTTAGTTCCATATCCAAATCCCATATTCTTATAAAACTGAACATTGAAAGGATCTAATAACATCATTTTAACCCCTTCTTTTTCAGCATTTTTTAAAGTATACTCTAATAATTTCTTTGCTATTTTTTCCTTCTTGTGAAGAAGATCTACACATACTAAGCCAATTCCTTGAGTATCTATTATTTTTCCTCTAACATTCATCTTAAAATCTATTAACCTTAATCCCCCTATGAGTTTGCCACCATCAAAATACCCTATTAATCTTTCATTTGAGCACTCCTCTGTTATCTTCTCCAGCCATTTTTTCATTCCATCTACAAAAGAATCACCACTTCCAGCCCCTGGATATGCGTATGCAGCAACCTTTGCTAAATCTCTACATTCATTCTTAGTTATTTCCCTTATCATTTTCATACTCCCCCTATTTAACATATCGGGTCAGACCCCCAGACATTTTTTCCCATCTCATGATAAAAAAAAGCTATCCGTCTCCAGATAACTTCCACAATTTATACATATTTATAAAACAAATAATAGATTCCCTGCTAACTGTTCTTATATCTGGTTGTGACACTTCAGCGGAGCGCCACTATTGTTGAATAACCGAAGGATAGGTTTTTCATTCACACAATAGTGGCAGCGAAGCGAATTGCGCACAACCTGGTGATGTATGCTATGTAAATCTCCACCGCGGCGCAGCACCGAGGCATAAAGGCCAAGGAATCTATTATTAAATTTCAAATTTCTTTAGTTATTATACCAAATTTAAACTACAAATTCAATACTTAACAATTTATTATTTTATTAATTTCATAGCATCATCAATAATATCTTTATATCTTTCAGCATTAACGCTTTTTATCCATGCTGTCATACCTGATATTTCATTTATTACTTCAGATGGTACCTCTCCATTCATCTTCAATTTATTAGCATTGTAAATAGCAGCTCTTAATCTTTTTATCCATTTCTTTGGAACACCAATCTGCTCATTATTTATAACAACACCAGTAATACATTGACGATTATTCTTCTTTAAGAATCGTGTTTTGCTTTTATTAATTTTGAAACCTTCTTCACTAACTATTTTTAAAATCAAGCCACAAAATTTCCTAGTATCTAAATCAGAACTTTCTAGAGTATTCTCTTCTCTCAAACTAAAACTCATATCATCTGCATATCTTGTGTACACAAAACCCGACTTAGAAGCTAGTCCACTTAGTCTTTTGTCTAATTTCATACAAAGAATATTAGTTATCATAGGACTTGCAGGTGATCCTTGTGGCAGAATTCTCTCTGATGTTTTAACGTACTTTATTTTTTCTCTTACTTCTATAGGCATACGTTCACAATAAGTACAAATCATAGCCAACAATGAAGCAATATATCCTGAATATCCAAAGGCCTTAAACATTCCTCTAACTCTTTCAAATGTTATTGTAGGAAAGAAGTCTTCAAGATCCATATTAATCAGTAATTCAGGCTGCTTAATATGAGCTTCGGCTCCTGAAACAACAGACTTACCCTTTAAAAATCCATGTGCATGGTCTGAAATAGAAATCTTAGATAATATCTCTTCTAAAATTTTTCTTTGAGCAATTTTCATTGTTGATTTTGGAGCTGCAATCTTTCGAAAACCACCCTTTTTCTTAGGAATATCATATCTATTATAATGATCTACGTAAACTGCATCTCTATGATAAACTAAAAATCTTAGCTTTTTATACTCAATACCCAATAATACAGCCAAATCTTTATCCGTTTTTATAATAGGTAACCCTTGAGATAATAATTTTTCCTCATCAATTTCTCTGTGATGCAGCAGCCCAGAATATCCTTTTCCAATAAACACGATTTCTTCAGCCTTCTTTTTCTCCCATGCTTCTGAACGCTGCTGTTTTTCAAGTTCTCGCTGCTTCTTTATTTCAGCACGCCTTGCAATGGACTCTTGCATGATTTTCTTTCCTACATCTAATCGAATTTTTTCATAATCCCAAGTTTGATCATATTCTTTCTTTAATTGGCGTAACTTTGTATTGATATCATCTTTTTCTTTATATAATTTATCAATATCATCAATTATTTTATTATACTCTTTTAAAAGCTCTTTTCTTTTCTCATACTGTTCAGGTGTTTCATTATCTTGTCTTTCGTATGGTGTAGGTAAATTTTTTGGCCAAAATCCATATTCCTGCATCTTTAACAGAGTGAATTCCTTTTTACCCATCTGATTTACCCTTTCTCTATATTCTGTCTTTGTATTTTGTATAGTTTCATGATTATCTATCATAGTAACAACTCCATAATATCATTCATTTTATATTCTTGATCTGGCTTTAATTCAAGTTTTAAAAATTTTGAAGCTCTCATATATAAAGCAAGAATGTGCGAACAAGGAGCTGAAATGTTCCTCGGTCCCTTCTTGAACTCCTTACATGTACATTTTACTTTAGAAATTTGACCATCCTCATCAATGGTTAGTTCCGTATCTGTCATATTATATTCTCGATTGTAGTCTTCTGAACCATGATATCTCCAATTCCTATATTTGCTATTAGGTATTTTAAATGAATGTGATGCAACAAATTCCTTATCACTTGTGATTTTTAATCTAAAATGTTCCATTCCTTCATCCATGAGCTCCTGAACTTTTAATTCCATAGGAGTTGTCTCATATAATTCTTTAGCAATAGGAGTATTGCACAACTGTCTAAATCGTACTGTATCATTAATAGCATCGAAATACCCTTCTCCACGTCTAAATAGCATACCTACTCCTGCTTTATTATCTTTTTTCGAAGTATCATCCAATTTGCCATAAATATTCTCTAAGGATAAACACCTTTGCTCTTTCATTAGCTTATAAATACCCTCATAGTTTCCATCTCCAATAAATCCACCTAAAATATTAAAGGCAGTACCCTTTACCCAGTCGTTAGAAGACCATGAAGAAAAACCAATAGTCATCTTCATTGTTCCTAAATCTGCTGTTATAAATTGTGGCATTCCAAAACCAAGCAATCGAACTTTAAAAGATTTAGCAAGGGGTATTATCTTCTCCATAACCATCCAACGTCTTCTTCCCCATATTTTTTCTTCACGCTTTTTCTCTCCATTATAAATTGCTTTAAGAATACATTCTTTTCCAAAAGGTTCAAAAACAATTTTCACTGGCTTACCAGGCTCTAACACCCATTTCATATATCTAGGACTTTTATGTGCTTTATGTCTTCTTAAAAAAGAACATATATCATACATATCTACAGGAGATAATTCAATATCTATTCCTCCAAGACTTGCTGCTGAAGATACCTGATTAAAGCCCTTTATCCAAGTTTCTGGCAAATCTATTTTCTTTTCTATATGTTCAGGCATGACCCCTGTATCTACAGTAAATCCTCCTGGATTTACTGACAATTCTACATCTGTATATGTACGAAATCTTTCCATTTCCCTAGCTAATTTAGCTGAAAAATCTATATTTGTTGTTCCAAGCTGAGGCTCTTGAAGTAATTCAAATTCATCCATATCAATAGATAAACATCCATATGTAGATTCATCTATAGAAAATGCTTCAAAGGATACTTGGTCAGGATGTACAGTTATTACAGGGTCTAATACAAACCATAATGCATAATCTCTATCTCTTATAAATTTCCAAAAATCTCTTTCGATTTTATTATAATCATTCCAAATATCATGCTTGTCAATTTCTTTCTTTATGTGGTTTTTAATATCCACTAACTTTTTTATATCTTGATCTTTTTGTCCTATTTCATTTGACAGTTCGTCCATATTTTTTTGCAAGTCTTCTCTTACTTCAGGCATATACTGTTCGTGCTCAAGTATTTGTCTTTCTATCTCCTGCTCAAGCCACGCAAAAAATTCAACTCTTTCTTTCTTTTTTTGACTCATATCTGAAACAACAATTTCACGGAGCATGAGCATAGCATCTCTAAAAACAAGGGGATGTTTTAATTTACCAGCAAAAGATACTTTCTCATCCCTTGAAAGGTCAGGACTAAGCCCTAAAACTGTCTGATCTCCTTGATTAATACACATTGATGAACTTGCATATTGATAATTAACTTTCAAGTAACATGACCTGGTTCTAAAAATATGTACAAATGTACTCAAATTAGATAATTCGCACTTATTCTATCTTATGATAGTTTAAAGCCTAGGTTGGGCCAGTGCATTTATTCATATGAATAAATCTCCCACAACCGTATTTTAAAGTTTTATAATTAAAGATGTATTCAACCCTCATTTCTGATAAAATACATGCTTCATATTTCTATGAGGTACATATATTTGTGATTAAATACTCTTTTTAGTTTTAACTATATATAAATAGAAATCATCCTTTGCACTTCCCGAATTAGAAAACAATAAACGCTTTAACATTTTTTTTAGTTCAAGATGTAACTATAATTTCTATTTATATAGCTCTGCCTTCTAAAATCTTTTTAGCTATTCTATAATTTGTATATAAACTAATTTCTTTATCATCTTTTCTATCTAAAATATTAACACTAGCGTTTATATCAGCATGAATTTCTCCACATTTAGGACAGGTAAATATATCACCTTTTCTTATTCCAAAACTACTGCATTTATTACACACCTTGCTTGTATATGCAGGATTAATATAGGTATATTTTATATTATTATAATTACATTTATATTCAAGTCTTTCTCTTATATATCCTTTTATCCATCTTGATAACTTTCTCTTAACAGATTCAGGATATTTTCCACTCCAATTAACAAAATCTAAATGCTCCATAACTATTTCCTTTGGCTTTTCTTTATCAATTAGTTTGTTTAATGAATGATTTATATAAGATTTAACTGTTTCATTGTGCTTTAATTTGTTGTGATCATATTTTACTCTACCTAAATTATTCTGTAATATACTATTAGCTTTTTTAACATTACCTTGTTCTAAATGTCGATTATATAAAGCATAGAACCTATTTCTTTTACCATTAATTTCATTCAATCTTTCAGTTTCTTTTCCTAAATAATCATTGAGATTTTCACCATAAAACTTACCACTTGATACTGCAAATAAATACTTGTATCCCTTATCTATTCCTATTATATTTTCATAATCTTTGTGATATTTAGCTCTGATATTCAAAGGTATATGAACTTCTATTCTATTTTCAACTACTTTGATTATTAAAGTTCTATCATATTTTTTACTATCTGTTAATTTAATAGGTAATCTCTTACCCTTTTTAGTACAGGTTATATTTATCCCATCATCTCTATATGAATATAACCCTATATCTACTGAAAAGGTAGTTGACTTATAAGAATAGGGTATCTTTCCCTTATACTTTCTAGTGTATCTCCTAATAAGGTTATTTAAGTATTTAAAATTCAAATCAACATCCTTGAATTTACTTGGAATGTCATATTCCTCATGTGTAAGTATTCTGTGATATAATTCATTTGATTTTAGAATATAGTTTATATAATGCTTATCTATTTTAGCCAAATTATAGTTTGCTTTGCATTGTTCTTTAATTCTTCTTTTTATATTACTCCATTCAGCTTTTATATTGCTTATAGCCTCACTTAATGCTAATTTCCAATACCTAGCGGGTAATTTCCACTGGTTCGCAAAGCTTGATTTTACCCATTCATCTCTTATTTCCCTTGGTTTTGACAATAATGGAATACTATTGATACCACTGTATCTTGAATATACGTAATTCTTAACATTCTTAAATTGATTTCCTATGAATAATAATTCTTTCAAGGTTTCTTTCTCTAATTCGTATGAATGTTGTTTTACAGTTTTCACTATAGTATTCACTATTAATCACCTCACCTTGGGATATCTTTATTATATAGTGTTCCCAATTTCAAGCACTTATCTTACATAATTATAATAAAAATACAAGATTTCAGAGGTAATATTTAAAATAGCTAAAAAGCAGAATAATATAAAAGTGAAATAACTTTTCAAAACGCCTAGCTAATTTTTATAAAACTTTAAAATACGATTGATTAGAACTAATCTAATTACACATTTGTACATTTTTTAGAGCGTTCACATGAGATCGCTAATTCTCATGCAGTTCTCTTATGAACTTCTTATGCTTTCACATAAGCACAGACTATATCACCATCCATTATGGATGCTCCCCATTTCCCCACGCTTGCAGGTACGAGATTTCTCTCTAGTCGTTGAAGGTTTCCCTTTTCGGGACTTCCCTGCTGATTACCCATTGTATAAGCACTTAGGATTTAACCTTATGCCATCTAACTATTTTTTTCTACTTTCGTAACATTCACGCTTAGGATTCTTTCAACCTTACGTTGTAGTTTAGCTAGCTTTAGGGACTTCCAGCAATTAAAGGAGTTTTGGATAGGTTATACCTATCACTCTATGCTCTTTACAAACATAGGGAGCTTTTGTTTTAAAAATATACTTTTGTCTATGTTATTACACATTTTAGCATATCTTTAACAACTATTTTGTTGCTCCTCTCTAATTTTAGCTAGTGCAATCAGTGCACGTTCTGAATCCTTAATGATATTAGAACCTCCAATATCTAGTAACATACTCTCAACTTCATCTAATCTCTGCTTATGCTTAATCACAAACTTTGGAATAGCTTCATATACTCTATCTTTACCCTTGGATATTTTATTAGGAAGTAATAATAGAGTCTTTATGTAATACATGAAAATCTCCTCATTTCCATCCCCTGAATTATCCAAAACTTTATTCATTTTATCCGAAATATAAGCTTTCACATCATGAGAAGTATGCTCTAACATTTGAATGATAAATTCTTCAGGAATTAAATTACCATAAATCATGTCCAATTTTCTAAGCCCAAATGAGTAAGCTCTAATTACAGGAGAATCAATAATAAGACCATGTAACTTTTTTTGTCTTTCCTTAGGCATATCATCAAAAATCTCTTCTGCTATTTTATTTAATACAGTTACCTCTGACTCCAACATAATTAATAAAGTTGAAAATCTACTGTATAGTTCTTTACTATTCTTTGTAACAATATCAAATAGCATTTTAATCATTTTAGAAGTACCAGAGTCCAAGATACTTATAATTTGAGCATCATTAGGTACCTTTCCATTCTTTATTGACTCTAAAACAGAAATAATTTGTCTGTTTCTCTCTGGAATTGCTTTTTTCTCAGATTCTATATCCATTTCTTCAAGTAAAGATTGTAAATCTTCGTAGGATAATGAAAAAATAATTTCTTCCACAAATACCCCTAGCCACTCTGGCATTTTTTGTCCATAAATCAATACCTGAATTAAATCTGACATTAACATTAGCTTTTCAGATTTTGAAACATCCTTCACTTTTTCTGTGGACATTGTTAGCATATCTCTGATATCTTCACAAATATCTCCATCTATTTCTGCAAATTTAGTTACATTATTCATTATATAGCTTATGAACTCTACATATTGAGTTCCCTCTAAAGCAAAAAGATTTTTCTTAAACAGTTCCATCCATTCTTCAAGATTATCTAAGAATAATAAATCTGCCACATCCCAAGCTGAAAATAAACCATCAGTGTTCTCAAAGAACTCCATAGCAATTTCATACATTTTCTTATCTGAAGAACCAATTAAAGCAATCATCAATTCTGAATCAAATGTATTTAATTGCTGCAGCTTGTTATTAAGAATATTTATGAACATTTCAGCAAGTGGTTTATAGGACACAAGCGCCAAATTAATTAACTGCTTATATGTCATATTCTCTATTAATTCATTAGTATTTGGAGAATCTTTTAAGATATAATAACATGCTTTTACTATTTGATTAACCTGCGATCCAATAGCAATATCTACTACAACCTCTAGATGATTATCCCATATTTCCTTCATGAACTCGTATCGACCTTCAAGCTTCATTAGTTGGTCATTACTCATCCACTCCGCTCGTTCTTCCCAATCATCCCATCCCAAAGGCGGTTTTTCCTTAAAATCATAATATAAATAATGCCTTATATACTTGTTAAATTGGAAGTTACTGCGAAATTTACATACATAATCTGCTGGTGTGTAACTAATGAAAAGATGTTTCATAGCTTCTATAAATTTCTCTGGATTATTCTTTCCATAAGAATCAATGATTCTTCTTACATATCTATGAAAATAATTTAATTGTTTTGTTCTATCATTCCCTTTAAAATAATAAGTTAATCTTGGTGCATCTACGTAATATGCTACTTTCCCAATTACATCAGCTAATCCATAAATCTCAGCTTCTTGTATAGTATTTTTAAAATCAATAAGTTTTAGTTTTGTACCATCTGTGTAAGGACCTATCTTATAACGCTGTGGAGCCTTATCTTCAATATATTTACGTTGTTCATAATCGTATTCTCTATAATAATCACTTAATAATCCATACCCAGCATACTTTCTATATGCAGAACCCTCTAGTACTTTATCTGGTAAAATATCTTTACCCTCTATCCTAATAAGATGTAAATCCATCTCAGAAAGAGATTCACGTATCCAGTTCGTCCTATCTGCTTTTAATTGTTGGTCCATAGCGTTTATATAGAGACTTGCACATCGTTTTACACCCTTTGCATAGTTCTCATTTGCCCATTTTATTTCAGATTCAACAAGAGTTTTCGCCTCTTCAACTAAGATTGGATTATTCATTTTTCCTAACTCTATGAATAATCCTGATATTAATTCAGAACTTCCTAACTTGAAAAGTGTCTTATATACTTCCTTAGGCGGATTCCTTGAAATTAATTGATTCAAATTCTTTTTTCTCATATAAAGATTGTTATAACTCAATATACTCTTAATAATTTCATAATACCCTGAAAGCTCACCCTGTAATTTTAAAATTTCATTTGGATCTTTTGCTAATCTGAAATCAGAAAACTCAATGTTATGTTTCTTTATTTCTATCACGTACTTCTCATAAGATTGTGGAATAAAATAAGGGAAACTAACCTGCTGTTCTGGTTCTAGATTTTTAAATTCTTCAACCAAGTAATTGTCATCTTTTCTCCAATACCAACCTTTTTTTACCCCTTTTTTATAATACATTTTTGGGTAATCATCATCGTCTCTGTTATAATATCCACTATCCTCTATAATTTGTACAGCCTCGAAAGAAGGTAAATGCCCGTCCTGTCCTTTAAATACAACATAACTTGTATACTCAACATCATCTTCAAGTATATGACTTACAGAATTATAATCATAATCATCATGATCATCATTTTCTGTACTTTCAAACTCATGTTTTCCATAAAAAATGACAAAACTAGGGTTATCATTGTCATCCCATCCCCACAAGACTATATGTCTTAGTGGATTATAATCCTTTTTCCATGTTTTCTGTGATGCATCAATTTTCTCAACTGAATCATCCTTTTGTTCTGATTTTACTAAAGATGAAATCAATTCGAAAAAGTTATTCTTTTTAAACTTTGACATAATAGTAAACCACCTTAATCCTAAATTAAAATAATAAACCCCTACAAATTGCTTCAAATACCATTCATCATTTTACCATAACTGCATTTAGCTTTACAACTATACATATAATCTCATATTATGAAAATATTAATAGGATTAGATCACCAAAAATACAAATGTATTTTTTGCAAAAATTCTTTTATTGCATTATAAAATCCCTCTGAATATTACTCAGGGGGATTTTATATCTACAAATATTCATGATAAATTTCTAAACATGGACTTTCTTTAATATTATTATTCATGGATAATTAATTCAAACACATCTGGTCTTGCATAATGCCCCATAACATCAAAATCTAATCTACTTTGAATTACTTCACCTAAATCTAAATCAGCAATTAAAATATCCTCTCTATTATAAACAGGCTCTACTATATATTTTCCAAATGGGCTTATGATAGTACTACCACCCGAACACATAATTTCTGGCTGTGATTTTAAATCATCATAATAATTAATATCCGTAGGATACATATCTTTAGTAACAAATTGGTTGCAGGAAAGAACAAAACATCTTCCTTCTAAAGCTATATGTCTCATTGTAGCCTGCCATTCCTCTCTGGAATCAGCTGTAGGCGCTATATATATTGTAACTCCTTTAGAATACATAGCAGTACGAGCTAAAGGCATATAATTCTCCCAACAGATTAATCCTCCAATCTTTCCATAAGGTGTATCAACTACAGCAAGCGTACTTCCATCTCCCTCTCCCCATATTAATCGTTCGGAGCCTGTAGGCTTTAATTTTCTATGTTTACCAAGAAGCTTTCCATCAGGTCCAAAATAAAGAGTAGTACAATAAAGTGTACAATTGCTCCCCTGTCCATCTCTTTCAATAACTCCTATAACTAGATAAATACCAGCTTTACGTGCAGCTTCACCAAGAATATCTGTAACTTTACTTGGTACAGGAACTGAGTTTTCATAATACCGTTGCCAATCTTTCCGCCCCTCCATAGTACGACTTCCTACTACAAAACCAAATGTAAGTCCTCTAGGATAAGCTGGAATAAACGCTTCTGGAAAAACAACAACTTCAGCCTCTTTTTCAGCAGCTTGCTGAATTAATGTTATAGTTTTTTCAATGGTAGCCTCTCGATTCATAATTACGGGAGCTGCTTGTACTACAGCAACCTTCACCGAATTTTTAACATTATTCATATACGACTCCTCCTATATATCTATAAAATAATGCTAATCATTTAAATACTTAACTGCCGCTGAAGCCAATATATTTAACGTCAATTTAAATACCTTTTCATCTACCATAAACTTAGAATTGTGTGGTGGTGCTGAATCTCCTGAACCAACAAATATAAAGCTAGCAGGAATCTTCTGTGCGTAGAATCCAAAATCTTCTGAACCAAGCATAGGCTTATCAATAACCTTTATTAAATTTTTTATATCAAAATTTTGGGGAACATTTAATCCAATTTTATCTTTTATTGCTTCATATCTCTCACAGGTAGTTTCCTTAACTAAATCGGTTAGTTCTTTATCATTTATTACTGATGGATATCCTTCCTTAAAGATAAATTCACAATCTCCATCCATTCCCTCAGCTACACTTTTTGAGATTTTTTCAATCTTAGTCTTTATAGTCTCTCTTGCCTCTTTTGAGACACATCTCATCATTCCAACTATTTCTATCATATCTGGAACAATATTAGGTGCAGTTCCACCATTAATCTGTCCTAAAGAAAAAGTAGCTGTTTCAAAAGGACTTATTTGTCTAGACAATATTGATTGTAAAGCTGTAATAATATTAGCTGCAATCACTATTGCGTCTACTCCCTGTTGTGGCATTGAAGTATGAGCTTTCTTTCCTTTTACTCTCAATGTGAATTTATCAGAGTATGCAGATATAGCTCCATATCCCATACCAACAACACCTAATGGCATGCTTCCAACATGCAATCCCAAAATTGCATCTACCTTTGGATTTTCAAGAACTCCTTCTTTAACCATCTCACGGCCACCGCCGCCATTTTCTTCTGCTGGTTGGAAAATAAATTTAACAGTCCCTGTAAGTTCATCTTTTAACTCAGATAATATCATAGCCACTCCTAGAAGATTAGCAGTATGACAATCATGTCCACAGGCATGCATTATTCCATCATTAATAGATTTAAAAGGTAAATCATTAATTTCCTGTAAAGGCAGCGCATCCATATCAGCTCTAAGTGCAATTACTTTTTCAGGATTTCTTCCTTTTAATATTCCTACCACACCAGTTTTACCTATTTCTCTCTGCACCTCTATCCCTAATTCTTCTAATTTTTTTGCAACTATTTCTGATGTTCTAACTTCTTGGAAACTTAACTCAGGATGCATATGAATATCTCTTCGTATTTTTATAACATCTTCTTCGTATTTATTAGCTAGATTCATTATTTTATCGTATATATCAACTTTCATATTATCCCCTCCTAAATCACTTTTTCTATGCAACATTCTTCTAAGCCCAACCAATTGATACTGCAATACTTAATGCAATGCATATAACAACAAAGAACATTAGATATATTGGTAACACAAGCTTAAACCAATCTTTCATTGATGCTTTAACCATTCCTAAACTTGCAATTAAAAATACATTGATTGGATTTAGTAAATTAGTAAATCCATCGCCTAGTTGATACGCTAAAACCGCGGTCTGTCTTGTTATACCAACAACATCTGCTAATGGTGCCATTATAGGCATTACAACTGCAGCTTGTCCTGAACCTGATGTTATACCTAAATTTATTATTGAATTTGCTATAAACATACCAATTGCTGCAAACTTTGGCCCAAATGCTGATAATGGAATTGACACATAATAAATAATTGTATCCAATATACCACCTAAATTTAAAATTACTGATATAGCCATTGCAAAAATCATAAACATAATAGGCATTGCCATACTCTGAGCACCTTTAATAAAGGATTCAGAGCTTCCATTAATCCCCAATTTCCCTATTAATCCACAAACTATAGCCACAGGTAGCATTATAGAAGCTAATTCAGAAACACCAAAATTCAACTTTGATGAACCATAACAGAAGAAAGCAAATCCTCCAAAGAATATTATCAATACAAGTATATGATTGAAAGTAAGTTTTTCACCAGATAAATCTTTTAATTCACCAAACTGATCTAAATTAACTTCCTTCATAACACTCTTGCTCTTATCTTTTCTTACTCTTTGTGCATAAAAAGTTAAATATGCCATAAGTACAACTAGTAAAATAATTGTTAAAATCAACCTAAACTTAAAACCCGAAAAAACAGGTATTCCAGCTAGTTCCTGTGCTACCGCTGTAGATACAGGACTTATTGGTGATGCCATAAATCCTGTATAAGAACCTAGGAACATTACAGCAACTGCAAAAATATTATCCACCTCTAGTCTTCTAGCAATAGTTAATCCTAATGGTATAAATGCTATAACTGTACTAATAAGTACACTAGCAGTTCCTAAAAATCCAGTAAAAGCTAATAAAATTGGTACTAGCAACACTGCCTTTTCCTGGAATCTATTAGTAAGAGAATAAATTCCTAAATCAAGTGCCCCTGTATCCTGTACAATCCTAAGTGTTGCACCAACAATCATCATTGTAATAAATAATTTTCCCATTGCCTGATATGCCATAACTGGAAGGGCAAAAAGAACTTTTATTGGATTAACAAAAATTTTATCTACAAAATGAAATGAATTTGGATCAAGAATCCCATCTATTCTTGTATATTGTCCAGATGGAATGATAAAAGTTAAAGCATATACCACAGCTATTAAAATAAATATTATTACAAATGGATTTGAATTCTTTTTTTCCTTTTTCGTTTTAACAACGTTTGCCGTTTGTGTTTTCATGATTATTCCCCCTATTCACAATTTTCTATTAATTCTTTAAATAATATTAACATTGTGTCTGAACCTGCAACCATCATTTCTGGATGCCACTGAACCCCCATAACAAAATCACTTTCTTTCATTTGTACTGCTTCAATAACTCCATCTGAAGCATTTGCAACAACTTCTAATCCCTCTCCTACCTGATTAATACATTGATGATGATAACTATTAATTAAAACCTCCTTCCCAAATAATCTATCTAAAATACTATCAGACTTGATCTTTATTTTGTGTGAGTAGTCATAACGTTTTCCTTCTTGAAAATGCTTTAGTATACTACCTGACATTTCAGATAAGTCCTGATAAAGTGTACCTCCGCATGCAACATTCAAGATTTGATGACCTCTACAAATTCCTAATAGAGGTTTTTTCTCTTGTAATGCTGTTTTAACAAGTTTTATCTGGTATTCATCGATTTTTGAATTCACATATCCTAATTTTTCATGTGGTTCTTCATTATAAGACATAGGATGTACATCTTGTCCACCAGAAATTATTATTCCATCACATGCTTTTACCTGGCTAATTATTGCTTCGTCATCATCAATAACAGGTAAAACCACAGGCACTCCACCAGCCTTTTCTACCGCTCTAACGTAATCATTATTTACATATGCACGCTCTAATCCAATCATTATACCATTTTCCATAGTCAAAATATTACCTACTACCCCTATTATTGGTTTTTTCATATTTTTACCTCCCCTTGAATTTTAGCATTAATATTCCTAATAAAATGAATAAGCAATAATCATGCCATAACAGAAGAAGTGGCTATTAGCCACTCAGGCTGTTGAAAAAGCCCAATCTCATCGTCACTAAGACTCGCTGTGCTGCTCGAGTACTATTTGTACACTGCGCTGCTCGCTCATCTTGTTCCTTGACCTTGGGCTTTTTCAACGCCTGACACTCTAAAGACAGAAAACAGAGTGAAAGCAATATATTGTAACTTTGTCAACAAGCTCAGTGGCCATTAGCCACTTCTTTACATACTATGTATTGGGGAATAGATGCTAATTAATTTTTAAAAATTAATCTTTCTTATGCATTTGTATTAATTTTTTTGCTTTGTGTATTCTATTAGAATAGGTTAATACAACCATTTTCACCCCATTTACATCCTGTTTATTAACCTATTTTTTAATTTTATACCTCTTCCAGTTATTTTTGTTCCTTTTCTTCCTATATCAGACTTAACAAATTCCTTATCTTTTAATAAACTTAAAATTCTTCTCAATCTATTTTCTCCAATATCAACATTATCACACCTTAACTTTTCCAATAACTTTTTTCTACCTATACCCGTCTCATTTCTAGTGTAATTATTCAAAATATCTAATAATGTATATATTTCTTTTTCACTTCCATAATCTAATAATATTTCTACATCCTTTTGTAAATCATCATTTTCATATTCTAAAGAAAAAGGCAGCACCCCTTCATTCATTTCTTTCATAATAATAAAATACTCTGCAGCATTTTTAAGCTCTCTTACATTTCCAGGCCACTCATAATCTAGAAGCCTTTTTTTCATGTCTTTAGTTAAATACTTATAGTCTTCTCCTACAAACAGCTTAAACATATCAATTATATCTTCCTTTCTTTCCCTTAAAGGAGGAATAGAAACAGGAAGAACATTAATTCTATAATATAAATCCTCTCTAAATTTGCTTTCTCTTACCAATTCCTTAAGATTTTTATTCGTAGCAGCAATAATTCTAACATCTATATCGATTACTCTATCGCTACCAATACGCATAATCTGTTTTTCCTGTAAAACTCTAAGTAATCTTGCCTGAAGAGCCAAAGGCATGTCCCCTATCTCATCTAAAAAAATTGTTCCATACTGTGCCAGTTCAAATACACCTAGCTTACCATCTTTTCTCGCACCTGTAAAAGCTCCTCTTTCATACCCAAATAACTCACTTTCTAATAAACTTTCAGGAAGCGCAGCGCAATTTATAGCAACAAATGGCCTTGCTGCTCTCTTTGAATAATTATGAATAGATTGAGCCATCAATTCCTTTCCAGTACCACTTTCTCCAATAATAAGCACAGTAAAATCAGAATTTGAAATTTTCTTAGCTATTTCTATACATTTTTTCATTTTATAAGATTTATAAATAATATTATCAAATGAATATCTTGCTACCAGACCCTTTTTTCTTAATTGACTACTCATATTCTGTTCCAACTGTTTTATATATGTAATACTTCGGAAATTGAAATAGTATCCGCTTCTTTCACCGAAATATTCTAATGAAGCCTTTGTTACTAATATAAATTCATTATTCATATTTAATAACTCTTGATTCAATTTTTCCTTCATAAGAAACTTAAATGTATCAGCATCAAGAAGCTTTTCTAAATTGTCATTGTGTTTTGTTGAATCTATATCTAATAACTCTTGAAATTTCATATTACGGTATACTATATGGTAATCATTATCTACTATTAAAATCCCTTCATTACTTTGCTGCATTACTTTATTCAACTGTTCATTTTTAATATATACATCTTTATACTGATTTTTAATTCCTGTATTTAAATCTAATATTTCATTAAAATATTTAATTAGATTAGTACTAATTTCTCTATTATTAATATCAAGCATATTCATTATTCTTATAAAAGTATATGAATCAAGACATCTATGTCCTACATCAATAATATTTTCAATATAACTTGGAACTCTATGTACTTCTCCTGGAGTAATTGAAATTTTAATAGACTCATCATTTTCATTTGGATTATATGGAATCATGTTAACATGCTTAACACCTATTTGATAAAGAAGTGCTACCATTTGAAGTGTAGTTTCCTGACAATCATTTACAACAAGTATTTTTGTTTCCTTTGGGATTTCAAATAACTTATAAGCTTCTCTTCCTCTAATAGTTCTCTGAACAATTATTATTTTCTGTAAATCATCAACATAAGGCTTTACTTTCACAAGACGGTTTTCGAGCATGACTAATACCACATGATCCTTTATTTTTTCCCCATCTTTGAACTCTTCAATATAGTAGTTATTTATTTTCACATAATCCTTAAAAACATATTTTAAATTTTCCATTATTGTATCTGAAACAATATGATTTTGTTTAAAATCAGTTACTATGGCAATGCTTTTCAAACTATCGCCCCCTCATTGATTATCTTCCCAATAAATTCACTTTAGATGAAATTGCCTTTCAAAACTATTTCCTAAACAATATTATACCAAACCATGTAATATTTTGTTACTATTCACATAAAAATTAAAAGTTACCTGTGAATATATATTCTCCCTTTATTTTCAACTGAAGTTTTAACTTTCTCTACTTTGGCAATGTCTTTTTTAGTCTTTTCGAAGTTTTTATAATATTATTAAATAAATGACTCAACACATAACTACTTATATTTTTCTCCTTCGACATTATTTTTGTAACACTTCCCATGTAGTGTAAATAAAGGAGTTTTCCTAAAAAATGTCGAATATTTTAAATATGATAATATTTTTATCAAAAAAACTTTCTAAAGGGGGCGAAGAATGAAAAGAATGAAAAGAATGAATAAAAATGTTGTTTAAATCAATATATATAATTTGGAGGTCAGATAATTATGAAAAAAAAATATAAAAGGTTACTTTACATACCTATAGTAATAATTTTAATATTTATAACTTTTTTTACTCATATTGCATTAACAGATTATAAACCTGATGATATTGTCTCTTTATCTGTTGAAAATAAAAGCAAGGAACTATTAGATATAGATTCTACTTTCTCTATAACTACATTTAATATAGGATATTGTGGTCTTGATAAAACAGAAGATTTTTTCATGGATGGAGGAACTAGATCTAAACCTGATAGCCACGATCAAGTTAATAATAATTTAAAGAAAATATCATCTTTTTTAGATAAAGAAAACTCTGATTTTATTATGATACAGGAGATTGATAAAAAAGCATCTAGAAGTTACGATATAAATCAATATGAATATATAGAACAAATACTTAATGAGTATAGCGCTTCATTTGCTACTAATTTTAAGGTTCCATTTGTACCAGTACCTGTAAAAAAACCAACTAGCTATGTTGAGTCTGGACTAGCATTCTTTTCAAAATACGAAGTTACTTCAAGCAATAGACTAGATTTACCAGGAAAAGAAATGTGGATAAGACAATTATTTGATTTAGATAGATGTATGATGGAAAATAGGATAGCTGTTAGTAATGGAAAGGAGCTTATAATCAATAACCTTCATTTATCAGCATATGATAAAGGAGGAAAAGTAAGAGTTCAACAAATGAAGTTCTTACAAGACTATATTAAAGAAAACTATAAAGCTGGAAATTATATAATTTTAGGTGGAGATTGGAATCATGTTATAACTAATAAGGACTCTTATGATATGTCAAATTGGCCTGAATGGCTTCAAGTTCTTCCTAAAGACTTTACTCCAAAAGATTTTAAATGGGCATTTGATGAAAAAAACCCTTCTGTACGAGACTTAAGTGAAGTTTATACATTAGGAGAAACATTTACTGAAGTAATAGATGGTTTTCTAGTATCACCAAATATAGAAATCATAGATACACATGGATATAATTTAAAATTTGAAAACAGTGACCATAATCCTGTAACAGGATCGTTTAAATTAAAAAACTAGAGGACGGTAAATTATGTATACATACAGAAAAAATAACATAATGGCTACTATATTGATTTTAATAGCATCAATAAGTATTTTCTTTATGGGAATGAATTTAAAACTTACATTATTATTAGCATTACCTTGCTTAGCATTAAGTGTATTATTTTCACTCACAGTTTTCGTAAAAAAGGTACAGAAGTATAGTCCATATATTATTTCTACCGGCTTATTATTTTATCCTCTTATGCTGATGTATTTTGATGGATTTGCTTTTATATATTTACTTATATGTCTTTTAACTATAACTGCAGCTACTCTTTATCATGAAGCTAGAGCTGCAATAATAAATGCCATAATTAGTTCAATATATATAATCTTAGCTTATTTTGTATGGTTTGATCATTATTTTCAAGATTGGTATGGAGATGTAATAGAACCTTTTCACATATATTCCTATGCTCTTATACTTATTATTGTAGGTATTTGCTCATATTTACAGTGTAAATCTGGAAGAAAGATGTTACTATATCAGAAGAAAAAATTTGAAGAAGAAAAAATAAATAGTGAAAAAAATGAAAAATCATTGATTGCTTTATCAAAAACAACAAATGAGGTAAGTCATTTAGTAAATGATATGTCTGGTATTTCAACTGAATTATTAAATATTTCTGAGGAAATATCTGCATCTATGGGTGAAATTTCAACTTCAATAGAAGACCAAGCTAATAATACTATTTATAGTGTTAAAGGATTAAACAACCTTGTGGATAAATCAGAAAAAATATTAGATTTGTCAGAAACAATGAAAGAGCATGCGTCTCATACCCATACAACTGTTACTGAAGGCAATAAGCATATTAAAACTATGGATGAAAAAATGATAACAATAAAAAATAGAGTTTATGCTGTATCCGATGTAATGAATGAGGTTGAAAAATCTGATAAGTCCATAAATGAATGTATTGAAGTAATAAAGGGCATTGCCGAACAAACCAATCTATTAAGTTTGAATGCTTCCATTGAGGCTTCAAGGGCTGGAAAAGTTGGACTAGGATTTGCAGTTGTAGCAACAGAAATTAAGAAGTTAGCTGAATCAACAGAGGAATATCTACAAAATATTAAGTCTGCTGTATCCGATATTGATAATAAAATTATTCTAGCTAAAGATATTACAAATCAATGTGTACTAGATACAGAAGAAGGTGTAGAAATAGTTCAAAATACAAGTTGTGTTTTTGATAAAATCGACCGTGATGTAATTCTAATAAATGAAAAATCTAATGAAGTATCATCATCCAGTGATATATTCTTAAAGGATTTAAAGGATATATATGAAGTATTTTCTGATATTTCAAATACTGAAGAATTTATTAATCAATCAGTAAATAATGCATCTGATTTAATTAAAAATGAAGAGAATCATATACTAATTTCAACTCAAAAACTTGATGATATAGTTAAGAGCATGGAAAAATTAAATGAAACATGGAAAAGATAATATAGACTCAAAGTTACCTAGAAATGGGTAGCTTTGAGTCTTTAATTAAATCATTATTCCTCAACTATATAACCAGCTTTAAATTCCCCTTTATTTAATATTGAGCTATCTGGATTATAAGCTGTACCTTGTCCATTATAATTATTTTCAGCAAACATACCTTCATAGATTATGTTACCTTGCTCATCATACAACTTTCCATATCCATTTACTGAATCCTCTTTATATTCTCCTTCATAACAGAGGCTTCCATTTTCATAATATGCTTTTCCTTTTCCACTACGTTTACCACCATTAAAATCCCCTTCATATTGTAAGTTAGAATTTTCATAATATGCTTTACCCTGTCCGTTAAATTTTGAATCTAAAAATTCACCTTCATATACTAAAATCCCTTGCTCATTATAAAATATACCTTTACCATTCCGTTGATCATCTTTGTATTTACCTTCATACATTATGTTACCATTTAGGTAATATCGCTTGCCTTGTCCATTACATTTATCATTAATAAAATTTCCTTCATAAATCAAAATGCCATCTTTATATAACTTTCCTTCTCCATCATATTCTGAATCACTAAAATTCCCTTCATATAGTAACT
The DNA here is from genome assembly GCF_023684385.1 of Oceanirhabdus seepicola. Lineage (GTDB taxonomy): Bacteria > Bacillota > Clostridia > Clostridiales > Clostridiaceae > Oceanirhabdus > Oceanirhabdus seepicola. The sequence goes on along the minus strand of NZ_JAGSOJ010000002.1, from coordinate 385,168 downwards.
CTCCATCTTCATTATATCTTTTACCATGCCCATTAGCCTCATCATTCTTGAACATTCCTTCAAACATAAGATTTCCATTTTCCCAATACATCTTTCCTTGTCCTTCTCTACTACCCTCAAAAAAATCTCCCTCATATGCTATACTTTCACTTTTGTAATAAATCCTTCCTTTGCCATGAGCTAGCTTATTTTTTACTTCTCCTTCATACATAACTTCTTTTCCTGATTTGTTTAAACCTTTATATTTTTGATTATTAATTTCGAAATTGCATCCTGTGAAACTCGTTATTAATAAGACTATAATTAATAATGATATTTGTTTCTTATTAACCATACCTTAACAGTCCTTTCCACTTAATAATATTGTATAATATACCATTAAATCCCTCACTAAAGTATGCACTATTTTAAATATTTTGTCAAAAAAACTATAAATAAAAACATGTACTGCTACCCAAAGCAACACATGTCTATCTTAAATTCATTTATATACATATTGTCCATCTTCTTTAATCTCATAAAAAACTGAAAAATCAATATCAAATAAGTTTTTATTAATATGTCGTATATTTTGCCCTTGAAACACTTGCTCCTATTCTTATGACTAAATATTCGAATTTAAATTTTCAGAATTCACATTAATAGTAATATTATATTGCTCATTCAAAATTTCAATTAAATTTCTTTCTTCTTTATTTATGTAATCTTCATTTACCTCAAGTAAATATTTATTTTTTATATTTAAAAAATATGAGTCAAAATTATGTTCTTTATTAAAATTATTTCTTATTTCATTTATATCATTAATTTGTATCTTATTGTGCCGTATTCCGTTTTTCAGTTTAATAAAGTCATCTTTAATGATATAACTGTAATTAAAAATCCTTCTTAAAATTAATAAGCAAATAATAACATTTATTATAGCTTCTAAGTCCAAAATTAAACTATATTTTCTAAAAGTTAAATAACTATCACTTACTCTAAAAAAAACAAAGTGACTTATATTTGATATCACTGGTACCATTATCCTAAAGCATATAATAAAAATAATTATAACTGGAGCAATATTCATTGCTATACTCTTTAAAGCCCTTAAACCTCTTTTCTTAAATTTCATACTCTCATTCCCCTTATTATTCTTTATACGTCTTACTTAATTAATTAGGTAGTTTATAGTTTTATACTTCAGTATATGTTTTATACTTCAGTATATGTTTTCTATGCCCCTCTTTCTTTATTCTTAAGCTTCAAAAATTATTGCTGTACAAAAAAAACACCCGAAATCGGGTATTTTAAACATCAACTTTCTCTAATATCAATAAATCATCACCAAGTTTTATATCTAGCTTTTCTAGAAGTTCTACTTGAGATTTATATGAAAATGGAAGTTCTAGAATGGCAACTGTATAACCAGCTTCTATTTTCTTCTCAATCTTGTCTTCAAACCATGATACATAAATACTAGCTCTTGAATTTAGATCCATTGTTCTCCCTTGGATATTTTTAATTGCCTGAATATCCTCTATCTCATCGAATTCACAGATTGAATACCTAAAAAATTTATTTTTAACTTCATCTGCAATGTCCTTATGAGCTATTGCAATAACCTCATATTTAGAATTCATTGTGACATCACCTCTCTTTATTTAATATTAAGGTATATCTCTGAAAGAGTCAATTAATATTCTGAATCTTCTTGATATTCACCCAAGAATTATTATACAAATAATATATTTGAGAGATAATAAAAGCCCTAAAACTTTAAGTTTTAGGACTATCTATTAATCTATTTATTTATTATTTAAAATATACTACTTTGCAGATTTAGCAGCATTTGCTCCAGCAATTCTACCAAATGTAGTTATGTCAGCTACAGCGTTTCCACCTAATCTATTTGCACCATGTACTCCACCAGTAACTTCTCCAGCTGCGAATAAACCTTCAATTACCTCACCAGCTTCAGTTATTACTTGTGCTTCTGTATTAATTGTAACTCCACCCATAGTATGGTGTACAGCTGGTCCAACTTCAACTGCATAGAAAGGACCTTTATTAAGTTCTGTTTTCATATTTGCTCTTGCGAAATCTTTATCTTCATTATTTTGAACAAATGTATTATAAGTATTAACTGTGTTTTCTAATTCTTCAGCATCTACACCGATTTTCTCAGCTAACTCTTTTACTGTTTCAGCTTCTGTTAATAATCCCAATTTATAGTATTTCTCAATAGCACTCAAGCTTTCTCTAACGTTTTGATCAAATACTAGGAATGCTGTTGCACCTTCTTGCTTTAATTCAGCTGCAGAAACAACATCTCTTGTTTGTAATTCATCAATAAATCTCTTAGCTTCTCTATTAACTAATATAGCACCATTACCTCTAACAGCTTCTGTTATAAGCTTACTCTTACCTGGTACTACTGTTGGATGTGTTTGAATTTTATCCATATCAACGAATCCAGCTTTTAATGCTTCTAATAAACCTACTGCATCTCCAGTAGCTCCTGGACCATTAGTAGTTCCAAATCCTTTTAATTTTGCATCATATTTTACAACCATATCTTGGTTAGCTCCAAAACCACCAGTTGCTACAACTACTGCTTTAGCATTTATAACATACTCATTACCTTTAGCATCCTGTACTTTTATACCAGTAACTTTATTTTCATTATGTAATATCTCTATAGCTTTTGTCTCTAATCTTATTTCAACACCAATTTCTTTAGCATTTTTATTTAAAACCTTAACTAAGTGATCTCCTACTGGTGCTCCACCTGTAGGTCTGTGACATCTATTAACACTAGCTCCACCCAGTCTACCTACATCACTTAAGTCCGCTCCTCTTTCAGTTAACCAATCAACTGATTCAGAAGATCTTTCAGCTAAAACATTTACTAATTCAGGGTTATTTAGATTTTTTCCACCCTTCATTGTATCTTCGATGAATAGTTCAACACTATCCTCTATTCCTTTTTCTTTTTGAAATTTTGTTCCTGCAGCATTTAATCCACCAGTAGCAAAATTAGTGTTACCACCAACAACTGCATTCTTCTCTACTAATATAACATTAGCCCCATCTTCTTTTGCTTGGATAGCTGCTGTAAGACCTGCACCACCTGCACCTATAATTACTACATCAGTTGTTACATCTTCAACCTTCTCAGCTTGTCCGTTATCTACTTTCTTTGCAGTCAACTCTATACCAGATTTGTTAACAGCATCTGCTACTGCAGCAATTAATGCAGAACTTGTTAATGTAGCTCCCGATATTGTGTCAATTTCAGCAGTATTTGCTGCTACTACACTATTTACAACTTGTGTAAATACGTCCTTTGTAAACTCAGATTCATGATTTTCTACAACATCAATCTTTTTAATTTCCTTATTCTCAATTGTAACCTCTACCTTTATTATACCATTTTTCCCTTCAGCTTCACCTGTAAAAACATTACTAGTTGCCGAATCATTTTTTGTAGTTCCACAAGCAACCATTGATATCATCATCATACATGCTAATAAAACTAGACCAATCTTCTTTAAGTACTTCATATGTTCCTCCTTTGTAATGTGGATTGTATTTTTTTTAACTAACCACAAGTTAAAATTATATAAAATATATGAACAAAATGCAATTTTAGTATATTTAATTCTTTTAGTTCATATTGTAAATACAGCTTTACCGCGTATTTTAAGTAATCTAATCCCTTTTTATAAAAAAAACCAAGAGATATTTCATGATAAAATTTTGTTAATTCAATCACAAAACATTTTTCCGTTTTATATTGATAAAATATTACATATCTTAGATAACACTAATTAAAATATCTTAAATTTCTTAAATAACCTAATAAATATTTAGCTGTTATTCCTACTGCTAATCCTGTTCCTGTCCCTGTTAAAATCAAAAAAGGTAAATAGTAAAAAATTCTTCCATTTTGGATGATCATCATAGCAACAATCAATTGTCCAATGTTATGAGAAACTCCCCCCACTAAACTTACTCCAATAATACTAATTTTTTCTCTGCTTACTACCATTAAGAAATACATAACGAAAAAACTCAATAACGCTCCAGATATACTATACATAAAACTTGAAAAAGAACCCATGATAAAAGAAGTCATTATCGTTCTTAATATAATAATAGAAAATGTTTGTCTAAATGAAAAAAGATATATAGATGTCAATGTAACTATATTTGCTAACCCAAGCTTTGCTCCAGGTATAGCAAAATTAATTGGAATCATTCTTTCAATTATACTAAGTACTATTGCCTGAGCAACTAACAAAGCAACAAATATCATATTCTGCGTCTTGGTCATATTATATATTGTCTTAATTTGATACTTCATCAATCTTATCCTCCACATTAATATCTCCACGTATTTCCACGAGAACTTCATGTGGTAAACATACAATCATTTGTCCTACTTCATTTATAAAACCTGTTTTTTCACAAATGCTATCGTTGCAGTCCGCTTCTATCATTTCAACGCCACCATCATGAATTTTCACTATATTTTTTCCTAGGGGTGTTTCTATTTCTGTAACCTCTTCAAGTTTATCTGTCAAAGGTATTGATTTATATAGTTCTTGATTTGCGTATATATCCACATATATTTCACTGCTATTCTTTTCTACATAATCCCGTTTATATTTATTAAATCCAAATAAACCTACAACCGCTACTAAAATTATTACTAAAACAATAATATCTACTTTTTTCATACTATCTCCTATCTTCTGTATAAAATTTATTTCCAACTTAGTATTTTATCATACTCAGTAGAGATTTGTATATTAATATTATTTTTGGTCATAAGTTTATTTTTGTATAATAATAAACCAACCTAAACTACTACTTAGATTGGTTTAAACCACAATTTTCCTTTAAATATTTTTCTGTTCTTTCCTTTCCTCCGAATGTCAAAATAATTACAGAAAGTACAACTAAAACTCCTCCCACAATAATTCTTATTGTTATTGTTTCATTGAGTATTAACACTCCTAATAATATTCCAACTATAGGCTCAAATGTACTTAAAATTGAAGCCGTAGATGCACCTATCATTTTTATTCCTATTTGTAGCAATATTACCGCCATTATAGATGTAAAAAAAGCTATTATTACAGATATTCCCCAAGCATTAGCTGAAATATTAAATGATAATTGATCTGTAAATATTCCAACAATAAAAAGAAATATTGAAGCAATAAACGATAAATAGAACGTAAGTACATAACAGTTTAAAGTTTTAATTTTGCTATAGGCTACACTAAGTAGATAATAGGAGTAAAATATTCCTGATACAAGTGCAAGAATGATTCCTTTTATACTTGTCCCTCCCCCATCTTTTCCTATTAAAAAATAAATTCCAATGCTCGCCAGTACAAGAGCAATTATTTTACTAAAATAAATATTTTCTTTAAATAAAACTATTGATATAAGTGTAACAACTACTGGATATATGAAATGTAATGTTGTTGCTAGTCCAACTGATATATATTTGTAAGATGAAAATAAAGTTAGTGTTGTCATTGTGTATCCTAAAATCCCCAATATAATTAGAGTTTTAATTTGTTCTCTATTTACTTTCAAATTAACTTTTTTGATTATTAAATAAGCAAGAAGCATAAATACACTAAAAAATGAACGTAAAAATACAAGAGTAAATGAATTTACTCCACCATCATATGCTAATCTAGCTAATATGGGCATAATTCCAAAGATTACCGCTGATAGTATTGTATATATAATCCCTTTGACTTTTTCCATAATAGTTACTCCTTAATTTGTTTTTCTAATTCTCAGAATCATTTTACCATATTTTAGTTAACTATTCACCTTACTTTTAACTCATAAAATCCGCCATAGAAAAGGAGCCTATATAGCAAGGCTCCGTTTAACTTCTTGGTTCTTTTCCCTTAAAATATGTTAATAAAGCAACTACAGAAATAAATGATACATTAAAAATAATAGAAGCAGGATATGCAAACCCCTCAATTTTTTGTCTTAGCATTCTATCCGAAAATTTATATGCTAAATAAAGAATAAGAGGAAATATTAACAAACCTATTTTCTTAAAATCCATTTTCTTAAAACTATTAATACATATGGTTACTACAAAATAGTAATTAGCCGTAATTCTAAAGGATATCACAATCCATATAAACATAAATATATATCGAAAGTTATTAATTATTGGAACATTTATACTTTGAAAAACCATTACAAAAGACCAGTAGTTTTTAGGTGTTATATCTATACTTAAATAATATATAGTAATAAAAACAGTCCATACATATATTATTCCACATATTGCTACTGCTTTTAGCGCAGACTTTTTTATGGACTTAACATCCTTCGCATATGGGAAAAGTAAAAGTAAACATTCCCAACCGAAGTAAGAATAAGCTGTTTGCGGGGTTGTCTTCAAAACATTTGTCATTCCTGCCCCAAAAACAGGTTGCAAATTCAATATATCCCCATATTTTAGAGCTGTTAAAGATAATAAGAATACAAGAATAAACAGATAAAAAACTAATTGATTTATTTTTCCTAAAACCCCTATTCCTTTACTAGATGCATAAGTAACTAACAAAACTGTTATAAGAGCAACTTTTAAGGGAGCTAAATAACTCACTATATAAACTCTACTAAAAATCATAGTGTGTGCAATAATTACTACAGTAGTAATTATGAATTGTAACATGAAAATAAAATTCATTATATTACCAAAAAAGTTACCAAAATATTTTTTATTTATCACAAGTATATTTTCTTTTGGATGTTTATTTATAATATAACAACTAACCAGAACAATATATAGTGGATATATCAAAGCAAAGATAACACACATCCAAGAATCCTGCCCAGCTGTTTTAACAAGCTGATTTGGTAATTTTAGAAAACCTGTTCCAACTACAAAACCTAGTAATAAATAAGTCAATTGATTTGGAGTCAAAAGATTATTTTTTTCAGTATCCAATTTCCTCCCCTCTTTCATTTTAAAATATTCCCCTACAAGCTTCCCAATCATCTGTATCAAGTCCAAGTTTAATCAATAATATGACTAATTATAATTTTTTGTTTTTTTACCCTTAAGATGTATCAGTAAAGCTAATACAGTAAAAAAAATCAAATTAAAACTAATACAAAAGGGCAATCCAAAAGCCACTACTTTTTGTTTAAGAAATATATCTGTAAATTTAAAACCCAAATAGAGACTTAAAGGATATATTAATAAACACATTTTTTTTAATTCTATTTTCTTAAAATCATTTAAAAATAGGGCTACAGAAAAATGGTAATTAGCAGCACCTCTAAGCGCCAGAAACATCCATATATACATAAATATATATCGGAAGTTATTAATTATAGGAATATTTATACTTTCAAAAACTAATATTAATGACCAATAACTTTTAGGAACTATATCTATACCCAAATAAAATATACTAATAAAAACAGCCCATACATATATAATTCCACATATTGCAACAGCTTTTAGAGCACACCTTTTTACACACTTAACATCATTTACATATGGAAAAAGTAAAAGTATCGCTTCCCAACCAGAATAAGAATAAGCTGTTTGTGGGGTTGACTTCAAGATATTTTCAATACCAGCCCCAAACATAGGTTGCATATTCAATATACTCCCATATTTTAATCCTGATAAGGAGAATAAGAATACTGGAATGAAAAGATAAAAAATTAATTCACTCATCTTGCCTAATCCCTTTGGTCCTTTATACGCTGAATAAGTAGCCAAAAAAACTATTATCATAGCAACTTTTAAGGGTCCTAAAAAACTCACTATAAAAACTCTACTAAAAATTATAGTATTTGCAATAATTACTATATAAGTAATCATGAATTGCATCATAAGAATAAAATTTAATATACTTCCAAAAAGGTTACCAAAATATTTTTTATTTAATATAAGTACATTTTCTTTTGGGTGTTTATTTATTATGTACATACTAATGAAAACAACATATAAGGGATAGATTAAAGCTATGATAACACTCATCCATGCATCCTGACCAGCTGTTTTTACAAGTTCATTAGGTAATGTAAGAACGCCTGCGCCAACAATAAAACCAATTAATAAATAAGTAAATTGATTTGGAGTCAAAAGATTGTTTTTTTCAATATTCAAATCTGTCCCCCTCTTTCATTATCAATTTTCTAATAGTCGCCTCTTCCCATTTTATCAACGCTAACATTCACTTTTACTTCTATATCAGCATTAGAAACTATTTCATCCCAATCAATCTCTTTATGACGTCCATATTTAGCTGCAGCAACTCTTCCTAATTCAAGACAATCAACTTTATAATCATTTTGCATTTTCTCAATGAAATTATTAGAAATCCTTTGTACGTATTCATTCATCTCGCTCTCAAATTTTTTCATAGTTTTATCATTTTCTCTTATATCGTGATATAAATGATTTTCAGCTATATCACCATTGAGAGATAAGTCTATAAAGAACGTATATTTATCCCCCTTCTTTTCACAACGAACTTTTCTTTTTGTTGTTGCATAATAAGTTAAATATTCTTTTGAGTTTTCTTGTAATTTCAGGACTCCCTTAACTTTATTTTCTCTCAACATATTCAGAGTTTTTGATTCAGCCAAGTCAATTTTATTAACCATTTTATCTTTTTTAAATAATGCCAATCCAGTAATTTGCAGTTGCTCTCCCTTTAGTTCTACGTAAGGTAATACAAGACTTCTTCCTTCCGAATCCACTCTTACATATAAATCCATGAATTTATAGTTATCTGAGAAAAAATTAAATTTTGTTGAACTCTCCAGCATTGCTGTTATATAGTCAGAAGAACTCGGATAATCTGGAACTTGAAAACTTAAAATTTCTTTAGGGTCTCCCTTACATACAGCTACAAGCCCGGTATCATTTATAAGAGGATTTCTAAACATGGTATGTATAATATGATCTATACCAAATTCTGAAAATTCTTCACTTAATATAATTATTCTTTCAATTCCTAATATCAATTTTTTATTACTAAATACCTGACGACGCTCTCTAGTTTCAGCTATGGTTCCTGCTGTTCCAGTATGTGTCAGGGTTGAAATTTTCATATCTTCACCATAATTATAGAATGAAATAGGTATTTGATATTCAACACTATTTTTACCTTTTGGTATTACATGGATACCAATTCCTGCGGGAATATCAAGATCTTCAACTGGTACATTTACAATTCCATCACGTATATAAACGTAAATCAGAATAGAGAAAATAATAATAAATATATATTTTTTCTGATTCAAAAAATTATTAACCATATTTTTTGAAAACTTTTTATTATTCATACACTTCCCCCTTAGTTTAATTCTTTAACCCCTTCCCCCATTTTGTATTTAAATCTTACTAATAAAGCTATTAAAGAGATAAAGATTAAATTGAAAATAACAAAAGCAGGAGTGGCAAATCCTATTAATTTTTGTCTCAATAAATTACTACTAGATAGTTTTAAGCTCAAATAAAAAATAAAAGGGTAAATAATTACGCATAATTTTTTTATATTTATTTTAGTTAAATCATTTAAAATGAAGGCTGTAGCAAAATGATAGTTAGAAATAATTCTGAATATTACCAAAACCCATGTAAACATAAATACATATCTAAAATTATTGATTATAGGTATATGTATACTTTCAAAAACCATTACAAAAGACCAGTAGCTTTTTGGTACTATATCTACTCCTAAATAGTATATAGTTATAAAAACAGTCCAAACCCATATCGCTGCAGCTATTCCCACACCTTTTAAAGCTGATTTTTTTATGCTATTAATATCCTCTATATATGGATGAAATAAAAGAATAGCCTCCCAACCAGTATAAAAATAAAGAGTCTCTTTAAAAGCCATTAAAATATTCCCTGCACCAGAGGCAAAAACAGGCTGTATATTTGATAGATTTCCATATTTTAAGGCTGATAAAGAAAAGAATAGCATTACTATAAAAATATAAGAAATTACTTCACAGCTTTTTCCTATAACCTTTATTCCTTTAAAAGCGTTGTAAGCTGCTAAAGAAATTGCTATAACGATAATTTTAGAAGCTGGTATAAATCCTACTATATAAGTTCTTGTTAATCTCACAAAGTCTTCTGTTACTGCTGCCGTATATAATATAAATTGCAACATAAAAACAGTGTTTAATATCGTTCCAACTATTTTACCAAAGTATTTTTTACTTATGATAAGTATATTCTCATTTGGATGCTTCTTAATGATCAAGCAGCTTATAAGAATTGTACCTACTGGATATATAATTGCAATTGCAGCAGCAATCCATGCATCTTGCTGTGCTATTGGTACAATAACATTAGGTAATCTTAAAAAAGCAGGCCCAATTACAAAAGCCATTAAAAAAAAAGTAAATTGGTTAGAAGTTAAAAGGTACTTTTTTTCTTTATTCATCCTTCTCACCTTTAAATTGCTTTCTAAAATCATTCTGCCGTGTTTGATTATTATTCGGAATAGCTTCAGGTCTCTTATTCATCATCCATAATGGAGCTCTTATAAATATATCTTTCATATCCTTTTCTTTAATTGAAACATAAGGTACACCATAACTTTCTAAGGAGAAAAGATGAACCATTAAAAAAAACCATCCAGCTGCTATCCCCATAAATCCTATGGTATTTGCAAGTACCAGCATAGGAAATCTTATAAATCTTATACTAAGTGACATTTCATAATTAGGTACTAAGAAAGTAGATAGAACAGATATCCCAACTACAAGTAAAGTTGTAGGGCTAACTATTCTAGATTCAATTGCAGTATTTCCTATGATGATACCGCCTACAATACTTAAGGTTCCAGCTATTTTAGGTGGAAGTCTAAGTCCTCCTTCTCTCAAAAATTCCACTACTACTTCCATTGCCAATATTTCAAGAAAAGGCGTCAATGCTATACCTTCTCTCGACTGTACAATAGGATTAATAAATTTAATAGGTATAAGCTCAGCATTATATTGTATGAGGGTTAGATATATAGACGGCAATGTTATTACCATAAAAACTGCTAAAATTCTTAGAATTCTTGCAAAAGATGAAACTATTGTTCTTTCATAATAATCTTCAACAGCTTGAAAAAACTCTATAAATACAGCTGGAACCGTTATAACACTAGGATTTCCATTTACCAAAATAGCAATTTTTCCTTCCATTAAATTTGCTTTAACAATATCAGGCCTTTCAGTATTAAAGGCTTGTGGAAATACAGAGTAAGGGCTATCTTCTATATACTGTTCAATCATACCAGCAGCATTTATTGAATCAACATCTATGCTGTTTAATTTGTTACGCACTTGCTTTAAAACATCCTTATCAACAATATCATCAATATACATAATAACCACATCGGTTTGAGATCGTTTTCCAATTATTAAGTTTTCCATGGTTAAATTTTTGTCCTTGATTTTTCTTCTCAAGATACTAATATTTACTCCTATGTTTTCTACGAAACCTTCTCTAGACCCCCTAATAGCTGATTCGTTTGGTGGGTCAGCTATCGCCCTATAATGAGTTGAATCTATGGTATCAATAACTATGATGCTGTTCGTACCTTCAACTAACATGGCTGTCTTTCCAATTTTTATCGATTCTATAACCTTGTTAATATCTTCTTCTACTTTAGTGCCTCCCATAGGGATATATCTTTGAGAAATATATTCAGCAAGACTTTCTCCTGGGATTAACTCTTCATTTACATGAATCATTAATGGATTTAATATATCTCTATCAATAAGGGATCTGCTCATTAAACCATTAACAAATATAAGTGCAACATTTAAAGTTTTGTTTTTTCCTATAAGAAACTTTTTTACAGTTATAGGACTTTTCTTACCTATTTCATTAAGAATAAAATCAATATTTTTATCAAGATTTGTCTTCATTGTTTATCACCCTTTTTAATTATAGGATTTTAAATTATAAGTTTATGTTGATATATAGTAATTATATTATTCGCCTATAAATACTAAATAATGCGAGAATATGCCTCAATTATATTTTTTTTTAATATGTACTAAAAAAAACACCACCATGATTGTTCCATCATGGTGGTGTTTCCTTATTCATCTATTGTTATAACCCTAATCATTAAATTTCTCCTTTCTTAATGGAATTTTCAAACTAATAGTTGTCCCTTTATCCTGTTCAGTCTGAATATCAATTCCATAACCATAAATTAAATCTAATCTTTTAATAATATTTTTCATTCCAACACTACCCTCAATTGTTTTATTCAAAATACTATTAAGTCGTTCTTTATCAATACCCACTCCATCATCTTCAACCTTTATTAATACAAATTCACTCTCTCCTTTTGCAGAAATATTGACCGTCCCCCCCTGTCTTTTGGAAGCTATACCATGTCTAACTGCATTTTCCACTAAAGGTTGTAATATAAGTGGTGGCATCAAGCAATTTAAGTTAGGCTCTATATCATATATAATATTTAATCTTTTAGAAAATCTTGCTTTCTCAATTGCTAAATATGATTTTACAAAACTCATTTCATTTTCTAAAGACACAAATTTCTCTTTATTATTAAAATCAAAGCTCTTTCTCAAATAATTACTTAAGTCCAATAAAAGTTCTCTCGCACGCTCTGGATTTGTTCTGCAAAATGACATTATTGTATTTAATGCGTTGAATAAAAAATGTGGTTTTATCTGCGCTTGAAGAAAACATAGCTCAGATGTAACAGCTTGCTCTACTGATTTCTTTAGTTCTAATAAAGTATTTACTCTTGCTGTAAGCTCTACTTTATCAACAGGCTTAAATAAATAATCATTAGCTCCTACCTTAAACCCAACTTCAATAACCTCTGTCTTTTCTGATGCGGTAAGTAATAATACTGGAAGTTCTATCAATGAATATTTCTTTCTTATTTCACGGCATACTTCATAACCAGACATTTTAGGCATCATTACATCTAATATAACTAAATCAATACCTTTATGTTCTAAAAGTTTATTTAATGCTTCTTCACCATCACTTGCAGAAATAATAAAGTATTTTGAAGAAGAAAAATTATTTATAATAACCTGTCTATTTATAAGATCATCATCAACAACTAAAATTTTAAACTCTCCATCATTAGAATTTATACTTTCTGAGGAGTTCATATGTTTATTATTAATTACCGTATTAATTTTATTTAGTGCACCATTATTTTGGGGTATTATTTGTATTGAATTTTTTTCTTTACTAACTGGAAGGGTGAATGTGAATTTTGATCCCTTATTCAATTGAGATTCAACCTTAATTTCTCCACCATGCAATTCAATAAATCGTTTTGTAATACTTAATCCAAGTCCTATACCCTTGTTATTACCTGTCATTTCAAGTTGCTCAAAGGCTTTAAAAATTTGTTCAAATTTTTCCTCTGGAATACCAATTCCTGTATCTGAAACCGATATTTCAATCATATTATTCTTACAACAAGCTGAAACTATAATCTTTCCTTCATATGTATTTTTTATTGCATTCCCAATCAAATTGTATAAAATTTGTTCAAATCTATTTTCATCAACAAATACATAAGGAATCTCTTCACTTATAGTACTTATTAATTCAATTTTTTTATTTTCTATTAAATTATTAGAAACTTCTAGCACTACATTTACTACCTGATTTATATCAACACTTTTCTTATTTAAGGTAATATCTTTATTTTTTAACTTTGAAAAATCCAATATATCATTTATAAGTTTACTTAACCTTCTACCACTAGATACGATTAACGAAAGATTATTAATTTGATACTGATTTAAATTCTTACTATCATCTAATAAGGTTTCACTAATTCCAACTATACCATTTAACGGTGTTCTAAGTTCATGTGTGGTATTTGCTAAAAATTCATCTTTAAGCTTATCTAAGGAAATAAGTTTTTCAGACAAAGCCTCTACTGTATTAAAAGCATTTGAGAATTTTTTTGATAACATAAAAGATTGGGCAAATGTAAATAAAACTAATCCTACTGGTGTGTAATATCCTGTAAAAATAATATGATTATTATATAAAAAATCATTTGTCACTGTTATAAATACTATTAACATTCCAATAATTATTATGACTGCCCCTTCTTCTCGTTTTATTAAAGCTTTCAATACAATATAAAATCCATAAATACATAAAAATATTGTCATGAATGTGCATATAATTAAAGTACTAGCAACAATTTTTATTGGGGCAAATGAGTGAAAAATTATAATCATCATCATAGAATATTTAAGAGCATTATATACTTTTGTATTTCTATATTTTTTATAGATTGAATCTATAAACAGAAGAAACATGAGTAATGCTAATTCGGTTATCACACACTGACATTTAGCCTGTAAAATCCAATTTACATCTAAAAATAACTCATCCATTATTATTTGAGAAGATAAGATTTCTCGTAATGCTGTACATAAACAAAGGAGTCCAAAATACAAAGTTGAAATGTCTTTTCGTCGTAATAAATATAATCCAAAATGATAAAATGCCATAATAAACAAACATCCAAAAACAAATAAATTAAGTGCTATCTTTTTATATACATAGCTTTGTATTTGTTTATAATTTCCTAAAAGTATGCTTCCATTTGTTCCTCCCTTAAATATGGAATCATAGTTGGAAATCTGTAAAACTATCTCAAGGTGTTCACTTTCATTTTTAAAATTAACAATGTTCTCTTTTCTTTCTATCTTAACTTTATCTTTATCTTTTCCTACCATCCCAACGTTTGATATTAACTCATTATTTATCCATAATTTATAAGAACAATTGATACTAGGCATATATAATGATAGAATCTCTTTTTCTGTTTTTTTCTTTACTTTCACTCTTAAAGTAGCATGTCCATCAGATTGCAGAATATAATCTTTAACTTTTAAACCATCCCACGTGCCAGGGAGCTCTATAAATTCTATTTTCACAGGATTATTCACATTTTTAAAATCCTCTGGTGTTAATAGCTTATTCCAGTAAAATTCCCATGTACCATCAAGTGCTGTAATACCATCTTTAGTTAAATCCCACTCTGATAAATCAACAATTCCATCAACTGCTTTAGCTTCCAATCTTTTTTTTGAAAATCTATTATTAATACCCATAACACCGACAATTATAAAAACCATGAAGGGTATTATTATGTACAATTTTTTTTTATGCCTTACAAGTTCTTTCAAGGACTTCAACTCCCCTTGGGTGGTGATTTTAAAAATTATGATTAGTTAAAACTTAATCTTCCAATCTTAGTTAACTCCTTTGAGTCTTCTAAATCTTTAGGTGACACACATGAATCAACCATATCAGTAAATGTACCCTTTAGCTTATTTTCCTTTTCTTTTTTCTTGTAATATGCTTCTAAAAATCGCTCTTCTGATTTTTTAAAATCTCTGTCCAAATCATCCATAGTATTTTCTATTGCAAAACCTTCTACTTTTACCTCTTGAGAATGCTTACTAAATTTATTTAATGTTAAATCAGATATACTTAATTGATATTTTTTATTATTATCTGCCTCATCATAACACCTATATACAATTTCTGAACATACCATAGGTACAACACCCTTATCTAACTGTTTAAAAATAAAATCTGCTGCTTGATCTAATATTCCTCTTAACAGTTTTTTACTAAAAGAATCTAATGGAATATCACGTGTAATTGTAAGTAGTGCAAGTATTATTAAATGATCATATGCATATTTAACATGAGAATCAACATAAGCCTGTCCTATTTCCAAAATTGGTTTGTATGGATAATTTGCTTCTCCTAACTTATGTTTGTCTTTATTAAACCTTAAAACATCAACAAAGGTTTCCTCTTTAATTTTTTCTATAGGATCACATACTATCCCTCTACCTGTAGCTTGCATAATACAATGCTTACCATCAATTTTCCCTGCATATAATGCTGCATGACTATATGTACCTCCATCTAAAAGAACAATCATATCTGAAAATAGCCCCTCTCCTCTGCATAGTAAAACATCACAAGGCTGAAGGCTTGATAAATTTATTTTTTCCATAGTGTTCCTCCTCTAATAATCAACTGATTTATCATTAATCCATTTAAATCAATTATAACGTAATACTACTAATTTTTCTATATATCACAAATTTCTTCCATTTTTATCATCTATCTCCACATTGATAAGTAAAATTTTTTTTCAATATGACAAAAAAAGAATTTAAATTAAAAAACACCAACATGATTATTCCATCGTGCTGGTGTTTCCTTATATCCCTACAATCTTTTAATTTTTCAAATTATTTTAGTGATTTTTAGTTGAAGCTATTTTATTCAAAGATAAAATAATTCTTTCTTCTGATGCAGGTTTCATAATATAATCTAGTACATTTGCTTCAAATGCTTCTACAGAATATTTATCAAAAGCTGTAATAAAAATTATATTAATATTACTATCAATTTTCAAGATTTCTTTAGCTACATAAAATCCATTAACCTCAGGCATTTCTATATCTAGGAAAACAGCATCTGGTTTCAAAACTTCAACTTTTTTAAGAGCTTCTAAAGGAGATGAAAATGTGTCCACTATCTCTACATTCTCATTTTTATTTAAAATATAATTAAGTTCTTCTAAGGCTGGTTCTTCATCATCTATTGTTATAATCCTAATCATACAATTTCTCCTTCTCCTGTATTTTTTATTGCATTACTAATTAAGGCATATTCAAATAAATAAAATATATACAAACATATGAATCTTATCTTTTTGGTCTTACTTTTCTATCTATTATCTTTTCAGCATCATATAAATCTAAGAAAGATTCTCTCTGCCATCTTAAAGATATTCCATCTACATGTCTTCTATCTGTAATTACAGCATTAGTTATATTTAATATCCATTCTGTAGAGCTAGCTCCTACAGGACATATAATTTTAGAACCTGTCTTCTGTAGATACTTGAATTTATCACTGGTCGGATTCACACTTGATCCATATGGATATATAAACACCTGTGTTTCTCCAATTAAACTTTCAACTTCTTTCTTCCACTTATCAGTATCATTCACCACTCTGGTATACGATACTTCTGGAAAATCTATATGTCCATAGCTGTGAGAAGCAAAATTCCAACCATCTTCCTTAAGCTTGTCTATAATTTTCTTAACAGCTTGTCTCTCAATTTTATGGTTTTCACTATCAAAAGTTGTTCTATAACCTAAAATTCCATCAAAACCAGTTAATGCAATTGTTCCTTTCGCCCCATTTAATGAAAAATCAGGATGTTTTTTAACAAATTCATTTAATATTGGTACGCATTCATTTTCTCTAGAGATAACTTCCTTACCTTTAGTATTTATTGAAAATGTAGCTATTTCTCCATCTTCATCAAGTATAAGTTTATGAACAACTCCGTCTTTTTTCATATAATTATAATAATTCAGATCATCTATTGATAATATTAAAGGCTTTTTCCCTTCTGGTACTAAAAGTTCTGACCTTCTCATTAATTTTTTGCCATCGTGCTCATATTCCTCATATACAGAATTAATATCTACTAATATAAAATTATTTTCATATAATTGATCTAACATTCTATTAAATTCTGAAACGGTAATAAACCAGTCATCCATATCATTTTCACTATACTCACCATCAAAAGCAAGCTCTGGATATGCGATAAGAGGATGAATAAAGATATGTTCTACCGCTCCAGTATACGAAATCTTTTCTATTTTCTTCTTAATCTTAAATGGGAAAATTAAAATCAATTCATACTTCTCTTCTTCCCCTATCTCAACAAATGTTTTAACTAAAATTTTATATGTCTTTCCTTCTTCATAGGCATTAAGAGGTATAATATCTACACTTTTTCCATCTGAATTTAGCTGATATTCAATATCTACTGCTCTTTTATCACTCTCATTGTAAACACGTACACCTAATAGTTTTACATTTCCTTCTGAAATATCCTCAAAAGGAACATTCCATACTTTATTTTCATCTTCAGTTTCTTTAAGCAAATACACCTTATACTTTCGAAGTAAATTACCACTCATCTTATTTGCAGATGCATACACATTACAGTTTAATAATAAAACAAATATAAATATAATAAAAATAGCTATCCTTTTTTTCATATAAACCTCCTTGGCATACAACACATTTTAATTTTAACATAAATTGGCTATTCATTACTGTTTTTAGTTTTAAAGTACAAAAATCTAATCTAAACGGTCATAATTTGAAGTTGAACAGAAATTGGTTTAATAACAATTGACCCTGAAAAATAAAAAAATCTGACATCTATAAAATTCTGATGTCAGATGAAAGTAATGTACCCTTATTGGGATTCAATTCTATATCCCTATAATATTTTTAAATTCTTTTAAACGATTTCTACTTAAAGGTATTTCATTAGGTGTATCTTCCAAATATAATACGTATGTATTATTAAACCAAGGACTCATTTTTTGGATTTTATCTAAATTTACTAGGAAACTTCTGTGCGTTCTAAAAAAATTATATTCTCCTAATTTATTTTCCCAGTTATCTAAACTATCCTTTGTCTTAAACCTTCCTTCTTCTGTAATAGCTATAATTTCTCCATTCTCTATAGTAAAATAATATACTTGCTGTGGCTTTAAAAGAATAACTTCATCATCTTTCCATATTACTACCTTTTCTAAATTCTTCTTTAATGTTTTTTGTGCTGAAGATATTTTTTTAATAATACCTCCATCATATTTATTCTCTAAAACATGTTTACTACATATTTTATTCAAAGCTAAATTAATTCTTTCTTCTGACACAGGTTTCATAATATAATCTAGAGCATTGACTTCGAAGGCTTCAACAGCATATTGATTAAAAGCTGTAATAAAAATTATACTAATATTACTATCAAGTTTTATAATCTCTTTAGCAACAGAAAAACCATTAATCTCAGGCATTTCTATATCAAGAAAAACAGCATCTAGTTTTAATTCTTTAACCTTCATAAGAGCTTCTAAGGGATCTGAAAAAGTATCTACAATGTCTACATTTTCATTCTTATTTAAAACATAATTTAGTTCTTCTAATGCCGGTTCTTCATCATCTATTGCTATAACCCTAATCATTAAATTTCTCCTTTCTTAATGGAATTTTCAAACTAATGGTTGTCCCTTTATCCTGTTCCGTCTGAATATCAATTCCATAACCATAAATTATATCTAATCTTTTAATAATATTTTTCATTCCAACACTCCCCTCAATTGTTTTATTCAAAATACTATTAAGTCGTTCTTTATCAATACCAATACCATCATCTTCAACCTTTATTAATACAAATTCATTCTGTCCTTTTGCTGAAATCTTAACCATTCCCCCCTGTCTTTTTGAAGCTATACCATGTCTAACTGCATTTTCCACTAAAGGTTGTAATATAAGCGGTGGCATCAAACAATTTAAGTTAGGCTCTATATCATATATAATATTTAATCTTTTAGAAAATCTTGCTTTCTCAATTGCTAAATATGATTTAACAAAACTCATTTCATTTTCTAAAGATACAAATTTTTCTTTATTATTAAAATCAAAGCTCTTTCTCAAGTAATTACTTAAGTCCAATAAAAGCTCTCTCGCACGCTCTGGATTTGTTCTGCAAAATGACATTATTGTATTTAATGCGTTGAATAAAAAATGAGGTTTTATCTGCGCTTGAAGAAAACAGAGCTCAGATGTAACCGCTTGTTCTACTGATTTCTTTAGTTCCAATAAAGTATTTACTCTTGCTGTAAGTTCTGCTTTATCAACAGGCTTAAATAAATAGTCATTAGCTCCTACCTTAAACCCAACTTCAATAACCTCTGTCTTTTCTGATGCGGTAAGTAATACTACTGGAAGTTCAATCAATGAATATTTCTTTCTTATTTCACGACATACTTCATAACCAGACATTTTAGGCATCATTACATCTAATACAATCAAGTCAATATCTTTATGTTTTGAAAGTTTTTTTAATGCTTCCTCACCATCACTTGCAGAAATAATAGAGTATTTTGAAGAAGAAAAATTATTTATAATCACTTGTCTATTTATAAGATCATCATCAACAACTAAAATTTTAAACTCTCCATCATTAGAATTTTTACTTTCAGAGGAGTTCATATGTTTATTATTAATTACCGTATTAATTTTATTTAGAGCCCCATTATTTTGAGGTAATATTTGTATTGCATTTTTTTCTTTACTAACAGGTAGGGTGAATGTGAATTTTGACCCCTTATTCAATTGAGATTTAACCTTAATTTCTCCACCATGCAATTCAATAAATCGTTTTGTAATACTTAATCCAAGTCCTATACCCTTGTTATTACCTGTCACTTCAAGCTGCTCAAATGCTTTGAAAATTTGTCCAAATTTTTCTTCTGGAATACCAATTCCTGTATCTGAAACAGATATTTCAACCATATTATTATTACAACAAGCAGAAACTATAATCTTTCCTTCATATGTATTTTTTATTGCATTACCGATCAAATTGTATAAAATTTGTTCAAATCTATTTTCATCAACAAATACATAAGGAATCTCTTCGCTTATAGTACTTATTAATTCAATTTTTTTATTTTCTATTAAATTATTTGAAACTTCTAGCACTACATTTACTATCTGATTTATATCAACACTTTTCTTATTTAAGGTAATATCTTTATTTTTTAACTTTGAAAAATCCAATATATCATTTATAAGTTTACTTAATCTTCTACCACTTGATACGATTAAAGAAATATTATTAATTTGATGCTGATTTAAATTACTACTATCATCTAATAGACTTTCACTAATACCCACTATACCATTTAGAGGTGTTCTAAGTTCATGTGTGGTATTTGCTAAAAATTCATCTTTAAGCTTATCTAAGGAAATAAGCTTTTCTGACAAAGCCTCTACTGTATTAAAAGCCTTTGAAAATTTCCTTGATAACATAAAAGACTGAGCAAATATAAATGAAACTAATCCTAATGATGCATAATATCCAGTATAAATAATATGATTGTTATATAAAAAATCATTTGTCACGGTTATAAACAATAATGACATTCCAATAATCACTATAGTCGCACCTTCTTTTTTGTGTATAAAAGCTTTTAATACACTGTAAAAGGTATAAAAACATATAACCATTGCTACAAATATAAATATATTCTGAGTATTACCTAGTATTTTTATTGGAACTAATAAGTAAAAGATGATTAGTATAATCATAAAATATTTAATAGCATTATAAATTTTTGTTTTCCTGTATTCTTTATAAATTGAATCTATAAACATAAGAAACATAAGAAATGACAGTTCAGTTACTAAGCACTGACCTTTACCCTTTAAAATCCAATCTATATTTGGAAATAACTCATAAAATACTACCTCGGAATATAAAATTTCTCGTAATGCTGCACACAAACAAAGAATTCCAAAATACAAAGGTGATTTATCTTTTCTACGCAATAGATATAATCCAAAATGATAGAATGCCATAATAAATAAACTTCCAAAAACAAACCAAACAACAGCATTGTTTTTATATACATAACTTTGTATCTGTTTATAGTTTCCTAAAATTATACTTCCATTTGGTCCTCCTTTAAAAGCTGAATCATAATTTGATATCTGTAAAATTATTTCTATATTTTCACTGTCATCTTTAAAATTAACAATATTTTCTTTCCTTTGAATTTCTATTTCGTCTTTATTTTTTCCTACTACCCCCACAGTAGACATCAAATTATTATTTACCCACAATTTATGACTACAATTAATAATCGGTATATATAATGATAAAATATCATTTTTTTCTTCTTTCTTTATCAGTAGTCTATATGTGCCATGTCCATCTGATGTTAAAACATGGTCATTTACATTTAATCCATTCCATGTACCAGGGAACTCTATAACTCCTGTTTTTATTAGATTATTTTCATTTTTAAAATTCTCTGGTGTTAATAACCTATTCCAATAAAATTCCCATGTGCCATCAAGTTCTATAATACCGTCTTTCATTAAATCCCACTCTGATAAATCAACAATTCCATTAACTGCTTTAGGTTTCAATTTTTTTCTTGAAAATATATTATTAATACCCATAGCACCTACAATTATAAAAACGATGAAGGGTATTATTATGTACAATTTTTTTTTATGCTTTACAAATTCTTTCAAGGACTTCAACTCCTCTTAGATGCTGATCTTTTTAACATTAATCTCTTTAAATCAATTATAACGTAATACTACTAATTTTTCTATATATCTCAAATTTCTTCCATTATACTCTTCTGTCTCCTCATTGATAAGTTAAATTCTTTTTTAATATGACAAAAAACAACTTTTAAATAAAAAATAAGAATATATTTAGCAATTAAAATATAACCACTAAATATATCCTTTTATTTATTATATAAACATCTTTGTCCACAAAATATTAATCTTTGTATTTCATACCAAACATTCTATCTTTAAGTTCAATATCCAAATCCTCATCTTCAAGTGCTTCAGCATGTACCCATACTTTTATATGAGTTGTTCCCGTTGGAATATTAATATCATTAAATATAACCGAATCCAATTTTGTTGCATTCCCTTTTTTATAGTCCAAAATCTCGTAAGTTTGTCCGTTATCATCAGAATACCATATTACATTGTGTATTGTTTCTCCATCTTTTGTAATATACTTATTCATAACTCCACAGTACATCTTACCTTCATCTATCAAATCACGGAAATTTCCAACATCAATTGTATCTTCCCAAACCCAATACTTATGATGATTTTCATCCTCATTCCAATAAGTTGTACCTACCATATTTACTCTAGATTGCTTATTTCCAATAATCATTGCTTTATGCTCATTAACTGTCTTGTTTTGAATTGTAGTTAAATAATTCTTATTGTATGAAAAATCCTTATTATTACTTGTATTTTCATCTTTATCAGTATTCGAATCTATATTTTCGGATAGTACTAATTTATTATAAACTTTGTCTTTAAGTTCAGGAGTCTCACATAAGAAAAATTTATCATCAATAGCATTTTTCTTGTCTAAGCTGTAAATATCTTTAAAAAACTCAGGAATTATATATAACTCACCGAATACTTTATCTGTATAATTTGGTTTATCTTCAGTATCAAAACCATTTATTTGCCCACATATAGTCACACCTGTTTTACCAACATTATGATTATATTCTTTATGGGCATATTCTCTTCCATTTACTAACACCCACGCTTCTTGTACTCGCCACTCATCACCATTAGCTTTATAGAAACCAACTTCTTCCACATCACTATAATCATATCCTGGTTCAAGCTCTATAGGGTAGGTATCCTCATCACCTTTTTCAAAGTCGTTATATAGCTCTAGATCAAGCTCATAATTATGGTACTTACCTCCATAGTAAACCCTAGCATAAACATCGCCATCCGTTCCATATGTTTTCCACATATTACCGTTTTTAGTCTTTATTCTTACTTGTAATTTTTTAGCACCAATATAAGGATAAATCTTCACTTCATCACTCCTGCTTTTGAACCAAAAACTCGGCGAGCAAGTTGTTAGTTCTCTACCACCAGTGGTTTTAATAACTGCCCTCTCCAATTTCCAATCATCATCAAAATAATTGTTTTTTTCAATTTTTATAGATTCTATCTCTGAAAGTTTTCTTTGCTTATCAAACTTTACATAGTACTCCCTTTCATCGCCTCTTTCGAAATCATTAGCACCGGGATCATCTAGTGTTACTTGTTTAACAGTACCATCTTTGAACTTTATAATGCAGTAAACATCATCATCTGTTCCGTAGCCATTAACTACTGAACCACTTCCAGTCCTAAGTGTAATCTTTAACCCTCCGTGAGCTTCTACTAATGTTGTTGGATTGAAATTATCTATTTTCATTCCTGATAAATTGTAAACACCAGCAGAAGATACAAGGTTTTTTAATCCACTTTGTCCAAGAATCATAAGTTTTGCTAAATTTGTAGCTTCCTTAACACTCTTATCACCAGCAATTTTAATTTTATTTTTTAATACACTAGTCTCATCACTAAATAATTTAGGATCATTAATTAGTATTTTAGCTAATTCATTAGAACTTTTAGTATCATTTCCACCTGCTATATTAGCTGCTAAAAAATCCGTAACTTCTCCAGTAATTGCATCTGAAACTCCAAGAACCTCATCTAAAAATCCAACACCACTACCAGTTTTGAGTATTTTTATAACATCTCTAAGTGGAATCATATTTTCCAACGGTCCATTAACATACGTTGCATATTCCTTTGATAATGCATAGGCAGATGACTCTCCATTTAAAACTCTTGAAGCAGCTTTTTCATTTGACCTAATCCAATCTTCTATAGAACCTTCAATTCCACCAATCCATCGATCTATATCAGCAACACTTGAAACAACGCCCGTCACCACATTTTTATTCAATGTATTGTTGAAATTAACTATTTCATTTTGATATTTAACAAATAGTACTAAAGGCAGTTCAATACCAACTTTACTTTTGCTACTATCATAACTGTACTTATATTTATAGTTAAGTCCTCTTTTTATATCTCCACCATTTTCACCATTAAAAGCCATGTGCTTTGCCACAAAATCAATTGGTGCAGCTATCTCATAGGAATAGCCTTTTTCAGGTAAAATTGAATCATAATATCCTTCAATTGCACTATATCTAAGCAATTTATTGGCATCACTTTTGCTCATCTCATATGAAATTCTAGGGAAATCTCCTCCTGCTAATTCATTAAATTCGGTTCTTGATATTATATCACCACTATAATGCACTTGCATACCAAGTAAAAAAGCTTCAATCTTCTGACGCTCAGTTGCATTTGCTGGAGGATTATCAATGTAATTTTGAATAAGTTCGTCTAAATAATAACCACTCTCATTTGCATGTATTCCTCTTAAACCAACAAGAAAGCTTGGATAAAAATCAGGTCCAACAGCTCCCGCTCTAAATGCATCCTGTTGATTAAGTATTGCATTTTTTATATTGTCAGGCACTTCAACCTTTCCTTGGCCTTCGATTTCAATATAACCACCATTCTTTTCTAATTCTGCAATAATTTCATTTGCAATGTAAACTTGTGTTTTTGTACCATTAGCTTGTACATTTTTTCCGCTTACTGTAAATAATAATACTATCATTACCATTGACATTACTACTTTTTTTAACTTCAATTATTTCTCCCCCTTATTACTTTAACTTCATTTACCTCATGCCCATTAAGGCTTAAAGGTTTTATAATCCCTACCATCTTAAAAATACTATTTCTAACTAATTTTATCATAATTTATATTTTTATCACCATTTTTGCGCTTAATGTATAAAAAATCAATCTGAATGGTAATATCTTAGGGCTGAGTTGTAATTTTATCTTTCCCATACTATTTTAATTATTATATATGCCTATTTTATTACACCATAAACTTCATACTCTAATTCATAAGTTCAAACATTTTGTATTATAAAAAAGAATTTTGAAATATAAATAAGAATATATTTAGCAATTAAAATATAACCACTAAATATATCCTCATATATATTATTTATTTCTTAGATAAACATCCGCATCCACAAAATATTAATTTTTGTATTTAATACCAAACATCCTATCTTTAAGTTCAATATCCAAATCCCCATCTTCAAGTGCTTCTGCATGTATCCATACTTTTATATGAGTTGTTCCCTTTGGAATATTAATATCATTAAATATAACAGACTCTACTTTTGTTGCATTCCCTTTTTTATAGTCCAAAATCTCATAAGTTTGTCCGTTATCATCAGAATACCATATTACATTGTGCATTGTTTCTCCATCTTTTGTAATGTACCTATTCATAGCTCCACAGTACATCTTACTCAGTATCAAACCCATTTATACGTCCGCAGATATGCTCAAGCCTACCAACACCACGATTATATTCTTTATGCGCATATTCTCTACCATTTATGAGCACCCATGCTTCTTGTACATCCCAATCATCACCGTTAGCTTTATAAAAACCAACTGAAGTAACATCACTATAATCATATCCCCGTTCAAGATCTATATCGTAAGTATCATCATCGCCTTTTTCAAAGTCGTTATATCCCGATTTATCAAGAATATAATCACGATAAAAACTTCCATAGTTAACTCTAGCATAAACATCGCCATCTGTTCCATATGCTTTCGACCAATTTCCGTTTCTAGTTATTATTCTTACTTGTATTTTTTTCACTTCAGTATTCGAATCTTTATCTTTGGATATTACTTTTTTTACCTCAGTATTCGAATCTTTATCTTTGGATATACCTTTTTTTACCTGAGTATTAGAATTTACATCTTCGGATACTACTAATTTATTATAAACTTTATCTTTAAGTTCAGAAGTCTCACATAAGAAAAATTCGTCATTAATAACATTTTTCTTGTCTAGGCTGTAAATATCTCTAAAAAATTCAGGTATAATATATAACTCACCATATGAAATATCTTTATAATTAGGGACGTCATTAGTGTCATAACCATTTATTCTACCACAAACATACTCAATGTTTCTATCAATCCACTTTTCATAGTGTTTGTGTGCATACTCTCTTCCATTAACATGAATCCATACATCATCTACTCTCCAATCGTCACCATTTCTTCTGTAAAAACCTACTGAGGTAATGTCGCTGTAATTATATCCATGTTTTACAGGTATTATATAAGAAGAAGTAGTTCCATTTTCAAAATCATTGTATAATGATTTGTCTAGAAGATAATCCTGATAACCATCGCTATAACTCACTCGAGCATATACATCTCCATCAGTACCATACCCTTTCCACAGATATCCTTTAGCATTCTTAATTTTCATTGTTATTTGTTTTTTAGGAACGAAAGGATAAATTTGTGCTCTTGTACTGCTATCTTTAAACCACATTTCAGGATAACATTCAGTTAATTTTCTACCACCTACTGTTTTTAAAACTGCACTATTTAAATACCACTCATCGATATATTTTGTTATTCCTATTTTAATGTTTTGAATTTCTGAAAGTTTTCTCACTTTGTCAAACTCTACATAATAGTCATCTGTATCACCTGTTTCAAAATCATTATATCCCGGTTTATCCAATTTTTTAGTAACAACTGTACCATCTTTAAAGGTAACATAACAATTAACGTCCGAATCAGTTCCAAATCCTTTAAGCATAGAACCATCTAACCATGAAGTAACACTCTTCCAAGAAGCCTCATCTCCAGTTTTCAATGTAACAACCAATCCAGTATGTGCCTCTTTTAATTCAATAGAGCTAAAAGCATCCAATTTCAAACCTTTCTGTGAGATTCGATCTTCAATACCTGTATTATATATGACTTGTTTCAATCCAGTTTGACCTAAAAGAGTAAGCTTTGCTAAATTTTTAGCTTCCCTAACACTCTTATCACCAGCAATTTTAATTTTATTTTTTAATACATCAGTATCGTCACTAAATAATGCTGAATCATTAATTAGTATTTTAGCTAATTCATTAGAACTTTTAGTATCATTTCCACCTGCTATATTAGCTGATAAAAAATCCGTAACTTCTCCAGTAATTGAATCTGAAACTCCAAGAACCTCATCTAAAAATCCAACACCACTACCAGTTTTTAGTATTTTTATAACATCTCTAAGTGGAATCATATTTTCCAATGGTCCATTAACATAGGCTGCATATTCTTTTGATAATGCATAGGCAGATGACTCTCCATTTAAAACTCTTGAAGCAGCTTTTTCATTTGACCTAATCCAGTCTTCTATAGAACCTTCAATTCCACCAATCCATCTATCAATTTGAGTAGCACTTGAAATAGCGCCCGTTACCCCATTTTTATTCAATGTATTGTTAAATTTAACTACTTCATTTTGATATTTAACAAAAAGTACTAAAGGCAGTTCAGTACCAACTTTACTTTTGCTAGCATCAGAACTATACTTATATTTATCATTAAGTCCTCTTTTTATATTTCCACCATTTTCACCATTAAAAGCCATATACTTTGCCACAAAATCTATTGGTGCAGCTATCTCATATGAATAGCCTTTTTCAGGTAGAATTGAATCATAATATCCTTCAATTGCACTATATCTAAGCAATACATTCGCTTCACTTTTACTATTAATCATCTCATATGAAATTCTAGGGAAATCCCCTCCTGCTAATTCGTTAAATTCGGTTCTTGATATTATATCACCACTATAATGCACTTGCATACCAAGTAAAAAAGCTTCAATCTTCTGACGCTCAGTTGCATCCGCTGGAGGATTATCAATGTAATCTTGAATAAGCTTCTCTAAATAATAACCACTCTCATTGGCATGTATTCCTCTTAAACCAACTAGAAAGCTTGGATAAAAATCTGGTCCAACAGCTCCCGCTCTAAACGCATCCTGTTGATTAAGTATGGCATTTTTTATATTGTCAGGCACTTCAACCTTTCCCTGCCCTTCAATCTCAACATAGCCACCATTCTTTTGTAATTCTGCAATAATTTCATTTGCAATGTAAACTTGCGTTTTTGTACCATTAGCAAGTACACTTTTTCCGCTTACTGTAAATAATAATACTATCATTACCATTGACATTACTACTTTTTTTAACTTCAATTATTTCTCCCCCTTATTATTTTAACTTCATTTACCTCATGCCCCTTAAGGCTTAAATGTTTTATAATCACATTATTTCTAAAATAGTATTTCTAACTAATTTTATCATAATTTATATTTTTATCCCCATTTTTGCGCTTAATGTATAAAATTCCAATCTGAATGGTTATATTTTGGGGCTCAGTTGTAATTTTATAATATAAAAATAAGGATATAATAGATGTTATATTTTTAAAAACCTATTATATCCTTATATATTTAATTTATTTCTATTTAATCTTGTGTATTTTTATTAATTTTTTCTAGGGTAATACCCAACGCGATTAATATTTAGCGGTAATATATATGCTAATCCAAAATTAAAACCGATCCTGAAGTTACCATAATATTATATACAACTCCATCCTTTGAACTTAAATAACATACAAGGGTTTTGCCTGCGAAATCATAGGTCATAAGATAAGTAATCCCATCTGATGGCATAACGTCTTCAGTTAACGGTGTACCCAATATGTCAACAATTTCTGAATAGGACATATCCATAGTAACTCCTCCAATTCCATTTTTAAAGGAAATTGAATCTACAACTCTATTATCATTTTTATATTGGAAAATAAACCTTAGCCCTAAATCATCATAACTGATTTGATCAAATACTTCATTAGTTCTAAAAGATGGTTCACCCAATATACTTATAATCTCTTCTTCATTCATTCCTAAAGCAGAAATGATCTTTCCATCTACAAGAGACATATTATTAGATTTATTTCCAGAGTTCATTGCACTATTCGGTGTTTGAAACTTAAGTTTGAACCCTTTATTCATAAGTCCCTGTAAATATTCATACTCAATTTTACTAAATTTATCTATAACATTATTTTTGAAATCACTATTTATGTTTTCTGAGAATAATAAAATATTATCTAATATGTTATCATCTTTATTGGTATTTTCATTTTGTGAAACTCTTTTAGGAAGCTCTTTCATAAATTCATATACTGACGTAAATTCATTCTTAAGAATGTCTGAAACCTCATCATAGTAATAATTAATATATATCTCCTCAAAACGAGCTCCATCACCCATAAGATTAAACATTGTACCTAATAAACCACAATGTAAAACACTAAGTTCATCTTTTTCTATGCTTTCTTTAACTAAAAGTCTATATATCCCATCAACAGCATGTGACAAAGCTTCATTAATTACTATATCTTCATTAAAATTTTCACCTAAATAATCCAATTCAATTACTATTTCATTGTCACAATCAAAAGAACCATCATATTCATTATTTATTGCCCAGATACCATCTTCATGTATTCGAATTTGGTCATCACCTACAATGATACCGTAATAAGGATGTCCATATAACTCCTTAACACTTGTATCCGCAAGAATTTTTTTTACTTTTTCAGTGAACAGATTATCATAATTTTTTATAAAATCTTCTTTAGTTCTAATTCCTGTATTGTCCATATTATGATTTATAGGATATAGTATATACTCTGCTACTTTTTCTCTATTATCCTCAGCTACTAGTTTTTTCACTATATTAAACATTTCATCAAATTTTT
Source organism: Oceanirhabdus seepicola (assembly GCF_023684385.1). Lineage (GTDB taxonomy): Bacteria > Bacillota > Clostridia > Clostridiales > Clostridiaceae > Oceanirhabdus > Oceanirhabdus seepicola. The sequence goes on along the minus strand of NZ_JAGSOJ010000002.1, from coordinate 354,894 downwards.
CTGGATTATCAATACATCCACGTTCATAACTTTCAATTCTTTTAGCTTCTTCCTCTTTCTCTTCCTGTTCTTTTTTAGCTTTTTCTTCTTGTTCTTTTTTCTCTTTCTCTTTCTCTTCCTGTTCCTTTTTAACCTTATCTTCTTGTTCTTTTTTATCATCTATATTACTGTTATTATTATCATTAACAGTATTTTTTTCTTGTACTTCCTTAGATACGTTAGTGTTTGTACTATTATTTTTGCCACAAGCACTTAAGCTTACACTAAGTAAAATAATTAAAATTATACTTAAATATTTTTTCATTTGATATTACTCCTATCGATATTATTATCTTAGTCCATACATGGAATAACATGTATGGATAAGATTAAAGAATTCTTTTGTCACATTACTTACTTAATGTTTAATATGAATATGATCCTGAAGTTAGCTTAACGTTATATACCTCTCCATTCTTTGTATACAATGAAATAAATAGGGTATTGCTTTCTAAGTCATAGATCAAAACATGTCCCTCTGAATTATTATAGTATTCTTTTAATGGAGTTCCCAATGTATCGATAATTTCAGAATAAGGCATATTCATATAAATATCTCCTATTCCATATTTAAAGACAATGGATTCTACAATTCTAGTATCATTTTCATATTTGAAAATAAAAGTTAGTGGTAAATCATCATAAATCATCTGATTAGTTTGTTCAAATATGCGAGATGGTTCACCAAATATACTAATAATTTCTTCTTCACTCATTCGTAAAGCAAGTGTGGATTGATTCAAAATATCCTCTTTAGTATATATGGATTCATCATCAGATACTGCTTCCTCATACTTAAACCCTGGATATTCACTGCTGATTAATGAACTAATCTCACTTACTATATCCATTACCTGCTCAAGTGTTAAATCTTTTAGCACATCCAACTCCTCTTTCATTAAAATTTGTGCCATATCGTAATAAGTAGGAAGCGTAAACTCGTCTAGTTCCTTTTTAAGTTTAAGTTCTGCTGCATTGACTCTTGTCCCAATATACTCCAATTCTTCTAATGTGAATCCATATGTTGATATTAAGTAATCTATCTTATCATTATCAAAAGATGAATTACCTTTCAAATCAAAATCTTTAGTCTCTATATAATCAAACTTATCTTCTATTGGTGAATAATCCTTAATATTATTCTCATATAAATATAAAGTGTTTAGGTTGTACATATTTTTCAACGGAGTAATGTCTTCAATTTTATTTGAACTTAAACCTAAAAACTCTAAGTTAGTAAAGTTTTCTAAAACACTAATATCACTTATTTTATTTTGGCTTAGAGCCAGTATATATAAATTATTTAATTTTTCAAGAGCACTTATATCTTCTATATCTATATTTTTATACAAATGTAACTCTTCTAATTTAGTCATATTTTTTAATGGTGTTATATCCTTAATATTATTACATGATAAATTTAAATACTGAAGATTTGTTAGATTAGATAGTGGGCTGATATCTTTTATACCATTACTAAACAAATCTAAATAAGTTAATTTTTTTAGATTTTTTAATGGACTTAAATCTAATCCTTTTTCACTATTCATATATAATTCCATAAGCATTCTTGGCACAATTAATACTTCAAGGTTTTCTAGATATTCTATTCCTTCAAAATTTTCTATTGATACATCTTTAAATTCAGGTAAATATTCATATACACCTAAATCCAATCTTTTAATATTACTAAGTTCATTTTTTAGTATAGGTTCTCCATCATTCTTTTCAAGAATATATCTAAATACTTTTTCCAAATAATCATTATTAAGGGTTACTACTTGTCCGTCATCTAATTTAAAATCCTTATACACTAAATTATTATAATAGCCTTCTGTTGGACTATAATCTGTGATTTCATTATCTTGTAAGTGTAATTCTTTAAGTTTATTTAATCCCATTAATCCACTTATATCGCTAATCTTATTGAAGCTTAAATTTAACTGTTCTAATTTTTTAAGCTTGGACAATGAACTTATATTATGAATTTCATTATTATTAAGCGCCAAACTCTTTAACTTTGATAATTTACCCAATTCACTTATATCAGTAATTACATTATTAGATAAATCTAATCCTTCTAGACTTGTATGACCTTCAATACCTTCAACATCTTTTATATGATTCCATTTTATTGAAAGTATTTCCAACTTATTTAATTTTCCTAGAGATTTTATACTAGAAATCTTATTATTATTTAAAGTTAACGATTTTAAATCTTTTAATTTAGATAATTGTTCAATATTTACTATCTCATTCTCATCTAATGATAATGATTGTAATGATGTTAAATTTTCTATTCCAGCTAATGAAACAATTCCACTATTATAAGCGTAGAGTTCAGTAATTTTATTAACATCTTTTTCATAGAGAACTCCACTAGGTTTATTAATTGCTGCTCTAACTGCATTTTCTAGATTAATATCTTTAAATTCAACAGATTTTCTATTCTCCTTAGGGGCTACATTAATAGTACAAATATCCATATGGTTACCATTAGTAGCCATTACATTTATTGTACCTGGTTTATTAGCTATTACTTTACCGCTGTTATCTATAGTAATAACATCTAAATCTCCATTTCCACTGTCTAAAGAGAATTTAATATTCTTATCAGTTGCATTTTGAGGTAATACTTTTGCTCCTAGTATCTTAGTTTCCCCAACAACCATATTAACTATATTTGAATCGAAAACAACTTGAGATGTTTCAATTACGTTAATACTCTTTTTTCTAATAGTAAAAGCTTTAAGACATACATTTTCTTTCTCACCCTCACCAAGGTCGTACCATCCATAATTATCTGAACTTATATAGCTTTCACCAGGATTTGCTGTAACCGCTGAAGAGTATCCATCTCTCTTATCCTCTATAGGGATTAAATGAGTATTTCCTCCAGTACTGGTTACTTTGATCCCTACCGCAAATTTACTACCTTTTTTAATAGTAATCGATGAGTCAAGTTTTATAGTATAATATCCAGGCTGTTTAATCGTTCCTGTTTTAATAGGGTACCCTGTAAATCTTTTAAATGCACTAACATTATTTTGAATATATATTTCATAATTTATATCATTATATTTAGCATAGAAGCTTACTGCTTGAATATCTTCATTCTCCTCAGCGGTAAAAACATTAGCACCCCAATCAGTATTAGTACCATACCCAATTGATGATATATATCCATATGGATCATACTGATAAATTTTATCATATTTTGAACCTAAATCTGGTATATACACAGCATTACGAGTACCAATTATAAGGTCTTCGTAGGATACATAAAAATATCCATCATCTCCAAAGCCGCGCCCCCAACTGTTTCTAACAATAAATGCACCATCATTCTTTGGTTGTGAGCCATTTATGCTATTAAAATTATCCTTTGAATAATTATCATCCCATCCAACAATAGCAATAGCATGATTACTACTTTTTTCAATTGGATTATAGAATGAAGCTGTACTCCTATTATAATAAATATTATCCCAATTTATACTAGTACGTATAGCACCATATAGCATAATTGATTCTTTTATACTGTTATAATCTTTATTAGATATAAAAAGAACTTTATCAATTTGATTAGATACAGCTGAAGCTGAAATTTTCGGTGAATCAACTGCATATTTATCATTTACATATGGATCTAAATTTTCAGGTACAGGCCCTGCTCCTCTTGTAAGATAAGCTGTAGACATCATTCTAGTCCCACCACCATCTCTGCCATAATCAAATCCATTGGTATTCACCATGTGTTGCTCAGAAAAATCAAAGGATTCGTCTCCATAGTAAGTCTTGAAAATAGATTCTAAAGAAGCATAGGTTGCAAAAGTCCAGCAGGAGCCAACTGATCCCTGGTTTTTAATTGGTGTTAATCTACCTTGTTCTCTTAAATCAAATTTCACAGGGAAAATCCCTTCAACAAAATCTTTACTTGTAGTGTTTGTCCTTAGTGTTATTGGCTCTCTTCCAAGCCCTGTCGCTTTTTCTTCATCTTCATTATCACCAAATGCACATAAGTTTATACTAAGTAAAAGAATTAAAGTAATACTCAATATCTTTTTCATTATTATTCCTCCTATATATTTTTTTAATATTTATGTATTAAAACATAATTTAACGTATCAAAGTTGTACTTACCTTTGAATTTAAATATTCAAATTTTAAGTTTCTTATTCTTAAGCAATACTATCTATAGACTTATCAAGATTAGACATTGGAAAATCAATAAGAGGATTAACTATTATATGTATCATTGCTTTATCTGATAATCCTGTTCTCACATCTGTAATCTCAACTATAAAAACATCTTGTCCAACCCAGCATTCTTCAGGTGTATAGCTCTATTTTGAATTTGATGTATCAAATGCTATGGTTCCATGAGATGAATCTTCACTTAGATTAAATGTTATAAATACAATATTTAACTCTCATGTATTGTTAACCCTTAACAAGTATTTATTATGATATTATTAGACAATATATTTTAACATTAATTAGCTATTTATAATTATTTATCTTGTTAAAATACAAAAATCTAACCTCAATGGTTAGATTTTAAAGTTGAATAGTTTTACACTTATAATATTTAAATAAAAAACACCATCACAGATTATCTTATGCATAACCCATGATGGTGCTTTTTTTTATTTATATTAATTGGTTTGCGACTTCTTTAAATAATAGAACACTGGTAATCCTAATAAAGTTATTCCAATTCCTATTAATGAATTTACTGGTGAACTCATAATTGTACTTACTAATATATATCCTCCCCCGAAGATACCAACTAGTGGGGTTATTGGATATAGTGGAACTTTATATGGTCTTTGTTCTGCTGGCACTCTCTTTCTTAATATAAATATACCAATTACTCCCATGACAAAGAAGATCCATAAAACAAATACAAGTAAGTCTGTAAGTGTATTAAAGCTTCCAGATAATATATATAGTACAGCTAATGCACCTTCTAATATTAAAGCATTTCCTGGAGTTTTAAATTTAGGATGTGCTTTTCCTAAAACTTTATGAAAAGGTAATTGCTTTCTTTCTGCCATAGCGAAAGGAACTCTTGCTCCTGTCATAAGATATCCATTTAATGCGCCAAATACAGATACCATCATTCCAACTATAATAAACGTTCCACCCTTTTTCCCGAATAGAAGCATAGCTGCATCTGAAACTGGTGATTGAGATGCTACAATTTTGTCTATAGGTAAAACATTGGCTAATGCTATATTGAATAATGCATAAATAACCATAACACTTGATACCCCTAAAATGATAGATCTTGGAAGATCTTTCTTCGGGTCTTTTAATTCTCCTGCCATGTTTGTAACACCTATCCACCCATCATATGCCCATAATGTTCCTAGAATAGCGGCTCCAAACCCCATTCCAGTTGTTACTGCTGATTGAGTGAACGTAATATCATGAACTTCTCCATTTATTAATCCAAAAATAACAATAGCTGCTACGGGGATTAATTTACCCACTGTTGAAACAGTTTGTATTATTCCACCAAACTTTGTTGCTATAATATTCATTAATATTACAAATATTAATATACCTGCAGCGACAAGTTTTTGCTGAAAAGAATTCATCGGTATGAAGAATGTTGCAAAGCTTGTAAATGCAATTGCAAGGGCAGCTCCTGATGCTGGATAAGAAATGACTGTTTGTACCCATCCTAATAAAAAGCCCCATACATCTCCATATAATTCTTCTAGATATACGTATAATCCACCTGTTTTAGGAATAGCTGCTCCAATTTCTGCAATTGTAAGTGCTGAAGCTAAACTAATAACTCCACCTACAACCCATGCTAGCAATCCCATTCCTGTTGATCCTGCATTATTAAAAACGATACCTGGTTTTAGAAAAATACCAGAACCTATAATCATTCCAATTACAATTGCAATTGCTTCTGTAAATGTAACAGATTTCTTTAGTTTTTTTGTAGACATAATTTTCTCCTTCTTATGTTAAACTTAAAATAATTTGATCTTGAATTATATATATCCCTAACTCTCCCTATGCTATTCTATTACAATTTTGATCAATCCACAAGACTTATTGTTAAGAAAATAACAGTATTTTTTTTACCTTATTCCCCTTTAATTATTCTGATAATTTATACTTTTCTCAATTATGGCATTTGCTGAATTTTTAAAAATCATTTTCCCTAACCCCTTATATATCAATATATTGAACATTAATATTTAAATTATCTAATAAAAGAATTATTTTGAGAAATTCCTTTTAGCTATTTCTGCATTGTTAATTATGCCCCCCAAATAAACAACATACTCTGATAGATTTCAACATGCGCATACCCATTTATGTTTTTTAGTTAAATAAATAACTAACTTTTCACCCATAAATCCTTTTCATTATTCGCACATTTCATAATATTATTAATATTATGAACAATTTCAACTTTTTAAGTTTCTAACACATAATTTTAAAACATCATGATGGATTTCCTTATTAATAATCCATCATGATGCTTTCTTATTAAAATATTTTCTTCTATAAAAAACGCTATTGCTCCATAATAAACTTCAATGCCTTCTCTAACTTTTCCTCTATATCTTCTGGGTACCAATGTCCTATCCCCTTATTTATGTAATATTCATAAGGCACTCCTTGTTTTTTAAATTCCTGAATCATTTCCTCAACATCTTGAATAGGTACATCCTTTTCCCCATCCATAAATACCCCTCATATATTGATACTTGTGATGATTGCAGATACACCACAATATATCCTTCACTTAAAAGCCAATCTGGTTTCCAAAACATTTTATGGTGTTCAATATTTTTCCCATCTCCATGTAAGGTAAAAAACACTGGATATTTTTTTACTTTAGTATATCCTTCTGGTAAGAATACCTCATATTTATACTCTGATTTTTCCTGCAGTTGACTTCTTAACAATTCATTCTGCTCCTTTAACTTTTCAAACCTAACCTGTTTTTCTAATGGTTTGAACAAGCCCCAGTGCAATGGACACAAATATTTTCTCTCTATCAGATATGATAAAATATCCACCCCTTCTTCATATGCTTTCACTTGAATACATAACCAAGTTTTAAAAAACATAATAATTCATTTTACATTCTTCCCCATACTTTTCATTATACTAAATTATATAATAATGGGATATATTATCAAATATAATATTAGCCCAAACCTTTGCATAATAAAGAAGGAGGAAATACTCCGAATAGCATCTCCTCCTTTATTATTTATTATTATTTCATTATAAAACTCAAAGCTCTATCTAATTTCTCTTCTAAATCCTCTGGATACATATGACCTATTCCTTCATTAATATAGTACTCGTATGGAATTCCATGCCCCTCTAATTCAGAGATCATTTCATCCACCTCTTCCATTGGTACATCCTTTTGTCCATCCATAAATACAAACTTTACTCCTCTCTGAAGAGCACCTTTAACATTCTCTTCAGTGAAGCTTCTTGGCTTAAATGAACATAGAGGAATTGCACCTTTAACAGGAATTAAATTGGATATTGTAATATCAATTGAAGCCACAGATCCTCCTGAGTATCCTCCAATTATTACATTATCCTCATCAACAGAATACTGTTCACAGATTGTATCATAACAATCTTTAAACTCATCATGCATAGCCCCATAAGTATAAGGATATTTTCTTGTTTCAATTGATTCAGCATAGAAATCCTTATCTATCCATATGTAGCCCTCATGGTAATGCACCTTTGATGACTGTGGGCATACAACAATAAACCCTCGTTTTGTAAGCCACTCAGGCTTCCAGTATCTCTCGTGTCCTTTAATATTATCTCCGTCTCCATGAAGACTAAAGAATAGTGGATATTTCTTATCTTCACTATACCCCTCTGGAACATGAACAACATACTCAAACTTTGCATTCTTCTGAGCTTCTATCTTCATCCGCTCATTCTTCTCTTCTAACTCTTTATATTTCTCATGACCTTTCAATTCATCCCAATTCCAATCTATAGTACAGATATACCCCTTATCAATAAGATCTGAGAATGTCTCTACAGCCTCATCAAACCTTCCATCATTGCAATATAACCAACATTTTTCCGTCATAATATCGTAAAATTTCTTTTCATATTCTTCCTTAGGAAGTGTTTTTAACCCCTCTTCAAATAACTCTATAGCTTCTTTAAATTTTTCATTATCTGAAAGTTTACAGTAAGCCACCTCTAATTCATCAAAACTATTGTATTTCATAACTAATCCCCCCGTTGTTTTAACTTAACCTTATTTATATATTTTATCATAAATTTCCATTCAATTACGCTCAAGAACAATTCATAAGAGAAAATGAGTCTTATACCTAAGTATTTCTTTTTTTGTCTCCTCACTCATTTGTATCAAATTAAAATCATAGATTATATTAATAATCAATTATTAAGTATAAGGAGATTTCCAATGAAATATGTACCAATGGTTTTCAATATGGATGAAGAATTAAGAGCTTTAAAAAATCAAGAATTCAGCAATAATATTGCCCCTTTCATACAGATTATAAAAGACAATGATTCTAAAGAAGAAAAAACTAATATACTTGATAATATTGAACAAATAATTTCTTTTAAAAAGGATAACACTTTCTTTCTATCTGCACCTAACATAAATACTCAAACTCATCATCATTCAAATACATTGAATAGATTTAGTTCTTATAATAATGTTATTCCTGTATTAGAAGTCAACTTAGATTCTTACACTTTTGGAGACATAAAAAACTTAAAAAACTCCTTATCATATGAGAGATTTTGCTTCAAAGTACTCGCTAAAACATTTAGTAAAATTTCTATTGAAGTAACCACATTAATAAATGAAGATGATTATTTCCTATATGATTTTAATAATCAGGATTTATTTCATGAAGATATACAATCAGAAATAACTCTTATAAATCAAATAAAAAATCACAAGAATTTCAAAACTATAACTCTTGGTCATTTTATGCCTACTATGGATTATGAAATTGAAAAGTAAATTATATAATCCACTTTATAATTACTCTCACAAGGATACATGCAATCCCAAAAGTTTTTATAGATTCTTTGACGCTTTTCAAAAATTTTTGCTACAAAAAAGTTGCTACTGTTTTGTAGCAACTCATTCTTTCTTATTTTTATTTCATTCCCGCAAATTGTTCCCCAAATATATCTTTTAAATCAGAAATAATTTTTTCATTTGTACCAACATACAGAACAATTAATTTTCCTTTTTTATAAAAATGCGGCTCTGAAACCCAAGATACGTTGACACTTTTCGAAAAAATACTTGTAGAAGTATATTCACATCCCCCACTATCAATGTTTTTTGCATCTTTCTCCATTTTTTTATTATTACTATATAAGTAGATATCTATGGCTTCCTCTCCGATTACCATTCTTTTTCTTGTAGTTGGAAGAAAATCTTTTTTAACATGAATTAGTTGGAATTCATAGTTTTTTGCTTTCATCTCAATTTCAAATTTTTCTGAATCGAAAGTACTATCAGTAATATCATTTCTATATATATAAGCAAAAACTACCCACAATACTACAGCTAATAATACTATTTTTTTTGTTAAATTTCTCATAACTACCTCTCATATTCCATTGCTAATATACTATTATTATATGAATATATACATTTTTAGGAATCCTTTAGATAAAAATTATACATAGTATCGTCCTATTCGAAAATAATATTTGTGTTATATTTTCTATTTACCTCTTCAAATACAACTTGTAAAACCTCTTTTATTAAGTGATTAGTGAATCTTTTAATCTCAATATTTTCATCAGATATGTTATAACTAGGCATTGCGAATCTATTAATTTCTTTTATATCTTCTGCTCTTAATTCAGTAGCACCTTCTCCTCTTCTTAGATGATACGCTCTATACCATAGTTCAGTTTGTCTATTTAATGTTAATATTCTCTCTTTGCACACATCATAGATTTTTTCACTCATTTTTTCCATAATAATCTTAACCAATTCACTTTTATTTTCTTCTGATATAAAGAAATCCTTTTGAAAGTAATTAGGTTTAGTTACTAATTTATATATACACTCTAATAAATATTTTTGCATATCTCCAACTGGGCTTAATCCGTCATAGGATAAGCTATTTAATTCAGCATATCTCCTTGATAATGCTTTTACATTCTGCGCTGGGAGAGCCTTTATACTTTGATCCTCTATAAAACCTAAAAGTGCATCCCACCTTTCATTATATTTCTTAGTAGATTCTATTAGGTCAATAGGAAATAAATACTCATAATATTTTAATGGTTCACTATACAGAGTCCCCTGTTGTTTTGGTGACTTTAATTTATGAATCAAGTCTTTTACCTCTTCAATAATCATAGAATCACTGTCTTTATTGACTTCTTTGTGCAAGTTTTCTAAAAAAAATAATTTATCATTTAAATTCCTTTTTATGTTTTCCACTTTTGAACCCTCTAACAATTCTAGCACTTGATTCATATTTCCAACTATGTGATGAACTTTACTCTCTATTCCATAAAAATTATCTCCCTGAATTTTATCAAAATGAGTGAATGCCATATAAAGTTTGCTTGTATATCCTGAAATCTCTATATGATTAAAAAACTTCTCAGCATCGTATTTCATACCCTTAGAAGCATCATTAACCCATAATATTTTATCAGCTTTTCTCAATTTTTCATCTATCTCGGGAGGAATACTGAAGGCCTCTTTTAATATATGATCCAATCCTCTACCATCAAAAAATATAAATTTATAATCATCTTTTTTTTCAATAAACCTTGGTATAAAAGGTCCTTTAGTTCTTATACTTTCAACTATCGGAGTTATAATTTGTCCAAATAAATTCTTTTTATTAGAAGCCACACTCTCTAGTATCTTTAAACAAGATTTTCTATCCAATTTCTCTGCGAAGATGAAATCTATCCACCCATTCTTATTCACTTCTTTATATATTAAATTATCACCTAGAACTCTATGTATAACAGTATTTATCAAACTCATTATTTTTTCAACAAACTCCAGACACCAATCCCTCTTCATGATTTTCTCAATGAACTTAATCTCTAATCCCATTCTTCTTTTTTTAGATAGTTTGTCTATATTTACATCTTCATTTTTTAAGTACTCTCTCCATTCACCTTCTGAATAGCTTATTATATCGGTTAATAACACTTCTAACTCTTCATTATTTTCAGTTCCATCCTCTTCAAATTTCTCATATTTAGTTATTTTGCTCATATATCCACTAGATTCCATGGATTTATCTTTTGTACTTATGTTCCCTAATATATAATTCAACCTAAATTCTCTATCATTTGTCTCTAGGAAACTCCTCACTATAACATCATATGTACTATTCTTTATGGTCTCTAAAATGGCTCCTTCAATTAATTCTTTTACATATTTCTCTATCTTTGCCTTCTCTTTAAAAATACAAACTATACTGTAATCCTTCTCATTACTTACAATAAATTCTTTGTTTGAAATAGTGGTCTTATTTGTTGAAGTTGCTAGAATCTTCTCCCCTTGTAAGTCTAACCCTAATAATTGTTCTAACAACGTAGTCTTACCCGCCCCACTAAATCCTTCAATATCAATACGCTTATGAGCTTTTAGGTGATCTATTGGGATGTATCCCTCTCTTATCCTCTCATATTCATGGCTATTATTAATATAAATATCTCTATAAAATATCTCAACTGCCTTTTCATTTATCCCTTGTTTTATTGCAACTTCCCTCTTAGCGCTATTATGATAACTGATATCGTTTATAAGCTTTTGTAGGTCCTCAATTATCAAATCGACCTTTTCTTCTTCTTCTATCCCTGTACCTCTTCTTATTCTTTCAAGATTACCTGTCTTTTCATCTATAATCATTGGGTGATAAAAATTAATGCTCCAACTCTTTCTTCCTTTATTTTTACTCTTCGATACCTTATATTCAATCATCGAATTTCCTCCTTGGTTCTCTTAGTCCAATCTCATCAAGCCGCCTATACAGCCACTTCCCACATGGTGCACAACAACTTGTACACCACATATCAATATTATAGCACAAACCTCCATAAACTTGAAATTCGGTGCACATTTTCATGTGCACCGGATAAATTTGATTTTTTACCTTTTTTTTCTTGTAAAGTCTCTGATTTTTCCATAATAATGAGTAATGGAATTACTTTAGCATATTCATTTGTCCCTCTAACCAGATTAATCTAATCAAGTACCATAAGTTCACTTTCATATTCCACACCTAAATTAATACAACAAAAAAAGAAAGAGTCTATGCTCTTTCTTATGTTTGTCTTATTGTCTTATTATTTTATTTCATATGCCTTAACTTCATCATGACAGATATTTGGTTTCAGTTTCAAATATTTCATCAACCATTGTCAAATAATCTATGAACGGACTCTCTATTAATAAGAAATCTGAAATATTGTTTTTAATTTTCTCTAGTCTCTCAATTATACTCTCATCAAAATCTAATTCTAGTAATTCTAGTAATTCATTATCTTTCATATTCCATACTCCACTTTCTCTATCTGATTTGATTTAATAACTATTCATATTATATCATGAATTCTTGATTTTGATGATTGTAAGAATTTATTATACTTTCACTTTTTCTTTACTAAAAGCTTATCACTTGTCCCTGCCAATTAATTATTAAAACAAAAGAAGAGTATGACACTCTTTCTTAAATATATTCTAGTATTTAAATTTCTTGTTTCCTAAATATAAACCATCCACATAATACTAATATTATGGACAATCCCATTACCCCTAATACTGGTTTTAAGAATTCAACATTATTTCCACCTACTAATATATTACTTGCACAAACACTTAATTTATTTGGTGAAATAGAATTTATAAATTCACCTAAATATTGTGGAATTGTACTAAAAAGAATGTATGAAATAAATGCTGCACCAGCTACTGCCATTTGACTTTTAAAGAAACTTGAGAAAAATATCACAACCGCAATAACTAGTAGTAAATTAGGTAAATAAACTGTAGTACCTAAAAGTATATGTGCCCAACTTATTTCACCAAAGATTATTTCAGTATAATACGCACTAACAACTAGAGCAATATAAGTGCTGAAAATTACTAATACGGAATAGGTGAAGATTTTTGCAAAATAATATTTCGCTCGTCCTATTGGTTTCACCAATACCATTGCAGTTATATCTAAGGAACGTTCTCCAGCAATTGTCCCCATGACCATCAATATAATTACGATAATACCCAATTGAGCAAACTGACCTAATAATCCACTTAAAACATCACTCACTAAAGGATCAGCTATTTGAATTACAGTACCTTTGGGTAAATCACCTGAGTTCTTTAATAGATTTGGAAGCATCTTTATTGTTATTGGTTGCATCAACGCTAACAAAGTAAATATTAAAGGCATAATTAATATTTTATAATTTTTACATAACTCTTTTGTTTCTTTAACCAACATTGGACATCGTTTCATTAATTGCCCACCACCTTTAAGAAAACATTCTCTAATGAAGTACCACTCACTCCGTATGAGATTAAACTTAATTTCTCATCTATGATTAATTGAAGCAACTGAGTACGCGCTATTTCAAATTGATTTGTAGTAATTTTAAATTTACTTCCATCCACGTCTATCTTAGATACCCATGATTTATTATTTAATATCTTTACTATATTTTTATCTGTTGGCTCAATACTAAATTCTATAATTTGTTTTGCATATTTTTTCATTATTTCATTCATAGAATCAGATAGTATTACAGACCCTTTATCAATTATTACAATTTTATCTGCAACTCTAGCAATATCGTCTATAATATGTGTTGACATAAATATTGTCATTTTATTTTTCAATTTCCCTATTAATTTTAATACATCATAACGTCCCATAGGATCTAGTGCTGAAACCGGTTCATCAAGTATGAGTAATTTAGGGTTATTAATGAGTGCTTGTGCTATTGCCAATCGTTGTCTCATCCCCCCACTATATCCACCGATTTTTCTATTTCTTGCTTCCCAGATTCCACACATTTTTAATAACTCTTCATTTCTTTTCTTTATAGTTTCTTTGTCTAAATCAAACATAGAACCAACCCAATTCATCCATTCTTGTCCAGTCATATAGTTGTAAAATTTTGGTGTTTGAGGGCAATAACCTAATTCTTTTCTAATTTTATTAATATCTTTACTTACATCGTACCCTACAACCTCTACTTTACCTGAAGTAGGTGCTGCAAGTCCTGTTAAAATACGCATTGTGGTAGTTTTACCTGCCCCATTTGCCCCTAAGAAACCAATACATCCTGTTCCCTCTATACTAAATGTTATATCTTCTAAGGCTTTTTTATCTTTATATTTTTTAGATAATCCTTCACAATTAATAATTTTCATTTTTTCACCCATCTTTCAATAACTACTCTGTTCTACCTACAGTTAAATAAATAATTGGTCCAACCATTGAAGCAAATAGAATTATCAGAATCCATATAAGTTTATTACCACCTCTAACAGCTGACTTATCACGTTTTATTAAATCAATCACTGCAATTAAAACTAATATACCTTGAATAATTACTAATGGTAAAATTAATCTTAAATCTAAATTCATATTATCACTCCTGTAACTTTTTTATTAAACAGAACTACAGTTAAACTTTTATTCACTTAGTATAACATTGGAACAAACACAAGCTGCATAAAAACATGGGTTAACATATGAGCACAAATTGCATATGGTAGTCCTTTCTTCCAGTACAAGTATCCATAACCAATACCAGCAACACTATTTAATAAAATACATCTTATTATAATTGGTGTAGACAAGCCAAACATCTGTGAGGTAATAGGAAGATGCCCTGCTGCAAATCCAAGTGTAGCAATAAATATAGCTACTACATAGATAATATTAGGTATATTTTCTCTATCTTTTCCCCTTGCAAAAAGTTTCCAAAGTATGAAAACAATCAATGACATGAAAAATAATCTAAGCATTAATTCTTCAATTACTCCACCATATAAAACTCCAAATAGAAGATACCCTAAGGAAAACTTGTATGAAGTTGTTTGTACTGGTAAATAAGAAAAAAATATAAATTTATCAGAAGCAACTATTATAAATGCTGATAATAAAGCTAATATTATTGCCAAAATCATGCCTTTATTGTCAAAATGAGGCAGTACCTTTAAATTTACTTTCCTTGCAAGTTTTACTCCTAAAAAAGTTGCAATAAATGCATATATTCCTGACATCAATATATTTATACCTATTAACGCACCCATAGATCCAAACTGTGATATTGTCTGTTGTTTCATTTCCTCTGGAACTGATAACATTTGATATATTCCTGAATATGCTCCAATAACAATACCTATGAGAGTAAATATTAGTGTAATTTTAATATCTTTATTTTTCATTATTTTCATCTCCATTATTTTTTATAATCAACATCTTAATCTATTCTGTAACTTCTTTCCTATTAAACACAACTACAGTTAAAATAACAGATATTACTACATAGACAAAGAATATTATTCCCTCTTCTATCCTAATACTCCTACTTACCATACTAGTAAATGCTTTAAAGTATGTTGTTATGATGTATTTAGATACATCTTTCCATAAAAACTGTACAAATGTTGATCCTATAATAATGGCTACTGATACCATAATCATGCTTGTTCTTTTTTTTAACAAAAGACATATCGGCGTGAAAGTAACTGTAAATATCGCTAACACCATGTAACTTTTTAAATACACTCCTAATGTGTGAAGCACAGCACTTACTCCCTGTAATGTTCCATTTTCAGTTGCATACATCCCACTTTTCATAAATACATTACCAGATATATATGAGATTATTAGCATAAATCCCATCAAAAACATTATTATAGTCATAACCGCCATACTTTTTCCTAAAATTATCTTCCATCTACTGATTGGTCCTACTAAGGTATATCTCATCTTTCCATCAGCTATATCTCCTGTTATGATTTCAGCAAGAAGAACCACAATCATTACTGGCAATACAAAATCTATTACAAATCCTAAAAGAATTCGTGGATAGTTTTGTGTATTCATCAATGCAATCTCTACTGAAACCTCTTCCCCCATCACTTGAGAACTACTTCCATTTTCCATAGTCTTCTCAGCCACTTTTCCTAAACCCTCTAATCCAACAGCCGTCACTATAGCAATTACAGCTAAAATACCCATGAATATATATATCTTCTTGTCATGTATTATTCTAATCAATTCATTCTTTATAATCGCACCCATGTGTTAAACCTCCTCTATTAACTTTAAAAAATATTCTTCTAGATTCTCATTGTTGTTCTCATCTAGTAGTTTATCAACACTTCCTTCTCTTACAATCTTCCCTCTTGCTATAATTCCTATCTTAGTACATACCTTTTCTATATCGCCTAGAAGATGAGATGAAATTATTATTGTTTTCCCTTCCTTGGATAGCTTCTTTAGAATTTCTCTTACATCCCTCATCCCCTTAGGGTCAAGTCCATTACTCGGTTCGTCTAATATCAAAAGTTCAGGATCATTCACAAGAGCTCTTGCTATTCCTAATCTTTGTTTCATCCCAAGGGAGTATTTCTTAACTTTGGTCTTTGCACTATCCTTGATACCTACTAGTTCTAATAGTTCCATATATTTTTCTTCCTTGAATCCTCCAAATAGATTACCATGTAACTTAAGATTCATAAGACCACTAAGATCATCATAGAATACTGGCGCCTCTATTATCCCCCCAATCCTACAAAATATCTTTCTTGATTTGTTATTCATTTCATTATTCAATACGTTTATATTTCCTTTATCTACTTTCAAGAGACCCATTATCATCTTTAATGTGGTTGTTTTTCCTGCACCATTTTCTCCTAAGAAACCATATATTTCTCCCTTCTTAACCTCCATATTGAGCCCTTCTATAACCTTCTTATTTTTAAACGTCTTATGAACACCACTTAATTTTAAAACTGTATCCATCTCATCCCCTCCTTATCTT
Organism: Oceanirhabdus seepicola; assembly: GCF_023684385.1. Taxonomy (GTDB): domain Bacteria; phylum Bacillota; class Clostridia; order Clostridiales; family Clostridiaceae; genus Oceanirhabdus; species Oceanirhabdus seepicola. The sequence continues at coordinate 337,788 of NZ_JAGSOJ010000002.1, read as the reverse complement.
TTTTTTAATATGTCACTATATTTTTATATCAATTAATTTATTCATTTCTTATATTACTAATAATACTCCCCATTCCTTTCATCACCATAAATCCAATGTGAATTTCCCCTAAGTTTTTCCTTAAGATAACCTTAAGAAAAAAGACAAGCCGGGGACGGTTCATTAAAACTTTAGAAGTTTTAATGAACCGTCCCCGGCTTGTCGATTACTAATTTCTCGCATTTCTTATTTTTTTCTTACCTTAACTTCATACACTTCGCTCTTCGGAATTATCATAGTGAATCTTGATCCTTTATTTTTCTTCGTATCTAATTTTATTCCCCCTCCATGTAATTCTATTATCTTTTTAGTGATAGCAAGACCAAGTCCACTTCCACCATCTGTTCTTCTGGCATAATCTCCTCTTGTAAACTCCTTAAAAATATCTTCTTTTATATACTCATCCATACCAACACCATCATCCCCAATGACTATAGTGATATTCTCCTCATCCTCTGCTAGAGACACCTCTATCTTTGTCTCTTCTGGGTTATACTTGAGGGCATTTCCAATTAAATTACTAAGACCTCTCTCCATCTCGAACCTATCGAATCTCAGTATTATCTCCCTCTCTGGAATATCTGCTATAAGTTCAAATCCTCTGCTCTCAATATCTCCGTGATTAGCCACTAAAAACGCTCTTAAGAATTGGCACATATCGCCTTTTACTTTCTTAAGAACAAAATCTCCACTATCTAGTTTAGTGTAATTGAATAGGGATTCTATTAGATAATTCAACCTAATTGATTTATCATGGATATATCCAAGATACTTCTTTTTTTTAACCTCATCAATATTATCATCATCAATAAGCAGTCTTGAATACCCCTGTATTGTAGTTATTGGAGTTTTAAGATCATGTGAAATATCCCTTATCATCCTCTTCTTGTTCTCCATAATACTATGATTAACTTCTTTCTCTTTAACCAATCTCTTAGTCATATCATTTATGGAATCCTTTATATATTCAATTTCCTTTGGTGCATGAATTTCAATAGGTTTACTCAATTTATCAAAATCTATATCCTTTATCCCCTCTGAGAGCTTTTCAAGTGGACTTAGTATCTTCTTATTCAATCTCCTACTAAATATTAACACTAATAATACTATTCCTACTATAAAGAATAACCATATGAATCTTCCGTAGAATGACATATTTCTATTTATATCTGTCCCATCATATTCTGAACCAAGTCCCAAATTTATCTTGTTAAGCTCTATAGGAATTATTACGAGACAAGTATATGTTTTTCCATCAACCCCTTGAAACTCTGTGGCTGTAGCACTGAATTTTTCTTGCACCCTATTAATTCCGTTGTTACTTAGCATATCCAACAGTTCTTTTTGTGTGTAATTCATATTATCCTGAAGTTTTTCCCCGATAACATGGATCACTTGATTATTGTATAATATTTCTATCCAACCCTTAGATTCCATTATAAGTTCACCATCTATATTTTCATAATCGGGTCTCACTATCTGTTGTGCTGTCAATCTAGGTATATCATCAGTTTTTGCATATTTAAATACATTTATCAATAGAAACATAAGCATTGAACCTGCTATTACCGCCACTAAGATTATACCCAATACCAAAAACACATAATTCTTTAAAAAGATACTTTTTAGATTTTTATTATTCTTTTTCATATCAACCACCTAATCCATAACCTTATATCCAAGACCTCTTACTGTCTTTAAATATTTCGGTTCTTTTGGAATATCTTCTATCTTATCTCTCAACTTACTCATGTGTACCATTATCACATTATCTTCACCAAAATATTGTTCTTCCCACACCTCTTCATATATCTGCTTTTTAGTGAATATCTGTCCTATCCTTCTCATAAGCATGGCCATTATTTTAAATTCCTTAGATGTTAAATTTATCTCCTTTTCCCCTTTTAACAAGAGACATCTTCCAGTATCCAAAGTAAGCTCCTTATGTTTAATTATCTTTTCTACCGACTGCTCTGTTTTTACCTCATTGAATTCATAAAATCTCCTTAACTGGGCATTTACCCTTGCAACAAGTTCTAGAGGATTGAATGGTTTAGTTATATAATCATCCGCCCCTAAATCCAATCCTAATATTTTATCCTGTGGTTCGCTCTTTGCAGATATCATTATTATAGGAATCTTTCCACCATCTCTTATTTTCTTCACTACCTTATATCCATTTATCTCAGGTATCATTATATCTATCAATGCTAAATTTACATCCTCTTTTCTTATTATGTTAACAGCCTCTAGACCATCATACGCCTTAAATACATTGTATCCTTCTTTCTCAAGATAGATCTCAATGAGTTCACAAATTTCCTTTTCATCATCAACTACTAATACATTTATATCCATAGTTATCCTCCCAAAGCTCTATTGCACTATCTGATTCTATCATTTATTTTAAGTTATCTCTATTATACAGTTTATTGTATTTACAGGCAATTTTAGTTAATACATAAAAAAGGCGCGTTGCACGCGCTTCGCTAGGGAAACCTACGTTTCCCTTCGACGCAACTATCGTTGCTGAGCACCCTTCTTAAACCGGCAGGGGAAATACTTCCCCTACAACCCCTTCATTTTTTTATTCTTTAGAAATTGAACTGGTACAATTTTACACAAACATGCACCCCGTTGATATAAGCAACATTACATGTGATAAATTCTTTAGGAAATTTTTCAATTTCCTAAAGAATAAAAAATGAAAGAGACCTAAATCTCTTTCCAACTTATTATTTAATTTTGTTACGCTTCCTAACACCAAAAGTGATTAATGTACTCACGGAAGGTATTAATGCAAGTAAAATTAATTCACTTAATGTAGTGCTCATGCTCATTAGTATTCCTATGATTATCATGACAGCTGCTATTGAGCCCCTCTGCAAACCTATAACCATACAGTATTTTTTCTTATCAACAACATCATACTCATTTGGTACGATACCGAATAGTGTTCCTTTAGTATTTTTAATAATTTCTATGTTTCTTATGGTCTCAACGATAATCCATATTCCTCGTAATATAACTATTACTCCTAAAACCGTATTTAGCATATACTCCTCCTTGTGATAGATTTTATTTCTTATGTAATTGAACTTCGCTCCTGACCTTCATATATTATCTTATGCACGTTGATTTTATGTTGCTATAATTAAAACCTATAATTATGCGTATTCAAAAATAACCAACTTATTCTTTTTAAGTTCTATTCTGATTACATATTTAAAAACATCCACAATTGTCTGATAATTTCCACATATTTATTTTAAATCTGTTAATAACTTCTGCTTTTTATCTATTAACTGTTGATAACTATTAATTTAGTTTAACTATTCGATTTACTTTCACCATTCATGAGTTACTTAAATTTGTAACATATCGCTCTTTTATTATCGCAAAAGGCGCTTCGCGCTTCGCTAGGGAACCCTATGGTTCCCCTCGACGCAACTAACGTTGCTGACCCCCCTCCTTAAACCGGTAGGGGAAATACTTCCCCTACAACCCCTTCATTTTTTTATTATTAAGAAAATTTTTCAATTTCCTTAATAATAAAAAAACTGTGATTAGATTTTATAAATAAAATCCAACCACAGTTTTAAATCATCATATTAACTTACACGAATTTCTTCGAGCTCAATGTCCTACAAACCAAACACTTATCTTCCTCAAACTCTATTTCAATAAGTGCAACCTCACAAACTTTCACCTTCTTAGGTTCGAAATTATCATAACAGAATTGAAATGCATCTCCAATCCTTTCATCACCCTTCAACTTTCCTAGTGTACAATGGGGATTCCATCTCTCTGGAGAATAAAAAACACTCTCATTTCTACTATGATTTTCGAAGACCTTTTTGACATCCATAAACAGATTAAATATTTCAGTATTTATGTTTGCTCTTGTATATATAACATCTGTTGCCTTAAACATTGCAATAGTATCAAAGTATAACTCAAAGCTCCGAAAATCTTTTTCTATATATTTACTGAAATCTTCTTTTAACTTTTCACTATCAACATCATTATATACAGATAATGCTATATGAGGAACAACACCATCTATTGAATCCATGAAATGAGATATATTATTATCATGAAGTCTCTTCCACATTCCTCTTACATATTCGTCAAATTCATTATTAAAAAATATCTCTATGGCATAACTCTTCATTTCAATCCCTCCCTACCAAATACTTTCAATATATTTTATACATTCGAAATTTTCTTCATCATCTCTTCTTTGTTATCTAATTCTTTCTTTTTACTTATTGTCTTATTATTTCCTAATAAATTTATACCCCTAATATTCTTTAAATCTATCTTTTCTTTTCTATATCCTGAAGTATACGGTCAATAAACTGTTCAATTGAAACATTTCCCTCATCGCCATTTTCTCTACTTCTTAGTGAGACAACACCATCTTGCGCTTCTTTTTCTCCAGCTATTATTATATACGGAACCCTCTCATTCCTTGCTTCCCTTATCTTATATCCAATCTTCTCTGCTCTGCTGTCTATTTCTACTCTAATACCACTTTCTTTAAGCCTATCAACTATACTATTGCAGTATTCATTGTATTTATCTGATATAGGTAGTACTTTTACTTGAACAGGCGCGATCCACGCTGGAAATTTTCCTTCAAAATGTTCAATTAGTATACCCATAAATCTTTCAAGACTTCCTAGAATTGCTCTGTGTATAACTATTGGTTTATGCTTCTCACCATCTTTTCCAATATAAGATAAGTCAAACCTTTGTGGAAGTTGAAAATCAAGTTGTATAGTTCCACACTGCCAAGTTCTTCCTAATGAATCCTTAAGATCAAAATCAATTTTGGGGCCATAGAAAGCTCCATCTCCTTCATTTATAACATATTCCTTACCTATATGATCAAGGGCCTCTTTAAGGGCACTCTCTGCCATATTCCAATCTTCTATGCTTCCTATTGAATCATCCGGTCTAGTTGATAGCTTGATATTATATTGGAATCCAAATGCTGAGTATATTTCATCTATTAACTCTATTACTCCTACTATTTCATCTTTTATCTGCTCTGGTAACATAAATATGTGAGCATCATCCTGTACGAACGATCTTACTCTCATGAGTCCATGGAGTGCTCCTGATAGTTCATGTCTGTGAACTCTACCAAGTTCTGCTGATCTTATAGGTAAATCTCTATACGAATGAACTTCACTCCTATATATCAGCATTCCACCTGGACAGTTCATAGGCTTTATTGCATAATCCTCATCGTCTATCTTAAGTGCATACATGTTCTCTCTGTAATGATCCCAATGTCCTGAAGTCTCCCATAGATGTCTATTTAAAATTATTGGAGTTTCTACCTCAACATATCCACATTTCTCATGTATCTTCTTCCAGAAATCTATAATCTTATTCTTCAGAATCATTCCTTTGGGAAGGATAAATGGAAATCCTGGTCCCTCATCCATGATTGCAAATAGCTTTAGCTCTTTACCTAACTTTCTGTGATCTCTTCTCTTAGCTTCTTCTATAAACTCCAGATAATCCTGTAGCATAGACTGTTTTGGAAATGCAGTTGCGTATATTCTCTTCAACATCTCCCTCTTCTCATCGCCTCTCCAGTATGCCCCAGCAACACTCATAAGCTTTATAGCCTTAACCATCTTTGTATTTGCAAGATGTGGTCCTGCGCATAGATCAACAAAGTCTCCCATTCTGTAGAAAGATATTATTTCATCTTCTGGAAGGTCATTAATGAGTTCAATTTTATATTTCTCACCTTTCTCTTCCATATACTTAATTGCTTCCTCTCTTTTCAGTTCAAATCTTTCAATAGGGTGAGCCTCTTTAATTATCTTCTTCATCTCTTCTTCTATCTTGTTAAAATCATTTTCTGATAATTTATAGTCCATATCAAAATCATAGTAGAAACCATTCTCTATTGAAGGTCCTATGGCTAATTTAACATCCTTATACAATCTCTTCACAGCATATGCCATGATATGAGCAGCAGTATGTCTATATACCTCTGCCCCCTTTTCATCCTCAAACTTTAAGATATTCACCTCATCACCATCATGGAGTTCAGTTGTGAGACCAACCACCTTCCCATTGACTTCTCCCGCTACTGCTTCTTTGTACAATCTTCCACTAATGCACTTTGCAAGCGTAGTTAGATTTTCACCTCTTTGAATTTCTTTTACTGCTCCATTGTTTAATTTTACTTTGATCATCACAATTTACCTCCTTTTGAAAGTTTATATAATAAAAAAACATCCATCCCATACAAGGGACGAATGTTCTATTCGCGGTTCCACCCAAGTTAACACATCCATTCATATGAATGCATTCACTCAATTTCTAATTTAACGGATTATCCGATGACATTTCCTAAACAGATTAATTTTCTGTTTCAAAAACTATTTCATAGTTTCTAGTACTCAGCCATGACTCAAGGGTAGTTTTCACATAGCCATATGGGATTTGCTCTCAATCGGTGACATATCCTCCCTGTACACTGGGCTCTCTGCTACTCTTCCTTTTCACTGCCTTCAATTTTATGTGATTTCTTAAAATAATACCACTCTTTATATATGTTGTCAAATTAATTTTCTGAGTATTTTGAAATATTTTTCTATTTCTTGATTTCTATCTCCCTACCGATTACAATACAACCAGCATCATAATGATGTCCTAACTTATCAGTTTTCACTATTGGTATTTTTCTCTCCCCTATAGTTTCTTTTATCAACTCTTCTAGATCAGGTTTTGTATTTTCTGCCTCTAGCTGACTGAATGTACCTAGTATAATACCATTTAATTTATCTAAATATCCAAGGTGCCTCAGTTGCCACATCATAGAGGAAATTCTATCTGATAATCCCCCAAAACCCTCTATCAGTAATATTTTTCCTTCTAAATTAGGCATATATTTTGTACCTGCTAGTTTAAGAAAACATCTTATATTTCCGCCTATTACAATACCCTTCATGGAGTTTCCCTTAATCCATCTATACTCCCTATGGAAAAGATCATTTTTTCCTTCAAACAATGACTTCTTGAACTGTTTTATCTGCTCTTCGCTATCTTCCCTTATAATGTTTCTTAGAGTATAATGATATGTCTCTATGCCCGATTGACTATATAGTGTATTCAATATAACAGATAAATCACTTATTCCGAAATAAGGTTTATTATTTGCTCTTATGATATTGAAATCAAGATACTCTAATATCTGATTCGCAGCATCGCCCCCTGATATATCAAATATAGCCTTAATACTCTTATCCTTGAATAATCTCATAAGCTCATTTCCACGCTCCATAGGAGTTCCAGCAAAAGGACCATTGGTTCTATATAATGTATGTGCCAATTCAACCTGTAATTCCATACTTTTAAGCTCTGCTATTATTTTATGTAATTTTTCCTCATATTCTAATTCCACCCCATTTGAGCAGGATATTATAGCTACTTTATCGTTTTTTTCTAATCTCATGTTTATCACCACTTTCATCTTTATACTTATAAATATCCCCTTAGTTTAAATAATAAATCCTACAATAATTATTGTAATATACGCTATCAATTCAAAAATATTAAACTTGAATTTTCTTGAGCTTTTTTTAATACCATCTCCTATAATTATACTAAATATAATGCATATAATTGAATATATAAATATAATCATACTAAAATATTTTATAACTCTTTCCGTTGAAAGAAGTTCATCCTTTAGAGCCTGTGGTACTACAATCCAAGCAGATACCGTCAATATTATTATCTTTAAAACTATTGTGGGAATATCTATTTTCTTCTTATAACTTACTCCCTTTTCAATTAAAATTTCAAAATTAAACCACCCTTCTTCATCAATTAAACTACTATCCTGCACCCTTGACTTTTTTTCATGAATATCATCAGTTACCTCTATACTCTCCTTAGTAATTACTATGCGTTTCCCAAGATAATTCCTATACCATAAAGCAACACGCTTTAAGAAATAAAAAGGATCATTTCTCTTTAATGCTCTAGGCGTTGATATTCTTATTTTTTTCTTGCTCAAAAAGTTTATATCTTCACTATTTTTTTCTAATCCCTTATACGTTCTAATCTCGTTTATGTATTTTACTAATTTACACTTTAAATCATAAATCTCTTCACTTATATTATATTCAATGGCTTCATCATCATATTCTTTTTGCATTCTTTCATAATCTTGCTGTAATTCATGCTCCCCATTCCATTCTTCGATTTTAATTGTTTTATTAAATGCTTCTTCTATTATTTGGAGAGCAATTTCATAGGTTAAATTATTATCTCTAAAATCATCTATTGTTCTAAAGATTCCAATTAGATATTCTTCTAGACTTCCAGTATACTTATTTTTATAATTCTCTATAATCTCTAATATCCCCTCACTAAAATTCATAAGTTTATCCCCACCTTATATATATATATATTTATTTTAAGTACCTAAAGTATAAATCCAATAGCTATTATAATTAAATGTACTATCAACTCTACCTTGCTTACCTTAAAGTTTTCTGATACTTCTTTTGCTGCTCGTACTGTTGCTAATCTAGCTACATAACAAACAAATAAATAAATAAGTGCTAATATTCCAAAATACTTGATTGATCTAATTGGTGACATGAGTTTATCATTCATCATCTGTGGTATTACAATAATAGCTGAAATAACATATATAATTATTTTATATATTCCAAAGTTATATCCATTACCCACTCTGTTAAAATTCCATCCGTATTTAATCAGCCTCTCAAAGTCTATCCATTCTTTTTTCTTACTCTCTTTATCACTTCTCATCCCTCTATAATCAGAGTTATACTCATCTATATAATCTTGATTATTTAAAATTATATTCTCTAAGAATATGAATGGATCTTGCTTCTTGTCATCTCTCATTTCTGTTGCATCATCTATGAATTTTTCTAGGGTTCTTTTAACTTTATATAAGCCATATTCACCCTTCTTAAGTTTGACTTTTTCATATTCTTTTTGGTCTTTCTTATCTGCTATCTCATCACAAATAGTTCCACAGAAACCTATGTATTTGCACTTAGGATAATGATTCTTTACAGGTTCCTTTTCGAAACCTTTACCACAAGTGCAATACCTCTCCCCACGAAAACCTTCTTCTAAAATGCCTAGAAATAGGTCTTCTGAAACTATAACATCTTTTTCGCTTTCTCTAAGATATTCTTCAAGTTCTTCTAATTCCCTGTACACCCCTTTGATATAGTCTTCTAAGCTTCCCCTATACTTGCCCTTGTATTTTGATATAATACTAGATAAATTATCATTGAAATACATAAGCTCCCCCCTAAATTCTATCATTTATGAATTCACTATACAATATTATACTATATTTGAAAATTAATACAATAAGATTCTATTTAGATGTCCTATTTGTTCTTATGTAGTATATCCTTGAACCAAAATCCCCTATATATCTAACCTTCTCATTATATCCTCCCCCATTGAACTGAGGGTATGGTTTAAACCCAGCATACATAAGCTCATCTCCATATGCCTCAATCCGCTGGTTTTCTCCTTTGAATAGATAGTTATCACTTACAATCTTATGAACTAACCCTTTAAGCCCATTGGTACGTACCTCAAAAGGCACAAATTCATTTATGAGTTCCCCGAACTGTTCAATATTCATAAACTGCTCTCTTGTGTAAAGATTATATTGATTATCTTCTTTTAGCCCTTTGAGTTTTATAGTTTCAAGTGTCATATTACTCTCCTGTAATTTTTGATAATAACCAATCATCCCCTCATTCTTATCCTCTGATACAACCATCAAAATTGATTGATTAGACTTAAATGGCGATTTAATCCTATAAAATTCACCAAACTGAAATAGTTTTCTATGTTTCTTGTAGAATTCAATCTGCTTTTTAATTACCTTCCCCTCAAAATTTGATATCTTGGTTATATCTAGTTCATACCCTAGAATTCCAAATGCGGCCACATTGAATCTACTCTCTATAGAGTTATTTCTCAGTGTTTGAAGAGATGGATTTGAACCAACATGAGCACCTAATGTGCTTTGAGGATACAACAATGATGCTCCATACTGTATGTTCATCCTTTCCCCAGCATCTGTATTATCACTTGCCCAAGTCTGAGGCATATAGTAGAGCATCCCAAGATCATATCTATTCCCTCCACTAGCACAACTCTCAAAGAGTATATGTGGAAACTCCTTGGTTATTCTTCCTATAAGCTCGTACACTCCAAGAACATACCTATGGTGAAACTCCATCTGTTTCCAACTCTCAAGATAGTTTGAATACACATCCGTTACACTCCTATTCATATCCCATTTCACATATTTAATATTGGAAGATGAGAATATCCTCTTTAAAGTTTTATAGAGATACTCTCTCACCTCAGGGTTTGTCATATCAAGTATAAGCTGATTTCTCCCTAATGAGGGTTCCCTATTTGGGAGTTTTATTGCCCATTCTGGATGTTTCCTGTATCGTTCACTTTTCTCAGATATCATCTCTGGTTCAACCCATAACCCGAAGTGTAACCCTATTTCATTTATCCTATGACATAATTGCGTAAGCCCCCCTGGAAGCTTTTTATCATCAACCATCCAATCTCCAAGACTACTTGTATCATCGTTTCTACCTCTGAACCACCCATCATCAAGAACAAATAATTCCATACCAAGTTCCTTAGCATTTCTTGCAAGATTCAATAATTTCTTCTCATTAAAATCAAATCCAACAGCCTCCCAGCTATTAAAAATGATACTCCTCTCCTTATGTTGCCATTGGGGTGGAATCACATTGTTATTTATTATGTTGTGAAAATTCCTAGATAATTTATTTAGACCTTCATAAGAGAATGTCATAATAACTTCTGGGGTTTGAAATCCCTCTTCTTTATGTAGAGTCCAGCTAAAATCAAAAGGATTTATTCCCATCTGAAGCCTTATTATTTCATGTGGATTCACTTCCACCAACCCCTGGTGATTACCGCTATATATAAGTGCAAATCCATAACATTCTCCATTGTTTTCATCTGAATTTTTCTTCTTTATGGACATGAATGGATTGTGATCAGCCCCAGAAACGCCTCGTTTTGAATCTAAATAATACACCCCTTTTGAAAGAGCCTGTTTCTGTATATGCTTCTCTCTAATCCACTTTCCCTCAAGTGTTATAAGTTCGCAATCTTCATGTGTGAGATCAATGTTCATACTCATAGCTTTATGGATCTTTATGATTCCCCTCTCTCCATTTACTATTCTACAGCTTCTTGTTATAACATCCTTATAATAGAACACTGAGTATTGCAGAATAACATACACATCACTATTCTCATCATACATAGTTATCTCCAATGAATTAACCTCGTCCCTATTCTTCCCCTTCTGATCAGTTGTATTTTCAAAAGTGTGAGGCAATCCTTCTATCTTATATTTCCCTTGAAAAATCTTATGTGATTCATATATAAAATCGCTAACCCTCGAGCCATTCTCCATCTCAATATGTATTGATGGCTCTTTGAAGTCACCCTTACCGTATGTTGATAATTCTAGTTTTGTTGTGTTAAGTGTAAAATCATCAATATACTTACTATAGTTCACCTCCAGTCCAACAGGTGTATTAAAATTTTGGTAAAGTGAATCAAAATTTTCTCTATGCTTTATCTTCCTGCCATAATGAAGATTAGTTATATGCCCACTTGGTAGTACCTTGATAATATAACTTGTTTTATCTGTAGTGAGATGAAACTCTTTATTATTCTCATAGATCATTTTCATTACGCTCCATCTTATTTCTTTATACATCCTATTATCTTTTTCTGTTCAATATTCGATTTCATATTTTTCTTAATAATTCTGTATAATATTTACCCTTATGTATATACTACTAATGAAGCACAAGCGAGATATATACTCGTAGAATTTTATGTGCTTTAATAGAAGCTTTTCAATGTCGCCACTCTGGAAAAGCTTCTATTTATTTTTTGTGTCACTAGCTATGCTTTTAAATGTCCATAAGTCGTATATTCTATATTTTTCCTCATTTCTCTTTTATTTTTTCTAGTTTTCAACTATAATATTAGTATTGTTATTATATTAACAACACTAGAAGGGATGTATGATTTTATAATAATATTATTTCATTGATATGTTCGACAATACTTTCATGAAATTAATCTCTTATCTAATCCTCCTCATCCCTTCTATTGACTTCATATTAAATAAACTCAGCTACCAATTTCATATTTGGTAGCTGAGTTTATTTAAAATTATTTTAATATCTTTAAGTTCTTCTTCATACAAGCTTTTCTCTTATACATCTTCTCATCTGCATCATTTATTAAATAAAATATATTCGTATCATTATTAAAATCATAACTAAACTTTTACCATTAATTACTGTTCCTCAGTTCCCCCTTTACAAATTTAACCATGCTCTCATATGTCATTGCTCCTCTTACACCATATATTAAGTTTCCATTCTCATCTAACAATATAGATGTTGGAACAGCTGTTATTCCAAATTTTCCAGCTATATCATTTTTCTCGTCTAGTAATACCTTAAATTTATATCCCGCTTTATCAATGTATTTCTTAACTGTCTCCTTTGATTCTCCAATATCCACTGCTACCACTACTACCTCTTCCCCAAACTCTTCCCAGATTGTCTGCATATGAGGCATCTCTACTTTACAGTTAGGACACCATGTAGCCCAGAAATTTATGAATACTTTCTTTCCTTGGAAATCGCTAATACTAACTTCATTTCCATTAAGATCTTGAAGAGTAAAGTTTATATCCTGATTATATTCAACCTTTTCCTTAGATGTATCTTCTTTCTTTATATTTTCTTTTTGTTTTATATTTTCTTCTTTCTTACTCTCTTCTTCCATGTTATCTTTATTTATTTCTTCTTTGTTCTTTTCCTCTTTATTCTTTGAGTCCAGCTTCACTTCATAGCTCTGAGCCTCAGCATTCATGTTATAGTCATCAACAGCCTTCTTCATTAAGAATAATCCACCAATAATCCCTATACCAATTATTCCGTATATAATCTTTTTATTCATAGCTTTCACTCCTATACTAAAATATACTATTTATTTGTTCAAACTTATCAAAGAATAGTAGTAATCCCATGATTATTAGTAGAATTCCACTAACTATACTGATACCTTTTGAATATTTCTTCATTAAAATAAATTTTTCTTGAGCTCTTGTTAATAATAGTGCCGATAGTAAAAATGGCACTGCTAAACCTATTGAGTAAAATATTAATAGAATTACTCCTTTTGTGAAACTTTCTGCATTACTTGCATATATTGCAATTGATGAACTTATAACACTTATGCATGGAGTCCAACCAGCTGCAAAAGCAACCCCTAATATGAATGGTCCGAATTCCCTTTTTCTAAAATTTATCTTAATTGCTTTTTTTTCTTTCTTAAAAACCTTCAGTCTAGATATTCCCATGGTCTGTATACCAAGTATTATTACAAATACTCCTCCAACCTGTGTTAATACCTTTTTATTAAATACTAAGAACCTACCTATAGAAGTTATAGTCAACCCCATAAGAGTAAATACCAATGTGAATCCTATAACAAATAGAAATGCCTTTACCATAATACTTTTTTTATTTATATCCTTTCCTTCATCTTTATTCAATCCCATTAAATATCCTAAATAACCGGGCATTAACGAAAGAGCACAAGGTGATAAGAATGATAATACCCCTGCTGAAAATGCTAAAAATATGTTTACATCTTTCATATTCATGCCTCCTTTGATTACATTATATATATATAATTTGTGATTTATATGAAGAAGCAAAAAAAGTCCCTATTAAATAATATTAATTACTTAATAGGGATTTTTATAATAAATTCACTTCCATTATTCTTTTTTGAATTAACAACAATTTCACCCTCATTAACTTCAACACATTTTTTAGCTATTGTAAGCCCTATACCTGCTCCCCCTTTACTTCTTTCTCTTGTTTTATCTCCTCTATAGAACCTATTGAATATATATGGTAGATCCTCTTCATCAATTCCTGGACCCTGATCTATGAATGAAAGTTCAAAGTATCCGTCTCTCCTTTTAAGTGAAATTTGTATTTCTCCTTCTTCTCCATATTTATGAGCATTCTGGAGAATATTCACTATTGCTTGATGTAATTTATCTTTATCAACAACTGAATATATATCTTCTTCTATATCCCATACCTGATTGTTATTATCATCCAAGACGTACACATTTTTTATATCTCTTACTAGCTCACTTATATTTGTCTTCTTTTTGTTAATAACTATATTCTGACTCTCATATTTGCTCAACCGCCAAAGATCCTCAACTAATCTCTTCAACCTCATAATCTCTTTATGACATACATCCAACCGTTTAACTGATGGTTCCCATACTCCATCAATCATAGCTTCAATATGACTCTGAAGTGTTGCTAATGGTGATCTTAGTTCATGTGCTGCATCAGCAGTTATTCTCTTTTGCACTTCTCCTTGCTCTTTTAATGAGTAAGCCATATTATTTATTGAATTTCTAAGTGTTTCTATCTCAACAATATTGCTCTCCGTAGTTATCTGAGTGTTAAACTCCCCTTCCGCTACTCGCTCTGCTGCATTTGTTACCTCTTTTATGCTATTACTTATCTTCACAGAAAGATAATATACTATGCTTCCTAGTATGAAAAGAAGAAATATTCCAATGCCTAATAATGCTGAATTTAGAGATTTGAAGAACCAAAGTTCATTTTGGCCATAACTAAAATTTCCTACACGCCCAATCTCAACAAGTCCAACATTTTTCCCTTCAATATTCACAGGGTATGTCTCTTTCTTATATGACGCATCCCTATCCTTAAACACTCCTTGCATGTCTCTCTCTATATCATCCAATATTATCTTACATTGTCCCTCATCATAAGATTCTGTATCCCAAATAACCTTACCACAATCCTGTTTTATGGTTATTATGTATCCATCACTTAAGGATCTTAATGCAATACTTTTCAAATACTCTTTATTCCATCCCCCATTTCCTTCATACTGCATTTCTACCTCTTCAATAATGCTCCTAACCTCCTTATCCGAGTTCATTATCATATAATCCTTGAACTTTGATTTCAGATATGCATTACTTATAAATACTGTGAGACCAATTGCTGCAATTATCATTATAGAATTTATAAAAATCCAGTATTTTTTTATTGAAATCTTCATGATTTCCCTCCAAACTTATATCCAATACCATGTACGGTTTTGATATATTTGGGATGTTTATTATCACATTCAATCTTCTTTCTCAAATTCTTGATATGTGTATCAATAACTCTATCATATCTATCTACCTGAAGACCCATTGCAATATCCATTAGTTCATCTCTTGTGTACACCTTATTTTGATTTTCTAAAAGACTACACAACAATTTATATTCTATTGCCGTCACATTCATATCTTTTCCTCTTATATTCAATGTTTTTGAGTCTTTATTCAAAATTATATTTCCATCATCACTGGATAATATATTATCATTTTTCTTAGTTCTCTTTAAAATAGCTTTTACTCTTGCCACCACTTGCCTAGGACTGAAAGGTTTTGTAACATAATCATCTGCTCCAATTTCAAATCCTTCAAGTATATTCTCCTCTTCTATTTTAGCTGTTAACATTATTATAGGAGTATCAGCAATTTCTCTAATTCTACAGCATAAGTCTTCTCCACCAATCCCTGGCATCATAAGGTCAAGAATAACTATGCTAGGTTTATTCTCCATAAAAAGCATTAATCCATCTGTTCCGTTATTTGCAGTATATACCTCAAATTTATCTTTTTCAAAGTAAGATCTCAATACTTCCAAAATATTCCTATCATCATCACAAATAAGGATACTTTCCTTCATTTAAAACACCACTCCTTATTATAAAATTACTAATTGTTTTACTAATCCCCTAATTTAATGTTATTTTATTTGTTATTTATTTTCATACGCCTTGAATACTTTAAAAGTATACGATAATTATATCTAACAATACAATATAATAAAATTAATTTTTTTTGTATTATTTTTTCTTGTTTATGAAATAATAACTATGTATTAACCACTCAGACATACTGCTTATAGGTTGTTTATTAAAAAGGATAAATGAGGTTTTCCATAGGGTTTCCAATGTGATTATCGATGACTTTTTCCTTGCCTATAAGCAATTTTCATAATATGAAGCATATTGAAAATGGAGGGACTTATGAAACATTTAAAGAGAAATATCATATTTTCACTTCTATTAATATTCACCCTCTCATTCTTGGGATGTATTAAGGAAGACCAAAAAAAACCTTCTAATAATTCATCTAATAATTCATCAAATGAGAAGAAGAATAACAATAAAGAACAAGCTGAGCAAAAGTATCCTATAAGAATAGTTGATTCCCTAGACAGAAAGGTTACTATAGTAGATGAACCTGAAAAAGTAATCTCATTAGCACCTAACATTAGCGAGATAATATATGCTCTAGGCAAAGAAAACCTTTTAGTTGGTCGCACAGCTCTATGTGACTTTCCGGAGAGTATATTAGGAATTGAAAGTATAGGGGATTTTTATAATCCAAATATTGATAAAATAGTTGAATTAACCCCTGATATTATAATCATGTCATCTTTAGCTTCTGAAAAAACCTTATCAAAATTAGATGAGTTAAAGTTACCTTATATGGTGATTAATGAGGATGAATCCATAGAAGGTACTTATACTTGTATAGAAAAGATTGGTTATGTTTTAAATTCTGAAAAAGAAAGTGAAGATTTAATAAATGAAATGAAAACAAAAATAGGGGATATTTCATCAAAAGTAAGTAAATCCAATAAACCACGAGTACATTTTATAGTAGATTTCGGCTATAGTGCTGGAAAAGATACATATATATCTCAGATGATTAATGCTGCAGGAGCTATAAATGCAGCTGATAACATTACAGGCTGGAACTACAGTTTAGAAAAGCTAATTGAAAGTGATCCCGATATCATAATCGCACCTAAAAAACTTATAGCACAAGTACTAGAACGAAATGGTTATAAAGATTTAAGAGCTGTGAAGAATAAAAAATTATATGTTATAGATGATGCTGTTATATCTCGTCAAGGCCCTAGAATAACTGATGGGATTGAAATATTAGCTAGAATTATTCACCCTGATGAATTTAAAGAAGAAATGGAAAATGAATCTTCTAAATAAATGAAACTTATTAAAACAAATTAATAAAATCCAAAAATATTGTTTCCCCTCTCTTTTCCATCTCGAAAATTTCAATAGCCTAAGGACTAACACTTAAAATTAATTCATGTGTTAGTCCTTACTATTTTTATATTTAGGTTTATTTTTTTCATGTACCTTATAATTTATTTATTAAATTTATCATCTTATCTACATGAAAGTTAAAAACTATGTTCTCATGATCATCAATTGGAAGCACAGCACTCTTCTTCAGATTTATCTCATAATCATGTTGTTCAAGTTTTGCATAATTAGCTGTGCTAAGACAGCAACTATCTCTCATGTCATATAATAATTTAAGGTGTACATTTGCCTCCCTAAGGAGCTTTATTCTATTATTGATTAATTCAAGCTCTTCTTCATATTTATTATCATCCATATGTTCAAATTGATATGAGCTAAATATTGTTTTGAACTTTGATATATCATCTCTTAATAAAAACAGTTTAGGGTTCTCTCCATCTAATATGATATTCTGAAATATCTCATGAACCTGTTCCTTAAGTTTACCATAATACTCATACACCCTCTTCTGAGACTCATTAGGAGACACCACATAGTTCACTCCTAAAGCAATTATTATTCCCATGAAAGTCTCTAATAACCTACTAATTCCGTACTCAATTGGTGATATATTGTCCGCATAAAGTATTATCATCAAAAATACTATACATGCAATTCCTACAGATTGTTTGAAATTAAAAACATTACACAGATATATCACCAATATTATTCCCACAAATATGAGAATACTATTAACCACGACATTCACGGATAATTCTACAGCAATTATTGCGATAACCGCTCCAATGGTGGTTCCAATCATTCTATTCAATCCAGTCTTAAATGAACTATAAACAGTATTCTGCATTGTCATTATGGCAGCTATAGGTGCAAAAAAGTAAGTTTCTGAACTAAAAATTCTCAAAATGACGACAGATATTACAACTGCCAATGCAGTCTTAATATTTCTTAATCCTATTTTCTTCATTATTCCATTCCTTATTCGATGACAGTAATGACTTCTTCTAAAGGTTTTCTCTCTGGACTCTTACCTTCAATAGCTGGTACCCCTAAAGGCGTCACTGCTGCCAAATAATATCCTTCTTTATTGAAATTAACATATTCACTTATCTCTTTAGCCGCATAATTAGGACTAGTCATCCAGCATGTTCCATATCCTAATTCACCTGCTGCAAGCATAAGATTCTCAATTGCTGCGCTTACCCCCTGTAATCCTGGATTTGCCTTACTAAGTTCATCAATTTCTTCCTGTGATGCACCTATTGCCTTTAATTCCTTTAACCCTGTTGGAGTATATTTCCCAGCATATACCAAAACAAGTACAGGTGCTGTTCTGAATACAGTAGCGAATTTGACGAATTTTTTAAAGTTCTCAGCCCATTCTTCGTCTCCTAAATTATCTGCTATTTTCTTATTCTTCTCTTCTACTAATTTTGCTATTCTCTCAATCTTTTCCTTGTTCTTAACTATAACAAAGTGCCAGTTCTGTTTATGCTTTCCTGATGGTGCTTGGATAGCAGCCTCCAAAATAGCTTTCAGATCCTCTTCTTTAACTTCTTGTTCTGTGTATTTTCTTATACTATGTCTTTTATAAATAAATTCTAGATTCTTCATCTCAATATCCTCACTTGATTATATTATTTGAATCTGCCTAAGGCATATTCAAATAATATAATCAATCCCTAAAATAATCAAGAGGATTTTTAAAATAAAAACAAATTGAGAATGGAGAATAAAATGTGTTATACTGATATAATCAAAGTTATAAACGATAATTTTCTAAAGCGTAACAAAGTCTTAATATTCCTCGAAATAATCAGAATATTAAGACTCTTTTCTACTACCTTATATTTGATTTATAATAACTTTTTAAGTTGATCAGGTTTGAATTCCTTTATGACTTTCTCTTTTGCCTGAGTTATAACAATAAGTTTAACAACGTCATCTTTCATTTGGAATACTTTACCCTTCTGCTTTGTTCCAATTACATTAACAGGAGTTCCTACTTTTAATACCTTAAGGTTATCCTTTTCACACTTCTCACATTTTTCTTCATTGCTACTTATTCTTAAACAATCTAAACAATAATAATATTTCGCCATTTTTGTCACCCTACCTTCTTAAATTAGTTTTAACTGGTTTTATATATATTTTCTATAAATTCCTTAAAATACCTTTTAATTTTTCAGACTTTTTTGAATATTTTTTATTTTTAGATATCTTGGATGCTTTTTGTGAAATTTCCCCCTCCTTAAGCTATCTTATTACTTCCACAAAAATTTTATGCCCTTAAGGCATATTCAAATAAATATTTTTATATCACATAATTTTTGTGATTTAGGAAACTATAACTATATATCATTTATATTATGGAGTGGAGTGATGTTATGTACAATGAACCATATTTACCAGAAAAAAAAGAATTAGATATTTTTTATGAGTTAGACAGAGAAATAAGCGATGCTGTAATAAACAAAGACCCCAATGAAATGTCTGAAGGATATTCTTCACCCTCTACTCAAGATAAACCAACTGATATGGTAGATATGAGGGATAACAGTATCGACTTATACAAAGATATGCCTCCAATATATTAAATTTATTAATTATATATACCCAGGCTAAATACCTTACGTGTTTTAGCCGTACCCTTTATAATTTTTACCCTCTAAATCTTATTTTAGATTTAACTTAAAAGCTCGACCTTAGCAATAATGCTATAGTCGAGCTTTCTCCTTGTATTTTTACCTTTGAAAATCATTATTAAATATACTATTAATTGAGCTTTTTCAACAGCCTAATTAATTCGTACTATGTTTTCTATTGTACATATATAAGAAGAAGGCAGTCCCGATAATTAACGCTGCTCCTAATATACTCTTGCCATCCATAACCTCTCCAAACATTACAAACCCAACAATTGCAGAGAAAACTACACTGAAATAATTAAATATAGATACCTCTGAAGCAGGTGCTAATTTATATGCATATGTTAATGTAAATTGCCCCATAGCAGCAAACACTCCTATCATTAGAAGAAATGCACATTGTGCTGGAGTAGGTATCACAAAATTCATTGCTGTTAAAGGGATCATTCCCAATACAGAAATCAATGAGAAATAGAATACTATTGTAGCTGGTTGTTCTCTATCCTTTAAATATCTTACAAGAGTATATGCTCCACCTGCACAAATTGCAGAGGCTACTCCTGCCATTGATGGAATCATATCAAAATTCATCTTCGGCTGTATTATAAACAACGCTCCAATAAACACAAAAAATAATGCCGGTATTTGAACCTTGGATAACTTTTCTTTAAGGAAAATCGCTGCAAATACCGTAACAAAGAATGGAGATAACTTATTTAAAATCGCTGAATTTCCTAAATTTATATTATTAATAGCATAGAAATATAGTAACACTCCACTTAATCCCAACATAGATCTTCCTATTAGATATTTCTGATTCTCTTTCTTTCCAAACATAGATGCACTACTCTTCTTCAATGTTATGAAAGCAATCGCTAGACTCACCATATTCCTGAATAAAACTTTTTCAGCAAGTGGTATATCTCCAGCTAGCTTTACCATAGCACCCATAAAAGCAAATGCCAAAGCACTTAAAATCATCAATGCAACAGCTCTTGGCTTATTGTCCATTTTCATCCCTCTTTCTTAAAACCATAGTTGACAGTTGACATTGGATAACTAATGAGTAAAAACATCTTGTCCTAAACAACAGTAAGATATAGTTTCTGCCCCTAAAGGCAGAAACATCCATAATTATCAATCATCAACTATCAACTTCTTTTAAATCTCTTCATTTCTTTTAAACCACTTCTTCGCTATCATCAATAAAATAAAATTCCTTATTATTTAAATTCTTGAGATTATCTTTTAATCTTTCGTAATCAGATATCTCATCAATACCCTCTTTTAGTCTTCTATTAGGTAACATTTCAGTAAAAGTTCTAAATAGCTCTTCACTAAAGTACTCAATATTATGTCTAGATAGCTTTGGTAATAATTCAAAATCTTCTTCATCAATTATTTTTTCAACTATATCATAGAAATATTTAAAATAAAACCTATTTTTGATTTTTTTTAATCTTCCTATCCTGAAAGCTTTTCCTTCAGAATTCTTCCATATAAGATATAATCTTTCAACTTCATTTTTTTTCATAATACCACCTTTATTTTTTAACCTTGTATTTTCTTTTATTATTTAATTTTACCAATGGTATATGAAAATATTCTATTTATTTAATTTCGTTGACCAAAAGATTTTAACACAAGCCACCCTATGTTACAACCTAAATATCATTAAACTTCAAAAAAAGCAGAGCAAACGCTCTGCTTAAACTTAGTGGCTATTACTTAACAACTTCTACAGCCATTTGTAATACTTCACCATTGATTTTTTGTTCTTTGTAATCTCTATCAACACCATAAACTATTTCAAGAGAAAGTGTTTCCTTCTTAATTGTATCTTCAAATTTCTTAATTATACAATCTAACTCTTCATTTCCAGCAACAAATAATTTTATCTTATCTGAAACTTCGAATCCGCTATCTTTTCTCATATTCTGAACTTTACTTAAGATCTCTCTTAGGAATCCTTCTTCCTTAAGCTCTTCAGTTATATTTGTATCAAGAATAACTCCGATTGAACCTTCTCCAGCGAATGCATATCCTTCAAGACCATTCATAGTTACAAGGAGATTTTCGCTGTTAAGCTCTATCTCTGTTCCATTTGCATTTATAGTTACTGTTCCACCATTACCTATTGTTTGAGCTAATTCCATTTGATCCTGTGCTGCGATCTCTTTTTTGATTGCAGGAATCATCTTACCATAGCTTCTTCCTAATATAGGTAGGTTCGGCTTGATTTCAAAGTTAACATATTTAGATATATCAGCTCCAAATTCGATATTCTTGATGTTTAACTCATCCTTTATGATATCTCCATAGTATTCAGGTATTGACTTTGTAGCTAGAAGCATTGTTCCAAGTGGCTGTCTGTTCTTTATATTAGCTCCACTTCTTGCTTTTCTTCCTAATTTAACAACCTTGTAAGCAAGTTTCATCTCTTTTTCAAGTTCTTCATTAACTTCCTCTTGGTTGTACTCTGGCCAGTTACATAAATGAACACTCTCAGGAGCTTCCTTATCTAATCCAACTACTAAATTTTGATAGATTTCATCAGTCATAAATGGTATGAATGGTGCGGCAACCTTTGAAAGTTCAACTAATACTCTGTGAAGAGTTACATATGCCCCAATCTTATCATTATCTAATGAATCACTCCAGTATCTAGCTCTATTTCTTCTTACATACCAGTTAGATAACTCATCAACAAACGCTTCTACAGCAAGTGCTCCTTGAGTGATTCTATAGTTATCAAGGTGATCTCCAACCTCTTTAGATAATGTATTTAATGTTGATATTATCCACTTATCCATAACATTCTCAGATACGAATCCTTCATGATCATATGGGTTGAATTTATCTAAATCTGCGTATAATACGTAGAATGAATATACGTTCCATAATGTACTTAAGAACTTTCTTTGAGCCTCTGCAACTTCGCTTGGCGCAAATCTAGTTGGAAGCCATGGTGCACTTGCAGTGTAGAAATGCCATCTTGTAGCATCTGCCCCTTGTTGTTCTAGTACGTCAAATGGATCAACTACGTTACCTTTATGCTTAGACATTTTTATACCTTTTTTATCAAGTACGTGTCCCAGTACTACACAGTTTTCAAATGGCGCTTTACCATAAAGAGCTGTAGAGATAGCTATTAATGTGTAGAACCATCCTCTTGTTTGGTCTGTAGCTTCTGATATAAATTGAGCTGGGAAATTACTCTCAAACAGCTCTTTGTTTTCAAATGGATAGTGATGTTGAGCGAATGGCATTGAACCAGAATCGAACCAACAGTCGATAACCTCTAAAGTTCTCTCCATTGTTCCTCCACACTTCTCACAATTAAGCTTAACGCCATCAACATATGGCTTGTGAAGTTCTAAATCCGCTGGAACATCAATTCCTTTTGTATTTAATTCTTCTCTGCTTCCTATACATTCTTTATGTCCACATGAACATTCCCATATTGGAAGTGGAGTTCCCCAATATCTATTTCTACTTATACCCCAATCGATATTGTTCTCTAAGAAGTTACCCATTCTTCCTGTTCTAACATTGTCTGGGTGCCAGTTAATATTGTTATTGTTCTCTACTAACTGATCTTTTATAGATGTTGTTCTTATAAACCAACTATCTGTTGGATAGTATAGAAGTGGAGTATCACATCTCCAACAGTGTGGATATGAGTGAGTAAACTTCTCTGATTTATAAAGCATGTTGTTCTCATCCATATAAGATAAAATCTTATGATCTGCTTTCTTAACAAATACTCCAGCCCATGGCTCAACACATTCTACAAATTCACCTTTACCATCAACAAGATTGATAAGTGGTAAGTTGTATTTTTGTCCAAGTAAATTATCGTCTGCACCATATGCTGGCGCAATGTGAACGATACCAGTACCATCAGTTAATGTTACGAAATCACCGTGAACAATGTAGAATCCTTTCTTGTCAGTTGGAACCTCAAACTTGAATAACTGCTCGTATTCCATTCCAAGAATTTCTTCTCCTTTAAACTCTTTAACGATTTCATATTCATCTTCTAATATATTTAATAATCCTTTTGCTAAGATTAAGTTCTCACCCTTGTTTACAACTTCAACATAATCATATGCCTTGTTAATAGCTAATGCTGTATTTGAAGGTAATGTCCAAGGAGTCGTTGTCCAAGCTAGGAAGTATTTATTCTCTTCCCCTACTATCTTGAACTTAACAAAAGCAGTAGCTTCTTTAACATCTTTGTATCCTTGTGCAACCTCGTGTGAAGAAAGAGAAGTTCCACATCTAGGACAGTAAGGCATTATCTTATGTCCCTTATAAAGAAGTTCTTTATCCCACATAGTTTTTAAAGCCCACCATACAGACTCAATATAAGTGTCATGGTAAGTTACATATGGGTTATCCATATCTACCCAGTAACCTAACTTTTCAGACATATCTTTCCAAAGCTCAGTATACTTGAATACACTGTCCTTACATTCTTTTATGAATTTCTCAACGCCATAATCTTCGATTTGGTCTTTTCCTGAGATTCCTAATTTTTTCTCAATTTCAAGTTCAACTGGTAATCCATGAGTATCCCATCCAGCTTTTCTTACAACCTTATATCCCTTCATTACTTTATATCTTGGTATAAGGTCCTTCATTACTCTTGTTAAAACGTGACCAACATGTGGCTTACCATTAGCTGTTGGAGGTCCATCATAGAAAGTAAAATACTTACCATCTTTGTTTGCATCGAAATTCTTTTGTATAACATTTTTATCATTCCAAAGCTTTGCTATGTCTTTTTCCATTTGAACAAAACTTCTTGAAGAATCAATTTTATTGTACATTAACCTAACCCCTTTCCTTTCAATTGTATATTTGATGAAATATCATACTTGATAAACTACCCTTTACACTTCTACTCTTTATTGATTATTTCCATAATTCCTTTATAAAATCATTGTAAACTGTATAAAAATAAAAAACTTCGCCCTTAATTAAGGACGAAGTTAAATTCGCTATACCACCTATAATGGGATTTCAAGTACTATCATACTCTATTCTTTAACGCAGAAACACGTAGAAGCTTACTAAGGTACATACCTAATGTTCAGCCCTAAGCTCATAGGTGATTTTCACTAAAAGTCTAAGTTATGGGTTTCCACCAGCCCCACTCTCTGCTAACTACACAAATAGTTACTCTTCCTAATCTTTGCTTTTATCATTTCAATCATATACATTATTTTAATACATTATATTATAGAGTTCTTATATTGTCAATGAATTAAATTTGTATTTATATCCAGACTGTTGAAAAAATTCAAGGTCAAGGAACAAGCTAAACGAGCGGCGCAGTGTACATATTTGGTACATGCGCAGCACAGAGAAGCTTAGTGACGCAGAAATTGGGCTTTTCACAACTGTCTGAGCACTTTTATTAGTCTGTTACATCATAATCAGTAACACCTAATTTTTTGAATATACCTACTGCAACTGCTTTAGCATACTTCTGCTGTTCTTCAAATGACTTAAACCTTGCTTCCTCATCTTTATTTGATATAAATCCTAATTCCACAAGTACCGCTGGTGCATCAGAATACTTAATTACATAGAATCCTTTTTGTTTTACTCCTCTGCTATATGCTCCAGTATATTTTATTAGCTCATTTTGTATGTAACTAGCTAATAAATATCCTTCGTCACTTCCATAGAATGAAAATGTTTCGATACCATGTGTTGTTTCATTATAAGTAGAGTTTAGATGTATACTAACAAATAGATCTGGTTTAAGATTATTAGCGATTTTTGTTCTCTCTTTAAGATCTTGTGATACATTTGATGGCCATGAAACCTTGTCCGACGTACGAGTATATCCAACGTCCACACCATTTCTAACAAGATAGTTTCCAATCATCAATGAAACACTCAGTGCAGTATCCTTTTCCCTCATTTTCGTATAACCAATAGTTCCTGAATCATATCCACCATGTCCCGGATCGAGAACAACCTTGTAACCAGTCTTCTGAGCCTTTCCAATTATCAAAGTTAATACAACTCTATCATCTCTATCAATAAGTGTTCCTTCATATTTAAATACACCTGGTTTTGATGTATTTACAGTATTCTTATCCCATTTTACTTTGATAGATTTTTCTCCATTTCCATCTAAAATTATATCCACTTTGTCAGGTAATGTGAAATTTTGTCCCTGCTCTATTCTCTTTGTTATTTCTTTTACATGCATCTCATCTTTTACATCAACATCAGTACCATCAAAGTATTCTGTTACAGCATCAGCTATACCAAGCGCTATCCTATCTTTATATGCTTTTTCCTTTAATTTCTGTTCTTCTTCTACATTTGATACAAAACCAACTGCTACCCATATTGCAGGTGCCTTTGATAATCTTAATGTATTTAACTTTGTATTACCTTTTACTCCTCTGTATGTTGCACCAGTTTTCTGTACAATATTATCCTGAACAAGTTTAGCTGCCTTCTGACCTGCTTTATTCCCTTCACGATAATAAGTCTCTACTCCACTAGCATCTGTATTAGAAACGCTATTAGCTCCTATATTTATCATAAGTTCTGATTTTGCTTCATCAGATATCTTTACACGCTCTATTATCTCATTGCTTGCATTCCATGTTACAAAATCACTATCTCTTGTGTATACAATATCAAATCCTCTAGCTTTAAGGATTTCTCCAGCTTTCAGTGCTATTTGAAGATTTAATTCTTTCTCAATCACACCATTATCACTGATTACTCCGCTATCAAATCCACCTCTTGATGCATTCAATGTAACAACATGTTTTTCTTCGTTTTCATCTTTATTTTTGTCTGTATCTTTGTCTGTATTCTCATCAGTATTATTGTCTTTATCTTTGTCTTTATCTTCCTCACCAGTATCAGGTTCTTGCTCTTTTACTACTAACTTGTATTCTATAATTACTTCAGTACCACTATTATCAATAGTACCGTAAGAATAGTATGTTCCTGGTTTATTAATGTTATAACTCTTTCTTTTCCAATTTACTGTTAGAACTTTTTTCTTATCACTATTCTTATAATTAATCGTAAGTGACTCTGGTAATTTAAAATCTGCTCCTGCCTTTATTTCTTTTGACATAGATTTTAAACTTGGTTTTGCTGTAGGTTTTGTAGAATTTGAGTTCTTAACCTTCGACAATATTATTTCACTTATTCCCAGGGCAATATTGTCTTTATATTTACTCTTTTTAAGATTACCAGCATCGGTTGCATTTGTTAAAAATCCTGCCTCCACTATAACCCCTGGCATTTCCAGTTTTTCAAAAAGTTCAAGGTTCGACTTAGTCTTTATTCCTCTATCATTTGCTCCGGTTTTTTTTATAATACTATCTTGGATTTCTTGTGCAAACTGCCTGTCCTTTTCTTTTCCCTCAAGATAGTATGTTTCTATACCCTTCGATGTCTCAGTTTCGGATAAGTTACAATAAATACTCACCATATAATCAGCATCAGCTTTATTAGCAATATCTGCTCTTCTTTTCATATCCACTTCTCTTGACCATGATACATTTTCACCTTCACGAGTATATATAACATTTATCCCTTGGGATTTTAATTTATTTCCAACCCTTTTAGCTATATCTAAATTTAGATCCTTTCCAAGGATTCCGAATCCTTCAACATATGTAGAAAATGTCTGTGCTGGATCTATCACAACAGTTAAGTCAGGTGTTGTCACTCCACCTTTAGTTAAAAATTCAATGCTGTATTCCGTTCCAAATAACTCTCCATCTGCTGCTTTCAAATCTCTATCAACAAATATGTAATAATATCTTCCTGGTTCATAATCTTTCTTTGGTTTTATAACAATAGTTGTATTATTCTTACTATAAGATCTCGTTGTATCTATGTAATTAAAGTTTGAATCATATACTCTCACTTTATTGATATTCTCTATAGTTGGTTTTAAACTTTTACTGAATTCTATTTTCCACACTTTATCTAGTTCAACATTTTTAAATTTCTTTCGAAAGGATAAAGCCTCTGCTTTCTTAGTTATATCAATTGTTCCAAATTGGAAACTTGTAATAATCAAAACAAAAGTTAAAATCATACAAATCCTACTTAAAAATATGTTTTTTTTCATTATTTCTTTAACACCCCCATATATTTATTGTTTTTTGTAAAAAATATAAAATAACGAGGTTATAAGTAGTTTTTCACCATAATTTTACCTCTAATTTATATTATACCTTTGCAGTATAATAAATTCCATAGTAAAAAGAGATTTTAATGTAATTTTATAGGAGGATTATATGAATATTTTTTATATTGGTCATTCAACTTATTATATAAATACTGGTGAATTCAAAATAATCACTGACCCTGGTGAATTCGTAATAAAAAGATTAGAAAAAAAAGAGTTATTAAATAAAATTACTCATGTAACTATTAGTCATTCTCATTTTGATCATTCTTTTATAAATGATTTTTCTGGTGATGTAACTATTGTAAACAAATGTGATGTTTATGAAAATAAACATTTGAGAATAATGGGATTTAGAAGCTATCATGATAACTATAAAGGATACAAAAGAGGAGAAAATATAATATATTTAACCAAAGTAGGGAATCTAAACTTATGTCATTTAGGTGATATAGGTCACACATTAGATGATAATTTTATTGATAAACTTGGAAGTATAGATATTCTTTTCATCCCTGTTGGAGGGAATATGACCATTGATGGTAAGGTTGCATCTGATTTAGTTCATAAGCTTTCTCCAAAACTAGTGTTACCTATGCACTATAGAACACCTGATTTCCCATTGCCTATTGAAGGTCTGGAAAAATTCTTATATGAAGTAAATTTACCTATAATACATAAAAAATCATTAGAGATAAACTCTAATGATTTAAAAAATGAAAAACCAAAGGTTATTCTTTTAAGCATGTAAAATGCTCCAAGGCAAGTTCAAATAAATAACTAGTCAGTATACTCGTCTATTTTGCAAAATATACTTCGCATCTTTGACTTGTTATTTATTTTCACATGCCTAAACTACTATTTACCGCAAAGTCTACAAACATTAATATCCTTGTCCTCTTTTGTTGCAACCCAAAGAAGTTTAACTCCTGTTTTTGAGCATAAAGGACAAGTTCCTCTCCATCCTGGTTTCTTTATATTTTTACCTCTTTTTGCTTTTGCCATTTTTATCCCCCTTTGTAATATTTATTCAAATACACACTTCCATTATAGAACTTTCATAATTTTCTGTCAAATCAAAGCGCACCTTAGAAACATACTGGAGAGTTGACAACTAAAAAAAGACCTTAACCAAGGTCTTTTTTTTAATAGTATATTAATTAAAATATGAATAATTTCATTGTAATTCATTAGGGTTATTTTTTTCAATACCCTTAAGTCATAAGTATTATTTTCTTAGGTTTAATTATGTTAGAGTCCGTTTCATCATGTTCAACTATTACTTCAATTAGATCATCTTCCTTCAAACATTTAGATGTTATAATCTCATTTGTGAATTTTCTAATTATCCTTGTGCTGTTATCTAATCTAATAAGTGCCTTATCTTTCACTGTATCATCATACTTAATCCCAATTACACTTATTTCAGATATGCGATTCTCATCCAAGAAAATCTTGTCAACACGCCCTCTTACTAGAACCTTATCCTCTCTATTCCTTTCAAAATATCCAGACAAAGCAGCCCCAGCAAAAAGTAATCCAGTAGAAAAAAGAACTTTATGCCTCATTTTCATTCTTACTCCTCCTCTCACATTGAATACTACTCTACACTATAATAATATACCCCTTATTTACCATATTCAATGTTTCCTGAAAAAATATAATAATATGTTAACACTTTATAGTTTTATATATCTAATTTTATTATTCTATTAGAAACAATACTCTTTTGCACATTTATAATTCTCTGGTTTTTTGAACCTCTATATCTCAAAGATTCATCTTTAAATTCTCTTATAAATTTTCCATCAATAAGAACATCTATACTTTTCAGAAGCTCTTTCCATTCGCTTTTATCAGAATTCATCAGCTCTTCATATTTATATCCTGTATAACACCATATATTCATATCACTATTATTTTTTATTTTTCTTGCTAACTTGTATAATGCATCTGAATTCTCAAAAGGTTCTCCCCCTGAAAATGTAACCCCATTGATCAAGGGATAATTCCTCATGATACGTTCATATACATTATCAAGTCCCACTAATTCTCCATATTCTCTACTCTGCATAGCTTTATTGTGACACTCTTCACAGTTATGAGTACATCCCGATACGAATAACACGCTTCTTATACCATCTCCATTAACTAATGAATTTTCTAAAAAACCTGCTACTTTTATTTTTTCTTTTAAACACCCCATAATAAAACCTCTCTTAACTTCTATGAGTATTCTGCCTTGAAGGCAGAAACTATATTTTAATAGCTGTTTACATGTCTATCAGTATGAGATACTCTATCAGCTCTCTCAGCACTCTTACCTCCACCGAATCGTTCGTCTAAGCTAAGATATCCAGTAACTCTAGATATCCCTTGTATTCTTTTACTTCCGCATTTAGGACATGCACTACCATTCTCTTGAATGCTAGTTCCACATTCTTTACAGTATCTTATATGAAAATTTATACCCATATAATTTATGTTAGTATTTTTATACGAATAATTAATTATATTCATTACATCTTCGGTACTTGGTGTACCATCAAGTTCAATATATGTTATATGTCCTGCATTACATATCTTATGATAAGGGGCTTCAATATCAACTTTATCTTTAATTGATACCTTAGCTGAAACTGGTACATGATAACTATTAGTGTAATAATCTTTATCTGTTACCCCTTCAATAATTCCATACTTAGCTTTATCCTGTTGTATGAATTTACCTGACAATCCTTCTGCTGGAGTTGCATAGCATGACCAGTTAAGTCTATCTGTATTTTTAAACTCATCACATTTTTTTCTGATATGATTTAATATTTCTAATCCTAACTTTCTTGATTCTTCACATTCTCCATGATGCTTCCCTGTTAAAGCCATCAATGTTTCTGCAAGACCAATAAACCCAATTGCAAATGACCCCTGTTTAAGTACCGGTTCGATATTATCATCTTTGCTAAGTCCTTCTGACCCTCTAAGAAGACCTTCACCTGCTACAAATGGCAGATCCTTAACCTTTAAATCTTTTAAAACAGAATATCTATGTAGAAGTGATTCCCTTGCTACTGATAATCTATCATCTAAAAGCTTATAAAACTTTTCTATATCCTTATCTGCTTCAATCCCAATTCTAGGTAAATTTATAGTTGTAGGAGCAATATTTCCTCTTCCCCCTGGTCCATCTTCTCCATTTATATTTGACATAATATATGTTCTACACCCCATTGTTGAGGCTATTATACCTTCATTGTATTTCTCCAAATTAAAATCTGCATCTAAATTCATAAACATTGGATTCATTCTCTTTGATGCTACTCTACATGCTAGTTCATAAAGATGATAATACTTATCTTCTTTTTCTCTGTTTACCCCTTCTTTAACTCTGAATATAATATTAGGGAATATTGGTTGTTCTCCTTTTCCCAATCCTTTTTCATATTCTTCAAGGAACATTCTACATACTAATGCTGCATCATCATCTTCTGGTATTCCTATATTTATTGAACTAAAGGGAACCTGACTTCCAGCTCTTGAATGCATTGTATTAAGATTATATACAACACCCTGCATTGCCTGTCGAACTTCTTTCTCTAGTTTCTTTTCTACCTCACTACTAATCAGCTCATCATTTACTTCAATCTTTAAATCATTGAACAAAACATTAACATCTCTATGTATTTCTTCTCTTGTAAGCTTAACAAAGTAAGCCATGTCATTATCGAAATTAACATGCGATTGTCCACCGAACATGTCATTTTGAGTACTCTGAAGTAAGATACAAGATAATTCTGCGGCACTTCCGATTCTCTTAGGCGGTTTTATTGTTCCATACCCAGTGTTAAATCCTCTTTTAAGTATTTTTCCAGTCTCTACATTCAAACAATTTATCGTTAAATTATAGCTATCTAAATCATGAAAATATAAATCTCCATTCGAATGTGCCTCTACCAAATTCTCTGGAAGGTACGAAAGCATATGCCACTTGTTAGCTTCACTTGCTATTCTCAAAAGTTTAGCACTAAAATTATTACCTACATTTGCATTATCTCTGTCAGTTTCTATTCCTATTGCTCTTATCTTCTTCATTATCTCTAAATTCTTTTCCATGTTCTTCTCCAAAATAACGCCTCTTTCCTGTTAATCACATTTTTTCACTGATGTACAAGATATAGCACTTTTCCTTTTTCCAAACACTATATATAGTACTCATGTATTATAAACAACATTTACTCTATTATCAATTTTGCTTTTTGTTTGTAAAATTTAATATACTATACTAACAGTGAGTTATTATAAAATAATCGCATATATTAATTGATTTAGAAATTGACATAATATTTTTTTCATTATATAGCGTTTAATAAAAAAATAAAACTGCTGTAAAAAACAGCAGTGATGTTGTTGAAAAAGTCATAAAATGTTGTTTTTTTTTTGACACTTAATTTATCTTTTTCTGTCTAACTCATCATGCAATTCATCTAAAGTATTTTGTATATTGCCGTATAAGAAATTTGACATAGCATCAAATGCACCTAATAACATGTTACCAAAGGGTTTATTTCTTGTCCTTCTATTTTTATTTTTCTGATTTCCATAAGATCCATAAAATATTGATATGCTGAAAAACCTCATATTTTGTTTATTATTATCATAAATTTTATCCAGATTATTATCATGATTATATCTTGTTATTTCACTTAGTTGATTATCATAATATTCCTGGGGATAAGGCTCATTTTTATTTTCTAAAAATTTATTTTGCTGCATATCACTAGGTAAATTTTCGCCATAATTATCATATATTTCTGTTGGGTAATATAGCTCCACTGGTGGAGACTTATACCTAACCCCCTCCATGGCTCTTTTTCTTGTTTCTACTGCTCTAACTAGATTAGTTTTATATTCGTCAACGAAATAAACTAAAATATTCTCTAGCTTTTCATTTCCATATTTAGTTTGTGAAAATGTATTACTAAACTCAATAACCAGATTTGATATATCTTTCTGTGTAGCTCCACTAAGTAGCTTTTCAAATACTCTATGAACAACACTGTTTATTCCATTTTCAATGCCACCAATCCATTCTCTGAAGCTGTGTTCACATCTATACATCTCTTCTTTCTTATGTTCAATTTCTGTCATAATTTCAAAAGTCATTTTTTGATCAGCTCCAGAAAGCTGCTTTTGAAGATATAACACTTCATTTTTCAGTTTATTTACGTAAAATTCCATCTTCTCCTTGTTATTTTTCCAAGTTTTAAAAAGTTCATTGGGAGTTATTGATAGAATATTCTTAGCATCTATGCGTTTCATTCTATAATTCATAGGTACAATTTTATTTTTCCCATTCTGTTTAGCAGGTAAATTTCTATGTTTTCTACCCATATTCTATTCCTCCAAAAGCATTCCTATATATATATTATTTTTGCACGTGAAAATTGTGAATCTTTATCAGTCATAATTGCCAATATAACTAAAATAATATAATATTAGTAGTGTCAATATTAAATATTTAGTAATTTAGGAGGTATTTATGAAAAAAATTTATTTAGTACTTTTTATGGTTTTTATATCCTTAAATTTAATGGCCTGTGGTGCAAAAAATAGTCCTGTTGAGCCTGTTTCTGTTTCAATTGCAACTCTTAAAGGACCTACTTCAATAGGAATGATTAAACTTATTGATGATTCTTCTTCTATAGATTCTGACAATGCTTCTGTTTCTATGGAAGTTATCCCATCGCCTGATTTATTAGTCCCTAGATTGTTAAATGAAGAGTTAGACATAGCTGCGGTTCCTGTTAATGTAGCTTCTAAAGTCTATAATTTAACAAAGGGAAAGTATGAGTTAGCTGTAATTAACACATTAGGAGTTTTGTATATTGTAAGTGCTGATAAATCAATTAATTCCTTAGATGATCTTAAAGGACAAACTATATACTGTGGTACTCCTGGAGCAACACCTGACTTTATATTAAAAAATCTTATGAATAAAAATAATTTAAAACCAGATGAAGATATCCTTATAGATTATTCTCTAAACAATTCAGAATTAGCACAAGCCGTTATAGGTGGAGATATTCAATATGCTATACTTCCAGAACCTTTTGCTACAATGGTTTCAATGAAGAATAAAGATATTAAAAGATGTATTAATATACAAGAAGAGTGGAATAAAGTTGAAGAATCTGCTGAAATAATAATGGGAGCAATCGTTGTAAAAAAAGAATTCAGAGAAAACAATACTGAATTTATGAATAAGTTCTTAAAAGAATACGAGAAGTCTGTTTCTTGGGTTAATGATAATCCTGTTGAAGCTGGTAAATTACTTGAACAACATGAAATACTACCAAGTAGCAAAATAGCCGAGCTATCTATACCAAATTGTAATGTAGTTTATATTGATGCGCAATCAAAAAAAGATGAAATTTTAAATTTCCTCAAGATATTATATGATTTCGATGTGAAATCTGTAGGAGGCAAATTGCCAGATGAAAACTTCTTCATGGAAAAATAAACTATTTAAAATAACACCTATGATATTCTGGTTAAGCCTTTGGCATATAGCCTCTCTATTAATTAATAGAGAGGTTTATCTTCCATCACCAATAACCGTTTTCAAAAGCCTTATTTATATGCTTGGATCAAGTTCTTTTTATTATTCCATCATATGGACTATTTTCAGGGGATTGTTAGCATTTATTATGTCTATATTATGTGGTATAATCATTGGTTTCATCTGTCATTTTAGCAACTCAGTGTATGTCTTATTGAAACCCCTCATAAACACCCTGAGATCAATTCCAATAATATCTATAATTTTCTTAATCGTAATATACATGAACATAGGAAGTGTCCCCATAGTTGTAAGTTTCTTAGTATCCTTCCCTATAGTATGGTCTACTGTTGTTGAAGGATTGAAAACTGTTGATAAAGATATTTTAAATATGGCTAATGTTTATAAAGTATCATTATTCCGTCAAATATTTACAATCTATCTTCCAAGCATATTCCCGCAACTTCTTGCTGCAATGTTAAGCTCACTTGGTTTAACTTGGAAAGTAATTGCCACTACTGAGGCTTTAACCCATCCCCAGTATTCAATTGGTAAATATATTTCTCTTTCTAAATATAACCTTGATACAAGCAGTCTCTTTGCTTGGACTCTAGTATTACTGTTTATAGGAAGTTTATTTGAAAAGATTTTGAGAATTTTATTGACTCCAATTGCCAATAAAAGATTTAGGATGTGATGTTATGATTACAATCAAAAACTTATGTTTCTCCTATGATGATAATAGAATAATAGAAAACTTAAATGTAAGCTTTAATGAGAATAGTATCAATTGTATATTAGGTTCTTCAGGTTCTGGAAAATCCACTTTACTAAATTTAGTATGTGGCATAAATAAAAATTATTCCGGCATTATTGAGTCAAAGGGGGATAGTTTTTCATACGTTTTTCAATCTCCAACCTTAATTCCTTGGTTAACAATTTATGAAAATATGAATTTTGCACTTAAACATGTTATACCTGGTGCTGATATACATAAAAAAATTGAACATTATCTGAATTTAGTTGACCTCTTAGAATATAAAGATATGTTTCCCCATGAATTAAGTGGAGGTATGAAACAAAGAGTTTCTATTGCAAGAGCTTTTGCTTTCCCCAGTAATTATCTCTTAATGGATGAGCCTTTTACTGGACTTAATGCAAGCTTAAAGAAAAGTTTAAAAGAAATTTTTATTAAACTTTGGAGTATGGAAAAGAAGACCGTTCTTCTTGTGACACATGACATCGAAGAAGCATTATCACTATCTAAAAATATCTATGTTATAAAAAAGAAACCAGTAACTGAACTTCTGAAATTCTCAATAAATACTCCTCTTGGTTCGGAAGAGCTTAAATTATTTAAAAAGCAATTGCTTCATTATCTTTAGCAATTGCTTTTAATCTTCACCGTGACTGTGACTCATTAGAATACTCATTAATATTAATCATAATTAATTTTTTATCCTTTTTATCTTTATACATCAATTCATCAACATCATGCATCAATGTTTCATAGCTCTTGTCTAAGTTATTCTCATCAATTTTTATTATTCCATAACTAAAACTTTTTACATTTGTCTTTATCATACAATCTTGTAACATATACTTTAAAGAATCTATCTTCTCTCCAATTTTACAGATATTTTCCCCTCTACAAAGAATAGCAAATTCATCTCCATATATTCTACTTACTACATTTTCTGAAAAATATTCTTTCAATAGATTTGCAAAATAACGAAGTGCCATATCTCCAAAGTAATGTCCTTTTTCATCATTTATATTCTTGAAGTTATCTATATCCATAAATATTAAATATAGTTCTTCAGAATCCTTAACGTTCTTTAGTGATTTTCTTAATATCTCAATCTCACTTTCAAGAATCTTCTTAAAAAGTCTCTTATTAAGAAGTCCAGTAAGCTCATCAATGTTTGCAAGTTGTGTAAGTTTCTCCCTCACATTATAGTTCTCAAATATACTATTCAAATCATATTTTATCTGTTCATATAAAAGTTTCGTTTGTCTATTTTTTTCAAATGTAACCCGCTCTGAGTCAAGATTCATTATTGCTATCACTTCTCCATTTACATGAATAGGAAAAGATATTGTAGATTTAATATTAAATCCACCTAAATCTTTGAGTTGATCGTATTTCATTTCATTTAATAATCCCTTATCCAACTTATCAATTCCTGTGAGTATAGCCGGTTCCTTGAAGTTATTTATCTTATATAAATACAATTCCTCTTTTTGGAATCTCAGATTTTTCAACTCTTCAGGATAACCTTTAATTGCAACATATTCAAACAACCCATCTTCATTTATCAATAATAGGCTTCCTCTAGTTGAAAACTTAATAAAATCTATAGCTTTTGTTAAGATTATTTCACATACTTCGTGCTTATTATCTAAATCTGAAATTTCTAAATGAATTTCTTTCATTAATCTTTTTAATTGTTGAATGCTAATCATGTTTCTCTTCAGTAATTTATATTTAAAATAATATATAATATTGCTTGTTATCAATAAAACACTTAATAATATTAATAATTTAAGAGCCACCAAAACACCTCATCAAAAAATATTTATGAATAATTTAATTAAATTTAGCTAATAATAAAGTTAAAATTTACAAGTATATATATATACATTTTAATATTATTCCTAAACTTTTTCAACTGTAAGGAAAAAAACGCATATTTTATTTACTTTTTATGTTAATGCTCACTTATATTTCAAACCTAGTTGTATGATATTTTAAAAAGGAAGGTTTTGCTTATGAAAGGAAAAATCATAGATAAAGATACTTTATTTGTTACTGTATTAATGGATGACAGTTCAACCCGTTCATTTCCTATCACTTGTCTACCTAAATCATCAACTTTGGGAGATGAAATTAATTTATATTCCTTAAGATCCCCATATCAAAATGATATATCGAATCTTATGTAACACGTATAAAAAGCACGCATTGCGTGCTTTAAAAATAAATGGATAATGTATAATGAAGAATGATGGATGCTTCATTTTCAAATTTTCTAAGATTAGATTTTCAACAGTCTAAAATTATACTATTTCATTTACTATCTTGTCATATTCAACATTATAGATAATATAGTCCTCTATTTCGCCTTTCTCCATACGTTCAATCAAATCTAGATCTACTGGTAGTTCTGCAAGAAGTTTAACTCCTAAATATTTAGCATGCTCCTCAGCAGGCTTTTTACTAAAGATTCTTGTCTTTTCTCCACAACTTCCACATTTTATGTATGACATATTTTCAATTACACCCATAACGTCTATATTCATTTTTTGAGCCATTGTTATTACTTTCTTAACAATCATTGAAACCATATCTTGAGGAGTAGATACAACAACTATACCGCTTAAATCTATACTCTGCATAACTGTAAGAGCAATATCCCCTGTGCCTGGTGGCATATCAATTAACAAATAATCTAGGTCGCCCCAATTTGTATCTCCATACATTTGATTTAGAACACCTGTGATCATAGGACCTCTCCAAATTACAGGATCATCTTCATTTTGAATTAATAAATTTAAAGACATTACTTTTATACCTGTCTTAGTTTCCACAGGTTCGAATTCTGCTTTATCTTCTCCCACTTGCTTTATAGTAGCTCTTTCCTCATTTATACCAAATAATCTTGGTATAGAAGGACCTGTTATATCGGCGTCTAAAATACCTACCTTATATCCACTTTTCTTTAAAAGTGTAGCTAAAAGAGTTGTAACCGTAGATTTTCCCACTCCACCTTTTCCACTTATAACACCTATTATATTCTTGATATTTCCTTTGTGCTCCATAATATTGCAATTTTCTTTACCAGAGCATGAAGATTTTTCACTACAACTATCACATTTACTCATAATATTTCCTCCTTAAAAATCACTTGGTTTTTTATCTTTATATACATTAATAACCCATTTTTTATTTTCATAATTCCCTAAAACGTAAAATTCTTTCAAAATATTCCCTTTTTGTTTAAACTCAATTTTCATCTTAATAATAGTTGATTTGTATCCAACTGTTGAAACAACCATATCAATAGCTGACGTTCCTAATTCTTGATTTAATACAACATTATCATACTTATTTTCTAGTGTTCCTTTAAATTCTTCTTCTTCTATAGATAATATAAATTTTGCAGATTCTCTATCTTTATTTAAATAAACATTTATTTTATCACTATCAAAAGATTCCCTATAAATATCTAAAACTTCAATAATGCTATCATAATATACACTGCTAAATTTAATTGGTGTTCTTATATTGAAAAAATTATCTAAAAGATCATTATCTAGTCTTTTAGAAACAATATACTTTTCATCTTCATTATAAAAATTTCCTTTATTTTCTTTATCTAATCCAGCAATATAATAATACTTTTCAACTTTATTTCCAGTAAGATGGAGCTCAAATATGAAATCTGGATTTAAAGTGGAACTTTCTTCTGCTCCCTTTGCTTTAGATAATATATCATATAATTCATCAAGAACAGTTTTATCTGTTATTATAAACTTGAAGTTTTTATCCCTTACACTTTGTATTACAACCTTTGTCACATTTCCTTCATTAATATATTCAAATCTGTCATTTTTAAATCCAACTTTAATAAATACATCATCTAAAACACCACAACTTGTAAATAAAACACAAGTTATTATTATCATTAAAATAAACTTAAATCTCTTGAACAAATTATTTTCCCCCCAAA
The DNA here is from genome assembly GCF_023684385.1 of Oceanirhabdus seepicola. Lineage (GTDB taxonomy): Bacteria > Bacillota > Clostridia > Clostridiales > Clostridiaceae > Oceanirhabdus > Oceanirhabdus seepicola. The sequence goes on along the minus strand of NZ_JAGSOJ010000002.1, from coordinate 298,290 downwards.
GAATATCAAAACTATAAGATATACTTAACAATAAAAAAAATTCTAAGAATCTCTTACCTTAGAATTATAAATCACTTATTAAATTAAATCAATTAACATAAAATTAATTTTTAATATTTTTAACACTTTTTACATCTTTTATTGTAATTTTATTGTATCAGTTATCGCCTCAAATATTCTTTCAAAGTTTTTTTCATATTTTTCATCTGGAGCATAAAATGTTACAACCGCTCTATCCCCTTGGCTCTCTATGTAATATTGAACAAACTTCATTTGCTTATTATCAACAAAAGATTGCAACTTATATTTCACAAGATATCCTTTGTATCCATTAACCTTTATTGGTCTATAATTATATTCTTGCACTTTATTTTTATCTTGACCAAATGCGCTCACCACATCTTGCAATTCTCTATTTTTACTTTGCAGCTGTATATATCCACCTATAGAGCTTTCTCTATCATAAAACTCACTGTGATATATTACCTTCTCTACATTTATTTTTTTTTCCGTATTACCCCAGTTTTCAGGTAATTTATATACTATTCTCATATTGTCATCATTATATTCTTTAAGCTTATAAATGTTATTTTCATTCAATGATGCTACTTTCAATTTTTCATGAAATCTACTCTCTAATCCAAACATTACAATCATAAAAAGAATAACAGTTAGAATGATTGTAACCTTTTTACTATAAATAAATATTACTCTCAACTTTCATCCTCCTCTTTGTAAATATAAAACTGCTCATTTGCGAGCAGTTTTAATTATTTATTTTTCTTTACTGGCACAACTACTGTGGAATTTCTTACATCATAAAACATTAACCAGTATCCATTATTAGGTTTGTTCTCTGTAGAAACCCATGTTACATATCCTGTTTTTCCACCAAACGGTTGCTCTTCTTTTGCCTTATCTCCCGGCACACCATAGATTATATATTGTAATTTACCTTTTTCATTGCATTTATATCCTACACAGAAATGGTTATATTTTTGAATATAAGCATAATACATCATCATTGGATGGTATATAACTGCATACCTATCGTAGTCTGACATATCATACATATCGTCTATTGACGATATCTTTACTGAATACCAATTACAATATTTTAATTCTTTTGTGATATCCTCTTCTTTTTCAAAGCATTCTACTAATGATTTAAAGAAATCTCCAATCATCCCAAGTGGGAATTCTTCTTTGTTTAATTGTTTTGATAATTCATTAATTGATTCACACATGTAATCATCTTGTTTTTTATCTGTTTTACATTTATCACGTGATCTTATGTCATTATTTTTATTGTTGTCATTTTCAATGTCGTCATTTTCTTTGTGTTCATTTTCAATGTCATCATTTTCTTTGTGATTATTTTCTTTGTGATTATTTTCTCTGTCAGCCTTTACACTGTCACTATGTGCACTATCGTCATTTCCAATATTTTCTTCATATTGTTCGTAAATATTTTGTTCTTCTGTTTCCTCTTCTCTCTTATCTTTCATTATTGAGTAGTTTTTCCATTCCTTAGGTATCTCAGCTGATGTGAATCCCGCCATAATTGAAACAACATTACCATCTACTATCTTTGCTATAGCAGCTCCAATTATTTTATCCATACCTATGTGCATGTTTGCGATGTCATCCATGTCATACTCATTCACTAAATCAATTCTACCATGCTCATCAACCATTACTTTAGTAATTGGCAATAAACTTTTCACGTCTTTCTTATTACAAACTAAGATTAGATGATACGGTTGTTTTTCCATACTCAAGTTCTGTGCATAGTAAGAAATTTTGCACTTATTATTTTTCTTTTCTAATTTAACATAACCTGAAGGACTTTTTTCCGTATCAAGAGAGAAGCCTTTTTCATCTTCTTGCAAAATTATAAAATATCGACTGTAATTTTTTTTAGGTGCCAACTTAAGAACCTCCAAACATTTAAACTTATTCTTTATACTATATGTATTAGGGTTCTTAAAATATCACAAAGAAAATAAAAAAAGTGGTTTCATTTATGAAACCACTAAAAAAAGCACGGATAACCGTGCTTTTGGAAACAAATGTATAATGTAAATTTTCCATTCTCCATTAAGATTTTTTAAAGTTTAGTTTTTTTATAAATACAATTAGCTAATGTAGCAAACTCTTCAATACTAAGAGTTTCCCCTCTTCTTTTCATATCTATGTTAGCCTCTTCAAATGCTTCTATTAGTCTTTCCTTTTCTAATCCTAAAACCTTCATGCAATTCCATAAAGTCTTTCTTCTCATTTGGAAAGCTTGCTTAACAACTTTAAAGAAGAATTTTTCATCATCCACTTCAACCTTTGGCTTTTCTAATTTATCAAGTTTTATTACAATAGAATCAACTTTTGGTTGTGGTATAAAACATCCTGCTGGTACTCTTTTTACGATACTTGTATCACAGTAATATTGTGCAAATACTGAAAGTGCTCCATACGCCTTTGTTCTTGGTACACCATTGATTCTCTCAGCAACTTCTTTTTGTATCATTATTGTAAGAGATTTAAAATTATATCCCTCAGTTAAAAACCTTGATATTATTGGTGTAGTAACATAGTATGGAAGGTTAGCAACAACTTTTACACTTTGTTCATCCCCAATTATTTCCTTGAAGTTCACTTTTAAAGCATCACCGTGAATTAATTCAAAATTTTCACAGCTTCCAAGCTCTTGTTCTAAAATAGGAATCAACTTATCATCTAATTCTATTGCACAAACACTCTTAGCTTTATTTATCAATCTACAAGTCAAAACTCCCACTCCAGGACCAATCTCAATAACAAAGTCATCTTTATCCACTTCAGCGCCTTCTACAATAGCATCCAGTACACTATCATCTGTTAAAAAGTTCTGACCCAAGCTCTTTGTAAATTTAAATCCGTATTTTTTTACCAAATCTACACTAGATAATATCTCCATATTCCATCTCCTTGTTCATTTTATTTATGGATTCAATAAATTCTTCTCTCTCTATTCCATAGTTATTTAACTTAGTAAGAAACCCATTCGTATTTGAATATCCTATTCCTAGTATTTTACCTAATCTTTCTCTTCTCTCTTTAGCCTTTTGGTCAGCTGTGAGTTTAAAGAACATCATATCATCTATATTAAAGTATTCTCTTTTATCGCTTATTTCACACTTAGCTTTTTTCAATGCTTCAATTATTACTTCTGGTTCTGCATTCTCTACTCCAATATCATCATCTTTCGTACCATCTTCTCTAGAAATATAAGCATGCTTTATACCTTGCACTCTTTTTGAAATTATTTTTCTAATTTTATCTCCCGCAAAGTCAGGATCCGTAAGTACAATAACTCCACATCTCTTCTGCGCTTCTCGAATTTTATTGATAACTTTAGCATTTATACCAAATCCACCTACTGCAATCATCTCAGCATCTACTGCTCTTTTTACCGCTGTTATATCGTCACGACCTTCAACTACTATTACTTCTCTAATCATCTATTTTAGTTCAACCTCCGACATACTAATATTTGTATATATTTCAAATTTAAAAACTTATTTTATTCAAGAAATTCTAAAGTATTATAAATTTATTTAAAGAACAATTGACAAAGAACAGAGAACAACTAATGATACATTTTTTCTCACATTAGGAATAAAAATAACCAAATTTGTTCTTTATTCTTTTTTCTTTATTCTCTAGTTTATCCATATCTATATATAATACCATAAACACACAAAAAAACTAGAGCATGGCTCTAGTTTTTTCCTATCAACTCTTGATAAGTGAAACTTATCAACGTTGAATATCTTCTAAAATATAGACATTTACATGTCTAACTCCCCAATTGAGAGTATCAGAGTATTTATGGACATAAACATCAATTTTATTGCCCTTAATAGCTCCACCTACATCCTCTGCTATTGCTAGACCATATCCTTCTACATAAACCTTTGTACCTAAAGGAATTACTCTTGGATCTACAGCTATTGTGCTCATTCCATTTGGATTTCTCTTTGCTCTTGTACCCACTGCTGTTGCTCCAAGATACGGATCATCTGGGACCCCTTGACTATTCACATCTGCAGTATATGCAGTAGCTCTAACTTGAATTATTGATGAATAATAAACTGTTTCACCATTAGGAACTTCCATCTTAGTTAAGGTTCCAACATCAACCACTTCGCTAACAGATTCTTTCATGATTGTTTCCTTTAAAATAACTTGATCCACAATCTCACCGTCTTCTAATGTAAGTTCTTTCACAACTTCTTTCTCACCAATTCTACCCTGGCTAACAAGCTTTTGTTCACCTTTAACCATCCTGTCATTAGGTTGTTCAATCGTAATATACTCTACTGGTAAATTTTGAGCTTGTTTAACTTTAACAACCCTTTTAACCTGTATAGTCATATCTTCATAAACTTTTGTATCTAGCGATGGTGTAACTTTATCAAGTTCACCTATTTCAATCCCCTCCGCATTAAAAAACTCTCTTACTGTTCCCTCTGCAGTGAAAATCACCTTCTCTTCGCCATCAGCTTTAAAACTTACATCTACGGCTCTTTTAATGGTTATTAAATCTCCATTTTGAAGGCTACTGTTTAATCCAACAGACATCTTATCTTTATTATTTAATTTTATTCCACTACTTTTCAGGATTGAATTTGTTTTACTCATAAATGTCACAATCTTTTTCTCTTCATTGTCTATAACTATAGTTACTTCCTTTTTAAAACTCAATACTATTGTAAATATCAAGCTAAAAACTAATAATCCAACGAACAATATTTTGGGGAAATTAAAGGAGATTTCCTCCTTTTTATTATATACGTTTAATCCCATGCTTTACCTCCTTAAAGAGCACAAAATTTCACTGCCACACTTCTTGCATCATATGCATAGGCAGTTCCTCTCTTTGAAGGATTGCGTGTCTAACAATATTAAAATATATGCACCACAATCTCCTTTTATATCAATAAATACTCTTTATTTATTATAATTGTTTCCAAATTATGGTATTTTAATCATATTTTCTATATTTTTTTTAGTTACTCTTTCCACTTCATCATAAGATATTTCTTTAATAGAACTTATTTCTTCAATTATGAATTTAATATAATCAGATTTATTTCTTTTTCCTCTATTTGGTGATGGCGCCATGTAAGGACAATCAGTTTCAACTAATAACCTATCCATAGGTATTTCTTTCACAACTTCCTTTAATTTTTTTGAATTTTTAAATGTTACAACACCTGTTACTCCTATGTAGTATCCAAGTTTTACACATTCTTTAGCAAATTCAACACTTCCAGAGAAACAATGAACTACTCCAGTTACATTAGGAAACTCTTTTATGATTTCTAATGTATCTTTGTGAGCTTCTCTATCATGAATTACCACTGGCATATTTAACTTGTCTGCCAATGCCATCTGTTCTCTAAATACTTTTTTCTGAACATCCTTTGGTGGGTTTTCTTCCCAGTAATAATCAAGTCCTATTTCTCCTATAGCTTTCACCTTATCATCTTGAGTATACTCTTCTATTTCTTTTAAAATTTCATGATTATACTCATCAGCATTTTCTGGATGTATCCCAACTGCAGCATAGAAAAAATCATATTTTCTTGCAAGTTCTACTGAACTTCTCATACCCTTAACTGAAGAACCGCAGTTAAGAACTCCTACTACACCACTTTCTTTTATTTCTTTTATAACACATTCTCTATCCTGATCGAATTTTTCATCATCGTAGTGTGCATGTGAATCAAATATCATGTACTCTCCTCCTACATAGTTCTTAGATACTTCCTACAACCTGTGAGATAACACCCATTGCAAATCCAAGTAGCGCTCCAAACCAAGTTATAGCTTTCAATTCTTTACTAGCTATCTCTAGTATTATTTCTTCCATCTCAGCCATTTCAAATTCATGTATCTTCTCTTCAACAACTGCTGGTATATCAATCATCTGAGTAATTTTCGCTGAATTATTCTCCATAAATCCTTTATATAAAGCAACAGTTTCAATTTCTATTGCTTCAGCCATTCCATTGTTCTTTTCAAGTATCTCACCTATATGTATAGACTCAATAAGCTCCATAATTTTTATCACAGATTTTTCTATGTAGTTATTTTCTTCTACTTTTTTAATAATACTCTCAAAGATTTTTTCAATATATCTATCAATATTTTCTAACGCTTCTTCATCTATCTTCTCAACAAATTCTTTAAGAGTTATATCTTTATCAAAAGAATTAAGGAATCTGTTAAATAAATCATCAATTGTCTCATTATTAATAAAATTATCCAGTAATATGCTGCTAACCTCGTGGATTATACTCTTTATTTTATCTTGACCATATTTTTCTACAATCTCTCCAACTGTATTATCCAACAAGTTTTTGATTTCATTATTTACTAGACCAACAATCATCATTCTATTTTCATCTTCTTCTAAATAACTATTTAATGTACTTATTATAAGAGGATAAATTGATTCACCTTTCACAAACATAGCTATCATAGGACTTAATTTTGTATTAACTAGATCATTTATACTACTAATTATTTCTTCTTTTACAGACTCTTTTTCAAGAGCATTTATTATTTTACTACATATCTCTTCTCTATTATTCTCTACAAGCGAATAAATTGTTTCTTGAGTACTCTCAGGTATTATCTGATTCAATTTTTTTAAGGTATTTATATCATCATTTATGAATGAAACCATAGCATTACTTATAGTTACTTTTATATCATCAGATTCTTTAATACCCTTTATCTTTTTAAGAGCATAATCTTGAAACTTAATTGATAAATCATGTTTAATGATATCTTCAATCTTAATACTAATCAATTTCTCAATCTCACCTTTTATTATTTTAAAAAGCTTAGCTCTTGTTTCTTCATTATCGAGAACCTTTTTTGAATAACCCACAGTAAGATTTACCACATATTCTTTTAAACCCTCATATCTCTTTCCTATCATCTTCTTCAATAATGTTTTTAATGTTTCTTTTTTTTCTATCAATTCTTTAATTTTAATATTCATCCAGGTTCTTATTGCATTATCAACCTTTTCACCACAAAGATGTTCCTGTATGGTCTCCTCTGTTAATAAATGATCTCCTATACCGTTACCAACACTTTTGGCAATTCTTGCTTTTTCTTTTGGAATTAACCCCGGTGTGAATGGTACTTTTATTCCCATTATTCTTACTTCTTTATATGGTCTAAAAAGCATCTTTATTGCTAACCAATTGGTAACATATCCTATAAGTGCCCCTATCAAACCAGTTAATAATATTTTCATATATATCACCTTCACATTTTTTTTCTATCTAAACACCTATTATAAAAGGAATAAAGAGAAATTTCAAACTTTTCGACTAAAATATACATTTTTTTAATAATCTTGTAACACTATTATTAGTTTATTCTAAAATAAAAATATATTTTTCATTAACTAAAAAACAGCTAAAATTAAATACTTTTAAAAGAAGTTGAGAGTTGTGAGTGGAGAGTGGAGAACGTAGGATGTTTCTGCTTTAGGGCAGAAACTATATCTTGTTGTTCTATAGAACAAGATATTTTCTACTCATTTTATCATGTGATAAAATATCGTATTTCAAGTACAATGTTTCATTTTTAATGAAACGAGTAAACACCTTTTGTTCAAGAAACAATAAAATTAAAATTTCACGGAGTGAAATGTCAAGCGTTCTCAACTCTCAACTCTCCATTCTCAACTTTAAAAGTTATCTCTCTGGAAATTTATTATATAATTTAACAAATGTATTAACCCTTAAGATCTCACAAATATTTGGTCCTTTTATATATACGGTTAACCGAAAAGAACAGTTTCATGTAAGTTATTCACACTCTTACTTAAACTGTTCTTAATGGAATATTATTTTATTTTATCATACTTCCTGTAGGAAGTTCACCATCTATCGTTACTGTTAATAACTTACTATCGTCATTAGTAGCTGCACTCAATATCATGCCTTCTGATAGCTCTCCTCTTAGTTTTACTGGTTTCAAGTTAGCAACAACCACAACATATTTACCTATAAGCTCTTCTGGCTTGTAATGTTGTGCTATTCCTGAAATTACCTGTCTCTTTTCTCCACCCACATCTAACTGGAATTTTAATAATTTTTTAGTCTTCTTAACGGGTTCACATTCTAAAACCTTAGCCAATCTTAAATCAACTTTATCGAAATCATCAATTGTTATTTCTTCTTTTAATGGAAGCATCTCTTGTTTTTCTTCTGCTTTGTTAGCTACTTCTGCTAATTTTTTTTGTTCTTCAGCAATCTTAGTTAGCTCTTCCATCTTCTTTTCAACGTCTATTCTAGGGAATATTACACCTTTTTTCTCTACCTTTGTTCCTGCTTTAGTTCCATCGAATGATGCTAAACTATCCCAAGCAGTATATTCCACATTAAGTTGTTCATTTATACTTTCACTTGTCTTGGTTAAGAAAGATGATAACAATACTGAAGTAAATCTTAATGATTCAGTAAGATTATAAAGAACTGTAGCTAATCTATCTTTTTTACTTTCATCTTTACCAAGTATCCATGGAGTTGTTTCATCAATATATTTGTTGGTTCTTCTAATTAAAGTCCAAATATGATCAAGTGCTCCTGGAATTCTTAAATTATCAATTGCTTCCTCAACTTTTTTAGGAGTCTCAAGTGCAAGAGTTATTAATTCATCATCCACTGGTGCTTTTTCTACTGGTGCAGGTATTTCACCACCAAAATATTTTTCAATCATAGTAACTGTTCTTGAAAGTAAGTTTCCAAGGTCGTTTGCTAAATCTGAGTTAGTCTTTTTGATGAATATCTCATTGCTGAATATACCATCTGAACCAAATGGTATTTCATGAAGAAGGTAATATCTTACTGCATCTACACCAAAATGATTAACTAATACTTCTGGGTCTACAATGTTTCCTTTAGATTTAGACATTTTCCCGCCTTCTAGCATTAACCAACCATGACCAAATACTTGTTTAGGAAGCTCTATGTCTAATGCCATAAGCATAATTGGCCAATAAATTGTATGGAATCTTAATATATCTTTACCTATTAAATGTACATTTGCAGGCCAATATTTATCCATTAAATCACAATCATTATTCTCATATCCTAAAGCCGTTATATAGTTTGAAAGAGCATCAATCCAAACATAAACAACATGCCCTGGATCAAATTCTACTGGCACTCCCCAGTCAAAACTAGTTCTAGATACGCAAAGGTCTTGTAGTCCTGGTCTTAAGAAGTTATTTAACATTTCATTTTTTCTTGACTCAGGTTGAATAAACTCTGGATGTGTCTCAATATATTCAATTAATCTATCTGCATACTTAGACATCTTAAAGAAATAAGCTTCTTCTTTAGCCTTCTCAACAACTCTACCACAATCTGGACATTTGCCATCATTTAATTGAGTATCTGTCCAGAATGACTCACACGGTGTACAATACCACCCTTCATATGCATCCTTATAAATATCTCCTTGATCATAAAGCTTCTTGAATATCTTTTTTACAGACTCCTCATGGTATTCATCTGTTGTTCTAATAAATTTATCATACTTTATATCCATAAGCTTCCAAAGTTCCTTGATTCCATCAACAATCTCATCAACATATGCCTTTGGAGTAATCCCTTTTTCTTCTGCTATTCTCTGAATTTTTTGTCCATGTTCATCACTTCCTGTAAGGAACATAACATCATAACCTGTTAATCTTTTAAATCTAGCAACAGCATCTGCCGCTACAGTTGTGTATGTATTACCTATATGTAATTTTGCTGATGGATAGTAAATCGGTGTAGTAATATAATAAGTTTTCTTATCCATTTTCTATTCCTCCCGTTATATAAAAATTTTATTAAACAAATAAATGTGCTCACAGCGTTAGATAAAAAACATAATTGAGATGAAAAACTTTTAAAAGAAATGAGTTACCTTTAATTATCAAAGAAACAACATAAAATTATAATTTCTCGAAGAGAAATGTCACTCATTATCCATTCTCCATTATCAATTATACATTTTCTTTTATTTTTCAAATAAAAGAAGCCTCTAAGCATTCCGCTTAGAGGCATATAATATGCGTTACCACTCTAATTCATCCTTATCTCACAACAAGAACCTTAATAAGTAACTTAAGACTGTTTAAAGTTACTTTGCATTTTAACGTTTGCAAACCCGTATCTATCTACTCATTTTTCAATAGATATGCTCTGAGGCCATGTTCATAGACTTCCATATTGTCAGCTTTCACCTACCCTGACTCTCTTTTAATATTTTCATCTACTACTCTTCTCTTCATCGCAACCTTTTTTATTAAACTTGATTTTTATGATATTACAATACCATCTATCTGTCAATAGTATTGGCCATTTTTTTGTTTTTATTCAAAGTTAAGAACTTGGTTCCTAGTTCTGATATTAATATTGAAACAAAGATTAAAACACATCCTATTATCATTTTCACTGTCAGTGCTTCATTCAATATTATAACAGCAAATATTGCGCCAAATAATGCCTCTAAACACATTATTAAAGCTGCATGTGTTGAATAAGTATACTTCTGTGCTACATTTTGAATCAAGAATGCCAAAAATGTACTTAATACTGCTAAATACAAAATAGGTATCATTGCTTCCTTACCAAGTTGTGTAGGTGTTTGCTTTAATAGAATCATGCATATAAATGATAGAATACCACTTACTCCTAATTGAATAACTGTTAGAATAATAGGATCATGCTTTTGTGCGTAATGTCCAACTGCTACTATATGCGCTGCAAAAAGCAATGCACAAATTAAGGTTAGGCTATCCCCTTTATTTATAAAACTTTCCCCTACTGTTGCTTCTCCGCTCAAAGTAAGAAACCAAATTCCTCCTAAACACAAAAATGCAGCTAAAATATTATAGACTTTAGGTCTCTTTTTTGTAACTATCCAATATAAAAACGGAACCATAACTACATAGACTGCTGTAACAAATGATTGTTTACTAGCTGTTGTGTATTGTAATCCTATTGTCTGAAAAGCAAATGCCAAAAATAATATTATTCCTATTATTATACCTGCCTTAAGACTCTCCTTATCAATCTTCTTTATTTTTTTCCAAAAGAAAATTCCCATAAACAATGTAGCAATGGCGAACCTCATTGTCATAATGAAGTATGGTGATGTGCTGTCTAATGCATCCTTTACAGCAACAAATCCCCCTCCCCATACGGCAGCTACTATCAATAGTGCCAAATCTGCTAATATAACCTTATTCTTCTCAATTTTCCCCATATTTACCTCCCCATTAATTATAATAAATTTTTTATTTTAAAACTTTTTTTACTAAAGAAATTCAAAAGTAATATTATATTATTGAACGAATAAAGAATAGAGAATAAAGAACAAAATTTCTTTTCTGTTCTTTGATATTTCTTCTTTATTATCTTTAGTATACTATATTACTAATACTATAAGAATTATAAAATACCCAAAAATTCACCATTTGAAACTGTATTTTTTACAAATTCATTGATACAATACTTCCTTATCATATGAATAGTTATTTATTTAAATATGCCTTAAATTGAATTAACCTCCCATATGTTTCACAACTATAGAATATTAGCATATTTTAGAAGTGTAATGAAGTAAAATGAGGTGAACACTATGAAAAAAAATGAAAATACCATTAAGGAAGAAGATATCAATTATAAAGCTATGTATACATTTTTAATTGACGGTTTAAAAAATGCAGTCTTGGAAGTTAATTCATCTGATTATAGTAAAAAGTCTTTGGGAAGATTCAAAGACAAAGTAGAAAGATTACTTTATAATTGTAAGGATCTACATTAAAAAATGAACCTCCTATACTATAGGAGGTTCATCAGACTGTTTAAAAAGCCCACTATCGACGTCACTAAGGCTCTCTTCGCTACTCAAGTATTTATCTATACACTTCGCTGTTCCTTCGCCTAGCTCTTTGATCTTGAACTTTTTAAACCGCCTGACATTCTAAAAACAAAAACAGATTAAGAACAATATATCGTAACTTTGTCAACATATTCTATTTTATCTTTTCCCGTACTATATTTGCCGCATCTCTTATCTTATCAAATTCGCCATTGTCCATATAACTATCTAATATATCTAATATTATAAGTATTGATTTCTTATGTTCATTATCTGAAATATGAATATCTTCAATAAATGCTTTTATAATTTTGCTTCTATTCTGATACAGAAAATCATCTTTTTCACATGAATATTTTTCATCAATAAAATTATTCTTAAAGAGTTTATTCATATCATTATGTGAAAATTTCAGACTCTTGACTAAAGAAATAAATGATTTATCAGTTTCTTTATTACTAAAAGATTTCTGATCTAATGCTAACTTGACCTCATTTCTTATGATATCTATATCTTCTGAACCTTGAATTACATTTTTATATATTTCCAATGCTTTGTCATTTTCATTCAATTTCATACATATTTCAGCTTTAAGTATATAAACATTCTTTTTTCTATGGGAATTTGGTTCATTTTCAAGAAACTCTATACATAAATCAACAAATTCTTTAGCCATAGGATATTGATTTTCTTTATAGCTTGCCAATGTTAATGTGTGAATCAAATCATAATAATATTCTCTATTTAATTGAGCTTGTTTGATTATTCTATGGGCTTCTAAAAGTACCTCTATAGCCTGTTCTTGATTACCCTCTATATAATAACATTTACCTAAGAAATAATATACGTCTGCAAGTTTTTCATCATTTTTTTCTAAACCATTAGAAATACAATTTTCAAAGTGTACTATTGAATCCATATATTCACCATTATTAAAAAATAATTCCCCAAAATGTTTCTCAACCTCTGTATTCAAATCAGAATCAGATACATTACCAATCATTTGGATTACTTCATTGTACACCTCTTTAATTTCCTTGTTGCTTTTCACTCTCTTGATTCTTTCATCACATAATTTTATAATATACTCTTTATCGGACATCATCAAATCTCTTATTGATAAATTTAAGGACATGTTTTTTTCATTTGATATCTTATTTAAATTGTGTACCAATATACTTGCTGTAACTGTAGATAACGGCACTCTCCCCCGTTCTATAAGGCTAATAAGATTTGATGATACCTTATTATCAGCCAATTCCTTTTGAGATATCCCCAATATTTTTCTGTAATGTTTCAATCTTTCTCCAACGCCCAAAACATGCACCGAATCACCCCCCCTCTTTAATTATACAAATTAACAAAAGAAAAATAAAGGTAATTCATGTCGAACCTTTCCTTTTTCTGAAAATTCCGCCTTAACCTCACTTATTTTAGGAATAACTTTACTATATTCACAGCTGCAATAATAGCTGCAATATCCGCTAACAAAGCTGCCCATAGTGTATGTCTTATTTTCTTTATTTTAATTGACCCAAAATATATTGAAATTGTATAAAAAATAGTCTCCGTTGTTCCCATTACAACAGCCGCACATATGCCAATATATGAGTCTACTCCAAAAGTATTAATTATTTCTGTAAGGGTGCCTAATGCCCCACTTCCCGATATTGGTTTTATTAAAACTAAAGGCATTATTTCTTTAGGTATACCTAAAATGTATGTAAATGGCGACAGTATCTTCTCAATGATATTCATCATTCCTGATGTTCTAACTAAAGTTACAGCAAAAATCATAGCTAATAAATATGGAAATATTCTATATGCAATTTTCAATCCATCTCTTGCACCTTCAACAAAAGCCTCATAAACTTTAACTCCTTTTATTATTCCATATATAAGAATGAATAATATAAAGACTGGAATAAATAACATTAACCCTTTCATATTTTATATTTAAAAATACCTTTCCAAAATTTTACAACTACCAATTCCCACCAAAGCTGCGATAGATGTTGATAAAATAGCTGGTAATATAATGAAGGTTGGATTTGTTGAGGAGGCTGCACTTCTAATAGATATTATCGTTGTAGGTATTATTTGAATACATGCTGCATTCATCACTAAGAATAAAACCATATCATTTGTAGCCCTATCTTTTATAGGATTATGTTTTTGCATTTCTTCCATAGCTTTTATTCCAAAAGGTGTTGCTGCATTAGATATTCCAAACATATTAGAAGTGAGATTCATAACAATTGCTCCTAATGCTTTTTCCTCTCTGCCTTCTTTTTTAAATAAAAACATCAATATTGGTTTAAGTAACTTTGCAATACTTTTGGTTAATCCACTTTTTTCAGCAATATTAAGCATTCCATTCCAAAAACACAAGAATCCAGTTAATGCAATTATAAGTTCAATAGTAGATTTTGCTGAAACTGTTATTGCATCAATGGTTATTTGTGTGGTTCCGGTCAAAAATGTACATAATATTCCTAGCACAATTAAACTGAACCATATCTTATTAATTATTTTTTTCTCCCCCATGTGTATTGTTTGGCATGTGAAAATAAATACCAAGTCAAAGATGCGAAGTATACTGACTTGTTATTTATTTGACCTTGCCTTATATCTTAATTTATGAGACAAGCACTCCAACTATAACCCTTAAATATAAATTTAAGAACAAAAAAATACATGTGGATGTTGAAAAATTTTTGTTTAATAAAACTTGAAACAAATGGATAATTGATAATGTAGAATGGAGAATGGAGAATGATGGATTCTTCTCACTCGTGTGAGAAGCTACATTTTATTGTTCTTTAGAAGAATAGAATTTTACTCATTTTATCTTAAGATAAAATGTTGTATTTGAAATAAAAATATATTTTCTTAATAACTAAAATTTTTAGTATCAAAAAAGTTGGTGATATATTAAAACAATCACCAACATCTTTCTTTTATCTTTAATATAAATTATTCTATTTCAAGTACAATTTTTCATTCAAAATGAAACGAGTAATCCTTTTAGCTACGCGCAGCAAGTGCTTACCATTGAGCATAAATATCTGAAAATTGTATATCTATTGATTCAATTAAACTCCTTGAAGCTCTATTTACATGTAATGAGTTATCAAATAGATCATTTAATTCTTTATCATCAATTGGTAACTCTATAATAAATTTTGTTCCGATTCCTTCTTCACTTATAACTTTTATATTTCCTTTATGAAGTTCTACTAATTCTCTCACTAGGGATAATCCTATCCCGCTCCCCTCTTTATTCCTTGATAAGGTTTTATCAACTTGCACAAATCTATCAAATATTACTTTTTGTTTATCCTTTGGTATTCCTATTCCATTATCTTCAACTTCAATAATAATTTTATTATTTGTATCAATTATATTTACGTTAATCTCGCCACCAGCATTGGTGTATTTAGCTGCATTAGATAATAAATTCAGTATAATTCTCTCCACAATACTCATATCAAAGAGCATCATTCTCTCTTCCACATTAGTATCAAATATTAATTTTAGATTCTTACTAGCAATATACTCTCTTACTGATATCGTAACATCTTCAATAAATTCTACTATATTTCTTTTCTTTAAATCCAATAACATATGACCTGCATCAATTTTGGTCATATCCAATATATTATCAACCAATTTAATTAACCTAAAGCAGTTCTGCTTTGATAAGTATGTATATCTTTTTAAATCATCTTTATTTAACTTATCTTCATTAAATAATGTTTCTACAAGTTTCATTGCAGTCATAATAATGTTTATTGGTGTTCTAAATTCATGAGATATATTTGCTAAAAATTCATTTTTTAATTCGTCATATTTTTTAGCTTCTACCAATTTCAGAGTCTTTTCTCTAACTCCCTCTTTAAGCAATCTTACTTTATTTCTCTCGGCAATATCCCGACTAATGTTTATTACGAATTTCCCTCCTCCAATAAAGTACGAAACTGCTGTAGTTTCTAGTTCTAATAATTTGTTATCAATCTTCCGTATACACTTTTTCTCCAACCCAGATATTTTTCCAATCCTTTTCAACTTATCCATTTGTTGCTGATATTTACTTTGATACTCTGGTAATATAGACCATAGTTCATTCAAATTTTTATTTTGTATTTCTTCAAACTTATTATAACCAAACATTTTTAAGGCTGCATTATTAGCAAATACAATTCCATCTTCCCCATAAGCATATAGTGGATCAGGCATAACCTCAAATAGTAGCTTGTAACGTTCTTCACTTTCTTTCAGCTTTTCTTCCATTACTTTTCTTGCTGATACATCTTGACCAATCGCGACTTCTATATTACGTTTTTCAAGTTCAATTTTACCAATTCTAAATTCTATCCATTTTTCAATTTCATCATCTCTTTTAACTTGCCCTTCAAATATTTCTTCAACAAAATCATTTTTAGGTATATCTATATTATTTATTATTTTGAAAAAATCCTCACGTTTCTCACTTTTTAATTGGCTTGTTGTATATTCAAACATTTTATTAGCAACTTCATTAGCATAAATAATTTCATCATTCACAGAAAGAATTACACTGGCATCCCCAATTTTAGTAATAGTTTCAAAATTCAAATATGCTGTTTTACCATTATCAAATTTTTTTATCATGAGCAGTTCTAAATTATCAGCTAATTCATTGAAGTCCATAATTAATTTCATTTTTTCTTGCAAATCGATTTCTTTGTTTTCTATAATTTTAAAAGTCTCTTTTTTTAAACATTTAAAAGCAAAAATGACTTCTTCATAGATTATTTCATTTTTTGATTCATTTTTAATATTCAACAACCTTCTCAGAAAATCATCTAGTATTATTTCCAAAAACACATTCATATCTGTATCGCTTTTTATTTTTTCAAGTACTTCTTCTATATTCCATTTTAGTCCCTTATCTTTTGTCCATCCACTTCTAGTATTATCAAAAATATCTTTACTATTTAAAAATAAAAACTCCTTCAAATCAATACTCATTTTAACCCCACTTTTTCAAAATTTCCTAAGTTTTCATTCATATATCTTCATATATATCCGATATATCCCATTGATATAATACAACACTTCGCTTTAATAGTAAATACCATTATATGTTGTTTTTATAAGAAATATAACAAAAAAAATGTAAAGACTCGCTTTACATTTTTCCTATTTTTTATCAATTTTAAATTAGATTAAACTAGAGTATTCGTATCTTCAATGAATCCTTCCCCTAAAACTTCTCTAACATTAGTAATTGTAATAAAGGCTTTCTCATCAATATTTTTAACAACCTGTCTCACTGAATGTATCTCTTTTTTAGATACTACTACAAATAACATATCTTTATCTTTCTTAGTATACATTCCTTTTGCTTTTATCCCAGTAGCTCCTCTTTTTACGTTTTCTAAAAGTTCTCGTGCAATCTCATCACTCTTATCAGAAATAATAAATGCAGCTATAGCAAAATGCATACCTTCTAGTAAACTATTCACAACCTTAGTAACAACATATACACATATTACTGCATACATTGCCTTTCTTGCTCCAAATATGAAAAATCCCATAATAATTATACTTGAATCAACAACCATCATTAACTTTGATATTGGAAATTTCTCATACTTATATTTTATTATAGTTGCTAACATATCCGTACCACCAGTTGTAGCAGATGCCCTAAGAACCAATCCTAAACCTACTCCAATAAGCGCTCCTCCAAATATAGCAGCTAATAACAAGTCACTTTCAGCGGAAAATGGATTCGGAATAAAGGCTGTATACCAAAGGGCGATACTTAGGTATATTGCTGAAAATAATGATTTTTTTCCAAATGATATTCCTCTTTGTTTAATAGCTATAGCAAATAACGGAATATTTATCGCAAAGTTAGTTAACCAAATTGGGATAGCCACATTTAAATATGTCTTACTTAAATACTCAACCATTATAGCTACACCAGTCACCCCTCCAGTTACTAATTTAGACGGTGCAAGAAATAAATTAATTCCTAAAGCCAAAATAGTTGTACCTATTAATATTAATATATAATCTTTTAATTCTTTATTGTTATTCAACTTTTCCATACTTTCACCTCAAATAAGCATATTCACATTTTGTCTTTTTATGTAATACAGCTCTGATATTTTAACATTTTTCATCATTTAGTACAACAAATTTTATTTGTTACTTTTAAAAATTATTTTCTATTTTTCTCTACTTATAGGTTTCTTATTAATCAATATTATTCCTGATGCTACAAATAACAATGCACATATAACATTTAAAGTTATATTATTTTCCCCTAAAAATATTATGGAAAGTATACTTCCAGAAACAGGAACCATAAATTTGTACATTGAAACCTCTCCCGCTTTGTTATATTTCAATAAAGAATACCATATAGCAAAGGCTATTGCCGAAAGTAAAGCTGCATATATAAATAATCCTGTGGCAAGTGGAGTAAACTTCAACGCTCCCTCTTGCATCTTAGGTACTCCATATATCAATAACATTGTAGCTCCTAAAAACATTTGCCATGATGTTACCACAAATGGATGTAATTCAGTAGATAGTTTCTTAGCTAAAAAAGTACCAAACGAACTTACAAATGCAGCTATTATAAGGAATCCTTCACCATTGAATTTGAAATCAAAGTTTAAGTCTCTGCCCCAATTTACTAATATTATGCCTATAAGTCCTGTAACTAGCCCTATGATTTTCTCTGTAGTAAGCTTGTCATTCTTATAAATAAAATGTGCCATTATGACCACAATGAATGTACCGGATGAAGATAATATTGCGCCTTTCATTCCACTTGTGTTCGCAAGTCCATTATAAAAGAAAAAATATTGCAATGATGTTTGTAATAAACCCAGAACAAATAGATATCCAAAATCTTTCATGGTTATCTTAATACTTTTCTTAAATATAAAAATAGTCATCAAGAATAAAAACATTGATGCTAAGAAAAATCTCATACCGGCAAATACAATCTTACTATTGTAATCCATCGGAGCCATATTCAACTCTCCATAGCTTATCTTCAATACTGGGAAAGCACTTCCCCACAAGATACATGCTACTAAAGCTAATACGGGCACATACTTCTTATTCTTAAATATACTGTCCATAAAACACCTCCACTTTTCCTATATTTAGAGCCTCAAAGGGTATTTCCTCCAAAAAAAAGCATAATGAGAAAACCCCATCACACTAGTTTAGCATATCGCCCGATTTAAGACGCATATTTAATTACAATTAAACATTAACATATGTAATTGTAAGAAGCAAGTATCTATATTATATTTTTGCAACTAACTCATGAATCAATTCACAAGTATGCAAGGCAACTTATCAACATTAATTCTTATGCCCAAAATACACTTAATTCATCTTCAAGGTCATCTTTATCTGCTATCCTATGATAATGGCTCCATTCTTCAGGAAATAGACTTTTATAACCCCCATATGAAAACCTTTCATCTATTAGAAGAACCACTCCCTTGTCCTCTTCTGTTCTTATAACCCTGCCTGCTGCTTGTAGCACCCTATTCATACCTGGATAAACATAAGAATAATTGAAACCATTCTTACCCTTATCATTAAAATGTTGCTTAATAATATCTCTCTCAAAGCAAATCTGTGGTAATCCTACCCCTACAATTATTGCTCCTGTCAATCTATCTCCTGTTAAATCTATTCCCTCTCCAAAGATTCCTCCCATAACAGTAAAAGCTGCCATTGAACACTCTCTTTCTTTATCAAACTCTTCAAGGAATTCTTCTCTTTCTCTCTCATTCATACTCACATCTTGAACGATTACATCAACCTTATGATTAAACCCAGCCATATTTAATATCTCTAAAGCATCATTCATATATTTATATGAAGGGAAGAATATCATATAATTTCCCTTTTTACTTCGGACCACGTTCATTATTTCATTGCATAATTGGAGAATAGTCTTCTCTCTTGCTCTATATTTAGTTGAGATTTTATCATTAACTAATAAACATAGATTTTTCTGGTCAAAAGGAGATTCAAGTGATAATCTTAATGACTCCTCATTTCCTCCTAATAACTTCATATAATAATCCAATGGAAGCAGTGTAGCAGAGAATAATATAGTACTTCTCACCATCTTCATCTTCTCCTGTAACACCTTTGAAGGATCAAGACAAAAGAGTTTTATTTTAATATCCTGTCCTATTTTTTCATAGTAAGTAACATAGTTTCCATCATAAAACTCCCAAGTTCTTACCATTCCTACTGCCTTAAAATAGAACTCCATAAATTCATCAAAGTATTCCTTATTTGCTCCGTTTTCTAAGACCTCTTCACTTTGATCTATAAACCTAGTTAAATATGGATATAACATATCAGGAGCTTCCTTTTTTAATACTACCCCATCTGATTCTTCACATTCTTTTCTCGCTTCAATCATAAATCTATTTATCTTATTTAACGCTTTAACAACATTAGGAAAGTCGTCTTTTATTTTCTTTCTAATCTCTAGAATTGGCTGTTTATATATCTCCGCTGAATACATTTCTCTCGCTCTATCTACAAGGTTATGTGCTTCATCAACTAGAACAGCATAATTTTTTTTACTATCTCCAAAGAACCTTCTTAAGAATGTCCGAGGGTTATATGCATAGTTATAGTCACATATAATCACATCACTCCACTCTGCTAATGACAAAGAGTATTCAAATGGACATAGTTTATGTTTTTCACTATACTCTAAAATTTTATCTCTATCAAAAGAATCCTCATTTGTGAATATTTCCTTTATTGCTGGCTTCAATTTATCAAAGAAACCTTTAGCGTATTCACATTCTTCTGGATCACATTTCTTTGTATTATCAATACATATCTTATCTTTTGCAGTTAAGGTGAGGGTTTTTAACCTAAGTCCCCCTCTTCGCATTTTGTGGAACGCATCTTCAGCTGCAGTTCTAGTTATTGTTTTAGCCGTAAGATAAAATATCTTTTCAAGCCCTTCTTCCCCCATATATTTCAATGTTGGGAAAGCTGTTCCTAATGTTTTCCCAATTCCAGTAGGTGCTTTCAAAAACAACTTTTCTTTTTCCTTCAAAGCAGTATAAACACTCACTGCTAACTTTCTCTGACCTTTTCTAAATTCACCATATGGGAATTGTAGCTCTTCTATAGTTTCATCTCGTAACTTTATCCACCTATCAATTTTTTCAGCCCATCCTAGATATTCTTCAATTAATCCAATAAAATCATTTTTTAGTTCCTCAATCGAAAAACTCTTTTTAAATCTTATTATTTTTTCTTGCTCTAATTGATAATATGTAAGCTGTATATCTATAGTTTCAATTTCATTCTTAAGTGCAAAAATAAACCCATATCCTTTAGCCTGTGCCCAATGCAATGGATTCATATCCTCTGTTATTTCCTTTAAAGGTTTAGTTGTTGATTTAATCTCATCAATAGTACACTTATCACCTTCTCTTATAATACCGTCAGCTCTTCCGCTAACCTCAACCTGAAGTTCTTCCCCTTCATAAACATACTTCAACATAACCTCAGAATCATAATTATCTCCACTGCTACTCTGAATTAGTTTATGAATTCTAGTACCTTCAACAGCTCTGGCATTATTCATTCTTACCATATCAAGATCTCCTGAGGACATTACAAATTCAACTAAGTTCCTAACCGAAATTTTTATCATATTTTTCATATCATTCAACTACTCCAATTTCTATTTTCATAGAGTTTTAGGCGTATGAAAATAAATAGCATGTCAAAGATGCGACAGATATTTTGCATCAGACGATGAGTTAGGTTCTACTGATAGTTACTCTATCAGTGGGTTCTGACGAAGAAGTATTATGCAAAATAGACTAGCATACTGGCTTGTTATTTGTTTGAATATGCCTCAGCTCTCATATTAAATATATCCAAATATAATATATCAATATAAATTATATCCTTTTTGAACTTTTTAATCTAGCGAACAGTGTAAATAATGCCTATGAATGACAAACAATAGGTCCCCTAGAGAATGTTAAATACAATCCATCCCTGAAATTGGCGTTTGATATAGCTAAAGTATTTAATACTACAGTGGAAGAAATGTTTCAAATAATTGAAAAGTAAAAGTTGCTACTACACCAATAAAGCTTCTGCCATTAAGCAGAAGCTTCCTTCATTATACTTTATTTACTTAACCACTTTTCCATCTATAATAACATTCTTAACTTGGCTTCTAAGATCAAATGGGTGTCCTGTGTAAACAACAATATCTCCATCTTTACCTTCTTCAAGACTTCCAACTCTATCGCCAATACCAATGATTTCTGCTGCATTAATAGTTACTGCTTTTAAAGCATCTTCCTCTTTCATTCCCGCTCTAGCTGCTAATGCTACACAAACCATCAAATATTCTTGGGGAATAACTGGATGATCTGTCATTATTGCAATTTTAATTCCTGCATTAGAGAGTATCCCAGGTGTATCAAATGTTAAATTCTTAAGCTCGATCTTTGATCTACTTGACATTGTTGGTCCAACTATTATACCCTTCTGATATCCTTCTTTTAGATAATCAACAATCAAGTGTCCCTCAGTACAGTGATCTAATGTGATATCCACATCAAATTCTTTTGCAATTCTCAATGATGTTAATATATCATCAGATCTATGAGCATGTGATTTTAATGGTATTTCTTTTCGTATTACTCTCTCAAGTGCTTCCATTTTCATATCAAAAGCTGGCATTTTCTCTAGATCACCATTAGCTCTATCTTTCTTAGCAGCATATTCTTTTGCTTTAGCTAAGTTTTCTCTTAAAATTGCTGCAGTAGCCATTCTTGTACTTGGTGATTTCTTCTGAGCGTTATAGACTCTTTTAGGATTTTCACCAAAAGCACACTTCATAGCAAAACTCTCGTTGATTATCATATCATCAATTCTATCTCCATGAGTCTTTACAATTGCATATTGTCCTCCAATTACATTAGCACTACCAGGGCCTGATGCTACTGTTGTAACTCCCGCTTCCAATGCTTCTCTGAAAAACTCATCTTTAGGATTCATTCCATCAATAGCTCTTAAATGTGGTGTTACAGGATCACACGCTTCATTGCCATCACTACCTTCAAAACCCATAGCATTCTCCCACATACCAAGATGACTATGTGCATCTATTAATCCAGGCATTACAAATCCACCCTCACATTCGATTACTTCAGCCCCTTCTGGACATTTAACCTCTTTTCCTATAGCTTTAATTTTGCCATTTTCTATAAGAATCTGTCCGTTCTCAATAGTTTCTCCAACCATTGTATGTATTTCTGCATTTTTTAAAAACAACATGAAACTTCCCCCTTCAGGCATATTCAAATAAATAACTAGTCAGTATATCTTATTTAGACTTTCGAATAATATTTCCTATAATTATACCAAAATTCACAGTATACATAAAGAAAATCTGACATGAAATTAAGAAAGTTAAACTTCCATATTTCATGTCAGATTCAAATAAATATCCTATTAGAAAACTGTATCTTCTGTTTGTGTTGATTCAACTTCTAGTTGGAAGTCTCCTTTTGCTTCTTGATAAACATTTCCTAGTGTTGTTGGTAAACTCATTATGATTGAATATTGATCTTGGTCTTTTTTAGAGCTATAACTCAAGGTTCTAACCTTTAATAAATATGCTTTTAATTCATCATATGTTAAATCAACTCTTGTTTCTATAGTTGTACCATTACTCTTTGTAATATTATATATAGCTGCTGATATAAGATCATTTGAAACGATATTTCCTGATTCATCAACATTATTGTTTACTAATTTTATTTTATATTTCTGATCCATAGTACTTGTCCCGTTAGTTACTTTAAAATTGTAATTAATACTATTTCCTGGTGCAAGGTTAGTCAAAGATACATGATTCCCCCCACTCCCTATATCGATAGTTTCATCTTCAAAAGTAGTCTCAAGCTTACCAGCATTAATATTATTTTGATTACCCTTTGAAATAGATGTAAAGAATGCGTAAGTTCCTGCTCCAATTCCTCCCCCTATGGCTAATGCAATGGCTAATATTAATGCTAATGATCTCTTTTTGTATTTTTTCTCTTTTGTATTCAATTAACTTCATCTCCTTGTGATTTTTTAAAGCCCTCTTTAATCCATATAAAAAACTAAAGCTAAACTTATTTAATTTTACACAAACATATTACCTATTTATATAAGCAAGATTACATGTAATAATACCTTTGGAAATCTCTTTTAACTTCATAAAAAATAAAAATACCCAAGATATTTTAAATATTTTAAAATATCACTTGAGTATAACTTGTTCTCTTTATTATAAAATATGTATAGCCGCTATTAAAGTGATTTGTTTTGGCAACACTTCCAGATTACGATAATCATAACAAACCGCAACCCACTCCTGTCTATTTGTATTATGATTTTTTAAAACCAATACATTTTATTAAATCTCCATAGTAATTTACAAGGCTTAATCCCATATCTTTTCATAACTCTATTATCCAAAGTAGTAAAACTTAATTGGTTTTGTAGAGTATTAAGCTTGTTACATAACCAACATAACTATCTCCATTTCTTTTAGTGTATTTAATTAAATCTCTATGTTTAAATCCTTTTAACTCTTCAACTTTAGCTTCAGATTGTCTTCTCATCGGCTTAATAACCCAATCTTTAATATCGCATATATCAGAATTCACTTCTAAATCAGTAATAACAATAGCGTCATTACTATGTGTTTTTTCAATATCCCAATCTATTCTTTTGTTTGCAGTGTCTCCGCCATTTGTTAATGTTACATTACCTAGCTCACTTAATTTATTCCTCAACCATGTTTTCCCTTGCATTACATGTTGAGCATAGTCAAAGCGAATATTTTCACCATCAATCATGCTTTGATAATGATTAATGAATTGTTCTTCTCTATGTTCTGTTTTATCGTGACAACTACTACAAAGAGTTATTAAGTTACCTAGGTTATTACTACCCTTCGACCTTTTAGGTACGATGTGATGAACTTCTAGCATACAGTTACTTTTACCACATTCCATACATTTATTGTTATCTCTCATAATAACTGCTTTTCTTATATTTTCATCTAGTCTATTTGATTTTTGATATTGCCATCTATATAATTTTTTCCCTTCTATTAATGCTCTTATATCTATCGCAACATCTTCTAAGTGAAATTCAGATATACTAACCCACTTACTTAATTTATTTATTACCCTGATAACAGATTGTTTCTTTTGTAATATTGATGGTGCTACTCTACCTTTTCTTTTACTAGCACTTCTGTTATCAAATTTAGCTGGTCTATATCTTTTGTGGTTTCTTTTATATCTTCTATATCCACGTCTTGCATCCATTAATCCTTTTACATCTTTTCTTTGTTCAATAGTACCCTTGAATATAGGTTTATTATAGCTTTTGCACTTTTGAACTATTGCAATGCCAACGTGTAGACTTCCATCATCTATACCACAAACAAACTCACATTCTTCTGGTTCTTCTTGTACTTCTCTTTTTAATTGTATTACTATTGGATATTTATTAACTAATATTGCCTTTTGTTTTCTTATTAATATCCATGCTTTATTAGTATTGGTTGGTGCTAATTTTTTACCATTAACATCTAACACAAAAACATGTTCTTGATTGTTAGTCATCTCTGACAATTCTCCTTTCGGGTATTTTCCTTCTTGCCAATGACAGTATGAAGTTCATATGTTTCGGTGTTTGACTTCATAACCTAGAAGTCGGTCATCCCTTCCACACTCTTAGAGCCTTAGACTGAAGGTTACATCCAAGGGTAAGTCTTTAACTTATCATACAATCGTAGTTCATCATGCTAAATTATTTTCATAATCCTACACTCACTTAGGCTTGAATACACCAAACAACCATCATAACAAATCAAAGGTTACGATTTGTTATGATTATTTGCAACTGTTTGAAGTACCTTATAAACAAAATAATATTTTGTGTTTATGAATCATAATTATTCCTTTTTACTTGCAAAACCTTTAATAACCTCAACTATTATAAGTAACCCTATAATAGTTACTATGATCATAATCCCTAGTTTACTTCTAAAAAACTCCATTGCATATCCAATATAAGGTATTCTAAATAAGTATTCTCCTAGAATATGCTCTTGTTCAATCAAGATTTTATCTTCTACATTGTTATTATCCCCTTTAGTTTTATAAAAGACTCCATCTTCTCCACTTGTCACATCAACAACCCTATGAGTTATTATTAGATTATTACTGTTAAAGGTTATAATATCCCCTTCAACTATATTTGTATTATCTTTTATGATTATAATATCCCCCGGTTCTAATGCGGGTGTCATACTACCTGATAGTACCGTCAACATTCTTAGTCCACCTATTGAAGGAATTTTTTCCTTATCAAAAGAATACATAATGTTAAGATATATAATACCTGCTAATATTAATAATATACCTATAATTAATATATCACCAATTATATTAAAAGCTTTCTTCACTTTCAGTCACACTCCCTGTTCACTCTTAAGATTATTGTTTACTAATTTATTTAAGTAAACTCACTTTATTGTTAATATGAATATAGCAATTTATTCTAAATTTAAAGGAGCTAATTTATATGAAAGATTTCACCTTAGGCTTATGTCAATTTATGGTCACTAATAACAAAAAAGAAAATCTATTAACTGCTCTGAATTATATTGAGCAAGCAGCTTCCAATGGATGCAATATTATTGCTCTCCCTGAAGTCTTTAACTGTCCTTATGATAACAATTTTTTTAATTCTTTTAGTGAAGAAGAGCACAACAGTGAAACATTGAACCTACTTAAAAACGCAGCAAAAGATTTTAATGTTTATATTATTGGAGGCTCTATAATTGAACGTGAAGATAATAAACTCTATAATACATCTTATATTTTTTCTCCTGAAGGAAAACTCCTTGATAAACATAGAAAAGTTCATCTCTTCGATATAGATATTCCAAATAAAATTACCTTCAAGGAATCTGACACATTGACAGCAGGAGATAAATTAACTGTTATAGATACCCCCTATTGTAAAATTGGAATAGCAATCTGTTATGATATGAGATTCCCAGAAATGTTCAAAAAAATGGCTCTATCCGAAGCAGAACTCATCATTATCCCTGCAGCCTTCAATATGACCACTGGACCAGCTCATTGGAATTTAACATTGAGAGCAAGAGCTTTAGATAACCAAGTTTTTGTTGCAGCTATATCCCCTGCAAGAGATACCACAGCATCCTATGTTGCTTACGGACATTCGCTAGTAGCCTCTCCTTGGGGTGATATAATATCATCATTAGATGATAAACCAGGACTTTTAGTTTGTAAAATTGATTCAAAACTTCTATATAACATACGTGAACAATTACCACTTTTGAAACACAGCAAATAAAAAGCACGCTAAAAGCGCGTGCTTAAAAACAAATGGATAATTGATAATGGAGAATGATGGTTGTTTCTGCTGACGCAGAAACTTCATCTTGTTGCTCTTTAGAACAAGAATCTTTAACTCATTTTATCTTTAAATAAAATCAGGCTGTTGAAAAAGCCCATCATTCTCCATTCTACATTATACATTTATTTTTCGTACTCTTTAAATTTCTCTTTTAGTACGTCTGTTGTCTTCATGTATGATTTCAGAAAATCATCAAATGATATTTCTACCTTTTCCTTATTGTTATTATTAATTCCTTGAACAATTTTGTTAAAGCTCTCCTTCATTTCATCTTTATATTCATTAATACGCTCACTATCTCGTTTTACCACTTCAACCCATTTTCTATTCTTTTCTACTCTTACCTGGTCATACTTATTATAAACCGCTTTAAGCTTCTCCCCATATTCCTTTTCATTTAATATACCTTCATTGTACTGATGTAAAAGATATTCTTCTTCAAGAGATATGGTCTCCTTAATAGCCTCTCTATCCTCAGCCGATTCCTGCCATCGCCTTCTTTTTGCCGTTATTAGTTCATCCTTTAAATTCTCTCTCTCATTTCTTACTTCTTCCCATTTCTTATATAATCCTGGAGAGATTTTATCAGCTTTTTTAAATATGACGTTCAAGTTGTCAGATTTAACCTCCCCTGTTAATGCTGATACATTTAAGTTTAGTGAAAATATTAAAACTAAGCTAAAAAAAACTATCCTCTTCATGATTATCCTCCTGATTACTTATTATTCTTTTGTTAATATTCTTCCTTTATTGATATAATATAAACATAAAATAATAAAAAAATCAGGTGATTAAAATGAATGACATATTAAAAAATGATTGGAAACCTTTACTTGAATCAGAGTTTTCTCAAGAGTATTATGTGAAACTTAGAAGTTTTCTAAAAGAGGAATATGAAACTCACACTATATATCCAGATAAATATGATATTTTCAATGCCCTTCACCATACTACTTATGAGAATACTAAAGTAGTAA
This sequence comes from Oceanirhabdus seepicola, assembly GCF_023684385.1. GTDB lineage: Bacteria > Bacillota > Clostridia > Clostridiales > Clostridiaceae > Oceanirhabdus > Oceanirhabdus seepicola. The sequence continues at coordinate 269,821 of NZ_JAGSOJ010000002.1, read as the reverse complement.
TACTAGGTCAGGATCCTTATCATGGTCCTAATCAGGCACATGGGTTAAGTTTCTCAGTGAAACCTGGTATTACCCCCCCTCCTTCACTAAAGAATATTTATAAAGAACTTCAGTCTGATATTGGATGTTCAATACCTAACAATGGTTTTCTGAATAAATGGGCTGATCAAGGGGTTCTGCTCCTTAATGCAGTTCTGACCGTTAGGGCTGAGCAAGCAAATTCTCATAAGAATAAAGGGTGGGAACACTTCACTGATAAGATTATATCTCTTGTGAATGAACGACAAGATCCTGTTGTATTTCTTCTTTGGGGAAAAAATGCACAATCAAAAGAAAAGTACATAACTAATCCAAGACACTTAATACTCAAATCAACCCATCCCAGTCCACTTTCAGCACATAGAGGATTTTGGGGATGTAAGCATTTTTCTAAGACTAATAAATTTCTTAAAGCTAATGGTAGGGATATTATTGATTGGCAGATTGAAGACGTTTAATTGCATAAAAAAGCACGCTTGAAGCGTGCGTTAAAACAAATGTATAATGGATAATGTATAACGGATAATGATGGATGTTTCTCACTTGCGTGAGAAGCTATATTTTATTGTTCTTTACAATAATAGATTTTTTCTCATTTTATCTGCGATAAAATATTGTATTTCAAATACAATATTTTATTTAAAATGAGACGTGCAAACCCGCTTTACACAGAAACAATAAGATTAAAATTTCTCGAAGAGAAATGTCCATCATTTTTAAATGAATATATCTCTGCCTTTTTAGATAATACATATTTTGAATTCCTTACATTATATTCCCCAATAATATCAAATACTTCGTCCATCAATTTATCTTCATATTTCAGGTCATAATTATTCTTAAGCGCTTTTACGAAATTCTCTCTCATTTTGCTAGTATCCCCCATTCCGTATTCCATAAATATATTCCCTTTTTCTTAGTGATTTTATCTCTATATAAACACTTCTACTTGAAATTTAGTTATCCTCTATTTTTTACCTTTTATGTATTTATGTTCAATTAGAATGTAGTCAGTAGACAAGCAGGGGACGGTTCATTAATCTAAATGGATTAATGAACCGTCCCCTGCTTGTCTAAATTTATTCATATGTATAACTCACAGTCTTATTTATTTAATCATATTCTATTAATAAATATATAATTTAAGGAGGAATTTCATGATTAATAATAAAAATATAGTTAAACAATTATCTCATTTAAATATGCATGATATGAATATTTCCCTTGAGTACATTAATTTACTGTGTACTAAACTTGATAATGAGACTGAAATGCTCAATTCACATATTGAGTATATAAATAAACATAATCCTAGTGTGTATTATGAAGATATATTAAATGAAGGATTATATCTTTCAGATATAATCAAAGATTTAAATTATCATTATGATAATTTATTAGAATATTATACTAGGATTTTGTAACAAATGATTCCCTACTTCATATGGTATATTGATAGATAACTATGCTAGGAGGAGTATAATGGATAATTATCCTAATAATACAGGTAAACTAGGTGAAGATATCGTTGAATCAGCAAAAAGATTCGAAGAGAGTTTGGCAAAATTTTTAGAAGCAGAAGCTGAAAAAGTTAGAGCACTTTCTAGAGCTTTTGATTCTAATTCAGATTCTACAACAAAATATGATTTAAATGATATGAATACAATTTTCTCAGACACACTTGATTCAATACATTTAATAAAAAAATCAATACTTGAAAATATGGTGTTTGGCAGTAATTTAATGAACTCAAATAATACTGAAGAACATATTCCTAAAGACTTCAATGATGAAATGGATACATCTGCTCCTGTAAAAATTCATCCTGAAGAAAATTTTGTATATGAAAAAAAACATCATATAGAAGAGAATATTATGAATGAAAATGAGAGTCCACATAATAACTTAAACATAGAAAGTCTATTTTCTTCTGAGAATTATTCCGATACTAAAGAATTGTTTGCGAAGCTAACCGGTGGCGTTAATTTAGATACCATTGATCTAGACTCCATTAATATGGAAGATATCTCAAAAGTTCTAGATATGTTTGGTCTGAACAATGAATATAAAGATTAATTGAGAGTTAATACAATAATGCATATTCAAATAAATAACTAGTCAGTATGCTAGTCTATTTTGCGAACTGCTTCATCCTTGGAACCCACTGTTAGAACTACTATCAGAGGAACCCAACTCTTCACATTTCGCAAAATATCCGTCGCATCTTTGACTTGTTATTTATTTTCATACGCCTAAAAGCAATGTTTCATAATTTAATGAAACATTGCTTTTATTGTAGATAATTTTTAGCTATTAAGCTTTTTTACTTTGCTATAGTATTATTTATTTGCTCTTTTCTCTTATATATAACACAGTATATACCTGCGATTATTATCCCACCACCAACTATATTTCCTATTGTCACAGGAATCAAGTTATTGATTATATGAGGAATATCTATTTTATCCAATTTTTCAATTGGTCCATGATATAATGCAACAATGGCATCATTACTCTTTGCTAATAGCGCCGCTGATAAATAGAACATGTTAGCAACGCAATGTTCAAATCCAGCAATCACAAAAGCCATTATAGGGAAAAATCCCATTAAAACCTTACCTGCTGTATCTTTAGCCGCATAAGATCCCCATACTGCTAAACAAACTACTATATTACATAAGATACCACTAGTAAATGCTTGTCCAAAACTTAGTGAAACCTTCTTAGATGCTACCTTTATAAAGTATGCTCCAACAAGCCCTCCATTACCTTCTAATGAACCACTAAGATGTAATAAAGTACTGATTATCAATGCTCCTATCAAGTTACCAAAGAATACTATTACCCAATTTTTAAGAACATCTTTAAGTGTTATTCTATCCTCAAAATAAGCAATAGTTAATAGATTATTACCAGTAAATAATTCTGCACCACATAGCAATACTAAAATTAATCCAACAGGGAATACAGTCCCTGCAACTAATTTAGCTACCCCATAGTTCTCAATACTATGAGAAGCAACTCCAGCTGCAAATCCACCCAATGCTATGAACATCCCTGCCAATATTGCTAAAAATAATGTCTGCATTGCTCTGTTGCTACACTTCTTTACTCCTACCCCTTCTACATATTCGTAGATTTCTTTTGGAGATAAAATAATTTTGTCCATAAATATTCCTCCTAAAACTAAACTGACGTTAAAAAATAGTTTAGGCATGTGAAAATAAATAACTAGTATACTGACTTGTTATTTATTTCAAGTTGCCTTATACCCCATGACTATCTTACCATTCCCATCCAATCAATTAAATGATTGCAATCACACTTTATTATATCACTTTATTTTTGTATTAAATGAAATTTTTTCTAATTACCTTGACCTATAAATGAAAAAGTGCTAATATTAAAATAATTAGACCGACGGTCGGTCTACTGAAAATATATAGGAGGATATAATCATATGTCAAATGTAAATACTAGAGATGAAATCATAAACACAGCACAGAGACTATTCTATACTGTTGGTTATGATAAAACCTCCATACAAATGATTATTAATGATATAGATATAGCCAAAGGAACTTTCTATCATCACTTTAAATCTAAATCGGAACTTATGTTGGAAATCGTTAGACTCACCACTGAAACAACTGTAGAACAATTAAGGGAACTAACCAATTCTTCTATATCCCCTATTAAAAAAATGAATGCTATTTTTAATGCTTCTGCAAAGTATAAGGCAGCTAATTTAGATTCGATTAAGGCTATTATGTTTGCTATGTATAATGAGAGTAACTTAATACTACGAGAAAATATAAAACGATTAACTCTTGAATCGACTACTCCATTGATAAATTCAATCATACAAGAAGGTATGAACACAGGAGATTTCAAATGCAAACACTCAAACGTAGGTGAAATAATATGGGTTATAGGAATGGCACTAAGTGATAAAATGTGTTTTGCCATAATGAATCCAAATAATAATACTTCTAATGATTCATTTATAGAGAAAACAGTTGATGACCTAAACATGTATACTTATACCATTGAAACCATTTTAGAAATAGATCATGGTAGATTAAATCTATACGATGACAATTTAGTTAGAAAAATTTTGAAAGATTTATCTTGAGTAAACTAGAAATATTTAAGTTAATCAAACCTTAAGGGGGTATTATAAATGTATGTTATTGAAACTGATAAGTTAACTAAATACTATGGGAAAGAAAGAGGAATAATTGATGTTTCTCTTAAAGTTGAAGAAGGGGAAATCTTTGGTTTTATAGGCCCTAATGGTGCTGGTAAATCAACAACTATTAGAACACTTCTTTCCTTAATTCACCCATCTAGCGGAAGTGCAAAAATATTTGGTAGAGACTGTTTTAAAGAAGGACACGACATAAGAAAAGATATTGGGTACCTACCTTCTGAAGTATTCTATTACAACAACATGAAGGTAATAGATTTATTAAAATACTCAGCTAGTTTCTATAATAAAGATTGTACTGAAAGAATACATGAATTAGCTGAAGTCATGGATCTTGATGTAAATAGAAAAATTGATGATCTTTCATTTGGTAACAAAAAGAAAGTAGGTATTGTTCAAGGACTTCTTCATCAGCCTAAGCTAATAATATTAGATGAACCTACAGGTGGTCTTGACCCACTAATGCAGCAAAAATTCTTCGACCTTATTAGAGAAGAAAACAAACGTGGCGCTACTGTATTTTTCTCTTCTCACATACTTGATGAAGTTCAAAAAATGTGTGACAGAGTAGCAATAATCAAAGATGGTAAAATAATCAAAACTGAAAGTATTGAATCTTTAAGAAATGATAATTATAAGAAGATTAAAGTTGTTTCTAATAAGTCATTAGATAGTAGTATATTTAATATGGATGGTGTTACTGACCTTAAATCAAATAAAGTTGAAGCAAATTTCATGTATAGAGGAAATATGAATAAAGTTATAGAGAAACTTTCAACTGTAGATGTTAAAAATCTGCTTGTACAAGAGCCAACTCTTGAGGAGATCTTTATGTACTATTACAAAAAGGAGGATTAAACTATGAATATATTCAAGTTTGAATTCAAAACTTATTTGAAAAGCAATATAATATGGACTATTTCATTGGTTGCTGTACTATTCTTGTTCATGTCAATATTTCCTGTTTATTCTTCTCAAGCAGAGATGATGGAGAAAATTTTAGAAAATTTTCCTGAAACCTTCCTAAAAGCTTTTGGAATGAATAATATGTCTCTTTCTACTGTAGTTGGATATTATAGTTTCTGCTTTGTTTATATTGGATTAATTGGTGGAATCTTTGCAATGAAACTTGGATTAGATGTTATTTCAAAAGAACTAAGAGAAAAAACAGCAGACTTCCTTTTAGTAAAACCTAAAACTAGATCCTCTGTAATAATTCCAAAATTCTGCGCTGTTCTACTTCACATATTAATAATGAATGTAATTTTCTTTGTAGCATCAATAGTTGCAGCAGAAATATTTAAAAATGGAGATTATAATCTAAAAACATTTATGCTAATAAACTTAAGCTTGTTTTTTATACAATTTTTCTTATTGTCCTTAGGTATGATGTTATCAACTTTTATGACAAAGTTGAAAAGTGTATTACCTCTAACTTTAGGTGTTGTGTTTGGATTCTATGTATTACAACTTCTAAATCAAACTCTTGATGATGAAAAAATATCTTATTTAACACCTTTTGGTCATTTTGACTCCGCTTATATTACACAAAATAGCTCATTTTCATCCCCACATTTGATTTTTTCTTTGGCACTTTCATTATTATTCTTAATTCTGGGTTATATCATCTACAACAAAAGAGATATACCATCTGTTTAAACTTATGAGAATTTCTAAAAATAATATAAGAATAAGAATGGAGGAATTATAATGAATATTGTATTAAGAGAGTTAAAAGCCAATAGAAAAGCTTTAATTATATGGTGTATTTCAATGTTCTTGTTCATATCAATGGGAATGATTAAATACAGTGGATTTTCTAAAATGGGTTCTGAAGTAAATAAAATGATGGAATCTCTTCCTAAAGTAATGACAAGTATGTTTGGTATTAATAGTATAGATTTAACTTCTGTTGGTGGATATTACAGCATGTTTTTCATATATTTTGCTTTGATAGCTGGTATCCATGCTATAATGCTTGGTGCTACAATAATCTCAAAAGAAGAGAGAGATAAAACTGCTGATTTCTTAATGGTTAAACCAATAAAGAGACATAAAGCTGTTACAAGTAAACTTATAGCAGCATTAATAAATATTTTAATTCTGAATATAGTAACCTTTATCGGTTCAGTTGTCAATGTTGCTTATTACAATAAAGGTGAATCTATTACGGGAGAAATATTTAAGATCACTTGTACTCTATTAATTCTACAAATTGTGTTCTTGAGCTTGGGATTATTATTCTCCTCATTAACTAAAACAACTAAGAAGGCTACTGGATTATCAACAGGTGTTATACTAGCTATGTATATGCTTTCACTAGCTATACCTCTAACAGATAAACTAGAATTCCTTGGATTCATAACACCTTTCTATTACTTTGATGCTAAAGACATCATGCTAGGACATGGAATAGAACTGATTTATGTTCTTATATCACTAATAATCGTTGTATTTGTAACTTCATTGACATATGTATTCTTTAATAAGAAAGATATTCATAACTAATTCTAAAAATAATTTAAGAATAAGATTGGAGGAATTATAATGAATATTGTATTAAGAGAGTTAAAAGCCAATAGAAAAGCTTTAATTATATGGTGTGTTTCAATGTTCTTATTCATATCAATGGGAATGGTTGAATACAGTGGATTTTCTAAAATGGGTTCTGAAGTAAATGAAATGATGGATTCTCTTCCTAACGTAATGAGAAGCATGTTTGGTATTAATAAAATTGATTTAACTTCTGTTGGTGGATTCTATAGTATGTTCTTCATATATTTCACTTTGATAGCTGGAATCCATGCTATAATGCTTGGTGCTACAATAATCTCAAAAGAAGAGAGGGATAAAACAGCTGATTTCTTAATGGTTAAACCAATAAAAAGAAATAAAGCTGTTACAAGTAAACTTATAGCAGCATTTATAAATGTTTTAATTTTCAATATAGTAACCTTTATTGGTTCAGTTCTCACCGTTGCTTATTATAATAAGGGAGAATCTATTACGGGAGAACTATTTAAAATTACTTGTACTCTATTTATTCTTCAAATTGTGTTCTTAAGCTTAGGATTATTGTTCTCATCATTAACTAAAACAACAAAAAAAGCTACCGGATTATCAACAGGTGTTGTACTTGGAATGTATATGCTTTCACTTGCTATACCTTTAACAGATAAACTAGAATTCCTTAGATTTATAACACCTTTCTATTACTTCGATGCTAAAGAGATTATGTTAGGACAAAGGGTAGAAATGATATATGTTTTAATATCGTTAATAATCGTTGTGATTGCAACTTCATTGACATATGTATTCTTTAATAAGAAAGATATTCATAACTAAAAAAATAAGCACCCACTGGGTGCTTATTTATTTATCTCTTTCTCTTTAATCTCACTAACAGATTCCTTAGCCACTGAAAGAAGGCTTGTAAGATTTTGAATCTCAGATGGGATTATAAGCTTTGTAGATTTTCCATCTGCTACTTTAACAAATGTCTCAAGTCCTCTTAACTTTAACACCTCAGCTGATGGTTTAGCTTCATTAATTATCTTAATTGCTTGTGCTTCCCCCTCAGCAACCTTAATAGCTCTCTGTTTCTGTGCTTCTGCTCTTAATAACATACTCTCTTTTTCAGCTTCAGCCTCTAAGATAACTGATTCCTTATGTCCTTCAGCTTTTAAGATAGCACTCTTCTTTTCACCCTCAGCTTTAAGTATAGCCTCTCTTCTTGCTCTCTCAGCAACCATTTGTTTCTGCATTGCCTCTACGATATCTGTTGGTGGAATAATATCCTTAAGCTCAACTCTCGTAACTTTTATTCCCCATGCATCAGTTGCTTCATCCAAAACAGATCTTAATCTAGTATTGATTGTTTCTCTTGATGTAAGTGTAGCATCAAGTTCTATTTCTCCGATAACATTTCTTAAAGTGGTTGCTGTTAAATTTTCAATTGCAGCAATTGGATTATCAATTCCATAAGTGTTCAATTTAGGATCTGTAATCTGGTGGAACACAACTGTGTTAATCTCCATAGTAACATTATCCTTTGTGATAACAGGTTGTGGTGGAAAATCATTAACTTTTTCTTTTAATGATGTTTTTCTTGCCACTCTATCAATGAATGGAAACTTAACATGAATCCCTGCATCCCATGTAGTATGGTACGTACCTAATCTCTCAATTACAAATGCAACACTCTGAGGTACAATTCTGATATTAGCTATTACTAATACAAATACTAAAACAATAATTCCTATAACTACTGGCATAACTTATCCTCCTCTTTCTTTCTAATAATTAATTTAACTCCTTCAATTCTTTCAATAATTACTATAGTATCTTTGGTTATATTTTCATCATTTGAACTCCTAGCAGTCCAAACATTTCCTTTGATCTTTACAGCACCTAATCCTCTTATGTTATCTATATCTTCCGTAACAACCCCACTCTCTCCTATTAACAATGAACAGTTTGTCCTAGTTTCTTCCTTACTCTTAATGAGTTTTTTGATTATAGGTCTTGTGAAAATAAGAGTAACTATAGATACTAAGAAAAACACAGTAATCTGAATTCCTATTGAATCAGTAAAGATAGAACATATCCAAGCAGCTAGTGATCCAAAACAGAACCAAATTGATATTAGTGCTGATGACAGCCCTTCTACCACTAGAAATAGTATTAGTATGAATAACCATATGCTCACTCCAAATAATTCCACTACCTCACCTCCTAATATTAGTTTGTCCCGCTATAATTTCATGTATTCTTATCCATTATATTAACACTATAGACAACTTATTACAATATATATGCCCATTTCAGCCTAAACTATGAAGATGGAAAATATAGATACCCCTGTATATTAAATACTTGATCATGGATAAACTAAAGTTAAATTAAAATACGATAAATTAGGAGATGAATTTAATGATTTGTGCTATAAAACCAAGCCTCATGTCTATAATAATAATTCAAAGTCTATTATATAACCCTACATGGGAAATCTATTATAACAAAACCTATAAGATGTCTTTAAAGTATCCTGCAGAGTGGAAATTAAACCCTGAATATTTTAATAAATATTCAGGAACAGATGGCTTCTTTCAAATTTCTGCCTCATCAGGAAAAAACTTATCAATAGATGATATTGTAAAATTCGATGTAAATCACTTATCAAAACCATATGGAACTAACCCTAACATTAAAAAGTTTAAAATCCAAGGAGTTGATGCACGGCTTATTATTCCTTCAAATGATCAAGCATCAGAAATGAATAATCAAGCTGCATTAATAGTAACCTACCCAAAACCAATAGTAATTAATGATACAACATACTCTTATTTCGTATTATGGGCTGATAAAAATCATATAGTGGAAATAAGTAAAACTCTTAAATTTATTTATTGAAATTGAAAAATAAAACACCTCTAATGAAGTGTTTTATTTTTTAATCATATTTTAATTTCATAACAATCACTAGCTTTTTCTATTCTAAACCCTGAATCCTCGTATAATGTAAGAGCATTTATATTTTCTGTTTCAACGCCAAGTTTAAACTTTTCTATTCCTTGATTAAGTAAATAAGAAATTGTTTTCGATAATATTGCTCTTCCAATTCCTCTTCTTCTATAACTTTTTAACACAGCTAAATCAAAAATGATTCCCTCACCCTCTTGTATTCTTGCAGAAATAAGTCCCACTGGAGTGTTATTAATTTTCCCTATAAAATTATTATTTTTAGCATCTTTTAAATTTGATTCATTGTATGATCTCTCTTCTTTTTCTGTTGTTTCAAAAGCTTCCATCCCTATAGGAATCATATCTTCTAAATCTTCAAGTGAAGCTTTTTCAAGAATAAAATCTGTAACTTCTTCTGTTTTTTCCTTATAATATTCTTTATTAAAATTCATTTTATAAGTTGAATATAATAATTTTCCACCTATAGAGGTTACATAATCTCTAACGTAAGCAGCTTCCCTTTCATTAATGACTTTTAACTTGTTTATATTGTTACCCTTACAATTATCTTTAATATACTGAAATAGGTCATAAAAAATTTCATTTCTCCTGTAACTAGGGTGGATTGTTCCCCATACCATGACTTCTCCCTTAACATAACTAGGAGTCATTTCAAAGTATCCAATTAATTTTGCTTCATTATAGAATAAAAATTTAGTAATATCTTCTTCCACATCATCAAGATGGAAGGTTAACTCTGTATTATCATTTTCATTACACATCTGTACTAATTGCTTAAGTTCCCCAAAACTTTTTTCATTTGCTCCCTTTTTTACAATTACTTGATTTTTGCAAATAAGTTCCTCCATTAATTTTTCCCCCCTTAGTATAATATAATTTTTTCACATCCTGTAAATATATACCTATTATACCATTTAAGATAAGTAAATCAAATGGATATTTGTACAGTTCCCTACTATATAGTAAATTTAATTTCCAACAAATATTCAATTCTATTCAATCCTAGCTATTTTAGACTTTCTAAAGGAATAATTCCATTTGATTTAAAGGGTAAAAATATTGTACAATCATTATTGTATTATTATATAGATAAACTACTTCGTGGATTTATCTATATTAAAGAATATAGATAAAAGAATAAATGAGGTTGATATTCTTAATACTTCAGAATATCTTAAATATAATCTAAATGAATTATTTTTTTAACAATAGTTCAATTAATATAAAAGAAAAAAACTCAAGAGGTGAAATTGATGAGTATATTAACGGTTAAAAATCTTAATCACGGATTTGGCGACAGAATGATATTTGATGATGTTTCTTTTAGATTGCTTAAAGGTGAACATATAGGATTTATAGGTGCCAATGGTGAAGGTAAATCTACGTTCATGAATATAATTACAGGAAAACTTATGCCTGATGAAGGTAATGTTGAATGGTCTAATAGAGTAAGAGTTGGATATATGGATCAGCATGCTGATTTATCCAAAGGTAAGAGCATGAGAGATATCCTTAGAGGAGCTTTTAAATATTTATTTGATTTAGAAACTGAGATGATGAACATCGCTGACAAAATGGCAACTGCTTCTGAAGATGAACTTGTAAAACTTATGGATGATATGGGTACTATTCAAGATATGCTTGATAATAATGGTTTCTATGTACTTGATGCTAAAATTGAAGAAGTAGCTCGTGGATTAGGTCTTACTGATATTGGACTTGATAAAGATGTTGCTGATTTAAGTGGAGGACAAAGAACTAAGGTTTTACTTGCAAAACTTCTTCTTGAAACTCCAGATATCTTATTATTGGACGAGCCTACAAACCACCTTGATGAAGTTCATATTGAATGGCTAAAAAGATATCTTAATAACTATGAGAATGCTTTCATTCTTATTTCACATGATATCCCATTCTTGAATAGTGTAATTAACCTTATATATCACGTGGAAAACGGTAAACTAGATAGATATGTAGGTGACTATGATAACTTCCAAAGAATATATGCTGAGAAACAACGTCAGTTGGAATCTGCTTATAAAAGACAACAACAAGAAGTAGCCGGCTTAAAAGACTTTATTGCACGAAATAAAGCAAGAGTTTCAACAAGCAACATGGCTAAATCTCGTCAAAAGAAACTAGATAAAATGGATATAATCGAGTTAAAAGGTGAAAAACCTAAACCAGAGTTTAATTTCAAATACGGAAGAACAACTGGAAAGACCATATTCGAAACTAAGGATCTTGTTATTGGATATGACGAACCATTAACACGCCCTCTAAATCTACTTATGGAAAGAGGCCAAAAGATTGCTCTTGTTGGTGCAAATGGACTTGGTAAAACAACTCTTCTTAAAAGTTTGATGGGTCTTATAAACCCTCTATCTGGTGAGGTTGAAAATGGTTTTTATCAAGAGATTGGATATTTTGAACAAGAAGGCAAAGGTGATAAATCCAAAACTTGTATTGAAGAAATTTGGAGCGTATTCCCATCATATACTCAATATGAAGTTAGATCCGCCTTAGCTAAATGTGGATTAACTAATAAACACATAGAGAGTAAAGTTATGGTGCTTAGTGGTGGTGAGCAAGCTAAAGTTAAGCTTTGTAAGCTTATAAACCAAGAATCAAATATACTTCTTCTGGATGAGCCTACAAACCACTTAGATGTAGACGCAAAAGAAGAACTAAAAAAAGCACTTAAAGAATATAAAGGTTCTATACTGCTAGTATGTCACGAACCTGAATTTTATAGAGATGTTGTAACTGATGTATGGAACTGTGAAGATTGGACAACTAAAATAGTATAATAGATTTTGAAAACAGCCAGCTTATTAAAGCTGGCTGTTTTTACTATAATTTCATAGCATTATAATTTGTATATCGGAGAAAATAATAATGTGGTATTTCAATTAAATTCTTATTTTAGGAGTGATAAATGCTATGAGTGAAAAACATGTAAGTTCTACTGCAAGTAAGCAAGAAAAGGAAAAGAAATTAAATAATTCTGGAACTAAACATAGTAAGAAAATCCATAAAAAAGATTAATAAAACTCTTATAGTTCAATTTAATATTTAAGCTTCATATTAAAAGAAACTTCTACTTTAGGGTAGAAGCTTCTTCTAATATTTAAAATTTTACAAATACACAAAATGTACACAAGTACATGCTATTTATTTTTGTAATGACAAAACATCCTCAATTCTATCTGTCATATACGTATAGGAATCATAAACACCTTGATTATAGAACTCTGGTGCAATCTCCTCAATTATAAAATCCAAGATCATACTCGCTGCTAAATCCCCAAGATCTTCATCTCTTTCCTCGTAGAAATATTCTTTTATCTTTCCAATTAGTTCATTTCTTTTTTCATTGGATATTTTAATTTTTCTTCCCATAATACCCCTCCATTTATTTGAACTTGTCTTATATTCTTGTATTTAATTTTATCCCCTTTATGGTATCAAATCAATCAAAATTTAGGCTCATAAACAACTCCACTAAATAATATTGTATCATTCATACGATTACTTATTATAAATGCAAAGGGTCTATCACAATAAAAATCAACCTCTTTCTTTGGCATAGCACTTCCACATGCATGTTCTCTAGTTACTGCTGCCGCTTCTGTACCTTCCTCATCTAGTGATATTATTGTATTGTGCTTTATTTGACTTATGTAAGCATTTTTCATAATACCTTCAAGTGGTTTTTCCCCAATACTGAATATCTTATTTATTCCATTATCATTCAAGTACTTGTTAAGTTCTGTTTCATATTCGTATCTAAACTTAGGTATTTTCATTCTCACTTCTGAATAAACTCGCTTGTCCTCGTCATTTTTCCCATTCCAAAATTCTAATGACACATCTTTTAACACTTCATTAAGAGTTATACCTTCCTTAGGTAATATAAATGTCATTACGTGAGGCCCCTGATAAGGAAGATCTAATGCATACATCTTATCATCTTCATAAACAGACCTTAATGTATTCCTATTCATCATATCAACCATTATGGTATCTCCATTCACCTTAGTGAACTTTTCTTTCTTTGTGTTAGATGGACTAAATTCAGTGCTCCAATTTCCTTTGAAATATAGTGTGTTAACTAATGTCCCAAAGAATTCTTCTGTCACTTCATCCTCATTCATAATGTCTTTGAGTTTGCCTTTACTCTTTAACTCAATCCACTTATTTACCTTACTAACAGATTTCTCTGTATCATTAATAAAGTCTTCGCTGTAAACTTCACTAAAGAAATTTTCTTTTGAAACATTTAGAAAATCTTCATAGATACTTTCAGATACCTTGCTATCAAACCACATTGAATTCCCTATTATAACCTCATCCTCTTCTCCATTAGCACAATCAATAATTAACTCCTTAAACTGGTTATTTATAATTTCTTTAGCTTCATTAATATTTATGTCTTCCCCAAATAAATATGTGATTATCTCTTCATCACTTCCATTGGATCCTCCATTCTGTAATAAAGCTAATGATGAAGCTATGCTCAATGAAGAAATAAGCATATTTTCTTGATTATTAAGTTGATTCATCATGTGAAATGCTGATCTATTTATTACCTTACTTGCCTCCGCAATCTCACCTATTTTATCATCTCTATCTCTTACTGAAATTTCTATAATTTCCACGTCTATATCTTGCCTTGTCTCATTTTTAGTAGTATTACATCCACTCAAGCTCATCATCATACATATAAATAAGAATATACCTACCCACTTTTTCAATTTTCCCACTCCTTCCATAATTCTTTTTTAAATGTATCTTATGCTGGATTATATACTTTCCCAATGAAAAGAATACTATCATATTTTCTATCACTTATTATAAATATAAATGGTCTGTTAACTATGAATTCTTTTGGCTCCTTTTCTTCTTCACAAGCTTCACTTTTATCCATTTCTGATTCAGTAGCTGCAGCAGCTTCTGTTCCATTTTCACTAACTTCAATTGTACACTTCTGTTTGATAAGTGAAAGATAAACATCCTCTCCAATATCACTTAATCCTGCGGGTTTTCTCATAAATATGCTTTCAACACCACCATTTATCAGATCATCATTTAATAGTCTGTCATATTCTACTTTGAATTTAGGTATATTAAGTATTACATCCTCATAATTAAAATAATTCTCTCCATTATTTATTTCCTGCCACCACTCAATGTCCATATCATTGATTATCTCTTCTATCCCACTGTTTTCATGTGGCAATATAATTGTCATTTCATATTTACCATATCCATAAGCTTTCTTAATTGCCTTGTATCCCTCATTCTCAAGATACTCCACATCCTCTTTAGATTGCATCATAGGAACTTTGATTTTTTCTCCTTCACCTGTAGTGAACTCTTTCTTCCTAGTAGCTCTTTTATTAAAAGGCTCCTGCCAAGGACCTTTAAAATAAAGAGTATTTAGTATAACTCCAAAGAACTCATCATCCAAATCCTTATCCATAATTTCTTCTATCTTACCTTTAGTTTTACGACTACACCATCTATTTACCTTATTTATAGCCCTCTCAGTATCTCCTTTGAAATCTTCAAAATAAACCTCTGCAAAAAAATCATTATTTGCTCTATCTATAAATTCCTCATTAACTTCATTTGAATATTGATTATCTATCCACATTGAAGTTCCATATTCAATATCACACTTCTTACCATCATTACTCATATATAAAATGTATTCATTAAAATCTTTATTCATCTGTTGAATTGTGTCATTATCTTCAACAAGTCTTTTACCCGGTAACATATATCTCATTAACTCCTTTTTTCCCTCTTCATTTGCCCCATTAGTAAGAAGCGCTAAAGAACTCCCAAGGCTCACTGAAGAAATCACAAGGTTATTCCCCTCATCCTTCTTAACCATCTCAAATGCTAAATTATTTATTGAATTAAGTGCCCTATTATCACTGTTCAAACTGGACTTATTGCTTTTTACTTCTATTAATTCAATTCCATCAACTTCTAGTACATTACTTCTTCCAATAGACCAATTATTAAACCCTAATCCTATAATAACTATTACTGCTGTAATTACAATTATCATACTAGCCATAATTCCATAACCACTAATTCCTTTTCTACTCCTATTTTTACTCAAAGTACTACCCCCTTTACACATATCCATTATTATATACGAGATTTATTTCAAATAGTTTACATTTTAGTTAAAATAACAATACTCAACATGTAACACGGGGACGGTTGTCTAGTATTACTAATATTTTGATCCTACTCTAAATAGATTTACAACATAAATAACTGGAAATACCACTAATAATATTAATATATAGTTTGTTACAGATATAGTAACATATTGAACAATAATTATACTTATCATTAAAACTGTATACGTGGGCCAATAGGAACTATATGCAGCCTTTCCTCTTATATCAGCGCTCATTTCATCATTCTCTGCTATAGTAGTGTCCTTAATTTTTTTATTATTCTTTCCAAAAGTATACATTAGGAACATAATAATTCCCATTGCTGTAGCACCATAACCTATTGACGTAACCAATCGCTTTTCGCCAATTGGATCAAATAAATAAGTTGATACAATAGCACAAACCCCAAATAATGCAAATAGCAGTGACTGTATTTTATTCCTTGTATTTAATTTTTTGTAACTTTTCATATAATTAATTCTCCTTTATAAATAATTATTTCCCCATGCTTACCCCTCAAATAAAAAAACTTCTTCTATAGTTAAATTAAATATCTTAGCAATCTTATATGCCAACATAATTGACGGGTTATACTTCCCCTTCTCAAGAGATATAATAGTTATTCTTGAAACTCCCACCATCTCACCTAATTTATCTTGTGTTATACTGTTATTTTCTCTGAGTTCTTTAACTCTATTTTTCAATTTTTTCTCTCCCCTCCTCTCATCATGTTAAGTTTCCTTTACATTCAAAACAAAAAAATTTTTCCCATTTCTGCAATGTTAAGTTTCCTTTACATGTAACTCAAAAAAATATATTGATATTCAATTAATGTTAAGCTAGCTTTACATATATATTACCATAAATATCCATATGCGTAAACACTAATTTGCCTGTTTTTTATTTTAATCGTTGTGACAGATGCTGAAGATATATAGAATAGCTTATCCTCTTATAATGTTCTTTTGGAATTTTTTAAAGAATAAAAGCTCAAAAAATAAGAGCCATCGTGATTTTTATCAACGATGACTCTTAACATAAAACCGAAATAAAATAATTTATAGTTAGTGCAGAAAAGACTACTATAAATAATGAAAACAACAATGTAGGAACCATATTTTTTACCATATAATCATCTCCTGTAAAACATTCTTACTATATAGACGCTTTAGAAATATAAAAAGTTGCAATAATTCGCAACTTCTTCTAAAAAATATTAAATTTCTTGTATGCTACCTAATATTTCTATAATAAGATAATACATTTTTCTTAAAGTTTCTATGTTTTTAACGGCTCCTTTTGTATACATGCATATATGTATCTTTTTTTCTATAGTTTCAATTGATAATTTATTAATTGGTATTCCAATTATCAATCTTTTGATAACACTTTTGTTCATCATTCCTCTTGCATATTGCACATTATTTGTATATATCTTGAATCTTTCATTAAACTGCGAATCTGATATTTTAACCTCTCCAATGCCATCGATTTCGTTTTCCTTATGACTTAATCTCCTAGTTGTTTTTTTTAAATACAATCTAAGATTTAAGATTTTCTTATAATCTAATTCCATTTTAACATTGGTTTCAAATTTTGGTAAAATATTATTATGAATTTTATCAATTTTATATATTACTTCATCTCCATCTATCTTAAATGAAATGTTAGTCATATTGAATTCATTGCTTTTCTCTTGAAACTCACCATTCATCTCTTCAGAGAATCTTTTCCAAGAATTATAATTGCCTAAAAACTTCATATTTACCCCTCCTATAGCACTATCTTTCTCGAAAAACTATAATTCCCATATTCTTTTCTATATTATAACATATTTAGTTCTTATTTGTTTTTATGCTCTTTAAATCGTACTATACTTTCAAAAAATCCCACACTATATTAAAATTTATTATCTTTCAATTTTTTAACATTTTATCAAGAATCATTGAACTTTCTTGAAAACTCATCTAAATTTATGTATTCTTATTATATATACTATATAATATTTTAGATTAGGCGTATGAAACGTACTTTGGAGGTTAAAATGAAAAAAAAATTATTGTGTATTGTTTTATCTGCTATGATTGCAAGCGGCACATTGGTAGGATGCGCTTCTAAAAATTCACCACAAGATAACTCAAAAAATTCAAAAAAAAATAAAGTTGTTAACACAATCAAAGTTCCAGATGATTTGAAAAAGAAATCAGATGATGATCAAAATGAAATAGTTAATCTATTCAATCAATATGTTATAGAAAATAAAAAAACATCTGAGCTGGTAACTTATTTAAATGAAAATATTCAATATTTATCTACTAAAAATGCTACAGATTTAGTTCTTTTATTAGAGATAGTTCAAAGGGACAGCTTCATATTAATTAATGAACAACTTCATTCAGGTGAAAATGATAATATTCTTATAGATACATATAATTATGATAATATCACTCTAGATAATGTTGATAGAATCGAAAATGAAAATCTTAAATCAATAGTTACAGATATTTTAAATTCCCATTTTAAATTATATGTAACTGAAGGTAATTATGATGCAATTATAGATTATTCAGCCTATAATATATACTCAAACTATATTGATGAAGATATCAAATCTTATTTCGAATTGATGAGTATTGAATCTAACGAACCTTCTTACTCAGATGGAGCCCCTGTTTTATCTCTTGAAGAACAATTCGAGAGAGCTAAAAATGCAGCTAATTTTATGGACAAGTATCATAATTCTCCTAGGTATAATATTGTGGAATATCGTTATTATGTTTATATGGGAACACTTCTGATGAATGGACCTATAAGAAATATTCCAGTTGATAGTGAGTATACTTCTGATGAATTTAAATTATTTATTGAAAATATTGATTTGTCGAATAAAAATAACCTTGCTGTAAAAGAACTAAGTAACTTCAAAAAATTACTGATTGAAAATGATTATACATTTAATGATAATGTTAAAGAGTACATAACTTCTCTTTGGACCAATATATCAAATCAATAATAAAGAAAAAAAGAAATAGAGTGTCATCAACTGATGACACTCTATTTTTTAATTTAAAATTCCTTATTTCACTTCAACTATCCAACCTTCTGGTCCTTCAACCTCTCCAAATTGAATTCCTGAAAGTATATCGTAAAGTTTTCGTGTTACTGGTCCAACTTCAGTTTCACTATGGAATACATGTAATTTTTCATTATACTCTATTCCACCAATTGGCGTAATAACTGCAGCAGTTCCACATGCCCCTGCCTCTATAAATCTATCTAATTTATCTACAAATACATCTTCTTCTTTTACCTTCAAACTTAAATAATTCTCAGCAATATGCATTAGAGAATATTTTGTTATACTTGGAAGTATTGATTCTGATTTAGGAGTAATGAATTCATTATCAGCTGTAATACCAAAGAAATTTGCTGCACCTACTTCTTCAATTTTAGTGTGCGTTTGAGGATCAAGGTATATAGCATCTGCGAATCCTCTATCTTTTGCTATTTTATGAGCTAATAAACTTCCAGCATAGTTTCCACCAACTTTTGCTGCACCTGTTCCATATGGTGCCGCTCTATCATACTCAGCAATCATAAAGTTAACTGGAGCCATTCCACCCTTAAAGTATGGACCTACTGGAACTCCGAATACCACAAATTTAAATTCTGGAGCTGCTTTTACGCCTAGATTGTCACCTACTCCTATAAGAAATGGTCTTAAATAAAAAGTTGCTCCACTTCCATAAGGTGGTACATATGCTTCATTAGCTTTAACTACTTGTTTACATGCATCTATAAATTGTTCTTCTGAAATTTCTGGCATTAATATTCTTCTACAACTACTATTCATTCTCTTAGCATTCTGATCTGGTCTAAAAAGCTGTATTTTCCCCTCTTTAGTTCTATACGCTTTTAATCCCTCGAAACATTGCTGTCCATAATGAAGTGCTGTAGCTGATTCACTAATAGCAATCTTATTATCTTCAACTAATTTCCCTTCATCCCATTTTCCATCTTTCCAATGAGAAACATATCTAAAATCGGTCTTGATATAGTTAAATCCTAACTCACTCCAATTGATATCCACAGGTTTCATTGAATTTACCTCCAATATAATAATAATTTTCATATTTTTTTCATTATTATTATAGCACATTACAATCTATGTTTACCACTTTGCAGTGGTCAGGCTATTGAAAAAGCCCCATCTCGGCGTCACTAAGGCTCTCTGCGCTGCTCAAGTACATAATTCGTACGTTCCGCTGCTCGTTCGCCTTGTTCCTTGACCTTTGACTTTTTCAATGCCTGAAACTCTTAAGACTACAAATTAAGTAAGGACAATATAATCTATCTTTCTTATAAAATTCTCTACTTCTTGGTAGAATTTACTAACCAATTCCACCAAGAAGAATTCCTAATATTAATATTATTATTGAGAATGGAACAAAGAAATACTTAGCTGCCAATTCAAATATTTTTCCTTGCTTTTTAGCTGCACCCTTATTAATCTCAGGTAATATATTCTTAGTACCATATATCCAGTATATACAAATAGCTCCTATTACAGCTCCCAAAGGAGCTATATATACGCTACTAATATCTGCTACCATACCAAATAAATTCATATTCAAATCCAATGGTATTCCTAATATGAAAACAATAATAGTCACTCCTATAGCAGCTTTCTTTCTAGAAATATTGAAATTATTTTTTAGAACCTCAACTGGTACTTCTAACATATTTATAGCTGATGAAACTGCTGCAAATATTATTCCTGCAAAGAACAATATTCCAAATATAGTTCCTCCAGGCATACTACTGAATATCGATGGTACAGTAATAAACAATAATGTTGGTCCTGCTTGTGGGTCTAGTCCAAAAGCAAATGCTGCTGGAATAATAACAAAAGCTGATAACAACGCAGCTATTGTATCAAAAATAATAATCTGTTTTGTTGCATTGACAACATCAACTTCTTCCTCAAGGTAACTTCCATAAACCACCATAGCACAACCATTAAGTGATACTGTGAAGAATGCTTGTCCAAGTGCCATAATCCAAGTCATGGGTTTTAACAACATATCCCATTTGGGAATAAGTAAGTACTTTACACCTTCCATAGCACCTTCTAAGCTTAAAGATCTAATCATAATTCCAATTAATATAATAAACAATAATGGCATCATAATCTTATTGATTTTCTCTATCCCTTTAGAAACACCAAGTGAAACTATTAGCACAACTATTAATAGAGCTATACCATGCCAAATGATACTATCACTTGTCCCAATAAATCCCTCAAAATAATCTGAAATATTAGCTACTTCATTCATTTTTCCTGTTACATAAGCAAAGAAATATCTTATAATCCACCCAGTTACAATTGCATAAAATAGAAATATCCCTACAACCCCTAAGGTTGGGATTGCTGAAATAGTATTTCTTAATCCAGATGGAAGCTTTTCTAATATTACATTGTAAGCTTTAAAAGATCCCCCTTTCATCTTCCTTCCAATAGCGAATTCTCCCATAAGTCCTATTGGTACCAATATAGCTAAAAATAAAAAATAAGGAATTAAAAATGCTGATCCCCCGTACTGCCCCAATCTCCATGAGAACATCCAAACGTTCCCAAGACCAATAGCTGACCCAATACATGCAAGTATAAATCCAATTCTCCCTGAAAATTTTTCTCTTTTTGACATAGTCTTCACTCCCTTTCATAATCCTTAATACATTTATATTTTTTTATAAAACAAAAGACCTTGTAAGTATTTAGGAAAATACCTACAAGGTCGTATAAACATAATACAACACCATATAGATACAGGCCCTACAGATTTTCCATTCTGCACGGCCTGTATCTATATTATATATAAAAATATAACACTTAGAGAAACAAGCCATCTACATAAAATAAAAATATTCATTTTTAAAATAATATGATGTAAATAAATTTCTCATGATTATATCTCCTTCATAGTTTTTTTTGAATTAGTCCTTATATTGTGACTGCTTGTATAATACTTTAACACCTAAAAGTGTTAAAGTCAACACTTTATTTTATAAAAATTTTGTTGAGTAAAAAATTAAAAAGGATGAATCCTTGGATTCATCCTGAGTTTATCACAGAATTACATTATATTGTTTTGAATCTATTTGCTGTATTTAGAGTATCCTAATTATTCATTTTTAAACGTTGTGCACTATTATTGATATTCCCCGTATATTCAGCTATTTCAGCAAATGAAGCATTCATCTCCTCACTTAGTGCTGAAATTTCCATAATGGTATTATGATTACCATTATGTACTTCTCTTAAATTATCTACATTCACTTTTATCTCTTCTCCACTGCCATTTAAATTGGCAATCATATAACTACTATCCTCAATATTCTTTATGATATCATTCTGAGCTTTAAACATAAGATCAAAACTACTAACACTTTCTTTTATAAGCTGCGAATTATTCTCTATTATATTATTACTACCTTTAATTGTATCATCAACTTTTGAAATATCCTTTGTTATATGACTTATTATTTCACCTATCTTATTAGCTGCCTCTTCTGATTGTGATGATAATTTCTTTATCTCCTCAGCAACCACAGCAAATCCTCTTCCTGCATCACCAGAACGTGCTGCCTCAATAGATGCATTTAAGGCAAGTAGATTAGTTTGCTTTGAAATATCTCCTATAGCTTGTACAGCTTCTTCAATTTCCCCGTTCCTCTTTATTAAATTTTTAACAGCTTCTGAACTCTTAGCTGCTTGTGTGCTTGTCTTATCTATTTCTTCAGTAATCTTTAATAATTTTTCCTTATTCTCCTCTGAAGATGAAGTAACTTTGAAGCTACTCTCCATAATCGACCCCATTTTACCTTGTGTTTCTCTAATAAATTCTTCAATACTATCTACTGTATTTTCTGTATTTGAAATATATTTCACGAAATCTTGTGATTTATTAACCATCTCTTCTGTTGAGGTAGTTATCTCTGAAATTGCCTCATTAGCCAGTGTTATATTATTATTTAAAACCTCAACATCTCCAACAAACCCCTCAGCATAGGTCTTATTGGATTCAAGGACATTTTTTATTGTTATCATATTATTGTCATTTTCTTTTAACAACTCAATAAATTGTTTCCATGACAGATAACTAACTCCACCTATGACAATAAGCTGTATAACATAAAATGTCGTATACTTAAAAGCATCACTTAAGTTATTCATCATTATTGTATTTGGGAACACCTTCGTATTCAATATAATCCCAATAGCCATTAATGGTATAGTACTTATTATAGTTCCTTTTAGCAGCTTACCATCAATATATAAAGTGGCAAATAGTATAGGTACTACCCATGTCAGAACTGCTATTATTCCTGATGATATATACATACAAAAAGAAGCTGTCATTGCGCATGCAACCATTATGTATTTAAAATTTTCCTTATTCTTCAGAGTCTTTTCAAGTATTAAAGGTATAGCAAATACCAATAATTGAGCATATACAAGCCCTCTTTTAAATGATAAATCAACGCCTTTATCCCGTATAAAAACTATCACTAAATCAATTATTAAAAGTACAATTGCAAATTTAAATATTCTTAATACTATATCATTTGTTTTCAAATGATTTGAAGATACTTTTCTTTCTTCCATAAATTCACCCTCCTTAGTACTTCAGGAAATATCCCCACATTCCTGCTCTTTTTTCGTAGATTATTTACTTATTGCTAAAAAAACAACTTATTTCTAAACACAAGTTGTCCAATGCTGTTTTTTATTATAATCATAATTATAATTATAGTAAAAAAAAGCATATAAATACGTTTACTATATAATAACATATCTATACACTAATTACACCCTAAAATATTACATTTTTATCATTTATATTTATATTTATATTCCTATTTTACATTACTTTTACAATCATTGTCTTTAACTTAATAGGTTCTTTCTTTTCCCCTCTCCTTTCTAAGGTAAAGGTAATCATTGTTTCTCCTTTTTTCATTCCTTTAAATTTAAAAATATGTAATTTATCCGCTCCTTTTTCGTTCTTTTTATGGTGCTTATTTTCTTCTCCAACTAGTTGTACTGTTTCTTTATCCCTTATTGCTACCGCCCAAGTATATCCACTCGAATTATTCTCTAATATTTTAATTTCAAAACTATCTCCATTTTTTATTACGTACTTGTCAGGGAATTTTATTCTCAGATCATCAGACTTACCAAAAGTTGTTTCATAGAATACAAGTATGAAAACTGCGAGAAGCATCATAAATATTTTTTTCTTCACTAAATCACTCCTATAGTACCTCAAAAGTTGATGTATCTATCCAATTCCATTGTGGCCTATTTTGTTTTATATAAAATGCTAAATCATACAATGCCAAATCTTTTTTCTTAGCCTCTAGCATTATATCAATATCCTTACCGATTATAGCACATTGTTCAATAAACTTAATAAAAGCTTCACCATCAATAAAGTCAGCATGTTTCTTGTCTAACCCTCCTTCTTTTGGACTTGAAAAATGAAATTTAGGATTATAAAATTCCCCTTCCCATGTATTTATTATTCTATCAAGAATATCTTCTAAATTTTCATCACCATGTTTACAATTATAGTGATGAACATCTAGAACCATTGGTAATTTTAATTCCTCACATAAGCCTAAGGTATCTTCTGCTGTGAATATTTTATCATCATTTTCTAATATCAATCTATTTTTTACTTCACTAGGTAATCTTTCAAAATTCACCTTGAATCTCTCAAGTGCCTTTTCTTTTCCTCCTTGGGAACCTCCTACATGAATTACCATTTTACCATGTTCATAATTAATATCTTCAAAAAAATTAACATGGTACATAAGATTTCTCTTGGTACTTTCAAATACATCTTCTTTATTACTATTAATTACATTAAATTGATCTGGATGAGTATCAACTCTTATTCCGCACGATTTTATCAGCTCTCCTATAATTTGAAAATCTCGATCAAAAATATTTCTGTAATCCCAGTTTTCAACCTCTGGATGAGTTGCCAGTGGAATAAGTTTTGATGTAATTCTATAAAAATGAATATTATTCTTTATATTGTATTTTAGTATTTTAGTAAGATCATCGAGATTTGATAATGTAACACGCTTTAACTTATTTAATCTTTCCTGCTCATTAACTATACTTGAATATATTCTATAAGTAACTGTACTAGATGATGTAACCTTCGGTAGCCTTAGTGCTATACACACATAGCCTAATCTCACCTTCATAATTTTCATCTCCTCACAATTTTAGATGTACCATTATGTATTATTTGTTATAAATCAAGTTTTATTCTTTTTATATCTAACATATAGATAATATAGATATTCTAGTTCACAAGTTTATTTATTCAAATGGTTAAATGTAACTTTAACCAAAAATATTTTTTGAATCATTGAAGGGAGTTTTTTATGAATAAGAAAAAAATAATTTATTTTTTATCATTACTTTTATTTATTTGTTTCTTTAGTAATTTAACCACATATTCTTATGTCAATATTAACGATACAGTAGTAGAAGCCTTTAATACAAATACTACGAGTACTATTTCTGATGATATTTTATCAAAGAAATTCATGCTCCAGACAACACCAATTGGCTCAGAATGGCATTATACCGATGCTCATGGTGGTAATCTTTTTCTAGTTTTAAATAACATAGAAAAAACTAAGGGCATCACTACTCGTATTTCATTCAGAGGTGCTTATTCTGAATGTGAACTTTTTTCTATTTATGGTGAAACCTTATATTTTGAAATCAATTTCTTAATTTATAAAAATAAAATTTTTCAAAAGGTGTGGGATTCAAAATCTAATTCATCTATTACTTCTTTAATTCACTCAATAGAAGATTTCTCTCCCAAAAAAATTTCTCTCAATTTTAACGAGAAACTTGCAACGTTTTCTTTAGAATATATATTCCTATCAGAGGAATGTGTGCTTAAAAATATGATTACAGATGAAATCTGCAAAAATTATATGCTTGGAGAAAAAGTTCTATTTTCTAAACAAAATGATATATCTATGGACTGGTATAGAGGAATTGATACTCTAGAGGATGAATACTATTCAAACGGTGCTCATCACACTATTCTAATGATGCTAGATTGGCTATATTCTAATAAGCAAGATTTCAAACATAGGCCAATCTATATGTTTGGTGAAAATGATATGTTAACCGATGAGAGCGTAAAAGATGCCATTTCAGTTTATAGCGAATATAGCATATATACTCCTATAAATGTCACTGAAGAGTTGATAACACATAATTTAAATGAGGGCTATATATTGAT
This sequence comes from Oceanirhabdus seepicola, assembly GCF_023684385.1. Taxonomy (GTDB): domain Bacteria; phylum Bacillota; class Clostridia; order Clostridiales; family Clostridiaceae; genus Oceanirhabdus; species Oceanirhabdus seepicola. Next base: position 243,539 of record NZ_JAGSOJ010000002.1, on the reverse strand, counting down.
TTTAAAGATTAACCCTGAAAACATTGCTCATGAAACTAATATGAAATCTCATAAAGGTATTTATTATTATGGTAAGGATCACTACATAATAATTAAAGGATTTGCCCAAATAGATAATTCTCTATATTTCACAGCATATGATCCACACTCTCTTTATGAACAATATGATGATGGTTCGTATAAGGGAAAGGATAGATTCTACAGAGCTTCGGATATACTTGATACAATCAATAATACTGGAACAAACGTGTACGTGATAAAAACCCCTAAAACAAATGGATAATTGATAATGGATAATGTATAATGGTGGATGTTTCTGATAACTCAGAAACTACATCTTATTGTTCTTTAGACAAGATTATTTTACTCATTTTATCTGTGATAAAATATTGTACTTGATATACAACAATATTGTCTAATATCCCCTCACAATTAAACCTTTAAAATAAAAAAGTTGACGACACTAAATTGTCGCCAACCTTTTTACTTTTTAAATATAAGCCATTATTACTATAAAAACAAATCCTAATGAAAAATTTTATAAGAAATACATAATAGGACAAAGTAATTTTACTCATTTTATCTTTAAATAAATTATCTTATTTCAAGTCCAATGTTTCATCCAAAATGAAACGAGTAACCTTCTATTGTCCAAAGACCAATACAATTAAAATTTCTCGAAGAGAAATGTCCATCATTCTCCATTATACATTATCCATTCTCCATTACGCTTTTAGATCGACCGTCCACCAATTATACTTTCCATGATTAGCCGATTGTTTTACAATACTTCTAGGTAATTTATCCACATCTTCTTTTAGTATTGTAGCCCCTGTATTATCTCTTTTTTCATTTTTCGCAAGTTGCTGTGCATAATTTATAGCCATTTTATACTCATCATGACTTCTCTTTCTTGAAAATAAATCTTCAATCCATAATCCTCTATATGATAATGTTTCCATAGGCAGATATGTTATATCCTGAACCTCTCTCAACTTCTCTTTAAAACTCCATGTTTCCCATAATATAAGGTTATAAATACCTTCTTGTTTTTTGAAACCAGATATCTCAAATGCCTTTTGACTGCCTATATTCCCTATTCTTATAAGTGCCCTTGCATAATCTCCTTCAAGAGCTTCTCCTCTTTTAAGCGATTCTTGAACAAGTCGAGTCCCTATTCCTTTTCCTTGAACCGATTTTTTAACTGCTATAAGATCAATTTCCCATCTTTTCTTGCCACGTTTATTTACTGACATAAAACTTGAGATAACCCCTATAATCTCTCCATCTAAATACGCCCCTATAATGGAAGCATTTTTATTATATATTTGTGCTGCATATGTCTCTCGCATTATATGCATATCCCATACATCCTGGAAAACTTCCTGTACAGCTTCAAACTCGTCTAAAGAAGGTTCTCTTAATATAATCTCCCCCATATTACTCACTCCTTCATTGGAAATAACACTCTCTTTTCTATTCTTCATCGCATATCTCCATATACCCCTTGAAGCTATTTAAAACAAAGCTTATTTCAAATAATTTATTAAAAGTTTTATGGTGTTTCCAATAGCATCAGTATGAGTTCGCTCGTAATGATGTGTTGCATCCACACCTGGACCCACACAAGCAAAATTAATATCTATTGAACTGTGCATTAATTGCGTTGCATCTGATGAATAACTATTGTATACATCCACTTTATAGTCTATGTCATTTTCTTCTGCAATATTAACCAATCTATTTCTAAATCCAAAATCATATGGAGTTTTATTGTCCCTAGCTGCGATACTTACTGCATATTCACTAGACTCCTGACCTGGTCCAACTGTTCCAATATCAATTGCAATAACCTCTTTTGTCTTAGGTGGAACACCAGCTACTCCATGTCCACATTCTTCATAATTACTTATGAAGAAATGAGTTGTGTTCTTTGGCTTCATACCATTCTCTCTCATATATCTACATATCTCAAGTACCATACCTACTGCAGATTTATTATCTATATATCTAGTTTTTATGAATCCATTATCTGTTATCTCTGTTCTTGTATCCATAACAATAAAATCACCAACATTTATTCCAAGAGCTTTAACATCTTCCTTGTTGAATACTTTCTCATCAAGTCTTACTCTCATAAGAGCATCATCTCTTTTGCTCTCGTACGCTTTAAGTCCATTTACATGTGAAGAAGCAACTGTAGGTATAATAGCTCCTCTTATCTTCTTACCCTGTCTAGTTATAACTGTACAATTTTCTCCCTCTACAGCATTCCAACATCCTCCACCTACTCTGAAATATTTAAGCTTACCATCAGACATTATCTCCTTAACCATACCGCCTAATGTATCTATATGAGCTGTTATCATCACATGTTCTTCATCATCTTGCCCTCTCATTGTAGCTATAAGAGCACCTTTGTTTGTTATGCATGTCTCAAGTCCAAACTCCTCAAAATCTTTCTTTACCTCTTTTATAGCTTCCATTGTGTATCCAGATGGACTTGGAATTTCTAAATATTTTTTCATCATATCAACTGCATATTGTGTATTAACATTCATATTGAAATCCCCTTTACCTTAAGGCATATTCAAATAAATAAGTAGTCAGTATGCTAGTCTATTTTGTGTCATCTTTCCCTTGTTATTTTTTTATATACCTAAATCACATAATATTCAAATAATACTTATTATACCACAGCCTACTCATCTAAACTTCTAAGTTGGATAAAATTTTACAAAGATAGAATATTGTTAAGATTATTTATTCTACCTTTCCAAACTTACTCAATGGCCAAAATCTAAATCTAACTTTACTGATAAGTTCATTTTTATATACATATGGATCCCTCCAGTATCTCGCATCACCTGAGTTTGCTCTGTTGTCTCCTAAAAAGAAGTATGCATCTTCTGGAACTTTGAATGTACCGATTTTCCTCAAAGGATCAATATCATTTGAATCAACTTGATATTTAACATAATATTCTTCAAGCTTTATACCATCCACATATACAGTTCCATCTTTTTCAATTCTGATCTCTTCATTAGGTAATCCTATCAACCTTTTCAGATATTCTTTATCAGAATTCTCTTTTTCATAAGATGCATCATCATTATTGAAAACTATTATGTCTCCACGCTTTAAATTATCAAAATTATATATATATGTAGTAAACATCTTGTTCCCTATTTCTACAGTTGGAACCATTGATGGAGTCGGTACATTTATGTTGTAGAATACAAAGCTTTTCAATATTAGACATATTGTTCCCACAATAACAAAAGGAATAATCCAATCTTGAATGAATTTATTGTCCTTTAACTTTAGTAATTTATTTTTCATTCTATATCCTCCTATGATTAAAACTACTTAATCTAACTTTCCGAACTTATTCAATGGCCAAAATCTAAATCTAACTTTACTTATTAGTTCATTTTCATATACATATGGATCCTTCCAGTATCTAGCGTCAGCTGAGTTTGATCTGTTGTCTCCTAAAAAGAAGTATGCATTTTCTGGAACTTTGAATGTCCCAGTATTCATACGTGGGTCAATATAATTTAGACTAACTTGATTTTTTACATAACGTTCTTCAAGTTTTACTCCATCTACATATATAGTTCCATCCTTTTCTATTGTAATTTCTTCATTAGGTAATCCTATTAGTCTCTTAAGTAAAGGCTTATCATTCACATCTTCATTTTTGAAAGCTATTATATCTCCCCGTTTTAATTTATCAAAATTATATATATGTGTTGTAAACATCCTGTCCCCTATTTCTATAGTTGGAACCATTGATGGCGTTGGTACTTTTACATTGATAAATACAAACTTTGTCAAAATCAAACAAACTACTCCCGCTGCTACAAAAGGTATAACCCAATCTTGTATAAATTTATTGTCCTTAAACTTTATTACTATCTCTTTCATGCCCTTACCCCCTTCAAAACTAATTAGTAACTTTTTACAGTATATCATATTTAATTTCTTATAGGAACTGTAACAAAAAAGAGCCCACTAGTGGCTCTTTTTCAAGAAGGGGATTTATATATATTGTAAATAATATTACGCATTTTTCTTTCTTGTTGATATATCAATCCATACTGCTAATAACAGTACGAAACCTTTAACAATAAGTCTCTCTGGTGTACCAACATCCATCAGAAGCATACCATTATTTAGAGTTGCCATAACTAGAGCACCTACGATAGCTCCCATTATAGTTCCTTCTCCTCCAAGGGTACTTGTTCCACCAATGATAGCTGCTGCTATAACTTCAAGTTCCATACCTTGTCCCGCCGCTGCTGTTGCAGAAGCAAGTCTTGCTGTAAATAACATACCACCAATTGCACCTAATATACCTGATGATATAAATATCCATAGTGTTCTCTTCTTAATGTCAATACCAGATAACTTTGCAGCTTCTTTATTTCCGCCAATAGCATATACATGTCTACCAAAAGTAGTTTTAGTGGTAATAAATGTGTAGAGACCACCAACAACCATTAATAATAATGTTGAATAAGGAACTCCACGATAAAGTGATAAGATTATAAATACGAAAGAAATCATTGATATTACCACTAAAAGCTTAAGAACAAATAATGTTGATGGAAGAACTTCAAACTCATATGTTTCTCTTTCTTTTCTCTTCCTTAACTCCATAATTACATATATAGCAATTATTGCGATTAACATTATAATAGTTGTATTATGAGGAATCATATCCTTTACTGAATTTGATCCTCCAAATATTGTTGGAATATAATCTTGTCCAATAACCTTAAATGCATTTGGAACAGTTACTGTTTCACCATTTGTTATTTTAAGAAGTAATCCATTGAAGAACATCATACCCGCTAAGGTAACAATAAAAGCAGGTACATTTCTATAAGCAACCCAATATCCTTGCCAAAGACCTATAATAGCACCGATTGCTAAAGTAATAATAACTGCTAGAGCAATACCGCCTGGTCCTCCACCAAAGTTTCTCATAAGAATAGCACATGTTGCACCTGTTAAACCTACAACTGCTCCTATGGATAGGTCTATATGACCAGCTACAATTACCAGTACAACACCACATGCAAGAATTGCGATATGTGCAGTCTGTAACATAAGAGTGGATAGATTTCTAGGTGTGAAGAAATTACCGTTTAGTAATGAAAAAATCACCATTATTCCTATTAATGCTATAAACATTGTATATTGTCTTATATTATTTTTTAATTGAAATTTTATAATATCTAACACACTCTTATTATTTAATTTATCTTGTTGAGCCATGTTAATAATCCTCCTTATCTTTATGCCTTATTCCTTATGCCTAATTATTGAGATTACCGCCAGTTGCATAGTACATTACCTTCTCCTGATCAGCCTCTTTATAATCAAGCTCTGCAGTAAACTTTCCTTCATGCATTACAAGGATTCTATCACTCATACCTAAAATCTCAGGTAATTCAGAAGATATCATAATTATGCTAACACCTTTAGCAACAAGTTGATTCATGATGTTGTATATTTCATACTTAGCCCCAACATCTATCCCTCTTGTAGGCTCATCTAGAACAAGAACCTTAGGCTCAGCCATAAGCCATTTTGCAATAACCACCTTTTGTTGGTTACCACCACTTAAATTCTTAACCTTCTGTTCTATGGATGGTGTTTTTGTTTTAAGTGCCTTAACGTAATCATTTGAAACTCTTATTTCTTCATTTTCATTAATACCGAAAATTGAAGAAATTTTATCTAAACTAGCTAAAGTTGTATTCTGTTTAATATCCATATCTAAAACCAAACCGGTCTTCTTTCTATCCTCAGATAAATAACATAAACCATTTTCAATTGCTGCTTTAGGACCTTTTATACTTAACTTTTGCCCTTCTATACATATTTCTCCACTCTTATTAATACCATATGCACCAATAAGACTCATCATAAGTTCTGTTCTACCTGCACCCATAAGTCCTGCAATTCCTAAGATTTCTCCCTTTCTTGCCTTAAAACTTATATTATCAATTGCTTTTTTATCTGGTAATTCTGGGTTATATACATTCCAATCCTTAACATCAAGAACCACATCTCCAGGAGTATGTTCTTCCCTTGGGAACAACTGCCCCATCTCTCTTCCAACCATACCTGTGATAACTCTATCCATTGATGTATTTTCTTCATTTTCAAATGTTTCTATTGTTTTTCCATCTCTTAAAATCGTTATAGTATCGGCTATTGCCTTTACTTCCTTTAATTTATGTGAAATATAAATACAACTTATTCCCTGTTTCTTTAGCTCTCTTATAATCTCCAATAAATTTTCACTATCATCTTCGTTTAATGCAGCTGTTGGTTCATCTAAAATAAGAATTTTAATATTCTTTGATAATGCTTTCGCAATCTCAACTAACTGCTGCTTACCTATTCCAAGATTCATAATTTTAGCATTAGGCTTATCATCCAAACCAACTCTTTTCAACAATTCCTGAGTTTTTGACATTGCCTTGTTCCAATTAATGATTCCCATCTTCTGAAACTCATTACCTAAAAAAATATTTTCGCATATATTCATCTCTTTAACTAATGCTAATTCTTGATAAATAATTCCTACTCCAGCTTCTTCACTTTCTTTTATATCGCTGTAGCTCTGTTCTTTTCCTTCAATAATAATCTTTCCTTCATAACTTCCCTTTGGATGAACTCCACTAAGCACCTTCATAAGTGTAGATTTACCCGCTCCATTTTCTCCTACAAGAGCATGTATTTCCCCAGCTTTTACCTTGAAGTTAACATTATCAAGGGCTTTTACTCCTGGAAATTCTTTAACAATGTTCTGCATCTCTAATATATATTTATCTTTCATCACACAAGACCACCTTCCTTAAAAGCGAGGAATAACACCATAAGCTATTCCTCGGCAGTCAATATTTTTAATTATTTAAGATCATCTTCACTCATATATCCACTGTCTATTAATATTGCTTTTATGTTATCTTTTGTTACAACTTTAGCATCAAGTGATACTGTTGGAACTTCTATTACACCATTATCTACCGCGCTATTAGTTTCAACTTTTTCACCTTTAGCGATTTTCATTGCAGTTTCTATTGCAGCTTGACCAAGATCTCTAGTATCTTTAAATACTGTCATAGATTGAGTTCCTTCCATAATTCTCTTAGCTCCTGATTTTTCAGCATCTTGTCCAGTTATTGGCACCTGACCAGCTAACCCCTGAGCTGCCAAAGCTTGGATTGCAGCACCTGCAGTACCATCATTTGGAGCTAATATACCATCAACCTTATTGTCATTAGCAGCTAAAGCAGCTTCAACAATTTTAAGAGCGTTCTCTGGTACCCAGTTTTCAACAGCTTGTTCAGCTATAACGTTGATTTTCCCTGAATCTATTAGAGGTTGGATGTGCTTCATAGCACCCTCTTTAAATAACTTAGCATTATTATCTGTTGGAGCTCCTGACATAATGATGTAGTTTCCTTCTGGAACCATTTCACTAATGAATTTTCCTTGAATTTCTCCAACTTTTACGTTATCAAAAGAAATATAGTAATCTAATTTATCAGTTCCTGTAATTAATCTGTCATAAGATATTACTGGTACATCATCTTTCTTAGCCATTTCAACTAATGACGCTGCAGCTGAAGCATCATGTGGAGCTAATATTAAAACGTCGATACCTTGATTTAATAAAGCTTCTACTTGTGTAGTTTGCTCTTGCATGTTAGCATCTGCAACCTTAACAATTAATTCGATACCCATTTCCTCAGCAACTGCTTCCATTTTAGCCTTATCTCTTACCCATCTTTCTTCCCTTTGAGTCGGAAGCGATAATCCTACTTTAATCTTATCTGATGATGCAGCCTTATCCTTACCACAACCTACAAAAACTGTTGCAACCATTAATACAGCAATTAATATTGATACTAATCTTTTCATGGTTTATTCCCCCTTAAATATTTTTAATGAACTACTTAATTCTTAAAAATTTATCCCTTGTGTACCTCTTGATTTCATTATACTTACCATTTGTAAATATTTTAATAACAGAATTCTATAAGATTTCTATATTTTCTTAACTTTTTTAACATACTTAACATTCTATTAAAAAAGTCTGCATTTTTTTGTTGTAAAAAAATACAGACTTACTGAAAAACAAATGTATAATGGATAATTGATAATGTATAATGATGGATGTTTCTGCTTTATGGCAGAAACTACATCTTATTGTTCTTTAGGTTAATGCAGTTTCACTTATTTTATCTTAGATAAAATATTGTATTTAAAGTTCAACTATGTTCTCTTTTTTTAATAACTAAAATTTTCAGAACTAAAAGAAAAAAGTTAGCGACATATTAAAATGTCACTAACTTTCTTGTTGTTAATTGAAATGTTTTTAAGAATAAAATTACAATTTCACAGAGTGAAATGTCAATCATTCTCCATTATACATTATCCATTCTTCATTATATTTTTAAGCCTCTCCAACATAAACTATATAACTCTCACCATTAATAGGTATTGATTTATCTGGCTTATTCCACTCTCTGTTTCCTTTCATATACAATCTTAATGAATCCTTAGTTAGCACAACAATTGCATCTGTTTCTTTAAGATAATAAGCTTCTCTTAATTCTTCAATATTTTCTTCTAACTCTTTATATTCAACAGGAAGCTTAGCTCTTTTAAACCCGTCTTTAAGTTCCACTGGTATTTTTGAATAATCCAACATATCTTTAAAGTGTGTCCCATTCCCCGTATGAGTGAACTCCTGGACATAAGGTAATCCTAAAACTAGCTCACCCTCATGTCCTACAATTGTTATATTCTCCTTATCAAAGTAGAACTCATCTTTTATATTTCCATCTTCCTTTGCCTCTTCCTTAACCTCATTGTTTTCCATTACTTCTATTAAGGCTTTATCTAAATCTCCATTAAATACCTCATGTAATTCAAGTGCCTTATTATCATTCAGCCCGTCTATACTATATATCTTGTTCACACTATTTGCGTGTACCATGCTTCCACCACCTGTTGACATGGTATATTCTTTTAATGATATAAATCCATCACCTATTGCCATTATCTCATCTCGTCCAAATTTGATATTGGAGATATCACCTTCCTCAGGCGTAAGCTCCTCTATTGTTCTTTTAGACATTGCTTCTTCTTCCTTCTTTAAGAATTGAATATCTTTAAAGTTAAACTTATGATTATATGCGTATAGTGGGTATTCCCCTAGCACTTCATCATATTCATCCTTCATCTCTTCATTAACAGATTCATCATTGAATTCAGCTACCTGAAACTTGTACATTTCATCCCTGTATGGGAAAAGAATAACATCCTTCTCTACTTCATATGGCAGCATCTCTTCATCCTTTAGAACTATAGTAGTATAAAGAATATCTGTGTCCACTTTATGTTTAAGTCCAATTATAATATCCTTACCAGAATACTTAACATCCTCTTTCTTATCATCTGAAGTCTTGTCCTCTGCTTTTTTGTTATTATCTACATCTATCTTCTTATTCCCATTTGGTGAACAAGATGTAATTAATGTTATTGCTAATAATACCGCCATTATATTTAAAATTTTCCTCATACAAATCTCTCCTAAACAATATTTCATTAATTTAATGTATGTCCTAATTATACATCTTGTAATCTTTCTTTAAGTTACATAAGTATGAAGAAAAAGTTACAGGTTTGTTACATTAGCACAAGTTAGTTCTCCTTATCTGTCCCTATTAAAGATACTACAGCTATAAAGACTAATGCACCTATAAGGCACATTCAAATAAACCTCTTCTGAGTAGTACGAATGCAAACTTAAATTATCAAAAGTCTTTTAAACACACCAAAACACAATGTGCTTAAAAATTACATAACAAACCGCAAAACTTTTCAATTATATTCCATACAATACTTTTTATGGTATAATGTAATCATTGATTCCTGGGGGTGTTAAATATGAAAAATGTAAAATTAAAAAGAGTATTATTTTTATTTTTTATCCAACTTCTTTTGATTTTTGGTTTATGTAGTTGCAATTCTTCCAAACCATCAAATAAAAAAAGTTCACTATTAAATTCAGTCAAAGAAGAAACAATCACTATTGAGGATGTTAAAGATGAACCACTGGCTATGGTTAAGCATGAAGGTAAATGGGGTGTTATCGACAAAGAAGGGAATTGGATTAAAGATCCTACTATGAGTTTTAAAAACGTTTGTCAATTTTCAGATGGCTTAGCAAAAGCACAAGCTGAAAATGATAAATGGGGTTTTATTAATAAATTGGGAGATTGGGTTATTACTCCTAGATTTTCTAATGATAACTCAAGTATTTCAAATACAAATTTAGGCTACTTTAATAATAATAGAGCATTTGCTGGAACTGATTTTACTTATGGGATAATTGATAAAGAAGGAAATTGGATTGTAGAACCAAGTTTTTTTTCTATTGATCAATTTTCAGATGGACTAGCTTATGTTTCATATTATGAAAATGATCAAAGAAAAAAAGGTTATGTAGATACTAACGGAAATATTGCATTCATTTTTTCTGATGATAACAACTACGAACTCATTCTTGGGTTTTCAGAAGGATTAGCAACTAAGGCAAATTCCAAAGGGAAAATAGGCTATATAAATAAAAAAGGTGAATGGGTAATAGAAGCAATATACGAAGACAGCGGTAGCTTTCATGAAGGGCTTGCATCAGCTACACTAAATGATAAAGTTGGATTCATAGATAAAAAAGGTTCCTGGGTCATTAAACCTAACTTTAGCCTATCATCTCATTTTTCTGAAGGACTAGCTGCTGTTGAATTGGATGGTAAAGAAGGTATGATTAATACTTCTGGCAATTGGGTTATCCAACCTAAATATCACTTTCTCGGTGATTGTATCGAAGGTATGATTGAAGTATGGACTGGTGATAAATCAGGATATTTAAATAAAGATGGTAAGGTAATAGTAAAACCCAAATATGATGAAACTTACCCATTCTCCAATGGATTATCAGTAGTTATTCTTAACGAAAAATACGGTTATATAGATAAGAATGGTAATGAGGTTGTTAAACCTGTATTTGAAGATGCTTTGAATTTTGTAAAATAAGATTAATGTATACATATAATAAATATCCACATAAATTTATATTTCCAAAACTTTCTTTACAATCACAATAAACCTTTTATTCTATATAATGCTTATTGATTTTCGGGGGGTGTTAAATATGAAAAATGTGAAAATTAAAAAATTAATGTTCTTATTCTTTATTCAAGTTTTTTTGATATTTGATTTGTGTAGTTGTACTTCTTCTGAACCATCTAACAAAAAAAGTTTACTATTAAATTCTGTCAAAGAAGAAACCACCTCAATTGAAGATGCTAAAGATATTCCTTTAGCACTCGTTAAATATGACGGTAAATGGGGCGTTATTGATCAAAAAGGCACTTGGGTTGTTGAACCAAATTTAGATTATAAGAAAGTGCTTCCTCCCTCTGAAGGTTTAGCCCTAGCACAATCTTCAAATGGTAAGTGGGGATTCATAGATAAGATGGGAGATTGGGTGATAGAACCTAAATTTAATCCTACTCACGGAGAACTTGGTGTATTAGGTTTTAATGAAGGAGTAGCTTTTATATGTATCAATGGTAATTATGGTCTTATTGACACAAAGGGTGAATGGATTATTGAACCTAAGTTCTTTGACGCATATTCTTTTTCAGAAGGCTTAGCTAATGTATATCTCAGTGAGCAAGGATATTTTTATATAAATAAAGAAGGAGAAGAGGTACTAAAATTGGAAGATAAAAATGCATATGATGTTATCTCTTATTTTTCAGAAGGGTTACTATTAAGAGAAAATGATAATTGGAAAGTAGGTTTTATTAATAAACAAGGACAGTGGGTTATAGAAGCAAAGTTTGATAGAGGAAGTAAATTTTCTGAAGAATTAGCAGGCGTAGAATATGAGGGTACGTGGGGCTTCATTGATAATACTGGTGATTGGGCTATAAAACCTAAGTATGATAGTGTATCTTATTTTAAAGAAGGTTTGGCTGCTGTAGAAGTAAACAATAAATATGGAATTATTAATAAAAATGGTCAATGGATTATTAAACCAAAACACGATTACATTGAGATGATAGACGGGTATTCTGAAGGGATGATATCAGTTAAAATAAATAATAAATATGGCTATTTAAATAAAAATGGTGAATTAGCAATTAAGGCTAAATTTGATTTAACTTCCGCTTTTTCAAATAACCTAGCCATAGTGAAATCTGATGAAAAATATGGTTATATAGATAAAGAAGGTAATTATGTAATAAAACCTATATTTGAACTTGCTTTTAAATTTATTGATTGATTATGGGTGATTGAACCAACTTTTGCGTATATACAACAATTTACTATACAATAGAATGTTAAAGCTTAACTTACCATGCAACATTTTAGAAAGGATGATTATATGAAAAAACTATTTAAACTTATTACTTTTACATTAATTCTTTTATTATTTACTTCATTTATAAGTTGTTCCTCAACACAGAGTAAATCACGTACTCTTGATACTCTCTCTCTAAAGGAAGGTACCCTTGTTGCTCCTGCAAGATTTAATGGAAAGTGGGGAGTTATGACAAGCTCAGGAGAATGGGTTTTTGACCCAACATCTGATATCACAGCGCTTAGAGATTTCCACGAGGGACTAGCTTTAGCCTGTAATAAATGTCAAGAATGGGGATACATCAATCCTTATGGTGAGTGGGTAATAAAACCTAAATTTGAATTCAACGAAAGTGACTATGAACCATCTGATTCTACTAATTTTAATGATGGACGTGCCTTATTAAAAGAAACTGGCAAAGATTATGGATATATTGACAAATCAGGCGACTATGTTATTGAACCTCAATTTGATTGGGCTTCTCCATTTAATGAAGGTGTTGCTACTTTCTTACACAGAAAAAATAATATTTTCTATGAATTCATAAACCCAAATGGCGAAATATTATTAATAATTGAAGATCAAAATAGTTTTGAAATGGTATCTGATTTCAGCGAAGATCTCATAGCAAAAGAAAACGATAATGGGAAAATGGGCTTTATAAACATTTACGGATAATGGATTATTCCTCCAATATACCAAACATCATTCCCATTCAAAGAAGGGTTAGCCTATGTAGAAACTAAAAACGGAAACGGCTTTATTAATAAGAATGGAGAAAAAGTAATAGACCTTAAATACAACACTAGCATTGAATTCAATGACGGATATTCCATTGTTACTTCCTTCAAAACTAATAAGGATGGAGTTATAGACAAAGATGGCAATTTAATTATACCCTATATATATGATACTCTCTTAGATTTTCATGAAGGGATTGCATGCTATAATTCAGGAGGAAAATGGGGTTTTATTGATACCACAGGTACTGAAATTACTCCAGCAAAATTTGAATATGACAGCAACTTTACAAATGGCTTGGCTTCTGTTTGTCTTAAAAATAAGTGTGGTGTAATCAATAAAAAAGGCGAATTGGTTATAGATGCTAAATATGATTGTATTGGAAATTTTGTAGAGATAAAATAGTAAAAAGAAGTTATTAAACCTGTATTTGAAACTGCTTTAGATTTTGTAAGATAAGATTAAATAGCTTAACATAATAAGCATCCACATAAATTTATATTTCCAAAACTTTCTTTACAATCACAAGAAACCTTTTATTCTATATAATACTTATTGATTTTCGGGGGTGTTAAATATGAAAAATGTAAAAAAAAAATTAATGTTCTTATTCTTTATTCAAGTTTTTTTGATGTTTGATTTGTGTAGTTGTGATTCTACCAAACCATCAAATAAAAAAAGTACTCTTTTAAATTCAGTCAAAGAAGAAACAATCACTATTGAGGATGTTAAAGATGAACCACTGGCTATGGTTAAGCATGAAGGTAAATGGGGTGTTATCGACAAAGAAGGGAATTGGGTTAAAGATCCTACTATGAGTTTTAAAGACGTTTGTCAATTTTCAGATAGCTTAGCAAAAGCACAAGCTGAAAATGGCAAATGGGGTTTTATTAATAAGCTAGGGGATTGGGTTATTAAGCCTATATTTATAGGTGATTATGCAAGTGGTTCAACAGGTATGTTCTTTAATAATGATAGAGCGTTCATTGGACTTAGGTCTTCATATGGAATAATTGATAAAGAAGGAAATTGGATTGTAGAACCTCGTTTTTTTTCGATTCATGAATTTTCAGATGGATTAGCTTATGTTTCCTATTATGAAAATGATGAAGAAAAAGAAGGTTATATAGATACTAACGGAAATATTGCATTCATTTTTTCTGATGATAACAACTACGAACTCATTCTTGGTTTCTCAGAAGGATTAGCCCCTAAGGCTAATTCAAAAGGGGAAATAGGCTATATAGATAAAACTGGCGAATGGGCAATAGAGCCAATTTTTGAGGACAGCGGTAGCTTTCATGAAGGGCTTGCATCAGCTACACTAAATGCCAAAGTTGGATTCATAGATAAAGATGGTTCATGGGTCATTAAGCCTAAATTTAGTCTAACTTCTCATTTTTCCGAAGGACTTGCTGCAGTTGAATTAGATTGTAAAGTAGGTATGATTGATACTTCTGGTAATTGGGTTATAAAACCAAAATATTATTATCTCGGTGATTGTATTGAAGGTATGATTGAAATTTATACTGGTGATAAATCAGGATATTTAAATAAAGATGGTAAGGTAATAGTAAAACCCAAATATGATGAAACTTACCCATTCTCCAATGGATTATCAGTAGTTATTCTTAACGAAAAATACGGTTATATAGATAAGAATGGTAATGAGGTTGTTAAACCGGTTTTTGAAGATGCTTTGAATTTTGTAGAATAAACAAGCCCAGCCACAAGGCTGAGCTTGTTAATTCTCCCTATAAACCTGATTCCTCAAATGGAATCCATCCTTTATAATAGTTTCATCAATATTATATTTATCTACTGCATATACATCTATAACGTAATAAGGTATATCATATGTTCCATCACTGATGGTTTCTTCTATTCCTAGTTCTTCGCCTCTAGCAAGTTTCATAGCTATTTCCGCACCTGCTGTTGCCATATCCTCCATGGATTTATATACTGTCATAAGTTGAGTACCTTCAACAATTCTCTGACATCCATCAAGGTCTGCATCCTGCCCTGTAACATATACCTTACCTGCTAATCTATGTTCTGCAAGTGCTCTTATAACTCCACCTGCAAGACTATCATTTCCTGCAATTACACCATCAAATTTCACTTTTTCTGCTAGAAGCTCATTAGTTGTATTAAATGCATACTCCTGCATCCAGTCCTCTGCCCAATACTCACCAATAACCTCAATATACCCATCATCAATATACTCCTGAAGCACATTGTAATAACCTTTTCTAATGAGTCTAGTGTTGTTATCACTTGGATCTCCATGAATTATAATAATTTTAGATCTAGCAATTTTATTTACTATTGCCTTAGCCATCTTCTCTCCCACTGCTACATTATCGAATGAAAGATACACATCTGCATTAGAATCAAGGACTAATCTGTCATATGCTATGACCTTCACCCCTGCATCCTTGGCCATCTTAACAGCTGTAGATGCTTTAGTATGATCATTAGCAACAAGAATAAGTACATCTATCCCTTGTTTTAGAAGATACTGTACCTGTTTTATCTGGTCATCATCATCATTATTGGCATTCTTAATTATTATCTCTCCACCATACTCCTGAATCTTAGCCATTAAGATATCTCTATCCTTTAGCCATCGCTCCTCTTTAAGAGTCCCCATTGAAAATCCAACTTTAACCTTACGACTCACATTTTTTTCTTGTTCTTTCTTCCCATCTTCAATCTTAGAAATACTACTTATCTTAGATGCTGTAATTGTTATAAGAACAGTTAAAATTCCAACTAATATTAAAATAAATAATACCTTTAATTGCTTCACCCCAACATCCCCCCATTAATTAAAATCGCTCCCATAAATTATATACTCAATTTTTCCTAAACTCTGTGGGTGTTACTCCTGTAGCCTTCCTAAATGCTTTACTAAAATAGTTTGGATCTCTATAACCTATCTCATAGCATACTTCTTTCACACTTAAATTTCCCTGTTTCAGTAATTCCTTTGACTTCTCAATTCTTATCTCAGTTAAATAATCAACAAATTTCTTTCCTGTGGATTCCTTAAAGAATTTACTGAAATAGTGATAACTCATATTGAACTCCTCAGCAAGATCATTTAAGCTAATGTTCTTGTTATAGTTACGCTCCATATAATCAAGAACATTGGCAATTATTCCATGAAGTTCTTGCTCTCTCTCCTCATTAATTCCTGTAATAATACTCTTAAGATGATCTGAAAATGTCATCTTCAACACATCAAGATTTGTAATCTTTAAAAGTTTCCTAAGATATTTATGTTCATATAGGTCCTTTTGCAATATATCATATGGTATATTTCTTTTCATCAGTATTAGTATCTCTATAAGATAAGATTTTATCTTATCAAGATCATCACTGAAATTTGATGTAAAATACAAGAAAAGATTCTCGAAGGCTCTCAGAGCCCCTTCCTTATCACCCATAAGTGTCTTATTTATTAATATACTCTCCTTAACCTTAGGGTAATCATCTACTTTTTCCGTTGTTATTGCAACATCTTCAAAATGAGTTACCTTATGAAGATTTGGGAGATTCGCAGCCATATAAGCTTCATTACACCCGTTTGAAAAGTTCTCTATAGTATACGGTCTTCCAATTCCTATTCTATACTCTATTCTTATTTTATCATCTATTCTCTTGTATAATTTACGAGCTATATCTATTGACCTATTTCTGATTTCATACGTATCCTCAATTTCTTTAACTGGAATGTATGCAACTACCCTGTCAACCAAAGGTAATCCTACAAGACATGGTGTGAGTTTCTTGATCTCATGAGTAAATATTTCAAAGAACTCTTGATCCATCAAGCTATCATTTATCTCCTCTTCCTTTGAATCTTCCTTCTTATGTTTAACAATCCCCATTATTGTATATCCATAATTGAGATTCATGGAGAACATATCCTGATAAAATGCAATTCCTTTTGTTTTTGAATTTATCATCTTAGAGTAAATAAACTGACCTTCAATTATAGGAAGCACCTTATTTACCTTTTCTTTAAGTATCATCTCTCTTTGAAGTGCTTCTCGTTTATCCTTTATTTCTCTCTTAATAGCTTTTAGCACATCAATCATCTTATCCTTGTTAATTGGTTTAAGCAGATATTCATACACACCCAACTTAACCGCCTCTTTTGCATAATCGAAATATTCATATGCTGTTGTAATAATAAAATAAATATCATCAACTCTCTCCTGTATCTTAGCTATTGCCTCAATACCATTTATTCCCGGCATTCTTATATCCATAAAAATCACATCTGGTTTAAGCTCTATCGCCTTCTCAATACCCTCTCTTCCTGACCTTGCTGTGCCAACTATCTCAATATCATCAAAGTTCTTCTCCACAACAAACTTTATAAAATCCAATGCTAAGTATTCATCATCTACAATAAGAAGCTTTATCATATCTACACCCCATAACCTTTTATATTAGTAAAATTGCCCTTTGGAATCTTTAATGTAACCGATGTTCCCACACCTTTTTGGCTCTCTATATGAATTATGTCTTCCGTATCACTTATTCCATAGAAAAGTTTTAACCTATCAATAACATTTTGGGTACCAATTCCAGTAACATGACCACTGCTGCCCTTATCACCGCTGGGATTAAGTATCTCCATAACCTTGTCTTTTTCCATCCCTGCACCATTATCCTTAACTGTCACCTCTATGGTATCATTATAATCTTTAACCTTTAAAAGTATCTCTCCATGCTCCTCTATTTCCTCAAGTCCATGTATATATGCATTTTCAACTATAGGTTGGATTATTGTACAAGGAATTTTCTGTTCCTTAACACTCTCATCCACATCTACTGAGAAACTTATCCTATCTCCGAATCTTGTTTTAAGAATGTACATATAAGCACTAACATTATTAACCTCCTCCATTATTGTCACAGGTTCTTCTAACTTTCTAAGACTATATCTAAATAACTCTGCTGCTTTCAAAATGAACTCAGATGACCTATCAGCCCCCTCCATGGCTGAAAGCTGAGATGCTGCATTTAAAGTATTGAAAAGAAAGTGCGGATTTATCTGAGACTGGAGTGACTTTAGTTCCGCATCCTTAAGAAGATTCTTCATTTTTAAGTTCTGCATCTCCTGCTCCTTTAGTCTCTTTTCTGTCTCAGCTTGAGTCTTTATACCCTCAATATGAAGCTTTATACTATCTGCCATCTTAGTAAAACCTGTTGCCAATGTTTTAAGCTCATCATGAGTCTCTACATTTATATGTTCAATATCGTAATTTCCCTTTGAAATCTGCTCAGCCGCATTAGAGAGATCAATTATAGGTTGCGTTATCTTGTATGTAAATACCACTGCCGTTATTATACTAAATACTATAACCATAACAATAAACAAAATATTAAAAACATTGATCCTTTCTTGATTACTGCTTATAACCTCATATTCAATAGAACCTGTCTTTAGCTTATTATTAAGAAGATTATTTACATAGAATTTTATATATTCACTTATCTTATATGTTCTTATAAAATGATTATTATATTCACTACTGCTCCTTCCACGCTTTGCATTTATAGCCTCATCTGCTTCTTTCAACATTTCATCTATCATATAACTAATATCTTTCATCATAGTATCATACTCACTAAAACTATTATCTCGACTTATGGCCTTAGCCTTTTCGCTGAGTTTACTATGTATATTATAGTAATTCAATAAAGCCGCGGAAGACTTTGAAGAAAGATACTTCTCAACTTCTGTTTCTAATGTTATTATGTCCTCTCCAAGTTCATTAAGATATACATATTCATCTATTATATGTGAGAATTTTTCAAGACCTTCTTTTCCATTAATATATGAGTAAATGTTTGTAGCACCAAACACCGCTGTTATCACAAGAATTGCCAATATCATTTTAGATCTAAAACTACTTAACCTGAATAACTCCTTCACAAAATCACCCACTGTCTCTATTTAATAATCCTAAAACCTGTATCAATAAACGTTGATACACTCTTTCCCTGTTTTACCTGAACAAGAGTCTCTATACTCTTTAAACCAATCTGCTTAGGGTTCCCTATTATAGTTCCATAAACAACACCTTGTTCAATAAGTCTTTTTATCTCCTCAGTATCACCATATCCAACAAGCTTCACCTTTCCAACCTTATTGTTGTCAATTATAGCCTGAGCAGCACCCATAGTATCTATGGAATTTGTTGTGTATATAGCATCAACATTCTCATTATTCTTTAATATATTCTCCGTTATCTCCTCAGCACTTAGTATTCCAAGCTTTGATGACTTTGTTTCAATTATATTCATGAAATTATTATCCTTAAGTGAACTTATAAACCCATTGACTTTATTATCATTGGCAGAGGAATTTTCCTCATATCCACCACCCTCAATTACTGCAATATCCGCTATCCCACCAGTTCCTTTAATCATGAGATTAGCTGCTTTCTCACCTAACTGAAAACTATTTGCCCCAACAAAAGCATCTATATTGCTATTAGGAAGATCATTTTCTACGAGAATAACAGGTATCCCCTTCTCCTGTGCTCTATTTATTACCTCTCTATAGTCCTCATTATTAAATGCATGTGTTATTATTCCATCCACATTTGATAATACAGCAATATCTATATACTTAAGCTGTTCCTCAATATTTGTGAATCTAGGAGCATTATATTCAACCATAACATCATATTCTGATGCTCCCTCTTTCACCCCTATCATAACCTCCTGCCAGAAAGGATCTACCTTATTCTGCCCTATGAAATAGAAGTGATAATTAGGCTTCATACTATCCACCTTATAGTCTAATAACCTATTAACATACATCATTATCCCTGACGTTATCAATATCATAGTTATTAAGATTACAATTATTCTATTTAAAAAAATTCTTTCTCCACTGTTTTTCATATTCAGCTCTCCTATATAAACTCTTCAAGTTCTTTATATCCTCTATTATTATATAATTCTTCAAAATCGATTCTTTCCCTCTAGTAATTTCTTGTCATCATAGGGGAGATTATTGTTTTAAAAAGCACCTGCGGGGCTTTTTTAAACTTTTCATTCAGTTAAGTTTTCCATGTAATACTATAGAATTTACCCAATCTTCAGCATATTCTAAAGTGAGGTGGTCTCATGAAAAAGTATAATGTTCTTTTATTAATAGTATTAATACTATTAATAACTTCTCAAGTAGTCCTTATTATTGAGAAGTATGACCTAAAAAGATACATTACAAAGAACATCACCATTGAGAGTATTCCATTAGATGAACTTGATAGACTCCTCCTTAGAAGTCAAAATATAAACTCATCATATTTATTTAAGCTCAATGGTTTAAGAAAAGACTACACATATAATATTCACATATGGGTAGAGCAATGTATAGACGGGAATTTAATTAAAAAAACACTATTAATAGATTCTATAAACACTTTTTCCACAAGCAGGGATATAAAACACACCTATGTGTTGATAACTTTCAAAGATTCAGAAACTCAGTGTATTGTATTTCTAGCAAATCAACCTGATATTAGTTCCTCAAATGAACCTTTTGGAAATATTAACTCATCAAGATCTGTCCCTATTAAAGATACTAAAGATTTTAAAAATAATATTCCAATTACTATACTAACCATGAAAAAAAACTCTTCTGTAGAATACAAATTTAAACTTAAATTATCAAAAGTTTCTTAAACACAATAAAACACCAGAACCTTTGGATTAATTCTGGTGTTTTTCAGTACGATATATTTTATTACTTCAGGAGAAGTTAATGTTTCCTATGCAATTTTATCTTATCTATATTGAATATTCTCAATGAGTCTTTTATTTTCTTTTCAATAGCCTTGTCACCATATTGATCTACAATAGTTTTACTCTTTGGTCCAAATGAGATTGAACCAGCACCGTGGATACATCCACCTTCACAGGCCATACCTTCAATGAAGTTCCCCTGTAACCTTTTAATCTTTGCCATTTTCAATGCCTTGTCACACTCTTTTAAACCATCACACTTAATAGGCTTAAATTCCCCTTGTATGTCATATTCCTTTATAGCTTGTATTATGGCTTCTGTTACCCCTCCGCTTCTTGCGAATATCCTTCCATAATAAGAACCATTATTTAGTTGTGCCTCAGGGCATTCCTTAACATTTATATCAGCAGCATCAAGCATTGCTAGTAATTCCTCAAATGTTAAAACATAATCTACCCCATCTTCAATATCACTTTTCTTTGCCTCCATCTTCTTAGCCATACATGGTCCTATGAAAGCTACCTT
Source organism: Oceanirhabdus seepicola (assembly GCF_023684385.1). GTDB lineage: Bacteria > Bacillota > Clostridia > Clostridiales > Clostridiaceae > Oceanirhabdus > Oceanirhabdus seepicola. The sequence goes on along the minus strand of NZ_JAGSOJ010000002.1, from coordinate 222,027 downwards.
TGCATTCTTATCTGTATCCTTTATCAATCTAGCTGTTGCTATCATAGGAGATACAGATGTTGACATATTATCAATTAACTCTGGATAATTCTTTGTAATATACTCAACAAATGCTGGACAACATGATGTTGTCATAAATTCTTTATCTTCCATCACTTCTGCAAATTCTTTTGCTTCATGCTCTGCAATAATATCTGCCCCAAGTGCAACCTCTACAACATCATTAAATCCCACTTTCTTTATAGCACTAACTACTTGTCCAATATTAGCAAAAGTAAACTGACTTGCTATTGCTGGAGCTATTATTGCATATATATTATGCTGTCTTGATTCATCCACTATATCTTTTATAACATCACTTATCTGTGATTTATCCATTATCGCTCCAAATGGACACGCTTGTGAACATTGTCCACAACTGACACATTTTGAATTATCTATAACAGCTTTTTTTTCATCATTTATTGAAATAGATTTTGCTCCACATGCCCTTATACATGGTCTCTGTATATCAGCAATGGCATTATACGGACATGCCTTTTGACATCTACCACACTCTTTACATAAATCATAGTTAATCACTGGTCTTCCACCAACAATCTCTATAGCATTAAACGGACATGCTTTAGCGCATTTATGAGACAAGCACCCTCTACAAGCTTCTGTAATCTTATATCTATCTATAGGACATTCATCACATGCCGCTGGAATAACCTCTATTATATTCTCATTCCCAATATCCCCACCATTTGCAAGTATCACTCTTTCTCTAATAATTTCTCTCTCGTGATATATACAACATCTACTTATAGGTTTAGGACCTGGTACCATCTTTTTTGCAATCTTATTTACATCACAATCTATACCCTGAAATGCTACACTAGCCACTTCTTTCAAAACATCATATTTTATCTGTTGAACATCACTTTCAAATTTCATTAACTCAACATTGCTTCCCTTCCCCATAACTTCTTCCTCCTATAGCCCTGATTAAATGGTTATTTTTTTAACAAGTATCCATAAAAAAATTATCTTAGTAAAGATAATATTTCTTTTTCAAAAAACTCATCCACCTGCTCTGGAGAAACGGAGTGAATTTTATTATCATTGACTCTAACAGATACCGATTCAGTACATCTTCCTAAACAGAAAGCAGCCTTAATCTCAACTTCATTCTCTAATGATTTAACCTTAACTATTTCCTGAAGTCTATTAACAACATGATAAGAACCTTTTAAATGACATGCACTACCAACACAAATCTCTATAGTAACCATATATTCAGCTTCAATATATTTTGAAGCTTTTCACCTCCAAAAATTTATTGTCTTTATGAAAACGTAAGATAATTTCCTTCATATATAATAATTTCCAAGAATAGTGTAACACTTTAGGATTGTTAATTCAATAACAATATCCATATCTTTTAAAAATTCTTTATTTTCTAATTTTACAGAAAACAAAAGAACGGTGGTCAGCCGTTCTTTTGGGGAGGATATTACATTACCTCAACAATATTAGGTAATATATTTCTTTCTACCTTTTTTTATTAAACTTCATGGTCAGTGAAGTTATCAAAGGTAATTTGTTCAATTTTATCATTTCTTATGTCACTTAGACTTTTATATCAAAGCCTTTTAATTTGTTCTGGAGGTATAAATTCCATTACTCTATGTTACTTGTTATCTTTGCATCTGGTCAAAATGCGATTTTTATTAAGGATATTAGTATGTTTTGTTCTTTATCATGACTTTATTATACTGCTAATGATAATCATTGTCAATAACATTTTGTATTTTTTTTATTTTATTTCTGTTATGTAGAGTTCTTAACAATCCTCGTATCTCATTAGCAATCTCAACTTCTTTAAAAGCTATTTCCATTGTATTATTATTGCTCATTATATGTACTCTTGCATCAATCCCTTGTACTATATTTATTGGCAGTATTAAGTCTTTAATTTTTATAATCTTATCTTTATATATAATTCTATCTATATGTATTTTAAATATATTTCTTCTTTTTTTTATCTCTACTATAGGCTTTTCCCACTCATATAAACTTCCTATGTACAAATATTTGGCATCTATTCTCATCTTTATCTCTCTCAAAGAATTTAAATTTATAGCTATCCTCTCATCATTATTTAACAACAACATTTTACTTATTTCATTTTCTGTAAATGATAAACTCATTTTATTCCCCATAGTATCTATACACTCATTAAGTATTTTTTTCTCAATATCATTAGCTATATATTTATCCATATTTAAATTTTCACAAACAATATTAAGCATTTGTTTTCCATTTCCATATATATATGACCCATCAATCACTCTTTCCCTTACCTTATCAAGATATAATTGTTCCATGAAATTATTTTTCATAACTACACTCACTTTCAATTCTATTTCTTTTATTTATAAATTATTCTCCCTTCTATTCAAAAATATAATTCAGTTTTACTCAAAAACACTGTCAATTCAGTTGCTTTTTGCTTATATTAATAGTAAAATATTGGTAATCAATAGTAGGAGGGATCCCAATGAAATATATTTATTGCAGCAAGTGCGGTCGCTATGTTCCTCCAAAATATGACAATTGTCCCCATTGTGGGAGCATAGTGTGTGAGAAAAGATATTCTAGTAAACTTAAAATATTAATAAAAAAAATATTGCGAAGAGAACACTAAGAATAAAAAGCACAAAGTTCTTACTTAAATAAGAACTTTGTGCCTTTTTATACTATATTTCACATATTATCTCTATTGACAATCACTATATGATAGTTTGTCCACTTCACCTGTGCTTCCATTCACTATCTCTTTTTAGATTTCCCTTTGTTATCTTTTTCTTTCTTCTTCATTTCTTCTCTTTTTTTGTCATACTCTTTTCTTTTTTTCTCATATTCTTTTTTTCTATCTTCTTGTTTCTCTTTCATTTTTTTCGTATATTCTTCTTTTCTTTTTTCTTCTTTCTTCAATCTTTCTTCATACTCTTTTTTGATTTCTTCTTCATTCTCTTTTATTTCTTTCATATATTCTTCTTTTCTTTGTTTAACTTTATGTGTATATTCTTTCATTTTTTCTTCTAAGTCTTTTTTCTCTTCATAAAGCTTTTTCATTTCTTCTTTAATCTTAATTTCTTCTTCTTCAGTTAAATCTTCATCTTCAAGCTGTTCTTTTAGCTCTTCTTTATCTTCTTCAATTTCGTCAACAGCCTCTTTATATTCTTCCTTTACTTCTTCATACTCTTCTTTTAATTCTTCTTGTACCTCTTCTAATTTTTCTTTAACTTCTTCATCTTTTATAAATGATTTTTTACCTCTATATTTTTTATTTATGTCCTTTTTATATTGGAAAGCTTCATTCATTTCTTCTTTAACGTTTTTATATTCTTCTTTTATGTTTTTATATTCTTCATTAAGATTAGTGATTTTCTCTTCAATTAATGCCTTTTCTTCTTCAGTTAAATTATTTTTCTTAAGCTGGTGCTTAAGGTTTTTCTCAATCTTTTTAATTTCATTTTCAGACTTTTTAAGTTGCTGTCTTGTTGAATTTAATTCATGTCTCTTTTCAACCATTTCCTTAACAGATTCAAGTTTCTCTCTTTGCATTTGGAAAACAGCTTCTAATTTTTCATTACCTTCTGCATTCTCAATTCTTTCTAAAATTTTTGAAAGAATCTTATTGTAAATGTCTAACTTTTCATTTTCTTCTTCGATTTCTTCTTCATCTATTTCTTCGTCAACTTCGTCTTCTTCAGTTGTTTCCTCTTCAGTTGCATCTTCTTCTGTTGATTCTTCTTCAGTTGTTTCTTCTTCAGTAGCTTCTTCCTCAGTTGCTTCTTCTTCAGTTGCTTCTTCTTCAGTTGTTTCTTCCTCAGTTGCTTCTTCTTCAGTTGCTTCTTCTTCAGTTGCTTCTTCTTCAGTTGTTTCTTCTTCAGTTACCTCTTCTTCTGTTGCTTCTTCTGTTGCTTCTTCTTCTGTTGCTTCTTCTTCTGTTGCTTCTTCTGTTGCTTGTCCTTCTGTTGCTTCCTCTACAGTTTCATCTATCATTTCAATCTTTTCTTCAATGTCTTGAACTAATTTATTTATAAGCTCTTGTGTATCTTCTTCACCTTCTAGAGCCTCAATTTCTGCTAATCTCTCTTGGATTATGCTACTTATAACTTCTAATTTTGATTCATCATCAAAAGCTAATTGCAATTTAATATCTTCCACTAATTTATCAAATACATAAAGAATATTATCTGGTAAAATTCCACTTTCTACTTCTTCATTTTCTACTTCAGTCGCTTCTTCTGTTACTTCTTCCCCTATATTTTCTTCTGTTTCAGCACTTTCTGCGTCCTGGCTATTTGTTTCTTCAACAGTTTCCTCGTCAGTTGCAGTAGTCTCTTCTGCTGTTATATTTTGCTCTATCTGAGTTGTTCCATCATTATCAGCCCTAGCAATTGTATACCCCTGACTAAACAATACTGATATAGCTAATAAAATAGCTGCTGCTTTTTTCATAATTAACTCCTCCTTAAGTTCCTTTGATAATCAAATTATCCTTATACTTATATTTACGAGTAAAATATGAAAATTTGAGGGGGTAAAATAAAAAAAATTTAATGACATGTAAAACATTCGCTAAAAGGAACTGAGAGTTGAGAATTATAAACTGAGAATATAAGAAAAAAGATGGTGTTCACACACCATCCTTTTTTCATTTACAAGTAATACATACTATTAATAGTTTATTACAAAGTCAATAGTAACTGCTTCTGATAATGGGTTCATAGTATCCCATCCATCCCATACATAAACCTGAGCTTTACAGTTTCCTAAAGTTTCATTGTCTAATGTAAATCCTATTGCATATTCATTCATAATTTGTTTTTTCAATTCAGTGTCTTTTATAAATCCTATTCCTATTACTTTATTCTTGCTGTCAGTTAGTTTTACAATAACTGTTCCATTTGCAGAATCTTCTGTACTATTTTTTATATTTGCTTTAACTACTACAGTTGCGCCTTGTTTAATTTCTGTTAATACATTACCATTTATATCCATAATTATAACATCTTTTATTTCTATATCTTTTTCAGGGATAGTTGTATCTGAATCAAAAGCTATCTGAGCTAGTACAGGATCATGGTCACTTGCTCTTCCCTGTTCTTCTGTAAATTCAGCATTAATGTGCACTACATCTATTTCTGTAGTATCCTTTAAATTATTAGTTACAAGTATATTATCTAGTACTTGAGAATTGCCTGAATAAACGTAAGTAAATCTTTCATTTTTAGGCAGTGAATCTATCATATTGTGCATTACTCCACCTTTAAGAATATTTACAGTCTCAGAGAACTCGAAATCATTTAAATCACCTAAAACAACAACATTTGCATCTGAATTCTTTGCTAAAACTGAATCCACAAAATCATTTACTATTTGTGCTTGTGCATGTCTCTGTACCTCTGAACCTCTAACTGGAGGTTGTACATCTCCAAATAATCCATTATCTCCTCTCTTAGAACAGAAATGATTTGCAATAACAATTACTTCATTACCCTTAAAATCAAACTCTGCAGCAAGCGCTTTTCTGCTACTTTCAAAAGCTGCGTCATTAGGCACTATTTTTCCTGGATTATGTGTTAAATTACCCTGATTAGTAACGCCTACTGCTGTAGTAGCGTCTCCACTTGTTCCTTCTTTTAAAGAAACTCTTTCAGTTCTATATATATATCCAACTCTAATATTTCCACCTGGTATTCCACCATCTTGATCATCTACAGGTGCTATATCTGTATAAGCATATAGTGGTCCACCCTTACTTGATATTGCATCTATAAGTGTTTGGTAGCTTTTAGATGCATCTGTGATACTATCATCTTTGTCTCCATTATTATCTTGAACTTCTATCAACCCAATTATATCTGGATTATTTAAATTATTAACTATTGAGTTTGCTATTTTATTTACCTTTACAGTGTCAGTTAATGCTGAGAAATTTTCAATATTGTATGAAGCAACCGTTAATTTATCTTCATCAAATTCAATTGAAGTTGTTTCTCTTTGTAATCCTGCACTTGTAACACTTGGCAATACCTGTGTATTGTATACCTTATACATCCCAAAACCATAACTCATTACACCAACAACAGAATCATTGAATTTATCTCCAACATTAACCGATGGCTCATTTTCAATAATTACATCATCAATCATAATTGTATTTGGATTAGTCTTTTCAGCAGTTATCATTATACCACCATGAATTGTTCTTTCATTAACTGCATCTTTACCATTTTCCGGCATTACCACTATTTGTCCATATTTATCAGTTGAGGCTACAACAACTGCATTATCTATTTGTATAAGCATTCCTTCTAAACTTTCATAGAAATCAATAGCATCCTCTTGTGGCTGGAATTTACTAAAACTATCATTTTCAATTATTTCTTTAGGTGGCATAATTCCATTATCACCTATAATAATTGGTTCTGGTAAAGCATTACCAGTTGATTCAATTTCTACACTAGCATTCTTTATATATGTTATTGAAAGTTGATTATCGAATGGATAAAGTTTTTCTTCATATACCTTACCATTTACAGTTACCAAGTCACCAGCTTTAATTCCAATGCTTGTAATTCCAGAATAATCTACATAAATACCTTCTGATGTATTGTCATTATCATCTGCAATAACTTCTTGAATATAGAAACCTTTATCATATTGTCCGTTTACCACGCTTGTTACAATACCTTTTATCTTAACTTTGTCTCCTACTAATGGAGATATATGTGCTTTTCCCTGTATTTCGCTAATCTTTGTTATTTCACCAGGTTGGGGATGACCTCCGTCTCCATCTCCTACTTTAATTACATCACTTTCATTTCTTATTTTTAATTGATAAGTTCCCTTGAACTGGTCAACTACTGCAATAACATCTACTATATTACCTTCTACTATACTACTATTTATTCTTGGTTTAAAAGCCGTAATTGTTCTTCCTTGAGAATCTTCAAATACTGTATTTCCACTTGTATTAAGAGTTGTCATTGTTAAATTCTCAAGTTTCACAAGCATGCTTTCTTTTGATTCTACTATTTGATCAATTGTTACTACTTCTGGTGTAACAGTGTTTCCTGAATTTATTATCTTTACATCCTCTATACCTGATGGTACTATTTCTAATACATCAAAATGTGCTGTTACTGTTCCTGTAACCTGAACCTTATCTCCTTCTTCTACATTTAATCCACCATTTTCATCGTAAATGAATATTCCTGCTGTCTCGTCTTGGAAGTATACTTTTTTACCATCTGTATAACAGTAAGTTGCGATACCTTCTACAGTTACGATTTCACCAACTTTTTCTCTTGCTGCTACTATAGTATTATTTTGTGGTGTAGCCCCTTCTTCTAAAACTGTAACAGTAAAGTCTTTAGTATCATTTGCATTTCCTTTAGTTATTGTTGCTTTTAATGTTACCCTTATATTTCCTTCACCATTTATTGGTCTAGTTACTGTTCCATCATTTGCTATAACTGCTTTATTGCTTGAATCCCAGCTTATTATTGTGTCATATGAGCCTATTGTTGATAAATTTAGATTTGAAGTTACTTCAGTTGTATTTCCTAATGTTAATGCATTTTTAGCAGCTATTACTGCTTCTTCATCTGTAATGTTAGATGGTTCTCCCCATATTTCATCTGCCCATTCTGGATGATCTATGAAAGGATTTCTATTATGCTGATATTTTTCATATATAATATTATTTCTTGTCATTTCAAATTCACTTATAGGGTCCTGCTTATTCCACTCTAACAGTACTGAAAGTTTACCATGCTCAGGATTTGGATAAGTATTTACTCTGTCTGCAAGTTCTAAATCTTTTTCCCCATGTTCACCTTCATATCTAACAGCCATGTAGAAGATTATTCTGGCTACGTCACCCTTAACTTCATCTCTTGGTTCCCAAGAATCACTATCGTAATTACACTCTGTTGCTTCTGAATGAGGTTTTCCACCATTATCAAAATCAAGATGTCCTCTTGAACTATTTACACTAACATCTGTTGGTCTTAATTGATGTATGTCAGTTCCTGGCCCCTTTGATGTACCAAAATCGCCATGCGACTTAGCCCATACATGCTCACGATTCCAACCAGCTCCATCAGCATATTTTGCCGGTCCATTAACAGAACGACCAGTATATAATAATATTACATTTCCAGGCTTATTTGGATCTTCATCTGTTTCTACTAAAGCATCATATGCTTGAGCATAAGATAAGGTTGTATTATTATTATCTATAATATCATTTAGAGCTGCTTTTAGCGCTTCTCCAGTTTTTCCATATGCATCAGTATAATATGTTTCATATGGATCAGCACCTTCTTCTAAAACAGTAATAATAAACTCCTTAGTGTCATTTGCATTGCCTTTAGTAATTGTTGCTGTTAATGTCACTTCTATATTTCCATTTTCTGGTCTAGTTACTATTCCATCATTTGTTACAACTGCTGTATTACTTGACTCCCAACTTATTATTGTTTCATTTAATCCTGTTGTTGGAAGATTTAAATCTGTAATTACAGAAGTTGTATTTCCTAATGTTAGCGCTGCTTTAGCGCCCGCTACTGCTTCTTCATCAGTCATAATTACTGTAGTTGCAGTTACATCACTTTCACTTCTTATTTTTAATTGATAGTTTCCTTTGAACTGATCAACTATTGCAATAACATCGACTATATTACCTTCTACTATACTACTGTTTATCCTTGCTTTAAAAGCCGTAATTGTTCTTCCCTGAGAATCTACAAATACTGTATCAGCACTTGTATCAATAGTTGTTATTGTTAAATTCTCAAGTTTCACAAGCATACTTTCTTTTGATTCTACTATTCCATCAATTGTTACTACTTCTGGTGTAACGCTGTTTTCTGAACTTATTATCTTTACGTCCTCTGTACTTGAAGGAACTATTTCTAATACATCAAAATGTGAAGTTACTGTTCCTGTAACCTGAACCTTATCGCCTTCTGTTACAGTTAATCCACCTGCACTATCATAAATGAATATTCCTGCTGTTTCATCTTGGAAGTATACCTTTTTACCATCTGTATAACAGTAAGTTGCGATACCTTCTACAGTTACGATTTCACCATTTTTTTCTCTTGCTGCTGCTATAGTATTATTTTGTGGTGTAGCACCTTCTTCTAAAACTGTAACAGTAAAGTCTTTGGTATCACTTTCACTTCCTTTAGTAATTGTTGCTGTTAATGTTAAAGTTGCATCACCTTCACCATTGGCTGGTCTAGTTACTGCTCCATCATTTGCTACAAAAGCTGTATTACTTGACTCCCAACTTATTGTTGTTTCATTTAATCCTGTTGTTGGAAGATTTAAATCTGTAGTTACAGAAGTTGTGTTTCCTAAAGTAAGTGCTGCTTTAGCACCAACTACTGCTTCTTCATCTGATAAAGAACCTGAACCATCATCAATAAATTCTATAGATGATACACTTACGATACCTTCCTCTCCACAATAACTATCTCTTATCCCTGTTACTCTTACTTTTTCACCTTGTGCATCTGGATTCTTCTGAGGGTTGAACTGTTCCCTATCTCCAGAATTTAGTTTAACAGCTATATATGTTTCTACTTGTGCATCATTTATATCCGCTACTTTTATACCATATTGCGTGTTAAAGCCATCTACCAAATAACCTTGTATTGTTACTTCTGTACCCTGTGCTTCACTAAGTGCTTGTTCAACAGTTAAATAATCTGCTGCTTGAGCTGCATTTACTGTTACATTAAATGTTGTGTTTACTGTTCCACCTTTATTATCATTAGCAGTCACTGTTATATTAGTGGTTCCCTCTGATACTGGTGTAACTATAACATCTGTTCCATTTACTACTACTGTTGTTACCTCTTCATTATCTGAAACTGCACTTATTGTAAGTGTATCTCCATCTGCATCTGAGAATGTTCCACTTACATCTATTGTTATTTCCTCATCACCTTCTGTAGCTATTTGGTCTGTTATTGTTTGTGCTACTGTTGGTGATTGATTTTTTATTACTTCTGGATTTACTGTTACATTAAATGCTGTACTTACTGTTCCACCTTTATTATCATCTGCAGTTACTGTTATTACAGCTGAACCTTCTGATACTGGTGTAACAACAACCTCTGTACCATTTACTGATACTGTCACTATCTCTTCTTTATCTGACTCTACATTTAGTGTAAGTGTATCTCCATCTGCATCTATGAATGTTCCACTTACATCTATTGTTATTTCGCCCTCACCTTCTGTAGCTATTTGATCTGTTATTGTTTGTGCTACTGTAGGAGCTTGATTTGACGTAACAGGTGCAATACCAAAACCAGTTAAATCTGTACCATCTGCCACTTTCTCAAATCTTATACTTGGATCTGTCCATCCAAATGAATCAGCCCCTGTAGTAATTCCAGATTTCAATTGAATATTTGTGTTTTTTGTCTCAACACCATTTCCACTCCATGCTTTTCCTGGATCCTCTCCTGGAGTACCAAAAGTATCCACAATTTCTCCATTTAACTCTATTTGAAGTGAATCATCTCCATTAAATTGAAATGTTTTTTCTTCATATAACACAGAACTTAATCCATTTTCATCCAAATAAGTCCCCATGTCCCTAGTACCTATTACCATTACTTCACCAGAAGCTAACTTTCCTGCATTTAGAGTAAAAACACTACTTGGTGCTCCACCATTTCCGCCTTTTAATACACTGAGATTAGTTGTTGAAAAGTCAATATCTGATCCTGAAACGTTCCAAAGTTCTATTCCTTTTGGATATGTTCCTGAACTAGTCTCAATATACTGACTTATTACTAACTTACTTACTTCATCAGCTTTTACATTCTGTATACCACCTATAAAAGTAAGATTGCTAAATATCATTGCAGCTGCAACAAAACTACTTATCCGCTTTAGAAATTTGTTTTTCATGCTTATCCCAATTGCAGATTTTGCAATCAGTCCCTCCTTTTATTTTTAATTATCAATAGTAAACCCTTTAGCTTGAATTTTATTCAAATAAACTATATTGATATACGCCTTATAAACTCCTGGCTCTAGTCTTATCCTAAACTCACATACTCCATTCTGAAATTTACCCTGTTCGTTGTATTCAATGGAATTATTGCTTTCGTCAATTATTTTAATAGTTACAGTGGTTCCCTCAACAGCTGGATTCATTACAGCATATGGATATATCATTCTAATTACTGTATCATCTTGATCTTTATAGATTTCAATATTTCCATATTCCCCTATTACAGTAAATGTTGATTGAATTATCTCTCCACTATTAACAACATTTATATATACATCATATCGCCCAGCTTCTAGCCTTACACGAAATTTACACTCTCCATTTTCAATTTTAAGTTGCTCATTGTACTTTATACTATTGTTACTTTTATCAATTATTTTAATAGTTACATCGTTACCCTCAGCAGTAGCATTTTTCACTTTAACTGTTGTATAACCTAAAAACTGATCAATAGATACAGATGTTTTGTTTTCAAATACAGTCATATTGAAATTTGTACTTACTGTTCCACCTTTCTTATCATCTGCAGTTACTTTTATTACAGCTGTTCCCTCAGATACAGGTGTAACTACAAGCTCTGTTCCATTTACTACTACTGTTGCTACCTCTTCATTATCTGACACTGCACTTATTGTAAGTGTATCTCCATCTGCATCTATAAATGTTTTGCTTACATCTATAGTTATTTCATCTTCACCTTCTCTAGCTATTTGGTCTGTTATTGTTTGTGCTACTGTTGGCACGTGATTTATTATTTCTTTTGGATTTACTGTTACATTGAATGTTGTACTTTTACTTTTATATCCATTTCTTCTTCCAGTTACAGTTATTAAAGCTTGTCCTTGGTTCTTCCCAATCAAATGAATGGTATGACCATCTATAACAGTCTCTACTATATCGTTATTACTTGAAGAAACCTCTATTCTTACATTTGAATCAACAGATAAATCAATTGCTTTTTCTTGGTCAACATTGATACTCACATCATTAATATTACTTAGTCTTACTGTTGGTTTGTTGTGTTCAAAATCACTTCCATTATTTCTTTCATTTTCATATTCATGACTATCATGCGGTTTATCTCTTGATGATTTATCATCTTTCCCTTTAATCTTAGTAACTCTCCCTTTGCTTTTACCTTCAAACTCAGCATTATCCCTGATATCTTCCAACAATTCAATCACAGCATCTTCTAGAATTATTAATATTACTTTTGAATTAGCAATTAACTTCTTTACCTTACCACTAGTAATTCTCATATTTGACTGTCTATTAACTTCTACAGATTCAAAGTTACCCTCTAGATTAATTCTAGGATTGAAATTCACTGGTTCTATTTTAACTTTTTTAATCTTTGCATTATGTGCTGCCTTTAAATTAATATTACCCCGTAATACTATAGAACCCCTGAAACTTCCTCTTAACTCCACTATTTTTTCATCAATATAAAAATTTTCTATGTCCACTGTTCCAAACTCGCCGTTTATTACATCTAGGATTACATTTGATGAAATAAATGTTTTAAGAATTTTAGTATTAGATTCTAATACTACCCTCACTAATTTACTTTTATTTTTACTCATAATATTTAATTTCTTAATTTCTGAGTCTATTAAATGTATACTATTTTCTCCACCAGATAATACAACTATTTCATCAGCTTTTACATTAGCTATTTCTACATTACCCTCGTCTCCTGGATCAACAAATATTTTACCTTTAATAGTACAATTCTTAATCTTTAGATTACTTCCACTTAAATAAATATCTCCATTAACCACTTTTGAACTAAAAATCTTTTCTGTAGCAATAATATCCACATTGTTAAGTGTTGATTCTTGCAGCTTACTAAAGTCATTCAATAGTAACGTATTTTTCTTATAGGCTGAACCAATACTATTATGATATGAGTCACTTATTTTCTCTGAAACATAGATGTTATGCTTTTTATCTAACTCTAATGGACTTTCCAAAACTATAACTACGGTTTTCTTATCATCCAATAATTCAATCCTATCATTGTCTCCAAGAATTTTGCTATCCACAACATACATGCTCTTATCCAATGCTGACGCTTGATCCACTTCCTTGTTAAATATAATTTTCACTTGACTATCAGATAGAAATGATGCAGAAATAACTTCTAACTTAAACTCTTCTCCATCATAATGATAATACTCTGTAATTTTCCCCTCCCCATTTTTATAGGTTACAAATGGAATATTTGTATTATCAACAATGTTACCACTTGAATTTTGATACCAATTGCCATCAGACCCTTTAAGATAGATTTGATAATCGTCAATTAACATTAATTGTTCAATAATTTCTGGATAATGCTCTTTTGAGTTGGCATATTTAAAATTATATGCTTTATCCCCCAGTACTACTGTTTTATTAGGAATATCTGCATAAACTGATGGCATAAATATCAGCATACCAAAACACCAGAATAGAAACATTAATTTAAAGCTCCTCATAACTGTTACCTCCTTTCTCATATTTAGGAAATTCAACACAAATGAAAGCAATTCTAAATCAGCTTCATTTATGTTAAATTATATCATTTTTGTTATTATTTAACAACGTTTTCCAACACTATTATCTATATATGACTTACAAACATTTTCAACATTAATTTAAACCACGACCAAAAATTCTTGATATAATTATTAAGTGGGAATATATTTACCTTAAATTGGAATGCAAAAAAAACAAAAATTCCCCCTTAAACTTTAAGATTATATCGTATACTTAAATATAGAGGTGATATTAATGTCTTTTCTCTACTCATTGATCAGTGGGGTAATACTAGAACCATTTAAAAGATTAAAATTTAATAAAGATAAATTAAAAAAAGAAAATAGAGAAAAATTTATTGAGGAAAATAAATCTTTCATATATAAATCTGCTTCTTCTATATGTAATAGAAAGTTAAGCTGGGAAAATGACGATGAACTAAGTATCGCTATGATTGCTTTTAATAAGTCATGTGACGTATATGAAGATACAAGAGGAAATTTTTATTCTTTCTCAAGAATGGTAATAAGGAATTCTATTTATGATTTTTTTAGAAAAAGGAAAAATACGCCTTACCTTGCCTTTCAAAAAGAAGATGAAGATTTTGATTATATTGATGTAGTTCAATCATTAAATGAACATGAAAAAAAGTTGGAAAATAAGAATAGAGCAGATGAAATATCTGTTTTAAAAGAGGAACTTTCAAAATATGATATTTCCTTTGAAATACTTATATCTTCATCTCCAAAACATAAAGACACTAGAAATCATCTTTTAAATCTAGCTTTCAACTGTGCTAAAGATGATACTATTGTTGACCATATAAAAAACAAAAGAAGACTTCCTGCAAAAAAGATTATAGAAATCTTTAATGAAAAAAGAAAGTTCATCGAGAGATGGCGTAATTATCTATTAACATTGATAATTGTATTATCTAATGATGAATATTTACATGTTAGAACATATTTGAATATAAAAGCAGGTGATAATAATGATTAGAACTGGTATGGTTTTAGAAATTAATAATAACAAAGCTGCAATTCTTACAAATGATGGTCAGTTTTTTAAGGTATGGTCTAAGAAAAAAGCCCCTTCTATAGGTGAGATTTATTCAGGTCAAGTTATACAACAAAATACACACTTAAGATTTGCTTCATTAGCTGCATCACTGCTCCTTCTTGTATTTCTAGGAGCATTTACAGGATTTTATTTTACACCTATAACTACAGTTGAGGTTAACATCAATCCTTCAATTGAACTTAAAGGAAATGTATTTAATAGAATTATCAAAGTTACTCCTTTAAATCAAGATGGTGAACAAATTTTACAGAGTACAAATTTAAAGAACAAAACAATTGATGATGGTCTTTCAATGATTATTGAAGAAAGTAAAGAGCAAAATTTCATTAATGAAAAATATATTTCTTCTGGTAAAATTATTAATGTTACATTTACAGGAAAAAAAGATTCTGAAGTAAAGCTTGATAACTTCTATGAAAAAGTAGAAAAAGAAGGTTTACATGTTAATATTAAAGGTTCTGAAGATAAATCAAATGAAGAACATATTAAAATCAAGATTAAAAAAGATTCTCATAATGAAATTGAAATTAAACCTAAAAAAGAAAAAGATAAACCATCTAAAGATGATAAAAAAGATGATTTTAAAAAAGATACTGAAAATAAAATAAAAAATCCTAAACAAAATAAAAAGGATAAAGAAAAAAATCTAGATAAATCAAATAATGATAAAAAGAATAATTCATCATATAAAAATAAACCAGATGACAAAAATACTTTTAAAGGTATTGATAATAAACAAGACCATGAATCGTCAAAAAATAACAATAAAAATACTGATAAAAAACTCAACTCGAAAAATGAGAATAATTCAATTAAAACCAAGGATAAAACCCAAGAAAATAAAGGGAATACTTCCTCTCAAAAGAATTCAAGTGGAAGTATTCCCGATAAAGGGGCAAAAAAGAAAACTTACATAACTAAAGATAAAAAAGATAATTCAAATACTGATAATAGTAAAAAAGAACATAACAATAAAGATACTAACATAAAGAATAACTCAGAAGAGAAACATAATTCTAATAAAAAAGAAGATAAAAGAGATACTTACATAACTAAAGATAAGAATAATGATTCAGTTAAACATAATGACTCAAATGAAAATAATAAATCAACTGAAGATAATGATTCATCTATTGAAAACAAAAAAGACAACATTAATCATAATAATGATAAAGATTCTAAAAATAATAAAAAAGATGATGAACTACAAAAAGATAAAAAATATAAAAAAGACAATCATGAAAAGGGCAAAGAGGATTCGGTAAATAAAAAGCCATCCTCAAATCCAAAGAGAGATAAATCTGATAAACATAAAAAATGAATAAATTTCTAAATTCACCATTAAAAAATGGCTATAAGTATCACCTAAAAAACTTATAGCCATTTTTTTAATTTTATATATAACTTTTATATTTTCATGTCGTATATAGCTATGTAAATATAACAAACGAATATTTACTATAAAAAATAAAGATAATATAACTACGGAGGAATAATAATATGAAAAAGATTTTAAGTATTTTAATGATAGCATTTGTTATGATTTCATTTGCTGCTTGTGGTCAAAAAGAGACTGTTAAGGATATTTCAATAAAAGAGATGGTTGATAAAATTGCAGAGTTACCTACTGCTCAACGACTTATGAAAACTGATCTTTCAACACCAAGCGATGAAAATCAATATTTAATTGACTCAATGGAACTTAATACTGAGGACCTTGAAGAAGGTTACGCTATATACTCTATGATAAATGTAAAATCAGATATGATTGTTGTTTTTAAAGCAAAAGATGAAAGTTCAGTAGAAAATTTAAAGAAAGTTTTAGATAAGACTGCTGAAAATCAAGAAGGGATTTGGTCTCAATACCTTCCTGATCAATACGAGAAAGTACAAAATAGAATTGTTAAAGAAAAAGGTAAATACTTAATCTACATCGTTACTGATGAGCCTCAAGAGGTTGAAAAGATCTTCGATGAAATGTTACAATAATTCTCAGTCAGTTGAAACTCTATAATCAAGAAATATTAAAGCTTGCTGAATAATCAGCAGGCTTTTACTATGACTTAGGCACATGAAGGAGGCAATATGGTATTCAGTAGTTTAACCTTTTTATTTGTTTTTTTACCTGTTACTTTATTCTTATATTTTTTATTCCCAAGAAAATTCAAAAATTTAATTCTTCTTTTAATGAGTTTAATTTTCTATGCCTGGGGAGAACCTGTTTATATTCTACTTATGATTTTTTCTTCAGTAGTTGACTATACTCACGGAATGTTGATTCATAAATACTGGGACAATAAAAAACTTAAAAAAACTTTTTTATTATCCTCAATTATTATTAATATAGGTCTACTATCATTTTTTAAATACTCTGATTTTATAATTTTTAATATAAATAATATTTTTGATACAAGTTTCAAGCTTCTTAACCTCCCCTTACCTATAGGTATATCATTTTATACATTTCAAACTATGTCGTATACCATAGATGTTTATAGAGGTGAAGCCCCTGTTCAGAAAAATTTCATATCATTAGCTGCATACGTTACTCTTTTCCCGCAGCTTATTGCAGGACCAATTGTTAGATATCAAACAATTGCTGATCAGCTAAATGATAGAAAGGAAACCCTTGATCAAATTGGTACTGGAATAAGACGATTTATTATTGGACTTGGAAAAAAAGTTTTACTTGCTAATAACATTGGTTATCTTTGGAGTGAAATAAGCACTTCAACTTTAACAGATATCCCCGTTATCACAGCATGGCTTGGAATAATAGCCTTTGGGCTTCAAATATATTTTGACTTCAGTGGATATTCAGATATGGCAATTGGACTTGGAAAAATATTCGGTTTTGATTTTTGTGAAAACTTCAATTACCCCTATATATCTAAGAGTATTTCTGAGTTCTGGAGAAGATGGCATATGTCATTAGGAACATGGTTTAAGGATTATGTTTATATTCCACTAGGTGGAAATAGATCAGGAACTTTTAAAACAATAAGAAATCTTATTATTGTTTGGTTCTTAACTGGACTTTGGCATGGAGCTAGCTGGAACTTTGTTTTATGGGGAATTTACTTTGGATTCTTTATAGCACTAGAAAGATTCTTATTAAAAGATATTCTTCAGACAATCTCACCCCTATTAAGTCATATTTATGTATTATTAATTCTTGTTATAGGATGGGTATTATTCTATTTTGAAGACATGTCTCAAGTTGTAATATACATTAAATCTATGTTTGCTTTAAACAATAATTCATTTATGGATAATGAAAGTGTATACTACTTCTTTAATAATATAATTATTTTAATTATAAGCATATTAGCTGCAACACCTATTTTTAAAAAGCTTCATGATTATTTAATGAAAAGGTCAAAACTTAACACTTTGTATGAAAATGTTGTAGTTAACTTTAATTGTTTTCTTGTAATGTTTTTATCAACTGCTTATCTAGTTGATGCGAGCTACAATCCTTTTCTATACTTTAGATTCTAAAAAGGGATGGTGATAATTTGAGTAGAACATCAAATAGATTTATTACTTTTATGTGTTCAATTTTTATGATTATTGGACTTTTATTTCACATTATTATTCCAGATAGAAAATTTTCTGAACTAGAAAACAGAAATTTAAGTGCGTTTCCTAAATTCAGCTTAAAGACTCTTTTTTCAGGAAAGTTCACTGAAAAATTCGATGAATACATACAAGACCAATTTCCTTTTAGGGACTTTTGGGTTGGAATAAAATCTGATACAGAAAGAGCCTCACTTAAAATTGATAATAATAATGTGTATTTTGGAAAAGATGATTTTCTTCTAGAAAAGTTTAAGAAACCTGGAGAGAATCTTGATAAAAATATTGATAGTATTAATACATTTAAAAATTACATTGGTGACATACCTATAAACTTTCTTTTAGTTCCAAACTCAGTGAAAATCTACGAAGATAAGCTACCTAAATATGCTATTAATTATGATCAAAAGATACTAATGGAATATGTTAATTCAATGATTAAAAATGAAATTAATTTTATAAATCCTATGGACTATCTTCTAGAAAATAAAGATCAATATCTTTATTTTAAAACTGATCACCACTGGACTATGCTCGGCGCATATTATGGATACAAATCTTTTATGGAAAGTAAAGGTTTGGAACCTATAAACCTAGAAGATTTTGAAATAAAAACATTAACAGATAACTTTTATGGAACATTATTTTCTAAAGCTAACAATACCCATATAGCACCTGATGAAATTATAACTTTTTACCATAATGCATTTGAAGATATTGAAATCACCTTTAATAATAAAACAGAAACCTATGATAATTTTTACTTTAATGAAAATCTAGATAAAAAAGATAAATATACAGTTTTTTTAAATGGAAATAATCCTCTACTTAAAATAACTACTAATAAAAAAAATAATAAAAAAATAATGTTAATAAAGGATTCATATGCTCACTGCTTTATTCCTTTTTTATCAGCCCATTACGAAGAGATACATGTGGTAGACCCTAGATATTATAAGGTTAACTTAAAGGAATATATTAATGAGAACAGCATTAACGAAGTTTTATTCCTTTATAATGTTTCAAACTTTACTGAAGATCCAGCTTTGCCGTGGATAAACATGGGGATTAAGTGATTTTGTAAATGAAACGAGCCTAATCATATTGTTCAGAGAACAATATGATTAGGCTCTGTTTTAAAATAATATCGATAATATCATGATTTAAAAGGAACTCATGGTTCCCTTAATCCGTATTTTATAATAGTTACAATACAAAATATTCTCATCAAGTTACCGCTTTTTATATTTATTAATTAACTCTTTGAATCGCTCATTACCTTTTACCTTATCAAAAATTTCATCTTCAAAATAATCATCAAAAAATATGCCTTTTACAAAGGCCATCTCTAGGTTTTTGTAAAAATCTTCATTGTTATTTTTAATTAAATCAATCTCACCTAAAATAATGTATGAGTCTCCATCATTTGAATCTAATTCAATAGCTTTATTTATATGTTCCTCTGCCAATCGGTTATCTCCAATTTTAATTAATAAATGAGCATAATTTTTATGAGCCTTGTTTAAATTAGGCTTTAGTTCAATAGCTTTAGTTAAATCTTCTTTAGCCTTATAGAAATCTTTAAGACGAATATAAGCAAATCCTCTGTTATTATAAGCTAATTCATTATTAATGTTAATTTCAATAAGTTTTGAAAAATCTTGAATAGCTTTAGAAAATTGTTTTGTATGTATATAAGCATAACCTCTGCCATTATAAGTAATACTATCATTTGGGTTAAGTTCAATAACTTTAGAAAAATCATAGATAGCCTTATTAAAATTTCCTAGTTCAAAATAAGTTGCTCCTCTACTTTTATAACTTTCAGTACTTTTAGGGTTGATTTCAATAACCTTAGAAAAATCTTTAATAGCTTTCAGGAATTCTTGTAATTGAAAATAAATCCCTCCTCTGCAATGATAACTCATCATATCACCAGGATTCAGCTTAATAGTATTCGAAAAGGCATCAATCGCTTTATCAAATTGTTCTAAATTACTATAAATGCATCCCTTCCCATAGTACCCTTTAGAATTAAGTGGATTAAGTTCTATAATTTTAGAAAAATCTTCAATAGCATTATCAAATTCTTTTAGTTCAGAGAAAGCAATACCTCTAGAATAATACGTATCTACGTCATCTGTATAAATATCAATAGCCTTTGAGAAATCCTTTACAGCATTATTATATTCTTTTAACCCAAGATAGACTAAACCTCTGTCTTTGTAACCTAAAAATTTTTCTGAATCAAACTTAATTGCAAGAGAATAAGCTTCTATAGCCTCATCATATTGTTCATTATTAAGGAATGTAGTCCCTTTATTCACTAACTTCATATAATTTTTATCTTTTCTCTTCTTATTCATTAAATCATTCATACGTATAGTACCTATTATAATAACAATTAATAGAAATACTAAAGCAATAATTACACTTAAAATATCTATTCCCCCTTAATATATTTATATCTTAAACTCTAATAATAATGTAGGTTCCGACTTTAATCAGAACCATTCATTATTTCAATTATGTTTTTTAGTGTTTAATTAAAAATCCATTTCAAAAATTCTATACGTCTTATACTTCTTAGCTCCAGCCTTCACTACATCTCTCATCATTACATCATTATATTCCCATATAGTAGAGCCTTCAGCATAATCATATCCTTTTTTCTCACATGCTCTAAAACAATTATAATATATAGCTCCTGCAACTCCTTTTTTTCTATACTCAGGAATTACAAATAAAACAAATAATCTCATTCTGTTAATTTTTTTTCTTCTCATTAAGAACTTAATAAAGCCAAAGGGAAGAACTCGTCCATCTATTTCTTTTAATGGTTGATTATAATCTGGAAGAGCAAGATTAAACCCAATTGGCTCCCCATTCTCATCTCTAGCTATATAAACAAGTTTTGGATCAACAATTTTCACTAGATGTTTTCTTATTATGTTTATTTGATTATCATCTGGTGGTATAAATTCCATCCATTCTTCTGGCATAGCTTTATCTATTATAGTTTTTATATCATCAACTTCACTGTCAACATTTTTCATATCAATAGGTTCTACAGTGAATCCATATTTTTTCATAGCATATGGAACCAACTTACCAAATCGCTCCTGTAATCCCTCTTTTACATTGTACTTATAAGCATAACAATCCCAATACTTCTTAAATCCAAAGTCCTCAAATAATTCTTTATAATATGGTTTGTTATAAGTATTCATAACTAAAGTCGGCTCCTGAAAGTTATCGATTAATACACCTCTATAATCTTCTCCATTTGGTAAAGATAATGGGCCTAATACTCTATTCATACCTCTATCTTTTAACCATTTAATACAATATGCGAATATCTCCTTGGCTACTTCTTTATTATTAAAACATTCAAACAAAGCAATATATCCTTCTTTTATCCCCTTAGCCTCATTGATGTCTTTGTTTATTCCTACAGTAGCTCTTCCTAAAAGTTCTCCATCTCCATATGCAAGTATGTGCTCAAATGTTCCACTCTCTTTGATAGTATTATTCTTTCCCCTTATTGTATTTAAAGCTTCGAAATCAAAGTTAGGTACATAAGCATCATCACCTTTATAAATTATTCTTGGTAGTTTTATAAACGCTTTTTCCTGAGCTTTGTTTTCTACTTTAACAATATTTATTCTCCCCATATCCCTTCCCCCAATTTTTGACACTTACCTTTATTATACTCTTTTTTACTAATATATTCCATATATTAGTAATTATTAAACTTCTACAACAAAAAAAAGTGCACTATTTAATCTAGTGCACTTTATAATATGCTATTTTCTATTTAATCTTGTCTTAATTTCTTTAACAGCTAAATATCCTACCCCAAGTATTGTAGCTCCTAAGAATGAAAAATATAATTTACTTGTGAATAAAAATGTATTATTCGGATAATAAATTATTGTGCCTTCATTTGCATATCCTCTAGTTGCCACCATATCTAAAATCAATGGTGCAAATGCTATTGCAACTATCATAAAAATCATTACCCCAAATGTTAGAATACTAACTTCCCTTTTTCTAGATAAACTATTTCCCATAATTCTCCCTCTCAATTTTTATATGTTTTTATATTTTATGTCGAATAATAATTCCCTTGTTATGATTTAATCTTAAATATATTAAACAGTACTTAATACCACTTTGTTATCAATGATATTATATACCTTTTTTTTCTATTTGTAAAGACTTCTTGAACATATTTAAGGATTTTTATTAAATAATTCATTATATTTATATATACGAAAAAGTTTTCAAAAAGTTACTAAATATCCATCAAATAAATATTCACCAAATCATCATACTTTCTATTTATCTTCTCCTCATCAATAATATTAATAAATATTTCTGCTGTCGCTGTTATAGTTCCCTCTTCAAGATGTCCTCCATATAATTTCATATCTTCATTTGCCATAGATATATGAATATGAATATATGGCTTATTATCCTTTAATGTTATGTTTCCATTTAAATCTATTATCTCATGCTCACCTTTGAATCTCTTTCTCTTATATCCTTTCTTATTCTTTCTGTACACAGCTAAATGAAACTCCTCACCTGCTCCTATACCACTTATTTTTGCGCAATTAACATGCGCATCACAGCAACATTTCATTATGCTCTCCATTATTTTGTCACCAGTCTCCAGTCTTAAGACAATTAACTCTTCTCTCAATCTTTTATATTTCAAAAAATCACTCCTCTATTAAAGTTAGACGCTCTACTTATCAGAAACATCAAATAATTTCTCACAAAATTTTTTAGGGGTTTCATATATATAATTCCAATATTCTAACATTTATATAATTACAATATTCAAACATTCTAAATCTGTATATTAAAATTATGATTATTTTGGATAAATTTCTATAGATAGCACAACATAAAGTTGAGGTAATTTAATTCTACATTAGAATAAGGAGGTATAAATTGGTGAGTCATAAGACATGTCGTAATGAACTAACTGAATCAAAATTTAAAGAGCTCCAAGACTTCATCAATACTCGTCCACAAAACCAAGATTCTCTAATTGAAGTTCTTCATAAAGCTCAAGAAATTTTTGGATACTTACCTGATAGAGTACAAGATTTCATAGGTGAAAAGCTTCATATTCCTACTGCAAAAGTTTTTGGGGTAGTTACTTTCTATTCTTACTTTACGACTGTTCCTAGAGGAGAATATGTAATCAGTATATGTATGGGAACTGCTTGCTTTGTAAGAGGTGCAGAGGACGTATTAAAGGAGTTTGAAAATAGGCTACAAATAAATGCTGGTCAAACAACTCCTGACGGAAAGTATACAATTGAAGTACTTAGATGTGTGGGTGCATGTGGATTAGCACCAGTTGTAACTATAAACGATAAAGTTTACGGTCACTTTACTGTAGAACAAGTAGATGAAGTTCTCGCAGAATATGGGGAATAGGAGGTATATATAATTGAATAAGATTAGTTCATACCAAGAACTTCAAAAAACATATGAAAAATACCGTGACTTATTAAAATTACGAAGAAATGAAGAAGTAGAAATTTCTGATACTTCTCAGATAACAAAAAGAGATATTTTAGTTTGTGGCGGAACAGGATGTCAATCTGCAAATAGTGAAGAAATTATTAGTAATTTAAATAAAGAAATTGAAAAAGCTGGATTAAAAGATAATGTTACAGTTTCTCTTACAGGCTGCTTTGGTTTCTGTGAAAAAGGCCCTATTGTAAAAATTGACCCTGATAATGTTTTCTATGTAAAAGTTACACCATCAGATGCTGAAACCATAGTAAAAGAACACTTATGTGAAGGAAGAGTCGTTGATTCACTTCTTTATGAAGAGCCAACATTAAAACAAAAGGTAACGCGTCAAGATGAAATGTCTTTTTATAAAAAGCAACACAGAATAGCATTAAGAAATTGTGGACTTATTAACCCTGAAATAATTGAAGAAGCCTTTGCTGAAAAAGGCTATATAGCTCTAGGTAAAGTTCTTACTGAAATGTCTCAAGATGATGTTATTCAGCTTATTACTGATTCTGGACTTAGAGGACGCGGCGGCGGTGGTTTTCCAACAGGCCGTAAATGGTATTTTACAAAGATAAATGAAGCATCTCAAAAATACATAGTATGTAATGCCGATGAAGGTGACCCTGGTGCATTTATGGATCGTTCAATATTAGAAGGAGATCCACACAGTGTAATTGAAGCTATGGCAATAGCAGGATATGCTACTGGAGCTAGTGTAGGTTATGTTTACATTAGAGCTGAATATCCATTAGCTATTAATAGATTACAAACTGCAATAAACCAAGCTCGTGAATGGGGACTATTAGGCGAGAATATTTTAGGAACTGGATTCAACTTTGATATGGATCTAAAATATGGTGCAGGTGCCTTTGTATGTGGTGAAGAAACTGCACTTATTAACTCTATAGAAGGTTTTAGAGGAGAACCAAGAAACAAACCTCCTTTCCCAGCTCAAAAGGGATTGTGGCAGGTACCTACATGTGTTAACAATGTTGAAACTCTTGCCAATATACCTGCTATTATCAATAATGGCTCTGAATGGTTTAATTCAATAGGAACTGAAACCTCTAAGGGAACTAAAGTATTTGCATTAGCAGGAAAGATTAACAATGTAGGTCTTGTTGAGGTTCCAATGGGAACAACTTTAAGAGAGATAATTTTTGAGATAGGTGGAGGCATTAAAGATAATAAGCAATTTAAAGCTGTTCAAACTGGAGGACCTTCTGGTGGATGTATTCCTGCTTCTTTATTGGATACTCCTATAGATTATGAATCATTAAATAAAATTGGTTCCATGATGGGTTCAGGTGGAATGATTGTACTAGATGAAAGTGACTGTATGGTTAACATAGCAAAGTTCTACCTAGAATTTACTCTAGATGAATCCTGCGGAAAGTGCACTCCATGTAGAATTGGAAATACAAGACTTTATGAAATCCTTGAAAAAATGACTGAAGGAAAAGCTACTGAAGAAGATCTTTGTCTTATTGAAGAACTTTGTACTACGGTTAAAGATACTTCACTTTGCGGATTAGGTCAAACCTCTCCTAACCCAATATTAAGTAATCTTAATTTCTTTAAAGAAGAATTTGAAGCTCATGTAAAAGACAAAACTTGTCCTTCAGGTACTTGTAAAGGCTTATCTAAATACTTTATTACAGATAAATGTATTGGTTGTACTAGATGTGCTAAAAAATGTCCTGTTGGTTGTATTGATGGCGAACTTAAGAAACTTCATGTTATAGATCAAGAAAGATGTATTAAATGTGATACTTGCTATCAAGTTTGTCCAGTTAACGCCATAACTAAATAATTGAAATAGAGGTGAAAATTTTGAATCAAGTAACTTTAACAATAAACGGACGACAAATTACGGTAGACGAAGGTACAACAATACTTGAAGCGGCAAAGAAACTTAATATTCATATTCCAACACTCTGTTATTTTAAACTGCACGACGATAGAACAATAAATGATCCTGGCTCTTGTAGAGTGTGTGTAGTTGAAGTAGAAGGAAGAAGAAATCTTGCACCTTCTTGTTCAACACCTGTAGCTGAAGGAATGAATGTTAATACAAGTTCAATAAGAGCTATAAAAGCTAGAAGAAGTGTTGTGGAACTATTATTATCTGATCATCCCCATGAGTGCTTGCTATGTGAAAAGAATTTAAACTGCGAGCTTCAAAGTCTTGCAGCAGAGCTTGGTGTTAGAGAACTTCCTTATCAAGGAAAAAAAGCTACATATGAAATAGATAATTCAAGCTACTCTATTATTAGGGATATGGAAAAGTGCGTATACTGTAGACGATGTGAAACTATGTGTAATGAAGTTCAACAAATTGGAGTGCTATCTGGAGTTTATAGAGGTTTCAACTCTGTTGTTGCACCTGCTTTTAATCTTCCAATGGCAGAAACAAACTGTACATTCTGCGGTCAATGTGTATCAGTATGTCCTACTGCTTCATTAACAGAAGTTCATTATATCCCTGATGTTTGGAATGCTATTAACGCAGAAGGAAAGCATGTTGTTGTGCAGACAGCTCCTGCTGTAAGGGTTGCACTTGGTGAAGAATTCGGTTACGAACCTGGAACAATTGTAACTGGTAAAATGGTAGCAGCCTTAAGATCATTAGGTTTTGATAGTGTATTTGATACAGATTTTGCTGCTGACTTAACTATAATGGAAGAAGCCAGCGAATTTGTTCATAGATTACAACACGGTGGAAAACTTCCTATTTTAACTAGTTGCTGTCCAGGATGGATTCAATTACTTGAACACAGCTTTCCAGATATGTTAGATATACCATCGACATGTAAGTCACCACATCAGATGTTTGGAGCTATAACAAAAACTTATTTTGCTGAAAAAATGAATATAAACCCAAAAGACATAATCGTTGTTTCTGTTATGCCTTGTCTAGCAAAAAAATTCGAAGCACATAGACCTGAAATGGAATATGAGGGAAATAGAGATGTTGATATAGTTATCAGTACACGAGAGTTAGCTAAAATGATTAAAGAAGCTGGTATTGACTTTACATCCCTTGAAGATGAAGACTTTGATAATCCACTAGGTGTCTCTTCAGGAGCTGGTGATATTTTTGCTGCATCAGGTGGAGTTTTAGAGGCAGCTGTTCGTACAGCAGCTGAAATGGTAACGGGTAAGGCCGGTGAACCAATTGAATTTATAGATGTTAGAGGATATGACGGCATAAAAGAAGCTTCAATTGATATTGATGGAACAAATGTTAAAGTAGCTGTTACAAATGGACTAGGAAATGCTAGAAAAATTCTAAATGATATTAAAGCCGGAAAAGCTGAATATCATATTATTGAGATAATGGCTTGCCCTGGTGGTTGTATTGGTGGTGGGGGTCAACCATATATCCATGGAGACTCTGATATACTTAAAAAGAGAATTGAAGCAATTTATAAAGAAGATGCTAATAAAGAATTAAGAAAATCTCATGAAAATCCATATATTAAAAAGCTTTACGATGAGTATCTAGGAGAACCTTATGGGACTAAAGCTCACGAGATGCTTCATACTCATTTTACACCAAAAAGATCTGGTATTACCCACGAAACACCAAATGATGTTAAGAAACCAAATACGGATAAAAACAACCCGTAAAAAACATAATGGAGAATGGAGCATAATGTAGGTTCTGACCTCGGTCAGAACCATCCTTCATTATCCATTATCAATTCTCCATTATATTTATAGCCAACTATGTTGGCTATAAATAATTAATCTTCACTTTTTTCCCCAACTTCTCCATACACTTTATTAATTTATCCACAATGTTCAGTTTAATATTAAGCCCTTCAGGAAAATTTGGATTTTGGTGTGCAGGATTTATAGCTCTTCCAACCCATAGAGTCAAGTGTGTACAATCATCCACAAGAATTTTGCTCAGAATTTCTGCCCCATTTGGATCTTGTGAATTAATATCACTTATCTTACCTAATTCTAATTTATCTATAATTTTCACTGTTCTATCTAGTGTCAGAACACCTTCTGTTACTAGATCTATACCTTCAAGATATGCTATCGGTGGTAAATCTGCCGTCATACATGTCATATCAACTTTAAGTTTTTTGTGTAAAACCTTCTCTGTAATATTCGCAGCAGTTCCTCCACAAACGATTTTCTTTCCTTGTCCCTCCATTAACTTCTTAACTATAATCTCATCCTTATTATGATCCTCTGGTGGTCCTGTGAATAAATCAACATATTCTGGCTTTCTTGCTTTAATTGATACAACAGTAGTATCATCTCCTGGTCTACCTCCATATAAATCCAAACAGGCTTGTGATAAACTGTTGCTTATATTTTTAGCACACTTTTTACCCTGTGAAACCTTAGCTAAAAATTGATTAACCTCGTCCCATTGCCACCCAAGATTCAGCACTTCCCCTATACCCGCATGTATAACCCCATCACTAATTGATGTAAGTATATCTCCTTCTTGCATTGTGAAATCACTGACTTTTATTATCTTACCATTTATGTTTATTTTCTCTCTTTCAATATCAATACTTCTACCATTTCTATGCAAAAAACATGGTGGATTATCATACTCTGCAAGATATACTCTTCCATTATTGTTCATTATCACTATTGTGAAGGTGCTATATGCTACTCCTCTAACTGAACAAACAGGTAAAGTATTTATAATGGTATCTACAGTTTCAAATATATCTTCACCATTTTTTATCATTGTAGCAGCTATCTTTGTTGTCAGTGTAGAAAGTATATTAGCCTTCACTCCACTACCTAAACCATCAGCTAATACTATGATTGTTGTATCATCGTCTTTTACAACCTCTACTCTATCCCCACATAACTCCTCATTAACCTTATTAAGACTATTACTTGCAACATCAACGAATAACTCCATTACTTCTCAGCTCCATTCTCACCAGCCACAACTCTTCTAAGTCTATTTAATATTATTTTTGTCTCTGCTGTTGTTTCTCCTAACAACCCTGCAATCTCTTGAGCTACTCTCATCTGTTTCTCAATAACCTCCTGGGCAGCATCAAGTGTCTTTTCCTTCACATCATATAATTCCTTCTTATTTTTCTTCTCTTCTGTAATATTCATCATTACACCAATTAAAACATCTTGTTTTTCTAAGTATGATATGTTTTCTTTGAATACTACACCGTATTGATTATTCTCAACAGTCTTTCCTTCTATATTCTCTTTTGTTTGAAGTACCTCTTTAAAATCACTATCATCCATTAATGAAGCTAATGGTACCCCTCTATATTCACCTATCTTTGCCATAAAAGTTTTTTGGGCTGTAGGATTCATCTCTAATATATTCAGTTCACCATCAACTATTATTACTGAATTGACAGTATTCTCAAATATTATATTACTAAGACTCTCTGCTTTACTCCTCATATAATGAAGACACATATCCTTCTCAGCCATCCCCCTAATTATTGCAACTGCCTTTTCTTCACAAGTTGTATATCCACAAACCCCACAATTTAATTTATCTTCCTCATTATTCTTTCCCATATCTTTTAGAACTCTGTTTATCTCTTCTCTTGAAACTTCTTCATCATGGAGTGGTGATTCGGGATGACTTTTAAAATAATTTTTGTTCCCTAATTCACTTTTAATCTCCATTGTATTATTTTCATATTCTGTGATGAAACGCTCAACCTTATCATTGCTCTCATAGAAATCTCTTTCCCTAATACCCATGCTAGGTCCACCTATACAACTACCGATACATATATTTGCTTCTACAAATGCATTCTTCAATTTCCCCTTAGAAATACTATTAAATATATCTAGGTTCTTCTGGAATCCATCAACAACATATGGCTTTATTCCTTTATTGTTCAAATTATCTGCTAGTCCCATCACTATTCCTCTATCTACTGGGAATTTTCTTCCTTCTGTTATATCTCCATTTATACTTTCATCTATTTCATATGTTGACTCTGTCATCTCTTCAAACCATAACTTTAATTCGTCGAAAGTAATAACATAATCCACACTTTCTTTCTTCTTCAATTGTTCTTTTTCAATTTTCTTTCCTACACATGGACCTATAAACACAACCTTTGCATCTGGTTGTTCCTCTTTAATCATTAAACCATGAACAATCATTGGTGATTCAAAAGGCATAAGGTATTTTGTTAAATGAGGAAAATATATTCTAATTAGATAATTCACTGATGGACAACAACTTGTTATAAAAATCTTATCTTCACTAGCTTCGACATGCTCTCTGTATTTTTGTATAACAAATTGTGCACCCTCTGCTGTTTCTCTCACTTCTTGGAATCCTAACATCTTAATCCTTGAGATTAATTCTACAAAATTCATATCAAAATATCCAAGTGCTGATGGTGCCAATGAAACAATTACCTTCTTCCCGTTGCTTATACACTCTTTCACTTTGCTTAAATCGGTATCAATTTTTCTTGCTTCTTGAGGACATACTTCAAAACATTTACCACATGCTATACATCTCTCTTCAACTATCTCAGCTTGATTATCCTTAAATCTTATACCCTTTACAGGACATTCTCTTAAACATTTATAACAATTTTTACACCTTGCTTCAGTAAAATTGATAAAGCTCATAAACACACCCTCTATCCCTATAAATTAATATACCTGTTGAGTTTGACAAAAAAATATCAAACTCAACAGGTATATTATACCACTCCTCAGGATGATTTACATATACTTTTATTTTTTTTTATTTTATAACACTACACGTTACTCCTTTTTAAGACATAATTTTAAAAGATTAATTCCCTCTTCATAGTAGTCTGGAAATATACCATATGTCCAGCTACATATTCTAACTCCTTCAATCATCAAAAGCAAATTAAGATTCTCTTCAAAATATTTAGGTATCCTTCTCGCCTCTGCATATCCTCTTAAAAATTGTTCTTCAAATCCTTTATCCTGAAATTCTTTGTTAAGAAAATATCTTCTATAGAAGAACACTAAATCCCTACCAGCATAATCAATACAACATTGTTCAAAATCAATCAATCCAGAAAACTTTATTTTTCCTTCAACTATATTCACAATTATATTTCTTCCATCAATGTCATTGTGAATTAGTGATGATTCACATATACCCATTAGGTCTTTAATATTCTTATTTACATATCCTAATGCCTCTTCAATATATTTCATATCCTCTTCAGGGTATCTCTTATTTCTTATCCACCTCTCATATATTTCAAACTTATTTATCATAAACTTATCATAGTTTTCATAACGCTTCTTATATCCATTTTCATAAATTTTATAAAACCCATCTTTTATCATCTGCTTATGTATAAATGCAATGTTTTTACCCACCTGAAAAAAAATTTTCTGTATTTCACATAAATGCTTATCTAATAAATCCTTGTTAAGTATAATCTCATCAAGAGTATAATCTCCAATATATTTCATTATTGCCCACTCTTCACCTGATTTTAGTTGACCAACTTTATACACATGAGGACATCTAATTGATAAATCTTTTAACATACTTAGTGCTCCAACTTCTTTATTTCTCTTATGTTTTTTATAATATATCTTAAAAATCATCTTTTCATTATTACTAATGAAGCAATATACAAGATGTCTATTAAGTTCATGATTCCCTATTGCCTGAATTCCAAATACTTGTTCTTTCAAAATGTCATTTAGTATTTCTTTAATCTGCTTTATGCTATATTCCCTCATATATCCCCTCACCTCTCAATAATATATAAATATTCTCTAGAGTTCCTCTTTATGAGAATCTCTTCTTTATTATAATCTTGAAAATAACAATTATTATTTTCATAACTTTTTATTTTATGTAACTCTCGTTACCGATTTAAACCTAAATTAATCATATAATGTATTCATAAGATGAACACAGACGAGAAACACGCTAACTTAACAAAGTAGAAAATCAAATTAATCAATTATAAATTATATGGAGGGATTTTATTATGAGTATGTTTTGTTACCAATGTCAAGAAGCTGCGGGGTGCACTGGGTGTACTAAAGTAGGTGTATGTGGTAAATCACCTGAAACTGCAAAATCACAAGATTTATTAATTTATGTTGCAAAAGGAATTAGCTTGTTAAACAATATGGCAAGAGAAAATAATATAGCAATAGCAAAAGCTGATAAATTTGTAGTTGATAGTTTATTTACAACAATAACAAATGCTAACTTTGATGAGAATATAATCATTGAAAAAGTTAGAGAAGGTCTAAAATTAAGAGAAGAAATCAAAGGAGCTCTTGAAACTGCTGGAGTTGAAAGTTTCAATAAGACAACTTCTTTCTTTGATAAATTAAAAACTATATTCACAGGTAAAACAGAAGATATCAACTTACATGATGCCGCTGTATGGAGTGCTTCAACACTTGAAGATTTACACTTAAAAGCTGAAACTGTTGGAATTTTAGCAACTGAAAACGAAGATGTTAGATCTTTAAGAGAACTTATAACTTACGGTCTAAAAGGTATGGCTGCATACTTACATCATGCAAATAATCTTGGACATGACAAAGCTGAAATCAATGCATTCATTCAAAAAGGACTAGCAGCTACACTTGATGATAGCTTATCTGCTGATGATTTAGTAGCATTAACTCTTGAAACTGGTAAGTTCTCTGTTGATGTAATGGCACTTTTAGATGGAGCTAATACTTCAACTTACGGAAACCCTGAAATCACATCAGTTAATATTGGTGTAAGAAATACCCCAGCAATCTTAATCAGTGGGCATGATTTGCATGACTTAGAGCAATTATTAAAACAAGCAGAAGGTACAGGCGTTGACATTTACACTCACTCTGAGATGTTACCAGCTCATTACTACCCTGCATTCAAGAAATATGATAACTTTGTAGGTAACTATGGTAATGCTTGGTGGAAACAGAAGGAAGAATTCGAGAAATTTAACGGACCAATTTTAATGACTACAAACTGTCTTGTTCCTCCAACAGCTTCTTATAAAGATAGAGTTTACACTACTGGTGTAGTTGGATTTGAAGGATTAAAGCATATTGATGCTGATGCAGAAGGAAACAAAGATTTCTCAGCAATTATCGCTCATGCTAAGAAATGTAAAGCACCAACTGAAATCGAAAAAGGATCAATCGTTGGTGGATTCGCTCATAACCAAGTTCTTGCTTTAGCTGACAAGGTTGTTGACGCTGTTAAAACTGGCGCAATAAAGAGATTCTTCGTAATGGCTGGATGCGATGGAAGAGCTAAGAGCAGAAACTACTACACAGATTTCGCTTCACAACTTCCAAAAGATACAGTTATCTTAACTGCTGGATGTGCTAAATATAAATATAACAAATTAGACTTAGGTGATATCGGTGGAATTCCAAGAGTTCTTGATGCTGGACAATGTAACGATAGTTACTCACTAGCAGTTATCGCTTTAAAATTAAAAGAGGTGTTCGAGCTTGAAGACATTAATGATCTACCAATCTCATTTAACATCGCTTGGTATGAGCAAAAAGCTGTAACCGTATTACTAGCATTATTACACTTAGGTGTTAAAGACATTCACCTTGGACCAACATTACCTGCATTCCTTTCTCCAAACGTAGCAAATGTACTAGTTGACACATTTGGAATCGCTGGAATCGGAACTGTTGAAGATGACATCAAGTTATTCATGGGGGAGTAATTCAAAAAAGCACGCAAAAAATGCTTTTTATAACAAATGGATAATATATAATGATGGATGCTTCTGACTGAGGTCAGAAGCTACATCTTTTTGTTTATTAGAACAACATATTTATTCTCTTTTATCTGTATATAAATTTTTGTATAAAAAGAATCCAGTATAAATTAAATTTATACTGGATTCTTTTAAATCTTATTGTTCAAGTAAAAATCAAATCGTACATTCTACATTTAATTAAGTGCACTTAAAACCTGTGTTTCATTATTCTCAACAACTATTTCCCCATCCATAATTGTTAATCTTTCTTTTTTACCTTGATTAGTACAATCTGCAATATACATGTTGTTATTTATTTTCCTAACTTCAACATTCTTCATATCATATCCACTTTTAACATTTAACATTGTTGATATTCCTTGTGCCACAAGAGCTTCATCTCCCTCTTGGTTAGCCACTATGATACTCTCTAAATATTCCTGTACGGGATCAATCTCTTGATATTTCATAAAGTTCTCAACAAAGCTTACGGATAATGTATTATCTTCGTTATACTTTTTATCTATTACCTTTCCGTTAACTATCAAGAATAAATTCACAATATTAATACTTTCTGTATCATCAAAGAAATTCACCAAATATACGTTATTATTCATTTTGCCAACAGTCATCTGTGCTTCATCATAATCATACTCATCTGCTACTATCTTAATTGCTTTGTCTCTATCTACAATATCAATTTCATCAAGAAGGCTTGTTCTCATATATTCTATATAATCATTATCTTCATTAATTTTATTATAATTTAATTTAACGACCTTACTTTCTATGTCATTAATTGAAATGATTTTTTTAGTAACTTCATTCTTATTTAAATCAACTTTCTGATTAATTCCAATGCCACCAACAATACTCATAACAATACTTGTACTTACCGCTAAAGCTACTAATTTGTTCATCATCTCACCTCATATTTTCTATTTCATTATCTTAATTAAATTATATCAATTTAATGTTTTTAAAAGATTACGAAATAATTACAACTTAATTTTTTTTTGCTAAATCAAAATTAATTTAAGTATTTTGAATGTTAATATATAATGTTAGAATTATATTCTTTTTTATGAAATCATTCTTGTGATTTCATTATTCTTATAAACATATAAAATTATAACCTTTTTGTAACCAATTTAGTCGAATTAAGTATTATAATAATGTCGAAAATAAATATAAAGGGAGGATATAAATTGAAGAAAATAATATTAGGAATTATTACTTTATTAATTACTGTAAGTGCTGTATCATTTTCATATATGATGTTGAAAAAGAAGGATACTATAATTGATGAAACAAAAATTCTAACACAAAAATACGATACACTTAAGAACGAAAAAAATACTCTTCAAAAAGAGAGAACAGATATAACAAATAGTTTAGATGAGATTGAAGGAAAAATTGATGAATTAAATACAAAGATTAATCACTAGTACAGAATAAAAAGATATTTACAGGAGGCTTTCAATGAGAAAAAGTTATTATAATCATCGAAAAAAACGCAGAGCAAGTTTTTTATCACTTTTCATATTTTTATTTCTTATTACAGGATCAATAGGGTATGTTGTTTATGCTCAAACAACAGTTTCCAAAGCAAAAAAAGAATACAACCTTTTAGTGGATAAAATAAATGATGCTGAAAAAGATAATATTGAAATTACAAACAATATTAAAAACCTAGAAGATACTGTTAATGAAAAAAATAATGAATATGAAATAATGCTATCAAAAGCTAAAATAGCTTATTTAACATTCGATGATGGTCCATCTAGCAATACACTTGCAATATTAGATATTTTAGATAAATATAATATTAAAGCTACTTTTTTTGTTAATGGACATGAAGGTTTAGAACATTTATATAAAGAAATAGTTAATAGAGGTCATGTAATTGCAAATCATACATTTAGTCATGACTATTCATATGTATATAGTTCTGTTGAAAATTTCAAAGAAGATGTGAATAAATTAAATGATTTCATTGAGTCTACTACTGGAACTGCACCTGCAAAACTCTTAAGATTTCCAGGTGGGTCAAACAATCAAGTAAGCTGGTCATATTCTGGAAAAGGGTTCATGAATGAGTTAGTTAAGGATATGACTAACGAAGGATACAATTATTTTGACTGGAATGTTGATTCAAAAGATGCAAATGCCTACAGACAGAAAAAAGATGTTATTGTTAAATCTGTTTTGAATGGTGCTAAATATGTTCAGAAAGCTAATGTATTAATGCATGACTTAGGACCAAAAACAACAACGGTTGAAGCACTTCCTGAAGTAATTGAAGGTCTTATTTCACAAGACTTTATATTTGATCCCCTTACAGAAGATGCGTACAAGCCTCAC
This sequence comes from Oceanirhabdus seepicola, assembly GCF_023684385.1. GTDB lineage: Bacteria > Bacillota > Clostridia > Clostridiales > Clostridiaceae > Oceanirhabdus > Oceanirhabdus seepicola. The sequence goes on along the minus strand of NZ_JAGSOJ010000002.1, from coordinate 186,114 downwards.
TTCTTAAAAGTAAAATAATTATAATATTTATATATATGCAAATAGTACAAGCTCACCATTTCTATACCTGGTGCCTTGTACTATGCGCTTTACTCTCCATTATTCTCATAATATTTCTTAATATATTCTTCTATTTCTTTAAGCTCACCTTTTAACATATAAGAATTATCTTTTAATTCACAAACAGATCCTTTACCTAATAACATCATATATATTTTAATATTATTTATAAGCTCTCTCAATACTTCTAGTGCTGAATCTCTACCATTTTCTAAAAGAGTTCTTAATACTACCCCACTAACACCAACAATATCTGCTCCTAAGATTAATGATTTTATCACATCTTCACTTTTATTAATTCCACCGCTACAAATTACATTGCATTCTCTGTAGGCCGTCGATGTCATTAATAAACTATGAGCTGTAGGTATACCCCATGAATAAAATTCATTGTACTTAGATGATTCATATCTCAAATCTTCTATCTCTATAAAGTTAGTACCACCTTTTCCACCTACATCTATATATTCAATCCCAATTTCTCTCAGCTTTATTGCGGTCTCATATGATATTCCAAAACCAACTTCTTTTATTATTATTGGCTTTCCAATGCTATCCTTTATATGATTTATATTTTTAATGATTCCTTTAAAATTTCTATCTCCCTCTGCCATACACATCTCTTGAGGTACATTTAAATGAAGTTGTATTCCATCTGCCTCAATCATTTCTAATGCTTTTTTAACATCTTCTACACTCTTGTTGGCACTTAGATTTGCTATAACTACGCCCTCTTTACCCATAATTTCTCTAACACACATGAACGTCTTTACAGCATCACTATACTTCAAAGCAATTGATTGAGACCCCACCGCCATAGGAATATTTAATTCCTTTGCTATATATGCTAGATCTCTATTTATCTCTTCCGCTTCCTTGGTTCCACCTGTAATAGCATTTATCATTAAAGGAGCACTTATACTTTTATTCAAAAAAGTTGTTTCTAAAGAAATCTCTTGGAAGTTTAACTCAGGAAAAGAGTTATTAAAAAGAACTACATCTCCAAATCCATTGTCACTTTCCCCTACTCCCTTTAGAAATCCACTTATATGTTCTTTTTTTCTGATTCTAATTTTATCATCTATCATTATTATTCAATCCTTTATTATATCTCTATTAGCTCGTATTCACTACTTCCCATTCCTATTTCTTCTCCGTAGGAAATCTGAATTTCTCCATGAGTATTTTCCCATAATTCATTAAAATGACCTTTTCCACAATTACATTTTTCATTTTTATTAGCGTTCTCTTCTAAAAGAGTGTTGCTTAAAGCAATTTGTTTATTAACTAAATCTAGACTGGCCTTATCAATTGCAACAGGATCAACAGAAGCCAATATTCCTATATCAGGAACTATAGGCGCATCGCTCCAAGGCACGCAATCACAGTGTGGAGTTATATTCATAAGAAAGTTAATATACGCTACTTTTTTCTCTTTATTTTTTACTGAAGCATATGCATATTCAGCCATCTTTTCACAGAACTCCAATAAATCTGTAGACCAATCAAATTTAATTGCCTTTGGTGCACATACTGTCATACATTCTCCACATCCAACACATTTCCCCTTATTAATACAAGAGACATGATTCTTCATCTTTATAGCTTCTTGTGGACATACTTCTATACACTTGCCACAACCTACACATTTTTTTTCAACAACCAATGGTCTTAAAGCGTGTTGTTCTTGTTTACCAGCAGCTGGTGCACACCCCATAGCTAAATTCTTTATTGCTCCACCGAACCCAGCCATTTCATGTCCCTTAAAGTGAGACATAACAATCATTGCATCTGCATCAACTATATCTCCAGCAATTTTTGCTTTATCAAAATGTTTTTTATTAATTTCAACTTCTTTTATGTACTCACTCTTCAATCCATCTGATATTATAACTGGTGCTCCTACTACAGAGGGAACAAATCCATGTTCAATAGCTGTATTCATATGATCTACTGCATTGAATCTACTACCTGAATAAAGAGTATTGGTATCTGTTAAAAAAGGTTTTCCCTCAGCCTCTTTTATTTTATCTACTATTGGTCTAACAAATATTGGATTTATAAATCCATCTCCTCCACTCTCACCAAAATGAAGTTTTATAGCAGTCAAATCATCCTTTTCAATATTAGATGCAATATCCATTTTATCAAAAAGCATTTTAAGCTTATTAATTTTATTTTCCCCAGGATTTTTAGCCCTTAAATTTACAAAATAAACCTTACTCTTCATAAAAACCTCCCTTTAACTTTTACAATTTAATATTATCACGTTGTTTATGTTATTTCCATATAAGATATTTTTACCTAAAAATAGTATAATACACTCTCTAATATTAATATACTTTAATATAAATAGTTTTAAACAATATCCATTAATACTAATAACCTCAAGTAACTATTCACTACATTATTGTATTTTATGTATTTATTATGTAATATTATCTTATACAATTATTTTAATTTTTACGGAGGCATAATAATGGATATTTTTATTGCTAGACAGCCAATTTATGATAAAAAAGATAATGTTTTTGCTTATGAATTATTATATCGTGGAAGTGAGGAAAACTTTTGTAACTGCCAGGACTTAGATAAGGCAACTATATCAGTTTTATTAAATGCTTTTGTTGATATAGGTATAGATAAAATAACACATGGAAAAAAAGCTTTTGTAAAATTTACAGAGAATTTGTTATTTTCTAATATATTCGACTTTTTACCTAGTAATAAAGTAGTTATCGCAATCTCTTCTGATATAAACCCATCAAGAGAATTGTTAGACAGATGTTTAGAATTACGAAGAATGGGATTTTCACTAGCATTTGATAATTTCGTTTTTAAGGAAAATCTGATAGATTTACTTAAGATAACACATTATATAAAAATTGATTTCTCATCTACAGATATAAAATATCAAGGTTTATTAGTAAATAAGCTATCTAGCAAAAATATAAAGTTTATAGCCTCAAAGCTAGAAACAATTTCTGATCACTCAGTATCTCGTGATTTAGGCTATAGTTTTTTCCAAGGATATTATTTTAGTAAGCCTTCAATAATAAAATCAAAAAAAATACCCATGTCTACACTTACTAAAATAGACCTATTAGGAAAAATAAGTTCTGAATTTCTAACCTTAGATGAACTAGAAGATATTATAAAAAAAGATGTTTCATTATCATATAATATCTTAAAAATAATTAACTCAGCTAAATACGCTTTACGAAGTGAAATTAAAACTATAAAACATGCTATATGCATGTTAGGAGAAGCAGAACTTAAAAAGTGGTTATACTATCTTATTATTCAATCTGAAGCAACTAACTGTCCACCAGAACTATTTAAACTTTCTATAATACGTGGTAAGTTTTCAGAGTTAATTGCAAAAGAAACAGATAATAAAGAGATAAGCTTCGATGCTTTTATTATGGGTGTTTTATCCTTAATGGACAGACTTTTTAATGTATCCCTTGATACTATAATTGAAAATTTATTTGTTTCTGAGGATGTAAAATCAGCCTTATTTGAAACATCTAATAATAATCTCTTTAAAATCCTTAACGTTGTAAAGGCTTATGAAAATGCCCATTGGGAAGAAGTGGAACAATATGCTCATGAACTTAATATTGATCCTAAATATTTAGGTGATGCCTATTTAGAAGCTTTAGATTGGGTAGATTTAGCATAAAATAGGCACTACCGTGCCTTAAAACCAAATATAGAATGGTCAATCATTGACCATTCTACATTATCAATTATATAACGGGGGTTTTTTATGTCAAAAAATCAAGATATCCTATCATATGATAGTTTGCAGGCCATTCACAGCAGCACTTTTTCTTCACTTTCAAAGAGACGACAAGATACAACTAATAATCTATTAGATGAAATCACATCCATAAAGAACAATATCAAAAAACTTATTAAAAATAAAGATATTGTTATGAACTCCATTTCAGAAGATGAAAAAAGTTATTTAACCAATACAATTGAGGATTTAACTAATTCTTTTCAAGAGTTAGATACCTTAGTTACAAGCCTTCAATCAATTACAAATGATTATGATTTTGAGCTAAACAAATATATATCAATGATTAATGATCCTAATGGTAATTTAGATAATACTGCAACTAAAGAACTACTTTCTCAAGAAGATAATGTTTTTAAGTGTCCAAACTGTTCCATTTCATTCACATATGATTCCAACACTAAAAAATGTCCTTCATGCAACACTACCCTAAATAAATAAATTCAAAAGGCGTTTTTCATACGCTTCACTAACCTTGTGGTTCACTTTTACTCAACTATCGTTATTTAGCACTATCCTTAAACAAGATGTTGAAAAAGCCCATGCTTTTTAGCATGGGCTTCTTACTTACTATTTATAACATATCTATTTCTACCGTTACTTTTAGCTTTATACAAGGCTCTATCTGCATTCTCAATAAAATCATCCGATACATCTTTTTTATCTGGTATTCCTTTATACGCTCCTAGACTTATTGTCACATAATTAGATACTTCTGATTTTTCATTTTTTATTTTCATCTTTTCTACTTCTTCAATTAATTCTTTTAACATATGCTCACTATCGACACAATCTACATTAGGTAAAATCACTAAAAATTCTTCTCCACCATATCTTCCTATATACCCGTTATATTCATTGATAATTGAATACAGCTTGTCCGAGATTTTTTTTAAACATTCGTCCCCAGCAATATGTCCGTATGTATCATTAAATCTTTTATAATAATCAATATCAATCATTAAATACATTATTTCAGTATCGTTTACAGCAGACTTATTATACTCCTGTGTACTTACTTCTTTCAATTTCTGTTTGTTATATAAATGAGTCAAAGGATCTAATATTGACAATTTATATAGTTCCTCATTCATCAACTGTAATTTCTCGTTTTTTTCTTCAATCACTTTTAAATGAACATGAGTTTTCATCGCCATCAAATACTTTGTATAGGATACAAATAGACATATCAGTAATATAGCAAATGAGTTTATAATCTCAGGATACACTCTTCCTAATCTAATTCCAGTGAACCTTATCATAAATATATATACAAAATAAGTTAAAATATATATTGTTAAAAGGTCCTTAAGTTTTATATAAAAAAATACTGATATAAATAAAATCATCTCAATATATACTATAGAAGATCCACCATTAATTAAATCCTTTCCGCTAATCATAATTGCCCAAATTATAAATAAAAAGAAATAAATATCAATAACCATATTTATCCTATAGTCATATTCTCTAATCTTTTTATTTGAAATATTAATAATTATTATGCCAATAATACATATCACTATTAATGCCATATACATTTGAAAATAAAATTTTGTGATTATGATACTGAAATTAAAATTATATTTCAACAAAAAGGGAATACAAAATAATATTTCTAACATAATACTTATTAATAATAATTTCTTACCTGTATTCAAATTTCTTTTTTGACAATATAATTCAAAATCTTCTTCGTACGATAAACCTGATAGATTAAATATGTTTTTAATATTACTTATCAATTGTCTCTTATTGCTCCTTTCTAACTAAAAAAATTTAAAATAAAATCTGATAAAAAGCTATATCTTTACTTACATTTAAAGAATTTCTTTTTATATTACTATTATACGAAAAACTGCTAATTCTTACTAGTAGCTTTTACTAGAATACTATTTCAAAAAAATAACTGACCAAAGAGTAACTTAATACCTTAATCAGCTATTTTTATAACTTTATTCAATTACAACTTGAACCACTGTTCCATGAAGCATTATTATAATAATCTTCTTCTTTTTAAACACAGTGATTTTTTTAATAATCCTAAAAACTTATCCATTTATTATGTAACCACCATTAACATGAATCATCTGCCCAGTTATATAAGAACTATCATTACATGCCAGAAATACAAATGCAGGCGCTACCTCAACAGGCTGCCCCACTCTTCCAAGAGGTGTTTGTGTCCCAAATTCAGCAACATCTTTTTCCTTAAAACATGATGGAATTAATGGTGTCCATATAGGTCCAGGTGCAACACCATTTACCCGTATTTTCCTATCTGCAAATGCTAACGCCAAAGATCTTGTTAATGTCACTACAGCACCTTTCGATGAGGAATAATCTAATAAGTCTACATTTCCTTTATAAGCAGTTACAGATGCATTATTGATTATTGTACTGCCAGGCTTCATATGATCAACTGCAGCCTTAACTAGATAAAATATTGAAAATACATTAGTGGAAAATACTTTAATCAGTTGTTCTTTAGATATACCATTTATATCAGTATCTTCATAATGCGTAGCTGCGTTATTAACAAGAATATCTATTTTGGAAAACTTATCTATAACCTTCTTAATCACACTATTACAGAATTCTTCCTCTCCAATATCTCCACTTATAAGCAAACATTTCTTTCCTTCTTTTTCAACAAGCATCTTTGTTTCTTCTGCATCTTCATGTTCATCAAAATAAACTATAGCAACATCTGCGCCTTCTTTAGCATATGCCACTGATATTGCTCTCCCAATTCCACTGTCTCCACCTGTTATTATTGCAACCTTACCTTCTAACTTACCACAGTGCTTATACGCTTCATTATCATAAATAGGTCTAGGATTCATAACACTCTCAATCCCAGGTTTCCTGTCCTGATGTTGTGGGGGAAGTTTCTCAATGAAATCAAATTCTGGATTATTGTTCATAAAAAATCACACTCCTTCAATATAGTATTTTTTGAAAGAGTGTTATTTTTTATTCCACTATTTATCACTTAATATTCCTTTTTTTATTGCACTTGTTGGACACTCCTCAACACATTCTCCACACCTTATGCACTCTGTACTATTAGGGGTCTTATAGATATCCACATCCATTTTACAAACCGTAGAACATTTTCCACACTTTGTACACTTATTATCATCTACTGAATATCTGTATAAACTTATTGGATTAAAAAGAGCGTATATTGCCCCTAATGGACATAAAACTTTACAGAATGGTCTAAAAATAAATATACTCGCAATTATTATTAAAATAAGAATACTAATCTTCCATGTGAATAATACACCTGCAGCACTTCTAAGACCTTTATTTAATATTAATAATGGTATGCCACCCTCTAAAGTTCCTGCTGGACATATATATTTACAAAAAGTAGGGTCTCCCATTCCAAAATCGTTAGTCCACATTAACGGTAATATAATAACAAACACTAGTAAAACCACATACTTTATGTAAGTTGTCCATTTAGGCAATCTGGTTTTCACACTTTTAATCTTATAAAGCAACTCCTGCAAAAGTCCGAATGGACAAAGCCAGCCGCATACAAAACGTCCCATCAATGCACCAAAAAATATTAAAAATCCTGTTACATACATTGATATCTTATACTTATAAGAACCTAAAACAGCTTGCAATGATCCTATGGGACATGATCCTAATGCACCTGGACAGGAATAACAATTTAGCCCAGGCACACAAATTTTTTTAAGTTTTCCCTGATATATTTTTCCTGATAAAAATCCTTTAAAATACCCATTTATCAATATAGTATTAAAAAACTGAATAAATTTTCTTTTCATATTTAACTACCCAATCCCTATACATTCTAAACAAATTTTAATTGCTTTTGAAAATACCGTATTTACTTCCCCTTCAGTAAACCCATATGCTATCAGATACATACCTAATAGAATCGCTACAACACTAATCCACCTATTTTTCATCTTTACTCTCTTCTTTAAGAAGATTGTTGATTTTCACTAAATATTCTTCCTTTGTTTCAGCTCCAGCACTGAATACCCCTTTAATTTTTCCTTCTGAGTTAACAAATATTGAAACCGGAACATATCCAAACTGAGAAACAATATCCTTTAAAGAACTATCCCCCATTAATATATTTGTGTATTCAACCTTGCTTTTATCAAGAATTTTATTTGCCATTTCAATGTTTTCTTCACTATCTCCATCTGAAACTATACCCACTAAGTTAAACCCATCATCCTTCTTCTCAGCATATATCTCTTGCAAATATGGTATCTCTTCTATGCATGGTCCACAAAATGTTGCCCATATGTTTATCATAGTTATTTTTTTATCTTTGAAAATCTCTTCTGTTACTTCATTTCCATTAATATCTTTAACTTTAAATTCTGTTATACTTCTCCCAGCAACAGGATTTTCTTCTCCATTAGATGTGTATTCTTCCTTTCCATCTTTAGCATTTACTTTACCATAATTATTTTTTCCTCCACAAGATACCAATGTTATCACACATAATACAATCATTAACATTGAAAATATTCTCTTCATTTTGATTCCTCCAGTCTTATTTAATATTTCTATCCTTATATGTTTTATTCTAGCAATAAAATGTGTACTTTATGTGTTTTACACACATTTTTTCTCTCTACTATAAGTAAATCTCCGAAGTAGTTTATCTATATCATATTATATTTTCAAGTATTTCTTGTGGATATCCAACAACCTTTAATAGTTTTATAGCGTTCCTGCTATCAGATACCCCTTCATTTATTTTATAATCAAACTCCATACCATTACCTTCAACCTTTTCAGTGAAGTAATAACAATTATATCTATCTTTCAAATTACCAGTAAGTTCCATATCATGAGTTGCAACAATAGGGATACACATATGTTTTTCTAGATACTTTAGTATTCCCGTAGCCGCAGCTATTCTATCTACTGGATTTGTACCATTAAGTATTTCGTCCACTAATGCTAATACCGGAACCCCTTTACTACTCTCTTCAATTATCCTGAATAGATTTTCTACTTCAACGAAATAATAACTCTTCTTGTTGTTAATATCGTCATGTATATCGATAGAACTTATTATCTTCATCAAACCAGTTTCAAATTTCTTTGCTGGAACTGTTACTATAGTCTGACTGAACAACTGGCATATTCCTATAGTACGTAAAAATGTCGATTTTCCAGACATATTGGACCCTGTAATTATTATTCCCTGGGCAATATTTATTGTATTTTGGACACAATTTTCAACCAAAGGATGATAGATTTCAACAGCATCTATGTTGCTTTTATTTTCTTCTATAAATTCTGGCAAACAATATGATATATTCTTTCTATAAGAACCTACAGCAATCAACCCTTCAATTTCACCTAATAACATAAATATTTCTATTAACTCTTCTTCATACTTATTTATATACTTTATGCCCTTTGCCATCTTTCTATAATTATTAAGGGTCATTATATTAAAATATTCTGCTAGCAAATCAGATAATTCATTTCCAGGCACTTCACTTTTCACCAAAAGAGAACTATTTTTTCTTATGACGTCACACTTTTTTAACATATTTTGCAGCTGTGAAAAACCCTCTTCAAATTCCCTTTCTCCACTTATCTGTTTTACAATCTTATTTCCAGATATGATCATCTTACCCATTAAAGAAAATATTGGAGCATTCCCCTCCACTTCATTTTTCAATTTAAGAGAAAGTAACATATTTACAACGAATAATATCACAGTAAATAACACTGCTGCTCCTCCAGAAACTAAGAACCAAATCGGAACTATTAATAAGAATAACTTTGAACACACAGCGATAGCCATCTGATCATTTTTATGTATCTCCATTTTATTCTCTTTAAAAATATATGATGATAATAGATACTCCTTATCTTTTCCTATGTTTGCAAAAGCAAATTGAATTTCTTCTCTTTTTTCCTTATTTTTCTCAAACCACTGAATTATGTTTTTTCTTCTTAATATCTTTTTCTTATCAAGCAATGGATATCTCAACATAAAATACATTCCAATTTCCCCTAAAAAGGAATAACTTCTATCAAGCTTTTTATAAATACCATCTCCATTTAAGTCTAACCAAGTTTGATCATCTATATAAAATTCCTCACTAGATTTATTGCGATGTTCAACTATACTTTTAAATATGTTGCTAACCTGATCCAATTTTCTCTTTTTCTTAATTTCCTTACCCCACTCCCCCTTAATCTCAATTATCAACTTACACATCTTACCTTTCAAAAACATAAAATAAGTCAGCACTGCTGAAATAACCGCTATACAAATAAATCCATATCCATAGTGTCTTCCTATTGACTCCATTCTATCTGTAATTACTAACACACCCAAGTATCCTACAATAAATGTGATTACCGCTCCCAAAGCAGTTGCAATATTATAAAGACTATTTCGTTGTTTTATATTCATGATTTCATCCCCTTTGCAAAAATAACTTTCATTATATTTACTATAAATAATAAGATTAAACCTCTAAATGCCATGTTCAATAGCATCCCCCCGCTTAAATACCACTCTATGTTTTTTAGGAAAAGATGCACAAATAAGATTAATCCAAACTCTATATAAACAAACACTTTCAAATCTTTCATAAATTCATAAATATTCATTCTCCATGGTGTATATATATTAATCATCTTATATTTACCAATACCAGTTGCTAAAAATATACCCACTAAAAGTAGTATTAAACAATCTCTTAAATCAACTATTTCAGACTTTTCAACCCCTATCATAGAGAATGCAAAAACAACTCCTATTTCAACTAACATCACTACAATGAAAATCTCTAACCATTTAATTACTCCATATATTTTCCCCAACCTAGATGTTCTCAGTGATTCAATAGTCTTCTCACAAAATTCTTCATGATTTCCTCCTAAAAGAGAAGATATATCCTTGTTATTTTCTTGATAATCAAGAAACATCTCAAGAATATCACTCATCACCTCTTCTTTTTGTATCTTTAATACTGAACTCCCCAAAATATATCTCCTTACATTGCAATATGCCTTTTTATATTCCCCTGTTAGCTTCTCTTCATACCCAACTCTATTGTTCTTTAATTCTTCGACTTTATTAATATTAATCGCCCCCAATCTATTAATCATTTAAGATTTTATTTGTTATATAGCTAATCTCATTCCAGTTTTTCTTGAACTCATTAAGATATACTTCCCCCTCATCAGTTAGAAAATAATATTTTCTCATAGGTCCATAAGGAGATTTTTTTCTTTCAACTCTTATAATTTCTTTCTTTTCTAATCTTAGAAGAAGGGGGTATACACTTCCTTCTGATAATTCTTTATATCCATATTCATTTAAAGTCTCAAGGATTTTGTATCCATAGGCATCCCCTTTACTTATCACCTTCAAAATACATCCTTCTAGAATACCTTTTAATAGTTGAGTATCTTTTGCCATTTTTTTCACCTACTTTGCATTACTTAGTAGCTATATGCAAATTGTACCAATGCTACTTTGCATTGTCAAGTAGGTATAAAAAAAAGCATGCTCCACATGCTTTTTTTAATGTATAATGGATAATTGATAATGGAGAATGATGGATGTTTCTGCTTACGCAGAAACTATATCTTATTTTTCTTTAGCACAAGAAGATTTTACTCATTTTATCTTGATAAAATATTGTATTTAAAATATAATGTTTCATTTAATTGAAACGAGTAAACCTCTATTGTCCAAGAAACAATAAAATTATAATTTCACGAAGAGAAATGTCAATCATTCTCCATTATACATTATCAATTCTCCATTTGTTTCTAAATCTTTATATTATCATCTCATTATATATCTTTATAACCTTACCATCCTCTTCTATATCGTCAATCGCCTTAGGCCTCTTTGGCAAAATTTTAGCAGGTATACCTACTGCAGTGGATTTCTTACTTGTATCCTTAAGAACCACTGCATTTGCTCCTACTTTACTTCCTGAGGCAATGTATATATTTCCTAGAATTTTAGCACCAGCTCCAACAATTACATCGTCTCCAATAGTGGGATGTCGCTTACCTTTTTCTTTTCCTGTTCCACCTAAAGTTACTCCTTGATATATGGTAACATTATCACCAATTATAGTAGTTTCTCCAATAACAACTCCCATTCCATGGTCTATGAACAGGCCTTTTCCTATTTGTGCACCTGGGTGTATCTCAATTCCTGTAAAGAATCTACTTATCTGACTTATCATTCTTGATAATAAAAAAAACTTTTTCTTATAAATAGCATGAGCAATTCTATATCCAATTAAAGCATGAATATGAGGATATAATATTAGTACTTCCAGAAAACTCTTAGCTGCTGGATCTGTTTGGAGCACATGATTTATATCATATTTCAAAGTTCTAAAAAATCTCATTCTCTTCAGCTCCTATTATTCTTCTTCTATTTAATAGAGACCTGTTGATAAATATTTCACTCCATCATCAGGGGAAACAACTACTATTTTCTTGCCTTTTCCTACTTCTTTAGCAAGTTTTATAGCTGCTGCAATACTAGCCCCTGACGATATTCCTAATAATAACCCTTCACTTTGAGCAATTTTTCTTGCAGCTTCAACAGCTTCTTCGTCTTTAATTGTAATAATTCTGTCCACTACACTTCCATCATATATTTTCGGTTCAAATCCAGCTCCGATTCCTTGAATCTTATGTGATCCCGGCCCTTCACCTGAAAGAACAGCTGAATTTGTAGGCTCAACTGCTACATTTGTTATATTCTGATTCAATTCTTTAAGTCTTCTTCCTACTCCAGTAATAGTCCCACCAGTTCCTACTCCAGCTACAAAATAATCTACATCTGATATTTCACTATATATCTCTTCTGCAGTAGTTTCATAGTGCTTCAAAGAGTTCGCCTCATTATTGAATTGTTGAGGAATGAAATATCCGTCTTTACCTTCAGCCATTTCATACGCCTTTTCAATTGCGCCTTTCATCCCTTTTGCTCCTTCTGTCAATACAAGTTCAGCTCCATATGCCTTCATTATAGCTCTTCTCTCTTTACTCATTGTATCAGGCATTACAAGAATTACCTTATGTCCTTTTAACCCACCTATCATAGCCAAGGCTATTCCTGTATTTCCACTAGTGGGTTCTACAATAACATCTCCACTCTTCAATAACCCCTCTTTTTGTGCAGCTTCTATCATTCCTAACGCCGCTCTATCTTTTACACTTCCTCCTGGATTGAACCCCTCCAATTTAACATATACTTCTGCCATATCCTCATTTACTACATTATTAAGTTTAATAATCGGTGTTTTACCTATCATTTCTAAAATATTCATAAACATAATCTAATCTCTCCTTTTCTTTTAAAATTTCTCCTAAGTTACTAAAAAATAAATAAAATTTCTCCTACTTTTTAAAATAAAAATAAAAAAACCTCGTTCTCATATATGCATTTCTACATTAAGAGACGAAGTATTATCCGCGGTTCCACTCTAATTGATACAAAGTATCCACTTTTCAAGCACCTATATGCTCTATCGCTATAAGGGGCGAATCCCCGTGTAGCCTACTAGCCAACTAGCCTTTCAGTACACACTCCAAAGGGCACTTCATATAAATTTCCTATAAGATCTCTCTCAGCTTTGAAATCTCTCTCTGTATATTTCCTTTATACTACTTTCCTTTTTCTACGCTTTACCACTTTATTCCGAGTACATCACTCTGATTAATATTTATTATATGCATGTAATTTATAAATGTCAACAAAAATTTTATAAAATTTAATCATTATTTTCTTCAAGGTTAATTGGTTTGAAATGCATATTTTGAAATCTCTCATTTGAAAAATATCTTATTTTACTAGTTTCACCTCTAATAATATCCTTAATTTCTATCTTATTACTTTTTAACATTGTCTTTAAATAATCTAGCCCAATCCATGGATCTACACTATCTCCACAAGTAAATAAATCTATAGCTGCGTATCCATATTCAGGCCAAGTATGAATTGTTAAATGAGATTCTTGAATAATAACAGCCCCACTAACTCCCCATGGGTTGAACATATGAAATACACTTTGTACTATTGTCGCCCCTGATTTTTCTGCAGCTTCATTCATATACCCCTCAATAAGTTTGTGATTGTTTAATATCTCTTTATCACAGTTATACATTTCAACAAGAATATGTCTCCCTAATTGTTGAATATTCACTCCCCTCATCCCTTCTTTATCTTTTAAACTTTATGTTTGTATATACTAAACTGTTTAGTATATACCCCCTATTTTAACACATGTCCTATTTAATGCAAAACTCACTTTCTTGGAGTAAAATGCTCTCCTTTCAAGAATTTAGCTTAATTATTTTTTTATAATTCTGTTTCCTATTTTTAAAATTTCTGTTTTCATGTATCGTAGGTTACCTCTTTTTTCTTATTTATTGTATATAATTTTATTATAATTTACATGAAATCGAAATTAGTGAATAAACTAATCTTATATATAACGAGGTGATAATATGAAAATGCCTAAATATGCAGTTTTGCAAAGAATAAGAAATAATAAAAGAACTTACGCAATTACCCCTAGAATACCTGGAGGTTTTGTTAATCATAAAACTTTATTAAAAATTACAGAAGTTGCTGAGAAGTATAATGCATCTATAAAATTAACATCTGGTCAAAGACTGATGATAATTGGTTTAAAAGCAGAAGATGTGGAAAAGGCTTGGAAAGATCTTGGTATGGAGCCTGCAGTTTTATCTCCATATTCAGTTAAAAATGTAGAGATGTGTCCAGCTACTTTCTGCAAAAGAATGAAACAGAATTCACTTCCATTAGGACTAAGACTTGAAAAAAGATTTTATGGAGCTCCAACACCTAATAGAACTAAAATCGGGGTTGCTGGATGTCGTAATGCTTGTGGAAGTGTTAACTCAAAAGATATTGGAGTCATCGGAACTAAAGATGAAGGTTATATAGTGATAGCTGGCGGAAGTGCTGGATATCATCCTAGACTTTCTGATAAAATAGCTTCAAATTTGAATGAAGATGAGGCTTTTAACATGGTTGAATCAATTTACGAATTCTATAATGACAATGCAGAATTAGGAACTAAACTTGGTGATTTCATAGATCAAATAACTCTAGATAAATTTATCCAAGGTGTTTATAAAATCTATGATGAAATTAATCCCAAAACCATAGAAAAGTAGTTTAAAAAATATAGCACAGCAAAAGGAAAAAATAATTTTTAAAATTCAGGAGGTTTATTATGAGTTTATTTTTAGGACCAATACATCATTGGCTTTACAACAAAATTAGATTATTTAGTGATTTAGAGGAGAATATTATAGAGGCTATAAATTCTTCTAAGGAAAATAAAATTGATAATTATGTTCATCTTATAAATGAGAAATTTGGGTGCCCATTAGAGAATAAACCACTTGAAGAATTAATCGATGCTAGCAACATCCACGGATGGTTACATGCAAGAATTGGGGAAGCTGAATCAAGACAAGCAGCTTTAATCACATACATTATAAGAGAATATAAAGATGGAATGGATTTAATTAAAGGCGTTTACTCAGCTCAAGCCGAAAGATGTGCTCTTTCTGTTGATAAATCGTCTATAACTTCACCAGAAAGCATCAACAAATTAATAAATGATTTTATTCTTGATGGAATGCCATGTGATAATGTTAAATCCATTACAATCAGTACAGCTGAATTGCTTCAATGGAAAGTTTCAAACTGTCTTCACAAAGACTATTGGGATAACGTCGATGGAGATATAAATGTATTCTATGATTTAAGATCATTGTGGATAAGTACTTTTGTAGACACACTTAACTGTGGATATTACTTTGAATTCCACAAGGAAACTGTTGATAATTCTACAATCCTCGTTTCTGAGATAAAAAAAGCGTAAGGTTAAAAACCTTACGCTTTTTTTATGAATACCCAATTATTATCCTTAGAGTTTTCTTCACTAAAAAAATAACCATCCATATCAAATTTCTTTATTTTAGAGATATCTTCTACTCTATTGCTTATCAAGTAGTGTAACATCATCCCTCTAGCTTTCTTTGCGTATGTACCTACTGTTTTTAATTTCCCATCTTTCATTACTTTAAAATCAATTGTCAACATTGGCCTTTTTACGAGCTTACAAAATTCTTTTGAAGCTAAATTCACTATTAATTCTTCATCTGAAAATTCTTGTGATATTTTTTCAGTCCATAATGAATATAAACTTTCATCACAAATCTTCATAGTCATATCTAATCTATAGGGATTTATACTATCAAAGGGTTTTAAAATTCCATATAAAGCTGATAATATCCTTAACTTATCTTCCATATATTCAAGTTCTTCTTCAGAATATCCTTCTAAATATAATTCCTTAAAAACAAACCCAGTATATGCTTCAATAGCACAGGCTTTATCCAAATTTTCAACTGAAGTTTCATAAATTTTAAGAACTTCTTCTAACTTTTTACCTTTGATTTTCATTATTCTAGTGATTTCATCTTGCGATTTTGATTTCAGTATCTTTCTAAGTTCAAAACTCTCCGGTTGAAACTTTGGGTTTGAATTTTTATATGATATTCTTCTCTCAAACTGTTGTATCTTGCTTGGTGAAACTATAATCTTCATTCTATTACCCCATTCTTTAGAATTTTTATACAATGATTAAAAGCGCCTTTAAGCGCTTTTATTTAGTGTTCATTATAATCATCTTTATTTATATATACAAAGTTACTGTTTCCAGTGTTTATCATACCATTAAATTTACTCTTCAAAAATTTAATAAATATAACTCTTGAAATTGGTATTATTAGTAAGAATCCAGTAATGTCAGTTAATATACCCGGTGTTAATAACAGCACACCACCTACAAGAATACTCAATCCATTCAATAATGAATCTCCTGGCATGTTACCACTGCTTAATTCCATCTTTATTTTATTTAATATTTCTTTTCCTTGTTGTTTTGCAAGATATGCTCCTGCTACCCCTGTAACAATAACAAGTAGTATTGTTGGTCCCCAATTTATTGCTCCTGCAAGTTTAAATAGTATATATAATTCTAATATTGGAATTACCGTCAATAGCAAAACTAACTTGGAAAAAATCCCCGAACTTTTTTTCATAGTTTTCTGCACCACCTAATATAGTTTTATTTACTTTTTATCATTATATCATATTCCCTTGAGATAATCATATTTGTTAATAAAACTTTATATTTTTTTAACATTTCCACTTAATTATTATTTCGAATTTTTCTTCGGTAATGTAATCTGGAACATACTCTTCATTTCTCCAACTTCATCATAAAGTTCAATTGTTCCATCGTGCATATCAACTATTCTCTTTACAATTGATAATCCCAATCCACTACCACCAACCTTAGAAGCTCTATCTTTACTTCCTCTTACAAATGGCTCAAATATATTCCCTCTTATGTCCTTTGGTATTCCTACTCCTGTGTCCCCAACTCTTACTATTGCTGAATCCTCTATATCATCTACACTTATTATGATTTTTGTTCCTGTGGTGTTATATTTGAGAGAATTTGAAATAAGATTTGATATTACTCTCTTCATCTGCATAAAATCAACATCAATTAGCAACTTCTCATCTTTAATATGAACTTCTATTTCAAATCCATTAACAATTATATCTTCATAATTCTCAGCAATAACCTGTCTTACCAGTTCATTTATATCTTTCTTTTCAAAACTCAATTCATAACTCCTATGATCTAGTTTTACATAATCAAAAAGAAGATTAATCAGTTCAGTAACACTTCTTGCTTTCATATAAATAATATTTAAATATTTTTGTTTATCCTCTTCATCCTTCACAATTCCATCTGCAATTGCTTTAGCATATCCTTGAATTGTTGTAATTGGTGTTTTTATATCATGTGAAATATCCACTATCAATTTCTGCTTACTATCCTCAAGTTCTTTCTTTTCCTCTTCTATTCTTTCAATCTCATCTATCATATAATTAAATGAGTCTGCAATTTCCACGAATTCCATCTCTACAGAATTGTTATAATGAATTTTCTTTTTATTCTCTGCTTTAGCAAAATTCCTAAGCCTCTCTGTAAGTATAGTCAAAGGATTTGTAATCCTTTTTCCCACCCATATAGAGAATAAATAAATATTTAAAAAGAATAAAAAAATAAAAACTATAAGGGAACCTTTTAGTGATGCTATAAAGTCATATAAAAAATCTTCTGTGAATTGTTCATAATACAATTTCTTATCTACTCTAACAATGAGTCGGTATTTTATACCATTATATCCTTCAAATTTTGTGCTAGTAATAAAATATTTTTCATTCTCATCTACAAGAAGATCATATATTTCTCCTGGCCCATAGTTCATTCTTACCTTCTGAACAACTCCACTAGAATATGCTACATTCCCCTGTTCATCTACAATTTCAATCCATCCATTCAATTTTTCCAAATCATCTGTATTTATTTTTTTATAATCACTTTTTACAATATCTTCAGCCATTACATTGTATACTTTTATGAAATCTCTTGATCCCTTTTGTAGTGATGAGGAATATAAAAAGGCACCACCCAATAGGCATACTATCAATAAACATAAGGAGGTTATTGTGAATATAATGTAATTTGTGAACAGTGTTTTTTTTACATTTCCATTTTTGTGCATTTTAATCCTCCTTTAACAAAACTTATTATTAATTCAATTATAAATCTTATAAACTATACTTTACAAGTAAAATCCCTTAATACATACCGTAAATATACAATTTCTGCGGATATCTAATTAGAGATAAATGAGAATTTTATTTACCTATACATTATTTTTCTGTAAACAAAAATAAATCTTTCCGAATAGGAAAGATTCTCATTTGTTTCCAATATATTCATTTGGCATATTACTAAAAAGTATTCTGTATTCAGAGAACATTCTTTTGAATAATATACCGTCCCCCGTGTATATTAAAACCCTCTTTTTAATTATTCGATCTATTGCTATTATAAACCAACCTTACAATTTTGTCAACATTTTTGAAACTATTTGTAAATTTTCTTGAAATTCTAACTCTATTATCCTAAGGCATATTCATTCTATTCATCATTTGCACTTTTATACAGTTTATTGATTTTTTCTACTTTATCAATAATGATATTCTTTAAAAATACTGGATCAATAACTTCTACCTCTTCTCCAAAACCCAATATGAAGCCTATTGACCATTCATCAATAGGAAAATTGAGCTCAGCATAAACATAGCCATCCTCTTTAAATTCCATGGCTTCTACATCTATATAATCACATAGCTTATTAACCGCTTCTTTCTTGAATTTCAATAAAATCTTATCATTCTTACGCTCATTATGTCCATAAGAATAATCCTGATCAAATTCATATGATTCCATATTCTTTCTTTCAAATAATTCATCAGTTATTTCTAGATTCTTAATTCTACTCAATTTAAATAATCTATAATCATTCCTTACCCTACAAAAACCATATACATACCATGACGTACTCTTAAACAACAAATGAATTGGATCTATATCCCTCTCTGTGTAAGTTCCATTAGCATTAAAATACATAAATCGGATTACATTTTTGTAATTTATTGCATCCCTTATACACTTAACTTTTTTCTCCGTATAACCACTTTTCCCCCATGATGAGAAATCAAACAAAACATTATTTTTACTATCTTCACTGTTTTGTATTGTGTCCTGAATATGTTCAAGTTTATCCATAATGCTTCTAAGTTCTTGAGATATGTATGCCTTTTCAATTCCCCTCAAAGACATTAGAAGTGTACTAACCTCTTGTCTTGAAAGAAAGTTCTTATCGATTTTAAAACTACTCATTATTCCAAATCCACCATCTCTTCCTTGATAAGAAATAATAGGTATCCCCGCTTCATTTATAGTATCGATATCTCTCAATATTGTTCTAGTTGACACTTCTAGTTGTTCAGCTAACTCTTTTGCAGTTACTTTTTCGTGAGTAAGTAATTTAATAATTATAGAAATATGTCTATGTTTTTTCATAAAATACTCCTTCTAATGATTTAAATGTAGGTTCTGAGAAACGCCAGAACCTACATCATTCTCCATTGACAATTATCTTTAAATCCCTGAAGACTCATCTTCCTTTTCTCCAGTAACTTCATTGTAATCCTCACCATATACTCTAGAAATCAGGGTAATTCTATAGTATGATGCAAATATTGAATACAGCATTGTTATAATTGAAATACTTACTAATACAACTGTTCCTCCAACTGTTCCACTAATTATATTTAATATTGCCACTGGAACACACAAAAGAAATAGCTCCCAAAAATGCTCCTTAGCAACATCCTTACATGTATCCATTCCGTCTGTTACTCCATACTCTCTATACACTATGGATTCAGCAATTGTTGAATATTTTACAACCAAATATATCATAAATACTAATCCAGCTATACCACCTAGTATTCCTAGTACAGGAATAAGCGCTACTAAAAGACTCACAAAAATAACTCCAAATATCATAAGCCCAATGAGAAATGTCCCCCCTAAAACACTCCCATAATAAGATAACGCTTCCCTTAATTCCGCTCCAAATTCTTTTCTTTTACCTGATAGAATATTTTTGTTAATTGTAGCTAAATATGAAGCTAGAAGTGGTGACAAAAAGAATAAAATAATCCCTCCTAATATTGATATACCCGAAGTCGATTTCAGACTTCTCTGGGATATAATATCTGATGCTCCATCATTAAATATTGTAAACTGACATGCAATAATTACTCCCTGAACCAGTAAAAATAAAGAATATCGCCTAAAGTTCCCAAACATTTTTCTTATCATTTCACCCATTTTAATTTTCCCCCTTAATCACTTATCAAATCTTGAATTCTGTACTACTCCCCTTATTTGTTGCCTTTACTATCAATTGTGCATCGATTCTCTCTTTTAACTCTGGTACGTGAGATATTATTCCTACAAGTCTTCCACTTTTCTGAAGATCTATAAGACATGCTATTGCACTATCCAATGATTCTGGATCAAGTGTACCAAATCCTTCATCAATAAACATTGTATCTAGTCTCACTCCTCCAGCATATGACTGTACAACATCTGATAAGCCTAATGCCATTGACAATGATGCCTTAAAACTTTCTCCCCCTGAAAGTGTTTTAACATGTCGTCTCTGCCCTGTATAGTTATCATACACTTCTAGTTCAAGTCCACTCTGCTTATTCTTTCTCTGAAGTTCATCTGTCCTGTATAGTAAATATCTATTTCCTGTCATAATCTTGAACCTTGAATTTGCAGCATGTAATATATCTTCAAGAAATGCTGCTAAAACATATCTTTCAAAAGTTATTCTATAAGAGTTTTCACCTCTTGATACCTTTGCAAGATATCCTATAACATTATATTCCTTTTCCTCGCCTTTTATCTCTTCCGAAACACTTTTTATCTCTTGTAGTGCCTTATCATTATTTGATAATCTTGAGTTTATTTTTCCTCGTTGTTTATCAATTTCCCCTCTAAGGTTCTCAAGTTCCAATATTTTAGAGTTAATCTCATCAACATTCTCTTTTTCTAAAGAATCTACATGTTTATTAAGTTCTTCTAACTTTGCTTTAGCCTCTTCCATAGTCTTGTTAAATTTCTCTATACTCTTTTTCAGTTCACTAATTTCAACTTCTGATAACTTACTCTTCTCATACTCATCTTTGCACGTGAAATTTTTACTTACAGCCTCCTTAAAACTATCAATCATTTCCTTAATTGATTTTTCAAATTCTACTAAGGATTGTTGTAAAGTTTTCAATCTTCCCTCTTTAGATGATAAAGAATTCTCCAAAGCTTTAATCTTATTTTCATATTCCTTAATATTTTTTTCCCATGATAAAACAAAACTTTCTTTATCCTTTATTCCTGTGGATAATCTCTCACTTGATTGATATTCTTTTGGAACAGATGATGCTATTTCTTTTAGCATTGCTTCACTCTCAGAATGCTTTTTAAATACACTATCATATTCTTTAGATAATGCCTCTATATTATCAATTGTACTTTTGTATTCTATTTTGTAATTTTCTATTTCTTTTGTTACTTTTAAAAGTTTTGCTTCTATTTCATCTCTTAATTTAATCTTTATATTAATATCTTCTAGTTCATTTTTCAGTAATTCTATTCTATTGCTTAACTCTACTTTAGACTCTTTATATTTCATTTCTTTTATATTATCAAGGGATGATTTCTCTGATAGCCTTAACTTTAGTTTGGTAAAATTCCTTTCTTCCCCTTTATATCTCTCGTCTAAAACTGAGTAATTATTCTTTAAGGTATTATATTGCTCCTTAACAGAATTTATCTGCTGATCTAACTTCTCTAAACTCTCTATATCAATTGACTCTGCATTATGCTTGGTTGGATTAGGATGTTCCTTCGAACCACAAACAGGACATGGTTCACCATGATGTAATTCTTTAGCTAAAATACTTCCCTGTGATTTTATAAATTCATTAAATAATTCTTTTTTCTTTAATTCCAATTCAGAAATCCATTTCTCAACGCCCTCTAACTCCCCTGAATACTGCTTTTTCTCTTTATATAGTTGAAGAAGGGACTCATAAACCTCATCATATTCATTTGATGTTATTGCAATCTCATCAAATGTACTTTTTTTATTGTTATAGTCACCCTTTATCTCACTTAAACTCATTAACTCTTTAGATAGTTTCTCTTTTAATTTATCTTTTTCTTCTGTAGTCTTTAATATTTTTTCTCTTTTATCTGTCTCCTGAATTTTTAACTGTCTTAATTCTTCAAGCCTACAGCTATACAGCTTGAATTCTTTCTTTAATTCTTCGATCTTATTTACTTTTTCAATATACTTCTTCAATATAATAACTTCTTCTTTTTTTCTCTCTATCGCCTCTATCTGTTCTTGTGTGTTTAATTGTGTATATTCTTTTTTCTCTTCTAAGATTCTATCTTTTAATTCTTTTAATTCACTATCCTCAAGCTCAATTTTCTTCTTAGTGTTATTAATCTCTTCTTCTCTTTTAAGAACATTCATCTCAAGCGGTATTATTTTTTCGCAGAGCAGTGCCTTACTCAACCTTTCCTCTCTTGATAAGAAAATCTCCTTTTCACCAGTAAGTTCCTCTTTTTTAATTTGAAGTTCCTTTATATCATCAATAATCTTATTCTTTTGAAAAGCTTTATTTTTTATCTCAATCTCTTTCTTGATTCCTTTGTTTATATTATCAATTTCTTGCTCTTTTTCTTTTAAACTTTCTTTATCTTGAAGGATATATTTTTCCATTTCATCTACTATATACTGAATATTTCTATCTTCACTATTTAGTATTTTAATAAGTTCTTCATTTTCTTGATTTTCCTCAATTGATATTCTTGAAATTGCACCATCTCTTAATGTTTTTTTATTCTTAATTCTTCCATATATCTCTTTAGCCTTACTATCTAATTTTATTTGAAGCAAACTATATATCTTGGTATCAAATATTTTTCTAAGAACTCGTTCTCTTTCTTGGCTATCCGAGGTAAGGAGCTTTCTAAATTCACCCTGAGGTATCATCATTATCTGCCTAAACTGCTCTCCACTTATCCCCATGAGATCTTCAATTTTCTTATTAACTTTTGCTACTCCCGTTATTATTTTTTTCTCTTCACCATTAAAAATTTCTAAAGTTGCTTCAGGTTTACACTCAATAAACCCTTCCCCTCTTTTCTTAGCTCTTTGCTGTTTAGGTACTCTATAAACTCTATACTCTTTTCCTTTTAATTTAAATTGAAGTTCCACCTCAGTCAGTTCACTCTCCTTAGCAAACTGACTCCTTAAACTCTCAGCATTTCTCTCTGTTATACTGGTCTCACCATACAGTGCATATGATATACCATCAAATATAGTTGTCTTTCCTGCCCCAGTTCTACCTGTTATAAGAAATATACTCTTGTTTCCTAACTTAGTGAAATCTATTTCTTCTTTCCCTCCATATGGACCAAAAGCACTTATTATTAATTTTAAGGGTTTCACTACTGTGCCCTCCCTTCTCTTTCAATATTACCAATTGTTTCTTTCAAAATATTCTCCTCTATCTCATCAAGGTCCTGACCAACAATGTTCTCATAAAACTCCTTGAACAACTCATAAGTATTCTTCTTTACAAAATCTTCTCCAGCAGATGTTCTCTCTCCTTCATTGATTCTCTCTAGTGACTCTTTCTCTATTCTCAGCACATTAGGATATACAGCTCTAAGTTTACCTATAGCATCAACCACTTCTCCTTTATCAGTAAGTATAGCCATTATGTAATCTTCATTGTTCCCATCCTTATATATATCCTTTGAAATCAATTGTTCTAGCTCTCCTTTAATCTTCCTCATATCTCTTTTCACCTGTATAGGTTCTAGTTGAATATCACACCCATCATTTCCTATGTTCACAATAGTGAAGCTCTTTTTTTGATTATACTCAGAGAATGAATATTTCATAAGGGAACCTGCATATCTAACATGATTATATTTAACCTTCTGTGGTTTATGTATATGACCTAATGCAACATAATCAAAATCCTTAAAATAATCCACTGATACAATATCACTTCCACCAATAGATAAAGGTCTCTCTGATTCACTGGTTTCGACTTCAACCCCTCCACCTAAATAAGCATGAGTGATTAATACATTTCTTTCATCTTCATTAATATTTAACTTTATTTTATTCAATACTTCTTTATAAGCATCATCATGAGTCTTTATATCATCATTCTTTAATTTTTCTCTAATAATAGCAGGTTCAAGATATGGAATTAAATAAAAGTTTACCTTTCCATATTCGTCTTCAAATACTATAGGCTCAATTTTATCCTTTAATTCTCCACAAATATATAAACCTTTTTTCTCTAGAATCTTACTTCCAAATGCCAATCTATCTGGACTATCATGATTTCCTGCAATAGCCATTACCTTTATCCCTAAGTCGATTAATACATTACTCAAAAATTCATCTAATAATTCCACCGCTTCAACTGGAGGAATAGACCTATCATAAACATCTCCAGCAATGATTAATACATCTGGTTTTTCTTCTTTTAAAAATTCAATGAATTTATCCAAAACATATTGTTGTTCTTCTGTCATATGAATACCATGAACTAATTTTCCTATATGCCAATCTCCTGTGTGTACAATTTTCATTTTTTTCACCTCGAAATTTACGAAACATTTGTTAAATTATTACTTTACCTAAGATTATAACATAAAAAAAGCATGCTCCGCATGCTTTTGAAAGAAGTTGACAGTTGACTCCCACCTTGAAATTTCATCACATTTTTTTATTAAATTGTATTGTTTTCCATTAAATTCTTTTGAATTAGAAAATATTTATTGTAGATAATGTAGAAACTAAATGTATTAACTATGTGAGGTGATGTTTTGAGTAAAAGAACTTATGAAATTACTATAAACGAAGGTAGTGCTCCAAATAAAAAACTTGTCTTTGATTGTGAATATGATTGTGCTGAAGAAATGAATAACAGTCAAGTAATCACTACAGCAGTTGCCAATAGTGTGATTCAAACTAAAGATGTTCGTTGGATTCAAGATATAAGAGATATTACTAATGAAACAGGTACAATAACTAACTAATTGAGAGAAGCTTTTGCTTCTCTCAGGATGTTTAAAAATTCCAATCTCGGCGTCACTTAAAACGTTTTCAAAAATTGGAATTTTGTATTATTTTAATTTAATATTGTATTTATCAGAATTTTAGGAATACATTATAATAAAAGTACACAAAAAATATATTTTTTTGGAGGAGGATATAATTTCATGGAGAATTTTGTTGATTTAATTGGTAAAATCGCAGATATGGTTTGGGGAATACCTCTCCTGGTAACGCTATTATTTACTCATATTTTTCTAACGGTGAGATTAAGATTTATTCAGAGACATATCGGTAAAGCTATCAAACTGTCAGTAACAAAAGATGAACTTGCACAAGGTGATGTGAGTCAATTTAGTGCTTTGGCAACTTCTCTTGCCGCCACTATAGGTACTGGTAACATCGTTGGTGTTGCTACTGCTGTCGCAATTGGTGGTCCCGGTGCAGTGTTCTGGGCTTGGTTAACTGGTGTATTCGGTATTGCAACAAAATATGGGGAAGCACTTCTTTCTGTAAAATACAGAATTAAAACATCAGATGGAACTATGGCTGGTGGTCCTATGTATGTTCTTGAACATGGATTAAAAGAAAAGTATGGCCTTAAAGTAACTGGTAAAGTTCTAGGTGTGTTATTTGCTTTATTCACGGCTCTTGCAGCTTTAGGTATAGGTTGTATGGCTCAAGCTAACTCTGCTACTGGAATGATAAATGATGTTTTTGGAATTGACAAAAATATTATTGGTATAGTACTTGCAGCATTAGTTGCTATTGTTATTCTTGGGGGAATAAAGAATATAGCTAAGGTATGTGATAAATTAGTTCCTTTCATGGCAGTTTTCTATATATTGGGTTGTATTATAATACTCTCTATGAGTTATAAAACAATTCCTGCTACAATTGCACTTATCGTAAAATCAGCTTTCACTGGCCAGGCTGCAACTGGTGGTTTCGCTGGAGCAACTGTTATGATGGCTGCTAGATTTGGGGTTGCTAGAGGATTATTCTCTAACGAATCTGGTCTTGGTAGTGCACCAATAGTATCTGCTGCTGCTCAAACAAGAAATCCTGTTAGGCAAGCTCTAGTCGCTTCAACAGGTACATTCTGGGATACAGTTATCGTTTGTGCAATTACAGGTATTGTATTAGTTAATACTGGAGTATGGAATAGAGGATTAGAAGGTGGAGAGCTTACAAATGCTGCTTTTGGTACATTTGGCGTCATAGGTAAAACTATATTAACAATTGCTTTAATAACTTTCGTTTTCTCTACAATTCTTGGTTGGTCATATTATGCAGATAAAGCTATTGAGTATTTAGCAGGTAAAAAGGTTGCTTTCGCATACAAATTATGTTTCATAGTATTCGTTTATTTCGGCTCTATATGGTCTTTAGACGTAGTTTGGAAACTATCAGATATAGCTAATGGACTTATGGCACTACCTAACTTAATCTCATTATTGTTAATGAGTGGCGTTATAGTTTCTGAAACAAGAAAATATCTTTGGGAAGATAACCTTGATGCAATAAGCGAAGGATATATAGAAGTCAAAAAATAAAAAACTGAGCAGCTGGATAAGTTGCTCAGTTTTTTAATTCATATTATCTTTTAAAGATTTATCTTAATTTTTCTTGTAGGTTAGGTAATTCTTGTTTTTCTGTTTGACCTTTAATTTTAACACTATTTTTAATTCTAGCTGCTTGTGGTCCAACATGTTCTTGATGTGTGGCGTTATCTAAGCCCTGAATAGGTTTCCAGTCTTTTCTAGGTGGATTTGCTTCATCCTTCTTTACAATAGAAGATTGTGATCCTTTTTGTACCATAAAAATATCCCTCCTCTTTTACTTGATATATTTATTATTGTCCTATATCATGTAATAATTCTAGGAAATTTCTACTGTTAGGATATCACATACACCTTTTTACCATTTCACATAAAAACGAGTAAAATCCTTCTAATTCACTTAAATTTTCAAAAGCTCCTTGAGCCATACTATCTCTGCCTCCACCTTTGCCATTAAATTTTTTGATATGTTCTTTAAAAACTTTGCCACAACTTATCTTCAATTCACTATTGTTAATAAATAATAATTTCTTATCTATTTCTGAAGCTAGAACAAGTATATAATTCTTTTCACTTAAAATTTCCCCTATAGTTCTGATTTCTTCAAATGATTCTTCTGCATATCTTTTAAATATAAACTTATTATCAGCAGCATTTATTAACTTTGAAACTTCTTCCATGGCTAATTTGTTTTTTAAATCATTCAACTGTTTTTTCAAATTATTTAGTTGCTCCTGCTGATTACCTATAGACTTAAGTAAGTTATATTCATCAGTTGAAAAACATTTGTTTAATGTATTTATTACATTATGCTTATGTTTATAATCTTTATACGCTCTATTACCACATTTTAAATATAATCTACTCATACCTTTATATTTTTCTACTTTAAGTATTTTTATTATACCTATTTCTCCTGTTCTTGACAGATGAGTTCCACAACAAGGACAACAATCTATATCATCAACTTCAACAATTCTTATATCTCCATCTACATGAAACTTTTTTCTTGCATTAACTTTTTCTAACCCTTCATTATCTACAATATACGTTTTAAAGGGAACATTCTTGTATATTGCCTTATTCACTTCTTCTTCTAAAGTATCTATCATATCATTAGTAAAAGGATACATATCAATATCCATGGTTATATAATCTTCACCTAAATGGAAGCCTTTATTATTTCCTTTAAATAACTTGTATATAATACCTGATACAATATGTTCTCCAGAGTGTTGCTGCATGAAATCAAATCTTCTTTCAAAGTCCACACTACATAATACATTTCCACACTCTAGCACTCCATCAACTTCATGATAAATTAGATTATCTTTTTCAAAAACATGCTTAACTCTAACTCCATTTATATATCCTGTATCTGAAGGTTGCCCACCACCTTCTGGATAAAAGGGAGTCCTATTTAAAACTGCTAATACCTTATTTTCTTCTTTTAATACCTGAACTATTTGCCCTTCACATTCCTTTATGTAGGAATCTTTATAATAAAGCTTTTCTGTCATAGCGTACACTCCTTTTCAGTAACATATTGCAAGTAAAATTATAGCACATAATCTTTACCTCATTATTCATTTAATTCTTTATAACATGATTCAAGAATATACACTTCTTCAACACAAGGTTTTCAGGTAACAATCCAAATTTTTATTAATATTATCTAATTTTTTAATTTTACCAACTCCCCCAAAAGGCTCTGCTCTTAAACCTAAATCCCACTTTCTTCTTGAAAACTTGAATTATCGCCCATCTAAATAAAAAACAATATCCACAAAATAATCTTATAAATAGTTTTATTACTCATTATTGCCAATTTATTTTTTCTTATTTTTAAATTCATTTACTTACTACAAAATTAAATCATGTAGTCAGACTTTTATGTATAAACAAAAATAAAGTGATGGACTTTGTTTGTCAATTCCATAACTCTATTTCATTTTTTTGTATAGTTAGCCTTCAACATGTTTTGATGTTAGAATGTAAATCAGACTAATATGTTTTATACTAATATTGTAGGTTTGGCCCTAGATTAACTACAATTCCTGGACATGAATCTCAGGTGGTGACGATGATATTATATCCACTATATCATTTAAAGTTACTATCGCATAATGCACAAAATCAGTGTATATGCCTACACTCTCATCAACAACCCAATTATAAAACTCAGAATGATAAACTTTGTATATTGGTATTCCATTAAAGTTTTTTCTGTACTCTTGAAGACCTTCTGCTTCATTGTAAGTTTTTATTCTTTTCCCTTCATCGCATATCCTAACTGCATCTGGATAGTCAAATCGAATTATTAAATTATACATGTTACCTTCAAGTTCGACTAGAGTACCATTACAATCATATAAAACTTTAACTACTTCATATTCATCGGCTGAAATTTCATCAGGTTTATATTCTATCCATTGTTCCTTCAAATAATATACCTCCTTCAATTTAATACCTAACCTTTATTGGTTATTTCTGTCCCAGAAATCTTTATCTTCTTAAACCCTTATACTTTCCCATTATATTATTCTATTCTTTAAATCACTCTCAAGTCCTTGCCTTTCGTCAATTAATTTTTCTTAGCTTCTCCTTTATCTACTACTTTCTTTACATGCTTTACTATCTACTAACTCTAAAACACTTTCGCATTTGAACCTTAATACTTCGCTTTTAAACCTTCATGAAAAAGGCTAACGCAGGAATTTTGTTTCCCATGTTAGCCTTAATATGATGCTAATTCATATTAGTAAAATATCTCCACTCCATTTTCAGCTTTCATATTTTCCAACTCCTCCACATCAATATCATCATTGTCGAATATGCTTAACGTTTTTAAGTTTTCTAAGTTTTTAAGTGGATTAATATCATTAATCATATTATATGCAAGATATAACTCTACTAAATTTTCTAATACACTTAAGCATTCAATATCTTCTATCTCATTATATAATAAGTCAAGCTTCACTAAATTTTTTAATCTACTTAAGTATTCAATATCTTCTAGCTCATTATGCGATAAGTCAAGCTCTACTAATTTTTTCAATTCACTTAAGCACTCAATATCTTCTATCTCATTATGTGATAAATCAAGCTCCACTAAATTTTTTAATCCACTTAAACACTCAATATCTTCTAAGTGATTATATGATAAGTCAATCTCTTGAATATTATATAAATTACTAATTGATTGTAAATCTTTAATCCCACATGCTGATAGATTTAAATAGATTAAATTTTTAAGGTGTTTTAGTGGTGATATATCTTTAATCATATTTGAGTCTAATGATAATTTTTCTAAATTTATAAGATTAGAAAGATGAGTAATATCAGTTATATGATTGAGTTCTAAATCTAATTCCTTTAATTTAGTTAAATTCTTTAGGTAACTTACATCATTAATCTCATCTGCGAATAATTTTAATTTCTCCAAATTTCTAAAATCCTCTATGAATTTTAAGTCATGAATTTTATTGTTGTATATATGCAATTCTTTGATTTGTTTTTTATTTTTTATTTTATTAATAATATTTAGATCACTCATAAAAGCTGGTAACATTATACCTGAAATCTTAGGATACTTATTTATTATATCAAAATCTTCATATTTATCCGGAAATCCTAAAAATTCTAATTCTAGAAAACCATCTAATTCTATTTGTCTTACCTTGGTTTCATATAAATTTAAGTATTTTACTTTGTTTAGATTTTCTATTGGTTTGATATTTATTATAGGATTATAACTCAAGTTTAAGTGTATTAAATTATTTAAACAACTTAAAGGAGTTAAATCTTCAATGGAGTTATCTTGTAAATCTAAATATTCTAGATTTTTTAATTTACTTAATATTGAAATATCCCTTATCCTGGTCTCTAGTAAAGATAATTTTTTTAAATTTGTACAATACTGTAATAAGTCTATACTAGCTAATGGCCCTTGATCTGCAAAATGTCCTATAAATAATTCTTCAATACTTTCTAATTCAGTAACTATTACATCCCCATATGGTTTATTTATTTCTTTTCTTACAGCTACTTCCATAGTATCATCGTAGAATTTCACTTTCATTCTTAACCACCTCTTTTAACAATCATTATTTTCCAAATAATCTATAATTTTAATTTTACCATTCTTACTCATTAATAAATAGACATATTCCCAAATCAATATCTATATACTAATAAGTGAATAGTATTTCTATATTGAGAGGATTCTCTAAAATATGAAAATTAATTTTAATTATTATAAAAGATCTATTCCATATGTCGAAGGCTACATTTTGAAAAGTAAGTTTTATAAATGCAATTATATAAGATTCAAAACCCTTTATAATAGACCTGCTTTGGGTACTGAAACTGTTGAATTATACAATTTCAACCCAAAATCAAAAATAAGGGCATCAGTTTTAATATTGCATGGATTAGGCAGTAGAAATATAAAATTTCTATTGTGGATGGGAACCCATCTAGCCTCAGCAGGGGTGAATTCAACTATTGTTATTCTTCCTGGAAATTATACTCGTGTGGAACACAAGTCTGTTAGCGGAAGAAGTTTTTTATGGCCTGAAGTTAAGGTTATGTATAGATTTTGGGAACATGCCGTAGTTGATATACTTTCAACAATAGATTTGCTAGATCAGCTAAGTTTGTGGAAAAAAAACAATTGTGTTTTAGGGTACTGTCTTGGTGGTATGCTTGCTTCCATAGCTTCCTCTATGGATGATAGAATTAATGAAACAATTTTTATGGCTACAGGAGGGCATATCCCAAAAATTCTTTATAAATCAAAAGCAACACGGTTTGCAAGAAAGCTTTTTAATGACGGCTTGAAAACACCTTATTACCTACATGATAAAGATAAGCTATTCAAAACTTACAATGAACAATTTCCTTTAGTAAAAAAAATGAGTTTAAAAGAACTTATAAATAACGAAGAGATTCACCCTCTATTTAAAATAGATCCAATTTCCTATGCTCACCTACTAAACAAATCAAAAATAACCTCTATAAATGCTTTATTTGACGAAACTTTACCTTTAACCAGCAGAATATTGCTATCTCAACAAATGGGGGGAGCTAATAAATATACCATTCCTATAACTCACACAGGTTGGCTCCCCTTTGAATATGTTCTAGCAAAATACATGCTGCTGAAATTAAATATTAATGACCTAAAATCAAAGAAAGTACTTCTGAAAAAAATAAAATTCGAAGTTCCATTCTTAGATTATTTGTTTGATATTAAAAAGGACCATTAAAAATAAAAAGAGCTGTCTCAAAATAGAAATTACTTTCTATTTTGAGACAGCTCCGTACTACATTATCCATTCACCATTCTCAATTATGTTACATTTTTATTGGTCTTACCTTTCGTTGCTTTATCCCTCATTTCAGGTACTGGTTCTACATCATTTTTTACATGTCCTTGATATCTTCTTTTCTCATATGAATGTTCTTGTCCTTTCTTTGCCATAAAAAATATATCCTCCTCTTTAGTTTATATAGTTATTATTCTCTTTTATTATTTAATGATTCTTGGAAATTTTATACTCTTCTATCTTTTTAATATTTTTCAAATTGTCTTATCTTTCATATGTAAATATTTTTCAATTCACCTATTAAAATTTTTTTAATCCCCTATTGAATTATTATCAAATAAGATGATATAATGTTAACATCGAAAACCGATATCGAATTTCAATATTAATATATTTTTTAGGAGTAGTCACTATGAAAGATAAAATAATGAGGAAGCTTTTCCTTGGGTTTATACAAATACACATATTACACCATGCAAAAAAAGAACCTATCTTTGGTGCATGGATGATTGAAGAATTACAGGAACATGGTTATGAAATGAGTCCTGGTACTCTATACCCTCTTCTTCATAACATGGAATCTAATAATTTATTGAAAAAAGAAGAAAAATTAGTTAATGGAAAGATACGTAAATATTATTCCATAACTAGCTTTGGAATAGAGATCCTTAAAGAAGCAAAAGAAAAAGCTTCAGAACTTATTGATGAAATAAAGGATTAATGGAGGTGTAATTAATGTTTAATCTTGAAAATGTAATCTATAAAGATGTATTAAATATCCCTGCTCTTCATATACCAAAAGATAAAATCACTTGTATTGTAGGAGGAAGTGGAAGCGGAAAAACCACCCTTTTACGTTTATTGAACAAGCTTATTTCAAATGACAATGGAGAAATTAAGTTTAATAATATCCCTTTGAGTGAGATAAATTCAATAACTCATCGAAGAAAAGTGGCTATGTTATCCCAGTCACCAGCTATATTTAAAGGTAATATAAGAGATAATCTTAATATTGGGTTAAAATTTAGTGAAAAAGACCTGCCTTCTGATGATGTATTAGAAGATATTCTGAATTTAGTTCAACTAAATAAAACTCTAGATGATAATTCTGAAGTTCTTTCTGGTGGGGAAAAACAAAGACTGGCTCTGGCTAGAGTTCTTCTTTTAGAACCTGAAGTTCTTCTGTTGGACGAGCCCTCTTCTGCCCTTGATGAAGAGACTGAAAAATTAATTATAGAAAAGTTAGTCCATTACGCTAAAAATAATGATAGTACTCTTATAATGGTGACCCATTCTAGAAGTGTAGCTGAAAATTACTCAAACTATATAATTGAGATATCTAATGGCAATGTTATTTCTCAAGGGGAGGTGGCATCGTGGATAAAGTAATAGACCTTCAGATTTGGCAAATGATTTCTGCATATATTTTTATTCTTATACTACTAGCCATAGTTAAAATAAGAGGTATACACAGAGAGAAACAGATTATTATTTCTTCTCTAAGAATGACTATACAATTAATATTAACAGGTTACGTGCTCGTTTATATTTTTGATAATCCTAACCCTGTATATACTATACTTATAATTATCTTGATGGAAATTTTTGCAATATATAATATTTTTAAAAGAGTAAAATTAACTCTTTCTAAGAGATTGAAGAAGATTATAGCTCTTTCAATGGCTATAGGAACTCTTACAAGTTTATTCTTCTTTGTGTTTATTGTAATAAATATTTCTCCTTGGTATGATCCCAGATATTTCATTCCTATAGCGGGTATGCTCATTGGTAACTCAATGACTGGAATATCTTTAGGTGTTACAAGACTTGTAGATGGAATGCACTCTCAAAGAAACCTTGTAGAAACAGCCCTAATGTTAGGGGCAACTCCTAAAGCTGCTTCCAAAGATATTGTAGATAATGCTTTTGACTCTGCTATCCTACCAACTATAAATTCCATGGTTGGTATGGGAATAGTCTTTCTTCCTGGAATGATGACTGGACAAATATTATCTGGAATTTCTCCAATTACAGCCATTGAATATCAAATAGCAATTATGCTGGGTATTCTAGGTAGTGTTTCATTAACTGTTATATTATTCGTTCAATTAGGATATAAAACATTTTTTAATGATGAAGACCAACTTACTATTTAGAGCTTACAGCTCTAAATAAAATGGATAATGGATAATTGAGAATGGAGAACCTATCCATTATACATTATCAATTATCCATTTCTTTTTAACTAATAAACGGTCCCAATATTGATAATAACTTACCATCGCTCTTTCCACTCTTCAAGTCGATATTTATTGCCTCAATTATTACATCTTTATTTAAAAATGGTGCTAATGTAGCTATTACTCCGTAATTTCTTTCATCCTGATCTAGCATTTCATAAAATATTTCTTCACATTTACTAGAACTTAAAAATGGTACTATTCCTCCCAACACCTCTTCAAACCTCTCATCATCCAATATATTATCAACTAGCTCATCCATCTTATCTCTTTTCAAAAAAGGACATAGCATTGTTATCATCTCAATATCAAGTTCTTCTTTATTAATACAATTATCTATAACCCTACCTAAAGTTTCTCTCTTCATGAATGGCGCTAAAGCCTCTAATACTTTTATATCCATTTCATTTTCCATCATTCTATTGATTATCTCATCCATCTTGCTTCTTTTTATAAATGGAGCAATTGACGCCAACAATTCAAAGTCAATAATATCATTGTCCATTGCCTTATCAAGAATAACTCCCATCTTTTCTCTACTTACAAATGGTGCTATTCCCCCTATAATTTCAACGTTAACCTCATTTTCTAATGCTATATCTACTAATTCATCTATCTTTTCTCTACTTATAAATGGACACAATCCCATAAGTATAGTAAAATCTATTTCTTCTTTGTTAATTGCCTTATCTACAATACTATCAATTTTATCTCTTCCTAAAAATGGTGCAAGTCCTATAATATTTTCAATATCCATTCCATCTGTTACTATATCTAACCCATTTTCTGCTGATTTTCTGTCTAAGAATGGAGCTATTTCAACAAGGTCTTTACTGTTAATAAAATTTAACTTGCCAAATTTACTCTTTATATCGTTTTTCAATCTTTCTTTGTCTTTGATAAATGATTCTTTTTGTTTTTTAAATGTTTCTTTTTGTTTCTTAAAACTTTCTTCAAAATCAGGATCAAGTTTAGTTTTCCTAATACTCTCCTTTTGAAAGGATTTCTTGATATTTTCAACTGATTCCAGTATCTCATCTAAAATTCCGCTGTCTGATTTTTCATTGATTAGATTACTATTTTCAATGTGCTTCCTCTCTACTTCATTATTCATTTCTTTATTCTCTTCTATTACTTCGTTACTTTCGCCTTTTAATATCTCATCCACTGTAACTTGGAATATCTCAGCCAACTCAACTAATATTGCTATATCAGGAAGTGAACTTCCATTCTCCCATTTTGATATGGCCTGGTGTGTTATATTTAGCTTTTCAGCCAACTCTGCTTGGGTTAGATTCTTATTCTTTCTCTGCTGTGAAATATATGCACCAATTTTTCTACTATTCAACATGCGATCACCTCATACCTCTCAAGTTTTTGGGATAATTATCTTACTCACAGTATATCATTCCACCCAATATATGGCTATTTACTGCTAGTTGAATTTAAATTTTCTATTTTGCAACTACTGGTTGAATGAATTTCTCGACTATTACTTTTCAATATATACCACTTATACCTATGTATGTTATCATATATGTATGATTAAATTCGAGGAGGAAAAGTTATGAGAGAACAATCAAAGAATTTCTTAGAAAAACTTATAGTAACACCATCTCCATCTGGTAATGAAGTAGAAGTACAGAAGATATGGATGGACTATGTTAAGGATTTTGCTCATAAGATTGAAACTGATGTTGTTGGTAACGTTATGGCATCTGTTAATCCTGATAAACCATTCAAAGTAATGCTTGCTGGTCACTCTGATGAGATTGCCTTTATGGTTAACCACATTGATAGTGATGGTTATATCTATGTTTCTAAAGCTGGTGGTATAAACCCTAAACTTGCTCTTGGTATGAGAGTAAGAGTTTTAGGTAAAAATGGAGTACTAAAAGGTGTAGTTGGTGTTAAAGCTGAGCACCAAGGTGGTGCTAGTGATAAAATCAAAGCTAAAGATATATTTATAGATTGCGGTGCTGCTAACAAAGAAGAGATAACTAAACATGTTAGCATTGGGGATTACGTAATCTATGATGTTGATTATGAGTATATGCTAAATGATAATTTTGCTGGAAGAGCTCTAGATAACAGAACAGGTGCATTTATCGTTGCTGAAGTTCTTAGAAGAGTTGCTGATAAGGATCCTAATGTAGCAGTTTACGCTGTAAGTACAGTGAACGAAGAAACTAACATGGGTGGAGCTTACTTTGCAGCAAGCCATATAAAACCAACTATGGGTATTGCTTGTGATGTTACTTTTGGAACTGATTACCCTGGAATTGATTCAAGAGAAAGTGGAAATGTTGAACTTGGAAAAGGGCCTGTTCTTTCTAAAGGTGCACCAATAAACGATAAAATTAACACGCTTTTAGAAAAAGCAGCTGAAGATAATGAAATTTCTATCCAATATGAACTTACTCCTAGAGCAACTGGAACTGATGCAGACAAGATAAGATTAACAGGCACTGGTGTACCAGTAGCACTTGTTTCTCTACCACTTAGATATATGCACTCACCTTCTGAGGTTGTTAACATAAAAGATATTGAAAATGAGATTGAATTATTAGTTCAGACTATTTTAAGCATGAGTGGAAATGAGAATTTAAAGCCGCTTGAATAATTATATAGCTAAGACATAGTCAAATAAAAGAAAAACATAGTTTTTCAATGTGGAAAACTATGTTTTTTACTATATGAGAAATCATAAATTCTTGTATCTGTGGATAAGTTGTTGACTTTCAGAATATTTAAATATACTCTTTAATAATTTAGTAGAATTCCCTTTATCTCTTTCACAGAAGGAACCTTCCCCATAACAACTACTTGATCATTAATAACAAGTGCTGGAGTAGTCATAACTCCATATCCCATAATCTGTCTATAATCTCCTACCTTAATCACAGGTACATTAATTCCTAATTCCTTCAAAGCTTTTCTGGCCCTCTCCTCAAGCTTGTTACACTTACTACATCCCGAACCTAAAATCTTGATAATCATAAACACTTCCTCCTAAATAACTAATTGTTATGCTTTTTTTAGTTTTGAACAAACTCTCCCATTCTTGATATCATCACATGTAATATTACTTTTTTTATAATCCTTTAGCTTCTCAATATCTTCAATTAATCTATATTCCTTAACAAATTCGTCCTTAATAAGCTGATTAATAAAAAGATGGTTCTCAACTATTGAAATATCCAGGCTATAGTATACGTACTGAGCTTTTTTGTAATTTTTTATCAATCCTACATTAATTAATTTACTAAGATGCCTTGATGCATTAGACTGATTAATTTCTAAAATACTCTCAATTTCACATACACATAATTCTCCATGTCTAAGTAGATTAATAATTCTAATTCTAGTCTCATCCCCCAAAGCTTTGAATAATTTCACTAATTTCATAGTTCCACTTCCTTTAACACCTTAGATTCTTATATATGAATATACTCATATATTATGATAATCTGTTCTTTTTGTTCCTAAATTCTCTTCAAATATATAACTAATTTTAATTCTTAGAACATATAATTGACTATGCAAAATTAAATTCAATAAAAATTATTAATATCCCATAATAAACTTATTATTATTTTATAATAAGTTTATAAATACCCCTTTACTTAGTTTGATTTATCCTGTATAATAGTAAACATACCAAGATATTAAATGTATTTATTAAATATTTTTAAGGAGAGAATGTATATGTGGACAAGAGAGCAACTTAAAACCCGAGCAAAAGGGGTTCTACGAGCTTCATATTGGAAGGCATTGTTGGTTAGTGCAATTTTATTTTTCTTAGGTGCTGCTGGTAGTTCTGGCAGTGGTTCAGGCTACTCCCGGTCTTCTAGAAATCGAATAAATTATCATATTGATAATACTGATTTTTCATCATATAGTCCTATAATCATAACAGTTATTGTAATAGCTTTAGTTGCCATTTTACTTGCAATTCTTTTTTCAGTATTTATATCTAACCCAATACAAGTTGGAGGGAAAAAATATTTCCTTAAATCAACAGAAATGGACTTTGATATGAATAACTTAGGATATGGATTTAATAAAGGAAGATACTCAAATATTGTAAAAACCATGTTTATTAAAAACTTATTTATCTTTTTCTGGTCTCTTCTTTTGATAATACCTGGAATAGTGAAATCATATGCTTATAGAATGGTACCTTATATTCTTTGTGACAACCCAAATATGGATTATGATAGAGCAATAGAGTTGAGCAGTGCTATGACACAAGGTCATAAATTTGATATGTGGGTATTAGATCTTTCATTCATTGGATGGCATTTATTAAGTATGTTCATTCCATTTGTAGGTAAGTTCTTGGTAATGCCTTATACAAATGCAACAGATGCTGAGTTATATTTAGCATTGAAAGATAATGCTATAGGTACAGGATTATGTGATCCTAATGAACTAACTGACTATAAATATTAATATATAAGTTACCCCCTTGTTGATTTAACCTAACAAGGGGGTATTTTTATACAATTTCTATTCTTTTATTGGATAGAATATATCAAGATGTGAGAAGAACTCTTCATCCTGTTTTGAAGGAATGTTGGGGAAGTGTTCTTCAAGACATTGATGATTTCCAAAATTATAATCACTCTCTTTTATCCATTCATGTAAATTTCTATATACCAAAGGTATTTTATCACCTGGGCATCCTTTTGTGTTTGATACAGCATATAATCCACCTTTGAATTCTTTTATACCTATTTTTCCTGAAGGTTTAATCCCCTCCCCAACAGTTACCCAGACTTCATACCCATACTCAGAACTTCCTTCCTGTGGTGGGCAACTATCGAATCCAAAATAACGGCTGGTAAAAAGCTCATCTAACTCGTTCTCCTTAACCCAATTTATCATCTCATTCCAAGCATGTTCCTCCGGTTCATCACTTATATGACTATACCAAGCTATTCTCATAGGTCTAAGATTTATTATTCTAACATCATCCAATTTAGAAATTTTTTTAATTGCCATATTTATTTCCTCCATATAATTATCTTCTTGTGATTTTCTTCTAGATTCACTCTCTATCGCCTGATCATGTTCACTCTCTATTTCTTGTGACTTTTCCATTAGAAGTTTCAAACCACTTGCACGAGTGTATTCCTTGTCTTTAAGCAATCTCAAAAATTCTTGTATGATCCATTGAAAAGTCTTTAAGGCGTGAATATCCTTATCTATGTTATTTAATTTTCCTTGGAATATATTTATTAGAACAGGCATATCTTCAGTTGAGAATATAATCTGAATATCCTTTACAGACAACTGTAATTTTCTCAAGAGTATTATCTGTTGAATACGCTGTATAGCATTATTATCATATGCCCTATACCTTGCTTCTCCAATCCTTATACTTTCTATCAAGCCAACTTCTTCATAATATCTTAATGTTCTACTAGTTATTCCATATTCACTGGAGATCTCCCCTATTTTCTTCAATTGATTCATACTATCACTCCCACAATGATTCGTTTTATATGAAGTACTTCATGAATTTATTGTATCATTTTACGTAAGGTTAAGGTCAATAGTATTTTCCATTTTTTATTTTCTATGAAAATAAATAAAAAGCCATGATCGAATGTATCCTATATGGCACATTCGTTCATGACCTTATTATTTTAGTTATTTTCTTAATCTTTTTATTTATTCGAAGCTGATATTTTCAATTCAACCATACTGAATATAAATCCAGTTATGAATCCACCTAAATGACCAACTATATTTACATCTTTATAAAGGAATGATAATATCCAACAAATAATAGTAATTTTTATAAGATTACCTTTAAATTTGGGGTTACTTATCATATCCTTCTTAAGAAAAACTATGTACATATAATATCCTAATATCCCAAATACAAATCCAGATGAAATTAGTACCGCTCCTGGATTGAAAAAGAATATAACTATTGATGATCCAAGAACTGTTATTATAAAGAACAATAAGAACTTTGCTTTACCTAAAGTATACTCAATAATTCCTGAAAAACAAATAATAAAGAATGTGTTTATAAAATAATGTGGAATGTTTATGTGTAAGAATGTATATGTAAACATCATCCAATAATTTCCTTCTTTAACCTTAGTGACGCTACTTATAGAACGAGAAACCTCTCCAATGTTTTTGAAACCAAACTTTAACCCCACAAATATAACTATCAATGTATTAATTAATATAATTATAGTAGTAATAGGATAATCTTTTATATAACCTTTTATTTTACCTAGTGATAAATTCATTATATCTCCTCCACTTTATTGACAATTAATAATATTATATATTATATGCCAAATTCCGTAAATATCCCGTTCCTAACGTTGTCCCCTTAAATTTTCTTGCACCATTTTAAATAACAAAGGTTGAATTTCAGGATACGTTAAATTCTCTGGCATACTATCAAACAGTTTAACTTCTCCTATTTCTAAATCAGGTAACTTTCCTAACTCTTCAATTTCTGCATAGTATACTCTTCCATAATTAATTTCACAACCTACTTTTTCAACTGAATAATCACATACAGCTTCTATATTAAACCTAGTTGCTCCAGTTTCTTCACTAAGTTCTCTTTTTGCTGTATCATCAATCACTTCATCCATTTCCCTATGTCCACCTGGAATCTCCCAAGTACTTCTCTCCTTATGCTTAACATACACAAATTCTTTATTGAATTTTGCGACTATCACTGCGAATTTTAGTTCCTCATTTCTAAATTTCCCTAGATTATATACTTTAGTTTCCATGCTCTTTCCTCCTTATGACCTCTCATTCAATAATTATAACATTTTCATGTTATATTTTGAACATTCGTTCTTTTTCCTGTGTGATTGAAATGTACTAAGCCTTTATAAAGAAAGAGTTAAGCTTTAAACATCAACATTATAGTTAATGTTTATAACTTAACTCTTTTTTTATATACTAGTAGTTATGCCTATCTTATTCTTACAAATACTTTTTGATTTCTTCTGTTGATGGTACTCTTCCCATTAATTTAACCTTTTCATCCACTACAAGAGCAGGTGTTTTCATTACACCATAGGCTGCTATATCTTTAAAATCAGTAACCTTTTCAATTGTTGCTTCAATTCCTAATTCTAAGGTAGCTTTCCTTGTGTTTTCCTCTAATTTTTTACAATTAGCACATCCTGAACCTAAAACTTTAATTACCATTTTTACTCCCCCTTTTATTTATATTAAAATATATGAAAATGCATTAAATAAATATCCTATAATGATGATTCCAATAGATACTACTGTTATAAATAATACTAATAGTTTTGGTTTTACAACCTTACTAAGCATAACCATTGAAGGTAATGATAGTGCAGTTACTGCCATCATAAATGATAATACTGTTCCAATCCCAACCCCTTTTCCAAATAAAGCTTCTGCGATCGGTATCGTACCAAATATATCAGCATACATTGGAATACCTACTACCGCTGCCAAAATTACAGAGAATGGGTTATTGCTACCTATCACTTTCTCTATGGCATCCTGTGGAATCCAATTGTGAATTGTTGCTCCAATCCCTACCCCAATTAATATATAAATCCATACTCTTTTAACAATATCTCTTATCTGTCCCTTAGAAAAATTTATACGTTCCTTTCGTGTCATTTCCTCAACTTCTAAATCAGTGTTTTTTATCTCAAGTACATATCCTTCAACATACTTTTCCATCTTTAATTTATCAATAATGGTTCCACCTATTACTGCAAGAATCAATCCTACAATTACATATGCTAATGCAATCTTAAAACCAAAGAAAGACATCAATATTAAGAATGATGCTAAATCAACTAGTGGTGAAGATATAAGGAATGAGAATGTAACCCCTAATGGAAGTCCTGCCGAGGTAAACCCTATAAAAATAGGTATACTTGAACAACTACAAAATGGTGTCACTGTCCCAAGCAAAGCTCCGAGTATATTTCCTTTTATTCCTTTTATGCCTCCAAGTATTTTTTTAGTTTTCTCTGGTGGAAAATAACTTTGAATATATGATATTAGAAAAATCAATACAGATAATAATATAAAAATCTTAATGGTATCGTAAATAAAGAAATGTATACTTCCACCTAATTTTTCATTAACAGGCAACCTAAATACCTTCTCTACAAGTAATCTTACAAGGTCTGAAAGCCATGTCATTTTTAGCACTTGATTATTCAACCAACTAAATAAATATGTTACTTTATCCAAAACTTTTACTTCCTTTCATATCTTAATATCTTTATGCTTTCCAAATAAAATATAAAGCAATCAAAATTAAAATTGCTCCACTAATTTTTTCAATCCGCTCTTGATACTTTGATAAAATTTGTACATTTTTTAGTAAGTCCGTAAAAGTACCTACAAATATTAGTGGCATACTTCTTCCTAAAGCATATGTAAACATTAATAGCATCCCATAAATCATACTTCCTTTTTCAGCTGAATAAGCAATCATTGATGCAGTTATAGGAAGAGTACATGGAGATGCTGAAATTCCAAAGGGGATTCCAAGTAAAAATGCTCCAACTATACCGCTACCTTTTCTAGGTAAAATCTGGACTGTTTTATTGTTGAAATCAAAATCAAATATTTTCAACAGCCATAAACCCATAACTAATAAAATAACAGCTATTACATAATTTATAACTTTAATATCTTTAAGAATTGAACCAATAGCTCCTGCGAATAAACCTAAGATTGAAAGCATAAAAGCTATTCCTAAAGTGAATGCAAGGGAAATGATAAACCCACTTTTTTTTGAATAATTTTGTTTACCATTAACATATGCAGCCACAAATGTTACTGTTGGAAGGGTGCATGGACTTAACCCACTTACTAATCCAGTACTAAAAACAAAGAATAATGTTGTAATTAAATTAGCATTTACATCAATACTCATTACTTCACCATCCCATCTATAATTTCTCTAACTTCCCCTTCATCAAAGATGCCTTGAATTACTTTAATGGATTTCCCTGATGAATCCATTAGAAGAATTGATGGTATTTTAGAAACTTCATTTTCCTCTGTAATGTTTTGTAATGCTTCCTCATCTTTCTCTTCTAAAATTCCTGTGTTAATGAACCAAATATTTATTTTATCTTCATATGCCATCATTAATTTCTCTACTTTGCCATTATATTCATCAAAAAACTTTTTAGTGTTTGGACAACAATCAGCATTATAGGAAAAAACAATCATTGATGGTTTATTAGATTTCTTAAAATTTTCATATTGACTCTTTAGATTGATTTTATATTGTAATGATATATCTTTTTTACCTACTTGAAATATACATTTAAATAAAAGGACAACTAGAACTAATGCTAAAACACCAATTAAGGTTCGAAATTTTTTCTTCTCCAACCAAAAACCCCCTTATGATATAATCTTTTTCCTTAAATCAAT
Organism: Oceanirhabdus seepicola; assembly: GCF_023684385.1. Taxonomy (GTDB): domain Bacteria; phylum Bacillota; class Clostridia; order Clostridiales; family Clostridiaceae; genus Oceanirhabdus; species Oceanirhabdus seepicola. The sequence goes on along the minus strand of NZ_JAGSOJ010000002.1, from coordinate 141,968 downwards.
CCCTTACATGTTTCAAGATATTTTTTTGCATCTTTAATTTTTTCAATATCACTTCTAAATTTTGAATTATCATCTATATTGTCTATTATTATCATCAATATTTCTTTAAGCATTTGTTCATCAATACTTAATCTATAAAAAACAAATTTCTCCACTCGTTGATCTTTTACAAATCCCATATCCCTTAATTTTGCAAGATGCTTTGATATCTTAGGTTGCGACTCCCCCGTAATTCCGCATATTTGACATACACAAAGTTTCCTATGATATAGTAAAATTAGTATTCTTAAACGTGTTTCATCAGACAATATTTTAAAAAATTTTGTTATTTCATCCACTCTATATCACTTCCTTTACAAGCTATTATCTTCATATGTTTGTATATACATATGCACATGTGAGTATATGTATTCCTTATATTATAAAATTCATCGGTAACTAGACAAAAAAATAAAGAGTTAAACCTTAAATCTTAACTCTTTCGTAGCTAACATTTTCAGCCTAACTCTCTGTTAGTCTTATTATTTCTTTCGAAAAATATATGTCACAAAAATCCTCTTTCATCTACTTGCTCATCATATCTATTAATCTCTAAACTCTGTATTTAATTCTTCAAAGGTTTTATCTAAAACTTTTTCAAGAACTTCATAAAATCTCTTATTATTTTCAAGATAAATCTCTCCATTTGTTTTTTCCTGGAGCCCATATTCACTAAGCCCTTTTAATATTTCCTTAACTTTATCTATTCCATATTTATTAATAATTTTATCTATATAATATCTTGAACTTTTATAATACTCATAAGCATTTCCTTCATAATTTTCAAGATCTATCTTATCTAGTTCAATTAACTCAAATGCTGGATGATAGCTATCTCTCATACTGTCTTCTTTTGAGAAATACTCAGCCAAACCTTCTGCTAACCAATAAGGCATATTGTTAGCGGATTCTCCTATAGTAATCTTATGAATTAATTCATGAGCTATACCTCTTCTAAAATTGTTATTCTCCTTTTCTAATTTTAAGAACTTAATAGACTCTGGATACTCATACCATCCTCCGAACTGCCAACCAAATGATAGCTTCACTGACTGCCTTAAAAGCTCTCTATCATTATAAAGCTTTATGATAGTTTTATCCTTAGGAGTATCTCCATAATTTTCTGTAGCAATACTGTATCCTTTTTCAGCCTCTTCACATATCCAATCTTTAAGTTCTAATTCGCCTAAATACTTAACTATAAAATGCTCTGTTTGAATGGTTTTAAAATCTAAATCATAATCTAAAATCTTATCATCTTCAATTGTATAAATATTTGAATACTTTAAGCTATAGTCTTTTTCATTACAATGATATTTTTGAAGTAACTGTGCTCTGAATTTAAAATCATCTATCTTATCAACCTTTAATACTTGAAGAGAATACTCTGTGATATCAGCACTTATTATATCGTCAAACCAGTGAATTTTCTCCCAGTAATATTCCCTATTTTCCTTACTTATAGTTTCCATGTACTTCTCTTTATTCTCTTCTTTAATGTATTTCTCTTGCCCTTTTATAAGGTTATTTATTTTGTTAATAGACTCTAGGTCCTTCCCAGTATAAGTCTTATTATCCTCACCAACCCCTCTTTCTTCATTAATATTATTAGTACTTGCGTTGCAACCTATTAGTATAATTGCCATAGATATAGCTAAAATTAATGAATGAAAAACCCCTTTTTTCATGTTCATCCTCCTCCCATGAATTTCAATATTATAATATCAGCCTTTGTATATGATTACCATTTTATCATATACAAATAATTTATTGCTAACATTATATAAACAATAAATTTTCACCACTGAATTATCTTTATTACAAAAGGTCCTTGCTCTCAAGAAAACTCTCTTGAAATCAAGAACCCAAAACTGTTTGAAAATTATTTAATAAAATGTATTTTTCTTTTTTTATAATAAACAGGTTTCAATCCACAAGCCTCTGCCATCTCAAGCCCACTCTTAAGGTTAGCTCCAATAGCTCCAGGATAATGTCCATCAGAACCGATAGTTACAGTCTCTCCTCCAAGCTCTCTAAATCTCTTATATATCTTCATAAGTTCATCAGCGGATGTCTTATTACCTATTCTTCGAGTACTTATCTCCATTGACTTCTCTCTAAGGGCAACTTCCTTAAGTACCTCATCAATTAAAGGTTTATACTCATTATAATAAAGTTCCTTATCATCATATCTAGAATATCTAGCTATATAATCAATATGAGCCAAAGAATCTATATACTCGTTCTCCTTAACCCCTCTAATCATTGATCTGAAATATTCCTCATATGCTTCTCTCTTAGATTTTCCTACATAAACCTCAGCATCAAAGAACTCATATTCATGTTTTGAAGCATAAGGAGCATGTGTTGACCCTAGAATAAAATCAAAATCATAATTATTAACTAAGTGAACATTTCTTTCAACAGCTTCTTCTCTTAATCCAAGTTCTATACCAAGAAGTAACTTATCACTCCTAAGCTTTGTGTATGCCTCAAAAAACTTATCAACATCAAAGCCACTTCTATTCTTTATATAATCATTTATATCCATATGGTCAGTTATTACTAACCCAATACCAAGTTCATCTGCTCTCTTTATAGCATCGGCTATCTTCATATCACTATCACCTGAAAAATCTGTGTGTACATGTGAGTCAAATATCATTTCCATCCCTCCAAATCTATCTCTATTTTAACCTAATTTTTGAGTAATTACTAAAGAAATCGAAAAAAGGCAGTTGGAGAATATCCAACTGCCAAAATTGTTAATATTACTTTATAAACTACTATCTTATTCTTGATTCATGTCATCCTTAAAATCTTCACAATCAATCAAATCATTGCAAATAGTTTCTGGCATGTATTTATCAAAAATATTATAAAACTCATTCCACTTTTTATCTAATTCCTCGAATTTCTGCGCTTTCTCTAAAGTCTCAATATCTTTAAATATTTTTTCTAATTTAACTAAATCTTCTTTTTTAATATCTTGCTTTGTTTCACCTATGAAATCTTCAAAACTCATCTCTTCAAAGGCAGCCATCTCTGGAATATATTTATCAAGAATATTATAAAACTCATTCCACTTTTTATCGGATTCCTCGAATTTCTGCGCTTTTTCTAAAGTTTGAATCTCTTTATATGTTTTTTCTAGTTTTGCTAGATCTTCTTTTTTTATATCTTCTTTCATTTCACCTATGAAATCTTCAAAACTCATCTCTTCATAGTCAGTCATTTCCGGCATATATTTATCAAAGATATTATAAAACTCATCCCACTTCTTATCTGCTGCTTCAATCTTCTCTTCTTTTTCTAAAGCTACAGCTTCGTTAAAGTTTTTTTCTAATTTAACTAAATCCTCTTTCTTAATATCCTTTTTCATATCTCCTACTAGATCCTCAAAACTCATGTCTTCAAAATCAGAATCAAACAAAGTTGTCATATCTTCTTCACTATTCTCAAATTTTGATTCAATCTCTATGTTTGTATCCTTTTTTGTAGTTGTATCCGCCAATGTTGTTTGTGCAATTCCTGTAATCATTAATACTGCTGCTAATAAAGTAACCTTAATTTTCTTTGAAATCATAATTTACATCCTCCTAATTATTAATTACTGTTCTTTGTAATGTAATTATATAATCATGATGTGTACTCTCTGTGTAAACTCTATGTCCTCAAAGTGTTTTATTTTCTTTTTTCAATAAACTGAAATAAAATTCCACACCTAATTCAGTATTTCTAACACCATATTCACTTCCATGAATATCTAAAATGTTCTTCACAATAGGTAACCCTAATCCAGTTCCTCCTAAAGCTCTACTTCTAGACTTATCTACTCTATAAAATCTATCCCATATTTTACTTATTTCTTCCTCTGATATATATGCACCACTGTTTTCAATATACACATATACTTCATTCTCATTATCTTCTGTTCTAATATTAATAGTTCCACTTTCATTTGAATATCTTATAGCATTACTGTATAAATTTACAATTACCTGATCTATTTTTCTCTTATCTGCAAAAACTATTTTTTCTTCTACATTCAAGTGGATACTTAAATTTTTATCTATTTCATGATGTTTAAATTTATTCCGTATATCAACAATCATTTTTTTTATATCAAACTCACTCTTTGATAATGCACAAGCCTTAGATTCTAGCTTAGACAACTCCAACATCTCTCTTACCATATCATCCATTTTTTCTATTTCATCAATTATTACATCTAAATAATAATCCTTTTTTTGTTCATAGATACCATCCTTAATACCTTCTGCAAATCCCTTCATAATTCCAAGAGGAGTTTTCAATTCATGTGATACACTAGCAACAAATTCTTTTCTTATTTGCTCCTGAATTCTTTCTTTTTCAATATCATCAAGTAATTCTTGATTTGCTTTTTTTAATTCTGTCATGCTTCTATTTAAGTTTCTTGATAATATATTTAAACTTTCAGATAAGCTTCCCATTTCATCATTTGCTTTAACATTAGAATAAACTGTAAAATCCAAATTTGCCATTTTCTTTGCTACAACATTCATTTCTAAAAGTGGATCAGCAATAATTTTCGAATAAATAAATGAAATAAGTATTATAAATATCACAGCTAGTAAAAATAGATAAATATAATAATCCATCATAACCTCTATTGCTTCACCTATAGGTTGCAGAGATGTCATTGCAAAAATCATTTCCTTGCTGCCATCTGATTTCATTATCGACTTTTTGAATATAATACTTTTTATTCCTGTACTAGGATCAACATAGGAATTTGTTTTTATAATCTCACTAAATGGAATTTCTTTTTTTTCATCAAATTCATCAACATAGTTATATATCTCATTTAATAAATTGTTAGCCCTATAATCATAAAAAATTTCCTGATCAATAGAGTTATTAATATAAACTATCTCTCCCTTGATGGCGCTAATGGAGAAATTAACCTCAGGTTCTTCATTAATAATTTCATCTGTTTCATCACCATTTTCTAAAGAATAACTCCTATCATTTATCTTAACAAGATATGGTTCAACATACATATTATCTTCATCCATAAGTATACCTTCTAAATAAATTTTATCTCCTAATTTTGGTTCGAATCCCTGAAAACCTTCATTATATATGATTGAATCTAAATAGACTTTAACATATAAATCATCGTCAGTATGAATAGTGATGGTATATGACTCATTTTCATTTAAGTATTTAGGACTCCCTTCTTCATCAACAATAAGCAAAGGAACATTATTCTTCTCAGTAAATATATTGATATTATTTATTATTTGAGTTCTACTCCATTGTGCTTTTAAATATTCCTGACTAAACTTTTCGATATTTTTTTCAGTAGTGCTTATTTTTCTCTTTAAGTATAATTCATCAAAAAATATTCTTTGAAAGCCCATTACAATTAGTAAGAATACCATAAAGAGGCTAAATGTAATGCAAAATAACTTGACCACTATGCTTTTACTCTTCATCTATTCACCTCAAATGTATAGCCAACTCTTATGATTGTTTTAATATGCTGGGCTTTGTTTCCAAGTTTCTTTCGCAATTTTTTTATATGAGTATCTACAGCCCTTGTATCACCGAAATAATCATAACCCCAAACATTATTTAAAATAGCCTCTCTTGAAAGAACAACGCCTTTATTCTCTACCAAGTAAAGAAATAAACTATATTCTTTAGGGGATAACTCTATTTCTTGATTATCACTCTTAACCTTGTACGCTTGTTTATTGATCTCTATTCCATCTATTATTATAAGATGATTTTTTTCTCCTACATTCCCTTCAATTCTTTTAAATAAAGTTTTAGCTCTTGCAACTAAAACTTTTGGGCTAAATGGCTTTGTGACATATTCATCTGCACCTAATTCAAATCCCATCAGTTTATCCTCTTCATCACTTCTAGCTGTTAAAATAATTATTAGCACATCAGATTTCTTCCTAATTCTTTTACATACAGACCACCCATCTAATTCAGGCATCATAATATCTAAAATTATTAAATCTACTTCATTTAAATCAAAAATTTCCATAGCTTCTCTTCCATTCTCAGCTTCATAGACTTCAAATCCACTAACTTTAAAATAGTCTGAAGTTATTTCTCTTATTCTTGCTTCATCTTCTACAATCAATACTTTTTTTCCCATATTCCCATCACCAACTATGAACTTATTTTTATACTTTATATTTATATTTGAGATCATTATCACATTTAGTTGTGTATTCTATGTGTATTTGAATAACCCTTTGATTCTTAATAGTTTATGGGGAAATATAGTAATCTATTTGTATATATAATAGAAGACACTTTATCTATAGAAAAATCAAATTGACAATATTCGACGATTTCCTATACTATATGAATATATTAATAATTTTTTTGTTATTGAATGGACAATATTAAGATAAATCATAATTATATTTTATATATGATCATTAATTAGACACGTAAATAGGGGGCAACAATTATGATGAGAAGAAAATTTGCTTTACTTTTAGTAGCAGCGGCAATCATTGGAAATATAACTTTTACCGCTTGTGGTAATAAAGTAAACACAAATACAACAGAAAAAAAGGTTGAATCATCAGATAAAAAGGAAACAAATGATATAAATAATATTTCAACTGAAGAGTTAAAGAAAAGAATAAATGAAGAAAATGTCGTTATTGTAGATACTAGAGATGAAGCTTCATATATTGGATGGACACTTGCTGGTGAAGAAAGAGGCGGACATATAAAAGGTGCCGTAGATTTTCCTACTTCATGGTTAGATAAAATTGAAGATAAAGACATGCAAAAAACACTTGATGATAAAGGCATTATTAAAAGTAAAGAAATTATAATCTATGATGTTAATGGAAAAGAAAAATCAAGACTTGCTGATAAACTTTTAGGTTTAGGATATACGAATGTAACAATATATACTGAAGGAATTAAAGCTTGGTCTCAAGATAAAGAACTTCCAATGGACAAACTAGCAAGATACGAGAAACTAGTTCACCCTCAATGGGTTAATGCATTAGTTAATGGAGAAAAACCTGAAACTTTTGAGAACGACAAGTATGTTGTAGTTGAAGTGAGCTGGGGCGATGGTAAAGACTATAAAGAAGCTCACATACCTGGAGCTGTTCATCTTGATACAGGATTGATTGAAGAAGAACCATGGTGGAATATAGTTTCAGATGAAAAAATAGAAACTGTTTTAACATCTATTGGAGTAGATAAAGATACAACAGTTGTATTATATGGAGCAGACTCAACTGCTGCTGCGCGTGTTGCTTCAGTAATGATGTATGCAGGTGTAGAAGATGTTAGACTTATGAATGGTGGATTTGGAGCTTGGACAGAAGCTGGATTAAAAACTGAAAATGGAAATATAGAACCAAAGTCAGTTGAGAGTTTTGGAGCTAAAGTACCAGTACATCCTGAGTATATAATTAACACAAAAGAAGCAAAAGAAATACTTGCAGATGAAAATGGTGAACTTGTATCAGTAAGAAGTTGGGCTGAATATATAGGTGAAACAAGTGGGTATAGTTATATTGAGCCTAAAGGACGTATATCAGGAGCTGTTTGGGGTCACGCAGGTTCAGATCCATATCACATGGAGCATTTCAGAAATGTAGACAATACAATGAGAAACTTTCATGAAATAGAAGCATTTTGGAAAGACTGGGGAATAACTTCTGATAAGAAGGTATCATATTTCTGTGGTACTGGATGGAGAGCTAGTGAAACTTTCTTCTACGCATATCTTATGGGATGGGATGACGTTTCAGTTTACGATGGTGGATGGTATGAATGGAGTGGAGATGAATCTAATCCAATAGAAACAGGAGCACCAGAAAAAAAATAAATATATTTACAATAAAAATGTACGGTATCCCCGTGCATTTTTATTGTATAATGGTAAATAAGTCTAGAATTGCACATATAAATGCACCTAAAACTTTTTAATTCTATGGAAGGAAGTGAATATATTGAAAAAAACATCAGTAGGAAATATTGTTTGGGGATGGATATTCCCCATATTAAGCTACATACTATTTTTTATGAGTATATATCTTATTAAGTTAGTGGATGATAGAATGGGACTTCAGAGGGATCTATTTGTAAGAAACAAAAAACTTTTTACTTCTGTTCTCTCACCAGAGTTAGTTATTATATATAAAATAATACTTATTATAGGTACTTTGATTTCTATATATTATATGTTTAAAGTAAATCGCCAAAATAAGTCAACGATGTTTGGAAGTAAAACATATTCCTTCAAAGCATATTATTATGGCATTTTTTCTTCAGCAGTATCAATAGCAGCTTTTGCAATGCTATTTTCCCTTGAAAAAGTTGATACACTAGCATTTCCATGGATTGTGATTTCATTACTTATTGCAGCTATTGTTCAATACATAAGAATAATACAGTATATGATTACTAATAAGCGATAGTAAACTCATACGTACTACGTTAGGTTTGTTCACTAGTATCCCAAAACTCTTTTTAATACATGAAAAATAGGTACTTGTCCAATTGGCAAGTACCTATTTTTTTTATGAAATTCCTTTGCAGGTCACGTTATTAATAAATGATATTTGGATCAAATGCATCTGTCAGCGCAGTTGCAACATATTGAAAAAGTAGTATCACTAATGCAAGTACTAGTGAAGGAAGTATAATCTGATAAGAGTAGAAGAAAAGAACACTTGAATCAGAATAGGAAAATAGCATTTTTCCTAATGTGTAATATGGTACCCTTATCCCAAGGCCAATGCAAGAAAGCATAGCTTCATCTAATATTACACTTGGAATATCATCAGAGAAAGCTGTCATTGCCAAAGGCATAATATTAGGAATCATGTGTGCAATTACAATTCTCTCACGATCAGCTCCCAACGCTTTTGAAGCTATAATAAACTCTTGTTCTCTAAGTTGACAAACCTTCCCTCTTACAATCATGGCAGTTTTGCACCATCCAAGTAGTGCCATTGCAATTAAAATTGATTTAAAAGAATTTCCTATAACTATAACTATTATACTTATCAATAAAATATTTGGAATACTTGATATTACCTCTATAACTCTCATCATTATATCATCAATTATTCCACCCATATATCCTGATATAGTACCGTAAATAATACCTATAAAAGTGTTAAGTAGTGCGACTACGATACCTAAGTATAATGATAGCCTTAGTCTAACAAAAGTGTTAGCAAATATATCTACACCATGTCTATCTGTCCCGAAAATATGCTGAGAACTAGGAGATGCATTTGGTAAGCCAAAATTTTTTTTTAACAATTCCCTACTTTTTAGTATTTTAAAGTTTACATCAATATTTCCTTCACCAAGATAACTTAAGCCTTTAGCGTCTTCTATAGTATAAATTTGATCTGCCGCCCATATTGGGCTTGTAAATGAAATACTTAATATAATAGTCAATAAAAAGAGTGAAATAAGGGCTATTTTATTATTCTTAAATTTTAACCACGCCCGCTTATTATATCCTAAAGCCTCTATCGTTACATTATTACTATACTTGAAGTCACATCCCACTGTTTTAAATTTCTCTTTATTTACCAATTTCTTTTCTTTACTTAATAATTTAGTATCCATATAACCCCCTCTTTATAAATCCGTCTTATTCACTTTAAAGATTATTAACAATTTAATTACAGCCCAAAGGGAACAAATAATACTAATATAAGTAATGTATCTACTAGTAAAGGTGGAAGAAATCTTTCCATAAACAGCCCTTCAGTATCTTTATTGTATTTATATAAATAATATCCATAAATGCTTGCGCTTATAATCACACTCACTGATATACCAATTATAGGATTCTGTAGAATTCCATAATGAATTAGTCTCCTTGAGTAGTAATAATTAAAAATTTCAAAAGTTGTAAATAATATTCCAATAAGGCTGAAAACCAAATATGATTTGATTTTATTTTTCTTTACAAGTCTAAAACTGATAAGACTATATATACATGCTGCTGCAAAAAGAGGAAGAACCCATGCTGTCCCAAGCAAAAAGAAATATGTAATCACATTAAATAAGGACTTAATTTCTTTTTCCGCAGCCATTTTTATATCGACTTTTCTTAGAATATTGTTCTTGATTTTATACTCTTCTCCTATGGATGAAACATATACATTATAAAAATCTTTACTTTCAAAATTCGCAAAAATAGCTATATCATCAATTAGATACGAGTTTATATTCAATGAAGATAATCTAGATATATTTTTTTCTTCAATTATTTTCCCATCTTTTATAATCATATCAACTACTTGCTTTGATGGAGATGTGTAGATAAATCTACCACCATCTTGCGAGTAGAATCCTTTCAAATTTTTCATAATTAAATTACTAAAAACATATTTTGATGCATTACCACTTTGTATATTTACTTGTGAAAACAAAGTATTAAAATATCCACCTTTCTTTATAATATCAGTTATAAAATAAAAATTATTACCATCTGAAGCAATTACAGGCTGGTTATAGGAAGTACTAACTCCCTTTTTGACTTTTAAGAAAGGTTTTGCTTCAGAGATTTTTCCATTATTATAAGTAAAGTAATAAAAATACTCATCTTCAGCATGATAAACTATCAAATATTCATCATTTATTTTTATACCCATAACCTCATCTAATGCCAAAGGGACTTGAACCTTTTTAGTTTCACCTGTCTTATAATCATGAATTTCAATATGGTGTTGGTCTGAGGTTATAAAAATATTTTCATCAATATGCTCAAAACATTTATTATTAGGTAAAACTTCTGTTTCACAAGATATAAGTTGCAAATTGTTATTTAATTTCAAGGTTTCTAAATATATAACATCCTTACCTTTTGTCAACGCATTTATGTATATAAAATCATCTTTAAGATTAAGAGAAAGATCATATATTCCATTCAAATCATCAGATTGAATTTCGTTTGCCTTAATCACATTACCTAAATAATCAAACTCTATAATTTTATAATTAAAATCATCATTATGAAGGGCAATATAATTATATCCATATTTAATTAACTTCATATTTCTAGTTACTTTTCCATTGGAAATATTAACCTCTTTTCCCCATTTTTCAGAGGGTGGTTGTCTCATTATCTCCACTTGTTGTTGAAATTGATATCCCACAAATATCAATATTAAAACTAAAATATAAACAATGAATTTTGTTCTACTTTTTAACCCTTTCATATCATTCCCCCCAATAATTGTAATATTATGATTAAATATTTGTACTGTTGCTAAATTATTTATATATTTAATTAGCAGTTAAATCAGTATTCTCATTAGCCATTTAATCATATCCAATTAAAAAATCATTTAATTTAGATTTACAAGATTTCATTGTTCCCATTACCTCTGCATCATACTCATCTTCACTTAATCTAGATCTTAAACATTTGATAATACTCAGTTAGAATTAATACGATAATCATTTATTTGATTATCGTATTGATAATTTTCTCAACTTTATATACATAACTTTCTTTCAGCACATCTTTATTTAAAGAAGTAAAAAATATTACAATTTACTTCTATATATTTTATATTTTACATTTTTGTTACAGCTTAATTATACACATATATAGAAATTAATTCAATATTTATCATTATTATTCAAAATGTTATATATGGCTTTTAGTTCATGTTTCTCCTCTATATCTCGAAAATAAAAAGACACGCAAATAGATCTTAATCTAAATTACGTATCTAAACGAATGCCTTTATTTTACTTGGAACAGGGCAAATCTAATTTTAATGAACACCCCTCTTCATATTCCCCATAAAAGAAAGCCATGAAACTTCAGATGTTTATAACCTGAAAATCCATGGCTTTAAATATGGTTTATTATGTGTCATATATACTTATCTTTTGCTGTGAAAGCAATGTTCCTATCTAATATCCTCTATAGCAATTCCAACATTGAGGTTGCCTATAATAATATTGAGGTTGCCTATAATAATATGGGTAATAAGGTCTATATCCTCCAAATGCCCGTCCGACTGCGAATAATGATAGTAATGGTAATAAGAACATAACCATTCCTCCTTTTCTTACTTTTTAAGCTTATGCAATAAAATAATCTCTTTATTCAGTATATGCAATTCCAATTTTTATTGATTCATAAACATACAACTTTAAATAAAATATAAGTTTTCATACAGATTATCTAAGATTATCAGTTCCTCAACTATTTTCTTTCAATCTCATTATCACTAATTTTACAAACGATATTTTCATATAATCCCCTTCCAGTTTAAAATAAATAAACAGTATTACATGTGATTTCATCAATTACATTTATGTTATAATATTCCATATACAATTATATATATTTATGTATTGAATAATATAATAAGGAGATTAATATTATGGAAGAAACTATAATTAAATTTGTTAAAATGACTGAAAGTGAATTTGAAGAATTCTATAAATTAGAGAATGAGAATTATGCAGAAGACCTGAATAAAGTGTTTAATACACCAAAGGAAGAAGCTTATAGCCAAGCAACAAAAACCTTTGATTCTTATCTCTCAGATGGATTAAACACTGAGAATAATTATTTATACAGTATTATTGAATCTGAAAGCAATAACCAGATAGGAACTTTATGGCTAATTGCTAGAGAGAATAACAATATAAAAGAACTATTTATAGCTTCAATTAGAATATTTAATCAGTACCAAGGAAAAGGTTACGGAAAAATTTCAATGTCTTTAGTAGATAAAAAAGCTTCAGAACTAAATGTAGCTAAAATTGCCCTCCATGTTTTTGGTTATAATAAAAATGCAATTTCATTATATGAAAAAGTAGGTTTTGAACCATTTAGCATCAATATGGAAAAATTTTTAGACTAATCTAAAACCGTAAAGATAAGAATAGACATAAAAATTATCACAATAATGATTCAATTATTTTAAATTCATATGAGTAGGAAGGACATTAAATGCCCTTCCTTATAAATTATTAAGCATCACAAGAAAGAATATTAAATTTAACTGTATCAATATTAGGACCTGTTAATCTGACTTTTACAGATTCTCCAGTACCTGGTTCAACCAAAAGCGGATGAGTTAAAGAAAAGCTAAAATTTGCCTCTTTTTCATTTGCTACAGATGCAAATGAATCTACTTCAAAAACTTTTGAAAAGCTTGCACTCATACCAGTTGTACCTGTTCCAATTTCTATAGTTACTAAATTTGATCCACCAGTTTGTTCCTGCCATGATCCAATAATTGCTGTAATTAGTTGTGCACTTTCAGAAATATCCACAACCACTTGAGTAAGGTCAGTCTCATTAATCAAGGTATTATTGGATTTACAAATTCCTCCATTTCCACCACCATTGCATGCACAATCTCTTATTTGTTTTAGCAACTTTATTATTCTAATAAAATAACATTCTATATAACAAAAACATCCTCCATTTCTCGAATCATTATAACCAGACATTTTTTACCTCCTTAATCTCTTCTTTTGCTATATTTTTAATCTTCAATACCATTATATTCCATTATTTGACAAGCGTTACATTTTCATTTATTAGTTTAACTATATTTCAGCTTATTCCCAGAATTCGTATCATAAATTCACATAATTTCCTGTAGAATTCTTCTTGCTGAGTTTGTTAAGAAAAACACATAATATTGTTTTGACTCTGTTTTTCATATACCTTAAGAGTTTCAGGCATTGAAAAAGCCCTTGATTCCAAGAACCAACCTCAGAAATCAAAGACCCAATATTGAAATATACTATTACATTAATTTATATACTTGAAAAATACTCTCTCTTCCTATTCTTATAATAAACAGGCTTAAGTCCACTCATTTCAGCAATCTCCAATGCTAGTTTAAAGTTATTTCCAATAGCATCTACATGATGTGAATCAGACCCTATAGTTACTGTCTTACCACCAAGTTCTCTGAACCTCTTATATATCTTTATAAGTTCCTCAGCTGATTTCTTATTGCCTATTCTCTTGGTACTTATCTCCATGGACTTATCTCTTAAAGCTATTTCCTTAAGGGCTTCATCAATCAAAGTCTTATGTTCATGGTAATAAAGCTCTTTATCATCATATTTTAAGTATCTTGCAATATAGTCGATGTGAGCAAGAGAGTCTAAGTACTCATTTTCTTTTATACTTTTTATCATAGATTCAAAATAAAGACTATAAGCTTCTTTTTTACTTCTTTCTGAATCATAAAACTCATATATGTTTTCAATATCATAGGGTGAATGAACAGAGCATAATATGAAATCAAAATCTCTTTGATTTATAATCTCAATATTTCTCTCAACTGCTTCTTTTCTTAGACCAAGTTCTATTCCAAACAGAAGCTTGTCCCCTCTGAATTTTGAATATTCACTATAAAACTTATCTAGATCAACATCGCAATAACTTTCTTCATAATCATTTATATCCATATGCTCCGTTAAAACCATTCCTATTCCAAGCTCGTCAGCTCTCTTTATTGCATCAACAAGCTTAAGCTCGCTGTCCCCTGAAAGTACCGTGTGTATATGTGAATCGAAAATCATATTAATTCCCCTCCCATTAATTTCTTAATCCAAAAGAGTCTGCAATTAGAATTGTACTAATCACAGACCCTGTATATTTCTAAGGTTTATATCTCAATTTTTAATATCGTTTTAGATTAGTTATTTTTAAAACGATTACTCTTTTTTAGAAACCCACAATCAAATTATATTTATTATCAAATCTATTCAACTGTAACCGACTTAGCAAGGTTTCTAGGCTTATCCACATCGCATCCTTTTTCAAGTGCCATATAGTATGAGAACAATTGAAGTGGTACGATTGAAACAACTGGTGTTAATAATGGATGAGTTTTTTGAACATATAAAGCTGAATTAACAGATTTCTCTATTTCCTCATGCCCTTCTGTTGCAAACGCTAGCACCTTTGCACCTCTAGTAGTAACCTCTTTGATGTTGCTAACCATCTTATCAAATATTTTCTCTTGTGTTGCTACTACAACAACTGGTGTACCATCTTCAATAAGCGCTATTGGTCCATGTTTTAACTCTCCTCCAGCATATGCTTCAGCGTGGATATATGAAAGTTCCTTAAGTTTAAGGGCACCCTCTAATGCTACTGCATGGTCTACTCCTCTTCCTAAGAAGAACATATCTTTAACATGGTAGTTCTTAGATGCAAACTTTTGGATAACCTCTTTATGCTTAAGGGCATCTTCAACCTTTTCAGGAAGAGCTAATAGTTCTTTCTTAAACTCTTCTCCTTCTTCCTTAGTTATTGTCCCTTTAAGCCTAGCAAGATGTAATGCAAGGATATCAAGTGCTACCATCTGTGTTACATACGCTTTAGTTGATGCTACTGCTATTTCTGGTCCTGCCCATGTGTAGAATACATCATCTGCTTCCCTTGCCATTGTGCTTCCAACAACATTTGTAATTACCATTACTCTAGCACCTGATTTCTTAGCTAATCTAAGTGCTGCTAAAGTATCTGCTGTTTCCCCTGATTGACTCACAACTATCATAAGTGTATTTTCATCAATCAATGGATCTCTATATCTAAACTCAGATGCCACATCTGTCTCTACAGATATCTTGGCCATCTTCTCAATAACATACTTACCTACAACTCCTGCATAATATGCAGTACCACAAGCGACTATATAAACCTTATTAATCTTCTCAAGATCTTCTTTAGTAATCTCGATATTATCAAGCTTAACATCTTCTCCTAAAGCGATTCTTGACGTCATTGTATCTCTAATAGCCTTTGGTTGCTCATGTATCTCTTTAATCATGAAATGCTCATATCCACCTTTTTCAGCAGCTGCTGCATCCCAAGTGATGTGGCTAATCTCTTTGTCGATTTCAATTCCATCTTCGTTAAGAATTTTCACCCCATCATTATCTATAACTGCAAATTCATTATCATCAATATAATAAACTTCTCTGGTATATTTCAGTACAGCCGTAACATCTGAAGCTATGAACGTTTCGCCCTCTCCTTTACCAACAATAAGCGGACTATCTTTTCTTACTGCTATCATCTTATCAGGCTCATTCTTACAAAGTACTCCAATAGCATAACTACCTTCCATCTTGTTAGTAGCTTTAACTATAGCCTCGAAAAGATCTCCATTATAGTAGTAATCGATAAGGTTTGGAATAACCTCAGTATCAGTCTCCGATAAGAACTCGTACCCTTTTCCACCTAACCACTCTTTAAGATACATATAATTCTCAATGATACCATTGTGAACTATACTTATTGATCCATCTTTGTTAGTGTGAGGATGTGCATTCAAATCTGATGGTTCTCCATGAGTTGCCCATCTTGTGTGACCAATCCCTTTAACTCCGCTCATATCTTCACTCTCAAGTCTATCCCTTAGATTTTGGATTCTTCCCTTACACTTAATTACATCAATATCTCCATTCTGAAATACTGCTATTCCAGATGAATCATATCCTCTGTACTCAAGCTTCTCAAGTCCATCTACCAAAATCTCTGCTGCTCTCTCTTTACCAAAATAACCTACTATTCCACACATATTCTATAACGTCCTTTCAATATTTTATTTTTAAGAACATCATAAAAGATTAACTTTTTATTAGTACTTCACTGAATTTGTCCCCAAAGTCACCTCTGGTATTTGCCAGTTATATCGACAGTACTTATGCCGTGGGATAATCCTCCGAATACTCGCTAAATCCCACCCGCGTCAAGTCAGTATCATACCGACTCCAGGAGCTCTAATTAATACTCTATTTAAAATTTCACCTCCACATTTAAAGTTATCTTATCTATGAGTCCAAGTTTTATTATAAAGCCTTTTAAGCTTTATTTCAATTTATAACAGAATCCTTTCCAAAATTTTAACATCTTTTTTCATTTCATTTATATTATATGCTCAAATACTTGTGGAGTGCATAAACAATTCCATCTTCATATTTTCACTACGCATTTTTAGTGGTGTTTTTTAATATATATTTTTAGGGGGTATTATATTATGGAAAAATTATCTTTACACTGGAATATCATAGGAAAAAAATCTGATGAGTCTGTAATCAGATATTGCCATAGTTGTGGCAAAAAAGTTGAATTCAAGGATTCAAAAGTCAGACGTGAAAACGCTAATGGTAATAATATTTATAGATTTGCAATATATAAATGTGATAAAGGACATACTTGGAATAAGACTTTAAAAAAGTTTAAATCATTCAAGAATATGAAAGAAAATCTACTTGATGATGGAGAAAAATATGATATGGATAAACTATTCTCCTTAATCCCATCAAAAGATGTTGATAGTGAACCATCTTATGAACTGTCTTATAACATTCATCAAAAAGAATGTGATTATATAGAAATACATGTGAATATTATTGAGGGTAGAATACGCCTTGATAAATTAATTGCATCAAAATTCTCGAATATAAGCAGAACAAAAGCTAAAGAAATGATTAAAACTGGAGCTATTTTAGTGGATAACACTCAAGTTAAAGGAAATTTTGAAATAAACCACTCCTGTATTCTCACTCTTAATACTTAAACTGATACATTACAAAAGACACACCAACAAAATGGTGTGTCTCTATTTAAAAGCACGTAAGTGCTTTTCTAAGCCTTTGCTTTTTCTTCTATAAGTTTTGCTAATTCATGAGCATATTTATCAATTTCCTTCTGATTCTCACCCTCTAACATAACCCTAACTAATGGTTCTGTTCCAGAAGGTCTGATTAATACTCTTCCTACTCCATTCATAGCCATCTCTATCTTCCTAATCTCTTCTGCTATCTCATTATCTTTTATATATATATCCTTCATACTATTTGGTACCGTAGCATTCACCAATACTTGTGGTAATTCTCTCATAATTGAAGTTAGTTCACTCATCTTAGCACTTTTATTTTTAATAATAGTAGCTAACTGTAATCCTGCTAACAATCCGTCACCTGTTGTATTATGCTCTAAGAATATTATGTGCCCTGATTGTTCTCCACCAAGTCTATATCCCTTGTTCCTCATCTCTTCTAATACATATCTATCCCCAACTATTGTTCTAGCACATTTTATGCCTAGATTATCAAGTGCAATATCTAGTCCCATATTACTCATAACTGTAACAACAACTGTATTATCAAATAGCTTATTCTTTTCTTTAAGATACTTTGAACATATAGCAAGTATGAAGTCACCATTAACTAAGTTCCCCTTCTCATCTACAGCCATACATCTATCAGCATCTCCATCAAGGGCAATACCTAAATCACATTTGTTATTTACTACATATTGCATAAGGTGCTCAGGGTGAGTTGAACCACACTCTTTATTTATATTAATTCCATCTGGGTCATTATTGATTACTAGAACCTCTGCTTTTAATTTTCTAAATGCGTCTACAGCAGATTTATACGCAGCACCATTGGCACAATCTAATGCAATCTTTAACCCGCTTAAATCTCCATCCACTGTAGTGGTTACATAGTCAACGTAATCTTCTATTGCATCGGTTTTCGAATAACTTCTACCGATATTTTCACCTATTGGCATCTCTATTCCTTCAAAATCATCTTCAATAAGCTTCTCAATTCTATCTTCTAATTCATCACTTAATTTATATCCATTTCCATTAAAGAATTTTATACCATTATCTTCCACAGGATTATGTGATGCCGAAATCATAACTCCTGCATCTGCATTATACTTTCTAACCAAATATGCTACAGCTGGTGTTGGTACCACCCCTAAACTTACAACTTCTGCTCCTACAGATAGTATACCTGCTGTTAAAGCAGCCTCAAGCATATTTCCTGATATTCTTGTATCCATACCAACTATTATTTTAGGTTTGTGTGCACCATCAGTTAATGTAATTGCCCCAGCCTTTCCAAGTCTAAAAGCCAATTCACATGTAAGTTCTTTGTTTGCTATTCCTCTAACACCATCTGTGCCAAATAATCTTCCCATAATTGTCTCTCCTTATCAATAAAAAACTACTATAATTTTATCACATTCAAACAGAAATCTCTAATTTTATTGGCATTAGACGTATGAAAATAAATACCAAGTCAAAGATGCAACAAAATAGACTAGCAATAATAAGTCATTTTTTGATTATGGATTATATTGTACTAAATTACATATTAAGAAAATATAATATTATGAACCAATTTTGGAGTCAATTCTATTGAATAATAATCTTAATAATAGAGTGGATGAACTTTTTAGTCCTACTGATAGTGAACGTCATCAATTACTTGATAAACTTCTTACCTCAAGAGGACGAAAAGAAGACTTACCAAATATAATCGAAGGTTATTCTCCTCCTGAAAATATTATAAACATATGTCCTCCTGGATACGGTAAGGGAAAGAAGATAAATGTTGCCATACTTGGTGGTGGAATAAGCGGACTTGTTGCTGCTTTTGAGCTGAGAAAATTAGGGGTAGATGTAACCTTATATGAAGCAAGTAATAGATATGGTGGAAGAGTATACACCCATTTTTTTGACGAAGCAAAACGATATGGAGCTGAAGTTGGAGCTATGAGGATACCTCTTGCTCACGAATGTGTATGGCATTATTTAAATCTCTTTAAAATAGGAACTCGACCTTTTATTCAAAGAACGCCAAACGGATTTACCTATGTGAAAGGTATTTGCCTTTGTGGTGATATTGAAGGAAAAGAAACTATAGAAAAAATCTATCCTCTATTTAACTTACAAGAATGGGAAAAAAACCTTCACTGGAGTGAAATGTTAAATGATGCATTAGTAACACCTTTATTATCTTTAACTCCATCTGAGCGAAAAGATATTATACAGATAAAAGAGAAATACTCTTATAAATACAATACACTCTGTCAATACACATTACGTCAAATTCTGAAAAAAAGTTATTTAGGTGATGGTGCTATAGACTTAGTCTGCTCTTTCTCTCCATTTTTAAGATCCTTGCAACCTTATAGCTACTCTGAGATTTTACATGATGAATATGCTCTACATTTTTCTAATCTTTTTCAGCCAACAAATAATATGATTTCTATCATTGATGCTTTCTTAGATTCACTAAAGTCTACAAATCATTCTTCTTATGGTGTTAACCCCAAAGATTTAGGTACTATGTCACTTAAATTAAATACTCCTATTGAAAAAATTTTTTGGCAAGAAGGAAATTTTCAGGTAGCCCTTAGTCATAAAGAAAATAACCAGTTAATTGAGAAAAAATATGATTTCGTTGTAAATACAATCCCTTTTTCAACACTCCGTAATATAGACATGAGTAGATTAGAATCAAATGTTATAACTCAAGCCATAACAGAGGTTAATTATATGGATTCCATTAAGGTTTATATATTATATAAACGTAGATTTTGGGAAGATTTAGGGATAATCGTTGGGTATTCTTCAAGTGATTTAAGTAATGCACATATATATTATCCTAGTGATCATTATTATAGTAAAACAATAAATCCTGAAGAACCTGGAGTGTTACTAGCTTGGTACAACCTTGCCTTAGAAGCCTCAAAGCTAACCTCCCTTGATGAGAATACTATGATACAATTCATTAATAGAAATGTTGAGAAGATTCATTGCTTACCAGAAGGTTCATTAGATAAGTATGTTTTAGATTATAAGATACAACAATGGAGTAAAACCAAGTGGATAGGTGATGCTTTTTCATTTTTTTATCCTAATCAAAAACATATTTTTCTCTATGAAATGACTCAACCTCAATACGATAATAAAATGTTCTTTGCTGGGGAGCATGTTTCACCTACACATGCTTGGATGCAAGGTTCTATAAAAAGCGCCCTAGAGGCTTCGAATAGAATTGCAGCATTAATAACTAAAATGTTTTAAGCTGTTTAAGTAGTTTATCTATAGTACTATATTAGTTATTTTTAAAATATACTATTATAAAGCAATTTTGGAGTTAATTCTATTGAATACTAATAATATACGAAACAATAATATTTCAAATCCTACTGATAGTGAGCGATACGAATTGCTTGAAAAACTTCTTGAAATGAGAGAGAGAAAAGAAGATCTTCCTGATATACTGGATACTTTATCTCCACCTGAAGATATCACATGCATATGTCCTTCTGGCTATGGTAAAGAAAAAAACATAAACGTAGCAATTCTTGGTGGTGGCCTAAGTGGACTTACTGCAGCATTTGAACTTAGAAAATTAGGAATTAATGTCACCTTATATGAGGCAAAAGACAGATATGGTGGAAGAATTTATACTCATTATTTTGATAAGGAAAAACTCTATAGAGCTGAGCTAGGTTCTATGCGTATCCCTCTTGCCCATGAATGTGTATGGCATTATTTAAATCTATTTAAAATTCAAACTCGTTCTTTTCTTTATAAGAATATAAACGGATTCACCTATATAAAGGGAGTTCGTCTTCGTGGTGATATTCAAGGTAAAGAAGCCATGGAAAAAATTTATCCTCTATTTAACTTAAAAGAATGGGAGAAAAAGGTTCACTGGAATAAGATGTTAGATGACTCATTAGCAAGACCTTTACTCTCATTAACCTCTTCCGAACGCAAAGAGATTTTACAAATAAAAAAAGAGTATTCTTTTAAATACAATACACTCTGTCAATATACTTTACGTCAAATGCTTATTAAAGGCTATTTGAGTGAAGGTGCTATAGATTTAGTTTCTTCTTTTTCTCCCTTTGTAAGGTTTTTGCAACCTTATAGCTACTCTGAAACCCTACATGATGAATATCCAGTAGATTTTTCACAATATCTCGAACTAAAAGATGGAATGATTTCCTTCATTGATGTTTTCTTAGAAGCACTTAACTCAGATAATCATTTTTCTTACGGTGTTAGTCCTGATAACCTAGGTTATATGACACTTAAATTAAATACTCCTATTGAGAAAATATCTTGGTCTGAAGGAAATAATCAGGTTACTCTTAGTTATAAAGAAAAAGACCAATTCATCAGCAAAAAATTTGACTTTGTTGTAAATACAATACCTTTTACAGTACTCCGAAATTTGGATATGAGTGATTTAAAATCAAATATAGCAAGTCAATCAATAAAAGAACTAAATTATATAGATGCTCTTAAGGTTTTTATATTGTATAAACGAAGATTTTGGGAAGATTTAGGGATAATAACAGGCTCCTCCTTAACTGATTTACCTAATGGAGTACTATATTATCCTAGTGACCATTATTATAGCGGAATAAAAAATCCTAATGAGCCTGGTGTTTTATTAGCTTGCTATAATCTAGCTCTTGAAGCAACAAAACTGGCTTCTCTGGGAGAAAATAAAATAATAGAGTATATGAATAGAAACCTTGAGAATATTCATGGCTTACCACAAGGCACCTTAGATAAGTATGTTTTAGATTATAAGATATGTCATTGGAATACCCAAAAATGGATAGGTGGTGCTTTTGCCTTCTTTTATCCTGATCAAAAGCGTACCTTCCTCTATGATCTTACAGAACCTGAATACGACAATAAGATGTTTTTTGCTGGAGAACATGTGTCATCTACACACGCTTGGATGCAAGGATCTATAAAAAGCGCCCTAGATGCTTCAAATAAAATTGCTAAATTAATTACTAAAAGATTCTAACAGAAGTTTTTCTTATGAATCAAAATTTGTAGGCTATATGGGCATGTGAAAAATCTTTAATTTTCTATAGAATAAAAAGGTAGAAATCCACTAACTTATAACTGTAGATTTCTACCTTTTATTTGATTATTTTTTTAAATATGTCCAAACGAAGAATACAACCATTATTATATCAAATAATATTGCCCAATTTGCCTGTTTCTTTACTTTACCCTTTTTAAATATTGCCATAGCAGCCAATATTATTGATATTACAACACATACTATAGCGATTATGGTAACTGTAGCAGGTTCATTAATCTTTGTCCATCCAAGTATAAGTGGGATTTGACACATTCCTATTGTTGCTAATCCTAGAGCAAATAAACCTAACCAATTGAATTCCCTTACTTTCCCAATCTTCAATAACTTGAAAAGTTCGTATGGATCCCCTTCAACTATTTCTTCTTCCTTTATCCCAAATGGAGTACTCTTCTTAGATAACACAGATACGATTATCTCTCCATCCTCCATCTTTCCAACCACAACATTCTTTTTCTTGAATACGTTTTTCAAGATACCATTATCTATTACAATATCATCATTCTCATCTATTCCAATACTTTTAATTCCCTTCATATTCTTTCTCATAGAATAAACTTGAAGGATTGGATAAAAAATACTAAGTATTCCAACCACTATAATTACTGTACCAAGAACTTTTGATTCAGCAAGAAAGCTAATAATACCCATAGTTATTGCTGTGAATATAAAAAGAATCAACGATACCCTTGAAAATTGCATTTTAAAGCTTCGTTTAAAATCATTTCTAAATTTATTCTTAAACCTAACTATGTTTCTTATCTCATATGTATCAACTTTATTTACTTGTGTTTCTTCTTCTATTTCTTTTTCTTGAACCTTACTTACTTTAATATCTTCATCTTTTTCTATAATTTCTATCTCATTATTGTTTTCTATTTCTATATCATTATTGTCTTCTTTTTTTATCTCATTATTAACTTCTATTTCTATTTCATTCATATCATTCTTTTGTTTTTCCTCTTCCATCTCGTTCTCCTCAATATTGTCATTTTCTTCAATATCGTCATTCTCCTCAGATACAATCTCATCATCTGAATCAGCTGACTTTTCATCATTTATTTCCTTCTCTACTTCT
Organism: Oceanirhabdus seepicola; assembly: GCF_023684385.1. Lineage (GTDB taxonomy): Bacteria > Bacillota > Clostridia > Clostridiales > Clostridiaceae > Oceanirhabdus > Oceanirhabdus seepicola. The sequence continues at coordinate 118,111 of NZ_JAGSOJ010000002.1, read as the reverse complement.
ATATTTTCTTCATCTTCATATTCTTTATTCAAATCTACTTTTATATTATTTATTAACTCACCAATCTCCCCCTCTACTACTCCTGTTTTATACAGTGGTAACTTAGTATTTCTTTCATTAGAATTTTTTATTTCTAATAAATAAAAGTCTTTGTTCTCTTCAATTGTGACTATGTCTATGGTATTTACATTAATTACTCCCATTGGATTCTGTACTTTGAGTTCTTTTCCATCTAATTCATACGTAAGTTCTAATTTATCCCCTTTAATTTTTCTTAATATACTAAAGATAAAAAGTGCTGATATAACCAAAAATGCCAGTGAAAATATTAATATTATTAACCCTTCATTTCTTCCCATGAAACTTAAAACTAATCCAATAATAACTGCTCCCCCAAAGAAAAATTTCCTCTTTCCTGAAAATATCATATTAAAGTTATCCATGATTAAATCTTTCTTAGTTTTACAAATATGTACCTTCATTTACATCTCTCCTCCCCCAAATTCTGTAAATGCTTAGAATTTTGTCTCATATGCCTTATATAGATTATATCCAATTTTTACACATAAATAAACCACAAACATATTTATCTATTTATAATATGTCTGTGGTTCTTATTTAAGCTTGACTAAGGTGTATTCCTAAATATTAAATTTCACTTGTATCTGTTACATCATAGCCAGCATCATATACTGCATCATTTATAACTTCATCAGATATAGATTCAGGTACAGCTATAATAGCCTCTCCTATTTTAATGTCTTCAACTTTAATTCCTTCAATACTCTCTAGTGCCCCTCTGACACGTCTCACACAAGAGCCTCATGACATACCTTCAATTAATAATTTTTTCTTCATTTAAAACACCTTCCTTTTAATATTTAAATAAATTTATTATTTAACCTAAGAAATTTAACGGTCTAACTTGGTTTAAAACCTTTCAATCTTAATGCATTTGAAACAACTGAAACAGAACTCAAACTCATTGCAGCTGCAGCAAACATAGGATTTAATAATGGTCCTCCAAATATATGAAGTACTCCCATAGCTATTGGTATACCCACAATATTATATATGAATGCCCAGAATAAATTTTCTTTAATATTAATAACCGTCTTCTTACTCAACTCTATTGCTGTCGGTACATCCATCAAATCACTTTTCATAAGAACAATATCCGCTGATTCCATTGCAACATCTGTACCAGATCCAATTGCTATACCAATATCAGCCTGCGCAAGAGCAGGTGCATCATTTATTCCATCTCCCACCATTGCAACTCTAGTATTGTCATTCTGTAATTTTTTCACCTCTTCAGCCTTATGCTCTGGTAGCACTTCTGCAAGAACTGTATCTATTCCAACTTGTTTAGCAATAGCATGTGCCGTTCTTTTATTGTCTCCTGTTATCATGGCAACGCCAATACCTATTCCATGAAGTTTTTCTATTGCTCTTTTGCTACTTTCCTTCACAGTATCAGCTACAGCCACCACCCCAGCAATTTTTTCTTCAATAGCAATATACATTGGAGTCTTTCCTTCTGAAGCTAACTCTTCTGCTCTATTCTTTAAACTTTCAGCCTCTATATTTCTATCATTCATTAGCTTGATATTACCAAATAGAACTTTCTTTCCATTAACTAATCCTTCTATTCCATGGCCTGGTACGGCTTTAATATCTTCACCATTCCAAAGTTCAATCTTCTTTTCATTTGCTTCTCTCACAATAGCTTCTCCTAAAGGATGTTCTGATCCTTTTTCAATTGAAGCTGATATTTTCAAAATATCTTCATTTGAATATTCTCCGTGAGCTATTATATCTGTAACTTTAGGTTTTCCTTCTGTTATAGTTCCTGTTTTATCAAATATTATATAATTCAATTTATGTGCTGTTTCAAGTGCCTCTCCACTCTTTATCAACACTCCATATTGTGCCCCTTTACCTGTCCCAACCATTATAGCAGTAGGTGTTGCCAATCCTAAAGCACATGGACAAGCAATAACTAATACCGCAATAAATATCTTTAATGCAAAACTTATACTATATCCAGCTATTAACCAACCAAGTCCTCCAAGTATTGCAAGTGTTATTACAGTAGGTACAAAATATCCTGATATTATATCTGCTAATTTTGCTATAGGAGCCTTTGAACCTTGTGCTTCTTCAACAAGTTTTATAATCTGTGCTAAAGCTGTATCTCCTCCAACTTTAGTAGTTCTGTACTTTATTACCCCATTTTTATTTATACTTGCTCCAATCACCTTGCTATCAACGCTCTTCTCTACAGGTATGCTCTCACCTGTTAGCATAGATTCATCAATACTAGTCTTACCCTCAGTAACTACTCCATCTACAGGTAGCTTTTCTCCTGGCTTCACCATAATGATATCTCCAACCTCAACATCATCTATGGAAATCTCTTCTTCTATTCCATCTTTAATTATTGTTGCAGTCTTAGGTTGAAGTCCCATAAGCTTTTTAATTGCTTCTGATGTTTTACCTTTTGATCTAGCTTCTAAGGATTTTCCTAAAGTTATAAATGTTAATATTCCAGCTGCTGATTCAAAGTATAATTGCATCACATATTCAGTATTACCCAATGCTATCTGAATTACTGCAAATATTCCATATAAATATGCTGCTGAACTACCAATAGCTATTAATGTATCCATATTAGGACTTCTTCTAATTAAAGATTTAAATCCAATCTGATAAAACTTTTTCCCAACTATTAACACTGGTGTTGTCAATATAAGCTGAATTAATGCAAAGTTAAGTGGATTACTATGCACATCTATAATCTCAGGCATTCTAAATCCTATCATATGTCCCATGGATATGATCATCAAAGGTATAGTAAATCCAAGAGAAATCTTAAACCTACTCCAAAGACTATTAATTTCCTTATTTTTCTCCTCAGCATGAACATCCTCTTTTATTTCATTCACAGCCTCAAAGCCTGCTTTTTCTACTCTTTTCTTTACATCCCCTATTCTCACAATCTCAGGATCATATGTTATAGTCATCTTTTCACTTGCAAGGTTAACCTGACAAGAATTTATTCCTTTCATCCTTTCAACTGTTCTTTCAACTGTCCTTGAACAAGCTGCACAGGTCATTCCTTTTATAGAGAGAATTTTAACTTTCTCATCTTCTTTAGCTTTAAACCCTGCTTTTTCAACTCTTTCAATTATGTCTGACTTCTTTAAAATCTCAGTATCAAAAGATACTGTCATCTTATTTGTTGCAAGGTTTACACTTATCTCCTGTACACCTTTCATTCTTCCTACACTTCTCTCAATAGTCCTTGAACAAGCAGCACATGTCATTCCTTCAATGTTAAATGATTTTCTTTTAATATTGCTATTTTCCATATTAACACCTACTTCCCTGTAATTTTACTGATTATATTCATAACCTCATCTATCTTTTCATCTGCTTTATCATTATTCACAAATGCTGTCCTCACACAGCAATTCATATGTTGCTTTAATATAAGCATATTAGCTTTCTTTAAAAGACCTTGTGCAGCAATTATCTGGTTTGATATATCAACACAGTATCTCTCATCCTCAATCATCTTAATAATGCCTTCAATTTGCCCTTTACAAGTCTTTAATGATTGAAGTGCTTTCTTTTTTTCATCATTCATTTATATCAACTCCTATTGTTTACTTAATTTATATTTTGTATATAAACCTCTAAAATTATACCCCCCTACCCATGGGGGGTGTTACTTATATTAAACACCTTTCATTTAATAATGTCAAGAAAAAGTTTAGTGTTTTACTCGGAATTAAAAAATATATCAAATCTAAGATGGTGGTTTTGGTAAAGAATTTTTATAACTGTTCTGGGGATAGAATATGCAATAATTACCTGTTAAAATAAACTCATAGAGAAACAGCTGTTATATCTGATTAATTTAAAGGGGATGAAAATAATGAACTATATTAGTAAAGAATTAAATGATTGGGCGATAGATAAAATAAAAAAGGAATTTCCTGAGGATGTAGCTTTGTTAATTGGACATGAGCACTGGAAAATTGCACCTGATGGAAACGAAATAGCATTTAACTTTTTCGTACCTTCCACAGAAAGAGGATATGACTTATCTCAGACATTTATAATTGATGATATTGGTTATGATTTATTTCCAATGTCATGGGATAGATTAGAAGAAATTGCGAATTTAAATCAAAGTCTTACAACATGTTTGGCAGATGGAGTTATATTATATGCACGAAATGAAGAAGATAAAGAACATTTCATTAAACTACAGGAAAAATTACAGAATAATCTAAAAGATAAGAATTTAACTTATATCAAAGGACTTGAAAAGATTAATAGAGCAATGGAATTGTTCCAGAACATGCTTTTTGAAAAATCTCTGAGCGGTATACGTAAGGCAAGTGGTTTTGTTGCTCATTATTTAGTTGAAGCAATCGCTGCTGTAAATGGCTCATATTTAAAAAGAGGTCCTGAGAATATTATAGCTAAACTAAGTGAATTAGAAGAAACTCCTGATCTATTTATTGGATTGTATGAAAATCTAATTACAACAAAAACCATAGAAGAATCAAAAGATATTTGCTATAAAATGTTGGCCTCAACCCGTGATTTCTTCAGTATAAGAAAACCCGTGAAAAAAACACAAGTAAAAGAGTATGATTATAAATATTTAGCAGAATGGTATCAAGAAATAACTTATTGGTTCCGTAGAATCTATTACTACTGTGATATGAAAGATACATCAAACTGCTTTGCATGGGGATGCTCAATGCAAAGAGAACTTGATTTTGCCACAGAAGAATTCGGACTAGAGACAATGGAACTTATAAATACTTTTAATTCCCAAGATTCAAGCGTCTTCCGTAAACGTGCAGAAGAGATTGAAAAGTATATTGTCTCTGAGATTGAAAAGCATAATGTTAAAATACAGAAATTCAAAAACCTTAATGAATTCTTAAAGCAAAATGGCTAGGAGAGAGGAGGCAAATAAATGAAATATTTAAATGCTTCTGATATATTACCTGACGAACTCCTTAAAGAAATTCAAAAATACACTCAAGGAAAAGCCATATATATTCCTAAAGATAATGAACGTAAAAAATGGGGAGAAGGTTCTGGAGCCAGAAGCTATTATGAAAGACGTAATGAAGAAATACGAATGAAATTCACCAAAAATAATGTACCTATAGAACAACTGGCAAATGATTATTGCCTTTCTGTACAAACCATACGTAAAATATTGTATAAATAAATTAAGGGAACCTTTGGTTCCCTTAATCATTTTCAGTACATTCCCTTTTTTAAAGAAATTATCATTCTATGTATTTACTATACCAATCACAGGTAATTTCAATAACTTTGTCCCAATCATTTCGAATGCCATGTTTTGCATTTTTAATAATTTCAAGTCTTGAATTATGTTTCATCATATTAATTGCTCTCTTTGACCGTTCTAATAACTGTACTTCTTCTTCATCTTCACTATTATTTCCATGAAAAATAAGTATAGAACAATCAACATTTCTAAGTAATTCCTTCTGATTGATTTCCTTAAAATCCATCAAAGTCTGTTTTGTAATTTTATGCATTCTATCTGTTCCTAAATAAAAGAAGCCTTGTGTATGCAAATCATTCATCTGTTTTTGGGAAAAATAATCATTCCAGTCATAGTCCATCCTATCAGTCAATGCACCAACTAAAACCATTGTTATTACTTCTTTTCTGTAGCTTCTTAAACATGCTAAAGTTCCAAAACTATTCCCAAATAAGCCGATCTTTGTATATCCTTTTGATAAAGCAAAGTCAATAGCAGAATTTAAATCATCTACTTGATTTTTTGATGTTATAGCATCGTCATCACTTTCCCCACATCCACTAAAATCAATTGCTAAAGCATCATAACCAATATTGCTTAAATCTTCTGCTAAACTATCAAATCTACCATTTGATAATTTATTATTAGTAAATCCATGAGCCATTATGATTAATGTTTTTGAACCAACACCATATAAATTTCCAACAATTTTTAATCCCCTAGAATTATTAAAATTTATCTTCTCCATCATATTCCCCTTTTTTTCATATGATAACTAATTTTTATAGAAAATTATATCATATAGTGAATGGTGCCACAATATTGAAATATAAGAAATACACTAACTTTAATAAAGTATATATTCAACACAAAAAGGGAATCCATTAAAAGATTCCCTTAATAAGCATTATTTATAGATCAATAAAATGTAAATTTACACGTGAGTGAAAATCAACCTTCATTATACATTAAGTTTTTTAAGCTGTTTCTATTTCACATTGTTTTTCAATTAAATTTTCTTTATATTCTATTTTTCCACCTAAGCTTTGGAATACTTCTACAACATCTGGATAGCCTCTCTCAAGATGTTCTATTCCAGTTATATATGTTGTACCTTCTGCCATCATACCTGCAATTATCAATGAAATTCCAGCTCTTATATCTGTAGCCTCTACCCATTCTCCTTTGAGATTATGCTTCCCTGGAATAATAGATCTTCCTTCTTTTATTATTATACCAGCTCCTAGTTTATTTAGTTCATGACAATGTCTAAACCTATTAGGATATATCTTCTCAGTTATCTGAGAATCACTATTAGCATTGATTAAAAGAGCAGTCATAGGCTGTTGTAAATCTGTAGCAAATGAAGGATACATACCTGTTGTAACCTTAATTCCCATAGGTTGATTTATAACTTTATTCCTTATATAATCTTCACCGATTTCAAACTCCATACCAGCTTCTTCAAGTTTACTTATTATAGACATCAAATGCTCAGGAATTATATCTTTAACCTTCACACTTCCCCCTGTAGCACCTGCTGCAATTAATAATGAACCTGCTATCAATCTATCTGGAATAACTCTATGAGTACAACCCCCAAGTTTCTCTACCCCATCTATTACTATTGTATCTGTTCCTGCACCTTTTATCTTAGCTCCCATTCGAGAAAGCATCATGGCAAGATCCACCACTTCTGGATCTCTAGCTGCATTTTTCAGTATAGTTCTTCCCTCCGCTAAAACAGCAGCCATGAGTATATTCATAGTAGCTCCACTAGTTATCACATCAAAATATATTTTATTACCTATTAGTTTTTTTCCCTTATCTAAATAAACAACATAATGATCCTCTTTATATAAAATATCCGCACCTAATGCTTGAAATCCTTTTACATGTTGTTCTATAGGTCTTGAACCAAAGTTGTCTCCGCCGGGATATCCTATTGAAACCCTTCCGAATCTATGAAGAAATGCTCCAATAAAATAATATGACGCTCTATATCTTGAAGATTTAACTGGACAAATATCTCCACTTAAAACCTCTCCACTATTTATATGTAGATTCCCATCTTTATTCATATGTTTAATATTGATATCATCATATATATCTTTTATAACTTCTACATCTAATATGTCTGGTACATTTTCTAGAATAACATCTTCTCCTGCCATGCATGCTGCTGCAAGTAACGCTAATGAACTATTTTTCGCTCCTGGCACCCCAATTTCACCATTAAGAACACTGTTTTGCACCTCATATCTTCTCATTTATATGCTCCTTTCAAAACCAAACTTCATACTCGACTTGATTAATATATAGGAAACTTTTCAATTTCATAAAAAATGAAAAATTCAAATTTTCTCCACAAATTAAAGAAGCTACATGGTAGCTTCTTTAATTATAATTTTATTATATCATTTAAAAGATTTTGAAAAAGTTACAAAAATGATACAATTATGATATTTTGTAATATTAAATATTCTCCTCCATTATAACCTTTCAAATTAATAACATTTTTTACATATTTCTATACACCCTAGAGCTGTTTGAAATCCTTCTACAGATAAATATTGAATTGAATCCACTTCTAAATATTTTTTAATTTGATTTTCATTCATTCTCCCACCTAAAAGTTCTTTCTTTGATGGTGTAGATATTCCTAGAACACATGGCTCCTTTATAATTGGAGATGCTACTTTCAAATGAATTTCCTTCGGGTCATATTTCCTTATCTCTTGTATCAAAACTTTCATTGTATTTCCTCTTACTATTGAATCATCAATAAGAACAATACTTTTTCCTTTAAAAACCTCCCCAATGGGAATTAGTTTCTTTCGTACATTATCTCTCATCTTGCTCTTATCATTATTAATGAAAGTTCTACCTATATATTGGTTCTTAACAAAGCCAATTTCAAATGGTATACCAGATTTCTTTGAGTAACCTAATGCTGCTGGTATCCCTGATGATGGAGCTCCAACAACTAAATCATATTCTTTATGATCACCTTCACTCCAGAGCATTTCTCCCAAGGCTTTTCTTGCATTAATTATCCGTTGATTTCCTAAGATTGAATCCTCTCTTGAAAAATATATGTATTCAAAAGAACATAAAGCCCCTTTCACCTTTTGGAATGGAAATATACTACTTACCCCTTCATCTGATATTATTACCATCTCACCTGGTTGGATTTCTCTCTCTAACTTCCCTCCAATGGCATGAATTGAGCAACTCTCCGATGATACAATATACTTTCCATCTAAAGTCCCTAAAGATAAGGGTCTTATCCCTTTGGGATCTCTTATTGCAATGAGCTTCCCTTTCATTAACACCAAAATTGCATATGAGCCACGTACTTCTTTAAGAACCTCAATAAGGATATCCTCTATATTTTTAATTACACAAGAACTATTCATTCTCACTATTATTCTCTCAAGTATTTCCTTTGTATCATTTTCACATTCATAATCAAATGCCACATTACCATTATGACATATTGCTATTCTATTATCCTTATCCACAAATGGATGGGCATATTCTATGGAACTTTCACCCTTAGTAGAATATCTAACATGCCCAATAGTAGCTTTTACTATATTCTTTTCTTGATGATTTTCCTGGAAAACTCTTTGTACTAAGCCCATGCCTTTGTGACAATTTATCTTTCCATCTTCTACAAATGCAATTCCAGCACTTTCCTGACCTCTGTGTTGAAGATGATGCAATCCTTCTATGACTAGGTGAGTGAGTATTTCATCTGCTTTTTTACTCCAAATACCAAATACTCCACACTCCTCATTAATTTCCCTACTATTTATCCACAACTTAATCATCCTCTCTGAGGATATTTATGTTCTTTCCTTCCATAACTTTGTTCATATTTCTAACTGCACACATTTTCCCACACATTGTGCAAGTTTTTTCATCTTCTGGCATTGAACTTTCTCTGTATCTCCTAGCCTTTTCTTCATCAATACATAGTTTGAACATTTCTTCCCAATCTAAGTTATTTCTAGCCTTACTCATTTTATTATCCCATTCTCTAGCTCCTTTAATTCCTTTTCCAATATCCCCTGCATGAGCAGCAATTTTAGAAGCAATTATTCCTTCCTTCATATCATCAATATCAGGTAATCTTAAATGCTCAGCTGGAGTAACATAACATAGGAAATCTGCTCCATTAGCTGCTGCGATAGCCCCTCCTATAGCACTAGTTATATGATCATATCCTGGTGCTACATCCGTTACTATAGGTCCAAGAACATAGAAAGGTGCTCCATGACATAATTTCTTCTCTAACATCATATTTGCTTGGATCTCATTTATCGCCATATGTCCAGGCCCTTCTATCATTACCTGCACATTCTTTTCCCATGCTCTCTTAGTCAATTCCCCTAGGGTCATAAGCTCCTTTATTTGAGAAGGATCCGTTGAATCTTCTATTGCTCCCGGTCTACATGCATCACCTAAGCTCAAAGTTACATCATATTCTTGGCAGATATTTAATAACCTATCATACTGCTCAAAAAATGGATTTTCTTGCCCATTTAGTTCCATCCAAGCATATAGAATACTTCCCCCTCTTGATACAATTCCTCCTAATCTAGGATTTCTCTTAAATATATCAGCAGTTTCAAGATTCATTCCTGCATGGATTGTCATAAAGTCCACACCATCCTGAGCATGCTTTTCAACTACTCTAAATAAATCATCTGCTGTTAAATCCTTAAGTTCTTTATCATAAAATCCAACAGCATCATACATTGGCACCGTACCTATAATAGCTGGCGAATAATCAATAAGTTTCTTTCTAAACTCTTCTGTCTTTCCATAGCAACTAAGATCCATTATAGCTTCAGCCTTCATATCAATAGCAAGTTTAACCTTATCAAATTCCTTCTCAACATCACAACAATCCTTTGAAATCCCAAGATTAACATTTATTTTTGTTCTAAGTCCCTCTCCTATCCCTTCTGGATTTAATGATTTATGATTCTTATTTGCAGGTATAGCCACTGTTCCTTTTGCAACTCTCTCTCTCAAGAGTTCAATCTGTATATTTTCTTTTTCTGCTACCTTTCTAATTTCCGGTGTTATTATTCCCTTTTTAGCTGCATCCATTTGAGTTGTATAATTCATTCTTATTCCTCCTATATTCTTTAGGTGTAGAACAAAAAAATCCTACACCCAGTTTTTTTATCTAGGTACAGGATTATCATTACTCTCATAACTCTACTTTGTTTATTGTTTAAGTAATTCTCTAAGAAACTTAAGCAAAATAAAAAGGAAGCTAGTGCTTCCTCATAATGCTTAGATTTAATATTATCTCAGAGTATAAACTGCACAATAGTTACTATATTAAAAGTGCACTCTCACTTAAGTTCAATACAATAAACAATTAACAGTGGTTCTTCCCTACGCTAGTATTATCTAAATCAGGTTATGAGGGTCAGAGTTATTCTCTATCTCAGTCCATCAAAGTAATTCATACTTTTCCAAACACCCCTAGAACGTAAATCTTATTAAATTTTCAGATTAATTATAACATATCATACAACATTTAACTATGTTTATTTTAATTTAAATTTCATGACTACTGGATTATGATCGCTATATTTAAAATCATACTCTAAATTTTTCACCTGAATCACATCAATATTATTTGAAATTATAAATCCATCAACCACAGCTTTAAAGCTATTCTCATCATATGGTCTACTCAAACTCCTTGCAGTTGGAGCGCTTTCATCAAAAATCAACTTTGTTTGGTTTAATAATACTTCCTCTGGAAAATATTCAAATCTCTCAGGTTTCTTTTCTTTTGAATTAAATGTTATATTCTCAGAATTGAAAATGAGATTAAAATCTCCTCCAATTATTATATAATCCCCTTTGTTTAAGTGAGATTCAATATGTTCATTTATAAATTCCAATTGCTCTCTTCTCACCTTTGCTTTTTCATCAAAAGCGGAAAGATGAATGTTAAGGACAACTAATTTCTTACCATTCTCAGTTAATATAACTGATTCGAGCATAGCCCTATCATGCTTGAATGCCTTTGTTGGCCACTTGATATTATCTGGCAACTTATATCGCTTACTCTCTTCTATATTAAATTTACTAAAAGTCATTATACTACTCTCTATTTTCCCCATTGGTTCTTTTAAGGGTATAGGTACATATCCTGATTTATGTGTATATGCCGAAACCGAATCCATTTTTTCAACAGTATTCCTTATCATCTGAGTTTGATCCATATATCTACTTCTCTTTGAATCTGAATCTACCTCTTGTAAGAGTAAAATATTTGAGTCAATATTATTTATTTGTTCAATAATATGTTTAATATTTTTCTCTACTGTTGATTTTTCCACTAGAGATGTTCCTTCACCACCACACATATAGAAATCTTGTTTTCTATCTGTTCCACCATATCCAATATTATAAGAAGTTATACTAATCTCCTTATCTATGGGTACTGCCCCTATGGTTGCGTCTTGATTAATATCAACTGTTATAACATCCTTTGGCTTGTAATCAACTACTACTGTAAAAATAATAAATAAAGCTATCAATGCTCCTGTGAATATGAGAAATATTTTAATTAATATTGGAATAAGCCTCTCTTTCATATTCTAACTCCTAAGTCTATTTTTTAAAAAGATTTATAATACTTCTGAATGCATCTCCTGTAAGTGGTATAAGACCCCATCCATAATTTCCAATTGCAATTATCCCTATAACCTTATATCCTATAGCTATAACTCCAAAGGACGCATATCCTAAAGCTATAGCTCCTATGCTAAGGTTGGATAAAGTGATTCCACCTACTGCTGCTGTAAAGCTTGCAGCTATTCCTCCTACTGCTATATGTTGAGCAGCAGCAATTCCCCCTGCAGCTAACCACTTTGCTATGACTATTCCTCCAGCCGATAATAACCCTAGTCCTATTCCTCCTAATGCTAATAATCCAAGGGCTATTCCACCTAATGAAATTCCCCCAATGGCAATTGCCCCCATTGAAAATAATCCAACTGCTATATCGCCAATTGCAATAAGTCCTACTGCAATTTTAGGTCTACGGGATGATTTATTATAAGTTATGTTAAATCCATTTTCATCAGATATAGAACCATTACTTCTCACACTAACAATTGGTAAATATTTTGAAGGCCATTGATAATCAATTTCCTCGTTTCCCCATCCAAGCTTTAATTTTTTCCTTATCTTATACCAAATTTTATTGTATGTTCTCTGAAACATAGTTATCCCCCCCATATCAATTACAATTTAATTATTTCGCTAACTTTTGAATTCTCATTCACATTTAACTCACCTGAATATTCAATAACCTGTATATGACACTTTTCCCCTATAGTTATATTCTTACCTCTAACAACCTTTGCTATTGTAGATTCCAGATAAATATTATCCCCCTCTATTGAATCAACACTTAATGTAGCTCTCTCAGAAAATAAACTATTAAGAAATCCTTCAAATCCTGTTTTTTCTATAAATGATACTCTTATCTCTTCACCAACAACTTCATCTACTCTACATTTACCTTGTATTTCAATATTTACCTTGTCAGCATTTATATATTCTTTTATTGAAAATCCACCACTAGCTCTAAATTCATCACATTCACAGTTTTGAATCTTTTTAACCACTCCGCTAATTGATATTTTATTCCCCTTTAAGGTTCCTTTTGCTCTTACCGCACCTGATATATTTATATTTTCACCTAATAAATTCCCTTCCACAGTTGTCGCTCCGGAAATCTTTAAGTTCTTACATTCAACATTTCCTTTAATCCTTGCAGCCCCACTTACACTAATATCTTCACATTCAATATCTCCATCCACACTACCAGCTCCGCTTATAGATACATTTCTGTATCTACCACCTGTAACCTTTCCTGCACCTGCTATGCTGATATCCCCGATCTTTTCATTCATGTGATCTTCCTCCCAAATTTCTTTTAATCTTATATTTACAATAAGATATACTTATTTATTAAGGGATTGTTTTAAAATAATTTCCACTAAAGTTGTTTCAAAAAGTGCAAGAACCACTCACATTTTTGAAACAAAAGTGGAAATAATTTTTAAGCCAACCCTACAGCTTAATCTTCTCCCCTACCTCTGCATCTTCGTGTATATCCAGTGTATCGTAATATTCCACTTTTGCTATTTTACATCCAGCCCCGATATTAATGTTTTTTCCTCTCACCACACTACTTTCTGTATATTCTATATCTATCTCATTTCCCTCAATGCTCTCACACACAAAGCTTCCTCTTCTGAGTGCCTTTGAGAAAATTTTAAGAAGAGAATATGTTTCTCCTCTACTTATAGTGATTTTTTCTCCCCCAAGTTCCTTACTCCAGCTCTTTCCATCCAACTTTATATCTATATTTTCACCATTAATTAATCCATCAACTTTGCATGCTCCATTTATAATTACATTTTCACCCTCAACATCACCACCAGCAGTTAAAGATCCAGATATTTGTATAGTATTAAAATTCATACTACCTGCGATTTTTGTACCACCACTTATTCTTATTTCTTTCCCACTCATATTTCCTTCTATTGTTGCTGAACCACTTACCTTCCCAATTTCGCATTTTGTATCTCCAATAATTTTACATGAACCACTTATCTTAAGCTCATCTGTATATATATATCCATCTATACTTGCACTCCCACTTATTCCAATTATCTTACATCTTACATCTCCATCAATCTTCCCACTACCACTTATTTTTACGATATTATATTCCCCACCGGCAATTGTACCAGATCCTGAAATTTTTACATCTCTAAGTTCACTCATTTCAATACCTCCTGGCTTAATCTTCCTTTAACATTAATGAATTACTTGTTACCTTAAGTTTCAATTCTTCCAAATTTGATATTATATTTTCTTTATGAACTTCCTTCATTCCTTCATCAACAAAATATTGTATACCATTTTCTATTATAATTATCATTGGCACCCCAAACTTTCTGAATAATATAATATTGAAATTCTTCTTCTCTAACTTCTTATAATTATATTCCAGCTCTTTTATTATATTCTTCCCTTCTTCTAAACTTACCTCCCCAGATTTCATAAATTTTTCAAGTATAAACATATAAAGTATTTTCTCTAAAGAAAAAGCGCTTTCATCTGCATGTATCATCTTATATATATTTATAGTAAATTCACTTACAATTCCTTTCTCCATTAATTCCTGATCTTTAAGAAATATATTTTGAAGTTTCGGTTCAAACATGTTAGCTATTTCATCTAAAGATAACCCATCCTTCATATTTACTATCCTATCTATTCTGGCTAATATCTTGTCTTTTGGGAAGAAAGTCTCTTGTCCTGTAAAAGATGATTTTTTTATAAACCACTCTTCTGGTATTAGTTTTTTTCTCTTCCATCTATATAATTGGCCATATGAAATTCCTGTAATCTCTAAAAGTTCTTTTTTTGATACTAGATTATCACTCATTAATAATCAACTCCTTAAAATATATCTATTCATATTGTTTAGTGTTCACTTAGCAACCCTTTGTTCCTTGCACTTTTTTCAACTTTGTTGAAGACTAATATTCCTATGCACCAAAATAATATGGCACTAATTAATAATATCATAATTTCAATTCTTAGTGGATATAGAGATTTCTGCTTTAAAAGAAGAGCTCTCATCCCATCATAAACATAAGTTAAGGGTATTCCTAAGGATATGAACATTACCCCTCTTCCTAAAACCTTAATTGGAAAATAACTTCCTGATAGCCCTCCAATTAAAAAATTAGTCATATCAATTATTGGGTTTGCATTCTTTGCTAATAATACTAAAGAGCCTACTATTAAACCTAAACCTATCATTGCTATCATACCTGGGATAAAGAATATAATTGCTGATAATATATTACCGTTGATAGTAAATCCAAAAGCGAAGTGACATATTATCATTGTTGTTATAACTTCAATAGTTGTAGTAAAGAAATAATACAATGACTTACTAATTAATAGTGATATTCTACTAACTGGTGCAGTCCAATTTGACACTAACACACCTTGTCTCATCTCTTCTTTTATTGAAAATCCCATAGACCAAAATACTGCACTTACATATCCAGACACCATAAATCCCACAACTAAGAAACCAATATAATCTGATGTTCCAGTGAATTTTTGAAATCCAACTAAATCGCCACCTGAACTAAATGCTTTACCCATGAAGTAAAATGGTGCTAACCATATAAGGGGTTGTATAAATGACATTATAAAATTAACTGGATATCTAGTATACATCTTGAAACTCATTATAAATCTAGCTCTATATAGAATCATTTTTCTTCTTAATTTTTCCACAAATTTCCCTCCTAATACCTTCCCAGAGATCCTTGCATCTTCACCTTACTCTCTGTATAAGTGAAACATAACTTTCCAAGGATTACATATATCATTCCCACACCAACTGTCATAAGTATAATAGGTACTGCTTCTGAAATGCTTTTTCCAAATACCATAAGTTCTCTTGCAGCTTTAATTCCATATGTGAATGGAAGTAATTTTGCCATTCCCTGCATCCATACTGGTGTAATTTCAACAGGAAAACTTATCCCACATAATATCATAACTAAACCTCTTACCACATTTACTGCTGCATTGCTTTCTTTAATCCATAACACTAAACTTGCAAAGCATGATGCAAAACCATATACACCGGGTATCATAATTAAAAATACTAACACCCAATGAAAAATATTCCCTGTAAAATTAGCCCCATATATAAATCTATATTCAATAATAGATATGAGACACATAAAGAAAGCCATACATATAGACATTACCCCTGCTCCTGATAACATATCTATTCTATTAACTGGACATAACCAATTGGACTCTAATGTACCTAGCATCTGTTCATTTCTTAAATAACTTCCAAAGGTCCACATTATAGTATTAACCCACATCCACATCATGGTTCCTATAACTATATAACTGATATACTGATCAGTCCCTGTAACCTGAGCAAAGATTTCAAGACCACTTCTATCAGGACCAGCTAATCCTAATGCGCTTAAAACATAGGTTAGAGGCATAATCAATGGCCATAAAATCATCTGTATAATCCAAGTAGGATATCTCACAAGCAATGTGAACTCCTTCTTAAATACTGCCATAATTGTTCTTATCCTTTTCATATCTCCACCTACTCTCTCAAACTTTTCCCAGTGAGATCAATGAAAACATCTTCTAGAGATGGTTCCTTAACATTTACACTGAGTACTTTGCACTTATTGCTGTGGATTTTATCTAAAATCTTCTGAATTATTACTTGTCCGTCAACATGATGTATTATCAACTGAAATTTATTTTCTTCCTCATTAAATTTCCCAATAACATTTTCAATATCCTCAATCCCCTTAATTTCATCAATTAATTCCTTACACTCTTTATCTACATCAATATTTATTTTTTTTACCTGTCCTATGCTCTTTTTCAAATTTTCAGGTGTATCAAGAGCTATTATTTTCCCATTATCAATTATTGCTATTCTATCACTTAATAGATCAGCTTCTTCCATATAATGTGTTGTAAGAAGTACCGTCCGACCTTCCTCCTTCAACTCCATAATTATCTCTCTTAAGTTTATTGCTGCCTGAGGGTCTAACCCCAATGTAGGTTCATCTAAAAGTAATACTGGCGCATCTGCAATCAATGCTTTTCCCAATGCAACCTTTTGTTTCATCCCTGTAGAGAACTTTTCAACAACAATGTCAGCCTTTTCTTCTAGCCCTAATCTTTTAAGCACCTTATCTGCTCTTTCTTTAGCCTTCTTTTTTCCCATACCATAAAGAGCTGCAAAATACTCAAGATTTTCTCTAGCAGTAAGTTTCCAATAAACACTTCTGTCTCCAGCTAAAACTGTACCTATATTTTGTAGAGCCTTTATTTGCTCTTTATCTACATCAATTCCATTAACATGCACATATCCATCGGATGGTCTTAAAATCCCTGTAATCATTTTTATTGTAGTTGTTTTACCAGCACCATTTGGCCCTAATAATCCAAATATTTCACCTTTCTTTATATTAAATGAAACCCCATCCACTGCCACAAATTTTTCAACCTTAGCTTTTTTAAAAAGTTTCTTTTTCTTTGAAGTAAATTCCTTTCTTATGTTACTTACCGCAACAGCAATATTCACTGATTCCTCTTCTTTTTCAATAGCCCTAACCCCAAGCTTATCTTTTCTTAATACACCCTCCATTTTAATTCCCCCATTATAACTTAATAATTTTCTCCACTTTAGAATCATCATCAATCTGAATTTGATCACTATATTCTATACTCTCAATCTCACACCCTGGACCAATAACAATGTTCTTTCCTCTTATTGTATTTGCTTCAGTTTTTTCAAGATATATCTCATCACCTTCAATAACATCACATTCAAATTTTCGTGATCCCTTACCTCTAAAAAATGCTAGTGATTTGAAACCTTCAGTACCTGCTCCTCTAACTATAACTCTACCTGCTCCAATGCTTCCAACCTCACAATTTCTAATAACTTCTATATTTACTTCATCAGCAATTAGTTCTCCCCCAACGGTAAATGCTCCTTTACCGTTGAAGATTTCACATTCACAATTTCCATCAATATCACAACTTCCATATATTCCAACTTCTGTACCCTCAACATCTCCTCCAATATCACTTGACCCTGCTATCTTTAATGATGAACATTTAATATTTCCACTAATATCACCTGAACCGTTTATTGAAACATCAATTCCGTAGACATCTCCATCAATATCTCCAGAACCATTAATCTTTATAATCTCACTCTTAAGGTTTCCTTTTAAATCTCCTGATCCCATAACCCTATAAGATCTACACTCTACATCTCCATTAATATCTCCTGAACCCATTATTGAAATATCTCTATAAACCCCACCTGTATTATCTCCACTACCAAACACTTTTAAATCTCTTCTTTCCATAATAGCCTCCTGTAACATAACATTGTTTCGTGTTATGTCTATTTTTTTAGGATATCCTTTTGATATCCCCCTTACTTAAATATTTTTTTAAAGTTATGTACCGAATTCGCAGCGAAATATCCCCTACGAATTCTATATTATATTAAAAATATGCCTTCGATGTCTGATTTGGCTAGTTCTACCCCAAATTCATTATTCACTCACTAACTTTTAATTACCTATGAATGCTTAGTTACATTTCAGCGTAATGTTTACCATTGGATTAAAACATTATCCTATTAAAATTATACTTAACTTCTCTGTCCAATTCTCTTTTTAATTCTTCTTTATACATGGGATACTCAGTTGAGTAGAACTGTTTTAGCACATCATTATTTGTAATTACATTCATTTTCTCTTTTCTAAACATCTATTTCCCTCCTTAAATTTTCATACCTTTTATTTATATTCAAACCTTTAAATTGTGTTACAATTTTCTGTTGTTTTTTTGATCATTTATTTATCCTGAATTTAATTTCTTATTTACTATGATTTGATTGTAACATAACATTGTTTCGTTGTAAAGGTATTTTATTTATATTTTTTATTATTTTTTTCATTTTTTTCCATTCATTCCATTACTAAAGCTCCTATCTCCGCCCTCATAGCGATTTTATCTTTTTATAACATTGTTTTGCTGATGAGCACCTTTTTTAAACTGTCAAAGGAAATCCTACCCCTACAACCCCTTTATTTTTTAATAAAGTCAACATTATACTTGGTAATTACTTTGGAATATTTTCAATTTCATAAAGAATTAAAAAATTTGTTACTTTTCATATGGTATAATATAATAAAACATTTATGTGTTTTATTATTTGAAAATATAAATAGGGAGGAATAACATGAGTTTCGTAGATAAACTTGAAAGAAAGTTCGGAAAATATGCTATCAAAAATTTAGTTACAAAATTAGCATATATATATTCTGCTGTATATATAGTATTTTTTATAACTTCATATACTAACCCATCTATTAAGAATAGTATTATAAGACTTCTATATTTCGATGTGAATTTGGTTATGAAAGGTCAAATTTGGAGAATTATATCTTTTGTATTTATACCATTTTTTTCACCTTCATTGTTAACCACTATATTTTTATTCTTCATAGTTATGTTTATGATAACTATGGGAAATACATTAGAATATCATTGGGGTGCATTTAAATTAAATCTTTATTATTTAGTGGGAATATTGGCATCAATTATTATTTCATCAGTCCTTACATTGGCAGGTATGTGGGCACCTATATTGAGTTCTACATATTTACATACCTCAATATTCTTAGCCTTTGCTTTTATTTCTGGGGAAACACAAATATACTTATATGGAATACTTCCAATTAAGGTGAAATATTTAGCATATTTAGATTTTGCATTTATAGGGTTTGCTGTTTTAACGGGAGATATCCCTACAAAAGTAACAGCAATATCTCCACTTGTAAGTTACTTCTTATTCTTTGGTAAAGATATTTATTATTTACTTAGTAATAAGAAAAGATCTCATGATTACAGAAAGAAACGAGGGACCAAAAGCTTTAGTGCAAGTTATGAAAAGCCAAAAGTTCTACATTCATGTGAGGTTTGCGGTGTAACAGACGTGTCAGATCCTAATATGGAATTTAGATATTGTTCTAAATGCGAAGGGCTACACGAGTACTGCATAAAGCATATCAATAATCACGAACACGTTAAAACAAATGGATAATTGATAAAATACTATATATTGTTTGGACTCTTTTTTCCATCTTAAGAGTTTCAGGCGTTGAAAAAGCCCAAGATCAAGGAACAAGACGAACGAGCAGCGAAGTGTACAAAGTAGTACATGAGCAGCGCAGAGAGTCTTAGCGACGCCGAGATTGGGCTTTTTCAACAGTCTGAAGGCTCAGAGCTATGCTCTGAGCCTTCTACTATTTTAATTAAGCAAGTTTTTTTAATATTATTTAACGAATTCAGCACCTTTTGCTAATGCATTTTTATTAACTTCAAAGAATGCTTCTTTACCTTTTGATTTTAATGCTTGTAGCAGAGCTTCCATTTTGATAATTCCTGTTTTCTCAACTAAAGCTCCTAAAAGAACCATGTTAGCAATTTTTTGAGAACCAATCTCTTTTGCTATTGTTTGAGCTGGAATTCTTATAACTTCAACATCATCTCTCTTAACATCTCTATCAACTAAATCACTATCGATTACAATTAATCCACCTTTTTCAACCATGTCCTCAAATTTATCCAATGAAGGTCTATTCATTACTACAATTGAATTAGGATTATTAACTAAAGGTGATCCAATTTGATCATCTGTAACTATAACAGAACAGTTCGCTGTTCCACCTCTCATCTCTGGACCGTATGAAGGACACCAAGAAACGTTCATTCCTTCATCCATTCCAGCATAAGAAAGGAATTTCCCCATTGAAAGTATTCCTTGTCCACCAAACCCTGCGAATATAATTTCTTGAGAAGCCATGCTATTTCACCTCCACTGATGTATCTTTTTTAACCCCAAGAGGATAATATGGGATCATATTCTCTTTCAACCATGTCATAGATTCAACTGGTGACATACCCCAGTTAGTAGGACATACAGAAAGAACCTCGACCATTGAAAAACCTTTACCATCAATTTGGTTTTGGAAAGCTTTCTTAATAGCTTTCTTTGCTTTATTTATATTTGGAACAGTATCTATAGATACTCTCTCTATATAACAAGGACCATCTAAAGTAGCTAACATTTCTGATACTCTAATTGGATTACCTTGTGTTTTTGCATCTCTTCCATATGGAGAAGTTTGAGTAACTTGACCTGGCAATGTTGTTGGAGCCATTTGTCCACCAGTCATTCCATAAATACAGTTATTTACGAATATTGTAACAATATTCTCTCCTCTAGCTGCTGCGTGTACTATTTCCGCAGTACCTATAGCTGCTAAATCTCCATCTCCTTGGTATGTAAATACCACTGAATCTGGCTTAACTCTTTTAACTCCAGTTGCAACAGCTGGTGCTCTACCATGTGCTGCTTCAAACATATCACAAGCAAAATAGTCATATGCTAGAACTGAACATCCAACAGGTGCTACCCCTATTGCTTTATCAATTACTTCTAACTCTTCTAATACCTCTCCTACAAGTCTGTGAATTACTCCATGAGTACATCCTGGACAGTAATGAGTAGGTATATCTACTAAACCTTTAGTTGGTTGAAATACTACCGCCATTATTTTGCACCTCCTACGATCTCTTTAACTTTGTTAAGGATATCTTCTGGATGTGGAACCATTCCACCCACTCTTCCATAGAAGTGAACTGGTTTTCTTCCTTCAACACTTAATCTTACATCCTCAATCATCTGTCCGCAACTCATCTCTACTGATATATAACCATGCTTAGTATTATCAATAGTTTTGTTGAACGCTTCCACTGGATAAGGCCAAATAGTAATTGGTCTTATTAAACCAAGGTTAATTCCTTCTGCTTCAGCCATTTTAATAACATTCTTACAGATTCTAGCTGTTGTTCCGTAAGCAACCATTATTAAATCTTTTTCTCCATCACAGTTAAACATTTCATATTTAGTTTCATTCTTTTCAATTTCTTGATATTTAGCAGCTAACTTTAAGTTATGTTCTTCTAGTTCTTCTGGCTTTAAGAATAAAGAGTTGATAATATTATGTTGCTTTCTTCCATTTAATCCTTCTGCTGCCCAATCTTTTACTGGAAGTTCTCTTTGCTCTCTCTCTTTAAATTCAACTGGTTCCATCATTTGACCTAACATACCATCGCCCATGATCATAACTGGAGTTCTGTATATGTCTGCTACATCAAATCCTTCTTGTACAAGGTCAACCATTTCTTGAATTGAACTTGGAGCATAAACTGGCATTTTGAAATCTCCGTGTGCTCCACCTTTAGTTGCTTGGAAGTAGTCAGATTGTGCTGGTTGGATTCCTCCTAAACCAGGGCCTCCTCTAACAATATTTACAATAACGCATGGAAGCTCTGCTCCGGCGATATATGAAATACCTTCCGCTTTTAAACTTATCCCTGGAGATGATGATGAAGTCATAACTCTAACCCCTGCTCCAGCAGCTCCATAAACCATGTTTATAGCCGCAACTTCACTTTCTGCTTGTAAAAATACTTTTCCTATTTTAGGCATTTTCTTTGCCATATACGCTGATACCTCAGTTTGAGGTGTTATTGGATAACCGTAAAACGCTTCACAGCCTGATCTAATTGCAGCTTCTGCTATCGCTTCGTTACCCTTCATTAATACCTTTTCACCCATTGTAATACCTCCTTATCTTTCAACAGTAATAACTAAATCTGGACAAACTTTTCCACAAGAACCGCATCCAATACAATCTTCCATCTTATCTTCTGTTACAGTTGCTGGATGATACCCTTTAACGTTTAATCTTTCAGAAAAACTAATAATCTTTTTAGGACATGCTACTAAACAGTGACCACAGCCCTTACATCTGTCTTCTCTAAAAATAACTTTTGCCATTGACCTTTTCCCTCCTTATGCCTCTTACCATTAACATTGATTACTTTTAAAAATCGTATAACTGAAATTTTACTTAATATTAAGAAGATTTAAACTGTAATAATATATTTAAAATTAATTTTAATCTGCCATAAATGCTTTCCAAGGTGGCATCATAAAGATGTCAATTGGAAATATTTCTTCCCCGTTAACTTTTCCTTTTATTATGTCCGACAAATCACGTCTGCATACAGTGTACGTATAAGGAATTCCTAATCTTTCCGATAGAGCTGATACTTCTCTATCTCCTTTAATAATATCCTCTTCTTCTGTTTCATAAGACAGGTTAGTATTACTAATCAACTTAGTCGCTTTTAACCTAGAAGCATACTCAATTTCTGCAATGTACTCTTCAGCGGTTTTTGAGTCTTGAGTAAATGGTCTGTTAGTGTTTATAACAAAGAACATGTCATATGGCTCAGCTTTTATATATTTATTATACTGACCTAATGCCATAGCACCCATATTATCTCCACCAATATCTATAACAACCTCACGGCTCTTATCATGAAATACCGAAAGCACCTCTGGTGGAACCACCATAAGTTCAGCATTTACATACTCAGGATTTGATGAAATAACCTCAATACCTTTTTCTTCCAGCTTGTCTTTTAGCTCTCTAACACAAAAAAACGGGTTAACTACATCTAAATCAACTATAACAACCTTTTTCCCTTGCTCTGCAAGTTTTATTGCATAATTGATTGATATTTCAGTTTTTCCGCTCCCAAAGTGGCCTGTAAATATGTTTATTCTGCTCATTTTGTATCACCACCTTATGCTTAATCTTTAATAATAATATAACATATATTATTAAAAAAAAACATAGTGATTGTTAATTTTTATAAAAAATCAGTCTATTGATTTATAACTTTCATTTTGGTTTTGACATGACTTATTTGTTTCACATTTTCATAAAATAAAACCACTTCATTAAAATGAAGTAGTTTTATTTTAATTGTTTATTTCTATTTATTTATATTCTCTAGCCTCTTCTTCTCCATTAAGAACACAAAGAGCACCTTGTGCTAATGCAAGCATCTCATCTTCTCCTGGATAAATAACAACTGGTGCAATAAATTCTACTCTTTCACTGATATATTTTGTGATATATTTGCTGTATGCAATTCCACCTGTTAAAACAATTGCATCTACTTTTCCACTAAGAACAGCTGCGCATTGTCCAATCTCTTTTGCTACTTGATAAGCCATAGCATCTAGAATTAATTTTGCTTTTTCGTCCCCAGCTTCAGCCATCTTACCAACTTCTCTAGTATCGTTGCTTCCTAAGTAAGCAACAATTCCACCTTTTCCATTAATCTTCTTTTTAATTTCTTGAATTGTATACTTTCCGCTATAACACATCTTAACTAGAGCTCCAATTGGTACTCCTCCAGATCTTTCTGGTGAAAATGGACCTTCTCCATCTAATGCATTGTTAACATCAATTACTCTTCCATCTTTATGAGCACCTACAGATATACCTCCACCTAAATGAGCTACAATGACATTCACATCTGAGTACTTTTTATCATTTTCCTTAGCATATCTTTTAGCAACAGCCTTCTGGTTAAGAGCATGGAATATACTCATTCTCTCTATTTCAGGCATACCTGATATTCTAGCAACCTCGTCCATTTCATCAACAACAACTGGATCAACAATGTATGATGGAACATTTAATCCTTTAGCAATTTCATTAGCAATTATTCCACCTAAGTTTGAAGCATGTTGTCCAAGTACTCCAACTTTTAAATCTTCAAGCATTGCTTCATTAACCTCATATGTTCCACCTTCGATTGGTTTAAGTAATCCACCTCTACCAACTACAGCATCTAACTCGTTTATATCAAATTTCTTATCTTTTAATACTTTTAATATTACGTCTTTTCTGAAATCAAACTGTTCAAAAATAGAAGCATATCTTCCTATCTCTTCTGCAGTATGTCTTAAAGTTTCTAAAACTATAGCCTTTTCATCTTCATAAACCGCAATTTTTGTAGATGTTGAACCTGGATTAATAACTAACATTTTTTTAGACATGATATTTCCTCCTAAATTCTCTCTCGTTAATAACTCTATATTTACGCATACTCAAATAAATAACTAGTCAATATGCCTAATTTAACAACTCTGCAACTAAAGCTGCCAAAGCTATTGAGTTCATCTTAGTCTCATATGAATCCGCTCTTGATGTAACTATAACTGGCGCTGCTGCTCCTATTAAAAGACCACCATTTTTACTCTCAGTTGTAAATGCTAATGTTTTATACATCACATTACCAGCTTCTATGTTTGGCATTAACATAATATCTGCTTTCCCAGCTACTGGACTTTCAATTCCTTTATGTTTTGCAGCTTCTTCTGATAATGCATTATCGATTGCTAATGGTCCATCAATTAAACATCCTTTGATTTGTCCTCTTGCATTCATTTGAGAAAGTGCTGCTGCATCCAATGTTGGAGGCATTTTAGGATTAACAACTTCAACTGCGCATATAGGCGCTACTTTTGGAAGTTTATTTCCTAATGCTTTAGAAACCATTACTGCATTCTTTACAATTTCAACTTTTTCCTTAAGGTCAGGATATTTATTCATTGCAGCATCTGTTACTAATATTAATCTATCGAATTTTGGAATTTCAAATACAGCTACATGAGACATTAATCCTTTTGTTCTTAATCCAATCTCTTTATCTAATACAGCTCTTAAAAAGTTGGCTGTGTCTATAAGTCCCTTCATAACCATATGTGCTCTTTTACTTGAAACACACTCAACGGCTGTTCTAGCAGCTTTCTTTATATCTAATTCATTGATAATTTCAACATTGCTTAAATCCATATCAATTCTATTAGCAATTTCTCTTATTTCTTTTTCATCACCTACAAGTATTGCATTTGCAATCCCTTGTTCATTTGCTGCTTTCACTGCTTCTAGAACATGTTCATCTTGAGCCACTGCTACTGAAACAGTTTTTCTTTCAATTTCTTTTGCCTTTCTTAAAACGCTTTCAAAACTGTTAACCATTACATTTGCACCTCGTTTTCATATATTTTAGCTTTCTCTTCCTCTTTTATAACTCTAATAGCACCTTGTGCTAATGCTAACATCTCATCTTCTCCTGGTACAAGTTCAAGAGGGGCTATAAATTCAACTCTCTCTTTAATCCAATTTTGTAAACGCTCATTGTACGCTAGTCCACCCGTCAATATTATTGCATCGACTTTACCTTTTAATGCAATTGACATTCCAGCGATTTCTTTAGATATTTGATATGCCATAGCTTTAAAAATCAGTTCAGCTTTCTCATCACCATTTTCTATTAGCTTATCAACTTCTCTACCATCATTAGTTCCAAGATACCCCACTAACCCTGCTTTACCAATAATTCTCTTTTTTAATCCCTTATAATCATACTTTCCACTAAATGCAAGCTTAACAATATCACCAGCTGGTAGTCCTCCAGCTCTTTCTGGTGAAAAAGGTCCCATTTCATTTGCATTATTCACATCTAGGATTCTTCCATTGAATATAGGCGAAATTGATATTCCCCCTCCAAGGTGCGCAACAACAAATGAAGAATTTTCTAATTCTAGACCCATTTTTTTACACACTCGTCTAGTTACTGCTTTAATATTCAACGCATGAACCAAAGATACTCTATTTAATTCAGGTATACCTGATATTCTTGCTACATCGTCCATTTCATCAACAGCAACAGGATCAACTATCATCGCTGGTATATCAACCTTATTAGCTATCTCATTAGCAATTATTCCCCCAAGGTTTGAAGCATGTTCACCTTGATATCCGATTCTTAAATCTTCAATCATTTTTGGTGTAACATTATATGTTCCACCTGGCATAGGTCTTAATAATCCTCCACGACCAACAACTGCGGCAATTTCATTTAATGAAACACCCCTATCTTTAAGCCACTTCATTATTACAGTAGTTCTCATATCCTTTTGATCGTAAATCTTTTCGTATTTTCCTACCTCTTCAGCACTGTGTAATACATTCTCACTTACAATACACTCTTCTTTTTTATTAAAAAGCGCTACCTTAGTAGATGTGGATCCTGGATTTATTGCCAGTATGTAACTTTTTTTGCTCATTCATTTACCCTCCATGATTATTATTTACCTTAACATAATTTTAGCCTAATATATTCATTTCCCAATTTATATTTTATTAAAAAGCTCAGTAATAATCAATTCGTCAGTTCTACGTATTAAAGTTAATCCAATTTTGCCCAACTCTTCATTATTTCTTCTCCACATTTTATTCCATCAACAGCAGATGAAATTATTCCCCCTGCATATCCTGCACCTTCACCACATGGATACAATCCCATTATATTTATACTTTGAAGATTTTCTCCTCTATTTATCCTTACTGGAGCTGAAGTTCTTGTTTCAACTCCAACCATTATTCCCTCTCCTGAAGTAAATCCTTTTATTTTTCCTTCAAAATTCTGAAGACCTTCACGTAATGGCTCTATTATATCTTCTGGTAAACACTCTTCCATATTTGCAAGTGTATATCCTGGAGTATATGTCGGTTTCACGGAAAGTAACTCAGTAGTCTTTTTACCTACCATGAAATCTTTTATTAGTTGAACAGGAGCTTTATATTCTCCTCCACCTGTTTTAAATGCTAGTTCTTCAAATTTTCGCTGATATGCTATAGCATCCATTGGATTATCTCCAAAATCTTTCTTACCAACGGAAACAACAACAGCCGAGTTTGCATTTTCATTGTCCCTTGCAAAATTACTCATACCATTTGTCACAACTCTATTTTCCTCTGAAGCCGCAGCAACAACAAAGCCACCTGGACACATACAGAAGCTATAAACAGATCTTTCTTTATCTTCTGTAGTATATGTTAATTTATATTCTGCTGCTTTAAGTCTTTCATTCCCTGCATATATACCAAATTGATTCATATCTATAAGATTTTGTGGATGTTCAACTCTTACACCTATTGCAAATGGTTTTGATTCCATATGAACTCCTTTTTCATATAACATTTCATATGTATCTCTAGCACTATGACCTATTGCCATAATAAGTGTCTCACAAGGAATTACTTTTCCACTAACTTTTACTCCCGTAACTTTATTATCTTCTAAGATAACATCCTCAAGTTTTTCTCCAAATTTCACTTTCCCACCTAGGTTAATTATCTCTTTTCTTATATTCTTTACAACATCTTTTAAAATATCGGTTCCTATGTGGGGTTTGTTTTTATATAAAATTTCCTCTGGTGCTCCAGCTTTCACCATAGCTTCTATTACCGTAGAACATCTTATATCTTTAATTCTTGTAGTCAATTTCCCATCAGAGAATGTACCTGCTCCTCCTTCTCCGAATTGAACATTGCTATTGAGATTCAACTCTCCATTTTCCCAAAATTTCTGAACCTCATCTGTTCTCTTATCAACATCTGATCCTCTTTCAATTATTAATGGTTTATATCCATGTTTAGCCAAAGTAAGTCCTGCAAATAAACCTGCTGGTCCCATACCCACTATTACAGGTCTGTTGTCAAGAGGTTTTTCCCCATATAGAAAAGCTTCTTTCTTTTTTTTCTTTATTACAGATATATCTTTTCCTTGTAATCTTCTTCCTAATTTCTCTTCATTTTTAACTTTAACCTCTACAGTGTACGTGAATTTAATAACATCTTTTCTTCTAGCATCAATAGACTCTTTAAGTATATTCATATATGTTATTTCATTATGGTGAATCCCAATTTTCCTAGCTGCTTTAATTTTTAATTTCTCCATTGATTCTTCTATATTTAAAACTATATTACTAACTTTAATCATTCGTAATCTTCCTCTCTTGTTATTAGTTTATTGGTCGTTTTCTGCAGTCTCTTCTGTTTTTTCATCAACACTATCAGTGTTAGAATTTATTGTATCTGTGGCATCTTCTTCACTATTATTCTCTTGGTTATCGTTCTCTACATCATTTTCATCTGCAATATCACTTGGCTCTTCTTTTTTTTCAAGTTCTATTTTCACAGAATCTATATCTGATTCCACTATTTCTATTTTTTCTGGTTTTTCAATAGAGATAGGTACTATATGAATTCCCTCTTTTAATCCTTGTAAGTCAACTATACATTTTATATTATCATAATCTAATTCTTTTATAGCACTCTCTATTCCTCTAATTTTAAGATTAACAGTGCTATATTGAATTTTTGTATTAAACTGCTCATCAAGGTTTGAAACAGTTATTAACCTAGTAATGTCTTTATTGATTATTTCCTCGATTTCTACTTTCACTTCAACATAATCAGTTCCATCTATTACTACGATACCTTTTGGAACCACTATTTTCAATAAAATATTTTCATTATTTTTTATAGCTTGCAAATCTACTTTTTCTGTCTCAATGTATTCTATTAATTCCAGCGCATTTTCAGCTCCTGAAATTTTAATTTCTTGAATATTACTAGATATTGACTTTAAGTGTAGGTTCGCATCTAGTTCTCCCATTGAAATCACCTTTATCGGTACTAATTTAGTCTTATCCACGGGTATATTGACTTTTATCTTATCAGGGTACAATGTTACTTTTTCCAATTCAGATCCTGTTGAATCTACAGCTTTTACTGCAACTTCAGTATCAACATCACTATCTGCACCTTCAAATTTAACTTCAGCAACAATCTTATTAATTAAACTTATTTCTTTTTCACCGCCTGAAACCACGATACTATCTGGACTTATATTTGTCTCATGTGCATAATATCCCTGCTTGGGATCCCCTTCTAGTGATACACTTACCTTAAATTCTTTTTCTATATACGCATCTAAATGAATGGATATCAACATTTGTTGATTCTGAATAACATTTACTCCATTTGGATAATCTTCAACACTAACAAGAATTTTGTTTACTCCCTTTTTTAGTGCTAAAGAATCTAGATCAACCATTACTTTAAAATCATCTTTAGTTAGTTTTTTAACCTGTGATGTTGCTCCTTTTATAGTCAAATCCACAGTGTATCCATCCTCTTCCATCAATATTAATCCACTATATTTAAGTTTCTCCTCATTTAAAATCTCCACCGGAACTCTTTTAATGTTATATGTAATTATAGGATTTTCAACGTTGGAAACATAAATTCTAAGGACTATTGCTGCAATTATACAACAGATTTTAATTATTAACTGTTTTTTCTTTTCTTGATCCACTGTTTCACCTTCTCCCCAACCCCTATATTATCTCTTTCATTTTTTTCCATAAAAGCAAGTAGAACATTTCTCAATTTTTCTTTATTATAATTTCTTAAAAGCTTCCCATTAATAGCTAGTGAAATAATCCCTGTTTCCTCTGATACAACAATCACAATTGCATCTGAATTTTCTGAAGCACTTATTGCTGCTCTATGTCTGGTCCCTAAATGTTGTCCTATGGAACCATTAGTTGTCAATGATGGTACAAAACATCCTGCTGCTATTATCCTTTTATCTCTAATTATGCATGCTCCATCATGCAATGGCGTGTTCACAACAAAAATATTTTCAAGCAAGCTTGAAGAAATTAACGCATCTAACCTAGTACCCGTGTTAATAATTTCCCCTAATCCTGTTTTTTGCTCTACCATGATTAGTGCCCCTGTTCTTGATAATGACAAGTTATCCACTGCATCAGTTATATTACTTATCAATTTATTTTTTTCTTCTTTATCAAGCTGAACATTTTTATCAAAAATAGATGTTCTCCCTATTTTTTCAAGAGCTCTTCTTACTTCTGGTTGAAATATAATAACAAATGATAATAACCCAATTGTTATAGTATTGTTTAATATCCAATGAAGCATTGTAAGATTAAAAAATTCACTTATGGGAATTATGAAAAATATTAAAATAATTCCTTTAAGCAACTGCTCTGCACGAGTTTCTTTTATTAAGTTATATATCTTAAAGAACAAAAAAGAAACAACTACGACATCCAATATTTGGCTAACACTTATACTTCTTAACGCATTTAAAAACGCCTCGTAAAGACCATCCACAACCTTCACTCCCTATTATTTTCTAAAATAATTATACTATAATAGCCTTTGTAAAGTATACAATACTTAACAGTTTTTTTTAAATATATTTATAAACTGTACTAAAAATGCTTTTCATCTAAAAACATTTATAACTATTTTCTATTTTAATACTCTTATAAAATAATATTCTTATAACTATATATTTTATTAACAATTAAATATATAGTTATATTTTGTTTACTTTTTTATGGTATTATATTTATATAAAATATACGAGAGGAGATTAATTATGCGCGCTTTAGGCAAAAAGCTATTAAAAAGCATTATTATATTGTGTATAATAGCCCTTGTTTCTATTGGAGTATTTTTTTACACCTACAATATGGGTACAAAAACTTCTTATTCAAAATATGACACTGTTTTCTCAAACACAGTTGCGTCAGTAAATAAAATTAATAGTTCAATATCTATTGCAGAAAATATTACTTCTATAGATGGCACTTTAAAAACTCAGCTTGAGAATGCTCGCGATTCTCTTATTAGTGAAAAAAATATTCTCAAGAATCAAAATCCGCCTAGTAAATATAACGATTTGTATACTAATATGCTTACTGGTCTTGAGTTTAATATTAAGATTTATAAAGAGGTTCTTCTGTTACCTAATTTAAATGATGATAATTCACTTCAAGATTCTCTTGAAAACTTGAATGATTATGCTAATAATTGCACTAAATATTACTCATTTACTGATGACTCTTCATTCAACCTAGTTTTTCCTGAAGAGATTCATACTATGATAAAGAGTGCACAAAAATATATATTAGACAAAAGAGCATTAAATGACAAGTTATTACTGGAGAATTCCGCTAAAGAAAAATATGTTTTTGAACTAGACTCAGTTTATTCTAAATTTATTGCAATATTTCAAACTAGGAACAAACTTCAACTTTTAGAAACTGCTAGAACTGAAAACTCATATGAAGAGTTGTTAACTACATTTGATAAAGAGTTGATAACTATTAATGATTTACTTTTTGATGTTAAACCTATAATAGCGCCCTCAAATAGTGAAGATTTAACAGATGATTTACATCAATTAATATATGACTATATTATTTATATTCAGTATTTTAAGCATGCAGTATCATTTGAAATGAATTCTGGTATGATTGATAACACAGTGGAAGATCAACTGAATCAGTTATATGATTTAGCTAATTCCGAATTAACTAAATGTGAAAATGAATACAAAAGTTTTGAATCTAAATTCAAAGTTATAAAAAGTGAAATTAATTAACTTCTTAAAAAAGCCCAAGATCAAGGAACAAGGCGTACCAGCAGTGGAACTACAAGTTAGTACTTGAGTAACACAGAGAGCCTTAGTGACACCGAGATTGGGCTTTTTTAACACTCTGAATTGATTTATGTATTATTTTGTTTCTTAAGGGGATAATATGATAACAAACGAATAATAGGAGTGTTTATAATGATATCTTTTAGTAATATCTTAATGAGCATTTTGCTAGTTTTTAATCTATCATCTTTCGACGTCAATGAAGATACTGATATAACATTAGTTTACAGCGAAGATGAAATCACTAATCTTCTGTATAAAGAAAACAGTAATCCCATTACGGTATTTAACAATACTTACAAACATATTTCACTAACATCAGCTGATGTAGATTTTATGGCTAAAGTCGTTTATGGTGAAAGCGCGGCTGAACCTTATGCAGGTAAAATTGCTGTAGCCTCTGTTATAATAAACAGAGTTCTAGATAATAAGTTTCCTGAAACTGTATCAGGAGTTATAACGCAAACAGGAGCTTTTTCATGTGTTAAAAATGGTGAAATTAATGTTAAACCAAATAAAGATTGCTATAATGCGGTGTATGATGCCCTCAGGGGAGCTGACCCAACCAATAATTCTTTGTTTTTCTACAACCCTAAGATTGCAACATGTGAATGGATGAAATCTGTTAAAAAAGATAATTTGATAAAAATAGGAAATCACGTGTTTTTCGTTTCAAACTGAGCTTGTTCGAAAAGTCACAAAATATTGTTTTCACTCTATTTTCATGTACCTTAGGCATATTCAGACATTGAAAAAGCCCAAAGTCAAGGAACAAGAGGAATGAGCAGCGCAGTGTACAAATAGTATTGTAGCCGCACAGCTAGTCTTAGTGACGATGACATTGGACTTTTTTCAACAGCCTGAGCTAATACATTAGCTGTTATTTTTTTATTGGTGTTCTTTTATATTATTGACGTAACTAACAGCATTTAATGATGCTATACACCCTTCTCCTGCTGCTTTAATATATTGATATGGTTTTCCCACACAATCTCCTGCTGCAAAACATCCAGGTAGATTTGTCTCCATATTTCTATTTACCTTTATATGTCCATTCTCTAATTCAAGACCTGGTACAAGCTGATCTGGCATTACACTATCTTTCATGATAAATATTCCATCAACAAATAACTCACTATTATTAAATCTTATCCCTTTAGCATGTTCTTCTCCTATTATTTCCACAGGAACATCTTCTACAATATCAATATCTGCCGGCAATGTGAATTTTTCCTTAAACATAGGGATAAAAAATACTTTTTCTGCAAGTTCATTAACGTATTTTGCATCCTCAACTGCTTCCATATTATGACCAATTATAGCTACTCGCTTTTCTCTATACAGTGGAGCATCACAAGTTGCACAATAGCCCACACCTTTTCCTAAGAATTCCAACTCACCTTTTAGAGGCTTTGTATATTCAATACCTGTTGCCATAATAATACTCGTAGCTTCATACATTTTTTCATTTACCATGAGTGCATAATATTCTCCCATAGCATAGACATTTGTAATTCTCTCGTAAGTTATCTGGATTCCTATTTTATCTATATGATCCTGAAATGCATTTTTTAATTCTATTCCAGTGACAAGTGGTACCCCAAGATAGTTAGACACCTTTTGAGCTTTCACTACCTTATGGCTCAATTCTTCCGTTCCAAAAATTATAATTCTTTTGTTTCTGATTGACGCATTGATGGCTGCTTGAAGTCCAGCTGGCCCACTTCCTATTATGGCTATATCATATCTTTCTTCAGCCATATTCTATCACCTCTATTAAATATTTTGTTTTATTATTGTTTCTAACGCTTGTTTAGGTTTGAACCCGATTGATGTATCTACAATTTTTCCGCTTTTAAACATCATTACTGTTGGGATACTTGCTACTTTAAAGTGATTAGCCAAAACTGGATTATCATCTACATTAAGCTTAACAAACTTAACTTTATCACCATATTCATCATTTAATTGTTCCATTATTGGCGCTATCATTTTACAAGGTCCACACCAAGGTGCCCAAAAGTCAACAACTACTAAATCATTTGATTCAGCCACTTCTTTATTAAAATTATTTTGAGTTATTTCCAACATATTTTTCTCCTCCATTTTACCCCCTCGGGGTATACTTTCTTATATATTATTCTATGCAACTATTTTGATTTAGTCAACTAATGTTAATAATTTTTTACTCAGATAATACTTCTTTTAATTTATCATTTATATATATAGAGTCCGGGTTCACTTCTTTTAATTTATGAGCATATTCTTTAGCTTTTGTTATATCTCTGCTCTTTAAGAAAAGAGCAGCCTCGTATATAGTATCTTCGTAATATCCACTATCACTATAATATTCATCCAGCATATCACAATACTTAATCACGTCATCAACCATAGCTAATTGTATATTTAAAGAAGCTAATTCGAATACGATATTTTCACCGTACCCTACTCCTTTTTTGAAGTATTTCATTCCTTTTTCGTACTCCTGTAATGCCTTCTCATAATTTTCATCATTTGAAAATGATTTTCCTTTTTCCAAATAATATCCGACTGCATTTTTTTCAACATATTCTTGAGCTTTGTTATAGATCATTTTATCGTTAATAGATAAACTATTCTCATCAATTTTCTTTAATATACTAATTAGCCCATCGACATTTTCCTTTTGAAGGTTATCATCTAATTCTTCCTTTGGAAAAGAAGTATATTTATTCGCTTCTTCTGTTTCATTTGATTCTTCATTATTTGCTTTATCTTCACCTACTTTATTATTTTCTTCTTTATTAATTTTATTACCCTCGTCCCCTTTTTCCGCTGTAGCCACTGTGGACTTTTCATTTCCAGGTGTATTTTTAATAAAATTCATAGAATACTTAGCAGCAGTTGTTATAAGAACTACAATCACAACGCCTCCTGCAATTTTATAAATTATCTCTTTATTGGATTCCTTTTCCTTTACCCCTAACTTTATGAGCTCTTTTTCAACATTTTTTACGTATATATCTTTTTTATCAATTATTTTGAACTCATTCACTACCTCTGTTATTTTGTCGTATTCTCCCTTTTTTAAATAACAATCAATAAGCTTCTTATTTACATTTAAGCAATTGAAATCACTTTTTTTGCAATGAAGTAATAGTTTTATTGCTAATGAAATTTTCATCTCTTGCAATTTTAATATAGCCTCATCATATATATCCATTTTTTCAAAATCAGCTCTACTGTCAACAAGATATTTCTTAGCTACTTCATCACCATTTACTTTGAAATTTTTCTCCCATATTTTTCTTGCTTCTTTAAGTTCTCCTTTAAAATATAGTAAAAGTCCTTTCAAACTTAAAGCAGCAGAATTTTTCATGTTAAAGGATATACTTTTGTTACAATAATTTAGAGCTTTATCAATATTTCCATCATAATAGAACTTTAGAGCTTTTTTATAATACTTAACGCTTTTATTCATATAGTTAATTCCCTTCATCCTTTAATCTCTCTCTCTAATATTATAACAAATAATACATGAATTTATATTACTAAAATGACAATTAACAAAATATTCAAGCCATATTAATATATACACAAAGAAAAGCGCGATTCACGCGCTTTTCTTTATCTTTTTATATATTGTTGCTTTTCTTGTCCATCAACCGTAATAGTAATAAAATCTTTTTTTTCTTCTTCTAATTCTAATTTTATTACAGATTCTTTTTTTAATGAAGTATATATTATATCTATCTTATTTGTTTTAATATTGACTTTTATTATTTTACTTATTGTTGACTCTTTTTCAACGTCCATTCCAACACAAGCAATATAAATATATTCATTC
Organism: Oceanirhabdus seepicola; assembly: GCF_023684385.1. GTDB lineage: Bacteria > Bacillota > Clostridia > Clostridiales > Clostridiaceae > Oceanirhabdus > Oceanirhabdus seepicola. Next base: position 81,974 of record NZ_JAGSOJ010000002.1, on the reverse strand, counting down.
TCTTCAACAAAACTTGTGATTGTACCATCTATTATTCCTAAGTCTTCTTCTTCATTATTTATTTTTATTGTTGTTTTACTTTCTTCATTACTAAAAGTAATTTTGTGTTCTTTTTCCAAATACTCACTTTTATAGTCAGCTGCAAAACTTACTCTTGTGGCGATATTACTATTCTCTGGTGCAGAAACTTTTTCCTTTGATTTCGCCTTTGATTCTCCCTTATTATCTTCTTCGTTATAATATGCATTATCATCACATGCTTGAACCACGCCTGCGTCTTGATTTAATTCAGCATCTGCTATTTCTTGTTTTTCCTCTTCAACCTTTTCATTTTGTACTGAAGCTATAGATTGAGTGCTATTATTTTTTTTATTTGCTGCCTTATCTTCTTCTTTATTACTTTGATAAGCCTGTTGTTCAACTGTACTTTCATTACTCTCAACCGCAAATTGCATATCTTTTTTTTGCTCTCCAATAATAAATGGTGCCATGAAAATCATAATAGTAAATGTAGCAGCAACTGCAATAATTCTCTTATTAAATATGAACTTCTTTTCTTTTTTCTTATTAACCTCTTCAAGTTTAATTACTTTACTATCCTCATCAGGTTTATTTACTTGATTTTCTTCTTTTTGTAATGAATACTTATCTTTATCTATCATATTCATTATATTTCCAATTCGACTATTAAACTCTATAGGCTCTGAATTCAATGCTTCATGGAACATGTCATTTAGTCTTTTTTCTTCTTCATATACTTTTCTACATTCAGAACATTCTTCAATATGATTACTTATTTCATCCATTAAGTTTTCAGCTAAATCATTTTCAATATATTCATTTAGGTGTTGTAAAACCTCATTACACTTCATAACTCACACCCCTTTTCTCTTTACTCATATGTTTTTTAAATCCATCCCGTACTTTGTAATATCGTCTTTTAACGGTTGATAATTTCATTTCCATAACTTCTGCAATATCATCAAAAGTACTATCTTTTGTGTATTTTAGTATTATAATCTGTTTATCAGGTTCATCTAAAGCATCAATATATTGTATGATTTCTTCTTTCATCTCCTTAAACTCAAAGGATTCTTCTGGCGATATTGCATCTGTTGCTATTGATCTTGCATCTTCAATATTAGTTTCTGTGGTTTTGTTGTACTTTCTCATATAATCAATGGTCTTATTCTTAGCTATTTGTAGTATCCAACTAGAAAATTTACACTTTTTGTTATACAATTCTAACTTATTATAAACTATTATAAATACTTCCTGAGCGATATCCTCAGCTGTTTGCTTCTGCTTAATCATATTATAAACAAACCTTTGAATTATTGGTTCATATTTAATCATAAGCTGATTAAAGCACTCAATATCACCGTTCAGGATGCCTTCAACTAACTTAATATCTTCCACAATACCTTCCCCCTACGGTTAGTTATGATTCTATGCTCTATATGGTCACTAATCTATATATTACACCCCTAATTTATAAATTAATGACTTTTAAACTCCCCTTCATAACTTAATACGAAGTTTTAGCATAAAAGTTCTCATAAACTAAAATTTTTACTTATTCTTTTCTAAAGAATTCATTTTTTATTAACCATATTAATACTGTTGCAGCCAGTAAATCTGCACTGCCACCAGGACTTATTCTCTTTAATTCAAAACATCTAGTTAATTTTTCAATCTCTAACTTTCCTGTTTCACTCTCAACCCCGCCTAAATCTATTATTTTAATAGCTTCCTGTTTAACATATTTCAAGGTTTCCATATCATGTCTGTGTAATATTGTTGTATCATCTGCATACTTCATTATATAAATTAATGTATCCACTAGTCTATCATTCATAGGAAGATGAGATTTTCTTTCAAAATGTCTTAAAGCGCCTTCAAATACTATGGGAAATCCCTTTTCAGCTTCTCCTCTTATTCCTTTTAACCCATATTTTTTATATACCTTTTGTCCATGAGACAAATTTATATGCGAATCTTGTTTTTGTTCTATTTCCAATTCCGCATTACTCACACCTTTAGTCATTTCTACTATTACATTCTTTATATTTTCAAATTCCATCTTATTAGTAAGAACATATGCTGTTGCTGATTGTATCAATCCAATAACAAATATCATTCCCTTATGAGTATTTACACCTTTTGTTTTCTTGAACATTTCTTTCTCACATTCCATACCAATAGGCCTTAATTTACAAAAAATTTCTCTTGGTGTGTACTCTTTACTTCCCTCTTCTGCAAATTTACTAAGATACTTTGCTAAAACAACTGTACTATCTAAAAAAGTAAAAAAGTCCATATCATCATGAGAACCTGATGATACTGGAGATACCAACCCCAGTGAAGGAAAACAGGCTGCCTCATATAATATGGATTGCATTGCAACTTCAGTCAATTTATCTATAAAACCATTATGCTCTATCATACATATTCTCCAAATAATCATTATATCTATCTGCTATAAACTTAGCTATTTCTTCATAGCTATGAGTTCTATTTCTAACACACTCATGAGCAAATTTATCGCAAATAAAACACTTTCTTGATTTCATCCCTAAACTCACCCTACTTATAGATTTTCCCTTAGTGTCATAAACATCTAGATCTATGCATCTCCCTAAGGTATGCCTTTCCTCTATATCAATGGCAAAGCTCTTAACTTTTTCTACTTTTTCATTAATAACACAAAACATAATTGGTCCCTCTGCAGTATAACTCATCATACTATAGTTAATTTTTCCACTAAAAAAATTAGTTACTAACACACCAATAATCTCGATTATCTTTCTAGTAATTGCATTATCCTTCTCAAGTCCAGGATAATTGACTCTAAGACTAATGACTGTATTATCATATCTATCGATTAACTCATTTATAAACTCAACTCTCAATTCTCTTGCATCAAGTAAATCTTGTATTGTATACATAGTCTTAATGAGGAGAAGTGCTATATCTAATCTTCTCCATTATCTCCTTTCCTTTTGAACTTAATAAAAACTTCATAGTAACATCAGGTACCAGATTTTTTAAAGATGATATTTCTCCATTTTTAATTACCTCTCTCACCTGCGATGCACTAATAGCTTTTCCTTGGAACTCTTTTCGCTTTACTATCTCTATCTCTACATTATATTTTCCTAATGTAAATGTTAGTGTTTCATTATATGCTTGTGTAACATCACAGAAGGGTTCCTCTCCAACATATCGCTTATTTATTGCTAATTCACTGCAAAAATATTCTCCAAATATAGAAGCATCTAATTCTGTGAAAATTCTAAGGACATCATCTTTCTTTCTTAGAAAATAATTAGGGAATGTTGCTGATGAAATAATATACTCTCCACCAGGAATTACTTTAACATTTTTCAAATCTTTAACTCCCTCTTTAACTAATTCATACCTATACTTAAAAGGAAATAAAGATCTATCTTCTTGTACTATAAAAACTATAACCTCTTCATTTTCCAATGAAGCCTTTTCAATTAAATATCTATGACCCCATGTAAAAGGATTACAATTCATTACAATGGCCGCTTTTTTATTCATTTCCAAATTATACTTTTCTTTAATTTTCTTTATGTGTTTACTTATATTTTCCACGCCTGTTTCTAATAATGCCACTTCTTTGACCTTCTTTATAAGTTTATATCCTACCCCTGTGAATATCTCTATATTTTCAGGTTTTGTAAATATAAAACTATGATATATTCCTTCATCAAAAAGTCTATTATTCATCCATGTAACAAGCTTTGAAGATAATCCCATTCCTCTCATACCGCCATCAATCGCAAAGCATTTAAGGATATTTCCCGATTTTGAACAAGTACCTACTATTTTTCCGTCTTGATTAATAACTATTGTACAATCAATATTCTTCTCATATTCTAACTGAAAATTCTTTAAAAATTCTTTCACATCACCTAACTGCTGAACATTATTAATATTGATTTCTTCTATTACAAAATCGTACATTTATATCACCCTCAATTTCTATGTTAATACACATAAAGTGAATATTAATTTTATTATATCAAACTATTCTATAACAATAAACGTTTTTCAGAGCATTATTATTAACTATTATTAACTTTTTTTACATTTGTATATATAAACAGGGTAGAAATTAATCTACCCTAGTTAAATGTTTATTATTATTTAAGTGATTCATTTTACAAAAATAATTATTTTACTTTTCTCACCACATCAATAACAGTACCATCTCTGTATTCTACTACTGCTACTATATCATCTTCTAATTGAATAGGTTTTGCTTTACCTGCAATTCTCTCCGCCTCTTCTTTAAGCTCTTCTATTGTCTTAATAGGAAGATGTGTTTTACTTAACTGTTCAATTAAATCTACCCTCATCGGATTGATAGCTATTCCTCTTTCAGTCACTATTACATCCACAGTTTCTCCTGGTGTTGTAACAGTTGTAACCTTATCTTTAATTACAGACAATCTTGATTTAACAAGCTTTGACACTATTATAGTAAGTTTAGATCCAGCTGCTGTATCACTGTGCCCTCCAGATCCTCCCATAATATTTCCATCTGATCCTGTTGTTACATTAACATTGAAATCTGTGTCTACTTCTGTAGCCCCTAGAATCATAATATCAAGCTTATTAACAACTGCACCTTTATTATTTGGATTACCATACATAGATGATGACATTATTTGATGCTTTGGATTTTTTCCACAAGATTCTACAGCTTTTAAATCAAAACACTGTACATCAAATAAAGCATTAAATAATCCTTCTTCATACATATCAACTATATAGCCTGTTATACCTCCAGCTGCAAAACTTCCTTTAATATTCTCTTTCTGCATAATCTTTTTAAGCTCTGCTGCCACAGCAAGTGAAATCCCACCAGCACCTGTTTGGAATGATAAACCATCCTTAACTAATCCTGAAGCTTTCATTACCTCTGATGTCATTTTTGCAATTTTTAATCCTACAGGATCTTTTGTAATCTGCGTTGTTCCAGATACTATTCCTTTAGGATCTCCAATAGACTCCACTACTGCAACATAATCCACATATATCTGACTTATCTCAATAGGTGCATTAGGATACTCTACAAGATTATCTGTAACTGCTACTGTAATATCAGCATATTCAGCATCCGCTACCGCATATCCTAAAGCCCCACAAGCTGATTTTCCCAAAAGTCCATTAACATTTCCATATTCATCAGATGAAGGCGAAGCTAGAAAGGCAATATCTATATGTAAATCACCGCTCTCAATCAATCTTGCTCTACCACCATGAGTATGCATTATTGCAGGATTCTTTAAAATACCTTTTGAAACAGCATTAGCTACAGGACCCGACATATATGCAGCATATATTCCTGTTACCACTCCGCTTTTTATGTGTTCAACTAAAGGTGCATGTACTGGGAAAATTGAACTAGCAACAATGGTTAAATCTTTAATTCCTCTTCTCGCTAGTTGATCAACAACAGTATTCAAAACATAATCACCATTTCTTAAATGGTGATGGAAAGATATATTCATCCCATCTTTAAGTTCTATATTATCAAGTACACTGTCTATCCCATGATGTAATTTTTGTTCTCCTGGTGCTACACTTGAAACATTCACACCAATTTTATTCTTATTACCATAGTTCACATAAGCACCTTCGAAAGGCTTTACCTCGCCATAACCTTCTATATGATCTGGAATTTCTCTTCCAAGAATATTTTTCATAAATCATCCCTCACTTTTCTCTATAATAATCCAAGAATATCTGCTAGCTCAAGAGTAGCCTTAGCCCTATTTATTATAGGTGCATCTACCATTTTTCCATCAAGTGAAAATACTCCAAGTCCCTCACTATCTGCTTTCTCCTTAGCTTCCATAACTCTCTTAGCATGATTTATTTCTCCTTCACTTGGTGAATAAACCTCGTGTATGTCATCAACCTGTCTTGGATTTATAGCCGCTTTACCTGTCATCCCAAGACTCTTTGCTTTTCTAGTATCCTCTTTCAATCCTATACAATCATTAGTATCAGTAAATGGAGTATCTATTGATGAAACTCTTAAAGCTTTGCACGCTGTAGCAACTTTATTTCTAGCATAGAATACTTCATTACCCTCTTTAGTTCTCTTTATCCCCATATCAGCTGCTAAATCTTCTCCACCTAATAGCACACCATTAACTCTTTCTGATGCTTTTATAATATTATAAACATTCTCCACTCCATAAGCAGATTCAATCAATGCAATAAGTTTTATTTCCCCTTTATTGAATTTCATCTCATCTTCAATCTCATCAAGCATATTTGATACCTTTGCAATATCTTCTTCAGTTGCTTTTGGAACAAGTATTGTATCAGGTTTAACCTTTCCTATAGATATTATATCCTTTTCAGCAAATATAGTATCAATTGGATTGATTCTAACTATTAGCTCTACATTTTCAAAATTCAAGTTCTTAATAGCTTCCCTAACTAATATCCTTGCACTATCCTTCTCCGTTAAGCTAACAGCATCCTCAAGGTCTAAAATTATAGAATCTGCTCCAAGTATATCAGCATTCTGTATCATACTAGGATTGTTACCTGGCATGAACAGCATAGTTCTTCTCAAATTTTTCATAGCTATTCACACCCCCTTTTAATTGCTGTTTCCACTCTAGCTTTTATAGTATAATTCAATGCCCCTTTATCCTGAGCCCTTATTATTACATCTTGAATTTCTAGTCCTTTTAAAGTATCCATTATAACCCTCTTAATTTCATCACCAAATTGCTGCATAACAATACTTTCAAGTTCTAACTCTATTCCATTTCCTTCATTAGGCATAACCATAACATATATATCATTTGACTCAAATGTTCCTGCCTTAGCTGGTTTCATTATCTTCACCTGTATCACTCCCTTTTGAAGTTGAGTATTTACAACTATTTCTCTATACTATTCAAATAAGCTGCTTGCCCTTGCTCATAAAGATTATTCCCTTCGCTATCTATTACCACAACAACAGGAAAATCCTTAACTTCAATTCTTCTTACAGCTTCTGCTCCTAAATCTTCATAACATACAACTTCAGATTTCACAACAGACTTTCCGATAAGTGCAGCAGCACCACCTATAGCTCCAAAATAAACAGCTTTATTCTTCACCATAGATTCTATAACTTCTTTACTTCTCAAACCTTTTCCAATCATACCTCTTAACCCTAAATCAAGTAACTTAGGAGCATATGGATCCATTCTATAACTAGTAGTTGGTCCTCCTGATCCAAATGCATTACCTGGTTTTGCAGGAGTCGGTCCAACATAATAAATAACTTGATTCTTAACTTCTATTGGTAATTCTTTTCCTGCTTCAATTAATTCACACAATCTTTTATGTGCAGCATCTCTTCCTGTATATAAAACTCCTGATAAAAGTACTGTATCTCCTGCTTTCAATCCTATAACTTTTTCCTCTGTTAATGGTAACATCACTTTCTTTTCCATAACTGTTCCTCCCTATACCTATAGAATTGGTTATTAAAGTTCTATCTCCGCATGTCTTGTCGCATGACAATTTATGTTTACTGCAACTGGTAATCCTGCAATATGTGTTGGATATGTTTCGATATTCACACCTAAAGATGTTGTTTTTCCTCCGAAACCTTGTGGACCGATTCCCATCTTATTAATTGCCTCTACAAGCTCATCTTCTAAATTCGCATAAAATTCACTCTTATTTATTGTGTTCAATGGTCTTAATAGTGCCTTTTTAGCAAGCATAGCTGCTCTATCGAAAGTTCCACCAATTCCAATACCAACAACTATTGGAGGACATGGATTAGGTCCTGCATCTTTAACAACTTTTAATATGAACTCCTTAACACCTTCTAGACCATCAGCTGGTTTAAGCATTTTTATTGCACTCATATTTTCTGATCCAAATCCCTTAGGTGCAACTGTTATTTTAATCTTTTCGCCTTCAACTATATCATAATAAATTACAGCAGGTGTGTTATCTCCTGTATTAACTCTATCCAAAGGATCTTTTACAACAGATTTCCTTAAATAACCCTCTGAGTATCCTTCTGCCACACCTTTATTTATAGCTTCTTCTAATAAGCCACCAGTTATATGAACATCCTGCCCTATTTCAACAAATATACATGCCATACCAGTATCTTGACACATAGGCATCTTTTCATTCTTTGCTATATCAGCATTCTCTATTATATTATCTAAGATCCCCTTAGCAATTTGCCACTCTTCCTTTTCTCTAGCACTGTTAAGTTTTTCTCTTACATCGCTACTTAAGTAATAATTTGCATCTATACATAATTTTTTAACAGCTGATGTGATTTCTTTTACATTAATTTCTCTCACAACTACTCCTCCTTAAATACTCTGAAGGCACATTGAAATAAATAACAAGTCATAGGTTTATGCTGTGTATCTTTAACTTGTTATTTATTTTCATATGCCTACAATGCATAATAGACAATTTTACTACACTTTTTAGTAAGCGTAAAATTGTCTTAATTGTACTTATTGAGCTTTATCAAGTTAATTACACAATACATGTATATTTCTAATTATCTTATAAAACATATGATAAAAGGCAGTTATAAAAAACCGCCTTCCATCTTTTTATTAATTTTTAAGCGTTTTTTCTTCTATTAACTAAAGCTAAAACTCTATTCATTTCATTATTAACTATCATGTAACCTTCATCAACACCCATTCCTGGCTTAGCTAAACATTGAGTTGCAGCACATGCCATAGCAACGTTAGTAGTTACCTCTGCTGATCTATTAGTTTCGTTACATGTTCCACCACAGTATGCACCTAATCCTTTTTCATTACAGTATATAATTGCTTCTGCAGTATTGTTAACTCCTCCTAAGTCTGGAGTTTTAATTTGTAACATATGTCCTGCTTTGTTATCTGCAAAGAATTTAACATCTTCAAATGTATTACACCATTCATCTGCAACTAACTCTATATTTATTCCTCTTCTATCAACTTCAGCAGTTAAATCTCTAAGTGCTTCCATTTGCTTTTGTCTATCCTCAACATCCATAGGACCTTCAATTCTTAATTTGAAAGGCTTAGCAGCTTCAGCTAATGTTTCAAGATAATCAGCCATAGCATTATTATCACAATCAAATGCTATTCCAATTGTTCCATAAACATCAATGTGGAATATTGGGTTATAAGATTCATCAGTTCTTAACTTTTGTACTCTGTCAGTCATCCACTTAACGTACTCTAGAAGTTTCTCACCTTTTAATCCTAGTTTGTTCTCTACATGGTTTATTAATGCGTGAGGCATAACATCTGCAGTTTTGATAATCATCTTATCAACATTATCATATCTATTATCTCCAGATTGAGTGAAAATAGGTATTCTCTTTATTTCTTTTCCTACGTTATATTCTTCATTTACTATCTCAGCCATTGTTAGATGTTTAGCTTTAGCAACTCCATCCAATATAGCTTGAGTAATTCCATATCTAATAGCAGTATGTAATCTCTTTCCATTAACCTGCATTCTATCAAACTCTTCTGCTAATTCTCTAAAACAATCAAGTTCTCTACCAATTAGTTTTGGAGCGATTTCTTTTTCTATAACTGGAATAAAATCTTCTGCTAAGAAAAGAGGATCTCTTCCACCAGCTCCTGAATATTGAACTGCTGCACAATCACCATGTGCTACTTGCCCATCTTCTAATATTAACATAACAGAAATAGATTCTCCTGCTTGTCTTATTGACTTGAATCCTTCTGTAACAGACTCACCAGTATATGTGAATCCATCATGTCCTGCTCCACTCTTTATTGCTCTTTGATCGTCAAAATAGAATCCTGTTTTTCCTGGTGAACAAACCACATCAATAATTTTCATAGCTACACACCTATCCTTTTCATTAATTAGTTTCTTACTTTTCCAAACTGACCTTCAAATTTATAATTTATTAAAGTTAGGGAGATTATTATGTTCTCCCTAACCAAATCTCTATTCTGGTCTACCAACCAATCTACCTTTACCTACTGCAAATATATCATCTACAGTCATTTGGAAGCCAACTTCTCTTCCTTCAAATTTTCCTCTTTCTTCAAGCTTTTTCACATTATAATCTTTAAGCTCTTTTGTAAAAGGAATATTTCCAAACTTAAGATATCTTACAGCCCCATTGTTATCTCTAGCAGGCATCATCTTACCGAAGTTATATTTACTTGGAGCAAATGGTATATCAATTACTCCCATATCAAAGCCTTTAACAGCACCTATCGCTAAGTCACCTTTACCAATTTCAAATAATTTATCTATCATACATTTTGTCTCAGCTTTTATAATTGCAATTTCAGTTTTTAACTGTTCTGACATTGGAAGTTGTTGTCCTTGTAATAGGTTCAAAGTCATCTTAGTAGTTTTTATTCCTTCACAGTTTGCTTCTTTTGTAGGTATACCTATTGCTTCATGTGGAGTCTTAACAATAACTTTTGTTGCTCCTGCTAAAGCAGCTGTTGCAGAACCATTTGATATTACTCCAAAAGCTTTAGCTTCATCAGCTGGGAATCCACCCATCCATTGATGGAAAACAGTTGTAACAACACAATCATTATATCCATTGTTTCTTAAATATTCATCACATTGTGATTGTAATGCTCTTATAGCAGCTACGTCTTGAATCAAGTTTCCACATTGACCATATCCAACAGTTATACTCTTAACCCCTTGTTCTGCAGCCATTAACGCTTCAACTATCGCTACTGCATTTGAAGTACTTGGAGGTACTATAGTTCCTGTTAATGGACCAAATGGTTCTCTATTAATTGAAACTCCAGCTTCCTCATATATTCCAACTAATCTATCACAATACTGCCAATCTTTAATAGTTCTTTCAATACTAACACTCTTAGCATATGGGATATTGTATGAGATTCCTCCACCTTCATTAGAAGTCCATCCAGCTGCATGGATAATCTCAGTCAATAATCTAGCATCAGGTGTACCATGTCTAGCTTCAAGAGGTACATTTACAGCCTCCAGAACTCTTCTACAACCTTCAACTCCATGGTTTACTCCTGGGAATCCATTTAATAACGATCTTCCTACTTTTCTACTTTCTTCAATTCCCACTTCACATTCATCATATCTATTTAATCTTGTATATGCATCGATAGTAGATGGAAGCAAATCTGCTCCGCCATCATCCTGAAGGTATCTAAGTAATTCTATATGCTTATCAAGAAGCGCAACACCCGCTCTTGGTTGTGCTAAAGTTATACCCTCGTTTTTTGCCTTTTCCATTTTCTTTGCAAAATTCTTATGATCAGGTACAGATTTTGCATATTCAATATTCTTCTCTAAATCTGCTACACCTTTACCTGTTTCCCATGTGTTCAGTATTTGTTTTCTAACACCATAAAATTCATCATCAGTCCACTTTTTATTATTTAACTCCACAATAATAACCTCCTAGTTAAGATTCACCAAGTATTTTTTCATAATTCTAACTGCCATATCAGGTAATTCCTGAGCTAGTAATCCCATTGCTGACAAAATGTACGTTCTATCTACTAAGTATTCTGGTTTTTTCGGTTTTAAGTATATTGGTTCTTCAATGTTAAATTCTCCAGCTTTTAATATTTCATTTGCTCTTTCACTATGAACTATTATCCCACCAGTTCCAATAACATACTTTGTCTCCATTAAATCTTTTCCAGTTTGAGTATACATCGGCCCCATAGGAGTATAGGTAACTTCTACAAACCCAACATGTCTAGTAAGAGCCAATTCTGTAGCTACTTTACCTAGAGCCTCATCAAATTTTATTTCATCCTCTGTTTTAGGAATCATTTTTATATTCTCTGTTCTTAGTTGGCAATTTCCAGATATATCAATTTCCCTTTCAGTGTCCCCAAGATATTTTCTTAATTTCTTAGTTCCTGCTGCTTCAAGAATTGATGTAGCGGAATATCTCATTCCAAGATCTCCTTCAACAGTTCTTTTGGCGAATGGTTCCTCTAATCCTCTTATTGTTACTCCACCTTTAGTTGGTTCTCCATCTGCTAAAGAATGAATATCAGTTGTTGCCCCTCCAATGTCTATAACTATCAGGTCGCCTAATCCATCTTCTTCATCGGATCCTTTACTTAAGTATTCTGCTGCTTTTAATACTGCAGCCGGAGTTGGCATAAGTATACCATTAACCATTTCTTCTGCTTTTCCTAAACCCTTTGCCTCTATTATATTTTTCATAAATACTTTTCTTATTTCTTCTCTTGCAGGATCAACATTAAGTTCATTTAGTACTGGCATTACATTTTCAGCCAATGAAAAACTCATATTATTATCTTCAAAAATATCTCTAATTTCATCATACGTTACCTTATTACCAGCAACAACTATTGGAAGATCTACATTGTGTTCCGCTAACATCTTGGCATTATGCAATATGCAGCTCTTATTTCCTCCGTTAGTTCCTCCAGCTAATAATATTATGTCTATATTCGAATTTTTGATTTCATTGATTTCATTCTTTGTAAGCTCAAAACTATACGTCTTCAATACTCTAGCTCCTGCGCCTAATGCTGCTCTCTTAGCTGCTTCTGCTGTTAACTCTGGCACTAAACCTATAGCTACCATTTTCAAACCACCTGCTGCTGATGAGCAAGCCAACTTTCTAACAAAGTTCACATCTCTACCATTCAAATTTTCAATAAGCTTTCTATAGGCATTATTAAATCCATCCATTATATTGGTTTCAATTGTTGTTATGTCTTTTGATGTAGCTAAGATTTCTTCATTTTCAATATCAACAGCTGTAAGCTTTGTATATGTGCTTCCAAAATCTATTAATAAATACGCATCCATTTATATCACTTCTTTCAGAAAACTAATATATTAATTAATTTTTAAATCCTCTTTCATTTCTACCATAGTATGTTCAATTGGTGTTCCTGGTGGATATACTCTATCAAATCCCATTGATTGGAATCTCTCATGAACATCTTCCCATTTTTGTTTTCCAACAACTATATTTCCACCTACATAAAGTAATATATCACCTATACCAGCTTCTTTACACTTATCTCTCATACCTCTACAGTCAATTTCACCATGTCCATAAAGTGAGGAAACTATAATAGCATCTGCATTTGTTTCCACAGCTGCATTGATAAAATCTTCTTGTGGTGAAATTACTCCCACATTAATAACCTTAAATCCATTTTCAGTTAATACATAATCAATAATTTTATTTCCTACTGCATGACAATCAGATCCTATAACTCCAATTACGATTGTTTTCCCATTTTCATTTCCCATTTTAAAGAATTCCTCCTATTAAAACCCTTATTTTATATAAATCTTATAAAAGATTTTGTTCATCTAAATGACTTTTAATTATGTTTGAATATCAACCATCTTCGCTTTTAAGTTTTTTAATGAACCATCATCCAAACTGTATAAAAATTTGATTATCTCTATTTTTTTATTATTAATCTCTTCAATCACTTTATATTTCCCTGGTGAAACTATAACTACATCTTTTCCCTCAATCATATCTTGTAATTGCTTCTTATCTGTTTCATTAGTATACTCTATATCTAAATTATCTAACCCTGCCATCTCTAGTGCACCTTTTATCTTGTACATAAACTTTTCAGATATACAAACAAAAGCGAACTTAGTTTTATCAGGATACCTTGCTATTTTTACAATTGTCTCTATATCAGGAATGATTGCTACTCCAAACACTTCTTTGTCCATCCCTTTAGTTAATTCTTGTACTTCTCCAACATGATTAAATGTGGAAATTATAACCTTAGCATTCTCAATCTTAGTAATTGTATTTTCATTCATTTCTTTTAAATCATTTATTGTTAATGGCTCCACATTCATATTAGTATGCTTGGATAACTGTTTACTGAACATTTTTGATTGTTCAATATTGCATTCTACGTAGCATGCTTCCATTCTCATCATTGCATGTTTTGTTTCTTCAATTCTCTTTTTAACTATATCTAATAATTCTTCCACATCCATATTAACACTCAATGCTTCTTCAAGCGCCATATCAACAAATTTCAAAATTTTATTATTAATCTCTTTATTTTTCCAAGGAATTACTTCTTCAACAACAAAAGTTCCTCTACCTTGATAAGATTTTAATATCCCATCAGATTCCAGTTCCTTATAAGCATTACTGATTGTATTTCTACTTATTCTTAATTTTTTTGCCAGTTCTCTTTCAGTTGGCATTCTGCTTCCTACTTTTATATCACCACTACTTATTAAGTCAGCAATCTGCCTCTTAACCTGAATATATAAAGGAACTTTGTTGGCTTTATCAACATAAATGTTAATAATAATCCCCCCTTACACCAAATTGGATTATTGGATTAATCCAATTGTCACCTCAATATTATCACAATGTGTAATTCATATCAATAGCCTATTTCATTTTTTTAATAAATATTTTCTAAACTTTTTGACTATATTCTTAAAAAGTTATTTTCTAAATATAACTATCATACAATATAGTATAAACTTTTGTTAAATCACTGATACATCAGCGTATTAAAGGAGGCTACTCTATGAAATTCTTTTATAAATATTTGAAATTATTAATCCTTGTACTTGCACTTTTACTATTATTTTTGCTCTATGGTGAGTTTTGGAATGTAACAAGAACGTTTCCATTTATAACCGTACATAATCAAAATATAAACAAAAGCACTATAGAATTGTATGATTTAGATAGTAAATTGGACTCACTAAAAAGAGCCAATTATATTTTCCTATATCGTAATAATGCAGATAATCTTATATTTAAACTTCTATCAGATAAAAATGACTCTTTAAAAATACATCCTTTGTTGGACAACTCTAACGGCTTATCCCTCACTCTTCCTGAGTTTAATTACACTACAAAAGATTCAATAATTGGACTTTACAATAATATGGCAAAATCTCTCACCTTAAATTTTGATAATAGTCATTTTATCCTTTTTTCATATGACGATAATCATTATACATTCAATAATATCAATGATAAATCTATGAATAATCAACTAAAAGATATACCTATAGACAATATAGTAATCACATTTTACGAATCAGAGAATCTTAAAACTTCATCTGAACTTAGCGGTGCAGGCTTATTGTTTACTGGAGGACGTATAGTTGATATAGAATGGAGTAAAAAGGATGGCGCACCAATTAAGATTGTAGATGAAAGAGGAAAGCCTATTTCTATTATAGAAGGCAAGGTCTGTTGGATTATAGCAGATAACTCGGTAAAAATTGATTTTAAATAATAAACAGCGCAAAATATGCGCTGTTTATGGCTGTTGAAAAAGCCCTATCTCAGCGTCACTAGGCTCTCTACGCTGCTCAAGTACTACTTCATTTAGATACTCGTTCGCCTCGTTCCTTGATCTTGGGCTTTTTCAACGCCTGAAATTTATACTACAATCTTAATTATTGCTAAAATAGTCATCAACTGCCATAGCTATGAGCTTGACTAGCCTTATCTGATAGCTTTCTGTCTTCATAAGCTTTTCTTCTTTAGGATTTGATAGAAAGCCGCATTCAACTATAACTCCTGGCATATTATCATTGCACCTTAATATTTTATACTTATCTTTAGCAGGATGATTTACTCTTTTATTTCCATTATCTATTCCACTCTTAAGATACTTCATTATTAATGCAGCCATTTTTTTACTATCTTCTCTATTTGAGTACCATACCTCTGCACCATAATATTGTGACTGTGTAAATTTATTGAGATGTATACTTAAAAATGCATCACATCCTGTTTCATCTTTCATTTTAACCCGATTATTCAAATCCTCTATTTTCTTCTGTTTAATACTCCCTTGAGTATATAATCCTTTATCCTCTTCTCTAGTCATCACCACATAATACCCTAAATCACTCAATTCATCTCTTAACTTTAAGGAAATTTCTAAAGCAATATTTTTTTCTAGAGTCCCACTGCTTGAACGTGCTCCTCCATCAACCCCACCATGCCCAGGGTCTATAAGTATAACTTTCTTATCTTTTGTACTGAAAGCATTAGTAGTCTCCATATGTAATACTGAAAAAATTAGTGAATACCCTAAAAAAATAATCAAAATAGATAATAATAACGTTCTATTAATCTTTTTCATATATTTCTCACCTCCTGTATTAGAATATGCAAGTTTCAAAGATTTATTTACGGAATTTATGACTTAACCAATACATTCCATAAATAAATCATGGGCAAGAAATTACACACCAAAAAGAACTACCTGGATTATTATATCCTGATAGTTCTTGTATGGTTGATATCACTAATTTACAATTGTTTGTGCTACGTTAGTAGCATGGTCACCAATTCTCTCAAGATTACTAATAATGTCTAAGAATATAGCACCAACAGTAGCATTACATACTCCATTATTAAGTCTTCTAATATGGTTAGCTCTCAACTCTTTTTCTATTTTGTCTATCTTATCTTCTATTTCAATAACTTTAAATGCTTTTTCTTTATTTTCTTCATCTAATGCTTCAATACTCAATCTTACAGCTTGAATAGTGTAATCAAACATATTTCTTAATTCTTTCATAGCTTCATCAGAGAAATTCAATCGCTTCTGTATCTTCTCACTAGTAAGTTCAGCAATATTGTCAGCATGATCTCCAATTCTCTCTAAATCATTAACCACATGGAACATTGAGGTAACAATATCCCTCTGATGCTCTGCAATCTCAGTTTTAGATAACTTAACTAAGTAAACAGTTAACTCATCCTCTAATAAGTTTACAAGCTTCTCTTTTTCATATACCTTCTTTACAAGAGAGTCACTATTTTTCTCAAACGCTTCCATTGCTAGTTTTAGATTTCTCTCAACAACTGATCCCATTCTAATTAACTCTTTAGTAGTTTGACCAACTGCAATAACAGGTGTTTCTAATAATCTATCATCTATATATTTAGTTCCTATATGATCATCTTCCATATCATCTTCTGAAACAGGTATAAGCTTATTAACAACTCCCACAATTACTTTATAAAATGGAAGTAATAATACTGTATTCATAACATTAAATATTATATGAGCATATGCTATTTGTCTTTGAACAATCTCAACATTAGTACCTGTTACATGAATTAAACTAACTGCCCATACCAACGCATTTACAAGTGGTAAGAATATAAGCGCTCCTGCAACATTGAATATTAAGTGAATTACCGCAGCTTTTTTAGCAGTCTTATTAGTTCCTATACTTGAGATTAATGCTGTTACACATGTACCAATATTACATCCTAATAATACAGGTACTGCAAGTGTTAATTCGATAGCACCTGTTGATGCTAATCCTATTAGTATACCCGTTGTGGCGGATGAACTTTGTACAACAGCTGTCATCGCTAAACCTGTCAGTAACCCAAGAAAAACATTCCCATCAAGAGTAGCTATAAACTCTGTGAACATAGGACTTTCCTTTAATGGTGACATTGCATTTTTCATATAGTCCATTCCTAAAAATAAAACACCAAATCCTAGTATTATATGACCAATTTGCTTTGTTTTATCTTTCTTACCGAATAAAGTTAAGAATGCTCCTATTCCAAGAAATATTGGGATAAGTTTCGAGATTTTTAAAGTAATCAGGAAACCTGTTACTGTTGTACCTATATTAGCACCCATAATAACTGCAGTTGCTTGTAATAGGTTCATTAATCCTGCGTTAACAAATCCTACAACCATAACAGTTGTAGCGCTACTACTTTGTATTACAGCTGTAACAAATGCTCCTGTTAAAACTCCTAAAATAGGGTTTGAAGTTATTTTTTCAAATACAGCCTTCATTTTATCTCCTGATAAGTTTTGAAGACCATCCCCCATAACTTTCATACCATAAAGAAATAATCCTAATCCCCCCGCTAGTGCCAGTATCATACTTAAAGCCGATACATCTCCACTACCAGCAAGAGCTACTATCATACTACTTGCAACTTCCATGGTAATACCTCCAAAGTTAAATTCTTATTTTCTACAAAATTCTCTTCTCCTATAATACTAAATATTTAACATAAAGTTAATACCTTTAATCAATGTTTAACATGGATTTCATTTAACTTAACATAGATTTAACAATAAAATACTACTTAACATTTAGTATGTCTTTTAACGTATATATTTACACATTTGACTCTAATTTCTTTCGCTTTTTATTTGTCAGAATTTTCTTTTATTTTTAGGCAAAATAAAAGGAAGGTTAACCTTCCTTTAGTTAAATATATAGTAATGAAATTATTATCTCTTAGAGAATTGAGGAGCTCTTCTTGCTTTCTTAAGACCGCATTTCTTTCTCTCTACCATTCTTGAGTCTCTTGTTAAGAATCCAGCTTTCTTTAATTCTGGTCTTAAGTTCTCGTCAGCTTTGATTAAAGCTCTAGCAATTCCGTGTCTAATTGCTCCAGCTTGCCCTGATAATCCACCACCGTGAACATTTACTAATATATCGTATTTTTCCTTAGTTCCTGTTAAAACTAATGGTTGATTAACAATGTATTTTAATGTATCTAAACCAAAATAGTTTTCCATATCTCTTTTGTTAATGATTACTTTTCCTTCACCTGGTACAAGTCTTACTCTTGCTACAGATGTCTTTCTTCTACCTGTTCCAAAGTATTGAACCTTTGCCATTATTATTTCCTCCCTTCACTACTTATCAAATTAGTATCTTAATTCTAATTGCTCTGGTTTTTGAGCTTCATGGTTGTGCTCGCTTCCAGCATATACGTTTAATTTCTTAGCCATTTGTCTTCCTAAACGACCTTTTGGAAGCATTCTTCTTACTGCTTCACTGAAAACAAACTCAGGCTTCTTAGCTAAAGCGTCTCTGTAAGAAATCTCTTTTAATCCACCTGGATATAAAGTATGATGTCTTAACATTTTCTGATCTAACTTCTTACCAGTTAAAACAATTTTATCAGCATTAAGTACTATTACGTGATCTCCGCAGTCAACGTGTGGAGTATAAGTTGGCTTATGCTTACCTCTTAAGATAGTTGCGATTTGGCTAGCAGCTCTACCAAGCGTCTGACCTTCAACATCTACAACATACCATTTTCTTTCAACTTCATGTGGTTTTGCAATGTATGATTTCATCTTTTTTCCCTCCCTGTTACATTTCCTATTTCCTGTTCATGATCTATTCTAAGACTCGGGCAAGTGAATCTTATTTACCATTTCAACTCTCATAATTATAATACATTGTTCCGGGCGTGTCAACAACTTTTTGATTATTTATTTATAATAAATCTTTTTTTGAAAAATATATCTCTTTTAAATATAAACCTTCTGCTGGAGCCGTTGGCCCTGCAAGCTTTCTGTCCTTATTTTTCAAAATTGTTTGAATATATTCAGGCTCTATTTTATTTATACCAACCTGTATTAATGTACCTACAATTATCCTTACCATATTGTATAGGAACCCATCCCCAGTTACTTCTATTGTAATTTCCTGTTGTTTTTTTATAATATTAATAGATTGGATTGTCCTAATAGTTGTTTTAACAGAGCTACCTGAGCTTTTAAATGCATTAAAATCGTGTTTTCCTATAAAGTACTTAGCAGCTACTTTCATCTTATCAACACATAGATAATCTTTATAATGATATATTCCTTCTCTTCCAAACACAGGTCTAACTTCTCTACTGAGTATTTTATATACATATGTCTTTCCTACACAAGAATATCTTGAGTGAAACATTTCATCTACCTCTATAGAGTCTAAAACAACTATATCGTCTGGTAATAACGGATTTAATGCATATTTTATTTTCTCACAAGGTATATTAGTTTTACTCTTAAAGTTACATACATATTTGAGTGCATGCACTTTGGAGTCTGTCCTGCTACATCCTATAACCTCAATATTTTCTTTAAGTAATTGAGTTAGTTTTTTTTGTAATACCTCTTGGACAGAAATATGATTCCTTTGTTTCTGCCATCCATAATAATTAGCCCCATTATATTGTATTTCAAGTTTGATATTTTTAAATTTGTCCACTAGATTATTCCTCCAGCTATAAATCTGGTCAATATTCCACATGAAATAAAAATTATAAATATAGAAACTGCAACATAGTCCCTTGTTCTATATTTTAATACTTTCATTCTAGTTCTTCCCTCTCCGCCTCTATATGCTCTAGCTTCCATAGCTGTAGCTAGATCATCTGCTCGCTTAAAAGAGTTTATAAATAGTGGGACCAATATAGGTACAAGGTTTTTTGCTCTTTCTATCAGTTTTCCTGATTCAAAATCAGCACCTCGTGCCATTTGTGCTTTCATTATCTTATCTGTCTCATCCATTAATGTAGGTATGAATCTAAGGGCTATTGTCATCATCATAGCTAATTCATGAGCCGGTAGGCCAATTTTTTTAAAAGGACTTAGTAATGTCTCAATTCCATCTGTTAATTCAATAGGAGATGTTGTGAGCGTTAATATGGATGTTCCTACTATAAGCATTACCAATCTTATTGCCATAAATGCTGCTCTAATTAGACCCTCAGTATATATCTCTATAAACCCAAATTTAACAATTGGTAGACCATCACCTTTTATAACAAAAATATTAATTACAGCAGTAAATAATAGCAAAAATAATATCGGCTTTATACCATTTATTATAAATGAAGCTTTTAACTTACTTAAAATAATGGTCAAGCTTAATAAAAGTATGAAAAAAATATACCCCAAGAAGTTATTTACAAAAAAAATACTTATCATGTATAGAAATGATAATATAATTTTAGTTCTAGGATCTAATTTGTGTATAGGAGAATCACTTGGTACATATTGACCAATAGTGATATTTTTTATCATATTAGCTTCCTCCCATTAGTTTCTTTGAATATAATTTTTGAATTTCTATCGCCGCTTCTTTTACAGTATATATATTCTCGTCAATCTCTACCCCTTTTTCCTTAAGCTTTTTCATAAGATAAGCTATTTGAGGTGCAGACAGTCCAACTTTCTCTATTTTATTCACATTAGAAAACACCTCTCTAGGCGTTCCATTCATTACTATTTTACCTTTTTCCATAACAAATATTTTATCAGCTATTCTTGAAACATCATCCATGCTATGTGATACTAATATGATTGTCATATTATAAATTTCTTGAAAATGCTTTATCTGTTTCAATATTTCATCTCTACCTTTTGGATCTAATCCAGCAGTAGGCTCATCTAATATTAGTACTTCCGGTTCCATAGCTATAACCCCTGCAATGGCAACTCTTCTCTTTTGACCACCACTCAACTCAAATGGTGATTTATCTTTATAAAACTCATAATCAAGTCCTACAGATTCCATAGCTTTTATTACTCTATTTTTAATTTCATCTTGAGAAATCTTTAACTTTCCTGGACCAAAAGCTATATCTTTCTCAATTGTTTCTTCAAATAATTGATATTCAGGATATTGAAAAACTAAACCTACTTTTTTTCTGATGTTAGAGAGCTTTACACTCTTATCCGCTATATTAACTCCATTGATTAATATAGTACCGCTATCAGGTTTTAACAAACCATTAATATGCTGAATCAAAGTCGATTTTCCCGACCCAGTATGGCCAATAATTGCTACAAATTCTCCTGAATCAATTTCTATATCAACACGATCAAGCGCTTTTCGCTCAAAAGGTGTACCTTTCATATATATATGAGTAAGATTTTTTATAATAATTGACATAATTCACTCACCATCTCATCAATACTTATAATATCATTTCTTATTGGCAATCCACTTTCTTTTAAACTATACGCCAATTCTGTCACACTTGGAACATCTAATCCAATTTCTTTTAATTTCTCCACTTGAGTAAATATATTTCTTGGAGTATCCTCCATAATTACCTCTCCATTATCCATAACAATAACTCTATCAGCCTTTATTGCTTCCTCCATAAAATGAGTTATCAAAATAACTGTTATTCCATACTCTTGATTAAGTTTAGTTATTGTATTAATAACTTCTTTTCTTCCTGAAGGATCTAGCATAGCGGTAGGCTCATCTAAAACAATACAATCTGATCTCATCGCAATAACACCCGCAATAGCTACCCTTTGTTTTTGTCCTCCTGAAAGCATATGTGGTGCATGTTTTTTATACTCACTCATATTTACTGTATCAAGAGCATTATCAACTCTTTTTCTTATTTCTTCTGGGTTTACACCAATATTTTCAGGACCAAATGCAACATCTTCTTCCACTATTGTTGCAACAATTTGATTATCTGGATTTTGGAATACCATCCCTACGTTTTTTCTTATTTCCCAATGTTTTTGAGTATCCGAAGTAGAAATATTATTTATACTTACTATTCCATCCTGTGGAACTAGTAAAGCATTCAAATGTTTAGCCAATGTAGACTTACCTGAACCATTATGTCCTAATATTGCGACGAATTCACCTTTGTTTACATTTAAATTAACTCCATGCAATACTTCAACCTTTTCTTCATCGAAAATATAACTAAATTTCACATTACTGCACTCTATATATGTTTTTCCCATATAAATCACCGAACCTATTATAAACTTTTGCTTATATGCAAATGGGGACTAAGTATTACTTAATCCCCTGAAATCTATACTAATTGTAATATAACAACCTCAGCATTATCTCCTCTTCTTGGCCCAACTTTAAGAATTCTAGTGTATCCACCGTTTCTTTCTTGGTATTGAGGAGCAATCTCGTCAAATAACTTCTGAACAACGTCTTTCTCTGTTACGAAAGAAAGAACTTGTCTTCTAGCGTGTAGATCTCCTCTTTTAGCTAGAGTAATCATCTTTTCAGCTAGTTTTCTTGTTTCCTTAGCTCTTGTCTCAGTAGTTTCAATTTTACCATGCTTTAGGAAACTAGTTACTAAGTTTCTTAACATAGCTTTTCTTTGGTCTGTTGGTAGACCTAACTTACGATATCCTGGCATTGCTCACCCTCCTTTATTCCTCGCTTTGTCTCAAGCCTAAACTTAACTCTAATAATTTCTTTTGAACTTCTTCAAGAGATTTTTTACCAAGATTTCTTACCTTCATCATGTCGTCCATTGATTTTTCAGTAAGTTCTTGGACAGTGTTAATTCCAGCTCTCTTCAAGCAATTGTAGCTTCTAACAGAAAGATCAAGCTCTTCGATACTCATCTCTAGAACTTTTTCTTTTTTGTCTTCTTCTTTTTCAACCATAATTTCAACATTATCTGCTTGATCAGTTAATGTCATAAATAATTTAAAATGTTCAATAAGAATTTTAGCTGATAAACCAATAGCTTCCTCTGGCTTAATAGTACCATCACTCCAAAGTTCTAAAGTAAGCTTATCATAATCAGTAATTTGACCAACTCTTGTATTATCTACAGTAAAGTTCACTCTTTTTACTGGTGTAAATATAGAGTCAACAGGGATAGTAGCTATTGGTAATTCCTCATTCTTATTCTTGTTCTGAGAAACATATCCTCTACCTCTAACCAAGTTAATTTCCATAGATAATTTTGCATCAGAATCAAGTGTAGCAATATGAAGATCTTCATTCATAATTTCTACATCTCCATTAGTTCTGATGTCACGTGCAGTAACAACCCCTGGGCCTTCTGCATCGATAATTAATGTACTTTGAGTTGTCTCTACTTCTAAAAATCTTGCAGCTAATTGTTTAAGGTTTAGGATGATCTGTGTAACATCCTCTTTAACCCCTTTAACTGTTGAAAATTCATGTAGAACTCCATCAATTTTAATCCAATTAGGCGCTGCACCAGGTAATGATGAAAGAAGTATTCTTCTTAAAGCATTACCTAATGTTATACCATATCCTCTTTCAAGAGGTTCTATGACAAATTTACCATATGAACCGTCTTCTGAACATTCAACACACTCTAATTTTGGTTTTTCTATTTCTAACAATTCTAACCCTCCTTCATTGGAACTCAACCTCAAATGAGGGTAACTAATATTTAGCTATTACTTGCTGTATAACTCGACGATTAGTGTCTCATTGATTGGAGTATCTATTTGTTCTCTGCTAGGAACAGATACCACTTTACCTTCAAAGCTAGCTATATTTGATTCTAACCATGCTGGAACATTCTTAGGGTTCTCAACATATGTTTTAAATAACTCAGTAGCTCTGCTCTTCTCTTTAACAGCTATAACATCACCAGGTTTAACTTTATATGATGGAATATTAACTTTCTTACCGTTAACAGTGAAATGTTCATGAGTTACTAATTGTCTTGCTTCTTTTCTTGAGTTACCATAACCTAATTTAAAAACTACGTTATCTAATCTAACTTCAAGAAGCATTAATAGGTTGTCACCTGTTACACCCTTTAATCTACTAGCTTCTTCGTAAGTTCTTCTAAACTGCTTCTCAAGAACTCCGTATATTCTTCTAGCTTTTTGCTTTTCTCTTAACTGAACTCCGTAGTCAGTCATTTTACTTCTACGTTGCCCATGTTGACCAGGTGCATAACTTCTTCTAGTAAAAGCACACTTATCAGTAAAGCATCTATCTCCTTTAAGGAATAACTTCATTCCTTCTCTTCTACATAATCTACATACTGCTCCAGTATATCTTGCCATGAATCACACCTCCTTATTTACTAAACTCTTCTTCTCTTTGGTGGTCTACAACCATTATGTGGTATTGGAGTAACGTCTTTGATTAAAGTAATCTCTAATCCAGCTGCTTGTAAAGATCTTATTGCAGCTTCTCTACCTGAACCTGGACCTTTAACGTATACTTCTATACTCTTTAAACCATGATCCATTGCTACTTTAGCGGCAGTTTCAGCTGCCATTTGAGATGCAAATGGAGTTCCTTTTTTAGAACCTTTAAATCCTAATGCGCCCGCACTAGACCAAGCGATAGCATTACCAACTCTATCTGTTAATGTAACAATAGAATTGTTAAAAGTTGAATTTATATGCGCACATCCATGCTCAATGTTCTTTTTCTCTTTTCTTCTTCTACTACCTTTTTTAACTTTCTTTGGTGCCACGTTCACCCCTCCTATCTGTTACTTTTTCTTGTTAGCCATTGTCTTCTTAGGCCCTTTTCTTGTTCTAGCATTTGTTTTTGTTCTTTGACCTCTTACTGGAAGTCCTCTTCTATGTCTAATTCCTCTTAAACATCCAATTTCGTTTAGTCTCTTAATATTAAGAGCCACACCTCTTCTTAAGTCACCTTCAACAGTAAAATTCTTGTTGATATAGTTTCTTAAAGCAGAAACCTCATCCTCAGATAAGTCCTTAACTCTAGTATCAGGATTTACTCCAGTCTCTTTCAAGATCTTTTGAGCTGATGGTAATCCAATACCAAAGATGTATGTTAAACCAATCTCTACCCTTTTTTCTCTAGGTAGATCTATTCCAGATATTCTTGCCATTGATCAATTACACCTCCTAGGTATTCTTTTGATTTTAATTATATTTATATGTTAATTTCTAGAACAATAAAGCGTATTGTCAGCCGCACCCAGAAATTTAATATCTAATTTTATTATCCTTGCTTTTGCTTGTGTTTAGGATTTTCACAAATAACCATTACTCTACCTTTTCTTCTGATAATTTTACATTTCTCACAGATAGGTTTTACGGATGGTCTTACTTTCATTGTTACCCCTCCTTATTACTTCTCTCTCCAGACAATTCTACCTCTACTTAAATCATAAGGAGAAAGCTCTAATTTAACTCTATCACCTGGTAATATTCTAATGAAATTCATTCTTAGCTTTCCTGAAATATGTGCTAGTATTTTATGACCACTTTCTAATTCTACCTGAAATGTTGCATTCGGTAAAGATTCTAATACAGTTCCTTGCATTTCAATAACATCATTCTTTGACATAAGGTAATCAAACCTCCTTATTGGCAATTTTTTGACTTATGGCTTTTCTTACAGTAGCATCATTAAGCCTCTTGCCTTTTAGAATAATATCTTTTACTTCGTCACAGATTTTATCTGTGAAAATTAAATGTTTAATTTTCTTTTTCTTAGGCCTCTCAAGCCTTCGTAGATGTCCATCGACTAAGTAAACGAATTCTTCGTTTAAAACGTCCAAAATCATAAAATATTTATCTTTGTCTCTACCAGCTTTAGAGTAAACTATTTTACCTATTAGGTTCTTACGTTCCAAATAATTTCACCTCTATTTGCCCCAAGAAATACCTATTATAATATCTTTCCCGTTTGAAGCTATTTAATACTATATCATCCATAGGATTCTAAGTATATTTTAAACTTTACCTAAGTTGCAATTTCTATTTTCTTAACTCATTTAGAACTTTAGAAACACTCTCAAAAACATCATTAATTGCTTGAGTTCCATCAACTTCTGAAAGAAGATCTCTACTCTTGTAATACTCAATTAACGGATGAGTCTGTGCTTCATATATATCTAATCTTTTGTTTACAGTTATTTCAGCATCATCATCTCTTTGAATAATGTCACTGCCGCATATGTCACATATTCCCTCGTTTTTAGGAGGGTTAAACTTTACGTGATAACTTGCACCACATGATGGGCACACTCTCCTACCAGTCATTCTTTCAAGAATAAACTCTCTAGGAACTTTAATTAGTAATGCGGTGTCCAGATTTGCTTCTCTTTCGTTTAAAAAAACATCTAAAGCTTTAGCTTGCTCAACCGTTCTTGGATAACCATCTAAAAGATATCCATTTTCACAGTCTTCCTCTACTAATCTGGACTTAATAATATCTATTGTCAACTCATCGGGTACTAATTGACCATTATCAATATATTTCTTAGCTTCAATTCCTAAAGGCGTTCTCTCACTAATATTTTTTCTAAATATATCTCCAGTTGATATATGAGGTATATTATACTTGTTACTTATAGACTTAGCTTGAGTGCCTTTTCCAGCTCCTGGCGCACCCAATAAAATAATTCTCAATTGCATCATCCCCGCATATATTATTTTAAGAAACCTCTATAATGGCGCATTACTAATTGAGATTCTAATAGCTTCATAGTTTCTAGTGCCACTCCTGTCATAATTAACAGTGATGTTCCACCAAATCTAGCAGCTTCTAATCCAGGAACCATTGCTACAATTACAGGGAATATTGCTATAACACCCGCAAAACATCCACCTATAATTGATATTCTTCCAATAACAGTCTCCAAGTATTTCCTAGTAGGTTCTCCTGGTCTTATTCCTGGAATAAATCCTGATGATTTATGCATGTTTTCAGCCATTTCGTCTGGTTTCAACTGTAATTCAGTATAGAACCAACAGAAGAAAATAACTAATAAAAACATAATTATAGGATATAGTATACTATTTGTATTGAATATACTATATGGGCTTTCTTTAATAAATTTTGCGAAACTACTATCTGCCGCAAATAAAGATGCTATAGTTGGTAAAAAGCTCATAACAGACATAGCAAAAATTATTGATATTACAGCTGAACCATTAACGTTTACTGGAATATGACTGCTTTGTCCTCTTGTCACTTTATTTCCAACTGCTTTACCTGCATATTGAACTGGAATTCTTCTTTCAGCCATATTTGTTATTACAACACAAAGTAGCAATCCAAGTAGAATAGCTAAATATAAAGTAATAACAACAGGATCTGCTTCTTTAGAAGCATATAATCCTATAGTTTGTTGTGGTAATCTTGAAATAATATTTGCAAAGATAATCAATGAAACACCATTTCCTAAACCATATGCTGTGATTTGCTCACCAAGCCAAACTAAAATCACTGAACCAGTTACAAGTGCAACAACAATAGTGAAATATGTCCAAAAACTTGTATCTTTTATAACTCCATAATTACTTATTAATCCAATTACTCCAATTGACATAACGATTGCAAAGAATATTGAAGCATATTTTGTATATTTTTGAATTTTCTTTCTTCCTTCTGCACCCTCTTTTTGCATATTTTCAAGGGATGGAATCGCAACAGTTAATAAACTAAATATAATTGATGCATTGATGTATGGTGTTACAGACAATGCAATTATACTCATTTGTGAAAATGCTCCACCTGAGAAAAGATTATAGAATGACATTAATCCCCCAGTTTCACTAATTTGTTTAGCTAGAGCTGTTGCATCAACTCCAGGAACCGTTATATGGGCTATCAATCTTACTATAACGACCATCATTATAGTAAATAAAATTCTTTTTCTCAGTTCAGGAACTTTCCAGGCATTACGTAGGGTAGATAACACGTTATATCACCTCAGCTTTTCCTCCAGCTGCTTCAATTTTTTCTATTGCAGCCTTTGAGAATTTCATAGCTTTTATAGTTAACTTTTTTTCTAAATTTCCATTTGATAACACTTTTATTCCATCATTAAGTTTTCTAACTATTCTTTTCTCTAAAAGTAATTCTGGTGTAACTTCTGTACCATCTTCAAACACGTTTAGTCTATCAATGCTTACAGTAGAATACTTCTTAGCAAAGATGTTATTAAAACCTCTTTTAGGAAGTCTTCTATATAATGGCATTTGACCACCTTCAAAACCAAGTCTTACTCCACCGCCTGATCTTGAATTTTGTCCATCCTGACCTCTACCAGCTGTTTTACCCCAGCCAGTACCAGTACCTCTACCAATTCTTTTAGAAGATCTTTTAGAACCTTCTGCTGGTCTTAACTCGTTCAGTTTCATTTCGTTGCACCTCCTCTTGATTATGCTTCCTCAACTTCTAGGAGATAAGTTACTTTGTTAACCATTCCTCTGATTTGAGGTGTATCATTATGCACTACAGTACTACCAACTTTTCTTAACCCTAAAGCTTCTACTGTAGCTTTGTGACTCTTCATTCTACCGATTGTACTCTTTTTTAAAGTTATTTTTAACTTAGACAAAGGAATCCCTCCTATCCTAAGATCTCTTCAACAGTCTTGCCTCTTAATTTAGCAACCTGTTCTACAGTTCTTAAATTTGATAAACCTTCAATTGTAGCTTTAACCATATTGTTAGGATTGTTTGATCCTAATGATTTAGCTCTAACATTGTGTAATCCAGCTAACTCAAGTACTGATCTTACTGGACCACCTGCGATAACTCCTGTTCCTTCTTCAGCTGGCATAATTAAAACATTAGCTGATCCGTATACACCATTTGTTCTGTGAGGTACAGTACCATCTACCATAGCAACTCTTACAAGTTTTTTCTTCGCATCTTCGATACCTTTTCTTATTGCATCTGGAATCTCAACAGCCTTACCTGTACCAACTCCAACATGACCGTTCTCATCACCAACAACAACTAAAGCAGTAAATCTAAAATTTCTTCCACCTTTAACAACCTTAGTAACTCTGTTGATGCCAACAACTTTCTCTTTTAATTCTAAATTTGTTGAATCAATTCTCTTTTCCACGGCTCACCCTCCTTTACCTAGAATTTAAGTCCAACTTCTCTAGCACCTTCAGCAAGTTCTTGAATTCTTCCGTGGTAAATGAATCCGCCTCTATCAAATACTACGTTATCAATTCCTTTTTCAAGGGCTCTTTTAGCAACTAGCTCTCCAACTTGTCTAGCAGCTTCTTTATTACTTCCTGCTTTCAACTCAAGCTCATTGTCTAAGCTTGAAGCCGATACTAATGTATTTCCAACTGAATCATCTATAATTTGTGCGTATATATTCTTCTCACTTCTGAAAACGCTTAATCTTGGTCTTTCAGTAGTACCACTGATTTTTTTACGCAATCTTTTATGACGTCTGATTCTAGCATCATTTTTGCTCATCTTCTTAGCCATGTAGCATTGACTCCTTTCTACTTATTTATTTACCAGTTTTACCTTCTTTACGTCTGATGTATTCACCTTCGTATTTGATTCCCTTACCTTTATAAGGCTCTGGTACTCTCCATTTTCTGATATCAGCAGCAGCTGAACCAACTTTCTCTTTATCTATACCTTCAACGATAACCTTTGTTGTACCTTCTGTTTTGAAAGTTACACCTTCAACAGCAGTAATTTCTACTGGATGAGAATAACCTAAGTTCATAACTAAGTTACCACCCTTAACTTCTGCTCTGTAACCAACACCAACTAGTTCAAGAACCTTCTTGAACCCTTCAGTTACTCCAATTACCATATTATTAATTATAGCTCTTAAAGTACCTTGTAGTGCTCTGTGTAATTTATTTTCACTTGGTTTGTTAACCACAACTGAATTATCTTCTACTGTAATAATCATCTCTTTGTGAAATTGTTTACTAAGTTCTCCCTTTGGCCCTTTAACAGTTACAAGATTTTGATCTGTCACTGCTACAGTTACACCAGCAGGGATTTCTATTGGAAGTTTACCAATTCTTGACATTTCTACACCTCCTCTATGTTAAACTACCAGATGTAGCAGATTACTTCTCCACCTACGTTTACTTTTCTAGCATCTCTATCAACTAAAAGTCCTTTTGGTGTTGAAATAATTGCAGTTCCTAGTCCATTTAATACTTTTGGTATTTCATCTTTACCTGTATATACTCTTAAACCTGGCTTAGATATTCTCTTTAACCCTGTTATAACTCTCTCTTTTCTCTCACCATATTTCATAGTAATTCTTAGCATTGGCATTGTGCCGTCATTGTATTCTTCACATTTTTTAATGTAACCTTCGTTAAGCATTATTTCAAGAATACCCTTCTTAATTTTTGATGCTGGTACATCAACAACCTCATGACCTACTGTATTAGCATTTCTAATACGCGTAAGTAAATCTGCGATAGGATCTGTCATTACCATTTAATTTGCCTCCTTTCACCAAATATCTCTATTACCAACTAGCTTTCTTACATCCTGGAATTTGACCTGCGTAAGCAAGTTCTCTAAAACAAATACGACAAATTCCATATTTTCTTAATACTGAATGTGGTCTACCACATCTTCTACATCTTGTATACGCTCTAGTAGAATGCTTTGGATCTTTTTTCCACTTTACGATCATTGCTTTACGTGCCATAATCTTCCCTCCTTACTGCTGAGCAAAAGGCATACCTAATAACTTTAATAATTCTTTTGCCTCTTCGTCAGTTTTTGCAGTTGTTACGAAAATAACATCCATACCTCTAATTTTATCAATCTTATCGTATTCGATTTCAGGGAACATTAATTGCTCTTTAATACCTACTGCATAGTTTCCTCTTCCATCGAAAGACTTTGCAGAAACTCCTCTGAAGTCTCTTTCTCTAGGAAGAGCAATATTGATGAACTTATCAGCAAATTCATACATTCTTACTTTTCTTAAAGTAACTTTACTTCCAATATTCATACCTTCTCTTACTTTGAAGTTCGCAACTGATTTTCTTGATTTAGTAACTACAGGCTTTTGTCCTGCGATTAATTGTAAATCAGTTACTGCACTTTCAATAACTTTTGAGTTTTCCTTAGCTTCTCCTAGACCCATATTAAGAACGATCTTTTCAAGCTTTGGTACCTGCATTATATTCTTATATCCGAATTTTTCCATCAAAGCTGGAACAACTTCTTTTTGGTACTTCTCCTGAAGTCTTGGTATCATAATCCTTACCTCCTTCCCAAGTAATCTATTATAAAGTTTCACTACATTTTTTGCATATTCTTACTTTTGAACCATCTTCAAGAATCTTCTTAGAAATTCTTGTTGCTTTCTTGCACTTATCGCAGTAAAGCATTACTTTTGAGCTATAAATCGGTGCTTCCATTTGAACCATTCCGCCTTGCATGTTTTGTCTGCTTGGTTTTTGGTGTTTAGTAACGATATTAACATCTTTAACTAAAACTTTTCCCGTTTTAGGCTGTACTGAAATTACTTCTCCGATTTTACCTTTATCTTTACCAGAAACAACAATTACCTTATCATTTCTTCTAACATGTACTTTCATTCTAGCCACCTCCTAACTATAGAACTTCTGGTGCTAATGATAAAATTTTACTGAAATCTTTATCTTGATCTCTCAACTCTCTTGCTACAGTTCCAAAGATACGAGTACCTTTTGGCATAAAATCATCTTTGATTATTACAGC
This sequence comes from Oceanirhabdus seepicola, assembly GCF_023684385.1. GTDB lineage: Bacteria > Bacillota > Clostridia > Clostridiales > Clostridiaceae > Oceanirhabdus > Oceanirhabdus seepicola. Next base: position 49,911 of record NZ_JAGSOJ010000002.1, on the reverse strand, counting down.
AGCATTATCATCAAACTTAATATAAGAACCATCTTTTCTTCTTACACCTTTTACAGATCTAACGATAACAGCTTTAACTACTTCACCTTTTTTTACAACGCCACCTGGTGTTGCTTTCTTAACACTTGCAACTATTACATCTCCAATATTTCCATATCTCTTCTTTGATCCACCTAATACTCTGATGCACATAATCTCTTTTGCTCCTGAGTTATCTGCAATTCTAAGTCTAGTTTGCTGTTGTACCATTTAAGAACCTCCTTTCAACTTTAAGGAAATCAACTATTTAGCTTTTTCAACTATTTGAACCAATCTCCATCTCTTATCCTTGGATAATGGTCTTGTTTCCATTATTTGAACTATATCATTAACTTTACATTCGTTGTTTTCATCATGAGCTTTGAACTTAGTAGTTCTATTAACAGTCTTACCGTATAATGGATGACGTTTTTTTGTTTCAATCGCAACTACGATTGTTTTATCCATTTTATCAGAAACAACTTTACCTACTCTAGTCTTTCTGTTTCCTCTAACCACTATTTAAACCTCCCTTCGTTGCTACTATTGTTGCAACGCCTTTAACTCAGCTTCTCTAATTACTGTTTTAATCTGAGCTATCGACTTCTTAACTTGTTTGATTCTCATTGGATTTTCTAATTGTCCAGTAGCTAACTGGAATCTTAAATTGAATAGCTCTCCTTTTAAATCTCTAACCTTTAATGATAACTCTTCTGGGCTGCTATTTCTTAATTCTTGTAACTCTCTTTGTTTCATTATTCTTCACCACCCATTTCCTCGAAATCTGCTCTTCTGACGAATTTACATTTTACTGGAAGCTTATGTGATGCTAATCTCATAGCCTCTCTAGCTAATTCCTCACTTACGCCTGCGATTTCGAATAAAACTCTACCTGGCTTAACAACTGCTACCCAATACTCTGGAGAACCTTTACCAGAACCCATACGAGTTTCTGCTGGTTTTTGAGTTACAGGCTTATCTGGGAAAATTTTGATCCAAACTTTTCCCCCTCTTTTAACATGTCTATTGATTGCAATTCTGGCTGCTTCTATCTGATTACTTTTAATCCATCCGCATTCAGTAGCTTGTAATCCGAACTCTCCATAAGCAATGAAGTTTCCTCTTGTAGCTTTACCTTTCATTCTTCCACGTTGTACTTTACGACGCTTGACTCTTTTAGGCATTAACATTTTGCTTTTCCTCCTTCCTTAGCAATCCGCTCTATTTTACAAATTAAGCTCTTTTTTTCTCGCTTTTAACTACTGGAAGAACCTCACCTTTATATATCCAAACTTTTACACCAATCTTACCGTAGACTGTATCTGCTTCAGCAAATCCATAATCAATATCTGCTCTTAAAGTTTGTAGTGGAATTGTTCCTTCGTTATATTGTTCAGTTCTAGCAATTTCCGCTCCGCCTAATCTACCAGCACAAGCAGTCTTTATACCTTTTACGCCTGATTTCATTGCTCTTTGAATACATTGCTTCATAGCTCTTCTGAATGAAATTCTCTTTTCTAACTGAAGTGCTATATTCTCAGCAACTAATTGAGCATCTTTCTCAGATTGCTTAACTTCTACAATATTTATTAGTAAGTTTTTGTTACTATTTTTTAAGATATTCTTCTTGATTTCTGTTTTTAGAGCTTCAATTCCAGATCCGCCTCTACCTATTACCATACCTGGCTTAGCTGTATATATGTTAAGCTTAACTTTTTTAGCAGCTCTCTCAATTTCAATTTTAGAAATTCCTGCATTTTTATGTTTATTCTTGATGTATTTTCTTAACTCAACATCTTCCATTAGGTAATCTGCGAAATTTTTCTTATCAGCATACCATTTAGCGTCCCAGTCTTTGATAACACCAACTCTTAAACCATGAGGATTGACTTTTTGACCCACTCTTTTTCCCTCCTTTTTAGTTTCTTTCTCTTACTACCAAAGTAATATGACTTGTTCTCTTAAGGATTCTATAACCTCTACCCTGAGCACGTGGTCTGAATCTCTTTAGTGTTGGTCCCTGACCTACATATGCTTCAGCAACAAATAATCTATTTACATCTAATTCGTGGTTATTCTCCGCATTAGCAACAGCTGATTTCAAAACTTTATTAATCTCAACAGCAGCTTTTCTTGGAGTATATTCTAAAATTGCAGCTGCTTCATTTACATTTTTACCTCTAATTAAATCTAAAACGATACTTGCTTTAGGTGAGGAAACTCTTACGTATTTAGCAGTAGCTTTAACTCCGTTCATGTTATTCCCTCCTTTCTGGATTATCTAGCTTTTGACTTTTTCTCTTTCTTGATATGTCCTTTGTAAGTTCTTGTTGGAGCAAACTCCCCAAGTTTATGTCCTACCATATCTTCTAAAACGTATACTGGCACATGCTTTCTACCATCATGAACAGCTATAGTATGACCAACCATTTGAGGGAAAATAGTCGAACTTCTGGACCAAGTTTTAACAACTTTTTTCTCACCAGCTTTATTCATTTCTAATATTCTATTTATTAATCTTTCTTGAACGAAAGGGCCTTTTTTAATAGATCTTCCCATTAGATATCCTCCTTTCTCTTACTTTAGAATAAGTGAAGAGAATGTTTCAATTCTCTTCTTCTATTTTCTCTTCTTAACAATGTACTTATCAGAAGCTTTTTTATTTTTTCTAGTTTTGTAACCAAGTGTTGGTTTACCCCAAGGAGTAACTGGTCCTGGTCTTCCGATTGGAGATTTACCTTCTCCTCCACCATGTGGGTGATCGCAAGGGTTCATTACAGATCCTCTAACGTGTGGTCTTATACCCATGTGTCTCTTTCTACCCGCTTTACCGATTTTTACGATATTGCTAGTAGGGTTAGAAACTGTTCCAATAGTAGCTTTACACTCGATTCTAACTTTTCTTACTTCGCCAGATGGTAATCTTAATGAAGCATAATTCCCTTCTCTAGCCATTAATTGAGCAGATGTTCCAGCAGATCTTACAATTTGAGCACCTTTTCCAGCTTTCATTTCAATGTTGTGAATTACTGTACCAACTGGAATGTCTTTTAATTGTAATGCATTTCCTGGTTTGATATCTGCTTCTGGTCCAGATAATAATTCTGTACCAACAGTGATTCCTTGAGGAGCGATGATATATCTCTTCTCACCATCAGCATATACTAATAACGCAATATACGCTGTTCTGTTTGGATCATATTCGATACTAGCAACTTTTGCTGGAATACCATCCTTATTTCTTTTAAAATCGATAATTCTATACTTTCTTTTAGCTCCGCCACCACGATGACGAACTGTTATTCTACCATTAGCATTTCTACCACCATTTTTCTTTAACGCAACAAGAAGTGACTTTTCTGGCTTATCAGTCGTAATTTCCTGGAATGTAGCCATTGTCATATTTCTTCTTGAAGGAGTAGTAGGCTTAAAACTTTTAACTGCCATATCTATTTCCCTCCCTATCAGCTTCTCTGGTTCCCACCAATATAGGCTTATTTTATTGCATCATACCTTCGAAGAATTCGATGCCCTTACTATTTTCTGAAAGCTTCACTATAGCTTTCTTATAATCCGCTCTCTTACCGAAGTGAACGCCTTGTCTCTTTGGTTTACCGTTGTATCTTATTGTTTTAACTTCTTCAACTTCAACACCAAACACTTCTTCAACAGCTCTCTTTATTAGAGATTTGTTAGCTTTGATATCAACAATGAAGGTGTATTGTCTGTCTGCCATAGCAGTCATACTTTTTTCAGTGACAACTGGTCTTCTAATTATATCATAACTTGTCATCTTCATTATGCATACACCTCCTCTATCTTAGCTACAGCATCTTTAGTAATCATGAAGTTTTCATACTTAAGAATGTCATACACATTGATATTATTTACAGGAATCACTTGAACTCCTGGAATGTTTCTAGCTGATTTGTATGCATTTTCGTTACCTTCAGTAACAACAATTAAAGTTTTCTTTGATTCAAAGGCATTAATTGTCATAACCATTTCTTTTGTCTTAGGAGCTTCTAAATTTAAACTATCTAAAACAATTAAGTTATTATCAAGCACTTTTGAAGATAGAGCACTTGTAATAGCTAATCTTCTTACTTTCTTAAGAACGCTCTGTCTGTAGCTTCTTGGTTTTGGTGCAAATACAACTCCACCCTTAATCCATTGAGCTGCTCTTATCGAACCTTGTCTTGCATTACCAGTTCCTTTTTGTCTCCATGGCTTTCTTCCACCACCACGAACTTCAGATCTAGTTTTAGCACTTTGAGTTCCTTGTCTCTTGTTAGCAAGTTGTGCAACAACTACTTGATGCATAACATCCTTGTTAACCTCAACACCGAACACTTTATCTGATAATTCTATTTCTCCAACTTTTTTAGCTAATCTATCATAAACAGCTACGCTTGGCATAACACTTCCTCCTTTCTCTTAGAAGTTTTTTATCTTTTAACTGTATCTTTTATGAATAATAATCCTTTTCTTGGCCCTGGAACTCCACCTTTGATTAAGATTATATCTTGTTCTGGCATAACTTTAACCACTTCAAGATTCATAACAGTTCTCTTAACATTACCCATGTGACCAGGCATTTTTCTATTTTTAAAAGTTCTTGATGGGTCAGATGCAGCTCCCTGTGATCCAGGTGCTCTTTTGAATTTAGAACCGTGACTCTTAGGTCCGATTGAGAAATTCCATCTCTTAATTACCCCTTGGAATCCTTTACCTTTAGAAGTTCCTGTAACATCAACTTTTTCTCCAGCTTCAAAAGTGTCAACTTTAATCTCTGATCCAATTTCGTAAGTAGACATATCATCTAACTTAAACTCTTTAATGAATCTTTTAGCAGCTACTCCTGCTTTTTTGAATTGACCCATTCTTGGGCTATTTACTAATTTTTCTCTGATGTTTTCGAATCCTACTACCACTGACTCGTAACCATCTTTTTCTATTTCCTTTTTACCAATCACTACTGATGGTTCACACTTAACAACCGTTACTGGAACAACACTTCCATTTTCATCGAAAATTTGTGTCATACCAATTTTTCTTCCTAATATAGCCTTTTTCATGCTATAACACCTCCTATTTTTATTAGCGGATCACACTTTTGCAATCATAACATCTAGATAGATTATAGCTTTATCTCGATATCCACACCCGCTGGTAAATCTATTCTCATTAGAGAATCAACTGTCTTCTGAGATGGGCTGATGATATCAATAAGTCTCTTATGAGTTCTTATTTCAAACTGCTCTCTAGAATCCTTATACTTATGTGTTGCTCTTAAGATAGTAACTATTTCTTTTTCTGTTGGTAGAGGTACTGGACCTGCTACATCAGCTCCTGTGTTTTTAGCAGTTTGAACTATTTTTTCAGCAGAAGTATCTAGTAGACTATGATCAAAAGCTTTTAATCTGATTCTGATTTTTTGAGTTGCCATCGTACATTTCCCTCCTTTACTTGACATTTACATTTGAATTTTACTTCTGTAAACTGTTCCACGTGTTGCATGATTTAAAACATATAATATATGTTATTTTAACGCCTTCTTAACCAAGGCTTATCACCTATAATTAGCTTAAATTCGATAATTTTAAGCATTCGTAACAAACTTCCGACTTAACAACTTCTATAGTATACTATACATTAAATCCTTTTACAAGAGTTTTCTACTCATTTTTTAAAATTTAAACTACATTATTATTGGTAATTTTTTTTGAACATTCTACATGATATTCACTTTTACAGAAAACCATGAGAGTAGGAATCATCCTATCCCTCATGATTTATCAATATAAAGTTAAATATTACTCTACGATGCTAGTAACAACACCAGAACCTACTGTTCTTCCACCTTCTCTGATTGCGAATCTTAATCCCTCTTCCATAGCGATTGGAGTGATTAACTCAACATTCATGTCAATGTGGTCTCCTGGCATTACCATTTCCATTCCTTCTGGAAGGTTAGCTGTACCAGTTACATCTGTAGTTCTGAAGTAGAACTGTGGTCTATATCCATTAAAGAATGGAGTATGTCTTCCACCCTCTTCTTTTTTAAGTATATATACTTGACCTACAAACTTCATGTGTGGGCTTACTGTACCAGGCTTACATAATACTTGCCCTCTTTGTACTTCTGCTCTTTGAACACCTCTTAATAATGCTCCAATGTTGTCTCCAGCCATTGCAGAGTCAAGAATCTTTCTGAACATCTCTACTCCTGTACATACAGACTTCATTTTTTCTTCTTTAATACCAACGATTTCTAATTCGTCTCCTGTATTAAGAACTCCTCTTTCAACTCTTCCAGTAACAACTGTACCTCTTCCAGTGATTGTAAATACGTCCTCGATAGGCATTAAGAATGTCTTATCTGTATCTCTCTCTGGAGTTGGAATCCACTCATCTACTGCAGCCATAAGTTCGAAGATACATGCATCTTCACCTTTTTCGATTGCCATTAATGATGATCCACTAACTACTGGACATTCGTCTCCGTCAAATCCATATTCGCTTAGTAATTCTCTTACTTCCATTTCTACTAACTCTAATAACTCTTCGTCATCTACTTGGTCAGCTTTGTTTAAGAATACTACGATATGTTCAACACCTACTCTTGATGCAAGAAGGATATGCTCTCTTGTTTGTGGCATTGGACCATCTGCAGCAGATACTACTAAGATAGCTCCATCCATTTGTGCTGCTCCTGTAATCATGTTCTTAACATAGTCAGCGTGTCCTGGACAGTCAACGTGCGCATAGTGTCTGTTCTCTGTCTCGTACTCAACGTGTGCAGTGTTGATTGTGATTCCTCTTTCTTTTTCTTCTGGAGCTTTATCTATTTGATCATAGTTCATTACTTCTGCTCCACCAGCTTTTGCTAATGTCATTGTGATAGCTGCTGTAGTTGTAGTCTTACCGTGGTCAACGTGACCAATTGTTCCTATATTTACGTGTGGCTTACTTCTTTCAAACTTTGCTTTAGCCATTTTTTATTCCTCCTTAAAACTAACTTGTTTTATTTATAAAATTAATAATAATTTATAGTTACTATAACTATATTAAATAAGTATTACTTATTTTTACCTGATACTTCTTCTTGAATGCTCTTTGGAACCTTCTCATAAGCTGCAAACTCCATACTATAGTTTCCTCTACCTTGAGTTCTTGATCTTAATGTCGTTGAATAACCGAACATCTCTGAAAGAGGTACCATAGCTCTTACAACTTGAACTCCATTCTGTGGTTCCATTCCCTCAATTCTTCCTCTTCTTGAGTTAATGTCACCCATAACATCTCCCATGTACTCTTCTGGCATAGTTACTTCAACTCTCATAACAGGTTCAAGTAATGTTGCTCCAGCTTTAGCCATAGCATTCTTAAACGCCATAGAACCAGCAACTTTAAATGCCATTTCGTTAGAGTCAACATCATGGTAAGATCCATCATAACATCTAGCTTTGAAGTTAATTACTGGGTATCCAGCTATAATACCAGCTTGTGAAGCTTCTTGGATTCCTTTATCAACAGCAGGAACATATTCTCTTGGAATAACCCCTCCTACGATAGCATTCTCAAACTCATATTCACCTTCAGTTGGGATTAACTCTATCCAACAGTGACCGTATTGTCCACGTCCACCTGATTGTCTTACAAACTTACCTTCAGCCTTAACTTGTTGACCAATTGTCTCTTTGTAAGCAACTTGTGGAGCACCAACGTTACACTCAACCTTGAATTCTCTTAGTAATCTATCAACGATGATCTCTAAGTGAAGCTCACCCATTCCAGCGATAATTGTTTGACCTGTTTCTTGGTTAGTAAAAGTTTTAAATGTTGGATCCTCTTCAGCAAGTTTAACAAGAGATAATCCCATTTTATCCATACCAGCTTTTGTCTTAGGCTCAATCGCAACAGATATAACCGGCTCTGGGAATTCCATACTTTCAAGTATAACAGGATGATCCTCATCACATAAAGTCTCACCAGTGATAGTATTCTTTAACCCTATAATTGCACCTATATCTCCAGCTCTTAACTCTTCAACTTCTTCTCTATGGTTAGCATGCATCTTAACCAATCTACCAATTCTTTCTTTTTTACCCTTGTTACTGTTAAGAACGTAACTTCCGCTCTTTATTATACCAGAGTAAACTCTTGCAAATGTTAACCTTCCAACAAATGGGTCAGTAGCAATTTTGAATGCCAAAGTTGCCATTGGAGCGTCGTCATCTGCAGGTCTTTCAACTTCTTCATCAGTATCAGGGTTTATACCTTTTATAGCTTTGATATCTACTGGAGATGGCATGTAATCAACTACAGCATCAATCATCATTTGTACACCCTTATTCTTGTATGACGAACCACAAACTACTGGAACTATTTCATTAGCTATAACACCTTTTCTTAAAGTAGCTTTTAACTCTTCAAGAGTTATTTCTTCTCCATCAAGGTATTTCATCATTAATTCTTCATCCAGTTCAGCAACCGCCTCAATTAATGAACCTCTATATTCTTCAGCTAATTCTTGCATATCAGCTGGGATTTCAGTTTCTTCTATTTCTTTTCCTAAGTCATCTTTGTAGATCTTAGCTTTGTTAGTAACAAGATCTATGATTCCCGTTAAGTTATCCTCTTTACCTATTGGTAATTGAATAGGCACTGCATTACACTTTAATCTTTCTCTCATCATGCTTACAACTCTGAAGAAATCAGCACCTAAAATATCCATCTTGTTTACGTACGCCATTCTTGGTACGTTATATTTATTTGCCTGTCTCCATACTGTCTCAGATTGAGGTTCAACTCCACCTTTAGCACAGAATACAGAAACAGCTCCATCAAGAACTTTTAAAGATCTCTCAACTTCAACTGTAAAGTCTACGTGTCCAGGTGTATCAATTATGTTTACTGTGTGATTTTTCCAGCTAGCAGTTGTAGCCGCAGAAGTAATTGTAATACCTCTTTCTTGCTCTTGAACCATCCAGTCCATTGTAGCTTCACCTTCGTGAACCTCACCAATTTTATGTGTTCTACCAGTATAATATAGTATACGCTCAGTAGTTGTTGTTTTACCAGCATCAATGTGAGCCATAATACCAATATTACGGTATTTTTCTAATTTTACTTTTCTAGCCACTTAACTTTTCCTCCTCTCGCCGTTCATTAAAATTCGACAAAACTGCCTTGGCAAACCAAAACAGCTTTGTCTTAATAAATCTTTTTCTAATATTAGTATCTGTAATGAGCGAATGCTTTATTAGCTTCTGCCATTTTATGAGTATCTTCTCTCTTCTTAACAGCCGCACCTGTGTTATTTGATGCATCGATTAACTCATTAGCAAGTCTTTCAGTCATGAATCTTTCACTTCTTTTTCTTGAAGCAATTAAAAGCCATCTAAGACCTAAAGTCTGTCTTCTAACTGGTCTAACTTCGATTGGTACTTGATAGTTAGATCCTCCGATTCTTCTAGCCTTAACTTCTAGTAAAGGCATTATGTTTTCTAATGCTGCTTCAAAAACCTCTAATGGATCTTTTCCTGTCTTTTCAGCAATGATATCAAAAGCTCCATAACAAATCTTTTGAGCTAATCCTTTTTTACCGTCTTGCATTATTCCATTTATTAACTTAGTAACAACCTTACTGTTGTACATTGGATCTGGTAATATATCTCTTTTTGGTGCACTTCCTTTTCTTGGCACTTTACTTCCCTCCTTAAATATCTAATTTAATTCACAGGTACTCGACATCCAACTCGTTAAGTGTCAGTGATTATTACAACCACATTATCAACTTTCTAGATCATCAAATAACACGTGCTAGTACTAAAATATATAGATTTATGTGAACTGGATACTACAGCATTGCTAATTAAGATACAAATATTATTGTATTTTAAAATCTAACCTAATAAATATTATTTCTTTGGTCTTTTACTTCCATACTTAGATCTTGATTGCTTTCTTTCACTTACTCCAGCAGTATCTAACGCACCTCTAATAATCTTATATCTTACACCTGGTAAGTCCTTAGTTCTTCCACCTCTGATAAGAACAACACTGTGCTCTTGAAGGTTATGTCCTTCACCTGGAATATAAGAAGATACTTCTAACCCGTTTGTTAATCTAACTCTTGCAACTTTTCTTAATGCTGAGTTTGGTTTCTTAGGAGTAGTTGTTTTAACAACTGTACATACTCCTCTTCTTTGTGGACACGCATCAAGGGCTGGTGACGTTGATTTTAAAGGAGTAGTTTTTCTACCTTTTCTTACTAATTGATTTATAGTTGGCATTCCTGCACCTCCTCTATCTTTTTTAAAAATTTTTAATAATTTACGTTATTTTTATTGTTCTTTTAAGAACAATGCCGCTGCAGCTCCAACATCTATATCACAAATTTCACCTAATTCCGTCATAGTATCTATATATACTATTTCAACGGATAAATCTTTTGCCTTATCTATAAGAGGCTGAATAACTATTTTTTCCGCATTTTTTGCTATACACAAACATCTGCAATCTTTATTATTCATCTTTTTTAATGATTGTTTAACTCCAACAACTTTCGTATTATTCTTTAACTCAAGCATTTTAAGCTATCCCCCATTAAAATTATCCTAAAGAAATTCAGCACAAATCGTATTTTATCATTTTAAAACGACTATGTCAATATCATTAATAATTAAGCTCAAATCCATTTTCTTCAATTTCAGCTGTATCCATTGATTCTTCGACATCTGGGCTTATATTAATTTTTCTATATCTCATCATACCTGTACCAGCTGGTATAAGTTTACCAATGATAACATTCTCTTTTAAACCTATTAATGGATCAATCTTACCTTTAATTGCTGCATCAGTAAGAACTCTTGTTGTTTCTTGGAATGATGCTGCAGATAAGAAAGAGTCAGTAGCTAAAGATGCTTTTGTAATACCCAATAAAGCGTTAGAGTAAACAACTAACTCTCCACCATCATTTGCGATTTTCTCATTTTGATTATTAACATCTAAAATGTCAACTTTTTGGCCTGGTAAGAATTCACTATCACCAGCTTCTTCTATCAACACTTTTCTTGTCATTTGTCTTACAACAACTTCAAGGTGCTTATCATTGATATCAACCCCTTGTAGTCTATAAACCTTTTGAACTTCTGAAAGAAGATACGCCTTAACCCCTTCAACACCTTTAATTCTTAAAATATCATGTGGGTTAACTGAACCTTGTGTAATATTATCTCCAGCTTCAATTTTATCCCCATCAGCAACTACAATTCTAGCTCCAAATGGAATATCATATTTGAACTCTTCGCCTTCCTCTGTTACTACAATAACGATTCTCTTCTTTTTCGTCTCTTCATTTCTTACACTTCCGCTAACTTCTGAAACTATAGCTAACCCTTTAGGCTTTCTTGCTTCAAATAATTCCTCTACCCTTGGAAGACCCTGAGTGATATCTCCACCAGCGATTCCTCCTGTATGGAACGTTCTCATTGTAAGCTGCGTTCCTGGCTCACCGATTGATTGAGCAGCAATAATACCAACAGCTTCACCAATATCAATTTGGGTACCTGTAGCCATGTTCATACCGTAGCACTTTGAACATACTCCGTGTCTACTTTTACATGTAAATACAGATCTTATTTCAACTTTTTCTATTCCAGCATCTACAACTTTTTGTGCTAACTCTCCATCCATATATACATCGTTTTCTACTAAAACTTCACCTGTTTCTGGATGTATAATCTTAGTTGCAGTGTATCTACCAGTTAATCTCTCATGAAGCGTTTCAATAACTTCTGATCCTTCTGCTATTTGGGCAACCTCATAACCTTCTACAGCTCCACAATCCACTTCTCTAATAATAACATCTTGGCTTACATCAACCAATCTTCTTGTTAAGTATCCTGAATCGGCAGTTTTTAAAGCTGTATCGGCATTACCTTTTCTCGCACCGTGAGTTGATAGGAAATACTCAAGTACGTCAAGTCCCTCTTTAAATGACGATTTAATAGGCAACTCGATGATTTTACCTGATGGACTAGCCATAAGTCCTCTCATACCAGCTAATTGCTTAATCTGACTCTTAGAACCCCTGGCACCAGAGTCAGCCATCATGTAGATAGGATTAAACTTATCAAAACTATCCATAAGTGCATTCGCAACATCTTCAGTAGTTTCAGTCCATTTTTCGATTACTCTCTCATATCTCTCTTCTGCAGATATGAATCCTCTTCTATACATCTTTTCAATTTTTTCTACTGTCTTTTCAGCATCATCAATTAAATCTTTCTTAGCTTCTGGAACTATCATATCAGAAGCAGCAATAGTTATTGCTCCTATTGTAGAATAATGATATCCAGTAGCTTTAATGTTATCTAACATTATTGATGTCTTAGTAGGTCCATATTTAACAAAACACTTATCTATTATCTTTCCTAGATTTTTTTTACTTACTAGGAAGTCTATTTCTAACTTCAGCTCGTTACCTGGTATACTTCTATCTACAAGACCAAGTGTTTGAGGTACAGCTTCATTAAATATTAATTTACCTGTAGTAGTTTCTATTATACCTTCATGCATTTTCCCATTTACTTCAGCTCTCATTAATACATTAATTTTAGCATGTATATCAATATCTTTTTTCTGATATGCCATAATTACTTCATCCGGTGATGAAAAATACCTTCCTTCACCCTTTGCACCATCTTTATCGATAGTTAAGTAATATACTCCTAAAACCATATCCTGAGTTGGTACAGCAACAGGCTTTCCATCAGAAGGTTTTAAAATATTATGAGCTGCTAACATTAAGAATCTCGCTTCTGCTTGAGCTTCTACTGATAACGGAACATGAACAGCCATTTGGTCTCCATCGAAGTCCGCATTATATGCAGTACATACTAGAGGATGCAGCTTGATAGCTTTTCCTTCAACCAATATAGGCTGGAACGCTTGAATTCCAAGTCTGTGTAGAGTAGGCGCACGGTTAAGTAATACAGGATGATCACGTATAACTACTTCTAACGCACCCCAAACTTGTGGTTGCATTCTTTCTACCATTCTTTTTGCACTTTTAATATTATGTGCTATATTCTTATCTACTAATTCCTTCATTACGAATGGTTTAAATAATTCTAAAGCCATTCCTTTTGGAAGTCCACATTGGTACATTTTCAATTCAGGACCAACAACTATAACAGAACGTCCAGAATAGTCAACACGTTTTCCTAGAAGATTTTGTCTAAATCTACCTTGCTTACCTTTAAGCATTTCAGATAATGATTTTAAAGGTCTGTTTCCTGGTCCTGTAACCGGTCTACCCCTTCTACCATTATCGATAAGTGCGTCAACAGCTTCTTGAAGCATTCTCTTTTCATTTCTAACTATTATATCCGGTGCCCCTAATGATAATAGTTTTTTAAGTCTGTTATTTCTATTAATAACTCTTCTGTATAAGTCATTCAAGTCAGATGTAGCAAATCTTCCTCCATCCAGTTGCACCATAGGTCTTAAATCTGGTGGTATAACTGGGATAACATCAATAATCATCCAATCTGGTCTATTTACTGATTTTCTGAATGATTCAACAACATCTAATCTTCTAACTGTTCTAATCTTTTTCTGACCAGTACTAGTCTTTAAGCCTTCTTTTAATTCTGCACTTAATGATTCTAAATCAATTTCTTCTAAAAGTCTTTTTACTGATTCAGCTCCCATTCCTGCTTCAAAGCTTCCATAACCATACTTATCAATAGCTTCTCTATACTCTTTTTCATTTAACAATTGTTTCTTTATTAGAGGAGTTTCTTTTGGGTCGATTACAATATAAGAAGCAAAATATAAAACCTTCTCTAACGATCTTGGTGACATATCAAGAATCAATCCCATTCTTGACGGTATACCTTTAAAGTACCAAATATGAGATACAGGAGCAGCAAGTTCAATATGCCCCATTCTCTCACGTCTCACTTTAGATTTGGTAACCTCAACACCACATCTATCACAAACAATTCCCTTATATCTAACTCTTTTATATTTACCACAGTGACATTCCCAATCTTTCTGTGGTCCAAAAATCTTCTCACAAAACAATCCATCTTTCTCTGGTTTTAATGTTCTGTAATTTATTGTTTCCGGCTTTTTCACTTCACCTCTAGACCAGTCTCTTATCTGCTCTGGTGAAGCTAACCCTACTTGTATTGCATCAAAGTTATTAAGTTCAAACAAGGGTTTATCCTCCCTTCACTATTAGTGTTCATCAGTAACATCGTTTAAATCTAATTCAATACTACTTAAAGATACGTCATCTAATTCTAATTCAGTGAATTCTTCTGCATCTGGTTCTATTTCTTCTATCACGCTATTAGCCTCAATTTCGCTTTTATCTGTTTCTACAGGCACAGAATCTTCATTACCTTCTATATATACTCCAAGCTCTTCGCCATCTTCTTCAATAGATTCTTTTAGTATTATTTCAGCATTGTCCCCACCAAGCACTTTAACATCAATACATAATGCCTGGAATTCTTTAATAAGAACTTTGAAAGACTCTGGAACTCCTGGTTCTGGAATATTTTCACCTTTAACTATTGCCTCATAAGTTTTAACCCTTCCAACAACATCGTCGGATTTAACAGTTAAAATTTCTTGTAGAGTGTAAGCTGCTCCATATGCTTCTAAAGCCCATACCTCCATCTCACCAAATCTCTGACCACCAAATTGAGCTTTACCACCCAATGGTTGTTGAGTTACTAAAGAATATGGTCCTGTAGATCTTGCGTGCATCTTATCGTCAACCAAGTGGTGTAACTTCAAGATATACATGATACCAACTGTTACTCTATTTTCAAACGGCTCTCCAGTTCTACCATCATAAAGAACTGTTTTACCATCTCCATCATATCCTGCTTTCTCTAGACACGCTTTTATATCAGACTCAACTGCACCGTCAAATACTGGAGTAGCTATATGCCACCCTAACTTGCTAGCAGCCCAACCTAAATGCACTTCTAATACCTGACCGATATTCATACGAGAAGGAACCCCTAGAGGATTTAAACATAGCTGTACTGGTCTACCATCCGGTAAGAACGGCATATCTTCAACTGGTAGGATTCTAGATATAACACCCTTATTACCATGTCTTCCAGCCATTTTATCTCCTACTGATATCTTTCTCTTATGTGCTATATATGCTCTTACTAATTTGTTTACTCCTGGTGATAACTCATCTCCATTTTCTCTAGTAAACACCTTAACATCAACAATTATACCATTTTCTCCATGCGGAGCTCTTAATGAAGTATCTCTAACTTCTCTAGCTTTTTCACCAAAGATAGCTCTTAACAATCTTTCTTCAGCAGTCAGTTCAGTCTCACCCTTAGGCGTAACTTTACCCACTAGTATATCGCCAGATCTAACTTCAGCACCTATTCTGATTATTCCGCTTTCATCAAGATCCTTAAGGGCATCTTCTCCAACATTCGGTATATCTCTTGTTATTTCTTCAGGTCCTAACTTAGTATCTCTTGCCTCACATTCATATTCTTCAATATGAAGAGATGTGAACACATCCTCTCTAACTAATTCCTCAGATACTAGCATAGCATCCTCATAGTTATAACCTTCCCAAGTTACGAATCCAATTCTGATATTCTTACCAAGTGCGATTTCTCCAAGATCAGTAGATGGACCATCAGCTAAAACATCTCCTGCTTTAACTTTCTCTCCTTTTTCAACTAAAGGCCTCTGATTAATGCATGTTCCTTGGTTTGAACGCTTAAATTTCAATAGATTATAAGTATCTACTATACCTAATTCATCTCTTCTAATTTTAATTTCATTAGCACTAACATACTCGACAACACCGTCATACTTAGATTTAGGTAACACCCCTGAATCTGCAGCAGCTCTGTGCTCTATACCAGTTCCAACATATGGAGATGCCGCTTTTAATAACGGAACCGCCTGACGTTGCATGTTTGATCCCATCAGCGCACGGGATGCGTCATCATTTTCTAAGAAAGGAATCATAGATGTTGCAACTGATACGATCTGTCTTGGAGATATATCCATTAGATCTACTTGTGTTGCTGGAACAATAATAGCTTCCTCTTTATCTCTTACAGTAACTTTATCATCGATAAATTTACCATTTTCATCAATAGGTTCGTGAGCCTGTGCAATCAAGTGCCCATCTTCTTCATTCGCTGTAAAATATCTTATTTCATCAGTAGCCACACCATCTTTTATTACTCTATATGGCGTTTCCATAAATCCATATTCATTAACCTTTGCATACGCCGCCAAAGAGTTAATTAATCCAATGTTCGGTCCCTCTGGTGTTTCAATAGGACACATTCTACCATAGTGAGAGTGGTGAACGTCTCTTACCTCAAATCCAGCTCTTTCTCTCGAAAGACCTCCTGGCCCCAGTGCAGATAATCTTCTCTTATGAGTTAATTCCGAAAGAGGATTAGTTTGATCCATGAACTGAGATAATTGAGAACTTCCAAAGAATTCCTTTATAGCTGCAGTAACTGGTCTTATATTTATTAGACCTTGTGGTGTAATACCTTCCTGCTCTTGAATAGTCATTCTTTCTTTAATAACTCTTTCCATTCTTGAAAGACCAATTCTAAATTGATTTTGCAACAATTCTCCCACTGATCTTAATCTTCTATTTCCTAAGTGGTCAATGTCATCAGAATAACCGATACCATATACTAAACCAATTTGATAACTAATAGTAGCTAACATATCATCTTTTACAATGTGCTTAGGAACTAACTTATTTTTATTCTTCTTGATCTCAACTTTTAATACTTCTTCATTTTCGCAATTATCCATAATATCTTTTAATGTTGGATAATGTACCAATTCTCTAATACCCAATTCTGTAGCGTCAAAATCAACAAAGTGATTTATATCAACAAAGTGATTTCCAATAATTCTTATGATTTTATCTTCTACAAGAACATCAACTGAATTCATACCAGAATTTCCGATTTCTTGAGCTCTTTCTCTTGAAATCTTTGCACCTTCTTCAACAATTATTTCTCCCGTTTCTGGATTCACAATGTTTTCAGCTGCTATTTGGTTTATTAGTCTGTTACTTATGCTAAGTTTCTTATTAAACTTATATCTCCCTACTTTTGATAAATCATATCTTTTAGCATCAAAGAATAGTGAATTTATAAGACTTTTAGCACTTTCAACAGTAGGAGGCTCGCCTGGTCTTAACCTCTTATATATTTCTAAAAGACCTTCTTCTTCTGTCTTTGTATTGTCTTTTTCTATAGACGCAGTTAATCTCTCTTCTTCTCCGAAAAATTGAGTTAACTGTAAGTCACTTCCGTACCCCATAGCTCTTGCTAATACAGTTATAGGAAGTTTTCTTGTCTTGTCGATTCTTACATAAATAATGTCATTAGAGTCCGTTTCGTACTCCAACCAAGCTCCCCTATTAGGAATTATCGTTGAAGAATATAGTTTTTTACCTGTCTTATCAACATTATAACTATAATATACTCCCGGTGATCTAACAAGTTGACTTACGATTACTCTTTCAGCTCCATTAATTACGAATGTACCTTGTTCTGTCATTATTGGGAAATCTCCCATAAATACCTCTTGTTCCTTAATTTCGCCAGTTTCATTGTTAGTTAATCTAACTTTTACTTTTAGAGGCGCTGCAAAAGTAGAGTCTCTATCTTTGCACTCTTCAACGTCATACTTCGTGTTGTCATAATCTAAATTGTAATCAACAAATTCTAACACTAAATTACCTGTATAGTTCTGTATAGTATTTATGTCGTCAAAAACCTCTTTAAGACCAGCATCTAGAAACCAGTTGTATGAGTTCAACTGTACCTCTATAAGGTTTGGCATAGTTGTAACCTCTTGAACTTTTGAGAAGCTCATTCTGGTCCTTTTACCAACTTGGATAGGATGTACCATAACTTTCACTCCTTGCTTAAGTAAAATAGCAGCACTAATTGCATTAACATCTTATTATTATACCCTAGTTTTTATCCAAAATACCCTTTATTACACAAAAAACTAATATTTTATAATATAATAACATTAAATTTCAACAAATCAATGCAATTATCTATATTATCATATTTCTTTTTCATTGTCAACATGTATTAAGTAAAAAAAAGGGCACTTAAATTAAGTGCCCTTCTAGTCGGCTATTATTATTTTAATTCAATAACTGCTCCAACTTCTTCTAACTTAGCTTTCATTTCTTCAGCAGCATCTTTAGCTAAAGCTTCTTTGATTGTCTTAGGAGCTCCATCTACGATTTCTTTAGCTTCTTTTAATCCTAAACCAGTAACTTCTCTTACTGCTTTGATTACTTTGATTTTGCTTGATCCAGCAGAAGCAAGAACTACGTCAAACTCAGTTTTTTCAGCAGCTCCACCTGCAGCAGCTCCAGCAGCAGCAGCTGGCGCAGCAGCGCTTACTCCAAACTCCTCTTCACATGCTTTAACTAACTCGTTTAATTCCATAACTGACATTTCTTTTATAGCTTCAATAATTTGTTCTCTTGTCATTTTTAGTGCACCTCCATATATTTTTACCGTACAATTTTTTTATTAATATTTAACTGATTAAGCTTCGTTTTTCTCAGCGATAGCTTTAACTAAATATGCAAACTTTGATATTGGTGATTGTAAACTTCCAAGTAACTTTCCAAGTAATACCTCTTTTGGTGGTATTGATGCGAACTCTGTGATTTTTTCTAAATCATAAACTTCACCTTGAACTAAACCTGCTTTTAATTCTAGTGCTTTATGTTCTTTCACGAAAGCACTGATTACTCTACCTGGTGCAGTAGGATCTTCATATCCTAATGCTATAGAAACAGGTCCTTCTAAATGCTCATCAAGACCTTCAATTCCTAACTCTTTAAGAGCTAATTTTACTAAAGTGTTTTTGAATACTTTATATTCAACTCCAGCTTCTCTGAATTGCTTTCTTAATTGAGTGTCTTCTTCAACAGTAAGACCTTGGTAATTAGTTAAGATTACTGTTTGAGCTTTTTCAAGCGTAGCTCTGATTTCTTCAACCTTAGCTTCTTTAATCATTCTATTTTTACCTGCCACTGTATACACCTCCCTGCAATTTATTTTATATTTAAAAAAGTCTCTCCATAGACATGAAGAGACCAAATATCTTAATTAATTAAGTATCAATGGAATCCTCGGCAGGCGACATAGCTTACGTTTTTCAACACCTACTGTCTAGGGAATATTTTTTAATTTTCCTTAACAACATTAACTATAATACTACAGTTAATCTTATTTGTCAACAATAATTTCGAAATTAATCTAATATCTTTGTTGGGTTAATTTTAATTCCAGGTCCCATTGTGCTAGCAACGCTAACAGACTTAACGTATTGACCTTTTGCTGCTGCTGGTTTAGCTTTAACTAATGCTCCCATTAACGTTTGGAAGTTTTCTGAAAGCTTCTCACCATCAAAAGATTTCTTTCCAATTGGTACGTGAACGATAGAAGTCTTATCAACTCTATATTCAACCTTACCAGCTTTTATATCATTAATAGCTTTTTCAACATCAAAAGTTACTGTTCCTGATTTAGGGTTCGGCATTAAACCTTTAGGTCCTAATACTCTACCTATTCTACCAACAACACCCATCATATCTGGTGTTGCAACAGCAACATCAAATCCAAACCAACCTTGCTGAATTTTAGCTACTAATTCATCTGATCCAACAAAATCTGCTCCTGCTGCTTCAGCTTCTTTAGCTTTTTCACCTTTAGCAAAAACTAAAACTCTAACAGTTTTACCTGTTCCGTGTGGAAGTACAACAGCACCTCTTACTTGTTGATCTGCGTGTCTTGGATCTACCCCAAGTTTAACATGAAGCTCAATAGTTTCATCAAACTTAGCCTTCGCTGTTTTTTGAACTAATTCAATAGCTTCTGCTGGTGTGTATAGTGTGTTTCTATCAACTATTTTAGCACTCTCTACGTAATTCTTACCTTTTTTAGCCATTATTCTATCCTCCTTCGTGGTATTAACGGTTACAACCTCCCACTTTATTGGGCATTATACCTATTCTACTACTTCAACACCCATACTTCTTGCTGTACCTTCGATCATGCTCATAGCAGTCTCTATTGAAGCAGCATTCAAGTCTGGCATTTTAATCTCAGCTATTTCTTTAATTTGCGCTTTAGTTATCTTACCAACTTTATTTTTGTTTGGCTCTCCTGATCCACTTTCTAAACCAATAGCTTTCTTGATTAGAATTGGAGCTGGTGGAGTCTTAGTGATAAACGTGAATGATCTGTCCTGATAAACTGTTATAACAACTGGAATAATCATTCCTGCTTGATCTGCAGTTTTTGCGTTAAACTCCTTAGTGAAAGCCATAATATTAACACCGTGTTGACCTAATGCTGGCCCTACTGGTGGTGCTGGTGTAGCTTTCCCTGCTGGTAATTGAAGTTTAATATAGCCTGTAATTTTTTTAGCCATGTGTTACACCTCCTGATTTGTGGTAAATGCGGATTTTTAATCCTCCCACTTAGCAAAGGATTTCCCTTGCATAAGTACATTAATCTAAATGTTTTATTTGATTGAAATCAAGTTCAACAGGTGTTTCCCTGCCAAACATGTCGACTAATCCTTTTATTTTTTGTTTTTCAAGGTTAATTTCTTGTACTAATGCAACAAAGTTTTCTAACGGACCCGTTACTATTCTTACACTGTCACCAACCTCAAAATCAACCTCAACAATTTTTTCTTTAATTCCCATAATCTTAACTTCTTCGTCAGTAAGAGGAACCGGCTTAGATCCTGGACCTACAAATCCTGTAACTCCGCGAGTATTTCTAACTACATACCACGACTCATCAGTCATGATCATTTTTACCATGACATACCCAGGGAAAACCTTTTTTTGAGTTACTTTTTTCTTACCATCTTTAATTTCAACTTGTTCCTCCATAGGAACAACGATGTCAAAAAACAACTCATGAAGATTTCTATTCTCTATTGTCTTTTCGATATTAGCTTTAACTTTGTTTTCATATCCCGAGTACGTATGCGCTACATACCACTTTGCATTGTTTTCATTCATAATTTCCAAGGACTACCGCCCTACCTCCTTTTACGTTATTGACCAAAAATCACACCAAACATCTTCATGAATACACTGTCACAAAGAGAAATTAATAAAACATAAAAAGTACAGCATAAAGCAACTGCCCCTAGTGCTTTTTTAACATCTTTCTTTGGAGCCCATGTAATTCTCTTGAATTCCGCTTTAGTGTTCTTAAAAAAAGCCAAACTTCCTTTGTTAGCTGTCTTGTTTTCGTTTTTTTTCACTTTCCCATTTACAGCCATTCTATTCACATCCCCATATATAATTATACCTACTTAGTTTCTCTGTGTAGTGTATGTTGCTTGCAGAATTTACAATATTTCTTCATTTCAATTCTCTCAGGGTTGTTCTTCTTATTCTTCATAGTATCATAGTTTCTTTGCTTACATTCCGTACATGCTAAAGTAGCTTTAATTCTCACTTTAAACACACCTCCTAGTTTAAACCCAATTATTGGTATACTCGTATCTCTTTTTTATTTACTAACCTAATTTATCACAAAGTTATACACCATGTCAACTAGACATTTTTATACACTTTAGTATATTTTGCTTTTTAATACTTTCAAAAGGACTAGGTATTACCCCAGTCCAAATTTATCTTAATCAATTATAAACTTAGATATTACTCTACGATGCTAGTAACAACACCAGAACCTACTGTTCTTCCACCTTCTCTGATTGCGAATCTTAATCCCTCTTCCATAGCGATTGGAGTGATTAACTCAACGTTCATGTCAATGTGGTCTCCTGGCATTACCATTTCCATTCCTTCTGGAAGGTTAGCTGTACCAGTTACATCTGTAGTTCTGAAGTAGAACTGTGGTCTATATCCATTGAAGAATGGAGTATGTCTTCCACCCTCTTCTTTTTTAAGTATATATACTTGACCTACAAACTTCATGTGTGGGCTTACTGTACCAGGCTTACATAATACTTGCCCTCTTTGTACTTCTGCTCTTTGAACACCTCTTAATAATGCTCCTATGTTGTCTCCAGCCATTGCAGAGTCAAGAATCTTTCTGAACATCTCTACTCCTGTACATACAGACTTCATTTTCTCTTCTTTAATACCAACGATTTCTAATTCGTCTCCTGTATTAAGAACTCCTCTTTCAACTCTTCCAGTAACAACTGTACCTCTTCCAGTGATTGTGAATACGTCCTCGATAGGCATTAAGAATGTCTTATCTGTATCTCTCTCTGGAGTTGGAATCCACTCATCTACTGCAGCCATAAGTTCGAAGATACATGCATCTTCACCTTTTTCGATTGCCATTAATGATGATCCACTAACTACTGGACATTCGTCTCCGTCAAATCCATATTCGCTTAATAATTCTCTTACTTCCATTTCTACTAACTCTAATAACTCTTCGTCATCTACTTGGTCAGCTTTGTTTAAGAATACTACGATATGTTCAACACCTACTCTTGATGCAAGAAGGATATGTTCTCTTGTTTGTGGCATTGGACCATCTGCAGCAGATACTACTAAGATAGCTCCATCCATTTGAGCTGCTCCTGTAATCATGTTCTTAACATAGTCAGCGTGTCCTGGACAGTCTACGTGTGCGTAGTGTCTGTTCTCAGTCTCGTACTCAACGTGTGCAGTGTTGATTGTGATTCCTCTTTCTTTTTCTTCTGGAGCTTTATCTATTTGATCATAGTTCATTACTTCTGCTCCACCAGCTTTTGCTAATGTCATTGTGATAGCTGCTGTAGTTGTAGTCTTACCGTGGTCAACGTGACCAATTGTTCCTATATTTACGTGCGGCTTACTTCTTTCAAACTTTGCTTTAGCCATTTTTTATTCCTCCTTCAAATTGTATATATATATTTCTATTCATCTTTCTCCAACTCATAGTCCAGTTAACCATACTGGAGCCCACGACCGGACTTGAACCGGCGACCTCCACCTTACCAAGGTGACGCTCTACCGTCTGAGCCACATGGGCATTTAGAACTCAACTATGGGTTTAAGAGAAAGCGAATAAATAATACCTCAAACTAATTATTAATTTTACTATAAATCATAGATTTGTCAATAAGGATTTTATCTTTTGTCTAGACATTTTTCAAGCTTTCTTTTAACTCTCTGAAGAGCATTATCTATTGACTTGGAATGTCTATCTAAATCACATGCAATTTCTTGATATGATTTTCCGTCAAGATACGCCATAAGGACTTCCATTTCTAGGTCAGATAATACCTCACCTATTTCATGTTCAATATGACTAACTTCCTCAGCACTTATAACCAACTCTTCTGGATCAGTTACTTTAACACCTGATAAAATATCTAAAAGTGTTCTATCTGATTCTTCATCATATATTGGTTTATTAAGAGAAACATAGGTGTTAAGTGGTATATGCTTTTGTCTAGTAGCTGTTTTAATGGCTGTTATTATCTGTCTTGTTATACACAACTCCGCAAAGGCTTTAAAAGACGAAAGTTTATCTGGCTTAAAATCTCTGATAGCTTTATATAAACCTATCATTCCTTCTTGGTAAATATCTTCTTTATCAGCACCAATCAAAAAATAAGATTTAGCCTTAGATTTAACAAAACTTTGATATTTTTGAATTAAATATTCTTCTACTTTTTTGTCCCCTTCTTTTGCCTTAAATACTAATTCTTCATCAAGTATATTTTTATACTGTTGAAAATAGTATTCTCGAAGAGCCATTTGATTATTTGCAGACCCCTTATCCAAAGCTTAACCCCTCTCTTTAATTCAACATAATTCTCTAACTTAGATTATACAATATTTTTTTTTCAATCGTCAAGAAAATCAATCACTTCTTCTTATTTTTTCAAGTTTTTCAAATACATTCTCATCCATAAACTCTGATAATAAATTCCTTTCTTTTGAAGCTACCTTTATAGTCTTATTTTTAATACCTGACATTCCTTTAACTACATCAGTATAAAACTCGAAACAACTTTTCCTTACAGCGCCCCTCTGGAACACAACCTGCTGCTCTAAATTATCATCTGTAACAACAGTCACATTAACTCTCCTACCTAAATTATTTACACTTTTTTCAATATAACTATCAGCTGTTTCCCCTTCTTTTGTGAAAATCACAATTAATTCACCATATTTATCTTTTTTTTGTATGCTTCCTCTAACTTTATGAGCATCAAATACAATTATGATTTTACTACCAATAAAAGCACCATAATTTTGCAAAATCTCTATTAATTTTTGTCTTGCAGCTTCATAACTGACTTTTTTCTCATTTACAAGTTCTGGCCAATTATTTATTAAATTATAACCATCAACATATATTATTTTCACTTTTTACCACTGTTAAGTTTTTGTCTCAACACTTCATACATCAATATTCCACCTGCCACAGATGCATTGAGAGAATTAATTTTTCCCACCATAGGAATTTTAACCAAAACATCACACTTCTTTAATGTTAATCTTGAAATTCCTCTTCCCTCACTTCCAATAACTAAAGCAATCGATCCATCCATATTTGTTTCATGGCAATACGCCTCACCATTTATGTCCGCTCCATAAATCCATATTCCCTTTTCTTTAAGATCATCAATAGTAGCATTTATATTTGTTACTTTAGCTATCTTCATATGTTCTACTGCTCCAACTGAAGTTCTATGTACAGTAGGTGTAACAGCAACATTCCTTCTTTTTGGTATAATTATGCCATGTACTCCAACAATCTCAGCAGTCCTTATTATTGATCCAAAATTATGAGGATCTTCAATTTCATCTAGAATAATGATAAAAGGTTTTTCACCTTTTTCAGCTGCATAATTTAATATTTCTTCTACTGACGAGTATTCATAAGAATTGACAATAGCTATTACTCCTTGATGGTTTCCTGTTTCACTTATAGAGTTTAGCTTTTGTTTGTCCACCTCTTTTATTACAATCTTTTTTTCTTTAGCTAGAGCATATATAATATTCAAAGAATGTCCTACACTAGAGCTATTTATAAGTATATTTTCTATTGTTCTATCTTTTTTTAATGCTTCAACTACAGCATTACGACCTTCAATTATATTTCCCAAATCTTCTTTTACACTAGAATCCTGTTTTTTCTTGTAATTTTTTTTTCTCTTAAAGTCCGCTTTTTTGTTTGAATCTTCTTTTTTGTTAAATTCTTCTATGTTCTTCATATTTGCCACCTTCTTTAAAGATATCTTTTTCTCATTTCATCTATCTTACCACAACTCATTCGTCCTTCTGGACAAGAAGTTTTTACACAACTTGGTCCTGCATATTTAAAAATGGATGGAGCTACACCTTTTACTAATTGAAGCATATTATCTGCCATTAATCTTATTTCCCACTGAGCTCTTTGACAGCATCTATGCCTGAAAAAGTTCATTAATGTTCTTGCATTCATAGTGAACACAATCTTTGTTTCACATGCATTAGGAAACACATATCTAGCATCCTCAATAGCCTTCTTCTCACTATTTCTTTCATCTAACCCTTGTTCCATATATTTTTGCTTTAACCCATCAGCCAAATAACTATATGATTCATTAATATTATTCATTGCTTCTTTATAACTCTTTAATAGCTTTTCATCACCTTCTATAGATGGTGGTACTATATATTCAAACCCTTCTAATTTAACATACCTTTGACTTTGCTGGGAATAAGAAGCTATCCTATGCCTCACTAATTGGTGCGTTAAACTTCTTGATACCCCTTCCACAGCAAATGTAAATGATACATGCTCAATTGGTGATTCATGGCCATATGATTGAAGCATTTCAACAAATTTTTCCACTTTGTCCTGAGTAAGATTTTTTTCAATCTCTTCAACACCACCTCTGCTATAACATAATTTAGCAGCTGATGCTATCAGTTTTTCCGCATCTGGTGTATAAGCAATTAATTTCACGTTCATACCCATTATATTTCCCCCTCAAAAACATATTTCATTAACTCACCAATTCTTTCATTTTTACCAACAAGATACAAATACCCTATAAGCGCCTCAAACCCTGTTGCAACTCTATACTCTGTTATATTAGCACTTTTAGGAGCTGAAATACTTTTACAATTCCTTCCCCTCTTATATACACCCATCTCATCATCATTTAACTTATCTTCAATCTTCTTCATAAGTTTACACTGAGACGTAGCTTTTACATAATCTATAACTTTCTTATGGGCATCTTTTACTTTCATATTCTTATTTATTTTTATAATATGGCTTCTTACTATTATTTCAAAAACACCATCGCCGATAAAAGCCAATGTTAACGAATTCATTTGTTTTGCTTCTACTTCTTTAAAGTTATCTCCTAAAAATTCAAAGTTCATACAAAAATCCTCTCAAAGTTTTTTATATTAAAATTTATCATATACTTTTAAAATATATAATTATCTATATATAGTATAAAACATATTCATTCATTAAAAAACACCATTACTCAATATTCATTTAATTTTAATACCTTAATTCTTTTTTTGCAACAAAAAAGAACGCCAACTGAAAATCAGCGTTCCTTTTGTAAATATTTTTTAAATTTTCTTCCATCTGATACCTTCTGGAGTATCTTCTAGTACAATTCCTCTTTCTTTTAAATCATCTCTTATCTTATCTGCTAATGCCCAATTCTTATCTTTTCTAGCCTTTTGTCTCTCTTGTATAAGCTCTTCTATCTCATCTTCCAAAGAACCCTTTGTAGTATTTTGAAGTATGCCCAAACATTTCCCTAATTCTCTCAATAAATTCAGTGTACTTTGTATAAGAGCTTTAGATGAATTAACATTTATATTTATATTTATATCCTTTACTAAATCAAAAAGCACAGAAATAGCGTCTGCTGTATTGAAATCGTCATCCATCTTTTCAATGTATTTACCTTTATGTTCCTCAAGAATTTTAATAAATTTTTCATCTTCTTCATTCAATAATTCTCTTTCAACTTTATCAAATAGGTTCTCTAAATGATTAACTGCATTATACAATCTATCCATGGAAGCCTGCGCACTCTCTAGCAAGTCAACACTAAAATTAAGTTGATTTCTATAATGTGCTTGAAGCATAAAATATCTTATAACCTCAGCATCATATTTTTCCAAAGCTTCTCTTGCAGTTATAAAATTATTAAGCGACTTAGACATTTTCTTATTATCAACATTTAAATACGCTGAATGCATCCAATAATTAACGAACTTTGATCCAGTTTTCGATTCACTTTGTGCAATTTCATTTTCATGGTGTGGGAACGCTAAATCCATTCCACCGCCATGTATATCAATAGTATCTCCTAAGATATCTTGTGCCATACATGAACATTCTATATGCCACCCTGGTCTTCCTAGTCCCCATGGTGATTCCCATGCTGGCTCATCTGGTTTAGCAGCTTTCCAAATAGCAAAATCCATAGGATCTTTTTTTCTTTCATCAACTTTAATTCTAGCTCCTGCTTGCAAATCTTCTAGATTCTGACCAGATAATTTCCCATAATCCTGGAAACTCTTTGTACTAAAATACACATCACCATCAACCTCATAAGCAAATTCCTTATCAACTAAGTCTTTAACAAATTCCACGATTTTGCCCATGTACTCGGTTGCTCTTGGATTAACTGATGCCCTATCAACCTTCAAAGCATCTGCATCCTTATAATATTCATTGATATATCTATCTCCAAGCTCTTTAACAGTTGTACCTTCTTCATTGGCTTTTCTTATCATTTTATCATCAATATCAGTAAAGTTCTGTACAAATTTAACCTCATAACCTCTATATTCTAAGTATTTTCTTATTGTGTCAAATACTATAAAAGTCCTAGCATTACCTATGTGGAAAAAATTATATACAGTTGGTCCACATACATACATCTTTACTTTGTTAGGTTCAATAGTTATAAATCTTTCTTTTTTCTTTGTTATGCTGTTATAAATTTTCATGATTTTACCTCCTTTTCATATAGTAATTATTATTTATTTAATAAACATATTAGCTTTTTTATATTCATCTCTAATCTTATCATACACATCTTCTACAGAAACCAATTCTTTTTCTGGCTGATTTCTTAATTTAAATTCTATCATACCATCTGTAATATTCTTTCCAACAGTTATTCTCATTGGAATTCCAATTAATTCTGAATCTTTGAATTTAACTCCTGCACGCTCATTTCTATCATCAAGAAGGACTTCTACTCCCATTTCTTTCAACTTATTATAAATTTCTTCTGCTGCATTCATATGCTCTTCTTTTTTAACGTTTACTGGTACAACTACAGCTTCATATGGAGCTAATGCAAGAGGCCATTTTATTCCATCTTCATCATGATGCTGTTCAATTATTGCAGCCATAGTTCTTCCGATTCCAATTCCATAACATCCCATTAAAATTGGCTTCTCTTTACCATCTTTATCGATATAGTTAGCTCCCATTGACTCAGAATATTTAGTTCCAAGTTTGAAAATATGACCTACTTCTACCCCTCTTGCGATTTCAATTTCTTCACCACATTTTGGGCATTGTTCTCCATTTTCAATTTTTCTGAAATCACCCACTACACCTTCAAAATCTCTTCCATAATTCGCATTAGCAATGTGATATCCTGTTTTATTAGCACCAGTAATAAAATTACTTAACTCCACAATCTCCAAGTCTACTAATACCACATCTGTCTTTATTCCTATTGGACCCGCAAATCCTACTTCTGCTCCTGTAACTTCTTTTATTATGTGTAAAGGTGCTAATTCAAAATCAACTGCTCCACCTATGGCATTTTTAATTTTCACCTCATTAGCTTCTCTATCACCTCTTATTACCACTGCCACACTTTTACCATCAGCATAGTAAATAAGTGTCTTACCAAATTTTTTTGCAGAAGTATTAAAGAACTTTTCAAGATCACCGATGGTCTTTACCTCTGGAGTCTCTATTTCTTCTAAATCTTTCATTTCTTCTTTATCTAAAATCTCAGCGACTGTTGGAGCTTTCTCAACATTTGCAGCATAACCACAACTTTTACAGAATACAACTTCATCTTCTCCTACTTCTGATTTAACCATAAACTCAGCTGAACCAGAACCACCCATAGCACCTGAATCCGCCTCAACAGGACTACAGTCTAATGAGCATCTTTCAAATATGTTCTGATATGCTTGGTACATATCATTGTATGATTCATTCAATCCATCTTCATCAACATCAAATGAGTATGCATCTTTCATTATAAATTCTTTACATCTCATAAGTCCAAATCTTGGCCTTCTTTCGTCTCTGTACTTAGTTTGAATTTGGAATAAATTCATTGGTAGTTGTTTATATGATTTAATTTCAGATCTTACAAGGTCAGTAAACACCTCTTCGTGAGTAGGCCCTAAACAAAACTCCCTCTCGTTCCTATCATTCAATCTAAACATTTCACTCCCCATTTTATCCCATCTTTCAGATTCTTTCCATAATTCAGATGGTAAAAGAGCTGAACAGAGAATTTCCTGTCCACCAAAATTTGATATCTCTTCTCTAACAATATCCTCTATTTTTTTGATAGTTCTTAACCCAAATGGCATATAATTATATATTCCAGATGAAAGTTTTCTTATCATACCGGCTCTTAACATCAACTTATGGCTAGGTATTTCTGCTTCAGCAGGAACCTCTCTCAAAGTTGGTATAATCATTCTTGACATTCTCATAAAATAATACCTCCCATATTCCTTTTTATAAATAAATAAAACTCACCCTAGTATATTAGGGCGAGTTGATTCGCGGTACCACCTAAATTGGTTCTTAATTTAAATAACGGATAATCCGATAGGGTTTACCTATAGTTCAAAAGCGGGTTCAAGATAGTTGAAAATCTCTCAGCATAAATTTTCTCTCTGTATGTTATCTTTACTATTCTTCATCATTACCTATATCATTATTAAATTTTCAGTAAGTTTATTATACAATATTTATTTATTTTGTAAATAGATTTTCATAAATTTGTTTAGCCATAATCATGTCTTTAGGGGTAGTTATCTTAATATTATTATAGCTTCCTTCATACAGATAAACTTTATGCCCAAAGTATTCAACAACAGATGTATCGTCTGTTACCTCAATTCCTTCTCTATTTACTTTTTCATGACATTCTCTTATCAAGTCATACTTAAAACATTGTGGTGTTTGAACTGCAATCAAATCACTACGCCTAGGTGTATGCTTTGAAAATCTTTCTCCATCCACTACCTTTATAGTATCTACTGGCATAACACCACAAGCACAACAATTGAATTTTAACGTATACTCAATTCCTTCATCAATGATTCTATTATTAATAAATGGTCTTGCACCATCATGTATTAAAACCATATCTACATCATCCATAACCTTAAGACCATTGAGTACCGAATCTTTTCTTTCATTGCCCCCTACTACAAGTTTTTTTACTTTTTTAAAACCATATTTATCAATTATACAGCTTTTAATAGTCTCTTCTTCATCTGGAGAACAAACTACCACTATAAAATCAATTTTATTATTTTTTTCAAATACATCTAACGAATAATATAATATCGGTTTCTCATCAATCTCTAAAAACTGCTTATTTATACCAGCTTTCATTCTACTTCCTTTACCAGCAGCAAGGACAATTACTCCGACACTCATACTATTCACCTTTACCTTCAATAGTTTCTTTCTTCCTAGCAAATATCATTCTACCTGCAGCAGTTTGAAGTACCGATGTTACAACTACTTTTAATATATGACCTACTTGTTTCTTCCCACCATCAACAACAATCATAGTTCCATCATCCAAATACGCAATACCTTGCCCTGGCTCCTTACCGTCTTTAATAATCTGAATTTGCATCTCTTCCCCTGGTAATACTACCGGTTTAACAGCATTAGCTAACTCATTTATGTTCAGCACTTTAACTCCTTGAAGTTTCGCAACTTTGTTCAAATTAAAATCATTAGTTAAAACAACACCCTTTAACACTTGCGCTAATTTCAACAATTTGCTGTCAACTTCAGCTATGTCAGGAAAATCTTTGTCAGTCAATTCTACAGGGACGTCAAGCTCCTTTTGGATTTTGTTTAGTATATCCAAACCTCTTCTACCTCTGTTTCTTTTCAAATCATCTGCCGAATCTGCAATATGTCTCAATTCCTCTAAAACAAAGTGTGGAATAATTAAGCTTCCCTCAATAAAACCCGTCTGACAAATATCTAGGATCCTACCATCAATTATTACTGATGTATCCAACACCTTTGGAGCTCCATGAACTTTAAGTTTCTTCTCCTTAGAAAAGGATGCACTATTTTTCTTTATTGATTCTAAAAAACTCATAATCTCATCACGTTTTCTTCTAAGAATATCTGCTCCTAGAACAGCCATAACAATGTTTGCAATAACCATAAACGAGGTCCAAAGTATATGTTCAATCTTAATCACACTAAAAAATAATGTGGTTATTAATAATCCAATTATGGCTCCAGTCGTTCCAAAAAGAACATCAGATATAGGTATTTTTTGAAAAGACTTCTCAATATATTCAATAAATCGTATTATTGCTGATGTGATTATAGGCGAAACTATGAAAAAAATGATTCCAATGATTAAGCTAAAAAAAGTCATAAAAGCAAACTCGTAAATAAGATTATCTTTAAAGTTATTTATAAATGAAAAGCTCTCGTATTTAATGAGATTCATTCCAATCATATACCCTAGTATTAATCCTGAAACAACAATGATTGATCTAAGTATCTTTTTTAGCATTCGTTCACCTCCTTATAATTTCTTATATTACTTATAAATTACTATATATCATAAGTATTTTTTTTTCAATAAATCGATTAATTATTTTATAGATTATTCATTTCTTTAAGTATATTTTCGTTTCTTAGCTTTTCTAAGACTTCACTATATTTTAAGTTCATTACCATAGAAAGTTCACTTACTACTAACCCTTCTGCTCTTTCAAGGATTTTTTCCTCTCCTTGTGGTAACATTAGATTCATTTTTAAAAAATATAAATCCCTAAGGGCATAACATATTGCGTTTATATTTAATCCATGTAACTTTTCTCTATTTTTCCTATATCTAGCATTCCAATTTTTTTCAATATTTTCTGGTTCCGAAAATATTATCTCAATATTTTTTTTCATATCTTCTTTTGAAGATATTTTTCTGTATTTACAGGTGCTCAATTTATTCTTAGGTAAAAAAATGCTCATCTTATCAAATATAAGAAAAATTTTAATATATTCTTCCTTCTGAGAGATGTTATTAATGAGTCCTACTTCTTTAACAACTCCTGCACCATAATTTGCCAAAAAAATTTTATCACCAATTTTTAACACAGATAACCCCCTATTAATATTTTCTTTCATGCTTTATTATATTTACATAAGCATTATTTGGTACAATCTTTGTTGACAAATTATTTATTTAGTTACTATAATTTACTTAAGGACTTAATTATTACAGTCTATAAGGGAGTTGTGTCTATGAAAGATATTATTTTTGACGAATTTCAAAATTCAATTAATCAATGTTTATTGAGACACAGAAGCATAATTGATATTTCTTCAAAGCTTCTTGAATCACAAGCACGAGTGAACCGAGCTCTTGCTAAAGCAGTAACAGATTGCGGTTGCATATGCATCGATGCTTCATGCGAAAATAAACTTGAACTCACAGTTACTAATAATGATTGTGATGATGAGGATCTTAAAATACTGAACAAATGCCTAAAAACACATTTGAAAGGTGAATTATGCGGTAATTGTAGAGACGTTTTAAATACAGAATTAGGAAATAACCTCTTTTACATAGCCTCATTATGCAACCTTTTAGATTTAAACATGTACGATATTTTAATAAAAGAAAATGATAATTTAAAAACTTTAGGAAAATATAGTCTTAAGTAAGTTACTAGTAATTTGTATTATGCATATGAAAAAAATCAAAAATACGAGCTTAACTAGTTTATTTTTTCAATGCGCCTTATATCTTAGAAAGTATATTATAAAACCCAAATAACTTTAGTATAATTAAATTCACAATAATCTAAAGTTATTTGGATTTTACTTTCTCAGTATTAAACTACATCTGTCTATCCAAAATAAATTGTTCCCTAAGTCTTCTTAATCTATTATTTATAGTTTTTGCTCTTGCTTCTCCAATCCCCTCAACACTCTCTAATTCTTCATGTGTTGCCTCAACAATGCTCTTGAGTTCATAAAATCTATCCACAAGATTATCAACCACACTTGAAGGAATTCTAGGAATTTTTGCTAACATTCTGTATCCCCTAGGTGATATAATTGTATCAACTAAAGGCACCCCTCCATATCCTAATATTTTTGATACTCTATCAAGATCAATCAACTCATCATAATCAATATTTTGCAACTTTTCGTAAACCTTTTGGTGCTCCAATTCTCCTTGGCAATAATCTCTAATTAAAAATACTTCCTCTTCTTCAATATCTTCAATAAGTTCATGAAGTTGCATTGAAATAAGACGACCTTCATTGCCTAATTCATAAATATATCTTTCAACTTCTTCTACAATTCTCATTACCATTTCCGCTCGCTGTATTGCTGTCATAATATCAAATAATGTTACTAAATCTTGAAATTCCAAGACATTAAGATTGTTTATAATATTTTGCTGTACAGAAACATATTTTTCTAATGTTTGAATAGCTTGATTAGCTTTAGCCAAAATTTTACTACTATCTTTAAGTACATATTTCATATCACCTTTATAAATACTTATGATATTTCTTCTCTGTGATATGGCAACAACAATACTATTCGTTTGTTTAGCTACTCTATTTGCCGTTCTATGTCTTGTTCCTGTTTCATATGTGCTAATAGTTTGTTCAGGCATCAACTGTGCATTAGCCCACCTTATTCTTTCGAAATCCGAACTAAGAACTAGTGCTCCATCCATTTTTGCAAGTTCATATACATATGCAGGTGAATACTCCGCATCAATTTTAAACCCACCATCTATGATCTTTAATTCTTCTTCTTCATCACCAATCAATATCAATCCACCAGTTTTAGCTCTCAAAATATTCTCTAATCCCTCTCTTAATTCTGTACCTGGAGCAATTATTTTTAGTATTTTTATGAGCTCTTCATCTTTTTTTATTCTCAATATCCTCACCTTACTTTAAAATACTTTAGTCAAACATTCCCTCAAATTTGAAACGCCTATTATATTTATATCATTAATTTTGATTTTTTCCAAATTTTTCTTCGGAATAATTATATTTTCAAACCCTAATTTTTTAGCTTCATTTACAATTTTTTCGCAATGTGTAACTGGTCTTACCTCTCCAGTCAACCCTATTTCTCCTACCATTATAGCTTTTTCAAGCTTGACCGGCTTATTTTTATGGCTTGAAATCATAGAAATTGCCAAACCTAAATCTCCATATGTGCCATCTAAGTTTAAACCACCAACTACATTTACATATACATCTCTATCATAAAATGGTATTCGGAATTTTTTTTCTAAAACTGCTAAAACAAGATTAAGTCTAGATTTATCAACTCCAACAGCTGTTCTTCTTGGCATAGGAACATTACTTTGACTTACAAGTGATTGCATTTCTACAAGAACGGGTCTTGTTCCCTCAACTATTCCAACTACCACAGAACCTTCATGAGCATACTCTGAATCTTGTAAAAATACTTTTGAAGGATTTTCAACTTCTATAAGTCCTTCACCACGCATTTCAAAGACTCCAATTTCACTTGTTGTTCCAAATCTATTCTTTATGGTTCTTAAAATACGAAATTCTTGTGTTCTCTCTCCCTCAAAATGCAGTACAGTATCTACCATATGTTCCAGCACTCTTGGTCCCGCTAACTCACCTTGTTTAGTCACATGGGCCACAATAAAGAATGGTATTTGCTTTCCTTTAGCCAACCTCATCAAGTCATTAGAACATTCTCTCACTTGTGAAACACTTCCTGGAGCTGAGGATATATTACTCTTATACAAGGTTTGAACTGAATCTATTATCACAAAACTTGGTTCAACATTTGTAATATGTACTTCTATTGTATCTATATTAGTTTCTGATACAACATAAAGATTATCTTTATTAGCTTTTAATCTATCTCCTCTCATTTTTATCTGTTGTTCTGATTCTTCTCCCGAAACATAAAGAACCTTACCATACTTATCGGCTATATTGCTAGCCGTTTGAAGTAGTAATGTAGATTTTCCTATGCCAGGATCACCTGAAATCAGAGTTAGAGATCCTTTAACTAATCCTCCACCAAGCACTCTGTTTAATTCATTGATATTGGTGTCTAGGCGTTCTTTTTCACCTGATTTAATATTTGTTATTTTTTCTGGTTTACTGCTACCTGTTGTAGTTACTGATCTTGCATGCTTTATATCTTTAGTTTTAACTTCTTCAATAAAACTATTCCAATTACCGCAATCAGGACATTTACCCATCCATTTTGCAGTTTCATATCCACACTCTTGACAAACAAATCTACTTTTAATTTTGGCCATAATAACTCTCCATTTCTGACTTTCTAGTGCTGCATGGCATAATATATGACTATTTAATTACATTGTGTAGCACTCGATAACATGTTAAAAATATAAGGAATTGTATAATCTCTATATTTATTATACAATCCCTTTGGCCTCAATAAAACCTCTAATATTACTAATTATGATACTTTTTATTCAATTTACGATAATACTACAAAGATTCAAAATGTAATTTATCCTCTTTAACAGTTACTAATACATTATCTCCTTTTTTTATATTATTCTTCAATATTTCTTCAGACATTCTATCTTCAATGGCTTTAGTTATAGCTCTCCTTAAAGGTCTTGCACCATATTCTAAATCTAAACCTTCTTTAGCTAAATACTCTTGAGCTTTTTCATCAAATTTAACTGTGATTTCTATTTCACTCAACCGTTGTTTAACACTTTTTAACATTATTTTAACAATACTTATAAGATCCTTCTCTTCAAGTGAATGAAATACAATTATATCGTCAATTCTATTTAAAAACTCTGGTCTAAAACTCCCCTTCAACTCACCTATCATATTCTCTTTCATTTTTTCATACTCAGTATTTATTCCATTTGACGTGATAGCAAATCCCATTGTTTTTTGCTTCTTTATAGTCGCTGCCCCTACATTAGAAGTCATTATAATAATAGTGTTTTTAAAATTAATTAATTTTCCCTTACCATCAGTTACTATTCCATCTTCCAATATTTGCAATAATATATTAAATACTTCTGGGTGTGCCTTTTCTATTTCATCAAATAGTATAACTGAATAAGGTTTTCTTCTCACCTTTTCAGTCAACTGTCCTCCTTCTTCAAATCCAACATATCCTGGAGGAGATCCTATCATTCTTGACACTGAATGTTTCTCCATATACTCTGACATATCAATTCTAATCATATTACTTTCATCACCAAACATAGCTTCTGCTAGAGCCTTGCTTAACTCAGTCTTTCCTACTCCAGTTGGTCCTAAGAATATAAATGACCCTATTGGTCTCTTTGGATCTTTCAAGCCTACTCTAGCCCTTCTGATAGCTTTTGCTATAGCATCAACAGCTTCTTTTTGGCCAATTACTCTCTCATGTAATATTTCTTCTAAATTTAAAAGCTTATCAGATTCAGATTGTGTCAATTTACTAACTGGCACATTAGTCCATTTCGAAACCACTTGTGCTACATCTTCTTCACTCAACTCTAGATCTTTTGACTCACTCTTGGTAACCCAATTATTTTGCATATTATCAAGCTTTTGTTTAATCTCCTTCTCTTTATCTCTAAATTCAGCAGCCTTTTCAAAGTTCTGAACAGAAATAGCATCAACTTTATCCTTTGTTACTTTTTCTAGTTCTTCTTCTAAATCTTTAAGATCTGGAGGAGCAGTAAAATTCTTAAGTCTTATCTTTGATCCGGCCTCATCAATAAGATCAATAGCTTTATCTGGTAAAAACCTATCTGTTATATATCTATCCGATAAATTAACAGCAGCCTTAAGAGCATTATCCAATATTTTAACCCCATGATGAGCTTCATATTTATCTCTTAATCCCAGCAATATTTGATATGCCTCTTTCTTTGTAGGTTCCCCTACATTTATTGGTTGAAATCTTCTTTCTAAAGCAGAATCCTTTTCAATATATTTTCTGTATTCATCCAAAGTCGTTGCCCCAATACATTGAATTTCACCTCTTGAAAGTGCTGGCTTAAGAATATTTGAAGCATCTATTGCTCCCTCTGCTCCCCCTGCACCTACAATAGTATGTATTTCATCAATAAATACTATTACATTATTCGAACTTACAATTTCCTCCATAATACTTTTAAGTCTCTCTTCAAATTCTCCTCTATACTTTGCCCCCGCTAAAACAGATGACAAATCTAATGTTATTACTCTTTTATCTCTTAACAATTCTGGAATGTTACCTGCTGCAATGCGTTGCGCCAATCCCTCTGCTATAGCAGTTTTCCCAACTCCAGGCTCTCCAATAAGACAAGGGTTATTCTTCATTCTTCTGCATAGTATTTCTAATAATCTTTGTGTTTCATCATCTCTGCCAATAACAGGATCTAATTTCCCTTCTAAAGCCATAGCCGTTAAATCTCTTCCATGTTTATCTAATACAGGTGTTTTATCCTCTCTTCTATTTCTCTTTCTACTACCTTCATTTGTCTGCACATTAGGCTGTGCCTTTAAACTTTCAACAAGTTTAGTAAATAACCTATTTATATCTGCACCTAATTTTATCAAAATTGTGAAAGCTACCCCTTGACCTTCTTTAACTAATGCCAGTAACATATGTTCTGGGGCAATATATTCATTCTTTAATTCATTTGCTGCCGTTACACTTGAATCAAGTAACCTCTTTGTTCTTGGGGTAAGTGGAATTTGTTCCTTAACCTCTTCTTTTCCTTCCCCTTCCAGTTGTATTATCAATTTTTTTACATCATCCTTTTTTATCCCTTCTTCACTAAGAAAAAGATTTGATTCTTCTTCTTCAATAGTTAAAAGCCCTAGTAATATATGTTCTGTACCAACATATCCATGTTTCAAATCTCTAGCATTATCTTGAGCATAAAGAATAACTTTTTGAGCCCTTTCAGTAAATCTATTAAACATAATTCCCTCCTATTTGTTTAGTTTGTTTCTTATCATCTCTGATCTTTTAACCTGGTATTCTTTAGAATTTGATATTTCCTTTTCTTTTTTTAGAATTGAATAATCACTTATTCCCACAAGTAAACTATTAATCTTTTTATAATTTATATCTTCTATTATTCCCATTTCCACGCCTAATCTAACATATGAAAGATGATTAATTGCTTCTTTATAAGTTATCATTCTGCTATACTTTAAAGCTCCTAACGCTCTAAAAGTTTTATCCTCAAATTCATATTTCATAGTAGAATTCATCTCATTCCGCTTACTCTTCTCAAGGTATATTATCTGTTTTACCACATTTGATAAATTGTTAATTATTTCTTTTTCTTCAATTCCTATGGTAACTTGATTAGAAAGCTGATAAAGATGTCCCATTGCATTTGATCCTTCTCCAAATAAACCTCTTATAGTCATACCCAGTTTTGAAACAGAATTCATAACTTTAGATATTTCATTCTTAATAGTTAGGACTGGCAAATGCAACATTACAGAAGCTCTAATTCCAGTTCCACAATTTGTTGGACATGCAGTTATGTATCCAATCTTCTCATGGAAAGCATAATCTAATCCACTTTCCAATAAATCGTCAATTTTGTTCGCCATATCATAAGCTTTCTCTAAATTAAATCCTGCATTGATGCATTGAATTCTAATATGATCTTCTTCATTTATCATTATACTGACAGTTTCATCCTTATTTACAATATAGGCAGCTTTAGAGCTATTATTGAGTAATTTTTTGCTTATAATATGTTTCTCAAAATCAATAATATTTTCTTCATCTGTTCTATCCCAAAGTTGCTTTGTTTTATATTTTTCAGTATTAAATTCATCTTTATAAAAAACCTTTTCCACATTTTTAATTATATCTTTTGCATCCTCAATACCTAATCGGTGAGGAAACTTAACATTAGAAAAATTTCGTGCCAATCTTATACGACTACTAATAACAATGCCATTATTAATAGAATTAGAACTTATCCAGTTTTCCATTAACTCCTCTCCCCTATTCCTCTTTCATAGCTATTATTTCATCTCTCAATTCTGCCGCTCTTTCATAATTTTCATTTGCTATTGCCAATTGGAGATCTTCCTTCAATTTTGTAATTTTCTTTTTAACCATTAAAGATTTCCCTTGTGATTTTGGTATTTTACCCAAATGCTCGTTATTCCCCTGTATCCGCTTCATTAAAGGAATAATCTCCTTTTGGAAGATTTCATAGCACACATCACAGCCCATTAATCCAGTATTTTTAAATTGTAAAAATGTTGTGCCACAATTTTTACAAGGAACAATCTTTTTTTGTTTATCATACATGAAGGTATTTGTGCCCATGTAATTAAGTAGTCCTGAGAACAAGTCATCTATGTCAAAAGAACTATATTCTATGTCTCCAATAACTTCTAGAGTATTTTTTTCTTTAGCACATTTATCACATAAATTCATCTCCATCTTTTTACCATTTATGATCTTAGAAATATGAATACTAGCTTCATTAATGTTACATTTATCACAAAGCATTGCGTCTCTCCTTCACTATATAATATAAAAGGAGCTTGGTTTTACCCAAGCTCCTACACCTCTTACATTAAGCTCGGTTATGATATCTCCTCTTATAATTAATCATTTCCAATCTTATGTAAAAATATTATGATTTTCGTCAATGAGATTCCTATTTATTAATAATAACTTATTTTACCATAAATTACAATTAATTTATATTTCATCTGGTATAAACCCTTTAAATTGAGCATTGTAAAGACGTGTATATATACCCTCTTTACTCATCAATTCTTCATGATTTCCTTTTTCTTCAATTCCTTCACTTGTTATTACAATTATATTATCGGCATTTTTAATTGTTGATAATCTATGTGCTACAATTATTGCTGTTCTACCTTTTGATAATTCCTCAAGAGATTTTTGTATGATAGCTTCGCTCTCATTATCTAATGCTGAAGTTGCTTCATCTAGTATCAATATTGGAGGATTTTTAAGGAATACCCTAGCTATAGATATCCTTTGTTTTTGCCCTCCTGACAATTTAACCCCTCTTTCACCTACATAAGTATTATATCCCTCATTAAGAGTCATTATAAACTCATGAATATTTGCCTTCTTAGCAGCTTGAATAATTTCTTCATCAGTTGCATCTGGTCTACCATAAAGAATATTTTCCTTAATTGTTCCTGTAAATAAGAAAACATCTTGTTGTACAACCCCAATATTTTGCCTCAATGATTTCAACTTCACATCATGTATATTTACATTATCTACAGTTATATCTCCTTTATTTATCTCATAAAATCTAGGTAATAACTGACATATTGTAGTCTTTCCTCCTCCAGAAGGTCCAACCATTGCAAGTGTTTCTCCATGTTTTATGTTTAATGATAAATCTGATAAAATTGATTTATTATCATCATATTGGAATGAAACATTTTTAAATTCAATATCCCCTACTACATTTTCAAGCTCAACAGAATCATCTCTATCTTTGACCTCTGGTTCAATATCCATCAACTCAATAAATCTTTCAAAACCTGCCATGCCTGATTGATATTGTTCAACGAATCCTGTCAACCTTCTAATTGGCTGCATGAAAAGTCCTATAAATATTAGATATGTTGCTAAATCTGCAACATTAATCTCTCTCCTTATAAGGAATATTCCTCCTGCAAAAATAACCACAACATTTAAAACATCTGTTATAAATCTAACTCCTGATGCAAATTCAGCCATATATTTATATGCATATGTCCTAGCATTCTTGAATTTTTCATTTCCTTCACTGAATTTTTCAACCTCATATTCTTCGTTTGTAAATGATTTTGAAACTCTAACTCCTGCAATACTATTCTCTAACTGTGCATTTACATTGGCAATTTTCTTTCTTACCTCTTTGAAGGCCTTTGCCATTTTGACTCTTTTCTTTGCAGCAAAATACAATAGTACTGGAAGAAAAGCAAAAACTATTAAAGTTAACTTCACGTTAATAGTACACAATAGTATAAATGACCCTATAAACATAACCAATGATATGAATAAATCTTCTGGACCATGATGTGCAAGTTCCGATACTTGCATTAAATCATTAACAATACGTGACATTATCTGCCCAGTCTTATTATCATCAAAATATTTAACTGGTAACGTCTGAAGATGTTTAAATACATCTTTCCTCATATCGTATTGCATTCTAACTCCAACTACATGCCCCCAATAATTTACTATATAATTAAAAATATATTTCACAACATATAGTCCTATTAAGATAGCAGTGAAAATTCCAAGTGTTCTTATATATGTTATATCTATACCTGACTCTATGTCATACATAACTCTTCTAGTAATCATAGGGAATACTAGATCTAATGCAGCTATCCCAAATGCACAAAATAAATCAAGAATAAATAGCCCCATATGATTCTTATAATATTTAATAAACCTTTTAACCATATTTCTCCTCCATATCATACTAATTTTTGAACAAATATAAGCCGATATGGTATTACCCAATATCAGCTTGTGTAGTTCTATCTATTTGCCATGAATTCTTCTATTTCATCAGCTTCTTTTATTACATCTTTACAAAGATTCACGCATCCATCTTTAGTTACTAATAGATCATCCTCTATTCTAATTCCAATACACTCTTCCTCAATATAAAGTCCAGGTTCATTTGTTATTACCATTCCCTCTTCAAGAGTTACACTTCTACTTCCCACATCGTGAGTATCTAATCCCAAATAGTGTCCAAATGAATGGAAGAAATACTTTCCAATTTCTTTTTCATCTTCTATTAATCCTAACTTTATACATTCCTCAGCTAGAACTTTTTTACAAATTTCATTTAACTCCATAAATGGAACTCCAGGCTTAACAGCTTCTTCCACCGCCTTCTGAGCCTTTAATACCGCGTTGTATACATCTTTTTGTCTATCTGTGAACTTACCATTTGCAGGGAATGTCCTACTTATATCAGCATTGTGATATCCATACTGTGCTCCA
This sequence comes from Oceanirhabdus seepicola, assembly GCF_023684385.1. GTDB lineage: Bacteria > Bacillota > Clostridia > Clostridiales > Clostridiaceae > Oceanirhabdus > Oceanirhabdus seepicola. The sequence goes on along the minus strand of NZ_JAGSOJ010000002.1, from coordinate 7,546 downwards.
AGATCAAATAAAATCAAATCTCCATCTTTTATATCACTATTATTCTTATCATAATGTAATATAGTTGCATTTTTACCTGCAGCAGCTATAGTTTTAAACGCTTTATCTCTTATTCCATTTCTAATTAATGTAAAATCAAAATAAGCTTCAAGTTCATACTCTTTCATACCTGGTTGAGCATTCTTCATCATAAGCTCTATACCATCTTTTGTAATTTCAATAGCTTTTTCAATATTCTTTATTTCATCCTCATTTTTTATTACCCTTAGTGATGAAATTTCTTTGTATACATTCTTTATTATTATATGTGGATATTTCTCTTTTATATCTTTTGCTAATATTTGCTGTTTGTTTAAAGACATATTTATACTCTGTCTTTCTAAATCAAAGTAAATCTGCTCTATAGGCATTCTATTCATTGCCCCATCTAGATATCCTTCAAATTCATCTATATGTTTTATAGTTTTAATTCCTGATTTTTCATTAGCTTCTTCTTCAGTTATTGTTTTCCCTACCCATTTTGCCATTATTGGATCAAATCTCTCGATAAATAGAGTCTCACTTATTTGCCCATTAACCTTTCCAATTGTAAAGATGATTTTTTCTTCATCAATTCCAGTTAAATAATAGAAATTTCTATTTGGAGTAAATTCATATCGCTCATCTGCTGTTTTAAATGGCGCTGTTCCGGCAAACATAACTAATAAAGAGTTATCCTCAATAAGTTCTGAAAGTTTGTTTCTGTTATTTATAAAAAAGCTTTGTTCCATGTTTATTCCTCCCAATAGGTTTATATCTTCATTTTTATATAATTATAACATATATAAATCTATCCAGAAACATAAGTTTTGAGTTTCGAAATATATTTTCCTCTGCTTTTGTTCGCAATACTGAAACATTTATATGATAGAATAAAGAATATGAAAATAAATAAACGGCAAAGATTCGACGGATATTTTGCAGCTTAGGTATATTGGGGCTGATAGTTGTTCTAGAAGTGAGTTCCAAGGATGAAAATTATTCCACAAAATACCCTAACATACTGACTTTTGATTTATTTGAATGTGCCTAAAGAATAAGCGAGGTGTATATTATGTCTACTACCATATTGATTGTGGAAGATGAATTCAAAATGAGAAAATTAATTAAAGATTATTTCAAAAAGGAAAATTATATAATAATAGAAGCTGGTGATGGTCCAACTGCCATAAAAGAATTTAAGAATAATCCTGATATCGATATTATAATACTTGATATTATGATTCCGGAACTTGATGGATATACTGTATGTGAAGAAATACGCGAAATATCTACTGTTCCTATAATAATGTTAACCGCAAAAGGAGAAGAAGAAGATAAACTTCTTGGCTTTGAACTTGGAGCAGATGAATACGTAACTAAACCTTTTAGTCCTAAAGTTCTTGTAGCCAGAGTTAAAGCTCTTCTTAAGCGATCCTCTATCACTATACAACCATCTAATAATAAAATAATTACTATTGCTGATTTGAAAGTTAATATCCAAGAAAAATCTGCGCATATTGGAAACACATCTCTTCAATTATCACCAAAAGAATATGATCTTTTAGAGTATATGAGCAATAACCCCAATATGGTTTTATCAAGAGATTCCCTATTGAATAATGTATGGGGTTATGATTATTTTGGAGATTCAAGAACAGTAGATACGCATATTAAACGCTTAAGAGAAAAACTTGATGTTATGTCATACATAGTAAAAACAGTAAGAGGAAAAGGATATATGCTTAAGATTGGAGATGAATAAATAATGGGTAAAAAAATAAGAAGTAGTATTACTATCAAGGTTTTTCTCTTTACAATAATACCTATATTTTTATTAATTCTTCTTCTAATAATATCTCAATATCTATTTTTTAATGATTTTTATATAAACAAAAAGAGTAAGACTCTCAAATCTAACACATTAGGTTTAAAATATACAATCGATAATTATAATTTGACAGTTAACTCATTTAAGTCCTATATTTATGAATTTGAAGAAAAGAATAATGCCAAGGTTGCAATTTTAAACAGTAATGGAGCAATAAAGTTTTCTGTTACCCCCTATGATGATAATAATATACTTAAAGAATATGATACTATTAACAAAGCAATTGCACATTGGTTGAATTCGGATAATTATTATAAAGTTCTTCTTTCAAAAGAAACCTTAACATATCAGTTTATGGATCCAATATCAAAGAATTATTATTCAGTTATAGTTTCTCCACTAGAAACCTATAACCCATCAATACTCTTTGTTGTATCCACTTTACAACCTGTTGATGAAGCAAATAGTATTCTTACACAATATTACCTGTACTTCATTGTAGCTGCATTGATAATTTTAGTTATAGTATCTATTATATTATCACGTATGTTGACCAAACCACTTATTGCCCTTAATAAAACTGCAAAAAAAATGTCTAATTTAGAATTCAATGTTAAATGTAATGTTACTACCAATGATGAACTTGGTAGTTTGGGTAATTCTCTTAACTTTATGTCAAAGAAACTTGATACTACATTAACTGACTTACATAAAGCTAATGAGCAGCTCATAGATGATATTGAGAAGGAACGTAAGCTGGAGAAAATGAGGAGAGAATTTATCGGAGATATTTCTCATGAACTGAAAACTCCTATAAGCCTTGTCCAAGGATATGCAGAAGCATTAAAGGATGGTATTGTTGATAAAGATGATATTAGTTTCTATACTGATGTTATTATAGAAGAAACAAACAACCTAAATTGCCTTGTTATTGATATGCTTAATCTTGCTAAACTAGAGAATGATCCTTATAGTATTAGGGAAAAAAAAGTGAATTTATCACAATTTCTAAGGGTTATAACTAAAAAATATTCATTAATGATGCAAAACCATAACTTTATTACAAATATTGATATAGATACGTCACCTTACTCAATATTCGATCCAAAGAGGATAGAAGAAGTCCTTAATAATTTTCTTACTAATGCCAAAAGATATACCAAAGTAGGTGACAAGATAATAGTGTCTTTAAAGATTCTTAATGATGACAATTTTATTATATCTGTAGAAAATCAAGGTGTTCAATTAAATGAAAATGACTTAAATAATATATGGAATAAATTTTATAGAGTTGATAAATCTAGAAATAAAGCCTCTGGTGGTAGTGGTCTTGGCCTCTCTATAACTAAAAGAATCCTTGATTTACACAAAAGTATTTATGGCGTAGTGAATACCCCTAATGGTTTGAAATTCCATTTCACCTTACCAGTGTATTCAAAGAAGAATTAAAAAAGAAAAAAATAAATTAGGTTATTTAAAGCCTTTCAGTTTTACTGAAAGGCTTTACTATTTGTTCTTTGTACTTTTTTCTTCTTTTATGAATAAACTTACGAAGTAGTTTATTCATATGTTAATAATGAGGATTCTTTATATATTCCTCTTTATGGTGAGAAGCATCAGCATGAACCTCTATATTCATATTCGTTCCGTCGTGATCAATTATAGTTAAACTCGTTTGTTTTATAAAAGGTTCACCCCAAATATCATCTAAGTCTTTTCCTTCAAGTTTAAGTAACATTCCCTTTAATGCAACTGTATGAGTTACAACTAGGATATTGTCATCTATATGTTCTTTTATAATATTACTTAAGAATTTCTCAGTTCTATTAATAACATCTTGAAATGTTTCACCTGAATTATTTATATACTTACTAGGAGTTGTCCAATATATATCAACCATTTCTCCATATTTTTCTCTTAACTCTTGCTGATTCAATCCTTGCCATTCACCAAGTCCAATTTCTCTTAAATCATTACTGGTCTTTATCTCTAATCCCCAATCTTTATTAAGTATCTTAGCAGTTTCATAAGCTCTCCCTGAAGTGCTTGAGTATATATAGTCTATCTTTTCTTCCTTTAATCTTTCATATAACCATTCAGCTTGTCTAACTCCATTCTCCGTCAAAGATGAGTCATTCCATCCTTGTAATCGCCCTTCAGTATTCCATATAGTTTCCCCATGTCTGGTTAAATATATTTTACCCATCTGATCTCCTCCTACGCATATAACACTTTTAAACATCTAATATTAATTTTAGCATACTCTCAGTTCAAATGCATCTTATCCCAAATCGTAGATAATCCATATTTATAACGATAAAAAGGTACACTCCGCGTAATTTTCTAAATGATAAAAAATACCTAAAATGAATATTATCACTTTAGGTATCTACTATGTTATTACTATTCTAATAATTTTTCCTCATTAATCTCATTATTTCTTCTCAATTGAAATTCCACATCTACGGTAGGTGTTATCCATGCTTGAAAATCTGGTGGCGAATCAATATAATTATCCATATTTTCTCCTATATTTCTTACTACCATACCATCTGAACCATATGATTGAGATAATAATTTCAACTCAAAATAATCTGGATTTTTTTTCTTTCTATTCTTTCTTTGCTTTGATTGAGTATCTCCCATCTTTCTCTTCTCCTTCGTTTATGATATTAAACTGTTCATTCTTTAGTATATTACATATTATATCCACTTCTTTTTTTGGATTATTTTCAATATTCACAGTAATACTATCCTGATAATCTAGAATGCACACATAATCCTGTATTACAGAGTAATCCCCCAAAGATATCTTATCATTTATATACAATTCATAATTAGGCATCTTAGTCGTCCTTTCACGTGCTATAATCTTCTTATAAATATCATATGTAAAATATAAACAAACTATTCTAAAAAGGTATATACCAAAAATCGGTAGTATCATATATGATACTACCGATTAAATAAATAATTAATTATTTACCATCTTCATTACTAGCCGCAGCTATTATTTTATCAACTTCTTCTCTAGGAACTTCTTCATATCTCCCGAAATTCATTTCAAAATTACCTCTAGCACCAGTCATAGATCTTAACTCTGTAGCATATTCAAACATTTCTGAACGAGGAACCTCACCAATAATTTTCTGTACTCCATCAAGTGGTTCCATACCTAATATTCTTCCTCTTTTTCTGTTTAAATCTGAGATAATATCTCCTGTATAATCATCAGGTGCACTAATCTCAACATGCATTATAGGCTCTAATATAATTGGTTGTGCTTCTTTAATTCCTTTCTTGTATGCCATGGATGCCGCCATCTTAAATGCCATTTCTGAAGAATCAACAGGATGATAAGAACCATCGTGTAAAGTTGCTTTTAATCTAATTACAGGATATCCAGCAAGAACCCCTTTCTTAATACAGTCCTTCAATCCTTTTTCAACAGCAGGTATATATCCTCTTGGAACAACCCCACCAACAACCTTTTCTTTAAATAACAATTCATCTTCCCCATCAATTCTAGGTTCAAACAAAATTTTAACATCTCCATATTGGCCATGCCCACCAGATTGTTTTTTATACTTTCCTTGAACGTCCACACTCTTTTTGATTGTTTCTCTATATGCAATTCTAGGAGTTTTTAATTCAATATCCACTCCAAATTTATTCTTCAGTTTGCTTGCAATAACATCTAGATGTGTAACACCTAATCCATGTATTATTGCTTGTGAATTTTCAGAATTTCTATCTACAATTAAAGTCGGATCTTCTTCCATTAACTTATGAAGACCTCCTGCAATTTTATCTTCATCGCCCTTTCCTTTAGGAACTGCCGCTTTTTCATATACTGGTTTGGGGAAGTCCATCTCCCTATATTGAACAAAAGAACCTTTTTCACACAAAGTGTCACCTGTATTAGTATATTGTAATTTTGCAACAGCTCCAATATCACCAGAATACACTCTCTTAGTATTATATTGCTCTTTTCCCTTTATGAAATATAAGGTCCCCAATTTTTCTTCCTTATCTTTATTAGGATTATATACTACTGTGTCAGCTGTAGCTTCTCCAGTAATAACTCTGAACATTGACAATTTACCTACAAATGGATCCGCTATTGTTTTGAATACAACCGCAGAAAAAGGTTGTTCGTGATCAATTTTCATCTCAAGATATTCACCAGTTTCAGTATTCTTAGCTCTATAAAGATTTGTATCTTTTGGTGTTGGAAAACACTCTACTATATCTTCTAATAAAGTATTAATTCCAATACATTTTGAAGCTGAACCACACATTACTGGTACTATTTCTCCTTTTGATGCTCCATTTATCAACCCATTATAAATTTCTTCATCACTAAGTTCACCTTCATCAAAATACTTATCTAATAATACTTCATCAGTCTCTGCAACAGCTTCCATTATCATTCTCTTACACTCATCGACTTTATCCATAAGGTCTTCTGGAACATCTGTTACTTCCATTTCATGTGTTTTAGGATTATATATTCTTGCGTTTCTTGATATAACATTAACTATTCCTCTAAAATTTTCTTCACTACCAATAGGGTATTGTATTGGTACAACCGAAATACCAAATTTTGATTTTAATTGAAGTAACACTTTTTCAAAATTACTGTTTTCTCTATCTAATTTGTTTATAAAGAATGCTCTTGGTAACCCATGATTAACAGAATACTTCCATGCTTTCTCTGTTCCTACTTCAATTCCTGATTTACCACAAACGGTAATCATCGCCAAATCAACAGCCTTCAATCCTTGTACCATCTCTCCTACGAAATCAAAATATCCTGGGATATCTACAAGATTTATTTTTACATCATCCCACTCACACAATGCCACTGAAGTTGAAATAGAGTTACCTCTTCTTTTTTCTTCAGGATCAAAGTCACTTAATGTATTTCCCTCTTCTACGTACCCCATTCTGTCTATTGCCTTAGTATAATATAAAAGAGCTTCTGTCAATGTAGTCTTTCCACTACCACCATGACCTATTATTCCAACGTTTCTCAAGTTACTAGTTTTATATACTTTCATACGCGAATACCCCCTGTATACTTAGCCTTAAATAACTTATTCTATATCACATTAAAAAATCCTCTAAATTTTCAGAATTTTTTAAATACTCAAAGAATTTAATGCTATAACTTATATTTAATTACAATATTAATATTATTATCTATAATATAAGGTTTATTCATAAATTTAGAAAATATAAGGTTTTTTTTCTGTACCAAGTGACTTTTTCCACAATCGCTAAAACTTATCAACAATATGATTGAACTTTTCAACATAATACTGAATAACTTTATGAAAAACTTCTCAGAAACTCATTAATTTAAGATTGATTAAATACTTTTATTATGGGAATAATCTTTTTTTCATTATTGACTTGTGGATTACCATATGTTTGAAATGATATGTAAGTGAATTGAAATAAAAAAACAGCCTTATAAAAGACTGTTTTGGTGGAGGTAAGGGGATTCGAACCCCTGACCCCCTGCGTGCAAGGCAGGTGCTCTCCCAACTGAGCTATACCCCCAAGTATTTATTTAAAAGAGTTACAGCCTTAAAGAAATAAGGCTGTAATGGTGGACCATCAGGGACTCGAACCCCGGACCTACCGGTTATGAGCCGGTTGCTCTAACCAGCTGAGCTAATGGTCCAAATT
>NZ_JAGSOJ010000001.1:891145-1713585 GCF_023684385.1 Oceanirhabdus seepicola | reverse complement strand
TGAAGTGATTAACTACACCCTAACGGGTTGAAAGAATTAAGAATAATAAATAATACTAGAATAATAATGTTCGTTATAAATTATAGATAGTTTTCTATTAATCTTATAACCACATTATACAAGGGAACCATAGGGTTCCCTAGCGAAGTGCGAAGCACCTTTTTTGTTCTTTATGAAATGGATGAAATTTCTAAAAAAATTATTACATATAATCTTGCTTATATCAATGAGTTGAATGTTTGTGTAAAATACACTATCATTATATATATATTTCATTTAATGGGAAAGTTTATGAAAATATTTACATAGTAATTAATAAACACGAAAAGTTTATTTGAACTTGCCTTAATTAAAAATAACAAAAATCATGGAGGGGAAAATGGGGAAAGTAGATAAAGTGAAAGGAATGACAGTTAAATCACGAAAAAAGTTAAGAAAAATGGCTAAGGATAAGTTTGGAATGTCAGATGAGGGTATTGAAAGATCAAAGAATATTGCAAAAGTAATTGGTGTGGCTGCAATTGCATTTACTATTGGAAGAGTAACAAAGAAAAAGGATGAATATAATGAATATACAGGGAAAGAAACAATAACAGCTGTTGGAGGTCAAGTAAGCAGAAATTCAAATGTAATTAAGATTGGTAGTGGAGCTGTTGCAGCTAAGGGTGGCGGTGTTGCTATAAAAAAGCTTGTATCAAATGGAGTTGTAAATCTTGATGTAAGTGGGAAATAAGAAATTTTAAAAGAATGTTAGCGCTCAAAGTTTAATTAACTTTGGGTGTTTTATTTTTAATTGTGGTAAAATAATACCAAGAAACTAGTATGAAAATGGGGATAAATATAGACATAAAAGATTGGAGATAACAAAATGAAAAGAATATTCATAGGTAGTATGATTATAATGAGTTTGACATTGGGAATATGGGGTTATTCAAATGCAAAAAAAGACTTTATAGAAATATTAAAAACTAATTCTCAGAGTTTATACTTATGGAATGCAACCATGGTTGGTGAGGATGAGTTAATCAGTAAAAATAGAGAAGTAATGATAAAACTTATAGAGAATGAACCTTTGCTAAAAGAAAAGTTGAAAGAGTATGAAGAATACAGAGGATTAAGTGATGAAGATATTCAGAATTTAACTATTGAGAGTTTAAAAGATATTAATATTGATACCGTTTATTTGAATGCTGGATATACTAAAGGAATTTATAAAAAAATTAAACATGAAATATATAAAGATGAAAGAAGAGAAGATAAAAAATTAAATAATGAAGATCTATTAAGTGATTTAAATAAACAAATTACAGGAGAAAAGTATTTAAGAGAAAACCATGAGAAATATAACAGCTTTATCAAAATAGCTTCTCAAAATGGAATAAAAGTAGAAGCACTATATGGTACACCTGAATGGGCTCTTGAGAAAAATTATGAATCCTTTAAAGGGCAGGTAAAGGATGTTCTTAATCATAATAAAGATTATAAAGAAGGTAGGTTCACTGCTGTACATTTAGATATAGAGCCTCATGGATTGAAAGAATATAAAGAGAATAAGAAAAAGATTTTAGATGAATATGTTGATAATCTTAAGAAAATTAAGAAATTAGTGGATAAACATAATAAAGAAAATAATGATGAGCTACACATTGTAATTGATATTCCCATTAGCTATGAAGAGGGAATGATTACTAAGCTCCTAGATAATGTTGATGAGATTGTTGTTATGAATTATTTCAACAAGATAGAAACTTATAAAAAAAGTGGGCAAAAGATAATGTCCATAGTAGATGAATATAATAAAAATAATAACTCTCACAAAAAAGTAAAGATAGCTTCAGAATTTCAGCCATATGAGGACTTAAAGTATAACACTTTATATCATATGAATAAGAAGGAATTAAGAACTTATTTTAATAAAGGAATTCGTGAATTTGAAAAATACGATTGTTATGATGGAGTTGCAATGCATGAATATGAGTACTATAGAGAGTATTTGAAAAAAATGTATGAAGACCAGGTACAGTGACAATATGCGGATACGTACCAAGTCCTATGCCAAAAAATGTATGCGTACCAGACCCCGTGGAAAAGAAAGGAATTGAATGAAAATAAGATGAAAATGAATATAATTAAAGCAGTAAATAATAGTAGGTTTGTTAGTAAAAAAGACGAGAGATATTATGAAATAGGTTATGGATGTAAAAGAATATACACAGATGAAAAGTTAGATATACCAGTGGAGAAAAATATTGTTTACAATATACAGACTAAAAGTGGGCAAAGTTTTGAAGTGGTAATTGTAGATAGTGGAAAAGATGATTTAGGGGAATTTATTGTTCTTGATCCCACAGAGAGGTATTGGGAAGATGAAGAGAGCACTTTTACTACAAACCGAGTGGCTAAGGGGATAGGTACTATAAGAAAAATTTTCTCGCCATATGATATAGATGGTGGGAAAGAATTAGTAGAAGCCATTAATGGGTGGTGGCCTGATTTTCATGATGTTGAATTTATAGTGAATAGAGAAGCAAATGATATTACTATGAATATCAAAAACGTTTTGTTTTATGAAATAAATCTAAAAATGATAAATGTATTAGATGAGAAGTTTGTAGGTGAAGAATGTACAGGCTTTGAAAGCTTTTATAATAATAAAATAAATAATATAGAAATCAATAGAGATGAACGAGGAATGTATAAAATTGTGGTAGAAAATAGCTATAAGGAATATATTCCTAAGGAGAGAAATGAAGAAGGTGTGCCAATAGAATATGCTATGGAAAAACATATTAAGGAAGGAATAATTTTATGTGAAGATATAAAATTAGATCATCATAACGGTTTCTTAAGAACTCTTAGGGATAAAGGGATAACTTATACAGAAATCAAAGAAGGGGATATACGTGATTTAAAGACAGAGATGGATAAAGGTTTTTACAAAAGACGTAGATACAAAAAATATATATCTTGATTGCTTTTTATGGCATGTTTTCAGTTATGAAAGATTAGAATGTTTGAAAGGCGTAGAAGCTAATAAAGCATTTAATGACCTTAAGAAAAACAATATTTATATATTTTTCAATGAGGGAGAGGTAGTATATAAATTAAGTAATAGTGAAAAGTTTACCACTGATGATTTAGATTATTTTGAAGGGGTATGGCCTTATGAAGATGCCTATGTAGTTGATGAAGATTTTTCATGGACGTATGTTAGAACACATGAAAGCGAATGTGGACCTTATTTTGTAGCGATGTAAGTTAGAATATATAAAAATGTTGATGATGATGTATTGAGGTTGAATTTTGAGATATAATTGAATGGGGAGAGGTAATACATTAAAATAATTACAGATTTAATCCCTATTCAAGGGAATATTAATATTAATTTTGGAGGAAAATATGTTTAAAATTGAAGATATAATGTCAGAAAACTTTTCAGGATATCCTGAAGAAACGCAGGAGTTCATGAAAAAGTATAATGAAAAGCTCAGAGAAAATCTAAAAGATGAATTAATAAAGGGTATAAGTGATAAGATGCTAAAGGACCTTGATAAAAGTAAAGATAACTTTATAAGCACTTTAGCTCAAATATTGAATAATGGGTGGAAAGGTTTTGACAAAATGGCCACTCAAGCTCTTTTGAATATGTATCTGGAAGGTAAAAATGAAGAAGAATTTTTCAAACTCATAGAAAAAGTGAATAATGAAGTGTAGGGGACTGTCACCACCCGAAAAATGCTGTTGAAAGTACTCTATTAATGACTAGTGATAAACAAAAACAAGTAATAGTAATGGACAGAGTTATCTGATAGGATAAGTCTGTCCATTTTTATTAAAAAGCTAATATAGTATAAAATTCATTTAATGATTATAAATTATTTAACACTTTTATTTGATCTTTAAGCCATGATATAACTAATTTTTTATCTTTGTTAATTGGTGAAACCTCGTTCCATAATTGCCAGAAATGATTATTAAAGCTATGTACTAGTGTAGGTTCAGTAATTGATATACATATATCATGGTTAATGCTATCATTTGCATAATAATAATTATTATTATAGTCATAATGGTTTTGAAGGAAAACTATTTGAGAATCTTTTATAATATAAGAAATATCATATGATTTTTTTGTATTTGTATCATTCAATAATCCAACTTGATAGTTATCATTCTTTTCAAATATATTTATAATATTTTCTAAATAATTAAGTAAATCATAAGAGTTTATATGCTTAAAAGTTTTTTCACTATTTTTAATCAGATTTTCAATAGATTTTTTTGACCAGATATCATAGTATTTGTAGTGCTTAATTTGTTTATTAAAGGTAGCAAGCCTTTTTGTGTAAAAGGATATTATTGCAGAAATTTCCTTTTTAGATATATTTCTTTTCTCTGAAGATATATACTTGGAAAAATTATCTAATGGAACTATCAATTGATTTAAAGCAAATCTATTACCATTTGATTCTTCAGATGCTGAAATTTTTGATAGAAGATTTATGTCGTATAAGTTATATTTATTATCTATAACAGGTGAAGAATGAGCACTATAGTTATTAAAAACATTTTTCATTACGTTTATCATCTGTTCATCTCTAATTAAAAAAGCAAGATCAATTTTGTTAACATCCTCGATGCAATGGCATATTAAAAAACCCACTGTAGGAATTACAAGGAATTCTTTAAAATTAAGTAAAGCATTATGTTTATTTAAATAATTTAAAGAATATCTGTCAAGTTTAAAATTTGTTAGAAATTCATTTATTATTTTGATGTTTCTATTTTTATTATCCGTTAATGTAATGAACTTATTAATATTCCACCCTTTTTTTTGTACTTGTAATAAAGTATTATTCCATTCATCGTGACTTTCTTCAAAGTTAGAAAAGGAATCTGATTTAGTAAAAAAAGACATTAAAATAGGATCATTAATATATGAAGGTTTTTTAGGCAGTGTTTTTAATAAATCCATTCCAGCATATATTACATTTTTATGTCCTGTTATAACTTCGAAATTACTTAAGTATCCATATTTATTAAAGTCTTTTTCCGGAAAATAATCATATATATTATTTGAATTTTGATTACTATCTAAAGTTTTTAATAGTGTATTTTTATTTTGTATAGCTGATGGACTTTGTTGAGCAGTTATTAAAAGTTTATGTATATATTCTCTCATATTACCAGAATATTTATCATCTATTGAAGTATTAAAGCTATTAAATAAATTTATAATTTCTTGTTTCTGATGTTCATTAATAATATTATCAGCTAAATAAGTTGAAATTAGTTCTAAGTAATTTGAGTTAGTGCAAATTTTTCTTTTCCTAGTTTTCCATTTGCTTATTAAAGAGGGATCAACATTAAGAGCTTTAGCTAGTTTAGTACCACTAATATTTAAAATGCTTAGTAGTTGAGAAAGACACATTCCAAAATTTGAATTATTATGCATATAACCACCTTTGTGAATAGTTTTGTGTAAAATTAAATATTTAATATAATTAATCTTCTATAAAAATTATACTATAAAAGTTATGTTTATTCTAAATAAAAATAACTTTTATAGTATATAATTAACAAAAAGTCATTGTCAATAACATGTCAATGACTTTTTATTGACATTACACAGTTATTTCTTGAATAGAATATTGTTGAAAAGTATAATAAATTGTTGAAAAAATAGTTAATACAAGAAAAAATATTAAAAAGTCGAAAAATAGAAAAAACATATAAAAAAGAGGTGTTTATTTTGATTGGTGTAGTTGAACAGGTATTTGATAAAGAGTATATAATAAAAGCTGTTGGTACAAACAATATAGTAGATTCTATTAGATTAATTCAAAGTATTATAGCTTGTAAATCACAGGAAGTTGCTAATCACTGCATAAGAGTTTCAATATTATCTTCTGAAATAGGTAAAGCATATAAGCTTTCTGAAAGGGATATGCAAGATTTATTTATAGCTTCTAGTATGCATGATACAGGTAAAATCTTTATTCCTAATGAAATTTTGAACAAACCATCCAAATTAACAAAAGAAGAATATGAAATTATTAAGACTCATTCTAAGAATGGATATGAAACTTTAGAAAAAATTGAACAGTTTAAAGATATAGCAAAATTTGTTTTATATCATCATGAAAGATACGATGGGAAAGGATATCCTCATGGTGTATTTGGAAAAGAAATTCCTTTTATATCAAGAATTATTACAATTGCTGATGCTTTTGATGCAATGATATCACTTAGACCATATAAATCACCTATGAGTATTGATCAAGCAATAAAAGAACTTAAAAATAATAGGAATACACAATTTGATGGAGATATTGTAAATGTATTTATAGATTTGATTAATAAAGATGAACAATTTCAAGCTAAATATGAATCAATAAAATATTGATGCTTCAGCGATATTTCTTTATTTATAGATTAGAATAAAAAAGTTGTTTATATATGCGAAAATAAATATTTATAAAAAATGAATAAAATAAAAGGAGTTAATATATGAAAAGCTTAAAATATAAAATTATGATACCGGTGTTAATTTGTGCTATATTAGGTATTTTCTCCTTATCATTAACAGCATATTATCAATCTAGAACAATAATTGTTGATGATGTGGAGCAGATAGCTCAAAGTAAGGTTGAAAAATTAATAACTATTGTGGATGATAAAATCAATAAATGGAAAAGTGAAATAAATTTAATTTCAACCACAAAAGCAGTTGAAAATATGGATTCCAAGGGGCTTAACGAGTATGTGGAGGAAAATAAAAATATCCTTAGTGATTTTGAGTATATTCTTATAGCAGATAGAGGTGGTAGGTATATTAGTACTAATGGAAAAGAAGGAGATATCAGTGATAGGGAGTATTTTTCCAAAGCTATTAAAGGGGAGGTAGTTGTATCAGAACCTCTAAGATCAAAGTCTATTCAGCAGCCAATTATTGTTATCGCTTGTCCTATTAAAGATGATACAGGAAATATTAAGGGAGTACTTGGTGGAGTTGTAAGGCTATCTTATTTATCTAACATAGTTAATGAGGAAAAGCTAGGTGAAAATGGGTATGCATATATGGTTAACAAAGAAGGTGTTGTAATAGCTCATCCTAAAGAAGAATTGATACTTGAGTGTAATTTCTTGAAAGATGACAGCGATTCTCTTATGAATATGACAGAAAAGATGGTTGAGGGAAAAGAGGGAGTAAAATATTATGATTTTGAAGGACGTGAAAAGATAGCTGCTTATGCATCTGTAAAATCAACGGGATGGTCAATAGCTATGACAACATTTTATAATGAAATAAATAGCAGTATATCAAAGATTAGAAATATAATAATTATTCTTGGATGTGTGGTAACTGCTTTAATTGGTATCTTAGTATATTTTATTGTAAGCGGAATAATAAAACCTATTATTAAAATGGCTGATATTACTGAAGTTGTAGCTTCTGGAAATCTTCAAGTGAAAGTTGATGTAAAGAGTAAGGATGAAGTAGGTACCCTTGCTACTAACTTTAATCATATGATTGAAAATATCAAAGGATTAATTTCTGAAATGGATAATATGGGAAGTCAAGTATCCACATCATCTCAGCAAATGATGACTTCAACTAATGAAGTTAGTAAAGCTTCTGAACAAGTAGCAAATACAGTATCAGAGATTGCAAGAGGAGCTACAGAACAAGCACAATCTTCACAAGAAGGTAGTGAAATGGTAGATGAATTAATAACAGGAATTACTCAAATATCTCAAGATGTAGCTAATTCCGAGAAGCTTACAATTAAAGCAATGGAAACTGTTAATGAGGGAATCAAGATTGTAGAATATCAAGATACTAAAAATATTGAAAATAAGAATGCATCAATTAAGGTTGCTCATGTAATAACTTCGCTAGCAGAGAAAACACAGCAAATAGAACAGATAGTAGAGTTTATAAGTAATATTTCAGAACAAACTAATTTATTAGCTTTAAATGCAGCAATTGAAGCAGCTAGAGCTGGAGAACAGGGAAAAGGATTTGCAGTTGTAGCTGATGAAGTAAGAAAATTAGCAGAAGAATCAAGTAAAGGAACTCAGAGTATAAGTGAACTTATAGGGGAAATAAAAGCTGAAGTAGAAGGTGCTGTTAAGGAAATGGATAGTGCTAAAAAAATTGTTATTGAACAAGAGGAAGCCTCCAAACAAACAGCAAGTATATTTAAAGAAATTTTAGGTTCTGTTTCAGTTGTTACACAAAATATAAATGAGATTACTAAAACTTGTGGAAGGGTTAATGATAATTCAAAGGTAGTAAGTGATAATATAAATAATATCGCTAGTATAACACAAGAAAATGCAGCTGGAACTGAAGAAGTTGCAGCTTCTGTAGAAGAGCAAACAGCCTCTATAGAGCATATATCAGCATCAGCAGAACAACTTGCAACGCTTTCTAATATTCTTCAGCAATTAATACATAAATTTAAGATATAATCATGAGCAGCGAGGTGTATGGGATAGATAATAAATAATAAGACTATGCATTATAATAATTAGCTTTAAATATTAACAAGAGAAAAACTATTACTGGTTTACCAGTAATAGTTTTTCTCTGTATTAAATCATATATTTTTTATAGTGAATTCAAAGTATCTACAGTCATATTTCTAATAAGCTCTACAGCTAAATCAATTGAAGTTTTATAATCGGTTAAGGCAGAGAATCCATAATGAGTATGAGCGTATCTTACAGGGGTTCCTAGTATAAGACATGGCACTGATGATTCTTCGATGTGTATTGGGCCTGCATCGGTACCACCGCCCCTTCTTACGGCGCATTGATAAGGAATTTTTTTCTCTTTTGCAGTGGATTTAGCCAGAGAAATCAATCGGTGGTTTGCTATTAGGCTCCTATCATAGTGTCTTATTTGAGTTCCTTTTTTTAGAGCACCTTGAGAATCATATTTATCCATAAAGGTATCATCGGCAGGTGAACCTTCAAAAACTATAGCCAAATCAGGTTTGATTGTATTTGCGTTGACCTTTGCACCTCTACAACCAACCTCTTCTTGGACAGAGATTGAGCCAATTACATCCACAGAAAGATCCAATCCTTCTAAAGCAAGTAATGTTTCTAGAACACATCCACAACCTAATCTATTATCGAAAGCTTTTCCTAACATTACTCCTGTTACTTCATTAAAAGAAAATTCTGCATGAGGGACAACTGGAGATCCAGGTTCAATCTTGAAAACATTGATAACTTCATCATAGCTCGTTGCACCAACGTCAATTACCATATCACTAATTGGTTGAAGTCCAACTTCTCCAGTTATAAAATGAGGTGGTTTTGTAGCTATGATTCCTTCTATGTAATTGCCATCTTCATTTTTAATCATTACTTTATGAGCAGGAACATTTTGAGCCATCCACCCTCCTAAAGGTAAGAATCTCATAGTACCATTAGCTTTTATACTTTGAATAATAAAGGCAACCTCATCCGAATGACCATCAAGCATAATTGAAGGTTTAGTTCCAGTATGATTCTTTCTGTATAATACTAAATTTCTCATAGAATCTTCTTTTATATTAAATACATGTCCATAATCTTTCTTTATTAGTTCTACAACATCATCCTCAAAGCCAGGTGCTCCATAGGCATTCGAGAGTTTTTTGATAAGTTCTATTGAGTTAGCTTTCATAAGATTCACTCCTTTTTATATATGGGCAAATTATAACATTATTTAGAATTGACAGTCAATTTGAAAGGAGTGGAATGGTCTTCAACTCAAAGCTTTCCTTTATAAGTTTCCCATCAAGTTTATATTCTATATCAACGTATACTCGAGAATTTGAAGTTAAATCATAATCATATTCTAGTTCGGAATCTGAAAATCTACTCCCAGAACCTATGAAGAGATCAAGAGTACCATTAAGACTAGCAGTATTAAAATCATTGCTGGAGGAATGACAACCACCAAGGGAACCCTGAAGTTCGTGGGTATTTTTATCCCTAATAGAAATATTAGCAATTATAACATCTGTATTGAGTTCTTTTGTACCAATGTATTTAATGGAAGAACCAATAAACTGTTCTCGGTAACTTCCTAAGAAAAGGTTTCCTCCTTTAAATATCCAATTTGAATTTTCTCCTTCTAATAAATAAGCTTCATTAATATTAGAGGTAAATTCTTTTGTGTAATTCAGTTTGAAATCTGAGTAAAAGAAAATAGTGAATACATTGCTTATGAGTAATAGTATTATTATTGTTACATAATGTGTTTTTTTCATAGAGTATAGGACCTCCTTATACTTATAAAGTAAGTATAACATTTATAATATAAAATGTAACTATTATGGAAATAATAACAAAGAGGTGTAGGCTAGTAAGGCTCTCTGAATAACAAAAATAAATTCTATACTATAAAATATAGTATAATGATATCAAGGTATTATTACAGTTTATAAGACGTGAAAATATAGGAGGATTAAGAATGGCAGGATTAAAATTTGAAATAAAGGAAAACCTAGGAACTCTTTCAGAGTCATCAAAAGGGTGGAAGAAAGAACTTAATATAATAAGCTGGAACGATAGAGCTCCAAAGTTTGATATAAGAGAATGGGACCCAGAACATCAAAAGATGGGTAAGGGTATCACTTTATCTAATGATGAGTTAAAGGAATTGAAGAACATACTTAATAATATGGATATATAACCTGAAAGCATTCGTATGGATGCTTTCAGGTTATAGCCCACAAAAGTAATATATCATATATTCAATAATACTTTTGTGGGCTAATCTTTAAATTTTAAATTTGTTTACTGCTTCCTTAAGTTGGTTTGAATTGTTTTCTAACATCTTAACATGTTGGTTTATTTCCTGCATAGTTGAGTTTTGTTCCTCTACAGATGCAGAAACCTCCTCAGCAGCAGCTGCTGATTGTTCACACATAACATCAATCTCATTGATGTTTTCTAAAACTTGATCTTTTGCATTGTTCAACTCATTAACTTTTTCGTATAAGTTTCGTATCCTATTCAGAGAAGTTGTAATTGAATCATCTAACTCTATAAATATTTTTTCTGTACTTAAAACAGCACTATTTTGATCATTAAATATTTCTTTTGTTTCATTAACTACATTGATAGTTTTACTCGTATCATTTTGAATATTATTAACGATTTGCTGTACATCATCAGCTGCTCTGCTTGATTCTTCAGCAAGTTTTCTTACTTCCTCAGCAACTACAGCAAAGCCTTTTCCTTGATCACCTGCTCTAGCGGCTTCTATTGCGGCATTTAGTGCAAGTAGGTTAGTCTGTTCTGATATTTGAGAGATGGCACTTGTAAATTCACCTATACTCTTTACTCTTTCTCCTAAAGCACTAACAACATCAAAAATTTCTTTAATAGATTTATTAGTGATTTCTTGTTTTTGAGTAAGATCACTGGTTACTTCTTTTCCTTTTTGTCCCATAGATCTCATTTCTTCAGCTGAAGATTTCATTTCATCAGCATCTTCTCTAATTTTACCGGCTGTTTTCTCTAAGATACTTCCATTTTGGACTCCATCTTGGGTTAATTTAGCTTGTTCAACAGCTCCAGCTGCAGTTTCCTCTACTGCTGATGAGACTTGATTAATTGTAATGGTGGATTGTTCAACCATATTTGCCAACATAGATGTTGAATCATTTACTGAATTAACAGTACTATTTGTTTTATCAACAAGCATTTTTAAGTTTGAAACCATTTCATTAAAGGAGTTTTTTAATATTCCAATTTCATCTTTTTCCTTAACTTCAATGTTTACAGTTAAGTCTCCTTTGCTTACTTTTTCACTTATTATTGTTAATTCTTTTATTGGCTTAGTGAAAGCATTTGCAAAAAAGTACATTACTACTAAACATAAAAGCATAGCAATAACAGTTATCCATATAAATAGATTAATAATATGTTTAACATCTTTAAAGACTAGTTCTGCGCTAGCTGAAGTTACGATAAATATATCATGTTCTTTGTCATGTCTTACATATGATAGTTTTTCAACTTCTTTTTTAGTAACTAAATCTTGTATTGTGTATTCCAAGAATTCATCATTTGAAGATAGAATTTTTTCACCTATATCTTCTCCAGTTTTTAAATCCTTTACATTTATAGTTGTCCCAACTACATCTTCTGAAGAAAAATAAAGGAACTTTCCTTTTGAATCCAAAATGGCTACTGTTTTACCTTTACTCATGTTTTCAACAGAATTTTGGAAATTGTCTCTTATCATTAATTGAAATTGCGCTACATCAATATGTATATCATCGATATAATTACCTGTACTTATTACCCAACCCCATGGTTCGAAATATTTGGAATATGCTCTCTTAGGACTTAAATTTCCAGTTCCTACATCATGTGGTTTTTCCCACATGAAATCTGTATAACCATCATTGTTGCCTTCCTTAGCCGCACTAATTATTTCTTCTATTAATTTAACGCCATTCTGATCTTCAAGAGTAATTCTATTAATTCCCTCTTTTTGAGGGATTATTGGGTGTGCTACAAGTAGACCATTTTCATCATCTATCCATAAATAACCATTATCACCATATCTAATTTCTTTAATTAACTCTTTTGCTAATTCTTTTGCTTCAATTTCATTTAAAAGACCTGACTCATACTTTTTATAAATAGATTCTACAACAGTAGTAGAACTATCCACTTGATTCTTAATAAATTCATCATATTCTTTAAACATATCATTTTCTATAGAGTTTATATCCTCACCAGTTCTACCAAATAATTCAAATATTTTGTCTACTTCTGTTTTAATTGTCATTTTTGTTTGTTTTACAAGTGCCTCTTCTGATATATTTACTGTTATAATCCCTAATATTATAAGAGTAAATATTATCAATGCAGACGTCCCCAACATTAGTTTAGTTTTAATACTCTTCATTTGTAACCTCCCACTTCATAGTCTAAATTAAAATTATTACATAAATAATCTATCTTTATTTATCGAATGCTGTCGATTAATCTTTATAAAGAATTTTGCCGACAAAAATAAACATAAGACTATTTATAATCTCATTAATATCGAAATACACTCTTTAAAGATTTTAATATTTTAGTTTGAAATTAAAAATTACCGATTCAACAAAAATAAGTGAGAATTGTTAAAAAGGTGTTACACAATTTCAGGTAAATAGTATATAAGTAAAGAAAAAAGCATATACATTAATTTGGTAGATATATAATTCTTTTAAAAAGGTGATATTAGATGATACTTCAAAAAGTTGTGGATTTAGCTATAAAAATAAAGGTTATAGAAAGTATTCCAGGAAGATTGAGAGTTAATGTACCTAAAATAAAGAAAATACCTGAAGAATGGCAGGTTGAAGATGAGAATTTAACTTTAGTTTTTTTAGTTATAAAAGGAGTTAAATCAGTATCATTTAGTTATTTAACAGGAGATGTTCTTTTTATATATAATGAAGAGATTAGTGATGAAAAGAAAATTTTAAGGGCTGTTAGAAGGATGATTCAAATAGCAATTTCTTATAGAAAAGAATTTGAACATATAACAGAAGATATAACAATAGATGAACTTAAGAATGAAATTGCGAGAATGGCTGATATAATTAAAGATGAGATGAGTAAATTTGGTAAGTCATGAAACTC
Source organism: Oceanirhabdus seepicola (assembly GCF_023684385.1). GTDB lineage: Bacteria > Bacillota > Clostridia > Clostridiales > Clostridiaceae > Oceanirhabdus > Oceanirhabdus seepicola. Next base: position 1,699,929 of record NZ_JAGSOJ010000001.1, on the reverse strand, counting down.
CCAACTCAAATCAAAATACGTGAGGGGAATTTATCTATAATAGTCCTATGAGGTGGTGATAAGGTGTTTGAGTGGCAAAGAACAATACAAAATATGGTCAATATAATAGAAGAACAAATAGTAAATGATTTCAATGAAGAAATGACTTTAACATACTTAGCAGATAAATTGGGATATTCTCCATACCATGTAACGAAGAAATTTAAGAATCTTACAGGGATGACTTTTCGTAATTACGTTAGATTACGAAGACTTGCTTATAGCGTTATTGAGCTTAGGGATACTGAAAGTCGAATAATCGATATTGCTCTTAAGTATGGGTTTTCATCTCAGGAGGCATACACAAGGTCTTTCAAAAATGAATATGGAATAACTCCCAATGAATATAGGAAGAGGAGAATGCCACTGGTTCTTCACACAAAACACAATACTTTTGATCCATACTATTTAGGTATAGGAGAGATTTCTATGAAAAAAACAGAATTACAAGAAGTTATTATTGCAAGAGTAACGTTACCAGCTCATAAGCTGCTGCATATCAAGAATATTGGAGCTAATAATTATTTTTCATTCTGGGAATTGCAGGAGAATATTCCAGGACAGGGTTGTAATACGATTTGTGGATTATTGGATAGTATCAAAGATAAAATCGACACAGTATCTGGTAAAATAGGTGAATTTGATGGCCAGATTGGAGGGGGGTTTTATGATGAATCAGGAAAAAAAGGTTACGTATATGGTATTCGTCTCCCTATAGACTATAATGGGCAATTACCTAAACAGATGATATGCACTGATATACCGGAAAAAGAATATATTGTGTTCTCTCATCCAACATTTGAGTATGACAAAATTGGAAGCTCTGTATGTGAAGCGGTGGAGAATGCTATGGAAAATTATGATTATTCAGCTTGTGGATGTAATCAGGATAAGGATTCAATAGTTTATCAGATGCATAACCCTGAAAATATTGGTTATAGATTATATGTACCTGTTAAATCTATTGGATAGTATATGTTGATATATTAATACGTGGATAGATAGAAGGGTGTACAAGCTATAGTGTAGCTTGTACACCCTTCTATATTTTTATTGGAAATAATATTTATCCCCTCATTCATTAATAATTGCATGAATAGTATGGAGCAGGTGTGACATAATATCAGTAAATAATTGCAAATGATTATAATGGAAGGAAATTAATAAACATGAAGATTTCAAAGATGACTCAAATAACAATCATTTTTCTACTAGCTCTTGTAATTCTTGATGTAGCAGTAAGATTTTCAGGAAAGAATTTAAGTGAGAGCATTGCAGTGAGTAAAAGTATATCTGAGAATACTCTAATAAAGGTATATAAGAAAGATAGATTAGTAGAATTGCATGTTAATGATCAATTGATTAATAAATTCAAGATGGGGCTGGGGTCGCAACCAACAGGTGACAAGAATAAAGAAGGTGACATGAGAACACCTGTGGGCAAATATTATATCTGTACGAGAAATGATAAAAGTAAATACACTCTTTTCCTAGGTGTAAGTTATCCTAATATTGAAGATGGAAAAAGAGGATTGGATAGTGGATTAATAGATAAAAAGACTTTTGAAGAAATTAAAGCGGCAAATGAAAAGAAGATTCAACCATCATGGAATACTCCACTTGGTGGGGAAATTGGAATACATGGAGGGGGAAACAGTAAGGATTGGACTTGGGGCTGTATGGCATTATCAGATCAAGATATTAAAATTCTTTGGAAATATGCTAAATTGAGGACACCTGTTGAGATTTATGAATAGTAGACTATTTTCGACCTTTTTAAATTTTTATTAAGTTTTTTTGACAATTCTTTTAATTCAATATATTATTTAATTATAACTAATTGAAAAAGGGGTTTATCATGAGATACTTAAAGATGAAAATAGTTATTATGATTTTATTGTTAATTTCAATTCCACAATCTGTCTATGCTAAAAATATCAAATTGTCCGATAATGTGAGTATACATAAAAATTGGACAATCACTTTCAATAAGAATGTGGATACAAGTCAAATTGAAAATGTATATGTAACATATGCTAATGAGAGATATGTAAAGGTTAAGATTACTACAAATAAGAATAAGATAATAGTTCATGCACCAGAAGAAGGATATTTATATGATACAACATACATAATAAATATAGATAAAAAAATGCAGTCTTTGGACAAGCAATCTTTAAAGGAATCGTATAAGTATTATTTCACAACAGGATCAAAAGAAAATCAAAGTAATATAAATAAAGAAAAAGATAAAGAAAATGAAGACTACACTTCTTCAAAAAAGGATAATACAAATGAGCAACAGTCATTGAAAAAGTTATCAATAAAGTATGGTAATAAAACTATTAATACTTCTTCTAATAAGGAGTATGTTATTGGTGAGAAGGTATCTGCTAAGCTCAATAACACAAAATTTGATTTCAGAGTATATAAAGATAATAAATTAATATATAAGAAGCTTGGTACTTCATCGGCAGAATATAAAATTGAACTTGCAGGTAAGTATAAAATCCGTATAACAGCACCTAAAGAAAAGAAAGAGATATCATTTAAAACAACAAATAAAATAATAACCTATGAAAAGTATTATATGACTTTGGATAAATTCGTAACTCAGCAATACAATAAAAAGAGCTCGGTATATCAAAAAAATGGTAAATGGGTTAAAGCTTCCAAAAGCCAAATCAAAGAATATATGAATCCTACAAAATATTTAAATAATGATAATGTTTATCAATTCTTAACATTGAATTATATTGATGGAATAAAAGTAGAAGATGTTAATAAGCTTCTCAAAGGAAAAGGTACTTTAGAAGGAATGGGTGAGGAAATACTAAAAGGTGCTAAAAAGTATAATGTTAATCCAGCATATGTAATATCTCATATGATTTTAGAAACTGGTCATGGCAAATCGCCTTTAGCCCAAGGTATCACGGTGAAGGAAGTAGATGGAAAAAAGGTTAAATCTAAAACAGTTTATAATATGTATGGTATACAAGCTACAGATGCAAACCCTAATAAATATGGTTCCGAATATGCGTATAAACAAGGCTGGTTTACACCAGAGGAAGCTATCATAGAAGGTGTTAAATGGGTTGGGGAAAATTATATTAATAGTCCCAAATATAAACAAAATACTTTATATGAAATGAGATGGAATAGAAATGTAATATGGCATCAATATTCAACGGATATACGTTGGAGCTGTAATCAGACCAAAAGGCTTAAAGATATCTTGGACAAGCTACCGTCAGCAGTTTTAAAATTTGAGATTCCAGCGTATAGGTAAAGAATAAAGAAATAGAGAATAAGGAACAAATTAGGTTGTTTTTCTTCCTTTCGTAAGAAAAAAATCATATAATAACTAAAGCACAGTGCGCTGTGCTTTTTTTTATAGAGAAATTATATATTAAATGTTGTATGGATTATAAAATATCATTTGCTATATTGTTAAAAAGTAGAGTTAAAATATAATGGGCAAACACGTAACGTTGTACATAAAATTGGATTAAATGTATAATATTTATTATGAGTAGTAAAAAGGATAAAAAAGAAATAGTATATTAATCTATAAGGAAGGGGTATAAATGAAGATAAAAAACATAATTAAGAATTCAATTGTAATTTTTTTATCTATTTTAATAGTAATAACACCAATAGTTTTAATTAATAAAGATAAATCGGTTATTAAATTAGGAGATTATAATTTAAATGATATCTCTCTACAAAACATTGTAGAGTTAACAAAAGATAAAGTTTATATTGATGAAGAAGCAAAACTAGATGATTTTTCTCTTTTTTACTCAAAAGATGGAAATGTTCAGATACTTTCGTTTTATATTTACACACTTAATAAGAAACAAGATAGAGTGATTAAATATAAAATTAGGTATTTTGATACCAATGGTAAATTAAAGATATATAGAAAAGATAATGAATTTACTCTCACTGAACTTGGAGAAATGTCTCTTTTAAGTGATGTTATAAATAAGATTGATAGTTTTAAAATTCATGAAGTGACTGAAAAACTTAATTATGCTGATTTTGCTATAGATTACTTAAATAGATATACATTTCAATCAGATAAATGGGATATTTATAAAATAGATGAAAGTGGTGCAATGAAGCGAGTAAAGGAGAATGAATTGCCTATAATAGGGAATGGCCTAAACTTGACCTGTATGAGTGAGACTATATATACAAAGACTAGCAAGCATGCAACAAGAGAAAGCTACGAGAGAAGAGAAGAACGATTTTATATTTTAGATTAGTCTGTAATTTAGAGACAGTAGGGTGGTTTTTATTTTTATGAATATGGATAGTTATAAATTAAGTTGAAGATGCTAAGAGCAGGGAGAAAAAACCTGCTCTTAAAAATTAACTTAAATTCCACATAAGTTATACAAACTATAAAAATATGATTTTTTATCTAGAAGATTATCAAACTCTCCAACCTCAACTACTTTTCCATCTTTAAGTACGATAATTCCATCATACTTATTGAGAATTTCTTCATTTAATTTATGAGTTATTACCAGAGAAGTCAATCCTTCAATTGATAATATGGAGTTTTCGATATTATAGGCTGTTTCATTGTCAAGACTTGAGGTTGCTTCATCTAGTACAAGTATAGGTGTTTGTTTGATCAAAGCTCTAGCTATTGCTATTCTTTGTTTTTCACCTCCTGATAAGTTACAGCCATTCTCACCAACAAAGTTGTTCACGCCCTCTTTCAAAGAATTGATTAAACTTTCAAGACCTGCATGTATTATAGCATTATTTATTTCATCTTCACTATAATTTCCGTATAATGTAATGTTATTTTTAATGGTATCATCAAACATAAATACATCTTGATGTATTGTAGAAACAAGGTTATATAAACTGCTTACTTTTATTTTTCTATTATCAATTCCATCTATTGAAATATGTCCATTATAGTCTTCATAGTACCTTAATAAAAGTTTTAATAATGTAGATTTACCACTTCCGCTATTACCCACTATGGCGTACTTTTGTCCTTTTTCTATAGTAAGACTTACTCCATTGAGTATTTTTCTGTCCTCATCATAAGAAAACTCTATATTATCAAATCTAATATCATTTTTAAATTCAAACGTGTCAATACCAGTATCAGCTTCGGATTTATCATTAAGAATATTAGTAATCTTTTTTTCGATACCTTTTATTGATTTCAATTTGGTTAAACTATTGGATAAGATAAGGAGAGGGTTAACAATATGATTCATAAGCTGAATAGATGCAATCATCAAGCCCATACTCATAGTGCCTTTTATAACAAAGTACATTGAAATACTGAGTGCAACGATGAACATCAATCCCCCAAAGTAAACCGATAATGAATATACAAAAGAGCTGAGTAGATTAAACTTATACTTTGAATGTTCAGTCTTCATATTGGATTTTTCATAGTCGTTGATAGCTCTTTTTTCAATATTGAAACTCTTTATAACTTCGAAACCTGAGAACATATCCTTAATTTTAGTTGTGAATTTACTCAGATTATCAGAGTATATTGTTTTTTTTCTGCTTACCTTTTTACCAAAAACAATAGGAGTAAGAATAGGAAGTACACCTACGATAAATACTGCTACAGTCAATATAGGATTGATTAATATTAGGGCAATGGTTGAAGCGATAAAAGCTGCAATATGATAAATTGATTGTAGGATATTAATAAAATAATCATCTTCTAAAATCTTTATATCATTATTGAGAACAGAAATGTAGTTGGCACTATTCTCCTGATTGAAACTCTTTATATTTCGGTTTAGAATTTTGTGAAATATATCGTTCTTTAAAGATGTTAATGCTTTTTTTATGAATTTAGCTTGAAGTGCTCTTTTGGTGAAATCTGTAAGCATCTCTATTAATATAAAAACAAATCCAATTATTGCAGCTATTTTTAATTTTTTCATATCCATAGCTGTTCCAGCATCAATTATAAGTTGAAGAACAAAAGCCATGGATACGCTAACCAATGATGCTAAAATAACAGAAATTATGTTAATAAAAAATAACCCCTTAAATCTCAAAATATACTTTTTCAATTATAATTCCCCCTATAGAATATTATTAAAAATTTATTTTTTATCTTCAAAGTATTTTTTCATATGTTCAAGTGAGTTTATTAAAGTGTCTTTTTTTATGGAATAGTATACCTTGGTTCCTTCCTTAGTTAATTTAATTAAATTCATGGACATTAAACAATTCATATGATAGGACACAGTATTTTTGCTTAAATTAGTTTTTTTAGCTATTTCTTTTCCGAATAAGGGAGTATCTTTTAAATAACTTAATATCTCAAATTTAATTGGATCACTTATTGTTTTTAGTATGGTTAAACTTCTATCTAATTCTTGAGATCCACGAAGCTGTTCTAAAACTTTTTCATAATCAATGCCTAGAAAGAAATATACTTCGTTTCCATAGATGTGATAAGTAGTGCTTACGGAATTAACCAATGAAGTTGTTAAATATATTTTTTCATAAGAATCAAAGGCTATATAATCATCAGTTAAATCCTTTAAAAATTCAACTCCTTTATCGTTAATGTTTTTTTCAACATAAAGATTAAACTCTTCCATTGTATCATTATGTTTATCAATGAATTTTTTAAACTCAGGTATAAAGATACTTAGAGTTTCAGCAAATTCTTTGAAATACTTTTTAGGATGATTTATAAAGTGATACAACTCCCATTTTAATTCTACATTTATTTTAAGATTATCTATGAAAATAAATAACTTATCACTATTAACCAATAATTCTGAAAGATACTTTTTTGAATTTTTAGTTTTCTCAATAGGCTCATATATTTCTCTATATAAATAATCCATGAGATTTCTTTTGACTTTTTCTTCATCAATTTTCAAGAACAAATCAACTACTTCATCTATACTATCAATATTCCATAGTTCATCCACTTCACAAGGTAATGTAGGAAAGATAAAATTTTCATTAAAAAACAACTTTAAAAAATTTTTATCATTGTTGATGAACTTACTTAAAGTTTTTATAAGTTTAGAGATATCTTTATTGGGTTTTAAATTATATTCCTCTAAAAGCGATTCATAGTTGTCATTGTATATAAAATAGATAGAATAAATTAGATCAATATGTTTCCACTTTTCTCCTTTGAATATAAGATTCATTTTTAACACCTTCACTTTCAAAAAAATATTAGCAAAATTATTATTTAAGATAAGTTCTATAAATGTGGAACTTATAGTTCTAAATTGTTTTAACTATATTATACAATTAATGGATATACTTGTAAATGGTTTTATTAAAAAAAGAGAGGATTACCTCTCTTAGCTTATTGAAAAATGATATTAATTTTTCCGTTATATCTTTTGTTTTTTTTCATCAACCTGAATTATTACCCCTCTCAAAAGAAGTTCTACCATATCCTCAAGTGTGCGTTTGTAATCTCCACAATTTTCTATAGGGGAATATGGGTCAAAGATACTCTGAAATATTCCTATTAGAATATTTCTCATTACAGTCATATCAAACTCACGAATTACCCCATCAGTAATGGCTTCATTGAATAGGAAAGTGGTATTTTCCCAATCTGCTTTGAAATGATCATCAACATAGGAATATAGATCAGGGCGCATGGACCTGAGCTCGTATAGTCTTCCATAGTTGAAATTATTAATATTATCTGGGAGTAATGTTAGCACTTTTTTTAATTTATCTATTATGGGAAGATCACTATTCATGATATTCTTTTCTTGATCTTTAATGTTTTTAAATATTGAATGTATTATTGCTACTGAAAGCTCATCTTTTGATGGAAAATTAGCGTATATGGTCTTTTTAGCCATATTTAATTTTCTAGCCAGTGAATCCATAGAGAACTTGATTCCTTTCTCGTTAAATAGCTCAAGAGCTTCTTTGATTATCTTGTCCTTTATGTCCATAGTAAAATCTCCTTTAATTTAATTGTTCATTTGTTCATGAGAATCGATGTTAGCTTTACAATATATGACTTTTAATAAAAAATATTGAATATATTGGTATAAAGGGATATAATTATTATAACAAGGAAACTAAAATAAATAAAGTAGTTTCCAAAGGGGGAATAATTATGAAAGGGTTTTCTTTTAGTAGGGACATTCTATTAGGCTCTGCAACTGCATCTGTGCAGATTGAAGGGGGAGACAAGAATAATAATTGGTACAGATGGTCTGAAAAAGGGAAAATTGCTAATGGGGAGAGCAGCATTGACGGATGTGATCATTGGAGATTGTTTAAAGAAGATATAGAACTTCTTAAAGAACTTAAACAGGAAACTTACAGAATGAGTGTTGAGTGGGCAAGGATTGAACCTGTTCAGGGAGAATTTAATAAGCAGGCTATGGCTAGATATAGAGAAGAGATTGAATTGTTAGTAGAGGCTGGAATAATTCCAGTGGTTACACTTCATCATTTTAGTGAGCCTATATGGTTTGAGGATATAGGAGGATGGAACAATAAAAAATCTCCTGAAATATTTGAGAAATTTACTGAGTTTGTAGTGGAGAATCTTAAAGATCTAGTAGAGGATTGGGCTACAATAAATGAACCTAATGTGTATCTTCAGGGGAGAAGTCTTGAGGGGAATTTTCCACCAGGAAAGACAAGTACACTGGAATATTTTAAGGGGGCAGGTAACCTTATCAAAGGGCATATTTTAGCATATAAGAAGATACATGAGATTATTCCAAAGGCAAAGGTGGGCGTGGTGATACACTATGCTTATTTTGATACTAAGGATAATAAGTTTGGAACTAGAATTGCTAAGAAAATTGTGGCAAGGAACTTCCATGATATTTTCATAAAGGGAATGTTTGAAGGGAGATTATTATTTCCGTTGGGATTATTTGTAAAAGGAGTAGAACTAGGGAACTACTGTGATTATATTGGAATCAACTATTATTCAAGGCATGGAGTAAAGACTAGTGGTAAAATAGGTATGCTTTTTTCTCAAATATATGTTTTTCAGAATTCTATGTACAATGACCTAGGCTGGGAGATATATCCTGAGGGGCTATCAAAGGGGATTGAGGAGTTATATTCTCAGTACAAGTTGCCTGTATGGATTACTGAAAATGGTACTCCAGATCATAAGGATGAATTTAGAGGAAAGTTTATATATGACCATCTTAAAGAGGTAAACAAGTTGCTTGAAAAGGGGATACCTGTGGAGCGATATTATCATTGGTCGACTATGGATAATTTTGAATGGGATTTAGGATATTCACCAAGATTCGGTCTAGTGGAGATAGATTACAACAACATGGAGAGGAAGATAAGAAAATCAGGGGAATTCTATAGGGATATAATTCAGAAAAAGGGTGTAACTGAGGATATGATAGAAAAATATTTAAAGGTGGAGAGTGCTCATGAAAGTAGAAGGTAATCTAGCTTATGGTAAAGATAAGGTGAAATTTGGGGAATATTTTGCATTCTCTTTTGGGGTTTTTGGACAGAATATAATCTATGGATTCATGGTTGCATATATCATGATATTCTATACAGATTATCTGGGGATAGCATCAACAGCTGCAGGAACATTGTTTTTTGTAGCTAGATTATGGGATGCATTCAATGACCCTATGATGGGGTTCTTAACGGAACAGACAAGGACAAGATGGGGGAAATTCAGACCATATTTTCTCTTTGCACCTGTTCCACTTTTAATCGTAATAGTACTTTCATTTACAATACCTTCATTTGAAATAGACAACCTGCTCTGGGCATATGTAACATATATAGCATATGGAATGATATATACTATAATGGATATTCCAATGTGGAGTATGACATCAGTTATGTCAAAGAATCAGGTGGAAAGAAATCGTCTTATAACATGCGGAAAAACAGCTGCCCCTTTAGCATTAGTTCTTGTTTCAGTGGTTACTGTTCCAGTTATGAAGTTATTTGGTGAAGGGGCCAATGGATATAAGATGACAGCTCTACTATATGGAGTAATAGCACTTATAGGATTCATGGGGTTATTTTTATTCACAAAGGAGCGTGTGGAGTATTCAGAAAATAAAGTTACCCTAAAGCAGAGTTTTAAATTGATTATAAAAAATACTCCACTTCTTAAAATTTTATCATCTCAGATACTTGTAACACTAGTGGATAGTTTATTAATGGCATTGATCATGTATTATTGTATATATGTTCTAGGAAGTGACAGTTATGTGCCACTTATCAGTGCTTCATTTGTAATACCTATGATAATTGGTGTTATTATTGCATCAAAGATAGGAGAGAAGTTTGGTAAGAAGAAGACTCTTATAATATTTTTGGTTATCAGATTTATGGGGTTCATCTTATTATATTTTGTAGGATATGAGAATCTATATCTATTTATAGGAGTAAATGCAATTGTATCAATTACATTTGGTGCACCAGAAGTATTGTTACCATCCATGATGGTTGAGACAATAGATTATATGGAATTGAAAACAGGGATAAGAGCAGAAGGGGTAATATGGTCTACACAGACATTTATCGCAAAAGCTGGAGGAGCACTATCTGGAATCATACTGGGCATTTTATTGAATATTATAAAGTATGTTCCTAATGAGGTGCAGACGGTATCTACCATAAAAGGATTTCATAGAATATTGACCCTGGTACCAGCAGTGGCGGTGTTATTAACACTCATACCTATTCTTATGTATAAGCTTGATGAGAAAAAATATAAAGAAATATTGATAAAATTAGGAAGATAAAAATAGACCTTAGGGGTTAGTACCCCTGAGGTCTTTTTTTACAACAATATTTGAATAAAAAGGTAAAGGGGAGCGTAATCATTATAACAAGGAAACTAAGAATAATATTTAAGAGTTTTCCAAGGGGGAATTAATTATGAAAGTAGAAGGGAATCTAGCTTATGGTAAAGATAGGGTGAAATTTAGGGAGTATTGCGCATTCTCTTTTGGGGTTTTTGGACAGAATATAATCGGTGGATTCGTGGTGGCATATATCATGATATTCTATACAGATTATCTGGGGATAGCATCAACTGCAGCAGGAACCTTGTTCTTTGTAGCTAGATTATGGGACGCATTTAACGACCCTATGATGGGATTCTTAGCAGAACAGACAAGAACAAGATGGGGAAAATTTAGACCATATTTTCTATTTGCACCATTGCCTCTATTAATTATAATAGTACTTTCATTTACAATACCTTCATTTAAGATAGACAACCTCCTTTGGGCATACGTAACATACATAGCATATGGAATGATATATACCGTAATGGATATTCCAATGTGGAGTATGACATCAGTTATGTCAAAAAATCAGGTGGAAAGAAATCGTCTTATAACATGTGGTAAAACAGCTGCTCCTTTAGCAATAGTTCTTGTTTCTGTAGTTACGGTTCCATTGATAAAGGTATTTGGTGAAGGGGCTAAGGGATATAGTATGACAGCTCTACTATATGGAATAATAGCATTTATAGGATTCATGGTGTTATTTTTATTTACAAGGGAACGTGTGGAGTATTCGAATAATAAAGTTACTCTAAAGGATAGTATTAAATTGATTGTTAAAAACACACCACTTCTTAAGATTTTATCAGCCCAGGTACTTATTATACTAGTTAATGGTTTAATAATGGCATTGATTATGTACTACTGTATATATGTTCTAGGGAACGATGTATATGTTCCAATCTTAAGTGCATCCTTTGTAATTCCAATGATAGTTGGAATTACTATTGCATTAAAGTTAGGAGAGAAGTTTGGGAAAAAGAGGACACTTATAGTGTTTTTAGTTATGAGATTTATGGGATTCATTCTATTGTTTTTAGTTGGATATGAAAATATATATTTACTAGTTGGAGTAAATGCAATTGTATCAATTACATTTGGAGCGCCAGAAGTGTTGTTACCATCTATGATGGTTGAGACAATAGATTATATGGAATTGAAAACAGGGGTAAGAGCAGAAGGGGTAATATGGTCTACACAGACATTTATCGCAAAAACAGGAGGAGCACTCTCTGGAATCTTATTGGGTGTTCTATTGAAATTTATAGAGTATGTTCCTAATGAGGTGCAGAAGGTATCTACTATAAAAGGATTCCATGGAATATTGACTCTTGTACCAGCGGTGGCTTTGTTACTTGCACTCATACCAGTTTGTATGTATAAGCTTGATGAGAAAAAATATAGAGAGATATTGAGGGAGTTAGGAAGGTAAAAAACATAGTTGTCAGCTGTCCATTGTCAACTGTCCACTTCTTTTAAGCACGGGTACCGTGCTTTTTTTTATATAATGCTCAAGTTTAGTTATGAACTATTAATGGGCTTCAAAGTGGAGAAACCCTATGGTACCATTGATTTGTAAGGCAATTAACTTGAAGATGAATTGTGTGAAAGGGGGACATATACATGAAAATTAGGTTTAAGGAGTATTTTAGTTTATTCAGTAAATATCTGAAGAGTCAATGGAAAAGTGTAATTGTATTGGTAACTATAGTACTTGTAAATATAGGAATTCAAATTATTAATCCACAAATAATGAAGGTATTTTTAGATAAGGCTGTGGAGGGAGAAGCATTAAAAAGTTTGATAGGGGTAGCAGGGATATTCATAGGATTATCTTTTATACAGCAGATAGTTACTATTTTAGAAACATACACTTGTCAGAATATAGGCTGGAGAGCTACTAATGAATTAAGGGAAGACCTTATTGCCCATTGTATTAATCTAGATATGGATTTTCATAAAACAAAACAGCCTGGTGAGATGATAGAAAGAGTAGATGGGGATGTGAATATGCTTTTTGAGTTTTTCTCAAGTCTTGTACTAGATATTTTGAGTAACTTGATATTGATTATAGGGATTTTAGTAATGTTTATATTTGTAAATCCAGTAATAGGTGGAATCTTCACTGTTTATACAATCATATCATTAGTGGTTATTAGAAAATATCAATTAGCAGGAGTTAAACCTTGGGAGAGGGCATATGAAGCAGAAGGAAAGTTCTGGGGAATGATGGATGAAGAGCTTACCAATATCGAGGATATTAAATCATCTGGGGCAGTTAATTACGCCATACATAAATATCTAATGAGATTGAAAAACGTATTTCATATTAAGAAAAAAGCCACTATGCTTGGATTTAAAATGTGGAACTTATCTACATTCATAGAGACTTCGGGAATATTTATAGCTCTAGTGAGTGGATTGTATTTATGGAAGTATCAAGGTGCTTCAATTGGAACAATCTATCTTATATATGAGTACACAAAAAGAATAAATAATCCATTGGGGATGATAAGAAGAAGGCTTGGGGTGCTGCAAAAGGCTGAGGCTAGTATACTCAGAGTGAAGGAATTATTTGAAATGAAATCATCAATAAAAGATGGGGATATGGAGCTTGAAGGTAATGGACCATTAGATGTGGAAATTAAGAATCTATCATTTGAATATACTCAGGGGATAGCTGTTCTTAAGGAGCTTTCTATTAATATTAAAAGAGGAAAAGTCTTGGGGATTTTAGGAAGGACTGGAAGTGGAAAGACAACGTTAGTTAGGCTTCTTTCAAAGTTATACGAGCCTACTGAAGGGAAAATACTTCTTGGAGGGGTGCCATTGAATGAGCTATCCAATGATAGTGTGAAAAATAATATGGCATATGTAACTCAAGATGTGCATATCTACACATCAACAATAAGAGATAATCTTACTTTGTTTGACTCAAGTTACAATGATGATGAGATAATGAGTGTCCTTGAAGAATTAGGGTTAGATGAGTGGATTAAGTCATTTCCACAGGGATTGGATACCGTCTTAAATACATCAGGAGTAGGATTATCAGCAGGTGAAGCGCAACTTTTAGCCTTTGCTAGAATTCTTCTTAAGAAACCTGGATTGGTTATTCTTGACGAGGCATCTTCAAGAATAGATTCTATCACAGAAAAGATCATGGAGAAGGCAATAGATAAGATAACTGACAACAGTACATGTATAATAATCGCCCACAGGTTATCAACAGTTAAAAGGGCTGATTCAATACTTGTACTTGAAGAAGGAAAAGCAGTAGAAATTGGTGCCAGAGAAGAATTAATAAAGGATAAAGAATCAAGATATTCTAAACTTCTTCAAGAGAGTATGAAAGGTCACCATGAATTACTGGTGAACTAAGGCTAAGGAGGGTTGAATTTTGAGGGGAAAGAGTAATAGAAAATTTAAGAGAATGGTGAATTTAACATGGAAGATGATTTTATATAAACCATGGTTAAGTTTTGTAGATATGATTTTATGGCTATTTATTTTTGCATATAATATAGTGCCAGCTATAGTGGTGAAAGAGTTCTTTAAGAAACTAGAGCAGAGTTCAAATATTGATAAAGATGTAATTTTCTTATTAGCAATACTAGGTGTGGCAGCAATAACAAATATGGTGACGGTGTATTTTGGAGGATTATGTTACTATGTGAGAGATTATTATATCAAAGGATTAATAAAAAGAAATATGTTAGAGGGAATCTTTAAAAAACGTGGAAGTGAAGCGCTAAAGGTTTCATCTGGGGAAGCTTTGAATCATTTTAAAGATGACGTTGAAGAAATAATGGAAATATTGGGCTATGGAGATGATTTTATTGGAACAGCTGCATTTACAATCATCGCCTTTATAATAATGTTTAACATAAATCCTATGGTAACTTTATTTGTATTCATTCCTACTAATATAGTTATGTTAATAGGGAAGAAAGTATCAAAGAAGATTGGTAAATATAGAGCAGAGAGTAGAAAACAGACATCAAAGATAAGTGGATTCATACAGGAGATATTCTCCTCAATCCAAGGGATAAAGATAACTGGATCTGAGAAGAATATGGTGAATCAATTGAAGATATTAAATAAGCAAAGACATAAGGCAATGCTCAAGGACATCACATTCACTGAAATAGTTAATTCCATATATGGTAGTACATTGAGTATAGGTACAAGTATTGTTTTATTACTATGTGCCAGATTGATTACTAATGGAGAATTTTCAGTAGGGGATTTCGCATTCTTCATATACTGTATGGAATATGTTACTGATTTCATCCAGAGAACAGGTGATTATATAACTCAAATCAAGCAAACAGATGTAGCACTTGATCGTTTGGAGGAGTTAATGGGAATAGAAAAGGTTGAGGATCTAGTTAATAGTAATGAAATATACTTAAATAAAGAGATACCTGATAAGGTTATTGAAGATTTTAATGAAGAGGTTATTGAGGATAAATTCAGAACCTTAGAATTAAATGGTTTGGGATATAACTTTAATGATTCAGAGAATGGAATTAAAGATGTAAATCTTAAGATAGACAAAGGGACATTTACAGTTGTAACTGGTAGAATTGGATCAGGGAAAACAACATTACTGAAAACAATTATAGGGCTACTCCCTAATCATTCAGGGGAAATTATTTGGAATGGAGAAAAACTATCAAGAACAGATGAACAGATGATTCCTCCAAAGGTTGCATATACTGGACAGATACCACGCCTATTCAGTGAGTCCTTAAGAGAGAATATTACTCTAGGAGAATCATGTACTGATGAACAGATAGAAGAGGCAATTTCATCGGCTGTACTTGAAGATGATGTGAGAAATATGGAAGATGGATTGAATACAGTGATAGGACCACAAGGGGTGAAACTATCTGGTGGACAAATCCAGAGAGTAGCAGCAGCTAGAATGTTTATGAAAAATGCTGAACTATTAGTATTAGATGATATCTCAAGTGCACTAGATGTGGAAACAGAAAACAAACTGTGGGAAAGATTATTTGAGAAGAAGAATACTACATGTATAGTAGTATCAAACAAGAAAGTGGCACTTCAAAGAGCTGATAATATAATTGTTATGAAAGATGGTAGAGTAGAGAGAACTGGTACATTCAAAGAATTAATTGAAGAGTGTGAGGAATTCAGGGAAATGGCATTGGTATAAGAAGGGGGTGTATCAAAATGATTTTAGAAATCATTTTGATACACCCCTTAAGTTACTGATTGGGCTGTCTTTTTTCACTAATTTAATACCTTTTTCTTTTAAGACTTCTTCATAATCAGTTATATTAGAATTTAAATAATGAATTTCTTCAATAGAGTCATTCGATAAGATTCCATCAATGTTATATATATTGGTTGCATATAAATCAATATATTTTAAAGATTTAAGATTATGTATAGTATCTACATTCTCTAAATCCATCATGTAAAGTTCTAGCAACTGCAAATTATTTAATTCTCCAATAAAATCAATATCACCAAAAGAAAGATCCGAGATATATAATTCTTCTAAGTTAGGCATATCATTCAATATAAAATCTTCTTTTATTGAGGGTAAGCCATCAATTTCTATTGAGTTTAAAGTTTTAAATTTATTTATTTTATATAAAATGTTTGAATCAGAATTTCTAAATTTTATAAATTCAAGTTCTTGAAGTTCAAACAAGCCATCAATATTACGAGCATATCCATCGATGAATATATATTTTAAGTTCTTAAATTTCTCAATATCCTTTAAGTTAGTTATATTTGTGTTTTCACCAATCCTTAGAGAAATCATAAATAAGGTCAAATCTTCTTCAGATCGAGATGAGGTTATTTTTGAACTTAGGTTGTTTCTTATTTGGGGATTTGAAATATAATGTTGATTATTATATAAAATATTTGATAAGAATAGAATTGAAAACATTCCAATAATAAAAAGACTTTTTAGAGTAGCTTTTTTATCTTTTCTTATATTAATACTTATTATCCCAACAATGATGAAAAGAATTGTAACAATTATCTGTAAATTCAAATCCATAGCAAGTGATATATTCCAAAAGTATGGAGATGATTTCGATAAACTACCAAAAAGGATAATAAACAATAACCTAATTATATTTTTAAATTTTCCAGGCTTCTTGAATCTTTCAATTATAAGTAAAGGAAGAAATAACAATAAAAAAATATGAACAGTTGAAGGGGGAGTTCCAGGGCTTATGAAAAAGATAAACTCTAAAAAAACTACCCCTAGGCATATATGCTCAAATAGATTAAAAGAATGTAGATAATTTTTAATTATATTATTGAATTTCATTTTAGTCCTCCTAGTGGTGTTTTAATTATAAAGTAAATAATACACAATAATAGTATATATTACTTATAAAAAGATAGGGTTAAGATAAGGTTACAAATAAGATGTATTCATAGCTGGGTTATGATAGGAGTTCAAGAAAGTACTATTATCTTTACCATATATATTTCAATGAAAAACAGAATGGATTTTGTTATACTTCTTAGTGGTCTAATAGAATATTAAGGAGTGAGTCTGTGAAAAACAAAAGAAAAATTATTATTGGAATTATTATAGGATTATTAATTATAGGGATTCCCACTTCAGTATATGGTTACAATAGCTACAATTATAATCTTTACTATAGTAAAGCTCAGAATGATATTGAAAGTGAAGAATATGATGAGGCAATATTAAATTTCAATGAGGCTATAAAGTATAGAAAAAATAATAGCGAAGAAATTAATGAACAAATTAAGCTTATTCATGATTTGAAAGTTTCTAAAGTCATTTATGAGGATGGATTAAGTAAGTTTAAAGAGAAAAAATATCTTGAGTCAATTTCTATTTTTGAAAAGATAAAAGAGGAAGATGAAAAAAGATATAAGCTTTCTCAGGAAAAGATTTATGAATGCAAAAAGCTATATATAAATATAAATTTAGATAAGGCTATGAAACTGTCATCAATAGATAAAAAATATTTAGAAGGATTAGATTATGTGGATTTAGCCCTTAAAGTTAATCCGGAACATGAACAAGCTCTAAAGTTGAAAGCTGAACTTGAAATGTTATATAAAGATCAACATATTTATTTAGCTAAGAAGGAAGCAGAATCTAAGAATTATGAAGAGGCTATAAAACATTTAGATATAATATTAGAGTTTGATGATAAATATGAAAGAGCAATAGAGCTTAAGCCTGAGTATGAAGAAGCTATAGAAAAGGAAAAAGCAGCGGCTAAAGCTAAAGAAGAGGCTCAAGCAAAACAAGCTGCTCAAAAAAATAAAGTTACTTCAGAAAAGGATACTTCATCAAAAGAGTCTTCAGGAGTTAATTATCAAGAAATGTTAGATAAAGCTTTAGGTAGAGAAACACTGTCGATTCCTCCATATAAAGATATTTATCCTGTTCATGGACATGAGGCAATAAAACAAGAACTTAAAAATCTAGGATTTTCATTTGATTCAAATGAAACTGCTATGTTTGAACAAGGGAAGATTAAAATAGGTATTGTTAAAAGCGGAGACTCTTGGCAACTTGCAACAAAAAGATGGGGAAGAAATGAAGAGACTGTATTTTGGAGAGTTATGTCAATAATCTGGGGTAGAGAAATAGCGGATAGTAATAGGATATATATTGATTATGCATTATCAATGCCAGGATCATCACATAAATCACCATATATTATAGCTTTTATTGCAGAGAATGCATTGAGAGTAAGGGTATTTACAACAAAGCAATAGTATGGCGAAACCCTTGGAGGGTGTTAATAATTTTGAACACAAATTGGTTTGCTAGAGCTATACACTAAAACTAATTGAAAAAGAATAACCTTTCTGATTAAACAGAAAGGTTATTTGAGCTTTTACTTTTACCTAATTTTTTATTTAAATATACTGCAAAGAAACAAGTTAACCCTAACATAACTACACCTATGCTTAAATGGAATGTAAATATGTCTGTTTTATCCTTAAGAATACCAAAAATAGGATAGAATATGGCTCCAGCTAAGTTAGTTAAAAGGCTAAAGAAAGATAATATTGTAGCTCTTTTATCAGAAGGAATATTCTTATTTAAGTGTTTCCTAACAGTGGGATGATATAAACCTCTTGCAACTTGTTGAAGCATCATTGGTATAACTCCAATCCACCATTTTGATAATCCCATTAGAAGAAAAGATACAACCATTAAAACTGAAAGTAATATCAAAGTTTTCCCTTTTGTAGCTTTCATAATTTTGTGTGCATTTTTGGATACTTGAGCTGCTACAATGTTAAAAAAGAAAAATATTAAACCAAATAGCTTTACAGGTATATTAACACCTTCAAAGTATGGTTGAACCAAGAAAAATCCAACTCTATAAAAAACAAAGAACATCATAGAATACAATATTATTGCTCTTAATTTTACATGCCTCATTACATAAATTCCACTATCTTTAATTTGTTTTAAGTATTTTTCTCCATACTTCCCTTTCTTGTTCTCAATTGGTGGTTCACTAAGATTCAGCCCAATGATAATTGATATAAAAACGAATATGGCTGATATTATAAAAGGCAATTCTTTATTTATCTCATAAAGAAAACTTGCAGCTATACTTCCAACTGCCTGAGCATATAAAAGGTATGATTTTGCCTTTCCTTCAATTTCTTGAAATCTATGTTCCTGTCCTTCTGCCTTCAAAGAATCATAAATTAAAGCCACATCTGAACCAGACTTAAAAGTAGATCCTATAGAAAAAATAATTTCAGCCATTGCGAAGGCATAAAAACTATGACCGAATACAAAGATTAATAAGCTCACAGCCCATAACAAAGCTCCTAAAAGCATACTTGCTTTTCTTCCTATCTTATCTGCAACAGCACCAGTAGGCACTTCACAAACTACAACAGTAACAGATGCTATGGAACTTAAAAGCATTATTTCAGCAAAACTTAATCCCTTGCTAAAAAAGTAAATAGTCATAATTGGACCTAAAATTAAAAGATTAGAAAATAAACTATATCCATAATAAGTGCGAATGTTTTTTCTTAAATTAATTGTCATTTTACTTTCCCCCCTTTTCCCACAAAAAACAAATAATTAAATATTTCTGAAATAAAAGAAACCCAAAGAACGAGTTCAGAAGAGACTCGTCCTTCGGGTTTTTATCCCAAAAGTGTAGTTGAAAAACAACCTGTACCGCTCGGACCAGACAGTAAATTTTTCTCGGAACCCTAGGTACACTCTCAAAAATAATAGTTGAGCAATATTTTATATCATATATTTTTTACTGTCAATACCTTTTTTGAAATATACTTAATAAAAATGGAAAAATTTTTAGGGGTATCAATAATTTTCATAAAAAAAGCCAAACATTTTCAAATGTTTGGCTTATCTGTTTTTAGACACAGTACAATATACATCATAACATATTAGAAATTATAAGTCTAGTATTATTTTCCTGTTATTGTATAATATAGTTGTCGACAATATTTAGCATATGCAAATAGAAATAAAATTTATAAATAAACAAATTAAGAAAAATCTTATTTTTCAGTTAGGGGAAATGGAAGAATTGAAAGATATTGTGGTGTAAATAAAAGAAATTTATTAGAGGTGTATGTAATGAAATTAATGTTGGTAGATTTTACAGAAGTATATGCAAAAGAAATTTGTGAATGGAAATATGACGGTGAATATTCTATATACAATTATCCGAAATGGAACAAAATATCTAATGAAAAATGGGGTATAACAATAGAAGAAAAAAGAAAGAGTGAATTTAATGCTGTAATTGATGAGTACAATTGTTTATGTGGATATATAAGGTTACTGAATAAAAATGAGTATATTCTTATTGGAATTGGACTAAAACCATCGCTATGTGGACAAGGATTAGGAAATACCTTAATGGAAATAGTAAAACGACAGTGCAAGAAGATATATCCAAACAAAAAGATTGTTTTGCAAGTTCGTTCTTTCAATGAAAGGGCCATTAAATGTTATAAAAGGGCAGGATTTAATGTAGTAGATACTTATAAAAAAGATACGCCTATTGGTTATGGAGAGTTTGTTAGAATGGAATGTACTTATTAGTTCGGAATATTCTTATTTAATGAAGTAAATAAATTAATTGATATTACACAATAGCAGAGAAATATGTACTAACTTATAGTAATTAAATTATAGACTACATTGATTACATGTAGTCTATGTATAAACATAGCAAAATCAGTCAGTGTAAGGTGTACTACACTAGATATCAAAAGGAGGTGAACTTTAGTGAGGGTTTGGTACTTATAATGCACTCTCTCACTAAAGATAATCAATGAATAAAGAATATAGCATTCAGTTTGCACAAGTACAAGATATAGATTCTTGGATAAAAATGATTCAAATCGTTAGAGATAATTTTCCGGGTTTACAAACTTCAGAGCAAATAGAAAGTTATAGGCAAACAGTGATTAAAAATATTAATAGAGAAACTTCTATTTGTGTAAAGTATTTTAGCGAAGTTGTTGGAGTTTTAATATTTTCTTATAACTCAAAATGTCTTTCTTGTATTGTAGTGCATCCAGAGCATCGAAGAAAGGGAATTGCATCAGCAATGATTAAAAAAATGCTTGAGTTATTTCCAGATGATATTGATATCACTGTTACAACCTATAGAGAAGGGGATACAAAGGGAATAGCTCCTAGACCATTATATAAGAAGTTTGGATTTATTGAAGATGAATTGGTAGAGGAGTTTAATTATCCACATCAAAAATTTATCTTGAGTAGAAAACTAAAATAATTTCTAGTTGTACTTCATTATTGAGAAAATGTATTGAGAGTAAGTATTTACTTCAGAACAGTAGAAAATAAAAATAAAAGATCTCTTTTTTTAGAAGATGTTGAAAAAATAATGAACTCAGATGGAAAATTTTATTTTCTGAGTTCATTATTTTATAATAAGCTGATGTTTTACATTTTAAATACTAATTTAATTCCTTTATCTCTCAAAGATTCTTCATAGTCCTCTATATTAGAATTTCTATAGTGAATTTCCTCAATAGAGTCATTTAATAAGATTCCATCAATATTATTTATATTCATTTCGTATAATTCTAGAATTTTCAAAGATTTAAGATTTTTTATAGTATCTACATTTTCTAAGTCCATGAAGGCAAGATCTAGTAGCTCTAAATTATTTAATTTCCCTAAAAAAACAATATCACCACCTGATATATATAACTTTTGTAAGTTAGGCATGTCACTCAAAATAAAATCTTCTTTTATTGATGGGAAGAACTCGAGCTTTAATGATTTTAAATTTCTAAATTTATTTATTGAATATAAAATATTTGAGTCTGAAAAATAAAATGCTATATAGTCAAGTTTTTCTAGTTCAAATAAACCATCAATATTACGAGCATGTCCCTTAATGTAAATCTCTTTAATATTCTTAAATTTTTCTATATCCTTTAAGTTAGTTATTTTTGAGAAATCACCAATATCTATTGAAGTTATATCTAAGACCAACTCTTCTTCAGCTCGTGATGAGCCTGTTTTTGAATGTAGGTGGTTTCTTAGTTGGGGATTTGAAATATAATATTGATTATTATATAAAATATTTGATAAGAATAGAATTGAAAACGTCCCAATAATAATAAGACTTTTTAGATTAGCCTTTTCGTCTTTTCTATTATGAAGACTTATAATTCCACCAATGATGAAGATTATTGCAACAATTATTGGTAAAGTCTTACCCATATAAATTACTATATTAGAAAAATATGAAAATATATTAAGTAAATTACCCAAAATAATAATACCGTAAAATATAAGTACCTTTTTTGATATTCTAGGATTCTTAGATTTTTCCCGTACAAGTAAAGGAAAAAACAATAATAAAAAAATATGAATAGCTAAAGGGCTATCTCTAGGGCTTAAGAAGAGAACAAACTCTAAAAATGCTACAATTATGCAAAGGTGCTCTGATAGATTAAGAGAATGTAGATAGTTTTTAATTATATTATTGAATTTTAATTTCATTTTATACCTCCTATTGTTGTTTAAGATATAAAGTAAATAATACACAGTAATAGTATATATTACTTATTTGAAGTAGAAGTTAAAATAAGATTACAAAAATATGTAATTACACTTAATAATTGATGGTACAATAGTTATTATAAGTATAATGCTATAGTGGTTACTATTTAAGATATTAACTAACTGTAATGAACATTTGAAAGGTTGAAGTATTATGAAAATAGATCGTCTACTGGCTATAATAACATATCTATTAAACAGAGATGTAGTTACAGGAAAATACTTGGCAGAGAAATTTGATGTTTCCGAACGAACGATACAACGAGATGTGGAAACTATAAATCTTGCAGGTATTCCCATTACATCCATAAGAGGTAGCAATGGTGGTTATAAAATTCTAGACACCTATAGATTATCAAAGCAAACATCTACTGAAAAAGATTTGGAATCAATAACGTTGGCATTGAGGAGCTTGAATTCTGCAATGGAAGATGAGAGGGTATCTGACACTCTAGAAAAAGTTAAATCAATAGGTTCTTCAAAGACTTCATCAAGTATCACTGTTGATTTTGGTGTTGCAAAAGAAAACAAGAAAGTAGTAGAGTATATTAAGATAATGGAAAATGCGATTTCAAATAAAATAAGAATAGAATTTTCATATATAAATGCAGAGAATTATGCAACACTGAGAACCGTTGAACCTATTTCACTAAAATTCAAATGGTATTCGTGGTATCTGGTTGCATACTGTACAGAAAAGAATCAATATCGGATATTTAAACTCATGCGAATGGAGAATTTAAAACAGACAAATTTACAATTTGCAAATAACCATGATAATAATCCTAATTTATTTGATGACTTGATGAATCGCGATAACAGAAAGTATATTGACATTGTATTTAGATGTAATAAGAGTATTTCCACAGCAATTTCCGAGTATATGCCTGGTGTGAAATTTACAGAAATGACAGGGGAGAATTATAAAGCTGAGCTCACGGTAACTGAAAACGAACGCATGTGGTTTGCTTTCATGTTGAGCTTTGGAGATGATATTGAGGTAATAGAACCTGAACACTTACAAAGACGGTTAGTTGAGCATGCAAAAAAAATAATAAATAAATATGAAATACCCGACAAATAGTTGTCGGGTATTTTATTATATAATAAATTTACTTATGAATTGGGGGGAGAAGATAGATGAAAGAGTTGAAAATAACTAAAGCTGAAGCGCGACGTTTCCTTATTCATTATCATGGATTAGGTAGTTCAAATACATTTGTAGGAGAAAAAGGAATACTGGATTATTTTAAAAGAGTGGGATGTATTCAATATGATCCCTTAAATGTTGTAGGACGGAACCCCGACTTGGTTTTGCAATCTAGGATTCCTGGTTATTCACCTTTGGTTTTGGAGAAGATGCTCTATAGTGAGCGTTCTTTAGTTGATGGCTGGGATAAAATGATGGCTATCTATCGGCAAGAGGATTGGGCTTTTTTTCATCGAGTGAGAAAAGAAAGGGACAAATCAGTGCAAGGAACCTTGCGTAATAGAGGATCATTGAAAGCATTGGAACTAACGGGAGAGATACGTGATATATTAGTGCAAAAGGGACCACTTCAATCCAGTAAAATCAATATAGGTTCATGTGGTAAAGGGAGCTGGGGACATAGAAAGCTATCCAGTGCAGCATTGGATTATATGTTTAACTGTGGGGAGTTAGGAATTTACGGGAAGAATAACACACAGAAAATCTATGATTTAATTGAAAATCTTCTGCCACCTAAAATGATAGATTCTCCAGAGCCATTTGATATCGATCAAGATTTTTATAAATGGTATGTTAAAAGGCGAATAGGCAGTGTTGGATTGATATGGGGACGTAGTGGGGGTGGATGGCTTGGGCATTTCCTCTCAGATAAGAAATTACGAACTTCAATTCTAACAGAATTAGTGGAGGAAAAAAGCATCACAACTTTGGCTGTTCAAGGAATTGATGAGACTTTTTACATAAGAACTGAAGATCTTAAGTTCTTGGATGGGGTTAAAGAAAAAGATGAACCTTCAATGCATTTTTTAGCACCCCTTGATAACCTGTTATGGGATAGAGGAATGATTGAAAAAATCTTTGGGTTTAAGTACAGCTGGGAAGTATACGTACCAAAAGCTAAACGTAAATTTGGGTATTATGTACTCCCCGTGCTCTACGGTGATCAATTAGTAGCCAGATTTGAACCTGAAAAGCAGAGAGGAAACGAACCATTGGAAATAAAAAACTGGTGGTGGGAAGAGGGAATTACAGTAACTGAAGATATGAAACTCTCGGTTGAAAAGAGTTTGAAAATATTTTGCGAATACCTTCAAGCTGACGGTATTCACACAGAGAGTTTAAATAAAATAATTAAATAAGAATTATAATGTACACAGTAAAAGTTGAGAATATAAATAATTTTAATTTATGGAGGGGGAGAATTAGTAATGAAACATAATAGTCCTTTTGAAATATGTCCAGTTTATGAAACTGAGAACCTAATATTTACAAAAATCAAGGTTGAAGATGCCGTTGAACTGTTCCAATGTTATTCAGATCCAATTACTAAAAGTCATATGAATAATGATAATTGTGGTGGGGAATGGGATTGTCATAGTATCGAAGTTATAAAGCAAGGGATAAGAGGTTGGGAACAGGAGTTTGATGAAAAATTTTATATTAGATGGAGTGTAACTTATAAACCAACAAATAAGGTTATTGGCACTATTGAAATAGCACCTGTTCCTAATAAAACAAGATTTTTAGATGGTGTTTGTCAGATTGGTATATTGAGGGTTGATATCATTTCATTTTTGGAAAGAGAAAAGATATTTTCTGAAATATTTAATATGGCAACAAATAATTTCTATTCAGACTTTGATATTAACAATATTATTACCAAAGCTACACAAGATGATATTCAAAGAGTTTTAAGCTTAAAAAATAGTAATTATGAAAGACTAAAAAATTATGAGATTATTCCATATAGTGATTATTATATAAAGAGCACTTAGCATATGAGTTAAAGTAAGTGTATAGTCCAAGAGTGGCACAAAAATTTTACTTTGAATTTTCATTGACAGTTTGTCTGTGAAAAGATATTAATTTTTTGTGAATATTCGAAAAATTAACGCGCAATAAGTTGACTAAAGAAATATGTTAAAGTAATATAAAATGTATAAGACCAAGATATATAAAGGAGTTGGGAGTCTAAAATGTGTAATTATGAAATTCTTTGTAGTTGATTTAGTTTACGACGGGAGAAGTCTGCCCTTTTTTAACTAAATCAAAATAATAAGAATTTCGTAGTGAAGTAATATGACTCTTTTCATAGATTTTATATTTCTAATAGAGAAAGTATATAAATTTAGATAAGCAGGGAAGTTGTACTTTACTATCAACTTCCCTTTTTTAATATTGTTTTTTGGAATGGATATAATCATTCTTTATATAGTGATATCAATTTTAGTCTCAGATGAGAAGAGTCTAATATGTGTCATTATGAAATTCTTATTATGATTTAGATGAATTATGGAGAAGTCTTCAGAATTATAACTAAATCAATTTAATAAGAATTTTATGAAAACACATTGAGGACTCTTTTTTAATTTGTATGGGCTTATACAATACAGATAAAAAATATAACAAAAAGGAAAGAGCGCTTTATTGTTCTCTTTCCTTTTCTGTTTTTAAAATAAGGAGAAGATAGAAATGATATTACAATTAAAGAATGTAGGTATTAGTTTTGATGGTGAAACCATACTTTCTAATATTAATTTAAAAGTTGAGAAAAAAGAAAAGATTGGGTTGATTGGAGTTAATGGTGCTGGGAAATCAACTATTTTAAAAATAATTTCAGGAAATATTTCACATGAAGATGGTGAAGTTGTTGTAGAAAAGGGTATAAAAGTTGGATATTTAAAACAAGATAGTGGACTTAATTTAGAAAATAGTATTAAAGAAGAAATGTTAGAGGTTTTTAAAGATTTATTGAATGTTGAAAAACAACTAAGAAAGTTTGAAGAAGATATGGCAAAGCCAGAGATTTATAATGATCCATGTAAATTGGAAAAGTTAATGATGTTATATAGTAAAAAGATGGATTACTTTAATTTACATGGTGGATATGAGATAGAGACAAAAATAAATTATGTTCTAAATGGAATGGGATTTAGAGATTTTCCAAAAGATATGGAGATTTCAAAGTTAAGTGGAGGACAAAAAACTAAACTTGCTTTAGCTAAAATTTTATTACAGGAACCGGATATACTATTGCTTGATGAACCAACTAATCATCTTGACTTTGAGGCTTTAGCATGGCTTGAGAACCACATAAAAAATTATAAAGGGGCAGTATTAGTGGTTTCTCACGATAGATATTTCCTTGATTCACTAGTTGACACTATATATGAAATAGAAAGAGGAAGTTCAAAAAGATATACAGGTAATTATTCTAAATATGTAGAACTTAAAGATAAGTCAGAAGAACTTTATGAAAAAGAGTATGAAGAACAGCAGGAAAAAATAAAAAAACTTCAGACCTTTATAGATAAAAATATAGTAAGAGCAACATCATCAAAGGCTGCTAAAAGTAAGCGTAATGCATTAAATAGAATTGAGAGAATTGATAAACCTTTAAAAGACTTAAAGAGAGTAAATATGAAGTTTGAAGTTAATCTTAAGTCTCATAAAGATGTCTTAGGACTTAGAGAAGCCACAATATCAGTAGGCTCAAAAGATAATAGAATAGACTTAATTAAAAACTTGAATATTAAATTAACAAGAGGAGATAAAGTTGCATTAATAGGACCAAATGGTATAGGAAAATCCACTTTATTAAAAACCTTAATTGGAGATAATGCTTTAGAAAAAGGTTTATTAAATTGGGGAAGAAATGTTCAGATAGGTTACTATGATCAGGAGCATGAGAGGTTAACAGAAAGTAATACCATATATGAGGAAATGCGAAATGAATTCCCAGAGATAAAGGAAACTGAAGTTAGACGAATTCTAGGTAATTTCTTATTTTCTAAAGAAGATGTTTTTAAGAAAAATGGAGATTTAAGTGGGGGAGAGAAAGCTCGTGTTGCTCTATCAAAACTAATGCTTAAGAAGGCAAATCTACTAATACTAGATGAACCTACAAACCACTTAGATTTATACAGTAAAGAAATTTTAGAAAAAGCTCTAAGTAAATATGATGGTACAATAATATTTGTTTCTCATGATAGATATTTCATAAATAAAGTAGCTAATCGAGTCATGTTATTAAATGAAAATGGAGTTAGAAACTTTCAAGGAAATTATGATGACTTTTTGAGAAAGGCAATATAATTGGATTATTAAAAAAAACAAGCTATAATGTTCTATACACAATATGTATTAAATTAAGTTAGGAGGATGAAACAATGGAGATTAAAGAGGCACAAGAACTTGTTTATGATCACTTGAAGAAGATTGGATACACTGAAATAGAGACTATACCAACTCATGCATTTTTGCATTTGATTGAGGAGATGGGGGAGGTAGCAAGAACACTTTTGCATAAAGAAACAAAAAGGGCTTCATTGAAATATTCTACTGAACCCTCTGATATTGAAGATGAGGTAGCAGATGTATTTTGGCAAACATTGAAATTAGCATCATATTTAGATATTGACTTGGAAGAAAGTTTCATGAAAAAATTCGAGAAGAATAAAGCAAAGAATAAGAATTTGAAATAATAAATTGATAAAAATTTTAATGGAAATAGATTCAGGTTTGTTCAATGGATTTATTAGTATTAGTGATTCCGAAGATATTAAATCTCGGGGTCACTTTTTTTCTTAAATCCTAATATTAATGCTACATTTTTATTAAGCCACTGAAGGAAGTGGAGAAGTGAATATGGTATTTGAAGGACTATAATGCATATTATTGACATAATGGGTTTAATTTTATAAACTAGATATAGTATACATTTGAAGCAGATGTAAAATTTAAAAGGGGGATTTTTATGAAAAATCTAAGGAAATTAAGCATTGTTATGCTGTTTTTATTTTCATTTGTAACATTTGTTAATCCTATTACAAATGTTTTAGCAGAAGAAAACACAAAGGTAACAAAAAAAAGTGAAGCAACAGAATATAAAGAAGGACAAGTTTATAATGGATTTAAGCTTGTAAAAGAAGAAGAGATAAAGGATTATAATGCATTAGGGAGATTATTTGTACACGAAAAAACTGGGGCAACTGTTTTTCAGTTCAAAAATAGTGATCCTAACAAATTTTTTTCCGTGTCATTTAAAACTCCAATAGATAATGATGAAGGTACACCACATGTTTTCGAACATGCATTATTAACTGGTGGATCAAAAAAATATCCAATAAAACAATTGGTGTTTAAAATTATGAATGGGTCGGTAGCCAACTTCATGAATGGATTAACTTACTCTGATAGAACTGTATATCCATTCTCAACTGTAGATGAAGAAGAATTCAAAAATTTAATGGATGTTTATTTAGACATGGCATTTAATGCAGAGATTAAGTCATCTGAGAATATTTTTAAAGAAGAAGCATGGCATTATGAGCTAGAAAGTGAAGAAGATACATTAGAGGCTAAGGGTGTAGTTCTTAGTGAAATGAAAGGTAATGCTAGTAATTCTATTAGAAAATTAATTTTAGCAATTAACAGAAGTCTTTTCCCAGATACTACTTATAACTATAATTCAGGTGGGGATCCTAAACACATTCCAGAATTAACTTATGAAGAGGTTGTTGAATTCTATAATAAGTATTACAAACCTTCAAATAGTTTTATTTTCATTTATGGTGATACACCAATAGAAGACAAGTTACAGCACATAAATTCAGAGTTTTTTAAAGATGTTGAAAATAAAGAAAATAAAGTAGTTATAAAGACTCAAGAGCCTTACACTGAAAAAAAGGAATATTCAGAGGAATATGGTTCTGCAGAAGGACAACCAACAGAAAATTTGGATTATATTGCTCTTAACTATGTATTAGGAGATGCAAATAGCTTAGATGATTTATATGCAGCTTATATGTTTAATGTTTTAGTAGTAGGAAATAACAACTCATCTTTCCAGAAGAAGATGATAGAAGCAGGATTTAGTAATGTTATAGCAAATCCATCTTTCTCACAAGCACAATCAGTATTTTCTTTCATAGCTCTTAATACTGATCATACTAAGAAGGATTTATTTGAGAAAACAGTAAGAGAAGCTTTAGAAGAGGTATTAAAAGAAGGAATAGATGAAGAATTATTAGAATCTACAATTAATAATTTTAGCTTACAAGAAAAATTAGGAAAGTCGTATACTCAATCTACTGGCTTGAATATTTTCCAAGTAGCTTCAAGAGTATTTACTTATGATGGAGATATCTTTGAATATTTTAATGGAGAAGATGAAGCACTTAATAAAGTTAAAAAAGCTGTAGATACAAAATATTTTGAGAAATTTATCGAAGATAAAATACTTAATAATAAGTATAGTTCATTAGTTACTCTTAATGCCGTACCTGGATTAAATGAAAAAGATTTAAAAGAAGAAGCTGAGAAGTTACAGAAATATAAAGAATCATTAAGTAATGAAGAAGTAAAAACTCTTATAAAAGAATATGAAGAATTAACTGCTTGGAGAAATACTAAAGAATCTAAAGAAGTATTAGATAGATTACCACTTTTAGATACAAAAGCATTAAATCCAAAGGTTAATATTGCATCAACTGAAATTGATAGAGTAAATGGAATTAAGGTTTTATATCATCCAATAAACACTAATGGAACAAATAGTATAAAACTATTATTTAACACAAATTCAATAGAGCAAGATAAAATTCAGTACATAAAGCTTCTTTCAAGTATTCTTGGAGGACTAGATACTGAAAATTATAAAAATAATGAGATTGTTAGTAATACATTGAAATATACTAATGGTATTGGCTATGCTGCTTATGTTAGAGGTGGGGATCATAAAAATACTTATGAACCAGTATTCCAAGTTTCAGCTATATCACTTAATGAAAATATGGACAAGACTTTAGATTTAATAAGGGAATTAATTCTTAATGCAAACTTTGATGATAAAGAAAAATTAAGAAACCTAATTACACAATCAAAAACATCTATAGAAATGCAATTGGATAACAACTTATTAAATTATGCAGTTTCAAAGAATTTCTTAAGAGATTCTAATTCATCAGCATATGAAGAAGAAATATCAGGGTTAAAGTATTATGAGTTTATTAATGATTTATATACAAACTTTGATGAGAAATATGATGAAATAACAAAGAATTTAAAGGATGTATATCAAAATATAATTGATACAGAAAGTCTTACTGTTTCTGTAACAATTGAAGAAAAAGATTATCCAGTTTTTGAGAAGAACTTTAAAGAATTTATTAATGATATTGAAAGTGATAGAATAGCTTTCAAAATGTTAGCTCCACATAAAATGCCTAGACAAGATAAAAAGCGTCAAAATTATGTTTTTGATAATGAAGATAAGGATACAGCTTTTGTGGCACAATCATTAGTTAATTATAATGTATTAAGCTTCAATAGTAAGGATTTAGGATTTAACTTAGATTCAAATAATAAGGTGATTACTGCTATTGTAAATGATTTCTTATTTAATTCTCATAGAGTTAAAGGAAAGGCTTACGGAGCATTTATGATAGGTAGTGATAAAGGGACTATTGCATTTGGAACATATAGAGATCCAAGATTAAAGGATTCTTTTGAAGATTTTAAAGGATTACCTGAATATCTTAGAAATAAAGAAAACTATGAAGCAAAATTAAATCAATATAAATTAGATGCACTTAAAAAGTTCTATATGCCAAAATCTGTATACGATTTAGCAAATGAAGCAGATGGAATGTATTTCGCTAGTTTAAGTGAGATTGATTATTTAAAGGAATTAGATGAAATCTTAAATATGACTGTAGAAGATGTACAAGCTTATGGGGATTTATTTGAAGAAGGAATTAAAAACGGAAGAATTACAACTATAGGTGGTAAAGAACTTATAGAGCAAGATAAAGATTTATTTGAAGAAGTTAAAAATTTATTAGATTAAAAAAGGTATCTTGAGAGGGAGACCACTGAAAAATTAATTTTCAGTGGTCTCCCTTATTTAGTACCTTTACTTATTTTTTTCACAATAGTAATCCATAGCGTCCTTCATAAATGAAGCTAAACCTTCTTTAGTTTTATCAATGTTTTTTGTAAAGCGTTCGTCTTCAACATATAATTGTCCTAACCCCTTAAATATTTCTAGTGTGCAATCATAATAATATTTGGTTATATGATTTTTCCACTGAGCAATTAATCGTTGTACTATTTCATCAGCGGCTCCTTTATCCATATTTTCTGCAAGTGAAGTATATATATTTGTAGCTTCTTCCTGTATAATTACCCACTGTTCTTTACTGTATTTTGATGTTCTGTTATATGACTGTTTTGCTGTATCTCCATACTTCTGTATAGCTTCTTCTTTATATTTTTCATAGTTTTCATTACTAAATGTTTTTATCATATTCTTTTCAAATCCTTTCATAATAGTTTCATCAATTGAAGTGATAATTTTATCTATTCTTGTTCTTTTTTCTAATAATAATTTTTTATGACTCTCTAAAGCTTGATTTTTATCAAAGTTAGGATTATTTAGTATTTCTTTTATTTGAGAAAGAGGAAAGTCAAGTTCTTTAAAAAATAATATCTGCCATAACTTTTCTAAATCCTTTTCACCATATAAACGATATTTTGAATTAGTTTTATGCTTAGGTTTTAATAATCCTATTTCATCATAATAGTGCAGAGTTCTAACGCTTATGCCGGCAAGCTTAGCAACTTCATTTACTGTGATCATTTTTTGCATTTCATTATCACCTCAATTTTGATTATAAACTATTACGTTCCGTTAGAGTCAATGCTATTTATAAGTTATTTTTTCTCGAATTCTAATATTAATGCTACATTTTTATTATCTAGTTCAGTTAGTAGATTATCTACATGCTCATGTAAGGGCTCGTACCAATAATATTCCGAGAAGAAATTTGCGTATTTTGGTGTTTTAAAGATATGACCATGTCGTGCATAATAAGCATTACGCAATAATGAAAGCTCATCTTTATTTAGCTTCTCAAGGAAATGGGGTGATAACGGCATCTCAAGGTCTATACAGAAATTATTTATATTAAGCTGAAAGGTATTATTATATTCAAACCGAGTATTTTGATATTCTCCAAACATTGATATCTCCCAAAAAGATACCTTATCATTAACTTCTCTAACTTTTAAATAATTATTTTCCAGTTTATATTCATAAACGATAACGCTATCCCCTTCATAGTTTGTGAAGGTATAAGTAATATAGTCATTCCCATAGAGTTTCTTCATTATATCTATTGAAGTGTCATTTTGTAAACCTAAGGCAGTAGGGAAAGCACCAATTGCATATATGGAATATAGTACAGAGGTTTTTGCATCAAATACTAAGTTCAGCATATTACTTGTGTCATTTATATCTGTATTATCAGAAAGGGATATAGTTAGTTCAGTGTCACCCCATGAGATGAATTCTTGAGAGGATGTTATCTCTATTTGGTTAATTAGATTATACTTATCCTGGATAACTTCTTTAGCTTCTTCAAGAGTCATGCCAGTGTATAAATCTAATTTATCACCAAGAGGATAAATTGCATTACCATCATCCTCACTAGAAGTTTGCTCATTCAATGTACTTTCATTATTAACCTTTGAATTATTGAAAATACAACCGCTGAGTAGCATGATGGGACATAGTAATATAATACATGTAAATTTTTTTAGATGTTTCATAAACGCCTCCTAAAACTATCAATAATCAAAGAGATTACGAAATCAATCATTGATTATTAATAATGTAGTTAAATTTATTTGAAAATAATGTATTAAATTCATAATAATAGTATAATGCTTGTGAGATGATTATTTGTTAAGGAATAGTTACAAATATCAAGGGTGGATTCCAAATTAATGTTTTTCAACCATCAAGTTAATATTGTTATGGTATTTCCAATGAAATATAATATGTTCATGCTAAAAATCAATAGGTTGAAGTAGATTAATTTTTAATTTAAAAGTTCAAACAATTATGGGATTTAGGGGGTAAAGCTAATGATGAATAGAACATTAAAAGGTTTTGGTGCAGGAATAGCTTTAGTGGTTGCTTTACTTTCAACGAGCATAAATGTTTTTGTTTTGGAGTACAATAATATGAATGAGATTGACAACTACAATATTATCCTTAAAGAAAAAGATAGTACCTTGGAAAATAATTTTTCGATTAATGGAAATGTGAAAGTAAAAGAAGGATTAGATGTTATTCTTGAAAATATAAAGTAATTAAATAAAGCATATTCTGCCTATATACTAGATAAGTGGACACGCAAAATGAAAATCGGTTGATATGATCAGCCGATTTTATTTTGCTGTTATTTAGATAGTGAAGGTAATTATTTATTAAATATTGTGTTTTGATCATGAACAAGTAGCCATTTACCATCAATATATTGGAATATTAAGTTTAAATAATATGTCATAGATATTGAATTACCATTCTCATCACAATCTGAATAATCGATTGATAAAATCCAATCGCACACTCGTAACTTCAGTCATGAGTTAGGGAGGCAAATATAATATATATGCTAAGCAATTACTGGGTATAATATACTATAGACACATATTTGGTGCTAATACGC
Source organism: Oceanirhabdus seepicola (assembly GCF_023684385.1). Lineage (GTDB taxonomy): Bacteria > Bacillota > Clostridia > Clostridiales > Clostridiaceae > Oceanirhabdus > Oceanirhabdus seepicola. Next base: position 1,665,261 of record NZ_JAGSOJ010000001.1, on the reverse strand, counting down.
ATGTTAGTATGGTATGTAAGGAATTGGTGATTGTGTCGACGGTAAATAAAGGTCGTGGATATGTATATTCAGAGTCAGAAAATACAATAGAAAGGTAGGTGGGTATAGTGAGAAATTATAAAAATAAAAAGAAGCGTAAAAATAGGACTAAAACTCCTTCATATGTACTGAAATTGCAATTTAAAATTAATGAGCAACAAGAAGGAATTTTAAATAAGAGATTAGAAATTGGAAGAAAATTATACAATGCTATATTAGGTCACTCATTAAAACAACACAAAACTATGATTGAAAGAAAATATTATAGAAAAGTTAAAAATTCAATAATAGAAATAAATAAAAAAATTAAGAATTGCAAAGATAAAAAGAAATTAAAGATCATAGAAGCTGAAAAGAAGAAGCTTTATAAAGAGTTAAATTCAATACATGCAGAATTTGGTTTGAATGAATATGCTTTAATTAACTATACTACACCACTATATAAGCCTTTCAAGAAGAATATAGATAACAAAACAGCACAAGCAATAGCTTCAAGAGCATGGAAAGCCATTGATAAACTTTTAAAAGGTGAAGCTGATAGAATATATTTTAAAAAATATAATGAATTCAATTCACTTGAAGGAAAATGGAATAAATCTGGATTGAAATATGATGGTATGGGGAATATTGTTTGGAATGAATTAAAAATACCTGTAATTATTAAGAATAATGATACTTACGCTCAAATGGCATTACAAGACAGAGTGAAATATTGTAGGGTAATAAGGAGATTAATTAGAGGTAAATATAAATATTATGTTCAATTAGTTTTAGAAGGAATACCACCTATAAAGGTTAATAAAGAAACTGGTGAGATTAAAAGAAGGGTTGGTATAGGAAGTGTAGGTCTAGATATAGGTACAAAAACAATAGCTGTAGCTAGTGACTATTCAGTAAAGCTATTTGAGTTATGTCCTGAAATTAATAATATTTATAAGATTGAAAGAAAACTTCAAAGGACATTAGATAGGCAACGAAGGTCTAATAATCCTAGTAATTATAATGAAGATGGAACTATTAAAATAGGAATTAAATTAATTTGGAATAAATCAAATAAGTATATTAGAACTCAAAATAGATTAAGTGATATTAAAAGAAAACAAAAAGTAATCAGAAAGCAATCACATGAAATTTTAGCTAATTATATAATTTCATTAGGTGATACAATTCTAGTTGAAGATATGAATTATAAAGGATTGCAGAAGAGAGCTAAAAATACTACAAAAAACAAGAAGGGTAAATTCAATAAAAAGAAGAGATTTGGTAAGAGTTTAGCTAATAAAGCACCTTCCATGTTATTAACTATTATAGATAGAAAATTACAATATGAAGGGTTAGAATTGAACGAAGTTGACACTAAAAATGTAAAAGCAAGTCAATATAATCACATTGAAGATAAATATATTAAAAAATCCTTATCAGAAAGATGGAATGATTTTGGTGAATTTAAGATACAAAGAGATTTATATAGTAGCTTCATTATTAAAAATGTGATTGTGAAAAATTTAAATAGTATAGATAGAGAAAATATGATTTGTGATTTTGAAAAATTTAAAGAGTTACACGATGAAGAAATTCAGAGATTAAAAGAATTGAAGAAAGATAATTATAAGTTTGTTAGTAGTTTTGGAATTTAAATAATTTACTATAAGGTTTTGAATCGAGCCTTATACTATCGTCAATTAATCCAATGGGATTATTGGTAGTGAAAGTCTTACTGTATTTAAGTGAGTTCCTATATGTTGTAAATATTATGAGGGTTGTTTAAATATGTTTTAATTATTAAAACGATAAACAATTACTAATGTATTGAGAGTATAGGCGAAGCTTAATGAAATAAGAACCGCACGACTTCAGTCATGTGAGATTCAGAAAAGGGCTGAACTCATTTCAGAAGATTCAACAGTATTTATTAGAGTGTAGTTCAAAGACCAATCTGGATCAGAGAACCAGTTTTTGTGTAGAGTAATAAAATTATCATAATTATTAATAAGAGAACCATTAGGCATAATTAATGTTATCTTATCTAAACATACAGTTGAAATAAAAAGATCAAAATTCTTATTTGAAATAGATTGTAGATGTAAATCTAATGTTTCTTTAAAATTCATTTTAATATCTCCTAATATTTTATTTGTACAGTTCATTGTAAAATTATACAATAAATAACATATCTTAAAAAGGTAGAAGATAATTAAGATTGTTTTCTACCTTTTTTCTAGTTAAGTAAATAGTTATAATATCTTTAATAGAATGATTAAGCCAGATTTAGAGTAAAATAGAATAAAAAAGTAAATAGGAGAATAGCTGATGAGGATTTTTATAGGTATTCCATTGAGTCATGAGTTAAAAGAATTTCTTAGAAAAATGCAAACAGAGATAGAAAATAATTGTAACCGTGGAAGATTTACAAAAAGTGAGAACCTTCATATTACCCTTAACTTTCTTGGGGAATTAAATGAAAGCAAAGCTGGAGAAATAGAAAAAATAATAAAAAATATAGTTAGGAAATTCAATGGATTTAATATTGTAGTTAAAGGTATCGGATTTTTTGAGAACAATAATAAGAGGCTTTATTTTGCAAAGATTGAACAGAATGATAAGCTAGTAAGACTACAAAAGGAATTAAGTAATGAGCTGAGTAAAATTGGACTATATTCAGAAAGAAGAGCTTATAAACCTCATATAACACTGGGAAGAAATGTTGAACTAGTAGATGGTTATAATACAGAATCTATGGAAAACAATTGTTTTGAAGATCAAGTAAAACAAGTAACTATTTTTGAGAGTTTATTCTTAAAAGATGGTGTTGAATATAATGAGTTATTTACAGAAAGATTTAATAATTAATAGAAAAGATTAGATATACTTGGGAATGATGGAGATTGTCAAACAAAAACTGGGGGCAAGAAAATGGAGACAAAACTAGTTAAAATAAGGGACAAGTAATTAGAGGTATTGAGAAAAGGAAATGGTGCTCACACTGTAGTATTTGAATTTGGGTTAAGTGAGTGTATAGATGATTGGATAGATATAGCAGAGGAAATTTCTAAAGAAAACACAGTTATACTTTATCATAGAGCGGGATATGGAAGAAGTTCTATTGATAGAGATGAAAAAAGAGGACTTGATGAAATTATTAAAGATTTTGAGGAGTTACTTGAAGTTGAAGGAATCCATGAGAAGATAATATTGATTGCTCATTCACTTGGTGGGGCATGTGCACAGAAATTACTTATGAAAAATCCAGGTAGAATTAAGGGTATGGTATTAGTAGATGCTTCTCCTTTAGAATATAGGGAAATAGAAATGCTTAAAAAGTCTATGACTTCAATAGATAATAAATATAATACTGATAGACAAATTCAAAATTTAGAGGATATGTCGATTAAGACAAAGGAACAACTAATTGAAGAAGGGAATAAAGGTATATTCAGCGAACCAGATATATTTCATGCAATGTGGAGTGAGTTTAACAGTCTAAGAAATCATAATATAATTATTGATGGGGAAAGCTTCATATGTGATATTCCTCTTAAGGTTATGATATGTGATAGAAATATTAGTAATGAGAGATTAATAAGAAATGATATACCTGCAGAAGATGCAAATGTATTTCATATAGAAGTTGATAAATTGAAAGAGAGACAACTAAAACTTTCTAATAGAAGTGAGCTAATTGTTGCGAATAATTCAAGTCATTCAATACATAAAGACGATCCTAAATTGGTGATAAAAACTATAAAATCAGTTATAACTGAGTGTTCTGAATAATAGAAAAACCAAAAGAACAATTACAATTTTGTAATTGTTCTTTTGGTATATATCTTAAATCTATTCAAAAGCTTCAATAATCCTTACAAATAAAGCTGTTCCTAAATAAATTTATCTCAAGGACATTTTTCTAATCTCATTCAACTCGTCCACGTCAAGAACACCGTGATTATAAAGATATAAGAATTCTTCAGATACTCCGCTATCGAATAGAAGGAGGTCATCAGTATTTATTGAGAGTTTAATTCCTTTGTTGAACAACTTTCTTATAGGGTGAGATTTTATATCACTTATTGCACCTAATATAAAGTTACTGCTTGGACAAACATTTAATCTAATATCTCTTTCTTTAATAAGATCTAATAAATAGTCATCTGTGGAAGCACCAATACCATGTTGAACTTCATTTAAATCCAATATCTCAATAGCTTTTCTAACATTCTCAGGTCCGTTGAATTCTCCAGCATGGCCTTTAAGTTTTAAGCCCTTTTTTCTAGCATAAACATAATATTCTTTAAATCTTTCAAAATCATTGAATGACTCATCTCCATATAAATCTATAGATTTGAATAAACCGCTGTCAATACAAGGAATCAGTAGGTTATTCATTTTTTCTTCAGTTATACTTTTAGGCATTCCAACCTCAGGTCTTAAATCTATAAGGTCACTATACTTTTCTTTTATTTTACGAATAGCATTGAAATATTCTTCCTGGCTATTAAAGAAAGTTAACCAACTACAATCTATACTAGGCTCAAGTATTTTAACACCATCATCTATTGCTTCTAGTATAGTCGCTTCAATCAAAAATTCAAGATCTTCAGCAGTTTTAATATATTTCATAGTTTCTCCAAATAGATATTCATCAAGTCCACGTATTCCGTCTATTTTCTTAGATGGGGGAACAACATTACCACCTGCCCATTTATTGAAGGTTGAGAAACGCATACCTAGTCCACAGTGATTATGGACATCTCCTTTTGAAACCTTCTTTAGTTTTGAAATATCTCCTTCAACTAAAGCTTCTCTAAATAACTTTTCTTCCAAGCGATCCATATCTATACCCCTTTATAATCTAGTAATAGTTTATTTTGTATTATACAGATGGTTTTGTGAAAAGTAAATAAAAGTTTTCTATTAAATGTAAGTTTATGGAGATATGGAGTGGACTTGGGTTGAAATGTCTCATGTAATATAATGTATTTATTGGGAATGTTAAATATTAAAATATATCCTGCACTTTAGTGCACTTAATGACGGGTTGAAAGAGTTCATAAAAGATATACTTATAATCGTAAGGAGGAGATTAATGTGGAATGGCTGAATAGAATGAATGAAGCATTGGATTACATTGAGGATAACATTGAGAATAACATTGATTATGAGGAGATTGCAAAGCGAGCGTATTGTTCAACTTATCATTTTCAGAGAATGTTCTCTTTCATAATTGGAACACCTTTATCAGAGTATATTCGCAGGAGAAAATTAACTCTAGCAGCATTTGAACTTCAAAATAGTGATCTCAAGATAATTGATCTAGGTATGAAATACGGTTATGAATCACCAGATGCTTTTACCCGTGCTTTTCAGCGACAACATGGAGTAACACCCACTGAGGCGAGAAAGATGGGGGTACACCTGAAGTCATATTCACGAATTTCCTTCCATATATCGATTAGAGGAGATGAATGTATGAATTTTAAAATTGAAAAGAAAAAAGCTTTTTCAGTATTTGGTTTGGAGAAAACAGTGAGCTTAACAGGTGGAGAGTGTTATAAGAAGATACCAGAATTCTGGATGGAACTTGAAAAAAATGGAGGTCTTGAGCGTATTTCTAATGCAGCAAAAGATGAAGAAGGATTGTTGAATGCTGCTAATTATGCTTATGAAAAAGATGGAACATTTAAATATATGGTTTGCCAATATACACCTAAATGTGGAGTTGATAAGGAATTCGTAAAGATCGAAGTACCAGAATTAACATGGGCGATTTTCCCAATAGAGCCTCATACTCCAGAGGATGGAACAGAAAAGATACAAGCAATCTGGAAAAGAATTTATCCAGAATGGTTCCCAACTTCAGGATATGAGTGTGCTGATGGCCCAGAATTTGAGATGTATTATAAAATAGGGGAGAATAAGTTTACTGCAGAGATTTGGATACCGGTTAAAAGAAATGAATAATTGAGAATTTAACAAAACCGTAATGTATAATGGAGGAGATTTCTCTGCGAGAAATATTAGTTTTATTGTTCAGGGAATAGGAGGATTTTGTGAGTTTCACTTAATATGGAACTTTGAATTTTAAATACAATATTTTATCTCAGATAAAATGAGTAAAAGCCCCTTGTCTTAAAGAACAATAAGATGTAGTTTCTGCCATAAAGCAGAAACATTCATTATTTTCCATTATACATTATCAATTATTCATTTCTTTAACTAAAGTATCTATCTAACATACCCTTAAGCATTTGTGCGTGTCTAGCCTCGTCTTTTGCTGCTTCATTTATGAAATCTTGAACTTCGCAAAGGTCTGCGTCTTTGCATTTAGCTGCTAAATCAGTTTTATATTTATTAGCACCTATTTCACCCTTAAACATCTGTTCTAAATTATCTTTTGTAAGGCATGAAATCTTTCCATTTAATTCAGCATATCTAGCTGCATGATCTGCTTCTTCCCACGCGATTCTTTTTAAAACTTCACCTATTTCAGGATAACCTTCTCTTTGAGCCATCTTTGCCATAGCTAAATATAATCCTATTTCACCAGTTTCACCTCTAAACTGACCGTCAATAGCCTTTTTAATTTCTTCATGGCCTTCAGTTATACCTAATTTGTTTTCATTTACTAGACCTAAATCATTCATTAGCAGTCCTCCTGTTAGTATAGATACATTATTTCATAGTTATTTTGTTCTTATATTTTCATAAATATTCTGTTTAAAACTTAGGGTTATATGGAAAAATTTTATAAAATAGACTATAATATACTTGAGTTAAACTGCATGTATATAGTTTATAAGACATATAAAAAGTTATTTTAATCTGTCTTGGAGGATAGAAGATGAATTACATGATAAATTAATATTTGCAAAAATAACTGAATTTAAAAGGAGGGATGGGTAAATTGAAAATTAAAAGAGTATTAAAGGTATTATTTTTACTATTTATTATGGCGATATTTATTATTGCTTTTAAAAATTCAGTTACACCATGTTTTTATTTAAATGATCATTTATATGTTAAGAAAAGTAGTGATGGCAATGAAATTAATTATTATTCTATAAAAGATAAAAAATCCATAAAAGTAAGTGAAAAAGAGGATTATAAAGAAATCAAAATTCAGGGTAATAAATATAAGGTGTTTGGACAGCCCAATGATTTTCTTTCTAAAGATGAAAAAGATATGGTAAAGATTGAATATCCAGATGGTGCTGTTAATGAAGGTTGGTATTATGAAAATATGGGGTTTTATAAAATAGATAAAAATGGTGAATATGATTTTACAGGTATTGTTAGGATAAGTACAGGGAATGAACAATTCCAGGTTAAGGATGAAGAAATTACAGATAGAAAGTTAATCACAATAGCATTTGAATCACTGCAAGATATGAAAGGTAATTTAGCGATGTTTTTTCCAGCAGTACTATTCTTTGTTTTAGGGTATATTCAATTTAAATTTCCAGTTGCTTTATTTAAACTACAACATTTTTTATGGGTGAAGGACCCAGAACCTACAGAGGCTTATATAGGCTTTTCTAAAGCAGGTGGGTTTATATTATGCGTTATGGGGGTAGGAATGATGATTTTTGGGGCTGGGATATTTAAATTTTAAATTGGGGGTAGTTACATGATTAAAAAATCATATATTAATGTTAAAATATCTTCAGAAAAAGAAGTAAATCATTTTTATCTTTATCATACTGAGAACACAGAAACCTTAGTGGTTATATATCCTGGTGGAAATTATAGCTGTGATAAACCAATATTACACTATATTAGAAAAGCAGCTTTGTTAAAAGGACATGATGTCCTGTGTATAAATTATGGTGCAGCTTTAGTTGGGCGTGATTTGAGTGAAGAAACAATGATTGCTGCGGAAGAAGCATTGAAAGCAATAAATAAATGTAGAGAAGAAAGAAAATACAATAAAATTTATTTTGTAGGAAAAAGTATAGGTACTGTTGTATCAGGAAGAGTAATAGATATTATTGATGATATTGAAATTAAGTATATATTTTTAACTCCAATTAAAGATACAATACCTTTCATAAATAACTATGGTGGTTATGTAATAACTGGATCAAAGGATAAATTATTTGGGAAAGAATATATTCAGCTTATTGAAGAAAATGAGAATATACATTTAGAAGTTATAGAAAACGCAGGTCATTCTCTGGAAGTAGATGATTTAGAGGAAACTTTAGATATGCATAAGTATGTTGTTAAGATATGCAATAATTATTTTGGGGAGTAAGAAATATGAAATTTTACTATGATTGAAAGAGTAGAGAATTAAATACTAATTTTAAAATGTAATAAACTGGAGAGGGACTAAGATAACTATAGTCGAAATATTATTTATAATACTAACAGTTATATTGTTAATTATCAGTTGTGTGTTATTGAATTGTTTTAATATAAGAGAGAAAAATAAAGAAGAGGTTGTCTCATTATAGAAATCACTTTCTATGACAAGGCAACCTATTATTGTATTCTTATCCTAAAATATATTTTTTGAATTCAGTTAATATATCTCCATTACTCCAGTAATCTATCATTTCTTCTTCTGGTATTTCAGAAATAGGTTGGTTAAAACCTTCAGGAATAAAAATTTGTTCAATTGAAGTTCCTATATTTTTACCGGGTTTAATTGCTAATGTACCCTTAAAGGAACCAGTGAAAACAATAGGTTTTTCATTGGGTTTGCAATAAGCCAGACAATCTTTGATTATAACGTTACGATTAGTTTTACCCTTCATTAAATTCAAATAGTCTTCTGCAGAAAGCCATTCATTAGTGTACTTAATAAAGGGGCCAGGAAAACCATTTAATGCTTCAATACAAAATCCGGCATCAGTTACAAATACAGCCTCATTTAATTTTTTACTTGCCCAAATAGCTGAGTACATAGCTACTTCTTCTACACTTTTACTTTGAATTTCAGGAGTATCCAAGTTTTTTTGTGAAAGTAATATTCCTGTTTCTTTAAACACTTGGTAAGCAACTTCAAATTTAGTATGATTACCAGTAATGTAAACTAGTTTATTATCCATAGTATTTAAGCTCCTTTTAATTTAGGCGTATGAAAATAAATAACAAGTCAAAGATGCGACGGATATTTTGCGTAATGCGAAGAGTTGGGTTCCACTGATAGTAGTTCTATCAATGGGTTCCAAGGATGAAGCAGTTCGCAAAATAGACTAGCATACTGACTAATTATTTATTTGAATATGCCTTAGGCTCTGTTAAAATAATGTTGATAATATGAAAAACGCATGGCTAAAAGTCGTAGTCAAAATAATTCTTAACAAAATCAGCCATAGGGTGTTTGTCATTTTCTTGTCCAATACAATCTAAATCGAAATCACAAAAATACAAATATGCTATACTTTTTTTCTCTTCAGATGTTCCGATCATACCAAAAGATTTTGGGAATTCTGTATTACTTTTTTTGTTATAAGCCACGACTTTAAAAGTATAACTATTTATTGAAAACTCATATTCAGGGATAAAATATTTACTTTCGTCATAATCAGAATCCACTTTTTCTTCTAAAAAAGTATATTTTTTCGCTAATTTATCTTTTTCGCTCTTATATGTTTTATCATCATAGTTCACAATGAGAGCAACTGAATCAGATTCAAATATAAACATTGATTTATGAGTATATTTGTATGAGATATTCTGATATTCAGGTAAATCATCAAGATTGGGCATAATGTCTTTTGCATTTGAATCAATTGTGGTGCCACTGTTAAGATAATTCTCAATATTTGAACTTGACTTGCTACAGCCAGTAATGCAAAGAACAAACGCAATCAATATAATAATTAAATATTTTTTCCTCATTTAAAATCACTTCTCTCAAAATAAATTATATTTACTTCGTACTTTCTTACAATTGTATCTTTTTTATTATACAGAATATCTATATGAGTTTCAAATATTTAGTAAAATTATATATATATTGCCTCTATGGTTTTAAAACTCTTTATATTTGTATCAGAATTAATAAAAAATCTTTAGAATTTCTTTAGAATTACTTTCAAATATCTTTGAAAGTGATTGATATCATAATATTAGATCAAGGAAAGATTGATTTAATAACCAAACATAGGGGTGAAGATAATGGATTTAAGCATGAAAGAAATTATGGAGATATTATTTAATATAGTTTATTTAATTACACTATGGGCTATTGTGTTCAATATGTTTAAGAATGCTAATAAACTAAACTCAAAATATACAAAACTAGGTAAACTAGTAGCATGGACTTTTGCACTTTTAGCAATAGGAGATACAGGGCATGTTGGATTTAGAGTTGTTGCATATTTGAAAGATGGGATAACAGAAAGTGCTGCACTCTTAGGTTATGGTAAATTTGCTACATCCATAACTGTAACATTTTTTTATGTTTTACTTTTAATAATTTGGAAGGTTCGTTATAATGAAAAATATAATTATTTCACACATATACTCTTTGCTAGTGGATTAGTTAGATTAGTGCTGTTAGTTTTACCAGGCAATGAATGGACAAGTGTAGTAGCACCATTTAATTGGGCAATATATAGAAATATTCCTTTAATGATTTTAGGATTAGGTGTTGCAGGTTTATTCTTAAGCAGTGCTAAAAAAGAAAAAGATAATACATTTAAGTGGATTGGTATTATGATTTTAATTTCTTATGGTTTTTATATTCCAGTTATACTATTTGCTCATATAAATCCAACTATAGGAATGCTAATGATACCTAAAACTGTAGCATACTTAGCGGCGGCATTTATTGCTTATTATGGAGTGTTTAAGAATAAAAATGAAAATAAAAATATACAAGCATAATAAAAATTTTAACTAATGAATTGATTGAAATATACTTTTGGAAGGATGATGTTTTATGATGTTAATTATGTCAATTATCGCAATGGTACTAGCTCTTATATGTTACTCAGTTGGAGTTTGGGGAGAAAAGATATCGGGGAAACTAACTAAGTTTAATTTATCTTTTTTCTGGATAGGATTTGTATTTGACACAACAGGAACAACAATGATGTCAATTATGAGTGATAGTTTTAAGTTTGATATTCACGGAATCACTGGTGCAGCGGCTATAGTGTTAATGGCATTCCATGCTATTTGGGCTACAATAGTTCTTGCTAAGAAGAATGAGAAGTTAATGACTAAGTTCCATAAGTTTAGCCTAGGGGTATGGATAATATGGTTAATATCTTTCTTAACAGGTATGATATTAAACGTAGCATAGTATAAACTTAGATATTTAATACAAGAATAATATATTAAGAATATAGAAGTCAGGCTAATCATAGAGAGGTTAGTCTGATTGTTATATAATAAAAGAAAAAAAGCAGGAGAAAAAAATATGAGATTGAGAAGGCGATTAATACATTTAACTGTAGCAGTTTTTGGATTAGGAATGTTACTTGAGGGGCTTAATTTTCTGAGCTTTATGTGTATAACAAGAAATAGTAGTTTTAATGATTTTGCTAATCTATATAAAGAAGAAGCAATACAGTTTTGGGGTTTGCAAGCTATATCAATCATTATATTCCTTGGGTTAAGCAAGTATTTAAACCGAAGATTAAAGAAGATGGTAATTCAACCTATTGAGGAATTAGAAAAGGTTGCAAATGCAATAATTGAAGATGATTATGATTATAAGATAGAAAAGAGTGCTGTAATGGAAATAGATGAAGTTGGGAAAGCCTTTGATAAGATGATAAATAAACTAAGAGAATCAAAAGAGATACAGGAAAAGTATGAATCTCATAGGAAGGAACTTTTGGCAAATATATCTCATGATATTAGAACCCCAATAACATCCATTAAGCTACACTCCAATGGTATACTTGATGGTATCGCTAACACTCCAGAGAAACTCAATAAATATATAGAGGCAATCAACAATAAAACAGAAGATATTGAGAAGATGATATCTCAGCTTTCATTATTATCTGATTTGGATTTCAGTAAAGAGGAATTTAGTTTTACTAGAGTTGGAATAAAAAGTTTCTTAAATGATTTGATATTGGAAATGGAACTTGATTTTGCAGATAAGGATGTACAGTTAATTAGTGAATTTGATTCTAAGGAAGATATTGATATTTATATGGATGTAAATATGATGAGAAGGGTTGTAATGAATCTGGTTCAGAATTCAATAAAGTATGTTAGAAATATTTCTGTTAGAATATTATTTGATGTTGAGATAAAAGAAGATTATTGTGTGGTATCTATAACTGATAATGGAGAAGGGATAAATAATAAGAACTTTGAAGAGATATTTAATAGGTTCTTCAGAGAAGATGAATCTAGAGGAACTAAATGTGGAAGTTATGGTCTTGGATTATCAATTGTGAAAGAGATAATAGAGAAGCATAAGGGCATAGTATGGGCTGAGAATGGGGAAAAGGGAGAATTCACAGGACTATGTATTAATATGAAATTACCGAGAGGAGTTGATAGAGTTGAAGAATAGAATTCTGATTGTTGAAGATGACCTAAGTATCGCAGAAGTGGAGAAGGATTATCTCGAAGCCTACGATATGGAGGTTGATATAATCACAGATGGACAAAAAGGGCTGGAAGAGGCTCTTAGTAATGATTATAATCTTATTATTCTTGATCTTATGTTACCAGGAAGAGATGGATTTAATATATGCAAAGAGATTAGGAAAGAGAAGGATGTACCAATAATAGTTGTAAGTGCGAAAACTAGTGATATAGATAAGGTTAGGGGTTTTGGGCTTGGACTTGATGATTATATGACAAAGCCTTTTAGTCCAAATGAGCTGGTGGCAAGGGTGAAAGGTCATATTGCAAGGTATAATCTACTAAAGAACTCCACAGCTACAACTGAGGATAAAGACGATAAAATTATCCTTAAGAATTTAACCATAAATAGAAACACAAGACAAGTGTTGCTTAATAACAAAGAGATATCATTGACTGTAACAGAGTATGATCTCTTAAATCTTCTTGCATCTAATCCAAATAGGGTGTTCACAAAGAACTTTATATTTGAGAAGATATGGGGATATGATTCTGATAAAGATATTCCAACAATAACAGTGCATATGAGAAATCTTAGGGAGAAGATAGAGAAGAATCCTTCCGAGCCAGATCATATTATTACTGTATGGGGTGTGGGATATAAGTTTGTGGAATGATGTTGTTTTATGGTTATTTTTACAATAGTATTATATAATTTACATATAACTAAGGGAAAAGTTGAGTGATTTTATTGAGTTTTATTAGGGTTAGATGACGTCGTAGAAAAGAATTTTATTCCAGGATAATAATTTTATTTCTTCCTCGGTAAACAATTTTTTACTCATATGACCAACTCCTACTTAAGCGCTCTATTTATTTTATTATACATAAAACTACCCTATAGGGTAGACTTTTTTATAGTGTTTACTCTATAGGGTACATTTTTTTCTTTCCATTATATCTAGCTTTTTTAGCAAGTAGTTCTATGCTTTCAATAATTTATTTTGTGCTTCTAGGCGAGCATATTTTTCTTCTAGAGATAAGTTCTTTTCATTCGCTTTTCTTGTATCACACAATCCACATACACCATTTTGCCTATATGAAGCACGCCATCTCTTACCAGATGACCTAATTCGATGGAGTCCAATAACATCTATATCGAATCCGCATTCTTCGAATACTCTTATAGGAGATTTTCTAGATTCTTTTTCTACTTACTTTTTTAACATATTTATTCTTAGATAATAATTTTATTTCTTCCTCGGGAAATAACTTTTTACTCATATGACCAACTCCTACTTAAGCGCTCTATTTATTTCATTATACATAAAAGTACCCTATAGGGGAGACTTTTTTATAGTGTTTACTCTATAGGGTAAATTTTACAAAGAGATTTATATAGTAGTTTTACATAAATTTGATTGTAAGTGTATTTTAGATAATAATGAGAAAAAATTTGACTTTTGAGTTTTATTGGAGTATATTTTATTGATGTGAGTAGCAAATAATCATGAATGTAGGAAAAAAAAGGTATTTTGTACAAGCGCTATGTATCTATTATTGCCTAAGCTAACAAATTAATCCATAAATTAAAATTTATGGAAATTTAATATTTGATAGTATCTAAATTTATTTGGATGTGACTTACATGTGAATTTGGGGGTTGATGCGTTGAACTATGAGTTGAGCAGTTTTTTAAAGAAGTTATTGTTATATGATTTGTTTGCAGGATTAGGAATTGGATTGATAGTATTGATACTTAAAGGACAGTATTTTTTTCCGTTCTTAATAGGTTTGACAATAGCGCTGGTAAATTTGATTTTTAACGCTGTTTCTACTTGCAATACATTTAAGAGTCAAGGAAGAACTAGAAAGCTCAGCATTATAACAAAGATTTTACGCATAACTGTTGTTGCTTTTTTAGGAGTATATACATATAGGTTTGGAGCCGGTGGTGTATTAGCTTATATAGGAGGATATACCTGCCAATTTATCGGTTTAATACTTTACGGTATAAATATTGATTAGTGAGGCGAAGAAGATGGAGAGTGAAGTATTATTTAGTATTTTTAATTTTGAAGTACCTTTAAGTTTATTTATTCAGTGGGTTGTTATTTTACTAATAAGTTTAGTAGCTATTATAAGTACAATAAATTTAAAAAAGTTTCCTAAAAAGGGACAAGTAGTTGTAGAAGCAATTGTAGAAAAAATAAACAATGCTGTAACTGAAAATATGGGTAAGAGTCATAAAAAATATATACCATACATAGGTACGTTAATTATTTATTTAGGATGTTTGAATCTAATGGGACTATTTGGCATTAAGCCTCCCACAATGGATTATAATGTTGCTTTAGGACTTGGTCTTATTAGTTTTGTAGTTATTCAAGCCAATGCAATCAAGAAACTAGGAATAATGAAGTACTTTAAAGGATATGCAGAGCCATTGCCTGTATTGTTACCAATTAATATTGTTGAAAGAATTGTTTTTCCTTTTTCCTTAAGTTTGAGATTGTTTGGTAACATTTTTGCTGCTACGTTAATAATGGAAATAGTTTATGAAGGGTTGGGAAGTATATTTAATCCAGCTATGTTACTAATACCAATACCACTACATGCCTATTTTGATTTATTCGATGGCACACTGCAGATGGTGATATTTGTATTGTTAACTATGTTAAATATTAAAATGATTGAAGAACACTAAATTAGGTATTAGGTATTAAGTATCAGGTTTCCAGTAAGTAATTTGTTGCTTTGCAATTTTTAACTATGTTTGGACGCGATACATAAATATAAAAAAAATTATTTAACTATAAGGAGGAATATAAAATGAGTGATTCATTTGTTTTAGGTATGACTGCAATTGCTGCGGGTATTGCTGCATTAGGTTGTATAGGAGGGGGACTTGGTACAGGAAAAGCTACTGCTAAAGCTGTTGAAAGTGTATCAAGACAACCAGAAGCAACTGATAAGATATTAAAGGTATTAATCGCAGGTGGAGCGTTATCAGAGGCTACTGCAATTTATGCTTTATTAGTAGCATTAATGTTAATATTTGTTGGTGTACATTAAGGGAAAAGAAAAAAAGTTTATTTGTGATTAGTAACCAGGAGTGAGGGATTATCATAATATGCTGATTTTTGGTTCGAGGTTATTAATTGGAAATTAGAAATAGTTATATTGAATTTTGATAGGTGGTGATACATTGGATATTGAATTAAAATACATCATAGCCGCCATAATTAACTTTGGTATTTTGTTTTTCATCTTGAAGAAGTTTTTCTTTGATAAGGTAAATAATTTTGTTGAAAATAGACAAAGTGAAATAAAGAATTCTTACGATGGAATTGAAGAAGAAAGACAAGCTGTTGCTGATGAAAAAAATAGTGTTGAACAAGAAATGAAGGAAATAAAAGATAAAGCAATTCGTATTTTCGAAGAATATAAGATGGATGCTGAAAAGAATAAAGAAAAAATAACAAATGAAGCTAAAGAAGAAGCGAAGCAAATTATGGATAAAGCATCTACTGACATTCAGCTTGAAAAGGCTAGAGCTAATAGAGAAATCGAGAGAAATGCTATAGATTTAAGTGTTGAAATATGTGAAAAAGTATTAGAGGACTCTTTAGATGAAGAAAGTCAAAAGAAAATGATAAAACATTTTATATCTAAGGTAGGGACTATATAATGTATGAGTTTTTAGATAAGAGATATGCTTTAGCCCTTTATAATGTGGCAGAAGAAAAAGGTAAGGTGGATGAATTTCTTAAGGATTTTGAAGATATAGTCCATTTATTTAAGAATAATGAGGAATGTAAAACACTTATTAGCCATCCAGATATAAGTACAAAAGAGAAAAGAAACATTTTTATCAAAATGTTTAAAGGGAAGATTGATGACCATCTTTTATCTTTTTTACTAATATTAATTGATAAAGGCCGTATTGAATTTGCAGAAGAAAAGTTTAAAGAGATGAAGAAAATTTATCTTAAAAGACATAATTCTTTAACTGCAGAAGTAAGAACTGTAATCCCTTTGGAGCAAGAGGAGAGGGAGAACCTTACAAATAAGCTTTCTAATATTTATGACAAGCAGATAATATTATCTGAGAAAATAGATAAAAGCTTAATAGGTGGAGTTTATTTAAGAGTAGGCAATAATGTGATGGATGGTACAATAAAAAATAAATTAGTAGAAATAAAAGACTTTGTAACAAATAGAAAGATGAGGTGATTCTATGCATATAAAGCCTGGGGAAATTACCTCTATAATTAAAAAAGAGATAAAGAACTACGAAAACAGAATGGAGAATATTGATAGTGGAACTGTTATCCAAATAGGTGATGGTGTAGCTAGAGTGTATGGACTTAAATCATGCATGGAAGGCGAACTTCTACAATTTCCAAATAATGTTTACGGAATGGCTTTGAATCTAGAGATGGATAATGTTGGTTGTGTTATTTTTGGACATGACGAGGAGATAAAAGAAGGAGATATCGTTAAGCGTTGCGGTAGAGTTGTTGATGTTCCAGTAGGACAAGAGGTAATTGGAAGAGTTGTTAACCCTTTAGGAGAGGCGATAGATGGTAAAGGAGAAATTCTAACATCTGAAAGAAGACCTGTTGAGGTTGAAGCTCCAAGCATAATAGAACGTAAATCTGTTAGTGAACCTCTTCAAACAGGAATTAAGGCAATAGACAGTATGATTCCAATAGGAAAAGGACAGAGAGAGTTAATTATTGGAGATAGACAGACTGGAAAGAGTTCAATTGCTATAGATACAATTATCAATCAAAAAGGAAAAGATGTTATTTGTATTTATGTTGCTATTGGACAGAAAAGATCTACTGTAGCACAAATATACAATACTCTTGAAAAAACAGGTGCTATGGATTATACGACGATTGTTGCTGCTACAGCTTCAGAATCGGCACCTATGCAGTATATGGCTCCTTTTGCAGCATGTAGTATGGGAGAATATTTCATGCACCAAGGTAAGGATGCATTGATAATTTATGATGATTTATCAAAACATGCAGTTGCCTATAGAACAATGTCATTAATTCTTAGGAGACCACCTGGAAGAGAAGCTTATCCAGGAGATGTATTCTATCTTCACTCAAGATTACTGGAGAGAGCGGCAAGACTATCTGATGAATTAGGTGGAGGATCTTTAACTGCGCTTCCTATTATTGAAACACTTGAAGGTGACGTTACTGCGTATATTCCAACTAATGTAATATCTATTACTGATGGACAAATATTCTTAGAATCAGATTTATTTCACTCAGGTTTTAGACCTGCAATAAATGCTGGAATATCAGTGTCAAGGGTTGGTGGTAATGCACAAATCAAGGCAATGAAAAAGGTATCAGGAACTTTAAGAATAGAATTAGCTCAGTATAGAGAATTGGCAGCATTTGCTCAATTTGGTTCGGATTTAGACAAGGCTTCACAAAATAAACTCGAAAAAGGTAAGAGATTGTATGAGTTGCTGAAGCAGGACAGATATTCACCAGTTCAAGTAGAAAGTATGGTAATAATACTATATTGTGGTGTAAATGGTCATTTGATGGATATACCAGTAGAGCAAATTAGAGAATTCGAAAAAGGATTTTTACAGTTTATAGATACTTCTTATAGTATTATTCTTAATAAGATTTCAGAGAAGAAAGATTTAACTGATGAAATCAAAGAATTAATTAACAAGGCAGTTAAAGAATATAAAGAGCTATTTCTTGAGAAATAGTTCTAAATTTGGAGGATAAAAATGGGTTCTGCAAATTTATCTAGTATTAAGAGAAGAATGAAGTCTATTAAAAATACTATAAAAATTACAAAGGCAATGGGAGTAGTAGCTAACTCGAAGATGAGAAAGTGTAAGCTTAAGCTCTATTCAAATAATGAATTCCATAAAAGTATGAAGGATACTATGAATAAGTTACTGTCAAATGAAGAATTTGACAGTAACTATATGAAAGCAAGGAAAAGTAAAAAAGATTTGTACGTAGTATTAAGTTCAGATATGGGATTGTGCGGCGGATATAATAATGGTATTTTTACAGAATTAGAACAAGACATAAAAAATAATGAGGAAAAACCTTATATTTTGGTCTGTGGTCAAAAAGGTAGAGATTATTTTAGACGAAGAGAATACGAAACAATTGCTGAGTTTGTAGAAATTTCTGAAATAGCAACCCTTAATGAATCAAAGATGGTCTTAAGAAAAATTATTTCAACCTATAATAGTGAAGATATTGGTAGAGTAAACATAGTGTACTGTAAATATGTAACTCCAATTGAGAAGAAAGTGGTAATTGAAAAATTATTACCTTTTAATATAGAAGATAATAATAAATATGAAAAGAATACAAATGAAGTAATTGAAATATCCAATAATATAGATTGTGATGAATTAGTAGAATATTATTTAAGTCAAAAAATATTAAATTGTATGCTTAATTCAAGAATGTGTGAACAAAGTTTTAGAATTGAAGCGACTAATAATGCAACGAAGAACGGAAATGAATTAATAGATAAATTGAAAATAAAATACAATCGTATTAGACAGAGTAGTATTACTAATGAAATATGTGAGATTATTGGTGGATCAGAAGCGTTAAAATAGCTGTAGAGTTGGAGTGAATAGTATGGAAAATAAGATTGGTAAAGTTGTTCAAATCATTGGACCTGTAATTGATATACGTTTCGATTCTCATGGATTACCTAGTCTATATAATGCTATAGAAATAGAGATTGACGATAGAAAAGTAATTGCAGAGGTTGAACAACATATTGGTGATGATATTGTAAGATGTATTGCAATGGAAGGTACAGAAGGATTAAGAAGAGGTCTTAAAGCTTATGATACTGGTAGCGCAATAACAGTTCCCGTAGGCGAAGAAGCACTGGGAAGATTATTTAATGTATTAGGTAATACTATAGATGGTGGCGAAAAAGTAGAGACTGAAGAAAGACACTCTATACATAGGGAAGCTCCAAGCTTCGAAGAACAAGCATTGACTCCAGAGATGTTTGAAACTGGTATTAAGGTTTTAGATTTAATTGCTCCATATCCAAAAGGCGGAAAGATAGGTTTATTTGGAGGAGCTGGTGTTGGAAAGACAGTTTTAATTCAGGAGTTGATTAATAATATTGCTGTTCAACATGGAGGACTTTCAGTATTCACAGGTGTAGGAGAGAGAAGTAGAGAAGGTAATGACTTATACAATGAAATGAAAGAGTCGGGAGTAATTAACAAAACTGCTTTAGTGTTTGGTCAGATGAATGAGCCGCCTGGAGCAAGAATGAGAGTTGCGCTTACTGGACTTACTATGTCGGAGTATTTTAGAGATAAAGGTCAAGATGTATTATTATTTGTTGATAATATATTTAGATTTACACAGGCAGGATCTGAAGTTTCTGCATTACTAGGAAGAATACCTAGTGCTGTTGGATATCAGCCAACATTAGCGACAGAAATGGGTGCGCTGCAGGAAAGAATAACATCTACAAAGAATGGTTCTATTACATCTGTACAAGCTGTATATGTACCTGCAGATGATTTGACTGACCCTGCTCCAGCAACAACATTTGCTCACTTAGATGCTACAACAGTTTTATCAAGAGCTATAGTTGAGATTGGAATATATCCAGCAGTAGATCCTCTTGAATCTTCATCACGTATATTAGATGCTGAAATAGTTGGAAAAGAGCATTATGAAGTTGCTTCTAAAGTTAAACACGTTTTAGAAAGATATAAAGAACTTCAAGATATAATAGCAATATTAGGTATGGATGAACTTTCAGATGAAGATAAGCGTTTAGTAAATAGAGCGCGTAAAGTTCAGAAGTTTTTATCACAACCGTTTACTGTAGGAGAACAATTTACAGGATTAAAAGGTAAATTTGTACCTGTTGAAGAAACAGTTAGAGGATTTAAAGAAATTCTTGAAGGTAAACATGATGATTTGCCAGAGGATGCTTTCTTATTTGTTGGAAGTATAGATGAAGCAGTTGAAAAGGCTAAAAAAATTATGGAAGAATAGAATTGTTCTAGGTGATTATAATGAAAAATTTTAAATTAAGAATCCTAACAAATGACAGTAATGTTTTTGAAGGAGAAGTTGTAAAGTTATTTACTGAAGATAGTGATGGTAAATTTGAAATTTTAGCGAATCACTCTTCATTAATTACCATGATAATTCCATGTAAGACAAGATTTCAAAGTGAAAATGGTGAAGAAAAGATTCTTTTCATATCAAAAGGAATACTAAAAATCCATAATAAAGAAGTAGAAATCTTATGTGAATCTAGTGAATTTAAAGAAGAGATTGATAAAGATAGAGCTAAAAAAGCAAAAGAAAGAGCAGAAAAAAGATTAACAGAAAAAAGTGAAGACATTGATATTAAACGAGCTAAAGCTGCTCTCTTAAGAGCAGAGATACGTTTGAGTATATCTGAGTAAAAAACTGCTGACAAGTTCAGCAGTTTTTTTTGTACGAACAAGAAGAGTTGTAAAGAGATATATCAAAAAATCTTTAGAATTACTCTTTAGTTAAAGATAGGGTTAACTCTATCTTTGAGTCATTTACATCAAAAAAATATTTAATTTACCTATTGATGTAGTGTAAGGTCTGCTATTTATAATTAAATTATAAGATAGGAGGCCTTAATATGTGTATATCAAAAAAACATTTAAATATTTCTATTAGTAAAAGAGAACTGTCAAATTTTATATTATTTTCCCTTGGTAAGTCTGTTTCATTATTTGGTTCATTCACCTATGCATTTGTTATAGGGCTATATGTGCTTAAGCTCACAGGATCAGGGTTGTCATTTGCAACTACCTTGGTTTTTAGTACACTTCCAATAATAATTATAAATCCCATTGGTGGTGTATTGGCAGACAGGTTTAACAAAAAAGTTTTAGTAGTACTAATGGACTTGCTTAATGGAATGCTTATGATAGGATTATTTTTTCTAAGCTCAGTTTACGGATTGAGCCTTCCACTAATTTATATCAGTACATTCATTATGACCAGCTTTACGACTATATTAGATACAAGTTTTTCAGCAGCTACACCCAATATAGTTTCTGATGATAAGCTTATAAGTATAAATTCAACAAGTAAGATTATAGATTCAATATCAACGATTTTGGGACCTATGTTAGGAGGAATAATGTTTGCATTTGTAGACATAAAGCTATTTATAGCTTTTAATGGTATATCATTTATTCTTTCTGGAATTTCTGAAATGTTTATTGATTTTAATTTTAACAAGAAAAAACTTAATGATGAAGACAAAAGGCATATTAAGTTTATAGCCGATGTGAAGCAAGGCTTTAAGTATATGTTAGGTAAAAGCGAAATAATTAACTCATTTATAGTACTCATTTTCCTTAATTTTTCTATAGGGTTATCTATATCAGTGCCCTTGCCCTTTATAATAAATAATATTTTGAATTTAAGCTCAAATAAATTTGGTATAATTCAAGGAGCATTTCCAGTAGGATTAATAATAGGTGCTATTTTTGTTGCTAAGAGTAGTGAACACTTACATTATAAAAGAGTTCTAAAAGTAACTAACTTTGTACTTGCAATATGTATTATCATGCTCTGTATCCCTGTTTTACCATTCAATATTATTATAAATAAAACAGCTATATTAATTTATTATTGTTTAGTTATGTCCATAGTTGGAGTATCTATATCATTTATTGATATACCCCTATTATCTATTTTACAGAGTAGTATATCGGATGAATATAGAGGTAGAGTTCTAAGTTTAGGTATGAGTATGGTTAAAACTATAGCACCAGTGGCATTGATACTGTCAGGAATTTTGATAGATATTTTTCCTGTATACCTATTACAACTATTGGGTAGCGTGATTTTAATAATATCAAATGTAGTGATTTTTGAAAAAAATAATAAAATAAAATTTATTTTTATAAATAAACTATATAAATTTATAATACCATTCAAAAACGAGTAAAGAATAAAGTTAGTAAACTGGGGATGGTACAACTTAATTGGATAATAATTGCAAAACTGGTATAATAAAAAAAGAACAAACTTTTCCATGTATTATAAAAATTTATATAGGTGATGAAATGAAAATAGGGAAATTTGCAACTGAAAACAATATTAGTATAGATACAATAAGATATTATATGGATTTAGGTTTAATTATGCCAGAAAAAATTGGGGGACACTATGATTTTGACAATAGATGCAAGAAGGATTTAAATGATATCTTTGATTTAAAGGAAATGAGTTTTACTTTAAATGAAATAAAATCAATTTTTATGTTTAAAAAACTTGGAAAGCTTACAGCTTATCAAGAGATTGATTATTTTAAAGATTTTTTTAACACTAAGTATAAAAAAGTCAATCAACAGATAGAGGATTTATTAGTGATTAAATCAAAACTTGAACACAATGTGGAATATCTTTCATCAAAAGAATATAAAGATAAATTTGAAATAGGCATAGATATAAAAGTTTTAGATATTCTTAAATGCTTAAAATGCAATAAACCCTTAATTTTATTCAATGGAAGTATATCAAATAATCAGATATTAAATGGAATACTTAGATGTGAATGTGGTGAGGAATATTTAATAGATGATGGAATTTTATTTGTAAATAATGAATCAAATTATAACGATGATAAGTTTAATTATGATGTTATAGGTGAATATATAATTGAAACTGATTTAGATTATCTTAAAAATGTATATAGCAATTTAGAATGGATTTATAAAAAACTTGATTTTGAGAAATTTGAAAATAAAGTCATATTGGATCTGGGCTCAGGATTCGGCTTTTTTTTAAGATATATATATAGTGATTTACCTGATAATTCAATATATATATTAGTGGATGATGATGTTAGAAAACATAGATTTTTGAAGAATATGTTACAAAAATCTGATTGTCAAAAAAAAGTGATTTTTATATGTTCAGATTTTTTAGATATACCTATAAAAGATAATTCAGTGGATATTCTTATAGATTATTCAGGAACTAGCAACTACAACTTTGAGCATGATAACTTTCTATTAAAATTAGTTGATAATTATGTAAAAGACAATGCTTTTTTATTAGGAGTATATATATTATTTAAAAAATCAAGTTTTAATAGCTTTTTAAATGTTAAATACAAAAAAAATTTCATTTTAAATAATGTGAAAGAAGAAATTGAAAAGCTCAAATATAAAGGAATTAATGAAAGGATATCAAACGGACTAGATAAAGGCGGAAAATATGAAAGTTATTTTAAAGATGGTGAAAAAGTATATACCTATACAATTTATGGTAAAAGATAGGGGGATCCCTATATAATAGAAATATCAGGAATGGACGTGTTTTTGAGTATATCTGAGTAAAAAAACTGCTGACAAGTTCAGCAGTTTTTTTGTTTTCTAAGATGGTGTCTTATCAAGTTCAAACCAAAATGACACACCAAAATCTTCAGACCTAACACCATAGGCATTCCCCGTAGCTTCTTGTATTGCCTTAACGATTGAGAGCCCCAAACCGTGACCACCTATATCCCTTGTTCTAGCCGTATTCATTTTGTAAAAACTATCCCAGAGCTTTTCAAGCTCCTCCTCAGGGATTTTCTGACTTGAGTTATAAACTTCAATTCTTATTTTATCCTTTAGGTTTTCAAGAGTTATGTTGATAATATTGTTCTTATCCACATATTGAATTGCATTATTAATATAATTTGTGAGTATCTGTTCAGTCTTTAATTGATCAACAAAAACCATTGATGGAGATATAGAATTAAAGCTTACATTGAGAGAATTAGCTTCAAATTTATCATGATACTTTTCAAGAATGTACTCTACAAACTCAACGATTTCAAACTGAGTTTTGTGAAGAGAGGTATCACCAAATTCTATTTGATTGATATTAAGTAGATTCTGTACAAGTTGATTCATTTTTTTTGCTTCATCCATTATTACATCACAATAAAAATCCACCCTATTGTGATTCTTAGCCACATTTAACTTTAGTCCTTCTGCATATCCTTGCATCAATGCCAATGGGGTTTTAAGTTCGTGTGAAACATTATTCAATAACTGTTTTCTCTTCTCATCTATTTTGATTTTATCTTTTATTTCTTGTTGAAGTTCTTTGTTGCTTATGTTGAGTGAAGAAATGGTGCTATCTAGTTCTAAGGACAACTCGTTTATGCTCTGAGCAAGCTGTCCTAGCTCATCATTTGACTCAACGGTACATTTAGTATCAAATTTAAGATGTTTTAAATCATTGGTAGTCTTATTCATTTCTAAAATTGGTCTTGTAAATGATTTAGAGAGAATATAAGCTACGAACATACCAACTAAAAATAATATTACTCCAACCAGCAGTGAAAAATTATTTGCCAGTGAAATACTTTTCTCGATAGATATAAGAGGTAGTCTCAAAAGTAAGCTATTATTATTATCGAGAGTTCCCATTACATGAAGAAAGTCTGCACCTATGAATAAATCTTCTGCCCAAACAACTTTTATATTCCCCTTAATAATCTCTTCTTTTTTAATATCAAGTGGAGGATGAAAGCCATCTTTAAATGGAGGTATTTGCTTCATTAAGTCATCAATATCTTCACCTATTGCATAAGATTTAGATGAATAAAGAAGTTTTCCCATAGGGTCTTCGATGAATATATCAATATTTGATGTGTTTTCCATGGAAATAAAATCTTTAAGGAAGGCATCATATTCTGAGGAGGTAATATTGTTAATCTGTTCATAATAAGTTATCAGCTGTTTTTTTGCGTTAGATGTATAAAAGGGCTTAAAAAGATAAGTATTTGCAAGAATTAACAAACTGATAAGTAGAATTATTAATAATCCTATCTGGAAAAATAATTTTTTCTTTATTGAATTCATTCAATCACCTCGAATTTATAACCATACCCTCTTATAGTTTTTATATAAATACCACTTTTCTTCAATTTTATCCTAAGTCTATTCATATGGGTATCTACGGTTCTATCTGTTCCTTCGTAATCATAACCCCAAACTTGATCCAGTAGATTCTCTCTAGTTAGAACACTTCCTTCATTTTCAATCATATATGTAAGCAACTTAAATTCTGTACTGCTTAATGTAACAGGAGAATTAAGAACAGTAACCTTGTGCTGTTTAGTGTTTATATTCAGAGCACCTTTTATGATTATATCTGACTCAAGAGGGGAGTAAGTTCTATTGAATAAAGCATTTACACGAGCTACGAATATAGAAGGACTGAATGGTTTTGTAATGTACTCATCGGCACCAGATTTAAATCCTGTAAGTTCATCAGGTTCAGTATTCTTTGCAGTGAGCATTATGATTGGCACTGAGCTATTCATTCTGATTTTTTCACAAACCTGCCACCCGTCAAAGTAGGGCATCATCACATCAAGGATGACCAAATGTATATTAGGATCTTGGGTGAAAATATCAAGAGCTTCTTTGCCATCTTGTGCTTCTAGGATTTCATAACCCTCAAGGGATAAAAAGTCTGAGATGAGAATACGCATACGAAGTTCATCATCAGCTATAAGAATTTTTTTATTCATAAATATCACCAACCATTTTTAATTTATCTACATATTATTATCCCATATAATTGTCACAGTTATATAACGAATTTTTATTAACTTTCATAAATCTTGTTATATTTCTGTGACATTTATTCTATATAGTTAGTGGCACAGGAAGGAGGGGAATGACTACAATGAGACATGAATTAAAGTATATGGTTAATAAACTTGAGTATAAAGTACTAGTCAAACGGTTAGAGAAGATTCTAAAAAGAGATTCTAACAGCAGTGATGAGGGATATGCCATAACAAGTCTTTATTTTGATGATATGTATAATAACGCATATAGACAGAAGGTTGAAGGAGAAGCAGTAAGGCATAAATATCGAATTCGTTATTATAATAATGATCTTTCATTTATAAAGTTGGAGAGAAAATCTAAGGTAAATCAAATGACTATGAAGAAAGGTGTTCCATTATCAAAAGAAGAGGTTCAGATGATATACAGAGGAGATATTGAATTTTTACTATCTAAAGAAGAGTCCCTTTATAGAGAATTCTACTGTGAAATAAAACATAAGTTGTTAAAACCAAAAGTAATAGTTAAGTATGAACGTGATGCTTTTACTCATCCAGTAGGAGATATGAGGGTGACCTTTGATCGTAATGTAAAAACAGCAAATATGGAGACTAATATCTTTAATGAGGATATTTCTTTCGTACCTATACTTGATCCAAATCAGGTGATAGTTGAGATTAAATTTAATGGAGTGATCTCAGATCATATACAAAGTATTATGCAAATGGGACATGTTACCCAGGCTTCAACATCAAAGTATGTATTATCAAGAAAGTATAATATTGATTTTTAATAAGGCATTCAATTGCCATGCTTAGGAGGAAGAATTATGATAACTTTTCAAGATATTTTAAAGGATGGTTTCTTGCAGAATAGCACAAATATATCGGCATTATCAATAGGAGTAAATTTATTTTTAGCATTTATTATAGGGATGTTTATTTTCCAGGTGTATAAGAAAACATATCAGAGTGTTGTATATACAAAAAGTTTTAACATTGCATTAGTTATGATGACAGTGGTAACTTCATTAGTAATTTTAGCAGTAACTTCAAATGTTGTTCTATCATTAGGTATGGTAGGTGCATTGAGTATCGTTCGTTTTAGAAGTGCTATTAAAGATCCGATGGATATAGTTTTTATGTTTTGGTCAATAGCAGCAGGAATAATTATAGGAGCAGGGTTTTACTTGTTAGCAGTTATAGGTTCACTTGTAGTAGGAGTAATTATTTTCGTCTTAACAAAGAATGTTAAGAATGATACTCCATATATTCTATTAATAAGTTTTAAAGATGATTCCGCAGAGAAACACATTCTGGATAAAATTAAGTCTACAGTGGATAAGTATTTTGTTAAATCAAAAATTGTGAATAGTAACAATATCGAACTTACAGTTGAATTAAGAATTAAAAATGGTGAATTTTCATTTATAAATGAACTACAAAGAATGGATTCAGTTTCTAATGCAATGCTTGTTAGTAGTAATGAATTTTCAAGTTAAGAAGGTGAGAATGTGAAGTGGATAAAGAGCTTAGGTGTATTTTTATGTGTTTCAATACTCTTAGTTTCAATAGATAACTTTGTAAGTAAAAGCAGTATTTCGGCTAGTACAAGCGTGAGTAAGGTTGATAAGGTGGTGTTTCCTCATGATAGTGTGATAGATGTTAAAATCACCATAGATGAGGAGACATATAAGAATATGATTGAAAATGCTATGTCTGAAGAAATTGTTGAGGCAGACATTGACTATAATGGATACAATTTTAAGAGTGTGGGAATCAGACCAAAGGGAAATTCAAGTTTGATGCATGTGGCTAATTCAGATAGTACAAGATTTAGTTATAAAGTTGATTTTGATTATTATGCAAACGATCAGAATTTATATGGAATAACAAAGATTAATCTGAACAATATATTCGGTGATCCTTCTATGATGTATGAGTATTTAGGATATGAGATGATGGATGAATTAGGGGCAGATGCATCAAGGACAAACTATGTTGCACTATATATTAATGATGAGTATGTTGGATTATATTTAGCGGTGGAGCAAGTAAATGAGAGTTTCTTAAAAGAGCACTATGGAAATGGGACAGGTGAGCTATACAAACCGGAGATGGCAAGAGGTGCTGATCTTAAATATATTTCAGATAACTCAGATGATTATACTGCACTTATTCCTAAGAATAAGAGTGTGTATAATAATAATGACATAATAAAATTCATGAAGGTGATTGAAGAAGGTGGAGATTTAGAATCTGTACTTAATGTAGACTCTTTCTTAAAGTACCTGGCAATGAGCACAATAACAGTACATCTGGATGCCTATCAAGGTGGAATGTATCATAACTACTATTTGTACAATAATAATGGAGTTTTTGAATGGATAGCATGGGATCTAAATATGATATTCAATGGATTTACTATGGGAGTAACTGAGGAACAGGCAATTCAGTTTTTGATAGATGAGCCTGTAAAAGGTGAAATGGCAAAATACCCTCTAATAGAAGCGATATTCAAGAATGAGGAATATGTTGAGCAGTATCATGAATATATACAAATATTAATTGACGGATATCTTTCAGAAGATAGGTTTACAAACAAGGTTTTGAAAACTTATCAAATGATTAATAGTTATGTTAAAACTGATCCAACTTCATTCTTCACATATAAGGAATTTGAAGATGCTTTATTTAATGATACTGAAAATAGCCTTAGCTTATTAAACTTTGTTAAAAATAGGAATGAAAACGTACAGAAACAGCTTGATGGAACTATACCAAGTACCAATAATGGACAAGGTAATGAAGGTGAAAGTGGTCTGGGCGGAAAAGGTGGTTTCGGTGGATTGGGTGGACAGAATGGAAAAGGTGGTAGGCCTGAAAATATCGAAGAAACAATCCCTGTTAATGGACAGAATGGTATGAATCGTCCTAAAGAAGAAGGTAAAGAAGATAGTAAAAATGCAATTATAGGTGGTTTACCACCTGGAGTAAATATTGAGGATATGCCAGAAGAATTAAGAAGTTATATAGAGAATGGTGAAATGCCACCTATGGATATGATGATGGAGTTTATGGAGAATTTGCCAGGAGGGTTCCCAGGTATGGGAGGAGAAGGGTCGATTAAAATGGTTAACCCTATAGAACTAGCCATAAATCTAGCACTAACATTACTTGGAGTTATTGTGATGTTAATTTTTATGAGAATTATGAAAAAGAAATATTAAAAATCTTATAAAAAAGCATTTAAACTGCATATATTCTATTGAAAGGTTTCCCCACCTTGAATATATATAAACTTACTTATAACGTAGAAGGAGGGTGCAATATGTATGAGGAGTTATCCAAAATTATAGGCACTCTCGGGTTCCCCATAGCTATGTGTATATATCTCTTAGTAAGATTTGATAAGAAGATTGAAATTCTAAATCAATCCATATTGAATCTTACAAGGGTGATTACAAGCGTTATAGGTACCAGAGAAGATAGGTAGCCCTTGTGGCTACCTTTTTCAGACTGCTGAAAAAGCCCAATTTCGGCGTCACTAAGACTCTCTGCGCTGCTCGTTCGCCTTGTTCCTTGACCTTGGACTTTTTCAACAGTCTGAAATTCTGAAGTTTGAAAAGTGTACTCTTTTTTATATTAATAACTTTCTTTTTGCTATCCAATAGTAAATGCCGGGTATTTGACAAAAGCAAACCATAATTAATGTACGATAAGGATTTATAGTAAAAAATAAAGGGTAAATCGCAAAAATAAGGTAAGAGATTAATTTAAGTATAGATTGATTTCTATGAACTTTCCAAAATTTACATTCATTAATTACATTGTCTTTTTCAATATTTAATGAAGAATAATCCTTTTTCTTACGAAGATTATAATCAAAAATAAATATTACAACAGCAGCAACGGGAATTACAAAGAATAAAATAATTTTATAAGTCATGATGTTGTCCTCTCTAAAATTAAGTTTTATGAATCAACAGTTTTATCAATATATAAATCTTTAGATTTCCTATTGAAATAAAAATCAGGTAAAAAGTTATAAAGAGTTATAGGAATCAAATTATAATCATAGAAGAGACAAATGCCAAATCCAATTGCTCCAGCTAATCTTAGTATTGAACGATTCATATGGACTAAGTACAGTTCATCTTTATCTAAAATTGTATAATCTTCTCGATTTTTTAAAAAGAATTTTTCTTGGGAACGCCGAATGCAATCAAAAATAAATATTAAAATTCCAACCATAAGAACTATGTATGCCATGGTTTTCTCAATCATAATATTACGCCTCCAATAAAACAATATGTTTATATGAAAATATTACCATAACATGAGCGCTGTGTCCAAAGATTCTAAATAATACGAATATTATAAAGCGTATTGACCATGGAATGTTCAGGTGTTATCATTTAAAGAAATTAAAAACTTAAACCGAAACTCATATATTTTTGATAATATGGATCAAAAGTTTCTACGAGACACCGTAAATTTCTCGCTATGGGTAATCCAGCTAAATAATTTTGTTCAGAATTTCTGTCATTAGGATTACTTATTATCTTGAGGACGGGAATTTTTTTGATTTACAAAATTGTTGTTAGAGGGAGCAGTTTATGAATACTAAAGATAAAGCTAAAGGAAATTTCTTAGAATCATATTTTCAATTGAAGGAACATAATACCAATATAAAAACCGAGATATTGGCAGGATTCACAACTTTTATTACAATGGCTTATGCATTGCTAGTAATCCCTAATATATTAAAGGCTTCTGGAATGAATAGTCTTGGACTTATGGGAGATGCGGCTAATGGTTTAAATACTATGAATGATCCAGTGGTTGGAGCTGCTTTCGTTGCAATGTGTATAGTGTCTGCTATAGGAACATTGATAATGTCTCTGTATGGTAACTTACCATTTGCAGTTGCACCAGGTATAGGCCTTACAGCATTCTTTACATATAGTGTTTGTTTAACATTAGGGTACACTTGGCAACAAGGATTAGCGGCGGTAACTATATCAGGATTGTTATTTGTTACTATTACAGTAACTTCATTAAGAGAAAAAATTGTTGAGTGTCTGCCAAAGAATATAAAAGTAGCAATGACAGCAGGAATTGGTCTTTTCGTAGCACTTATAGGACTAAAGAGTGGGGGAATAGTGGTAGCTGATCCTGGAACACTTGTTAGGTTTGGAAATTTTACTGATAAGAATGTATTGCTTACAATAATTGGACTAGCTATTATGTGTGTATTGATGGTTAGAAAAGTTAAAGGAGCAATGCTAATTTCTATATTAGCAACTACAATAATCGGTATACCTATGGGAATTACACAGGTTGCTGGTTTGAAAATATTAAGTGCACCTACATCAATAATGCCAACATTCATGAAAATGGATTTCCAAGGGCTATTTGCTCATAATGGAAATGGAATAGTTGGAGCAATAACTAGTATAATAATGGTTGTATTTACATTCAGCTTAGTTGATTTATTTGATACATTAGGAACATTGGTTGGAACAGCTCAGAGAGCAGAAATGATCCAGCCTGATGGGAAGATAAGAAACATGAGAAAGGCATTACTTACAGATGCAATATCAACAACATTTGGTTCAATGTTTGGGATGACAACTACTTCTACATATATTGAATCTGCAGCGGGAATAGCTGAAGGTGGAAGAACTGGATTAACAACTTTAGTGGTGGGTGTGTTATTTGCAGCATCAGTATTCTTAGGTGGAATCGTTGGAATAGTACCAGCGCAGGCTACAGCACCAGCACTTATTGTAGTTGGAGTTCTTATGATGGAATCTATTAAGGATGTTAATTTCTCAGATTTAAGTGAAGCAGTACCAGCATTCTTAACAATAGCTCTTATGCCATTTACTTATAGTATAGCTAACGGTATAGCAGCCGGAATCATATTCTATCCTATTATGAAAGTAGCTGTTGGAAAGTACAAAGAGGTACATCCTATTACATATATACTTGCAGTACTTTTTGTTTTAAGATTTATGATGATACAGTAGATTTAAAGAACAGAGAATAAAGAATAGGAACAGATTAAGGTGCTTAGCAAGATTAATAGAAATAAAATGACAAAACAAAGATGCTGTTACCGGTGTAACAGCATCTCTGAATGTTTATTGGAATAAAACAAATTTAAAAAAAATGTAATATTCCAATAATTATGTAGTGAAGATCACTAGGAGGCAACCCATAATCTTCCTTTAGCTTAATTAGCTATGTTTTATAAATTTATTATACAATATTTTTCACTAAAAGTCAAAATTTACTGAAAATTCTAAAGAAATATTATGGCATGGGGAGGACTAAAAAGAAGTGGAGAGTTGGAAGTAGAGAGTGGAGAACGATTGACATTCGTTCTCCACTCTCTACTCTAAACTTGTTTTTAAGCACGGTTCACAGTGCTTTTTCTATTATCTATGTTATCCAGTAATGCCATTAGCAAGGTAGAAATTATCATTATAGCTCCTATGATCTTCCAAGCAGTTGGAATTGAGATATATTCTAATGCTTTCCCTGTTAATACAGGAGCTAGTGTATATCCAAGTCCCATTAGAAGTGGGAGAATAGAATTCATACGTCCTCTATGGGAGGCTGGTGTGTGATTGGCAATGAATGGCATAAAGCTGATTGTAACCAATATCTCCCCTAATGTAAATATGAATACAGATACGAAGAAGGCAATCTTAGTGCTTACGAAGCCTAACATACCAAACCCTATAACATATAGTACTCCTCCGTAAACCATCTTTCTTATATTTGATTTCTTGATAAATATAGCTGTAAGTATAGCTGTGAAGATCATAACAATAGCTCCATTTGCGCTAGCCATCCAGCCATATAGTTTAGCACCTTCATTTACGAAATTATTTTCAACATGCAAAGGAATTAAATATCCCCATTGAGCATATACAAAGTTATATCCAATAGCAACTACTGAAAATAGTAGAAGCATTGGTCTTTTTATAAGAACACTGAATATTGAACCAGTAGCTATTTGTTCCATAGCTCTATCTTCAGTAACTTCTTCTTTAGTTTTATGGATTGTTTCCCCAACAAAGAAGTAGATTAAGGTTAGTGCCATAAGTGCTGTAATTGCATCAACTAAGAAGAAAAGTCTTAAATGATTCTCGAATAAGAGTCCTCCAATTGCAGGTCCAACTGCGAAGCCGATGTTAAATCCTAGATAAGTGAGGGAAAAAGCACCATCACGATTCTCAGGAGTAGTTAAATCAGCGATTATACTACTATGAGCAGGATCACCTACACCCATAAAAAATCCAGCAGCAACTATGAGGTATACCATAGTCATAGATGGTGGGATGATTGCACAGATTATGTAACATAGTGCTGCAAGTGTATCAAATACGATTATTAGTTTTTTTCGCCCATAGGAATCTGCAAGTTTTCCTCCTATAAGACCAGCAGGCATAAAAACTAAACCGGAGGCTGTTATCCAAATACCAGCTTCAGTAGTGCTAAGGCCTAATTTTTTAGTAAGAAGCAAGGTTAAAAGTGGAAATACGAACATGCCTAGCGCATTCACTATTTTTGCTATAAATATTATGTATATTTCTTTTGGTAAACCTTTATAAGGTTTAAGTAATTTGTTGATAGTTGATGAATTATAACTCATTTATATCCCTCCCTGATGATAATTAATAATTGTATAAGACATAATTTTTTATTAAGAAAAATTAATATATAGAATAAAATTTTTGAATAGGAATTCCCCAAAATTTTGATGAAATCTTTAATATAAAGATTTCAAAAAAATAAAAGCCACATTAAGCAGAGCTTAGCATGACTTTTACAGAACATATTTATTATTCAGGTATTGAAGCAAGTGAGATTACCTTAATACTATTAGATATAATAAAAGCCATAGGGGGAACTCCCTATGGCTACATTAAATTCAATTTAATATATTAAACTTCTTCATATAGGTCGTTCGTAAAAAAATATTCACTTGATGATACAATTTCATTTAATACATTTAACATATTTAATTTATTTGTATTCATCAAAACGACCTCCTAAAAATTATTATAATTTCTTTCTTGTCCATTATATGACATAAAGAATGATATGTCAAAAGATATTGAAAAGTCAGAAATAAAAAAACGCGATATATTACACACTATTAGTCATACTGAAGAATTAATACAGTATATGACATGAATCCAACGTGTATATTTCAACAGGAAGTGACTGTATATTTATATTTGTGAAAGTCTTTTTTCATATGTATAAAGACTTTCATAAGAAGTGAAAAATCATATTCTTGTTTCTAATATATTGAAGTTATAAAATATATGTAAGAGATATTCCGGAATGTCCCAAAAGCGTGCAAAAGGGGACGATAAAGATGAAAATAGAAAATGATGTTTTAAAAGTTCTTCTAGAAAGGGCTAAAAGTGGCGATAAAAAAGCAGTCAGTGAAATTATTGATTTGTTCAACGGGTATATAATTAAAGAAGCATTGAGATATAAAATACCCTCAATGGAATTAGAAGACCTTGTACAGTATGGCTATCTTACAGTATTAAAATGCATAAAGAGTTATAAGCTTGGATCAAATTCTTTCTATGGGTATGTAATAATGGGAATTAAAAATAATTTTAATTATATGGTGAGAAAGCATAAGGTGAATAGAGTTGTATATTATGATAATGAGATTGTAGATATTATGGGTACAGATGAGTTTTCACTTGAGGAACATATTATGATTTATGAAGATGTGAAATGGCTAAGAGACACTATAGATAAATTAATTAAGGAAGAACAGGAACTTATCAAATGTTATTTTTTAGAGGGGGTGAAGCTAGTTAATTATGCTAAAGCAAAGGGGGTACCTTATCCAACTATGCTATATAGGAAGAATGAGCTATTGAAGAAACTGAAAAGAAGTTACTTTAAGAATAAATAAGGAAGAAAACTCTTTGCTTGATTAATGGGCGAAGAGTTTCATTTCTGTGTAGAAAATTAGCGATTTGTATGTTATATATAGGATAGAGAGTTATTCTTAAGGAACAATGGAAATAACACATATATGTAAAGTGAATAAATTAGTATTTGAATGTGCCTTATGCAGCATTAATGAAGAAGTTGGAGAAATTTATAAAAGAAGGTGTACAATTTATGACAGAGTTTACGAAAAGTGTGATAGAGATAATTACTGGAATACCTGCTGGAAAGGTGATGACCTATGGAGGAATAGCCACAGCAGCAGGTAATTCAAGAGGAGCACGACAAGTTTCAAGAATACTTCATTCAATGAGTAAGACTCATAATCTTCCATGGCATAGGATTATAAACTCAAAAGGAGAAATTTCCTTAACTGGCGAAGGCTTAGAATTACAGACAAAACTTTTAGAAGAAGAAGGTGTTCAGGTTCACAAGGGAAACAAAGTGGATCTTAAGAAATATAGATACGAAGTTATGATCTGTGATGATTTAGATTGGATATAATACATAAATAGTGTTGGATGGTTTTTAAGCTGAAAATTTAACCGAATTTTAACTTTTGAGAGTATAAATCGTCATATAATAAGAGAAGTGAAAATGATGGTGAAAAATGAGAAAATTATAATAGCAGAAGGGGAAAAATATGAGTAGAGTAAGAAAAAGAAAACCTTCTTCAACATCTTCAAGAGGGGGAAGAAGTACTACTAAAACAAATAGGGGAAATACCCAAAGAAGTCCACAAAAAAGCAAGCCTATATCAAATAAAGGGCGTAGAGGAAAAAGAAAAGTTAAAAAGAAAAAAAGCGTTTTAAGATCTATAAGTTTGATATTATTTATATCACTAGTGCTTATAGGAGCAGGACTAGGAGCAGGAACTCTTTACATAAAGAGTAAGACTGATAAAATGTTTGTGACTAAGCCAACAACTCCAACTGGTGGGAACAACGGTGCTGGTGATACTGAAAAGGAATACTCTTTTAAAGAATCAGACTTATATACTTATGATAGAAAGAAGGATGAGGAACGATATCTAAATATTCTTGTGATGGGTATAGATGGTGAGAACAGAAGTCAGAGAATAGATAGTTGGACGAGGACTGATGTAATGATGCTTGTTAGTTTGGATAAAGAAACAAATCAGACTAATATTATATCCATACCAAGGGATACATATAGTGATAAGATTGATTCAAAGACACAGAAAATTAATTCGGCTCATGCTATAGGTGGACCATATAAGGCTATTGAGGTTGTTGAGGATTTTTTTGATACAAAGATTGATAACTTTATAAAGATAAACTATCAAGGATTCAGAGATTTTATTGATGCTATTGGTGGAGTGGATGTTTATATTGATAGGGATATGATATATGATGA
Source organism: Oceanirhabdus seepicola (assembly GCF_023684385.1). Classification (GTDB taxonomy): domain Bacteria; phylum Bacillota; class Clostridia; order Clostridiales; family Clostridiaceae; genus Oceanirhabdus; species Oceanirhabdus seepicola. Next base: position 1,628,709 of record NZ_JAGSOJ010000001.1, on the reverse strand, counting down.
CCCGGGACAGGACTTAAAGATAAGATTCTATAAAGGGGACAATGTAAGACTATATGGAAAGAAGGCAGAAGAATATATAAGGTGGAGAAAGAATAACGAAGACGCTTCACCAGCAGTTGGTGGGGGTTCAGATTTTGCTAGAATAGAGAAGATGCAATACTTCATAGGGCAAGTAATAAATGAGTTGGTTTCTGTATCAACTGTATTTGAGATGAATAGTATACTTGATTCTGTAGCTGATAATATTCAGACAGATATGGAATTTGGAACTATGGTGGATTTAGCATTGAAGATAAATAAGATAAAATCAGGAGTTGAAATGCGAACTCCAGAAGTTTTTGAAGGAAATCAATATGCTCCTAGTATGGGAAACATACAATCATATTATTTTGTGGATGATAGAAATATTATGAATACATTGAAATTATTCCATGGTGATGGATATCTAAATAAAAGGTATTTGAGGATAAAAATAGAAAATTGCACATCCAAAGCAAGTCTAGCTGGGGATTTTGCAAAGTTCTTAAGAGGAAAAAGATATGGGAATTTTGAATTAACTGATGGAGTTAAGAGAGACAAGAGTGTTGTTATAATAAACGGATTAGATGAGTACGCAAGGAAGGTATTTGAGGATGAGGTGAATATGGATAATATCCAGTATATCAATGATTCTAATGAATACTATGATGTTATAATCAAACTTGGAGAAGATCACGATTACATTAGATAAGGCATATTCAAATAAATAGCACTAATACTATGCTATTTTCAATATACCAAAGGGAGGATAAAATTAATGAGTGAGAATGTTAAAATTAGGTTTGCAACGATGGAGGATTTAGAGGGTATAGTAAAAATTTACAACCAGGCTATTGAGACTAAGAGGGCAACTGCTGATCTTGAGAAGATAACAACTGAGGATAGAAAACAGTGGATGATTGATCATAAAAGTGATACATATCCAGTATACATAGCGGAAATAGATGGGGAGGTTGCTGGATGGTGTTCAATAAGTCCATACAGAGCAGGAAGAAGAGCACTTGCTAGAACAGCAGAGATAAGCTATTACATTGATTTTAATCACCATAGAAAAGGAATAGCTTCAAAGCTTGTTGAACATGCATTAGGTGATTGTGAGAGATTAAACATAAAAAATCTTTTCGCATTTATATTGAGTGTTAATGAGAGAAGTATAAACCTTCTAAAAAAATATGGATTTGAACAGTGGGGTTACATGCCTGAAGCAGCAGATCTTGATGGAACAATTTGTGGTCACTGCTTAATCGGAAAACAAGTTTAAAATAAAAACATAGTTGAGAGTTCTCAACTTCTTTTAAGGCACGCTTAGCGTGCTTTTTTTATTGAAAATTCTTCCAAGTTGTGATATTATTTTAATAACCCCCTATGGGGGTTATTAAGAATCTTGGAGGAAATATGAAATTTCTAAGAGAAAATAAGATTTTGATGAAGGCTATAATTGTATTGGCTATCCCTGCTATAATTGAGAATGTGCTACAGTTTTTTATCGGGGTTGTTGATATGTATTTCGTAGGTGGTTTAGGTAAAGAAGCAGTCTCAGCTGTGGGGATAAGCAATCTCATAATGAACATATACCTGTCATTCTTTATTGCAATAGGGGTTGGAGCTACTGCTATAATAGCGAGATATATAGGTGAGGGGGATAGGGATGCTGCTAAGAGGGCAATAACTCAAAGTTTAATTACCACAGCTATTCTTGGTATTATTTTTGGTGGTATAAGTTTTATATTTGCATATCCTATACTTGGTATAACTGGGGCGGAAGAAAGTGTTCTTATTCTTGGAAAAGAGTATTTTAATATTGTTGCAGGCCCGGTGGTATTTCTGAGTTTGATAATGGTTGCATCATCCGCATTAAGAGCATCAGGTGATACTCTGACACCTATGATTGCTGTTATATTATCTAACTTTATTAATGCGGTGTTGGATTTCATCTTGGTAAGAGGCGTGGGAAGCTTCAAGGGTATGGGTATTGCTGGAGCAGCTCTGGCGACTACTATATCCAGAGCTATTGCAGTGATTATTTTATTGGTTGTATTATGTAAAAGATTTAAAATTCATAAGAAATTTAAAGTAACTCTAGATAGAGGAGTCCAGAAATCTTTATTGAAGATAGGATGGCCAGCAGCTACTGAAAAGTTGGTTATGAGAGTTGGACAGATTATATATGGAGCATTGATAATAAATATAGGGACAACTGCTTATGCAGCTCATAATATAGGGGGAACCATTGAGAATCTCACCTATCTTCCTTGTTTGGGATTTGGAATAGCGGCAGCAACGTTGGTAGGACAGAAATTAGGAGCTAACAAACCAGATGAGGCAGTTAAGGTAGGAATTCTAAGTTTCATAATGTCGACAGCTTTCATGTGGACTATAGCATTGGTATTTTTAATATTTCCAGAGCAATTGGCTGGTATATTCTCAAAAGATATTGAGGTTATTAATTTAACTGCAGATGTGCTTAAGATAATAGCAATTTTCCAACCAGCATTAAGTTGTTCAGTTGTTATAACCTCTGCACTTCAGGGGGCAGGAGATACCAAATATCCTATGTATGCCACTATTATTGGTATATGGGGAGTAAGAGTAACAGGAGCTGGTATCTTTGGAGTATGGCTTGGCATGGGACTTGTTGGAGTGTGGTTATCCTATGCACTAGATATATCCTTGAGAAGCATAATCCTCATGAGACGATATGTAAAGAAAAAGTGGTTAAATATTGAAGTTAATATAAAAGCATAAAAATATAGCTATGAATTTGTTAAACTTTAACAAATTCATAGCTATATTTTTGGCTAAAACATCAATATACATAATATTGTTAATATAGTAAGATTTATATAGAAAGGTTATTTATGGGGAATATATATCTTAAAAATTTAGGAGGGGAATCATGGCGGGATTAAACTTAAAGGGAATTAATAAAATATATCCTAATGGTTATCATGCTGTTAAGGATGTGAGTTTTGAAATTGAGGACAAAGAGTTTATTGTTCTTGTTGGGCCATCTGGATGTGGTAAGTCTACAACCTTGAGGATGATAGCGGGTCTAGAAGAAATCAGTGATGGTCAATTATATATTGGGGATAAGGTAGTAAACGATGTTCATCCTAAGGATAGGGATATAGCGATGGTGTTCCAAAACTATGCATTATATCCTCATATGTCGGTGTATGAAAATATGGCTTTTGGATTAAAATTGAGGAAGTACCCAAAAGCGGATATTGATAAGAGGGTAAACAATGCTGCTAGAATACTTGGAATAGAGGAGTTATTACCAAGAAAACCTAAACAATTATCTGGAGGACAGAGACAGAGAGTTGCTTTAGGAAGAGCTATTGTAAGAGAGCCTAAGGTTTTCTTAATGGATGAACCATTATCAAATCTTGATGCAAAATTAAGAGTTCAGATGAGAGCTGAACTTTCTAAGCTCCACAAAGAACTTCAAACAACTTTTGTATATGTAACTCATGATCAGACTGAGGCTATGACAATGGGATCAAGAATTGTAGTTATGAAAGATGGGGTTGTACAGCAGATAGATAATCCCCAGACCATATATGAACATCCTGTTAATAGATTTATAGCATCATTCATAGGTTCACCTCAGATGAATTTCTTGGATTGTAAAATAGTTAAAAATAGTGATAAAATGTATTTAGACTTCTTTGATAGTAATATTGATATTCCAGAAGATAAAATTAAGATTATCAAAGAAAATCATTATGTAGGAAAAGAAATCCTTCTTGGAATCAGACCTGAATCTGTTCTTATAGATGATAGTAATGAAGGGATTCTTGCTAAAGTTGAAGTAACTGAGATGCTTGGTTCAGAAACATATCTATATCTTAATGCAAATGGATACAATATAATTGCTAGAGTAGATCCAAGTATAAAGGCTTCAGTTGGAGATGATGTAAGAATCAAGTTTGTTACTGATAAAATTCATATATTTGATAGAGAAAGTGAGAAGGCTATTTTCTAATCCAGTAGGAGGAGAAATTTGAGTAAAATCTTAAAAAAACAGGGTATAGAAAAACTTAAGAATATTATCCAAGGTGATTTAATCATGCTAGATGGTGATTTTAATACAATCTGGAGTAAAAATGAAGAAACTATTGGAGAATATGATTATAAGAGATATAAAAACATAATATATAGAGGAACTAATTTTATTGATAATAGAATAATATATATGCACATGGATGAAGAATTAGTAATTGTAATAGAGGATGATAATGAGTTCAATCGGGATGTCATAGAGATGGTGGCTTTATTTATTGAAGAAGAGAAAGAATATGACAGTAAAGAAGATGTAATAAAAGGCCTGATAAATGGAGAGATAGATAAAAAATATGCAGAAGAACTCTTTAAAAAGCTTGATTTTAAGTTGAAAAAGAAAATGAAAGTCTATATTGTAGAATGTCGAAAAAATATTGAAGAAATTCATAATTTATTGAAGGAATTTTTTGATAATTCTATAATTTTATTAAATGACAAGAAAATTGTGGTTATTGATACATCTCTTGAAGATAATCTGGAAGAAGGTATACAGGATGTTATACTTTCAGAGACAATGATAAAAATAAAAATTTCAGTAGGAACCATTGTGAATGATATCTTTGATATTAAAAATAGCTATGATAGGGCTATGAAAGCAATGGTACTTGGTAAAAGATTAATTAAGGGTAAAAATATTTTCTATTATGATCAGATGATATTACCTATCATAATTAATGGAGTTAAGAGTAAAAAACTTACTACGCTGAGTAATGAACTGTTTCAAGGTATGGATAAGATATTTGAAGAAAGAGAACTTATGCAAACGGCAACAAGTTTTTTGGAAAACAACTTAAATATAAGTGAAACATCCAAAAAGCTTTTTATACACAGAAATACTTTAACGTATAGGTTAAACAAAATCAAAAAACTCACTAGATATGACCTAAGAAATTTCGAAGACGCTGTGAATTTTAAAATTGCCCTCTATATTCACAGTTACGTCAAAAATTAGATTAATTTTTGCACCCTTTGGGGTGTTTTTTTATTCTTTAGGAAATTGAAAAATTTCTTAAAGAATTTATCACATGTAATGTTGCTTATATCAACGGGGTGCATGTTTGTGTAAAATTGTACCAGTTCAATTTCTAAAGAATAAAAAAATGAAGGGGTGGTAGGGAATACAAGGAACATTTAACAGAGAATAAAGAATAGATGTCCTTGGTTAAAAATACAAAAAAATTATTTGGGTAAACTAAACCTTAAGATAAGATATCTATAGAGATATAAACAAAATTTTAAGTTTGTGTGAAAATAATTGAAAGATAGTATAATAATTTTCAAATTTATGTTAAAATATGTGCTATGTATATATAGATGAACTTTCCAATAATATGAAAAATCATTGGAATCTCCATATGATTTCAATATTAATAGGTTTACCTATATGATAATGTGAGATCAATGTGAAAAATTCACAGAACGAGGAGGCATTTGCCGTGCTTAAAAAAAGTAAAAAATTCAGAGCTATCTTGTGTACGCTTCTTGTGGCAGGAATGTTTACAGGGTGTACTACAGGAGCTAAAGCATCAGAGAATAATGATAAAAAAGCAGTTGTAGAATTTAAACAAGGAAAGATAACTAAGGATGAATTATATGATGAAATGGTTAAGGCATCAGGTATGAATATTGCTTTAACAATAGCTGATACTGCTATATTAAATGAACTTTATCCAGTTACAGATGAAATGAAATCAAATGCAGATGAGCAACTTGCAAAAATAAAAGAATATTATGGAGAGAATTTTGAAGCAGTATTAATGCAAAATGGTATAGCTACTGAAGAAGAGTATCTTAAAATTGTATCTCTTAGTCTTCAAAGACAAAAGTATATCGAAAAATACGTAGGGGATAATATTTTAACTGAAGAAGAAATTAAAGCATATTATGATAATTTTGAACCTAAGGTAAAAGCTAGTCACATTCTTATAGGTGCAGAAGAGGAAAGTGAAGAAGCTTTAGCTAAAGCTAAAAAAACTGCTGAAGAATTAATAGCAAAGATAGAAAGTGGAGAAGATTTTGCAGCATTGGCTAAAGAATTCTCTATAGATAAAGGTTCTGCCGTAAATGGAGGAGATTTAGGATTCTTCGGAAAAGGGCAGATGGTACCAGAATTTGAAGAAGCTACTTATGCTCTAAAAGTAAATGAATACACTAAAACTCCAGTTAAATCACAATTTGGATATCATATTATATTGAAAACAGATGAAGAGAAAAAAGATACACTAGAAGAAATGAAGAATAAAATAATTGAAGATTTAACTAAGGAAAAAATAGCTGCTGATGCTACATTAGGAGATAAAGCTTTAATTAAGATGAGAGAAGAAAATGGAATGAAAATAAACAATACTGATATAAATGATAAATATCAAGAGTTTGTAAAAAGTCTTGAAACAGAAAAAACAGAGAAATAACAATATATTATAACTTTGTCAACAAACTTAGAGACCACGCAGGTCTCTTTTTTTCTGTGAATTTTAGAAACTATGATGAAAAAATACTATTAAAACAAGGATTGGAACTCTTCAATATTTTTTTGAATTCAGCTATGCTTTAAATAAATATTTATTTCGGAAAAAAGATAATAATAAAGGTGTTTTTCATATAATATAGAAGTATTGATAATATATGTAATTTAAAGAGGAGCAGGTTAGTGAGAAAAAAACTTATAAAGGAGGAGATTTTTTGTTTTCATTTGTTAACTTTTTCTTAGGGTTAGGATTACTAATTATAGTAGTTGTTATCTTAGTGAGGAATATATTAATAGGAATTAAGGGTACTGATAACGGAGTTGTTAATTTAGTTCTTGCGGCTCTTGTTTTAGTAGGAATATTTTGCTCGTTTGCTATATTATTAAGACTAGTCAACATAAATAGTTTAGAAGTAAGACTTAATTCTGAAAAGGCTCTATCTATGGAACAAATTGCATTAATAAAAAATGATATAGCTCAAGCGAAAACTAACAATATCATTTGTATTTTAGTTGGTTATTGTTCTCTAATTTTTGATTTTATTATATTTAAAATTATTGAGAAGAAGAAGACAGTAGCCCTTGCAAAAGGAAAAAAACGTTGGGATTGGAATAAAGTGAAGTGAATCTACTCCAGATGAAGGGGAGCAAGTATAAAAGATAATGGAGAATGTATAATGGAAAATGATTGACATTTCTCTTCGAGAAATTTTAATTTAATAGTGCTTGGACAATAGAAGGTTGGTAGTGCGCGCAAAGTGCGCTTTTTTTTTATTGGCTATGTTTAAGAATGATATTGAAATTGTGTATTCATTATAAATGTTGAACAATTGCTTTATATTAGTTTATTAAAATACCTCCCTAATTTTCGGGAGGTTGATATTATTTATTTCTCAAACTGTTTCAATGTTTCAATAATAAACGAAGAGTTTCCAAACAAAATAAATCTTGCTTTTGATTCTTTCTCAACATAATCATATGAATAATTTGCACCACCTTTTGTTACCTCAACATTATTATTTATTATTGTCATTAACTTATCTGACATTTCTTTGGCTGCCTTTTTCGTATCACAATAATAATCTGCAATAGTACAAATTTGCAGTTGACCATTCATATCTGTGTTAACACCATCAATAAAATCAAGTACTTGCTCTCTTTGATGATCTTGCATATCTTTTGCTACATTTCCTTTATTAAATAATTTTTTAACGTCTTTCATAGTAAACCTCCATTGACCTCCAATTTTTGTACCTTCAAGACTTCCATCTTTCAGATAATTTCTAATTGTACGTGTTGTAAGACCAGTCATCTTTGCAATATCTTCAACCGTATAAAGCTTTTCCATTTCCTCCATCTTTATATTCTCCTTCCATATATTGTTATTATAATTATAATTATAATTCATATATTTTCATATTAATTGTTATTTACATTTAACTAAATGATATTATCAACACTATTTTTAAACATAGCCTTTTTATTTAAAAAAGAGAGTTATATAAAATTGGAAATAAAAAGTTTGAAAAAACACTTTACTACTCTACTATACTAAAGTATAATATGTAAATATAACGTTGGACAAGGTATTTGAATATGCCTAAAGTCCGAAAAGGAGGAAAAACATGAGAAAGAGTATTTTAGTAGTTTTAATGGTTCTTGTTGTACTTATGGGTATAACAGGGTGTGGTAGTAAGAATTCAGAAGGGGGAAAAAATTTGCATTCTGAAGAAATTAAGAAATTTGTTGTTGGATTAGATGATAATTTTCCTCCGATGGGATTTAGGAGTGAAAGTGGAGAGATAATTGGATTTGATATAGATCTAGCTAAGGAAGCAGCAAAGAGAATAGGATATGAGGTAGAGTTTAAAGCTGTGGATTGGGATGGAGTACTTCTATCTTTGAATAATGGAGATATTGATGCAATATGGAATGGGTTGACCATAACAGAGGAGAGGAAGGAAAAGATAGGGTTTACAGATGAGTATTTAGTAAATAATCAGATTATAGTTGTTAAAGGAGAATCTGATATTGATACTAAAGCAGAATTAAATGATAGGAGTGTAGGAGTTCAAATGGGAAGTAGTAGCCAAGCTGTTCTTGAGAATATAAAAGATGAAATTGGTATAAAAGAGATAAAAAAATATGCAAACAATGTGGATGCGCTTCTTGACCTTAAAGCAGGTCGAATACAAGGAGTTGTTGTGGATGAGGTTGTTGGAAGATATTATATGACTAAGAATGGTGGAAGTTATAGAGTATTAGAGGAAACACTTGGAGGAGAGAGCTATGGTGTTGGATTTAGAAAAGATGATAGTGAATTTGGAGAAGAATTAAATAAAGTCTTGATCGATATGAAAGAAGATGGAACTTTCGATAAGATAAAAGAAACGTGGTTCGGTAAATAGATGAGCATGAATGAATTAATGGAAATGGTGAAATATATTATAAGTGGAGCAACCATCACCTTCAGTATTTTCTTTTCCACACTTGTAATATCCTTTCCCATTGGAGTAATAGGTGCTCTTGGAAAAATAAAAGGGAATATATTAGTTCGAAAGCTTCTGAATATCTATACATGGGTATTTAGAGGTAGTCCATTATTGCTGCAGATTATTTTTGCGTACTATGGACTTGGGGTTATGGGAATAAAATTCACGCCATTTCAAGCAGCACTTATAGCATATTCTTTGAACTATGGTGCTTATATAACTGAGATAATCAGAGGAGGAATAAACTCTGTTGATAAAGGGCAGTTTGAGGGGTTCAAAGTTCTTGGTATGACTTATTTTCAGGGAATGAGAAGAGTAATCCTTCCTCAGGCAATAAGAAAGGCATTACCATCTCTATGTAATGAGGTAATAAACCTTATTAAAGATACGGCAATGGTGTCTGTTATTGGGCTTGGAGATATACTAAGAAACTCAAAGGAAATTGTAACTAGAGAATTCACAATAGTTCCTTTGATAATAGCAGTGGGTATATATTTGTGTATATCATCTGTAATCATACATTTAATGAAGAAACTTGAGGAAAAATATGCTTTTTAAGCGCACGCAGCGCGTGTCCTTTTACAGCCTAAGGAGGAAAAACTAATGATAAAAATTATAGATGCTTCGAAAAAATTTGGAGAAGAGAATGTTCTTAAAGGAATAAATACTTGTTTTGATAGCGGTCAAGTTATATCTATAGTGGGTCCATCAGGGGCAGGGAAAAGTACCTTTCTTAGGTCAATTATTCAGCTTGAAAAGTTGGATAAAGGAATGATTGAAGTTGATAATAAAATCTTATCGCTGGTTAAGAATGGAATAGATGAGGTGAGTAAGAGGAGTAAGAGAGAACTCTTATTAAAAATGGGAATGGTGTTTCAGAATTTTAATCTATTCCCTCATAAGAGTGCCATTGAAAATGTAATGGAAGCTCTTGTTGTTGTAAAAAAGATGAAGGAAAATGAGGCAAGAGAAATTGGAGAGCAAATGTTAGAAAAAGTGGGGCTTTTTAATAAATGTGATGCCTTTCCTTCTCAGCTTTCAGGTGGACAGAAACAAAGAGTAGCTATAGCAAGAGCACTAGCATTGCAACCTGAGGTTATATTATTTGATGAGCCAACATCAGCCCTTGATCCAGAATCGATAAGGGAAGTGGTTCAGGTTATTAAGGAACTGGCAAAGGAGAAAATAACTTTAATTATAGTAACTCACGAAAAAGAATTAGCTTTAGGGGTATCCCAAAGAGTATTATTCATGGAGCATGGGAAAATAGGTTTTGATTTCAACCCAAGTGAAATTGATACATTAGAAGATGGGGACAGAGTGAGAAATTTCTTTAGAGCTTTGGCCTAAATACACAATTCTTAGATTCCATCATATATTATTAATATAGGATGGTTTTTATTTTAACTAAAGTTAGAAATTAAGATACAAAAGAGAAAATGTAAAAAGTCCTTAGAGAATTTTATTCTCTAAGGCCTTTGTGTTCTTATTTGAAGTGTCTATCTAATAATCCTTTAAATGCAGCACCATGTCTAGCCTCATCTTTACACATTTCATGAACTGTATCATGAATAGCATCTAGGTTAAGTTTCTTAGCTAGAGTAGCTAGTTCTTTCTTACCTTTGTTAGCACCGTACTCAGCTTCAACTCTCATTGCAAGGTTTTTCTTAGTAGAATCAGTTACAACGTCACCAAGTAATTCAGCAAATTTAGCAGCGTGTTCAGCTTCTTCCCATGCAATTCGCTTATAAGCTTCTGCTACTTCTGGGTAACCTTCTCTATCTGCCTGTCTGCTCATTGCTAAGTACATACCTACTTCAGTACATTCACCAATGAAGTTTTCTCTTAAACCTTTAACTACTTCTTCGTCAACACCTTTAGCAACACCAATTTTATGTTCATCAACCCATTTCATGTTGTTTTCATCTAATAATTGAAACTTTTCAGCTCCTGCTGAGCATACTGGGCATTTATCTGGTGCATGCTCTCCCTCGTGTACATATCCACATACTAAACAAACGTGCTTTTTCATAATAATATCCTCCTAAATAATTGTTTTTTGACCTTTGAACAATTTATTTTCTTATTTCGATTAAATTCAATTTATCATTTTCTTTTGATGGTACCTTGTTTTGTTTTATCTATCTTACAGTTATTATTATATAATAATTATTATTGCTTGGCAAGAGTTTTCGAAAATTTTTTTTCTCTGTGTGGTTCAAGACATAAAAGAATGATTTTAACGAATTAACAAATATGATAAAATATGTATGCGGGGAGGCGGGAATTATGATTGAAAAAAAGCCCATAGTAAGATCAAAGTCTAGAGCATATCTAGGAAAGCAGTATTATACATACAAAAGATATCTAAAATGGATATTTAAAAGCAAGAACTTTTCAAGAATACATTCAGAGAAAAAGTTAGAGTATAAGATATTTACTCATAAGACTCCTTTGTTGAGAAAATTAAAAGATGTAGATATGCAGCTTCAGTATAATAAGATTACTAATTTGAAGATAGCTATAGATAAGATTAATGGGATAATAATAAAACCTGGAGAGATATTTTCTTATTGGAGGCTAATAGGGAAACCTACTTATAAGAAGGGTTATGTAGATGGATTGATATTAAATCCAGATGGTTCATTTAAAGCTGGGGAAGCAGGGGGATTATGTCAACTCTCAAATATGATATATTGGATAACATTGCACACACCACTGAAGGTTGTTGAGAGATATAGGCATAGTCATGACATATTCCCAGATGCTAAAAGAACTCAGCCCTTTGGAAGTGGTGCTACTTGCGTATATAATTATCTTGATCTTCAGATATATAATGATAGTGAAGTGGAATATCAGCTTAATCTGAGTATAAACCATGAATTCCTATATGGAGAATGGCGTTCTAATGAAAAGGGAAGATATACATATGAGATATATGAAAAGGAACATTTCTTGACTACTGGATGGTGGGGAGGATATATACGTAATAATATAATCAATAGAAGAGTGTTTAATATGTTTGGAGAAGAAGTTGATGATGAGTTCGTAACAGAGAACCATGCAATAATGATGTATGAGCCTTTTTTAGAAGAGAGTTCTATTGCTGTAGAAGAAGTAGCAGCAGGAGAATCAGCACATAATGAAAAACTTTAAACAAATGGAGAATTATAATGATGGATGTTTCTGCTCTAAAGCAGAAACATCCATCATTCTCCATTTTTAATTAGGTTTTGTTAAGGGGCTGCGATTTTAATAATCATAACCCCATCAGGATTAAATACCTCAATTATCAAACTCTTAATCAGTGTTACGATTTTAAACTCATCAGTCTTAATTTTAAGTTTAAAAGTATTACAACAAATTTCTATAAGTTTGATTTCAGCAGGAGATAGTACATCAATATTGAAATGTGGAGCAGTTATTTTTGCTGTATATCCTTCAAGAGGTAAATTAATTGATAATCCGGTTGAATTAATAATTTGCTCTAACATAGGAAAATAACCTAAGTATTACTTTCTATATTAGATTTAAGCATAATTCTAACTAATTCGTTAGTTTGTTCCCCTTGTTCAGTTTTTTCAGTAGTATACAATGTAAAATTTCCTTTAGAAACTACAGTAACAATTTCACTTTCAGGGGAAGTTTTTTGAATATAGTATCTATTTGTTACTTGTGTAGAACCATCTGTATTAACTGTAGTAATAGGTGATTCTGTAGCTGAAATTAATGCCACTTTAGTGTTAGTTGATTCAATATCATATAAATCAGCATTTAAGCTAAGAACAGAAGCAGATTCAGTGGCAGGTATTACTAATATTTCATCAACATCTAAATCGTATTTCATTTTTTTCTCCATAATAACCTCCAAACTATGTTGGATTAATACCAACATAGTATCAATATATACAGTAATAAGCTATCTGTTACAAATTTTAAAAAAGTAAAGCTAACTGCTTAAAAAAGCAAATGAATGGAATTATATTTCGAAGATTACTGAAATTTTTTGAAATAAAGGGGCTATTTCAGTAGTAATAACTCGAGGTATGGATTAGTTTGCACAGATTTGGAATACAGTGTAAAATAAAAATAACAGATTGTTTAAAGAAAATTATGATAAATAAATATTGGTTTTATTGGAGTGTTTTGAAAATGGAATAGGAGTGGTGTTATTGATTAGTTGGGTAAAGAATGTGAAGCTTAGAACTAAGATGATCCTTGGATTTATGGCAGTTATTATATTAATGCTTGTAGCAGTTTCATTTGGTTTAAAAGGGCTAGATACAAATAGAAAGCAGTTCATAGCTCTTAAAAATATATCTGATGAACAAGTGATTGCTAATAAAATTCAAGCAGAACTTTTAGGAAGCCGTATTAATTATGAAAACTTTCTGGTTACAGGTGATGTGAATAAGGAAGATTTATTCAGTAAGCATTTAAGAAGTATGAAAGATCTTATAGAAGATTATATATCAATAAGTGTTGATGAAACGCGGCTTCAATATATGGAAGAAATAGAAAAAGAATTGGAGTCTTATGAATCAGATTTCCGTAGAATTGTTGACTTAGAGAAAGCGGATAAGGAATTATTTGATGATACATCAGAAGTTGGGAATAGAATATTGACTTCACTTAGAAATATGGAGGAGACAGCATTTAATGAAGATGAAGCTTTTATCGCAAAAGAAGTAGCAAAGGCTCTAGAGTATATTCTTAACTCAAGACTTGTAGCATTCAAATATTATACATTCCATGATTTAGAAAATTTTAATGAATTTGAGGATTTATATAATATATTAGTTTCTCATATGGATGAAATAAAAAAAGAAGGAAAGAATCTGCAATATAGAAGCGATTATATGGATTATTTAAACAATGAGAAAACATATATGGAAGGAATTAGAGGATTAAAGAAAATTTTTGAAGAACAAGATCGCTTGATTGTAGGGATGGCAGAGCGAGGTCCTAGAATTGAACAAGTAATTGAACGTATTGTATCTTCAATTGAGTATGATAAATTACTTTATTTACATAATGTGGGAGAACAAAATAATATTATGATGAGATGGATGGGGCTGTTCGCACTGATTTCCATTTTATTATCTGGATTGATTTGTTATACATTACTGAGAATGATTTTGAGACCTATTACTTCTTTAACAGACACTTTTAAACAAATAGCTAAAGGTGATGTGGATCTTGATTTCCGTATGCCTTCAGGAAAAAAAGATGAGCTTGGTAAAATGTCCACTGCATTTAATGAATTCATGATTAAACTTAAAGGAATCATGAGTGATGTTAGATATAAAAACTGGATAAAGACTGCACAGACTGAATTGAATGATAAGTTAAGGAATAATGAAGATTTACTTGAAATAAGTGATTTGACTATATCTTATTTGTGTAATTATTTAGATGTAGAAATCGGAGCATTCTATCTAAATGATGGACAAGATAATTTCAGAATGACTGCTTCATATGCATATAAAAATAGGAAGGGAATGCCTCAAGAGATTAAGCTTGGTGAAGGGGTTATTGGCCAATGTGCAAGAGAGAAAAAAGTGTTTATTCTATCTGAGCTACCTGAGAACTATATTGCAGTTCAATCAGGATTAGGGGAGGGAACACCTAGAAATATTGCTGTACTTCCTTGTGTATATGAGGGTAATGTTAAGAGTGTCATTGAGATAGGTAGCATTCATGAATTAAATGAAGAAAGCATAGGGTTATTGGAAGCAATGGCAGATGCTATTGCAATAGCTATTAGTTCAGCTGAAGTAAATAAGAAGGTAAAAGAATTACTTGATCATACCCTTAGTCAATCAGAAGAACTAAAAACACAGCAGGAAGAACTTAAGCAAAGTAATGAAGAACTAGAAGAGCAAGCAAGAATATTAAAGGAATCTGAAGGACAGTTACAGGTTCAGCAAGAAGAACTTCGTGTATCTAATGAAGAACTTGAAGCAAGAACAAGACAATTGGAGCTGCAGAAGAAAGCATTAGATGAAAAGAACCACGAACTTGTTGAGTCTCAAGGACTTATTATTGAAAAGGCAGATGCTCTTGAGATTGCAAACCAGTATAAATCTGAATTCCTTGCAAATATGTCTCATGAATTAAGGACACCGCTTAATAGTATTCTTGTTTTATCTCAACTATTGAGTGATAGAGATAGAAATCAATTGATGACTGAGAAAGAGGAAGAATTTGCAAAGACAATACATTCTTCTGGAAATGATTTATTGAATATTATCAATGATATATTAGATTTATCCAAAGTTGAAGCTGGTTTTTTAGATATTCATCATGATGAAGTTAATCTTGAAGACTTGTTAAAACAAAATGAAAATTTATTTAAACCTCTTGCAGAGTCTAGAAATATAAAGTTTGAGACTTCTTTAAGTTCAATTGTTCCAAAGACCATTACAACAGATTCAGTTAGAGTGAACCAAGTAATAAAAAATCTTATATCGAATGCAATAAAATTTACTGAAGAAGGCATGGTTAAACTTTCAATTCGTCGACTAAATAACCAGGAAAGAAAAAAAATAGGAGATGCTGATGAATTTGTAGCTATAGAGGTAAAGGATACTGGAATTGGAATTCCAGAAGATAAACTTGATCATATTTTTGAAGCATTTAGGCAAACGGATGGTACAACTAGCCGTAAGTATGGTGGTACAGGCCTTGGATTAACAATTTCCAGAGAACTTATGAACTTATTAGGTGGAGAGATATTACTGGAAAGCGAACTAGGTAAGGGAAGTGTTTTTGTTGTTATATTGCCAATAAATTTATCATATCCAATGCCAAAAGAAATTTCTTATGAAGATGAGAAAAAGAAAATAAATGAACCAAGTGAAGATGATAGTGAAAAATTCGTGAAAATTAAAGAACCAGAGACTGGAAAGTCTAATAAAAATAGTAATAGATTATTGATAATTGAGGATGATGTTAATTTTGCTAGTGTTCTAAAATCTCTTTCAGAAGAAAAGGGGTATAAAGTTAATATGGCTCATAGTGGTGAAGAGGGACTTAAACAAGCGCAGATGCGACCACCAGAAGCTATAATTCTAGATATTGGATTACCTGATATGGATGGAATATTAGTAGCACAAAAGCTTGAAAAGATGGATGAGACAAAGGATATTCCAATTCATATTATTTCAGGTAAAGAAAATGAAAACATCGTAATGCCTCAAAGTGTAATAGGTTTCTTAAAGAAACCAGTAGATATAAAATCAATTTATGAGACCTTAGGGAAAATTGAGTCTGTTACAAAAAATGGATTCGAAAAGCTTCTAGTAGTTGGTCATTGTGGTGGAGAAGAATTTGATCACTTTGTTAATCTAGGGAATGTTGATGTGTCAAAAGTACTTACAGGTAAAGAAGGGCTAGAGAAAATCAAGGAAGATAAATATGAATGTATAGTACTTGATGTTGAACTTGAAGATATGAGTGGTGTTGAATTTATAAAGACTGTAAGTGAAAATAGGGAAGAGAAAATTCCAGTTATAATCTATACAGATGAAGATATAAAAAATGATAAACTCAGTGATGTAAATCCCCATGTGGAAAGTATAATACTTAAGAGTTCCAAGTCAAAGGATAGATTAGTTGACGAGATTTCATTATTCCTTCATGGTATGAGGGAGGCTGATAAAGAAAATACCTTTATTGAAAAGCCGACTCAACAAAAGCAGGAGAATCTAGATGATTCATTGGCCAGTAAAAAAATTCTTCTAGTGGATGATGATGAAAGAAATGTATTTGCTTTACTCCATCTATTGGAACAACATGGAATGGAAGTTCTAACAGCAATTGATGGAAATGAGTGTATTGAGTTGTTCAAGGAGAATGAAGCGATTGATCTAATTCTAATGGATATTATGATGCCTCATAAGGATGGTTATGAAGCAATTAAAGAAATACGTAAGATAGATGAGAGAAAAGAAATTCCAATAATTGCATTAACGGCTAAAGCAATGAAAGGAGATCGTAAGAAATGTATTGCTGCTGGAGCAAATGATTATCTAACTAAGCCAGTTGACGTTGGAAAATTATTATCTACTTTGAAGGTGTGGTTATCGTGATAAGTAAAAATGATGTAATATTAGATAATGAGGATATAGAGATACAATTATTTTTGGAAGCAATATTTCAAAAATATGATTATGATTTCAGGGATTATTCTCGAGCTCATATAAAACGAAGAATATTAAGTAAAAAAGTGAGAGATAACTTCTCAAGTATTTCTGAGATGCAGCATAGAGTTATATATGATGAATTGTTCTTCTTGGAAATGCTTTCTGAGTTCTCTATAAATGTCACAGAGATGTTCAGAGATCCAGAGTTTTTCTTATACTTTAGAAAAGAAGTGGTTCCGTACTTAATGACATATCCGCGACTTAAGATTTGGCATGCAGGTTGTTCTACTGGAGAAGAGGTTTATTCAATGGCAATATTGCTCAAGGAAGAAGGCCTCTTAGAGAGATGCCAGATTTATGCCACAGATTTTAATGAAAAGGTTTTGAAGAAGGCAGAAGAAGGAATATTTTCAATGGAGTCCATTAAAGATTATACAAGGAATTACATTGAAGCCGGAGGGAAGAAAGACTTCTCTGATTATTACATTGCTAAATATGAGTCTGCTATTATTAATCAATCATTAAAAAAACATATTATGTTTAATGAACATAATCTAGTTGTTGACCAGGTTTTTGGTGAAATGAATGTAATTATCTGTAGGAATGTTTTGATATATTTTAATAAAGAGCTTCAGAATAAAGTTTTGAATTTATTTGATGAAAGTCTTCCCAAAGGTGGTATACTATGTCTTGGGTCAAAAGAGACTTTGAAGAATTCAAATACTATGATAAATTTTGAAGTGTATGATGAAATGAGTAAAGTGTATAGGAAAAAATTTCAAGGATTGAATTTGTAGGGATACTATAGGTATATAAAAAATGTACAGGAGATATGAATATGAGACAAAAAGTAGATATCTTAATTGTGGATGATTTAAAAGAAAATCACTTGGTTATGGAAAGTGTTCTAACTGATGAGGATTTAAATCTGATTAATGCTATGTCAGGGGAAGAGGCATTGAAGCTATGTTCAAGTCATTCTTTTGCAGTTATTTTAATGGATGTTCAGATGCCAGGTTTAGATGGATTCCAAACAGCTGAGCTTCTCAGAAAAATTGAGAAAACGAAGAAAATACCAATTATTTTTGTCACTGCAATTAGCAAGGAAAAAAAATCTATATTTAAGGGCTATGAGGTAGGAGCTGTTGATTATTTATTTAAGCCTATAGATCCATTGATATTAAGAAGCAAAGTAAATATTTTTAAAGAACTATATTTGCAAAGAAGATTAATCGAAGATATTGCTGAAGAGTTGGAGAATAAGATTGTTGAATTGACAAACTTGAAAGAAGAGAAGTGTAAGTTAGAGGATATTAGTTTAGAAGATTTTCTAACAGGGACATATAACCGTAGAGGAATTGATCGTATGCTTAAAATGCATTGGAGAAACTGCAGTAGATATGAAATGCCATTATCAGTGATAATGTTGGATCTTGATAATTTTAAGAAGTACAACGATATGTATGGTCATATTCAGGGGGATGAAGTACTTAAAAAGGTAGCTAGTAGTATAAAAGGAACTCTTGGGCGATCAGAGGATTTTGCTGGAAGATATGGGGGAGAGGAGTTTTTGGTTGTACTGCCTAATACATCGTTGGATGGGGCAATTATTATTGCGGATAGAATCAATAATAAACTTAAAGAATTAAGCATAAAACATGAGAATAATGATGCAAATGGATATGTTACAGTAAGTATGGGTATTGCATCTATTTTTCCAAAGAATCATATGAATATGGAAGGAATTATAAAGCACGCAGATGAAATGCTTTATAAGGCTAAGGAGAATGGAAAAAATCAATATAAATATATAGAGATTTAAACGTAGTTTAATAGAATATAATTAAAAGGTACTTTTTTTCAGCAACGGCTTCTTATTAAGGTGCAAATTTAATAAATAACATTAGAAATAACTTGCTATTTAACATTAAAATAGCAAGTTGTTTTTTATTCTTTCTTTTTATAAACAAATACTGATAATATTAGGAAACCTAATATTAATGGACTATTTAAACCTATGTTTTTGATAGCAACATTAAGAGTACCATTTTCTACAAATCCAGAAATGAGACATATTACAAACATAAATACTGAAACAATTCCATATATAACTGATAATATTTTAGTTATAATTGACCTTATTTTAAAATCACCTATCCTTATTACTCCCAAATATAATATAGGTAAAATGATTAAGGCTATCATTTCCCATACTATAGGGTGAATGATTGCAGATATTATGCAATATAAAGATATTGTTAATATAGAACCATAAATAATTTTGTCCTTTGTTTTTTCATTTTTCATATAAAACGCTCCTTGAATTATGTTATTTTATATTTTTAATCAGCAAGTTCATTAAATCTTTTATTTATGTATTCAACTTCAAAGGAATAACTCACTCTTAGATTATTACTATCTAAAATTCTGTAATGATTTGATATTACATTTTGTTGAACTGTATAACCATTTTTAGTCTGAATATCCTTCCACCAAAGCTTTCCTCCAAGTGTTGAAGTGTATTTATTATCATTATTTTCAGAGGATAATGACCGAATTATATCTTCTATATCTCCTCCAAAAGTTAATTCTAATATTTCACTGTTCTTGAAGATAACACATACTGCTATAGCAACTGCCCAACCCAAACTACCTCTTTCTTTTTCAACTTGTACTAAAGTTTTTTTTGATATTCCAAGTATCTGTGCCATTTTATCTTGTGTGTATCCTTTTTCGTTTCTTATAAGTTTAACCTTTTCATCAACTTTTTTTATAAATTCATTTCTTGTCATAAAAGTTCCACCTTTTAAATATGATTTACTTATTAAATTTCTAAAGAGTAAAAAACACCCTTATAGTGTAATTTTACACTATAAGGGTACTATTGTAAATAGTTTTATAAAAAATTACAATACATTATGGCTCTTAAAGATAATTTTATATGCTAAACAGCTATAATATACAAGTTTGCATTAATATTGTATTTTAATCGTCTCATATTATTCTTTATGCTATTTTTTTTAAAACTTATTTGAAAGAATAGCATCATAAATAAAAAGAGAAATTATTTTTTGCATATAAAATTAAGTAAATGGACATCTTACAAACAAGATATTGTATGGAGGTTGATTATAAATGAGATACGAGAGAAGTACATTTGTGGAGATATTAGAAAGGCTAAGAGAAAACTTGTCTGAGTTTATAGAGGTAAGTGAAATCAGAGGCTTGGAGACTAATCCTGTAACTCAGGTAGTTGATTTTAAGTGCAAAAAGAATGAAAAAACTGGTTTGATTATTGTTGGTGAAAATAATAATAAGATTGTTCTTGAAGTAATTGTTGATGACCATGATGATGTAATTAAAGGAACACCTGTAATAGAAATGCATAAAGTAAATATTGAACTTCTAAATCAGCTTATTGAGTGGTTTGAAGAGTATAATGAAACAAGAAGTCCATTATTAGTTTAAAGAGAATAAAAATGGTTCTGTTTTTTGTCTTAAGAATTTCAGGCGTTGAAAAAGCTCAAGGTAGTCTTTTTAGAGACTACCTATTATTTTATCATTTTCACTTCTAATATTATAAAAAGTTAATTTATAGGAGTCAAGTCAAAAATAGTAATAAACTTATGTAGTTGCAATCGAAACTAATTTATTATATACTGAGATTAGTTTCGGTTGCAACTAATCTTAATACAGATTTATTTCTGGGAAAAGACTTATTTTGAAAGTATATAGCTGCAATTTTAAAAATAATCAAAGCATTAAATATGGGGAGGGGTAACAATGAAAGTTGGATTTATTACAGTACATGTAAAAAACTTAGAGGAATCAGTAGAGTTTTATAAAAATGCATTTGGACTTTTTGAAGTAAGAAGATTTAGTCCGCAAGAAGGCGTTAATATTGTTTTTTTGAAAGATGAAGAAAAGGGATTAATTGAACTGATAGAAAATAATCATATGCATGAAGTTAATGAAGGGGCATTGGTATCAATTGGATTTAATGTTGAAGATTTAAATGAAGTGTTAAAAAGATTAAGGGAAAAAGATATTGAGATTATTAGAGGACCTATTGAGGTTCCAAGCGGAGAAAAATTTGTTTTTATAAAAGATCCTAATGGTGTTGAGATTGAATTGATTGAGGGATTTGGAGTTTAATGCCATTCGCCTCCACCATTGAAACCCACGAAAATCTAAAATTTGGATTTTCGTGGGTTATTTTAATATATACACATTAAAAAAGATTTAATTTTATCATTGATTTGGAAAAACGTATTAAAATCAAAATTGAGCATATTATTAAATTTTTATGTAGTACTATTTGTAAGCTTTTTTCCTCTGCGAATAACTCCTTTGATAGAAACTTGTTTTTTAATATTTTATATTTTATAATGTTGAGAAGGCGGTGATACACTGTGAGTTTATTTTCTAACCAAGCTTTAAGCCAGTTTAGTGATTTAGATTATGAGATTTATAATTTTATATTAAAAAATAGTGAAAAAATTGCTTATATGACCATTAGAGAGGTGGCTAATGAAGCTCATGTTTCAACTACTACTATCACTAGATTTTGTAGGAAATTAAATTGTGATGGATTTTCTGAATTCAAAGTGAGATATAAGCTTGAAGCAGAGAAGAGTAAGAATCACCCCAAAACATATGATTCTTCAATAGTCGTGGATTTTTTACAAAGAGCAAATACGGAAGCCTTTCAAAATCAGCTTGATGAAATTGCATCAATTATAGCATCAAAGAAACATGTTATTTTTTTAGGTGTAGGCAATTCAGGAATAATTGCTGATTATGCTAGTCGCTATTTTTGTAATGTTGGGATTTTTTCTACAGGGATTAACAATCCAATGTTTCCAATAAACCTTGAAGTTCCAAGTGAAACAATAATAATTACCTTATCTGTTGAAGGTGAGATTGAAATGCTAATCCATAATTCTGAAATTTTGAAAAGAAGTAAGGCCACTGTAGTTTCTATCACTAATAGTAAGAATAGCACCTTAGCGAAAATGTCAGATTATAATATTTCATATTATATACAAAGAGAGTTAGCCTATAAGAATTCATGGGGCAAAGTAGATATAACTTCACAAATTCCAGCAATGTATATAATTGAAGCTTTAGCTAAATTAACCATACTAAAAAAGTAAAGTATAAAAACAACTTCAGAGTGTTAATAAACCTCCTTATAAAATTTTAAGGGGGTTTATTCTTGTAAAAAAAACACTTTGTTTTTTAGGTGGAACATGTAACTAAACAATCCTCTTTGTGACTATAAGCGCTATGAATATTCTAATGATTAATAGTTTCAATTATAATAATTATAGAAAGGTCGTGATGAATATGAAGAAGAATTTGAAAATAGTAACTATTGGTGGTGGATCAAGTTATACACCAGAATTAATAGAAGGTTTTATAAAGAGAAAAGATGAATTACCAATCAAAGAACTATGGTTAGTAGATATTGAAGCTGGGAGGGAAAAGCTAGAAATTGTTGGTGCTCTGGCAAAGAGAATGGTTAAAGCAGCAGGGTTAGATTGGGATGTTCATTTAACATTAGATCGTCGTGAAGCACTAAAGGATGCAGATTTTGTTTCTACTCAACTTCGAGTAGGTTTATTAGATGCCCGTATTAAGGATGAGAGAATTCCTTTATCTCATGGAATTATTGGACAAGAAACAAATGGTGCAGGAGGGATGTTTAAGGCATTTCGTACAATCCCTGTTATATTAGATATTGTGGAAGATATGAAGGAGCTTTGTCCAAAGGCATGGTTAGTTAACTTCACAAATCCGTCTGGAATGGTAACTGAAGCAGTTATTCGTTATGGAAATTGGGATAAAGTAGTAGGCTTATGTAATGTACCTATTATGTGTAGCAAAATTGCAGCAGGAGCTTTAAAAGATAAAGAGGAAGATTTATTCTTCCGTTTTGGAGGGCTAAATCATTTCCATTGGCATCGAGTATGGGATAAATCAGGAGAAGAAAAGACTAAAGATGTAATTGAAGCTGCATACACATCACCTGAAGCAATGGTGAAGGCATTAGAAGGAATCATGAGTCCAATAAATCCAAACAATAATATTGATGAAGATGTTGAACAAAAAGCTGGAGTTCAAAATATCCCGAATATTGGATTTTTAGCAGATCAAGTACGTAATCTTGGGATTATTCCATGTATGTATCATAGATATTACTATATTACAGATGATATGTTAAAAGAAGAGTTAGAAGCCTTTGAGAAAGGTGAAACTCGAGCAGAAGTAGTAAAACGTACTGAAGCAGAATTATTTGAGCTTTACAAAGATCCTAACTTAAGCATAAAACCACCACAACTTGCAAAACGTGGAGGAGCTTACTATTCTGATGCAGCATGTGAGTTAATTACTTCTATATATAATGATAAGCGTAGTCATATGGTAGTAAGTACGAAAAATAATGGTGCTATCTCTGACCTACCAGATGATGTAGTTGTTGAAGTAAGTTCTATCATTACTTCTAATGGACCAGTTCCACTTTCATGGGGATCCTTTGACTCTTCAAGCAGAGGATTGTTACAACACATGAAAGACATGGAGTTAACTACTATTAAAGCAGCGGTAACAGGAGATTATAGTACTGCATTACAAGCATTTACAATTAACCCACTTGTTCCGAGTGGGAAAATAGCACAAACAATTTTAGATGAAATGTTGGTTGCACACAAAGAATATTTACCACAATTTGAGGAAAGAATAGAATTTTTAGAGGGCAAGAAGAGAAATTAATATTCTATACAAGATGATTTAGTAGTAGCTACAAAATTGGCTAAAAAAATTAGTGAATTTTAAAGGAACTCCAGAGAGTTCCTTTATTACATGTTTTGGGAAGAAATGAAAACCATCTTAACTTTATATTATTGTTATTTTGTAAAGATGATGAATTATGGATTATAGTTTTTAAAAATCTATAGCTTATATATACGCTTTGGATTATCATATAACCAAAGCTTCATCACATATTTTGCATAGTTAAGATCCATACGCCCAATTTTAATTCTATATGCAAACGCTCTAGATAGATTTTCAAGAGCATGATTTAACTGTCCCCATACCTGCTCAGGCAATGTGTTAACATCTCCACCAAATCCGATAATCTTATTAACTGGCACTAAATCAAGCCATTCATTAATCATATTTTTTGTCATTTGTTCACTGACACAGTGACTCCAACATAAATTAAGATGGACATGAGGAAAGTTTTTACCTAAAAAAGCACATTCCCTAACATATGGAATGCCCATATGATATATGTCAAAAACAGTACCCCAATGTGCATTAACAACCGGAAACATAATTGACGGTGAAAGCCTGGTAATATCACCCCATACACCTGTATGAATTGCTGCAACTATATTATATTTAGCACATAAATCAAGTTTTTCATGAGCAATTGCTGAAGAAAGGGCAGCGCTGCATGGCATTTTTGAGTTCTTACGAATGTCTTCAAAATCTGACAATGCAGCTTTTTTATCTAATGGATGTATGAAAACGTCTGAAAAAAACTTTTGTAATATTGCTCCATTATTAACCTCTTCAGCCATTTCCTTATCAATCATATTAATATAATCATCATATGTTCCCTCAGGGCAACTATCAAAAAAATTACGAAGTTTTATACTACAATCATCTTCATCAGGTATTCCATAACAGAATCTGGAATCAGCAAATGCTTTTTCTCCAGTTGTACTCTGATTAAGTATAAGTTCAATTTTAGTAGCATTGAATATTTCATCAAAATGACCAGGTTTATTACGTTCATTTAATTCTCGACCAATCTTAACTATATTTTCTTCAGTTAAGTCATCACAATCATGGAACTTTTTCAAAGCTAACAATACTGGTCGGGCATAAGAACTGTATTTTATATATTGCCAAAATGGCTCAATTTTTCGGAATAAATCTATAGCTTGTCCCTCGTTTTTAGGATAATCTAAAAGTCCATAATTCATTCCTGAACTGGCCAAATCCCCTTTTACATATGCAGCCAAATAATCATAAAAGCTTAGATAGCGTTTCAAATGTTCTGGTTCGCTAACAAAATGTTCATGTGCGTCTATAATGTTCAATGTTTTTGAATACTCAATCAATTCTGAATAAAACTTGTCCATGTCATTTTCTTTATAATCATTAATATCATAATTAGGCATTTTCTATCACTCCCATTAAATATTCACTTATGCTGCCGGCGCATGATAAGATTATACCATTATATATTGGGTGGTTTACAGATGGAGGGTTTGAAAAATTTCATTTAGAAGATCGAGAACCTTCATTGCATTTTCAAGGGCATTGTCAGATACTTCAAGCCAATGGGATCGCATATTAGAGATGTGCTCGTCTCTTCTTTGATTCACTTCATTGGGAATTTTATTAATAATTTCTTTATCATATAATTGCAGCCTTTCTGATATCTCCACTATTTTATAATTTGATTGAAGCATAACATAGATTACATGCAGCCTTTCAATTTCTAGCGATGAGTATACTCTTTTGTTTGATTTTTGAGGTACTTTTATCAATCCTCTTCGTTCCCAATTTCTCAACACTTCCGGAGAGGTTCCAATAATAGCTGCTGTTTGTTTTCGATTATAGGTCTCAACCTTAGAGGAAGCATAAATATTGTTCCCCCAATTCTCGAGAGTTTTTATTGCGACAAGTGCCTTTTCCTGTTCCTCATTTATTGCTTTAACATAGTCACGTGCGTACTGATGGGCTCCAATTAGGTCCCATTCCTTCATTGCGCGTACTATCTTCATACCTGAGTTCCGTATAGGCTTTCCAGGCCATTTTCCATGAACAATTAATCGTGCAATCTTTGTCTGATATAAATGCTTATCTGAAAAAATCCTGTATCCATTAGCAGATCTAGGTGCAACTGATATAAAACCTATCTGTTCATAAAGCCTTACAGTATTTACATGAATCCCCACTTCACGAGCAATATCAATTGTTCTGTAACTTGTCAAACTCATCACCTTCTTATAAAGTCTTATATGTTATACAGTAGCAATCAAAAACTAGTTCTAAGGCATAGTTATCATGTACCGTGCCTCTTCAATTATTATATAGATCGATATTGTAGACAACAATAAGTTTATCATCTTTATCATTGGCAATCAATTTCGCATTTGCCGTTGATACGGTGAATCTTACCATAAGTAATGGCGTTTTTATTATTAAGATTGATATTACAGGGATAGGGGTTACTTTACTCCTAAAAATACTGTATCATAATTAAGAAATGAAGATATTTGCTATGTTAAATTAGTATTGAGTATTGAAGCTCACAATAGATTAAATCGGACAAATCAAAGCACAAAAACACAGGAAGTAATTCTGAAATTTTTATATAATTAGATTGAAAGGAAATGAATATTTTGGAAACAATTAAAATGCTTAATAATACAATTGAATATATTGAAAGAAATTTGGATACAACACTTGACATAGATGAGATATCAAAGGTGGCATTCTCATCACGATATCACTTTCAGCGTGTTTTTTATGCATTAACAGGATTTACTGTGACTGAATATATAAGAAATCGTAGACTTAGTCTTGCTGCCGAAGAGTTTACTACGTCAGACAAAAAAGTGATTGATGTAGCATTAAAATATGGCTATGAAAGTCCAGAAGCCTTTACTAAAGCTTTTAAAAGACTTCATGGAATATCACCATCAGCTTTAAAGAAGATAAATGGGAAAATTAAAGCTTTTCCAAAAATATCTTTTCAAATATCAATAAAAGGAGAAAGTGAAATAATTTATAGAATAGTTGAAAAGGAAGCTTTTAAAGTTTTTGGTACAGGTTTTGTAACAACTACAGTTAATAATGCAATCTATAAGGAGATACCAGAATTTATTAATAAGATTTTTGAAAATGGAACACATGAGAGGATTAATGAACTATTGGGAAATCCTAAAGGTACCTTATTGGATGGATTTCATTATGGTTTTAAAGAAGATGGGACAAGAAAATATATGATGGGGTATGAAATGCCTGAAACTGAGATATCAGATGAATTTACAATACTGCAGATACCAAAACTTACATGGGCAGTATTTGAAGGTCATGGACATCTTCCAGATAACTCAATTATGCAAGATATCTGGAAACGTATATATTCAGAATGGTTTCCCTCCTCTGGATTTGAACAAGTGGAAGGTCCATGCATTGAAAAAAACTTTTGGAATGATGAAAACCCAATTGAATATACATGTGAAGTTTGGATTCCTATAAAAAGAAAATCTATTAATTCATTATGATAAGAAATAATGATGATAAGGGAGAAAATCAATATGATTGACAATACAAATGAAGTTTATAAACTATGTATGAGAAAAGAAACTGAACAATTTATAATTTATTACACACAAGCAGACAAGACATGTATTGATAAAGTTTTGCATATTCTTGAAGAGAATTATAGTAGAATTACTGATAAGTTCAATCAAAAACTTCAGGAGAAATTGACTATTGAGATTCACTCAGAACATAAGGAACTTCTTAAAGCTTTAGGATTTCCTAATGCACCTAAATGGGTAAGAGGTGGAATTGGAGTAGGTAAGATATTAATCGCATCACCATTAAATCCACCATATGGTTCAGACTTTGATGGTGTGGTAAAAACAGCGGTTCATGAATTCATTCATATAATTGTAAATAAAATAAATAGCAATATACCTAGATGGCTGAATGAAGGAATTGCTTCTTATGAAGCAAAAGACAATAATGAAAATTGGATAAGGAAAACGATTATAAATGGACTACAAAGTAATTCCATTCCAACATTCAAAGATCTAGATACTGGTGAGGACTTTGAAACGTTTTTCAAGAGAGATGGATATCAATACGCATATACCATTGTAGAGTCACTCGTTCAAGAGTTTGGTTATGATAAATTGAATGATTTTGTAAAAACACCTAATGATTATTTGAATGTTTTTGGTTTAACAGAAATCCAATTGCAGGATAAGTGGATGGAGTTTATTAGGAGGACATATCAATAAAGTTAATTAATTTAATAAGAATAATGGCAAAAAAAATTGACAAAACAAGTAAAATGGGTTATTATTATTTATAATTAAACGATTTAAATTAAATAATGTGATTGTTACTGATTCGATCAGGCGAAACCTTAAATAATCAAAAGTGATAAATTTTATCCCTTTGATTATTTAAGGTTTTTATGTTTAAAAAAGCATTTTGCTAATGGATATGGGGGGGAATAGAAGTGATAATTAAAAAAATTTTTAATAATAATGCTGTGTTAGCTAAGGACGCTTCTAAGCATGAGAGTGTTGTTGTGGGATGTGGAATTGGTTTTAAGAAAAAGGTAGGAGATGAAATAGATGAAAATCTGGTTGAAAAAACCTTTATTCTTAAACAGAAAGAGATTTCAGAAAAATTTAAGTTATTGCTAGAAGACGTTCCAGTGGAGTATGTGTCTCTATCCTACGACATTATAGAATATGCAAAAAATATTCTAAAAGTAAAATTAAACGATTATATCTATATTACCCTAACAGATCATATTAGTAATGCTCTTAAACTTTTTGAAGAAGGACTCAATTGTTCTAATGTACTGATTTGGGAGATTAAAAAGTTTTATCCTAAGGAATTCGCTGTAGGGTTAAAAGCATTAGATTTTATTGAAAGTGAAACAGATAAGAGATTACCTGAGAATGAAGCAGGAAATATAGCTCTTCATCTAATAAATGCACAGGTAAATAGCTCCAGTGATAAGGTGGAGAATATGCGTGACATGACAACAAAGATAATGGATATTTTAAATATAGTTAAATATACTTATAATATTGAATTAGATGATAAATCTCTAAGTTATGAAAGATTTATTACTCATCTAAGGTTCTTCTTTAAAAGATTAAATAAAGAAGAAAAGAGAGAATCAGAACATGATGATTTTTTATTGAAGCAGGGAAAAGCAAAATATAAAAAGGCATATAACTGTATGCTTAAAATAGAAAAATATCTAGAAAAAGAGTTAAATGATGAGGAAAAATTGTATTTGACCCTTCACATTCAAAGGGTTACTAAAAGATAATTAAACATTTAGGATTGTTACTGGTAAAGCAGGCAAGACCGAAATAAATAGAATAAAAGATTATTCTATTTATTTGGTCTTGCTTTTTTTTATAAATAAAGATGAAAAGGGGAGAGCATTGTGAAATATGAACAATTGGCAAAGAACATTATAAAAAATGTTGGTGGAAAAGAAAATGTTAACAGTTTAACCCATTGTGTTACACGTCTTCGTTTTAAATTAAAGGATGAAAAGAAGGCAAATACAGAAGTATTAAAAAATATGGATGGTATTGTAACTGTTGTTCAAAGTGGTGGACAATACCAAGTGGTTATAGGTAACCATGTAGCAGATGTTTATGAAGAGGTGATGGCTGTAGGGGGATTTGGTACAGCTTCAGAATCAGATGAAACAGGAGAAAAAAAAGGAATATTTAATAGTTTAATAGATACAATTTCAGGAATATTTGCACCAGCTCTAGGAGTATTAGCAGCTACTGGTATGATTAAAGGTTTTAATGCTTTATTCTTAGCATTAGGTTGGCTTGCACTAGATTCAGGTACGTATCAGCTTTTAAATGCTATAGGAGATTGTTTCTTCTACTTTTTCCCAATATTCTTAGGATACACAGCTGCTAAGAAGTTTAAATTAAATCACTTCGTTGGTATGGCAATAGGTGCAGCACTTGTTTATCCAGCACTTGGTGGTTTAACTGTAGGTGAACCATTATACACTTTGTTCCAAGGTTCAATAATAGAATCACCTGTATATATAACATTCTTAGGAATTCCAGTTATCTTAATGAATTACTCATCAAGTGTTATTCCAATTATCCTTGCTACTTATGTAGCATCAAAGGTTGAAAAGGTATTTAAGAAGATAATACCAGATGTTGTTAAGACTTTTTTAGTTCCATTTTGTACATTACTAGTTGTTGCTCCTTTAACATTTATAGTAGTTGGACCTATAGCTACATGGGCAGGTCAGTTATTAGGTGCAGGTACAGTTGCTCTTTATGAATTAAGTCCAATTCTTACTGGTATTGTTATCGGTGGGTTCTGGCAAGTGTTTGTTATATTTGGATTACATTGGGGATTAATACCTGTGGCAATCAACAATTTAGTTACTTTAGGATATGATCCAGTACTTGCTATGTCATTCGCTGCATCATTTGCACAAACAGGGGTAGTACTAGCAATACTGTTTAAGACAAAGAATAAAAAGTTAAAAGGATTATCATTATCATCAGTTATTTCAGGTATATTTGGAGTTACTGAGCCAGCTATATACGGTATCACATTGCCTCGTAAGAAACCATTTGTAATAAGTTGTATTGTAGCTTCTATAGGTGGTGCTATTACGGGATGGGCTGGTTCAAAAGTGTATATGGTTGGAGGATTAGGTATCTTTGGTATACCAAGTTACATTAATGGACAAACAGGATTCGACAAAGGTTTCTATGGAGCCATTGCTGCAATTATCATTGCTTTCATTCTAGGGTTTGTTGCAATGTATTTAACTAAACTTGAGGATGAAGAAGTTGTTAAGGAAAAAAAAAACGCAAATAAAGATGAAACTTTAGTAAAGCAAGAAGTTATAGGTAGTCCACTAAAGGGAAAAATTATACCATTATCAGAAGTTAAGGATCAAGCTTTTTCAACAGGAGTATTAGGAAAAGGGGTTGGTATAGAACCTTCAGAAGGTAAGGTTGTAGCTCCGGCAGATGGAGTATTAACAACTCTTTTCCCTACAGGGCATGCTATGGGAATCACTACAGAAAATGGTGTTGAAATCTTAATTCATGTAGGTATGAATACTGTGCAATTAGAAGGAAAATACTTCACTCCAAAGATGAAACAAGGAGATAGAGTTAAAAAAGGCGATGTTATATTGGAATTTGACAAAAAGGCTATCGAAGAAGAAGGATACCCAGTTACAACTCCAATAGTTATAACAAATTCTGATAATTACTTAGATGTTATTGAAACTGATGAGGGCAATATAAATCATAAAGAAAAGTTATTAACAGTAGTAATTTAATAACTGGCATGTGAAAATAAATAACAAGTCAAAGATGCGAAGTATATTTTGCAAAGTACGAAGAGTTGGGTTCCACTGATAGTGGTTCTCTCAGTGGGTTCCAAGGATGAAGTAGTTTGCAAAATAGACGAGTATACTGAATTGTTATTTATTTGAACTTGCCTAAAGAAAGGACAATGGCTATGACAAATAAATTAGGATTTCCAGAAAGTTTTTTATGGGGAGGCGCTTTAGCAGCCAATCAATGCGAAGGAGCATATAATGAAGGAGGTAAAGGTCTAACTAATATAGATCTTTGCCCCGCTGGTAAAAATAGATTTAAAGTTATGTTTGGAAATGTAGAAAGTTTAAAGCCAGTGGATGGAGAAACTTACCCATCTCATGAGGCTATAGATTTTTATCACAAGTTTAGAGAGGATATAGCTTTATTCGGTGAAATGGGTTTCAAATGCTTAAGAGTATCTATAGCTTGGGCTAGAATTTTCCCTAATGGTGAGGATGAAACTCCAAATGAAGAAGGACTAAAGTTCTACGATGAGATGTTTGATGAGATGTTAAAGCATGGTATTGAACCGGTAGTTACTATTTGTCATTTTGATATACCGGTAGCTTTGATGGAAAATTATGGTGGATGGAGAAGTAGAAAGCTTGTTAAGTTCTATGAAAGATACACTAGAACTATTTTTGCAAGATATAAGAATAAGGTTAAATATTGGATGACTTTCAATGAAATAAACATGATATTACATCTTCCGTTTGTTGGTGGAGGAATAGTGTTTAAGGAAGGCGAAAATAAGACACAAATAAAGTATCAAGCGGCTCATCATCAGTTAGTTGCAAGTGCATTAGCTACAAAAGCAGCACGTGAAATAATGCCAGAGGCTATGATAGGATGTATGCTTGCAGCAGGAGTAACTTACCCTTATACTTGTAATCCAGATGATGTTCAAGAAGCTCTTGATAAAGATAGAGAAAATTACTTCTTTATAGATGTTCAATCAAGAGGGGAATATCCTGGATATGCTAAGCGATTCTTTAGGGAAAATAGTATAGATATTATAATGGAGCCAGGTGATGAAGAGTTACTTAAGGAGAATACAGTAGATTACATTGCCTTTAGTTATTATTCTAGTAGATGTGCTAGTACAGATCCAGAAATTCTAAGTAAAATGTCATCTGGTAATGTGATGGCAACAATAAAGAATCCTCATCTTAAGGCTTCTGAATGGGGATGGCAAATTGATCCTAAGGGATTAAGAATTACATGCAACACTTTACATGACAGATATCAAAAACCATTATTTATAGTTGAAAATGGATTAGGTGCTGTAGATAAGGTAGAGGAAGATGGCTCAATTAATGACGATTATAGAATTGAGTACTTAAGAGAGCATGTTAAGGAAATGAAGGAAGCCGTTTTAGATGGAGTTGAGCTTATAGGTTACACTCCTTGGGGATGTATTGACATAGTTTCTGCATCAACAGGTGAAATGAAAAAACGTTATGGCTTTATATATGTTGATAAGGATAATGAAGGAAATGGAACTTTAGAAAGATCTAAAAAGAAGAGCTTTCATTGGTACAAGAAGACTATTGCTACAAATGGGGAAGAACTTTAGACACTATGACCGCATTGGAGAAATCCAATGCGGTTGTTTTTTGCACAAATTGGTATTAAGAGGGGTGAATAGTCAGCCAAAACTGTCTTCTCGATATATATATTATCCTAATAAATTATTCATGTGAGGATTAGTAATACGACTTTCTATCTCGTTAAATCCACTATATATATTACACACTAACCTTTGTGAATGTTTTAAGTCTACTTCTAATATTTCAGTAAGATGGAATAAAGCAATATTTGTAGAAAGTATACTATATAGTCTTTTTAATAGAATAGTATATTTTCTAGATGATAATTTCTCTATTAAAGGTATAACAAATCTTCTTTCAATAAAGATTTTTAAAAGTGCAAAAGTAACAGCTATTGAGGCACTCATAAGTAACGTATGATAAATAGCTTCAATTGAATGAGAAATATTAGATATTGTTACAATTAATAAAACTGATAAAAAAATTTCTAAAAATTTAAAAGCATTTCTAATAAATCTAATGAAGTTAGAATACCTATATAATATATTTTTGAAATGATTTATTATATGTTTTTGTTTTTGATAACATTTTTGAATATCCTTTTCATTTGAAGGAATTTTACAACTAGTAAAAACTGTATCTAATAGAGAAGTTGTAGACTGTTCTAAATATTTAAAAGTCCAATCAGAATTATATTTATGAAAATCTTCACTAATAGAAAATAATTCATTTAGTTTATCATTAACATTGTCAAATACATTACTTTCATCTATAAGAGGAATATCATATTCCCCAACATTGAAATATTTTCTTAATAGATCATTTGAAAATTTTATTACATTACAATTATTCATTTAATATCTCCTATAAATAATCGTTATTGTCATATTTACTATATTATTAACTATAAAAATAATATGTAAAATCCATTAACGACTAAAATTATTCTCTCTATACTTCTACATTTAGAAAAAAATGCTTTCAAACAATATCCATATATAAGGATAACCACTTAAAGGGGTAAATATTCGAATCTCTCCCATAGGGCTTAGAAATATCTAAAGTTCTTTTATAAGCACATATTTTCAATAAATCTAGTTTAATTTATTAAACTGAAGCACCAATAAAGTAGCCTTCATGTGTCGCATCAATTGCTTTTCTAACTTGTAGAGCATCGCCAATAATACTCGTAGGAATTATATTTTTAAACTGAGTATATAATTCATTATTTGGTCGGGAGCCTATAGCTATAACGACTTGATCAGCTTGAATTTCATATTCTATGTTGTCGATATTTTTCACAGTAATAGAATTTTCAGTAATATTAACAGTTGTTGTATTAAGGAATGTTTTAACTTTATTCTTTTTTAATGATTTAAGTAACAAGTTTCTTGAGGCAGCTTCCATATCAGTAGCTAAAGTATCTCTCATTTCAATAATTGTTACATTATGATTATGTATAGCTATGTGTTCGGCAGTTTCTACTCCAACAAGTCCACCACCAATAACAACAATGTTTCCATTCATTTCTACAGTACTACTCAAAATATCATTTGCTAAAACAACGTTATTGTTAGTGATTCCAAGAATATTTGGCATTATAGGATTAGCACCAGTTGCAATAATTAAATGATCAGGATTGAATTTCGTGATTACTTGTTCAGTAACATCTGTATTGAGATGCACAGTTACATTAAGTCTTTTTAATTCACTAATTTGCCATACAGTTAATGTATTTAAAATTTCCTTACCTGGTGGAATGGCAGCTAATAACCACTGTCCTCCTAATTTGTCCTTCTTCTCAAAAATTGATACTCTATGTCCTTTACTCGCGGCACTTATTGCAGCCTCCATACCAGCAGGGCCACCACCAATGATCATGATTTTTTTCGGCATATGTGCATTTACCAAAGGATTCATTTCATTACCGGTTATAGGATTTACTAAGCATGAAATAGGTTTATTTTTTAATAGGTTATTCCAACATCCTTGCCTACAGCCAATACAGTGGATGATTTCTTCTTCTCTTCCTTCATATACCTTTTGAGGGAGGTGAGGATCAGCAATTGAAGCTCTTCCCATAGAGATAAAATCAGCTTTATTCTCTCTTAATAAGGACTCTGCAACTTCAGGATAAATAATTTTATTAACGGTTAGCACAGGAATTTTTATAACTTTTTTAAATTCACTTGCATAATCAGAGAATAGAGCAGTTGACATTGCTGTAGGTGCACATAAGTAATCACTACTTTTATAAACACCTCCAGATGCATGTAAGGCTGCAATTCCAGCAGACTCTAAGATTATAGCAATCGTTTTAGTATCTTCAATGGTTAAACCACCTTCAACTAACTCCTCTGATGAAATTCTAAAAATTATTGGATAATTTTCACCTAAGTTCTCTTTAATACTTCGAATAATTTCTAAAGGGAATCTAAGTCTATTTCTTAAATTGCCGCCATATTTATCGGTTCTTTTATTGGAAAATGGTGATAGAAATTGGTTTATTAAGTAGCCATGACCACCTTGTAATTCAATTGCATCGTATCCAATCTCTTTTGCTCGTAGTGCTGCTTCCGTAAATTTTCTAACTAAAACACCTATTTCATCAGGTGATAGTTCGATAGGTGTCTGACCAATAACAGGATCTTGAATAGCAGAAGGCGCAACTGGTAATTCTCCGATTACCGCGCTATGGGTTTGGCGACCTGCGTGATATAACTGAACAGCTATCTTTGAACCTGCTGCATGGACGCGTTTAACTAATTCAATATGTTCTGGCATAAACTTATCACTATATAATCCAGGAATATTTTTAAAACCTGCACCTCTTGGATCAATGA
This sequence comes from Oceanirhabdus seepicola, assembly GCF_023684385.1. Lineage (GTDB taxonomy): Bacteria > Bacillota > Clostridia > Clostridiales > Clostridiaceae > Oceanirhabdus > Oceanirhabdus seepicola. Next base: position 1,592,932 of record NZ_JAGSOJ010000001.1, on the reverse strand, counting down.
GATGGTCTTCACAAATAATTAAACCCCATCCCCCTTTAGCTTTCTCTTCATAATATTTTATATACTTCTCAGAAAGGCTTCCATCTTCATTTGCATATATACTTAACATTGCTGGAACGACTAATCTATTTTTTAATTCCATTGAACCAATTTTTCCTGATTCGAAAATTTTATTAAACATATTAACTCCTCTATGAATTTATTTTTCAATTAAAGATATATCTTGATGATTATTATATATCATCATGTAATTAACAACAAGTACTTACAAAAAAGTGGTATACACACAAAAAGTATAGTATAAGGTCATATGGATAATATAGATTTTAGATAAAAGAAAAGTTATATAGATATTATTTTGAACTAACATTAGATTTGATAAGGGGAAAATATTGAATTATTTGATCACAAAACACTAGAGTTAGAAGAGTAGCTATACTCTGTGTTCGGTATGCACAATAAAGACCGTTCTTGTTTTTCATTTATGGATTGGTATAATTCAATTAACAAAAATATTGAATTATTAAAGGAGGATAAAAATGAAAGCTACAGGAACGATTTATAGACCACCAGCTGAAGGAAACACAGTGTCATTGCAAGGAACAGCTGGTTGTGCACACAATAAATCCACATATAGATGTTATTTTGAAGTAACATTAGATTTGATAGGGGGGAAATGGAAACCAATAATGCTCTATTATTTAGGGTTTCATGGTACTTTAAGATATACAGAATTGCGGAGATGCCTTCCTAAAATAACAGAAAGAATGCTTACAAAACAGCTTCGTGAATTAGAAATGGATAGAATTATTAACAGGGAAGTGTTCCCACAAATTCCGCCAAAAGTAGAATATAGCTTGACTGAGAAAGGTAAATCACTAATACCACTACTAAATCAACTTAAAGATTGGGGTGAAGAGTATTTCAATGACAATATTGAATTATTTGATCACAAAACAATGGGGTTAGAAGAGTAGCTATACTCCATGTTCGTTATGCACAATAAAGACCGTTCTTGTTTTAATTTTATGGCTTGATATAATTCAATTAGCAAAAATATTGTAATCATTAAAGGAGGATAAAAATGAAATTTACAGGAATGATTTATAGACCACCAGTTGAAGGAAACACAGCGTTATTACAAGTAACAGCTGGTTGCGCACACAATAAATGTACATTTTGTACGATGTATAAAGATGTAAAATTTAGTATTGAACAATTAACTCAAATTGAGAAAGATATCCTAGAAATTAAAGATCGCTTTGGAAATATTGATAGAATTTTCTTAGTAAATGGTGATGCGTTTGTATTAAGTGCGAGAAGGCTAAAAGAAATATCTGATCTATTGATTAAGCATATTCCTTCTATTGAAACTATTTCTATGTATGCGTCTGTATCGAATATAAAAGGAAAGTCAGATTCAGATCTAGTAATGTTAAAAGAAGCACGTATAAATGACCTCTATATAGGTTTAGAAACAGGACATGAAGCGACTATTGATAGAATTAATAAAGGTCATACCCTAGAGGACGCGTATATTCAACTTGAGAGATTAAATAGAATTGGTATTGTTCACCATACCGGATTGATGTTAGGGGTTGCAGGAAAAGGACTTGGTATAGAGAATGCTAAGGCCACTGCTAAATTACTTAATACAGTAAAGCCAGGACTTATCTGGGCAGGTACTTTAGGTATATTTGAAGGTAGTGAATTAAGTGATCAAGTAGAAAGAGGAGAATTTATTCCTGCTAGTGAGTTAGAAATTATAGAAGAAGAAATAGAATTACTAAATGCATTAAAATTAGAGAATATTAGATTCTATGGTGTTCATCCAACAAATACAGCTTCTATTTATGGTGCATTACCTTATAACAAAGAAGCAATGATTCAAAAATTACAGAATACAATTCAAAAGTTAGATAATGAGGTATTAAATTCATCAGTTAAGAGACATAGTTTATAACAATTTAAATATCAAAGTTACTTTACATTTGAAAATGAACTGAAACTTTAGAAGAGGAGATGATATTGTGGATTACAGTAAAATGGATTTTAAAGAAGTTCTTAAAAGAATAAATGCTTTATATAACAAAAGTAAAAATGAAGGACTTACAGAAGAAGAAAAAAAAGAGCAGGCTGAGATAAGAAAATATTACATTAGTGTTATTACAGGTAATGTTAAAGGCAATCTTAATAAAGTAGAAAAAATAGACAAAGAAACAAATGAAAAAAAAAGGAGGATAGATATGAAATTTACAGGAACTACTTACAGACCACCAGTTGAAGGAGATACAGTATTATTACAAGTAACAGAAGGTTGTGCACACAATAAATGCACATTTTGTACGATGTATAAAGATACAAAATTTAGTATTGAGCAATTATCTCAAATTGAGAAAGATATCCTTCAAATTAAAGAGCACTTTGGAAATATCAATAGAATTTTCTTAGTAAATGGTGATGCCTTTGTATTAAGTGCGAGAAGGTTAAAAGAAATATCTGATTTATTGATTAAGCATATTCCTTCTATTGAGACTATTTCGATGTATGCGTCTGTATCGAATATAAAAGGAAAGTCAGATTCAGAGCTAGTAATGTTAAAAGAAGCACGTATAAATGACCTCTATATAGGTTTAGAAACAGGACATGAAGCGACTATTGATAGAATTAATAAAGGTCATACCCTAGAGGACGCATATACTCAACTTGAGAGATTAAATAAAACTGGTATTGTTCACCATACAGGATTGATGCTAGGAGTAGCAGGAAAAGGACTTGGTATAGAGAATGCTAAGGCAACTGCTAAATTACTGAATACAGTAAAGCCAGGACTTATCTGGGCAGGTACTTTAGGTATATTTGAAGGTAGTGAATTAAGTGCTCAAGTAGAAAAAGGAGAATTTACCCCTGCTAGTGAGTTAGAAATTATAGAAGAAGAAATAGAACTACTAAATTCATTAGAATTAAAAAATATTAAATTCTATGGTGTTCATCCAACAAATACAGCTTCTATTTATGGTGTATTACCTAATAACAAAGAAGAATTGATTCAAAAATTACAGAATACAATTGAAAAGTTAGATAATGAGGTATTAAATTCATCAGTTAAGAGACATAGCTTATAACAATTAAAATATCAGCGCACTAATATAGGCTGTGCTGCTCGAGTGCTATTTGGTAGTATAAAAAAGAATACTCATAAATCACAATAATATGAGTTGAATGTATATCTTGAAAAAACGCAGTTTAATTATGTACGGTTCACCGTACATAATTAAACTGCGTTTTAACGTAACTAGCAGAAGTCTCTCATCTTCTATAAGTGGGAGATGAATGCGTAATCTTAACGCTCTTACTTGGATAAAAAATCATTAATGTGAAATAATAAGAATGAATGTTCTTGAAGTTTCATTAAGAGCGCATATGAAGAGTAAAGGTAGTGAAAGTAATGAAAATCAACAAAGCATATAAATTCAGATTATATCCAAATGAAAAACAAATAGATGTAATTGAGAAATCTTTTGGTTGTTCGAGATTCATATATAATCATTTCTTAAATCAAAGGAATGAAGTATATAAGGAAGAAAAAAGATGTGTGAAATATACAGAACAACAAAATCAGTTACCAAGTATGAAAAAGGAATTTGTATGGCTTAAAGAAATTGATAGTACATCACTACAAATGACACTTAGAAATCTTGATACTGCTTTCAAAAATTTCTTTGAGGGTAGAACAGATAGACCGAAATTTAAAAGTAAAAGATATAACTATAAAACGTATACAAGTAATTTTGTTAATAACAATATTGATATAAAAAAAGATAAAATAAAATTACCTAAATTGAAATGGGTTAAAGTAAAAATTCATAGATATGTTGAAGGTAGAATAATAAATGCTACTGTTTCTAAAACTCCAAGTGGTGGGAGAGTTCACGAATAGAGGTTTAAGACATCAACTATGTGGAGTGATGCTCGGTATTAAAACGGATTGAATAGGTGGGATGGTTGATGAAAAATTAAAGGACTAACAGTAGTTTTATTGTTAGTCCTTTAATACGTTTTTACTAATGTAATGTTTTATAAAAATATATATTGGAAATGCTATACTTTAAACTTATTAAGTTGTTTTATAATCTCAGTTGTCATATTATTCAATGTTTGTGCAACAGAAGTCGCTTCTTCTGTAGAAGCATTCATTTCTTGTGATAATGCAGCTATTTCTTCACATGATGCTGAAACTTCTTCCGCTACAGAGGATGTACTTTCTACTTTCTCCAAAATAGTATTCTTATCATTAGTAACTTCAGCAGCATTCATATTAACTGTCTCAATCTTGGGAATTACTTCATCTACTTCTATAATTATTTTTTTAAATGAATCTATTGTAGTATTTATAACTTCAGCTTGATTATTTAATTCTTTATCCATTTCATCGGTGGTTTTAAGCATTGTATTCGTATCTTTTGATATATTACTAATTAATGAATTTATACTTTCAGATGAAGACTTTGATTGTTCTGCCAGTTTTCTAATCTCTTCAGCAACTACAGCAAATCCTTTTCCAGCGTCTCCAGCTCTTGCTGCCTCGATAGAAGCATTTAAAGCTAATAAGTTTGTTTGGTCTGAAATATTATTTATAACATTTGTTATTTCATTTATATGATTTATGTCTTCTCCAAGACTTAGAATTTGAGCAGCAAAATCTTTAAAAGAATTAGTGGATTTATTTACATACTCTATTAAAGTATGCATCTCATTATCACTATTATCAACCATTAATTGAATTTCTTTAGCACTTGCATCAATTTCATTTATTATATATAAATTATTATTAAGTTTTTCACTAAATTGATTTACTATACTGCTGATATTGGACAAATCTTCTGCCTGTTCACCAGTTCCTTCTGTAACATTCTGTATTGAACTTGAAACATTTTCAGCTGAATATAACATTTCTTCCGATACGTTAGATAAATTTTGTGACTGATTATCAATATTTTCAGAAGTATCTTTAACTATAGAAACTAAAGAATGTATTTTAGAAACAAATGAATTTAACAACTTAGATATGTCTCCTAACTCATCTTTCGAGTTTATCTTTAATCGTTTTGTTAAATCTCCATCGCCTTCTAATAAATCTCTAATCATTAAAGTAAGTTTTGATAAGCCAGATGTAATACTTTTTATAATTATAAATGCTAAAAGCATAGATATTACTAATGTTATTCCCGAAATAATCAATAATACTATAATAAACTTATTATTTTCTTCATTAACATTATTAAAAAATTCCTTAGCTTTATTTTGAGCAAAATCATCAAGAAATTTAATTTTTTTCTTTAATAGGTTTACATGTTCAGCGCTTTTTCCTTTTGTGATAGATATTGCCTCATCTTTTTTTTCAGCCATTGTCAATTGAATTACTTCATCTCTAATTGGTTTCCAAGTTTTAAAAGCGTCTAATGCTTCATTTACCATTGTTTTATCACCTAAAAAACGTTCATTAATAATATCAAAATTTTCATAAACTAATTCTTCATATTCATCAACATACTTTAATGACTCTTTTATTTGAGTATTACTGCTTGATGTAGAAATATCTTGCATCTCTATATGGATTTTTAATATATTAATCTCAGCATCCCTAACAGCATTACTTACAGCAAATGGATGATTATACATTTTAACTGTATAGTCTTTTACTGCTTTAATGGCATCTATTCCTAATAAATTGGTAAGAGAAGCCATTAATATAATTATTATAAAGACCACTAATAATTTAGTTTTAATTTTTAAATTTTTCATCATAATATTTTCCGGCTAATAAAATATAATATTTTCTCTGTAATATATAATATTTTTAAGCCAGAAGCACCTCCTTAAAATATTGGACTAACTGTCCTTCATTTGTATCTTCTTCATTTATGTATACGTAAATCAAAAATGCCATGGAGATTTTTCTTCATGGCAGTGCCTTTTGCCTTTTATTCTTTATATTCCATCAAATTATCCAAGCGAGAATTAGAAATAAGATTATTTCTTTTAATAAAGATTTTTAAAAGTGCAAAAGTAACAGCTACTACTCCACTCATAAGTACAGTATGATAAATTACTTCAAATGAATGAGAAATATTAGATATTGTTATAATAAATAAAACTGATAAAAAAATTGCTATAAATTTAAGAGCATTTCTAATAAATCTAATGAATCTAGAATACCTATGTAATTTATTTTTTAATTAAAGATATATCTTGATGTTTATTATATATTGTGATAACGTTAAGAACAAGTACTTACAATATAGTGGTATACGCACAAAAAGTATAGTGGGAGGTCATATGGATAATATAGATTTTAGATTAAAAGAAAAGTCCTATAGATGTTATTTTGAACTAACATTAGATTTGATAGGGGGAAAATGGAAACCAATAATTCTCTATTATTTAGGGTTTCATGGTACTTTAAGATATGCAGAATTGCGGAGATGTCTTTCTAAAATAACAGAAAGAATGCTTACAAAACAGCTTCGTGAATTGGAAATGGATAAAATGGTTAATAGGAAGATATACCCTCAAATTCCGCCAAAAGTAGAATATAGCTTGACTGAGAAAGGTAAATCATTAATACCACTACTAAATCAACTTAAAGATTGGGGCGAAGGGTATTTCAATGACAATATTGAATTATTTGATCACAAAACACTGGAGTTAGAAGAGTAGCTATACTCCATGTTGGTTATGTACAATAAAGACCGTAGAAGAAATAGAACTACTAAATACATTAGAATTAAAGAATATTAGATTCTATGGTGTTCATCCAACAAATATAGCTTCTATTTATGGTGTATTACCTAATAATAAAGAAGAACTGATTAAGAAAGAAGAAAATAGATAATATAAACTATTCTAAATAAAAAGAGACCTATAGTGTCCAAACTATAGGTCTCTTTTTAAACTAGTCTTGTTTATTAAAATTACATTTCAAATTTTTAGTGATTTTATAGCTTAAATAAGCTATTCCTATTAGAAAAATACCTGAGCAAATTATGGTTCCTTCAATTCCAAAAACACCACCTGAAATAAGTTCAAATTCTCCTACAGAATGAAATGAAAATAATGAACCACCAGGCATATTAGTACCACTTACTTTAATTCCAAATATATTTGCTTGAAACCAGTTCCACGCAGAATGGAATCCACATATGCCCCAAATATCTTTTGAATGTATTACGTAAAGGACTGCAAATATGGAAAATAGTATAAGATTAACTATGGGCATTAATTTCATTCCAGGATTCATACCATGTAGCAATGTGAAGAAAAGTGTGGAAATTATGATTCCAAAAGGTACATTATATTTTGCACCCACTACTGGCAAAACCCACCCTCTAGAAATTACTTCTTCTGTTCCTCCTTGAATAATAAATCCTACAAGCATACAAAGTATAGGTATTAATGTTTTTATACCAGTGTGCGATGTTTCAATAGTATTGATTTTAAAACCACCTAATAGGGTAGCTGTTAAAACACAAAAGCTCATAAATATAGCGCCAATTATAAATCCAATTATATATTTTTTGAAAATATTCTCTTTCACAAATCCAATGGATGCAATTGGTCTTTTTTCGACTTTTTTTACGTATAAAAAACAAAGAAGAGTTGAAGATCCAAAGGTAATTGTTAAGTCGAAAATACTTGTTTGTAAATAGTCTGGTAATTCAACAAATTCACCTATTAATCCAAAAAATCCTCCTATAAGTATTATGAAAAATGCTAGAAAAAATACTACTACAAAATTACTAAGTTTTTGTGACTGCTTTGCCTCTTTAAATAAGCCAGTATCTGATAGTTTTAAATATTGATTTTTAATAATAATCCCTCATTTCTATTGAATAATAAATTAATCTTTGGTACTTATAGAGATTACATTACGAAAATTAATTTATACATGTTCCAAAATCTCAGCGCATCAATGAGTTATGGACTTGTATAAACTAATATTTGAGTTTGGAATCTCTATAGCAATAGAATATGGTACAATTGCTAGCTACTAAGTAATTCTAAACAATGAAGTTAAGTGCATGTCAATAGAGATATATTAAAAAAATCAATTGAAATATGTAGTATACTACAGTATATAGTGGAAAAAGGTGAAAACTGTTATTTGGGAGGAGTTAATCATGAGAATCGGTGAGTTTGCAAAACTTTTTGATATAAAGAAGTCAACAGTTAGATATTATACAGATATGAAACTGCTTCTTCCAGTAAAAACTGGTCATAGTTTTTATTATGATGGAACATGTGTGAAAGACATGGAAGAAATTTTAAATCTAAGAAATATGGGTTTTTCAATAGATGAAATTATTAAGATTAAAACCTATAATAGATTACATATCAATTATTCTGAAGGTCAGAAAAAAGTAATAAAGAATATATTTGAATTTAAAATAAAAGAGTTTAATGAAGAGAAAAATTTAATTGAAAATAAGATAAATAGTATCCATAAGTATAAGGAAGAAATTATGTTAGATAAAGCAAGCAAACATATGGGTATTTCAGTTGAATTTTTAAGGTTCTTTATTTGTCCTTTATGTAAAGAAGAACTTGAACTCATAGAAGGAAAAATCAAAAATATGAGTGTTTTTGATGGTATTCTAAATTGTTCATGTGGTTACAGTGCTAAAATTGAAGAGGGTATATTGTTTACTAGTGATAGACAATTAGAAATCGCTAATGATTTTAAAAAAGAAAATGAGACTTGGCAGGAAAAAATGTCAAAGATCACACCTGAACTCATGGCTTTAATTTTTGAATCAGGAGTTAAAATGAAATCTTATAAAGGCTTCTGGGAAGAAGGGGATATTTACCTTTTTAATGGAGCAGATACAGACATACTTATAATGAGGCTTAATGAAGTATTTAGGCCGAATGGATTATATATATTCGCTTGTATTTATATAGATGCATTAAAAGAACTAAAAAGAAAAATGGAAACCCTAAATATTCCTGGGAAATTTCTTTTTATAAATCATTTTGATGAAATTCCTCTAAAGCCTTGTGTAGACAGAGTTATTGATCATGGAGCAAATATAATAGAGATGATGAGTGCACAATTGGATATTAATACTTTTAGTTGGATTTTAAGTGCATTATTAAATGGTGCTGAAATTTTAAATGTTTCTCCTTCAATTAAAGATGAATCAAAAACATTTGATAATAGACCTGAATATAAGCCTTTTCTATCACGTGAATTTCATAAAGAGAAGTTTAGTAAGCTCAATTTAGAATTAATTTCAGAAGAAGACTTAGGAAAGATTGATAATATTTCTAATGTTTTTCCTATGATTTATGAAGATGATTATTTAGAAATGACTTTATATAGATTAAAAGGTCGATAACAAACGACAGCTTGAATTATTAAGTGAAAGGCGGCATTTTTATGTTTTGTAATAATCAATTATTTCCGATTAAAAGCGTTGAATTATTTCCTAAAAAGTCTATAGACGAATGGATGAATCAAGGAGAAGAATTTAATTTTAAGAAAGGTGAGGTTATTACCAGATTTGGACACCTTAAAAATAAAGTTTATCTCATAAAGAAAGGTAGTGTAAGTGTATTTCATATTCATGTTGATGGAAAAGAATGTATTATTGGTCTATTGTCTTCAGGTGAATTTATTAATTTATTTGATGTTTTTACGGAAAAAGAAAGTAGTATGGTTTTTAAGGCGTTAACAGAAGTTACAGTTGTTGCAATACAGAAGGAAAAAGTGAGGGAAACTGTTAGAGAGACACCAACTTTAGCAATGGAGATGCTCAGTCATTTTTCATGTAAACTGCAAGAAATGGTTGAGGTTTTAGCTCAAGTTGCTTATGGAAAGGTTGAAGAACGACTTCTTTTTTTGTTTAAAAAATTTGCGGTTCCTATGAATGCTGAAAATGGATGGTGTCCGTTATCTTGCGCTATAACCCATCAAGATTTAGCTGGTATGGTGGGATCAACTAGGGAAACGGTCACAGTATTAATCAATAAGCTCATACAATTTGGGATTATCCGTCAGTATGAGGATAGGATTTGGATTAAATTAGAATCATTAGATCAAGATTAAAATTTCAATATGGTAAGCCTCCTTACATACATAAATAAAACTTTGGGTTAATATTTAAATATAGAGATTCTACCGCGAAATTTGATTTATACATGTATCAAAATATCGGTACACCTTAAACCTACGTATAAATCAATTATTGAGCTGAGATATCTATATAAGTTAATTAAATGTATTGGAGGATATAACTATGAATAATATTTCATTAGAAAAATTAGGACAAACAGTTAATGCAATGAAACAAAATCGTGAATTAGCAATGAAAAAATGGACTGCACATATAGAATGGAAAGATGGAGTGGAAAATCAGGTTGATATTCGAAATTTCCAACCTATTGTAACAGATGAGCCAGAAATTTTGGGCGGAACAGATAAAGGGGCTAATCCTGTTGAATATTTGATAGGAGCTGTAGGAAGTTGTTTTGCAATTACCTTTGAGGTTATTGCAAGTCAAATGGGTATAAAATTAGAAAAAGTTGAAGTGGATATTGAGGCAGATTTAAATGCAGCTATATTTTTAGGATTAGAAGAAGGCGATGGCGGAATCTTAAATCCAATTATTAATTTAAGAGTTGCAGCATCAGCTTCCGAAGAGCAAATAAAAGAAATAGGAAATATTGCTTTATTAAAATCACCAGTTTTAGCAAGTCTTAAACATAGTCCAGCATTAAAGATTAATTTGATAAAATAGGTAAAATCATACTGTTCCCAATAAAACTCACGAATTATTCGTGGGTTTTTATTTTCTTATATATTCCAGTCAAATACTTATGTATGTTGTTAAAAGAAGGATAAAATACCTTCATATAGAATATTTACTGTAGCGTATTAATACTTTATAAATAAAATTAAGGGAGAATAAAAATGAAAAAAATAATGAGAATGAGTTTTTTAATGTTACTAATGATATCAATGTTACAAGTAAATGTTTTTGCTGGTGGAGGTAATGGTGGAGGTAAGAGTGCATTGAAGTTAGAATCATCTACTCCAGCTAATAAAGGTGATATTGGTGTAGATGAGAGTATTAAATTAAAATTCAGTAATAATGTTGTTAATATGAAAGTTGCTGAAAATAATAAAACTTGCTTTAAGTTGGTTGACGCTGATGGAAATGAGCTTCCTATTAAAGTAGTCATGGGTGATGACCAAGTTAACAAAGATATTAAGAATGATATTGAAATTGTACCTGTTAAATCTTTAGAAGAAGGACAAACATATAAATTAATTATTGATGGAAAATTAGAAGCAAAAAATGGTAGTAAATTAAAGGATGAAAAAATCGTAACATTCAAGACAGAAGGAAGCGGTGGGTTCCCAGTAACAACAAGTGTAGGAATAGCAATATTATTTCTTGTAATAGTTGGTATACTAGCTCATAAAAATAAAAAATCTTAAGAATTAAGAAGGTAACTTTATGTCAACCAATGAAGGTTTAATTATTTGTGAAGAAAGTAGGAAAAATCAAAGGAAAATTCGAGTTAAATTACTCCTAATATACTTTATACCTGTTATAGTAGTAATCCTATCTTTATTTATAGGGCGTTATCCTGTATCAACAGGAGAAGTAATTACAGTTATTATAAATAAAATTATTGGGAAAGAAGGAATTTCTGATCCAATATTAACTAGTGTTATTTTTGATTTGAGATTACCTAGAATTTTATTAGGTATGCTGGTTGGAGGAAGTCTAGCAACAAGTGGGGCAACACTTCAAGGTATGTTTAAGAATCCATTAGTTGATGCTGGGGTGCTAGGAGTTAGCTCTGGTGCAAGTTTTGGTGCGGTTATAGCTATTATTTTATTTAATAATCAGCCTATAATAACTATGATATTTGCCTTTCTGTTTGGGGGTTTGGCAGTTTTTTTAAGCTATATCATTGGGAGTTTTTATAAAAGCACACCTACTATGATGTTAGTTCTTGGAGGATTGGTTATATCTTCTTTATTTTCCTCCTTGGTGTCTTTTGGCAAGTACTTAGCAGATCCATATGATGAACTACCCGCTATTGTATTTTGGTTAATGGGAAGCTTAGCAAACGTTGGTTATCAACAAATTATATATATTATATTCCCAATGTCCATTGGTTTAGTGGGGATATTCTTGCTAAGATGGCGTATTAATGTTTTATCAATGGGGGATAAAGAAGCACTTAGCTTAGGAGTAAATGTGAAGCAAATTAAAGGGTTGTTAATTGTATTTTCAACTTTGATTACAGCATCAGCGGTTTGTGTAAGTGGTACTATTGGTTGGGTTGGATTAATAATACCTCATATAGTTAGAATGATCTTAGGCAATGATAATATAAAACTAATACCAGCAAGCTTTGTTTTAGGTGGAGCATTTCTTGTATTTATTGATGATTTGGCAAGAACATTAACAGCGGCAGAACTACCTATTGGTATGTTAACGGCATTAATAGGTGCCCCATTTTACATCATTTTACTTAGAAAAAGTAAAGGTGGTGGTTGGTAATGCAACTTTTAGAAGTAAATGATTTAAGTTTTACATATGGCAATCATGAAGTATTAAAAAATATTGATTTGAGCATAGGAGCAGGTGAGGTGCTATGTATACTTGGACCTAATGGTTGTGGAAAGACAACTCTATTGGATTGTATATTGGGTGTTCATAGATTAGCTGGACTACAGGTATATTTGAACGGTCAATTACTTCAGAATATTAATGTAAAAGAAAAAGCAAAATTAGTTTCATATATACCACAGAAACATAAAGAAAGCTTTCCTTACAGAGTCAAAGAAATTGTTGTTATGGGGCGTGCTCCCTATATAAGTGGATTCGGTGCTCCAAAAAAAGAAGATCAAGAGATAGTTTATAATGTACTTAAAAGTTTAAATATTGAGGCCTTTGCGGAGAAAATATATTCTAGATTAAGTGGCGGAGAAGCACAGTTAGTGATGATTGCTAGAGCTTTGGCTCAAGAAACTGATTTACTGGTTATGGATGAGCCCACTGCCGCCTTGGATTTTAAAAATGAAGGCATTATATTATCAAACATAATCAAGTTAGTAAAAGATCAAAATAAATCTATACTGATGGCCACTCATTTTCCTAACCACGCTTTCCAGTTAGAAAGTTATGGTGTATCTGTGAAAGTAGCTATGATGAAAGATGGAGAAATAAAATATTATGGAAAGCCCTCTGAAGTTATTAATGAAAAAACAATCCAAGATATTTATGGAGTAAAAACTCAAATCATAAGATATAACAATAAGAAGACTAAAGTAGTACAACATAGCATTGTATCTACATTAGAGTAGAAGAGATTTTTTAATCTACACATAGGAGGAATACAATGAAATTTAAAAAAAGTTATATAATCATTAGTCTTATAATACTTATAATCTTGAGTGGTTGTAGTAACACAAAAATAGTTGATAAGTCTCAAAGTGGACCTACAAAAACTATTATAGATTCTATAGGTAGAGAAGTATGTGTACCTGATGAACCTAAGAGAGTTGCTTGTCTATATACAAATACCGGTCATTTTATTACCATGTTAGATCATGGCGACACTATTGTAGCAGTAAGCAACGGACTAAAAAGAGATAAACTTCTTCATAAAATTGTACCTAGTATTGCAGAAGCTACATTAGTTAAAGTTAGCGGTGACATAAATATCGAAGCATTATTAAATGAAAAAGTAGATTTGATTTTTATACCTAAAGATATGTATGAAAATAAAGAGCAGATTAATAAATTAGAAAAATACAACATACCTATTGTTGTGACCGAATTTACATCTATAAAAGAACACCAAGAAAATGTACGGATGTTAGGGGAAATTTTTAATAATAGTGAAGAAGCTAAAAGGTATATTGATTTTTATAATGATATGATTGAAGAGGTTTCAACCAAAATAGATCAGATTCCTATAGAAGAAAGAATAAGGATTTATCATTCAATAAATGAAGCAACAAACACAGTTGCAAAAAATACTTTACCTGCAGAATGGATGGCTATTGCAGGAGGCATAGATGTTTCTCTTGAAGGGGAATTGGATAAAGATGGAGATAAATACTATACATCACTTGAAGATATTTTATACTATAATCCAGAAATGATTTTGTGTAATGAAGATGGTGTTGATGAATATATAAGACAAGGACAAGCATGGCAAGAAATAGATGCTGTTAAAAATAATAAAGTATATTTATTACCTAATGGAATATCCAGATGGGGGCACACCACTTCCATTGAAACCCCTCTAGCTATTGGGTGGACAGCTAAGAAACTTTATCCTACTAGATTAGAAGAACTTGATATTAGAAAAGCTACTTTGAATTTTTATAAAGATTTATTTGAATATGATTTGTCTGATGAAGAATTAAATCAACTTATGAGTGGTAAGAGTATGAGATTGACCAAAGAATTGAAATAGGAGAATGGAGATGAATTATGAAATTTTATTTATGCATTGATGATACAGATAACATAGATTCTATTGGTACAGGCACAATTGCAGGATATATTAGGGAGCATATTGAAGCACAAAATTGGGCTAATTGTACGCAAATTACAAGGCATCAATTACTTATTCATGAAGATATTCCATATACATCACATAATAGTTCAATGTGTTTTGTAGGTGAATTAAAAGGTGATTATATAGATGAGATAAGAAAAGCAGCTATAAAAATTATTGAGGAGTTTAGTGCTGAAGGTTCAGATCCAGGGTTTTGCTTGTATCTCCAAGAAAATGAAGATGAAAGAGAAGATAAACTTATTCAATTTGGAAGAGAAGCTAAAGAAAAAGTATTGACTAAAGATATGGCTTATGAATTAGCAAAGAATATGGGTATCCATTTATCTGAACATGGTGGCACTGGGCAAGGGGTAATAGGTGCACTTGCTGGTGTAGGGTTAAGACTGAGTGGAAATGATGGTGAAGTGAAAGGTTCTTTAAAAAAAATTACTCTTGGAGAATATACTGTTAGAGAACTTACTGATTTACCAGAAATTGATGAAATTATTGATTTAAAAGGGAATTCTTTTTCCCCTGATTGCAAAGTGATTATTGAGAGCAAAAGTAAATCGGTGCATAGAAACTATCGTTTTATATTATATGTCCACGAAGAAAATGGGGTATTGAAAACCTATAATAAAAAGGAGATTAGAAAATGGGAAAGTTAAATTTTTTTCAGGTAACTCCTAAACAACAACATCTCTTCATTTATGGAAAAGAGGATGAAAATAATGCTGAAAAAGCATCCTTAGAATGCAAAGAATTTAAATCAGATGTTGAAGAAGAATGGGTTAGTGATCGCCAACAAACCTGTTATAATTGCAGATATCGTCGTTGGACAGCAACAAGTTTTGTCTGTCTAAAGAAGGAAGCATAAGATAGGTGAGGATAACCGTGCTGAACGTGTGTATTTGAAAAGTATAGACGTTCAGCACGGTTATATTTATGTCTTAATTACATTTAAATACCTGTAGATAAAGTGATAACTCACTGATATTAGTTTCTATATAATTATAATTACCATGATGAATTAGCCAATCAAATATCATTCCTCTTGAAAATTTTAAAATTTTCCATGTAATATCTTTTGATAGCAGATCATTTCTTATTTCTTGATTATTTTGCCCTTCTTCTACAACTAAGTTAAGTTGTAGAAAAAAATCTCTTTCTTCAGATAAAAAATAATTATTCTCTGAATGCAGTTGATATATATATAGTTCTTTTACGAGATTAGTATTAAAATGAAAAGTTTCATAGGTATTCATTTGAATTTTTATTAGTTCAATTATTTTTTCAAAGCTATTTAAATCTTTTCTAGAAACAATATCTGTTTTTTTAAATATTTCATCAGCCTTCTTATATATTTCATAGAGAATTTCTTGTTTAGATTTAAAGTATAAGTAAAAAGTACCAATTGATACATTTGCTTCTTTGCAAATTTTCCTTATTGTTACTTCATTAAAATCTATTTCGTTAAATAAGTCTATTGTAACATTGAAAATTTTGTTTTTTGTTTCTATGGCTTGTTTTTGACGATTGGTTAAATTTTTAGTATCCATATATTTTATAAATTCCTTTCTATTCAAAACCAGAACTATAGTTTTTGCTAATAAGGCAAGTTCAAATAAATACCAAGTCAGTATACTCGTGTATTTGACTTGGTATTTATTCTCGAATGCCTAATTAAAATACTAAATCTTTATTTTGAAAATGTCAAATGCTGTATGGTGTGATTTCGCAAAATTAAAAATCTTCATAATCTCTTGACATCATTCCCGAAAAGTGTTAACTTATTAACAAATAGAGTGAACATGTTCAGTGAATATGTTTATTAAATGTATTTCAATGAAAAAGGGGAATTTATAATGAATAAAAAACATAAGAGTTTATTTGAATCATTTAAAATCAACAACCTTGAAATGAAAAACAGATTTGTTATGTGTGCTATGGCTACACCAACAACGTGTACTACTGAAGGGGTTTACACTGAAGATTCAATCCAGTATTATGTGGAAAGAGCTAAAGGTGGAACAGGATTACTTATTACAGGAGCAAATGTGGTGGAAGATGAAGTTGAGAAGCACGCTCGTGCATTCTTTCCGTGTCCTACAACAGATCCGCACTTATACATTGCATCTGCAGGTGAATTAACTGATAAAGTTCACGCGTTTGGTTCTAAAATATTTTTACAATTAACTGCTGGACTTGGAAGATCCGCTTATCCGGCTGCAATAGCAGGAGAATGCGTGGCACCATCAGAGAGTACTAACAGATGGGATCCAAGAATTAAGTGTAGAGAGATAACTACTGAAGAGGTAGAGAGTATAGTTAAAAAGTTCATACAATCAGCCGTTATTGCAAAACACTCAGGATTTGATGGCGTTGAAATTCATGCTGTTCACGAAGGATACTTATTAGATCAATTCGCTATGTCATTATTCAACAAGAGAACTGATAAATATGGCGGAGATTTAAGAGGAAGATTAAGATTTGCTACTGAAATTGTTGAAGGTATAAAAGCAGCTTGTGGAAAAGACTTCCCAGTAATATTAAGATATAGTATTAAGAGTTACATTAAAGAATTAAGACAAGGTGGATTACCTGGAGAAGAATTTGAAGAGTTAGGTCGTGATGTTGAAGAAGCATTAGAGGCTGCAAAAATATTAGAAGAAGCAGGATATGATGCTTTCGATGCTGATGCAGGTACATATGATTCATGGTATTGGGCTCATCCACCTATGTATTTTGAAAAGGGCATGTATTTACCATTAGCTGAGCAACTTAAGAAAGTTGTAAATGTTCCAGTTATTATAGCAGGTAGAATGGATGACCCTGATATGGCAACTAAAGCACTTGCAGATGGTAAACTAGATGCTATTGGACTTGCAAGACCATTACTAACAGATCCACAATATGTTAATAAATTAAGAGCTGGAAAAATTGATGAAATCAGACCTTGTTTATCATGTCATGATGGATGCTTTGCAAGAAAAGTTGAAGGAAAAAGAGGTTCTTGTGCAATAAATCCAGAGTGCGCTAGAGAGTTAATAACGGGTATACAACCTGCTAATAAAGTTAAAGAAGTTATGGTTATTGGTGGAGGGCCTGGTGGTATGGAAGCTGCTAGAGTTAGTGCAATAAGAGGACATAAGGTTACTTTATATGAAGCAAGTAGTGAATTAGGCGGAAATCTTAAAGCAGCTGGAGCTCCTGATTTCAAAGAGGATGATAGAGAACTAGTAAAGTGGTATGAAAGACAACTTGAACTTCTTAATGTAACTGTTAATAAGAATAGCAAATTAACAAAAGAAATGGTGTTATCTAAAAAACCAGATACCGTTTTCGTTGCTACAGGATCATCACACATTAAGTTTAATCTACCTGGACTAGATAGAGAGAACGTATTCACAGCTAGTGAAGTATTAGTTGGAGAAAAAGAAGTTAAAGAAAACGTAGTTATTGTTGGTGGCGGATTAGTAGGTTGTGAACTTGCGCTTAGTCTTTCTAAAGAAGGAAAGAATGTTACAATAGTTGAAGCTTTAGATGATATTTTAAAAGCAGGTTGTCCATTAGCTCCTATGAATGATTGGATGCTTAGAGATTTAATTAAATTTAATAACATAAACTTACAATTAAATTCAAGATTATCTAAAGTAACTCACGAAGGAGCTTTCATTAGCGTTAATGGTAATGAAGAAGTTCTAGTGGCAGATAATGTTGTATTAGCATGTGGATTTAAAAAAGAAAGTGGACTTTATGAAGAATTAAGGTTCGAATTAGCTGAAATATATAATATTGGTGACTCTAGACAGGTTAGAAACATTAGAGGAGCAATATGGGATGCATACGAAGTAGCTAGATCAATATAATAATAAAAAAATTGCATACTCTGAACCGAAAGCTAGAAATTGGATACTCTTAAAAAGAGACTAATTTCTAGTTTTTTTGTTATTTTAATTCGGAAGGGAAATTTGCACTATGCTAGTAACACAAAAAAGCACCATAAGTACAGAAGAATATAAATTGTTTTAAATAAAAAGAGACCTATAGTTATTAAAATGCATGGGTTTTTCTACAGCCTGAGTCGCATTTAATGCGACTTTTATTAATCTACTTTTAATTTTACAGGAATTTGTATTTCCATTGAGACTTTATCATATTCCCAAGGATGACAACGCTCATCATAATACTCAAAATCAAATTTATCTTCATCAATTTCATATCCTGATGTAGGAAACCATTCTTCTATTATATATTTCCAAGTGCCTTGTATAGAGTTAACAAAATCATTATTATCTACTGCTGGAGTTGTAAATACAGCATAAGTTGCTGCAGGTAGTTCTAATTTGTACATGTCATCAGTAGCTAAATCAAAGTTATCAACACCGACTCCTAAGATATAAGAAAACTCATCTGTTTCCATATCTGTGTTAATACAAATACAATATTCACCATGCTTTGGTGGATTTAGTGTAGCATATAGTTTTTTTTCACATTGACCATTACCCAGTCCTCTTTGTGACCAAAATGCTGGAACATCACGTGTATGAAGTGTATCTTTAAGATTATTTTTAAATTCAAAACCAATTACTTTAAATGGTGATCTTTCTATTATTTTAGGTTGCATTATAATTCCTCCAGTTTTATTAGTAACTATTTTTAATAAATCAATTTTAGGTGGTAACCTCTTTGGAGAATGTATGCGATACATACTTGGTGGATAATTAAAACATTTTTTAAATGCTTTAGTAAAACCTGCATGAGTTTCATATCCGTAATCCATTGCTACATCAGTTATTTTTCTTCCATTTTGAATTTCAAACATTGCAAATTGAAGTCTTCGTTTGGTTACATATCCCATTACTGATTGACCTACGATACTGTTAAAAACTTTATAATAATGATATGTTGAGAATCCTGCAATAGATGCAAGGATATCTACTGAGATTGTTTCCTTTATATTGACATCAATATAATCTATTGTTTTTTGAATTAATTCAATATAGCTCATCTAGAACCTCCGGTGTTATTAATTTCCATATGGTAATTATATAATAACATATGGAAAATATTTTACTGTTCCATTTTTGTTAACCTTTTAAATAAAAATGATATAATTAGTTTAATGATTTTTTTATAACAAGCTATTTAATATTGTAAGCAACTGAAAGGATAAAGATGTAAAATGAGAATAGGTAAACTTTTTAGTAATTATGGGTATTGTTCAAGAAGAGAAACAAATAGACTTATTGATGAAAAGAGAGTAACGGTAAATGGAAAACTTGCTATACAGGGACAGTGGGTAGAAGAGGAAGATATTATTCTTATTGATAATGAGCTTATTACACCAAAAGATAAGGTATATATTGCATTAAATAAACCGGTAGGAATTACATGTACAGCAACAAAGGATGTTGAAAGCAATATAATTGATTTTATGAATTATCCAGAATATATTTTTCCCGTTGGTAGATTAGATAAAGCATCTCAAGGGTTGATTTTAATGACAAATGATGGGGTTTTAGCAAATGAAATTTTAAAATCAGAAAATGAACATGAGAAAGAATATATAGTAACTGTTCATAAACCTTTTGATGATTCTTTCATGAAAGGAATGTCTGAAGGGGTGGAAATTTGCGGAGTTAAGACAAGGACTTGCAAGTTGAGTAGAATTAGTGAAGATACTTTTCGTATTATTCTCACACAAGGACTTAATAAGCAAATTCGCAGAATGAGCAAAGCTTTTGGATATAAGGTTGTGCGACTAGAACGTATTAGGATTATTAATATTAAACTTGAAGGTATAGATATTGGTAAGTGGCGTTATCTTACAGAGAATGAAGTAATGGAACTGAGGAATGTAGAAGATTAGTATTTTCCATATTATTGAAAGGGAAAAGTTATAATGAGTAAAATAGAAGGATATGTTACCTATTTAATAAGGAACATGTCTCTATTTTTATCTAAAAAAAGATAAAAATAGGATAAAAAAAAGAAAAATATGTTATAATACTAAGATATGTGTCGGATTGACATATATTTTTTTTGATAGATAATGTCTTCATAAATTTACACCAACTTGATATTTATTATAAATACTATTTTCAAGGAAATATAATATTTAAAAGACTACAATATGTTGGTGTTTCGAATAACATAGGAGTGACATATATGAAAGATACATCAACAAAAAATATTTTTGATGAGTTAAATACTAAAAATAAGGTTCAAAATGAAAAAAAACTTCAATCTTTAACACTTTTAAAAGATGTGTTAAAAGGGATTACTGATATTATAGGGGTATATAAAACTGATAGAACAGTAATGTTTTACAATGAGGCTGGTTACAATTTTTATAAAAAAAAACCTGAAGAAGCTATTGGAAAAAAATGCTATGAAATGTTAGACAGAAAACAACCATGTTCCAATTGTCTTATTGATAAAGCAGTTGAAAGTAGACAAATATTAAGAAATCAAAAGTATATTTCTAAATTCAATAAATATATGGAATGTTGTTGCAATCCAGTTATAGATGATTCAGGTGAAGTTATATTTATTGTTGAACAATTGAGAGACATTACTGAAAAAATGGAATTAGAGAATATACTTAAAGAAAGTGAAGAAAGATATCGTAAAATGATCAATCTTTCACCATATGCTATAGTCATTACAGTAGATGGGAAAGTTATATTCGCAAATAAAGAAGCATTAAAATATTATGATAATCTTATTGGAGAAAATATAGATAAATATTCACCAGATTTTTCAGAAACGATTAATATGAGAATTAAGCAAATAATAAAAACCAAGACCCAAAGTGCCGTATTTGATTATAAAATTGTTCTTGATGATAGTAATGTAATTGATATTGAAGTATCTTCAAATTATATGATTTATAATGGACAGCCAGCAATTCTTTCAATAATCAGAGAGATTACTAAAAGAAAAAAGGAGTTGAATGCGGCTGCTAAAGTTCAAAAGAGGTGGTTGAAAAAATCATTTCCATTACCTAATAAAGCTAATATGGAAACACTTTATAAACCAGCAAAAACAGTAAGTGGAGATTTTTTTGCTTTTAAAAAAGTAAACGAAAATTTGGTTGTTGGAATAATTGGAGATGTAAGTGGTAAAGGGATTTCAGCAGGTCTTAATATTTCAGCATTTTATGTTTTGTTTCATGAAGCAGTTTTGAAAAGTCATAATCCGGCTGAAATAATTATTAATTTAAACGAAAAAATAGTTGATTATTTAGGGGAAAGTTATATTGCTGCATGTTGTTTCAGTTTTGATTTTAAAAACAATGAAGCAAAGATTGTGGGAGCGGGTATTAACCAGTTCATTTATCAAAATAGTAATTGCAAATTTGAATGGGGAACTGTTAAAGGCCCTTTTCTTGGAATGTTTGAAAATAGTATATTTGACGAGCAAATAATTAATTTTCAATCAGGTGATAAGTTTTATTTCTTTAGTGATGGATTAGAAGGTATATTAGATCCAGATAAGATTACAGAAGATAATATTATTAAAAGTACAATATCTGAATTCAAAAATTGTATAAATAGTTATTTAACTAATATGTCAACTGAAGTACAAGGAATAAAAGATGATTGTACATTAATTGCCTTAGAAATGAAGTAGGAAAATATATAATAATTGAAAGGATGAGTAAAATGAAAATGAGTCTTAAAGCTAAATTGATTTCAATGATATTTATATTTATATCAGTGCCGCTTATTACTTTAGGTATTGTCTCGTATAATATGGCTTCAAATGCTATGAAGGAATCAACTGAACAAGAATTAAGAGATCTTACAACACAAACTGCAGAAGCTATAGAGCAAACTATTGATTCAGTAAGGAGTTATGTTCAAATTATAAGTCATAATGAAGATTTGGCTAGAGTTGCAGCAGGAGATAAGAATTCTAACTCAGAAGTTTTTAAATTATTATCTAAAATTCAGAAAGAGAATAGTAATAAAATAGAGATGTTATTTATTACAGATGCTTTTGGAAAAGGTATTATTAGTAGTAGAGATAAAATGTATAGTGAGGATCTTAGTGATCGTGAATATATTAAAAATGCTTTAAAAGGATCTTTAGCTGAAAGTGAGGTTATAATATCTAAAAGTTCCAAAGAACATATTATAACCATTGCATATCCCTTAGTACTTGAAAATAAGGTTGTAGGTACAATAGTTGCAAGTATTAGATTTGAAAATATCACTCATCATGCTTCAAAAGTAAAAGTAGGTGAAAGTGGATATGCGTATATGATTGATAGAGATGGACAGTTTGTATATCACCCTGAAAGTGGCAAAATATTGAAAGAAAATATAGGTAATACAGATAATACTGAATTAAAAGCATTGGTAGAAAAAATGAAATCTGGTGAGACTGATGAAGGGTACTATACATATGAAGGAGTACATAAATATGTAAGATTTACACCAGCAAATAATTGGATTGTAGTAGTAACTGCTAATTACGAGGAATATATGTCTGCAGCTATAGAGATTAGAAAAGATACTATAATAATTACAATTTTGGCTTTAATTATTGCAATGTTAAATGTGTATATAATGACAAGTAAAACTATAATAAATCCAATAAAAAAATTAGAAAAATTAATGACTAAAGCAGGTGATGGTGATTTAACAGTTGAAGCTAAAATCACAACTAAAGATGAAATACAAAGATTAGGTGAAAGTTTTAATCAAATGATTGAACATCAGTCAAATATAATAAGAAATGTTAGAATGGGTTCTGAGGAAGTATCAGCAGCATCGGAGGAAGTATCAGCTTCTACTGAGGAAATTAGTTCATCTTCTGAACAGATTGCTAAAAATATACAAGAAGTTGCGCTTAATTCAGAACTTCAAAATAATTCAATAGTTGAAACTTCAGAGGTTTTATTGCAACTTTCAAGTTTAGTTCAGATAGCTCAAAGCAAAGCACATACAGCGAAAGATAATTCCCAAAATACTATGAGCGTTGCACAGACAGGAAGAACAAAGGTTAAAGAAACAGTTGAAGCTATTGGAAATATCAATAAAGTTTCAGCTGAAACTGAAGCAATATTAAGCGTATTGGATGATCTTTCAAAAAGAGTTAGTGGAATTATAAGTACAATTAACAATATTTCAGATCAGACTAATTTATTAGCTTTAAATGCTGCTATTGAGGCCGCAAGAGCGGGAGAACATGGGAAAGGATTTACGGTAGTAGCGGATGAAGTTCGTAAACTATCAGTAGAAACTAGTGCTGGTGCAAATGAAATATCTTCATTGGTAAATGAAATGGTAATGCATATAGAGAAAGCTGTAGAATCAATGAATTTTGGTAAACAAGCTGTGGAAAATGGAGTAATTGTAGCAAATGAAACTGATGAATCATTTATTACTATCATTAATGCAGTTGATCAAATAGCTAAAGATATTGAACAAATTGCAGATGTTACTAAGGACGAAGTTGCAAGTTCAGATAAAATAGTAAAGCTTATTGATACGGTTGCGACTACTACTGAAACAACATTGGCAAATAGTGAAGAAGTTGCAGCAGCTGCTGAGGAACAATCATCAGTAATTGAAAATTTAGCTGCAAGTTCAGAAGAAACTAGTGCAATGGCGGTGGATTTAAATAATCTTGTTGAAAAATTTATAATTTGAGGTGAAAATTTATGAATGAAATAAGTATACAAATACCTGAAAACTTTGAAGTAGATGAAGCTGCTAAATTTAGGGAAGAAGTAAATGTGATGATAGGTAAAGGGGAAAAACATTTTGTACTTAATTTCAATAATTGTTCATTTATTGATAGTACAGGACTTGGCGTTTTAGTAGGAATTTATAAGAAGTGTATGGAGTTAGAAGGAAGTTTTAAACTTAATTCGATTAATCCCAAGGTTATGAAAATTTTCGAACTAACAAGATTAGATAAGGTGTTTGAAATAAAGAAATAAAATAAAAAAAATGTAGATAGAGTTGTCTCCACAACTCTATCTACATTTCCTATATAATGACCAATTTTTTTAATTTTGAAAACTAGATGAAATTTCATTTTGCTGATTTATAAATAAAATAACTGAATGGTTAAACTCCTTTGGACTTTCAATATGGCACATATGTCCTACATTCTTTAAAATTTGAATTACTGCATTTTTATCTTTTTTAACATACTCTTTAGCTTTTGATAAAAATAAATGATCTTCACTTCCATATATATATAGTTTGTTAATGCAATCTTTCACTAGTTGCTTCTTATTTTCGTAGTAATTTTTCTTTTCCATTATAATATTATACCAATGAAGAAAATCATTTCTATCCATTTTCTTTGCTTCTCTTACAAATATTTCTCTAGATTCTCTGTGATTATTTTTAGGCATCATTACCAATGCAAATAAATTATAAAGAAAATGATGAGGCATTAAGTGTTTAAAAACATGTCCCACTTGTAATAAAAGTTTATTGATAAGTCCTATCTCTTTTACAGCGGCGCCATATACTATGGATTTAATTCTTGATTTATTATTTTCATAAATAAAATCAATAACTCCATTTCCAAGACACATACCAACAAAATGAGCTGATTCAATATTTAAATCATCTAGAATATTTAATATATCTTTTACTATCATCTCAGGTTCAAGATTTGTTATACCTTTCTTAGATTTTCCGTGTCCAGGTAAATCTATCAATAATAAATTAAAGTGTTTCTTAAATTCCCTTACTTGTCTAAAGAAAGTTGCAGAACTTCCGCCTAAAGGATGGATGAAAACAACCCATTCTTTTTTATTATCTGCAATCACTCTATAGTGAATCATATAATTTTCTCCTTTGTTTTAACTATAGAGATTCCAGTACGAAAATTAATTTATACATGTTCCAAAATCTCAGCGTATCAATGAGTTATGGACTTGTATAAATTAATATTTGAGTTGGAATCTCTATATTTTCTTTTAGATTTATTTTAACATAATTATGTGTTTCTCCACTAATGAATGAATCAGAAATTTTTACCATAAATTTGTTTGTGTTATTAGATAATAAAAAATAGAGAAAAAATAATCATCAAAATAGTCGAGAAAATATTAATTGTACGGTATATAATGGATATATCTCCGGAGGTGGAAAAATGGATTATATGATATTTTTGAAAGCTATGTATGATTATATAGAAAATCGAGTAACGGAAGAGTTGAAGGTAGAAGAGGTTGCAGAAGAAGCGGGGTTTTCATTATCCCACTTTAGAGCTATTTTTAAAGAAGCAACAAATGAAAGTCTAGCAAAATATATTACAAGTAGGAAACTAAATCATGCAGCATTTAAATTAGTTAATACTGATGAGAGTATATCTAAAATTGCAATGGACTATTCTTTCAGTTCTCATGATGTATTTGCACGAGCTTTTAGAAGAGCTTTTGGAGAAACTCCCTCAAATTTTAGGAAAAATAGACGGACTGTAAGTGGAACCTTGATAGTGCCTGGCGTTTTTGGTCCTTCCGTTAAAAATATGGAGGATTTAGTTATGAAGAATGAAACAGAAAATTATGTTAATGATTGTATTTTATATGGAGTACCAAAGGTGAGTTATTTTGAGAGTTATGAAATTACACCATTTATATCATCATTAAAGGCATGCCTTAGATACATGGGACAAGATATAAGCTATCCTTATTTAATGGCAGCTTCAGGTACTGCATTTAGGCTTATGTGGAACCCTGAGTGTTGGGACGGTGGAAATGTTGATATTTTAGGAATGAGAAAGGATTCTTTAGAGCCATTAAAAAGGGCATTTAATGCAGCTGGAAGAGATTTTAAGATGCTTCTAAAAAAAGAATCTTTCTTAATGGATATATGTGATAAATCTGAGAATCTAAATGAAGATATAAAGGCAGGAGAAAAAGAGGATTTTATTAAATTTATAAAGGATGAAATTGATGAAGGAAGACCAGTAATTGGATTTGGTATTGTTGGTCCGCCAGAAGCTTGCATTATTACAGGATATAAAAATAATGGAGAAGAACTTGTGGGGTGGAACTTCTTTCAAGATATGCCTGAGTTTGCGGGGGCAGTAGAAAAGGAATCGTGTGGATATTTTGTTCGCAAAGGATGGTTTGAACATCCAATGACTGTTGGGGTTATGTCAATAGGGGAGAAAAATGAAGATATTTCTAAGGAAGAAGTTCTTGAGGATATTCTTTCTTATGCTATAGATATAATGAATACTTCAAGAGTTTATCATCGTGCAGGAGGAACTTCAGCTTTTAATGCATGGGCTGAAGCTATAGGGAATGATAGTGAATTCCCTAAGGATGCACCATTACCATTATTAATGGAAAGACTTATGTGTCAGACGGATGCTATGACAATGATTGGTGAAGGTAGATGGTGTGCTGGGGAGTTTTTAAAAGAAGCAGCATGTGATTTATCTCAGGTTGATAATGAGCTAAAAGAAGCAAGTAAATTATTTAGTGAAGAGCATAGTATTGTTCAGTCAATGGCAAAAATTCTTGGTGGATTTGGTATGAGTGAAAAACAAGCAAGAGCTTTAGGGGAGCCTCAAACTAGAAAAGAACTAGTGGAAATGATACATAAGGCATGTGAATTAGATAAGAAAGCTGCTGAGTATATTGGAAAAGCCTTAGAAAAGATAGGATAAAAACATAATGTATAATGGATAATGATGGACATTTCTCTTGGAGAAATTTTAATTTTATTGTACTTTAGACAAAGGCGGTTTACTCGTTTCATTTATATTAAACTGTGTACTTATGTGACAAGGCTAATTTAATAATTTTAAAGGGGGATTTTTTTATGGATAATAAAAGTGTACTGAATATTAATAAAAATTATTGGGATAGAAATGCGGATGAATGGTTTGGCGTTACATCTCTTCCAACCTATGGTGTTCAATTTGTGACAGAAGATGAATTGAAATTATTTGGCGATGTTGCAGGAAAGAAAATGTTAGATATCGGATGTGGAAGCGGTCATTCTTTGAAGTATCACGGTGACAACAATGCTGCTGAACTTTGGGGAATAGATATGTCTACAAAACAAATTGAAAATGCTAATAAATACTTGACTGAATGTGGATATACACCCAAGTTGATTAATGCACCTATGGAAGTAGAATATGGAATACCAAAAGAGTACTTTGATTTTGTATATTCTATATATGCTATTGGATGGACTACAGATTTACAAGGAACGTTTAATCGTATAGCATCTTACTTGAAAAAGGATGGTATATTTATTTTTAGTTGGAAACACCCTTTACATCATTGTGTAGTTGTTGAAGAAGATAAATTAATATTCGAAAAAGCCTATTTTGATGAAAATTGGTTTACCCAGCTATTGGATGATTGTGATATTACATTGTGTAATAGGAAGATTTCAACTTATATTAATGCACTGGGAAAAGCAGGATTTGTTATTGAACAGATGGTTGAGGAAACAGACAAGGCGACAATGTCATCAACAGGTAACCTTGATAACAGGTCAAAAAAGGCAAAAATGCTTCCGCTTTCATTTATCATTAAAGCAAGGAAACTTTAATATAAATAAAACGAATATAAACATATGGGTAGTTAAGATTTTTCTTATTTTAAATATTTATAAAATATGAAGCAAGGAAATCTAAAATGTTCCCATTTAAGATTATACATCACTCATAGAGTAAGAAAACGTGAATAGAAAGAGAGCGATAAATGAAAAAGACATTTAACACAATATACGATGAAGAAAGATTAGCTAATGGGAAATACTATATTGAAATACCCTTCAATGTGTGGGAAACATTTGGAAAGAAAGGGAGAGTAAAAGTTATATGTGAAATCAATGAATTCTCTTATGATTCAACGATAATTCCTAAAGGAGAAGGTCAGTATGTATTAATGCTTACTAAGAAAATGAGAAGTGATTTAAAACTAATTTCAGGCGATGAAATTTCAATTAGTATACAGTTACAAAACATTGTGAAACCTAAAATAGCCACCATGGAAGAAAGGTTAAAAATTGATAACATTATCTTTAGAAGACAACCAACTAATAAGACATGTGGGACTGCATGTGTAGCAATGTTGATAGGCAAGTCCGTTGAAGAAGTAATTGACATAGTAGAGAAAAAACCAATGGGTATTAGTAAAATAATTGAAGTATTAGATAAATATTCGGTTAGGCATTCAGAGAAGAATATAAAGATATCGAAGAAGAATCCAAATCCTTCGGATATTAGCATACTAACTGTAAATTTTGAAGACCATAATCATTATATATTATTATTCAAGGGTAAGTATTATGATCCTGCAAGAGGGGTTTTAGATAATTTACCAGAGGGAGCTAAAATAACAATGTTCTTAGAAATACATGGTTAGTAATGGATTTATGGTAGGGGTGAGGAGAATAACAGTGAGTATAGGAGGGATAATATGAGCTTGTATTTTGAAAAAGCCAGAGTAGAAGATGCTAGAGCTTTGACAATGGTACAAAAACATGCATTTGATGATGATGCCAAAAGGTTCATGGGCAAATCAGTTGGTTGTGGGCCTCCTGGGTACTCATCACTTAAATGGAATATTAATATGATAAAAAGAGGTATGTATTATAAAATCAGATTAGATGATTATACCATAGTTGGGGGATTTATTATCTCATCTAAAGATAATAAAACGTACAACTTAGATAGGATTTTTATTGAACCAGAGTATCAAAACCAAGGTATAGGAACTAAGTCATTAGAGTTTATTGAAAATAATTATGTTGATGTGAATAAATGGATATTGGATACGCCAAAGTACTGTTATAGAAATCATATATTTTACGAAAAGAACGGATATCAAAAAGTAGGGGAATCTGGAGAGTTATATCTATATGAAAAAACTATATAATATAGGAATATAGTGTAGATAAAAGAGCTAAGTACGATAAAACAAGTAAAATAATTATTGCAAAATAATAGTAAATAATTACGAATTAAATAGAGGGGGAATTACTAATGAAAACACTTATTTTTAGTGGTACACCTAGAAAAAATGGTGATACTATGGCTTTGGTAAATGAATTTATTAGTCACCTAGAAGGTGAATATAAAATTATAGACGCGTATGATTGTAGCATTAAACCTTGTATTGACTGCAGATATTGTTGGGAAAATGATGGGTGTTCTATTAATGATGAAATGCAGGGAGTTTATAATTATATTCAAGAATGCGATAACATAGTAATCGCATCGCCACTTTACTTTTCTGAGTTAACAGGGCAGTTGTTGGCTATTACAAGCAGGTTACAAACATATTTTTGTGCAAGATTCTTTCGAAAAGAGAATCCCATAAAGAAAAAAAAGAAAGGTGGAGTTATATTAGTTGGTGGTGGAGATGGAAGTATTGAAAATGCGTATAATACAGCGTGTACCCTTTTACATCATATGAATTCGAGAGATACTGCACCAATGGTTTATAGCCATAGTACAAATGATATTCCAGCTAAAGATGATATAAAAGCAATGGAAAGTTCAAGGGATTTGGCATTATTTTTTAATGATAAAGCATAGATTTTGAATAAATACTAAACTTCAAAAAAGAAAATAAAAGATAGATTTTAAAATAAATGGTACAGGAACTTCCATGCCATTTATTTTTCATTATTATTAGTTGAAAGTTCAACTATATTATGATAAGATTTAAATAGTTGAACTTTCAACTATATTTTTGATGATATGTTATTATGATTGGAGGTTTTATGGACTATTTTATTTTAAGAGAAATAGGAATGGTTGCAAGATGTGTTAATTCAATAAGTGATATTGAATTTAGAGAAATAAGCTTAGAAAAAGGTCAATATCTCTTTTTAGTAAGAATATGTGAAAATCCAGGAATAAATCAAGAAAGACTTTCTAATATGCTGAAGGTTGATAAAACTACCACAGCTAAAGCAGTAAAAAAATTGATTTTAAAAGGTTATATTATAAAAGAACAAAGCGAAAAAGATAAAAGATCCTTTAAACTTTATCCAAATGAAAAAGCAAAAGAAATATATGAATTTCTTAGGAAAGAAGAAGATTATACTACTAAAAATGCATTAAAAGATTTTTCAGATGAAGAAAAAGAGATTGCTTACAAACTTTTAAATAAAATGAGATTAAATATTGAAAAGGATTGGGAAGTAGTTAAAAAAGGTATGAATAGAGATTATTTAGATTAATGAAAGGAGATTGGACATTATGAATTTGAAAATGAAAAAGTTTAGTGATTTAACAGTTGAAGAGTTATATGGGATTTTAAAACTAAGAAATGAAGTTTTTGTGGTAGAACAAGAATGTATTTATCAGGATTGTGACAACAAAGACAAAAATGCATATCATCTATTTGTTGAGGAAAATAGTGAAATTATAGCATATTTAAGAATATTAGAAAAAGGTATTTCCTATGATGAAATATCTATAGGAAGAGTAGTAGTGGCTAAGGAGCAACGTAAAAAGGGATTAGCTAGGAAAATAATGATGAAAGCTATTGACTTTATTCAGGAAGAATTAAATGAATATGAAATAAGGATTTCAGCACAGGAATATCTAATTGATTTTTATAAAAGCTTAGGATTTGAAGAGGTTTCAGAGGTATATCTTGAAGATTCACTTCCTCATAAAGAAATGTTATATAGAAAAGCTTAATAAAACCATAATGGATAATTGATAATGTAGAATGGAGAATGAATGACATTTAATTAGGTATAAGGGGGACAGATAAATATGTGTACTGATTGGTTTAAAACAAATCAAATAACTAATAATATCTATTCAATTGATGATAATGGTGACAATATTATGTATCTTATTATTGGAAATGAAAAGGCATTATTAATAGATACTGGATGGGGTGTAGGTAATTTAAAAGAGGTTGTTTCTAAAATAACCGATTTGCCACTGATAGTAGTTAATACTCATGGTCATCCAGATCATGTTAGTGGAGGATACCAATTTTCTGATATATATATTGGAGAGGATGATATACCTATACTTAAAGGATGTTTTAAATTAGAAAATAGACAATGGGCTCTTAATAATGTATTAAAAGGACCATATACTGAAGAATTTTCTTCAGAACAATGGCTTCATTCAAAATTAGGTAATATATTTGCTATAAAGAATGGTCATAAATTTGATTTAGGAAACAAGATTATTGAAGTTATCGAACTACCAGGGCATACACCTGGAGGCATCGGACTTCTAGATAGGGAAGAGAGAATATTATTTTCAGGTGATTCAATATTAAAAGGTCATATATGGATGCATCTAGATCACTCAACATCTTTAAGTACCTATTTATCAGGGTTAAAAAAACTTGAATTAGATATAAATGCTTTTGATACTATTTTACCTGCTCATGGAACTTCATTTAAATCACAAATGTTAAATAAATTAATTTCAGATAT
Source organism: Oceanirhabdus seepicola (assembly GCF_023684385.1). Classification (GTDB taxonomy): domain Bacteria; phylum Bacillota; class Clostridia; order Clostridiales; family Clostridiaceae; genus Oceanirhabdus; species Oceanirhabdus seepicola. Next base: position 1,560,914 of record NZ_JAGSOJ010000001.1, on the reverse strand, counting down.
TGAAGATATTTTGTATGGTAAAAAGCAAGGAACAACGCACCAAACTTTTTGCGGTGAAGGATTATTGTGTGAATTTGAGGATTATAGCATATTATATGATGGTTCTAAATTGTAGATAAAAAAGCTCTTTATTCTAAAGAATTTTTAAAGCCATAACTCGTTATAATACCAATTATGGCTTAGTTTTGTTCTTTTAATACGGTTTTCCTTTAAAATACCTAAGTGGCTCTAAAGCAGGCCCTTCTAATATTTCACCTTTAAAGTTGAAGCGTGAGCCGTGACAAGGACAGTCCCAAGTTCTTTCTGCACAATTCCAAGTGAGCTCGCATCCAAGGTGAGTACAAGTAATATCTACAAGGTGAAGGGTTCCTTCAGTATCTTTATAAGCTCCATATTTTTCCCCATCAATACTTACAGTTTTTCCTTCATCTCTATCTAGTTTAAGATTTCCTGAATTAATTTTTAACTTACCTTTTACCAATTCTTTAGCAGTATCAAGGTTTTCAATAATAAAATTCTTAATTGATGGTGGGGTTATATGTCTTGAAGGACAAAATAAATCTTCATAGGGACTTGAACCTTTTACTATCATATCTCTTATCATTATTGCAGCATTAGTTCCACCGCTCATTCCCCACTTACCAAAGCCTGTTGCTACATAAATATTTTCTGATGAAGATTTTAATTTTCCTATATAGGGTACTCTATCTATGGTTATATAATCTTGAGTAGACCATCTATAAAGTTCCTTATCTATAGCGAAGAGGTCAGTAGCAAAATTATTTAAAGCATTAAAATGAAACTCAGTTTCTTTTCCTTCTCCTGTTTTATGACTTTCTCCACCTATCAAAATCAGTTGTTTCTCTTGATCATTTTGGCGACGAAGAGATCTTTTAGGGTCTTCAGCAGATATAAACATTCCTCTTGGAAAGTCATATTTTGCTGTAACACCAATTAGATATGAACGCTCAGGTCTAAGTCGTGTAAAGTATTTTGCTGAGCCATCATAGCATGGAAAATGAGAAGCTGAAAGTACCTTGTCACTTTTGATTTTTATTCCATCTTCCGTAGTTAATGTTACTATAGACCCTTCTTCTAAATCAACAATTCTAGTATCTTCATATATAAGGCCGCCAAGGGAAACAAACTCTTTTGCTAAAGCAAGAAGATATTTTCTAGGGTGAAATTGAGCTTGATCTCTAAATTCTATTGAGGCTTTTATAGGAAGTGATAGAAGGAATGTTCCCTTAAAATGAGGATTTAAACCTAATTTATGGCAAGCCTCAAGCTCTCTTTCGATTTTTGAAACATAATTATCCTGAAGTGTATAAACATAAGATGGCAAAACTTCAAGATTACAGTTAATATTATTCTTTTCAATTTTATCTACTATGAATTCTAAAGCCTTTTCATTAGCTTCCCCATACTGCTGTGCTTTTTCAAATCCAAAGGTTTTAATTAAATAATCATATATAAGATTATGTTGAGAGGTTATCTTTGCTGTAGTGTGTCCAGAAGCACCTTTTATGATTTTATTACCTTCAAAAAGAGCTACTTTAAAACCTTCTTTTTGAAGAAGTAGTGCGCTGGTAATACCAACTATACCACCACCTATTATAGCTATATCTATGGTTAAATCTTCTTTTAGTGAAGGATATTTTGTTTCTTCTGTAGAGTCTATCCAATAGGATCTTGTGAAATTCATTTATCATCACTCCTTTGCCTTTTTAGTTTTTGTTATCTAGGGAGTAATATTCACTGATAATTAATAAACTTTCAAGGAGAGTATAGAAAAATCTAAAATAGTAACTATTATAAAAAATAATGGCAAAAAACTAAAAATAATTACATAGTTAAGTTTTAGTTAAAGAGGGAAGGAGAAAAGTTACATGCTCTAAGCTTCAACAAGTAAAGGAAATATTGATTTACAAATATTGTTTTTATAGTAACTTAATGCTAACATCTATAATATAAGAATCGATAATTGAAATTTAAACACAAAGATTGGTTATGAGAGTTTTCTTGAAAAGGATAGAATTGAAGTATTGAAGATTTATATTGATTAGTAGAGAAGAAATATCAAGTGTTTTTATCAAAGTGAAACGATATGTTAAAGGGGATGTTTTTATGAAAAAATACAGCATCATGATTATTATGTGTTTATTATTAATTTCTTGTAGTAGCTCGAATGGTTCTGCTTCAACCGCAAAAAAAAACACGAATAAATCTGAACTTGTTTTATATGAGCATGAGGGGGACATAAACTATAAAATTTATAATAATAAGATGGTTGATACATATATTATAGCTTCAGCTTTGTATTTGGATTTTAAGAGCGATAGGTTGCTTCCAGATACAGATAGGTATCCTTTGTATATAAAAGCTAAGGAGTATTTTACTCCATATAGAGATCATCCGTTTATTCAGGAATTTTCAGAATATTTGTGGTATGATGATATTAATTCGGATGTTATAACTATACTTCTTAATCTTTCAAATGATTATAAGTTAGAAAATAATATTGAAGTCGACCAAGTAAGTTATACTTTTTCAAATAAAGAGGAAATAGAAAAATTTATAAAAGATTTTAAAAAGTTTTATGAAGATACAAAGGCAGAAGAATTCCTTAATAGTAATTCTGAAATATATTTATCTATGAAAGAATACTATAATAATAATAGAGACAAAGCAGATATTAGTATATTACTAAAAGAAATGGAAAGTTACATAGGAGTAAATGAGAAAATCACAAAAACAATTAATTATCAAACAGTAGTTACTCCTTGGAGACCTTTCATGGGATCTTTTTTCCAAACAGATACAGAAGATAAAGTTACACTATACAGTTTTCAATCTTTATTAAATTATAACTCAAGAAATCTAGAAGATTATGATATAGAACAAAGTGTTTCAACTGAGGTTCATGAGTTTTTACATTTCTTTGTAAACAAGCCGGTAAAGGATAATAATTTTATCATTGATAAATTTAATCAATTTTCAAACAAGGAAGAACTTGTAGAATCATCTTTATATTCAAGTATGCCTTGGAACAGAATTACAGATGAATATTTTGTAAGAGCGATACAAGGAAGAATTTATAGAAATGTATATGATGAAAAAAAAGCAAGACATACTATTTTAGATAAAGAATTATTATATGGTGGATTTCATTACTTAAATGGGATATATGAAAAGTTAGAAGAATATGAAAATAACAGAGAAAAATATAAAAGTATAGACTCTTTTGTTCCAATTTTGATTGAAGAACTTTTTAGTAATGGAAAATAACTAAATAGATAGTTCATAATTAAGCATCGGTTTTTTTTAATAAACCGATGCTTAATTTTTTTACTCTATAGCAAATTATAAATTTTTGAATATGTGGATAAGTTATTGAATATATTTTGGTATTTATTTTTACGATGTTATATGATTCTATAGAAACATTTATTCACCGATAATGAATAAACTAAGCTTTTTTAGAGAGTATAATAAATAGTTTTCTAAGGAGGCATTTATGATAAGAAAAATTAGAAATCCCGATCTGTACCATGGAGCTAAAAAGAAGAGAGACTTTTGATACCTTTAGTTGAAGAGAATATTAAAGGGCAAGTACAACTTGAACTTCGAGATATAGAAAGTTCAAAGGTAATTTACAGTGGAAAGGGAAAAAGTACAGGAATAGAATATGGTGGAGAGATGATGAAATTATAAAAGCGAATAATTAGCTAAAAAAAATATTTAATATACGAGTTAGTACGAAAATAAAATTAAATAGTTGACACAATGTTAAGAAATTGTTATTATAAGGCTATAAAATAAAACTTTAGTTTGTTAAAGATTATCACATGACTGGCGGAAGTGGAATTAACCACAGGGAGTGTGATTTGAATAAATGCCGACCGCCTGGGCAAAGATATGTCCGGGTGGTTTTTTGTTGTTTTTTATTCTTTATGGAAGTGAAAATTTCTAAAAAGTTATATTGGAAAGTACCGGACTTTATAAAAAAGTTTAGGAGGCGTTAGTTATGTTAAAAAGAGAATGGACAGGATTTAATGAAGGTAATTGGCAAGAGGAAATAGATGTGAGAGATTTTATTATTAAGAACTACACTCCATATGATGGAGATGAAAGTTTCTTAGCTGAACCTACTGAAAAGACTAATAAGGTTTGGGAAAAAGCTCATGATTTAATAATTAAAGAAATTAAAGAAGGAATAATCGATGTTGAGGTTAATAAAGTTGCAGGAATAAATAACTTTGAACCAGGTTATATAGATAAAGAAAATGAGACAATCATTGGGTTTCAAACAGATGAACCATTAAAGAGAATAATAAATCCTTACGGTGGATATAGAATGGTAGAAAACTCTTTAAAGGCATATGGATTTGAGATTAACCCTGAGATACCTAGACATTTTAATGAATATAGAAAAACTCATAACCAAGGGGTATTTGATGCTTACACTAAAGAAACAAAATTAGCAAGAACTGTTGGACTTTTAACTGGTCTTCCAGATGCATATGGTAGAGGAAGAATCATAGGTGACTACAGAAGAATAGCTCTTTACGGTATAGATTTTTTAATGGAGAAAAAAAAGCAAGATTTAGCTAAAGCTACTGGAGCAGCTAGTGAAGAGTTAATAAGACATAGAGAAGAACTTTCAATGCAAATTAGAGCATTACATGAAATTAAAGAAATGGCTGCTACTTATGGTATAGATATTTCTAAACCAGCTACAAATGCACAAGAAGCTGTTCAATTCTTATATTTTGGATACTTAGCTGGGGTTAAAGAAAACAACGGTGCTGCTATGTCTCTTGGTAGAAATACAGCATTCTTAGATTGTTTCATAGAAAGAGATCTTAAGAGTGGAGTGTTAAATGAAGAGGAGGCTCAAGGACTTATTGATCAATTTGTTATCAAATTAAGATTAGTAAGACACTTAAGAACACCTGAATACAATGATTTATTTGCTGGGGATCCTAACTGGATTACAGAGGTTATCGGTGGTATAGGGATTAATGGTAAGCACCACGTAACTAAAACTTCTTATAGATTCTTACACACATTAACTAACTTAAGCCCGGCTCCAGAACCAAACATGACTATATTATGGTCTGAAAATTTACCTGAAAGATTTAAGAAATACTGTGCTTACATGTCTATCAAGACAGATGCAATTCAGTATGAGAATGATGATATAATGAGACCAATTTACGGTGATGACTACGCAATTGCTTGCTGTGTATCAGCAATGCAAGTTGGTAAGGAAATGCAATTCTTCGGAGCAAGAACTAACCTTGCAAAAGCCCTTCTATACGCAATCAATGGTGGTGTAGAAGAAATTAAACTTGATAAGCAAGGTAATAGAATTACTGTTATACCGGGAATAGAAAGAATGGAAGAAGAGATTCTTGACTTTAAAAAAGTTAAGAAGAGTTTCTGGAAGGTTATGGAGTATATTGCAGAGTTATATGTAAATACAATGAATACTATCCACTATATGCATGATAAGTACGCTTATGAAGCAGGACAATTAGCACTGCACGACTCAGAGGTGCATAGATATATGGCATTTGGTATAGCAGGTATCTCTATTGTAGCTGATAGCTTAAGTGCTTTAAAGTATGCTAAAGTTAAACCAATTAGAAATGAAGAAGGAATAGCTGTTGATTTTGAAATTCAAGGTGACTTCCCTAAATACGGTAATGATGATGACCGAGTTGATGATTTAGCAGTAATGGTTGTTAAGAAGTTTACTACTGAACTTAAGAAGCATAAAACATACAGAAATGCTGAACACACTCTATCAGCTTTAACAATTACATCTAATGTAGTCTACGGTAAGAAGACAGGTGCTACACCAGATGGAAGAAAAGCTGGCGAGCCTTTAGCACCAGGAGCTAACCCAATGCATGGAAGAGATGAAAATGGTGCTTTAGCTTCATTAAACTCTGTAGCAAAAATCCCTTATAGAGAGTGGTGCCAAGATGGTATCTCTAATACTTTCTCAATTGTACCTGAAGCATTAGGTAAGAAAGAAGAGGATAGAATAAATAACTTAGTATTTATCCTAGATGGATATTTTTCTCAAAGTGCATTCCACTTAAATGTTAATGTATTAAACAGAAAAACATTAATAGATGCTATGGAAAACCCAGAAAAATATCCAACATTGACTATTAGAGTTTCAGGATATGCAGTTAATTTCAATAGATTAACTAAAGCTCAACAGCTTGAGGTAATCAGCAGAACATTCCACGATACTATGTAAATAAGGGGGAGTGCTTTATGAAGGGAAGAATACATTCTATAGAAACATTAGGGCTTAATGATGGTCCGGGTATAAGGTTTGTAGTATTTTTTCAAGGGTGTAAGTTAAGATGTGCTTACTGTCATAATCCTGATACATGGAATTTGAATGAAGGAAAAGAGGTAACTCCAGAAGAACTTTTACAGAAGGCATTAAGATTCAAACACTATTTTGATAGGTCTGGAGGGGGAATCACATGCTCTGGTGGTGATCCACTTCTACAGCCTGAATTTCTAATAAAGTTTCTTAAGCTTTGTAAAGAACATGGATTGCATACTGCTATAGATACAGCTGGATTCGGTTTAGGGAATTATGAAGAAATCTTAAAATATACTGATTTAGCAATCCTTGATGTTAAACATGTGAACAGAAAAGGATATAAGGAACTTGTTAGAGGGGATATTAACGAGTTTAAAAAGTTTGCTGAAGATTTGAAGAAATCCAATGTAAACCTATGGATTAGACATGTAGTTGTACCAGGAATAACTGATGGGGATAACCATTTAAAGCAGTTGAAAAGTTTGATTGATGAATTTGAAAATGTGGAAAAAGTTGAACTTCTTCCTTATCATACTCTTGGTGTAAATAAATATGAGACTATGGGTATACCATACAGACTACAGGGAATTAAACCTATGTGTAGAGAGAAAATTAAGAAAATGGAAGATAGATTTGTAAGTGTTTAATAGATAAATAAATAAAATTCTAAAGATAGAAAACAAAGTCAAAATAATATATTGTAACTTTGTAAACAAACTCAGCCAGCTCATTAAGAGAAGGTTGTGTTTGTTTTTATATTTACAAAATTAATAATAATTGATAAAATGTGTATATTGATAAATATGAGAGAGGGAGAAAATGAAATACGAAATTATTTATGATATTATTATGACTTTGTTTGGATTAAGTTTTTCAGGGTATCTGATTTATATTGGTATAAGACAGATTAAAAGAGTTCCATTTATAATTAGAGGAATTAGTTCACGAGCAGCAAGAGTACTGCCCGTGTTTATGATTTTTTCTTCACAAGTTATTGGAGAGGAATTTGACATGTTTTTATCAGTAACTGCTCTTTGTTTGATGATTCTATTTTTTATATTTTTGTATATAGATTATAAAAAGTTTTACCAATTGTATATTTATAATATTGATGAAGAAACACTTGAAGGTTTATTAGAACAATATTTTGAAGATAAGGGTTTTAAGTATAAACTCATTGATGACTCATCAGTATTTGATTCATTTTATAATGAAATAAGAATTTATAAATCAAAGTCTAAGAAAAACATTGGGGTTTTAAAAAGCGATTTTGAGAAGTATATAAATCATATGAAATGCAAGAAATTTAGAGTTATGGGATTGGTAAATATACTATTTGGTCTTGCTTTTTTGATTTTTATCATACATATATTAATTAAATTTTATATTTGATAATAGTTCATGTGAAGATATATTAATAACATAGGTATGAAATCAAAATTACCTCATATTAAACAATGAATACGGTAAGTTTTAAACTTAGAGCCCAGTACTATTTGATTAAATAGTACTGGGCTTTAAGTTATATTAGTCTTCAGAAGATGGAATATTTTTTGAAAATGCAAGATGATTTTCTCCCCAATCATGTAAAGTTTTAAATATTGGACACAGTGTTTCTCCATACTCAGTAAGGGAATATTCAACTTTCGGTGGGATGACATTATGAACTGTACGATGAATAATTCCATCCTGTTCTAATTCACGTAATTGCTGAACAAGCATTTTTTTTGTGATTTCTGGAATGGCACGATTTAGTTCATTAAATCTCATTGGATTAGGATGTATATTCCATAGTATACTGGCCTTCCATTTACCTCCAATAACTGATAGGGAGGCTTTAACATAGTCTTTGTTGAATTTTTCCATTGGTTCCTCCTAGATGAGTGGTATCATTTTAGATACTAGGTGACAAAAAAGTGCCTAGTTGATTTATTGATACTTACAAACTATCATAAATTATATTACTAGTCAAAATATTTTGTGTGGAGGGATAATATGAAAAGATATGATGTAGTTATTTTAGGAAGTGGTCCAGCTGGTTTAGAAGTTTCAAATATGTTAAGTCATACAGATAAAAGTATTTGTATCATTGAAAAGTTTGAAGAAAATTTTGGTGGGACATGCGTTAATCAGGGATGTATGCCAACAAAAGCACTTGTGAAATCAGCTGAAATAGTTGAAATGGCTAATAAAGCAGAGATGTTTGGAGTAGAAATCCCAAATGTTAATCCTAATATGAAAAAAATTAGTGGTATACTAAATAAAACTACTGAGATGTTAAGTGGATTTCATATGTCTAGCCAAAAGAGTGAAATAATTTTTGGACATGGAAGATTTGTAGATGCTAATCATATTGAAGTAAGTAAGAGTGATGGAAGTAACGAAGTTATTTTTGGTAATGAAATTGTAATTGCAACAGGGTCTAGAGCTAGATTATTACCTAATATTCATGTTGATGGTAAATATGTATGTACAAGTGATGAACTGTTAAAAAATGATGAAATACCAAAGTCGTTACTTGTAATAGGTGGAGGAGTAATAGGTTGTGAATTTGCTTCTATATATTCAAGATTAGGTACAGAAGTTATGATGGTGGAGATGTCAGATTATATTATGCCAGCTGAAGATATAGATACTAGCGTAATGGTTAAAGAAATATTTTCTAACAGAGAAATAGAAGTTCATACCTCAACATGTGTTAAGAAAGTTGAAATTGTGGACAATAAAGTTAATTGTTATTTTGATGGAGCAATTAATGAGGAGCGCATATTCGATAAAGTTCTATTAAGTATAGGAAGAGTACCAAATATTGATGAACTCAATCTTGAAAAAGCAGGGGTTGAAACTGAAAATGGGTTTATTAAAGTTAATGAATATTTACAATCAACAAAAGATAATATATATGGTGTAGGGGATGTGGTACCAACATTAATGCTTGCTCATACAGCTGTGTATGAAAGTATGATAGTTTCAAGTAACATTATGAATGAAAAAAGCAAGAAATATGAGAATTTTACTGCACCAAGAGTTGTTTATACATCTCCTGAAATTGCTTCAGTTGGATTAACAGAAAGACAAGCTAAGGGAGAAGAAGAAATTAAAGTAATTAACTTCCCTATGAGGATGAACGGAAAAGCTATTTTAGAGAAAGCGACGGAAGGAAGATTAAAGCTTATCTTGGATAAGAAAACAGAAGTAATACTTGGTGCGAATATTATTGGAAAGAATGCTACAGAGCTTATTCATGAATTGGCTTTAGCAGTAAGACACAAGTTGACTCTTTCTGATCTAAGAGAGACAGTGCATGCTCATCCAACTCTTGCTGAAATTATTTGGTTTGCTACTTTTAAAGGCTAAATATAAAAATAATTATTCATTATTGAATCATAAATAAAACTAAAAGGGAGTAGTGCTTGTACTCCCTTTCTAGTGGTTACTCTTTTATAACTTCTTTTAATTTTTCCAATTGCGGATCACGTCCATTTATTATATCCTCTATTGTTGTATAAACAATTATATCTGGAGTTAAACAATTTTCGGGATCATTAGCTGTATTAGGTCTTTTCCAATTTTTAAATGATACTTGATAATCATACTTAGAGTTAGGTAATTTAAACTGAAGACAATCACCATAACTTGAAGGTTGATTCCCTGTTGGCTCACCTATTATTTTTCCTATATTATTATCTCTAAAGACTACAGCGAAGTCGTTTGCAGAACTAAATGTAAATGGTGATGTTATTGCATATACAGTTCCTTTAAATATCATCTCTGTAACTCCAATTTTTCTATTATTGATTTTATTGACAGAATGGGATTTGTACCCAGATAATTTTTCAGAAGGTCTTTGATTACGAGCCTCAGATGAATATCTAATTTCACTGGAATAACCAAAATAGTTATCAACATCTAAATATTGAATAAATTCATTTATTACACGTGAATTTCCACCTGTATTCTCTCTAAGGTCAATAGCTATATTTTGTATATTGTTTTTTAATACTTCCTGGAAAAAATCATTTAATCCCTCTTTATATTCATCATTGTAATTACAATGATCTAATTTAAAGATACCTAGTGAATTTTCATTATCTATGGTAAAGCTTACCCATTTTTCATGTATAAATGATTCATCCATTAGGGAATCAGTTTTGGAGGTATTAATTGCTATTAAAGGTAGTTTTATTTCCATTTTTTTATCTTTTCTCTGTATCTTTACATTGACATAATTATCTTCTATTATATTTAAATATCTTAAGTAAGGTTCTTTTATAATATTTAAGCTTCCAATTGATTTTATCCAATTATCATTTTCAGCAGGGGTTAATTTTGATAGTTCTATTAATAAGTCTTCAGTTTTTTTCCCTCCCAATGAAAGTATCTTATCTCCTTTTTGTAATTCACCAATACTTTCTTTAACATACAATCCATCACGGAGCCAAACGGGAAATAAATCAATAATAGTATCTTCACCATTCAGATTCAGGTAGATATTTGTATGAGCATCTTTAAATGAGCATACAATCTCATTTGCTATAAAATAAAACGCTCCTATTTTCAGAGGTTCTTTTATCTGTTCATAAGCTGTATTAATTATATTTAGCTGTTCTTCAGAAAACCCATTATAGGTTTTAGGATGTACATTCTCTAAAGTTTCAACTAAAAAATCTAAATCTTCTTTCATTTCCTTGTGTGAAAGTATAGTATTTGTATTTTGCTTTTTTTCTTTATCACTATTACCTTTTTGTTTGTTTTCTTTTGAAGTATTAGTTACTTTAGTTTCTTTTTTTCTTTCAGTATTTCCTAAGTTTGTACTATTCTTTGGGGAACATCCTAATAGATTAAAAGATAACATTACTGTAATAGTGAATAATACAAATTTCTTTAGTTTCATTTTTAAAGCCTCCTCTATAATTCTAATATGATTAAGGTGTTTGATTATACCTATAATTGAACTTTATATGTAATAATACATTAAATGGTAAGATTATACAATAAAAGTTATGTGCATTAGGTGGATATTAGGGAAAATGGATTCTAGTAATAGAGACATCTCATTATGAAGAGTCTTTAATAGGTTTGTTAATGATTTAACAAATAGAGAAAAATAACGTGTAACTTCATATTATTAATCAGAAAAAAACGTATCAAAAAATAGACAATAAGGTATTAAAAAACTTTTAGAAAATTGCGAATTATTTATAACTACTTGAAATTCTATGAGTTATTATATATCATATATCTTATAATATATAATTCATATATTATAAGATATACTATTTATTATATATGATATACAAATAGAAAGTTAATTGGATGGTTATAGAAGCCTGTAGAATTAATGTTATATATATATAAGTTATCCAAATTGGTGAACTAAATAATACATGGAAGGTGAAAAAATATGAAGGTACTAGTAATTAATTGTGGAAGTTCTTCTCTAAAGTATCAACTTATTAATATGGAAAATGAAAGTTGTTTAGCTCAAGGTTTAATTGAGAGAATAGGTACTGAAGGATCAGGTTTAACTCAAAAGGTAGAAGGTAGAGAAAAATACATAGTAAAACAATACATGAAGGACCATAAAGATGCAATTAAAATAGTTCTTGACACGCTAGTAGATGAAACTAATGGAGTAATTAAAAATGTAGAGGAAATTTCATCAGTAGGACATAGAGTTGTTCATGGTGGAGAATACTATTCTAGCTCTGTAGTTATTGATGAAAAAGTAATACAAGCATTAGAAGAGTGTTCAAAATTAGCACCACTACATAATCCACCAAACATTATTGGGATTAATGCATGCAAAGCCCTTATGCCTAACACTCCAATGGTAGCAGTATTTGATACAGCATTTCATCAGACAATGCCAGACCATTCATATATTTATCCTCTTCCATATGAATTATATGAGGATCATAAGATAAGAAAATATGGTTTCCACGGAACATCTCATAAATATGTTTCACAAGTAGCGGCAGAAATGATGGGCAAAGATATTAAAGATTTAAAAATCATTTCATGTCATTTAGGAAATGGAGCAAGTATTTGTGCAATTGATGGTGGTAAATCTATTGATACAACTATGGGCTTTACACCACTTGCTGGACTGGCAATGGGAACAAGAGCAGGAGATATAGACCCTGCAATTGTAACATACTTGATGCAAGAATTAGATTTAACTCCAGCACAAGTATCAGACTTAATGAACAAAAAATCAGGAGTACTAGGGGTTTCAGGTATAAGTAGTGACTTTAGAGATCTTAAGGCAGCCGCTGAAGGAAACAAAAGAGCACAATTATCATTAGATGTATTCCATTATAGAATTAAAAAATTCATCTCTAGTTACGCAGGTGCTTTAGGTGGAGTGGATTGTATAATTTTCACTGCTGGTATTGGTGAAAACTCATCAGATGCTAGAGAAGCAAGTTGTGAAGGTTTAGAGTTCTTAGGAGTAAGAATAGATAAAGAAAAGAACAATGTTGCAGGTAAAGTAGCAGAAATCAGTGCAGAAGAGTCAATTGTAAAAGTATTTGCAATTCCAACAAATGAAGAGTTAATGATAGCTAGAGATACTAAGGAACTTTGTCAATTATAAAAGATATATTAATGATAGAATCATTGAAAACCACGATAGAGATATCGTGGTTTTTATTTATACATGCAAACTGCACGTCTAACCAGTTTATCTAAATGTTCAAAAACATGCCCATCGCAATGTGTACATACCGAAACATGTATAACATCATAAAGTTTCATTAACTGCTTTATAATCTGTTCTAGTCTATCATCTTTATTTACTAGAAGATAAACCTGGCTTAGGGAACCATCATCGATTCTACTGCAAAGGATTCCTTCAAGGTTAAAAGCACGCCTTGCAAAGAGATTGGTAATGTGGGACATTACTCCAGCAGTATTGTTTACCGTTAATATGATAACACAGTAATAATTCATTGCATTAACCCCCAATCATTTCATAGTTACCTGCTCCAGGAGAAACCATAGGGAATACGTTTTCTTCCGGATTAATTAGTACATCAATTACATACGGACCAGTCTCAGAAACTACCATCTGTATATGTTGCATAGAACTAAGTACATTTGCATCCAAACGAACACCTTTTATTCCAAATGCCTTGCTGACTGCAGCAAAGTCAGGAATTGTTTTAAATTTACTTGCAATATAATTTCCACTGTAAAAAAGCTCTTGCTGTTGTCTTACAAGACCTAGGCAGCCATTGTTGAGTACTATGACCTTAACATTAAGGTTAAGATCCGAAAGTGTTGCCAAGTCATGAATATTCATCAGCAAAGACCCATCTCCGCTGAAACAAACAACACGTTTTTCAGGGTTAGCAATCGCAGCTCCGATTGCTGCTGGTAGTCCGAATCCCATGGTACCAAGTCCGCCTGATGTAAGCAGTGTTCTAGGTTTCATAAATGGATATACCTGAGCTACCCACATCTGATGCTGTCCTACATCGGTAGTTATAATGGTATCTTCATCTAGAAAACTAGCAGTATTTCTAATAATGTTAAGGGGATGCAAATAGTCTTGCTTTGGCGGCATTTTAAAAGGGTGTTTTTTTCTCATTTCATTAACAACTGAAAGCCATTCACGTCTACTATCGCTTTTTATATACGGCAGCATTTTCTGAATGATAATTCCAACATCTCCAACAACATGGCAGTCAGTTTTTTTGTTTTTATTTATCTCTGAAGGATCAATATCCATATGAATTACTTTTGCTTTAGGGCAAAACTTATTAAGGTTACCTGTTGCTCTATCATCAAACCGGACACCCAGTGAAATAAGCAAGTCGGTATCACGCATAATAAGATTGGTGTGCTTTGAGCCATGCATACCAAGCATTCCAAGGTATAATGGATCATCGGAAGGGTAGCATCCAAGCCCCATCAATGTGCATGTTACAGGAATACTATTCTTTTTTGCTAATGATTGTAGTGATTTCCACACATTAGAATGGATTAGCCCTCCACCAACATACAATATAGGCCTTTTTGAGTTATTTATCATTTCAATTGCAAGTTCCATATCAAATATATTTATTTGGTTCATAGGTTCTATAATTTCTTGAAAAACAGGCCAGTAATCAAATTCAACCTCTTGAAACTGAACATTTTTGGGTATATCTACTACAACAGGGCCAGGGCGGCCTGATTCTGCAATTTTGAAGGCTTCAGGTATGATGTATAAGAGGTCTCTAGCACACTTCACTAAAAAGTTATGTTTTGTAATAGGTACGGTAAGTCCGTAAGTGTCTATCTCTTGAAATGCATCTGTTCCTATTAAAGAAGAATTAACTTGCCCAGTGATTGCGACTATTGGCACTGAATCCATCTTTGCATCGGCAATGGCTGTTATCAGATTTGTTGCACCTGGTCCAGAAGTTGCAAAACAAACTGCTGCCTTACCGGTGCTTCTTGCTATTCCTTGGGCAATAAAGCCCCCCGCCTGTTCGTGACGTGCTAGAATATGGACTATTTTACTTTTATAAAGTGCATTATATATTGGAAGAATCGCTCCTCCCGGAATTCCCGTTATATATTCTATCCCTTGTCTTTCAAGTAATTTGATGATAATTTCGGCCCCACTATACTTCAAAAAAACATACCTCCTTTCTGCTTATTACATAATATGCGTATCTAATATATTAAAGAACATATCTATTAATATAGCAGTGTGGAGGAGGGAAAGTATATCTCTTGTCGATTTAAGGGGGCTCAGCAATAGTAGTTGCTGTTATTACTTTCTTATCATGTTTTTCTTTCTAAATTCACTTGGTGTCATTCCCATATATTTTTTGAACATTTTAGTATAGTAATACTGATGACTATAATTGAACATAACAGCTATATCAAGAATTGAATATTTAGAGCATTTTAGTAATTCTATAGATTTTTTGACTTTTATTCTATTAACATAGCTAGAAAAGTTCTCTCCTATTTCCTTTTTAAAGATATGAGATAAATGAGAATAAGAATACTTAAATTTATCTGATATGTCTTTTAAGTTCAAATCCTCTGTTATATGATCATGAATATAGTCTAATATAAGTTTTATGGACATGGTATATTTATTTTTTTCACTGGCTTCCTTTACAAGTCTTTGATAAACTACAATAATTTGATACATGTACCTTTTTACATCTTCTACACGAGTAAACTCTTCAACTTTCTCTATAAAATAATCACTATATGTGAAAGATATATTATCGTCAACACCTAAATCAATTGCTCCCCTACAAACTATTGTAATCATACATATTGCTATTGTTTTACTAGAACGCAAATGATCTTTGCTATTTAATGTAGGGATTAGGTAATTGGCCATTGACGTATATGAGAAATTATCTGATACTTCTAGTAAAATATCATGTATTATATTTTTCTCTAAATTATATGGATGATGTTTTATTAATGTTTGAATCTCAATATTAGGAATGGATATATTTTTGTCAGATGTAATATCATTTAAATACTTGTTTTTAATGGGGATATTTGATTTTGTTAAAACATCTAACATATTCTCAAGACTACTAATTTGAATTTGATTTATCATAGGAATAGTATCTAAATAATTACGAATATTAATCATAGGGGTAATACTTTCTTTTAAATTGATACCTAGATCAAAGGCATTAACGGTCTCAATATACTTCATTGGTCCAATGATATAGACCCCTAAAAAAGTTTTTTTACGATAGATACAATTAAAAATACATAGATCTTTATAGGTAGAAAAATATTCTTTAGAAGTATTCCTAATATTCAATTCCTTGGCGTAAGTAATGATTTTATTTATTAATTCATTATAATAACCCTCTATGGGTTGGGCGATTCTATTTCCTATTCTAAATACTTCTTCCATGCTTTCATCAAAAAAAGCTATAGGTAGTCCAGTTGAATAGTAAAAAGTATTTGCAATATTAATAACATGATCTTTTGATAATTTTCCTTCTGAATTAAAAAAAATAATAGCACCTCCAAAAACGTAAAAAAGTATTAAAGAGCAAAAAAAAGAATAAATTTACATTTATAAAAAGTATATAATTAAAAGTATAAAATGTAAACAAGGGGGAATTCTTTTGATAAATAAAATTCAAGAAATTTTAGCTCAAATTACATTAGAAGAAAAAGCATCTTTATGCTCTGGATTAGACTTTTGGACGACTCAACCTGTTGAACGTCTAGGGTTACCATCTATAATGGTAACTGATGGACCACATGGACTTAGAAAACAAAGCGGTGAATCAGATCATTTGGGATTAAATGCAAGTGTACCTGCTACTTGTTTTCCTTCTGGTGTAGGACTTGCTTCATCATGGGATAGAGATTTAATCGAAGAGGTTGGTGTGGCGCTCGGTAAGGAAGCTCATACGGAAAATGTTGCTGTCTTACTTGGACCTGCTGTTAATATCAAAAGATCGCCATTATGTGGAAGGAACTTTGAATATTTTTCTGAAGATCCTTATCTGGCATCGCAAATAGCAAAACATCATATCTTAGGTGTACAAAGTCAAGGTGTAGGTACATCAATTAAACACTTTGCTGCAAATAATCAAGAATTTAAAAGATTTTCAGTAGATACACTTGTGGATGAAAGAACTTTAAGAGAAATTTATTATGCAAGTTTTGAAACTGCTATAAAAGAAGCAAAGCCTTGGACAGTTATGTGTGCTTACAATAAGTTAAATGGTACTTATTGTTCTGAACATTATAACTTATTAACTGAAGTGTTAAGAGATGATTGGGGCTTTGAAGGCTTAGTAGTTTCAGATTGGGGTGCAGTAAATGATAGAGTAGAAGGTATTAAAGCTGGTATGGATTTGGAAATGCCAGGGAATGGTGGGCTCAATGATAAAAAAATTGTTGAAGCTGTTAAAAATGGAGAATTAGATGAGCAAGATCTTGATAAAGTAGTTACAAGAGTATTAAGGTTAGTATCTAGAAGTATAGAAAATGCCGATGAAACTGCAACATTTGATAAAGAAGCTCATAATGATTTAGCTAGAAAAGTTGCATCTGAATGTATGGTATTACTTAAAAATGAGGAGAAGATACTTCCATTAAATAAAAATCAAAAAGTTATGGTTGTGGGAGAATTAGCACAAAAAGCAAGATATCAAGGTGGGGGAAGTTCACATATTAATCCTACATTTTTAAATAATGCATTAGAAGAAATAAAAAAAGAAGCTGATGTGGCATTTGCTTTAGGGTATGTTTTAGATGAAGATGCACCTAATGCTGATTTAGAAGTTGAAGCTGTTAAATTAGCATTAGAAAATGATGTGGTTGTAGTATTCGCAGGTTTACCAGATAGATACGAGTCAGAAGGATATGATAGAGAGCATATGGATATGCCGGCAAATCAAATTCATCTAATTGAAACATTAAATAAAGCTAATAAAAATGTAGTTGTAGTATTATCTAATGGCTCTCCAATTGAAATTTCATGGTTAGATAACATAAAAGCGGTATTAGAAGGGTACTTAGGTGGTCAAGCTGGAGGCGGTGCAATAGCTGATATTTTGTATGGTAAAGTTAATCCATCTGGTAAATTAGCTGAAACTTTCCCAGTAAAATTACGACATAATCCATCTGCAATTAATTTCCCTGGAAAAGAAGATAAAGTAGAATATCATGAAGGATTATTTGTAGGTTATAGATATTATGATGCTAAAGATATAGAACCATTATTCCCATTTGGATATGGACTTAGCTATACAACATTTAAGTATACAGATATTAAAGTAGATAAAGAAGAATTTGAAGATACTGAAGAAGTTAAAGTTACTGTAAAAGTTAAAAACGTTGGAGATACTGTAGGTAAAGAAATTATACAATTATATGTTAGAGACATTGAGGCATGTGTAATAAGACCAGAAAAAGAATTAAAAGAATTTACTAAGGTTGAACTTCAACCAGGGGAAGAAAAAGAAGTTGAATTTATAATAAGTAAACGTGCTTTTGCTTATTATAATGTAGATATTAAAGACTGGTATGTAGAAACTGGAGAATTTGAAATTTTAGTAGGTGGATCATCTTCAGAATTACCTTTAAGTATAACAGTTAAAGTTAATTCTACAGTAGAAATTAAAAAAATCTTTACAGTAAATTCTACAATGGGAGCGATTATGGAGCATCCGGTAGGTTCTGCTATAGCGCAGCAAATGATTCAAGGATTTATTGGAGAAATGGATTTATCACAAGATGATTCTATGGGTAATATGATGGAAAATATGATGGAAAACATTACCCTAAGAGGTCTTGCTGCATTAAGTGGTGGTGCATTTACAGATGAAATGATACAAGGTTTATTGATGCAATTAAACGATTAGTTTTAAATCTGGGGCAAGGGTAAGGCAAATTGATAAGGGAGAATGAGTGACATTTCTTTTAGGGCGCGAGAAACGCGCCTTTTTTTACTCTATAGGAAATTATAAATTCATGAATCTGTGGATAAGTTATTGATTTGAACAACTATTCCAATGAAAGTGATTTTTTATAGAGTAAAAAAATGAAGGGGTTGTAGGGGAAGTGTTTCCCCAGCCGGTTTAAGGAGGGGGCTCAGCAACGATAGTTGCGTCGAGGGGAACCATAGGGTTCCCTAGCGAAGCGCGAAGCGCCTTTTTTATTTTTACCAATTTATAGTATTATTGATATTATGGGGAAATCATAGTACAATACATATATGTAAATATATGGTTAAGTTCTAGGCTAACTTGGATTAAATAACATAATGGAGCTGAAGTCAATGAATAAATTTATAAAATATAATGATTATTTTAGAAATGGAATAATGATATTTATTTTTTTGAATATAATTTTAAAAGATTACAATACTCCATCAACAGCAATTTTATATGGAGGTATTTTTTTAATTGCAATCTTAAATGATAATTTAAGATATGATCGTTGGTTTAACAATAATAAAAAATTTGCAATTTCATTGTCAATATCTTTAGGTATATGTTCTTTATTGATGTATAAGGCTGGAGGAAATACTCTTGTATATTCGTTTTTTCTTTTATATGAAATAATTGTTTTTATGGAAGGAAGGATGAGTCGTATATTTTTTATTATTCATTTTACTATATATGCCTTTATGCTTTGTATTTATTGGGGTTTATTTCATAATATTTTTTCACCCCAGTATTGGAGAGAGAATTTAATCAATTATGTAGTCTATTTTTTGATTTACTTAGTAAATATTTTTTCATTTATGAGTTTTAAATTTAATAATAGAGAAAAATCAAGAGTTAAAAAGCTAAATAATGAATTAAAAGAAGCTAATGAGAAGCTCAAGGAATATTCTTTAAAAGTAGAAGAACTTACTATAAAAAATGAGAGAAATAGAGTAGCTCAAGAGATTCATGATTCTCTAGGACATTCCTTAACTGCACTTATAATGCACCTTGATTTTTTAGAAAAGATTATAGATAGCAAACCAGAAAAAGCTAAAGAGGTAGTAATTAAATCACAGGATATAGCAAGAAGTAGTATGAAAGATGTTAGAAAAGCAATATATGCACTGAAGGATAATGAAATTTCAAAGGGATTAATTTATTCCATAGAGAACCTTATAGAAAAGTTAACTATTTCCCAAGGAATAAAATTTGATTATAATATTGCTGATGATAGTATCGAGAATATTGAACTAAATATTAAAAATATAATATATATAACTATAAAAGAAGCTATAACTAATGGAATTAAACACGGACAAGCATCTCATTTCTTTATTAATTTAGAAAAAACAGATAAGGATATAAAATTAAATATTAAGGATAATGGAAAGGGATGTAAAAACATTGTATCTGGTAATGGACTTAAGGGCATGAAGGATAGAATTGACGCAGTATCAGGTGAAATTGATTTTTATGGAAATATAGATAGAGGGTTTGTAGTAGAGGTAAGTATACCTGCGTAAAAATTATTTGAAAAGGAAGTGTTACGATGATAAATGTTATGATCGTGGATGATCATTCAATAATACGAGAAGGTCTCAATATGACTCTTAGTTTATGTGATGATATCAATGTTTGTGGTGAGGCTTCAAATGGGCAGGAAGCTTTAGAATTTCTTGAGATTAATAGTGATAATGTTGATGTAGTTCTCTTAGATATTAGAATGCCTATTATGGACGGAGTAGAAACTTCTAAATTTATAAAGGAAAAATATAATAATATAAAAATTCTTATTCTCACTACCTTTAAAGAGGAAGAATATATATTTGATGCTTTAAAAAATGGTGCCGATGGATATATTTTAAAAGATGTTAAATCAGATGAAATAATAAATGGTATTAAAACAGTTTATTCTGGAAATGTTCTTCTTCAGCCTGAAATTGCATCTAAGGTTGTTAAGGCTTTTAACACTATGATGAGTTCCCATGAAAGCGTAGATACTCAGAATAGTAATGATGCAGAAAAAGATGGAAATGTAATAAAAGGCAGATATGAAGCACTTACAGCTAGAGAAAATCAAATAGCAAAACTGGTTGCAGATGGGAAAAGTAATAAAGAAATAAGCAAAATACTTTATATAACAGAAGGTACAGTGAAAAATCATCTTACTAAAATTCTTGGTAAACTAGAAGTGAGAGATAGAACACAGTTAGCTTTGTATATAAAACAATATGACTAAAGTCATGCATGAAGGTAAAGATACCTTCTTTTTTATGCCTAAAAACATTACTTTTGTTAGATGGAATAATTAGGGATGTGATGTATTATTAACTTATAAGGAGTTATAGAGATTTAAGCTCAGAATCGAACTTATTCAAATAGATTAGATGTGATTTTAACCAAAGAAATTTTTGAATCCAAATTTTATTTTTGAATTTTTCAAATAAGTAAATTTTTAGACTGAGATATATAAAATAATGAAAGTGAGGTGAGTTCCATTACCAAAATATTTAGGATTGTGAACAATTAACTTTTGGTAGTGGGAATTGTATGAAAAAATCATTAGGTATTAATAAGGCAGTATATTATATTTCCTTTCCATTAGCATTTATTGGATTTATATTACCTATATATGCAGCTAGTATGGGATCAAGTGTTATTGAAGTTGGATTATTGTATTCAGTATTTTCACTGTGCAGTATATTGATAAGACCTTTGGTTGGTAAGTTAATTGATACTAAAGGTAGAAAATGTTGTTTTATAATTGGACTTTTCTGTTATATGATTGTAAGTGGATTATTTTTAGTAGGAAATAGTTATAACTATATTCTAGCAGCGAGAGTAGTCCAAAGTATTGCTTCAGCATTTTTATGGATAAGTATTAATACAATGATATCTGATGTAAGTGAAAATTCTGATAGAGCTTATAATTTTGCAGTTGTAGGACAGAATTCAAGCAAAGGTTCAATTATTGGATCAATTATTGGATTTGCAATTATATTTTCATATCAAGGTGATGATAAATTTATATATGTTTTTGGAATTTATTTTATAGTAGCTATATTGGCATTGTATACAGGAATTAAAAATTGTAGAGAGACAATTAATGATTGTTCTGGTGAAAGTGAAAATAACTCTGTAATGATAAATGGGAGATTTATTAAATTTTTAGTAATAACAATGATTCTTTCAACTGTTACAAGTCTTCTAGCACCAATATTCTTGTTATATATAAGAGATAATATTACAAAAAGTATTACACAAATAAGTTATTTATTTATACCAGCAGCTATATTATCGACTATGTTACCTTCAAGACTAGCAAAGTTTACAGATAAGCATGGGAAATATAAACTTATGATTGTTGGAATCATGATAGATGCAGTTTTTACATTAATTATACCTGTATTTAAAAGTTTTAATGCATTCATGATAATATATACTGTTACATGCATTGGTGGAATGTTAAGTGGTCCTGCACAGAAAGCACTTGTAAGTGAAATGACAGGCGAAAATCAAAGGGGTAAGGCTTATGGATTATATAGTTTTGCTGCTGGAATAGGGGGAATTATAGGACCTTTAGCAGGAACAGCTATTTATCAATATGTAAGCAGTGATATGGTATTTTATATACAGGGGGCAATATTAATAGTGTGTTGTATATTGATAGGAACTTTGTTTAGGGTAAATAGGAAAAAGGATTTAGAGGGTGTTAACGACAAAAGTATGAATAAAATAGTTTAATTCTGAGGGAGATTTACAGAAAGAATTGAGTCGCTTCATGTAAGCTATGAGAGTACTCCTCTTTTCCTTGAAAATGAAGGAGAAGAGGATTTTTATTTTATAACTTTTCAGACTATAATATAGAATAGAACTAAATCAAAATATGTTATGAATTTGAAAGGAGAAATAAGAGGTGGGTAAATTTGTACATATCGTTTTTGGAGATTCTGCAGCAGGGTTAATGAAATACTTTTTTCATAGTAATAAAAATGAATTTAAGGGCCAAGTAATAGCTTTCAGCGAAGATTATTCAATTGGACCAATATATGAAATTGATACTGATACAGGACGTAGAAACAGGATAAAATGGTTTAAAAAGGTGTTAAAACAGGTTTCAAATTATGATTATTTTGAAGATATTGAGAAAGAATTTATTGATACATATGAAAGTATAAAAAATATTGATTCAGATTCAAAAATTGTAATATGGTATGGTGAAAATACTGGTGATCAAGTAGGGCGTCGATATTTAAATGCGCTATTGAGAAATAAAGAATTATATGAGGTGAATGTTTCACAATCATATATAGGGGATTATAATGGCAATAGATATAAACCAAGAGCTTTGGGGGAGTGTGCTCCAGAAGAAATAAATCATATAATTTCAACAATGAAAAAATTAGAAAAGGAAAAATGTAATCGTTTAATAAATGATTGGGAAGTTCTTAGAATATCAAAAGAAAATTTGAGAATTCTAAAGGAAAATAAAATAATAGGGGTAGATGAAAGTTATTATGATTATGATATCTTATCAAACTGTACCTTTAATTTTAAAAAAGCTGCCAGAGTTATTGGAATGACTATGGGAAAATCACATCAACTTGTTGGTGATACTTATATTGATTATAGAGTTAGAAAGTTAATTGAAAGTGGAAAAGTTGAATATCGAGGAAGACTTGAAACTATGAGAGATTTTGAAATAAGAGTGTTTGGTAACTTGAATGAATTTTTTACAAAGCTATTTAAAAAGAATTGTGAAATAGATGAAGACGGATTCTATCATTATTTGTTGGAGGAGAAAGAAAAGGAGTTAGTAGTTGACACAACACATATAACTAAGTGGAATACAATAGATTTATCTAATAAATTAATATTAGATTATGATGATAATAATGTGTTTTCTCTAAGTTGGTTTAAAGAAGGTAGAGACTTAATTAGTATCAATCAAAGTTTGGTAGGTAATATTGAATACATAGTTGAAATGTATGAAGATGAAAATGGTGAAGAAATCAAAACAGAAGCTATAATACTTTTTTTAGAAGATTTAACAGATAAACATTTACACATTCAACTTAAACCGTATATTAGTGTTGGGTTGAAAAATTAAAAAGTTATGAACTTGAAAGATGGGCTAATAAAACAGGAAATTAGAAGAAGTATCAACTTGCTTGAAAGACCACTTGTTTCAGCTAAAGGTGGTGGAAAAACATACATTTACTCTAATTATAATCCAAAGTATGCACATATGCTATTTCAGATATTTCGTACTTACTTCAACTTTGCAAATATTAGTACAAGCTATGATAAGAAAAAGCTTACACCAGCTCAAAGAATTGGTTTAGCAAAAAAAGAAGTATGAACTACGAGATATTATTTACTTTAGATAGTTATTGACTCTCAAGTTACATGATACTCTATACTGTTAATAACATAGTAAAATTTAAGTTGCAGAGGAGGAAGTTATGAACGAATTTAAAATGAAATCTATCGGTGAAATAGCAAAAATTGTTCAGGTGTCAGTTAGTACACTACGATATTATGACGAGATTGGATTGCTAAAACCTATACACATCGATGAAGTTAGTAAATATAGGTATTATTCTGACGAGCAAGTAAGTCAGTTGCTTCGTATTCTTGAATTAAAAAAGTATGGGTTCAACCTTGATGCAATAAGAGGGTTGCTAAACGAAACTTCAGATGAGAATATTGTTTCTGCGTATAAATCAAAGGTTAAAGAGTTGACTTGTGACATGAAGGAAATTAATGATGCAAAGAAAATGTTGTTGAATCGAATTGAAAATTATGATTTAAAAGATAATCATGTAAATAAGAAAATTCTGATTGTTGATGATTCGTCTTTCTTGAAAGAAATCGTTAGGGAATTTTTAACGAATTATGATTTTAGAGTTATTGGTGAAGCTTCAAACGGATTAGAAGGAATTGCAAAGTATAAAGCGTTAAAACCCGATGTAGTCATAATGGATATTGGCATGCCAGAGTTAGATGGTATTTCTGCAACTAAAGAGTTAATTCAATGTTTTCCAGATGCAAAAATAGTAATGTGTTCAGCAAAAAGTGAACTAAGCAATGTCATTTTATCTATGAGAAATGGAGCGATGGATTTTATACCAAAACCTTTCTCACAGGAACATGTAATAAACTCAATAAATAGAGTTTTGGATGGAGATTTCGTGTCTAAAGTAGATATGAATTTTATTGATGAAATCATAAATGATAAAGAAGTTACGGAATCTATTAAGAGAACAAAGCTATCACTCCAACAAATCAGCAAGGTATTAGATATAATTAGGAGCGATGTATCTTCCAAAAAGTCTGATTTATTGAAATTTGTTACTGAATTGAATTAAATCTTTTAAACATAAATAAACACAAAGGAATTTCATTAATATGAGATTCCTTTGTGTTTTTGTTGAGAATAGTTAATGTGTTTTTGAAAAAAGACCCTTTTAAGTGAAGCCCTTACCCTATAGGTTACTTTTAAGCATAACAAAATAAACAAATAGATTTAGCAGTATGCTCAGCAATGGAAGTTAAGTTGTGAAGCCTAATATTTGAAATACATGCAATTATATATACCAGAATGTTATAATGTGGATATGTCTTACAAAAAAATAAAGCAAATATTGATTTTTATTTTACAGAAGATAATATAGGGGGATTAAATTGAGAAGAAGAAATAAAGTATTATTAATAATTAGCATTTGGATGGTTCTTGCAGTTGTTTTATATAAAGAAGGATTATTAACAACGGATATTAACAAAATTAATGAGGTTATAGGAACTAATCCCGTGAAAATGAGAGTGATATTTGTTTTATTATCCAGCTTTAGAGTAATATTATTTATTCCACAAACTGTTTTTATATTCATTGGAAGTGTTTTATTTGGAGCATATGAAGGGTTCGTTTTATCTTTTATAGCTTTAATAATAAGTCAAACTATAATGTATATAGTAGGAAGATATTTTCAAAGATGGTTTATTGGAGAGAAATATTTTGAAAAGAATAAAGAGCTAATAGCACATATCAAAACCTATGGGTACAAGTTTTTAGCTTTGGCATTAGCGTGTCCAGTACTTCCTTCAGATGCAATAACATTGACTGCAGCTTGTATGAAATTGGATTATAAAAAATATATGTTAACTATAATATTAGCAGCTTCACCTGTAATATTTTTATATGGATTTATGGGGGAGGGTTTTCAAAGATCAAATGGGTTTATAGTTATTGCAGCTATTAGTGTGATACTCATTTCATATTATACTTTAAGAATATGGAAAAAGATAAATTTGAAGAATAAAAAGGGTGAATAATGATAAAAATGATATACTATATATTAATAAAGAAGCATTGAATTGACAAATAATAAATAAAATGGTATATATAATACATACTATTAATAAGTAGTATAGCATAAATGATGTGAAATGTAAGAATAATTGAATATTAGGAGGGGTGAAATGGAACATAATAATTTAGAGATTTTAGTTATGGGTGGCACAGAATTTGTGGGAAAGGCTGTTGCTAAATATTTAATAGCACAAGGATATACTGTAGATATTTTTACAAGGGGATTAAAACATGTTGACTATGATGGAGTTAGAAATCATATTAAGGGTGATAGAAAATTAATCGACGATTTAGAAAAAGGTTTAGCTGATAAGCAGTATGATTTTGTGATTGATATTTCAGCATATACTAAAGAGGATGTAGAAAATCTTATATCTGTACTTGATATTAGTAGAATAAAAAGGTATGTATTCTGTAGTTCTGGTGGAGTATATATACCGTCAGATGAAATAGTCTCCGAGGAGTATTCTAGAGGAGAAAATCCTAATTGGGGAGCTTATGGATTAAATAAAAAAGAAGCTGAGGATTACCTATTTGATTTATATGAAAAAGAAAAATTCCCTTGTACAATGTTTAGACCCACTTATATATATGGGGAAGGGAATAACTTATATAGAGAGAGTTATTTATTTGATAGGATAACTAATGGATTGGATATCCCTATACCAGAAGGAAGTACAACAACTCAATTTATTCATATTAATGATCTAGTAAAAACTTTTGAAAGTGCATTATATTGTGATGCGGCAATTGGACAAGCATATAATATTACACATCCAGATATCATATCGTGGCAGCATCTTGTAGAAACAGCAATGGAAACAGCAGATAACAAAATTGAAATTGTAAAGGTAAGTAAATCTTTTATGGATAAGCTCAATATAAAAATTTCAAGAGAATTTTTCCCATTTAGAGATGTAACCTATATGTTAGATATTCAAAAATTAAAAGCCCATGGCTTACATATTCCTACTATTGGTATAATGGAAGGATTGGAAAAGTCATATAGGTGGTATTGTGATAAAAATCATGTTAATAAGGACTTAAGAATGATCAAAAAAATAGAATTAGTTTTGGAACAGAAGTAATAAAATAGAAACCACGATGAGATCGTGGTTTCTTTGTTTGCACAGATTTAGATAATTGTAAAACGTCATTCATCAAAGGTGTTTTCAAACTTTAATAATATCATTATTCCAGAATAGTTGTTATTTAATGTTTGATAATTGGTAAAAAAATACTATAATAAAAAATATTATAATAAACTTTTTGAGGATTTCACTAACTATATCTTAATTTACAACACTATATAATTGAAGGTGCAAATTTACATGGAAGTAATAATGAAACTCAGAGGGGATTACTTGAAGGGGGATTAAATTTTGGAGAATAGCGCTGTTTATGAAAAAATAAAAGAATCTATAGATATAATATTCTCTTTTGCTTTAAAGAGAGTAAGTAATAGATATGAAGCCGAGGATTTGTCCCAAGAAATAATAATGAATTTATACAAATCAGCTCATGGATTAAAGGACCTCAATAAATTTCATGGATGGATGTGGGCTATTTCAAGGAACGTGTTTAAGGCTTACTTAAGGAAGAATATCAGGAACAATAATCTAGAGTTAAGTGAGAAAGTTTATTTTAACTTAGAGTATACGTCATACGTCAATCCTATGGAACAGGAGCAAATACAGCTTTTATACAGAGAACTCTCCATACTGTCTGGATTCTATAGGGAAACTATGAATCTATACTACATAAAGGGTAAAAGTTGCGATGAAATAGCTGAAAGACTAAATATATCAGTGAATATGGTGAAGCAGTACTTGTTCAAATCAAGAAAAAAGATCAAGGAAGGTATGAATATGATAAGAGAGAATGGAGAAAGAAGTTTTAACCCAAGAAAATTTAGTATCTACGCTTGGGGGGCTAGTGGAAATTATTGTAATGAAATTTTTAAGAAAAAGTTACCAGGAAATATAATGTTAGAGGCTTATTATGAACCTGTACTTATTGAAGACCTCAGCATAGAGTTGGGCGTGGCAAGTGTCTATTTAGAAGATGAGATAAGAGTACTTAAAAATTACAATCTATTGAGAGAGATGAGAAACAGTAAGGTTCAATCAAATATAATTATATTCACAAAGGAGTTTGAGGAGGAATTACATAATAAGACAAATAAAATATATTCCAATGTTGCATGTAATTTAATGGATTTCTTAAATGAAAAAGAAGATGAGATAAGAGGTATAAAATTCAAGGGCAATGATATGAGCAAAAATACATTCATGTGGCAGATGGCAACGTTTTGTCTTGAGGAAGCCATGATAACCAGATTTTTGGAGGAAGTAATGAAGTCAATGTCCGCAGATGGCGATAGTTCTCAAGAATATATGTGGGGACTTGAAAGAAAGTATGGGGATAACAATTTTGATCTAGGTATATTTAAATATAATGACAGAATGAATAATCTCATCAGGGGGATAGATTATTATATAGTAGATCGAAAGGTTCAGGGATTATGTAAGAAGGTAGTAGGTGAGGTGGTTATTGGGATTGCACAGGGGGATTACGGTAATTTAAGTATACATGAAGAGGATGAACTTATGAATCTTATACAGAGTGGATACGTTAAAAATGATTTTGGAGATATGTCCTTGAATATGCCTATTTTTACAAAGGAGCAATTTGAAGAACTTAAGAATATTCTAGATCCTGCAATTGAGAAAATACTTATGGAGTGTAAGGAAATAGGACCTGTTACAGAGAAACTGTTGAAGAATTATGCACCATCTTTTGTACGAGATCAGATACCTGTGATAGCAAGTCTCAAACAGGTAGAAGCTTTTATAGTAAATACAATGAATAATATGTATTTGCAGAGAGGTATTGAGATTCCAAAACCGTGCAATGAATTATTATCAGCATTTATTGTTCTTGCTGATCAAAAGGAACTTAAATAAGTATTAAGTTATATATGTTTATATGATTAATTATAAATAAAATTATGGAGGGAGATAAAGAATGAATAGCATTACTTCAGCTGAGGAAATTATAAAGAAAAAACGGAACAATATGATAGTATGGAAAAACATGATTTTGCTTTTATTAGGAAAGTTAGTATCTTTATTTGGAAGTAGCATATATAGCTTTGCTATAAGTCTCTATATATTGAAAACTACAGGCTCTGGGCTTAATTTCTCCTTGACTTTGGCAATAGGAACACTTCCTAGAGTTATATTTGGAACAGTTTCAGGAGTAATGGCAGATAGGTTTGATAGAAAGAAGATGGTTGTTTGTCTGGATATCCTAAGCGGGATGATTGTATTAGGACTTTTAGGGTTAAGTGTAATGGATAGTTTAAGGTTGACCTATATTTATATAGCTACATTTTTGCTGGCTACATGTAGTACTTTCTTTAACACGCCTTTAACAGCATCAATACCAAATCTAGTTGATGATGAGAATTTAACAAGAGTTAATTCTTTGAATGAGGCTATAACATCAATCTCTACAATAGCTGGACCTTTCATAGGTGGATTAGTTTTCGCACTTATCGATATCAGATTATTTCTATTGGTTAATGGTATTTCTTTCGTCTTTTCAGGTATATCAGAAATGTTTCTTGACTTTAACGCGAGAGAAAAGCTTTATGGTGTTGAGGAAAAGAAAAATGAAGAGAAGAGAGAAAAAAAAGGGAATGGAAGTTTTTGGGGAGATTTAATAGAAGGATTCAAGTATATAATAACTCAAAAGTGGTTACTTGTATTTGGATTATTCGTTATATGCTTTAATATGTTTATAATGATGGGGTTAACAATACCGGTTCCTTATATAGTGACAAAAGTTTGGGGATTCTCCCCAAAACAGCTTGGCATGCTCAACATGATGTTCCCAGTTGGAATGCTTATAGCTTCATTATCCCTATCAGTATTACCACAAGCAAAGAAAAACTATAAACGAATAATAACATGCATATTAACATTCTCATCAGTGATATTTTTAGTAGGAATAATAACTTCAGAAATATTTTTTAAACTGACCAATATCCAGTATTTAATATTATTGATGATATGTTATTTCATAATGGCGGGGTCATCTATATTTATCAATGTTCCAGTAGGAGTAACAATGCAGAAACTTATACCAGATGATAAAAGAGGTCGGGTGTTTGGAACCATTGGTACTCTATCTATGGGATTAGCACCTGTTGGAGCAATTATTGGTGGCTTGTTAGTTGATACAATAAACCCATGGATATTACCTATAGGTTGCGGTGTTTTAATGATACTGTTAACTATATTCATGACAACAGTTGAAGAGATAAAATCTATATAATAAAGAATTATTTAACTGAGAGTTTATTGATTTTTAGACTATGAAAACCACGATATAGTGGTTTTTATTTGTTTTTAGAATTTAGAATTGAAAGATAGATGAAATATTCTATTGACATTAATACTAACTAGTAGTATATTTGAAATATGAATAATAACAAAATATCGTATGGCGAACTTAATGATTTAAATTTACGTCTTGTAATTGCATTGTCTAGATGTAACCAGTCGGTTCATAAAAAGAATTTAAAAAGTGTTAAAGAGGGAGGATTGACAATTTCGCAGTTTGGAGTACTTGAAGCCCTTTATCATAAAGGTGATTTGCGTATTTCGGAAATAATAGAAAAAATGCTAACAACTGGTGGGAATATGACAGTGGTTATAGACAATCTTCAAAAAAGAGGTTTGATTAAAAGGCTCTCTGATCCAGAGGATAGAAGAGCGACATTAATAAGTATCACAGAGAATGGACGAGAGTTAATGGATGAAGTATTTCCAAAACATGTAGAAGAAGTAAGAGGAGTATTAGGGGGATTGACAAAAGAAGAGAAAAAAATTCTTATAATGCTATTAAAAAAATTGAGTGAAACTTAATTTTTTTAACTATATAGTACTAGTTAGTATTATATCAATTAGAATTAAATTACTCTTGAACAGAAAAAACTAAATACATTTTATATTATTGATAAAATTTGAAAGAAATACATTGAAAGTAAAGGTATAAACTTCGTATGGATAAATAATTAAGAGTGAAAGAATAACAAATTACATTTTAAATTTAAATTATATGAAATTAAATGAATATATAAGCTTTTCTCAATAAAAGATTATATTACTAATTAGAAATATAACTTAGTTGTTAAGCAGAAAGCTAGAAAAGTGAAATTAGAAGGAGTGATTTATATGAAAAAAATAATAATAGAATATTTCCATGATGTGCTTTGAGCACACTGTTATACTTTCTCGCCTAGGTTAAGAAAGTTAGTTGAGGAGTTTCCTCAAATTGAGATTATTAATAGAGCATTTGCATTATCTAGAAGTTATAATGATGCAGTTAAAGTATTTGGATCGCAAGAAAATGTGAAAAAGGTGATATTAAATCATTGGAGAGAGGCAAGAAGAAACGATGAAGATGATGATAGAATAAATGTTGAATTAATGGAAAGTAGAGATTTCAATTATCCTTATTCTATGCCTGGTCTTCTAGGATGTAAAGCAGCAGAAATTCAAGGAGGTCAAATAGCTCACTCTAATTATTTCGATTTAGTTCAAAAAGCACATCTTACAGAAGCAAGAAATATTGCAGATAAAGAAGTTTTATATGATGTAGCAGCTGAAGCCGGATTGGACAGAGAAAAGTTCATAAAGGATTTTAATAGTGAAGCTGTAAAGAAAATGGTTGAAGATGATATAAATTTAGCTAAACAATATATGGTTAACTCAGTGCCTACAATGATAGTTAATAAGGAGTATAAAATATCAGGTTCATTAAAATATGATCAACTTAAAGAGCTTATAATTAAGAATTATATGTAATTAAGTATATGAGGATTTTACTAATAGGGATAGTTAGTAATAAAAATTAATGACAAGGTTAATGTGTCACAATGATAGTGAATAGTAACTACTAAAGATGAAGAACCTAATTATGAATAAAGTGAGGTTAATAAAATGTTTGATAAATTAAAAAAGATTTTTACAAAAGAGAGGAATGATATTAAGATGAGTAAAGTACTATATATAACAGCGAATCCAAAAGAAGTAGAACAGTCTTTCAGTTTACAAGCAGGTAGAGAATTTATAAATGTATATAAAGAGAATAATCCCAATGATGAAATTATAGAGATTGATTTATATAAAGAGAATATACCTCTAATTGATCCTGATGTATTTAAGGGATGGGGTAAGTTGCAATCAGGTAAGGGATTTGAAGAATTAACAGATGCAGAAAAAACACAAGTAGGTAGAATAAATGAACTTACTGAACAATTTATGGAAGCCGATAAATATATATTTGTAACTCCATTATGGAATCTTTCAATGCCACCAATGATGAAGGCTTATATAGATACATTCCTTATTGCTGGAAAAACATTTAAATATACAGAAAAAGGACCTGTTGGTCTATTAGAAAATAAAAAAGCTGTTCACATTCAAGCTGCTGGAGGAGTATATTCAGAAGGTCCTGCTAAAGATGCTGAACATGGTAATTCATATATGAAAACAGTATTGAACTTTATTGGAGTAACAGATGTTGAATCTATTTTAATCGAAGGAACTGCTATTCCAGTACCAGGACCAGAAGAGATTAAAGCTAAAGCAAGTGAAAGAGTTAAAGAAGTTGTGAAAAACTTTTAAGCTGTTTTCAGAACCACGATAAAGATGTCGTGGTTTTTATTTGCGAGCAGAAAAGACTTAAACGAATTATCAAGAGAACTTTAGGTTATTTATTAGATTTAGGAAGGTGATATTAATGGAAATACAAAGCCAAGATGAGTTTAATGAACTCATAAAAAAAGTACCTTTCTCTGAAGATGATTATTGGATTTACTTTGGTCATGGAGAAGGTTGGGGTAATAAATGTTCTTCTTGTTATTACACTCTAAAGGTTGATAGAAAACCTAATAAAGAATGTATTAATTGTTGGAAATTTGAAATCTGGGAAGAAAATTTAACAAATATTGAGGAAACCTTATTGTTCTTATTAGAAGAGTCAGATAAAGACCATACTCTTAGTGGAAAGATGATGAAGGATAAATCTTTAATATTCGAAGAGGTAGGGAGTAGATTAGGTAGTGGAATTAGTCATTCATTCCCAGAGGAAGCAAAACCAGATAGTTACTTAAGAGGAGAAATAGATAGTGATAGAGTAATATTGATATATAGTCAATCAATTGAAGAAAGAGATATGAGAATGGAAAAATTGTTGAAGGGACTAAAGGAGAGAGGTCTTTATAAAAAAGAGAGTTTTCCGTACAGACGAGGTTGTATTGAACCTCATGAGAAACTAATTGGACCTTGGGAGAAGTGGTTTAGCATGGAGAAAGATTATATAGAGTAACAAAGGTGTGAAAAAATGAGTGGAATTACGATAAAGAGGAGTCCTTAGATAACTTAAAAAAAGATTTTGAAGAGAAGTTGAAATAATACTAGGTTGATAAGTATATTATTTATTAAGAAAAAGCCGAGGAATCTCAGATTCCTCGGCTTTAACATTTCTTGATGAGGATTTGTAGGTCTAAATATATGCTGTTCAAATCGAAATCTGCAGATTTTGTATTTTCAATTATAATCAGTTTACTTATAGGGGAAAGGTTATTCTCTCTCATATAATCATAAAATTTAGCTATTTCAATATCGACTTCATCGTAGTTTTGAATAAAAATCCCATAGTTTAAGTAGGAACCTTCCTGAAGGAGAATTTTATCGAAACGTTCAAAAACTTTCATCCCAGGGGTTTTAAGTATACAAAGATTGAAGGTATCATTATCTAAAGGGATTATATAGTTATCCTGATATATATCTAAATAATCTATATTTTGGGACTTCATAATCTCATAGGTTTCTTTAACTGTATATTCAAATATTTTTCCTGTATGAAGGCAATAGAGTACTCTCTCAGGTAGGTTAATCACACGATAATCTTTTTTTACTTTCTTAAAATTTTCAACATAATTTAATTTTTTAGCAATGTATTTTCTTTTATTCTTCAATTGTTCTATTTTTGAGTCTATGGATGATAATGAGGAGTTTAAGATTTCCATGTAATCGTCAATAGAGTAGTTGTTGATTATGCACTTTAATTGCTTAAGAGGAACATCCAATTTCCTAAGTAATAGAATTGTTTCCAATCTATCTAGTTCGTTGAAATCATAAAGCCTATATCCATTATCATCGATCTTGCAGGGGGATAGTAATCCTTCTTTCTCATAGTATCTGATATTGGATGTTGAAATTTTCATTAAGTCTGCAAGTTCACCAATAGTTAAATATTTACGCAATGTTCATAACCTCCTTATTGACCTTAAACTTACTTTAAGGTTTATTATATAGAAATAGAATGATTATTACAAGGTGTGATAATAGCTAATTTAAAGATGAGTTAGATATAATAATGTTGGAGGATATAAGAGGAGATGAATAAATCAAAGAAAACACATGTTGACTTAGGAAATGATAAGATTGTGAAGATATTTTTGAACTATGCCATTCCGTCTATACTGGCAATGTTGGCGGAGAGTACAGCAGGGCTTGTGGATTCAATATTTATTGGAAGGTATGTTGGAGCGGAGGGGTTATCTGCTATTACTCTTATAATGCCAATTTTAATGTTACTTGCTGGAATAGGTACAATGGTTGGTATTGGAGGAACTACACTAGCGGGCATTCATAAAGGAAAGAAGGAATTAGAAAAAAGTAATAACTATTTCAATGTTACAATAGTGCTGTTGAGTATCGCAGCAGTTACAGGCACGGTTCTCTTAATTGGTTTGAGTGGAAAACTTTCTAGTTTATTAGGTGCAAAAGGGAAAGTAGCAG
This sequence comes from Oceanirhabdus seepicola, assembly GCF_023684385.1. Lineage (GTDB taxonomy): Bacteria > Bacillota > Clostridia > Clostridiales > Clostridiaceae > Oceanirhabdus > Oceanirhabdus seepicola. The sequence continues at coordinate 1,525,877 of NZ_JAGSOJ010000001.1, read as the reverse complement.
AATTTATGATTGATTATACAAAAACAATATCCCTGTTCTTCTTACCATTTTTATTAACATTTGCTTTCACATTTTTCTTGAAATTAGATGGGAAACCTGTTGAGGTGGTTGTGATTATACTAAGTGGTACGATGATAAATATATTATTGGATTATTTGTTTGTTGGCGTTTTAGGATGGAGCATGAAAGGAGCTGCTCTTGCAACAGGGGTTTCGCAATTGATTCCTTGGGTGTTGATGTTGTATATGATTAAATATAAATCATCATGGAAGTTCTCGCTTCCTATTTTTAGAAGAAAAGAAATATGGGCTATGTTATTTAATGGGTCATCTGAATTACTTAGTATGGCTGCAGCATCTATTGCTGGATTCATATATAATGTGATTATAATTAAGAAAATAGGAATACAAGGTGTGGCGGCATATTCCGTAGCACTACAGATAACAACAATATCAACAGCAGTTTTTTATGGATTTGCAGAAGCAATCCAATCTGCTGTGAGTTTTAATATTGGTGCTCAAAAACTTCATAGAGTTAAAAAATTAAGAAATATGTCCATATATGCAAATTTAGCTTCAGGGTTTATCCTATGTTTAGTTTCATTGATATTTGGTGAAGGTATGGCTAGTATTTTTATTAAAGAGCAAGGGACTATTAATATGGCTGCAAATATATTATATTTTTATTCATTCGCATTCATATTGAGTGGGGTAAATATAACATTAGCTACTTATTACACTGCTGTAAATTCCCCTGTATTATCTGGAATGCTTGCATTATCACGAAGTCTTATAGCACTTATAATAGGGTTAATAATATTGCCACTTATATTTGGTGATCAAGGTATTTGGATGGCAGTAATATTTGCTGAAGTTGCTACAATTATTGTAGGAATTGTATGTATGAGAAGGTATCCATTTGGATCATTGAAAGAAAACGAGAAAAAAGAAATAGCTTAATTAATATAATATTTTGTATATGAGGAGAGTATATTTACTCTCCTTCTTCAGTTTTTATCCTTGTATTCCCACTGTTTGAAAGAAAGGAACAAATTCTCCCTCAGTCCATTTTAATGATGTTTGAACATATCCCAATCCATCAGCATTATATCTACCAGCTATTCTCTGGTATGCATATAATTCATAAGTTCCATCTCGCTGAAAATCTACAGGATATAAGCCTCCTAAAGGATTAACCCATCCTTGAATAGGTACTTTAAGTCTACCATTGGAATCATATATTTCTGATAAATACTCTTTTCCTTTATATTTAATGTCTATGATATATTTCTTAGATTTATCTTTCTCTTTAACTTCAACCTCATCATAATCTTTATATATTACATCGTATTTGTACTCTTGGTTAAATTTCGCATGGTCAAAAATCTTTTCTAGAGTATTGCTTATATATGAATAAATATAATAAAAACCATATCCACCGCTTCCACCTGAATCAATGCTAATTAAAATATCACTAACTTTATTTCCAGTGAAATCACCTAAAAAGATTGTTGGGTTATAGCCAGCATTTTCTTTTAAAGATATTGTGGTAGAAATATTGGTTTTTCCATCATGAATTAATAATGCTATATTGTCAGTAAAGGGACTTTCTATTTCATTAGGTTTATCACCAACTAAGTAAATACTATCTATAATATTATCTCCGTTCACATCTTGTTGTTTAAAATCAAGTATATATATATAGTTATTCTGCTTTTGTAATTCCCGATAAGGTGGATAGTAATGCATACTATCATCTCCCACTAAAAATTTATATTAGTATATTATGAATTAACTAAATATGTGATAATAGGTAAAACTGGTTATTGTTGTTGTAATGGGGATTGAATTTAATTATATGATGAACTATAATATAATACGGACCACAAGGTTTGTTTTTAAGGGGTCTTCTTAATAAGAAGGGAGGCGATGAAATTGAATAGAGAACAACAAAATAAAATCAGTAGAGAAAGAATTTTAATAGCAAGTCTGAAAGAGTTTGGAGAAAAAGATTATTCATCAGCATCTATCAATAATATTTGTAAGAATAATAAGATTTCAAAAGGGTTATTATTCCACTATTACAAAAATAAGGATGAGATTTTTCTTCTTTGCGTAGAAAAACTTTTTATTGATTTAAGTGTCTATTTGGAAGAAAATTTTCAACTTACTGATTCAAATATTGAAGAAAATTTGAGGAACTTTATCCAAAAAAGATTTGAATTTTTTAATAAATATCCTTATTATGAGCAGATATTTTTTACAGCTACATTCAATCCACCAAAACATTTGATATATGAGATTGATACATTAAGAAAACCAGTGAAGAAAACAAATAGATGTTTTTGTCATGAAATTTTAGATGGTCTAAATCTTAAGTCAAATGTTACTACAGAGCAAGTTGTGGAAACTATCATAGGCTTAGGCAATTATTTACATATGAAAATGCAACATGATAATTTATTATCGGTGGATGAAAAATCATGCATGATAGAAAAGTATACAAAAGAATATGTAAATATGCTCAATATGCTTTTTTATGGGATTGTAAAATAAATATTGGAGATGAAAGAGAGAAATGATAAAAGGGATATTATTATTGATTGTTTTTATTGCCATTGCAATAATGGTAGGAAAGTTAGCTACAAAAGTTAAGATGCCAGCGATTTTAGGATGGCTTTTGACAGGAATGTTGATAGGTCCGTATGCATTAGGATGGTTAAGTGATAGTATGTTAAACAGTACATGGTTTCATGTTATTAGTAGTATCTGTGAAATAACAGCAGGCCTTTTTATTGGTACTGAATTGATTTGGAAAGACTTGAAAAAATCAGGAAAGCAAATTTTAACAATATGTTTTACTGAAGCATTTGGTGCTTTTTTGATTGTGACAGTGGCCTTTGGTTGTATATTTGCCGTTACAGATATTCCGATTTATTTAGCGTTTATTTTTGGTGCAATTGCATTAGCAACAGCACCGGCACCTTCGTTATCAATTATTAATGAGTATAAGGCGAAAGGGCCAGTGACAAGCACACTTATTCCCTTAGCTATTTTAGATGATGTAATTGCACTAATTGTTTTCTTTATGGTAATAGGCATAATTTCAAATATTTTAGCTGGTGGAGGTCTTCCACTTTACTATGCACCACTTATAATTCTTTTGTCAATTATAGTAGGTATTGTAATGGGAGTTTTAGCGTCATTTGTGCTTAAAAAAGAAGTTGATAAAAAGAGTACTATTTTCTTGGCATTAGCATGTATAATAGCTACAACTGGAGTGGGTATGTATATTAATGAGTATATATTACCAGAGCCTATGATGAATTTAATGCTTGTAGGTGTAACTTTTTCTGCTACTTTTGCGAATATAATACCGAGAAAAAGATTGGATCAAATAAAAGAAAATATAAATATAGTGATAATCTTAACCATGATTATTCTTATTATTAACTTAGGTGCACCACTAGACTTTCATTTGATTCTAGGGGCAGGACTATTTACAGCAATCTATATAGTGGCTCGTGCCATTGGTAAATTAGGGGGAGCTTATATTGGGGCTGTGATTTCTAAAGCACCTGTAACTGTTAAAAAGTATTTAGGGTTTACATTGTTGCCACACTCAGGTGTTTCTTTAATTTTTACTGGGATTGCGGTTAGTACGCTTATGCAACCTGCACCTGAGTATGCTGAAATTATTCAGGGAACGATTGCAGCAGCGGCTGTTATCAATGAAGTGATAGCAGTAATATTAGCCAAACAAGGATTTAAACTTGCTGGAGAATTAGATGGTAAAAAAGAATTAGAGTTGAATACTGAGAATGTAATACAGGCTTCATAATTAAGCATGATTAAATAATTTGTATATAATATAAAAATCAGTGGTATAAAAATAAGTAACAAGTCATAAATACACTCATTTATGACTTGTTACTTATTTTAAAATGCTGTAACTATAGAATTTCATTTTTAACTTTTTTAATTCCAATTCTTTCAATCATAGATGCAAATCTTTCACCTTGTTCTGCATTTGTTTTATAATAGTCAATTACTTTTTCAGTAATTTTTAATGCATCTTCAGGTGAGTATAAATCATCTAATTCATCACCTATTCTGTAATTTCTTCCAAATCTTCCGCCTATATAAATAGACATTCCCTTTTTTATAACAGTCATTGCATCAAAAGGACAAACAATAGAACATTCACCACAATTTACACATTGGTCTTTATCAAAGTTTAATTTTTTATTTTCCATTGATAAAGCCTTGGCTTTACAAACAGAAATACATTTTCCACAAGAAATGCATGTTTCTTCATCAAAAGAAACATAGGCTTGGCCAACAAAACCTAAATCATTTAAAGAAGCTTTAGCACAGTTGTTTGGGCAACCGACTAAGCCTATTTTAAACTTAGATGGAAGGGTTTGTTTCATAAAAAATTCATCTTTGATTTTATTTGCAATACCTTGAGTATCAAATAATCCATGGGAACAAACTGTTCCTTTACAAGCAACGACAGGACGTACTTTTTTGCCTGTACCACCGTTAATTAATCCCGCTTCATTTATAGCTTTTTTTACACTATCAATATCTTCAGGTTTTATCATAGGAATTTCGATACATAGGCGAGTTGTAAAAGAAATTGTACCGTTTCCAAATTTTTGAGCAATTTCATTCACGAAATTCATTTTTTTTGCTGAGAAAACACCAGCATCACTAATAATTCTTACTGAGAAAAGACCGTTTTTTATTGGAATAAAACCTTCAGATTTTAATTGAGATATTTCTTCTTTGTTCATTGAAATCAACTCCTATTATATTTTGTTCATAAATATAATTACTGCTTTATAGCTGAAATCATTATAACACCGAGAAGCTATAAATAAAAATTATGATTTATTATATAACTATAAGATTTACTTATATATATTATTCTTACAAAATAAAACAAAATCAGTTATAAAATCTAGTGGTGAGTTATTAGCGTATACAAAATTAAATTCCCTTAAGATTTTCATATCTTTAATTGGTAAGGTATATAGCGTATGATTATTTAAGTCTTCCTTAACTGCTTCTTTTGAAATTATAGTATAACCAACATTTGACTTGACTAACGATATTGTAGCATTGATATCTCCAATTTCCATATATATATCCTCTGAAGCTATACTATATCCTTTTTCAAATAAAGAATTTTCCAGGACTTTTCTTGTGCCAGAACCTTCTTCTCTTAGTATAAGATTCCCATTCAATACTTCATCAATAGTAACAGTAGATTTATCAAAAAAATAATGCTCAGGAGAAAAAACTAAAATTAGCTCATCATCTTTTAATTTTGTATACTTAAAACGATTTTTATTAAAAGGTCCTTCCACTATAGCTAAATCTAATTCACCTCTTATAAGACTATTGAGTATATTTATTGTATTATTAACTTCGAGGAAAATTTCAATGTTTTCATGTGATGGTTTATAAAAACCTATAAGTTGAGGTAGAACATAACCACCTAGTGTTAAAGTGGCGCCAATTTTAAATCTTTTTTTATATGATGAATTAGTAATTTCATTAAAGGCTTTTTTACTGATTTTATTTAGTTCTTCAGCATATTGTAATAAAATTTCACCTTCTGCTGTTAATTCCATAGTTTTTCCATTTTTATATAAGAGTTTCTTATTATAATAATTTTCAAGAGCTTTGATGTGCTGTGAAACAGCAGGCTGAGTAATATTTAGTAGTTCAGATGATTTAGTTAAATTTTTCACTTTAGCTACAGTTATAAAGGTTAAGAGTTTATTATCTATCATTAATGTCACCTCTAGTTAAATTGCACTTGTGTATGATAACAATATACATTTATAGTTGTTTTGTCAACAACTAGGAGTATGAAAACAAATAGCAAGTCAAATTTTTAATTAAATTGACTTGCTTTTTTTAAAAGCACTAATGCTTCTTTTAAGAATATTATGATATTGAAACAGAAACATAAAGTAGAATAATATTTCAATGGAGGAATGGTAAATGTATAATTTAATGACGCCTTTTGGATTGAATAGAAATAATGAAAAAGATTATAACATTAAAGTATGGGGAGAAGGAAGTGTAAACGCAAAGCCTGATCAGGCAATTATTTCGTTAGGTGTGGTTACTAAAGATAAGAATGTAAAAAATGCTAAAGAAGAAAATACATTATTATCAAATCAAGTGATTAAAGGGCTTATGAAAATAGGAATTAATGAAGATGATATTGAAACAGCAACTTATACAATTAGTCCAATGTATGATTATCAAGATGGTAAAAAAAGCTTAAGAGGATATGAAGTTAAACATATGTTTAAAATTACTATAAAAGATATTTCTAAAGTTAGCGAAGTAATAGATGTTGCCACTGAGAGCGGTGCAAATGTTATAAACTATATAAGATTTGAAGTTTCCAACCCTGACTTTTATTATAATCAGGCTTTAGAAAAGGCTGTTATAAGTGCAAGAAAAAAAGGGGAAGTAGTTGCAAAGACTTTAGGTGTTAATATTAATAAAATACCATTGAGGGTAAGTGAAAAAGATATGCACCAAATAAAACCATATTATGAAAGAACGGGATTAGCAGTGATGGATGGAGCTACACCTATACAATTAGGAAATGTAGAGTTTAAATCAAGGGTATCAGTAGTTTTTCAATATGAAATGTTTGAATAGATAAAAAAAGCACGGGTGTGCTTTTTTTATCTATTCAGTCAATCATCATATTCCTTTACATCTTCAAAAATACCATATTAAAGCATGAGAAATAATTATTATCTGGAAATTTTATTTGAATTGGGATACAATTTTTATTAAGAAGATGATATATATATAAGTCATATAAAAGGGGAAAGACAGTGATACATACAAAAATAAATTATTATTTTGTGAGATTTTTAAGCTATATAATTCTTATGGCAATGGTAGTCATGGTTTTTAATTTAAATAAAAAGGATGTATATTTTGAATTTCTTATAGCACTTTTTTATATTCTTAATTCTATATTGAGAATGTATTTCTTTAAAGAAAGTAAAAGAAATACATTTAAGTATGGAATATTTACTTTCTCTGTTATTTTAGATGTAGTTATTATATTGTATTTCAAAAACATAATAGGGGTAGGCGCCTTAATACTAACATTTATAACAATTTTGGATATATTTTTGTTTTATAAAAGTCATGAAAGTTTGATAATAGTTTTGGGGATAAATATATTAGTGGGAGTTATAGTTTTCAACAATAAAAGTAGCAGTCTTTCTATTAACATGTTTTTATGTGGAAGTTTGGCTATATATTCAGTTTTGAGCTATTATCTTAAAGAGCTAGATAGTAAAAAGAATCAAGCACAAGAGCTTTATGATAGATTAAGAATTTCCGAGGAAAAACTCATAAAAGCAAATAATGAATTAAAATCCTATTCAAATACAATTGAGGAATTAGCCGTATTGAGAGAAAGAACAAGAGTATCAAGAGAATTACATGATAGTGTGGGACATGCATTGTCAACTTTATGTATACAATTAAAAGCTGTTGAAACTATATTTATTAATGAGCCGGAACTTGCAAAAAATATGTTAGGAAAAAATATAACATATGTAGAAAATACTCTTGATAGTATTAGAAGAACAGTAAGAGAATTAAAACCAAAAGAGCTTGAGATATATGATGGAATAATGGCTATGGAAAAAATGATAAAATCTTTTGAAGAGAAAACAGGAATAAAGGTAAGGTTTATTGTTTCAAAGGAAAAATGGGGTTTGCATAGTGAACAAAGCCATAATCTGTATAGAATTTTACAAGAAGGATTAAGTAACTCCCTTAAACATGGGAAAGTAAATAACATTACTGTATCTATGCAGTTTTTAAAAGAAAAACTTTATGTAAATATAAAAGATGATGGAATTGGGTGTGACAAGGTATCTTCTTCATTTGGATTAGAAGGTATTTCAGAAAGAGTAAAGGAAATGGATGGGACAGTTGAATATTATACTGAAAAAGAAAAAGGATTTTCTATATGTTTAACTATACCAAAAGTTAATTATATAGATTAATTATTGAGATTCCGTACGAAAATTAATTTATATATGTTCCAAAATCTCAGCGTATCAATGAGTTATGGACTTGTATAAATTAATATTTGAGTTGGAATCTCTACAAGAGGAGATTTTTTATGATTAAATTAATAATTGTAGATGATGAAATATTAATAAGAGAGGGACTTAAAATACTTTTATCTGTTTATAAGGATATTGAAGTAGTTGGGGATTTTAGTGATGGGGAAGAGGCGTATGAGTTTTGTAAAAATAACTTAGTTCATGTGGCACTCATGGATATAAGAATGGAAAAATGCAATGGGGTAGAAGCAACTAGAATGATTAAAAGTATAAAGGAAGAAATCAAGATAATTATTCTAACCACATTTAAGGATAGTGAATATATAGTGAAAGCATTATCCTATGGGGCAAGTGGTTATCTTTTAAAAGACAGTTCAAGTGAAAAAATATACGAGGCCATCAAAGGTGCTTATACAGGTAATGTAGTTGTAAACCCAGAAATAGCAAATATGATGCTGAAAGAAAGTAACAATACTAAAGATGTAAAAGAAAATGATATAAGTGAATTCCAACTGTCTGAAAAAGAGATAGAAATAATAAAGCTAGTAGCAGAGGGGCTAACAAATAAAGAAATAGGTGCTGAGTTGTTTTTAGCTCAAGGAACCATAAAAAATAATATAAGCACAATATTATCTAAGTTGGATTTGAGAGATCGTACACAAATAGCTATATTTGCTTATAAAAAAGGATTAATGTAAGGGTCGGCTTAAAAATTACTTCCACTTTTGGCTCAAAAATGTGAATGGTTCTTGCACTTTTTGAAACAATTTTAGTGGAAGTTATTTTTTAACGATCCCTAAAACAGTGCCAAAAGTCATTCCTGAAATTCAAAAGGAATGACTTTTGGCAATTATGCTCAACTTTACATTAATATATAATGTAAATATAAACACAAGGAAATTATTATTTATTTGAATATGCCTAAAAGGGGAGATAATAATGGAATCAAATAGAATTAGATTTAAAAATATTACAAAGAGATATGATGACAAATTGGTTATAGATAATTTAAGTTTTAACATAGAAAAAGGAGAAGTTTTTGGACTACTAGGACCGAATGGAGCAGGTAAGTCAACAGTGATTTCAATGCTTTGTGGAATAGTTGCTATAGATAAAGGTGATATAGATGTACAAGGGTATTCTGTAATAAAAGATTCTAAGAAGGTAAAGTCATTTATAGGATATGTGCCGCAGGAATTAGCTTTATTTGAGAATTTAAGTATTTTGGACAATTTAAATTATTTTGCTGGAATGTATGGGTTAAAAGGGAAAGTAAAAAAAGAGAGAATAAATGAAGCTTTACAAGTAACTGCACTTGAGGAACAGAGGAAAATGAAAGTTAAAAAGCTTTCAGGAGGTATGAAAAGAAGATTAAATATAGCTTGTGCTATTATGCATCATCCTGAGATTCTTATAATGGATGAGCCAACTGTGGGAATTGATCCACAGTCACGTAATCACATATTAGAGTTTGCTCTTGATATGAACAAAAAACATGGAATGACAATTATATATACATCTCATTATATGGAGGAAATCCAAAAAATCTGCAATAAAATTCTAGTAATTGATAATGGAAAAGAGATTATAAGTGGAACAAAAGATGACATACTTAAATCAGTTATAAACGAGACAACTATTGATGTAAAGCTAATGGATAATAGACCAGAAATCATAAATAGATTGAAAAAACTCCAAGGGGTTAGTGAAGCCTATTATGATGAAAGTCTGAAGGTTTTAGTTGCATCAAATCAGTACAAGATAGAAGATGTATTAAAAACAATTAAGGAAAATGAAGGGTATATCCTTAATATAAGTATAAATGAACCTAATTTAGAGACTGTTTTTTTAAGCTTAACAGGAAAAAAATTAAGGGATTAGGAGGAGGAAAAATGAAATTAATAACACAAACCATCAAAGAATTAAAATATATTAAATCTTCAATTCTATATTTCCTGTTTTGTTTTATAGTAGCACCAATAATCATAGGGTTATTATTTGGAACATTGTATGAAAAAATGATGGATAAAAGTATTACCTTAAGAAATATTGATGTCTACACAATAATTGAAAAAGATGATAGTTATACAGAAGGGATTAATTCAATGCTATCTTTAAAAGAATTACCTTTTATAAATGCCATAGCTACTGAAGATGAGAAATTTATAGATACTTTAAAAAACAAAAAAGAGTCATTATTTATAAGGGAATCTAATGATAAGGTGGAAATAATTAATTACGGAAAAACTTCTATGGAAAAAAACATAGTTAGCAACCTTGTCACTGAACTGGTAAGTGTGCTTACACAAAAAGATATATCGAATATGTCCTTTGAAGAAAGAAAAATTTTCTTGAGCGAGTTCATAAAACTATCAAATAAAGATTTCACAGAAACAACAGAGATAGAAATAACTAAAAAGCTCTCATCATATGAAACTATGATTGTTAACCTTTTTGTTGCTATGAGTTTATTTATAGCAGTTACCTTTGCTTCAGAATTTATTAAAGAGAGAGAAAACTCAATGCTTACAAGATTAATTTCAATGAAAGTAGATAAAAAATCCATTTTCTTAAATAATGTAGTAACAGTTTTTATAATTTCTTTTGGAATTACATTTATATATATGATAATTTCAAGTATGTTAGTTTTAAGAATGGAAATATCTCCTTTAAAGTTAATATTGCCATGCTTAATACATGGAGGATTTATAACAGGATTATATGGGATTTCAATAGGGATGTTTAAAAGAGAACACACATACAAAAATATCATAACACTAATTCTTATGATAATAATGTTTCTTGGGGGAAGTTCTTTTCCATTAGATATATTTGATAATATTATTTTTCTATCTAAATTAATGCCTAATTACAATATACAAAGAATATTTCATGAAGCACTGCTTCAAAATAATTTATCCAATGTAAAAACATCCATATTGATAGTTTTAATAGAAATAATTATTTTAATATGTTTAGGATTAATTTCTTTTAATTCTTGTGAGAGGAGAAGGAAAAATGTTAAATATAGCATTAGTTAATTTAAAGAAGATGTTAAAAGATGTGAAAGCGGTTATAGGGATTTTATTAGCTCCAGTAATAATAATGTTTTTATTAAGTTTTTTAAATGGTTCATCAAATGCTGTTGTGGAAATAGGGATTACAGATAAGCTAAAAAGTGAGAAAAGTGAATATATTATAAATGAATTGAGAAATGATTCAACAATGAATATTACAATATTAAATGAAGAGGATTTAAAGAAAAAATTAAAAGATAAAAAAATAACCTTAGGTATTATTATTTCACAGGAAAAGGAAGAGAAATTTACCCTTTTAAAAGCAGATTTGAATAGTTATATGTTAGTAAAAAGCAAGCTGAATAATATATTAAGAGAATTAAAGCTTCTAGGAGAAATTCCAAAGAATGCATCAACTGATAGAATTGAATATATAAACCATCATAAATCTTCAGGGAAAATATTTGTCGTTGGATTCTTAATAAACTTCATGATGTTTTCCATGATATATATGATAAATGAACTTTCTGAATTAAAGAAAAGCAATATATTAAAAAGAAGTTGTACATGTCCTTATTCAAGCTTTCAATTACTTGGAGGAAAACTATTAGCAATGTTTGTCTTGATATTTATGCAGCTTGTAATTGTAAATATTATGGGATTATTATTATTCAAAGAGCTAATCTTTGAAAATATAATAGTGGCAACTAGTGTATTTATTCCTTTTATACTTCTTATTTTAGGGATTGGGCTTTTAGTTATAAGGGTATTTAAGAGTCCGGATTTAAGTCCAGTTATAGTAAATCTAATTGTGCTTCCAACAGGCTTAATAAGTGGAACATTTATGCCAAAGGAATTAATGCCAGAATTCTTATCAAAATACTCATTCATTGCTCCACAATATTGGGTAGTAAAAGGATTAGAACAAGGACAGGATTTAATGAAAGCTTTTCCAAGTGTTATTATACTAGCGATCATGGCACTTTGTTTCTTGGCTGCAAGTAGTTATAATTTTAAAAGTTTCTTGAGAGAGTAAAAAAAGAGTAGATGAGAGTGGAGAGTGTATAGTTCGCTAAATTGAAATAGCATACCCAAAATGATACTATTAATAATATATTAGGTATAAAAACATATTAATAAGGTGAAGAAGTTAGGTAATCTATTGGTACTGATTACACTCAATAAGTAATAAACTCAGGAGGACTAAAAAATGAATTTAACAATAAAAGAAATGTTAGATCTACCGAGTTTAAAAGGTCTAAAAGTTATAGCTGGTAGAGAAGGATTAGAAAGATTTGTAACTACTATAACTTTCGGCGAAGTGCCTGCGTATGAGTATTTAAAAGGTGGGGAATTTGTAATTTCTTCAGGCTACCTTTATAAAGACAACACTATGGAGATAATCGATGTAATTCATAAATTGAAAGAATCAGGAGCTTCAGCTTTAGGGATTAAAGTGGGACGGTTTATAAATGAAATTCCAGATGAAGTAATTAAATTAGCAGATTCATTGAAAATTCCTATAATAACTGTGCCTATTGAATTAGCATATGCAGATGTAATTAATCCAGTTCAGTCTGAGATAATTAATAAACAAGCCAAAAGACTTGAATTTTCAGAAAAAATTCTAAAATTATTTACAAATAATATTATTCGCGGTGGTACTATTCATAATGTCATAGATGACTTGAGTAGTACACTTCAAAAGAATATCATCTATTATGATAAATACTTTGATAATGAGATTATCGGAAAAGTTGATGATAATTTGGAGATGAACTTTAATAACTCAACACTCAATGAAATGATTTCCACTAAAATAAGCATACCAGTTGAGATAGAGTCTAGAAAATATGGTTATATCATTTTGAGTGATGACAATAAGCAAGCATACAATTTGACTGACTATGAGGAAATAGCTATTGAACATGCTAGTTCAGTAATAAAATTGCAAATACAAAAGAAAATTTCGAATCAGCAAATAGAAAGTAAGTATCGAAATGAATTTGTTCAAGATTTAATCACAGATAATTTGAACTCCCTTGAAGAATTGAACCGTAGAGCGGAATTTTATGGATGGCATTTTGACAAGGGTATGATAGCAGTTATTGTAGACATTGATGAGTATAAGAGTCGATACATGAAGTTTGATGACAATAATCCGACGGAAGCAATTATAAATACTAAAGAAGATATATTTCGTGATACAAGAAAACACTTTAAAAAACATTTTCAAAATATTATCTATGCGACTTTTAGTGACTATATAGTTATTCTTTTAGATAGAGGAAATAAAGACTTATCATCTTTTCTTAATGAATTAAAAGATGTGTCAGACAAACTGAGGAAAAAAATCTACAAATCTTATTCTTTTACTTTAACTATTGGTATTGGGAAATATATGGAATGTGTAAAAGATGTGCATCATAGTTATTCTCAGGCTAAAAAGTCAATAAAACTTGGGCGGCTAATTTATGGGAACGACAATACTGTTCATTATGAAAAACTGGGTATATTTAATCTTCTTTTGTCCGTTTATCAAAGTCCAGAAGCACAAGAGTTTTATCTTGAAAACTTAGGAAAGCTAATTGATTACGATAGAGAACACAGTGCTGATTTGTTGGAAACTATAAAAGTATTATCTAAAAATGATTGGAATTTAAAGACAAGTGCAGAAGAACTCTTTATCCATTACAATACAATGAAGTATAGATTTAAGAGGATATCTGAAATACTGAATATAGATTTATCAAATAGTGAACAGAAGCTAAATATAGCCCTTTCGCTCAAATTAACACAAATGAAGGAATAGGATATTGTACTAAGAGTACAATATCCTATTTTTTTATTGTCCTTTAAAGATATATTCAACAAGTAGTATTTATAATAACATAAAAGAAGAGATAATACATTCAAAATATTGATGTGATTCAGAATGTTTTAGGATAAACAAATTAGAGAATATATAAATAATAAATGGAGGGGGATAAAATGAAAAGAATACTTGATGATGCAAAAGCAATTCAAAACAAAATTGTAAAGCATAGAAGATTTTTTCATGAAAATGCAGAGGTAGGTGCTGAATTACCAAAAACAAAGGAGTATGTTCTAAGTCAACTCAAAAATTTTGGTTATGATCCAGCGGAAATTTGCGAGTCTGGGATTGTAGCTATTGCTGGTGGGAAGAAAGCAGGGAAGACAATACTTATTCGAGGAGATATGGATGCGCTATCTTTAGAGGAAGAAACAGACTTAGCTTTTAAATCTAAAACAGGGAATATGCATGCTTGTGGACATGATATGCATGCTGCGATGTTGCTGGGAGTAGCAGAACTTTTAAAAAATAATGAAGAAGAAATTGAAGGAACTATAAAATTAATGTTTCAGCCAGATGAAGAAGGTTTCACTGGTGCTGAGAGAATGGTAAATGCAGGTGTTTTAGAGTCTCCTAAAGTAGATGCTGCATTGGCACTTCATGTTACGCCATTATTACCTTCAGGTGTGGTATTAGGGGGAAGTGGCAAAATAGCATCTTCATGTGATCGTTTCAGAATTACTATAACAGGTAGAGGCGGACATGGAGCATTTGCACATGAAACTATAGATCCTATAAATGTGGGTGCACATATTCACACCGCACTTCAAACGATTAACAGTAGAGAAGTTGATGCAATGGAGCCGGCAGTTGTTACTATTGGTTCTTTTAACGGTGGTGATGAGCCCAATATTATTCCTGATAAAGTAGTCATGGAGGGGACTGTAAGAACTCACTCAAAGGATACACGAAATATGATTTTAAGACGTATTGATGAAATTTCAAAGTCAATAGCTTGTGCTTTTAATGCTAAATCAGAATTGGAAATCATGATGTCGTGTCCAGCTTTGTACAATGAACATAATTTTTCTAATGAAATTATAAGCTATATTTCAGCATTACTAGGTAAAGAAAAAGTAGTATGTTCAAATAATAAGATTATGGGTTCAGAAGATTTTTCACATATATCAGATAGAGTACAAAGTTTTTATATGGGGTTTGGATCTGGAAATGCTGCGGAAGGTTACATTTATTCAGCACATAACTCAAAAGTAATGTTCAACGAAGAAATACTTTATCAGGGATCTGCAACACTCGTATATGCTGCTTTAGAATGGCTTAAAAATAATAAATCTTAGAAGATTGAGGAGTTGAGTTGTGTGGAAGCGATTAAAATCTATTATGGTGGAAATATCATAACGATGGATGATACAGAGCCATTTGCTGAAGCGGTTGCAGTATATAAAGGTAAAATTATAAAAGTTGGCACTATGCTTGAAGTATCTAAAGTTGAAGGTGAAAAAGTCGAAATGATTGATCTTGAAGGGAGAACACTTCTTCCGGGATTTATTGATGCACATGGCCATATTTCACTTGTAAGCATGATAGTTGATTTTCCTTATTTAGGTGCACCGCCTATGGGTTCAGTAAAAAATATTTCTGAGTTGATAAATGTATTAAAGGAGTATAAATCAGGTGCTATCTCAAGTGAAGAACAGTGGATTATGGGATTTGGATATGATGACACTCAGTTAGAGGAAAAGAGGCATTTAAACAGATTTGATTTAGACAAAGTATCCAAAGATAATCCTGTTGTTATTTTTCATACATCATTACACTTTGCAGTATGTAATTCAAAGGCATTAGAACTTGCAGGAATAAACGAAGAGACTAGAGAACCATTGGGTGGCGTTATCAAAAGAATCCAAGGGAGTAATGTACCAGACGGATTATTAATAGGTAATGCCAGAATGATGATTGTTGAGCATATGCCAAAGGAAAATTTAGATGGTTATCTAGAGAAATTAGAAAAAGCTCAAGAACTTTATTTGCGACAAGGCATTACAACTGCTCAAGATGGAGGCGCAGGACTAGATGAATTTAATCTATTTTCTGCTGCAGCAATGAATAACAAACTGAAAATCGATATAGTATCTTATGCAATAAGCGATTATATAGACACAGTATTGTACAATGATAAATTTCCAGTAGGTGAATACAGAAATCACTTTAAATTAGGTGGGGTAAAGATACTGCTTGATGGTTCAATGGGTCGTACTGCATGGTTTACAGAGCCATACAATATTGCACCTGAAGGAGAATGCCAGGATTATAATGGGATTTCATATGTGAATGATGATAAATTAGAAGAAGTTTTCACTAAGTGTCTTAATAATAAGTGGCAGTTACTAGCTCATGTAAATGGTGATGCAGCTGCGGGTCAATATATTAATGTGTTTGAAAAGTCTCTGAATGCTACTAAAGGTATTGTTAAAGATATTAGACCTGTAATGATACATGCTCAAGGTGTTAGAGAAGATCAGGTTGATAAAATGAAAGAACTTGATATTTTGCCATCTTTTCTTTCTGCAAATACATTTTACATGGGTGATGAGTATGTTAAGAGATTAGGTAAAGAACGTGCTTATAGAACAAATCCTGCAAAATCAGCAGTTGATAGAGATATGATATTTACAATACATGATGATGCACCGGTTATTAAACCTAATATACTGAATGGGATATGGGCTGCGGTAAATAGAGAATCTAGAAGCGGAAAAATAATTGGTAAAGATCAGAGAATTTCGGTAATGGAAGCTTTAAAAGCTGTTACAATCAACGCTGCATACCAGTACTTTGAAGAGGATGTGAAGGGTTCAATAACAGTTGGAAAAAATGCTGATTTCGTAATATTAAATGATAATCCTCTAGATGTTGACAAAGAAAAGATAAAAGACATTTCTGTAATTGCAACAATAAAAGAAGGAAAACTTCTTTACCGAGATGATAGTATATTCTAATATCACAAGGTTAGTGCACTGAAGAATGGTGAAATGTTTAAATATAAAATATTTCTAAGGAGCGTAAAATTTTATGAATTTTGATTTTTTTATTATGTTTGGATGGATATCTGTTTTATTATTAGCAGGAACAGCTATTAGAGCTAAATTTAAGATTGTTCAAAAATCCCTTGTCCCTAGTTCTTTGATTGGTGGGATATTAGGTTTAATACTTATGAATCTTGGAGTAATTAAAATACCAGAAGCTGCATTATCTCAATTTGTATTTCACCTGTTTGCAATATCTTTTATAGCTATCGGGTTAATGGAAGGTAAGTCTGAAGGTAAGTCCAGTGGTAAGAAAGGATCTTTTTTCAAAAGTCCAGTTTTCAAGGGCGGTCTGTGGATGGCAACATTCTTTTACGTAATATATATACTACAAGCAATTTTAGGTTTTTCGGTTATTAAAGTATTTAACTTAGCTGGTTTTGAAAACACAATACCACTACTTGGATTACTTGTACCAACAGGGTTTGCCATGGGACCAGGGCAAGCTGTTGTTGCAGGTCAAATTCTTGAGCAATTAGGTTATCAAGGTGCAATCTCAGTGGGAGTTTCTTTTGCAGCTATAGGCTTTTTAGTTTGTTTTTTAATTGGAGTACCTGTAGCTAACTGGGGTATTCGTAAGGGATTAGCTAAGCACGCAGGGGAAATCTCAGAAGAATTCTTAAGTGGTGTTCTTAATAAGGATAACCCAAAAGAATCAGCAGGGGAGCTAACATTTCATGCAGCAAATGTAGAAACTTTTACTGTTCATGCTGCTTTAATCGGTATGATTTATTTAATATCATATTATTTTGCTAGCTCAGTATCTCAGTTTTGTTCTGCCTCAATAGCAACTGCTATTATGGGAATGGTATGGGTATTTGGACTTGTTTTTTCAAAATTAACAAATAGTGTTATGAATAAGATGAACATTGGTCATGTGATGAGTCCTCCTTTATTTAAGAGAATTGCTGGTTGGGCAATAGATTTTATGGTGTTAACAACAATCATGTCAGTTAAAATTTCATCACTTGGAGAATATTTACTACCAGTAATAATAATTTGTATTTTAACTGCCATTATCACAGCTATATTAAGTTACTATTTTGGAAGAAGAATTGGAGGAGATAATGACTTCGAAAGAGCATTAGTTATGTATGGTGTATGTACAGGAACAACTAATAGTGGACTAATCTTGCTACGTATGATTGATCCAGAATATAAGACAACAACCGTTCTTGAAGTTGCAATGCACGTAGTAATTGGGGATGCTTTTTTAGGGCTAGCAGTACAATTTATTGGACTGGCACCAGCTATTATGGGATGGAGTTATAGTATAACATTTTTAGCATTAGGAGGTTTTTTCCTTCTCTATTTAATAATGATGAAAGTATTCAAAGTTTGGGGAAAACCTACTTTTTCTCTATTCGAAAAAAATATGTAGTGTAAAGGAAGCGGGTTATATGAAAAAATTAAGATTTGCTTTGTGTGGTTTTTGGCATGAAACTAATACTTATGCTACAGAAGCCATGGGGTTCACTAAAATGGATAAGTTCTATGCAGTTGAAGGAGCACCAATTGTAGAACTGTTGAAAGGTGCTGATTCAGTACCAGGAGGTTTTATAGAAACATGCCATAGGCTTGATATTGAAGTTGTTCCAGGATTCTATGCACTTGCATTTCCATCATCCACTATTGAAAGGGAAACCTATGAAACAATTAAGAGAAATACCTTAAAAGCAATTGAAAAAATATTGCCTTTAGATGTGGTAATGATTGAATTACACGGGGCAGCAGTTGTTAAAGGAATTGATGATCCAGAAGGTGATTTGCTTGAAGCAATAAGAGGAGTAGTAGGAAATGATGTGAAGATAATTACTACTTTAGATTTACATGGGAAGATTACTGATAAGATTATAAACAATATAGATTATATTAATGGAGCTCTCTGTTATCCGCACTTAGATTTAAAACCAAGAGCTGATGAAGCTGTAGAGCGTATAGTAGATATATTGAATAATAAGTATACACCATTTTTAGCATATGAATACATCCCAATAGTATTTCCTATGTTGACCACAGAGGCAGATACTTTTGCAAGGGATATTAAGAATTATGCTATTGAAATATCAAAAAGAGACGGGGTATTAGATTGCACAGTGTTACATGGATTCCCATTAAGTGATACAACTTTAAGTGGAATGAGGGTTATGGTCACTACAGACAAAAATAATAAACTTGCAGAGAAATATGCAAAAGAACTAGGTTTATATATATGGGAAAATAGAAGTAGAATTAAAGAAAATTATAAAAAGTTTGTTAGTCCTGAGGAAGCAATTGAGTATGTAAAAAGAGAAAAAAACATTGATAATGCTGAAAATGAAGCTAGTGATTTTAATCAGCAAATATTAAAAACATCTTATGGCTATTTACCTAATGAAAGCAATAACAAGCCAATACTATTGGCAGATGTTGCGGATAATCCAGGATGCGGAGCTTCAGTAGACGCTACTTTCTTATTAGAAGAAATGATTAAGGCAAATTTAGAAAAGAGTGTTTTTCTTGGGTTACTTGATAGAGAAGTAGTTGATTTAGCTTTAAAACATGGAGTTGGTTCCACTATAGAAGTATCATTAGGTGGCAAACATGGAAAGTGGAGTGGTAATAGTATAAAAACTAAGGCATATGTAAAATCAATATCGGATGGACATATCACATATAGAGGATTATCAAAGGGGCAGAAGCTAGATATTGAACCTATAGTTAGATTGATAATAGGTAATGTTGAGGTTGTTGTTATCAGAAAACCAATTCAAGGTTTAGATGATAATTTTGCTACAGAATTAGGAATACAATATAGTGATTATAATGTAGTGGCATTAAAGTCAGCTGTACATTTCAGATTATTCTTTACTGACAAAGTTGAAAAGATACTACTTGTAGATACACCAGGATTGGGGAGTAATGATATTGAACTTTTTCCAAAGGAAAATTCTAAAAGTAATCTTTACCCAGTTCATAGTGACTCAATATATGAGTAAAAACTAGGAAGAAAAGATTAAAGCAACACTACCAATAGGATATGTAGATTGATATGTTAGAATATTAATAAAATCACCTCAATAACTAAATGGAGGTGATTTCTATTGATATGTGATTATTCTAACGATATTTCAATATTAGTAAAATACAGTTCACTTATTCCTTCAAAACCTGAATCAACACCTAGAATTACAAAAGCTTCCACATTTTCATTAGTTGTAATTTCAACAACATGTTCAAAAGGCTTTAATTGGAAAGTTTCATCTTCTGAATCCTTTTGGAAAACAATTCATTTATTTGATATAATAGGGCTAAATGTATTGGAAATTTTAATTAAGATATTGTTAAAGTGAAATTAGGGGGAAAAGTAAATGGTAGATAAAATCAAAATAAATATTGACAACTATCTTAATGGACTTATGGATATAAACTAAGGAGGTAAGTGATGAACATTATAACTGATCATCATGTTCATTCAGAATTCTCAGGTGACTGTAATACCCCAATAGATAATGTAGTAAAAAGAGCTATAAAGTTGGGATTGAAAGAAGTAATGTTTACAGATCATCAGGATTATGATTATCCAAATGATGAATTTTGTTTTGAAATAGACTTTGAAAAATATGTAGAAAAGATAAAAACGCTTAGAGAAGAATATAAAGAAATTGATGTTTTAATGGGGGTTGAAATTGGATATCAACCTAATCTAAACAAAAAAATAGATAACCTATTAAATACATATGAATTTGACTTTGTTATATGTTCAATACATTCGTGGAATGGTATGGAACTTGATCAAGGTGATATATTCAAAGGAAAAACTCAAGCTGAAGGATATAGAGAATACTTTGAATATGTTAAATACACTGTTGAAAATTTTCAAAACTGTGAAGTATATGGACATCTTGATTTCATAGTTAGATATGGAAACTTTGAAAATAAGATTTTAAGGTATGAAGATTATAAAGATAGTATTGATGAAATATTAAAAACTATTATAAAGAATGGAAAAGGAATTGAAGTTAACACTTCAGGATTAAGATATAACCTTGATACTATGCATCCAAACAAAGATATATTAAGAAGATATCTTGAGCTAGGAGGTAAGATTATAACAGTAGGTTCAGATTCACATAGAGCAGAGGACTTATGTTCAGATTTTAATCTGGCAATAAAAGAGCTTATGGAAATTGGATTTAAAGAAGTTACAACTTTTAAAAATAGAAAACCAAGTTTTATAAAAATTTAAGATTAAATATAATGAAGAAATAAAATATAAAACCCTCAACTGAAAAATGTGGAGGGTTTTCCTTTATTAAAATACTATATAAAATTAACAAAAGTATGATTTACAGAATATTTTTCATTCACACTGTTTTTTATGGTTTTATTTATATCTTTAATTATAGTTTTAGATATGTTCTCATCATTAATACAAACATCTACAACAACATAAGCAGTTTTTCCCGCTTTGTGTACTCTTAGTTTATTGATATTTAATTCATATAAATAGATTTTCTTTAAGCTTTCCAAAAGTTCATTCTTTTCTTCTTCTGAAATTCCTTTTCCACCTAAAATTGCAATTGTTTTTGAGAATAATTTGATTGAATCTATTGCAACCATTAATGCTATGAAAAATACAATTATAGAATCACTTATTGGTACTAAGAATTTTAGGGGAGTAAATTTTAAAAGTCCAATAAATATAAAAGAGCCTCCTACCCCTAACATAAGAAGTGAGTTTGCTTTAGCATTAAATTTTTCTGCTGAAAGAAGTTCAGATTTACCTTCAGTAATTTTGCAGTATTTACTATAATGAATATTTAAAACAACATACATTAAGGCTATAAAAATTACATATATCATAAATATTTTTGCATCAACCTGTGGAACACTTCCAGTAGAAATGTATGTTATTATTTTTGATACACAGTCTAATAAAGCCATTAATACTGTAATAGTAAGTAAAAATGATCTAAGAGCAACATAAAGTGGCTCGTAACCAGCATATCCAAAAGGATACTTTTCATTTTCTTTGGTTAAAAGTGAGGATACTTTAATTGCTATTAATGTTGAAATTGCTGAGATAATGCTAAATACACCATCAATTAATATTGCAGCAGAGTTTGATATTTGAGAAACTATAATTCCAAGAGTACCCATAAATAATAGTATAATAACAGCAATTTTTAAGCCTTTAGCTTCAGTCTTTTGTATATTCATGATAATTTCCTCCTTTAATATGTAGTTACTAAAGACCTGTCGGATATAGAGATTCCAGTACGAAAAGTAATTTATACATACACCTTAGAAAAAGCTATACGATTATAGCCAAAATCTCGAAGCATCAACGAGCTTTGGACATGCATAAATCAAAATTTGAGTTGGAATCTCTATAGGCAGGCCTTTTAATAAATTTATTATTTATTTTCTTTTTCCCATTGTTCAACTAATGTATCATAGTTGAGTCCATATTTCTCAAGGAAGCCTTTAAATGCATTTAAGTGGTCTTCCATTACATCAACCTTTGGACTCTCTTGTCTGTATACTTTTTCTAATCCCCATTCATCTGGAGTGTATATTTCTTTTACCCCAGGTCTTTTCTTACATCCTTTGATAGATTGTATATATCTGTCTGATTTCGCTTTAACATTTTCAATAGGACCAAATTTGCTAGGATCGATTACTATAATGTATGACCCTCCAACTGGTGTAGGTGCATCAGGTTTAAAGTAATCAGATGGCTGTGATGGAAGATCAGAAGAAACAATTCCATGTGGATTAATAATTGCTGTCATAAACTCATTCCATATGTTTAATGAGTAAAGTCTAGGATTTGAGAATATCCATGGAGCGCTACAATCACTAACTCTTCCGTAACCTTCAATTAATTTTGCATGTGGTCTTACATCATCTGTAAGCTCACCAGTTTTAGGATCTACAAGAAGTTTGCTTTTTAGTTTTCCATCTTTTAAAAGGGCTTCTGTAATATCTGCATCATATCCTTCACAAAGCTTTGTACTAACTACAAGTGGTAACTGCTCACCAGCTGGGCAAGCTGCATCAAATGGTGGAACTGACATAGCGAAATCCATTCCTCCAAATGGTGCACTAAGAGGAAGTGAGTTGTTTGAAGCCATTGCAACCATATCATGTTCAAGTGCTAGTGATGTATAAGAAAAGAATGATCCAGCATCTATATGGTTATATCCAAATGAAATCGCCATACCAAATTCCTTTGCTTTTTCGATAGCTTTTTCAGTCATTTGTGTAATTGTGTAATATCCAGTAGATCTATTTCCGTTATAAACTGCCCATGTAGGACCTTCAGATACTAGTTCAGGTTCAGTTGTTAAATCACCAATTCCACCTTCAACAGGAATTAATGCAGCTTCCATTACTCCCATCCCTTGAAAAAGTTTTCCTTGTCTATCTCCCATTGATACTCCTCTTGCAAAAGCTTTTGCATGGTTTTCTGAAGCTCCTAGTTTCATCCAGAATTCCCTATAAAGAAACTCAAGAAGATCCGCATTGATTTTAAGTAGTTTAGAGTTTGACATTTTTATTACCTCCATATAAAATCTCTTGATTTGATTGTTTTTTTATTATGCAGTAAAATTAAACTTACTTAATAAGAGAATAATAAGTTAAAAAATTAACTTATATATCTAATAAAAAAGCCCAAGTTTACTTCCTTTAAGCTTGGTTCTAGTAATAGCTTAAAACAATAACGTACGTAATGGTCAATAATAAATTTTCCTTAAGAGGAGCGTGAAAAGGTGAAAAGAGAATATTTAATTAGCGAAATTGCAAAAATGTTCAATATAACCAAAAGAACACTTCAGTACTACGATAAAATTGATTTGCTTCAGCCAGCCTTTATTAAGGAAAATGGGTATAGAGTATATGGAGATGAAGAACTAGCAAAACTTATTGAAATATTGCTTTGGAAAAATATTGGTCTTGAAAGTTGTGATATAAAGAGGATTTTTAAAGATAAGAATCCTGAAAATATTGGGAATATATTAGATGAGGCAGATGAGAAACTTAATCAAGAATTACAAAGGGTAATGTTTTCAAAAGAAAATATTAGACTTATAAAGAAAAAATTGAATAATGAAAATTCAACCTATGATGGAATTAAGATAAAAGAGTTAGAGAAAAGAAAAATCATTAAGATTAAAGATAGTGGAGAGAGTTTAGATAATTTTTCAGATATACTGGCTTCAGGTTCAGAAATATTGAGAAAGGCCATTGATGATCAAATTCCCTTTGTTGAGTTTGGATTTATATTTGATAAAAACAGTAAAATTTCAGAAGAATATAATAGATATTCATGCTATTTTTTTACAGTTTCTAAAAATTATGAAATTAACGATAGTAAAAATTTATGTGCAGGAAGTTATGCTTGCTTAAAGGTAGAGGGATATATAAAAGATATAGATAAAGAGATAAAAAGGGTACTTTCTTGGATGGAGGAAAAAGGATATAAAGTAGGAGGGGATATTATCTACTCAGAGTCTTTTAAATCATTAACCCATGAGGAACCTAATAAAACAAAAGGGGAAATACAGATCTTACTTAAAGACCCATCAAACAAATAAAAAATTTGCTTAATGGGTCTTTAATGTTACTTTGTTTCTTCACTTATTCCAAAACAAGTCAAATCTCAGGCAAGAATAAAACCTCCAATAATATTAAACTTATTATGTATTTATTTTAATCTATCTTTTATAAAATATTCTTCATATATAATTGAATTGAAAATTTATTCTAGGTATATCCGATATACGGGAAAAAATCCATAATTTAAATTGTGGTTGACGATAAAAAAAGCTCATGATAAAATAAAGTTAAAAGAATCTATACTATTAGGATTGTTACTGATAATGCAGGCAAAACCTATAACATTTTATGTTATGGTTTTGCCTTTTTTGATTTTATTCCGTTTTTAGTGAAATGAAAAGAGACCTTTATGAATATTAAAAGGTTTCAAATAATAACAGGATTGTTACTGGTAGAGCAGGCAAAACCTAAATTGATTATGAAAAGGCAGAAATGTATTTTCATGATTAGTTTAGGTTTTATTTTTTGAAAGGGGTGATTTAATCAGTAAATTAAAGACAAATAAGAAGTTGTCATAGGGGAGTGTAAGGTTTGGAATATAAACTTTTAGCATTAGATTTAGATGGTACATTATATACATCTGATAATCGTATTACAAAGAATACAAGAAAAATTATTCAAGAAGCAAGAAAAAAAGGTTTGTTAGTAACCTTGGCAACAGGAAGAAACTATCCAAGTGCAAAATTGGTGGCTAAGCATTTGAATCTTGAACTGCCTATTATTACTAACGATGGAGCCTATATTATAAATCATTTAGATGATAAACCACTATTTGAAAAAAGAATAGAGAATGAGATTATTATAGAAATTGTAGAAGTTTTGCTTCAATATAATCTGAACTTTATGATTTTACATGAGTCAAGTTCTTTTGGAAACTTTAATTATTTGGGTTGGAGGATGTTCTTACGTTTCTTTAATATACATTCATTCAAGACTTTGTTGGCAGAAAAATCAAAGTATAGAAGAATGTCAAACGATAAGATAATTCAATATATTAAAAATAATAAGACAAAGCCATTCAAAATTTTTGTTGATGGTAATCATGAACAAATAAATGAAGGGAGACTTGAGTTAGAAGAGAAATTCAAGGATAAAATCAGAATAACAAATTCAGGTTATGGAATGGAGATATTATCTCTAAATATATCCAAAGCTAGTGGTCTTGAAATTCTAACTAGTGAATTAGGATTTGATAAAAAAGAAGTAATAGCAATAGGAGATAGCTTTAATGATTTAGAAATGATCGATTATGTTGGGCTTGGTATTGCTATGGGAAATGCTCCATTAGAAATTCAAAATAAAGCAAAGTTTGTTACAAAAACAAATGATGATGATGGAGTTGCTCATGCTATTGATGAATTCTTTTTAAAAATTAAAGCTTAAATTAAAATAACACTAACATATAGGAGGAAATAATCATGGAAAATAAAATTAATCAATTTCCAGAGGGATTTTTATGGGGGGGAGCAGTTGCTGCCAACCAATGTGAGGGAGCATGGAATGTAGGAGGAAAAGGTGTAAGTACAGCAGATGTCGCTACTGGAGGTGCAGTAGATAAGCATCGTGAATATACAGATGGAGTTATAGAAGGAAAATATTATCCATCACATGAAGCTATTGATTTCTATAATCATTATAAAGGTGACGTTGCTTTATTAGCTGAGATGGGCTTTAAATGTTTCCGTACTTCAATTGCGTGGACAAGAATCTTTCCAAATGGTGATGAAGCAGAGCCAAATGAAGAAGGATTAAAATTCTATGATAACCTCTTTGATGAATGCTTAAAGTATGGGATTGAGCCTGTAGTTACAATCTCTCACTATGAAATGCCTTATGGACTAGTTGAAAAGTATGGCGCTTGGAGAAGTCGTAAATTAGTAGATTTCTATGTAAATTACTGTGAGGCATTATTTACTCGCTACAAAGATAAAGTTAAATATTGGATGACTTTCAATGAAATAAATGCAGTTGCATTATTTCCGTTTATCCCAGCAGGTATTAAGTTAAAAGAAGGAGAAAACAAGGAGCAAGTTTCTTATCAAGCAGCTCATCATCAACTAGTAGCAAGTGCAAAGGCTGTTAAATTAGGGCATGAAATTAATCCTAATTCTAAAATTGGATGTATGATATTATATCCACTTGCTTATCCAGAAACTTGTAATCCTAAAGATGTTCAAGCTGTTAATGAAATGATGAATACACATTATTTCTTCTCTGATGTTCATGTAAGGGGATATTACCCAAACTATCAGAAGCGTTATTTTGAGAGAAATAATATTAATATTGAAATGGAAGCTGGAGATGAGGAAATCTTAAAAGCAGGTAAAGTAGATTACATTGGATTCAGCTATTACATGTCATTAGTAATTAGTTCAAAACCAACAGATAAAAATTCTACAGCTGGTAATATGTTAGGTGGAATTAAAAATCCTTATTTAGAAGCATCAGATTGGGGATGGCAAATTGACCCAGAAGGGCTTAGAACTTCACTAAATAATCTATATGATCGTTATCAAGTGCCACTATTCTGCGTGGAAAATGGTTTAGGAGCTATTGATAAGGTTGAGGAAGATGGTTCAATTAATGATGATTACAGAATTGACTATTTAAGAAAACACATTGTTGAAATGAAGAAAGCTGTTACAATCGACGGGGTAGAACTTATGGGATACACACCATGGGGATGTATTGATTTAATTAGTGCATCTACAGGGGAAATGAAGAAACGTTATGGATTCATATATGTTGATAAAGACAATGATGGTAATGGAACTTTAGAAAGATCTAGAAAGAAGAGTTTCAATTGGTATAAGAATGTTATTGCGACGAATGGTGAGGAATTATAATTCTATCTTCATTATAGAACTTAACAAAGTAAAATTTTAGGGGGAGAAAATTATGAATAAAAGATTAAAATTGGCGTCTATTTTAACAGCTATTTCTATGGCAACTGCATTAACACTAACAGGGTGTTCAGAAACTACGGAGAAAGCACAATCAGATGAAAAAGTTATGGCTCAAAAAGTGGAGTTAGTAGATAATGGTGTTTCGGCTGAAGAACGTGAGAACAGACCAATGCGTATTTTACTTATCAATGATGATGGACATGATGGAATGGGTATCCAAATGTTATTTGACAAGTTAACAGAAGTAGGTTATGAAGCGTGGATGGTTGCGCCTCTTACTAACCAAAGTGGTACAGGAACTTCTATACTATGGAACAAAGAAGCTCATGAATTAGTAGAGTATGGAGATAAAAAATATGCATTTGAAGGTACTCCTTCAGATTGCTTCAAAGCTGCAGTTCACGTTGTAATGCCTGAAAAACCAGACTTAGTAATTTCAGGTGTAAATGATGGACCAAATTTTGGGGAAGTACAATTTAACTCAGGAACAGTTGGTGGAGCTGCAAGAGCTGTTAGACATGGTTATCCAGCTATAGCTGCAAGTCTTAATATACTAAATGATGAAAATCTTGAAGGGTTCATGATTCCTGCTGTTGATTTCGCAGTTAATATGGTAAATGAGCTTAATGAAGAATGGAAAGCAGGAAATATGTTAATGCCTCTTGGAACAGGTTTAAGTTATAACTATCCAGCTGTACCAGCTGAAGAAGTTCAAGGTGTAAAATTCATTGAAAATGAAGAAGTTTATACAGATTTCCAAAACTACGCTTACGATGAAGAAAAAGGTGGGATTTACAACTCTATGGATATGGATAAATTCATGGGTCAAATTAAAAATCCTGAAGTTGTAACTGATTTAACAGAAGCAAATAGAGGATTTGTTACTATTACTGTCATTGATGGAAATTGGAACGCAGAGCAAGAAAAAGAAGATTATATGAAAGAAGTTTTAAAGGACATTCAACCTTAATCAGAAATAATGGGAGATTATGATGAAAGAGGAAATTATAATACTGAATTAATAACACTAACTATTAATTCGTTAATTGGAGATTCAGTAAGAATGCAAAAAGTTTTAGAAGATATTATCAAAGAAAACATTGAATTCCTTCCACAATATAAATAATTAAAACAAAATCAGAGTGAAAACAATACCTAAGTATCGTTTTCACTCTGGTTTATTTTATATTCTTTTAAGTTTCTATATAAGGTTTCTATATGGGATTTCTATAGATTTCTCTAATCTAGTAATTTACTGTTGATATTTTCGAATAGAAATATATGTGTTTTTAAAAAATACTATAGAGATTCCAGTATAAAACTAAACTTATACATACAGGTCTGAGGTGTCTGCGATTTTGAGATATGTATAAATTAAGTTATACTATGGAATTTCTATAGATGATATAATAAATATCATAGTATAGATATTAATTACATTAGTAATTAATGAACAATTAACAGTGGACTAGATAAAATTAAAGGGGGGGCCTATGAAGAAAAAAGTTGCAATTATTGATTACTCTGAACAAGAAATTGCGCCAATATATAATCAATTAAAAAGTATCTTTAATGATGCCATAGATATAATAAAAATTGTTCAAGGGGATGAAGTAGAGAAAAAAGTTAGTGTGGATATATTATTATACCCTTCGTTTTCATTATACAAGAGCATGAGGAATTATTTTCATGGACATGAGAATGCTATTAAAATGAATAAAACTATTACCTTGGATAGTAAAGAAAGATTAAAACAGGTTAAAGTGCATGGCCCAGTATATTCATATCATAAAGACTTTAGTATTGCTAGTGAAATAAGCCGTGAATTCCATCATATGCTTAATTGTAATAAGGTAAATATTGCACCTATATCTAACATTAGTTCTGAGAATGAAAGAAAAATATATATTGTATTGGAAGACAGCTATAAGGAAAAGAAATATGGACATGAGCAGAAATTCATAAATTTAGGACCAGGATATTTAGATGTTGATACAATAGTTGAAATGTCAATGAAACTTGACCTTGATTATATTACTGAAAATATTAATTTATATAATACTAATAAAAGTCTAGCGACTACTAAAGAAGGATTGAAATATATAATTAATAAAATGAATAGTTATCAGAGTAAGGTTAAAGTACTTTTAGATTCTAATGAAGATGGAATTATTGAATTAGGAAAAGATGGGGATCTTAAACTTTGCAATAACAATGCCTGCAGAATAATGAATACTACCAGAGAAGAACTTTTAAAGATGAAAGCTAAGGATTACTTGCCAGGAAAATTAATTGAAGAGGCTTTTGTATATAAAAATACTGTTAAAAATGAAGTTGCAAAAATACACGATAAGGATATAATTTTTTCAATTGAACCAGTTATTCATTCAGGAAGATTTTATGGGGCAATTATTATTTTGAAGGAATTCCATGAAGTTGAGAATAGGCAGCATAAAATAAGAAAAAAACTTATAGGAAAGGGGCATAAGGCTAAATATACCTTTGATAATCTTATAGGGGATAGTCAGTGCATGCTCGAGTGTAAGAAAATTGCAAAGAGAATGTCTATGTCAAAAGCATCTATTTTAATTACAGGAGAAACTGGTACAGGTAAGGAGATTTTTGCACAGGCGATTCATAATGAGTCACCTAGAAAAAATTATCAGTTTGTAGCAGTAAATTGTGGAGCGTTACCAGCTAATATCCTTGAAAGTGAACTTTTTGGATATGAAGATGGGGCTTTTACGGGATCAAGAAAAGGCGGAAAAATGGGATTGTTTGAACTAGCCCATAAGGGAACTATTTTTCTTGATGAAATAGGAGAAATGCCTTACATCCTGCAAACTAAACTATTGAGAGTTCTTCAAGAAAAAGAAATAATGAGATTAGGTAGTGATAAGATTATTTCTGTTGATATAAGAGTTATAGCAGCAACTAATAGGAAACTTGAAGAGCAAATTGCTAAAAAGAGGTTTAGAGAAGATTTATATTATAGACTTAATGTTCTTCCTTTGCACATTCCTCCTATTAGAAACAGGAGAGAAGACATACTTCCTTTAATTGAGTATTATAAAAAAAGCTTGGGAGGGGATTTTTTACTAAGCGATGAAGCTAAAAAAGTATTGGTGAGTTATAAGTGGAATGGTAATGTTAGGGAAATAGTGAACTTTGTAGAGTACTCGTGCAATATTAACGAGGATACAATAACGGCTAATGATATTATTTTTAATAATAAAAATGAAGAAGAGTTGAAAAGAGAGAATAGTAAAGCAGAAGAGGATTTTTTAGAGAGTATTGGAGAGGACTTAGAGAAATATATTTTTGTGCTTAAAGTTCTTAATGAAAGTTATGAGAAAAAAGTTAGAGTAGGTAGAAGAAGCATTTATGAAAAGACCAAGGAAGTAGATCTGCTTCTTGGTGAACAAGAAATAAGAAAAATTTTAATTAATCTAAATAAAAATGGTCTAGTGAAGATAAGTAAAGGGCGATTAGGAAGTGTCATCACAGAGTATGGTAAAGAAATTCTTAAAGTGATAGATAATAGTTAAAGGGTTAAAAGGGTTGAATGGGTGCATACCGTTTAACCCTTTGATGCATTTATGAATTCTAAATTCGCGTATTTCAAGGGTTTAGGTATAATAATCATTTTGGCATGGAATTTGCTTAATAATATAAGGGTAGGTTATATTTTAGGTAAGACATTAGGTTTATAAGCATCAGTAACAAAATAAGAATTATCATAGATGTATTTTTCAAACTATTCTAAATAGATAATAAATTAAGGAGTGAAAATATGAAAAAGTTATTTACAGGTAATGAGGCGGTTGCTCGTGGAGCATATGAAGCAGGTGTAAAATATGCATCAGCATATCCGGGAACACCAAGTACAGAGATATTAGAAAATGTTGCTCTTTATAAGGATAATATTTTAGCTGAATGGGCACCAAATGAAAAAGTAGCATTAGAGGCAGCAATCGGTGGATCTTTAGCTGGGGCGAGAACTTTAGCTGTTATGAAGCATGTTGGGGTAAATGTTGCAGCAGACCCATTATTCACATTTGCATATACTGGAGTTAACGGTGGTATGATTTTAGTTACAGCGGATGAACCTGGTCAACATTCATCTCAAAATGAGCAAGACAATAGACAATATGCTAAATTTGCTAAAATACCAATGTTTGAGCCAACTGATAGCCAAGAATGTAAAGATATGATGAAAGATGCTTTTGAATTAAGTGAAGAATATGATACTCCTATCCTATTTAGAATGACAACAAGAGTTTGTCACTCAAAAGGTATTGTAGAGTGTTATGACAGAAAAGAAGTTGAACTTAAAGAGTATAAAAAAGATGTTAAAAAATACGTGACAGTACCAGGGCACTCTAGATTGTTAAGATTAAAGGTTGAAGAAAGAATGAATAAACTTAAAGAGTTTTCTGATAGTACTGAATTAAACTTCTTTGAGTGGAATAATACTAAAATAGGTATTATAGCTTCTGGTGGCGCATTTGGATATGCAAAAGAAGTTTTCGGAAATACTGCATCTTATTTAAAACTTGGATTTACTAACCCACTTCCAGAAAACAAAATTAAAGAGTTTGCAGAAAAAGTTGATAAAATATATATTATTGAAGAAAATGATCCATACATCGAAGAGTTTGTTAAAACATTGGGAATAGAATGTCATGGAAAAGATGTTTTCCCATTCTGTGGAGAAATGACTCCAGATGTAATTAGAAAATCAGTATTTGGTGAAACAATGCCATCTATAGAGTATGATGAAAGTAAAATAGTAGCTAGACCTCCATCATTATGTGCTGGTTGCCCACATAGAGGATTTTTCTATGAAGTTGGTAAGAGAAAAAATGTTGTAATTTCAGGAGATATTGGGTGTTATACATT
This sequence comes from Oceanirhabdus seepicola, assembly GCF_023684385.1. GTDB lineage: Bacteria > Bacillota > Clostridia > Clostridiales > Clostridiaceae > Oceanirhabdus > Oceanirhabdus seepicola. The sequence continues at coordinate 1,493,394 of NZ_JAGSOJ010000001.1, read as the reverse complement.
AGGTTTTGCAGAGCCTTACAACGCAATGGATTGGAACTTCTGTATGGGCGGAAGTATAAGTGTTGGACATGGAGCACAACAAGTATTTAACATGAGAGAAAATAACCAAAAAAGATTAATCTCAGTACTTGGAGACTCTACATTCTTCCATACTGGAATTAACTCTTTACTAGATGTTGTTTATAACAAGAGTAATTCTATAAATGTAATCTTAGATAATAGAATTACAGGAATGACTGGACATCAAGAAAATCCAGGAACAGGTTATACTCTTCAAGGTAAAGAAACTAAAATCGTAGAAATTGAACCAATAGTTAGAGCTTGTGGTATTGAACATGTGAGAGTGGTAAATCCTAACAATCTTCAAGAAGTTAATGAGGCGTTTGATTGGGCATTAGCTTTAGATGAACCATCAGTTATTATTACAAGATGGCCTTGTGTTCTTAAAAAATTCTCTAAAGAAGATAAAGAAGAGTTCAAAGGTGCATTCGTTGAAAAATGTGTAGTTGATAAAGAAAAATGTATTGGATGTAAAAAATGTACAAAAGTTGGATGTCCAGCAATTTCATTTGATAAAGAAGCTAAAAAAGCAAATATAGATTCAGCTATGTGTGTAGGATGCGAAGTTTGTGCTCAGGTTTGTCCTGTAAGTGCAATTGTTAAGGAGGAAAAATAATATGACAAAGAGTATTTTATTAGTCGGAGTAGGTGGGCAAGGAACAATTCTTGCAAGTAAACTTTTAACAACTGGACTTATGGAAGCAGGATATGACGTAAAGATGAGTGAAATTCATGGAATGTCCCAAAGAGGAGGATCAGTATCTTCTCAAGTAAGATATGGTGAAAAAGTAGAATCACCAGTTATAGAAATCGGTGGGGCAGATATCTTAGTTTCATTTGAAAAAATGGAAGCATTAAGATGGCTTAAATATCTAAAACCAGAAGGAAAAGCTATAGTAAATGATCATAGAATAGACTCTATGCCTATTCTTAATGGAAAAGCTGAGTATCCAGAAGGTATTAATGAAGAATTAGTAGAAAAGGCAAATGCTACAATTGTTGATGTTGCTACAAAGGCAAAAGAACTAGGAAATCCAAAGGTTATGAATGTAATTCTTTTAGGTGCTTTAGTAAAATCAATGGGACTTGATGAAATAGATTGGGAAAGAATTATAAAAGAGAACGTAAAAGAAAGATTTATAGATTTAAACATTAAGGCTATAAAGGTAGGAATGGATTTAGTAAAATAATCTTAGAAAAACATAGTTGACAATGGACAGTGGTTGTCAATTGTCAACTGTCAATTGTTAAATAAAAAAAGCCCTTGAGGGCTTTTTTTATTGGTTTATATTATATTCTTTAATTTTTCTATATAAGGTTGCTCTACCAATGCCTAAAGATTCTGCTGCGTTGGTAATTGCCTGTTTAGTATTTCCAAAATGTTTTAAAGCTTTTTCAATCTCTCGTTTTTCTAAATCTTTAATAGATGTGATGCCTTCAAACTCTGTCTCTTTGAAAGACTTACATATATTCTTTAAACGGTTAGGGAGATCGATAACTTGAATTTCATTGCCTCTACACATGTTTACAGCATATTCAATGCTATTTTCAAGTTCTCTTACATTACCTGGCCATTGATAATTTTTAAGTATATCTAAGGCACAGGGGGATATTTCTTTAATGTTTTTTCCTAATTTTTTATTGCATTTATTTAATAGATATTGAACCAAAATCACAATATCTTCTTTTCTTTCTCTTAATGATGGAATGTTCACAGGAATAACGTTTAATCTGTAAAAAAGGTCCTGTCTAAATTCTCCTTCAAATGCTTTTGTCTCTAAATCTTTATGAGTAGCTGCAATGATTCGAACATCTATTGGTATATAGTCTTTTCCACCAACTTTTTCAATAACATTCTCTTGTACAACTCTCAAAAGTTTAGCTTGAAGGTGTAGAGGTAAATCACCAATTTCATCTAGAAAAATCGTACCCTTATTAGCGAGTTCAAATTTTCCAGCTTTACCACCTCTTCTTGCTCCAGTAAAAGCCCCTTCTTCATAACCAAAAAGTTCACTTTCAAGTAATTGTTCAGGAATGGCTGCACAATTTATTGGAATAAATGGCTTACAGCATCTATCACTATGAAAATGAATAGCTCTGGCAAAAAGTTCTTTTCCAGTTCCACTTTCTCCTTGAATTAATACAGTAGAGGTTGAATTAGAAGCCTTTTCTGCTTCAGTTTTCACATCTTTTAAGCAATGACTTTCACCAATAATGCTATCAAATCCTGTAACAATAGCACCAGTGGTAATTTTATTAACAGTATTCAATACTTCAGAGATATTACTGAAGGTAAATACCATACCAAAGGGTTTATCATCAATTTTAATTGGGTTTGAATCAAAAACACCTCTAAATTGATGGTGATTTTGTTTATAGGTAAATTGTCTGTTCTTTACGACCTTATTATGTCCCATTAAATTATTTAGATTAATATTTTCTATGAAATCCTTAATATTCATGTTTAAGATTTCTTCTTCATCTATATGGAATAACTGAAGAGCTTTCTTATTATATCTAGAGACCCTTCCGTCATGATCAACGGAAATGATTCCTTTGTCAACCGAGTCTATAACGGTCTCTAAATTTTTTACTAAAAGCTCAATTTTATCTGTATTCTCCTGTTCTAATAACTTTGAAGAAATTAAATCTGCCATCCTATTTAAAAATTCTATAAGATTATCTTTATCATTAATAATTGCATTTCTTTGTTCTTCTTCAAAAGCTATGAGTCCTATAGCCCCAATGGCACGATTACCTACTTTAATTGGGCAACAAACTTCTGCACGTTCGCTACAGGTTTTGAGAGCTTCACACTTTAAACACACAGCGTGCTGACCAGGATTTTCAATAATAAAGCTTTCACCTTTACATAAAGCAAAGCTGAATACAGAATTTTTACTAACTGATTCCCCAATACACTGTTTATAACGTCCAGTACCTGCAATTCTATTAAGACAATCATCTACAACAGTTACATCAATTTTAAGTACACTTGATATAGCTTCTGAAATATTTTGAACACTTGAAACAATTTTACTTAAGCTCATAATCTAACCTCTCCATTTTAAAAATTAAGTAAAAAAGAAAATCTTATAGAGTTTCAATTCTCAACTAGAATGTTATGCGTGGGCTTTGGTTTGCATTTGCTTCATTATTTTTAAAATACAACTATCAGCATTGCTCATTCCTTCAACAGATAAAGTTTTTAAATTCTTTATTGTATCTTCAGCAGTTTCTGCTACGATTCCGTTTCTTGCAGGAACTATACAATTGTTCATAGCTAAAAGTGCAGATTGTACAGCTGAAGAAGCAGAAGTTGCAAGCTTTAAAGCACAACCTACTTTTGCACCATCACAAATCATTCCACTAGTGTTAGCAATCATATTTTTAATAACGCCATCTATTTGGTTGTCATTTGCACCCATAAGCCAAGCAATTGCTACACCTGCTCCTGTTCCAGCGGCAACACCACAAGCACATAAAGCAGATAATCTACCTATATAATACTTAGTATAACTATTCATAATGTGACTTATAGCTAAAGCTTTAGCTAATCTTTCATCGTCCACATTGAATTTTTTTCTGTAAGCGGCTATTGGTAAAATAGCTGTTAGTCCATTATTTCCACTTCCATTACTACTCATAACAGATAAACATATTCCGGACATTCTAGCATCTGAAGCAGCCGCAGTCATCATCATAGCTGTATTTGCTATATCGTTAGATAGAATTCCTTTATCCATATTTTCTTTAAAACTGTAGCCTACTCCCATACCTTTTCTTTCACTTAAACCACATTCAGATACTTTTTCATTCATCTCTAAACCATCTAGCATAAAAGAAATATCTTCGTATGGTATTTTTTCTATTTCTTTTATAATATCAGAAATTTTCATATTGTATAAGACATTATTTGAATTTGAACTTTGTCCATTTTCTTCTTTTGCATCTAATATAACTTCACCTTGTTTCTCTATAAACACAAATTTATTATGTCTACCTTGTATAACTACTTTAGCAGAGCCTTTATTAGTATCAATATTTGCTTCAATATATATTTTCTCTTTTGTATCTTTTATATCTAATGATAGTTTTCCACTGTCTAATAATTCATTAGCAAGTTGAACATCTTCTTCAGTAAGACCTTCTAATACTCTTAAATCCTTTTCGCTTTTTCCACCTGTTATACCTAAGGCTGCTGATATGTAAAGTCCAACTTCATTTGTATTTGGGATTCCAACTGCTAAACCATTTTTATATATATTAGGGCCAACAAGAACCTCTATATTATTTATTGTATCGTAATCTATTAACTCTTTAACCTTTGCACATGCTAATGCCACAGCTACAGGTTCAGTACATCCCATTGCTGGAACAACTTCTTCTTTTAATGTATCAATAATAAGATTTCCTATATTCATGAAATCACTCCCTTTACTTGTATGTATATAATATAAGCAATAAGCATGCCAAAATTGGTTTTAAAAATATTTTATCTCATTTGTATTGTTATTTGTACGTTAATAAGGTGACTGGCTTTGATAAGTTTCTTTTATAAACGTTGAGACAAAAGGATTTAAGCCTTAAATTGAAATATTAAAATTTTAATTTAAATAGAAACATATATTATTGAAGAATGAACACTTATATATGAAGTTTCTCAAAATGAGAAAATACTAAATGGTGTAGTCTCAAAATGAGAATATAGTCTCATTTTGAGACTGTTTTTGGTGAGGTGGCTGTAATTGAAAATTAGTGGTTAATGTTGTTGTAAATACAATATAATGTAAGTATAATGAAGTAAATGGAATATGCATTAATGTTTTCGGATATTTATAAAAAATAAATAGAAAATTTAAAAGGAGCTTATTAATATGAAAAAAGTAATAATGGGTATTATGTTTATATTACTAACCACCACATTAATCATTGTGTGTATTTCTAAAAAATCATCAAAAGAACCACCTGAATTAGAAATAATTATTGGAGATAAGAAAATAGAGTATATAACTTCAAAAAATACATGGGATGGTGCAATCTATGATAGATTATGTGCATTTAAAACTATAATGAAAGAAGGCTCTAACGTTGAGATTCCATATATTGAAATTGGAAAAACTGCTATGATTAGTTTTAAGAATAATCCGCCAAGTAAATTCACTATATCTGATATTTTAATTGATGAAAATGGGAAGCAGATGTATTCTGACAAAGTAATAATCAATATTCCAGTTGAACTAAAGGATGGTAAATGTTCTTTTGAAATTAAGAAACACTTTGCATCAGCATTGAGTTCAGTTTATGTGGAGAATAAAATTGATTATAGGGGTTTTAAAATGATAGCTTCTTGGGGTGAAAATAAAAATGAATGTGAATATGCATTTATTATTAGAACAGATGGATTTTAATTTTGGAGGAGTACATTTATGAATAAGCAAAAAAGGTGAGAGAACTAAAAATGGGGCATTATTAGGGTTAAGTATATAGGAGGGATTGCAATGAAGAAAATAACTTATTTCATTTTAATTTTAGCCTTCTTAATTGTGGGATGTGGTAAAAATTCTGATGTTTCTCAGAATTATGTTAAAGTGACACCGAGTAAACTTTTTGAAGGGGATGCTAAAAAGTTAGAACCTCATTTTGACATGATGACAGGATGTATTAAGGTTAAATATCAAGGTGATAAGGAAAGTCTAGGCCTTAAATATGAAATATGGGAGAATGGCAAGATTAAAGAGTCTCAAAATGGAATTTCAACATCTTTTGATAAAAATGAATTTGATGGAGAAGTTAGTATTTCTTTGAAAGATATCATTGGTACTGATTTAGAAAAATCAAATTCTATGGTAATGAAAACAATCATTAGTAAAGACAATGGTTATGTTGGGTCAACAAAATATATAGATAGATTTGATAAAGAGTGTGGTTACGGACCTGTTGAAATAGATGGAGAACTCAAGGTGACTGATAGCGAAGATATTACTATATGGGGAGTAACTGCACATAAAGGCTCTTTTGCGTCGGGAGGAAAAAGTATTGAGGATGAAGTGAAAACAGCTGATTGGGGATTAATATTTAAAATATATTTCAAATAAGGCATATGAAAATAAATAACAAGTCAAAGATGCGACGGATATTTTGTGATATGCGAAGAGTTGGGTTCCGCTGATAGTTACGCTATCAGTGGAACCCAAGGATGAAGCAGGTATACTAGGAGGGGACTTAAGATGGAAAAATTATCATTAGAAAACATAGAAAAATATATAGTATTAAACAATGAACTTGCATTTGAAGATCCATATGTATTAAAGATAACTAAAGATGAATTTCTAGAAAAACATACGCAAGATTTAAAATTGGGATGCATAGACATATTTATTCTGTCCAATAACAAAGAAGATATTGGTTTTGTTGAACTTTCTAAGGATGTTGATACAGTGATAATTGAAGAAATCTATGTTAGAAAACAATATAATAATTATAATGCATATAAAAGTATGTTGGAGTTTGTACATAAGTGTTATTGCGACTCTAATATTAGAAGAGTGAAATTTATAGGAGTAAATGATAAAGCTGATTTAATAGAAGGTTTAAAAGATATTGGGTATAGAATGGAGAAAGAGCACATTCAGATGGAAAAAATAATCTCTAAACTATCTAAAAGAAATTTAACAATAGATTATAGAACTTTTTATGAAATAGGGGATGAAAAATGGATTTATAATTTCATGGAAAAATGTATGGAAGGAAGTAACTTCAGTTATAAAGTAGAAGAAATTAATGAATTGATTGAAAAAAATAGTGATTTAATATTTGTATTATATGAAAACAATCAACCAATTGGGTTTATTATTTCTTATATAAATGAAAAAAGAAACAAACAACAAAATATGAATGTGATATATATTGAGGAGATTGCGATTTTAAAAGAGTTTAGGAATAAAGGTTATGGATTTAGGGTTATAGAGTCTGTTTTAAATAAAGGTAAGAATAGTGGTATGGATATAGCGAGACTTCATGTATATAGGCATAATGAAAAAGCCTATAGATTGTATGAAAAAATAGGTTTTAATGAAATAAAGAGTATAGGGCATTGGAATAAGATTTTAGGTATATGAAATAATAGTTTTTAATTAATATATAGGACAAGAGTGGAATAATTATTAAGGGGGTGAGATTTGGTTGAATGTAGGAACGTGGGTTGGGGTATTTTTGCCGCTTTTTTTATTGTTTTTCGCAAGTTTACCACAACAAAATGCAGCAAGAAAGTCAGTAATTTCAAAAATACAGAAAAGGAAAGGGGTTATAATTATGTCAAATGAGATAATTAAAAAATATATAGGTAAGAATTGTATTATATCAACAGGCACATTTGGTATAAACGTAGTTGGAAAAATAATTAGTGTGGAGGAAAATTGGATTGAGGTTGAAACGAAGAAAGGTAATGAACTTATAAATGCTGAATTTGTACAAAGTATTAAAATAAAATCCAATTAAGCTGTTTAAAACTAGTTATTATTATATATTAAAATATGAAGATGAGAATCCATTTTGACTAACTTTAAAAAATTATATAGAAAAGCTAAAGAGTACTATAAAATCTAGTTATAATAAGGAAGATTTTTATGCCGGATTCTAGAAAAATCGAAAAATCTTTATAGGAGAACATAATATTAGTAATCTAGAGATAGATACTATTTAAAGTGAGGGGATATGAATAATAATGTAAAGGGAAAGCTTTCAATATTTTTAATGTCAGCATTATGTTTCATGATGGTTACAACTAAACATCATCGTGCTTTAGGGGACTATGTATTGGAATCTATTGGGTTAAAATCATGGTCTGGTAATTATAGTGGTGATCATCTAACTGTGATTTATTTTGGAGTGCTTTTTTTTATAAGTATATTTTTTGTAGAAAAGTATGCTATAGGTAAGTTAAAGCTTAGAAGATGGGATGTTTTTTTAGTTTTTGTGGGATGTATGATTATATTTTCAGCAATATCAAAAACTACTGTAAGGTTAATAAAAGAAAATTCTGCTGGGTTATTATCTATAGGATATAAATATGAAAATAGTAGTATGAATTATAGAGCCGAGGAGAATGAGTTAGTAGAATTTACTGCTAAATTTACATTAACTAATTATAGCAAGAAAAAAAAGACTTTTTATTTGAGTATTGATAGCCCATTTGATAGACATGATGGACTTGGAGAGATTAGTTTTTACACTTTTGATGGTAAGCCAGCGGTTTTTGAGTTACAAGGTAAGGAGACTAAAACATTTATATTAACTTTAGATGACTACAAAGTTCTTCGAAGCACTGGATTTTATCATAGTGGGCACAGAGGACCTGTTCGTGAAGTTGTATTAGCCAACGAGAAGGGAGAAAAAATTAGGATAGATGGTAGAAAAGGTTTCGTAATTAATTTAGGGAGTAAATAGTTGGAAAGAAACAATTAACAAAACCATAAAACTAGGGTGAGATTATTTTATCAAGATTTAATTTAAATAAATGCTTATAAATCTAACATATTATATATTAAAAATGAGATAGTTTTATCTATCTCATTTTTTTGTAATTTAGAAATCTTCAAATTATGCTTATACTACGAGGTTATGGCTTTCTTGCCAAATACAAAACTATTGTATCATAAAGCTTTATATTATTGCCAAAACTCAAAATAGCGTCCTTGATGCCTGCGTAAAATTTTGATTTATACGGCTCCTGTAGAGTTATATGACAAGCATGTGTACTTATCCATGAGACATACTCATCAGCGTTAAGTTCTCTTGTTTTGTGATAATGACGGCATTCAATATCAGTAAAGCCATATTTTTCAGTATTGTTGTAATTTAAATTGCATGTATATTCTGTTTCTGGATGAAAATATTCAGAGTATACTTCCTGTATCTTCGAATATAAGGGTTCATTAGCACTTTTTTCATCTGTTCGAGTTAACATCATCGCAAATGTTCCATTGCTTTTTAACATATCATAAACTTTTGGAAAGCCAATTTCCTCCGGTATCCACTGGATTGTTGCGGCTGAATAAACCAAGTCAAATTGATGATCCCCAAAATCATATGTTTCAAAATCAGCATTTACAATTTGAAAATTATCATATGAACTAAATTTATTCTTTGTATACTCTGCAAAATTTTCGCCAAGTTCAATCGCCAAATGCGAACAGCCTGTTTTCAATATCGGTTCGGTAGCCTGACCTGTTCCGGGACCAATTTCAAGAGCTGTTTTGCCAGAATCGAGCTTTGAGTATTCTATAACATCGGCGAAAAGTTCATCACAATAACGGGTTCTCCATTTGTCAAATTCTTGAGGAATGCTGTCAAAAACCTTCCTAAAATCCATAATAATACCTCCAACTAATATAAATAATCGTTAGTTCATATTTTTCTACTATTTCGTCATATTTAATATCTTTCCATTACGACGAATACAGATATATTATTCAATATAACCATTAAGCCTTAATACAAATATGTTATGTACTAAAAATAATATGTAATTCTATGTAAATTATATCATATTATTATAAAAATTAACAAAGTAAAAGGGCACTAACATATCAAGTACCCCATTTATTTTAAATAACTTTAAATTTTTTCTATATTGTTTTTAATCATATGAACAACATGTGCTTGAATATTTTGGGACTTATTCAACTTTTGTTTCAGATAAGATTCTTAAGGCTTTACAAATATCTGACACATCTAAAAAACAGTTGTTTTCTTCTCCGATATATAGTGCATTAACCATTACCTTGCACAATAATGAACTAATTATATAATTCAATATACCAGGAGTTCCAGATGTTAGTTCAACTACTTGAATGACCGATTTCTCTTGAAAATCAACACCAAGACAGTCAAGTACATATCGTACTCCGATAATATCCCTACTACTTTCAGCATCAGCACTACCAACGACAAGTCTAACTATATTGGAAGTGAAATTATGGTTACACTTATTATTAGGATCAAAAAGCTTTGTTTGAAAATGACCTGTAATATTTATACCCTTTTTAGCAATGCCGCTTAAAATACAACTAAAAGTACGATCATCTACAATAAAGCTAAATTGAGTTCTGATTTTAAAGGTAAAACTGTTAGTGCTCATTATATAACATTCCTTTCTTTAGTAATCTTTTTGTTGCAATATTCATCATTAGTTGATCAATTTATTCATAGTATTCAATATATTATATTCAAATGGGCGGAGAGTTGTACATAAATCCGACAAGAATCGTTAAACAATAGGACTAGCATATTAAACTATTTAAAAAACCAATAGATGGCTAATCATCTATTAAAAAACAAAAATTCAAAACTTATATGGATATGATAGAATTAATTATGAATTTAAAGAATTTTTACACTTAGAGGTGAAAGACATATGAATTATATAGGAATAGATATAGGATCTACTGCAGCTAAGGTTGCGGTATTTAATGAAGATAAATTAATAGAAACCTTTGTTATGCCCACTGGGTGGAGTAGCGTTGAAACAGCTAATCTTATCAAAGATAAATTAATGATATTAGATATAAATGAAGATAATTCTAAAGTTGTAGCAACGGGGTATGGAAGGGTGTCTGTACCTTATGCACATAAGACAATAACTGAGATAACTTGTCATGGTAAAGGTGCTGCGTATCTTAGTAATAGCGACTGTACTGTAATTGATATTGGAGGTCAAGATACTAAGGTAATTACTGTAGAAAATGATATGGTAACAAATTTTATTATGAATGATAAATGTTCAGCGGGGACAGGAAGATTTTTAGAAATAATGGGTAATACACTTGGGGTTGATATAGAAAAGCTATGTGAACTAGCATCTCAAGGTTCAGGAATTACTATAAGTTCAATGTGTACTGTTTTTGCTGAATCAGAGGTTATAAGTTTAATAGGTAGAGGAGAGAAAAAACAAGATATAGCCTTCGCTATTGTAGATTCAGTTGTGAGTAAAGTGAAATCACTATGTGGAAAACATTCCTCAGGAACAAATTACTTTTTAACAGGTGGGTTATGTGAAAGTGAATACATTGTTAATAAACTTTCAGAAAAACTAAACGTACCAGTAAAAACAACTGAATTAGCTAGATATGCAGGGGCTATCGGAGCGGCTCTTATGGCTAAAAAGATTAAATAGTTTAGGCATGTGAAAATAAATAACCAGTCAATGATGCAAAATAGACGAGTATACAGAAAGAAATTTACCTTATTAATTTTGATATAGAAAATAGTGAAGGTTCACCACTTTTTCTATATCAAGATATAATGATAATTTCTTTCTGTATAACTGACTTGTTATTTATTTGAACTTGCCTTATATAGATAAATTAAACAAAAGAACGGGAAAGGTTTCATTATTACTTTTTTCAGGTTCTTTTTTATATGGTCTTTTACCTTCCGTAAATATAGAATAATATTAAGCAAATGGAAAGAAACACAAAAAATTTAAGAAGAAATATAACTTACCACACATTTTATATTTTAGGAGGGAACAATTATGAAAAAAGCGATAACAGCAACTTTAGCACTGGGGATACTTTTTAGTGCATCAACTACAGCTTTTGCTAATGATGAATACTACACTGTAAAAAAAGGTGACGTACTTTGGAAAATAGCAAGAAAGTATGATACAACATGGGAGAAGCTTGCAGAGATAAATAAGCTTGATAATCCACATTTGATATTCCCAGATCAAAAAATAAAAGTTAGCATTAATGAGGAAGCAAGCAAAGAAATAAGTAAAGAAGAAAGTAAAAAAGAATTAAGTAACTCAGAAAAAGTAGTAGCAGTTTTAAATAGTATTGAAACAGGTGATTCAGAAGCAATTGCATATATTAATCCAGAAAAATATATTCAACATAATTTATCAGCTGGAGATGGATTAGAAGGTTTTGGACAATTACTTAGTATGCTACCGCCAGGAAGTTCATCAGTAGATGTAGTTAGAGTATTTGAAGATGGGGATTACGTTATAACTCAGACTGATTATAATTTCTTTGGACCAAAAGTAGGATTTGATATTTTTAGATTCGAAGATGGCTTAATTGTAGAACATTGGGATAATTTAGCTGAGAAGATAGTGGAGCCTAATCCAAGTGGAAGAACACAACTTGATGGAGTAACAGAAGTTGTTGAACTAGATAAGACAGAAGAAAATAAAGCACTTGTTAAAGATTTTGTGGAGACGGTTTTAATGGCAGGGAAATTTGATGTAATGGGAGAATATTTTGATGGTGATAATTATATTCAACATAATACACAAATAGCAGATGGATTATCAGGCTTAGGACAAGCTATGGCGGCTATGGCAGAGCAAGAAATCTATATGGTGTATGAAGAGAACCATATGATACTAGGCCAAGGGAACTTTGTTTTATCAGTAAGTGAAGGAACTTTTGGTGGACAGAAAGTAGCTTACTATGATCTATTTAGAGTTGAGAATGGAAAGATAGCAGAACATTGGGATGTTATTGAAAATATTCTAAATAAAGAAGAATGGAAAAATGATAACGGTAAATTTTAGTTGATTGGTTAAGTAACATAAGGCGTATGATATATTATCATACGCCTTATGTTATAATAAAAGGGATTATCAACTGGAGGTTTATCTATGGATACTATTAGAAGAATTAATTTTAAAAAAACTGAAGATAAGTTATTTGAGTTTGAAATAGTGGACTTACAAGAGTTTTTTAAGACACGCCCAACTAAAATTTTATTAGAAAATTTCAGAATGAATTTTTATAATATATTGTATATAACATCTGGTGAAGGAAAACATGAAGTAGATTTCAAAGTATATGATTTTAAAGCAGGAGATATGATATTGATTGGTAAGAATCAAGTACATCGATTTTTTCCAGATACTAAAGCTACTGGATACATTCTTTTATTCACTGAAGATTATTTGTGTGCCGATTCAAAGATGAGTATTCAAGATTTTTTGGAGCACTTCAATAGTCCATTATATAATCCTATTATTAATATAGATGTTTCAGAGGAATCTTCAAATCGTATACTTATTGATTTATTGTATAAAGAGTACAAAGCAGAAGATAATGCAGTGAAAGGATCATTGTTAAAATCTCTTTTTAGAAGTTTTATGCTCGCAATCAGTAAGTTTAAGAAGCCTAATGAACAAAGAGAAATTTCTGGTAGTTATAAAAGGTTTGTAGAATTTAAAAATCTTGTAGAAATTCATTATAAGGAAAAGAAAACAGTTCAAGATTATGCAAAGATGATGTTAGTTTCGCAAAAAACAATTAATCAAGCAACAAGAGCAGTGGTAGATTTATCAGCTAAACAATTTATTATTGATAGAATATTATTAGAAATTAAGAGGTATATAGATCAGGGAGAGTACACAATAAATGAAATTTCAGATTTGATGGGATTTGACGAGCCTTCTAATTTAACTAAGTTTTTTAAACGCTATGAAGGAATTTCACCCAAGGAATTTAGAGCAGAATATTTTGATTCAGGCCGCTGATAAAGCTTAATTTCGGCGTTGTTAAGGCACTCTGTGCAACTCATGTACGTACACTTTTGTGCACTGCACAGAGAGCTTATTCATTGACATTGAACTCTTTCAACAATCTGAAATTCTAAAGTTAGAAAACATAGTAAAAATAATATATTGTAATTTTGAGAATAAACAAAGATACCTAAAAAGCAGGTATCTTTTTATTATAATAAAATATCTAAAGCTTTGATGCTAAATCTCTAGCTTCGTTCTTACCTTTCTCGACAGCCGTATGTTCTTCTTCTTCAGTAAATTGAGTATTATCAACTAAAATTTCATGGAAATTCTTTATGCCAAGAAACTTGAAAATATCTTTGAGATATGTTCCTCCATGATTAATTCTTCTTTCTAGGAGCCAAGGTACCGGACCGCCAGATGATTGAATATACACCATAGTTCTGCATCTATCATTTAATAGACCTTTAATATTATTAGGCTCAATTTTTATGGTAACATCCTGTTGTATTATGCAATCTAAATATTCTTTTAATGGGGCTGGAAACAAAAGACTCCACATAGGAGCTGCTATTACATAAAAGTCAGCATCCTTGAATTCCTTTGCAAGTTCAATTATCCTATCTACGTCTCTTTTTTCATTTTCTGATAATTGATCATATACTTGTTGATCTACAAGTTCATTTCTTCCTTTAAAATATCTGTAATGAAGTCTAGGTAGATTAATCTTATAAAGATCAACTTCTTTAAGTTCATAATCATCATTTTTTTCAAGGAATGCATTTATAAACTCTCTTCCAACTGTTTTACTAGCAGATATATTTTCAGGCTTTGAGTTACAGGTGATATAGAGTAATTTTTTCATTATGACACCTCTTTTTTATTTTTCAGATATAGTATCTAACAAAGTGCTTGTTTATATTCCAATATTTTTACATGTCAGATTTTTGATTTTGAATCATTAGGTTTCATTTTTATAGTTATTCGTATAAGTCCTACATTCTAATAGGAGAATAATATCACTATAATAAAAATATATTAAAGATAAATTTTCATTGAAATATATTAGAGACAAATGAAGAGGTGATTATAGTGGAAATTAGTTGGTTATCAATTGTACCAGTTTTATTAACAGTTATTTTGGCTTTTGCAGCAAAGAATGTATTTATTGCACTTTTATCAGGAATTATTGCAGCAGGTATTATTTTAGATGTTAATACAGGAATAGTTTTTACAGGTTTAAATAGTATTTATCAAGTATTTCAAGATGATTGGGCGGCAAAATCCATATTGTTCTGTTTAATGATAGGAGCTTTTGTTTATGTGATTGAAGCCTCAGGTGGGGTTCATGGGATGGTAGAGTATTTGACTGAAAAGAGAAAAGTGGTGAAATCCAAGATTGGAGCACAATTATTGGCTTATTTACTTGGTATTTTCTTATTTATTGATGCGACAAGTTCAATTGTAATTTCAGGAGTTGCTTCAAGGCCTCTATTTGATCGCTTTGATGTATCAAGAGAGAAATTGGCATACATTACAGATTCTACTTCTTCTCCGATTGCATGGCTTATACCATTTAATGCAGCAGGTGCATTTTTAATTGCTATGATTGGAGGACAAGTCTCAGCAGGAATTATTGATGTAGACCCAATGAGTGTGGTAATTTCAGCAATACCATTTCAGCTTTATGGAATCTTATCAATACTATTAGTTGGTGTGGTTATTTTTACTGATAAACATAGAAAGAAAGAAACACAATGGGTAAAGTTGAATACAGGTGAAAGGGAAGTTGAGGACTATTCTTCAGAAGAGATTTTTGAAGGTGATATTACACCAAATGCAAAAAACATGCTTATCCCATTAGCCTTATTAGTAGGGAGTATCTTTGTAATTATGATTATTACAGGGGATGGAAATATATTAAAAGGTGATGGATCTGCAGGAATTTATATTGGTGCAATCATTACCTTGATTGTCACAGGAATTTATTATATTGCTCAAGGAATAACAAAGACAGAAACTTATATGAAATGGGTTATGAAGGGTATGGGTAATTACCTAGGAGTTACAATGATTTTGGTTTTAGCTTTTGCCTTTAGTGATTTAGTCAGCCAATTAGGAACTGGTGAATTTATTGCATCTATCAGTAGTAATGTTAATCCAGCTTTTGTTCCAGTGATGATTTTCATTGTTGGTGCAATGATGTCATTTGCTACAGGAACAAGTGCTGGTACAGTGGCGGTGTTGATACCAATTGCAATTCCAATGGCTGCAGCTCTTGGTGTGAGTATTCCATTGACCCTTGGAGCAATTATCTCAGGAAGTGTATTTGGGGATCATTGTTCTCCAATTTCAGATTCAACAATTTTATCGTCTATGATTGCTGAAGTACATGTAATAGACCATGTTAAAACTCAAATGCCATATGCTTTGACATCGGCAGTGTTAGCAAGTTTAGGATTTTTAGTATTTGGATTTATTATTTAATTATATAAATATATAATTTGTATAAATAAAGAGAGGATGGGTAACTATGAAGAATAAAAATTTAAACTTAGATTTACGTGTAGCTGTAGTAGGAGGAACTGGTCAAGTTGGATACCCATTGACAGAGGAACTTCTAAAACTTGGAGCTGAAGTTGTAGTAGTTTCAAGAAGAAAACATAATAGAAATAAAGATAAATTAGAATATTTAAAATCACATGGAGCAGAATTACAATTCTGTGGTGAGTACGATAATGTTGAAAATTTAACGGAAATATTTGAAGAAATAGATGTGGTTGTTGAAACAACTCAAGTTAGTGTTGATAATGTTAAGAATATTGAGATGAAAATCGTAGAAGCTGCTGAAAAAGCAGGAGTAAAAAGATTTATACCTTGTGAATACGTACTAACAAAATTGGCTGATAATTCACATCCAGATATTCTTTTATCAACAAAATTATATCCAGATTATGTTTATAAAAAACTAGAAGAATTACTTGAAGACAATTCATTTGTTTTGGGTTCATAGATTTTAGAATTAGATTAAAGATAAGCACTATGAATTTCAACTGTGTTCATAGTGCTTTACTATATTTAAGACTTTAGACTTGACTAGGAGGAAATATGAAGGTTTACAAAAGGTCAATAATAATTATAACTTTTATTATGATGATGATTCTAATAGGATGTTCTAATAATACAAAGATTACTATATCTCCTAAACATAAATTAGGTGAAAAAATCACATTTTTTATAACAACTGATATTCATTACTTAGCTGAAAGTTTGAGAGATGATGGTGAAGCATTTCAAAAATTTCTTATTGGTGGAGATGGGAAACAGTTAGATTATATAGATGAAATATTAGAAGCTTTTATGAATGATATTGAACAGAAGGTACCTGAGATTCTGATAATTAGTGGAGACTTAACAAATAACGGAGAAAAAGAAAGTCATATTGAGTTAGCGGAAAAATTAAATAAGATCGAAGAGATGGGAACCACTGTATATGTGACTCCTGGGAATCATGATATATTCAATCCATGGGCATTAGGATTTAAAGATGATCAAAGATATCCTGTGGATACCATAACTGATAAAGATTTTAGTTTGATTTATAATAAGTTTGGATATAATGAAGCTATTTTAAAAGATGAAAATTCATTAAGTTATCTTGCATCCCCTTCAGAGGATATATGGTTGTTAATGCTTGATACAAATATGTATTTAAACAATCAAAAGTATGGTAATCCACAAACAGAGGGGATGATTAAACAGGAAACATTAGAGTGGATACAAGAATGTAGTGTATTAGCAAAAGAAAATGGTGCAGAAATTATTACAGTGATGCATCACAATTTACTGGATCATAGTGAGATTCTGAGCGAAGGATTCACAATTAATAGTAATGAAAAAGTGTTAGAAGTATTTTCAGATTTAGGTTTGAATTTAGCATTAAGTGGACATGTTCATATTCAGGATATATGTTCATATGAAAAAGTCAATAAATCAAATACGTCTCAAGAATTTTATGATATTGCAACAAGCTCACTTTCAGTGTATCCACAGCAATATGGAAAACTTGACTATTCTCCTGAAAGAAATTCATATACCTATAGTACTGAATTTGTTGATGTAGAAGGTTGGTCTAAAGAAAATGGGGTACTTGATGAGAATTTAAATGAATTTGGAAAATATGCTTATACTTTCTTTGGAGATAAAGCCTATGATATGGCTTATAATTTTTTAACAGAAAATAATAATTATGATGACAGAGAGAAACATATGATGGCAGAAACTTTTAAAAAATTGAATATAAAGTATTTTGAAGGTACTGACAATACTACAGAGAAAATTATAAATTCAGAAGGGTTTATGCTATGGCAGGAAGCTTCCCCCAGCTTTTTAAGAAGTTATATCATGAGTATATATAGTGATGACGATATTGATGATAATAATTTTAAACTTCAAAGATAGTAAAGGGTGTACTGTTATTAAAGTGAGGTGAGACATTATGAATAGAGATAGTGCGGTTCAATTTCTAATAGAAGAATTGATTAAGGTAAATAGACTCCTTATTGATATTCCTATAGCTTATAATCATAAAAGAGATTTATTGAGAAGTCTTATGAATATTACTTCTCCAACTGAGTTATCAAAGGAATTCTATAAAATTCAAGATGAACTGCTTACAGCAGAGTTGAATGATAAGAGAATAACTCATGTTGAAGAAATAGATACTCAACTAGGGGAGAAAATTTTACTATGGAAAGGTGATATTACAACATTAGAAATTGATGCAATTGTGAATGCTGCAAATAGTGAGTTATTAGGGTGTTTTATACCAATGCATAACTGTATAGATAATGCTATTCATTCTGCAAGTGGAATGCAGCTTAGAAATGAATGTAATAAAATGATGGAAAAACAAGGCTATGAGGAACCTACAGGTCAAGCAAAAATAACTAAAGGGTATAATCTCCCAGCAAAATACGTTATTCATACTGTTGGTCCAATTATTAAAGGAAAGGTAACAGCTTTTCAAGAGGAACAATTGGCTTCTTGTTATATATCATGCCTTGAAAGAACCAAAAAGATTGAAGAAATAAAGACCATAGCTTTTTGCTGTATCTCAACAGGGGTATTTAATTTTCCTAAAGAAAGGGCAGCAGAAATTGCAGTAGGAACAGTTTTAAATTATTTAAAAAGAAACCCTAACAACATCAATAAAATAGTATTCAATGTATTTACGGAGGAGGATTTCAATGTTTACAAGACTATATTTGAAAAATTTGAAAAAAGTAAAAGAGATCATCGATGAAGCCGATTATGTACTCATTGGAGCAGGTTCAGGATTATCAGCAGCAGGTGGACTGGATTATAGTAATAAAGATGTATTTAAAGAAAACTATTCTCCTTTTATTAAGAAAGGGTATAAGACAATTTGGGATGGTTTAGTGGATAACTGGACAGTTACACAAGAAAATAAAAAAAGTTATTGGGCATATTGGGCGAATCATATAAACAATATATATTACAAAGCAAACTATACTAAACCTTATGAAGATCTTTATGAATTAATTAAGGATAAAAATTATTTCATAGTTACAACCAATTGTGACGGGCAGTTTTATAAAGGTAACTTTGATGAGAAGAAAATATTTGCCCCTCAAGGTAGTTATGGATATTTTCAATGCGAAAAACCTTGTAGTGAGGATGTCTACAACAATGAAGCTATGATTGACAAGATGCTTAGTAGCTTTGATGAAGACAAGCTTATTATTGGTGAAGAAGATGTTCCAATCTGCCCTAGATGTGGTAGATTACTACGTCCAAACCTGAGAGTTGATGATACTTTTGTTGATAAACCACACTTAGCAAATATAGATGATTATTATGAATTTGTAGAGTCTGCTAAAAATCATAAAATAGTTCTATTAGAATTAGGGGTTGGGTTTAATACACCTGGTATAATAAGATTTCCTTTTGAAAAAATGACTAAATATTTAAATGAAACAACATTGGTAAGATTTAATACTACTGAACATGGAGTAAGGAAAGGTATTGAAGATAAAACTATTTTAATTGATCATGATATTAAAGAGTCATTAGAGGCATTAGTAAAAATATAATTGACATGCAACCGTACTTTTTTTAAGAGTACGGTTTTATTTTTCAGCATTTAACTAGGAAAATTGATTCAGGTGTAGAAATTATTAATTTATGGAACTCCGCAACACAGGAAATATTTTTTAAGTATGTATATGGTAAATTTAAATTATCAATTGGGAGGAAGGAGAATAGATGGAGACAATACAAATAATGCAGAAAACTATAGATTACATTGAAGAAAACCTAAAAGCAGAGATTACAGCAGAGGAACTAGCAGAACTTTCAGGATTTTCATTATATCATTTTTATCATTTATTTGGTTCTTATATAGGTATACCGGTACTTGCCTATATAACAAAACGTAGATTAATGCATGCAATATATGAAGCAAGTAGTGGTAAAAAAATAGTATCTGTTTCCTTAGAGTATGGGTTTAATACACATGCAGGATTCTTTAAAGCTTTTAAACGTGAATATGGCTGTTCTCCCAAGAAGTATTTAAAATTAATTTCGGCTAAAAAACCTGAGCCGATAAACTTAAGAGTGGAGGGAAAATTTATGTTAACACAAAGTCAAATAAGACAAATACTATCAAACTGGGATATAGATGTTAAGAGCGAAATTGGTACAATGTATGTTGTAGGTGGGGCTGTAAAATCAGAAACCACATGGAGTATTGATGAAGATTATATCCTTAAAACTGGAAATGACTTTTCAGGGCTGCGTACACACCTTTCTGTTACAAAAGCACTAAGAGCAGAAGGGATGACTGATGGAAGTCCAGTTAAAACAAATAAAAATGAGGATTTTGTAACATTAGATGATAGATATTATATTCTATTCAATCGTATTGAAGGTAAATATTTATTACCAGAAGAAAGATATAATGATAATAGGGTAGAAACTGCTAAAAAATATGGAGAAGCTATTGGAAAGCTTCATAAAGTTCTTTTAAAACAAGAGGATAACATTGAAGTTAATGATTATGATATGTATAAAACGGTTGTGGAATGGGCATTACCTGAAACAAAGAAAATTATGGAACAATGGGGGTGTCCTTTACCAGAAGAATTCTATAACTATTACTTGGAAAATTTCGAGGAGCTTTGTTCAAAGTTACCTAAACAGATAATTCATAGAGATGCTAATCCATCGAATATTTTATTTAGTAATGGAGAGGTAAGTGGATTTGTTGATTTTGAGATAAGTAGGAGATATGTAAGGATTTTTGACCCATGCTATTGTGCCACAGGGATACTTTCAGAAGCTGAGAAGGTTGAAGAAGGGTTTGAAAAGTGGCCAGACATTCTTGATGGAATAATCAAAGGTTATGATAACATCTGCAATTTAACAAAAGAAGAAAAAAAGGCTATTCCATATGTGATTTTCTCAATTCAGATGATATTCATTGCATGGCTTGCTGATAAAGAGAATCAGAAAGATGTAGCTATGATTAATCGAAAAATGCTTCTATGGATATGGGAAAATAAAGATAAATGTTTTTTTGAATAAATTCATTTATTGTAGCTTATCAATTAAAGATACTCTTATTAAGGGTATCTTTTTGTGTTTATTAATGATAAATTAATGTTAAAGAAATGGGGTAAAAGAATATACTTATTAAGGGGTGAATAAAATGAACAGTATTCCAGAAAGAATTAAACTTGCGAATCTACCTACTAGGATACAAAAGTTAGAAAGATTATCTGAAAAACTTGGTGGACCAAACATATTTATTAAAAGAGATGATGAAACAGGCGCGGAAATATCAGGAAATAAGATAAGAAAGTTAGAGTTTACGGTAAAAAAGGCATTAGATGAAGGATGTGATTTCCTTATCACATGTGGCGGGATTCAATCAAATCATGCTAGAGCTACTGCAGCTGTAACGGCTAAACTTGGAATGAAATCATGCTTAGTTCTTAGAGGGAACGGAAAAGAAAATATAGATGGAAATTTATTTTTAAATAAAGTACTAGGAGCTAAAATTAAATTCATAACACCAGAAGCTTATAAAGAAAAAAGAATGGAAATCATGGAGAACATAAAAGAGGAATTAGCAAAAGAAGGGCATAAGGCTTATATAATTCCTGAGGGTGCTTCAGATGGAATAGGAACCTTTGGATATTACAAAGCTATGGAAGAAATTATTGAACAAGAAAGAGAAATGGGAATAAACTTTGATGCTATAGTGGTTTCAGTAGGTTCAGGGGGAACTTATGGAGGTGTATTTCTAGGTAAAAAGATTCTAAATCATAAGAGCAAGATTTATGGTGTTAATGTATGTAATGATGCAGAACATTTTAAGAGAAGAATTGAAGAATTACTTTATGAAAGCTTAAATATTATGAATGAAACTCTTGATTTCACCAAAGATGAGATTAATATTCTTGATGGGTATGTTGGGAGAGGATATGCTTTAAGTAAACCAGAAGAGATTGACTTTATAAGAGAATTAGCTCAATTAGAAGGGATTATACTTGATCCTGTTTACACTGGTAAAGCTATGTATGGGTTGGCGAATGAAATAAAAAAAGGAACATTTAAAGAACATCAAAACATATTATTTATTCATACAGGAGGACTTTTTGGGGTGTTTCCTAAAATAGATTTGTTTTAATACACTTTATAATATGAGTACAAGGAGAGATAAGATGAAGAAAGCAGTTTTTCTTGATAGAGATGGAGTAATAATTGAAGACAGTGGTTATATAGAGAATATTGAGGATGTAAAGTTTTTTCCTTTTACTATGGAAGTATTAAAAAAGTTAAAAGAGCATTATGAACTTTTCATAGTTACAAATCAGTCTGGAATAGGTAGAGGATTAATTACTGAAGAGGGCGTGGAAAGGGTACATGCATATATTCTAGATGAATTAAGAAAGAATGATATTCATATAAAAGAACTATATTGTTGTCCACATATAAATGAGGATAAGTGTATTTGTAAAAAACCTAATCCTTATTTTCTTTTAGAAGCTGAGAAAAAGTATAATATAGATATAAAAAATTCTTTTGTTATTGGAGATCATCCTTCAGATGTTGAGTTTGGATTTAGTGTTGGTGCAACTGGAATATATGTATTAACTGGTCATGGTGAGAAACATTTAAGTGAATTAAAACATAGAGAGTTAATCTTTGATTCTTTAAAAGAAACAGCTGAGTGGATACTTGAGGGAAATAAAACTGAAAACTAGAATGAATCATACGACCTTATTATATAAATAGGGTCTTTTTTTATTGATATTTTAGATAAAGGAAAAAATTCTAAGGAAATAGGTGAAAGGAAGAGTAAAATATTAATTCATAAGGATAAATATATAACAGTAGGGAGTAAAGATTGTAAATTTGAAATTATTTAGGTACGGTTTAAAAATGGTAATAAATAAGAGATGGAAGATGTATATTTTTAATAAAGAATATTATCATTAAGGGTAATAGATAAGAATAATAAAATGGGGGGAAGTTATTTTGGAAACAAGCTTTATTGAAGAGCAAGTAACAATAAACGGAGAGGTAATATTAAAAGGAACATTAACAATACCACAAATAGAAAAGGAACAGTTACCAGCGGTTTTAATTATTAATGGCTCAGGAGCTGCAAATAGAGATGGAAATATAAAAATACCACCAATCAAATTTAATATATATAAGAAACTGTCACATTTTATTACAGAGCTTGGTTTTATTACATTGAGATATGATAAAAGAGGTATTGGAGAAAGTAAAGGTAACGCAAGAACAGCAGGTGTAAGTGATTTAGTTGATGATATTAATAGCAATATAAGATTTTTACAAGACCATCCTAAAGTAAATAAAGATAAGATTATATTACTGGGACATAGTGAAGGGTGTATATTATCAACTATTGCTAATGAGATAACTCCAGTTAGCGGTTTGATACTGCTTTCAGGAGCTGGAACAAATCTTAGAGAACCATTGAAATATCAAAATAGTCAAATTGTAGAGGAAGCAAAAAAATCTAAAGGATTAAAAGGAGTTATTTTTAAACGAGCTTTTGAAGAAAGTAAGAATCAAAAACAACAAGATGATCTCTATAATATAGTAATAAATTCTACTGGTGATACTATAAAATATAAACATAAGAAAATGCCTGCAAAGTGGTTTAGAGAGCACTTTAAATATAGTAGTGAAGAAATACTAGATAAATTAAAAAATGCTCAATGTCCAATTATAGCTATTACAGGAGAGAAGGATGTTCAAGCAAATCCAGAGGATTTAAAATCTATTGAGAATTTGGGAAAAGAAAATATTAAATGTATGACTATTAGAAATATGGATCATATATTAAAAGAGTTTACAGGAAAAAAAACAGCATTAGGTGCAATAAAACAATATAAAAAAGAGATTTCACATCCTATACACCCTCAGTTAAAAGAAGCTCTTGGAGAGTGGTTGACAAAGTTTAAATGATAGTAGGTAATACTGAAATGAATATAATTACCATACTATAGCAGAGAAAATATTTTTTTCTTTGCTTTTTTTGTACGATTTTCAAGAGTAATTGGAAAATAAAGAAATATAAATATGAAGAATGAGGACATACTTTATAGATGCGTTGAAGGATATAAAATGCTTTAGCTTGAATTAATACATGATTGTTACATGAATGTAACAATCATATATTAAAATGCAATGTAAAACGATGGAAGAAAATATATGAAAGTACTAAACTTATAAATATGATAAGAACAAAATAACATATTGATAAGGAGCAGGAAAATGTTAAAAATATTTAAGAAAGTCACATTGGTGTTATTAATATTTAGTTTTATAGGTGCTATTTTTGCTGGGTGTTCTAACAAATATATATCTAAAAGTGGAGATCGTGTGGAAATGTGGGAAAAGGATATTGATTATCTTGCTAAAGAACTTCCTAAAAGACATAAAAATTTATTTTTTAAATTAACAGAGGAAGAATTTAATACTGAGATAGACAAATTAAAGGAATCATTAGAACAGCTAAATGATGATAAAATTAGATTGAATATACAAAAAATAGTTGCTTCTGCAGGAGATGGACATACTACAACCAATATTGGTGCAGATAAAATGTTCCCAATGGAATTATATTGGTTCAATGATGGTTTTTATGTTATAAATACATCACCTGAATACGAAAAAATCATGTATAGCAAGCTTATAGAAGTTAATTCTCAAGATATTAATAGTGTTATAGAAAAACTTTCAAAAGTGATTTCACATGATAATATAGCACACTTAAGATCAAAAATGCCTATTTATATTGAGATTTCAACAATAATGTGTGGGCTGGATATTATAGATAATCCTGATTATGCAAAATTCACTTTTGAAAATAGAAATGGTCAAGAAATAGAGTTAGAAATGAAATCTACAGGTGGAGAGTATGTGCTAGATAATATTTTAGGAAAAGGTAAAGTGGGAGAAATTCCATTATATATGAAAAATAGTGACAAGTTCTATTGGTATGAATATTTTGAGGATGATAAGATGATTTATTTTAAATATAATTTATGTAGACAAATGAAAGAAAAATCATTTAAAAAATTCTCAAAAGAACTTATGGAAGCTATAAATAATAAGGACGTAGAAAAACTTGTAATAGATATTAGAAATAACGGTGGTGGAAGTTCACCAATATTAAATAATTTTATAGATGAGTTATCAAACTGTAAATTAAACCAAAAAGGTAAACTTTATGTTATTGTAGGCAAAAAAACTTTTTCGTCTGCAATATTAAATGCAATAAGTTTAAAACAAAAAACAGAAGCGATTTTCATTGGTGAGCCTACAGGAGGGAAGCCAAATCATTATGGTGAAGTGAAAAGTTTTAAATTACCCAATAATAAAGTTAGAGTAAAGTACTCTACTAAATATTTCACAAATTATGATGAGGATATTGATTCATTTATACCAGATAAAATAATTGAATTAACTATAGATGATTATATTAATAACAATGATCCGATACTAGATTATATTAGAAAACAAGCTCAAGAATAGTATTATAAAAACAGCGATTCGGTCGCTGTTTTTTATTTTTGCACACATTATTTGGAAAATAATGTTGCCACAAAATTGTGAGTGATATATAATAAAATTAACAATGTTAATAAAATTAACATTGTTAACAGAATGGGATATAAAGTTAGTTAAAATGATTATAAAGAGATAAAGAGATAAAGAGATAAAGAGATAAAGAGATAAAGAGAGAGACTAATATCTAAATGAAATGGAGACTGCAAATGGATAAAAAAGAAATACAAAAACAAAGAATGATGAAATACTTTATAGAGGCAGCAAAAGAAATTATCAAGGAAGAAGGAGTAAAGGGGGTTTCAGCTAGAAAAGTAGGGGAAAAGGCTGGTTATTCTTACGCAACTATATACAACTATTTTAACGATTTAAACACCTTACTTGCGTATTGTGTTTTTGACTTCTTTGAGGATTGCCATAAATATATGATGAGTTGTAAAAAACAAGGAGAAAATCCTAGAGAGCAGGTTATAACTCAAGGTTGTGCTTACTTTAAGTATTTTGCTGAAAATCCTGATATGTTTCAGTTAATATTTTTAGAAGATCTAGGGAATGCTCCAGAAAAATTTATGAAAAATATTAAACGTCCATCAGTAAGGGGACTTCTTAGGGAAAACTTAATAGAGTGTGCAAAAGAGGGCTACATACCAGAAGAAAACATAGAAATATTAAAAGATTTAATTCCATCATTATTATGTGGAAAGCTCTTATTTTTCTTAAGAAGGAGAAACACAGAAAAATTAGAGGATCTGATTATTATAGTTAAAAATGAAATAGAATTTCTTTTATCTAAGTAAGGGGGGAAAATAATGAAAACAGTAATAGTATACAAATCAAAAACAGGATTTGCTAAGAAATATGCAGAGTGGATTTCTGAGGAATTGTCTGCTGATATTTTTGAGGCTTCAGATGTTAATATTAATATGCTAACAGTATATGATACGGTAATTTATGGTGGGGGGTTATATGCCATTGGTATCAACGGTGTAAAGTTAATCACACAAAACATTGAAAAACTTAAAGATAAAAAGGTAGTTGTTTTCGCAACTGGGGCATCGACATCAAGAGGAGAGGTAATACAAGAAGTTAAAAATAAGAACTTCACTACAGAACAACAAAAATATATGATGTTTTTTTATTTACGGGGAGGGTTTAACTATAGTAAATTGAAGCCTTTTGATAAAGTTCTTATGACGCTACTAAAATGGAAAATAAAGAATAAAAAGAAAAAGGGAAAAGAATTAACACCTGATGAAAAAGGTATGATTGCTGCATACGATAATCCAGTGGATTTTACAAGAAAGAAGAATATAAATAAATTAATCGATTATGTTTATTCATAATGATTATGTTTATTCATAATATTTATGGGAGGGGTTACATTGAAAACATTAATAGTTTATGCTACCAAGTATGGTTGTACAGAAAAATGTGTTAAAATTCTATCTGAAAAGATTAATGGAAAAGTGGATTTATATGATTTGAAAGGAAAAAGTGAATTAAATATCACGCAATATGAAAGGATTATTATTGGCGGTTCAATTTACATTGGTAAAATTCGAAAGGAAGTTAGCGAGTTCTGCTTAGAAAACTTGAATGTATTAAAAGATAAAAAAGTAGGATTATTTATATGCTGCATGGGTGAAGGAGATGCTGTAGAAAAGCAGTTAAAAGAATCTTTCCCACAGGACTTAATAGAAAATACTGTTGTCATAGAATCTTTTGGGGGAGAGTTTATATTTAAAAAGATGAATTTCTTAGAAAGGTTAATAGTTAAGAAAGTATCTAAGATAGACAAAGATGTGTCCAATATTTTAGAAGAGAGAATTGATAATTTTGCTCAGTTAATAAATAGAGCTTAGAGTATTGTTAGTAAGATAAAAAGGTAAAGCTCCAAAATTAGTAGTTTCCTATGGAGCTTTTTTCTATATAATGAGTTATTATCTAAGAGACTATTAATATTCCCTAGGAAATAATGCTACTTCACATGTACTCTTTTCATTACAAGATCACCCTGAATACACTCTATGTTATTTGCTACGGATTTACATTTAGCTTTTAATAAGAAGAACATTTCTTTGTTTTGCACATCACTAAGAGTTTCATAGTTAGCTTGTCCTTTTGATATTATTAAATCTGCTTCTTCAAACTCATTTTTAAATTCATCAGAACATAAATCAAAAATAGTTCCTTGAGCATCAGAACCATTGTCTATAACTCTAACTAAATCTATCATTCCTACAGAGACTGCATCATCCATTGTGGCATCATTTACAACTGGTTCGCCCTTAACTACATAAGTAATCTTTTCTTTAGGAAGTTCATTGATTAAGAATTTATCAAATACAATTTCTCCTGAATTATCAGCTAGGTATAAGATTTTATTTGCTTTATTTGCAGCATCTAAAAGTTCATCAGCGGTACTTCCATGAATATTTGCTTTAAAACATTTTTCTATTGTCTCTCTAACCTGTTCTTCTTCTACTAATATGGATACACTAAAATCAATAATGTTACCTGCCATTGCAAGTCTGCAGGCGGTATCCAGTGGAAAATCACTACTTTTAACCAATTCAGAGAGCTTTAAATCTTCACAAATTTGAAAAGCTACATCATTATATTTTGCTTTTAATTCTTTGTATGGATCTGGATTATTTGAAATTTCTTTAATATATTTATGTATTATGCTACCTAAATAAGGAGCTGTTTCAGAAAAGTCTAATTTGCCAACTTCTTGTAATGTATGTTTAATAATTTTTTGTTGTAATTCTATATCCTCTGTGACCATTCTTGCAGCTTCTGTTGATTGTCTTACTAAACAAGTTAAACATTCATAAGTTACTTTCATATTTTTTCCTCCATCAAGATATTTTTATATTATGTTAGAATAACAGTATTTTACTTGTTTTTAGTTCTTTTTTATTATAATTGAGAAAGGAGAATTTTAATAACGAATTTATTTAATTGGGATGATTTGAAATTTCGATATAGGAAACTCAAAATATGGTTCTTTTTCTTGTGTGGCTTCAAACCATTTCATGCCTTTATACTCAAAGCCTAATTTTTCTAATACTTTTCTTGATGAAATATTATTTGGATGTATAGAAGCTATGATTTTATTTGGTTTAAGATTATTACTAGCATAGTTAATACATGCTTTCCCGGCCTCTGTTGCGTAACCTCTTCCCCAATATTTTTGCGCAAAATGATATATAAGTTCAATTTCATGATCTTTTTTTGTGGGATTAAAACCACATGCACCTATGATTTCGCAATTCTCTTTTAATATTACTATATATGGTGAGAACCCTTTTTCATTTTGGAGATTTATATAAAAATCAATGGCGCGTAGCTCACGTTCTCTAGTACCTGCACCACCACAGTATTTCATAACTTCTTCATTTCCCCAAAAGTCCATTACAGAATCTAAATCATCCCTAGTTAATGTTCTTAATAGTAACCTATCTGTTTCAATTTTTACCATTACAAATCCCTCCTATGAAATTGATTTTAAAGTACTTGTAACAAAGTATAATAATGTTTATTAAAAACTTGCGAATTGTTCACTAAATATATCCTTGAATTAATCCTCCTTGTATATTGAAGTTGCTCAAAATTTTATTGTTTTCTTATTTAAGTATATAGAATATTTATAGTTGTTTCAAATATTTGGATTTAATATACATCAATTCTTATGTATAAATTGTTACAGTTAATTCTACTTGTACTTTTAAAGTGTAATTCTAGTTAGTAAACTAATGTCATATAAAAGTCAACTGCCTTCTAGAACCCACTAACAGTAAGGGTTTGTAACATATCAAAAAATATCAAGAAGAGTAAATTGTTACATGATATACTATATTTAAAGGTTGGTGATGGAATATGTCTGATTATTATAAGAAGTTACAGAAGTCATTAGATTATATTGAGGAACATATAAAAGAAGATATTTCACTGGAGGATTTATCAGCATTATGTTACTACTCAACGCATCATTATCATAGGGTATTTCAATCGGTTATAGGAATACCTGTTACAGATTATATACGAAAGAGAAAATTATCTGTAGCAGCGAAGGAAATTATTGAAAC
Organism: Oceanirhabdus seepicola; assembly: GCF_023684385.1. Taxonomy (GTDB): domain Bacteria; phylum Bacillota; class Clostridia; order Clostridiales; family Clostridiaceae; genus Oceanirhabdus; species Oceanirhabdus seepicola. Next base: position 1,463,592 of record NZ_JAGSOJ010000001.1, on the reverse strand, counting down.
GGATAAGAAAATAATTGATATTGCAATGGATTATGGATTTAACTCACATGAAACATTCTCAAGGGCATTTAAGAGAATATTTGATATTACACCTAATGCTTATAGGAAGTTAAATGCTCATGCCATTCCTACAGATTTCTGGAAAGTTACCTTTGAGAATAGTGACTTACAGAAACGATATATGCAAGCAGTGGAGACACTATGTGAAAGATTAAAAAAGGATGCTAATGTTGTTGCAGTATTGGTAATGGGAAGTCTTTCATATGACCAGGTGTGGGAGAAATCTGATATAGATATGGAGATTATAGTTAATGATGATAGTAAGCCAAAGAAATCTGTTTGCTTGACAGAAGATGATATTTGGATAAATGCAAACATACAAACAAGAAGTCAATTTAGACAAGGTGTAGCAAAAACTAATAAGGGATCTTTTGGGCATTCATACTTTTCATTAGGGACAATGATATATTGCAAGGATGAGTCAGTAAGAGAGCTGTTTGAGAGTTTTAGTGATGAGAAGGAAATAGGTGAGAGAGATAAAGCCTATGAATTGATTGGGAAAACTTCTTTTGCATTAGGAACTTTGTATAAAGCTGAAAAGTGGTTGAAGGTTAAAAGTGATCCAAGGTACTCCTATATATGGATAGTAAATACATTAAAAATTATCGCGGGGATAGAGGTGTTGATGAACAACAATATTCCTTCGAGAGAGGTTATACAACAGGCATTAAAATATAATAATCCAATTATTGAAAAATTATATGTGGGATTAATGGATGAGAGAAAAAATAGTATTAACATATCTAAAGCGATTGATATGATTTATGAATACCTAAGAGAACACATGGATATCATTTGTAAGCCTATTTTAGAGTACTTTGAAAAGTCGAGTGAGATGAAGTCCCTCTCAAAGATTACACAAGATTTTAATAACAGGTTACGTTCATATGATATCTGTGAAGTATGTGAATGGCTTTGTGAGGAAGGTATTCTCGTAAAAGACATTTCAGAAACTTACGTAACTAATAAAAGCAGTGGTGGTGTATATGAACCAGCATATTTTAAGATTGATGCAGATATGGAGATAATTATTTAAGATATATAGCTATAACAATTAACAAGGGGGTATTAAATGTTAGGTAAAAAGAATATTGAGATAAAGGGTGCAAGACAGAATAATCTTAAGAATATTGATGTAAATATTCCAAGAGATAAGATTACAGTTATAACAGGTGTAAGTGGATCTGGGAAGTCATCACTTGCTTTTGATATTGTTTATGGAGAGGGTCAACGGAGATTTCTTGACTCATTACCTACCTTTTCAAGAAGTAGAATATCACAACTAAAGAAACCTGAGGTGGATTTTGTTTTCGGATTATCTCCAGTAATAGCTATAGAACAGAAAAGAGGGCTTGTTAATCCCAGATCAACAGTTGGAACAATGACAGATATTTATGATTATATGAGATTATTATATTCAACATCAGGAACGGCTAAGTGTCCATATTGTGGGGAGAAATTTGATGTTAAGACATCAGGACAAATAGTTGAATCAGTATTATCCTTGCCGCAGGGGACAAAGATTGAATTTTTAACACCAGCATATAAGTTGTATGGAGAAGAATATGCATATCTTTTTAATGAGATAAGGCAAAAGGGATATAACAACCTGATTATTGATGGAAATAGGGTTGATATTAGTGAAGAAATAGAGATAGATGAGTATTGTGATCATGATATTAAAATAGTAATAGATAGATTTGAGATAAAGAATAATATAGAAAAAAACTTAACCAACTCCTTAGAAACTGCACTAGAAGTGATTGGAGAACATGTTCTTATTGCTGAATTCATTTCTGAGGATGTATCACAAGAGGTAAAAGAAAAATTCTATAGTAGTTTTGGTTGCCCTGAGCATCATGTAACTATGGCAAACATTGAATCACAGTACTTTGCATTTAATAATGTGGGAAGCGCCTGCAGAACCTGTGGAGGAATAGGAACCACAAAAAAAGCAGATCCAAGGTTAATGATAGCTAAGCATGATAAGAGTATTAACCAAGGAGCTTTTGACCAAGGTGTGTATAACTGTAGAGGCGAAGTTTCAGGTAAGCATATACTCATGTATAATCTTTCAGTACATTATAATTTCAGTCTTGATACTCCGTTTAAGGAACTATCAGAGGAGGCAAAGGATATATTGTTTTATGGTACTAAAGGTGAAAAGATAACCATAGAGTCACCTCCTAATTTTAATAAAAGAAACTATCTTATTGGTAGAACAATTCAATTTAGCGGTTATGTAAATCGTACAGAGCATTGGTACAGGGAAGTAACTAGAGAAGATAAAGTAAATGAGGCTAATCTTGAATGGTTTAAGAAGAAGATGGTTGAGCATACATGTCCAGATTGTGGTGGCAAGAAATTAAAAAGGCAAAGGTTTGATATACTAATTGGAGATAAGGATATACATGAAGTATGCTGGATGCAGTTGACAGAATTATATGACTTTATTGAAGGTCTTACATTTCCAGAGGATAAAAAGTATATAGCAGAACCAATAGTGAAAGAGATAAAGAAGAGGGTATCATTACTCGTAGAAATCGGGCTTGATTATCTTTCACTTGGTAGGAGAGCAGATACAATATCAGGGGGAGAAGCTCAAAGAATAAGATTAGCATCTCAGATCAGTTCAGGGTTAATGGGAATGATCTATATACTTGACGAGCCGAGTATAGGGCTTCATGCAAGAGATAGTAAAAAGGTAATAAATATCTTGAATCATCTTAGAGAACTGGGGAATACAGTTATAGTGGTTGAACATGATATGGAAACAATAGAGAATGCGGATAATATCATTGAGATTGGTCCAGGACCTGGAATACACGGTGGAGAGATTGTAGAAACAGGAACAATCTCTCATATCAAGAAGTCGAAACGTTCATTAACTGGAAGATATCTTTGTGGAAAAGAGCTAATAGAAGTTCCTAAGGAAAGACGTAAGCATAATGGGAATAATCTCACAATCTTAGGAGCAAGAGAGAACAATCTAAAAGATCTTGATATTAATATTCCATTAGGAGTTCTTGTATGTGTTTCAGGGGTTTCAGGTTCAGGTAAAAGTACACTTGTAAACGAGATTATATATAAGAAACTTAGAAGTATAGGAGATCCTAGGATTATACCAGGAGAGCATAGGGATTTAGAAGGTCATGAACATATAAATAACATTATAAATATTAATCAATCGCCTATAGGAAAGAATAGCAGATCAAATCCAGCAACATATATAGGGTTATTTGATAGCATAAGAAGGTTGTTCATGAATACACATGAAGCTAAAGATAAGGGATATACTATTTCTAACTTTAGTTTTAATAGTAAGAATAGTGGAAGATGTGAACATTGTAAGGGCGAGGGAAAGATAGTAACAAAGCTACAATTTATGCCTGATGTTGAGATAGTATGTCCGATATGTAAAGGACAACGATATAAAAAAGAAATTCTGGATATAAAATATAAGGGGAAAAACATATATGAAATACTTGATATGAGTATTGAGGAAGCAGCTGAATTCTTTAAAGAGAAAAAGAATATACATCACAAAATAGATATTCTAAATCAATTAGGATTAGGATATGTTAAATTAGGTCAATCATCAACAACATTATCAGGAGGGGAAGCACAGAGAATCAAACTTGCAGCTGAATTAGGGAAGATAAAGAGCGGCACAAATAATCTATATATATTAGATGAGCCTACCACAGGACTGCATATTTCAGATATAAAGAAGTTATTAAAGTGCTTAAACTTGTTTGTTGAGAAGGGGCATTCACTCCTAGTTATAGAACATAATTTAGAAGTGCTTAAAACAGCAGATCACATCATAGACCTTGGACCAGAAGGTGGGAAAAATGGTGGATATGTTGTAGCACAAGGGACACCAGAAGAAGTTAAAGAAGTGAAGGAATCTGTTACTGGGGAATTTTTGAAGAAAGTTTTGTGAGACAAAAACTATTTATATAATGTGAGGTAAGTATATGGAAAAAGAATTGAAAATTCGCAAAGCATCTGTCGATGATGTTAATTTGATAGTAGACATCAAAACAAAGGCTTATCGGGATGAAAAGGAACGTTTTAAGCCCGAAGATACAAAAATTCCTAAATGGTTTTATGATGAATGGTATATCGATATGCCCGAAAATATTCGATTAATAAATGAATATTATGTATATATATTAACAGTTAATGAGGAGGTTATAGGAACCTTTTGGACTCATGATGTTGATGCAGATACCATTGAGCTTGAAGACTTTTGTATACTACCGGAATATCAAGGTTTGGGTTACGGATATAAAACATTATCTATGATGGAAGGAATGTTTACTGAAAAGAAAAGGTGGATCTTGGGAACACCTTTTTATAGCTTAAAAAATCATTATTTATATCAAAAGGCAGGATATAAAAAAGTTGGAACAGCATCTAATGAAACAGTTATCTTATACGAGAAGCTTATCGTATAGTGTGAGTGTAATATGAAGTGGAGTTAATTGGGAAATTTCTTATTTTATGAACTAAAGCTATTCCTTACGTTTAGGGAATAGCTATATTATTAGTTTTATCACGAATTTATAGTTATATCGGTGCTATTACATCTTTAAAATCAACTACCCTAATTTACAATAAGCGGATAATGATTGTGTTATTAGATTTAGCATTTATATGAAAAGATGGGGTATGAGAAAATCGCTGAAGTTGAAGAGGGGTTTTTATTTTTGTATGAGAAAATTATTGGTTAAAAATGATAAGTGAATAGGGAGTGGACAAGAGTGAAAATAACAGATAATATTTCAATGGATTTAGAGGCTTATTTAAATGATAAGAAAGTGTTAGAGATTGCTTGTGGTGATTCAGAATTTAGCTTAAGTGCTTCAAAATATGCAAAACAAATTTTAGCAACTGATATATCATTAGAGAGGTTTAAAAGAAAAAATCTCAAAGAAATCCCACAAAATATCGAATTTAAAGAAATGGATGCAACTGATTTGATTTTGGACAACGGTACTTTTGATATATCTATTTGCTATAATGCTTTGGGCCATTTAGAAAGTGTATTGAATTCTGTTTTAATGGAAATGAGTAGAGTTACAAAAGAAAATGGATATTTATTATTTATAGTATCATGGAAGATGGATAAAAGGATTCTTTTAGATCTTAAAGAAATGATTAATGAATATGCACATTTAAAGATAAATGGTTATATGGGAAAAAATAGATATAAGGTATTGATAATTAAAAATATAAAAGTTTAAAAAAGATACTACTAAATTTTAAAGTGGTTAGTTAAGTGATTAATATTGATTCAATAATAAAAGAACTATTAAAACAAGTCCCTAGATAATTGAATTCTCTAGGGATTATATTTAGAAATTAGATTATAGGAAAAATGCCCTTAAAAAAATTATTATAAGAGTGTGGCGGTAAATAACTAAAGATTTGAAAAAGTCACACTATAGTATAGATACATTCTCTTTATCATAAATCAATTTTTCAGATATATTCATCATTTCGTCTTTATGTATATTTATTTTTTCAACTTGTTCTTCTATGGTTCTACCTACTCCATTCACAGTGGAAGCAGTTTGTTCTATTACATTTGTTAAATTTTCAATTGCTGTTGATATGTGCTCTGTTGTTTCTCTTTGAGCCTTTGATTTTGTAGAAACCTTACTAACGATATGATCAACTTTAATAATAGATTCAATAATTGATAATATATTAGATGAAGTTTCCTCAGCAGTTTTTACACCCTCATCTACTACCGTATTTGATTTTTGTACTGAATGTATAACATCATTTATTTCATCAAGTACTGATTTTACAACTTCAGATATTTCTACAGTTGCACTTTTTGATTGAACTGCTAGCTTACCTACTTCATCTGCAACCACTGCAAATCCTCTTCCAGATTCACCTGCTCTAGCTGCTTCAATTGAAGCATTTAATGCAAGTAAGTTAGTTTGTTCAGATATTTGATTAATCAAATCTAACATAGTTTCAATCTTTTTAATGGAATTATTTAGAGAATTTATTTTCTCTACTACTTCTTGTGAAGACACAGAAATACTTTGGACTTTAGTCACTATATTTGTAACTAGTTCAGTTCCTTCTTCAGCTTTTACTTTTACATTGGCGCTTAAATCTTTTGCTTCTTCAGCTATTTTTTCTACATCTTCTGATGACAAAGTAACTTCTTTTATACTAGAAAAAGATTCTACTGATGAAGCTGATGCATCTTGAATTATATCGTTTATTTCAAAAACACCATCTACTGTGGATTTCATTCTTTCATTAACTGCAACGAAAGAGTCAACTATTTTTCTCAAACTACTATCTAATATATCTTCTTTCTCTAAGCTTTTACCATAACCTACAGCTCCAATACATTCGCCTTTTTTGTTTCTTATTGGATATCCAACGGCTTTGAAAGCAGTACCATGAATTTCCTTTGGAACAATCGTTTTAATTATTGTATTTTTTTCAATAGCTTGCTGTAATGGTTCTCCATGTTTAAGAGATTGACCAACTTTAATGCGTAGTAAGTCTTTATCATCTGGAACATAGGAGATAATTTTTTCTCTATCAGAAATTGCAAGCATAACATCTTCTTGTAAAATTTCTTTTAGTTTTGATAACACTTCAGTATAAGATCCTAATATTTTTTTCTTGGACATAAACCCACCTCTGTAATTAGTTTGTGTATAAATATTGGTATAAAAATATGCCATAATACAGTATGTAATAACATATTATACCATGAAGTGACAAATTATGCTATTATATGTTATTTATACTATAAAACATCAATATTTTAATAGTTGATAAAATTGCCACGTATACTCGTGAATTCATTCATGAGTTAGTGGCAAGAATATATACATATATCAAAGAAACATCATGGATGTGTATATATTTAAAGTAAAAAAAGATGTGTAAGGGGTTAAAGGTTCTTAACACTAGATATGAAAGAGAGGTGAGTATTATGTCAAAGAAATCAACAACATCTAGTTATGTATTAACATTAGAATTAAAAACAGAAATTTGGCAAGAAGATGAGTTGGATAAACGTTTTGAGATAGGTAGAAAAATGTTTAATGCAATACTAAGTGAAGCGCTTAAAAGATATAATGTGATGATAGAGAGAAAAGATTATAAACAAGTAAGAAAGCAAATAAAAGAAATTAATAAAAAACATTTCAATTGTAAAAATGAAGATAACTTAAAAAAATTAGAAAAACAAAGCAAATATCTATATAAGCAATTAAATGAATTATACAAAAAATATTCTTTGACAGAATACTCACTTATAAACTACATACAACCTATGTACTCACATTTTAAAAGTATTGATAGTAAAGTAGCTCAAGCAATAGCAAGCAGAGCTTGGACTTCTATTAATAAATTGATTAAAGGTGAAGCTAATCGTGTTCATTTTAAGAAATATGGGTCATTGAATACTTTAGAAAATAAGTGGAATAAAAGTGGATTAAAATATAAAGATGACTTAATTCAATGGAATGGGTTGAAATTACCTGTAATTATAAAATCATGCGATAAATATGCTCAAATGGCAATTCAAGATAGAGTTAAGTATTGTAGAATTAAAAGAAAACGTATCAGAGGTAAATATAAATACTATGTTCAGCTCATACTTGAAGGGGTTCCACCTGTAAAGGAGAATAAAGAAATAGGAGAAGGAAATGTAGGCTTAGACATAGGCACTCAAACTATTGCAATATCTGCAAAATATGATGTTAAATTATTAGAATTAGCACCAGAAGTTAATAATATTGAGAAGGAAAAGAGAAGGCTATTAAGAAAGTTAGATAGACAAAGACGTGCTAATAATCCTAATAATTTCAAAGAAGATGGAACTATAAAAAAAGGTATCATTATAGATGGTAAAAGGCAAAAATTAAAATGGATTAAAAGTAATAGATATATGAAAACACTCTACGAGTTAAAGGATGTTCAGAGAAAACAAGCTGATATTAGAAAGCAATCTCATGAGAGGTTATGGAATTATATAATATCTTTAGGTGATAGAATACTAGTGGAAACAATGAACTATAAAGGATTGCAAGCTAGAGCTAAAAATACTACTGTCAATGAGAAAACTGGTAAGTTTAACAAAAAGAAAAGATTTGGTAAATCCTTAGCAAACAAGGCTCCGTCAATGTTATTGGATATAATAAATAGAAAACTACAGTATGAGAAGTTGAAATTATTTAAGATAAGTACTAAAAAAGTTAAAGCCAGTCAATTCAATCACATTGAAGATAAATATATTAAAAAACAATTAAATGAAAGATGGAATGATTTTGGAGATTTTAAGATACAGAGAGATTTGTATAGTAGTTTTATAATTCAAAATGTAATAGGTAAAAAATTAGATAAAATAGATAGGGAAAATATGATAAATGATTTCGAAAACTTTAGAGAATTGCATAATAGAGAAATTGAGAGATTGAAAAACATGAAGAAAGATAATTATAAATTAATAAGCAGTTTTGGTATTTAACGCATAAAAAAATATATCAAATTAGAATTAAATATACGTCTTGAATCGGGCGTTATGCTAATGTTAATTAATCCATTAGGATTATTGTTAGTGAAAGTTTTATCGAAACAAATAAGTTTTTATAATGTCGTAAATATATGAAGTTTTAAGTAATATATTGAGGGTATAAAAGAAGTTTGTGTAGATGAGAACCACGTCACTTTAGTGATGTGAGATTCAGTATGAAACTGGTGAAGTGAAAGAGGTTGTCAAGAATACATATGAAGAACTTAAATTAAGTAATCTTAAAATTACAAAAGAAGCAGTAGAAGAAATGGATACATTATTAGCTGAATATAACTATGTATTAAAATCTGATAATGAAGATCCAAGTCAAAAGGTTAATGATTTGAAATTTAAAATAACTGAGGAAGTTTTCACAAAAGTTGAAGAGTACTATTTCAAGAATTAAGATGATAAATTTAAATAATTAGTTGGTTAAGTTGTTAAATATTGACTAAATAATAAAAGATTTACTACTAAATTAAAGCCCTAGAGAATTGACTTCTCTAGGGCTTTTTAGTTAAGAAATATAATACAGTAATATATAATTTTTTGAAATGTGTTGACATTTTGGAAGATTAGAGTTATAAATAGTATGACATAAAAAATAAATGATACATCACATATAACTATAGATGAATAATAAAAGTGAAAATATGTAGCATAAATAATTAGTATTTAAAATATATACGGGATTTAAACATAATATATGAGGAGGCATTATCATGACTATTAAAATAGGTATAAATGGTTTTGGTAGAATAGGTAGAACATTTTTAAAAATAGCTGAGGAAAGATTAGATGACAGTGTAGAAATAGTAGCACTTAATGCTAGGGCAAAAAATGAAGCTTTAGCTCATTTATTTGAATTTGATTCATGCTTTGGAAGATTTAAAGGAAATGTTGATTTTGATGATGAAAACTTAATTATAAATGGTAAAAAAATAAAAATATTCCACGGGAATAGTCCAAGTGAAATACCATGGGCGGAGGCTGGAGTAGATTTAGTTGTTGAATCTACTGGTAAATTTAAAACAAAAGAAGAGTTAAGAGGACATATTAAAGGTGGAGCTAAGAAGGTTATTTTGACAGCGCCAGGTAAAGAAGAAGATATAACTATGGTAATGGGAGTTAATGAGGAAGAATATAATCCACAAGAGCATGAAATTATTTCAAATGCATCTTGTACAACTAATTGTATAGCACCTGTTATTAAAGTTATTGATGAAGTATTTGGTATAGAAAAAGGATTAATAACTACTGTTCATTCATATACAAATGATCAACAGATTTTGGACAAGACTCATACGGATTTAAGAAGAGCAAGAGCTGCGGGTGAATCAATAATTCCTACAACAACAGGAGCAGCTAAGGCAGTTGCAAAGGTTATACCAAATATGAAGGGTAAATTAAATGGCTTTGCTTTAAGGGTACCTACTCCGACTGTTTCAATAACAGATATTGTGTGTGAATTAAAGTGTAATGTTACTGAAGAAGAGATAAATGAAGCAATTGAAAAGGCAGCAGATACAAAGTTAAATGGAGTACTTGGCATTGAGAAAAAACCACTTGTATCAGTAGATTATAAAGGTGATAATAGATCATCAATAGTTGATGCACCATCAACTATGGTAATTGGAGATAACATGATAAAAATAGCAGCATGGTATGATAACGAATGGGGATATTCTGCAAGAGTTGTTGATATGGTAAACTATGTAGCGAAGAGCATTAATGCTTAATATAAATGGAAGTTAATTAGCATACTTTCTTAAAAAAATTAATCCCTAGAGAATTGATTTCTCTAGGGATTTTCATATTCATTAAGTTCTTACTTGAAGTGTCTATCTAATAATCCTTTGAAGGCAGCACCATGTCTAGCCTCATCTTTACACATTTCATGAACTGTATCATGAATAGCATCTAGGTTAAGTTTCTTAGCTAGAGTAGCTAGTTCTTTCTTACCTTTGTTAGCACCGTACTCAGCTTCAACTCTCATTGCAAGGTTTTTCTTAGTAGAATCAGTTACAACTTCACCAAGTAATTCAGCAAATTTAGCAGCATGCTCTGCTTCTTCAAATGCTATTCTTTTATATGCGGCAGCTACCTCAGGGTAACCCTCTCTATCAGCTTGTCTGCTCATTGCTAAGTACATACCAACTTCTGTACATTCACCAATGAAATTTTCTCTTAAACCTTTAACTACTTCCTCATCAACACCTTTAGCAATACCAACTTTATGCTCATCAACCCATTTCATGTTGTTCTCATCTAATAATTGAAACTTTTCAGCTCCTGCTGAGCATACTGGGCATTTATCTGGTGCATGCTCTCCCTCGTGTACATATCCACATACTAAACAAACGTGCTTTTTCATATTTTCCATAATAAAATCCTCCTAGTTAATTGTTTTTTTGACCTTTGACCAATTTATTTTTTTGTTTCTATTAAATTCAATTTATATTATTCTTTTCTTTTGTTAATATTTTGTTTTGTTTTATCTATCTTACAGTTATTATTATATAATAATTATTATTCGTTGGCAAGTGTTTTTCTAAAAGTTTTTAAAAAAATTTTATAAAGATTTTATAAAGATTTGTTTCTCTTCGGTTTTAGGAAAATGATATGGGGGGAGAGTACAAGCTAGGGACGGTTCATAAGTATTGTTAAAGTATGATGAGTGGCGTTTGGACAATCAAGGAACGGTTCATGAAAAAGTGTGATTTCAGGATGGAGATTGGAGAATGGACAAGCCAAGGATGATTGATAAAAATTAGAATTATCAGGGGATGTGAGGATAGGACAAATGGGGGACGGTTCATTAAAAGTTTTATTGGTGAGAGGATGTATGCGGATGGGACAAGCTGGGGGGATTTTTAAAATTAGTATGGTGAATAAGGGAAAATATTGAGTGGACAGACTATGCAGGGGATGTATCTAAATAGAAAAGGAATATAAGTTTTTAATAATTAACAAATGTGATAAAATATGTATAAAAAGATTTGGAAGGTTGAGTGAAAAAGATAAATTAGAAAACTCTTAATAGATAAAGGATGTGTAAAATGCCCAATAAAATTTTAATTGTTGAAGATGAGTGTAATATGAGAGAAATAATATCAAGTTATATGAGTAAAAATGGATTTACTATTTTAGAAGCATCAGATGGACTTGAAGCAATGGTAATATTAAAGACTCAATCTATAGATCTAATAATATTGGATATTATGATACCTTATTTAGATGGATTTGCTATATGTAAATATGTAAGAGAAGATAAAATGACTCCAATCATAATGCTTACTGCTAAAAATTCAGAATCTGATAAATTAAAAGGATATGAATTGGGAGCAGATGATTATATGACAAAACCAATAAGTATAAAAGTACTGGTTGCAAAAGTAAAAGCACTTCTGAGAAGAGCTAGTAATATTTCATGTGATGATATACTTCAAGAGGGAAATATTTGCATGAACCAATCAGCTCAAACTATAAGTATATTTGGTGAAGAAATAGATTTTACTTATAAAGAATATGCACTATTACAATTGTTAATGAAAAATCAGGGAAAGGTTTTTTCTAGAGAGGAGCTTTTGTTAAACATATGGGGGTATGATTATGATGGAAACACTAGAACTGTGGATACACACATTAAGAGAATTCGAGCTAAATTAGGTGAGGAAGCGCGTCATATAATTACACTTATTAAATCAGGTTATAAGTTTGAGGTGAAAAATGAACAATATAAAAAAAATAAAGTCTAGATATTTTTATGGTATATCAGTTAAAGTATTTTTGCTTACAAAGATAGCTATATGTATTTTCTTGCTTCTTAGTTTATATCCTCAATTAACTACAATGAATATTAGTGGAAATAAGATTAATGTTATCTCTATAGTTGCAATAATTTCTATTTTATTCTTTTCGTATTATTATAACAAAATACTAGCAAAACCCTTAATAGAAATAAATGAAGCTGTATCTAAGATTGTACAATTAGATTTTTCAGTAAAATGTAATATTTCATCTAATGATGAACTTGGGGAATTATCTAATAATCTAAATTTGGTATCTAGTAAACTAAATAGAACAATAATGAGTTTAGAAACAGAAATTGAAGAAAAGAAAGAATTGTTAAAGATACACAGAGATCTTACTGACAATTTAGCGCATGAAATCAAGACGCCATTAGGAACTGTAAAAGCATATGCTGAGGCAATAGAAGATGATATAACTCCAGAAAAACAATCTGAGTACATTAATACTATTATAGAAGAAACGGATAAATTAAATAATCTTATAGTAGAACTTTTGGATTTATCCTCCATTGAAACAAGGGCAGTAGAAGTGAATTATCAAAGTTTTGATATCATAAGGCTTATTGAAGAAATTGCAGGTAGGATTTTAATAGATTCTGCAAATAAGGACTTTAATGTTGAATGTGACTTTGAAAAGGAACCTATTTTTATAACTGGAGATAGAGAAAAATTAGCAAAGGCAATTTCAAATTTAATATTAAATGCTTATAAATATGTGACTGATAATGGTTTGATAAAATTAAGTGTTAAACAAGAAAAAAATAAGGTGAAGGTTAGTATTTTTAATACAAGTGAACCTATTCCAGAAGATAAGATACAATATATTTGGCAACGATTTTATAGACTTGATTCATCTAGAAATAAAAAAACTGGTGGTAATGGAATTGGACTAGCCACGGCATCAGAGATTTTTAAATTACATGATTTTATATATGGGGTAAAAAATGAAGGAAGTGGAGTAGTTTTTTATTTTGAAATATACGGCAAGTTCAAATAAATAACAAGTCAGTACACTCGTCTATTTGGCAAACTACTTCATCCTTGGAACCCGCTGAGAGCACCACTATCAACGGAACCCAACTCTTCGTATTTTGCCAAATATACTTCGCATCTTTGACTTGTTATTTATTTTCACCTGCCTAATATTTCACATCCATGACACATGAGAGACATCTTGATGATTAATTATTTTGATAATATTAGGTTAATCAAAATAATAGGAGGTTATCAAGATGTTTTTAGGTATGGAATTGTATTGGTGGATGATAATTATTGTGGTGGTAATTGTAACATTACCATTAAAAATGAAATTTTTAAGGAAACTAAATAATAAGAAAAAAAACATAAATGGTGATGAAAATGATTAGGGTGAACAATCTATCATTTGGATATTATAAGAATAAAAAAATATTAAAAGATATTAATTTTCATGTGAAGGAAGGAGAAATATTTGGTTTCTTAGGTCCAAATGGTTCTGGAAAATCTACAACTCAAAAACTCTTGATGGGGGTTCTAAGTGGTAATCAGGGAGATATTCTAATAAATTACGAGGATATCAAGAATAAAACAAGATTGTTCTACGAGGATATAGGTGTTCTTTTTGAAATACCATATCTCTATAATACTCTTAGTGCAGTTGATAATCTTAAGTATTTCTCTAGCTTTTATAAGAAAAGCAATATTAGAGATATAGAAGAACTTCTAGATTGTGTGGAATTAAAAACTGAATACAGAAAAAAACAAGTTAAGCATTATTCAAAAGGAATGAAGCAACGAACCAGTGTAGCGCGTAGTTTAATAAACAATCCTAGAATTCTCTTTTTAGATGAACCAATTAGTGGACTTGATCCTGCGGGAGCGATATTAATAAAAAACATTATCAAAAAGGAAAAGGAAAAGGGGACTACTATATTTTTGACCACTCACAATATGTTTGTGGCTGATGAACTTTGTGATAGAGTGGCATTTATAAGTGATGGATATGTAGAAACTATTGACACTCCTAGAAATTTAAAATCTACTTATGGTGATTCAGGAGAGAGTACATTAGAAGATGTATTTGTAAAACTCACAGGGAGGAGGCTCTCAGATGGGTAAACAATTACTTGCAATCATTAAGAATGATTTAAAGATAATTTTTAAAAGTAAAATGATCTTTGTTATGATAGGTTCTTTGATTGTATACAGCTTTTATATTGGTTTTATCTATTCTAAAGTAGATATTGAACCTTATTCTATTTATGTTTATGATGAGAATTCTGTGGATGTTTTCACACAAAATAATATTTTTTCTGTAGCAAGTGAAGACGAATTATATAAAAAGCTTGATTCAGATAAAGAGGGGATTGGCATTTTAGATATAGGAAGTGAATCAAAAATTATTTTAAAGGACTCAGGTGATGCAAAGGTAAATAACATGAAAAAACTTTATGCCAATAATCTTTTAGAAGGGAATAATACAGATGTTAATGTAGAGGTACTAAAACAAGAAAATTTAGAAATAAAAAGACGGCTAGAAATGACTAGCGTTGTAGTATTCTTTGAAATTACTGCCATAAGCTTTCTTTCAATTGCTGCAATTTTTTTTAAGGAAAAAGAGATGGGAGTTTTAAATGTATATAGTATTATGCCTATACACAAGATATTGCTCATTCTTTCGAAGATATTAGTTTTTACAAGTATTGAAATAATCTTTGCGACAATCTTGTCCATTATCAATATTGACTATGGTGTTTTTTCAAAAGTATTTGGGGATGTAATTATTCAAATTCTTCTGTTAGCACCCATTATGGTGACACTAGGATATATATTTTCTCTTATTTATAAGAATTTTAAGCAATTTATATTTGCATATATAATTATAGTTATTCTATTTACTTCTCCAGTATTTTTGTTTGTAAGTTCTCCAATTAATTGGTCGGGAATTAAATTCTTTCCAACGTATTATTTATTTAATAATTTATATAATGCCTTCTTTAATAATCTAATATTTAATCCTTATTACTATATTTGTTGGGGAATTATTTTGGGAATGTTATTTGTTATTAATGTTAAGCTAATTAACAGAGAAATGATAAGGGAGGGAGTATAATGATTAGTTCTTTATATATACAATCTAAATTTGTATTAAGGGATAAAATAATTATTATTTCAATACTTCTTCCTATTTTCTTAGGAATATTCATAAGGGTATATACCCCAGATATGATGACCGTGGGGAATCAAATTGCAGTAATTAAAGATGATTTGTCAGATGAAACAATAAAAAAGTTAAGAGAGATTGCAATTGTTACTGAATTCTCTGATTTAAATGAAGTTAAAGAAAGAGTGTTAGTTACAAAAGATGAAATCATAGGAGTTGTATTAGAGCATAGTGCAGGAGATTATAAGTATGTACTTGAAGGTAATGAGACAACTAGGGCTCTGAAAGATTTAGATGTGATTGATAATTATTTAAGGGGAAATAATACTGTAAATAAATTAAGTACTGAAATTTTACCTAACTCAGATAATGAAATGAAGTATTTTCTCATGACATTAACAATGATAATTGCTTTATACATGGGGAGTACTTTGATTGCCTTTAACATAATTGAAGAGAACGAATGTGGTATAAATAATATCAATAAAATTCTGCCAGTATCGACTAAACAATATATTATTTATAAGATTATAGTTGGGCTAATAGGTACAATTTTAATAACATCAGTAACTGGAGTTATTCTTATAGGAAAAGCTTATTTTCAATATTTATTTCTTTTTTCTTTAATTTCGGCATGTTGTTCTTCATGTCTAGGATTGTATTTAGGGTTATTTTCAAAAGATTTAATTTCGGGGATAATTTATATTAAAGTTATTTTACTTGTATTTATATTTGTTCCGGTTATTGGGTTCATTATGCCTAATGAATTTACGGTGTTTAAGAAGTTATTTTACCTAATTCCTACCTATTCAATGTTTGAAGGATTTTGGAGTATAATAAAATTTGGTGATGTAACAAGTATGATTAAAAATATGGCTATAGTATTGGCGCATACTGTTATAGGATATGTTGCATATTATTATATTTCGAAATCATTAGAATAATAATTGATTTTATTTCTGGAATTGTTTATCATTAGAATGTAAGTAATAAAATATGTAATTGGTGTAAAAAAATACAAAAAGAACTATAACAAAAGTTAATAGTTCTTTTTGTAATGTAAATATTGTAGAAATACTGTATGAGCTACAACTACTACATAATATATATTCAAGGAGGTTTTATGGAATCAGATTGGAGAAATATAAAATATTTATATAGTGGCTCAAGAAAACAAAAATCTGCTTATGATGTTCTTATAAAAACTAATATTTTTGAAATACTAAAAGGGTATGACCCAATATTAATTGGAACAATTCCCATAGAAATTGATATTGAAAAAAGTGATTTAGATATAGCATGTGAAGTTTATGATTTTGATAAATTTGAGCAATTGGTACAAAACTCATTTGGGAATTATAATGATTTTTCTATTAATAGAATGATTTATTATGATAAAGAAGTTTTTGTGGCGAATTTTTTTGTTGATGAATTTGAAATCGAACTATATGCAGAAGCATTGTCTGTGGAAAAACAAAATGGGTATAGACATATGATTATTGAAAATAGAATTTTAAACTTTGGTGGAAGTAAAGTGAAGGATATAATTATAAAATATAAAAATAATGGATTGAAGACAGAACCTGCATTTGCAAAATATTTGAATTTAAGTGGAAATCCATATGATGAATTATTAAAATTTGAAAGTGTGGGTGATGAAGATATAGAGAAGTTATTGAAGGTAAAAAATTAATATACAATACATATAATGCTAATTATTAAGAAAATTACAACATGTTAAACAGTGAAAATAGTATAATAATAGCTAAGGTGAATTTATAGTGAGGGCTGGAAGTATATTGTATTGTAATTATGGTACAAGCTCTCAGTAAAGAAAATGTGAAATCAAAATATAAATCTAGTTAATATTAATAGTTAGCAAGGATATATACATAGGGAGTGGGAAAATGGAGAATAAAAATAAGGAAATCAAACTTAAGAAACTACCAATTGAGAGATATAGTGAATTTCTTAGAATATTAGACAAGGCTTATGGTATGAAGGAAGATAAATGGTTTATGAAGAATCTGCCACATATTTATCCAAGTGAGGATATGGTTAATATGGGGGAAAGTAATGATTTGGGTGATGTAAGTAGTGCGAGTGGCGTGAAGTGCGGACAAGCCCAAAAGATGGCTCAATGGAATTATATAAATGAGGAAGATGGAGAGATAACAAGTGGATTAGGAATCTTCCCACAGAAACTCAGAGCAAAATGTGCAGGGCAAGATATAGTACTTGACTTAGGTGGAATAGGATCTGTATTTGCAGTTGAGGAATATAGAGGCAAGGGTGGAATGTCATCATCTCTAAATGATGCAATAGAGATAATGAAAGAAGACAAATATCATTTATCATGGTTATCTGGAGATAGATACAGGTATAGAAATTATGGATGGGACTATGCTGGGAGCTATTTTAAGTTAACTGTTTATATGAGAGATATTGAGCGATATTTCCCTGATATAAAAGAATGTAATCCTTTGACTCCAACAGTTGAACATATTCCATCACTGAAGAAGATGTATTCAAAGTTCGAAAGTGGAATTGTCAGGGATGATGAGATGTGGAAAACTCATCTTTCAAGGAAGAACTTAAAGTGGTCATACCTAGAGGAAAATGGTAAGGAAGCGTATTTTGTTCAGTATGGAAAGAATACAGATTTTATTCCAGAGATTCAAGGAGATGTAGATTGTGCAGTTAAGTTGCTTATGAATCATATGAAGAAAGAAAATTTAGAGAAGGTGACCATATTAGCACCATATGGAGATAGTCCTATAAATAAGCTATTAAAGTATATATCAGGAGATATTATAATCAATAATTGTGGATCAATAAAGATCACGGATTATGATGGTGTATGGGAAATGATGAAAGAAAAACTTGTAGTCAACATTGAAGGAATTGAATGTGAGGAAATTAAGGATAAATTGAAGTACATGGATAAAAAAACAGATAAAAATATTAGGAATGCATTTATTAGAAAAATATTTGGATTTTGGTATGATGATATTGAATTGACTGAGGAGTTAAAACAGTTAGCAGATAGATTAAAGGTTAATTGGTGGATGTCTACTTTAGATATGGTATAAACAGTAAGATAAACCGGGGACGGTTCATAAATTTCCTGGGAAAAGTCGATAGGACAAGTATTACGGAAGGTTTATGAACCGTCCCCCGCTTGTTTTCTAAATAGGTATCATTTGATTATAATCAAATGATACCTATTTTTTGTTGTTAAAAGATTATAAAATAGAAGTAATGACTATAAACTTGAGATGGGAGTGAGCGGAATGAAGCACGTAATCATACGAACTAATAGTTTAATTTCGGTTGGAGGTTTTATAAAATAAGAAATCATGGAGTGAAGTATATATGATGAAATTGAAATATTTAATTAATAATGATAAGTTAGCAGAATTAATACTGAAGTTATGGATAGATGGGAATGAAGTAATAAATACAGAGGATGAAGGTTGGAATCGTTTTAAAAATGGTGAGAATGTTACTAGCTTCTATAGAGCTTCATCAAATTCTATATATATTGTAAAAAAAGATGGAGAAATAATGTTTTTAAGATATGCTCCTATTGAGGAAAAACAATATGGGCAAGTTGTTGATGAGATAGAATTTGTGCAATATCTAAGAAATAAAGGATATGAAGCAGTAGAATCTATACCTTCAAAATCAAACAAGAGAGTTGAAATTATCGAAACAGAGTATGGAACATTTATAGCATCTCTTTTTAAAGGAGCAAAAGGTGGAAGCCTAGAGGACGCAGAATTAAATGAAAGTATAATGTATGAACATGGAAAGAATCTAGGAAAATTGCACAACTTGAGTACAGAGTGTGAAAAGAAGAATAGGTCTAGTTTTTTGGATGTATTCGAAAAAATGAAAATATATTTAAAGACAATTGATGATAAATTAGCGCTTAAGGAGTTGGAGTTATTGAAAGAGTTTTTTGTGACTCTTCCAATAGAAGATTCAAACTTTGGATTGATACACTACGATTTTGAGTTAGATAATATTATTTATAATGTTGAAAATAATACTATGACTGTGATTGATTTTGATGATTCTATGTATCATTGGTTTGTGATGGATATTGTTCAAGCACTAGAGAGTATAGCAGAAGAAGTAGAAGCACAGGATAAAGAGTCTTTTGAACAGGCGTTCTTAGAGGGATATAAAAGTGAGAAAGAAATAGATGAAGAAATATTTAAACATAGGGATATATTTAAAAGGTTCGGGAATCTATATGGATATATGCGTACGGTAAGATCATGTGAAGAGGTTGTTGAGAATGAGCCAGAGTGGATGCCTGGGTTAAGAGTGCGGTTAGAGAAGTGTATAAGAGAAGATAGTGTTGAATTTGGAAAGGCTTTATAGAGAATAGGGGAAAGTTTATGTTATACAAGTTTGAGAGGGGTAATAATGTTGAATAGATGAAGAGTGATGATTGGACAAGCGTGCCAATTGGGGACGGTTCATTAAAACTGTGATTTAAATATAAAGAGTGGAGAATGGACAAACAAGGGACGGTTCATAGATTTTTTAGAAGAGGGAATTGGGACAAGTATTTATAAGTTTGAATGAACCGTCCCTATTAAACAAATGATATTGGGGGAAATGAGAATGATTAATAGAATAAAAATAAGTAATATGGAATTAGCAGATGTTAATGAGGCAAAGGATATATGGCATAATCAATATAACCGTTATTGTGATAAGAGTTCTTTTCCATCATTTTGGAAGAATGATACAAAATCAGTTGAAAGATTTTTAAATTGGAAAATTAAAAATAATAATGCTATTGTTGCAAAATTAGATAATAGAGTAGTAGGTTTTTTAACATATGATGTGTTTCCTTTCAATGGAGAAGATTCAGCATTTTGTCCTGCGATAGGACATGCTGCTATTGAAGAATATAAAGAAAGTGTGTATTTAGCATTGTATAAGACTATTTCACAAGAATGGGTTAATAATAATATCTTTAATCACATGTGGACTATATTTTTTAATGATGTAAAGTTGAAAAATATCTTATTTGATTTAGGTTATGGCTCATATTTAATAGATGCATTTAATGATGTAAATATTCATTCAAATGAAAAATCTGTATGCGAAGTCAGAAAAGCTACTGCTGAAAATATAGATATTTTATATGAGTTAGTAGAAGAATCAAATAAATATTATGCTTCAGCGCCATTGTTTTTGAATAGGGAAGAGTATAGCAAGGAAGAAATTTTAGAATTTATATCAAGGGATAATGTATTTATTGCATGGGATAAAGAAGTTCCAGTAGGTTTTATTAATCTAAGTATTGCCGATGATAATGATGTGATTAATATGACTGTAAAAAAATGTGGTTTGATTGATGAAATAGGTGTATACATAAAATCAGAATATAGGAATAAAAAAATTGGAATTGATTTATTAAAAACAGCAAATGATTATTGCCGTGAACATGATATTCCATACATTCATGTTGACTTTGAAAGTGCAAATTTATATGCAAATAAATTCTGGGAAAAATATTTTGATCCTATACTATTATCTATGAGAAGACCAATTAATAGAGATATAAATGATGTATAAATATACAAGAGTACAATTGAACAAGCAAGGGACGGTTCATAGATTTAGAAGAGGTCAATTGGACAAGCGTTGTATAAGTTTTAATGAACCGTCCCCAATTGAAATAAATGCGTCGAAAGTACTAGAGAAAAGGAGAGAAAAACAATGGAATGTAAGATAAAAAATGTATCTATAAACTATGAAATCATAGGTGAGGGAAAACCAATTGTTATGCTGCATGGTTATTATTTAGAACACAGAATGATGGCTGGATGTATGGAACCTGTATTTAGTGATAAAGATGGTTATAAAAGAATATATCTTGACTTGCCAGGTATGGGGAAATCAGAGGGGGCAGAATGGATTAAGAGTTCTGATGATATGCTTGATATTTTAATTAGTTTTATTGATAAAATCATACCCAATGAAAATTTTCTACTTGCAGGTCAATCATATGGTGGATATCTGGCAAGAGGAATAATTCACAAAATGGCTGATAGGATAGATGGTATGTTATTAATTTGTCCACTTATAATACCAGATCATAAAAAACGAAGGGTTGAAGAGAATGTTGTTTTATTAAAAGATGATAAGTTATTATCAAAACTACCAGAAGAGGATGCTGAAGATCTTAATTATGCCTTTGTGGTTCAAAGTAAAAGAATCTATGAAAGATGGAAAAATGAACTAATGCCTGGGTTTGATATGGCAGATGGCGATTTTTTACAAAGGATTCAACAAAATGGTTATGGGTTTTCATTTGATGTAGATAAGGCAGATAAAAAAGTTGATAAACCTGTTCTTATATTGTTAGGAAAACAAGACATTTGTGTTGGGTATAAGGATGCGTGGAATATATTGGAGAATTTTCCGAGAGCGACTTTCTCTATATTGGATAGAGCAGGACATCAGTTACATATAGAACAGGAAAAATTATTTAATTCATTAATTAATGACTGGCTTGTGAGAGTTAAAGAGGCATAGGACTAGATAAATAGGGTATTAATTTAAGATTTTATTGTATAGGGTATGTTTAGCAAAAGTATAATACATTATAAATGAAATTAGGGGGAAAATAGATGGCTATAAATAGAGAATTTTATGGAGAAAAAAATTTAAAAGCTATAGAGGGGTTGGAGAATCAGTTAATTAAATTGAGAGTGGTTGTTCAAACTAGTGAAGAATTTCTAACACAAGAAAAGAATTCAGAAGGGTTCCAATATGGAATAAATGAGTATTTTAGTACAGTAGGACAATTCTTAATCAAGTTAATAGAAAAACAAGAAACTCTAAATGATGATCATTTTACAAAGCTTTCATTTGAAGAGCTTAAAAGAGAAAATTTAGAATTATACAGTGACATTAATTCAGAGAATTATGAAAAGAGTTTTGCTAATCCTAGATATGCGGTTAATAAGTTAGGAAAAGATGCTGGGCAGCCATTATCTTATATATATATAAATATAATTGAATGTGTTCCTTATATATTTAGAGGAAGAGTCATAGATCTAGCTAGTTTAGCTGGATTATTTATAGAAATATACGAAGCCGTTGCTTGTAGAAAAGATGATATAGAAAAAAATATTAGAATTATGGTTTGTGAGTTTATAAGTAGCGAAGAGGAAATCTTCAAAGGGGATTATTTATATTGGAAAGAAGCTCTGAACCATGAATTTACACAGTATACCGATTTATTCAAAAATGATGATTTGAATGACTTGAGATACCTTTTCAAGTATGGAAAGTATATCAGTGAAGATGAAATGAAGATTGCTGAGTTTTTAAATAAATATCCTAAAGAGAAAATTAATAAGTTAGCAAAATCCATAGTGGATGCCTACTTGAGAGGATTTATTGTAGAAAATAAGGATAGAGGGGATAGAGATAGTGTACCTGTTCTTTATTCAATTGGACAAGAAGTGATTTTGAGAGCTATGATTGAGGAATTGAATAAAGTTGGATTATCTTTTACAATTCAGAGAGTATTATCTAGTGATATAAATAAACAATATTCATATGATCATAAGTTTGATAGAGGATTATTCTTCACAAAAGAGTATGGAGAATTATTTATTCAAAAATATAAAGAGGGATTTGAATTAAATAAGAAGTATTTTGATAGAGCTACTGGTCCAATAATTATTGAAGCTTTTGGTGAAAAGCCATTCAATCCTGAGAAGAAGGAGCAAAGCATAAAAATATCCTCTGAACAAGAAGGATATATCAATATTATGGAATCAAAAACTAACCAAATAATTGATGAGTTTTACCCAGATGAGAATACATCATTCTGTATAATTGCATTTCCAACTCCAGAGATTGGAGAGAGATTTGAAGAAATATTTGAGGATACTCTTGAGATGAATATGATGGAGAATGAGAAATATGAGATTATTCAGCAACATATTATAGATGTTCTTGATAAAGGTGATTATATTCATATCAAAGGGAAAGATGGCAATGAAACTGATATTAAAGTTAAGCTTCCTAAGTTAAATGATAGTGATAAGGAAACTAACTTCTTTAATTGCGTAGCAGATGTAAACATCCCTTTAGGAGAAGTGTTCACAACTCCGCAGTTAAAAGGAACAGAAGGAGTTCTTCATCTTAGGGAAACTTTCTTAGATCTTAAATATGAAAATCTTAAACTTCAATTCAAAGATGGATATGTAGATTCATATGGTTGTACAAACTTTGATGATGAAGAAAAGAATAAACAATATGTTAAAGAGAATCTTTTGGAACTACATGATAAATTGCCATTAGGTGAGTTTGCAATTGGAACTAATACAGTTGCATATATGATGGCTAAAAAATATGACATTATAGATGTACTACCTGTTCTTATAATTGAGAAAATGGGTCCTCACTTTGCAATAGGAGATACTTGTTATAGCAGGGCAGAAGATCTTAAGGTTTATAATTTGATTAATAAGAAGGAGATAGTGGCAAAGGATAACGAACATTCAATAAAGAGAAAAGAAAATGTTGATGAAGCATATACAAATGTTCATACAGATATCACATTACCATATGAGGAGATTGATTTCATATCTGTTGTCACATTTGATGGAGAGAAAATAGATATAATCAGAGATGGAAAATTTGTAGTAGAAGGAACTGAGGAATTAAACGAAGTATTTGAGGCCTAAAAGGACAAACTAGGGACGGTTCATAAGAAGTTAAGATTAGCAGATAGTACAAGCTAATTACAACTTTTAATGAACCGTCCCTTGAAAAATTATAACAATATATTATTAATTACTTTTCATTGATGCTAATTCTGTAGCTTTATTATTAATATTATTTGTACGATGAGCTATTTCACTATAACTTTCATTGACTTCTTCAATTAAGGCAGATATTTCGCTAAGTTCGTTATGATTTAGTTCATTGATATTTTTAAGGTTATCTATGATTATATTGATATCTGATCCACTTTGACTCAATTGACCCATTACCATACTGCTGTCTTCAATATTGTTAATTATCTTATTCTGTAAGTTAAACATATTATCAAACCCAGATACACTTTCTTTTATAAACTTAATATTATCATGAACTATATTAGTGTTTTTATTTATAGACGATTCAACTTCAGTTATATCATATGTAATATTTGTTAGTATATCGCCTATTCTCTGAGTAGCTTCCTCTGATTGTGTTGAAAGTTTTTTTATTTCCTCTGCAACGACGGCGAATCCTTTTCCAGCTTCTCCAGATCTGGCTGCTTCTATAGATGCATTTAATGCTAAAAGGTTAGTCTTCTTAGAAATATTTTCGATAAAATCTACAGTTTCTTTTATTTCTTTACTGCTATATATTAAGGTTTTAACAGCTTCAGATGACTTTTCAGCAAATTCTTTTGTTTTCTCAATTTCTTCAGTTATTTCTACAAGTTTATTTTTATTTTCATTTGAATATGTAGATACATCAATACTTTCCTCAATAATCTCTCCCATTTTACCTTGTACTTCTATAATATATTTTCCGATTTTATCCACAGCTTTCTCTGTATTATTAATGTGATTCACAAAGTTATTGGATTTACTAACAATATTCTGAATAGAAACACTTATATCTTCAATAGATGTATTTGCAGTATTCATATTATTATTGAGTATATCAACATCATCACTTAATAACTTTGATGAATCTAATGTTTTTTTTAGAACATTATTAATTTCCAATCTCATTTTTTCACTTTCTGTTATTGCTTTATTGTTCATTTTAGATGTAAAAATAGTTATTTCGCCTATTAGAATTAATTGAAAAATTATAAATACTGAATTTTGAAAAGCATCATTGTAATTCTGTAAGCTTAAAGAGTATGGTGTGAGAGATACCAATAAAAACATTGACAAAATTATCAATGGAACTGTAGTTAAGACTACCTTTTTTGCAAATTTGTAGTCGTTATAAAGTCCAGCTAAGGATATAGGTAAAATCCAAATTAATACTGTTGATATACCACTAGTCAGAAATATAATAAAACAACATAATTGCAAAAAAAATGAAGATATATTCTTGAATATAAATTTATTTTTTAAACGTTTATATATTAATATTGGTGCTAGGAGAATAATAAGTTGCGAATAAAAAAGTATTCTCATTAAATTCACTTGTATCCCTTTATCTCTTATAAAAAGAAACACAATATCTGCTGCTAATAAAACAAATGCTAATTTTAAAATTTTTACTATAAATTGATTAATTTCAAGCTGATTCTTCTTAAAAACGTCAATTCTTTCCATAATTAATCACTCCTCATTAGTATTAATATTATTATCGTAATTATTTTAAATATTTTTACGCATTTCATAGAATATTTTCTAATTGGTAAATAATAAGTAATTAAAGGAAGTATATGAGGTAAGAAAGAATAGGGACGGTTCATAAGTTTTAAGAAACGATAGACTGGACAAGCAAAATTAAGTAGGGGACGGTTCATAAGAAGTTAAGATTAGCAGATAGTACAAGCTAATCCACAACTTTTGATGAACCGTCCCCTTATATGTAATGGTTGTTCAATAAACTCCCGATGATTACATATGAATCACAATTTATATGATTTTCTAACAAAGCTATAGGAGTATCAATTTATTAGACAATTTCTGTAACTTTATTTTAACTTATAAAATCTATGTAGAATATATACTGTTATTGTATATATTTTACTTGTAGATTAACATTACCCAGTGGGTTATGAAAAAAAGGTTGATTCACATACATTAAGTATTTAAAATGGACAAGGATAACGAGCAGGGGACGGTTCATAAAAATACGGGTGATGGAATAAGTAGGATTTGTTCCGATTAACATAAGAAATGAAAAAAAAACTATATGTTTTGATATGACTTGTCCAAAGAACAGAGTATAAATATTTATGAACCGTCCCTTAACTTGGTATATAAATAAGCTACACACTTTAGAATAGAGAGTAAAATGGAGAGTGATTAGAATTAAAAATAAAAATATTATATGTGTTGGTGAATTGTTGATAGATTTTATTTGTTCAGATAGAAAGGTTGATTTATCAGAAGGAATTAATTTTATAAAGAAGGCTGGGGGAGCGCCTGCGAATGTTACAGCTGCAATTTCAAAGTTAGGTGGAGAAGCTGCGTTTATTGGAAAGGTTGGTGCTGATCCTTTTGGGGTATTCTTAAAGGAAACATTAGATAAAGAGGGTGTCAATACTGACATGCTTATTATGGATAAAGAGAAAAATACAACATTAGCTTTTGTATCCTTAAAAGATGATGGGGAAAGAGATTTTGTATTCAACAGAGGGGCTGATGAGTTCCTGCAATATGATGAGATTGATTTGGATAAGATAAAAGAAGCTAAAATTCTACACTTTGGATCGGCAACTGCTCTTCTAGGTGGCGATAGTAAAGAAACTTACTTAAAGGTTATGGATATAGCTTATGATAGGGATATTTTCTTTTCCTTTGATCCTAATTACAGAGTGGATTTATGGAAAGGAAGACTATCGGAGTTTATTGAAGTTTCAAGAAAGTGCATAAAGCGAGCTGACTTTATTAAAGTTAGCCATGAGGAATTGGAGATTATTAGTGAGAAAGAAAATCTTGAACAGGGTGTAGAAGAATTCCACAGGCTAGGTGCAGGGATAGTATGTGTTACTTTAGGGAAGGATGGAACATTCATTTCAAATGGTATTGAGAGTGGAATAGTTAAGAGTATAAAGATAAAATCAATAGATTCAACAGGGGCAGGAGATGCTTTTGTGGGAGCGTATCTATATCAATTAAGCAATATCAGTGATTGCAAAAAAGTTAGGGAGGATTTCGATAAACTAGTTGAAATAACAACTTTTGCAAACAAGGTGGGAGCTATAGTGTGTACTAAACTTGGGGCAATTTCAGCACTACCTACACTTGAAGAAGTATTATAGTAAGGGGAGGAGTTATACATATACATAGCGATATCCCTAAGTGAATGGTACGAGAGTTACGGATGTTATTCATATAGCTCTATAAATAGAACTAGGATTTAAAGTAGATAAACCAAGGACGGTTCATAAAAAGTTGTGATTAGAAAAAGTCTACAAGTAAATCTTAACTCATTATGAACCGTTCCCTTTTAGTAATGTTTGTCCCAAATATATAGAAATTTTATGATTTTAATTGTGTGTAAATTGCTGTAAAGAGATAAGTGAAAGTGAGATTTGATAAATAAAAAGTGAGGAATATAGATGAAGAACTTAGAAAAGACAATATTATTTATTGGTAACAGTTATACTTATATGAATGACTTGCCAAAGGTATTATCACAATTAGCTGGAGAGAGAGGCTATAATTTAACTGTTGACTCTGTTACAAAAGGTGGAGCCACATTAGAAGACTTTTTGGAAGAGCGAAATCCGCTTAGTGAGGTGGTTAATCTCAAATTTAAAGAGAATAAATGGGACTATATTGTTTTGCAAGAGCAAAGCCAAATCCCTGCAATTGAAAAAGAACGGGAAGAAAAGATGTATCCAAGTGTAAGAATGCTTAATAATAAGGCGAAACAAATAGCGGCGAAGACAGTTTTGTTTATGACTTGGGGAAGGCGATATGGGGATACTGAAAATGGATTCGAGAATTTTGAGAGTACACAAGAAGCTTTGAAAATCGGATATACAAAAATAGCACAGGAGATTGATTCTATGGTTTCACCGGTTGGACTAGCGTGGAAGAGAGCATTACAAAAGGACGATACTATAAATTTATGGGATGAAGATAATAGTCATCCGAATGAAGATGGGACGTACTTAGCTGCATGTGTATTCTATGGCATATTGCTAAATGAAAATCCAATTGGACTAGAATATACTTTTGATATACCTTATGAGAGAGCGCTATTTCTCCAAGAAGTTGCAATGGAAACAGTGAATGAGTTTTGTTAGAGGAGTATGTAACTAAAGTTAACCTAAAAGAGATTTGAATATGAATGTGATTAAATCCAAACAAAAGATATGCTATACTTAAAGGTGACTATAGTAAGCTTTCTCAGGGTAAGGTTTAATCCTCCTTGCTTAAGTGAATATAAGTGCTTGCTAGGTATATGAAAATAAATAACAAATCAAAGATTCAACGGTTATTTATTTGAATATGCCTTAAATATGGAGGGATGACTAAATGCATGTAAATCAGACATTACAAAAGGAACTAGAATTAATAGGAGAAGATAATTTTAGAAAGAAGTATACCGATAACGGACATTTCTTTCATGGAATAGAAATATTGGAATTAAGAGATGGAAAGGTTGAGATTATTAACATGAACATGATAGAGTTAATAATGCTTGACGTAATATCTCAAAAAAAAGATATAGAAGTTATAGTAAATCAGAAAGGTTATATTTTTGAAAGACTTGATGGGAAACAGGTAGGATTATATACTAAACCATCTAAAATCAATCAGATGAAGGCTGACTTAAGAGAGATTTATTGTAATCAAGGACATTCAGATATGGCAATATGCAAGCTTCTTAAACTATCTGATATAGAGTTAATGGAATCTAGGTTATTATTAGATGTGGTAGGTGTATCTTTAGAATATTACAGAAAAATAAGAAAGCCTTTAACATTTGAGAAGACTAGCTGTTTAATTAAAGAGTTATTAACCTTAGAGAAGGCAGTGTAAATGTAACATATATTGCAAATAAGAATTACAGAGTTCTTTGAACAACATCCAGAGAGTAATTTAAAAAGGGTAGATAAGGCTTGTCTTATCTACTCTTTTTTATAAGCGTTTACTACAATAGCTCTCCTATTGAAAAAATATTATTTTTCTCGAAGTCGTTGATTATCTCTGGTATTAAAAATTCTTTCAATCGGTCTTTTGTAGCCCATTTATATTCTATATGTTCATCTGATAGTATAACTGTATCTTCAGTACTCCTACATAAATATGTAATAATAACAACTTGTCTAGTTGGATTAGTTTTAAAGGTTGTGGCATATAAAAGTTTTTCCACAGTAACAGTAAGACCAACCTCCTCCTTAATTTCTCTTATAAGAGCATTTTCTAAATTTTCTCCGAACTCAATCTTACCACCAACACATTCCCAATCCCCAGGACTAACTTCGTCATCATAAGCACGTTTAATAATTAATATTTTTCCTTTGTTTAAGATGAGACCTTTAACAGCAACTACTATGTTATTTTTATCTGACATTTACTTCACCTACCCATTCAAAGAGAGAAAAACATGTAAGCTTGTCTCTCTTTATTGAATTAATTTAGATTTATTTATTGAACAAGATTATGTTTTTCTAAGAATCTAAAATTAAACTTCTTACTTTCATCTATTTTAGTCCTATTTATAAGCAGTAAAGATATAACTAATAACCCTGCTGATATAATTATTATAATAGGAGATATTTCATTAGGGTAGATAGAAAAATAAGTAATCAATACAACAAAAGAATTATGTGCCATATGAAGAAATATGCATGGAAGTAATGAATTTGTTTTTAGATATATAAATCCTAAAAATAATCCGGAAAAGAATGCTCCGACCCCTTGATGTAGATTAAAATGTGTTAAACCAAAAAATAAAGATGATATTAAAACGGCAGTAATGCAGCTAGATTTTTTCCTAAGATACTCTAAGAACACACCTCTAAACAAAAGTTCTTCAACTATTGGAGCAATTAAACATGCACTGATAATTGGAAAGATATTACCAGATGCTATGGAAGTCATTCTTTCAGTTATAGTTTTACTTGGCTCAAATGTATAAAGAAAAGCACCTATAGTACTATCATATAACAAACCATAACTAAGTCGAAATAAAAGTATATATACATAAAATTTAATTGGTAATTTTTGATTTACTTTTATCTTGAAATTTTCTTTTTTACAGTGAAGATATATCACACATAAATGGGAAAATATTAATCCTATTATTTCAATAAATCTACAAGCTTCATATGGTATATAATCTTTTAGAATATATGAAGCTAATATAAAAGGTAGGCTTACTAATAGTATTAGTAATTCTAATTTAATATATAACAGAATTACACCAATTAAAGACCTTCCATCCTTATTAGATAAATCATTGTTTGTAATTTCACTCATGTCAATCACTCCTCTGTCCTATTGCGCTAGATTATGTTTTTCCAAGAATCTAAAATTGAACTTCTTACTTTCATCTATTTTAGTCTTACTTATAAGTAGTAAAGAGATAACTAATAAAGCTAAAGATATAATTATTACTACAGGAGCCATTGCATGAATATCAACAAAAGGATAGTTAGTAAACGTATATAAGGAGTTGTTTACCATATGCAAAAATATACTAGCAAGTATAGAATTAGTTTTTACGTAGACTATTCCAAGACATAATCCAAAAAAGAATGATCCAACTCCTTGATGTAGATTACCGTGCACTATGCCAAAAAACAAAGAGGATACTAACACAGCTACAAGAGGGTTGTACCTTTTTCTCATATGCTCTAACAAAACACCTCTATACAAAAGTTCCTCAACTATTGGACCAATTATACATACACTTATAGATCCAAAGATTACAGCAGAATTCCATAATTCACCTGACTCTATTAAGTTTTTACTTACCTCAAATCTATTAAGAAAAGCACCTAGTGTAGTCTCATATAATAATGTATAGCTAATTTGAATTAAAAGCATATACACAAGAAATCTAATTGGGAATTTTTGTTTTACTCTTATTTTAAATTTTTCTTTTTTACAATGCTTAGATACTACATAAAAATAGGAAAGTATTAATCCTATTATCTCTACAAACATACATGCCTCATATAGTTTATAGTCGTCTAGAACAAATGAAATTATTATAAAAGGAGAAGCTACTAAATTTGTTAGTAATTCTAATTTAATAAATAATAGAATCACACTTATTAAAGATCTTCCTTCCTCATGAATTAATTCAGTATTTACAGCTTCACTCATGTCTATCACTCCTTAGTCTTATCTGAATTAAGATTTTGATTAAATCCACTTTGTAAAGTTGAATTTGCAAAACATAGATATTATAACATCATATTACAAAATAGTATATAAAATAGTAATTGTGATTGATTTGAAAAAAAGTACTAAGAAAAATGAAAATAAGAATTGCGGTGATCTTTGAACAAAATTCTGAGAGTAGTTTTAAAAGGGTAGATAAAGCTTGTCTTATCTACCCTTAAAACTTATTTCGAGTTACAATAATTATTTTATTGAAAATATATTGTTTTTCTCGAAGTCTTTGATTATCGTAGGTGTTAAAAATTCTTTCAATCAACAATTATCAGTTAAGTAGCAATAGATAATAACTTTGTAAAAAAATAGACAAGTTAAACAAATGTTATTTTGAATATAATGACTGAAAATAGTCAATATGTTATGGAATTTATGTGTTAACAAGCAAAAAACTAAGGTATTTTTCAAGAAGGAATGATTGAGTTATATGGGAAAAACAGTTAATATATAAGTATAGGATATTTCAAGCTTGAATAATCAAAAGTTAATTTTGGTAAACTAAGGCAAACATAAAGAATGGTTTCTAATTTGATTCTTTTTGAACCAAATGGTAAAGAAATGTGAAAGAATTGAATAAATTTAATGAAAAGATTAAAGTTTTATAACAATATCTTTGGAAAGGTTGACCATACCAATGGAATATTGGTATAAAAATATAGTACAAGGATTATGAAAAGTTATGTTTTGAAATTATAAATAGAAATATGTAAGGATTATTTAATATAATTAATGATAAGTGAGGGAATTTAAATGAATTTATACGAGAAAATTATTAACAGAGAAGAGAAGATATCTATAATTGGGCTTGGATATGTAGGTATGCCATTGGCGATAGCTTTTGCTGAAAAGGTTGATGTTATAGGGTTTGATGTGAATAGAGAGAAAGTTGAAATGTACCATAAGGGAATAGATATGACAGAGGAAGTTGGTAATGAAGCAGTAAAGAATACAACAGCAGTTTTTTGTTGGGATGAGAAGAGAATACAAGATGCTAAGTTTCACATCGTTGCAGTTCCTACTCCAACCAATGAGGATAAGACTCCAGACTTAAGACCTGTAATTGGAGCCTCTAAAACAATAGGAAGAAATTTAACAAAAGGATCAATTGTTGTTTATGAATCAACAGTATATCCAGGGTTAACTGAAGAGATTTGTATTCCAATACTTGAAGAAGAATCAGGATTAAAATGTGGAGTAGACTTTAAAATTGGATATTCACCGGAGAGAATAAATCCAGGAGATAAGGTTCATAGATTACAAAACATCGTTAAGGTAGTATCAGGAATGGATGAGGAATCATTAGATATAATAGCTAAAGTATATGAACTTGTAGTTGAAGCAGGAGTGCATAGAGCAGAGAGTATAAAAGTGGCTGAAGCTTCAAAAATAATAGAAAATTCACAAAGAGATTTAAATATAGCTTTCATGAATGAAATTGCAATGATATTTGATAGAATGGGAATAGATACTCAATCAGTTATTGCAGCAGCAAATACAAAATGGAACTTCTTGTTGTTTGAGCCAGGTTTAGTTGGAGGACACTGTATAGGGGTTGATCCATACTACCTTGTACATCAGGCTGAGAGATTTGGACATGAATCAAAGGTTATTGCAGCAGGAAGAAAAGTTAATGATGGTATGGGTAAATTTGTAGCTGAGAAAACTATTAAGAATTTAATTAAAGCTGGAAAGAATGTGAGTAAAGCTAAGATTGGTATACTAGGACTAACATTTAAGGCAAACTGTCCAGATATAAGAAATACTAAGGTAATAGATATAATCAATGAGCTTAATGAATATGGTGTTGATATTAAGATAACTGATTGCATGGCTGATAAAGAAGAAGTAAGAGAAGAATATGGAATTGAACTTGTAGATATAGAAGAGATAAAAGATGTTGATGCAATTATAGTTTCAGTTGGGCATGACCAATACAAAGAGTTGAATTTTGATAGATACAGAAAATTTTTCAAAGGACATTCAAAAGAAGAATTTAAATATAGAGAAGTTGCAGTAGAATCTGTTGATGAGCAAACATCAAACATGGTATTAGTGGATGTTAAAGGAATTCTTAACAAGAAAGAAGCTGAGGAATACGGATATCTGTATTGGAGATTATAGTATTACTGTGTACATTTTAATTTAAAGATAAGCGAGTGGTTGATAATAGAATGTATATTTTCAATTGCTCGTTTTTTCTTTCTAAGAGAAATGTGAATGTTGAGTGAGTATGGGGAAGGACAAGTTAGGGACGGTTCATAAGTTATGTTTATCATACAATAATGATGTGATTTGGACAAACTTGACCAACAATGAGGAAACTTTGGGACAGTTCATAAGAATTGAGAGAGCGTGGACTTGAGAAAAGTTTAAATGATATTACTAGAGTTTAATATAGAAAAAATAGTAATAAAATAATTATATTTACTGGGGGAAGAGTAGATGAAGAATATTGTAGAGCTTTTAGATGAAATTCGGTCAATAGCACAAAATGGTTTATGTTATGCAGATAATGAGTATGACCGTATTAGATATGAAGTATTACTTCAAATTGCAAGTGGTGAATATAGTAATATTTGCGGTATAGATGAAAAAATAATTTTAGAACGTTTTAAAAATGAACTAGGTTATATAACTCCAAAGGTTGGGGTTAATGGAGTAGTTTTTTCAGAAGATGGGAAGATTCTTTTGGAAAGACGAGCAGATGATAATCAATGGGGAATTCCTGGTGGTTGGGCTGAAGTAGGGGAAAGTCCTGAACAGTCAGTGCAAAGGGAAATTTATGAAGAAACAGGACTTAAGGTGAAGGTAAAAGGAATCATCGATATATTTACTAGATTACCTGGGCAATACGGACAACCACATACTACATATCATATTTTATTTCATTGTGAAGTTATAGAGGGCGATTTAAAATCATCTTTTGAAAGTTCAGAAGTAGGATTTTATAATTATAAGAATATTACAGAATGGCATAAAGATCATCTTAAAATGGTTACTAAAGCTTGTGAGTATTTAAGGGTTAAGGCATAGGGAAAAATAATAATTAAAAAAATATATTAAAAATACAAAAACTTATAGGTGAAAAGTTATTTTTAAGAATATTCAAAATGATTATAAGATTAGTGTAAAGTTAAGGGGGAAAAAGTATGGCAACGTGGGTAGCTCATATAAAACAAAGAATATAGAGATAGATTTCCAGTAGATATGACTTTTGTACATAAGGTTAAGAAAGATTGGTATGGGATTGACTATAAATATTTGAAAGAGAATGAGAAGTGTATCTTTAATAGGGTATATAAACATATCAAAGAGATTCCTGATTATTTAGATTATTTTCCTAAAGGTGCTTTAATAAAACAAAAAGAAAATATTGTGGATTACTATAGTGAGAAGAATGAAAGTGAATTTAGTAAAGAATTTAAGTATTTGACAGAAGATATGATGGAGCGATTTATTTAAGATGCTTCCAATATTATCTTAGATATATTAATTGAGAAGGGTTTAATTAAATATTATTAGACAAGTGATTAATGGTTCATAAATTATAAATTTAAGTAATATTTGTTTTAAGCAAAAAGCGAGAAAAAACTACGAATAAGGAAATAACTCATTGGGAGAATGAATGGTAGAGATTCTAATAAAAAGTTTGTGACAAAATAATATGAAAACGCTAAAAAGATTTTTATTTTGATAACATGGGGGAGTGAAGTTTAATATGAAAATTGGGTGTAATTGGTCAACAGCTTTGAAATTTCTTCTTGAAAAAGATGTTGTTAAAGTAGATTATATTAAGTCTGGTGCATACGGGACATTTAATGAACAGTTTTTAACCATGCGTTTAATGCGGCCAATTCTACTACATGGATTAGGATATTTTGAGCATACTGGAATGAAAAATATAGAAATAATAGATTTTAATCTTGCAAATAGACTTCTTAAAAATTGTAATTCTCCACA
The DNA here is from genome assembly GCF_023684385.1 of Oceanirhabdus seepicola. Taxonomy (GTDB): domain Bacteria; phylum Bacillota; class Clostridia; order Clostridiales; family Clostridiaceae; genus Oceanirhabdus; species Oceanirhabdus seepicola. Next base: position 1,427,958 of record NZ_JAGSOJ010000001.1, on the reverse strand, counting down.
TTATGGACTTCATCTTTCAATAAAGAATTCAGAAATGTATCCTGGTATGACCGATGAAAATATATATGAACATATGTGTAAACAGATTCAGATTTTTAAAAAGAATATAGGAGTACCATTGTTGCTTGAAAACACTCCGGATACACAGGTAGACCGTGTAGTATTCGATCATTACCCTTATATTAAGCCAGAGCAATTTAAACGATTATTTATTGAGAATGATGTATCCTTCTTGCTTGATCTAACACACGCAAAGATTACAGCACAATTTCATGGATGGAATGTATATGATTATATACGGGAGTTACCACTTAGTTTTGTTAAAGAAATTCACATTAATGGTTCAGGTTATGATAAAGATGGTTTTCCTAAAGATACACATCAAGCTATGGAAACAGAAGATTACAATTTGTTAGAATGGGTTCTTAATTACACAAGTCCGGATATAGTTACATTAGAGTACAATGGGATAGAAGAAGAGAGCGATGATGAAGTTATTTGTTCTTTAAAAAAACAATTAATTGAAATACAAAATATATGCAATCCGACTAGATGAGCAAAAATTTGACTAGTATAATATATTAAAAGCATTATACAGTATCAACATTTTTTAAAAACACATACCAAATATATATAAGAGAATGAGGATAATGGAGTGGGTTGGACAAGCTGTCGCAATAAATTGGAGGATGCATGTACAAGCTGTCATAGGTAAGGGTGAAGTGGTATAATTTAGAATATAATAATAGATGAAAAATGGGGTGAAAAACATGGCAACATGGGTGGCACATATTAAGGTAGCAGAAAGATTATTGGAAAAACTAAAACTAGATGATGAAATGTTTTTAGCAGGGAATACAGGACCAGATAGCGGTGTTCCAAATGAGGATCATTCAGCATTTACACCAGGTAAAAAAATAACTCATTGGTTAGATGAAACATTAGATGTTGAATATCAAACAAAAATAAATGCAGAAAATTTCTTTGATCAACATATAAAGAATAGAAAACTTGAAGAAAAAGAAAAATCATTTCTTATAGGGTATTATACACATTTATTGACTGATATTGAATGGTCAAAGATGCATGCAGGAATTATGAAGAGGGATAATGAATATTATGAAAAACTTAAATCAGATAAGAATTTTATTTGGACTGTAAAAAAAGATTGGTATGGTCTTGATTATAAATATATAAAAGAGAATGAGAATTGTATATTTAATAGGGTATACAAAAATATCAAAGAGATTCCAGATTATCTAGATTATTTTCCAAAAGATGCTTTTATAAATCAAAAGGAAGCAATAGTAGATTATTATACTGAGAAGAATGAGAGTAAATTCAGTAAAGAATTTAAGTATTTGACGGAAGACATGATGGAGCAGTTTATTGAAGGATGCTCGGCTAATATATTAGAGATATTGAATAAAAAAGGATTTATTAACTAAGACTTATCATATTATAAAATATATTGATACAAGTTAAAAGGAGATAAATGCATGGAAAATAGATGTGATGTATTTAAGGCTTTATCAGATGTTAACAGATTAAAAATTATAGATATGCTTTCCTGTGGAGAGTTATGTGTTTGTGATTTGATTGAGGGGTTAGAACTTAGTCAACCTACAATATCTCATCATGTGAAGATATTAAAGCAAGCAGGTTTGGTAAAATCACATAAGATAGGTAAATGGACAAGGTATTCAATTAATAAAGAGGTATTTGAAGATGTTGCAGAGTTTATTAAAGACATATCCTCCTTTAAGGAAGATTGTATTTGTAACAAGGTTAAAAAAGGTTTTTGTAAGGAATAAATGGAAATTATAATTTGAGTGAAGCACTTGATAAACAGAGTTTATTGAGTGTTTTTATTTTTAAAAATGAATATTTTTAAATTATCATTGACATTAATAAGTTTATAAACTAATCTATACACATAGACGCATTTAAATGTATCGATATGAAGTGGAAAGGAGGGATGTAATTGGAGAAGAAAGTGGAAGTATTTAAGGCCTTATCAGATATTAATAGATTAAAGATTATTGATATGCTTTCTTGTGGTGAATTATGCGTATGTGACTTGATAGAGGGGTTAGAACTTACTCAATCTACAGTATCACATCATATGAAAATACTAAAGCAAGCCGATCTGGTTAAATCAAATAAGGTTGGTAAATGGACCAAGTATTCAATTAATAAAGATACATTTGAAGTTGCAGCCAAGTTTATCAAATACATATCTACATTTAAGGAAGATTGTATATGCAATAAGGTTATAAAAGGTATTTGTGATTAGATGGAAAATAATATTTAGTAGTGGAGGAGAATTTTTATGTCTATTAAACAAAAGAAGCAAAAAGTCGATATGGGTTTTTTTGAAAGATATCTTACTATATGGGTTGCATTATGTATAGTTGTTGGAGTAGCAATTGGTCATTTTGCACCAGTAATTCCTAAAACATTGAGTAAATTTGAATATGCACAAGTGTCAATTCCAGTAGCAATTCTTATTTGGCTAATGATATATCCAATGATGCTTAAAATTGATTTTACAAGTATAGTGAAAGCTACTCAAAAACCAAAAGGATTAACAATAACATGTGTAACTAACTGGCTTATTAAACCATTTACTATGTATGTTATAGCAGCATTTTTCTTTAAAATTGTATTTAAAGCAATATTACCAACAGATATAGCATCAGAGTACTTAGCAGGTGCAATTCTTTTAGGTGCAGCTCCGTGTACGGCTATGGTATTCGTTTGGAGTCATTTAACTAAAGGTGATGGTGCATATACATTAGTGCAGGTAGCAATAAATGATTTGATTTTATTAGTAGCATTCACGCCAATAGTAGCCTTATTGCTAGGAGTATCAGATGTAGCTGTACCATATGATACATTATTTTTATCAGTAGTATTGTTTGTAGTGATTCCATTTGTAGCAGGGTTCTTATCAAGAAAAAGCATTATCAAGAATAAGGGTAATGATTATTTTGAAAATGTATTTTTAAAGAAGTTTGATAACATAACTATAATAGGACTACTTCTTACATTGGTAATAATATTCTCTTTCCAAGGGGATAAGATAATCAATAATCCAATGCATATAGGATTAATTGCTGTACCTCTTATTATTCAAACATTCTTTATATTCGCAGTAGCTTATTTATGGGCAAAATTATGGAAGCTTCCTCATAATATAGCGGCACCGGCATCAATGATAGGAGCAAGTAACTTCTTTGAATTAGCTGTAGCCGTGGCAATATCTTTATTTGGACTTCAATCAGGAGCAACATTAGCTACAGTTGTTGGTGTATTAGTAGAAGTACCTGTAATGTTAACTCTTGTTAAAATAGCAAACAACACTAAGGGATGGTTTGAATAGGGTATTACTTAAATAGATACATTGATAAATAAAACGTGAGTTTTAGCAAAAATCACAGTATTGATGATAGTTTTGGAGGGATAATAATATGAAGAAAAAAGTAGCATTTGTTTGTGTTCATAATTCATGCAGATCACAGATGGCTGAAGGATGGGCGAAAGAATTAGGAAAAGAAATTTTAGAGGCATATTCAGCTGGTACTGAAAATTATCCAGAGGTGAAACCAAATGCAGTTAAAGTTATGGAAGAGGCAGGTATTGAGATGAGTGAACATTATCCTAAACTTTTAACTGATATTCCAGAAGAACTGGATATACTAATAACTATGGGGTGCGGAGTTGCGTGTCCATTTGTACCATGTGGACATCAAGAAGATTGGGGTCTTGAAGATCCATCAGGAGGACCAATTGAAGGCTTCCAAAAAACTAGGGATATGATTAAAGAAAAGGTTCAGGAGTTAATCGAGAGAATAGAAAAAGGCGAACTTTAATATAGGAGAACTTTTAAATAAAAAATATTTAATAGATATTTTTAGGAGGAATTTTAATGAAAATTGAATTTTTTGAGCCACCAATGTGTTGCTCAACAGGAGTTTGTGGACCAACAGTTGATTTGACTTTAGTAGCGTTAATGGATGATATAAAGAAGTTAAAAGTTAAATATGATGGACTAGAAATTGAAAGATACATGATTTCACAGCAACCTTTAAAATTCAAAGAAAATGAAGCAGTTTATAAACTTGTTAAAGAACAGGGAAAAGACGTACTTCCAATTGTCACATTTAATGGTAAAGTGATAAAGACTAATGGTTATCCTACATTTGATGAGATGGAAAAGTGCATTGGAGATGAATAAGGATGAATAACATGGAAACTAAATTTATCTTTTTCTCAGGTAAAGGCGGAGTTGGAAAGACTTCAATGTCTTGTTCTACAGGGGTTCATTATGCTGATATAGGAAAAAGAACTTTAATCGTTACAACTGATCCAGCTGCAAATTTATCTGATGTATTTGAGCAGGAGATAGGGCATAAGATAACTAAGATTAATGGTATTGAAAATTTATTTGCTATGGAGATTGATTCGGAGAAAGCTACTGAAGAGTATAAGGAAAGATCACTTGCTCCCATGAGAGAGTTGTTTGATGATGAAATGATAAAAATTGCTGAGGAACAGCTTAGTGGTCCTTGTACTGAAGAAATGGCATCCTTTGATAAATTCATAGATTTTATGGAAGAGGATGATTTTGATATCATTATTTTTGATACAGCACCTACAGGTCATACTATAAGACTTTTAGAACTTCCAGTTGATTGGAGTAGTCATATAGAAGAAAGTTCAAAAGGTAGTGGTCAGACATGCATGGGGCCAGTAGCACTTATACAGGAAAGTAAAGAAAAATATGATGATGCTATAAGAAAATTAAGAGATACTACTAAAACTGAATTCACTTTTGTTATGCAGCCTGAACAGACATCACTTGATGAAACTTTAAGGTCATGTAATGAACTAAAGGAATTAGGGATTGAAACGGGTAAGATTATTATTAATGGACTTATTCCAAAGGAAGAAGCTGTAAATCCTTTCTTTAAATCAAGATATGAGATGCAACAGAAATATCTGCAAAAGATTCAAGATGAGTTCAAAGGAGTGTCAATGAGCACAATGGAGCTTTTTCATACTGAACTAAAAGGAATTGAAATTTTTAGAACATGTGGAGAAAAACTCTATGATAAATCAAATAGGGAAAATGAAAATTTTGATTTTGCAACTGATGATAAAATCTATGATGATTTGATTATAGATAATGAAAATGTTGACGAATTAATATATCCACAGAATGGGAAAAGAAAAAATATATTTTTCTCAGGGAAAGGTGGAGTAGGGAAGACTTCTATGGCATGTATTACTGCTATAAGAACTGCAAGCAAGGGATATAAAACACTCCTTATGACCACAGATCCTGCAGCTCATATTGGAAATGTATTAGAAAAACCAGTGTACCATGAAATAACAGAAATTCATGAAGTGGAAAACCTTTATGCTGTTAAAATTGATCAGAAGAAGGCAGCTGAAGAATATAAGAAAAGTGTTCTTCAAGGAGCAAGAGAACATTTTGATGAGAGTACATTACAAGCTATGGAAGAGGAGATGAATTCTCCATGTACTGAAGAAATGGCTGCATTCCAGAAGTTCATGCAATATGCAATTATGGAAGAGTTCGATGTTATAGTTTTTGATACAGCACCAACAGGACATACATTGAGATTATTGGAACTTCCTATGGATTGGAGTAAGCAAATACAGTTTAAAGCTGGGGAATCAGCTGAAATAAGTGAGGCTGATAAAACAGAAAGAGAGAAGTTTAATAAAGTAATTGAAATTCTAAAGGATAAAGAAATCACAACATTTGCCTTTGTAATGTATCCTGAAAAAACTCCTATAATGGAGTCATATAGAGCATCAAAAGAACTAGAGACTGTAGGAATAAAAACTCAGTTAGCTATAGCAAATTTGATTATTCCTAAAGAAGAAGCTGTTACACCTTTCTTTGTAAACAGAAGAAACATGCAGAGAAAATATCTTAATGAAATAAGGGAACGTTTTGTAGATTCTAAATTAATAGGTGTTGAGATGTATGATAAAGAAATCAAAGGTATCACTATGTTAAAGAAAATAGCAGACAAAGTATTTGGAGATAAAATATGATAGAAAAAGTAGCTTTTATATCAGATATACATGGAAATGTAGAAGCTTTAAAAGCTGTTCTAGAAGATATGAAGAATAATGGAATAGATTATGATAATGTATATTGTACTGGTGATATAGTTGGATATGGACCCCGACCAAATGAAGTTATTGAGGAATTGAGAAAACATAATATTACTTCCATTATGGGTAATCATGATGAGGCAGTGGGTTTCTTTGAGGTTACTAAAGAGAAGAGAAATAAGCTTTCAAATACTTTATTATGGACAGTAGAAAATATTAAAGAAGAGAATAAGGAATTTTTAAAAGGACTTAAGAAGCAGTTGACAATAAAAGTTGGAGAAAAAAATTTCCTTTTAACTCATGGTAGCTCAAATTCTATAAGTGAATACATTTTTGAAAATGATATAATATTACAGGAAGAAATAGCTTCTAAGTTAAATGAGGATATTATTGTCTTTGGTCATACTCATATTCCATATTTCAAGAAGGTTCGTGGCAAAGTATTTATCAATGCAGGAAGTGTAGGTAAACCAAAGGGTGGAGATAACAGAGCTTGTTATTGTGTTGTAGAGGTTTATAATGAAATTAGAGTTAGATTTGAACGAGTTACATATAATATAGAGAAAGTTGTTAAAGAGATTGAAGAGTCTGAGTTATTAGATGAATATGCCCAAATGTTAAGAGGGTAAGAAAATTAATATTTTGTTGTAAAGTACTTAATAAGAGGATATTTTATTAAGTGCTTTATTTTTGGTGTTTTTTTATTTTCTAGGAAATTGAAAAATTTATTAAAGAAATTATTACATTTAATCTTGCTTATACCAATGTGTTAAATATTTATGTGAAATTGTACAAGTTCAAATTCTAAAGAATAAAAAAATGAAGGGTTTGCAGGTAAGTATTTACAAATATATACATGATTGATATGATTTATTATAAGATAAACATTAATCAATCATAATAAATTGGTTAAAAGTTGAGGAAATTAGTATAAGGAGAAGCCTGTAAAGGGGGGGAGTTAAGATAAATGATGAATAATAAGTTTGAAGATATCATATACAGGGCAAGAATTGTTCTGAAAGATGAACTTAATAACTCAATTACACTAGATAAGGAAGCTGGAGATGAAGGCGTGGAAGGGGGAAAAAGGGTAGAAAAGTATTTATGGGAAGTGAATTACCCCTGGAGAAGAACCAAGAAATTCACCTATATGCATTGTATGAATGTAGAGAGAACTTCTATGGAAATCGTGAAAGAAGGAGAATTCAATCTATCTGAAAAAGAACTTACAGAACTTAGAGTTGCTGCTATTTTACATGATGTAGGTAAATTTTATATTCTAGAAAATCATGCAGATAAAAGCGCGGAGTTAGTAAAGAAATGGTTTGAGGAGAATAAGGATATTGAATATGTGATAGATTCTAAAAAGGTTATAAAAATGGTTGGGAATCATTCTAATAAGAAAGAGATAAGTGATGACATCTGCGAGAGTATATTAAAAGATGGAGATGTACTTGATGAAAGTGGGGCAACTTCAATTTTCATGACTTCAAAATGGGCGGATGAGAATAGTCCATTCTTCTTCCATGATTTAAGTAGAAAATTGACCAATAGAGAATTAAGCTTCTTGAACAAGGCACTGCATAGACTTATAACACCTGAAGCAAAAAAGCTTATGAATAAGAAAATTGACTTCATAAAGGGATTTATTGAAGAGTTAAATTACGAGATAAAGAATGATAACACTAAGGAGGCTTTTTTTATATTGAAAGGTGATAATTCGAAAATTTATAGAATTGGTTCATTTACGGATAAGGTAGGGGGAGGAAATCCCGCTGGAGTTGTGATATGTGATAGAGAGATGTCAGAAGCCGAGATGTTATCAGTGGCAAAAGAAGTTGGTTATTCAGAGACTGCATTCATATCTAAATCACAGGTGGCAGATTTTAAAGTGAGATTCTTCACACCTGCGGATGAGGTGGATTTATGTGGACATGCGACTATTGCAGCATTCCATGTACTTTATGAAAATCATATAATTGACGATGGAAAATATACTCAAGAAACAAAAGCAGGAGTTTTAGAGGTGGAAGTTGAATCTGATGGGAAAATTATTATGGATCAAGCATTGCTTGAATTCTATGAGGTGATAGATTCACAAGAGATATGTGATTCCTTAAATATACCTTCTGACTTTATACATGAAACAATGCCTATACAGGTGGTTTCTACAGGAATAAGGGATATTTTTGTTCCAGTGAAAAACATTCAGTGTATAAATAGTATAAAACCAGATTTTAATAAAGTATCAGAGATAAGCAAAAAGTATAATGTTACAGGTTATCATGTATTCACTCTTGAGACACTAGAGGGGGCAACTGCTCATTGTAGAAATTTTGCACCTCTTTATGATATACCAGAAGAGGCAGCTACAGGAACATCAAATGGAGCTTTAAGTTGTTATCTATATAAGTATGCTAGTGAGCATTTATGTGGGTTTGAAGTTAAGGTTATTGATGAAGGTAGAGTGGACAATAATGAGTTTAGTGGGGATGAGAGTTATGGTTGTTTGGACAATAATAAGGGAAGTGTGGACAGGCAGTACAATATGAAGTTTGAACAGGGATATAGCATGGATTCTCCATCTGAAATATATTCGAAGTTAATCATAAGAGACGGAAAGATTGAAAGAATACAGGTAGGGGGACATGCTGTAGGGATAGAATAGAAATTGATAAAAGTAGGGGACGGTTCATAAGTTCTTCTTAATAAGTTGTACAGGTATAGACAGATGTACAAGTTGTTAGAAAAAATTTATGAACCGTCCCCTTACGTTTTATTTTATGTTTAGTATAAAATAAAAAATCACAAATATAGTATACTTCGCATAATATAAAACATAGATACATTTACATATTTAAATGTATCAATATGCAAAGGGGTTTATGTGAAGTATGCCGCTTGACTGAATGGTTAGACTTACTCAATTTACAAATAAACATCGACATCTAAGGGAGATTGTAAATGAAATAAGGTTAAAAAGTTATTTTAGGTTAATTTAAATAACAAACAATACTAGGTGGTGATTTGAAAAGGATATTAGTTTAAATAAATCATGGTTTTAATTTTTTATATTCAGAGATATCCAGATGTATGAAAAAGATATTAAAAGCACAAAATATAGAAGTATAAAAGAAAATATCAAGTGACATATTTGATAAAGATTAAATTTAGATTTCAACTTGAATGGAATTAATAAACTAAAATATTGATTAGAAGGAGGCGTTTTATGAGTAGTAATGATCCTTATGGAATAAAAGCATTTAAACAAAAAGAAAAACAAGAAAAACAAAGAGTGGAAAGATACGACTTGTTAGTTAGCGAAATAGCTAATGAATTGAAAAATATTGGGGGAAGATTAGAAAAAATTGAAGAAAAGATATAAATTTTAAAAGAACTTCAATATCTAATATTATAAGATTGTGATGATAAGTTATTGAAATTGACGAGTTGTATTCTAAGTATTGATTTATTATCAAAATTAATTGGATAATTGTTTGGTATTAACTGAACCCCACTAAGTAGATACATTAAGAATTAACTATGAAATCTACTTAGTGGGGTAATTGTATATCTAAAAATAAAAACTATCTATAATGTAGTTGATTTTCTTTTATCATATTGAATAGATATTCCTGCGTGGATAAATTGTAGATAGTAAGTAATTATGAACTGTCGTAATGCTTGTTCATACCTTTAGCTGCTATAAAATAAGCACCTTAACATGAAGTATTTACAAATATCTACAATATTGATATGATTTTATTATAATGTGAGGAATAAAGTGCTTAGATAAAATGGAAAAAAAAGAAATGTGGATATTTAATAGGGTATTTAAGGGGGAAATAGTATGGAAATTATTGATGCTCATATACACTCACTACCATGTGGAATAATGTGTGGGGGAAGTGTTGATGTAACATATGAAAAAGTAATTGAAGGTATGGAGCAACACAGGATTAAGAGAGGAATTTTTGTTCCAATAAATGATATTTCATGGCAACCAGTTGATGAGATGAATGATTACATGATTGAAGTTATAAATAGAAATAAAAATATAGTTGGATTTGCGGATATAGATATCTCAAAGATCCACTTCTATAATGGAATAATTGATCTTGAAAATAATATTAAGAGATTAGTGAAACTGGGATTGAAGGGGATTAAGGTTCATCCTCAAAATCTAGGAGTGAATGGAGATGATTGGAGGCTTATGCCAATATATAGATTGGCAGGAGAGTTGAACATTCCTGTTATGATTCATTGTCATCCAGGTTCATGTCCGGGAACTATAGATAATTCAAATCCTAAATACATAGAAAAGATGGTTAGAGTATTTCATAAGACAAAGTTTATAATATCACATTTTGGGGGTGTGTTATATTTTGATTATATGCCATGGTTAAATCATGAAAATGTGTATTTTGAATGTTCAGGAATACTAGAATCGCTTAAAAAACATTATTCTATGGAGAAGATTAGAGCAATTTTTGAAGAGATAGGTTATGAAAAGATGTTCTTTGGATCAGATTTTCCAGTTGTAGATTTGAATGCTCAAATTGAAATATTCAAAGAGCTAGTTCCAGAAGAATTCCACGAAGATGTATTTTCTAAGAATATATTGAAGTTTGGTGAGGAGTTTGGATGGTGGAAATAGACTTATTGTTTAAGTAAAAGATATATAAGACCAATAGGGGACGGTTCATAAATTAATAGTAAACTTGATTTGGACAAGTATACACAGAAGTTTTTATGAACCGTCCCCATAGTTATCACTGCTTGTCCTTCAAGCTCGTCCTTAACTTGTCTTTAGTTTTACAATTCTATTTATTCTCAAGTAGTTTTCGATAAAGTTTGTTTGCATCTTTATATTTTCTATTTTTCTCGAAATATTCAATGAGCTTTTTATTAATAATGTCACAGATATTTGAGTAATTAATACTTTCATAATAGGGAAGAATATTTTTTATTGTTTCTTGGTAAAAAATATCCTCATCAAAATGGAATATACTTAGATAATTAAAGTAAAGCAGATTATAGTAAAGGGAATCCTTTTTTTCACTTATGAGAAATCTATCAAATATATCTTTACACTCTTCAAGTCTATTAAGTTTATTTAAACATTCAGTACAATTTACTGCAGCCAATACTGAAAAGTCACCAATAAGTGCTAGCTGAGCCCAATGCAGGCTTTCTGTATAGTCCTGTAAATACATATACATGTTTGATAGATGAACATAAGCTTGAGTTAAAACAGAATCAATCTTAAAGTGGTTTGCAGCCGTATAGGTTGCTTTAAGATGGTTAAGAGCTTCATCGTACATCTGAAGATCTGTGTAGCAAATACCAAGGTAAATATTGCAGTACATAGCACAAACATACTGACCAAGATGTTGATAAGTCTCCAAGGCTTTTTCCATTGATATTATTCCTCTTAGGGATTGTTTATCATAGCAATAACAGAATCCAAGATTGTAATTTACCCAAGGGGTGTCCTTAATTGCCTTGGCATTTTCTAGTCTGGTCAAACCTTCTATATGAGAAATATATTTATATGTTAATCTTCCAGTTAATAATAAATAGAGATACCTTAAATCATCATTTAAAGCGGAATAGATATTATCTATATATGAAATATCTTTTTTTAGATCAGTATAATTTTTTCTATCTATGTGTATATCATAAGCTAGTTTGTATATTTTAAATTCAATATTATAAGGGGAGATTTTAATCAAATCCTCATATTTGAGTATTCCGTTGAATATCCTTTTAGCACTAGTTATATTACGGAATTCTAATTCAGTTATAAAGTTTATGAGTTCTTGACGTATTGATCCTATATTTTCGATTATAGGTATTCTGTCAATATTCATTCTATGTAATAACAGTTCTATAATCTCACTATTGAGCTTTTTCTTACCATTCTCAAAATAACTAAGATGACTTGGGGAGCAAACACCATGACATAGTGAATCTTGGCTATACCCATTCTCAAGTCGATTATATTTTATCCAAGCTGATAGAAAGTCATATTCAAAATTTTCACCAAAGATTAAAACAGAACCTTGCAAAATTAACACCTCTAAACATTATATTATAGTATTTTTAGTATCTTATATATATTAAATGGTATCATCTTGACTAATATGAGTCAAATAGTGAACTAATTATTAAAGTATATTGAAAGTATATTGTGATTTAAAGTAGATGGAATGAGTAGCCACTGGACAAACTAGGGACGGTTCATAAGATTTTAAAAAATAATAAAGCTAGTATGGGTAAGAAAATTAATATATTATTAACTAATGATGGATAAACTGAATATTATATAACCTTTAAGGAGGCAATTATGAAAAACTATAGAGTGTATGGTAATAAACCTTATAATATAATACTTTTACATGGAGGTCCAGGGGCTCCAGGTTCCTTGAGTAGCTTAGGGAAGATGCTTTCCGTGAAATATGGTCTTATTGAACATCTACAAGAAAGTGATTCAATAGATGGGCAGATAAAAGAAATTAAAGAAATTTGCGATATACATGACAAAGAGCCTTTTATCATAATAGGACATTCATGGGGTGCTTGGTTAGGATATTTATTTGCTGCGAAATACCCAGAATGTGTGAAGAAGTTAATATTAGTGGGAGCTGGACCTTTTGAAAGTAAGTATATAAATGAGATGAATGATATAAGAGAGAATAGGTTTACTGATCAAGATAGGGAAATAATTTCTAAGCAATGGGAAGTATTAAAGAGTGGTAATTCTGAAGCGGAGAAGAAAAAGGCTTTCGGTATTATGGGGAAAGTTATAAGTAAGATTGAGATCTATAGAGTGCTTGATGATATAAAAGAAGAAGAAATAACAGATTACAAACCAGAAGCCTTTTTTAAGTTGATGGATGAGGTTAATGCCATGAGAAAAAGTGGGGAACTTTTGAATAAAGGTAAGGATATTAAATGTCATGTCACAGCAATTCATGGTGATTACGATCCTCATCCTTTTAAAGGGGTAGAGGAAACACTTACTAATGTTGTTGATGATTTTAAGATGATAATTATTGAAAAATGTGGACATTATCCATGGAAAGAAGTACATGGAAGAAAACAGTTTCTTGAATTATTGTGTGATTTATTATAAAGAGACATGAAATAATTATTATATTTAATTGTTGTGAGAAAATTTGAAAAATTGATTTTTATGAGAAAATTTATGTTGACATTGGAATATTATATATGATAAAATTCATTTTAATATACATTTTCCGGAAATACAACAGTGTATAGATTGTACGATTTAAGCTTAAAAGATTGTAGAAAAGATATTTCAAAATCTATGAAAAGGATAGTAACTTATACAATGGGATTTATAGAGAGCTGAGGATGGTGGAAGCTTAGCATGAACGTATAAGTGAAGTAGAACCTTGGAGATGCGCCTGAAATGAGTAGGGAGAGCCGGAGAGCTACCGTTATAGCTTGAGTGAAGTGGCAATATATGCTTTTAATTTGAGTGGTACCGCGGGATATAACTCTCGTCTCTTAGTTGAGATGGGAGTTTTTTGTTATATAATTTTTGAATATAATGTGAGAAAGTTCATGAACATAGATTAGAATTCTAGAAGTTAGTTATTTGAAATTTAGATTAGAAGATTACATATTTTAATATGAATAGGTCAAGGGAGGTAAATATCATGATTAATTATAAAACTGAAATAGCTGAAGTTATATGCAAAATAGATGATTCTTTAGATATAAACTTTATCGAGGGGATAATAGAGATTCCACCTAATAGTGAGATGGGAGATTATGCTATACCATGTTTCAAATTGGCAAAGCATATGAAGAAACCACCAGTTGTAATAGCTAAGGAAATTAAGCAGAGTTTGGAAGGAAAGGAAGTAGCAGATTTATTTTCACAGATTAAAAGCCAGGGGCCGTATCTTAATTTTTTTAAAAACTATGAAAAGAACAGTAAAATAGTTATTAGTGATATTCTAAAAAATGGGGATAAATATGGAGCAGATAAGATTGGTGAAGGGAAAACTGTATGTGTGGAATTTTCATCAGTTAATATAGCAAAGCCGTTTCATGTGGGACATGTTAAAGGAACTGTTATAGGGAATGTATTAGCAAATATACATGAATTTTTAGGATATAAGGTTGAGCGAATAAATCACATAGGGGATTATGGAACGCAGTATGGAAATCAACTTTGTGCTTATAAAAAGTGGGGAGATAAGGGAATTGTTGAGAAGAACCCTATACGTGAATTAGTGAAATTATATGTTAAGTTTCATAATGAAGCAGAAAAAGAACCATCATTATTTGATGAAGGGCGTGCATGGTTTAAGAAGATTGAAGAAGGAAATGAAGAAGCACTACAGTTATGGAATTGGACTAAAGATGTTAGTATGGTAGAATTTAAGCGGATTTATGATATGCTAGCAATTGAATATGATTCTTATGCAGGAGAAAGTTTTTATACTGATAAGATGCCAGCGATAATTGATAAATTAGAGAATGAAGGTTTATTAGTTGAATCACAAGGAGCTAAGGTTGTTCACCTTGAGGAATATGATTTGACTTCAGCAATAATTAAGAAAAGTGATGGTACAACAATATACATGACACGTGATTTAGCAGCGGCAAAATATCGTAAGGATACTTATGATTTTTATAAGAGCATTTATATAGTGGCATATCAACAAGATTTACATTTTAAGCAGTTATTTAAAATACTTGAATTGATGGGATATGAATGGTCTAAGGATTGTATTCATGTTGATCATGGAATGATCAATTTAGAAGATGGAACTTTATCAACACGTAAAGGGTGTTCAGTATGGCTGGATGATGTATTGAATAAATCTGTAGATAAAGCACTTGAAATTATTGAAGAGAAGAATCCTAAATTAAATAATAAAGAAGAAGCTGCAAAGAAAATAGGTGTTGGAGCAGTCGTATTTGAACAGATAGCTAATAAAATAATAAAAGATCATACATTTAAATGGGAAGAGGCACTGTCATTTACAGGAGAAACAGCACCATATATTCAATATGCATATGTACGTGGTAATAAGGTATTGAAGAAAATTGGTGAGTTAGAATTATTAACTACAGAAGGAGAACTTATAGATAGTAAGATAGATTATTCAGCTCTTAGCGATAATGAAAGTAAGAAATTACTTGTAATTCTAGAAGGGTTCGAACAGGTAGTTAAGGATAGTTGCAAAGATAATGAACCATCATACCTTGCGCGTTATACAGTTAAATTAGCACAAGCGTTTAATAAATTTTACAATGCTAATCGAGTTTTAAATGAAGAAGAAACAATTAAAAATGCACGAGTACTATTGATAAAAGCAACATTACAAGTGATAATTAATGCATGCTCACTGATGGGAATTGAGCTTCTTGAGGAGATGTAGAAATAAGTTGAGAAAAATTTGGGGACGGTTCATAAGAAGTTATTTGAACCAAAGGTGGGCAAGCTAGTAAGTAAGGAGGAGATTGTCGTGGAATTATATTCAGAATGGTACAAAATTGAGAAGATTGATGATATCACATATGTTATCAGTGAACCACATCATTGGGAAGATACTAATATTTATTATCTAATTGGAGAGAAAAGAAATATTGTTATAGATACGGGAATAGGAATATGGCCAATAAAGAATATTCTCAAAGAGATAGATGATAAAGATATATGTGTCATTACAACGCATGTTCATTGGGATCATATAGGAAATCATAGCGAATTTGAAAATATAATGGTTCATAAATCTGAAGAGAAGTGGATAAAAAACGGCATACCTCTTCCTATTGAAGTTATAAGAAAAAATGTTATAAGAGATGTAAATGAAGAGCTTCTTCCACGGGACTTTAATATAAATGACTATCAGTTATTCAAGAGCAATAATATAGAAGTAGTAGAGGATGGAGACATTGTTGAACTAGGAGGTAGAACACTTCAAATATTACATACACCAGGCCATTCACCGGGTCATATTGCAGTGTATGATATAAAGAAGAAATATATTTTCACAGGAGATTTGATTTATAAAGGGAGATTATATTGTAATTATGAGAGTACAGAGCCTATAGGATTTTACAACTCTATAAAGAAAATTCATGGTATGAAAAGAGAAGTAACTAAGATATTTGGAGGGCATTATAATTCAGAGTTAAGTTTTAGTTACTTGGATGATATCATGGAATTGATGAAAAGAGTTCATGATAATAATGGATTGTATCATGGTTCAGGTATTCATAAACATAATGAGGCTGAGATAATATTTTAGTAATAATAATATAATTCATTAATGTGACGTTAGGATTGTGAAAAAGCTTAAATTTGTACAAGGGGGAGAATAAAGCTATGTTGAATCATAAAGGAACGAAAAAACTAGAAACTGAAAGACTAATATTAAGAAAATTTAAAGAGGAGGATGCTTCAGATATATACAAGAACTGGGCATCCGATTCAGAAGTAACCAAATATCTTTCGTGGTCCGCTCATAATAGTGTTGAATTAAGTAAGAAACTTATTGGGATGTGGATAGATAGTTATAGTAATGAGGAACGTTACCAATGGGCTATTGAGCTTAAAGAAACTGGAGAGGTAATTGGTAATATTGATCTAATAGAGATTAATAATAACGATGAAAAATGTGAGGTCGGATATTGTATAGGTAAGGCATTTTGGAATAAAGGTATTTTGACAGAAGCATTTTCAAAAATAATTAAATTTGCTTTTGATGAAATAGGGTTTCAACGTATTGCAGCACGTCACGATGTGGACAATCAGGCATCGGGGCGTGTAATGGAAAAGTGCAATTTAATGTATGAGGGAACTTTAAGAAAAATTAGTAGAAATAACAGAGGTAATTTAGTTGACTGTAAGTATTATTCAATATTAAGAGATGAATATTTTAAATAATACTCAAAGGTAATATGAAATCCTTTTAAAATGAGTACTAACCTATAATAATTAAATTATAAACTATATGTAGTCTATGTATAAATGATATAAAATTAGTAGGTGTAGGGTGCTCTACACTAGATAACGATAGGAGAAATAAATATGGGACTTAAGGATGTTAAACAACCATTAATTATTGATGTAAATGAAAGGTTGAGATTGAAGAATTGTTCTGAAAGAGATTGGAAAATTGCAGAACAATGGTATAAGGATGAAAAGATACTATATTATTCAGAAGGAATCAAGGATGGTAAAGGGTATGATTTGGATACAATAAATAAAATGTATACTTATCTAAGTAATATTGGGGAACTTTACTTTATTGAGTATTTGGAAAATGAGAAGTGGGTTCCAATAGGAGATGCTACTTTATCAGAGGAAAATATGCCAATAATTATTGGTGACGAAGCTTATTGGGGAAAAGGAATAGGAAAACTTGTAATTGGAAAGTTACTTGAAAGAGCTAGAAAAATTGAACTTAAGAAAATAACAATACCTGCAATTTATAAGTACAATGCCCGTTCGAGAAATCTATTTACCTCATTTGGATTTAAAAAGATCAATGAGAATGAAAATGAAGATACATTTCAATTGATATTATAAAAAGCTATGGGGACGGTTCATAAGAATTGCTTAAAACTATGTTTTCTTTCAATTCTTATGAACCGTCCCTAGCTTGTCTTATATTTAATAAAATTAATGTTCCACTAATGGGAACATTTTTCTTTTATTTCATTAATTATATCTTCATATTCAGTATTATTAATATATTTCAAGCCGTGTGTAGAGAGGTAGGAAGCCGTAGGCTGCGATATATTTCCTAAAAATTCGCATATTTCTCTTAAATTATATCCACTATACTTTCTTAATAACATAACTAAAATTGCTCGTAGTTTATTGCCTTCTGAATTATTCTTTGTAAATAAGTATTTGGCATCAATATTAGTATGTTTACAAATAATTTCTACAATGATATCAGGAGTGATATTTCGATTATATACAATACGTTCACTTCTATATTCAGCTTTATTATCTTCGACTAACAAATACTCTAATTCATATTTGATTCTCTCATCCAATTGAATCTTCTTAGCATAGATTTTCCTTGCAATATTAATATTACCACCAAAAAGTCTCATTAGATAGTCAACATTGATTAAATTACGGGTATCCTCACGGAGGCCTAGGAAGATTCCTAAGCTAGAGTATGGATATTTTTCAATGCATTTTTTCCACTTTGGTAAGTCTTTTGAATTTCTATGAATATATAAGGAAGCTTCGTATAAATGACTCTGTTCATTAATCAAAATACTCTTGAATCTACCAGCAAATAAGCCTCCTTTTCTACCGTGTCTTCTATTATAATATTGAACATAAGAAATATTAATACTCTTCATAATTGCAGAGATATCAGCACCACGAGTATCAAGAAGTATATGAACATGGGTATCCATTAGAGTAAGAGAATATATTTCAAATCCGTATTGTTGCTTATAACGCTGTAGAGTTTCAAGGTAACGTTCTTTATCCTCTTGATCTCTAAAGAGATTAGTATCACTTATAGAATTACAAATTATATGATAAATACCATTAGCGACTTTTTTTCTAGCTGTACGTGGCAAATTGTTCATCTCCTCAAACTTTATATCATAGAAATTAAAACAGAATATTTTTAAATTATATCTGTAAGTATACCAACATTTGTTCGAAATATTCAGTAGGGAGGAGATTTTTTATTTTTTGTGACAAGTGTGAGGAAAGAACGAGGGACGGTTCATAAGAATTTTGAAAACTATGTTTTCACGAAATTCTTATGAACCGTCCCTATTTTAATATTTAATAACTTCTTGGAAAGTAGTTATAATCATTTAATCACAAGCTCTTATTTTCTCAATTTCACTTTCTAAATCCTCAACCGTATATTCTAAAGCTATTACAGGAGTAATATTATTTATCTTTAATATATCTGATACCTCTTTTATGAATTCTTCATGTGGAGATAAATGTGCATCAAAATCGCCTTTATTATAGTGGAAATGTATATACCTTATGTAATCCTTTAATCCATGAACCCAATGTTCAATGCCCTTTGATGAATTACACAAAACATGACCTGTATCTAAGCACACCTTAACTTTTGGTGAATTGATCTTTTCAAGAAGTAAAAGAAAGTCAGCGTAATCATTATCATAAAAATTTTCTATTAGTATTGTTAAATCTGTATCTTCAATTTCAGTTAAAAGTTCACTCCAGAAGCTTAACTGTTTATTTAATATTAGTTTTTTTACAGCTGGATCTTTTATTATAGGGTTTATTTGACTGTGAAAAACTATATATTTTGCATTGAGCATTTTAGCCATTTTTATTCCTTGATAATATCTGTCCCTAGTGACTTCTAAAATCTTATTATCAGTACTTGATGGACTTAGATCAAGAGCAGGCCCGTGCATTGAAATAATACCTTTAAAATCTTTCAGTTTTTCTCTGTATTGTTCAATTCTATATTCCCATCCATCATCATATAGAGTGGAAAAGAAAAAATCTTGAATTTCAATTCCTACAGACAATCTATCATTTAAAGCAGGATCAAATTTATCAGGGGTATTAACACATTGAAGTAATTTTAAATTTTTCATGAGTTCTCCTTACTTTTATTATTGATTTAAATTTGCAATTTATTAAAATGTTTAAATTTATAATTTCGCAATCAGATTGCAATAAGATTTATGGGGACGGTTCATAAATTTTTTAAAACCATGTTTCTAACAATTCTTATGAACCGTCCCCAGCATAAAAACTAATGGTTACTAATTAGTATCTTCACATTATTTTCAGTTACCACTATTTCAGCTTCACCACCTACTGGAAAAGTTATTTGAGGAGTTGTATGCCCAAAATTTACTTCTGTAATTACTGGTATATTGTTTAATGCTGATTTAGTTTTAATTATTTTATACAATTTTTCTTTTGTCATTTTCATATCCACTTGGAATTTCCCAAGAATTATTCCTTTTACTTTATGAAAATTAGGTTGATGAATTAAAGATTGTAAATCCCTATCAAAAGTCTCTGGAGAACTCAGACTATCATCTTCTATAAATAAAATTGTATTTTCTAAATTTGGCATATATTTTGTTCCATGTAAGAGATTAAAAGTACATAAATTTCCACCTAGTATTTTCCCTTTAGCAGTTCCTTCATTAATTATTTCATATCCCTTGCTTTCAAAAAAAACTCTGTTTTCCTGATCTAAATACCAGGGATCATCGCTCCACTGCTGACATGGTTCTATCTCAAACTCGCTTTCTTCCATTAAGCATTTTTTAAAATATTCTTTTGTATATTCTAAACCTTTTTTCATTCCAAAACTTGAAAAATGAGGTCCGGAGTATGTAATCAATTCAGTCATATTATAAATCGCATTACTTAAAGCAGTTATATCTGAGTAACCACATAGTATTTTAGGATTATTTTTTATGATTTCGTAATCGATATAGTTTAATAACTGATTACAATTGTATCCTCCGATAACTGTTAATATAGCTTTAACATTTTTATCTAAGAAAGCTTCATGTAAGTCATGAATTCTAGATTTTATTGATGAAGAAGAAAACTCATCTATTTCTTCGCAATTTTTGGAAAAAGTGATCTTAAACCCCATATCTTCTAGGGTTTTAATAGCTATCTCTTTTGATTCTTCATTCATTATACTTAAACTTGTTGAGGGGGCGATAACTCTTATTTCATCACCAAGTTTTAATTTATTAGGTATCATTTTAGTTCTCCTTTTCTAATGTATCGTATACTACATTCTCTTAATTATTGTTTTCAATTATATATTAATTCATTATAAACGACAATAAGATTATTTATTTGAGTATGCCTTTTTAAGAGTAATATGTAATTATAAAAAAAACTCCAATCTTAAAATGTGGAGTTTTTCCTGACGATAGTATTCATGGCTTAATCATTATGTTTAAAAAATTGGTTATTTTTGTTTAATATTGAGTGCTTTAGTAATAGTTTCTTGAATTACTTTGCCACAACATTTTCCCATAGGATTATTAATTTCACATTGTCCATTTTTCATTGCACCAGTTAATTCAATAATATCTTTCATGTTTTGAGCATTGTTATTTAAAACTGCATCAATAATCATTTCTTCAGTAACATTATTACAGTAGCAAATGTATTTTGGACTAGCATCTTTTTTATACCATATTGGTACTTTCAACTGTTTTTTTAAAAATTGTATAGCCGAATTGGAACCATAGTATACAACATCACATTCTTCATTCATACATAGATGGTAGTTATCATCTTTAACCAGTTCAACATATTCATTACAGATTAAATGTTTGACAGTTACATTTTTAACTGCCATACCTGCTTTGCTGCATAGTGGACATAAATTACTTCTTTCTACTTCACGAGTAGGTTCTGTTTCATTATCACATCAAGAATTTCTTGCTGATTTTAGGTGCATTATAATATCCTCCTCAAACAAAAGATATAATATATATTTAGTAGTAAAATTTTGTAAATTCCACTACTAAATATTTCTTTCCATTATACAGAGAACTTCATTCAAAATCAAATAATTAATAATTTTAAAACAAGACATTTAGGGTTAAATAGACAAAGCTTGTACAAAATAGCACATTTTTTATTATCCAGTTGACCAATCCATTAAATCTTAAATAATTTAATAACTGCAAAATACTGCATACATAATTGTAAGCAGTATATAGAAAATTACTATTTTACTTCGAAGCTTCCACAATCAGTATGTTCAATTGTATTAGCTGTAGTTCAATGTTTTTTTACTTGGATTCTGTTTAGAGAACAAAATTGACCGTCATTACTATGATTTCTGCATTCATTTACAGTACATCCGATGCTTTCATTTTTAGGCATAAATAATTCCTCGATTTTTAGTTTGAATTTAATCTTATTGTAATAGTATTAGATTTTCTTTTGATTTTATTCAATAAAAAAAATAAGTGGATCACTATGGACCCACTAAAATATTTATAATTTATATTTTTCTATAGAAACTTCTAGTTTTTTTACTGAGTTAAGGAGATTGTCAGCAGATTCTCTTACTATTTTAATGGTTTTAGATTGTTCCCCCATTGATACAGATACATCCTCACTACTTGCAGCATAGGTTTGAGATATAGATAAAAAGCCATTCATTTCGTCTACAGTTTTATTGCAGTTATTACTTAGTATTAATGAAGAATCAGCAACATTGTTTAGATTAGATGTTATCATATGTACTACTTGCGAAATTTCTTTAAATGCATTTATAGTTTCTACAAGGGAGGAGTTTTGCTCACTTATAACTTCCTCAACTTTAGTGATTTGTTGTACAGTTTCATTAACGCCTGATTGAACATGTAAAGCTAATTCGCCTATCTGTTTTGCTGATAAGTTAGATTGCTCAGCTAGATTTCTAATTTCCTCTGCAACTACTGTAAAACCTCTACCATGTTCGCCAGCTCTTGCAGCTTCAATTGATGCATTTAATGCTAGTAAATTAGTTTGTTCTGAAATACTTGCAATTACATCTACTATTTGTCCAATTTCTATAGATTTTGATTCAAGAGTATTAATAGATTCAACGGCACTAGATGAAGCATTTTTTGTTTCATGCATTTTATTTTTCTGAACTTCTATACTTTTTTCTCCATAATTAATTGTTGTGATAGCTTTTTCAGTGAGCTGTTTTGAACTAGTCATATCACTTAAAATGTTTTTTAAACCTTCTGATGTTGAATATATTAAGTTGTTGCATTCTTCAATTACATCAATTTGTTTAGTTGATGTACGTGCTAAATCTGTTACAGAAGAAGTTACTTGTGTAGTAACTTCTAAAGCGTTATCAAGAAGTGTTTTATTGTCTTCAGATATATCATGTACAGATGTACTTAATTCCTTTATTTCTTGAATAAGTAATCTTAATTTTTCCATTGTGTTATTTAAATTTATTAAAGTTTCAGTTTCGCTTAAGTTCTCTACATTATCAATTCTGTATGTTAAATCATTTTGTTCTAGGCTGTGTCCAAATTGATTTATTAAAATAGATGGTTTAATATGTTTTTTAATATTTTTAATTATAGAAGTACAGCCGATAAGAATTCCAGAAAATAAATAAAAAACTATATTTAAAATAAACTTATTACCACTAAGTGATAAGATATTAGATGTAATTATTCCAAGAACAAAAGTTGATGGAATGATAGTAATCATTGTTGTTACAATATACTTCTTAATCTTGTTTTCTTTAGATTGGGTTGTATTATTTAATTGTTTCATAAGCATGTCCCTTCTTTCTAAAATTTAATTATGTAAATCCAATGGTAATAATTGTGCGATTCTCAGTAATTATTCGCTTTATTTAATACTCGTATTACTTTCTTATATCTTTACCATTATTATTTCCTTTAAAAATCAACAGATTGAGAAAGTTGAGAGAATTATTAAATATCCACATTGTAAAGGTTACAGTTTTGTGAAATTATTGTGATTTTATATCGTTTTATGTAATAAAATGATATAATTACTATAATTATAGGGGATAGGTGGTTGTAATATGAAGAAGAAAAAAAGTTCTGTAAAAAAATCATTACTTTATCTGATTTTTATTGGAATAGTAGCAATAACTACATTTTTTAGTTTAATTCAAATTCATGCTGTAAAGGAAGATGCAAAAGCAGAAGAAGAAAATTTAAAAGCCAATATTAAAAATACAGCGAAATCGTATATTCACGGTATCGATTTAATTCTATTAATGATAGAAAATGAGACACGTAAAAAAGCAGTTGATATTCAGAATTCAGTTATAAACGAGTATAATGAAAGAACGAACTGGAATTTCCCACTAGAAGAATTTTTGGATGGTAAAGAATATTTTGATATAAACATCATCAATAATAACAATATTATTTTTAAAGGTACTAATAAAGAAAATATAGATATTGATTTTAATAGATGGGGAAGAATGACTGAGAAATTGGATAAAATTAGAATGTATGGTAAGAGCGATATAGATGGAAGAGGTTCTTCTGTAATTACTGGGGAGCCTATGAATTATATATATAAAGCCACTGAAGATAAAAAATATATTGTTGAAGTGGGAGTTAATTTAAGTAAATATGCTGATAAATCACATGAAACATTTATTATGAATAATGTTTTAAAAAAATTAGTAAATAACAATTATGTGGTTGATTTAGAGTATTATGATACTTTTGGAACAAGCTATAATTTCTTTGGAAATGATAATATTGATTCTATAAATATATCTGAACAAGATAAAACATATTTTGAAAGAGCTAAAAATAATAATGAAATTATAAGCATTAATAAAAAAATAGGAGCAAAGACAATAACTGAGGAATTTATCCCTTATGAAAGTATTAATGAAAAAGGCAAAATTTCAGGTATTATTAAAATTACATATGATTTTAGCAGTAGTAACAAAATAATTATAGATTTCATTATAATAATTATTAGTGCAGTAAGTTGTATTGTTATATTTACTTATATTACCGCGAAAAAAGTTAATGTTCTTATGGCACCTATTGATAACTTATTAGAAGGAATGAATCAAGTGTCTATGGGAAAATATGATACTAAGATAGAGATAAATACTAACAATGAATTTCAAATTTTAGGTGATAATTTCAATGATATGGTTAAAGAAATTGATACAAATAAACGAGCAGTTATAGAACAAAAAGACGAAATTCATTCACTTTATGAAGAGCAAATAGCAATTTCAAAAGAATTAGAAAAAGCATTAGCAGCAAATAAAAATACTTATTTTGAAACAATAAAGGCATTAGCTAAGGCAATAGATGCAAAAGATCATTATACTCAGGGGCATTGTCACAGAGTTATGGAATATTCAGTAGCAATTGCCAAAGAAATGGGTTTTTTAGATTGCCAATTAGATGATTTAAGATATGGAGCGATTCTTCATGATATAGGTAAAATTGGTATTCCTGAAAGTATATTAAATAAAAATGGAAGATTAAATGATGAAGAATATAATATTATTAAAAGCCATACAGCTATAGGATATGATATTGTAAAAGATATTGAGTTTTTATCCAAAGCAAAGGGTATTATTTATGAGCATCATGAAAAGATTGACGGTAAAGGGTATCCAAAGGGGTTGAATGGAAATGAAAGTAGCATTTTTTCTAGAATAGTTTGTGTGGCTGATAGCTATGATGCTATGACAAGTAATAGAGCATATAGAAAATCTATGAAAGTTGAACAAGCTATAGATGAATTAGAAAAATGGAAAGGTACTCAATTTGACTCAGAAGTAGTTGATGTATTTGTTAAACTTATAAGAAATAATAAACTTAAATAATTGGTATAATTAGGAAGAATCCACTGAAATGAAATTTGATTTCAGTGGATTCTTTTTTGTATTATAAAAAGTGAAAATTTAGAAATACGTTGAAATTGTAATCATCATATAATAGTACAACTATTACGTATATTTCATAGTATATAAATAAAGAGAAATATGCTAACCGCCGATATTATAATGTTTTTATCAATTTATAATTTACAATTAAGAAAGTGGTTTTGAATTAATAATAAAAGGTGAACTATCGTGGCAGATAATTTTAATAATATAAATAGGGATAATATGATGAATGAAGCAAATTTATCATGTACAAGAATTTGTAGAGAAGATCATTCAAGTAATCATATGCAATTAGAAAAATGTCTAATAGCAAATCCTCAGCACTGTTGTACGGTTATTCTAGAATACAAGACTTGTTTAGTTCCTCCAATAATGGAACATAGTGATGTTAAACATACTGCTTATGTTGAGGCTGTAATTGAAAAAGTATGTCCTGGAATAGTTTTAATTTGTGGGGTAATACAGAAAAAAATAAAATATACTGCTATTTCACAATGTGGACGTGAATATCCAGATTTCGAAAAATACGATGATGTATCATTCCAATGCAGTGTTGATGCAGATGAGGCAAATGAAGATGATTTATATAAAATAACAGGATGTGATGTTGTTAGTAGTTTTGGAGAAGTAGTAAATAAGGGAAGTCATCAAGGTACATGTAAAAAGGTGTTTTGGAAATATAAGCAAAAGGATATTATTAAAATTGCAATAAGAAGGTGTTCAGTTAATGGGAAATATACACCTTGAGTGTGACATATCTTATAACATGAAATTATACTTAAGGTGTAACCTATCTAAAGATATAAAAGGAAAGCTAAAGAGTCACATATGTTATTAAACATATGTACAATGCATTTCACACGTGATACATATAATACATATTATATACGGTAAGAATATTATAAAATATAGATTATTTAGTATTATTACAACATAAAAAAGAATCTGAAATGACTTAAGAATGACTTTCAGTTAAAAAAGGAGGTATTTTATGGCCTTTGAGATTAGTCAATGTACTAATGGTATTACAAGTACGTTAGAGCTTTGTGGGGATTGTATAGTAGAACCTCAAATATGTCTATTGCCACCAGCATTTGTGGATAATGTTCATGTTTCTTTATCTGCAAGTGCAGGTTTAAATTCAGCAACAATTGAGTTTCAGGGTGGAGGAGTATTATGTATTAGTGGAAAGATTGAAAAGTATTTAACGTATACAGGAGTTGATCAAAATAATTCTCATACACTTGTTAATTCCACTTTTCAAATACCATACCAGTGTTGTTTTCATGACTGTGAAATTGGTACTCAAACGGTAGAGATAGCAGCAGTTGAGCCGGTACATGGTTGTTATAGACTTTTTGGTAGATTATCACGAACAGGTGTAACTACAGATTTAGCATATTGTTTAAAGGAAAAAGATATTGTAAGAGTTAGAGTAAGATTACCAAGGCAAATTTAAAAGTAATAAATATTGAAAATAGCTTTGCATTAATATTCAATGTAGAGCTTTTTTATTAATGTAATTATTCATATTTAAATCATATTATATATTGATAGAAGACTTTAAATAATAGAAAATAAGTGTTTTTAAAAGTTATATTATACTAAAGAAAAATAGAGAAGGAGAGAAACTTACCATGAGTTTTAATCAGATAAGTGGGCAAGGATGTACAAGTTCTTCAATAAGTTATAGATACAAAGAAATACCAGGACAACCAGGTCCACCAGGACCTAAAGGACCACCAGGTCCACCAGGACAACAGGGGCCACCAGGACCTCAAGGGCCAAAAGGTTGCTGTGAGGTGGTAAATGCACGTCCTATAGTTAGATGTGAGTGTGTGTTGCAAATGAAAAATCTTTTGCAACAACTTGCAGTTATTGGAGGTGTTGGAGTAGATTTATTGGGTGTAAATATAGAGTATAAAAATTATGATGTAGTTTCGCTAAATGCTTTAGGGGGAACAGTAACAATACAGAAGGCTGGTTCTAATGAAAAAGTAAGTATATGTAAAATAATAGCTTTGACACTTGGGAGTGGGACGTTTACAGGATTAGGAGTATCGCCATTAAGTTTAGATGATCCACCATTAGTATCATGTGAGGAAGTTTGCGAAAAATCAGTAAGAAATGAATTAGAAACTATAGGGGTAGGTAATGCAGTAGATGTAAAAACAGGTGGAATTACTTTTAGTGGAGATATTACTTCAATAAATGTTGGATTATTAATATTGGATGATGAAAGTGCGTTAACAACATGTGCTATGGATAGTTTACAATAAAATATTAGTTTGTAAACTTGAAACTTTAGGAATGGTGAAAATTATCCTAAAGTTTCATTATTTTATAAATTAAAATAATAATTAAGTATTATACTAACACAGCCTTTATTATGATTCTTCTGGCCATAAATTAGATAAAACTCTTAATGTACTTTTATCTGTAACATTCTTAAGTGAGATTGAAGAGAAGAGTTCTTTTTTACATAATTCATATTTACCATATTTATAATAGAGTTTTCCTAATCTTAAAAGAGAGTCACTACTTTTTATTAAGTCTAATAATGAAAGAGCTTTTTCAAATTCATTATTTTTTTCAACATCTAACAGATTCTCTAAAATAGAATATATTATACCTTCGTATTTAAGAGATTCTTTTTCATCTTCTGCCAGTATTTCAGGTTTATGACCATTTAATATATCATTTAAAGCTTTATACACTTTACCTTTACACTTATCATTAGAAATTGCAAATTTAACTATATTTTCATTTTCAGTAAACAAACCAGAGAGAAGTAAATAGGGAGTGCTAGCATCTGTGAATTTTTGTTTATTTATATTCATTAAAGTTTGAATACTTTTTTTATAATCTTTAAGAGAAAATTCACAAATACCTTTATAATATTGTAGATTATTCATTAAATCTTTTTTTAAGTTTTCATCTAAATCTTTAGAAGCTAAATCTTCAAATCCTTTATTTATATATTCTAATGCTAAATTAAAATCCTTTACTGCTATGAGTAAATTAGAGGCGAAAATAAAGCCTTTTTCTTCACTATTATTTAAAACTATTTTTATTGCTTTTTGTATTTCTTCTTTTGGTGCATATAACTTATACAGAGAGTATACTAGCATTTTGATTGTTTCAAAATTTGATACATAAGGATATTTAAAAAGTTCTATACAGTACTTTAAACAGTTTTCATAGTCTTCATAATCAAAGTGAATTTTACAAAGTAATTCTACACTTTTATATGTGCCTGCACCTTTAAAATAAGCTAAATTAGGAAGAGGATCACCTAATTCAAGGGCCTTTTCAAGATCGCTTACAGCAGCAGTAGGTTTTCCTAAAAAATAATTTATAAAGCCTCTTACATAATAAAGGTCTGTAAATTTTGGATAGTAATTCAAGGCTTTAGCAGCAAATTTATAAATATCATCATATAATTTTAACTCTTTACAACATAATAACATACGTATAATGAGTTTTGGATAGAAGCCCATTCCGGGTTCTGTAGTTTTATGAGCTTTTAAATAATAATCGAACGCTTCTTTTGAATTATTAAGGGCATAATATTCATTACCCATATTAAAAAGTGCAAAAGTATCTTTTGGATTTTCTTCTAGCTGACTGTGTAATATTGACATATTTCTTTCACGTTTATGTTTTTTTATAACGTTGGTTTGAAGGTAGCCGTAGTGAAATATATCTATAGCAGCAATTTTCATAACAAAATTTGGATTCACTCTTTTTATAACAGAAAGCAGTTGATTGTGTACTGCTCCTTCATATTTATAGCCAAATTTGTTTTGAAAAAGTCTGGGGTTAAGATTATAAATTAGATTTTGAGTATCATTTTCATTTGTAAAATTTAGCGTATTAAAGCTATACACGTCTACACTTGTATCTTTAGTAAGCTCTCTTATATCTTCTTTATGTTTGCTAGGAACTTCGTCATCTCCATCTAAAATTAGAATCCAATCTCCGTTTGCTTTAGAAAGAGAAAAATTTCTTGCAGCTGAAAAATCATTAATCCACCTATAGAAATAAACTTTATTAGTATATTTTTTCGCTATTTCAACAGTGGAATCTGTTGAGCCTGTATCTACAATAATTATTTCATCAGCTATCCCTTCAGCACTTTTTAAACATCGCTCTAAATTATCTTTTTCATCTTTAACTATCATACATAAGCTAATCAATTATATCTCTCCTTATTTCTATTGTTAACAAAGTAGTATCTCAAGGATTTGCGTTGGTACATTATCAATATATGAATGAGTAGAGAGGGATGTTATAGAGAGTTTACTATTATCTAAAGTTTCATGATTTTACGAAAAACAGTTAACTAAGTATTTGTTTCTTGGCTTTATTTTAGATAGCAGGGAATCAGGAATAGAACTATAATAAAAATTATACTTTTAAAAAACATATTTTCTTTAGGGAGAGGAGTACCTTTTATATAGACGGTATTTTCCTTATTGGGTACTTTTACATAGAAGGTATTTTCGTTATTTGGAATTTTTATATAGAAAGTATTTTTATCATTCATATAAAATTAAACCTCACTTTTCTCATATTAATTATAGTACTCAATTGGTACACTTTATTATAGTAATAATAGATTAATAAATGAGAGATTTGTTATACATAAATAATATATTGTATTAAGCGTCATACTAGTATGAGAAGAAAAGGGACTACTGTAAAAAATCACAGTAGTCCTTTTTCTTGTAGACTAATAATTAACAGCAATCACAAGAATCGTCATCATCACATGGAGAAGTATAATTTGCTACAACACGAGCTGTTAATTCAAGTGGACGGCAAGCATCTGATTTTGGAATATTAAAGAAAACTTTTCTTGTGAGTGTACCACATGCTTTATCACAACAAGAATGGCAATCTTTGTGCTTTATTGCAGTAAAACATTTGAAATCAATTATTTTTCCACGGCAGTCACATAGGATAACTCCAACTGATATTTCTTTATCAAAGCAAACATTATTTATAGTGACTTTTAATTTCAAAAATCTATCAGTACATTTGTTTAAATCAATGGGTTTAGTATCAACTTTTTTACAGAATTCACAAGGCTTAAAGCAAATTTTTTTAGTTGTTACACAATTATATCCATCATGACAATCATGATGATCAGGGTGATCTTTTTTACAACTCTTTTCTACAGAGTATAATTCATCTCTTAAGTTATCGTTATTAAATTTATCCATAATATGCTATCTCCTTTTTTATATGCATAGTAAGTTTATTAATACAAAGTATATTAAAATACTTTATAAGGCATAAACAAATAAATAACTAATCATAGGTCTATAGTGTATACTTCTTCCTTAGAATCCACTGATAGCACAACTATCAGTAGAACCTAACTCATCGTCTGATGCAAAATATCTGTCGCATCCTTGACTTGTTATTTATTTTCATATACCTAAGTAAATAATTCTATTCCCATTCGTATTCAAAATATTCATTGTCGTTTTCAGGATTAATACTAATATCAGTATCATAATCATAATCAAACTGTAAATCATGTTCAATTCTGTATTCATTGTCTTTGTCATTAGTTAAATTTGAGTCAGTAGAAGGAGTTATATCATATTGGATATCACGTCCGATTTTGTAATCATTGTCTTTGTCATTAGTTAAATTTGTATCAGTAGAAGGAGCCATATCATATTGGATATCATGTTCAATTTTATAATCATTGTTTTTGTCAGGGGATATATTTGTATTAGTAGAAGGAGTCATATCATATTGAATGTCGTATTCATTTTGGTATTCATTCTGTAATTGAATGTCATATTCAGTGTATTTGTTATGATTTGCACATGAGTTAGTGTTAGTCTTTTTGTCATATTTAATATCAGATGAATTACTATGATTCATATTATATTCATTATTAAAATGGTTATTAAAGTCCATATTAGATTTATCATAGGGGGTTCGGTCTAAGTGTACATCCTTGAAATTAGAGCAGGATGTTGATGGTTGCAGTTTGCCATCAGAATCACAATTTTTATTATCCTTAAGATAGTTAAGTTTTTTATTATTAGAGTCATTAATAGGTTTATTTTTTTGTTTATTAAATTCAGGATATACTAGCATTAATGTAGAAACATAAAAATTTTTTGAATCAAGCTGATTCACAAATGTATCTTCAATAAATATAGTTGTATCCCCAATATGATTGCAAATATTACTAGATAGTATAAAAGTAGAGAATGGTATATCAAAATGAGCTGAATGAACACTTTGACTGGATGTATTTGCAACATAAAGAATTTTTAAATGAATATTTCCGTATATGATTAATTTATTTTCCATGGGAGTATATAAAACATGTGATTTTTTTATTGAAGTATCAATAAAAAGTTGAAGTATAGTTTCTATATCTGGTTTACTATTAGGCACACATAATTTATAGGTTTCGCATATTTCTTTATATGGATAATTATAAGGGCACTTGGGTAACTTGGATTGAGGAGTTATGCCACTTATATCAATAGAATCCATTTTCATTTTTATCCCTCCTGATTTTTTATCAATATTGTAATTTAGTCTATTATTGTTCAAACATTTTAGCTTTAGCTGAAATGTTCATTTCGTTTATATAACTATTTTATGTTTACATAGAGAATCGGTGACGTTCAATAATGCTAAAAAGATTATTATTGTATCTTGAATACCACAGTTTTTTGCTGAGAAAACCACCCGTTTTACGGGTGGTCCTGATTATCATCTTCATAGATAGGGCAAAGAAAGTTGACATACAATAGAGTTGAGTGATTTTTGATGTGGTTCTATTTAGAATTGGATTGTTTTAATTAGTAATATGAATTGAAAGGACAGAGTTTACTTAAAATGATTAAAACTAATATGAGACAATAACTAAAATTCCAATAATTATCGTAATAATAATTATTGTTATAATTACAATTACAATTCACATTTTCATTTTGATTGTTATTTTCATCACGGAGTTTCTCAAATTTTTGAGGAAGACTCTTTCTAGGGCTTGATTTTCTAAAGCTTTTTTGATTATTTATCTTATGAGTAGGTGCTGCTGGCTCATTTTTTTTATTATCTATCTTATGAATAGATGCTTCTGGCTCATTTTTTTGATTATTTATCTTATGAGTAGGTGCTGCTGGCTCATTTTTTTTATTATCTATCTTATGAATAGATGCTTCTGGCTCATTTTTTTGATTATTTATCTTATGAGTAGGTGCTGCTGGCTCATTTTTTTTATTATCTATCTTATGAATAGATGCTTCTGGCTCATTTTTTTGATTATTTATCTTATGAGTAGGTGCTGCTGGCTCATTTTTTTTATTATCTATCTTATGAATAGATGCTTCTGGCTCATTTTTTTGATTATTTATCTTATGAGTAGGTGCTGCTGGCTCATTTTTTTTATTATCTATCTTATGAATAGATGCTTCTGACTCATTTTTTTGATTATTTATCTTATGAGTAGGTGCTTCCGGTTCGTTTTTTTGATTATCTATCTTATTAATAGATGCTTTTGGCGAACTCTTATGTTTTATTATAGAAGCAACAAATACAGTAGAGTATAAGTAGAATGATCTTGGATTAAGCATTTTTATTGATAGTTTTGTTACGTAGGTTAATACCTTTTTTATATTAACTTTACTATCATTAATGGAAATAGGTATTTCAAATGGTAAGTTGAATTTTGCTGTATGCACAGTATTATTTGAAGAATAATATACTAATTCTATATCTTTAACCGCATTAAGAATAATTTGACGTGAAGATGAAGTAAATAAGTTCTTATGGGAATTAATAATTATTTTAACATCTAAACTAATTATTTTCTTTATTTCAGGTCCATTTTCAGAAATACCTAATTTAAATGATTGAAGTATTTCATTATGTGGAGAATCATATAGAGATTTTGGTATTTTATCCATAGGTGTTAACCCTATCAATTTCACACGATTATTGCGCATTATTTATTCCTCCTTTAGTTAATTTCATATGATTACCTTTGTATTATATTATGATAAAAATTAATAATTGTACTCCATAACAAAAAGAGTTTAATTCAATATGTTATGGTAAATTATTAAAATTATATTTATTTAAAAGATAAATTGAGTCGTAAAGCATTAATTTATTTCATAATCTATATTAGAAGAAATATAATTTTTTTGATGGAGGAATAGCATGCCTTGCAAAAAACAAGAGTGTA
Organism: Oceanirhabdus seepicola; assembly: GCF_023684385.1. Classification (GTDB taxonomy): domain Bacteria; phylum Bacillota; class Clostridia; order Clostridiales; family Clostridiaceae; genus Oceanirhabdus; species Oceanirhabdus seepicola. The sequence goes on along the minus strand of NZ_JAGSOJ010000001.1, from coordinate 1,394,139 downwards.
TTGTGACAACTTTATATAATGGTCCATTATATGAAATAAATACAGAGATTAATGAAACTTCAAATAATAGAAAAAAAGAATTGAAAGATAAAAGGTTCAATAGGATTAATAATTTATTAGTACATTTAATATATGAATTAAAAAAAGAAAAAGAAAAGTTCATTACGAATATAAGTCAAAAAAATAGTGAAATAGAATACCTTCTTAGTAAAATAGAATCTCAGAATACAACTATTACAACTCTTAAAGATAATAACTTAAAATTACAAAATCAGATAGATAGACTCAATAATTCAATAGATGAATATAAAGAGAAAGTTCACAGTATTAAAGGGCAGAAAATACGAGAAGAAAAAAAATTCTATAAGAACATAGATTACTATGAGAATCAAATAATTGAGTTAAAAGAAAAAAATGAAGACTTAGTTATGGATTTTAATAATAAAATTTATGCATTATTAAGGGTACTTGAGGAAAGAGATGTTGTAATGGATAAGTTGCGTGAAAGAAAAAATAATAAGAGCTTAACAGAGGAAATTTAAAGTTTTTGTTTATTAAATTTTATGAAACAAATGTAATGTACTAGAATAAATGAGAATATAGCATTTCTTAGGAGGATGATTAATGATATATCTTGATAATGCGGCTACCAGCTTTCCTAAACCTAAAGAAGTATATAAAGAAGTTTTAAATTGTATGGAAAACTATGCTGCCAATTCAGGAAGAAGCTCTCATTCTATGGCAGTGGAAGCAGCTTCTAAAATTATTGATACTAGAATTGAATTAAGTAGCCTTTTTAATATTGAAAGCCCTTTTAATATTATATTTACAAGTAATGCTACAGAAGCATTAAATATAGGAATAAAAGGGGTATTAAAACCTGGTGATCATGTTATTAGTACAGTGATAGAGCATAATTCAGTATTAAGGCCTTTATATTATTTGAATAAAAAAGGTATAGAACTCACCTTAATAGATGTTGATATTAAAGGATATATAAATATTGAGAGCTTAAAAAAAGCAATTAAGAAAAATACAAAAGCAATAGTAATAAACCATGCATCTAATGTTCTTGGAACTATTCAAGATATAAAAGTTATTGGAAAAATAGCAAGAGAAGCAGGGATAATATTTATTGTAGATGCCTCTCAAAGTGCAGGGGTTATCCCTATTGATGTTGTAAGAGATAAGGTTGATATATTAGCTTTTCCAGGGCATAAAGGCTTATTTGGTCCCCAGGGGACTGGCGGGTTATATATACGGGAAGGACTTAAAATAGAAGAGTATAATCAAGGGGGAACAGGAAGTGAATCTTTATCAACTGAACAACCAGATATTTTACCAGATAGATTTGAAAGTGGAACTTTAAATACACCTGGAATTGCTGGTTGGTATGAGGGAATAAGATTTATTAAGAATGTAGGTATAGAAAAAATCAGAGAGCATGAAAATAAATTAGTTAAATATTTAGTAGAAGAATTAAAGAAACTCCATTATGTTAAAATTTATGGAGGGACTGATTATAAAAATAGATGTGCTGTGGTTTCATTTAATCTAGACAATATTGATAGTGCAGAAGTAGGGAATATATTAAATGATAAAGGTATTGCTGTAAGAACAGGATTCCACTGTGCTCCCTTAATTCATAAAATCATAGGTACTTTTGATTTGGGGACGGTTAGAGTAAGTCCAGGTTATTTTAATACTTTTGATGATATAGATATTATTGTTGGAGCTTTAAGGGATATATATGAAAAAAGATTTCAATAAAATAAAACATCCTACAGATTCATAAATATAATATATAGTAGAACCAAGTAAAAAAATAAAAATATAATATATTATATTATAAGTAGGAGATGAACTTTATGATAAATGAAGTTGAATATATTGTAATTTTAGCTTCTAATAATTATGCTTCACTTTTATATAAGAAACTATTAGGGAGAAAATGTAAAATAACTTTTATCTCAGCGCCAAGAAGTATTGCAAGGTCTTGTAAAAAAGCTATAAAATTTTATAAGAGAGATTTGAATATTGTAAAACAAGAGATAAAGAATAATAAGTTAAAAAGTAAGGGTATCTATAAAATTGAGATAAAGAACAAAAAGATTAATTATGTTTTGGTTGGATGAAAATAAAATCCTCATATTTTTAAAATGAGGATTTTTTATTATTAAGGAAATTGAAAAATTTCCTTAATAAATTATCACATGTAATCGTGCGTATATCAACGTGTTACATATTTTTTAAAAACTTATTAATTTCTTCTATATAATCTAATTGCAATTTATAATATTTATCTATACTTTTATTAAATCTATCTTGAATATTATTATAATTTTTATTTATATAATTTACCTTTTCTAAGATTTTATGTCCTGTAACTTTATCAGTAGGAATATATAAATCTTTTGAATTTATAGATTCTACAAAATCATAACATTTTAACCCATAACCTAAGCATATAAAAGGTTTTCCATAAGACATTGATAGTATGTTAGCATGTAATTTTAGATTTATGGTAAATTTGCATGATTGTATCATTCTTGCTAGGTTATATACGTTATAAAGTTTATTAATACATAGCAGATTTTTATGATTTAGTTTCTTTGCAAAATTCTTGCACACTTGTAAATCTACATTCCATATAGGATATATCACTACTTTGTATCCCTGGTCTAATAATTTATTAACTGCAATTGTTAATTTTTCTTCTACTGTCTTCTCATTATTTCCTAAGATACTATTATAAGATGTCCCCCAATTGACTAGAACGGTATTTTCTTTACTTAAATTAAGTTTTTTTACCTCATCATTTAGCGGTAATTTATTAAATACTTTACTAAATATAATCCCTGGATCCCCTATAATTTTAACATTATTAGAATTTAATAAAAATTTAGTAATATTACCTCTTACTCCAGTTAATGAAGAATTTCTAACAGTATTTATAATATTTCGCTCAATCATTCTGTTTTTAGAAAGGGAGGGGTTATTTTTAGAGATGTTATAATAGTAAATTATTTTTTCAGCATGGGTTTTATTTCTTATATCAGTTCCAGAACCCCATATAATAGTAGGTATATTCATTTTATTTGCTTTCAAACATACATTAACAAAGGTACTATTGCGTAATAATGAACCTCCTCCTAGTAAGATTAAATCATAGGGCCTTAGATTTATATTAGTTCCTCTTGTTGGATCATACTGTTTTATTATTGTTTTAGAATTTAAGTTTAATAATATTTTCTTAAAGATATCTAACAATAAATCATCACCAATATTATGACGACCAATCCATCCCAGATATAAAATTTTTTTGCTGTTCATAATTCTTTCTCCTTCGAAATGGTATATCTACAATATTTAAATTACTAAAAATTATTTTTTTAGAATTTTTTCGACCATTTGTACAAATTGAAGGGCACGTTGTGCTGCGGAATGTTTAAAATGTACCATTTCAAATCCATTTTTTGAGATTTCCTTTCTTTCTTTTTCATGTGTTAAATAATATCTTGATTTTTGTAAAAAGTCTTTTCTATTAACAGATACAAAATGCTTTCCAGATATAAATCCTAAATCAGTTAATTCTTTTGATTTAGGTGCTAATAATAATGTATTACATCCAAGAACCTCGTAATATTTCATTACTGGATAATGATATATTAAACCATCTGTAAGAAATATTTTAGACCTGTTAATCTCTTTAGCGTAGGTTTCTCCAGCAAATTCCTTAGGATTTACAATATTACGATAACCAGGATGTTTATGATATACAAAACCAGGTTCTGTTCTCATAACTGAAAGCATTTTTGTTCTTAATGGATAAGTAGAGGCGATTGCTCCCATCATTAAATAATTTATAGTTTTAGGTAGTCCATAGTCTTTAAAAGTATTTGGATCTATAAAATGAGGAATCCAATACATTCTATTTTTTAGATTAGGAAATCTTCTGTAAAACTCATCTCTATAAATAGAAAAGATATATTTAACATTATTATCACGTACAAATTTTATTCTATCACTTGGTCTATAATGAAGATCATGCATAATAATTCCAAAAGGGATATTAAGTCTAGAAAGACCAGTTATTTTTGGACATCTTGTTGGTCTCATATCATTAAGTAAAATAAAATCTGGTTTAAATTTAAGGTAATTTAATATTTCTCTGATATTTCCTGATTTATGCCATAAAACTAAATCAGTAATTTTTGAGAGTTCATTGGAAAAATAGTAAGAGTCTTTCACCAAATGATTACTGAAGTCTTTAGTTATAAATAATATCTTTAATTTTCTCATTATATTGTCACTTCCTTGTGTTTATAACAAAATAGTTATTGACTAATAAAAGTAATTTAAAACAATCATTTCTATAAAGTTTTTTTGTTAGCTTAGATTTTCTAATATATCTTATGTGATTGTACATAGAAGTGTTAGTTAAATAATAGAAACATTTTATATTAAGTATTAATATAATAAAATTAGCAGGATAAAATACATAATTCACCTTTGAATATGTCTAATTACATATAAATAAAGAAAGGAGCTGTAGGTTGAAAGAAAAACAAATTTTGGAGACAAATATAGATGTTTCAATAATAATACCTTGCAAAAATGAAGGTGCAAATCTAAAGTGGACAGTTGATTCCCTGATGAAATCTCAAAATGTACTTAATTATGAAATCATCGTGGTTGATGATGGTTCTAGTGATGGATGTTCAGTGTTTTTAAAAGGTGATGTATATAAAAAAATCACATTAATAAAAACCAATAGTATTGGCGCTGGACAGGCAAGAAATATTGGTGTGGAAGCTGCTAATGGGAAATATTTTATGTTTTGTGATGCTCACATTAAAGTTCCACATAAATGGTTGGATGGTTTAGTAAATACATTAAAAACTTTTGATGCTGATGTAGTAACCCCTTGTATCACAGATATATATAATCCTTTAGCAGCAGCTTATGGGTTAACATGGAATAATAGATTAGCTGTTAGATGGATTTCAAGAAAACCTAAAATTGGAGATGAAATTCCTTTTGCTGGAGCAGGTGCATTATGTATAACAAAAGAGGCTTTTGAAAAAATATATGGGTTTGATAATTTATTTCAAGTTTTAGGAGCAGAAGATCAGGAGTTATGTCTTAAGGCATGGCTATTTGGGTATAAGATTGTAATTAATCCAGAAGTGAAAGTAGCCCATCTATTTAATAGAAAAAGAAAATATAAAGTAACTTCAGCTAATATTATTTATAATACTTTAAGTCTTGCTTATTATCATTTCGGGGAAAATCGCCTTAATAAAACTATGAAAATGTTCATGATGGAAATAAATTTTTCAAATGTACAGAAGGATATTAAGGAGAATTATGAAAAGATTCTTAATAAGAGGAATAAATATTTTAATGAACGTACTTATGATGATGACTTTTTCTTTAAGAAATTTAGAATTCGCTTTTAATGAATAAAACCAGAATTGTATTTGAAAATCAATCAATATAAGATAAGGAGTAAATATTTTGGTAGATAATCTTAATCCAGTAGATGTTTCTATAATTATTCCATGTAAAAATGAAGTGAATAATTTAAAGTGGACAGTTGATTCTTTAATGAAGTCAGAAAACGAACTTAAATTCGAAATTATTGTTGTAGATGACGGGTCTCAGGATAATAGTACAGCTTTTTTAGAGTATAAAGGATATAAAGAAATATATAAGGATATTATTTTAATTAAGGCTGATAATGTAGGGGCTGCACAAGCAAGGAATGTTGGAGCCGAAGCGGCTAAAGGGAGATATTTATTTTTTTGTGATGCACATATCAAAGTACCTAATGCATGGCTAGATAATCTTGTAAATACAATGAAAAATTTTAATAGTGATTTAGTGGCACCTAGCATTATTGATCTATATAATCCACTATCTGTAGGTTATGGTCAAACGTGGAGTAAGCAATTTCAAATTAAATGGTTGACAAGAAAACCAAGTGAAGGGTCAGAAATACCTATTGCAGGAGGAGCTGCACTTGGTATAACTAAAGAAGCATTTGAGAAAATAAATGGATTTGATCGTCTGTTTAAAGTATGGGGAAAAGAGGATGAGGAGATATGTTTTAAAGCTTGGGTATATGGATATAAAATTGTTATAAACCCATTTGTAAAGGTTAAACATCTTTTTAGAACGGGACATCCGTATGAGGTGGTTAAATCAAATGTTATTTATAACATGTTATGTTTCGCTTATTCTCATTTTAATGAACTTCGCTTAAAAAAGACAATAAAGATTGCAAGAAGATTTGGTTGTTTTGATACTGCTAATGCTCAGATTATAGATAATAAAGAATTAATTTCTAAACAAAGAGAAAAATATTTTAATGAACGTATTAATGATGATGATTTTATATTTAGGAAATTTAAAATACCATATTAAGGCAAGTTCAAATAAAAGAAGAGCAGTCTTTCGACTGCTCTTGTTTCATATTTTCTACTATAGCTATGGTTTGTTAAATAATATTTCTAGAGATACTATTTAGTTACTAAAAGTTAAGGACAACAATTTCCTACTTTAACAAGTTTAAGTTTTCCACGAATGGTTACAACTTGATTGCATGCATAAGGTGGATTAGGAGTAGGTGTTGGAGTTGGTGTTGGCGTTGGAGTCGGCATTCCAGGGTCACATTCATCAGTGACTACTTCGAAGTCTACGAGTTCAAAATTATCACAAGTTAATTCATCATCAGTAGTCCACATTGGACATGTACTTACATCTGGTGTTTCTACAATATTAACAATCTTATCTATGCATACACTACCAACGCAGCATGCAGCAGTTTTATTGTCAATAGCAGTAAGAGCAGTTGGAAGAGGAGTCCAATTACCGAAACCATCATTTGTTAAAGTTACGCCGCAATCTCCTATTACACCATCTACAGAAACTATAAAATTGATACACCCAAATACCTTTTCTACTAAAACTTGAGTTGTAACAGGAATTGGCATGTTGCATATTTGAGCGAGTGTATCTACTTCGCAGTATCCAGTAACTTTTCTTACGCAACATTTGGTAATAGCAAACTTAGCGGTATCGTCTGTATCTTCCATATATTCAAAACCTTGAGGAAGAGTCATTGAACAGCAAAATGGTATAAAACAGATACATTCATCTTCGTTTGGACAGCAGCCTGGATCAAGTTCTGCCATTGCCAATTCGCTTTTAGTCAATTTATCCATAGCAGTAAATATGTCTTTTATTTCTTTTTTTCTTTGTATTGTGGTCATTGATTTTTTACCTCCTTTGCAGTAAAGCACAATAAAATAAGTGTATTTACAATACATGATATGAAATATACTAAGGATGTGTGATAACTAGATTAGTATATATAACTAATAAAAATTAAGATAATAGATATATATTATATTAAATAAAAAAAGGTACTTAAGAGACTTTAAAATACAGTTTTTGGTTATAATCTATAATTTATTCTGCATATTTTATATAAAGAGTAATATATGGAAGGAATGTATAAATGGAGTTCAATAGTAATAAATCTGAAAAAAAAATAAACCATGATGTATCAACTACTAAAAGTCCTATAAACTTAGTTAATGATAAATTAATAGATTTAGAAAAACAGATTAAGCAAAAAGAACAATTAATTTCAGAATTTGAAGATATGCTTAAAAATCAGAAAATAAGAGTTCAATCATATGAAGGAAAAATTGAAAGTATTAATAAGCAATATAATAAATTTCAGGAATATAAGGAATTACTAAATAAAAACATAAATCACATACATGAAAATCTAATATATAAAGAAGAGAAAATAAATGAATTAGAAAAAATTTATTTAGAAAAAGAAAATGAACTAACATGTGAGAGAGAAAAAAATTTAAAGCAGCAAGAAATTATTAAACAATATAAAGAACAAATACAGTCTATGAATGAGAAAAATCTTGAAGAAGCAAAAAAAATTAAAGTATTAAATAAGCTACAAGAAAATCTCATAACAAAAGAAGAAAAGATAAAAGAATTGGGAAACAATTGTTTAGAAAAAGAGAGTGAAGTAATAGCTTTAAGAGAAGGAAAATTGAAGCAGGAAGAGGTTATTCAACAATATAAAGAACAAATCTTAGATATGAATGAGAAAAATTCCGAACAGTCAGATGAAATTAAAAATTTAAATTATCTAAGAGAAAGTTTAGTAGCTAAGGAGGAAAAGATAAAGGAATTAGAAGGAAATTGTTTAGAAAAAGATAATGAAATTCTATCTTTAAAAGATAAAATTTCTGAGTATTTAAATAAGAGTTCATTATTAAGTGAAGAAGTAGAAAACTTAAAAAATGAAATTAAGAACTTAAATCTTAAGATAGCTCAAAATCAAAATAATTCATTATTTAAACGATTATTTAATAAGAATACTTCTGAAACTGATAGGTGATAACACTTGTCAGTTTATTTTTGTATTTAAGCACAAAAAAGGTAAAACAAACATATATTAAAGTAGAGTTTGTAAATTATTGAAGAAATTAAAAAGTGAGGAGTCGATTTATGAAGGCGGTCATTCTTTGTGGTGGTAAAGGTACAAGAATGGGAGAGGAGACACAATATAAACCAAAACCACTTGTGAATATAGGTGGAAGACCAATTATATGGCATATAATAAAAATGTTTTCTCATTATGGAATAAAAGATTTTATATTATGTCTTGGATATAAGGGAGATATGATAAAGCAATATTTTAATGAGATGCATTGGAAAAATAATGATTATACAATCCATATAGAAAATGGATTATCAAATATAGAGTATCATACTAAAGGAACTGAAAAATTAAATATTACCATGGTTGATACAGGACTTGAAACTTTAACTGCAGGAAGATTAAAGAAGATTAAAAAATATTTAAATGAAGATGAATTTTTACTAACTTATGGAGATGGGTTAAGTGATGTGAATATTGATCAGTTAATTAAATATCATAAAATGAAAGGGAAAATTGCCACCTTAACAGGGGTGCACCCAACCTCATCTTTTGGAGTAATTGAAGTGGAAAATGGAATTGCTAAGTCTTTTAAAGAAAAGCCCAAACAGGGGGGCTTTATCAATGGAGGATTTATGGTATTAAATAAAAAGATATACGATTATATCCCTGAGGAAGATTGTATGTTTGTACAACAGCCCCTTAAAAATATAGCCAAAGACGGTGAACTAGCAGTCTTTGAACACAATGGGTTTTGGACAGCAATAGACACTCTAAAAGATTTACTAATGGTTAATGAATTATGGAATTCTGGCAAAAGACCATGGGAAGTTTGGGGGTGATTTGTATGAATACTTTGTTTGAAAATTGTTTTAAGGGCAAGACTGTCTTGGTTACAGGTCATACTGGGTTTAAGGGTTCATGGCTAAGTATATGGCTTAAGGAATTAGGGGCTAAGGTAATTGGTTATGGACTAGATCCTTATTCACAAGAGGATAATTTTGTAGTTACAAAATTAAAGGAAAAAATTGTTGATATTAGAGGGGATATTAGAGATATGGATAAGTTGTATCAGGTGTTTAGAAAGTACAAGCCTCATATTGTCTTTCATCTCGCTGCACAGCCACTTGTAAGACTTTCTTATAAAATTCCAAAGGAAACCTATGAAGTAAATGTAATAGGGACTTTAAATGTTTTAGAGTGTATAAGAAAATCCCACTTTGTTAAGGTAGGGGTTATGATTACCACAGATAAATGTTATGAAAATAATGAACAGATTTGGGGATATAGAGAGACTGATGCAATGGGAGGATACGACCCATACAGTTCTAGTAAAGGATGTGCAGAACTTCTTATTGCTTCTTATAGGAATTCATTTATGAATCCTAAAGAATATTTACAACATGGTAAAGCAATATCATCTGTACGAGCTGGAAATGTAATTGGTGGTGGAGATTGGCAGAAAGATAGGATAATTCCTGATTGTATAAGGGCTTTAATAGATAATACCCCCATAAAAATAAGAAATCCTAAGGCAACTCGACCATTTCAACATGTTTTAGAACCGTTGAGTGGGTATTTACTTTTAGCATCTAAAATGTATGAGGATGGGGTAAATTATTCTGGAGCATGGAATTTTGGTCCGGACTATAATTCTATAGTTAATGTTGAAACAATAGTAAATCTCATGATCAGTAAATGGGGATGTGGACAGTGGATAGACTTATCTAATAAAAATCAACCCCATGAAGCAAAGTTATTAAGTTTAGACTGTACCAAGGCTAAAACTTATCTTAATTGGAGACCAAGATTAGATATGGAAGAGGCAATAGAATATACGGTAGATTGGTACAAAAATTATAAAACTTCTAATGTATATGATTTATGTTTAAATCAAATTAAGGAGTATTCAAAATGATAGATGGAGTTATTGTAAAAACGTTGAAAAGAATACCTGATGATAGAGGTACTATTTTTAAAATGCAGGAAAGTTGTGATTCAGAATTTAAGGGTTTTGGAGAAATATATTTTTCAACAATTTATCCAGGAGTAGTGAAGGGGTGGCATTTGCATGAGAATGCAATCTTGAATTACGCAGTTGTGAAAGGAATGATTAAGTTAGTTCTATTTGATAATCGAGAAGGGTCAAAAACCAAGGGGGAATTAATGGAGTTATATATTGGAGATAAAAATTACTGCTTAGTTCAAATACCATCTGGGGTATGGAATGGGTTCAAATGTGTTGGAAATGAAGAAGCAATAGTTGCAGATTTAATCACTGTAATTCATAAAGAGGATGTTATGAAAAGAATGAATCCAGATAATTGTTTTATTAATTATGATTGGAGTTTAAATAATAGGTAAAATTTTAATATATGTGAGGGATAAAAAATGAGCCATGAAATAACATTAAGACAAGAAATATTAGAGAGAGTTAAAGCAATATATAGTTTAAGAAAGTCAGAAGAAGAATTCATTCCTGGAAAAACAAAAGTTAATTATGCAGGGCGTGTTTTTGATGAAAAAGAAATGGTAGCAGTTGTAGATTCGGCTTTAGATTTTTGGCTAACATTAGGGGCAGAGGGACGAGAATTTTGTGAAGAGTTCAAGAAGTATTTAGGAATGAAACACTGTTTAGTTACTAACTCAGGCTCATCAGCAAATTTAGCAGCTATTTCAGCACTTTGTTCACCTATAATAAGGAACCCTATGAAAGAAGGGGATGAAGTAATAACAACTGCTATGACTTTTCCCACAACGTTAAATCCTATAATACAGAATGGTTTAATCCCTGTATTTATTGATATTGAAGAAGACACGTATAATATAGATGCTTCAAAAATTGAAGCAGGAATTACTGATAAAACAAGAGCTATAGTTTTTGCTCATACCTTAGGGAATCCAGCGGAAATGGACAAAATTATGGAGATAGCTAAAAAGTACAATCTTTATGTAGTTGAGGATACTTGTGATGCTTTAGATTCAATTTATGATGGAAAGAAATGTGGTACCTTTGGAGACTTTTCAACTTATAGTTTTTACGCAGCTCACCATATGACCATGGGAGAAGGTGGAGCTATATGTACAAACTCCTTAGAGCTATATAGAGCAGCATTATCTATAAGAGATTGGGGAAGGGCATGCTATTGTCAAACAGGCGAAAGAAAGCCAATGGGAGCCTGTGGGCATAGATTTGATTTTAAATTTGGTGACTTACCTGAGGGGTATGATCATAAATATGTTTATAACAATATAGGATACAATTTAAAGCCTCTAGATATTCAATGTGCTATGGGAATAGAACAGCTTAAAAAACTTCCAGAATTCACAGAGACAAGAAAGAAAAATTTTAAAGTCTTATATGATTGTTTTAAAAAGTATGAGAATAAATTTATTCTTCCAAGAGTATTACCAAAAGCAGAGCCTTCCTGGTTTGCTATTCCTATAACAGTTAAAGAAGATGCAGGATTTACTAAAAGAGATTTTGTAACCTATTTAGAATCAAAATTAATTGAAACAAGGATGTTATTTGCAGGTAATATACTAAAACAACCAGGGTATAAAGATATAAATTGTAGAGTAGTGGGAGATTTAAAAAATACAGATCAAGTAATGAATAGAACCTTTTTCTTAGGGGTTTACCCAGGGCTTACAGAAGAAAAACTTGAATATATGACAAAATGTATAGATGAATTTTTTAAGGAGTAGATTGGAGGAAATAATGGATAAAGGTATTGTTGTATTAGGTGGGGGCATAGCTGGAATAACTGCTGCATACTTTTTAGGAAAAGAAAAGGCAGTAGTTTATGAAAAAGAAGAACAGTGGGGGGGATTATGTAATAGCTTTTGTATTAATAATTTTATATTTGATAAAGCAATTCATCTATCATTCACTAAGTACAGTGAAGTTAGGGAAATATTTGATAGGGTAAACTATTACAAGCATGAACCTAATCCTAGTAATTATTATAAAGGACATTGGTTAAAGCACCCTATACAGAATAATTTATATCCACTTCCCGCGGAAGAAAAGGTTAAAGCAATAAAAGATTTTATTAATAGACCTATTTATAATAAAAAGTTTCTTAATTATGAAGAGTGGTTGTATGAACAGTTTGGACAGTATATAGCTGAAAACTTTTCACTTAAGTATACTGAAAAGTATTGGTGTGAAGAGGGGAAAAAGTTAGAGACATCTTGGATAAAAAATAGAGTGTATAGACCTAGTATTGAAGAAGTATTGTACGGAGCAATGAGTGAAAAAACACCAAACACTTATTATGCTAAAGAAATGAGATATCCTAAAGAAGGTGGATACAAAGCATTCCTAAAACCAATGGGTGAAGAAACCAATATTCTATTAAATAAAAAGGCTGTTTTAATAGATAGTCACAATAAATTAATAGAGTTTTCAGATGGAACCAAGATACACTATGAAACTTTAATAAGTAGTATACCATTACCAAAATTAATTAATATAATAAAGGATGCACCTAAAGTAGTGAGGGAAGCAGCAAATAATTTAGTGGCTACATCAATTTTATTAATATCTGTGGGATTTAATAAACCAGATGTAGTTAAAAATCTATGGTTTTATATTTATGATGAAGATTTGCTTCCGGCGAGAGCATATTCACCAAATTTAAAGTCAAAAAATAATGTGCCATCAGGATGCAGTTCTCTACAATTTGAAATTCACTATTCTAAATACAAACCAATAAATATTAATAGAGCTAATATTTTAGAGCATGTTTCAAATGTAATAGAAAAATTAAATATTGCTCGTAAAAGTGAAATAATATTTATGGATTACAGAAATGTTGAATATGGTAATGTGATCTTTTATAAAGACATTCATAAAAATAAGAAAATAATACAAAATTATCTGGACAAGATTGGAATTAGATATATTGGTCGCTTTGGTGAATGGGATTATTTATGGAGTGATCAAAGTTTATTAAGTGGCAAAAAAGTAGCTAAGGAATTAATTACGGAGATTCCTTAGTGAAACTTGATTTATGCACACCTTAGAAAAAGTTATACGATAACCGTATCAAAATCACCATGGTTTAAGGTGTTTTGGACATGTATAAATCAACTTTTGAACTGGAATCTCTATTCGGAGTTGAAATAATATGAATATATTAATAACTGGTGGATTTGGGTATTTGGGAAGTTATTGTGCAGAGTTATTTTATAGAGAAGGAGTTAATGTAACTTTACTGGGAAGAAGAATACCTGATTATATGAAAATATGGTCAGAGAAATTTGAAACTATTTTAGGAGATATTACAGATATTAATTTGATAGAGAAGATTAAAAAAAGAAAATTTGATTGTGTAGTTCACTTTGCAGCAGCAAATGAAAATGTGTGTTTAAATAATTCTAAACAGGCCATTACAGTAAATGCATTTGGAACAAAAAATATGTTGAATATTTGTAAAGAGAAAGGTATAAATAAGTTTATTTATATTTCTACTTTTCATGTGTATGGAAGTCAAAAAAATAATACTGTAATTAACGAAAAATGTTGTCCAAACCCAATTAATGATTATGGAATAACACATTATTTTGGAGAATTATACTGTAAACAATATTCGAAATATTCTAACATTAACTGTGTAGTTTTAAGACCTTCTAATTTTTACACAGGTCCTTTGTTTAATGAAATTAATAGATGGTCCTTAGTTCCAAACAATTTTATTAAGCAAATAGTAGATAATAAAAAAATTATCATTAATTCATCTGGAAAACAGATAAGAAATTTTATTTCTATATTGGATTTATACAACGCAATTAAGTTATCTTTTGAAGATCAAATTAGTAAATTTGAAATATTTAATGTTGGTGGAGAAAAGAATTATTCAATTAATGAAATAGCGGATTTAACAGTTGAGATTTATGAAAAAATATTTAAAAATGAAGAAATAACAATACTTCATACCAATAAGGTTGTAAAAGAAAATATTATTCAATATGTATATGATATATCCAAGGTGAAATTAATGGGATATAAATCAATAAATAATGTTAAACAAGAGATTAAGAAAACTATTGAACTTTATTTTAATATAGATATCTCAGTTCAATAATTGATTTATACATGTCCATAACTCATTGAAACGCTGAGATTTTGGAACCATTATCGTATAACTTTTTCTAAGGTGTGCATAAAGCAAATTTCACGGTATGATATCTATAAATAGATCTAAAGTATCTAATTACGGGAGATGAAGATTATGAGTAAAATAATTTATATAAGAATTAAGCTTAATGTATTTGAATATAAAGAAAATGTTAAAACCCAAGGGAAGGAGGTTAAGGGATTTACTAAAGAGTGGATTGAGAATAGAATTGATATATTTATGAACTATACTCTTAAGAGTTTGAAAAATCAAACTAATCAAAATTTCTTAGCAAGAGTTATTTATCATCATAGTACTGAAAAGATTGTTAAACAAACCCTTGCTAAATATGATGAATTACCGAATAATGTAAAGTTCTTAACTAGAAAACAATATAATCAGGATATATTAGAAGTTATTAAAGGACATGATTATTTATATTTTGTACGTTTGGATTCTGATGATATGTATCATAAATCATATATACAAAAATTACACGACTATCAACCTAAGAAAGAAACTAAAGCATTAATTAATCAAAAAGGATATGTGTATGATTCTATAAATAATCGATTAATAGAGTTTTTTCATAAAAGTCCTCCTTTCTTTACCTTTATATTTAAAGTTGAAGAGTTTCTTTCAGGAGTTAGATGGTATAAAACAGAGCATGGGCATACAGGTGTAATTAAGTTACCCCATGAAATCTTACAGGGACGCAATTATATTTTTCATGCACACAATAATAATGTAATTAGAAAAGAAGGGTATTTCAATTCTAAAAAGTATAAGCAAATTCATAAGTCAAAAGTTCGACAAATATTAAAGCAGTTTATTGGTAAAAAGTAATATATTTATATAAAATCCTGATAAATACTAAAGAAAAGGTGGTTAAATGAAAAAAATAATTTATATTGTTAGCACATTGAATATTGCAGCATTCAAACAAAACTCAGAAGAAAGATTTACTAAAGAGTGGATTGAGTATAGAATTAGTATATTTATGAAATATACATTACAGAGCTTAAAAGCACAGACAAACCAAGAGTTTATAGCTGTTATTCAATATCATGATAGAACAGAAAATATAGTACAAGAGGCATTAAGGAAGTATCCAAAACTTCCAACTAATGTTAAGTTTTTAAAGAAGTCTAATTATAAAGAACATGTAAGAAATACTATTATGAATTATGATTATTTTTATTTAACTAGATTAGATTCTGATGATATGTATAAAAGGACCCATGTACAGTTTTTACATGATTATAATCCTAAAGAAAATACTTTAGTGTTAATTAATGTAAACGGTTATTTATATGATACAAAACTAAAACAATTGTTAAAATTTCATCATGGAAGTTCTAACTACTATACTTTCATATATAATACAAAAAAATATTTAAGTGGAATATATAATCAAGCTAAGTATATACCAGTTAATGGTCATAAAGGGGTAATCAATTTGCCTAATGAAATCATCAGAGAAAAAAACTTTATTCGAACTATACACTCAAAAAACACGTTAGAGTATGATTTGAATCCTGGTTATCATAAATTATGGTTAAATCATAAAAATCATATAAAAGATAAAAGAAAAGTTAGAAGAATATTATTTGATTTTATGGGTAGAGCAGTGGATAGAATAATATAAATTTAGGAGAAGAATAATGAAGGATAAAAAAATTATTATTGAAAGTATGATCAATGTTTTAGATTATGAAGTAAATAATAAAAAGAGTTTAACTAAAGAGTGGATTAATTATAGAATTGGTTTATTTATGAATTATACACTTAAGAGTTTAAAGTTACAAACTAATCAAAACTATATTGTATATGTTAAATATACAGATAATACTGAAGACTTAATTCAAGAAGCACTTAGTAAATATGATAAACTTCCTGCTAATATTGAGTTTATAAGAAATTCTAAATATGCTTCTAAACTTAAACAAGATATAGTGGGATTCAAAAAATTATATCTAATAAGATTAGATTCAGATGATATGTACCACAAATCATATATACAACAGATGTATGATTATGTGCCTCATAAAAATACGAAGATATTGGTAAATCAATCAGGGTATATTTATGACTCAATTCAAAAGCGTTTAGCTAAATACTTTTATATAGCACCTCCGTTCTATACACAAATATATAACACTAATAAATTTTTAAAAGGTGAAAGGCATTGGTTGCGAATAGGGCATAAGTGGATAGTTAAACAACCACATGAAATTGTAGGAGTGAATAACTTTATATTGCATGCTCATTCAAACAATACTAGGACAGTATTTGATGAAAAATTCAAAAAAGGCATTATAAAGAATAAGTCAGAAGTAGAAAAAATTTTAAGAGAATTTATAGGGAAAGGGTAAGTGAAGTAATAAGTGAATTAATTGTGTAAGATACAAATTAAAAAGGTTAGGTGTATATTAATGAAATTTCAATATTTCCAATGGCCTAAAGATAAAAAAAAAATAGTCAAATATTATAAAAGTGTAGATAAGAGTAAAATTATTGATAAAATGAAATATATTTTACCATCTGCTATAAATAAGGATTACATTAATGCAGCCGAAAAAATTATTAGAGATGATATATATATGATTCCACCTTATGGTAGTACTAGTTATCCTAAGTCAATTAATTGGACAGAGGATCCTAAAAATACTAGAAGCTTTATGAGGTTATTACACGGACATTTTTTTATAAATGATCTTGTAGCTGCATATAAAAAGAGTAAAAAAGTAGAATATTTATTGAAGGGTTTTGAAATTATAAAAGATTGGATATTAAATAATCCTTATAATAATCCGGCTCATAAGATGGCATGGCATGATGAAACCACAGCAAGTAGGTTAATGACGTGGATATCTTTTTTTAATGAAGCAAGAAAATTGTTAAATGATAATGAGAGTGAATTGTTTTTGAAAAGTATATTCTTACACGTAAAGTTATTAAGCAGTTCTAATTTTTATTCTAAAAATACAAATCATGGAATGTTTCAAGATCAAGCATTAATAATCTATAGTGACTATTTTTGGGAGTTTAATAATAGTAAAAATATTAATAAACTTGCTTGTTCAAGAATGAAAGAATATTTTGATTTTATTTTTTCAAGTGAAGGGATTCATTTGGAGCATTCGCCCAAATATCATCAAATGATAGCTCAATATCTGAAAAAATATGGAGATTATTTGAATTCTGTAAATAGTCCTTTTAGTAAAGAATTAATTAACCTATATAATAAAGCTAGTAAATTTGCAACGTATATCATTAAGCCAGATGGATATTTGCCACAGATAGGAGATACAGATAGGTTAAGAGCGAGATCAGGAATATGGATAAATAATCCTTATTATAGATATGCAGTAACAAAAGGGCGAGAGGGGAGAGTTCCCCTAGAGAATGATAAAGTATTTCCAAAGTCAGGCTATGCAATATTTAGAGATGATTGGCAAAAGAAAGAAAAAGGGGTCTATATTTTGTTCATTGCAGCGTATCACGTTGCATATCATAAGCATTGTGATGATTTAAGTTTATGGATATATTCTAATGGAGATATCATTAGAGAATCTGGACCAAATGGGTTTGATTATAAAAATAAGTTTACAAGATACACTTATTCTTCTTTTTCTCATAATACCTTGATTGTTGATAATAAAAGTCTTCCTAGGACAGATGGTAAGTATAAGTCTGTTAGATTGACAGAGTATAAGGTAGATAAAAATATATCAAGAGTGACTGGCATTAATGAAAGGTTTGAAGGTGTTAAGCATATTAGGACTGTTGAATATTTTAAAGATACTAAAAATATTACAATTACTGATAATATTAAGTCTGAAAAAGAGCATGAATATAAATTGCTATGGAATTTAGCTGATGATATTAAACCTGTTATAAAAGGTACAAAAATCTTGTTATACAGAGGAAAAGTATTAGTGATGAGAGTTTCAATTGAAACAAATACTAAGTTTTCAATAAGAACAATAAGAGGACAGGTTAAACCATTCGTATTAGGATGGATATGTGAAAAATTTTGTCAGCAGAAGCCTACTAGTGCTTTAATAATTGGTTTTACAGGAAGAAATGTTAGTATAAAAACAAAGTTTACAATCATGAATTAATGAAGTGGGAATTTTAAAAGCGTAGTTGAGAGTTGAGAGTGGTGAGTGGAGAACAACTCTCAACTCTCCATTCTCCATTTGTTTTACCGCACGGTGAACCGTGCTTTTTAGATTATAAATGATAACAAAAGATAATATTCTGCATAAAATATTATAGCGGGAGGTATAACATTAATGGAAAAAAATAATAAGATAAAACTTCTATTTGCAGGTCATGACTTGAAATTTGCGAAGATGCTTATTGAATATTTCAAAAGTAAGAAAAATTATGAAGTGAAAATAGATTTATGGAAGGGGCATAATCAGCATAATGAAGAATTAAGCTATAAATGCTTAAAATGGGCAGATGTAATAGTGTGTGAGTGGGGGCTTGGTAATTCAGTTTGGTATTCAAATCATAAAAGAAAAAATCAGGTATTGATAGTTAGAATGCATTTACAAGAACTGAAAACTAAATATCCATTCAAATTTAATATGAAAAATATAAATAGAATCATCACAGTGGGGCCCAAGATAGCAAGGGATCTTAAGAGTAAATTTAAAATACCTGATAGTAAACTATCAATTATATATAATTTAATTGATAGTGAAAAATTGAATAGTAATAAAACTAAAGATTGCAAATACAATTTAGGATTATTAGGCTGTTGTCCAAGCAGAAAACGATTGGATAAAGCTTTAGATATATTTGAAAAGCTATGGTCAAAAGATAAAAAATATAAGCTTTATATTAAAGGGAAACATCCAAAAGAATATTCATGGTTATGGAAAAAGAAAGATGAAAAAGAATTTTATGAATCAGTTTTTAAAAGAATTAATGATAGTAAATGGAAAGATTCGGTGATCTTTGAACCTTGGAGTTCAGATGTTTTCAATTGGTTTAGTAAAATAGGGTTTATACTCTCAGTAAGTGATTTTGAAAGCTTTCATTTAGCAGTAGCAGAAGGAATGGCATCAGGAAGTATACCTATAATTTATAATTGGGAAGGGGCAAATGAGCTTTATCCTAGAAAATTTGTATTTAAAAATAATGAAGAGGCTGCTTTATTAATTCATAATATAGGTAAAGATAATGGATTGAATTCATTACAAAAATATGTTGTGAAATTTGCAAGAGGTAGATTTGATAAAAAAATTATTTGTAGTAAATGGGAAGAAATTATTAAAAAAGAGTGTGAGAACATTGGAAAATAGATATAGAAAAGCTGTTAATAGAATTCTTATCAATAGAGGAAATTTCTTTGTTGAAAAAAATAGTGATTTAATACTTGGAGATAATAATAGATTTTTAGAAGTTCAATCTTTTTTAGAAAATTCTCAGCAAAGATATTTATCTTATCTAGAAGCAAATACAAATTTCAATAAATTGCCTTCCAAGAAGAAGTTAAAGGTAGATACTAATTGTAAGTATAAAATCCAGTTTGTAGGTGAAAAGTTTAAAAATATTAACGTTTCACTTGCGGTTATTTTTTATTCAGAAAATAAAAAAATATCTATTGAATTTATAAATATTAATAAAGAAAAAATAATTATTCCTAATAAAAAATCAAAATATATAAGATTTGGAATCAGAATTAAAGGCAGTGGGAAATGTTTCTTAAAGGAAATAAGAATCTTTAAGATAAGTAACTGTATTATAAATAAAAGTAAGTCTCCAAAAAAAATAATAAATGATAAGCCCAAGTCTATTAAAGAGTTAAAAATTGCTGGGATTTTTGATGATTTTACAATGAGATGTTTCCAAGGTATGTGTAAAGTAATATCCTTTAACCCAGACAATTGGAATAAAATACTGAATAAAGATAAACCTCATATTTTGATTGTAGAATCTGCTTGGAAGGGAAATGGAGGTAGTTGGAAATGGAAGGTTGGGGCTTATAATAAAAATTATATAAAAGGTTTAAAAGAATTAATAAAATTAATAAAATGGTGTAAACAAAATTCAATTCCAACAGTATTTTGGAATAAGGAAGATCCAGTACACTTTAAACGGTTCATTAAAACAGCTCAATTCTTTGATTATGTATTTACAACAGATGTGAATTGTCTTAAAGATTATAAAAAGTTTTTAAATCATAATAGAGTATATTGCCTTCCTTTTGCAGCACAGCCTAAAGTTCACAATCCAATTAAACTATATGAAAATAGAGAAAATAAGATTTGTTTTGCAGGAGCATATTATGCAGCTAAATATAAAGACAGGCAAGTGGATATGCAGAGAATATTTAATGCTGCAGTAGAATACGGACTAGATATTTATGACAGACATTTTGAAGATAATAATCCAAATTATTTATTTCCCAGTAAATACAAAACTTATATTAAAGGGAAATTAGTGGGAGATGAAATTAATAAAGCATATAAAGGGTATAAGGTAATGATTAATGTAAGTAGCGTTAAGAATTCTGATACTATGTTTGCTAGAAGAGTCTTTGAAGGAGTTGCTTCATACACACCCATTGTGAGTTCATATTCAAAAGGAATAAAAAAAATCTTTGGCGACATTATTACTTCTAGTGATGACATCAATGAATTAAAAGAAGCTTTTAAGTTGTTGATGAATGATGAAGAATATTACAACCAAAAAGCTTTAACAGGTCTTAGGTTAGTTCTAAGTAAACACACTTATGAAGAAAGGTTACACTATATTTTATCAAAAGTTGGTATGGGTATCTCTAAAAAATCTCCTAAAATAAGCGTTTTTAGTATTATTAGGTCTTTAAAAGAATTTAAAATGATTTTGAAAAAATTTAAATCTCAGTCATATGATAATAAGGAATTAGTATTAATATTGAAAGAATTTGAGGGAAATAAGAATATAGTAGAAAACTATAATAATAAAAATATAAGAAGTTTTTTACTAAGCTCAGTGAATAATGATTCTAAAATAATGGATATTTTTAAAGGTGACTTTATAAGTTGTTTTTCTAATAATAATTTTTATGGAAAGCATTATTTAGAGGATCTAGCATTGGCTACGAAATATACAGAGGCGAATATCATAGGGAAAAAAGCTATTTACTCATTTGATAAGAAAAGTATTAAAAATAGTTTGGAAATAAAAAATAATGGATGTGAATTTGAGTATACGGATGATTTATTGAGTAGTGTTTGCATAATTCACAAAAATCTTTTGAAATCCAAAAAAACAAGAGAAATAATATTTGAATTTTCAAATGATTCTTCTATGAAAAATTATTCGAAATTGGGATATAGCATGTTTAGCATAGATAAATATAATTTTATTCAAAACTGTAATTATAATTTAAAAGATTATGAAATAATAAGCAAGGTTGAAATTTAGACTTTAAAAATATCCTAAAATGAGTATATACATTTTAGGATATTTTTAATAGGAATATTATAATAAATTTTATACTGTAATTTGTTTTTTATATTCGTAAGTCAATTTAACGTTTTTACGGTTAGCCAACATGCTGTTTTTACCTACATTTTTATTCAGTTTAGACACATCATCAACAATATGGACATAATTAAATTTATCTGATGAATATAGTTTAATATGATTTTTAATACATTGATTAAAAAAGTCATCCCAAATATTTTCTTTTGAAGTGGTTTTTAACTTAATTATATTGAAGAGTTCTTTTTTTATTACTAAGGTTGAACTATATAAATAATTAACATATCGATATTCAGAATTAGGAGCTACTAGCATAAGTTTTTTGTTGTTTTTTAAAAAACAGTGATGTGATAATTTACCAGCTATTTTTGCGTCAGTGTATTTGAAAGTATTCATTAAATCTGTTAGAAAATTAGGTGAATAGTAATCATTTGAGTCAAATATAGATATATAATCACATTGTGAATTTTCAATTCCTAATTTTAAATAATCGTTATATGACTGATTTTCTCCAGCTTGAATAATTCTTATTCCACGATATTTTTTCAACTTTAGCTTTATTTCCTTAATGTCAATTTTTTTGTTATTTAGGATTAAAACTAACTCTTTTTTACTATATTTTTGGATTGTATAATTATTTACTATATTGTTTAGAGTGTTAATATTATTAGTAATTGTAATTATTGAAACACCAGACATAGGGATTTGCTTATATTTAAACCCAATTTTATTTAAAATTTCTTCTAATCTGTGAGTATAGGTGTGTGTATTAAACACTTCTCTTTGTCCACGTAGTGAGAGTCTATCTCTAAAATCTTTAGTACCTAGCAAAACCTTAAGATATTTATCAGCGTCTAGTTTGTTTTTGCATAATTTAACAATGGAAGGGAAAAGGACTTCGATTCCTAGAGCATAGTTACTAATTATAGGTGTACCACAAGCTAATAACTCAAAGACTCTTCTAGAGAACATGCTTTTACTATTTGTTATTGTATTTACATTTAAAAAAAGTTTATATTTTTTATATGCCTTAACTATTTCGTTATAGGGTAAGCCACCTCTAATATATGGTTTGAACTTTGCTGGGAAATCATAATTTTTTTTTGTTGGGAAGGGTACATTATAGGTTCTGTCATATATATGAACAGAATATTTCATTGCTGATGTTAATAAAAAATCCAAACCTTTTTTTCGCTCAGGATATTTATTAGCATACCATGAACCAGCAAAAGCTACATTATTAACTTTCATTTTATCTTTATCAATAGGGTTATGAAGTTGAGGCTGTGCAGCAAAAGGAAGACAGAAAACTTTATTATGCTTTAATACTCCAGTATATTTTTTTATAGATTCCTCTGATGTGGTAAATACATAATCAAATAATTTGGCGGTATGAATAAATTTTTGGAAATGAAATGGATCTTCTTTATTCCAAAAAATTGTTGGTATATTTAAACGATTACAATATGCAATTAGAGATTTTAGGTTAGTATCTTTTGTATTATTTATATCATATATTTTTATTTTCCAACTGTTACCTACGCCTTTCCAAGCAGATTCTACTAATAAAAGATCTGGTTTCTCTTTTGATATGACTTTCTTCCAGTTTTTAATATGCAATTGAATTAGATTACATTCATATTTAAAACAATCATAACTGAATTGATCAAGAATACATGCTATCTTTAAATAAGGTTTTTTTATTTTGATGTTTTCATTCATTTAATTACCTACCTTAGGTATATTTATTTCACATACAAGCACTTCAAATGAAATGAAGTTGCATTGGATGATTTATTGCTTCACTTACATTATATTCAGAACTCCAAAAAATGTTATTATTTGACGAAATTAAATGTATTAGCAAATAAAAATTAAATAGAATTGCAAAAAATATAAGTCAAGTGATATCTCAGTATATGAAAATCACCTGACTATAATAATTAGAGTTTATATAGTTTTATGCCAGGAAAAACAGGACAAATATTTCTAGTGTCTATAACTAACAGTGGCAACTTCTTATCCTCATGGAGTTGTTTAAGTTGAGAAATAACTCCTTCCTGATTTGCAGTAATAACTAAACAATCTGCATTCTTAACACATTCTTTAAGTGAATCAAATTGAAAATTGTAGTTTAATGGAACCATTGGATCATATGCTTTAATCTTAATGCCTGCTTCAATTAAAATTGAAGCAATGTCTAAAGCTGGACTAAATCTACAATCTGCACAAAAATCCTTCATTGCTAGTCCTATGAGAGCTATTGTGGATTCTTTAATATTCTTTCCTTCAGTAGTAAGAGCATTTCTTATTATTTCTACTATTTTTTCAGGTCGTTTAATATTAAGTTTTCTTGCTGTACGAATTAAAGTTAATGGACATTTTTCTTTATCAATAATAGCTTTATCTAAATATTCAAATGCATTTGGAAGGCAGTATCCACCTACGCCAGGACCGGGGGTAAGCAGATTTACTCGTGGATGTGTATTTACTAAAGATTGTAGCTCATAAATATCGATATCTAATAAAGAGGTCGCTTCGCTGATTTCATTAACTAATGCTATATTTACATCTCTATCAATATTTTGAATTACCTTTGTCATTTCAGCAGTTCTAATATTTGAGGCTTTGTATATAGGCGCATCTGTTAAAGAAGATATAAAGTTTTTTGCTTTGTTAAAGCTAATATCATCCATTCCCGCTAGAATCATTGGATTATTCTCTAATTCTTCGAAAGCTCGAGTTTCCATAAGTGTTTCAGGACAATAAGCTAAGCTTACTGAAACAGCTAGAGATTTTAACCTAGGTAGAATTAAATTATTACATGTACCAGGTATTAGAGTGGTCCTAAAGATTAGAAGATCCCCATCTACAAGTGTAGGTGTGATTGTATCTAAAACGGAGTTAATTGGAGAAACATCCTGTGAACCATCTTCTTTATTTGCTATGCCTACTGAAATTACAAAAACGGAAGGGGCCTTATCTATTCGTTTAAATTCAGTACTAACACTTAAAAGATTTTTTGAAATTAGATTTTTAGCAATCTCAGAAATATGAATTCCATCACGATACTCTTCAATATTAACTGTTCCCTGTTTTATATTATTTATCGCTGACTGATTTATATCAACGCCTTTAACTGGTATATTAGATGATGCTATCCAACAAGCCATTGGCAAACCAATGTGGCCAAGACCGAAAACATAGACTGTCATTTGTAAATTCTCCTTTCATAATGAAAATTGTATTTCTTTTTCTTAACTATATATAACGCATTAATAAATCTGAATTTTGGTTTCTTGAATAGCCAATGTTTCAAGGAGATTCAAGGAATCAAAATGTAAAAGCTTTATTGAGTTATATATGACTGTGACTATTTTTTTATCATATGGGCTGAATAATTTGATTTTTTTGATATTCATATTTGAATTTTAATATTCAGTATATTATATGTTTATATGTAAAAAATGTTATAAAAATCTTGGATTTTAGGGGGCAGTGTCATATGAGGAAAAAAGTTATTTATTTGAATATGCCTTATTCTAGTAGTAGAAATTATTTCAATCTATCATAATATACAATATGATGTTTTCTAAGGAGATTCCAATGAATAGAAAAAATAAAAAAAATTGGACCATACTTATTTATGCAGATGGAAACAATGAATTAGAGCCTGAAATATGGAAATCTAAAATAGATGCAGAAAAAGTTGGTTCAAGTGATAATATCAATGTTGTGATGCAAATTGCTAGAGAAAGCAGAGAGTTAGCTAAGATAATAAGACCTAATGAGATAATACCTGAGAATGATGAAGAATGGGTTGGAGTTAGGCGGTATTATATAATGAATACAAAATCAAAATTAATTAAAGACTTAGGCAAACTTAATATGGCAGATCCGCATAACTTATATGATTTTATAAAATGGGGAATGGAGAATTATGAAGCAAAACATTATATGGTGGTATTAGCAAGCCATGGAGCTTCATTTATTGCAGCTTTGTCAGATTTAAGTATGGATGCTCCTTATATGATGGGGGTTCCTCAAATGTGTAAAGCTTTAAATATGATTTTAGAAGATGTTGGTCATAACATTGATATTTTAGTAATGGATATGTGTTATATGAATTCAATTGAAATAATGTACGAGTTAGGGAAGAAAACTAAAAATACTGTTAAAAATGTGCTTACTTATATTAGTGAGGGGCCAATAAGTGGACTTCCTTATGAGAGATTAATTGATTCTATAGAAGAATACAGTACTACAGATGATTCACTAGCAATAATAAGAAAGATAATAGATAGTATAGAGATGGATTTAGTAGCAATTGAGATTAACCATGGAAAGCTCAAGAAAATAAAGAATAAGGTTAATAGTTTAGCTTATTGTTATTTAAGTAATCAGGGATATAAAAAGAAAAATCCTTATGAGTTAATAAATAGTTTAGATAGCAGTGATCCATGGTATCAATATGTTATAGATGTTAAGGAGAGTTTTGAGAAAATAATTATTAATTATAAAAGAATATCTAATAATGCAAATAACATACTTAACATAACAACACATGAAATGTTTTTTTCTAATAAAAATATTGCATATATTGTATTGATTTATTACAGTTTAAGCTTCGGTAAAAACAATTACTGGTTAAATGTAATAACTTCAAAGTCATTGAAATTAAATCAGAACATTGAAAGAGTAAATACACAAGTGCGATTAAAGCCTTTTGTGCTTCATCCGACTGGATTATTAAGTGAAATACACGCTATAAATATTGATTTAACTAAAGACGAATTAGAAAAAATACTAAATAAATTATTCGTTTTTAAGGGATGGAATTACAATGAAATAGAAATGAAATCAAAAAATCAAGTTAAGAATCTAAGTAAACTGAATTCATATTCATAATGAGGATGGAGAGTGATTCAAATAAGGCATATTTATTTTCATACGCCTAATATAAAAAAAATTAATTGTAGGAAGTGCTGAGTATGATGTTTCCAAATTTAAAAACAAGATTGAACATAATAGTAGAAATTATAAGGGGTAAAACAACTATTAAGGTAAATGAAGCAGAGACGTGGGTTATTAGAATTACAGTAGCAAATTTTTCACATAATGAAATAAATAATATTATAGTAAAAAATAATATCCTAAATAATGAAACTACAGTTGAAGATTATCTTGTGAATGAGGGGAATTTAGATGACAAAAAAACGCGACAAACTATATGGAGAATTAAAACCGTAGCTCCAGATACAACTGCAGTCTTTGATATTACCCTATATGGAGCTTTTTTAATACCAGGGTATACATTTTTAGATTCCGGTGTAGCTACTGCTGATGGAATAGATTCTATACATTTTAATGATGCAGGAATATATGTTGAAGAGAGTTCAAGAATTCCAACTAGGGGGATGGACCTATTTGCTAGCTATTAATAAAAAATGAAAGAAAGCAAAGAAAAAACATAATGGAGAATTGATAATGTATAATGGAAAACCATTTTCCATTATACATTATCCATTTCTTTTAGAGCGCGCTTAGCGTGCCTTTTTATTTTACATACTTAAAAAAAGCAATATTATAGCCTAGTAAATTGATTTCAGAATCTGGACTGAAAGTTATTACATATTTAATTTTACTTGAATAATTGCTAGATAAAATATCATAAGCTAATAAATTAACGGCTGTGGGTGTAGTATTTATTGAAGCTTGTATAACATTTAATGGTGAAGAATCAGTATTATTTTTATATAAATTTAAGTTTAATGTAATAGGTTGGGAGATAGATTGAAGGACTAGTTGTCCCTGAATTAATACTCTATTTCCTAATTTTTTTGTATAAAGATATAAAGACCCAAGATCACTAATGGGTATACCATCTGATTCGTAATCTATTGCATGGACATCTAAGTCAGCAAGATTACTAGTATTATATTTATGAACAATCATCATTTTTACCTCTTTTTATTTGGAATGTGTACATCTAAAAATTTCATCTATTGGATTTGAGAAATAATAAAAGCCGCATATTTAACTATTATAGGTGCAGGGATATCAGCATTATTACATTTTGCAACTACTGAGTATTTACATGATTCTTGCTCTGAAGGAGTATCAAGAAATTGAAAATTGATGTTACCAGCCCAAGATGTAGGATTTTCAAAGCTATAAAATGTATTTTCATAAATTAAATCCCCATAGTCAGAGTTGGTTGTATTACTATTTTTAAATATTTGAACATTTATCTCCGGTCTAGGTACATCTACTAGAACAGGATATATTTCAGTTGAAGAAGAGCTTTCAGTAATAACAAATTTTGTTTCTTGCTTAATAATTAAAGGGGGAGTTATTATTTTCTCAGGAACTTCAATAACTATATCATCTAAAGTATTTTCATCAATACCTGCAACTTTTATATATATATCTGAAGAATCTTTTTTTATTTTTAAATTTATTACTTTTAAAGATATATTGCTTCCAAGTACTTCTATTTTTGTTCCCTCAGGTGTATTTTGATCTTTAAGCTTTGCTACATTTACCTGTGTAAATAATGGTCCTTTTCTAAGGGTAACTCTTTCAATTTCTAATTCTGGTTGGGTAGCATATTTACTATAACAAAAAGAAGCATGACCTTGTATTTGAAGTGTTTTACCATTCAAGTGGAGGATGCCAGAGTAAAATTCTAAAGGAGTTTGAACTTCAATTTTTATTCCATCATTCTGATTATATTCTTTATGATAAAAGTAATTTGCTAACTTACCATTAGGTGGATACACTATTCTCATAAGTTACGCTCCCTTCATATGTCTTAAGTTAACTATCAATATATTTTATGAGATTATATATAAATTAGGAACAATATTTAATGATACATTAACATTTACTTAGTAGATTCATAGTATATTATCAGAATATACTATTTACTAAATTTGAGGATGATAATATATGAAAACAAGTATGATAATATTAACCTATAATAAATTGGAATATACAAAACAATGTATAGAAAGTATAAGAAAATATACTGATAAAGATACATATGAAATAATTATTGTAGACAATAATTCTGAAGATGGAACTGTTCAGTGGCTTAATAACCAAAAGGATATAAAAATTATTTTTAATAAAGAAAACTTGGGTTTTCCTAAAGGGTGTAATCAAGGAATTAGAGTAGCACAAGGGGATAATATTTTATTATTAAATAATGATGTCATTGTAACACCTAACTGGTTAGAAAATTTAATGAAGTGTTTATATAGTTCAGATGATATAGGAGCTGTTGGTGCTGTCACCAATAGTTGTTCGAATTTTCAAAGTATACCTAAGCAATATGACACTTATGATGAATTGATTAATTTTGCTGAGAAATTTAATATTAGTAGTTTTTTAAAATGGGAAGAAAGGTTAAAATTAATTGGTTATTGCATGCTAATTAAAAAAGAAGTTATTCAGAAAGTGGGGTTATTAGATGAAGACTTTACTCCAGGTAACTATGAAGATGATGATTACTGCTTAAGAATTAGAATGGAAGGCTATAGAATAATGCTATGTAAGGATACATTTATACATCATTATGGATCTGTTACTTTTGGAAAAGAGAGAAAAGAATATTGTAAATTACTGGCGACTAATATGGAAAAGTTTAAGAGCAAGTGGGGAGTAGAAACTAGTTGTTTTGGTGACATAAGAAATGATATAACTTCAATGATTATAAAATCAAAAAGGGAATGTTTTAATGTTTTGCATATAGGATGTGGGTCTGGAGCAACTTTACTTGATATAAAGAACCAGATACCAACAGCAAATCTTTTTGGAATTGAGAAAAATCATAAAGTAGTAATAAACACAGGTCATTTTGCAGATATAAGTATTGGATCATTAGAAAAAATCAAAAATTATCCTAAAGACTTTTTTGATTATGTCATTATAACTGAGTCGAATAAGTGTATGAGTGATTATAAAGAAATATTTTTAAGAATAAAGGAATTATTAAAGAATGAAGGAAAGGTAATTGTCACAGTACCTAAAGAGCTAAATAAAGAAGGAATGTTTAATTTGATAGATTATACTAAGGCAGTATTTAAAAAAACATCTTATGAGATATTTAAAAATAATATTGATATATTATTGTATATTATTGTATATAAAAAATGTTTTAGAATAAATTCTAGTTATTGCTCTAATAAAAAAACACTTAATAATAAAACACTTAATAATAAAAAACTCTGAAGCAAATAAATAATTATTTTATTGGATTCAGGGTTTTTCATATGCCTAATTATCTTAATATTTGTGACAATTTTTTAAAAAATACATATTATATTATGTAATATTAAAGAAATAAAGTGAGAATATAGAATGAAAAATATTGATAATAATAAGAGGTCATGATTAATAAGAAATAAACTAATTTTAAAGATAAAAGGTGTGATAAATATGAAAGGTGTGATTCTAGCAGGGGGAACAGGTTCAAGGTTATTTCCTCTAACAAAGGTAACTAACAAACATTTATTGCCAGTAGGAAAATATCCAATGATATTTTATCCCATTGCTAAAATGAAACAGGCTAATATAAAAGATATTATGATTATTTCAGGAAAAGAGCATATGGGAGATATAGTGAATTTATTAGGTAGTGGATATGAATATGGAGTAAACTTAACATTTAGAATACAGGATAAACCCGGTGGGATTGCCGAGGCATTAGGATTATGTGAAGATTTTGTAGGTGAGGATAAATGCACTGTTATACTAGGAGATAATATATTTGAAGATAATATATGTGAATATATAGAGAGATTTGATTATCAGGAAAGAGGAGCAAAAGTTTTATTAAAAGAGGTAATTGATCCTAGTAGATATGGAATAGCTGAGGTTAAAGAAGGGCAAATAATTTCAATAGAAGAAAAACCAGACTATCCCAAAAGTAATCTATGCGTTACAGGAATTTATATGTATGACAATAGAGTATTTAAGGCTATTAATCGGTTGGAAAAATCCCAGAGAGGCGAACTTGAAATTACAGATGTGAATAATTGGTATATAAACGAGGGTTCTCTTACCTATGATGTTATTGAAGGATGGTGGATTGATGCTGGAACAGTTAATTCATTGATGAAGGCAAATAGGATAGTTAATGATATAGATTTCAAGGATATATTAACTAGGGAGATGTAAGACTTATGAAAATATTGATTACTGGAGATAAAGGCCAGCTAGGAAGTCAAGTTCTTGATATATTATATAAAGGCGTTTCTGAATTAGGAAAAATCCATGATATTTATATAAATTCAGAAATATTAGGTACAGATAAAAAAGAATTAGATATAACCTCATTAGAGCGTGTAAGAAAACTTTTACAACACTTTAAACCTGATGTATTAATTAATACATCAGCTTACACAAATGTAGATGGCTGTGAATCTAATAAGGATTTAGCTTTTAAAGTAAATGCACTAGGTGCGAGAAATTTAGCAATAGTGTGTGAGGAGATAGGAGCAAAATTAATTCATGTATCTACAGATTATGTTTTTGATGGTAGATATTCTATTCCACAAAGAGAGTATGATTTACCAAATCCAATTAGCATTTATGGAAAAACAAAATATTTAGGAGAAGAGTACATTAAGCAGTTTTGTACTAAATATTTTATTGTAAGAACAGCATGGCTTTATGGATATAATGGTAAGAACTTTGTTAAGACAATAATAAAAGCAGCTAAGGAAAAAAGGTATCTTGAGGTTGTAGATGATCAAAAAGGGAATCCAACTAATGCTGAGGATTTAGCATATCATATTTTAAAAATTGCATTAACAGATGAATATGGTATATACCACTGTACAGGAAAAGGGCAATGCAGCTGGTATGATTTTGCATGTAGAATAGTTGAGTATGCTGGAATGGATTGCCATGTGAAGCCAATAAAATCAAATGAAATAAAAAGAGCTGCTAAAAGGCCAGCTAATTCTTCACTAGATAATATGATGTTAAGATGTATTGTTGGAGATGAGACTAGGGAATGGGAAGAGGCTTTAGCTGAATTTATTCATAATTATAAGTAATAATACTGAGAAGAAGTTAGAGATTTTAATGGAGGTCTAAGATGAAAACCTATTTAGTTACAGGTGGAGCAGGGTTCATAGGCTCGAATTTTATAATATTCATGCTAAAAAAATATTCAAACATTAGGATAATTAATGTAGATAAGCTAACTTACGCTGGAAATCTTGAAAACCTTATAGAAGTAGAAAATAATCCTAGTTATAAATTTATAAAAGGAGATATTTGTGATAAAGAGTTGATTAGTAAAATATTTAAAGAAAACAATATTGACTATGTAGTAAATTTTGCTGCAGAATCACATGTTGATAGAAGTATTAGAGAACCTGAGGTGTTTATAAAAACTAATGTTTTAGGAACTGTTAATTTATTAAATATAGCTAAAAATTCATGGGAAATAAAGGGTGAATTTAAATCGGGTAGAAAGTTTTTACAGATATCTACGGATGAAGTATATGGTTCTTTAGGGGAGATAGAATATTTTACTGAAAATACACCGATTAATCCTCATAGTCCTTACTCAGCAAGTAAAGCTTCAGCTGATTTAATAGTTAAGGCATATTATGATACTTTTAAAATGCCAGTGAATATAACAAGATGTTCAAATAATTATGGTCCATATCAACATCCAGAAAAACTTATTCCTCTTATAATCAATAATTGTTTAAACAAAGAGGAATTACCCATTTATGGTGATGGATTAAATGTTAGAGATTGGCTATATGTTGATGATCATTGTAGAGCAATTGATATGGTTATTACTAAGGGGCGGTTAGGACAAGTTTATAATATTGGTGGTCATAATGAAAGAACTAATATTTATATAGTAAGAACAATACTAAACTATTTAAATGAAAACATTGATGATTCAATAACTGAAGAACTAATAAAATATGTTAAAGATAGAAAAGGACATGATAGAAGGTATGCAATAGACCCTACAAAGATAAGTGATGAGCTGGGGTGGAAGCCTGAAATAGAATTTGAAGAAGGTATTAAAAAAACAGTTGAGTGGTATTTAGATAATAAAGAGTGGATTAAGCATGTAACCTCTGATGAATATAGAGATTACTATAGAAATATGTACAAATAAAACAATATATTTAATGATACTAACAATTCTTATTAAGGAGCGAGTATAGCTGTGAATTTTAAATTTAATGAAACTTTCATTAAAGGGTTATATATTATTGAGCCCTTAGTGTTTAAAGACAATAGAGGGTATTTTATGGAAACTTATAATTATAAACAATTTAAAGAAGCAGGGCTTGAGATGATATTTGTTCAAGATAATCAGTCAAAGTCTCAAAAGGGAGTGCTAAGAGGACTTCATTTTCAAAAAAAATATCCACAGGGTAAATTAGTAAGAGTTCTAAAAGGTGAAGTTTTTGATGCAGCAGTAGACTTAAGAAAAGGTTCAGAAACTTATGGTAAATGGTATGGTGTTATCTTAACTGAGAAAAATAAGAAGCAGTTTTATATACCAGAAGGATTTGCACATGGATTTTTAGTACTTTCTGAAGAAGCTGAGTTTGAGTATAAATGTACAGAGTTTTATCACCCAGAGGATGAAGGGGGAATTATTTGGAGTGATAAAGATATAAATATTGATTGGCCGATAAGTAATGTTGATGAAATTATTCTATCTGATAAAGATAAGAGTTGGGGAAGTTTTAGTGAATTTAAAGAGGTTAATATAGATAAAAAGTAAAAACTTTAGTGTAAGCTATTTTTTTAAGATTTTTTATTAGTGGTGAAAGAGTGAAATTATACAAAATTTTATTCTTTCTTAATTTATATTCATATATGAATATATATAAGCATTTATATTGATGTGGAATATTATGTTGTGATAAGAGCAAAATGGGTTTAATAATAACATTTTAGAAAAAGACTTGACTAAGAAAAGAAAATTTATCATGGAATCACGTTGAACTAAATAAACACAAAAAAATTCTAAAGAAAGGAGATCTTAAGATGATGTCTATTAAGTATTGTATAGATTTCTTATATTCATCAGGGGGAAAAATAAAAGTTGTAGGTTGGGTTTTTTCAACGATACAAAAAGATGTAGAAATATCTATAAAAGAAATAGATGATTACGGGATAAAAAGAATTTTAAGGTTAGATGTGGGTAACGTTCATCAAGGGTATGAACAAGCTAATTACAGTGGATTTGAAATTAATTTCAAAGGGGAAAATTTTAAAAATGTTATATTGAGATTTAAAGATAAAAAGAATGAGGCGAGATATAATATAGATATTTCAAAAATTACAGATGAAAGGTTACGTTCAAATAAGAATAGGGAAGTAACGTATAATGAATGGTTTCTAAAAAAAACACCAAATAAAGCTGAACTGGAAAAGCAAAAGAAATGTCAGTTTAAATATAATCCACTTATTAGCATAGTAGTACCAACGTATAATACCAAAAAAAGTTTTTTAATTGATATGATAGAATCCTTAAGAAAGCAATCTTATTCAAAATGGGAATTGTGTATAGCAGATGGAAATAGTACATTAGAAATTACTAGAAAAGTATTAAAGGAGTATGAGAAAAAAGATAAAAGAATAAAAGTAAAATATTTAGATAAAAACTATATGATTTCAGGAAATACAAATGAAGCATTAACATTAGTAAAAGGAGAATATATAGGGTTTCTTGATCACGATGACTTATTAACCCCTAATTGTTTGTATGAAATAGTGAAGGTTATTAATGAGCAAAATAAACCAGATTTTATATATACAGATGAAGATAAAGTGGATGAAGAAGGTAAGTGGTTTTATGAACCATATTTTAAATCGGATTTTTCTATAGATTTACTAAGGAGTAATAATTATATATGTCATTTTAGTGTAGTTAAATATGATTTATTAAAAAAAGTTGGTAAGTTCAGAAGTAGCTTTGACGGAGCACAAGATTATGATTTTATTCTCAGAATCATAGAAAACACAAATGAAATATATCATATACCTAAAGTATTGTATCATTGGAGAGTTCATGAACAATCAACAGCAAATTCCCTTGGATCTAAAAAATATGCTATTGATGCGGGGAAAAGAGCATTAGAAGAACATTTATTAAGAGTGAATATTAATGCAAATGTAGAATTGCATAAACAAATAGTTTGTGTATATAGAGTTAAATATAAAATATTAAAGTATAGTAAAGTTTCAATAGTTATAGCAAATAAAGATCATAAAGAAGATTTAGAAAAGTGCATAAATTCTATATTTCGTAATTCTTATAGGAATTATGAAATAATAATAGTAGAGAATAATAGTGAATCGAAAGAAATATTTGAATATTATAAAAATATATCAAAAAATAATAAGATAAAGATATTATGTTGGGAAAATGAATTTAATTATTCAGCAATTAATAACTTTGGTGCAAAAAATTGTGATGGAGAATATATATTATTTCTTAATAATGATACTGAAATCATCAGTGAAGATGCAATTGAAGAAATGGTCAGCATAATTGAAAGAAAAGAAGTAGGTATAGTAGGGGCAAAATTATATTACTCTGATGATACAATACAACATGCAGGAGTAATATTAGGAATTGGAGGAGTAGCAGGACATGTTTATAAACACTTTGATAGAAATTCGGTTGGGAAATCGGCGAAGTTGAAAGTGAGTCAAAATTTTAGCGCTGTCACTGGGGCTGCTATGCTTATAAAAAGAAAGGTTTTTGAAGAAGTTAATGGATTTGATGAGAATTATGAAGTAGCTTTTAATGATGTGGATTTATGTTTGAGAGTAAGAAAGAAAGATTATAATATAGTTTGGACACCATATGCAGAATTTTACCATTATGAGTCAAAAACAAGAGGAATCGAAAATACAATAGAAAAACAGATAAGATTTAATAGAGAAGTTAATAGGTTTCGAAAAATATGGAAATCTATTTTAGATGAAGGGGATCCTTATTATAATTGTAACTTAACTTTAAATAAAAGGGATTGTAGTTTAAGAGAAATTGATTAATATAGGGGCTGATTATTAAAGTCCTGAATTAGCTATAGAGTTAAAATATCAGATAATTGCGAATTGGTTTTTAACTAAAAAAGACTAAAAAAATTCTGTAAACTTGTATTTTGTATGGGAATATATTCAAAACACACAACTAAACCAGATGATTTCTTAAAATTACTTTTTGTTATAGGTAAGCGGTTAATAACTCATACAGTTATTAACCGTTTAGGTTTCTAATCTTAGTTAAGAAACATTCATTAGAACGACTCTCCCACGGTAATAAAGTTTGAGTACATCATGGCATTTTTAAAATCAATATTAGACATTATTTCAAATATATAAGTAAGATACTGCATATGATTCTACTATTTCACAATAGCTAAATGGTCACCGTGTTTAAGTGTTCTACATATATTAACAATATATGAAAAAGCACAAACTAAGAGGGAGTGTAAAGTTATTATGTTTGATAACTATGATAAATTGTATATTACTGAAGAAAAAAGTTATAAAGAAAAAGAAAGTGAGTTGTATAGACAAAATTATTTTATAGATATAGAAACTAAAGAAAATCTTATATCTAAACCATATATTCGAAAAGAACAACAAATAGATAATATTAAACTATTAGATAATATAGCTCAAAAATTTAAATGTGAGTATATAATAGATGTTGGATGTATGAATTTAAATGGTTTATTAAAGCTTAAAAACAAATACAAAATTATTGGAATAGATTTGAATATTGTAGAAAATTTAATTGAAGATAATGACATGTTTTATATTAAATGTGAATTGGATTTTCCCAATAAAATAAATTTATCTAAAGAGTTACTCCAAAAATCTATTATTATATGTAGTAATGCTATAGAAAAAATAAAAAATAAAGGATATTTATTGAGTAATATTAGAGAATTTATGAATTATTCTCAAATTGGATTAATTACTACTTTGGATAGAGAAATATCTAGTTCAAATGAAGCTATATGGGAAATAAATGAATTTAAAAAAGTTTTAAATTTTTATAATTTCAATCTGCAGTTTATAGGATTAGG
The DNA here is from genome assembly GCF_023684385.1 of Oceanirhabdus seepicola. Classification (GTDB taxonomy): domain Bacteria; phylum Bacillota; class Clostridia; order Clostridiales; family Clostridiaceae; genus Oceanirhabdus; species Oceanirhabdus seepicola. Next base: position 1,356,940 of record NZ_JAGSOJ010000001.1, on the reverse strand, counting down.
TAATAAATGTAGCAATGTGAGAGAAAATATAATGTGTATATTGGGTAATAATAATAAAATAACAATTGAGGATGATATAAAAAAATTTAGAGTAGTGGCAATTATTATAGCGTATAATGAGGAAGATATATTATACCATTCCATTGCTAAATTAAAACAAAATGGAATAGATGTATATCTTATTGATAATTGGTCTACTGACTCTACTTTTAAAATAATTAACAAATTATTTAAAGAGAAAAAAATTATTGGGTTTGAAAGATTTCCTAAGGATGAATCAAAGGAATATTATGATTTGTACAAAATGATGGAAAGAAAAGAGATTCTATCAAAACAAATTAAGGCAAATTGGTTTATACATCATGATGTAGATGAAATTAGAGAAGGTCCATGGGAAAATTTAAATTTGAAAGAGTCTATATATTTAGTAGATAAAATGGGATACAATGCAATAGATCATAGTGTTATCGAGTTTAAACCGATTGATAATAGTTTTATTAGCGGTGATTTTGAAAAAAATTTTAAATATTTTATATTTCCAGGCTCTAAAAGAATAAATGCCTGGAAAAATATTGGGGAAAATATCGATTTAAAAAATGAAGCTGGACATGAAGTGAAATTTGCTTCAAGGATAATATTTCCTATAAATTTTTTAATTAAACATTATCCCATGAGATCACAATTACATGCTGAAAAGAAAATGATTAAAGAGAGAAAGGAAAGGGCAAAACCTGAAAATGTAAAGAAAGGTTGGCATTGGCATTATTCGAAGTGGGGAGGTAACGCAATTGGTAATCCTAAAAATTTGATTTTATTTAACAAAGAAGTTTTCTCAAAATATTATTTAATGGAAAGAATAATAAGTTTAAAGGATATTAAAAAATGTATTTATAAATCTGGTATATTTGGTTGTTTAGATGCTCCAGTAAAAGGCGAGGTTATTAAATCTAAATCTATTTTTATATCTGGATGGGCTTTTAGTGAGAATTCGAAAATTGATTACATTGAGATAAAAATTGATAACCAAAAGTATAGAGCAACAACTAATATTAGGCGTAAAGATGTAGGTAAAGCATACAGTGATTATAAAGAAAAAAGTGAATTTTCAGGATTTAACACAATTATTAAAATACCTGATGAGAATTTGAAAAAAGTATTAAATTTAAGAATAACAGTGTATGCTCAAGATGGAACAGTACGAGTGCTGGGTGAGTTTGATATGAATTTAAATTGAGAATTAACTAAAAAATAAACATCACTTTAATTTATGAAACAAGTGAAGATTTAAATAGTATATATTAAAATGCGATGATTAAATGAAACTAAAAGTTTTAGTTTCTGAGAGGGATTTATGGATTACATGTATGTAAAAGATTAATTATTGAGGCTATGAAGTCACGTAATTGATAAATTTTGTGATTTTGATATTGTAGCTATAGCAGGCGTAAGAATTTGTATTGAAAATACTTCGTTAAAGAGGTTAATGTAAAAGAAACGCTCAATTTATTAGACGTCTTATCAAAGAAGCAAAATAAATAAATTTATTTTCCAATCGCGTGGTCTAAAACCATAGTTTTCTAGATGATATACGCTTTCAGCCTTGTAAAAAGTTAGATATCTCTGTCCATACTTAAACTAAGGAATGTGATTAGTATGGAAGAATACAATAAGGATGGCACCCATATTATATGATATAAAGTATCATATAATATGGGTAAGAAATATCGATATAAAATAATAGATAAAAAAATAGGAGTACGATTGAGAGAGTTAATATGGCAAGGCTATAAACCAAGAAAAATACAAGTATTACAGGGAAATGTGGGGAAAGATCGCGTACATTTGTTGGCATCTTGTCCACTGACGATGACGCCAAGCAAAATAGTTCAGTATCTTAAAGGGAGATCTTCAATGGTGATACAAGAAGAAGTTGAAGGTTTGAAGAAAAGATATTGGGTCCATTATCTGTGTGTAAGAGGGTATTTTTGTGCAACAGTGGAGAATGTAGATGAAGAAACGATAAGAAGATATATTGAAAGTCAGGAAATAGAAAGTGAAAATGATAAATTTGAAGTTGAGTAATGAGTTTCAGTCATCGGTATTTATACCGTAAATCGACCTGCTTTGCAGGGGGGGGGAGGTTAAGTGATTATTGATGATACTATTTCAGAGAGAACTATCCCTTACGAGCTACAACTCTATGATAAAAAGAAATGTAATTCTGAAGGTAAAATCAATGGTTTTAAGAGTATAAGCATACTTATATTGTACGGTTGTTGTTTGTGATAAGAATCGCTCGTAATAATGCTAAAGAATCATTTATTTATTGGATTTTTGATAAATCGCAATAAGGTTTATTTAAAGAAGAAATATGGGACATATTTTAAATTGCATAGGGAAAGTATAATTATGCACTGTAAAAATTTTGTAACTATTCAGCTATTGTAAAATTTCAATATCAAGTATCCTATCAACAAGTTTATCAATGGGTTAAGAAGTATGAGTCTGGTGGAGAAGATGCTCTGAAAGATCGAAGGGGAAGAAATAAAGTTGAAGAAGAATTAACACCAGAGGAAAGAATGAATCTTGAAATGAAGAAGCTAAAGGAAGAGAATGAGAAACTTAAAGCGGAGAATGCATTCTTAAAAAAGTTGGAGGAACTAGAAAGGAGGCAGTTTTAAGTCGCATAAGACAAGAAAACAAGTATATTGCAATTTCACAACTTTATGAAAAAGAGAAGTTTTCTATATCTCTATTATGCGAGATAGCAATGATTTCACGTTCTTCATACTATAAGTGGCTAGGGCGTAAAGAGTCTGTTCTAGAGGTTGAGAATAAGAAATTGATAGAAGAGATTATAAAAATCTACGATGAAGTAGATGGCATTTATGGTTATCGAAGAATGACGATGAACTTAAATAGGAGATTAGGTAAAATTTTTAATCATAAACGTATCTATCGACTTATGACCCTATCGGGTTTAAAATCTGTAATTCGAAGGAAAAAGAAACGCTATGTAAAATCCAATCCACAACATGTAGCAGAAAATCTTTTAAAACGTAAGTTTACAGCGGATAAATTCAATCAGAAGTGGCTTACAGATGTTACGGAATTTAAGTATGGTAACTCAAAAAAAGCATATTTAAGTGCCATATTGGATTTATATGATAACTCTATCGTTGCTTATAAACTAGGACACTCTAATAATAATGACCTAGTATTTAAAACACTAGATAGGGCTTTAGAAGTGTATCCAGATGCAAAGCCTATGTTTCATAGTGATCGTGGTTATCAGGTGCGACAAGAAGTCGCATAATACATTGCAATAATGCTACTCTACCCATTCAGAGTAATCCTATCGTGACTAGCGTAGATGGTAACGTTTGGGTTAGAAAGCTCATGAGACAATGAGGAAGTTCTAGAAGCCTAAATCTGGAATGACTACTAGGATAAGAAACTATGGAGAACGTAAAGTGAATCACTGTAGGAATCGTTACGCGGAGGAAGCGAAACAGGCTGAAACGCTTCGACCAAAAAAAGGTATGGAGTAAAGCAAAGGTGTCTTGAATAGCCAATGCGAATGGATAAATAACTCCCGGTTTAAAGGTGGCTCCTAAGGTTTACAGAATTATGTATTATGCGGAACTTGGTAAACCCTATATATAGGCTCCCAACTACATCAGATTGGGTATCAGACCGCAAGGATACGAAATAGCCTAGAGGGCAGAAGAAAGAGATAAAAAGCGAATGACTATGTTGTAATGACAAAGTATAAGGGTTCAAGCTTTGCCCTAACTCGAAAGAGTGCAGACTTATCTCATGGTATTTCATGGCAGGAAAGGAGTGTATATCTATGAATTTTAGTAATTCAAAGGCGGGTAATACCGAGAAGCTAAAAGATACTGCTACACTCTCAGAACAATGGGAATCCATAGACTGGGATAAAGCACAGAAACAAATTAATAGACTACAAACTAGGATTGCTAAGGCAGCAGTAACGGGAAATAATAACAAAATCAAGAGATTGCAATACCTTCTTACACACTCATTCTATGCAAAAGCTCTTGCTGTTAAGAAAGTAACTTCAAACAAAGGAAAAAATACCTCTGGTATAGATAAGAAAATTTGGTCAACGTCAGCTTCAAAGATGAAGGCAACACTTTCTCTCACAGATAAACACTACAGAGCCAAACCACTCAGAAGAGTATACATAGAAAAGAAAGACAAGAAAAAAAGCGTCCTCTTGGAATTCCCACAATGTATGATAGAGCGATGCAAACTCTTCAGGCATTCTCGCTAGAACCCATAGCAGAAGTCACAGGTGATAACACATCCTTCGGATTCAGAACAGGAAGAAGTGCTAAAGATGCATGTGAACAGGCCTTTTGCGTACTAGCAAGGAAATGCTCACCTAAATGGATTTTAGAGGGAGATATAAAAGGATGTTTTGATAATATCAATCACAATTGGCTAATGAAAAACATTCCAATGAATAAAAGAGTAATGAAACAATTCTTAAAATCTGGATTTATATACAAAGGAAAACTTTTTCCTACTACAACAGGTTCTCCACAGGGTGGCGCTACCTCTAGCATCTATGCGAACATGACGCTTGACGGTCTTGAAAGATTAATACAGGATAAATACCATCGAAACTCAAAAGGAAACATTGAGAACCACTTTCGTGCAAAAACAAAAGTTAACCGCATAAGATATGCTGATGACTTCATTATCACCGCCAACTCAAAAGAAACAGCACAAGAAGTAAAGATTCTTGTCACTAAATTTCTGGAAAAACGTGGCTTAGAACTATCTAATGAGAAAACGATAATAACGCAATAAACGATGGTTTTGATTTTCTAGGTTGGACATTTAAAAAATTTAAAGATAAATTAATTATCAAGCCGTAAAAGAGTTCGGTGAAAACACTTATAAGAAAACTATCCACTATTATTCTTAAAGAAGGTAAAGCACATAAACAAGAGGTTTTAATAAGAAAGCTGAACGCAGTATTAAGAGGATGGACTAACTACCATAAACATGTAGTTGCAAGCCCAATATTTTCATATGTCAACAACACAATATACCTACTCTTGCAAAGATGGGCTAAGCATAGACATCCAAAGAAAAATGGTTGGTGGAGACTAAACAAATATTGGCATAGCAAAAACGGTAAACCCTGGGTATTCATGGGTGAACGTAATAGCCTAATAAACCTAAGGACGATTGACATCAGACGTCACCCCAAACTACAAATATCAAGAAATCCATTTTTGGACAAAATATACTTTAATAAAAGAAAAATCAGACTAAAATTACTCGCTATCGCCAGAAATGGTTAAGAAATGCTTGAGCCGTATGAGCGGGAAACTCTCACGTACGGTTCTTAGATGAGGGAAAGGGAGCAATCCCTTTTTCTTAATCGATTATACTTCCCATGGATTTAAAAATAAATTAGATTCAGCAGGCATGACACAAAGTATGTCAAGAGTAGGTAAATGTATTGATAATGGGCCAATGGAAGCCTTTTGGGGAACTCTAAAGTGCGAAAAATATTACTTGAATAAATATCATACATATATGGAACTTTCTAACGCAATTAATGACTATATAATTTTTTATAATACCAAGAGATTACAAAAAAGATTAAACGGCCTTAGCCCGATGGAATTCAGGGCTTTAGCCGCTTAAGATATTTTTACTATTTTTACTGTCTACTTGACAGGGTGCACTTCAAAAGGTGATTTACTTTTATGGCTCCGTAACAATATCTAAATGTTATGTAAAGTAGTTAGGCCTAAATATGCCTATATATTAGGCTTAACTACTTTTGACTCTACATAATATATCTCTCTTCATAATATGAAACTACGCTTCAAGTTCTTAAAGAGCCTAAGAAGAAGCCACAGTCTAAATCTTATATGTGGCTTTATAGAACTAGTGGTGATACTGAACAACCAATAGTTTTATTTGAATATCAGCCAGATAGAAAAGGTATAAGACCAGATGAATTTTTAAAAGATTTCAAAGGGTTCTTACACACTGATGGGTATGAAGTATACCATAAACTATCTGGTGAAATAATAGTTTGTGGCTGCTGGGCTCATGCAAGGCGTAAGTTCGATGAGGCCCTTAAATCGCTACCTCCTTCGGAGCATATTGGTTCAAAGGCACTAGAAGGTAAAGGGTTTTGCGATAGATTATTTAAAATCGAAAAAAATTTAGATGACTGTAACCCAGAAGATAGATATGAAAGACGTCAAGAACTTGCCAATCTAATTCTAGACAAGTTTTTATCATGGCTAAATACGTGTAATGCCCTTCCCAAAAGTGCTTTAGGAAAGGCTGTTAATTATGCCTTAAATCAGTGGAAGTATTTAAAGAACTATATTCTTGATGGAAGATGTGAGATAAGTAATAATCGAGCTGAAAGAAGTATTAAGCCTTTTGTTATAGGAAGAAAAAATTTCCTCTTTTCAGATACAGTGCGAGGAGCATAGTCAAGTGCAATAATATATAGCATTATTGAAACAGCTAAAGAGAATGGACTTAAGCCATGGCAGTATCTTACTCATATATTCGAAAGAATGCCTAATATTGACTTTAAAACTGAACCTAAATTACTTAAATCCATATTACCTTGGGCGGAGCTCCCAGAGGAATGTTACTTAAATAAAAAAAATTAAAATATTAGCGGTTAATGACTGTCAATGTGATTAGTTATTAACCGCTTACTCATATTCAAATATTATAATTACTTTTCTCTGATTTTTTCTCTTAACATATTTTCTTAATACTTCTTCAGCAAAACAGCCATATACATAGCCAGGATTAATAGGTTTAGATGTAAGAAATCTATATATTCTCTTAATTTTACTTTCTTCTGTACCATTTGAGTATGAGTCATTTAGTTTCTCCGATAGTTCTGAAAGTATTACGGATTTAGAGAGTATTATACCTATAATTATATTCACTAAGTTTTTCAACCTTTTACTTGTTATGGGCAATATTTCATATAGTATTTCTTGCAACTTTGTAGTAATATATTCTTGTGAATTGAGCATAGTCATTTTCTCCTTTTGTAAGTTGTTTGTTGTGATTCAACTTATATTTTAAGGGATGTCTATGCTTTTTTTAAACCATTTTTTATTGGTAATTCGAACCTCAAGTGCACAAGTTTTACTTATCACTGTTCGTAGGTCAGACGTATACCCTGCTAATGTTTTGATATAATCATTTATCAAAGTAAGGATTATTTCTTTACAGGTCTTAACTCTTTGAGGCACTACATAATCTAAAAATCGTGCAGATTGTTTTACATAATGATCAACTGTCACAGCAGAGTAATGCTTTTCAACACAATGCAGATAAAAACGATTGTTAATTCCACTAAAGTAGGGATCCGTAAGAATCACCTTATGCTTATAGTATCTTCTTAATATAGTCCGATGAAGTTGAAAATCTCCTATTATACGAATAATACGTAGATTTTGAACCTCTGCTTGTGTAAGTTTTCCTTCAAAATCTTTTTTTAATATATTGAAATACTTTTCGATAAAATCTATTCCCAACTTTTCAGAGTAATAGATTTCATTTTCTTCTTCAGCAAATTTAAGTAGCATAGTCCAGCGATTTCTGTAGAACCTCATGCTTCCTTCCGTATATCCTAGCCTAATTATTTCCAGCTCAAGATCTTTAAGTAGTTCCTTTAAAGGTTGTATTTGCATACAATATCCCTCCCAAAATAATATTTGGAGCTATTTGCTCTTATTATCATTTTGGACATTATGCAAAGTAAAATAACTAAACTCCTCGTGTTTATTAATTCTGTAGAAATTTACTGTGCATAATAACTTTCTTTGCATAAGGCTCAATAGTAAGTCCAATATTAGCAAATATTTACTTGCACTATTCATTAGATTTATGGTTTGAAAAAGTTGTTAAGAAGTCTATAAAAGGCAAAGCATATATATGTAGAGTAGCCGATGATTTTGTCTGTGCGTTCAGATATAAAGAAGATGCAGAGAGGTTCTATAAAGTAATAGGTAAAAGACTTGGAAAATTTGGACTGAGTCTAGCTGAAGAAAAGACAAAAATCATAAAATTTTCTAAATATGATGATGTGAGAAGTAAAAGTTTCACATGGGAAGAGTTTAATAGGGCAACAAAGAGGTATGGATTAATTAGACTAAAAATAACAGAGAAAAATTACAAACAAATTAAATTAAAAGTTTGCTTTGATTGATTACGGAAGCGAGTATATTTGAAGAGCCCGGTGCGGTAATTCCGCACGCCGGGATCTGTGAGACGTGTGTTAGGTAACTAACGCGTCTATCGTGACCCAAATTTTTGGTGAATTTGCACCATTATAGTTATTTTTTATTATTAATATTGTTAGTTAAATATATAAATATTGCTTATTCTCGATGACATTATTTACATGATGTATATTTATAAAAATGCAAAAGAGTAAAAGAACTTTTTCTTGGGATTTTACATATAATGTTATGGAGGTACGAAGTAATAGTAGTAAAATAATGTATTGTTTAATGATAAAAATAAGTAGTTAGTATGATTTTGGATGCAAGATATTTTTACGTAAATATAGAAGAAAAACCATAGAGTATCAATAGAATAAAAGTAAGGGAGATTAACTAATGAAATGGATAATTAAGAATCCAGCACCATTAAATCAAAAATGGGGAGATTTTTATTTTGGAAGAAGTCTTACAAAGTATTTAAAGAGATTAGGTCATGAAGTAAAAACACATTATTATGAAGAATGGAATAATAATGAAAAAGCAGATGTTATTTTAGTTTTAAGAGGATATCATTTATATAAACCTATAAATGATGGAGCTATAAACATTATGTGGAACATTAGTCATCCTGATTTTGTTTCTCTTGAAGAATATGAATCATATGATATAGTATTTGTTGCTTCAGAGACTTATGCGAGAGAACTAAAAAAAAGGGTAACAAAACCTGTATATCCTTTATTACAATGTACAGATCCAGAACAATTTTATATAAAGGATTCATTAATGGATTCAAATAGAGAAGGTATAATTTTTGTTGGAGGTACTAGAGGTGTTAAAAGATCATGCGTTATTTGGAGTATAAAACATGGATTCCCCATAAAAGTATGGGGAGGAGGGTGGCAAAAATTTATAAATAAAGAAAAAATTGTAGCGGGTCATATTGAGAATGAAGAAATACCAAACTTGTATTCACAAGCAAAAGTGATACTAAATGACCATTGGGCTGATATGTTGAAATATGGATTTATTAATAATAGAACATTCGATGCTTTAGCATGTGGTTTGCCTATTATAAGTGACTTTAATGAGGAATTATTTAAGTTGTTTCCAACTGAAATTTTGTATTATAGAAATGAAGAAGAATTTATAAAATGTATTAAAAATTGTGATTTAAACTATCTACAAATTAAAAAAAGAGTAAATAATGTTATACCTAAAATACGTGATGAATTTTCATTTGAAAATAGGGTAAGAATGATGTTAAAAAAAATAGAGCAGCAATAATGTATTATTTAAATATATATTATGTGAGTTGAAACAAAAATATGCAATAAGGATATAAATTGGATAAATTTTAAAAACCAAATGATTAAATTGTTATTTTATTTAATAGCAAAGAGGAGGCTTTTAAAAGTGAAAATTGCTATAGTTGGAACGGGTTATGTTGGACTAGTTTCAGCAGTATGTTTTGCTGAAAAGGGTAGTAGGGTAATTTGTGTAGACAATAATGAAGAAAAAATCAAACAATTAAATAAGGGCATTATGCCTATATATGAAAATGATTTAGAAGATATGTTAAATAAAAATAAATGCAGTAAAAGATTAGAATTTACAACTGATTTAGAATATGCAGTACAAAAATCAGATATTATAATAATTGCTGTAGGAACACCAATGCTTCCTAATGGACATGCTGATTTGTCACAGGTAGAGAGTGTTACTGAAAATATTGCAAAGTTTATGAATGAATATAAAATAATTGTTAATAAAAGCACAGTTCCTGTGGGTACTCAAAAAAAGGTTATTAAATTAATTAGAGATAATCAAATTAATGAATATGATTTTGATGTAGTATCGAATCCGGAGTTTTTAAGAGAGGGAACAGCAATTTATGATACTATGCATGGAGATAGAATAGTTATTGGTACAGATAATGAGAGAGCAAGAAAAATTATGACTAAATTATATGCAAATTTTAATCAATCAATAATTCTAACAAGTCCTGAAAATGCTGAAATGATAAAATATGCAGCAAATGCATTCTTAGCTACTAAAATTTCATTTATTAATGAGATAGCTAATATATGTGAAATTGTGGGAGCAGACGTTCAAGAAATAGCTAAGATAATTGGAATGGATAAAAGGATATCTCCAGAATTTTTAAGTGCAGGTATAGGGTTCGGAGGAGCGTGTTTTCCTAAAGATACAAAGGCGCTGATTAAATTCACAGAGGGATTTGGGTATGATTTTAAAATAGTTAAAAGTGTAATAGAGGTGAATGAGAATCAAAAAACAAAGCCTATAGAAAAATTAACGAATGCTTTAAGTTGCGTAAAAGGAAGAACAATAGGAATTTTAGGATTAGCATTTAAACCTAATACAGATGATACAAGAGAATCACCAGCTATTACAATTATTAATGATATACAAAAACTAGGGGGAAAAATAAAAGCATATGATCCTATTGTAAAAGATATAGATAAAATAAAATTTGATAATATAGAATATGTAGATACTGCATATGATGCAGTAAAAGATGTTGATGCTGTAATTTTAGTTACAGAGTGGGATGAATTTAAACAATTGGATTTAAAAAAAGTCATAAAATTAATGAAAGGAAATATTTTTATTGATGGAAGAAATATTTACAAATATACCAAAATGTTTAAATTAGGATATGAATATTATTGTATTGGCAAAAAAGATTCGCAATACTATAAAAAAAGTAGGTAGAAAATGTTTTAAGACTTACCATAGAACCGAGTAATCACGAATCATTTAGAATTATTGCGAGTGAGTTCGTTATTAGAATATTATATTAACAACAAATTATTATAAAAAACCAATTTCTATAGTCAAATATTTGTAGAAATTGGTTTTGTTTTTTTAGTAAAAGACTCAACTTTCTCACTACAAAAAAGATAGTTTAGTCTTGATAAATTTAGGTAGCGTAGATATAAAATAGTCTAAAAAGTTGTTAATTTGAGCTTGTCCTAATGAAAATCAACTTGTTCTTGGTCAAGTAAAGATAGATGAAAAATTAAATGAGATAACAGCAATTCCTAAATTGTTAAAGTTTTTAGAGCTTAAAGACACCTTTGTTACAATAGATGCTATGGGATGTCAAAAATCTATAGCTAAAAATATCGAAGATAAAGAAAGTGTTGAACATAGGTATTATATTGCTAGTATTAATTGTAATGTTGAGCACTTTGCCAAAGGAGTGCGAAAGCACTGGGGAATAGAGAATAAAGTTCACTGGGTATTAGATGTATCATTCAGCTGCAAACTTGGCAGTCATACGTCATATAGCAATGAATTTATTTAGGAACGAGAAAACATTTAAAGGGGGTATAAAAACAAAAAAGCTCAAATGTGGATGGGAAGTTGAATATCTAGAAAAGGTTATATTCGCACTACTCTGCGGTTAAAAAATAATGAGAAAATACTTATAGGATAAATATAGGGTGTAATTTGTGAATATTCAGTTTTGAATTTTTGAGTTAATATTTTTTATAACAATAAAAGAATCTCAAATTACCCTATTTATGTATGCGTTTTCCCTGATTGTTGAACACACATTTGGGACAGTTAAGGGATGCAAGGGCGTTTACCACGTACTATTAAGAGGATTTAAGAAGATACGGGGTGAAATTAGCCTTGCCTTTTTTGCATACAATTTTAAAAGAGTAATAAATATTCTGGGAGTAAAAAAGTTCTCAGAGTACTTGTTACTGTTAAAAAATTCACTTATATATTTTTAAATGCAAATTTAGTGTTTGAAGTTTTTAAACATGAGCATACTTCAATATTCTCTCAGTGTAAAACCTAATTTACGGATAGCCTGCCAGGGGTTTTGCAGAAGGAGTGAAGCGATTGAAGTTGCTCATAGCTGTAAATGGTAACAGTTATTAACTAATTATAAATATTAATCTTCTTCTTAGCAATGAAACATATTATTTAGTTTTTTGTTCATCTTTAGTGCAATAATAAATATATTCTTTATTGGGAAGACCATATTTATTTTTTGTTTCTTCATCAAATTTATCTGAATACTTATCTACCCTTACATTAAAACCAGCACTTTCTAATCTATCTTTATAATCTAATCCATAATATCTTAAATGATCGGATTGACCATAATATTTTAAACGCAATTCTGGAGTATTTATTTTTGGATCCTCGAAAGTTTCATATTTACTATACCTTATTGGTACAGGTAAAATAGCCCATCCACCATTTTTTAATACTCTATATAATTCTCTCATTGCTTTTTTATCATCAGGAATATGCTCTAATACATGACTGCCATAAATAACATCAAAGGAATTATCTGGATATTGGATGGCTTGTATATCCATTTTAACCATAGCTTTTTTAGGGTTTAAATCTGCAGAAAGATACTCTATATTTGATAATTGTGAAAATTTTTTCCTTAATATTGCTTCAGGGGCTATATGCAGCATTTGTATTTTTCTAGATTGTTCAGTTAACAAATTTGTTCTTTCTTTAATATATAACCATATTAGTCTATGCCTTTCTAAAGAAAAACATCTAGGGCATTGGGCATTTAACCGTTTTTTTAACCCAAATGGTAAAAAAGAACTAACGTCATTTTCGCATAGTGGACAATACTTTTCAGTTAAAACTTCATCATTATATTTATTTATGATCTTCGAATTTTTCATCTAACTAATAATCCTTTCTTATTTTTGTCTTTACATAACATATTATAAATGTATCTATTTATATAATTAATCTGAATATTGATGGATGAATGAGCTATAAAAGCAAATATATTACATTTTATGTCAAGATATAACTTTTGTTACTTTTACTACGATTATTAATCGGGAAAATAGTCAACAGATGAATACCAAATATTTACTAGGAACTGAAAATGGCATAAAACTACAAAAGGTAAAAGAACTTTTCCTTTGGAGTTTACAAATAATGTTATGAGGTACGAAGTAATAGAAGTAAAATAATGTGTATTTAATGCTAAAAATGATAGTTGAGATGATTTTAAGTGTAAGATATTTTTATGGTTTTGTTTTACAATTAATCACAAAAATGTGACAAATAATCTTAAAATACATATTATATTAAGAGGTATTAGAAAGAGATTAAATATATTAGTATTGAAAAAAGGTGAATAAAACGACATTAAAGATATACAAAACCTTATTAATTAAATAAAATAATAAACTTTTGAAAGGTAAAGAGTTTATTCATGGAAGGATATGGACAGATTAAAGCACTAAATTTCTAATGAGTAGAACTTTAATGTTTAGATTGGATGGATCATTTATTTTCGAAAATGCAAAGAATATGATGAAATCAAGTATTAAACTTTATGTGAAAAAGTTAAATAATAAACGGAAGGAGAAGAAAAAATGACCAAGATAAGAACGATTATTTTACATGTTGGATTGCATAAAACTGCTACTAGTAGTATTCAACGTACGTTGTTTTTGGATGCAAATAATAGAATTTTAGCAGAGAGTGGTTTTATTTATCTAAAGGTATGGTCAGATAATCATTCTGTTCCAGTGTATAGCATGTTTTGTGATAATCCTGAAAATTATCATATGAATATTAAAATGGGATATAGTAAAGAAAAAATAAAAAATGTAAATGAAAATTATTCAAAAAAACTGATGAAAGAAATTGCGAATAAAAAGTGGTCAAACTTGATTATATCAGGAGAAGATATATCAAAATTAAACAAAAATAATTTAATAAATTTAAGGGAGTATTTAAATTCTATTTGTAATGATAGAGTGAATATAAGAGTAGTGGTTTATGTGAGAAACCCTGTGTTATGGGCTATTAGTGATGCTCAGCAAAGTGTAAGGAGCGAACTAGCGACGCTACAAGAAGCGATAGAATCACATAAAAAATTATTAAAAAATCTTTTTCGAGTTCGTATAGGTAATTTAATTCAAGTTTTTGGTAAGGAAACATTGGAAGTATATTCTTTTGAAAAGGCTACTGCTCATAAATTTGGTCCAGTAGGGCACTTTTTATCAGTAATTGGTTTTAATAATAAGGAAATTAGAAAAATTAAGATTATTAGAGCAAATCAGAGTATGTCACAAACAATAACCAATTTAATATCTTATATAAATGAGAAAGCTCCTTTGATTAAGGATGGTAAAATTAATAAAGAAAGATTTTATTGTGATGCACGGCCATTGGTAAAGGTCAGAGGTTCTAAGTTTGATATATCTTATAAGGATAAAAAAGAGTTACTAGAAAGTGCAATGGAAGATATTAAGTGGCTTAAAGACAACGTAGGAATAGATTACTCAGATATTAAGGTACAGAACTCAGAGATTTTTAAGGAGGCATTAACTGAAGAAACAATAAGAGATATAAAAAATGTTTTTCATGAACGTTCTAGTTTTATTAAACGTTGCATAGTGGAGTATTTCGAAAATCAGTTAAAAGAAAATAAAGATAATGTAGATAGAGAACTAATAGAAGGTATGCTAGAAGGAATGCTTTACGAAACCTTGTATGAAAAGGAATATAATGTGGTTGATATAGAGAGGTTTCCTATAATTTATAAGTTGAAAAACAAGCCAATCAATATTTCAAAGGATATAATAGAAATAGAAAAAAAAACAGATGGTTGGTTTATAGAATCAAGTGGAATTGATCCATATTTTACTTTACCACAATTTGATGGTTCTAAAAATAAAGGAACAATATTGGTGAAAATGGAAATTACCTCAACTGTTAAGACTAAATTACAGTTGTATTATAAGTCTGATAAAATTTATTTTACTGAAAGAGATTCAATACGTAGAGAAATAGATAAAGGCTATAATGAATTAATCATTGTAATAAATGAGAGTAAACCAGTTAAGGCTCTGAGACTTGATCCTGGTAAAGATAAAGGTATCTATTTATTACATGAGTTTGATGTAAGAGTTCCTAAAAAATTAAATGTAAGAGATGAAGAAATATAAAATATAGATTAATTTACTGGTATGTAGTAAGGAAAAATCAGAGAAGTTATGCTATAGATAGTGTAACTTCTTATTACGTATGTTGAAGAATTTAAATATAACTGAACACTACTAATATAATAAGTGGGAAAATACAAGTTAATGATGTTTACAACATCTGACTTGTATTTATTTTGAATAATAATAGTTCGCTTTAAACTACAAAATGTAACAAATTAGCTGAAAATACATATTATAAACTGAGGGGTATTAGTAGAATAAACACATTGGGATTCGAAGTGATTATGAAGTGGCACAATTTATATGTATACAATAAGTATTTATGTTTTTAGGGTTAGGATATAGTTTAATATTCATATTGGATATTAGAGAAAATAATTACTAAAGAAGAAGGGAAAAAAATGGCTAAGATAAAAACAGTTATAGTGCATGTTGGATTGCATAAAACAGCTACTACTAGCATTCAGAAGACTTTATTCTTTCAAAAAAACAACACAATATTAGATGAGAAAGGGTTTATTTATCCAAAGTCATGGTATCCGAATCATTCTATTCCAGTATATAGCTTGTTTTGTGATAATCCTGAAAATTATCATATTAATATTAAATTGGGATATAGTAAGGAAGAAATAAAAAATATAAATCAAATTTATTCTAAAAAATTAGTAGAAGAAATAGAAAATAGAAAATCAACCACCTTGATAATTTCAGGAGAAGATATATCGATTTTAAATAAAAATAATTTAATAGATTTAAAAGAATTTTTAAAGTCAGTTTGTTATATGAAAATAAATATAAGAGTTATAGTTTATGTAAGGAATCCAGCATCGTGGATTGTTAGTCTAATTCAGGAAAAAATAAAGAATGAAATATTTACCCTTGAAAGAGCGTTAATAGTATATAAAACTGTTTTAAAGGATTATTTTAGGATTCATATATCTAATTTGATACAAGTATTTGGAAAGGATGCGGTAGAAATATATTGTTTTGAAGATGCTATTACGCATAAATTTGGGCCAGTTGGGCACTTTTTGTCAGTAGTTGGTTTTAATAATAAGGAAATTAGTAAATTTAATATAATTAAATCAAATGAAAGTGTATCACAAGTAATAGCAAATTTAATATCATATATAAATGAAAAAGTTCCTCTTTTTAAGAATGGTAAAATAAATAAGGAACGATTTTGGGGGGATATTTTTCCATTATTGAAGGTGAGAGGGAGAAAGTTCGATATATCGTATACTCAGAAAAAAGAACTATTACAAACTGCAATGGAAGATATTAAGTGGCTTAAAGATAATGTAGGAATAGATTATTCAGATATTCAAATAAAACCTTCTAAGAATTTAAATAAGCAATTAAATGAAGAAACTATAGGGGATATAAAAAAGGTTTTTCCAAAACTCTCTTGCTATATTAAACTTCTGACAGTAGAATATTTTGAAAATCAGTTAAAAGAAGCTAAGGATAATTTAGATAAAGAACTAATAGTGGGTATGTTAGAAGGAATGTATAATAAGGAATATAAAAATGTAAATATTCAGGAGTTTCCTATAGCATATAGATTAACAGATAAGCCAATCAACATTTCAAAGGATGTAATAGAAATAGAAAATACATTAGCTGGTTGGGTTATAGAATCAGTTGGTAGTGATCCTTTTTTTAGTTTACCCAAATTTGATTCTTGTGAAAATAAAGGTATATTATTCATTAAAATAAGAATTACTTCGCCAATTAATACTATAGTACAAGTGTTTTATAAATCTGATAGTATTAACTTTGATGAAGATCATTCTATAATGAGGGAGATAAACAAAGGTTATAATGAATTAATAATTGAAATAAATGAGAGCAAGCCTATTAAGGCGATTAGACTTGATCCTGGTAATGTTAAAGGTATATATTTAATACATGCCTTGGAGGTAAGGAGCCCCAAAAGCTAATAATAACAAATAACTATTCAGCTATGGTGAAATACCAGTAGCTGTTTTATTATTATAGTTAAAAAAATTACAAAATGTAAATGTAGATATACTCTTTTGAATTAAGCTCTATATGAACATTAAAAAAATTATAGAATATTATATTAATGAAAAGATAAAAAGCTTCCATAGCAAAAGCTATGTTCTTATTGCAAGAGTTAACGAAGTAAAGTTTTTTTAAAAGGAGAATAAACATGAACCATTTAGATAAATTAGAAGCAAGGAGTATACACTTAATAAGAGAAGCATATTCGGAATTTAAGAATCTATGTATGCTTTGGTCAATTGGAAAAGATAGTACTGTTTTATTATGGCTTGCAAGGAAGGCTTTCTATGGACATGTTCCTTTTCCATTAGTGCATATAGATACAGGATTCAAAATTCCTGAAATGATTGAGTATAGAGATAAATTAGCTAAAGAATATAAGCTTGATATGATATATGGACAGAACAGAGAGGCGTTGAAGAAAAAGCATACTTTTCCTGATGGAAAGGTTACAAGAATTCAATGCTGTAAAAATCTCAAAACAGAAGCACTGAAGAATACCTTAAGTGGAGTATGGCCTCGATATAGACTAAATCATAACACTGGTGAATATGAAGTTGATAAAAATAAAGAACCTTATATAGGCGTAATTGTTGGAGCTCGTTCAGATGAAGAAGGAAGTCGTTCTAAAGAAAGATATTTTTCTCCAAGAGATAGAAATAATGATTGGGATGTAGGTGATCAACCACCTGAATTTTGGAATCAATATAAAACAGACTTTGCACCAGGAACACATGTAAGAGTTCATCCCCTTTTAGATTGGACTGAGCTTAATATTTGGGAATATATTAAGAGAGAGAATATCCCTACTGTTTCCCTTTACTATAATCAAGGTGATGGAAAAAGATATCGATCCCTTGGTTGTTATCCATGTACAAAGCCAATAGATTCTGATGCTAGAACAGTTGATGAAATAGTGGAAGAACTAAAGACTGGTAAACTTGCCAATATAGCTGAGCGTTCAGGAAGAGCTCAAGATAAGGAAGATGGTGGTCTTGAAACATTAAGAAGAGATGGATATATGTAAGGAGGATATAGTGATGAGTGATTTTAAAAGTAGAGAAGATATGGCAATTACAATAGTTGGTCACGTTGACCATGGAAAGAGTACAATTATTGGAAGACTCATGGCAGATACCAATTCATTACCAGAAGGAAAACTCGAACAAGTCAAAGAAAATTGTAAAAGAAATTCTAAGCCTTTTGAATATGCATTTTTATTGGATGCTTTAAAAGATGAACAGGCACAAGGAATTACAATTGATGCTGCTAGATGTTTCTTTAAGACTGATATAAGAGATTATATTATATTGGATTCTCCAGGTCATATAGAGTTTTTAAAGAATATGGTAACAGGAGCGTCAAGAGCAGAAGCTGCACTTCTTGTTATAGATGCAAAAGAAGGCGTTCAAGAGAACTCAACAAGACATGGATATCTTCTTTCTATGCTTGGTATTAATCAAATATCTGTTATTGTTAATAAAATGGATTTAGTTAATTATGATGAAAAGATTTTTAATAATATAATCGAAGAATATTCGGGATTTTTAGAAAAAATAGATGTAAAACCAACCTCATTTATACCAGTCAGTGGATTAAAAGGAGACAATGTAGCAAATAAATCAGAAAATATGCCTTGGTACAAAGGTAAAACGGTATTACAGCAGCTTGATGAATTTGAAAATGCAAAACCTTTAACTGAAGCCCCCTTTAGAATGCCAGTTCAAGGGGTATATAAATTTACAAACAAGGGTGACTCAAGAAGAATCATAGCTGGAACTATTGAGTCAGGAAAAGTATCTGTCGGAGATGAAATTGTTTTCTATCCAAGTGGTAAGCAAACTAAAGTTAAATCAATAGAAGCTTTTAATGCAGATAAACCTAAAAGTCAAAGTGCGGGATATGCTTGTGGATTTACAATGACTGATCAGATTTATATAACAAGGGGTGAAATTGCTGTAAGATTTGATGAACTTAAGCCACAAGTAAGTTCAAGAATGAGAACGAATATTTTCTGGCTTGGGAAAGAGCCACTAACTTTAGGAAAGAGATATTTATTAAAGATTGGTACAGCAAAAATTGGTATGCAGGTAGAAAAAATAGAGAGAGTTATGAATGCTTCTAATCTTAATAATGAAGAAAAAACAGAAGTTGAAAGAAATGAAGTAGCTGAATGTATATTAACTCTTGATAAAGTAATTGCTTTTGACCTTGCTAAGAATTTAGCTTCCACTAGTAGATTTGTAATTGTTGATAATTATGAAATTGCAGGTGGTGGTATTATTGGTGAAACTCTTGAGGATCGACAGGAATGGGTAAGAGAGAAAGTTATTACAAGAAATACTAAATGGGAAAAGAGCGTAATTTCACGGGAGAGAAGAGCCGAGAAATATAATCAAAAATCTTCATTAATTATTGTGGCAGGTACAAAGGGGTCGGGTAAAAAAGAAGTTGCAAAAGAATTAGAGAGGAAATTATTGGAAGATGGTAAATTTGTTTATTATATGGGTATGAGTAATATACTTTATGGTGTGGACGCAGATATAAAAGTACCCAATAATCAAATAAATAGACAGGAACAAATAAGAAGAATGGCTGAAGTTGCAAATTTAATGATGGATGCAGGAATGATATTGATTATAAATCTTTGTGATTTGGATAAACATGAAGTTGATTTAATTAATACCGTAATTGATATGGATAATATAAAGATAGTTTGCATAGGTGAAGAACAAGTTATAGATAAATGTGATCTTTGTATTCCTAAATTAGAAAATAAAAATGAAGTAGTTGATAAGATTAAATCAATGCTTCAAGAAGACGGTGTAATATTTAAACCATATTAAAGTTATGAGAAGTTATGCTATAGAGTGTAACTTCTATTACCATATAATCATATGTGTATAGAGAGAGTATTTTTAGGGGGAAGGTTAGTGGATAACCTAAATATATTTTGGCATAATGGCAAAGTTGAATATAAGGACAGATGTAAACATCTTAAGCAAAAAGGCATGGTTCTTTGGTTTACAGGGTTATCAGGGTCAGGTAAATCTACAATTGCTGTTCAAGTAGAAAAAGAATTGTACAAAAAAGGTTTTGTAACTTATTTATTAGATGGAGATAATGTGAGATATGGCTTAAATTCTAATTTAGGTTTTAGTAATGAGGATAGGGAAGAGAATATTAGGAGAATAGCAGAAGTATCAGCATTATTTAAGGATGCAGGATTGATAACCTTAGTTTCTTTTATCTCACCTTTCAGAAAGTCCCGGGAATTTGCTAAACAAAAGATTGGTTCAATAACTTTTGTAGAGATATATGTGAAAGCAGATGTTGAAACTTGTGCTAAAAGGGATCCTAAAGGTCTATATAAAAAGGTAAAAAAGGGAGTAATAAAGAATTTTACAGGAATATCATCACCTTATGAAGAACCAGAAAATCCTGATATTTTACTTGATACAAGAGAACTATCAGTTGAAGAAGCTGCCAATAAGGTTATTAAATTTGTATTAAATAAACAAAGATAAATAATTTTTAATTTATAAGTAGGAGTAGACATTTATGAACTTAGGGAAGGAATTAATGATTAGTATAGAATTATCAAAAAAAGCAGGAGCAGAAATATTAGAAGTTTATAATAATGAAATAGAAGTGCACTACAAAGCGGATAGTTCACCATTAACACTAGCAGATAAAAGGTCTAATGATGTTATAGTTGCAGGGTTAAGAAAAGAATTTCCTAATCATGCAATTCTTTCAGAAGAAGATAAAGCTGATGAATCAAGATTGAATGAGGATTGGTGTTGGGTTGTTGACCCATTAGATGGAACAAAAGAATTTATAAAGAGAAATGGTGAATTCACAGTAAATATAGCTCTTATTCACAAAAATAGAACAGTTTTAGGGGTTATATATGTGCCGGTAACAGGTGAGCTATATTATGCTTCTAGAGGAAATGGAGCTGTTTATGAGAACAATAGTGATGTACAGGCTATTAGAGTGTCTGAAGCAACTAGTGATATCAAATTAGTTTGTAGTAGATCACATTATTCTGACAAATTAAAGAAATTAATAAAAGATAATAAAGATAAAATTGCAAATATTAAAAAAGCAGGAAGTTCATTAAAAGGATGTCTTGTTGCTAAAGGGGAAGCAGAAGTATATTATCGTTTTGGTCCAACAATGGAATGGGATACAGCAGCTATGCAGTGTATAGTCGAAGAAGCAGGGGGGATATTTAGACAAATTGATGGAAGTGAAATGTTATATAACAGAGTAAATAATTTAAATGATAAAGGGTTTTATATAATAAACAAAAAAGAAAATTTATTTTTATAAAATGATCTATTCACATTGGATTTTAAATTTCACTGTATGATATCTATATAGATATCATACTAAATATATTGTTTTTTAAATTTACTATAAGGATGATAAACTATGAAAAATAAAAGACCATTATTACTGGATATCTATATTACATTTTTAAAAATAGGTGCTTTTAGTTTTGGTGGTGGATATGCAATGATTCCTCTTATAGAGCGTGAAGTTGTTGTTAATAAAAAATGGATTGATAAAGAAAAGATAGTGGATATCTTTGCAGTTGTGGAATCATTACCAGGAGCAGTAGCACTAAATTCTTCAGCATTTGTCGGTTATACTATTGCAGGAATTCAAGGGGCAATAGCTGCAATGCTAGGGAATTTAACTCCTTCAGTAATAATAGTACTACTACTTTCTATTTTAATTTCATCAGTGGGTTCAAATCCTAGTATTAGTGCTGTTTTTAATGGTATTAGACCAGCTATTGTGGGGTTAATTGCATATGCTGCTTATAGAATTGGTAGGGCAGCAATCAAAGATTATATAACAGTTATTATAATGATAATAGCATTTATTGGAGCAGTATTTTTAAAAATAGCCCCTATACCCCTTATTGTTTTTGGAGCAATCAGTGGTATTATCGTGAAGAAGATTCAATCAAAAAAACTTTAAAGTAAACTTAAGATAAACTCAAGTTCAGGGAGTAGTTATTATGTTATTTAATATATTTTTAATATTTGCTAAATTAAGCATGTTTTGTTTTGGTGGCGGCTATGTTATGATTCCAATAATTTTAGAAGAGTTAGAGAAAAATGGATGGGCAACTGCTGCAGAAGTAATAGATGTGGTTGCAATTGCAGGAATGTCACCAGGGCCTATTGTTGCAAATGCTGCTGTAGGTTTTGGTTATAAAATAGCAGGTGTACCAGGAGTACTTGCAGCTTTATTAGGAATAACAATTCCATGTGGGATTATTGTTATAGTAGTTGCAAAATTTTTCTTGAAGTTTTATGAAAATGATAAAATACAGTCCGCTTTATATGGAATTAGGGCAGTTATTACAGGAATTATATTTTTCGCTGCTGTGAAATTAGCTTTAGAAAATGGAATAATTGGTGCCAGTGAAAACTTGTTCATAAAAAATGGATATAATATTTTTGTTAGTTCAAACCAACTATTTGAATTAAAAAGTATAATCATTATAGTGCTTTCTTTTCTTGCTTTATTAAAAACAAAAATTCATCCTATTTTTATTATCTGTATAGCAGGGGGAGTGGGTTTGTTTTTATTTTAATTGTTGTAATTATATAAAGAACCTGTTTCTACATTTAAATATTTGTAGAAATGGGTTTTATTTATATATAAATAGATGTTTGCTTTCCTTTAATGATAATAAAAAACATAACTATATTCACTATACCTTATAATACTCTATATAATAATCATATAGTAAATTAAACTAGAAAGTATGTTAGATATAGTAATTGAGGTGAGATATATTGGATAATAATAAGACTAAATACTTTAATTCAATTAATCCATTAGTAAGCATCCTAATACCAGCCTATAATAGACCTCATTATCTTAAAATAGCTTTAAAAAGTGCATTAAATCAAACATATAAAAATATTGAAGTAATTATATGTGATGATAGCACAAATAATGAAGTTGAGATAATGATTAAAAAAAAGTACCTAAATAAATATAAAAACTTAAAATACTATAAAAATGAAAAAAATCTTGGGCAATTTGAAAATGATTTAAAGCTTTTAGAGTTAGCTAGTGGAGAATATATTAATTTTTTAATGGATGATGATGTCTTTGCAATAAATAAAATTGAAAAAATGATGAAATATTTTATGAATGATAAGGGAAAACAAATAAAATTAGTAACATCCCATAGAGAAATTATAAATAAGGAAGGCAAGAAATTATTTAATAAAGGGGAATTAACAAAAATATATAGTAAGGATGTAATATTAGATGGAATAAATTTTGGAAATTATGTTTTAGCTAATAACTTCAATTGCATTGGTGAACCAACCACAGCTATATTTAGGAAAAAAGATTTGATAGAACCCTTCGGAATCTTTTATGGTAGAAAATATATATGCAATGTGGATTTAGCTACATGGTTAAATTTATTGTCACAAGGTAAAATAGTATATATTTCAGAAACTTTAAGTTATTTTAGAATTCACGAGGAACAACAATTAAATAGTAATAAAATGAAGCTATCCGGAGCGTTAGATTATGTTCATCAAGTATTAACTGCACGTGAAAAAGGTTTTTTGAAAGATAAAATTCAATATCAGAAAGCTGCATCTAATTGTTTGAAAAATTTTCATAAAATACTGAGAACTTTTAAAAATAAAGGGTTAATAGATCAAAGTATCATTAATGAATTCAATAATTATTATGAGCAATTCAAAGAGAATAAAGTAAACAATAGGAACAAAGCTTAATGATATACAACATTTACCCGGTAAATTCATAATATATTGAGAGAATAGTTTATTCGTGTAAAGAAGTTTAAAAAAATATTTTATAAGGTGAGAAGCCGTGATAAAAATAGTTAATATATATGATGGTGTTTCTATATCGGAACGATACTCTAATCAAAATTTAAAGTCATATAATAAACTTTGTGTTGGAAAGTACAAGCCAGAAAATGAAGTTCAGGATGAATATGAAATATTAATAAAGCTGAATTTTAGTTATATGCTGGATGGATTATATTCCATAGATAGAGTAGTTTTAAGATTGTACAATCCATATAAACCTGAAATGAACACTCAAAAACTCTATTTTTGTAAAAATGATGGCAATTTTGATGTGAATACCGTTACTTGGGATACAAAACCATTAGATAAATGTTCAGGTGAAGAGAAATCAGTAGAAGTAATTATAAATCAAGATGTAATTGACGAAAAATATCTTGATATTGATATAACTAAACTGGTTGAAAAGGGAATTGCAGCAGTAGATGAAAACTGTGGAATAACCATTAAAGGTGATGAAAATATTGAAAATACCATAGTTTATTTTGAAAACTGCGATTCAGAGTTTAAACCTCAGGTTTTAATAGAGTATACTCCAATCTCAGAGGTGTATGCATATGTTGTAAATAGTAATGATACTAGTATTAGTACGGACGAAATAATAGATCCTGGAACCATAAAAATTGGAAGTCATGTTGAAGTAGTAAATTCAAAAACAAACGCATCTGGCACTTCTGAAAGAGTTATTCAATTTAATTTACCTGGAGTTTATGAATTGGATTTTCAGTTTACCAATAGTGATTACAATGGAGAATTTAGTTTAGTAAAAGGAGATATTAATAAAGATATTTCACAGTTTACAGAGATATATAAAACTCAATGGGGATATTTAGATGCAAGTGAGCCAATTAAAATAAAAGAAATCTCAAGAAAATTATTATTTTCTGCAGACAAAATAAAAACTCAAATAGCTATTAAGGCACTAAGTGAATTTACTAGTGGATTTGAAACAAGCATAATTGTTAAAAGAATAAGCGTTATGGAGACAATTATAATTGATGTGAAATCAAATTCGGATAATCCTTTTACTGGAGGAAATATAGAAAATGTAAGCTATATTTTAAATATTGATAAAGATATCGATTCAGTAATACTAGGTATAGATGAGGAAACAAGTATAAGAGGAAATATAAAAATAAAAGGTAATTTATCAAATGATAAGGAAGTTATCTTGAAAAATTTAAATGTTCATGGAACTGTAGAAGTAGATATAGAAAATGGAGATTTAGATTTGGATAGTACTCATATAGATATTTTAAGAATTTTCTCAGCTGGAATAGATAGTATAGAATTTAAAGATAATTCTAGTGCAGATGAAATTCAGGTAATGAATACAAAACCAATACAAATAGAGATTGCAAAAGAAGCAGAGAATGTAAATATAAATACTATTAATTTAATACCAGAATCAGATGATATAGATGAAGCTAAAGTAATATTAGGTGGAAACTTTGGTAATACAAAGATAGTTGCTGAAAAACCTATGACTTTAGCGGCAAGTGATTCAGAGGATAATAAATTAGATACAATAATGCCAATAGAAGTGGCTTTCAATGAAGCTTCAGATAAGGAAATTAAATTTACAGGTGATTTCACAAGTACAGCAGTGGAAGTAACTACAGCAGCTAAAATTATAGGTGATAGTGAGTGGCCTCCAGAGGGATTAACACTAAAAATAGCGCATGAGAATAGTGATGAAGATACTGTAGTATTAGAAGGGAATCTAACAGAGGCCACACTAAATATAGAGACTGAAAGTACTATTACTGTACTAGAGGATACGACAATCAATGATATTGTTGTAAAAGAATTGGAAGGAGATAAAAAAGTTACACTAGATTTAAGAGGAGGAGCAGTAGTTAATGAAATTGAATTAGCAGGAACCATTGTATTAAATGGAAGTAAAGATGCGGTTATAGGGGCAATACAAAACACTACTGTGACTAATGAAACTGCTAAAATTGAACTTGGCTCAGAATTAGAATATTTACAAGATTTAGTAACTGCCATTACTAATGTGGAAAAATATTTTGTTGGTGAAATAAATAATAATATTACTCTTGAAGAAATAATAAATATTGCAAATGAAAATGTTTCAGGAATAAATGTATTAATAGATGCATTGCAACCAGAAGAGGGTGAAGTATTTTATTTGAGTGGTAATACAATCCAATTCACATCTCCTACTGTAGACAAAAGTAAGTTAGATAAACACATGGCAGAACTTACTTTAACCTTATCAGAGGGAAGTGAGAGTGAGAGAGAAAGTGAAAGTGAAAGTATAGAGAAAGTCTTTATTTTAAAAGGTAAATATCAAAACATTTCAATTGACTATGAAACAAATACAGTTGTTATTGAGCTTGATAAAGAAAACAATGAAATAGAATATAGTATAGCCAATCCAATTATAAATACAATTAAATTAAATACAGATATTCAAAATTATCATGAAGAATTAAGTATCAATGTATCAGATAGAAATCTAACTTTAAATTTAAACAATCATCAACTTGCTGTTAATAATATAGTATTTAAAGATGTTATCAGTGAAATAAAGAATGGTACTTTAAAACCAAATAAGGATATCAGTAAATGGTATGATGAGGGAAATGAAATAGCTGATGTAGTTAACAAATATTTTATAAAAATAAATAAAAGCAATAAGTATGCTGAGTTAATAGTTGATAATATTACTATAGAAAATCCAATTATTGATTTTTTAAATATAGAAGAAGATAGTACTAATACAATATTAATAGGAACAAGCACTGATGTTGAACTTTATCCAGTGGATAAATTAGTAGTTAAAAATTCAAATCTTGAATTAACAAAACAAACTGATAGTAACAAGGACAATGGAGATGCCCATGTTATATGTACTTTTGCAAATGTAAATATAATTGAATCAAATAACTTCCATGAAAGCTATAGATGTATATGTGTAAATGGAGCCTTTAAAGATATAGATATAACTGCAAAGATTTCAGATAATGACTTTAGTGAAATTACCTCTGAAGATAATTATGCACTGACTATTATACCTTATTCAGACAAAGGCAATGCTGTTGTTTTTCTTAACAGTGTAGTAATTGCTGCAGATGTGAGTAACAATGAGCTTATAGGAAAATTAACTAACATGGCTGCTGCTTTGACAACAGATATTCCAGAGGTTATAAAAAAGAACACATTTGGAAAAGGAACCTGGATATATTTATGGCAGAATGAAAATGGAGACATAATTAGAAGACTACAATTTAATGGAGATTCATGGGATGTATTAGTTAGAGAAATAAAAGTTGTAGGAGAAGATGGAATATCAGAAATAACCACTTATTTGGGAACACTCCAGATGATAGCGCATGTATTACCACAAGATTCCACAGATAAATCTATAACTTGGTCAGTTGAACCCAAAGGCATTGGTACAATAAGTAACAATGGGTTATTGACAGCTTTGGCTGAAGGAATTGCGAATGTTATTGCAGAAAATGAATTTTCAGGAGTAAGTGGTATTAGTAAAATAGGAATGAAATTTTCATCACTGCCAGACCCACCAGAGCTTATTCCAGATACTACTGATAATGATATGATGCATCCAATAGAAATTAGTTTTGAACCTATGAAAATTTGGACTGACAATATAGAACAGATTAAAGTGGAAAATACTCAAGATAGAGTATTAGATGAAAGTCAGTATGAGATAAATGATGATAGTGGAAAGATAACCATTAAAAACGTAGAATATGCTGATAATGGAATGCCTGTTTATACAGGTATACTTGATGTTGCAGATAATACTATTATTGTTAAAGCAAGAGAATTTGAAGATGCAGAAGTAAATCAGGTAATAAAACCAAATCAGATAATAGATGTTGTCCATGGAAGTGGAGATGGAATTTTTAGAGTATGTAGAATTGGAGATTATATTATAAGAGCTAAAGTAATTTCCCCAGGTGAAAATTCAGAAATTGAAATTAATAATAGTATAAATATAACAATGGTGAAAGTGATTCCTTCATATGGTGAAAAAAATGTTCAATTAGATGTCTTATTACAGGTTATATTCAATAAAGAATTACGATTAATTAATATTGAAGATATAAGTATAAAAGATAGTAATGATATTGAGGTTGGAAATATAGAGGTTTATCTTAGTGACGATAATAAGGTAATAGAGATAAGACATGATGATTTTGAACCAAGAAAAGAGTATACAGTTAATATTCCAAGAGGCGCTGTAGAATATGTTAATGGAATTTTAGACAAGGGAATTACCTGGCCTTTTGAGACTTAAAATCAATAAAAGTAATATTAATCGATAAAAGGTAACAATAACTGAAAAATCTCATACTATAATAGTGTAAAAATATTAAAATTAAGTCATGAAAAGACAAAAATACTGGTTGCGCATATGAACTTTACTAATTATAAAAATTAATAAACTATTAAATAAGGAGATAACAATATATGGCAATAGGAATTAGCGTTAAGAAGATAGCCGGTCAAATAGTGACATTAGAGGTATTAGATGGTGGTGTAGGTGTAGATATAACTGGTTATACAGTAGATCTTGCTGATGGTTTAGTAAAAACAGGTTTAGCTGTTTCTGTAGTGGCAGATTCTGAGAATAAATTATGGACATTTGATGCAGATGGGGATATTCCAAGAGATACAAACGTAGATGTAAGTTTAAAAGATGATGTAGGTACCCCTGTGGCGGGAGCTACTACTTCTTTCACTGATACGAAAACTAGAATAAATGTTAATAAAATAGAAACTAGGCAATTGACATTAGAAGTATATGATGAGAGTACTAATTTAGGTGTAGATATAGCTGGTTATAAAGTACAATTTTCTGGAGGCCTAGAAATTACAACAGGTATAACTGTTGCGTTAGTGGCAGGTTCCGCTAATAGAAAATGGACAGTTTCAACAGCTGTAGATATCCCAGAAGGTGTAAGTATATCTGTACAGTTATATGAAAATGATGACACTACAACAGTTACTGGTGCGACAGATACTTTTAATTATGAAAGTCTAACTAATGGTTATGTATCAAGAGATGATAAAGCATTAGGAGACACTACCGGAAGTTATAAAGTTCAGATAGTTGTAACTAATCCTGATGGAACAGATTATACTATAAATAGCGAAGCATTTACAATAAGTAGTCCACCAGCAGATGCTCAAAGTTTTATAACAATTCTTAAACCTTATTTAGTTCAATTTAAAGGTGAAAATACAGATATAAGAGCATCTTTAATAGATTCTTCTGGTGCGCCTGTATCTGATGGTAACTATGAGCTAACTGTAAGTATAGTATCAGCATAATAAATTTTAATAAAAAGTCAATTTAAAATCGTATAAGAGTATTCAAACTCACCATGCATTGCATGGTGAGTTTGTTTAAAAAAATCACGAAATATTGTTTTCCATCTTAAGAGTTTCAGGCATGCATGGTTTTTGGTGTTTAACAAAAAATTCATGAATATTTTTGATTGTAAAAATATAGAAAACAATAAAAAGAGTATGATATAATAAATACATGGAAAAAAATAACAATAATTCTTTATAAATGATCAGTTATAAGGAGTATTTGAACGGGAAGGAATAGTGAGGAACATGTATAAGTGTAGGAGAAGGAATTTTATAGTAATGGTATTGTTAATATGTATTCTATTTGGGATGAGTGTTTTTGCAGATATTCCACAATTTACTGTGGTAATAGGGGATAAAGGATATTCACTTGAGGATATTGATAATAATGTTATGGGAAAAATCATTGAAGAGGCTGATACCATATTTATCAAAGACAATAAAGATCAATGGATAGATATTAAAAATAATAAAGTAATTACAAGAGAAGAGATACCTAAGATAGCTTTAATAGATTCAAAAGGAAATATAATAGTATATGGTGAGCATGATGGGAAAATTATTAAAGAAGAAAGTGACAAGATTTTACTAGAGATATATGTTAGAGATAATATAAGTGGGATAGGACAAGCTATAGAAGGATTATTGACGTATGAGGGATATAAGGAATTGTATACTTCAGCAAAATATCAAATATATGATGAGAATAATGAACCTATTACACCAAAACTGGATATAAATAAGACGCAGTATGTTTATCCCAAAATAGAAAAAGATAATTTTAAAGTGAATATTTATGACTTCAAAAACAATTTGATTACCTCAACAGAAAATGTGAAATTAATTGATGGAAAGATATCAATATTTCAAAGTAAATTAAAGAAAATAGACGATGTAATTGTTAGTACATCTGAAGAACTTGTTAATGCTATAGCACCTTATAGAACGATTAAAGTGAAAAATGGTATATATGATTTAAGAGATTTTAAAAAGGATAATTCATACATTGAGTATAAGGAAACTAAAGATGGATATGAATTTGAATTGGTGGGACTTAATAATATAACTATAGAAGGTATTGAGGATGATGTAACAATTATTTGTGATTCAAATTACTCAGATATAATGAAATTAACAGGGTGTAATGATGTAACTTTTAAGAACATTAAATTTATGAGAAAGAATACAGATGAAAATATAATAGGAAGAGGAATGATACTTGAGAATTGTGAAAGTATCAATATTATAGAATGTGAAATTCTCGGTGCCAATTCAGAAGGATTAAAGATAGAGAATTCAAATAATATTAAGGTTATGAACTCTAAAATAAAAGAAACAATTAACGGAATAATGAGCATACAAAATTCTAAAAGTATTGAAATTATTGAATCAAGATTCTTAGATAATGGAAGAGAATTTGGAATAGAAGTGAACGGAGATTGCGATAATATTTTGTTCAATAATAGTGAATTTATAAACAATGATATAGAAAATGCTTTTTTTGATATTCATATGGTACATGATTATGATTTTATAATATCAGACTGTTTATTCAAGGATAATAAGGTTATTAAATTATTTGAATGTAATTTGGAAGATGGAATTGAAACTTTAAATGTTACCATTGAAGAAAATGATAAAATTAAAGAATATAAGAGTGAGTAGAGAAATGGATGTTTAAGGCAGTATGAGATGAGACAAACTAGGGACGGTTCACAAGAATTATAGTAAACAAGACAAGCACGGGGACGGTTCATAATTATTTATAATTTTTCAGTACAAGCCTGAAGAGTATAAGTATTTATGAACAGTCCCCAGCTTGTGCACAGCTTGTGTCTTAATAATATTATTGGAATTGTAATGAAAAAAATTGTTATTAATATAATGGTATAGAAAGTAATTTTATAAAGGTGTAATGAATGGAAGAGAAAAAAAAGATTATATTCTTCGTTATTCCTAAAGGGGATAGCTTTATTGATTATATAATTAAAGGATTATCTGAAGAATACGAGACAAAAAAAGTTATAGTTACTGATTTGAAGCAAATTGATGAAGGTATGGATTGGGCAGATATATGTTGGTTTGAGTGGTGTGATCAACTTGTTATTTATGGAAGTAAGTTAGAGCTGGCGCAAGAGAAAAAGATTATTTGTAGATTACACAGTTATGAAGCTCTTACAAATAATGTTACTCGGGTTAATTGGGATAATGTTGATAAGCTTATATTTGTGGCAGAGCATATAAGAAATATTGTATTAAGTAAAGTTAGTATTAATAAAGAAAAGACAATTGTAATTCCCAATGGTATTGATTTAGATAAATATAATTTTAAGGAAAGAGAAAAAGGATTCAATATAGCTTATGTAGGGTACATTAACCATAAAAAAGGCCCTATGTTATTACTGCATACATTTAAAGCTATTTATGATAAAGATAATAGGTATAAATTATATATCGCTGGAGCGTTTCAAGATGAAAGATATCTATTATATTTTCAACATATGATAAGAGAAATGGGTTTGCAAAATAGTGTGATTTATGAAGGATGGCAGAAGGATATAGATAAATGGTTAGAAAATAAGAATTATATACTATGTACAAGTGTACTTGAATCACAAAATATGAGTGTTATGCAAGGGATGAGTAAAGGTATTAAACCATTAATTCATAATTTTGTTGGAGCAAAAGGTATTTATCCTGAAGAATATATTTGGAATACCATAGAGGAAGCAGTAAAGATGATAAGTAATAATAATTATAGCTCAAAAGAATATATGGAATTTGTTCAAAAAGAGTATACTTGTGATGCGCAGATTAATAAATTATTAGATATGGTTAAGGATTTAAATAATTCAATTTTAAAAGAGAAAATAGAGGAACCATTAGTAAGTGTTATAATGACAGTTTATAATAGGGAAATCTTTTTAAAAGAAGCTATTGAAAGCGTTTTAAATCAAACCTATAAAAATATAGAATTTATTATAGTAAATGACGGTTCTACTGATGAATCTGAAAATATAATAAAATCATTTAAGGATAAAAGAATAAGATATTTTTATAAACAAAACTCTGGACAGTTAGATACTTTAAGATATGGCTTGGAAAGAAGTAATGGTGAGTATATTACAAGAGTTGATAGTGATGATAAAATTAATGAAAATACTATTAGTATATATGTTAATGAGATGAATAAAAATGATAATATTAAGTTTGCTTATTGTGATTTTTATGCTATTGATAAAAATAGTGAAATTATAAATGAAATTAAATTTAAAAATTATAACAATGGAGTTGAGGTTTTAAGTGATATTTTTCAAAACTTTTCATCTCCAATTCCTGATACAGCTTTTTGGAGAAAAGATTATATTAAAAATGTTATTTTAAATTATACAAAAGAAAACGTACCGTATTATATTGATAATATATTGACTACAAAATATGTTCATATAAATCAACCATTGTATTATTATAGGCAGCATGATTCTAATTTTATAAAGAATTTAAGTGGTTTAAAATTAGTTGTTGAAGGTAAAATTAAATTTATTGATTTATTGATAAGAAAGTATTTTATTCAACTGAATATAAACAAAGATTTCGAGAATAAAAAAGAAAATTATTATACTATGTTTGCTAAGAGTTATTTAATTGAGTCAAAGAAATATCCTAATAATGATGAGTATAAAGAGATAATAAACATGTTTATAAAAGAAACAAATTATTGGTTAGGAAAAGCATGTAAGGGAAATAGTGATATAGATGTTGAGAATGTTAAAAATGAAATCAAAGAAAATGTAAGGCTAGTAGAAGGCGTTAATAATGAAGATATTAATAGTGAATATATTTTTAAAAACAAAAGAGCATTAATAGTTTCTGCTGATGATCCCAAAGGGGGAAAAGCTGTTGGTGGTAAGCATATACATTTATATCTTTTACAAAAAGGATTAAATATTAATCAAATATCAAATTATTTAATTACCTATAATCCGATAAAAGGAATACAGGTGAATTTTAAAGAGGTGGAAAAGGAGTTTAATATAAATTTTAACAATATTACCGATGCTATAGATAAAAATTTTGTATGTCTTGTTTATTATATTCAAAAGCAACTTGAAAGCAAAATAGAAAAACAGATTTTGGTATCATATGTAAGTTATATAAATTGCCATGATGTTATTTCTACTATTGCAGCATATAATGTTTTAAAGAAGTTTAAGATTGATATACCTATAATCTCGACTCTTCATGGTTATTTTACTTTTGAAAATTCAGATTATGGTGCGATGTTAAATGGAGGAGATATATATAATTACTTCTTGAAATATGAAAAAAGAGCTTATGAAATATCAAATAAAATTATAGCAGTTGATAATAGAATAAAAAAATATGTATTAAAAACATTAAATAAAGATAATGACGAAAACATTGTTGTTATTAAAAATGCAATTAATGATAGAGAATTTAAGTGTATTAGTGAAAATGAAAAATTAGAATTAATAAAGTCTATAAATGAAAAATCAAATCTTATCTTTGTTCCTAGAAGACTTGTACCTAAAAATGGAGTAATATATGTTGTGCAAGCTGCAAAAGAGTTAATTGAAAGAGGAGTTAATGATTTTAAGTTATTGATTGCAGGAGATGGAATTGAGAGAAATAATATAATTAATTATATAAATGATAATAATTTAAATCAATATGTTAAGTTATTAGGAAGTGTTCCACATGATGAAATAATTAAATATTTTAATATGGCTAAGATCATTGTAGTTCCATCTATACCGTCTAATAATGTAGAAGAAGCTACATCATTATCAGCATTAGAAGGAATGGCTTGTGGTAAAGTTGTTATTGCAAGTAATATTGGGGGACTAAAAGAGATTATTAAAGATGGGGAGACTGGATTTTTAGTAAATCATCGATCTTATAAAGATTTAGCAGATTCAATAATTAATACATTAAAGATGAATCAAGAAAAGTATGAAACTATTGGGAAAAATGCACGAGTTGAGATTGAAAAAAATCATGGATTTGTTCAACATTCCAGAAAATTTTTGAGTATTTATGATGAGTGTTTAGATTAGAGGATGATATAACTTTTAAGAACATTAAATTCATCAAGGAGAATACAGGACGATTCTCAAAATTTAAAATAATAAATTTTAAAATTTAGTGAGAAATAATTATAACCCTATTTTCAGACAGGTAAAAATATGTAATCTGAAAATAGGTTTTTTTTGATGATTTAATTATATGTTTTTGTTAAAATAAAAACATATAAAGTTATTATTTAATATATCGAAATAAAAATGAAGCTATCTTTTTCTGTTAGACAAAAATAAGTAAGGAGGGATAGTATGGAATATGGAAATATTGAGATTTTCAAAAAGTATAAAAATGTATTAATAAAGAATGCAGTGATGATTTTTACTATTTTAAGTTTAATATTCATAAGTATTTACTCTTTTATTGAGTACAACAGGATTAAAACAGATGAATATATATTAAAAAATAGTGAATTAAATATTATAAATACAGAGAAGTCTATTCTGAACAGATATTTTAATGATGTTATTGGGGATGTTAAATATATAGCAGAAAATTATACAATTAATAAAGAGTTTTCATCTAAAAATAGTAGCTTTATTATTGAACAAGAATGGCTTATGTTTTCTAAAACAAAAGGTGTATATGATCAAATTAGATTTTTAGATAAGGTTGGAAATGAAATAATAAGGGTTAATAGTAATAATGGAAATCCAATGATAGTACCTAAAAATGAGTTGCAGAATAAACGGGAAAGATATTATTTTAAAGATTCAATAGAGTTAAAAAACGGAGAAATATTTGTATCTAAATTTGATTTAAATATTGAGAAAGGTATTATTGAAGTACCTATAAAGCCTATGATTAGGTTTTCAACACCTATTTATGACGGTGAGAGTACAGTTAGTGGTGTAATAGTGCTAAATTACTTAGCTAGTAACTTGATTGAAGATTTTAAAAGAATTTCAAAAAATGGGAATGAAAAAATATACTTACTAAATGCAGAAGGCTATTATTTAATTAATAATAATCACGAAAAAGAATGGGCTTTTATGTTTGAAAATAAAAAAGATATTAGTTTTAAAAATGATTTTCCAGATGAGTGGGATAAAATAAATAAATTAAAAGAAGGTCAATTTATAACAGAAAACGGGTTGTTTACATTCACTAATACAATACCTAGTGATAAGGATTGTATTAAAATGAATTCACATACGGAAGGTTATAAAGTTGTTTCACGTGTATCTCTAGATAGTAATGAGGGCTATTGTTTAAGAAATGAAGTAAAAATTATAATAAATAGTTTATATAAAAATATATATATTTTTATAGCAATTGCATGTATAAGTAGTATTATTGCTGCATTAACAGCCATAAATAAAGCTTCGAAGGATAAAATAAAATATTTTGCAGATTTTGATATTATGACAGGAGTATTAAATAGAAGGGCTGGTATTAATAAGCTTGAAGAATTATTTAGTAAGTCAAAGGAATATAAGAATCAAATAAGTATTTGTTTTATTGATATTAATGGATTAAAGGATGTTAATGACAACTTAGGACATGATGCAGGGGATGAGTTAATAAAAACTTCTGTGGATATTTTAAAGAAGAATATCAGAGATGAAGACTTTATCATTAGATTAGGTGGAGATGAATTTTTAATTGTATTCCCTGAAACAAAATATGAAGGAGCCGAGGGAATATGGTGTAGAGTAGTTGAAGAGTTTAAGAAAGTAAATAATGAAGAAAATAGAAAGTATATAATAAGTATAAGTCATGGTATTGCTGAATATAAACCTCAGGGTGAAAAATATATTGATGATCTAATAAACGAGGCAGATAAGAAAATGTATGATGAAAAACGAAAAATAAAAAAAGATATTAAAATAATCAAAGATAAATTTAATAAATAAAGCAAGGGTTTTATCGAGTTGAGAGTTTTGTTAACAACTGCCATAATGGGACAAACCGGGGACGGTTCATAAAAAATTACAACTATTTAGTACAAGCCTGAATAGTATAAATACTTATGAACCGTCCCTAGTATGTCTCTTTTTATTTTTCGTAACAAGCTACTATCTCACCATAATATAACGTATGGTAATTGTCGCCTTTGTAACATTCCTCAACTGAATCATCTAATATTAGTGCTGGATCCATTGCTTGTTTATAAAGAATTTTACACTCATAATACATATTACAATTATCAACTACTGGTGAGGATACTTCTTTGCTAGAGATAAATTCTATATTTGCTTCGGCACATTTATCTATATCACGACCAGACTTTGTTCCACAGATAGTTAATGCTTTTTTCATATTATCATCATATGGAATACTTACAGTAAAACTATCACTGTTTTCTATAAGATCGTAAGTGTATCTTGATGGACGAACCAATGCCATAAAAACAGGTTTCTTCCACATGAAGCCAACACTTCCCCATGAGATAGTCATTGTGTTTGATTTATCTCCTGATTTTACAGTTAAAAAAGCTCCTCTTTTATGAAGGTGTTCCATAGCTGTTTCAAGATTTTCATTGAATTTCATTATTTTCACTCCCTAAAGAATTTTTAATATATAGAGAATCCATAGTATAACTTAATTTATACATCTCAAAATCGCAGTTCTTCTATGCGTTTTGAGTATGTATAAGTTTAGTTAATACTGGAATCTCTATAATTATATAGTATTAATTATTTATTATCAATCAGTATTGATGTATAAACATGTTGAACGGACAAGCGTGGGACGGTTCATAGAAACTTATAATCGTTTAGTACAAGCCTCAATAGTATAAATACTTATGAACCGTCCCCAGAAGGATAGGTTACTTTTTGGAAACTAGGGTTCCAAATATAAACTACCATACGGAAAAGTGCCTACTTCACAGTATATTAAATATGATTTAGAATAGTAACTGTCCTCGGGAAAACAATTGTGGGTGCAATGAAACGAGAGGGATAAAGCTATATAATATTCAGATTAATTATATGCTTGTAACTAAATTAATAATAGATACATCAGTTGAAAACAGAAAATTTTAAATATTAAAACTTAGGAGGAATTAAAATGGCAAGATTTACAATACCAAGAGATGTATACTTTGGACAAGGTACAATTGAAGAATTAAAAAACTTAAAAGGTAAAAAAGCTGCTATTGTTATAGGTGGTAGTGCTGTAAAGAAAAATGGTGCTTTAGAAAAGGTTGAAAAGTTCTTAAAAGAAGCAGGAATGGAAACTACTTTAATAGAGGGAGTAGAAGCTGACCCATCTGTAAAAACTGTAATGAGCGGTGTAGAAGTTATGAATAGCTTCCAACCAGATTGGATAGTTGGTTTAGGTGGAGGTTCTCCAATGGACGCTGCTAAAGCAATGTGGATTTTCTACGAGTATCCTGAATTTACATTTGAAGAAGCTGCTAAACCATTTAACTTACCAGAGTTAAGACAAAAATCAAGATATGCAGCAATCCCAACAACAAGTGGAACAGGAAGTGAGGTAACATCATTTGCAGTAATCACTGATACTGAAACAGGAGTTAAATATCCAATAGCTGACTTCAATATCACACCTGATATTGCAATTGTTGATACTGATTTAGCACAATCAATGCCAGCTAAATTAGTTGCACATACTGGTATGGATGCATTGACTCACTCTTTAGAGGCATACGTATCAACAATGAGTAACGAATTAACTGATGCTTTAGCTATGAAATCAATCGAAATGATTCAAGATTATATAGTAGAATCTTTCAAAGGTGATGAAAATTCTAGAGCTAAAATGCATATTTCTCAATGCTTAGCTGGTATGTCATTCTCTAATGCTATATTAGGAATTGTACACAGTATGGCACATAAAACTGGTAAAATCTTTGCAGTACCTCACGGATGTGCAAATGCGATTTATTTACCAATTGCTATTGAGTTCAATGCAGAAGTTGCAGGAGCTAAATATGCAGATGTAGCAAGAAGATTAGGATTAAAAGGCGCTAACGAAGCAGAACTAGTTAAATCTTTAGTTCAATTTGTAAGAGATTTAAATAAAGCTATGAACATACCAACTTCATTAAAAGAGTTTGGTGTTGAAGAAGCTAAGTTCTTAGCTAACCTTGAGGATATTTCTAAGAACGCTGTAGCTGATCCATGTACTGGTACAAACCCAAGAGAAATATCTGTAGAACAAATGAAAGAGTTATTCAATAGAGCTTATTATGGAGTTTAATATATAACCCGATTAATAATACTTTACCCTATAAGAAAAGGTTGGACTAATCGTCCAACCTTTTTATAGAGTCTTTCTATATTCTATAAATTCTTTTCCCCATATATCTAAATCCTTAAATATTGGAATTAACCTTTTTCCCATTTCAGTTAATGAATATTCTACTACTGGAGGAACTTCAGGATAAATAGTTCTTGTAACTATACCATGTTTTTCAAGAGTCCTTAGCTGCTGTGTAAGCATTTTTTGAGTAACTCCCGATAGAGATCTTTTCAATTCACTAAATCTTTTAGTACCTTCAGTACCAAGAGTCCATAATATTAAAGCATTCCATTTTCCTGATATGATTTCAAGAGCAACTTCTATTTCACATCTATAATTGCTACAACTTACTTTATTAGTTCTATCTTCTGGCAAAAAATCACTCCTTGAACTTTATAGTTTCGTTTTATTACTGTGGTTCTATAAGTATATCATAACTTTAAAGTTCGTACTTAACAGCTTAGGAAATATATATTTAAATTATTATTGTCTAAACTAAAATTAACTATTTATTTTATTAATTTTATTATTATATAATAATTGATTGATATAGTTTTATAGTATAGAATTATAGTGTTACTTGAACGAAGGATTGTTAATATAATATTGGAGGGTAAACATGGAAAAAGGCAGATTTAATATATCAAAAAAGTTTCTTATAATAGTGAGTGTAATATTAATAATTGCACTTATAATATCTTATTCATTGAAGGGTATTACATACAGTAGTACAACAATTAATGATAATATAAACAACAGAGTGATGGATATTGAGTATTTCTATGGTATAGAAGAGCGTACATATGAATTTAATGAAGCCTCTGAATATGAGATAAGTGCTTCAATTAAAAGTGGTAACATTCAAATGGAGATAGTAGATCCTAATGGAAATACTGTAGATAATATTTCATTTAGCAAAGGAGAAAATCAAAAAATAACTGGAAATAAAGAATTGCCTAAAGGTAAATATAAGTTTGTTTTGAAAGGGCTATTTTTGAAAAATGCTCATATAGAGATAAAATTTGAATAAGGTATTTTTATAATGGTTTGAGAGATAACGCTAGAATTTGTTGGGAATTCTAGCGTTTTTTAAGTTCTATTGATAAAGTATACCAATAGTTATATAATTTAGTAAACTATGTTTTTAGGAGATGATATTTTGAAGACGCCAAGAAAGATTTATTCCTTAATTTTGGTGATTTTTATTACTTTTATTTTTGTAGGTTGTAATACTAAAAATACTGATGAACAAGAGGCACAAAAAAATGCAAAAGATTGGTTGAATTTATATTATACAGTGGAAGAGTCAGACTTTGAATTTTATGAAAAAATGAATTCTGGTTTCAAAAAAGAAGAAGCACAAGAATTTATTAGTTCTCTTAATGAGTATGAAGAAAAATTTAAATCTTTTCTATCTGACTCATTATTTCAGAATCTTGAAGCAAACAGAGACTTTACTCTAAGAATTAAAGAACCTTATGAACAAAAATACTATATCAAAGTAAAGAACATAGAATTTGAAAAGTATCAAGAAAAAAATATAGATAATACTGAAAAAGATAAGGAACAACCAATGCTTGTATATTACTATAATATTGAATTAGTTCAAACATCTATTTCGGGTGATGAAATTAAAATTGATGAGATTAGAAAACAGATATCCTTACAAAAGAATGATGACATTTGGAAGGTTCATCTTTTCAGACCTGTATATAATTAGAATTTTCATATTAACAGAACTCTTATTTACAAACAACGGGCTTACTTAAGTAAGCCCGTTATTTGTATACGTAAGGGACGGTTCATAAGAATCTATGAGCAGAGGGTGGACGAGCTAAATAAGAAATATCTATGAACCGTCCCCAACTTG
Organism: Oceanirhabdus seepicola; assembly: GCF_023684385.1. Taxonomy (GTDB): domain Bacteria; phylum Bacillota; class Clostridia; order Clostridiales; family Clostridiaceae; genus Oceanirhabdus; species Oceanirhabdus seepicola. Next base: position 1,316,232 of record NZ_JAGSOJ010000001.1, on the reverse strand, counting down.
TTTTTCTGAAGGAATGAAGAACCATCCTAATTTGATATGAATATATATATGGCTTATAATTATTTAATACAAACGGAATACGTGAAATTTTATTCTTATAACAAATGAAATCAAAAGAGGAGGGATTTTAAAATGGGGAATGAACTTTATAGAAAAGTAGTAGATATGATGAACTTAAAATTTAACATTGAGGGGAAATTGGAGGAACTTAATGGTGAATCTATATATAGATACTCTCCAGTCTTCATGTGCATGTATGATGGTAAAAAGGCTATAATTAAGAAAACAAAAGAAAATGAAGAGAAGGCAATGGAGCTTTTTAAATGGGAAGAAGAATTAAGAAATAAAGGGGTTGAATGTGTCTCACCTATTAAAGCTATAAATGGAGAATTTATCACTTGCGTTGCTGAAGAGGAACGATGGGTTTTATATCCGTATATAGAGGGGAAAAGATTCGATGGAAGTATAAAGCATATTCGTAATGCAGGAAGACTACTTGGAAAAATACATAAAGCAGGTGAAAATAAGAGATTCTTCAAAAGTGGATTTAAATTCGAGACATTTGATGATGAGTTTATAGAGGAAGTAAATGATGATATAAAAATAATAAAGGAAAGATATAAAGATATAATCTCAAGTGAAGTTTTAGAGGAATTTGAGAAATGGATTAAAGCTGCAATAGCTTCAAATTATAATAATGTTGGAGATAGAGACTTTCCAATGGTAGATTGTTCATGGGATTATAAAGGGAATAATCTTGTATACTCAGAAGAGGGAATTCCTACGCTTATAGATCCTGATAATGGAGGAGTTGTGCCAAGGATAATTGATCTGGCATTAGCATTGATACTCTTTAATAATGAGATGGAAACAGCACCATCAAGAATGTTCTCTAAAGAAGAGTGGACGGTATTTAAAGATGGCTATTATGAATATACACAGTTAAATAAGGTAGAGAAGGATGCTTGGAATGATCTTTTAAAATTTGTATTTATAGATGAAGGTTTATGGGCAATTGTTGATTTGGAAACTGATGAAAGTGAGAGACAGAAAGAATTTATTAAGAATTTGATTGAATTTAATGTAGGAGATTTTGAGTTATAATAATTATCTTAGTTAAAGTATAGATATCAGAAAAAATCTAATAAAAAACTTAATCCTTAATAAAGCACAAATTAAAGATATGCCGAGGTTTTAAATTTTTAAAAGCAATATACAGATAGTTTGTTCAAGCTATTTGTATATTGCTTTAATATTTTAATTATGCTGGTTCTATTTGATGCAATTTTTTTCGTTTAGAAATGAAAGATATATCATCAGAGAAGATATATTCTGGAATATATGTTTTAATCGTATCCTTTGTTATTATTACTTTTTGAATCTCTTTTTTCGATGGAACTTCAAACATAATATCTGTCATAACATCTTCAATTATTGAACGTAGTCCTCTGGCACCTGTGTTTCTGCCAGTTGCTTTCTTTGCAATTTCTTTTAATGCATCATCTGTGAACTGGAGTTCAACCCCTTCAAGTTTAAATAATTTTTTATATTGTCTCACTAATGAGTTTTTAGGTTCACACAAAATTTTCACTAGAGAGTCTTCATCTAATGAAGTTAATGTGATTATAATTGGGAGTCTTCCTACGAATTCAGGTATCAAACCGAATTTAAGGATATCTGATGGTATAAGATTTTTCATGGTTTTATCTGAATTATTCTGAGATTTTGAATGAATTTCAACTCCAAATCCCATGGTATTACTAGTGGTCCGTTGCTCTATGATTTTATGTATTCCATCAAAGGCTCCACCACAGATAAATAATATGTTAGACGTATCAATATGTATAAAGTCCTGATGGGGATGCTTTCTACCACCTTTTGGAGGAACAGAAGCTGTAGTACCTTCCAATATTTTTAGGAGGGCTTGTTGAACGCCTTCTCCAGAAACATCACGAGTAAGTGATGGATTTTCAGATTTTCTAGCAATCTTATCAATTTCATCTATATAAATAATACCCTTTTGAGCCCGGGCAACATCAAAATCAGCGTTCATAAGCAATTTAGTTAAAATATTTTCAACATCATCACCTACATAGCCTGCTTCAGTCAAAGTTGTAGCATCTGCAATTGCAAATGGAACATTTAACATTTTTGCTAGTGTTTGAGCTAAATATGTTTTACCAGATCCAGTAGGACCAATAAGTAGAATATTGCTCTTTTGAAGTTCAGTATCATCGCCTTTTACATTGAATGTAATCCGTTTGTAATGGTTGTATACCCCAACTGAGAGAACTTTTTTTGCTCTATCTTGTCCAATAACATATTCATCTAAGTATTTCTTAATTTCAACAGGTGTTGGAAGTGATGATAAGTTTTCTTGAATATTTCCAATAGGTTCATTTTTTATTACTTCATAGCTTAATTCAATGCATTCATCACAAATGAATACATGTTTAGGACCTGTGATTAACTTGGATACCTGGGATTCAGGTTTCCCACAAAAATTACAACGGATTGTTTTCTTATCATTAAATTTCTTCATAATTTTTATTCAGTGAGAGTGAGCCAATTAATAATCTCCCACAAATCCCCCTTTCAATCAGTAATGTTTTATATATAAAATTAATGTATTAAGATTAATTCAGATTGTTGAAAAAGCCCAATCTCGGCGTCACTAAGGCTCTCTGTGCTGCTCGAGTACATAATGCGTACACTCAGCTGCGCGTTCGCCTAGTTCCTTGATCTCGAACTCTTTAAACAGCCTGATCTTCTAAAGATAGAAAATAGAGTGAAAACAATATACAGATAAAATAATTTTTTGAAAAAGTAACCTATAATTTAATAATATGTTAACTTTATTATAATATAAATTACTTGTATAATAAATGAAATAATTGGAAGATAAAAGAAAATTATTTATATGATTAAATTAAATAATAGTTAAGCCTAATTATAATAGTATTTATAAGAGATACTTCATATGTGAAAAATTTTATATGCTTTAGGTAGTAAATGATTATAACTAATCTGCACCTATAAAAAAGAGCCATAAAAATATAAAATAATATTAAAGAAAGAAAAGCTAAGACAAGTCAGGGACGGTTCATAAGAAAAGTCATAGGTGGAATAAATCTTGAGTGGACAAGTTATTAAGGTTTCGCGAAAATTTTAAATAAGGCAATTTAGAGGAGATAAGAATGATAAATTATAAAGAAATTAAAAATTTAGACAGTAATAAGATTAAAGAACTTTATGATGATGCAGGTTGGATATCATATACTGAGGATATACCAAAATTAATGAGGGCAATAGAGAATTCAAAAGATGTTATAACAGCATGGGAAGAAGATGAACTTATTGGATTAATAAGAATAGTTGGGGATGGAGAAACAATTCTTTATATTCAAGATATAATTGTGAAAAAGAATCAAAAGAGAAAAGGAATAGGGACGCAACTGTTAAACCTAATACTTGATAAGTATAAACATATACGACATAAGGTTCTTTTAACTGATAACGGCGAGGAGACAAAAGGTTTTTATGAAGCTTATGGATTCAAGCAAAGTGATAGTTTTGATTTGGTTAGTTTTATAAAGTTTGATTAAATAGTATGTAGACATGATTTTAAAAGAAGAAAAAATTACTTGTTAGCACAATTTCTAGATAATCTAGACGAATAAAAAAAATATACAAGGAGGGTAACAGTTATGATCAAATTGGAAAATAAGGATTATTCAAAAGTAATACCATTATTTAAGGGGATACAACATAGTACACCATTAGTTTTTGCCATCATCGAAGAGAATAGTAAGGGAAGTGTTTTTGTAGATGATAGTAACTATCCCAAAAGTGCATTTATCTACCAAGAAGGTGGTTTTATGTACCTTATGTCAGATGATGATATTTTTATGGAACAAGTAAGAGATTATATATTAAATAAATTATTACCTGAAATGGATGAGCAAGAAATGGTTCTCTTTGCTTTTAAGGATACCACAAGGGATAAATTGGATGTATTATTAAAAGACAAAGGAGCTATAAGGATAGAAAGAAAAGTTTTTTATTTTAACCTAGAGAGATTCAAAGAAATAGCAAGTTCGGCACAACCCCTATCCTCAGAATATCATATACAACCTATGAAAAAAGAAGAATTAGAAGACTACAGCAAAGAAAAAAAACTAGGTGATTGTGTAGATAAGAAGTTGGGTTATCGTGTTATGAAAGGAAAAGAAGTTGTAAGTGAGTGTGTGTCTATTTTTGTTGGTGGAGAAGAAGCCGAAATAGATATTTACACACATGAAGACCATAGAGGGAAAGGTCTTGGGAAAGCTTGTGCACTAGCTTTTATAAAAGGGTGTCTAGCAGAAAACCTAACACCTAGTTGGTCTTGTTGGCCTTTCAGAAAAGAGTCTCTTGCTTTAGCAAAGAAAATAGGGTTTGATGAAAGACCAGATGTGCCAGCACACTTCTGGGCTGAAAACATGTAGATGAGGTTAATAAAATTTTATAGAAGGGTTTGAACTATCATATATAACCAAAAAAGGCAGTACATTTTAAAGAATAAGGGGAATGGATATGATAATTGGAAATAAAGTTGTAATCAGACAATATGAATTAGGGGATGAGAAATATCTATATAAGTGGTGGAATAATGGGGCAATGATGGAGCATGCTACTTTCCCATATGGGTTAATGAATAGCCAAGAGGCTATAAGACAACAGGTACAGAAAGAAATGGAAAAGAATGAGCTGTTTCCAGAAGGGAAGAAGTTCATTGTTTGTACAAAAGGGGATATGAAACCAATTGGTGAAATGAATTATGGTGGTTGGAATAAGAGAAATAGAATTTGTGAGTTTGGAATAAAAATATGTGAAGTGGATGAACAGGGGAAAGGATATGGAGAGGATGCACTTGCTCACTTCATTGACTATATGTTCAGAAATCTAAATTTAATTAAGATTGAATTAACAACTATGAACGATAATAAAAGAGCTCAAACCTTTTATAAAAAATTAGGTTTCAAGGAGATTGGCATAATTAGAAAGGGCTGTTATGACAGTAGAAGTGGAGATAACAGTGATGTAATGTATATGGACTTGCTTAGAGAAGAGTGGGATGAATCAAAGAAAAACTTCAAATTGAACTATCCTGAGAATAATCTTTGGATCTAAGAAAATGGTTTAAAAACATGGTAAATACATGTTGATAAAAGTTTGTTGATTAGATTAAGGAGGTTAATTCAATGAAAGAAGCTATTATAAATGATATTAGAAATAACATAAAAAAGGTAATAAAACAGAAATATAATATAACTGAATTAAATGAATTAGGTGGATATCAAAATTTCATTTATGAAGGGCAACTTAATAGTCGTAAGTACATCTTTCGTATAACTGATAATTCTCATAGGAATAAAAGTGAGTTAAGAGAAGAAATTGAACTCATTAATATACTAGTTAAAAATGGTGCTCCAGTTACTAAACCAGTGAAATTTCCGTCACTTGATTATGTTGAAGAAATCAAGAGTGATAAAGAAACATATTTCGTTTGTGTTTTTGAAAAAGTAAAGGGGGTAAACTGGAACGAAAAACCTCAAAGTGATGAAAATATTTTTAATGCAGGTAAAGCATTAGGAAAGATGCATAGAATTGTACAAAATACAGAAAGGAATTTCAAAAGAGAGGCGTGGGATAAAAATCAATACTTACAAATAGCTAAAGAGGTAATACCAGACAAAAGCATTCATAATAAATTGGATGAGCTTATAAGTAGGTTAAATCAATTGCCTAAAACTAAAGAATCCTATGGAGTGATTCATGGTGACTATCTTTTTTGTAATATGCTTTATGATGGCGACAATATAACTGTTATTGACTTTGATGAATGTGAATACAATTGGTTTATTTATGATATCGCAGTATATTTATTTTATTATATTCTTGGTGGCGATCCAAAGAATATTGATATTGAGCCCAATGAGAAATTATTCAAGACTTTTATGGAAGGATATAAGCAAGAGAATAAAATTGATATGTTCTGGATTGAAAAGTTGAATGAGTTTTTCAGACTACGAGAATTCATATTGTTAAGTTCTATATATAGAAGTTCATATCCTGATTCTTTAGGTAAATGGCAAAAGGATTATATTGAAGTAACAGAAGAAAGAATTAGAAACAACATACCATTTGTAGATATAGACTTTAAAAAACTTTATGAAGAGATTTAAAAGTGAATAGTGGGGACGGTTCATAAAAATCTTACTCCAGAGTTTGTACAAGCTCTGGAGTAAGATTTAATGAACCGTCCCCGACTTGTCTTATTTGAAATAATTTAATCTTTTTAATACTCTATCTTCTCCAAGTACTTTCATAATTGAAAAAAGATCTGGTGATGATGTTCTACCAGTAAGGAGGATACGTATAATACATGCAGCATCTGCCACTACCCCTTTGTATTGATCTGGGGCTTTTTTGTATTGGGATTTATTTTTCGCAAACCCAAAGTCTATTGCACAAGATTTAAGTTTATTAAACCACACTTCTTTGGAGTCACCTAAAGAAAAGTTATCAAGATAACCTGAGATAAATGACTTTGCATCAGATAAAGATAAAGTAGAAGGAAGCATATCTTTGATTTGAGAATCATTAATAGAAAACAATGAATCATAGAAGTAAGAAATATAATCAAATACTTCGCTCCATACTGCAATATCTTTACGTGGTTTATCACATAGTCTGTCAATATTTAATATATTTATAAAATACTCTTTATCATATTTAAGTAGAGTATTTAGCTTAGAATCATACTTTTCGCTCCACTCTAAACATTTAGTGTAGATTTCCTCAGCAGACATTAAAGAAATTCTATCCTTACTTATATGATTAAGTTTATCAATATCAAATAACGCTCCAGCGCTATTCATCTTGGAAAATGATATTTTAAACTCATCAGGTGATAAATGTGGATTATCTCTCTTCCAATCTTCGTAATCAGAATTTATAAGCGTTAGTAGATACTCTTTAACAATAGAGAAATCATATCCTTTAGTTCTATAATAATCTAGTGATAGCTCAGGATCTTTTCTTTTACTCAGTTTTCTTTTAGATGTTCCATCCATTTTCATTAATGTAGGAATATGTGCATACTTAGGTGCTGGATAGCCTAATACATCAAAAAGCTGAAGGTGTATTGGAACAGAGGGAAGCCACTCTTCTCCTCGTATAACATCTGTAGTTCTCATTAGCATATCATCTACAGCATGAGCAAAATGATATGTTGGAAGTCCGTCATTCTTCATTAATACTACATGAAGAATGTTTTCAGGCATTGATATTTTCCCACGTATAGAATCTATAAAATCAATTCTATTTTCAGGTGAACCAGGGGATTTTAATCTTATTACATAGGTCACATCTGACTGTATAAGTTTTTCATATTCTTCTAAGGAACAATCAGAATACTTAGCCCACTCACCCCAGCAACCAGGAAGTAGTTTTTCATTCATCTGTTTTTCTCTTATATTTGAAATCTCATCTTCCGTTAAGAAACAAGGGTAAGCTAATCCTTTCTCAACTAAATTTTTAACAAATGTTTGGTAAATCTCTTTTCTATCACTTTGAATATATGGTCCATAGTCACCTATATAATTATGAGCATCTATCATTCCTTCATCAAATGGAATATTGAACTCCTTTAAGGCTGAAATAACATCATCTATACCACCAGCAACCAATCTTTTTTGATCTGTATCCTCAATTCTAATAAAGAAAACTCCATCACTCTGATGAGCTGATTTCTCATAGATAAGAGAAGCAAACATTCCGCCAAGGTGTTGGAAACCAGTAGGGCTAGGTGCGTAGCGTGAAACAATTTTCTCAGGAGCAAGATTTCTCCTAGGATATTTATTAAAATAAAAATCTATTTTTTTATCTACATGTGGAAAAAGTAAATCTGCTAATTTTTTGTTATTCATAAATATTTCCTCCTAATAATTTATAGTTTAGTTACTGAGCATATTCAAGTAAATAACTAGTCATAGGTTTATGGTGTGTATCTTTGACTTGCTATTTATGTTCATACGCATAAAAGCTGATATGAGTGACCTAAAAGTGAAAATAAAAAAGCTCTCATCCTAAAACATAGGACGAGAGCATAGCTTTCGCGGTACCACCTAATTTGATTCTCCAACTTATTTGTGTATACTAAATCATAAAATATTAAAGAAATATATTGAATAAGTATACTTCATAGAATCCACTCTATCAGTACTAACATACTGTGCTTATGTAAGGTTAAGCAGACCTTGTTCGTAATCACCATAAGAATAAACCTAATGGATTTCTGAACACCACTCCAGAGCTTCTTTCTTCAGGTCTAGTTGTTGAATTTCCACCATCATCAACTCTCTTTAAACCAGATAAAACTGAATACTATTCTCCTTCAAAGTGTTTATTAATTGATTTTTTAAAAGTATAACAGAGTTAAAAAAAAATGTAAAGGGGTTTTTGGAAAAATAAACAAGTTAGGACAAGGCAGGGACGGTTCATAATAAGTTATCAACAAGCTCGTCCAACTGACAATTTTCATTTACATAATACTTATGAACCGTCCCTAGCTTGTCAGCGGGTTATCTATTATTTGCATATTTTTCCTATATGAGTAACCCATGAAACGGAAAATTATTTAAAAATACAGTAAAATTAATATTATCAATTAAATTATTTAATGAAATAAGAGGTGTTTACGTATGTTTAGTGAAGAATGTTTAGAAAAATATGATATTAAAAAAGATGATAATAGGATTCTGAAAGAAGCATATATTTATGCTTTGAAGGGGTTATCTATAGTAGGAGCCCATAGTGCAGATACTGGATTAGTAGATTTAGGTGTGAATAGTATATTTATTAAATCAATAAATGACTTTTTTAATGATGAGGATGAAGAGATTCTTAAGAAAAATATATATGACATTATAGATATAAGGGAAGACCTTATTGTCAAAGTAGGATATGTATCTGGAAAGATATATAATCAAGGAGATTCCCTTTTAAAGAAGGTGGTTAAAGTGTTTTATCCATCTAAAAAAGAAGAATCACCATACCTACATGATGCTCCTTCTTGGTGTCCAACAAATGATGAGGATATTTATGAAACAGGTGTTAAAGTTATAAGGGAAATGGAAGAGAATCCTCTTAAAAATAAACTTCAGGTAATAACATTTGGTGCTTTGGGTACGTATGAGAAGCTAAAAAGACCGGATTATAATAAGAAATATAGAAGAAATTTAGTTGAATTCATGATGAAGGTCTTAGCTTCAACATTGAATGAAGAATTAAAAGAAGAACAATTAGATGATATTATAAGAAAAATTGATAGGAAATAAGTATATTATAATAGGCGCCGTGAAAAGCGCCTTTTTATTTTATTTATATTAAAATTAAGTATTTAGCCTATCCTAGAAATATCACCAATTAATTTGATTTCATCATCATTAATAACAATTCCATCTCCATCTTTACAAGCATAAACTGCACAGTCTTTCTTTTTAGCATAAGTATTCAAAGAATCTAAAATGTTTTCACTTCCATCCCAGTGAGGATAAAATTCAAAATCAACAAAGCCTAAAGAATCGGTGATTTCAAGTCCTATTATATTTTCATCACTATCCTCCCCATAGCCAGCTAGGTCTATTGTTTTAGTCATAATAATGCTCCCTGCACTAATGCCTATTAGTATACCACCATTATTTACGTATGATTTTAGTAATTCTATGAAACCTCTTTTTTTCAGTAGATGAAGAAAATAAAATGTATTACCACCTGAAAGATGTATTGCGTCACATTTGAAAATATCCATAATTCTTGTTTCTTCGTATTCTTTATCAATATCGAAATATTGAAGGTCATGAATGCCTAAAGCTTTATAGTATTCAATTCTTTGATTGAAATATTTTCTAGTAAAATCTGAACAAGATGGTATGTATCCAATAGAAGGATTATTTTTTTCAAGTAGGTTTAAAAGTTCATTGTCTACTTTCTTAGTTTTTCCAATTATTTGATCACTGTATAATATGAGTTTTGGCATTTAGTATCATCCCCTTATGTCCATTAATTTAAAAGTATTATAATGGATTATACCAAATTATAGTATATCATTAAAGGCAATCATTCAACGATAAAGAAATATAATATTAAATAGATTGAACGCAGCTATCAATAGTAATCGTGGGGGTACAGGAAAAGATGAGGTAGAAGAGGTATATTGGATATCAAAAGAATAGATATTTAAGAATTCTAATCTTATTTTATGGTTCAATAAAAATATATAGATGTGTGATGCTTTAAGAAGAAAGATAGAAGAGTAAATTTAGTTATGTGTGATGGCATGTTATGTTGGGGACGGTTCATTAAAAGTTCAATATGGCTTGTACAACACAAACTACGAAGTATCTAATCACAAGATTGTCCAAGCTATGAATATAAATTTATGAACCGTCCCCAACTTGTCATTACTTGTCTATCTAAAATTCAACTAGTATTCTTGTAGGGTAAACATCAAGTCCCTCAATTTTAGTTGGAAGGTTGTAAACTTTGAAACCACTTGTAGGAATCTTATCAAGATTACACAGATTTTCAATAGCATAACATTTTTCTTTTGCAAGATAAACATCTATTATTCCGTGGTTTTTACCACATCCAACTCCAAGGGTATCTATTCCTATCATGTTGACGCCGCGAGATACAAGATATTCAACTACCTCTATATGGATTTCTGGATGAGTAAGGTATTTTTCTTCATCTTCGAAATATTTATCCCAGTTTGTTTGGAAGAATACATATACTCCTTTTTTAACTAAATCTAAATCAAGATCAGTTAACATAACAGGCCTATCTATGATATGAGAAACATCAAATTTTATTCCTTCACCGATTAATCTCTCTGTTTCAAGTGGAATATCAATACCACACATATCTATATGTGTACCCATGTTGTGAGTAGCACATGAAAATTCTATAGTTTTATATGTGTGATTGTCACTAGTGCATTCTATATGGTTCACTTTTAATGCAGGAGAACCAGTTCTATATTCACGGCCTATTCTTGTTGTTTGAGTTATATCGATTAGCATAAAATCACCTCTTCAGTATATTTTTAAACTATCTTATAGTATAAAATCTAAAATCTATTTCTATAATAGTACACTAAAATTATAGCTTGTACAATGTAAACAATATCAATTTTTATGAACCGTCCCCAGCCCGTCTAAGTTAGCCTCATAAAGTTTTTATGAACCGTCCCTAGCTTGTCCAACATAAACCTATTTTAGTTTTCATGAACCGTCCCCTAAAAATAGACATGTCAAACAATATCGAATATTAAAATTTAAAATGTTATAATATAGGATATGGATTAAAGTTATTTGGGAGGGAGCAGGGTAATATGAGCGATTTAAAAATTTCAGATATGATGAATATGTCCCATGAATTATGGGATAAAAATAAAGAAAAGTGGTCTCCTATGGAGCCGGAGCATGGGAAGACATTTATATTATATATGATTGAGGAAATTGGAGAAGTAATCTCCGTTATAAAGAAAAAATCAGTAGATGATATCATGAATGATAAAGAGGTTAGGGAGCATTTCGTCACGGAACTTGGTGATGTTATGATGTATTATATGGATGTACTTAATAGATTTAAGATCACTCCTGAGGAATTCAGTGAATTATATCTCAAGAAATTTAATAAGAATATGGGAAGAGATTACGAGAAGCAATATAAAGAATTAAAGTTTAGTGAAGAGTAGAAATATATATTGGGTTAAAAAAATGAGAATGATATCTAATAAAGGTGAGAGGTTCTTTAACTTCTCATCTTATTTATTTGTTTTAAAATTTTTTAAGAAAAAATGAAACGTTTTTCAAATTAAAGCAGTCTTATATATGAAAAATCAATAAATGTTTATTAGGAGTAGAGATTATGAGTGGGAACTTAAATTGTGAAAGTGAGAGTTTTTTAGAATTTGAAAGTCTAGCACAAACTGTGCATAAGGATCTATATGTTTTCTTATATAGTATGTGCAAGGATAATGAGATAGCCAATGATGCACTGCAGAATGCATTTATCAAGGGATTTAAAAGTTTCAATACATTGAAGGATACTGAAGATTTCAAGAGTTGGATGTTCACAATAGGTAAGAGAGAGATGTTTACTATATTGCAAAAAAATAAAAAGCATCAAGCAGAGAATCTTGAGATGGTTACAAATGACAAGGTTATTATGGAAACAAAGGAAAACCCAGAAGAAGAATATTTAGTTAAAGAGAAAAAGAAGATGGTAATGAATGCAATAGAAAGCCTTAAGGAAGATATGAGAGAGATTATTCTCATGAAATATTATCATAACCTATCTTTTGAGAAGATAGCAAAGATTCAAGGAATAAATGTTAATACAATACGTTCAAAGCATATGAGGGCAAAAGGGTATATAAAAGAGTATCTTTGTAAGACTGATAGCATTTAATGGAGGTGTAGATTTTATGAAAAAAGATAATATAGAGCATTTAATTGAAGAAAGCTTGGAAGAATATGAAGAAACGATGGAGTTAGAGGGAATGATAATTCCAGAGTTTAATGAGACTATGAATAAAGTGAAAAATAAAATAAACAAAGAAGATAATGAGAATGAAAAAATTTTATTATTTAAAAATAAGGGAAAAAGGAGAGAAGGGTTTATGAAAAAGCAGGTTAAAAAATATGTAGCTGTAGCGGCAATGTTATCAATTTTAGTAGTTGGAGGAGGAGTTTACTCATTTATGGGAAATAATGTTGACGGAACCAAGCCATCAATAACTGATAATGGAGGGGTTCAGATTCCAAGCCCATGGGTAAATGGTGACTCTGTTGAAGAAGTGGAGAGAGAATGTGGTTTTGAGATTGAGGAATTTACTTATTTACCAGATGGATTTAATAAAAGTGAAATAGTATATCTAAAAACTGATGAAGGGGTTATAGTGAGACAATTTGCTCGTAATTCAACTGACGAAAGAATAAGTTTTGAAAAGCGTAATAATACCATTGAAAATGATGGTGATTATACTGTATATGATAAAGAAAATACAATCAATGTTGTAGATGTATCAGTTACAGTTAAGTATGAAGGTGAGAATTTAAAGAAAGCTCAATGGGAAAAAGATGATTTTAAGTATTCTATAATGAGTGATAATACAATTAAGATTGAAGATATGGTTAAGATCATTGAAGGGGTAAAATATTAAGAAATTAAATAATATTATAGTGAATGATTTACAGATAGATATAATATAAAACCTAGTCCACCTAAATGAATACTTGGGTGGACTAGGTTTTATTCATTAGGAGCGCGAAGGCAATCCAAGTTGTTATATATTAAGGTTCTTTAATGTTTAAATTGTATAAAATCCTTGAGCCTTCTTCATCTATTAGATTATTAATAGATATTGATTGCATTAATTCTTTTTTACTTAGATTATATTTATTATATTTATAATAAAGTTTTCCTAAGTTTAGATGAGCATCTTTAGAATTTATTAAATCTAGAAGAGAAAGAGCTTTATCAAACATTCCGTTTTCTTCAATATCTAATAAAATCTCAAAAATATTAAATATTACATATTGGTATTTGATAGATTGTTTTTCATCTATAGTTAGGAGTGCGGGTTTACCACCTGTTATGAGTGAATATAACGAATTGCAAACTTTCCCAATTAATCCATCGCTGCATATGGAAGTTTTAATTGCATCTTCATGTTTACAATAGATACCTAATAAAAGTAAATAAGGTTTGCTTAATTCTAATAATTGTTTATTGTTTAAATTCATTAGAGTTGACAAACTTTTTTCATAATTGTTAATATGGAATTCACATATGCCTTTAAAATAGGTGAATTTGGCTGTTAAATCTGCTTTCATGTATTCAGTTATATCTTCTGAATTTAAATTTTCTAATCCTTTATCTGCATATGACAACGCTAAATTATAATCTTTTTCTTCTATAAGTAAATTACAAATATAGATGAAATCATTTTCTTTTTTACTATCTAGCATGAGGTTAAGCATTTCTTCTATTTCTTCTCTTGAAGCATTTAATTTATATAAACAATGAACTATAGTTTTTAATGAATCAAACTCAGAGACTTCGGGATAACTAATAAGTTCAGAGCAGTAATATGCACATTTTTTATAATCTTTAAATTCATAATAAATTTTACATAGCAGTTCAGTTGGTCTAAAATTACCAGCGCCTTTAATACATGTTAAAGCAGTATCTGATTCGCCTAATGATAAAGCTTTTTCAAGATCATCTATGGCAAGGGTGGTTTTTCCTAAATAGTAATTTATACAGCCGCGAAGGTAGTAAAGTGCTGTAAAGGATGGATAGTGTTTTAAAGCTGTTTCAGCATAATAATAAAATTGGTCGAATGATTTTAATGTTTTACAACATAATAACATTCTTAAAATGAGCATTGGATAAAAACTATTTTTAGGATCAATCAATTCGTAGGATTTTAAATAGTAATTAAATGCTTCTTTAAAATTTCCAAGAGCGTAATGCTCGCTACCCATATTGAAAAGATTGAATGTGTCATTAGGATCTTTTTCTAATAAATCTTTTAATATTTTCATATTTCTTTCCCGCTTATGTTTTTTTTCAACTATAGAGTGCAAATATCCATAATGATATATGTCAACGGGAGCATTTTTAACTTTAAGGTTAGGGTTTACTCTTTTCATAACAGAAATAAGCTGGTTGTGTACAGCTCCTTCATATTTATATCCAGGTTTATTTTGAAATAGTCTAGGATTTAGATTAACAGCAATATTTTTTTTATCATTTTCATTAATTATGTTTAGGGTATTGAAGCAATAAACATCTATACTATAATCTTTTGTAAGTTCTTTTATATAATTTTTCTGATTACTTTTCAATTCATCATCAGCATCTAGTATAAGAATCCAATCTCCTTTAGCTTTAGAAAGAGAGAAATTCCTAGCAGCAGAAAAATCATTTATCCACGGAAAAAAATGAACATTAGGAGTGTATTTTTTCGCAATTTCAACAGTAGAATCAGATGACCCAGTATCTACAATTATGATTTCATCTGCGATTCCAGCAGCACTTATTAAACATCTTTCCAAATTATCTTCTTCATTTTTAACTATCATACATAGACTGATCAAGAACATCACTTCCTAAATTAAGTTTTAATAAAGCTACATAAGCTCAAAAAGAGCGACTGAAACACAAAATGAAGCTTTATTACTATATCAATGTATGACTTAACAAAAGTTTTTGATACAAGAAAAATCCAAGTAGTCATCCCTTAATCAAAACATATTTAATTTAATACACTAACTTATTATTTCTTCATATTATACTAATAAGAAGGTTTAAATGACATTTTAAAACTCAAAAAGTTAAAAATATTTATATTAATTTATACTTAGGGATAAGAAAAAATAATTATGTCATTTTATTTGGTATTTTCACTTTTTTTCTAATCTCTTAAATGATAATTCTTAAATCACAAAAGAAAGGGTGGATAAAATGCCTTTAGTAAATAGATTTACAACTACAACTCAGGGCGCAATGACATTTACAGGAAATACTTTAGGGTTGAGTAAGGAAACAAATACTAATAATGCTGGAATTAGAGATTCAATTGGAGCTTTTATTTCTCTTAATCTAGCTCTTCAAGTTCCGACTTATCCATTTCCACCAGGAACAACATTGAATTGGCAGGATAATAGTTCGCAGGCTATTTTAAATATTCCAGCAGGAAGTACAATACTTTATGCTGAGTTAATATGGTCAGGACAATACAAAACTGGGGGTGTAGACCTAAGTGCATTTATAGATAATACAATTGATTTTACCACTCCAGTAGGTACTTCTAGTATTACATTTGATCCAGCAACAAGATTTAATCTTGTGGTGTCTAGTAACAATTCTTGGTATGTACGGTCTGCAGATGTTACTTCTTTAGTGCAAGCTGGTGGAGCAGGAGCTTATAGTGCAGGGAGAATAGTTGGAACAGTATTAAATACTGATAATACTCTTAATTATGCAGGATGGACTCTTGGGGTAATTTATCAAAATAATACATTACCAGTAAGGAACATGACTTTATTTGTAGGGGTTGAATTAATAACTACTGGAACAGGTGATGTTGATGCAACTATTAGTGGGTTTATGACTCCTCCTACAGGACCCGTAAATGCAAGGATTTTAGTTAGTTCAGCAGAAGGGGATGCAAATCGTACTGGAGATCAGCTCCTTTTTGGAGAAACTGTAGGTACCCTTTCAAATTTATTTGGACCAAGAAATCCTACTAATAATTTTTTTGGATCACAGATTAATGATGACTTAGGAAATACTGATACAAGTGGTTCCTTTGGTAATCAGAATCAAAATCCAATAATAGCTCAAAATATTGTTGCAGGTCGTCAGGGGTGGGACATTACAAATGTAGATGGTTCAACTCAAATAAATAATGGACAAACTTCAGCGGTAGTTAGATTTACCACAGCAGGTGATTTTTATTCACCAAATGCATTGGGAGTGCAAATAGATTCAATTCCAACGGACGAACCAGATATAGAAGTTATTAAGTGTACTGATAAATTGACAGTTACAAATGGAGAGATGATTACATTTACAATTATAATAAAAAATACTGGGACTGCAGATGCTGTAAATTGTGAATTAACAGATATAATTCCCACAGGAATGGAGTTTATACCTACAACTGTTTCAATAAATGGTGTTTCTAATGTGAGTGCAAATCCTAATAATGGAATAGATCTAGGAACTATTGAAGTAGATGATGTTATTACTGTAACTTTCATGGTTATGGTTAATGCAGCAACAACACCAGTTGAGATTACTAATAATGCAACTTTAGATTTTGAATCTCAAGGTACACCAGACACAGCAGTAAGCAATGATATAACAATTTTAGTTAAAGATGATTTAACTAATCAGGATACTCTATATTATTATGCTGATACTCTTCAAGATTTTGCAAATGACTTTTGTAATAATGTTATACCCACAATATTAAATTTAATATCAACAGATATTAATAAAGTTGTTGATATATTAGAATCAGAACTATGCAGCTGTAAAAATAATGAGGATTTAATTGCTAGAGGAGTATGTGATATTGCAAAAGATTCTATAGAAGAAGATAACTGTTGTTAATTTCGAGAGTTAAATAATGAAATAAATTTGTTAAATTATCAAATAACTTTAAGGAGATGGTTGAAATCATCTTCTTTTTTATGCATTAATACTAATTATTTGATGCTTTTTACCAATGTCAATCATAATATAATAGTGAAACACGCATATAGAAGTCATACTAAAAGATAAGTGAGGTGTATGATGAAAAATGAGTAATGGTTGTAATTGGTGTAAAAATAGTACATCAAACGGTAAATCAAATTTTAAAGATAAATGTTTTGAATTTCTTTGTGAAGCAGATGAAGATGATGATAATGTATATGGATATGTTTATAGATTTGAAGAAACTGCTTTATTTGATATAGATGAGGGGGACCCAATCCCTTTTACTTCAACAGGGATTACAAAGGGTATATTTCATGATGCAGTCAATATGCCTGATCAAATCTTTATACTTGAAACAGGGATATATAAGGTAACATTCTTTGTGAATAGTGGGACTGCTGATTATTTTGGATTAGAATTAAATGGTTCAGTACTTCCTCAAACAATTTATAGAACTAGATCAGCTCAAGGAATTGAAATAGGACAGGCGCTTATTACTGTAGGTCAAACTAACTATGTTCTAAGACTTTTAAATCTCTTTAGTAATATTCAACTCTTGCAAATAGGTGGAGGAGCTGCACCAGTAGCAGTAAATGCTTCATTAATTATAAGGAAAATTGCAGAGTTAGTTTAATAATAATCATTAAATATTAAAAATAATATTTAACTTATTTTAGATTAGAACCTTTAAGATGATTAGAAAAGAGGTGTAATAAATATAATGAGTAACAATAAAAGTAAATGTGCTACTTCTCTTTGTGATGAACTTAAGGAGGGATTTGGATATTTCTATAGATTTGAAGAAGATGCCACTTTCCCTTTAAGTGTGGATAATACTCCAATACCCTTTAATCAAGATGGTCCTGTAAGAAGCTTAGAACATGATAAAATTAACACCCCTGAAGAAATTAAATTTCTTGGAACAGGTGTTTTTGAAGTAACTCTTTTTGTAGATAGCGGAGGACCAGATTATTTTGGCATTGAACTAAATGGAACAGTTATACCTGAAACGATTTATAGAACTAGATCAGCTTCAGGAATAGTAGCACTACAGGCTCTTATAAGAGTTAGTATTCCTAATTCTATTCTTAGAGTTTTATTTCTCTTTAAAGCACCATCTACACTTGCTGATAAAAATAATGCAGCAGGTGCTCCAGTCGCTGTTAATACAAGTTTAATAATAGTGAGAGTAGGAGATTTGGTTTAAGGATAGTTTTTTAGGTGCATATTTCAAACCTAAAGGATTAATGGAAAAGAGGTGAAATATAATGAGCAGTGGATGTGTATGCAGTGGAAATAATGGAAATGGTTTTAAAGATAAATGCTTTGAATTTCTTTGTGAAGATGACGGGGTATTTGGGTATTTTTTTAGATTTGAAGAAGATTCTACCTTTCCTTTGGGAGCAAATAATACTCCAGTTCCTTTTAATCAAGAGGGAATTGTTAGAGGAATATTTCATGATAAGATTAACACACCAGAAGAAATAAGATTACTGAAAACAGGAATCTATGAAGTAACTTTTTCTATGGATAGTCGTGGAGGAGATTATTTTGGTGTTGAACTTGGGGGAACACTTCTTCCAGAATCAATTTATAGATCAAGATCAGCAGCAGGAGTAAAGTGTGGACAAGTGGTTATCAGAGTGGATACACCCAATACCCTTCTCAGATTTTTATTCGTTTTTCAATCACCATCTACACTTGCAGCTAAAAATAATACTGTAGGAGCTCCCGTAGCTGTTAATGCCAGTTTGATAATTATTAAATTAGGCGAATTACCTCAATGATTAAATAAAAAAGTAATTTAGTCCAACTTCATATACAATGTGTAGAGTCAGAATGTACCAATCTACTGTACATATTGTATATGATTCTAGTTATGGCTACTTTCTGTTTAAACAAGGGTTTGGGGTGTTTTGATGTATGGGTGAATATAAACACAGAAAGACAAGAGATAAAGATTATATAAAAATATAAAAACATTAGATTATTTAGTAACAGATTTAATTATTTAAGAATATCATTAAAACTAGGAGAGGTATTTAGAACCAAATTATTAAATTTCTCCTATAGAATATATTAATAAGTATTATTGAGATATTCTATAAAAATAATAGAAATTAAAAAGTATTGGAGGTATGATTAATGGCATTTCCAGTTACACCAGCTACCTTATCAGATTTTCAAAGTATTGATGCTTTAACAGAAGCAGAAGCAGGGATAATTCAATGTATGGCAACATTATTCTGTAATACATTATTACCTAGTATTGAAGCAATATCTAATACTGCAACAGGTGGTACTCTAGAAAATAATATTGAAGTAAGAGCAGAATTGGTAAAAGATATTTTATGCACTTATGCATGTAAAGAGCTTTCAATTGCTGATTTAATAAGTGCTATTTCATGTAAACTTGCTATAGACAGGGGACTAATTAAGTCTGACTGTGATTGCGATTGCGAATTTTAATTAATGGTAAATAAGTAAAAACAAACAGAATTGGAGGTATGATTAATGGCATTCCCAGCTCAAGCACCAGTATTAACTGATGAACAATCAATTGATGTTATAATAGAATCAGAAGTAAGTATAATTCAATGTATGGCAGATTTATTTTGTAATACTTTAATAGAGGATATAGCGTTACTACCTACTATTGAAAAACAAGCAGCTGTATTGAAGAAGGTAATGTGTGGATTTAATGCTAAAGAAAGTGCAATTGCTGCAGTAGTAGGAGCAAGTGCTAAAAAGAGTGCTGTAGATTTAGGTATAGATCCTAGTTTGGTAAACTGCTGTCTATGTAATAAATGTAATTGTGAAAAATAGAAAAAATTTTGCATATTATAAGCAGAGCTCAATTTTACTTAATAAGTAAATATATAAAATTAATATTAAATTTAGACTGTCAATCTTTTAAGTTACAGTCTAAATTGCATTAAAAGTGTTTCATTAAAAATGAGGCACTTTTATTTGACTAATTACTATTAAAATGGTTCCAAAATTAAGGAGAAGAATTAAATCAATAAAGTAACAAATATATAATATCAAACATAATATTAACTAGGAGATTGATTTAGAACTAAATTACAATTATCTTCTATAGAATATATAAATAAAAATTATTGATGTATTCGATAAAAAAACTAATAGAAATTAAAAAGTATTGGAGGTATGATTAATGGCATTTCCAGTTACACCAGCTACCTTATCAGATTTTCAAAGTATTGATGCGTTAACAGAAGCAGAAGCAGGGATAATTCAATGTATGGCAACATTATTCTGTAATACATTATTAACGAATATTCAAGCAATATCTAATACTACAACAGGCGGAACTCTAGAAAATAATATTGAAGTAAGAGCAGAATTGGTGAAAGATATTTTATGCACTTATGCATGTAAAGAAATTTCAATTGCTGATTTAATAAATTCTATTGCATGTAAACTTGCTGTAGACAAGGGATTAATTAAATCAGAATGTGATTGCGGTTGCGACTTTTAATTAATGGGAAACTAAGTAAGAAAAGAAATAGAATTGGAGGTATGATTAATGGCATTTCCAGCACAAGTACCAGTTTTAACTGATGAGGAATCAATTGATGTTATAATAGAATCAGAAGTAAGTATAATTCAATGTATGGCAGATTTATTTTGTAATACTTTAATCGAGGATATATCTTTACTAACTACTATCGATAAAAAAGCCGCTGTATTGAAGAAGATAATGTGTGGTTTTACTGCTAAAGAAAGTTCTATTGCGGCAGTAGTAGGGGCAAGTGCTAAAAAGAGCGCTGCAGATATGGGTGTAGATCCTGCAAAGGTAAATTGCTGCCTATGTAATAAATGTAATTGTGAAGATTAATAGAAATATTAGTATATAAATCAATTAGATTTAAAATGAAAATAATAAAATGGCGGTAAGTTATTGCTAAAAACTTAAGTGGACTATTATTAAGTTTTGTTAATGAAGGGAGGGAGTTAATGGAGGAGTTTTATTGTGATTCTAATTGTAGTACAAAGAAAATAGCTACTGAAATGTTGAAGTCAGAATCCAAGATGCTACAATGTTTAGTACGTTTATTTTGTGAAAATTTAGCTCCAGATATAGCTGCTGTACAAGATCCGGTTAAAAAAGCAGAAATAACTAAAAAAATAGTATGTGCTTATGCTTTTAAGGAGAGTGCTATGTCAAAGCTAGTTGATGTCCTGAGAAAATTTGATGAATTAGATGAAAGTAACTGTTATAACTTAGAATAAATTTTATTTACAGTATACTATAGTTCTACAGCCTTTCCTTCTAAAAAATTGTTAGTATATTACTATTTCATAACACATAGTTGTATGTAACTAATATAAATATTAACAATCGTTATTTAAATAATAGTTTCATGAAGAAACACGACAATATTACGATTATGTTTTAAAAGTGCTTCGTTTAAACGAAGCACTTTTATTTTTCTTGTATTTAAATTTAGTCCCTTGAAGTGTACCCATACATTTTTCAAAATATTAAAAATGTCATATAATGTGTTTGCGGGCCTGTAATTTCAATAATTTTTAATTTTTAACTTTTATGTTTATATATTCAATAAAGTATATTTTATTAATTACTTTGATTTAAACAAAATCGTAACTTTTACATATAAAGAATTAAAAAATAAAAAATCGGGGGTATTACTATGGCAAATTCAAATTTAAATAAAAACTTAGCTCAAATGCTTAAAGGCGGAGTTATTATGGATGTTACAAATGCTGAACAAGCAATAATAGCTGAAAAAGCAGGGGCTTGTGCTGTTATGGCTCTTGAGAGAGTTCCGGCGGATATAAGAAAAGAGGGTGGCGTAGCTAGGATGTCTGACCCTAAGATGATTAAAGAGATTCAAGCGGCAGTTTCTATCCCTGTTATGGCTAAGGTTAGAATAGGTCACTTTGTTGAGGCTCAGATTCTTGAAGCAATAGGAATTGATTTCATAGATGAGAGTGAAGTTCTTACACCTGCTGATGAGGCTTACCATTTAGATAAAAAAGTATACAAAGTTCCTTTTGTATGTGGTGCAAGGAATCTTGGAGAGGCATTGAGAAGAATTGGAGAAGGTGCTTCAATGATAAGAACTAAAGGTGAAGCAGGAACTGGAAATGTTGTTGAGGCTGTTCGCCATATTAGATGTATGATGGACCAAATGAGAATGGTTAAGAATGCACCAAGAGAAGAGCTTATGACAATTGCAAAAGATTTAAATGCTCCTTTTGATTTAATTGATTATGTTTGGGAAAATGGAACGCTTCCAGTTGTAAATTTTGCTGCTGGTGGAGTTGCTACACCTGCTGATGCAGCTCTAATGATGCAGTTAGGGGCTGAAGGTGTATTTGTTGGATCAGGAATATTTAAATCAGGTGATCCTGAGAAAAGAGCTCAGGCTATAGTTAAAGCTGTAACTTATTATAATGATCCAAAAATGCTGGCTGAAATATCTGAGGATCTAGGAGAACCAATGTCAGGTCTTGAAATAGATACATTAGAAAATAAGTATGCCGAAAGAGGATGGTAGTATGAAGATAGGTGTACTAGCGCTTCAGGGGGCTTTTATAGAGCATATTCACCATCTTAAGAAGCTTCAATGTGAAACAGTTGAAATAAGGAAAGTAGAAGACTTGAATGACTTAGATGGAATTATTATTCCTGGTGGAGAGAGTACAACTATGGGTAAACTCTTGAAGGAGACAGGAATAATAGAGCCTCTTAGAGATAAAATTATCCATGGGCTTCCTGTATGGGGAACTTGTGCAGGTATGATTATTCTCGCTAAAGAAAATGAAAACCATCCTATAGAAGGACTGAAAGTTATGGATATAAAGGTAAGAAGAAATGCTTATGGGAGTCAGATAGATAGCTTTGAAGAAATGGTTCAAATTAAAGAAATCT
The DNA here is from genome assembly GCF_023684385.1 of Oceanirhabdus seepicola. Lineage (GTDB taxonomy): Bacteria > Bacillota > Clostridia > Clostridiales > Clostridiaceae > Oceanirhabdus > Oceanirhabdus seepicola. The sequence continues at coordinate 1,292,981 of NZ_JAGSOJ010000001.1, read as the reverse complement.
CACCAAATCCACTGCATTTAGTATTTATCCGTGCCCCATATATATGTGCACATGACTCAAAGGTTGAAATACTATATAAAAGAGATGGAAAAGCTGTAGTTGCAAAACAGGAGAACATCCTTGCAACATCTTTTCATCCAGAGTTAACTGATAGTCTTGAATTTCATAGATATTTTTTAGCTATGTGTTGTGGGAAAACTAATTAATATTTAGTCTATGATTAATCATAGTTTAATAATAAGATAATTTTTAAGGAAAGCCAAAAATGGCTTTCCTTAATTCGTATTTTAAGAATATTTTGATACAAGTAACGTTACGTTGTTAGTCTATATTAACAGAGAAAGCATAGTAAGCAGAGCCTTCCTTCCAATGTGCATAAACTTCAAAAACTACTAATCCCTTTTGCTGTGGTGCAATTATTTCACCATTAATGACTTCATGTGTACTTTGAGTATTACCTTCCCATATATTAACTATGTAGTCAGTTGGCTTATTTTCAAAATTTAAAACTATAGAGGATTTTTGTTTAACAATTAGAGCTTCATTTTGGTCTTTTGCCAATTCAGGTGGTGCTTCTGAATCTGATTCAATTGATGTTACAGTACCATCTCCATTATCTATATTCCAACTATATGTTCCAAGGACAGCTGTAATACTTTTAGTATCAACTGTTACAGTTAATTCTGGAGGATTTGTTAGAGATGTTACATTATCTGATACTGGTTGTTTTTTCTGTATGCAGCCAACTAAGAGGAATGTTAATAATAGAACCATGCTTAATATTTTTTTCATTTCTACATCTCCTATTCTGTATATAAATCCTTATAAACAGTATACGAATTGTGCACTGGAATAGTTCACAGTAATTTCAATTATATCCTTATTCAATTATAGAGAATATTAAAATGAATTTGTTATATTCACTCAGTTAAGGAAGATACAATTAATCCAATAAAGAGACCATCAATACTACAAACTATTAATCCACCTATAGAATTAAGACAACCAATAAGATAGATTACTAATATAAATAGAATGCTTATTAATATTGTTTTAAGAAAATATAATACTTTATTTGATTTTCCAAGTTCAGGGATTACTGCACGATTTCTAACTATAGGATTATAAAAAAAGCCTTTTAGAATATAAATAAGAATTATAAGTGCACCAATGAAAGTACTTCCATGTTGAAGTATTTTATAAACTGGGATATTATGATTCATTAAATTCAATGACTCTTTAAAAAAAGAATACTTGTCTACAAAATATCCACTCTTATGAGTAAAGGAATCCCAAAATACATGAGTTACCATACCTAATAGAGCACTATAACAAAATATAATCATAGATTTCATTGAGTAATTAGATTTTTGTTTATAACAGTTAGAAAAATAAGATTGTATTTTTTTAGGGAAGTGTGTAATTAAGCTATCTTTTATATGCTCAGTAAATAAGTAATTAAGAAGTAAGCATAATGGTAGGTTAAGAATAAGAAAGCCCAACAATGTATGTCCAAAATAACCACTTGGTTTTAGATTAATAAAATATAAAAAATCAGGAGCCATACTACCTAATATTAATCCTAAAAGACTAAAGTGTTTAGAGTATTTCTTTTTCAAAGGGAATCCAACTACAGCATGTGAAAATGTGAATGGCATAATTTAATCAACTCTCCTTAATAATTAACGATATGTATATTATACAGAAAATTTTATTCATTACAAATTCATTGCAATGGTTTTGGTTAAAATTGACAGTTTTATTAAAATTGTTTTTAAAGGAAATAAGAATTCGCTGTCGAATAATTAACACTAGGCTTTTTAAGATTTTTAATAAATGTAAATAATTGCAACTATGAAAAAGTAGAAATTTAAGTCAGATTTTCTACAGTTATATACTAAATTTATAAATCCTTTATTAACAATAATACGGAGGTTAACCCATGAATGGATTAAGAAACTATAACGAAGAAATTATAAATCATTTAATTTCTAAAATATTAAGTCAATATAATGATATTTGTAAATGTGAAAAATGTATATTAGATATTAAAGCAGTAGCATTAAATTCAATGACTCCTAAATATGTTGTTACTAAAAAAGGTGAATTATTTACTAAGCTTAATGCTGAATTTAATAATCAAGAAATTATAGATACAACTAGAGCTATTACACAAGCGATTGAATTAGTTAGGTGTAATCCACAACATAATAAAAAATAATCTTTAGATATATAATACAGATATAGTTGTAAATAATGTTATTGATGAAGCTGACTTGCTAGAAATAGGTAGATTATTGAGAGCTAATCCAAATTATACTCCTAATAATTAATAAGGCTTATAAATTCAGAGAAGGGACAACCTTCTCTTTTTTAGTTTATATTAATATATACTTTTGACTCAATATCTCTTTTGTGCTGCAATAAAATAATAAAACAGCTATTGAAATTTAACAATAGTTGAATAGTTACCTAAAAAGTTCTGTTGTAATATTATTGAATAAATGTAAAATAAGTGGTAAGATAAAAGCGTATTATCTAAAAATATTTGGGGGAGTATTAAAATGAAATCAAAGAACGCTAGTTTTACTGATTTAGCCTTAATCACGTTTGGAGTAATAGGGTTAGAAGTGATTCTTGTTTTAATAGAATCGCTAGTTTATAATAATCTTCACATAGAAAATCAGGGAGTAGTACATAATTTAGTTCATTGGACGATTACATGTATAGTTTGGGGTGTGGGTGTTTGGCTTTTGCATAACTACGCCAAGAAAAGTAAAAATTTTGACTTGTTTGAAGCAAAAGAAAGACCAACAAGAAAAACTATTCTTGCTGTATTTTTGCTTTTATTATTGAGTTTAGTTATATCTATCAGTACATGGAATTTCAGATTCAAGCCTATGGTGGAATTTAACAATATGATGATTTGTTATGGAGAAAGTGGAGTTTTAGCATTTATATTTCAATATATATATTATATATTTGAAACTGCGCTCATTGTTTTAATAATTGCATTTTCTCAAAAAGCAGGGGAAGATAAGTTTCAAAATAAAAAATTCCCATGGGGTGGAGTATTCCTTGGTATCACCTGGGGATTAATGCATGTTTTAACAAAAGATTTACAAGTTGGGATAATGTGTTTCGTAATATCTATACTTTTTGGAATTGTATTTTTGTTACTGAGAAAAAATATAAGGTACGTCTATATTGCTATTTTTCTAATGTTTGTACTTTAAAAAAGTTTGCATATAAACACAATACCACATTGAACTATCATCATATGTAGTTCAATGTGGTTTTTTTATTAATAATTATTAACTATTTAACATCTCTCTATATTGCTCAAGTTCATGGGTAAGAGCGAAGAAGTTATTTAAATTCTCTTCTTTTTCATCAGAGCATGCAAATTTTTTACCTAGTTCAGATGAGGCTACAGCAAGTGCGCATTCAAGTCGTATTATATTTGCATGAATGAAATTATAGCTATCTCCAACACGTGCCTTTTCTTTGTTTGCACACATCTTTTCAAGATAGTAATCGTAGTCACCTTCATAGCTTATTAGTTTATGGTCCTCAATGGTAACAACTTTGTTAGCTAAAGCTTTAGCGAAATATCTATCATGAGAAACGAATAACATAGTGCCTTTATAGTTCTTCAGGGCATTCTCTATAGTTTCTCTAGAAATTAGATCCATGTGATTAGTTGGCTCATCCAGCACTAAAAAATTACACTTACTAGCAAGTAGTTTACAGAAGGAAAGGCGACTACGCTCACCCATACTGAGATTACCTACTTTTTTATAGAGTGCATCAAGTTTGAATAAGAAACATGCAAGTAAATTATTTGTTTCTTTTTTATTTAAACCACAATCCATAATCTCTTGTTGTACTGTGTTTTCATGGTTAAGGTTCTCTATTTCTTGAGAGAAATATCCTATCTTAAGAGATGGATTAACCATAATTGTTCCCGAATCTCTAGGTTCTAAGTTCATAAGCATCTTTATGAAGGTTGTTTTACCAGTTCCATTTGCACCTAAGAGAGCAATTTTATCACCTGTTGAAATATTAAGTGCAGCGTTATCAAAGATAACTTTGGTTCCAAATGCCTTCTTTAGTCGATTAACTTTAACTAAATATTTAGGGTGCTTTGGAATATCAATTAGTTTGTTGAATAAATCATAAACTGCACTCATATCTTCTTTAGGAATCTCAACACGATTCTCATGAATTCTCTTTATTTTTATCTGAACATCTCTATAGGCTCTGTGCTGCTTATTTGATGTATGTTTCATAACACCTTGAGAAAATTCACTTCTATTTCGATCAAGAGCATTTGCTTTAAAGAACCAACTAAGTTTCTCTTCAGAATTTTTTTCTAGTAGTTTTAATTCTCTATTTTGAATCTTTCGTTGTCTTTGAAGATCTTTAATTTTTATAGACTTCTGAAGCTTATAGTTAGAATAATTTCCTTTATACTCTTTTAAAAGATCACGTTTCATTTCAATAATTCTAGTAACAGTTTTATCTAAGAAATATCTATCATGTGAAATTATTATTACTGTGGTTTCAATACTATTTATAAACTTCTCAAGCCAAGATATTGCTTTCATATCAAGGTTATTTGTAGGTTCATCAAGTACAAGAACATCAGGGTTCTTGATAAGAGCTATACATAGTGAGAGTCTGGTCTTCTCACCACCACTAAGGTGTTTATATTTCTTCTTTAGATCTCTATCTCTAAATCCAAGTTCCATTAAGGAAGATTTTATTTTCTTAAGATAACTATTTGTGTTACATTCGGAATTCAGCTTTGTGGAGAATTCCTGAATAATCTTGCTTACTGACTCATTATCAGGGAAGTTATCATTCTGTTTTAAATAAGAAAAAATTTGGTTGTGAGGCTGGTATTCAATATAAGAATACTGAGCATTGTCATGTTCTTCAATACCCATAAGAATTTTAACAAGGGTGGTCTTACCAACCCCATTAGCCCCAATAATTCCAACCTTCTCACCAGTATGAATTTTTCCTTCTAGATTGTTAAAAATATCTATTCCATTAAAAGATTTGTGTATATTTTCAAATTTAATACTCATATATATGTCACTCCTTTTGTCATCAATTATTTATGGTATAGATATCTACCGCGAAGTTTAATTTATACATGTCTATAATCTGGATGGTTTAACCAGTTATGGACTTGTATAAATTCAATTACGAGCTGCGATATCTATAGCTTGATAATATCAAGCATTCAAAGAATAATAAGACAAGCATAGTGATGTCATATAATCAAGTTGAAACTGAAAGTTTATTGTATATATAATTTTTATAAAAACAAAAGCTGTGTTACTTAGAGTAAGTACCAAACAAAAATAATTTGGTCTATCCAAATAAACACAGCATACAATTCGTATAAATAATTAGAATTTAATTGTAAAGTTATTAATGATTTGAGAATAGGAAAACTAACAAATCATATCTGCTCAAAGAATAAAATTGATATAGTCTAAGTTAACTAAACTATAAACAGAATCTTATATAGAATCACAATTAAAAACTAAGATAAGTCAATAATAGTATTCTGATTTGAGAACAGAAAAAATTACAATTCAATTATTCAAAAAGTATGGATTCAGCGCTAAACTTGGATTAAGGCATCACAAACAAAACCTTGTAAATTTATCTTTTAAATTTAAGGTTACAATTTGCCTCATTATTAAGTTAGTAATTAAATAGTTTTCATTTAATTAACTAAAATCTTAAATTAGTAAATCCAAATATTAGTACTCATTGCTAAACCGTACCTCCTGATAGTTTAATAGATGCGTAAATCAATGATACATAATACATATTAATAGTATCAAAAATAAAACATCTATGATTATATTTCCACTTTATATTATATATATATTAGTATTTTTTGTCAAATGTGAATAGTTATGGAGTAAGAAAGGGGGCGGTTGATTAAATCCTATTTATTGAATACAGCAACTCACCATCATAAGAACTATCCTTTGCTTCTTCATCTTCTATTTCACATTCAAAACACATTCCCATCTTATCTAGTACTCTTTTTGATACTTCGTTATCTTTATTAACAGTTGCAACTATTTTATTAATATTCATATTTTTAAAACCATATTCAATAATTGCTTTCCCAATCTCAGTTGCGAATCCCTTGCTATAGTGTTCTTCAAATAATCCATAGAACAATTCAGTCTCAGTAATATCATATGAAAGTGGAAATAATCCAACAAAACCTACACATTCATTGTTATCTTTTGAAACTACTAATAAGAGAAATCCTTTAAAATTGGAAATTGTACTTTCTCTATATCTATTTAATATTCTTTTCATTAATTCTTCACATTCTTCAAGGGTTCTCTCTTCAGCAAATGGAACATATTTCATTATTGTTTCATTATTTACTATCCTATACAATTGACCAATATCAGCATTAGTAAAATTTCTAATCACTAAACGATCTGTTTCTATTCTTAAATTTTCATACATTTTTTTCTCCTTTACTGGACCTTAATTACTAGTATTGCTTAAAGATTATTCTCTTTTTGTTGAACAATACTACTCATAGTTTGTGTAACGATTATTTTCATATATTACAAATAATACTATAAAATATATTTGTTATCAATATTTATAGGCTATGTTTAAGAATGATATTGAAATTGTGTATTCATTATAAATATTAAATAATTGCTTTATATTAGTTTATTAAAATACCTCCCTAATTTTCGGGAGGTTGATATTATTTTATTTCTTAAACAGTTTCAATGTTTCAATAATAAACGAAGGGTTTCCAAACAAAATAAATCTTGCTTTAGATTCTTTGTCAACATAATCATATGAATAATTTGCACCACCTTTAGTTACATCAGAATTATTATTTATTATTGTCATTAACTTATCTGACATTTCTTTGGCTGCCTTTTTCGTATCGCAATAATAATCTGCAATAGTACAAATTTGCATTTGACCATTCATATCTGTGTTAACACCATCAATAAAATCAAGTACTTGCTCTCTTTGATGCTGTTGCAAATCTTTTGCTACATTTCCTTTATTAAATAATTTTTCAATGTTTTTCATAGTAAACCTCCATTGACCTCCAATTTTTGTACCTTCAAGACTTCCATCTTTCAGATAATTTCTAATTGTACGTGTTGTAAAACCAGTCATTTTTGCAATATCTTCAACTGTATAAAGTTTTTCTATTCCTTCCATTTCTGAACTCTCCTTACATATATTGTTATTATAATTATAATTCATATATTTTCATATGTAAATACATTTTTTCATATATTTTCATATATTTTCATATTAATCGTTATTTACATTAACTGAATGATATTATCAACACTATTTTTAAACACAGCCTATTTATAAAAAACAACCGATATTAAAAAGCTAGTACACACAGAATAAATCATAAAGTGTACTAGCTCTCTAAAAGAATCAATGAACCGTCCCTGGCTTGGACAATCTCGATTTATTTAAGAATTCATGAACCGTCCCCAGCTTGGCAAATTGGCAAAGCGGCAAAGCGGCAAGTTATTTAGCTTGTTTTACCAGTAATGTGGAAATTCTTCACCTTCATTGCAGGAATAACAAAGTTTCCAAAGTAACCTTTCACAGGAAGTGTTTCTGAAGATATTGATTCTGCGTTATTGAAAACATTAAGTATGCTCTCAGTGAATCTCATATTCTTAACTGGGCATTTGATTTTACCATTTTCTATAAGGAATAAACCATCTCTAGTTAATCCAGTCATTAATCCTTCAATAGGGTTAACAATATTTGTGTAGTGGAATCTTGTTACAAGAAGACCACGATCAGTTGATTTTATCATCTCTTCTATTGAAGAATCTCCACCAGCCATAACAAGATGAAGTGGGAAAGAACCTTGTCCTTCATATCCCATTGAGTGACCTGTACTTTCTTTATTCATTAGGGAAGCGCATTTGGAATCGAAAGGCATCTCTTTGAATACACCATTCTCAATAAGATTTAGTTTAGTACGTTCATAACCTTCAAAGTCGAAAGGAATTGAAGAAACATATTTGTTTGTCCAATCGTCTATTATTGAAATATTATCACCAAATATTTTCTCTCCAACTTTATCTTTCAAGAAGCTTATTCCATCTAAATGAGCTTTTGAACCAAGTCCTAAATAACCCAAGTAGAACAAAAATTCTGAGACTGCATTAGGAGGCATTATTATATCGTAATGACCAGGCTCGATGGTAATAGCATCAACACTATCTTGAGCTGTTTTGTATGCTTTTTCAGTGAGAGATTTTATATCGATTTCACTGGTGTCATTAACTGATAATTCAGCAAAACCTGAAGCATTGTCCTTATGAGTAACTACAATATTATAAGTAATGGAATTTGTATTAGCGTAGCGCTTAATACCATTAGTATTCATGAGTAAGATACATGTCTTCTCTAATGTAAGCGATCCAGCAGCTGTGAAATCCTCATGAATCATTGATAGAGCATCTTTTATAAGGTCAGCTCTGTTTTCGATTGAGAAATCTTCATCAAGCTGAGGGTTATAAGTATCATTTTCTATATTATCAGGAGTATCAACCTTTGGATATTCAAAGTCACCTTCAGGAAGAAATTGAAGTTTTTCTTTAGCAGCATGAAGTGCTTCTATTAAAGATTCTTCATCAATAGCATTTGTAGTAATGGTTGATACTTTTTTTCCATTAAGAACAGTTAAAGTAACTTCATCATCACTTTTAACTACATTCTGATGTATCTCAGAATTTGCAAATCGAGTAAGTCCTTCTTCGCTACTCATAAGCGTAAGAACTGTATGATATTTAGCATTAGAAAGAACTTTTTCGAATAGTTTATAAGAAAAATCTTTATTTAACATCCTTAACACCTACCTTTATATTTCTAAATCTTGATGGTGCAGTACCATGTGCAACGTGAGCAACTTGTGATGGTTCACCTTTTCCACAATTAGGAGTTCCATAAACCTTCCAGTATTTTTCGTTACATACTCCATCACAACTGCCCCAGAACTCAGGAGTTATACCAGTGTATAGAGGGTTTTTAAATATCTTACCAGTAAGCTCGCCATCTTTGATTTCATAAGCTATTTCAGTTGCAAATTGGAAGTTTAATCTTTTATCATCAATACTCCAACTTTTGTTAGTATCTAAATAGAAACCATATTCAATCCCTTTAATTAGGTCATCTAATTCATAATCACCTGGCATAAGATTGATGTTTGTCATTCTAACTATTGGGATGTTGCTCCAACCATCAGCTCTATTTGTACCATTAGATTTCATATCTAATTTAGCAGCAGTATCTCTTGATGATATTAGGTTCTTAAGGATTCCTTTATCAATTATTACAGTTTTTTGAGCTTCCACACCATCATCATCATATCCAAAAGTGCCTAAAGCACTTGGAAGAGTAGCATCAGCTACAACGGTTACATGTTCTGAACCATATTTAAATCCTTCACGCATCATATCAACTGTAACAAAACTCATACCTGCATATGCAGCTTCAGATCCAAATACTCTATCAAGTTCAATAGGATGTCCAATACTCTCATGAACTTGAAGTCCTAATTGATTACCTCCGATGATAATATCATATATACCGCTTGGACATTCTTCAGCCTCAACAAGTTTAACCGCTTCCATTCCAATCTTTTCACTATGACCTAGAAGGTCAAGAGCAAGTACATATTCATAACCAGCAGTACCATGGTTGCCTCTGAAGGAATTAGGATAACTTCGTATCTGCATATCACCATCTTTAGCAGCGGTTGCAACAATTCCTCCTCCAGCTTCATATAATGTTTGAGTGATATAGCTTCCTTCTGTGTCAGCAAAAATCTTCTCCTGCTTCTGAAAATCCATTGAAGCTTCAGTCTTAACAAGTTCAGAGGACATTCGCATCTCTCTCTCAGAGGATAATAAAAGTTTTATTTTCTCAGTTAGAGGAACTGTGAATGGATCAATCTCAATTGGCGTAGAATAATGATCCTGAACAACATTTTTAGGTGCCATTTTGATTTTTTCACGCTGTAATTTGTTACTTGCTTTAGCTATTCTAAGTGCATTTTCACAAGCAGAATGAAGATCATCCACATTACGTGTACTAGCGAAGCCTAAAGAGCCATTATAAATTACTTTTACCCCAAAGCCTTTGTTTCTAGAATTACTGATAGAACTTACATTAAGATTTTCTGTAGAGATTCTCTCAGTAGTAGTATCCACAAAACGGATATCGCCATAGTCAACACTACAATTCTTAAGATATTCGATCTCTTTTAAAATTAAATTCTTCAAAAATCATACCCCCTTGATAATTATCTTTCATTATTACAAATTTAATATTGATACTTAGAAACTCTAAATATATATAATTATACCAGTTATTGGATGGAAATGGTGTGAATTTTCTGAAAATATATATGCGATATATAAAGATATATACATAGTTCAAATAATAAAAATATGAATTTAGGAGAAAAATACAAAAGAATAAGACTAAAATGAAAGGTAGGAATAGAGATGACTTTTTTCTTTTATTTAGGATTAGCAATGGTAGTTTATTTTGAATATTATAAGGCTGAGAGATTTACATCAAATATGGTAGCTGCAATTATATTTGCACTTGTAGTTGCAATAGGAGAATTTGGTTTTTTATCTACGGAAATTGTATTAAAAAATGTTATAAGAACATCAGTGGTAGTATATATTCTTATTAATATATTTGTTATATCTGTTGAGAAAAGAAGGGCATAAATCATAAATAAATAACAGAGAAGAAAGAAAAAAGAATAAATATTGATGATATTATTCATGCTTCAGGATATCTTAAATCTAATTTTTATAAAGTATATCTGTAAATATAAAAATTAATAAATTCTAAAAGTGACAGTTAAATGTGGAACTCTATGTATATAACCTAATTTTGAGACTTCATAAATACCCTATGCTATAATATTTATAAAAAGAACATTGTGGTATAGGAGGAAAGTTTATGAGCATGGAAAAGGTTGATAAAATAAATAAAGTAATTACAGCAATCATCTTATTATCAAATATTGTGGCTGTATTCTTTTTACCAGATAGGGTAGGGATACATATGAGTAGAGGTCATTTTGATAGTTATATCTCCAAATATATATTCCTTTTTATAACTCCAGCAGTAACACTAATAATTACGCTATATACAAAGATGTCAGAGAAGGGAATATATATTAAGGGATTGATTGTTAATTTAATATTGTTTGTAGCAAATTGCTGGATGCTATTTGCGAACTTAAAGGGAATGGCGTAATTGAATTAATGAGGGAGATACTATTATGAGCAATATACTGGATTTTATGAAAAATAAAGTAGTGTTTTTTGATGGAGCAATGGGAACTGAAATAGATAGGCGAGGGTTGGATATAAGCAAAGGTGTTATGAAATATAATATGACTCATAGTGAATTTATAAAAAATATTCATGATGATTATTTAGATGCCGGTGTAGATATAATAACAACTAATACACTAACAGCTAATGAATTATTCTTAAAAGATAGTGGGTACACTTCTAGAGAGATAATAGAGAAAGCTATACAGATTGCAAATGAATCTGTGAAAGGCTTACAGAATAAATTTATAGCTCAAGTTGTTGGACCAGCAGCATATCTTATAAAAGACAATGAAGATAATAAAGATAAAATTTTATATAGCCTATTTAAGAATCAGGTTGAAATTGGAGAAAAAGCTGGTGTGGATTTAATTTTAATAGAAACAATGTACACCTTGAAAGAAACTGAAATTGCTCTTAAAGCTGTGAGAGAAAATTCATCTTTACCAATATTTTGTACTGTGGTTCTCAATGATAAAGGTGAAACCTTTGATGGTAAAGGGATAAAGGATATAGTAGAGGTGCTTCAACAAAGTGGAGTAAGTGCCTTAGGAATCAATTGTACTGCTGTGAGTGATGAGCTTATTAAGAATGTAGAGGATTTAATGAAATATACAAATGTCCCTGTTATTGTACAGCCTAATATGGGAATGCCAAAAGAAATAGATGGTAAAAAGATATATAGTATAGATACAGATGAGTATGTGGATTTCATGCTCAAACTCCAGCTTAAAGGTGTAAAAATAATAGGCGGATGTTGTGGAACAACTCCTGAGTGCTTATGTCAGCTGAAGAAAAATATTTGATATTAACTATAGATATTTTAGTGTTGAATGATAAATGGACAGGCAGAACGAAAAACAATTACTAGTAGAACTTATCATAAAACATGTAATAGTGCATTAATTATTATAGGGGGAAGGGGTTAATGAGAGAAAAGAAGTCTGTTATTACGTTTTTGATTATTACTTTTGTTTTGAGCAGTGTCTGTTATGTTATCTGGATTAGGGGAGGAGAAGAGGCTACAGCTGCCGGAATATCTGTCATATTGATGTGGTGCCCAGCAATTGCTGCCTTCATAGTCCGTGGTAAATATTATAAAAAAGAAAAATTACTTGGTTGGAATAAGTGTAAGTTATCTTTTATCTTGGCTGGAATTTTTGTTCCTATCATATATTTAGGAGTGTCGTATGGTATCTACTGGTTGGTGAATAAAGGCTCATTTACTGGCGATTTAGGCATATTTACTACGGTTGCTTCAACATATTCAGATAAAGTAGATTCAGGTTCTGTGGCTACTATGGTTACACTGATTATACTGATTTTTTCATCAATTATATCCGCAGCAGGAGAAGAAATCGGTTGGAGAGGATTCCTTCTTCCACAAATGACAAAAATCTGGAATGTTAAGATTGCGGTTGTTGTCAGTGGACTGATCTGGGCGGTATGGCATATGCCTATTATAATTGCTGGGTTATATATGCCAGGAACACCCATATGGTATCAATTACCCATGTTTGTGATTGAAGTAATCGCCATAACAGTAGTAATGTCTGTTTTGAGATTAAAGTCCAAGAGTGTATGGCCTGCAGTGTTACTTCATGCAAGTCATAACTATGTGGATCAGGTTATCTGTAGGACAGTGACTGACAATGTTAACAGCGTCTATTATGTGGGAGAAACGGGTGTCATTACTGTTGTAGCAACGATACTTGTTGCAATAGGTACAGTAATGCTTTTTAGAAATAAAGTTAGTGAGAAAAAAATAGTTAGAAAAGTGTAGACTTGAATAGATTTAAAAAAATGGAGGTTTCAAAATAATTTAGATAATTATTTTGAAACCTCCATTTTTATATTGAATATAGTCAATTTAATTTCATTAATTTTAACACGGTATGCAAAATCCTACTTAAACTCAAACAAGACAATGTTCTCACCAGTTTTTATATTATATTTTACAATCATTAGTCCATCTAAATTGCCCGTATCTTCTTTTTGTGCAATATAAATTAAATTTTCATTATCAAGCCAAAGGGAATTTGAGTTTAGGTAATAGTTATGTTTTAAATGAGCTTTTGAATAATCTTTTATATTAACATCGTATTCTTTACCTTTATAATCAAACATTTGTATTTTAGACCAAGGGTTTGTAATATATTTATCCATATCTGGGGAAACTGAATTTGGAAAAGCATAGAATTCAGAAACGCTTAATACTTGATTGAATGAAGCTATCTTATTTGTTTTTAGGTCATAAACCAAAGGCATACTATCACTTGCAAATATAGCTCTACCATTTTTACATGTTATGAATTCCCATTCTGTTCCTATATCTTTTATTTTTGAGTGCTTTAAGATATTGCCTTTATAGATATTTCCTTTATTAAACCAAATTAAATCATCTCCAATTGTATCAAATAAAGTACCTACTAATTCAGTTTTTATCTCTTTGTAGTTTTCTTTTTTAGATAAAAGATATATGCTACTATGAGTATCTTGTATGAAAATATCTCCATTATCTTGAATTAATATGTTTTCAATTGTATCTCCGGTGTAATTTACATCTTTAATTTCATTGGTTTCTATATTTACAATCATAATGGTATCACAATATAAAACATAATATCGGGAATTTAGTGCTATTGGAATGAGCTTTTCTTTTTTTCCTACATTTAATTCACTGATATCTTCAGTAATAAGATTTATAATATGTAGAGGCCCGATATTAATAATTTTTTCTTCACACTGAATGTTAATTCCAGTGAGTGTTTTACCTTTTGGAGAAATATCAAGCATACTTACTATTGAGCCTTGGACATGATGTAAGCCTAAATTTTGGAGATCTATTATACTATAGATACCTTCCATATCCTTTTTTGTAGAGTATCCTATAGTATATTTATAGTTATTGAATATGAGCTTATCATCCTTGCAATATATTATTTCCCAAGGACCAACCCCTAATGAATGTTTTTCGAAATCTTTTTTTATGTTTTGATTTTTATAAAGAGATATTTTTTCTTCAAATCTCTCATTAGAAGAAGTTTCTTGATTTTTATTACACCCAATAATAGCGAAACTAATTGCAGCAATTATGAAAAATATAAATAATTTTCTAGTATTAATTTTCAAAGAATCACTCCCTTATTTTAATTAAGTACTTTTTCAAAATTTATGCTATCATGCCACTTCTCATTTTGATAAATATATTTATTATTACGCCCAGTAAATTGAAATCCATTCTTAATCAATACTATTTGAGAGCCTATGTTATCAGGGGATGTTCCTGCTTCTATTCTATGAAGTTTATGATTATTGACTGCTTCATCTAAAACAAGTTTTACAGCATTTGTTGCATAACCTTTCCCTTGATGTTCCTCACCAATTCTATATCCTAGTTCAGCCTTATTAAAACTTCCTCTTACTATTGATACTAGATTTACTCTACCTATAACATTACCAGTATGATCTTTGATTAAATACATGTATAATAATCCTTTTTCTTGTTCCTCAACTAGTTCTTTTATTATTTTATTGAAATTATTTAATTCATAATAGGAATCTCCTCTTGATAAACCTATTCTCTTAAAAAAATCTCTATTTTCAACTTCGAAGTTAAAAAGTTCCTGTGAATCTGACTCTTCAAGTAATTTAATTATAATATCTGGCATAAAAACCCTCCTATTAAATCATATTGTTTTTCAATCAATACTTTACTTAATTATGGAATTAAAATTTTCAAAAGCATATTATTTCTGATAATTTAAAAGTTTATGACGTACTCAATGAAATTTTTTTATATAGGACACAATACAAAGAAAGGCTACATAAAATACTATTCGATTATACCATAAATTACTAATATGTAATACATTGTAAGTGTTATTTGGGAATTAAAGGAGTATTATAAACTAATGAGGGATGTATCAAAATGATTCAACAAATCATTTTGATACATCCCTTTTTATTTGAAATTACTTATCATAATAAGGTGCTAATTGTTTTCATATATCTTAAATTTCTTAGATATTATCTTTTTATCAATAAAGTCAATAATTTTATACATAATAAAGGCTATTAGAGCTAGAATTATTATGCTGAGCATTACCATATCAAGCTGAGCTATTTGACCGCCGTAAACGATTAAGAAGCCTAAACCATTTTTAGCAACTAAAAATTCACCTATGATAACACCAACCCAAGATAACCCAACATTTATTTTTAGAGCTGATATTAATGTGCCTATATTTGCTGGAATTACTAAATTTATTAGAATTTGAAGCTTTGATGCACCAAATGTTTTCATAAGCTTTATTTTATCTTTATCAACAGTATTAAAGCCATTAAGTACAGTTATTATAGTTATTATTATTGAAATAAGAAGAGCCACAACTAATATTGCCTTAATACCATTACCAACCCAAAATATTATTATAGGTGCTAAAGCCACCTTGGGAAGGGCATTTAAAACTATAAGATAGGGTTCTAAAATATTATTCAAGCGTTTAAACCACCATAAAACTGATGCAATAACTGTACCAAGGATGGTTCCTAATACAAATCCTAAAATGGTTTCTCCAGTAGTGATTAGAATATGATATATTAAATTACCATCTTTATATAAGGTGATAAAACTCTTAAACATTCTTGATGGAGAGCTTGTTAAAAATGGGTCTATTATTCTAAGTTGACTAAAAATCTCCCACAGAACAAAGATAATTATTAGAATTCCTATTCTCCAAAATGTAACATTCCTTTGATCTTTTTTTAGTTTATCTAAGAATTCCTTATGACTTTTTACAGGTTGATTTTTCATCTTCTAACTCCTCCCATATTTTTTCATAGTATAATCCAAACATAGGTGATTTCCGTCTCTGTAATGGACTCTGAAATTCTTCTGGAAACTCAATATCTATTGCTGCCTTTATGCATGCAGGATTTTTTGAAAGAATTAGAACCTTATTACTTAAAGAAATTGCTTCAGGAATATCATGTGTAACTATTATTGCTGTTTTCTTTTCTTCTTTAATTATTTTATAAACTTCATCACCAATTTTAAGTCTTGTTTGATAATCAAGAGCAGAAAAAGGTTCATCTAGTAAAAGTAATTCAGGGTTTAAAGCTAATGTTCTAATTAAAGCTACTTTTTGTTTCATTCCTCCAGAGATTTCATTTGGATAATAAGATTTATAATCGATTAAGTCGTACTTTTTGAGCAAATTCTCAATAAATTCAATGTTAGATTTGTTGTACTTTTTCTGAATTTTTAATCCTAAGGTTACGTTGTTCCATACACTTAACCAAGGAAAGAGATGATCGCTCTGAAACATATAAGCAATCTTATTATTACAATCTTTAATTTCTTCATTATCCAGATTTGCACTTCCAAAAGTTGGTGTAATTAACCCGGCTATAATATTTAAAATTGTGGACTTACCACATCCAGAAGGACCAACTATAGCAATAAAATCTTCATTTTTAGCTTGGAAGTTAATGTCTTTTAATACCAGGTTTTCTGATTTTTTATTAAAAAATATCATATTTATATTATCTAATTTCAATGATTTCAAGTATTTCACTCCTAGACTATTGATAAAGCGTACTCATATGATTAAACTTAAAAATCTTCATATTTATACAATATGCTGGATAACTGATTTTGAGACAGCTTAAGTTTAATCTATTAAGGAGTATGAAAATAAATAACAAGTAAGAGATAGAACGGAGATTTTGTGACATAAAAGAGTTGAAACCCACTGATAGTTGATTTATCAGGGGGGTTCAAGGATGAAGTATACACACCATAGTTTTATGCTTAGTTATATATTTGAATATATCTAGGGTTACATTTCATGACTTTTTCTGATATATGTTGATCCAGAATAATCTTCAACGATAATTTCTATATTTTTACCAATATAATCTTCAATAATATCATTTGGTATATCATACTCAATAGTTTTATCGAATTCAAAGCTTTCAAGTTTTAATTCTCTATGATTATGAAAAGTTCCGAATTGTGTGTCCTCATCTACAATCTTTCCATCTTTTAAGATTTGAAATTCTATCTTTATATGATCACCACTAGATACTTTTACTATAATGTTTTTAAGTTTTAATAAATCATAATTTGATTTATCATATTTAAAAGGTAAAGTATATGAATTCCTAATTCTACCTGAAAAACTGAATTTAACATGGTTATCTGATTGTGACTGTGACCTTGGTTCTAAATCTATTTGTACTCTGTCTTTCATCATTGAATAGAAATCAATATTGAATAATTTTTCACTAGTAGAAGTTTTATCATCCTTAACTAACACTTTAAATTCATAGTCGTTTTTAAGTGAAAGGGTTAGCTCTTTTGTATAATTAAGGTTGTCCGCGTTTTCTATAGGGAGCTCAGTCCATTTATCGTTTTCATTCTTATCTGTAGGTTTCTTTCTATATATAAGATATACTTTGGAGTTATTATTTAAGGTACGTAAACTCCAAGTTAAAGCTACTGTAGCATTTTTAAGATCGTTACTTATATTTGTTACAGAATAGCTCCCATTATATAGCCATTTGCTGTTTTCATGTATTTCATTCAATGTATTGTTAACACTATTTCGAACACTATTTACACTTCTATCTATGTTGAACAGTTCATTTCTTGTATAGGTCATATTTGTTTGAAGATCTTTAACATGTGAATAAATTGATATATTCAGTATTAATATACCTATCCCAATGACTATAAATACTTTATCTTTTACTTTCATACTCAATCCTCCCTTTGTAGAATATATTATAGCATAATTGTAATTATATGTATCGAATATAAGTTGAAGTACATAAAGTTCCCTCTGAAAGTTGTTTTCTTCATAAACAGTATAAGGCATATTCAAATAAATAAAAGGTATGGAATTACCTCATTAAATCCCATACCCTATTTCTAAATATTAAATTTTAAATTGATTTTGAAAATTATTTTGATTCTTCTACAACTTTTTCACCATAGGTAGTATCAACTATAATATTGAATTCAGGTCTCTGTGGCATTAATTTTTCGTCGTAGGATTGAATAATATCCATAAGTCTATCTAATGATTCTTCAGTCATTACTGGAGTATCAGCGTAAGCATTGATATCTTTGTAGCTTCTTATTGATTTAATCAAGATTTCCTTATCAATACCTGGGAAGAAGGAAGCTATCTTATCAGCAATTTCTTCTTCGGAATGTTCTTGAACCCAAAGCTGTCCTTTATAAATAGCTTTTGTAAATTCTTCAATGATTTCAGGATTCTTTTCCATATATGATTTAGTAGCAAAATAGCAGGTATATGGTATTGGTCCTGCGCTTTCTCCGATGGAGGCAACAATATGTCCAGAACCATCTTCAACTAGAGTAGTAGCTGTAGGTTCAAATAATGTTACATATTCTCCAGTTCCGCTTTTAAAAGCACCAGCTGTAGCTGTAAAAGCTATGTTTGTTATGATTTCTAAATCCTCTTTAGGATTTAAACCATTTTTCTTTAGAACGTATTCAAATGCCATTTCAGGAACTCCACCTGGACGACCACCTATAACAGTTTTACCTTTTAATGATTTCCAGTCAAAATTTGGTTCATCATTATTTCCAACTAGGAATGAACCGTCCCTTTGAGTTAATTGAGCAAATACAATCGGATAATCATCTCTTCCTTGATTGTAAATATAGATTATTTGCTCAGGTCCACTGAAGCCAATATCAGCATTTCCGCTTAGTACTTGTTGCATGGTTTTATCTGCACCCTGTCCAGTAGATAAGTCAATTTCAATTCCTTCCTCTGCAAAATAACCTTCATTGATTGCCACATACATAGGTGCGTAGAAAAGAGAACGAACAACCTCATTTAATCTAACAGTGACAAGTTCTTTATCAGTTTTCTTTCCACAGCCACTAAAAGATAAAGTGAATAGCATTATAACTGAAAATACAACTAATACTTTTTTAAATTTTTTCATAATGTCCAGTTAACTGGATACACCTCCGAATTCGATTTTATATATTATCATATGAAAAGAGGGAGGATTTTGATAATGATTAGTAAACTCAAATATAATCAGAGTATCAAAATGTAATTCATTCATAGATTCATTTGAAGGTTTAAGAAAATATTGATAAATTAATTGTATTATATGCTATAATTGTTATTAATTTATAAGAGGTTATATAAAATACTATTGTTTAAAGGAGAAAGCATAATGAAATTAGCTACTGTATGGGTTGTAATAACTATAGTAATTTTAGAGATATTAAGATATTTTAGAAAGTTAGGTAGAGCAGTAGAAGAAATAGAAGAGCTGAAAGAAAGAGTGGCGAAACTTGAGAAATTGGTTTAGAAGTTTAAAAAAGGTAACTACGATATAGTGAGTTATCTTAATGAGAAGGAAAAAAACAACATCATAAAAATAGATGACAAACTATTATCATTCCCTAAAATAGAAGAAATTGATTTTGTATTTGAAAAAGAAGATATGACTGAATGGTTAAATAATATGACTAACGGAATATCATGACTATATAACTCATTTTAAAGCTGTATATTTGAAATTTGACACGCGCTGCGTGTTTTTCTTTTTTATCTAGGTTTAAAGTGATTAAAAAATAAATATTTAAATATACAAAGTAAAGTCATAATAATTTGAATAGAGACGAAGAGGAATTTTGATAATGATATGATGCAAGTGAAAAAAAATATTTTAAAATGCAGTTAACCATTTTAGAATTTCTGACACTATTTATATGAGAACAATAATTTGACCAACAAAATTTGATAGAAGGGGATTGTTTAATATGGGAGAAATAATGAAGGTTAGGAAAAGAAATGAAATAGATAATAAGTATAAATGGAATATAGAGAAATTGTATGAGGACACAAAGACGTGGGAAATAGATTTTGAAGTATTAAAATCTAAAGTGCCTGAATTACAAAAGTTTTCAGGAAAATTAGGAAGTAGTGAGGAGCTTTTAAACTTTTTAGAAAAGGATGTTGAAATTTCAAGACTTCTAGATAAGCTCGGGCGATATGCGTTTTTAAGAGGTGATGAAGATACTGCTAATGCTGAATTCCAAGCGCTTAAAAACAAAATTAGTGCTTATTCAGCTGAAGTTTCAAGTGCTTCATCTTTCTTTATTCCAGAATTATTAGCTTTACCTGATGGAACAGTAGAAAAACTGATTGAGGATTCAGAAAAACTTAAAATTTATGAAGTTTATTTAAAAAAGATATTAAGCCAAAAAGCACATACACTTAGTGCGGAACAAGAAAAGATTTTAGCTTCAGTTGAAGACTGTCTATACGCAGGAGAAGAAATATATGATATGTTTACCAGTGCTGATATAGTTTTTCCTAAAATAAAAGATGAAAGTGGAAATGAAATTGAATTGACAGAAGGGAATTATAGTACTTTTATAAAATCTAAAGATAGACAAATAAGAAAAGATGCTTATGAAGCTTACTATGGAACATATAATAAATTTAAAAATACACTAGCAACTTCATTAACTGCATCTATGAGAACATGTATTGTTAATGGGAAAATTAGAAGGTATGATTCTGCTCTTGAAAGTTCATTGAAGCCAAACAATATTCCAGTGGAAGTTTATGAGAATGTTGTGGATACTATAAATAACAATTTATCATCACTTCATAGGTATGTTAAACTTAAAAAAAGAGTATTAGATCTAGATGAAATTCATATGTATGACTTAAATGTGCCAATGGTTGAAAGTGAAGAGGAGTATATGAATTATGAAGATGGGGTAGAAATAGCTCTTGAAGGATTAAAGCCTTTAGGAGAAGAATATTTAAAAATCTTTCAAGAGGGAATTAGAGAGCGTTGGATAGATGTATATGAGAATAAAGGTAAATGTGGAGGGGCATATTCCAGAGGGTGTTATGATAGCATGCCATATATTCTTATGAATTATAATAATCAATTAAATGATGTGTCTACAGTTGCACATGAAATGGGTCATGCTATCCATGCATATTATTCAAAAAACGCTCAGCCATACATGTACTGGAAGTATGATTGGTTTTGTGCGGAAGTAGCATCTACTACTAATGAATGTTTATTTATGGATAATTTAATTAAAAATGAAAAGGATAAAAAGAAAAAATTATACCTTATAAATCAGCAATTAGATAGTATGATGGGTACTTTATTTTCACGGACTATGTTAGCAGAGTTCGAAAAAATAACTCATGAAAGTATAGAAACTGGTAATCATTTATCAGCAGATGATTTATGTAAAATATTCAGTGATTTAAATATTAAATATTATGGAACTGATATGGTTTTGGATCAATGTGTAGAAATTAAATGGTCTACAATACCACATTTTTATTTCGACTTTTATATGTATCAATATGTTACTGGATTTGCAGCGGCTAGATCTTTTAGCAAGATGATAATTGAAGAAGGAGAAAGTGCCGTAGAGAGATATAAAGTTTTTTTAAAGAGTGGTTGTAGTGATTATCCTATTAATATGCTTAAAAAGGCAGGGGTGGATATGACCACATCTAAACCTTTAGAAGATGCTATTAGAAAATTTGATGAGCTTTTAGATTTGATGGAAAAAGAATTGTAATAAATATGAGAACAATAATTTGACCGATAAATTTGATAGAAGGGGATTGCTTAATATGGAAATACAACAAATAGTTTATGGCAAAATTACAGAATGCATGAAGACAATATATGCATTTTGTGTTTCGAGAACATCGAATACACATGAGGCTGAGGACTTGTCGCAAGAAATTATAAAAGAGCTTTTTAGAAGTGCAAATTCACTTAAAGATATTAAGGCTTTTTATGGATGGATGTGGGGAGTAGCGAATAATGTGTATAAGGCGTATATTAGAAATAATAAAAAAGTATTTCATTATAGGCTTGATGAAACTATAGAAGGAACTTCAAGTAGTAATCCAGAATTAGAACTGATTCAAAATGAGAATTTAAATGTTCTAAGGAGAGAGCTGTCATTATTATCTAAATTTCATAGAAAGGCTACAATAATGTATTATATTGAAAATAAAAGTTGCAAACATATTTCACAGGAATTTGAAATCTCTTTAGAAATGGTTAAATATTTTCTTTTTAAATCTAGAAAATTACTGAAAGAAGGTATGAGTATGTCAAGAAATTATGGTGAGAAAAGTTATAATCCGGCTGCTTTCAGTGTGGATGTATGGATGGAAGAAAATGAATACAAGCTTTACTATGAATTATTCAAAAGGAAATTACCAGGGAACATTCTAATGGTAGCATATTATAACTCTATGAGCTTAGGTGAAATCAGTATGGAGTTAGGGGTATCTGTTCCCTATTTAGAGGATGAGATAAATATTCTTAAAGAACATAATCTGATAAAACAGCTTAAAAATGCTAGATACCAAAGTAATATAGTAATATTCACACAAAGTTGTGAGGAAGATATTTTCAAAAAAACAAAAGGAATCTTTGAATCAGTAGCAGATGAAATTTTTGAATTTATTCAGAAGAAAGAAGCGGAAATCAGGAAGATCAATTTTAAAATATCAGGCAATAAAAACACATTATATTGGTTAGTAAGTCATATTGCTTTATTACAAGGAAGGATTATGGCACGAAAAGAGCTAAGGGGTAATGAGCGGTTTCCCATGCTTTCAAATGGTACTCATGGATTTGTTTGGGGAAATAATAGTGAACAGTCAAATGTTTTATTTAATGGGATATATGGAGATTGTGAAGTAGAGCCGGATGGAGATTGGGTGAATGTATGTAATTACAAAATTATTCACAAGTGTCAAGAATTCCACCCAGAGGAAGAAGATATAGCAGTGCTTGTAGAAGCAGCGAGAGCTGATATTAAAGAGAGTAACAGTGAAAAATTAATTGATCTTATAAAAGAAGGGTACATTCTTAATAATGATGGAAGTTATGATGTTAATTTCCCAGTTTTAACAGAAAGACAGTATGATGAGTTAGTTAAGTTATTGGAGCCGGTTATAGAAATGATAACTGAAAATATAAAAAAAATAATTGAAGAAGTCACAAATGTTGTGCAAAATCATGCTCCAGTGCAGCTGGCTGATATTTGCACTACAATATCTTTGATAAAGTACCACACTTATGCGGTAGGCTATATTGTTGAAGAAATGTGTGGTAAAGGTTTCTTAACTGCACCTAACTCCTTAGAGAAGTTAGGTATGTATGCAGTAATAAAGAAATAAATTAATCAATAAATCAAAGGGTTAGAGATTGTAACGTTTTTACAATCTTTAATTCTTTTTTTATTTTCTATACAAAAAATACCCACCTCAGAAAAAAAATTAAAAATAATTTCTAAAATCCACCAACAACTGCATATATCCCTTTAGAAGCAATTACACAAAAAAGTGTTTTTTAAAATATCAAATATAGGTGGGGATGAATCATGGAAAAGGTTACACAATTCAAGGGAACTATTTATGAAAAGGGTTATGGACTTATAGGGAAATCAGTTATGACAGATAAGAAACTCTCCATTGGAGCAAAGGGGCTTTATTCATATTTATGTTCATATGCAGGAAATAATGGGGAAGCATTTCCAACAAGAGAAAGAATAATGAGTGAGCTTAGAATTGGCAAGGATGCGTTTTCAAAGTATAAAAGGGAACTTGTTGAAAGTGGTTATTTAACAGTTGAACAAATGAGAGTTGGTGGAAGATTTAAAAGTAATATATATAATATTGTACTGTGTTTAGAAAAAATACTTGGGGGAGAACCTAAGTCACCGAGTACGAATTTAAAGGATATGGATATACCGTGTATGGATTCTGCGATACCGGTTACTGGGGTCAGTACTAATAACATTCTTTTTACAAATAACAAGAATTATAAAAATAACAGTATAAAGAAAAATATATTGTCTTCTTCGGAAAAAATAGAAAATAAGGTTAAAGCTGAGGAAGATTCAATTCACGATATTTTGCATAATCAAAAAAATAAGCATGAGAAACTAGAAAATCAAAAAAAGAGTGATGATTCACCATACTCAAAAATAGTAGACTACTTAAATTCCATGTCAGGTAAGAAATATAAATCTAGTACAAATAAAACGAGAAATCTGATTAAGGCTAGATTCAATGAAGGGTTCACTGAAGAGGATTTTATAAAAGTTATAAACATAAAAGTAAAATCATGGAAGGATAATGAGATGGATATGTATTTAAGACCATCAACCCTTTTTGGAATAAAATTTGAGGAATACCTAAATGAAAATCCTAATGTTAAAACAAAAAAGAGAGAACATAAGATTTGGGTGAAAGAGAAGAAAAGTTCCTTTAATGATTTTGAACAGAGGGCATATGATGGAAAAAATGGACAACCTACTATGAAGGAATTAGAGAGGATGCTCTTGGATTGGAGTAATTAGAGTTTACATGATATAGGATAAATTCGACAAGTGACTGTCACCAGTCGAAATTAGAACAGGATGATTTGACAATTATTTTGTTTTTTGGTGTAAATTTAACACTTTAATAAGTAATCATAAATATAATTCAGAATTTTTTATAAATAACTTGAAAGAAAACCATTTAAGTCATATAATGTAAAAGGGATTTGTTAAAAATTTGTCCGATGAAGGAGAAATATAGAAGAAAATCAAGTTATAACCAATTGAATTGTGGATTTAGGGATTTAGGGATGAAGGATGATAAATAACTTACACATAAGTGGAGGGATTTACAAATGGGAAAATTGAGAAGTATCAAAACAAAACAGATGATTATGATTGGAGGTTCAGTATTTATTAGTTTTGCAGTAGTAATTGCAATTATCACAAATATAATGGGCAGTACTTTAGAAAAAAATGCTTTTAAGGTTGCAAGAGAAACATCTAAAAATTATGGTAATGAAGTTCGTGCAGATTTAGAGGTTGCATTAGATACTGCAAGAGCATTATCCAAGACTTTTGAAGGTATGAAAGATTCACATAATGAGGACAGAGAAACAGTGAAGAGCATATTAAGAACTATTCTTGAAGACAATGAAGATTTTCTTGCGGTTTGGAGCATATGGGATGAGAATGCATTTGATAATAGAGATATAGATTTCATTAATAAAGCTGGTCATGATAAAACTGGTAGATTCAATCCATATTTCTATAGAAAAGATGTGGTTATTAGTTTATTGCCTGTTGATGTAGAGTCTTATTATAGTACAATGCCTAAGATTCTTACAGAAGAAGTTATTGCAGATCCTTATGAGTATGTTATTAATGACCGAACTGAGCTTGTCACTAGTGTAGTAATACCAATTAATTATAATGGAGAATATGTAGGGGTAGTTGGAATAGACATAGTTCTTGAAACGATTCAGAGCAAACTTGAAGTTATAAAACCTTTTGAAGAGGGGTATGTTTCTCTTTTAAGTAATAATGCTACTTTAGTTTCTGTTAAAGATAACAAAGATTTAAGTGAAGTTGCAGAGAGTTTTAAACAGGATGAAAGCTATACAGAATTGAAAAAAAAGATTTTGGAAGGCAAACCACATGAAAAGACACGCGTAGATGAAGGAAATAAGGAATTTTACGAGAATTTCACACCTATTACTATAGGTAAAACAAAAACTCCTTGGTCTTTAGGGGTACATATTCCTATGAAAAGAGTATTAGAAGACTCAATAAGAATTAGAAATGTTATAATAGGAATAGCTCTATTATCAATGTTGGTAATATTAACTATATTATACATAATTCTCACTAAATTAATTAAACCAATCAAAAATACTACAGCTATGTTAAAGGATATCGCTGAGGGTGAAGGTGATTTAACTAAGAGACTTGAAGTCCATACGAATGATGAAATTGGCGAACTTTCTAAATACTTTAATTTATTTGTAGATAAGATTGAAAATTTAGTATCACAGGTTAAATATACTATTGATTCTTTAGTAGAATCATCTAGTGAGATTGCATTATCTGTTGAAAGTGCTAATAAAGGTATAGATGAGATTGCAGCTGGGTTAGGAACGGTATCTGTTAGTACTCAAAGTAATGCTGGAGTAGTAGAAGAAACAACCGCTAGTATACATGAACTTTCTAATAGCATAGATATAATTTCAGAAAGAACAGAAGGAACATTTGATGTTAGTAAGAGTGTTCTCAATTTATCTAATGTGGGAATTCAAAATGTAGTGGAAATAGTAGAAGCAAATAACAGTGTTAACGAATCATCAAATGAAATTTGTGATTCTGTATCGGAGTTAAAGGAGTCTTTAGATAAAGTTGAACAGATAGTATTAATGATAACAAGCATATCAGAACAAACCAACCTTCTAGCTTTAAATGCAGCAATAGAAGCTGCAAGAGCAGGTGAGCATGGAAGAGGATTCTCAGTAGTTGCAGAAGAAGTTAGACAATTAGCAGAACAAAGCAAGGAATCTGCTTCTCAAATAGGTATTTTATTAAGTGAGATAAAGAATAAAGCTGATATAGTTAACAAGGAAGTAATAGAGGGCGGAAAATTATCTGAAATAAGTGTTGAAAAGTCAAATGGTATACGTGAACATTTTAGGTCAATTTTTGACTCAATAAAGGAAATGACTGAGAGTGTTAAAATGATAACAAATTCCACGAATGAACAATCAAAAATAACTGCTGAAATGACAAAAGCAATGAATGAAGTATCATCAGCTCAACAGGAAAACGCTGGTTCAGTACAGCAGATTAATGCTGTCTTAGAAGAACAAGTAAGTTCTTTTGAAGGTATAGGGTCTAGTATGGATGAACTGAAAAAAGTAACTTATAAATTAAAAAACATGATAGATGGGTTCAAGGTTAAATAAAAAAATTCATAAACTAATGAATATTAAAAAGGGTGATGAATGTGAAATATTGGAAAAAGTTTACGCAAAGAGAAATTGATGAAAAGGTTACCAAAGCTCTAGAAACGACTTTGAATTATGATGATACTTTAACAATTGGAGTTCCAGGAACAAAATTAGATAATCTGGTATTCAATAGTGAACGTACTTTTGTTCAACATTCTCCATATTTAAGAGCATTTACTCAAAATCCTAATCATATTGGATGCCATACCTATGATAAAGCAGATATATTATTTGGAGGAACATTTGATATTGAAAGAGAGTTAATTCAATTATTATCAATAGACATATTAAATGGACAAGACCCTGAATATGATGGATATATTTCTCAAGGTGGAACAGAGGCCAATATACAAGCTATGTGGGTCTATAGAAATTTCTTTAAAAAAGAAAAAAATGCTAAACATGATGAAATAGCTATAATAACATCTGAGGATACGCACTATTCAGCTTATAAAGGAGCAGATTTACTGAACGTTGATATTATCAAAGTTCCAGTAGATTTTAAGAGTAGAAAAATTTTACCTGAGACATTAGATGAAATTGTTAAAGAGGCTAAGAATAATGGTAAAAATTATTTTATAGTAATTTCTAATATGGGTACTACAATGTTTGGTTCTGTTGATAATATAGACGTATATGTAGATAGTTTTAATAAATATGATTTAGAATTCAAAATTCATGTAGATGGAGCTTTTGGAGGGTTTATATATCCAATAGATAACAAAGAGTGTAATACAGACTTTTCTAATCCTAATGTAAGTTCTATCACACTAGATGCTCATAAAATGCTTCAGGCTCCTTATGGAACAGGAATATTTGTATGTAGAAAAGATTTAGTACAGTACACTTTAACTGAAGAAGCTACATATATAGAAAATTTAGATGTAACTATAAGTGGAAGCCGCTCTGGTGCAAATGCTGTGGCTTTATGGATGATACTTGCAAGTTATGGACCTTATGAATGGATGGAAAAAATAAATAAATTAAGAAATAGAACATCATGGTTATGTGATAATCTAGATGAAATAGGTGTGCAATATTATAGAGATGATAATATGAACATTGTAACTATGGAAGCAGAATATATTCCAGATGAATTGGTTCATAAATATTTCTTAGTACCACAAGTTCATAATTCAAATAATAAATGGTATAAAATAGTAATAATGGAACATGTGAAAATAGAACATTTGGAAGCATTTATACATGATTTAAAAGGGCACAAAAGAAAAATAGCTTAGAAATAGAAACTGTCAAAGAATTTACAATGATACGATTTAAAGGGATAGCTTTTCTTTATGTCTATCCCTTTTTGTCGTGTAATTTTATATTGAATTAGTTTGATAATTGTTTCTTCTTTCTTTCAGCAAAAATCCATATAATAATAGGTAATAGCACTTGAAATGGAAAAGCGTATGGAGGATATATGTATAAAGCAAAGTCTACTTTATCCATTATATTATGATGAACATAATGAGAAAAAGAGATTATTAACAATCCAATAGGTACGACTAAAAACTTGTAGTCATCAAAACCGAATATTTTAGCAACTCCATTGCAAGCACCTAGTAAACACATAGATACTTTAATAAAACCGCCTACTAAAAATGCACTGGTAATTAGAATTTCAAAATTAGCAGCTATTGTTCCTATTTCTACTAATATTACAGTTGCGTGGGATGGAAAATACATACGCTCAGAAGCATTAGAACCTAATACCAAAATATCAGTAATTGAAGATATAAATAATACTGCTCCTCCTATTAATAAACCCAATATAAAAACTTTATTGATTGATTTGTTTTTTAAAGAAGAAAAGAAGGTTGTGAATATAATTGTTTGAGTAAAAGGAAATATTAATGCATGAAAAGTACCTTTAATTATAGGGCTTGCTCCGTCATATAACACTGGACGAAGATTATTTATATTCATTTTGGTAAATAACAACAAGGTAATTAGCAGTATGGAAGCAACAGCTCCTATAACAAAAATTTCTGCCCATTTTCCCAGTGTTTCAATTCCTGTCTTTACTCCCCATATGCACATCATACAAAGAAAAAACATTATAATAACTTTTGGTGTATTTAGCAAAGAAGTTACAGAGATAAAATCACCAAAAACTCTTAATACCAATATACCTAAAAAGAATGAAAACCATGTAAACAGTAGGGAAATTCCTTTGCCAATGTATTTCCCAAAAACAAGTTCAAGAATATCATACAAGTCTTTTTCAGGAAAAAGTACTAGAAGTCTAGCTTGCACTAATACGATTGGTATTGCAATTAAAATTGATAAAATAATAGCTATCCATAAATCTTTTCCTGCAGCGCCTGCTGTAGTCAATATTAAAGAACTTCCCATAATAAATAAAACAATAAGAGATATACCTTGTTTATCAGTAAGAGTTTCTTTTTGCATTATTAATTACTCCAATCTTATAGTAAATTAGCAATTAATTAAATATATTAATAGTTTAACCTTATAGGTAAAGTTAATGAGTTTTTTTTTCTAAAAGAAATTGAAAAAAAATCATGTAATAATATTGTAACAATGTATAATAATACTTATCATATAATTGTAAGTGGAAAAGTATGGTGAGAGAGGTGAAAATATAAATGAAAAAATTAGAGATATCAAAAGGTAAGATTCTTTTAATAATATGTATTGCACTTTTAGCTTTTTTTATAGGAAATAAAATACACACAAACAAGGTAATCAAGAATATGGAAAAGCAGATAGGAAGTATTATAGAACCTGTTATTGAGAGAATTAAATTAACGACAATTGAAGAATTGGATAATGGACAAGAAGAAAAGCATAAGTATAAAGTAAAGTTTAAAAGTGTGGATTTATCAAGTTATAGAGAAGAAAATATTAAGAAGATTATAAGTGGAGATATATTTGTAAATTATACAATCAGTGATGAAAAAGAGAGAGAATGGACCAGCGGAAGAACACTTATACCTGTTATAAGAGAAGATCTGAAGAGTGAATTTGAAATCGATTGGCGTAAGATTACTTCAACTGGAGCTCATGACTTTTTTATTATAGATATTATTAATGATTATGAAAATCATGAGTATGAAAACTATGAAGAACTGATGAAGGGAATCATATCCTTTAATTCGCAAGATGAAGAAAAATTTTCTGAACACTCCGGTTCAGGAAGGGATAATAGGGACGATATTAAGTTTGATGAAAAGGGTAACTTAATAAAAGAAGATAAACTTAATTATATGATGGTCTGGACAGGTGTAGTAGCTTCAATGAAGTTAGAATGTGAATATAATCTTAAAGAGTTTACTGGAGAAGAAAATGGAGATGGAATTATAATTAACATTAAGAAGAAAGCAGTGAGCAGAGATCCATTATGGTTCGCTCAAGCTGAGGATATTGAAAAGATTGATTTTTGGGTAGATAAAGAAGATGGAGATGGACAAGAATCAATTGAGATATCAGATAAGGAAAAAATTATAAAGATATATAATCTTTTAACCTCTTTTGAATATGAGTATTTATTAAATGAACAATATTATGGACTCACTGATAGTACTAGGGCAGATATGCACATTTCATTTGAACTTAAGGGACATCCATATTTCCATGTGATTATTAATAAAAATGGTGTGTTTATAAGTAACCAACAAGGAATCATATCTTCTGAAAAGAGTAGAGAAATACTAGAAAAACTTATGGAAATTGCAAAGGAGTAAGGGGGACATATTATGAAGCTGAAAAGAAATATGGTGTTTATAATAGTGATTGCTATAATGATGACAGCATGTACACCTCAGAAAAATCATGGTACGAGCAGATTAGTTAAAAAATCACAGGATGTTTATATTCAAGAGATTAGAGAATTTCTTATAAAAGCTGATAATCTAGTTTTTAATGAATTGAGTGATGAGTCAGCTATGGATTTGCTAGAAGAAAGGGTTACTGATGGGAATACTGAGATAATTGGGATTGAGGAGCATAGTATTATATATTCATTTGTGGATTCATGGAAGGTAAGTGAAAGAAGCAAAAGTATATTGAATGCTCTAGGTAAATATTATGAAAATGAATGGGATCGTATAGCACAGCTAAGAAGAGTAGGAATTATGTATCTTGATGGGAAAGCGGGACATGCTCCAATTGTTTATGGCGGAGGTAGAGATTTTATTGAAGAAGAATCAGATATAAAAATATTAAAGGTAATAACAGATGAATATGAAAATAACATAATCACTTGCTCTGTTGAGAAAAAAGGAGAGTTCTATAGAGAAGATATGTTATGTTCTAATTTCTATACTTATAAATTGAGAAGGTTTAAAAATGGAGATTACCTAATAATGTACGATGGATCTTTAAACAATTGGGGTAGAGTTACTCGGGCAATACCAGGTCATTTTGCAAAAGTAGAAGGGAAAACATATTTTCAAGGGCATTCACCAAAGAGTTTAACTGATGGGAATATAAAAACAAATTGGATAGGGAATAATGAAACTCGTGGTTTGGGGGAAACGGTGACTTTTAATTTCCATAAGCCTGTAATGCTTCAGAGCATAGTAATTGTAAATGGACCTATAGGAAGTATTAAAACTGATAGATTAACAAAGGTTGAGATTGAATTATCTAATGGAGAAAAAATTATTAAAAATGTTAAATATTCAGATGTAGGGAAAACTGATTTATTTGATTTAAGTGATTTTGAAACAACTGAGTATGTAAAGTTAACAATTTTAGGTGTTGAAGAAAGTGACGAAAATAATCCAGTGGGTATTTCAGATGTGTATTTCTTTAGTAATGGGGTGTTGTATGATTAAGCATAAAAAAATAAGAGTTGCAGTAATTCTTGTAGTACTATTTATAGGAATATATTTTCTGGGAAATAAAATTATTTATCATATTGAAATAAAGAAAATTGAAGAGAAATTGAGTGAAACTTTAGTACCCACATTTGAAAAGATGAAGATAACTGTTATGGACGAGACTGTAGATGATGAAATACCATCAAAAGAATATAATTTGAAATTCAGTACACTTGAATTTAATCCATGGCATGTAAAAGAAAAAGGTAATATTCTTGAGGGGTTAGGTGATGTTGAGTATATTGCTATTGATGAGAATGGACAAGAGATGTATAGAGATAATATAAGAATGCCATTTGAGAGAAAAAGTAGTAAAGATGATTTCAACATTAAATGGGATTGGGAGAATCCCAATGTGTATATTCATGATTTTAGTTTTAAGTTAATGAATAAAGCAGCAGAAAATCAATTCTATAAATATGAGAATTCTATAGCACAGACAAAAATTAAAGACAATCCAAGTGATAAAGAGGATGAAGAAAAGAAAAAAAAATCTTATGGGACACTTAGCCTTTCTGGTACAATCTATAAAGACGGTGGAGATGTATCATTCCATGGAAATAGTAATGTCTTAAAGGGTGATATATTTAAGTTAAGAATGGAGCTTACGGGAACAAAAGCAGTAATGAATGTTGTATGTGAGCATGATTTGAATGAATTTTCGGGAGTGGATAAACCAAAGGGAATGATTATTTATATTAAGAAAAAGGCACCAATAGGAAATCCTCTTTGGAATGTATCTCTTGAGGATATTGAATCAATAGATGTTTCATACAGTGAAAATGGGCCAAAAGATTACTATCAAGAGTTTGAAGTTGAAGATAAGGTGAAAATAGAACAGATATATGAGGTCATCAATAACATATCAGTTGATACAATAACGACTCAGGAGATGAATGAGTTAAATTATGATGAAAAAAAATTCGTAAGGGTAAGTTTATATTTAAAGGATAAGAGGCTTGTAGGCTTCCAGATAAACAAAAACGGAATCTTCTTTGATGATTTTATTGGGTTAAAGTCAAAAGAAGAGGGAGAACAAGTACTGAAACTTATTGAAAAAATTGTGGAGAAAGAATAGCTTAATATCTTTTGCGAGAGAATAAATAAAAAGTGAATTTATGATATAATGATGGAGAAAAGTAAAAGGATATAAGAATAGAGGTATAAGTAATGGAGAGAGAAGCATTAATAAAAATTGCAAGTCAGTTAAATGAGAATAAAGTAAGATGGGGTATTGGAGCATCAGTACTTTTGCATCTATATGGGATTGTTAAAGAACCTGATGATATTGATATAATTGTTGAGGAAGAGGATGCTCATAAAGCTCATGAGATATTCTTAAAGCTTGGAGAATACAATCAACTTCCATATAAAGCGCCTTTTAGAACAAAGCACTTCTTAAACTATAAGGTTGGGAATACTATGGTGGATTTAATGGGAGACTTCAAAATCGAAACAGAGGATGGAATATATAGTATGATATTTGATTCAGCGGCAATAGTCGGAGAAGAGGATTATCATGGAGTGATTATACCTAAGACTGCACTTGAGGATTGGTTTGTACTATATCAGCTTATCCCTGGGAGAGAGCCTAAGGTTAAGATGATTGAAGACTACCTTGTTAAAGAGGGGATTAAACACAGAAACTTACTTGAAAGAGCTATGGAACAACCATTGTCCGAAAAGGTTGTTAACAGAATAAAGAGTATCCTTAAATAGAGATAAAATTTAAAAGAAAGTTCAAGTTTTATTACAAAACTTGAACTTTCTTTATTTGAATATGTCTAAGAAAGATATATAGGAAAAGAGGGACACAAAAGGCTAGTTACAGCATCCACCACGACCTTGGCCTCTACCACGACCTTGACCACGTCCATTACCTCTACCATTACCTCTGCCATTAAATCCATTACCCATATGATTCTCGAAGTTCATGTTATCTTCATTAGATAGGAAATTTTCTTTAATTGTTTCACCTTCTTCTTTAGTTATAGAACCATTCTTAACCGCTTCATCAATTTCAGCTAAACGAATAGCCATAAATTCTTTTTTAAATTCTTCCATATCAATATTATTCTCATCAAGAATCTCACCTAAAGTTTTTCCATCATTAAATGCTCCCTCAATATATTCTTGAGATAAATCAAATTTTTCAATAAGAATATTATTAATTATTTCATATCCTTTAGTTCTTGATACAATACCATAACCAGGACATGAATTATCAGAGTTACTTCTGAAGTTTGAGTTATATCTACCTCTACCATTTCTTAAGTTGTTGTCAGCAGTGTCAGCTGAAACTGATACAATAGTACCTAGTGATAAAATTGCAACTAAACCAATACCGATTAAAGATTTCTTTTTCATAATTAAGACCTCCAAAGTTATTTGATAAATATATAATATCAATGTGACTTGATGGAACTATGGCTAAAATGTGATGAAATTGTGAAATTTGGAGTTGATGAAGCTCAATCTCTGCGTCATTACAACTCTCTGTGCTGCTCATGTACATAATTCGTACACTGCGCTGCTCGTTCCTTGTATTCCTTGATCTTGAACTCCCTCAACTCCAAATTTAAATTTGACTTTGATGAAGCTCAATCTCTGCGTCATTACAACTCTCTGTGCTGCTCATGTACATAATTCGTACACTGCGCTGCTCGTTCCTTGTATTCCTTAATCTTGAACTCCCTCAACTCCAAATTTAAATCTGACTTCGGGGGGAGCAATCTTGGCGTCACCATAGCTTATTTAAAGTGTTTATTTGGAATGTAGAAGGAAAAAATCGCTCCTCCATCTACTGCATTCTTAACGTCATAAAGGAAGTTATGTTTTGTTAGAATTTCCTTATTAATAGCTAGACCTAGTCCCATGCCACCGCTTTGAGAGTTCTTAGTGTATCTATCCCAGATGAGATTTATTAAATCATCATCTATTCCAGGACCATTATCTTCTATAGATATCTTAATATAATTATTTGATGAACTTTCTCCATGAGCTGTTCCAAGAATAACATCAGAGTTAACATGATAAATTCTGAGTGTTATATAACTATCATTGGGTGTAACTATAGCACTATTACTTAAGAAATTTACCATACATCTATGAAGTTGGTGTTCATCAATAAATATTTTTTTGTCAGAAATTTCATCAGAATACAGTACATTTAGAGAAATATTCTTTTCATTTAAAAATATAGTAAAATCTTTTTCTATTGAGCTAATAAACTCAGATATATTCACCCATTTACGATTCAGTGGATATTCTAAACTTTGTAATTTAGATAGATGCATAATATTAGATACCATTTTATTTAATCTATCTACTTGAACTATTGAACTATTAGAATATGCCTTAACCCCATCTTTATCTAATAGATCGTCATATATTGCCTCATTACAATTTCTTATTATACTGAGCGGAGTTTTAAAATCATGAGAGACATTAGCTATAAATTCTCGTTGTAATTTATCTTTAAGGCTAAGTTGATTTTTCATATGTTCCATTGCATAAGATAGATCTTCAAGTTCATCATTTGTATTTTCTAGAGTTAATGAAAATGAACTATAAGCTCCAGAAGCTATGGCTTCCGCATTCTTTTTTAAATTAAGAACAGGAGTAGTAAATTTTTTTCCAAGAAGTATTGCCATTGGTATTGATATGATAATTCCAATTAGAAATATTATTCCCAGAATTAAATATATTATTTTTAAATAATTATCAACATAAATCTTACTTCTAAATACATATAGGTCTCCATAGGTGGTTGGTTTCTTATAATATAGATAAACTGTTCCGTTTGGGTGTTGGGTAGTACCTTTATCCTCTAATGTTGAATAATCAAAATGTGAGAAAAAATTATTTGAACGACCATTCATTCCATGCATCATACCCTTATTCTGAGTTGACCATATTTCTTCATGAGTTAAACTATCCACTAAAACTCCTTTGAAATCGTTGTTTTTATATTGATAACCTGTGAGATAGCTGCCTAGAATGGTATTACTTTCAGCTGAAAGGGTAGAATACTGTTGACTAATATACAATTTTGATAAGAAGAGTGAACTTAATATAAAGCATATCAAGACTATACATGATATTGTTATAAGAAAATATTTTAAGAACTTCTTAGTAATCCTACTCATTTGTTTCACTCCATTCAAATTTATATCCAATCTTCCATATTGTTTTAAGGTTACTTTTGCATAAAGAAACTTTTTCTCGTAGTTTCTTTATATGGGTATCAACTGTACGAGTATCTCCATAGAAATCATATCCCCATACCTCATTTAAAAGTTTGTCTCTAGAGAAGACAATATTAATATTTCTGCAAAGAAATACTAATAGGTTATATTCCTTAGGGGTGAACGGTATAGTTTCATTATTAACTGTCACCACATGTGTCTGTTCATTAATTTTAAGTGTTCCAAGTGATATTAAATTATTTTTCTCAGTTTCTTTTAAAGAATTGATAGAAGATATTCTTAATTTTACCCTTAAAACAAGCTCTCTCATACTTAAGGGTTTAGTCATGTAATCGTCTGCGCCTAATTCCAATCCAAAAACTCTATCGTCTTCTTCCACTCTAGCTGTTGTTATAATTACAGGAGTATCTCCTTGGGATTTGATTTTTCTAAGTAGACTCCAACCATCTTTACCAGGCATCATAATATCTAAAATTACAAGATCAAATGTATCTTCATTTAAAAGTTTCTCACCATCAGTACCATTGTAAGCAGTAATGCACTCATATCCTTCTTTAGATAAATAAAGACACATGACTTGGGATAATTGCTTCTCATCTTCAACTATCAGTATTTTTTTCATAGGGAATCCACCTTACAGATATATTTTTCTTCATTCTAAAAAAATTCTTAGTAATTTCTTTATATATCAATTATAACGTTTAAATGTGATGAAAATGTGAAAAATCTAATTCTGATAAGATAGAATAATTTTTAAACGAAATATAGTTGACAAGGAAACAAAAATAGTACAAAATAGTTTACAAGGAAACAAAAAAGTATAAGGAGTGATAATATGATAGATATAACCCTAAAAATAGATAAAGATCATGAGGTTTGGAAGTGGTTAAAATCGCAAGAAAATAAACTTGTAAACGCAGGACATGTAGGTACTCACATAGATGTGTATAAAAAGAGTAATGTCCCTATAGATTATTTTAAAACTACAGGCGTTTTAATTGATTGCACAAATTATGATTTGGATCAAGAAATAGGAATGGAAGTCTTAAAAGATATACAAATAGAAGAGAATTACTTTGTAATATTCAAAACTAATATCCAAATTAGTTATCCATATGGAAGTAAGGTATATGTAAATCAACACCATGTGCTTAGCTGGGAACTAATAACTTATTTACTTGAAAAAAAAGTATGTTTTATTGGCATTGATTGTGCAGGAATTCGTAAAGGTAAGGAACATTTTCAAGCAGATGTAATGTCAGAAGAAAATACTACTTATGTTATAGAAAACTTAGATTTAAGTAAATTAAATATTGAAATGGGTGAAAAATTTAATGTGTACACTATGTGGATAGAAAATCCATTTGCAACTGGATTAGCTACCAGAGTTTTAGTTGATGTAGGGTAATGGGGGAAAAGAATATGAAGAATAAGTTAATGATAAACAAATTAATGGAAATCTTTCAACTCTTCACAGAAT
The DNA here is from genome assembly GCF_023684385.1 of Oceanirhabdus seepicola. Taxonomy (GTDB): domain Bacteria; phylum Bacillota; class Clostridia; order Clostridiales; family Clostridiaceae; genus Oceanirhabdus; species Oceanirhabdus seepicola. The sequence continues at coordinate 1,255,129 of NZ_JAGSOJ010000001.1, read as the reverse complement.
ACAATGAGAAAGCCTTTTTAGATAATTATTGGGGTTTGAACATAAATGAAGTGCATGCTATTGATTATGTTGGTAGAACTGAGCGGGCTAACGTTACAAAGATTACAGCCTATTTAAAAGTAACTAAAGGTGCAGTTACTAAAATAACAAAAAAGTTGATAGCAAAAGAATATGTAACTTCTTATCAAACTGAAGAAAATAAGAAGGAAAAGTATTTCAGCCTTACAAAAAAAGGTGAAGAGATTTTTTTAAAACACGAAAAGCTACACTTGGAAGCAATGAAAAGTGATGAGATGCTATTTGAAAACTTTGATGAAAGTGAAAAAAAAGTTATATCTAGATTTCTAGACATCTTAAAAAAAGACTTTGATGAAAAAATGGAGTAGTAAATCACTTACATATAGTGATGCAAGTGATTTAGTGCCTAGAAAATAATCAAAATAACTTTGCAATCGGACATGTTTATTTTTTCAACAGCCTGAGGAGATAGTTTTTTCTATCTCCTGGAGTTTGTTATCAAACTTAAAAATATTTTTCCATAACTACAAATTCTGTTTCTTCAGTATCTGAGATGCTAAGTTTAGCAGAATATTCTTTAACTTTTTCAAAGCCTACATTTTCATATGCTTTGATAGCTCTCTCATTAAATTTAACAACAAATAATTCTATACTTTCAAGGTTATATTTTATCTTAGCAAAATCTAAAAAAGATTGTATAAGTTCTCTTCCCATACCTTTTCCAGTTAAGCTTGGTCTCATTTGAACTGCAAAATTAATTTTTTCTTTAATGTAGATCTCGAAGTGTGCTACTAATTCATTTTTATCATTACAAACTGAAAATGCGTTTTCATCTTCTGGCAAACTTTTTATCCAGTTTATTTTCCCCTGAGTTCTATCATTGTCATAAAGAGAATAAATCCCTTCATATTTCCAGGTTAAGATATCTTCAACATCTTTAATGTTTACTTTTCTAAAATCGTAGTTCATGTTTATGCCCTCTTTTCAAGTTAGTTTTAAAAGCGTTTAGATAGATATAAATTATATACTATCTAATAATATATCTTAACATAAATAAGATTATATTCAAAATTATACCATAGAATTGTTGCTAAAATCGTGTTTAGTTAACTATGTATTTGACTTGTCTAATTATCGTTTTAAATGAAATTTATGAACCATCCCTACCTTGTTTAACATGAATTCATGAACTGTCCCCATAATTAATAACAAGGGCGCATCACTATGAATATAATATTATAACAAGCGCGTGGAATGCGCCGTATAAACTGAAGATGATAAAGGAGAGAAAAAAAGTGAATAAGTGTTGTAAGGAGAACAGATATACAAGGAATCGTCATAATGATTTGTACGATGATTGTGAGGAATTAGAATATACAAGGTCAACTGATAATTTTGATCGTGAAAGAGGTTATTCAAATAATAGATGTAGCAAAGCTAAAAAGTGGGGTTGTGGAAAGGAAAACGTTTATAAAAAAGAGGTTCAGTTTTGGACTGGATGCTCCATACAGCATATAGAACTATTGATTGGATCAAATGGAGTATTCGGAGTGGTTTTAAGTAGGAAAGTTGAGAAGGTTCTAGAGGAAGTTAACAATGAGTTTTGTCATATAATTGAACTATTAGGATGCTATAAAAGTGATGCAGCAAAAATAGTGAAACAGTTCTTAAAAGTCAATGCCTGTTTCATAAAGGTTCTAAATAGAATAATGTTCGAGGAGTATTTAGGAGCTTCAGAATTATTTGAAGTGGTAAATCATTTTATGATAGAACAAATTTATGCAGCAAGAGTATTTGTTGATAAAAAAAGATCGCCACAATACAAAGCAAAACGTAATGTATTAGGACCTGATTTTTATGTTAAGGAAGGGTTTGGAGAAAGTAAATTGGAAAGGGCATATAATATATTTTATTTTTGGAATATAATAAGCGCACAACATGCTTCAATATTAGAAAATATCATAACCTATAACAACTGTGATGTTCCTAGAAAATTCTATTGCGGTTTCGATAATTTTAAAAAAGCTTATATCTCTCTTAATAGAAAATTTGGAGAGTATTTTGAAACAATGAGTATAATAAAGCTCAAGAGCATAGGGACAGATATGCTGAATGCAAATATGGAATTTTTGAGTTTTTTATACAGTTTGACCCCTTTAGAAATAGGTACATTCCTTCCAAGGGATACTCCCGAGGCATTCTTCGATTTCAAGGAGCATGTAATAGAAGAACAGGAGTATATCTGCGAGGGTTTAAAACGTTGGATCTATACTTTATAAAGATATTGGGAAAGGGTAAAGGGAAGTTGGGAGATGACAGTGGAGAGTGGAGAACGTTGGACAATAATGTGTTTACTCGTTTCATTTTAATGAAACATTCTACGTTCTTAACTCTCAACTCATCATTTGTAACTTGATTTTACAGCTTTTTCATTAGTGCACGTATCACGTGCTTTTTTTGCGACTATTTCGGCGTCTCTAAGACTCTTTGTGCCGTTCATGTACATAATTCGTACACTACGTTGCTCGCTTGATCTTGGGCTTTTTCAATGCCTGAAATTCTTAAGATGGAAAACAAAGTTAAATTTTATATTTAAAAAGGTTCCATATTTACATGAAAGATGATATTATATAAGTATAAGAAAATGATAATCAATATCAATTGAAAAAACGAGGTGATCAAATGAGTGAAATTATTAATATAATTCTAGGTAGTGCAGAAGATGCTTTTATACAAGTAAGTGTTTTTGTTGGAGCGGTACTACTTCTTTTCGGATATATAAATTATAAACAATCAGGAAAATTTATTGAAAGCATAGAGAATTCAAAGAAATTCCAACCTATTATTGGTGCTGTTTTAGGTTTGACACCAGGATGTGGGGGAGCAATTTTTATTATGCCATTGTACGTTAAGGGGAAGATAACTTATGGAACTTTAATTGCGACACTTATTGCTACAATGGGAGATTCAGCATTTGTTCTGATTTCAACATCTCCGTTGACATACCTATTAATTTCAATCATTTCCTTTATTGTTGCAGTTCCAACAGGCTACTTGATTGATCGTATGGGAATAGCGCCTAAAGTAGCAATTACTAAGTCTAAAAAGGCTAAAGAGTTAAGAGAAAAGGGCAAAAAAGTGATAAATCAAAGTAATTATTTTCATTATGGCCATAATGAAGGCGATGAGATTCACAATATTCTTCATAAAGAGATAAAAGGGCATCAAAAGGAAAGTTCACTTGGTTATTATATAACCCATAAAGGTTTCTTAGTCTATTGGATAGTCTTATTTTTAGGATTAATCTTAGGAATAATGGCTCTTTTCCAAGTAGATATAAATGGATTACAAATAAAGAGTTTAGGTGCTATTATTGGTGTTTCGGGAACTGCTGTTTCAATATTCATGATGATTATGAGTAGAAAGTTTATTGGAGATGATACTCATGAGGAGAGTGAAATTAAGGTTAGTTCATTGAAAGAAACATTTATTCATTGTGCTACAGAAACTGCGTTTGTTGCTACTTGGGTATTCTTTGCTTATTTAATATATGAGTTTTCAATATTAATATTAGGTGGAGGAGTCTACAGTGTAGGTGTGGGGATGCTTGCAAAGGTAATGACTACTGCAGGATTATTGGCTGTTTTAGTAGGAGCCCTTATTGGAATAATTCCTGGTTGTGGACCACAAGTTATTTTTGTAACATTGTATTCAAAAGGAATGATTCCATTTGCAGCATTAATAGCTAATGCAATTTCACAAGATGGAGATGCATTGTTTCCACTGTTGGCAATGGACAAGAAGGCCTCACTATGGGCTACAATAATAACAACAATACCAGCTTTGTTAGTTGGATTATTAATATTTTTTATAGAGATGTTTATATAGATAAGTCCAAGCTGCAGATGTTGAAAGTGATGAATATATGTAGCTTGGACTTTTATTGCGCGAATATGTTAAAAGTCATAGGTGTAGGTAAGTATTTTATGTTCAACAACATTAGAATTTTTAAAGTATATCACAAGATAATCTGTCTCAGAATGCATAACACCATCTATGGATTTGCCCAAGTAATATACTAAATACTTTTTATTAGAATCTTTAGGTATACTTACAGAAACGTCTTCATAAGGTGTTTGTTTGCCGAGAAGTTCTAATATTTCCTTTTTATCTTTTCCAATTAGCTTGTTTTTTTCAAGCATATCATCTACCATTAAGAATCTTGCTGTAACTCTTTTCTGCCACTTATTTGAGGTAAAGGTTGAATAGATAGCTTTTTCACCTGCAAAAACAATTGTAGGAGTTGCACATACTAATATAAATAATAGCATTAAGGCTATACTTCTTTTAATTTTGTTTTTACATATACAAAAGATGGCGTAAATAAATATGGGGAATTGAGTAAAAAAACAAATAAAACATATAACGTTAGTAATTACGCACCACTGAAGTGGGAATAAAATAGTTAAAGCAAAATATAGTGGTACAAATAAAATGTATCCAAATACTATCAGGATAACAATAATAGTTTTTAATAATTCTTTATAATTAATTTTCAGTTTTCCCATTATATACTCCAATTGTATTTTTTATAACATGATATCATCATAGCGTTTTGATTTCAAGATATTTCAAAAGATTGAATAAAATATAGGATTGTAGTTTTGAAATATTTATTTGAATTAATTGTCCTGTTTTAATATGGATATAAATATATTAGAAAAGGTTTAGGGTTATTGATAATTTTTAGAAAATTATTGAGAGTGGTATTAATAATTTGTATATAGAAGTAATTGAAAAATATAAAAAAAGTAATTGAAAATATGAGTAATATGAATTTTCTGAAAACTATCCACAATCAATGGACTAAAATTGATAGTTATACACAAAAGTAGATAGTAATTATTTGTAAATGTGGATTAATTCTGGAAATGAAGGGGATTATCCACATTTTATTTTCGAAAATTTAGTCTTATGTGGATAGACTTAGTATTTATACACAAATACTATAAATATGTGATTCTCAAAAAAGGCATAGAATTAAGATACTATAGAATTCATCTTTGTGCAAGTAAATAAAAGGAAATTACATAATAGTTAAATAAGTCGAAATAATGCGAAATAATGAGATATAATATTTATATGGGAGGTGATTTTATTAATTTGATTAAGAATCTTGTTAACAATCTAGGATATATATTTCTTATAGCCTTTATAATTACAAGATTGGGGATATTCAAAAGGACAATTGTTAAAGAAAAATTTAAGAAAAGTGATATGTTACTTTTATCTATGGTATTTGGATGTTTTGGAATACTTGGAACGTATATTGGAACAGAAATTAATGGTGCAATTGCCAACACAAGAATGATTGGAGTTGTAACGGGAGGTATTCTTTGTGGACCCTTTGTTGGGATTATAAGTGGAATTATTGCAGGAACACATCGGTTATTTATGAATGTTGGAAGTGCAACAGCGCTCCCTTGTGCGATTGCAACAATAATAGCGGGGTTCTTTTCAGGATTTATATATAAGATATTTAATAACAAAAATAAGGTGTTATACGGCTTTGTATGTGGAATAATAATGGAGAGCATTGAGATGCTTATGATATTCATTATGGTAAATCCAAAGGGGGTAGCATTAGCCATAATAAAGCATATATATATTCCCATGGCATTTACAAATGCTTTTGGTATAGCACTACTCATAGCATTGGTAAATAGCATAATAAGAGAGAAGGAAGAGATTGCAGCTAAACAATCACAGATTGCATTGGAGATAGCAAATAAAACACTTCCATATTTCAGAGATATAAACGAGCATACATATGAAAATATTTGCTCAATAATAAAGGAATACACTGATACAGATGCTGTAGCAATTACTGATAAGGAGAAAATATTGGCTCATGTTGGAGCTGCATCCGATCATCATATAAAAGGGGAACATTTTAAAACCAAAGCCACAAAAAATGTATTGGCTACTGGAGAAATTTTGGAATTAAAAAATAAGAAAGAGATAAATTGTTCATTTGATAAATGTCCACTTAAATCAGCAATTATTGCTCCATTGAAGGATGGAGAGGAGATTATAGGGACATTAAAGATATATTATGTTAAGGAGAATAGGATATCCCATACAAATAGAAGTCTAGTGTTGGGACTTTCACAGCTTATTTCAACTCAACTTGAGATAAGTAAACTAAGCAAGCTTCAAGAAATGGCAAACAAAGCAGAAATTAAAGCTTTGCAGTCACAGATAAATCCACACTTTCTATTTAACGCTTTAAACACAATTGTATCATTTGTGAGAATGAGTCCAGATAGGGCTAGAGAACTTATTATAAACCTATCCACATACATGAGATATAACATTGAGAATGTTATGAACTTGTCTGATATATATAAGGAACTTGAGCAGGTGAATGCATATGTTGAGATTGAGAAAGCTCGATTTGGAGATAAACTTAATGTTGAATATCACATAGATGATGATGTGAATGTTAAGATACCTAGTTTGATTATTCAACCTATAGTTGAGAATTCCATTAAACATGGCATTATGAAAAATGGAAATAGTGGAACAGTGAGCATAAAGGTGAATAATGTTTCAGATGATAAAGTAGAAGTAATAGTACAGGATGATGGAATTGGAATACCCGAAGAAGTAATCCGTAGAGTGTATTCTGGCAATGTTCAGCAGAATAAGATAGGAATTTCTAATGTTCATAATAGATTAAAGTATATTTATGGAGAAGGACTTAACATTGAAAGGCTTGAGAAAGGCACAAGAATAAGTTTTATTCTAAAGCGGGAGGAGGAGCTATAATGAATAGCATTATAATAGATGATGAGTTTCCATCAAGGGAGGAACTAAAATTTTTTATTGAAAAATTCTCCTCAATAAAGATACTTGGGGAATTTGAGAGTCCTATTGAAGCTCTTGCATTTCTTGATAAGGTGAAGGTTGATGTTGTATTTCTAGATATAAATATGCCTAATATTGATGGTATGACTCTTGGAAAAATAATTTCAAATAAGAGTAAAGAAATCAAAATTGTATTCATAACAGCACATAAGCAATATGCTGTAGAAGCTTTTGAACTTGAAGCCTTTGATTATATTTTAAAACCTTATTCAAAAGAGAGGATAGTAAATCTTCTAAAAAAACTTGAAAGCTTTGATGGTAAAGGAGTAATTGGTGATATTCTTTCAGTTTGGAAGGGGGAAAAGATTGTCATACTGAAGTGTGAGAATATATGCTATTGTGAAGCTGTAGAAGGACATACAATTGTGCATACCTCTGAAGATGAATATGTTGTTAATAGTAGTTTATCTCAGTTATATAAGAAACTTGAGGAAGGACAATTCTACAGAACACATAGAGCTTTTATTGTGAATATGAGAAAAATTGAGGAAATAACACCTTGGTTCAACAATACATTTATGTTAAGGCTAACTGGGATAGATAAGGAAATTCCCGTTAGTAGAAATAATATAAGTGAATTTAAGCATCTCATGGGCATATAGTAACACTTTATTCACAAATTTAATCATTTCATAGAAAAATTAAAAGATTCCTACTCTTTTTCCCTATAATTAAGATATCAAAGAGGTTCCAATACGAAAATTAATTTATACTTGTATCAAAATCACCATGGTTCAAGGTGTTTTGTACATGTATAAATTATCATTTGAGTTGGAAACTCTATATGTTGGGGATCGGACTTAAGAAATCTGATCATAACATTGGAGGGTTCCTATACATAATAAAACTAGGGGGGTAAAGCATATGGTATCATTTATCTTATCTATTATTGCACTTATTCTAGGTTATTTGATTTATGGTAAGATTGTTGAAAAAGCTTTCGGTGCTGATGAGAATAGAAAGACACCGGCAGTGAGACTTGAGGATGGAGTAGATTTCGTTCCAATGTCAAATTGGAAGATATTCCTCATACAATTTCTAAATATTGCAGGGTTAGGGCCAATCTTTGGTGCTATAGCAGGGGCACTTTGGGGGCCAGTATCATTTATATGGATTGTTTTAGGGTGTATTTTCGCAGGAGCAGTACATGATTACTTCTCAGGAATGTTATCAGTAAGACATGATGGAGCAAGTATACCAGAGGTAGTTGGTATTCAATTAGGTAATGGATTTAAACAGTTTATGAGAGTATTCTCAGTTATTCTGCTTATATTAGTTGGAGTTGTCTTTGTTAAAGGACCAGCAAGTATACTAAATGGGTTAACTGGAGTTAATGTTACAGTATTACTTTTAATTATATTTGCATATTACCTTATTGCAACTATAGTTCCAGTGGACAAGTTAATCGGTAAAATTTATCCTATATTCGGAATATGTTTATTAATAATGGCAGTAGGAATTGGATTCAGTTTATTTTTTAATGGATATGAAATACCAGAGGTTTATAATAACTTTGGAAACATGCATTCAAATGCATTACAAAATCCAATTTTCCCATTCCTTTTCATAACAATAGCATGTGGAGCAATATCAGGATTCCATGCTACACAATCACCTTTAATGGCTAGATGTATTACTAATGAGAAACAAGGAAGACAGATATTCTATGGTTCAATGATTGCTGAAGGAATTGTAGCACTAATATGGGCAGCAGCAGCTATGAGTTTCTTTGGAGGAGTTAATGGACTAGCATCAACAATGGCAGAAGGGCATAATGCAGCTTGGGTTGTAAATGAAGTAAGTAATGGAATGTTAGGTAAAGTAGGTGGATTCCTTGCGATACTAGGAGTTGTAGCTTGTCCTATAACTTCAGGAGATACTGCATTTAGAAGTGCAAGATTAACAATTGCAGATTCATTCAAATTTAAGCAAAAAACATTAGTAAATAGATTTATGATAGCAATACCAATGTTTGTTATCGGATATATCTTAACTTTAGTTGATTTCGGTATAATCTGGAGATACTTTGGATGGAGTAACCAGACATTAGCAACTATAGTATTATGGACAGCTGCAATGTACCTGGCAAGAGAAGGAAAGAACTTCTGGATGGCTGCAGTTCCAGCTACCTTCATGACAGCAGTTTGTACAACATTCATATTGGTATCAAAAATTGGATTCGGAGTATCAATCAGTATAGCTACCCCAGTAGGTGTAGTAGCAGCAGTACTAGCTTTGATTATATTCATCAATGCTACAAAGAAGATAAAATAAAAAAGCTTCAAAAATATTGAAAAATAGAATGGATAATGTAGGTTCTGACTTTTGTCAGAACCTACATTTTTTTGTAAGGCAAACAACAGGGGGGAGGATCTCCATTCTACATTTATTTTAGCGCACATAGCGTGCTTTTTTTATATTGTCCTCTGGTATGAACTATAGTATTTATTGAGATAATATCTTATGATACATCTTTGTATCCCAAGCCAGATTTAACCTCTTGTATATTACAATACAATACATAATATGAAGATATATTCCTAAATGTTACAATAATATCCCGATGAAAATTAATTTATAAAAAAATTAGAATTCGGGTACAAGATTTTACAAAAAAAGACAAAGGAAAGTGATATACTTATTTAGGTGTATAAAAATAAATATTTAATTATAATAGAGGGATGTCATGGAGTTAAAAAAAAGTAAAAAAAGATGTGCTATATGCATATTAATATTTGGAATATTGTGTTATTTAATGGGGAATGTAATTAGGATAAAAATAGTAGATAAAACTTCCCACAAAATGGATGAAATGTTTTCTCTAATAAGTGACAATATTATCAAAGATATTGAAGTAATATATGATAATGAACGCTATGGTTTAAATACATATAAGGTGGAATTTGATTATCATGGGAAAGGACAAGACAAGCTTAATGAACAAGAATATATGATTACCTGGATATACTTAGAAAATAAAAACAGAAAAAGGAACTCAGAAGAAGCAGGTGAAAGGTTTTGTATTGAGGTTCCTATAGAAAAATCAGATGAAGAAGAATATACATTGGATTATAGTTGGATGAAAGAGAAGAGAGAAAAAATAACTGGAGAAGTAGAACTTTTTTCGGAGATAATTAACAATATTGAAAATATATTTTATAAAAATATTATTGGACAAGATTATGATTTCAATAATGATTTAAAATTGAAAAATAAATTGAAAATTTCAATGGATGAGAAGATGATTGAAGGGGTAACGATGGAGTCAGAAGTTATAGATGGGGCAGATAAGGTTAAATTTATAGCAGAAATGTATGAAAAAAAAGACATTGGATTCAGTAAAGTTGATATTAAAATTAATATTCAATAAGGCGTATGAAAATAAATAACAAGTCAAAGATGCGACGTATATTTTGTGGCAGACGAAGAGTTGGGTTCCGCTGATAGTTTCGCTATCAGTGGGTTCCAAGGATGAAGTATGCCACAAAATAGACTAGTATACAGAAAGAAATTTACCTTATGATTCTTGATATAGAAAATAGTGAAGGTTCAACACTTTTTCTATATCAAGATATAAATGATAATTTCTTTCTGTATAACTGACTAGTTATTTATTTGAATATGCCTAAGGCGTATGAAAATAACAATAGAGAGGAATTAAAAATGCTGAAGCGATTTAAAAAAATCAAAGTATTCGTTATAATGATTGTAATTTTTATACTATGCTGTGTTTCAATACAACCAATAGATGATTTTATTCAAAGAAAAAGTAAAATGAAATATAATAATATTATATTAGATGTAATCAATAAAAAACTTGGTAATATTAATTTTAAGGTAAAAGGTGAAGAGGGGAGTTATTCTGTAGAGTTTAAAGATATTGAATTTATATCAGATTATAATCAAATAATAAAGTTCATGAAAGGTGAGGTCAAAGTAAGTTATGTGTTCAAGTATTCAGAATTACTAACTGAAAGTGACCCCTTTGAGTTAGTAATTCCAATTATAAGAGATAATCGGAATGATGAGTTTTCTATAGAAGACTATAATAAATCTGAACAAGTGGAAATAACAACAAAAATATTAGAAGGATTCTTAGGATATAAATTTGAGCAATTTCATAACAAGTCTAAAAAAGATGATTCCATAGGGAAAAAAGAAATTGTAAGTGAAATGGTATATGATTATACTGATATGAAGTATGATAGATTTGGAATGATAATTGATGGAAGTAAGATTGGATTTCATGCAAAGCAGAGGAACTCTTTATGTGGTATGACATTCAGTGGGGAATATAATAAATATTTGAATGGGGAAGAAGATAGCATAGATATTGAAATTAAAGAATATACAGGTCAATTAAGGCCATTATGGTCAGTTGATTATGAAAATGTAGAAGATGTTAAAGTTTTTGAAAATGGAAAGTATGAGCGTGCTATAGTGGATAAAGGAATGATACAGCGAATATTTACTCTTATAAATGAATTTAAGTATGAACAGATAAATTCATCAAAAATGCAAAAACTAATTGAAGATAATCATTATTCACTAATTTTCAATGATGGAATGTTTGATTATTATGTTGTAGTAGGGAGAAAAGGAATAGTAATTATTAATGACCAGAGTGCAGCATCGGAAGAAGCATCGCATGATTTGGAATTCTTTCTAAAGATGGAAATTTAGTTTCATGGGGAAAAATATAAATCACTTTTTAAAATAATTAAAAACAGCGCATCCTATTAGATGGGCTGTTTTTATTATTTGACTTAGAATAGGAAAAATTAAAAATATAGGAATATTTTACGCAAAAATACGCTGATTTTTTGTAGAAAACACAAAAAAAGATTAGGAATTTGTAGAAAAATACTAATTGTTAAGTTGATTAATAAAAAGATGTAAAATTTCATTGAGAAATGAATAACTATACATTAATATATAAATATAGACATAAAATTTAGAACTGAAATTAATTAGATTTAATTACACAACTCGGGGGGACAAGATGATTTATATTGGAGTGATATATTCTATAATAGCTATTATGCTTATTTTTATAATGGTATCTTTAACAAATAAAGAGTGCACTTCATTAAAAAAAGTATACTTAATGATGATTGCATGTTTATTCATTTGGATAAGCGCTGATGCAGTTAATTTTTTTATTTCTAGAACATCTATGAAATTATTTATATATAAATTTAAATATATAGGTGTTTTACCCTTGCCAAATTTACTTATGATTTTGGCTATGAAATACTGTACTAAAAAGAAGAGAATAAAACCAAAATTGCTTAAACTAACGTGGATTGTACCAATAATTTCATTTGTTGTAATTATTACAAATTCATATCATAATTTATTTTGGAAATCTTTATATGTAGCTGAATTACATAATGGGATTAGTGTAATGACAGAGTATGGGGTTGCATTTTGGATATTTGTTGCAATAGCGTATGTATTTTTGTTTATTAGTATTTTAATATTAATTTCATGTTATTTTAATCTTCCAAAGTATTATAGAGGACAAACAATATTAATTATAACTGCAATGATTCCAGTAATAGTGGCAAATGTTATTTCTATTTTTGAAATAATAAATTTGGAATATGATATTACAGCTTTAGGGCTTATACCGTGTACTATAATATATCGATACATATTGTTTGACACTATTATTCCACAAGTAATACCTAAGTCAAGAGAGATAATTATAGATAGTCTAAAAAATATAATATTTGTTATTGAAAAAGATGGTAAAATTATTGATTCAAATGATATGGCCAGAAAAGTTTTTGGAAAATATGAAATAAATATTAAATTTGGGAAGTTTGAAAAAGTGTTTGAAGAGCTTTTAGTAAAAGCAAACGCAACAATGCATAAGAAAAATGATCATGTTGAGATAAGAGTTATGATAGATGATAGAGAATATTACTTTGTTAAGAATGAATCTCTTATATATGATAAGGGAGAAGTTATAGGAAAGGTAATATTTTTCAATGATATTTCCTATATGAAGATTACTATGAACAAATTAGAGATAATGGCAAAACAAGATATGCTTACAGGTCTTTTTAATAGATTGTACTTTGATGAACAAGTTAGTAAGATAGGAAACCTAGATATTGAAGATAAGCTACCTATTGCAATAATAAAAGGGGATATTAATAGCATTAAGATGATAAATGATGTTCTTGGGAAGAAAATGGGAGACAAGCTAATCGTAAAGATGGCAGGTATAATTAAAGATATAGTTCCTGAAAATTCATTTGTAGCAAGAGTTGGTGGAGATGAATTTGGTATAATATTATTTAATACAAAAGAAGAATTGGTAATTAAGATGATTAAAGGAATAAAAAAGAGATGTGAAGATGAAGGTGAGGGAATTAATAACCTTAGCATATGTTTGGGATATAGTATTATGGAGAATGAAGATAAATCTATAGACAAGCATCTTGAGTACGCGGATAATTGTATGTATAGAAAAAAGATGATGGAGAGTAAAAGTGCTAGAAGCTCTATTATCGATTCCTTAAAAATTGCATTAGAACAGAGTAATTACGAAACAAAAGAACATGCAGAGAGAACGAGGGAACTTGCTAGTAAACTTGCTAAAAAAATTGGAATCAAGGAAAATAGATTAAGTGATATAGAGATGTTAGCGCTTCTTCACGATATAGGTAAGCTTGCTGTACCTGATAGTATATTGATGAAACCAGAGAAGTTAACTGATGAGGAGTTTGAAGTAATAAAAACCCATTCACAGAAGGGTTATGAAATTGCAGTATCATCTCCTAATTTAATAAATATTGCAGAGGGAATACTTCACCATCATGAGCGATGGGATGGAAGAGGTTATCCAGAGGGATTAAAAGGGGAAGAAATACCTATTGAATCTAGAATAATAACAATAGTAGATTCTTATGATGTTATGACAAATGATAGACCATATCATAACGCCATGCCAAAGGAGAAGGCAATAGAGGAGCTTCTTAGATGTAAAGGGAGTCAGTTTGATCCGGAATTAGTGGATTTAATGATAGAGATGTTAGAAAAACAATAATGTAGTATGTAATTTTGATATTAGATACTAAATAAGGTAGTCCATGTGGGGACTACCTTATTTAATGTATTTTTGTAAAAAGAAAACTACAAAGTGATATTATTAATATAAAAATCCTAACAATATTACCTGATTGCGGATTTACGGCTGTTAGTATTATACCAACGAAAATCATAATTATCATTAGTTATTAATTATATTACAATTATCGAAATAAATTAAGATAAATATAGGAGCTCTATCTCTGTAACCTTTGAATTTAGTATTTACAAAAGGAATTACACTGTCTAGTAGCATGTTTATAGTTCAAAAAAAGACAAACGTGCATTTGTATAAAATGATTTAGTTAGGCAATAATTAATTAAAGAGTTTCAAAAAATATATATTTTGAATGCATCATCCTAAGATAGGATAAAGCTTCTAGGGATATGTATAAGGTAACAATTAAATATATACCCAATATACACTGTTGGAAAGAGAGTAGCTTGGACTGTATAATAAATATTAGAGATAAATAAGAAAATGAGATTACAATAAAGAATTTTCATGAAAGGGAAAATATAATGATTAGAGAAGAATTAAGGAGTAACCTTAAAAAATATTTTGGTTATGATGAATTTCGAAAAGGTCAGTTAGATATTATTGAAAATATATTAAATGGAAAAGACATATTAGGAATTATGCCAACAGGTGCAGGTAAATCAATATGCTTTCAGCTTCCTGCATTGATGCTAGAAGGAGTAACAATAGTAATATCTCCTCTTATATCACTTATGAAGGATCAAGTAGATGGTCTTAATCATATGGGAATTAGGACTACATTTATAAATAGTACATTAAATGAGAGAGAAGTTGAAGCCAGATTTCAGGAAATAATATATGGACATTACAAACTGGTTTATATAGCTCCAGAAAGATTGAAGTCACAGAAATTCATTGAGTTGATGTACACAGTGAATGTTTCTATGGTAGCCATAGATGAGGCACATTGTGTATCTCAATGGGGACATGATTTTAGATCAAGTTATAGATATATTAAAGACTTCATAAGTTCTTTTGAGGAGAGGCCAACTGTATGTGCATTCACTGCTACTGCAACAGATAGGGTTAAAGAGGATATAATAAACCTTTTAAGATTGAGAGAGCCATACACATTGACAACAGGATTTGATAGAGAAAATCTAAAATTTCAAGTTGAGAAATGTGATGATAAAAAAGAATATATTCTTAACTATATAAGAGCAAATAAAGACCATACAGGAATAGTGTACGCATCTACTAGAAAGGATTGTGAATATCTTTATACGTTTCTTTCTAAGAATGATATTAAGGTGGCCTTGTATCATGGGGGATTAAGTGAAGAAAGTAGAAGTAGTGCACAGGATGATTTTTCTTTTGATAATGTAGATATAATGGTAGCAACTAATGCATTTGGTATGGGTATAGATAAATCAAATGTTAGATTCGTAATACATTACAATATTCCTAAAAATATTGAAGCATATTATCAAGAGGCTGGAAGAGCAGGAAGAGATGGAGAAGATAGTGAATGTATCTTAATCTTTGACCCAAAGGACATAAATGTCCAGAGTTTCTTCATAGATAATAGTAATCTTCCAGAGAACTTAAAAACAATGGAATATGAAAAACTTAGAAATATGATTGATTATTCTAATACGACTAGGTGTCTGAGAAAATATATACTAGAGTATTTTGGTGAATCTGTTGAGTATGAAGAGTGTGGTAACTGTAGCAGTTGTCACGGAGATTACGAGGTTCATGATATAACAATAGAGGCTCAAAAAATATTTTCTTGTGTATACAGATCTAAGGAATTATATGGTGCAGGGGTAATAGCTGAAACTCTTAAAGGATCTAGAAATAAGAAGATTATAAGCAATGGATTAAACCAGATAAGTACTTATGGACTTATGAGAGATCAAACTATTAAGAAGATATCAATGCTTATTAATAAATTAACAGCAGATGGATATTTAGACGTTACAAAAAGCAGATATCCTGTACTCAGGTTAAACAATAAATCTATAGATATCTTAAAATCAAAAGAAAAGTTGCTGATTAAGCTACCTATTGTTAAAGATACTATTATTGAAAATGATATATTCTTTAATGAACTTAAGGACTTAAGAAAGAATATAGCTGATAATGAGAAGGTTCCACCATATTTAATCTTCTCAGATGCAGCATTGAGAGATATGTCTATAATATATCCTCGAAATGAGATGGAGTTCCTTATGGTAAAGGGAGTTGGAGAGCAGAAACTGAAAAGTTATGGAGAACAATTTATTGAAGCAACCTTAAAATATATTGAAGAAAAAAATGTTAGTGATGAAGAGATAAATAACAATAGAATTATAAATAATAGAGTGATGAATAGTAACAAGAATGAGGCTAAAATAGAGAATAAAAAAAGTGTTAAAACAGTCACTAATAGTAAATCCGATAAAATAAAGAGCTTTGAGATCACATATGAGATGTATAAAGAAGGTAAGAGTATAGAAGAGATTTGTAAAGAGCGAGAGATAAAACAAATTTCGGTTGAAGGTCATATAGTTAAAGCATTTAGTGAAGGATATGATCTTACAATTGATGAATTTGTACCTGAAAAATATGTATCTTTGATTGAGGAAAAAATAAATGAGATGGATTCTGAACTATTAAGACCAATAAAAGAAGAGCTACCAGAAGAGGTAGAATATTTTTGGATTAAACTTATAAAAGAGGCTTTAAAGATAAAATAATGTTTTAGGGGGAGTTACGTGATGTTTACTATTAAAATTATTTTTTCAATAGGTATGGTGGTTATAGCGGGAATCTTATTGTACAATAATAAAAAAACAAAAGCTAGACTTGGAACTAATATGTATCAAGGTAAGGTTAAAACAAAAAGCACTGTTAAACTTTTGTTTGGGGTAGTGCTTGCATTAGTAGCACTAACTGCTATTATAGGTGCGGTTAAATCAGGATTAAATGATGGAACTGTCTTTAGTATGTCACTATGCTTTTATATATGTTGTCTTTTATACATGGAACATAACAATTTCATTATTTCGAGAAGTGGGATAATGTATAATAATTTGGCGGTAAGTTGGGAGCATGTTGAGAGTTATGAGTGGAATGATAATAAATTAAATATTGTTCTAAGAATACCATCTAGATTAACACATGGAGTTGTAACAGTAGAGAATAAACAGAAAAAAGAGATTGATAGGCTTTTAAAAAAATACATGAAAAAGTAGAGAATAATAATTAATTATATAAAATCAGTTCATTATGATAATGAGCTGATTTTTTTATTTTGGTTTGATTAAAGAGGAAAGGTAAGGTATAATAAAAAAGTAGAACACGAAAGATTTTTTTAAATCATAACCGAATGTTCGCAAACTCGTTTTAAGGAGGAGAATTTATGGTTTATGATGTTATTATTGTAGGTGCTGGACCAGCAGGGATTTTTACAGCTCTTGAATTGGTGAGAAATAATTCTGAGAAAAAGATCCTTTTAGTTGAAAAGGGAAGAAGTATTGATAAGAGGTATTGTCCTAAAGAGAAAACAAAAAAATGTGTTTCTTGTAAACCTTATTGTCATATAACAACAGGATTTTCAGGAGCAGGAGCTTTTTCAGACGGAAAGCTATCGCTGAGCTATGAGGTTGGAGGAGATCTTCCAGAATTGATCGGTAATGAATTTGTTCAGGAATACATTGATTATACAGATAAAATTTATATAGAATATGGCGCAGATACGAAGATTGAGGGAATTGGAAATAATGAAGAGATTAAAGAAATTAGAAGGAAATCCATTGAAGCAGGATTGAAATTAGTGGATTGTCCAATAAGACATTTAGGTACTGAGAAGGCTCAAGAGATTTATTATAGTATACAGAAAACTCTTATAGAAAAAGGAGTTGATGTAATATTTGAGCATGGTGTTAAAGATATAATAATTGAAGATGGAGTTATAAAAGGAATAGATGTAGAAGATTTAAGAAGTAGTGAGAAAAAGGTATTTGAAGGAGAAAAAGTAATAGTTTCAACAGGAAGAAAAGGTGCTGATTGGCTTAAAAGTATGTGCATTAAACATGATATTGACCACCAAGCAAGTACTGTTGATATTGGGGTAAGGGTAGAAGTTAGAAATGAAGTTATGGAAAGAGTAAATAATGTTCTTTATGAGTCAAAGCTTATAGGATATCCAGAACCATTCAGAAACAAGGTGAGAACTTTCTGTCAAAATCCAGGAGGATTCGTTAGTCAGGAGAATTATGATAATGATTTAGCAGTGGTGAATGGACATTCTTATAAAGAGAAGAAATCCAACAACACAAATTTAGCTATATTGAGCTCTCACAATTTTTCTGAACCTTTCAATAGGCCAATAGAATATGGTAAGAAGGTTGCAGAATTAGTTAATATGCTTGGAGATGGAAAAATATTAGCCCAAAGATATGGAGATATACTTGATGGGAAACGAACTTGGCAACATGAGTTAACACAGTCAAATTTAAAGCCAACACTTCCAGATGTAGTTGCAGGTGATATCACATCAGCAATTCCATATAGAACAATGTTAAATATACTAAACTTTATAAAAGCTATGAATACTGTTGTTCCAGGATTTGCTAGTAGAGAGACATTACTTTATGGTCCAGAAATAAAATTCTATAGTAATAAGATAAAGATTACAGAGAATTTTGAGACTAATATTAAAGGATTACATTGTCTTGGAGATTCAAGTGGATGGACTAGAGGACTTATGATGGCATCTGTAATGGGTGTTCTTATGGGAAGAAAGATAATTGAGGAAAGTGAAAATAGATAGGTAAGATAAGGAAAAGATGAGGACGGTTCATAAATGTGCAAGGGGCGAAGGATAGTACAAGCGGTACCTTGCAATGCTTGTACTATATATTCGTGGAGAAGACTTTCGTGCGCTTTAAGCTGAAAGTCTTCTTTTTCTTTTAAAGAAAGTTTTCTGTGCTGGTATAACATTTGTTGGTGTTATTTTACCATGTATTTTAGAAACGTTTTTGATCTTCATTGTTGGATCGTATATATCGTATTTCTCAAGTATATTTTCGAAAATCTTAAATTCTTTTTTCTTGATAACAACTTCGATTTTATAACGTCTATCTCCGTGGTTACCCCTTACTGGATAGTTGTTTACAGTATATCCAACAGTTCTTAAAGATTCAGATACAGCTATCATCTTATCTTTATTTGATAAGAAAAGATCAATCTCAATTATTCCTAATGCTAATTTATCGTCAACTTTACCTCCGATAAATACTCCCATACTTTTACCTAGTGCGAATGCTAATGTATAGTGAATACCCACCGAGCTAGTTACTTTAGATACTATAGTAGCAAATATCATCGCATCAACGAATACTACTAAATATACAGGGTTCATGATTTTTTTAGAAATCAATAGTGTTTTTAATGTTCCAAGAACATTAGTAAAGGCAGTTATTAAAAATAAAGTTGCCAGTTCAAAAATTAATGTCATAGTATATTCCTCCTTTGGAATTTATTTTTTTATTGTTCATATGAAGTTATATATTATTTAACACTCTTATTATAGGGTTTTATTACGAAAATTAATTTATCACGTCCCAAAATCTCGGCGCATCATCGAGTTATGGACTTGTATAAATTAAAATTTGAGTTAAAATCCTTTAAAGTTATGTAATTATCAAATCTACTATGAAATTTTATGTTCTATGTGTTGATTTCGGATATGAGTATCAATCTTATAGAAAACTTAAAATTTTGCATGGAAAATAAAACTTAGTTCCTACGTATTTTTTAATAAGGAATAAGCTATTTATTAAAAATTTGCATAACAATAACAACCTAATAAGGTTTATAAAAATTACATTTATAACACTTTAAAAATCCGGAAAATTTAATCAAAATGAAAAATAAAGAAGATATTCTAACTAAATGATTTTATTTCGTAGGTTTTAATGAAAAGTTGTACACCTTAATAATATAATTTTAAAAAACTTAATATGAAGTTAAACAAAGGCTTGTTCAACTTATGTTCTGTGTATTATATCATGTATTTAGAATTAATGCAAGTTTTAAAACTGAAAAAATATGCTTGAAGAGGGTAAGGGGGATATTTAAAAAATAGAGAGCCAATATATGTATAGCGTGTGTAATATTTTGTAAATTATGTTATGATAAGTGTTGTATAAAACTATAATCTAATAAACAATCGTAATTAATAGTAAATTAAGATTATTTATTAGACTGATAGGAGGGAAAGTAAATGATATGTTTGGAGACAGAACATCTTATACTTAGAAATTATAGAATTGAGGACTTCAACGACATATATGACTACTTCAGCAATGAAGAAGTAGCAAGGTATGAAGATTTTTATCCTATGTCAGAAGATGAGGTTAAAGAACTGATTAAAGAATGGCAGGATAAAGACAGTAGACTCGTTGTCGAACTTAAGGATAAACATGTTGTTATAGGAAGTATAGGATATTTTGTGGACGAAGACGATGATTATTCTATGGATTTTGATTTTAATCCTGATTATGGGAAGAAGGGGTATGCGACAGAAGCAGGCAAAAAACTTTTAGAACACCTATTTAATACAGTTGATGTGAAAGAAGTATATGGCGACTGTGACATAAATAATGAGAATTCGTGGAAACTGCTTGAAAGATTAGG
Source organism: Oceanirhabdus seepicola (assembly GCF_023684385.1). Classification (GTDB taxonomy): domain Bacteria; phylum Bacillota; class Clostridia; order Clostridiales; family Clostridiaceae; genus Oceanirhabdus; species Oceanirhabdus seepicola. The sequence continues at coordinate 1,234,413 of NZ_JAGSOJ010000001.1, read as the reverse complement.
ATTCAAAAGAATAAGACAGATTGATGATGAGTCTTATAAAGAAGATATGGAAGGCAATGAAATTATAATCAGCATTTATTTGTATAAAATCGAAAAAAATAATTATTCCCTTAAGTTATAAAATGTTTGAGTTTAATCCAAAGTATTTCAATTCATAATCTTCTTATATTGAGCATTATAGGTGGACAATCCCATCTATAATTTTTTTTGCTATATTTCAAATTATATTAAAACATAGCCTTACATTTAAATCATCAACATTCTAAAGTTTCATTTACTTTAGAAAATATGATCTGTTAAAAAAATGCACGATGAAGACACTCAAAATATAAATATCTTTTATTTAGTGCTATTTTTCTTTAAGAAACAACCAAAGAGTTGTTTTGGTTGAGTTCATGTGTTGAGAAATAAGATGTAAAATAATAATATAATCTCTATTAAAGGTTATTTGATATTATATATTGCATTATATTGTATCTGATGTTATAATACATATATAATAAATATTTATTACATAAATGGTAAAATTAATCTAATAGAAAGAGTAATTATATTTAAAATGGGGTGACTATATGTTTACGTGGTTTTCGCTTATTAATATTTCCTTAGCTTTATTATTATTTATTTTTACAGTTGTAATTTTTGTTAGAAATATTTTAATTGGAAAAAATGGTACTGATAGTGGAATTATAAATTTAGGCTTTATTGCTGTAATTTTAATAGGAATGTTTTGTTCTTTATCAGTATTATTAGGTCAAGTATCCATAGATAGTTTGGAAGCATTACTTAGAATTGGGCAATCTACAAATATAGAAGAAGTTGAAGCAATAAACAATATTGTAAAAGTTAAAAATGGTAATATCATTTCACTAATAATTGGTTATGGTTCGTTAGTTGGGGATTATTTTATATTAAAATTTATAAAAAAGATGAATATAAAAGAGTGTAAAAAGGTGAAAAATCGCTGGGATTGGAGTAGAGTTAAGTAGTATACTCTAAATCTTGAATAATTAATAATAAGGGGAACAATTCATAAACTATATGAATTGTTCCCTTATTATTAATCATATGGTTTATTTTAGAAAATTTATATTGACACCTGTGACTATAATAGTTATAATTATTTTAGTCACAGGTGTCGAAAAAAGTGATATTTAATACTTATATACGAGGAAGGAAATGATGAATGCCTAAAATAGTTGATTCGCAAGCACTTAGGATTGAGATAATAAAAAAAGCCTTTAATGTTTTTGTTGAAAAAGGTTACTACAAAGCAAGCATGACTGATATAACTGAAAGTTGTAATATGAAGCGTACAACAATGTATCATTATTTTAAAAACAAGGATGAAATATTTGAAAATACTGTGTATTATCTTATTGAAACTATCGAAAAAGACATTAAGGCTATTGATGATAATTCTGAAATGGCATTAATTAATAAAATAAAATATCTTAATAATAAATGGCATGAAGAATTCGACAATAATAACATAGTATTACTTCTTATTGAGATTTGGATTGCAATAAAACGAGAAGAAGGAGAAATGTTTGAAAGAATTAATAAAAGAATAAAAACATTACATCATTCTATTAATCAAATTGCTTTACAAAGCGCTAAGGATAAAGTTAATTGCAAAAAAGAAAGGCTAGAGCTCATACACTACTCTAGTATTATGTTTATTATTAAGCAAGTTTCTGAGGGAAAGGGCTTTAATAATGAAAATATTATATCTGCTATATCATCACTTTAATTATTAAAAATGAGTAGCTTGAAAGTTATAAAGTCAACAACCGTAGTTGCATCGAAACATAGGTTTCTTTATCCAGACGCATGAAACAAGCCTTTTTATTAATTTTTAAATAGATTATGTTTTCAAACTATTAATTATATTGATCATTAGTTTATTATGATTTGTATTTTAAAGGAGGAGAAGTACTATGAAATCAACAAAAAAATTATTAAGCAAGGTGGTTCTTAAGGAAGGAATTAAATATCTTGAAAAAGATCCAATTAATAATATTTCAAAGTTAGCTGATTGGGCTGGAAAGATACCAATGCTAGATGCAACAAGAAAACAATACGAGGCAATTGTAAAAGTTTGGGAAGATGAAGACAGTAATTGGCATACTTTTATTGAAAATTTAATGACTGAAATTCATCCAAACATAAGAAAAACAATTTTAATGAATTTCGCGATTAATGCTGGAATAGAAGGTTTAAGAAAAATAGACGAGAGTAAGAAAAAATATGATTGTAATGTGCCTTGGGCAATACTAATGGATCCGACTTCAGCATGTAACCTTAATTGCATAGGGTGTTGGGCAGCGGAATATGAGAAAAATGATTCAATGGATTATGATACATTAAGTAGTGTAATCAAGCAAGGTAAAGAACTTGGTACTCATATGTATATTTTCTCAGGTGGAGAGCCTCTTGTTAGAAGACATGATATAATCAAACTTGCAAAAGAACATAACGACTGTGTATTCTTAGCATTTACAAATGGAACACTTTTTGATGAAGAGTATGCTAAACAACTCCAAGAAGTTGGAAATGTTACATTTGCAATTAGTATAGAAGGTTTTGAAGAAGATACTGATATGAGAAGAGGAAAAGGTACATATAAGAAAGTAATTGATGGAATGGATCTTTTAAGAGACCATGGCATACCATTTGGTTTCTCTTCATGTTATCACAGTAAGAATGAAGAAACAATTTCATCAGAAGAATATATAGATTTTATGATAGAAAAAGGTTGCTATTTTGGATGGTTCTTTACATATATGCCACTTGGAAAAGATGCAGTACCAGAACTTTTAGCAACACCAGAGCAAAGAAAGCATATGTACTATAAAATACGTGAATATAGAAAAACAAAACCGTTATTTACAATGGACTTTTGGAATGATGGAGAATATGTTAATGGATGTATTGCTGGAGGTAGAAATTATCTTCATATCAATGCTAATGGTGATGTAGAACCATGCGCATTCATACATTATTCAACTGCTAACATTAAAGAAGTAAGTCTTATAGAAGCACTTCAACAACCTTTATTCCAACAATATAGAAAACATCAACCATTTAATGAAAATATGCTTAGACCTTGTCCTTTACTAGATAATCCAGAAATGCTTAAGAAAATGGTACAGGAATCAGGGGCAAAATCAACACAACCAATGGATAGAGAAGATGTAGTTGATCTTACAAATAAGACTATTGAAGCTTCTAAAGAATGGGCACCAGTTGCAGAAGAACTTTGGGAAGAATCACATTTATGTATGACATGTAGTAATTGCAAATAAGAAAGATACTACTCAATAAAATTTGAAATAGGTGGACATGCTATAATTAGTTAACAGGACGTAAAATTATTGAGATTGCAGCACTTGCTAAAAAATGCGAAGTTCAAATATAAATAAATTTGAACTTCGTATTTTTATATCTTATAATGTAAAATATGACATAAATGTTTTATTGCTCCTTGAAAAGATGGGTGGATCATTTTAATTTAGAAACGCAGTAAAAACAAGGGGTATAAAGCTAAGACAATATTTTAATAATAAAATATTGTCTTAATGTAAATAGTTACATTAAGTGTAGCTTACAGGAGGATTATAAACTTTGATACGTGATAAATATATAAATTCAATTTTATTGGCTTTACGTATTTTGCCAATTATAAGTATTATAATTATTGCTATTCTAATAAGTTGCTATTGGGGGGAAATAACTGTTGAGGAAATGTTAAACTATGTTCCTAAAAGTTATTTTTTAGCGGCAATCACAATTATTGGGATGTATATGGTTAAATCATTAAGTGTTGTATTTCCCTTAATGGCACTTTATATTAGTTCAGGGATGATATTTTCTCCCTTGTGGGGAGTACTTATCAATCTACTTGGACTGTTTGTCTGTGTATCTATACCTTATTGGTTAGGTAGATTTTGTGGTAAAGGTTTATTAGATAGACTGATTATAAAATATAAAAATGTAGGAAAGCTTCAAACTATTAAATCAAAACATGAATGGTTTATCTCATATATATTGAGAATGATTGGGATATTACCTGGAGATGTTGTCAGTATGTCTCTAGGGGCAATGGGAATCAGCTATAAAAAGTATGTTTTAGGTTCAATAGTAGGCTTATTACCTAGGATGATTGCTGCAACTTTTTTAGGAACAACCATTACAGACCCAACATCCCCAATATTCATTGCTTCATGTATAATGACTATTCTACTTTCTATAGGGTCCTTTTTTGTCCATCAAAAATTTATGAAAGAAGATAATTAGAGAAGAAATTTAAAGCTTCAGAGTATGAAAAAAAGTATAAGTATATTTAAAAATAAACTACTTTATATAGAAGTTAGACTAAGATGGAGAAATAAATAATAGGGACAGTTAATAATATTTTATGAACTGTCCCTATTATAATGATGAATATCTCTTAATGCGGTTTTAAAATCAGCAGAGAATAAAACCATCAAATATATCTATTATAAAATTACGCCTAATATTAAAAATTAAATAAAGTGGAAATTTGACAGGTAAGCTTACGAAATTCGTATGCGTAAAACTCTGCTGAGTATTATAAAATTAATATGTATTTTTAAAGTGGTGATCTTTGTATAATAATATTAATTTTATACCAGATATTGTTTCTAAAACTATAAGTGAATATTCATTTAATTAATAATAACATAGTATTAAAACTAAATCAAATCATATTAAACGATAACCAGTATTTATAACATAATATTTATTTAAATATACAGTATGTTTTTTATGAAATATCTAATATTAATATATATACATCTAAATCTATATACAAAAAGAAGGGTATTAGGTATGAAAATGAGTGTAAAGAAATTAACAGTTTGTATAACGGTTCTTTTTTTATTGGTAAATACGAAATTTTCAGTAAAAGCTTCAGATGAAAGTGATTTCGTTAATAAACCAAGTATAAATAGCTATAATGTGACAATAAAACAGGACCTTCTAGCTTTAATGTTAGCTTATCCTGAGTACATTGAAGATATAGAATGTGATGATAATGGAATGGTATATCTATTAATGAAATCAGGTGAAAAAATTCTTTATGATGATAAGAAGGAAAAGAATTATGATGAAAAATTAGCTGACCCAGATTTACAGGATATGATGGAACAAAGGTATACTTTAGAAGCGATCACTGAATTAATGGATGAAAATTTTGACCCAGGTCGGTTTAGGGTATATAGCTTATTGAGTGAAGTTTATGGTGGGTCAAAGGAGCAGATTGAATCTAATCTAAAGAATGCAAATATAGGATATAGATATTATCAATTCAATGGTAATAATAAAGCTGCAGAAAATCTAGAAGCTGTTATGAAAGAAATTAAATCTCTTTCGGAACAAAGAAAGGATATTTATTCTTACGTTTTTCCTGCCAATGGCACATATAACTACCGTTATATTTCAGGAACTAATAGATTAAGTCCACATTCATTTGGAATTGCTATTGATCTAAAGCGTGATAATAGAGATTATTGGAAATGGACTTCTAGGGAAGAGGGAGAAAAAAGATTAGTTTCGTTTCCTAAGGAAGTTGTTGAAATATTTGAAAAACATAATTTCATCTGGGGAGGTAAATGGTCGCATTTTGATATTTTACACTTTGAGTATCGACCTGAAATTATTTTAAAAGCCAGATATTTTGGTGACAAATACAAGAATGGGGAAGCTTGGTACAATGGTGCGCCAATTGAAGAAGATATCGTAAAAGACTATATTGAGAAAATCAATAAAGCTTTTGAATCTAAAAAGGAATTAACCACTAATACTAATTTCAATGAAGATGTTGCTAATTACATAAATCAAATTTTTAAAAACAGAAATAAAGCTATATTAAATAGAGATTTGGAGGGTATAGAATCTTTTTATGATACAAAAACCAAATATGGAGTTTGGGCATACGAATATGAAAAAAAGAAGGTAAATTATATTCATAATTGGGAACAAAAACAAGGGGTAAAGTTTAATGATATATCTTCTATAGTAATGATTAAAAAGATTAAAGGAAATGAAGAAAAATATACAGTCTCATTAGTATGTTCAACAGAGTATAAGTATGTTTATGAAAATCTGAGAGAAGTAAATAAAGCTAGAATAGGAACTACTCATTTTATGAATATAATGAAGAAGGACGATAAATGGGTAATTACAAAGGAATGGTATAAGGACCCCTTTGCAGATTCTCTGAATTTAGAAAATTTAAAAGGTAATTCAATAAAAGAATTTATAACTTCTCAAAGTTCAAGAGATTTTTCAGATATAGGGGAACGAAGGCAAAATGCTGTTGAGTACGCTCGGAGATATTGTGGTGCTGCAAGTGAAGAAAAATACGGTTTTAAGTATAATAAAGAATATAGAAATTATAATCCTAAAGGTGGAGATTGTGCAAACTTTGCTTCTCAAGTTTTATTTGAGGGAGGAAAGTTTTCTAAAAATCGTGCTTGGAATTATAATAAAGGTGGAGCTACTGGAGCATGGCTAAATTCAGGAAAGTTTAAAAACTATATGATTTACAATGGTAGAGCATCATTAATAGCATATGGAGATTATGAGAAAGTATATAAAGCAGCATATAAACTATTGCCTGGAGATTTTGTAGCATATGAAAAGAAAGGTAAAGTTACTCATATATCTGTTGTAACTGGAGCTGATTCCAAAGGTTATTCTTTAGTTACTTGTCACAATACAGATAGAGACAATGTCCCATGGGATCTTGGGTGGAACAATAAGAAAATTAAATTTTGGCTTGTTCGTGTAAATTATTAATATAATATATAGATAAACTCTTGGATATTAGGTCCAAGAGTTTATTTACACCTTTATAAGAAAGTAATTATAAAGATATTATTGGCTTTGAATATAGAAATTATTAAAGTAAAGGTGTCATGTTATAATTTCCGTCAAGTACATATAATGAAGGGTAAGAAAATTGAATGTTATGGAATTTCCATTTATTTTCTTCTTTTACTGCTAAAGCTTCAAATCTAAATTCCCACAAAGACTCTTCACCAAATGATAATTCTTTGAAGGCATAAGCAATTTGTTTTTGTACTTCTAATAGCTTGTCTGTACCTTTCCCTTCTTTTTGTAAAGTTTCTTTAATATTATTCCACTCTTTTGAGAGTAATTCATCTGAGGTTGAAGCTTTCTTTAAAAGACCACATGAAACAATAGATGCTGTATCTCCTTCAATACTTATAATTGATTCGTTAATATTAAGTTTCATTTCATCCCATTTTTCTCTCTGTTGTAATATCATTTTTTCAATGTTTTCACTACCTATAGCAGCTGGATTCTCATTAGGGTCTACTACATATATATCATCATAGGATAAAAACATATTCTTTATAGTATCTTTTACATTGGCGGTTTTACATAAATATTTAATTTGTAAGCCATTAAGAAGTTCAATAATAGTTTCTCTGGATTCGCCACTATACTTTTTGTTAAATTTAATCATTCTCTCTTTTACTTCGTTATAATACTTCAATGAATCAACATTATCTCTATCTATTCTCCATTCAGGGTAACTTGACATAGGTGTTGAGAAGTGTAGTTTGTTAATAAACCACTTATCGTTTTTCTTAATTAGTCCACCTGATAATCTTACAGGCAAAGGGACGTTAAGTCCTTTTTTCCCGTGTGAGGAGTCTATTAAACAGGCTAATTTTAAATTCATCATTGCCAACTTTGACATTAACTTATAGTTTATATAACGTCCTTCTTTTTCAAAATAATCTGCTACTAAGTCTTCACACCATTCATCAAAATCTTCAGGAGTATCCCAAGTTAGAGTGCAATCAGCTAAAAACCAAGCAGTACTGTCTTTAGAATTAATTTTAGAATTCTCAGAATCAACAACAATATCTCCCCAAAATTTCCAATCGCTTTCAAGTAACTCTCTTAGCTCATTAAGACCAAAACACCATTCACTACGAGAAGTTCCTACAGTTATTATTCTATCATCATTGATAAATAAGTCATTCATATAATTATCTAGATTGTCCACATTTCTATTTGTATATCCCTCTTGAAATCTCCTTAAGACATCCTTTATGTCGATTATATCCTCAGGTTTCACTAATATTTTTCGTGTCATATGAAATACCTCCAATAATAATTTTGATACAAATAAAGGTTATATAGCAATAAAAATAGTGAGAACGGTTATAAAAGAATGCGATTTTTATTGTTTGCCTTATTTGTAATATTTTAGTACATAGTCATATATTATCATATCTCAAGAATAAGTGTTGCTCAAGAACAGTTATTAATCAAATTAGCTCTGTACCTTCATATCTCATAAGTATCACTTCACTCTATAAATCAAGGTTAATTATAGTTCTACCTTAGTGGCTTCCTTGTTCTAAATCTATTATTAGTCATTATAAAAACTCCCTCGTAAAATAGTTTGATTCAAAACTATTTATGATGATAAAATAGTTTTATGTCAAACTATTTTCTTGCGAATTGATTAATAGTTTATATAATATTATAATTAAGTAAGGCATGTAAAAATAATAGATAGAAACAGGAGTTACATTATGAATGATAAATATATAGTATATTTTATAAGTAAAACTAAGAAAAAAATGATTAATTTTATTGAAAAAAAATTGAAGGAAAAAGGATTGAATGATCTAGTGCCTTCATATGGAAATATTCTTACAGTATTGTACGATAATGATGGAAAACTAACTATGAAGGAAATAGGGGAATTAATAGGGAAAGACAAGTCTACTGTTACAGTATTGGTAAACAAGTTATCAAAATTAGGATATGTAAAAAAGGAAAAGAGTAAAGAAGATAGACGAGTAACATACGTTAAAACTACTGAAAAAAGTATAGAAATTGAAGAAAAATTTAATGATATTTCTAAAGAAGTTTATTTAACAGCATATAAAGATTTTTCTGTAGAAGAAAAGGAAGTATTACTGAAGTTATTAAAGAAGCTTAATAATAACTTTGATTTAGAGTAATAATTATTAAAGATATTTGTATTTTATAAAATATAATATAAATTTAAGTAGGCACTGTATTATAAAATAATACAGTGCCTACTGGAGTACGTAATAATCTTACTATCGCCGTTATAGATAGATAAATTCATCTATAATAACAATTAGTTCAACTAAGTAAGATACAAAAAGCACCGTACTTAATCTTAGTATAACCTCTCATCATAGAATATCTATAATGAAAAATCTTATCATCGATACCATATAAGCAATATAACCTATATAATATCTTTGATGGATTTACAAAAAACTCTATTGAGCTACTGTAAATCTTAACTAGATTACTACTTATCCAATAATAGTTTAACCAATAATAAAGAAAATATTTATGATATTAAATAATTTTTTTAAATAAATCACGTTTATTTTATCTAAACTTTGAAGTTATTGTTAATAAGCCTCCATAGTTGTTGCTCATTTACTATTTACGATTATAATGGTATAAGGCACATTCAAAAAATAAACTAGTCATCTTACTCGTCCTTTTGAGTATTTTCGTCGTTACTCAATCACTTACATACAGTCAGTATGCTCGTTATTGAGTGCCTAGAAAATACTCAAAATTACTTCGCAATCTGACTTGTTTATTTTTTTCATGTACCTAAGATATAATTTGAATTCTGTATAGGATATTTAGAAAACAAAAGAGTGGTATTTTATTATGCCATATGGAGGTGGTTGTGATTAAAATAATGAAAGATTGTATAAGAATATTTCTAATTACACTTAGAGAGATGTTTATTTTTGTAGCTAGTTTGTTTTTATTGTTTTTTTACATAATTTTTATTAGAACTGGAGAGTATTTTTTAGTGGATGCAGTAATTTGTATTCCCTTAATAGCAATGGTAATTTCAAATATTTTTGTTATGTTGAAGTATAAGAAACATATCAGAAAAGCATCAATAATAGGTGCTGTAATTGGTTTAATAATAATTATTGGTGCTAATGAGATGGTGTGCATGCAATATACTAACTTTTCATCAGAAAAGTGGAAGAAGAGTCAAACTATTAGGCATTTTATGATAGACGACCTAACAAAAAATTATTTGAAAGAGAATATGAGTGCAACGGAAGTAGAGAATCTTCTAGGTGAATATTCTTTTACAAGATATAAAAACGAGGGAGATTTAGAACAAACTATTTCATACTACTATTCCTATTATGGATATCATGAACGCTTATCTAATGATTTATATTTAAATATTTATTTTAATTCAGAAAATAAAATAGTGCGTTGGGAATTTTACGAAGAACCTGCACTATGGAATTAAAAGAGGGGTAGTAACTAGAGTATAATTATAATTGGCAATACATAAACGGAAGTGGGGATACCCACTTCCGTTTATATACATTTTTTTATGGTAGCCACAGGGGCTTTACTTTTGATTGATTTAGTTATGACATTCATGGTGATCACAGGAATCACCAGAATCAGAAATAATGCCTTCTAGCCATTTGAGTGCAACAGTCTTAAGATCGCCTGAACATCCGCGTACTACTTCAATTCCAGCGTTGTTTAACACACGTACTGCACCAGCACCCATATTACCTGCAAGCATAATTGTTACACCAATATCTGATAAAGTTTGTGCGATATTTGATTTACAACCACAGCCTTCTGGTGATGAAATCTTTTCTTCAGAAATTATGTTCTTGTTATCTTTGTCAACTGTAAAAACAGTAAAGTATTCACAATGACCAAAATGATCGTCTATACGATTCTCTCGAGATGGTAATGCAATTTTCATATAATTATTCCCCCTAAAAAATAGTTAAATTAGCATAATACACTTATGTAATTATTGGCATATGCTCTTTTATATAAAATAATATAGAAGTATAAGATATATGTCAAGAGTTAAACAAATGGTTTAATTATTTTGATGCTTCTTTATAAAAGGCATGGCATAGAAAACTATGTGGTTTTATTGTACTACATATAATATTTATCGTTTTACGATAAAAATATATTGAAACGTGATAAATGACGTGTTATTATATAGGTATATAAGGGGGGATAGCATGAATCAACAACAATTAGCATATTGGTTAAAAATCATTATTATTGGTATGGCATTATGTGGAGTAATAATTTATGCCTGGATGGTACCTTATTTTGGAATGAGCATTGTCTCTTATCATCCTGAATTTTTATCCTGGTTTTGGCCTTGGATGATACTTATACTCATTACTGCTATTCCATGTTACTTAGTGCTTTACAACGGTTGGCAGATTGCTGTTTCTATTGCCAATGATCAATCGTTTACACAAAGTAATGCAAAAATCCTAAAACGGATTTCTCATCTAGCAATGATTGATGCAATGTTTTTCTTTGCCATGAATTGTCTATATTTATTCATTGGAATGAACCATCCAGGTGTTTTAATTGCTTCGTTATTCATTGTGTTTACCGGTGTTGCTTTTTCAGTAGTAACAGCTGCAATTTCGCATTTAGTTAGTAAGGCAAGTGATATTCGAGAAGAGAATGAGTGGACAATATGAGGTGATAAAATGGCAATAATCGTAAACGTAGATGTTATGTTAGCAAAGCGAAAAATGAGTGTAACTGAATTGTCAGAGCGTATTGGAATTACGATTGCTAATGTATCAATTCTTAAAAATAATAAGGCAAAAGCTATTAAATTTTCTACACTTGAAAAGATATGTGAAGTATTAGAATGTCAACCAGGTGATTTATTAGTGTATGAACCTGAGGACGTATTATAAATAACTCAAATAAAAAAAGCTAGAACAGGAGGATAATATTTTATATGAAAATTAAGTTTATACTACCTGCTTTAGAAGAAGCAAAAAGTCCCTTTTGGAGACCAATTAAGTATTCTCTTTTTCCACCACTGGGATTGGCAACACTTGCTTCGTTGTGTGATGAGTCCGATGAAATTGAAATTGTTGATGAGCACATACAAGAAGTTATACTAGATGATGAACCAGATTTAGTATGTATTGAAACGTATATAACGAATTCACATAGAGCATATAAAATAGCAGATCACTATAGGTCTAATGGGATAAAGGTTGCAATAGGTGGAGTGCATGCGACATCAATGCCAACAGAGGCAAAGATGCATGCAGATACAGTGTTAATTGGACTTGGGGAAAGTAGCTTTCCTAAGTTTTTGAAAGACCTAAGGGAAGGTAAAGAGTTAGATTATTATAATCAAGGAGCAGTCTCTTTTGACTATTTGCCACTACCAAGAAGAGATTTAATAAAAAGCGAAAAATACCTTGTACCAAATTCAATGGTTTTCTCTAGAGGATGTCCGAATCGGTGTTCTTTTTGTTATATAAGCTCTTTTTATAAAGGTGGAAAATCATTTTATACCTACAAAATAGATAGGATTCTTGAAGAAATTGATAGTATGAAAGGAAGACATTTATATTTTTTAGATGATAATTTATTTGCAGATAAAAAACTATCAAGAGAATTATTTAGAGAGATGAAAGGTATGAATAAGTTTTTCCAAGGTGCAATTACAGTAGATTCTGTCTTGGATGATGATACGATTGAACTAGCTTATGAAGCGGGTTTCAGAAGTGCATTTATTGGATTTGAAAGTATTAATCAAGATAATATAAGGCTAACAAATAAACGATCGAATTTAGTAGATAATTATAGGCGAGCAATTAAGCGACTTGATCAGCTAGGCATAATGATAAATGGTAGTTTTATATTTGGATTAGACAAAGATAATTTAGATGTGTTCGATAGAACTACTCAATGGGCAATAAATAGCGGTATTACAACAGCTACAAATCATATATTGACACCATATCCAGGAACTGCACTATTTGAAAAAATGAAAGAAGAAGGAAGAATACTTACAGAAGAATGGAAATTATATGATACAAGGCATCTTGTTTTTTCTCATCCCAAAATCTCAAAAGAGCAGATGGAAGTGGGTTATAAAAGAGCCTATAATAATTTTTATAAATGGGGTAATATTATTAAGTCATCAAGTGAACATGAGCATTTGAAAATGAAATTGAAACATTTTACTTACGCTGGAGCATGGAAGAAATTTGAGCCAGTATGGAATTTCATTATAAAAAATGAACAGTTATCAAAAACAAGAAGTGCTCTTGTGAAAACGTTGAAATAAAAAATCGCATTTATAATTACTTATATGGATATAAAGGTATTTTTGGAAAATCTACAAAAGAATCCTGCTCAGTATTTGAAATCTTACAAATCTACCACATTACAAAATGAGGTACTATAATAGATAGACAAGTTAAGAAATCTATATACTGGAGAGTGAAAGAATGAAAAAAAAGATTAGTTTAATTATACTTTCAATAATGATTGTGATAGTTGGAGTGTTTGCTTTTATTCCTCAATCAAGAATGATGGCATATTCTGTTTTTATTAATTCAAAAGAAATAACTGAGTTTAGAGTAGATGGAGAAATGCTCTTTATGAATGGTGAAATAAATAGCAAGACTCCTAAACAGCTAAAAAAGGTTGTTTCAGAAAATCCTCAAATAACCACTATTGTTATGCTTGAAGTTCCTGGGTCTAATGATGATGAAGCGAACTTCCCAATGTGTAGTTGGATTCGTGAGCAAGGGTTAAATACACACTTAACAAAAGAAAGCCTAGTTGCTTCTGGTGGAAGTGATTTTTTCCTTGCGGGAAATGAAAGAACCATGGAACAGGGGGCAAAGATAGGAGTTCATTCATGGAGTGATACTAGCGGTACTGAAGCCAAAGATCTTCCAAAGGATCATCCAGATCATGAAATGAACAGAAAATATATAGAAGATATGTTAGGGAAAGATGATTTCTACTGGTACACAATTTATGCAGCACCAGCAAATGATATATATTTTATGACAGAAGAAGAAATATTAAAATACAACATGGTAACTCAACCTATAGAGAATCCATAGTTAAACTTTATTTATACATACTCAAAATCCCAGTGTTTCTATGAGTTTTGAGTGTGCATAAATTTAGTTTTAACTTGGAATCTCTATAATAAAGAATGATTAGAAAGTATATTATGTTATTGAATAACAGAGATTAATGTTTGGTAAGATAGATGGTTTAAAAAAATGGGACTGTAGTAGATTTGTGTAAACACAAATCTACTACAGTCCCTGAATTATATACTTTGTTCTGCTAAGGTAAGATTTTTATCTGGGTTATCATTTACCATATTTCTTATCCATTTAAATGACTTAAATCTTCTTATGATAAAGAACACTTTTGTAATTTCTTCAACGGCTGTAAAGGCAACAACAAAATACACAGGTAGATGAAGTATAAAAGCAGCTACAAAGGCTAGAGGGATACCTATAAACCAAAGTGTGAATCCTTGAAGTATAGAACCATAAGTAGCATCACCACCCCCTCTAAGTATTCCTACTAGCATCACCGCATTATAAACCTTAACAACCATAACAATTGAATATACATATAGTATATAAGTTGAAGCTATTTTAACTTCATCTGATACATTAAAGAAAGAAATTATAGGCTTGGCCAACATGAAAAGTAAAACACCTAAAACTATAGATATTAATATAGATAATGTAGATATTCTTTTAGAGGACTCTATAGCAACATCCGTTCTATTAGCACCAATTTCATTTCCTATTATGACTACTGCACCATAAGCAAGACCAAAAGTAAATATCATAAATAAGTTCATTACAGTTGAACATATTTGAATCGATGCAGCGGCACGAGTACCTATTCTTGCGTAAATTGCAATGTATGTTACATTACCAAGTCCCCAACAAGCTTCATTTAAAACTATTGGTATAGTCACAGTTGATAATGTTTTAGTTAGTTTTTTAGATAATCCCCTTAAATCACTCAGTTTTATGTTTAATACTTTATCTTTAAAATAAACACCAAATAATATTATTATACACTCGCATGTTCTTGCAATAAGAGTTGCTATTGCAGCACCTTCAGTTTTAAGTTCAGGCATTCCGAAATTTCCAAATATAAGAGCATAGTTTAACACTCCATTAACAATAAGGCCTACTAAACTTGCAAACATAGGTAATTTAGTATTTTCAATACTTCTAAGAGCAGAAGCAAAAGTAAAAGTAATCCCTGTAAATATATAACTTATAACTGTTATTTTCATATATTCACTACCAATAGCCACAACAGATGTATCTTTATTAAAGAGTGCCATTATTTTTTCTGGCATTATAAGACCTACAAAGACAAAAAATACTGATATAAGTAAACATACAGTTAAAGATTTACTTAAAACCTTTCTTATATTATCCTTATCTTTTTTGCCCCAAAGCTGTGCAATTAGTACTCCACAACCACTACTTACACCTAGTATAAATAAAGTGAATAAAAAGTAGTATTGATTTGCAATACCCACAGATGCAAGCTCGGTTTCTCCAACTTTACCTATCATCATGGTGTCTAGCATATTAAGTGATGATGCTATTAAGTTTTGTAAAATTATTGGCAAGGTTATTATAAATAAATTCTTATAACATTTTTTATTGTTACTATAGTCTTTGATTAAATTAAATGACATATAAAAACTCCTTTCGTAAAATCAATATATCAATGAATTAGTAAGCTAATTAATTGCAAAAAAATATAGAACATCCACTTTGAGTTTTTTTGAAGTGGATGTTCTACACTTAGATATTTTTTAATATCTATATATTTAAATTTTAATCATTATTTATCCGATAAATTCATTTATAATAATAAGCAAAAAAGTATACTTTGTCAATAATAAAATTAAGCTATATATGTGGTTTTTGAATTGAATAATCTAAAATATTGATTTTATTCGCTGTAATAATTTGTTCTATCTGAAGAAGGATTTTTGAATCTTTTCATCGGAACATTGAATATTTGATTAACCATCAGTATAAATAAAAGTATTGAACACGTGTGCAATATGTGATATCATTTAGATATAATAAAGTTAAAGAAGGAATATTTATGAGTATTACAATAAAAGATATAGCTAAATTAGCGAATGTTTCACATACTACTGTTTCAAGAGCACTTAATAATAGTCCACTTGTAAATGATGAAACAAAGACAAAAATAAAAGAAATTGCTAAACAATATAACTACATACCTAATTATAATGCTAGAAGCTTAAAATTAGATAAATCGTATAACATAGGATTGTTTTTTACATCATTAGGAAAAGGGACTTCTTCAAGTTTCTTTCATAAAGCTGTTATTGGTGTGAACAAGGTTATTAAAGATAATTATAATTTAGTAATAAGAGGTGTGGAAGATTATAATGATTATAGTTTAATTAATGCCAAGCATTTTGATGGAATAATATTAGTTAGTCAAAGTGAAAAAGATAATGATTTTATAGTACATTCCCAAAAAAATAATATACCAATTGTTGTTGTTAATAGATTAGTAGAATTTAAAGATGTAAGTTGTTTTCTATCAGATGATAGAGTAGGAGCATACAAAGTAGTGGATTATCTTATTCAAGAGGGTCATGAAAAAATAGCGTTTATTAAAGGTAAGGAAGGTTATTTAAATACTGAAGAGAGAGAAAAAGGGTACTTACAGGCTTTAATAGATAACAATATTAGTATAATTAAATCTTATATTGCAAATGGAGAATATAGTTTAAATAGCGGTTATAATGGAATGAAAAAAATCTTAGAAAATGAAGATAAACCTACAGTGGTTTTTTGTTCTAATGATGATATGGCTGTTGGAGCGATTAAAGCTATTGAAGAAGAAGGACTATCAGTTCCAGAAGATATTTCAGTTGTAGGATTTGATGAAAGTGAGTTTTCTAAATTCACATCACCAGAATTAACTACAGTAAGACGTTATATAGAAAAAATATCTGAAGAAGGTACTAAGAAATTACTAAAAATAATCGACTCAGATAAAGATCATAAAGAAATTACATATATTAATTCAGAATTAATTATTAGAAAATCTGTTGAAAAAATTAAAAGCTTTATATAAAGCTTTCAATTTTTAAAAGTATTGCACACGTGAACAATAACTGATTTGTTCGTTTGAAGTATATAAATGGTGAAATAAAAATAAGGGGGATAAGATTGTGATTGGGAAAATTAAAACTATAAATAAAATTATAGATACTGGTGTTGTTGCTGTTGTAAGAGCTGAAAATAGTGAACAAGCTGAGAAAGTTTCAAGAGCTTGCATTAATGGAGGTGTTTCTGCCATTGAAATCACATATACAGTACCTGGAGCTACTGAAGTTATTAGTTCGTTAAAAGACACTTTTTCAGATGAAGAGTTAATTGTTGGTGCTGGAACCGTACTAGATTCAGAAACTGCAAGAACAGCGATTCTAGCAGGAGCACAGTATATTGTAAGTCCTTCCTTCGACTTAGATACTTGTAAGCTTTGTAATAGATATCAAATACCTTATATGCCAGGGTGTATGACTATTACAGAAATGGTAACAGCTATGGAAGCTGGAGCTGATATTATTAAAGTTTTTCCTGGAAGCGCTTTTGGACCTAGTTTTATAAAAGCAATAAAAGGACCTTTACCTCATGCTGTTTTAATGCCTACTGGAGGAGTAAGCTTAGAGAATGTTGATGAATGGATAAAAAATGGTTGTGTTGCTGTAGGCGTGGGTGGAAAGTTAACAGCAGGTGCGAAAAATGGAAACTATAAATTAATTACTGAAACTGCAAAAAAGTTTGTTGAAAAAGTTAAAGAAGCTAGAAATGATTAGGAATACATTAGACTTAGGATAAGCTTTTTATTTTAAAGATTATGCACACGTGAACAATGAAAATAAAATAGTAATGTTTCAAACTCGCAGTTTCAATTTTTATTTTTGAAATTTATGCACACGTGAACAATGAAAAATGAAACAGTTCTGATATTCAATAGATAAAGGAGGAAATTAAAATGAGCAAAAAAGTAGTTACTATGGGAGAAATTATGTTAAGACTTTCTACTCCTGGATATGAAAGATTTACACAAGCAAAAATCTTTGATGTAGTATATGGGGGTGGTGAAGCGAATGTTGCGGTATCTTTAGCTAACTATGGCTTTAATTCATATTTTGTTTCAAAACTTCCAGCGAATCCGATTGGACAGAGTGCAGTAAATCATTTGAAAAGATTTGGTGTTACTACAGATTATATATCCAGAGGAGGGGAGAGAGTAGGATTATACTTCTTAGAAACAGGAGCTTCAATGAGACCTTCAAAAGTTGTATATGATAGAGCAAATTCAGCGATAGCAGAAGCTGATATATTAGACTTTGATTTTGATGAAATTTTCAAAGATGCACAATGGTTCCATTTTTCAGGTATAACACCTGCTCTTAGTGAAAAAGCTGCAATATTGACAGAAGAAGCTCTAAAAGCAGCAAAAAGACACGGTGTTACAGTATCAGTTGACTTAAACTACAGAAAGAAATTATGGACGCCAGAAAGAGCGAAAGAAGTTATGACTAATCTAATGCAATATGTAGATGTATGTATTGGTAATGAAGAAGATGCAGAGAAGGTACTTGGATTCAAGCCTGGTAAAACAGATGTTACTAAAGGTGAGTTAGAGCTTGATGGTTATAAGGATATATTTAGACAAATGAAAGAGCAATTTGATTTTAAATACGTAGTAACAACTTTAAGAGAGAGCTATTCAGCTTCGGATAATGGGTGGTCAGCTTTAATATATGACGGTAATGAATTCTACCACTCAAGAAAATATGATGTAAGAATAGTAGATAGAGTTGGTGGAGGAGACTCATTTGCAGGTGGACTTATTTATGGATTATTAAATACTGAGAAGGATTTTAAAGAAGCACTAGAGTTTGCAGTAGCGGCATCAGCACTTAAACACACTATAAAAGGAGACTTTAATTTAGTAACTGTAGATGAAGTTGAAACACTGGTAAATGGTGATGCTTCAGGAAGAGTACAAAGATAAGGTGAGTAAGATGAAAAAATTTATGGATGATAACTTTTTATTAAACAATAATGCAGCAATTGAACTATATCATAATCATGCTAGGAAAATGCCAATTTATGATTATCACTGTCACTTAAGTTCTAAAGAAATAGCAGAAAATAAAAGCTATAAAAACATTACTGAGTTATGGCTTGGTGGAGACCACTATAAATGGAGAGCTATGAGAAGTAATGGAATAGAAGAAAAATTCATTACTGGAAATGCAAATGACTATGATAAATTCAAGGCTTGGGCAAAAACAATGCCCTGCTGTATCGGGAATCCATTATATCAATGG
This sequence comes from Oceanirhabdus seepicola, assembly GCF_023684385.1. Lineage (GTDB taxonomy): Bacteria > Bacillota > Clostridia > Clostridiales > Clostridiaceae > Oceanirhabdus > Oceanirhabdus seepicola. The sequence goes on along the minus strand of NZ_JAGSOJ010000001.1, from coordinate 1,215,098 downwards.
TCTCACCTTGAGCTAAAAAGGTATTTTAATATAGATGAATTATTAAGTGAAAATACAGCGGATGTCATTTGGAATAGATGTAACGAAATGCTTAATAGTGAAGAGTTTACGGCTAGAGAACTTATAAAAAAGTCAAATGTAGAAGTCATTTGTACAACTGATGATCCAATAGATAGTTTAGAATATCACAAAATAATAAGAAATGATGAAAGTTTTGATGTGAAAGTACTTCCAACCTTTAGACCAGATAAAGCTATAAATATATGTAATGATGGGTTTAGTGATTGGATTAATAAATTATCACAAGTAAGTGGTATAAAAATAGAATCATATGAAGATTTTCTTAATGCCTTAGAAAATAGAATAAACTATTTCAACATTGAAGGTTGTAGAATATCTGATCATTCTTTAGAATGTGTATTTTATGAAGAAGCAACTGAGGAAGAGATAGAAGATATCTTCATTAAAGCAATTAGCAATGGAACTTTAACAAAACTTGAAGAAAATAAATTTAAGACAAGAACCTTTATATTCTTAGGAAAAGTGTATTCTACATTAGGATGGGCGATGCAGATTCATATAGGTGCATTGAGAAATAATAATACAAGAATGTTTAATTTACTTGGACCTGATAGCGGATTCGATTCTATTGGAGATTATAGTGTTGCTTATCCTTTATCAAAGCTTTTAAACTCTATGGATATGGAGAATAATCTTCCTAAAACAATTTTATATTGTTTAAACCCTAGAGATAACGAAGTAATAGGAACTATGATTGGTAACTTTCAAGGAGGAGGAATACCAGGAAAGATACAGTTTGGTTCTGGATGGTGGTTTAATGACCAAAAGGATGGAATGATAAGACAGATGACTGCACTTTCAAATTTGGGACTTTTAAGTAGATTTGTTGGTATGGTTACTGATTCAAGAAGCTTTATATCCTACACAAGACATGAGTATTTCAGAAGAGTGCTGTGTAATTTTGTTGGAGAATGGGTTGAAAAGGGAGAGGTTCCTTATGATATGGAATTGCTTGGAGGTATGATCGAGGATATCTGCTATAACAATTCTAAGAAGTATTTTGGAATTGGGCTTTAAGAATTTATGAATTGAGGTGAATAAAAATGGATATGACATTCAGATGGTATGGTGATTCAGATCCAGTTACACTGGATAAAATAAGACAAATACCAGGAATGGTAGGCATAGTTTCTGCAATTTATGATGTGCCTGTTGGAGAAGTATGGACAATAGAAAAGATAATGGAATTGAAGAAAAAAGTAGAAGATAAAGGGTTAGCTTTAGAGGTAATAGAAAGCGTACCTGTTCATGAGGATATAAAACTAGGACTTCCTACAAGAGCGAGATACATTGAAAACTATAAACAGACACTTAGGAATTTAGGACAAGCAGGAATTAAGGTTGTATGTTACAATTTCATGCCTGTTTTTGATTGGACAAGATCCTCATTGGATTATGAATTGAAGGATGGTTCCAATTCATTAATATATGAAGAAGAGACAGTACAGAAAATGAATCCATTGAATGGAGATTTAGAGTTACCGGGATGGGATACTAGTTATGGTAAAGGTGGACTGAAAGGTCTATTAGAACAGTATCAGAATGTAACAGAAGAAAACCTTTGGGATAATCTAAAATACTTTTTAAAACAGATAATACCTGTAGCAGAGATTGCAGATATCAAAATGGCTATACATCCGGATGATCCACCATGGTCAATATTTGGATTACCAAGAATAATTACAAATAAAGAAAATCTAGAAAGGTTTATAAATCTAGTAGATAGTCCTTATAATGGTATTACTTTATGTAGTGGTTCTTTAGGTGTAAGTAGTAAAAATGACATACCAGAACTAGTTAGATATTTTGGAGCTAAAGGAAGAATACATTTTGCCCATGTAAGAAATATAAAAATAACTGGGGAGAAGTCTTTTGAAGAAGCATCACATAATTCTAAAGATGGTTCATTAGATATGTATGAAATAATGAAAGCTTACAGTGATATAAATTTTGAAGGTCCATTAAGACCGGATCATGGAAGAATGATATGGGGCGAAACTGGAAGACCAGGATATGGCTTATATGATAGAGCTTTAGGAGCAACATATATAAATGGAATATGGGAAGCTTTACAAAAGAAATAAGAAAAACAGGAGGGCGATTATGAAGATACCTTTTAACATAGATTTACGAGATAAGGTAGCAGTTGTAACAGGTGGTGGTGGTGTGCTTTGCGGAAGCTTTGCAGAGGCACTTGCAGAATGTGGAGCTAAAGTAGCTGTGTTAGATTTATCAAAAGAGAAGGCTGACTTAACAGCTGATAAGATTAATAAAAATGGTGGGTTAGCTATTGGTGTATCTGCAAATGTTTTGAAAAAAGAAAGTTTAGAAGAGGCACGTAAAATAATTACTGAAAAATTAGGAAGCTGCGATATTTTAATAAATGGTGCAGGGGGAAACCATCATAAAGGAACAACTACAAAAGAATACTTATACAAAGAAGATTCAGAATCAAATGAAGATTTGATTACATTCTTTGATCTAGATCCTCAAGGAGTAGAATTTGTTTTTAACTTGAATTTCTTAGGAACATTACTTCCATCTCAAGTTTTTACAAAAGATATGCTTGAAAAAGAGGGAGCAGTAATAATTAATGTTTCTTCAATGAATGCATTTACACCACTTACAAAAATACCAGCTTACAGCGGAGCAAAAGCTGCAGTAAGCAATTTTACAAAGTGGCTTGCAGTTCATATGTCAAAGGTAGGGATTCGAGTTAATGCTATTGCACCAGGATTCTTTGTAACTCAACAAAATCATGCTCTATTAATTAATGATGATGGAACTTACACTGAACGAGCTCAAAAGATAATTAATAACACTCCAATGGAACGTTTTGGTAAACCTGAGGAACTATTAGGTACATTGTTGTGGTTAGTAGATGAAAATGCATCAAGTTTTGTAAATGGTACAGTAATTCCTGTTGATGGTGGATTTTCAGCATATTCAGGGGTATAATCCTTCGATATCTTAAGAATTATAATAAATTTTTTTTCTTAATAACTACGTTTTTTGAAAGGAGATGATATGTGAATATCAATGAAAATAAAACTATAATGTAATTAATACAGGGGGAGAGGTGTGTATGAAAAGGATTACATTTAAGAATAAATTTGGTTATATGATGGGGGACGTTGCAAACGGACTTACTTTTGGTATGTCAGCTGGATTCTTATTGGCATTCTACACAGATGCTTTAGGAATAACAGCAGCTGCAGCTGGTACATTGTTTTTAATAGCACGTATATGGGATGCTGTTAACGACCCTATGATGGGGGCTTTTACAGATAGAATGTTTAAGAAAAGAATGTTAAAGAACAAGGGGAAAAAGGTTGATAAATTTAGGCCTTATCTATTAAAAGGTTGTTGGCTTGTAGTTGCGGCATCTATATTAATGTTTATTGCACCGAATTCTTTAAGTGGAGCTCAAAAGCTGATTTGGGCATATGCAACTTATATTGCATGGGGAATGGCGTATACTTTTGTTAATATTCCTTATGGTTCACTAGCAGCAGTTATGACTCAAGATCCAGTAGAACGCTCCGCACTAGCTGTAGCAAGAGGAATAGGTGGTATGATTGGAAATATTGCACCAAGAATACTAGTTCCTTTAGTTTTAGCCGGATTTGCAGATAATTTGTCTAAAGGTTATTTAATAGCAATGGCTATATTTGGTGTTATGGCTGTTATTTCTTATATAGTTGCTTATTTAACAGTAGAAGAAAATATTGAACATAAAATAAATGAAAGTGATCAAAATGAAAAAGTAAGCTTCAAGGAGTCCTTTAGTGTATTAGTTAAAAATAGACCTTTTGTAGCTGTGTCAATTGCTTCTATTGCAATGCTTTTTGGATTTATGATTAATAGTGCAATGACATTATATTACTTTAAGGAAAATCTAAATGCATTAAAACTTATGGCTATTACAGGGGTTACAGGTATTTTACCAACTTTAATATTAGCACCTTTCATGTCAAAAATCGTAAAAAAATTTGGTGTCAAAAAAACAGTATCAATAAGCAGTTTAATTTCAGCTGTCATTTATGGAACGTTATTAATACTTCCAGATAACCCTTATACGTATATTACAGTAACGTTCTTTGCAGGAATATTTATGACAATTCCAAATATGCTTGTATGGGGTATGGTTTCTGACTGTATCGATTATAATCAATATTTGTGTGGGAAACGTCAAGAAGGTGTTATTTATGGATCTTATAGTTTTGTTCGTAAAATGGGACAAGCATTTGCTGGATTCATGGGAGGAGTGGGTTTGTCAATAATTGGATATGTTCCAAATGCAGCTTCTCAGACTGCTTCAGTTTTATTTGGAATTAAATTTTTAATAGTTGGGTTACCTGCAATAGGTATGTTTATAGCATTCCTTTCATATCAATTTATTTGGAACCTAACTCCAGAAAAACAAGTAGAAGTAGTGCAAACTATTAATAGTTAAAATTATCTTATATAATGTATATAAATGGGAGGAAGAAAATATGAAGAATTCGTTTTTATATCCAGTAGACACATGTACAAGACGTGTAGTTGACATTTCTGGTATTTGGAAATTTAAAGTAGACAAAAATAATGAAGGTAGAGCAAAAGGGTGGAAAGATGGATTAGTAGATACTACTTTGATGGCAGTACCATCAAGCTATAATGACATTTTCACAGATAAAGATATTCGTGAGCATGTTGGAGATGTATGGTATGAAACAGAAGTATTTATTCCAGTAGAATGGAAAAACTTCAATGTAGATATACGTTTTGGTAGTGCTACTCATAGAGCAGTAGTTTGGGTTAATGGTATAGAAGTAGTAAGTCATGAAGGTGGGTATATGCCTTTTAGCGGAAGATTAAATGATGTTGTTAAATTCGGAGAAAAAAATAAAGTAGTTGTTGTAGTTAATAATGAATTAGACTATACTACAATTCCTTGTGGTACAATTAAAACTTATGAAGATGGTAAGAAAATTTTATTCCCATTCTTTGATTTCTTTAATTATTCTGGCTTGCATCGTCAAGTTAAGCTAGTAGCATTACCTAAAGAGAGTGTATATGATATTACTGTTAAAACTGACATTAAGGGAAAAGATGGGGTAATTGATTATGAAATAATCACTACAGGAAATAGTGATGTTATCATTGATATTTTAGATGAAGATGAAAAAGTAGTAGAAACTGGAAACGGGAAAAAGGGAAGTATTACAATTAATGATGTTAACTTATGGAAACCTGGTAATGCTTATCTGTATACTTTTAATGTGAAAATTGTGAATGGAGATACAGTGATAGATGATTATCCTCTTCCAGTAGGAATACGTACAGTTGAAGTTAAAGAAAATAGAATATTAATAAATGGAGAGCCTTTTTACTTTAAAGGTTTTGGAAAGCACGAAGATTGTGAATATCATGGAAGAGGATATAATCCTGTTGTTAATCTACGTGATTTTGAGTTGCTAAATTGGATAGGTGCAAACTCTGTTCGTACTGCACATTACCCATACGCTGAAGAGTTTATGCAAATGGCTGATCGTAAAGGGCTAGTTGTTATAGATGAAACACCTGCAGTTGGAATGTTTGATATGTTGAATAATTTTATTGCAGCAGGAACAGGAGCAGGTAAAAAAACAGGCTTCTTTGACAGGAAAGAAGTACATACAAAAACAATTGTAAATCATAAAGATGCTATACGTGAACTACTTTTACGTGATAAAAACCATCCATGTGTTGTAATGTGGTGTTTAGCAAATGAACCTGATACATCTCAAGATGCATCTGCTCCATACTTTAAACAAATTTTTGAATATGCAAAAACATTAGATATTCAAAATAGACCAATGACATTTACTAACTTTTTGATGGCTCCATTTGGAAAATGTAAAGTCCATGAGTATGCAGACGTAATACTATTGAATCGTTATTATGGTTGGTATATGCAAGGTGGACCAGAACTTCCATATGCAAAAGAAATCTTTAAGAAAGAATTACAAGGATGGGCTTCCACTGGAAAACCTATCATTATTTCGGAATATGGAGCAGATACAATGAGTGGTGTTCATAAATTACCAAGTGTTATGTGGTCTGAAGAATATCAACAGGAATATTTAAATGCCCAACATGAAGCTTTTGATTCATGTGACAATGTTGTTGGTGAACAAATGTGGAACTTTGCTGATTTCCAAACTACAGAGGGTATAATGCGTGTTAATGGTAATAAAAAAGGTGCATTTACAAGAACAAGACAACCTAAAGGAGCAGCTTACTTATTAAAAGAAAGATGGAATAACATTCCTGATTATAATTATAAAAAATAGTAATTTGTATAAAATAAGTTGGTGATTATCACCAGCTTATTTTTCTGTTCATACTGAGTATACCGGGCATTTATCTGGTGCATTATCGCCTCGTGTACATATCCACATACTAAATAGAAGTTGCTAGTTATTCGACAGGAATTTAGAACATAAAACCTAGTAAATGAGTATAATGCATTAAGAACTTATTTTTTTCCCTAGGGAAATGCATTTAATATGCCGTTTTGTAACAAATAATAATCAATAATCAATTAAAAGGTCGTGAAAAAATCATGAAATCTACTTTAAGAGTAGGATATGATCAAAAAACAAAAGAATATTATTACATCTCTGGGTGTTCAGGTAATGATGATTGCAATAATCCTGGTGAGCAAAACCCTAGTAATACTAATAACCGTCAGAATAACTACAATCAAAATTCTCAGATTGGGAATGCTAGATGTGGTATACAAGCGTGGATAAAGAATGCTCAAGCAGCAACTAAAAGTGGAGAGAGAATTGCATTTAATATCATTAGAGAACATCAAGATAATGAATGCAGTATTTATTATGATGAGAATTCAAATGAATTTATCTTTAATCAAGAGGGGGTATATTTAGCTCAATGGAGTGTAAATGTTACACCATCATCAGGCTTAGGGATAGTATATTTGACGTACACCTTGAATAATGAGAATGACTATGAGGTTCTAAGCAGAGTGTACACTGCATATCAAGGGATTAATGGGACCCCGAATATCATAAATCGTTCATCTGTCATATTTAATGCTAAGAAAAATGCTAGGTATTCTTTAAATAATGCTTCTGATGGGTTAATTAATATAGTTTGCTTAAACTCATCAATTGGGGGAAACTTGAGTATTGTTAGAATTAGTTAATTAAGAGGAATAGTGAAGAAAGAAAAAAGAACAAATTAGGTATAATTATTTGTTCTTTCTTTTTATATGATATGTAAATTTAGCTAGGAATGAATACATTAGATAATTGCTGTCCATACTCAAAATATGGAGGTGATTTTGTGTTAAGTGTAAGTGAAGCTAGTGAGTATTTAGGTGTTTCCATTTCAACAATGAGAAGATGGGAAAAAGAGGGGAAGCTCATTCCCCATAGAACAAGCGGTAAACATAGAAGGTATGATAAAAATGACTTGATAAAGCTAAGAAACAAAAAGGACAATGTTAAAATTACCGTTGGATATTGTCGGGTTTCATCTAAGGAAAAAATTGAAGAGCTAAAAAATCAGGTTAAGAATGTATCACAGTTTTGTATTGCTAAGGGGTATCAGTTCAAGATAATTCAGGATTTAGGAAGTGGATTGAATTATAGTAAGAAAGGTCTTGATGAACTTATTGAACTTATCTGTGCTGAAGAAATTGATAGGATAGTAATTAACTATAAAGATAGAATCATCAGATTTGGTTATGAAATCATTTCTAAATTATGTGATATCTATAATGTGGAAATTGAAGTTATTAATCATACAGAAGACAAAGAATATAAAGAGGAATTGCTTGAAGATGTACTATCAATAATTACTGATTTTTCATGTAAACTATATGGTAATAGAAGTCAAAGAGCTCTTAAGATAAGGAAAGAAAACTCAGACTTATTTAAAAAGACTGGAGCTTAAACATAATGGAAAATGTATAATTGAGAATGGATAATGTAGAATGGTTCTGACTAAAGGTCAGAACCTATATTTTATTGGTAAAACCCAATTGGCCTAAAGAATTATAAGATGTAATTTGTAATTAAAGTCAGAACATCAATTATTATCCATTTTAAATTTTTTGATGAAGTGAAAGTATTTTAATCAACAATAATTTTTAAGATTAATATAAAATGTGACAAAAGTCATAAAAATACATATTATACAACATAAGGTGCAAAAGCACTGGAAATATACAAAAAAATACAAAAGATAAGGAGGATATATTATTGTTAGAAAACAAACAGAAGATTGAAGAAATGGAGTTAGAACTAGAAGAAACGAAAAAATTTAAACAAAAGTTACAAGATGGTATGAATGATATGTGTATATGGCCATCGATTAGATTAGTTGTTGCATTTGAAGGGCATGTTGAAGTTGTATATGGAAGATTTATATGGTATTTTTCGAATGATGGCATATTAGCTATTTGGTGCAACGGAGGAGTTTGCCTTATTAATAAAGACTTCCTAGTTAGTGTGAAATTTTGAGCTATATTTAGTTTTTGAAAAATAAATTAAAACCTTTTATAAACTAATGATTTAATTTTAAGTAATAATATTTTATTGGACAAGGTGTTTTTATAAAAAGCATCTTGTTTTTACTATTTATTAAGGAATTATAAATTTTTTTGGTGAAAATAGCTACTCAACAATATGTTACGGTCTTATTTATTAGTACACAAAGCATAATTTACAATGTATAATTATGGTATATATATAAATTAAAGGTGTCAAGTTGAAGAGGATAGTTATATATTGGGGTAAAACAGAGAGTGGACATGCTGTTATATACAGATTTCATAATAACGAAGAGGTGTATAAGATGAAAAAAGTATTAGATAAATGGTGGATATTTGTTTGTTGGGGGATTAGTATATTTTTGGTTTGGTTATTTATTGTAAATGATCCAGGTGTGGCACTTGATTCAACAGTAAATCCAAAAGCATACATGAAAAAATTAGGTAATAATGTTCACCCACTTATTGATAATATAAAGATATATGCTGATGGGAATGAATATGAGGTTGTTATAATTGATGGAGATTTTAGAAATAGACGTTACGATAATTATCCATTCAACTTGAAAACTGCTTTGTATCAGGGAAGAGCAGATCTTAATTATTACATATTAAAGGAGGGAGGCATACCTCTAGATGAAGATTATAATCTATGGTGTTTTAGTACAATAATTCCTGTAAAGAGAGATTCCGTATTAAGTGATTACCATATAGATGGAAAAGCTATTAATGAAACTATTGATCATTTTATATATTGTAATTTTATATGGCACTTCATGGATGAGTATTTAGAGGATGGCAATAAGGATAGGTATACTGGGTGGAGTTGTAATAATTTTGAAATGGAAGATTATAAGAAAGAAGATACTATAGTATTTACAGAGAGTGAAGAAGTAGAAGCAGAGGGAGAACTTTTAATTACTTATACTGTAATTGTTAATGAAGAAAAGGTAAAAGTTATTGCTAGACTTGTGATTGAGAGTCTAAAGGAAGATATAGATTTATATATTACTACTGAGATAATGTAGGAATGAAATATTGACTAATGTAGAGGTGAATAAGATGAGAAAGCTATTAGATAGATGGTGGATATTTGTTTGTGGTGGGATTACTATATTTTTGTTAGGGTTGTTTATTATGAATGATCTAGGTATGAGAATGGACGAAAGAGGAAATGCAAAAAAATATATGAAAAAAATAGGTGACAATGTGCATCCAATGCTAGAAAATATTAAGATACATGCTGATGGTAATGAATATGAGGTAATTATAATTAATAGCTATTTCGTAAATAAACATTTCGATACTGATCCTTTTAGGCTCAAAACATATCTGTTTCAAGGACGTGTAGATCTCAACTATTATATATTAAAGAAAGGTTCAGAACCCTTAGATGAAGATTATGGACATTGGTGTTTAACTACAACTATTCCAGTAAAAAGAGATTCAATATTTGGGGAATATCATATTGACGGAAAATTAGTTAGTGAAGTAGTCTGGTATAACCATGTATTTCATTCAGTAATATATGAGTTTTTAGACGATTATATTAGTAATAAAAATATTGAAATTATTAAAGAATATAGAAGTAAAGCAATGGAAAAAGAAGATTTTGAACATGAGAACACTTTAGTTTTTAATAATGATGGAGAATTAAAAGAAGAGGGGAAAATCCTCATAAGCTTTATTACTTCAGATAAAGTTGGAAAAATAAAAGTTACTGCTAAATTCGAGATAAAAAGTACTCTGGGAGAGAAGAATTTATATATAACAACTGAAAGAATGTAGTTGAAAGAATAAAGAAAAGATAAGAAAGAAGAATATCTTAATTTTAATTTGGATAGGACAAGGGATAAGAATGGGAATTGTAAGTTTAGGTTATAGTTTGGACAAGCCAACCTAAAAGCAAATGTTAAAACTTATGTAATTTTTGATTATTTAAGAATAATTCCAATAAAATTTAAATATAATTGTATGAATCAATATTTAGGAGCTTTTCTTGAGAATAGATGGCTATAGATTCATACTTGCTTTTGATAAATTAATCAAACCAAAAGGGAATATCTATTTCGGAAGAGGAATAGGAGACTTCAAAAAAATATTGGTAAACAGTAGTAAGGTAAATAATAATCAATTCATGAATGAGTATTTCAAAAGAAGAGTGAAAAATAAAATTTGTGAAAGATTTCTCGTGAATTTTATTAAATTATCTAAAGAACAATATGGAGATATATTTAGAGAAGTATTTTTTAATTTTGATATACCTTTTAATATTGAGATATTAGAAAAGAAAAAGCGGATGAGGGTATTTGCAGTGGAATTACCTTATGGCATTGATAAGGAAAATAAAAGACTAATAATACTGAAATATTATGATAAGTACAAAGATATAAGAAATGATAATATTTTAATATCTTTGATACAAGAATTTTCTGTATTTAATAAAGAGATAAAAGAGTTGGAAAAGGTATTGTTTTGGGATATATACACAGGATCATGTGAAGAAAGAGAAATTAATAAAGTAAAGCCAATCACAAGAAAGCGTCTAATAAACGCTGCAAACTTTTGTATAAAGTATTATTAAATTTGAGGGTTAAGAGGAAGGGTTCATAAGATTAATTTCTTATGAACCCTTCCTCATGCTGTTGAAAAAGCCCAATCACGGCGTCACTATGATTCACTGTGCTGCTCGAGTACCTTAGCCGTTGTCTAACCCTGCTCGTTCATCATGTTCCTTGATATTGAACTTTTTCAACAGCCTGACACTCTAAAGATGAAAAAAAGAGGAGAGACAATATAAATTGATTATTTGAAAAAGTTCAATCTCGGCGTCGCTAAGGCTCTTATCACATGAAGAGTTTCTTTTTCATATCTTTTTTTATATGATGTTGATATACCATAAAAATCACCACATTAATAAGTAAGACGGTTAAATTTGCAATGATAGTATTATTCCAACCAAAGATTTCTAAAGAAGAGTTGAAAAACGCATGTATAAGAATACACATAAATATACTCTTAGTGCCTGAGTAAACCACGGCAAATAGAAATGAAAGTGCAATGGCAGTAATGAAGAAACTTACATAATTCATATTAGTCTGATTAGTACCAATGATAAACCATAAAGGAAGATGCCATAATGCCCATATAACACCAACAGATAAAGTACTCAAAAAAGGTGAATAGTACTTTTCTAAATGTGGCTGTAAAAATCCACGCCAGCCAATTTCCTCTAGACCTCCACCTATAATCATAATTGGTATAGATATAATAGCAATATAGAAAGGCTTTATGAGAATACCAGTCATTATCCCCTGAGTCACTAGAATCTTAATAAAATAATTTATTAGTACCGATATAACAATAAATACATACCATAACAGATGATGTTTTGGGTTAATAATATTTTTCAAAAAAGCTTTATATTCTTCTTTGGTTCCGTTAATTTTTTTTATCCATAAGCAACTTAACGCAGGAGCCATAGCTCCTAGAATAAATATTATCATAAAGATTGGTGTACCATAATTCATAATATCTAATTGTGTAAAAAGTGCTAATACACCCCATGATATCCAAGATATTAAAAATGTTAATGCAATAAATTTCTTTATTTGTTTCACAATATTCCCCTCCAATAATAATCACCATTTTTCTGGAATTATAGATTGATTCATAAAATTAAATGTACCTGGAGTCACACCTAGCATTGTTTCCACAATGGATTGGAACGCCAAGACCATTTTTTTATATTCTTCTAATGACATATGCATTATTGTATCTGTAAATAACGTAGTACTTAATATTATTGAAATTTTAGAGAATTCCTCAGGGTATTTACATACAAATATTCCTTCTTGTATCCCTTGCTGAATAATATCTACAAAAAGTGGCGTAATAATTTCAAGTTTTTTCTTCAATAAATGTGTGAGTAACGTTGGGTTATCCATTGTGCTGACAAGTGTTATAACATCATCAGCCATAGGTTGAGATGCGGAATCAAATCCCACTACAATTTTTAATTTATCTGCAGCAGATAGTTTATCATCATCAAGAATTGTTAGTACTCTAGTTTTTTCTGATAAAAGAAGGGTGGTGATAGCTGTATCTAAAATTTCTTCTTTTGAACTAAAGTGATGATATAGACCTCCTCTAGAAAGATTTAATGACTTTATAATGTCATTAGTGCTGGTATTCTCATATCCTTTATTTACAAATAGTTTTAAAGCTGTTTGCAATATTTCTTGTTTTCTTATAGATGCATCTTTTCTATTTCTATTCATAGTATTAATTCCTTTCTGAACCGACAGGTTGTCTGTTGAAATTATAACACGTATTGGAAAATATTACAATGAAGTATTTGGATGTAAAATAAAATAGTATAGTGTAACGTGAGTTACAGGAATTATAGGGTATTTAGTGTATTATAGAAGTAGATAAGTTAATAAAGTACATATGGAAATAGTTACTTACCATAGGAGGAGAAAAAATGAATACAGCAAACTTAAAAAGACAACATGATGATATTAAAATAATAATAGATAAAATATTGAAAGATATGAATAAGGATATTGATGAAAACTCAATGAACATAGCTAAGAATATAAATAAGTTAGCAGGAGTTTTAAAAATACATTTGAATAGTGAGGATAAATACTTATATCCTAATTTATTAAATCATTCTGATGAGATTATTAGAAACAAAGCTAAATATTATCTAGAAGAGATGGGTAGTGTGAGTGATAGTTTTTCAGAGTTTCACAAGAAATATAATATTGGTTCAAAAATAAGAGAATCAAAGAATTCATTTAAAACAGAATGTAAAGATACTTTAAGAGTTGTTTTAAATAGAATTAATAAAGAAGATAGTGATTTATATTTGTTGATTAAATAATGTACTTTTTTAAAAGGGACGGTTTATAAATATTTTACTAAGGTTTGTCCAACGTTTAAACGTGGACAAACTTAATAGTAAAATTTATGAACAGTCCCCTAAATAACTTATTATAATTCTTTTTCAGCAATCTCTTTAGTAGATATCTTAAAAGATCTATTTTTACTATGATAAAATTTTTTTGCTTGATCATTACTAGCAGTAAACAGATAATAATATTTGTAATCTTCATCTATAAGATAGGTCTCAATTTTGGAAACTAAATCATGTGCAATTCCTAATCCACGTTTGTCTTTTTGAATATAAATCCAATCTATATAAGCAGATTTATAAAAATCCATTAGACTTGTCATTAACATTACGTCACATCTACCAACTATCTTATTATTCTCTAGTGCTATAAATATTTTATAATTCCTCATATTATCAATATCTAAGGACAATAACTTTGCCCTATAATCTTCTTTATTAAAATCATCCATCCAAATTTCAGGCTCAGTAATTCTAGCATTCTCCTCAAAATCACACAACATATCAATATCATCAGCTCTCATAATTCTTATGTTAATATCATTCATATTAATAACCTCCCCATTAGTGTTACTTCTTTAAAATATAATTCTATAATTATACATGTAATCCTTTTTATACGAGAAGATTCTCTGGTAGAATAAATGAACCGCCCTAATATTAATACATATTTATACATTAATTGATAATATATTCAGTTGATGATAATATATGTATATAGTTGATTTTAAGGGGGAGAAAGATGAATATTATATTTAAAGAAGTTACTAAAGAAAATTGGGAAAAATGTATTGAATTAAAGGTTTCAAAGGAACAGGAGGAATTTGTAGCACCAAATTCATACTCACTGCTACAAGCTAACTTTGGTGAGGGACTGTATCCGATTTCTATATATGATGGGGAAACAATGGTTGGATTTCTAATGTATGAAAAAGATGAAGAGGATAATACAATGGGAATGTGCAGACTTATGATTGATGAAAAATATCAGAAAAAAGGATATGGAAGAGCAGCAGTACTAAAACTATTAGATCTAATTAGAGAAAAGTACGGCAATATTGAATTTTTTACAAGTTTTGAACCAGAAAATATTGTGGCAGACAAACTTTATGAAAGTGTAGGATTTAAAAAGACTGGAGAGATAATGTGGGAAGAGTTAGTTGCCAAAATTGAACTTTAGATGATATAAAGGTTTAGATGAATAGGTCGTAGAGAGTTTCTCTATGACCTATTATTCATTGCATGTGGTATAATATGTAATAAAGTTGTATAATTTATAACCGATTATTCCACCTACAAAATTAAGAATAACATCATCCACATCGCAAGTTCCTACACCAAAAATAAATTGTGATATTTCAATAAATAATGTGGCAGTTATAATTGCTGCAAATACTTTATGGTATTTATTCATTTTGGAAAATGCTAAAGGTAATAAAAATCCCATCGGTACAAAAGCAGCAATATTTCCGTCTATATTTCTTAGAATAGCTCTCATATTATTACTAAAAAATAAAAATTCACTAATGGTTTTAAAAGGAGTTAAATTATAATTTCTATGAACAACTCCTCGTCCATAATAGGAACTTAAAAAAACTAAATAGAATAAATAAAATAGATATATAAAGAAGATTATCTTTGTAGATATTTTGAATACTGGATTATTTGAAAAACGGTTATAAATATCTTTTATATTAGATTTCATATCATCTCCTTAAGTTAAGGTTAATTAATAAGCTATTTACAGAAATAATACTATAATTAACTTTTATTTACAACATAAAAATAATAGGGATGAGCAAGTTCGTAAAGTAGATGATCTTAGAGCTAATATTAATTGATGTAAAAAAAGAAGAAACATTTGAAGAGGGGGAAGAAAATATGTTGAACTACACTGAAAAAGAGATGAAAGAGATAATAGAAAATATTTTAGGAAAAGAAATTTTGAATATAAAGCCTGTAGGTAATCATCATCTTAAAAGGCATTTAGTTTATGGGATTAAAACTCATGAAGGGGATGAGCTTGTATTCAAGATGTATTATGTGAATGGAAGAAGAAGTCGTGAAGTTGCTAGTTTAACTTTACTTGAAGAGGGAAGTGTACTTTCTCCAAAACTAATAGATTATGGAACCTTAGAAAATGATATCGAGTGGATTCTCATGGAAAGGATTGAAGGTGTCACCTTAGACAGTGTAATGCACATGTTGGATGAAAAAACAAAGAGAAAAATATTCAATGACATGGGAAAACAGCTAGGAGAGCTACATAGAACAAAAGAATATGAGAAGTTTGGTGATTTTGATATAGAAGGAAATGTAGTAAATGGGTATAAAACCTATAAAGAAAAATTTTCTATCAGTTGCAATAATATTGAAAAAGATATACTGGAACAAGAATTGCCAGAAAAAGATATTCTTATAGATGGATTAAAAGCTCTTAAAGAAGATATCCATAATATTGAATTTGATGAGAAAGGTTCTATGACTCATGGAGATTATGATGGAAGAAATATTCTGGTTCATGAAATAGATGGAGAATGGAAGATAAGTGGAATTATCGATTTTGAAATATGTTATGCATCAGTGAGAGATAGGGATATGCTAGCATTATATGAAAAGTACTTTTTAGAGAATAAAGAACTGGAAGAGAGTTTCTATGAAGGCTATGAGAGATATTTTAAAATCTCCAATAAGTTTAAAGATTCATTAGATTATTTATTGTTATCGTCAGGTTTAGGAATATGTAGTTGGGCATATAAACAAGCACCAGACTATTATCCTGAGGGTGTTAAATTAGTTAAAAGGTATTTGGAGATAATGAAATAGTGGATAAGATGCAATAGGTGTTGGACAAGCTTGGATAGAAATAGTAGAAAATTAACGTGGAATTTTATGGTGAGTAGGAGGAGATTTAAATGCAGAAGTGTATTTGGCTAGAGGAAGAAGTTTGTGCTTTTGATATATATGATCCAATACAGAGAATTGTATTAGATAAGGAATTGGAGATAAAGCTTAGAGCAGCTGCAAAGAGAAATGAACTTCTTTGTCCACTTTGTAATGAACCTGTTACTTTTAGAATGAGAGATGTAAAAAAAAGAAAACCGCACTTTGCTCATAAGAATAACAATGGCTTCAGAAAATGCACCTATAATGAAGAGACGGAAGAACATATTGAAGGGATATTTATTCTTAAAAGACACCTTGAGAAAATGTATCCAGATTATAAAATTAGGTATAAATTTAATTCATGTGGAAAGCTATATTCTGATCTTTATATTGAGGATGAGAATGGAAATAAGATGGCTTTAGAATATGAGAGACAGGATCTTGATTTTGAGTATTGGAAGAGAAAGCATGAAGTATTGAGAAAAAATAATATAAAAGATTTTTGGTTGATAAAATGTCCAGACGAAGTGGATAATCAATACTTAGACGATTTAAGTTTCTTTAAGAGATATATTGATTACACAGAAGATATGAATCTCATGATGCTTAATATAGAAACAGAAAGGATTCTTTTGTCAAAAGGTATGGAGATAAAAGATGAGAGTGGTAAAGTTATTGAACAGAAAGTGTTTCAGAAATGGTATAAGCTATCTGAGGTTAGGTTTTTATTTGATGGTTCTGTGTCAACAGAGCCAGATTTCACTGAATTATATAATGAGAAATTACGATTATATGAAGGTAATATATTCAAGAATGATGTTAAGATGAAAAATGAAAGAAGTTCTCAATTTAAAGACTTATATGATAGCATTTTACGAAGTAAACTAACTTCAGAAATGCCTGTAAATGACCGTATGAGAGAATATTATACTGATATATTCACAAGAGCTAAAAGAGGGGATAGAAAAGCTATGGAAACACTAATGAAAGATAGCGAGAAAATAAGTAGGTATGGTATTATAAGGGAATTGCTCTTTGAGTTCTTAGGATTAGAGAAATAAAATATATGAAGAATAATGATATTTAGAATAAAAATATAATTAGGAGATATTTTATGAATAAGTTGAAGGTTGGAATAATAGGGTTTGGTATGAGTGGAAGGGTATTTCATGCACCTTTACTGGAGTCAATGAAGGAATATGAGATTAACAAAATATATACAAAGAACCCAGAGGCGATTAAGTTAGCAGAAAAAGAGTATCCCAATGCAAGGGTTGTTCAAGATAAGAATGAAATAATAAAGGATGAAGAAATTGAACTTGTTATTCTTGCGGTACCAAATAAAGTTCATTTTATCTTGGCAAAGGATGCAATGGAGAATGGCAAACATGTTGTTATTGAAAAGCCTTTTGTTGTCAATTCAGAGGAAGGGGGAAGATTAATTGAGATATCCCATAGAGAAAAAAGAATATTGAGTGTTTATCATAATAGAAGGTATGATAGTGATTTCAGAACCATTAAGAAGGTTATAGAAAAGGGCATGGTGGGGGAAGTTGTAGAGTATGAGGCATATTATAATAGATTCCGGAATTTTCTTAAAGGAAATTGGAGAGAAGAACAGGAAGAAGGATCAGGTATACTGTTTGACTTAGGATCACATCTTATTGATCAGGCACTTACCCTTTTTGGATATCCAGAAAAAGTTTTTGGTGATATAAGAACACAGAGAAAATGTGCAAAAACAACAGATTATTTTCAGGTTACTTTATATTATGGAGAGAACTTAAATAACCTTAAGGTTACTTTGAAAGCTGGAATGTTAGTAAGAGAGAGTACCCCAAGATATTTCTTAACAGGAGAAAATGGAAATTTTGTTAAGTACGGATTGGATGTTCAAGAAAATGACTTGAAGAATGGTAGGAAACTAGAAGGTAATATGGAGTGGGGAAAAGAACCAAAGGATATCTGGGGAATTTTAAACAGTGAAGTAAATGGTATGAGTTTCAGAGGGAAAATTGAGAGTGAGGTTGGAGACTATAGAGATTATTATAGGAATATTCACAATGCCATAGTCTTAGAAGAAAAGCTTGAAGTAACAGCTGAACAGGCATTGGATGTAATTAAAATCATAGAATTAGCAGAGTTAAGCTCAAGGGAAGGTAGAATAATAAATACTTAGTTGAAATAAATGTACATTAAAAACAGGGTGGTGTTATAGAAAGTGATTTATGGAATAAATTGGATGAATATGGTATAATATTTAGTAAAATAACAGTGAAAATTAAGTATGAAGTGAGGGGAAAAATATGAATGATAATAAAGATAGAGAGTTAATAAATATGTTTAAGTTTAGAAAGATTGCTCTTATTTGTTTGTATACAAGTTTATTATTTTTGGCCCTCAGTAATTTTAGTTTAGTTTTTACGGTAGTTGGGATAGGTTTGATTATTTCTTTTTTTATCTTAAGCTCAAGGTATTGGAAATGCCCTTACTGTGGTAAGGCATTTGAACTTCGGCATAGTACAATGGATGGAAGTGATTATTGTCCAAGTTGTGGAAAAAAACTTAAATAATTAATAGAAAGTTATAAAGTTAATATTGGGGGGATATTATGAGCCAGGGACAAGGTGGATTATTGATTATTACCATGTTATTCGGAGGTATTTTTACTTTCTTTGGATGGGTTAGTAAAACACAAAATGCAGGTGATATGATAAATGGGTTTGATTCAAAAAAGCATGATAAGGAAAAAGTTTCAAAGATATTTGGAAATCACTTTTTATTTATAGGATTATCTGTTATTGTGGTAGGAATAATAGGGATAGTATTAAATAGAGATAACTTTAATATTTTTATGCATACTCAAACTGTAATTGTAATAGTAGGGATAATTAAGACTATTTATGCTATAGAAAAGCATGGAAAGATTGAAAAGGAGTAACTATAGAATGGGAGATGAAATATGTTTGAATCAATGAATTTCATAGGTGCACTTGTTGCTGTTACTGGTGAATAGAGGTACTAAATTAAGAACTTTATTATTTAATTATAAGTAGTAGAGTTGCTATATTATTAATATAGGAGGAACAGAACATGAGAGTATTCTTTTGGATTATGGATTTAATTATTCCTATTACACTTTTTATCATTGGATTATCGTGGAAAAATCACTCTCCAAAACAAATAAATAAAGTATATGGTTACCGAACATCTCAATCTATGAAATCTCAAGAAGCTTGGGATTATGCACATAAATTAATATCAAAAATCTGGCTGGTCTTAGGAACAACTTTAATTATTGGAATAATTCTTAGTAAATTAATAGTTCCAATTGAACAAGGACGGTTAAGTGCTGTTCATGCGGTGATTAGCCTTGTTTTATTGCTTATACCAATTCCTATTGTTGAAATTAAATTAAGAAAAAAATTTAAAGGACAATGATGAAATCAATAAAATAAAATTACTATAGAAGGGGAGAGGAATTATGTTAGAGATAATTGTTGTAAGGCATGGACAATCTGTAGCTGATATAGAAAATAGACTTGAGGGAAAGGCTGATTTCCCTTTAACTGAGTTGGGAATTGAACAGGCAGAGAAGCTTGCTTGTTGGTTAAAATATAAATATGAGTTCGATGAGATATATAGTAGCCCATTGAAAAGAGCATCAAAAGTGGCAGAAATCATAGGGAAGAAGTATGAAAAAGAGATTATTTATGATGAAAGACTTAATGAGATGGACAATGGTGTTTTAGCAGGACTTTTGAGGGAAGAAGCTGATAGGCTATATCCATTGCCAGAGGGTGGTAGAAAATATTATCAGTGTATACAAGATGGGGAATCCCTTATCGAACTAAGAGCAAGAGCGGAGCACTTTTTTGCAGAATTAATATACTCAAGAGATTTTGAAAAAGAGAATAAAAGAATTCTTATTGTTTCTCATGGTGGTCTTATAAATATGTTGTATAGAACATTTCTTAATCTTCCTTTAGATACAGGAGTTTGTTTAAACACAGGAGACACAGGGGTTCATGTTTGGAGAGTAAGTGGTAAGACTAGGGTGGTAGCTGCCAGTAATATGCAATATCATCTGAAATAAGGTAAGGACAAGCGAGGGACAGTTCATTAAAACTTATAAAAAGGGTTGTACAATCCAAGTAATTTGGATTGTACAACCCTTTTTATAGTAAATGAATAAAAAATTATTTTACTTGAAATACAATATTTTATCATAGAAAAAATGAGTAAACTCTTCTTGTACTAAAAAACTATAAAGATGTAGTTTCTGATGTTGGTCAGAAACATCCATCATTATCTATTCTACATTATCAATTCTACATTAAGGCACACTAAGTGTGATGCTAAGATCTATGTCTAACAGGCATCAGCATAGCAAGTGATTCATCGGAATCTACTTTTTTAATTACGGTAGGAGTTATTTCTGAATTAAAGCTCATGTTTATTTCATCAGAATCAATGTTTTTTAAGGCATCTAATAGATAACGTGAATTAAAGCCAATTTTTAAGTCACCTTCGATTATAGGAGCCATTTTAATATGTTCATCCACAAGGCCGTACTGTGAGTTAGCTGAAATTGTTAGATTATTTTCAGATATTTCAAGTAGGACTAAGCTACCGCTGGATTCTTTCCCAAAGAGTGCTGCTCTATCAATGCATGGTAATAGCTTGTCTTTAGGTATATTAAAACTTATATTGAAACTATCAGGAATTACAGCTTCATAATTTATGAATTCTCCTTGAATAATTCTAGAATAAATCATAGTTTTAGGAGTTATAAAGATAATGTTATTATCATTAAAGGAAACGTTTACGGTAGATCCTTCATTAGTAATAATTCTTGAAACATCTGCCAATGTAGAACCAGGAATTATTCGATTTCCTGTAAAGCTACTAGCATATGATCTTTTAGATAATGCAACTCTTAGACCATCCATAGCAACCATAGCCACTGAATGTTTTTGTATATCAAAAAGAACTCCTGTGAAAGAATTACGAACATCATTAGAGGAACAAGCATATACACACCCATCAATCATTTTTTTCAGTTCTTCGGTTGAAATATAAAAACTATGTTCTAAATCTTGATTGTTTATCCTTGGATAATCATCCCCGTCATTGCAGTTAAGTTGAGCCTTAGAATCAGCATAATAAATTATAAGAGTACTTTCATTTCGCTCAATTGTTATTTCTTCATTTGGGAGTCTTCTTATGATATCACCAAACATTCTTGAACTAACAATCACCTCACCCTCGGAAATAACCTTTCCTTCAAGCTTAGTATGTATAATTACGTCATTACTTGAGCCGGTTACTTCGATACTATCACCATTTGTCTTTATATGAAGACCTTGAAGTAGTGGACTCAGACTTTTATTTGAAATAGCTTTTTGTGCAATAGAAACCCCATTTAATAGTTCAGATTTATGGATTATAAACTTCATTTTTATTCCCCCATTTTTTAGATTAAGATAAAATTAAAGAATATTCTACAACCTATTTTTGTACAATTTAAGCATACGTATAATAGTTAAGGTACCAAGTATTATTATTGTGATTACTGAGATTACAACAATGCCTAATGTTATAAAAAGTAAAGCTTTATCTGGTAGATTACCAAATACTACAATAAAAGCAAAGCTTCCTAAAATACCTACAACTATAACTAAAACTATAATTAATTTATTGTAATATTTTTTTCTTTGACTAAATATAAATGCTAGGAATACTCCAAATGAAGCTAAGGATATTGCTATATCTCCAATGCCGTCCATTGCTATTCCTGATAACCTCAAAAGGAATAATATAATAAATATTATAAAAAAAACACCTGATAGTATATTTGTAGTTAACTTTTCATTATTCTTCAATATATTCACTCCTTTCAATTTGGATCAAGTGTTAGTTTCTTTATTTAAATTCATGAATTATATGGTAATTATATCAAAAATGAGAAATGTGTACAAACTATAAACATGAGTCCTGAGGGGACGGTTCATTAAAATTCATTAAAAGGCTTGTACAACCTAATATGATATTCGATTGTGCAAGCTCAACAGAAGGAATTAATGAACCGTCCCCTTGAATTAATGTAACTAAATGTAATAATAATTGACAAAATGTAACTTAGGGAATAAAATGTAAATAGAGGTGATGATTATGAAGGAGTTATTTACAGTTGAAGAGGTAGCGAAAGTTCTTGATGTTCATACTCGTACAGTAAGAAGATATATTAAAGAAGAGAAATTAGGAGCATCAAAAGTTGGGGGACAATGGAGGGTTGATAAAGAAAATCTGAAAAAGTTCATGAATAATGAAGAAGTTGTAGAACAGTTTCAGAAGAAACAGGATGATATCATATTGGGGTTGATGGAAGGAAAGAGTAATGATAATGTAACCATTCATACTATAGTTGACTTTAAGGTGGAGAATGAAGATGAGATAGAGAAGCTCTGTGGAAGAGTGTGCAATACTATAAATAATGTGGAGAGTGGAAATATTAAATTTCAATATACTTATAAAGCAGAAACTGGTATAGCTAGATTTGTATTTAAGGGTGATTCCAAGAATATTTCAATGGTAGTTAGTTTATTTGAAGAGTATGAGAAATAAAGGGGATGTAGAAATGGGGAAAAGTTTAATAAATACTATGAAGGAATTAGCTGATATATGGGAGAAGGATGAATTTGTTAAATATTGGAGTGAGTTTAATAAAGTACCATTTGCAATATATAATGAGGAACAGGTATGTATTATAGGGCATGATACATTACCCGATACATTTACATGTATAGATGATTATATATATATTGGAGAGATTACTGATGATTTTAAAGGAAATACAGCTATTGATTTTCATGGAAAAAAGATAGCAATTGTTGGTCTTCATTACATGGGAAATATAAGTATACAGAGATTATATTCTATTGTTTTACATGAGAGTTTTCATGTGTTTCAGAGTAAAGGGGATATGGACTATATGTGTGGAGATCCTTTGGGGATTCTTGATTATAAATTCCAAGTGGATAATTTGTTCTACAGAGCACTTGAGAGAAGTAATCTAGATAATGCAGTAAATTCTAGTGAGAAGAAAGATTTGTTTTTATATTTGGATCAGTTCATTCAATATAGGAACAATAGAATTAAGTCATTAGAAGAAGCGGCACTGCATTTTGAAATGGGATTAGAGACAATGGAAGGAACAGCAGCCTATCTTGAGATTAAAGCATTAATGAAGTGTTCAGGAAAAGATTTAAATGCGGTATTGAAAACATACGAAGGAACCATGAAATTCACGGATAAGACTCTTAAGAATTTTAGAGGTGATTGTTATATTACTGGAGCTTATATGGGATTAATACTAGATAGGTTAGATAAGGATTGGACAGAGAAATATAATAAATATGAAAAATCACCATATATATATGATTTTATGATAGAAGTATATAACTTATACAAAGAAGAGGAGAACAACACAAGGTATGATTATTCACTAAATGAGGATAGTGAATTAAGGGGATTTATAGTAGAAGAGATAGACAAGCAGGAGAGAAGAAAAGAGAAATTATTTGAGGAATTCAAGAATGGTCATGAGATAAAGGTATCCATTAAACATAATATGAGATTATGCGGATACGATCCTATGAATATAGATGAAATAGGAAATGAAATACTTCATAAGAATTTTATATGTGTTGATATTGATGGAGAAAAACATTGTATCTTTAAACCTGTGATTATGGAATATGAGAATGATAGGTATAACATATCAAAAATAACTTTAAAAGTCGATAAAGAACCTGAAGATGAGGATGGTTTCTATATAATTGAAGGGTTAGGGAAGTTCGCTGCTGATATGGTTGAGATAATTAAGAGATAATTTATCCAGGAAAATTAATAAAGGGACGGTTCATAAGAAATTTACAGAAGGCTTGCACATCAAACATAAAATTTGAGGGTGCAAGTATTCTTATAAATTAATGAACCGTCCCCTTTAATATATAATTTGTTTAGACTAGATTTAACTGCGCCTACATAATAAATATAAAATAATAAATTAATGAAAAACTTGAAAAAATATGTAAATAGGAGTAAAATACAGAATAGATATGAGGCAATTTATTTTACTTGCCTATGACATAATAAAGAGGGAGCGATAATATGGAAATACCAGTTTGGCAGTATGTACTATCTATGGGGGGATACACTGCATTATTGATTTTGATTGTACATTTTATGAGAAAGCACTACAAGATATCTAATTGGATATGGATTGGAGCTTTATTTACTTTTCCGCTTTGGCTAAGAAATATAGAGGGTTGGTTCAGAGTGTTTAAAACATTAAGCATTTTATTACCAATAATCTTATTTGGACTTGCTAGAACATCTAATTATGAAGATAGAAAAGGTAAAGGATGGGAGTTTCTACAAAAAGGTTGGGTCATGTGGACATTATATGGTGTTCTATTGCTTAATATCATGGAAGCTACTATTAAAGATTATCAGTTAGGAAACATGATGAATGTTGTTTGTGGAGTAGTTTTATGTATTACAGCACCATTTCCAACAAAGTATTGGAAGATTTATAAGGGTAAAAGTAGTGATGTAATTGCATATACTACAATAGGATGGAATTTTTTGTATACTACTTGGAATGGATGTTTTGTATATGGAGAAACTGGAGCATATTTCGCAGCATCACTTTGTATAATCTTTGCAGCAGAGATATATCCTCTTGTTAAGAGAAGACCAGAGTTATATATAATGGCTAGGGTTTATACATTAGCAACACATTTATTAATACGTGCATGTTTTGGAGATTTATTCCCAAGTCTTATGGATGCATCAAGTTGGCATAATGCTGAAGTCTTAAAATATTGGGGAATTATAAATGCAATAGTTTGTGTTCCATATGCTTTTTGGTATACATGGCAGTTGCATACTGGTAAGGCAGAGAGAACCTTTAAGAGATTAAAGAATAATGAGATTCCTTTACAGGGATAAATTAAATATAAAGATATATACGAATAAATAGAGCTTGGCAATCAGACTTAAAAAGATGGCCGAGCTCTAAGTCTATATGTTAGTTGAAAGGGGGATGGGGATGGAATTTGAATATAAAGATCAAAAGAACGGAGTATATTGGATTGTTTTTATAGTATGTGCTGTAATGGGATTAATAATTTTCAATGATAAAAGCACTAATAATAGCAGTATCTTTGTAATTGTAATGATAGTAAATATGTTTATGCAATTTATGCGTTATAAGAACATTAAAAACAAAGGTATGGGCATAGTGGATTATTTAGACTATGGGCGTGTTACAAAATGGTTAATAATAATGTTTGGAATTATTGCATTTTGTGTAGCTATTTCAGGTAAGTACGCTAATTATATTATGGGAATATTGTTAATTATTTTGGCAATCATTTTGATTTTTGTAGGAGATTTATTTAAAAAATCTAATGAAATAGAGGAAGGCTATCCTAGTGATAAGATTATTCTTAATGAAGAGGGAATAAAGATTCCAGCATATAAATTTATCAAGTGGGATGATATAAGTAATGTTTTAGAATATGAAACAAGAGAAGGTTCAATCATAGGTGTATTGGTATCTAGTGAGAGAGCATATAAAATTAAAAAAATCAAACTTGAAGATAGGTTATTTGGTAAAAACGTAAGGCTAATAACCATATTTAAAAATAAAGTAATATGTAAAGGGGGGTTAAATACTTCTCAATTAGTTGATGAAATAAAGGAGAAGATGAAAGGGTAAAAATTTTTAGCTTTCGAATATGAAATTAAGGGGGAGGAAAAATGAAAAAAAAGTTAACTGTTTTTATATCTATATTAATAGTGAGCGGATTACTAATAGGGTGTGGAAGTAATAAGAAAGTAAGCATAGAAACTTCTAATAGTGAGATAAGTACGATAGCAGAGAATAATAACAAAACCGAAGATAAAACTGAAGATAAAACCGATAACAAAACCAATACAAATACTTTAAATGAAGAGTGTGAAAGGCTTAAGCATAAAGATGAGTTTTTAAAAAGTAAAGAAGGACATGACTTTCAAGTAGTAGCATGGAAATTTACAAAAGCTTACCTCAGTGGAGATGTCAGTACTATGAAAAGTTATCTCTTAAATCCAGAAGATAAAGATAATTATTATAACACAGAAAATATGTTTGATGATGTTGAATTCTTAATATTGAAGCTTGACCCTGATGACATTAAGGACGATATGATAAATGCAGAGTATGAGTTTTGCTTAAAAAACAATGATTATTATGAGTACCTTAATCTTGAAATAAAAAAGGTAGACGGTAAATGGAAAGTGCAATTCTACGGTCTTGAAATGTAAATACCATCATTAAATAACATTATATTAGTATATTTCAGAGTGTAAAATTATGTAAAAAAAGGAGAGGATTCTATCTCCTTTTAAATATATTTATAGTATGTAGTGAATTATTGTTCTAAAGAACAATAAGATATAGTTTCTGCCCTAAGGCAGAAACATCAATTATACATTTGTTTTTACCGGTTGTTTTACTAAAAAGGTCATAGCTCCACCGATGATAGCCAATACTGCTGAAATCATAAATGTAGGTTTAAGTCCACCAGCATTTGCGACTATAATTGGTCCGACAAGGGCTGCTATTCCATATGCTTGATATACAAGTCCATAATTTGATCCTAAATTTTTAATACCATAAAACTCACCTGTAATGGTAGGTAATACAGAAAGAAAACCACCAAAACAAAATGAAACACCGGCAAGACAAGCAAAAAATATCACAAAATTTAGAGGGATAACGCTCAGTATAATCATACATATAGCTGTTATTATAAACATAAATAATACTACTTTTATTCTTCCTAGTTTATCTGATGCAGTTCCCCAAATAAGTCTTCCACCAGCATTGAAAAGTGATATCATAGCTACAGAATTTGCAGCTACAGCAGGTTCAAGTCCAGCTAATTGGATACCTATATCCTTTGCAAGTCCTATTACTAAAAGTCCACTTATACATCCAAATAAATACATTACCCAAATAATATAAAATACTTTAGTTTTCATCATTTCTTTTACAGTAAAATTATTTTCTTTTATAGAGTTAATTGAATTTTTAGTATTAGTACTATATCCTTCAGGTGGAAGTATTAATAATTGAGCTCCTAATAATATAATGAGCACAAAGATTATTCCTAAATAAAAGAAGGCTTCAGAAACTCCTTTTGAAACAAGTAAATATTGAATTATAGATTTAAAAACTAAACTTCCAAGACCAAAAGCCCCTACTGCAATACCAGTTATAAATCCCTTTTTCTCTGGAAACCACTTGATACAAGTAGAAAGTGGACAAACATAAACAAATCCAACCCCAATTCCTGCAAGTACACCAAAAGAAATATATAAAAGTATTATAGAAGTTGCTTTTGAAGCTAATATTAAACCCGCACCGTATAAGATACCGCCAATTGATGCAACTTTTCTAGGACCAATTTTATCTTGAAGTCTACCAGAAAAAATTGTTGTAAAAGCAAATACAAAAATCGCTATAGAAAATGTAAGGAGTGCTTCATTCTTTGCCCAACCGAATTTATCCATAAGAGGTTGATTAAACAAACTCCATGAATAAATTGCTCCTACACATAACTGAAGAAGCACTGCACCTAATACAACCAGCCAACGATTCATAACCTTCTTCCCCATTAAAAATCCTCCTTAAAATATTAAAAAAAATATAATCATCTATTTTAGTTTATATTATTATATAATGATAAACTATGAATTGTAAAATTTTTAGATGATTTTTGGATTTAATTCAACATTTATTAAAACTTAGATTATAATGTAATTTCATAAGATTTGCCAAGTTTACGTAAATAAATTAAAATGTTACTATATTAAAAAATACTATAATGAAGAGAGGCAATTATGGAAATTAAATATAAGAATTCAGGAATGAGTATATTATCTAGTATAATAATAAGTATATTTTGCATAGGGCTAGGCGTATTATATATTAGTATGAAAGAAGTTGAATATGCATCTACCCTTGTACTGATAGCTGTTGTACCATCTTTGTATATGAATTATAATCGTTTGAAGAAACAAGGAATGAGATTGTTGGAGTATTTAGACTATAGACGATTACTTAGTATTGCACTTGGGATAGTTACTGTTGTATTTTTATGTACAATTATATTACACATAAGATTTGAACTACTTTTAGGTGGATTGTTAATATTAATAGGTATAGTTGTTCTACTTAATAAATTTATAACAAAGAAAGAAAAGGATGACTCAGAATATCCTGCTGGAATGATTACTTTGAATAAGAATGGGTTAAAGATTCCAGGTTATAAGTTAATTCAGTGGAATAAAATTAGTGATGTTATAGAGTATAAAGATGGTGGAAATGATACTGTGGGAATTCTAGTAAGTAAGGAATCAGATTATAAACTTAACTATTCAATTATGGAAACATTAATTACTGGGAAAAGAAGAAGATTAATATCTATACCTAGAAGAAGAATAGTTGAAGATAAGAATATAACAATGGGAGATTTAGTTGAGGAAATAAGGAAGAATATTAATAAATAAAACATTAGGCACATTGCTAGTGAGATACGTTGTAACTTGAAAAGAATCGATTTATACTAATAGCATGGATTTATAACTAGATATTGATTGGAGATATTAACAATGGAAATTAATATACCAGGAAGAGGAACCATAAAAATTAAAAATCTTTTATTAGACTATAACGGAACTATAGCTTGTGATGGTAAAGTTATCCCAGCAGTAAAAGAGAAAATAGAGGCTATTAGTAAAGCTGGAATAAGTGTACATTTAGTAACTGCTGATACCCATGGTACTGCAAGAAATCAATGTGCTAATATGCCTATTGAAATACAGATATTTGATAACTCAAATGCTGCTGAAAACAAAAGAGAAATAGCACAAAAACTTGGAGCTGAAAATTGCATATGTATTGGAAATGGGTTCAATGATGGACAAATGTTTGAAGCTTGTAGTATATCAATTATAGTAATTGGGACAGAAGGTTGTTCTGCAAAATCTTTAATGAAAGCTGACATTGTATGTAAGAACATTGAGGATGCTTTTGAGTTGATATTGAAACCAAAGAGAATGATTGCAGATTTAAGAGGATAAATGGGAGATTAATTCTAGTATTTCTTAAAAACATTAAGCTTGTACAACACCGCCATAAAGTGCAGGATTGTGCAAGCTTTTTCTTTTAATAGAATTATCATGTTCTAAGAGATGAGATTATAATTTACTTTTGATAGAGAATTTATATAGAATAATTGACAAAGGACGACAGAATTGGGCAGAATTCCTCTATATTATGTAAAGGTATATGAACATTGTACTTATATTTTTCATAGAATGTAGTATAAAGATACCTTTTATAAATCTTGATGGAGGTATAAAAATGACTCATTGGAATGAGTATGCTAGTGATAATGTTCAATTTGCAGTAATGGGCGATAGCAGAGGTTATGGGAAGGATGTTAATGATCAAATAAATGAAAAAGTGTTTACTAATATTTTAAGACATTTGAAGAAATATCATCAGCCAGAATTTATACTGTTCGGAGGCGATATGATAAGTGGAAGATGGACACATGGAATAAAACCATGTACTTGTTTTATGGTACATTGGTTAAATTATTGGAAAGGCATTGTAAAAAATATTTTTCCTGAAGTAAATATTGAAGAATTCTTATATCCATGTATTGGGAATCACGATATAAGTTGCGATATACCTCTAAATGAAAGTGAAAAAGCATTTAATATGGTTTTTGACTATTTGCCGCCTGGTAGATGTTGTAATGAGATGCTGAAGGGTTATGGTAAAACTGTATACTATTTCGATTATGGGAATTCACGTTTTATAGTATTAAATAGTAGGTGGAAAAATGTTGATACTGATATAACAACAGTTCTTTATGGAATACCACATGACCAGCAGGTATGGCTAAAGGAAGTATTGAAAGCAAGTGACAAACAACACAATTTTATTATGTTTCATGTTCCAATATTCGGCAACGTGGATAGAACATCCATTAATCCCTATCAGAGGGAAAGTCTATGCGAAATTCTTGGCCAAAATAATATATCAGCTGTTTTTATGGGACACGAGCACTTCTACTGCCGAAGGGTTATAAGCAATGCACTATTTTATGAAAAAAATAAACTAGTGGTGGAAAATCAGTTTAATCAGCTAACGGTAGGAAGTTGTGGGGCACCTCTTTACGCTGGAGGGGACAACCTTGAAAATTGTGCATTTGGTCCTCTTGGTGTGTACCATTATATGATTGTAAATATTATTGGAGATAATGTATTTTTTAAAGTATATGATATAAATGAAAACTGTATAGACAGTTTTATTCTTTAGGAAATTGAAGAATGTTATAAAGAAATTATCACATGTAATGGTGCTTATTTTTTTACATCTAAGGTAGTACTTTTGTATTACCTTTTATTTTTTTGCTCAGATTTGGAATTATTATATTGCTGGATATGTTTCATAATATGGTATGATATGTATATCGTTAAGTTTAAGAGTTAAATAAAATGTTAGATAAATATTGATATTCTAGAGCTTTATAATGTTAAGATATAAATACATAATTTTGAGGTGATGATACATGGAAAAGATAAACTTTTCAGAGTTTACAAATACATATTCAATAGTGGCATTTGATCCTATAAAAAAGCAATTGGGGGTAGGAATGCAAACTCACAATTTTGCTGCATGTAACCGTGTGACTTGGGATGAACCCGGTATAGGAGTTATAGCAACACAAGCATATACCAATCAACTTTACGCTTTTGAAGGTATTAAAATGATGCGACAAGGTAAACTTCCAAGAGAAATACTAAAAGATTTGACTGAACAGGATTCAGGTTCAGAATATAGACAAGTAGCTATTATGGATGCAATGGGAAACATGTGCACACACACAGGAAGCAAATGTACTGGAGATGCAGGTCATAAAATAGGTAAACATTATTCATGCCAAGCTAATATGATGCTTAAGGATACGGTATGGGATGCAATGGGGAAGGCATTTGAGAAATGTGATGGTGAATTAGTTGACTGTATTATGGAGGCAATGGAAGCTGCTGAATCCCAAGGCGGAGATGTTCATGGACCACAATCTGCTGCAATCACTATAGTTACATCTGAACTAATAGATAAACCCTGGTTAGGGTATTTTTATGATTTCAAAGTGTATGATAATCCTAAACCTTTAAAGGAACTCAGAAGGCTTATTAACTTAAAGAAAGCTAATGATTGTATTATTAATGCTAATAAGATGCTTAGTGAAAAACCATTGGATAATAAAAAAGTAACCTTATCAAAAGAACAGTTTAATAATAATTTAAATAATATTCCTAATAAGGATAGTAGAATACAACACCAATTTTATTATGCTAATAGTTTATTAAAGGCTGGATTAGAGGATGAAGGAATTTCTTTGTTAAAAAGCGTAATTTCAATCAGTCCAATTTGGAAAGAGGTTGGGATTAGAAATGCAAAAGCAGAATCTGATGAATACCTTTATCAAATATTAAATAATATATAGAGATTCCAGTACGAAAATTAATTTATACATGTTCCAAAATCTCGACGAATCAACGAGTTATGGACATGTATAAATTAAGATTTGAGTTGGAATCTCTATAAGAATCAAATATAGAATTAAATCAATATATGAAGCATTATTCAAAAGAAAAGGGGTATTATTAATGCGTTTTAAGAAGGATATACCAGAAAATTACGGGATATCATCCAAGGCTATATTAGATTTTATTGAAGTTACAGAGCAGGATGAAGAGATTAATTTAAAGACCTTTATGTTATTACATGATAATAATATTCTTGCACAGTTTAGTAAAAGACCTTATAAATTAGAAGATCAGCAGCTACTGTTTTCTATGACAAAATCTTTTGCTTCTCTTGGAGTTGGGATTGCAGCGGATAAAGGATATCTTAATATTGAAGATAAAGTAATTTCATATTTTCCTGATAAACTCCCAGAAGAAATAAGTGATAATTTAAGCAAAATAAAAGTTAAACATCTATTAACTATGACTTCAGGTATTCATGATAATACTTATGAAATGCTGTATTCTCAAAAAGACTGGGTAAAGGCGTTTTTAGCACAGAACTTTCCTCATGAGCCAGGCACTTATTATCGTTATAGTACTCATGGATCTCATATGTTATCAGCTCTTGTTGAAAAAGCAACAGGGCAGAGTTTATTAGAGTTTTTAAATGACCATCTATTTAAACCTCTGGATATACCAAAGCCACAATGGGAAACTTGCCCATCGGGTATGACTGCTGGTGGAATGGGGTTAAGTCTTGCACCAGAATCTATGGCAAAGATCGGTGTTATGTTATTAAATAAAGGAATTTATCAAGGGAAAAGGATTCTATCACAATCATATATTAATGAGGCTACATCGCCACATGTGTTTAAACATACTGAAAGGGACAAAGAAAATAGAATATACTCTGGCCTACATTATGGATACCAGATACATATAGGTCAAGATAATTATTTCAGATTGGATGGTGCATTTGGGCAGATTTGTTTAGTGGTACCTGAAAAGAATATTATAGTTGTTGCAACATCTAAAGGAACTAAAACAGAAAAATTGCTTAAATATATTTATAAGCATTTACTTGATTCAGATTATATTGAGGAAAATCTTCATAGGAATTATTATAATGAGCTTAAAAATAAACTAAATTCATTAGAATATACTGCTCCAAGTTTTAGGGATATACCTGTTGGAATACAACAACTTAATAATTGCGCTTATATAATTGATGATAATCCTAATGGAATAAAGAAAGTTATGTTTAATCAAAATGGACAAGAGCTCATTATGAGTACAATTAATTCGGATAATCTGGAGTATAAAGTCAAATTTGATTTTTCTGAACCTGTTCACCATAAAGGAATGTTTATAAAAGATATTCAATCTCATAATCAGAAGTACATATCATATGCTAAATGGTTGAGCAATTCTGAATTAGAACTACATGTTATCTATGTAGAAACACCTTATGTAGTTAAATATCGTTTCTCATTTATTGAGAGTGGAATTAAGATGGAATTCTTTATTAATGTATCTTTTACTTTAAAAGACTTTACTGCAGTTGGAAGACTTGATTTGTAATATAAAAAAATTATTCTTGGAGTATTATACTGTTAGAATAAATCAAATAAGAGGAGGCTATATTAATGAAAAAACTTTGTATAGTTTTACTAAGCGTTATGCTAATTTTAGTCACACCAAAACAAACCTATGCAGCAATAGAAATGCAGAAAAAAAATGATGTACCATTGGATAAATATTGGACGATTAAATTGAATATAGATGTTGATGAAAGTAGTATCATAGATAACAATATTTATATACTTGATGCTCAGGGTAATAAGATTAATTGTGAATTATCTAAGACAGATAACACTAATATCATTACAATTACACCTAAAAGTAATTATAACCCAGGGGAAAAATACACACTTCATATAGAGAAAGGTATTAAATCAATTTCAGGTGAAAAGCTGAATGAAGCAGTAATAATGGAGTTTACGACAAAAAAACAAAGTAATCAAGAAATGGAAGATAGAATAAAAGAGAAAATAATATTCGAAAATGATATTAGAACCTTTACACTATATGCATTTATGAATTTTACAGGTTACGATGATGAAAATAATAAATCGGGGTTTCATGAAGTAAGAAAAATGGTTAGGGAAGATTTAGAAAATATGAATCTAGAATTATTGGATAATGATTTTTATACTAACACAGATAAAGATTATGTTTACTATAAGAACACATTGAAAAAATTAGGTTCTGCACCAGATTTTCCACCACTTCAGAAGATGGGCAAGTATGAGATAAAAGGGATAGAGAAGCATCTTAAAGAATTTTACGAAAAAGCAAATATTGAAGAATTATATAAGAAGTATAAACCTTATTATGATAAAGAATTAAAGAAGTATTCAGATAATGCTATTGAAGCAATAGCAAAAACAAATAGCTTTCTAAGAGTTGATGTTCCAAACTCAGAGTCTTTTTATATTGAGGTAAATCTACTTGATGCATATTGGAGAGGATTTGGATTAGGAAATATAGATTTGTATAGAGGAAAAGGGGTAATACTTACAGGTCCTTCATATGAACCTAATATACTTAACATAGTACACGAGTATTTGCATGGAGTTATTAATCCAATAATTGATGACTTGGATAAAGAAGTAAATAATCTATCATATAATATGAAAGAGATACAACAATCTAAGGCTGTTAAACAAGGATATGATAATTGGTCAGAAATTACAAAAGAGTCATTTGTAAGGGCTTTATCAAGGAAGATGGTGGGTGGATATTCTATGAATGAGATAGAACGTCAAACTAGTGATGGTTTCGTTTTAACAAAATATGTATATGAAGAATTTGATAAATATGAGGACTATGATGGAACATTAAAAGAATTCATTAGAGATATTTTAAAGTCTTATGAATAGAATGAACAAGATAAAAAATGAAATAATTTATATTAATCAGGAGGGACTATATGGGTAATAAAGATGTTAGGTTATATGAGCATATAACCATAGACAAAAAGACAGCACAAAAATTATTTTCACAATATGACAATAAAATTGAGTTGACAAATTTAACATTAATACCAGAAGGTATGAGTACAAGTAATTATATTGTAGACATCAAAAACAGTTCTAAAAAATATTTGCTCAAGATTTATCCTGAAGGTGGAGGTAACAGTGCAATTGAAGCAGCATCATACTCATATGCAAAACAATATGTAAATGTACCAAATATTCATCTATTTGATAACAGTAAAAAAATTTATAACAATCCATATGTAATAATGGATTATATTGAAGGAATGAGTCTAAAAGAATATATTATAAAAAATAAAAAATTTCCTAATAAAATAGCTTATGATATAGGTAGCAAGTTAGCGCTATTACATAGACGAGAATATAAAAATAGAGGTCTACTAAATAAAAATTTAGATATTAAAAAGAATTTACCTCCGATTACAGACTTGCATGAGCAGTTTCTAAATGGGATTCCTGGTACTCATATCAATAGTAAGATAAAAAATGAACTTCTTGAATCTATTGATAAAAATAAGGAATTGTTAAAGAAGTTAGATACAACATTTGTTTATTCACATGGTGATTTTTACCCTGCTAACATTCTTATAGATAATAAAGATAATAGTGTTTGGTTTATTGATTTTGAATATAGTTTATCAGCACCTATATACTATGATATTGGAAAATTCTTTAGAGATAGAGCTTATATGGATAAATATGGAGATAAAAGTACGTATGATAATTTTATAAGGGGATATAATGAACATGCAAAAAATAAAGTATCTGATGATTGGATAAAGATTTCTAGACTTGCGGATATGACGGGGATGTTATCTTTAATAAATAAAGAAAATCCTCCTATGGAGTGGGTTAAAGGAATCGAAGATGCATTAAAGCGGACTTTGAGAATATTAAGAAATGAGATTGAGTTTTAATATTAAAGAGATCAATTAGTATTTGAATGAACCTATCAAGATTCTAATGAATGCCGTTCACAAAAATTAAATAACATATAAGTCTTAAGTATAGAGCCTGTACACTTGTCGCTAGTTAAAGTGTGCAAGCTCCTTTTATTTTTAGAATTCACTTTGTACTTTAAGGTAAATGTTAGTTTCATCATTATTTAATTTGCTAATTTGAGCATTTGGATTTTTTATATATTCTTTAGATATGTAAACTGGCTTCATATTTTTACATAGCATATTATCACCTACTTATATGATATAATACATTATACCACACATTTGTATAATAATAACATTAGAGCGAATGCAAGTTCGTTTTTGTTTGCTTTAAAAGTAAACTGATATGCATTATTTCTATTCAAGCAATATTCATTTACTGATCATAAAAATAAGTAATACAGTATATTTGCAATATGTCGTAAAGTAAATATAATAATTACAACGAAATAGTAAAAATTACGAATCGAAGTAAGAAAATATAAAGTTAAAAGGGGGAGTTTTAATGGAATTCATAGGAATATGTCTTGTTACAAGTAATGTTTGTGCTTTGACAGAATTTTACACAAAAATACTTTGTGTTGAAGCAGAAGGTAATGATGTTCATGCAGAATTGAAAACTGACGGAGGAAATATTGCTATATTTTCAGTAGAAGGGATGGAAAATATGGCCCCTAATTCTATGTGTGGAGCAGGATATGGAGGCTTTACAATAAGCTTTAAAGTAAAGGATGTTGATTTAGAATATGAAAGACTCAAAGCATTAGGTGTAGAATTTGTTATGCTACCCAAAACACATCCATGGGGAGCGAGGTCTTTCTGGTTTAGAGACATTGATGGTAATATTGTTAATTTTGTTAGCATGGTAAAAAAGAATTAGTCCATATCAAATAAATATAATATTGGACTAATTTGGTACAGAATATTATTATTTAATGTATTAAATAAAGAAATTTCTTGGTTCATAATGAAAGAGTATAGTTCATTCTATAATATTTAGTTAATTAACTACATCTTTGTAGTGTGAAGCAAAAAAAATTTAACGGATAATAGGCTGATAGAGAGTATTTAAAGAGGAGGATATGCCTTATATGATTGAATATCGAGTGATAAAAAGTAGGAGAACTTTTTCGGATAATCCAATAACTGTGCGTAAAGATGAGAAAGTTATGTGTGGTGAAGAGTCCAATGAAGATGGAGATTGGGCTGGTTGGATTTTTTGTAATAGCGAGAATAATGAGGGCTGGATTCCAAAGGAAATAATTAATAGAAGTGGTGATATTGGTTTTATATTAGAAGATTACGATGCAAGAGAATTTGATATAGAAGTCGATGAAATCATTATTATGGATAAGACATTAAATGGTTGGATATGGGGAGCTAAAAAAGGTGATCCATTTACAAAAGCATGGACTCCATTGAATCATTTAGAAGAGGTCTAATTTTGGAATTGAAATTAGTTAATGAGACTTAATGTAATAAACTTTAAATGATAAGGAGATAAAAAATGAGCGAGGTATTTATAGTAAGACATGGAGAAACTGATTATAATGTTCAAAAGAGATATTGTGGAAGTAGTGAGGTTGATTTAAATAGTAAGGGGATGGAGCAGGCAAGAGCATTATCTGATAAATTGAGAGAACATAATATAGATATAATAATAACCTCATCCATGAAAAGAGCAATACAAACAGCTAGTATTATTGCTGAAGAGTTGAATAAATCAGTTGTTACAGTTAATGGTATTCATGAGAGGTGTGTAGGAGTATACGAAGGATTAACTAAGGAAGAGGTACAAGAAAAGTATCCTGAATTATGGGCCCAAAAGTGTACAAGGACTTATGATGCAGCACCAGATAATGGGGAGACGATTAAGGAAGTAGAAGAAAGAGTATTTGAAGCGATTAATAAACTAAGAGAAGAGTATTCTGGACAAAAGATTCTAGTAGTAACACATGGTTTTATATCAAGAGTTATAAATAAGTATTTTAATAAGGTTGAGGAAGACGAGTTCTACAATTTTGCAATGGACAATTGTGATATTTGTAAATTTGAGTTCTCAGAGTAAATATAATATTGAATTATTAGCTATAACGCTATTTGAATGTTTAATTACTTAAGTTAATTAGGGGTGAAGTATAGTAACAATTATTTTAGGATTAATTCTATTAATATGCTTTGATAATAAGAAGAAAATAGCTACATTCATTAAAAAGTTTTATTCTTAATTTTGTATGGATAATGGAGGAGATTTTATGATTTTACCTACACATATAGTTGCTGCTGGAGGATTGATCGTTAATAGTAGAAATGAAATATTGCTTGTAAAAAATCCACGTAAAGGTTGGGAATATCCTGGTGGAATTGTTGAGCCTGGTGAAACATTACCACAAGGAGTGATTAGAGAGATAAAAGAAGAAACTGGTGTTAATGTAGATATAGTTAATATTGTGGGAATTTATTCAAATACAAAAAAGAAAAAAGGCTATAATGGGGTTGAAGAAGTACCGACAATTGTTACTATAGATTTTATTTGTAATTATATATCAGGTGATTTAAGAACCAGTGATGAAAGTATTGAAGTAAAATGGTTTTCTAAAGAAGAAGCATTAAAGATAGTAAACCCAAAACAACAGATAAGATTTAGAAATGCATTAGACTATCAATCAGCCTTTTCATGTTTGGGGTATAAAGTAAATTCTTCTAATGAAATTGAGGTACATGAAGAATATTTATTTGATAGATAGAACTATAGCGTTAGTTCAGAATATACTTATTTAATATAGCAAGAAACATTATATTTTATTGGAGGAGGAAATATGTACAATCATGCACCTGAAAACTATATCTGCCCTTTTTGTCTAATCGTAGAAGGGGTTGAAAATGAACATGTACTTACTAAACAAGATGATATTGTCTATAAAGATGAATATATAACTGCTTTTATTGGGGCTGGTTGGTGGAAAAATAATAAAGGACATGTAATTATTATTCCCAATAAGCATTTTGAGAATATCTATGAATTACCTAATGAAATTTCTGCAAAGATTCATGAATTTGAGAAAGAAGTTGCTATCGCTTTTAAAGAAATTTATAAATGTGATGGTGTGTCATCAAGACAACATAATGAACCTTGTGGTAGTCAAGATGTGTGGCATTATCATTTGCATGTATTTCCAAGGTATAAAGATGATAATTTATATAAAACTAGTAGGTACCTTTCAAAACCTGAAGATCGTTTAGAGTATGCAAAAAAGTTGAGAGAGTATTTCAATAAGAAGACAAAGAAGTAAAATAAATAGCAATATGTGAAAAATGAAGGAGTTGGAAAATTTGAACATGAAGATAATAGATGACATAACTAATTTTATTTTTCTGGAAGATGAAATGGAAGAAGCAGATATAATTTTTATTCCAGGGGGATCACATCCTGAGTTAGGTGAGTATGCTGCTGAATTGTGGAAAGAAGGTTTAGCAACTTATATAATGCCATCAGGTGGTGTGAGCATAAAAACAGGAAAATTTAATGGTGTGAAATCTAAAAAAGAACTATACAGTAAAGAATACAAAACAGATTGTGAGTTTTTGGCAGATGTTTTATGTATAAATGGTGTCTCAGAAAACTCAATTCTATGGGAAGATACCTCCTCATTTACAAAAGAAAATGCTATATTTTCACGTAGAGTAGCAGATGAGAATAATATGGATATTAAAAAAGCAATTCTATGCTGTAAATCTTTTCATGCTCGTCGTTCTTTAATGTGTTATCAGTTGGCTTTTCCAGATACAGAGTTCTATATTCAGCCTGTACCTTATTATGAAAAGAATGTTCTAATATCAAAAGACAACTGGTTTAAAACAGAAGCTGGTATAAAGCGTGTATTAGGTGAATTGCAGCGTTGTGGTAATCAATTCAATGAGGAAATCATGCAATTAAGAGAAATTTTATAATTAGATTTATCTTATTAAGGAGGAGATTATTATGGAAAAAACACTGCTACAATCACATTCAGTTTTCCCAACACATGATATTATGAGAACTTCGGAATATTATGAAAAAGTTTTGGTATTAAAGGCTAGAAAATGGGGTTGATATACTATGAAAAATATATTTCAAAAACTATTGGTAAATATGGGGGAAAATAAAAATATAATAAAAATAACTCAACAAAAAGATGAAGAATTAAATAAGGAATATGATGTATATGTAATTGAAACAGATAATAAAAATTATGTAATAAAAAAAAGTAGTTCAAATTATGAGGCAAGGATATATGAGATGCTTTCTGTGAATAAAGAGTTTGGTGTACCTATGTATTTAGGTTATATGCAAGATGATGAAGAAAATATATGGATGCTTATGGAGTATATTAGTGGAAATACAATTAATAATGAAGGACTTAATACCTACTGTAAGTTAGCAAGGGAATTAGGAAAAATACACGGAAAGTTTCTTAAGATAGAACAATCTAATTATGATTATAAATTCTTACGGAATTCAAATAAAAGAATAGAGGACAAGCTTTTAAAAATTAAAGAAATGGATATTCATATTAAATATAAGATAACAGATGATATTTTGAAAAAGATAGACGCCATTATAAGAAGAATGATTAAAAGACCGCAAACTTTGATTCAAAATGATCTACTTCCTATCAATGTCATGAAAGATGGAAATAATATTAAAATAATTGATTGGGAACATGGAACTATAGGCATATATACTAGTGATATTGGTAGATTATTAGGGGATTGCAAAAATGACAATGGAGAACAAAGGGTTAATAAACAATGGGAATCTGATATTTTAAATACTTATTATATGGAAATATCTAAAAGTAATCATTTTACAGTAACATATGAAGAGTTTTTAAATGATTATGAGTATTCAAGATTAATTAACTATGTTGGAATTGTTTTTGCATTTGTCATTAACGGATGGGAAGTAACTGATTGGTATAGATTAAATTTAGAAAAGATGGTTTATCAATTGAAGGGTGTTTAGAAATATTTTTACCTAGAATTCGGGACTGTAGTTAGATTTGGATAGTCGAAAGTTAATAACCAATTTAAATGTACAAGCTAGTCATACTATTATGTTAATTAATAGGAGGATAAAAAAATGAAAGAGGAGATTTATAATTATATAGAGAATTTTGAAGAACAAACAAAGCAAAGATTCAGGATTTTATATGAACTGATTTACGAAATTACTTCTATAAACATTGATGAAAAATTGTGGGCTAAAATACCGTCATTTTATGTAGGTGAGAAATTTATTCGCCTTATTC
Source organism: Oceanirhabdus seepicola (assembly GCF_023684385.1). GTDB lineage: Bacteria > Bacillota > Clostridia > Clostridiales > Clostridiaceae > Oceanirhabdus > Oceanirhabdus seepicola. The sequence continues at coordinate 1,173,702 of NZ_JAGSOJ010000001.1, read as the reverse complement.
CATTTAAAAACCATATTAATATTGAGGCAAAAGCGGTTATCTTTCACAAAGACGAATTACCAGAGTATAAGATTACTCCAAAAGGTATGCTACAAATATTTCATAATCAACAGGTTCCCTGTGAATTGTTAAAAATAATATTTAAAGAAACTTTTGAGAAAAGTACAATTTAAATACCAATCTATCTTACCCAATTCCCTATATATAGTGTAAGTAAAAAATGTGCGAGGTGAGGTATTAAATGAATTATTCAGTTGTATTTTATTTTGATGATGAAACAGATAACAAAATAACATCATTGATACACTTGATTGTTGATAATGGGGTTAATGATTATTTAATTTTAAATAAAGTTCCGCCACACATTACAATTGCAGATTTTGATTGTGAAGATATAAGCTCAGTTATTAATTCACTAGAAGTATACAAAGAAAAAATAAGACAAGATTTTGTATATTGGGCATCTATAGGATTATTTAATCCAAGTGTTTTATTTCTTGCACCTATTGTTAATCAATTTCTTTTAAAATCATGTGAAATGGTAAACAATTTAATTAAAGCAGTTCCAAAGGCTGAAAATAATAGTTACTATATACCAAATCAATGGGTACCACATACTACTATAGCAGCCAAGCTATCTTCACAAGAAATTGAAAGAGCGTTTTTAGTTGTAAATGATAATTTCAAAGCATTTGGAGGATATGTTACAAAATTGGCTCTTGTTCAAAACGAACCTAGAACTGATATAAAAGTATGGAACTTACAGGAGTAATATCAGTAAATAAAGTTACAGCATAATCTTCTTATAAAATGCACTAAATAAAGAAATTACTTGATACATATAAAAAAGTATTCTGCTTTAGTGTTATATTGAATAATATATTTGCAGTACGAAATAACAAAAAGAAAAAGAGGTGATAGGAAGAATGGATAATTTACTAAATACAGTTCCTAACTATTTAACTCATTTTTATAGAAAAGGAGAGAAACCGTTTCAAAATATATGCGATTTAGATATACAAGTAGCAGAGAAAATTTTAAAGAATGATATAGAATGGAGAGGGGATGGGACGTACTTATCAGCTAGGAAGCAGCATGAAGAGTTATTACGCTCACTGTTTATTAAAATCGGTGGAAAACCTATAAGAAAAAATCCAATCTATATGATATTAGGGGATTCTCCAACGGGCCCTCATAATCTTAATACTGATTACGAAGTAAAAGTTAAATTACCTTTAGAGATTTTTAAATCTGATATAATAAGTTTTACTTATCCAGATAGTATGTACAAAATTTCTTTAAGCGAACTTGATAAATTATATTTGGAAAGAAATAATAGTCCGAGAATTTATAGACTGGAAGAACTTAAGGATGTTATAAAAAAATTTGAAGTTTATATACATAATAATCATTATATTGAGGCACAAATTTGGGACGACAAACCAATTAAAGAGTTTATTATGGGTAAAAGTTTATAAAACGTAATAATTTTTGAAGGTGCTATGTGCTTAATTATCAAATATAAATAATGATAGCTTGCACAACTCAATATTTAATCTTGAGATGTACAAGCTTTTTAGTTTGCAAAAATACATAGATTAATGAACCGTCCCCAACTTTCGAATTTCTCATTGGACATTTACTTTAAGAATCAGTACAATAGAAATATCACATCACTATTGTTTGAATCATATCAAATTAGAATCCCAAGGTAACAAAATCATACAATTGAAGAAGATATATTAAGGGAGTGATAGTAATTGATGAATGATCTGAACTATCAGGAATTTATAAGTTTAATAGATGAGTTATACGATGAGATTGTTGTTTACGATAATAACTATAAGATTATATATATTAATAAGGCTTGTGAAAGACACTATGGTAAGACTAAACAGGAGATGATGGGAAGCTCTTTCTTTGATTATGCAGAGGAATACTGGAGTACATCTGTACTGCCATATGTTTATAAGACAAAGAAGGCAGTGAAGCAAACTCAGGAGACGAAACTCGGAGCCAAAATTCTTACTATTGCAATACCAATATTTGATGAAGAAAATGAGGTTGAATATGTTGCAATGAGTGTAAGAGATGATATTCCAGATGATGAGAGTCAGGATGTATTTATATTTGATAAGGTGAAAGATACAGCTAATATTAAGTTTGAGAATAAAATAATTACAAGTAGTAGTAAAATGGAGAAGGTATTACATTTGGCAGATCAGATAGTAAATGTAGATGCACCTTGTTTAATTACCGGAGAATCAGGGGTTGGGAAGACTCTTATTGGGAAGTATATTCATGAACATAGCTCAAGGAAAAACAACTCTTTTGTTCATATAAACTGTGCTGCTATCAGTAAAGATATTGTAGAATCGGAGTTGTTTGGATATACAAAAGGAAGTTTTACAGGAGCCAATAGAGCTGGGAAGAAAGGGTTGGCAAGTGAAGCAGATGGTGGAATACTATTCCTTGATGAGATATCAGAGATACCATACAAGCTTCAAGCTAAGTTGCTTCAGTTCATACAGGAGAAGAAGTTCTATCCTGTGGGGAGTACAAAGCCTATAAGTGTGGATGTAAAGATAATAGCTGCCACAAATAAGGATCTTAAAAAGATGGTTGAGATGGGGAGTTTCAGAGAAGATTTGTATTACAGATTGAATGTATTTGAAATCAACATGCCTCCTCTTAGAGAGAGAAAAGAGGATATTCTGCTCTTATGTGATTTTTATTTAAATAAATATAATCAGAAATATAATAAGACACATAGACTTTCAGAAGAGGTTAAATATATACTGAACAATTACTCTTGGAAGGGCAATATTAGAGAACTTGCTAATATAATGGAAAGGCTAACTGTGGTAACGAAGGATATTGAGATAAAGCCATGGCATTTACCAAAACATTTGTATGAGCTTCAAGTTAAAGAAGAATTAAAGTGTACAGAGATTAAGATAGATGATGGAAAAAATCTAACTGAGATGCTTGAAGAGTATGAGAAGAAGATTGTTGAAAGAGCATATGAGGAGTTTAATTCCTCTAGGAAGGTTTCTGAAAAATTAGGGATCAGTCAAACAAAAGCTTCTAGGTTATTTAGGAAGTATTTTAAGTAAAACTAGGTGAGTCAATTATGACTAGGTGAGTTAAAAAAGACTCACGCGTTTCTAGAGAAATGAGTCAAAAGTGACTCGATAAGGAGAAATAATAGTTATTAGAATAAAAAATAAAGTTTGTTTAAGTGGTATTTATTTAAAAGTACGCTTAAACAAACTTTTTTTATTGGAGAAATGCTTGTGTTAAGCCATTTGTGAAGTGGAGATAAAAAGTTGGCATGATAGTTGCTTTATTAAATAGTGTCGACAAAATAAACCTAGGGAGAAATACAGATGAAGATTACTGATGTTGAAGTCATATGTCTTAGGGTACCAGGCTTGAATAAAAAATCTGTGTGGGGAGAGGATGCAGTTCTTGTAAAAGTATATACTGATGAAGGGATTGTGGGAATTGGAGAAACAGATTCATCACCTCTTGTTGTGAAGAGTTTAATTGAAACTCCAAATTCTAATCTAGCTTGTTTTGGATTAAAAGAAATATTAATTGGTGAAAATCCTCTTGAGATAGAGAAGTTATGGGATAAGATGTACACTTATTCAAACTATGTTGGAAGAAGAGGAGCAGGAATACATGCTATCAGTGCCATTGATATAGCTTTATGGGATATTGCAGGTAAATACCATGGAAAGCCGGTGTATGAATTATTAGGTGGAAAGTTCAGGGATAAGATAAGAGCATATGGAACATTTATCCCAGCAGATACTCCAGAAGAAAACAGAAAAATTGTTAGAGAACTTATTAATAAGGGATTCACTAGTCTTAAATTCGGAGGGGGTATCCTTGGAGATGCTCCAGAGAGTGATTATGAAATCATAAAGGCTGTAAGAGAAGAAGCAGGAGAGAATTTTCAGTTGCAGATAGATTTAGCTGCTAAATGGAGAACTCCTGAACATACAATTTTTATGGCTGAAAAGTTAAAAGAGTTTAACCTTAACTGGATTGAGGAGCCAATAGGATCAGATGACCTTGTGGGATATAGAAAACTTGGTGATTCTATAAAACCGATGATTGCAGGAGGCGAAACTTTAACTACAAGATATGAGTTTCAGAATTTCCTTGAAGTAGGAAAGCCAGATCTTGTGCAACCTGATGTTACAAGATGTGGTGGAATAAGTGAATCAATGAAGATATACAAGCTATCCGAGACTTATGGTACAAAGCTAGTGCCTCACGGATTCAGTACTGGAGTACTTATTGCAGCTACTGTTCATTTCTTAGCAGTTTGTGAGAATACGGACTTAATTGAGTATTCCCAGAGTACTAGTCCTCTTTATGAAAAACTTGTTAAGAACAAGATAGAATTTAAAGATGGATATGTGGAAGTACCTAATACACCAGGACTAGGAATTGAACTTGATGAGGATATAATCAAGAAATATAGGGTGTTTAACTAAAACACTTATTTAACAATGTAATGTAAAACCATTTTATAGAAACAATAGAGATAAAGATAATAATTAATATTACAGTGAAGATGACAACTAAAATACAATTATCACTCAATGATTTATTAAATTAGATTCTGAACTGTTATATGTGGATAAGATTAAACAAAGTGTGATGTGATTATACAAAGTGTGATATAGAACAATATTCTAGGAGGCAACCAAATGAGAAAGGTATTGATGAAGGCTGACAACGATAATGTGGCGACAGCTCTTGAAGACATAAAAGTTGGAGATATGGTGAAGGTTCTATCCTATAAGAATGAAGTCATAGATGAATTTAAAGCATATGAGCCTATACCATTTGGAAATAAGATAGCAGTAAGAGATATTTTAGAGAAATCAGAAATTATCAAATGTGGATATAAGATAGGGTTAAGTTTAAAGGTGATTAACAAAGGGCAGTTTGTACATGTTCATAATGTTGAAAGTGAAAAAGTAAACTTTCCTCCATCCATTGTAAAAGAAATATTAAGACAAATGGGTCGAGAGGAGGAGAAATAATGACGTTCAATGGATATGTAAGAAAAGATGGTAGTGTAGGTATAAGAAATAATATTTTAATTATAGCGGTTGATGAATGCATGGATGGTGTTGCAAGGAAGATCTCAGAAGAGGTGGAGAGTTCAATTGTTGTCACTAATCATTATACATGCATGTTAGGTGGAAATGAGGAAACTCTAAGTAATATGATAAATGCTGCACTTAACCCTAATGTTGCAGGTGCTTTGGTACTAGCAATGGGATGTGGAAGCATCGATCCTAAGATAATATCAGACAAGATAAATGAAAGTGGAAAGTTAGCTAGACACTTAACATGTATCAAGAAAAAAGGTACAAAGAGAACAATTGAAGAGGGAAAAATTTTATTAAAAGAGATAGAAGACTTTGCATCAACATTTGAAAGAGAAGCAGTTGATATATCTAAGCTTATTGTTGGAGTTAAATGTGGAGGATCTGATACAAGTTCTGGTCTTGCTTCTAACCCTAGTGTCGGAAAAGCGGCTGATCTTCTTGTAGATAGAGGGGCAACTGTTGTTGCTGGAGAACTTATGGAACTTGTAGGATGTGAAGAGATTCTGTGCAATAGAGCAGTTAACAAAGAAGTTGAAGAGAAGATGCTTAGGATGATCTCAAATGAAGAGAAGAGATGGAGTGTTGGATCTGACACTGAGGTAATGAGTGTTGGTAATAGTGTAGGGGGACTTACAACAATTGAAGAAAAGTCTATAGGTGCACTACACAAGACTGGTACTAGAGAAATACAAGATGTTCTTGAGTTTAATCAACAGGGACATGAAAAACCAGAAAAGCCAGGGATGTATTTATCTGATGTAACTATGCTATGTGGTGGATCTGGAATGCATTTTGCTGCTATTGGCGCACAGCTGATTTTATGGACTAGTGGAGGAGCTGGATTCAATAATAGTATAGTTCCTGTAATAAGAGTTAGTGGAAATGTAGACCTTATAAATGATGACATAGATATAGATGCAACTGGAATAATGAAAGGGACTGTATCAGTAGATGAAATTGGTGAAGAGATACTTGAAAAAATAGTTCAAGTCGCAAATGGAGAAAAGACTAATATTGAAGATTTAGGTTACTCTTACTGCACTTTATATCAAAAAGATATAAGACTTGAGCAGTGTTTGGGATTAAGGTAGATAAAATATATTTTTGATTGTGTTACAAAAGATTTATAGAAGGAGATTAGAAAAATGAAAGATTTTATAAAATATAATGTTCCGATTAAAAACGTTGATAATTTACCGCAGTATCCTATACCTGCATTAAAAGATACATTAGAGAGATTTCTAGAATGGGTTGAAACTTTTGTTTCATCAGAGGAGTTTGAAGAAGCTAAAAATTCTGTGGCTAATTTTTTAAATACAGCACATTCTCAAAAATTAGAAGAAAAGATAAAAGAGCTAGGGAATAGAGAAGATGATAGTTGGATATTTGATTATTGGGTTAAATCGCATCTTTTAGTAAGAGCTCCACTAACACCTCATACTAATGTTCCTATTATATATGAAAACAAGAAACTTTTAAAATACGAAGTACTTGAGAGAATAGCAATTATTATGCATTCTACTGCTTCAGTATATAAAGATTTTAAAGAAAATGGTGCTGGTGAATACTGGATTAAGAATAAAAACTATTCATCAGATGAGTTTCATGGATTGCTAGCATCCATAAATGATATTAAAGTAGGAATGGACGAATACTATATCAATGATGAATGCTCTCAGTTTATTGTATTTTCTTATAAAAATCACCTTTATAATGTTCAAGTAATTAAGAATGAAGAAGTTGTTACAGTTGGTGAAATTTTTAATAATCTTAAAAATATTGTGTCTAGTACAATTGAACCTCTTGTACCAAATGCTAATTATGTAACTATAGGTGTAGATAGAGATGAAGCAGGAAAAGTACTGGAAAAGGTTCTTGAAAAGGACAGCAATCAAAGGGCATATCAACAAATAAAAGATGCTATTATAGTTATGAATTACGATGATATAGAAGTTAATGGTGTATATGAAGAATTGGATAATGCTTCTTGTAATAGAGAGTATGTAAACCGCTGGCATGGGAAAGGAATGCAATTTTCTTGCACAAAGAATGGTATTTTCTCTTTTATTGCAGATCATTCCTTTGTAGATGGTGGAACTGAAGTTTATTTCATTAATAAACTTAAGAAATGTATTGAGGAAACTACATTTTTATTTCAAGAATTAACTGTAAATACTATAGCAGAAGAGATAGTTTTTGATCTTTCAGAGGATACTAAAAAAGCCCTTTTAGATTTAAAGGAAGAGTTTAATCAGTGTATGGATAGTTTTGAAACTAGGTATGTTGATTTTGATGGACTAACTAGGTCGGGTCTAAAAGAAAAAGGAATTCTTTCTGGTGATGGATTCATTCATCTTGCATTTCAAGTAGCACAATATATGACTTATAACTGTATTAATAACACATATATATCAGTAGATGCTAGACGATTTTTTAGAGGAAGAACTGAAAGTAATCGACCTGTTTCAAAACAGAGTGTAAACTTTGCAAAAGAGTTCCTTAAAAAAGAAAAATCAAAAGAAGAGCTTTATGAAATGATGAAAGAAGCATTGAATGAACACCATAGACGTGTTAAGTTATGTCAGTCAGGACAGGGCGTAAATAGATACTTATATGTACTAGAATCTGTATACAAAGACTATGGTAAGGAAATGGGAATACTTGAAAAACCAGAGTTGTTTAATACAAAAGCCTTTAAGGTTATAGCAAGTAATCATTTATCTACAACTTCCTTTGGTCATCCAGATATGAAATATCTTTATTTCCCTCCTGTTCAGGAACATGGATTTGGTATTTATTACTTTGTAGGGCCTAAGTCATTTATGATTATTACAGCCTATAAAGAAGATGTAGAGACAATGGAAAAGTTGATAGAAAATCTACAAGAGTGCATTAAAGGAATGATGGCTTTAAATGAGTAAAATATCTAAATATATAGCAATATTATAATGTACGCAGGAAATAAACTGCTATTAATATAAAAGCTATTATGGATTTTAAAATATGGGAGTTAACACATGAAAACTTATTATGAGGAGGAATATTAATGGAAACGAAGCAAAAGGTTAAAATAGATAAAATTGTCTTTTTCGGTGCTTTAATAGCTTTATTAGCAATTTCATTACCTATAATTATATTTCCAGAAGCAAGTGGAAGTATACTTAATTCAGTTAATAATTTTATCATAACTAAATTAGGTAGTTTCTTTATTTTATTTGGACTGTTCTGTTTAATATTTTGTATATGGATATCTTTTAGTAGATATGGAAAGATACGATTAGGAGATGATGGAGAAAAACCTGAATTTAGTAGTTTCTCTTGGGCTGCAATGCTGTTTTGCGCTGGTGTAGGAGCTGGAGTTGTATATTGGGGTGTTATTGAATGGGTTTATTATTACCAAGCTCCGCCACTAGGAGTTGAAGCAGGTACATGGCAGGCTGCTGAAATGGCGGCGGCATACGGTTTATTCCACTGGGGGCCTATGGCTTGGGCCATTTATTCAGTAACAAGCTGTGCTGTGGGATATATCATTTTCGTAAAAAAGGGTAATGTTTTAAAGTTAAGTGAAGCCTGTCGTGGTTTGATTGGAGATAAGGTTGACGGTATTATAGGAAAAATAATTGATATTTCATTCATTTTTGGTATTGTTGGTGGTGTTGCTACAAGTTTAGGACTAGGCTCACCATTAGTAACAGCAGGCCTTTCAAGAGTATTTGGACTTAAGGAAACACCTGCTCTTCAAATAAGTATATTATTTCTTGTAACACTTATTTTTGGATTTAGTGCCTATTCAGGATTAAAGAAGGGAATAAAAGTCCTTAGTGATTTTAATGTTATAATGGCTATCTGTATTGTTTTATTTGTTTTTCTAGCTGGAAATACTATATTTATAATTGAAATGGGGACAACTGCTATAGGGGTTGTAGCTACAAAATTCTTTAGAATGAGTACATGGCTTGATCCAGCAGGTAAGTCAGGATTCCCACAATCATGGACAGTTTTTTACTGGGCATGGTGGGCTGCATATGCACCTTTCTTAGGTATGTTTATTGCTCGTATTTCAAAAGGAAGAACTATTAAACAAATGGTAATGGGAGCTTTAGTTTATGGATCAGCTGGATGTGTTCTTTTCTTCTCTGTTCTAGGTAACTATGGATTAGATCTTCAACTTTCAGGAAAAATGGATGTTGTAGCTACGCTTACTAAATTAGGTGGGCCACAAACTATTATTTCAATTCTAGAAACTTTACCATTAGGTAAGATAATTATATTTTTAGTAGTAGTTCTTAGTGTTACATTTATGGCAACATCTTATGATTCTGCTTCTTATATTCTTGCAGCAAACTCTCAAACTCATTTAGGAGAAGATGGAGAACCTAAAAGATGGCTTAGATTAGTATGGGCATTTAGTTTAGCACTTATCCCTGTTGGATTCATATTACTTGGAAGCCCATTAAAAACACTACAAACAGCTTCACTTGTTTTTGGTATTCCAGTTTGTATTATAGTTATTATGACTGGATTCTCCTTTGTGAAAATGGTGAAAACAGACATTAAAGATAAAAAATTAAATCAAAGAGTAGTACTTGAGGAATTTAAAGATGTATTGGAAACTATAGAAAGATAAATTTAAAAGTCTGGATTTAATCCAGGCTTTTTTTATTTATCCAAAGATGTGTACTAGCTAACACTAGCAACTTAGTTACGGTAAAATGCAACTTAGGAAGATTCTGTGGAATCTTTTCTTATTTTGCTATATTATGGTTAATAAAGGTGTAGAGGGGAGAGGTAAAAGGAGATGAATGTAATGAAAAAAAGAGGGAATCAAAAGAAGGGTAGAATAATTACAAGAAAAAGAATTAAAATATTCATTATAGTATTTTGTCTGTTGCTAGTAGGTAGTTTTGGAGTTGTAAGTTATGAAATAGGTATAAATGTTGCAGATGGTCTTGTTTACTTTAATAAAGGTAATGATACCAAAGCAAATAGTAGAAAGCAGCTTGCTATGTGGGGTTATGACATTGAAGGTTTTGAAAAGCAGTTTCAAGGGAAAAGGATTGATTTGACAGCAGAAGATGACAATAAAGTGCCAGTGGTATTTTTTAGTGCTGATGATATAAAAGATAATAATACAGTAATCTTAGTCCATGGTCTCGGTGGTGATTATGTCAGTGTATATCCTCAAGCAGAAATGTATTTAGAAAATGGTTGGAATGTGTTAGCTTTGGACCAAAGAGGAAGTGGAGATTCATCCAATGAAAAGATGTCCTTTGGTTATTATGAGAAGTTAGATGTAAAAGCTGTGGTTGATTATGTGAAAGCCAATACCAAAGACAAGAAAATAGTGGTTCATGGTTTCTCTATGGGAGCAGTTACAACAGGTCTTTATGCTGAAACAGAACATGCTGAGAACAATGTAGATGCTATTATTTTAGACTCAGCTTTTGATAGTATGGAAAGTATGTTTTTATCATCATGGGATAACATGAATACTGGTTTACCAGGTGAATATGCAGTTTGGTGTGGTAACTGGGCGCTAAATATGAAGTATGGCTTTGGCTTTGATGATGCCAATATGTTATTGGCTTTAAAAAATTGTGATATTCCAACTTTAGTCATTCAGGGTCAAAGGGATGAGGTTTCTACAATGAAAATGGGTGAAGAGATATTTGAGAGTATTAAAGGGAGCAAAAAAGAATATTGGCTAGTAGATACAAAACATGTTGAAGCATATATGGACTATCCATTACAATATAAGGAAAGAGTGATGAACTTTATAAATTAATATATGTATAGGTGGTGACAAATGAAGTTACGATTATTTCAAGATGATAAACTTAAGGAAGAGCATATAGACGTCCATTATCGAGTCATGACCCCTAAAATAGAGAAAGTCATTGAAGTCTTAGAAGGTGATCAGGTACGCTTACATTTATATGGTAAGACGGAAAAAAATGAACAGATATTAATAAGGATTAGTGATATATATTATTTTGAATATGTTGATAAACGTACTTTTGCTTATCTGAAGGAAGAAGTCTATCAAGTACAGGAAAGTCTGGCAAAACTAGAGGTTGAATTGGCACAAGAGGGTTTTGTTAGAATTAATAAATCCAATTTGGTAAATATCTATCATATTCATTCTATTAAACCAGAGGTCAATATGAGAGTAAAAGCTATAATGGAAAACAAGGAATGCTTGATAATTAACCGAAGTTATAAATCAAGATTTCAACAATATTTAAAAGAAAGGCGTAATGTCCTATGATGAAAAAAATAAATCTAGTCGAAATGCTGGTGGTGATATGTGTAAGTTATACAATTTTATCTCTTGTAAATGCGGGACTAGCACTTGCAATGGGGAAGAATACTATATCTGCAATGAATTCATTCACAATGGTACTATGGACAAGTATTGGTGTAGGCATTCTATATATGCATCAATACTTTGAAAGATGGTCTCCTTTAGTCATGATTATTGCACAATATATTATTGCAATGGGACTTGTCTTTGGAAGTTTGCTTTTGGAGAGTCAATATATTGAACTTCACCCAATGGCTTATAGAGATGCATTTAGAAGTTTTACTATTCCTTATATAATTGGTGCTGCCATCTATTATATTTATATATTTAGAGAAGCTAAAAGGCAGAATGAATTATTACAGGAAATAAAAAATAAAAAGTCATAGGTTATTTTTTGTATATATTATTTAAATAGTTCGAACAAACTTGTGCAGAAAATGTCAAGAAGGATGAATTGGATTTTGGTAAGATAAGTCTTGTAAGGGGGTGAGAATTTGGACTGGATAGGGAGTATTCAAAAAATTATTGACTATATTGAGGATAATATTGATGCAGAACTGGATAGTGATATATTAGCTGCCAAGATATATACATCAACTTTTTATTTCCAACGGATGTTTACAATATTGTGCGATTGCACTGTAGGAGAATATATCAGAAATCGTAGATTGACATTAGCTGGATATGAACTTTTGAGCAGTGATAGCAGCATTCTGGATATTGCTATAAAATATGGTTATAAAACTAATGAAAGCTTTACAAGGGCATTTTCGAGATTTCATGGAGTAACTCCGTCCATAGCAAGAAAGAACAGGATTAGTTTGAACACATTCTCACGTATATCCGTAAAATCTAATTTATCAGGAGGAAAAGAAATTATGAATGATTTTAGTAAAAGAGGCTACGTTGTAAAGGAAACAGGAGCAGTTTATTACACTCAGGATATGGACAAAACATTAAAATGGTTTAAAGAAGTACTTGGGTGGTATGGACAAATTGAAGCAAGAGATGAAAATAACGTAGGTATATACGGTTGTGTAAACAATATCCCTATTGAGATAGAAGCGTTACATATTGCACCCTTTACAGGAATTCATATGTTTAAGGGAGATTCACTTCAGATGATGGTTGGATTCATGCTCGTGCAAGGTGTTGAACAATTATATGCATTTGTGAAGAAGAGTGGATGGAATCTAATAACAGAGGTTATTACTGAACCATGGGGAGGAAAAACCTGTGAGGTTACTACCATTGATGGAAGTGTGCTAAAGTTCTTTGAGGTATAAGAAATATCTAATAGTTATAAAAAACTCACCTTTCACAAAACTTTGTGAAAAGTGAGTTTTATTTGATTGCCAAGTCATTTGCAGTTATTTGTTTATGTGATTGTTCCTAGTTGGATATCTTAGAAATGCTGAAGCTGGGTTCAATCAGGATATATAGGTAAATAAAGGGGTAAAGTTTTTAATACATATTGTCGATATTTATATAAAGGCTTTACTTGAAAAATAAGTTGCATAATATAGATGGATTGACCAAGATTATGTTATACTTAACAAAAAACAATTAGTAGTTATAAATATCTCATTTATTAGAATATTAAATATATTAGATAATATGCAAAATTATGTAGTGGAACTGAGGTGATTAAATGAGAAAGTTAGGATTTTCAAAACAGATAATGTTATTGCTTATGTCACTGGTAATTATATGTACTGTGCTAACAGAGGTTATTAGCTATAGCATGACATCAAAGCTAAATAATAATTTGGTCATGAATAATCTTCAAACATTGACAGAATCAACATATAATCTAATTGATTCGTCAGTCAATGCATCTATTAAAAATCACCTTAGAGCGATTGCTGAAAAAAATAAAAATATCGTTGAACTTTATTATGAGAAGTTCATGACGGGAGAATTATCGGAATTAGAAGCGAAACAAGCTGTTGAAAGCATTCTTAAAAGCCAAAGTATTGGTGAAACAGGATATATTTATATTGTAGATTCTACTGGTGTATTAATAGAGCATCCTGTGTTAAAGGGAGTAAATATTTCGAGTTATGATTTTATACAAAGACAAATTGATAAAAAAGATGGTTATATGGAATATTTATGGAAGAATCCTGAAGATGAAATAGCTCGAGATAAAGTACTGTATATGACGTATTTTGAACCTTGGGACTATATTATTTCAATTTCATCCTATAAGTCAGAGTTCATAAACCTTGTTAATACTAATGACTTTAAAGATAATATTCTCTCTGTGACAATTGGCAAAACAGGATATATGCACGTCATGAATTCATCAGGTAATTTAATTATACATCCTAAACAAGAAGGAGTAAGTATTTATAATTATACTGATACAGAAGGAAATTACTTTATACAGGAGATTATACAGAAGAAAAATGGTAGCATCACTTATCCATGGAAAAATCCGGGTGAAGAAGGATATAAAGATAAAATAGTAATTTATAAATATTATGAACCTATGGACTGGTACCTTTGCAGCGGGGTTTATATTGATGAAATTATTGAACCCATTGAACAAATGAAAAAACGGTTATTTACAGTTTTTTGTTTCATATTTTCACTATCGGCTCTAATTGCGCTTATTTATAGCAGAATCATTCTTTACCCCATTAAGCAGCTTATAAAAGCTACAGAAAAAGTAATTGGCGGTGAGTTTGATGTTAGGATAAAAAGCAATAGAAATGATGAAATTGGTGAACTCACAAAGATATTTAATGATATGATTTATAGAATCAAAAATTACATGGAAGAATTAAAAATATCTAATTCTCAATTAGAAGAAATAAATACAACCTTAGAAAAGAAAGTTAAAGATAGAACTCGCCAATTAGAATTATTATCTAATCAAGATGGTCTTACGGGTTTATTCAATAGAAGAAAATTGGACGAATATTTAGAACAAGCATGGATTAAATCATTAGAATATAAAGAGCCATTAGCAATTGTAATGATAGATATTGATCATTTTAAAGGCTACAATGATACCTATGGGCATCCTGCCGGTGATGATTGCTTAAAAATGGTTGCTAGGACTATAAAAGAAATGCTAAGAAAAGAAATTGATTTTGTTGCACGCTATGGTGGAGAAGAATTTCTTGCGGTATTGAAGAATACTGATCAAGATACGGCTTTATCTCTAGCAGAACAAGTTAGAAAAGGCATTGAGGATTTAAAAATCCCTCACAGCGCTTCAAAGATATCTAATTATGTTACAATTAGTATTGGTGTTTGTACATTAAATAGATTTGCTAATAATGATTTGAAGACATTTATTGAACTGACAGATGAGGCACTATATAAGGCTAAGACAGAAGGTAGAAATCAAGTAAAGGTACATAATTATTAACTATATATACAGGCAAGGTAAACAATAGCCAAAATAGTTATAGGAATATATGGAGTTGAAAACGTAGGTCAAGTGGAGTAGAATTTTATAATTTGCTTCATAAATATAGTATTTTAATATTTGGCTCTGTTTTAAACCAATGTTGATGAATGAAAAAACTTAAAGTGGACACTTAATTTGCCCACTTTAAGTTCGTCTAAAAAGAAGATTCCGAACTTAATAGCAATCATTTTACCTCGTAATGGAGTTCGACAAATTGATTGAATTTCCTCATACTCTTTAACTTCAGTTCTAATTCAAAATCATTTTTTTTGAATAGCGGGATTCCATCACCTATTAGTGTAGGTGCTATAGTAATAATAAACTCGTCAACTAACCTTTCTTTAATAAAAGAGTGAAGTAAATTACCACCGCCAACAAGCCATATTTTACCGCCATCCATTCTCTTGATTTTATTTGTAAACTCCACTACATCCTGATTTATATATTCTACGCTTTCATCCTTGCCGATTTTTGATTTGGAAAATACATAACACTTCTTATTCTTGTAGGGGAAATTACCTTTTTCTTTTTCAACAATCCAGTCATAAGTTCTTCTACCAATTAAAATAGTGTCAACAGTGTCGTAGAATTCAGAATATCCATTATCTCCTTCACCTGCAATTTTAAACAACCATTCCAAGGAGTCATCTTGTGTTGCTATGTAACCATCTAAACTTGTTGCTATATATAAAACTAAATTTCTTTTGTTAGACATATATAAACCTCCATCTTAGTAAAATTTTATCTCATTTAATAATATAATTTGTGAACCATATTCTACTATTGTTTAATAGTTTATATTTACATTATACACAATGTGTGGTTTATAATTCCAGTTAAAATATGAATTAAAGCGAATTTAAACAAATATTGGTTGTCTATTCTTAAATTCCTTTATCATAGTATAACTATGAGGTATACTACTATGTACTATCAAATTTTTGATTCTTATTGTCTCTTTTTCTGTAATGAAAGTATCTATCCATTTATGCCATTTAAGGTAGTTGCTTAAGTATTTAGTTGCAACACCATTAAACCTGCTCATCCATCTTTTTAAATTAGAATGAAGGCTATTAATGTGTTGAATATGGTATATGTCTTCTTTGTGTCTACCTCTTTTAATTCTCTTATGTTCTAATTCCATATCTGTAGCAAATTGCATATAACTCTTATGGCTATCTGTGCAAAGAATGGATTCTTCTCCCATACGGTTGATATAAAGTCTTTTTAATTCATCGGAAGTCATTCTACCAGTGCATAGTAACTCTATAATTAAATTACCTTGCCTATCAAGAGCAGTTGCAACTTCTAACAAGATGGAAAACTACGGAAACGTAGAATTTATTAGTAATGATATTTGTGGTTATATACAAAACTTACAGAAAGAAGAAGGTAAGGATATTTGGCTCTTTGGAGGAGGAGGTCTTACAGATTGTTTTATAAAAGCAGATATAGTTGATGAATACATTATTGGTATTATACCTATAATTCTAGGGAATGGAAGACCATTATTCCTTGGTAGCAATCCTACTATAAAGTTACACTTAGATGAATACACAGTACAAGATGGTATTACAATACATAGATATTCAAAAAGAGTGTAATAAATAATTCAGCCCAAAAGTATAATGAATCTTTATTAATATTATAAAAAACTCACCTTTCACAAAACCCTGTGAAAGGTGAGTTTTATTTGATTCTAATAATAAACATGTAATAGGATTTAAATTCATTCTTAAAAAATATTTAAAGGTTATGCTCTAATTTAATTAGTAATAATTGCCAATGGAAACTGTCTTTAGTATAATATAAATTAGTATTTAAAGAAATATTTAAGAGAAGTGGTGCGCATAATTGAAAAAGAAATTAGTTTTAATTTTAGTTGTCCTTTTGATTGGATTTATTGTTTGTATTAATAAGACAGATGATGAAATAATAATATTTCCAGATAAAAATTTAGAAAATGTAATAAGAAAAAGAATTAAGAAACCTACAGGAGATATTTTTAATAGTGATGTTGGAAAAATAACTATTTTAGCTTGCTGGGAAATGGAAATTAAAGATATTTCGGGTATGCAAAATTTGATTAATTTGACTGATTTACAATTAGATGATAATAAAATATCAAATATTGAACCAGTGAACTCTCCTACCACTTGCTCACGCTGAAGTGTAGGCTTCTTGGTGCATCCAAGAACTTTTCCTGCTTCACAGATTTCGCAATCTACTTTCTCCACAGGCTATCCCCGTAAGACCTACGGTTCTTAGTTTTTTAGGCTATTTCTAACAAGCCTTGTTTCAGTATATTTTTACTGGCATTTATATCCCTATCATGAATGCTATCGCATTTAGGACATATCCATTCTCTTATTTGTAGTGGCATTTCATCTAAAATATAACCACAATTATTGCAAGTTTTAGATGATGGATACCATCTATCTATCTTATAAATTTTTCTTCCATACCATTTTCCTTTATAATCTAGCATAGTAACAAATTTATACCAACTTACATCTGAAATACTTTGAGCTAATTTATCATTCTTCATCATATTTTTAACTGCTAAATCTTCAAGAACTATAACTTGGTTTTCGCTTACAATTCTTTTAGATAACTTATGAATAAAGTCTAATCTTTGATTAGATATATGTTCATGTAGTCTAGCAACTTTTACTCTTTGCTTATTCCAGTTATTACTACATTTTTGTTTACTACTTAATTTCCTTTGTTCTTTTGCTAACTTATTTAATGACTTTTTTAGATACTTAGGGTTTTCTATCTTTTCACCATTTGATAATATTGCAAAATGACATATTCCTAAATCTATGCCAATATTTCCGATAACTTTTTCTAATGTATCTATTTCTGTTTCAACACATATTGCTATAAAATATTTACCACTAGGAGTTTTAGTTACAGTAGCATTTATTATTCTACCTTCAACATATCTATGAATTTTTGTTTTAACCCATTTCAATTTTGGTAGTTTTATTTTATCTTTTTTTATGTCTATATTATTATTAACGAAATTACTTGTATATGCTTTATAGTTGTCTCTTTTACTTTTGAATTTCGGTCTGTCAGCTCTACCATGAAAAAAATTTTTGAAAGCATTATCAAGATTTCTAAGTGTCATTTGTAGTGATGTACTATCAATTTCTTTAAGCCATACAAATTCTTTTTTCATACTTGGCAACAAATTTTGTTGTTCTGTATATTTCACACATCTTTTTTCGTCCTTATATACTTCATTTTTTTGATTTAAGAAATGGTTATATATAAATCTTGAACAACCAAAAGATTTCTCAATTACTTCTATTTGTTTTTTATTTGGATATAATCTGAATTTGTATGCTTTGTTGATTTTCATTACGTTCACTACCTTTACTCTTCATATGACATCTTAATCAATCCTCAAGAACATTCATTCTTATTATTTCCCATTAATGATTTTTTATCCAAGTAAAAGCGTTAAGATTATGCATTCATCTCCCACTTATAGAAGTTGAGAGACTTCTGCTAGTTACGTTAAAAAATTTAACTAAGTTAACTAGGTTAAATCTAAATAAGAATGAAGTAAGTAATATAGAACCTTTGAAAAAATTAACTAAGTTAACTCATTTAGTTCTAAGACGAAATAAAATAACAAATATAGAACCTTTGAAAAACTTAAAAAAATTAACTGGTTTATATTTATGGCACAATGAAATAACCGATTATTCACCTGTAGAACCCTATTATGATAATTTAAGATACAAAGATTTTGAATTACATTAATAGGTGATGAATAGGTATCAAACCTTTTGAAATTTTGCTATGTGTTTACCGTATAAGCAGTGACAGCGATAAAAAATAAGTAGGATGGGTTAATAGAAAGTTATGTTCAACACATAGGGTTTATGAGGTTAGGGGAAGATAAATCAATAAATGTCATTGAAAAGGAGTGTGAAATGTTGAGAAAAGCAATAATTATAAAAGAGAGATGTCCTCAGGATCATCCATGTCCAGCTTTACCAAAGTGTCCAACGGATGCTATCCTACAAAAGGGATATAACGCTCCTGAGGTCATTGAAGAAAAATGCATTGGTTGTGGAAAGTGTGTTAAAATTTGTCCTACTGGGGCGTTTCAGTTTGAAAGATAAGTATAGTTAGCAGTACCTTTGTACAATAATGACGTGGTTTAGAGTAATCATAGAGCTTGGCGATTTAATGTAGATGAGATGCCAAGCTCTGTGTGTTTTTTTACACTATTTTTTATTGCTAAGCACTTACTGTGGTGGGGATAATATTTTTATCTATTTCTCCAGCCTTTGTTAATGCCATTTTAGTTAGTAGTGGGCCTACCAATTCATATACTACTGTGGCTCCTAAGATGATTGCTCTTATTTCCATTCCATGAGTAGGCAACGCCTCTTGCGCTGCCATAGCAAGTCCAATTGCTACTCCAGCTTGAGGTACCAAAGTTAACCCTAAATATTGTTGAACACTTTGGGGTGATTTTGCTATTTTTGCTCCCAATCCAGCACCTACAACTTTTCCAATAACTCTTACCACAATATATAACACTCCTGCCATTCCTACCTTTAAGAGTATTGATAAATCTAGTTCAGCTCCTGCAAAGGTAAAAAATGCGATAAAAATTGGTGGAGTGAATCTATCTACAACCTCTAAGGCCCTCTTACTATTAGGCATAATATTGGATAAAGTTGTCCCAATAGCCATACATAATAATAGTGGTGAAACATTAAAATGACTAGAAATCCCTACAGATATAAATACTATTCCAATTGTTAAAGCTAATAGGTTATCTCCGCCTGTTGTTTTTCTAGAAATGAATGCCGATATTATACCTATGCCTATACCGATAACAACAGCTAAAATTATTTCCATAATAGGTTCTACCAACATATTAAATAAGGTTACCTCTCCACCAATGGATGATAATCCTTTAGCCACTGTTATAGATACACCAAAAACTATAATACCTACTGCATCATCCATAGCAACAATGGGGAGCAGAGTATTTACTACGGGACCTTTAGCTTTATACTGCCTGATTACCATAAGTGTTGCTGCGGGTGCTGTAGCTGCTGCAATTGCTCCAATCACTATACTAAAGCCTAAATCTTTTCCCCCTATAGTAAACATAACTAAGGTTACCAATATTACTGCACTTAATGCCTCAAATAGAGTGATTATTACGATTCCCTTACCAACTTTTTTAATATGGGATATCTTCAATTCACTACCTATACTAAAAGCAATAAAACCAAGTGCAACCTCTGATATTATAGATAATTGACCTACAATATCATGTGGAATTATTTTTAAGAAAGATCCTCCTATCAATACTCCACCTAAAAGATATCCAGTTACCTCTGGTAACTTAATCTTTGAAACAGCTTTTCCTGCAACAAGTCCAACAAGTAAAATTAATCCTACGTAAAATAAGATATGCATTTCTAGCGCCTTCTTTCGTTAAATTGGTTGATAAATACTGAATTCAATGTATTTGATTTTTAAATATAGGTATTATTTTATGATACCCCTATGGGGTATTGCTGATATATAGTATATACCTAAAATATAAAAATGTATATATATTAATTTAAAAAAATAGGGGGGAATTTTATCCAAAGTAATTTCAGAAAGGAATGGTTAATACAAAATTATTTTTAATAATATTGTATAGTAAAATAACTTTGACAACTTCTGTCTGCATGTCATATAATGAGAATGGACAAAAGCTGTCTATGACAAGGTAAAAGGAGTGATAATAATGGATAAGAGATTTGAACACATAGATATCAATAATGAAAAAATTCATAAAATAATCAACTGTGCTTTTGAAGTGTTCAGTAAAAATGACTATGAAAAGGCATCTACTAACAATGTTGTTAAGCAAGCGGGGATTTCTAGAGGGTTACTTTATCATTATTTCAAAGATAAACAAGAACTATTTGATTTCTTAGTATTTTTTTCAATCAAAGTTGTTGTTAAAGATATGGAAGATAGGATTGATTGGGATGATACAGACATATTGAACAGAATGAGACAATCAATAAAATTGAAATTTGAATTAATGGAACGTTATCCCTATATGATAGAGTTTTTTCAAAAGTACATAGATAAAATTAGTCGTAGTAATATTCGAAATCAAACAGAAGAAATATCCCCTGGAATGAGAGATAAATTCTATACCTATAACATAGACTTCAGTCAGGTTAAAGAAGGAATAGATATAGAGAAAATGATTAATGTGATGAATTGGACTTTAAGAGGAAAAGCGGAGGAATACTGGGATATAATGAAGTCAGAGGATACCACATATGAGCTAAATAAGCTACTAGAAGAATGTGACGAATATATTAAATTCTTAAGAGATCAATTTTTTAAATAAACGATATGAGGTTGGTAAGGTGGTGATATTTTGAAAAATAAAATAAAAGAAGTAAATACAAATCCAATAACCACGGATTTAACTCAGTTTAACTGGGACGTGGTACCTCAACCAAAGGGGACAATATGTGTAAGAGGAAGTATTTGTGAGCTCATGCCAGAGCCTTTAGTACCACTTTATGCTGATTATGCGGGAAATCACGTTAGCAGCACAATGCTGAAATTATTTGATTTGCTCATGGGTGAAAGTGAAGTACTTGCTTTCATGAAGTTTTATATTATAAATGGTTATGGGTATTATCAGTTCACCATGGACAGACATTTCTATTGGTTTATGCTAAAAAAAATGAAGAAGGTTAGGATTACATTAAATGTTCATCCTGAGTGGGTTGAAAAGGGAAGACTGCCTACGATTAAAGCAAGATTAGCTGAGCTGAAGGAGTTAAACTTAAAGGATATAGATACTAAAGAGCTCTATGAGATTACCCATGAATTGACTGAAACAATATGTGCTTACTATACCTATTGTCAAATTTATTTAGCACAAGCTTATAAAAGTGAAAGACTATTTACTAAGTATTATGATAAAAAGATTAAGCCTAAAGTCAATATTCCTTCTCACGTCTTTATGCTTGGAGACGATGCTGCGCCAACTCTTGCAGATAAAGCTCTTTATGCCTTAGCACAGGAAATCAAAAAAGATGTAAAAACAAAAGAAATTGTCATCAACAACAGTAGCGATGACATTAGAGCACTCATTGAAAGTAAGGAGTTTGAAGATCATCCATTGTGTAAGAAGTTTAGAGAATATTTGGATGTCCACGGCAACATGCTTTATGACATAGATTTTTCAAAACAGACACCCCATGAAGAACCAAGACTAATTATAGAAGCATTAAAGATTTACGTTAATGGTCTTGGTGAAGACCCAATTAAGAGACAAAAGGAATTACTTTTAAAGAGAGATGAAGCTAAAAAGAAAGTTAAAGAAGTAGTTTCAGATTCAGTTTACAGAAAGTTTCTGATTAAGTTGAAGCTCGCAAGGTTTAATGCTCCATTTAGAGAAAATGGTCTAGCCAATATGGGTATTTGTCAGCCATTCCTCCGAGAAGTTTTCTTTGAAATAGGTATGCGTCTTAAAAGAAAAGGCATTATTAAAATCCATGAAGATGTTTTCTGGCTAAAAGAAGATGAGTTAAAGTTTTTCGTATCTGGTCAGAACTTAGGGTCTTTAATTGACGAGATTCCAAAGAGAAAAGCACTATGGAAAAAGCAGAAGGCCACAAATCCACCTTCATGCCTACCTAAAAATGCTAGAATGTTTGGTATGAAATTGGATGAATTTTTACCAAAAAATCTAGAGGAACACACTGGGGACAACTCCTATGAGGGGAATGGGAGGAGTTCAGGAAAAGTAACGGGTAAAGCAATTGAAGATAAAAAGGAAGATTAGGACAATAGGGCAAGTTAATATGTATTTTGTTTGGAGCAGCAAGTCCACAATAATCAATCAATGATTGTTGTGTTTTTTTTTATATTTGACGAGACACAATTATTTCCAAAATTAGAGAACTATGATATAATACACTTGTCTACACAATCGCAATTATTACATTATATTTTACATAGTTAGTAGACAAGGAAGGGGAACTACTTTATGAGAAAATCTGTTATTTATGCGTAGCAAAGGCTATTGCATATGAATGAATAATTAAAAATATGAAATAGCCTTTGCTCGATCCTAAAATTAAACTGAATTTAGGAGGAGCATATAATGAGCTATGTTAAAGCAACAGAAGTGTTACCAGAGGAAGTATTAAATATAATTCAAAAATATGTTGAGGGTGAATATCTTTATATTCCCAGAAAGAAATGCAACAGAAAGGCTTGGGGAGAAACTACCAAAAGTAAAAATAAAACTGCTGAAAGAAACCTAGAGATATATAGAAAATACCAAGAGGGTACATCTATAAAAGATCTTTCGGAAATGTATTATTTGGCACCCAAAAGCATACAAAAAATTATTTCGAAAATTAAAAGAGAAATCTTGCAAAAAAATGCGTCATAAGCAAAATGCTTATTGGCGCATTTTTATTTCAGAAAAAAGTTGTAGGTTGATAGTGATATTAATCCAGTGATACCATTTAAATAGGAAGTTAAGAAAGTTGTGTAAGAAGTGGGGAAATAAGACATGAATTAAAACAATTTATATAGTTTAAAAAAATAAAGATATTATGAGTTTAAAATACTAAAAGAAGGAATGATGAAACATGCAAATTACGATTTTACCAAAAGATTATATAATAACAATGACAGATTTTACTCTTGACACATATTATTCTGATTTTATTTTGAGGGCTCTAAGGGTTCAAAATACGTCTAATGAGCCTATGGAAATTGAGGAGATTTCTTTTACTGTTAAGAAGAGTGGGCAGGTTATAAAGAAGTATTCTTATGATAGTGAGTTATTAAAGTTTTGGATACCAAGATGGAACAAGAAAATTCAAATATCAGATGATCACCAAAGGGCAGCACTGATAGGTACAAGAGAGTTTTGGGACTATAACAGTTTAGCTGAATGTACCATTTTGAAGCCAGGAGAGGAAATAGGGTTAAGAAATGAATATTTCCACATCGTATTTAATGAGCTTTTGGATGAGCTTCTAATTCGGATAAAGTATAGTCAAGATGGAATTGAGTGCATTGAAAGCAAAAAAATAGATTTAGTTAAGTATGAGAATAAGAATAAATACATTTTCCCGGTTAAAGGAACATGGCAGGTTCAAGGAAATTTTGACTGTCTTGTTGGTCATCGTTGGAGACATGCTGATGAGTTTGCTTTTGATCTGATTAAACTGGATGGAGACAATAGACTGCTAGTTGATGAGAGTAGGAAGGAAGAGGACTATCCTTGTTATGGAGAGGAAGTTTACGCCATTGCTGATGGAGTGGTGGTTCAGGTTTATGAAGAGATGAAAGAATGTACCTTTGGAATGAGCCCTGAAGAAGAGAAAAAAATTGAAGACATTCATGGATATTGGCCAGTGATTACAGGGAATATAGTAGCAATCAAACATGAAGGAGGAGAGTACTCACAGTATGATCATCTAGTATATCATAGTGTGAACCTGAATGTAGGAGATAAAGTAAAACAAGGTCAAGTTATCGGAAGGGTTGGAAATACAGGAATGTCAGGAGGTCCACACCTTCATTTTGAACTAACAAGTGGCTTTGATGATGAGGCAAGAAGTTTTCCATGTTTCTTTACTAATATTAAGAATCAATTTGGGAATCCAATTGATATTACCACAGAGGAATACACTATAGTAAACGCTGAATAGAAAGTAAAATATAGTAATATAAATTGATGTATTAAGGCTGTAAATAAAGGGGAGATTATAATGCAATTAAGTACAATACCAAAAGATTCTATTATCAACATGGCAGAAGAAAACGGGGGACAAGTTGTTTCAAACTTTCTTTTGCACGGTCTGAAAATTAAAAATGATACAGGGGAAAATATAATCTTAAAAGACATAAGTTTTGAGTTGTATTCCGCAGGGGTTGCAGTTAAGCAAGTTACTTATCAAGGTAAGTACCTTGATAATGCTGTAGAAAATTTTGCAGAAAACAATGGGTGGCTTTGTAAAGATATTGGTGCTAAATTATTTTTAGGGGAAGAAGATTTTTGGAATGCAGAATGCTTTGCAAAATCAGTAGTAATGAATGAAAATCAAGAAACAGGTATATTTAATGAGTATTTCATTACAGTACATGAAAGCGCTATAGATGAATTAAGAATAAAAGTTGCTTATGATAAATTTGGTGAGAAACATGTTCAAGAACTGAGCGTTCCATTGGTTCAATATGAAAATAAAAATCAGTATATATTTCCACTTAAAGGAAGTATAAGTACTTGTGGACATTATAAGAGCTTGCTTGACCATCGTCAGCATTATTCCATGGAATTTGCTATTGATATGGCTCAATATAATGTTGAACAAAAGTTATCTTATAAGGAAAATATGAGTAAAGAAGATTATGTAGTATATGGCAAGGATGTGCTAGCAATAGCTGATGGTGAGGTTGTAGATTGTTACCATAGCTTTGAAATAACTACATCTTGGAATTGGTCAGAGAGAAAGCCATTTATAGATCAATATGGCTTTATGCCTGCTCAGTGTGGAAATCATATTGTTTTAAAACATGATAATGAAGAGTATTCTTTTTACGGGCACTTAGCTACAGATAGTTTAACTGTAAAAAAAGGTGATAAGGTTAAACAAGGACAGGTTATAGCTAAAGTTGGACATACAGGAATGTCTGGTTGTCCTCATCTACACTTTCAATTAATGGATGGACCAGATTTCTTAGCTGATAGAGGACTTCCTTGCTCTTTTTCTAATATAAGGAATGTAGATGGTGATAGAATTAGTTTAATAGAAGAAGAGAATATAATTGTGCATGCAGAATAATTCAAGTAAATAAAGAAATGATAAAAGAACTAAACATGATAAAACAGCTATAAGTCAAAATATATTACTATAATGGTTAAAGATAAAAAAATTAAGAAACTTGATTTTAAGACGACCTAAAGGGGGGAGTTTAAAATGATAAATATTAATATTGAAACAGATAATCTAATTATCAGACCTTTTTCACCAGCAGATGTAAAGGATGCAGCCTATTATAGTCAGCAGCCAAAGGTGTCCTATTGGATGGCTGATATGGTTATGCATGATGAGACAGAGGCACTTGATTGGATACAATGGATAAATAATAAGTTTGATATTATTGAACCATTTATAATGTTAGCAATTGAGCATAAGGAGGAGCATAAATGTATTGGCTTTGTGGGGGTACATCCACAAGCAATGATAGACAATGAAGTTGAGATTTCATATGCTGTTTCAGATAACTACCAAGGTAAAGGTTACGGTACAGAGGCGGCTAAAGTATTAATTAAGTGGGTTTTTAAAAATACTGAGTTGAAAGAATTAGCCGCTATTGTTAAGCCAGAGAATAATCCTTCTAATGCTGTAGTTAAAAAGCTTGGTTTTCAAAATGTTGTTACTAAGATGGCTAAATATTGTGGTGAAATGTGCAAATTTAATTATTACAAATTATGTAAGAAGTAATACTACTAGTTTTGTACATCGACAAAATACCGAAATGAAATTTAGTGAGAATTTAAATATAAAAATAAGTGTGAAATTAGTTTTTGCTTCTCAAAAGTGAATCCGAAATGTTCAATAATAGGTGTGTTTTTTTATTATAAAACGCTCAACTTTTTTTCGGAATCATTTATAATCATCACCCAGTAAAAAAATGATGCTATAATCAAAACAGTCACTAAATATAGAGGTTCCAACTTAGATTTTTATTTATTCGTGTCCATAACTCATTGATACCCTGAGATTTTGGAACGGTTATTGTATAACTTTTTCTAAGGTGTGCATAAATAAATTTTCGTATAGGAATCTCTATAGTGAAAACAATGAGGTTATATGGGGGGAATTATAATGAAAGTAGAAACAATTTTAGCAACTAAAGAAACAGAAAATATTATTAAAAATTTATATCCATTATATCTACATGACTTAGCAGAGATATATGGAGAATTTCCAAATGAATATGGAATATTTGAAGAAGAACCTATGAAAACTTTAGCTGAACAGTATGATGTACAAAATGTGTGGTTTGAAAAACCGGGAGAACTATATCCATTTATAATAATGGTTGATGGTAAACCAGCTGGATTTGATTTAGTCTCTACTAAGCCATATACTCCAAGAAGCACTGACTATTATCTTTATGAGTTCTTCTTGCTTAGTCCATATAGAGGGAAGGGAATAGCAGAGGAAGCAGCAAAACAGGTATTTGATAGATTTAAAGGTAAGTGGGAATTGTATACTGGACATAAGAATAATGAAAGAGGACAAGGTTTTTGGAGAAAGACTTTATGCAATTATACTGGTAAAAATTATGAAGAAACTAGTGGGGAAACTTTTTTGAAGGATGGAATAAAAACTATATTTAAATTTAACAATAGTGAAGTATAGAAAAAAATATTTACAAAATAATGGTTATGCTGTATAATAAAACTTGTACAGAAAATTTAGAATATAATTTTTGAAAGGAGATCATAGAATGATTAATTTAATATTTAAGCCAAGAAGAAAAGTTAATCTTAATAAAAGAATATATGATCTGCTGTCAAGAGAAGTTCTGTTTTAATAGTTGAACAGAAGTATTTTTAATATGTTTATCTGACCGCAGACTAAAAAGCTGCGGTTTTATTAATATAAAATTAGTTTACCAGCCGCAGAGTATTCTGCGGCTTTTTATATTAATATATTTGGACACTTATTCAAATCGGTTATCAGTCGCAGTGATAGTTGAGCATTTAATTCAAATGCTTAATTGTAACTGCGATTTTTTCTTGTAGCTAAATTAAAATAAGTGAGTTGATTAATCTATATTTAATAAAAATATTAGGAGGTAAATATGAGGATTTTAACTTTTATATAAGCACACAACTTGGGAGGTAATATTTATTGAAATATTCAAAGAAGGAATTACAAAAAGAATTAACACTAAAACAATTTCCCTTATCGGCGAAGTATGATATTGAGTGGATAAATGAAAATGAAATGGGACCAAATGCAATATGGTTGGCAGAGTTCCTTACAGATAAAATTAATCTAAAAAAAGGAATGAGGGTATTAGATTTAGGATGTGGAAAAGGACTAAGTTCTATATTTCTAGCAAAAGAATTTGGTGTTCAAGTTTGGGCAACAGATTTATGGATAGGTGCAACTGAAAATTTTAAACGAATTAATGAGCAGGGGATTGAAGATTTGGTTTATCCAATTCATGCAGATGCTCATGATTTACCTTTTGCAAATGGTTTCTTTGATGCAATTGTAAGTCTTGATGCATATCATTACTTTGGAACAAATGAAATGTATTTAGAAAGCCTAATTCGATACTTAAAGCCAAATGGTCAAATTGGAATAGTAGTTCCATCAGTTAATAAGGAATTTAATAGCAAAGTTCCAGAAAGGCTTAAACCATATTGGGAGCCGTATCTATTTACTCATCATTCACCAAATTGGTGGAAAGAGCTTTGGGGACGCTCAGAAACTGTTACAGTACAAGTTGCAGACACTATGCCAAATGGTTATGAAAATTGGCTGAAGTGGGATGAAACTTTAAAAGAAGCAGGAATTCTTAAACGAAGTGGTGATGTTGAAATGTTAGAAGCAGATGGTGGCAATTTCACTTGGGCAAGAATAGTTGCTAATAAAAAATAGGTAACAAAAAAAGTTGAATTTAATTGGGGGAAAAATATGAAAATCATTATTAGAAATGCTGAACAAGATACTGATGTAAACAAGGCAGAAAATATTTTTATTGCCTTTGATGAAAATAATGAATACTTAGGTTATGGATATGTTTATCCTTCTTTTAATTATGATATATCTTATAAGCATCCACATAATATTTATATTGATATAAATGTTGAATCTAATATTCAGTGCTGTAATAGTGTAATGGATGCATTGTTCGAAAGAATTATGAAGAGAGCTCATGAAATAAGAGATGAGCATAATGATATAAATGCAAGAATATATGGTGGTTGCTTTGCTAGTGATACTGAAAAAATTCAGTATTATATATCAAAGAGGTTAGCTGATGATGAGGGTACACATTTGTATGAAAAATATATAGCGAAGCAAGGTGTAATAAATAAAGAAGTTGATGGAATTGAAATAACGGAGTATAAAATAGAGCAAGAACATGAAAAACTAGATTTTATTCAGGTTTATAATTCAATTAACAATAAGAAAATAGATTCTGCCAGTTTAGAAGAAATGATGAGTGAAAAACTTTGGAACAATTTCTCTGTTTTTTTAGAAGGTAAAATGGTAGGAAATATAATGGTTTATGAAAGGGTGAATAAAGACAACGAAGTAGTTGGATATATAGAAAATATTTTTGTTGATAAAGAATGTAGAAATAAAGGAATAGCAAAACAATTATTAAACAAAGCTTTTAAGTATTTTATAGATAATGGAATTGAGATATGTGAGTTAGAGGTTTGGAGTGTAAATGAACGTGCAGTTAATCTATATAAATCCATGGGGTTTGAATTTATAAGAGAAACAGAAATATATCCAGGGATAAATTTATAGAAATAAAGGTCTTATTAAAATCAACTTAGGAGGGATATTAATTATGGGTATTTGGGGAAAAGTTAAGAAAATTGATGGTAAGTATGAAGTTACAAGTGGAATAATAGAAAACTTAAAAAATCAAATACAAGAAGGTAACTTAAAAGAATTAGATAAGTTTTGGGGAAAAGTTGAAAAGGAAGGTGCACCTTTACTTGAAAAGATTAAGGATAATCACAATGAAATGCTTGTAACCTTTTTGTTTAGAGAAAATGAAGGTGCTGAAAATGTTGTTGTAGTAGGAAGTGTTCCAGGATATAAATATAAGGAAAATACCATGATGAAATTATTAAATTCTGATTTATGGTATAAGAGTTATGTTGTAAGAAACGATGTGAAATTTAGGTATCGATTTTCTGTAAATGATACTTTTGATGATGACTATGAAAAAAGATCTAAAAAAATGATTCCAGATCCATTAAATCCTAAAACATTTATTTATGTAGGGGATGAAGATAATGAAGAGGTTGTTGATTCATTATTTGAAATGCCAATGGTAAAAGACGAGAAATGGGTAAAAGAAAGATGTATTGATAAAAAAGGAAAAATTGAGCTAGTTAGATTTGAAAGCAATACTCTAGGTGGTAAAAGACGACTGTGGATTTATACTCCTATTGGATATGAAAAGGAAAGTGTACCTTGCAATTTAGTAGTTTTAACTGATGGTTTTAATTATACAAATGTAATGTCAGGCAAAAATGTTTTTGATAATTTAATTTATGATAAAAAAGTTGAACCATTTGTTACAGTGATGATTGATACTTCCAGTGATGATAGATATAAGGAATTGACTTGCTCTGATATAATGAGTGATTTTATATGTGGAGAACTTATGAAGTGGATTAGAGAAAACTACAATGTAACTAATGATCCTGCCAAAACAACTATAGGAGGATTAAGTCTTGGAGGACTTATGGCAGCATATGTAGCACTTAAACATTCAGATGTTTTTGGTAATGCACTTTGTCAATCAGGGTCATTTTGGTGGGAAGAGGAATGGTTAACTCATGAATATGAGAAAGAAGAAAAACTTCCAGTAAAATTCTATTTAAATGTAGGGGTGTTAGAGGATAGACCATATGATATTGAGCCAACAATGATGGATGTTATAAATAGAATGAGAGATGTCCTTATAAATAAAGGTTATGAAGTTTATTATGAACAGTTTCAATCTGGACATGATTTCCTATACTGGGGAGAAACTTTAGGTAATGGGTTAATTTCATTAATAGGTAAGTAGATTGAAAGGAGGTAATTATGAAGAGAGATATTATTTTATTAGGACCTGTTGGTGTAGGCAAATCAACAATAGGAAAATTATTATCATCTCGTCTGAATATTCCACAAGCTAGCTTAGATAAGAAGAGGTGGAGTATATATAAAGAGAGTGGCTATGATTTTGAGTATGCTGAAAAAATCAAGCAAGAAGAAGGGTTTTTAAGGCTATATAAATATTGGAAACCTTTTGAAGCTTATTCAGTAAAACGAGTTTTAGAAATGTACCCAAATCACATACATGACTTTGGGGCTGGCCAATCAGTATATGAGGATAAAAACTTATTTGAGGAAGTTAGTGAAATTCTTAAACCATACTCAAATGTTGTCCTATTATTACCTTCACCAAATAAGGAAGAATCTCTTAATATATTGTTTGAAAGGAACAAGTTCCCTCACAATGATTTGTTTATTAAGAATCCTTCCAATGAAAAGCTAGCTAAAATTATAGTTTATACAAAAGGAAAAACACCAGAAGAAACATGTGAAGAGATAATAAGTAAATTGAAACTATAAATGCATCAGGTTTGAATTTAAAAAGAGAAGTTCTCTTTGGATATGTAGAAAGACAAGTAGAAGAAGAGATTAACAAGGGGAAAGTTAAAAGCAAGAAGTAGGGAAGATAAATTAGATAAAATATAAGAAATGAAAGTAAAAAAGGAGGTATTTTATGCTAAACGGGAAAATTAATGGTATTAAAAAATCTGTATTAAATATGTTAGAGGAACTATATGAGATAAATATAGAAAAAGATAGGATTTTTTCATATGAGTTAGTAGAGAGAATGAATGACATTACTAAAATTTTAAAGAAGGAAATAAGTGTAGCTATTGATAGAAGAGGAAGGATTATTAATGTTGCAGTAGGAGATAGCAGATCTGTTGAACTACCAATGGTAGATACTAAGGAGAGACGATTAAGTGGGGTTAGAATAATTCATACTCATCCAACAGGCAATAGCAAGCTTTCATCACTAGATATATCAGCATTAATAGAATTAAAGTTAGATGCTATGGTTGCAATAGGGGTACAAGAAACTATTGATAGTATCAAAGTAAATATTGGTTTCTGTGATGTTTACAATAGGAAATTAATTACCAATGAAATGAAGAATATAAGGGTAAAAGAAGCAATAGAATTTGATCTTCTTGATAGAATCAATCATATAAATAAAATAATGGACGAGATTCAGGTATATGAAGATGATATTGAAAGAGCAATTTTAGTAGGAATTGATAATGAAAAAAGTTTAGATGAACTTGAAGGATTAACTGAGGCATGTGGAGTTGTTACTATTGAAAAGGTTCTTCAAAAAAGGAATAAGATAGATTCTGCTTACTATACTGGAAAAGGTAAGGTTCAGGAATTAGCTTATTTAAGACAAGTTGCAGGGGCAAATGTAATTATTTTTGATGATGAATTATCTGCTTCTCAAGTAAGAAATCTTGAAGAGAGAGTAGGATGTAAGGTAATAGATAGATCAGTATTGATTTTAGATATATTTGCAAGAAGAGCTAAGAGTAAAGAGGCTAAGCTTCAAGTTGAATTGGCTATGCTTAAACACAAATTTTCAAGACTAAGAGGTTTTGGAGCTGATCTTGCAAGAATTAGAGGTGGTGTTGGAACAAAAGGGGGAGTAGGCTCAAGAGGTCCTGGAGAAAAGAAGCTTGAAACAGATAGAAGGCATATAGAAGATAGAATAGATGATATAAAAGCTGAGCTTGAGAAAGTAGTAAACACAAGAGTTGTCCAAAGAGAAAATAGAAATAAAGATAATATAAGTAAAGTAGCATTGGTTGGATACACTAATGCAGGGAAATCAACTTTAAGAAATAAACTTTGTGATGTATCTTCAACAAATCATGTTAATAAAGGTGGGGTATTTGAAGCAGACATGCTTTTTGCTACATTGGACACAACTGTAAGAGCTATAAATTTGAATGATAATAGAAAAATAACTTTATCTGATACTGTTGGGTTTATTAGAAAGCTTCCTCACGAATTAGTAGAAGCCTTTAAGTCAACATTAGAAGAAGTTATAGAAGCAGATTTACTTTTACATGTTGTAGATGCAGCTAATGAAGAAGCTATTGCTCAAATAAATGCTGTAAATAATGTTCTTGGTGAACTAAATGCACAGGATAAAAATATAATCATTGTATTAAATAAGATTGATGTTGCAGATAAAGATAATCTTAATCTTTTAAAAGATTCATTAAAGGGACAGAAAGTAGTTGAGATTAGTGCTGTGAATGAAAAGAATTTGGATAGATTATTGGATATGATTGGTGAAGAAATTCCAGTGAAATTTATTGAAAAAGAATTTGTTATTCCATATGATGCACAAGCACTTGTATCTATGCTTCATGAAAATTGTAATATTTTATGTGAAGATTACAAAGAAGAAGGAACTTATATCAAAGCAGAAGTTTATGATGAAATGTATAACAAGTGCAAAGAGTTCGAAGTACAGTAGAAGAATAAAAGGAGATATAATATATGGAATTATATCTATTAGGAGGACGACCTTGTTCTGGTAAGACTACTCTTTCTTATTATTTAGGTCAAAAGCATAAAATTGAAGTAAGGTACTTGGATGTATTTGCTCAAAAATGTATTAATGAATCTACGATAGATACACCTAATATTTATAGATGGAAAGACAAGGATTTAGTTGATGTATTACAAAAAAAGCCAGATATTTTGTTTAATGAATATTTAGGATTCTATGAGGAAATGTTTCCCATGTTATTTGATGAATTGGATTCAATTAAAGAGAAAAAGGTTATATTAGAAGGATCAATATTTCTGCCAAAATTTATTGATACATTAAAAGAAAAGTATGATGTAAACATTTGTTATTTAGTAACTGATGATGATTTTGTTAAGGAAAAGTATATAAAAAGAGATTATGTTCAAGATATGCTTACTAAGCCAAATGGGGAAATTGCAGTAACAAATCTATTAGAACGTGATAGCATATTTGCAAATTATATTGCTAACGAAATTGAGAAATATTCATTACCAAGGATACATATAAAATCAGGTAATGATATTGAAAAAGAGTTGAGTGCCTTAGAGAAAATATTGGGGTTATAATTTTGCTTTAGAGAATAATAGGACATTTCTTTTGATGGAAAGGTCCTATTATTTTTCTTTCTTATTGTGTTAAATATTATAATAATTCTAAAACATAATCAAAAAATGAAAGATTACACAAAAAATACACATGTACACTTTATAATTAAAATGTTAATAAAACAAGGGGGAGAGATTATTGAAGAAAAGGATTTCAATAATGTTGCTAATAGCAGCAATTGGATTTAGTTCATTCATGAGTTATTTCCATACAAATCATAATAAAAATTACAAAACACAGTTAAATAGAATTTATGGACATACGAGTAGAAAACTGGTTTCTAATAGAGAAGATCAGGGGAATATTATAATGAATTTTGGACAATTTATTGAAAATCTAAAAGAAACATTAAAAACTGAAGACTATAATAAGCTGATTAAATTAAATGAAAAATTAGATATTGCATTGAAAAAAAGTGATATGGAAAGATATTACGAAGTTACTGGTGAAATTTTTGAGATTTTTAGTAAATATGGAGATTATCTTTCATATATACACCAAAAAGTTTTGAATGGAGAAGTTTTATCTGCATTTAACGTAGTTAAAGGAAATATAGTAGTAAACAAACATATTACTAATAAGAATCCATCAGAAAATAATATTAAAAGTTATGAATTGCTTTGGAAAAGAATTAAGAATATTATACCTAAATCCTATATCGGAAAAATAACTAATTTTAATATAATAACAGATGGTAAAGCTAATATATTAGCTAGTGTAAGTGGAATAGATACAAGAGATAAAAAATGGGAATTGAATGTAGATAAGATAGATGCAATAAGAGAACATGGGCTATTAGACAACAATGAATTGAATAGTACTATTATTCATGAATTTGCACATATATTAACCTTAAATAGTTCTCAAATTGAAGGAGTTATAAAACCTGAAAGTGATAATTATGAGACATCTACATCTACTACAAAAGAAAATTCTTATTTAAACAAGTTTTACCAGAGATTCTGGAAAAAGATCTATGATGAATGGAAAGAAGCAAATGAATCAGGTGATTCTGAGAAAAAAGAAAATTTCTATAAAAAGTATGAAAATCAATTTGTTTCAGAATATGCATCAACTAATATAGAAGAAGATATAGCTGAGACCTTTACTGAGTTTGTTAAACAGGACAAGCCTAAAGGGAAGAAGATAAAAGATA
Organism: Oceanirhabdus seepicola; assembly: GCF_023684385.1. GTDB lineage: Bacteria > Bacillota > Clostridia > Clostridiales > Clostridiaceae > Oceanirhabdus > Oceanirhabdus seepicola. Next base: position 1,138,630 of record NZ_JAGSOJ010000001.1, on the reverse strand, counting down.
AGAAGATCTTGTTTTTCTATGAATATAAAGAGACAAGAAAATTAAGAGAAGAAATAAGAGTTAATTTGAAAGAACTATCCAAAAATCAAAATAAAGAAAAAGAAATAAATGATCTAGGAGAATTTATAGAAAGTATCAAAGAGAAAGTAAGCTCAAAAGATTATAAAGAGTTAATTAAAAGATCAGAAGAAATGAAATTAGCACAAGAAAAAGATGACTATGATAAGGTAAATGATGTGTATATAAAAATAGATGAAATACTTCAGAGATATGATTATATTCTTGATGAGATTCTGGAGAGTATTAACGAACAAAGATATTTAGCATCATTTAATGTTATTAGTGGAGAGCTTTCTATTAATGATGAAATGATTAATAAAAAATATTCAAAGGAAAATATAAAAAGGTACAAGTCATTATGGGAAAGAATTAAGAATATTATTCCTAAATCATATATAGAAAGAATTATTAAATTTTCTATAGATACGGATGGTCAAAAAAATGTAATGGCTTATGTAAATGAAGAGGATTTAAATTCTGAAACGTGGAGACTGACAATAGATAAAATAGATGCAATTAAAGAAGATGAACAGTTAAATAATGAGGAATTAAATAATACTATTGTTCATGAGTTTGCCCATATTTTAACTTTAAATAATACTCAAGTAGAGGAAGGAATAATTGAAGATAGTAAAAACTATTGTACAGAGACAGCTACAACTAAGGATAATTCATATTTAAATAAGTTTTATAATAAGTTTTGGAAAGGTATCAATAAAAAGTGGACTGAGGCACAGGAATCAGAAGAATCAATGAGAGAATTTTATGAAAAGAATAAAAAACATTTCGTTACAGAATATGCATCTACAAATACACTGGAAGATATAGCGGAGAGTTTTACTGCTTTTGTTTTACAAGATAAGCCTAAAGGAAGGAATATTAGTGAAAAGAAAATTTTATTCTTTTATGATTATGAAGAAGCTATAAAAATTAGAAATGAGATAAGAAAAAATCTTAAAAAGTTGGGGAGTTTAAAATAATATATAAAAACTCCTTGTCCTAAAGAATAATAAGATGTAGCTTCTGCTAAAACAGAAGCATCCATCATTATCCATTCTACATTTGTTTAAGAGCGCAGCGTCAGCAGTGCTCTATTTTTTATGTTGTTTTTTATCTTCATGATGTTCTTTTTTATCATGGTGTATGTTATGTTCGTTATCTTCCATATGCTTTCCCATAGCATGTCTTTGAGTATTTGTTTCATGTTTAATCTTTGGCATATTATTCCCTCCATATTTTTAATATATTATTCTATATTAGTTTCTGCAAGTTTAATAATTTAATACTATGAGAACAATTTTCTATAAAAATTTTTTCTTGAATTATTTGATATATCACTCCCATATTGTAAGGAAACTGTAAAAAAATCTTGATTTACAAATTATTTAAACTTTGCTTATATCCACATTACTCTGTTTTTTCAGAGTATATACGATTAATTATAGTACTTGTAAATAGAATGGTATAATAATACACTATTACTGTAATCAATGGAATACGTTAAATATTTTAAAGAATGTAGGAGGATATTATTATGAGTAAATTACTTGATTTTTTAAATGAAAACAGGCAAGGACAATTTGCAACAATTAAAAATAATAAACCAGTTATGAGACCTTTTCAATTTGTATTCGAAAAGGATGGCAAGTTTTACTTTTTGACATCAAATACTAAGGATGTTTATAGACAACTGATAGCAGCAGGGGTTGCAGGTTTTGCAGTGATGGGTAAAGATATGAGCTGGGCTCGTTTAAGTGGAGAGGTTCAATTTGTTGATGGTTTAGAATTAAAAGAAGAAGCTCTTAATACTAATCCATTAATTCGTGGCATCTATAAAACTGCTGATAATCCTATTTTCGAAATGTTCTACATTCATAGAGGAGAGGCAAGCCTTCATAGAGGTGCAGGAGAGCTAATTGAAGAAATGGAAATTTAGGTTTATATATTAATGATTTTTTTGCAGTTAAGATAAGTTGGCAATTAAGTAAAATCAGGCACAGCCTGGTTTTACTTAATTACTTTCAGTTTATATTCTAGAATGTTACTTCCTCAATGACTTGACCAGTACCACCGTGTAAACTAGCAATACCATCATGTATACAAAATACTTCAAATATTGGATTGTCTGGTGATTTGTAGACTTTTTCAACTAATGGCTCCATCTCGAATATCTCATTTCTCAGTTCCATACTGTCACTGAATGTTACTTTTCCTCTTAATCGTACCCATTTACCATCTTGACCGAGTACTGCAAAACTAGCAGTCGGATTCTCCTGCAATTCTTTATAAACCTCTTTATTGTTAGCAGTAGCGAATATGAATTTCCCTTCTTTCTCAAATAAGAAATGGAAAGGACGCATATTAACTTGCCCATCCTTAATTGTACCAAATTGACCAATCCTATTTTCATTCAAGTAATCAACTATTTTCTTCATAACTAGACCTCCTAAAGTTATTGACATGAATAATCTCTTCACTTATTATTATAAATATATAGCGTGAATTTGAATAGTACTATAATTAAAGTGATATACTACGTTTTTTCGGTGAATTACTGGTATTAAAGGAGTTGAAGCGTTTGAATAAAGATATGTTAGAAGTTAAGTGTAATGTTGGAGTTACGCAAAGATTAATGCAGGGTAAATGGAAATTGGCAATTATGTATTTTCTTGCAGATAAAACTTATCGATTTGGGGAACTACATCGTGCCATGCCAAATATCCGTCAGGGATATTTGACACAACAATTAAGAGAATTAGAAAAAGATGGAATTGTACATCGTGAAGTATATAAACAGGTTCCGCCAAAGGTGGAATACTCACTAACTCCCATTGGTCTTGAATTCGTACCAGTTATTGAAGAAATGGAGAAATGGGGAGGAAAGTATGTTGAGTTATTGAAACAAATGGATGATAATGATAAAGACGTATAATAATATACGCCAGGCCGTTGAAAAAACTCAATCTCGGTGTCAATGCAGCTGTTTGTGATGCTTAAGCGCTGTTTTGTGACATTTTGCTGCTCGTTTGACTTGTTATTTGATAATGTTGAAAAAGAAATGATTGAGTTAGAGAAAGTATTAGGATAATAATCTGACTAAATTATAAGGGTTTTACTCATTTTATCATGGTGTATATTATGTTCGGTGTCTTCTATATGCTTTCCCATAGCATGTTTTTAAGTATTTGTTTCATGTTTAATCTTTGGCATTGTAGTTCCTCCGTATTTTTAATATAGTTTTCGTTACTAGTTTATACAAGTCTAATAATTTAATGATATAAGAACGATTTTCTATAAAATCTTTTGGCTGTGTAAAATATTATTGAAAATCTCTGGCTTTTAAGTGAGTCAATTACAGGAGCACTTAACTTAGGCTATTAAAAAAAGTCCAATCATCAGATTGGAGACTTTCAGCTATTCACATATATTTTATCTTTTGTGCAAGGCATTTTATATTTTAAAAACTCTGTATAAATAGCATGGGTAGGACAAATACTCTTACATTTGCCACAGCGAATACACTCCAAATGATTTGGGCTTTCCACAGGGTTTACATTCATCTTGCATGACCTTTCACAAGTACCACAGTTTGTACATTTTTCTTTGTCCACTCTATATTTAAAGGCTGAAACAGGGTTAAATATGGAGTATATGGCACCAAGAGGACAGATGTATTTGCAAAATGGTCTATATATAATGGTTGCTGCAATGATGTTAATGATTAAAAGAACATTTTTCCAAGCGTAAAGTGTACCAATGGTTTCTTTTAAGGCATCATTGGTCAGTACCAAAAACCAACCACCCTCAAATGTGCCCACAGGGCAGATGTATTTGCAGAAATATGGATTACCCTGTCCAATAATATCCACCAAAAATAATGGCATAAGAATAACGAATACAATTAAAATAACATATTTTAGCTTTCGAAGTACTTTATCACCTTTAAAGGTATTTATCTTTTTCACAAAGGGAATTTTGTGAAGCAAATCTTGTATCAGTCCAAAAGGACAGAGCCACCCACAGACAAATCTACCTATTAATGCACCGATAAAAATTAGAAATCCTGACAAATAAAAGGCAAACTTGAAGTTCCAGCTGCCTATTACGGCTTGAAGTGAACCGATAGGAGAAGAGCCTATTGCTCCGGGACATGATTAGCAGTTCATCCCCGGAACACAAAGTTTTTTTAGTTTACCTTGATAGATTTTCCCCTGTGCAAAGCCTATAAGGTAACTATTTGTTATAAATGCCCATATTGCCTGAATAGTATGGCGAAAGCCCTCATTTGATTTTCTTTTTTTAGCCAATTCCAACACACTCCAAACATATATTAATTGCCTTTTCAAACATTACAGGCAGTTCTCCGCGCATAAGCCCAAAAGCCATAAAACCCATACTTATACACAAAACTAGTATTGTAAAAAGGTTTGTTTTGAAAATTTTCTGCATAAGCACACTACTCCTTAATAGATTTTAGCTCTTTCTCAATAATTTTTATCCATTCCTCTTTACTTCTTGCACCAACATAGGCATCCCCTATAATGTTACCTTTACTATCCACAAAGAATGTTTCAGGATATGCTGAAATTCCTTTAAGTCTACTCTTTCTAAGAGCATCATCTGGAATAATAAACTCAAACTCTGCACCTGTTTTTTTAGCAATTGCATTAGCTTTTGCAAGTTTTTCCTCATTAATGCTGCCTTTGTCGTTTACGTCCATTACAATACCTACTACATTTACACCCTTACCTTCCATTTCAGAATCAATCTCTGCAAGGTGAGGAATTTCTGCTACACAAGGGGAACACCATGTAGTAAATATGTTCACAAGGGTTAAATCATAGTCCATAAAAATATTCTCTGTAATCTCATTGCCAAAAATATCTTGAGCTTTAAACTCACCTATAGTTGTATCTGTGCTTTTAGGTGCTGATAAAATATATTTGGTGGTGGACTTTTAACCTACTACATATCAGGAAAAATGCTTAAACCTGTAAAGGAACTAAGCGAAAAGATAGAAAATGTTACAGCACATAATCTTTCTCAAAAGATTGAAACCCCAAATATACAGGATGAGATTTACGGACTTACAAAATCATTTAACACCATGATTGAAAAACTAGAACAATCTTTTGAAAGTCAAAAACAGTTTTCTGCAAATGCTGCACACGAACTTCGTACCCCACTTGCAGTGTTACAAGTAAAACTTGATGTGTTTGAAAAGGAAGAAAATCACAATATAGAGGAGTTCACAGAGCTTATCTCCGATATGAAAAAGCACACTTCAAGGCTTTCGAACCTTGTGATCAGCCTTTTGGAGCTAACTAATTTAGAGGAAATTCCAATGGAAAATAATATCGAAGTCTACTCACTTATAGAAGAAATATTATGGGATTTAGATTCCATTGCAGAGAAGAATAATATAAGCCTTTCACTTACAGGTGATACCGCTAAGATTATAGGTGATGATACCCTGCTTTATCGTGGATTCTACAATCTCATAGAAAATGCAATAAAATATAACAACCATAACGGGAAGGTGGATGTAGACATTGAAACTAAAAATAATGATGTTATTATAAAAATTTCTGATACTGGAATTGGTATTCCAACAGATATGAAGGAAAGAATCTTTGAGCCCTTTGTTAGAGTTGATAAATCTCGTTCAAGAGAGATGGGTGGTGCAGGCTTAGGGCTTGCAATTACAAGCGAAATTATAAAAAAACACGGTGGCAGTATAGAAATTTCGGATAATATGCCAAAAGGAACGATTTTCACAGTGAAAATACTAAGGCTATAGTTCTTTTTTCACAAAGTAAATAATTAATAATTAAACTTAAAATTTTCTATAAGAAATAATAAAATACTCCATAACATTGTAAAAGAGTTTTCATATGTTATGGAGTGAGTTTTATCAATCTATATCATCCATATAATCAAACTAATTTATTTTTCTTTTTTATTAAATTATAAACAAAAAATACAAGACCTACAATCATAAAAACACCAGACATACGAGTTAAAAAATCTCTTGCGAAATCACTAAAAATATTATAATGACTGCATATGATGTTTATAATCTGAATAAGTAAGCCAATTGGTAATAATACACTTAATATTTTACTTATCATAGTAAAACCTCCTTAATGCACCCTTTTATTTGGTTTATGCACTCATAATATTATTTATTGAAACATCTTTTTAAAAAAATTCATTTTGCAATCCTTAAATTTTGAAATTTCGTGGTTCATAGAATAAATTCCAAATAACATAAGTATAATAGCAAGCCCTAAAAACAAGCCACTAACAAAATCTGGTAATAAACCAAGGTGATTTAAACCCATATGTAGTCCATAAAAAAGTAAAGCAAAGCTTATATAATTATTTGAGTTTTTCAACTAAATTACCTCAATATATATTAATTATAGTTAATTAAATTTATCTATCTTATTTTAAAAAAAATAATTCACTCCCTCCAAAACCCTTTAATTGCCGTGGCTTGCTATAATAAAACTTTACCATTAATAACAAGCACCTTCTATAAAATTGGTATGAAAAGAGTGTATTCTGCATGAATGGAGAGAAAATTTGAGTGAATGAGTCATTGATACACAATACTACTCGTATTATGATTAAAATCAGTCTTAATATTTTCTCTTGAAATTATGTAAAAAACAATTATAACTGTTTATTACATAGAATGTAATAATAATGTTATTTATAATATAATCAAGACATGTATTTGTTTGGCTATATCGCAGATAACATTCTGCTTTATAATAAAATTAAAAATAAGAAGGGAAGATGTAGAATGAAAAGTTTAACAATATTAGAGGTAGTAGCAGAATAATTTAACAGGTTTTACAAACTAGTATTATGAAGTCTGTTTTGCCTGTTAATAAATAATTTAGAAAAGGGGATAAAAATGGATTATAATAATATTATTAAGAATTGTGAAGAAAGCAGTTATTTAATCAGTATGACACCATTGCAAAAAATAGTAGAAACAGGTTATTATTTGGAACTTAATAATCAAAGTAAGGTTCTAGATTTATGCTGTGGATATGGAGAAATGCTTAAAATTTGGTGTGAAGCCTTTGGGATTTCAGGTAAAGGTGTAGATATTTGTAAGGAATTCATTAACAAGGGCAATGAAAGAATAGCGCAAAATGGACTTAACAATAAAATATCTTTGGTTGTTGAAAATGTAAAAGAATATCATGATAATGAAAAGTATGATGTAGCCTGTCTCATTGGTGAAGATTTGTTTGGTGGTTTAAAAGGAACTATCAGGGTTCTTGAGTCATTCATAAAAGAAGATGGTAAAATGATAATTGGTATACCATATTTACACCAAAAAGAAACGCCAAAGGAATTGATTGAGTTTGAAGGTGAACTTCATACACTAGAAGAGATTTATGATATTTCCAGAGAAAGTGGGTGCTTAATTACGCACATTGCAGGTTGTACACAAAATGAATGGGAAAGGTATATAACTTGGAGTGCACGTCGTGATTTGCAATGGTTGAAAGATAATCCAAATCATATTGATTATGAAAAAAAACAAGCATGGATTGACTATTGGTATAAAATGTACTTTAACTATCGAAAAGATTATGAAGGTTGGGCTTTATTTGTTCTTGAAAGAGTTTAGTGTAATAAGTATGGAAAACTTATTTTAATTAAATATTATAAATAAGCAGCAAGGGATACAACAAGTAAGAACAGCAGTATGTTTATATCACCTGGATTTATTATTAAAAAGTTTGATAGGGATTATGAAAATAAAATTAATGGGAAAATATTAAAGAAAAAAAGGCTTGTACATCCACAATAAAAGGTAGGGTTGTACAAGCTTCTGTTTTTATAGATATTTAAATTTATGAACCGTCCCCAATATGTCGGGATTGGACAAAATTATATTCCTAGAATTGTCTTTAATTCCTCAATACGCCCTTTAGAGAGTGGAATCTCACTTTTGGTCTTATCATTAAGAATCAAAGAATAACTGTTCTTTGACCAAGCAATTAGTTCTTTAATGTTTTGAAGATTAACAATATATGATCTATGACATCTAAAGAACCCAAAGGCTTTTAGTTTTTGTTCCAGTTGAGCTAGAGTTAGTGAACATTGAAATTCACCTTCAACTGTGTGAAGAACAGCGGCTCTATCTCTACTCTCACAATAAATAATATCAGTTGGATTGAAGAGAATTATTTTATCATCTACCTTTGCAGGCACCTTATTGAACTTTAGGGATATATTCATATTTATATCATCATTTTTGCTTGAAGTAACATTCTTTTCATCATCTTCTATAGAGACAGTATATTTAGCTGATTCTTGATTAGATTTTTTAGAAGAACTATCATTAGACTCAGTGAAAGAAGTATCAACAGAGCTCACAACAGAATCCTTTGAAACGATGGTTGTATTAACTGAATTCATGGGTGGTTTTTCTGTCTCTTCATCTGAGATATTATCATCTGTATTTTCTTCAGGAAAACTTACTGGAAGAATCTTTCCCTCCTCATAAATGTAAACTGATTCTGTTGTTAAGAAACAATTATCTATATCATTAGATAAAATCAATATACCTGTTCCGTTTGTATTAGCATCTAATATAATCTTTTTTATTAAGATTCTACTCTCTAAATCCACATTATCAAATGGATTCTGGATAATTGCAAAATCAGGGGTATGTAAAAATACTCTCATTATTGATAATCGCCTTTGTTGACTAGAAGACAATTTGTTTATCTTTGTACTTCTATGTTTATGCAAGCCGTAATGATTAAGCATTTGATCAATATCAATTTCAGAATTATAAAGTTTTTTGAAATATGATAGATATTGATAAGGGGTCAGCCTCATATACAAACCATCGTTTATAGTATAAAGACCAATTTCACTTAATAATTTCTTAGTTAAATTATAATTTGATGTTTCAAGTAGTTTAATCTCTCCAATAGAAAATGAAGTTATATTTAAAATTAAATTTATTAATTCACTGCTGATATCTGAACTACATTTGATTGATTTGATTTCATTTCTATCAATAGAGAAATTTACATCATTAAATAGTTTTAAGTTCCCATTATTTATAGTAAGGTTTTTTATATCTAGTAAGTTCATATTAAGCTCTCCTATAGAAAATTATTACAATAAGTACAATTATAATTATATTAGCAGAAGATGATAAAGTAAATAATTAATAATTGAACCTAAAACTTACTATAAAAATTATAAAAATGGAAATATGAATAATTGTTTATTTGCTTCAAAATAAACAATTTTCACTCCAATAGATGGTATAATTAATCGTAGTACACAAGTATAACTAACATCGAAATTGAGATTATTTATAAAATTTGTAGGGAGGTGCATTGATGGATAAAATTAAATTTGCATTATTCACTGATTTACATTATGATCATATTCCCGATGGGCGTGAAAGAATTGAAAATTTCGTAACTAATATTAAAGATACAGATGTAGATTTTGTTATTCAACTTGGAGATTTCTGTATTCCTAAAGAGGAAAATCAAGTTTTACTTGATATGCTTGATAGTATAGGAAAACCTTATTACCATGTGATAGGAAATCATGATTCTGATTTATTTCCAAGGGAAAAAGTCATGAATTTTTTACATATGGGAAAAAGTTACTATTCATTTAATTATGGTAAAGTTAAGTTTATTGTATTAGATACTTGCTTTATCAAGACAGACAATGGATATGAACCCTATTGCAAAAAAAATTATAATAGGATAAAAGACATATATCCCATTCTTCCAGATTATGAATTTAAGTGGTTGGAAGACCAATTAACTGATGATAGTGAGTATTTTGTTATTTTTTCACATCATAGTTTTGAAAATGAGTTTGCTAAAAGAGGAGTATATAATCGGGATGAAGTAAGAAGTTTGATTAACAGAGTAAATCAAACAGGGAAGAAAGTGCTGTTATGTATCAATGGACACGACCATGGAGATTCTCTTGAGAAAATTGGACAAACATATTATTTTGGTTTAAATACAATGTCATATATATGGTTTGGACCTGAATATGAGCATTTTTGTTACTCTGATGAAATACATAAAAAATATCCAGGGTTGAAGGATATTGTTCTATATGAAGAAGGGTTATATAGTATTATAACAATTACAGAACATGGTGGTATTGAGATACAAGGTATGAATGGTCAGTACCAGAATATTTCACCAAGAGAGTTGGGACTTGGAGATGTATGGAATGGACGATCCATATTACCTACTATATCTTCATTAAAAGTAGAGTGAATTTAAAAAGCCTATATCTTAAATTACCATGTAAAATAAGATATAGGCTTTGTTTTATAGGCTTAAAGTGTAATTATATATCCTTAATATAAATAATAATTCAATATCAACATTAGTCTTATAGGCAGCTATGTTTATAGTTTTTCTATCTCTTTCATCAGTTCTTCTACTAAATTTTCTTCTTTAACCTTTTTTAGTACTTGGCCTTTTTTAAATATTAAACCAGTCCCATTACCACCTGCAATGCCAATATCTGCTTCTCTAGCTTCTCCGGGACCATTAACAGCACAACCCATTATAGCTACTTTAATATTTTTTTTGCATTTTGCTAATCTCTTTTCTACTTCTTCAGCTATTTTTATAAGATTTATTCGTGTTCTACCACATGTAGGGCAGGATACAAGCTCAACGCCTTCGTCTATATAGAGTAAAGATTTAAGAATTTCATGACCTACTTTAACTTCATCCGATACATCCCCAGTAAGTGAAACTCTTATAGTATCCCCAATACCCTCTGCTAAAAGAGTCCCTATCCCTATGCTAGATTTTATAGTTCCACTCCATGGAGTCCCTGCTTCAGTAACGCCTAGATGAAGTGGGTAATTCACTTTTTCAGAAATCAATCTGTAGCTTTCTATCATTTGCATTACATTAGAAGATTTTATAGAAATACATATATCATAAAAATTTAAACTTTCTAATATTCTTACATGTTTTAAAGCACTTTCAACCAAGGCTTCTGGGCAAACTTTCGTATACTTTTCTAAAATGTCCTTTTCTAAAGAACCTGAATTTACTCCGATTCTAATAGGTATACCTTTACTTTTCGCAGCTTTCACTACCATTTTTATTCTATCTAAATTTCCAATATTGCCTGGGTTTATCCTTAATGCATCAACTCCACTTTCTATAGATTTAAGTGCTAATCTATAATCAAAATGTATATCTGCTACTAGAGGGATATGAATTTGTTTTATTATATTTTTCAAAGCTTCTGCAGATGCTATATCAGGTACAGCACACCTTATAATGTCACAACCTGCTTTTTCTAAGTTAAGAATTTGTTTTACAGTAGCATCTACATCTCTAGTATCTGTAGTAGTCATAGACTGCACAGAGATTTTTGAATCTCCACCTACATATATATTTCCTACTTTTATTTTTTTTGTGATTCTCCTATCCATTAATCCAACCTCCTTAGGTTTCTATAGCGAAGCGCGTAGAACGCGTCTTTTTTATATTTTATTGAACTTATTATAGTATACTAAAGGATTTTCGATTTCAAAAACGAATTATATTAATGATAACAATCGAAATAATCGATAATAGAGGAGGTCTTTATGAATATTGAAGCCATTGAATCTTTTATTTTACTTGCAAAGAATAAAAACTTTACTAAGACAGCAGAGATTCAGTATGTAGTTCAATCAACAATTTCAAATAGAATAAATGAATTAGAGAAATATGTAGGAAAAGAATTATTTTATAGAAGCAACAGAAATGTAGAGCTTACTGATGCAGGAAAGGCTTTTTTACCTTATGCTAAACGGATTCTTGTATTAAAAAAAGATGGAATAATTAAAGCTAGATCCACTGGCAAATATCAAGATAGATTGGCAATTGGAGTGGTAGATTCAATATATAAAGGGGCTTTATCATCTGTAATAAAAGAGTATTTTAATAAATTTTCAAATATTGCTGTAAAGCTTAAAGTTAATGATTCTGAAGAAATTATAAGGCTTTTAGGAGATGAAATATTGGATGTGGGTTTCATATATACTAACCCTAAATTGAGTAAATTTAAAGTTATAGATTTTTATGAAGATGAGATAATTTTGGTAACAAGTCATAAAAATAAAGGGGATATTAAAAAAGTAATAACATCTAGTGAGTTTTTAGAAGTGCCTTTGCTTTATGCAGATTTAGGGTCAGAATTTTTTAAGTGGTTAAGTGAAGCTGTTGGAGATAGTCCATTATTAAAGCTTTCAGTAGATAGGATTTCATATGTTGTTGATTTTGTTAAGGATGGATTTGGATATGCTTTTGTTACTAAATCATCAGTAGAAAAAGAATTATTAGAAAGGGATCTAATTCAAATTAATCTAAAAGATTTAAAACCACCTTCTAAAAAAGTGTACATGGTAATTAATGAAAGTAAAATTAATTCACTTGCTATTAGAAATTGGGTAGACATGCTAGAGGGAAGATTAAAATAAAAGTAGCATTAAGAATTCATAATCGAAATTTTAAATCATTCCTATTAAAATTATTCGTTATTAAAATTATCCATTCTCAATTATAATAAAGATGAAATTACAACAATATTAAATCATATAAAAAGCAGGTGATATTATGAGAGAGGTAATACTAGCGGATAAATCAGGGTTTTGCTTTGGAGTTAATAGAGCTTATGAAACAGCTCTAGAAAAAACAAATGATAAAAATTTTAGAACATATACATTAGGATCCCTTATTCACAATGAAGAAGCTATAAACTATCTAAAAGAAAAGCGGGTAGAACCTATTGGATATGATGAGGTTGGAAAATTAGAAAAGTATGATGAAATTATCATTAGAGCACAAGGGGTTACAGAAGAAATAGAAAAAAAGCTCAGGGGGATTTTTAATACTGTGGTTGATTGTACTTGTCCATTTGTAAAGAAAATTCAAAATAAAGCTCGTGAATACTATGAAAAAGATTATCAAATTGTTCTAGTAGGTGATAAGAATCATCCTGAGATTATTGGAATCAATGGGTGGTGTAATAGTTCAGCATTTATCACAAGAGATGAGGAAGACATAAGATTATTTGATAAAAACATTTGTATACTAGCTCAAACTACTGAAAGGAAAGAAATATGGGATGGGATTGTTGATAAAATAAAAGAGTTTAATAAAGATAAAGAAGTTATAGCTATTAATACAATATGTAATGCAACAACTGAAAGACAAGCAGCAGCGAAGGATTTAGCTCAAACCACTCCTGCAGTAGTAGTTATAGGTGGGAAAGCTAGTTCAAATACAAAGAAACTTTATGAGATATGCAAGGAGTATTGCTCAAATACTCAACAAGTATCTACTGTTAAGGATATAAGAATGGATCTTCTAAAAGATATTAAAACAGTAGGTGTTACAGCTGGAGCATCAACCCCAAAATGGATTATCGAAGATATAGTTAATTTCTTAAAGAATTCATAAAAAGCTTCTACATTCACTTTAACCATAGGTGAGATGTAGAAGTATTCATCTTTAATTAGTAATTAATCAAATACTAACTTTAGTAACCTATATTATTCATATAATCAAACTAGTTTATCTAACTTTATCTGACTTAATTATTTAAGTTTCTTTTTTCTATAGATAACTATGAAGAATATAAATCCAAATACTAGCCACATAACTAAATATAGAATACTTAAGAATATTGAATTTGCATTGTTTGAAAGTGCCTCAGGCAGTAAAATGCTTTCCATACTATAAGCCGGTAATATACTTACAATTTTTTTGATGATTACATTATTTGTATCTGTGAAAAAAATAGGTGCTAAATAAATAAATACTGCAGGAAGTGATAGAACACCTGAAGCTTTTTCGCTTGGTGCTAACATACCTATAGCAATCCCGAAAAGTATAGAACCATAACCTGCAAGAGATACAATAATTATATACATGAGGATATTTATATCACCTGGATTCAATATGAATAAGTTAGCTAATGAACTTATTATGATTAATAAAAATGTCATTAATGTTTTTCCTAGTAAAACTTCTAGTTCACTTATTGGAGAGAGCATGAGCACTTTTAATGTGTGTTTTTCCTTTTCCTCAGCGAAAGTACCCGCTGATTGTGCCACCCCTATTAATGAAATGCCCATTAGTGTTGTAACAACTAATAAATATTTCATTGCATAATTAGGTGTTTCAGAAGAATTAGAAAAATTGATTTTAAATATAATTGAAAAAACAACTGGCATCAAACATATACAAAGATAGCTTATGTTGCTCTTGAAATCTTGTAGTTCTTTTATAAAAATTGCATTAAATCTTTTCAATGAAAATGTCATTATAAATCCCTCCCCGTTACTTTAAGAAAAACTTCACCTAGTGTTGGCTCACATGAATGAATAGATGAAATCTCTTTTGATTTGATTAAAGATAGTATCTTCTCTCCACCAGATTCATTCAATTCTACATAATGTGTATCCATATTTTTCATTAATAGTTTAACATTTGATTTTGTATATTTCAATTTTATTTTTGTAGGAGAATCAACTAGAGAAAGTTTACCCTCTACTAGAAAGCCTATTCTATCACAAAGAAGATCAGCTTCCTCCATATTATGAGTTGTTAAAAAGATGGTTGTACCTTTAGCGTTCAACTTTTTTAATATATTATGGATATATGAGGCATTAACCGGATCAAGTCCAGAAGTAGGCTCATCTAAAAATAGTATTTCAGGCTCATGTAAGAAAACCCTTGCTAGTTTAACTCTTTGTTTCATTCCTTTTGAAAGATTCTTCACAAGTTTTTTCTTTTCATCTAATAATCCAACACAATCAAGAATTTCATCAATCTTACAGAATGGAACATCATAAATGCTGCAGAATAATTTAAGGTTGTTATATATACTAAGTCGTTCATAAAGTCCACAGTTATCTGTTAGCACTCCAATTTTAGAAAGAAACTCTTTTTTATTATTTCTAGGATTGCAATTAAGTATAGAGACTTCTCCTTCGCTTTCCATCAGTTGACCTGTGAATATTTTTATCATTGTAGTTTTCCCAGCGCCACTTGGACCTAATAGCCCGAAAATTTCACCTTTATTAACTGACAAAGAAACTTTATTTAAGGCAAGTTGTGTATCATAGATTTTAGTTACGTTATTAATAGTTATAATATTTTTAGTGTTTTTCAATTTATTTAATCCCTCCACATGACTTTAATTGCAATGACTTGATTACAAGAAAACTTTAACATTAATAATAAGGATTTACTACAAAACTGGTATGAAAGGAGCGTATTCTGCATGAATGGAGGGTGAATTTGAGTGAATGAGTCCTAAATGACAAATATCTTCACAATAACTTAAAATATAATATTTTAATAGTAAAATTCCTCGTTTATTAATTCTTGAATTTTACAGCAATTTAATATATTATTAAATTATGGAAGTGGGAGGTGAAAGGTTGGATAATGAAGGCACTCCACATGTTAAACTTAAGGATCTTTATATAGGTGAAGTTGACGGTAAAAAAGAAGCAAGTAAAAGTAATTTTTTAGATTATTTCTATAAAGGGCACCCTGCCGTAAAAAAGAGCCAAAAAAATGATATATATTTTATTTTTGGGAGAAAAGGAACAGGAAAGACTATCTTAGCGTATTTTCTTAAGAAACAATATAGTGATAAAGACTATATATGCAAGATAATAGATGCTCATGAATTTGAATTGAATTACCTCACAGAACTATATTCTGCTACCTTGGAGTATGACCAATATTATCTATTCTGGAAATGGAATATCCTACTACATATCGCTGAAACTCTTATTGAGCAACATAGGGTTAGAAAAATGATTCCTTTTTCTAAGGTAGGACGAATACGTAAAGTGATGAAAAGTAGATATAGTACAACGAAGGGATATAAACAAGACGGGTTTAGTATACAGAGAACAAATGAATTAGGAACAACTATGAAAAGTGTTATGATGAATAGCCCCTTTGAAGGGATGTTCAATTCAGCAAAAAAGACCACTGTGGGTAGAAAATTTACAAAGACAAAGTATTACGAAGAAATAAAAACATTTGAGAAGTACATAAAGAAGGCATTAAAAAATAATAGTAAGTTTCTCATAATATACGATGATCTTGATGAACTTAAAATAGCAGCGGATAAAGAGGGTAATATTAATATTAAGCTTATAGAAAAGATATTCAGTGTTATTAGAGATATAAATATAATGATAAATAAATCATGTAAGAATAATGGATCGAAGGTTATGCTACTTTTTAGAAATGATCTTTTAGATATGATTAATTCACATTCACATAATTTAAATAGAATTGTGTCAGATAGCCAGGCGATATTGGATTGGCATTACAACTGCGATAAGAGGCCTTATGATGATCCACTCATGGACTTAATTCTTCACAAAATGAAGCTATCTAATGAACTGCTTAAAGAGTTATCCACAAAAGAAATATATGAGAAATATTTTTCTAATAAGGTTGATGGAATAAGTGTTGTTAGATATCTTAAAAGGTATAGTTTCGGTAAACCAAGGGATTTCATAAAATATCTAAATATAATAAAAGAACAATATCCTGAGAAGGATAAGTTTGTATCTCATACCTTTAAGAAATGTGAGAGAAAGTTCTCAGAATATTTCTATAGTGAACTCATAAATGAACTTTCAATATCAGAAAATAGCGAGTTCGTTAAAGAATCACTACTTTTAATTAGAAACTTTAAAAAATCAAGTTTTAGGTATGATGATATAAATAGATACTTTATGGACAATATTGAAACATATAAGAATATACGGAGTTGTAAAGAAGCCTTAAGATTTATGTATAAGAAGGGCGTTCTAGGAAACTCCTGGATATATAAAAAGAACAAAAGAGGGAAAGAGATATACCATTTTTCATGGGCATTCAGAAATGATTCAAGTCCAGAACCAAATTATACTCAAGCGTTTACAGTGCATAAAGCAATACATAAAAAGTTTTCTATGTAAGAATAAAGAGTACTTGAGTAGAAAAGAGAGTCCTAGTAACCATGAGATTGGGCTTTTTCAACAGCCTGAAAGAAAGAGAGCTCATAAGAGCTCTCTTTCTTTATATTCGTAGGCATGAATAGCCTAGTTTTTTTTCGTAGGCACTTTAGTCCTAGTTAATATATCAAATTATAAAATTTGAACAAATTTAGTTTATAGCTAAAGTCTATCCATATTAATATATGTTTATTCCTTTAATAAATGATACTATTTTCAAAAAATTTTAAGGGAAATAATTACTAAAATTTAGGATAGGAATAAACTCTCCACATATTATTATAAACCAAATAAAGGGAAAAGTACAGTATAAATGTAAAAAAATAACAATAGAATGGAGGCTTAATTAAAGTAATAGCGATTATCTGTGAAATGTAAAAATATAATATGAGAAAATATTTACTTTATTGCTTCCATATGCTAAAATTAAAGTAAATATTTACATATAAGGAGATTTGAGTTTATGGAATTTGGGATTATTACACAGGGCTATAGATTAAGGGAAATAAGAAAAAAATTAGAGTTAAAGCAAGAAGATGTAAGCGGAAATGAAATAACTAGAAATCTTGTAAGTATGATTGAAACAGATAAAGCAACTCTAACTGAAAAAGCTGCTAAAGTAATACATGGTAATCTGAAAGATGTAATAAAGAAAAGAAATATAAAATGTGATGTAAATATAGATGAAATTTTTATAACTGAAAAAGACCAAGCAGAAGAAATATTTACAAGATATTTAAAATACATAGAAGAAATAGGCATATTGGCAGAAGAAAAGCTTGAAAATATGTTATTTCTCTTAAATAAATATAATATGAATAGTAACAAAGTGTTTATGTATAAAAAACTCGCTGAAAACTTTGAAACTTCAGGTAAATATGAAAAGGCATTAAAATATTTTAATCTTGCAAATGAATTTGCTGTTATGAGTAATATTGATCATGAAGTACATGAAGAGATTATATTGAGTTTAACTCACTGCTGTTCAGAATTAAATTTACATGAAGAAGTAATTAGAGTAATTGATAAATACATGGATAATAATGAAGAAAGAGATATTACTAAATCAAATCATATCAAGATTTTATATAATAAAAGTGTTACACTTAAATTGATGAAAAGGTATGATGAGGCATTAGATACATTGAAGAAAATTCAAATATCCTATTCAAAAAAAATAACTGATAACAATATGTTTATTAAGAGTGAGATGATAAAGGGTAATTGTTACAGAGAAAAAGGATATTACTCTAGAGCTCTTTCAATTCATAAAAAAATATATAATAAATTAAGCAAAAGCAAAGAAAATTCAATATATGAAATTCTTGCTTTAGCAAATATATTAGAAATTGGAAGAATCCTAGAAGAGGATGTTGTGGAATATATTGAGCTTATTATAAACAAAATAGAAGAGACTAACGAATTCGATGATTATAATTTGGCGGGAGAGATTTGTAATATAATTGCAGAGGCTTGTGAAAATTCTAATATTCATGATGCGGATAATCAATCCATTAAGTACTATTACAAAGCTCTAGAATTATCTAAGAATAAGAAAAATAAGGCTGTTATTGATGTAGCAGTATCAAGAATACTAGATAAGGTTATTAAAAAAGAAAACAGTTCAGAAATTAATGATATTAGAGGAGAAATATTAGAATTATTGTCTTTAGAATTATTAATGGTTAATTCAAAAGTTGTAATGATTTTATTAGGATATTATATGTCAAAAGAAGAACTTGGAAAAGTGCAAGGAATAATTAAATATTGTGAGGAAAGAGTATCTTAATAAAAGCGTAATGGAAAATTGAAAATGGATAATGGAGAATGTAGGACATTTCTCTTCGAGAAATTTTAATATTATTGTTTTTTGGACAAGGTGGGGTTACTCGTTTTATTTTGGATGAAACATTGTATTTGAAATACTCATAAAGAATGAAACTTTATTGTAGAAAGACTTATAAAAAAACTGATAATAGACTTAATCTATTATCAGTTTTTTTGTTAGTATATTATTTTTGATTGTCTTACTTTGATAATACATTTAAATTTGGCTATGTTTAAGAACTTTTTTGATATTGTATATTAATTTCACACTAAGATATAATTAAAATAAGAATATTGGTTCGGAAGATTGTCATTATGCCAAATGTGTGATTATGGGATATTCCATTAGAAGGTGTGCTAAAATAGTTGAAATTAACATATCGACTGCATTCTTTTGGAGACATAAGATTTTAGATGATATAATATATTATATAGTAAATTTTCAAGAGATTTATAAAGAGGAGTGAGATTATATGTATAAATATATATATGTTGAAGCAAATGCACAAGGCTTATTATTTCAACAGGCAAATCATAGAGAATTAATTGATAAATATAGTGCAGAAGGTTGGAGATTTGTTACTGCTATCCCTTCAGCATTCGATGGACATGGGGTAATTAAAAATTTTGATTTAGTTTTTGAAAAAGAAGAATAAATTTATAATTTATATAAATTATAAACATCTCTTTAAAACATAACCTTTAATTTAAATACAATATTTTATCTATTGATAAAATGAGTAAACACATATACTTCTAAAGAACAATAAGATGTAGGTTCTGCGAAAGCAGAACCATCCATCATTCTCCATTCTACATTTTCAATTCTACATTTGTTTTTAAAAGTACGGAGTACTTTTAGATTTTAAACTTGCCAGCAAGTTCATCTAATTCATTTGAAAGTTCAAATAATCCTTCGCTTGAATTTGCTATTTGTTCCATAGAAGATACTTGTTCTTCGATATGAGAAGCGGCTTCTTCTGTGTTTGCAGCGTTTTCTTGAGATATAGCAGATAGATTATTTATTATATCTTGTGTTTCATTTTTTCTATGTGTAATTTCTTTGATTACAATGTCAAGTTCATCGATATTATTGCTAGAATCAGCAATAGCATCTGATATAAGCTTATATTTATCCTCAGTTTTTTTAGCAGAAAACTCTTGTCTTTCAACGTTGTCAGTTACAGTTTTCATTTTTTCAACAACGTTTCCTACTCTTATCTCAAGTTCATTTACCATTAAATCAATTTCCTTTGTAGACTCAGTTGATTGCTCAGCTAATTTTCGTATTTCATCTGCTACAACTGCAAATCCTTTTCCAGATTCTCCGGCTCTTGCAGCTTCAATAGCTGCATTTAATGCAAGGAGATTTGTTTGTTCTGCAATAGAAGCAATCATAGTGCTTGCTGTTCCGATTTTCTTACTACTTTCATTTGCTTCATGTATCACACTAGTGATATCTTTAGCTGATTTTCCACTCTCTTCAACAGCAGATTTTAATGATGCGATTTCAATTAGCCCTTCATTTGCTAAATCAGTTACTTTATCAGAGTTAGCTCTTGTCTCAATCATATGTTCATTTTGTTTCTCAATAAGATTACCTAATTCGGTTAAATTATTGAACCCAGATTGTGTATTGTGTGCTTGATCAGATGCGCCTGTTGCTATATATTGGATTGTGGAAGATATTTCTTCCGATGATTTAACTGTTTCGGCAGTTACTTCAGTCATCATACCAGATGCAGAGTTTACATCTTTTGATATATCAGTTATTTTCTTTATTAAATCTGTGAAGTTTTCTTGCATAGTGAAAAGAGATTTTGTTATAACTCCAATTTCATCTTTTCTTTTTAGATATTTATTTGTTACGGAATCATTATTGACTTGCAAGTCATAATTTGATAATTTATTTATTATTTCTGATAATTTAACCAAAGGAGTAGTAAAGGATACTCCAATAAAATAAATTACTACAGCTGAAATAAAAAGCATAATGATTGCAGCGATTATACTAGATCTTTTAAGATTATCTAATCCACGTAGTACTTCATCAATAGGTGCAGTTACTCCAAGAGTCCATTTTGTATTTGCTATAGGAGCATATCCAACTATTTTTGTTACATCATTATATGTATAATCTCCTGTACCAGCTTCGCCGTTCATCATGTTAGTAGCTATTTTTTCTAAACTCTTATTATTTAACTTCTTTGAGTCGTCAAGCATGTTAACGTTAGACATTACTCTATCTATATTTTTATCTGCTACAACATATCCTTTGTTATTAATAACATATGCATATCCTGTTTCTCCTATTTTTATGTCAGATATTATCTTACTGAATACACTTGCATCATATACAGCAACTAAGACACTATTGATTTTTCCATTGTGTTTAAGTGGAGTAGCGTAAACAATTACTTTTGTTCCTTTTGCTCTTTTACTATCCAATAAATCAGAAACTACAGTTTCACCCTTGGATGCTCTTTGGAAGTATTCTCTATCACTTACATTTATTGTATTACCAGAATGGGGGGTTGCTTGGCCGGTTAAATCAGCAATATACATAACTTCATAACCGCTTCTATTAACTTCCTTGTTTAATAATTCTAATTTTTTATTAAAATCATAGTTAGGATCCGATAATCTATTATCAGATGCAATTGCCTCTAATACCGACATTCCATTTTGAATTCTTTGGCCAATAACCTTTGATGATTCTCCAGAAATAATTTTTAGATTAGCTGTAGTTTCAGATAATAATGTACCTGCACTACTATTGTATGAGGTATAAGCTAATCCAAAACAAGTGATGGAAATCAAAATAATAAGTCCTAGTATTAATTTTGTTTTAATGCTCTTCATGGTGAATTTCTCCTTTGTGTTTTTTTAGTAATGCTCAAAATAGTAATAAATTAGAAATATTCCTTTGAAATTCAATAAAAGGACGTTTAGGTCGCAAAAACGAGAAAAATATCCTTTTTTGGCGTATAATATATTTATCGAATGAATTATATTAAAGTTTAGTAAATATCTACTATTATTAACGATAGCATGAAAATATTTAGAAAATTATTATTAAAGAATTGTGAATAAAGAGTAAAAACTACTGAATGAATGTTCAAAAAAACTTAAAATGTAGACTTTTATTTATTGTGTAAAGACATAGAATTTTAATCAACATTATTGGGACAATAAGATTAAAGGGATATGGAGATATCCCCACGAATAAAATAATTAAGGTTATGTATTATTAATTTATAATAATTAAAAAATAAAAAAATATTACTATTGGAGGCAATTGATGATTGCAGGGTTTGAGTTAACAAGGGAATTTATTCAGTTTCAAGATGAAGTGCATTCATGGCAAGATGCTATAGTGGAATCATCTAGGCCATTATTGGAAAAAGGATATATTGAACAAACATATGTAGATGCAATGATAGATTCCGTTAAGAAATACGGACCATATATTGTTATAGCTCCCCAAATAGCATTACCACATGCAAGACCAGATAGAGGAGCTAAAAAAGCAGGATTCAGTATTTTGAAATTAGAAAAGCCAGTAGCGTTTTCAGAAGAGGAAGATCATAATGTTCAATTGTTGATAGTATTATCATGTGAAGATTCTAGTACGCACATGGAGCTGTTACAAGCAATTGTTACCATATTAGCAAATGAAGAGAAACAAAAGCTTGTCTTCCAAGCTAAGACACCTGAAGAGTTATTAGATATATTTTCATAACGGGTGACAAGTTCACTTTAAAAAGGTAGAAAAAATTTAAAAATATAGAAAAAGCCATCCTTTATAGGGTGGCTTTTTACTTTAATTAATATCAAAAGAATATTAGAAAAGCATAAAAAAAACATAAAAAAAACTTATTTGATATCTATACTATATTTCATACCAAATAATATTTAAAAAGGAGTAAATAAACTATGCTTAAATTTAAAAAGTTTATATCAATATTATTGCTAGGAGCAATCACACTATCTTCTGTTGGATGTTCAAAACAAGGGGTTGTTAAAAACAACGACCAATCAGAAGGTGCAAAGGTAACAGCTAGTACTGTCCATGTAAATACAAAAATATCTATCGAAAAATTAGGTATTAAATTTGATACTCCTAAGTCTTGGATAGATAATGTAATTAAAAACCTTTTTGCAAAACAGATATATCCAATGAATCAAAATGAAGAGGAGGCTATTTTTGGTGCCTTAACGTATTATTTCTCACCTGAGGAGATAAACAAAGAGTTTAGAGCAAGCGAAAAACAAGAAGAGAATTATAAAAAAGCCATAGAAAATTCAAAACTATTAGTATCTATCACTGTGTTTAGTAAAGCTAATTTAGAAAGGGAATTAAATAGCGGAAAGAAATTAGAGGACTATATAAACGGTGAGAATATTGAAAAGCTAGGTGAAGAAGGGGAATATGCATTCTATTTTAGCTATGATGAAGTGAATGATGAAGGGCTAAAAGATGAAGACAAAGCTGTATACAAAGAGATGTATTCAGGAATAGAAGATGTAAAAAATACTTTAGAAATATCTGAACCATACAAATTTGATTTTGGATACATTGGTGATTTTAATACTAAGGATTTACAAGGAAATAACATTGATACAAGCATTTTTGAAGATTATAAATTGACAATGGTAAATGTATGGGGAACAGGCTGTAATCCATGTATACGTGAAATGCCTGAACTTGAAGAATTATACCAAGAAATGAAAGATAATGGAGTTAATGTAGTTGGAATTGTGACAGATGGGGATAATGAAAAGAGAAAAGAAAATATTGAAAAGATTATAGAGATGACTGGTGTGACTTATCCAAATATAATACCAGATGAAGTGCTGAAAAAAGGATTATTAAGTCAGGTAATCGGGTACCCAACTACAGTATTTTTTGACAGTAAAGGTAATGTAGTAGGAAAAGAAGTAGTAGGTGCAGGAAGTAAAGATTATTATGAAAAAGCTATAGAAGAGAGACTTGAAAATATCAAATAGAAATTAGAGGTGGATAATGATAAATAAATTGAAGTATGGAGTTCTTACAATGAGTATCCTATCTATTCTGTATGGCATCAGTGATGGTGAAGTAGACGTTGTACTCAATAAGGCGATAAATATATGTTTGGAGTGTATAGGAATTGGATAAAAGAAGAATAGTACAAATATTATCTGCATCATTTACAAATGGATATATAATAGGTTTTTTAAAAGGTAAGATATATACTGGTAATCTAAAGAAAATTTGTGTTCCAGGATTAAATTGTTATTCATGTCCTGGTGCTTTAGGTTCATGTCCTATAGGTTCATTACAAGCAGTTATAGGAAGCATGATGCATAAGTTTTCTTTTTATATTCTAGGTTTTATAACAACTATAGGGATATTATTTGGAAGACTAATTTGTGGGTGGGTATGTCCCTTTGGATTAATACAGGATCTACTTAATAAGATTCCTTCACCTAAAATAAGAATTGTAAAAGGGGACAAGTTCTTAAAATATTTGAAATATGTAATATTAATAATGTTTGTTATATTGCTTCCTATGGTTCTAGCAGATGAACTTGGGATGTCAGATCCATATTTTTGCAAATACATATGCCCAGTTGGAACATTAGAAGGTGGAATCCCTTTAGTGTTAATGAATGAGCCGCTAAAATCTACCATAGGGTTATTATATACATGGAAAGTTACGCTTTTGGTCATTACAATTATTTTATCAATTCTAATATATAGACCATTTTGTAGATACGTATGTCCACTGGGAGCTATGTATTCAATATTTAATCCTATTAGTTTTTATAAATTTAAAATAGATAAAGATAAATGTACTGAATGTGGATTGTGTACAAAAAAATGCAAAATAAATATTGAAGTTTATAAAAAGCCTAATAGCCCAGAATGTATACGATGTGGAGAATGTAAAAATGCATGTCCTCAGAAAGCAATAAAAAGTGGTATAATTAAGTAATAAATATGAGAAAAAGCTCAGGTGTAGAGGATTCTACACCTTGATTGTGTTATATGGAGGGATTTAGATAATGCGTTATACTGTATTAGTTATTGAAGACGAGGATAATATCAGAAAAATTATATGTGATTATTTTAGAGCAGAAGGATTTCATGTTATACAAGCCCCTAATGGTAAAGAGGGTATAGAAAGATTTGAAGAAGAAAAAATAGATCTGATTATTCTAGATATAATGATGCCTGAGTTAGATGGCTGGACAGTATGTCGACGAATACGTAAAAAGTCAGATGTTCCTATTATTATATTAACTGCTAGAACAGAAGAAGATGATGAATTAATGGGATTTGAGCTTAAAGCAGATGATTATGTAAAAAAGCCCTTTAGTCCTGGGATATTAGTTGCTAGAGCAAAGGTTTTATTAAACAGAACAAGAGGAACAATTTTAGAAGATAAAGATAAAATCACAAAAGCTGGGTTAGAAGTTAATAAACTAGTAAGAGAAGTTAATATTCATGGCAAAAATATTGAATTAACACCTAAAGAGTTTGAAATATTATGGTATCTTATGGAACACAGTGAAATGGTTCTTTCTAGAGAGAAAATTTTAAATTCAATATGGGGTTATGATTATTTTGGAGATATAAGAGTAGTTGATAATCATATTAAAAAGCTTCGTAAAGCATTAGGAGATAAATCATATTTAATAAGGACGATTTTTGGAGTAGGATATAAATTTGAGGTGAAGGAATGAGAAAAAAAAGTATTGTAACAAAGTTATTTGTTATAACGGCATTATTATTGCTGATTTTTTTTAGTATGCAATTTATTTTTCAATGCTTTTGTTTGGAGAAATTTTATGCATATAATAAGAACAAAAGAATGATGGAAAATGTGGTCACATTAAAAGAAAAGTTAGAGAACAGCTTATTAAATGATAAAGAAATAGATAAGCTATTAATGATGTTATCTGAAGAAAATAATTCTTCATCAGGAATTGTAAATATATATGGAATACCTAAGTACGGTTTCAGTGGAAATAGTAGTGTTTCACATATAAAAATCAAAGAAATAAAAGGTGATCAACATTTAGTATACATTGAAAAATTTTTAAGGTATCCAGGTTTCCAAGAGGCACTTCAGAATAAGAAAAATATCAATATAACGGGATATGTAATACCAGGAAAAGAAAACGAATTTTATCCTTCTAATATCACAATAGATCATAAGACTTTTGGGTTACAATCAGCGGATATGGAGTCAATTGTAATTCCACAAACAAAAGATGCAATTAAAAATATGGTTGAAGGTAATAAAGAACCTAGTAAGGATAAAAAAACATATGTTTTAATACCAACATTGAGTGAGATAGATGGAATTATAGAAGAGATTCAACTAATGGAACAAAAAGATTATGTCATGGAATATAAGAAGAATCAATTAATGAAAGAAGTCAGTTTGTTTTTACAAGAGAATAAAGATATGAATGAATTATTTTCGAATAGGGAAGTAATCCACTATTCTAAAGTTGATCCTATCACTGGAATTAAGAACTTGATATTTATTCAGCCTGTATTTTTAAAAAGTGAGGAACCCATGTTTTTGTTTTCATTAACTTCTTTAGAAACTATTAATGAAGTAACAGAGATAATGGAAAGTTATTTTTTTATAACATTTTTAATAGTATTAGTTGCAGCAGTTATTGCAGCCTTTTTTTACTCTAGAATAATCACCAAACCACTTTTAGAAATAAATAAAGTTACAAAGCAGATGGCTGGATTAGATTTTTCAAATCAATGTAATATGAATAAGGAAGATGAAATTGGAGAATTAGGGGAAAATATAAATATATTATCTGTAAAATTAAAAGAAGCAGTGGGAGAATTAGAGACTACAAATGAAAAATTGTTAGAAGATATAGAAGTAAAAGAAAAAGTAGATAAATTTAGGAAAGAATTTATTGCTAATGTTTCACATGAACTTAAAACTCCTTTAACTGTGGCTAAAGGAATTTGTGAGGGCATTCGGGATGGAATTTATGATCCAACTGATGTTCAGTATATAAATCAAGTGTTAAATGAAATTAATGGTATGAATCGATTAGTATACAATCTATTACAATCATCAAAAATTCAGGTGGAAGTTCAACAATTGAGAAATGATATTTTTCAATTATCAGATGTAATATTAAAAGTTCATAATAGGTTAAAACCATTGATTGAGGATAAGAGTATACAGGTTATGATGGAACTAACTGATGAATTTGTTATGGCTGATGAGCAGAAGATAGAAACTATAATAGAGAATTTATATAGTAATAGTATCAGATATTCAACCATAGGAGAAAAGATTAGAATTAAAATGGAAACTAAACAGGGCAAGTGTATGTGTATAATCGAAAATAGTGGAGCAAGGATTCCAGAGGAAGAACTATTTAAAATATGGGAGCCTTTTTATAGAATCGAAAAATCAAGAAATAAAGATTTAGGTGGAACAGGACTAGGGCTATATATTGTGAAACAAATTTTAGAAAAGCATAAAAGTGAATATGGAATAGAAAATACTGAATGGGGAGTTAAGGCTTATTTTTCTTTACCAGTAATAGATGCAGATTAGATAATTGAGGACTAAGAGATAGTCCTCAATTTTCATATAGAGATTTTTAAAAACAATACGGATTTAAAGTGATTATATTTAAGTATTGACTTTAATTGGAGGTGCATGTTTTGCGTAATATAAATAAAATATCTGATGGGGAGATATTATCTATAAATGGCTTGTACAGTTGACTGTTTGCATCCATTGGTTTAATCCTATTGTTTATATTGTCAGTAAAGAAATAAATAAAGCTTGTGAGTTTTCTTGCGATGAGAGTGTACTAGCAAGTGATTATGTTGCAAATAAATATATTAAACAAGCAGAGGAGCAACAATATGGTGAATTTTTTGTTCCATATCTAAAAGGGGAATAGAAGTATTTGAAAATAAAAAAATGATTAATATAGTATGTTAAAGCATAACTATATTAATCAGTAAATCCTTTAATAGCATTTAAAGAAAAACTATAAATATTATCAGCAATTTTTTCGATTTCTGCTAAAGAAAGTGTTGAGATTTCAAAATGTTTTTTTATAATATGGGGTGAATACTGATAGAATGTACATTGTCCTAAAATGCTTGAACTGTAAAGACGAATTGTTTCGTCATTAGCATTCTTTCCTAAGAGTGCTTTCACTATTGAAAAAAGAAGGTCAATAGCAGGGCCGATGCTATCTTCTGTCAGTTCTTGTATTGCCTTCGTAGGCTCAATACTTTCTCTTGACATGAAGGTTCCAAACCATGGAGATTCAATTTCATAAAGTGTATGAAGTAGAACACATTTAATAAAATATCTAAGTCGATCTTCAGGTGGATTTGATTCATCCTCTGCAAAATCAAAAGGATATTTTTCAAAAGCAATATTTTTCCAATGTTTTACAACTTCAATATATAAGGATTCCTTATTGCCGAAATAGTAATTAATAGCAGCAGTATTAACTTCTGCACTTTTACATATCTCACGCACTGAGGCATTCTTAAATCCTTTTTTTGCAAAGATTTTTCCAGCAGCTTTTAAAATTCGTTGCTCAACATTAGACTTTGAATCAGTGTTTTTTTCCAATTTTTCCACCTCGTATATTTATTCGCATGTAATTATCTAGCATATTCTTAGTTTTAACAAGTCATTTACCTAGACCATTAGCACAAATTATAGCATAAATTCTAGGCATTTTCCATAACTGCAAAACGTCTTCACCTTATTTTTAGTTATTCTTCAGATTACTAGAATCTAAAATTAAGCTATAATTTATTTAAAATAAACGAAAAAGAGTATATTATTCAAATAAAATACTCTTTTCCTTAGTTAGCTATAAATCCTTATCAATACATGTGAAATATTACAATAAAATACATATTAAAAATCATTCTAAATATCAATATAATATTAGTTTTTGTTTAGATTCTTGATGCAAAATAATTTGCTTGGTAAACAGCATCAGCTATCTTACGAGCACGAACAGCGTCTCCAACAACATATACTTCAGATACTTTTTCATTTAAACTTTCAACAATTTTATTATTAGCAACATATCCTAATGCTAAAACAACTGTATCTGCTTCAACTTCGTATTCGTTCCAATTCTTACCGCAAATACGAACACCTTTTTCAGTAATCTCTTGAAGTTTAGTTTCAGTAACTATCTTAAGTCCGTTTCTCATATGCTTAGGGAAAACAGAATCGTTATGGAAAAGCATAGCCTTATCTAAAGGACTCATATCTGCTCCAACTTCTTTCTGCATTTCTACAACAGTAAGATTTTGGATTTCGTAGTTCTCCATAATTGAATCAGCTGTCTCAAGTCCAACTTCTCCAGCACCTGCTACAACAACGTTATTACCAACTTTTACTTTACCTTGTAATACATCTTCAGCTGTAACAACGTGAGGCATGTCAACACCTTTAATAGGTGGAACAAGTGGGTTTGAACCTGATGCAACTATAACAACATCTGGCTTTAACTCATCAACCATTTCTGCTGTAGCTTCAGTATTAAGTTTGATTGTTACACCAAGCTTTTCACATTGCTTCTCAGCCCAGATAGCAAACTTCATAAGGTCATCTTTAGAAACTGGAAGAGATGCAATATAAAGGTTTCCGCCAACTTTTTCTTGTTTTTCAACAAGTGTTACTGAATGTCCTCTAAGAGCAGCTACTCTAGCAGCTTCAAGACCAGCAGGACCAGCTCCGATAACTAAAACATTTTTAGAAACAAGTGCTGGAGTAACGGGTTTGTCCATTCTTCCACAACCAGAATTTACTGCACAACTTAGTTGCCAGTTACTTATTTCGCCACTAAACAGACAGTTTCCACACTTGATGCAAGAACGTATATCTTCAAGGTCACCTCTTACAGCTTTACCAGCTACATCTGGATCTGCAAGCATTTGTTTTCCTAATCTTACAGCATCAGCTCTATCATTTTCAAAAGCTTCATTCCACTCGATTGGGTTGTATTGTCCAGCACCACGTGTTACTACTGGAATGTTTAGTATTGATTTATAGTATTCAGTTTTATCAAATTGACCTAAAGGTTGACGTCTATATCCTGCTGATGCAGTTACAAGATGGAATGTTTCGTATGTACCATCTGTTTGTAAATCAAGATAATTAATTCCAGCTCTCTCTAGCTCTTTTGCAAATACAGTAGTTTGTTCACGAGTTATTCCGCCCTCGATCATATCACAATCTACTACTGTATAACCTATTACAAAATGAGGTCCGCAGTTTGCACGAATTCCTCGTACTATTTCTAGAGCTAATTGCATACGTCCTTGTAGGCTACCACCGTATTTATCAGTACGTTTGTTGTTGTGAGGAGAATAGAATTGTTCTAGTAAGTAAGCTGTAGAACCGTGTAATTCTACTCCATCATATCCAACTTCATGTGCTCTTTCAGCAGCTGCAATGAACATATCTCTAATTTCTTCTACTTCTTTAGTAGTAAGTTCACGAGGCTCTATGAATTGTCCGATTTTTCCCATATCCTGACATGGTATACCTGATGGAGATACTGGGTCATTTCCAAACATACCTGCGTGATGAAGCTGACAGATAATTGGTACATTATACATATGAACTTCTTCAACTAGTCTACGGTGACCAGGAGCAAATCTATTGTGGTCAAGGCGCATTTGGGGTTCTACCCAAGTATGTCTACCATCAACGGCAACACCCTCAGTTGAGATTACACCAGTTCCACCTTTAGCACGTGCTACGTAGTGTGCTATTGTTCTTTCAGTTACTTCACCCTCTGCAGAAGCAGTACGAGTCCATAGAGGTGAATTCCAAATTCTGTTTTTAACATTAAGTCTTCCTAAACGAAGTGGTTTAGTTAATCCATTTAACTTGTTGTTCATATTGTCATCTCCCTTAATCGAATAAATTAAAACAAGTATTTAAAACACTTGTTTTAAACGTGTGTTTAATATAACACTTTCCTTGTGTTTTTACAAGGGTTTTTTGATATTTTTTTGACAAAGAAATATCTTCCAGATCTTGTTGCCGTTCTAGTGTTGCATTTATGTGATATTTAAAGGTTGACAATAAAAAGATACTTTAAAATGAGAAGAACTATCCATTTTCAAGTATCTTTCTTTATCGCAGAACACTAATTGGTAAAAAAAGATATCAAAAGGGCGTAGGTATACTGTTAAGACAAGAGTAAAAATGCTAAATTGTGGGAGCTGAACAGTTTGATATTGATAATATTTCTACAGATTCTAATAAGTTCACTTTTATGATTCTAGTAAAGGAAATCACAGTTATTTTAACATCTAAATTAATCCTAAGTAGATCTAAAAGCAGATATGCTATTAAGGCAGAATAAATTTGAATTTTAACAGCATTCTCATTATATCCAAGCAATCATTTAATGGGATGGTTCACGAAATTCATGAACCGTCCTAAATTTATATAGCAAATCAGTTTACTATGTTAAGTGAAAACTTTTATCCTGGTATAAGATATTATTTTAGAAGAAAAGATATTGAGGCACATTCTAAATATTGTCTTGACGGATATCATGCAGGAAAAGTAAGAGATTTTATAGATTTGGATGAATATATGATTTGTTGTATAATGCCTAAAGCTGAAGAAGAAAATTTTAGGAATATAATACCTCAAAATTTGATAGATAGAGTGGTATTTGTAGATTATAAAGAAGCTAAAGATATTTTTGAATGGACAAGCAGAGTTTATAAGATTGCTAATGAGAGGGGATAGTTTATTCAAGTTTTAATTGAAACATAACTCTCTTTTTTAAAAAGATGTTGAAAAATATTTAGGTCTAATGGACAAGTACGTTTTTCAACATTATATTAAAAAAGAGAGCTATTAATTAATATACATAAACAATTCATGCAAATTGTTTATTCGTTAAATCACATTTTATTTTAGGTTATCTTTTAAAATAGTGTTGATATTAGGACAAATTAACTCATACGGTGCTGTTCCATCAAAAGTATTTTTATAAGAACACATCCAAGTTGGAATAAAACCACTTCTATATGCTACGGATTGTGATGGTATATTAGATGAAGCAGTTCCATAGTATGGAACTATTCCTCTATCCATAATCATTATAGCAAGATTGCTAACTAAAGTTGTAGCTAGACCCTTATTTCTGAATTTGGGTAATACATCAATACCTATTTGCCACATTAAACTACTATCGGCAGATGCTCCTGCCATGGCTACAATTTCATAACCGTACATTGCATATATTACAAGTGTATCAGGACAAGGATGGTTGATATCATATTGAATTGCATTTTCAAAACCTGGAATTTTATATAGTTTGTGTATTTCTTTCCCCTCTTTTATGTGAAACGTAAAACCATCAGGGGGAGATATCTTTTTTATCCTATCGCAATCAGGAATATAATAAAGAGAATGTCCGAATAAAAACGGGGCTACAAATATATCTTCTCTTGTTTTAGTCTCCAATAAAGGTTTTACCTTTGTTAAAATATCACTATCTGCTGAAACAACTGTGCTTTTCCCCATTGTTGCAATCTCAAGAAAAGGAGATTGTCTATCAAACATTCTTCGCCCTTCATTGGATTTTGCTTCACAAAATACTATGCCATCTTTAATAAAATCTTGTATATTACAATTCATATCTATTGCTAATTGTTTTCTTACAATTTCTATCATTTTTGATTTGTTAAATTCCATAATATACACCTCCATAAGTAACTCTTGTACTACTATATAAATAATTTTGTTTCATATTTTTTTGCTAATTCAGAGATTGTTCATGTGCTAAATACTATATCTATCAAGAATCATTTCTTGTAATATTTCATTCAGTTTCCTAGCATCAAAACTAAAAATATCAATTAATAGTTTACCATCAAAATCAGAAGTTTGGTTTTTTACCTTTCCTCCAAGTTTACGGTAATATTGATTTGAAGGGGAAATGTTGTAGTTGTAAACAATAAGTTCTTTAAAATCCCTAGGTATAAATTCACTCAATAATTTATTAATTAGCTTAAGTGAAATCCCTTGTCCTCTATATTCTTCCTTAACAAATAGATAATTTAACTCGATTCCATTTTCTGAATCGATATTTTCAGCAATACTTGCTCCTGCAAACCCCATGAATTTTTCATTATCAAAAGCACCGTATAGTAATCTAATATCATTATATTTTTCTGCTGAATTTATCCAATCTAGTATTAAGTTTAATTCTTTTTCTTTTATCAAAGGATTAGAGACTGTTCCAGCCACTTCTTCATTAAAAGAGTAAATTTTAAAATCAATTGCTTGTGAATATTCTTCTTCATTTAACTTTCTTATAATCATATAAACATCCCCTTAAATATAGATATTTTTTAAAACAAAAATGCATAATATAAATATTTATCTGTTTTTTCAAAGCCAAGTTTTTCAGCTAAAGCTACTGATGAATAGTTATCTTCATATGCATCCCAATGAGGAGTAATATTATTTGATACACAGTAATCTACAAAAGCAGTTGCTGCAAGCGAGCCATATCCTTTGTTTCTATCAGTCTCGTTATAGGTGACTATTGATATTTCATATTCTCTATTAACAGCCTGACATGAAATACAACTGCTTACGGTACGACCATCTTTTATTACACAGAAGCCAATACCTTTTTCAAAAAATTTATCTTTACTGTTCCAAAACTCATGAACATCAACACTTATTGTTTCGTCAGTATCACTTTGTAAAAGTTCATTATCTATTTTTTTTACATAACAGTTCTCTGGAAGTTCGCTTGTTATATTGGTAGATTCTAAATATTTTCTTTTATTAAATCTAAAGTTTTGTCTAAATCCTATTTCAGGATTTTTACATTTAAAAATAGAATCAAGAGTATCTTTCCATCCATCATCCCCTAAAAAACAACCAATAAATGTTGTAGCACCTAAAGATAAATTTTCAGGTCCAAGTTTATGGGTAAAAAAATCTTCTAGTGAGTTGATAAACTCAGGATTTTTGCTATCACCGATGAGAATGTACATGGAAAACATAGCCCAAACAAGTGCTGTTTTAGGTTTTTCAATATTATCTACATATATTTTCCCTCTGTTATTACCTTCAAGGATTGCGTTTAGAGTTACATGATTCTGAGCATCATATTTTTCCATTAGTGATCTAATTCTTTCAAACTGACTTTTGTCTAATTCATATATCATATATTAACATCCCTCTCGTATTAGTAATTATATAGATAAATCCATAATTTAACCCCAGCGTATGTTTTTTGATTAAGCACCGCATTATTTCAAGTTAGTATAAATTAAGTTCTTAATCTCATAAATATCTTTCAGTTCATGAACATTCTTACCAGTATATTTCTTATAAATATCTTCAATAAAATTAGCACCAAAATCATGTAATAAGGTACTAATAAAGAGTTTTTCTATGAAAATATCATAATCCATCTCCTTGATAAATTCGTGGATTAATTCAAGAGCAAAGTCGAATAACTCAAATATGATAGGTGGATATTCATATTCAACAGGCGCTATAGTGCTATCTGCAAAATCGATTATAAAGAGATTAGCATCCTTATCAATCATAACATTATCAGCGGTGATATCACCATGAACATATACACATTGTGAAATATCATAGTCACTTAATATATCTGCAATTTGCGATTTTACTGAAGGTGAGAATTTATTCCATCTCTCATTATTTATCGCTCTTTCTTTAATAAAACTACCATTTGTATGTTCTTTGGGTTTTGCATTAAGCTTGTTCAAATTCGCTTTAAGTTTCTGTACAAAACTAGCTTTTTGAGCATAGGAGTAATCTTTAAGTATACTACCAGCTTCTTTGCCATCAATATAATCCATTATAAAATATTTGAACAAGTATTTATCTTGTATACTACCAGCTGAAATTATATTAGGTGTATTTATACTTTTGGCAATAGCTCTTTCCATTGCCTCCATTTCTACAGTATAGTCAGCATCAGTATTGGCACCAGATTCCTTCGGCGCAAAGAGTTTGATTACATAGTTACCTACTTTAAAGACTGCATTAGTTCCAGGTGTCAAATTAGATATATTATCATATCCCTGAAGATTCTCTTTTTTAAATATTTCTTCTATTAGTTTTTTAAAATCATCAATTGATTGAAAGACCGCCGCCCATGAATTCCAATCACTAATATCTTTTTTAAATAAATATCCCATATTCTTGCCTCCACAGTTCTATTATTTATATATTAGCATTTTAAGTCATTAATTTTAACCTCTCAAATGAATCAGAATCAAAGATGTTCCACATCTATATACTCTTGACAAAGATACTATGGAGATTTTTCAAAATAATTTGATTCTACAAAAAGGTTTTATAATTTTGAGTGAAAACCCAAATACTTATCGTATATATAAGTGAAAGGGTAATCAAGGCTATTGAAAGGAGTTACAAAATGGATGATAGTAACATATTATTACTTCTCAAAAACAGTCCATCCAAGGGTTTATATGAAGCTACTAAAAAATATGGTGGAATGGTAGAAGTAATAACAAAAAAGATACTTTACAGAAATGAAGAAGATATTGAAGAATGTGTGGCAGATACATTTGTTACCTTATGGAAAAATACAAATGATGTAGAATTTCAAAGAGGTACACTTAAAGGGTATATTGCATGTATTGCTAGAAATAAAGCAATTGATAGATATAGAAAATTGTGTAAGGATAGTACTGTTTATATAGAAGATAAAGAGATTGTTTCAGCTACGGATATAGAAGAAGAAATTGTCATAAAAAGTGATGTTGAGGTTGTACAAGAGCTTATTAATGATATGGGTGAGCCTGACAAAGAAATTTTTATAAGACGTTTTTTCTGGTTTGAAAAGGTGAAAGAAATAGCAATTAATTTAGGTTTAACAGAAAAGAATGTTGAAAATCGTATATACCGTGGTAGAAAGCGATTAAAACAAGTACTAATTGAAAGAGGGGTTACAATATGAAAAAAATTGATGATAAATTTTTAAATAAACTTGATGAAATGGAGATAGATATGCCTAAATTATCAGAAGAGAAACTTAATCGAATTTATAAGCTTGAAATGGAAAAAGTAGGGCTAAAGAAGCCACAAAAGAAAAAATTTAACTGGAAAGTTAGAAAAGGACTTGTAGCAGCATGTTTCGTTGTGGCCTTTGGAGCCGCTATACCTAGTATATTCAATCAGATAAATAATATTAAAGAAAATCCTATAGCAAGTGTTCCTAATGATAGTGTAAAAGAAAAAATTAAGATTATTACATCACTGAAAGATGGTGAACACTCTTCTGTTGTAGAACTTTCAAAGGGTATACTGAATTTTGGTGAAGCTACACCCCCTATGGATAGTATTATGTATTTTGACCCTAAAACTACAACAGAGCGTTCTTTGACGCAAAAGGAGTATATTGAGTATTTGGGAGTAGACCCAAGACCTTCATATATGATAGCAGGATTAATAGAACAACCAGTTGATAATTTGATGATAATAAAAAATAAAAATGGAACGATGGCTTATGATAATGGTTACTTCAACTATTTTTCAGAAGATAATAATAAAGTTCTAACTATATCAACTTCAAAAGGTGGCTATCCAAAGAATTGTGCTTTAATTGCAACAGAAAGTGAAAGTAAGTCAAATATAAATGGTATAGAGGTAAATGTTGGGCATTCACTAGATAGCATGTATGTTGCAACTTTTATGTACAAAGGAATCGGATATGAAATAGAAAGTTATAATATTTCTCAAAAGGAATTTATAAATGTGCTTGTTTCTATACTTCAGTAACTCAGTAAAAGATGAAAGATATGTTTTCTAGTTTATTACAAAAATTAATATATAAGAAAAGAGGAAAAATGATATGATTAGAAAAAAATTAATAACATTAGTTGTAGTAGGAACAATTCTTTTAGGAGGTACAGCTTTTGGTGTTTATGCATCCTCAGAGCAAAGTGATAAGCAGACTAAGGCTACTGTTCAAGAGGGTTTATTAGCAAGTGGACTTACTGAGGAATCTAAAGCTGAGTTAGCATGGGAACTTACAGAAGAACCTAAAGGTGAATTAGCATGTGAATTTACTGTGGAACCTAAAAACGCTATAGTAACACTAACAAATGAAGCTGACATATATAATGTTGTTTTAGATTATTTTATTGAACTAGATGTAGCACTAAACAATGATATGAAATATATTGCTGTGAATTTTGATACAAACATTGATAATGAAACCAAAGAAAAGATTAAAGAGAATCTTAAGAAATATAATGTAGATGTAATAGAAGGGAACGTGGAGGAGTTATTAGCAAAAGGATTAGGTGACGAATATGGTAATTTAGATGGAATTCTATTATCAATAAGTGATATTAAAATAGAATCAGAAAATAAAATAATCATTAATGGTTCTAAATATCGTTCAGGAGTTGGTGCAGTTTCCACTCATGTTACTGTAAACAATGATAACGGAACTTGGAAAATTCAATCATCAACACCGGTGATTGCATCATAAAAAATATAATATATTTTTGAAAGAAGTAGAATATACTAAGACTCCCCCCACTTGAGCGTAAGCAAGTGGGGGGAGTCTCATTATAATTATAATTCAGTTCGCCAAAACTTTGGTGTTAACAACGCAATTACAGTAAAAAGCTCAAGCCTTCCTAATAGCATAAAGAAGGAGAGTAACAGTTTACTAAAAGCTGAAAAGTCAGCGTAGGTATGAGTTGGTCCAACAAAGCCAAAACCAGGGCCAATATTACCGAGAGTTGCAGCAACTGCACTTGTCGCGCCCATAAATCCTATTCCTTCTAATGATATGACGATAGAACCCAAAATGAATATCATCATATATAACATAAAGAAACTAGAAATATTAAGTAAAGTGCCTTCTGATACAGGTTTGTCACCAAATTTTACAGATACTATTGCTCTAGGATGAAGAATTTTAGTTAATTCTCTTTTTATGAGTTTTATTAAAGCAAGAATTCTTATTACTTTTATTGAACCACCTGTTGAACCGGCACTTCCTCCTACAAACATAAGCATAAAGAGGATTCCTTTTGAAAAAGTTGTCCACTGTTCATAGTCAAAGGTTGTATAGCCTGTGGTTGTAATTATTGAACTCACTTGAAATAAGGAGTGTTTAAAAGATTCAAATAAATTATGATATAGATGTGTATTCATATTTAGAGTAATAGCTATAACACTTATTGAAATAATACTTAGATAGAGTTTTAATTCACTGTTTTTGATAACATCTCTCCACTTTCCTTTATAAAGATCATAGTAGAGTGAAAAATTAGCCCCGGACATAATCATAAAAATAGATATGACAATGAATATATAGGAACTATTAAAGGCGCCAATGCTGGAATTTCTTGTAGAAAAGCCACCTGTACCTAGGGTTCCGAAAGTATGAACAGCGGATTCAAACGGAGACATTCCACCAAGGAGTAATAGAATAAATTCTGCTAATGATATTATGATATAAGAGACATATAAAATTTTTGCAGTATCTTTAATTCTTGGTACGATTTTATCAGCAATAGGACCTGGACTTTCTGCCTTAAACACATGAAATCCTCCTGCTCCCATCATAGGTAGTATAGCCACAGCAACAACTAAAATTCCCATTCCACCAATCCAGTGAGTAAAGGAACGCCAAAATAGTATTCCCATAGGAAGTATTTCAATATCAGTAATGATAGTTGCTCCAGTAGTTGTAAACCCAGACACCGTTTCAAAGAAAGCGTCTACATATGATGGTATGCTACCTGACAAGTAAAAAGGAAGAGCTCCGAAGAGGGATGCGAAAATCCATCCGAAGGTTACGATAGCAAGACCTTCCTTCGCTTTTATTTTCTTTTTAGTAATCGGTATTTTAGTCAAAATAAAACCAGTTAAAGTGGTTAAGGAAATGCTGATGGCAAAAGGAATCAAATCATTTTGGTTGTTTGCAGCTGAAATGATTAAAGGTGCAATCATTCCAAAGGCAATAATGAGTAAGAGATATCCTAGCACTTTAAAAATCATTTTATAGTTCATCTAACGTCCGTCCTTTAAGCGAAAGAAAGTTTCTAAAGTTGGCACTTCTGCTAAAAGTGAAAAAACGACGATACGATCCCCTGCTTGTATTTTTGAATTACCTTTCGGAATAATTACCTCATCATTGTGAACAATAGCACCAATGATGATCCCTTTAGGAAGATTAAGATTTTTAATAGGTTTATTTAAAACTTGTAAATTATTAGATGCAATAATTTCAGTAACTTCAGCTTGTCCATCAAGGAGTAATGACACTGAAACAACTCTACCACCTCTAATGTACTTCAGTATTTCACTGGCTGTAATGTTTACAGGGTTAATAGCCAAATCAATTCCTAATTTCTCAATAATGTGAACATAACTTTGTCTTGAGATTTTAGCAATAACTTTACCAACGTTTAATTGCTTTGCTCTTAAAGACATAAAGAGATTTTCTTCATCATATCCTGTTGCGCCAATGAAGGCATCCATTTCAGCGAGATCTTCTTCCTCTAAAAGATTAATATCAGTGCCATCCCCATGAATAACTAAGACATTATCATTAAGTTTATCTGCTAAGGCTTTGCAACGATTAATATCAGATTCAACAATTTTAACATTTATGCCTTTTTGAGAAAGACTGTCTGCTAAGTAGTAACCGATTTTTCCACCGCCCAGGATCATTGCTTTTTTAATTGTTTTTTTATCAATGGATTCTTTTAGAATTTTAGCAATAATTTTAATTTTATCTCTTTGACCAATGACATAGATAAAATCATTTTCCTCTAAAATAGTTCCTCCGTGAGGGATAATAATATCACCGTTTCTTGAGATAGCAACTATTAATAAGTCATCAATACAGTTTAACTCACTTATCTTTTTATTTACAAAATCAGATAGATTTTTAATGTTAAAGTTCACTAAAGAAACTTTTCCCGAGGCATAATCGCCAAAGGAGAATGTATAGCTCTCCATTAAATATCTTAAAATCGCATTTGAAGTTGCTAGTTCTGGATTAATTACATGGTCGATATTATATACATTTTTCATAAAATCAAGTTGATTTGCATACTCTGGATTTCTAATTCGAGCAATGCTGCTAGTGCATCCAAGGCTTTTAGCCATAGAGCTTATAAGTACATTGGTTTCATCGCTACTTGTCACAGAGATGATTAAATCATAAGAAGAAATATTTAGTTCTTCAAGAACTTCTTTTCTTGCTCCGTTAGCATTTATCGTTAATACATCCAAATGATCCTTAAGTCTATCAAGAATAATGGGGTTGTTGTCCATTATGGTAACGCGAATTTCACCGTTAAGCATTGCGGTTGCGAGTTTTGTACCAAG
This sequence comes from Oceanirhabdus seepicola, assembly GCF_023684385.1. GTDB lineage: Bacteria > Bacillota > Clostridia > Clostridiales > Clostridiaceae > Oceanirhabdus > Oceanirhabdus seepicola. The sequence goes on along the minus strand of NZ_JAGSOJ010000001.1, from coordinate 1,098,235 downwards.
TTTTCCTGCTCCAATAATCATTACTTTCATGATGCACCAGCCTTTCTGGTATAATTTTACTATAATATCTATTCTATAGTATGTTAGATGTTATTTCAAGAAATTGCAATAATTAACTTTGGGTGACTAAAATAATTAAACATCTTTAAACTTAATTATCAGCAAAAATATTTTGAATTTGTTTAAATCTCAATGGTGCATTTTTAGTTCAGAAAAATGTTGTAGGTTGATGTACTGATGTATCTGATGATATCATTTGAATAGAGTTTTTAGAAGATGTCTTCAGAAAAAAATAAAATAGTAGTTGGTTATATGAGGGGGGAGATTATAGCATGTTTAAAGATATTTATATTGAAACTGAACGTTTAATTCTTAAACCATATTGTATGGAGGATATTGATGATTTATATAAAGTATATAGTGACGAAAAAGTTATGTCATATATACCAGAAGGAGTTATGTCATTCCAATGGGTAAAAGATTTAATAGAATGGATGGTTGAAGATTGTTATGAAAATAATACACCAGATAATATAGATAAGTTTGGGGTTTCAGTAGTGGACAAAAAGAAGAATAAGGTAATAGGTTGGTGTGGGTTAGGTTCGCTTGATTGTAAACCAGAAGATGTAGAATTATTTTATGGCTTATCCAGTGAATATTGGGGACAAGGATTAGCAACTGAAGCAGCTATGGCAATGCTTCATTATGGATTTGACATAATAGGACTAAAGCGAATTATTGCAGTAGTAAAATCTGATAATATAGCTTCAAAAAAAGTGATTGAGAAATTGGGAATGAAGTTTAAAAATATTCTTAACGTTGATGACCCTAATTATAGTGGGTATGATGGGGAACTCTATTATGCTCTGACTAAGGACGAATATAATGAAAATAATGTCCTTTGAGGAAAGAATTTCCCCCAAGTTTACGATAATATTGATTTGAAGGGGAAACATTGTAGTTGTAAATAACAAGTTCCTTAAAATCTTTAGACTCAAACTCACTCAAGAGCTTACTAAGTAGCTTTAGGGATATACCTTTTCCTCTATACTGTTCATTAACAAATAGATAATTTAATTCAATACCATTTTCAGAATCACCTTTTTCATCAAAAGAATAAATCTTTAAATCGATTGCCTGTGAATACTCTTCTTTATTTATATCTATTTATTATATGGTACCATTCCAAGTTACTAACATTAAACCTCTCAAATGAACCCGAATCAAAGATGTTCCAGAAAATAAAGAAGGCATGCTACCAATAACTAATTGATAACATGCCGTATATATGTCTAAGCACATAATTTTTTTTCTTGTCTAATGATTCTACTTATGCTCTTTTCAGCAAGATGATATTGCTTAGCTAATTCTCTAACTGAAACTCCATTATTATGTTTATTTAAGATCTCTATATTCCTACTCTTCAGGTTATGTCTTGTACCTTTTTTCTGTCCCCAAGACTTTTCGTTTCCTTCTTTCCTAGGAATATATATATATTCACCATCTATATATTCTTGAATTAAATCTATTATTTCCTTTGGTAATACATTCTTTGCCTTAATATGCTGCATTGCTCTGCTCCTCCTAGTAATATCTTAATAATTACTTGAAGCAAAGACTACTAAATGTATTTAACCTCTTTTAGCTATTATAGATATTTTACCCCAAAGTTAAGGAATGCATGTTCAAAAGTTTAGAACATCTTAAACCTATGCATATCTTAATTACTGAGCTGAGATATCTGTAGTGATAAATAGCTCTAAATAAAGTATAGCCATCTATTATTAGTAGTCTTTACTTAGAGCTTAGATACAGTTTCGCGTCTATCAGTAATATTAAATTCCTTCATAATAACACCCCCCATATGCCCATTATTTATAAATTATTTTAACAGTTTTTGGTTATGAATTCAAATCATCAAATAATGAACACATAACTCTCTAATACGTTTTAGGAGGTTTCAAATATGGTGTAAAAGTAATATTTCTTTCAACATTATCTTAAAAAAGAGAGTTATTGTTTGTGTAAAGAATAGCTATAATTATACTCTACCTATTAATTAAGTAGTACATATGAGAAAATGAAATTGACAGGGGTGATAAATGTGATTTTTCAAACTAAAGAATTCATAAATCCCACAGGGGATGAGATGAAAAAAATTCATAAGAAAATTAGTGAATTATTAAAGAATGAATATAGAATTGAAATTAAAAATATAAAAGAGATTGAAGATGGGCAAAATCTCAATTATCTTCTGGAAGGGTATGAACATAGTGGAGAGAGAAATATTAGATTATTTCTTAAGATAATGTCAAAGGCTGGTTATCCAGATGTGGGTACATTGAGTACATGTTATGAACTGTTAAAGTCCAACGGATTTCCGTATTATAATATGGTTCATTATGATACAAGCAGTCTTATAGCACCATATGGATTTATAGTGCAGGAATGGATTGATGGGGAAGTGAGAGTTTCAAACAGTGATTTTTACATTGAAGAGGGGCAAAGTCTTGGAGAGGATGAAGATATTCCGTGGCTTAGAGATTATGCACATGTTTTAAAGAAGATACACTCAATAAAGATTGATCACTTTGGAGATATTAAAGGTCTTGTTAAGTTTGATAATATTCATGAGTATTATGATAATATAGATGAAGTTATACGTTGGTCATTTGGTAATGTTAAAGATGAGGGAATAGTGCTTAGTGATCTAGTAGAACATGAAATCCTAGATGGTGATTTCTTGAGATATGTTTTAGAAAAAGTAAGTGATTTAGGAAGAAAGATAGGAGCGAAGGAGAGTGTACTCATATATGGGGACATGTTCCCCTCAAATATCATATATAAAGATGATGAGCCTAGAATAATAGATTGGGATGAATGTAGAGCCAACTGGTGGGTATATGAAATAGCAAGGACAAGTTACTATATTGAAAATAGAGATTTTGCTATGAAGTTTATTGAATATTATGATTCACAAGATTCCTTAGAAGAAATAGATATTGGAATAAGGATCGAACATGTTAAGCAGCATTTGAGAAAATTATGTATCATGTGTATGAATAGAGAAAAAGATCAACAGCTCATGGAGAAGGTTGAGAACTTTAAAGATAAAATAATTGATAGATTGGAGAATAGATTTTTATGGGAAAAGAACAATTAGTAATTAAAAGAATCAATGAGGAGAATTACAGAAAATTTTCAGAGGTGCTTCAGTGGAGAGGCACAGGGGTGAAAGAGGAAAAATCAGAGGAAGAAATCAAAAAAGTATTGGAGTTTTTTTATGAGCATGATATCTTCAAAAATGATCACTTTCTTTTATTCGGTGCTGAGTTAGATGGAGAATATGTTGGATACATAGGAGCAAGTTTCATACCAAAGCCAGATAAAAGATTAGGAGTATTTTTTGTTGACGAGCTATGGGTACATGAGGATTATAGAGGAAAAAATATTGCTCAGGCATTACTTGATGAGGTATATAATGAAGGTAAACGTTTAGGCGCATGGAGAGTAAGATTATATACTAGTGAAGATAATCTATCAGGAAGAAGAGCATATGCTAAGAATGGGTATAGTGAGGAAGGTGGATGCTTGTTTTGTGAGAGAGATTACTAGTAAAATATAATAATTTTAAAGGTGGAAATAGAGTGAATTTAAAAAACATAATTACAGAGAGATTAATATTAGTGCCAGTAACATTAGAAATCACTCAATCTTTATTAGATGGAAGTAGTCAAGAAATTGAAAAACTTGGAATGAAAGTACATGAACAATGGCCTACAGCGGATACAAAAGATATCTTGCCTATTATAAATAAGTCATTAGGAAAAAATAAGATTCCAAGTGGATTTGAATTTTGGATCATTGTAAAAAAAGATAATATGACAGTTGTTGGGGATATAGGATTTCACGGAAAACCTAATGAAAAAGGAGAAGTTGAAATAGGTTATGGTTTAATTGAGAAGGAAAGAGGAAAGGGGATAGGTTTTGAAGCACTAAGAGCTATTATGGATTGGGTAAGTACTCAAGATAGTGTTAGAGTTATTAAAGCTGATTGTTTGATTAATAACATACCATCTATACGAATATTAGAAAAGGTGGGTATGAAAGAAATTAATCGAGATGAGAATTTAATTTACTGGGAATGCATAAAAACAGTAAATAGGTAATTATATATAATAAAATTATTAAATAATAGCTCTCTTTTTTAAAAAGATGTTGAAAATCATTTGTTCAACTGGACAAGCGAGATGTTTTTTCAACATTATCTTAAAAAAGAGAGTTATAAATCTTAAAGGATATTTAAAGTATTTATTGAATTTAATATTAATGATTCATACAAATTATGGAATAAAAATGGAGGCTTTTTATATGTTAGAAGGAATGAAAATTTACTGGATTGGTGGATCTCCATGCTGTGGCAAGAGTACAATTTCTGAAATGTTAGTTAAGGAATTTGGATTTGAAATGTATAAATGTGATGACTATTTAGAAAGATACATTCAATTAGGTGTTGAAAATGGCGTTGAGATTATGAAAAAAGTTAAGTCTATGAATTTAGATGAAACTTGGTTTAGAGACATTGAAGAACAAGTTGAGGATGAATTTAAGTTTTATAGAGAGGCTTTAAAAATAATAGTAGCAGATTTAGAGAAAAATTATAAAGGTAAAAGTGTATTAGTTGAAGGTGCTGTTATATTACCTGAATTTATAAAAAATAATGGTATAGACAATAGTAATTATATTTGTATGGTTCCTACTAAAGAATTTCAGATTGATAACTATAGTAAGAGAGAATGGGTTAAATACTACCTAGATGGTTGCTCAGATACAAAAAAAGCCTTTGAAAATTGGATGAAAAGGGACGTTGAATATGCAAAAATTGTAAAAGAAAATGCTAAGGACTATGGTATGAACGTAATAGTTGTGGATGGTAGTAAATCGATTGAGGATAATTATTTAAGAGTAAAGAAACTGTTTGGATTAGTTTAATTGGTTAATGATTAAACTAGATATTATATAAATAAGTCATAAAAAAGGGGATGTTATTATGGATACAGTAAAGCAACAACGTGAATGGATGAAGGCACATTTTGATAAAATGGATAATGTACAATCAGATCAACAATTACAAAAGCCACAACCCCCATTGCAAAAACCTTATAATGAAAATAATGAAGTTATAGATTTACCAGAAGTTAATGAAAGCATACTGACAAAAACAAATATTTTTGATATTTTCACGGATAGAGTAAGTCACAGAAAGTTTACTGATGAAAGTATAAGCTTAGAAGAGTTATCATTTTTATTATGGGCATCACAAGGAGTAAAAGATATAAAGGGTGATAACTACTGCACAATGAGAACAGTACCTTCTGCTGGAGCAAGACATCCTTTTGAAACATATATTGTGGTAAATAGAGTTGAAGGATTAAAGAGTGGAGTATATAGATATTTAGCTTTAACTCATCAGCTAGCATGTGTTTTTGAAAAGGAAGATTTAGAAGAAAAAATAGCTCAAGTAACTTTAGGTCAAAAATTTGCGGGTAAAAGTGCTGTTACCTTTGTATGGAGTGTAGTTCCGTATAGAGGCGAGTGGAGATATAGTGTAGTAGCTCATAAGCCTATGGTTTTAGATGCTGGACATGTTTGTCAAAACTTATATCTTGCTTGTGAAGCAATAGGATGTGGAACATGTGCTATTGCAGCTTATGATCAGAAAGAAATTGATGAATTTTTAAATCTTGATGGAGAAGATGAATTTGTAATTTATGTGTCGCCTGTAGGGAAGATATAGTAATAGTTAATAATTTTAAAAACAAAAGGTACGAGATAGATTGTCTATCTTGTACCTTTTTGATCTTTGTCTATTTCCAATGGTTTTGAATCTTGCAATTTTCTAATATAAATAAACTTTCTTATTTCTTTTTAAAAAGAATAATGAAACAAAGAGCGAAGAAAATTCTGCAAAGGGAACTACTAACCATAATCCATTCAATTTAAAAAAGTTAGGTAATAACAAGAAACCAATAATACAAAATATAAAGGTTCTTGAAAAAGAAAGCAATGCGGAAGTCTTTCCATTTGATAAAGCTGTAAACAATCCAGAGGTATAAATATTTAATCCAGTAGCTAGAAATGAAAAAGCAAAAATTCTTAATCCGTTTAATGTTAGAGTATATACAATATTTGTTTCAGAGATGAATATCTTAACAATAAATGGAGAGAAAGCAAAACATAAAATAAATATAATGATTGAGGATATCATAACGAAAACTTTTGAATATGTATGATATTCTTTGATTTTTATTGAATTTTCAGCACCATAATTAAAACTAATAACAGGAGAAACACCTGCGATATGTCCTAGATAGACGGATGTCATTACGAATTGAATAAATAATATTATTGTAATTGCCGCTACTCCATTTTCACCTGCATATTTAAGGGCTATGTAATTAAAAAATAATGTAGTTATTGCTGCAGATAACTGAGTTACCATTTCAGATGAACCATTATATATAGTATCTTTCAATAATCTTAAATCTAATGATGGCTTAACATATTTCAATGTAGATTTTTTACTTATAAAATATAAGGCACATAAAATAGTAGAAAAAGCTGCGCCAATAAGGGTTGACAAAGCTGCACCTTTTATACCGAAATTTAATTGAAATATAAATACATAATTAAGTATCAAGTCAATTAGTCCACCTAATAAAGAGGCTAATAGACTAAAGTTAAAGGCACCATCAACTCTTGTAAAATACTCAAAAACCATCTTAAGTATATAGAATGGAGCACATAACAAAATTATTATTCCATAGCTCTTACAATAAATCATTAAAGTTTCTGTAGCGCCTAAAAGAGAAAAAATTCTTTCATTAAATACAAGTCCTAGAGTACTAAACATAACCCCAATTATTAAAGAGAATAAAAGAATTAAGGTGAATCTATTATTAGCTTCATTTAAGTTCTTTTCCCCTAATGATATAGATATTAAAGCACTGCCACCAGTTGCAAACATGACACCAATACCACATAATAAGTTAATCATAGGGAGTACAATATTAATGCTAGCTAATGCATCAGAACCAACTTTGTGAGATACAAATATACCATCCATAATTGTATATAATGATAAAAAAAGCATAGATAAAATTGGTGGTAAAACAAATTTAAAGAATTCCTTTAATGATGTTTCTTGTGAAAATGTAGTTTCCATATATAATCCTCCTTGTTCTAAATGTTTACTAGTAGAATAATAAGGTATATAGTAACTATATAGGCAAGGATTTTTTTGAAAGGAATTATAAATATGAAAGATAAAGAATATTTTTCTACAGGAGAGTTTGCAATGTTAGCAAATGTATCTAAGCAGACTTTAATTTATTATGATAAATCTGGTGTTTTTTCTCCTATGTATAAAGATGAAAAAAATTTCAGGTACTATTCTTTGAGTCAATTTGAGGCATTAGATACATTAATAAGCTTGAAGGAAATAGGAGTGCCACTAAAAGAGATTAAGGAATATCTAAGTAAAAAAGATATTGAAAGTTTAGCAGAGTTACTTAAGAAGAAAAATGAAGTAATAAAGAATCAAATTAATAAGCTGAGACATATTAGCAATAAAATAGAAAATAAATCTGTAAAATTAGAAAAAGCTATAAAGCAGCAACTTATTGAGGAACCTTATTTTAAAAGATGTAACTCTACAAATATTTTGACTTCCAGTGTTGAGAGTGATGACTATAAAAAAATAATGGGGAAAATTATTGAGTTTATTAATAATTGTAAGGATAAAGAGGAATTTGATAATGGAAATCCTATTGGAGGTATTATAAAAAAGGAAGATATACTCAGTGGAAAGTTTAATAACATAAAGGCTATTTATATTATGATAGACAGTAAAAGTATAATTGATGATGAGAGTGTTAAACCAAAGGGGATTTATGCACGTATTAATCATAGAGGAGGGTATGATACAACACATATTTCTTATAAAAAGCTAATAGATTTTATAGAAAAGAGTGGATATGAAATTATAGGAGATGCTTATGAAAATGAACTTATAGGATATCTTTCAGCTCAATCACAGGAGGAATATTTAATAGAGATATCTATACAAGTACAAAAAATTTAAAACTAGACTTTGATAATATGGGGAGGGTCAATCATGAAAATTGGAGAGTTCATAAAAATTAATAATACAACTAAAGATACTCTAAGGCATTATATAGATATTGGTCTCTTGATACCAAAGAAGAATGGAGCTCAATATGATTTTGATGATGGGTGTAGAGCTGATTTTCAAGAAATTCAGAGACTGAAAAATATGGGGTTCAAGTTAAATGAGATAAAGAATATTTTCTTCTATATGAAATTAGGAAAATTAACAGGGTATAGAGAAGATGAATTATATAAAGAAATATTTAATAGAAAGAATAAAGAATTAGAAGAACACATTCAAAAATATAGAGAATACAAGTGCATGATTGAAGAAGAAATAGATGATTTGAGTAAGGTGCAGAGTACCAAAAGAAACACGGTTGGAGTAAACTTAAATATACTTCAACTTCTAGCATGTCATAAATGTAAAGGTAAGTTAAAACTTAAGAATGGGGAGATTGAGGATAATAAAATTATAAATGGTTGTCTTCAGTGTGAATGTGGACAAAGTTATTCTATAGAAGAAGGTATTTTAAAGGGGAATAAGATAATTGAAAGGGAAAAGAAGGAATATGAGTGGTATGATATAAGCAAGTATATACTCAATACAGAGGATGATTATCTAGAGGAGATAATGAAAAGTATCGAGTGGAGTCTAAGGATAAAGGAGCAGAAAGGAATAGATTTCACTGGTAAAGTTCTAATGGATCTTGGGGTTGGTTCAGGTTTTTCATTAAGATGTTTATATGATAAACTTCAAGATGATACTGTATATTTTGCTGTCGACCATTTTATGGAAGATCACAGAAATCTTAAAAAAGTTTTAGAAAAAGCTCATGTAGAGAAAAATATAGTTTTGATGTGTATGGATTTTGAAGAAATTCCTTTAAAAAATAATTGTGTAGATAGTATAATTGATGGATTTGGAAGTAGTAATTATGCTTTTGAGAATAAAGAATTCCTTCTAAGAAAGATTAATAAGGTTATAAAAGAGAGTACAGATTTATTTGGATTATATAACATATTTAAAAAATTTGATACAAACACCGAAATTAAAGCTGAGGTTAGAGATAATTTTATACTGAATAAAGTTAAAGAGGAATTGAATAGTTTGGGATATACAATAAGCAATGAACATATTGGAGAGTGTTTGACTAAAGGCGGAAAATATGATGATTATTTTTTAGAAAGTGAGAATATGTATTTCTATAGTTGTTATGGTAAAAGAGAGTAGGATTTTTTGTGGGGTAACCCCACTTTTTTTATTTAAATAAATAAAAAATACTAAAAAAAGTACTTGCAGTTGGGATTTCCCCTCTTGATAAGATTAAATAAAGGCATGTGAAAATAAATAACAAGTCAAATATACGAGTATACTGACTGGTTATTTATTCGAACTTGCCTAAAGGAGGAGATTAATATGGAAAAAAGAATTGAGAAGGTTGAATTTAGAAATAGATTATATTATATTGTCGGTAATTTTATATCAGTATTCGGTTCTTCCATCTACAAATTTGCTATAGGATTATATGTATTAAAATTGACAGGGTCAGGTTTAACATTTGCAGTATCATTAATATTTTCAATATTACCTAGTATCTTAATGGCTCCAATTACAGGGGTTATAGTTGATAGGGTAGATAAGAAAAAATTGATTGTTCTTATGGATATAATCAATGGGTGTATATTTTTAATGTTGTTTCTACTATTCATTACAGATAATATTAATCTTTGGATAATATATGGTACTAATATGGTGATAGGAGTTTTATCAGATATATTCTATACAGCATTTACTTCAGCAAAACCTAAGTTTGTTTTTAAAGAAAATCTTATGAACATTAACTCTATAGGAACTATAATTAGTTCAATATCTAGTATATTAGGACCGGTCATTGGAGGAATAGTATTTGGATTCATGGGGTTAGAAGTCTTTGTATTATTTAATGGTATATCATTTTTAATATCTGCCATTATGGAAGCTTTGATAGATTTTAAGATAAATGAAGATACAGAAAAAGAAGTTGTCCAAAAGAAAAATAGTTTAGGAATTTTAGAAGATATGAAGGGTGGCTTCAGATATATCAAAAGGAGAGAAGATATTGTATATGTTATAGGGTTATTTATAGCCTTGAACTTCTATTTAGCACTATCCATAAATGTACCGATTCCCTATATAGTAAATAATGTTCTAGGCTTGTCTTCTCAGGTTTATGGAATTATACAAGGGGGATTCCCTATTGGAATGATAATTGGTGCGCTTCTTGTGAAGCGATTGAAAGTGATTCAATATATGAAAATAATAATGAACACTAATCTTGTTATCGGTGTGGCATTCACTATAATGACAGTTGCTGTGGTGAGTAATCCCTTGCTTGGGAATTTACTAACAGCAGGACTCTTAACAATCATGATGTGTTGTATCGGGATATGCATCTCATTCATTAATATTCCCATAATGTATTTTATGCAAAAGGAAGTAGAAGAAGAATTCAGAGGACGAGTCTGGTCAGCTGCAATGTGTACGATTAACATAGTTATTCCACTAGGACTTGGGATCTCAGGAGTTATGACAAAGGTAACCCCACCATATACTGCATTCTTGGTAGGGGTGGCTATTATATTAGCTATGAATATTACAACTATTATAAAAATGAATAAGAAACAAGTTCGTGAAATTATAATAGATATTGCTTAAACCACAGTCATCCAAAAGGGTGGCTGAGTTAATTTTCCCAATTATACTAAAAACAGAACTATATCACTTTGAATATAAAATATATCTAAATAGACAATTATACATAAATATCCTATAATTATAAATAATAACATTTGTGAATTGAAGGGAGATGTATCATGAAAAAAATATTATATAATATTTTTTACTTGATATTAATGGTGCTAATATATTTAGATGTGCGATTTATTATACGCTTCATAAGATTATGTAATATTAATTTTACTATATTGTTAATTTTCATATGCTTTTTATTAATGGTGTTGCTGTTTATTATTGGCGGTAAGTTAAAGTCAATAGAAAAAAAGGAATCTAAATTTAAATCATAATGATGTAAAACACTTTGAAAAATCAAAGTGTTTTTTGGACTATGCCTATATTTTTTGATAATTTAGGTAATTACTAATAGTAAGCGAATTTTTGAGAAATAGGAGGCTTGCTATGGAAAGAGACATGTATTGTTCAAATTGCACCTGTTTTGAGGGAAAAGATGATGATGGAGGTTGGTGTTTAGAGTATAATTGTCTAAGGATAATTGGTGATATGTGTATAGATCCTGACGATTGGAGCTATGAAAGAAAAGTAGAGAGTGAGTAAAAGGTGAAAATGATCATACTTTGGAAATTAATGCTTTTCCCTTTATGAATAAGATCATGTAGGGAAAGCATTTGAGGTATGGTTTTTACCCGCAATAAATCCTTTGAATAAAATATAAGCGGATTTGGTATAGATTTTATAGACAAGCTTCACAAAACTAGTATTGTTATTTTGAAAAAAAGACTATAATATAAGATGGGACAAGTAATTATTGAGACATGAAGAGAATGGAGGGAAAATATGAGACAAACTAATACTGAAGAGATGCAAATAGAAAGAGAAATAGAATTTGAAAGACCATTTGCAGGGCTTCTAGCAGGAGTAATTGGAGCTATATTAGGGACTATATTCTTTGCTTTAGCAAGTATACTAATTGGAAGTACAAATATAATCATATATGGTTTAGTTGGGTATTTCATTGCAGTAGTTGTAAGGAACCATGGAAGAGGAAAACATATATATTTTCCAATAGTTGCGGTGATTTGTACTATTGTATCCTGTATTATGGGACAATTAATAGTATATATTTACGCAGTGTATTTGGCTGCAACAGAATATGGGGTAAAAGTACTGATGGTTATAGATATGAATGATTGGGAAACACTACTAAATGGGATAATATATTTATTTAAGAGTGGGACAATAATTTATCTTCTACTTGGGGTAGTATTTGCATACCAGCATTCGAGAATAAAGAACAAAGAATAGAGAATAGGTAACGAGTAAAATTTTAATATAACAATATGGATAAAAATGTAACAAGTTGAACTTTTATCATATATGACGTATAATCATAAAGAAAATTATCAACTAGGAGGTCTATATGTTTTTTAATTTAAATAAATGAGTTAATTATATAACAGAGGGTGCTATGAAACAGATCTCTGAAGCCTTCAGTCGAAGGTTGCAAAATACAGGAATAACAAGAATACAATGGATTGCACTTTATCATATTAAAGACAATCCTTCTATATCACAGAGAGAACTATCCAATAAAATGAGAGTTAAAGATTCAAGTATTGGACGACTATTAGATAGACTTGAGCGTGATGAATTAGTGATTAAAGAGCGTAGTAGCAAAGATCGACGTATTATTTATGTTAATTTAACTGAAAAAGGTGATAACTTGATTGAAGAATGTTTACCAATAGGTGCGAAATTCAATGAGGATTTAACTAAAGGTATTTCTGAAGAAGAGTTGAAAATCTTTGAAGATGTAATCATGAAATTGAAATTAAATGTTGTTGAAGAGGACGTGTAAGTTTATGCGTTCTTTTTTTATTTTTTGAAATATTGTTTGAAATTTAACAAATTGTTTGCTATACTTAATATTGCATAAGCAAATAATAAGTGGGAGGGGTATAATATGAAGTATAATGTTAGAGAAATGTTAAATAGTTTTGTGGGTGGATTAGAAGGTCTTTCAACTACAAACCCAGAGCACGTGGGAGCGTTCATGGGATTATTAGGTGCAGCATATGAGCCTAAGGCGTTAGATTTAAAAACAAAGGAATTAATGAGTGTAGGAATTGCGTGCTTTAGTAGATGTGAATATTGTATAGTATATCACTCATACAAAGCATTTGAAGCTGGTGCAACAAAAGAAGAAATATTAGAAGCAGCTATGATTTCAGTTGCATTTGGTGGTGGCCCATCAATGGCTTACTCTGTAACATTACTAAAAGAATGTATTGAAGAATTTGAAGGCGACTTTAAGTAAAAAAGGGAAAAGCTTAAAAAAGCACGGCTTGTCGTGCTTTTTTTATAACAGGAGGCAGCAACTATGGAATTTAAATTAAAAATAGAAAAACTTTCTGGTCATGATTCAGAAGGTAAAGTTGGAAAAATAAATTTAAAAACAGGAGCATCCGTTAAGTCAGGTGATGTGATTTTTACTATCGAGTCTGGAAAAGGTGCTTTAAAATATATATCAAAATATAATGGAACAATTAAAGAGTTGAACATTGTTGAAGGACAAACTATAAAAAAGAATGAAATCATTGGAAGTATAGATGGTGAAGAAGTTAAGGCGGCTGAACCAATAAAAAAAGGATATTCATTTGGCATAGCAAAACCAAAGGAAGAAAAACTAGAACCAGATGTGCTTATTATCGGTGGGGGCCCGGGCGGTTATGTAGCTGCAATTAGGGGGGCTCAACTAGGATTAGATGTTGTTTTAATTGAAGAGGATAAACTAGGAGGGACTTGCTTGAATTATGGTTGTATCCCTACTAAATCTATTGCACATAGCGTTAATGTTTTAAATCATATTAAACATGCTGAAGAGTATGGATTTAAGGTATCTGACTATGAAATATCTATGGAAAAGATAATTGAACGAAAGAATAATGTTGTTGGTACACTTGTGGGTGGTATTGAACACCTTATGAATACCCATAATATTAGAGTAATTAATGGTAAAGCTATTGTAAAAGATAAGGATACTATTATAGTTAAAAATAAGAAAATTGATGCATCGATTCAATTTAAGAATTTGATTATTGCAGCTGGTTCTAGTCCAAGTTCAATCAATATTGAGGGGCATGATTTAGATGGAATTTGTACAAGTAAAGATTTATTAGAAATGACTGAGGTTCCAAAATCAATCACTATTATTGGTGGTGGGGTTATTGGGATGGAATTCGCATTCATTTTAAATGAATTAGGATCAAAAGTTCACGTTGTTGAGTATATGCCAAAGATTTTATCTGTTTTAGATGAAGATGTAATTGAAGTGGTTAAAAATTCAGCTCTTGAAAAAGGTATCCATATCCATGATGGTGCAGGTGCTGCTGCTATAAGAAAGACACTTGATGATGAGTTTATCACAGAAATAGCTATTGGCGAAGAACATCATTTTATCACAAGTGAAAAAGTGATGATGGCTGTTGGAAGAAAAGCAAATATTGATTCATTAGAGCTTGAAAAGCTAAATGTTCAATTAAACGAAAGAAAAAATGGAATAGCTGTAAATGACAGAATGATCACTTCAAATCCGAAGGTTTATGCAATAGGTGATATTACAAATACTGTTCAACTAGCGCATGTTGCTTCACATCAGGGTATAGTTGCAATAGAAAATATAGCCGATATGGATGTATCAATGAAGTATGATAATATTCCAAGTGCAATATTCACAACACCTGAAGTTGGGTCTACAGGAATCACTGAGGGTCAAGCAAAGGCTAAAGAAATTGATTACACTATTGGAAAATTCCCTCTTATGGCAAATGGTAAAGCACTTGCTATGGGAGAAACAGAAGGTTTTGTTAAACTAATTTATGATAATACAAATAATAAAATAATAGGTGGCTCAATAGTAGGTGCTCATGCTACAGATATGATTGCAACAGTATCTAATCTTATTGGTAAAGCTGTAACAAAAGAAGAAGCAAGTCACATTATCTATGCTCATCCAACAACAGCTGAATCAATTCATGAAGCTATCTTAGATATTTCAGATAGGGGTATACACTTTGGATAAACTAAAATGCAATATATATATTTCACAATCAAATAATACTGGGTTTAATTTGTCTTTAGAAGAATATTTTTTAGATAATGTTAATGAAGATGAATGTGTATTCTTTTTGTGGCAAAGCAAAAACTCAATTGTTATAGGTAGAAATCAAAATGCTCTCAAGGAGTGCAATATAGAGAAAATAAAGGAAGATAATGTACAACTCATTAGAAGACTATCTGGTGGTGGCGCTGTTTATCATGACTTAGGTAATATTAACTTTTCATTTATTGCTCATGAGGATAATTATTGTATAGAAAAGCAGTTTAAAGTGATACTAGATGCTCTTGAAAAGTTGGGGATTTGTGCAGAATTCAACGGTAGAAATGACTTAATTACAGAGGATAAAAAATTCTCTGGGAATGCCTTTATTTCTGAAAAGAATAATAGATTACATCATGGTACATTATTGGTTGATGCTAACTTAGAAAAATTAAAGGATTATTTAAATCCATCAGAATTAAAGATTAAAGCTAAAGGATTTGATTCAGTTAAGTCTAGAGTAATAAATCTTAAATCTATTGATAGTACATTAACAGTAGAACTTTTAAAAGAACATTTAATTACTTCATTTGAAGAAGTATACGGTGCTGCGCAACACATTTATAGAGTAAAAGAAGCTGCACTTAAAGAAAACCTAGAATCCTATGTGGAAAAGTATTTATCAGATGAATGGAATTTGGATGATACACCAGAGTTTGATATTAACTTTGAGGAAAAATTCAGCTGGGGTATAATAGAATTTAAAATTGTTATTGATAATGGGTTTATACGAAGTTGTCATATCAATACAGACTCTATTATTTTAGACAACTTTCATGGGCTTTCAAAGAATTTAACACAGGCAAAAGTAGAGAAGGATATTATTTATAAAATTGTTGATGATTCTATAAATGATTTACAACTAAAAAAAGATATCTATGGTCTTTTGAAAAGAGATATTCATTTATAAGTTAAAAGAGTTGAGGGTAATATATGTTACCCTCAACTCTTTATATATTAGATATTAAATTCAAATGTTCTTAGATTTTTTTCTTCGTTTATTACTATACATATTTTCATCTGCAGTATTAATAACATCTCTAACAAGTCCTAATGATTTTTCAGAAAACGCAAATCCTATAGAAACTTCAAGTAGAAGGTCTTTATTGAATTTATTATACTTTTCTAAAGTATTACACAATAATGATAACATTTTATTGCAATCATGAAGGGTTGTATCTGTCAGAATTACAATGAATTCATCTCCACCAGATCTTGACACTATTGCATTTTCATTAAAAAGTTCTATTAATATGTTAGCCAACATATCCCCACATTCATGTCCAAAAGTATCATTTGTTATTTTAAGGTTATCCAGATCACAGAAAATAACCCCAATTGAAAGATTCTTTTCTTTGTCTAATATAGATATTTCTTTCTCAAGATAAGTTTTGTTATGTAAACCTGTTAATCCATCATAAAAGCTTAACTTTTCTAGTTTTCCTTCTAAAGCTATTCTATAGCTAACATCTCTAGAAACACCTTCTAGTGCGATTAATTTATTTTCTTCATTATAAATAGGAATAGTAAAATCCTCTAACCATATATAGTTTCCATTTTTATGTCTATATTTAACAGGTTTGGGTGTTGAATAATCAGTCGTACCATTTATTTTAGATAGAACATATTCTTTATGATCAGGATGTACTATATTTAATGGGAGATTTGGAGTAATAATATGGTCCTCAATGGTATATCCAAGAATATTTTCAATTGATGGACTTAAATAAGAAAATTTAAACTCTGGGTATACCTCTGCTCTATAAATAATATCTAGTGAACGATTAAATAGATCTACAATTTTTTCTTTATTATCATTTATATATGTATGTTCATTTATATTAATTAATGAAAAGCTTGAACTGATTTTACTGTTATTAGATGTTTGATTCATATAAGTTCTCCTTTGCAATTACAGTAATTCGGTCATTTTAGGTTTATGGAAAATGCGAAATATTAATACATAGCATAGATAATTATAAGATTTTATAAGATAACTTGTCAATAGAAGGTTTTATTGGTAAAAATAGTGTAATTACACATGTAATTAACATAGTACGACTCTAAAAAGTTAGCAAAGTAGATTATAATTTGCTTGTGGTATATAATGTAATATGAATTAAATATTAGGTAATAACAAAGAAGGAATATGATAAATGTTTGATGAGGAGTGGAATTATCATGATAATAGGAAGAACAGTAAAAGTTTTAGAAGATACCAATAGAAAAGAAATCTATTCTAAAAAAGAGGAGAATAGAAGAGTAATAATAAGTATATTCTATCCAGTAGATGGAGCATGGAAACCAGAACATCAAGCTTATTATAAAGATTTATATAGGCCTTGTGAAGAGGAATTTATCAACAGATATAAAGATGATATTAAAGTAAGTGAAGATTATCTTAATAATATTAAAATCAATGCATATAATGATGCACCAATTGCAAAAGAAGATAAAGAATATCCATTGATTATATTCTCACCAGGACTAGGCATGGGAAGAGATTCATCAATGTTTAATGTGGAAAGATTAGTTGAGGAAGGATATATTGTTATTACTATTGGTCATACATATGATACAGTATTCACTGTTTTTCCAAATGGTAAAATTATCACGCAAGTTACACTTGAAGATGGATCTACGTTTGAGAAGATGTTTGAGAAGATGATTGAGCTCAAAGATATGAGAAAGAATGATATAACTTTTGTAATTGATGAATTGAAAGAACTGAATAAAAATGATTCAATATTAAAATGTAAAATTTCTTTAAACAAGATAGGCACGATTGGACATTCTCTTGGAGGAGCATCTGTTTTGGATGCTGGGAGAGAAGATACAAGAATTAAAGCAGTTGCTATGTTAGATGGAGCACCACAATACTTAGATTTAAAAGAAGATATACAGTCAAAGAAATTTTTGAGCACTCCAGTTTTGAATTTAAGAATGGGTTCTATTGATTATAAATCAGCAATGAGCGAATATATAAATAATATGAAAGAAAAACTTGAAGGGGATGAGTTTAAGGAAAGAGTTGTGCAATATGATGAGATATTGAACAGAAAAATAGAGAGACAAAAAGAGCTTTATGAATATTTATCAGGAGATAAATCATTTATAAAATTAAAGGATTCAGAGCATATGACATTTACTGATTGGTATATAATCAATAATGAACTTGAAGAAGAGGGTATTATTCTGGTTAGAAGAGCTCATGAGATAATTAATGATGTTGTAATTGCATTTTTGAATCAACATTTATGTGGAAAAGATGGGGAGTATGATAGATTGATTCATAGTGGTAAGTATAAGGAGTTGTGCGAGATTTAGATATAGGTTTATTATATAGAATTAGAAGTTAATAAAGTGATATTTGAAGTATATTAATCACTGGAGGTAAAATGAAGTTTATTACGTTTTTTATAATCTATAGTGTTTTGTTTGTTATCTTTTATTGGATAATAAAAGAAATTAACATTTTTAAAAAGTTATTTAGTAAACATAGAAGCAAGAAACAGCATAAGGCAATTTTGTTTTTAACACTATTTTTATCTGCATTACCACTTGGATTTGCAAAAGAATTAACAAATATTAAATATGTTTTTCCTAACTATATAAGTATTATAATAAGTGCGTTTTCATGGTCTATTTATATAAATATTGCACGTTCATATATAAAAGAAGCAAAATGATAAAGTTATTTTTAAGCAACGATGATGAGTAAATAATAGGACAAACTATTTAAAATACTCGAAATGTATTAGTCCAATATATTTTTTACTTTCAAATTAGGAGGTTTCGTATGGAAATAAGGATATTACAATTAATTGATGGTGCAAAGAAAGCAGAAGGATTAACAGTAATAATTGATGTTTTTAGGGCATTTTCTGTTGCATGTTACACTTTCGGCAGAGGAGTAAAGAGACATATTCCTGTAGGAGAAGTAAATTTTGCACGTAAATTAAAAGAAGAGAATAATGACTATATTTTAGTTGGGGAAAGAAATGGCATAACTTTACCAGGATTTGATTTTGGAAATTCACCGACTCAAATAATTGGAGCAGATTTATCAGATAGGACAGTAGTACATACTACAACAGCAGGAACTCAAGGAATAGTTAATGCAAATAGAGCAGAGGAAATTATTACGGGAAGTTTTGTGAATGCGTCAGCAATAATTAGATATATAAAACAGAGAAATCCTAAAATTGTTTCTTTAGTTTGTATGGGGTATGCATATGAAGATGAAGCAGAGGAAGATGTTTTATGTGCAGAATATATTAAGAGTGCTTTAGAAGGAAAAGTTTTAGATCATAATGAAATTAAAGAAAGATTAAGGCAAGATGCAGGAAAAAGATTTTTTCAGCCGGAGAGTCAAGGTTGGGCACCTGAAGGAGATTTTGATTTATGCTTGGACTTTAATAGATTTAATTTTATTTTAAGAGCAGAAAAGAATGATGATGGGTTGTTTTATTTGAGGAAAATTGATATTTAATGATGGAAAAGATCTAATTAAAATATATGAAAATATAGGCATTTAAAAATCTAATATAAGAATTGTAAAACGAGGGGGCTTTTACATGGAACTAAATATAAAACAAATGAATTATGATGAAGCAAAAGAAATATCAAAATGGATTTATGAAGAGTCTTATTCAATTTATAGTATGGATGATAGTGAGGACTGTATCAATGAACTGCTTAATGGTCATTATTTTTCAGTTTCTGATAGAGAAGATAATCTCGTAGGGTATTACTGTTTTGGCGCGGCTGCTCAAGTTCCAGTAGGCAATCAATTTGGTGTTTATGATTCCAAAGATTTTACTGATATTGGTTTGGGAATAAAACCTAATTTGTGTGGTCAAGGATTAGGGCTTAAATTTTTAAATAGAGGAGTAGACTTTGCTAGAAATAAACTATCAGCAAAAGAATTTCGTTTGACGGTAGCGGCTTTTAACCAACGTGCAATAAAAGTATATCAAAGAATAGGGTTCAAAAAAGTTAATTCTTTTGAAAGAATATCAGAGAGTGGGAGAATTGAATTTTGGGTTATGGTTTTGCGTTAATACTGTATATATTTAGAAGTAATAAAGTAATTGAGGCATAAAATGTTTTGTGCTGTAAAGTAAGTATAATAATTACAACAAAATAGTAAGATAATACGCAACAAATATGAAATTTAGTACCTAGAATTTAAGGGGGATTAGTTTATGATTATATGGATAAATGGAGCGTTTGGTGCAGGTAAGACACAGACTGCTTTTGAACTACATAGGAGAATAGAAAATTCGTTTGTTTATGACCCAGAAAACTTGGGTTTTTTTATCTCAAAGAATATCCCATCAAGTATTAAGAATAAAGGAGATTTTCAAGATTATGAAGCGTGGAGGGATCTTAATTTTTCATTTATAAAGTATATAGAGGAGAAGTATGAGGGGGTTTTAATTATTCCAATGACTATAGCTAACCCAAAATATTTTAATGAAATAGTGGGTTCTTTGCGAAATCATGGAGTGATTGTAAAACACTATTCATTAATGGCTTCAAAAGCAACATTACTTAAAAGACTAAAAAGCAGAGGGGATGGAGAGAATTCTTGGGGAGCACAACAGATAGATAGATGTTTAGAAGGTTTGTCAAAGGGCGTTTTTCAGTCACACATAAATACAGAAAATATGTCAATTGATGATGTTGTAGAGAAAATAGCTTTAATGGCTGACATCAATCTCTTGCCTGATGATATAGGTAGATTGAAGAAAAAAATCAATCGTATTAAAACTCAACTCAAACAGAGACTCTTTTCTTGGCGATTTTAAGATATTCATAGAGTATAAAGAAATTCAAGTATGTATAAATATCAGTTAATGTTTCTGTCATCAAGTAACATTTGGGGAGGGGATTTAAGTGTCAGAAAAAGATAATCTTTCAATTTATTTAAGACTAGGAGTAATAACATTAATTCTATTCGTAATTACTATAGGAGTATACTTTTTATGTTTCTATAAACCATATGATCTTATTACTACTAATGTATACATGCCTGAAATTGCAAGTGTAAATCAAAGCATTAAGGATATGAACCGTGATAATTTGATATTCTTTTCCATATTTTCTTTTATAATTTGTATATTTGTTTCTTATATTATATTAATCTTTATTACACCTGTTACTGAAGTTAATGCTAAATTGAAGTCAAAAAAATGTGATAGTAAGATAAACGTAAGTCTTAAAGGTGGGGGGGCATACCGTGTTAACACATACAAGCTAACATTTGAATTGGATAATGGTGATGAAATGAGTTTTCCTGTTTATGATAAACATTATGTCACAATCCTTGAAGGGAATAAGGGGATTATGAAATATAAAAAAGGTCTAGTAAATAGATATGTAGGGTTTTATGTTAAAGAAGTAGAATGATATTTATAATCATTGTAAAAATACGTGAATACATAAATATTGAGTAATAGAGATTATATATGATATAGTTTAAGATATAATTGTTAGATATGACTAATTAAGGAGGAAAACAAAAGATATGGTAAATAGACAAATGATGGACAAGGTTAGAATAAATATTGATAATTATTTTAACAAACTTGAAGGAAATGAGAGGTTCAGTGGGGTTATCTTAGTTTCAATTAATGGGGAAAAAGTAGTTTGTAAAGGTTATGGAATGGCAAATTATGAGTTGGAAATTCCTAACAAATCAAATGCAAGAGTTCGTATTGGGTCGGTTACAAAACAGTTTACAGCTGCGATAATACTCCAATTATGTGAGAAAGGACTATTAAATTTAGATGATACATTAGATAAATATATACCAGACTATCCTGATGGGAATAAAGTAACTATTCATCATCTTTTAACTCATACCTCAGGAATATTCAATTCTACTAGAATTGAAGGTTTCTTGCAAAGTATGAGAAATAAACATAGTGTTGAGGAATTAATTAATGAATTTAAGCACTTGCCTTATGATTTTGAACCAGGAACAAAATACTCATACTCTAATTCAGGATATATATTATTAGGATACATAATAGAAAAGGTTTCTAAGATGACATATGAAGAATATTTACATAAGAATATTTTTGATAAGTCTTCAATGAATGACTCAGGATATGATGATTTTAAAAAAATAATTAAGGGTAGAGCTAGTGGCTATGCGTTAGCAGGGGAAGAAAAAACACTTGCAAACTGTGATTTTATTGATATGAGTGTACCTTATGCAGCAGGAGCATTATATTCAACAGTTGAAGATTTATATAATTGGAATAATAAATTGATAAAAGGTGAGATTCTTAGTGAAAACTCATTAAATCAAATGTTGAGTAAGCATGTTAAAACTGAAGAATGTTATTATGGATATGGACTATTCTTAGATGATATAGAACTTGGCGGAAAAGTTAGAAAGAAGGTATGGCATACTGGAGGGATACCGGGATTTCTTTCATGTAGCAAAGTCTTTCCAGATGATGATATACAAATTATCATGATAACTAATATTGCAAGTGAGTTCTTTGCACCAAAGGTTTCGGATGTAGAGGCTATTGTTTTTGAACATATACAGTAACAGATATCATATCAAATATTACAAATTGTTCTTATAATGAGAAAATAGAGAAATGGGGATATACTATGATAATAGATGAAAAAATTATAGAATGCGAATTAGAATACACAAAATGTTTTTCAGAGTTTTGTGAGAAAGAAAATATAGTTAGATTTCGTGATGATCAATTAAAGGATATGTATTATCACAATTATACATTTATAACAAAACCAATAAGTGAGATTGAGTTGAAAGATATTATTCAAGATGAAATTTCTTTGAGGTTGTCTGAAGAGAGTAATTTTTGTAATTTTCTTTTGAATTCAGATGTCAGCGATTCTCTGTTGGGTAGCCTTAAGTACAAGCCTGAAATATCTACTAGTGGATATTATTCTTTTGATATTTCACAGTTTTCAAGACTAAATGCTCTATCTGATTGCTTAGTAAAGAAGGTCAACAATCAAGAAATGTTAGATGATGTTTTATTTTGTGACTTACAGCATGATGAGAAAAATCTTGGGAAAAATTTTTGTACAAGAAGATGTTACAGACGTGGAAAAGTATATGTTTCTGACAGAGGTGTCAATTCTTATGTTTGTTATTATAATGGAGAAATAATCGGTAATTGTGATTTATTTATGTATAAAGGTGTTGCGAAAATCGAAGATTTTGCTGTTAATCCAATTCATCAGCGTAAAGGATACGGAACA
Organism: Oceanirhabdus seepicola; assembly: GCF_023684385.1. Lineage (GTDB taxonomy): Bacteria > Bacillota > Clostridia > Clostridiales > Clostridiaceae > Oceanirhabdus > Oceanirhabdus seepicola. The sequence goes on along the minus strand of NZ_JAGSOJ010000001.1, from coordinate 1,074,911 downwards.
ACTATTCTCAAATTCCTAATTGATATAGCAATAAAAGAGAATTGCCATACTATTTATTTGGTTACTGATGAGGATGGTACTGCAAAAGAAATGTATGAAAAAATTGGGTTTAATAAAATAGGTGAAAGAATAGATTTATTTTTTGAACTTTAATAAACTTATGCAAAATTGATAATATAAATATTGATATGGAAAAAATAACTATAATTGTTCTCTGCATAGAATTAATACTCAGGAACCTACTAGGTTCCTTTTAAATTATCATATTATCAACGCTATTTTTATATTGAGACTTAAAATAGATTGAAAAAAGATATAGATAATTAATAAGGGGGATCATGAATGGCGCAAACAAAATTAGTTGAATACAACAATAAATACGCCCAAGCTGTGGCAGATATGTGGAATGAAAGTGAAGAAAGCTGGGGCGGATATGATAGATTAAAAACTAAAGAAGATATTATAGAGGAAGAAGAGATTTCGGGGAATATAAATGTACTTTTAGCCTTAGATGATAAAAAAGTAGTGGGATATTGTAGTTTTTCAGAGTACAAGGAAGAGAAAAATGTTGCATATATACCTATGCTTAATGTAGCACCTAATTATCAAGGGAAGAAAATTGGTAAGAGCCTTGTATTAGGTGCAGTAAAAAAAGCTATTGAGGAAGATTGGAATAGAATAGATTTATACACATGGGCTGGAAATGTACAAGCTATCCCATTGTATAAAAAGTGTGGATTTTTCTGGGAAAAGAGAGATGATATTACCCATCTAATGAATTTTATGCCCATTGTACTAAACACAGAAGTATTAAAAAAATATTTTCGCAGTATAGATTGGTATGAAGATAGCATAAGAAATATAGAAATTGTAACAGATGGAAGAAAAGAAAATGGATTTGAGTTTTTTGAATATATGTGGGAGAAGGATAGTAATAAGCTTAAAGTTGAATTTTGCAAAAAAGGAAGAGGTCTTAGGCTAATAGAAACTGAGGATTACAAAATAAGTATTATCGCAGAAGATAATGAGCTTGTAACTGATAATAAATATAATATTACATATCATATTGTAAATAAAAGTGGAAAGGATTTAAATATAGACATAGAAGGGTTTAATGATAAAAACATTGAATTTAAATTTAAAAAGTCTATTAATGTTCACAATGAAGAGTTTATTTATGGTGAGTTCTATCTAGGTAATATTGATGAGGAGATTAATCCCTTTATAACTCATCCATGTGTTTCTTCCAAGGTAAAGATTAATGGAGAAGAATCTATTTTCAAACTTGGAATAACTCCAAGAAAGCCTATAAAGTTAAATCTAGTTATTCCTCAAAAGTTAATCCATTTAGGAGTAGAATCAATAGGTTATTTAGATATGGAAAATAGATTTAATGAAAATATTAAACTAAATATTCTAATGGAAGATTCAGAGGATATAGCTTTTGTTAATAAGAAGATTATTGTGGATATGAAACCAAAAGAGAAAACTTCCATAGAGATAAATTACATTTTGAAAAAGTATCACTATTTCTCTAAGGATGTAACAGTTCAAATTAGTAAAGTTAATAATGTTTTAGAAAGTAAGATTAATTTATCTGCCATTTTTAAAGGGAACAATGGAATTTTTAATGGTGAGACAAAAAAATCTTGGAACATAATAAATGGAAAGTATTCTGTAGAACTTCAGAAGCTTAATAATGAAATTATAATAGACAATTTAGAGTTAATTCCTTTAGAAAAAGTGCGAATTTTAAGTCCAAGACTAGGACTTCCATTATCATCGGAATTTTCTAAGAAAAATCCTGAAAATATAGAATACGTGAAGGAAGATGAAAGTATTCTTTTAAAAGCTCTCTATGTTTCTAGTGATTTTCCATCCATTGAACTTGAATCTATTACAAAGCTTCAATCAAGTGGTGTTGTGGAGCATTATTATAATATATTTAATGTTAGCGATGATGAAACAGAAAATGATATTTATATAAGTGAAAGTTTTATATTCAATTTAGGTAATGCGTATATACCTTTTGATGATAATGTTGTATCTGTAAAAGGATATTATGGAACTAATTTAGATTATTGGAATACTAAGAGGATAAGTGAAAATTGGTTATTTAGTGAAGATAAAAATATAACCTATGGAATAAGCTGGCCAGATGAATGTAGAATCAAATTTAATGAATGGTATATGTCTATTGATAATAACCTAGGCAAAATTAAAGGGAAGACATGTATAACAACAAAACCTATAGTATTGGCATATGGAGTTTATAATAATTGGCAAGGTTTTAGAAAATTTGTACTAAAAAAATACCAGTTAAAAGAAATGATATCAAAAGATCATTTACATTTATCAATTAATGATGAAAATCCATTTGTTAAGGATGAATTAAAAGCCTCAATAGTGGATTATAAATCTTCTGCTTTTAATGGGAAATTATCTTTAAAGTCTTACAATGAAAGCTTTAAAACTATTGAAAAAATCTATAAAAGTGAAGATGAAATCAGAGAAGAAACATTTAATGTAAAAGTAAACAGTAAAAAGTTAATTGATATGGTTGAATTAAATCTAGACTTTGAAGCAGTAGAGATAAAAAGAAAGCGATGTATTTTTAATGTTGGAAATAATAAAGTGAAAAATGAAATCGTAAATGAAAATGGAGTAGATACATATACAGTTGATAATGGAAATTTAACAATGAAGGTAGCCCCTAAGTTTTCTAATTCATTATATTCCTTAGTGTATAAGGGAAATGAATGGCTAGATAGTGACTTTCCCAAAATAGGAACTAGATCTTGGTGGAGTCCTTGGACAGGGGGAATACTTTGCAGTCCTGGTGAGCCTAATGCACTTCAAAATACTGATGTTTTTGAGGGATTAGATGAAGAAAGAAAGGCTGAATTTATTGAAATAAGTGATAATCATAATAATGTATGGAGTGGAATTAAGCTTAATATTAAGATTAAAGAAAATGAAAAATACAAAGGGTTAGAGATTAATCAGTATTTTTTAACCATGCCACAAATTCCAATGGTATGTTATACTGCAGAGATTATTCAAAACTCAGGTAAGTACTTAAACAATACAGATTTTGTAACAACCATGTTTATAAAGTCAGATGAAAATTTAAAAGACAGTTATTTTATCTCTAAAAATAATTATGGAGATGAAGTAAAGTACAAAGCTGGAGCGGTACAAATGTGTACTTATGATAATGAACTTATGATGTATGGAGGAAATAATAGAAAAGATAAACTTGAGATATATTCCCCAAAAGCATTGTCAGTGGACGGATACTTAGATATAAAAATGAATGGATGTTTTATAAGAAATAAAGTAAGGTTGGCCAATAGTAATAGAGTATTTCTTCCACTTACCTTTATGATGTTTACGGAGGAATATATAGATGAAAATTTATTGAGTGTGTTAAAGGGTATTAAATTGGATAAGTAGAATATAGTCGGTTGCTAGATTATTAATAAAAAGGATAGGTTACTATCAGATTTTTGATAGTAAGCTATCCTTTTTATTAAGGAATTAATGGTGCAAAAAAGACTCAAGTTTAATTATGTATTATCTATGAGGTTTTAAGAGAGTTAGTGCTATGGTACCATTAAAACAGTAATAGATTGGAGATGAAAAAATGAAAAATAAGAAATATTTTGGTTCATTTGTAATGAAATATCTGAAAGGTCAAAGGAAAACCATGATATTACTGGCAGTATTTTTTATTGCAAATATTATGCTTCAGATAATTGCACCACAGATGTTGAGTAATTTTATTGATTCAGCGAAAATGGGGAAAACCTTGGGATATATAAGCATGATAGTTTTGATTTACCTGGGAACAATCATTTTGAAAATGGCTTCAGGTGTATGCGAGTCATATTTTGCACAGCGTTTCGGATGGAAGATTACCAATTCATTCAGAAAAGATGTATTGGCTCACTTTCTGAAAATTGATATGGAACACCATGAGAGGTGGACAAGCGGCGAGGTGATAACAAGGCTGGATGAAGATGTGGAGGGGCTTTTCACCTACTTTTATTTACTGATCTTCAAGATGGTAGGAAGCACTCTTCTTATGGCGGGTGTCCTTATAGTATTAGCATTGAAAAATTTGGTTATTGCTATTGCGATGTTTGTGTTTTGTATTATTGCAGTTTGGGTATTCAAGACCATACAGGATTTTGGAGGGAAATTATATGTTCGTCGTGCAGCAGCAATTTCAAAATTCAACGGGATCATGAAGGAAAGAATCGACAATGTAGTTGAGATACGAACAAACGCTGCTGAGGAATATTATATTCACAGTTTGAATGAGGCAATGAAAAAGCGATTTAAGGAAAGTCTTCCTGCAGGAATGATGTATTCAAGGCTTTGGAGTGCATCAACAGTTCTCGATGCCGTAGCTACTGTGCTTTCATTAGGAATTGCCGTTGTGCTGTGGGACAAAGGTTTTATATCACTGGGAACGGTATATTTAATTCATACATATACGGAGTTGATTTATTATCCACTTCAGGATTTTAGAAATTACCTTAAAAGTCTACAAGAGGCTAAAGCTGGACTTATACGGGTTAGGGAAATGCTGGATATTGAGAGCAGTATTGCTGAAGGTACACGTGAGATAGATGACAGGGATATCACACTTACTGTAAGAGATCTGAGCTTCGGGTATTTTGAGAATAATGATGTGATAAATGATATCTGCTTTGAGCTGAAGCCAGGAGAAAGGCTCGGTGTCATGGGCGAGACGGGGAGTGGGAAAACCACACTTGCGAAGCTTTTGGCGAGATTGTACGAGTTTGAACGGGGAGAGATACTGTTAAATGGAGTAAGTGTAAAGGCGTTGAAAGGAGAAAATCTGAGAGACATAATTGCATACTGCACTCAGGATGTTCAGTTCCTCCATGGGACCTTACGAGATAACATCACTTTATATAACGAGGAATTTTCGGATGGGGTGATACATAACGCTATAAAACAGATGGGACTGGAGCAATGGTTTGAAAAGTTTCCTAAAGGGCTTGATACATATTTGGAGATGGCGGAAAATAATCTATCTGCAGGTGAGGCGCAGCTGATTTCTATAATCCGTTTGTTCCTAAAAGACCCATCAATCGTTATTCTGGATGAAATTTCTTCACGGCTAGATTTTGTGACGGAACAGAGAATTCTATATGCCCTTGATGTTCTTACACAGAACAGAACGGTCATCACTATTGCGCATAAACTTTCGGCGTTGAGATGGACAGACAACATAATGATACTGAATGATGGAAGAATAGTTGAATACGGTAGAAAAGAAGAACTAGAAAAAGATGAATCTGGTAGGTTTTATAGTATGTGCAAAGCTATGGAAACAAGCATGGAGGTGAGAATAGATGAAAAAAACAGGGTTTAATAAGCTTCTGAGGCGATTGCTAGCGTATAGGCCGTGGATTTTCATTATCAGCCTGTTTTGCAATATATTGATTTTCTCACACAGCGCAGCCGTGGCATATTTTATACGTGAGCTTCTGAACACCGTTGAAGCTGGAGTACAGGGCAGTGTGAACATTTTTCAAGAAGTAATTCCCTTTATTGTTGGAATTCTTGGGGTTGCAATGATAAGGGTTGCAGCTATTATGGTATCTGCTGTGATTGATAATATTAGGCGCTTCGATTATGAAAATCTTCTGAGAAACAACATAATGAAGATAGTATATAAAAATAAAAATATTAAAAGCATTGCAGGGAAATCAGAAAAAGTATTTGAGATTGTTGATGATGATGTTCCAGTTTGTGCTTTTCCGGCTGATCTTCTGTCAGAAGTACTGGGATATTTAGTATATTCATTGATTGCAATTTCATCCTTGTTGATAATAAACTGGAGAGTAACGATCTATATCTTTATTCCTCTGTCAATAGGGATACTGATAATCAGAACTGCTTCAAAGAAGATTAAGGAAAACAGAAAGGTGAACCGAGAAATTCATGAAAAAGTAAGCGAGACAATCAGTGATACCTCAAATCTTGTTCAGACAATCAAGATATCTGGTGCTCACAACAACGTCTTGAAGAATTATGAAAAGTTGAACAGGAAAAGGCTTGATGCTGTGTTGAAAGATACCCTGTTTGAATCAATCATACAGGCAGTAACGGGTGGTACGGTGTATATTGGTACGGCTATTATGATGCTTGTTGTAGCTAAAAGTATGATGCAGGGAGAGTTTCCTATAGGTGACTTCAGCATGTTTGTGTGTTATCTTGGAACTCTTGCAAGCTGTGTGGATAGGATTACGGAGTTGGTTGCTGAAACAAAGCAGGCAGAGGTTTCATATGAGCGTATCATGGATCTTGTGGGGACACAGAATGAGAATGAGTTGACCGTACATCATGATTTAAGAGCCTTTAGAGATATGGAGAAATTCGAATATGGATGCATGAAAAGAACGCCGATGGAGGAGTTTGATGTAAAAAATCTTACATACTGCCATGATAACAGAAACGGCATACACGATATAAGTTTTAATCTCAAGCGGGGAGAGATAGTCGTTCTGGCAGGTGGGATTGGTTCGGGAAAATCCACTGTACTCAATGTTCTGATGGGAGTGGTTCCAAAAGATTCGGGTCAGGTTTTCTGGAACGGTACCGAGATTCAGCACCAGAAGGAGTTTTTTATACCGCCGAATGTGGCATACACGCCTCAGATTGCGAGAATGTTCAGCGAGCCAATACGTGAAAATCTACTACTTGGTAAACATACATGTGAGGGCGAAATCAACCATGCCCTGTACCACGCAGTGTTTGAAGGTGATGTGGCAGAAATGGAAAGTGGACTTGATACGCAGGCAGGTAGTCGTGGTAGTAGACTTTCGGGAGGTCAGAAGCAAAGACTTGCACTGGCACGAATGTTTATTCATGATGCAGAGCTGTATGTGATGGATGACAGCTCCAGCGCAATTGATATAGAAACGGAAAAGGAATTTTGGAACCGTTTTGAGAAAAATATTGATAAAAAGAAATTCGCCTGCATAATCGCATCAAACAAAAAGTATGTATTGCAACGGGCGGATAAGATTATATTTTTGAAGAATGGGCATGTCATCGACTGTGGAAAAGCCGAAGAACTGTCAAAACGTTGTGAGGAATTCGCTAGGATTTACATGAGATAGACTCAAAATATCCGTCGCATCTTTGACTTGTTATTTATTTTCATGTACCTAAATAATATCTATAAAACATAAAGGAGATAAATGTATGAAAACAAAGACTGAAATTTTAGAAATCACTAAAAATCAATTGGCACTGGATTATAATTGTCAGCTGTCTGATTTTAAAAAGAATGAAAATACAATAGTTGAAAACAAGCTTCTTAAAGGAAGAAGAATATATGACAGTGATGGATGTTTTTTTAAAGTGGTTTGTTTTGGTGGCAGAGCAATTATCAGCACATCACCAGAAATGATAACTTGGTGTCAAGATAAACTGACTAAGTACGATGCTGCATGGCTTTTTGAATATCCAGCTCTTCGACCAATCGATAAAAAATTGCAAGAATTTGGACATGAAATTGCTGATTGCCATCATTATTATCTTCCAAAGCCTGATGTAGGAGAGATAAAGCCTATTACTGATGTAAAATGGTATGAATATGAAGATATTCTACAATTTGAAGATGATGATAGATTTACAGAGGCGTTCGTCTTTGATAAAAACAGCCCAGATATGCTTGCGGTTGCAGCTGTGGAAGGAAACAAAATAATGGGCATGGCAGGGGCTAGTTCAGATAGCGAAACTCTATGGCAAATAGGTATTGATGTTTTGCCAGAATACCGTGGTAGGGGCATAGGAACAAACTTAGTTGGACTTTTAAAAGATGAGATTTTAAAGCGAGGGAAAATACCATTCTATGGTACTGTGGAATCCCACATATATTCCCAGAATATTGCTGTGAATGCTGGTTTCTTTCCAGCATGGGCTGAACTTCATTCAAAAGCAATGAAGTAGACTTTATTGAATTTTTATGTTCTCAGTATAGATAAGTAGTAACGTTAATTTTAACAAGGAAGGGGTAAATATTTTGAGTATTACATTTAGATATTATACAGATGAAGATTTTTTAAAATTAGAAGAACTTATTTTAGCTAGTTATGGGTGGGGAAATCCACCATGGGGATTAAGTCGTCATGAGTTTTGTCGTGGAGCTCACAGTGCATGGGGGAATGTAAAAGATAATTGGAGACATACCGTTGGGATATGGGAAGAAGATGAAAATATTATTTCAGCAGTTATATGTGAAGGCGCATGGAACGCAGATGCATTTTTCCTTTTTGATTCTTCAGAAAGACAAAGAGACAGCGAACTACTTGAGAGAATGTTTCATCATGCAGAAACACATTTGTCCTGTTTTACAAAAGACTATAAAAATAATACCAGATATTTGCATTTAAGAATTCCACCAGAGTATGATTTGATAAGAAAGATGGCAAAAGAAAGAGGGTATGGGTTATCACAGAAGGTAGAGCGGTCACTGATACTTCCTTTTGCAGGAAAGAAATTTGATGTTGTTCTTCCAGAGGGATATACCATAGTTGATGGAAACCAAACACCAGACTTTTTCCTTTCCAATACCCATATGTTTTCTTTTAACTATACACTTCCAACAGCGGAAACTGGTGAAAGAGGATTTCATGATTTGAGACAAATGCCAGGGTATAAACCAGAACTTGATTTGTGCGTATTGGATAATGAAGGAAAGCCAGTGGGATTTGCTATCATCTGGTATAACGACAAAATGCCTTATTGTGAATTAGAGCCACTTGGAGTTGTATGGTGGTGTAGACGTAAGGGAATAGCAAGAACATTGATATATGAGGCAGCCAACCGTGTTATGAAGATGGCGCCACAGTGTAGAGGAATACTTGGAGGAGACCAGCAATTCTATTGGGATTTAGGGTTTAAAGTTGAAACAAGTAATGAAATATGGGATTGGAGCAGAAAATTTTAGAAGTATATAGCAAAGAGGGTATAGACTTAATAAAAGTCTTACCCTCTTTATTCATAAGAGTATAGTAAAGAAAAATATCAATTGTTTTAACATAAATGCTCAACTTTAGTTATGTATTGTTTATGAGGTTTTTTGAGCGAGAAAGCTATGATACCATTAAAACAGATACATTCGAGGGACTACATACCATCGGGGAAGATATTGGGATGAAATCCATTATGGTTTGTTTGCAGATGAGTTTAATGCACTTCATAGAAAATCATAAGGAATTCAAGTTTTTTAGTTTAAGGTAATGTGAATAGAGTAATTACAACGTAATAGTATTATTGTGTAGTAATAGAAATGTGAAAACATACATTAGAGTAGTTAATTCTACGTAAAATGTAATAGGAGGTTATATGATGGCTATAAGTAAAAGAAATTTTAAGTGTGAAAGAGACTTTGAACGGGTTAACAGGTTCCTAAGTGATACATATATCTTGAATCAGAGAGTTTATAATTGGGAAAATGCCCGTTGGTCGTTTAATAGATTTTGTATCCATAATAATGAAGAAGCCACAGGCAATAGGTTGTGGGAAAGTGGAGTTCAGATATGGGAAGATGGTGGCGTGATAGTAGGTGTTTGTCATTATGAGGACCCAGGAGATTATTTCTTACAAATCCATCCTGAATATAAGGAAATTGAGGAAGAAATGCTCGTTTGGGCTATGAAAAATTGTAGAGAATTATACCCCAATATTGAAAATATCCATGTTTCATCACACTTTGATGATGAAAAGCGTAAGTCTTTACTCTTAAAATATGGTGGAATAAAAAATGAGTTTGTTGATGATAACAGGAAGTTAACCATCAGTAGAGAATTTGAACTACCCGACCTTCCTGAAGGATATAAAATCATAAATATTGATACTTCAAATAGAAATATGTGTGAAAAAGTATCCAGACTGTACACAAAGATTTGGCCAACCAGTGTGTATATGCCAAATGGTGAGACGGTGATGAGTTTCATTAACTCACCAGCTTTTAACAGTGAGTTGTCTTTTGTTGTAGTAAATGAAAAGGATGAGTATGTGGCTTTTTATGTTTTATGGAGTGACAGCTACAATAAGCACGCCCACCTGTATCCTTTTGGCATAGATCCTAAATATAGAGAAAGTGTGATTCCTAAGGTTATTCTGGGAGTTGGCATTAATACCATTTATAATCGGGGGTTTGAAAGTTTAACATTAAGTGCCTGGTATAGTGAGGAAGAAGAGGTTGTATTTGAAAGCTTCGAATTTGTGAAGACTGGATATGGTGAGACCTATAAGTTGACGTTATAGTTTAGGATTTTATAACCTGAACCACGTCATAAGTAGTGTGAAATTTAATATTAGTTTTGAGTAACAATAGTATAGTGGAGTATAAGCAAAGAGGGTATAGACTCCAAGTCTTATCCTCTTTATTCATAAGAGTATAGTAAAGAAAAATATCAATTGTTTTAACATAAATGCTCAACTTTAGTTATGTATTGTTTATGAGGTTTTTTGTGATAGGCTACTATGTTACCATTAAAATAGATAAAGATGGAAAAAAGATTTTACTAAGAATCACATACCTTAATTATTATAGATGGAATACACAGAAAAGGATTAAAAACACTAGAGATTAAAAGGAGATTTTAAATATGAATGATTGGAATATAAATAATAAAATATATGAATTAGGAAAAGGATATACGCTGGAGGCTGCAGAAAAGGAAGAGTATTCTAAATATTATGCAGTTTACTTCAAAGGTGATGTAGGATTCAAGAAGAATTTTAAGCAAAAAATGGCAGTAGTTTCAGAGGATGACTTTTGTTTCTGGATAAAGAAAGATGATGTGAAAATTGGAGGAGTTTTTCTAGAACCAAATTTTATTCAGGAATTATTCTTAATACCACCATTTGATAACGCTTATGAGGTATTAAAATTAATTAAGAGAATATTAATTCATTGGTCAGATAGAAGTAAAGATATTGAAGCTAATGTGGTGATTCCTTCACAAGTTGAAATTTATGAGAAGCTTGGATTTAGAATTGTAGAAACAGGAAGATGGATGTTAAGTCCAACGAGAAAATTTGATGTTAAATGGGATGACAAACTTCAAGTTGTATTACCTAATAAAGATCACACAGAAGAATTAGGAAAGTTATTCTATGAAGCGTTTAAAAATGCACCTGGACAGAAGTTTAGTTTAAAGGAACGTACAGAATTTGTGGAATACTACTTTGAACATAATTCACATATTGAAATGTTAAATAAGGCATCTTCAGTAATATTTGATAGGGAAACAAATGAATTAATTGGTGTATGTTTAATATCTGAGTATAATGAATGGCCGCTAATATATGATATTGCTGTTAGAGAAGATTATAGGGGGAGAGGAGTTGCTTCTAAATTATTAAAGAAAAGCTTAACAGTTTTAAAAGATAAATATTCAGCAGTAAGACTACATGTAGAAGGTGGAAATGACGCTGAAACAGTTTATTACGATAACGGATTTTTACCTGGAATCAAATTAACATCCTTGATAATACCTTCAGAGAATTTGTAGGATACCATTAAGATAGAAAGAGGACAACAAATATGAAATTTAAAGATTTTGAATACAAGAGAGCTGATATAAAAGATATTAAAAGGAATTTTCAAGTATTGATAAAGAAATTTAATGAAGCTGATTCTTTTGAGGAACAGTGTTCAGTAATAGATGAGATTAATATTATAAGAGATGATTTTACATCAATGAACTCACTAAGCTTTATAAGAAAGAGTTTAGGAGTGAATAAAGAATTTTATAGTAAAGAATTGGATTATTATGATGAGGCTGAACCTATTCTAGATGGATTAGTTTGTGATTATTATAAAGCTTTAGATAACTCAAAATTCAAGGATTTGCATAGAGAAAAATATGGAGATCAGCTATTCAATTTAGCAGAAATGAAGATGAAATGTATTTCAGATAACATAATAGAAGAGCTGCAGCAGGAGAAAAAGCTGGTAACAGAATATGTTAATCGAGGACAATCATTTAAGATTGAATTTGAGGGAGAAGAACTTGGAAGATGGGATTTTGATCCATATATAGATTCTCAAGATAGAAATATTAGAAAGAGAGCATTTGAAGTTCAAACTGAGTTATATAAAGAGCATGAGAAAGAAATGCAAGAAATATTTGATAGGTTCGTGAAATTAAGACATAAGATGGCTCTTAAGATGGGTTATGAGAACTTTGTTGATATGGGATATGCACGTATGAATAGAATTGGCTATGATAAAGACATGGTTGCTAAATTCAGAAAACAGGTATTAGAGTATGTTGTACCTTTAAATAAGGAACTTATAAGAAGACAAGCCGAAAGACTTGGTATAGAAACAGTCAAGTATTATGATGAAGCAGTACAGTTTTTAGATGGTAATGCTGAATTGAAAGGTGATATTAATCTAATTATTGAGAAAACATTAAAAATGTATAAAGAATTATCACCTGAAACCAGTGAGTTTTTTAAGTATATAGTAGAAAAAGATCTTTTTGATGTTGAGAATAGAGAAGGAAAAGAAGAAGGAGGTTTCTGCGAGTATATACCAAAATATAAAGCTCCATTTATATACTCTGTATATAGAGGAACAATAGATGATTTTAATGTATTCACTCATGAAGCTGGACATGCTTTCCAAAAATATTTATGTGCAAACTACGAAATACCAGAGTATTGTTCCTCATCAGAGGATATAAGTGAAATTCATTCAATGAGTATGGAATTTCTAACAGAGCCATGGGGAGAAGATTTCTTTGGTGAAGATGCTGAGAAATATAAGTTTTCACATATGTGTAATGCATTATCCTTGCTAACTTATATTTGTGTAGTTGATGAGTTTCAGCATTTTATTTATGAAAAACCTGAGGCAACATATGAAGAAAGGAATAGTTTCTGGAGAGAACTTGAAAAGAAATATCTTCCATATAGAGACTATGAAGAGAATACATTCCTTGATAAAGGTGCCTATTGGCTTCGTCAATCTCATATTTTCTGGGGACCGTTTTACTATATTGATTATGGGTTAGCACAGGTGGCTGCATTCAATTTCTGGTATAAAGCTAAGGAGAATAGAGAAGAGGCTTGGAAAGATTATATGAAAGTATGCAAATCAGGTGGAAGCAAGTCTTTCGTGGAGGTTGTTAAGTTAGGAAACTTAAAAAATCCTTTTGAAGAGGGAAGTATTGAAAAGATTGCTCAATCAATTAGAGAATGGGTGCTTGGGGTTGAAGAAGAATTGGCAAAATAAGGGGGGGATCAACGGTACTTACACTTTGTCCAGAGCAATTTCCAGCACCAAATAGATTATATGAATCAGTGGGATTTAAGGTGGTTGGAAATTCATATGTATGGAGGAAAATTTAAAGGGGGGCTTAATATGAAATTTAAATTTGTTCCAATGAATTTGGAATATGCACAAGAAATGATTCAGAATTGGAAATATGATGGTGAATATCATATATATGATTATAAAAATGAAGAGGAATTTTTGCTAGAAAAAGAAACATGGGGATTAGGAAAATTTGCAGTTTTAAATGAAGAAGATAAACTTATTGGAGAATTAAATATAGAGTTCTTCAAAGAAGGTGAGGAAGATTCAGAAGATGAGGGTTACGTTGAGCATGAAGTGGTTAAAAATAATCCTCAAAATATATACGAAATGTGGATGGGATGGGGATTAAATCCCAAATTGTGCGGAAAAGGTCATGGGAAAAAATTCGTTTCACAATGTATTGATTTTGCAGTAAAAGAGTACGACTACAAAGGGGAATTTGTTAGATGTGGAGTTGCTGCTTTTAATGAAAGAGCTATCAAGGTATATGAAAGAGTAGGTTTTGAAACATTTCATATACATGAAGGTGAAATTGCTAATGAAAAGTTTAAAATTTATCATATGAGAAAAAAATTAATTTAATTGTATTTTTTATTAATAATCAAAATTAAAGAACAGTTTGGGGGAATTGATTATGGAAAGATATAAAAATATAAATTCAGTCAATGAAGTAAATGATATTCTTGGAGGTTTTCAAGATTTATATAAAGAAAAAGATATGACAAAGGTTGATGATTATGTAAATGAAGTATTTTCTTCAAAGGAGGGACTTGTAGTATTTGGAAGTAGCATGGAGCAGTGGTGTTTTAATACTGATGATATAAAAACACTTATAAAATCTCATTTGGCTAATGAAAATAACTACTGGAAAGATATAAATTTTAAATTTGAAGAAGCTAAGGTCTTTGCAAATGAAAATGTAGCTTGGGTTGTTTCTATTGGAATTATTAAGAATATAATATCTGAAGATAAACACATTGAAGACACTATTGAGAAAGTAAAAGAAATCTTAGGTGGAGAAAACAAGTGTAAGATAAATGCACTTAAAACAGCAAGTAATATGGCTAATACATTAAGACAGATAGAACAAGGTGAAAATTATATATGGCCTTTTAGGTTTACTTGCGTACTTATAAAGGAAAATGATACTTGGAAATTTCATCAAATGCAGTTTTCCTTTGATTCAGAGTCATGGCCATATAGATTAAATGATGAAACCTATGATAAACGTATATTTGAAATGCCTAAAACAAACTCAAATAAAGAGTATGAAGAAGTTAGAAAAACACTTCAGGTATTTCAAGATGGATATACAAAAAGGGATGTAAATTATGTTGATGAATATATGAAGGAAGTTTTTCTATTAAATGAGGATTTAGTGGTAATAGGAACAGATGCAGATGAACTTTGCTTAGGTGTTGAGGCTGCAAGAGGAATTGTTGAATCAGATTGGAAATATTGGGGGGACTTTAAGTTTAATGTAGATAATGCATTGATATCTGTTAATGGTGATATTGCTTACTTTACTACAAAAGCATTTTTAAAAAGAATTGCATCTGATCAAAAGATACTTGAATGGGTTAATGATTCAAATGAATATACATTTAATTCTGAAGAGTCACCAAAACAAAAACTATTGACAGCTCTTTATGGTACGATAGATTATATTTACCATATGGAAAAAGGAGAGACCATTATTATACCAATGAGATTTTCCGGAGTTTTAGTGAAAAAAGAAGGAAAATGGCTTATTCAACATCTACAATACTCAGACTACAATGAGGGAATGCCAGAAGTGAGAAAATTTTAGTGATAGAGTTACAAGTAACTATATACGAGGGACACAATTATATTTTGTCCAAATTTCTAATGCTACTGACTTAACAGGCATGAAATTGAAAACCTTGGACAGTAATTAAGAATATGTATAAAAATATAAAACTTCAAGAGTAAATGGTGAAGCTAAAAAATGGAAGTCAAAATGACTTCCATTTTTATGGTTATAATATCAAGATTCTCACGTAAGTGAGAATCATCAATCATTATCCATTATCCATTATCAATTATCCATTTGTTTTCAGGCACGTTAGTGCCATTATTTAAACTGACTCTCATGTTTCTTGAAGAAATCAATACGTGGCTCTAAGAACTTAATTTCATGGTCAGAAGCATTATCCATAAAGGTACTTAGAGGTTCGAAAATATATTCCCAATCCCAAAGGTTTTCATTAACTTGTAAATATTCTCTTACCATCTCACAGCTGCTTGGAGCAATAGGATGAATCAGTGTCAGTGCTGTTCTTACCCCATAGAATGAATCTATCAAAACTTGTTTTCTAAGTTCATCATTCTCATCTGTATCTGCTTTTTTCATTTGATTTACCCAGTATTTATTCAGTTTACGGATAAAACTATCGAGAACATAAATTATACGATGGAAATCATGATTAAACATATGACGCTCGTACTCAAGAACTGAATCCTTAGATAAAGAAATAAATTCTTCACTAACTTCACCTTCCGGAATCTTTGAATCAAAGTGTTTCTGTGTTGTGTAGAAACATGATCTCACAAGACGGTTAAACACATTAGTTAGCAAGTTACCATCTTTTAATACTGTATCTGGACCTTGACGCTCTTCCTCGGGCATATAAACTTGTGGCATAAAACTTACACTCTTCTTAGCTAATCCAAGACTTAAAAAGTGCATACGTAACTGCTCTGGAGTGTAGTGATCCAATAACTCTTTTGCCATTGGGGGTTTTATATCACTACTGCTGCTTGCTTTTTTATCCATAAAGAGCACATGATTATTTGGAATTAAATGCGGCAAGTTCATTGTCGCCCAGTTAATTTCATCTTGACTTTCTTTACCTTGCAGAGCTAGGAACACTGCCATTTCAGCAATACCATAGAAATATATATTATCCTCGCCGATGAATTGATAAACTTTAGAATCTTCTCCTTGCCACCAGTTAGTCCAGTCTTCAGAATTTTTACCAATGGATTCTAAATAAGCTCTAGTAAATGAGATAGGTGCCCAAAGTGATTCTGGCCATACCCAGAATGTTAGTTCATCAAGACCTTCTTTTTCAGGTACTTTAATGCCCCAATCGATGTTTCCAGTTAATCTAAATGGAACAAGTGTCTTACCTGTTCTAAAATGAAGCCCCATCTCTTCCATCACTTCTCTTGCTTTGTCACGATCAGCTAAGCTTTCAAAGATAAAAGTAAGAGATGGTTTCTTTGGTTCATCAATAAGTGTATGCTTTGGTAGCTTCTTTACAAGACCTTCAACATCACCATCTAATTGCTTACGTTTTACATATATTATTGGCTCTTTAAGGAATTCTTCAATGGTCTTCAAAAGATATTTTCTTGCATTTGAATTTCTTTTTAAATCATCTACTTGGTTTTGAAGAGCATCTTTATATTCATCTAATTTAAAATACCAGTTAGTTACTTCTACTAGCTCTGGTTTTTTACCTGATAAGGTACTCTTTGGATCAATCAATTCACTTGGCATATACATATGTCCCAGTGAACACTCATCTGCATAACCTTTATCAGATTGACACCCTTCAATAGGACACTTACCAACAACTTGTCGGCCATTTAACAATACTTTAAAATCAGGATCATAAAATTGTGGTGTGGATAGCTTTTCAAGAAATCCGCCTTCATATAACTCATTGAATATTTCTTCTGAGACTTCCTTGTGTATTTCAGCTGCACGGTCTAAACCTGATGCTGCATAAAGGTTAAGGCTCATCTCATATTCATCTAAAACCGATTTTTGCTTATCATGATTTTGTCTAACATAGTCTTCTATACTTCCAGTGAATGTACCTTCTTCAACAAGCTTACGATAGTTTGCTGAGATTGGTGATCCATAACAATCTGTACCAGAAACAAAAATTACATTGTCTTTACCTATACGGTCTCTTAAAAATCTTGCATATGTGTCAGCATGAATAAACACACCACCAACATGCCCGAAATGCAGTTCTTTATTACCATAAGGCATACCAGCAGTAATAACAGCTTTTTTAGGAAATATCGGTCGTTTTATATTTTTCTCTTTCATAATCATTCTCCTCGTATAATAATGTTTTCAAAGATAAAGCCATATTTTCAAGTAAGGTAATTTTATAATAAATAACTAGTTATAGGTTTTAAACTGGCTTATTATTTATTTAAAATTGCCTAAAAAAGTATATAAAAAAACACCTCCTATAGCTAGCTATAGGGGCGATTATATCGCGGTACCACCCTAGTTTATTAATATGTCACCATACTAATCTCATCAAGTACAAAATTATACTCTAGTTCTGTAACGTGAACAAACGTCATAGCATCACCTATTTTCACATGCCTAAAATAAGATCCGTATGCAGCTCCAAGTCTTGGTTCATCAAATTTTCAACTGTTCCATCTCAGCATAAGGAACTCTCTGTAAGCTTCTAATATGATTACTCTTCTCTTCATTGCTTTTATGTTTTGAATATATTAAAAAAATTGTGTTTTGTCAAGGGGGCAAAAGAAATTTTATCAAAATTCTGATATTTTACTTCGGTTTCCTTTTATTATAATCTATCAATAAAAATAGTTTTGTTATTTATAGGTAAATGTTATACAATATAGAAAAATAATAATCGTTGGGAAATAATTTTTAGATATGATTACTAAAGACAATTTTTAAAGTGGGTGGTGTTAAAAATGACAATAAATTTGTCTCTTCAAGGGTGTATGGCTGTTGGTAAAACAACTGCTGTGAATTATATTAGAGAAAATGCACAATATGTAAATATAAGTTATGAGTTAAATGGTGATGTAATTGATGAAATTAAAAGAAGAAATTTAGATAAAAATAAATTCTCTGACTATATTGAAATTCAAAAATTATGGATAAATAATGAAATAGAACGTTGGGAAAAAGCACAAGAATTCAAATGCTCTCTGATGGATTTTGGAGCAGAGGAAATTGAGTTTTATACATTAAACTATCCCAAATCAATGGGATTTGATTGGGATGTAGAATCTAATCTGAAAAATGAATTATATAGATTACGCCAATGTATGCCTAATAGAATATTGTTTTTAGATGCAAGTGAAGATGTTCTAAGGGCTCGTAAGGAAAGTGATAACTCAAGAAGTAGGAACTTTTTTGAATATTACTTGGAACATTTGTTACCGTTAAAAAAACAATGGTTTTCAAAAAAAGAAAATGTTGACTTTTTGAATGTAGATAATTTAAATTCTGAAGAAGTTGCAATAGCAGTTAAGAATTGGATTGATGAGAGATGTATTTAATAGGAGGAATGTATGAATCAATTTTTTGTGGGAATTGGAGAATATAAAGCTAGAGTCTGTGAGTGGGGAGATAAAAACAATTCTGATATTGTTTGTTTTCATGGTATGGGAAGTACATGTATGAGTTTTATAGAGGTTGCTGAGAATTTGAAAGATAGTTATCATGTTTTATCTGTTGATCTGCCAGGTCATGGGAAATCTGAAAGTTTTGAAAATGATGAAGATTATGAAGCGAGTAATCTGATAAAATGGGTAGATAAAGTGATTGATCAGATTGGAATAGATAGCTTTAACATAGTATCTCATTCTTGGGGAGGGAGTGTAGCTCTTCATTATGCGGCTGAATATCCTGAAAGGGTCAAAAAAATAGTATTAATAGATGGTGGCTATTATGAGCCTAAAGTACAGTATGATTATTTTAAAACATTATATGAAGCTGGAAAACTTGATTATAGGCCAACAGGCTCTTTAGAGGAAGCGATAAAGTTTAATGAAAAAGACTATGAAGAATATATTTTTGATAATCATCAAAGCTTTGTGGAAGAAGAAAAGGCTAATTGTACAAGATGGTCTGAGTTATTGGAAACAGCAGTATATGATTTAATGAGAGAAGAAGATGGGAAGATAAAGTGGCATGCATCAGGAGACACTGCTAGAGGGGTTCTCAAATCACTGAATAATCTTCAAAAGAAAGTGAAGTTCGAAAATATTAAAAGTGATATATTACTTTTGTATGCTGGACTTCCAGAGGAGTATTTAGAGATAAATAGTCAAATGGTGAAAGAGTTTGAAAAAAAGATAAAGGTGAATACGAAATTATATAGAGATGCAACTCATATGATACATTGGGACAAGCCTAATAAAGTCTCAGAAGAAATTGCTAATTGGTTTGAAAGGGGAGTAGGGGACGGTTCATTAATTTAATGAACCGTCTCATCGCTTTTAAATAAGCATAATTTGTAGATATATTTGATTGTTTGGAGGAAAATGTTGTACAATATAGAAAAAACAATAAATTCCATCTAGTGGATTTTGTAGAAAATATAGGGCAAGTACCTGGTCCGCAACCTAAATAATGTAATTTATATATGATATTAAAGAGTCGTACGGCTCTTTTTTCTTCTATTATCTATATAGGTATACGAAGGAAGAAGAGTTATGTAATTGGATATATTAGATTAATGTAAAGATCATAAGGGGGACGAGCTATGAAAGAAATGACTGAAATTACATCAAAGAGACCAGGGGAGGAGGTTAATTTAGAATCTTCTGGACTAGCACAAAAAAAACTATGGAATATAAACTTTTATTTACTACTACAAGGGCAGCTATTTTCAGTTTTTGGAGATAATATTTATGATATAGCACTTCGTGTTTGGATTCTTGCTAAGACCGAGTCTACTGCTATAATGG
The DNA here is from genome assembly GCF_023684385.1 of Oceanirhabdus seepicola. Lineage (GTDB taxonomy): Bacteria > Bacillota > Clostridia > Clostridiales > Clostridiaceae > Oceanirhabdus > Oceanirhabdus seepicola. The sequence continues at coordinate 1,054,798 of NZ_JAGSOJ010000001.1, read as the reverse complement.
GAGTTCTAATGGCAGTAACATATATACCGAGAGTAATAATCTCCCCCTTTGCAGGTACGTTTGTTGACAGACATGATAGAAAAAGAGTGCTAATTATTTCTGATATAATTTGTGGGGTGTCTACCATTTTGATTGGTATAGCAGCAATAATAGGTTTTTTAAAAATCTGGATGGTAGTTATAGTAGGAGTTATTGTAGGAAGTTGTAGTTGTTTTTTTTATCCTGCAATTAATTCTATTGTACCTGATATTGTTCCAAAATCTAAGTTAATAAAAGCAAATTCAATATTTTCCTTGATAAATACAGGAGATAACATTATGGGGAATGCTATTGGAGGTTTTTTAGTTCAGATTATCGGGGCACCTATATCATTTTTGGTTAATGGAGTTAGTTTCTTGCTGTCAGCAATTTCACAGTACTTTATTAAAGTACCTCAAATAGAATTCACATCAAATAAGGTGAGTTTCTTACAAGATTTAAGAGATGGATTTAATTTTATAAAAAAATCAAAGGGACTGAAGCAGCTCTATATTATACTCTGCTTTTTTAATTTTTTTGCTTCTATGTCAATGATGCTAACTTTACCATTGTTTAAAGCAAATAATAATCTTGGTATAGGGTTATATGGAGTAGCAATGGCAATAAATGGGGTGGGGATGTTCCTCGGATTTACTATGTTATCTACAATTGAAATAAAAAAAGAAAAAAGATTCCATTTATTTATTATTAGTGGAATTATAACTTCAATTACAATGATAATATACTCATTGACAGTAAATTTTTATTTAATTGCAATACTATTCTTTATAAACGGCTTTGCTGTGGCAATAATTAACTCACTAATCCAGTCTAGCATACAAATTAGTGTGCCTTCAAATATGAGGTCAAAAGCATTCGCATTTAAGAAAACTTTATCCTCTGGATTAATGCCTTTGGGAATGATACTTGCTGGTGTATTGGCTGAAAAAATAGGTATGAATATTGTAATTTTTGTAGATTATATAATTTTCTGTATATTGTTTGTTTATACATATTTCTTATCAAGTGTTAAAAAAATAATTAATGAAATTCCAATTATTTCTTATTAAATAAAACTATTAATTTTTGAAAGTTGGAGGTGTTAAATGGGTTATTAAAGAAAATATTAAGTTGAGGAAAGGGGATTGAAAAATGAAAAAGAAAAATATAGTTATAGGGGCATTGATATGTTTTATTATTTCCATGGTTACAATTCAATATATAAATTATAGAAAAAATATTGAAGTAACTTCTGCTATACCATCTGAAAAATGGAGTAAAGAAAAATCTATTTCAAAAGGGGATGTTAAAAAAAATCCAGGTATTATAACTTTTGAAGATGAGATATATGTAGTACATACTACAGAGAATGGGATTAAGTTGGTTAAAACTAATATGCTTGGAGATGTTATTGATACGAAAAATTATGAGTTTGGTAATTTTGTGGCAGATGTAACATTTACAACAGATAAAGAAAACTTATATATCAGTTGGATAAGTATTAATAATGCAAAAAGAAGTTTTAATATTGGATTTGTGGACAAAGAACTTATGATAAATGATATAAAAGTTATTGAAGGGATAACTGAAAGTATAAAAGTTTCAGACGAAGAGTTACTTGTTTCTTCAGGCGAAAATATTAAGATTGTAGATAATAATCTTAATACGTTATTTGAAACCGAAAAAGGTATCTTTGAAAGTGTTTCAGCTGCTAAAGATAAAGAAAATACTTATATAGTATACTATAGTGACAGTGATAGTTCTTTTAAAACAATAATTCTTAAAGATAACAAAAAAATCATGGAAAAGGAAATTGTAAATGTATATAGGGGTTTTGGATTAATTTTTAAAAATCCTGTGATTAATATTAATGATGAAGAATTGGTTATGACTTACGAAGAGATAACAAAAGGAGAATATAGAAGTACAAAGGGTATATCTTATTCGCTAAATAATAGTAAGTCACAAATCGGAATTGTTCAAATTCAAGGACAACCTGTAAGAGGAATAGTAAGAGGGGATTCTGCTGGAACATTTTTTGGATATATAGAAAGGTATGTGGATAAGAGATTTCTTGAACAAGATATAGTAGAATTTAGAATAAAAGATGGGGAAATTGTAGATTACAATTATGTTTCAAATAGTAGAGAAATAGGGTTCTATTCAGCAAATTATAAAGAGTATGTAGTGTTTTGTGAATATATTGAAAAAAATTCTTATGAGATTAAATTGAGCTCTTCAGAAGAGGTATTTAAAGAGAGTATAAATTTCATTTCCAAAGAAGAAAAAAATGAGGCTTGGAGCATTTTATTGGAAGGAATTGTTTTTTCTTTTGCATATATATTTATGATGGGAATAATTTGGATACTCTTTGCATTGGTCATCATAGGAGTAATATCATTCATATCTTATAATCTTAGTGAAAAGATGAGGAAGATAACCTATATAGGAGCCTTAGTAATAGTGGGTTTATTCCAGTTATATATGATGAAAAATATGATGTATGGTAAGTATGCAGGATTAATGCCAGACTATTTGAGTATAAGTGTAGGGTTAGTGATAACTTTAATTATATATTTCATATCAGGGATATTTAGTTATTTAATATTTAAATGTGATTTAGAATCAATTCCACTAATACCTTTTGGAATTGTATTAGTAATGGAAACATTCTTGGTATTAAGTGTTTTTGTACCATATATTATCTAGATGTAAATTTAAATGAGAAAAACAAGCAGGGGCGGTTCATAAGATGTTATGGACCGTCCCCGCGTTTGGGAGTTAAATAAGCTTAATTTGTAGATATATTTGATTATTTAGAGGAAAATGTTGTACAATATAGAAAAAACAATAAATGCCATCTGGTGGATTTTGTAGAAAATCTATGGTGCGTATCTGGTCCGCAGCCTAAATAACAAATTTATATATGATATTAAAGAGTCATACGGCTCTTTTTCTTTCTATCTATATACATATATATGTATACAAGGGAACAAGAGTTATGTGACTGGATATATTAGATTAATGTAAAGGTTACAAGGGTAGCAATTTTCAGTTTTAATTAATGAAATTTCGATTATTTCTAATAAATTAAAATTATAAAATCTTAAGAATAGGGGGAGGTGTTAAAAGGGTTATAAAAGAAAATATTAAGTTAAGGTGAGGAAAGGGGATATAAAAATGAAAAAGAAAAATATAGTTATAGGGGCATTGATATGTTTTATTATTTCCATGGTATCGATTCAATATATAAATTATAGAAAAAATATTGAAGTAACTTCTGCTATACCATCTGAAAAATGGAGTAAAGACAAATCTATTTCAAAAGGGGATGTTAAAAAAAATCCAAGTATTATAACTTTTGAAGATGAGATATATGTAGTACATACTACAGAGAATGGTATTAAGTTGGTTAAAACTAATATGCTTGGAGATGTTATTGATACGAAAAATTATGAGTTTGGTACTTTTGTGGCAGATGTAACATTTACAACAGATAAAGAAAACTTATATATCAGTTGGATAAGTATTAATAACGAAAAAAGAAGTTTTAATATTGGAGTTGTGGACAAAGAACTTGCTATAAATGATATAAAAGTCATTGAAGGGATAACTGAAAGTATAAAAATTTCAGATGAAGAGTTACTTGTATCTTCAGGTGATAATATTAAGATTATAGATAATAAGCTTAATGTTTTATTTGAAACCGAAAAAGGTATCTTTGAAAGTGTTTCAGTTGCTAAAAATAAAGAAAAGATTTATATAGTATACTATAGCGAAAGTGACAGTGCTTTTAATACAATAATTCTTGAAGACAACAAAAAAATCATGGAAAAGCAAATTCTAAGAGTATCTAAGGGTATTGGATTAAATTTTAATAATCCTGTGATTAATATTAATGATGAAGAATTGGTTTTGACTTATGAAGAGTTATCAAAAGGGGATTATGTACGTACAAAGAGTATATCTTATTCGTTAAATAATAATAAGTCACAAATCGGAGTTGTTGAAATTCAAGGACAAACTGTAAGAGGAATAGTAAGAGGGGATTCTGCTGGAACATTTTTTGGATATATAAATAGGTATGTGGATAAGCGATTTTTTGAACAAGATATAGTGGAATTTACAATAAAAGATGGAGAAATTGTAGATTACAATTATGTTTCAAATAGTAGAGAAATAGGGTTCTATTCAGCAAATTATAAAGAGTATGCAGTGTTCTGTGAATATATTGAAAAAAATTCTTATGAGATTAAATTGGCTTCTTCAGAAGATTTATTTAAAGAGGGTATAAATTTCATTTCCAAAGAAGAGAAAAATGAGGCATGGAGTATTTTATTAGAAGGAATTGTTTTTTCTTTTGCATATATATTTATGATAGGTATAATTTGGATACTCTTTGCGTTGGTTATTATGGGAGTAATATCATTCATATCCTATAATCTTAGTGAAAAGATGAAGAAGATAACATATATAGGAGCCTTAGTAATAGTGGGTCTATTCCAGTTATATATGATGAAAAATATGATGTATGGTAAGTATGTAGGATTAATGCCAGATTATTTGAGTATAGGGGTAGGGTTAGCGATAACTTTAATTATATATTTCATATCAGGGATATTTAGTTATTTATTATTTAAATGTGATTTAGAAGTAATTCCACTAATACCTTTTGAAATTGTATTAGTAATGGAAACATTCTTGGTATTAAGTGTTTTTGTACCATATATAATCTAGATGTAAATTTGAATGAGAAAAACAAGCAGGGGACGGTTCATTAATTTTATGAACCGTCCCCTGCTTGTTTTGTAGAAATGCTCAAGTTTAGTTATGTATTATTTATGAGGTTTTAAGAGAAAGAGAGCTATGTTACTCTTAATATAAAGGAAAACACCCATGGGAAAATTCCCCAGGGGTTATGAAATGGGAGGATTATTTTATGGGTATAACATTAAGAAATTATAAATTATTATCGGATTTTGATCGTGTCAATGAATTGCTGAGACATAACTTTACTAAATACCAACAAAACGGAAATATTGAACAACCATTCTGGGAATATGCACATACACACCCTTGCTTTAATCACAAATTAACACATAGATTTGGTATATGGGAGGAAAATGGTGAAATCATCGCTGTTGCCTGTTATGAAATGGATTTAGGTGAATGTTTGTTGATTACAAAAAATGGGTACGAACATATGAAACCAAGCTTAATTGAATATGCAGAAAAAGAGCTTTCTAAAGAGGTTGAAAATCAAAGGAGTCTTGATATTTGGGTATTTGATTATGAGATCCAGCTAAAAGAAACACTTTTGCAAAAGGGATATAAAAAAGAATATTCTGCGCCAATTACAGTATTTAAATATGAAAATGGATTTCAAGAACGCGAATTACCAGAGGGATTTTCAATTATCTCATTAGAAGATGAAAATGATTTTCGCAAAATAAATGATGTATTATGGAAAGGTTTTGACCATGGGGACGAGCCAGATGACGATTTAGATTGCAGAAGGCTTATGCAAAGTGGACCAAATTTTCGAAAAGACCTTACAACAATTATTAAAGCACCTAATGGTGAATATGCTTGTTTCGCAGGTATGTGGATGGATGGGGTTAATGATTATGCTTATCTTGAACCACTTGCAACTGATCCTCGTTACCGAAGAATGGGGCTTGCAACTATTGCCTTAACTGAAGCTATGAAAAAGACTAAAAAACTAGGTGCAACTTATTGTTTTGGTGGTATTCGTGAGTTCTATCATGATATAGGTTTTGAGACAGTTTGTCATCGTGAAAAATGGTCAAAAACATGGTAAAGAGTATTAATGGAAGTCGAAATGACTTCCATTAATTATGGTTCATTTATTAAGGTTAACCCTTCTGTGCTATAATTGAGTACCACTCCATATCTTCAAACTTCATATCATTAATAATAGCAAAACTATTAATTTGAAAATCATGAAAACCTAAACTCTTTAGAGTTTCAACTATTAATTCTTTTTTTAGAGGATAATATATTTCAGTAAATTCTTCGCGTCTAATAATTCTATTATCCTTTTCAAATGAATAAAGTATGTTAAATGTCATTGTTTCATCAGGGTTATAATCCCATACCTGCATAAGATTTATTCTCTCATCTCCCTTAAAGGCAGGGTTATAATAGTAAAATCTTTGCTTCATATTTAATATTCTGTCCCAATTTCTAGTGTCTATATGGATATAACCATTCTTTTTCACCAGCTTACTCATTTCGCTTAATGTTTTTTTTACATCCATGTTATTGACATGAGCAAGTGAATTACCTGTGCTTAGCACACAATCAAAGGTTTTATGTATTTTGCTGGATAACTCTCTAAAATCACATTGTGTTAAATCTATTTCTAACCCTTTTGAGTTCATCTTCTCTTTTGCAGTATCTAACATATCATTACTGATATCTGAACCTGAAAGCTCATATCCCATTTTTGATAAGACAAAAGATAAGTTACCAGTTCCAAAACTGCAATCAAATATAGTTTTTATCTCTTTTCCATCAAAAATAGTACTATAGTATTTTGACAGTACTTCCTCTATTTTTTCTGAATACGTTATATCATAGATATCTGGTCTACTATAAAAGCTTTTACTCATTTAGAGTTCCCCCCTTGAATCAACAATTATTATGCTTGCAAACTATTTCATGTAGTATACCATTTTATTGAATACATTCCAATACTATGCGTTACTAAGCTGAACTTTGATAAAAAACTACACAAAAAAGTGTGGTTTTTTATTATCCCAATATCCTAATAAAATGTTGCTAATCCTTACTCATAGTGATAAGATATAAGCAAGAATACACAGGTGTATATACACCTCGAAAATATAAAGTAACTTGGAGGATTATATATGGATATTGTTAAGGATATAAACAGGTTAAAAGAAGAAAAGGGAGCAACTATTCTAGCCCATTATTACACTTTACCAGAGATACAGGAGATTGCTGATTATGTAGGGGATTCATATTTTCTGAGTAAGAAAGGGAAAGACGCAGAAGGAAATATTATAGTTTTTTGTGGTGTTAAGTTTATGGCTGAGAGTGCTAAATTACTTTCTCCAGAGAAAAAGGTGCTCTTCCCAAACGAGGGAGCAACATGCGGAATGGCAAGAAGAGTTGATTTAGATAAGGTTAAGGAACTAGTTGAAGAGCATAAAGATGGAGTTCTTGTAAGTTATATAAATTGTTCTACTGAGCTTAAGGGAATTTCATATACTTGTGTAACTTCAGCAAGTGCTGAGAAGATAATAGGTAATATTAAGGAGAAAAAGATACTTTTCGTACCAGATAGGAATCTTGGAGGATATATAAGTGAAAAGTTTCCTGAGAAGGAGTTTATCTTGTGGGATGGATGCTGCTGTATACATGACAATATAAAACCAGAGGATGTTATGGAGAAGAAAGAGAAGTATCCAGAGGCAAAGGTGCTAGTACATCCAGAGTGTAGGAAAGAGGTTAGGGATTTAGCTGACTATATTGGTAGTACAAGCGGGATAATGAACTATGCTACTGAGAGTGAATGTGATGAATTTATAATTGTAACAGATGTGGGAATACTTCATGAACTTAAGGATAGAAACCCAAAGAAGAAATTTCATGCGCTACCTATGGTGTGTGATAATATGAAGATTACTACACTTGAGGATGTGTATACATGCTTAAAGGAAGAGAAGAATGAAATCATAATTCCAGAGGAACTATCTCAAAGAGCTGTGAAATCATTGGAGAAGATGCATTTTTTAGCTGAGTAAGAGATTAGTGAAGTAATAATTTTTCAGGAGGCGTATTTTTAGTGAATACAGATGTATTGATAGTTGGAGCAGGAATAGCAGGATTATATACTGCACTGAATATAGAGGAGAATACTCAGGTGCTCATTGTAACAAAAGGAGAGGTTAATTGTTGCAACTCATATCTTGCGCAAGGAGGAATCTCTGTAATAAGAGATGAGGAGGACTTTGATAGATTTCTGGTGGATACATGTAGAGCAGGAGGGAATGAAAATTCAATAAATGCGGTGAATTTACTTGTACAAGAATCAAGGGAAAATATTAATAGGCTTATTGAATTAGGGGTAGAGTTTGATAAAACAGGGGATGAGTTCGATTATACAAGAGAGGGTGCTCATAGAATAAATAGGATACTCCATTGTGAAGATAGAACTGGAGCAGTTGTTCATGATGTTCTTATCAAGAGATGCATAGAGAGAGAAAATATCAAGATTATTGAGAATTGTCTTATGGAGGACCTCATAATTGAAGATGGAGAATGTTTGGGAATTCAGATAAATCTTAATGATAAAGAGGATGATATTTTTGCAAAGACTGTAGTCATGGCAACTGGTGGTGTAGGTGGAATATTTAAATCTACAACTAACAGAGATGTAACTAAAGGAGAAGGTATGGAAATTGCCTTAAGTCATGGGATAGTCATGAGAGATATGGATAAGATACAGTTCCATCCCACTGCATTATATGAGAAGGGGAAGAAGCAAAGATTTCTTATCTCTGAATCTGTAAGAGGAGAAGGTGGAATTCTCCTAAACCATAGGGGTGAGCGATTTGTGGATGAATTGAAACCTAGAGATGTGGTGGCTAAATCGATTCATAAAGAACTGAAGGAGAGCGGAGAGGAACATGTTTTTCTTGAGATGAGACATCTAGGAAAAACATTTATAACTCGTAGATTTCCATCAATTTATAAAGAGTGTTTAAAAAGAGGAATAGATATTACAAAGGAACTGATACCTGTTCTACCAGCCCAACATTATATTATGGGCGGTATAAATGTGGATATGAATTCTAGAAGTTCATTGGAAAATCTGTATGCTGTGGGAGAAGTGAGTTGCACGGGGGTTCATGGTAATAATAGATTGGCAAGTAATTCTCTTCTTGAATCCTTGGTATTCTCAAAAAGAGCGGCAGTGGATATAAATAATGAATTGGGGAAAGTTTGTATTAAAGAGAAATATGATATTTCAGAGCATATAGAAAGAATGAAAGTAATGATTAAAAATGAGCATATAACCGAAGGGCTTCTTAGAGAGAAAATTCTAAGTTTGAGAGGGGATTTAAAAGATGAACTATGTGATTATTGATGATTTAATTCAGAGCGCTTTAGTGGAGGATTTATATTATGGAGATATAACAACAGAATCCCTCATAGAAGAAGATAGTACATGCACTGTTGACTTAATAGCAAAAGAAAAGGGAATACTTGCGGGAAGGGATGTATTTAATGCAGTCTTCAAGAAGCTTGGAGAAGTTGAGATTAATTGGACAAAAAAAGATGGTGATCACCTTGAAAATGGACAGGTGATAGCAAAGATAAATGGTAACACAAGAAATATATTGACTGGTGAGAGAATAGCATTGAATCTATTACAGAGGATGAGTGGAATAGCTACAATCACAAATTCTATGGTGAGATTAACAGAGGGTACTAGTACTAGAATAGTATGTACTAGAAAAACAACCCCTACATTTAGAATATTAGAGAAATATGCAGTCAAAGCAGGGGGAGGAGTTAATCATAGATTCTCTCTTAGTGATTCCTTTATGATAAAGGATAATCATATAAAAGCCTGTGCTGGAATAAAAGAAGCAGTAAAAAAAGCCAAGGAGAGTTATCCATATCTTAGAGCTATAGAGGTTGAGGTTGAATCGTTGGAAGAGGTTAAGGAAGCGCTAGATACTGAAGCGAATGTGATAATGCTGGATAATATGACAACTGAAGATATGACAGAGGCTGTAAATCTTATTAATGGAGAAAAAATTACTGAGGCATCAGGAAATATGACAATTGATAGAATTAAAGAGGTAGCAAGCACAGGGGTTGACTTCATATCTTGTGGAGCCTTAACTCATTCTGTGAAAGCTTTAGATGTGAGTATGAAAAATTTGAGAATAATAGAATAGGTGAAAAAGAAGAGGGAGTAAATAGAAAAGCGAATGGAGAATGGGAAAGGGATAATGTCATTCATTTCCCATGTCCCATTTATTTTTAACTGCACGCACAGCGTGCTTTTCTTAATTATGAAGGAAGTTTGAGTGCTCTTGGTAAACATTATTTAGCCGTATTCCTATAGTAGACTCATCATTATCATCATAATAATATTTAATCTCTTTTATTCCTGGGCCCATTTTGTAAAGAGTTTGTATTTTTTTTACATGATATGAAGGGTCTAATATTTTTGTTTCAGTAAGAATAGTGTTTTCTAAAACTTTTATTATAGTTGTTTGTCCCTTCATATTATCATACCATTCATGTGACCAAGTATTGCCGTATTCTATAGGTCCTTTCAATAAAGGTATGGTTACATCATTGTGTGTGAGATCTAAACTGTTTTCTGTTATTGTATATTTCTTAGTATATGATCTATCTTCTAAAACATCATCAGAGTGTGGATCAATCTTTCCATTAACTATAATAATTTTTTTATCAGATTCATTCTCAATAGATACAATTTTCTCAATACATCCATAATCCAAAGAACCAAGGTAACGCCAAGTGAATCCTTTTTTATAAGGCATTAAATTATTTAAGTCAAAGCTTAATTCTTCTCCTGTGTCAATTACAATAAGAAGAGTTGTATATATTCTATTCCCAACTGCATCAAGTGCAGTACTAAGATCAATTTTTGAATCAATCCGTTCTTTGACAGCTCCAAATGAGATTTTCAATTCTTTATCCGATACCCAAGTGTATTCAGGGTTAAACTCATGGTATGTAGAATTAACATTTTCTAAAACACTATCTGTATTTACTGCTTCATTGAATATTAATGAAAAGGAAAAACTCATGTTTTTCTTAACATTGGTGAAGTAATTATTGAAGGTTTTATCCTTAGAAAAAGGAAAATTTTTATTATCAGAAACTACTTTCACAGATAAATGAGGAATAGCTTCTAGTTTTATAATTGTATCCTCAGCTAATCTGTTTCCTGAATTAGATGACATATCTTTCGGTAATATAATATCGATTTCCCTCTGTTCAGTATCATCTTCAGGAAGTGTAATACCAATAGTAAGAATCGTACGCTCCTTTAACCAAGTTTTTAAGTTTATATTTGGATTAGCAATTTTTATTATTTCTTCATAATTAGTGTTGAATATTTCTTCAGAGAATTTAATATTTGCAAAGACTCTTTCACCGTAAAATGTTGTTCTTTGCCCAGTGTATTCCGCATCTAGTGGTTTGTCATAATCATATCTTCCAGTGAAATTTACTAAATTTTCAAGAGTAATAGTTTCAATTTTTAAAGTAGTATTATTTGATACCTGAGATATAGCATGAAGTTGCTCTTCTGATGAGTAATCTGGGATTGATGTGCTCTCTGATGAAACTTCATTTGTTGATATTTCTTCCACAATTTCAGGGCAAGGAATTCTCGATACATGGTTAATTTTAGTTATATTTGAGTTGAAGTTAGATTGGTTAGCTTTTATAGTGATCTTCCAATGACAGCATATTATGGAGAGCATGAAGATCAATAATATGATAATTACTTTTTTCATGTTTTTTTATTACTCCTTTATATATGAAAATACTATATATACTAATTATATTTCTCTTCTGATGTAGTAACACTCATTTGAAAAGTTTTTCTAAAATAATCGGTGAACAATAAAAAAAGGGAATTTAAGAAAAATAGCATTCCTGTAGTTTCGAAAATCTCCTCGATGAACTGTTCAACTCGCAAGAATTCTATACTCATTTCATGAACATTTAGTGAGTCCATTAGGATTGCTGTAACGGCAAAAAATATACCAATAATAAAAAATATAAGAGCAGTTTTTCTCTCTCTAAATAGTTTCAAGATTTTAGGTAACATTAAAAGTCCAATTACCATAAATACTAGAAGTATGAAATCACCAGCGGATGTCCAAAAGAAGAGTGGTATTTTTATTCCTTTAGGTGCTAAAAAACCATCTCTGATTCTTTCATGTAAAGCAAATCTCTCATCAAGAGTAAGGAAGGCAAATCCAAGTACAAGAATAATCCAAAGTATAGATTTAGATTTTTCTTCTCTTAAAATGGAAAATAGTAAACAACCACCACATAACATAAAACATGACCATAAAAGCATAGATTCAAACCAGGTCATTGGTGATCGTTCCAGTATTACATATTCCCACCAATTAGGCCATTTTCCAATAACCAATAATGAAATAAAAGAAATTGATATTATTATATTTAAGATGATAATAAATTTTTCGAGTTTTTTTAACTTATTCATTGATTAGCACCCTCTCGTTAAATAGATTGCGATTTATCCCTTTAGCTAAAGCTACGATATTATTTGTCCATTCTTCGGTTCCTCTTTCAATTGCTTCAGTAGAATACCATGCAGTATGTCCAGTTTGGTAGACTCGTCCGTAATCAGCTAAGTGTTCATCTGCTAAAGGAGCAACTTCATCATCAACAGTATAGCCACTTAGATGCTTGGTGTTTAAGGATTCCAAGATAGCCTCGTTATCAACTAAATCCGCTCTTGCAGTGTTTATTATGTAGCAACCTTTTTTTATGAGCGAAAGTTCATTATATGATATTATTGGAGGAGCATTTCGTACTTTAGAACAAGTTACAGCAATCACATCTGATGTTGAGAGTAGAGAAGAGTATGATTCATATTCAGCAATATCTGAAGGTGTTTTTATTGGGTCGTAGTATGTTATATTCATTCCAAAAGCATTTGATAATTTAGCTACCTCTTGACCAATTCGACCAAACCCTACTATACCTAGTTTCTTACCTTTAAGATCCCATCCCCTTAAGGAGATGCTTTGAGGAATGGTATTTTTAATCTTATCAGAACTCAAATGTATTCTTCTACCCATTAAAAGCATACAAGCTAGAGTATGTTCAGCAACAGGCGTAGTGGCATAATGAGGTAGATAGCTCAATTTTATTCCTTTTTTATTTAGATGATCAACGTCAATCCATTCGCAGCCAGTTGTATAAACAGCAAGACTCTCTAATTTAGGTAAAGAATCAATTAGCTCAGAATCAATATCTTTTAATGGACGTCTTGTAATAGCTAAAATTTCAGCATCTCTTGCCATTTCAATAAACTCGCTTCTAGTTGCAGAACCAGCTTGTGTTTTGAATTCTACATCCATTACTGTACGTAGCTTGTCCACTTGTTCTTTAGAAAAACTTTTTTCGCCTTGGGCAGATATTATTACCCCTTTCTTTTTCCGTGTACCATCATATTCAGTGATATTTTTATATTCAATTTCTTTGTAGTTTAAGTTGTTCTCTGTGTTAATATTAAATCGCCTCACTTCTTTAGAGTATATTTTAATTGTTATAAGATTGGAATGTATCCTAATAATATATTACCTATAAGCTTTAGTTAGTAGGTAACAAAAAGGTAACATAAATCTAAAGATAAAAAACACTACTTTAAAGTGAAAATTATACAAATTTAGTATTATATAATAATTTTACTGTATTATTATGGCTCAGTCAATATGCGGAGATTTAGTTGGTAAAAGAGACAAGAATTCATGATTTATTGATAATTATTTAAGAGAAGATATAATTGAATTATTAATTGATTTAAATATATACGCAAATTTAATGCGTTTTTTAGTTGTATTCGATAATTATGTAAAAAAATGATGATTTCTTAATAATAATATAGTAAAATAAATATATGCTAAGTAAAGAATAAATTTCAATTAATTGAAATGAATTAAAAAAATAATAAAATGTAGATGAATTATTGAATATAGAGTAATTACAATAGCCTTTAAAGAAGTCAATGTTTTAAGAAAAAATTTTTGTTAAATTGATTTATAGAGTTTTTATGGAGTGGTTTATTAATGAACTTGAAGCTCTATATAAAGGCGAGAAGAGGGTGGGTTTATGGTATCTGAAAAACTTTTAAATGAATTTCAAGCTGGAGAAAATACATTTTTATTCAGTATAAAAACACGGTTAGTGTGGAGACACGAGCAGTTTATTGTGTTATTAAAAACAATGCTTAAGTATTGTGAAGAGAAGTGTAAGGAAAAGGAATCCAATAAGGTGGAAGAATCTGATAATGTAGATGAAGATGACAAGCTATACGAATCCCCTAAAATAATGTCTAAAGGATTTTGGTATATCTCTTGGTTCATAAAAGAATGGACGAACCATCCGAATTTTAGGAGAATTAATCCTAAACCTGAACAATACTACAATGTTGCATACGAACTGATACATGCAATTTCAATATGGTACTTCTTAGAAGAATGTCCATATATGGATTGTAAAGATTTTTATAAGGAACTTAAAGTGTTAGAAAAATATAAATATTAGCTATTGGAAAATTCTTTTCACGAGCAATCTAGTAAATAAGGGTCACGCATTATGTGTGGCTCTTCAGGCTGTTCAAAAAAATTAAACACGGCGTCGATAAGGCTCTCTGTGCTACTCACGTGCCTAATTTCTTGAGTTTTCAAATGATGCATAATTATTCCGAGCATAGAAAATTATATTATATATAGGTATAATTAATAAAGGGGAAATGACGGTAAATCTATATATCATATAAGATTTAAATAAAGGAGTAAGGAGTGAGGGAAATTAATAATCTAAGTAAAGTTGTCAACATAGGAAAATCACTTGAGGAAAAGTTAAATAAAGTTGGTATAAACTCATATGAAGAACTAAAATATTTAGGAACCAATGAGGTGATAATAAGATTAAAGAATGAAGGGTTAGAGCCATGCCTTAATATGTCATATGCAATAGAGGGTGCTATTAAAGGCGTAAGGTGGCATGGGTTGAGTGAAGGTGAAAAGAAAAGGGTTAGGGAAATATTTGAGAGGGTTAGCCAATAAAGATTAAAGATTATAGAAGGAAAAAGGTTGTGACGGAAAATGATATATACATTGACATTAAATCCATCAATAGATTATGTAGTTCAAGTTGTTGACTTTAAACAAGGAGAAATAAATAGAGTAAAAAAAGATTATAAATATCCTGGTGGAAAAGGAATTAATGTATCAAGAGTTCTGAATAATCTTGATATAAAAACTAAAACTTTAGGATTCATCGGAGGATTCACAGGAGAGTACATCAAAAATTTTTTAGAAAATGAGGGTGTAGATACAGACTTTATAGCTACAGGTGGAGATTCAAGAATCAATGTAAAGCTTAAATCTAATAAAGAAACAGAAATAAATGGAGCGGGCCCTAATATAACCGAAGATGACTTGGAAAAATTATTTCATAAGCTAGAGCAATTAACATCAAATGACTATCTTGTTCTTGCAGGTAATATTCAAAAAAATTTACCTAGAGATATATATGCACAGATACAGAAAAGGTATATTAACAATGATGTAAAAGTAGTAGTTGATACCACAGGTGTTGGGTTAACATCTACTTTAGTACATAAACCTTTTTTAATTAAACCGAATAATCATGAATTAAGTGAAATATTTGATGTTGATATAAACACAACAGAAGAAGTTATACATTATGGAAAGAAACTTCTTGAAATGGGAGCTGAAAATGTAATAGTTTCTATGGCTTCAGAAGGCGCACTACTAATATGTAATGAAGGTGTATATCATGGGTCTGCACCAAAAGGGAAAGTGAAAAACTCAGTTGGAGCAGGGGACTCCCTTATTGCGGGATTCTTAGCTAGTTATTCTAAAAATCCAGATATTATCGAAGCCTTTAGATGGGGAGTTGCATGTGGCAGCTCTACAGCTTTTTCTTTTGATCTTTGTAAAAAGGAAGAGGTTGAACGCCTATTACATGAAGTTAAATTAATAAAGAGTGAAGACAATATATTATAACTTTGTCAACAATTTCAGGAGGGGATTTCCCCTCCTGATAAGTAACTCCTATTATTCCTGCAATACTCTTTTATTCTTTAAATCCTTGATTTTGGTGCCAATCTTGTAAACTCCTATTCCAAGTAGAATATAAACAATTATAGATGGCAGAGCGGACACCATATTTTTTACTTCAATATGTTGAGCTGCAATATCTTTTATACAAGTAATCACATCTTCTATACCAACATAGATTTGTAAACATAAAAAGAAAGAAATTACCCTTAAAATCTTCATTAAATGTGCAATTTTCGAATCAATATTACTAAACAGTTCAAATTCTCCATCTGATGTTTTCTTTCTCAAATAAACCCATCTTAATACATTACCAATATATTCAACTCCTGTATCTTCTAAGAATTCAATATATTCCTTACTTTCATCTGATGTAACATAATTATCCAGCATTTCTAATTTGTATTGATAATCTCCTGGGTTGCATTCTTCAAATGTATATGTGCATCCTTTTACTTTACAGAGTTTCATTCCATTTTTGGACATAGTATTAAGCCAGTTCTCTTCTTTTTCAAAATCCCATGCCATAAAAAATTTACGAATTACTTTACTCATGACAACTCCCTCCTATAATTTTTTCACCGTTAAGTAATAATTCTTTTAGTCTTGAAATTTCAATCTTAACAGCTTCCTTGCCAGTATCAGTTATAACATATTCTTTTTTTCTGCTTGATTTTTCTTCTTTAAGAGCTTCTATCCAGTTTTTATCCAACAAGGTGCTAATTGCTCCGTATAGTGTACCGGGTGCAAGTTTTACTCTACCATTACTTAGTTGTTCAATATTTTGCATAATACCATATCCATGAAGCGGTTCATATAAAGATAATAAAATATAATATACCGCTTCCGTTAACACAATGTTTTCATTTGATTTACCCATACTAGATCACCTACAATATTATTGTTTCCGATATAATGTTTGCCGTTATATCGGTTAACGTTATATTAATTATAACGGCTCCCGAT
Organism: Oceanirhabdus seepicola; assembly: GCF_023684385.1. GTDB lineage: Bacteria > Bacillota > Clostridia > Clostridiales > Clostridiaceae > Oceanirhabdus > Oceanirhabdus seepicola. The sequence continues at coordinate 1,037,921 of NZ_JAGSOJ010000001.1, read as the reverse complement.
ATAATTGTCAATCTCAAAAAAGGGATATTTTTCATAATGATTAATTTGTTAACAAAATTACACTATATTGTTTTAAGTCTGTTTTATGTATTTAGAATTTCAGGTTATTGAAAAGGGGTATCTCTCGAAATGATTAATTAATCATTTCGAGAGATACCCCTTAAAGTTCTAATTTTTATTTAAAAATTTACTAGCTTCCTCAGAAGAGCTAGGCCGAGCAAAATAATAACCTTGAATTACATCACAGTGGTTTTTAGCAAGCAAGTCAAATTGTTCTTTAGTTTCAACACCTTCTGCAACAACTGTAAGGTTCATTTTATGTGAAAGTAGAATTATACCTTCAATTATTGATTCCTCCATAGAATTACTACACATATCCTCAAGGAAAGTACGATCTATTTTAACTGTTTTAATAGGCAAGCGCTTTAAATAATTTAGAGAAGAGTAGCCTGTCCCAAAATCATCTAGTGATACATTTAAGCCAAGATCAACTAGTTTTTGTAAAGTTTTAATATTGAGTTCTAAAGTATGCATAAGTGCAGTTTCAGTTATTTCAATATCTAGATGATGTGGAGGTAATCCTGTTTCATTGAGAGTCCGTTGTACTATATCAATAAAATCACTTTGTTGAAGTGATAAAGGAGATATGTTAACGGATACTGTTTCAAATATGTAACCTTCATCTAACCATTTTTTTGCTTGTGTACATGCAGTTTTTAAAACCCAAGTACCAATCTGACGAATTAAGCTGGTTTCTTCAGCAATTGGGATAAACTCTCCAGGTGATATCCATCCTAATTTAGGATGATTCCAACGAATAAGTGCTTCAAGGCCACAAAAACATTCTTTTTTAACATTGTACTGTGGTTGATAATACAGCTCAAATTGGTTGTGTTTTAAGGCATCTCTAAGTGCGTTCTGAATAGTATTCTTTTTAAGAATTTCCTTGGAAATATGATCATGATAAATCTTGTATTGATTCTTACCCAGTTTTTTAGCACTATACATTGCAGAATCAGCCTTTTTTAATATTTCATATTCATTATTTCCATTGTCAGGATAAACGCAGATACCAATACTTGCGGTTATGTAGGTGTTCATATCCTCAACTAAATGCCATGGATTATTAAAAATATTCAAAATGATTTTAGCTTGAGCTTCAATGTAGTCCTCGTTATGGATGTCAGTATACATTATTAAAAATTCATCCCCACCAAACCTAGAAATAATAACATTATCTCCTAGGTTAGATTGAAGTGTCTCACTTATTTTTATGAGAAGATTATCTCCTACTTTATGACCAAGAGTATCATTAACATTTTTAAAGTTATCAAGATCCACAAAAAATAGAGCGCCTTTTTTTCCATGAGCAATAGTGTCTTTAATAGAAGCTTTTAATCGTTTTCTAAAAAGATGACGGTTAGGTAATTTAGTAAGCATATCATAATAAGCTATGTGGTAGATTTTTTCACGCCATTGAGTTTCCTTTGAGATATCCTTTTGAACAAAAAGTATTCTTGAGGGTTTTCCATCTTTATCCCAAGTGGCTATTCCATTGCATTCCATCCAAATATAATGTCCATCTTTATGTAACATACGATATTGAGCACTAATGGAATCCTGTTTTTTTTCTAAATAACGATTAATCTCAGTTATAATCAATTGGCGGTCATCATCATGAATAAGATCAAAACAACTTCGTGTTGTATCAAATTCTGATTGACTATAACCAATCATAGATAAGAATTGAGAAGAATAAAAGAATTCTTGAGTTTGCACATTACAGTCCATGATTCCATCGTTTGAAGCCATTAAGGCTAGTTCATATCTTTCTTCGCTTAGTTGTAATCTCTTATTACTTATTTCAAGATTATTGAATTGCGATTTAAGTTCTTCTTTAACATCTGAAAGTTCTTTGGAAACCTGTTGAATATGCTTATGAGCAGTTTTCTTGCGAAATATATAGTGTACATATAAAAATATAATATTTATAATTGCTAATATGATAATCAAAAATTTACTAGTTAAGATTAGGTGTTGAATTCCTATAGCTTCTAAAGGATTTAACGTATCTAAAGGTTGAATTTGAAAAATTATGTATTGCAAAGTTATTAATAAAGTTGTAATCAATACAATAAGGATAATAAAAATTTTGTTAGTTCCCCTATTCATACGTCCCCCTCCTTATGTCAATAGTGAATTAATTATAGCAAATGTATGTATAAACTATTAATAATCTCTCTAATTGATATTTTATAACAAAAAATGTTAAGTTACTAGTGATTTCGACAAAACAATTAAGAAAGATATTTAATACAAGAATAAAATATACGTTTGAAATATGTAAGAAAATAAAAAGAAAATTTGTATTTTAAAAATACTGAATTAGACTATTGAAAGGATGTGATAAAAAAGATTTACAAAAAGTGATCATTTTATGGTGTTATTTGACAATTAAAGGAAAAACATCTAAAATTTATTATGTAATTAATATTTATGTAATTAGGGGGAGAGATTATGGATAAAAACTATAAATTAAAAGGTCTTAGAGCTATGAGAGATATAAAGCAAAGGAATATGGCTGAAATCCTTGAAATGACTAGGGAGTCTTATGCAAGAAAAGAGAACGGTCATAGTCAATTCACCTTAAATGAAGTAAAGGTAATAAAAGATTTATTTGGAATGAGCGTGGAGGAAATATTTTTTGATTAAGTTAAGGCACATTCAACTTCCCAGTATCAACATTAATGATATGTTGGTACTGGGAAGTTTTTATGTTATCAATTTTCTTTTCACAACTAGGTTCTTAGTAGTACTTATGTATTTGTTACGCTTATTATCATAAATTCATATTATATAGTAGAGTAAAATAATAAGATGTTAAAGTGAGGTTCGATTTTATGAAATATCAAATTAACTCCAATTGGGATGATAATCTCTACTGGGAGAGGAATCTCTATAGGTATATTGAGCTCTATTGTGAGAGTTTTTGTGAATCTCAAAGTATACAAAGACCTAAGGAAGAATTTAGTTGCAATATAGATGTGGACACTGAAAGAACAATAGAATACGTTGAATTAGAGTACGTTTGTAAGTACAACGATAAAGAGTGTACAATAAACAAAGTTGATATAGCGCTGATAGTTGAAGGTGAAGAATCTGAGGTTCAATATCTTTCTCAATGCCCTTGTAAGTGGGACTTGAACAAGAAAGTTTCAGAGTTGAAATTGGTATCCACTAAAAGTTTTAATTTTGAATGTATGAGGATAAATGTAGTGTATCAAGATGAATACTTTAAATTGGAACCAGGAGAAAAATTCCCATTACCTCCTAACCCAACTGAAATTAGTATGATTTCTTTTGAGGCTAAGACTTCCCCAGGGTCTATTTCTGTTATAGCAGTATTAGAAACTGGAAGTCTCATTCAAAGAAATTTTCTAAAAGAGACTCCTTCAATGGTTATTGTTACTTTTTTTCCAAAATCAGTTGAAGGTATGCAACTTATGAACACAGGAAATTCAGTTGTATTTTATCGTAATTTAAGAACTGAATAATATGAGAGGTGTGACAACAGAAAGTTAATAATATAAAAACGTAACCACTTGGTTCATAGTGGTTACGTTTTTTTACTCTATAGGAAATTATAAATTCATGAATCTGTTGATAGGTGAAGTAGGCTTGTGATTTTCTCAAGGAGAAGAAGAATGAATATGAGTGAATTGGAGATAAAACTTATTGGGTGGTAAAGGGTTAATAAAAAAGTTAAATATTACAATAAATATAATAAAATTATTGAAATTAAAACATAATTAAAAGAGGAATGTTATACAAAATGTAGAATATAGAAGATGTGTGATGTAGTATTTATAAAAATAATATACTATATTGCTGAAAAAAGGCTGATGTAGTATGCGAATATAGAGGCTGAATAAATGGTATTAAAAAAGGGTAATAAAGAAATTAAATAATAATGGAGAGGAAGTCTGAAGAATATGAAACTAAAGAGTAAAATAATTTTAATTATTGGTATTTTAGTAATTTTCATTTTAACGGCGCTTACTGTATTTAATATTTCTTCTGCCAATAATATGGCAGAGGAAATTGTTGAACAACAAATAACTATGCAATTGGAGAGCGTTGAAAAATCTATATTGACTGCTGAAGAAATTGTAAACATTACCATGGATGAATTAGATAGAAAAAATATCAATTTAGCAAAATCTATAGCTGAAATTATTAAAGCAGATCCAACTAAATTAGAAACTTCAAAAATTACAGATTTAGCTAAATCATTGAAAGTCGAAGAAATTCATGTTATTGATGAGAATGGTATTATAGCAAATGGTAATATACCTGAGTTTTTTGGATTTGATTGTAAAGCTTCAGAGCAAACAAAACCATTTTTAGAGTTAATGAATCAAGTAAACGGAGAATTGGCTCAAGTTCCTTCTAAACGTGGAACCGATCAAAAAATGTTTCAATATATTGGGGTATCGCGATTAGATCAAAAGGGGATTGTTCAGATAGGCGTATCAGTAGAAGCTATTGAGAGCATTACATCTAAAATGGATGTTCAGAAAACAATAGAAAATCTCTATCTTGGTAAAAATGGTTTTGCTTATATTGCAGATACTTCTGGAGTAATTATTAATCACAAAGATCCATCTCAGATAGGAAAAAATCTAGAGGAAGTTACAAGGGGATTATCCGCATTACTGAATAAAGATAAAATGTCTAAACTGGAAGTTCATGATGTCAATTATTATGTTAAAAGTAGAAAATTAAATGATAGTGTTATAATGATTGCATTACCTGCAGAAAAAATAGAAGGAGCTTATAAGAGTAATATCAGAAATTCAAGTATTATTGGTATAGTTGGCTTTTTAATTCTTATTGCATTGATAAACATTACAATAGGTAAAACTATCATTAAACCCATTCAAGAGATTGAAAGTTACATGAAAAAAGTAGGAGAAGGATACTTTGATTTAAAACTTGAAGTTAAAAGTAAAGATGAAATTGGGAACCTTTCTAATAACTTCAATAAGATGGTGGATAATGTAAGAAATCTTGTAATAGAGACTCATAATTCAGTACAATTCATTGCAGATGAATCTATTAAAATAAACGAAACTGTTAATGGGCTTTCAATGGCCAGTAATCATGTAACACAGGCTGTAGAGAGTATTGCAAATGGCTCAGCAGATATGGCTCAAGAAGTAGATGAAAGAGTGGAACTTAGTAAAGAGTTAAGTAATAGGATAGAAGAAATGTCTAGTATGATTGAAGAGGCTCGAAGTAACACGGATAATATGAATAATAGTAATAAAGAAGGTAAGGAATCTATAGTTATATTAAATGATAAATTTAGAGTTACTGTTCATTCTACAGATGAAGTTGATGAAAAAATTTCAGAACTCAATGAAAAATCTAAGTCAATTTTAAGTATTGTTGAATCTATAAAAAGTGTTTCAGAACAGACAAATCTTTTATCACTTAATGCATCAATTGAGGCGGCGCGAGCAGGAGAACATGGAAGAGGTTTTGCTGTTGTGGCAGAAGAAGTTCGTAAATTAGCAGAAGAATCTGGACAGGCAACTAAAGAAATTGCTGAAATTATTGGAAGTGTAGTGCAGATTGTAAATGATACTAATAACACTATGGAAACAGCAAGAGTAACAGTAAAGGAAGCAAATCATAATCTAAATAATACCAATTCTGTTTTTGAAGAGATTGATGGGAATACAAATTTTGTGGCTTCTTCAATAAGTAAATTAGCAAAAGACATGGAGTTTGTTAACACAGCAAAGGAACAATTAGTTAATGCTTTAGAAGCTATTGCAACACTATCACAAGAATCAGCAGCAGCTACTGAAGAAATTAGTGCTTCTACAGAAGAACAATCAGCACAAATAAATGAGATTGCTAGCTCAGTTGAAAAATTTAATAATAATATTAAAAATTTAGAAAGAGAAATGAATAAATTTAAACTATAATAACTGGTGTAACTTTGAAAAAGGTAGTGGGCTTCCACTACCTTTTTTCGTTATATAGTTCTCTTTTTTTAGATAATGTTGAAAAATTTTTATAACTTTTTTCCTACACTGCATATATCCTTATGAAAGCACAAAACAGTAACGCTTTCGAAAAAAATATCGAGGAGGAATTATATTATGGCAGTAACAAACACAAGAGTGGACAGTGATTTAATTGTAGGAGTAAAGACTGGTACGAAAGCATCAGGCGGGGATGAAATCAAGAATTTCAGATTCTCAAAGATTAAGATTGATGCAGCTGATGATGCAATATATGCGGTAGGGGCTAAGATAGCATCAGTATTACCATATCCAACAAAGTACATTCAAAGAGTTAATGACAATCTTTTGATGAGTGAGTAATTAGGGCTGATGAAGCATACTCAATTGAAGAATAGGTATAAGTTGAATAACTACTAGATTAAGAGAAAAAATAACAATAAGATGAGGGTGGGACAAGCTGTATCTAAAATATAAAAAAATAAAAGGAGAGAAAAACTATGAAGAAATTAAGCATGAAATTCGTAACAACTAACGATGATATAACAACATTAACTATCAATGAGGTGAGAGAGGATATAACAGATGAAGAGGTTAATTCACTTATGGAGGGGATAATTACTCAAAACGTATTCTATTCATCTGGTGGATCACTTGTTAAGAAGAAGAGTGCAAAGGTTATTGATGTGACTGAAGCAGAAGTAGCGATTGCATAATTTATGAAGAAAGGCTGAATTCGTTTCAGCCTTTTTTATTTGACAGAATTGAGATATTTATCAACCTCATCATAGATTTGATTTATATCTACATCTTCAAAATTTGTTGTATCTATATTGAGAGTGGGAGCTATATCTAATTTATAATTGCTTTTACTTAGCAATTTTTTAAACTCCTCAAATTCACAGGTGAGCTTAAAATGTCCTGGATGTCTAGTTCCAGAATTATCACGTTCTATATATCTTTCATATAGAATCTTATCTTGTCCATGACAAAATATCTGTAATATTTGATAATTGTACTTTGACTTAATGTCCATGAAAACTTTTGTTGAAAATTCATTTCTGAAATTACCTTCAACAATGAAGGATTTTCCTGTTTGAGCTAGTTTTTCAGTAAAAAAGTGAGTAAATTCAAAGCTAGTCATACCTAATTTTCCTGCCCATTCTTTATCTTTAATTCCTAAATTATCGAATAAAAGTTCCTTAATATCATCTTTATTGATTACTGATAGATTAAATCTTTTAGCTAAATTTCTACTCAAAGTCGTTTTACCAGTAGCGGATGCTCCAGTAACAATAATTATTAAATTGTCTGTCATTTCAAATCCCCTTGTAATGTATTTTATTAATATACTTTATATTCAAATGTAATTAGACGTTACAGTCATCCTTTTGTTTTTTAATCTTTTTATAAAAATCTATTATAAGATTAGTTGGAAATAAACGTTTCTCAAACAAAACAATTATTGATAAAATAGCTTCAATTACTCCAATGATAAAATATATAATATGCAAGAAATGAACCGAATTAATCATTATACATTGGACAACAATCCAAATAACTAAAGCCCAACTAAAAATGCTACTTATATACCCTTGAAATCTTAACTTGAAACGAAACAGAAAAGTTGTAATAACATTCCCAAGTCCGATTACAGTAAATAAGAGAATACCAGGTATAAAAAAATTACTAAAAGGTGAATTTTTTAAAAGATCTACTGTTGCACCAGCTGGATTTTGAGGATTGGTAATAGCAGCAAATCCCCCAAACATAGCACCTACCCCTACAAATGCATGTAAAATACACAATAAACGATATACTTTCTTCATATCTATTCCTCCACCTATAAAATCTTTTTCAAGTAATATCTTTTATGTCCTTCTGGAACATTGTCCAATTCACCAAAAATCTGATATTCATTTTTCATATAGAAGTCTTTTGCTTGAAAATCCATAGTTTCTAAATGAACCAACGTACAGCCTTCTTCCTTCCCAATTAATTCAATTTCTTTTAAAAGTCTTGATGCATGACCATTTTTTCTATACTCTTCTTTAACCCATAACATATCGATGTACATGGTATTCCAAACATAATTCAATTCACAGTTGATGCCTCCTATGATGTTACCTGCTGAATCCTTCATAACTCTATTGACAGGAACAAAAGGAACATCTCCTTTAAGAGAAAGTTTAGATGAGTTATATTCTATTATACCTTGCCAGATTAAGTCAGATTCTTCTTTTGTACTTTCTTTAATAATATACATATCCATATAGATCCTCCTTAATGGTAATTAAATGTGCATAAACATATTTTACCATAATGCATGGCATTGTAAAATACAGGAATAAAATCAATATAACATGTTATAAAGTTATCCTTTTGCAACTTTTGCTGGATACCATCTAGAAAACCAAGCAGTAAAAACACCCATAATAGCAGGAATAATAGAGTTAATCAATCCTGTAAAGCTTGCCATATTACTCTTCATAAGAAAATATGAAAATATCGAAACTATAAGATATAATAATCCCCAAACGAATGTTAGTATTCTGTTTGTTTTTATAAATAAAGGATTATCAAAGGCTTCTTCACCATTGTAACTATTGCATGAATAGTGCGCTGTAAGGGGAATCTTATGTGTACTTGAGATAAGCCACATTCCACCAAAAATCAGGTAAGATAAACAGGGAAGTGTTACTGCACTGCCATATCCTAAAAGGGCTGATACTCCTAAAGTTGAAATAATAACTGTACTAATTCTTTCGTATTTAGTTGTTTTAATTTTATTGCTTAGGAAAAATACAAAGGAACAAACTATAATTGAAATAGCACCTCCTATTTTAAGGTTTATAGGAAATGTTAACCATTGTACAATCCATGGTAAAAGAAATAAGCTCATATTTGTTTTTATCATTTTATCAGTTATGTTGGTATCAGACTGTTCTGGTTCATAATTTTTCCCACCAAAAATTTCATCAAGTTGTAGCATTACATTAAAATCTCCTAAGACTTTATACTTCTTTTTCATCATAGCCTCAGCACCATTTTCCTTTCCCTCTGAAATTTTTACCCATAATTCAAAGGGGACTTCAATTCGTGTGGTGAATGGTTTTAAATTAGAGTCAAGCATTGTACATTTGTTATTTTCAATACAAAGCTGATAGGTTTTATCTAGATCAGTAAAGCACATTTCTAAAATAAGGTCTTTTCCTTTTATAGCATCAGGGTTACAAAGAGCAGCCATCTGCTTCATAAAGTTATATGATTTATTTGAACTCTTTTTAGGCTCATTTATTTCCCAACTTGCATCTGCCATTTTCACAAAAACTTCAGGAGGATATAGAAGTTCTGATAATTTATCATGTGTTTCATCACTGATTTTAAAGGTCTCTGAATATTCCATTCCTGCTTTTTTAGCATAAGATAAATACTCACATGTTCTTCCCTTAAGTTGAGGAACACGAAAAAGTTCACCCTCTGTACAGAGTATTTTAGTTAAATCCTTACCATACATAATTTCAAATTGACGAATAAGAGCATCATAATTATTTTCAGTAGAGTAAAAGCCACAGGTTGAAATTAAAACAAACTTTTTTCCACTAAGATCATAACGAGGAACATGCCTTGAACCGCCATCTTCACGTTCTGACATATAAGGTAAATTCGTTGGAAGAAGTCTATCCAAAAAAGCTTTTATTTTTGATGGCATACCAAAATAATAAAGAGGAAAGCTCCATATGATTAAATCAGATTCTAAGTATTTATTAATAAGCTCTGCCATATCATCTTTTAAAATGCATTCTCCAGGGTTTTTTGTCCAACAAGAGTAGCATCCGATGCAGTGGTTAATCTCCATTTTGCTTATATTTATTACATCTACATTGTTATTTTTGTTTTCATTTAAACCTTCTAAAAAGGCTGTTGTTATTTTAAAGGTATTGCTTTTCTCACCTTTAGGACTGCCATTTAATAGGAGTATTTTCATGCTTTTTCCTCCTCCAATAGTTTAATGGTGTCTTCAGCCCAACGTATGCACATTTCAAAATAATACTTACCAAAGCTTGCAGTCGCACCCCAATAAAGGGTCTTTTGTTTATCAGTAATACAATCTTTGTAACTATCAATATTACTATTTTTTCTTTCTATACCTAAAAGTGCTTCTCTACATCTCTCTTTATAGTTTATTAGCATTTGTATGTTATCATCTGTATCCTTTTCACCAGAAAAAAATGTTTTCATCAAAAATACACTTCTGATACACAATGATTCGTCTATACAATCTAAGGATAACCAGTTTTGAAATTCCAGTTTACCTTTTTCGGTTAATGAATAAAGCTTTTTATTTGGTTTGTCTGATTGAAAAATAATAGTGGAAGATAACCACCCTAGCTTTTTCATAGTGTTTAATTCACGATAAATTTGACTTCTTCCAGCTTGCCAGAAAAAGTTTAAAGAATCCTTGAAGGCTTTATCAAGCTCATAACCTGACATCGGTCCATAATTTAATAATCCTAAAAGTCCATGTTTAAGAGACATAATTTGCACCACCTTTTATATTATACAATCATTATATTATACAAGTGTAATATGATGATTGTATAATAACATATTTAAATAATTATGTCAATAAAAGGAAAAGAATTTGTATGAAAAAAGAGATCCTTAGAATCCCTTAAATTAATCACATGTGCTAAATTATCTATATATGATAAAATATTACCATACTAATTTTGATATTTAAAATAGAGGATACTTAAAAGAAAAATGGGTGGGGAATAATTATGAAAAAAATTGATTTATCAAACGAGATATACAGAAACAGAATGTTAGAATTTTTATATAAAGATGAGATGTACAACACAAATATGATAGAACTAGTTGAATGTTTCAAAGATGAGATTGGGGAATTTTATATAAATGAAGAAGAGGGGAAGATTACTGAATTTATACATATGAAAGATGATGGGAATTCAATCTTTACTAGTTTTAAATTCTCTTATGAGAATGGAATTAAAGATATAGCTAATATAATAAGAACTAAACAAAGTGAAGGTAAGAGTAAAATACTTCTAGGTGGAAGGCTAGATAATGTACATGCTTTGTTAAAGGAACTGGGAGATAACAGGGAATGTGTTGAGAATATAATCTTCGGTTTAAATGAAGACAAATTCAATGAGCTGAGATTAAAAGAACATTGTTCAATGAGAGAAGTAACATATGAAGATAAAGATCTTAAAATAGTTAAGAAGTATACAGTAGAGTTTTTTGGAGCGGAGACTCAAGAAGAATTTGAGAAAATAACCTCTGAGGATAAAATAATTCCAAAAATAACGAGAGGTATGTTCTTTCTAGTACAGGAAGAGGGAGAACAGGAAAATATTATTGGTATGGCAAGATTTTATGGGAAAACTGAGAACTATATTGAAATAACCAGTGTATATATAGATAAGGATTACAGAGGAAGAGGTTTCGGAAAAGAGCTAATTTATAAAATGATAAAAGAAATATTGAGAAGGGGAAAGACACCAATATTAGAGACAAGCACAAAGAATATTCCTGCTATAAAACTATATAAATCTATGGGATTTGTGGAGAGGGATAAATATGCATTTGAGTTTGTATAGAATTTGATAGATAAGAAATGAATGAAACACAATAATATTAGGAGGCATGTTTATGGCTGATACACATGAATTTGGAATAATGGATAGTATAGAAAAAGATAAAGTTTATAATGATTATGAACCTGAAAAGTATAGTTGTATTTCTATTAACGGTGATATTATTGATGAAATATTTTTTAAAAACAGTAAAGATAAAATAATTAAAATGGAAACATTTGCACATAGCGTAAATCATCCATATAAAGGTTTTGCATATTGTGGAATAACCTTAATACCACCAAAATCTCTTAAACAATTTTTAGATATTATTGTTGAGGAGAATGTTAAGTTTAAATCAAAAGAGCTTGATATATTGATTGAAAAAATATCTCATGCAATGAAAGAGAAGAAATGGTTAATCCATTTTGGAATTTAATTATTACTAGAACAATAAACTCAGTAAACCTATTAGGTTCACTGAGTTTAAATAATTTATTTAGATTTTAATCTTCAGGAGGTAGCTCAAAATCCTCTTGGAAAGTAATTTTACCTAAGTTAAAGAATTCGTTTTCAGAGTTGAATTTATATTCTATTATAACTGTGCCCACATATAGGGTAGCTGTTGCGCCTACATCTATATAAGCATATAATTTATTCTCATTAACTCTCCAATAGATTTTACCTCCAAAACCTACCTTGTCACCCCACATTCCAGGATGAATATTATCCATTTTAATATTATACTCATTATCATTAACCTTTATTTTTATCAAAACATCTTTTTCTCTTTCTGTTATTTTTGAAGTAATATTTTCTTTAATGATAATAAAAGGGTCTGTTAGCATATACTCATCAAAATACATATTTTTATCTTGGGGATTTATGTTAATTACATGGACTTCTTCTTCATGAATACCAGAACCAGTCCCGTATGTTAGAACTATAATTAGTTCATCAACTTTATCACCATTAAGATCACTTAGAATAAGTTTTGGTTCCCGTGTTTTACTTGTAGTACTATGCCAATCATGAAAAACTCCTCTGCTATCATTTATACTTAGTAGAAATTGATCATATGTACCTGGATAATGGCAGCTTTTCAGTGCAAATAACTTTATATTTTCTTCAGGTAAGTATTGTATAAGTCTATATGGTTCATCATTGTGTTTATACGGAGTATCATCTTGAGGTTCTACATTGGCATATTCTGTGTTCTTATAAACTAATTGATTCATAGGGTTTATAAGGTTTTGTGAATTTAAGCAGCCGATTAAAATTATAGAGATTATTTTATATAACATTATTCATCACCCTAAGTATATTATCGCCATATATAATACTTTTTATTTTATAAATTGTGTTTAAATGTTGAAGGACTTCCACAGAATATTAATGATAAGAAATGCAATATTTAGGGGAGGGTGCTAACATTGAAAAATAAATTGGGCACAAGCTTTTTAATAGCAATATCACTTTTATTCATATATCAATCAAATGTTTTCTCATTTACTGAAGAAAGGGATAAGATAATTAAATTTGCTGATCCAAATTTAGAAAAAGTTATTAGAGAAGTAATAAATAGACCTGAAGGGGATATTTATCAAAGTTATGTGAAAAGTATTAAGTCTTTAGAGATTGATACAAGAGGAATCACTAATTTAGAAGGGATAGAGCATTTAACTGCATTAGTAAAATTAGATTTATCTCATAACTATGAACTAAGAAATATAAATGAATTGAGTAAATTAAAAACATTAAAAGAATTGATTTTGCATGAAGATGGTATAAGTGATATAACCCCACTAAGTAATCTAAGAAATTTAGAAAGTTTGGATTTATATCACTGTAAAGACTTAGAACTAAGTCAATTAGCAAATTTAACTAATCTAAAAAAGCTAAAACTAAGTAGCAATGAAATAATAGATATAAGTCCCTTGAAAAACTTAAAGAATTTAACTAAATTAATTTTAGGTAATAATTATATTTGGAATATAAGCGCTTTGAGTAATTTAACAAATTTAGAAACACTAGTTTTGGGTCGAAATATGATTAATGATATCATACCATTGAGTAATTTAACAAATTTAAAGGTTCTAGACTTAGGTTCAAACAAAGTTACTAATATTAATGCATTAAGCAATTTAACTAATCTAAATGCATTAGGGTTAAGAGGAAATTATATTTCAGATCTTAAACCTTTAAAATATTTAGTTAATTTAAGATCCTTAAGCTTAATGGATAATAAAATTACTGACATCAAAGTATTAAGTAACTTAAAAAACTTAGAGACTTTGGATTTGTGGGGGAATAAAATTAAAAATATTAAACCATTAAGAAGATTGATAAAGCTAAATAATTTAAACTTAGGTGTAAATAAAATTGAAAAAGTTAAAGATTTAAAGGATTTAACTAATCTAACTAGATTAAGATTAGTAAGTAATCAAATAAAAGATTTAAAAGGATTAGGTTCATTAACTAATTTGGAGTCACTTGATTTGGATAGTAATCAAATAACAGATATTAATGAGTTAAGTTCTTTAACAAAATTAACTTATTTATATCTTGGATATAATGAAATAACTAATATTGATGGATTAAGTTCATTAACTAAGTTAAAAAAATTGATTTTAAGTGAGAATAAAATAAACAATATTCAAGGATTAAGCAAATTAACAAATCTAAGAGCGTTATATATTGGAGACAATGCAATTACCGATATTGGTCCAGTACAGGAATTACCTGACCTATTTACTTTAAATTATAAAGGCAATCCTCTACCAAATTATGTTCTTAAAGATGCTATGTATAAAAAACTTTTATTGTCAATCTTTGACCCATACATTAAGAAAGAACTAAATAAATATTATGGTTATTCCCCAGCCGATTATAAAGGAATAATTTTAGATATAGAAACAGTTTATAGCGTAATATATAAAGTGAAAGTACGAATTAAGCCTTATGGAACTGATGTGTTTACCATGATAATAGTTAAAGATAATAAAGGAATACATATTGAAGACGTTCAACATGAAAAAATGGAATATCTATATTGAATATTGTAGTGTACAGCAAAAAAATATATAGAAAATGTGAACTAGGTTAACTTGAAAACAGAAAATCTAGTTCACATTATTATAAAAAATCCCTTATGTTGTTGCGGAACTAACTGCTGCTGTTGAAGCGGCTGCAGTTGCAACCATTGCAGCTGTTTGAGCTGCAATTAAAGCTTCCACAGTTATACCTAAAGTTGTAGCAATTAAATCTTTTTGATTTGTTTTGTCTTCTATATATTCTGTACTTACAATAGCAGAAGCTATAAGTACATTCATTCCTTTTCCAAGCCACTTATACTTCTTTAATCCGTTCAAATATTCAGCTACATCAATTAAGTCTTGTATTACCTCATTGTTATCTTTACTTATTAAGGTTATAAGGCCAAGAGCTGCATAATAACTAGAATAAATTCTTAGTTTATTTTCTTTTAAGCTATCAAAGATTTTCTTGCATCTTTGAACTTTTTCACTATTGTATTCATCTCCAATAGATAATATATGAGATAAAAATTGTAATCCATTTCCTTTAGAAAATCCTTCTTCGTTTAAAAGCTTATAGCAATCTTCAATATTTTTAATATTTGTATCTATAGGTTTATCAGAGTTTGCAAGCAAAACACATAAAGGATAGTCATCACCACTAGTTAACCATGGATGATTTTTTTTCATTTCGCAATATATTTCATAAGCCTTTTTTATTCTAGAATCAATTAAATCTTCTTCGCAAGTTAGCAATAAAGCATAATTAGCAATAGGTAAGTAAGTATTATTCTTAAATCCTTCTGCCTTTAATTTTTTATCATAATCCATCATCTTTATGAATTTTTCATTTGGATTATCATACTCACTACACAATAACATAGATAAAATGAACATAGTATTACCTCTATAACTTGAAAAAACACCTGTATTTTCTTTTATTACTTTTTTCATATCATCTATTTTCTCTTTTTCAAATTCTTTGTTCTTTAGTATATATGTCAAAGCTGCAAAATGTTGCGATAGGTTGTTTTCCCACTTATAATCTTTTGATATTTTTATGAAAACATCTAACATGTTATCTACTTTACTTTTTAATTCTGATTTCATAGTGCGTACCCCCTTAAATTTATTGAGTAGAATATATTGTATATTAAGATTATCATACTTTCAATAATTCATCTCTATATAATACATATTTGACTATATAAACAGCTTATAAATGGTTAAAAACTCATAAAAACTAATATATAATATTTATATTTTTAAACATGACAAATAGAAGTCATATTTTATGGAGTAAACTATAGATAAATATGAAAGTAGGGGGAAATAAGTATGGATAAAATTGATTTCAAGAAAGAGTTTAAAGAATTATACAAAGCGTCTTCAAAACAGGTTCAAATAGTAAATGTTCCAAAATTAAATTACTTGAAGATTGATGGAATGGGGAATCCGAATACCGCACAGGAATACAAAGATGCCGTAGAAGCATTATTTAGTTTGTCTTATACTGTGAAGTTCATGATTAAAAAAGGTAGTATGGGTATAGACTATGGTGTTATGCCACTTCAGGGATTATGGTACCATGATAATATGGAACTTTTTTCTCAAGAAAGAAAAGAAGAGTGGAAATGGACTTCATTAATAATGCAGCCTGAGTTTGTTGATAAAGAGTTAATTGACGAGGCTGTGGATCAGGTCAAGAAAAAGAAGGATTTATCTTCAATTGATAAGATAAAATTTGAAAGTTTGGACGAGGGGTTAGTTGCACAAATAATGCACATAGGACCTTACAGTGAAGAAATGCCTACTATAGAAAAGCTACATAACTTTATTGAGGAAAATGGATATATTAAAGTTGGAAACCATCATGAAATTTACTTAAGTGATCCAAGAAAAGCTGCTCCTGAAAATCTAAAGACTATATTAAGACAACCGATAGCTAAGAAATAGATAATATGAGACTTATCCAAGTAAAGTGATGGGTCTCTTTTTCGTACATAAATAAGCAATTGTTAAAATAAATTGTATTATACATGAAATAATTTTTAAATGAAATTAATGGGGGGAGATAAGATGGATATTAGGTTTATCTCAACCAATGATAAAAAAATAAAAGAAGTTAGAGCTTTTTTCAATGTTAAATATGAAGAAGAGGAAAAAGAGAAGCGTAATAGATTCAAGAAACAAAATATTTCAGAAGAAGATATTGAGAAAAGGTTACATAAGGAACTTATAAAAGTTAACATTGTTTCAAATAATCTTCAGATCGAAGAAATTCAATGTGAAGATATGAAGAAGATTGTTAAAGATAAGGCACTTAGAGCGTTTAAAAAGGTAGGAAGACCTCTTATTGTTGAACATACAGGATTATTTTTTCATGAGCTGGGGGGATATCCAGGGGGACTTACTCAGATATTCTGGGAAAAGCTACAAGGGGAAAAGATTGTGGAATTATTTAAGGATAAAGAGGCTACTGCAAAGACAATTATATGTTTTTGTGATGGTAAGAGTTTTAGTTATTTTGAAGGAGATGTACAGGGAACCATATCTGAAGAAGTCAGAGGGACATCAGATTTTGAATGGGATGTTATTTTTATACCAAAAGGAGAGAAGGAGACCTTTGCACAATTAAAGAATAACAAGAAAAACATATCTATGAGAGTGAAAGCTCTTGAAAGATTTTATGCATTTCTTATGGAAAATGGTACGAAATTCGAGAAAAATATAAGCTATGAAGATGAAATAGAGGATTTAGGAGAACTTATAAGTAAAAATAAAGTGATGCTTTTTGTTGGAGCAGGAATATCTAAAAATGTTGGACTTCCTGAGTGGGGAGAACTTATGTTGAAATTATCTCAGAGATGCGGTATTTGTCCAGAACTCTTTGAGGACTATGATGATTTTCTCAATTTAGCAGAATTCTACGAGCAATATGATAAAGACCTCTATAAAATGAAAAAGTGGATGAAAAAGAAATGGAAAGTTGATGAGGATAAGATTAAAGAATCTAAGATTCATAAGAATATCTTAAAATTAGATTTTCCTATAGTATATACAACTAACTATGATGAAAGTTTGGAAAAATTATATCAGGTCAATGACAGAAAGTACATTAAAATCGCTAAAGTAAAAGATCTAACTGAGATTGAAGCTGGAGCAACAGAGATAATAAAATTTCATGGGGATTACAATACTGATTCACAGTTAGTACTCACTGAAAGTAGTTTTTTCAATAGGATGAATTTTGAGAGTCCTCTTGATATAAAATTGAGAGCAGATATATTGAATAAATCAATTTTGTTTATTGGCTATAGCTTAAGTGATATTAACATGAGATATATATTGTATAAATTAGATAAGCTATGGAGGCAAGCAGGGGAAAAAGGAATAAGACCAAAATCATATATATTTTTATCAAGACCAAACATTGTTCAAGAAGATATATTAGATAGAAGAGGGATCATTCCCATAGTATCACAGGAGGATGATCCTGCCAAAGGGGTAAATGAGTTTTTAGAAGAACTATTGAATAAAGTTTTTTTGTATAAAAGTAATATTTAATTATAATTAAAAAAGTTATTAGATATGAAATCATTTGTATATGGTTAAATATAGCTAAAACATCTTAGTACTTGGTGTTTTAGTTTTTTATTCTTAAGGAAATCGAAAATTTCTTTAAGAAATTATCACGTGTAATGTTGCTTATATCAATAGGTTATATGTTTGTGTAAAATTGTACCAGTGCAATTTTCTTATGAATAAAAAAATGAAGGGGTTGTAGGGGAAGTATTTCCCCTGCCGACTTAAGAAGGGTGCTCAGCAGCGATAGCTGCGTCGAAGGGAAACATAGGTTTCCCTAGCGAATCGCGTGTAACGCGACTTTTTTATTAATATGTTACTTAGGGAAAGTATATGATGAAAGTGGTCAAATAAGTGGTCAAATGTTAATTTTTATTATACTTTAAGTAAAAAAGATGAATACAATCCCTAAATATAGTAAAATATGTATATGATAATAGTAAGGCAAGTTCAATGAATCTATCACAAAATATGGAGGGTAATCTATGGATTGTTTATTTTGTAATTACGATAAAACTAAATATATAGCAGAGAATACATATGGGTTTGCGATATATGATGAGTTTCCAGTGAATAAGGGACATGCACTTATCATTCCCAAGAGACATTTTGAAAGTTATTTTGATGCTACGCATGAGGAGATTACGGGGTTATATGCTCTGATGAATGATGTGAAGGAGATAATTGATGAAGAATTTTCACCTGATGGATACAATGTTGGTGTTAATGTAGGCGAATGGGGTGGGCAGACAATAATGCATTTACATATGCATATGATCCCAAGATATATGGGCGATGTTGAAAATCCAAGAGGTGGAATTAGAAAGTTTAAGAATGAGCTTGTTCCTTATGATGGATAATGAAAATAAGAGTTTTTACTGGAGCTAAGGTGAATTAGAACTTTATGTGTCAATTAAGTGGCACATAAAGTTCTTTTGTTTATTCAAAAATACTATACATGAATCATCTTCTATAGAAAAATATAATATAAATTGACAGTACATGAAAAATTAAGTAATATTAGCGATGTTGCTTATCAAATATAAAATATACATATAAAAAAATATTTTTTTAAATTAACTAAAATATGAGAAGAAGAGGTGTATGTTATGATCAGAAAAAGATTAATAACACTTGGATTAACAATGTTAATGATTCCTTCTATTTTTTTAGCAGGATGCGGAAGTAATGGTGATAAAGCTAAAACTAATAACAAAGGAAAAGCTCAAGTTTCACAAAAAGAAGATCAAGATAAAAAAATTAAAGATAAAATTATATATGCGCTATGGAGTTCTCCAACAGGCGTATTCAGTCCAATTCTTACTGATACTACATATGATGATGCTGTAATTGCACTTACATATTCATCATTACTTAAGTTTGATAAAAATTTAAACCTAGTATCAGACCTAGCAGAAGAATATGAAGTTTCTGATGATAATTTATCAATAACATTTAAATTAAGAAAAGATGCTAAATGGCATGATGGAGAGAAAGTAACAGCAGATGATGTTGCTTTTACATTTACAAGTATTACACATAAAGACTATGCAGGTTCAAGATATGGAGATGTTGAAAAGATAAAAGGTGCCAAAGCTTATCATGAAGGAACAAGTGATAAAATAGAGGGTATACAGGTAATAGATGAGAACACTATAAAGATTGAATTTGAAGAAGTATATTCTCCAGCGCTTAATAATATTGGTACAATGGGTGTAATTGCAAAACATGTTTGGGAAAAGGTACCTGTGGCAGAGTGGAAAGAGAATAAAGAATTATTAAATAATCCTGTTGGTTCAGGACCATACAAACTTATTGCTTTTGAAGCAGGCCAATATGCTGAACTAGAAAGCTTTGATGATTATTATGGAGAAAAAGCTAAAACTAAAAAGTTTATTTTCAAAGTAAGTAATCAAGAGACAGCACAGGCAGAATTAATGAATGGCACTATAGATATTGCTGATATATCTACAATGAAGAAAAGAGATATTGATAATCTTGAAAAAGAGAATTTAAAAGTTATTGCTTATCCAAACAGTATGTTTCAGTACATGGGCTTCAATTTAAGAAAAGATATGTTTAAGGATAACAATGTTAGACAAGCATTTATGTATGCAATTGATAGAAGATTAATGGTAGATAAATTATTAGAAGGTAATGGAAGTGCGGTGAATACACCTATATTACCATCAGGCTGGGCTTATCCAGATAAAAAGTTATTAAATTCTTATGATTTTAGTGTTGATAAAGCTAAAGAATTGCTTGAAGAAGCAGGTTGGGAAGATAGAGATGGAGACGGAATTGTTGAAAATGCTAACAATGAAGATTTTAAAGTTGTATTAAAATATCCAACAGGAAACAAAACAAGAGAGTTGAGTGCACCTATTATTCAGAAAAGCTTAAAGGATATTGGAGTAGAGGTCGAGCTTGAAAGTCTTGAATTTGGTACTTTAATGGATCAGGTAGTTGGAAATCATGAATTTGATTTATATCTAATGGGTAATAATTTAGGTTCTGACCCAGACCCTAAACCATACTGGCATTCAACTGCTGCTTCAGACGAAAAAGGAGATTATGGATGGAATATATCAGCATTTAGAAATGAAGAAGCTGATAAATTGATGGAAAATGGACTTTCTACATTAGACATGAATGAGCGTAAAGAGATTTATGAACAATTTGGACTACTGATGAATAAAGAGCTTCCATGGGTATATCTATACTGCCAAAATATCGTAAAAGCATATAACCCTAATTTAAAGAATTTTAACCCAGTTACTTTTGGAAATTTTTTAGACGTAGAAAATTGGTATATAGAAGAATAATAATAAAAAGGTGATATTAGTATCACCTTTTTTCAGTGTATGAATGAAGTTTTTATGAAATTTACGAGGTGAAATGATGTTTAAGTTTATTGTTAGAAGATTATTAATTACTATTGGAGTTCTTTTTGGAGTTTCACTTATAATATTTTCACTTGTACATATGCAGCCTGGAAATCCTTATTCAACAATGATTGATCCTTCAGTGCCTAAAGAGGTATTAGAAGAAATGCTTATGAAGGTAGGATATTATGATCCTATTCATGTTAAGTATATAAAATGGATTACTAGAGCTCTTAAGGGTGATTTAGGATACTCAATTTATTATGGAGCGCCTGTGTTAGATGTTATTAATTCTAGAATGGGGAACACAATTTTATTATCTTCATTTGCATTACTTGTAAGTATGTTGATAGCTGTACCTTCAGGGGTGATTTCAGCGGCTAAGAAAAATTCAATATTTGATTATATAGTGACTATAATTTCTCTTATAGGAATATCTATTCCAGCATTTTTCTTTGGATTACTTCTTATAAAATGGTTAGCTTTTGATATTAAAATCTTTCCTGTTTCGGGAATGCAAACCATAGGTGAGCACTATACAGGATTAGAAAAGATTATAGATATTGGAAAACATATTATACTTCCAGGGATGGTTCTTGCATTTTTACAGATGGCTTCTTTTATGAGATATACTAGGGCATCTATGCTAGAGGTATTAAATAAAGATTATATGAGAACTGCCAGAGGAAAAGGGTTAACTTTAAGCAAGTCAATCTGGAAGCATGGGTTTAGAAATGCATTAATTCCTTTAATAACAATACTGTGTATGCAGATTCCATTTTTATTTTCAGGGGCTTTACTTACTGAAACGATATTTGTTTGGCCTGGTATAGGAAGGTTGAATTATGAAGCACTATTACATAGAGATTATCCACTTTTAATGGGCCTTTTGATGATAATAGCAGTGATAATATTATTATCTAATCTACTGGCAGATATTTTATATGCAGTAGTAGATCCTAGAATTACATATAAATAGAGAAAGATATAAAGGAGAGAAATGACTTTGAGCAGTAATATATGTACAAATGATCAAGAGAATAGATCTTTATCTATGGGTAAAATGGCATTTATAAAGTTTAAAAAAAATAAATTAGCTATTGTGGGAGCAGTGGTATTGACATTATTAGTTTTATTTGCAGTTTTTGCTCCATTATTAAGTAGCTATAAAATAGATGATATTGATTTATATAACATTAGTGTTGAGCCAAGTGCTGAACATATTTTAGGAACTGATGAAATAGGAAGAGATGTATTCACAAGACTTATTTATGGAGGAAGAGTTTCCTTAGGAGTAGGAATTTTTGCTACATTAATACAGGTTTTTATAGGCACAGTATTGGGGGCTTTAGCAGGCTATTATGGTGGAATAGTAGATAGCGTTATTATGAGAATAGTTGATGTAATAATGTGTTTTCCTTTCTTTATGATTGCAGTTACAATAGCAGCTGTTATAGGTCCAAGTGTATGGAATTTAATTATTATTATAGCCATGTTGTCTTGGACAAGCATAGCCAGAATTGTAAGAGCAGAAGTTTTGGCTCTGAAAGAGCGAGAGTTTATTGAAGCTTCTAGAGCATTGGGAATGAATAATTATGAAGTAATATTAAAACATATACTTCCAAATATATTATCACCTATTCTAGTATCTGCTACATTATCTATTGCCAATTCCATACTTACAGAATCGGCTTTAAGCTTTTTGGGAATGGGGGTTAGACCACCTCAGCCTAGCTGGGGAAATATGCTTACAGCAGCTCAAAGCATGAATACATTGAAATATGAATGGTGGTTGTGGATACCTCCTGGATTAATGATTTTCCTTACAGTGTTATCAATAAACTTTTTAGGTGATGGTCTTAGAGATGCATTAGACCCTAAAGAAAAGGTATAGGAGGAGAGTATGTTACTAGAAGTTAAGAATTTGAAAACTAGTTTTAATACTTCAAGAGGAAAGGTTCGTTCTGTAAATGATGTATCTTTTTCATTAAGAGAAGGTGAAATATTAGGACTTGTAGGTGAATCGGGGTGTGGGAAAAGTGTAACTTCTCTTTCTATAATGGGATTAGTTCCTAAACCAGAAGGTATTATTGAAGGTGGAAAAATTTTATTAGAAGGAATAGACTTATTAAAACTATCCGAAAAAGAAATGTGCAAAATAAGAGGAAATAAGATTTCAATGATATATCAGGAGCCTATGACAGCGTTGAATCCGGTTTTCACAATTGAGGAGCAGATTGGAGAGACAATCAAAATTCATGAAAAATTAAAGGGGAGAGTAGTAAGAGAAAGAGTCATAAAGCTTTTAGATTTAGTTCAGATACCAAACCCTGAAAAGAGCTTAAAAAAATATCCTTATGAGTTAAGTGGTGGTATGAGGCAAAGAGTTGTGATAGCTATGGCACTTGCATGTAATCCTAAAATATTGATAGCCGATGAACCTACAACTGCTTTAGATGTGACTATTCAAGCAGAAATAATAGATTTATTAAAGGATATAAGTAAAAAATTAAGGACTTCAATTATATTTATAACACATGATTTAGATGTAATAGCTGAAATAGCAGATAGAGTTGCAGTTATGTACGGTGGAAAAATAGTTGAAGAAACTGATGTTAATAATTTTTTTGATAATTCACTTCATCCATATTCAAAGGGTCTTATGTTATCAAGAACAGATAACATAAATAAAGGGGAAAGGTTATTTTCAATTTTAGGAATGGTGCCAAGTCCCTATAATATGCCTGCAGGATGTCCATTCAATCCAAGATGTGAAAAATCCAAGGATATTTGTAGTGTAAAAGTACCTGAGTTATTTGGAAGAATAGAAGGTCATAAAGTAAGATGCTGGTTATATGCAGAAAATGAGGGATAGGTTATGAATGATAAAGATTATTTACTTGAAGTGAAGAACTTAAAGAAATATTTTCCTGTTAAGAAGGGGATTTTTTCTAGAACATGTGGCAATATTAAATCCGTTGATGATGTTTCCTTTAGATTATCTAAAGGTAGAATTATGGGGCTTGTTGGAGAATCGGGATGTGGTAAATCAACTACAGGAAGAACTATATTAAATTTATTAGAACCCACTGGAGGGTTAGTTAAATTTGAGGATAAGATAATTTTTGATGTTGAAAATAAAATAAAAATATCAAGAGATGAGATGTTAAGCTTAAGAAGAAACATGCAGATAATATTTCAAGATCCATATGCTTCATTAGATCCGCGTATGAATGTAGGGACTATATTGACTGAAGGTTTAAAAAAGCATAATATAGCAAAAGGAAAAGAATCTTTAGATAAAGCTAAAGAAATATTAGAGATGTGCGGATTGGATTCATCTTATATTACTAGATATCCTCATGAATTCAGCGGAGGACAGAGACAGAGAATAGGGATAGGACGAGCATTATCATTAAATCCAAAATTTATTGTATGTGATGAGCCTACGGCTGCACTAGATGTTTCGATTCAATCACAAATTTTAAACCTGATGCTAGATTTAAAAGATAAATTTAATCTTACATATTTATTTATTTCTCATAATTTAAATGTAGTAAGATTTTTCTGTGATGAGATACATGTTATGTACTTAGGTATTATAGTAGAAAAAGGTGATTCAGAAGAAATATATAGAAACCCACAACATCCATATACAAAGGCGTTATTATCATCAATACCTGTTTCACATCCTAGCATGAAGAAAGAGAGAATTAGGTTAAAGGGAGTTGTACCAAGTCCAGCGGATATTCCATTTGGATGTAGATTTCATACAAGGTGTCCATATGCAAAGAAAATATGTAGTGAACAGATACCTGAATATAGAGAAGTATGTAAGGGGCATTTTGTGGCTTGTCATTTAATATGAATATCTAATATAGCTAAGGTTTAGTAGCTATTACTGGAGCTAAAAAACAGACAAGTTTATCTTAAAAGACAAACATGTCTGTTTTTATTTACTTGTAATAGGTAATAACTTTTACATAAGTCCTTTTACTCTAAGAATAATAAATAAACTAAATCCTATGAATAGTATTATTACACCAATGAATGGAAAGTTAATAATTTTTTCATCAGAAAATACTTTGATTTTGTTATTTTCCTTAATATTTACATTATATATTTCACATAATTTCTTAAATAGTTTAGTAGTAATAAATAAGCCAATCACAGCAAAAATAGCCATAATAATTAAAGTTGAAATACTAGTAACACTTGAAGCACTGGTAGATTCAGCTGTTTCTGATACAGCTGGTCCACTTAAAATATTCATCCACTGAGGAAATGAATTATTTATAAAGTGTAATAGCATTGAAGAAAAAATAGAACCTGTTATATACACTAAGTAAGTCATTACAATTCCACTTATAAAGGTATGTACAAATTGAAATGTATTTAGGTGCATCATTCCAAATATAAGTCCATTCATTATAGCTGCAATATGTATTTTTTTATTTCTATATCCATCCAAAATAATTCCTCTCATTATTAATTCTTCAAATATAGCTGGAGTTACAGCTGTTAGTAGTATTAACACCCATGGATTACTTACAGTATGGGAAGAGACTATAGTAGACAATTCATTTCCAAATAAAAAGTCGTACGTAGAAATGATGGTGATTTTTAAAGGTAACATACACATCCATATCAATGGAATAATTAAAATAGCACGGATTTTTAATGGTTTATATCCAGTACATATTCTTTTAAAGGCTTGTTTATCATATATAAAATATACTACACAAGGTAGAAAAATTGCTATGGGTTGATAAGTCCAATCAGGTAGAGGAACAAATTGCATTGATATTGACCAAGCCATCATAAGGAAGAAAAAAGTATGTACCTTAAAAATGGTGTTATCTTTTTTAGATTGTACATGAAGGTTTAAGTCTGTCATATTTTCCATAGTCTAAGTCTCCTTAATAATTAACGTCCGCTCTATTATATCTAAATGTATTACCATATACAATCACAACGTCCTTATTTTACAAATTTTTAATACTTTATATGAAAATTGTATTTGTTTAGGTCGTTTTTACTGGTTCCTTAAGAAAAAAAGAATACTGAGCGATGAAATTTTTCATATTATGATAACAAAGTATATATTAAGATAAAGATACATATATTTCTTGAAAATATCCTATATATTGATATAATGATGTAGGATACAAATTGTAGTAAAATATCCAGTAATTTTAACTTGTGTATTGTAACTTTGGTTATATTTTTAATATTTTAAATATATTTAAAGTAACAATTATTAAAATAATAAGAAAAGAGGTTATTTTATGTTACAAAAGTCAAAAAAAGAAAATGAAAACAATAGTACAAAGTCATTTATGAATTTTAGGAAGATAAGTACTAAAATTACAGTGGCAATTACATTAATGATAATTATTTCTTCTTTAACATTATCATTAATAAATGCAAATCACACAGGAGATATATTAGAAAGTGATGCTTTAGAACAACTAGAGTTACTCTCTCAAAGTAAATCTAATGAATTTGATGTTTTACTTGAAAGTGCTGAAAGCTCACTTAAGAGTTTCAGTTCATTGATAAATGCTACATTTGACTTTGAACAGTTTAAAAGTGACCCTAACTATGTAGCTACATATGATGGAGTGATATCTAAAGTTGTAGAGGAAAATATCGAAAATAATGATGTTTTAAGTATGTATGTTGTTTTCAATCCTGATTTAATAGGATTTACTTATGATGTTAATTATTCAATAAAGGATGGAAGTTTGGTAAGAGCACCAATGTTTACAATGAAGGATTTTGAACCCAATTCTGGAAAGACAGATTGGTATTATGCTGCAAAAAATGCTAAGAAACCTCTATGGTTAAAGCCATATTTTTGGGAAGATTTTAATAGGGATATAATCTCTTATGAGATACCTATATATCAAGATGGTGAACTACTAGCAGTATTAGGTACAAGCTTTGATTTTAATATCTTTAGAAATGAGATAAATGATATAAAAGTATATGAAGAGGGATATGCTTTCTTATTAGACCAAAATTATGATGTTTTAGTTCATCATACTCTTGCTATGGGAGAGTGTTTTGACAAAGTATTAAATGGAAAATTTAAAACTATAACTGCTAAAATGAGTGAAAAAGAGTCAGACACAATAAAATATAAATATGATGGTCAAGAGAAAATAATGAGTTTTACACGAGTAGCTAATGGTAATATTATAGCTCTTACAGTTTCAAAAAAAGAGATATTTCAAGAGATGAATTCTGCTATGTTTTTTATGATAATAGTAAGTTTAGTAATTGTAATTATATCTATAGCTATGAGTTCATTTTTAGGGCGAAGCATTTCAAAACCAATAGTAAGAGTAACAGAATTAATAACTAAAACAGAAGAATTAGATTTATCCTATGCTTCAGATTATGAAAACTTATTAAAATATAATGATGAGATAGGTATAATGTCTAGAGCACTGTTTAACACTAGAAAAGTTTTGAGAAAAGTTATAGGTAATATAAAAGAAAATTCTAATGTTATTGATAATGAAGCTGCTACTTTAAGTGCTTCATCAGAAGAAATGTCTTCTTTAGCTGAAAATGTATCTGATGTAATAGAGGAGGGGGCAAAAGGCTCTCAATCACAAGCAGAAGATTTAGCTAATATTAATCAAATATTGAATGAATTTGGTGAAGAATTAGATAACATTGTACAAGCAATAGATAATGTTGATTCAAATGCTAAAGATGTATCAACGCTGGCTAATGAAAGTGGTAGTAATATGAAAACCTTTACAATGTCTGTAGGTAAGGTTAGTGATACTTTTGAAAATTTACTTTCTAAAATTTCAGCACTTAATTCAAATATGAGTAAGATTAATGAAATAACAAATCTAATCAACAGTATAGCAGACCAAACAAATCTACTAGCATTAAATGCAGCAATTGAGGCTGCAAGAGCTGGGGAAGCGGGAAAAGGTTTTTCTGTTGTAGCTGATGAAATTAGAAAATTAGCTGAACAGTCAAAAGCTTCATCTGAAAATATTAATACATTAATTGATAAAATAACAAATGATACAAACATAATGGTAGATACTACAAATACAGTTAATGATGAATTAAATAATCAAAAAACAGATATAAATGTTGTAATAGAGTCATTTAAAAAGATAATAAAAGCCTTAGATGAAATAATTCCTAAAATAGATGTTGTAAATAGTTCGGCAATAAATTTAAACAACAACAAGAATAATATTTTAGAAAAAATTGATAATACATCTTCTATTGCAGAAGAAATTTCAGCATCAAATGAAGAAATATCAGCATCAACTGAAGAAGTTAAAACTTCTTCAGAAGAAGTAACTAAAATCGCTCAAAAATTAAGTAATATGACTGATAAAATGACAAAGGAAGTAAGTAATTTTAAATTATAATTATAATTATAATCATATATTTAAAGAATTTAAGGTAGTGGGTAATCCACTACCTTTTAACGTATATAGAATATTATTACTAAAAATAAGCAGGAAGTTCTTTTAACACGGTAAAGCAATAACAAATGACATCAAAGTATAAATTAAGACAAAAATACATATATTTCTTGAAAATATCCTATATATTGATATAATAGTAATGCTAGTGTAGAAATTATAATATAACTTACAGTATTATTACATTTTGTCTTGTTATTTTAATTGTATTTTAAATATTTTAAATATAACTAAAGTAACAATTATTAAAATTATAAGAAAAGAGGATATTTTATGGTACAAAGGTTTAAAAAAGAAAAGAAAAACAATAGGACAAAGTCATTTATGAATTTTAGAAAAATAAGTACTAAAATTTCAGTAACAATTACATTAATGATAATTATTTCTTGTTTAGCATTATCAATAATAAATGTAAATCATACAGGAGATATATTAGAAAGTGATGCTTTAGAACAACTGGAGTTACTCTCTGAAAGTAAATCTAATGAATTTGATGTTTTACTAGAAAGTGCTGAAAGCTCACTTAAAAGTTTGAATTCATTAATAAATGCTACATTTGACTTGGAAAAGTTTAAAAGTGATCCTAATTATGTAGCTACATATGATGAAATGCTATCTAATGTTGTAAAGGAAAATCTCAAAAACAATGATGTTATAAGTCTGTATATTGTTTTTAATCCTGATTTAATAGGATTTACTCATGATGTTGATTATTCAACAAAGAATGGAAGTTTAGTAAGAGCACCAATGTTTACAATGAAGGATTTTGATCCTAATTCTGGAATGACAGATTGGTATTATGCTGCAAAAAATGCTAAGAAACCTCTATGGTTAAAGCCGTATTTTTGGGAAGATTTTAATAGGGATATAATCTCTTATGAGATACCTGTATATGAAGGTGATACACTAATAGCGGTACTAGGTACAAGCTTTGATTTCAATATCTTTAGAAATGAGATAAATAATATCAAAGTATATGAAAAGGGATATGCTTTCTTATTAGATGAAAATTATGATGTTTTAGTTCACCCTAATTTTGATATGGGAGAGAGTCTTGACAAAGTATTAAATGGAGATTTGAAATTTTTAACTGATAAAATGAGGGAAAAAGAGTCAGACACAATAAAATATAAATATCATGGTGAAGATAAAATACTGAGTTTTACACGAGTTGCTAATGGTAATATTATAGCTCTTACAGTTTCAAGAGATGAGATATTTCAAGAGATGAATTCAGCTAGAACTTTTATGATATTAATATCATTGGTAATTGTAATAATATCAATAGCTGTGAGCTTATATTTAGGACGAAGCATTTCAAAACCAATAATAAGAGTAACAGAATTAATAACTAAAACAGAAAAATTAGAGTTAGATTATGCATCAGGTTATGAAAGATTATTAAAATATAATGACGAGATAGGCGTAATGTCTAGAGCATTGTTTAACACTAGAAAAGTTTTGAGGACAGTTGTAGGTAATATAAAAGAAAATTCTAATATTATTGATGATGAAGCTGCTACTCTAAGTGCTGCATCAGAAGAAATGTCTTCTTTAGCTGAGAATGTATCTGATGTAATAGAGGAAGGGGCAAAAGGTTCTCAATCACAAGCAGAAGATTTAGCTAATATTAATCAAATATTGAATGAATTTGGTGAAGAATTAGATAATATTGTACATGCGATAGATAATGTTGATTCAAATGCTAAAGATGTATCAACTCTGGCTAATGAAAGCAGTAGTAATATGAAAACCTTTACAATGTCTGTAAGTAAGGTTAGTGACACTTTCGAAAATTTACTTTCTAAGATTTCAGCACTTAATTCAAATATGAGTAAGATTAATGAAATAACAAATTTAATAAACAGTATAGCAGATCAAACAAATTTATTAGCATTAAATGCAGCAATTGAGGCTGCAAGAGCTGGGGAAGCGGGAAAAGGTTTTTCAGTTGTGGCAGATGAAATTAGAAAATTAGCTGAACAGTCAAAAGCTTCATCTGAAAATATTAATATATTAATTGATAAAATAACAAATGATACAAACATAATGGTAGATACTACAAATACAGTTAATGATGAATTAAATAATCAAAAAACAGATATAAATGTTGTAATAGAGTCATTTAAAAAGATAATAAAGGCCTTGGATGAAATAATTCCTAAGATAGACGTTGTAAATAGTTCTGCAATAAATTTAAACAACAATAAGAATAATATTTTGGGCAAAATTGATAATGCATCTTCCATTGCAGAAGAGATTTCAGCATCAAATGAAGAAATATCAGCATCAACTGAAGAAGTTAAAGCTTCGACAGAAGAAGTAACTAAAATCGCTCAAAAATTAAGTAATATGACTGATAAAATGACAAAGGAAATAAGTAATTTTAAATTATAATTAGTAATTTAATATTTTCAAAAGACTCAGGTAGTGGGTAATCCACTACCTTTTGACGTATATTAAAGCATATTTAACATGTGATTTTATCAAAGAAAAGAGAATAATGTAGTAAGTGCGTTGAAAAAACTGTAATACAAGAGTATAATTGGTATTGAAATTTTTATGAATAGGAGATGACTTTATGATATTTGAAATATTGATGTTGATATGCTTTGGAGCTGCGTGGCCTTTGTCCATTTACAAATCATATACATCTAAATCTGTTGAAGGTAAAAGTGTAGCTTTTTTATTTGTATTATTAGTAGGTTATGTTTTTGGAATATTACATAAGTTTTTTTATTCATTCGATAATGTTATATATTTATACATATTAAATTTTGTAATGGTATCAATAGATACAGCATTATATTTTAGAAGTAAAAAATACATGGAGAAAAGTAATAGCACACTAGACAGGTAATTGATTAGAGTATAACATAAAAAAGCAAGTTCAAACTAAAATTGAACTTGCTTTTCTTTTTTTATACTTTAAAGGGAAACAAATATTTATGAGTAAATATTTTGTTGATTTATACCAAAACATAATGTAAAATAAGTAGGAAATTTAGGATGATATTTCCTTGATGTCTTTTAAATGTATTTAAAGTATTTATTTTAATGTAATTAGTATAATTGGTAATGAATGCAGTGAAAAACTTATGGAAAAATGAAGAGGGGGAAGTTTATGAAAAGAGGAATAAGATTAAAATTAATAATAATGTTTGTTTTACTAATTTCTATTCCATTAGCTTTATTAGGGGGAGTATCTTACTCAAAATCAAAAGAAGTTTTGAAAGAAAATTTTGAAAATTCTACCTTGGAAATAATAAGGCAAGTAGATAAAACAATAACAAATCGTCTTAAGGGTTTGGAAAAAAGTCTTATACAGTTGTCTTATGATGAGAAAATACAGAAGATTATTCATGATGAAGAGAATTTACCAGAGGTAATGAAACAGTTTGAAAATTTTATGAAATCACATGATAATGTGCTAGATATTTATATAGGTATGAAAAATCAAGAGACGTATTCTTATGCAGTAGGAGGTTTTGTGGACAACTTTGATCCTACTGTTAGAAATTGGTATATAAAAGCAAAAAATGAGAATAAGTTTATTTGGGCTGAACCATATGAAGATAATACTACAGGAAAAGTAGTATTAACTGCAGCAATTCCTATTTTTGATAAAGTTAACAATAATGAATTTATTGGTGTGTTAGCTTTAGACATTACACTAAATGATATAGGGGAAGAAATTAACTCAACGAAGATTGGTAATAACGGATATGTATACATATTGGATGACGAGAGTACTATTATAATGCATCCCAACAGTGAGCTTCTATTAAAGTCTCTAAAAGTAGAGGATATTTCTAAGGCTTTAGAAGAAAAGAGTCAAGGGCACGTAGAGTATAAATGGGAAGAGGATGGAGTAAAAAAAGATAAATTTACTGCATTTATTAAAAATGAAGAGTTAGGATGGAACATTCTTGCGGCTATGTATATTGATGAAATTGATGATGATATCAATGTTTTATTAAAATGGATTAGTTATATAGGAATAGGTTCGTTATTAGTTTCAATCTTAATAGCTCTTTTATTCTCAAAAACAATAACTAAGCCAATTAATTCTCTTTTGAGGGTTATGGAGGATGTTAAAAAGGGTGATTTTTCAGTAAGAAGTAATGTGAAATCTAAAGATGAATTAAGAAGTTTAGGAGAAGGATTCAATGTAATGTTGGAATCTGTAGGAAGTTTTGTTAGTAATATAAAAATTGTATCTAGTGAAGTTAATGAATCGTCTCAAAGCTTAGCAGCAATTTCAGAGGAAACAAGTGCATCAGCTGAGCAAATGAATACCACAATAGAAGAAATAGCTAAGGGAGCAGCAGAACAGGCAAGTGATGCCCAAAGAGGGGACCAGATTACGTATGAGCTAGCAGAAAAATTAAATGAGTTAACAGATAATACAAGAAGAGTTGAAGAAAGTACTAATCAGGTATCAGAAGCCAATTTAGAAGGTATCAAGGCGGTAGAAGAGTTACAGAATAAAACTAATTCTAATGAAAAAGCTATTGAAAAAATTGAAGCTGCTGTGGTTGAATTAAATAACAATACTATGACTATAGATTCTATACTTAATACAATAAATTCTATATCAGAGCAAACAAATTTACTAGCATTAAATGCATCTATTGAAGCAGCAAGGGCTGGAGAAGCGGGTAAAGGTTTTGTAGTAGTTGCGGATGAAATAAGAAAGCTTGCAGAAGGTTCAAAGATTTCTACAGATGAGATTAAGAAAATAATTTTTAGAGTTCAAGAAGACAGTAATAATACTGTAAATACAATGAATAACGTTAAGATTATTGTAGGAGAACAAAGTGAAGCTGTTTATGAAGTAAATGAATCCTTTAAAAAAATATCTATGTCTGTAGAAGATATTATAGGTAAAATTGAATTTATGAGTGATTTTGCTGAAGAGATTAGTAATAATAAAGGAGAGATGGTAGATACAATGCAAAATATATCAAACATATCTCAACAAACTGCAGCTAGTGTTGAAGAAGTAACAGCATCTATAGAACAGCAAAGTGTTACAGTACAAGAAGTTGCAAATTCTGCAGATAAGCTAAGTGAATTGGCAAATAAGATGGAGCAAGAATTAGGTAAGTTTAGAGTATAAGGCGTAAGAAAATAAAAAAGTTATCTTATTAAGTGATAATAGTCTGTGTATTTCCTATGAATACAATTTTTAGTATATCTATTTTGAGGTGTACACAGATTCTTTTATATTTGTTGTTTTCAAAATTGAAAGAAAATTTAAAATTTTGTGTTGTATTTCTTGTTGAATAGGTATATAATGTAAATGATAGCAAAAAAATATTAAAGTAATAGGAGGTCGTGTAAATGTTAAACAATAGATTGTTTAGAGGGAAAATTGCTAGAGTTACTACTGGCGTTTCAGAGAAATTTAGAAAATTAAATAAGCACGATCTTGGGGTATATCTTTAATATTGATTAATTTTATTTATATTGAATATATAAGCCATAGGTTGTGTGCCTATGGCTTTTAATATTGTTAGTGGGATTATTATGTATTAATTCAAATACATAAGTCTAACTTTCTTATGTTTACAAAGCCGTAGAATGTTTATTCTTCGGCTTTTTACGTTCATAAATTTATTGAAAGAGGAGTGTAAAAGTATGATTACAGTATTTAAAAAAAGAAAAAATAAAGATTGGGATCCTCAATTCTATACTTGAACTTTGTCCAAGAAAGAATGGACAGTGAATATTTCACACTTAAGGGAGGGTGACAAAAATGAAAAAATTATTAAAGTTAACTAAAGGAAATAGATTATTATATATTACGGCAATTCTTTCTATTGCAGTAGCTACCTTTGTATCAATGATTCAGCCTATGATTATTAAGGTAACACTTGACTCTATAATAGGAGATAAACCAATAGATGCTCCAGTAGCAATTACAAATCTTATTGCCAAAGTAGGGGGGAGAGAGGTTCTTTGGAGAAATATATGGATCTGTTCATTAGCAATTGTACTTCTGACATGTACAAGAGGTGTGTTCTTATTCTTGAAAGGAAAGCTTTCAGCACAGGCAGCTGAAAATATAGCAAGAAATATGAGAACAAAACTTTATGATCACATTCAAAATCTACCATATAAATATCATGTTAATGCAGAATCAGGGGATTTAATTCAAAGATGTACTTCTGACGTCGAGACAGTTAGAAAATTCTTTGCAAACCAACTGGTTCAAATAGGAAGATCATTCTTTATGGTTACCTTCGCACTTATAATGATGTTGTCTCTAAATGTTAAGATGACTTTTATTGCTATGATTGTAGTGCCTTTTATATTTGTATTTTCATACGTGTTTTTCAAAAAAATTAAGCATACTTTTGAAGAGGCAGATAAGCAGGAGGGTGTCCTTACATCTATACTTCAAGAAAATTTAAGTGGGGTTAGGGTTGTAAAAGCATTTGGAAGACAAAGCTTCGAAATCGAAAAATATGAAGAAGAAAACAAAAAGTATAGAGACTTTACTTTTAAACTAATAAAGTTACTTTCAAACTATTGGTCATTGTCAGATTTACTTTGCATGACTCAGATTGGTTTGGTTTTAATATCAGGAGTATACTTTGCAGTAAGTGGAGAAATAAGTTTAGGTACTTTAGTTGTATTCACCACTTATGAAGGAATGTTACTATGGCCTGTAAGACAGCTTGGAAGAATTCTTTCAGATATGGGTAAAATGACAGTTTCACTAGGAAGAATAACAGAAATTCTTGATGTACCTGTAGAACAGGAATACGGAAAAGCTATTAAACCAGAGGTGAAAGGTGAAATAAGTTTTGAAAATGTAAGTTTCGAATATGAAAAGGAACAAGGAGTCCTTCATGATATAAGCTTTAAAGTAAATAAAGGTGAAACTGTTGCTATTGTCGGTCCTACAGGTTCAGGTAAATCAACATTAGTACACCTTCTATTAAGACTTTATGACTATAATAATGGTTCTATTAAAATTGATGGAACAGAGCTTAAGGATATAGAAAGAAAATGGATGAGAAGTAATGTGGGAATAGTACTTCAAGAGCCATTTCTTTATTCAAGAACAATAAAGGAGAATATTAAAATAGCAAAATTGGATTCTGAGGATGTAGAAATTCATAATGCGGCTTCTTCAGCTGCTGTTCATGAGGTTATAACTTCTTTTGAAAATGGTTATGACACTATAGTTGGAGAAAAAGGTGTTACATTATCAGGAGGACAAAGGCAGAGGGTCGCAATTGCAAGAACTCTTATAAAGGATATGCCAATACTGATATTTGATGATTCTTTAAGTGCAGTAGATGCTGAAACAGATAGAATAATAAGAACAGAGCTTAATAAGAAAAGTAGCGATAATACAACATTCATAATCTCACACAGGATTTCAACTGTTATGGATGCAGATAAAATTATAGTATTAAATCATGGAAAAATTGAAAGTATGGGAACACATGATGAACTAATAATGGAAGATGGTATTTACAGAAGAATATGGGAGATTCAAAACTCATTAGATACATTTGCTGAGGAAAAGAAAGCATGTAATGAGTAATAGGAAAGCGGGTGGAGAGAGATGGCTAGAATAGAAGAAAATTTAGAAGAAAATAAAGTTACGCAAAAGTTAAATATAGGTATATGGAGAAAGCTTTTTAAATATCTTACAGAATTTAAAAATGCACTTTTAATAGCAGGAATAATAATGATTGGTGTTGCAGGTATAGATGTAGTAATGCCTCTCATGACTAAATACGCTATTGATAATTTTATTATTAAGAGTACAACAAAGGGGTTAGGATTATTCGCCTTAGTATATTTTTTGATAATTATATTTCAGGTTATAAATGTAAGACTATTTATAAGGCAGGCAGGTAAAATAGAAACACATCTTGCATATCATATAAGAAAGCTTGGATTTAAAAGGCTTCAACAGTTATCCTTTTCTTATTATGATAATTCATCAGTAGGATGGCTTATGGCAAGAATGACATCAGATGTAGCAAGACTCAGCGAAATTATTTCCTGGGGATTAATAGATATGGTATGGGCCTTGGTTATGATGATTGGTTTTATAGGTATAATGCTGTATCACGATGTAAAGTTAACCCTTATAAGTATGAGTGTTGTATTGCCACTATTTTTTATAGGTGTATTCTTTCAAAAGAAAATATTAAAATCATATAGAAGTGTTAGAAAGCTAAATTCTCAAATAACTGCGGACTTTAGTGAGGGAGTTTCAGGTGCTAAAACAACTAAAACTCTAGTTAGAGAAGAAGAGAATTTAAAAGAGTTTAAACACGATGCAGGAAGTATGAGAAATTCTGCTGTTAGGGCAGCTATGTTTTCCTCATTATTTCTTCCAATAGTTATATCAATGGGAAGTATTGGAACAGGGCTTGCTTTATGGGTAGGTGGAAATAGCGTTATAACATTGGGGTTGAGTTATGGTACTTTTGTAATGTTTATCACTTATACAATACAATTCTTTGAGCCAGTTAGTCAGCTAGCAGCAACAATTGCAGAACTTCAAAATGCACAGGCATCAGCTGAAAGAATAATAAGTCTAATAAAAACTGAGCCTGATATATGGGATAAAGAAGATGTAATAGCTAAGTACGGTGACTTATTTCATGCTAAAGAAGAAAATTGGGAAAAAATTAAAGGTGAAATCCAATTTAAAGATGTATGTTTTGCCTATAAGAATGGAGAAAAGGTTCTCAATAACTTTAACTTAAAGATTAAGAAAGGGCAGACTATAGCGCTTGTAGGAGAAACAGGTTCAGGTAAAAGTACCATTGTGAATCTTATTTGTAGATTCTACGAACCTAACAGTGGAGGGATATTGATTGATGGAAAAGACTATAGAGAAAGGTCATTATTATGGCTTCAATCTAATATAGGTTATGTGCTGCAAAGTCCTCATCTATTTAGTGGAACTATTAAGGATAATATAAAATACGGAAAGCTTGATGCTACTGAAGTGGAAGTAGAAAGAGCAGCTAAACTTGTTAATGCTCATAACTTTATAATGAAGCTTGAAAAAGGTTATGATACTGAGGTTGGTGAAGGGGGAGGAAATCTTTCAACAGGAGAAAAGCAACTTATCTCTTTTGCTAGAGCAATTGTAGCAGATCCGGCTCTCTTCGTACTTGATGAGGCTACATCTTCTATTGATACAGAAACAGAAAGAATGATACAAAGTGCTATAGAAAAAGTTCTTGAAGGAAGAACAAGCTTTGTAGTAGCTCATAGACTTTCTACTATAGTATCAGCAGATAAAATCCTTGTAATAAGAAAAGGAAAAATTACTGAAGCGGGTAATCATAGAGAGCTTATAATGAGAAAAGGATATTACTACAATCTTTATACAAATCAACTTCTTGAAGATAAGGAGAAGGAAAGTAAAGAAGTATTTGCGTAGGAAACATGTGGCTAAATTAAATGCTGGATTTAAAAAATAGAGATGTATAGATACATCTCTATTTTTATGTGCTTAACATAGGTATAAATTTTTATGCAAGGCCCTTTGTTTCAAGAACAAGAGCAATAATAATAAGGGCGCTAACTAATATGAATATTAATACTACTCCAACAAGTGGTAAATTAATAATTTCTTCATGAGAAAATACCTTGGTATTGTTATCTTCCTTAATATTTACATCATATATTTTACACAATTTTTTAAATAACTTAAAAGTAATAAATAATCCAATCAAAGCGAGAATAAACATCATAAATAGCTCAAAAGAACTGGTAGTACTTGCCACTTCAGTTGTTTCAGATACAGCTGGGTTACTGAAAATTTCTATAAATACGGGAAAAGAATTATTTATAAAGTGCAGCAACATTGAAGAAAAAATAGAACCTGTTATATACACTAAATATGTCATTACAATTCCAGTTGCAAAGGTGTGTGTAAATTGAAATGTATTTAAATGCATCATTCCAAATATAAGTCCATTCATTATTGCAGCAATATGGACTTTCTTATTTCTATAACCATCCAAAATTATTCCTCTCATTACTAATTCCTCAAATACAGCTGGAGTTACAGCAGTTAGAAGAATCAACATCCAAGGATTAGTTACAGTATTGGAAGTAATTAGGGTGGATAATTCATCTCCAAACAATGCCTCATATGTAGAAATGATAGTAATGTCTAAAGGTAACATACATATCCAAATTAATGGAATGATTAAAAGAGCACTCATCTTTAAAGGCTTGAACTTAACAATTATTCTTCTGAAGGCTTGTCTATCAAATATAAAATATAATACACAAGGCAGAAATAATGCTAAAGGTTGATATGTACCTTCAGGCGAAGGAACAAATTGCATCGCTATTGACCAAACAAGCATAAATAAGAAAAAGGTATGCACCTTTAAAAGGGGCTTTTCTTTCTCAGATTGTAAATCTAAGTTTAATTCTGTCATATTTTCCATAGTTGAATTCTCCTTAAATGATAAATTATGACTTAATTATATATGAATATACTTCCATATTCAATCTTATCAGAGTTTTGTTGTAGTCGCAGAACATGTTTGGGGATATGTGAAAAATATGAAGCTAATTATGTTATGGAGTCTTACTATTTTTATTATTAATTATAAAATCAAATATGTATTTAAGATGAAAAGTGATTCCGAGAAATTGCTTATGTTTTTACATTAACATACTATATATTAGAAAATATAGGAAATATAGAAAATAATTTATTAATATGTTAGCATTGTAATTATATTGAGATATAAAAATGATATTTATTTAAAATTAATGGGGGGATAAGGTATGGTAAATGAACAGGTTAAGGTTTATGGAAAGGTAACAGATTTTAATGGTACTCCGTTATCGGGAGCAGAAGTAAGATTGATGAATGAGAAGTTTGAGGATATTCATGTAACATATACTGATGATCAGGGTAGATATAAGATTAAAACAGAAAAGGGATTATACTTTCATTTTTATGCTTGTAAAGATTATAAAGTAAACTACCTAGAATATTGGGCAGGGAATATTCCAATATTTGAGGATATGGAGTTAAATGCACAAATTGATGGTTTAGAAATATACTCATTAACAGCTTTTCCTGTTAAACGTGGATTCCCACAGCTAATGTTATATTTTAGACCAATGAGCTTAAAGAGGGCTAATGAACTTGAAGAAGCAGGAGATATGAATTTTAAAGAAAAAACTGTAGATGAATCACTGGATATAATTGATATTTCTCCTGAATTAACAAAGGAAGATATAGAGGTTCAAGTCAATGGAGAAAAATCTGAAGTTTATGAGGTTAATAAAGTTTCAGAATATTTAAGTAATGGACAAGCTACATATTCATACTTAGTTCATGTGAGTTTAAATAAGGATGTAAATAAATTTGAATATAATAAAGTTCATCTTTCATTGTTTGACAGAAAAACTGGAGAAAGAGGAGAAGGGAGTGTGTTTTGGAAAGAAGAAGAAACAGTTTAAATTGTTTTTAAGACATAGTTTGTTTGTATTACGTTGTAAAGGAAATATAATTATTACGACGAAATAGTATAATATTACGCACCTTATTTCTCCAAATGGCTACTTCACAAAGGAAATATGTTCAATTATATGTGATTTTTATGTCATGGAGTGGGTAAGGTATAGATTAATTGGAGGTGTAAAATGAAACAAGATAGTTCAACAGAATGCTGGAATCAAGTTTGCATAGATACTTGGGTTGAAAAAGCTCAAACAAATGATTTCCGACTATATTATATAATGCCATATACTTTGCAAAAAATAGGAGATGTTCACGGAAAACAAGTTCTTGATTTAGGGTGTGGTGAAGGTGGATATTCAAGAGCCTTATCGAAACAAGGAGCCATTGTTACTGCTGTAGATTGTTCTGAAACTTTTACAACTTATGTTACAAATAAGGTTAGAGAAGAGAGCTTGGACATTAAGGCATTATGTAGAAATGCTAATGAATTGACAGGCATCATTGATAACACTTTTGATGTTGTGCTTTGCTCGATGATGTTAATGGATGTAGAAGACCTT
Source organism: Oceanirhabdus seepicola (assembly GCF_023684385.1). GTDB lineage: Bacteria > Bacillota > Clostridia > Clostridiales > Clostridiaceae > Oceanirhabdus > Oceanirhabdus seepicola. Next base: position 997,267 of record NZ_JAGSOJ010000001.1, on the reverse strand, counting down.
GATGGGACATTAAAAGAGATATATCGAGTTATAAAACCTAATGGGAGGGTTTTTATATCTATATTGCATCCATGTTTTAAGCCAAAAGAAAGTAAATGGATATTGGAAGATGATAAAATAAAGGTGTTAGTTAGCGATTATTTTAATCCAACAGAATGGGTTGGAGATATTAAAGGTATTGATACCTCCGTAATATATAGACATAGAACCCTATCAGAGTATATCAAAGCTTTCATAAGGAACAAGTTTACAGTAGTGGATTTGAATGAGCCAATTCCATCAGAAGAACAGCTGAATATGTCATCAAGAATTAAATGGTTATCCAAAATACCAATGTATATGTTTATGGAATTAGAAAAGTAATTTCCAATTTATCGGAAATGTTCTGGGATTAAACTGTAATTGCTTCACAATTTTCTTAATTATGATACAAGGGATTGATAATTAACAATCGCTTTAGACGCAATAAACGAGTATCTTGAACTAACAAAATGCCTAGTTAATAATATTTATACTATATATTAAAGGAGGAAAACAGTTCCTCCTTTTACTATAACAAAACATATTCATTTAATGCGTAGATGAATATGTTTTATTATAGTAAAATACTATAATTTAAAATAAACATATTCATTTTATGCGAAAATGAATATGTTTATGATAAAATGATAATATTAATAAATAAAGGAGAAAGAGATGATAGCAAGGAAACTTATTACGAAGCACTGAATAAATCTTCAATGCTCTGGCATGATGGGAGCCATAATTTTAATATATGGCTTGAATATTTTTTAGGAGTTATGATTAGAGCGTATAAAGAACTAGAGAATAGAGTTGGAATTATAATTAAAACTAAAGGAAGTAAAAGTCATAGAGTAGAGAAGGCCATTGAAGGAATTTTAGGTTATTTTACTAAAGAGGAAATTAGAAATATTTGTCCTGATATTGGAGAATCTACGATTAATAGAGTATTTAATAAATTAAAGCAAGAAGGGAAAATTGACGTTGTAGGTAAAGGGAGAAGTGCTAAGTGGAAAAAATTAAAATAGCGATAAGCACTATTCATATGAGAAAGGAATAGCTCTAATTGCATTTCTAATTCACGTTTCTATATAACAAAAATGTAATTATTATGTAACTAATGGGAGAGGGAATAGGTATATAATTTTATTGGTATAAAATTCATTTTGTAAGAAGGGGATTAGTTATGAAATTAAAGAAAAGATTTATTACAGTATTGTTATTAATGGTTTTCTTTATGGAAACAATTGCTTTTGCAGATATTCCTGCATTCACTGTGGTTATTGGGGACAAAGGATATTCACTTGAGCAATTACACAAAGGGATAGGAAGCGCTGAAATTAAAAAAGGACAACCTATATATATCAAGAGTACACAAGGGAAATGGATAGACACAAAAAGTGGAAAAGAGGTTGATAAAAATATAATTCCTCAGGTTACTTATTTTGATGAATATGGTAATAAGGTTGTTTATGAGAAACATGATGGAGATATTATAAAAGAAGTAAGTGAAAAAATGTATTTTGAATTATTTATAACAAAAAACAAAAGTGGACTTGGACAAGTAATATCATTGAATATGACACCTGAAGGATACTCTGAATACTTTAATGTTAATTATTTTCAGTTAGTTGATAAAGAAAATAAAAACATAACTGAGATACTTGAATTAGGTAAAGTAAATTACATTTATCCAGATATAGAAGCAAAAAAAGTTAGTATCAATTTATATGATTTTTCTAAGGAGAAAATAGTTGGTATTAAAGAGGTTACAATAAAAGAAGATGAAAAGATATTTATATCAGAAAATAAAATAGCAGAAAATGAAGTGATTACTGTTTCAAGTAGTGAAGAATTGGTAGCTGCATTAGGATCACATAGGACGATTCGTTTAAAAAAAGGTAAGTATGACTTATTAAATTATGATAAAAAAGGTTCATGTGTGAGATATGGTCAAGTTTTTGATGGGTTAGAAATAATCTTCAGTAACATAGTAGATATGACGTTAGAGGGGGAAGAGGGAGTAGAATTATATGTTGATCCAAGATATGCTAATGTGATGAATTTTAACTCTTGCTCAAGAATTAATTTTAAAAATCTTACTATAGGTCACACAAGAGGAAAAGGATATTGTACTGGCGGAGTTTTGAAGTTTGACTATTGTGAAAAAATCAATATTGAAAATTGTGTCCTTTATGGATGTGGTACTGAAGGGTTAACAATTACAGGTACAAATGATATCTTTGTTAAAGATTCAATTATAGAGGAATGTAGTTATGGAATAATGACAATAGATAACTCTTCTAATATTAGTTTTGAAAATTCTATTTTCAGAAACAATAAAGAGTTTCATGGAGCGATAATAAACACATGTAACAACGTAAAATTTAATGAATGTATCTTTGAAAATAATGAAGCTAAATTTGATGAGTTTATATCTGGATATGGAGCAGCTGAAGGAGCAGTAACAATTGAAAACTGTACATTTACTAAAAATGATAGTAAGGCCTTCATTGATGAAAACTATAAAAAGTGTGTAGTTTTGAAAAATAATAAGTTTGAGAAAAACAGCTTTGAAATAGAGGGGACTGTCACCACTCGAAAAAAGTAGAAAATAGGGAGATGGACACTTAGTGGTCAGAATCTTATGCATATAAATTGCCAGGGAAATAATTTCTCTGGTTTTTTATTATTAATAATATGTATTTTTCATGTGCTAAAAATATCTTTGTTTTAGAAGAGAGTCATGTGTTAGTTAATGGTTGCAATTGTAATTCCATGATATAATTTACATGTATAAAACTTGAGGGAGATAGGGGCAATAAGAAAATGGAGGTGGAATAGTATGAATAATTCCTTAGAATATCAGGTTAGAGTTTTAAAAATAGAGGAATTAGAAAGAGCATTAGAGCTTATATACAATGTTTTTATGGAATTCGAAGCACCAGACTTTTCAGAACAAGGTATAAAAAAATTTGTGGAGTTTTTAGATTTTAAGTCAATAAAAAATATGATTGATGATGAAAATCTTCATTTCTGGGTGTGTTATGATAAAGAAAAAATTGTTGGAGTTGTTGCAACTAGACAAGTTAGTCATATAGTTTTGCTATTTGTAGATAAAAACTATCATAGGAAGGGAATAGGTAGAAAGTTATTTGAAACAGTATTATCCACAGTTGAAAATAATCCTAGTATAAAAGAGATAACCCTTAATTCATCGCCTTATGCAGTAGAATTTTATCAAAGGTTAGGTTTTCAAGATACTGATTTAGAAAAGACTGTTGATGGGATAAGGTTCACTCCTATGAAATTTCAGATTAGGTAAATGTAATTAGTAAAAATATAAAAAGAGAGGAAGAAATCAATGGTTTGTTATAGAGATATACCCTTTAGTGAGGTTGCAATTATTAAAGAAGTTTGGGAGAGAAACAGAAACTTTCATGAGGAGATATCAAAATCTTTTAAAGAGCTCTATTCAGATCTTGTTTTTGAAGACAGAATAAATGTATTCAGCTCCTTTGATAAAGAGCATATAAAAATTACACTGGCTGAGGATGAAGAGAGTTGCAGATTACTTGGATACTGTATTTCCACATTTGAAGGAAATCAAGGTGAGCCTCAAACACTCCATGTTGTTGAAGAAGCACGAGGCACAGGAATTGGCAAAGAACTAATGAATCGTCATATTGAATGGTTAAAAAATAATGGCTGCGAAGATATCAACATTACGGTTTCTTATGATAACAATAACACTATAAAGTTTTATGAATCTATGGGATTTAAGCCTAATACTATAGAAATGAGGTTAACTAGTAATTAAGTAGGATGTACAAGCTAAGGTACTGATTCAGAAAAGATTGTTGATGGGATAAGATTTACTCCTATAAAATTGCAGATTAAATAAACTAGAAGGGGATACATATGATCCAATTAAAAAGAGGCATTTTGACAGCAGAAAAATTTATTGATTTAGTAGAATCAGTTGGGTGGGCACATCCTACAATTGAACAAATACAATTAGCGCTAGATAATTCCCTATATACTGCTTGTATAACAGATGGGAATGAAATTATTGCAATGGGAAGAATTATAGGAGACAACAGCATGTCTTACTTTATAAAGGATGTAGTAGTTAATTCAGAATATCAAGGAAAAGGTCTTGGAAAGCTTCTTATTAATGATATGTTGTCTTTCTTAAAAGAGAAAACACAAAAAGGATGGAAGTTCTGTGTTGAGCTTATGAGTGCTGAGGGGAAAGAAGTTTTTTATGAAAAGTTCGGATTTGAGAGAAGACCATCCACTAGTGGGGGAGCAGGAATGTTCTTGTTGATAGATAATTTATAAGGAGAAGAGTATGTATTGTCCAAAATGCGAAAGGCAGTACACTGATGGAAGTTTAAGGTGTAAAGAATGCAACCAAAAACTAATAGTAAAACTGCCAATGAAAAAAGTTAAAAAGAATAAACTCAGGGTAGACAATCATCCAGTGAGAGGTGAAAAGAAGAAAAGAGATGCCATAGAAGAAATGTTGTTTAAAATAATATTTTTAAATAAGCATTCCAATATATATTTTTTTGGTTTTTTAATAAGCTTATTCTTAATATATTTTACCGTAATGGTAGTAGCTTATGAAAATATGGATTTAAAAGATGCTCTACTAGTAATAGATATTTGTAAAAAAGTTATTTGTATATTGGTTTTAACATTGGTATTAATAGTATTTGGGTATGGTTTAGAGGACTGGAAATATTATAAAAAACTAAGAATGAAAAACAAGATATGTGCAGATATAATAAAAGGAATCTTAATACTTTGTATAGTTACTGCTGAAATTAATATATTAAGTAAGCCAGTGCTTGATTTTATATATAAAGATAATTATATATCCCAAGGTACAGTAACTGGTATTTCAGAAGGATGGCGAGGGCACATTACTATATTTGTTGACCATGAAGGTTACTCATATATCAAAAGATTAAAGAGTGTGGAAATTGGAGATACATATACTTTTACATATTCTAAAAGAAGTCATCTAATATTAGGCATTAAATAATATATCTTATTATAAATATAATTAATGTTGAAAAATGGTACAAGTTAATTACATAATCTTAGGAGGATAAATAATGAGTATGGAAAAATCATGTGGTGCGGTTATATACAGAAAATTAAATGGGGATTTAGAGTTTTTAGCGGTTAAAAGTAAGGTTAATGGACATTGGGGGTTTCCTAAAGGCCATGTGGAAGAAGGAGAGACGGAAAAGGAAACTGCAAAAAGAGAGGTTCTTGAAGAAACAGGCTTAAACATTACTTTGGTTGAGGGATTCAGAACCAAGATTGAGTATTCTTTAGCTGAAGATATTCGTAAAGAAGTTATTTTTTTTATTGGGAAAACATCAGATCAGTGTGTAAAAATTCAAGAAGAGGAGATTGGAGAATACAGGTGGCTAAACTATAGTGAGATGCTTGATTTATTAACATTTGATAGTAATAAAAGTGTTTTAAAGGAAGCTCAAGAATATTTCATTGTTTGACAGAAAAACTGGAGAAAGAGGAGAAGGTAGTGTGTTTTGGAAAGAAGAAGAAACAGTTTAAGATTATCATATGTAAGAATTTTTAAATGATTCGATAGCAAGAAATAATCCCATTAGCTACGTTAGGGGAAGTTTCTTACTTGAAATCAAAACAGATTATAAAAGAAAATCTGAAAAGCTCTACATTAGAAATAGTAAAGCAATCAGAGGAAACAATAACAAATTATCTTAAAAGCATTGCAGGAGAACAAAGGACTGCCGTTTATGAAGTAAATAGGGCATTCCAAAGAGTAAGTTTAAAGTATAACTAAGACCTAGATATGCAATATCGTTTTAAAATACATATATAGGTTTTTCACTGTGCAAAATCATATTATGTCGATATTTTTCGATTGTTATGATTTTTTATTGATTTATATCAAAATTTAATGTAAAATAAAAAGGTTACCAAGGAGAATATTTCCTTGGTGATTTTTTATAGAGAAAAAAATGAAGAGAGGGAAGCTTATGAAAAAAGGAATAAGATTTAAATTAATAGTAATGTTTGTTTTATTAATTTCTATTCCATTAGGTGTACTGGGAGGAATATCTTACTCGAAATCAAAAAATATTTTGAAAGAAAATTTACAAAGTACTACATTACAGCTAGTAAAGCAAACCGATAAAATAATAACAAATTATCTTAATGTTTTTGAGAAAGGTCTTATGGAGATGTCTTATGATGAGGAGCTGCAGCAGATTGAAGTTAACCAAGAACATTTGCCGGAAATGATGGAGCATTTTGATAACTTTATGAAATCTCATGACCAAGTATTAGATATTTATATAGGTACCAAAACTAAAAAATTCTACTCACATTTAGACAGTGGTTATGTAGAAGGATTTGACCCTACTGAGAGACCTTGGTATATAAAAGCAAAAGATGAAAAGAGGTTTGTTTGGGCTGGACCATATTTGGATGATAAGACTAAAGAATTAGTATTAACAGCGGCAATTCCTGTCTTCAATGAATCCAGCAATAACGAATTTGTAGGGGTTTTAGCTTTAGATATTACATTAAATGAATTAGGTAAAGAAGTTAATTCACTAAAAGTAGGAGAAAAAGGGTATGTATTTATATTGGATTATGATGGTAATGTTATAATGCATCCTAACAATGAACTTTTACTTCAGCCTTTAGGAATTGAAAATATATCAAAGGCTATAAAAGAAGATGATGAAGGAAATGTTGGGTATACATATGAAGAAGAAGGCATTAAACACGATAAGATTGCTGTATTTACTAAAAATGAAAAATTAAAATGGAATATTCTTGGAACTACTTATATTGATGAAATTCATGATGATACTAGTGTTTTATTTAAATGGATTACTTACATAGGAATAGGTTCTCTATTAGTTTCTATTTTAATAGCTTTTTTATTCGCAAAAACAATAACCAAGCCAATTGATTCCTTTTTGAGGATTATGGAGAATGTTAAAAAGGGAGATTTTTCAGTAAGAATTAATGTTAAATCAAGAGATGAGATAGGAAGATTAGGAGAGGGCTTTAATATAATGCTAGAGTCTGTAGGAAGTTTTATTAGCAATATAAAACATTTATCTAGTGAAGTAAATGAATCTTCTCAAAGTTTAGCAGCAATTTCAGAGGAGACAAGTGCTTCAGGGGAACAAATAAATACTGCAGTAGAAGAAATAGCTAAGGGAGCGGCAGAGCAGGCAGATGATGCTCAAAGAGGGGATCAGCTTACCTATGATTTATCTGAAAAATTAAATGAATTAGCAGATAATACAAAAATGGTTAAAGAAAGTACTAATCAGGTAACAGAAGCAAATTCAGAGGGTATGAATTTGGTACAAGAGTTACAGAATAAAACCAATTCCAATGAAAAAGCTATTGAAAAAATAGAAGCGGCTGTAGTTGAATTAAATAATAATACTATGAGTATAGATTCTATACTTGATACAATAAATTCTATATCAGATCAAACAAATTTACTTGCATTAAATGCATCTATTGAAGCTGCCAGAGCAGGCGAAGTAGGGAAAGGGTTTACAGTAGTTGCTGATGAAATTAGAAATCTTGCAGAAGGTTCAAAGGAGGCTACAGATGAGATTAAGGTAATAATCTCTAAAGTCCAAGAAGACAGTAATAATACTGTAAATAGAATGAATGAAGTTAAGAGGGTTGCAGGAGAACAAAGTGATGCTGTTCAAGAAGTAAATGAATCCTTCAGAAGAATATCTAAATCTGTAGAAGAAAGTATAGCTAAAATTAAATTTATGAATGATTCTATTAAAGAGATTAATAATGATAAAGAAGCGATAGTAGATTCAATACAGAATATATCAAGTATATCTCAGGAAACAGCAGCAGGTGCTGAAGAAGTAACAGCTTCTGTAGAACAGCAAAGTGTTACAGTACAAGAAGTTGCCAATTCCGCAGATAAGCTAAGTGAATTGGCAAATAAGATGGAATTGGAATTAGGTAAGTTTAGAGTATAATAAAAAAGAAAAGTAAGTTGAGACTAAAATCGAATTTGCTAATCCTGTTGAAGGTAAAAGTGTAGCTTTTTTATTTGTATTATTAGTAGGTTATGTCTTTGGAATATTACATAAGATTTTTAATTCATATGATAATGTTATATTCTTATATATGTTGAACTTTGTAATGGTCTCAATAGATACAGGGTTATATTTTAGAGATAAGAAGCATTTGGAACAGAATAAGAGAAAATTAGAGATGTAGTTTATGTGACTTTTTCAACAAACTCAAGTAATTCTTAGGAATTACTTGAGTTTGTTTATTATATTTTAATTTTTATTTTAGATATCAATTAAGATTACTGTGTTATGATACAAATCCCCTCTATTATATTATACCATAAAAATAAATTTTTTTCTAGACTTACAATTTATGGGTGTGTGTTATATAATAATATTCCGCGGAAAAATAATTAATATTGAAAGGAGAATTGAATGAATATACTGTACGAGTATATAAAGCTAAATTTAAAGGTATTATTTCAACACAAAAGGGCATTTTTCATAATGTTCTTTGTAAATTCAGCTGTTGTGATGATATACCTTCCCTTATTTAGGAGTATTTATGCCTATAATAATTCTCAAAACATAAAAGGGTATTCATTAGAACAAATGGTATGGTATTTTGCAGCAGTAACTTTTGTTAACACTTGCGTTCATTCCTATGCAGATTCAAGGATATCCACAAGAATACGAAATGGTAATTTAAGTATTGATTTATTAAAACCTGTAGGAATAATGAAAATAGAACTTGGACAAGGAATAGGTTTAAAAATTCCTGCTATTTTAATTCAATTCATGTTACCTTTTTTAGTCTATTCATTAGTAATATTTCCAACCTTTATTACTTTTAATTCTGTTTTCAAATTTATTATTCTCAATATCGGAGGATTCGCAATAGCATTTCTTACAAATTATATAATCGGATTAACTGCATTTTACATTAAAAACAACAACTCTATTATAAGGTTGAAAGGTTTCCTATTTAATTTTGCTGGAGGGGCTTTTATACCATTAGATTTTTTTCCTAACTGGGCTAATACTGTATTGGATATACTGCCCTTCAAGTATGTTTATTATTGGCCAATTCAATTCTTTTTAAATTCAGAAAAGGCACAAGGTACATTTATATTCTATAAGATATTCTTTATTCAACTGCTTTGGAGTGTTGTATTATTTATTCTAGGCAAGTTTTTGTACAATAAGGTAATCAAAAATTATTGTGCAGTTGGAGGTTAATTATGAAAAAAATTATGAGTTTAATTGATGTATTTGTATGGAATAGTGGGCTAAATATTTCACGAAGCATGCAATATAGATTTAATTTTTTTACTGGGATGATAATTACTTTATTATTCACATTAACAGGACCACTGATACAATATTTATTTTTCACGCAAACAAAAGGATTTCCAGGATGGAGTTTACAACAGATAATTCTTTTTCAAGGAGTGCTTCTTACTACTATTGGACTTAGAAATACTCTGTTTGGTACTGCTAAGACTCAATTCATTGGATTAATAAGAAGAGGGGAGTTTGATAGATTTCTATTAAGACCTTTTCCACCAATGGCACTATTATTAGCTTCTTCTTTTAGCCTTGATGGAATAGGAACTTTGATAGTAGGTGTAGTTCTAACAATATATTCAATAGTAAAACTCACATTAACCATAACCTTATGGCAACTTGGGCTTTTTATATTATGTATTCTCTTTGGGCTTTTATTAAGTGCAGCTTTAGATATATTACATTGCAGTATAATAATACTTACTGTAGCAGATGGTGGAGTACGAGGGATAATGGAAGCTTATTTGAAGTTTTCTGAATATCCATTAGAGATATATACAAAGTATCTTAAAATAATGTTTATGAGCTTTTTGCCAATAGCCATATTCGTTTATTTCCCAGCGCAGATTCTGTTGAATAGGATAGACATAAAAGTGCTTTTAACTTTTGGTAGTATTGTAGTATTTTTTATTTTAAGTTCTTTTTTCTGGAAAGTAGTATTGAAAAAATATACAAGTGCAGGGGGTTAAATTTAAATATGAATGAGAATATAATTTCTGTCAAAGGTATAAACAAAACTTTTAAAGTTACTAGTAGATCAAAAGCGGGATTAGCTTCATCTATTAAATCTGTTTTTAAAACAAAATACAAGTATGTAGAAGCATTAAAGGATATAGATTTTGAGGTTAAAAAAGGGGAGATACGTGGCTTAATAGGTTCTAATGGTGCAGGGAAATCAACACTTATTAAGACAATGACAGGCATACTATATCCAACAAGTGGAGAAGTTAACGTAATGGGTTACACCCCTTGGATTGATAGAGAAAAATATGTAAAAAATATAGGTGCTCTTTTTGGGCAGAAGACTCAATTGTGGTGGGATCTTCCGGCTATAGATGCTTTTTCTCTTAGTAAAAAACTATATAATATTCCAGAAAACATATTTAAAAGAAATATAGATTTTTTTATTGAGATATTAAATATTAGGGAGGTTGTAACAAAGCCAGTAAGGCAGCTTTCTTTAGGTGAAAGGATGAAATGTGAATTTGTAAATGCTCTTATTCATGAACCAGAACTAGTTTTTCTTGATGAACCTACAATAGGACTTGATATTATTTCAAAGGACGCAATAAGGAAGTTTATTAAAGATGTTAATAAAGAGAAGGGAACAACCTTTATACTTACTACTCATGATATAAGTGACATAGAAGATTTATGCAGCAATGTAACTATCATCAACAAAGGTGAGAAAGTTTATGATGATTCTTTTGATAATTTAAAAAATTATTATGAAAATAAAAGAGTTATTAAAGCTCAGTTATTCGAAGTCCCAGATCCTAAAAAGTTAGACCTATTTACTGTTAAAAGTTTAAAGGATTTGAGTCTAGAAGTTGAAGTGGATTTAAATAAAAAGAACTTAAAAGAACAGCTCTATAAAGTATTAGATTCATTTTCCATTCATGATATAAATATAAGTAATATTAATATTGAGGAAGTTATTAAGCAGATTTATGCAAGCTAATGTTGTTGTAATTTAGAAGTTTTGAAGCATAAGAATGACCCCTTAAAGTAAGTATATAGGGTTCTTTTTACCTATGTCTACTTTAAGGGGTACACTTTATTTCACAGCGCTTGCTTTTTTTTATGATATTATTCCAACTACACAAGCAGTAAGTAGAGAAGCTAAAGTTGAAACAAGTAATAATTTACCTGCATTCTTCGTCATAAATTCTGCTTTTTTCACATCAAATACCTTTAATGTTCCTAATACCATACCAATACTTGATAAGTTGGCAAAGGATATTAAGAATGTTGATATTATTGCAATTGATTTAGGTTGTAATGTTTCTAATATACGTTTCAAATGAGCCATAGCTACAAATTCGTTTGCTATGATTTTTTCTCCCATTATTCCACCTACAGAAACTATATCACTAGTTGGTACACCCATTATGAAAGCAATAGGGGCAAAAATCCATCCTAAGATAGTTTCTAAAGTTAAACCGTTTGCTACAGCAGATAATATAGTGTTAATAAAATGAATTAAGCCTAAATAAGCCATAAGCATTATACCAACTATAACTGCAGTTTGGAAACCTGTAGTAGCACCATTACCTATTGCATCAAGTAATGATTTGCACTCTGAGGCATTTTCAATATCTATTACATCCTCTTCTTTTGGGATGTTTACAGGTGTGAATAAAGAAGCCAATATCAAACCACTAAATACGTTAAGAGGTAAAGCAACAAATACGTATTTATAAGGTATCATCTGTATGTAAGCACCAATTATAGAAGCAGATACACTTGCCATTGCAGAAACGCATACAGTAAATAATCTGTTTCCATTTAAGAATTTAAACTGAGATCTAATAGCTAACAAACTATCGCTTTGTCCAAAGAATATATTGTTTATTGCTTGGAAGGTTTCTATTTGTGGAGTACCTGTAACCTTTCCTACAATTTTACCAACCCATTTTGTTATAAATGGAAGTACCTTTAGATAGTTTAATAATTCAAATAAAGCACCAAAGAATACTAGATTTAATAATACGCTAAAGAAAAACGTAGCATTTTCACCTAGAGCTAGTCCACCAAACACAAATTGAACTCCTGAACTAGCACTTGTAATTAATGAAGAAAAAACTGAATTTAAAGAATCAAGAATTTTTATTCCTAATTCAGTTCCTAATACAAACCAGCCAGTTAAAAATTGCAATACTAACATAATACCAATTGATTTGTAATGAATACCTTTTTTGTCGTTTGAGAATATGTATCCGATAGTAAGAACTAATAATATACATATGAATCCTAAAACCATAGACATTTAAATTTCACCAACCTTAAAAAATTTTAATAATTTAAACAATAATAAAATCGACAAAAAACGACGACTTTATTATTATAGTATATTTAAATTAAAAAAGCATTAAAAAAATAAAGTTCGTAAAAAAGAGAATTTAATTAATTAAATTAATTTTCTGAATTTGCAAATAAAAAGCGCGAAATTCGCGCTTTTTATTTATCTTAGTTTTTAAGTTTCATTTCAACTGGGATTAGTTCTTTCCAAGTTTCCATAGCTGGTTTTATTACAGCTGGTCCAATTTTTGATATAAGTACTAATTGGGAACCTTCAGGTTTTTCATCACAAGGCTTATAATCAATTTTTCTATTAACAACATCAACTTGATTCCAGCCGTCATCTAATTTAACGAAGCCTTTCATTCTGAAAGTATGTTTTGAAACCTCTTCTAAAAACTTAGTTAAATCTTCTTTATTAACCATATCTTCATAAGTTAACATTAGAGTTTTAGGTTTGTTTTCTTTGGTATTAGTTGTTTCTTCTGATTCTGCCCATTGATTTTGAAGAAGATCTTCATTTAAGAAATCATAATTGAATTTACCAAAAGCAGCTTCTTGTATAGCAGCTTTAGGATTAATCTCTGTGATTTTTTCTTTGATTTTCTCAACAGTTTCTTTATCAACTAGGTCAGTTTTATTAATAACTGCTAAATGACAATGTTTAATCTGTCTTTCAACAGTTTCTAAATCTTCTAATTGGTCGAAGAAATGAAGAGCATCAACTATGCTGACTATTCCTTTGTATTCATAAAAATCACCTTTTTTATGCTTAACACCAAATAAAATATCATCAACATTAGATGGATCAGCAAGTCCAGAACTTTCTACAAATAAATAATCTAAATCCATATCACACATTGTACACATAGTATCTACAAATGAAAGTTTTAAGCAAGAGCAGAATATTGAACCTCTGTTAATTTCTACAAGCTCCATTCCATCTTTTTTTATAATTTCACCATCGATGCTTATTTTTCCAAACTCATTCATTATTACTCCAACTTTTTTATCAGCAATGTCATTTAATACACTTGTTAAAAAAGTAGTTTTCCCTGCGCCTAAGAAACCAGAAAGCATGTATAGTTTAATTTTTTTACTCATATTAATATCTCCCTTATCTCAAATTTTTAACATTTGTTTTTTATAGATATTTTTTAACTTCTTTAACTGAAAGAACTCTTCCAGAAGATTTAACTACTTCATCAACTACAAGAGCTGGTGTAGACATTACTCCGTAAACGACGATTTCTCTAAAGTCTTCAACTTTTTGGATATCAGCCTCAAGCCCTAGCTCCTCTATAGCTTTTTCTACATTTTTTAATTGTTCATCACATTTTGAACAACCTTCGCCTAAAATTTTAATAATCATGATAACACTCCTTTCATTTTATCTATAATATAATGTTAAATAAGTATCCTACAATAATAATTGCTGTTCCAGTTACAGCTACAAATGTTGCTATTAATTTTGGTTTAATAACTTTTCTAAGAAGAATCATTTCAGGTGCTGAAAGAGCAGTTACTGCCATCATAAATGCCAGAGCTGTTCCTATACCTACCCCCTTATTTATAAGAGCTTCTGCAATTGGAATTGTTCCAAGCGCATTTGAGTATAGAGGGATACCACATAATACAGCTACTAACACAGCAAGAGGATTATCTGGGCCAGCGTATTGTGATAAAATTTCCTCAGGAGCCCATCCATGAATAGCTGCACCTATAGCTATTCCTATAATAAGAAAAAGCCATACTCTTTTAAAAATATCTTTAACATTTTGAATTGCAAAATTTACTCTATCTTTTCTTGTTAATTCTTCAATTGGTTTACTGCCCATCTTAAGTTGATAAACATATTCTTCAACTTGGTTTTCCAAGTGAAGCTTGTCAATAATTATTCCACCAATAACACCAACAACAACCCCTGTTACTACGTAAATAAGAGCAACTTTCCAACCAAATGAAGCTAGAAGAATTGCAAAAGCAGCTTCATTAACTATAGGTGAGGTTATTAAGAATGAAAAAGTAACTCCGAGTGGAATTTCTGCTTCAACAAATCCTATGAATAATGGTACTGAAGAACAAGAACAAAAGGGAGTAACAATACCAAGTAATGAAGCCATAATATTACCTTTAATTCCACCAAATTTTTCTAATATTTTTTTTGTTCTTTCTGCAGGAAAGTAACTTCTAACATAAGAAATCAAAAATATCATTGTTCCCAGTAGAATCAAAATTTTAATGGTATCGTAGAAGAAAAAATGAACGCTTGAACCAATGCCAGATTCCATAGAAAGTCCAAAAACATTTACAACTAGTAATTCAATTAATTTATAAAGCCAATCAAACATAAGAACACCCTCTTTTAATATTAATTATACACCTTAGAAAAACATGCATTAGATTACCATTAACTTGAATCTATTTATGACAGTTGCACTTGATTTTTAATGCCGTAGCAACTTCATCTTTTTTTTCTCTCATATCGCTACGAGTGTAGCTACTTTTTTCATACCTTTTTAATTTTGATAAGTCATTTATACATTGTTCATCAGTTTCAATTTGATTTAGAAAATAATCATAAAGCTTTTTATTGTCTGCTTTGAATTTTTCGTGGATAGTGTAATAAGTCCACTGAGATTCTTTAGTCGAATCTATGATTTTAGCTGTTTTTAATCTGTTTAAATGCCTTGAAGCATTTGATTGAGTTATTTCTAAAATTGTCTCTATTTCGCATACACATAGTTGGTGATTTACTAATAGATTAAGAATTCTAATTCTTGTTTCATCACTCAACATCTTGAATATCTCTACAAAGTCCATATGTATCCCTCCTATATTTCATATCACTATATTCGTTTACACTCATATAGTACATCTATTTTAAAAAAAATGCAACAAAAAAACAGAAAAAATTGATAAATGTCCCTAAATTTATTTTATTTATTATTGAATATTTTTGGAAAAGGGACAGTATAAATTAAAATTTGTATTAAAAATCTGATAATATT
Organism: Oceanirhabdus seepicola; assembly: GCF_023684385.1. GTDB lineage: Bacteria > Bacillota > Clostridia > Clostridiales > Clostridiaceae > Oceanirhabdus > Oceanirhabdus seepicola. Next base: position 981,789 of record NZ_JAGSOJ010000001.1, on the reverse strand, counting down.
ACATTAAATCAAAATAAAAATTGTGGGTTTTATGTGATAAAATGTGGTTTGGAGCTGGAAAAAGTATATTAAGGAACATTTTAGATAGAAGAAGAAGGCGAGAAAATATTATGGCTGTAATTTGTATTGATTTAGGAACTACAAATAGTCTTGTAGCATGCTTTAAAGATTTGGAAATCTAAGATTGAATATCAATTAAAATGTAATTATTATGTAACAAAAGCAAGTGATTATAGTTATATAATTTTATTAAGACAAAATATAAAAAGGGAGATGTGCTATGAAATCAAAGACAAAATTAATAGCAATGTTTTTATTAATAGCATTTTTTATGCAAACTATAGTCTTTGCAGAGATTCCTAAATTTACTGTGGTGATTGGAAAGAGAGGATATTCACTTAAGCAATTACACAAAGGAGAAGGAAATTCTGAAATAAAAAAAGGTGTACCAATATACATTAAGAATGCAAAAGGAAAATGGATAGACATAAAAAGCGGAAAACAAGTAAATAAAAATACAATTCCTAGGATTACTTATTTTGATGAATATGGTAATAAGATGGTTTTTGAAAAACATGATGGAGAAATTATAAAAGAAGCATGTGAAAAAATATGTTTTGAATTATTTATAACAAAAAACACAAGCGGAATTGGTCAAGTTGTATCGTTCGTTACGACACCAGAAGGATACTCTGAATTTTTTTATGTTAATTATTTTGAGTTTGTTGATAAAGAAAATAAAAAGTTAACTCAAAAGTTTGAATTAGGTCAAGATAATTTTACTTATCCAGAAATAAAACAAAAAAATGTTAATATAAATCTATATAATGTTTACAATGAAAAAATAGCTACTATAGAAGATGTTAAAATTAAAGAAGACGAGAAGATAGGTATATCGGATAGAAAAATAAAAGGTAGGAAAATAGTAAAAGATGAAGGTATTACTGTTGCCTTCCTAAAACAGAAGAATTAAAAGAGTATTATAGAAAAACTATAATAAAAGAAAGAGATCCTTGAGGTATAATTATGAAAAATAAAATTATTAGCATTGTAGGTATGTTGATTTTTACCATAGTAACAATTGGTGGAGGTATGTTTTTAGCAACAAAAGGATTTTTTTATTGGGAATTCATAGGATTAAGTGCATACACTTGGTTAAAGCTTATATGTGGCATAAGTATAGTTGCAATAATACTATATGATTATATTAATATAAGAATTCAAAAGAAAAAGGATGGAGAATTAAAATTTATACTTAAAAGAAAAAATAAGAAAAATCAAGTTGTATGCTTTATAGCAGTATTGATATCATTTTTTATACAAACGGTAATTTTGACAAAGGGATTTAAGGAATTCAATTCAGATATAATATTTCTTTTTTATTTTCATGTTCCTTTACTTTTAGTGTTGGGATACAGACATAATGAAAAAGAAGGTCTTGGTGAAGAGGGAATATATTATTGGGGAAGTTTAATTGCGTGGAAAAACGCAGTAAGATATAGTTTCAATGAAAATACATTAATATTAGTTATAAATAAAAAGACTTTTGGAATCAATGAAATAGTTAACATACCTTTTATTATAGAAGATACTGATAAGACTCATATTGAAAAGTTCTTGTGTGATAGGGTGGAAGAAGCGTGTTGTGATGCTGCGGTTCTAAGTTGTGATGTTTAGGATTTAAGGTATTCAATATGGTAAATAAAAAAAAGTTTTTTGGAGGAGAACTTTAATGTTTATTTTATCATTAAAGTACATAAAGTCACTTGAAGAGGTTGATTATGAAATAGTTGAGTTTTTACCAACAAAATATGTTGATGGGTTTGAGCGTTTCATAGGTGAATAATATGCTTATTTAATGTGTTAATATAAAGTAATTGCTGCATAAATACTGCCTTATGATAAAATTTGTTTCGCAAACGAATTTTATCATAAGGCAGTATTTATGCGGCTTTTTTATATTTTAAGTATTTATTCATAAATTGTCGATTACTGGGTTATTGAGGTTCGAAATATAGGGTTTTAATGTTGAAAAAATTCATATATTGGTATATATTATATAAATGAGTACTATTTTGAAAAAAATACCGATTAATATGAATGGAGATAATCTTTATAGAGAATATCCAGATATTAGTTATAATTTTGACCTGTTTGGCTATAAAACATATTAAAGTAAGAATCAACAAATTTTTGATAAATAACGTGAGAATACTTGAGTTTTATCAAAAAATCACTTTTCAAAATTAAATGTAAATAATATCTATATTTAAGTTTATGATTTATTGCTATTTGGCAAGTGAAAACTTTCACGTATTAAATAAAAAAAGTGATTCTTGGGGTGAACAGAATTTTTATTGAAATCAATATTATGTTATATCAATGGATTTGAAGTTTCTGAGGGTCTTATATTGAATTAGTAAGGGGGAATAAATATTTATGGTAAAAAATATTTAAAACAGTGTTATGAGCTATTCTAGTTATATTGTTTTTTTTTTTGCATGTCCCGTATATGCAGATGTAGGCGAATTTAAAAGATTAATAGTACTAAAATTTGTAAAGCGAAGTTTGGATGGGACAAAGAAGATACGTATTTAGAAATTAAAGGTAATTATACATTTATATAAATATTGGGGAGTTAAAATTGATATAACTTTTTAGAAAATCTCTGATTGCTTATTCGATGGGAAATCATAAGTAAATTTAAAAATAGTGTATAGTTATATTAATCTTGGAAATGGAAAAATAGGAGAGAAATAAGGGATAGGAGGAGTGACAATGAAAAACAAAACATGTCTCACAGTTGCAATCTTAGCGATGGCTATTATCGCAAATTTCTTTAATTTTGGAACTGAACAAGTTTATGCTGCTGTAAGTGGTAATTTGCTTATAAGTAAAGATGGAAATGATTCAGATTGGAAATGGAATAGCATATCCTATTTTGGAGGATCACTAAGTATTACTGATGATGGTAAAAAATATTCTTATACTATGTCTCAAGAGGAATTTGATGAGATTATGGAGTATCAGAATGAAGGATATAATATTTATTACAGAGTAGCTTTTAATACTATGGAAATTGAAAGCGCTGATTTGGAAATGTATTTTAATGGTGAAAATAATCCAAAAGATGATGATGGTGTTTGGAATAAGGATGAGGATGTAACCTATAAGCTGTATCATTATGAAAATGGGGTAACTGGATCTCAAACCCCTGGATATTATGAAAGTGCACCAGGGGATAGAAAATTATATTCTTTATCCGATACCACATTATATATAGAAATGAGTGGTGGAGATAAAGATGAAATCCTCATGACAGATATTAATTTTGAATATGCAATAATTGATGATGTTCCGCCAGAGATAGAATCAGTAGTTTATTATGATGATTGCTATGATTCAAGTCCACTTACAAGAGGCAGCGAAAGATTAAGCTTTAGCGGGGATGATAATTATGTAGATATGGTAATCACTTTTGATGAAGATATAACGCTTACAGAAACAGGAGCGGATAAATACATTGAAACTAACATGACTATTGGAGAAGCGGGGACAGGGAGTTTTGAGTATTTATATAAAAAGGATGAGAAATCTATTGTATTAAGGTATGATGTGGCATATGGCGATTATGCTAGGGAAATTGATAGAGATGGGCTTGTAAATAAAAAGAGATTATCATTAATTAATAAAAGTAGTTTTTTATCTGATATTGAAAAGTTTGAAATAAAAGATGCTTATGAAAATGAGTTTACTGCTGGCAGTAGTCATAGCTATTCAGACGTATCTGGGTTAGATATTACTATAGATGGAGATCCACCAGAAATAAGCATAGTTGAGTATGAGGTCGCTCATGGGGATGATAGCAAGGGGGTAGGCAGATACCTTAATGTAGGTGATATTGTATATATTAAAGTTAAGCTAGATCAGCTATTAGATAATGAAAAGGCATATGTAAGCAGCAGCGGATACCTACCATTAACTAATGGAGCAAAGGCTAATATAGATAATTATACATCAGCAGGCTATTCTAAAAATGAGTGGATTATTTATAAATACGTCGTATCAGAAAATGATACTAACACCAATTCTTTAAATCATACTATCACTGCTAGTGCTGCGAATAAAGAATACTATAATCAAGTTTTTAATATGGCTAAAACTATGGGAATTGAAGATGACTATGGTAACTATGCTCGAATGTTTCAAACAGGAGAGGACAGATACGCTACAATGCTATTTCCAAAGATCAACCATGAAGATAAGAATATTTTTGTAGATACTACTGAGCCTAGAGTTGATTTTAGTTATTCTTCTTCTGAAGCTTATAAAAATGAACAATTAGTAATTGTTACACCTGTTGAAATAGGCAGTATGCTTTCAGATGGAGTGTTTTACTATGTAATTAGTAAAAGTTCACAGCATCCAACTAATGGAATTATAGATGATAGTATACTTGGTGCAAAAGTATATCCTTATACTAGAACAGGAGATAATCCAAATTCGGGTTATAGTGATATTTCAGGAATTAAGGATGTAGTAATTGATGATGATTTATATATAGGTGTCAACAGCTTTAGTCAATATGACGAAAGGTATGACATTATTAATAAAACTGGTACATATGAAGATGTGAATTACGTAAATGGAACAGCAAGTGATGTATTGTATGATGATAGACGTGAAATTACGGGGGAATTTTATATTCACACCTATATGGAAGATTTAGCAGGAAATAAATCTTGGCAGACATCACAACCTATACATATGGACAATACACACATTAATGTAAAGTTATCGCCAAATGGGACAAACCAATATGTAGGTGATTTGAATATAAATTTCGAAATGTTACAAGAAGAACATTCAGGATACGATAAGTATGAATACCGTTGGGTTTCTCCAACAAGTTTGAATGAAAACACAATTGATATGAAAGAAATGTATACAGAAGGAACATATACATATAACTTGCTTAGAGATAATTATAAGGATTGGATGACAGGGGATAATCTTAACAATTATTCTAAAAATAATATACCTATACCTTCATTTGATGAAAGAGAACATGGATCATATTATCTGCTAATTAGAGCTTATGATAAAGCTGAGAATATAAGTTACATTGTTTCAGAACCTTATTATTTTGATAAAGAAAAGCCTGTTGTGACTTTTGAATCACTTAGTGAGGGATTCCATAATCCACTAGAAAATCATAAGGTAAGGGTAACAGTTAATGATAAGCATACCTTATTAACAGAATTTAAGTATTACTTTAGCAATAGTAATTTAACTAGAGATAAAGAGGATAAAATATGGAAACAACTTGAGCTTGAATTGCCAGAATTACCAGAAGATTACGATGTATTTAGTAATGAGGATTATGGTGATTTACTTACTGAAGAATCATTTTTAGAAACTAAAGACTGGAAGGAAGAAACTCTTAATGGATATGTATTCTTACATATTTACGCTAAAGACATTTGTGGCAATGAAATTATTGTAAAACAGGATTTTCTTCTAGATAATAATGGGTTCCCTACTATTAATTTTGATTATGACAATGCAATAGGAAATAGGTATAAAAGTGTAATTGGACATATAAGAGGTAGTGATGATGGTGGTATTAATACTCTTGAATATAAATGGAGTCAGTCTATTGAAATTCCTCAAAGTTATGAGGTTCTGGATATTTCAGGGGTTAATTCTAGGGATTTTAAAATTGATACACCAGAGTTTAATAAAGATGGTGAATGGTATTTACATGTTAGAGCAACAGATACATATGGTAATGTGAGTAATAGTGTTTCAGAAAAATATATTATTAACTCAACAGCACCAGACATTGGAATGTTCCAAATAGATAATGTAGGTATTATTATCACAAAGGACAGAAATATAGCTTTAACATTGAATAAATCAGTAGATGACAAACTTGAATATACTTATGTGATTTATAGTGATAAGACATGTAATACAGAGATTAAAAGAGGTACTTTCAGCTCAACTTCTGAAATAGTTAATATACAGCTAGATAATAGTACAAGCGAAGTTCAAAGTTTTTATTTCAAATTTTATGATAGTCTTGAACAAATAACAGAAAGTACTATTAAAGCAGAGGCAATTTATGACAATACACCTCCAACCGCTGAGTTGATTTATTCACCATCAAGCGAGAAGGGAATTGTAGAAGGAGAAGTTACTGTTACATTAAATAATGTTGAGGATAATATTTCTGATACAAATGACATTGTTTTAAGTGAAAATGCTTATACTTTTACAGAGAATGAGGAGCATGTATTTACTCTTACTGATGAGGCAGGTAATGTAAATACATATATTGCAAAAGTTACATGGATATCAGATGATAAACCAATTATAAGATTAAATACAAACAAGATTTTCGGCCATAAGTATAAGTCTATTGACTGTACATTAACAGCAGAAAGACCAACAGGTAGTGGATATATCAATATTGAAAATCCAAAGATATATTATCAATTCTCAACATCAGAGGAAGCAGTAGATGAAAATGATAAAGGTTGGATTGAGTATAATAATGGAGATACAGTAACTTTTGATAATGAAAATGGTGAGTATTACTTAAATGCTAAACTAGTTGATGGTAAAAGAATCTTTAAAAGTAGATTTGGAAAGTTTGTACTTGATAATATAGCACCTGAGGCAGTACTTGCTTATACGTATACTGATGAAAAGGGAGAGTCAAAAGAGATTACACAAGAGGAATATGAAGCTATAGAAGAAATTAATTCAGTAGTTAAAGTTTCTCTGGCTTTTGATGAAGATGTAATAATTAAGAGTGTAAAAGACAGTGAAGGAAAGGAACTTCATAGAGGAAAAGTTATTACATTCAATGAGAATGATACAATAACAGTTGCTTATATGGATAAAGCAGGTAATGAAGCTTCTAAGGACATCATTATCGATAAAATCAAAATATCAAATATTGATGAGAATATATTTACTGTAACACCGGATACAGTAACAAATGAAGAAATTACTGTAATAATTGAAGCTCCTTCAGAGAAGGTAATCAAAAATATTCGTTTTAATGATATAGCGATAGAATTAGAGTCAATTATATTTACTAAATTAGATGAAAATGAAGACAAGAATTATATAAAAGCGGAATTTAAAGTAAAGGAAAATGGAACAATAAAAGTTGATCTTCTCGAGAAGGATAGTGAAGATGTAATATCTACAGAGGAATGTGTTATAACAAACATAGATAAGACGGTTCCAAGCGGTAATATTACGATTTCAGAAGTTGATAGATATACTAGAGCAGCAGCTATTGAAATTACTGATAAAAATTCCACTTCAGTTACTAAAGTAGAATTTATAAAAGAAGATAATGCTGTTTTAGAATTTACTGCTGAAAACAACTATGCAGCAGGTGGAGTAGTATACAATATTATCACTAACACAGTAACAACAAGAATTAATGGTACTGTAAAATACTATTTTGAGGATAGTGCAGGGAATAAAGCAGAAAAAGAAAAAATTATAAATACTATTAATACTGAACTTGATTTAACTAAGGTATCTGCAGCATATCAGGTGGAAGGACAAGATACAGTCTACGATAATGTGGAAAGTATTGGTGTTGTTAATAAAAATATTACAGCAAGCATTACTATGCCTGAGGAATACTATGTTGTTAACAATTCAGGGAAAAGTACTAGAACTTTTGTAGTGGGAATGAAATACGATTTCTTGATTTCAAATGGTATCAACATAGGTAAGGTAAGTATTGATTTAACTAATACAATTAAAAAGACAGGTCCGGTTATTAATCTAGATTATACAATAGATGGAACTGATCATATTAGTAAATTATTGAACGGAAAGACAAGCAAAAATGTTCTTCTTACTATAACTTCAGATGATTCAATTAAGAAAGTAGAGTTTGATGGAGTAGAAGATAACAGTGCACCATTTAGTTATGAATTTACAGAAAACAAGGTTGTAACTATTGTTGCTACAGATACAGTAGGGAATATAAGTACCCTTAAAGCTTCAGTAGACTGTATAGATAAAGAGCCAGTAAGAGCAGGATTATTTTCTCTTTATACACAACCTACAAATGCAAATAATATTAAAGTACAGTTTCTATCTACAAAGCCTGTTGATGTTTTAGAAATAAGAAAAGATGGTATTAAGTATAAAGATGTGGAAGATGGAAATTCTGTAACTAAATATGAGTTTAATGTTGACAATAATGGAGTATATAGTGTTAGATACAGAGATGATATAGGAAATGAAGCAACTGTTAACTTAGCAGTTTCTAACTTTGATAGAGAAGCACCAATAGTTAAACTTATCTATAATGGAGAGGCATCAAAAAAATCAACAAAGGAAGATGTGTTAGTAAGCGTTCAACTTGTAAATGATGACCAAGAAAAGTATGAAATTAAAGTGTTAAATACTATTGGAAATATTGACAGTTATTTGTTTAAGGAAAATGGAAAATTCACATTCAGAGTTTCTGATGCAGCAGGAAATATAACTGAAATTACTGCTACTATTGACAATATTGATAGAGCGGCACCAGCATATAAAGTTAAATATTCTGAAACAGAACTTACAAAAAATGATGTAACTGCAACTGTAACAATAGATGAAGATGAATATTTAATTCTTAATAAGGATATTGACCAAAATAATAATGATAATAGTATTAATCAAAGTATTAAGGTTAATGGAAGAGATATAAAAATTAAATTTGATGATAATGGCTACTATCAATTGAGAGTTAGTGATGCAGCAGGAAATGAGAAAACAATTTTAATAAGAGTAAGGAATATTGATAGAATTAAACCTACTATCGAGCTTATTAATGATTACGTTGTTACTCTTAAAGGTGAAGTGCCTAAATTAAATGATTTTATTGCTTATGACACACATGATGGAGATATTCATAGTAAAGTCAATATCTCTCAGTTGGATATAACTACAGAAGGAGATAAAACAATAACTTATACTGTTAGTGATACAGCAGGAAATATATGTAGTGTAGATAGAGCAGTAAAAGTTGTTGGAGATGATTTTACAGTAATAGTAGATGGAAGAGAAAATCCTGAGCCATTTGTCACAATGAATAAAGAAGTTGATATAAGAGTATTTAATTTTATTGAAAACATGAAGATTAAATATTTAAAAGAAACAGTTAAGCATGGAAGATTCAAGCAAGGGGGACAGTTGTTTGATATAAGATATGATACTGTTGATGATGGAAAAAAAGGCAAAGATGAAATGAAATTCTCTGTTGACAAAACAGGATGGTACACTATTTACATTAGGGACTTAAATGGACAAACTACTAGTTTAACAATTTATTTCACTAAAACTAATTAAATCATATACTAGGCATATTCAAGGAAATACATTATTGAGATTTCAAGTGAAAACTAAATTTATACATACTGAAAATTCATTGAAGCACTGCAATTTTGAGACAGGTATAAATCAAGTATACTATGAAATCTCTATAGTGAATGATGAGTCATAAAAATTTGTGTCTAAAGTATAGAGAAAGGAATGTAAGATAATATGAAAAAAATAATATCGTTTGTATTATTTTTGATTTTAATATTTAATATTTCATTCCCAGCAGTAACTTGGGCAAGTGAAATAACACGACCTGTTACTCATGGGAATAATGTAATTGAGTTTTCTGTTAATAATAAAGGAAGGTTTAATATAAGATCTACAGAACTTGGTAATCCTATAAGACCTAATGATTCGAAAAAAACATTATTATTTTATGATGGAGAAAATGAAACATCCTTCACAACTTTTAGAATAGATGGGGAAGAATATATATTTGGTGAAAACTATGCCTATTCACTTTCTCAAAAAGCTAAATTGATTGGACAAACAGTCAAAGAAGGAGATTCAATTGTAACAACTTATAAAATTGGATCTAATGATAATGCAATCAATATTATTCAGAGATTAAGTGTTATAAATGATACTAACAATACGAATTATGGTAATGTATATATTCAATACGCACTTGAAAATAATACTGGCAGAGAGGTTAATATAGGTGCCAGAATATTACAGGATCTCATGATAGGGGATAATGATGGATGTGCAGTAAAAATAGGGGATAACTTTTTTGATAAAGAGATAGAATTTACTGGGGAAAACGTACCTGATATATGGAGAGCAACGGACAATGAGTTTGCTCCTAATGTTGTTGGATATGGGTATACCAATGGATGGGGAAATATAAAACCAGATAAGTTAATAATAGGTCATTGGCAGGGGCTATCAGAGACTTCTTATGATTACACTGTTAATGAGGAATTGAATTTTACAGTTGAAAGTGATTATGGAAGCAAAGATACAGCAATAGCTTATTATTGGGAACCAAAATCTGTTAGTAATAATGAAACCATTAATTTTGAAACTTATCTTGGACTTGGGCAAATAATAGATAAAGAACTTACTTATGCAACTAATATATTAGCACCAACTCAAATGGTAGTGAATGAAGATAAAACTGGATATGTAAACGATGGTGAATTTGAAATTGCAGTAATGATAGAAAATAATCTTCCTAATTCAGAGGAAATATATGATGTAATGGCATATCTTACATTTGATGATGCTGGTGGAGCTGTTTCACTTAATAATGATGCTGGATTAAAAGGTACAAAGCTTATCAAAAAGGGCGGACAGTATACATTCAGATGGAAGTTAAAAGCTACAGCTGGAGAAGAATACAACGCTACAAAATATAAGGTACAGTTATATGATAGACGTAATGTGTATCAAGAGGGAGATGAGCTTCCAGAAGGGAAAAAAGTTGGAGATGTTAAGCTGGAAGAAATTTATACTGTTTCAAAGGGACTAGTTCTTCCATCAAAAAGTGGTGCACCACCACAAATAACATTTGGAACAATTTCTCCTAATGAGATTTATTACAGCGGTAAGAATCTTGTTACAGTTAATTGTACAGGCATACCTTTGTTATCTAATAAGGAAAGCTGGGAACTGCAATATAGAATAAACAAAGGTGAATATAAGGTTGTTTCATCTGACAACATTAATGTAGTTCTTGAAACTAATTCATTAGAAATAATGTTTGAAGAACAATTTGATGTTGGAGAGATGGATTTCAGAATAAAAATATTAAATGATTTATTCACGGAAGGTACTGATGAATCTAAATATATATTAAAAGATGATATATATAAAATACCCGGTACAATCACAGTGTCGAAAGATAAAGCAGTTATGCCAAGGACCTATGGTATGTTGGCTATTGTATCAGATAGTAAAGATGGGGAAACTATTTATCATCATCCAATACCAATTAAAGATGAAACTCAACTTGAAGAATTAAATAAGGCATTAGAAGAAGCAAATAAAAAAGATGGAGATGAGTTTAGTAGAGAAGTACTTATGGTAATAAGTGGTGACATAAGAAGTGTTAGAGATAACGGACAGTTATCAAAATATGTTGTTTATGCACAACACAAAAAAGCTATTATAAACAACATCATTACTTATACTTCTGCAATTCCTATAACTATACAGTATCTTCCACCGTTAGTTGAGAAAAATAGAACTTCTATTCAATATTTCTCAGGGGAAAATGATGGTATGACTGATACTTTAAAAGAAGCATTAACTAAAACTACAACTATTCCTGAAAGCTTTGAATTAATTCCAGGAGGGACATCAATACCAGGAGTTTTATCTGATGCGGAGTTTGATTTCAGTTATGTTGGAGAAGCAATGGATCATGCTGTTAAAGCAAAACAAACTGTAGATTTAATTAAAGGTAATATTCTGAGTTCAGATGATTTAATATTAACTGATGTTGGTGGAATATCTGTTACAGGATTAGGAATACTTGGAATTAATTCAGGTGATGGTTTTGATTTCTGGATGGATATGTTCTCAGTTCAATTTGCAGATAATAATAAATATGCCCTATGGGATATAGAAGAGGGCATTTCACCAGTACAATTCAATCTTGATGGAGTGGGAGCAGTTTTAAACAAAGCCATGGACGGATTACCTGTACAAATTGGAGGAGTAAGGGTAGTTCAAGATGATGAACTTGATATGCTGACCTTTGATGCCACAGTTGATTTAACAATGCTCCCAGGTAATGTTGTAGTAAATGCTGAAGATGTTTTCTTCTCAACAAAAGGATACGAAGGTATAGTTGTAAATGCAGAAGCTGCACCAGAACCTATTGGTATAATTAAAGAAATGAATCTTAATGTAAGAGTTGATACTTATAATGGTGAGTTTGGAATAGTAGGTGGAGCTCAAGTACAGGTTGTAAAATGTGATATAGAATTCAAGATGATAAAAGAAAAAAGAAATGATACTTGGTATCTAAGTGATTGTATTATAGCAGGAGGAGGAAAACCAGGTATTCCAATATTTGCAGGTGCTGCGTATATTACAAAACTTGGTGGTGGTGTTCGTAATCTAGTAGAACTTACTAATCCCTATTATGATAATCCAGAGGCAATATTTACAGTAGTTGTTTTAATGGACCTTAATGTTGTAAAAACTTTAGATGGTGAATTTACAGGAGAATTTACAAAAAGGTACTTGGAAATAGGTGCTGAAAGGGCAGCTATAAAGAAACTTGATATTTTTAGAGATGTAGGTGTGAGATTAACTTGGATTACAGGAGGACCAGAACTTTTCAGGTTAAGAGCAAAGGGTACTATAAATATTGAAGATGTATTAATTGGAGAAGCCAAATTAACTATATCAGATATATTCTTTGAGGGTTCTAGTAGATTAACGGTAAAAATTCCAGGAAGCGTTCCTATTGTTGGTGGAAAGAATATTGGAAGAGTATCTTTTGGAGTAAGTAGCAAGAAGATTTGGGGTGCTATGGGAATTAACCTGCTCTTTAAAACTGTAGACATTGGTGCAACTTATTGGTGGAGAGGGAAGCTTAAATTTGATATTGGACAAGCAGAACAGTACAATAATCTTTTAGCACCAACACCTTTTAATAACGGAGAGGACCTAATCAAACCGAAGGGTGGTTTGTATCAAGGAACTACATTCGATGATAATGGTGAGAAAGTTGATTATTTGATCGGTACAAATGTTGAAAAACAAGAGAATAAAATTAATAATAATTCTCTTAAAAAAATTAAGTCTGTAACATCTTTTAATAAGTATAATAACGTATTTTCACCTGTACCAGTGGATAGTGATTATATTGGTACAAAAACTGCTTTAACAATAACAGAAGGTAATTATCATCATAACGAGTTAAGTTTAGAAGACAAGTATGTTTATGATGTTAAAGGATACGTTAAAAGTAATACAAAACTAGTTTTTGAGTATGAAGGAGAAGAAGAACCAAATATCTCTTTATATGCTAAAACAGGAGAACAGCACGAGGAAGATGGGAAGGTTTCAGATATAATTGGAGATACTCCATATTCTCTAAGTTCTGTAAATCATGTTTATAACGATAAAAATTACGAGACATTTATAGGATTTGACTCAAGTGAAGAAGAGGTTGAATTTGTTGTTGTTTCAGATGTAGAACTTTCTAATTATATTACTTATACAGATACTATAAGTGATGAAATAAAAAATGAATATATCTATGAAGTAACTATGGATACTAAGGAAAATACAGTGCTTGCTTTTATGCACGATGATGAATTGGAAATTGACGTTTATAAGCTAACTGGAACTACTTTTGATGGTAAAGAAGTGATAGGTGAAAAAGATACTTCACTTAAGCATATGGATACAAAATATAATAATAAAAACATCAGAATAATTAAAGGGTTTGAAGCTGGATTATCAGGAGCTAAGTTCTTTGTGAGTTCAAATAAAGAACTAACAAACCAAAATATTTTAGATGCTAGCATTATAGATGTACAAGATAGTAATAGTTCTTACGGTTCAGATATAGTGGCTGAATTTGTTTCAAAAGAAAACATACAAGACGCAGAGGTATTTTACATTACTGATGAGGATGATAATATAATCCAACTGCCAGAAGGAGATATCAGCGTATTATTCAATGAAAGGGAAATAAATAATAAAACTTATAATACAATGCTTTTCCCATTCGAGAATAATGGTAAATATTATTTATATTCAACTGTAGCTATTGATAATGAACTTAGCAGTATTTATGAAATCGAAAGAATGCCGAAATTGGAGAAAGACTCAGTTGAAATAAAGGAAAACTCACTTTCAACACAGAAATTAGATGTTTCTTGGGAAGGAAGTAATTATAGATACACTGCAGATGAAAATAAAAAGACTGATAGAACTGTTTTCGGTTTCTACTTAGTTGATGATAGCAAGATTGTAAACGAAGATGATGAACTTGAAAACGACATGGGCGTACTTTTAGGATTCTATAACGTTGAAGAAGGAGGACCTGATTCTTACACTATTGATATTCCAAAAGGAACTCCAAGTGGAAACTATCGTATCAAAATTATTTTAGAAACAGAAGGATTATGTCATAGATATGCATACTCTAAAAATTCTATTGAATATATTAATCCTCATTCACCAGAAAAAGTGACTAATGTTAAGGCAAGTACAATCGGAAATGGATTATTAGATGTTTCTTGGGAGAACAGTGAAACTGTAGATGAATACTATATTGAAGTATTTGATGAAAATAAAGAGTTAATGAATAGTTTTGGATCAGCTTCAGTAGAAGGAAATATTAAAAAAGCTGTAATTGGTGGAGTTTATGAAACTTTCAATCCTGAAAATCCAGAAGAATCAACAGTTGCAGGATTAGAGTCAGGCAAAGATTATATAGTTGGAATAACTCCAGTTAAGAAAATTGATGATACTTCAACAATTATTGGTGAAACAACTTATAGTGAGAAAATATATTTACCAAAGCCGAACCCAGCATCCATAAATATAGATTTTGGTGATGAGAATACTTATACTAGAACAGAAACTTCTTATGGGATTAATGCTGATGGTGAAGCAACCACTGAAGATATTGCTGTAAAAGGGGCAAATAAAAAATCTCCACTTTTGACTATAAAAACAGATCAGAATGCTACTATTAAGATTTTATTGGATAAAGTAGAACTGCAGAATACAACAGATTTATCTAAAAAAGTTGATTTGCAAATGGATAAATTAACTGAAGGTGTTCATTATCTGGATGTAATAGCTAGAACTGAAAATGGTGATGTGTCACACGAATCCTTAAAGTTTTATATTGATACTAGAGGACCAGAACTCTTAATAAACAGTCCTCAAAACAATGAATATATTTCTAGTGATATGAACAGTGTAGTAGTAAGTGGAAGAACAGAAGTTGGAGCTAAAATAAAAGTAAATGGAGTAACAATCCCTGTTGATGAGAAAGGGATTTATGAAGGAAATGTTCCTGTTGATAAGGAAAATGTTAAAACAGTGCTCTTAATTGAGTCGAGTGATGATTTTGGAAATATTACTAAGAATAAGACAGAAGTTATTAGAAATATTGCGCCAATCAAAGACGTTGTAATATCAACAGATATTCCTAACAGTACAAGAACAATAAAGAAACCTATTTACGAAGTAACCATGAAAAAAATGACAAATATATTCACAGGACAAGAAGTAGATGTTCCAATGACAACTGATGAAGTAATTGGTTATGACGAAGAGGTAATTTCAGAAAACATTGTTAAAATGGGAAGTAGTTATAAAATTGATGTTCAGGGGATTCCTGAAAATCTAGAATCTGTTGCAGCTGCATCGTCTGATGATTATGTTGGTATTGATAAAAATAAGGTTAAATATGAAATACTTGAAGGGAAAACACTTGCAAGTATTGATGATAACGGAGTTTTAAAAATTAAAAACAATGGTGATGTTGTTGTAAAAGTATCTTATGAAGTATTAAGTGATTATGTAGGAGAGAATGGTGAGAAAGTAAAAGGTTACTCATTTGATAAGTATATCACTATGACTTCTGAGTTTGTCGATGTTTATCCATCAGATCCAGATGAAGAGGATAAGGACGGAGAAGATAATGATGGAGATAATAATGAGGGAGACAAAAATACAGGAGATACTGATACTGGAGATAGTGGAAGAGAGCATCCAGGATATAATCCAAAAGAAGATACAAATGATGAAGTAACTAAAGAAAAAATTAATATTACTGTAACAGATGGAAAAGAAAATCTTGTTTCAGAGATAGATATAGTAAGAACAACAGAAAAAAATGGGGATAAAAAAGATAAGGTTGTATATAAGGTAGAACAAGCCAAAGCAACATCAGAAAAGCTAAAAGAAGAAGGCAAAGATACAGCAAGAATAGTCTTACCAGATAAAAAGGATAAAGTAGTAGAAGCAAGGATAAATATCCCAAAAGGGTCAATAAGTACATTAGCAAAAGGAAACATTAGCTTGGAAATAGACACTGAAAATGCAAGAATAAATATACCAAAAGAATCAATACAAAGTTTAGATAAAGAAATGAAGAAAGACTTGTTCTTTAAACTAGTTCCAATTAAAAAAACTCAAGGTAAAAAAGAAATTATCAAAAGAGCAAAAAAAGAGGAAATAGTAAAAGAAGCCATACAGGATACTTCGGTTTCAGTAGTAGGAAGACCGATGACTATAGAAACAAATATGGATTCGAAAGCAGTAGATATTATTCTTCCTTTACAGGATGTATCAATACCGAAAGAATCAAAAGCCAGAAAAGAGTTTTTAAAGAATTTAGCAGTATTTATTGAGCATAGTGATGGAGAAAAAGTAGTAACTAAAGGAGAAGTTGTAGAGTACAAAGAAGGGGAATTAGGAATTAAATTTAGAATAACTAAATTTAGTACTTTCACAATAATTAAATTAGATAAAGGGGAATTTGACTTTATTAATTTCAGTACTCCAAAGACTTTTATGCAAGATAAAGAAATAAAAGTTAAATTCAATAGACCAATAGATATTTCCACAATGACAAAAGAGAGTATATATGTGGAAGATTCATCAGGTAACAAAGTAGAAGCAGTATTAAAATATAACCCTATAAAAAATGAAGTAACTGTTTCACCAGTAAAAAATTATACTTTAGGAGCATCCTATAAATTATATGTTACAAATAAACTTCTTTCTGTTTTAGGAGAACCAATTAGCAAAAAAATTACTTACAAATTCAATATAGGAAATGTAAGTCTTAATATGGAAACTAAAATGAAAGAGTATAAAGATGTTTTAGAGAATAAGGAATGGGTTATAGAGTTGGATGAAATAATTGATTTGATTAGCTCTGAAAGCAATGGTATAAAGGTATATGATGAAAATTGCAATGAGGTAGAGGTACTTAGCACAGTAGTAAATAATAAAACAATAAAGATAACTCCAAAATATGAGTATCAGAAAGGAAAAACATATTACTTAATTGTAAATGGATTGATCTCTGAAAGTGGAGAAGAGTTAAATAAATCAAATTGGATTAAGTTTACAATAATAAATAAATAAATAAAATTAATATAAAGACTTCAGAACATAATAAAGGGTGTTCTGGAGTTTTTATTTCTAGAAGGATTTTAGCTGAAGAAAGTAGAATATATTTAGTTTGAAAGGAGTATGGTGAATGATGAAAAAAATAGTATATATAACTATGTTTTGTGTCCTTTTGCTTTTTAACTGTAATGTAATGGCAGAAGATATTACGGGAAATAGAGTAGTAGATCAATATAAAAATTGGACAATACATTTTAATGATGAAATTGATTTTGATAAAATATTATTTAATGATATTTATGTATTAGATAGTGAAGGTTTTCGTGTTTATGTAGATATAATTGTAGGAGATGATAATAAAAGCATAATTGTATGTTCACCATCAGAAGGTTATCAAGCTGGAGAAAAGTATACATTAACTATTAATGATACAATGCATTCTAAAAAAAATGTATACTTAAAACACTCAGTTGAAATGGAATTTAGTATAGCATCCATTGATATTAATGATGATAAGATAATGGACAAGCTAGTAGTTCTTCCTGAGACTGATTATGATGAATCTGAGGCTAAACAGATGATTAACAGATTATCAAAAATAGACCATAGAATACTTGAAGAACTTTCCAATGCAAATGTAAAAATTAAGCTTACAAATACTAATGTAACAGATGTTGATGAATATATTTATTTAAAAGGTGTTACTCCAAGAGGATGGGAAAATACAGGGAAAACGTGGGATGATATTCCTGGTCTAGGTGGTAATCTAGTTGTAGCTAGAATTGGATACAGTGAACCTTCTTATAAAAATGGACATGGTGCAATAAACTTAGAATTGCATGAAACTGCACATGCAATTGATTATTATGTTTTTGATAAGATATCGGGTCTAAACGAATTTATCAGTATTATGAATGTAGAAGGTGAAAAGTTATTTCCAAATGATGGTTACAGAGGAGGTTATTGTGAAGAATATTTTGCTGAAGCTTTTGCAATGTATTACTTAAATGATAAAACAAATGAAGAATTAAAAGAAAAAGCACCGTTAACGTATAAATTTATGGGAGAATTACCGGAGAAGATATCTCAAAAAAATCATTTGGAAGAATCTGCATAACAAAAGGTATATTAATATAAATATTTATAAGAAGAAGAAGGAAAAACATCGAGTTTTTTCTTTTTTTTTAGTTTAGTTGAATAAACTTAATAAAAGTATGATATAATATATACAAACATGTGTTTGTGGAGGTTAAATGATATGAAAGTAGTTGCAATGCCAATAGAAGTTGTTGCTTGGTTTGATAAGGAAGGCATACCTCATCCAGTGAGGTTCAGGGTTACTACTAAAGATTGTGAAGAGAAAGTTGTAAAAATACATAAGGTAATGACTAGCGAGATGGAAAAACTAGCGGGAAACGTGATGTATATATTTAATTGCATGAGTGTAATTAATGGGATCGAGAGAGGACTTCAGATAAAATATGAAATTGATACTTGTAAGTGGATTTTATTTAAAATATAGGGAGGCAATTATTTATGAAAATTCAAGCGTTAAGTTATGAGGATAAGGTGAATAAGGAAGTCTATGAAGGGCTTCGAGATTTAGAGATATTAGTTTTAAGTAATGCTGATAGAGAGACATTATTGGATCAAATTAAGAGAATGAAAATGAGGTATGATGAGATTCCGTTTTGATGAAACTTAAATACTTATAAACATACTGTGTGCATACTCTTTGTGGAGAAATTTTGAAATTATTTTGAAATATATAGAAGAAGTAATTAAAAAAAGAAGATCAGTAATGAAATTAATTGATTTATAATAAAAGAGTATAGGGAGGGAAAATGCAAATTAAAAAAAGAATAGGTGTAAGTATTTTTCTTATAGCTATGTTTATAATCTTTATAAGATATACTAATGATATCCATTTTGTATCTCAAACTGGATTTGATAACTATGATGTAAATAGAAAATATTATCTTGGATTTAACATGCATAAGGAAGGATTTATTAATTGTAAAATTAAAAATTGTTGGCTTGTTGATAAAAATGGTAATAGAATAAAAAATGAGGATATCCATTATAAATTTTATATTGATGAAAGTAAGACAACAGGAGCGGTTTCTAAAGAACTTTCATTTAAACCTAAAGCTTCATATAAAGATATTAAAAACTATGCAATTAAAACTGATAATCCAAATTTAGATTTAGAAATTTATTTTGATAAAAATAGTAATACAGAATTCATTCAAGGAATTAAGATTACTTATTCATTTCTAGGTATTCCAAAGAGTAAAATAAAAAAAATTGAAAGCTTTGAAGTAGATAAATATTAGGAGGACATCAATGGATTATATAAATCAGATTATGGAATATATTCCTGCCAACGAACAAGAAAGACAAGATAAAAAGATAATTCTTGATTATATAGAGACATTTCCACATAACATTTTATTAAGAAAAAATGAATTCGCACATATTACAAGTTCAGGATTTATAATGAACAATGAAATGGATAAAGTGCTAATGGTTCACCACAATATACGAAATACTTGGGCTTGGACTGGTGGACATGTTGATGGAGATTCAGACTTTTTAAAAGTTGCAATTAAAGAGGCAAAAGAAGAAACAGGTATTAATGCTGTAATACCTCTTACAAAAAATATTGTGTCTATTGATATTTTACCTGTATATGGGCATGTGAGAAGAAATAAGTATGTTAGTGGACATCAACATCTTTCGGTAGCATATATTCTTATAGCAAGTGAAAAAGAAGTACTCACAGTAAAGGAAGATGAAAATAGTGATGTAGATTGGTTTTCTTTGGATAAGTTTACTGAAGACTACTTTGATGCTAAGGATGTTTATTTATATAACAAGCTAATTCATAGGGCTAAAGAAATTAACAACAATAGAGAATTTTATTAATTCACATTTTCTTATAATGAGTAACAATAGGACAACTTTAAGTTAAAAAGTTGTCCTATTGTTACTCATTATTTTAGTTCAATAAGATTATCAAAAGCAAATACATTATATCATATAGATCCATTAAAGAAGAATTTAAAGGAATTATTAAATAAAAATTGAAATATATAGAATTAGGGTAAATGAAATAAAAAGGTGGTGCAAATTATGATAGAAGTTACTGATATGTCATATGTTGAAAAAAGAAATGTTCTTAATTATATAGTAAACTTGCCAGATAACTATGATGAAAAAAAAGATGAATCATTTCCAGTGATACTATTCTTACATGGTATAGGGGAGAGAGGAAATGACATCAATCTTGTAAAGAAATATGGGATACATAGATATGCAAAAGAGATAAATATACCATTTATTATTGTTTCTCCTCAGTGTCACTCTAATAATTTTTGGGGTACACACATTAATGATATTGAGCTTTTATTAAAAGATATAAAGAGTAAATACAATGCGGATATAAGTAAAATATGTTTAGTGGGTATTAGTTTAGGTGCCTATGGAGCATGGAATTTTGCTATGCAAAGACCGGAATTATTTTCAAGTATTGTTTCAGTGGCAGGGGGAGCGATGTTGCCTAAATATGCCAATCTAATAAGTCATATTCCTTCTTATATTGTTCATGGAGAACTTGATACGGCAATTAATGTTAAAGAAAGTTTGGAAATAGCAGATGCACTTAAGGAAGTAGGTGGCAAAGTAGAGTTAGTAATTATTCCTGATATGGGACATGAAGCATGCACGAAAATTTTCGAAAGTGATGAATTATATAAATGGATTGAAGAGAATACAAAGTAAAAAAGATAGAGTCTGAATTGTAATTTATTGTATAATTAATAATTGAAATATTTATATAGAGGGTAGGGTAAGAGGATGGCAGAATTATGTGATATTTATGATATTAATGGTCATAAAACTGGAGAAGTTTTTATGAGAGGAGAGACTTTGAAAGAGGGACAATATTATTTGGCCGCAAATATTTGGATTATTAATAGTAATTTTGAGATATTGATTCAAAAGAGATCTGAGTTGAAAAATTTCTCTCCGAATATTTGGGCAACCCATGGTGGCTGTGTAAGTGCAGGAGAAACTAGTTTAAATGGTTGTATAAGAGAGGTCTATGAAGAGATTGGAATTGAAATTCCAGCTAAAGATATAAAACCATTAACTAGAACCACAAGTGGAAAATTAATTATGGACAACTATATAGTAGTACAAGAATTTAATATTTCATCAGCTAAATTACAGGTAGAGGAAGTTAGCGAAATAAAATGGGTATCCCTTGATGAATTAGTACATATGGCTAAGAATAAAGAGTTTTTTGAATGTCCAGAGCTACCTTATGTAATTAACTTTATTGATAATTACAAATCCAATATAATCTCTGGAGGTAATGTATGATTATTGAAAACAAAAGCAATTCAATTATATAAAAAATATGGGTTTGTAGAAGAAGGATTATTAATAAAAGATCGTATTCATAAAGATGGAAACTATTATAATACAGTAATAATGGGAAGAAAATCAAGTATGATTCTGTAATCATAATTAAGAATAAATTGCACCACAACAGTAATATATTATAAAAAGGGTAATTCTTTTTATATTTATATTTTTGCTGTTTCAAAAATAAAGTGAAACTATCAATTAAAATAATGGAGGGGACTTTATGCGTGTAATTTGGTTTATAATTTGGTTGATCTGTGGTATATGGGGTGCGAGGGATGCATCAGACAGAGGGCAATCGGGAATTTTAGTATTTCTTTTGATTTTTTTTCTTGGTCCAATAGGGCTAATAATCTGGTTACTGATTAGAGATAAAGGTGATAGATAAGTGAACCCTCCCACCAGTTGCTCACGCAGAACTGGGGGCTTCTAGTATCATGTACTAGAATTTTTCCTGTTTCCTAGAACATCGCCATATAGGGCTTATGCGTTCTCCTCAGGCTTGACTTTCCCTAGGACCTAGGGTAGTTACCGTTTTGCGGTATTCTAAGTTGCCTTAGATATTTTACGTGATGGAGGCTAAGCTTGGTTTTCACTATATTCGTATACCCATCACAACCTTATATATCTAGTTATCAAAGAACATTTATACTTATAGTATATACATTTTTGATGATTTTACACTTGTAAGCTATAGTATCTTCAGAAGGATATCGAACCCTTCTGAAAATAGTATTATCCATCACCCACTTATAGAAGATGGGCGACTTCCATACAATTACGGTTAAAAAAAGGTTTATGTGGATGATGAAATGGACATGGTGTTAAGGTTATAAGGTGTTATTTTTAGGATAGAATATTAGTAATAATAAATACAATACACTATATAACTATGTAAGGTAATGAGAGATCATTATCTTATTTTTTATAATTAAGAGTATTTGAAACTATCTTATTAAATTGTAGAAAAAATGTAATTATTATGTAACTTTGAACGCTGATAATAGTTATATAATTTTAAATAAAGATTTATATTGAAAAGTTCTTGAGTGATAGGAAGGGAGGAGATTGTTATGGTGTGGTTGGAAAAGGTTACGGCTGATAATTATAGAGAGTGTTTGAAATTGAAGGTTGCTGAAGACCAGGAACATTTTGTCACATCGAATGACATTTCCTTGGCCAGGGCAGTTGCATCTTATGATAAAGTTACACCTTTTGCAATTTACAATGATGATATTATGGTGGGATTTATTATGTTGCGTTTTAATGAGGGATATAATAATTATCTTATTTGGCAACTCATGATAGACGAGAGATACCAGTCAAAAGGGTATGGAAAGCAGGCTATGAAGCTAGCCATTGAATGGATGAAAAATGAGGATAGATGCTATGAAATTGTTCTTACGTGTAAGGATGGAAACCATCTCGCCGAGAAGATGTATACCAAACTGGGATTTGAAAAAATGAGTGAAGTGGTGGATGGGGAAGTTGATATGGTTCTGCGGTTGTAAGTATATTCACTAAAAGAATGATCCTTTTGAAATAATAGATGGAAATGACTTAATTCCGTTTTAACGTAATATTTCCTATAGCAACGTGTGATTTAAATTAAGAATAAATAGTATCACTACATTAATATATTATATAGAGACTATTTTTTAATAAAAATAATATTTTTGTAGATTAAGAAATAAAGAATAATAATTAATTTTAATCACGGGGGAGTGAAACTATATGGGTGTATTATGGTTAATAATTTGGTTGCTGTGTGGTATATGGGCTGCTGCGGATGCGTCAGAGAAAGGAAAATCTGGGTGTTTGGTATTCCTTTTAATTCTTTTACTTGGTCCTGTAGGACTGATAATATGGTTACTAATTAGAGATAGTATTGATTAATAATAAATTTAACCACCTGGGAAATTATTCTTAGGTGGTTTTTTAGTTAACCTTTATTACAATAAGGACTTCAAAGTTTGTTTCTGAGTAATTAATATCAATGATACCATTGTATTTTTTTACTATTGAGCTTACGTTTTCTATACCAAAACCGTGAAGTTTCTTATCTTCTTTGTCAGAGATATATTTACCTTTAAAAAAATTAACCTTTGAACCAATGGTATTAGTAATATTATAACTAAAATATCCTTTATCTAAGAGAGCCTTTACAGTGATTTTACGTTGTGAGGGCTTGTTTATTTTAAGGGATGCTTCAATTGCGTTATCAAGGGTGTTAGCGAAAATTGAACATAAATCAATATCTTCTATGGGTAAAACTTTATCGATTGAGATGTTGAAAAAGCAATCAATATTATTTTCTAATGCAAAATTATATTTTGCATTTATAACAGCATTTACGATACTATTATTGCAAAACTGTCTGTTGCTAACCTGAAACTTGTCTGAAAGGCATTCAAAATATTCTTTAGCACCCTCTAAATCTTTATTTTCTAAGAAAGCGGAAACTACTCCTAAATGGTTATTAATATCATGCCTTAATTTTCTGACCTCTTGTTGATTATTAAGGAGTTCTTGATAATAACTGTATTCTAATTTTAGATTACGATTTTCTGCTTTAATTCTAATGCTTTCTGCAATATATTCAATGAGATAAATTACGCCTAAATTTGTTATTATACAAGCCAAAGCAATAAAATAAGCTTGATATTCTTTACCAGATGGAGTAAAAATAATTGTTGCGTAAATGGAGATAAATGGTGCAAGGCAAATCAAATCAACCAAAAGCCATGTTTTATAATCAATCAAGCTTGAAGCTTTTTTGAATTTATCACCAAAAATTTTATATATTACAACCCAAAAGATACAAGATAATATGGTAATAGTTTCACACAGATTACTCATAAATAGTGTTTGACTTGAGCTGAAATATAATTTAACTGAAATATCTTTTGTTATAAAATTCAAAGCAAC
Organism: Oceanirhabdus seepicola; assembly: GCF_023684385.1. Taxonomy (GTDB): domain Bacteria; phylum Bacillota; class Clostridia; order Clostridiales; family Clostridiaceae; genus Oceanirhabdus; species Oceanirhabdus seepicola. Next base: position 956,955 of record NZ_JAGSOJ010000001.1, on the reverse strand, counting down.
TACAATGGGGTAAAGCACCATAATAATACTTATTTTTTCTATCTTTGTACCCCTATAACAAGTGAGCATTACAACAAAAAACAAAAGCATAGTATAACTTATATTTACAACATCAGCATTATAAATAATTACACCTGAAATTGCAAACATGGAAAAAAAAGCAATAAACTTTATAAATTTGTTTTCTTTTACACAAACAAATTTATTTACCAGCTTATAAAAATAAATGCCTTTGATTATCTCTGACACTATGGATAAAAGATCATTCATAAGTTCTCCTTTCTTAGGCAAGTTCAAATAAATAACAAGTCAGTATACTCGTATATTTGACTTGTTATTTATTTTCACATGTCTACTTAAGCAGAGTTTTGGCAAAGGCTATAACCAGATTTTGATTATATGTTCTGCTTACTGGCAAATTTTCACCATTAACAGTAGCACTTTTACCTTCAACTGCATTTATATAATTTAAATTAACAAGGTAACGTTGGTGTATTCTAATAAAAAAAGATGGCAATTGATTTTCAAGTATATTCAACTTTTCATAAAATTCTATATTTCCATGTGAAGTAACTGCACAGACCTTACGTCGATCACTTACGAAATAGCAGGTTTCAGACAGGTTAATTTTCTGTGTTCCACTTTTTGTTTCTATTATGTAAAAAACATCTTGGATAGAGATCAACTCATCTAAAGCAGATTGCAAAACCTGTATGATTTTTTCATCTTTATAAGGCTTTAGAATATAGTTGAGAGCTTTTACTTCATATCCTTGAAAAACAAAATCAGAATACGCTGTTACAAAAATAATAATGCTATGTTTCTGAGTTTTTCTTATTTCTTTTGCAGTTTCAACTCCGTTTATTCCACCCATCTCAATATCTAAAAATATAATATCAAAAGAGTTTTTATTTATTGCAGTAATTAATGCTTCTCCATTTGAAAACTCATTTATTTTATATTCAATTCCTTTTAACTCAAGATAACAGCTCACAACCTTCTTCAAAGAGTTAGTTTGGATATTCTCATCATCGCAAATAGCTATATTTAACATGATTATCACCTACCATAAGAAAATTATAACATATCAAAAAATGGTAATCCATAATCTGAATTATTCTTTTCAGAACTTTACAAAATCCATGTAAAATGTTACAACTTGAATTATTTAACACAAATTGATTTTGATTTAAACTATAAGCATAACATTTTTAGGAGGAAAAAATAATGCTAGAAGTAAATAAATTACATAAAAGTTATCATAATGCTAACGCAACTTATGAGGTTTTAAAGGATATTTCTTTAGAGGTGAAAAAAGGGGAGTTTGTCGCAGTTATGGGACCATCAGGTAGTGGTAAAACAACCTTACTTAACTGTATTTCTTGTTTTATACCTTTTGAGCAAGGTGAAATTTTATTAAATGGAGAAAATATTGCGGGGCTATCAGAGGAACAGCTTGCAGAGGTACGTAATGAAAAACTTGGATTTGTATTTCAGGACTATATGCTGCTTGATGGATTAAGTGTTTTTGAGAACATTTGTCTACCTCAAATAATAGGTGACAAAGAGGTGGATATAATGGAGTCTCGTGCCAAAAAATTATGTGATACCTTTGGAATAAGCCATATTATGAATAAGTATCCAGCTGAAATATCAGGTGGGGAAAAACAACGTACGGCCGTGGCAAGAGCTTTAATAAATGATCCTTATGTAATTTTGGCAGATGAGCCCACAGGAAATCTGGACAGCAAGTCAAGTAGGGCAGTTATAGACTCTTTTACACAAGCAAAAAAAGAGCTCTCAGCAACTGTATTTATGGTAACTCATGATAGCTTTGCGGCATCTTTTTGTGATAGAGTAATTGTTCTAAGAGATGGAAAGGTTTATACGGAACTTACTCGAAGTGGAACACGCATAGAGTTTATGGATAAGCTTCTTGATACATTAAAGGTGCTTGGAGGTGACAATAATGACAATGAATAATGTCACAGCAAAGCTTAGGCAAAAAAACATCAAAAATTATTATCTGTTATTGCTTTGCACTATCCTTTCCGTAATGCTTGTGACGTCTTTTGCCTTAATATATTTCAGTAAGACGGTGCAAACAATACTTCCAGAAGGTGGAGACAGTCGAAAACAGGCATCTATGATTTTTGTAATTGCCATTGTGGGGTGTTGTGTGTTTACGACTTATGCATCATCACTCTTTTTTAAATATAAAAGCCGTGAATTTGGTATTTTTATGGCTTTAGGTGAAAAGAAAAAGCACCTTAAAAAAGTTCTGTTGAAAGAGCTTAGTGTGGTGATTTCTGCTGCATCAGCTGTTGGATTGGTGTTAAGTGTACCGTTGTCTTATTTTATATGGAAGATATTTCAGATTTTTATTGTTGACACACATGAAATGCAGTATCAATTTTCACCCTTAGGGTTTTGCTATGGTATGGGTTTTTGTATTTTTGTTACACTCTGCATTTTCATTTCAGGGGTAAAGTTTATTAAGCGAAGCAATATTATAGAAATAATTACGGATAGTAGAAAAAGCGAGGTTGTAAAAGACGTTAAGTCTTGGACGGGAATAGCTGGATGGATAATTTTCTTTTCAGGGATATTTTTAGGATATATGGTTCCACATATAGCTGTTAGAAAATTTAACTATCGTTTGCCATCTATTTGGAACGTAACATTTCTTTTATCCTTTGTTGGAATATATAAGATAATGCTTTATACAGTTGTTCATTCAAAAAAGGGACGAAACAGTAAGAAGTATTATCGAAATATAATTTCTTCAAATATGATGAGATTCGCTGGCAAACAAACGGTACGAAATATGTGTGTCATTGCTTTTTTGATTGCAGGTGCGTTATTTGCTGCATTTTATACACCAACTGCAGTCACAGGTATGTTTAGCGATTTAAAAGCTCGAAGCATTGATAACGTTTTCTTTTACAGACAAGATGAAACACAAATATCAAAAGAGGAGATTTACTCTCTTGCACATGAGAATAATGTGAAAATAACCGATTATTTTGAAGCTGAAACAATTTCACTTATTATCGATGGAGTACGTCGTGATTATGTTGGTAACAAGCTAATTGAAGAACATTGTGAGAAGCTTAAGTATAGCAATTTTATGTCAGAAGAAAGCTTTAATAAAATCAGTGGTGAAGAAGTTGTTGTGCAAAATGGGCAGTATTTAACTGTGGTATCAAAGGAGTATACAGAGGGATTCTGGAAAAAAAGCAATGATCTAAGCCTGGTAACCCATCCTGTTACCGATATAACGGAAAACCTTGCTTTCGTTGATGTTGTAAGATTTTCTTCACTTTCTTTTGATGGAACAAATATTTATGTAATATCAAATGAAGATTATGAAAGGCTATATCAGGGATTAACCGAAGATAAAAAACATAAATTTGTTTTATTTAATGTAGAAAATCCAGAGGAAACATATTTTTTTACAAAAAAATTAAGAGATGAAATAATCAACCGTAGCTCAGAGAATGTGGCGATTGTTTCAAGTTATGATTTGTATAAAAAACAAATGTGTGAAGAAGAAGGCGAAAAATACTGGCTTGATGATTATAATGTAGAGCTTTCTGTAGATAATTCACAGCTTTTTATGGATTGGAAATATTATCCTATGTTTAAGGTGGTAAACTCACAGGATTTAATTAAAAACCTTGCAGTATTTTTAATGTTATTTATTTATATTGCTATTATTTGCTTTGCGGCTGTGGCTATTATCGCCTACACACGAAGTGTAACCATTGCGATTGATAACAAGGCACTATTTATGAATTTAAAAAAGTTAGGTGCTAACAATAAGTACATTGAAAGATCTGTGAAAAAACAGTTAGCAAAAATATTTATATATCCAACTATAGTAGGAAGCACCGCGATATATCTTTTCTTTGGGATGATTATGTTTGCAAATGGTGGTAGCAATATTTCATCAAGTGAATATATGGCACTTTCTATAAACTTTGCTATTATCCTTATTGCTTGTGCTTTTATGTATAGCGTTTATCGTATTGCTTTAAGAAGAGTTAAAGTTATGATTGGAATTCACTAAGAGAATCAACAAGTATAGAGATTCCAGTATAAAACTAAACTTATACATACAGGTCTGAGGTGTCTACGATTTTGAGATATGTATAAATTAAGTTATACTATGGAATCTCTATAGTTAAAAGGGGAGAACTAAAGATTAAAGTCTTGTAATGAAAGAGTTTGTCTGATATATGTGCAAAAAATGGAGGTAAAAATAGAAAATATACATTGATAAATTAGGGGATAGAATCAGGGGGTAAACCTTGAATCTATACCCTTGTTTTTTTGTTAAATGGGTTAGGGGGTATGGTTCAAATAATTGAGAGGGGGATTTTTACTTCAAGGCGTATACTTTACTGGGTAGAGTTAAATATTTTGTAAGTATTTGACGTTTAAAACATTATATAATATAATTGTGATTGTAAACAAGAAAAGTCAGCAAGTTCACAAATATTCATATTTTAAATTATTTGTGATAGACAGGAATCTTGGAATTATGACAAATGTCATTTTGACGGAGGTAAATTGTTATGGGTTTTTTTTATGAAGCAACAGGTTTAACTGGTTGGGCAATTTGGTTTTTTGTTCTCTTTGCTTTAATGGCTTTCAATGAGCTTGGTCGTTCAACAAAATGGGGGGGAATTATACTTTTCTTAATTGTCCCTATAGGGTTAACTATCTTTGTTTGGCCAACAACTGCAGCACCAGGAAATGAATATGGTACGGGTACTTGGTTTAACTGGGTAAAAACTTATTCGGCTTTGGCAGGGTGTCTTTGGTTTATGGCTCTTCGCTACAGCCCAAAACTTGCTAAAAAGAAGTGGGCTTTATGCCTTCCAGCCGCTATCTTGGGAATCAACATCCTTGAAGCAGCTCTTCGTGATTTCCAATGTTTTTCATATGGAGCATGGAATGGAGCTTATGTGGACAACCTTTGGGTAATGTCAGGATCATGGAATATCATGAATGGTATAGCTGGAATTCTTAACGTTATAGCCATCTGTGGCTGGGCGGGTATTTTTATTTCTAAAGACAAAACAAAAGATATGATTTGGCCGGACATGATCTGGGTTTGGATTATAGCTTATGATTTATGGAATTTCGCATATACGTACAATTGTATAGCTGATCATTCGTTCTATTGTGGTTTGGCATTGTTACTGTCATGTACTATACCAGCTTTCTTTATCAAAAAAGGAGCGTGGTTGCAGCATCGTGCACATACTCTTGGCTTGTGGATTATGTTTGTTATGACGGTACCGAGTTTTGCAGATAGAATAGCACCTGTATCTACTACACATAACCCAAAAGCGTTTTTTATCGCAAGCTTAGTGTCATTAATCGCAAATGTTGTACTAGTAGCTTATCAGTTTAATAAGATTCGCAAAAATAAACTAAATCCACTAAAAGATGAAATTTATGTGGGATCAAAAGCGTACAAGCAAGTCGTTCAAGAAAATATATAGAATAATAAAAGTAAATATGTAAGTAAAAGTATAGACTTATCTGAGAGGATAGGTCTTTTTTTGTATTGTTTACAATTTTAAGGATGTAGATGGGGACTAAACAACAATATGGTTAAAAACTACTTAAATAGTGATATAATCAATATGTATAAAGGAAAGTACCAGCTGTGTTAATTCGGGTGGTGACAGGCACCAAAATAAATGAAAGGTGTAAATTAGAGATGTTAAAAGACAGATACACTATAGAACATATAAAATATGAAGATCAAAGATATGAACTTAAATTATTGGAGCAGACTTTAAGTTACTTAAGCCAAAAAAATGAACATTGTAAAAGAGCAATTGCAATAAATGAGTCAGATAATAATAGAAGTGAATTTCAGAGGGACCGTGAACGCATAGTTCATACTAAAGCTTCGCGAAGGTTGGTAGATAAGGCACAAATATTTACATCGTCAAAAGGCGATCATTTTAGAACTAGAATGACTCATACATTAGAAGTATCTCAAATTGCAAGAGGATTAGCCTTAAGGCTAAATTTAAACAATGATTTAACAGAGGCTATAGCACTAGCTCATGATATTGGACATACGCCCTTTGGGCACCAAGGAGAACGAACATTAAATAGTATATTGCGAAATGAAATTAAAATAATAACATGTGCCGATAAAATTGATTTTGGCGGATTTAAACATAATTTTCAAGGGTTAAGAATACTATCTTATCTAGAAGAAAAGTATTTTGAACATGAAGGAATAGACTTGTCGTATCAAGTGCTGGAAGGAGTTTTAAAGCATACTGGTGGTAAAGTAAAGGATTGTAATAATTGTGATAAAGAAGTTTGTTTAAGAAAATGTTTTGATGTAGATGAGTTTTTAATTAACGGTGAGAAAGAATATTTATTTCTAGAATATAACTTTCCAACTACTCTAGAAGGGCAGATAGTTAGTATAGCTGATGAAATTGCTCAGAGAGGGCATGATTTAGATGATGCTTTTGCAGCTAAACATTTAAGTTTTGATGAATTAGTATCCTATGCTGAAATAACAAAGATGAAACCTATTAAAGATATTTTGGAAAAAATAAAGATAGAATCTAATAGGATGAAAGAATCTAATATACTATTTATAGATGAAAATGATATGTTAAGAGCCCGTTTAGTGTCTGAAATATTGGGGTATTTTATGAAAGACATAGTGACTCAATCCAAAATTAATATTAGCAAATATGATTTAGACAATGAGCTTTACAATAAACATCATAGAATTAATAAAAAATTAATTGAATTTAGTGATGATTGTAAATTTATCTTGGATTATCTTGAGACAATAATATCAAAGAAAGTAATCAATAGTTTTGAAGTTGCAAGATTTGATGATAAAGCTAAGAGGATTATTATGGCACTATTTAAGGCTTATTATGACAATCCTAAACTATTGCCTGATAGAACGCTTACACGTATATATAGAGACATTAAAAGAATAAGTAATAATGTTATTGACTTTAGAAATGGAGATCCTAAATTAATTTCTAAAGAACTGAATTTGATTTGTTTTAGTGAACCCAAAGGTAAAGATTGTAATATTGATTTAAATGATGAATACATAATAAAGAGAAAAATTCTTGTTAGAAATATAACAGACTATATTGCTGGTATGACTGATAATTATGCAATGAATGAGTATAATTCAATATATGGGTGTTAAAAGTGTAGAGATGCTTCTAAATATGTAATAGATGGTCATTTGCCAACAGTTAATTTGACATATTTCGGGTGGTGACTGTCACTCTTATATAAAAATCCATCTTTCTTAAAATTTGAGAAAGATGGATTTTTCATGTTAATAAGAGAACACCCAACAGTTGTAGAAATCTTTCAAAAGTAATGGTGTGTTTTTGACATATTTCGGAGTGGTGCTACACTTTTCGGGTGGTGACAGTCCCTTTAAAGAAAACATAATTTATCAGTGTGGAATTTATGTGGAATTAATGGTATAATTTTGTCATAGATACATATGTTATCTTTTTAACATAAAAAAATCAAAATAAAACGTAGGAAAAAGATGGAGGAGTAGATGATATGGACACATATAAAGTTCTTGAGATAAAGCAAAGTGTTTTCGAAGATAACGATAGACAAGCAGATTTGCTTAGGGAAGAATTGAAAAAAGATAAGACCTTTTTATTGAATTTGATGTCATCACCAGGTTCGGGTAAAACAACAACTGTTGTAAGAACAATTGACGCTTTGAAAGATGAAATGAGCATTGGAGTTATGGAAGCAGATATTGACTCAGCTGTGGATGCTGATACAGTTGCTAAGACAGGTGCAAAAGTAATTCAATTGCACACAGGTGGAATGTGCCACCTTGATGCAGATATGACTAAACAAGGGCTAGAGGGTCTTGGAACAGAAGGAATTGATTTTGCAATCTTGGAAAACGTAGGTAACTTGGTATGCCCAGCAGAATTCGACACTGGGGCATCAAAAAATGCCATGATTTTAAGTGTACCAGAGGGAGATGACAAGCCTTTAAAATATCCTTTGATGTTTTCAATTGTTGATGTGGTATTAATTAATAAAATAGATGCAGTAGCTTGTTTCAATTTTGATTTTGATGCAGTTAGGGAGCGTATAAAAAAATTGAACCCGAATATCAAGGTTATCCCAATCTCTGCTAAAACAGGAGAGGGAATTGATGAGTGGGCCGATTGGATACGTGCTGAAGTGAAAAATTGGAACGGAAAATAGATATAGATAGATTTTATTTTGATCAGGTGAACATATAAAGAAAACTAATATATTAAAGAAAATTTATTTGGGGGTAATACTATGGTCAATGAAAAAGTAATGGAACTTGCTAATAAGATTAGTAGGACAAAAAAAGGTTCAAAAAACGAAATTAAGCCAGAAGATCCGCAATATTATATTTTGGAACCTGTTGTTACAGAAGAAATGGCAGAAGTAGCACTTTGCCTTGAATTTCGTAAACATATGAGTGCAAAGGAGATTGCTCCTTTGTGTGGTAAATCTGAAGAGAAAACAGCGAAACTCTTAGAAGAATTAGCAGTTGCGGGTGTTGCTTTTGTTAATGAAATTGATGGTGTTGATGTATACTGGCATGATCTTTGGGTTCCAGGACACATGGAAATTATGGTTAACAACAAGGAAAATGTTAAAAAGTATCCACAAATCGCCAAGGCATTTTATGAATACGGAGATAGAAGAGGGCCAATGTTGGCAGGTAGTATGCCTGTAGGTGTAGGTATGATGCGTGTTATCCCAATTGAAGAAGCCATTTCAGGTGAAACCAGAAGTGCATCATATGAGGAAATTTCAAAATATCTTAATGAAAATACTGTTTTCTCAGTTTCGGATTGTTCTTGTCGTACATCAAGAGAAGCCTTGGGACAGGGCTGTGGTCACTTGAAAGAAGATATGTGTATTCAGTTGGGACATGCTGCTGAATATTATATCCGTACAGGAAGAGGTAGAAAAATTACACGTGAAGAAGCTTTTGAGATTATTAAAAGAGCTGAAGAAAATGGGTTGATGCATCAGATACCGAATTTAGATGGTCCAGGGAAAACACACGCCATTTGTAACTGCTGTGGCTGTGGTTGCTTTGCTTTAAGACTTGCTAATAAGTATACAAACCCTGATTTGGTTCGTTCAAACTATGTTTCACAGATAGATACAGATAAATGTGTTGGTTGCGGAGAATGTGTTGAAAACTGTCCAACTAATGCATTGAAATTAGGTCAGAAATTATGTTCAAAAACAACTATTCCTGAGAAGAAAAGAGAACTTCCATCTGATACAGAATGGGGTCCTGACAAATGGAATCTAGATTATCGTACTAACAGAAAAGTTGTTCTCGAATCTGGTTCAAGTCCATGTAAAGCAGAGTGTCCAGCTCATATAGGGGTTCAGGGGTATATAAAGCTGGCTTCTCAAGGAAGATATAAAGAGGCACTTGAGCTTATTAAACATGAAAATCCGTTCCCAGCAGTATGCGGACGTGTCTGCCCAAGATATTGTGAATCCGAATGTACTAGAGGAGATATTGATGATCCAATCGCTATCGATGAAATTAAGAAATTCATCGCGGAACAAGATCTAAATATGGAGCATCGATATGTACCTAAAGTAAGACATCAATACGGTAAAAAAATTGGGGTTATCGGAGCAGGACCTTCAGGTCTTTCATGCGCTTACTACCTTGCTTTAGATGGTTATAAGGTAACAGTATTTGAAAAACAAAAAGTACTTGGTGGTATGCTGACACTTGGAATTCCATCGTATAGACTTGAAAAAGACGTAATTAATGCAGAAATCGATATTTTGAGAGAATTAGGCGTTGAGTTCAAGACAGGTGTTGAGGTTGGAGAAGATGTTAGCCTTAAAGATTTAAGAGGCCAAGGATATGAAGCATTTTATCTTGCAATTGGAGCTCAATCAGGTAGAAAACTTGGGTTAGAAGGTGAAGAAGCAGAAGGCGTTGTTACAGGTGTTGATTTCTTACGAAATGTAAACTTGGGTAATGACGTAAAACTTGAAGGAGACGTGGTTGTAATCGGTGGAGGTAACGTTGCTATTGACGTTGCAAGAACTGCTACAAGAGTTGGCGCTTCAAAAGTGGATATGTTCTGTCTTGAAAGCAGAAAAGAAATGCCAGCCCTTGATGAAGAAATTGATGAGGCAATGGGTGAAGATATCGCTATTAACAATTCTTGGGGTCCAAAAAGAATCCTCCAAGAAAATGGACGTGTTGTAGGTATCGAATTTAAAAAATGTCTTTCTGTTTTCGATAAGAATGGAAGATTTAGCCCTACTTTTGATGAAAATGAAACTAAGATTGTTAAGACAAACCATGTTCTGATTTCAGTAGGTCAAGGCATGGATTGGGGTAAATTGCTAGAAAACAGCAAAGTAGAATTGAATCCAAACAAGACAATCAAAGCTGATGCGCTTACTCTACAAACAGGAGAGCCTGATGTATTTGCAGGTGGAGATGCAATGACAGGTCCTAGATTTGCTATTGATGCTATTGCTACGGGTAAAGAAGGAGCAATCTCAATCCATCGTTTTGTTCAGAATGGACAAAGTTTAGTTATGGGACGTCTTAAGAGAGATTATCGTATGTTCGATAAAAAGAACCTTAAGCTTGAAGGATACGATAATACTCCAAGACAAAAAGCATGTCATGCTGATGGAAATACTAGCAAAGAAACTTTCAAGGATTTACGTGTTACATTTACAGAAGAACAAGTTAAGAAGGAAACAGAAAGATGTCTTGGATGCGGTGCTACGGTTGTAGATGAATTCATGTGTGTAGGATGCGGTGCATGTACTACAAAATGTAAATTTGACGCAATCAAACTGGTAAGAAAGTATGATGCCCAAAATCCAGAATTTGAAAATTTGAAGTCTACAGTTGTAAAACACATGGTAAAACGTAAGGTGAAAATCACTGTTAAAAAGCCATTGAAAAAAATAAAATCAATTATATCTAGTAAATAAAACATGTAAGATAAATTGACAAAATGAAAGGATAAGGGCGGGGGAAGAAACTTCACCCGCCTTTAAACTTTGACAGGAGAGGTGAGTATTATGCATGAATTGGGAGTTTTGATTGAAGTGGTTAAGACAGTTGAAAATATTGCTGTAAAGAATGATTTAACGAAAATTGATACCTTGGTTCTCCAAATTGGTGAGCTCTCATCCATGATTCCGAGATATATTGAATCATGTTACCCAGCAGCAGTGGATGGTACGATATTGGAAGAGACAAAATTAGAAATTGAGATATTACCAGGGAATGGTATTTGCAAAGAATGTAATAAAGTTTTTAATCTTATTGAGAATAATAATAAATGTCCAGATTGCGAAAGTGAAGAATGGGAGATATTGGGCGGAAAAGAGTTTATGATTAAGGAAATCATTGCTTGCTAAAATGAGGCTGAGAAGTTGAACATTAAAGACCTCTTTTGGTCATTATAACAACCGAATGAGGTCTTTAGTGTTTAGTATGTCTTGGTTTATCATTTATATTCTTGTGCAGAATATTCTAATACGGGTTCACACGGAATAGCATATAAGAGTGAGGTTATTCCAACTTGGATAAGTACCAAAGTCAAAAATTTGAACGAAAAATAGCATTATAGGGAAACTTTATTGGGGGGTAATACATATGGTAAAAGAAAGAGTATTGGATTTTGCTAATCATATTAACAGAACAAAACGTGGTTCAAAAAGAGAAGTAAAACCAGAACACCCAGAATATAAAATTTTGGAGCCGGTTGTTACGGATGAAATGGCAGAAGTAGGACTTTGTCTTGAATTTCGTAAACCAAAGAGTGCAGAAGAAATTGCTGCTTTGTGTGGTAAATCTTTAAAGGATACAAAAAGAATCTTAGAGGAGTTAGCATTTCAGGGGGTTACCATCACTTGTGAAAAAGATGGGGTTGATAAATACTGGCTAGAGGTTTATGTTCCAGGGCATATGGAAATGCTAGTTAATCACCCTAAAAAGGAAAATGTTAAAAATTATAAGCAAATTGCAGAGGCTTTTGAGCAATATGGAAGAAATAAGGCTCCTATGGCAGCAGGTAATTTTCCAGTCGGAACAGGGGTTATGCGTGTTATCCCCATAGAAACATCCATTCAAGGGGAAACCAGAAGGGCATCCTATGAGGAGGTTTCTAAATATCTAAATCAAAATACTGTTTTCTCCGTTTCAGATTGTTCTTGCCGTACATCAAGAGAAGCAATAGGGGAAGGCTGTGGACATTTGAAGGAAGATATGTGTATTCAGTTGGGTGATGCTGCTGAATACTATATTCGTACAGGCAGAGGAAGAAAGATTACCCGTGAAGAAGCTTTTGAGATTATTAAAAGAGCAGAAGAAAATGGTCTTATGCATCAAATACCTAATACAGATGGGCCAGGAAACACACACGCTATTTGTAACTGCTGCGGGTGTTCTTGTTACTCTTTGAGAAATGCCTCTATGTTCTTAAACGTAGATATGATACGTTCAAATTATGTATCACAAATAGATACGGAAAAATGTGTTGCTTGTGGAGAATGTGCTGCGGTTTGTCCTACTAATGCATTGAAACTAGGTCAAAAATTATGTACTAAAACACCAATTGTTGAGGAGAAGAGAGTAGATTTCCCATCCAATACAGAGTGGAGTGAAGATAAATGGAATACTGATTATCGTACCAATAGAAAAAATGTTGTTGAAACTGGTACAAGTCCTTGTAAAACAGAATGTCCAGCTCATATTTCCGTTCAAGGGTATATTAAGCTGGCTTCTCAAGGAAGATATAAAGAAGCACTTGAACTGATTAAGCACGAAAATCCGTTTCCAGCAGTATGTGGACGTATTTGTCCAAGGAAATGTGAATCCGCTTGTACAAGAGGGGACATTGATGAGCCTGTTGCTATCGATGAAATTAAAAAATTCATTGCGGAACAAGATTTAAATATGGATACTCGCTATGTACCAAAATTGAGACATGAATACGGCAAGAAAATTGCCATTATTGGTGCTGGTCCATCAGGTCTGTCTTGTGCTTTCTACTTAGCTCTTGACGGGTATAAGGTAACTGTTTTTGAAAAACAAAAATTACTTGGTGGTATGTTGACACTTGGTATTCCATCTTATAGATTGGAAAAAGAAGTAATTAATGCAGAAATTGATATCTTAAGAGAATTAGGTGTTGAGTTTAAGACAGGTGTTGAGGTTGGAAAAGATATCAGTCTTAAAGATTTAAGAAGCCAAGGATATGAAGCATTTTATCTTGCTATTGGAGCTCAGGCTGGTAGAAAACTTGGGTTAGAAGGTGAAGAAGCAGAAGGTGTTGTAACAGGTGTTGATTTCTTAAGAGATGTAAACTTGGGTAAGGACATAAAACTTGAAGGAAACACAGTTGTAATTGGTGGTGGTAACGTTGCTATAGACGTTGCAAGAACAGCTGCAAGAGTTGGCGCTTCAAAAGTTGATATGTTCTGTCTTGAAAGCCGTGAAGTAATGCCTGCGCTTGAAGAAGAAATTGAAGAAGCAATGGGAGAAGATATCGGCATTAACAATTCTTGGGGTCCAAAAAGAATTCTTCAAGAAAATGGACAGGTTGTAGGTATCGAATTCAAAAAATGTCTTTCTGTTTTCGATAAGAATGGAAGATTTAGTCCTACTTTTGATGAAAATGAAACGAAGATTGTTAAGACAAACCATATATTGATTTCAGTAGGTCAAGCAATGGAATGGGGTAAATTGCTAGAAAACAGCAAAATAGAATTAAATCCAAACAAGACAATTAAAGCAGATTCGATTACTCTACAGACAGGAGAGCCTGATGTATTTGCAGGTGGAGATTCCATGACAGGTCCTAAGTTTGCTATAGATGCAATTGCTATGGGTAAAGAAGGTGCAATTTCAATTCATCGTTATGTTCATCCAGGACAAAGCTTGGTTTTCGGTAGAGACAGGAAAGCGTATCATGCACTTGATAAAGAAAACTTAAATCTACAAGGATATGACAATATCTCAAGACAGAAGTCAGAGCATGTGGATGGAAAGAAATCAAGAGAAACCTTTAAAGATTTACGTGTTACGTTTACAGAAGAGCAAATAAAGAAGGAAACAGAGCGTTGCCTTGGCTGCGGTGCTACAACTAGAGATGAATTCATGTGTGTAGGCTGCGGTGCATGTACAACTAAATGTAAGTTTGATGCTATTACACTTGTGAGAAAATATGATGCATCAAGCGTACCATTTGAAAAACTTAAACCTATAATTGTTAAACAGATGATTAAGCGTAAAGGTAGAATAGCGGTTAGAAAGTTTAATAATAATGTAAAGGGAATTTTTAAGAGGGATAAGTCTAAATAAATTATTAATGGAAAATAAAAGTTAATCAAATCTAGTAAATAATTAAGGGTAGTGGTATTTCCACTACCCTTAATTACTTACAGCATTTATTTTGTTATTAAATCTACATAAGTATATTATAAATAACATAAAAATAACTTGAAAATATTACGATAATGATATTAATATAGTAAATATACAATATATTAGAATGGTGAAGGGGTTGGGGGATAATAATGAATATTTTTAGTATTGAAGGAGGCAGAGTGATGTTTGGTACATATTATTATAGACTAAAGAAATTTTCATCTGAATTATATGAAGTATTGGTGAAAAATAAAGTGTTAGTTGGGGTGTTTATCTTTTCAATGGTTGTATTATCTTTTACTGGGTGTGGGAAAACAGCAGCTTCAGATAGTCTTGAAGGTTATTTACAGGATGTTTCTGAAATTAGTATTCCAGAGGATGTTTCTATTGTAGGTTTAGGAGAGGCAACGCATGGTAATCATGAGTTTGTAGAGCTAAAAAAAGAGGTTTTTAATGCATTAGTGAAAAATTATGGATATAAGGTGTTTGCGTTAGAAGGGGATTTTGGTGGCTGTCAAATGGTTAATAACTATATTCTAAATGGTAGTGGAACAGCAGAGGAAGCAGTTAAGGCAATTGGGTTTGCTATTTATAAGACAAAGGAGATGGTAGATTTAGTGGAGTGGATGCACGATTTTAATACATCTGTTTCAGATAATGAGAAATTGCGATTCTATGGATTTGATATGCAGAGGTATGATTGTAATAAGGCTGGATTGTTGTCTTATATACAAAAGGTGGACAATGATAAATATTCTACTTATGAAACCTCATTAGTAAATTTGAATGATGAAACTGTTTTTGACCAAGAACAAGGGAAAATAAAAAAAGGATTAAAAAACATAGAAAATATTATGAGTGAACTGGAGAAAAATAAAGAAAATTATATTACCAAAAGTTCTATAGCTGAGTTTGATATTGCCTTTCAATATGCCTTATGTATAAAAGAAAATGCTACTTTGAGAGGGACAAATGTGAATTATTGTCAAACAAGAGATCATTACATGGCTCAAAAAGTGCAGTGGATTTTATCTTATGAAGAGATGATAGGTAACGATAAATTGTTTATAGCTGGACATAATGGACATATTGAAAAATCTTCAGATTCTTTTGTAGGATACACTTCTATGGGGGAAAGGTTAAGCGAAACATATGGTGATAGATATTTTGCTATAGGAACAGAGTTTTATGAAAATACTTTCTTATGCAGAGAGAGTTCATCTGGTGAGCGTAAAGAATTTTCAGTTAAAAATGATAAAAATGATTTAATTAAGATGTATGCAGAAACAGACAAAGTCATTAGTTTGCTGGATATTAAAAGAGCAATGGAGAATGATGAGCTAAATAAATTATTATCAGCAAAACAAAGCATGGGTAATATAGGTGATGATTTTAACAAAACTCTTAAGTTGATCAAAACAGCATACACTGTATCAATGGTGCCTAAGGATACATATGATGCAATAATTTTTGTGAAAAATGCTACACCAACAACAATGCTTCAGTAAAAATAAGATTTTCTTTATAAAAAAGAAATTAGATAAGGGGAGAAAAATGAGTAAGAGTAAAATTAGGGCATTGATATTTATTTTGATTGTTACCTTAGCAGGACTTGCAGGTGGTATATTTATAGCAGTTAAAGGAGTTTTCTTTAAAGAATTCATGGGGTTATCCATGGGGAATTGGTTTAAGGTTATTATTGGTATAGCTATAACTATTGTAGTACTATATGATTTTATTAGTATAAGAGTTAAGAGGAAAAAGTATGGAGAGCTAAAGTACAGATTAAAAAGAAAGGACAAAAGAAAGCAAATTATAGGATTGATATTATTAATTATTATATTTTTTATACAGATATTAATTTTCACACGTGGATTTAAAAAATTTGATTTTGATGTAGTTTTTTTGATGTATTGTGTTTGGCCATTACCTTTAATGTTTTTATACCGAAATATTGAGAAAGAAGGCATTGGGGAAGGTGGAGTGCATTATTGGGGTGAAATAATCAAGTGGGACAAGGTTTTAAGATATAGTTTCAGAGGAGATACATTAACAGTAGTTTCAAGAAGTAAATCTTTTGGAGTTAATGAAATAATTGAAATTCCTTTTATTATAGAAGATGGTGATAAAATTGATATTGAGGAGTTTTTGAGTGAGAAGGTTGGGGAGTGAAAATCTTGAATAGAGAGTAGTTAGTTAATGTAGACTTATCTGAGAGGATAGGTCTTTTTTTATTATTAAGCAAATTGAAAAATTTCCTTAATAAATTATCACATGTAATCGTGCTTATATCAACGTGTTACATGTTTGTGTAAAATTGTACTAATTCAATTTCTTAATAATAAAAAAATGAAGGGGTTGTAGGGGAAGTATTTCCCCTGCCGGTTTAAGGAAGGGGCTCAGCAACGTTAGTTGCGTCGAGGGGAACCATAGGGTTCCCTAGCGAAGCGCGAAGCGCCTTTTTTATTTTAACTATGCTTGTTTTATGAGGCTATGATTTAGGATATAATTGATAGAAGAGACGATAATATTAAAAGTATCATTATTAGGAGGTCAATAACTAATGTATAGCTTTAAGAATGACTATAGTGAAGGAGTACATCCAAGAATATTAAATGCTTTGATGGAGTCAAATATGGAACAACTTGAAGGGTATGGAGAGGATCAATACACCAGAAAAGCAATTGCTTTATTAAAAGAAAAAATTAAATGCGAGGATATAGATATCCATCTATTCTCTGGTGGAACACAAACGAATTTAACTGCCATTTCAGCTTTTTTAAGACCACACGAAGCAGTTATTGCAGCGGATACTGGCCATATCCTTGTTCATGAAACCGGAGCAATTGAGGCTACAGGGCATAAAATTATATCTATAGATGTGAGTGATGGAAAGCTGAATTCTGAGAACATTAAATCAGCTCTTTATGCACATACTGATGAACATATGGTTAGGCCTAAACTTGTATATATTTCTAATCCTACAGAAATGGGATCTATTTATTCTAAAGATGAACTGGAACAATTGAGTGACTGTTGTAGAGCGCATAAACTTTTTTTGTACGTTGATGGTGCAAGAATTGGTTCAGCTCTTTGTTCAGAAGAGAATGATATGGAGCTTGAAGATTTAGGAAAACTTGTGGATGCTTTCTACATAGGCGGAACCAAAAACGGTGCTTTAATGGGGGAAGCACTTGTGATTTGTCGTGATTCTCTTAAAGAGGATTTTAGGTTTCATATTAAGCAGAAGGGAGGTTTGCTTGCTAAAGGCAGACTTCTTGGTATACAATTTTTAGAATTGTTCAGAGATGACCTGTTCTTCGAATTAGCAAAGCATGCCAATGATATGGCTAAGTTACTAAAGGTTGGAATAAGCGAAGCGGGATACTCCTTTTTGACACATTCACCTTCAAATCAAATATTTCCAATTCTTCCTAATGGGGTAATAGAAAAGCTTCAGGAGAAATATTTATTTTATGTTTGGGAAAAAATCGATGATGAGAGTTCTGCCATTCGACTTGTAACTTCTTGGGCTACTAAAGAGGAAAAGGTATTGGAGTTTAATGAGGATCTTCATAATGTGAATTGTTAGGTGTGAAAGTATAGACATATAAGGTGGATATACTAAAACAGGCTAAGTTACGCATTTTTATTTCAGAAAAGAGTTGTAGGTTGATAGGGCATATACCCAGTGGTATCATTTAAAGAGAAATTTAAGGGATTTGTTTTAAAGTGTGGGGGAGGAATGAAATATGAGTATATGTATTAAAGAATATAAAAATGAATACAAAGATATAATAAGTGAGCTTATTTCAGATAATAGTTTTGTAAGAGAGGATATACTTAGATGTTTAGATAGATGTCCAGAGTGTGGAATCCTTGTTGAAGAAGGAGAAAAAGTGGTTGGGGTTGGTGTATATACTGGGGTAAGAAAAAAGACTAGTATGACTTTATACGTGAAACCATCAAAAAGAAAAGAAGGAATTGGGACTGCTCTTTTAAAGGCATTAGAAGAGAAGATGCAAAATGTTGGAGTTGAAGAAGTTGTATGTGATTTTAAAGTTAGTGAAGTAGAAAAATCTTTTACATATAAAAATGGGTACAAGCATTGGTTTAAGTCCAATTATATGATTTATACTGGTGGTGAAATTACAACGGGAAATTATGATATTGTAAATTATGAAGATAAGTATTATGGTGAGTGCCAAAAGATTCTTAGTGAGTCATTTCATAAAATGCGATTATCAGTAGGGTTGGAATCTACTCCTAGTATTCCTAGTGAAGAAGAAAAACAGGATTATAAAGAAAATGCAGAAAACATATTTGTATTACGTGATAACAGCAAAATAATAGCTTTTGTTAAACTTGACGGTGATGAAATAGATTTAGTTGCAGTAGAGGAGAATCATCAGGGGAAAGGATTAGGGAAAGCTATAGTAAGCTATGCTGTTAATAAAGTATTAAGTAAAGGATGTACAAAAGTACCTCTTTGGGTAGTTGAAGGGAATACGGCAAAGTATTTATATGATAAGTTAGGATTTGTAAGAGAGCGTACACATGAATTTGTATGTAAGAGTATAAAGTAGTTATGAATTTGACATATTTCGGGTGGTGACTGTCACCAGATTACATAAGAAAAGTATAGATAGGCTTGTTAGTAGCCTATCTATAATTATTTAAGTAGATATTGTTATAGTATTTCTAATATTTCTACGGTATAATTTTCTGCTGGAGCATTAACTTCAACTATGTCACCAACTTTTTTGCCACATAATGCTTTTCCTAAATCTGATTCTATGCTAATAAACATATTTTGAGGGGATGCATCCATAATAGTTACTAATGTTATGATTTCTTCATCGTCATCCTCTATAAAATTAATTCTAGCTTTAGAATTAATTCCTAATATTGATTTATCTACAGCATCATTATCTATTACAGTTGCTGTTGAAATCATAGTTAATAGATGTTGAATTCTATTATCGTTTTCTCTATAGTTTCTACAAGCCTCTTTATATTCTGCATTTTCTGATCTATCGCCATGAGCAGCAGCTTCTAATTTTTCCCTTGCTATTTCAGCTCTTTTAACAGTCAGGCGATATTCTAATTCATCTTTTAATTTTTTTATATTATCTTCTGTCAGCGTATTATTCATAAATAAAGCGAATCCTCCAATTATATATTTATATTAATATTATATAGTATATAGAAAAAAAATAAAAGTTCTGTGAACTCTCCCCCGCTTGAATGAGAATAGGCAAGGGTTTTGACAAAATAAATTTAATAATGTATACTAACAAAGTTTAGTAGTACAATATGTACTACCGAATAGAAGGCGATAATATTAAAAAGATTTTATTCAATCATCAGATACATTGTAAGAAAGTTATCAAAAATAAAAAAAGTAGATATTTAAGAAAAATATTCCACAAAAACATTGATGTTCGAACGAATGTTTGGTAAAATTAAATTTCACTAAGGAATCTCTTTAGTTTGATAAAATTCAAAGAAAACAAACGAAAAAGGAGACAATATTGCAATGAAGCATTATTTTATTTTTAAAGATTTCATTGAAAAAGGAATAGATAAAGGAATAAGAGTATGGGATTATATTGAAAATGGTAAAATGCCTATTATACTTAAGAAAGTAAACGAAGTCGATATAAAAGAGATTTCTAAGGAAAAAGAACTTGAATTTTTCAATTATTATTATGATGAATATAATGGGTTTGATCAATGTTTTAGAGAATACACAAATGAAATACTTTCTGAGAACTTAGAGAATGGAAAAGAGATTATATTGAGGACTCTAGATGTCTTTATTAGATTGAATGGTTGGACTTGTGATAATCAATTACCCATTTTTCTTGAGGATAGAAAAATTATAAATATGGTTAGATTTTCTGATGATAGATATGCAAATATAGTGGATAGATATCCTTTGAAGAAGAAAGAGGAAAAACCATTTAAAAAAGAGAGAACTGAAAAGATTTTACCAGGAGAAATAGTTGTGGACCCTAATGATCAGGCAAGTATTTTATCTGCTATAGATGAGGAAATTAAACTTTTACAAAGCAGTCATATGATTGATGAAGTTCGTAAGAACAATGGTTATTATAATAATGGGAAATTATATGAGGGTGATTTTTTCGTAAGATTTGGATGCTTGGATGAAAAAGGATTTTTTAAAGAATATAGTTATGAGGAGTTTGGTTATTCTGAGTATTATGAGGCATTAATTGAGTGTGAAGAAGGAAGACAGCGTTTATATACATATGTTAAATTGATTACAGCATACTTACAAAATGGTATAGGGTTGGATTTTGGGATTACAAGTGAAGGGGTTCTTCATAGTTTTGCTTTCCTTTGGTTGTTAATACATGATCCTAAAGCTCATTATCTTTTCCCAGCTTATCAGGTTGCAGCAGGTGAATGGAGATCACTTACAGAAGATGAACCTGCTGATCACCATTATATGATTGAGGACTGCGATAAAGATTGTAAAGAAGTTGCCCATACAATGATTAATCTATTATCAGATAGTGGGGCTTATATGATGGAGACAATGGAAAAGAATATACATAAATTTCCGTACGAACGTTTCATAGAAGATGAGGAATGGCTAGAGGAGCTCCATAGAGCATTTGCAGCAGTATATATGGACAAACGTAAAGGGTCAGATGTTAAAAAGATAGAAGAATATTTTAAGGATTTTTTCAAAAATACATTTTTCGAATATATAGACCATTATTTTTTAGATGAAGATTTTGAAAAAGTATCTGAAAATCCTGAAAAATTGCTTGAAATCTATGCAGAATTAGAAGAGGATGAAGTTGAAGATATTGATGAGTGGACTGCTGAAGCTTTGAATAACTTATCAAAACTATATCCAGTATTTGTTAAATTAGATAAATGTATAGATATACAAGAAATTCACCAAATTGTATTAAAAACTATTAATGGAGAGATGGAGTTCCCAAGAGTTTATGGTAGATATTTAGACATAGATGATTTACCAGAATTGATTTCTATCAATTCAGAAGATGATGGAGATCTACTAAGGGAATTAAAAGAATGATATATATAGATTTTTAAAATTATAAGAAAAACTAAATCAAAAGAGGAGAATGAAAAATGGACCAATTTGAAAAAGAAATAAAAATTATCGTAGATTTACATTCAGAAGAATCAATAAAAAATGCATTGGATGAGTATATAGAACTCTTTGAGTCTGGAAAAGTAGGGGAAGATAAAAAAATAGGAGATATTGAATTTGTAAAAGAAGAAGGTAATGAAATAAGAACATTATTACTTGGGGACTGTCCAACTAAAGAAGAAGTTATAGAATATTATATGTTTGTTCGTTTGATAGAATGTAAAGAAAATGCACAAGAAGAGTTGGAAAAGATGAAATGTCATTATGGTCATCCAATATATTTTAGTGAAGCCTTATTATTCAGCAGTGCATGCAGCTATCCAAATTTAAATGAGAAAGTAGTAAAGGCTTGTGAAATGATTGCAAATTATTCAAAGAAAGAAAATGATACTTGGTCACTATGGGTGGATGATGAGTATCTTGCTGGAATTGATGCACTTTATTTTTTAGCAAAAAAAGATCCAGCCTATCTATATCTTATTGCTGAGTATATTATACCGTATTGGGATGATGAACATGCACCATTAGTTATTGAAGACTATTTTAAAAAGCTTTTTGAAGTTTACGGAATGAGAAAAGAGTTTATAAAGGCTTATGTAATTTCAGATAATTCGTATGCTAGAGGGAACATGTTTCCTGAATGGGATTATTTAAAAGAGCATTTTGAAAAGAATCCTGATGATTATAGTTACTTTAAAGAATTATCAATAGAGAAATATGTAAAGGAAGAATCTCTTATGACAGAATATGGTGAACATCGTATAAAAGAATTATATACAGATATTGTAGGTATTGATTGTGATGAAGAGTTACCAGAATACTGGAAGAATGAGTATGAAGCTGTTTGTAAGGAAATTGAAGAGAAGAGAAATTAAAAAACAACAGATATAAGAATGAATTAACATAAAGAAGAGGACAAGGAGAGAGGTTATAGTATGGGTAATGTTAATATTCCTGAACGATTTATAAAGGCTGTATTGAAAAATAGTGATCATGGGAATGAAAGTTATAGTGAACCCCTTAAAAATATACTGAAAATATTTATGCAAGACAGGGCAGGTTGTGCTGAGAAATTTAAAGATTACAAAAAGAAAAAAAGCGGATTCAGTTTGTGTGTAGCTTATATATTGTCTGAGGATAAAGAACTTGAAAAAGAATGTAAAGAGGGCTTTGATTATTTTTGTGAGTACTTGGGGGATACATTTGTAAATGAGGTTGCAACAGATTTAAAATACGATTCTGGTTTAGAAAATGAAGATATAAAAATTTTTAAAGACTATATGAGTGGTGTTTCTGATGAAAATCCATTTGAACAACTGGAAAGTAAATTTAAGCTGGCATATGGTGGACGTATAAGCAGAAAACAAAAGGCTTATTTATATTTTGAGGATTCAGATAAAGTTCACAATATAGTTCAAACGGGATTTTTATGTGCTAAGTGTGAGAATGTTGCAATTGCTGAAATGGGCATGAGATTCATGGAGTTTTTTACCAAACTGGCACCTTTGAAAATATTAAGCATAGCATCTAAATTGTACAGAGTGAAAGATAGTTGTAAATTTCTTAAGGGAAGATTTGATAAATTTATAGATGATCTAAATGGTATAAAAGTACCAAAGACTTATATAACAGGTTGGGAGCTGCTTTATGGACAAAGCCATTGCAGATGCAATGAGAAAAGGAAAGCTATATATGAAGATATTCTCAAAAGGGTTGGTGAAGGGAATATGGAAGATGATGCTGAGAACTATGAAGCACTAGAATATGTTGATATAAGAAAACAGATGGCTATACATAGAAATTTAGTTGAAAAGTATAATAGAGAAGAGTCTGTAAAGGTCATGGATGAGATGTTTATGGATGAATATATTCGTTTTATAAGAGTGAATATGATTGACTCTAAAGATCAACAGAATATAGATAAAATGGTTTCATATATGAAAGGTGAATTGGATTTTAAAGAAATAGAAGAAGATATTAATAATAAATTCAAGTCTTCATTGGAAAACTGTGAAATTGGTTACATATGTGGTGTTGGCTCTAAAGAATATGCTTTAAGAGGGTTAAAAGTGTTTACTGCACTTTGTGATATAAATATGCTGAAAGATTTTTATACTGAATTCAAATATGATATAAAACCAGGTGTATTTGAACGTAGAAAACCTGATAGAGATATTTATGAGTTTACTGAGAGGTTGGAAACAGTTGGTGTATCTGAATCAGTTATCTATGAATTTTTATGCTCTTATACAAGAGAAGAATTGGACAAACCATCTAAACAGCCAGATGATGAATTTGCCCAAAGATTATATCGCTATGCTAAAGAAGGTAAAGATGTACTTGGAAATTTACTTTCAGCAGATGATAGGGAAAAGATTTTTGCAATTTATCAAACAGGACTTTTATCAAGTCAGCTTAATTCTTTAGTAAAAATGCTGGAGGATTCATCAGTAGACGTAGTTAAATCAGCACTAGATACAATTAAATGGGCAGATCATGAAGAGATTCTTCCATTTAAAGAAAAGATAGATGAAGCTGAAGAGAAACTTAAGGAAATGAATAAGAATACACCAGTAGAAATATTTAAAAGAAGATTAAAAAAGTATTCAAAGGAAGCATTACAGCTTCAATTATCCAAGGAAGCTGTGTCAAGATGGTCTACGAAACTTGGAGGAAAACCCTATTTACCATTAGGGGAAGAACATCCTGAGGAAGGCATGTACCTACTGGCACAAATTAACTTTGAAGAAATTCCTAAGATGCAAGGGTATCCAGAAAAGGGATTATTACAGTTTTATATTAAAGAAGAAACATGTGGATATACTACTCGATATTTCAGTGAAATAATAAGAGATGAAAGTAAGCTTCAAGAGGGTTTGCCAGAAATATCAGATGATGATTGCTGGCCTGTTATATATTCCGAATTAAAAGTAACTTACAAAAAAATTGATGATACCCCTTCAGTAGAGGATTATTTGTTAGATGAGGAAATTGAAGATATTTTAAGTGAAATGTTTACAGACCACCATGAAAAGTTTGAAATGACTTCTCAATATGAACAAGAGAGGATAAGTAATAAAATCGGAGGATATCCTTTTTTCCCTGATTGGGGAGATCCTAGAAAAATAGATCCGGATCTTTTATGCCCAGATGACACTGAGCGTTTGGAAAGAGGAGAAATAATACTAAATGAGTATGGAGAGGTAAGCTTTGAAAATGAATGGGTATGTCTCCTTTCACTTTATAATGAGGAACTAGAAGGACTTGGAGATATCCAAGAGGATGGTAATATATATTTTTTCATCAGAAAAGCAGATCTTGAAAAGGGAGATTTTAGTGATATAAAGTATCATAGATTTACTTATTAAAAAATAACAACAGGAGGAAATGCAAATGATGGAGTATGGAATACTTTCAAGCTGCAGTGAAATTAGAAAAGAGTATGAAAATAACCATAAAATCGAGTTATTTTCTGAAAAAATAGATGAGATTGAAGAGCATTTACCAGAGAGAGTGATAGAAGTTTTTGAAGCTTATAAAACTCCTGATGAGACAATAGACTTAGTAAGAAAATTTTTATGTAAAGAAGACATAAGACTAGAAGATATTATTGAAGATATTAAGGAAAACTTAAAAAGCGATAAAATTAAAAAGAATGTTCGAAAGTATAATCTATGTAAAAGCAGTAAGCTAACTATATTAATTCAAGGATCAGCAATGATTGTTGAATTGAGCAAAGTAAGCAGAAAGGTAATTGAGTTACTTATAAATATATCACCTGTTTTTACTATAGAGGAAATTTCAAAAATATATAATCGAAAGAAAAGTAATTTTAAAGATAAGGATGAATATATAAAATTTACTTGTGATTTAGAAAAAAAATATAAAATAAGCCAAGAAGATATTTGTTTATGGAAGCTATACTATTCCCATGAACATCAAAAATCTGGTGTATTACAAAAAGAAATACTAAAGGAAACATTAGAAGAAAACAAAGAGAATATAGATTTATTGAAGAATTGGTTAAATTACTTGGAAAAAGAAGAAAGAGATGCTGTATGTTATTTATTATATAAAGTTACAGAAGACAATTACTTTGCAGAAAGGGCATGTAATACTTTCTTTCGTAAATTAATTAGCAAATTGAAATGCAGCAGTAGAGGAAGAGAGATTAAAGTAGATTTTAAAAAATATATAATGGGAGAAATCCCTTTTGAAGATGTAGAGAAATATGTAGACAATGAAGAAATAAAAATGGATTTTGATATAGATGATTATATTTGGAATTTACCAGAAGATTATAGTGGAAGAACATTAAAATTACTATTTGAAATAGATCAAAGTTCTCATATATTGAATAGTATGATTGGATATATAGAAAAAAACGAAAGAGGAACTGTAGAAGACTTTATTGATATTTTATTAAAAGCTAATGTAAAACATGAACATATAGTTTGTTTTATGGCAGAACAAGGAGAATATTTAGAGGTTACTGAATGGTTTGAAAAAGCACTTGTATATTTAATTAAGAAAGAAATTGATGTTTTAGGAAATTTAAAAAATGCTTTTGTTGAGGCAAGAGCTTTTGCAATAAGAAGTATATATAAAAATAGTAATTTAGATAAAGACACTATAAAAAATACCTTTGAGCACTTAAAGGATACTTCCAAGATGGTGAGAGAAACGACCATAGAGGAACTTTCAAAGCTTTCTTATGAAAAATTACAAGAAGTTATGGATGTAATAAAAAAATATGCAAAGATTAAGAAAAAAACTGTAAGAATGGCTGTGGTTGAGGTTCTTCTGAACTTTAAAGAAGAAGAGGAAGTTAAAGAAATATTAAACGAAGTGTATGAAAAAGAGACGGAGCCTAAAATTAAAGATCTTTTAGTAGAAGGATTAGAAATAGATATTAAAAAACTTTATGTAGATGAAAATGGACATTTTGATATTTTATTATATGTAGATGAACTTGTAAAACAGGATCAATCAAATAAAGTTAAAATACCTATAGAACAATTAACAAAAATAAGATGGAAAGATAAAGAAGAATACATAGACAAGCATGTAATTAAATATTTTGTTAAAAGTTATATGGAAAGTGATGAATTAAAAATAAATAAAGATGCTCTTTTAATTGCAGAGTATATGAATGAAGCGGATTTAAAGGAGTTTGTAACTCAAATTCTTAATCTTTGGATTGAAGATGGATGTAAACCTAAAGAAAAATGGATGTGCCTATTAGCGTCAATTCATGGGGATTATAATATGATTCACAAACTTAACAAATTAATATTGGAATTAGCATCAAGTTCTAAGCAGAAAATGGCATCTTATGTGGTTAAGGCATTAGCCCTTAATGGAAGCAGTGAAGCTTTAATATCAGTTGATGCCATAGGGAGAAAATTCAAGTATAAGAGTGTAAGGACGAGTGCACAGGAAGCCTTTTCCATAGCTGCAAAAGAATTAGGGTGTTCTATAGGACAACTGCAAGATAAGATTGTACCAACTTTAGGATTTACAGGTGCTCATTATAAAGAATATGATTATGGAAGCAGAGTATTCAAAGTTTATATAAATGATAACTTACAGTTTGAAATTGAAAAAGAAGATGGAAAAACAATGAAAAGCTTACCAAAAGCCAATAAAAATGATGATGAGGTCATGGTAGAAAAAGCGAAAGATGATTTCAAGATTTTAAAGAAAGAGCTAAAAGATGTAGTGAAATCTCAGATAGATAGAATGGAAGCAGCTTTAAGTGATTTCAGAATGTGGAATATGGATGAGTGGAATGAGCTTTTTATGAAGAATCCTATCATGTACAGACTAGGAAAAAACCTTCTTTGGGGACAATACCAAGGAAATACATTAGTAAAAACCTTTATATATGATGATGAAATCTATGATGTTAATGTTGATACCATAGAGTTAGATAAAGATAAAAAGATATCTATCGTTCATCCATTAGAACTAAGTAAAGAAGAAAAAGAGGCATGGAAAGAAAGCTTTGAGGATAATGAAATAGAACAGTTTTTCCCACAAATAGATAGAAGGGTATTTGTTTGTGAAGATGAAACATTAGAATTCATAGAAGACTTTAAAAATAAAAAAATCCATGATACTACATTTGTAAATAGAATAAGCAAAAGAGGATGGTATAAAGGTTCTGTAACAGATGGCGGAGGCTATGATGAGTTCTATAAAGAGAATATAGACTTAAAAATAGGCGCAGAAGTAACTTTAGATGAATACCTAGGGGTGTATGGTTTAGGATATGAAGACGTAGCTGCTGCAAAGGTTGAATTCTATAAAGCTGGAACTATAGAAAGAGGATCTTATGTTTATGATGAAATAGACAAAGAAAGAAGAATCAAACCAATAGATGTACCAAAAAGATATTATAGCGAAATTATTTATGATGTATTTAAAGTTACAGAAGTATAAAGTGGAAGGATAATATGGAAAATCAAGCAAGTATTTCACCCTTCAGAGGGCTTAGAAAAGCTGTGTCTTGGTATTATTCTTTTAAAGAAATGCGCCATAAGCAGAATGCTGAGTGGCGCATTTTTATTTCAGAAAAATGTTGTAGGTTGATAGGGGGATATACCAAGTGGTATTATTTAAAGAGAATTTAAGGTGCAATAAGTTATGATGTACAAAAGCGACTCTTTGGGTAGTTGAAGGGAATCCGGCAAAATCTTTCGTGTCCTTTACTATTTTGTTTCTGAAAAGAACTGGGGATTGAGTTGAGTGGTGGACTTCTCTATACTTAATGTATAGAGAAGTGAATGAAATATTAATTGTTCAGGGGAGGGGTTTAAGATGAATATTGGTGGAAAAAATATAGAATTAGCAACAAAATTGCAGCAACATTTAGCTATGAAGAAAGGAAAAGAAGGGGCAGGAATTAGTGCTGCTTTCGTT
Organism: Oceanirhabdus seepicola; assembly: GCF_023684385.1. Lineage (GTDB taxonomy): Bacteria > Bacillota > Clostridia > Clostridiales > Clostridiaceae > Oceanirhabdus > Oceanirhabdus seepicola. The sequence continues at coordinate 928,390 of NZ_JAGSOJ010000001.1, read as the reverse complement.
ATGGATGGTGAACTTATAGCTGCATGTACAGTGGGAAAGTGCGGTAAAGATGGTACACTTTCTGATATATCAGATTTATATAATGTGGGTCAGTTACAAAAGTATATACTGCTGTTGCTATTATGAAATTGGTTGAGATGGGGAAAGTTGATTTGGATATTCCTGTAGTAGAGTATCTTCCTAGGTTTAAAATGAGAGATGAACGGTATAAAAATATAACGGTGCGCATGCTACTGAATCATTCTTCAGGACTTCCGGGTAGTAATTACCGTAATGCAATATCAGATAGGTGGACTGGTGAAAACTTTATGGATGAATACTATGAATATTTTTCTTGTTCTAAGCTAAAAGCGGAACCAGGAAGTTTCTCTATTTATTGCAATGATGGTTTTGAACTTGCAGCTGCTATCATTGAAAATGTGAGTGGACAGTCATATATAGAATTTGTGAGAGAGTACATAACAAATCCAATTGGTGCATATTCAACGGGGGTAGCTGATATTGCAATTGAAGGGAGAAAAATGATGTCATGTGATGGAGCTAATCCAGAATGGCTATCAGCAATTGGTGCAGGTGCAATTAGAACAGACCTTTCAGACTGTGCTCGTTTCGGATATCTATTTATCAATCCAAGTGAGGTTATTAAAAGGGAATCAATAGATGAATTATGTAGATCACAAGGCGTAACCTTTTTAAAGAATGATAATATGTCAACCTTACATGGGTTAGGGTGGGATGCTGTTGAATTCAAAAGTAAAAAGGTAAATCTGGGAGAGCATACACTTGAAAAAGATGGAGGGACATCACAATTTGAAAGTGAACTCATTGTTAGTCAAGAATATGGACTTTCAGCTGCTATATCTGGGACGATGGATTGTGAAGTTAATTTTTGCGAACTCCTTTGTGAAATGATGGCTATAGTTTTGGAAGAGAAAGGGTATGATGTTAGTGTAAAAGAGATGCCCACAGCTGAGCTAGATAATTCAGTAGAACCAATTCCTGAAAAATGGCTAAATGAAGATGGGAAAATATTTTATGCATCAGATAACATTTACAAAGTGGTTATAAAAGAAGAAAAACTTTCTGTTTGGTTTTACAAATATAATGGTGAATGGGTGAGGTCAAAATGGTATCATGACCTCCAATGGAATAATGGTAGATTTGGAAGGGATGAATTAAGTGTACTTTTTGAAGAGTATCAGGACAAGGTGTATATAATAAGAGGAAAAGATGGTATGAAAATACCATTTGGTCAGAGAAATATAAATTATGTACCTATAAGCGAAGGCTGGAAAAATCGTGTTGGTAAAAAGTATCTTGCTTGTAATGTTTCTGCTTTTGATTTAGATTCCGCAGAAGAAATATCCCTTGTGATAGAAGAGGGTGAAGATGAAGGGGTAATTCTTTTTAAGAGACCAATTGAAGGAAATATAATGCCGGTGGTTTCCTATGGGAATGACGACACGGATATGTTTCTTAACATACCTTCATACGGTTCCAATGACATATACGCACCATACCTATTCTGTAAAGATGGAACAGAATATCTGAGAAATGGCGGGTATATATATGTGGATACAGAAAGGGTTTCGCATATAAAATCAGGAATAATAAAAAGTTCAAGAAAAGAAGAAAATGCAATATTTAAAACAAAGGCTGGCTCACATATAGAATTCAACAAGCCAGAGGATGTGGCTGTTTTTATGTTAGATGAGAACTTATCAATCGTATATAACAGTCATGACGATGAATCTATGCCGGAAATATGTGATGGATATATTATTTTTGCTAATGATAGTGCTATGGATTTTGAAGTGAGTGTAAGGAAAAAGTAGGAGCGGGATAGGGTAGTGATGAATAAATATTGGTTATATGATATAATTTAGTAGTATTTTGGAAAAAAAGATATAAATTATCAATGATTTTAGGAGGAGAACAAAATGAAAAATATTACTTACATTACTTTTACTTATAGGAGACGCTACGTGTAAAAAGAAGTAAAGTGGTGCCAGACTATATACGTGCTTTTCGAGCTTAATCGATGTTACTTTATTGATAAATTCTTAGATAAGGAGCGGAGATTATGGGATATATAAAAGCATGTAAGGTTTTACCACAAGAGTTAGTAGCATTGATACAAGATTATGTAGATGGAGAATATTTATACATTCCACGTAAGAAAGGGAATGAGAAAAGCTGGGGGGAAGCTAACGGAACAAAAGAGAATATTGTTAAAAGAAACAGAGAAATCTATTATCAATATTGTTCCGGTGTAAAGGCTGATGCTTTAGCTGAAAGGTATTATTTATCAGAAAAAACAATACGTAAAATAGTATCTATTGAAAAACAAGATGCAAAACAATCAGTTGGTTAAATGAGAAGGGCATGAGAGAGTAATCTTTCGTGTCCTTTACTATTTTGTTTCTGAAAAGAACTGGGGATTGAGATGGGGGTTGGATTTTAATATACTTAATGTATAGAGAATAGTAATGAGGAATTAATTATAAGGGGAGGATTTATATGATAGAACTACGAAAAATCACATGGGATAATTGGGAAGCATGTATAAGTTTGGAAATCAAAGAAGAGCAGGATGACTTTATAGCATCGAACAAGTTCAGTCTTGCACAGTCATATGTTGCATTATTGAATGATGAACTTCCACCTATGACATATGCCATTCATAATGATGATACAGTAATAGGTTTTATTATGATGTATTATGACACAGCGGAGGAGAATGATTATGGTGATGAAGAATGTTATGGTATCTGCAGATTTATGATTGATAAAAGATTTCAAGGGAAAGGCTATGGTAAGGAAGCATTTACCCAAGCCATTGAATTAATTAAGACTTTTCCACAGGGCAAAGCGTCAGTTGTTTATCTTTCGTATAATCCTAAAAATATGGTAGCGAAGAACCTTTACGCATCATTTGGTTTTGAGGAAACAGGGGAGATTGATGATGGTGAAGCCGTTGCAAGACTGAATTTGTAGAGAGGGTAATTATTAAATGTGAAGAATGATAAATTTATATTTGAACTGCAATTTAAGTGTTTACTTAAGTTGTGGTATTTTTTTGTCTGAATATATGTAAAACCTGTGTTATAATGTATAAAAATGTTAAGGATGATAAATTAATAGTGGTGGATTATGAGAATAGTAAAATTATAAAAATATGTTTTAAAGTGTAACAGTGCTTAATTTAATAATCACTGTTAATTGGGATGGATTTATAATTTTAAGGGTTAATTGTATAAAAATGTGTTAAAATCAATATGAAGGAAAAAGGTTAAACAGACTTATAAAGTCTATTTGAAAAGAGAAATTTGTTATGTATATGACGATGAATTTAAAATATGAATTAATTTTAAAAGGAGGATTGAATGAAATCTAAAAGAAGAATTATTGTTGCAGCGGTTATCATAGGAGTGCTAATAAGTGGATGCAGTAATAGTGAAAATCAAATTGAAACCAATCAAAAGAAGAATACAGAGGTTGTGACAAAGACAGAAAATCAGAAAAATAATAAGAGTGACGAAAATGATAAGTCATCAGATGGAAATAACAAGAGTAGTAAAGAAAGCAGCATAGATATAAATATTAATGAAGAGATAATCAATCTAAATAAAATAATTGATGATTCCTATCTAGAAAAACTGTCATTAGCCGAATTATCACTCCTTAGAAATGCCATATATGCATCCAAGGGATATGATTTTTCAACAAAGTATTTGAAGGATTATTTTTCAAAATATACTTGGTATGAACCTCGAGGGAAGGAAGTAGAAGATAAATTTTCAGAAGTAGATAGTAACAATATTGAGAGAATAATGTCCAAGGAAAAGTCAGGTTTTGATAATTTAAAGAACTCACGTGATATGAGATTATTTGTAGATAAAGAATTTGCGTTTAATGGCGGAGGGGATAAGTTTAATTTATCCATGTATTCAACACCATACAGTGGAGAGGGAATGACTAATAATCCAATAAAGCTTATCCTTAATGGAAAAGAAAATAGCCTTGAATATAAGAGTGACTGGAATGATGGTGTATATGTGGGGTTAACTGATATAGATGAAAGTGATGATTCTGTTGAGGTATTAATAACAGCAGCTGGAACAGATATAGTTTGCACCACTGATATTTATAAATATAGTAATGGAAAGTTAGAGAAAGTTGATACAATTCATCATTTTGGGGACAATATTTTAATTGGGGACAATGGATACTTGTATTTTGCAAATGCAGAGGGAAATGGAGAGTTCAATACAGTATACAACTATAGGACTAGAGGGAAAGAAGAGATATGGGATCAGATGATAAAAAATAAACTCTTTGATAAGAACTTTATTGGAATCGAAAGCAATGAGCCAAGCACTTCTCAAAATAACGAAACCATAAATAAAAAAATAACTAGTCGGATTACCTATAGGGAAGATTTGAATTATGATGGTGATGAAGAAGAGATATATGTAGAGTTCAGTGAAAAAGGGGATTATAACTATGAAATTAATTGTTACACAATAAAAATAACTAATGGTGATAAGGTTTATGCTTATGAAGATGATGGGAATTGTAATCTAGATCAGTATATTAAATTCATGTACATGGATGAGAAGGTATTCTTCTATGTATACGATGATGGACCAAGCGGTGATCCCTTTACTACAGTACTTGAGCTGACTGAAGATGGAATAAGGAAAGTTATGAATCAGGAAGGAGAAGTTACAGACTATACTAAAGATGGTAGAATCTATACTTGGTTCAGTTACCTTGGAAGTGAAAAAGATGTACTGTATTATTTTGATATAAAAAAGGGATTGGTTCATGTGGAAAAGAGTAAGATTATTGGAAAAGAAATTTCATTCAATGGGCATCTGATTCTCTTTTCTGATAATAACTGTTCAGGTATGAGCTGGACAACAGAAGAGATAGCTGAGGAAATTATAAGGGTTAAAGAAAATAAAGAGGCTGATATAAAAAGGAAATATGAAGATTATTATAAATATAATCTTGAAAGAATAATCTATGTTTCAGACCCAGGAGAGAAGTTTGAGGTTGTTGATGTTGACTTTGAGACAGATCCAGAAAGAGTAAGGAATATACCAGTGAAAGTAAGGAACAAAAATGGAGATGTTGGATGGTTGTTGTGGCTTAATGGAGGAGATTAAGAAATTATAATCAAGTTATCATTTGTTTTATGAATATGGGGGGAGGAGTTCTATAAATGCTAAGACTAGGTAAAAAAGATTTTAAAATATACATGAGTTTTTTAGGTTTAATAATCTTATTAAGTATAATTTATCCAGTAAAGGCTTTTGCGGATATAGGTCCTAAGCCTACAATAACTATACTTGTTACTGGATATGAAGATAGAGATTATTTATTAGATTTATTATCAAATGAGGAAATGGATCGCTTAAAAGATAAGCCTACAGATGAAAAAGAACTGGATTTATATAATTACAATGAAGATGGATGGAAAGCACTCAATGTTAGAACAGGGTGGGTAAGTGGTTCACTAAAAGGAGAATATAATTCAGAAAGTGAAAAAATGATTCACAATTTTGGATATAGACCACCTGAGACATTTAGGATAATAGTTAGAAAAAATAATGGAGATATAGTAGTTTCTAATGAAGTTACACCAAATCAATTTGATGCAATAGTAACTTTTAATCTAAAATCAGGGAAGGCAGAAGTAGTGAAAAAAAATATTATAGGGAAGATGAGAGACATATCAAAAGAGCATCACTTTTTACCCTTAGTTCTTCTTATTATATTAGTCCCTATAGTATTTACCATAATTATTGAGATTATAATTGCGCTATTCTTTAAAATAAAGGAATTAAAAGTTTTATTTTGGACAAACATACTCACTCAAATTCTTCTTCAGATAACATTCAGAGGGGTTATAGATTCAAGGTATAATTATTATTTTACTCTATTTTTACTGGAGATGGGAGTTTTTCTTATTGAATATTTGATTTACAGAAAAACCATTAAATCTATAAATCAAAAGAGAATATTATTATATACTTTGATAGCTAATGGTATTACTTATGTAGTTGGGTTGTTTGTGTTTGGAATGTATTAACTAAAAGAGAAATATCATGGAGGATACTAATATGGTAAGATTAGAGAAAATAACAGCTGAAAATTTTAAAGAGTGCTTAAATTTGAAGGTTGCAGAGGAACAGAAAGATTTTGTTTCATCAAACACCCTTTCATTGGCAAAGGCATATGTGTTTAATGATATAGTAACACCTTTTGCAATTTATAATGATGATATAATGGTAGGTTTCATTATGATGCGTTTTACTGAAGAACATAATTATTATTTTATATGGCAACTTATGATTGATCAGAAGTACCAGGGCAAAGGGTATGGAAAAGAAGCTATGAAACTGGCTATTGAATGGATGAAAAAAGATGAGAGATGCCATCAAATTCTTACAACATATAAAAAAGGTAACCAATGTGCCGAGACTCTGTATACCGAACTTGGATTTGAGAATATGGAGGATTTCGGGGATGATGAAATGGATATGGTGTTGAGGTGGTAGGTAACATCGTTAAAAAACTCGATTAAGTTTAAAATAGTACCTATAGACTAGACAAATAAAAAGTGTTTAGTCTATAGGTGTTTTTGTGTAATTATGTGAGAAAATTGAGTATAGTAAAATCAAATTAACCTAAAACTTATAAAATAATTTTTGCAAACTCCATATTGTCAAATTCATTTTTCTTTAAATCATTCAGAACATCAATTAAATAGGTTTTGTGATGTTCTATAGTTTTTGAAAAAACTTGTATGAATCTAACAACATTATCAATGGATGCTTCTTTATTAAATAAAAATATGCCAGTCAAATAAAATCTAATAAGTGAGAATCTTATTAAAAGCATAATATAACCGTCAAATACTGATTCTGTTTCTGAAAAAGGAAATAAATTCTTATACATAAAATTAACTAAGTAATTTTCAAAAATATAGCTATTATTATTTATGAACTCTTCAAAATAACAATCAAATCCCTTTTTATAAGCTTCTGAATATTTATTTATATCTTTTGAGTCATTAAAATTAAATCCAGCTATAAGTTCTTTAGTATATTCTTGGAAAGAAGCACTATCTACTTCTTTAAAGACGTTTAAATCATCTATCATTTTCTTTAAAAAAGATACTTGAATAGCATTATTTAATGTGTTTTTTTCATAAGAATCCTTAGTCGAATTGATATCATATTCATTAATAAATTTACATACTCCATCAAAATTATAGTCAAGCTCTTCTTCGAGTTCATCTAAGAAATTACCTAATATAAAAAATCTTTCACTTAAATCAAATTTTCGATTTTTCATTATTTTAATGCAAAAAGCTCTAATTTCCTTTATATACTTTATAGGTAATTCATTAAAATCTTTAGATTTAGTATCAATATCACTTGAGAGAATATGTTTATCTAAAGTTTTTTCACTTTCTGTGAACTCAATTCCATCCTTTTTTAATAAAAGAATTCTTGCAGCTTCTGGACAAGCTGTATCAAGAGACATTTCATAATATCCATCAATTCTATTGGTGATTCTAGGGAAAGAGGTGCAAACATTTGAAAGATATTCTTCTCCTAGATTAGTGTAGATTACACAATAATGATTTTCATCTAAAAATGGACATGTTTTTCCAGGTTTTAACTTAACTTTTCCATAATCTACATCAGCGCTACAATAGTTATCATTGTTATGAACATTTTTTTGAAACATTTTCTTCATATCTTTGTCTTGAACTTTATAATACTGTCTGAATGTAGTCTTATCAATATCTACATCCCAACCAATACAACAGTTATCTTCACAACTACCCCCTATACACTTAAATTCCTCAAGATACAGCGGATATCTCATTTTTACTTTTTTATTCATCATTGCCTCCGAATTAATACCCCTGGGAAAAATACTCCGGGGATGCTTTTACTTAAAAATAATATCAACAATAATATATTATACTTGATATTTCAACAAACATCTATAGAGATTCCAGTACGAAAATTAATTTATGCTTGTTCCAAAATCTCGACGCATCAACGAGTTATGGACATGTATAAATTAACATTTGAGTTGGAATCTCTATATTAGCAACAAGAAATTTCTACTACTTTCTAATTTCTTGAAGCACCTTTGAAGTACTAACAGAAGCAGGAATTGTAATGGACAACTTATGTTTGTTCCTAAATAGTTGAGGCCAGATTTCTTGTAATCTTGCTTGAATATTGGTGTTGATCCATTTTTAATTGTAAAACAAATAGCAGCAGCTCATCATGGAAATGTAATTATCGGTAAAAGTCCCTATGACGGTTTTGTTGATTTAGTCCTATTTTTTATACTTGAAAATTAATATTAGCAATAATAAATGTAAATAAAAGTACAATTCTAATTAAATCGAAAATTGAAGTATTGTATATTATTGATACTTTATTAATATATCTGTTAATAATTACAAAAAAACATTATTGTTGTATTTACAATAGTGTATGGCATACAGTATAATAGAAATAGGAGGTAATAAAATGGAAAACAAAGATAAAGATGAATTATTTGATAAATTATTACTAGAACTACGGCGCGGTACGATAATATTAAGTGTTCTAAGCCAATTAAGATCATCACAATATGGGTACTCCCTTGTTATGTTACTTCGAGAAAAAGGAATACCAGTAGAGGCAGGAACGCTATACCCTCTTTTAAGGAGGTTGGAAAAACAAAATCTTTTAGAAAGTACATGGGACGTGGATGCTTCAAAACCAAGAAAATACTATAAGCTTAGTGAATATGGAATAAATACCTATGATAAACTGTGTACAGAATGGTTTAGCATGGTTGAAAATATGGATAATATTTTAAAAAGTGAGGAGTGAATATATGGATTTTATAAACCGGTATGTATATGCCGTTACTAAAAGTTTTGCGGAAAAACAACGTGAAGATATTGAAAAGGAATTAAGAGCAAATATAGAAGATATGATTGAACAGAATCAGGGGCCGGAATCTTATGAGGAAAAGGCAAAAAAAGTACTTTTAGAATTAGGAGATCCAGAAGTGCTTGCAGATGACTATCGGGGATCTAAACGCTATTTGATAGGTCCACAATACTATGAAACGTACATTCTGGTACTCAAGATTGTCATTGGAGCGGTATTTGCAGGAATTTCCATTGCAATATTTGTTGAAAGTTTCTTTTTAGTCAATGAAAATATTGGTAGTATTACAGCTGAAAATATTACTAAAATTACAACAAACTATTTCGCTGCTTTGTTTTCTGGTGTTTTGCAAGCTTTTGCCTGGACGACGATTGCTTTTATGATTGCGGAAAGAAAAAATACGAAGATAAACAAAGAGCATTTAGAAAAAAGCAAATGGAATCTATCGAAATTACCGGCAGTCCCAGATAAAAAAGCAGGAATTTCATTATCAAATTCTATTTTCAGAATTATCTTTGCTACAATCTTTTATACAATATTATATTCTGCTCCTCAATTTTTTGCTGTTTATCTTTCTAGAGGCAATGAAACAATAGGAATTCCTGTTTTTAACTTAGAAGTGCTACAGGGATATAGGGTATTAATCATGAGTATATTGATATTAAGTATTCTTATAGAAATGTTGAAGATATATTATAGAAGATGGATGTTAAAACTTTCGGTTATTCATGTGATTTTAACAGTAATTGCAACAGTGTTAGCACTAATTATAGTGACAGACAGTAGTGTTTGGAATCCGAATTTCGTAACTGAAATCATCAAACATTTCAACTTGACTTTTGATTTCGCCAGTTTAACGGAAAAGATAAAAAGCTGGGTAGTGGCTGTTATGGTGTTATCAAGTTCAATAGAAATTATTACTGTTTTATATAAAGGGATTTGTTATAATACTAAAAAATATTAGATATCTGTGGTATTTTGATTCTAAATATATGACCTATACTAGCGATTAAATAGATGCAGTGGAATTAGAAATGAAGCATCAAGAAAAATGATATGGTGTTGAGGTAGTGGGTGACCGCTACCTTTTTGCATTTATTTATATAAAAGAATCCCCTAGTATTATTCAGATTTTGTGATTTAATCTGTCAACTTAAAGGGGATTATAACTTGTAGTAAAGAATACACGATTTAAAGTAACTTAATTAGCTCTTCTAACTCTTCAGATAAAATTTTTGCAAGCTCAAAATCAGTATCTTTTAAAGCCAATGCTATTTTCGTTTCAACTGATTTTTTCTTTTCTTCAATTTCTAAATAGTCTTTATCAAAATGATTAGCATAAATCATCTTTCTAAATTTTCGCATGCTCATTTTTCTAATTGTCTTATCTTCAATGATTAGAACATAATCCATACAGTTTACTATAGAATAGTAATCATGAGAAATCATTAGAATCGCACCCTTATAGTTTTCTATGGCTTTTTCAAGTGCTATTTGTGAATAGGTGTCTAAATGACTTGTGGGTTCATCGAGAAGCAACATGTTTGCCTTACTAGCAGAAACTTTAGCCAATTGAAGTATATTCTTTTCTCCACCAGATAAAGATCCTATCTTTTGTTCAAGGACTTCTTCCTCAAAACCATAGTTTGAAATATATGATTTAATATCTCCAGAAGTTTCAAATCCTGCATGGAAGAACTCTTCAAGTATTGTATTAGACTCATTTAGTATTTCTCCTTGAACCTGAGATAAATAAGCCACTTCAACCTCATTATTTATTTCAATGGAATCACGATTATTTTTAAAGATTTCTCTCAATAAAGTCGTTTTTCCAGTACCGTTTGAACCGATAAGAGCTACTTTATCAGTAGATTTAATTTCAAAGTTAACATTTTCTAAAAGCATCTCATTAAAGGCAACACTGTAATCATTAACTTTTAGAGCAATGGTTTCTTCGATTTTATTAAAAGTAGACAAACGGATATTCGGTTGTTTAATATCTACAAATGGCGTTTTAATTCTACGCTCTTCTAATCTTTCTTGAATTTTAACTCTACGCCTTAGAGCTCTTCCTTTAGCAGTATTAGAATCATTAGTTGCGATATGTCTTAGTTTTTTGACTAATATCTCGTTTCTCTCAATTTCTTTATCATCCTCAGCAGCAAGTTCTTGTAACTCAATTTTAGTTTGAAGTAATGAGAAGTTATAATCAATATATCTTCCATCAAACTCTTGAAGCTCCTTGTTTTCAAGGTGTATAATTTTGTTAAAACAATGATTTAATAGATATCTGTTATGCGTAATAATTAACATCATTCCCTTGTGAGAATTAATCAGATTTCTAAGAGAATTAAGGTTTTCAAAGTCCAAAAACACATCTGGTTCATCCATAATCATTAAGTCTGGACTATTAAGCATTTCCTTAATCACTTGAATAAGTTTGAACTCCCCACCACTAAGTTCAGATATCATTAGATCTTTAAGCTTGATTAGGTTTGCAAGATTTAGCTTCTTATTAATGTTGCTTTCGAAATCATCCCCACCAATTGCCTCAAATGCGTCTAAAGCTTGTTGGTACTTTTCTAGTAAAGTATCAATATCCGAAGATGTTTCCATTTCAGTACAAATAGATGTTATTTCATTTTGTAGCTTAATAAATTCTTCCCCTATATATTCGAAAACTGTAGTTTCTTTTGTTTTCTCTAGTTGTGAGAACTGACTTACATACCCAATTCTACAATTTGGGTCCATCTCTAACTTACCATCGAACATATATCTTTCTGGATCCATAATTATATCTATAAGTGTACTTTTTCCACTGCCACTTGTTCCTATAAAAGCGCAATGTTGACCATCTTCTAATGTAAATGAAATCTTATTATATAGATCTTTTTGCGGAAATGAGTAGGACAAGTTATCAACTTTTATCATATTATTACCTCTCTTTATCATTTGAAAAGAGCCTATAAAAAAAGCTCTTCAATATATAATCTTCCCAATTGCAATTTTGCAATTGGGAAGATTATATATATAGTAACGAAATTGTTTTTGGATTTACTGTTGATAGCATAACACTTTTTACGACTAATTTCAATCATTTCATATTAGGCAAGTTCAGGCGCAAATACCCCAGGGGTATTCTGAAGGAGTCAAACGACTGAAGTTGATAAAACCCCAAATAAAAGATCTCTATAATAAGTCACTATCTTAAATTTCGTGATGACATCTTTAAGAAAAAATTAAATATTAATAGTATGATATCTATAGAAATGGCAAAAGGTATGATCCATGAAAAGTCTGTGTCCGCTAAGTTTTTATAGTCAAATACGTCTTTATTAACGGATGAAATATATTCATTATGTAGCTTCATAATTTTATCATCATATTTGGATTCATCAAATTCTTCATTATAAATATCAAACTTCAGAACCCCATACTCGTTATATATTATATAAATCAATTCTTTTGAGTTCACATAAGGAGTTAAATTATAATATCCATATTCATCAAAATTTAGTCGTTTTCCATGAAGTGTATTAACAGTAAATATAGTATGATCGCTTCCTTTTGTACTCTTTTTAGTAATAATGCGTGTTGAAGATATCCTTCCTATTTGTACATTTAATTCTCCATTTAGAATTTTGTTATGTTTTCTAAATGCCAATAAAAAAACTAAAGCTACAAATACTACAAAAACAAGTAAAATTGCTTTTTTATGCTCTATGTCTGGCTTAACAGCATTTTTTAAAAACTTAAATTTAAACCCTGCTCTTTTCATATAGTAAGAAGTATATGATAGTATGTAACCTGTTAAAATTAAAAATGCTATTGCAAGAGGTGCTGTAAGAATACTTGCTGGATTATACCCCATAAAATTACTCCTAAATCTTATTTTATTTTTATTTAACAATGATAAATACTATTATACCATAATTTATTGAATATAATGTAAAATTAAGAAAAATCTATCTTTTAAAAGGGCTTTTAGCAAAGGTTCTTGATTTTATAGTTACTCTAAAATTTATGATATAATAAGGTGTATTGTATATATTTGTTAAACTATAAAGGGGGACTTAATATTGAATATAGCAATTAACAGAGTAAGAAAAGGTGAAGAAAGACTCATTAAGGAGTTGTTTGAAAAAGCAGGTGATAAATTCTTTAAGGTAAACGAGGAATTCTTTTATAGTGATAAGAATATATTATTAGTTGCTGATAATGGAACTACTACTTGTGGATTTTTATATGCTTATATATTAGAAAAGTTAAATGATGAAAAAGCTGATATGTATTTGCATTCAATTGATGTTTTCCAGGAGTTTAAGAAAAAGGGAATAGGTATGGCTTTAATTGAAGAGTTAAAAAATGTAGCAGCTAGCAATGGATGTTCAGAGATATTTTTAATAACTAATAATAGCAATACAGCAGCAATGAGATTATATGAAAAATCAGGTGGGATTAGAGAAAATAATGATGATGTAATGTTTGATTTTCTATTATAGATTCATTATTTCAAATAATACATATATAAGTTAGAATATTTATATAGGAAAGACAAGGCTTATCTGAGAAGAAAGGTCTTTTTTATGTGTTTATATAAAAAGCTTGACTAGCTAAAAATATAAGGATATAAGAGCAAGCATATTCACAAGTTCAGGCGCAAATACCCCTGGGGTGTAAAATTTTCTAAATGGGAAAAATTACACCCCAGGGGTATTTCTGAAGGAGTCAAACTAATGAAGTTACTATTATTCATATGGTTCCAATAAACGTCACATGTTGAAACAGTAACGATGATAGAGTAGTATATGAAGAAGTGTAGAATTGACTTCTTAAACTAATTGCGATAATATATGTCTAATAGATATATATTTAATAGAGAGGTTGAAGTGTATGGAATTTATTATTTTAGGGCTTTTAATTTTAAAACCAATGACTGGCTATGAGATACAACAATTTTTAAAAAAGAATCTATCTACAATTTGTTCTAATAGTGCTGGAAGTGTACAGACAGCACTTAAAAAGCTGAGTTTACAAGATAGTATAGAATTTGAGGAGTATGTAGAAAAGGGTAAAAATAAAAAACTTTATTCCATTACAGAAAAAGGAAGAACAAACTTTTTAGAGTGGATTGTTACACCAATGCAAACTAAAAAGGTTAAAAATATGGAGCTTTCTAAACTATTTTTTCTTGGTATTGCACCAAAGGAAGAACGTAGAAAATCTATCTTAGGCTATATAGCTCAATTAGAAACAGTAAAAGCTGTTCTTATTTCTATAAAAGAAGAATTCGAACATATGAAGAGTGGAGAAATATTAGACACAGAAGATAAGTTTTTACAAGATGTTTTTATATATCAAGGATACACTTTAGAATATGGTATTGATTCAGCGGAGTTTGAAATTGAATGGTATAAAAAACTAATAAGAAAGATGGAGAATGAATAATGAAAATATTAGTTCTGAATGGAAGTCCAAAAGGTAAGAATAGTATTACCCTGCAAACGGTATTGTATTTAGAAAAAGTCTACCCTGAGCATGATTTTACAGTTTTACATGTAGGACAAAGAATAAAAGCATATGAAAAAGATTTTAGTGAGGCAAAAAAAGCCTTAGAAGATGCAGAAATAATTTTATTTGCTTATCCTGTTTATACATTTATTGCTCCTTATCAGATGCATAGATTTATTGAACTTATTAAAGAAAATGGTGTAGATTTAAAAGAAAAATTTACAACTCAAATTACTACATCAAAACATTTTTATGATGTGACTGCTCATAAATTCATTGAAGAAAATTGTCACAACTTAGGACTTAAATATATTCGAGGTTTGTCTGCAGATATGGATGATTTACAAGAAAAAAAAGGTCAAATAGAAGCTGAGAGTTTTTTTGAACAGCTGTTGTTTGACATAAAAAATGATATTTATGTGTGTGTTTCGCCAGGCGTTTATAAAGAAAAAAGAGAAATTTATAAACCAGTTTTAGAAAATACCTCTAAAGAGAGTGGTTTGGATGTAGTTATCTTAACGAACTGTGCAGAGGATGATACTAATTTAAGAAATATGATTGAAGATTTTAAGTCAACATTACCTTATAAAGCTAGAGAAGTAAATTTGAGAAAAACCCGTATTGATGGAGGCTGTCTTGGTTGCTTACGTTGTTCAGTTACAGGAAAATGTGTGTATAAGGATGGTTTTGATGATTTTTTAAGAAATGAAATTCAAAAGGCAAATGCAATTATCTATGCCTTTACAATAAGTGATCACTATACACATTCAAGCTTGAAACTTTATGATGACCGTCAGTTCTGTAATGGACATAGAGCTGTAACAGAGGGGATGACTGTAGGATATTTAATTAGTGGGGATTATATGGCAGAGCATAATCTTCAAACTATTGTGGAAGCACGTTGTGAGGTGGGTGGAACTTATCTTGCTGGTGTTGCAACAGACGAAGTAGATACTTCTAAGTCAATTCAAAATTTATCACAGAGTATTTGTTATGCACTGAGAAATAAGTGTACAAGACCAAAGAACTTCTATGGTGTTGGGGGTACAAAGATTTTTAGAGATCTTATTTATTTAATGCGTGGAATGATGAAGGCTGATCATAAATTCTATAAGAAACATGGTATTTACGATTTTCCGCATAAGAAAAAAGGTAGAATTTTAATGATGTATATCATCGGGCTTTTGATGAATTTACCTTCTGTACAGAAAAAAATGAAGGGTCAAATGAATGAGTTTATAATAGCACCGTATCAAAAGGTGATTGAAGCTGCTAAACCTAAAAAAGATAAGTATTAAGAGATAAATCTCTAATCTTATCTCTACATATACCTTATATGTAATTTATAAATAACATTTGGAGGTGGAATATATGGATGTAAAAAATAAAAAACGTTTTAGAAAAACAAAAATAGCGATAATATCTTTGGTTTGTATTCTTTTGATTTCAGTTGTAGGATTTTTTATCTATGTTTCTGATTATTACAGAGCTGAGGACATAGCAATTGAAGTTATGCAAGATAATTCAAAGATAGAAGTAGTAGACAACCTTACTATATTGTCTCCAGCTATACCGGGTGATACAGCTTTGATTTTTTACCCTGGAGCAAAGGTTGAGCATATAGCTTATTTCCCTATATTGAAGAAGTTAACTGATAAAGGGATTACTTGTGTCTTAGTAGAAATGCCTTTTAATATGGCTATATTTGATTCGCATGCGGCAGATGATGTGTTTGACAAACTTCCTGAAATAAAGAATTGGTATATAGGCGGTCATTCTATGGGTGGAGCTATGGCAAGTAGTTATGCATCCGAAAATAAGGACAAAGTAGAGGGGCTTATTTTGTTAGGGTCATATGTTTATGGAGATTATCCTGCAGAAAAAGCTTTAACTGTTTACGGTACTTTCAATTCAAATCTTGAAGAGCATATAGATTACACAGAAAATATTGTTGTAATTGAAGGCGGTAACCATGCGCAATTTGGAAATTATGGTGAGCAAAAAGGTGATCCTGCAGCTACAATAAGTCGTGAAGAACAGCAAAACATATCCGTTGATGCAATTTTGAATTTTATTGAAAATTGAGATGTAAGGATTTAAAAGA
This sequence comes from Oceanirhabdus seepicola, assembly GCF_023684385.1. Taxonomy (GTDB): domain Bacteria; phylum Bacillota; class Clostridia; order Clostridiales; family Clostridiaceae; genus Oceanirhabdus; species Oceanirhabdus seepicola. The sequence goes on along the minus strand of NZ_JAGSOJ010000001.1, from coordinate 911,794 downwards.
TGGTCAAAAAAAGAACCCAGGGTGGAATTTCTTCTACTCTGGGTTCACTAGAGATATTTGTTATTCAAAATCATTTTTCTTAAAATTAGACTTGATAACCAGTGTTGATGATACAATATATTAAATTTTTATTATAAGACACAAGATGGATACATGTAGATGATATTCTAAAGTAAATCAAGCAAAACCAATATATTAAGAAAACTTATTTTTAAATATTGTGTTAAGGAGAGAGGATTATGAATAAAAAATTAATTGCTACTATAACAGGTGTAGCTATAGCAGTTGCAATCGGATATGGATTAAAAACTTTAGGAATATTTTATAAAAAAGTACCAGAAGAGAAGTTAAACGTACCAAAGTGGAAAACCTCAATGAAAATCAAGAATCCTAATTATATAGATTATGTTGATGAGTATGATATTGTAAAGAGTACAGACGAACTTGGAGGAAAAGCAGCTAAATATTATACTAAATATATAGATTATGTTGCTCCAAATGGAAAACCTATACGAATATTAGCTCAAAACGAAGTTAATGATGAACAAGTATTATATGCTTATAGTATATTAAGTTTTTATCTTGAAAGTACTGATACAAAGGATAAAACGGAAATTGCTAATAAGATGGCAGATAATGAATCTATTCTTATAATGCCTAATGGTGCTGATCGTGATGGTAAAACATCTATGCTAGCAATGTCTTTAGGACAAAACCTTAACTACTCTGAAGTAGCTAATGTAGGATCAAAATGGTATATAGAAAATGATTATGAGCATAGAGATGCATCTTTTGAAGAGATATTCCATTTGGTCCATGATTATGGAATTGGTACAACTAAAAAGCCACAAGCGGATAATGAAACATCACAAAGTATAAAAAAAGCTATGGATAATGCTCTACTAGCAGATAAATCAAAGAGGGGCGAGGAAGGTCTTTGGGCACTTGGATTTGGGAAAACGATAGATGAGTGGGAAAAAGAAGGAAGTTTAGAACAAGAATATATTGTTTCAGTAATTGATAGCTATTATGGTTTATGGAATGCTTTCCCTAAAAAAGGTGGTATGTGGGGAGGATATGTTGCAAAATCAAGAGAAGATGTTATTAATATGGACACTCTTGGATATAAGGCTCTTAACTCATTTTTACCTCCATATATAACAACGATGATTCGCGTGGATCCTAGCTTTACAGGCGATTTTAAAATGTATTTTGACAATAAAGCTCCATATACATTTAAGTCTCAGTATTTGAAAAATGTTACGTTGACAGGAAGTAACAATAGCAATTTATATGGTAATGACCTGGATAATATTCTTATGGGTAACAGTGGTGAAAATATTGTAAATGGAATGGGTGGCATTGATATTGTTCAATTCCGAGGAGCATCTCTAGAGTATACTGTAGAGAAATCTTCAGAAGGAGTAATTGTAACTGACACAATTAATGGACGTGATGGCAAATGTATTTTAAAGAATATTGAATTATTAAGATTTACAGACAAAGATATAAAAAGTAAATAAAGATAACTTAGTCTAAAAGGGAAAATTTATACCACAGGGTGCGGATTTTCCCTTTTTACATTTTATGAAGAGGTGGATGGCTTTGGATTTCACAAAAAAAATATTGACACCTTCTGTCTGTAAAGGATATAATAAAAACAGACAGAAGGTGTCAGTTTTTAAATAAGGAAGTGTAGAAATGGACGAAAAATATGAACATATAGACACCAATAATGAGAAGGTTTTAAGAATAGTAAATGCATCTTTTGAGGTTTTTGCTAAGAATGAACTAGAGAAAGCATCAACTAATGTTATAGTTAAAAAAGCAGAGGTTTCAAGAGGGCTTCTATACCATTATTTTGAGAATAAAGAGGATTTGTTTGAGTTTTTAATATGTTTTTCCACGAAATTTATGGTAGATGATATAGGAAATAAGCTTGACTGGGAGGAGAAAGATTTTTTTAATCGTATGCGACAAGCGGCGATTATAAAGTGTGAATTAATGAATGTATATCCTTATATGATTGAATTTTTAGAAAAATATAAACATAGAATTACTAGGGATAAGCTAAAGAAATATACGGAAGAAGTATCCCCAGGTATTATGGAAAAAGCATACACATATAATTTAGATTTTAGTGGTGTTAAAGAAGACGTAGATATAGAAAAGATGAAAAAGATTATAATAGCTACTTTAGCAGAAATTATAAGAGAGCATTGGGAATTAAGAAAAAACACTGGAAAAGAAATGGATAGAAGTAAAATAGAAAAGGAATGTGATTCTTATGTAAGTTTTTTCAGAAAACATTTCTATAAGTAATCTTATTTATAGAGAATCCAGTACGAAAATTAATTTATACATACACCTTAGAAAAAGCTATACAATTCTAGCCAAAATCTCAGCTTCTCAATGAGTTATGGACTTGTATAAATTAATATTTGAGTTGGAATCTCTATATTTAGAAGAATAAGGTATTGGTTTTGTATTTCATAATGAAAGTTAAAGAGTATGTAAAGTATAGATAAATTAGGAGGGATTAAAGTGAATAATAAGATTTATCATTTTGACACAGCAGAGAATTTTATATTATCACAGGTTGGGGGTAAAGGTAAGGCGCTAATAGAAACATCAAAAGCAGGCTTTCCAGTTCCAGAAGGATTTGTTTTAGCGGTAGAGTTCTTTAAGCCTTGGCTTAAGGATATTAAAAGTTCTGATGAATGGGGAAAATTATTATTAGACACTAAAAAGGAAGACTGTGATCTAGTAAAAAAGAAAGCAGAAGCTTTAACTTTTACTGAGGAACAGGACAAGGCTATAAAGGAAGCTTTAAAGGAATTTAGAAAAGGTACGATTTTTGCTGTTCGTTCATCTTCACCAGAAGAGGATTTAGAAGGAACTAGCTTTGCAGGAATGTATGAAACATATTTAGGTATAACATCAAAAATGTTAGAAAAATCAGTGGCTGCTGCATTTTCATCTTGTTTCGATTTTAGGGTTATGGAGTATAAAAAGCAAAATAGAATAAATTTAGAAAACACTTGTATAGCTGTTGTAATTCAAAAACAGATAGCTTCTGATGTAAGTGGAGTAGGATTCTCTTTAAATCCTAGTAATAATTGCTACGATGAAGTTATGATTAATGCATCCTTTGGACTTGGAGAGAGTATAGTATCTGGTATAGTAACACCAGACACTTATGTTGTAGATACTATAGATAATAAGATTATAGAAAAGAAAATAGGGGAAAAAGAAAATGCTCTATGGCTTAAAGAAGATGGGGGAACTATTGAGAAAAAAATAGATAATCCTAAAGAGCAAGCTCTTAATAATAAAGAAATATTAGAATTAACTGCTTTAATCAAGAAATGTGAAGACCATTATGGTAAACCTATGGATACAGAATGGGCCTTTGAACAAGAGAAACTATACCTGTTACAGTCAAGACCTATTACAACATATGTTCCATTATTTCCTGAACTTATGACTAAAAAGGGTGAAAAGAAAAAAATATATGCTGACATGATGATAATGACGCAAGGATTCTCAGAAAGTATGTCAGTTTTAGGGATGGAACTCTGGGCTAAAATGATATATGTAATAAAGAATGGTCTTCTAACTCCGGAGATAGATGGGTTAGTGCCGGCGTTACATGGTAGACAATATATAAATATATCGGCTATGTTAAAGAGTTGGGGTAAAGGTGCAACTAATAAGTATTTAAAGGAAGCTGATGAGAATATAAATAAGATATTTAAGGATATAAATATTTTAGAATATAAACTAGACAAGAAAACAGAAACTTTGAAGGGTTCTAAGAGAGCAATGATAGGAATGGTTTTTAAAATATTGCCATCTGCAACTAAGGCAAAGTTTTCAAGCTATGAAGACGTTATCAAGGATTATAATAACCTAGCAGAAGAAGTATTTTCACGTCTTAGAGAGTTAAAGATGGATAGGGATTTTCATAAGATGGTTGATTCTACAATGGAAGATGTTTATAGTATAATGAATAATTTTGGGATTATTATGGCTGGTATGGGGGCTTTTTCATCAATTAAAAAGATGTTTAAAGGAAAAGGGTTAGATAATCAAGTAGTAGCTTTGGGTATGGATTTAGATGGTAATCCAACCAGTGAAATGGGACATATGTTATTTAAACTTGCTTCATTTGATGAATTTCAAAATACTAAATCTGTAGAAGAATTCCTGCAGAAAGTTCAAGAGAGGTCTTACTCAAAAGAATTTATGGAGCTTTATGATGAGTATATAAGGAAGTTTGGTGCAAGAGGATTTATGGAGATAGACGTTGCTTCTAAAAGAGTATATGAAGACCCTTCTCTATTATATGAAAAGCTTGTTAATATAAACATTAATGATAGTCAAATAACAAAGGTTAAAGAAAAGAGATTAGAAGCATATAATAAGCTTCTTAAGGTAGCTAAAGAAAATGGATTTGAGAAGAAGTTTAAAAGGCAGGCGGAGGTTTATCAAGCTACCTTTGGATATAGAGAACATCCTAAGTATGTAATTGTTATGATATTCTCAAAACTTCATGAGATTCTTTTAGAATTCGGAGAAAGACTTGTTAAAGAAGATAAGCTTGATGAGAAATATCATATATTTGATCTTCACATTAAAGAGATTACAGCAGCTCAAAAGGGAGAAAATATAGATTTAAGAGCTAGTAGAGATAAAAATTTAGAACCATATAAAAAGGTTCAAAATGTTAAGAATTGGCCACTTGTAATAAATAGTAGAGGAAAGATATTTAAACCTAAAATTAATGCAGAAAAAGGAGACTTAGTAGGTTCTGCTATAGCACCTGGTGTAACTAGAGGTAGAGCTAAGGTTCTTAAAACCCCTTATGAAAAGCCATTAAATCCAGGTGAAATATTAGTAACAAGAGCTACAGAACCATCATGGACACCAATATTCATAAATGCAGCTGGGGTTATAATGGAAATAGGAGGACCTCTTCAACATGGTGGAATAATAGCTAGAGAGTATGGTATTCCTTGTGTAAGTGGTATGATGGGAATAATGGATATTGTAAAAGATGGTGATATGCTTGAGGTTGATGGCAACAATGGTATTGTAAAAATCATCAAAGAGTAAGCTGTGAAAAAATTAAAAAAACTTACTCGTTAAAAAATTGAATTGCTTTGGCGATGAGTACAAGCCATATACTAAGAAGCTATCTAAGTGCTGCTAATAAAGCGTTTAGATAGCTTTCTATATAATAAAATTACTTGGTTATAATTAAAATTTTAACAAGCGAATTTCAGCTTCTTATTTTTGAAATAATTATTCTTATAATTATTATAAATGAATAAATATCTAAAAACTTACTTTTTAAGTGGAACTTTATGTTTTGATAATTGAAGTAAGTGATAAGCCTAAAGGTCTTGGTAGTGGTATGATAGAGGATTTTCATGGAATAATTATTCATGTAATAAAGGGAAGAAGTAAAAAGTTTATATTGATTTTACAATATTTTCTAAAAAGTATATATTTTTTTTAAAAAGTTAAAATTTATATTTAAAAATACAGGTATTTATGTTAGAATTAGTTGCGTAAATGATTAGTTTGTTTATATTATAACAAACTAATTATATGTAAATATTAGAATTTCTAATTGAAACAATTTCATTGAATTAGAAATTTTAATATAGATAAAAGTGAAAATTTTGAAAAATATATTGCTACTAATGGGGGGAATGTGTTTTTAGATATGGACGTTATGAAAATTTTATTAGGATTTATTTGTGAAATAAAAAAGGGTTAGTATTAATTTTGAGGTGAGATAAAATGAGTGAGAGTATGAAGTCTTTTATTAAGGATTTACCAATAATAACATTTGCTATGTTTATTGGAGCAGTAGCTGTACATTTCTTTTTGATTCCAAGTAAATTAATTGTTGGCTCAATTACTGGTTTATCAATAGTAATTAATTTACTTACATCAATATCATTGCCAGTATTAATTTTTATTATAAATGCATTTTTGTTAATCTTATCTTATTTTCTTATTGGGAAAGAATTTGGTGTTAAAACTGTATATGCAGCGTTAATTTTGTCACCTATGCTTGCTATACTAGAAAAATTATATCCAATTAAAGAATCATTCATGCAGGATCAGTGGCTAGATCTTTTGTGTTTTGTGTTGATTCTGAGTTTTGCACAAACAATTTTATTTAGACGCAATGCATCAACTGGCGGCTTAGATATTATAGCAAAAATTGTTAATAAATATTTTCATGTTGATTTAGGAACATCTGTTACTATTGCAGGAGCACTTATTTGTTGTACTGCAATTTTAGTATATGATATGCGAACAGTAATCATAGGATTAATCGGAACTTATCTTAATGGATTAATATTAGAACACTTTATGATAGGATTTAATTCTAGAAAAAGGGTCTGTGTTATTTCAAAAGATTATCAGTTGATTCGTAAATTTATAATAGAAGATATGCACCGTGGTGCAACCTTATATCCAGTTAAAGGTGGATTAGAATCTGAGGACAAATTTGAAATTGAAAGTTTAATGACACGAAGTGAATTTTCTTATCTTATGGAATTTATTAAAAAAGAACAGATTGATGCATTTATTACAGCGGGAACAGTTAGTGAAATCTATGGCAATCTAGGAATAAAAGGAATAAAAAGTAAGCCTAAAATATTATTAGAAAATAAATAGAAAAGAAGCGCCTCTAATCATACAAAAAGAGACTGCAGTAGATTTGTGTTTACACAAATCTAACTGCAGTCATTTAATGTGAAGTGAGTTTTATTCTTGTATTATTAAAATTCTGGTGGTAATTTAATCATGTCTTCATAACTAAATACTGGTCCATCTATACACATGTACTTTTCTCCTACTTTACAGTGACCACACTTACCTACACCGCATCTCATATGAGTTTCTAAAGAAGTTAATATATCATTTCCATTCATTCCAAGGTCCATTAAATCTTTAGCTACAAGCTTAATACGTCTAGGTGAAGCACATACGATTGCAGTAGTATTCTTCCAATCAAGACCTAGGTCTGCAAATAGATCATTAATGTATCCAACGTGGGCATCAACCTCATCTGTTGGTCTTGCAAGGGCGTAAAGAACGTCAACACCATCCATTTTACCCCATTCTTTTAGATCGTCTTTATATACAAGTCCATCATAAGAACCAGCGCTTGCTATCATAACTATTCTTCCACACTCTTCTTTATGTTCAAGTGCTCTTGCTAAAAGCGTTCTTACTGGAGCTACCCCAACACCACTTCCTATTACAAGAACATCTCTACCTTTTGCTTTTTCAAAAGGGAAGCCTTCTCCGAAAGGACCTCTTAATCCTATTTTGTCTCCTGCCTTCATTTCATGGATTGCAGATGTAACTTTTCCGGCTTTCTTAATACAGAAATCGAAATGAGTTTTCTGAGAATCTGAAAAAGGTATAGATATTGCAATTTCTCCAACACCAAATACTGTTATCTCAAAGAATTGACCATGGAATTTAAATTTTTCATGTAGAGACTTATCTTCATACTCAACCACGAAACGCTTTATGTTCCATGTTTCCTCGATAACTTCCTTTATCACAGCAACCTGAGGCATATATATGTTTTCAGGAATATTTTGTTTCTCTATTATCATATTCTCAAATTCATTGATATTCTCTCCGCATGTACAATTATGATTCTTATCCTTTAAATCAGTGGCTGCACATTCTCCAAGAGATGTTTCTTTCTCATTTAAAACATACTCATCAGCGAACTTGTTTATTACGTTAACAAAATCAATGCAAGCAGGGCATGTTTGAATGCATCTTCCACATCCAGTACAGCCTTTCATACCAAACTTCTGCTCTATATATTTTAACTTATCGTAAATTCTATATTTAATTCTTGAAGCATTATTTCTAGGATTATGTTCCCCTGCATTTCTAGTAAAAGATTCACTTTGACATGAGTCCCAAAATCTCACACGAGTACCACTAGAATGTGTACTGCAGCTATCACAGGAACCACTGCACTTATCATTTTCTTCAACTACATTAAAACAAGTACAAGTAGGACACACTGTAGTACAGCCTGTACAGTTGATACATCCTTTAGCAAGCTGTTCCCAAATAGGATTATCAAAATTTTCATCCAACAATTCTAGCATATTTGAAATATTAAAATCTTTAACAAATTTACCTTCTACATCTTTAAGAAGACCTTTTTTATCTTCTGATATTGAAGAATTAACTTCTGTTAAGAATTCTTTTCCTAATGAAATTAATTTTTCTCCTTTTTCTGTTCCAACTTCAACAATGTATTCATCTTTAAGGGGAGTAAGAGCAATATCATAACCTTTTTCTGCAAAAGGTCCTGCCCCCATGGAAGAACAAAAGCAATTTTCTCCTGGCTCAGTACAATTAACAGCTACAACAAATGTTTTTGCTCTTCTTTGTACATAATTATTATCTACAAATTCCTTTGTAAAAAATCTATCCATATAAGCTATACCATATGCATCACAAGCTCTAACTCCAAAAAGAAGTTTGTTATCTAATTTGCTATAATCTGGATCAAAAGTTTTAAGTTGATTTTCATTTTGCTCCCATTTGAATAGTACTTCTCTTTGTTCATAAAAGAATTCTTTAATTGAAACTGGGGAATTTAAATAATCCATAGTAAATGTGTTTTCATCATATGGCATCATCATAATTTCATCATTTTCTATTGAAGGAGCTAAAACTTTAAAATGTGCCGCCCATTTTTTTAGTAAATCCTGTAGATTGCTTTTCTTTAGTTTAATCATTATTTTACCTCCTCAAGGCTAACAGCACAAACTTTGTAATCTGGTATTTTAGTAATAGCATCTAAATTCTTAGAATTAATTAATGTATTTACTGGTGATTCGCTAAAATGGAATGGCATAAATACAACACCAGGATTTACTGAATCACAAATATTAGCTTTGCATAGTATTTCGCCCTTTGGAGAGCTTATTTTTAACTTAGCATTATTTCTTATACCTAATTTTTCGGCATCTTTAGGGTTAATATCAAGTTTCCCATAAGGTATTTCTCTATCTAATGCCCAAGATCTTCTTGTCATTGTACCAGTATGATAATGCTGAGCTAAACGTCCTGTAGTTAAAATAAATGGATATTCTTCACTAGCAACATCAAATGGTTCTTCATAATCATTAATTATAAATTTTCCTAATCCCCTTGAAAATTCACCTTTATGAAGATACTTAGTTCCTGGATGGTTTATATCAGGACAAGGCCATTGTAAGCCGCCTTTTTCAAGCCTATCATATGTAATACCGCCATAGCTAGGTACAAGTGAACTTATTTCTTCAAATATATCAGCAGGGGAAGAATAATCTGCTTCATAACCAAAAGCTTTTATAAGCTCTTTTAGTATAATCCAGTCAGGCTTACTATTTCCTACAGGCTGAATAGCTTGTCTTACTCTTTGAACTCTTCTTTCTGTATTTGTAAATGTTCCATCCTTTTCCAAGTAACTTGATGCAGGAAGAACAACATCCGCAAATTTTGCAGTTTCTGATAAAAATATATCCTGAACTACAAGAAAATCAAGACTTTCAAGTGCTTTTTTTATGTGATTAAGGTCTGGATCAGAAATCATAGGATTTTCTCCAACGATGTATAAACCTTTCATTTCTCCATGAGCAGCTTTGTCCATCATTTCCGTAAGAGTTAAACCTACTTTATTTCCAAAATCTTTTCCCCATTTTGTTTCAAATTTTTCTATAACTTTTTCCTCTGTTAAAGATTGATATCCTGGTAAACAATTAGGAAGTGCAGCCATATCACAAGCACCTTGTACATTGTTTTGTCCTCTTAAAGGATTAATTCCAGAACTTTCTTTACCTATCTGACCACATAACATAGCAAGATTAGCCAAAGCTCTAACGTTTTTAGTTCCAGTTGTATGTTGAGTTATGCCCATAGCGTATAAAACTGTGGCATTTTTAGCATTAGCATAAGCTCTTGCCATTTCTCTTATATCATCTGCATCTACACCAGTTATTTTTGATACTTTTTCTGGAGTATACTTTTCTACAGATACTTTAAATTCTTCATAATCTTCTGTTCTATTTTTTATGAATTCTTTATTTTCTAAACCTTCAGAAATGATAACATTCATCATAGCATTTATAAAGGCAGTATTTGATCCTGGGTTTAACTTAGCATGAACAGATGCAATACTTGTTAAAGGTATACTTCTAGGATCTGCAATTATTAACTTGGCACCATTTTTTTCTACAGCTTCAACTACTCTATTACCGATAATTGGATGCTGTTGTGATGTATTGGAACCTATAATAAATATAACATCAGCTTTTGAAATTTCATTAATAGAATTTGTCATTGCTCCACTACCAAACATAGCAGCTAGACCAGCTACTGTAGGACTATGTCACAAACGCGCACAATGATCTATATTACTAGTTTTTAATATAGATCTTGCAAATTTAACCAAAAGGTAATTTTCCTCATTAGTACATCTTGCTGAAGAAAAGACACTTATTGCATCAGAACCTTTTTTAGATATTATTTTTTTAAAAGACTTAGCTATATATGATAAAGCTTCTTCCCAAGTACTTTCTTTAAATGTTCCATCACTTTGTTTTATTAAAGGGCTTGTCAATCTATCTGGATGATTAACAAAACTATGTCCCTGCCACCCTTTTACACACAATTGCCCTTTACTTACTGGATGATTTGGTTTTGGTGAAACTCCAATAACTTGGTCATCTTTAACATTAACGTAAAAATTACAGCCACACCCACAATACCCACAAGTGGTTAAAATTCGTTTCATTACATTATGCCTCCTAATTTTCTTTAGTGAAGAAATATAATAAAATTTCTAATATATATAAGAAATTCGATATATATGTACAAAATTCGAAATATATAATAAAATTCCATTTGACATAATAATATGTGTATTTATCCAAAATGTAAATAGGATTCCATGATTTACTTATTAATTCTAAGTAAAACATTGTATGCTAAAGAAAATAGGTGTTAATTTGGTTCGTTGGCAAAATTTAACCATATTCCTCTGTTTATAAAAGTTAGAAAACACTTTACAATATTAAAATGACGGGACTAAGTTCGGAACCTGCATTTTGAATGTGAAATTAGTAACTAAATATTTCAACATTACTATGTAATTTACGTACTTTTTTTGATTAAAATCGCTTTTTTAGTGAAAAATTTGATAATTTTATCACAGAGTTATATCTGTGTCAAAAATTATCAGATTCTTGATTTATTATTAAGTATTATAAGTATCATAATTTATAGATATATACTTGATTATTAACAATCCATTGTGGATAGGTACATATATATGTTCTTAGAAGAAAGCTATTTTTTATATAGAGATTCCAAGTTAAGACTAAATTTATACTAGGTTCAAGGTGTACTGCGATTTTGAGCATGTATAATAAAGTTTAACTATGGATTCTCTATAGTTAAAATTTTCAGAATAACATATTTATTTACACAATTTATTGTGAAGCTATTTATCTATTAATTTAATAAATTATATTTAAATCTAAGGAGGAAATTTTTCTAATGGAAAAAAGAATGTTATCACCAAAGGAAATTACCGATGCGGTAATTAATGCAGGCATCAGCAAAGTAAAGCTATCAACTCTACAAATGATTTTATTAGGTATTATGGCAGGTGCATTTATAGCATTTGGAGGATTTGCATCAACTGTAGCATCACACAGTATTAGTAACGTTGGAGTAGCTAAAGTAGTAACAGCGGTGGTATTTCCAGTAGGACTTATGCTAGTTGTAATATGTGGCGCTGAATTATTTACTGGTAATAGTTTAATGGTTGCTTCATTGGTTGATAAAAAAATCACTCTTGGACAATTAATGAAAAATTGGATTCTTGTTTACATTGGTAATTTAATAGGTTCTATAATAATAGCGTTTTTAATCTCACAATCTGGTTTGCTAGGAATGGGCGTAGGAGCTGTTGGAGCAACTACAATAAAAATCGCTTCTTACAAAGCTGGACTTTCAGTTAGCAACTGTATATCAAGTGGTATTTTATGTAATATTGTTGTATGTCTTGCTGTTTGGGCTAATGCTGCGGCTAAAGATGTAGCAGGTAAAGTAGCTATAAGCTTCTTCCCAATTATGGCTTTCGTAATTTCAGGATTTGAGCATAGTGTGGCAAATATGTACTACTTCTCAATGGGTATATTTGCAAAATCAAATGAAGTTTTTGTACAAGCATCTAAGTTATCATCTGAAAAACTTGCAAATCTTAATTGGGCAGGTGCATGGGGAAATATACTACCTGTTACATTAGGAAATATTATTGGTGGTGGTATTTTTGTAGCATTTACATATTGGGTAATTTTCAAGCATGCATCAACTATAGAGAATCCATAGTGAAATTTAATTTATACATGTTCCAAAATCTCAGCGTATCAATGAGTTATGGACTTGTATAAATTAATTATTGAACTGGAATCTCTATAACAATTCAGACAAAAAATAAATAGCTTTGATCTTTGCTTTTGAAAGGCGGTAATCTTTTGAATAAACTGGGAAGTGCAGTGATTTTATGTGGCGGCAAGAGCAGTCGAATGGGATTTGATAAAAGCAAAATAAAAATAAATGATACATTATTATTAGATATTACAGCGGAATCTTTAGAAGAAATATTTGATGAAATTATATTAGTTACAGATAAAAAGGAGAAATTTCGGAATTCAAAGTATACCATCATAGAAGATTCAAAGAAAAATTGTGGTTCTGCAGAAGGAATATATACTGGACTTAAATATGCTTCATCGGAATATGTCTTTGTATTAGCTTGTGATATGCCAGTTATAAGTATTGAATATATAAAGTATATGATGACCATAATAAAAAACAATAATAATATAGAGGGAGTTATTTCAAAAAATGGTAAATGGATTGAACCTATGCATAGTTTTTATTCTAAAAACATGCTTCCTCATTTTAAAGAAGCTCTTGATCAAAATAAATTAAAAATTTCTAAAATTATTGAAAATGGTAATATGCATTATATAGAAGAACGTATTATAAGAAAATACAGTAAGGATTTAAATATTTTTATCAATTTGAATTATATAGAAGACTTAAGCATATTGAATACCATTAATTATAAGGGGAAAAAATCTTATGGACATTGTTAAAGAGATTGACATAACAAAATATTCAAATGGAATCACAGAGAATATTACAGATAAGATTATTGTTGAAGAAGCTTTAGATATTTATATTAACAACAAATATTATGTTACACTTATGTGTACTCCTTATGAAGAAAAAGAGTTAGTGTTAGGATTTCTTTTTTCTGAGGGATTAATATCTTCAATTAAAGAAGTTGAAAATATTGAAAAGAAAAGTGAAGGTATGATATTTGTAGGTTTGCGTGATAATAAACGTGTAATATTTGAAAATAAAAGAGCTCTTACATCAGGATGTGGAAGAGGAAGTATTCACGTTAATATTTTGGTTAATAAGAATGTTGATATCATCGAAAACACATGCAATTATAAAATTAAAGATATTTTAATGTATATGAAAGAATTTAATACTGCTTCAAATTTATTTAAAGAAACAGGAGGAGTACACGGCTGCTGTATTTGTGGATGTGATGGCTTACTAATTTCTTCTGAAGATATAGGAAGACATAATGCACTTGATAAATTAATTGGTAAATCCCTTCTTAATAATATTGATTTACATGACAAAATATTGTTAACTACAGGCAGAGTTTCATCAGATATTTTAATAAAAACCGCAAAAGCAAAAATACCTCTATTAGTATCACATTCAGCCCCTACTGAATTTGCAGTAAAAATGGCTAAGATTGTTAATGTAACTTTAATTGGTTTCGCCCGTGGGAATAGAATGAATATATACAGTGGCGAACATCGACTAACATATTAATGGAATAAGCGAAACTAGAATTGTTATATAACAAGAAAATAATTTGATTAGTTGCCTTCCTCCGGGGGGCAATTTTTATTATGACCTTATTTTAATGAGAAGGTGGGGATTTCCAATTATATCCTATGACTCCTTGGGTGATTGTATTGTAACCATTTCTTTACTTTTAAAATATCATTCTATTATAAGATAAATATGTAAAAAATAAACAAAGATGAGGTGCACCAGGATAAAAAACTTGAAAAAAATAGTTGCATCAATATTATTGGTACAAAGGTAGATATAAAAAATGTAAATGATATGCTCATGAGGGTAGATAAAGAAAACATTGATATAATTGATATAATAGTAGAATAGGAAAATACTCTTAAATAATATTGATAAGCTCAAAAAGATAATGGAGGGGATTAAGCTAAATGAAAGCTAAAAAAGGGTATTCTTTAATTTTAATAATTTTAATAATTAGTAGAGTTACGGTGTTTTATTTGGAAACAGCACATAATTATTATTTAATCACTGCATCGATAGTATTTTTAATTAATGCATTAATTCTGATATTTCTTAAGTTGCATATTAAACCTAAATCTAGTATATTGAACGTGTTATTGTATATTATTATGATAATTTTATTGTTTATTAATTTTTTCATATATATATTTACTGCTGAGTCAGCTAATACATATATACAATCACCACAAAAAACAAATACATTAGTAATATCAGAGAAACAAATGCTAGCAGCAGCAACCTATACAACAATATATGAGAGAAAACTGTTGATTTTTAAGAAGAAGATTTCTGATGAAGACATAGGTACTGGAGATGCATCCATGCCATTTCAAGACAGTCATTATAAAATAAATTGGTTAAGTGAAAATGAAGTAGAGATGTATTATCCTTATCGTTCTAATGTACATGAATCAAAGTGGAGATATGTTAAAATAAATATACGATAATACTTAAATTAATATTAGTAATTTCAAGAATAATAAGACGAGTACGATATTGGATGAAATATTGTACTCGTTTTGCTTTATTTATTCCCAAAAATGAAATTATTACTATAAAAACTTAGCTGTTATATATGTTGACAAAAACATATATCATATAGATGAAATAGTATTGATACTATTTGATATATGGAATTAATATAATGAATTATGGGGTGCTAATATAGATTGCATTACTGCTCAAGAAGTATCGGAGAAATGAAATAATACTAGAAGACTATTTCAGACGTTTTGCTTACAAGGGGGAATAAAATGAATGCAAAATATCTTATTGAAGAGAAAATTAATAAAACTATAATAGCTAGAAACAATGAAATAGAATCTATTAAAAAGCATTTTGACCGCGTTCTGGAAGGGAGGAATGGGGTATCTGTCATTATGGGTTTACCAGGTATTGGGAAGACTTTTTTAGTAGAGCATGTTGTAACGGAGCTGGCAAGCAGTAATGTAACCTATGTATACGGCAAATTCAGGCAGCATGATAATAAACCATTCATTGCCATTTCAGAAGTTATAGAGCAAATGGTAAAGCATCTTTTAACCCTGCCCTATGAACAATTAGAGAACATAAAAAATGTTTTAGAAAAAGTCTTGGGTTCGGACGTAGAAATAATAACATCTATAAGTCCATATGCAAGAAAACTTCTAGGATATCATAAAATCATTAATATAGATAATTATGAAAAACTAAAATACAGAGTCAGAAAAGCTCTATTTCAGTTTTTATCAACGGTTTCAGAAGCGCTATTCCCACTGATTATGTTTATAGATGATTTACAATGGGCGGATACACCCTCTCTAGAAGTAATAGAGCGTATCTGCAAGGATAATGAACTGTTAAATTTACTGTTCATAGTTGCATATCGGGATAATGAAGAAAAAAGTATTAAAAAAGTGGAAAACCTCACTAAAATATCACAAATTAAAAATGATTATATTCCTATACAACTACATGAACTAACGGATTTTGATATAAAAGGATATATACAATTAATCTTTGGAGTAAATACTGAAAATATTGATTATTTAGCAAGAATTATATACGGTCTAACACTTGGGAATCCTTTTTACATAAAGGAAATTCTTCATATCTTTATGAAAGAAGATATTCTTGTATACTCAGCGCAAAGAAAACTATGGGTAGTTAAAATTGACGGTATTAATAATTTAAGTTTATCCACTGATATAGAGCAGATTATAATAAACAAAATAAATAAGCTAAGTGATGAGGATAAATCACTGCTTGAACTTATATCATGTCTTGATGGTAAAGTAGAGTACAAGCTATTAAAAAAAATAATAAATATAGAAGATGCATTACTAAGTAATCAGTTGAATAGATTGTGTGAAGCTGCTTTTCTTGTAAAAACAGTAGAAGATTATCAAGCCGATGAAACCTTAAGCTATGGTTTTGTGCACGATATTATATTAGAACTGGTGTATAAAAAAATTGATTCTGAAAAAAGAGCAAAGATTCATTATAAGATTGCTAAAAACCTCACAGATAACGCAGATAAAACATTTATAGAAAACAATAGCCTTTTCATAGCATCACAATTGTTACGCTGCGACTATCATATGATGACACAAGAAAATACAGAGAGGTGGATTTTTGAACTTTACAATGCTGGTATGGAAGCAAAACAATCTGCGGCAATAGAACAAGCCCTAAAAATATTTCAGTGCTGTGTGGGTTTGATTCCATATACAGACTCTAAAGATAAATATGACTTAGAAATGAAAATTAACATAGAATTAGGAGAATGTGAATATATCTGCGAAAGATACCAAGAAGCAAAGGAAAGATTTGAAGTACTCATTACCAAATACAATACACCAGAAAATTTGATAACCATAAAACGAAAATATATGAACCTTTATTCTTATACCGGTGATTCTGAAAAGGTAATAGAATTAGGTATTGAAGTATTAAATCAATTAAACTTCAAATTCAATACAAAACACCTTGTGATTGATCTTATAAAAGGAAAACTGTTATTCTCCAATAAAAAGATAGAGAAGATTAAAAATGCACCTATGATTAAAGATGAAAGGCTAATGATTATCTTAGAAACCTTAATGAAAATGATTCCTGCTGCTAATATTATCAATGATAAGATATTTGGGCTGACTCTTATGAAAATAGGTATCCTTTCTGCAAAACATGGAAATTCTCCTTATTCACCTATTGGATATACTGCCTATAGCTACATTATGTATAATATATGGAAAGACCATGAAAAAGGTAAAAAACTAAAAGACATTACAATAGATTTACTAAAAGAGACAGATAATCTATCCAGCAAATCAATTGAATATTCATTTATAGGAACCTTTATAGATCATTGGTCAAACCCCATGGAAAAATCCATGGAATATTTGGAAAGTTCCATTGAAGAAGGTACAAAGATAGGTGAATACATATATAGTGGTTACGCCATTGTCTCCATCATTTATGCAAAATACATCATGGGGATACCCTTAAAGGAAATAACCAACTATACTAACCTCCAAGCAAAAAAATTACAGAGGATTGGAGAGGACATCGCAACATTTATAGACAAGCTTTTTAACCCACATGTGCATTATCTTGAAGAAGGGATACTTACAAAGGAAGATTATAAAAACGAAGAGGAGGTAAAAACATTAAGTAATAACAAAAGCCTGTCATATTATGCCTTCATGCTCCAAAGATTTTACCTAGAAGGAGAAAAAGAAAAAGCCTATGAATTAGTAGAAAATATCACACCAAGCATAGGTTTGTTAAAAGGTCACATCATGTATACAGACTTACTCTTTTATAGTATACTCACAAGACTTGATAGGCAGAAAGCTCTACAAAACTCTGAAAAGAGGAAAAACAAGAGATTAATAAAAAAAAATATGAAAGAGTTAAAATATTGGATTAATATATATAAGGAAAACCATTATGCAAGATATTTACTTGCTAAGGCTGAATACGTAAAACTCTTTGAAAAAGAGAAATCTTTAGAAAAACTATATAATGAAGCAATTAGTTTTGCAGAAAACAGGGGTCAATTACAATTAGAAGCAATAGGTAATCTTTTGGCAGCAAAGTACTATGATTATAATATAAAACTCTCAAAATTTTATGCTAAAGAGGCTGTAAGCTTATTTAAAAAATGGGGAGCAATCTACATTGTGAATTTAATTAAAAAGGAATTTGGATTAGAAAAGGAGACTAAATTACATACAGAAGAAAAACAGCTACATATGAAAAAAACAGAAAAGATAGAGGCAAATGAAGAAATAAATAAAAGCATATTATATCATTTGAATGTAATTGAAAACATGGAAGAAGAAGAAGGGTTTATATATATGCTTGATTTTCTTACTAGGAATAATTATGCTGATTATGGTGCTGTTTTATTTGAGAAAGCTGATGAAATACATTTACAATATGAAAAGAAAAAAAATGAGAAGGTTACTTACTATAAAGAATTAATAAACATAAAATATGTAGGTAATTTACCTCGTAAAGTGCTTCGATATGTTGCAAGAACAGGAGAAGAAGTTATTTTAAATAAAAACTCCAATGGGGGAATATTTGCAAATGACCCATATATAGTGGATAAAGATGAAGTATCTATTGTCTGCATACCAATAAAATATTTAGGTGTCTTTGTAGGTATCATTTATTTAGAAAAAATCTGTGAGGGTGGTTTTAATGAAAACTTTGCTCAAATTATTAGAAGTTTAATTCCTTCACTCATATCAAAGAGATCGACTATAAAGGATGTGAACCTTCACAGATTATTTAATCCTCAAAGAGCTGAATCGCCTTTGACTGATAGAGAGGTGGAAGTATTACAGAAAGTTGCAGAGGGAATGTCAAACTCCTCCATAAGCAAACAGCTATATATTTCTATAGGAACTGTTAAAAGTCACTTAAGTAATATATATAGTAAATTGGAAGTGGATAGTCGTATAAAGGCAGTTGTAAAAGCAAAAGAACTTAATCTCATAAAAATAGTCTAAAAACCTGCTAAAATTAGCAGGTTTTTAATTTTTTATGAAAAATATAACTTTTGGCAGATGTAAAATTTTACAGAATCTGTATAATGGAATTACAAATAATCATGTTTTTAGTCCATATATATAAGGAGGTAGAGATTATATGAATCAAATGTTAGGGGAAATCAAACTTTTTCCCTACGATGATGTACCGGTAGGCTTTCATAAGTGTATGGGGCAAGCTTTATATATTAATAAATATCCTAAGCTTTATATGCTACTTGGTACAAAATTTGGAAAAGGAGATAACTTTCAATTTAGATTACCCGATTTAACAGAGGATGCACCGAAAAGTTTGACCTATTGCATTGCCACGGAAGGTAAGCTGCCAGAAATTCACTGTGAAAATGGACATAACGTTCAAGAAATATAAATTTAGGGATCGTTGAAAAATAACTTCCACTATTATAGATATCTCAGCTCAATAATTTATTTGCGCATGTCCATAACTCATAGAACCATTGAGATTTTGGAACATGCAGAAATAAAATTTCGCGGTAGCATCTATATGATTGTTTCAAAAAGTGTAAGAATCACACACATTTTTGAAACAAAAGGGGAAGTAATTTTTAAGCCGACCCTTAGAAAGGATTGGTAGGTATGAAAAAGAAACTAAGCATCATATTAGTAATACTTCTTATATTAACCAACATGGGTTTAGGAAGCACAACAAAAGCATACGTAGCATCAAATACACCGCTAGAAAGTATGAACCCAGGAGATAAAATCATATTCGCAGATAAGGAATGGATTATCCTAGATCCTGATGTGGGGTATATAATACTTGCATCTAATGATGGGGATAGACAAAGGAATTCAACAGATAATAATGATTATGCCAGTAGTACTATTAGAGCTTATCTAAATGGAGACTTTTTAAACAGCCTGAAAGAAGAAAATAAAGATTTAATTACGGAAGTTATATGGAATTGTGGTCCAGAGAAAATTGTTAAGATTCATAAGTATGATTATGATTGGTATTACTCTGTAGAAGTCAGTGAAAGAGTTAGAGATAAAGTAGGACTGATTTCATATAGTGAATATATAAATTATAGTAAATATTTTAATCCTAAAGGTGGAGTTCTTGAACCAATAGACTGGAATTACAGTTGGTGGTTAATGACTCCGAATTCTGGCGTCTCTGACCTTGTGTGGTATGTCGGCACTTACGGCGACCTCTACCACTACGGCTACATCACTTATTCTCTTGGTGTGCGCCCCGCTTTGTATCTGAAATCTGGAATCTTTGTATCTGCTGTAACCTATGCTGGAAATGGTAGTGATGCAGGAACAGTGCCATCAGATAGTAACAATTATATTAAAGGTTCATCAGCAAGTGTTTTAGGCAACGGTGGAAACTTGACAAGAGCAGGTTATACCTTTGTAGGGTGGAACACAAAAGCAGATGGTAGAGGTATAGATTATGCAGTAGGGTCAACATTTAAAATGGGGAGTGAAAATGAGACTTTATATGCGAAGTGGACACAGAGCAGTGAGAAAGAAATAATAGGCTTTACATTGGCAGAACAGACAGGGGCAGCTGATATAAAAAATGGAAATCATACAGTAGAAATAGAAGTAGATAACGGAAAAGACGTAACAAATCTAACACCAACTATTAGCG
>NZ_JAGSOJ010000001.1:0-891135 GCF_023684385.1 Oceanirhabdus seepicola | reverse complement strand
GAGCAGTGAAAAAGAAATAATAGGCTTTACATTGGCAGAACAGACAGGGGCAGCTGATATAAAAAATGGAAATCATACAGTAGAAATAGAAGTAGATAACGGAAAAGACGTAACAAATCTAACACCAACTATTAGCGTATCAGATAAAGCTACAATAAATCCAGATAGTGGAGTAGCTCAGGACTTTAGTAATCCAGTGACCTATACAGTAACAGCTGAAGATGGAACAAACCAGGCGTGGGAAGTAACTGTGACAGAAGCAGCAGTATCAAGCAACAATACCAGCATAACATCAAGTTCATACACAATAAATATTACCAATAAAACAATAACAAATGTACCATACGGAACAAGTAAAAGTCATTTCCAAAACAATATAAGTAAAGGGCAGGGCCAGACATGAGATTATCTTGGAATAAGTGACCCTGTTGTAACAGGAAATAAATTAAAAGTAATAGCAGAGGATGGAACAATAGCCCTCTATAAAATAACAGTAAACAATAAACCAAGTAGTAGTGGTGGATCATCAAGACCTTCAAGCAGTAGTGGAGGATCATCAAGCCGTACTAATGATCCAGTAAATAATATAAGGACATCTGTTACTGATGATACCTATAAAGAAGATGATGAACTTTCGCCACTTGAAGTTAGGATATCAAGAACTAAAAATAAGGATGGGAAGATTAAAGACAAGGTTAAACTTACTAATAATGATCTAGGGGATATTAAAAATGGGTTAAAAAATGAACAAGTTCACTTTGCTGTACTTAATCTAGATGATGAGGATATAGATGAAGCAGATGAAACTGAAGTTCGTTTAACAAATAAATTTCTTAACCAATTGGGTAAGAATGAGATTGGTTTAAAAATCAAGACAGGTAAAATAAATATTGAAATTCCTACTGAAACTGTGGTTAATACTAAAGGTGAAGAGATTATTATAGATATTCGAGAAGCTGATAAAGATGAAGTTCAAGAGACTAATGAGTTAATTATCCAACTGGCTACAGGTGCTGAAGTAGTTACAAAACCTTTAGTAGTTGAAACAAATTATTCTGGGAGGACAGAATTGATCTTACCCCTTGAAGATATAGAAATACCCGAGAATGAAACAGAGCGTCAAGAATTTTTACAATCTTTAATGGTATTTGTACAGCACAGTGATGGTGAAAATAAACTTGAGCGTGGAGAATTACAATATGATAAAGACGGAAATATCACTGGAATATCTATTTGGGTTGATCGTTTTAGTACCTTCACACTAATTAAAAATCCAAATCTTTTAACTACTTTTGAGGGAAAAAAATCCAAATCTTCAAATGAAGTAATGGCTAATAAAATATGGAAAATTAGATTTAATAAAAGTATTGCAAGTAACGATATAGATAGAAAAATTATAGTGCTTGATCATGAAGGTAACATTTTCAATACTGTGATTGAAGTAATTGACAAGAGAGTTCGAGTTATCCCTTTATCTTACTATGATTGTGATGAAACTTATTATTTGATTATTTATGATAACGTATCTTCTTCTAAAGGTGAGACACTCTCAAATTCTATATGTATTGAATTCAGAATATCGGGAAACCCTTTACAATGATGATTTGGAATTTAGAGAACCTGTATAAGAATTTGATCAATATAGGTTAAATATAAAAGGGGATATTATGATAATGCTGAAGTGATTTCTAAATGGGGATGGGAGTTTCCATTTATACGGACATAACAGCAATAGTGGTGGTAAAGAAGGTAAAGTAGTTTTTGGTGAAAATGATAATTATGAAGTTTGCTTTAGAAATAGATGATGCTGTTATATTAGGACTAAATTAGAAAACCTTTTAAACACAAAGGGTTTCACTGATTTAGTCCATTTTTTATGCTCAAAAATTAATGTTGACAACTTCTGTCTAACCCCTCATAATTAAATTAGACAGAAGTTGTCTAAATTCATTGTGAGGAGTAATCGAATGCAAAACGAATTTAGTCATATAAATATAAGTAATGAAAAAGTAAAGCGTATAATTATTGCTGCTTTTGAAGTGTTCAGCAATAACGATTACGCGAAGGCCTCAACGAATATGATTGTTAAAAAAGCGGATATTCCAAGAGGCGTATTATACCACTATTTCAAGGATAAAGAAGAGCTATACAATTTTATATTCTATTATTCAGAAAAAATATTTAGTGAAAATCTGGAGAAAGAGATTGATTGGCAGGATACGGATTATTTAAGCAGGATTAAATCCACAGTAGTAGCAAAGGCAAACATTATGTCTGAATATCCTTTCATAACAGAGTTTTTAGCAAAGGTTTATAAAGAACTTCCTCCCGAAAAATATTCAAGTATGTTTAGAAAAGATAATATTCTTAAAGAGAAGGTACTCGGATATAATCTAGATTTTAGCTCCCTTAAAGAAGACGTTGATATCGAGATGTTCAAAAAGATTGTTTATTATGCTTTTGAAAGTGAGATTAAACATTTTATAGATGCCAATGGAATGGAGAACTTATCTCCTAAAATAAAAGAGATTATCCAGGCAATCGATAAGCAAATTGAATTTTTTAGAAAACATTTCTATAAATAAAAGGAGAACAGCTATGAATAAGAAAACATATGTATTTAGTACAAAAGAAACACCTAAGCTTACTGAGGTTGGTGGCAAGGCTTTAGCCTTAATCGAAACAACTAATGCAGGGTTTCCCGTTCCCGAGGGGATAGCACTGTCGGTATCGTTCTTTGATGAGTGGCTAAAAGACATAAAATCATCAAATGAGTGGAAGGCTCTACTTGACGACACTACAAAAGTAAACTGCGATCTAGTGAAAAGTAAGGTAGATATGACGAGGTAGCTATCAATGCATCATTTGGACTTGGTGAAGCGATTGTATCTGGTATAGTAACGCCAGATACGTATATAGTAGACAGCGGTGAACCCTCCCACCAGTTGCTCACGCAGAACTGGGGGCTTCTAGTATCATGTACTAGAATTTTTCCTGTTTCCTAGAACATCGCCATATAGGGCTTATGCGTTCTCCACAGGCTTGACTTTCCCTAGGACCTAGGGTAGTTACCGTTTTGCGGTATTCTAAGTTGCCTTAGATATTTTACGTGATGGAGGCTAAGCTTGGTTTTCGCTATATTCGTATACCCATCACAACCTTATATATCTAGTTATCAAAGAACATTTATACTTATAGTATATACATTTTTTGATGATTTTACACTTGTAAGCTATAGTATCTTCAGAAGGATATCGAACCCTTCTGAAAATAGTATTATCCATCACCCAATTATAGAAGATGGGCGACTTCCATACAATTACGGTTAAAAACGTAATAATGGAAAAACAAGTTAATGAAAAGAAAATAGCTGTGCTGTTGAAATCCGATGGTGGAATAGTAGAAAAAGCAAATAAGGATCCGAAAAAACAAGCACTTACAGATGATCAAATTTTTGAGCTTTCAAAGCTTATTAAAAATTGCGAGAAGCATTATGGTAAGCCAATGGACACCGAGTGGGCTTTCGAGGGTGGTAAACTATATCTTCTACAATCAAGACCTATAACCACACATCTGCCTCTCTTTTCCGAGCTTTTAACGGAGCCTGGTGCGGATAAACTGCTTTACCTTGATTCGATGGGTATGACTCAAGGAATTACTGATTCCTTAAGTGTTTTGGGAACAGAAATTTGGGCAGAAGTCATGGAAGCGATAAAAGGTGCGCTATTAATTACTTCAATTGATGGAACAATGCCTACCCTTCATGGAAGACAATACTTCAATCTTTCAAACCTACAAAAAGGTCTTGGAGAAAAAATAGTTGGTAGTATGACAAAAGACTATGATGCTAATGTAAAAAAAATACTTGCTGACTTGGATATGTCTGAGTACATGCCATCAGAATTGCCTGAAAGTCTCAAAGGAATTAAGGGAAACGTTGCGAAGATGTCCTTAAAGTTCTTACCACCTGTATTTAAAGTTATGTTTGGAGGACACGAGAAGCCAGCAGCAGATTATATAAATGCTTCTAATAGTGTGATGAATCGTGCTAACAATTTTAGTCCTGAAAATGACTTCAACAAGACAACGGATAAAGCCATTGAAGATATAGGTACAATAATGAACACAATTGGAATAATGCTCGCAGGTATGATTTCAATCAAAAAAATAAATAAGATGTTTAAAGGACATGATGTTGAAAATGAGATTACTGCACTTTCTATGGACTTAGATGGCAATCCAACCAGTGAAATGGGACATTTGATGTTTAAATTGGCATCATATGATGAACTTCAAAATACAAAAGACAGCAAAGATTTTGTAAAAAAAATAAATAAAAAGTCTTATTCTAATAAACTGCTAACGGACTATAATGAATTTATTGATAAATTTGGTGTTCGTGGATTTAAGGAAATTGATATTGCTTCTCCACGAGCTTATGAAGATATCGGTTCTATATACGACAGACTTAAGGAAATTAATATAGAGAGCAGTCAGATTTCCAATGTAAAACAAAAGAGAAAAGAAAGTTATGATAAACTTTATGCCATTGCCAAGGAAGGGAAGTTTGAAAAGAAATTTGTTAAACAGGCTGAAATTTATCAGGCAACATTCGGATATAGAGAGCATCCCAAATACGTTGTCGTATATGTTATTGCAAGATTACATGATCTTTGTTTGAAGATAGGTAAGCAATTCGTAAATCAAGGAAGACTAGAAAATGCTTATCAAATCTTTGATTTGCATAAAGATGAGATAACAAAGGCACAAAAAGATAAGAAGTTTGATTTGATGAAGCTTAGAGATAAAAACCTAGCACCATATAAAACTGTTGAGCATGTAAAGGATTGGCCATTAGTAATTGACTCTAGAGGTAAGATATTTAAGCCGAAGATGGAAATAAAAGATGGTGACTTAGTTGGGACTCCAATAGCAGTAGGTAAAATCAGAGGCAGAGCAAAAGTATTGCATTCTCCTTATGAAAAACCTCTTAATCCGGGTGAAATTCTAGTTACCACATCCACTGAACCATCTTGGACGCCTATATTTATTAATGCAGCAGGAGTAGTAATGGAAATCGGTGGTCCTCTTCAACATGGTGGGATCATTGCAAGAGAATATGGTATCCCGTGCGTTAGTGGACTTATGGGCATAATGGATATCGTAAAGGACGGAGACCTGCTTGAGGTAGACGGTACAAATGGTATCGTAAAAATCGTAGAGGAGGCGAAGTAAATATGTTATGTGATCTTCATATACACACATATTATTCAGATGGGATACTAACCCCATCTGATATAATTAACGAAGCAAAAGACAAGGGAATAGGTCTTATATCCGTTACAGACCATAATACAACGGAGAGCTATCCAGAAATAACCGAACTTTGCAGAAGGAACAATATTGATATCATACAAGGTGTTGAAATTGACTGTATGCTTGAAAACAAGCGAGTACATGTTTTAGCATACGGATTTGATTTAGAAAATGAAGATCTGCAGGATTTACTAAAAATCACGAAAAGGGAAACTGATGAAAATACAAAAAGTACTATTTACAACATGGCGAAGGATTATAATATCGACTTGGATGATTTTGAAGAGTTTTGCAGTAAGCCGCAGGAGTATTCTCATTTTGTAATTGAGTATTTGCTGAAAAAGGGTATTATAAAGACGATGCAGGAGCTTATTCCTATATACAAAAAATATGGAGAGGACGTTAGTAGCGTTAAACTTGAAGATATCTCTACAGTCATAAAAGTAGTTCGTGATGCAGGTGGCAAGGCTATATTAGCTCATCCACAGGATGTTTATAAGGAAGAAACCTTAGAATATCTAAAAAAGGCAAAAGATTTAGGTATTGACGGAGTTGAGTGTTATTGTCCTTGTAAAAACCAGCATTTGACACCTGAAATTGTGGATTTTGCCAAAGAAAACGATATGCTTATAACAGGCGGCTGCGATGCTCACGGAGGCATTTTATCAATAGTAGATGGTGTTGAGCTTTCAATTGGCGTTGTTGAGATCAATTTAGATGATTTGAATTTAGGTAGTATGGCGAAAAGTATATAGAGGTCTGTAACGCCAAATAGTTGTTTATCAGAAATAAAGAAAGAACCAATAATTAGACGCATTATTGGTTCTTAAGGATACTCTTTGTTGCTCATAAGGTGGATATACTAAAACAGGCTGAGAATACATTCAAACTTGTTTATCCAGATAAAGAAACATGTATATTTAATGGAGATAGTAAAGCGGTTAAAGGAGACATGGTATTTGCTAGTGTTCAGACTCTTTGGAAGAAGGAATATCTGAATGATGAGTATTTCTCAAAGGATCATTTTGACTATTTGGTTATAGATGGTGCTGTTATAATAGGACTAAATTAGAAAACCTTTTAAACACAAGGGTTTTGCTGATTTAGTCCATTTTTTATGCTTTAAAAAATATATTAGTAATTAATTTCATAAAATATGGTTTTAAAAATGATTAGCAACGTAGTAGGAATACGTCGCAAGGAGTCATTATAATCATTGAATTTACTCACTTTACGAGATTTTATAACGTTAATACAAGATGTAGAGTTTTCAGTTTATAGTGATACAACTGGAAAATTAGTTCAAAAAGGACTTACAGATATTGAGGGATACTTGAAGTTTTCTGACTTACCTTATTGTTATGTTATAATAGGTTATTGCGAGGGGAAACATTGACTATTTTAGATTTTGTTTACTAGCAAACAATAAATAGCTAATGTTTTCTCTTCTATTAAATACAAGATTTTAAAATATTTGATTTATATAATGAGGGGGATAATTTATGACAAATTCTCAAAGCAAAAAAGAATATTTACGTCGTATTTATAAAGTACAAGATTATATAGAAACTCATTTGTATGATTCACTTAATCTTCAAGAACTTGCAGTTGTTGCAGGTTTTTCAAAGTTTCATTTCCACAGAATTTTTAAAGGAATAGTGCAAGAACCTTTATCACAATACGTAAACCGTTTGAAGCTGGAGAGAGCTGTCTTCTTACTTATTCACCGTCCAGATATGACAGTTACTGATATTGCTTATCACTTTGGTTTTGCTGATTCAGCAGTTTTCTCTCGAACATTTAAAAATCATTATAAAGTAAGTCCAAATCACTATAGAAATCAATATAGCAAGAATCGCAAAGATCCTTATAAACTTTCTCAATATAATGAAGGTGTATCGAAAATTGAAGGCAAGAGTAAGGGTGAGTTGGTTCAAGGAAATGTTGAAATATTAATGGTTGATAACATAAACGTTGCTTATCTTAGGCACATTGGTACATATAAAGATTTAGCCATTACTTTTTCAGAAGTTTTGGAAAAACTATTTAAATATGCAAAGGATCAAAATCTTACCATATTCGAAAAAACAAAAGTATTAACTGTTTATCACGATAATCCTGAATTTGCAAAAGAAGATCAATTAAGGACTAGTCTTTGTATGACAATTGCTGATAACGTTGTTGTGGAAGAAAACAGTGACATTGGTAGTATGATGATACCTTCCGGGAAATATGCTGTGGGGCATTTTGATATTTTTCAAAAGGAATATAGTGGAGCTTGGGATTTTATGTACAGCGAATGGTTATCAAATAGTGGTTACCAACCACGTGATTCCTTTGCTTTTGAAGTCTACAATAATGACCCAAATACTCATCCTCAAAATAAGCATTTGGTTGATATCTACTTACCTATCGAACCTCTTTAATAACCAAATTCAACTTGCCTCTATTCTTGCTTTCAAGGGATTAAAGCACCCAACTTTATAGTTTGATACAAGTAATAAAATGAGGTGAATTTATGAAAGAAATAAAAATTCAAGGAGCACGAGTTCATAATCTGAAAAATTTAGATATCTCTATCCCAAAGAATAAGCTCGTAGTTGCAACAGGCGTTAGTGGTTCAGGTAAATCAAGTCTTGTGTTCGACATCATATTCGAAGAAGGGCGTAAACAATACCTTCAATCCTTAGGCATATTTGCTGGAATTGACAATGAAAACAAATTTGATAGTATTCAAGGGTTAGGTCCTGCCATAGCGGTTAAACAAAATATTATCCGCCAAAGTAATCCTCGTTCAACGGTAGGTTCAAAAACAAGTATTATTAATATGCTTGCATTACTCTATGCAGGTGAAGGACAAATAATCTGTTCCACTTGTGGGACACCATTGGATGATAATCTTATCTGTGCTAACTGCGGAAATGTAGAAGAACGTTTGGAACCAAGTTATTTCTCATATAACTCTTCAAGTGGAATGTGCATGAAGTGCTCCGGACGTGGATCATATTTTAAAATTAACATAGAAAAACTGATTCCAGACAATGATACAACTCTAAAACAAGTTTTTAATATGGTTAAAGTTACTCCCGGTTACATGAAACTACTGCAGAAAAAGTTTAAAGAGTATTTTTCAATGCCATTCTCTCAATTGCCAGAAGATGTGAAAAATGAAGTGGTTTATGGTTGTTATGAAAACGGAAAACGCAGCTATTCTTTGATAAGAATCTTTCAAAGACGTTATCAAAAGGGGGAAGATTTAAATGGTATTTATACTATGACTACTTGCTCTGACTGCCATGGATCTCGAGTTGGAGAAGAAGCACGCAGAGTACTTTTAAGTGGCAAGCATATTGGTGAACTTGGGAAAATGACCATTTCAGAAATACATAAGTTTCTTGAAGGATTATTAAAACAAGCTATATTAACTCAATTTGGGGAGAACTTGCTTAAAGATATACTAGTCAAGACGAAGCATTTAATAAAATCCCGCTTAGGTCATCTATCCTTATACAGAGAAATGTCAACTTTGAGCGGTGGAGAAATCCAAAGGCTATTTCTAAATGCCCATCTGGATTCAAAGATGGATTCATTAATCTACGTGCTTGACGAACCAACAGCAGGATTACATGAATCTGAAAAGAGCGATATTTTGAAATCCATTAATAAATTGAAGGAATTAGGTAACACAGTCATTGTGGTAGAGCATGATAAAAATACCATCAAAATGGCAGAGCATATTATTGATATTGGACCCAAAGCTGGTATACGTGGGGGGCAGGTAATATATCAGGGAGACTTGGAAGGTTTACTTCAATGTAAGGAAACAATCACAGGGCAGTATCTTTCAGGTAAGTTAACTATGCCAAGCAGAACAACACATCAAAGTATTATATATGATGAAGAAAGACCAAGGATTGTCATTCGGAATGCAAACACAAATAATCTTAAAGATGTGACTGTATCATTCCCTTTAAGAGCTATGGTGGGAATAGCTGGTAAGTCAGGAAGTGGGAAAAGTTCACTTATAGCAGATACGCTACTTCCTCTTATTAAAAGCTATTTTAATAACCAATTGGATAATGATAGAACAGATATTGAAGAAAATGAAATAGATAATGAAGATGAATCTGTAGTGGAAGAAACCGTTGCAGATAGACTAGAGGGTATGGAATATATTTCAGGATACGCAGAAATATCTCAAGCTCCAATTGGTAGAAATATGAATTCAAACCCTGTCTCTTATATTGGTATCTGGGATAAAATACGTATCCTGTTTGCTCATCAACTAGAAGCAATCGAACAAAAATTCACTGCAGGCCATTTTTCATTCAACTCCAAAGGTGCTTGTTCTAAATGTGGCGGCAGTGGTTATGAAAAAATATGGTTAGCAAGTAATTTAAGCATAGATAAAACATGTAGTGAGTGCCATGGGAAAAGATTTAATGATGAGGCTCTATCTATTAAATATAAGAATAAAAATATCCACGATATCCTTGAAATGAGTGTGTCTGAAGCGGTAGGTTTTTTCGAAGATAATATAAGTATAGTGTCAACCTTGAAAGTTCTTGAACAAATCGGCATGGGTTATATCAAACTAGGTCAACCTACCCCTACTTTAAGTGGTGGTGAATCCCAAAGGATTAAACTTGCCAAAGAGATTGGCAAAAGACGAAAAGGTAATATTCTTTATGTGCTGGATGAACCCACTACAGGTCTTAGTCTACATGATACCGCCAAACTTATTAAGTTATTGGATGAACTTATAGCAAAAGGAAATTCTGTCATTGTGGTTGAACATGATACAGAAGTTCTAAAAACCTGCGATTGGATTATTGAACTTGGTCCAGAAGGAGGCGAAAAAGGAGGATATATCATTGCAGAAGGTTCTCCCGGGACGCTGAAAAAAAACTCAAAATCTATAACAGGGAGGTATTTATAATGGAAAGAGACTACTGGCCAACTATTAAATGGCAAAATGCAGACCCCGTAGCAGTAGGAATGGACTCGAAAAAGCTCTCAGAGCTTGAACCTATTATAATGTCGCAATATAACAATATAAATGGGATAGTTGTTGTACGTCAAGGAAATATTGTCTTTGAAAGATATTATAATGGTTATGGTCCTAAGGATACCTTCCATGTAGCATCCGTGACAAAAAGTATTATATCTGCCCTAATTGGTATTGCAATAGACAAAGGATATATCAAAAGTGTTGATCAGAAGGTGCTGGATTTCTTCCCTGAATATGTTTCTAATCCTGCTGATATACAGAAAGGAGCAATAACCATACGTAATCTTCTCACAATGACTGCTCCATATCCCTTTAAGAACTGGCAGGAACCGCTAGACAGACTGTGTAGACAACCAGACTGGGTAAAATATACCCTTGACCAACTAGGGCAAAATGGAAAAATTGGCGCTTTTAAATATTCCACTGCAGGAGCTCACCTACTTTCTGCTATCATCGCTCGTGCCACAGGAAAATGCGCCCGAGAGTTTGCCAATGAGTGCTTATTTCAACCTATTGGCATGAGGGTAATTCTGGATTATGAAATGAAAGCATATGGATATGAAGATTTATTCGGGAAAAATGTAAAAGGGTGGGTCAAAGATCCCATTGGTAACTCCACAGGTGGATGGGGACTTACACTAACCCCTAGAGATATGGCACGATTTGGATTTCTATATGTGAATGGTGGCGTTTGGAATGGTAATCATATTATTTCTAAGTCATGGATTGATGAATCAACAGCAATGAACTCCAACAAATATGGTTACCTATGGTGGTTACAGGAAGAAGATGGAGTCTTTGCATATTCAGCGATAGGTGATGGCGGTAATATCATTTGCTGCATACCAGAAAAAGACTTGGTGGTAGCAATCGCATCTAAAATAATCACTAAACCTCGTGATAGATGGCAGCTTATTAAGAAGTGTATCCTTCCTTCTGTAATAGACTAAGTATATTTCCACTTTCATAAATTAAGTAAGTGTGAATTAAACGATTAAATTTGTTAGTTAAATTTTGATGAGAGGTACCAACCATATCAGCTATGTCTGATATGGTTATTTTTTTACACCTTAAGTGGGTTGATTCAAAATTTTATGCAAAAAGAAATCGCGTGGTGATTGTGACCCTGGTTCATGAAAAAGCAAATGGTAAATATAATAAGGCGTTTATTGATGATAAGTGGGGGAACATGTTACAATATGAAATATGTGTAAATTAGTATTAAGGTTTTTTAGAAGGGGTCATTATTTTTTTATACAAAACACTCTGTAGCCCATGATATATAAGTATTTAAATAATCAAACAGGGAGTCAAACTTGACACTACTTTAGACAAAAGGAGAACTTAATATGAAATATAAAAAGTATTGGGAATTTGAAAGTAAAATTACTACTCTTTATAACCAAAATAAATATAAAGAAGCCTTAAATTTATTAGAACATGCGTCAAAATATCTTCCTAAAAAGGAATTTGATAAATATTTTTTTGAAATAATGCTTTCAAAAGCTGAATTTTATTGTGCAGAAGGAATGTATGAAGAATCTATTGATGTATTATCACATCTAATTAATGAAGGATTTGCATGTGATAATGATATTTTTGACTTAATTGCTATGAAAAAAGATAACAGATATATGGAACTTAAGGGCAAAAACGAACTATTATTAACAAGTGCTAGTGAAAAGGCAGGATTTAAATATGCTGTACATTTACCTAGTAATTATATTGAAGGAAAGAAGTATCCATTATTTATTGCATTGCATGGTGATCCTGGAAATATAGGTGAGTTTAGTGAATACTGGAAACCGGATGAGTTTTTAAAAAGCGATTTTATTTTTGTATATGTTCAATCTTCACAGTTATACCATCATAATGGTTATGGTTGGTTAATAAATTCACTCATTTCTAGAAATGACATTAAGAAATGTTATAACTTAATACTAAACAATTATTCTATTGATGAAAAGTATGTAGTAGTTGGAGGGTTTTCTGGGGGAGCAATAACAGCTTTAGATATTACATTTGCCAATGTTATTCCTATAAAGGGGTTTATCGCCTTAGGTCCAGATATTCCAGAATCATTTACTAATGAGAATGTTAAGCTTGCTGCTGAAAGAGGTGTTAGGGGGATATTTATGGAAGGAGAAGTTTTAATACCATTGGAGGAGCAGGATGAAATGATTAAAGTATTTGAAGAAGTTAATCTACCCTATGAATTCTATGTTAATAAAGGAATAGGACATGCCATTCCATATGACCTACCTGATAAATTAAATAAAGCATTAAGTTTCATATGCAATTGTTAATTTTGATAATTCGGGTGGTGACTGTGACTTTGGTTCTAGGAGATTAAAATCACCTATTAAAAATAGATGATTTAAAAAATATTAAAGTCAATTAGGGGAAATGTTTGGCGACATAACCGTATTAACCTTAATAAAACTATCAATAACTAATTATACTGAATTTGGGAGATGAAAGCAATGATAGACAGCATAAAATATTATAAATTCGTTAAAGAACTTCAGAAATTAGCTGATGAACAGAATTTAAATCTAAAGATTACTCACATTGTTAAAGATGGGGAAGTAATAATAGTATTTAAGCGTGAATTTGAGAAGTTTGGTATGAGATATGAGAAAATTGATCACTTGACACATGATGATATTTTAGGGTGGGTTGACTCAAAGATGTTTGTAAGAAAAGAATTGGGGTGGCTTAAAACCGCAATGGATTCAATAAGAGAAGAAAGAGAAGCAAGAGAAGAAAAAGAAGAAAGAGAAAAGAGAGAAGGGTATGAAAAACCTCAATTATTTCCAGTTAAATAATTGTTGAGGAAGAAATTAAAATAACTTAAAAGGTGATAAATATGATAGAAGAGATAAAAGAAGTTTCTATAGAAAGTATATCCGAGAAGGGTATTGAGATAAATAATAGATGTTTTACTGGAGAGGATGGAGATGGTCATATCTTTATAGGGTCTTCGAATATATCAAGGTCTGCTTTTGTTGTATAGTGTCCTATAGATTATACAAATGATTCAAAAGTAATAGCGTAGATAGATGATATGATAGCTATTATGAAGTTTTATTTATATATTGATGACGTAATATTAATTTATTACATGAGTCTGTAATATAGTCTGTGTAAACCTCAAAATGGGTATACTTAAAAATAGTATTCATAGGAGGTACACAGACTATTATGGTTTTAAGAAAAGAACTTTTAAGAGAATTTATTAGTGCAAACAATCTAAAATCAGCTAAAGATATTCAAAGTGCATTGAAAGAGGTATTTTCAGGTACCCTTCAAGAGATGTTAGAAGCGGAGCTTGATGATCATTTAGGCTACACAAAGTATGATTATAAAAATAAGAATACTAGCAACAGTCGCAATGGTTATAGCTCAAAAAAAGTAATTTCAGATCTTGGTGAAATGGAATTGAGCGTACCAAGAGATAGAAACGGAGAATTTGAGCCGAAGGCTGTTAAGAAAAATCAGAATGACGTATCAAGCATAGAGGATAAGGTGCTAGGTATGTATGCTAAGGGGATGACTACTAGAGATATAAGTAAACATCTTGAGGATATATATGGAATAGACGCATCTCATACATTAATATCACGAATTACTGATAAGATACTTCCACATGCTCATGAGTGGCAAAACAGACCACTAGACGCGGTATATCCAATAATCTTCTTAGATGCTATACATTATAAAGTACGAAGTGATGGTAAGGTTATGAACAAAGCTGCTTATATAATAATTGGGATAGATATTCATGGTATGAAAGATGTACTGGGAATTTGGATTGGCAAAAATGAAAGTGCAAAATATTGGCTCACAGTCCTAACGGACTTAAAGAATAGAGGCGTAAGAGATATCTTTATAGCAGCAATTGACGGGCTTACTGGATTCAGTGATGCAATTAAAGCAATATATCCTGAAACAGAGATACAACGCTGTATTGTACATCAAATAAGAAACTCAACAAAATATGTTTCTTATAAACACAGAAAGGAATTCTGTGCTGATCTAAAATTAGTTTATAAAGCATCAACTGAAGAATCAGCGTTAATGGAGCTTGAAAAATTTAAAGACAAATGGAATGACCAATATTCAATTTCAATAAAATCATGGGAGAATAACTGGGAAGAGTTAGCTACATTCTTTAAATACCCTGAAGAAATACGTAAGATGATTTATACAACTAATGCAATGGAAAGCTACAACAGGCAGTTGAGAAAGGTTACGAAGAATAGAAGCATATTCCCGTCTGATGAAGGTTTATTTAAAATGTTGTACTTGGCAACAATAGATTCAACTAATAAATGGACTCAAAGTGTTAGGTGTTGGGCAACAATACTAGGGCAATTAGCAATACACTTTGAAGAAAGATTTGATATAAATGCAGTATAATTAAGCATGTCCTAAATAAGAGATTATAGGAATGACAACTTTTTTGAATTTAACTGTAATATTTTTTTATAAATGAGTAAAACTAGGAATGAGTTCAATTTATAACTTCTTCCTAGTTAAAATAAAGTATATTCATTTCTGAAATTTAATGAGCTTTACACAAAACTATTGCCACACTCTATTACATAATAATCTTTCGCGGCGTTTGCTGGTAATTTGCGTCTTTTTATATTGATATTTGTAAAAATATTGACTTAAAAGGTTAACTTTGATAATATCAGGTTACGAATTCTTTTAAATAATCAATTATTTTACTTAATTTGATTTTATTTAAAGATGTTGTAGACTTGTTTATATAGTTTTAATTTAATAATTTGCTCATATAATTCCCAAATATGGAGGGAAGTTTCTACTAGATAACCTTAAATTGTCTAACTATGAGTGGAATCCTACTTATGGTTATTTTAAATATTTATTTTTATTATCTAAAATAATGGACGATAAGGTTTTCATTTATAGTATGAAAACCTTATCGTCTTTTTTAATATTATGAGCATGAAATTTATAAAAAGATAAAAGGAGATAGAAAGATGTTTAATAAATTTAATACAAAGCCTCTTTGGGAGGTAAGTAAAACTTTATCAAGTGTAGCACAGGGATTTGAATCAGCTGATATGGTAATTACAAATTCAAAGCTTATAAATGTTTGTACAAGAGAAGTTATTGAAAATATAGATGTAGCAATTAGTTGTGGGAGAATTGCATTAGTAGGTGATGCAAAACATTGTATAGGAGAAAACACAGAAGTGATTGATGCAAAAGGTCAATATATTGCACCAGGTTTTTTAGATGGTCATATTCATGTTGAATCATCAATGTTAAGTGTAAGTGAATATGCTCGTTCAGTAGTTCCACATGGTACTGTTGGAATATATATGGATCCACATGAAATTTGTAATGTACTTGGATTGAATGGTGTACGCTATATGATTGAAGATGGGAAGGGTACTCCACTTAAAAATATGGTAACTACACCATCTTGTGTACCAGCAGTTCCCGGTTTTGAAGATACAGGAGCAGCTGTAGGACCAAAAGATGTTGCAGAAACAATGAAGTGGGATGAAGTAGTTGGTCTAGGAGAAATGATGAATTTTCCAGGTATACTTTATTCTACAGATCATGCTCATGGAGTGGTAGGAGAAACTTTAAAAGCTAATAACACAGTAACGGGACATTATTCTTTACCTGAAACAGGAAAAGGGTTAAATGGATATATTGCATCAGGTGTAAGATGTTGTCACGAATCTACAAGAGCTGAAGATGCCCTTGCTAAAATGCGTCTTGGAATGTATGCAATGTTTAGAGAGGGTTCTGCATGGCATGATTTAAAGGAAGTAAGTAAGTCAATTACAGAAAATAAAGTAGATAGTAGATTTGCTGTTTTAATATCTGATGATACTCATCCACATACATTGCTTAAAGATGGACATTTAGATCATATTATAAAACGTGCTATAGAAGAAGGGATAGACCCATTAACTGCAATTCAAATGGTAACAATAAACTGTGCACAATGTTTCCAAATGGATCATGAATTAGGTTCTATAACTCCAGGAAAATGCGCAGACATTGTATTTATAGAAGATTTAAAAAATGTAAAAATAACAAAAGTTATTATAGATGGAAATTTAGTTGCAAAGGATGGAGTGTTAACTACATCAATAGCTGAATATGCTTATCCTGAAGATGCTATGCATTCTATGCATATTAAAGATAAAATAACACCAGTTTCCTTTAATATTATGGCTGAGAATAAAAAAGAGGTAACTGCAAGGGTTATTGAAATCATACCTGAAAGAGTTGGTACATATGAGAGACATATTCAGCTTAAGGTTAAAGATGATAAAGTTCAATGTGACCCAAGTAAAGATGTTTTAAAAGCAGTTGTTTTTGAAAGACACCATGAAACTGGAACAGCAGGATATGGATTTGTTAAAGGATTTGGCATTAAAAGAGGGGCTATGGCTGCAACAGTTGCTCATGATGCTCACAATTTACTAGTTATAGGAACAAATGATGAGGATATGTCATTAGCTGCTAATACATTAATAGAATGTGGTGGAGGAATGGTAGCGGTACAAGATGGCAAAGTATTAGGTTTAGTTCCATTACCAATAGCAGGTCTTATGAGTAATAAGCCTTTAGAAGAAATGGCTGAAATGGTAGAAAAATTAGATAGTGCATGGAAACAAATCGGATGTGATATAGTTTCACCATTTATGACAATGGCACTTATTTCACTTGCTTGCCTACCAGAACTAAGATTAACCAATAGGGGATTGGTGGATTGTAATAAGTTTGAATTTGTATCACTGTTTGTGGAAGAATAATTATAGAAATTAATAAAATTTTAGTATATTAGAAATTTATTTGGAATACAAAGCCAAGCTCTCACATTGTGAGGGCTTTTTTATGCTGAAAAATTAGTATAATTTCTTGAAACACCCCTGATGTGAATATTTTTATATTTATGTAAAAACAAGCTAACGCAACCTTGTTATACTTTAAATATAAACACGTCTATGATGTATCTTTGATATATGTATATATTCTTGCCACTAACTCATGAATGAATTCACGAGTATGCGTGGCAATTTAATCAACATTCTACCCAAAGAACTCTGGATGGAAATTTATTCTACCTTGGGTTCATAATCCTTAATATGAGTAAACTCACTTGTTACCCCCACCCCATTGTTTATAATTCTACTTTTTATCAATAACATTTCATCTTCCTCTGTAATATCATCCATGCAATAAAACTCGTATCCTTCTTCTCTTAAATAATCAATGACTCTCTGCAAAACCTTTGCGCTTGTTTTCTTATATTTAGAATCGTGCATTAAAATTATGGCTGTATTCTTTCCTTTAACATTCTTTTTTATATTTCTAAAAATTAAATCTTGCGATACATACCTTTCTTGTGTGTCATCAGATGGTACATTCCAATCAATATATTTGAAATCATTATCTACAATAGCTTCTTTTATTTCTTTTAACATAGCTTTAGATTTTATACTTCCAAAAGAACCACCAGGCATCCTTACATATCTGCTTACATCTCCTTTAACATGCTTTTTAATAACCTCTTCGCATTTTTTTAAATCCTCAATATAATCATTTACGGATTTATAAATATCTTCATATTTATGACTGTAACTATGTATACATACGCTCATTTCATTGTTAACCAACTCTTCAATTATATGGGGATATTCTTCTGCTCTACTACCAATTATAAAAAAACTTCCTTTTACCTGATTTTTCTTCAACACCTTAATAATATCTAAAGTAACCTCAGGTGATGGACCATCATCAAAAGTCAAAAAAGCCTTCTTTTTTATATTTGATTTATATTCACTTAACTCTGGCTGTACTTCTTCACATTTAATACACTTTGTATTGACATTAAAAATCATAATAATTAATACACCTAGCATTAATAAT
The DNA here is from genome assembly GCF_023684385.1 of Oceanirhabdus seepicola. GTDB lineage: Bacteria > Bacillota > Clostridia > Clostridiales > Clostridiaceae > Oceanirhabdus > Oceanirhabdus seepicola. Next base: position 872,879 of record NZ_JAGSOJ010000001.1, on the reverse strand, counting down.
ACTTTAGAAAATTTCATCTTATATGTCCTCTCTTTTCTTAAGTCATATATTCTTAATATATCCTATTTATATTAAGTTAATTTATTTGTACCTGAACTTGTGAAGGTGCTTAAATAGTTATTATGAGTGATACTTGTATTCAAATGTGATGAATTTGATTATTTAATTATAGATGGTGCTGTTATATTAGGACTAAATTAGAAAATCTTTTAAACATGAGGGTTTTGCTGATTTAGTCCAATTTTTTTATGCTGAAAAATTAATATTAGCAATTAATTTCATAGGATGTGTTTAAAAATAGTGTTGGTAATATGATAATTTAAAGGGAATCTTCTATGTAGGTTTCTTTTCTGGTGTGATTTTGTTTTTAATTTTTTCTGTTTTCTTAATTCAAAGTGTTAATACACAAGGGTGGTTAACTGAAAAAATTACAAGCGATCCATTAAAAATTACTTCAGATGAGAAATATGAGTATCGAATTGATTTGATTAATGTATATCAAATCAATAGTCGTGCAAGACTGTATATAAGAAATGTCTCTACAGGCGAAGAAATGAATATCGCGATTGATATTCAAACAGATAAGATAGCGACTCTTATGATTAGTGAGGATATCGATTGGGTGATAATGGAACCATCTGGTGTGTCAGATCGTTATATTCTGTATACAACATAATACATTAAAATACCAAAAGAGAAATTTGAAATAGATATTGGAATAGGAACTTCGAGAAGATTAGAGTAGATAATTTTCTCGAATAATTTGATAAGTTTCCACAAGCGAGTCAATAATCCCTGTGGTTTCTTTTTTCACCAACTGTATGCATACGGTCATATGAAAAAAGGACATTTGGTAAGCAGTTACTAAACGTTTAAAGTGATGTACCGGAAAAGTAAAAAGCTAAGGAAAATTTTCAGCCGAATGGCAAGGTCTTGAAAATATTTATAGAAAATAAGATAGTGCATAGAAAATAGAGAATTTTATTAAAAAAAATTTAAGGCTATGTATGTGTTTAATTATAAAATATTTGGAGATGTTTATAAGTTAAAAAGAAGGGCGCTGGAAATGACGTTCCTTTTTTGTATAAATTCACTAATTTTTTTCGTTTTGATACTTGTTAAACGTAAATCAAATAAAAATACCTTACAATCCTTCTTAAAAAAATAAGTTATGTTTTAAATAATTATTAATTTTGAAAAATTATGATTAGAACTAAAGGAATTATAAGTATAAAATAAAAATATTAATACTACCTCAAATTAGCAATTGTAATATATTGTGCAATGTAGAGGGGGAATATTAAGCGATATTCATTAATTTGAGTTAACTTGGTTAAGATAAATTTAACACTTGATTAAATAAGTATGATAATGGCGATCTTTTACTTGGAGGAGCAAATATGAATGGAGAAGTTATTTCTGATAAACAAGGAGTTATACTTATTATGGCTTTTATAATAGGGGAGACCTCAATGGAAACGCTGGGATTACAAGCTGAACAAAATTTATGGATAGTCATTATTTTATCTATATCTATGGGGGTTCCTGTGATGCTTATATATGCTAGACTTCATTATTTATTTCCAAATAAAGATTTGTTTGATATTATTGAATTTTGCTTAGGTAAATTTATTGGGAAAGGAATTATGCTATTATTTATTTGGTATATGTATGATGTAACTAGTAATATTGTGAAAAATCTAAGTTGCTTCACAATCACAGTCACTTTGAATAATACTCCAATGCTTATACCAATAATAGTATATATGACATTATGTGCTGGGGTAGTATTAGCAGGCTTTGATGTAATAGTTCGTTGGACAGAGTTTTTTTACCTATATTTACTTTCTTCATAATAATTATGATAATATTAGCAATTCCTAAAATGAATTTTGATAATATTCTCCCTTTTTTATTTTTTGATAATAAAAAAGCAATTTTAATAGGTAGTTTTGCAACATTGTCATTCCCATTTGGAGAAACATTAGCATTTACTATGTTTTTTTCTTCTTTTAAAACAAAAAGATCTCCTTATAAAGTTTATATCTTAGGTTTATTGCTATCGGGAATTGTAGTATTTGCAGTTTCAGTAACTAATTTTTTAGTTTTAGGAGAACATACAGTTTCAGGAATATACTATACATCTTATGAGACTGCTAAATATATAGATATTTTTAAAAGATCAGAAATAATTATAGGTAGTGTATTAATACTAGGCGGCTTTATAAAAATTAGTATAACATTATCAGCGACATGTAAAGGTATTGCTAAAGTATTCAGATGTAAAGACTATAAGTGTATAGTAACACTCGTTGCCATATTAGTAATAGCTACATCCTATTTGACTTTTGATAGTATAATTGTTGCTAAAGAATTTGGTGCAGAAATATATCCCTATTATTCTTTTCTATTTTTTGTGATTTTGCCTATCATTATATTAATTGTCGCAGAAATTAAGAATAAACAATTAGTAAGTAATTTAAGTAAAAATGAATAAGGTGTGAGTGTATATGCAGAGAATTATTCTTAAATGTTTAAAAAAGTATAAAATTTTCTTGACAAATAACCAAATGTTAGTTAGAATTAAAAAAAACGATTTAAGGAGAGAAGAGGAATGAATATTTTATTAAACGGACAATTACAATTCTTTTTTAATAGTCAATTTATATAGGGTTTGTATGTTTGTTTAATTTGGAAGATATTTAAACGTAGATACAAACCCCAAGAGCAATCTTTAAGTTTTAGGGTTTGTATCTATGTTGGCTATTAATATGAGTTATTCATTCTTTATGATATATAACTATAAGCCGCATAGATTATCTATGCGGTATTTTTATGCTCATTTTTATCTATGTATATTGATGTGTATATTCAGCCGCATGGGAATCCATGGGGCTTTTATTTTTTTTATTTTGAAAGGAGAGAATTAGTATGGAGGCACTAACTGGTGTTGTAACACAAAGTTTAATTTTAGGAATTATGGTATTGGGGGTGTATATAAGCTATTCAATTTTAGATTTTCCTGATTTATCTGCAGACGGGAGTTTTGCACTTGGAGGAGCAATTATTGCAGTAACTTTAAAGAGTGGATTTTCACCTGTTCTGGGATGTATATTTGCTGTAATAGGAGGATTATTAGCTGGATTATTAACTGGAATATTGCATGTTAAATTAAAAATATCAAATTTACTTTCAGGGATTTTAGTAATGGGAATTTTATATTCTGTAAATTTAAGAATCATGGGAAGAGCAAATATTCCGCTATTTAATGAAAATCATTTATTTAAAATAGGTTTTTCACCGCTGATATTCTGTTTAGTAATTGCAATAACATTAAAGGTTTTACTGGATGTATTTTTACAAACAGGGTTAGGATATACTATCAAAGCTGTAGGAGATAATTCTCAAATGGTTCAATCTCTTGGTATAGAAATAGGTAAGATAAAGATTATAGGTCTTATGATAGCCAATGGATTAGTTAGCTTATCAGGAGGTATTATGGCTCAATATCAAGGCTTTTCAGATGTATCTATGGGTACTGGAACTTTAGTCCTGGGTATTGCTTCTATTATTATTGGAAAATCAATGTTAAGAAAATTATGTATTTTGAAAGAGACGAGCATAATTCTTGCGGGAACTATAATTTATCAATGTGTTGTATTTTTAGCCATCAATGCAGGTTTAAGTGCAACTGATTTAAAATTAATTACTTCTTTTGTCATCATAGTATTTTTAACTTTAGGCAATGTAAATATATCAATAAAAGAAAAAATATGTATAGGAAGGAGAAGGGCATATGCTGAAAATTAAAGAATTATCTAAAAGTTTTCCAAATCACTATGGGGAGGACAATATATTATTTAATAATCTTTGTTTAGAAGTACAGAAAGGTCAGTTTATCTGTATTATTGGGAGTAATGGTACAGGAAAATCCACTTTGTTAAATATTATTTCAGGACTTTTAAAAGAAAGCTCTGGTGAAATTAATTTAGAAGATATAAATTTAACCTCTTTACCAGAACATAAAAGAACGTCAATAATAAGTAGAGTCTTTCAGAATCCATCTTTAGGAACTTGTCCATCTATGACGGTTAGAGAGAATTTATCTCTAGCATTGAATAAAGGAAAGTTAATAAATTTTAAAAAATGTCTTCGTCATAAAAAAGAATCATTAGAAGACTTGTTAAAGGATATATCTTTGGATTTAAAAAAATTTTTAGATGTTAAAGTAAAATATCTATCTGGGGGACAAAGACAAGCGCTTTCGCTTATTATGGCATCTGTCGCTAATCCTAAAGTGCTGCTCTTGGACGAGCATACAGCAGCCTTAGACCCAAAAACATCTGACGAAATTATGGATTTGACAGAAAAAATTGTAAAGGAAAAAAATATTACAACATTAATGGTTACTCATAATTTAAGTCATGCACTCAAATATGGAAGTCGATTGATAATGCTCCATAAAGGAAGAATCATATTGGACTTAAATGAAGAAGAAAAAAAGCAGTTGACCATTGAAAATATATTAGAAAAATTTGAATATGCTGTTTAGTTATTAATGGTAAAACTTTAAAAAGAAAATTTAAAATCAAGAATTAACAGGGAGGAATAATTATGAATAGAACAAAATTATTAAAAAACATTACAGCGGGGATTCTTTTAGGAGCAGTTCTTTTATCAGGATGTGCTAAGAAGGATGAAGGGGAGAAGAAAATTAAAATTGGTGTAACACAAATTGTAGAATACAGTGCATTAGATGAAAATAGAGATGGATTTATTAAAGCTCTTGAGGATAATGGATATAAAGATGGGGAAAAGATAGAAATAGATTTCCAAAATGCTCAGGGAGATTTACCTACAGCACAAATGATTGCTAAAAATTTCGTATCTCAGAAAAAGGATTTAATTTTTGCAATTTCTACTCCTTCAGCTCAAGGAGCTTACAATGCAACTAAGGAAATACCAATATTGATTAGTGCAATAACAGATCCTGTTTCCGCTGGATTGGCAGAAGCTTTAGAAAAACCAAATACAAATGTATCAGGAACTTCTGATTATATACCGGTTAATAAACAATTGGACTTAATTAAACTTCTTGTACCAGAGGCTAAAAATATAGGGGTATTGTATAACACAAGTGAAGTAAATTCTCAGGTTCAAGTAGATGAATTAAAAGATCAATGTAAAAAATATGGTTATTCAGTTGTTGAAGTAGGGGTTAGCAGCACTAATGAAGTTAATAATGCAGTTACGAGCTTAGTAAATAAAATAGATGTATTATATGTGCCTACAGATCAACTAGTTGTATCTTCTATGCCAATTATTGTAGAGAAAACAATAGGAAATAAAATTCCAGTAATCGCATCAGAAAGTGGTTCTGTAGAATTAGGAGCACTAGCTACTCAGGGAATTAATTATTATAGATTAGGATATAAAACAGGAGAAATGGCTGTTAAAGTATTGCAAGGGGAAGATATTTCAAAAATGCCAATAGAAATATCAAATGAATTAGATATTATTCTTAATGAAGATACTTTAGAAGCTCTTTCTATAGAAAAACCACAGAATGATAATATTTCATATATAAAAACTAAACAAGCTAAATAGTAAATATAAACTACATTTCACGCTTTATAGCGTGTAATGCAGTTTTAGATAAGCTCCCCACAAGCACATCAGAGGTGCAAAAAATGTAGCAAGTAAATAATGTATTTGCATTATTTACTTGCTATAGTAAGTGAGGGCAAGCGAAACCGTCACAAACGCGCTTTTAGTCCGACATAGAATAGTATGAGAAATGGATTGGGTAAACACCTTAAGCCCTTAACACACGGTAGATTGTCAAACACTAACCAAGAAGGACGATTTGGACATATCTGACCGCAGTTAAGGAGATTGAGAAGGAGAAACACTAGGACATGCGTGGTCAAATAGCATAACACGTCTGACCAAGCCCCAGGATATGTCGGAGACGTCTGACCAAAACCAGCGGACAGGGATGACATAAACCATATGACACAGCTGTCCTATAAAGAAGAACCATATAACAAGAACCAATAACTAAAACCAACCAACCGACTAAGTAAAGAATGAGTGGTTAATAGAGTTATACCGGTAGTTTTAATGTCTTGTCTGCTGTATTCATCATTTCTTTTAATATTTCTTTTTCAAAAGAATCTAAGTGTCGTAAGTATTCTTTTCTAGCTTTAGTAATTTTTTTTCTATAATATTTTATTTTTTATAAGACACTAACCTCTATTTGTATTACAAAAGAGGGTAGTGTCTTTATTCATTATCTAAATTAAAATACTTTTATACTTTCGCAACAACTCGACACGGAATTCCAGTAAGACCTTTATAATTGAGTGGATAAGTATTTGCCTTAAATTGAATTGACTTTTCAACTCCGAGAAGTTTTTTCATATTACATAGGTTTTCAACAATAAAAACACCATGATTAGCACAATATTGATCGGTTTCAGTATGTTCAACATCACGTCTTACACCCGCGAAATCAATTCCAATTACTGAGACCTTCTTTTCAAGCAATTTAGCAATCAAAGATTTTGACAATTCAGGATGCTTAGCAAAGTATTCTTTAGTCCCATAATCATATTTTTCAATAAAATTAGAATAGAATCCAACAAACATACCTTCATTAACTAACTCCATATTGATATCATCTGCTTCGATTTCACGATCCGTTATCGCTGATACATTAAAAGCAATGGCATCTCTTTCTACATATTCTAGTGGAAATTCCTTATCCATAATATCGAAATGAGTTCCTAAGTGTCCATACGCCACTATCTTTTCATTTTTTTCTGCTTTCTCTTTTGTTTTAATATTAATAGGAAGCGTTAAATCTAATAACATCTAATCTCCTCCATTTAGGTTTATTTTTCAATAGCTTAAAGTCCCCTTAATCATATTTAAGTAATCATTCTTATTGGTTTTGTTTAATTTAATTTCATATCTATAAACAAAATGATATAAAATATAATCGACTTATAAGCATAGCTGATATTGTTTACAAGGAAATAATATCATAATATTGTTTCCTTGTAAACAATATTTTAAAAACTCAATCGAATTCTAGTTTTTCATATGTTATATTTGTTGTTTTTTGAACATTTGGTGACGGTACGAGTTTTTTATAATTCTTTCTATGAAACTTTTGGCAAACAGTAGGATTTCTGATATAGTATTTTTAGAATAGTGAAACTTTAACACATGAACAGAAGTTTTCACACGTATTTTGATATGGCAACGAAAAAACTTTAAAATGCAGGAGGTTATAATGGAGAATTACTTATTTGATTTAAAACAGACTTTTTTACATAACTCTGAGCAGTTTTATGAGAAATTTAGCAAGGAAACGTATGAGAATTTGACACTCACTGAAGTTCATTGTTTAGATAAAATAGAGAACAGTAATAAACCTAATGTTACAAATATTGCACTCGATATGAATATCACCAAAGGAGGCATCACAAAAATAAGTACAAAACTATTACGGAAAAAATATATTGTTAAGTACAATATTGAGGGGAATAGAAAAGAAGTCTATTTCAAACTTACAGACTCAGGTAAGAGAATCTTTGATAAACATGAAACCAGACACAAGAAATTGGAAGAAGATGAAAAAGATTTCTTAAAATCTTTTTCTAAAGAGGAGCAGCGAATAATTATTGAATTTTTTGAAAAGTATAATACATATGTTCTATCAAAAATAAAAGCCATTAAAGAATAAATCTCTAATAGTACCTAATTCACAATAAAAGATCTATATGCCGTAAGTAATAACCTTATATACTAATAAACTACAAATATTAATTAAGAGAACCTTGAAGCTACTTATTACGAATTACTATATTACCGTATATTAATGAATTTTACATAAAGGATAAAAAACAAAACACAACCACCCGAATCACTGATTTTAAAACGTTTATAGTTAGTATCTTTAAAGACTACACTACCCATATGGAGACAGTAGTAGGAATACAACGCAAAGATACCTAATAATCCTTGAATTCATGCACTTTACCAGCTTTTTTAACTTTAACACAAATAGTGATGATTTTAAGAATAAAGAGCAAATTAATGGTGTTAAGGTAAGAGTTGGTATTTGATAGGGTGTAAGGGGATATGTTATTTTAAATTTAATATAAAATAGAGAAAGATTATGAAGAAAGCTATGGATTGAGACTTCATGGTCTTTTGTATTTAGTAAATTGTATACTTTGAAATTGTTGTTGATTTTTATATGTTTATGAAAAATATTAATATATTGTAACATTATTGGGAATTAAGGAGGCGTACTCGAAAATTTGTATAATATTACGATGGGATGTTGTTTTAAAGAAAACAATTAAAAGGTAAAAATTTTAATTTCAGATAATTGTATAGTTATGTAATAAGGTTAATTATGTCTACAATAGAAATTAAAAAACTAAAGAATTAAAGAATTAATATAATCCAATAACGTATAGTTATAACAAAGCTTCAGCAATTTGCTGTAGCTCTTTTTCAGAATAATTAGCACAAGAAAGTTTGTTGGATAAGTTTTGATTAGTAGAGCCTAGCAACCTTTAGTTATTAAGGAAAACCTTGAAGATGAAGAAGCAATGCTTATTTTAACTAAAACCAATCTTATGCAGCGTTCTTTTAGTGATATGCTTTATTCAGAAAGATTACTGCATTAAACAGCATGATAAGGCACTAACTTCTCAAAGTAAAAGAACAGAAATTTAAAAGAGATAGAAAGTCTGCTAAAAGCTAATGAAATCAAGGGTGATGAAACTTCACGCCAAGTTGGCGGAAAGTTGATAAGTGCAGATGAAAAAGGGAAAACTTATAATCTTTCAGGTAGGTCTGTATCAAAATATTTAAGAATATGCAATCTTATAAAAGAATGAAAAAAAGATTAGATAAGTATTCCTGATGTGAGCTTGTTAATTTTGAGAAACTTTATTTTCAATACCCATAAGACCAAGAAGAAAGCCTTTGGCTTTGGTGAGGGCAAGCTTCCTATTGGTATAGCCAATAGTGTTTGAAGAGTGGGAATCCCCACGCCCCTTTATGAAAATCTTAATAAAGAGAAGGTAATGTATTAGAAAAAGAAAAAATTATTCATATGCTTACTGATAATAGGGGAATGGTAATATTTATTTGATAAGATAAAAAAGCTAATATATAGATGTCATGGGGGGAGTGACATTTTGTACTCTCCTTGAATTATACAGTTTAATTTTTATAGGTTATTGGAAGGTAAGTATTATATAGATTAAATATAAAGTATAGAGAATATTAAACTAATAGATTAGAATAAATTAATTAGAAAAAATGCAGATATCATTTTAATAATAACAAAAATCCGGACACCCCTTCACTTTTTCGGCTTAAGAAGTGAAGGGGATTTTTTATGACCTTTTCTTGATCTTTGAAAACTGAATATATTGTATAGCAGGAAAACTACCTTTGCTACTACAAATGGCAAGCAACGAAAGCACAGTATCATGACCATCTTAGATGAAATAAATAAGAAAGTTAAAAAAGAAGAATATTTTTTATCATGATATTGAGCAGTTATAAAAATAGTTGCTTTAATTTTTTTGAAAGGAGCGATTTTATGATTAGAGCATCTGATATAGAAGAAATGAAAAATATAGATATACGCAAAGTAGATCCAGCTACTTTAGTTGATATAAAAACGGTAAAAGTTAATACAGATTTATCAGTAGAGGAAAGAAAAAAAGATTTTATAAGACAAGTTAAAAATCCTTATTGTTTTAGATGTGGCAATATTGTTATTAAAATTAGTTTTGCAGATACAACAGCAACTTTAGAAGAAAGATTAGAAAAATATTTCAAAAGTTTATAGAAAAAATAGAAGGCAAAACTTAACAGATAAGCAGCAATTCTAACTGGACTCGTAGTTGATTTCATGCTAAGCTTTTATTGGACTAGAATCAGTGAAGCCTAATGTGTTTAAAGTTTTGCTAATACTTTAAACAATTAGGAGGCTTTACAAATGGATATTTTAAATGAAAAAAATTATAATGCTGCTATCTACGTTAGACTTTCAAGAGATGATGGAGATAAGGAAGAAAGTAACAGCATTTCAAATCAAAAAGAACTTATTCAAGAATACTTAAAAGCAAAGTCTGACATCAATATTTCTTCTATAAAAGTAGATGATGGATATAGTGGTGTTGACTTTAATCGTCCTGCTTTTTTAGAAATGATGGAGGATATTAAGGCAGGCAAGATAAACTGTGTTGTTGTAAAAGACCTTTCACGTTTTGGAAGAAACTATATTGAGTCAGGAAAATATATTGAAAAGATATTTCCTTTTCTTGGTGTGCGTTTCATAGCTATCAATGATAATTATGATAGTGAAGAAGGTTCAAATCTAACTGATAACATAATGATTCCCTTTAAAAATTTAATAAATGATTCATATTGCAGAGATTCTTCAATTAAAATCAGGAGTCAACTTGAAGTCAAGCGTAAAAAGGGAGATTTTATTGGCTCTTTTGCCGCTTACGGCTATAAGAAATCTGAGAATAATAAGAATAAACTTGAGATAGATGAATATGCAGCTTCTATTATACGTGATATTTTTAAGTGGAAACTCGAAGGAATGAGTCAGCAAGGAATTGCTAATAGATTAAATGATATCGGAATTTTATCCCCAATGGAATATAAACGTTCTCTAGGAAAAAGATACAAAACTGCCTTCAAAGTAAAACAGCAGGCACTATGGTCTGCCGTTGCGATTAGGCGTATCTTAACCAATGAGTTATATATAGGAGTATTAGAGCAAGGAAAAAGAACTACTCCAAACTATAAAATAAAAACAAGAGTTGAACGACCTAAAGAAGAATGGGTAAGAGTAGAAAATTCACACGAGCCAATTATATCAAAAGAACTGTTTACAACAGTAAATGGATTATTGCTTCATGACACTCGTATTGCCCCTAAAAAGAAAACAGTGTATCTTTTTTCAGGAATTATTGCATGTGGTGATTGTAAAGAGAACATGATCCGTAAGACAGTTCCTGCTAAGGGTAAAAAATATTACTACTATACCTGTTCAACTAATAGAAATGATAAAAATAGTTGTACTACCCACAATATAAGTGAAAAGGTATTTAAAGAAGCTATTTTAGCAGCCTTAAATGTTCATATACATAGTATTATTGATATTGAACATGTTCTTACTTATATAGATAATTTACCTTATAAGCAAGAAGAAATATTAAAACTAGATGTTCAAATTGTTAAAGCACAAGGAGAATTAGAAAAGTTTCAAAGATATAAACTGATATCATATGAACATTTTGTAGATAAAGAAATTACTAAAGAAGAATATCAAGATCATGTGAAAAGATACAATGCTAAAATTCAAAAGGCAGAAAAGCTTATATTAAATCGTAAACAAGAGATAGAGGATATTATAAGCAATAAGGCTGCAAGTAATTTATGGATTGAGCATTTTAAGCAGTATCAAAATATTGAAAAGCTTACTAGAAAAGTAGTTGTTTCATTATTTGAGAAAATTTATGTATATGAGAATGGAAAAATAGATATACATTTTAGACATCAAACAGAATATGAAAGTGCTATTCGCTTTATAGAAAGTGCAAAAAAATCAGAATCCTTTGATGCAAATGTTGCATTTAAGGAGGTAATTTAATTATGGCAAGAAAAAGTAAAAGACAGGCTGTTGTAGCTAAAAAAGAAAGAATATCTAAAAAGAAAATATTTAAAACAGCACTATATGTAAGACTTTCTATTGAGGATGTACGTGATAGAAAAGACAGCGATTCCATAGGAAATCAGACATACTTACTGAAACAATTTGTTGAAGAGAGACCATATTTAGAGATTTGCTCAATATATACAGATAATGGGCAAAAGGGAACTAATTTTGACCGTCCTGAATTTAATCGATTGATGAATGATGTTAGAGCTGGGAAAGTAAATTGTATAGTAGTGAAAGATCTTTCACGCTTTGGTAGAGATTATATTGAAACAGGAAACTATCTTGAGAAAATTTTTCCTTTTCTTGGGGTTCGTTTTATTTCCATCAATGATAATTATGACAGTTTTAATACTGAGAATATAAATGATGGTTTGATTATTTCTTTAAAGAATCTTTTAAATGATGTTTATACAAAGGATATATCTAAGAAAATCATATCTACCTTTAGAGAAAGACAGTCAAAGGGCGAATTTATAGGTGCTCATGTACCTTATGGATACAGTAAACCAGAGGATGGTAGCTATAAGCTTGGAGTTGATGAAGAAGCAGCTGTAGTTATTAATCAAATATACAAATGGAAAGTAGAAGGTCTTAGTGATACAGTAATCGCTAGGAGATTAAATGATATGGAAATAGCATCCCCAAGCAAATACAAGTATTTAAAAGGTGTATGGAAAAATGACCGTTACAATAATAGTATTTGGCAGCGCCAGGCAATTAAAACAATTACAGAAAATGAAGTGTACTTAGGACATAAGATTTATGGGAAAATACAGGCTTCTCTTTATGAAGGAAAGAGAAAATCAAGAGTGCCAAGGAGTGAATGGACAATTATTGAAAATGACCATGAACCCATAATAGACCAAGAAACTTTTGATATTGTTCATAATAAGAGAATGAAAGTTAATGAAGAGTTTTGTAAAAGGCTTGAAAAAAATAAGCACTTAGAAAAAAAAGAGAATATTTTTAAGAATATAGCTGTTTGTGGAGATTGCAAGAATAAGCTTATATACAAAAGACAGATTAAAAATACTAAAGTTTCATATTATTATCTGTGCTCTACTTACCATGATAATGGTGGATATAAATGTACAAAAAAATATATATCAGAAAAAGATATGATTGATGCAGTATATACTTCTATTGGCAGCATGATAAATATAGTTACATCTATAGACAATATTATAAGTAAAGCAAATTCTAGTATAAGATTTCAGGAGGAAAAAGATAATCTTGCAAATGAAATTAAAAAAGTGAAATCACAGATTGAAAGATGTATTTGTTTAAGTAGTTCTCTTTATGATGATTATCTTGACCAGCTTCTTACAGAACAAGAGTATTTATATGCTAAAAATAAATATGAAAAAGATAAAGATACATTAAAAGATAGGTTAGATGAATTACAGCTTCAAAAAAAGAAGTATGATGAAATTTATACCCATGAAAATAAGTGGATAACTGCCTTTAGAGTTTTCGAAGATGAAAAAGTATTAACAAAAGAAATTGTAACATCACTCATAGAAACCGTTGAATTGTATTCTGACAGAAGTATTAAGGTTAATTTTAAGTTTAGGGATGAATATGAGGAATTACTTAATTATATTAGTACTTTAGAAACAGAGGTAAAATCTAATGAGCAAGAATAGAATAGTTGCTATGTACATCAGGCTTTCTAATGAAGATACTGACATTTCAACAAACGATACAAAGTTTGAAAGTAACAGTGTAAGTAATCAACGAGATTTATTGATGGATTTTATAAGTCACCATGAGGATTTAGCTGATTGCAATATTTTGGAGTTCTGTGATGATGGATACAGTGGTACGAATTTTCACCGCCCAGCAGTTCAAAGTCTTTTAAGTAAAGTAAGACAGAGAGAAATTGACTGTATTGTGGTAAAAGATTTTTCAAGGTTAGGTAGAAGTTATTTGGAGCTTGGCGATTACTTAGAGCAAGTATTTCCTTTTTTAGGAGTTCGCTTTATATCAGTAAATGATGGATATGACAGTGCAAGAGATAAAGGGATGACTGCAGGTTTGGATATCGGATTGAAGAACCTAATCTATGATCTCTACAGTAAAGACTTATCCCAGAAAGTAAAGATAGCTAAAAGAGCCAAGATGAAAAAAGGAGAGTATATTGGTTCATTTGCTCCTTATGGATATCTTAAATCCAAAAATAAGAAAAATACAATTGTAGTTGATAAGGAAGCTGCTGTTATAGTTAAGCGAATTTATAAATTAGTTGTTCAAGGAAATAATATCAGTACAATTGCAAAAATGCTTAATGGGGAAGGTGTTCCGTCACCTGCAAGACATTTTCAAAATAATCATGATAATAAGAAGTGGAGAAAAGCAAAAGGAAATTTGCTTTGGAATTCTATGGCGATTTTAAAAATTCTCAGAGATGAAACATATACTGGCAAAACAGTTAATCATAAAAGAGAAATCCCTAATGTAAATAGTAGAAGCACAAGGGCAGTACCAAGAGAGGAATGGATTGTGGTTCCCAATACCCATGAAGCTATTATAAGTGAAGACCTTTATATACAAACACAAAAGATTATTGGTCAAGTAAAAAAACGCAAAGAACGAATATTTGATACTACCAGAGTTATTTATGGGAAAGTTAAGTGTGGTATATGTAAGAAAAGCCTCCAACGATCTCATACCAAGGTTATTTATTATCTATGTAGGAGTAATTATTATGATGAAAACTGTTCCTGCTTTAAGGGAAGAATTAAAGAGCAATTAATTATAGAAATACTATTAGAAACCATACGAAAGCAAGCTCAAATAGCGAATAAGTCAGAAGAACTTATTCTACAAATAAAACAAAAATCTGAGAATGAAATTCTTGAATTACTTCAATCCATAAGAAAGGCTCAGCAATATATTGAAAGGCTAAATGCTTTGAAAATAGAGGAGTATGAGAAATATTTAGATGGCAATATAACCAAAGATGACTACCTAAAACAGAAAGAGAAATACAATGGAGAAATTGAAGAAACAACCTTCCAGATTAGTAAAGTGGAAACAGAGTATGAACTTCAAAAACTAAAAAATAAAGAATCGGAAAATCAATTTGTTGAACACTTTAAAAATAAACACGAAATCAAAGAATTAAGCAGAGAGTTAGTAAATGAACTTGTTGATTCAATATATGTTTATAGTGAAAATGAGATTGAGATTGTTTGGAATTTTAGAGATGATTATAGTAGAGTAGTTGAGGTAATGCAGGGTAGTGATGAAATGTAAATTATATTAAGATAAAGCCGAGTGGTTCCGTGGAAGGAATCACTCGGCTTTATTTATACCCAAATTGTTTGCAAAGAATATCGAAAAGTATATTGAAAATGAATCTTATCTTACATTGAATAATGATAATTAGGTTGTACTGATGAAAACGGGGAAATATATCATTTACATAATGAAAGATATTATAATACGGTCAAAATAAAATAAGGTTGATAGTTAGTTAGAAGCCCAGGATTTCGTAAATACTTTTGATTAAATATAGGAAAATAATGTATAATATAGAAATGATAATTGATGCATAAAATATTTGTATGATGAAGCAAATATAAGTAATCTTTAAGAAAAAAATATAGTGAGATGAAATCTAAAACTATTTAAAGGAGAGAGCGATGAATAGTAGTTTACGTAAAGGTATTAGAGAATTTTTAAAAGTAAATGTTAGTAATGATGTTGATATTGAATATAAAATAATATCGGAAGAAGATAAGGATAATTACACACAAATGCTCATTAGTTACCACGGGTATGAAGGGGATATCATAAAAGCGTTCATGTTAGTGCCAAAAGGATTAGGTCCATTCCCAGCAGTTCTTGTACATCACCAACACAATAGTGAAAGATTTTATGGCAAGAGTGAAGTATGTGGAATTGTTGGTGACACTTATCAAGCATTTGGACCAGCACTTGCAAATGAAGGTATTATAGTTTTAGCACCCGATTCCATTTGTTTTGAAGATAGAAGGATAAATTATCTCAATTCTGGTGTTGTACCAAATGAGGAAATGGATTGGTTACAACATTATAATGAAATGTGCTATAGATTGTTAAAGGGTGAGACTTTACAGAAAAAGGTTTTAGAAGATGCATCGATAGGGATTTCATTATTAAGAAGTTGTTCATTGGTAGATAAAGATAATGTAGGTGTACTAGGGCATTCTTATGGTGGGAACACAGTGTTATTCCAAGGAGCTTTGGATTGCAGGATAAAATTTGCATGTTCAAGTGGTGCTGCATGTAGTTATAAAAACAGAATGTTGAATGGAACAGGGATAGAAATGGCTTCTGTAATTCCTGGATTTAACCAGAAATATGAAATAGAAGATTTAGTTAAATGTTTTGCTCCAAGGAAATTATTACTAGTATCTGCAACAGAAGATAAATATTCTAAAGACGCCGATATTATTTATAATAAGGTAATAGAGTTATTTGAAAAAATAGGAGCAAAGAATGCTCTTACACACAAAAGATATGAGGGTGGACATGCATTGAACAAAGAAAGGTTTCAAAAGATAATTGAATGGGTTGTATCACAATGCAATTGAAATGCTAGATGTATAGTTAATTAATTAAGTCACAACAAAAAGAGTACTGTGCATTATGAAAGAGAAAATATAGTTGTTGAATATTTATAAATAACGAATCTAAGGAACTCTTATTCCTTAATTTTATATATTATATCAAACATTATCTCTAACACAATCTAAAATAAATATAGCTCAGCTAACATTAGTTTTGATGTTTGTTGAACTATATTTATTTTAATGAATTAGAAAATTTTTTAGTTTTATCTTGACACAGGCTGATGAATTTCATCATGCTGTAGCAAATAATTATAAGAATATCATAGACTACTTCAATCCTAAGTTCATGCTGGGATTAACTGCTACACCAGATAGATTGGATAATAAAGATGTATATGCATTGTGTGATTATAATGTGGTATATGAGGTTGGGCTTAGAGAGGGGATAAACAAAGGATGGTTATGTCCTTTCAGATATTATGGTATCTATGGTAGTTCCACTGCAAGAATATTTTAATAGTTAAGATAAAATTTGAACTGAACGTGCCAGGTAGCAAGTAGGTTCTTTTTTAAAATAAGGGACTTAAATTTACGTTTAATTTGAACGTATCAAACATTTTGTCAGTTTTTATCCGGTTTTGTCGGAAGTGATGAAAGTTATCAGATAATAGTGTAGAATAAACTATATATATAGAGTTTTGGTTGAAGTTGATTGGATAATAGGAAATATAATTTACAACGGTTATGGTGATGGTAGTGATTAAATATAATTGTGAGGGACCAAATGGAAGGATGGAAATTAAAATCAGGAATGTATTCTAGATGTGACTTATGTGATGATGATATTTGGAAAATATTTAATTATATCTTATCTAATAAAACTACAAATGCTACTTCATATAAGTTTGGATTTCTAAAGGCTTTATTAGAAAGCTCATATGATGTTAATTTAAATGGAGAAATTAAGATTTCAGATATATTTATTAGATTTAGCAGAATATATTGGAATCTTATTGTTAAGCATGAGTTAACTCAATGTACTAAGATGATTAAAGGCGGAAGATCTAGTATAGGAAAAATATTTGACAAATACATTGACGATTATCCTGAGATAAGTACTGCTAATTATGATAAAATTCCGATTAATATAAAGGATAAGATGGAAAAAGAAGTTTTTAAAGAAGGGAAAAAATATGTGGTAGGTGCGTTATATGGAGATTCGGGGGGAGAGTTATATACTTTTTCTTTAAGAGAAAATTACTTAAAATTTAATCCTTCTGTATTAAGCTTTTTATATAAACACTCAATTACCCTATTAAAGATAAATAATTTATGTTGGATTGACTTTTTAGAAAAAGTTAATAAAAAAGATAATTGTTATGGAATTGCCGAAAAACTACATGATGCATCTAAGAGAAGCAGTTTAAGAATATATAAGGATTTTTTCTTTTTTCAGTTTAATAGATGTGAGACAAGTTGTTTTTATTGTGGAAATAAACTTAGTTATGAAAAGGTTCATATAGATCACTTCATTCCATGGTCTTTTATAAAGAATGATAGATTGTGGAATTTGGTAGCTTCATGTCCCAACTGCAACTTATCAAAAAATAATAGATTAGCAGATGAATATTACTTGGATAAAATTATTTATAGAGATAATAATCTAAAAAAAATAGATAATTATTTAGTTAATAAAGATTTTAGTTTGTATAGTGAAAAGAATTTTCGAAATTATTATACCTCAGCAGAATTTTGTGGATTTGATTTATGGAATTTTGTGAAAGCTAAAGGTATAGAGATAGAAGTTGATTTAATAAAAAAGTAGGTGAATGAATTGCAAAATGAAAATTGTTTAATTAATACATTAAAGAGACTTAGAACATCATCAAAAGAAGCAGTTGAGAATATTGATTCTTTTAGTAATTTTAAAGAGTACATGCATGTCGAAAGACCAGTACAGCATGAGTTTTGGAATTTAATAAAGAGTGCTCATAATTCCGATAAGCCTCAATTATTATTGGTTTGTGGTAGTGTTGGTGATGGTAAGTCGCACTTAATATCATATTTTAAAAATAAGAATCCAGAAATTTTATGTGATTTTAGTATTCATAATGACGCTACAGAAAGTTTAGATCCTGAGAAAACATCTATTGAAACACTGAATGAAGTTTTAGATGTTTATTCAGATGATAAATTATATGAAGGACATAAGGAAAAATTAATATTAGCAATTAATTTAGGTACCCTTACAAATTTTATTGATTCTGAATTTGGACACAGATTTACTAAACTTAAAGAATATATAACTAAAAAGAAAATACTACATGATAATATTGAGGAAAGTAAATTTGAACAGAATAGTTATTTTCAATATATTAACTTCAGTGATTATCATATGTACTCTTTAATGGAAGAAGGACCTACATCTCAATATATTAAAGATATAATTGGTAAAATAGCTAATAAAGATGATGAAAATCCGTTCTTTATGTCATATAGTAATAATTGTAGTAATTGTAGTTGTTCTTATAAATGTCCTATAAAAAATAACTATGATTTTATAGGGGATGAATTTGTACAGAAAAGAATTATAGATAAATTAATAGAAGTAATGATAAAAGAAAAAGTTATTATTTCAACTAGAGCATTACTTAACTTTATATACGATATTTTAGTTGATAATTGTTTTGAAAATTTAACTATTTCAAAACTTATTAAGAAAATTGAAAAGTTACCTTTTAAGGAGTATATAAAAAGCTTAACTGCAAATATATTATTTACTCATAAGGATACCTCTAATATTCTTGAAGCATTGGAGAATATAGATCCAGTTAACTATAGAAGTGAGAAAATGGATGCAGTAATTATTAAGTTAAACAACACTTCTAATTTAAGCAAAATTTTTGAGGAAAACCTTGATTCTACTGATTTACAGTATATGTTATCTTCCTTAAAAGATGAAACAATATTATATGAAAAGACTAAAACAAAAATAGATAAGGAAAATGTAAAAGAAGATGTTATAAAGATTTATTTAAGATTATATTCTTTTATGGCTAAAGATAGAAAAGAAATATTTGATGATGAAATTTATACAGAATATATGAGATATCTGTACTATTGGAATAAAGGTTCTAAAAGACAACTTAAGGGATTATTAACAGGTGTAAAAGATGCTATATATAAGTGGAATGGGCAAAATGATGAAGATAATGCAATTAATATGACTATTGGTAAAAATCAAGGTAAATTCAATACATACCAAAAGTTGGATATAGTTGGGGATATTGCGGATTATGAAGAAAAAGAAGAGCGAGAATTATTTAAGTTTATTACAAGACTTATTTTAAAATACAAGAAAAGTAAATCAGAAGAAACTAAAGTAATGGTTGATATAGATTATTTGCTATATAACTTGCTTTGTAAAGTTAGAAAAGGGTACAGACCGAATAGAAAAGATAAGAATAACTTTATTAATTTCGTGGATTTTATTGAAAAAATTCAGAGATTAGGTAGCCAGAAGGAAGAGGTATTATTTGAGCAGAAGATAGCCGGTGAAATTAAGAAGTATAGGCTATATTTAGATGACTATAATGAATATTGTTTTATGGAGAGATAGAATATGATGTATAAAATTGATTTAAAAGATGTGAGAAACAGTTATAAGTTTGTAGAAGCTGAAGATAATACAAAGAAAATAAATTCTTTGCAGCATAATACAGGTAATAAGATTTCCATATTACCGTATACAACACAATATAAAGCTAGATTTAAAGATCAAATTATTAATTTTAAAAATTGTATAGGACAATTTTCAAGAGGAATATCTAATAAAAAAGAAATTAAAGAAGCTATAAACGATGAATTTACAGATAAAATTATCGCAAAGATTGAAATTGATGAAAAAGATAAAAGTGTTTTTAAAAATATAATTAAAGAATTATTTTTTGATAAGGAAGATAATTTAGTCTTCTTTCATCCTAAAGTAATGAATTATATTCAAGCTAAGAATAGTAATAAAAAATTAGGTAAATTTTTATGTGATGTATTATGTAAGGAATATAGTGAAACTGAAGAACTTATAAAAAAAGCATATGATACTATTCCAGATAATATAATGCTAAAACTTATAGTAGAGAGTCTTCCAGATTCAAATGAAAGTAAAAGTAGAAAAGTGACATATGAAAATTTAGTTCCGTATGTATCTGATGTATTTATGGATGACCTAAAGTATATGCTAAAGAAACCTTCATTTTACAATAATAATATTGAAAAATTATTGAAGTTTTATTATATGTTTTATGTAATACAGCTTTCTTTAAACTTAAATAAAATGTTCGATGCGACAATAGAAAAGCCTATAGAAGTTTATTTTAATTTAGATTGGGAAAAAGCAAGTAAGGCAAGATTGAGTTATGAGAGTGGATGGAAACTAGTAGATGGCTCATTACAAACTTTATTTTCTCATGCAAATTGTTTAGAGCTTATAAATCATAATAATAGGGAGGAAGTTTGTAGCTATTTAGATATAAAAAATATTGTAAATAACATGAAGATAGAGGGATATGAAGAAAGTAAAAAATCTTTTCAAGAATTGTTAGATAACTATAAGAATTATGTTGGTGATGTTGATTTTAGTAGAATGAATTTTGAAAGAAAGTATGATGATGACATACTTAATATAATTTATGAGTTATATAAATCAATAAATTACCAGTTTATCAACTCAGGTAGAAAAGAGAGACAAAAGGACTACTGTACTTGGTTTGTAGAGTTCTGTAAAGTGAATTTTTTAAGACAAAGAGGAAGATTAGGATATACTCTTAATCTTACAGAAGAATATATCATATTTTTAACAAAGATAAGTTTAAAAGACAATGAAAAGATGAAATTAAAAGATTTATTTATTGAATATGAAAAAAGAGGAGTTTTCTTGGATAGAGACTCTAAAGCAAAGATATCTCAGTTATTCGAGAAGTTAAATATATTAGAGAAGAAGAGTGATAGTGGTGATGCACAATATGTTAAATCAGTTTTATAATTATTTAGCCAAAAAAGTTGTTAAGTATTTCAATGATGTAGAAGTTAAAAATGGAGATAAATTTGAGATTCAATTTGAAAAGGAAGATGAAGTAAAAGTTTTATATGAGGAACTTAAAAAAGTTTCTGAAGCACAAGAATTTAAATATAAAGCAGCTGAAAATGCAAGTGAATATGTAACATATAGTATAGTTGTTAATGGAATTAAGGTTATTATCTCAGCTACTATAAATAATATTAAGCCAGATTATTTAACGAGACTTCGTAATGAAGTTGGAGGAACAAATAGCGATTTATTTAAAAATACTGCAATATTATTTATTCATAATACTACATTAGATAGTATAGTTGGGGGGGCAAGAAGCTTCAATAAAGAGGGAATGCCATTCCATACTAGTTCCATTACAGAAGATATTAAAGAAAAAATCGAAAATAGTGATTTATCAATTGGTGATAAATATATAATTGAGTTTGATTTAAAAAAGAGAAGTGAGCAAATTTCAGAGGATAGTACTTCGGTATTACAGTATTCGGATTTATTGACTGTAATAAACAAAGGGGATATTAACAAAGATGAATTTAAAAACTTTGGAATCTTTTATGATAGTAAGCTTGATGAAATAAACAATAAAAAAGAAGCCTTTAATAGGTTAGAAGATAATGCAGATAACTATGCAAGAGTAGATAATATACACAAATATGGTGGAGATATAGATACTTTACTAGAAAAGTTTTTAGATGAAAATGGTGTTGAAAAGTTAAAAAAGGTTGAATGGGAAGAAGTTGAATATAAAGAAATCAAGCAATCTATTGAAAGTAAGAAAAAAGATAAAAAAATAGAGTATGTAGAGAGTAAATTGATTAGTTTGGATGCAGAAAACTTCTGGGAAAAAGAAGAAGGGAATACTGCAGCTAAAAAAAGAAAGAAAAATATAATTATATTTAATAAAGATAGAGAACAAAAAATAAGTTTAGAATTAAAGTTTGATGACAGAGTAAGTCAAAGATTTATAACGCTAGCTAAAAATCAGGAAGCTACAGCTAAAGCTAGTGGTAAAAAACTGATAGTTGAAATTGATCATGTACCAGGAAATGTTAGCTTTAATTCTATTAAATATAAGGATAAGGTAACATTTGAATTTAAGATTCTTGTATTGGATATTGATAGATCAGTATTTGATAATTCAGTGATAAAAACTAATTATAATTTAGTTGTGAAACCAAAAGAGAAATATTTAATGCTAAATACTGAGAGAAGAGAATTTGAATTCAATTTAGAAAAGGACTTTATAGAAAACAAGATTATAAGTGAAAATCAGAGTGAGATTATTATAGACTCTTTAGATAGTAAAATAAGAGTTATAAATGAAGTAGAACAGGATGAAAATACAGATTTAATTAAATTTAATTTAAATATATTAGATTTAGGAATTCCTCTTGCTATAAAGGATGAAGGAAATAGAGCTACAGTTATTACTGGGTTTAATGTCTGGACAAAGAAGAGGGAAGAAAAGGAAAGTTTTAAATATGATAATGGTAAACTTATTCAAGGTACAAGAGTTTATTTTACTAGAGATGAATTTAGAGAAAACCTTGAAAGAGAGCAGATCATTATAAATAGTGATTACTGTAGTTTCATTGAAAGAGATGGGGAGTTAATAGGAGAAGATATTGAAATAAATAATAATTTTAAAACTGCATATTTTCAATTGCTTGAATATTATAGAGTTAATAATTTGATACCAAGTTTAGCATATTATAATGAAGAATTAATTGTTTTAAGCAAAAACTATGTAGAGGCTTTTCTGGGCGCTGCTAATGAACTAAAAGAAGGGGAGTATGCAAAAAAACATCATAAAAACCTCTTAAGAGTTGGTGTTATAAAAAGAGAAGATGGAGATAAGGAAATGTTATTTTATCCTTTGAATCCAATTAATGTTATGTATCAAATCAGATTAACTGAAACAATTGAAAATGAAAAAATAAATGAACAACTAGCAAAAAAGCTTGATTCAATTTATCTTTTACCATATATATGTGGAGAGGATAAAAAGCTATATAAACCAATAGAACAACAACATTCACTAGAATGGAAATACTATATTAAGAATGATATCTTAAGATATAAAGGATCTAGAGAATTTGTTTCTAAATTGGTAAAAGAAAAAATAGATGAATTTATATATCATTTTAATTATTTATTTAATTTGACATCTGAAGCAGCTGTAAAAATTAACTTAATTAATACAGGTGATTGTAGAGAAATTCTTCAAGGTATAATAAATTACTATATTGATAAATTGAAGAAGACTAAACCGGATAACTTATTACCTATAGATGTTAATATTTATAGTAATGAAATAAGCAATGTATTCGAAGAATTATCATATTATAGTACTTCAGAAGAAATTGAACATAATTTAAAGATTGATTTAAGTAATAGAGCTTTAAGTAAAGATTACACAAAAGAAGATATTTTAAATATATGTATACAGAAGATACATTTTTATAAGAAAGATATTGAAGATGAGAAGTATGAATATAGTCATGTAACTTTCTATGAGATGGAGCAAAGTGTTGAAGAGAAAGATAGTAATATGAATGATATTATAACAGGGATATCATTAGATGGATTAATTTCAGGAGTACCATCTAAGTTCTTAGGTAACTCATATAGGACTGGGTTTGGTAATAGATATATGAAAAAAGGTGAAAGTAATATACTGCTGAAATTGGTCAACAAAATGAATGCTTTAGTAAAGGTTGCACAGACGGATTCACCATTTAGTGAAGAGGAGTGCAGAACAACAGCAATTTCTGATGAAAGTAGAGATAAGCTTGAAAAAATTTACGATTCAACACATTGGGTTACATTCATTGATCCAAAAGTTGATTTGAACTTCTTTAAGAATAGCAATACGTCTAGAGACTTATTGATAATACATTATAGTGATCAATATACATCTTCAAGTGGATATGATGCAATAACAGTAACTAGAAAATCAAAGCAGTATCAAGTAATAATAGATGAATTTCTTCAAGAAAAAAATATTGAGGTAAATGATAAAACTTCTGTAAACGTTATAAATTGTTTTAATGCAGTTAATGGTGATTGGTTATTAAGATTAATATCAAGCAATGGTCAATTTCCAAGAGAAAAATTAAGTATAATTTCAGCAATTAAGTTGAGTTTATCATATTTTTATCATAAAGACATTGTATGGCTACCTATATCTCTTGAGGAAATATTAAGAGTATCAAAAGGAGCTGGCTTAAGCAGTGTAGAAGGATTGTTCTCAGTATCAAACTTAAAGGGTGAAGGTCAATATTCAGATGATTTACTTCTTATAGGTATTGAAAAAATAGATGATGATATAAATGTTCATTATTATCCAGTAGAAGTTAAGATTGGTGAGAATAGACCTAATGTAATTAAAAAAGCTAAAAAGCAAGCTTACAAGACAAGAAATTATTTAGAGAAGCATTTAATTGATTTACAAGATGAAGAAGAGAACAGAAGATTCAGCAAGAAAATGTATAGAAATTTCATGATGCAACTTGCTGTAGTAAGTGCAGAAAAGCTTAAGCTATATGAGTTATGGCCTGAGCAAAATTGGGATATGATAATTGATTCAGAGGTAAGAACTAAATTATTAAATGATGATTATACAATAAGTACTGAGCTTGATCAATACATTGGACGTGGATCAATTATGTCTTTTAAGCAGGGAATAGCTTTTGATGATGAAGCTCAATTGATTGAAATTAACCAAGCTGAATTAGAAGAGGCATACAATGAGGAAGAGTTTAATAAAGGCAATGAGATATTAGAAATAACTTTCTCAGAAGATGCTGGGTATAGAAACATTGCTTCAGAGTTAGAATCATTAAAGGAAAAATTCGTAGAGAATCAAAGTGATTTTAAAGTAGAGAATTTATTATTCAGCAAGTATAAGAGATTAAATAAAGAAGATGAAACAGGTTCTGTAGAAGGAAATGAAGAAAAACCTACTACAAATATAAGTGAAGATAAAACTGGTTATCAAGGTGGTACTACAACTAAAGTAAAAAAAGACGAAGCAGCTATTTCGGAAGTAGATGAGCCGAAAGAACCTATGAAAGTATTATTTGGCCATGATGTGAAGCATGATAGAGAAATAAATTGGTATCCAACAGATACAAGTAAAACATTCCATACTAATACTGGAATAATTGGTACAATGGGTACTGGTAAAACTCAATTTACAAAATCACTAATTTATCAATTGCATAAAAATGATATATATAATGTAGATGGTAAAAAATTAGGGTTATTAATATTTGATTATAAGGGTGACTATATTGACGATCAATTTGTAAATGCTACAGATGCCAAGGTATATGATATTTTCCATTTACCATTTAATCCATTAGCTCTTGTTAAAGGGAAGAAGATTAAACCTTTACTCCCACTTCATACGGCTAATACTCTTAAGGAAACTATAGCTAATGCATTTAATTTAGGAGTTAAACAGCAAACATTATTAAGAGATGTAATAATGGAAGCATATGAGAGAAGAGGAATTCATAAAGCTAAAGTTCCTACATGGGATAAAACTCCTCCAACACTGGATGATGTATGTAGAATATATATGGATAGAGAAAAAGTACAAGAAGATAGTTTATATGCTGCACTTAAGAATTTAAGTGAATTTGAGATATTTGAACCAGACCCTACCAATACTATGTCATTGTTTGAATGTATAGATGGAGTTACTGTAATTAATTTATCAGGTTATGATGAAGGAATACAGAACCTAGTTGTAGCTATTACATTAGATATATTTTATACTCAAATGCTAGTAATAGGGGAAAGTAAAACAGAAGGTCAGTATAGACAGCTTACTAATTTAATTTTAGTTGATGAAGCTGATAACTTCTTAAGAAAGAATTTTGATAGTTTAAGAAAGATATTAAAAGAGGGAAGAATGTTTGGGGTTGGAACTATTCTTTCTACGCAACTTTTAAGTCATTTCTCTACAGGAGATAATGAATATGCTAGTTATATTCTTAGTTGGATTGTTCATAATGTTGCTGATTTGAGTAATAAAGATGTAAGGTTCATATTTAATACCAAGGCTAAGCAAGAAGAAGAGGTAATTTATAATAAGATTAAATCACTTGAGAAACACCACAGTTTGGTTAAGTTTGGAAATGAAGATAAACCGATTTATGTTAAAGATAAGGCGTTTTGGGAATTGATGAAGTAATGAAATGATTTGGATAAGCCTGGTAAAAATATTTAATTATTTACCAGGCTTATTAAAAATTTTATTTTTTATATAGTTTTATATGTTTATCAGTAAGTATAATTTTTCAATTAAGTAAAGTATAGATTATTTTAGTTGAATTTATTTATTGATACTAGAATTAATCTTAAAAAAAGTACGACAAATGTTAATTTAACAATACAAATATGGTGAATTTTATATAAGGATATTAATTTTAAATTAAATGGTAATAATATAAATTGTAAAATTACGTCAAAAGAAAGTAGTGATATTATGTCAATAATTTATCCTAAAAATCCTAAAATAGAAAATAAAGCTGAAAAAGAAGTATACAACAAATTATCTAACTTTTTAGAAGACAACTATATTACATATTATAACTATACAGTAACTGGAACTGAATTTGACTTTTGTGTACTAGAAAAGAATAAAGCTATATTTATTATAGAAGTTAAAGGTTGGGAAAGTGTACAAATAGTAAGTGTAGAAGATAATGAAACTATTAAGTACAGAGATAATTTAAATAATGTGAAAGAATGGGGCTCTCCATTTAAACAAGCTAACAGTTATAAATTTAATATGGTTAATTTATTAAAAGAGAAATTTAATAGGAATCCATTGGTATTAGGAATAGTATGTTATCCATTTATATCTTTAAAGCAGTATAAAGAGAAAAGATTAGATATTATATCTAAAGAGGAACTTACTATTTTGCAAGATGACTTATTAAATAAAGAGACATTATTGAATAAGCTAAATAAAGCTTTTGAGTTTATGAAGAATAATGTTAGAGCTGATGAGCTAGATGATAATTTAGTTCAGAATATAAGAAGATTATATGAAAGTGACGAGATGATAATGAATAGTATGCAAATGAGTACAACAAAATCAATTGAAAATATAGAGGAATTACTAAAACCTGCCCAAAATAAAAATGATCAATGTAGAGTAGCCTCTATTAGTGATAAAAGAGTATATTCAATAGTTAAGTATATTAAAGATGAAAAAAATGTTGATGAGCTAAAATGTATATTTGCAGATATAATTGATATATGGAAAAAAGGGACAAAAGTATATATAATATCTAACAATTACAATGTCCTTCAACATTTAAAGATGATGACACATAAAAAAACAGGGTACTTACAAAAGTATGATGATTTTAATATATTTAATGAATCTAAAGGGCTATATGAAGAGCGGATTTTTAATCTTAGTTTTATATACATATTGGATAATATAGAAGAAGAGTTTGAAATATTAGATGGTTTATTTAGTGAAGAGGAAAAAAAATATCTTGAAAGGGCTCATAATAGTGGTGGTTTCAATTTAGATCAGTACATTGTAGAGCATACTCCAATTAAAAAAGATGTTTGTGTTAGAGCAGGAGCAGGAAGCGGAAAAACATTTTCTATGGTAGGAAGAATAAGCTACCTAATATACAAACACAAATATACTATAGATGAATTAAGAGAAAAAATAATCTTAATAACATTTACAAATGAAGCTGCAGATAATATGAAAAAAAGACTTAAGAAACATTTTAAAAATTATTTCATATTAATAGGAGATAGATATAATTTTAGCATAATAGAAACTATAGAACAGATGAAAATATGTACAATACATTCCTTATGTAAGAAGATTATATCTAAGTATTCTTCATATTTAGGATTAGGAAAAGAAATAAGCATTAAACAAGGAAAGCATGAGAAAGATAAAATTATCAATGAAATTTTAAATAAGTATATAGATGAAATAGGTAGAAGTGTAATAGATGATAAATTAAGTATACCTATGTATGAACTAAAAAAATTATTAGGTAAATTATTAGATAAAATAGAACAAAAGAATATTGATCTTAGAGATGGATATGATTTTGGAAATCAGATTTATGATACAGATAAAGATATACATAGTCTAATAGTTAAAGTTGTTAAAGAAGCTCAAGAAAAATTGATAGAACTTAACAATGAAAGAAGTACACTAAGATTAAGTAATATGATAATAAAGATAAATGAATTGGTAAAGGAAGATAAGATAGAAAAATCTAGTTATGAATTAGATTACTTATTTGTAGATGAGTTTCAAGATACAGATAATATGCAAATAGATTTAATGAAAAAATTTCAAAAATTGTTTGGTTTCAAATTTTTTACAGTAGGAGATATAAAGCAATGTATTTATAGATTTAGGGGTGCTGAAGATCAGGCTTTTAATCATTTAATGAAGGATGATTCAGATAAGTGGAATAAGGAGAGACTTAGAAAAAACTATAGAACAGATAAGGATTTATTAGATAAATTTGATCCTATATTTTACAAAATGAGTCTGAATAGGACTTTAACATATACAAATGAAGATAAATTAATAGGTACGGTAAATATAAATTCAAGTGAGGATAAAGACTTTGAGAAAATTGATTTTGAAAATGAAAAGCAGTGGGAAGATGAACTAATAGAATGTGTTGAAAGAGAAAGAAAAATATTAAAGAAAGATGAAAAGATAGCATTATTAGTTAGAACAAATAATGATATTGAAAAAATAAAAGGTATATTTGATAGAAATAAAAAACCACTAGGAGTAGAAGGACAAGGGGATTTATATCAAATAAAACCTACTATTGATTTATATAAGTTGGTTTTAGCTTTAAAGCATAATCAAGACTCTAAATATTTATTTGGAATATATGATACATGTTATACTAGTAAGTCTATGCCAAAACATGATATATATTCGTTAGCTAGAGATAAAGAAAAGTTATATAAATATTTCTTGAAAAATTGTCCAATAGAAAAATGGGAAGAACACTTAAAAAATCTTAGACTTCAACCAATAATGAAGGTAATAAGGGAGCTAATAAATCAATGCCTTCCATGGGAGATATATAGCATTAGTGCTCTAGATCAAAATACTAAGATTAATATGCAAAATTACTATAAAAGAAATTTAGAAGTTCTTATTGAGATTATAATCAATAGTTTTAATGATGATTATTTAACCTTAAATAAGTTAGAAGAATTTTTAAAAATTATGATAGTTACAAAGGTAAATGCTGAAAGTAGAGAAAGCTTAAATATAGAAGAAGTATCAAATGATGTAATATGTACCACAGTTCACAAGTCTAAGGGATTAGAATATGATGTTGTAATAATGCCTATATGTTATAAAAATATAGAAAGCAAAGAGTTTAAAGGGAATATTCAAGAAGATAATAATGAGAGAAAAAAATCTGAAAGAGTAGAAGTAATTGTATGTGATAATAGAATAGGTTATAAAATAGAATTTCAATCTAATAATGAAAGTGAGCTTTCTATACGTAATGATATTTATAAAGATAACAGTAGGACAGAAAATATATATAAAATGAATGAAGAATGTAGAATACTATATGTTGCAATGACAAGGTCTATTAGAAAGTTTATATATTTTAACGATATTAGTAACACTAAGAAAAATAAAAGCTGGCAAAAGCTAATAGGGGGAGAACGTTAGAAATGAATAGAATTTTGACATATCCTGATCCGAGATGTATAG
Organism: Oceanirhabdus seepicola; assembly: GCF_023684385.1. Taxonomy (GTDB): domain Bacteria; phylum Bacillota; class Clostridia; order Clostridiales; family Clostridiaceae; genus Oceanirhabdus; species Oceanirhabdus seepicola. The sequence goes on along the minus strand of NZ_JAGSOJ010000001.1, from coordinate 842,700 downwards.
ATAAAATGGATTATTGGGACGAAATAAAAAAATATCCGCATTTGTGTATATCTCAAACATTAGTACAAGGTTTATCACATAAGTATGGCAGAACTGAATTTAATGTTCTATGTACTGCTGATAGATTCCTAAAACAATTTTATAAAGAGTGGAAAGATGATAGTCAAAATGATATAGAACAGTATATTGATATGACCAATATAATTAGATCATTAGAAGATGATAAAATGAAAAAAACTTTTGATTTTAATAGAAAAGATATTTATGCGTCTCTTAAGTTTTTATTTGAAAGTGAGATTAAAGATGAGGATATTAATTTAGAAAATTTATCTAATGAAGAGAAAAAAGTACTAGATATTTATGAAAAATTGAAGAGTAATAATAGATGGAATAAGCTCAGTAGATTAAATGAAAAAGATGTAGAAAATATTAAAACATCATTAATGAATATACTGTTAGATGATATAAAAAAAGAGTTAGGTATCGATAAATGTGATAATAATATAAATGAAATTAAAAGCAAAGCTGATCAAAAGTTGAAGAAATTAAGTCAAAATGTTTCAATGAAAAAGAACAAGGCATTTGGAATTAAAAGAGATAACGATAAAGTATTATTGGATAGAATATTGCACTATAAGAATTTAATCCAAGATACAAATCTAAGCGCTATTGATTGTAGCAAAGTAGTTTTACATGGAGTTCATCAGTTTACACCTTTAATCTATAGGTTAATAAGAGATTTAAATAAATTAGATATAGAAGTAGTTTTTATGTTTAATTATTTACCAAAGTATAAACAGGTGTATAAAACATGGGATAAGGTTTATGAGTGGTGTAAAGAAGATAGAGAAGTATATGAATATGACACAGGCTATATATATAATAACTTAGGAAAAAACATTGGTGAAGTAATAGAAGGTAATTTTTTTAATTTGTCTGAATTAGATATAGAAATAACAGTATTTGATAACATAACTAGTTTTACTAATTATGTAGCAAAGAAGTATGATGAGGCAGCAAAAAAGTTAAATAACGATGGGAAGGGGCCTTCTAATATATTAGCCAATATGAATGAACAGTTTTATGCAGTAAGTGGAGAAAAGGCCAATAATTTATTGAAAGTATATTTTCCTGAGCAATTTGGTGAGAAACATTTTCTTTCTTACCCAATAGGACAATTTATATTAGGGTTGTACAATATGTGGGATAAGAAAGAAAATAAGATAATAGTTAATGAAACCAGCTTAAGAGAATGCTTAACTGTGAATTTATGGGATGAAAAAGGTTATTTAACCCCATTAGAGATATATGAGAAGGTAAAGTTATATTTTAGTGATTTGAAGACTTTAGACGAATATTTAGATAGGATAGATGTTCAAATTAAATATTTAGAAAGAATTGAAAAAGAGGAGAAGTATAAACCCTTTGGAAGATTTTCTTTTTATGGTATAAGCATAGAAGAGGCAAATTATTTTAAGACCATAATTTCGGATTTAAAATCAATAACTGAAACATTATTTGAAGAAAATGATGTTAATGTAGGTGAACATTATTCAAATTTAATTGAAATGATAAAGAAGCGTACAGAAGGAGTGAAATATTCAACAGAAGAAGAAGTAAACCTTGTAAATCAGATATATACAAAATTAAAAGGAACTAGTATAGAACAAGTATCTTCTATAGATAGTATAAAGGAAACATTACATTTTTATTTACAATCCAGTCAAAATGATGATTCTGCTAATTGGATTGTAAGGGATTTTGAGCAGATAGATGGTGGTGTATTATTAGCAGATGACACGGGAAAAGAATCTTGGGGGAAAGGAGCTGCATACTATCACTATGCAGAGTTGTCTGATAATAACTTTACAACGGTTTGTAATGATATTTTACCATGGCCTTTAAAAGAAACAACATTTAATAAGAATAATAAAACCATAGAAATAGTTATTAATAGTAAAAGAGAGTATGGAAATTTTCTCAAATACATGTTGTTCTATGGAACTTATTTTTTAGATAAAAGATTGAACATTAGTTATATAGAAGAAAATAATGATGAAAAAAATCAACCATATTTCATATTAGGTATGCTAGGAGTAAGTAAGTCAAAGTATTCAGTAACATCTCAAGATAATAGTATTAACTCAATTGAAGAGGACATTGCCCAGAAGTTATTAGATACAAGTTGTATAGATGAAGAAATTTTGAATTCATTTTTGTTCTGTCCTTTTAGATACTTATATGAGTATATTTTAGATGATAATCAACAGTTTAATAGTGAGTTCCATGCAAGTTATTATATAAAGTTAGTTGTTGCATTTAAGATAAGAGAACTAAATAGTAAGGGGGGGTTAAAAAAGAGTATTGAAGAACATGTTAAAGATTTTATAAAAGTATTTAAGTTGATGTTCCCTTTTTGGAAGGAATCCGACTTTATTGATATACAAAATGGCATAATTTCCATTTTAAATGGGTGGGTTAAAAATAGAGCTATAAATACTAATGACGAGGTGTATAGAGCGATTAGAGAAAAGTATATTCATGCAAAAATAGCAGGAGGTTCAGGGTGGTTTGAAAGATATCGTTACGGAGTCAATGATAAGCAATTCAATATAGATAAGCAAGAACTTATAAATTTCATAAAAATAAATGATGATAGTGTATATGAAATAGATAAAGATAGGTGTATGTACTGTAGTTATAGAGAAGAATGTGCAAGGGTATTTTTAGAGGAGGATATACATGGCTAAATTACTAACATTAGCAATGTCAGAAATGAGTCCAAAGAATAATAAATATAAAATAATTGCTTATTGGATAGAGCAGAATAAAATCATAAGTATAGATATAGATGAAGAGAATTTTAAGGATATAAATAAACACATTGTATGGGATATAGGCGCTGTTACTCAAGCAGAACAAGTTATAGCAAAAGATAACTTATTTGAGATAAATGGAGACATGATTTTATTAGAAAACTATAACAAAAGACAACTTAAAGAAATTTTAGATAGAGATTTAATTAAATTATCTGTATTTAAAAGAAATCAAAATATAAATTACTGTATTACAAAGGTAAAGTCTATATATGATATACGGAATTTATTTGATGAACGTGATTTATTTAGAAGTAAAGTTACAGTATATGATGGATCGGATGAAGAAAAGAATATAAAGATTAAGGATTATAGATGGATAAAATATTGGAATTATATATATGGGAAAGATATAGAAAAGAAAAGCAAAGAACAGTATGAGGAGTTATTTATAAATAAAGAAATTTATTTGATAATGTATAGATTTATAGACAATAAAAATCAAAAAAATTATTATAGTAGGAAAATAAGTTATAGGGGAGATAACTATTGGATAGCAGGAATTCATTATTTTTAGAAAGGAATAAGATTAATGAATGATAAATTAACAATTGGTAAAGATGATGTAAATAGAAAATATAGTGGAATAATTAGCTATCTTCAAAATAAGTATGAAAATAAATTAAGGACATATGAAGAAGAAAACATACTGATAGTAGAGTATGATAAAGAAAATTTTAGTTTAACTTTATTTAATATAATACCAGATAGCTTAGATAATATTTTAATAAGAGAGGAATTAAAGGTACAGGATAGTAGTATTTCAGGTATAGTATTAGATGTAATATTAGCGAATTGTATTCTTAAATATTTAAATGACAAATATGACAACAGAGAGCAATTAAATAAGCTGCTAATGTGTTTACATAAGAGTGATTTAAAAAGTATTTATAATATAAGGATTAAAGATGAAACAAATGATGATGTAAAAAAAAATATTAAATATATACTAAATAAATCAGAAAGTATAAGAAAAGAATTAATAGAAAAAGATAATATATACTGCGATATTTGCTTAGATAATATAAGTGAAAAAATAGACATAAGCAAATCGGATTACGATGACTTGATATTTAAACAAAATAATGTAGAAGATTATATAGAGGAAAACATAGATAGATTTGAAAAAATTAATAGTAATTTAATTGATAAAGTATTGTTATTTGGAGAAACTTTTAAGATACAGTACATAAGGAATATATTTTCACGCAAATACTCTTACATAAAAGAAAAAATCTCAGTGATTAAGTTGTATAATGATATTGTGAGTATAAAAACTAATACTATACAAGATGAGAAAGGTATAAAAATATTAAATATAAATCCTAAAGTTAAAGATAAATATGTATTTAATAATGTCTATTTTGTATATGAAGATATTAAAGCTAAGATTATTGACTATGGAAATGTATATTTAGAAAATAATCCTAGAGTATATGAGTTTAGGATTAAGTTTTCTTTAAAGCTGAGTATAGATGTAGAATTTATAGAAACCCAAAAAGGTAAATACGGTGAAGAAGTGCTTAAAAATCATATTTTTAAATTGTACAATCCGTGTTTTTATACAGGAGATGTTATACAAATTAAAATATACATGGATCAAGAAGGAATAATGAAATTTGACATAATAAATGTTGAAAATAATATCAATGTTTACTTTGAGATAGTCCAATAGATAAATGACATAAGATAATAATGCTTATGATTAATAGGGAGTGGGAGTATATGAGCAAATATAAAAAAGGTATGTATGTAAGATGTCCAATCGATTATGAAGATGACAGATATCCAAGAATGTTTGCAACAGGGCAAATAGATAGCGTAGATAATGATTTTAATATGGTTACAGTAGAGTTTCATAATATAGAAGGTGATATTAGTACAGAAATTATTTATAGCCATGTTCATTCGAAAAAAGAATATTTAATAAAAGAAATAAGAAGATGTTCAATAATGGAGAATAGTAAGATTGTATTAAGTGACTTCAATGGTGGAAGGATAGTATCTAAAAAAGGAAGAGAAGATGGATTATATACATACTATGTGGAGTTAGAGAATGGAAATATAGGTATGTACTCAGAAGAAGATATACTTGCTCATTTTACAAGAGGAGAAATATCTCCAGTTATACAAATGTTAGACTATGAATTTCACAATTCATTTTGGTATGAGAAGAGAAGTTTACCTAGTGAGTCTATGCATATAATAAATAACTTTGCTCATGGATTCAATACTCTAATAGGAGCAAGGGCATATCTTATGACTCATCAAATAGATACTATAATAAGGGCTATTTGCGAAGAACCATGTAGGTTTATGCTAGCTGATGAAGTTGGTTTAGGTAAAACTATAGAAGCTTGTGTAATAATGAACGGATTAAAGAAAAAGAAGCATAAGTTTAGAACTTTGATAATAGCTCCTAATTCATTATGTAGACAATGGCAAAATGAATTGGATTTAAAATTTTGGATAGAAGCTAAAATCATTGAAAATCCAATAGACTTAGAAAAAGAAGAGATTTTATTATTACCCTTAGAAGAAATAAGGAAATATAGTATTAAAGATATATTAAAGAAGAAATGGGATTTATGCATAGTAGACGAAACCCATAGATTAGTTAAGATGGATTCGGAGTATAAAATAATATTAGAAATAAGTAAAGAGATAACTAATATTTTGTTACTATCAGCAACACCTATACAGGAAAGAAAAGAAGAGTTTTTAAGTTTATTAAAGTTATTGAATCCTAAAAAATACGTAAACATGTCAGAAATAGACTTTAACAGTATATATAAGAAGAGTCAAAAAATCAAAAGTCATATAAGTTCTATGTATGGGGAATTAGATGATTTTGATGAAGAAGTAGCAGAGGATATCCTAGATGAGTTAGAAGAAGTTTCTGAAATATTAAATGACTCTATTGTTAATAAGTTAATTAAGGAAATAGATATAGATTCAGATGATAACGGGTTAGAAATTATAAAGATAGTGTTAGCGTATATATCAGAGAATTATCAAATAGAAAACAATATTATTAGACATAGAAGAGCTGAAATAAAAGATAAATTAGCAGAAAGAGCTTGCACTATAATAGATTATGATATGTCTGGTAGTGAGCTAAATTATTATGAAAGAGATACATATGAAGTTTTACTTAATTATATAGATGTTATTCAAAAAAATAATATAGGATATAATGTGGCAGAATATGTAAAGATATTATTATCATCTATGTTCAGTAGTCCATGGGCTCTAAAGGATGTAATCTCATATAGGATAAGTCTTATAGAAGAAAATAAGTATTCTAGTTTTAGAAATCTACAACAAAATACTGTTAATGCAATAAATAAGGTGCTGCCTTCAACAAAAGAGACAGAGAGCTTAATGGAAGTTCAAAGAGCATTGAGATTTTGGTGTAGAGCGGCTGAAGATGAATTCAATAAATTAGAAGAATTGTATAATGATCCAGACTTAATAAATGGAAGACTTATTAAGATGTTAGACTATATTGAAGAAGAGTATGATAATACAAAGTATGTTATATTTTCGTCTTGGACATCAACTGTAGAGAAAACAAAATCTTTACTAGAAGAAAAATATGGGAAAGATGCTGTGGCAGGTTTCTATTCTAATATGGATGAGGCTGATTTAGAGAAAAATGTATTTAAATTTCAAAGTAAAAAAGAATGTAGGTTTATGGTATGTGATGAGCTAGGAGGGGAAGGACGTAACTTCCAGATCGCAGATAAAATAATTCATGTTGATATACCATTTTCACCTATAACCCTTGAACAAAGAATTGGTAGATTAGATAGGATAGGTAGAAACAAAGATAATGAAGTTGAGTCAATAGTTATGTTATCCAATGATAACGTTGAGAGTGATTTATTTAATTTATGGGATGAAGGGTTAAATATATTTAGAGAGTCCCTAAGTGGCATGGAAATAGCATTAGAGGATATACAAAATCAAATAACAAATGCTTTAAGTAAAGATATAAATAATAGTGTAGGTGATATTTTAGAAAATATAAAATTAAACTCTGCGAACATGAAAAAATTAGTGAATAAGGAAAGACATTTTGATTTAGCAAGAAACTTAGATAGAGCGACAGAAGAAAAAATTAACAAGCTTATAGAAAAGTTTGATAGCAGTAATGGTGAGTTAATGGGAAGAACTATGAAAAACTGGGCTGTTGCTAGTGGGTTCCATGCAGATTATGAAAATGCAAATAATAATGATATAATTTTGTACAAGCCTCAAAATGTAGGTATAAAATCTCTAAAAAATACTTTATTTATGTTGCCAGATACAAGAGAAATTATAAAAAGAAACAAAAAAAATGCAGGAGTATTTAGAGGAACCTTTTCTAGAGAAACAGCAGTAAAAAATGAGGAATTAATTTTCTTTGCACCAGGTGAAACTATATTTGATTCCATCATGAGAAATTCTCAAGAAGGGTATAGAGGTAGATGTTGTGCTGTAAAGTTAGAGAGTAATGATATACAATGGACTGGATTTGTATTCAAGTGGAATGTTAAATTCAATATGGATGCTATTTTAGATAAGGATATAAATATATTAGAGGCAAATAAATCTCAAGGATACTTGCCATTAGAACAAATAACTACAATTGTAAAGGTAACAGGAAATGATGATATAGATGAAAATATAATAAAGGATATGAGATTATCTAATCATATCCATATAGGAAAAAGGCATGGAGAAACAGAACTAGTAAGAACATCAAAAGAACTTGATATGAGTAATTTAGAGTATTTTATGAGAAAATACCCAAAAGCTGAATGGAGATCTATTGTGAAAGAAAGCTTTGATAAAGCTGCCAATGAAGCAAAAAAGAAAGTTATTAGATCATTAGATATAAATAAAGTAAGGAAGGATTTTGAAAAAGTATTAAATGGAAAAATAGCTTCAAATATTTATTTTGAAAATAATAAGATAGAAATAGATAAGCAAGAAAAGCTTGAAAAGGTACTAAAAAGTGTAGAAGAGGGGATAAAAACCGCTAAGTTAGAGTTAGACTCAGTATTATATTTATGGTCAGAAAGGTAATGTTATGAATAAGAAAAAGTATTTAAATTTAGTTCAGGATATTTTAAATGGGGACATAAGTTATAGGTTATCAATTAAATCTGCAAATGAATTATTACAAGATGAAACAGAGTTATCTAAGTATAAATGCATCAAAAGATTTTGCAGAGCCTATTATGAATATCAATCAAGTAGAAAAGGCATAAAAGATCTACTTGTAAATTTAAGAGATGTAATATTAACATTAAAAAGTAGCTTTATTATAGGGGAAGGTCTATTAGAATATATAAAAAATACAGATATTCAAGAATTAGGTATGGAGTTAAATGAATCTTCTAATGGTGTAGAGTTAAATGCCACGAAAAATTTACCTGGTTGGTTTGAAAAAAATTCAAATTTTTATAATGTATTTGATTATAACTATTATAACAGTGATGAAGATACCATAGGAGATCCGTATTTATTCGATATGACAGGCTATATAAATTATAGTTGTAAAGCTCAAAAATTAATTGTAAGAGCAATAATGAATCAAATTGAGGGTACAACTATTTTAGGATGTATGCCAACAGGAGCAGGTAAGAGTTTAACTTTCCAAATGCCAGCTTATTATGATAAAAAGGGAACAACAATTGTTGTTGTTCCTACAGTTGCACTGGCTATGGATCAGAGTAAGAGTTCAAATAAATTTTATGAAAATAAGAAGTATAGACCGCAGGCTTATTATTCAGGAATTGATTTTAGTAAACGTAAAGAAATTTTTGGAGAGATAGAGAGAGGTGAATTACCTTTATTATTTATATCTCCTGAAGCACTCTTAAACAGTTCTTTTAATGAGGTTGTTATGAAGGCGGCACAGAAAGGTAAGATAAATAGATTAGTCATAGATGAAGCTCATATAATTACGGACTGGGGAGAGTTTTTTAGAACGGAATTTCAATTATTAGCCGTGTTTAGAAAAAAGTTAATGGAAGTTACTAAAAATAAATTAAAAACAGTAATGTTATCAGCCACATTAAGTGATAGAACTACTAATGTTTTGAAGTTTTTATTCTCTGAGGATAATAATTTCATAGAAATAAGAGCAGATAAATTAAGAGAAGAAATAGAGTATTATATCGTTAATAGTAACGGATATAATCAGAGGTTGGATAGATTAATGGAAATGATACCGTATATACCTAAGCCCTTCATAATATATGTTCCAACTATAAAAGATGCAAATGAAATAGAGGGAAGAATAGTAGATAAACAATATTATTCTATTGAAACCTTTACTAGTGAAACATCTAATGATAATAGGATAAAAATATTGAAAAGATGGGAGCTAGATGAAATAGATATAATTGTGGCTACATCAGCATTTGGTATGGGAGTAGATAAAAAGGAAGTACGAGCAGTTGTACATTGCTATGTTCCAGAGAATATAGATAGATTTTATCAAGAAGTTGGAAGATGTGGCAGAGATAAGTGTGGGGCAATAAGTATATCATTTACATCACCAAATGAAGATAAGAATATTATAACTTATCTAACTAGAAGTAAAGTATTATCTGTAGAAAAGATAGTAAGTAGATGGCAAGAGATAAAAAATGGATACCTACAAAGAGTTGATGGGAATAAATTTTGGGTATCTAGTGATATAACACCAGAATATTTGAGAGAAAAAGATACTATTACAGGTAAGTTAAATGAAAGTTGGAATGAGTATGTAATATTGTTTTTATACAGACATAGACTTCTTGATATTTTAGAAGTTAAGCAAGATGATAGAAAAAAAAGACATATTTTAATAGAAATCATAGATGATATTTTAAATGAAGAACAAAAACTTATAGACTATTTAGAACCTATAAGGAATAAAGAAAGAGAATCAGTAAACATTGAGATTTCTAACATAAATAGTTTATTAAGAGAAAAGAACCAATGTTGGTCAAGATACTTTAAAAAGGTATATGAGTATTCTGAAAGAAGTTGTTGTGGGTGCCCAGGATGTAGGCATAATAAGAATAATAAGCCTATAAAATATGATGGATATATTGAAATTGTAAAAGGAACTGAGTTACTAAATAAGTCTTTATATGGTGAAAGTTTTTTTGATCAGTTTAATGAATATATGTACCAGTATTCGGAAGATATATTAAATGAAGAGGGGATAAAATCTATATTTGATATAATTGAAGATAAAGAAGTATCCGCTATTATTATCCCTAATTATAGTACAGATAAATTCAAAGAAGTAATCAAAAAAGGAATTAGTATATATAGATACTTCAATGTATATACCTATGATGATTTTCTAGATTGTGATAATGAACAAAATATAGTAGGAAATATAGCTGTTATATATTGTGATAAGGATAGTGTTAATAATAAATTATATATTAAATTAAATAATAGAAGAAATAAAGGATATATAAATAAAGTAGTTCATATATCGAAAGAAGATATGGTTATAAGTAGTGAGAATAAAAGACTAATAGAATGTGTAAATACTTATACTGAGAGTATTTAGAAAGGAAGATTAAAGATATGCTTTTAGATGAAAAGATAAGAAAAGAAATAACCCCTAAAAGAGTATATTCAACCTTAAAGTTTATAGCTCAAGGTAGATTTACTGAAAAAAATATAATGAATATTATTCAACCTCCAGGATTATGTAATGGTAAGCAAGATGAGATAAAAAAAGTTTTAAAATATATTCAAGATACTAGGCTTGTTGTTGTTAATCAAGAAATATTTGAATTGAATTTTGATAAAAAGCATCTAAGAAGTGGAAATGAATTCAGAAAGTATTTTGCAAGTAGAGTTTTTGAAGGAAATGATAGTAATCTATTTTTTGATTTTACTTCTTGGTATTTATATAAAGGAAATGAACTATTAGTATACTCAACAATGGACGATGTAATATCTAATCAGAATAAATTTAAAGAGTTAAATAAAGAATTTGGACTAGCTTGGAGATTTTGGGCAACATTTATAGGAATAGGGTATATGCATGAATCACAATTTATACCTAATCCATATTTAAGAATAAAAGATGCTATAGAATGTGATGTGAATATAAAAAGAGGAAAAGAAATAAGAGTAAGTGATTTTATAAATTGGTGCTTGATGAAATGTCCAGAATTAAAAGAAAATATAAATGGTCATAATATATCATTTACTATGTCCTTTGCATTAAGAACACTACATGATATGGGAGTAATAAAGTTAAGCCTTACTCAAGATGCTACAGAAGTTTGGGACTTATATAGAATGGAATTACATGATATACCTGAGTGTATTTCAGAAATAATCATAAAGGAGAGTGAGTAATTTGGATAAAAGTATATTAAAAAGGCTAAATGAAGTAATTATAACTGATGCTACAATTGCACCTAAAGTAGAATTCCTAGCTACACACTTGCCTTTTAAAAAGTTAAAGTATACTAATAGTGGTGAGAACTACGATATAATAAGCGAGTACAATGAAAAGGACTTTTTTAATAAGTTTATATTAGACAATAGAGATAAGCATACTTTTCTTGTTGTAGAAGGAAAGAGTGGATCAGGAAAATCGCACTTTATAAAATGGATGAAATATATATATGAGAGTGAAATAGATAGTAATAGTGAAATATCTATAATGATTGAGAGATCAAAAAATACTTTACAAGGTGCAATAAAACAAATAGTTGAGCATAAGGATGTAAGAAGTTTATTAAATGAAATAGAGATTAAAAAGCTTTTAGAAGCTAATAGCAACTTAAGTAGTGAAAAGCTTAGCTATATGATAAACCTAGCCTTTGCTACAGAAATATTAAGTGAAGAAGATGAAGATTGTATATTAAAGTCTCGAGAGAGAAAGTTGCTGGCATCATTTATACAAGATCCGAATGTGCAAGAACAATTACTTTTCATTGAAAATGGACCTATTGAAAGGATTAAGAGTAAGCTTAAAAATGAAAATGTAAATGAAGTAAAAGAAATAGATATAACATTTAATGAAATGGATTTTGACTGTGAGTTTGGAAGCAATTTAGATAGAGAAATAAGTGAAAATGCAGCAAAGCATACTATAAAGTGTCATGAAAGATTAATAGAAAATGAGAAATTTAAATTAAATGCTATAGCTTATTTGAATTCAAAATTAGATACAGTAATTCAAAGCTGTATAAAGTTAAATTCACAGGATTTTTCTGAGATATTTTTAAATATTAGAAGAAAGCTTAAGTCACAAGGGAAAAATCTAACCTTATTTATAGAAGACTTAACTTCTTTCACAGGAATAGATAAAGCATTAGTAGAGACTTTAATAACAGAGCATGGCAATGATGATGGCCTTTGTAGAATATTATCTGTAGTTGGGGTTACAGAAGCATACTATAAGTCTCATTTCCCAAGTAATATAAAGTCTAGAATAACTGGAAGAGTTAAAATTGATGAGGAATCAATTTTCTCAAAAGATGAAGATATTTTAGATATAGCAGCTAGATACCTAAATGCAATATATATAGATAGAAAAAAATTAGAGATATGGGTTGAAAATGGGGCTAGTGATAGTGAGATTCCTATAGCTAATAGGTATATGGAGCATGAATGGAGTAACTATAGAATAGATAATAGAACTTTTACATTATTTCCTTTTAATGATCATGCATTAATATCATTATATAAAACATTAGAAGACAAAACCCCTAGAATGTTACTAAAAGAAATAATAAAGAAAATAATTCATGATTATATAAATGATGGTGATAATTTTCCTTATTCTGATAAGGTATTTAAAGGTGCATTTAAGGTTCCAATTTGGAATATGCCATTACATGAACAGATACTTCATAAAGAAGTTGAGGGAGAAGAGTTTGAACGTTTAAGTTGTTTTATGAGAGTATGGGGAAATGGTACTGCATACTCAAACAATGGAAATGGAAAAGAATTTTTATCAGGTGTTGAAAAGGAAGCATATGAGTTCTTTAGACTTCCTTTCATAAAAGGGGTTCCAATAGATAGTAGTAAAGCACCTGCAAATAAACCAATAGTAAAAAAGACAGAGAAAGAAGATACTAAAAAAGTAGAGAGAACTCTTAAAAATAATTTAGATAATAGGGTTAAAGAAAATTTAAGTTATACAAAATTAGATAAAGAACAGATGCCTATACCAAATACGGAAATGCCAAAGAAGAGAGATGAAAACAGAGAAAAATATAATAAGGCATTGGAGACTTTAAAAAATTGGTTTTATGACAAAGATGTTTTAATAGATCATAAGACTTATAGAGAAGATATATGTAGATTAATAAAAACTACTATAGATTGGGATATGGAAGACATATCAAGGTTAGTCATAGAATCAACCTTTGTATTAGGTAATCTTCATATAGAAGGACAAAATGTAAAAATAACAGAGGGGTATGTATTAAATAGAACTGAAGAAAACTACTATTTATTACAAGCTATATGTGCTTGGAGAAATTTAGGTAAAAAATCTTGGGGATTTGAAGAGGCACCAGGATACCTTATAAACGTAACAAATTGGGTTATGAAAAATAGAGATAAATTAAGTGAGTTTATAAATAAACAAGACATATCTTCAGAAATCAATATAAGTAGTTTTGAATTAGCTATATATAATGATTTTATGATGAATGTTATAAATGCAAATATATCCATAGAAGATAAGTTATCAATTATATATAGTAAAATATTTAGAACACAAGATAGATTAAATAGACGTAATATAGAAAAACTAGGTAAAATTAGTGAAGTCATAATGAAAGGTGAAAGTGATATAAATAATAATCATGAAATGTGTATAAGATATCACAACTGTATTTTAGGAACAGTTAATCCACAAATAACAGATAAGTTTTTTATAGATGCTAGCGAAGTACTTAAGGTTATAAAAAAGCATATGAATGGTAAATGGCAATTAAATAGTATAGATATTAAAGATATAGTTGCATCTACAAGCAATATGCATAAATCCTATAAAGTATATAAAGCTTTATTAGGAAATACCTTAAATATATCTATAGATAGTCTTATAAAAGAGATATCTGATAGGAATCAAGAAATTAAAAAGTTATTAGAGTTTAGTGAAGATGAAAGTAGTAAACAAAATATAGAACAGGTATTCAGTGATTTTATACATTTTTTAACAGTTAAAATGGAAAGTGTTAATGAAACTTATGGTATGGAGTTTAATAAGATAGTTGCTAAAAGTATAGATGGAAAGTATGCATTAAAATTATTATGTAATAATGAAAATATTATTAATAAATCTAACCTTGAAAAATTAGATTACATAGTTAAAAATAATATTAATAATACATCTGAACTATATGAATTAGTACGCTCTATGAATCGATATGTTGAGGAGAAGTATAATAAATATAGTAAATCAGCACAAGAGTTAGATGACGTAACTAACATAAAGAAAAAAGAAGAAGATAAACAAGATGAATATATCAATGAATTAAACGAGATTATTAAAGAACTTCAGGGAGGTGAATAGATTGCTATTAATTAAAAAGATAAATGAAACAGGTAAGCTTATCAATGCTAAAGAAGAGATAAGCGATATGAAACGAGAAATAACTACTTATGAATATACTAATAAATACCTAAAGAAGAACTTAGAGTTAATTAGACATTATAGAGATTCTGTAATAGGACTAAATAAGTTGGATAGCAACATATTCCCAAAAGAAGATATAAGTGAGTTAATATCTAAGATTGATGATATATTAAAGAAAAGACGAAGAGGGCATATATTAAGAGATCAAGATTTTAAATATATAGTTGCATGTATAGAAGGTAAATCAAATAAATTAAGAAATGAGTGGGTTATTTATGCTAATGAAAATACAAAAGAGATAATAAATAGTTTAAATTCATTATCAAATTTATTTGAGGATAAAAGAAAAGTTAATGAAATATTAACTAGACTTAATGGAATGAAAAATAGATGGCCAATAACGGATAATGATATTTTAGAGTTTAGGGAAGTTATTAAAGAAGGACAAAATATTATAGAGCAATTAAAATTAACTGAAGAAGTACAAATGTTTTTAAGAATGGTTGTTAATAGAACAGCAACTATAGAAGATCTTACTCCAGAAGTATTATCATGGATAAAAGATAATGGATTTGTGGAAAAATTGACTATTGGATTTAAATAAAAGGGGCTGTATTGAACAGCTCCTTTTACTTCTCAGATATTGTTAATATATATACTATTATTATTTTAATAATATATGAATATCATTCATATTGTTATGTTTACACAAACTTAATCTAACAAAACTACTACTAACATTACCATAACCAATCTCATTAATAACATAAGAAGGTTCTCCAATTCCACAAGCTGATCCAGCAGAAATAGCCAAGTCCTCACAACGCTCTTTTATAAACATTTCATTAACTATTCCGGGAATAATCATACCGATAAGACCTGGAATATGATTATTTGGGTCACCTAAGAATTCAACATTAGGATATTTAGCTTTTATCATTTCTTTTGCTTGAAGTTCAAGTTTTTCTAACTTTTCAATATTTTTAGCTAAATCTCTTTTAGCTATTTCGGCAGCTTTTCCGAAACCAACTATATTATGAACTGCATGTGTACCGGCTCTATAGAAGTTTTCTTGATATCCACCATGAATTAATGAAGTGATATCAACAGGAGTTCTTTTGGGTTTCCTCATATAAACAGCGCCGACTCCTTTAGGACCATATAATTTATGAGCAGAGAAACTTAAGTAATCGGCTGATATTTTATCAACATCAATAGTTAACTTTCCAAGAACTTGTGTTGCATCAGAATGAAAAGTTATATTACGTTGTTTTGCTAACTTTGAGAGTGTAGCTATATCATTTAATGATCCGATCTCGTTATTTCCCCATATTAAAGATATTAAAGAGGTATTATCTTTAATGGTAGATTCCAATGTATCAAGGGTAACCTGTCCATACTCATTCACATCAAGAAAATCCACCTCATAACCTCTATCAACTTGAGGTGTAATTATTTTACCCAGTCGTTTCTTTTCATTATTCATATAGATTTCGCCGTTTAAGAATCTGCATACTTGCAAAACTGACTTATGTTCTACTTTTGAAGTAATAATATGATTACCTGACTTTTCGTACATTTTCTTATAATCAGAAACTCCCTTTATTACAAAGTTATTGCTTTCAGAAGCTCCTGCTGTAAAGATTATTTCTTCTGATTTGGCATTTATAAGACTTGCTAACTTCTCTCGTGCTTCTTCAACAGCCCTTTTAGCATTTTTAGCAAGAGTATAATGGCTACTAGAAGGATTGCCATACTCATCTTGTAAGTATGGCAACATTGCTTCTAGTACTTCTGGATCAATTTTAGTTGTTGAGCTATTATCTAAATAAATCATAGATCACCATTTCCTTCTTTTAATAAAGATTTTATTAGACCCTCTAGGTTCTTTCCAGAAGAATACTTAAATTTATCAATTAGAAGTTTAGCCCCTCTATCAATATGTTTTTTTGTATACTCAGGAAAGTATTCATCATCTGTTAAATGTTTATTAGCATTTTGTTCCAACAAGCATCTATAGATTGTATCATATTGTCCAGTTATAGTTGAACGTTGTAATTCCAATCCATTCACATCACTTTTATAATCTTTTATATCTTCTTCACTTTGAATAGATAGAGCAATTGCAAGCTTGCTTAATGCAAAAGGTTTTAAATTTATGCTTGCACCTAACTCTTCAAATATATCTTTAGTCTGTTTTGATGTTTTTAATCTAAATCCCATGGCTACACCTCAAAAAAGTATCTATTACTAACTTTAGTTTTTCTTTCAACATCCATATATTGAAGCAAGTATTCATTAGCTACATGTTTATGGATAAGATCATAAGATTCTTTATCGATTTCCTTGTTAGTAGATAGAATGATAACTTGGTTACTTACCTTAGGTAAGAACTCAGTTGTAATACTGTTTCTATGACTTTCATCTATACGAGCATATGGTGTATCAATTATAAAAGGAACTTTAACATCAGAAGCTTTAATTAAAGCCCATATCAAGCATAGAATATAAATTTGTTTTTCTCCTTTAGAAAATTCATCAACATTTACTTTAGTATTAAGATTAATTAACTCAGATTGTTTAATATTAGATAATTTATTTGATAGCTCTTTCTTAGTATGAGCGTTATAGTAATCAGATAGACCCTCTATAAATTTATCTCCAAACTTTCTATCCATTTCATCATAACCAATAGTATTATATTTATTTGCAATTTCTAAAGTATTATAAAGTCTATTTATATATAATGTAATATTGAAATCAGAATCAATAATCACATTTTCAACATATTTACTTTTTCTTATTAGCTTACTGAAGATTTCCATATAATTATTTTCAATCTCTTTAAGTTTGTTGGATGTTAATTCAACTATAACACTTTCCAGTAAATCAGATACATCATCAGATAGCTGAAGATTATTATCTGATTGAAGAGCTGCTGTATACTCATTTTTAGCTCTTACTAGATGATAAGCCGCTTTCTGTTTTGCTTCTAAGAGTGATTCAATGGTTAGTTCACATTTTTGTTGTTCATAATCACATACTGATATTTCATTTGTAATTTTCTTAAGAGATTTAATGTATGTTTCTACAAGGTGATTATCAGCAGATGATGTTAGTTTCTTTTTTAGTTTCTCAATCTTAATAGAAAAATTGTTTATATCATTATATTTATCTTTATTTTCTTTTTTTAGTTCATTTTTTTTGTAAATGATATTGTTGGTTAATGATAATACATCTGCACTTTGGTCAGAGGATAATTTATGCAATTCTTTAAATGTGTTATATTGGGATTCTTCTCCAAACATATTAGATGTAATAGTTGATAGAATATCCACTGCAATTTCATCAGCATTTTTACCAGATTTAAGAATATCATTTTCAGATAAATAATCTTTAATTACATTTGAATCAAGTCTGTTTCGTACATTGTTATATAAATTGAATTTATCCTCTTTTTCTATTTGATCTCTAAGATCAACAAGTTTATCAGATAAGATTAAGAATGGTAGTGTATCATTACTAAAATCTTTGATTTCTTGATTTGTAATAGTACGAGATTCCTCAAGTTTATTTATTTGTGAAGTAATCTTACTACGTTCAGTTTCTAACATTCCACCTTCTTTTCTGAATTGAATATCTAGAGAATGTCTCTCTTCAGATAAATCCACAAGTTTTTCTTTAAGTTCAAAGATTTTCTTTTCTTCATCTTCTATTTTAAGTTCAATAGCACGTAATCCATCTAATTGTTCAGAATATTTTTTTTCTAAGTCTGATGTTTCAGTGTTAGAGCGTAATTTACTACGTTGAAATTGAAGTATTTGTTTTCTAAGAAGATCGATTGTATCATAATTACATAATTTCAATAAGGCTTCTTTCAGGTGTGTTTTAGCACCTCTTCCGATGAAAAAGTCAGATAATTCTTCACCATCAAAGAAGAAAAAGTCAAAGAGCATAGGAGGAAGAATTGATTTGAAATAGTTTTCAAAATAACTTAATTCTTCATTAGCTAATAAAGTACCATTTTTATATACTGAATATTCTTCGTTAATTTTCTTCTTTTCATAAGACCACAATCTTTTAATGTTGTAATTATTTATTGTATTACCTTCAGGCATTTCAATTTGAAGTTCAATAAAAGACTCTACCTTTGGATGTTTAAAAGCATTATTATTAATATTAGCTTTGATACGTGAGATATAATTAGAATTAAAACCTTGATAGCCATAGGTAGTTGGACCATAGAAACATAATTTAATAGCTTCAAAAATAGTTGATTTACCAGCGCCGTTTTCTCCACCAATCAAGATTACATTTTTATCACCATTAGGGGTAAAGTCAAAAGTGTATTCTTCTTCATACGACCTGAAGTTTTTTAATGTTAGTTTATTAATTATCATTTTCTATCCCCTCAATCACTTCTTTATGCAGATATTTTTGATTAAATGTCTTCTCAATGGAGTGTCTTAATTTGCTTTTGTTTGATTGATGTTTATTTTTTTCAGTCTCTATGAGGAGCTTATTTATTAGGTTTCTAGAAATATTAGCGTTATCACAAGCATTATAAATTGTACTCATAGCAATATTATCAAACATTGGTTTTTTATATTCATCCCAAGGGAGTTTTTCACCAAAAACTTCATTATATATGTCTACTAAAGATCGTTTACTTAAATCTGCCTCATCATCCCAAATCTTATCAATAGCCTTTAACTCTTCCATAGTGATAAGTTCATAATCCATATCACGTTGAATCTCTAATAATTCCTTTAAAATCGTCTTTCTAGCTTTAAAGTTGAAAGGACCATAGCCAAGTACATTTATATAAGGACCCTTTTCATCTTCAAGAACTTTACTCATATCTATTTGATGGTTATTGCTTTCTGATAAAGGAAGTAATTCTAAATATAATTTGTCTTTATTAGTCAATTCGCGAATATCAATATCTTTATTATTTAAGATGATAAACTCTTTACCATTATCACCTTGTTTAATTCTAGTTTCATCTATAATACCTTCTTCATTAACTGGTAGGTTTTTTAAATAAGCTTTCTTATAATAATGATTTCCATCACGTCTATATTGTTGTCTATATTCATGATTATTTCTAATCTTTAATATCCACGTTCTAAAATCTAATAAAGGAGCCAGCCAATCTTCACCATTATCTATAAATCCTGTTAGAGATTTATCTTCGTTAACAACGGTACAGATCCAGCAGCCAAATCTTGAGTTACCACATGAAGGTGTTTCAATTTTTCCTTCACTATCTTTAGTGATAGTAAATGGACATTCTCCACTTTCAGCTCCCATATAAAGTGCAAAAAGCTCATTATTATTTCCACCCCAAGGGGTTACTCCGTTGTTTGAAAGTAAAACACTCCAAACATCATCAGTCACTAGATCCACAATAGGATTATAAACATAAGTGTTAGTTAACGTGGCATGAGGTGTTAGTAAGTAACCATCAATTTCACGTTTATTGATACGGTTTCTTCTTGCTATACTTTCAGATTTCCTTACACCTAATAGAACAATAACTTCACCATTTTGAGCTACTTTATCTTGTATAAACTGATTAGAAGGTTGGATTTTTAGTTTTTCTGTACACCATCTGAATCTTATAGATGTAGGGGTAGGCAGCCCCTTTCCAATAATGTTTGCCCAGAATGAATTATCATATCTAGGATGAACCATATGAGTATATAATGGTATATTTTGTTCATGAGCTGATTTTCCAATTAACTCAGAAGCGTTTTTAAGATAGTCAATAATCATTGGGTTTTCGATTAAAGTATCTGAAGAAACAATGTGAACTTTTTTATGTCGTTTTTCAGCAGGTAAATTAAGAAGCATTTTGAATACAAGCTGAACAACCACTGTACTATCCTTACCTCCACTATATCCAATAATCCATTCTCTATCATCATGAAGGTATACACGTTCAATTTCTTTTATAACATCATCTATATTAAATTTTTCGTTTGTTGTCATTGCAATCCCTCACTTGTATTGAGAAGATTAATCATCTGACGTGATTTCAATAATAGTATTAATGTTTTTTAAATATCTAGGATCACCATTGATTTCCACTATAATTTTAGTTTTAGTATTATGGCCAAATATTAGATAATCTGCCGAAACACCAAATTCTATAGCAAGGCTTTTTATAATAGCCATATTTGGGTTAATTGTCTTACCAGTTTCTATTTTACTAAGCGATTGGCTAGAAACATTAATTCTTTTAGCAAGTGCATCAAGAGACCACTTGAGTTTACTATCATTGTTTAATCTATCTTCTCTTAAATTTTTGATTCTCTTTCCCAGAGAATTACACATATCAACAATCCTCCAACTTTAAATTATACCACAGTATGTATGTACAAGCTATAGAAGTCTACTATTAAGAATTGTTGACAATATTACTTTTTTTAGTATTATAAACTTAGGTTTATTAAATAGTCAAATAATTAAACTTAGGTTTATAAGAATAGCATTTCTTTAATTCTGAATTTTATGCGGCGAATGTGTGTTTGATTTAATTTTAACACTTATAGGGGAATAATAAAAGTAAAGAAGATAAGAACATTATTATTTAAAAAGTTAATATAAACTATAACTTTGATTTCAGCTTAATCCTATTGATAGTAGAAATATATTAAACACATTTATGAAGAGCGAATTCAATGCCCTTAAAGATGTATAGAACACAGAACCATTGCTGAGGAAATAATTAATAAGCTTATTGATATAAAAACAATTCTTATGGAAGAGAATATTCATTTTACATATAGGGCTAGGGATGAGATTGTATTCTATTGTATATATAGTGACGTTAATAATATCCTATCAAGAGATGAAGCAATGGATTTTTGCATAAAACAGAAGAGTTATCTAGGATTCATGGAAATATGGCAGATACCCTTAAGGTGCTTCTTGATATGTTCAATTATATTAATGGTGGTGATGATTTTAAAGCGATGGTGAATTCATAGCAAGTTCAGGAGTACCTCCTTCACTAAAACCCACGGGAGTGGTTACTAATTTGTGAACACAAATTGTTCTGCTATATAACTGCAGTGATGATCTAATGTTAAAAGAAGTATATGAAAAATTGAGAAATGTTTAATGATTAAAGTCTGGGTATTACTTCGGATTTGCTTTTTAATCTATTTTCAAAAGTTTAAAGGTATTACTAATATTAGTAAAGAAATATATATGATATGGTTATTGTGGGGGGGGGATAGATATGAGGTTTATTGAATATGCAGAAAGTCTCAATTTATTAGTGACTGAGCCGCCAATGTTGGAGAAACCAAAAGTTATTTCAGAACTAGAAAAGTATAATAGATATCATGAGGAGTATTCAAATATCGAGGTGCTTTCACATCATTCATTAGTAAATTCAAAAGATGGTAGTATTGATGATGAATTATATGTAATCAATAGTCAATATGCATTTATTTTTGAGGGTACAGATGAGATAAACTTTGAATATAAAATTATCGATGATATTTTAACAATAAATGTACTTTTTATAGGAAGTGGTTACTGTGTATTTACAATGCCATTTGTTTATTCATTAACTGAAAGGAGATCAGTTTATGAATTAAGTATTCTATTACAACAAGACATTGTAAATATATTATTTCTTTATCAATCAGAATATTATTTAGGTATTGAGTATAAATCAGAGTTAGTTTTACCAGAGGAGTTTAAAAACTACATAATAGAAGCTATAGATGAACTATATGATTATAATTGTGATGATGAGTACAATATTGCAACAAAAATCGAAAAAGAGGTAGTTAATATAGAAGAGCTACTAGAAAAAAATAAATGTAATGATAATGAATTTGAATATAACAAATATAATTGGGTTGATGTAAAAGAAATAGCAGAAAAAATATTCTATAATTATTCTTTTGAAATCAATTGGGCAGAAGATGCGTGGAATATATTTATGCATCAAGGTGTTGTAATATCTGACAAAATTACTAAAACAGATCATGATAATTATGAATATGGGGATATTTTATTATGGCTAATTGCAATGTATGATCTGTGCTTTGAATTTAAATATGTGATAGATCATGCATACTATGATGAGAGTGAGTTAATAGATCAAATATATAGTATAGATGAAGGGGAAAAATATATTGGTACGTATCTAATGGACGAAATTTATGAAGAGTTAAATGAGAGGTTAATTGAAGGAAATACACCAGAGTGTGAATTTTATGATAAAAAATCACAAAGTTTTAATCTTGGAAGTGATAGTTATAGTGGTGATACATCAATTGCATACGATGTATGTGTTAGAGAGGTAGAATATAGGCGTAAAATATTTAAAAACCAAATAATTAACTATTTTAACAATGATGCAAGAGAAATTTATAAATTTATGATAGGGGAGCATTGGGTTAAGTATTATTTCAATATGGAAGAGAAAAGAGAAAATATTGAAAATAAGTATGACAAAATAATAAAAGTAATTTCAGAAGGAAAGATTGCAAAATATAGTATTGGAACCGAAAGGTTTTTTGAGGTCTCAGATGAACATGAGGCTGAAGAAGATAGAGAAAGAGAATTAGAAGAGCTAGAGGAGAAGTATAATGCTAACATAGCATATGTAGAGACTTGTGCTGGGATTAATTGGGTGGTTGATGAAATGAGCTATAAAAAATAGATATTCGTGTTAGTAAAGATAAGATAGAGATTATTGAAGAAGCAATCAAAGTAGAGGAATTTGATATGATTAAATTAAAGGATTATGTTACGATCTCGATCTAATAAAAAACTAGACGAGAGGAAATATTATACATGAAAATAAATCATTATATTTTTCTAACCCAAGAAGGCTACACTTATCAACCTAATTCAGAATCCATAGAACCAGATATTAAAAACTCCAAGTAATAGGGATTGCAGCAGGAGAGAATTCATTTGAAGCTTTTAAAAATCTTTTAGAAGAAATAGAATATCTAAAAGAAACCAACTGTGATAATATATTTTCTTATAGACTATGGGATAATTACAAAGAAACTTATAATGAACAGAGTATTAAGGATTACATATCAAAAACAAATGATTAAGTTATAAATGGTTAGAGAGGAATAAACTCATGAACAACACAAGTCAAATATTAATTGAGATTGAAGAAAGAATTGGATCAGATAAAGAAGATAGTATTATTATTTATAAAGCATTGATGAAGATAGCTAATAATGATTTAAACTTAGTTGAAGAAATTATTAAGAAAGAAAAATGGTGTAATTATTATTTAGATACAAATAACTACTATGAATTATCCTGCGAGCTTGTAAATGATAATTGTCTTTGGGAAGATTGTAATGAAGATGACGAGTTCTATCAATTCCTATTAAAGGAAAGTGCAGAAGAGAAGCTACATCAGAGATTAAAAGTTGGAGGTTGGTTTATCTCTAATAGTATTGCAATATGTTTAGATGATGATATTGTAGAAGAATTACTTCCACAAGATTAATTTCTAATATGGCTGAAAAAATCCCAATATAGAGCTATAAGCAAACAAAAACTAACTAATCCACAAAAAAATAAACAAAACTACCTTATAATCTAGGTTATTATCCAATAATCTGATAAAATAATCAGGAGGTGGTACGATATGAAGAAAAAAATAAAAGTAGTAGGTGCAATAATAGAAAATACTAATAATGAGATACTATGCGCTCTAAGATCATTACAAATGCCAATGCCAAATCTATGGGAATTCCCAGGAGGAAAGGTAGAAGAAGGAGAAAATCTACAAGAAGCAATAAAAAGAGAAATAAATGAAGAATTAAGCTGCAGAGTAGAAGCTTTTGAGGTTTTTAACGATTACACACATGAATATGATAAATTTATAGTAAATTTAATAACGATTAAATGCAAAATAATAGAAGGAACGCCAGTAGCTAATGAACATGGGGCCTTAATTTGGTTAAAAAGAGATTATCTAAGCTCATTGAATTGGGCGCCAGCTGATGTCCCAGCAGTAGAAGAATTAATGAAAGAGATAAATATATAGAATTCATAGTTAAACTTTATTTATACATGCTCAAAATCGCAGTGTTTCTATGAGTTTTGAGTATGTATAAATTTAGTTAAACTGGAATCGATATAATTCTTAAATAATTGTAGGTGATTAATGAATGATTACTAAAAATAAACTTGAAGGTGTATCAAGTTTAGAAATTAAGACAATAGAAAAAAATAACATTAGTATAAAAGAAGAGTTATTAAAGTCCGCTGAGAAAGGGATAATTGATAATTCTATTGAGGGTAATTTAGCCTTAATGCCTAAACTATTAGTAAATGATTATAAACAAGGAAATAAGATTCTAAGCAATATTATTTCAGAGCTTGAAAGTTGTAGGGGCTTTATGATATCTGTTGCATTTATTACAAGTAGCGGCATAACTCCTTTGTTACAGACATTAAAGGATTTAGAGGATAAAGGCGTAAAAGGACAAATTTTAACTACGGATTATCTTAATTTTAGTGAGCCAAAAGCATTGAAGCGATTGTTGGAATTTTCAAATCTTGAAATTAAATTATATGATAAAGAAAGCTTTCATACAAAGGGGTATATTTTTCAGCATAGTGATTGTTATAAAATTATTGTTGGAAGTTCAAATCTCACACAAACAGCATTAACAAAAAATAAGGAATGGAATATAAAAGTATCTTCTTTAGAAGAAGGAGCATTAACAGAAGAGGTAATAGATGATTTTCAGTTAATGTGGCAAGAAGCCAATGAGTTAACTATAGAATGGATAGAAACTTATGAAAAAATATATTTCCAGCAAAGAGAATACACAAGAAAGAGCAAAGTACCATCAATTGTTCAGTACAAATTAAGACCAAATAAAATGCAAGTATCTGCTATCAAATCCCTAGATAACATAAGGGAAAAGGGAGAAGCAAAAGCATTATTAATTTCGGCAACGGGTACAGGGAAGACATACCTATCAGCATTTGATTTGAGAAATGTTAATCCACAAAAGGCTTTGTTTATTGTACATAGAGAGCAAATTGCAAAACAAGCTTTAGAAAGCTACAGAAATGTTTTTGGTGATACGAAAACTATGGGGATTCTTTCAGGTAATTATAAAGAAGTAGATAAAGAGTTTATATTTTCTACTGTGCAAACTTTATGTAAAGATGAAATTCTATCTAGTTTTGAAAATACAGAGTTCGATTACATTATAATAGATGAAGTGCATAAGGCGGGGGCAGTGAGTTATCAAAAGATAGTGAGTCACTTTAAACCTAAATTTTTATTAGGAATGACAGCTACACCAGAAAGAAATGATGATTTTAATATCTTTGAAATGTTTGATTATAACATTGCTTATGAAATAAGACTGCAGCAAGCTTTAGAAGAAGATTTGCTTTGTCCATTTCATTATTTTGGTATAGAAGATATATCTATTGATGGCAAGGGATTAGATGAAAATACAGATTTTAAATACTTAGTACAAGATCAAAGAGTAGAACATATAATTGAAAAAGCAAAATTCTATGGATACTGTGGAAACAGAGTAAAAGGGTTAATATTTTGTAGCAATAAAGAAGAGGCTAAGGAACTATCAAATAAATTCAATAATAGAGGATATAAAACCCTTGCATTAACAGGAGACAATAATCAAAAAGAACGTGAAAATGCAATAGAAAGATTAGAGCAAGAAGAAATAGAAAACTCTTTAGAATATATATTTACAGTTGACATTTTTAATGAGGGTGTTGATATACCCTGTGTAAATCAAGTAATTATGTTGAGAGCTACTAAGTCAGCTATAATATTTGTGCAGCAATTAGGAAGAGGACTTAGAAAGCATACTGATAAGGAATATATTGTTGTAATCGATTTTGTTGGAAACTATGATAGTAACTTTTTAATTCCTATAGCTCTTTCTGGTGACAGAACTTATAACAAAGATAATGTTAGAAAGTATGTTATGGAAGGAAATAGAGTAATTCCAGGTTGCTCTACTATTAATTTTGATAAAATTTCAAAAAAACGTATTTTTGAATCAATTGATAAGGTTAAATTTAATCAAGTTAGTTTCATTAAAGAAAATTACAAGAAACTTAAAGAAAAACTGGGTAAAATACCAAGTCTAAAAGACTTTGATACATATGAGTCCATAGATCCATTGAGAATTTTTGAAAATAATAGCTTAGGCTCTTATCATAAATTTTTACTTAAATATGAAAAAGAGTATAGTGTACACTTGGATAATACAGAAGAACTATTCATAGAATTTATATCTAAAAAACTTGCTTCAGGCAAAAGAATTCATGAATTACTTATGATAAAGCAGCTTATGGAATATGAGACTAACGCATTATCAAGGTTAAAGGCATCTTTAAAAGAAATTTATAATATAGACTTTAAAGAAAGTACAGCTATCTCAATTATAAATGTACTTACCAATGAGTTTCCTTCGGGAACAGGGAAGAAAACCTATGAAAAATGTATTTTTTTAGAGCAGGACAATGAGGACTATAAAATATCTAAGGTATTTAAAGAAAAACTACAAAATCAAAATTTTGCAAATGTTGTAAAAGAGGCTATAGACTTTGGTATAAGTAGATATGAAAAAGATTATAGTATTAGGTACATGGATACAAATTTTATGTTATATAAGAAGTACACTTATGAGGATGTATGCAGACTTTTAGAGTGGGAAAAGTGTGAAGTGGCAACAAATATAGGTGGATATAAATTTAATAAAAAAACCAAGACTTACCCAGTATTTATTAATTATGATAAAGCAGAAGATATCAGTTCTACTATAAAATATGAGGATAGATTCCTATCACCAGCACAAATAATAGCCATATCTAAATCAGGAAGAACAAAAAATTCACCAGACGTTGTGCAAGCATATAATGCTGAAAAAGACAATGTAGAAATGAGTTTATTTGTGAGAAAAAATAAGGATGACAAAGTATCAAAGGAGTTTTATTATCTTGGGAAAATAAATACTGTAGGTGAGCCTAAAGAATTTATTATGGAGAATACAAACAAAAGAGCTGTAGAAATCACATATAGATTGCATACACCTGTACGAGAAGATCTTTATAGATATATAGTTTAGGGTAGAGTATCATGGTATATTTACAAATAAGCACTAATCTTTGTGGGATGGGTGCTTTTTTTCTTAGCCATTAAATTGTATAGGAACACCGAGAAATTTTATCTTGAATACCTGAAATCAAGTTACAAGTTTATTTCCTTGATGTCTGAGAAACAAGAAATTTCCATATAAAAAAACAAGAGGGAAAAGATATAGAACTATGATATAACAAGAAGCTACTGAATTACGAGGTTTACTTGTGATTATTGTTAATTTATAGTATATTATTATAATTAAAAATAAAAATTAGAAGGAGCAATAATATGTTTGGGAAATTAGCAGCGGATGCATTGGGTATAAGTGATATAGGTATGATAATATCACCTAGTGATTATGAAAAAGTAGATTCAGACGATTATATATTTAGTGAAGATGGTGAGAAGATATATTTTTTGATTAAGTCTAAGAGTGATGAGTATTGTTTTACAAACTATGGATTAATACACTTAGATGGAAGTAGTGCTATAAGCAAGAAACGAATTTTAAACAGGTATGAATTTAAGTATGATAAAGTAAAAGAAGTAAGACTTGAAACTGCGGGTACTGTGGATTTAGATGTAGAAATTAAGTTTGTAATAGGTGAAAAGAATTTTTCTATAGATGTAAAAAAGAATCAAATTGATGAATTAAAGAAGTTATATAAAGCTCTGTATGGTATATATTTACTACAACAAGAGAATGAAAAAAAGATGAATATAGATTTAGCATCTATAGATGTAGCAACGAATTGTTTAGGTAAGGGTAGAGTAGAATGTGATGTTGTACAAGCTTTTAGTGGGATTTTTAATCAGGCGAGAGGGTATAGAGAAAAGGCATCAAGGAAGTATAATATAAGAGACTACAGTGAAGTATACGAGAAGTATATAGTATAATTAACAAACTTTAGCAAGTTTAGGGGTGCCTCCTTCACTAAAACCTTCGGGGGCGGTAACACCATAAAGTTTGGAAATCTAAGTAAAAGTCAGAGAAAAAATTGAAATGAACGGGAAAATGACTTTTGCGAATACTGCAGAGATGATGTTTCATACAAAGTAATAGATTCTAATTTGACAACTGAACTTAAGGCACTTCGAAATAAATAACAAGCCAGTTCAAACTTCTATTTTGCATAATCCTGCGTCTTTAGAACACGCACAGAGCCCTGCTATGCACGTATTCTAAATCCTTGTCTGATGCAAAATATAAGCTTTCCTTTGACTAGTTATTTATTTCGAAGTGCCTAAAGGAAAAATATACGGATATAAAAATTTATAGTAAAAAGATGTTTAAGCAATTAACAGTATAGTAGTATAAGCCTTTTAGAATAAATCTAGAGGGCTTTTTTTTGTTTGGGCTTGTGGGTGTGTTGAAGAGATACTTGGGAAATTAATATAACTACATGAAAGGAAAGAAAACAGGCTGATCCATTGAAGAGGTGAAAAAGATTAAAGAAAATATGGAAAGATAGCTAGATGATAAAATATTAGTAGTGAGCAAAAAAGAATACAATATCAAAAAACCATCATGAAAATTTTGATGGTTTTTCTTAAAAATCCACCCCGAACATATGTTTATAAAAACTGAGATATGTCAATACTATAAATAGCACATTAATTACATTCGGAGGAAATTAATATGGTGTATAGTATTGCAAAGTATTCTAATTTAGTAAAAGAAGATTCAGAAGAGGTATATGGGCAAGATTCTGTAGGTAAGCTTCAAGATACTAGTAGTTACTTGCAGATGGATAAGATAATGAAAAAATTATTTAGTATTCATAACAAGAAACCGATAATAGATTTTTTAAATGCAATATATAAAGACAATATAAGTTATGATGCTGAAATTAATTATAGAAACAAAGAATTTATAAATTTGCATAAATATAAAACGGTATACTATAGTCATTATGCTGATATGTACGTAAAAGTTGAGGATGGTCAAAATATTTATGAATATGAAATTGAATTTCAAACAGTACATGATGAAAAAATGGCTATAAGACTTTTCAGATATGGTTTTGAAAAAGCAGTTGAGAAGGCTGATTTTTCAAAACTAAATGAAATAATTACAATAAGACTACCAGAGCCTTTTCTTATAGTATTAGAAGAAGGTAAAGGTATCCCTGATGAAGTGAAATTAAAGTTGGAGATACCTAAGCAAGGTGAGTTTATTTACAAAAGTAAAGTGCTAAAATATTGGAGATATGATATAGAAATGCTGTATAATGAAAATATGTATCTATTGTATCCACTTCAAATTTTTAAGTTAAGAAAGAGTATGAAAGAAATTAGTAGAAGTAGAAAATCTCAAGAAGAAAAAAGAATTAAGATGGATAAAATACATAATCAAATGCTGAGAATGACAAGAGAAACATTGGTAGCTATGAGTAAGGCATACGATGAAGGTAAATTAGAATTAAATGATTTTGATACAATGAATACAATAATAGAGAATTTAATAAGCTATTTTAACGATAAATATACTAAATACATTAATATAGAGATGGAGGTAAAAGATATGGTCAAGAGTTTTTATGATCCTAAGGTAGAGGAGCGAGGAATACAAAAAGGGATAAAAAAAGGCATACAAAAAGAAAAAGAAGAGGCAAGACTAAAAGATGTTGAACTAGTAATAAAATTACTTACTAAAAAGTTTGGTGAGATAGATAGATATGTTAAAGATAAGATTAGTAAAGCTAGTTATGAAAATTTGAGTATAATTATTGAGAATATTTTAGATATAGAAAGTTTAGAAGAAGCCATGGGATATATAAGTGATAATAAGAAATAGAACATAAATTAATAAATTAAGCCATAAGCAAGTAGTAAAGTCGTTTATGGATTTTATTTTGATTGAACTTATTAAGATTAAAATATATAGTAGTATTAGATATAATAGTTGTTTTTAAAAATTAGCAGGAGGATAATTTATGAAATCTTACAAAATAAAAATTGAATTTATAGAATCAGATCCACTAATTTACAGAGAGGTTATCATGCCTGCTGGTGCTACATTTAATAGATTACATGATACAATTCAGACTGTAACTAATTTTTATAGTGGATACCCAAGAGATTATAATCATTTATTTGAGTTTAATTTAAGTAAAGAAAACTTAAAAATAACAAATGATAGCGAAACATACGATGAAAATAAGATAGTTAAAGCAAAATATAAAAAAGCAAAACTAGATAAGAAAAATGACCCTTTTGGAATTATAGCGAAGCATCTTAATACAACAATACGAAAACCTCAAAGTATAAAAATTGATAAATACATAGAGAAATACGGGAAGATTAATTATAGATATGATTATGGTGATGAATGGCGAATACTTATTACTTTAGAAGAGATTATTGAAGATTATTACTATGGATATCCAACGCTTATTGATGGTGCGGAAACAGCACCACCAGAAGATGTAGGTGGACTTGGGGGATATTATGAATTCCTTAAAGTTTATCATGATGAGAATCATCCAGACCATAAGAATATAAAAAAATGGGCTGAAGAGCAGCTGTATAGAGAATATGATAAAGAGTGGACTAACTTAATGTTAAAACACATAAAGTATAAAAAAACTGAGTGGGATAAAATTAATCAGCATGAATGATTCTAGAGAGCTGAAAGAGAGTAATGATGAAACAGAAAGGATAAATTAACATGCACTATAAAGAAGTAAAGGGAATTTTATCACCAAGAAATGGCATGAATATATATCGTGGTTGCACACATGGATGTATTTATTGTGACAGTAGGAGTAGGTGCTATAATATGAGTCATGATTTTGAAGACATAGAGGTTAAAAGCAATGCATTGATACTACTGGAAGAAGCACTTAAGAGAAAAAGAAAAAAATGTATGATTGGTACTGGTGCTATGAGTGATCCATATATACACCTAGAGGAACAGTTAATGCATACCAGAAAGGCTCTTGAGATAATAGATAAATACGGTTTTGGTCTTAGCATTCAGACTAAATCAAATCGTATTCTTAGGGACCTTGATTTACTGAAAAGTATAAATGAAAAAGCCAAATGTGTAGTACAGATGACACTAACAACTTATGATGAAGGCACATGTAAAATAATCGAACCTAATGTAAGTAGTACAAAAGAGCGTTTTGAAGTATTAAAGGTAATGAGAGATAATAAAATACCTACTGTGGTTTGGTTAGATCCTATTTTGCCCTTTATAAATGACACAGAAGAAAACCTAAGAGGCATTCTTGACTACTGTATTGAAGCTAAGGTATATGGGATTTTATGCTTTAATATGGGGTTAACCTTAAGAGCCGGAAACAGAGAATATTTTTATGCTAAGCTAGATAAGCATTTTCCAGGACTGAAGGAAAAATATCATAAAAAGTACGGATATAGCTATGAAATTATTAGTGACAATAACAAAGCCTTGATGGATATTTTCAAATATACTTGTAAGGAAAATGGTATTGTATTTAATGTTAATGAAATTTTTAAGTATATGCATACCTTTGAAGCTAAGGAGAAAGTGGAGCAGCTTAGCTTTTTTTAGAGTATAGTTGTTTGAAGTCGGCAGTTTAAACAGTAAGTATTGGAGATATGATAAGGATAAGATTAGCATATCAAGTTTTGAAAAATTGAGTGGTATTATTGAGAATATTTTAGATATAGAAAGTTTAGAAGAAACTAAGGGATATATTAATTATAATAATAAATAGAACATAAATTGATTTAATTGAAGCCATAAACCAAGTCGAATAACTTTGTTTATGGCTTTTATTTGTTGAAATACTGATGTAGGAGAAATAACTATAAAACTGAGCGTATAAATCAAAAAAATGTTTATTATCTGTTAGGGGAAATGCAATAAAAATATTTTTAAATTGCAACATTTAGAATATTAAGATATAATTATAATGTCGCATTTTGAATTATAATGTCATAAAATTAATACGGATGTCGTCAAAATTAATTATCTAAAAGAGATATCTATAGATATATAGGTCCTTAAGTGATGTATTTTCCTGGAAGGAATTCTGAGGAATTTATAACGACAACTTTTAAATGAGTAATTATAATTTAAGGTTATTAAAAAATAATGTTTATTTAATAAAATATTTTCGATATGAGGTGTGGTATATGAATTCAGAATCTAAATATAAAAATGAAATAACTAAAAACGTTAATCAAGCTAACAGCAAACCACTAAGTAATGTGGTTTTATTGAAAGCTATAATAGATAAGTTAAATATAGAAAAAGCAGTTAAAAAAATATTGAAGGAAAAAGGGTGTGAAAATAAGCTTAAAAATTTAGATAATGGTAAAGTTGCAGAGATATTATGTCTAAATAGATTAATCTCACCTAAACCTATGTATAATCTTGCAAAGTGGGTGGATGAAAAAACAACAATAGGTGATATTTATGAAATACTTGAAAATTCTTTGAATGATGATAGGATAAGTGAATTTCTTGATGTAATTAATCCTCATTTAGAAGATATATGGAATGAAATTATAAATACAGCTACAAAAAAATATAATTTATCATTTGATACTTTATTTAATAGTATAACTTCAAGCTATTTTGAAGGTGAATATACTAACTCAGAATTAATTACACAGGGTTATAGCAAAAATAAAAGATTCTATAAAAACCAGTTTGAATTAGGGGTTAATTGCAACATAGAGGGTATTCCTTTAAATTATTCCATATTCAAAGGGAATACTGCACATGAATCAACTGTAAAGGAAAACATGGAAATAGTTGCGAAGACTATAACTCAATTTAAAACTAAAAAAGATAAAGCTACTATTGTTGGAGATAGAGCAATGCTGAGTAATAAAATAATAATAGAATATAGTAATAGAAAATATGTAGGTTATTTAGGTGCATTAAAACTTACGAATGAGTTACGTGAGTTTATAAAAGAAATTGAAGATGTTAAATATGTTTTACTAAATACAAAAAGAGATAATAGAGTATATAAGGCTTATCGAACTTGTTACCAATTTATATATAAAAATAAAACCGTAAAAGACCATGTTCTAGTAGTTTTCAGTGAGTCAAAGGCTTTATCAGATAAGAAGTCAAGAGATAAATTTATAAAAAGCTATATCAAGTCAATTAAGGATTTAGAAATAAAGTTGAATAAAACAATATATAAAAAACTTGATAACATAGAAAAAAAGGTAAATAAATTGTCAAGGAATGTTAAAGGTGCTAATTATGTAGATGTTGCAATAACCAAAAATAGCGAAGGAAAGTTTGGATTAAAGTATTCTATTAATCAAAAGTTAATTGATGAAGATTCTAAATTAGATGGGAAATATATTATTGCAACAAATAATCATTCTTTAACAAATGAAGAGATTTTTGTAACATATAAGAATAGAAATGTATGTGAAAAAGATTCTAAATTAATTAAAGGACCATTGGAGCTGCCACCTATTTTTTTAAAACAAGATACTAGGATAGAGTCTCTAATATTTATTACAATGTTATCATTACTTTTGTACTCACTACTAAATCTTACTTTATCGGATAAATACACTAATAAAGCAATAGTGTAGCAATCTCCTTCATAAGTTCAGTCACAAGAAACCCAGGGTAGAATAAATCACCATTTGGAAATTTATTCTACCCTGGGTTTCTTGTGAGCTTGTTAATGATGATTGTCTTTGGGCAGATACTAGTGAAGATGATCAGTTCTATAAGTTTCTATTAAATGAAAGTGAGGAATATAGGCTTCATCAAAGGTTAAAACTTAGAGGGGGGATTTCCAATAGTATTGTTATATGCTTAGATGATGATATTATAGAAGTTATTAAATGATATTAGATAATAAAAAACCTCAAAAGGTTGAGGTTAATGAGGATTATGTGTATCAGGATCAGTGCTATATAATATTATAGGATTTTTTTTATGTATTGTTTTTTCTACTTTAGAATCAGTTTCTGCTAAAGTAACAGTGGAACATAGTATATTACCAAGTAAAGTAATTGAAAGTACAAAGCTAAATAGTTTTTTCATTTTAAATTGACCTCCTAATAAATAAGTAAATATTTACTTTTATAATAACATATGATAACATGAAAGTAAATATTTTCTTAATTATGAAATTGATTGTAACGGGAAGGGGAAAAAGAATGGATTTTACTATTATTACTCAAGGGCAAAGGGTTAGGGATATTAGAAAAAAGTTAAATCTTAAACAAGAAGATTTAAGTGGGGATATAATTACTAGAAATTTAATAAGTATGATTGAGACAGATAAAGCATCTTTGACACCTAAAGCTGCAGAGGTTATACATAATAACTTGAAGAGATTTATAAAGGAAAGAAAAATAGAGATAGATGTAAATATTGATGAGATATTTATAACAGAAGAGGATCAGGCAAAGAGAATTTATGAAGATTTTCTTAAGTATATCGATGATGTTGGGGTAGAAGCAGAAGAATTACTTGGTGAGATGATATCAATAATAAATAAGTATGAACTTAATTATATGAAGGTATATATTTATGGAGATTTAGGTAGAGCTTTTGGACTTAAACATGAAGTTAATTCAGCAGCTAATTATTACTTAATGGCAAATGAATTTGCAAAGATGTGTAATGTAGATAGTGAATATTATGGAAAATTGAAGGGGGCATTAACGCATTTTTTAAGTAGATTAGGAAAATATGAAGATGGTATACGGGAATGTAATAATCTTTCTAATGAAATACCTTATGAGCTAACAAAGGGAATTATATATAATAAGATTATAATGTTAAAAAAAATAGGGAAATATAATGAGGCATTGAAAGAAATTGATGGCTTCGAAAATGAATTCATATATAGGGAAAAAGAATTAGATTCTTATGATCTTCAAATAAATATACAAATAATAAAAGGTAACTGTTATAGAGAACAGGGATATCTCAATAAAGCTTTAAGGGTATACAGGGAAACTCTTGACGAAATTAAGGATAATGAAGAATGCTTTAAAAATAAGATGCTTGTCTTGAGTAACATAATGGAAGTAAGCACAATGCTAGAGGATGATTTTGATGAATATCTCAATAAGTTAGTTGAGGAAATAGGGAAAAACAAAGTAAAGTTTGAAAAGAATTATTTTGCTTCAGAAATATATAAATGGATGGCTAATTCATATGAGCATAAAAAAGAAAAAAATAATATGCAACTTGCATATGAATACACTCTCAAATCTTTAAAAATTGCAAAGAGACATAGAAATATGGATATAATTGATTATGACATTAATAAGCTTATTGAGTATATACCATATGTAAAAGAGTGTACAATAGAAGTGGTACAGAAGCATATCTTATCATTAGTACAGACTAGGATGATAAAATCAGATTCAAAGGTTATTTTAAGGTTGATAAACTTCCATATGGTAAATAATAATCAAAAGGAAGCAAAGAATATAATTGATTTTTGTAAGAGTCAAGTAAGTTAATATTAAAAGAAATCTTTAGCATAATGAACAAATTTTAAAAAAATCTAAATGATTAGAAATGTAAATTTAAAGCTATGAAAATACTGTTATGAGTGTATTTTCATAGCTTTAATTACTTTATAAATCATTCTTATCATTTCAATATATACAATATCTTTCGTTTGGTAAGTCTAGTGGTGTTATTAAGTATAGGGGGATAATATGAATTGAGGGTAGTAGGTTATTTTCTTAGAAGGAAAAATCTACTACCTTTACTTTGTCAAATTTTACCGTAGCAAGTTCATAAACGATATATAATAATAGAAAATAATGTATTATAATGTTATAATTACACTATATAACAAGAAATATTTAATTTGTAAGGAATGATGAAAATGTTTGAAGAAACAAACAACTACATATTTTCAACATATAAAAAAGAGTTTGTTAATGAATTTATTATTCAAATTATATCTACAGTAATAGCCGAAGGTATGAATATAGATTTAGAGCAAGAAGAAATTGTATCAAAATTCAAGAAAATAGTTCGTGATTTAAAAGCAGATGTTAATACTTATTTTGATGAGAATGATATAGCAGCATATTATTTTGGTTATTACAATGAGATACAAAAAGAAAGCGATGTTTTATTTGAATGGTATGGCCATAGAGAAAATATTTTTAATATAGTGAGTAAAAATATATGGAATTTGAGAGAAGAAACAGAGAATCCTTCTGTGAAAGTTTTGAAAAGTAAAATTGATGATTTTATAGAAAAAAATAATGAATTACAAAGAGCTATAGAAGAAGAAATAAAAAAGAATTTAAAACTAGAAGAAGAAGCTAGTAAGTTACAAGGGCGCTTAGAAGTAAGCAATAATAAATTAAAAGATGAGATTTTAAAAAATAATGAACTCAAAAATCAAAATGATAGCTTAAATAAAGAAAAAACAGAGTTACAAGAAGATATTTATAATATTAAATCTAAGCTTGAAAATGAAATGTTAAATAATAAAAATTTAAAGATAAAATTACATGAAAGCGAAGAAAAAGTTGAAGAATATTTAAAAATAAATAATTCATTACACTTAGACATAAAAAATCTTTCTACAGATAAAGATAAGCTTAATAATACTATTCAAAAGTACATAGAAGAAATCAAAAATATAAAACAAGAGAATATGACAATTGTAGAGAAAAATAAAAAGTTAATAGAGTGGAAAAATAAGTATGAAGCAAGTGATAGAGACCTATATGAAAAATATAGATTATTAAACCTACAAAATGAAGAATTGAAAAGTAAGATTAACTCTATTGAAGAGGGGTTATCTAAGGAAGAAAAACTTGATTTTGAGAAAAAGATTCAGTCTATTAATAGTGAAAATGAAAAATATAAAAAAGAGATTATAGAAAAAGATAAAAAATTAGATAAATTAAAGGAAAATATAAATGAAAAAGAAATGAAAGAAAAACAATATCTTGATTTAATAGAAAAAAATAAAGTTAAACAAGGTAAGGTAGAAGATAGAATAATACAATTAGATGATCACAATATTGAATTAGAAAAAGAAATAGAAAGACTACAAAGTGAAATTAAACAAATAAAAGAGAAAGAAAAAGAAATAACAGAAAAAGATATAGAGGAATTAAGTAAAGAATTAATGTATTTATATGATAAGTTTGAAGATGGTAATAATTTCATAGTAGATGAGGAGATAAGATCAGGAAAAGAAAAAGTTATTACTAAGTTGAATCAAATTTGTGATAATAATTTAGAGCGTAAAGAAGTTATAAGAACTTTATATATTGAGGTACTTATTAATACGTGCAAATATAGATTAAAAGAATTTTGGAAAAAAGAAGATTGTGAGTTATTAACTGAAATGTATACAGAAATTAAGAAAACTTTAGAGAGATTCTTAAAAAAGTTTGAGATTCAGTATATGTTTAAGAGCGAAGCAGAAGTTAATACAATTTTAAATGATGGAAATAAGAGGGACAAAGCTAAATATAAAGAACTTATAGATTTAATTTGCGAAAAATAAGAGGTGATTTTGTGATAAAAGCTGAAGACATATTTTTTTCTTTAGATAAGTTAAATGAAATTAAGTTTCCAGAGTCAAAGACTTATAATGTAATGTTGCTAAATAATAATCCTGTAAATAGTATACAAGACGTAGAATTGGAGATAAGCGATGTTGTTAGTGTGTTAGACAAGAATAAGGAAGAATTAGGAAGAATAATAGATGTTAATATTGTTAAAAAACTGAGTAATATAGATAATAGCAATACCATAAAGGTATTAGAAAAAGATAAGTTAAAAATATTTAAGATAACAAAGTTAATCAAAGAAGAGTACATAAATATTCAATGGGGAAAATTTGAAGATAAAAATAAAGATAGATTAATAGAGAATTTAAATAATAAACATAAAATACCTTTATTGAAAAATGGCAAAAAACATTATTGGTTACTGCCACATGATGGAGCTGTAGAAGTAAGTATTGAAAAAGATACAATAAAAGTATTAAGTGAAAGAAAATTAAATATGTCTAAGTTAGATGGCAAAACAAGTAGGGTTGAAATCTATATAATACATCTACAAAATATTATTTTTAACAAAGAAGTTGGAAAAGAAATTGATATTACTGAACATTTTAAAAAAGATATAAACACAAAATTTACAGAATTATGGATTAAGTATAACAATATAGAAAAAAAGCTTTTGAAAGAGAAAAGTGAAAATACAAAAAAAGTAAAAGTAAATGATTATAAGATTGAAGAGGGTAAGTTGAAAATAGAGACAAATTCTTTTCAAAAGGATGAAAACCTATTATCAGTTTGGGAAAAATGCATTGGGGATTCCTTAAAAGTTGCCTATAAAGATAATAATGATAAGGTAGTATCTTACTCTATAGGAGAATTATCAAAGGTTGATCATGATAACATTGAAATAGATATTGAATCTGATTTAGTTCTAAACAAAATGAAAAAGAATAGTTCTATTCTTATTAGCCAAATGGGGGACGAAATTAGGATAAATAGAAGAGATAGAGCTATGTTCAAGCTTAAAACAAGTCAAGCATCTATGAAAGGATTATCCAAGATACTAACAGGAGAGCATAAATACTCAGATAATAGAGGTAAATATAAGTTGAAAGATACTCTTGTGGGAAAGTTTTTACCTGAAGAGAATCAAAGAAAAGCTGTAGAAGGTGCTATAAATACTCCAGAGATATTTTTAATACAAGGGCCACCAGGTACAGGTAAAACTACAATAATAAGAAAAATTGTTAGTGAATTAACTAAAAACCGCGGAAAAGATAAGCTAAATAAGAATGATATACTTGTAACTGCATATCAGAATACTGCTGTAGATAATGTAATTGATAAATTAAATGATACAGGAGGTATTGCATATAGACATTTTGGAGCTAATATAGAGAGCAATAGTGCTTTATACAAAGAAATATCAAATGATATTATAAAAGGTGTAAGTGAGAACTTAGGTTCAGAAGATGAAGAAAAAAAGGTTATCATGAAGAGAATAATAGCAATATTAAGTAGGGTTGATAATTGTATAAGTATAAATGAAATCAATACTTATTTAAAAGAAGCTTTAGAAATATATAAGGAAAGCTTTTCTATTAGAGACGAAGTTGTTAATGAATTTGAAAAGATAATAGATTCTATAGAAAAAAAAGCATCAGAAGGTATTAAGAGTAATTATGATACAAGTATAATTAAAAATTATATAACAGATATAGATAAAGAAACAGATCTAATAGAGTGTTACGACAAATTATATGATTTACAGCAGGAAATAGACGATTACATGAAAGAGGTAGAAGAAAAACAAACTTTGAGAATATGCAGTGAAATCAAAGATATGATAGAAGATGCAGAAGAACTAATTGAAGAGGCACAGGAAAAAAAGTTTAGAAGTTATTTAAATGAACTTAGTAGAATTATAAGTGAAGCAAAAGAAATAAGGAAGAGTGAGTACGATACTGAAGAGATTAAGAATAGTATAAAAATCTTTAGGGTTACTCTAAAAGCTTACTTTAGTGAGAATATAAATAGTTCAAATGATAATAAAGAAAAAAAATATGAGATATTAGAAAATTGGATTTATGAATTAGAGAATAATCCCAATAAGTTGAGTTCTGTATTAAAAAAATATAGTGATATTTTAGCTACTACATGCCAAAAGGTTGGAAGTAAATCCTTCTATAACTTAAAAGCAATTGATACTTATGAATATGTTATAGTTGATGAGGCTGCAAGAGCAAACCCTTTAGACTTGCTTATTCCATTAGTTACTGGTAAAAAAGTATTACTAGTAGGAGACCATAAACAGTTACCTCATTTAATAGAACAGGATATTGAAAGTAGATTAAAAGATGATGAAAAAATAGATGAAGAGGTTTATGAAAAACACATAAAAGAAAGTTTATTTGGTCAATTGTTTGAGGACGTTCCTGAAGATAGAAAAGTAATGCTTAATACTCAATATAGAATGAGTAAGGAGATTGGAGATATTGTAAGCGAATTATTCTATGATAATAAATTAAATACTGGAACAGATGTTGTGAATGATACACCGTTATTCACTGGTAATTCTCTTGTTTCAATAGATGTAAAGGGCCAAGAAGATAAAGAAACAAACGAGAATGAAGTAGAAAAAATATGTAAAATATTAAAGGAGATTGATATTGAAGGACATTTTGATATAGGGATAATTACTTTCTATAAAAAACAGGCAAGTTTACTTCAAAATGAAATCAAGTCTTTAGGATTAGTAAACAATATCCCCGTAGTAAATACAGTAGACGCTTTTCAAGGAAAGGAAAATGATATAATCATTCTTTCTACAGTAAGAACAAAGGGACTTGGATTCACAACTAATAAAAATAGACTTAATGTTGCTATGTCAAGAGCAAAGAAACTTCTTGTATTTGTATCAGATATGGAAAATATGAAGAGAAATGAAATGTATAGCAAGATATTTTCTAAGAGTAAGGTGGTGAAATAATTATGAATGATATATTTTTATACGATAAACGATTTGAGTCAAATAGTACATTTTTACGCGTTCCAGTGTATATATATGAAATTTCTGTGGTGAAAAATAAATCAAGTATAGACTTTTTAGGAAAAACTATCTTTGAGTATCTAAAATCAGAAAATAAGATAGAAAAAGTAAAAGATATGTTTCTTGAGAAAAAATCAGAAAGAATAAAGAATATTGTAAATGAAATTAGGGTCTTTTTAGGTATTGGTAAAGAGTATGAATTTTTAGTTGAAAATGAATTAAAAGAAATTATAAGTAGTGTAGGAAAGAAAGATATTCATAAGTTAATGGAGTATAAAGACTATTATGTTTTCTTTAATAGAATGAGTGGAGATATAATACCAACTCTTGTAGATAAAGAAGTATTTGCAGATAAAATGATAGGGGGAGCGCCAGGTCTAAAAATTAAAATAAATGAAAATTATAAATTACCACCAAAGAAAGAGATAATAGAGAATGAAATTACTGCAATGATAAATAGTGCTAACAAAGAAAGAACAAAGGATGAGGATAATGAAGCTATATTTTTCTTTGGACAAGATGAATATGTAAATGAAATCGAGATAGACACTATAAAGAATATAAATTCGG
The DNA here is from genome assembly GCF_023684385.1 of Oceanirhabdus seepicola. Classification (GTDB taxonomy): domain Bacteria; phylum Bacillota; class Clostridia; order Clostridiales; family Clostridiaceae; genus Oceanirhabdus; species Oceanirhabdus seepicola. The sequence goes on along the minus strand of NZ_JAGSOJ010000001.1, from coordinate 800,971 downwards.
CAGATAGCGCAAATTTATTAGTGTATGTAATTAGAGATAAGTTTGAAACGGATAAGATATCATATGAATGGCCACTAACTAATGGGAATTCAGTATATTTTGAAAGGGCGGTATTAGATAAAATTCAAGATAGTAGCAGTATAATGGACAAGCTAGTAGAAAGAGAAGCTAGAGCATTTCAAAATAGAGAAGAATCAGAGAAGATTAAAGAAATAACTAAAACTCAAAAATACATATCTGATAACTGCTGTAATATGAAAAAAAGTAAAGAAGTGAAAGATGCTGTAGCTACCATATTAAATAATTTTGAATCTGAAAAAGTAAAGGGAATAGAAGTAAGTATAATAACAGCAATGAATGATTTATTAAAAATATCATTAAAAAGATTATGTGAAGGAATAGGGCAATGTGATTTTACATTAACCAACAGGTCTTTAAGAAAAGCTTTAGCTATTGATAGACCAAATGTATTGAATAAAGAGATATTAAACTCTATACAAAATATAAATATATATTTAAAAAGAGGAGACAAACTCTTAGATGTAGTTGAAATAAAAAGTATACTTTCATATTACTTAATAATTTACTTTGCTGCTTATGATTTAGAAGATGATTATGCAATTAGATGTGTAAAGTTATTTGAAAATGATGAAGTGATACTTAAAACATGTGAAGATATAAGAAAGTATAGAAATAATACTATGCATAGATTAGATAATAACAATAGATATGAGAAGAAATACGACTTAAAGTTAATTAATGATAAAATAGAGACACTTAAAAAATGTTTTAATAATTTAACATATGTAATATCAGAGTTCGATAAAATAATTGGACAGGCAACTTAGGAGGAAAAAATGGAAAAAAGAGAAAACCTAAAAGATGCAGTTGAAGAAATTGATTCAAAAGAAATTGAAATGGATTTAGAAGAATTATTAGAAGAATCAATTGATGAGGATTATGAAGAGCTTATAAAAAAGGCTAGTAAATATGATGAAATAAAAGAAACTCAAAAGAAAATAGAAGCAACTAAAAAAGTAATGGGAATAAAAAATAAAAAATTCAAAGAAAAAGAAAAAGAGTTAGAAGAAAAAGTTGAGAAATTCAATAGAGAAAGAGAAGAATTTATTCAAAAGAATATAAATGAGAATGATAAAAAATTTGAAGAGATATTCCAAGTTGTAAATAAACAACAACAGGAATTCCAAGATAAGATAAGTGAGCTAAATAGAAAGTTAATAGAATCTAGTAGATATGAATCGGAGTATCTAGCGTTATTAAAAGAAAATGAACTTTTAAAAGAAGATAAACAAGAGAATACAAGAAGACTTATAGAGTTAAATGATAGAATCAAAGAACTAGAATACTTAGAGGATAAAATAGAAATTATAAAAGAAGTTGAATTATTAAGAGATAAAGTAGAAGACTTAGAAAAGGACAAAAATATATATGTACAAAAATCTAAGGATTTTGAAATTAAGTTCAATGAAGAAAAAAATAAGAATGAAGAAATATCTATGGAAAACTCAATTTTAAAAACAAAGATTACTAGATTAAAGGGAAGATTACAAGAGTTTGAAGAAATTGAGAAAAGAAAAGGAAATTCAGGAGATACTACAGCAAATACATTTAAAGAATATATAAACTCTGAAAAAGAAATTGTTAAAAGTACAAAGTTTCAACCATATTCAGGTGATTTTGAAACAGTTACAGGTTTCATTAAGTATGCTAGTGCTGCAAACTTTGAATATGATGAAAAAACAATAAGAGCATTTTTAGCATCAGTAAAAAGTTCAAAGTTTACTATATTAAAAGGATTTTCAGGAACAGGTAAATCTAGTTTGCCTAAGCTTTTTGCTAAATATTTAGGGGCTCACTGTGAGGTGATTCCAGTTCAAACAAACTGGAAAACTAAGAGTGATTTATTAGGTTTTTATAATCACTTTACAAACAGATTTATACCAACTAAATTTACTGAAACATTATTTAGAGCTAATGTTAACAAAGATAAAATATTTTTTGTAGTTTTAGATGAGATGAATCTATCAAGGGTTGAGTATTATTTTAGTGAATTTAACTCTAAATTATGGAGTGATAAAGATGATAGATTTATTGAATTGTTTGATGGTGTGAAGATTTATGATGAAGAGCTAAAAGATTACTTAGTTAGCGGAAACAAAATAGCAATACCAGATAATATTATATTTATAGGTACTATAAATGAGGATGATTCAGTATCACCTATTAGTGATAAAATCTATGACAGAGCGCAAGTAATAGATTTTATAACATTACCTCAATCAACTTCCGTAGGGGATATTGATAAAACAGAAACAAAAGATTATAGCTATACATATGAAAGGTTTATGCACAATAATAACTCAAACAACGGTGAGAGTTATATGTTAAAGTTCCAGCATATAAACAAATACATGAGGAATGAGTTTAATAAAAACTTAGCATTTAGATCAATGAAGCAAATAGGGGATTTTTGCAGTATATTTATTGGATCTTGTGATAAAAGAAAAGATATGAAGTCTAAAGAAATAGATGTAATAGATGCAATAGATATGCAATTAGTATCTAAATTTATTCCTAAAATAAAATATGCTTATAGTGGTGACTTTGAAAGTAAGCTAAAGAAATTCAGAGAGGAAATTGTTAACAGTACATTCAAAGGTGTAGATAATATAGATGATCTTCAAATATTTATTCAAATTGATATGCTACTAAAGGAGATTGAATACTAATGAAGATATTCATAAAAGATATTATCAAGAATAATGACTTTGAAGAATTCGAAAATAGTGGAAAATACGATATAACTAGATCCATAATTAAATTGGTATTAAATAAAGATATTAGTACACTAACAATAAATAATACTAGTGTGGATATAAATGAGATTATTAATGATGAATTTTATTTTGGTGGATTCATACTAAAGGAATGTAAGAAAATAAAAATACATGCTAAATATATAGATTACAGAAAAGATAAGGAAGTAGAAATATTAACAAATCATTTAAAAGGATGTAGTGAGGTTTTTGAAGAAAAATTAGAAAATCTATCATCAAATTATAATGATTTTATGCTTTACGGTATAAGCAATGATAATGATATGAAGGATTTTCTTTTTAATCAAGAAGAGTCAGAAGAATTGTTAGAAAAAGAACATGAAATTATAAAGTTGATAAAGTCAATATACATGCCTGTGGGAGAAATATCTAATCTCCCACATATTAGACTTATTGAGGATGAGGAAGTAGTGGACTCAAGAAATATTAGAAAAATAACATCAAGATCCATGCAGCATTTCGCTCAAAATCCTCAATGTTATAAAGAAAAATATATGAATCCAAAACCTATTAAGCTTCTAACAGAAACGTTCAAAGAAGATATAAACACTTATGAAAATCAGTTTATACTAAAAGCTACAAAGGATACTTTGAAGTTTGTTCTAAAAAGGCTAGAGATTTTTAGTGAATATAAAAATAAGCTTAACAATGATATAGGGGCATATGAACAAAAAGGGGAAACTACAACAGATATACATGAAGCTAAAGAATGTGAAAATAATATAAAAATACTTAAGGGAAAAATAGTACGTATAGATGAGTATATTAATTTTTACACAAAGGTTATTTCAAGCTTGAAGCTATCAAGTAGAAAGTTTAATCATGTTACATATAATAAAAAATTAAAATGTAGAATGACTCAAAAAATGTTGTATGATAAAAGATATTTGAAAGCCTTTAAAACATATGAAAAATTAAAAGAGTACTTTAAGGAGAAAAAGGATGAAAAGCCTTTTGTGAATCATTATTATAGTTATATGTTGTTTAATATGATTATTTTAGAGTGGATATTAGTTGGTAAATTACAGTTTTTTAGGAGTGAAGAGTTAGATTCAAGTGAAGGCCTTTTATTTAAGGCATCAGATAAAATTGAAATAAAGTATAGTTATGTAAATCCTAATTTTTCGGCTATTGTAAAAGCATATAGTTTTAAGTATGAAGGTGAAGAAAGAGGGGAAATTCAAGTAGAGTTAATCAATAATATAACAAATAACAAATCAAAAATGATATTTATACCATATATGTTTGATATACATGAGTTTACAAATAAAACTACAGAAGATATTTTACAGATTTATGATGATATTTTATGTAATAAAAAAGAAGAGGGATATGTTGTAGATAGCACATATATAATGCACAATATATCAATATCAAATATAAAAAGTATTGAAAAAAAGAGTTTAAATGATGAAGAGATAATAAATAATATTATATATTTCAGTAATGCTGGAAATTTTTATCTTAATGAAAAAGATTATAAGAAATACGGAAATTATAAAGCTGGGATGATACCATTTACCTTTGAAAATATTGCATTGTTAGAAAATAAAATTCAAAACATCATAGCTACACATAAATTGTTATTAAGCCATGAAGCTGAATGTCCGTTTTGCTCAGCACAAACTATAGAAAGTGATGGGGAAAAGCATCTGTGTAAAAGTTGTAAAAGAGAATGGGTTAAGCACTCCTGTAATAATCCAAATTGTGATGGCAATGTTGTAAAATTTTTATCAAGAGAGGATGCAGTTAATAGTAGTAAAAGTTCAAATGTTTTTGACTTATATAATAAATACGAAATAAAATCGAGGTTCTTAGGTGCTTGTTTTATAGAAGAAAAATTATATGATAACAATGGTGGGTTTTGTCCGAAATGTGGACATGGCTTTTGTAAAAATGAAAGCAATAGGGAAGCGTGCTTAAGATGTAAAGTGAGAGAGGTTGAGATAAATGAATAAATTAGTAGGAATGTTTTTAGAGCAAGGGGAAGTAGGTATAGGAATATGTGTGATTATTGGTGTTATAGCTCTTGCTTTTTTAAAAAATGCAAAAGAAGTAAATAGCTTTTATAAGAATGCAAGTAAGGATTTACAAAATTTAATAAATCAATTTAAAGAAAATAATGATATACCAGGAATAGAAGATGCAAAAAAAGCAACAGAGATAGTTATAAACAATACGTTTATAGATTATAAAAAAACTATAAAAAATGGTACAGAGTATGTAAACACACAGGTTTTAATCAATAAAAATTTTAATAAGGATATTGAGTCAAAAAATAAGAGAAACTCATATTTAAAAGCTGTAGTTATAGTAATTGGTCTATTAGGTACAATGATTGGCTTAGTTGGCGCTATTTCTTCTGTTAATGAACTATTAACGAATAAATCAGAATTAGAAACGGCTAAGAATTTCTTAATAGAAATGAAAGGGCCAATTGGGAATATGTCAGTGGCATTCTTTACTACTATAACAGGAATAGTGGCATCTATATTTATGAATTTTTTAGAGTTACGTGTATTTAAATTCAAATCAAGTAGAGAAAAATATATAGATGAAATGGAACACTTCTTAGACAACGAGGTTTATAGTAAGTTTGAAAAAAATAGAAATATGATAGTTGAGTTTAAAACAACTATGAAAGAATCAATGGAAAATATGACAAGCGAAATTACTAATACATTTAAAGAGGTAGTTAAGGACTTTAATAATAATATTAATATAGTAAGTAAAGACTTAACAGGTAGTGCAGAAATACTAGAGGATACTATTAATAAACTTGATAATAGTGTAAGTAACTTTAGCATACCAGTTCAGACATTTAAAGATAGTGTAAGTACGTTTGTAACAACTTATGAAAGCTTTGATAGTAAAGCAAATAAATTTGAAATGATACTAGACAACTTAAATGATAGATTAGATATGACACTTCAGAAATTTGTTGAAAATACTAAAGGATTCAATGAAGTTGGAAATAGCTTAAAGCAGAGTATTGAGAATGTAAAAGAGTCTTACAAAGATATTAAAATTATAATAGATGAAGTTAAAAATAGAGAGAATACTAAAAATCACTTCCTAGATGAACAAATAACAAAAGCTAGTGAGATGGGTAAGAAATTAGACGAAAGTATATTAGCATTTAGTAATAGCGTAACGGAAATTGGAAAGAATCTATCTAAAGAGGCTGGAGAGGTATTTAGTGAGTCAGTAAAAGAAAATACTGAAGTTATATTAGAAAATATAAACAGTAGAACAGAAACCCTATTTAAGTCTATGGATGAAACATTAGATAAGCTTAGAGATAATCAAGATGGATTTAGAAAAGCAGTAAATTCCATAATGAGTTTAATAGAGCAAACAAGAAATCTAGAGATGATAAATGAGTTAAATGATATAGCAAATAAAACTAAAGATATTAGTACCAATATAAGTACTTTTAATTTAAGTATTGATAATACTATTGATTCATTTAAGAAAGAGGTTAAAGAAGATTATATACCAGATATTAAATCCCAAGTAGTCTTAGCAAAAAATGAGATGAGTACAAAGATTAATGAAATATTGCAGAGTAACAATAAAGTTTCAATGGATATAGATGCATTTGTAAACTCTTTAAACAAAGAAAGTAATAGTAAAGAACACCAGAATGAAGCTGCTGCAGATAAAGAAAGTTAGGTGATAAAATATGAAATTTAGATCAAGGGTATATAAAGATGTAAATGAAGAAGAGCCAAATTTTTGGCCTTCTTTTGTTGATGTAATGACTGTAGTAGTTTTAGTGTTTTTCTTTATAATGGTTATGTCCTTTGTAAGAAGTAGTATTCAACAGCAGTATTTTGAAGATGCTTATGAAGCAATAGATAATATAGCGAAAGATAGAGAAAAAATATACAACGAAATCATAGATAAATTTAAAGGTACAGAGGCAGAAGGTAATATAGAAATAATTAATGGAACCCTTAGTGTAAAGTCAGAAACATTGTTTGATACTGGCAGTTATAAATTAAGTATCCAAGGAGTGAGTTTGGCAAAAACATTAGGAGATGTATTCTATGAATTACTACAAAATGAAGTATACAAAGATAAAATAGATAGTATAGAAGTTATAGGACATACTGATATGGTAGGAGATGGAGAGTATAATAGAACCTTATCAACAAATAGAGCTATTAGTTTTGTAAATACAATGGTGCCTAAGGAAAGTGAAATAGAAAATCAATTGGGTAAATTCATTAAGGCATCAGGAATGTCTAAGTTTGATCCAATAGTTGGAACTACTGAAACTCAAACAGAAGAACAAAAAACTCAAAACAGAAGAATTGAAATAAAAATAAACTTCAATAACAAAGATATTCAAGATGTATTAGACAGTTTCAATAAAAAGTAGGTGATATTTTGGAGTTAAAAGATTACAACGAATTAAAGGAAATTGTTTTTGAGAACTATGAAAAAACATATGATATAAGCAAAAATAAAATACAATACCTAGAAGCTCTTGGAGAGATTACACTTAAAAAAGAGTTAGAAGGAAGAAATTGGGGTAAAATCTATAGTGAAAAAGATAGAAGTTTTATAAAGAATGCTCTTTGTAATAATGGCTTTATTAATACTGATAACTTTGATTTTAATGGAGGTATACACAGCAAAGAATATACGTATATTGCAAGTGAAAACTTAAGAGTAAAAGAAACAATATATATAAAAAGTTATGATACAATATCAATAAAAAAAATAGAAACAAGCCATCCCTTTATTACATATGAATTGTTTGAAAAGATAGAGAAGAAACAATATGAGATAAAATATGAGATAAACGTTGCTATGGAAGAACTAGAAAAGGATGAAAAAATCTCTATTTTTATAATTACAGATAATGAAACCCTTGTTTATAATATAAATTTAAAGGTGAAAAAGGGTCAGTTATATGAGTATGATAATAATTTCATAAGAAATGATAAAGATCTTGTTAATATATACTTAAAAGATAAGGAAGCTATACATGGCGTATTTGAAGACCCAGAGTTTTATGAATGGTATATTAATAACGGTGTAAGTAAAGATAATATAAAACTCATGGAAAATATTATGGAACATAATAATACTAAAGTAAAAATTCAAGCTTTTTTTCAATATGTACTTAAAGATAATAAAGATATATTCAATATGAAGTTAGAAGTTGAACAATTAGTATATGATAAAATTAGAATCAAAAATACTGGAACAGGATATCTATATGGTGAAATAAGTTATACCAGTAAATCTGGAAGGAAAGAAATTTCATGGGAACAGAACGAAGAAATTCTTTTGAAGGATTTGGATAGGAGAAATGTAATTATAATATCGAATAATGGTACCTATCAATTTGAATTAAGTGAGTGGGAAGAAGATGTAACACAAGCATATGATTTAAAAGAAGAGTTAGGTTATGAAGATAATAATGAAGAAGTTGTAGAAAAAATTACCCAGGAAATACCACAAGATAATTGTGCAGAAGAGGATACATCTATAGATATTCCAGGTGAAGACAAGGTTTCAAAAAAAACAGAGAATCAACAAGTAAGTAAAGTAGACAATAAGCAAAACTTTAAAAAGATAGCTATTGTAATAATTATATGTATTATTTTGGGAATTGTGGTGATTAACTATGGAAAATAATCAATTGAAGTTTGAAAAAATATTTTTGAGTGGAGAGAATATAACTAACCCTTCAAAAAGCTTAGAACAGTTTTTAAAGAACATTAAAAGTGAAGAATTAACTAGCATTAATATATATAGGTTAAACCTCGAACAAATGAAGGTTCTTTTTTATTCGGATATATACAAAAGGTATAATGAGTTTGGATTAAAAATAAAGGATATAATTGAGTCTTCTCTAAAAAAAGAAATATTTTTCTATGAAAAGGATGTAGATTACTTAAAAAGCAAAAATCATAATTCTATCTATAAATTTAAGTTAATGAATATGTATAAAATTCAAATAGATGGATTACAACCCTCGGATAAAGTCATATTTTTATTTGATAATTATAATGAAAACATAGAAACTGTAAAAAAAGAAATAGATAATGGATATGTGGTATTACCAGAGGTTGTAAGTAATATTAAGGTTATAAGAAAAAATAAAATACTTAAACTAGATATATTTATTTGTGAAAAAATTGAATGTAATGAAGAGGCGTTTCATCCTGATAGTTGTACAGAATATATTAAAGAACTTAGATTAGAAACATCAAGTTCAAGAATACTGTTTTATAACTGGGTTAAAATTTTTATTAAGAGTAACCTAAAATTAAATGAAAACAATATAATTATTTATGATGATATACTGAGATATAAAAATTTATTTCATGAAGATGAAATTTTCTATATAAGAGAAAAAATAAAAGAGAATAAGGCAAATGTAGAAAAAGAAAGTATATCAAGATTAGAAAATACACTTGAGTCATTAACATCATATTCATTAGATTTAAGTGCGGATATAGAGAATTTGATTAAGAAAAAAGAATATGTAAAAGCTATTGGAAGATTGTATTCAGAAGAAAAAGAAGAAAGAAGTAAGCTAAAGGAATCATTATTTTTAAAATTGGTTCAGTTATATAGCAGAACTGTAAATGATGCTGATGAAAGAGATTTAAGATTAGGGATAATGTGTGAAGAGTTTATATGTAAATATGAGATAGTACCAGAGTGTATATATGATTACATAGAAGAATTTTATAGGAAGAATACTTTAAGAACAGATAATACTCAAAAGGCTATAGCAATAGTAGAAAGGTATTATAAAGATAATATAAAGGCAGGGAGATTTATATTATACAATCATATACATAATAACTTTTATAATTTCGAGTTTTTTGAGATATTGATTAAGAGATATAAAAGGTATGGTATAAAAGAAAAATTAGTTAATAGGGCTATAAATACATTAGTTAGAAATAAAAATACTGTTATAACACCACAAAAAGATGAATTTTTAGAAATTTTGTTAGAGGTTTATAAAAATAATAAAGATATATATATACTAGAGTATATTTTAATGTTTTCAAAAAGAGCAAATTTATCCGTAGATAAACAATTGTTTAAGGATTATATACATCACTATGAGAAGTATGAAATGATTAGTTTAAGATCTATGCAAATAGCGCAGCATGCATTTAAAATAGGGGTTCAAGGTATAGAAAAATATTTATTGGCTACTTTGCAGTATGAATATATAAATAGGGAAGATGCAGATGAATATTATTCAGGAATTAATAATAACTGGACAAGATTACAAGGTAGATTTGCTAAAATAGGTTATTCATCTAAAGTTAAAATAAGAAAAAATGGTGAAGAAAGAGAATATATAAAAAATATAATATCAAGAAACTTTATAAGAAAAAACTTTGAGATATTAGTTGATTTATATAATACTTTAAAAGATATACGAGCCAAAGAAATGATAGCGGAAACATGCATAGATAATAAAATGTTTTATGAAAGAATTTTATTAGATTATATAGAAAGTAATGGTAGTAGAAAAACAGAGGCGTATAAGTTAATTATTAGAAACAAGATTAAAAATCAAATTGATGAAGCCTTTAAATACTGTTTAGAATTATACGAAAATGTGGAAGCAAGTAAATTCGAAAAGGAATTTCAAGATGTTTTATTTTGGATAAGAGATGAGGATTTAGAAAAGACAATAATTTTAGTAAACATGATATTATCAAATAGTAAAATAAAGCATAATTTAATAACTAGATCTTTTAGAAGCATTATAAAATCTTGTGCTAAGTATTCAGTTGAAAATAATAAAACAGAAAAGGTAGCATATATTTTTCAAAAGTTATTAGAGATTAATGAAGTATATGCAGACAATGCAGAAAAAAGAGATACAAGTGAAATTATATTACACTATATTAAAATTATAGAGGATATAAAAAAAGAAGACTATAGTTTGATATTAGATTTTTATAGTAAGAGTGAGCACAAAGAAGAGATTATTAAAATACTAAGCTTAAAAAATATTAATGTAGAACTTGCAAAGTTACTTATAGATATGAAAATATTAAATGAGAACAATATTCTTAAGATAAAAGTTTGTGGATTTGTTGAGAAGAATATTGATTATTTTGTAAACGAGGAATACGAAGAAATAATTGAAGATATTATTAGTTTAAAGAAAAGTGATAAAGAGAAAATACTTGAGATAACAAGTAAAGTTAAGTTAAGTGACAAGGCTCAAAATAAAATACTTGATATTGTAGAAGATCAAATAGACAAAGATTTAAATTTTGTATTTAAACTTTTAAGAAATATTGAGCATTACAATAATAAGGCTAAGAGTATACTACAATTAAATAATGATAATAAATTGATAGGTAGATATGAGGTCGAAAGTATAGAGGAGTTCAAGTTAGGAGAAGTACGATTGACAAAGGATATTTTTAATAATAGCGAATATGCATTATTAGAAATGGACAATCCTTTAAGCCAGTTATTTAAAAACTCATATGAAAGTATCAATAAGACTGCACTAAAATCTAAACAGGGATGCTACATTATTAAAAGCTATAAAAAACTCACAGAATTAATCAAAGATAGTGATACTATAGAAAAGCTGAATATACTAAAAAATCTAAGTGTTTTCTTAAAAAACATTTTCACTTTTATTAAAATAAAAGAAGATACATCTTTAGAAGAAATAGTTATACTAGATGATGTACCGGTGCCTATTAATATATTGGATTCTACAATTGTAAGAGAACCTTATTTATTGGATACAGATTTGTTGAATATTATTGTGAGTTTAGGAAACAAATTATTTGAAGATAATAAGGCGGTACAGAAAAAGTTAATAGAACCTATAGAGAGCAAAATATCATATTCTGTAAACGAATTTATAAAGCAAATAGAATATTTAATTACTTCTAATAATCAAGAAGAAAAGTTAAGCATAGGTTCATTCATTGATAGCTATGCAATATTAAAGGAATCAAAAGATACAGTAAATCAGATGTGTTTAGAAATTGTTAAGAAAGATATTAGTAATGATGAAGCTTATTATATTGTACAAGAAAACTTACAAATGTTGATTGATAATCAAGAAGATAATAGCATTAAGGCAAAATTATTAAAGTATTTGATTGTTAATAGGATAAACAAGAATATGGAAGAAGAACATTATAAGCAATTATTAGAATTGGAAAATGAATTACATGAGCAATTAGTAAATGATAGGCAAAATTATTCAGTAATAAAAAGCTTTATAAAAGAATCAACATATATTGTTAGAAGTTAGATTTCGCTTGAATTATTCATAAAGGTAGCAAAGGAATGAATCTCACCTGTGAAATACAGCTGTAAAATGAGGCATAAGAAAAACGACAATACATTAGTAGAAAACCATCATGAAAAATCATGATGGTTTTCTACTAAATAAAAGATGTTACACCAAAACTAAAATCTCACCCAATTGATATAATAAAACAAGAAAAATTATCCAATCACAACTAGTGGTGAAAACATGAAACGAGGAATCTACGAAGAAGCAATAAGTCCTGTACTCAGTCAAGCAAGCTCATTCCTGGTGTGAAAAGCTGTGTCTGTTTATTTAACAATTGTATAGTATTAGGTATGTTTTAGTTTAAGGTTGTAGTCTAAAATCCCTTCCAACAAATAATTATTCATTTTTAAAATATCAATTTTAAAATCAGACCTATTAAATAAGAGCGCAACAGCGAAAAGATTTGCTTCATATTCAATTTTTTCAGATGACGAGTCACCTTTAAATTGATTAAGAATATTTTCTTTATGAAGCAAAGCGTGTCCAAGTTCATGAGCACAAAGTATCTTCTGAGAATTTATAGTATAGTGTTCATTTAGAACAATACTAGGATTTTCACTAACATGTAGAATGTATGCAGGGAAAATTTCGGGTTTTATTTTAGTGGTAGATATTTTTATCTTAAGGTTTTTACATAATTCTATAGGATCTTTAGTTCCGTATTTTATCTTTAGTGAATTTGCAAGTTGAATGATTTTATCTCCGGTCATAAACTCCTCCTAAATTCAAATAAAATTATTTTTTATATTTGTAACTTAATAACTTTAATTGATGTAATAAATCGTTTGCGAATTCTATTAGTTCATCTGAAGACATTTGTTTAATATCAAAACCACCATATCCCATAATAACAGGTTGTGAAAGAATGAATTTCATTGCTTCTTTTGCTGTGGTAAATGAATATTCGCTATTATTTGCATTATTATCAGATTCATTATTTGTATCTTTGGGATAATTATCTATTATAGTGCCTTGAAAATAATTTAAATCAAGGTTACAGATTTTTATTATATTTTCAAGAATATATTCAGGTGCAGATTTTCGACCAGATTCTATATCTCCTAAAAAACTCCTAGAAATTTTTAATTCATCAGCTAGATTTTGGCCTGTGTATCTAAAGCCAACCTCTTTGCTTTTTATAGAACGGGCTTCTTTTATTTTTAAACCTATTTCTTTTTTGCTTAACATAATAGACCTCCTTACACATATATATATTACGCCAATTACGCCTTTGAGTCAATAAAAAGACGTAAAAAGCAGAATTAGTAAGATATAGGCAGATATTCTGATTTTGTAGGCGTAAAAGGCGTAAAGTGCATTTGTAAACTAAGAGTAAAAGGCGTAAAGTGTTTTTGTAAGATGAAATTAGATATTTAATCTTTGATAGAAAGGCGGTAATAATATGTGTTGAAAAATTTTATATAACAGATTAGGCATGTGAAAATAATCAAGAACATTACATTTCTGAAATAGGAAAGGGGTAAAAATGATGATGAATTTTAAAGAGCAATTAGATGTGATTGCTGAAATTACAATTTTATGCTGTGGTGAAAATGAATATAATACCTTAAATAATATATTTGAGAATATTGATACTGTTTCGTTATTTAATCTGAAAGATTTTAATGAGATTGATGTGAAAGAAAAATCTAATAAAGAAGAAATAGTCCAAGCTGTTCGTAGTTCGGATATCTCATTTGTAACGATAACATCAGGAGAAGAACAATTAAAATTAGTTCATAATGCAATTCAAATGTGTAAGAATGAAAATGTACATACGGTTGGAGTAGGAATTAAGCCAGCGTTAATTGAAGATGTAGAAAAAAGAAAGTATTTCAATCATCAAATTAAATATCTTAAGAATCAGATTGATAATTTGATATTAATTGATAATGAAAAATTAATTAATGGAGATATAATTTTAGAAGAGTTAAAAGAATTATCTAATAAAGCTCTAGAAGATGTAGTTGGTGGAATTATTAATTTAATAACTTTACCTGGGATAGTGAATCTTGATACAACAGATGTAAAAGTCATTCTAAATGGAAATGCTTTATCATATGTAGGAATAGGAAATGCCATAGGAGACAATAGAGCTGCAAAAGCTGCAAAGGAAGCTCTTTCAAGTCCATTATTATGTGAGCCTATTCATAGAGCTAAAAGTATAATATTAAATATAACAGCAGGTATAGATCTTGGCCTTTTGGAAATAAATGAAATAGCAGAATTAGTTCAAGAAGCTGCAATGGAAGAGGCAAATATTATATTTGGAGCTGTAATAGACGAGAGTGTGGAAGGCGTGAAAGTGGTTATTATAACTTCTGGGTATGAGGATATAAGGAGATTGACAGTTGTGAAATAGATGAGGATAAATGTAAAGGAAAGCTATGAAAATGCTGCTATGAGGGTATTTTCATAGTTTTTCTTTTCAATAAAACCATTTGAAAGGTATTTGTGATTTTTAAATACGTCTGCAAAATAATACAAAATCAGACAAAGTAAGTATGTTATATTATACATAAAATATATAAATTACACTAAAAAATGTAGGTGAAAACTATGGAAGATACTATAAATGAATTTGTAAAAGAGGCACTTATAAGATCCACCACAGATTTGAGTGAGAATGCATCATTCGATGATATTGAAAAGTTTTTAAGTCAATATGATGGTTCACAAGCTCAAGGTGTGGTGAATAATGTTAAGGGCATTGCTCATGAATTAGAATATGAATACATTGAAAATAATGATGGAGATGATATAACAGCTGAACTTTTTGGGGAAACCAATCATCCAGGAAGTGATATTAGGTTGACCAATGAAATAACTGGTGAGGTTACAGAGGTACAATTAAAAGCTACAGGATCATCAGAATATGTTAGAGAACATATGGAAAAATATCCACATATAGATGTTATGGCAACTGATGAGGTAGCACAGGAACTGGGTATTGAAAGTACTGGGATAAGTAATGATACATTAGATTTCCAGGTTAAAAGTACTCTTGATGAGTTAGGACTTGAAGGGTTGGATGATGATTTACTTGAATATGTAGAACTTCAAAATCAGAGTGTGCAGAGCATGGTGAGTATACAGGATACTAGTACATTATTCGAAGAGTTTGGAGATATAATGCCAGATATATTAAGTGGTTTTGCAGCTGGAGGATACTTAGCGTTACTTGATATATTTAAGGACAAGCCAGAAAAACAGAAAAGAGTTATGAAAGCTGGAATTGCTACTGGTATAGTAGATGGTTTTATAGATTTTGGCGAGATGGGATTAGAAGAGGGATTTGATATAAATCCTATGTTGTTGGCATCCGTAGCTAGCTGGTTAGCTAAGGCAGCAAACAGTTCAGATAATAGATATATAGGAACAATCGGAAAAGGATTCAATTCAGTTGTGAATGTTGGATTACAAACACTTGAATATGGAAGTTATGTTGCATTAGGTGCAGAAGTAGTGGATTTGCTTACAGGATTAGAAGTGGTAAGTTTTTTAGGTGATGCATTAGATGGTCTTGATTTTTTAGATGTATTGGGTGATGGCGCTGAGGTGGTAGATTTTCTTGATGGAATAGCTTCATTAGGAGTTGGATTAATAGCATCTAAAGCGGTAAAATCAATATTTAAGAATATGAATGAAAAAGATAGAGTTAAAATGGAAAGTTTGTCAAAGCGGGTAACTTCCAAAAGAATATTTGAAAAATCTTTGAAATCAGGAATGGATGTTAATACATTAATAGGACCTTATATGGGGTTCAATAGTTAGGAGGGGATGTAGATGCCATTTTTAGGAGCTGCTATTAATCTTGTAAGAGGTGGAATAAAAAAAATAGATAATATTAATAAAATATCGAAATTAGAAGATGAATTAAATAAAAGTATATATGAGGGAATGTCTGAGGAAGAAAAAATAGATGCACGAATAAAGGTCTTACAAGTGAATTTAGAATTAGCTAAGATAAACAAAGATGGGCGAGAAAGGGAATCACATATAGAAAAGGAGATTATAAATCTTATGGATATGAAATTGAAGAAAAAGATGGATGAATTAAGAAAAAAAGAAGCAACTCAATTAGATGTAGCAAATGCTCTTATAACTATTCAAAAAAGTAATAATGAAGTAAAAGATTATTTAAGTGAAGTAGAATCAAATATAAGTAAACTATCAGAAGATAACTATAAGAAAGTACAGGATATGGGAAAAAAAATAAAAGAAGAAAATTATAATTCATTGAGAAATGTACATAAAGATATTAATCAAAAGGGAAATGAAAGAATAATTGAGATAAGCGAAAAAACAATAGATGAAGTTAAAAAACTTAGTAAGATAGTTCAAGAGAATGATACTATGGTGAAGATGAATAATAAATTAACTGGGGATATTAGTCAGAGCCAAAATAGTATAAAAGAGAAAATAGATATACTAAAGATTAATATTGAAAATGCTAATTCAATGAGTAAAAAAAATGATGAAAGAATCAATCAATTAAATCAAGTTGCGACTTTGTTGAGAGAGGATATTCAAAATAACAAAAGAGAAATACTAAATGTTAGGAATGATATTTCAATATTGGTAGACCGTGCAAATGAATCAAGGGATAATATAAATGTAAATAATAAAGCTATAAAAAAATTAAAAAGATATTTAATTGGATCAGTTTCTGCATTAGCAATAGGTATAATCGGGATAGCGATTTACTTTAGTTTACATTAAAGCTCATTATTTAAACTATGAAGATATGGTTAATGAAAATAAATTAATAATCTCTTGGATTTTGATAAATCACAAGAATTGATATATAAAGAAGAAATTTCAAAAATGGGGGGGACTAAATGTGAATGACTTACGAATTTATGAAATTACTAATATAGTAAACAAAAAAATAAATATGTCTTTACCAAAGGCGATTTGCAGCGAAACATTAAAGAAAAGACTTACAAGTTTCATTGAAGTTTGTGAGAAAGTTGAAAAGAAAGAAAATGGCAAAAGTATTTATAGTTTTGGAAATTTTAAAATCATAACAGATGAAGTTGAAAAAGTTATAGTAGATGTAAAAGGGAACATAAACAATAATAATATGAATATAAATCAAATTAAAAGGTTAATCCAAACTTATCTAAAACTAGGGTTAAACAAAAGTGGGGTTGATGAAAATGAAAAGATAATTGAATTTCCAACCCAAGAAGAAATAGAGCAAATGATTAAAGAGTTAAATTTCACTATAAACTTTAAGGTACTTGCTTCTACAATTACTTTAACAACACAACATGATGAGTTTTTTGTTGAGATAGATGAATATAAAAATAAGTTCTTAGTAGAACATGTAAATAAGCTGGAAAGATTAGATGTAAGAGATAGAAAAAAACATAAAATGCATACACACAAGCAAGATATTTACTTATCATTTAAGGAAATATTAGAAGATGTCAAAAATCATTGTAGATATTTTACTGATAATGAATACTATAAAGAACAAAACGAGAAAGTATTGTAGGGGGACTGTCACCACCCGAAATTAGTAGAAAATGATAGAATTAAAATACCACTCTAATAAATTAGGGTGGTATTTTTACTGAGAAGGTAGAATATTACATGATATGAAGAGAGAACGAATGTAAAAAATTGATGATGAAAATAGTACATGTAACTTGCTTTGCAGAACGTTTATTCTTATAAAACGAAGTCAATAATATAAACAAAGAGAACAAAAGTTCTTTTAATATAAATGAAAGAGGTAATGACAATGGAGAATAAACTAATGAACCCAATGGTAGATTTTGCTTTTAAAGAGTTGTTTGGATCGGATGAGAAGGAAAGTAAAATTATATTAAAAAGCTTAATTAATGCTATTATTAAACCACCAGAGGGGAAGGAAATAGTTGAAATAGTTCATCTTAATCCGTATAATAATAAGAAATACCAGGATGATAAACTTTCTATTATGGATTTAAAGGTTAGAAATCAAGATGATGAACTGTTTGATATAGAGGTCCAAATCAATGAGATGAATGATTTCAGAAAGAGATCATTATATTATTGGAGTCGTTTATATGGTGAGACTATATCTAATGCAGGTAAGTATATAAATTTGAAGAAATGTGTTGTTATTAGTTTATTGGATTTTAAGCTTTTCAAGGAGAATGATAATTATCATAATATATTTAAGGTTAGGCATGTGAAAATAAATAACAAGTCAAAGATTCGAAGTATATTTTGCAAAATACGAAGAGTTGGGTTCCGCTGATAGTGGTTCTCTCAGTGGGTTCCGAGGATGAAGTAGTTTGCAAAATAGACGAGTATACTGACTTGTTATTTATTTGAACTTGTCTTGAGGAAAAAGAGCAAGATTTTTTATTAGTTGATGATTTGGAAATACACTATATAGAATTGCCTAAATTTAAATTAGAGAATAAGGATGAAACAACTCTTGATAAATGGTTGAGATTTATAGAATATGCAGCAGAGAATAGGAATACTGAACTATTAGAAATGGCAGATAAAGAGGAGGTGTATAGATTGGCTACGAATAGGTTGAAGAAGTTAAGTGCAGATGAAATAAAGCAACAGGAATATTATGCAAGGGAGAAGGCCTGGTTAGATGCAAGGTCAACAGCTGCTTTCTTTGAGGAAAAAGAACGGAAAGCAGAGGAGCGAGGATTAAAAAGAGGAATTGAAAGAGGCATTGAAAGAGGAATTGAAAAAGGAATTGAAAAAGGGATTGAACAAGGAATTGAAAAAGGAAAAATTGAGGTTGCTAGAAAGTTGTTGGATATTCTAGATGATGAAATTATTTCGGTAAAGGTTGGTATTTCAATAGAGGAAGTAAAGAGATTGAGGGAAGAGTAAACTATTTGAAATATATAAGAGGAACTTCATGTGTTTTTTGAGGGTACATGGGGTTCTTTTATTAAATAAAATAATGTAAAAAGGATTCATGGGACTTCTAAAATCCCATGAATCCTTTTTAAGTTATCTGTACAAACTGTTTCTTTACTTAAAACAGTATATGAGCAATTGGTGCAACAATTATCAGTGTTAACAATGTTCTTTCAAACCATATAACCAGTATTTCTCCTATATTTATAGGAATATCAGTTGATAATATACATGGAATTGATGCTAATAAAAATAATATTAACGTGGTTTGTGTCATAGAACAAATAAAATATTAGGTAAAAATATGTATATGTGGTTGATTTATAATGAATATGTTATAATTTACATGATAATAGTAACTATAAAATGAAGTTATTTACACACTTGTTTTCTGGAAATGGAAGGGGACTAATGATGAATTCTAAAATTTATTATTCAAAAAATAAAAATACAAAAGAGGCGGTAAAAGAAATAATTGAAAAAATAGATCAAAGGGATATAAAATTAGTTATGTTTTTTGCTTCTACTACTTATGATTTTGAGTTTGTATCAAAAGAATTTAATAACAAATTTTCAGACTGTGAAGTGACAGGGACGACTACATCAGGAGAACTATGCAATACAGGATTTGGCGATAATGGATTATTAGCAATATCTATCGCTTCAAAGGAAATGAAAGTTAAAAGTATACTTATAGAAGATGGGGACAAACACCCTATTTTATATAAGGATAAAATATATGGAACTATGAAAGAGATAGGATTAAATCCAAGTTCATTAGATATATCTAATAAAGGATTTGGAATCGGATTATTTAATGGATTATTTAATATGGAAGAAAAGTTATTGTCAGTAATATACTCTGTTATCAAGGATTCTAGTTTTAAAATATTAGGTGGAACCGCTGGAGACGATTTGAAGTTTGAAAATACTTTAATCTCCTATAAAGGAAAAGTCATTAATAACGGATGTGTGATGACGTTTGTAAAAACTGATGCACCTTTTCATATTCAAAAAGAAAATATTTTTACTCAATCTGGAATAACAATGACAGCAACTAAGGTGGATGTTAGAAAGAGAATTATTTATGAGTTTAATGGTAGAGCTGCGGCAACTGAATATGCAAGAGTTTTAGGAATTCAAGAAAATAAGTTAGATAAGCACTTTACAATTAATCCTTTAGGAAGATTGATAGGAGATGAGGTTTTTATTGCAACTCCATTTCAAATCAATTCAGATAAATCAATTACTTTATACTCTCAAATACTTCCAAATGCTATAGTGGATGTTTTAGAGTTGAAAGACCCTGAAAAATGTCTTCATGAAACTTTATCCGAGGTAAAAGAGAAAATTCCTAACTTAAAGCTAGTAATAGCATTCAATTGTATCTTAAGAACGCTTTATTTTAAAGAGAAAAAAATCACAGGTAATTTAACAAATATATTTAATGAATATGTTCCTTCTTTATGCGGATTTACTTCATATGGAGAACAATTTGGAAAAATGCATGTGAATCAGACTCTTACAATATTAGCTTTAGGGGGAATTGAATAATGTTTAAAAAAATATTTAATAGAAGAAAAAATAAAGAAATAGTAGATGTAAAAGAGAATGGTGAAGAAGAGGGGAAAGTTGCCAGTTCACATAAAGAGATAAGAGCTGCTTCAAAGTATCTAGTTAAAATATTGAATGAATCTTTATATAACAATTCTAAAAATAATACTGAATTTAATCTAGAAATTTTAAGAATAGTAGAGGATTTAAATAGACAGATGGAAATGTTTGAGGAGCAGGATACTATGACTTCAAACATTATAAAGGATAATGAAGAAGTTTTGAAAGTTACTTTTAAAATAGAAGAAAGTATTAAAACCAGTGAAGATGTTATAGTACGTGGTAATGAGACGGTGGATGATTTAAAACAGGATATAATAGGTATTGCCAATAATATTAGTGATTTAAACAGCGATTTTGAAGAACTTAATAATAAAATATCTAGTATAAACAAGTTTACAGATATTATTAATCAGATTTCTTCTCAAACAAACTTGTTGGCATTAAATGCAAGTATAGAGGCTGCAAGAGCTGGGGATGCAGGAAGAGGATTTGCAGTAGTGGCAGAGGAAGTAAGAAAGTTAGCAGAAGAAACTGCAACAGCTTCTGTACAGATTGAGAATACTGTTAAAGATATAAATGTGGAAACTAATAATCTAACAAAACAGATGGAACAAAATGTGCTTAAAATGAATTCTTTAAATAAAGCTTCTGAAGAAACTTTTAAAGCTTTTGAAAATGTAAAGAAATCGAATGATGAAACTCTTAAGGAAATGAAGGATATTGAAACATTGATACATTCTAATTACTCTAAGTTGAATGTAATGATGGAATCTTTGAATAAGCTAAATAGTACCTCTGAAGAGAATGTGATAGAAATAAAAAAAGCAATAGATATTTCTAAGGAATCATCAATACATATTAATGATATGGTATCTTACATGATTCAATTAGAAGATATTATTGAAGATGTGTAGGGGGACTGTCTCTGCCCGAAATTAGTAGAAAATGATAGAATTAAAAAACCTCAATAAATTGAGGTTGAGTTTGTTGACAAAGTTATAATATATTGTTTTCATTCTGTTTTCTGTCTTAAGAGTGTCAGGCATTGAAAAAGACCAAGGTCAAGGAACAAGAGGCGCGAGCAGCGCAGTGTACAAATAGTACTCGAGCAGCACAGCGAGTCTTAGTGACAATGAAATTGGTCTTTTTCAATAGCCTGAACCTCAATTGAGGTTAAAAACCTGGATCAGAATCAGGATCAATAGAGCTATGTACTATAATGGAGTAACTTTTGGTTATTTTTTTTTCTACTTTAGAATCAGTTTCTGCCAAAGCAACTGTAGAGCATACAATATTACCAAGTAAAGCGATTGAAAGTACAAAACTAAATATTTTTTTCATTATAAATAGACCTCCTTAGAAATAAGTAAATATTTACTTTTATAATAACATATGGTAACATGAAAGTAAATATTTGTTTTTAAGGAATTAATTGAAATGGGAGGGGAGAAAAAGAATGGATTTTACTATTATTACTCAAGGGCAAAGGGTTAGGGATATTAGAAAGAAGCTAAATCTTAAACAAGAAGATTTAAGTGGTGATATAATTACTAGAAATTTAATAAGTATGATTGAGACAGATAAAGCGTCTTTGACACCTAAAGCTGCAGAGGTTATACATAATAACTTGAAGAGATTTATAAAAGAAAGAAAAATAGAGATAGATGTAAATATTGATGACATATTTATAACAGAAGAGGATCAGGCGAAGAAAATTTATGAAGATTTTCTTAAGTATATCGATGATGTTGGAGTAGAAGCAGAGGAATTACTTGGTGAGATGATATCAATAATAAATAAGTATGAACTTAATTATATGAAGGTATATATTTATGGTGATTTAGGTAGAGCATTTAGTCTAAAAGATGATATTAATTCAGCATATAAATATTTCTTGATGGCAAATGAGTTCGCAAAAATATGTGATGTAGAATCGGAATACTATGGTATGTTGATTATTGCATTAACGCATTGTTTCAATAGATTAGGGAAATATGAAGAGGGGATACGAGAATGTGAAAGTATTTCTAATAAAATCCCTCATAACCTTAAGAAGAGAATTACATATAATAAGATATTAATGTTAAAACGAATTGGAAGATATAATGATGCCTTGGAAGAAATCAGAGGGTTTGAAGATGTGTTCATTGATAGGAGAAAAGAAACTGCATGTTATGAGCATGAAATAAACATTGAAATGATAAAAGGAAACTGCTACAGAGAACAGGGGTATTTAAATAAGTCATTAAAATTATTCAAAGAATTGCATAAGAGTCTAAATAAAACTAAAGAAATGTTTGATAAAAGAATATTATGTCTCGGTAATATAATAGAAGTTAGTAGCTTATTGGAAAATGATTTCTATGAGTACAGAGATATGATGATTCAAGAGATTGAGAATAATAAGGCTGAGTTTGAAAAAAACTATCTAGCTTTTGAAGTATACAAGTTATTAGCGGATATATATGCTAATAACAAACAAGAGAATTCTCTAAAAGTAGCATATGGATATACTTTAAAATCTCTAGAAATTGCAGAGAAACATAAAAATATGGATATAATTGATTATAATCTTAATAAGCTTATTGAGTATATACCAAATGTGGAAGAGTGTACAATAGAAGTGGTACAGAAGTATATATTATCATTAGTACAGAGTAGGATGATAAAATTAGATTCAAAGGTTATTTTAAGATTGATAAATTTCCATATGGTAAATAATAATAAAAAGGAAGCAAAGAATATAATTGATTTTTGTAAGAGACAAGTATCGTAGGGGACTGTCACCACCCGAATTTAGTAGAAAATAGAAGAATAAAAACACCACTCTAAATTTAGGGTGGTGTTTTTGTCCAAGGAAAGAATATTGATTAAATCATTACGGAACAAGTAAAATTCTTTTTCATATATTGATTATATGGAAAGGATGGGGATTATGAATATATCTAATAAGAGAAAAATCGCAGATGCTGTTTTTGAGGGTGGAGGAGCAAAGGGGATAGGACTTATTGGAGCTTTAAAAGTAATGGAAGACCACGGATATACATGGAGAAATGTTGCGGGAAATTCAGCAGGAGCTATAATTGCTTCTCTTGTTGCAGCAGGATATACAGCAGAAGAGCTTAAAGAAGTATTTAATGAGAATAATTTTAAGGCTATGATAGATAAAGATTTTCAATCTACATTAATGATTAGTAAAGTAGGTAAATTAATATTTAAAAAAGGAATATATAAAGGAAAACATATAAAAGATTTCATTAATGAATTGTTACTTAATAAACTTAAAAGGAAATTGGGTAATAGAAAAAATGTAAAATTTGGAGATTTAGTTATCCCAGGTGAAGAAGGTAGCCTTTTATATAATTCCAAATATAAAAGAAAGTATAGGCTTCATATTATTGCAACTGATATAACAAGAGGTAAAATGCTTATATTACCTGAAGATATTCAAGAGTATGGAATTAACCCTGATGATTTAGATATAAGTTTGGCAGTAAGAATGAGTATAAGCCTACCCTTTTTCCTTCAACCTATAATTTTGAATAATAAGATTTCTCATGAAAAGTCTTTTATAGTTGATGGAGGGGTTTTAAGCAATTATCCTGTTTGGATTTTTGATGTAAATGGAGTGCCTCGTTATCCTACTATAGGATTTAAATTAGGAGGAAATAAGGAGGAAATAAGAAAACATAAAATCACCAATATATTTAACTTTGGAACATCAATTATTGAAACTATGCTTGAGGCACAGGATGATATTCATATATCGGAAATGAATTACTTAAGAACAATAAAAATTAATACTAGTAATGTAAAGACAACAGATTTAAATTTAACGAAAGAAAAGATAGATGGGTTATGTAAATCGGGAGAAAATGCTGCTAAAGAGTTTTTAAAAGGTATGGATGTTAATTATAGTAAACATAATGAATTAAGGAAAAAGAGAATAGACCCATCAATTACCAGTACGTAATAAAGCTTTGGAAAATTCCATTTAGAGTTGATGCTAAAAAAATTAAGATGCGGATTATTTCTATGTGCATCTTAATTTTTTTATTATTTATTAGGAAATATTAATTTGTTAAATATGATAGCTATAAAACAACCTACTAAAACATTTGAAATTCTGTATGATGCGG
The DNA here is from genome assembly GCF_023684385.1 of Oceanirhabdus seepicola. Taxonomy (GTDB): domain Bacteria; phylum Bacillota; class Clostridia; order Clostridiales; family Clostridiaceae; genus Oceanirhabdus; species Oceanirhabdus seepicola. The sequence goes on along the minus strand of NZ_JAGSOJ010000001.1, from coordinate 776,144 downwards.
CAGTTACAGAGGGTAACGATACTATAGAAAAAGATAGTGCCATGTAAGTGGAGAATACATAGCATTCAGTTAGGTGTTTACAAGGAATATAAGAAATCATTAATAAAATGCTAAGTACTGTTAATATTGAAGATATAAATAAATTATTAACTAAAAAATAACATATTAAAAAGAGTATAACACCTATAATAGATCCTTTAATTCTCTTAAAAGCCCTAGAATTAATTTGATTATGAATAGGAGCTAAAGTATTGCAAGTAGCTAAAGATAACCAATACCACTTTGGGATATTTAAGTATTTCCAAAAAATAAAAGAAAAAGCTGTAGTAATAGATAACCTAAATGCAAACGTTGATGTAAGTAAATCTAAATTTAATCCATTTTTAAATTTTATATAATTGGATTTTAGACTTATAACAAAGTATTTTTTAAGTTTCATAACATCTGAACTCTTACTTTTGTGATTATTTGACCAAATAACTTCGTTAAATACATATCCTATAATTAACCCCAAAAAAGTAGATATTAAGTGCAAATTAAACATTTTCAAAGTTATACCAGTAACTTGAATAGTAATAAATAAACAATAATAAAATGAATATCCACTAATATTAGTTTCATCGGAAAATAAGCATACTATAACAAATGGAACTAATAGGTTTATTAAAAGTGATAAAACAAAGTTAATAGTTGCTAGATAACCTAAAAAAGTAACTAAAATAATATTTAAATAGATATAAGTAATTTTAGATAAGGAATTAACCTTTATATTTTTATTAGGTATTATAAAGTAAAGCAAAGTTATTAAGGCACCTATCAATGAAATGTTTATTCCAAATAGATACGAATTAAGACTTAATGACAATAAAAATATAAAGGAATATCTAAGTCCAAAGTTAAAATCAAGCTTATTAAACTGTAAGTTTAATGTATTATTGATAAATTCCATAATTAGCACTCCCAAACTCAATGTAAAATGAAAGTTGAATTTAAATTCAACTTATAGAGGTATTATACATACTAATTTATTCGAAGTCAATAAAAAGTGAATTTTGATTCAAGTTGTGAAAACTGTACTAAAAACTAAAATTGTATTAAAATTAGTATAAAGGAGTGAAAAGACTTGAGTAATATAAAAGAACCTATTCAAAAAAGAGCAATAGAAAAAAAGTTGAAACTGATAGAATCTGCGAAAAAAGTATTTAATGATAAAGGATATCATAATACATATATAAAAGACATAACTGGTGAAGCTGAAATTTCAATAGGTTTATTTTACAAATATTTTGAAGATAAGAATGATATTTATGTAGAAGTTGTAAAGTTACTAGTTGAAGAAGAGATGAAAGTAGTTATGGAGTTTAAGAATACAATAACTAAAGAAGATAATAAAAAAAAGGCAATAAGAACTTATATTGAAAATAAACTTGAAATGATTACATTTAAGAGAATTATTGAAGAATTCCAGATATTAATTCGAGAAAATGAAGCTATAAAAGATCCTTTTAATAAGGTTAAAAACGATTATTTAAATGTAATTAAAGATATTTTATTCGAAATTTGGGATAATGAAACAGATGCTGCAATACATGTTGGAGCTATGTTAATATGGCGAACAATATCCAGTAATAATATAGAGATAGCAAATATAAATAACTTAGACTTAAAAAAAGAATATATAGATAATTTAACTGATTTAATTTACAAATATATGAAGTTAGATTAAGGATAATATTGAAGGGGACTGTCACCACTCGAATTTAGTAGAAAATAGTAGAATTGAATTACCACTCTGAAAATTTAGAGTGGTATTATTATGCAAAAATATAAAGGAAAATTGAAAGAATTTGTATTGGGTTTTTAGTATTTACTGTTCGATATCAATAGGACAGATGATATAATGTTGTTAAACAATAATAGTTTTGTCAGTAGAGTGTTTTATATTGTAAAAATTGACTGTGGAACTGGTACATTGCAAAATTATTAATAGGGGGAGAGGAGTATTATTAATAAAAAAGTAAAATCACTATATTTTAGTGCTACTGATACAACAAAAAAGGTAATAACTAAAATAGCAGAGACACTAAGTGAAAATATAGATAATAAAAGGACTATAAATAATATTAACTTTACATTGCCAGAAGTTAGAAACAAACCAATATCATTTACAGAAGATGATGTAGTTATAGTAGGGGTTCCTGTTTATGCAGGAAGAGTACCTAATGTATTGCTAAAATATTTGAATAATATTAAGGGAAATGGAGCGATAGCAGTAGCTGTAGTAGTTTATGGAAATAGAAACTATGATGATGCATTAATAGAATTAAAAGATATTTTACAATCTAGAGATTTTAATGTTATTGCAGGGGGAGCATTTATAGGAGAACACTCATTTTCTAAAAAGCTAGCTCAAAATAGACCTGATGAAAAGGATATGAAAATAATAAAAGGTTTTACAGATAAAATATATGTGAAACTATCAACAGAAAATAACTATGATTCTGTTGTTGTAAATGGAAATAAACCTTATAGACAGTATTATAAGCCAATAAACAAATATGGCGTACCAGTAGATATTAGAAAGGTAGTACCAAAAACAAATAGTAATTGTAATGAATGTAAGTTATGCGTTAGTGTATGTCCTATGGGATCTATTACTAATGAAGATGTTTCCATAATAAGTGGAATCTGCATTAAATGTGGTGCATGCATTAAAAAATGTCCTAATAATGCAAAATATTATGATGATGAGGACTATTTAAATCATAAAGTTGAATTAGAAGAAGAATTTGATTATAGAAGAGAACCTGAAATGTTCATAGGCGAATAAGAGTATTGTAAATAAATGGCTGTGGACCTGGTTCGCAGACAAATATTGTAAAAGGGAGGTTAAGCATATTGATTATATTTATTATTAAGTATTTATTTCTTTTTATGACTGGTTCATTGATGGGCTGGGGATTAGAAGTTGTGTATAGAAAATACTTTGGCAAGGCTAGAAAGTGGATAAATCCAGGATTTTTATCAGGACCTTATTTACCGTTATATGGAACGGGGGTTTGTCTGTTATATATAGTTAGTGAACTAAATGTGCATCTGGGTATTAAAATCATTATGTTTACAATAATAACAACTGGCATAGAATATTTCACAGGATTGTTTTTCTTAAAATATTACAAAACACGTTTGTGGGATTATACAAAATTGAAATTTAATATTCAAGGATTGATAGCACCACTATATTCTGTGTTCTGGACGATTTTAGCATTGGTTTTCTATTTTGTTCTTTACCCGTATTTTTACAATAAAATTGAATTCTTATATGGAAACCTAGAGTTTTGTTTGTTTATTGGTATGTTTTATGGTGTTATATTAGTTGATGTGATTAACTCCTTTAATGTTGTATCAAGACTTAAGAAGTTTGCTGAATTGGCAGAAGAAAAGAATGTTGTTATAAACTATGAACAACTTAAGATTGATATCAAAGACAAGTTTGAAGAACTATCTGATCGAGTTGAAGAGTTTGAAACAGATTTTGAGAAAAGATTGAATCAAGGAATGCAAAGTTTAAAAGTAAAAAAAAGTCGTCCAAGGTTTTTGTTGCCGTTTAAAGGAGAATATGAACTAATGCAACGACTACATGAGCAGATTGAAAAACGTGTATCAAGGAAAAAAAAATAGGGGACTGTCACCACCCGAAATTAGGCGAGTAATTTGTGGACACTGTGGCAGTAGCTTTGGGAAATTGGATAAAGAAAAGACACTCTTTTCAGATTTAAGTTTAATAAAAAATCACTGAAGCCCATTGGGTTATCAGTGATTTTCTATATTTTACTATTACATTATATCTTCTAATGTCTGTTCATCAGGATTGAAGTTTATAAGTTTCTTGAAATCTTCTGATATTAATAAAGAAATCATTCCAAGTAAAGTTAACAATAAACTTGTTGAGATAACATATTTTATTGGTATAAACTCTGCTAGTACTCCTCCAAAAGCCATAGAGATTGGAGTTAGCCCCATAAGTAAGGTACTCATAAGGGCGGATACTTTTCCTCTCATATTTTGAGGTACTACAATTTGGGTAGTGGCACCTATATAAACATTTATTATTGCATTAGTAAAACCACCAACAAATAATAAACACAACATAAGAATATAAGGCATAAATGGGAAAGCAGCCATAACTAAAGGAAATAGTAAACCACATATTGAATACATAATATAGCGTTTTGAATATGGTACATCTATAGATGAAGCAAAGAGCATTCCTAAAACTGAGCCGATACTCAAAGCTGACATAGCAAAGCCGTATTTACCAGACCCTAAACCAGGAGTTTTTTGGAAAAAGGGAATAAGAAGTACAAATGCCATATTGGCAAAAAAGTTTAATCCACAGGCTGCAGTAACAAGTTTTTTTAAACCTTTAAAATTCCATATAAATCTAAAACCATCTTTAAATTCTCTCCAGAAATCATTCTCTACATTTTCTCTTTCAATTTTTGGCACATGAATAAACATTTCTGTAAAGGCTGAAAAAATATAAGATACTCCATTAACTAAAAACATTATTGGAGCATGGAGTATATTAAAAAGAATTCCTCCTAATGGATTAGCAATTAAACTTGAACCAGTATAAACAATATTCATTGCCGAATTTGCTTTAACAAGCTTAGATTTAGGTACAATATCAGGCATACTTGAACTTATACTTGGATTAAAAAATGCTGAACATGAACTAATGATAATTCCAGCTGCAAATACCATCCATATCTGTAAGTGACCCAACAAAGCGGCAGCAGCTACAAATAAAATTGCCACACCTCTTAAAAAATCCATCAAAACTATTAGTTTTTTCCTATCCCATCTGTCTACCAACACTCCTGCAAATGGAGAGATAACTATTCTAGGTATAGAAGATACAGCCACTAAAGTTCCCATAAGTGCAGTAGAACCAGTTTTTTGCATTATCCAAAAACCTAAAGCTATAGAATAAATTACATCCCCAAATGCTGAAACAAGTTGCCCCTGCCATAATAGAAAAAAGTTTTTATTCCAAAGTTTTGTAACTACATGTTCATTTTCTAATTGAAGTTCATCAAATTGAGAACTTTCAGCAGATAATGTTTCTGTTTTTTCCATTAACTTAACCCCCTCTTAAATTTCGTTTTTTTTCATTCCTCTTTTTAAATTATTGAAATATTCATTCAAAAAATACTTTTGCAATCAAATGACATAAAAAACTTAAATTGGTAATGTTTATTATAAAAGTATATTATATGGATGATAAATTTGTCAATTATAGAGATGCATATCATAGGTAATAATTTTAAGGTTAATAATTTAGATGTAGGGAATAATAATTTTTAAAGATAACTGTTTATAACTGTTTATTAATTATTAGTAAGGAAGAGCTATAAGTATATTACAAATTAGTAAGAAATCTTTATATATATAAAATAATAGTTATATTAACATTTTATCCGAAATGCCAATAACTTACAGTCGAAATGTATTGAAATTTGGCGAAATACATGATAAAATTTCAGTAATGTCTGAATTTTAAAAGTATTCCGTATCATGAAAGAAATTGTTAAAACTACTTGTGTGAAGTTTTCAACAATTCGAGTACATTTATACTCAGTAGAGATACATTTTGATATTATCATAGGGGGGAAAAGATAATGAAAAATTTATTGAAGCAATGGAATCAATTGAGTTTGGTTAAACGAATTATTATAGGTTTAATTGTCGGTATTATTTTAGCTCTTATTGCTCCAGAAGCAGCAAAACCAATCGCAATTTTTGGTTCTTTATTTGTAGGTGCTTTAAAAGCTGTTGCACCTATATTGGTATTCTTCTTAGTAATGGCTGCTATATCTCAACATAGAAGTGGTCATAAAACTAATATGAAATCAATCGTAGTCCTTTATCTTTTAGGAACTTTTTTAGCAGGACTTGTTGCTGTTGTGGCAAGTTTTATATTCCCAGTAGCATTAAAACTCGGAGAAGGTGTTGAAAGTATATCACCTCCAGGCGGAGTTGTTGAGGTATTAAAAGCATTACTTATGAATGTAGTTGACAACCCTGTGAACGCGCTTTCCAGAGCTAACTACATCGGTATTTTAGCTTGGGCATTACTTCTTGGGCTAGCATTAAAGAATGTGCCTGATACTACTAAAACAATGATTGGTAATTTTTCAGATGCATTATCTCAAGTTGTAAGATGGGTAATTAGCTTTGCGCCACTTGGTATCATGGGTCTAGTATTTGATACAATTGCTACTCAAGGTATTGGTTCTTTACTGAACTACGGACAATTACTTCTTGTATTACTTGGATGTATGTTGTTTATGGCACTTGTAGTAAACCCAATTATCACATTTATTGGTATTCGACAAAATCCATATCCGTTAGTATTTAAGTGTCTAAAAGATAGTGGTATTACAGCGTTCTTTACACGTAGTTCAGCTGCTAATATTCCAGTGAATATGACTTTATGTGAAGAATTAGGTTTAGATAAGGATAATTACTCAGTATCAATTCCACTTGGTGCCACTGTAAATATGGCTGGTGCAGCTATTACGATTTCTGTATTAACACTTGCAGCAGTACACACATTAGGGATTCAAGTAGATATCGGTACAGCATTAATCCTGAGCATACTTTCAGCTGTAAGTGCTTGTGGAGCTTCAGGAGTAGCAGGTGGTTCATTACTTCTAATTCCACTTGCATGTAGTTTATTTGGTATTCCGAATGATGTAGCAATGCAAGTTGTTGGTGTAGGTTTTGTTGTAGGGGTTATTCAAGACTCTGCTGAAACAGCACTTAACTCATCAACAGATGCGCTTTTCACTGCTGTTGCTGAGTTTACACAATGGAGAAAAGAAGGAAAAGAAATAATTATTACTAAGAAAAAATAACACAGTGTTTAGATATTTAACAAAGCCCTCTATTGTAGTTATAAACTACGATAGAGGGTTTGTTTTTGGTTGGGGTGACAATCCCTGTGGAAGATAACAATGGCACGTTTATGATAAAAATAAAAAAATAAAAAAGGTATTGAAAAATAATTTAAAAGTGATATACTAAACGTGGGTTAAAGATACACTATATTTATTAATTATAATATATATATATTAATAAATATTGTATTGGTATAAATTATACATATTAAAAGGATATATATTTAATAAAAGAGGTGCTTAATATGAGAAATGTTCTACAAAACGTTAAAAACGATGTTATTGAGTTAATTAACCAATCTGGGGTAAAACCTGAAGAGCTTATACATGAAATATCAAGTATGTATAAGGTTGAAAATACAACAGTAAATAATGAGTCATATTATGATAGCTTTATAGAATAATTTAAGTAAACTATACATATAAACAGATACCTAGATAAATCTTTTAAAGATTTACCTAGGTATCAAATATCAGATGAATGATGATTTTTTAGATCATATTTTTATTGGGGGCATTTACATATCATTCTCTACATGATAAAAGAAAATATATTTAACAATATTGGAACTAAAACTACTGTTAGGATTCCAGCTAGTCCTATAGAAACACCACTCATAGCCCCTTCTACTTCTCCCATTTCAATTGCTTTTGATGTTCCTACAGCATGAGCTGACGTACCTAATCCAATCCCTTTTGCAACTGGATGTGATATTTTTAGAATTTTAAATATTATTGGAGATATAACAGCACCACATATTCCTGTAAGTATAACTGCAATCACCGTAATACCAGATATTCCATTAATCGTGTCACTTAACGCTATTCCCATAGGTGTTGTTATAGATTTTGGAAGAAGAGATAATGCTAATTCTTCACTTATACCTGTAGCTTTTGAAAGCAGTATTACTGTTACAAAAGAGGTACATACTCCTATACTTATTCCAACCATAATTGGTACCATGTACTTTTTGAATTCTTTAATTTGTTTATAAAGAGGTACTGCTAAGATAACAGTTATTGGTGATAAAAAGAATTTTATCATATCCCCTCCTAATTCATATTTTTCAAGTGGAATATTAAAAGTAAGCATTATTCCTATAATCATGACCATAGCAACTAATAATGGATTAAATAAAGGAAATTTTGTTTTCTTACTCAAAATAATTCCAATTTCAAAACATATAACTGAAATTACAAGTCCAAAAATAGGTGTATCTAATATACTAAACATTTTTTCATATCCCTTCATCATTAAGTATTATTACAAAAACAACTTGTCTATTAGTTTCTTATTTCTTCGTAACCCTAATTTGCTTTTTTCCTATCATAAAATTAACTACAAGTCCGGTAACTCCCATAACAATAATTGTACTCAATATTATAACTATTGAAAGTGACAACCAGTTAACTTTAAGTATATCCATATAATTTAATAATGCAATTCCTGAAGGTATAAAAAAGAAGGCTATATTATTTAATAAAAATTCACTAGTTTCTTCAATGTGTTCAAGTTTTACTATATTGGTTAATAATAAAAAGAATAGAATTATCATACCAATTATGCTTCCTGGAATTGCAACTATATTGGATATTAAAGAACTAAAATATTCTCCTACAGCCCATATTATTAATATCAAAGATATTTGCTTAAAAATCTTCATTTTATCACCTCCTTCACAGCCTATATAATTTTATGCTTTTCTCAGATATTAGTCAATTAGCAACAATAAAAATAATTATATTTACAATGCAATCGCATATATTTATGAGAATAGTAAAATCCCATGCTAAAAAGCATGGGATTTTACTATTCTTACTCAAGGGCAAAGGGTTAGGGATATTAGGAAGAATAATTAAATAGTTTAGTTATAATTTTTTAGCTTATGTAATTACTTAGTTACAGCATAGTAATCCATTATTGATGTTACTTCAAATCCACAGGATTTATATAGATTTAAAGCATTGTTGTTTTTAATAACAACTTGAAGTTTGATTTCTTGTGCATTTCTTTCTTTAAGATTTTCAATGGAACTCATTAAAATTTCTCTACCATAACCGTTGCATCTATATTCTGGAAGCACTCCAAAACCATAGATTGCGCCAATCTCTTGATTAAGTTCTAGACCTATTTTACCAATAATCTTTGAATCTAATTCGGCAAGGAAAATAGTAAGTCCACTTTTTTCTTCATCTTCCGGTAATGTGATTTGTTCTTCAGCGAATTCCTCACCAGAGTAAATGGCATTCTGAATAGCTATTTCTCTTGCATCCTGATTGGTTGCTTTTCTCAAAGTAACTCTATTGGATAATTCTGTTTTATTTACTGTGTTTTTTAAGTACATTTCATACTCTGAAAAATCATAAGTTGCATCTGTTGTCTTTATAAATTCCTGACCAGATATGGAGTGATGATCACTTAGTAAAAGCATTCTATCACAGGAGCGCTTATTAAACTCTTCCTTAACTTTTTCATATAACTCTTTGAAGACACCGTTTCTTCTAAAATCAGGATGAACCATACCGTTGACTTCTATCTCTGACCCTCCAAATTGACAAATCCCCATATAACCAATAAGCAAATTGTCTTCATAAAACATAAATTCATTACACTCGTTTAGTATTTCTTGATTCCATTGTGCTCTACTAAGTTTATAATCTAATTCTAATTTAAGAGATGTCTTATCTTTTTTTAGACAAATGCTTTCTAAAAGGTTAATCTGATTATAATCCTTTTGTGTCAGATTCTCTTTCATTTTTATGCTTGTATTTGTTAAGTTTTTCAAATATTTTTCCCCACTTTACTATTTATTTTTAATTATATTGAGTTATTATTTGTTTTGCAAAAATTCACCTTTCTTTTTATAATAATTCTAGTAGGTGGATGGTCCTAATACTTTTTCTATGGTATCAAATGTGTCATGAGCAGTGCAACTTGTAACCTCTAGATAAGGCGTTTTTTTAAGAGCATCCTTATTATCTATTGAAGATTTTGTTAGGTTAAGTTTTTCTAGGTTAACTAAGTTTTCAATTCCATTTAAGGACTTGACTTTACAATTATATAACCTCAATTCTTCTAGAGAATTAAGACTTTTAATAAATGATAAATCTTCAATTGTTATATTGTCTAGCCAAAGTGTTTTTAAATTTGGAAAAGTTTCAGAATTAAGGTTATTATCAATTTTACACTTGTCCAATGATAGTATTTCTAAGGAATTTAATTTTTCTGCACTTGCCAAATTGCTTAGCTTAGAATGTCCAATAGATAAATAATCTAATTTTGTTAAATAAGATAATTCGCTGTAATCTTTAAGTGCAGTGGCATCATCTATAGATAGTACTTCTAAACTGTTCAAATTACTAATTCCATCTAAGTTTTTTAAAATCGAATTATTACGAGAAGAAATGTAGGTTATTTTTTTTATATTATCTGATGTTATTTTCTTATCATCTTTTTTTAGTTGTTTTTTTATAACTTTTTTCAAATCAGGGTCTTTTATAAAACCATTTTTATGTTCATAAAGATCCATAAATATACTTAAAGAAATTATCGTAAGTATAACTAAAATCTGTACAAACTTATTTTTAGATGTATCCTTAAGAATATTGTGAATTAAAATCAGTGATAAAGAAAAAACAAGAAATACATTTAGGCTTAAATAATAAATGTAGTTTAAATGAAGTATAAAGTATATAGAAACTGGAATAGCAAAAAGAAGTAACACTAATCTTTCGTATTTATAAATAATAAATCTTAAAATCACAAGAGTTGACCAAGATATGATTAATACTAAATTCCCATGTATTGTGAAATTAAAAAAGATTGATACCAGGATAAATATCAAGAAAATAAAATAACCCAATTTTGTCTTTTCAGAATAAAGATCTTTTTTTACAGAATAAACATCCTTTTTTATAAAATCACCTCGTTTATAAATTCAAATAGCTTATTGTATAATTATAACATTTATGTGATATTTTTAGAAGAAAGCTTTGTTTGTAAATTATTTATATGATTTGGGGAGTTAGAAGGTCTTTTATCAAGTTGAAATATGTTTTACAGTTGAGTTAGAGATGGTATAAAAATACATATTATAAAAAACATTGACTAGTTTTGTAAAAAAACATATAATTTAGTTACAAATGAATATAGGTAGGGGAGCTTGTGTAATCAGGCTGAGAATACATATAGATACGATGAAAACCCTTAGGCATATTTCATTATGCCTTAACCTGATCTGGATAATGCCAGCGTAGGGAAAAATTTTGCAGATACTTTATGCGTGTTACCCTTTTGGTGATACGTTTTTTTGTTTTCCCTCTAGTTATTTATTTGAATATGTCTTATTAAGATGAGGAGTTTCAAAATGAATTTAGCTAATAGTTTAGCCGTGATTTTAACATTAGTAGTTTTATTTGTAAGTTTCAAAACAATGAGGAAAACTGTATTTAATGCAAAGTCCCTTGCAAGAATTGGGGTTGTTGCAGCAATGACAATTGTACTTTATATGATAAAAATAATTCCATTTCCACAAGGAGGAGGATGTAGCTTGTTATCAATCCTTCCAATAATGATCCTTTCGGTGGTATTTGGTATGGAAGAAGGAATAATTTGTGCTATTGTTGTAGCATCGACTAAGATTATTATTCAACCACCATATTATTTAATGCAGTTGCCTTTAGATTATTTTGGAGCAATGATATCTGTTGCATTTACTCCTATGTTTGGAACGTTGAAAAAAAATAGATTAGTTGCAGGAGCAGGAATAGCTGTACTATTATCAACTTTCTTCAGTATATTATCAGGAGTTATTTTCTTTGGACAATACGCTCCAGAAGGTATGAATGTATGGGCTTATTCAATTATGTATAATTTTTTAGGCTATGGAGTAGAAGCTTTCTTGAGTGTTGTTGTACTAGCTATATTACCATTGAAGGTCTTTAGAAAAATAAATAATAAATCAAGAGTAGAGGTATAAAATGAGTTTTTCAAGAAAAATTTTAAATGATGAAAGAATTGTAAAGTTTCATGAATCTTATATGAAACATCCTTTTATACAGGGATTAAAAGATGGAACTTTGGATAGAGAAAAGTATAGGAATTATTTAATTCAAGATTCGCTGTATCTTAAGGAGTATGCAAAAGTTTATGCCAGTGCTTTTTTATTAGCAGAAACCATAGAAGATTTGCAATTTTTACATAGCTGTATAGGAGTTGTGGTAGCAGACGAAACAAATATGCATATAAAATATCTTAGAGATTATGATTTAGATATGTATATAGTAGATGATATGAAAGTAAAACCAGAAAATAGAGGTTACTTAGATTATATGCTAGGTTTCACAAAAGGTGGGGACATCAAAGAAATATTTGTATCCGCACTACCTTGTACATTAACTTATGAATATATAGGAAAAACTTTAAAGAAAGAATGTGGGGATGAATTGCAAAACAATTATTATGCTCCATGGATTGAAGCATATGCGGGAAAGGATTTTGAAGAATTTAGCGTGAATTCATGTAAACTTTTAGATAGAATCTGTGAAAATATTGATAAAGAAGAGCAAGAAAAGTTAATTAAAATATATCTAAAAGCCTGTGAGCATGAAATGAATTTTTGGAATATGAGTTATAAATAAAAAGAAGAAAGAACAGAGAATAAAGAAAAAAATATATATGACACGAAAAAGCAAATAGGAGATGAGTAGTAATATGTTTAAGAGTTTATTAGAAAATGTGAAATTAAATCCACCACTTGTACATAATATAACAAATTATGTAACTGTAAATGATTGTGCTAATATTGTTTTAGCTTCAGGAGGAGCACCTCTTATGGCGGATGATATTAATGAAGTAGAAGATATTGTATCTATTAGTAATGCTTTAAACATTAATATAGGCACACTTAACAAAAGGACAGTAGAATCTATGGTTAAGGCAGGAAAGAAAGCTAATGAACTAGGAATACCAGTGATTCTAGATCCAGTAGGGGTGGGAGCTTCAAAGTTAAGAAATGAAGCAATAAATATTCTAATTGATGAAATTGATTTCTCTGTTATTAAAGGTAATATGTCAGAGATAAAAGCTTTGTATACAAAGACAAAAAATACTGGTGGAGTGGACGTACAGGAAGAGGATGTTATTGATAACCAGAATATTGAAGAAGCTATTGAGTTTGTGAAAAAAGTTGCTAAAAGATTCAGTTGTGTTATTGCTGTTACGGGTGCTATAGATATAGTAACAGATGGTGAAAAGGTACGCTTAATACGTAATGGACATGAGATGATGTCAAGAATTACAGGAACAGGTTGTATGACAGGTAGTGTAATAGCTACATACTGTGGTTCTAATAAAAATGATGTTTTAAGTGCAACAGTAATGGCAATTACAGTAATGGGATTAGCAGGAGAAAAAGCCTATGAAAAGACAGTAGCAAAGGGTGAGGGAACTGGAAGTTTTAGAACTTACTTGATGGATAGTGTAAGTTTAATGGATTATGAAACACTGAAAGAAGGTGCTAAGGTTGAAATTAGATAATAAGTCATTACTTTTATATCTTGTTACAGATAGAAGTTGGTTAGGTGACCATAGTCTAGCTTCTCAAGTTGAGGAAAGCTTGATTAATGGGGTAACTTTTTTACAGTTGAGAGAAAAGAAATTAGATAATGAGAGTTTCTTGAAATTAGCTATAGAAATGAAAGAGTTAGCTCATTGCTATAATGTACCTTTTGTAATCAATGATAATCTAGATATTGCAATAAAAAGTGATTCTGATGGTGTTCATATAGGACAAGATGATATATCAATAGAAGAAGCTAGAAGAATTATAGGTAAAGATAAAATACTAGGAGTTTCGGTAGGAACTGTGGAGGAAGCGATACTTGCAGAAAAACTTGGAGCAGATTATTTAGGAGTGGGTGCAATGTTTTCCACTAATACAAAAGAAAATACTCGTGATATTTCCTTTGATACATTGAAAAATATTTGTGAATCAGTAAAAATACCAGTAGTTGGTATAGGCGGAATCAATAATGAGAATATACTGTCATTAGAAGGTAGTGGAATTAATGGAGTTGCAGTAATATCAGCAATTCTTGCTCAGAAAGATATCTCCAAATCTACTCGTGAACTAAAGGATATTTGCGAAAATATTTTTATATAGGGAAATCTTTGAAAAGAACAGAGAACAAAAAACAGAGAAAAAATTATTTAATGAAATTAGAGGTGTTGAAATGAAGAAAGTATTGACTATTGCGGGATCAGATTGTAGTGGTGGAGCGGGTATTCAAGCAGACTTAAAAACAATAACAGCCCATAAATGTTATGGAATGAGTGTTATAACTGCACTAACGGCTCAAAATACAACAGGTGTCTATGGTATAGAAGCTTGTTCAGTGGATTTTGTGAAAAATCAAATGGATTGTGTATTCACAGATATTTTCCCTGATGCTATAAAGATAGGTATGGTTGCATCAATTGAGATTATTGAAGCAATTTCAGAAAAGTTAAAAGAGTATAAACCGAAGAATATTGTTGTAGATCCTGTTATGGTAGCAACATCAGGTAGCAAACTTCTTAATGATGATGCTATAAATATGTTGTTAAATGAATTAATACCCTTATCAACAGTTATTACGCCTAATCTTTTTGAAGCAGAAATCCTTTGTGGATTTAAAATAAAGACAACAGAGGATATGGTGAAGGCAGCTAGGAAAATCGCTGAAAATTATGATGGACACATTTTAATCAAAGGTGGACATCTTGAAGATAACGCCAATGATTTATTGTTCTCTAAGGGTACAATCCATTGGTTTGAAGGGGAGAGAATTATAAACTCTAATACACATGGTACTGGATGCACTTTATCATCAGCTATAGCTAGTAACCTTGCTTTAGGTCACAATATTGAAGAAAGTATACGTAACAGCAAGGAATATATAACTGGAGCATTAAGAGCAAATTTAGACATTGGTAAAGGAAGCGGGCCATTAAATCATTGTTATAAAATCGTGTAAACATATAAAAACTCTTTCTTTGGATAGAAAGAGTTTTTTAATATTAATTATTCATTCATGGCATTTGACAATAACTAAAAAAACGAGTAATATAAAAATGAAAAATATCAATATACCTATTACTTGAAACGGTTTATGTTGATTAACAAGAGTACAAGCTATTCTAATTAACTGTATAGTTTTGGTATCTGTACTTAAAGATATTTAGAAGGAAGTGAATTTTATGTTTACAGATGATTATTCAGATATTGTTATAGAGCATTTTATGTGTCCAAGAAATGTAGGAATTATAAATAATCCTAATGGAGAAGGATCAAATGGAGATCCTCAGTGTGGTGACTACTTAGATATTTACATAAGAGTAGAAAATAATGTAATAGAGGATATTAGTTTTCTAGTGCAGGGATGTCCCGCATCTATCGCAACTAGTAGTATGGCAACAGAAATTGCAAAGGGAAAGACTTTAGAAGAAGCACTAAAAATTACTGAAGATGATATTATAGAAGCCTTAGGTGGACTCCCAGAAAATAAAAAGCATTGTTCTAACCTTGGTGTAAGAGCATTGAGAGATGCTATTGAGGACTATTATGAAAATTTAGGAAAGTAGTTATAAAAATTGTAAAATAACCATCATGAGAAATCATGATGGTTATTTTATCTTATTATGACAAAATTCCAGTAACTGTAGTTATACCTAAAAGTTCTTCTTTATATCTTTCTAAAGGAAGTAATTTTCCTAGTTCATTAGATTGACCTATTAATTCTTTCGTTTGGATTTTGATACCAATATTATTATAAATCTTTGTAATTGAATTATCATCCATATACATGGAATCAATGGTATTTAGAGTTCTATTTTCACTAGTACAATGAAAGTAAGTTCCGCAAAATTTACTATTAGGCAGTATGATTTCTTTTGTAATATCTATATTACAGGTTGTCTCACTAGCGTGAATAGCATTCATGTTAATACCAAAGAGGTCGATTAAGCGGTCGGCACATTTCTTTAAAGGAATAATATCTTTATGACAAATAAATAAAAAATTTCCTTTTAAATTTTTGGCTTCAACTTTGATTTTAACATCAGTTAGCACATCATAAGAACTTTCTGTAAATATGTAGGTTTTATTGACCTCTGTTTTATCTAGAAGGGACATACTAATAATTTCAATATCAGCTCCATTGAATAAAAAAACATTACCTTTATCCCAAAAATCTTTTAAAGTTTTAATTTTGCTACCTAAATAATCAAATTGTTCACAAAGAGATTGATTAAGAAAGTTCAGTTTATTTAATTCTGATTTATTTTTGATTAATAATCTATCTTCTCTACAGTTAATTATTCCATTTTCAATGGTACATTCATAGATGCAAGTTACGCACTTGCATTTTCCATTTACAATGCCCTTACTAGTAACGTTACATTCATATAGTGTAAGTTGTTCTCCGCAGTGAGGGCATATTAATAGGTGAACACAACTAAATGGAAAACCATAAATTTCTTTTTTTGTCTGGAGTTCAAGTTCATTGCTAAAAGTATCAATATACTCTATTCTCGTTTTAAGTTCTTTTATTTGACTGTGAAGTTCAGATTTTTTATCTTCTAAAATATTATTTATTAATTCTATCTCTATAGAATTCAATGTTTTTGAAAAACGCTTGTAAGTAATGATTTTGATTATTTCATTTATTGAAAAGCCCATTTGCTTGTATTTTATAATATATTCCATATCTTTTTCGCAGCTAGCATCATAATCATAATAAGAACCTTTTAATTTAGGATAAAGTAAATTCTTATCTGTATAATAGCGAATAGTTGTGATTTTTGTTTTGAACTTTTTTGCGAATTGGCTTATTTTCATTATGATCCTCCATTTCTTAAAAATTAATTATATCACAAACCATGTTGTTAACTACGTAGTTTATGAAAAAAATGTTGTAAATTGGCTATTGACATGTACTCTGGTGCATATAGTAAATTTATTGAAGAATAATTTAATAAATTAAAAGGAGACAGTTTAATGGAAAGTTATAAAAGTATCAGTAAAAATTTAATTCATCCTTGGGAAAAAAAAATGAGAGCTATGAATATAGTGATTTTTATTATAATAGTAACTAGCATTGTTGGGATAGGTTTTTACGCACTAATTAATATTGATAGTATTGACGAAGAAATTATACAGGTAGCAGCAGGTGCATTCGTAGTAATACCGATTGTAATCTTTGGTATGGGTAAACAATATGCTAAATCAAGAGCCACTTCTATACAAATCACTGAAAAACAATTTCCAGAAGTTTATCAGGTTATAAAGAACTTTTCAGATAAACTAGAGATGGGATATGTACCAGAGGCTTATGTAGTCCAAGCTGGTGGAGTAATAAATGCTTTTGCTACGGCATTTTTCTCAAGAAAATATATTTCAATTAATTCAGATATATTTGAACTGTGTTATTTAGAACACAAAGATTTAGATACATTAGCGTTTGTGATTGGGCACGAGCTAACACACCTAAAGAGAAAACATGCCACAATGGGAATGGTTATTGTGGAGATTTTTGCATCTATGATACCTATTTGGGGGTCAACTCAAAGTCGTGTAAAAGAGTATACTTGTGACCGTCATGCCGCTTGGTTGTGTCCTGAGGGAGTAGATGGATTAATAGTACTATCAGCTGGAAAACATCTTTATAAACAAGTTAATATTGATGAGTATCTTGAAACAAGTAAAAATTGCAAAGGGATTTTCTGTTGGGTACATAACTTAACAGCATCACATCCTATAATGCCAAAGCGTATTAAAGCAATTCAAAACCTAGATAAACCAGGAGAAGTATTATAAAATAGATTTTTATGTTTGTAAAAAGGAGGATAAATAATATGAAGATATTAAAAAAAATATTAATCGGTGGATTAATATTAGCAGTGGGTGCAGGTGGATTTCTATATTATAAGATTAAAGGATTTATGCCAGATGGACAAATCAAAGCTCAAGTTAAAAAACAGTATACAAATGAGGTTAAAACTTCTTGTAAAAAGACTTTAGATTTTTCACCATTTAAAGAAAGTATGGAAAAAATCAGTGAGGAAAGATTTAAAGAATTAGAGGAGTTAATATTACATAGTGATGTTACAAAGATTCAAGAAGGCTTTAAAAACAAAACTTATTCAGTAGAGGAAGTTACAGCTTTTTATCTTATAAGAATAGAAATGTATGATGAGAATAAATTAAATACTGTAATAGAATTAAATCCTGATGCTATAGAAATAGCTAAACAGTTAGATAAGCAATTAGATAATGGAAAAATTGATGGAAATCTTTTTGGTATACCAGTATTATTAAAAGATAATATTGGTACAGGAGATAAAATGCATAATACTGCAGGCGCAGCAGCTTTAGAAAATTCTAAATGTGATAGAGATGCTTTTATTGTTGGGAAAATAAGAAAAGCAAATGGTATTATTTTAGGAAAAGCGAATATGAGTGAATGGGCTAATTTTATGTCTAGTAATTCATCAAATGGATATTCTGCATTAGGTGGACAAACACATAATCCATATGGAAGTTTTGATGTAGGTGGTTCAAGCTCAGGTTCAGCAGCATCAGTAGCAGCTGGTTTAGCGCCAATTTCTATAGGTTCAGAAACAGCTGGTTCAATGATATATCCATCAAGCCAAAACTCAGTTGTTGGAATAAAGCCATCTTTAGGACTATTAAGTAGAGATAGAATAATACCTATAGCAGAAGCTCAAGATACAGCGGGAACAATAGGGAAAAACGTTAAAGATGCCGTTATTTTATTTAATGAATTAGTTGGATTTGATAGTAATGATATTGAAACAGAAAATGCTAAAGAGTTTGAGGGTGTTGATTATACTAAATTCTTAGATAAAGATGGATTAAAGGGAATGAAAATAGGTTTATTAGTAGATGACATGGTAGTTTCAAATTATAGAAAAGGCGATAAGGAAATCTTAGATAAAGCTGTTGAAGATTTAAAGAATCTAGGAGCTGAGGTTATAGAAGTAAAAGCAGGAGAGGAAGCTTTTGGAGTTAATTATATGAATGTACTTGTACACGGTTATAAGAATGATGTAAATCAGTATTTAAAGAATATAGGTTCAAAGGATATTAAAAATATAGAAGATATAATAAAATTTAATAAAGAAGATATGGAAAATAGAGCTCCATACAATCAAGCTTTAATAGAAATGGCACAAGAAAATAAATTTACAGAGGAAGAAATAAAGAAAGATATTGAAAATAATAGAAAAGTAGCTGGTGATGCTATAGACAAGGTGTTGAAAGATAATGATGTTGAAGTTTTATTAACATTAAGTAATTATTTTTCAGGTGTTTATGCACCAGCAGGGTATCCGGCGATTACAATTCCAACTGGATATAGAGAAGGTGGAGAACCTATAGGAATCACTTTAGTGGCATCAAAGTTTGAAGAGGGTAAATTAATAAAAGCAGCTTATTCATATGAGCAAGGAACAAAAAATAGGAAAGATCCGAAAATGATTATTGAATAGAACTCAGTATAAAATAACCATCATGATAAATCATGATGGTTATTTTATCTCAATATGATATGAATAATTCACCAGTTTGAGGAGGTAGATAAAATAATATCTGCTTCCTTATTTACTTTTTGAGAAAAACGGATGAAGGTCTGCCTCAATCCTAAGAGTGGATGGGGGCAGAAGCTAAGCCACGTGCATATATTATATTATGATAGATTTCACTAGGAGGAAAAAAGAGTTGAACAATTTAAAAGATGAGAAAAAATTAATTATTTATGAAAATGATAATGAAGAAATAAATGGAAATTATAAACCAATTAAATCTTACGAAATTGGACCATTAACACCACGGCAAACTAATCAAAAAGCATATAAAATCCGTGTAGATGCAGCTAGTTTTCAAAAAAACCTTCCATTACCAGATCACCCTTGTAATGGAGATGAAGACTTATATCCAAATAAAATTGGGAATTTTTCTAAGGTAATGCCCCACAATGAACTAGGTGAGGTTAATAAGGGGGGCTATAGTATATGGATTAGAGCTTTAACAACAGGAAATCCTGAAATGTTTGAAGATATCCCGTTAGGTGGGGTTAGAAAATTTGCTAATCCTCAGGGAGCTTATGCATTTGATTTGGAAGGACCAAATTCTCATCATTTAACTATGCCTGTAGCACCTACCTTTAGTAGTGCATGGGAGGCTAGTGAGATGGGTGAAGATTACTGGAGAGCATTAACTCGTGATATACCTTTTGCTGACTATGATACTAATACTCTTATTAGTGAAGCAGCTAGTGATATGTCCCAGTTTTCAGATTATCGTGGACCAAAAGAGGATGGAGAAGTTACTCCAGGAACAATATTTCGTGGTAATCTAGAGGGAGATTTGATAGGCCCTTATATTTCACAATTTTTGTGCTTGGATGTTCCATATGGATCAAAAACTCTTGTACAACATTACCGTACTGCATTACCTGGAAAAGACTATATGACTTCATATGATGAATGGTTAAATATTCAAAATGGAGGTGTTCCAAGTGAATTACCTGAATACGACCCTCAACCGCGATATATTCGTGATGGTAGAGATTTATCTGAATGGGTTCATGGAGATTTCACTTATCAAAGCATGCTAAATGCTTGCCTGATTTTATTAGGGTTTGGTAAGAAAGCAATGTGTTCAGAAAATCCTTATATATGTTCTAAAACACAAAATGGCTTTGTTACCTTTGGGTCAGCATATGTTTTAGATTTGATTGGAAAATCAGCGAGGATAGCACTAGAATCTGCTTGGTTCCAAAAATTCTTAGTTCACCGTCGATTACGACCAGAGGCATTTGGAGGATGTGTTCAGAATAACTTAACAGGGGCTACTAGTTATCCTATTAACTCAGAAATATTAAATTGTATGGCTGTTTCTAAAGTTTTCGAGAGATATGGAACGTACTTGTTGCCAATGGCTTATCCAGAAGGAAGTCCTACTCATCCTTCCTATCCAGCAGGGCACGCTGCTATTGCTGGAGCAGGTGTTACTATGATGAAAGCATTTTTTAATGAAGATTATATTATACCGCACCCACTTGTAGCTAGTGCTGATGGGTTATCTGTACTTCCTTATACAGGTACGCCCCTCACCGTTCTTGGTGAACTAAATAAGCTTGCTTCTAATCTTTCTCTTGGTCGAGATACTGCAGGTGTTCACTGGCGTTCAGATGGAATAGAAGGACTAAAAATAGGAGAAGCTGTTGCAATTGGAATTATTCATGACTTTATGAAAACCTATAACGAGAACTTTAAGGGTTTCTGTCTTACAAAGTTTGACGGAACTACAATAATAATTTAAAAGAGGTATGATGAAAGTAGGCATATAGCCTACTCAGGCTGTTGAAAAAGCCCAATCTCATCGTCACTAAGACTCGCTGTGCTGCTGCGCTGCTCGCTCATCTTGTTCCTTGACCTTGGGCTTTTTCAACGCCTGAAATTCTTAAGACAGAAAACAGAGTCAAAACAATATATTGTAACTTTGTAAAAAAACTCAGTAGGCATATAGCCTACTTTTAGTTATACCTTATTCTAGTGTCCAATCACTTCTTTAACAGAATCACTTTCAGCTAAAACAATCTTCATTAGAACTAGAGTTAATAATTCATCCTTTAAAGACCATTTATATAAATTACTTTGCTTTAGGATTTTCGGAATTATTTTTAGTTCAATATTTTTTGGTGAATATTCACTAAGTTTTAAAGTAACCAATTCTACGAAATCATCGTAATTATAGATTGTATATCTATCTATTTTAAGTTTTTCTGCAACAAATTCATATAAATTCAAAATTATTGTTGAATAGTCATCACTATCAGAAGACCCAAGCAGTCCGCCCACTTTAGGAAGAATATTTTCAAATAGCATTCTTCTATAGGATATCCCCTCAATACCAAAGAGTTTTCCTAAATTGATTACTAGACTTTCAGGAAAAGATAATAATCTATTCATTATATAATCTTCTTCAGGCAAGTTATTAAGATAATATTTTTTACCATGGAGGTTTTTAAATATTTTTAAGGTATCATAATAACCCATGTCTATATTCCTTCTGGCTGTTTCTTTTTTAAACTCTAATGAATTCCCTAGGGGTTCAGATGGAGTTATATATGTTATATCTAAGTCGTCTTTTTTTACACTTCTTTTAACACCAAATGCTCCAAGATCAACAGCTATTATTTTCTTATAGCCCTTTGATGCCATCAATTTAATTGGAAGATTATCGTGAAAGCATCCATCAAGATATTTTTTACCGTCAATTTCTTCAGATTTAAACACAGGTAAATTTGAAGATGCAATAAGATAGTCATGTAATCTTCCTTGGGGTATTTTATCTATGAAAACTTCTACCGGTTTCCGATCTGTAAGAGATACTGTTACTATTCCAAAGTCGATTTTAGAGGCTCTTAATTTATTTTCATCAATTTTAACCTTTAATACTTCTCTAAGGGGATCAATATTTAAACCACCTTCTTCTAAAACATTTCTCATATACTTTAAAATTGGATTAAATGACTTCATATCGATATCATTATTTACTAATTTTTCAAGAACCATTTCATTTCCTTTGATAGCAGTAGAGGGTTTTAGATTATACCATAAATCATAAGCTTCATCAAAAGCATCCAAAGCGATCATGGAACCATTTAAAGCACCAATTGAAGTGCCTGTAACAGCTTCTATTTCAATACCTAATTCTCTTAATGATTTCCAAACTCCTAATTGATAGCTGCCCTTTGCACCGCCACCTGCTAAAACTAACCCATACGCTTGATTTGTCATTTGTTACACACCTCATATTTATATTTTTAACAATAAATCATTGAAAAACCCTATTTAAAATATAAGTTAATACTAAACTATTTTTTTATATTAATCAATTAAAGGTATGAATGGGTTCATACAAATACGTCTATACAATATTAGCACTAAATAGTAAAATAATGTACATAACCATTTTGATCAATTATTGATAAGAATAAAGGAGATTATATATGGAAAAAGTAGCAGCAATGCACACATTAGTAAGAAAATATTGTATTGAGGAAATTGAGGATTTAAAAGACAAGTTAAATGAATGTTATAAAATTAATTCTGAAATTATAAAAGAAATTGGAGAAAAAGAATTTATAGAAAGTAAAGATCCTAAATTAGTAAAGTTAGTGTCTGAAACTATAAAAGCTAGATGTTTAGAAGATACAATAAATTATATTTTAATAGGTATAGAAGAAATTATACCAGAGGATTATAAATCAGTGGAAGAATTGAATACAAAAATAATTAAGACAATAGAGAGTAATGAAATTAAATCAAAATATTTTAAGTTTAATCGAAATTATACCAGAGAAGAAGAGAAAGGAATAATCAAGATTCTCAAGAATCAACTAATCAACTACATAGAAACTGTAGTAGAAAATCAATTAAATTCCGTAGAACCTATGTTTCACAGAAGAACTTTGAAGTTAGAGGAAATTGATAATATTGAAGAAAGAATAGATGTGAAATGGGAAATAGGACATTTCTGTGATCCTTTTACAGGTTCAGGTAGAGAGGATATTATCGTTTTTAACCAAGACTTTTTTTATGATGAAATTAGATTTAATAAAGTTAAAGAGGCTCTAAAGAAAATAGGAGAAGAAAGAATTTATGAGATTAGAATTGGTTGTGGAGTAAGCTGTGTAATGGATACTTCAGTTTTTACAATATTTAATCATCATTATTGCTGCTGTTCAGAAGGTTTTTGGTGTTCTGAAAAAATGGATTGGATAATTTATAAATCACATGAAGGAACAATAGCAATAGGTGGAGAAAAATTATTGGAAGAAGTTAAGGAGAATATTGAGAGTTGGAAAGAGGGGGTTTTTAGTTTTCCAGTGTAATGTATGTATTGGTGCTTGGTTCGTAACTATATTTTGTATATTTAAATAATGTCTAATATTGCGATGTTTCCTTGAAGGAAATCTCATATTGTTGCAGAATATACTAAATTATATGTTTTTGTAATTAAAGGTAATTTTAACCTTATAAATATTCTGAAAGGAAGAATAATTAATGATGAAAATCAAAGGGAAAGTAATTGCAGGACCTTTTTTTATGTTTATTTATATTTTAGTAATTTTAATGACTCAAGGAACAGGATTTCAAATTCCAGATAGTATAGGTGTTTTTTCTATTATTATAATAATTTCAATTTTTATAGGTGATTTATCTTCAGGGATAATTAGTTCAATTATTGCTGTAGGCTATCTTTTTTATTCATTTACTATTTCAAACAATAAAATATACTATCACTATAGAAGCTTTTTTAATATTTTAGAGGAAGCCATTATACTGTTCGGTGTAGTGTTAATAATTAGTCTTTTGAAACGTAACATCAGGCAAAAATCACAGGCGTTAATTGAGAGTGAAAACAAATTTAAAGAACTATTCAATAACGCCAATGATGCGATTTTTTTACATGGTTTAACCGAAGACGGTAAGTTAGATCATTTTATAGAGGTGAACGATGCTGCCTGTAAAAAGTTTGGATATACTAAGAAAGAGTTTAGTTCTATGACACCATATGATATTGTACCTAGAGAATTTTATGATAAAGAACTTTGTATATTAAAAAAAGATAAAGATAATAGTAACGTAACTTTGGAGTTCCCTTTTATAACTAAGGGTGGTATTGCTTTAAACATGGAAGTAAATGCACACGTCTTTTATTTAAATGGAGAAAAGGTTGTGAGTGCAACTGTAAGAGATATTACTAAGTGTAAGAAAAATGAAAAAAAGCTTAAAGAAAGTGAAGAGAGTTATCGTCAGCTTGTGAATTTTTTTCCAGATGCAATTTGTGTACATAAGAATGGTAAGATAATATTTGGTAATGATGGTGTATTAGACCTTTTCGGGGTGAAGAGTAAAGAAGAAATTTTAGGGAAATCAGTAATGGCTTTTATAAAAAAAGATTATCATGAAATGGTTAATAAGAGAATTCAAGATGTGAAGAGTGTTGGAGATACTGCACCACTAATGGAAGAAAAACTTATAGGGGTTGATGGAAGAGAAATAGATGTAGAGGTTAAAACCACTTGTATTATATATAAAGGTGAAAATGCAACTCTTGTAGCAGTCAGAGATATTACAGAAAGAAAGAAAGCAGAAGAGTTACAGAAGAAAGTTGAAATAAATAAGAAGATGCTAGATGAGGTTAAGAAATACGATAAAATCAAAACTGAGTTTTTTGCAAATATATCCCATGAATTGAGGACACCTTTAAATATCATTCTTGGAACAGTGCAAATACTTGATGTGTATAGAAGTAAAATGCCAAATATTGATGCTGATATAAAGTTAGAAAAACGTATAAATATAATGAGACAAAATTGTTTTAGATTAATAAGGCTAGTTAATAATCTAATTGACATTACAAAAATTGATGCAGGATATTATGATATATCAATGGGGAATCATAATATTGTTCATATAGTTGAAGAAATAACCTTGTCAGTGGCTCAATATATAGAAGATAAAGGGGTGATTCTGACTTTTGACACTGAGGTTGAAGAAAAAATAATGAGCTGTGACACTAACAAAATTGAAAGAATTATACTGAATCTACTTTCGAATGCAGTAAAGTTTACAAAACCAGGGGACAATATAATAGTAAATATTTATGATAAAGGAGATAATATAAGCATTTCAGTGAAGGATACTGGTATAGGCATACCTGAGAGTAAAATGAATATGATTTTTGAAAGATTCGCGCAGGTAGACAAGTCGTTAAATAGAAATCGTGAAGGAAGTGGTATAGGTCTTTCCATGGTTAAGGCGCTTGTTGAAATGCAAGGAGGAAGTATTACTTTAAAGAGTGAATATGGAGTAGGAAGTGAGTTTATTATTAATTTACCAGTTAGGATTATTGAAGAAAATGATGAGCGAGAATGGGCTAGAATAGATTTACCAGAAGCACTCATTGAAATGATAAATATTGAATTCTCAGACATCTATTCATAGATAAATAGATGTGTTATGAAGGTATACTATAAATATTCTTCAAAATTGACATTTAAGATTTTATTAGGTATATTATAGATGGACAATTTAATAAATCAATTATGAGTTTCTTTATTAAGTTATATAAGTTATATATGGAATTCAAAATTGATAGTAAACTTTGGGGAGCTGTTATCGGCTGAGAGGGATATTTATAATCCGACCCTTATAACCTGAACTAGGTAATGCTAGCGGAGGAAGTGTAAGTTGACGTATATAATATAGTATATTTTAAGTTTATTATAATACATATCGCAATTTATTGGTTATAAGCCCATTATTCTTTTAGGATAATGGGCTTTATTTATGGGATAGTATTCTATCCTATCTTATATATTTTGCATATTGATAAAGATTTGAGTAAAAATAATTAAGGAGGAAGAAATATGGCTAATATCAATGTAAGTCTTCAAGTTTTACCAGTAGTAGAGGATGCAAGAATTTATCCTGTAGTAGATAAGGTTATTGAATACATACAATCTACTGGGGTTAAATATGAGGTTGGTCCAATGGAAACAACAATGGAAGGTGACTTAGACGAACTGATGGAAATTGTAAAAGCTGTTCAAAATATTTGTGTTAAAGAAGGAGCAGAAAGAGTAGTTTCAATTGTAAAAATTGATTATAAACCTGAAGGTGTTACAATAAATGAAAAAACATATAAATATAAAAAATAAATTAATACCTATAGTATTTCAAATTTCTCTACTGATTATATGGCAGATTGTGGTGGATGGAAATATTGTAGAAAGATATATGCTTCCATCACCAAAAGATATACTTACAACTTTATTTGAAATACTTCCAACAATAAAGCAACATATTTATATTACTTTAAGAGAAGCTATGATTGGATTTTCTATTGCAATTGTACTAGCTTTAATATTGGCAATCCTTATGGATAGTATCAAAGTAATAAGAAAAGCTATTTATCCAATATTGGTAGTATCTCAAACTATTCCTATTATTGCACTAGCTCCATTGTTTGCAATGTGGTTTGGATATGGAACTTTACCAAAAGTTATAGTTGTAGTATTAGTTTGTTTTTTCCCTATAGTTATAAGCTTAATGGATGGACTAGATTCAGTAGATAAGGATATGGTAAATTTATTGAAGTCAATGGGTGCTAACAAATTACAGATATTTAGAGCTGTAAAATTTCCAGCATCTTTGGTTAATTTCTTTTCAGGACTTAGGATTGCAGCCACATATAGTATTATGGGTGCAGTAATAGGGGAATGGCTTGGAGGTTCAGAAGGTCTTGGAATTTATATGCTTAGAGTAAAAAAGGCATATGCATTAGATAAGGTCTTTGTTGTAATTTTAATTATTGTAGTTTTAAGCATGGCTTTGTTTGGGTTATTATTTATGATTCAATATTTACTGATGCCATGGGAAAGAAACACCGATATTGTACATAATGGAAAAAAGAAATCTGTGTAGTACACTCTACACTAGATATATGAAGGAGATAAAAAAATGAATAAAAAACTAATATCATTTTTAACAGTATTTATATTTACTGCGGTATTTTTTATGGGCTGTACTGATAAAAAGGATGTAAATAATAATAGTAAAGATAATGTAAAAAATGAGAGCAAGGAAACGAATGAAAAAGAGAGTAAAGAATTAAGAAAAGTTACTGTTATTTTAGATTGGCTTCCTAATACAAATCACACAGGGTTATATGTTGCTAAAGAGAATGGGTATTTTGAAGAGGAAGGTTTGGATGTAGAAATTATTCAACCAGCTGAAGGTGGAACATCAAGCCTTATCGCAGCAGGTAAGGGAGAATTTGGTGTAAGCTATCAAGAGGATATTACTTATGCAAGAACTGCAGAAAATCCTTTGCCTATTAAGGCTATAGCAGCTATTATCCAGCATAACACATCAGGATTTGCATCACCAGTTGAAAAAAATATAAAGACTCCTAAAGATTTTGAAGGTAAAGTATATGGAGGATGGGGTTCACCAACTGAGCCGGCTATACTTAAAGCACTTATGGAAAACGAAGGAGCAGATTTTTCAAAGCTTGATATTATAGATGTTGGAGCAGAAGACTTCTTTGCTGCAACTAAAAACAATATGGATTTTCAATGGATTTTTTATGGATGGACTGGAATTGAAGCAGAATTAAGAGGCGTTGAACTTAATTATATAGACTTAGGAAAAACTGATAAGAGATTAGATTATTATACACCTGTATTAATAGCTAGTGAAAAATTGTTAGCTGATGAACCGGAACTTGCAGATAAATTTTTAAAGGCTACAACAAAAGGATATGAATATTGTATTGAAAATCCAGAAGATAGTGCAAAAATATTCTTAAAGCATGCTCCAGAGAATAATGAAGAACTTGTTCTGAAAAGTCAAGAATACTTAGCAAAACAGTATAAAGCTGATGCAGAACATTGGGGCGAAATGAAAGAAGAAGTATGGAACAATTATACTGAGTTTCTTTATGAAAAGGGATTAATTGAGAAAAATATGGAGGGTAAAGAGGCATTTACTAATGAACACCTTCCTAAATAATGAAAAGTTAAAAGTAGAAAACATTAAGAAAAACTTTGGCGATACAGAGGTGCTTGAAAATGTATCGCTCAGTGTTAAAGAAAAGGAATTTGTAAGTATATTAGGTCCCAGTGGAAGTGGGAAAAGTACAATTTTCAATATAGTATCTGGTCTTTTAAAACCTGACTGTGGAACTATTAATATTGATGGTAAAGATTTCACAGGTAAAACGGGTAGAGTAAGCTACATGTATCAAAGGGATTTATTACTTCCTTGGAAAAAGATAATTGATAATGTGGCAATGCCTTTGGTTTTAAAAGGAGAGAAAAAGAAAAAAGCAAGAGAAGAGGTTAATAAATACTTTCATATATTTGGATTAGAAGGCTTTGAACATAAATATCCTTTCCAATTATCAGGAGGCATGAAACAAAGGGCTGCGCTCTTAAGAACATATATGTTTTCACAAGATATAATGCTTCTTGATGAACCTTTTGGAGCTTTAGATGCTATTACTAGAAGTAAGATGCAGCTTTGGCTTTTAGATATTATTAATGATTTAAATGCTTCAGTAGTATTTATTACTCATGATATTGAAGAAGCAATTTTCCTTTCAGATAGAATTTATATTTTATCAGATAAACCTGCAGTAATAAAGGAAGAAATAATTGTTGAGCTTCCAAAGAAAAGAAATAAAGATATTATTACTGATAAAAAATTTAATGAATTAAAGAAGTATATACTGGAAATTTTATAGAAAGAAGGGCTGCCTCAAAATGATTTATTAATTATTTTGAGTTTTAGCTCCTTTTTTATTATTTTAGAATAAGAAGGATAAGTTGTTAATTTTATGAAAATAATACTAAATTGATTGATTGTATTAAGAAATATATGGTAATATAATATTATTGTAAAAAATGAACTTTTTTACAATTAGAAAGTTATAAAATAGGAGGGTTAGTATGATTAGTAGAAATTTATCTGATTATTTAAAGGGATGTACGAACTATACAGAACTAAGAACTCAAAGAAATTTTAATCAAAGTATAGCTATGTTAAATGGTAATATTGTAAGAAACTCAAAGGATGAAAAAAGTGGGGTTAGTGCAAGAGTTCGATGCAATGGTTCTTGGGGATTTGCTTCTGCAACTAATATGGATGAAGAAACTATAAAAGCAGTAATAGAATCAGCTAATAATAATGCAAAATTATTAGGAAGTGAAATATCTAAAAATTCAGAAGATTTTTCTGTTTTTGAAGATTCGGTAAAAAGGGACCTTTCAACAAAGAAAACTAGAGCTACGCAAAGTGAAGTGATGGGATTCTTAAAAGAAGTTGATGAGTATATTCAGAAAAAGTACACTGATTTGAGCAGTAGAACAGTTGGTTTAAGCTCTCTAGATATGGAAAAGAATCTTATTACATCACAAGGAGCTACAGCATATACATTTACTCCAAGAAGCTTGATTTATATTGTAATGAACATAGAAAAAGATGGAGAAGTAACTGAGGTATCAGGTATAGTTGGTGGGTTTGGTCAATTTGAAGATAACTTTGAAAGTACTGAGAAGGTATTTGCAAAAATTGAGGAGACATATAATCATCTTAAGAAAAAGTGTGATGGGGTTTTTGCAGAAGCTGGACTTAAGGATTGTATTCTTGATGCAGATCTAGCTGGAATTCTTGCTCATGAAGCTATTGGACA
This sequence comes from Oceanirhabdus seepicola, assembly GCF_023684385.1. Taxonomy (GTDB): domain Bacteria; phylum Bacillota; class Clostridia; order Clostridiales; family Clostridiaceae; genus Oceanirhabdus; species Oceanirhabdus seepicola. Next base: position 745,846 of record NZ_JAGSOJ010000001.1, on the reverse strand, counting down.
TACTACGGAGGCGGATTTAGTATTAGGCGGTTCTGTAGCTGGTGATTACTTAAATGAAAAAGTAGCAAGTGAACTTATAACATTAGTTGACTATGCAAATACTGCCTTAGGTAAACAATGTCCAGTTCCGATTTATATTGATGATGAAGGGGTAACAGCAAAGGATGTTACAATAATAGAAAATGGAATCTTAAAAGGATTTATGCACAATAGAGATTCTGCAAATCATTTTGGAGTTGAAGCTACTGGTAATGGTAGAGCATATCAATTTAATGATGAACCTCTAATAAGAATGAGAAATACAGCTATTCTACCAGGTAAAAGTAAGCTTGAGGATATGATTGCTTCTATAGAAGATGGATATTATTTAATTAAACCAAGCAATGGACAAGCGGATTCTACAAGTGAGTTTATGTTTGGAGTGACTTTAGGATATGAAATTAAAAATGGTAAACTTGGAAGAGCTATAAAGGATACTACAATAGCAGGTGTTGCATTTGATGTATTAAAGACAATAACAATGGTTTCAGATGATATGTCATGGTCAGCAGCAGGTATGTGTGGTAAGAAGCAGCCAATTCCAGTTGGAATGGGTGGACCAGCAATAAAATGCAAAATAAATATAGGAGGTAGATAATTATGAAGGGAAGAGAAATAACTAATTATTGCCTACAAGCTATCACAAATAAGGGGATAGACAAAGGGGAATGTGTATATACTGCTAGTGATAAATATGAGTTTAACATAAATCATGGAGAAATATCATTACTTAGAACAACAATGGATAGCTCATTAAATATAAAAGTTATCAATGATAAAAAAGTTGGAAGTATATCAATAAATAAAACTAATAAAGAAGCGATAGATGAGGCTATTGCCAATGCAATTGATCTAAGTAACTCATCTCAGCCTGATGAAGCAAATGATATAGCTCCAAATCAACAGTCAGAAGAGTTTAATGCTGGAAATAGTGAACCAGAATTAGAGAAAATGCTTGAGTTATCAAAGGGTTTAAGTGAAGCAGTAGCTAAAGAGTTCCCAAAAATAAAATTCGAGGAATCTATATTTGAGTTTACAGTATCAAAGCAATACTTTAGCAACACAAATGGAGTTGACTTTGTTACAAACAAAGGGCAGTATGGATTGAGCGTAATGTTTACTGCTAAAGATGGAAAGAAAACATCTTCATTCAATTATACAGGTATGTCTTTAAAGGAAATTGGAAAAGAACTTATAGAGCTTGGAACAATAAGAACTTTAATGGCTCAATCTGTTCAAGAATTAGATGCAAAACCACTTCCAGAAAAATTTGTTGGTGATATTATAATAACACCAGATTGTTTAGGTGCTTTTTTATATTATTACAATGCAATATTTTTAGGAGACGGATCACTTATAAGTGGAACTAGCAGATTAAAGGATAGTTTGAATGAAAAGGTTGCAAGTGAAAAGCTTACATTTAGCTCAAATCCTACTAGTGATGAGATTTCAAATGGTCATTTTGTAACAAGAGATGGATTCAAAGCAGAAGATTTTTCAATCATAGAAAAAGGGGTTTTAAAATCATTTGTTTTAGGATTATACGGTGCTAACAAGACCGGTAAAGAACGAGCTAAGAACTCAGGGGAGATTTTTGTAGTTGAACCAGGAGATAAAGCTTTTGAAGAAATGGTTAAAAATACTAAGAAGGGAATTCTTGTTGGAAGGTTCTCAGGGGGATACCCAAATAGTAATGGTGATTTTTCAGGTGTTGCTAAAAATAGTTTCTATATTGAAAATGGAGAAATAAAGCATGCTATAACTGAAACTATGATTTCAGGGAATTTATATGATTTATTCAATGATATAGTTGATATATCTAGTGAAAGAGTAAACTTTGGTGATTCTATATTGCCATGGATTCAATCTAAAGGAGTAACTATTTCAGGGAAAATTTAATCAGTACGTAAAGATGAAACTGTATATTAAAAATAAAAGCAATGCATTTCCTTTGATTTCAGAGGGGATGTATTGTTTTGTTTTATGGAAGCAGCGTATGAAGAGCTTCTTGAGTCTATGATGGTTGGTTACTTTTTACATTGGGAGGATATATTTATATGAAAAATTCAAAAATAGCAAAGAAGAGTGTAATAATTATATCTATTATATTTAATATTGTACTCTTAAATTTATATATAAATATGAAAGAAGAAAAGGAAAAACTATTAAAAAATAATGATTTTTTCTTGAGATATAGTGTTATAAATATTTCGGAAAGTACCAATAGGATATTGGATGATTTAAACAAAGAACTTGTTGAAAGTCAAAAGATATATTCTAATGAAAAAGAAGACCGTAGATTTGTAATGAAAAAACTTGAAGAAACTGAGAGTGAGTTATGGTCTATAAGTAGTGAAAGTGGTGAATGGAGAAGAGTAAATCCTAATTTTTCTATAGACTTGATGGAGCTATTTTTCTACTTAAATGAGTTTGAAGAATATTTTAAATGCCATTATGGTTCTGTAGATGAAAAGCATCTAGCTAATTTTGAAGAAATTACGAAAATTAATTTAGGAGTAACTTTCTCGATTTATGAAGAGAGCAAAGCATTACCTAAAAAACCTAGTAAGTATATAATAGATACTTTTGGAAAACTTGAATATAAATGTAAGGAAGCTATCGATGCAATAGAAGCGGATAAGAAAAGTAATAAGGAATATTAGCAAGTTTTAAGGGAGGAATATAAATTAATGAAAACTAATAAAATCAAAAGCATAGCGTTAATATGCAGTACAATTATTATTGCCAGTTCTATATTTTCATGAGCGAATAGTAAACAAGCTCAAAGCACAAATTTAGAATCTGAAGTTAATAAAAGTCAGCAAGAAGTAAAAGAAAGTATAAATAGGCAACTATCAGATGAACAATGGATTGAGGATATTGATTATTTTGCAACTGAGTTACCTAAAAAACATAAGAACTTATTTTTTAATATTACCAAAGATAATTTTGAAAAACAAATAGAAAATTTTAAAAAAGAAATACCATATTTAAATGATGATCAAATTAAGATTGGTTTTTATAAGATTGTTGCTTCTGTTGGTGATGCTCATACAAGCATTAGATATGGAGTTGGAAAGAAATTTCCACTGAAATTTTACTGGTTCGAAAAAAATATATACGTAACAAACACTAGTAAAAACTATGAAAATATTTTATATAACCAACTTGTAAGTATTAATGGAAAAAATATTGATGATGTTATTGAAGAAATTACCAAAATAATCTCACACGAGAATTCGCAATGGGTTAAAAGTAACTTACCCAGATATATAGGTTTGCCTGAAATATTACATGGATTAAATTTACTTGAAAATACTGAGAGTGCGATTTTCACTTTTAAAGATTGTGAAGGCAATTTAGTTAATATTGATATTAAATCGCAAGCTATGGAAGAAAACACTGAATGGGTAATAAATGATAATAAAGAGATGCCTTTATATAGAAAAAATTCAGATCAAAATTATTGGTACGAATATTTACATGATTCAAAAACATTGTATTTTAAGTATAATGTTTGCTATGAGATGGAGGATAAACCTATAGATGAGTTTAGAATAGAATTATTTGATGTACTTAATGAAAATCAAGCAGAAAAATTTGTTATAGATTTGCGCAATAATTTTGGAGGCGATGAACAGTATCTGAGAAGTTTCATTGATAGGATTTTTGTAGTAGAGAAGCAAATGAATGAGGCAGATAAATTATTCGTTATAATTGGTAGAGACACAATTTCTTCAGGTTTACAAGGAGCTATTTATGCTAAGAAAAATACAAATGCCACTTTAGTAGGGGAAGGTACTGGTGGCAAACCCAATCATTATGGTGAGACTAAAAGGTTTTCTTTAGAAAATTCTAACATAACAGTTGCTTATTCATCAAATTATTATAAACTGATTGAAGATGATCTGGATTCACTAAATCCAGATATTAATGTAGAAGTAACTATTAAAGATTATATGGAAAACAGAGATCCTGTACTTGAAAGAATACTAAATAAGACACCCTAGAGTTCTCAGCAGGGTGACAGGCACCTGTCGAAAACAAAAGTGGATAGACTTAAAAAGTGTAATGTGAGTGCTTTGCTAGGAAACCCTAAGATTAAAAAACTCCCTGCTCAAGCAGGGAGTTTAAACAACCAAAACATAATTTTTTTTTAAAAGTATTCTCAAATATTTCGTCTACTTTCTCAGTATCTTCTGATATAGCTAATATAATGTAGTTTCCTTTTGTTTTTAATAGGTGATTTTCAACCATTTCATAGTTCTTTGGAACATAGTTTTCAAACCTCATTAAATGGAATTGAGAGGAGTTTGTACCTTTCGTACAAACTGTGGTGATACAAGAATCGTAAAAAAACTTTAATATAAAACTATCCTTCCTGGTATAATCTATGATATAACCATTATTACAATATTATATGTCAAGTGATTCTGTACGCTATAACTATCTGTTAAATATAACGTAATTCATTTTTACTTGTCCATGTAAAATCAATTATTGCTCCTTCTATAGTGGTCTACAACATCCTGCCAATAAGCATACTCTTTATAGCTACGTTTATCAGATAAAATTGAACTGTATTTATCGTTTAAATATTCTCCAATATATGTTGTTGCTTTTTCAGCACCGAAAACATTCATATGGTCTCCCTTATCTCTGAAATCTCTTGAGAAATCAATATCGAAATTAATTTTTTTAACATTAAGGTCAATAAATGGTATATTGAAACCCTTTGATAAATCCTTAATGAAATTGTGTTTTGCATAATTCCATGAAGATGCACTAGGCAGTTCTAGAAAAACTATTTCAATATTATTCATTCTACATGTCTCAATAAAGTTTTTAAGTTGTCTTAGATTTCGCTTAGGTATAGGTAGAGGGTTTGCATTTTCATTACCCATGTAATTGACAGCCTGATATTTGTTAATCTGATTGGAATGAACAAAACCTTTAGTTATATCATATTTTTTAGTTCGATCAGGTATTGTATAAAAATCACTTAATCTAAGTTCTTTCCATCTTACATGAAACACAAAAGGAGCAAACAAAAAATTGGAATCATTAATAGCTTTATTTCTTTTTTCATAAAGGCAGTCAACTTCAAGGATAGCTACTTTTGGTGCCTGAGTCTTAAGTGTTTTCTTGAGCAAACAATTTATATCACCAATTGTCTGCAATGCAGTACCAGAAGTGTATGATGTATAACCATACTTCTTAAACAATTTTGCAGGTGCAAATCCAGAATAAATATCCGAATTTCCATATAGCATTACATCAATTGAATTCCTAGGCTCAGCAAGAAAACCCATACCTCTATAATAGGTTGTACCACCAGAATCATGAATTGATTTTGGAGAAAAAATAAGGCATAAATATACATACAAAATAGCTGTAACCAAAAAACAGCAAGAAACAGTTAAGATGATTTTTACTTTTTTCATTAGAAACCTCCATAAATAGGATCAGGTGGAACATAGCCTAACCCGTATGCACCGAAAATAACTACAATACAAAACATACAAAAGCAAATCCAGTATTTCTTATAAGATGAAAGAGCATCAAATTTGTTTTCTATATTAACCCCTTTTAACTTCATAACTGCAGAAAGCAATATTACTATAAATGAAAGGACAAAAATCATCAAATCTTTATGGTCTATAACGCTAAGAAGGTGAAACACTGCACCTTTTGAAAAAATAGAACCTATCATCTGACGAAAAACAAATAAGTTTTCTGCACGAAACATAAGCATCCCTATACCAACAAGTAAAAGCGTTTTTGTGATTCTAAATCCTTTGATAAGCCTATTTTCAGAATCTATATTATTCTTTATTAATACTTTATCTACAAAAGGTGAAATCAAATTAAATATAATCATAAGTACAAAATAGTAAAGTCCGTAAAGGATATATTTTGAACTAGCACCATGCCAAAGTCCAGTTAAAAACCAAACAAAAAACAAGGGAATTGTTATTGTTAATAAGTTAGCAAAAAAAGTTGGCAGATTCTTTACTAGGTTCATCAATACTCTGGAAGTTGAAATAGGGTAGAAAATGTAATCACGAAACCAACCTCCTAAAGAGATATGCCATCTACGCCAAAAATCTCCTACATTTAATGCCAAGAATGGCATTTCAAAATTCTTAGCCAGTCCAATACCAAATATTTTAGCCACCCCAGTTGCTACATCTATATATCCAGAGAATTCACCATACAATTGTATTGTATATGTAATCACGCCTAGAATAACCGTGAATCCACCATAAGATTCATGGTTTTTAAAGACCGCATCGGATATAATAGCAGCACGGTTTGCAACCATAAATATTTTGAACATTCCCCAAAACATACGCCCGATACCGTTATATAGGTTATTAATCTTAATCTGCTCTCCACTTGTCATCTGAGATATGAGAGAATCATATCTTCCAAAGGGTCCTTCGTGCATTTGTGGAAAAAAACTTATAAATAAAGCTATTTTTAAAATATTTTTCTCAGCTGGAAACTTACCTCTTAAAACATCAACTACATAACTAATTGACTGTAAAGTATAATAAGATATTCCAAGTGGCAGAGCAATTTTTATTACTGGAGCTGAAACAGTTATTCCTAACCAGCCAAGTATCCCCGTACTTGATGATGCAAAGAAATTAAAATACTTTAAAGTTAATAGAATCCCTATATTAATAATCACATATAATGCTAAAATAATTCGTTTTTTATTTTTAATTTTTGCCTTCAGTTGTTTTCTTTCTTTTTTTATAAGTCCTTCAAAATTGTATTTTTCAGGAATCTTATCTATTATTATCGCTGCAGAATATGATGTCAAAATAGTCACTATAAGAAATATTGTTCCAAATCCACAGAAAATCCCGTAGAATACAAGACTTGACCCTAGTAATATAATATAACGCTGTTTGTATGGACAAACAGCATAAATTATAGTAGTTACAATGGTAAAAATTATTAATAATATTAGAATAAAATATGCCATATCAATTATTCACCATCAAGGGATATTACTAGCTTATATATATTTTCTACTGAATTGAAATTTTCAGGTATAAGATGAATTGGTGTTATTTCAATTTCAAACTCATAGTTAAGCCTTGCTACAAGCCCTGCAATATTAAGTGATGTTAATATTTTACCGTCTACTAAATTAGTTGCCTTTTTGTAATCTACTCCTGGTATTATTTTTGAAAGAATCTCATATATTTTTTCCATTTTTATCTACTCCTTTTAATTTAAAATAATATTTTTTATTTGTTTTCTGTCTATCTTTCCATTTGGGTTTTTAGGGAAAATTTCAAAAGCTTTATAATCATGTGGCCGCATATATTCTGGTAGTGATTTTTCAGAGTTTAATTTAAGAACACTTGTAATCTGTTCATCACCTTCATAAGCTAATATTAACTTGTCATTTTTACTGTCATAAATACAAATAGTCAACTCTATTCCTTCTACCGCTCCGAAAGCCGCTTCTATCTCTCCTGTTTCAATACGATAGCCCATATGTTTTATCTGAAAATCTTTTCGACCTATATACTCAAACTCTCCATTTTCATTTTGTCTAACCAAGTCACCTGTTTTATAAACTATTTCTTGATAATCATTGTGTAAAGGATTTTGCACGAATGCCTCAGCAGTCTTTTCTTTATTATTGTAATATCCCTTAGCAATAAACGGCCCAGAAGCATAAAGTTCTCCCTCTAATCCTCTTGGTACTTCAGCTGCTTTTTCATCAAGGACAAACAAACGACAGTTACTGCAAGGTATGCCTATTGGTAAAGTCTGTGTTTCTAAAAACTCACGATTAACAATGTAATATGCACATATATCTGTGGTTTCTGTAGGCCCAAAAAGATTAGCATACAATAAATGTGGAAAATACTTTTTCCAATAATTAAGATATTTTACGGGCATAACCTCTCCAGCAAACAACACTTTTTCAAGATACTGAGGTTTACAATATTTAAACAAATCAAATTTGGTGACAATTCCTAGAGCTGTTGGAACCCAATAGATTGCATTTATCCTACGTTCATTCATAAATTCAACAAGCTTTACAGGGAATGTGAAAAACTCCTTAGGAATCATCTGGTATGCACTTCCTGTAAAAAATGATGCAAACATATCAGTAACTGACATACTAAAATAAAGAGGTGTCTGTGAACCGAATACAGTTTGTTCATCTATCTTAAAACATGTAATAAACCAATCAATATAACTGATAACATTCAAATGAGTAAGCAAAGCACCTTTTGGACTTCCTGTTGAACCTGATGTAAATATTGAATATGCAGGGTCAGTTGAAAGAATCTGAGAACGAACTTTTTCAAGCAACTCACTATTTATTTGGGTCTTCATAATTTTTTCAAAATCCATCTTATACAATTCTACTTCAAAACGATTAACAACCTCATGGAATTCTGATTCATAGATAACTGCTGCTGGTGAAAGAGTGTCCATTATTTTTGCGAGTCTTTCAAAAGGCGTATCACAGTCAAGAACTACATAAAAATTCCCGCTATACAAGACTCCTAACATAGCAGCAGTAACATTAATATTACGTTTCATAAGAATTGCAATAGGGTTTTTTATAAAACCAATTTCTGCAATTGTAGTACCTATTACTCTAGCCTTTTCTTGTAGAGCTTTATAGGTAATCTCAGAATCACTATCACCAACAGCAATATTTTGAGGATACAAGCTTACTGTTTTATCAAAAAAATCAAGTATTGTTTTATTCATCTGATTACTCCTTCATAAATTTGATCTATTATAGGAAATACATCATTATTCTCACTGCAAATAGATATGACAATTTTTTCAAAAATGTAACTATTAATATAATAATTATTTATTTTTTCATTTTCAGAAAAAATTGGTTTATTACCAGGAATATTCTCTATATCCTTTATTGGTGTTACATCAATTGTATTAATAGGATAATCTATTCCTCTTCCCATACATTTTATATAGCTCTCTTTTCTTGTCCATATCACGGTAAATGCAGTATTTCTATCTTTTGATGATTCAATATATTTTCGTTCTTTATGGGTAAAAAAATATTTTGCGATATTACTATTAAAATCTTGTACCTCTTCGCAATCAACACCAATACTGAATTGACGCTCAGCGGCGATAACAATATACTCCCCTGCGTAGGAACGACTTACTGAGATATCTGGATAATCCTTAAAGTAAGGTTTTTCTCCGATACCTCCGCTAAAATTCGAAACAGGAATACCAAAGCTGATGGCGGCAAATTGGGAAGCAGATTGTTCCACTGCCAAAAATCGTTCTTTTGTTAGTTTATCAGTAAAAAGTGCAACACGATCTTGTCTTTCTTTGGGGATTAAAGATATTTTTAATTGTTCTGCATAATTTACATCAATATCTTTTATTATTGCTAATGCTTTCACAATCTCACCTCCAAGCTTTGAACATAGTTTAACAGCTTAACATTAAAATTATCTCAAATCAACATTAAAATTTCTTAAATGTAACATTAAGATTTCTTAATGTTACATTTAAAACAAAGAAACAATATTAAATATTTCCACCTAACAGTTCTGCTCCATATGAAAAAAAGTTGAACTTTCCTATCATAAAAAAAAGATTGCTTCTTAAGCAATCTTTTCATATATATAATTTATTTACATACTTCAATGATATATTTTCCTATAATATCACTATTTACAATATAACTGCTATGGGTGTGATACTTAAAGATTTTTAATACACTATTTTTTATGTTTTCTTGAATTAAGCAAAGATGATTTTTTGTAATAACATCAAAACTTCCACCTGTTATATAAGTGGGTATTTTTATTTTTGAAAGGTCAGATATAGATATATCCGGTTCATTTAACATCATTCTAACTTTTTGAGATTTTTTAATGCCATACACTAACTTCATGAAAAGTCTTGCGTAAGTTTTTAACCCTTTGGGATTGATATTAGGACCGCTTACAATAAGCTTTGAAAATAAATCAGGATATTGTGATGCAAGCATAAGCCCTACAATTCCTCCATCACTAAAACCATAGTATACTGGACTTTTGATATTAAGCTGATTAATAAACTCATAAATATCATCAGCATGATCTTTATAATGCAGTTCCGATACCTTTGAGCTGTTACCATGTTCTCTAAAATCAATAGCATATACAGTGAAATATTCTTGAAGAAGTGAAACAGAACGATTAAAAATCTCGTGTGTTTCACCATTCCCATGAAGCATAATCAAAGGATTGCCAAAACCAATTCTTTGATAAAACAAAGTAACTTCGTTAATTTTTATAAACATATTCTTATTCCTTTTCTGTTAGTGGGAATGTAATTTCATATACTACAGAAAGCCCCTCCAACTTTTCTTGTAAAAGCTCAATTGTTCCCCTGTGGGCAGTTACAATTTTCTTAACTATAGCCATTCCAAGTCCAGAACCTTTAAGTTCACTGCGTGAAGAATCACCCATAGAAAATGGATTAAATATGATTTTCTTCAACTCATCAGTAATTCCAACACCATTGTCACCGATACGAATAATACAGTTATCCTCCTGTTTTTCTAGAACAAATGAAATAATTGTTCCTTTCTCATTATATTTTACAGTGTTTGAGATAATATTTTCAAACACACGCTTAATCTGAAATACGTCAAGCATACAGAAAATACCTTCATCTGGTATTTGTATATCAAGCTCAAACCCAAAAAATACTAGCTCGTTATACTTATCAATGAGATAGTTTCTTGAAAATTCACAGATATTTGTTTTTACAGTCTCTATTTTAAAATCTGGTCTTTCAAGCTTGCTGTATTCGCTAAATGTATTAATAAGCTCTGCAAGCGAATTAGACTTTTTGTATATGGTATTAAGATAATCACTACGTTCGTTGTCGTTTACTTTTTTATCAACAACGGCTTTTGCATAACCTTGAATAACAGTTATAGGTGTTTTTAAATCGTGAGAAATATCAGCTAGCATCTTTTGTTTTTCTTGTTCAGCCCCAACACGCTTTTTCTCTGTTTCGTGTAATTTTAAAGCCATATCATTGAAGTTATGACAAATTTCTTCGAATTCTCTTGGTCCTTTGTATTCAATAGTTTTATCAGTTTTACCTTTTGCAATGCTCTCTATTGCATTGCTTAAAAGCAAGAGAGGTTCTTTTACTTTTTTGTTAAGGCTGATAACAAAAAGTAATACTGCAACAATAAAGAAAATTATATATCCATATCCAATATATTTAATAATCTTCATAGAAGATTTAGAATCTGTAATGTTACGACAAAAAACCACATTATAGATTTTCCCACTGTTCCCTGTATAACTTAGCTTTGAAATGTTAAATTCATTTTGGTATCTGCCCGTTAAAAGGTTAAAGTCAAACTCTGAAAGTTTTTTTTCTATATTTGGAACATCTGAAAATAAAATGTTAAAATCACTATCAGCTATTGTATTTGATTTTATAGTATTATCGTCATTATCTACTGTTTCATATGCCACATTAATGTATTTATTATTATCTTGACCCACATATTCATTTATTGATATTGTAAGTCCAACTTCAGTATTTGGAATCAAATCTACTTGTTCCTTACTTAAATTAAAATATTCAGCGCCTTTACTTCTGTAAATTACATTGTTATTTTCATCAAAAACAGCAAAATAACCATCTTCTCCGAGTAATCGTTCTCTCTGAAAAGAATCATAATTACCCTTAACAAAAAGCTCTTTATTGTCCTTAATGGGAACAGAATAATCATTTGAGAAATGGGATAATACTACAGTGATACCGATAAGACACACACCAATAAGAACTGTTAAAACAATCACAGTAAATATGATAAAATTACGGACAATTATCCCAAAAAATCCGAATCTTTTTCTACTTATCTTCAATTTTATATCCCAGACCTTTCACAGTTTTTATATATTGATTTCCATTTTTATTAATTCCAATTTTTTCACGCAGGTGAGATATATGGACAGTTACAGAATTATCATCAGTTTCAAAATATTCGCCTTTTATATGCTCGCTTATCTGTACTTTGGAAAAGATTCGTTCAGGTACATTCATTAAGAGTGCGAGAATTTTAAATTCTGTAGCTGTTAATGGGATTTCTTTTTCCTGCTTAACCAGTCGGCAGTTGTTTGTGTCAAGGGTTAAATCCCCCAGACTCAAAACTCCACTGTCTCTTTCATTTCCACTTAATTTATAATGCCGTCTTAGAGCAGCATTTACCCTTGCAACAATTTCAAGAGGATTAAATGGCTTTGTGATGTAATCATCAGCACCGATATTAAGCCCTAAAATTTTGTCAATGTCCTCATTTTTGGCAGATAAAATTAGAACAGGCATATTATTGTTTTTTCTTATTTCACGTGTAAGTTCATAGCCATCCATTTTGGGCATCATAATATCAAGAATTGCAAGGTCAATCTTATTTTCTTTTATTAATGAAAGACCGTCAAGCCCATTATCTGCAATGAATACCTCGTATCCCTCAACCTCAAGATATAATTTTATTACTTTTGATATTTCAGAGTTGTCCTCAGCAACAAGAATTCTGTTATTCATACTATTCCCCTTTACATTTTCTATTTTAGATTCTAATAAATATTTTTATTTATTATAGCACATAGAATACACTATAGAAATATTATTATCATAGAATTATATCCTGTAAATGAGAATGCAACCTTCTAAAAAATTAATTACTCTAATTAAGCATTAAAAAGTTTGACATTAGCAAAATTCATCTGTTTTTAGTAAAGGTAAAGGGTTACCTGCTTTTTTCCAGAACTATTATGCTAATGGTGAATTAGTTAAACGTGGTGAACCAAGAAAAAATCAAATAATAAAAAAGCTCCCTGCATAGCAGAGAGCTTATAATGTACTGTTTTATTTTAAAGTATTCTCAAAGATTTCGTCTATTTTCTCAACATCTTCTGATATAGCTAATATAATGTAGTTTCCTTTTGTTTTTAAAAGGTGATTTTCAACCATTTCATAGTTCTTTACAACATAGTTTTCAAATGCTTGTAATTGAGTTTCCACACGCTTTTCTAGTGCAGCCGTTAAGTCAGGTATCTTTGATTCGTCTTTTGCTTTTAGGATAACTAACTCTCTAGCATCAAGATTTATCATAGCACATTTAATAATTCCTTCTTCAACATCTTCTGGATTAATACCATATCCTTCTATCATTGACTTAGAAAGCTCGTCCATTTCCTCGCTTGTTAAATCTAATTCCATTAATCCCTCTAAATCAAACTCTCCCTCAATAGCAGTTACAATATCCTTTACTGGGACATTAGGTACTTTAGCTTCTTCCTTTCCACATCCAACTAATGAAAAAACACATAAAAATGCTATAGCTAAGCTTAATATTCTTTTCATTTTAATTCCTCCTAAGTAAATTATTTTATAAAGATAAATCTTTTGTTTTGATTATCTCTAAATGATTACAATACTTATACGTAGAGATTTTTAAAAAGTTAGGGTATTTATAAAAAAAATTTATATATTCGATTTTAGGATAAAAATTATCCACAGTGAGAAAATAATATTGTGAAGTTTTTTTTGTTTTTAGATAGCGTAGTTCAATAATTACTGAAAAGGAGAAAACAAATGAAGAAGCAGTTTGTGAATGAATTAAAGGATAAAATGAATATTAAATCTTCTTTTATGATAGTTAAAAAGTTGGCAAGAGAAGAAGGAAATCTTATTGCTTACATAGGGGACAAGACTGGGGATGTTAAGGCAACCATCCCAGATGAAAGAAATTCTTTAGAAGTAGGAGATATAATATACATTAAAGGGAAAATGGATGGTAGTATTAAAGCACAACATTTTAAAAAAGAAGAAGAATATAATCTTGAAGACTATCTTCCATCAATTGGTAGACCTATAGAAGATATAATTGAAGAAATGAGAACTCTATCAGAGGAAGTATTTAAATGTGAGGAATGTAAAGCGTTAGATGAGTATTTCTTTAACAATAATGATTTCTTAGAGAAGTTTAAAAAAGGAATTGGAGGATTAAGACAGCATCATAATTATTTAGGGGGACTTGCTGAACATTCCTTAAATGCAATGTATATAGCAAAAACTCTTGCTGATAGATATGACTGTAGACATAAAGAAATTGCAGTTTTAGGAGCTAAACTTCACGACATTGGAAAGATTGAGGAGTATTTTACTAATGGGCCTTTTTCAGTTACGATGTTAGGTGAAATGGAAGGGCATATTGTAACTGGAAATGCAATGATAGAAGAGGCTTTTAGAGTAGGTGGAGACATCTATAGTGAAGATTTTAAAATGAGAATGAAAAGTTGTATACTTCAACATCATGGAAAGGTTGAATATGGATCGCCAAAGGTTCCAAAAACCGAAGAGGCATATATAGTCCACTTAGCTGATTATGTAGATGCAATAATGAATAAAATAGAACAGGTAAGAAACATAACTGAACCAGGTACATGGTCTGAGTATGATAGGCGCATAGGAACAAAATTATACATGTAAGTAGATTGTGAAATTAAAACCAGAAAAAGTCTAAATTAAAAGCTATCAAAGTGCTGTTAGGAGAGCATTTTATAGCTTTTTTTTGCAATCAAGTTATTTGGTTATAGAAAAAAACTATAGTTAAAGTTTCCTTTATATAAGTTTTCTATAGTAATAGAATTAGTCCATTTACTGTGCTATAATTTGCCATGCTGTAATAAATATTGAATATAATTACATATAAAGGAGACAAAATTATAATGAAGTTAAAAAAATTAATTAGTATACTTCTTATAGGTGGAATGGTATTTTCTTTAGCATCTTGTTCAAATACAGAGAAGAAAAAAAATAATCAGTCTACTATAAAAGAGCAAGAAGTTAAAAATGAATTAGAAGATAAGGTAGTTATTTATTCTACTCATGGAGAAGCAATGTTAGAATTAGTAGCTAGTGAATTTGAAAAGGAAACTGGAGTTAAAGTTGAATTTATCAACTTGAAAGGCGAATTAGCTGATAGAGTTCGTGCTGAGAAAGAGAATCCACAATCAGATGTTATGTTTGGAGGAGCTTCTTCATTATTCATGGATTTGAAGAAAGAAGATGCTTTTGAACCTTTTGAACCAACTTGGGGACCAAAATTGGACTCGTTATTTAAAGATAGTGAAAACTACTGGTTTGGAACTATTAAAACTCCAGTAATGATGTTCTATAATAAGGATGTTATATCTACTGAAGATGCGCCAAAGGACTGGGCAGACTTAGTTGATGAAAAGTATGAAAATCAATTTGTGTTTAGAAATGCTTTATCATCTTCAGCAAGAGCTATGTATTCAGCTCTATTGCAGCAATATGAAAAAAAAGGTGCATTAGAAGAGGGTTGGGAATATATGAAGGCTGTTGATAGAAATACAAAACAGTATTATGGCAGCGGGTCATTAATGATGCAAGCATTAGGTAGAAAAGAAGCGGGTATCAGCTTTGCACCTCTAAGTAATATTATTGATAATAAGGTGAAAAATAATATTCCTCTTGAAGTAATTGATGCTGAAAGTGGGTCACCAGTAATAACAGATGCAATTGCAGTTATTAAAAATGCACCACATCCAGAAGCTGCAAAGGCATTTGTAGAATTTGCAGGTAGTGAAAAAATTCAAAGTATGTTTGCAAATGAGT
Source organism: Oceanirhabdus seepicola (assembly GCF_023684385.1). Lineage (GTDB taxonomy): Bacteria > Bacillota > Clostridia > Clostridiales > Clostridiaceae > Oceanirhabdus > Oceanirhabdus seepicola. The sequence continues at coordinate 730,114 of NZ_JAGSOJ010000001.1, read as the reverse complement.
TTAATCGTATGCCAACTCATCCTGATGCAATTGCTAATTCACCAGAGTGGATGAAAGACATTACTTTCAAGGTAATGAATGTAGATTGGGCAGATATTGCTGCAAAGCAATCTCAGTGGATGCAAAAATGGGATACAGAAGTTAAAAATACAGAAAAAGATCCTAAATAGATGAAAAAGATAATAAAGGGTAGTGTACTATCAATTTTAGTATTATTTATTTTATATCCTGCACTTAAAACACTTATGGTCAGTGTTCAAACTGACCTAGGTGTTTCTTTTGCTAACTATAAGTATTTATTTGTAACAGAAGGGTATTTAACTGCTATGAAAAACACACTTCTGCTAGGATTTTTAACAGTAATTGTTTGTGGTGGTGTAGGCACTTTCCTAGCATTTTTTGTTCATTATTTTGATGCCCCTTATAAGAGGGTGTTGGATAAAATATTATTATTACCACTTGTAATGCCGGGATTAATTATAGTTTTTGCTTTTGTTCAACTCTATGGTGAAAGTGGTTTAGTGACTAAAACTTTGGAAATGACATTTAAGTTGAAGGAGCCTCTTTATCATTTTTCAGGCTTAAAAGGAATATTACTGGTACATGCATATACTCAATATGTTTACTTTTATATGAACGTATCTGTAGCAATAAAACAATTGGATCGTTCTGTTATTGAAGCAAGTAAGAATTTAGGGGCTTCTTCGTGGAAAATGTTTTATACAATTATAATACCTTTTATAACACCAGCTTTAATTGGGTCTAGTATACTTACCTTTATGACCGGTGTTGGCTCCTTTTCAGCACCAAGTATTATTGGTGGAGGCTTTAAAGTAATGACCACACAAATACTATTGGCAAAGGCTAATAGATATTTAGGATTAGCAGCTGCTCAAGTGGTGGTTCTTTCAATATTTGCAATGACTTATTTAGGTATTGCTCGATATTATGAAAGAAAAACTTCGCTTGTGACGTCTAGTAGAGGAACTAATATAGAACCAGTTAAGTTTAAGAACGGCATATTTAGAGGAATTATGTTTATTGTAGCTATTCTTCTGGTATTGATGATTATATTGCCAGTGCTGACAATTGTGCTGCTTTCTTTTGTAAAGCCTGGAACATGGATGATTGAGATATATCCGAAGGAGTTTGGGATCGATAACTATTTAAAGATTTTTTCGAAAACTCGTAGTTTTGCTCCTTTTGGAAACAGTCTAAAAATGGCTCTATTGGTATGCATAGCTACAGTGAGTGTAGCAATACCTGCTGCATATATAACTACAAAAACCAAATCCATAACAAAACCGATTATTGGATTTTTAGTTATGCTTCCTTTTGCCATGCCTTCAAGTGCAATTGCCATAAATATGATAAATGGATTCAGCAAATCTTTAGTTGGAGAATGGATTCTATTGCCTTTGGCATACTTTGTGAGCTTGTTACCATTGATGGTACGTTCTACAACTCTGTCATATGAACGGTTAAATGATGAATATAGTGATGCTTCAAAAAATTTAGGAGCAACAGGAACTCATACTTTTTTTAGAGTAGTATTGCCTTTAATCGCACCAGGTATTTGGGCTGGTCTATTATTAGTGTTTATTAGGAGTTTAGGGGAATATACAATTTCAGCATTTCTTTATACTGTTTCAAATAAGCCACTTTCAATTGCCATGGTAAATGGTATTTTTGAATATGAAATTGGCCTTGCAATGGCATATGGAAGCTTAGTGTTGTTATTGACTTTTGCAGGTGCAAGCTTAATAAGAAAATTGCAAACATTCATGGAATAAGGCATATTCTAATTTCAGAATATAAATATTACGAGGAGATTTGAAATGAAAATAGATAGTTATACGCATTCAGTAAAAATTGAAAATGAGGATTGTTTTGGTGTGACTGCTACAAGTGCTTTTGTAATGGATGGTGCATCGTCTCTTAGCGATTGTCATTTTACTCCCGCTTTAAATGATGTGGTATGGATGAGAAATTGGTGGCAAAATTATTTGCTAGAGCATTTGGATGATTTGGAAACACCCTTAATTAAACTGTTAGAGCAGGGTGTTAAAGATATTAATGAGGAATTTTCTGAGTATACTCCGGTTGAAAGTTTGTCAAAGTTGGAACAAGTATCTGCAAGCATCGCAATTGTTAGAAAAAATAAAAACTTCATGGAATGTTTTGTCCTAGGAGATGTTGAGATATCTCTGAAAAGAGAAGGTCAATCAGTAGAGGTGTTAACAGATGAAAGGATTAAACCCCTGGACCAAAAAGTAATCCAATTTATGTCTAAAAATACGAATCGATTAAATAAATGTGTATTTAAAGGATTTACAGAAGAGGAATTGGCACTATTAAAGAAAAATCGTATGAAGATGAATACTGAGAATGGATATTATATTTTGAGTCATGATGAAAGCGCAATTGCTAATGGCATTTATAAGAGATATCCCCTTGATTATTGGTCTAGCTGTCTATTAGCAAGTGATGGGGTAAGTATTTTGGACAAATATTATCCTCGTAGTGAATTAATGGAGTTAATGAGAACAAAAGGAGTCAAAAGTCTTATTGAAGTGTTGAGAGGATATGAGGGTGAAGATGAAAAAATGGTATCTTTAAGACGTTTAAAGGCTCATGATGATGCCACTGCAGTCTATATAGAGTATTGAATATGTCTAATTAGAACTGCCAGATTGAAGAGTTAAAATTGATTATTAAGAGGTGGTTAGAATAAATATTCAATTAAAAGAGATTAGCCATTATTATGGTGATCAAAAAGCTGTAAATAATGTTTCTTTGGAAATCAAAAAAGGCGAGCTTGTGGCTTTATTAGGTCCTTCAGGATGCGGTAAAACTACATTATTAAAACTAATTGCTGGATTAATGCCTCTTGAACAAGGTGAAATATATCTCAATGAAAATGAAATAAGTACTTGGTCAGTTCAAAAGAGAAATACGGCTATGGTATTTCAAAGCTATGCATTGTTTCCTCATATGACGGTAGAGCAAAACATTGAATACGGACTTAAGATGAGGAAATTGAACAAGGCTTTACGTGGCGAAAAGGTTTTGCAAATAATGGACAAGGTTCAGTTGTCTGATTATGGAAAAAGGAAGGTGCAAGAACTTAGTGGAGGACAGCAACAACGTGTCGCTCTTGCCAGAGCTTTAGTTGTAGAACCTGATGTACTGTTATTTGATGAACCTCTAAGTAATCTTGATGAAAAGTTAAGGCAGTCTATGAGAAAAGAAATTAGAAGTATTCAAAAAGAGCTTGGCATCACCAGCGTATATGTCACTCACGATCAAGAAGAAGCAATGGCTATTGCCGATCGAATTGTTATTATGAAAGATGGAGAAGTTCAGCAAATAGGAACTCCTAATGAGGTTTATGAGCGTCCGAAAAATAAATTTGTTGCTAGTTTTATGGGAAAATGCAACTTTTTTGAAGTTCAAGGGTGCACTAGAATGTGCCGGCCTGAAGAGATAGTTTTATCTCCTGATGGGAGTTTAGTTGGTCGTGTTGAATGGATTGAGTATTTAGGTAGCATTCAGCAAGTGACTTTTGCATGGGAAGGACAGTCTCTAATCTCAGAAAGTTTTACAAAACAAATGAAGCGTTATCCATTTGAAATAGGTGATATGATACGATTCGACTTCGAGTTTGGTGACAGGCACCTGTCGAATCTACAAGAATAATGAAAAGCTATCAAAGTGCTGGCATAAGAGCATTTTGGTAGCTTTTTATCTAGTAGCTGAATATTTATTGAAGATTTTATATAAGGAACATTAACTAAAGATCAAGAATTTTTTTTGATAATTTTTCCCATTCTCTATCTACATTTAGCTCATGAGCTGCCTTGTTAGAATTAATTCTATAGTGTTCTAAATTATTGGCTACCATCTTCACAGATTCTGCGAATGATGTTACCTCAAAATCTTTTGATACACATCCCACATTATAGTCCTCAACAATTCTTTTCATAGACTTCAATGGTGTTACCACAACCCCTAATCTTGCTTGTATGAATTGAAATAGTTTATTTGGCATAGCGTACTCATGATTAGGACATTCAGGTTTTATATGATAAATCCCAATATCATATTTTGACATTTCTAAAACAACAGTTTCAGATGGTATTGGATCTAAAATAAAAACTCTACCACTTAAGTCCTTTTGTATAATTCTATTTTTAAGAAATTCAAGATACTGTAATGAACTTGAAGAGTGACTTGTAATTAAATAAAAATAGAGCTTATAATTTTTAGGCAATAACTCCATCAAATCAATCATATTTTCTAATTTTCTTTCAGGACTAGCACCACCAGTATGGACTAACTTAATTTCTTCAGTATTTTTAATTTGGATAGGTATTTCTGCATATTTAGCTACATTCATTATAGACATAGTATTACTTAAGTTAAATTTCTCTTTATATAAATCAACACATTCTTCTGATACAGAAGTAATTAAATCACATTTATCAATGAAATTATTTAAAATCCACTTTCTTAACTCTCTTTTGAAGTCATCTTCATGATTATAGGAAGCAAAGTGAAGTTCATGCATATCCCCTATTAATCTAACTTTTTCATATTGTTTATTTAATTTCAAATATAAAGAATATGCATGTGGTAATATATAAATATCATTTGCAATTATAGCAATGGATTTATTTAAATCATTTCTTTCCTCTAATTCTTCTAATAATTGTTGTTTCATAACTTCAGCATATCCAATATAGTTTAAATAACATGAATTTGTATTTATCAATAAATATTTATTTAATACTTTTTCCACTATTTTTTCAATGAAGTTATGCTTTGACATGGTTCTGTTCAAAATTGTTGAATGAACTCTTCCGAAAACTGGATAACCTTCATATGGAATCGGAATAACATTTTTATCTAAAACTTCATTTAATCTATTTGAATTACTATTTCTACAACATAAGTAAACAGTAAATTTTTTAGCTAATTGGTTAACTTGATTTTGAATTCTTGAATCATTATCAATTACAGAATGTGTGAATACTATTACAGTAGTAATGGTCTTATCCATTTGTGCCTCCTATATACAAGCTATTTTGAAGTATCTAAAATAATCTTATTAACTTTATTTAAATAATACTTATTAATCCAATCGATTATATTGTTTTTCAAGCTCTTATTTTTTTGGGTTAATCTAAAAATATGTTTTCTTTTTACAATTCCAACTATGCACACTTCTTGATTATATGTTTTTTTTATATATTTACTTATTTCAACTATAAATGGAAGTGTAAAAATTCCATTTGCTATAAGAATTGAGCAATTTTCAGGATTAGCGTCTACAACATCCTTAATAATTTTATTCTGTGCTATTTTAAAATGAACATAATAATCTTGAAACACCATAGTTTTGTTTATACCATAAACTTTACCTACTGTTTTTTGTAAGAATAGGTTACCACCAAAAAACAATCTAACGAATTTGCTCATTTTTGCAAATTTAAAATTTTTTATATTATAAAATTTAACTAATTGATTAGAGTTATTAAGTTGATCGTAGTTATCAAATCTTGAAAAAATTACTTTTTTGAAGTCGTCATATTCTTCTAATACATCATGTAGCATTTCTGATTCTTCAAACTTTTCATCTGAAATTACAATAAGATTGTTCATCTATACTCCTCCTAAATAGCCCTATTTTTAATAGTATACCCATAACTTTTAAATAATTCCGTAGCTTATGAATATGTAACTTAAATTTATCGTATTAAAAAAATAGACTTACACAAATATCCAATATATAATATAAGAGTAATAAAATTCTAAATATTATAAAAATTAACTACATATTAAATAATTATAATATTTAAATCTAAATTTAAAGGGGGAAGATTATGTACAAGTTTCCGGAGAATTTATACACAGATGTAAGAATAGAAAATGTATTTGAATCTACAATCAATTATACAGATGGTATTCTTGATGAAAACAAAGTAAGAGAATATACGGGGGCATTTATAAGAATTTTTGATGGACAAAGGTGGTATTACAAATCTACTACAGATGTAGAGAACATTCAGGATAATATAGATGAATTAAGTAAAATGGCACAGGAAAATGAGAAAATTTTAGAAAATCTTATTGTTAGCAAGTTCCAAGTTAATGAAGATGAGATTCATCAATTTGAGGGATATGAAATCAACAGTGTAAGTCAAAATGACAAGTTAGCTTTAGTTGATGAATTAATACCATTAATCAAAGAAAAAGAAGAAGTTAAAAGTTGGCAAGTTAATTATGTAGATAAGAGAGTGGAAAAAGAATTTTACTCTAGTAAAGGAAGCTCAATAAAACATGATTATCAAGCTGCAGGAGTTATGATTGATTATGCTATTTCATGTGGAGAGAAGAAATTTGAAGATAGTTCAAGCGTTAATTCACATAAGTTTGAGGAACTTAAAGAATTAATAAATAAATTTGAAAAAGATTATAATGAATCAGTTGAATTTGTTAAAAAATCAAAGCCTGTTGAACCAAGGAAATATACAGTTGTTTTATCACCGCAAGTTACTGGGGTTTTCGCTCATGAAAGTTTCGGTCATAAAAGTGAGGCAGACTTTATGATTGGTGATGAAACAATGATGAAAGAATGGAAGATAGGAGCTGAAGTTGGAGCAGATATTCTTTCAATTGTTGATTATGGAGATAATTCTGTTACAGGATATGTACCTTACGATGATGAGGGAACTAAGACAGAAAAGACTTATTTAATTAAGAATGGAGTTCTAAGAGGAAGATTACATTCTTCATCAACTGCTGCAGATTTAAAAGAAGAATTAACAGGCAATGCAAGAGCGAAGGATTTTGAATTTGAGCCAATTGTTAGAATGACTAACACATATATTGAGCCAGGAAATAAAACTAAAGATGAACTAATTGGAGAAATAAAAGAAGGAGTTTATATTAAAGATTTTAAACACGGTTCAGGTATGAGTACCTTTACGATTGCACCTAAGAAAGCTTATATGATAAGAGATGGTAAGATAGCAGAACCTGTAAATGTTTCTGTTATATCAGGAAATGTTATGGAAACTTTATTTAAAATTGATGGAGTTTCAAGTGAATTAAAAATTACTGACAGCGTTTGGGGTGGATGTGGAAAAATGGAACAGTTTCCACTGGCAGTATCATTTGGTGGTCCATATGTAAGAGCAAGAGATATTCAAGTTCATTAAGGGAGAGGATATAAGTGATTAGGGAAAAATATACTAGAAGAGTAAAAGAAACTTCTATAAATATAGTTCAAAGCAGAATTGAATCAATAAGAGAAAAAGATATTACTAAGACAGGCTTTAGGGTATACAAGGAAGGAAAGATTGGGGTTGCTGGTGCATTAGGAAAATATGATGAGTCAGAAATGTTTAGTAAAGCTGAAAAATCTTTAAGTTTAAACATAGCTTATGAGAATGACCCATCATGCAATATGAATGAAAGTATGGAATTAAATTCAAATATACCAAAAGGAAAAGAGCTTATAAACGAGATAGAGTGTCTTTTAGAAGAGCTTAGGAAAAATGATGATTTTATTTTCAGTAATAAGATAAATGTTATTGAGGAAGAAGTGATATTAGAGAATAATGAGAACTTAAACCTAAAATATAAAACAAGATATATGTCTTGTGACATTGGAGTTAAAGAAAAAAGCTCTAAAAATATAATGGATTTATTCCTTCCATATGAGGGTAGAAATTTTAACAGAGATGAATTTATAAAGTATGCCAATAACTTATTAAATGCATATAGAAATAAAGTTGAACTTCCAGAAAATAATAAACTTCCAGTTGCATTTTTAAATGCGGATATGAGCATGTTTATTATGTTTTTGAGAGATTTACAGGGAAGAAAGTTTGCAAGTGGAGCATCTATTTTCTCAGAATTAATGAATGAAAAGAAATTTAGTAGCGATTTTACTTTGTATCAAACATCAAATCCAGAGGATGATATTAATTCTAAGTTCTTTGATGATGAAGGGGTTGTTAATAGTAATTATAGATATCATTTAATTGACAACGGGGTAATAAAAGCACCTTTCACTGATAAGACAGTAGCTAAAATGTATAATTTACCACTTACTGGAACAGGTGCTGGGGAATATGACGGTGTACCAGGATTAAAAGGTTGGCCTAACTTAATAGCTAAAAGTGGTGCAAAAACAGCAAAAGAACTTTTAAATGGGGAAATGGCTGTATTTGTCTTTATTGCTTCAGGTGGAGACTTTACTCCAGATGGTGGTTTTGGCACACCAGTTCAAGTTGCATTTTTATTTGATGGTGAGAAGTTTGTAGGAAGATTGCCTGAATTACAAATATCATCGCATGTATTTAATATGTTTGGAGAGGACTTTAGAGGCGTTTCCTGTGATAAAGTTATGTCTTCAATGAATATGAAATATATGATCATGGATATGGATGTTAAAAAGTTATAGAGTTAGCTAAATAAAAATAAGAGATTATCTCAAAATGAGTTTTAAATCATCTTGAGATTCTGCATCTTTAAAATTAGAATTAAATAAATTTTGAGAAGGTAGAGAATAGCTATATTTATTCTCTACCTTTTGTATACTCTAATTCGGTGGTATAATTTTCCTTGTAAAAACAAATATTAAAAAGAAAGAAGTGATAATAATAATTTATAAAGCAGATATCAATTTAAGAGAAAAATTATCCTCTATGTTTCAAAAATTCAACTGTACTCTAGTACGCTCATATCTACAAGGTCATATGGGAACAGCTTGGGTTGATGACCTTGAAAATCCTACAGTTGCACAAGTTATGGTGGGTTTCTTTGTGTTTTATGCTGGAGATATAAATTCAGAAGCAGCAGAAGAGTTATTATATAATCTGCCAGAACATAGTCTAGTAATTGTAAAGACTGATGAATGGAAAAAGTATATAGAAACTATCCATAAAGGTCGTATAGATAAATTTCAAAGATTTGAGTTTAAAAAGAATCCAGAACATTTAGACCGTAATCATTTACAAAAATTTTTATTAGCACTTCCACAAGGATATGAACTTAAAAGAATAGATGCCTCTTTGGCGGAAGAACCATCTTTGCATGAGGTTTCAGAAGATTTCACAAGTCAATTTGATTCAACAGAGGATTATTTAAATAGAGGAATTGGCTTCTGTATCTTAAGTCATGGACAAGTTGTTTGTGGAGCATCTTCATATAGTATTTATGATCAGGGATTAGAGATTGAAATTGGAACACATCCTGACCATAGAAGAAAAGGTCTAGCAACAATAGTAGCCTCTGCATTGATTTTAGAATGTCTTGATAGAGGAATATACCCTAGTTGGGATGCGGCTAATTCTGAATCCGTTGCTTTAGCTGAAAAGCTTGGATACATCATGGAAGAGCCATATGACACATATTATATTAATTATAAAAAATAAAAGGGAAGAATAACATATATGTAATAATTAAAGGAGATGATTTAATGAATTTAGAGTTTTATGAAAAATTACCTAAAAAACGTATGGCATCAGGAGCAATTTTCTTTAATGACAAAATGGAACTATTAGTTGTAAAGCCAACCTATATAGATGATTGGAGTATTCCTGGTGGCGTTATTGAATTAAATGAATCTCCTGCTGAGGGATGTAAAAGAGAACTTAAAGAGGAACTTTCTCTTGATATTAAGCTGAAAGATTTACTTGTAGTAGACTACTATAATGGGACTGAGACTTCTACTGAGTCATTAAATTTTATTTTCTATGCAGGTGTTTTAAATACTTCATCTATTAATGAAATAAAATTACCACCTGAGGAATTAGAGAATTATAAATTTATAAAAATACAGGAGATTGAACGATACCTAAGTGGTCGATTGTTAAGAAGAGTTAAACAAGCTCTTAGAGCATTGGATGAGAAGAAAACCTCGTATTTAGAAAATCAGGAAAACTTTTTTATTCTTTAGAAAATTGATATTTATTATATAGTCAAAAGATAAATTGTACTAAGGGATATAGGGAGGTAACTGTATGAAAAATATTTTATATAGGAAATTAACAGTGGAAGAATGTGAACGAATAAATGAAATGAATCCATCTCAATATATTGGGAAAGCGTGGAGACAAGTAAATGGAAAGCGCCAATTAGTTGAAATTAATTATCAAGATTTGGATTGGCCTAATGGATACGAAGAACATTATAGCAATTTGAAAGAAACTATTTTAAGTGGTGGTGTAGCTTATGGTGCTTTTGAAAGTAATGATAAACTATTAGGCTTTGCAAGTATAAATCGTAAGTTCTTTGGGAATGAGTTTAATTACGTTTTATTAGACCAACTTTTTATTACATTAGAACATAGGAATAGAGGTATAGGCAAAAAATTATTTATGCTTTGTGCAGATATAGCAAGAGAGTGGAATGCAGATAAAATTTATCTTTGTGCTGGGTCGGCTGAAGAAACAATTGCATTTTATTTTGCCATAGGCTGTAAAGAGGCTGTGGAAATTAATAAAGAGTTATATGAAAGTGATACGAGAGATTATCAATTAGAGTATTCACTATAAATATTAATGAAGGGAATCTAAGGTTCCCTTCATTAATAGTATATTACCAACGTTATTTTTTAACATAGCTTTATTTAACCGTGCCTCTTTTTATCAACTTTGGCTTGAACTTGATTACTTTTTCATGTATATCATTTTCATTAATAACATCAATTAATAATTTGCAGGATTCTTTACCTATATCATATATTGGCTGTCCAATGGTAGTAAGTTCAGGTTCTACAATTTGAGAAAGTTGAATGTTATCAAAACCAATTATACTAACATCTTCTGGTATTGTATATCCTTGACGTTTTAATACTTTCATCCCGCCCAAGGCCATAACATCATTACTATAAAAAATTGCATCAAAGTCTTTAATATTTTCTAATATCTCTTCTGTTGCTTTTTTTCCACCATCAATAGTGAAATCGCCTTCAAAGATTAAAGATTCATCATATATTTTATAGCTTTTCATTGCTTCCTTATATCCATCTAATCTTAAATTTGATATTTCAATTTCAGATGAACCTGAAACAAAGACTATTTTTCTTTTGTTTTCTTTATATAAATAGTCAATACCATCAATTATCCCTTCTTTATTTAAAGTATATACCCCATAACTATTTTCATATCCTTCAACATATCTATCCACTAGTACAAAAGGAACGCCATTATTATTGAGAATATCTATACTTTTAGTACTTTTTCCACCAGCAATAAAAATTACTCCATCAACAAGTTTACTTACTAAAAGTTGAATATATTTTTCTTCTTTCTCTATTTCATTATCAGAGTTGCAGAATATAACATTATATTCAAAAAAATTTGCAGCATCTTCAATAGCTCTTGCTATTTCAGAGAAGAATGGGTTTGTTATGTCTGGCACCATTATACCTATCGTTCCTGATTTTCTTGTGCTTAAACTTCTTGCTATGGAATTAGGTATATAATTTAATTCTTGAGTTATCTTGAATATTTTATCCTTAGTTGCACTGCTTATGTTACTATCTTTTTTATTTAATACCATTGAAACAGTTGTTTTTGATACGCCTGCCTTATTGGCTATATCCTGCATTGTTGCTTTTCTCATGCTTTCCTCCATGTTTAACAAATATAATGTATAAATGATCCATGTACTTATTATAATAAGAAATTATATAAAGAGCAATCTAGTAAAAAGCCAGATTACTCTTTATATATCTAAATGTATATAATAATTTAAAGGGGGAAAGGGATTACTTTTTAATAAGTTTTAAATCAACAGGAATATTATCTTCAATAGTTTCACCTTTTATAGTTTTAACAGCATTTTCAACAGCAAGTGAGCCCATTAAATCTGGCTGTTGAGCAACTGTAGCTTCCATTGTTCCATCTTCAACAGCTTTTACAGCATCAGCAGTTCCATCAAATCCGATAATTACCACATCTTTACCAGCAGATGATAGTGCTTGTAAAGCACCTAAAGCCATTTCATCATTATGAGCAAATACACCGTCAAATTCAGGTGTGGCTTGAATTATGTTTTCCATTACGTTTAAACCTTTTTGTCTATCAAAATCAGCTGGTTGACTAGAAACAACTTTTACATCATCTTTATCATCCACAACACTATGGAAACCAGCGCCTCTTTCTCTTGTAGCTGAAGCTCCAGGAATACCTTGTAGTTCAACTAAGTTTCCTTTTCCACCTAATAACTCTAACATATATTCTGCAGCTAATTTACCACCAGCAGTATTGTCAGAAGCAATATGAGATAATACTTCACCTGTGTTTGCTCCTCTATCTACAGTTATAACTGGAATATCACTATCATTTGCAACCATTATAGAATTACCAACAGCATCACTATCAGTTGGATTAATTAATAGTACTGCTACCCCTTGTTGAACTAAGTCTTCAACATTTGCTCTTTCTGTAGTTGCATCATCCTTTGAATCAAGAACAATTAAATCATATCCTAATTCGTCTGCTTTTTTCTGAGCGCCCTCTTTCATGCTTACAAAGAAAGGATTGTTTAAAGTAGAAAGAACCATTCCGATTTTTTGTGTGTCTTTAGCTTTTTCACCATTCCCACCATTTTCAGGTTTTGCACATCCTGCAAATAAACCTACAGCAAGAATCATTGAAACTGCTAAACATGAGAGTTTCTTAAGTTTTTTCATGGGTAATACACTCCTTATTAGAATTTTATTTTTTGTTTTTCTTATCAATTAATACTGCAATTAATATAACTGCACCTTTTACTATTGATTGATAAAAAGGATTAACATTCATTAAGTTTAGACCATTGTTTAAAACTCCAATTACTAATGCACCGATAATAGTTCCTGTTATAGAACCTTCACCACCTGAGAGACTAGTACCCCCAATTACTACAGCAGCAATTGCGTCAAGTTCATATCCACTTCCAGCAGTCGGACCAGCAGAACCAATTCTACTTGTAACTATTATTCCACTTAAAGCTGCCATCATACCAGAAATAACATATACTATTGATTTAATTTTAGTTGTGTTAATACCGGAAAGTCTTGCTGAATCTTCATTTCCACCTAAAGCATATACGTATCTTCCATATTTTGTTTGAGTTAATAAATACCATGCTCCTGAAAATGCAATTAAAGTTATGATTATTGGAAGGGGAATTCCAAAGAATCTTTTATTACCTATAACCATAAAAGATTTTCCTAATCCTGATATTGGGATACCATTTGTAAAGACATAAGTTACTCCTCTAAAGATTGTCATAGTTGCAAGAGTTGCAATAAAAGCCTGTAATTTTCCTTTTGAGATTATTATTCCGTTAATTGCGCCAATACATGCACCTATAATTAAAGCAGCTATTATAGATATAAAAACATTTCCTGTACTTTTCATAAGGAATGCGGCTACAGCACCTGAAATTGCTAATATGGAACCTACAGAAAGGTCTATTCCTCCTGTTAAAATTACAAAAGTCATACCAATTGCAATGGTTGCATTAACTGATACCTGAGTTAAAACGTTTCTAAGATTATTTACTGTTAAAAATCTTGGATTTATAATTGTAATCACAATACAAAGTATTACTAAGCCTATTAAGGATTTATATTTAGATAACATTTCTTTATAGTTGGCTTTCATTATTCTTCCTCCTCTAGTGATCTGCGTTTACAGCATACTTCATAATAAGCTCTTGAGTTGCATCTTCTCTTTTTACTTCACCAGTAATTTTTCCTTCACTCATTACTAAAATTCTATCGCTTATACCAAGTACTTCTTCTAAATCAGAAGAAATCATTATTATTGCTGTTCCTGCTTTTTTTAGTTCGTTTAAGATTTCATATATTTCTTTTTTTGCTCCAACATCAATACCTCTAGTGGGTTCATCTATAATAAGAACCTTTGGAGATAACATTATTAACTTAGCAAGTATAACTTTTTGTTGATTTCCACCACTAAGATTTTTTATCAATTGTTCTCCACTTGGAGTTTTTACAGAAAGTTTCTTAGAGAATATATCATAATCCTCAGATTCTAATTTTCTGTCAAGTTTTTTAGTTAAATTGTTTTCATATTTATTTAAGTTAGAAAGAGTCATGTTTTGTTTTACTGACATATTCAGTATTAAACTTTCTCCTTTTCTATCCTCGGAGAGATATGCAATTCCTTTGTTTAATGCCTGTTCAGGGGAGGATATATTAACTAACGTATTATCAATATATACATTTCCAGAATTTTTTTTATATTCACCAAATATAATTTTAGCTACTTCGGTTCTACCAGAGCCCATAAGGCCTGACATTCCTACGATTTCTCCAGCATTTACTTTTAAAGAGACATTTTCAACTCTGTTAGTTAGAGAGATATTATCAACTCTTAAAATTTCTTTGCCTACCTGAGGTTCAACATATGGATATTGTTCCTCAAGATTTCTTCCAACCATCATAGATATTAATTTATTTCTATCTATGTTACTTACGTTATCTTCTCCAACATAGCTTCCATCTCTTAAAACTGTTACTTTATCACACATTGTGAAGATTTCTTCTAGTCTATGAGAAATATAAATCATTGCAATATTTTGAGACTTTAATCTGTCAATTACTTCAAATAACTTACTAACTTCAACATCTGTTAAAGCAGTAGTTGGCTCATCCAGTATTAAGAGTTTTGCATTTTTGGAAATTGATTTTACAATCTCCACCATCTGTCTTTCTCCAACACTTAAATATCTAACTTCTATTTCAGGATCAATATCAGATCCGATTTCTTTTAGTAATTCTCTTGTTTCATCTATCATTTCCTTTTTATTTAATCTTCTTGTAAGTGGATTATATTTTTCGTTACCTAGGAATATATTTTCCCAAACTGTTAGGTTTGGAAGAACACTAAGCTCTTGATGGATTATTGATACTCCATTACTTTGAGCATCCTTTATATTTTTAAATTCTACATTATATCCATCAATAAGAATTACACCCATATCTCTTTTATAAACACCACTTAATATTTTCATAAGTGTGGATTTTCCAGCTCCATTTTCTCCTAAAAGAGCCATAACTTCACCAGAGTATGCTCTTAAATCAACCCCCTTAAGAGCTTTTACACCAGGGAATGATTTCACTATATTTTTCATTTCTAAAACTAAATGGGATTCATTTTTAATCATTATTTTCCCTCCTAAAATACAACTCCGGATTTCAAAATAATATTTGCATATGGAGTTTGTTCACCAGTTCTAACAACTGCTTTACATTTTTTTAGCTTATCTTTAAGTTCTTCATGAGAAATCAATGTTATAGTCACATCCCCGATTTCTTTTTTTATTTCTTCAAATGTATCATTGCTAACTTCTACAGTTTCATTAGCTATAAAAACTTCTTCGACTTCAAGTTCAAGTAAAATTGCTTTTAAAGTATCAATAAATCTTGGTAAATTTTTGATTAAAGCTAAGTCAATTCTTTGAGTTTCATCTGGAATAGGAAGACCACAGTCTCCTATTGCTAACATATCATTATGTCCCATTGTAGAAATTACATGTGATATATGATGATTTAATATTCCTATTTTTTTCATTATTATTCCTCCCCGTATTTATTAACTACTTCCTCTAAAGTCGGAAGAGAGATTTGAGCACCTTTTTTAGTAACTGCTATTGAAGAAACTTTATTACCAAAATTAATTGCTTTTCTTAGCACTTCATAATCTACATTTTTAACTTTACTTAGATTACTTGATACAGCTCCTATAAAGGAATCGCCAGCGGCAGTTGTATCAACAGCTGCTACTTTGTAAGCAGGAATTAATTCAGCATTTTCTTTAGTAATTAATGCTGCTCCTTTTTCTCCCAAAGTTATTATTACGTAATTTACACCTTTATCTATAAACTTACTTGCTGCTATCTTAGCACTCTCTAGATCTTTAACTTCTATATTAGTAAGTTCATAAGCTTCAGTTTCGTTAGGAACAATTATATCTGTAACATTTAAAAGTTCTTCAGAAATAGCGGTTGCAGGCGCTGGATTTAAAATAGTAATAATTCTATTTTCCTTTGCTATTTTAAAAGTCTCAATTGTTGTTTCCATTGGTGTTTCAAATTGTGAGATTACAATATCACAATTTTTAATTATTTCTTCTGCTTTCTTTACATGATTAGTGTTTATAGTCATGTTTGCACCTGAAATTACTGTAATCATATTATCAGCATTTTCATCAACAGTAATTATAGCTAATCCTGTAGGGTTTGATATATCTTTAAACACGTACTCTGTGTTAATACCATCTTTCTTTAAACAATCAAGTAGTATTTCACCATTATCATCTTCGCCGATTTGTGAAATCATATATACATCGCTTCCAAGACGTTTTGCTGCAACTGCTTGATTTGCTCCTTTTCCACCCGGGATCTTTTCCATATTGTTAACTAGAAGAGTTTCCCCCTTCTTAGGTAAATTCTTTACGTTTAATACCATATCCATATTCATGCTGCCTATTACGCAGATTTTATTCACTTTCATTTACCTCCCAATTATTATTGAGGTTAAGCAAGTTAACCGATTTACTAAACCGGTTTACTTAACCGGTTAAATAGATTATATCATCCTGTATATTTCGTGTCAATTAGATAAATTATGTAATTTTCCGACAATTGCTTATATTTAGCTTTGATTGTTTGAAAATTTTCATTATTATGCTTGATTTTGATGTTTATACATATGTTACTCAAAAAATGAATATTGATACATTAATTGAGTGTTTAACCTCTAAAAATTAAATTTAAGAATTTAGTAATGTTTGAATAAGGGGAGAGTGCTTCTAAAGAAAATTATAGCCATCAAGTGATATGTTCAAGTTACTTATTAATGGATAGATTGTAGGTTTCACAAAGATAAAATGGTATATCTTAATGTAAAATTCATGATTAAAAAAATGAAAAAATATTAATTTTATATGTAAATATGATGTATTATGTAATATAATGAATGTAAATGTAAATATATCCATAGAACAGTCTGAAAATATTTATTGATTAAAAGTATAAAATTCAAAAATATAATTACTATACAGAGGTGATAAATTGAGTACTTTGGAAGAAAAAAAGCATTCTAAATTTAAAAATAAATTTAAGGAAATTTTGAGCAAGTATTTGGAAAGTTTATTTGATGATAAAATCTCTATTAATTTAGAACTCATAACTAAAGAAGATATCAATGATGAAAGTAATCGAGAACTAATAAAATTTTTATGTAAAGAAGCTAAGGAATTAAATGAAAATCAACTTAATGAGATAGATTCAAAATATAGGAGATTTAATCATCAGGAAGATAAATTGGATATTAATTCTGTTGAATATTTGAACTTTTTTACACTAAAATCTTCACAGAAAAATATAGTAGGTTATCTTTCTATACAAGGATTAGAACAAAATACTATAGAAGTCTTTGAGCAATATGAAAAATGTTCTTTTCTAAAGTACGTTTTAGATAGACTTTTTGAAGAATGTAGATATATTGATGAAAAGATTTGTTATTTATGTGATGAAAAAATTTGTAACTTATGTGATGATATTATTCATAAAGAAAAAGATTACTTAAGAAGTTTAACTAAGGATTTTAGTCAAGAAATTTTTAAATCTATAGCTTCTTCAAAGAAGGGTATTAGTGATTTATTTGATAAATTAAATTATATTTCAGCCTTAAAATATGAAGGGGAAAGTGTTTCGGCTAAACTGCTTTTGATGAATAAAGATAAACATTCAGAAAATGTGAAATTTCACATACAATTTGATGAGGAAATTGAATTTGCAGATGAGCGAAAGATTAGAAAGATTTTAGAGACATCAGATGAAAATGTGTACTTAATAGGCGATCAAAATAATATTTATGGTTTAGGCACGCTTGAAAATATGAGTATAATAAAAAATGAAGAAAATAATATACTTGTAATTGACTTTTATGATAGATTTGAGTATAAGATAAAGCTAGGTAAGGTTGAAAGTAAGAGAATAACTGTAGATGGTAATAAACCATATGAACAAATAAATCTATATATGAAAGAAAGAAATATATTAAATGTAGTATATGGACAACCTATTTTAAGAGAAGGGGAATTTTCAAAAGAGGACCTGAGAGAAAAATTAGAAGAAGTTTTTGGTGATGTTGGGTATAGTAAAGATAAACTGTTGAAAATTATCAGTTATGCTAAGGAGCAAAAGCATGGAACTACTGTTGTTATTACTACATCAGAATTAGCTGAGATAGAGATAGAAAAATTAAAGAATCAATCTACAAAGATAAAGAAAAAATTTTTGATTGAAAAAGACGAAGATTTATCAAAAAAGATAATAGAGAGTATTACTAGCATAGATGGAGCCATAATTATAGATACAAAAGGTGTTTGTTATGGCATGGGAGTAATTTTAGATGGATTAGCAGTAGAAGAAAAAGGTAAATCTTCGAGAGGTGCAAGGTATAACTCAGCTATTAGATATGCAAATAAGGGTGATTTGAATGGGAAATGTTTAGTAGTTGTAATATCAGAAGACGGTATGATTGATATAATATATAAAGATGAAAGAGAAAGAGAAAAGAAGGTAAATAATTTAATAAATGAAATTAAGCAGTTATATGAAGGTAAAAAATATAGTGATGCATTAAAGATAGTTGAAGATGCCTTGAGTTTAGATAAAAAGAATGCGAAATTATATCATATTAAAGGAGCGATATACAGTAAAAATGGTCAAATTCAAGATGCAATAAAAAATTATACACAAGCAATAGAACTAAAACCAAATGCTGCAGCCATATATTATAATAGAGGAATATTAAATAAAAAGAATGATGAATATGACAAAGCAATAGAAGATTTTACTAAAGCAATAGAATTAAAACCAGATTATTCTAAAGCATATAATAATAGAGGTGTACTATATAGTGATAATGAAGAATATGATAAAGCATTAGAAGATTATACTAAAGCAATAGAACTAAAACCAGATTATTCTAAAGCATATAATAATAGAGGTATTCTATATGATGATAATGAAGAATATGACAAAGCATTAGAAGATTATAATAAAGCAATAGGTTTAAAACCAGATTATGCAGATGCGTATAATAATCGAGGTGTTACATATAAGCATAATAATGAATATGAGGAATCAGTAGAAAATTATATTAAAGCAATAAAATTAAATCCAAATTTTATATTGGCATATAAAAATTTGAATATTACTTATAAAAGATTAATAAAACTGTATCCTGAAAAAAATGAAAACCTAAGTAAAAAGATTCGTAAAAACGAGGAAATTATTAAGAGATTAGAAAAGGATGAAGAAATAAAAAAAATTTAAGATTATGTAAGATAAAAAGAATATTAAAACCTATCCTTAATTATAAAAGGATAGGTTTTAATTATGATGAAGACAAAATTGAGGAAGATTTTCAGAAAATTAAGTTTACTAAAATGATTATTAGGGAGAGGTATAGACTTTGTGAGTTGAACTAGTTCATCTAAATATGTATAATATAAAAATAAACAAGGAGAATAAAATGGAACATTTAAAAATATATCCAAGTAAAGCAAGATTAGTTTTATTAACTTTTTTAGGTATAATAATGACATCAGCATCAGGTTTTGTGATGTTGTTATTTACAAAGAAAGAAATTTCATTATCTATGCCAGGTGTGCTTGGAGGAATAATTGGATTCACAATAGTACTTTCTATAAGCTATTACAGAACAAGAAAAAATTTAGATAAAGCAGAAAAGTTTGTTAGTTTGAAAAAACAATTAAAATATCTCATTATATTTGTTTTTATAATGGGAAGTGGTTTAATTATAGATGAGAGTATTTACTTTTTTATAATTGGAGTTATAGGAACAGTATTCTTCGGATTTTGTACATGCTACTCTATTTATAGAATAATTAAGAATACTCCTTCATTGGAGATTACATCTAAAGGCATTTTTGATAATTCAAATTTGATGAGAATAGGGCAAGTTTCCTGGAATGAAATTAAAGATGTATTTACGTACATAGAGATAAATAACAAGATGTTAGCAATTGTTCCTTATAATATGGATGAAATAAGAAACAGACAGGGTAAAATCAAAAAACTATTTATTAGAAAACAAAAGTTTATTAGTGTTCCACAAAGCACATTATCCATAAGTGTAGCAGAACTTGAAGAGGAAATAAAATCAAGAATTACTTTGAATAATAATTAAGAAATATTATAATTGTGATATTTAAGGGAACCCAAAAATTGGGCTCTCTTAACTTAATGATGAATTTTTATTTGACATATTATTATGATGGGAATAAAAAATATTATCTTGGACAAACTAGTTTTAAAAGGAGTGCAATTCAATGTCTAAGGGGAAAATTGATTTAAATAAAGTAGAAGTTAATATAAGAACTAATGTATACGATAAGAGTAAATCTCAACCAAATCAAAGTGATAAAAAATCAAGAAAAAACCATTAACACATTAACCAAATTTTGGGTAGGTACCAGGTACGCAGCTAAATTTTGAAAAAAATTTCAAGAATAAAATATACAATTTTGGACAAACTAATTTTGTAATCTTGAAAGGAGTGTATTCTAATGGCTAGGGGTAAAATTCAAGAGCTAGATAAAAAAAAGACTAACATGAGAACTAAGCAAACTGATAATAGTGAAATTCAGCCAAAACAAAGTGATGTAAAATCACAAAGAAACGATAAGTAAGTTTTATTGCTGATTAAAAATCATTACTAAAAAAAATTATTTTAGGGAAGGTGTTAAAATGACAGATAATCGATACGGAACAAGGAAAACAAGTAACATTGATGTTGCAAGAGATGATATTCTTAAACCTCGAAGAAATGACAGAAATGAAAAGAATCCACCGAAATATAGAAATTCTAAAGTTGAGGAAATAGAAAATATAAAATAGAAATTTTAGTAGCGAGTAAAAAATACAATATTTAAAAGCTGTCATGAAAATCATGATGGCTTTTAAATATTGTATATAACTGATAAAGAGTTATGCGCTTTGGAAAATTATTTCACAGGTTGAAAAGAAGTAGAATAAAATATTTTATTTTATGTAGTAAATTGGTAACAATGGTGATATAATCTATTGTGTTGAATTGAATATTAGCTTTTCAGGTGCTTTTTATATTTGTATAAAGTATAAAGAATGAAAAGGGAAAACGGTTAAAATCCGTTGCAGCCCCCGCTACTGTAATTGATGATAGATAAAGTAGTTAAATCCACTGGCTTTGGCTGGGAAGGAAACTTTATTTAGGTGATTCATAAGTCAGGAGACCTGCCTGTAGTAAAAGCTCCATAAAGAAATCTTCGGTGGGAAGGGAAGTGGTACAATATTTAAAAATTATAAAATAGTTTTTAAATGTTACTATTATTATAAACCTAATTCCAACGAATGTTGGGATTTTTTTATTGTTTTAAAACATAATTGAAGAGGTGAAAAAAATGAAAAAATTAGTTTCAGTAGTATTAACAATTTTATTAGCAGTAACAGTTTTTACTGGATGCGGTAACAAGGTAAATAAAGAAGTAGCAGATAATGATAAAACATCTATTGAGAATAAAGAATCAGGTGATCAAAAAGAAACAAGCTCTGGGTTGTCATTTGATGTTCCTAAATACATAATTAGTGAAACCGAGGATTCAATAACTTATAAAGATCCTTTAGAAAATGAGGTGAATTTAAAAAAGAAGCCTGAAAGGGTAATTGTACTGCAAAACTCAATCTTAGATTTATGGTATTTAGCAGGTGGAGAAGCAATAGCTAGAGTTAAAGGGGAAACAAATGTGCCAGAAGAGGCAATGGATCTTGAAACAGTTGGAGGGGCATTTAGTCCTAGCCTTGAAAAGATATTATCATTAAAACCTGATTTAGTTATTTTAAGCTCAGTTACAAGCAAGCATAGAGAGTTAAAGGATGCACTTGAAGAGAATAATATACCAGCATTATTTATTAATGCAAACAATAAACCATATAAAAGCTTTAATGAAACTTTATATCTTTTCACTAGATTAACAGATAAGAAAGATATCTTTGATTCTAAAATTGCAGATATAAGAAATGAAATAGATTTAATTAAAGAGAAAGTTGAAGATGAGAAAAAGCCTAAGGTGGCAATTATTTTTAGCTCAACTCGTTCAGTGAGTACCGAATTACCATCATCTTTGACAGGGGAAATTCTAGAGATGCTTAATGGTGAAAACATAGTTAAAGAAACGAAAGTAGAAGGAGCAACTAAAGTTGATTTTAGTATTGAAAGAATAATAGAAAGAGACCCAGATATTATCTTTATTACAACAATGGGGGATTTAGAGAAAGTTAACAAAAGAATTAAAGAAGATATAGAAGGTAATGAAGCTTGGGGATCTTTGAGAGCAGTAAAAGAGGGGAAGGTGTATTATCTTCCAAAGGAATTATTCACATATAAACCTAATGAAAGATATCCAGAGGCTGTAGAATATATTGCTAAAATATTATACCCTGAGGTATTTAAGTAATGAAATTAGCCTTAGAAAATAATGAAGAGAAAATAGAGAGTTCATCGTGGGAAATATTAAAAAAGCAAAGAACATATAAAATGTGTATAATATTTTCACTTTTTGTACTTGCTCTTTTTTCAATACTACTAAGTGTAAGTTTAGGGCCATTAAAAATCCCATTAGGAGAAGTTATACAATGTATTTTTAAAAATCCAGAAGGAATTAATAAACAGATAATTTGGAATGTTAGATTACCTAGGACATTGATTGCCGCTGTGGTTGGAATGAGTTTAGCTGTTTCAGGAGCAATCCTTCAAGGGGTCATGAGAAACCCTCTTGCTTCTCCTAACATAATAGGAGTCTCTTCAGGTGCAGGACTTGCAGCTGTAATAATACTTGTTTTATTTCCAAACTATTATTATCTTGTTCCCCCTGTAGCTTTTATAGGAGCATTATCATCTACATTACTTATTTATGTTCTTGCATGGAAGGGCGGAATTAAACCTCTTAGAATGATATTAGCAGGGGTTGCAGTATCTTCTTTTTTAAGTGCAGGAATAAATGCTCTTATGATATTTTTTCCTGATAGAGTTCATGGAGTTATAACGTTTATGGTGGGTGGACTTGCTGCTAAAAGTTGGATTCATTTAAGAGTTATGTGGATTTACGCTGTAATAGGCGTATTATTAGCTTTTATTTTTTCAAACAAGATTAATATTTTAATGCTGGGAGATGAAATAGCAGTTAGTTTAGGATTAAAAGTAGAAAGGACAAGACTGATGTTTATTGCTATAGCATCCTTATTAGCTGCTAATGCAGTAAGTGTTGTGGGACTTTTAGGATTTGTGGGACTTATTGTACCTCATGTGGCTAGGATTATCATCGGTTCAGATTATAGATATCTTTTTCCTGCAAGTGCATTGATGGGGATATCATTATTAGTTCTTTGTGATACACTAGCAAGAACAATTATGGATCCAGTTGAAATACCAGTTGGGATAATAATGGCACTTATAGGGGCACCATTCTTCCTTTATTTGTTGAGAGGAGGACTTAATAATAATGTTAAAGGGTAATAATTTATCTTTAGCTTATGAGGATAACTTAATAATTGATGATATAGATTTTGAAATTGAAAAGGGTAAGATAATATCCTTAATAGGTACAAATGGATGTGGTAAGTCTACTCTTTTAAAGGCGTTATCAAGAAATTTAAAGCCTAAAAAAGGGGCAGTATATTTGGAAGGCAAAACTTTATCCAAAATAGATACAAAGATTCTAGCAAAGAGAATGTCAATTTTGCCTCAAATGCCATCGGCTCCAGATGATTTTACAACAAGAGATTTAGTTTCCTTAGGGAGATACCCTTATACAGGGATCACAGGCAAACTTTCTAAGAAAGATTTAGAAATAGTAGACTGGGCTATTGAAGAGACAAAAATCGGTGATCTTCAACATAGACACGTTATGACTCTTTCAGGTGGAGAAAGGCAAAGAGCGTGGATTGCTTTAGCCTTAGCGCAACAACCTGAGATATTAATGCTTGATGAGCCTACTACTTTTTTAGATATATGTTATCAATATGAGGTTTTAGAACTTGTTAAAAGATTAAATAAGGACCTTAATATAACGATAATAATGGTGCTGCATGATTTGAATCAGGCAGCTAGATATTCCCACGAGATTATTGTTTTAAAGGACAAAAAAATATATAAAAGGGGTAAGCCAGAGGAAATTATCAATGAGAGACTTTTAAGCGATGTTTTTAATTTAAAGGCTAGGGTTTTTTACGATGAAGAAAATGATTCCCCATACTTTTTACCTATTGGTATAAGATAAAAGATTTGAGTGAGTTATTAAAGATTTATAAGATGTAGAAATATAAAGCTATCAGGCTGTTGAAAAAGCTCAATCTCGGCGTCACTAAGACTCGCTGTGCTGCTCGAGTATCATTATTACTGTTTGACCCTGCTCGCTCATCTTGTTCCTTGACCTTGAGCTTTTTCAACGCCTGAAACTCTGAAGAATGAAAGCAGAGTAAAAACAATCTTTTGTGACTTTTCAACAAAAGCTATCCTTTAGCAGTAAAGGATAGCTTTATTTGTGGTGATATCAATTCTAATTATTGAGGATAAGGTTACAGGCACTACTCGAAAAAAATCGAATCATAAGTAAAAGAGAGACTCATCTAATCATGTTATTAGGGGAGTCTCTCTTTTACAAGGGGAGATATAATAGTAAAATCTAGAATACAGTAAGTTTAGTTATTAAGGGGAGATAGGTATACTAACTCATAAATATTAAGAATATACATATAGAGAAATTGGGAATATGAGAGGTAGCTAATGAAGCATATTTTAGAATTGAAGGATAAAATCCACAAGCAAAATATCAGAATTGACTATTGTCGTACTTTGTTTTTTATGACTCCTTTTATTGGGGATAAGATGTATTACCTAAGTAAAATTGAAGAAGAATTATTTAAAATGGATGAAGTACTTGAAGAATGTTCTAGATATTTTAATGAAATAAATTCCAACGAATCCAATGGAAGACAAGTTGAGAGAGAATTTACGAGAGAAGAATTAAAACAATATAATGGTGAGAATGGTAAACCTGCGTATACTGCAGTGAATGGTGTAGTTTATGATGTAACCTATGAACCACAATGGGGAGGAGGAACTCATTTTGGGGTGATTACAGGAGCGGATGTAACAGCGGAATTTAATCAATGTCATGGAGGAGAAAAAATATTAGAAAAGATGAAAGTAATAGGGAAACTGATAGATTGATAGAGTCTTGTCCTGTTATCAATACAAAAAATCGTATGGCAAGAACCATGATGGATATGGTGATGGAAAAAAAGAATAAAAAAATTAATCTTATTTGGTTAGAAACTTGTGGATGTTCAGGAAATATTATTTCATTATTAAATGCAAATAATCCAGATGTGGTTTATTTTTTAAAAGAAATGGTAAACTTGCGATACAGCAACAGTTTAATGGCAGCAGACGGGGAAATAGCCTATGAGCAGTTTTTAAAAATATTAGAAACAGAGTTTATATTAGTAGTTGAAGGAGCAATTTCAACAAAGGATCAGGGACTTTATAATGTGATTGCAAATTATAAGGGTAGTTATATAACCGGCATGGAGGCAGTAAAAAAAGCTGGAGAGAAAGCTAAATATATTTTAGCTGTGGGAACATGTGCCTCTTTTGGTGGTATTTCTGCTGCAAGTCCAAATGTTGCAGATTGCAAAGGTGTCAAAGCATTTCTAAATAAAGAAGTTATTCAACTGCCTGGGTGCCCAGGAAATCCTGATTGGATTATTGGAACTATTGCACATTTGATTCTTTCTGGTAAACCTGAGCTTGATGAAAAGGAAAGACCGGTTATATTCTATGGTGTTACTATTCATGATCATTGCCCTCGACGATCCTATTTTGATAAAAGAATTTTTGCTAAGAAATTGGGAGATGATGAATGTATGTTTCGACTTGGTTGTCGGGGACCAGTAACAAAGACGGATTGTCCGAATAGGAGATGGAATGATACGGATAATTGGCCGATTGGCGTAAATACTCCTTGTATTGGGTGTGCTCAAGAGGGATTTCCTGATAAAATGGAGCCGTTTATTCGTTATTAATGATTTGAGGGGAGAAATAAGTAATATGAGTAGGAAAATAACCATAAATCCAGTTACAAGGATTAGCGGTTTTTTAGAGATTGAAGTGGAAATTTTAAATAGGAAAATAGTAGATGCAAAAAGTAGTGGTATGCTTTTTAGGGGATTTGAAACAATGCTACAAGGTAGAGATCCTTTAGATGCTATTTATTTCACACAAAGAATTTGTGGTATTTGTTCCACTGCTCATAGTATGGCATCAAGTTTTGCTTTAGAAAATGCCTTAGATGTAGTACCAAATGAGAATGATAAAATGATTCGGGATTTTATCCATGGATGTGAGTTTATACAGAATCATATTCGACATATTTATCAATATACTTTTCCCGATTTTGTAAAAGGACCAGAACTACATCCTGTATACGTTGTATCTCATAATGATTTTCGGATTCCTGAAAAGTTGAATAAAAGAATTGCTCAGGACTATGTGTCGTCAATTAAGTATAGTAGGATGGCTCATGAAATGTTGGCAGAGTTAGGAGGGAAAGTTCCTCATAACCATGGCATTTTTGTTGGTGGAGCCACTGTGAATATGGATATCTCAAAATATATGAAAATAAAGTCTATTTTACAAGATATAAAAGAATTTGTGGTAAATACAATGATAGAAGATGTTGAGATTGTGGGGAAATATTATCCTGAATGTTTTAGTCAAGGGATAGGGTACAAAAATTTAATGAGTTATGGTTGTTTTGACACTTATAAAGAGTTAGAAAGAACCTATGTTTCTCCAAAGGTGTGGATTAATGAGGAGGAAGAGGGGTTTGAACCAGATAAGATTACAGAAAATATTCACTATTCATGGTATGAAGATGGGGAACCAAATCGTATGAAAAAAGATGGATACTCATGGATTAAAGCTCCTAGATATAAGGGAAAGCCTATGGAAGTAGGTCCTCTAGCCAGGATGTGGCTAGGTGGATATTATAGAAGAGGAATTTCCTTGATGGATAGAACAATAGCTAGAGCGTATGAAGCAAAAAGAATCATTGAAATCATGGAGTCATTGTTAGAAAGAATACATTTAGAGGGAAGCAAACAAAAAATCTATAACATTCCAGAAAAGGCAATAGGAAAAGGATTGGTTGACACCACAAGAGGGGCATTGGGACATTGGATTTCCATAGATAGTAAGAAACTTGGAAGGTATACAATCATCACACCATCAGGTTGGAACTTGTCTCCAAAGGATCAAAAGGGAATAAGAGGAACTTTAGAAAAAGCACTTATTGGAACGGAGATTGCTGATATAAATCATCCAGTTGAGATTGGAAGAATTGTACGATCCTTTGACCCTTGTGTATCTTGTGCAACGCATGTAAGAGGAGACTATAATTCAGTAGAGATGATAATTGGCTGATGAAGAAAAAATTATTTGCTATTGGAAATCCAATTATGATGGATGACGGAATTGGAATAGCTGTAGCGAAAGAGATACGAGATTGGCTAGTTCAAAGAAAAGTTGAAATTATTATTGGCGAAACAGATATGGACTATTGTATGAGTTTTATTGAGTATAATGATTTTATTTTAATCTTAGATGCTACTTATTTAAATAATCAGCCTGGATGTGTTACAACTTGTCCAATTCTCGAATTGAATGATGAGTATAAGAGTGGATATTCACAGCATGAAATGAGTTTGTTAAAAGGATTAACAATGTATGGAAAGAAGGTAAATGGTTACTTTATTGGAATAGAAATTGATAGTATACAATTCGGATGTGAGTTAAGTCATGTATTATGTATTCAATTTCATAGTATTTGTGAAAAAGTTAAAGCAGAAATTCAGAAAATATTAGATGAGTAAAATAGTTGTAGACTATGTAATAATATGATCTCAACTAAGGTTGGGATTATATATTTTAATATAAATTAGTTGCAAAGGAAACTATAAAATGATACAATAAAATTAGTTTCGAAAGAAACTAATTTTATGAGTAGAGGTGTTTTATGAATAAAGAATCACTTGGTAAATATATATCAGCTATATATAGAAACTCACAAAGTATTATTAATAAAAAACTAGAAGGGTATGATATTGGAAGTGGACAATATGATTTTCTATATGTTATTTCAACTAATGAGGGAATAAGTCAAAAGGAGTTAAGTAATATTTTAAAAATCGGTAAGGCAACAACAGCTAAAGCAGTTAAGAGTCTTATGAAAAGTGGATATGTAAAAAGAGAAAGAGATGAAAAAGATAAGAGATTTTATAAGTTATACTTAACTGAAAAGGGAAAAGAGATTGTTCCTAAAATAGAATCAAGTTTTAAATTTATGATTGGAGTTTTTTCAGAAGGTTTCTCAGATGAAGAATATGAAAATATTCTGCAATCTCTAAAAGAAATTTTAGATACTGTACACAGAGTAAATAATGAGTTGCACAATGAGTAAATACTCAATGACATAAAAAAATTAGGAGGGTTTATTATGAGAATTAATAGAAAATATGAAGGAATATTATTTGCATTTTTAATGGCTGCTGGGATGTCATGTTTAATATCACTAGTTATGACATTAATAAATGTTGGAATTAGTAGTGCATTATTTGGAATTTGGATTAAAGCTTGGGGCATTGGATTTATTGTTTCTTTACCTGTTTCAATATTTTATCCTCCAGTGATAAGAAAAGTAATTAAAAAGCTTACAATTTAATGATTTTATTAAGTTTATCCAAATGGAGTTCAAATTGAATTTATCTGAGAAATATCATATGGCTAACCCAAGTTAAACTTGGGTTAGCTTATTTATTACAACAGAGTAGTAATTGATTACATTACTACTCTGTTGTAATTTCTAACTTATATCAATCTTAGTTTTATCTCCATCTTTAAAAATTATCTCATCAGCTTTAGTGCATGCTATTAAGTCCTTTTCATTTTCAGAAATGAAGTTGATTAATTTTTTAGGAATTGAAATATGAAGAGCTTTTAATGGTTCTTTAAGAGATAAATTTCTTTCAGATTTATAAATAGAAGATTATTTAAGTGGTCGGTTGCTAAGAAGAGTTAAACAAGCTATTAAAGCATTGAATAAGAATAAAATTTTTTATTTAGAAAATCAGGAGAATTGCTTTTAAGTAGAGTTATGTATATTAATAATGAAAAATATATTTTGAATAAAAGAGGTATGGAATTAAGATTTAATATCCCAATTTCATACCTTTTCATGTGCCTAAAATGAATTTAATAATTTCTAGAATTTGTTCTATTTCAAGCTTTTCAATACTCCGAGTAAGTAATCCCATCCTCTATCTACTGAACTAATTTCTACCCATTCATTAGGTGTATGAACATCATGTAGATTAGGTCCAAATGAAATCATATCCATTCTTTCACCAAATTTACCACCAAAAAGACCACACTCTAATCCAGCATGTATTGCTGATATAAGAGGTTTATTTCCGTACATATCCTCATATACAGATACCATACGATCTCTTAGTTTAGAGTCTGCTTTATATTGCCAAGCTGGATAAGCAGATTGATATTCTACTGACGCACCAAGTAAATTGCAAAGTGCATCTCCTCTTTTAGCTATTTCCCATTTTCTACTCTCTAAAGAACTTCTTATAGCACTTACAAATGAGATTTTATTATCTTCTGAAATACATACACCTATGTTTGTTGAACTTTCAACTAGGCCAGCTATCTGCATGCTCATTGATTGAATACCATTTGGTATCATAAGAAGCATATCAATAATTTCATTACTACTTTCTTTTGTGAATGCATCCGTTACTTCTACATTTTCAAATGATACTTGAATACCACTATCAGATGCAGAAAGCTCTTTTTTAAATATCTCATGATATTCATTGATTATCTCTACAGCTTTGTCAAAGTTATTCTCGTTAACTACAACTGTGCAATCGCATTCTCTTGGGATTGCATTCATCTTAGAACCACCATTAATATTATGTATTCTAACTTCCATCTCTTTACGTAATTCATCGAGAATTCTACAAATAAGCTTATTAGAGTTTCCTCTCTCCTTATTTATATCCATTCCAGAGTGACCGCCTTTAAGGCCTCTTATTTCAATTTTGATACCTTTTCCCTGAACATTTTCTTTCTTTCCATCAAGTTCGATAACCTGTCTTACTCCACCAGCACAACTAACCAATAGTGTTCCTTCTTCTTCAGAATCAAT
The DNA here is from genome assembly GCF_023684385.1 of Oceanirhabdus seepicola. Taxonomy (GTDB): domain Bacteria; phylum Bacillota; class Clostridia; order Clostridiales; family Clostridiaceae; genus Oceanirhabdus; species Oceanirhabdus seepicola. The sequence goes on along the minus strand of NZ_JAGSOJ010000001.1, from coordinate 699,731 downwards.
ATTAATAAGCATATTTCCTTTTATATTATCTGGATTCAATGCTAAGGCTCCATCCATTCCAGTCTCTTCTTCTGTTGTGAAAAGAAGCTCTATTTCTGGGTGTTCTGCAGTCTCTTCATCTAAGATGGCAAGACCGTAGGCTACAGCAATACCATTATCTGCTCCTAATGTTGTACCATCTGCTCTTAACTTATCCCCTTCAACAATAAACTTAATAGGATCTTTTTCAAAATCATGCTCAGTTCCTTTGTTTTTTTCACAAACCATATCCATATGACCTTGTATCACTACACCAGGAGAATTTTCATATCCCTTTGTTGCTGGCTTTTTTATTATCACATTTAAAGCATTATCCTGAATAACTTCAAGGCCTCTATCTTGTGCATATGTAACCAACCAATCTGAGATAGCTTTTTCATTGCCAGAACCTCTAGGTATCTCATTCATTTTTTTAAAAATTTCAAAGACTTTATAACTCTTAAGTGCTTTTAAATTTTCTAACATAGTTCACACCTCTATTAAATTTATTTTGTAACTATTATGCCACTACCCCATATGGATTTTCAAAAATATTTAATTACAACACATATACGAAAAAAAATAATAAAAGTTATCTTGAATGTAACTAAATTAATTTGAAATGTATGGCAATAGTATACATTATTTATTTAAACATAATTTATTATATTGTCAATAGTTGAATGAAATAGTTTTGAATTAATTTTGATATAATTAAAGTTTTAGAAAAATTACAATTTTTTAAGGAAAAAAGTTGTAGATATTTATCTGTGTATATAGTATACTTGGCTTTGCAAGATAAAAACACGAAGGTTTTTGTCGAATTTGTCATTATTATCAGTATTTTATACTAAGGAGGAATACATAATGGAAAAACAAAAGAAACTTTCCCACACTGCATACGGTGGATGCAAGGGTGAAGATTATGTACCGTTTGTCTCTTCTAAAACAGCAATGCCAGAGACAACTGTAATTTCATTAGCAATTGGTGTTTTATTCGCAATTATTTTTGCAGCTGCTAACACTTACCTTGGAATTAAGGTTGGATTAACTATAGCTGCAGGTATCCCAGGGGCAATTTTAGGGACAGGCTTATTAAAAGCTGTTTTTAGAAGAAATAATATTTTAGAAGCAAACATGATAGCTTCTATGGCTGCCATGGGTGAATCTATTTCAGGTGGTATTATATTCACATTACCAGCTATTATCCTATGGGGTATGAAATTAGACTTACAAACTATCGTAATTGTAACTTGTTTAGGTGGACTTTTAGGAGTATTCTTTGTAACTCCTCTAAGACAGTTCTTAATTGTAGAAGAACATGGTAAACTTTCTTATCCTGAAAGTATGGCTGCGGCTGAAGTGCTTGTTTCAGGTAGTGAAGGTGGAGATGGTTTCAAAACAGTTATGCTTGGTTTAATTGGTGGAGCTATGTACAAGATGTTAGCAGGTGGAATCAGATTAATAGCTGAAGAACCTGAATGGGTTATAAAGCCAATGCAAGGTACTATCTTTGGGTTTAATAACGTTGCATCTTTAATGGGTGTAGGATTTATCGTTGGACTAAGAGCATCAGTATATATGTTTGCTGGTTCATTATTAGCTTGGCTTGGAATTATACCTTTAATTAAATACGTAGGTTCAGGACTAGCAGTTCCATTATTCCCATCTACAAAGTTAATTTCAGAAATGAATGCATGGGAAATATGGAGTAAATATATTAGATATATTGGAGCAGGTGCTGTTGCAACAGGTGGATTCATTAGCCTTGCAAAATCTACTCCAACTATTATAAAATCATTTAAATCAGCTATGTCTGGTATCGGTGGAGGAGAAGCTGGTACTGCGGAAAGACATAATTTAGATGCACCTATTACTTGGGTAATTGCATCAGCTATTTTAGTTTTCGTATTAACTTTAGTATTACCTATTGCAAGCGTTAAAGTTGGAATTTTTGGGGCTATTATGATAATTGTTTTCTCATTCTTCTTCTCAGTTGTATCTGCAAGAATGGTTGGACTTATCGGTGCATCTAATAACCCAGTTTCTGGTATGACAATTGCAACATTATTATTTGCTACATCTATCTTAAAAGCTTGTGGTTTCATAGGTGAAAAAGGTATGTTAGCTGCTATCATCGTTGGTGGTATAGTATGTGTTGCTATAGCAGTTGCTGGTGGAACAGCTCAAAGTTTAAAAACTACTTATGTTATTGGTGGTACACCAAAGAACGTTCAGATTGGAATGTATCTTGCATTAGCGATTGCGTCTGTTGCTGCAGGTGGAGTTGTCTTAATGATTAACGATGTTTATGTAATAGGATCAGCTGCTGCTCCAGCACCACAGGCAGGATTAATGTCTATGGTTGTTAAAGGAGTTATGACTGGAGAACTTCCTTGGGCTTTAGTTACTGTAGGAGTTATTATTGCAGTATTCTGTGAGCTTGCTAAACTTCCTATTCTTCCAATAGCTCTTGGATTATACTTACCAATTCACTTAAATGCAAGTATTTTAATTGGTGGTATAGTTAGAGTATTTGTTGAGAAAAAATTCAAGAAGAAAGAAGAACAGCAAAAATTACAAGTTGAAAAAGGAATTCTACTTGCTTCAGGTTTAGTTGCTGGAGATGCCTTAATGGGTATTTTAATTGCTGCATTCACAACACTAGGTATAAACATTGCAGTATTCAAAGATTTAGCTATTGCACAAAATAGTTTTGTTGCTGCTGGAGTATTTATGTTACTAGGATTATGGATTTACAAATACTCAACTAAAGTAACTGAAAAAGCTTTATAAGGTATTTATTTGAACTTGCCTAAGCATAAATAAAATATTTTAATTAATAATAAGAGATAAGGGTTAATGCAACCCTTATCTTAAATTTTTATAAAGGTGATGACTATGGTGTCTAAAACAAACAAAGAAGATAATTTTTTATTATATATCCCTAAAATTAAACATAAAGATTGGGAAGAAAGAAAAGGAAAAGTTTATTTAATCTTTCACCATGACAAAGATATTGAAAGGTTTGTAAGATGGCTTTTCAAGAAATCAACAGTAAGCGATATGGAGCTTGATAAAAGAGGTAGTGCCGTTTGGAAAGTAATAGATGGTAAAAAGAACATTTATGAAATAGCTAAAATTATGAGTGAAAAATTTGGTGACACTCCTGAAGATAGTCAACAAAGACTTATTATGTATATGAGATACCTCCTAAAAAAAGGCTGGATAGCAGTTGAAAAAGGAGAACAATAAACCTTCATATAAAATTGAAGGTTTATTTTTATTTTGCAACTATTTTACAACTTGTATGGGTTTAGTATAAATACTTGTTGTATATTTTAAAAGAAACATATAAAATTAATTTAATTTCTTATGAAGAAGAACCACCATTCATCAGAGTGTGAAATAGTGGTTCTTTCCTTGTACTGCTTTAAAAGGAGAGGGTAACAAATGAATAAAATATTAATAGTAGAAGATGATACATCCATTTCAGATTTGATAAAATTGAATTTAAGAATGGTTAATTATGAAACCGGACAAGCCTTTAATGGGAAAGAAGCTTTAGATCTAATTGAAAAACAAGATTTTGACTTAATTCTTTTAGATGTTATGCTTCCAGAACTAGATGGGTTTAGTGTGCTTGATCAAATCAAGCATAAAAATATACCTGTAATTTTTTTGACAGCTAAAGCTTCAGTTTCAGACAAAGTAAAAGGTTTGAAGATGGGTGCGGAAGATTATATAGTAAAACCTTTTGAATCAATAGAACTTTTAGCTAGAGTTGAAGTGGTTTTAAGACGTTATGGTAAAAAAAATGATGTTTTATACTTTAAAAATTTAGAGATAAACTTAAAAGAAAGAATTGTAAAAAATAATGGTGAGATTGTAGATTTAACTTTAAAAGAATTTGAGCTATTAAATCTCTTAGTTAAAAATAAAGGTATAGCTTTATCTAGAGATAAAATTCTTGAAAAGATATGGGGTTACGACTATTTAGGAGAAACAAGAACTGTTGATATGCATATTCAAAGACTTAGAAAAAAATTGAATTTAAGTGATAATATTAAAACTATATTCAAGGTTGGGTATAGATTGGAGGATTAGATGAAGTTTTGGCAAAAAATATTCATATATTCATTGATATTATTCTTAATAGCATTTAATCTAGGGGGGTACTTTTTAATAGAAAAGAGTCATAACTTGAATTTAGAAAGAGAAATAGATAGGGGGTTAAGTGAGCACTATAGTATTTATACAGGTATTATCTACTATACTATTTTTCCAAGTGGTCTTAATCCAAATAGTTTATCGGACTCTAATAAAGATGTTATGATAAATTATCTGAAAAGCTTTAATAATAAAAATATGTATTTAGAGGTTTTAGATGAAGATAATTCAATGGTTTTTAGTAATCTAGATTTTCATATTTATGAAGAAAGAGAAGAGATTAAATCAGCTATTAGGGATAAAAGAAAATATATAATAAGAGATATTGGAGATAAAACCTTTTTGTTTATTACAAATTTAGTGGATGTAAATGGTGATAGTTTCAAGTTTACATATATAAGAGATGTAACATATGTTTATGAAGATAAACAAAACCAATATAATATTTTTATTGAATTAGAGATTATAATTTCTATCATTTTGGCTATAGGCATGTATATGCTAAGTAAGTACATAACAATTCCTATAGAGCAATTAATAAATTCAACAAAAATAATATCAAAGGGGAACTACTCAGAAAGAGTACATATCAATTCAAAGGATGAAATAGGTCTTTTAGCAGAAAATTTTAATGAGATGTCATCAGCTATTGATGAAAAAATAAATGAATTAAATACAAAGGCTGAAGAAAAACAAAGATTTATTGATAATTTCACACATGAATTGAAAACACCATTAACTTCTATAATTGGTTATGCAGATTTTCTTCGTTCAACTTCGTATAATCAAGAAACTTTTATAGAAGGACTAAATCATATATTTAAAGAAGGAAAAAGATTAGAAGAACTATCATGGAAAATGATGGATTTAACCTTACTAAAAAAAGAAAACTTTAAAATGAAAAATGAAAATATTAGGAATGTACTACTAGATATTAAAGAGGCTATGAAACCTAAATTACAAAATAAAGATATAAATTTAGTAATCTCTGCGAAAGATTACGAAGTTTTTATAGAAAAGGATCTAATAAAAAATTTAGTCATTAATTTGATTGACAACTCAATCAAAGCTTCAAAAGAGGGCAGTGATATATGTTTGAATGTGTATAAAAATATTGAAAAGAAAATTGTTATTGAGATAAAAGATGAAGGTATAGGAATTACAAAAGAGGATTTACCTAAAGTTTTTGAAGCTTTTTATATGGTTGATAAATCAAGAACAAGAGCCAATAATGGTGCTGGACTTGGTCTTTCTATTTGTGCTGAGATAGCCAAGATTCATGGGGCTGAATTGAAAATCGACAGTGAGTTAAATCAGGGCACGTCAATAAAAGTAATATTTAATTAAGTTTTACAACTTTGTTACAACTATTTGATGATTATTATAACTTTTTAGTGTATACTTTCCCTGGGTTAAAGAACTACAGAAAAAGCAATGGTAAAGGGTAAAAAAATTTAATTATAAAATTTATAATACTTTAGGAGGATTTTATATGAACTTAAGAAAAATATTAACTATAGCATTTGTAGGTGTATTATCCGCAGGAATATTTGTAGGATGTGGAAATACTAAAGAAAATATTTTAAACAATGAATCATCAAAAAAAGAAATTAAAGTTGATGTAAGCTATTTAGAGAGCAATAAAAATATGAAAGAAGAAATTACAGAAGAAAGTTCTTTGAAAATAGCAATTGATGGATTTAAAAAATATTTTGATGAAGAATTTAAAAAGGAAGATTTTCAAGTTTATGAAGCTCATCTTTCTTCTAAATATGAAACCAAAACTTTCAATGTAGAATCATATGAATTAGTGCAAACAGATTATGATGAATATTCTAAATATCGTGCAACAATAAATGGTATAACTGGTGAAATTAAATCTATGGGTTGTCTTTTTGTAAAAGAAGCTAAAGACTACAATCATTTTGATGTTGAAAAAGGAAAAAGTATAGCCATTGATTTTATTAAAGAACATAATTTATTAGATGTTGATAAAATAGAATTTATAGATGATTTAACTGATGAGGAAAAGGAATTCAATAAGAAAGAGCCTCATTATTTCTATAGATTTAAAGCTGAAAATGGTTCTTTAGTAATCAGAGTAGATAAAGTTGATTGCATAGTTGGTTTATTTGATTTCCAACAACCTATTACTATGGAAGACTAAGAAACACACGAACTTGTATTTTACTTGTTCGTGTGTTTGCTCTTTAGGAAAGTAAAAATTTCTTAAAGAAACTATTACATACAATCGTGTTTATATCAATAGGTTACATGTTTGTGCGAAATTGTCCAGTTGAATTTCTAAAGAATAAAAATAGGATATAATAAGATTTTACAACTTTGTTACAATGATATGATGATTACGATAACTCCTCGTTATATACTCTAATTGTCTTAAAGATACTAAATAAAATTAATGGAGGAAAATATTATGAAATCAAAAAAATTGGTAGCATTAGCTTTATTAGCAGTAATAAGTGTTGGAGCAGGCAAAGCTTATGCGGAGATATCAAAAAATACAATATCAAAGAATAAATTAATGACTGAGAAGGTTAGTATTCAAGTAAGTGACAATAAGGATAAAGAAGATAAACTTAAAGAAATAGTACTTAAGGCTTTGGAAAAATATTTTAATGAAAAGATAGATGTTAATGGTTCAGAAGAAATTGTACAGTTAATTAAAGCAGATGTTGAGTGGAATAGTCATGGAAAAGACTATTATACAATAGGTTGGGAAAATGGTGAAAAAGGTTGGTATTGTAATATAGCAGAAGATGGAGAAATCTTTGAGTTAGGAATGGATACAGGAACAGATTGGAAAAAAGTTGATTTAATTGATTTAGAAGAAGCTAAAAAAATAGCATTTGATTTTGTAAAGGAAAAGAAATTAATAGATAATATAAATGAATTAGAGTTTTTAGGAGAAGCAACAATCGGCCCTGATACATGTGGTGTGGTATATAAATATGGAGAAGATAAGGGGATACTTATTTCTGTAGATTCTGGTACAAAGAAAGTAAGAGGTTTTACATATAAGAGTGAAAGTGATGCAAGGAAATGTGTAGAAAACACAGATTACAGAGATAGTGGCACACTTGGATAAAAAATAATACAATAGGCTGCACTAAAATAATTAGATTTTAGTGCAGTTATTTTTTGTAATAAGTATTAAAGCGCTAGAAAAGAGCATGATTATAAATAGATTATGTTTTGTTAAGGAATTAAAGCTATTTGGTTACAAATTCACAATAAGTTAATAATAAATATATAAAGAGTTTATTAAAATGAACGTTAATATAAATATAGTAACAATAGAAAAATATGCTAGGGGTGGAAGATATGAAAACAAAAACAATAGAAAAAGTTGTTGAAAAAGTTGATGAAATAAAAAACAAAGGTAGATATATATATTGGGAATATAATGGTGAAGAAATTGAATTTGATTTAAAGGAAATTAAGAAATTTTTACAAGATAAAAAAATAATAGATGAAGTAGAATATATACCTCAATACTTTGTTGTAGAGGTAGAAGAGAAAGAAATAAAAATTCCAAGACAGTATATAGAAGAAATTGTAGATGAGGAATTCATGATCAAGAGAAGTAGAATAAAGAAAACAGCAAAGGTTGCAGGTGCTGCAATTAGTGGAGTTGGAGTAGTTGCAGCTGGAATAACAGCAGCCGCTTTAGCTAGTAAAAAAAGTAAATAGTTTAAAAGTTTAAAGAAGCTATTACTGAAAAGTAGTAGCTTTTTTTAGAAGAGGGGATTCCATGACAAAAGAAACTATAGAAAATATGGTAGAAGAGTTTATTGATTTTATTTTTTTTAAGAATACAAATAAAGAAGAATTGAATAATTATCTATTAAAAGGAGAAGGAAACATTCCTAATAAGTTACCGAATTTAAAAATGAGAGACATAAGGTACGAGGGAAGTTTTAATGTAATAGGTTATTTAGCAATTGATTTTTTTGAAATTGAGTATAATGAAAAGCAAATAGAGATTTATAAAAGATGGGTAAGTCTTTTGGTTAAAATAATAGGAAAAGATATATTAACAGAAATATATCTTGAGGAGAATATAAATAAATTAAATTGGTCTGTTAAGGAGTATACAAAAACTTTTGATATTAGTTTTGAAAATGTTATAAGAAAACAGCTCAAGTATGCAGATAACACTATAGATGACAAAACAATAATAGAATTCCTAGAGGCAAAAGGAGAAAAAGAAGTTTTACATAGCCTATTTAAAGGAAATTTCTCTTCTATGGAGATGACACATAGAATTAATTTCGCTTCTGTGATTTTACCTTTTGTAGAGGACAAAAATAAAGAAGAGGTACTAAAATTTATAAAAGATAATATTAATACTGTATTGGTAGAAAATATATCTTCACATAAATATAGGAGTCATGATACTAAAAAAACTGATAAAGAAGCAATTCCAACATTAGAGAATTATTTTGAACACAGGAATTTAAAAGAAACTGTAGATATTTTAAGAACAGAATTACATCAAAAATATGGTAAATATTCTATTTTAAAAAACGATAAGATAAAAATTTTATTGATATCTGTATTGAAAGTAATAAAGATAGATTCAGATTTGAAATACATAATAGATTTATTTCAAGGTGTATCTCCACTGGGGTTTTTAGATTTAGTAGATGATGTTTATGATGGAAAATTTGATAATCTTGATCAATATAAGACATGTAAGAAAAAGTTTATGGAGTTTTACATAGAAGAAAAATGTTTCATAGCATATGGACTTAATTATGTGGATAATAGCTTTTATGAACCAAAAGAGTTAATCATGGAAATAATAAAATATGAAGGAAAGAACATAAAAGAAGCTATAGATTACGTTCCTTATAAACTTGCTGGTAAGATATGTTCCTTGTGTTTGGACCTAAATGAAGATGAGTTTTATTTGAATTATGCAAGGAATGCTTTTTACAAAACTTTTAAGGACTACTTAGCTTCTAATTGTCACTATACAAAAGAGTATTTTAGGTATTATATATGGTTTTTGAAGGATAATGAAATAAGTGATGTTTTGAAAAAAATAGATAAAAATCTAAGTCAAGGAACGATACATAATCTAACAATAGCTTTTTTATATATTTTTGATTGTAAGGATAATGTTCAATTATTTGTCAAATTATTAATGAATCTTGATGTTAACCTGAAGAAATTTGCATGTACTTTTGCTTTTTATGCTGAGGATAAGGAAAATTCCTTAAGACCTGTTCTTGTAGAACTTTTAAAATATCATAACTTAAAACCTAATAAAAAGAACGAGGTTGATGCTCAGAAAACAGTAAATATATTTCAGTGGGTGAAAAGTGAGAATATAGAAGCAAAATTAAATCTTTTAGATGTGGTATTCAAGGAAGAGGAACTAGAAGTATCACATTTGAGAGGGGCATTAATGTTTTTCAAAGATAAATCTAAACAGGTAAGAGAATTTTGTGCTGAGAAGTTTTCTGAAATACTTGATTCAATGTTTAAATGCTATTTAGATGAGTTTAAAGACCTTTTAAATGACTCTAAGGAAGACATAAGATTATTAGCTGTAAAAGTATTATCTAATTATTTAGAAATAGAAGAAGTAAAATCTATGTTGGAAGACAGGTTTAAAGTTGAAACTGGATTAAAAACAAGAAATACAATAATGGAATTATTGAATTTAGATCCATCTAAGCTTTATGTGGATGAGAATGGAGAATTTGATCTTATAGCGTATTTCCAAAGTCTTAAAATAAAAAAATCACAAAACGTAGTAGACTTTTCTATACTTCCTAAGGTTAGACTTAAGGGGAAAGAGGAATACTTATCTGATGAGATTCTAAATTATTTTGTTAAAGCATACCTAAACAGCAGCGAGTTAAAATTAGTAAAAGATGCAGCTATTGTTTCAAATGCTTTAAATTCAGAGGACTTAGTTAAATTTTCTAATGGAATATATTTTAAATATTTAGAACAGGGTATAGATTCAAAGAGAAAAGGGCTTATTTTACTTGCTGCTGTTCATGGTGATTTTAATACTATAGAAAATCTGAATAAATTAATATTTGAATTAGCTTCAAATTCTAAACATAAGTTGGCGCAATATACTGTCAAGGCTCTTGTTTTAAATGGAAGTTCTCATGCGTTTACCATAGTAAATTCTATTAAAAATAAATATAAATACAAGAGTGTAAAAGAAAGTGCAAGAGAAGCATTTCAACTAGCAGCAAAGGAATTTAACATGAATATTGCTGACTTAGAAGATAAAATCGTACCAAACCTAGGTTTTGAAGGTATATGTTATAAAGAATATGATTATGGTAATAGAATAATTAAAGTATATTTAAGCAATAAATTAGAATTAGAAGTAGAAAATGAAAAAAGAAAGATGTTAAAAAATCTTCCTAAAGCTTCAAAGGATGATATTGAAGAAAGAGTTGAAAAAGCAAAAGTTGATTTTAAAAATCTAAAGAAAGAATTAAAGAATGTGAAAAAACTTCAAGTAGAACGTTTAGAGGAAGCTCTTTTAAGCTTTAGAACTTGGGACACAGAGTCTTGGAAAGAATTATTCTTTAAGAACCCTATAATGAATAGATTAGGAAGAACATTTGTATGGGGAATATATGAAGGTGAAAATTTAAAAGAAGGATTCATATACGATGAGGATATTTTTGGTATAGATTATGATGAAATAGTATTGGAAGAGGACATGAAAATAGGATTAATCCATCCTTTAGAATTAGAAAAAGAGAAATTGAATTTATGGAAAGAAATCTTAGAAGAAAATGAAGTTGTACAACCTTTCCCTCAATTAACAAGAACTATTTATACTGCTTTAGAGGATAAAGAAATAATTGATGAATTTAAAGAAATAAAAATTAATGATGCGAAACTTATTAAAAGATTTACTGATATGGGATGGTTTAAAGGTTCAGTTACTGATGGTGGATGCTATTATGAATATTATCGAGAGTGGGAAGAATTGGGAATAGGTGTTGAAATCACTGTTGATGATTATCTGGATTTCTATGAAGTTGGATATAAAGATATAGCCATAGAAAGTTTAGAATTCTACAAGGCGGGAACTATAGAAAGAGGCTCATATGTATATGATGAAGTTGATAAGGAGAGAAGAATACATCCTAAGAATATTTCAAAGAGAGTGTATAGTGAAGTGATTTATAGTGTATACAAGGCACTAATGTAGTTTATAATACTAAGGAATATTTGCTCGTGAAAGTTTAACTCAAAAGTTAAACCTCATTTCTCTACAATTTGTGAAATGAGGTTTATTTATTAATTCCATTACTTTTTAAGTTTCTTTGCTGTAGATTCAGCTGCTTTTATTAATGGATAGCCTGCAGGTGAAGCGGTTAGCATTGGTTGTGTACCTATCTGAGCTACTAAAAGGTCATTAATTGTCATATTATTCTGGATGATAAAACCAAGTACATTAGTTAATTCTCCTGTACTTTTTCCACCGATAACCTGTCCTCCTAGTATTATTCCATTATCCTTAGATGCAATTAATTTTACCATTTGTTTGTGGGTATCTTCTAAATGTCCAGGATGTCTATCTATTCCAGTGAAGCTTCCTGATACTACATCAAACCCTTCTTTCTTAGCTTGAGCTTCAGTTAATCCAGCAGCACCAAAGCCAGTTCCACCTATATCTGTTGAATAAATACCAATTGTTCCTCTGAAAGCCTTTACAGTGGAAAGGCTATAAAGGTTCATACCTGCTACTCTTGCTTCTGCACAAGCAATTGAAGCAAGCATTGCTCCACTTAATTTTCCAGTTGCGAAATCTATTTTTTCAGAGCAGTCTCCTGCTGCAAAAATATCTGGATGTCCAGTTCTTCTGTACTGATCTGCTTTTATAAAGCCAAGTTCGTTTATAGCTAATCCTGTTTCTTCAGCCAGTTTTATATTAGGACGATATCCCATTGATAAAATTACTGCATCAGCTTCAAGTGTTTCTCCATTACTTAGTAAAACACCAGTAACTTTTTCAGAACCTAATATTCTTTCAACACCTACACCAGTTTTAAGTTTAACACCTCTAGAAGTAAGACATTCTTCTGCTTCAATAGCCAGTTCTTCATCAAAGGAAAGACCCAAAATATGAGGTAATATTTCTACGACGGTTATATCCTTACCATTTTTATTTAACTCATCTGACATTTCAACACCTATGAAGCCAGCTCCAATTGTGATTATTTTATTTATTCCTTGAAGCTTCTGCTGTAATTCATCAAGATAAATTTTCTTCTTAGGAATAGAGAAAACATTTTCAAGGCTTGCTCCTTCTAACCATTTTGGAACATAAGGTGTAGAACCAGTAGCTATTACAAGCTTTTCATAACCTATTTCTTCACCTCCTTTAGTTTTACAAACTTTATTTTTCTTATCAATATTAATTACTTCATCTACTTTAATATTTACTCCTAATTTTATTAGTCCCCCATCAGGAAGAATGTTTTTATCACTTGTTTCAACAGTTCCAAAGATATATGGAATACCGCATGGAATCATAACCTTTTCTTCTTTTCGTATAATTGTAACATCTTTATCTGGATGATTAGATTTCGCAGTAGCAGCTGCAACTAAACCTGCCGCACTTCCTCCGATGATTAATACATTAGTGTTACTCATAATAAGACCTCCTATAAAATATGTACTACCCTTCAATTTTTATTTATATTAAAAATTAATAGATATATGACAATAAAAGAAAAGTTATTAGCATTTGACAATAACTAAAATTTGGCGTACAATCTTATTAGCATATGCCAATAACTAAAATTAGGTATAGAGGGTTATTATATGCCAATAACGAAGAGGTGAAGAATATGAGTAATTGTGAAAGCTGCCCAACAAAAGATAAATGCAGCAGTAAAGAAAACTGTATGATAGAGAATAATCCATTGAATCAAGTTAAAAAAGTAATTGGGGTAATGAGCGGAAAAGGTGGAGTTGGAAAATCTACAGTTTCTGTTTTATTAGCAAATCAATTAAGAAAACAGGGGTATAGAGTAGGAATTTTAGACGCTGATATTACTGGACCAAGTATACCTAGATTAATGCATGTTGAAAATCAAAGAGCAGAAGCTTCAGAGATGGGTATTTTCCCGGTAAATACAAAAAATGGAATGAAGGTTATTTCTTTAAATTTATTAATGGAAGATGAAAATCAACCTGTAATTTGGAGAGGGCCTTTATTAGCTGGGGTAGTAAAGCAATTTTGGACAGATGTAATCTGGGGGGATTTAGATTATTTATTAATTGATATGCCACCTGGAACAGCGGATATAGCGCTAACTGTTATGCAATCAATACCTATTAATGGAGTTGTAATGGTTTCAGTACCTCAGGATTTAGTTTCTATGATTGTAGCTAAAGCTGTTAATATGGCTAGAAAAATGGATATAGATGTTATAGGGGTAGTAGAAAACATGAGTTATATTCAATGTCCTGATTGTAAAACTAAAATTCAAATGTATGATGATGACAATACAGAAGAATTCTTAAAGGATATGAATTTAGACCTTATTGGGGAGCTGCCAATGTGTAAGGAAATTATAGATATTTCAAAGAATGGCATGGAAACGATTAGTGATAACTTAAGTAGTACATTAGATGATATAACAAAGAAAGTTATATCAAAAATATAAAATGAATAATAAGGTGGGATCGTTAATGAAAATTGCAATATCATCATCAGGTAATAATTCAGAAGCTTTAGTAGATTTAAGATTTGGAAGATGTAGTTATTTTCATATTTATGATTTAGAATCTGGAGAAGTTAAGTATATTGAAAATCAGGGGAGTATTTCAGGAGGGGGAGCTGGTATAGCAGCTGCTCAGCAGGTTATTGATGAAGATGTTGAAGGTATTATTACTGGAAATGTAGGGCCAAATGCTTATAATATTTTTGAAAAAACAGAAATAAAATTATTTAAAACTTCAGTTATTTCAGTAAAAGAAGCCCTAGATAAATATAAACAATCGGAATTAGTTGAAATTACTCAAGCAGGACGTGCTCACCAAGGTATGGGAAATGGTCATGGTTTTAGAGGAGGAAGATAATGAACATTGGAGTTTTAAGTGGTAAAGGCGGTACTGGAAAGACTACTATTTCTACAAACCTTGCTTTAGTCATGAATGCTAATTATTTTGATTGTGATGTAGAAGAACCTAATGGATTTATATTTCTAAATCCAGAGAATATAAAGAGTAAAGAGGTAAAGGTAGAATATCCTTTTATTGATGATAATAAATGTATCAATTGCGGTAGATGTGTAAAAGTATGCCAATTTAATGCTCTAGCAATGGTAAAGGAAGATATAGTTTTATTCAATAAATTATGCCACGGTTGTGGTGCTTGTGAGGTAGCTTGTGAAAGTAATGCAATTACTTACAAGAAAAGAACTATAGGTGTAATTGAAGAAGGTAAACATAAAGGTTTGATTTGTAAAAGAGGTCTATTAAACATAGGAGAACCTATGGCTGTACCTATAATAAAAGAGTTATTAAATAGTGCAAAGGAAGGAATTAATATAATAGATTGCGCCCCAGGTACATCATGTAATGTTGTACATTCTATGGAAAAGCTTAATTCAGCAGTACTTGTTACTGAACCTACTAAATTTGGGCTTCATGATTTAGATATGGCTGTAAAGCTTGTAAGAATGTTTAATATTCCTTTTGGAGTTATTATAAACAAGTGCATTGAAGCTGAAAATAATATTACAGAGTACTGCAGAGAAGAAAATATACCTGTATTAGGTAAGGTGCCATATAAGAAAGAGGCTGCAGAATCATATTCAAAGGGAAAATTATTAATAGAGCTTCCAGAGTATAATGAAGTCTTTAATGAAATTAAGGATAAAGTAGAGGAGGTGCTTATGTGGAACTAGTAGTTCTAAGCGGAAAAGGTGGCACAGGAAAGACTACAATTGCAACAGCAATAGCAGAACTTGCTGATAATGTAGTAAAAATTGACTGTGACGTAGATGCACCTAATCTTTACTTGTTTTACGAAGGGAAAAATATAGAGAAAGAAAATTTTTATGGGAACAAAGTAGCTGTTATTGATAAAAGTTTATGTATTGATTGTGGAAAATGTGAAGAGTACTGTAGATTTGATGCTATTAAAGACAATAAAATAAGTTCTTTTCACTGTGAAGGGTGTGGTACTTGCACATTAATATGTCCACAGAAAGCTATAAAGCTTGAAGAGCAAAAAGGTGCAGATATTTTTATTACTCAAACGGATAAGGGGATTATTTCAAGAGCACAAATGGAAATTGGAAGTGATGGTTCAGGTAAGCTTATCACCGAGCTTCGTAAAAAGGGTAAAAAATATGCTAAAGAGAATACCTTAATAATTAGTGATGGTTCACCAGGGATAGGTTGTGCAGTTATATCTTCAGTTACTGGCAGTGATGGGGCTTTAATAGTTACAGAACCTACAAAATCCGGACTTCAGGATTTTACAAGAGTAGCTGAGCTTTGTATGCACTTTGGTGTAACGATATTGGTTTGCATAAATAAATATGATATCAATCAAGAGATATCAAAAGAAATTGAAGATTTATGCAGTAAAAATAATATTAAAGTTGTAGGTAAAATACCTTATGATGATACAGTTATGAAATCTATAAATGAACTTAAACCAATAATTTATTATAAGGAAAGCTCTGCAAATAAAGCAATTAGAGCAATGTGGAAAAATATAAATAAAACAATAAATTTTAGGAGGATTATTTTATGAAAATAGCATTAGCATGTGATGGAAAATTAGTAAGTGGACACTTTGGACATTGTGAAGGGTTTACTGTATATGAGGTTAATAACAATGAGATTAATAACAAAGAATTCGTAGCAAATCCAGGGCACAAACCAGGATTCCTTCCAGAATTTTTAAAAGGCTTAAATGTAAATGTAATCACAGCAGGAGGAATGGGAGCAAGAGCTCAAGAATTATTTACTGAGAATAACATTAAGGTAGTAGTTGGAGCTCAAGGTGACTGTGATGAAGTTATTAAAAAATATTTAAATGGAGAATTAAAATCTACAGGAAGTATTTGTACAGAACACCAACATGAAGGACATTGTAATGAATAATGCCCAGACCTACAAAATGTAGAAAAGTAGAGTTCTTCCCAGAGGATACATATTTTATGCCTTATGGGAAGAAAAAATGTGAAATTGATGAAATTATGTTAATGATTGAAGAACTTGAAGCAATGAGATTAAAGGACATCGAAGGATTGAATCAAGAAGAATGTGCCTTAAAAATGGAAGTCTCAAGGCAAACATTTCAAAATATAATTGATAGTGCAAGAAAAAAAGTAGCAGTTGCTCTGACACAAGGCAAAGCTGTAAATATTACTGGAGGACATTACACAACTAAATCATGTAAGTTTAAGTGTTCAAGTTGTGGAAAGGTATATGATATTTCCTATAAACAACAAAGGTATACATGTCCAGTTTGTGGATCTCATGAGGTGATATGCAGTAAAAAGAATAAAGTTTGTCAAAAATGGTGCGATAGATAGAGTTAAGCCAAGATAGTAAAGGAATTAGAAATCCTGTCTATCTTGGCTTTTATATGTTTATAATTATTTTTCCTTTGGTTCAATTGTTTGACGTAATATATCTCCAAATATATTAAAGCTAAGTACAGTTAAAAGTATGCATAATCCAGGGAAAAAACTTAAGTATGTAGCTTCTTCAATATATCTTTGAGAAGAACTTAACATATCCAATGCCATATCCTGATGCTGTTGTGTCTAAGGAAAGATAATATTGGGGGGATGTTCCAAGCTCTTTAAGTCCACCCGTTGGATGCAGATTTAGGACAAGGTGTAAAGATGCAATGTCGAAATATAGTAACAAAAGTTAGATAGACTTAATATTATGAAAGAGAATGTATAGAGATTCCATAGTGATATTTTAATAAAATGCTGAATAAGGAGTTAGATGTACTCTGTGAATTATATGAAAATAAATATAAAAAGGCAATTTCCAACTAGGTATAAAAATAAATTTGTAGGTTATTTTGAATCATGGTCAGATAGATGGAGTCTTACTGGAGAAGGAACAGACTTAGGAAATCTACCTTCTTATGTTAATGTAGTGATTTTAGCATTTGCTAAACCAGACATGATTTACAATGGAGATTTGAATTTTCTAACAAGTGGGTTAGGATTTAGGTATGAAGGTACAGTTTTGAAAGAAGCTATAGTTTATCTAAAAGAAAGAAACCCTGAAACAAAAGTCATTCTGTCTATAGGTGGTGCAATGTATACAAACTGGAGTAATCTTAATTTAGATGATATTGTGAGATTTGTTAGAGATTTTAATTTAGATGGAGTAGATATAGATTATGAACCTTTAACTGGATTTGGATGTAAACCTGATAGTGATGGAATAATTCACTGTACTAGTGATAATCAATATGTTTCTATTATTGAAAGGTTAAGAGATAAACTTCCTAGACCATATATTCTTGCGGCTACTCCATGGTCAGTAGGAGCTTATGGTGAAGGAAAATGGAAAGATGCTGAACCTAAAAAACTACCCACAACTGGGATGATGTTACAAGTAATTAAAAGAGCAGGAAATAAATTAGACCTTATCAATATTATGGGGTATAATGCTGGCGATTTATATGACCCTATTGAGTCAGTAGAAGCATATAAATATTATTTCCAAGGGGCTGTTGCAATGGGGGCAATGGTACCCCCAGAGAATTGGGGAGCTCATGTATGGACACTTAAGGAAATTGATAGAGTTGCTCAATATATAAATAATACTTCAGCTGGCGGAATGATGCTTTGGAGTCTTCAAAGAAGTACAGTAAATCCATCACCAGAATTCCCAGATAATTTAATGATGGCTAGAGAAATTGCTAAAGAATTAGGATTCCCTAATTATGATGATTCTCTATTCCCATTAGGAGATGTAAGAAGAGGAAAATAAAATCACACTAATGTTTGTTTATCCAATATGGGATTTTCTCATATTGTTTTTTTTTAATAAAATCAAACTAATACATAAATAAAATATACTTTAAAAGAAAAAATATACATTAATGGATGATATAATAGAGATGAAGTAATTGATTTGAGGTGATATTATGAGTCGGTATAATTCATTGAAATTTGCAGAATTGAAATATAAAATTGAAGATATTTGGTGGGCATTAGAAGATGATTATGATACATTTCCATGTAGATATCATAAGGAAAAAGATGAAGCCTTAATTGAAATGAAAAACTTTTTAGCAAACCAAATGGAGCGATTTAATGATGGGGACAGTACATCGGAGGATTCTACTGAGACACTCAATAAAGTTCAGTCCTTTATGGTAGAAACATTAGATATTAATAGACAGTCTGTTAATCAAGTTATAAGAGAACAGTATATTCAATGTAGTCGAGAGTTTGTTGAAAGAGCAAAAGACTTTGATAAGAATATCACTTCCGAAAGTGTTTTCCAAGCTTTAAGGAATATTTGGACAATCAATAGTATGCAACTGTATTTAAACAAAGATGTAAAATTAACTGATGCTATGTTTGCCTATAGTATGTTATATCCTTTGACTGACAATTTTTTAGATGATAAAAACCTTTCAAAAGAGTATAAAATTGAGTTTAATAAACGTTTTAGGGATAAAATTAAGAGCGGTAAAGGGGTTGGAAAATCAGAACAAGAAAAAAGAATATTTTATATGATTGATTTGATTGAAAAGGATTATCCACGTGAAGAATATCTAGAAGTATATGAAGCATTGATTGCAATACAAGATGGTCAGACTATGAGTATAAGACAACATGGGCTTAGTGGTGTTTATAATGAGGATATTATGGGTATTAGTATTTACAAAGGTGGAGCATCGGTGTTGGCAGACGCCTATTTAGTATGTGGTCATTTAAATGAAGCTGATCAATTATTTGCATTTGCATATGGTGTTGTTCTTCAATTAGCAGATGATTTTCAAGACATTAAAGAAGATTTTGCCAAGAAACACTATACAATCATGAATATTCAAACTAAGTTCGGAAAGCTGGATAGTTTGGTTAAAAAATATACTAACTTTATTGATTATTTTTTAAAAGAAATCTTTCTAGAAGATGGAGAATATAGAATTGCATTAAAAGAAGTTATTACTGAAAGCATCCAATTGTTAAAGTTTGGTGCGGTAATTAAAAATAAAAGATATATTTCAAGAGATCTCTACAAAAAGATTATATATGGAAACTTCTTTTCACCAAGAGTGTATACAAAGGTTGAAAAGGGGATTGATAGGCAATTAGAAGTGCTAATGTCAAAAGAAAGGTAATATTTCCAAATTTATTAAAATATTGATTGGAGGTAATGACATGAGTTATGGTATCAACGTTATAAGAAAAAAAGATTTTAAAACAAGTGAATGGTCTGGAGGGACAACAACTCAACTTATGATACACCCACAGGATTCGCTATATAGTGAGCGTAACTTCAAATGGAGGTTAAGTTCTGCAAAAGTTGATGTAGAGGAATCAACCTTTACAAATTTACCTGGGATTTGGAGAATAATTATGATAATTGAAGGGGAATTGAAGCTTAAACATAAAGGCCATCATAAAGCTAACTTGAAACCTTTTCAGCAGGATTCCTTTAGTGGTGAATATGAAACTAGAAGTTTTGGAAAAGTTACAGACTTTAATCTAATGATGGGAAAAGGGTGTAAGGGAAGTTTAGAACATATTTCATTAAATAATGGGGAATCAAAGAATATTACTTTTACCAATGATGGAAGGCACGATACCACCGACATAACTGAAGTTTTTTATTGTGTAGATGGAGAAATAGAAATCTTAACTGAAATTAATGAAACAATAAATCTATTTCAAGGGGATTTGATTTCAGTTACAAGAAGTGCAAAGGATAATCCATTAACATTTAAATTTTCTAATAACATAGAAAAGGAAGTTAAAATTATTAAGGCAGCAGTATATTATTAGAAGATTTGATGAGTACATGTAATATTGCAAATATTATAGTGGTACAAGTTTATGAAAAATAATAAGAAATTTATGGGTGTACTTAGTATAAATTTAGGAATTAGTGTTAAAATAATAAAGGCATGCAACCTAAGTCACATGCTCTATATATCTATACCCCCATATAGAGATTATAGATTTTGTTCGTATTGCTGTACCATTTTTTTAACCATTTCTCCACCAATTGAGCCTGCTTGAGCTGAAGTTAAATCGCCATTGTAACCCTGTTTAAGGTTTACTCCAAGTTCACTAGCAGTTTCCATTTTTAATTGTGCTAATCCATCTCTTGCTTCAGGTACTAAATTTTTAGCCATTTAATATCTCTCCTTTTTTATGTAGTTTGAATAAAGCTTTGTATTAGTAGTTTGTACTAATATGAGAATATTATAATGGTAGATTAGCGGGATAAATGGTTAGAATTTCATAGGAATTCTTCCAAAAAGAAAAAGATATTCAATAAAAGAAGATCAATTGCAATAAGGCGTATGAAAATAAATAACAAGTCAAAGATGCGACGGATATTTTGCATGTGACGACGAGTTAGGTTCTACTGATAGTTGCTCTATCAGTGGGTTCTGAGGAAGAAGTATTATGCAAAATAGACTAGCATATTGACTAGTTATTTATTTGAATATGCCTATGGCTTAGGAACATGCTAAATGATTATGGAAAAACCCTTGTAGTACATGATTTATGTACTACAAGGGTTTTTGTTATGTTATTGTAATTATAATAAAGCAGAAAAAAATAAGGTTAAAAAATACAAGAATATATTTACTTTTAATTACATTTTAGGTATAATAAACTTCAACATGAGAGTGTATCTAGGGTTCCGATGGAAACATGTCTGGTCCGAGCGATACAGGATTTTTATCTACACTTTTGGGGAAAAAGCCCGAAGGACGAGTCTCACAAAGGGATTTGTTCTTTAGGCTTTATTTTTATATAGATATTCTTAAAATTGGGGTATTGAAACAAAGGGGGAGGACGTATGAGCACAATTAAGGTAAGCAATTTATGCAAAACATTTAAAGTGAAAACAAAAGAACCAGGGCTAAGTGGAAGTGTAAAGTCAATTTTCACACCTTCATATAGGGAGGTTGAAGCTGTAAAGGATATTTCATTTGAGGTTGAGAAAGGTGAAATATTAGCTTTTATAGGTCCAAATGGAGCAGGGAAGTCAACAACAATAAAAATGATGACGGGAATACTTTATCCAACTTCAGGAGAGATTGAAGTTTTGGGAATGAATCCATGTAAACAAAGAAAAGAATTGTCTTATAAAATTGGAACAGTATTTGGTCAAAAATCGCAGCTGTGGTTTCATCTACCGCCATTAGATAGCTTTAATTTACTTGGAAACATATATGAGATGGACACAGCAAAGTTAAAAAAGAGAATAGAGATGTTAAAAGAAGTTTTTGAGATAGGAGATTTAATGGACATACCTGTTAGAAAGCTATCCTTAGGCCAGAGAATACGTTGTGAAATAGCAGCATCTATTTTACATGAACCTGAAATCATATTTTTAGATGAGCCAACTATAGGTTTAGACGTGGTTGTTAAGCAGAAAATTAGAGAGCTTATTTTGAAGCTAAACAAGGAAGAGAATACAACTATATTCTTAACCTCTCATGATGCAGGGGATATTGAGCAGTTATGTAAAAGAGCAATAATCATAAATCATGGTGAAGTGGTATTAAATGAAAAAATTAAAAAACTTAAATATGATTACCTAAATAAAAAACTCATTCATATTAAGTATAAGGACAGAGTTGAAATAGATAACTCTTCAATAAATATAATTAAGAGTAAAGGAAATGCAGTACAGGTTGAGGTTGATACATCAAAACAAGATATAGAAGAGGTTATAACTACCTTAATAAAATATGGAAAGGTTAAGGATATAACAATTTCAGAAGCACCAATGGAGGAGATAATTTCTCATATTTATAGGCAGAAGAAGGAGGGGGGTATTTATGCAACGCATTCGTAAATATAGTGAAGTAACTAAGATAACTATGTCAAACAGCTTAGTGTACTTTTGGAATTTTCTAAGTAAAAATATATTCTTCGTATTCATAATGTTTGTATACTTAATGCTTTGGAAAAACATATATAGTTCAAAAGGAGACACCATTGGAGGTCTAAGCTTAAATGCAATGATCTGGTATTTGGTAGTTACAGAACTAGTAACTCTTTCAAGAACGAATATTCACGTGCAGGTTAATGAGGATGTTAAGAGCGGTAATATAGCGTACTTATTAAATAAACCATATAACTATGTTATTTACTGTTTTTCATATTTCTTAGGGGAAGTTGGTATTAAGCTTTTAACAAATGGAATAATCGGTATAACTATAGGACTCGTTTATGTAGGGACATTAGATAATTTCAATTTTGTTCATCTGCCATTTATAATTTTATCTATAATAGTAGGATGTTTTATACACTTTTTTATCTATATGATTCTAGCATTAACTTCCTTTTGGTTTGAGGAAAACAATGCCTTCTTTTGGATTTATTCTAAATTAGTATTTACATTAGGTGGAATGTTAATGCCTATAGAACTTTTTCCACATTGGTTAAAGAGTTTAGCACAATATTTACCTTTTGCCTATGTAACTTATGTTCCAGCAAGGCTTGCAGTAGATTTTTCATATGTAAATTTTTATAAACAATTTAGTATTCAGATTTTATATCTTATAGTATTTTTCATTACAGCTATGATTTTATATAGAAAGGGGACAAGGAACTTAAATGTTAATGGAGGTTAAAAAAAGTTTAAAGCTAATGCTTTATTATTTTAAATTTAATATATCATCAGTGATGGAATATAGGGTAAGCTTTCTTATACAAAGCTTTGGTATGATACTAAACAATACTGCCTTTATATTCTTCTGGTGGATACTATTTAATAATGTAAATACCATTGGTGGATATGGTTTTGTAGATGTTATGATGCTATGGGCGCTTTGTTCTACAAGTTTCGGTTTTGCCTATGTAGTCTTTGGAAATATTAATAGAATTACAAGGATGATATTAAACGGAGAATTGGATACTTATTTATTACAACCTAAGGATCCTCTTATAAATATTATTTGTTCAAAAACCATAGTATCAGCATGGGGAGATACTTTATATGGGATTATTTTATTTTTCATTGTTAAAGGCTTTGATATTAAGGCTTTCCTATTATTTTTACTATTTTGTATTACGGGAGCTTTAATATTCTCTTCTGTATTAGTGACAGTTCATGCGCTTAGTTTTTATGCTGGTAATCTAGAGGGAGTGGCTCAGCTTACCTCAGAATTTTTAGTTAGTTTTGGAATATATCCAGAAGGGATATTTGAGGGGGGACTTAAAATTATACTTTATACTTTAATTCCAGCAGCTTTCACAGCATATATTCCTGCTAAGGTAATAAGGGAGTTTAACCCTTTATTGTTCTTGAGTGTAATCGCAGTAGCATTGGTTTGGATATTTATAGCTTATACCATGTTTTATAAAGGCTTAAAGAAATACGAATCAGGTAACTTGATTATAAATAAACTTTAAAAATAATTCTGTGCTATAATATTTCTATAATCGAAATAAGAACTGAGACCATGAAGTATATAATTATTACAGGCACATCAAAAAGTGTGGGAGAATCTAGTATTAGCGAATACCTAATTAATTCTAAATAATAATACAATTGGTACAAGTTATGATTAAATTTCATATAAGTATTAAATCATGGAAAGGTTGATAATACAAAGGATAAACTTACGGAGGTACAAAAGTGGAGAATTTCTTAACGTTATTGAAAAGCAAAAAATTATTAATTTTGTCGATTTTAACAATATCACTGCCTGCTATTCTTGAAATGGCATTGAATACAATGCTTGGTGTTGCAGATACAATTATGATAAGTCAATTTATAGGAAAAGAAGCATTATCAGCAGTAGGGTTTGCCAATCAAATCGTATTTGCACTGATATTTATCTTTTCATCCTTTAATACTGGAGCTGTAGCTATGATATCAAGAGCATTTGGTGAAAAGGATTATAGCAAGCTAAAGAAGGTTGCAGAGCAGAATGTTGTATTAAATCTGATTATTGGTATTATAATATCTATTTCAGTATACATTTTCAGAAACAGCATTTTTGGTATTTATTCAATCTCTGATGAGGTTTTAAGAAATACTATAACATATTTTAATATAATCACTATTGGTATGGTTCCCATGTTCTTAAGTTTTTCTTATGCAGCTATTTTAAGGGGATCTGGAGATACCAAAACACCTATGAAGATTACTGGGATTGCCAATGGTTTGAATATAATTGGTAACTACCTATTGATTAAAGGGATAGGTCCTTTCCCTGAGATGGGAATAGCAGGTGCAGCACTTTCAACATCTTTATCTAGAGTGATTGCAGTACTTTTATATATTTATATATTATATATAAAAGACAGCTCAATTAAATTGAAATTTGAATTCTTTATTAATAAAAAAATAGTTGGACCTTTGTGGCGTATAAGTATGCCAGGCGCATTCGAACAGGCATTAATGCAAATGTCCTTTGTTGTCTTGGGAGTGATTATCTCACAATTAGATACATCATCAGAAGCAGCATTCAGAATTCTAATTCAAATTGAATCATTATCCTATATGCCAGCTGTGGGTATATCCATTGCAACGGCAACACTTGTTGGTAAAGCACTAGGGGAAAAAGATATTCACAAAGCTTCTGAAACTGGATATATTTCTTCAGCACTTGGAGTTATCTGGGGGATTTTAATGGGGATTGTATTTATAGCTATCCCAAGCTTGATTCTGAAGGCCTTTTCCTCAGATGCATCTGTGGTGGCAATAGGAGCAACTGCTATGCTGTTTCTCGCATTAAATCAACCTGGTCTTAATTTTATGATTGTGATGTCTGGAGCATTAAGAGGAGCTGGGGATACAAAATCAGTTATGATGTATACATCATTAAGGCTGTGGGTAATATTCGTACCACTTTCATATTTGTTTATATTAAAGAGAAACATGGGGATTACATCTGTTTGGTATGCGGAAATATTCTCCTTCATTATTTTCTCGGTAGTTATATTCTTGCGTTTTAGAAGTAAGAAATGGGTAGAAGTAAGAGTATAATAATTGTATTATAGTATTAGTAACATTATTTTTAATATTGCGAGTGATGAAATTTAAGGGAAGTGACTATTTATAAATGAAAAAAAGCGATATGGTAAGAGAGAAAATTTTTAATACATCATATAAGCTATTTATTGAAGAAGGATATGAAAATACTACTACTAGACAAATAGCAGAAGCTAGTAATATAAAACATGGTCTTTTATATTATTATTTCAAAAAAAAAGAAGACATTTTAGTTGAAATAGTAAAAATAAAAATGTATAGATTGACAAAATTTGTGATGGAAAATACTGGTGAACGGGATCCATATAATGTCTCAGCACTATTTGGTAGGATTTTTTTTGAATATATTAAAAACAATGATAATTTTAAAAAATTATATATTGCAGTACTTAATAATTATAGAATAAAATCAACTACTGTGGATACGATTATTGAAATAAGTAAATCAATGTTTAATTTATTTAATATTGATTATAAAGAAGAAAATTTAAGAGTTGCTTCTCTTGTTGCAGTGGGTGTGCAATCAACTTTAGTAGTAAGCAATTTAAAAGAAAACTCAGAAATTAATTACGATGAATTAGTTTCAATAATAATTAAAGTTACTTTTGGTTCTATAAATATTAGTGATGAAAAAATTAAAATAATATCAGAAGAAACTTTAATTAAAAAAGAAAAATTTATTAAAAAATTTGGTGTTCAATATTCTATAAACTAAATTATAATAAATTCTATATATTTGTAAGTAGCATAATTATATTATTTAAATAATATAATTATGCTACTTTTTATTAGGCTATAAATATTTCAAAATTAAAGATATATTTTTGTATTTATTACTTAATGTCAAAAAATGTGGGATGTTTAGTCGTTTTCTTGCATTTTTCTTTGACATGTCCAAAAAAAACGTATATACTATGAAAATAGTTAATATTATCAAAGTAAACCAAGAATAAACTTAGATTTAATATGAAACAAAGTCAATATATTTCATATTTTGATTTATTATGACAATAGCTTGTTGATTTGAATGTATTAAATATATGATGGATTTTGCTTCAAAAATTTTGAAATTAATAATATCAAATAGCCAATGTAAAGTAGATAAAACTCAATTAAAGAGAAAGAATTTATAAATATTTTTGAATATTGTAAAAAAGTAAAATAAATCTGCAGTATAACTTTGGAGATTAAAAATAGTAGATATATTTATTACTAATATGTTAGGAGATTTAAGAAATGTAATCATTATTAAAAGGAAAATTAGAAAGGGGAATTTCTGTGAGTAAAGTAAAAAATGCTAAAGATAAGGGAAAGATTTTCAGTATTAAATTAAAAATAATAGCTGTATTTATTTCAGTTATGGCATTATTAACCACTGGTACAAGTATTGGAAATCATATAAGAGCTAAAAAAGTTTTATATGATATATCCAAAACATCATCGATGCAGATTGTAAAAGAAGTGAAACGATCAATTGAATATTATATTAAGGGATACGATGAAATCCTTGATCAGATGAGTATGGATATAACTATCCAGGGAATAGTTATAGATCCTTCTAATGAGAAGTTTGTGAGAAAAAATCTCGAATCAGTTCATAAATCAAGAGAAGATGTTATGAATGTTTATTTTGCAACTACAGAAGGGGTCTTTTATCTAGAACCATATGTTAAGATGCAAGGATATAATCCTTTGGAAAAAGAATGGTATAAAAAGGCTATAGAAAAAAATGGAGAAGTTGCATGGACTGGTCCTTATGAGGATAGTGTCACAGGAAAAAAAATATTAACTGCAAGTAGATCAGTATACACAAGTAATACAAATGAGTTGGTTGGTGTATTCGGAGTTGATATACCAATGGATACTTTGTCTAATAATATTAATAATATAAAGATTGGTGAATATGGATATGTGTTTTTATTATATGACGATGGAAAGGTTTTAACCCATAAAGATACAGACCTTCTTGATAAAAAGGCACCTGTTCCTGAAATAATAGAAGCTATAGGAAATAAAGATGAGGATATTGTAGTATATGAGTTTACTAATAGCGAGAATAAAATAGATGAGAAATTCTCAGCATACGTAACAATTGAAAAATTGGGATGGAATGTACTAGCTTCTATGACTTTTGATGAAATTGATGATGAGATTAAAGCATTAGGGAAGGGTGCGTTTTTTTATGGCTTTATAGGCTTAATTGCAGCTGTTATAGTAGGATGGTTATTTGCTCATTCTCTTGTAAAACCAATAAATAGACTTTCAAAAGATCTTACTATTCTCGGTGAAGGAGACTTTTCTAAGAGAAGCAATATATCTGTTAAAAATGAGATAGGAAGTATGGCTAAACAATTTAATAATATGGCAGAACAAGTTTCAGGACTTATTAAAAAAATAAGAATAGCTTCAGGAGAGGTTAGTGAAGCTTCTGAGGTGTTAGCATCTACAACGGAGGAGACAAATGCATCTGCTGAAGCTGTAACTAATGCTGTTGAAGAAATTGCTAAAGGGGCATCAGAACAAGCTGGACAAGCTGAGAATGCTAAAATACTGGCAACGGAGTTTGCAGATAAATTAGAGGAATTATCAACAACATCAAATACTATGATCAGATCTACTGATGAGATAGGTGAGATAAATGAGAAGAGTATTATTGTCATTGAGAATCTTATGAATAAGAATATTGAAAACAGTAACTCCATAATTAAAATTGAGAAAGTTATAAAAGGATTAGACAGTAAAACTAAAAACATAAATAATATAATTGAAACTATAACATCTATAGCAGAACAAACAAATCTTCTAGCTTTAAATGCATCCATCGAAGCGGCTAGGGCTGGTGATGCTGGACGTGGATTTGCTGTAGTAGCTGAAGAAATTAGAAAATTAGCAGAAGGATCTAATGATGCAGCAAAAGAAATTAATGACATTGTTAATGATATACAAATAGAAAGTGGAAATACTGTTAAAGTGATGGAAGAGGTTAAGAATATATCGAATAATCAGAATCAAGCTGTAATGGTGGTTAATGATTCGTTTAATGGAATTAACCAATCAATAAGAGCCATAACAGATAATATTGTTGGAATAAATGAGTTTATTAACAAACTTAATGGAGATAAAGATGAAATATTGATGGCTGTACAGAATATATCTGCTATATCGCAAGAGACAGCGGCAGCATCAGAGGAAGTAAACGCTTCGATGGAACAGCAGTTATGCGCTATAGAAGACGTGAGAGGTTCAGCGGAAAAGTTGAGTCAAACAGCTGAAGAACTTGAAAAAAATATAGACAAGTTTAAAATTTAAGTTAAATCTATGATTAGGTAAAACTAATTCAGTTCAATTATAATTAAACATTAAAAATCAAAATAGGGTTCTAGGATATGAATCCTATTCTGATTTTATAAAGGGAGTTTGAATTTAAATTAGGTCAATGTCATAGAAATATAGCTGGAATTAAATTGCTAGATAAAAATAGATTAAAGTTAGTGGAATTTATATATTTTAAATTTGCGAATGGAGAGTAAATATGGACAAATATATTGCAAGACAACCTATATTAGATAAGAATAAGAATGTGATTTTTTATGAAATGTTATTTAGGTCAAATAAAGAAAATTATTACCAAGCTGTAGATGGAAATCAGGCTACATATGATGTAATATCAAATACCTTTCTTTCAATAGGGATTGAAAAAATAACTGATGGAAAAAAGGCTTTTATAAATTTCACAAAAGAGCTACTAATGAATGAAACGGCAATGCTGCTTCCAAAAGAGTATTTAGCTGTTGAGATATTGGAGAATATTGAACCTACTGATGAAGTTCTAACAGTATGCAGGAAACTTAAAAAAATGGGATATACAATCGTTCTAGATGACTTTGTGTATGATTCAAAGTACTTATCTATGGCTATTATTGCAGATATAATAAAGGTAGATTTTATTCAGACAAAGGGTATTGAAAGGAAAAGAATAGTTGATAAACTAAAAAGTTATAATATTAGCTTTTTAGCAGAAAAAGTTGAGAGCAGAGAAGATTTTGAAGAAGCTGTTGAATATGGTTATGAGTACTTCCAAGGATATTTTTTCAGTAAGCCTGAAATTATTTCTGAGCATGATATACCAAATAACAATAAGATTAATATAACTCTAATGCAGAAAATTTATGATGATATTTTTGACTTGAATGCTATTGAAGATATTATAAAGAGGGATTTATCAATGTCATATAAATTACTAAAGTTAGTTAATTCTTCATATTATGGTTTGAGATGTGAAATAATTTCTATTAAACAGGCTATAATGATGTTAGGAATAGACGAGGTAAGAAAATGGATAACCTTATTAGTTTTTAAGCAAGCGGCTGAAGAAAATCACGAAGCATTATTAATGAGTACAGTGGTAAGGGCTAGGTTTGGCGAGCTATTAGCAAATAATATTGAACTTAAAGATATATCTTCAGAAGTATTCTTAATGGAATTACTTTCAAGTTTGGATGTTATTTTAAATAGACCAATAGACGAAATACTTTCAGGAATATCTGTAAATGAAGAAATTCAAAAAGCATTGAATGGAGAAAATAATATACTTGGAATAATGCATGAAATGTTGAACTGTTATCAGTGTGGAGATTGGACTAAGTTTGATATTTATGCACTGGCATTGGGTGTGACCAATGTTAATGTATCAGAAATATACATAGAAGCTTTAACTTGGGTTAATGATTTTGATATTTCTAAAATATGAGTTATTGTATGATCTTCAATACTCAAAATAATTCTTGACAATACATATCAACTGATATGCAATAACGTATATCAGTTGATATGTAAAGGTGGTTATTATGGATAAAGATATTTTTATTAAGAACTGTTTTAATATGGTAGGCTTATTAAGAGATAAATTTAATATTGATCAGGAAGTGAAAATAAGAGATATACCATCCTCTTATTTTATGATTTTAGATGTTATAGATCATGAAACTGTGATTACAGTTACAGAACTTGCTGAACATCTTGGTATTTCCCAATCCAATTGTAGCAGAAGTGTTAATAAATTAGTTCTTAAAGGCTTAATTGATAAAAAAGAATATATGGATGATAGACGTGTATATGACTTAACATTAAGTAAAAAAGGTAAAGGAATTATTAATGAGAATAATGAAAGAATTCATCAAGAAATTATAGAAAAAATGGAACTATATGGTGAAAAAGAATTATTACATTGAAAGAAGCAATCGACAAGGTATTAGAAATTGCCAATAAACTTTAAGTATGATGACTTGTGAAAGCAAGTCTTTAATTTAAACAAAAACATATCATGTGATATGTAATGGAAGGAGAAAAAATGGAATAAGAATTTAAATTGATAAAAGAACCTATAAGTAAACTCATATTAACATTAGCTATACCTGCGATATTAGGACAAGTATTAGATATAGCCTATAACTTAATTGATGTAATATTTATGTATGTTTTTCCTCTTGGGATGTTTGGTGCAGGAATTGCAACGTTATTAGCACAATTTTTAGCTGCATTGTACATCTTGATTTATTATAGAAAAAACAATAAATTTACACTATCTTTAAAAAAAATAGAGTTTAAGTATGCAAAAGAAATTTTTTCAGTAGGTTCAGGTGTATTCTTTAGAGAGATAGTTGAAGCGATAGTTTTAATAATACTTAATAGTATTATTCTACTGGTAGGTGGAAGTATTTATTTATCTGCTTTTAGTATTATTAATAAAATAATTATGTAGGTATATATGCCCGTAGGTGGGTTTGCAGAGGGATTACAGCCTATTGTTTCAGTGAACTTTGGAGCAAATAAGCTAGATAGAGTTAAAGGAGCTATAAAGATTTCACTTTTATATTCTTTGCTTTACGTGGTAATTGCATCAGTATCAGCATATTTATTCGGTGATAATATAATTAATTTATTTGGAGCAAGGGAAGACTTATTAGTTGTAACCAAGGAAGGTTTATATACTATGCTTATAGGAATGATATTTATCCCTATAACAATTATGGGCGTGACTTTGTTTCAAGGGGTATCCAAAGTTAAAGAAAGCATAGTATTAAACCTATCGAGACAACTTACATTTTTATTACTAATGCTACTTATTCTTCCAAATATAATAGGAATGAAAGGTGTATACTATTCTTACATCATTGCTGAGTTGTTATCTGCAGTATTAGCAGGTGTATTAATAATTCGATATTTTAATAAAGAAGCTCCAAGGGTTCAATCAAGTGAAATCTATCCAATAAAGGAGCTTGGCAAATAGTGTTGGATGAAGAGTTGGAGAACAAATATAGAAAATAGATAAACAGCATTGCAACAATTATTTCTAAAAGTAAAATGAATGGTTATGAGTAAAAACTCATAGCTTTTTTTTATGGAATTAAAAGTTACAAACTGTATAAAAACTGTGACAAAACTGTGACATTAGAAAACTAAAATTATAAGTGTAAGGAGGTGACACACTGATGAAAAATCAAAAGTTCAGACATGAATACAAATATCACATTAATACGATGGATTATATTTCTTTGAAAAATAAATTAAACAAATTTATGAGTTTAGATAAGAATGCTATTAATGGTTGTGATTATAATATAAGAAGTTTGTATTTTGATGATTTGAAAAATACAGCACTATTTGAAAAGCTTTTAGGAGTTAAAGATAGACATAAATTTAGAATAAGAATTTATAATAATAAATCAGATGTAATAAAGTTGGAAAAAAAGATTAAGCATGGACATCTTGTTGCAAAACAGTGGACTAGCATTTCAAAGGAGGAATTTGAGAAAATTTTATTGAAAGACTATAGCTTCATAAATAAACAATCACAACCTGTTCTTAAAGAATTCTATGGTCATGTAAAAGCTTCAAATCTAGCACCAAAAGTAATAGTTGACTATGACAGAGAAGCATACACATATAAAGCTGGAAATGTGAGAATAACTTTTGATAAAAGGTTAAAAACAGGGGTAAATGCTATCGCGTTATTAAATTCTGAATTACCGCTAGTTAGTGCTTTAGAGAATAATATCATAGTGATGGAGTTAAAGTATGATGAATATCTACCATCTCATATTAGAGATATTCTTTCTTTAGGAAATAGAGAAGCTTTATCAAATTCAAAATATGTAATTTGTAGAAAATACACAAAAACAAATATGTGGGAGGACGATTAGTATGGGAGAAAAAATTACTTTTATGGATGTATTCAAAAATAGCTTTACTGAAAACTTTAGTCAGTTAAGTATTTCAACAATTGTTTTATCATTAGGAATAACTTTTGTTTTAGGATTATTTATATTTTTTATATATAAGAAAACGTATAATGGGGTTTTGTACACTAAAAGTTTCAATGTGTCACTATTATTAATTTCTTTAGTAACTTGTGTTGTTATACTAGCAATTTCATCTAATGTAGTGTTATCGCTAGGTATGGTAGGTGCTTTGAGTATTGTCAGATTCAGAACTGCAGTGAAAGATTCAATGGATTTAGTGTATATGTTTTGGGCTATATCAGTTGGAATTGTAAGTGGGGCAGGATTGTTCTTATTGGGAATTATCGGATCAGCAATAATTGCAGTGATACTAATAGCCATGAATAAGTTTGACTATAATGATAATGCATATTTACTTGTATTAAATTATGATAATTCAGCAGATGAGAACAAGCTTTTAGAGTCTATACAATCTGAAGCTAAAAAATGCAAAATTAAGTCAAAATCATTCCATAAGGACCAAGGAGAATTAACCTTGGAGCTTAGATTAATCAAAGAAAACGCTTCTTTTGTTAATAAAATTACAAAAGAAATAGGCGTATCAAATGCAATGTTAGTTAGTTATAATGGTGATTACACATCATAACAAGAGGTGATTAATATGAAGAAAAATATAGTTATTACATTGTCCTTGTGTCTTATATTAGTTCTTACCTATGTAATTTCAAGTATTGCAGAAGTAAAGGTAATAGACACTTACAATGATATTACAAATAATATTGCAAATGAAGAATTAAGTTATGATGTACTAGACAGTGAAGTTTTTATTGAAGATGAAGTAGGAGAAATACGATTATATATTCAGGATGGAGAATTAGATAAAATGTACTCTGATCCATTAGCAGAAGAATATATTTTTGTTAATAAAGTAATAGTTAATGGAAATGAAGTTGAAAATGTAGGAATTAGAACAAAAGGTAATTCAAGTTTAGGCCAAGTTGTTAGCAGTGGTTCAGAGAGATACAGCTTTAAGATTTCCTTTGATGAATATGATAATGGGCAAGATTTCTTGGGTCTTAATCAGTTAATATTAAATAATAACTTTGCAGATCCTTCTTATTTAAGAGAATATTTATCATATGAGCTATTTAGAGAAATGGGATTACCAGCACCAAGAACAAGCTTTGCTGAATTGTATATTAATGATGAACTCAAAGGTTTATATCTTATGGTAGAGCCTGTGGATGAAGCCTTTGTGGAATTAAACTTTGAAGAAACAGAGGGCGATTTATACAAGCCTTATA
Organism: Oceanirhabdus seepicola; assembly: GCF_023684385.1. Lineage (GTDB taxonomy): Bacteria > Bacillota > Clostridia > Clostridiales > Clostridiaceae > Oceanirhabdus > Oceanirhabdus seepicola. The sequence continues at coordinate 665,785 of NZ_JAGSOJ010000001.1, read as the reverse complement.
TGATAGACTTTGGGTGGCAAGGAGATTCAATAGAAGATTATGGAGATATGAATTTAAAAACAAATGAAGATTCAACTGACCATAGTGCGTTTTTAAACTTAATTGATGTTATAAACAATGGAGGAGATCTTGAAGAAGTCCTAAATATTGATAACATACTTAAGTATTTAGCAGTAACAGTGGGTGTTGTTAGTTTAGATAGTTATCCAGGAGCCATACCTCATAATTTCTATATATATGAAGAGAATGGGAAGTTTTCAATAATTCCTTGGGATTTCAATCAAGGATTTGGAGGATTTTCTGCTAAATTGACTAGAGAACAACATGTAAACTATATGATATTTGACCCAACATCAGGACCAATGGAGAGTAGACCTTTAGTAGAGGTTATATTCCAGAATCAAGAATATGTGGATCGATATGAAGAATATATTGAAGAACTTATAAATGGACCTATGAGCTATGAGAATATGGAACAAATTATTGATAAAGTAAGCACTATGATAGCGCCTTATGTGGAAAGAGATCCTAGTAAATTCTTTACTTATGAGCAGTTTTTAATATCTTTAGAAAAAGATCAAAGTATAGAGAATGAAGCATCGGTAGGAAATAACAACATTGAGCGTACCCCAAGAGTTCCACAGGAAGGTGGAAATAAAGGTGAGAGAGCTGGAGATAGTAAAGGTTCTGAGAAAAAAGCTCCATCAAAAGGTGAAAATAATAGTGGTGAAGAGGAAACAGAAGTGAAAGGTAAAGCGCCAAGCAAAGGTCAAGGTGAAGTAACTGCAAAAGGACAGGGTGAGGCACCGGCAAAAGGTCAAGGTCAGGCTCCAGGGAAGGGGCAGAATCAAGAGCAGACACAGCAAAGTAATCAGAATAGCAGTAAAGGGAATACCAAGAATCAGGAAGGTAACAATGATAATCCTAAAGGGGATCAAGTCAGAGAAGAGCAAAACTCTGAGAGTTATAAGATTATTTATGGTCTAAAAGAATTTATTAGAGATAGAATAAATAGTATAGAAGGGCAATTAAATGGCACAATAAAATCATATAATGATGGAAATGGAAATGGTGGTCAGTCTAGAGGTGCAGATGGTCAACCAAGATGATATAATGACAAGGATAAACGATAGTTTATCCTTGAATTTGTTATAAGGGGTGAAGGATTATTGCGAAAAATACTAATTGCCGATGATGAGTTTAGAATAAGGAAGCTTGTTAAAGATTTTTTGAAACGTGAAGATTTTAGTGTATTAGAAGCTAGTGATGGTCAGGAAGCAATAGAAATATTTCATAAAGAAGATAATATAGATGTAGTTATATTAGATGTAATGATGCCAGTAGTAGATGGATGGAGTGCATGTAGAGAAATCAGAAGAAGCTCAAATGTACCAATTATTATGCTTACAGCAAGAGCACAGGAGCATGATGAACTTTTTGGTTTTGAAATCGGAGCTGATGAGTATGTGACTAAGCCTTTTAGTCCGTTAATTTTAATAGCTAGAATTAAATCACTACTAAAAAGATTAGAAGATAAGAGCAATACGGTTAATTTAAATGGATTGTTAGTTGATAAAAATGCAAGAGTAGTTCATCTAGGGAATGAACCATTAGATTTAAGCCCCATAGAATATGATCTTTTATTATATTTAATTGAAAACAAAAATAAAGCATGTTCAAGAGATAGTATTTTAAATAAAGTTTGGGGATATGATTATTATGGAAATGAGAGAACAGTGGATACACACATAAATAGGTTAAGAATAAAATTAAAAAGTAAGAGTGGAATAATAAAAACCGTAAGAGGGTTCGGCTATAGATTGGAGATAGGTTAATATGAAATCTATTAAGGCAAAATTATTTATACAAATTACAGTTATGGTTTTATCTTTTGTTTGTTTATTCTCCTTAATAAACACCATATTTTATAGAAATTACTACATGTATAAAAAAGAAAAATCACTTATGGAGATTAGTGGAAATATTAGCAAAGCATACAATGATGATTACAATGAAGTAAAAGATATTATGGAGTACTTTGAAAATAAGGAAAATGCATTTATAGTAATAACTGATTCTGATGGAAGTTTAAAATATAGTACCTTAGATAGAATAAGAGAGGACATAAAAGGTGGTGGGAAACCCCGTTTGATTCCACCTTTATTATCTTCAGATAAAGTTATAGATACAAAAATAATTGATGATAAACGAGAAAGATATATTGTGAGAGATAAAAACATGCAAGTGGATTTCTTGGTTATCAATGAAATTATGAGTAATGGGGATCAATTGTCAATTAGAGTTCCCTTAGAAGCATTTAAGGAAAGTGTAATCATAACTAATCAATTTGCATTAGCAGTTGGTATAGTAATAATTATACTTGGAGTAATTTGGGCATATTATTTATCAAAAAGATTCACAAAGCCAATATTAGAGCTCAATGAAATTGCGCAAAAAATGAGCCAGTTAAATTTTGAAGAAACTGTAGATATAAAGCATCAAGATGAGGTTGGTCAGTTAGGACATAGTATCAACAATTTGTCTAATAGACTGGAAGTGACAATTAATGAACTAAATGATAAGAATTGTATGTTAGAAGATGAGATAAAAATAAAGCAAGAGATTGATGAAACAAGGAAAGAATTCATTTATGCTGTTTCACATGAATTGAAAACACCTATAGCCCTTATTAGAGGGTATGCAGATGCCTTAAGATTAGATATTATGGAGAATCCACAAGATAAAGACTTCTATTGTGATGTAATAGTAGATGAAAGTTGTAGGATGGATAGTATAGTTAAAGAACTTATGTCACTACTAGAAATGGAATCTGGAGAATATAAATTAGAAAAAAGCAACATTGATATATATACTCTTATAGATTATGATATAGCAAAGTTTTCAAATATACTTAAGGAAAAGAATATAAAAGTTGAGTTTGAAAATAAAGGTAATTTGGAAGTCTTAGTAGACCCTATGAAAATAGAACAGGTAATTGTAAATTACTTAAACAATGCTATTAATCATGTGGATAACAATAAAAACATAAAAATTACAATTGAAGAAAAGAAAGATACAGTAAGGGTATCCGTGTTTAATAGTGGAAAAAATATAGAAGAAAATCAGTTGAAGAAAATTTGGCAGCATTTCTACAAAGTTGATAAAGCTAGGGCTAGACAATATGGGGGAAGTGGATTAGGATTATCTATTGTAAAAGCAGTACAGACTTTACACGGGAATGATTTTGGAGTGTTTAATGTTCCTGATGGTGTTGTGTTTTGGTTTGACTTGGAAAAAGCTAATAATATGTAATAAGAAATTACTTTAGCAATAATAATAAAAATGGGAATAATAAATATAAAAGGAACTGTGGTCCATCAGACATACAGTTCCTTTTATATTCATTATATTTAATTTTTTTTAAGATTCTTATTATAAAACTCTAAAAAATTATCCTTAGGCATAGGTTTACCAAAAAAGTAGCCCTGCATTTCATCACAATTATTTTGCTTTAAGAAATTAACCTGTTCTTCATTTTCAACGCCTTCAGCAACTATAGCAAGTTCAAGACTTTTTCCCAATGCTAAAACTGTAGAAGCTATGATAGAGTTTTCTTTTTGTCCATCTATTTTTCCAACAAAAGATTTATCAATTTTTAATTTGTTTACAGAAAAACTATTTAATTTACTTAAAGAAGAATAGCCTGTACCAAAATCATCTATGGAAAACTTAACTCCCATATCTCTCAATTCATTTATTACTTTAACAGTGTATTCTACATTATGCATAGCTACACTTTCGGTTATTTCTAGTTCTAAATATTCTGGTTCAAGACCTGTATCTTTTAATGCTTTGGAAACCATTTTTGTTAAATCTTGCAGCTCAAATTGACGTGCTGATAGATTAACTGCTATTGATAAAGGCGGTAGTCCAGCATTTTGTAAGGCTTTTGTTTGAGCACAAGCAGTACGTAATACCCATTCACCAATTGGTACAATTAACCCGGTTTCTTCAGCTAAAGGGATAAATTTTACCGGTGGAACTAATCCCCATTTAGGATGTTGCCAACGGACTAAGGCCTCCATCCCAATTACCTGCTCAGTTTTAGTATTTACTTTTGGTTGATAATAAACTACAAATTCATTATATTCTATGGCTTTACGCATGCTATTTTCCAGTGCTAATCTTTCAAGAGCTTTAGCGTTCAGTGTTGGTGTATAAAGCTGAAAATTATTTTTCCCTTTTTCTTTAGCTCTATACATAGCAACATCAGCATTTGTCAGTAATGTTTCATCATCTGGGCCATCATCTGGGAAAATAGTCACTCCAATACTAATTGTAAGATAAAGTTCATGGGTATCAATTAGTACTGGTTCTCTAATTGATTCTAGGATTTTATCAGCAATTTTACCAACGAATTCTTCCCGACCTATTGAAGGGAGCAAAATAACAAATTCGTCCCCTCCTAGTCGAGCAACTGTGTCTTGTTCACGAACACAACTTTTCATTCTGTTGGAAATTTCTTTTAATAATTTATCACCAACATCATGACCTAGTGTATCATTAATAAGCTTAAATCTATCTAAATCTAAATACATTACCGCAAGCTTTTCTTTAGTTCGTTTTGCACGAGCGATTTCAACATTAATACGCTCTTTTAACAAAAGTCTGTTTGGTAGACCTGTTAAGGAATCGTAGAAGGCTTGATATCTTATCTTTTCCTCATATCTTTTTTGCTCAGTAATATCCCTTAGAATTATAGAAAAATAGCATTGGTCGACTACATAAAACTTACTTAATGTAAAATCAATAGGTAATGAGGAATTATCCTTTCTATGACCAATTATTTCATTGTGTATATCGGAAAACTGGGAAGAAAGATTATGGCAATCTTTCTTATGAACTTTTGGAATAAGGGTAGTAATATCTTTTCCTAGTACCTCATTAGATAAGTATCCAAAAATTTGTTCAGCTGCTGGATTAATGTACTTGATAATACCATCGATATCAATAGTGATAATTCCTTCACCAGCGTGTTCGATTATTGAACGGGCAAAAGCTTCACTTTGATCAAGTGATATTTCAGTTTGTCTTGCATGGATTAAACGTTTTAGACGTTGACGTAAAACAGCCCAATTTATAGGTTTACTAATATAATCAGTAGCTCCAGCTTGGAAGGCTTGATTAACAGAATTTTCATCTTCTAGGGAAGTAATCATAATTACAGGAGTACGTTTCCCATTAGGTAATTTATGTAATTCTTCACAAGTAGTAACACCATTCATTCCAGGCATTACAAAATCCATAAGAACAATATCTGGTTTTGTTTTTTCAAAGAGCTTAAGAGCTTTCATGCCATCTTCAGCCTCGACAACATCATAACCTTCATTTTCTAGAAAATTACGAAATGTAGATCGTATAAATTTAGAATCATCAACTATAAGGATTAAAGATTTCTTTTTATCAAATATATTTTCAATCATAACTTTCTTATTAATACTCCCTTCGGTTTTGTCCATATATTTATGTAAATATTATAACCATTACCGTTAATTCAGTAGTTTATCTTGTTATTATAACATAATGTAACAAAAATATATGAGCATATATTGAACCATGTCATAATATTTTCGTATTTCTTCAATATTATTTAATAAAGAGAGGTATGTAACTAAAATAATATATAAATGTTATATTAATAAGGAATTTAATCAGTAATCCATAGTATAAATTTGAAAATTAGTGTTAAAATAATAGAGCATGTAGCCTAAGCCACATGCTCTATATCTATTTTTCCATGTAAATATTATAGATTTTCTTCGTATTTTTGAACCATTTTCTTAACCATATTTCCACCTATTGAACCTGCTTGAGCTGAAGTTAAATCGCCATTGTATCCCTGTTTAAGGTTTACTCCAAGTTCACTAGCAGTTTCCATTTTAAATTGTGCTAATCCATTTCTTGCTTCAGGTACTAAATTTTTAGCCATTTAATATCTCTCCTTTTTATATTGCTTTGTATTAGTAGTTTGTACTAATATCACAATATTATAATAGTAGATTAGCGGGATATATGGTTAGAATTTCATAGGAATATCTTATAAGGAAAATGAGTTCAACAATAAGAAGAATAATGGCAGAAGACTTAGGAACATGCTAAATGCTTATACAAGAAACCCCTGTAGTACATTAGCTAAGTACTATAGGAGTTTCATTATTTTAGCACACTTTAAAGGAATATTTTTCTTGTGTTAGGAAACTGTTTTATTTTATTCTTTTATTTTCTCAGGTTCGGGATATTCAACTCCAAAAGTATCAACTGTAAGTTTTTCAAAATACTCCATTTCATCTGGAACATCATATCCAAATTTCATGCTTGTATTGCTTTCGTTTATTTCGATGATCACATCCATACCTTCAATGACTTTTCCAAAGGCTGGAACAATAGAATCTAACTTAGGCTCGTCTTTAGTCATAATAAAGAAGCTTCCAGCAGAGGCATTTGGTGTATATTCATAAGCTGCCATAGCCATTCCAACTATTCCAGGTTCAAAGGATAATGGATTATGATAATCATCTTTTTTGAATTCTCCATTTATTATGTATCCTGGGGTTACATCTGTACGTTCTGGACCAGGCATATATGGGTCTCCTGATTGAATTAATCTGCCATTTACAACTCTAACAATGGCATGTTTATCAAAGAACTTTTCCTTTATTAAATAGATAAAATTATTTACTGTATTTGGAGCTATTTCTGGATATAATTCGATTTTAATTTCTTTACCATTTTTCATGTTGATAGTTACAATAGGATTTTTCATTTTATCACCTCATTTCAAATTATAGCATAAGGCAAGTTCAAATAAATAACAAGTCAGTATACTCGTCTATTTTGTAAACTACTTCATCCTTGGAACCCACTGAGAGAACCACTATCAGCGGAACCCAACTCTTCGTATTTTACAAAATATACTTCGCATCTTTGACTTGTTATTTATTTTCACATGCCTAATCTAAAACAAGTGGTGTCATGGACAACTTAATGGTGCTATAATTTATGTAAAAGAAATATTAAAGAGAGGTTTCTTATGAAAAGTATGTTAAAGTTTCATATAAACAATATAGAAAGGTAAGGGATTAAAATAGTATGAATTTGATAATCACACTAACTACTTCTCTTCTAATCACAGCAAGGATTATTTACGAAGTGAACTTTACAAAGATAAATGAAATAAGAATCGAAAGTAAGAAGCTTAAAAGTATAGATGAACTTAGAGTTCTGCAAATATCAGATTTTCATAACAAAAGACTATTTAGTGATAAAAAATATAAACAAACTATAGAAAGATGTAATCCACATTTCATTGTAATCACTGGAGATATTATAAGTAAAGATCACAGAGACTTCAGTGGTGCTTATAGGTTGATAAAGTTAGTTTTAGATTATACAGATGAAGTCTATTTTGTTAATGGTAATCATGAGTATGCAAATAAGAGAAGCGATGAGTTTTTGACGAAGATTAAACATATGGGTGTTAATATTTTAGACAATAAAAGTAGAGTTTTAAAAATTGGGGAAGATAAGATTAATATTTGTGGAGCCAATGATGCAAGAAGTGAAGAAGATGATCTTAAGAAAACCTTCCATAATGTAGATTTCACTAAATTATCAATTTTAGTAAGCCATTCGCCACAGATTCTAGATAGAGATGAAGATATAAAATGTGATTTAACCTTACTTGGTGATACTCATGGAGGTCAGATTAGGATTCCTTTTATAGGAGCATTATTTACATCACAAGGGTTATTTCCTAAGTTGCAAAAGGGACTTTATTTTTTTGAAGAAAAAGATAGAGCTGTATATATTGATAGTGGAGTTGGTGTTCATTCATTGCCAATTAGATTATTTAATAGATCGCAAGTAAGTTTAATAAAGATTAATAAAAAAATTTAGATTTTCCTATTATAACATGTTATTAAAATAAATTTTGTTGCGTTTAGATTGTAAGAAGAATTATCTTGTTACAGTCTTTTTTCTTCGTTTAATTGTATACGGTAAGAACTTGGTGAACATCCTTTAATTGATTTAAATGTCTTTGAGAACACTAAAGGGTCAGTATAGCCAACTGAGCGAGCTATATCTCCAATGTTTAAATTAGTATTATATTTCAAAAGTTCACAGGCCTTACTAATTCTATAATGTATTAGAAACTTTTGAGGTGACACATTTAGTGTGCTCTTAAACAGACTGCTAAAATAACTTCTATTTAAACCTAAATGTTCAGCTATATTTTTAATGGTTATATTTCTGGAATAGTTCATTTCTATATATTCTACAGCTTTATTAATGTATTCATCTTTGTAAGGTAATATAGTACTTTCTTTAGATTCCTCAATTAATTTAGATAAAAATAAATATAAATATCCCAACATTCTAACTTCTCTACCACGTGTAGTTTTTGAGCTCTCATTTAGTTTTTTTAGGCAATCTATAATAAAGTCGCTATCCTTAGGTTTTATTACTGGGCTATTTTTATCAAGACCTATTTCTTTAAGATATTGAGTTGCTTTAATTCCGTTAAATCCTACCCATAAATAATTCCACGGATTTTTTTCATCAGCTTCATAATATGTAATATCATCAGGTGATATTAAAAAACCTTGATTCATTTTAATTTCATATACTTTATCTTCAATATAAAGTTTACCTTGTCCATCTAAAACGAAATGAATTAGAAAATGATCTCTAACAGCAGGTCCATAAGAATGTTTAGGTTTGCATTTTTCCCAACCACAATGATAAATATATATATTTGAATCATACTTAGTGTTAATATCTAGTATAAACTGTTCTGTAAGTAGTTCTTTAGTAAATTTACCTTTCATAAAAACCTCCATGTTAATACATAATCAATAGCTAAGAATATAATGTTTTATTATATTTTACATCAATATCAAATAATAACAAATAAGAAGTAGTAACATTAAACCATATTTTAATGACATAAATATATATATATTTATTCTTATTCAATCTAAAATAATAATAGAGAGATTAAAATCAAAATTAATTAGAACATGAAAAGGGGGATTAATATGCCAAAAATTACTTTTATGGGGGCTGGGAGTACAATTTTTGCTAAAAATGTTTTAGGTGATGTAATGCTTACTCCAGCACTAAGAGATTCTTACATTGCACTTTATGATATTAATCATAAGAGATTAAAAGAATCAGAAATTATGTTAAATAATATAAACAGAAATTCCAATGAAAATCGTGCTAAAATTGTTGCTTATACAGATTGCAAGGAAGCATTGAGAGGTGCAGATTATGTAGTTAATGCAATTCAAGTAGGTGGATATGAGCCTTGTACAGTAACAGATTTTGAGATCCCAAAGAAATATGGTCTTCGTCAAACAATAGCAGATACAATTGGAATTGGAGGTATATTCAGAGCCTTGAGAACAATTCCTGTTCTATTTGATTTTGCGAAGGATATGGAAGAAGTATGTCCAGATGCTTGGCTTTTAAATTATACAAATCCAATGGCAACATTAACTGGAGCTATGCTTAGAGGTACGAATATTAAGACGGTAGGTTTGTGCCATAGTGTACAAAGTTGTGCAAAGAACTTATTAAAGGGCTTAGATATTCCTATAGATGATATTCAATGGAAAATAGCAGGTATAAATCATATGGCGTGGCTTTTAGAGATTTCTAGAAATGGGCAAGATTTATATCCAGAAATAAAGAGAAGCGCGCTAGAGAGAGAAACACCACATCATGACATGGTACGCTATGAAATAATGAATCAATTTGGATATTATGTTACTGAATCAAGTGAACATAATGCAGAGTATATGCCTTATTTTATTAAAAGTAAGTACCCTGAACTAATTGAAAGATACAATATACCTTTAGATGAATACCCAAGAAGATGTATTGAGCAAATAAAAAAATGGAGTGAGATGGGGAAAGAAATTATCAACAATAATAACTTAGAGCATAAAAGAACAACTGAATATGCATCTTATATAATGGAGGCTATGGAGACAGATAGTCCATATAAAATTGGTGGGAATGTATTAAATACAGGATTAATTACTAACCTACCAAATGATGCAGTGGTAGAGGTCCCTTGCATGGTAGATAGAAATGGTGTGATGCCATGCTATATAGGCGATTTACCACAACAATTAGCTGCTTTAAATAGAACAAATATTAATACTCAGTTATTAACAATTGAAGCTGCATTAACTGGAAAGAAAGAATATATTTATCAAGCAGCAATGTTAGACCCACATACATCTGCAGAGTTATCAATAGCTGATATCTGTTCACTTTGCGATGATCTAATAGAAGCACATGGTGATTGGCTTCCAAAGTTTGAATAGAAAGATAGGCAACATACTATAGAAATATGTATGTTGCTTATTTTTTAATTTCTTAAGAAATTAAAATTAGAATGTATCTATACATTTTATTGTAATTAGTAATATAATTGGTATATAAACGGACTATGAATTATTACATATAATAACTATAGATGGAGGACACCATATGCTTAATAGTTTTAATAGCGTCTTAACAATTTTCATTATGATAGGTATAGGCTTTGGTTTGACAAAAAAAGGCTTCTTCAATAAAGAAACTAGTAAACTTTTTTCAAAGATTGTTATAAATGTTTCCCTTCCATTAATGATGATTGTAAATATTCCAATGAGATTTAGTAAAGAAAAGTTATTTAATTCGTTAAATGGAATAACAGTAGCTTTTTTAAGTATTATAGCTACGTATTTAATTGCTATGTTGCTTTCTAAAATCCTAAAAATTGATAAAAGTAAAAGAGGAATATTTTGTACAATGATTACATTCTCCAATGCTATATTTATAGGATTACCTGTAAATACAGCATTATTTGGTGAGGAAAGTGCAACATATGTATTTCTTTTTTACATAGCGAATACAAGTCTCTTTTGGACTTTGGGAGTAAATAGTATAAGAAGTTGCAATTCAAATAAGAGTAATAAATTTTCAGGTATTAAATCACTTAGAAAGATTTTTTCACCCCCATTAATTGGATTTATAATAGGTATTACGTTGGTGTTAATGGGAATTAAGCTACCTGTTTTTATTGAGAATTCCTTTAGATATATTGGAAATTTAACTACTCCTCTATCAATGTTTTTTATAGGTACTATAATATATTCAATTGATTTCAGAAAAATAAAATTGGATACATGTAGCTATATGGTGTTATTCGGAAGGGTTTTAATTGCACCGCTGATAATGTTTATAAGTTTAAAATTATTTAAATTACCAGTATTATTAAATCAAGTTTTTATTATAGAATCATCCATGCCAATAATAACGCAAGCAGCATTAGTTTCTGACTTTTACGATATAAACTCAGAATATGCTGCTCTAATGGTAGGGGTTTCAACTGTTTTAAGCATGTTAATTATACCTATATATTCATTGATAGTGTGAACAGCAAAAAACTAATATTTAAAAATTAATTGGTATTATGAGTGAGTAAAATAAAGCCTCTTTAACTAAATGTTAAAGAGGTGACTAATAGTTTTATGTAATATAATTTGAAAATTTTTAAAGATTGATTTTGAAATTGAGAAATTAATTTATTTATTTATTTATTTATTTATTAAATCCTCAAATTGAGATTGCTCAAAAAGAAATTCTTCACCCTTATTTATCATTACACAAGGAAGTCCTACTCTGTTGGATTGTCTAATTTCTTCGAATTCAGACCTAGCATCTCTATATTTCAGAAATTTCTTTAGGTTTAACATGCTGTCAGTAATATCAAGGTATACAAATTTAACATTATTTTGTGAAAGAAACTCTTTCACTGGTTGACACCCTGGTCAGTGCTTGCTACCGAAAACAGTGATCTTTTTCATTATATTCACCTCTCGAAAATTTTTTTGAAATTTATTATTCCTATTATAAATATTTTAACTGAAAAATTCCTATATTAAAAGAAAAAATTGCGTAATTCTAAATGTTAGACAATCGAAATAAAGTAGAATATCATAGTCTATGAGCAATATGTGTGACAATTAGCACATAAATTTATTTCATACAATGATATAATAAACCTTGAAAATTGATTTTGATATCAAAATTTTGGAGGAACTTATGATGAAAAAAGTTGCTATATATGTTTGCGGAGAGGTTTCAAAAAAGTGTACTGCCAATGGATGCTTAAGAACATTTAATGAAAAGGATGATTCTTTTAAGAGATATCAAGAAACAGGGTGTCAGTTAGTTGCATTTAATAATTGTAATGGATGTGATGGAAATCCATTGGAAAGCCTTCAAGTGAAAATAGAAAAGCTTAAAAAAGCAGGGGTAGAGGTATTGCATTTATCTACATGTATAAGAGGGAGATGTGAGAATTATGAAACCTTTGCTAAAGAATTTGCGAAACATTTTGATGTTATTGGATATACACATGGTTCAGCAGAAGGGAAGAAGAATAATAATATTAACATAAATAAAGAAGAATAGAACTTGTTAATTAAAGGGTTCGTGAATATCTAAAAGTGCCATTATGAGGAATCATGGTGGTACTTTTTATTCTAATGCACTACTTATTGTTCTTTCATCAAAGAAGGAAATTTCATAAACAAACAGGTACTTGGAAATTGAGAACAAATACCTAAAATTATGTGTATTAAAATAATTAAGATTAAATAATAAGAGTTCAGAAATGGACTCTTAATTATTGTTAAAATAATGCAAGTATTATATATCATTGATTTGAAAAATTGGATAGTATATAATTATGCCATAGTAAAAATATTGTTTTAAAAGGATGATGATAAGTTGTCAAATGAAATGGCTGCGTTAATTAAGGAGCGTCAGAGACAAGTAAAAAATAAAAAGAATCAGGCTCCATATGGTATGGTATTGCTTGTAATTGCTATAATTTTATGTGTAGTACTTTGGCAAAATCATTATATGTACGCTATATGCTGGATTATGGGCGTTGGGATAGGAATAATTATTAGGTATTCCCGATTCTGTTTTGCATCAGCGTTCAGGGATCCTTTTCTTGTTGGAAATACAAAATTGCTAAGAGGGATTTTATTAGCATTGATGGTGAGTACTATTGGATTTGCGGTTATTCAATCCAATTATTTAAATCAAAATACAATTGATTATGATCTTATTCCAGGGGCTGTTAGTTCAGTAGGTATACATGTAATGATTGGAGCCTTTTTATTTGGGGTAGGAATGGTCATTGCAGGAGGATGTGCTTCTGGTGTATTAATGCGAATTGGTGAAGGGCATGCTTTGCAGTGGGTTGTTCTTCTTGGATTTATCATTGGAACAGTGCTGGGAGCCAAGGATTATTCCTTTTGGTATGACCTAATTATTAGTAAGGCAAATACAATATACTTTTCTGAGTATTTAGACTTGAAAATAGTTGTATTAGGTCAAATGGTTGTATTAATAGGTTTGTACAGAGTGGCATCATGGTATGAAAAAAGACAGTGGAAAGATATATGATGGAGGAAAGTGTATGGGAGTAAGAGAGTTGGATTGTTTATATGAAGCATGTCCGGTTCCTATGCTTAAGGCAATAAAGGAATTAAAAACAATGGACCCAGGAGATATTTTAATTCTCCATGCAGATCATAGTTGTGTGGGAATATATATGGAAGAGTGGGGAGAAAAGAACAAACACACTGTAGAAGTGGTTGAAACGGAAAATGGAGAGTGGGAAATCTATATACAAAAGCCAAAAGAAAAATAGGGAGGAAATTAAATGAAGTCCATTGCAAAATGGCTTAAAAAGCCCTGGCCTTATTGGGTAGGAGGAATTTTACTTGGGTTGATGAATGTGATTTTATTAGCTGCAAGTGGAATCAGCTGGCAGATCACCAGTGGTTTTTTATTATGGGGAGCAGGGATTTTAGAATGGAGCGGATTAGAACCCTTCAGTTGGGAATATTTTAGTCATTTTGAATACTATTATAGACCTATAATAGAGAATCAAAATCCGTTTATCAATCAATATACAATTTTGAATATAGGTGTAATTGTGGGTTCTTTATCCGCAACTTTGCTAGCATCTCAATTTAAATGGAAAAAAGTGAAAAGTAAAAAGCAGTTTATTTTTGCTCTGCTTGGAGGAATAATGATGGGATATGGCACAAGACTTGCGGTTGGGTGCAATATTGGAGCCCTTTTCAGTGGAATTCCATCTTTTTCTCTTCATGCTTGGGTTTTTGGAATTTTTTCAATACTCGGTGCATGGGTAGGGGTTAAGATTTTAAAACGATTTATGATATAAGCGAAAAAGCTCAGAAGACTTTTAATTAGACTTCTGAGCTTTTTTATTTATAATTAACAAAATCCTCTTTTACTGGAAATAATAAAATCTACAAACATTTGCTCATATTTAGTGAAAGCATATTTTTTTCTGGAAGCCACATAGTATTCAAAAGGAATGGATAGATCTTCAATTTTAACTGTTTGAATACATTGGCCTTTGAGATCTTGCTGAATTATTAACTTTGGTAAAAAAGAAAATCCTTTTCCTGCAAGTAGAGAAGATTTAATAGATCCTGGAGAATTTAGATCATAAATTATATTTAAATCTTCAATATCAATACCTTTTTCTTGTAAAGCTTTTTCTACTAATAAGCGTGTTCCTGAATTCTTTTCACGTAAAATCAGAGGCAGTTCTTTCAGTTCTTCAATAGAAATTTCTTTGGGAGAATCAATACAATTTCCCACCAAAAGTAATTCATCAGAAATGATGCTTTGGGTAATAATATCATCGTCCTTTGGATCAAACTGTATAATTCCTATATTAATGGTATGGTCTTTAAGCTTTTGAATGACTTCAGAAGAATTGCTTGCTTCAAATTTGATATCCACTTCCTTGTGAACATGCTTAAAAGTAAAAATACTACAGGGGAGTGCATACTCACCTACGCTTTTACATGAACCAATCATCAGTTGGGGAGCTTCTTGCTGTAGATTTTTTAAATCTCTTTCGATATTTCCCTGAATGGAAAGTAGGGTATCGGCATAGTCGTATACAACTTTACCTTCTTCTGTTAATTCAACACCTTTATTGCTTCGATTAAGAAGCTTTGCCCCTAGCTCCTTTTCGAGGTTTCGAAGCTGCATACTAACCCCTGGTTGGGTAAGGTGAAGTTCCTTTGCTGCTTTTGATATACTGTTACATTTCACTGTTATATAAAATGATTGGAGATATTCAAGATTCATATGTTCACATCCTAAAATGAAAAAAATTATCATAATGTATAGTTTATTTTATCACTTAAAGATAAACTACTTCAACTAAATAATTTAAAAAGGTCTAAGGGGTACCGAGATTTTGGACTTATATAAATTAAGTTTCAGTATAATTCATCTATAATTATATAAAAATAAACACGCGTATAAGAAAATGTTATGGTACATAACATTTGTTTATTATGCAAGCCTCTGTAGGTATATTATAATGTTGTTAGATAATTAACAAACAATCTTTGATAGGAGTTGGTTTTATTATTGAAATAATAGGTCAAGTAATTAGCTCTGTTAGTGGTTATTTGTGGAAGGTATTTTTGCCACTTCTCATAATATCAGGAGCCTTTATAACCTACAGAACAATAAAACTTCTTAATACTATAAGTGAAAATGACAAAACTAAGTGGAAGTTTTCAAAAATCAAAAATGCTCTTACTATTTCTTTATCATCTAAAGTTGGAACAGGAGCCATTATTGGAGTTTTAGCAGCTATGTGGAAAGCATCAAATAATGGTGTTGGAGGCGAGAGTATAGTTTTATGGGTTGCTATTGGAATGTTAATATTAGTACCACTTACATATTCAGAGGTTCTATTTTCCCAGATAACCAAGAAAACTCCTAGAGATTTTATAGAGTTTAATATAAATAGAAAAGCTGGAGCAGTTTATACCATTGGGTTAGTTATACTATATTCATTTGGATTTGTAGGATTTCAACTGACAGGAATACAGAGTGTTGTAAAGATATTTTTTAAACAAAGTTTCAATTATGAACTTACTCATAACACCTTATTGATGTATATAATTGTACCGATTGTATTAGGAGTGTCAATTATAGTTATAACAAAAAGCCATAAACTTTTCATTAATGCTTTGGGATCTATGATATCATTGGTTATTTTGTTTTATACTATATTCTTTATCGTATTTTTATATTCAACAATAGAATTTGTTCCACAGTATATATCCTTAATTTGGAGAGATTTTATTACTTTTAAATCAGCTTCTATTGGAATACCAATAGGACTTATAATAGGATTTCAGAGGATTATTCAAATAAGTGAAACTGGATTAGGGACAAGCGCCTTAGCAAGTTCAGATAGAGAAAATTCGCCAAGAAGAGAAGCTTTGTTACAAAGCATATCAACTATTATTTCAATATTTATTGCGGTGGTTATAACATCCTATGTATTTACTTATGGAAGATATAACTTAGATAATATAGCTTTAAGTGGTAATGGAGTTGAAAGAATTTCAGGTTACTTAACAAGTGTATTTTCAGTAACAGGGTATTTAGGATTAGGAATTATTGTTGCTTTCTTTGTTTTATCGGGAATGACAACGGTATTAGGATCCTTCCACTTTCTTAATGTAACCATGAATATAAGTGAAAATAAGAAAATAATATTTTATATAAGTTTAATAACACTATCAGGAATATTAAGTATTTCTAATTTTGATGTGATTTTCGATGCAGCAGATTTATTGATGTTTATTGTAGGTTCGTTAAATATTATGGCAATATTTATTTTTGTCATTAAGAATATAAACAAATTTAAGATTAAATAGGGAGGTATATATATGGGTAGAAAAATTTTAATAGTAGGTGGAGTAGCTGGTGGAGCGTCTGCAGCAGCTAGATTAAGAAGACTTAGCGAAGATGATCAAATTATAATGTTCGAAAGAGGACCACACGTATCATTCTCAAACTGTTGTTTACCATATCACTTAAGTGGCACAGTGGCAGAGGCTGATGAGTTAGTACTTATGTGTCCAGAGAAGTTTTTAAAGCAATACAGAATAGAGGCTAGAGTAAATAATGAAGTAGTATCTATTAACAGAGAGACTAAAGAAGTATTAGTTAAGAATGTTTTAACTGGAGAAGAACATTATGAAGCTTATGATAAGTTAATATTATCTCCAGGAGCAAAAGCTATAGTTCCTAACATACCAGGAATTGAAAAAGCAAATATATTTACAGTAAGAAATGTTGTAGATATTGATAAATTAAATAAATATGTTAATAACATAGAAAGTAAAAATGTATCTGTAATCGGTGGGGGATTCATTGGGGTTGAAGTAGCTGAAAACTTAAAGGAATCAGGATACAATGTCACTTTAATTGAAGCTATGCCTCAAATTATGAGACCTTTTGATTATGATATGGTACAAGTTCTACATAAAGAATTATATGACCATGGTGTTAACTTAATTGTAGGAGACAAGGTAAGCTCTTTTGAGGAAAACACAGTTGTTTTAGAATCAGGAAAGAAAATTGAAGCTGAAGCAGTAGTTATGGCAATTGGAGTAACTCCAGAAACAGATTTAGCAGTAAATGCTGGATTAGAGTTAGGAAAAACAGGAGCAATAAAAGTAGATCAGAACTTTATGACTAATGATAAAGATATCTATGCTGTTGGAGATGCTATCGAAGTATACCACTCATTAACAAACTCTATGACTAAATTACCTTTAGCTGGACCAGCTCAAAAGCAAGCTAGAGGAGTAGCGGATCATATAAATGGAAAACCAGTATTAAATAGAGGATTTATTGGATCATCTGTAATAAAGGTATTTAACTACAATGGAGCGTCTACAGGTTTAAATGAAGGATTAATTAAAGCTCTTAATATGAACATTAACTACGATATAGTTTATGTAATTCCAGGTGATAAAGTAGGGTTAATGCCGGGTTGTGAAGAAGTTCATTTTAAATTAATTTATGAAGTTCCAACAGGAAGAATACTAGGTGCTCAAGCAGTTGGTAAAGGAAATGTTGATAAGAGAGTAGATATCATTGCTACAGCAATTAAATTTGGTGCTACAGTAGAAGATTTAAGAGATTTAGAATTATGTTATGCTCCACCATTTGGAACTGCTAAAGATGTAGTTAACCATGCTGGATATGTAGCATCTAACTTATTAAATGGTGCATTCAAGCAGGTTCGTGAGACTGAGGTAAGAGGATTAATAGAAAGTGGTGCTTGCATAATAGACGTAAGAGAGATACATGAATATGAGCAAAGCCATATTATAGGAGCTATAAATATACCACTTAGTGAGATTAGAGATAGATTAGATGAAATCCCTAAGGATAAGGCAATTTACTTGCACTGTAGAAGTGGACAAAGAAGTTACAACGCAACATTAGCATTACAAAACTTAGGATTCGAAAATGTTTACAATGTATCAGGTGGATTTTTAGGATTATCTTTCTATGAATACTTCAATGATGAAACAACAGATAGAAAGAGGATTGTTACAGACTATAATTTTGCATAATATTGCATGAAGAGAAGGCATATGAGAATAAATAATAAGTCAAAGGTGAGATGGATATTTTGCATCAGACAATAAGAGCGTTTCAGCTGATAGTTGGTCTATCAGTGGTTTCTGATAAAGAATGATACACTATAGACCTATGACTAGTTATCTGTTTGAATATGCCTAACACAAAGGAGGAAATAGAGTGAAGAAAAACCAAGTATTTATAGGATTTGCCCTTGTAATAGCAATGGCTATATTCGGTGCATTTCAATATACAAAGAATTACAGTTTAGCTTTACAATTATTAATTGGATTAACAATTGGATATGTTATGGTAAGATCAAGATTTGGATTTGCAGGTGCTATCAGAAAGATATACTTAACTGGAGATAGCAGCTTAACAAAAGCACTTATGTTTTTATTTTCTATCACATTATTAGCAACAGCAGCAATACATTATGGTGCATATATTAATGGTGCAGATGTATTTTATAGAACTGTTGAATCAGGAGCAGCAGTAATTCCAGGTTCAGACTATGTTGAGCCAGCTAACTTAGCTACTATACTTGGAGGTATATTATTCGGTATTGGTATGATGTTTGGCGGAGGATGCGCTTCGGGGACACTTACAGATGCAGGAGAAGGTGAAGGAAGAGGATTAATAGTACTATTCTTCTTCTCAACGGGAGCATTATGGGGAGCACATGATATGCCTTGGTGGACTCAAAGTATATTCTTTGATATACACAAGCAATTATATTTACCAGATGTTTTTGGGTTTGTAGGAACTATTGTACTTTCGTTATTAGGATACCTTGCAATTTACATTATAGCTAAAAAGTATGAAAATAAGAGAAAAAGAGAAAATACACTACAAGTACAAGAATACGCTGAGTGGGAAAAAGAATTAGATGAGCCAGCAGATTATAAATTCTTCAGTAAAGAGACTTACCATAAGTTCTTTGTTAAGAGATGGTCTTATTATACTGGTGCAGTATTTATAATGATTATGTTTGTTACAATTCTAGTTACGACTGGGACAAGCTGGGGAGTAACAGCAGTATTTGCACACTGGGCTGCTTGGTTCTATGAAGCATTAGGAATTGTAGATGTTTCTAACTGGGGATGGTTCGCTGGAAGAATGGATGCTATCAATGGTGGATTCTTGAATCACCCAGGTTCAATGAGAAACTTTGGAATAATCATGGGTGCAGTAATAGCACCATTATTAGCTGGACATTTCTCATTTAAGAAAAACTTTAAATTAAGAGATGTTTTATTCTATGCAATTGGTGGATTAATGATGGGATATGGAGCTAGAATAGCTTTAGGATGTAACGTAGGAGCTCTATATTCAGGACTATCTAATATGTCATTATCAGGATGGGTATTCCTTCCTTCATTAACTCTAGGTGGTATATTAGGAGTTAAATTAGTTAAGAAACTAAAGGTTAATATTTAAGAATAAATTTTTTAAGAATAAACTTTCATAAAGCCGATGATTACTTAAGTAATCATCGGTTTTGTGCATTTAAAAAACATGAAAACATGGGGACGGTTAATAGGAAATTATGTTTATAACCTCAATTTATAGTCAAGGATTATAAAAGAAAGAGTTTAAAAGATTATAAATTGAGGTGATTAATATGCCGCGTAAAGCAAGGCAAAAAACAGAGAATGCAATATTTCATATAATGGCAAGGAGCATAAGTGAAGTTGATTTATTTAAGGACGATGAAGATAAGAATTCTTATTTATATTTTGTTAAAAAGTATCAAAAACTATATTTATTCAAAGTCTATGCCTATTGTCTTATGGATAATCATGTACATATAATGATAGATGCAAATGGTTCAGACATATCAAAGGTTATGCATGGGATAAATTCCTCATATGTAAGGTATTTTAATAAAAAACATAAGAGACATGGTCATCTCTTTCAGGATAGATTTAAAAGTAAAATGGTTTCAGATGAAAGGTATTTAAGGGCATTATCGCTCTATATACACAATAATCCAACTGATATACAGGATTATAAAGATAATCCAGAAAAATACTATTTTTCAAGCCTTGGAGTATATCTTGGATTAAGGAAGGATGCTTTCGAGTTAATAAAGTGTCGATTTTTAATGAGTTTTTTTGGAGATACACAGAAAAAAGCAAGGAAAAATTATATTAAACTTATTTTTAAATATAACAATAAAAAGATTGAAGAGGAAATTGACTTTGAAAACGAAGAAACTGAGTATAGAAGCGGAAGAACAACACTTATTAGGAATTTTAGAGCAGAAGACATAATTGAGTTTATAGCACAAAAGTTGAATATAGTAGAGGTAAAACTTTATATGAAGAATAGAAGGGAACTTGTTGAAGCGAAAGCAATAATTGTTTTATTAATGAGAAGTCTTTGTAACTATAAATGTACTGATATATGCAGTGTGCTTGGAAATCTTTCGCAAGTAAGGGTCTCAGAATTGAGTAGTATAGGCATTAGGTTAATGGATAATAAAAAATATAAAGATATTGTGAAAGAATTTATAGAGTGCTATTCGATTTAATCTGATATTATTAGGTAAATTATATTAAAAATAAAAAATGTGATTGTAAAGATTTTTTGATTTTCAATGACAGGACAAGCATAAATAACATTTCATTAATCGGGGAGTATATAACTATTGTAAGTTGATTTTTTATCATTCTTCTTTACTTTAGTTAAAGCATGAAGAGGGGGAGTGAGCTTAAATAACTAGTAACCGTCCCACTCACGCACGGAACTACGCCCCAGCCTAGCCGACATCCGAAAAGCCAAAAAGACAAAGGACGGTTAACAACTAAACAGTTGTTAACCGTCCCCGGTTTTTAAATCACATGAATAGTCTTATCCTTAGTACAACGAATTAATTTCTTACTACCATCAACTACTGTTTTAAATAGTACCTTTCCGCCCCAGAGCTCCACAATGTGTTTTAAGGTTTTATAAGCATAGGTCATTTCAAGGTCTCTACCGTCATGCTCATGAGCAATTAGTAGGGTATTATCCTTAGTGGAGTATTCTTCCACTTTAATATAAGGTATTGAGCCCATTCCAACACTAGTTGCTAAGGTATCTCTGATTTTTTTCCAACCGTCTTCATCAGAGACTTCTTCAATAATATAATCTTTATTTTTTTTATTATACTGGAACATATTCATCTCTTTACAAAGATCTTCAGTAAGATATTTTCTCATAAAGGATTGGTCTCTTTCTAGTTTTCTAACTTCAAATATTTTATCTCTACCATATTGCTTTTCAATATCTTCAAACATCTTAAATCCAACAAAATAAGGATTTATTGCTCCTAAGAAAGGTCTTATTACTTGATTATGTCTACTTAAAAACTCCATATGGAGACTCTGTGGAAGGTCTAATTTATTCAATATCTTATAGTGCCAGTAACTTGCCCATCCTTCATTCATGATCTTAGTCTCAATTTGAGGTATAAAGTATTTTGTTTGCTTCATTACAATTTCAAGTATATCCTTTTCCCAGTCTGTTAAATTACTGTATTCAATTAAGAAACTCATAATATCGTCAGTCGGTTCTAGAGGAATTCTATTTAAATCTGGAGGATCAATTTCCTGTTTTTCATCTAAAATTCCATGTCGCTGTGTGTCTTTTTTATACTTTGCTAGGAGTCTTTTTTTCTTCTC
Organism: Oceanirhabdus seepicola; assembly: GCF_023684385.1. Lineage (GTDB taxonomy): Bacteria > Bacillota > Clostridia > Clostridiales > Clostridiaceae > Oceanirhabdus > Oceanirhabdus seepicola. The sequence goes on along the minus strand of NZ_JAGSOJ010000001.1, from coordinate 643,532 downwards.
TTCCATAGATAATGTTTTTTCCCCTATAACTCTAGCTGTATGAAAACTTAATGCATGAGCAGCATCTAAAATCCTTTCTACCTTTTCGTAGCCAATAGTTGGGTCAGAAATATATGATCTAATTCTATCTGAATGGTTTTTGAACATTTCAACTGTAGAATCTGCTCTGGTTCCTTCTGCAAATAATCTATTATTTTTAAAAAAATCATTATGACCGTGTACATGAGCCATGGTTAATATCTGCAAGAGGAGGGTGTTATCCTTCATAAGATAAGCAATGCATGGGTCAGAGTTAATTACCATTTCATATGGTAATCCCTCTAAATTATAATTGTAGAATGTTTTCTTTCTTTCATAAGCCTTTCCGTAGCTCCAATGGGGATAGTGTGAAGGCATTCCCACATAAGCTTCAAAGCATATCATATCCTCATAGCTGCAAATCTCATATTCTTGAGTGTAACAATCTAATCCTTCTGATTTTACGATATCATTAATTTTGCTATCCCATTCTTGCAGCATTTCAATTGTATAATCAATCATAGATAAATCATTATTCCATAAGGCCCTTTTCTTTGCTTAATATTTTTTTCAGGGCTGGAATAATATCCTCCTTTCCAGACATAGTTACAACGGAAAAATTATCATATTTTACATTATTCAAAAATTGCTGTTTGATTGTGCTGCTTGGGATATATCCTCCAATACTTATCTGGCCATAACCAAAGAGATTACAGGTTTCTGAAAGTTTCTTTGCAGCTTCTACGGCTTTTTCATTATCCTCTCTCCAGTTATCACCATCACTGCAGTGAAAGGCATAGATATTCCAAAGAGCAGGATTATATCTTTTTTCAATAATTTCCAATGCTTTATTATACCCACTACTTATATAAGTTCCACCTGACTCACCTTTATGAAAGAATTCCTGCTCACTTACTTCTTTACCTACTGTTGTATGAGCTATAAAAACTACTTCAACATTTACATATTTTATTCTTACAAACTGATATAATAAGAAATAAAAACTTCTAGCTAAATATTTTTTTGTGATGCTCATTGAGCCGGAAGTATCCATGATGCACATTACAACAGCATTACTTTCTTTTTTAATATCATTTCTAATGTGATAATATCGTAAATCATCTTCCTTAAAAGGAAATCTATCTGTTTGTCCTTCTACTTTTTCACTATCTAAGTTTCCTAATTCATCAGCTAAGTTTTTGCCTCTTTCAGTAGCTTTTTTTCTTTTTATTTTTTCTAGTACTGATCTTTTCTTTGCTAGGCGAGGTTTGATTCCCTTTCGCTGATAACCTAATCTTTTAAATTTCTTTTCAGATTCTATTTCACTAAACTTTTTTCTTTCCATATCTGGAAGTTCTAAATCATCGAAGAGATAATTAATTAATTCTTCAATAGTAATCTCAGTTTCGTAAATATCTTCGCCTTCATTGTTGCCAGCTTCTTGATCCCCCTGACCTTTTTGCATTTCATCACTGCCAATTTTATCTCCTCGTTTTTCTTCACCAGTACCTGAACCAACACCAGGTTTGTTCTTTCCATATATAAATCTATATTCTTTAATTCCTTTTATAGGAATTTTAATTTTCTTATCCTTACTTTGACCAATAATACTCTCTTCAGCAATTATATTTCCTAAGTTTCTTTTTATAGATTCTTCAATTAATTTTTTATGCCTTAATCTATCTTCTGCAGAACGGTCTCTTCTGCTTCTATCATATTCCCTAAATATGCCCAAAGTGTCACCTCCTTAAGCTTTCGTAATTTATTTTGATATGCCTTATTAATCTTTCCATAAATTATTAGCTGCATATTTTAGGATTACGTTACAACAATGCTGACAATATCCATTTTTCTCCATCTCGTCAACCATTGCATTATACTTGTCATTCTGTTCCTCATCACGTACCTTAGTGCGTGTGATAACTCTACTTAATTCCCGTACAGAAGTAGTTAGTTTTTTCTCAATTGCTTCTTTTAGAGGCTGATAAGAAGTATAGTCAATTTTGCCACCATTTCTTATAACATAGAACATATAAGAAGTAACATCCTGCCTAAATCCCTTAGAAGAAGAATTAGTAATATTTATTTGTTCTTCTATTGATCTCATGAAGGTTTCATCTGGCTCTAATTCCTCACCAGTACTCTTATCTTTAATTTTGCTTTTGTTTACATAAGCTTCTGCATGGTCTAAATAATTATTAAATAAATCTTCAGCTTGCTCTTTATATCCATGTATAAATGCTTTTGTAACTTCTTTTTCAAGAATTTTGTTATATTCTTTCTTTATTATATTCTGCAAGAAATTTAAATAATTTTTCTTAGTATCTTCACCAATAGGCAGTTCTTTTACAGATTTAGTCAGCATTTCAAGAATTGAGATAGGGTTTATACAATTATGAGGTGACTCAGCTATTGCTTGATCTATTGCTTTCATAATAAATCTTGGAGAGATACCTGTCATACCCTCACGAGGTGCAGCTTCACGAAGCTCGCTTATGTCAATTTTCTTAGTTGCACCTTTTTCAACAATCTCTTCACCATTATAAATTTTTAACTTGGTTAGAGCGTTAACTTTGCTAGATGGGACTAAACGAGTTAAAATAGCAAACATTGAAGCAACCTCAATTGTGTGAGGGGCAATGTGAGCACTGAAAGTACTTTTGCCCAACATTTTTTTATAAATCTTAAGTTCTTCATCTAATTGAAGACAATAAGGAACCTCAATTCTAACTATTCTATCTAAAATTGCTTCATTAGTATGATCTGATTTAAACTTATTCCATTCAGCCTCATTAGAGTGTGCTAAAATAATTCCATCAAAATATATCATTGATGATTTACCCGGGGAGGGGATACTCTTCTCTTGAGTTGCTGTAATCATTGTATGAAGATATTCAACTTCATTTTTGAACACTTCAATAAATTCTACAAGTCCTCTATTTCCAACATTGAAAGCACCATTTAGTGATAATACTCTTGGGTCATCTTCAGGGTATAAATCCATTTTTGATATATCTACAGAACCAACAAGTACTGAAGTATCCTGATTATTAGGATCAACTGGTGGAACTACTCCAATACCGTTTCTTGCTCTAATGCTAAAGTCATGTGTCTCCACAGCAAAGTTTTCAAATTCTCCGTGGTATTCATGTTTTAACTTATATCTACAAGCAGGGCATAAATCACCTTCAATTTTTACATTCAATAGGTCTTCGAATTGTTTTCTAAGATGATAAGGAACTAAATGTAGAGGTTCTTCTCTCATAGGACATCCTTTAAGAGCGTATACAGGTTCACTCATCTCAAGACCTTTCTTTAGAGCTTCCATTATAGAGGATTTTCCTGCTCCAACTGGTCCAACTAGGTATAGAACTTGACGTGATTCTTCTCCTTTCATAGCAGCGGTATGGAAGTATTTAACGATTTCCATTAGAACCTTATCTATACCAAAAAAGTCATCCTTAAAGAAGTTATATTTCTTTATTACATCATTTCCATATATTCTTCTTAATTTAGGATGCTCAGCAGTATTTAGTGTTTCTACACTTTTATTAGTAATAGTTGAGTACATTCTTTCATGAGCTAACATAGCTATTGAAGGGTTTTCTTTGAGTATATTTAGGTAATCAAGAAATGTGCCATCAAAATGTTTCTTTTTTTTATCATCTCTATCTTTTTTTATAAGATCTGAAAATTGAATCATAAAATTTGCATACCTCCTTTGAAGTAGAAATAATTATCACCTGATGTTATTTATAAAATAAATCAGCTTTACCAACTTGAAAATAAATATAATTCTACCTTACTAATATTTATGTTATGAATTCCTAAATTAAGACAAGAATTTTCTGAAAAATAAATATAAGGCATATTCAAATAAATAACAAGTCAGTATGCTAGTCTGTTTTGTGGATTACTTCATCCTTGGAACCCACTGATAGAACTGCTATCAGCGGAACCTAACTCTTCGTACTCCACAAAATATCCGTTGCATCTTTGACTTGTTATTTATTTTCATACGCCTAAATTACCAGTCATTGAAATAAAACAAAAAGCTTTAGGAGAAAGATCCTAAAGCTTTAAGTGAGTGGAAAATTAAATTTTGAATTTGTTTACCATTTCATTTAGTCCTTGAGCCAAGTTAGATTGAGTCTCTGCAACATTTCCAACTTCATCAGCAGCTTCTGTAGTATGATTTATATTTTCACTTATATTTGTAATATTTGATGTTACATCAGTTACCGTAGTAGTAACTGAGTCAATTGCTCTTATTAACTCTTCAACAGAAGATGAGATTTCTTCTGAATTAGTTGATAAGTCATGAACCAAGCCTGAAACTTCCTCGGAATCTTTTAATGAGGATTCTGCTCTATCAATCATAACATTATAATCACTTACTACCTTTTCATCCATAAATTCAAGAAGATTATTTGAATTGTTAGATAAGTTTTGGAAGGCAACCTTAACTTGTCCAACAGTCTGCTGAATATTGGTAACAGTTTGTGAAGACTGTGATGCTAATTTTGAAACTTCATCAGCAACAACTGCAAATCCTTTTCCTTGTTCTCCTGCTCTTGCAGCTTCAATTGCTGCGTTTAGTGATAAGAGGTTTGTCTTTTCAGCAATGTCAGCAATTATATCCGCCATATTACTTATTTCTTCAACAATCTTTCCTTCTTCAATTGCATTTAAAATTGATTTTTGCTTTTCCTTGTAAGTCACTAAAGCATCATTTTTAGCTTTTTCAAAATCTACTCTCATATTATGAGCACTTTTTTCGATTTCTTTAGCAAATGTATTACCTTCTACAGCTTTATTTTTTAATCTATCTAAAACAGCAGTTATCTCTAATCCAGAAGCGTTCATTTCTTCAGTAGCAGCACTTGTTTCTTCCATTGCAGCAGCTATTTCGTGAGTACTTCCATTTATACTTTGAATTTGTCCAGTTACTTCTTCAATTGTTGCTGATAACTCCTCACTACTTGCACTAACTTCCTGGCTATTTAAAGAAATTCCATGAATTAATCCTTGAAGTTCATCTGCCATTGTATTTATTGCTGAACTTATTTGACCAATTTCATCCTTTGACTTTACCTCAGCTCTTACAGTTAAATCCCCTTGGGAAATTCTTTTTATTATATTTAATAGAGTAGGTATTTCTTTTAAAAGATATCTAATGATTAAGAAGGCTATAAGAAGAAGTAATACTAATCCTGAAGCAAAAGCAATAAACATAATGAAATTTAATTGAACTAAGCCTTTAAGAACTTCTTTCTTTGTTATATTTGTTCCAACTGACCAACCGTTAACGGTAACTGGAGCGTATGAAAAGAATTTTCCAACATTATTGTATTTATAATCATCAGTTCCATTTTCACCTTTAACCATCTTCTTACCTATTTCTCCAAGCTCTCCGTCCATTTCTGTCATATTATCATTTAATATTTTTGAACTTTCAGGATGATAGATTATTGTTCCTTTATTATCAATTAACACGGAGTATCCTGAGTCACCTAACTTATATTGATCCATAATATTTGATAAATCATCTATAGTAATATCTACTGCAATAGCTCCTAGTGGCTTGCCATTTGAAAATATCGGTTTAGCTATAGTTAAAACATTTTTATCTATAGTATCATCATAATAGGGTTCAGTAAAAAACAATTTTCCAGCAGAAACTGTATCAGTATACCACTCTCTTGAATGTAAGTCCCAATCAGCATCAGGCTCCCACTCATCATCAATAACAATGTAGTTTGCATCATGAAGTACTAAATATACATATTCAATATTATCAGTATTTTCTTTTGTACTTTTAAAGGTATGAACTATATCATTATATTTATCATTATTTCTTGCTTCACCTTTAATTTTAACTTCGTTCATATAGTTAATAATATTTTTATCGTTAGAAAGCTGTTCAACTATTCTAGCTTTATCAGCGAAGAAGGCTGAAACTTCTTTAGAAAGAATCCTAGCTTCATAGCTTAAATCCCCTTTAACATTTTCAACGATATTGTTTTTTGTGTATGTATTTACAACTAATCCTGTTGCTGCAAAAATTATAATGGATAAAATTAAAAAACTTCCAATAATTTTAGCGGCAATGTTTCTCTTTAAGTTCATACAATGTCACTCCTCTTTAATTTTAAAATATTTTAATGTTTTTTTAAAAAAACTTTAATTATTTTTAAGAATTAATTAACCATATCATTATTTTCGTCAATTTTCTTATTTTCTAAATAGGCATCACATAAATCTTTGAATAGAAATTTATGATAATGAATAACGGATTATCCATATTTCCTAATTATTTAGGAAATATGTAAAATAAACTGCATATTTATTCAGTAAAAAAGTAAGTAATGAAATAAAAAGGTAGAATGTCGAAAAAAAGAGGAACAATAAATCTGATAAATCTTATTTGTTTGTAGGGGCAATAAAACTGTAGCTGTTTACTCTGATAATTCTTGATTTTGTAATTGATTAGTTGAACTTATAAAACTGCATTTTGAGGAAAACTGTATTGCTATATGATTTTAAAAGTGATACAATGCGAATAGTCAGAATAATCAGAAATTATGAAACTATGAATTATAAAATAGAAAATGAGGTGATAAAACAAATGAGTTGGATTCCTTTTTTATGCTTAGGAATAGGATTAATTGTTGGATTTCAAAGATTGACAACTTCCATTTTGAAAGTTATAGATTTGCTGACAAATCTGTCATTGGTAGTTCTCATGCTAACTATTGGTGCCAATATCGGGACCAACGATTTGCTTATGTCTAATTTGCCGAGAATTGGATTAGACTGTGTAGTAATAGCTTCACTGGCTATCGTATTTAGTATATTTTTTACTTTTATTCTTGAGAAAACAATCTTGCCGTTAGAAGAAGTCAGCAGGAAATTATCATCAGAAAAAATCAATGTAAATAATGTAGATGGTGAAATTGGTCTTTTGGAAGAAGAAAAGAAAAAAACATCACCATTGATTTGGGTGATGCCTATCAGTATCATTGTTGGTATCCTTTTTGGGAATTTTATGATGCCTCAGAATTTAATTTTTGTTTTAGATTATTTATTGACTATCGCACTGGTAGTTCTTTATGTTAGTGTTGGAATCAGTTTGGGTGCTAATCGCATGGTATTTAAGTATATTAAAGTATTGGGATGGAAGATTGTTTTACTTTCAATTACTATTTTTATTGGAAGTATAGTGGGCGGAACTTTATCGGGAATCATCCTTAAGCTACCAATACATATTTCAGTCATATCTGCCAGTGGTATGAGTTATTATAGTATAACAGGAGCTTATATGAGCCAGGTATATGGAGTTGTGGTGGGGACATATGGATTTATGGTAAATGTTATGAGAGAATTTCTCACTGTTTTGTTTTTACCGTTTATTGTTAGAATCAGTAAAGGTAGTCCAATTGCCTCAGGAGCTGCTGGGAATATGGATACCATGTTGGTCCCTGTAACAAAATTTGTCGGACCAGAATTAGGATTAGTCACTCTGGTTACAGGAACGATTCTTACCTTTGCGGTGCCATTTATCCTTCCTATGTTGTACAATCTCTTTTCATGATTTATAAAAGTAGTGTAATATATTGATAAACCTAGAGTTTTATATCTAAATAATAAAGCTCTTATTTCTTTCTTAAAATAGAATAGGTGAATATATTATTGAGTTAATTACATTTAATAGTAATTTATGGTATCATATACTTATGAAAAGTTGGATACATTTTATACTGAACAATGATATTGATAGGAGGTAAGGTTAGAGAATGGATGAATTTAAAAATAGGGTAGAGGATGAAATTATTAAAACAGCAAAAAAAAGATTAAAAATAAAGAGAAGTTTTAAAGTTCATAGAAATATATATTTGATTGTTGTAATATGTTTCACCCTTATGATGACTACGATAGGGTTATTTGAAGGTGAGTTTTTTGAGACAGTTGTAGCGGCACTAATAGTAGCACTAGGATGGGGAATAGGAGTGGGAATACACTTTGTGACTTCCATGAGTCAGTTAAAAGCATTAGATGGTAATGAGTTAGAAAGAGAGATTGAATATTTAAAAGGTAGATCAGGATTTAATTCACTAGAAGAACAGAAGAACAATGATGTATTTAAGATGAATATGGATAGAATAAAAAATCAGAATTCTCTAGAGAAGAAATAAAAGGGCATGTAGCCTAAGCTACATGCCCTATGTATCTATTCCCCAACGATAGGATTATAGATTTTGTTCGTATTGCTGTACCATTTTCTTAACCATTTCTCCACCAACAGAACCACATTGCTTAGCTGTTAAGTTTCCATTGTACTCAGTAAATTGAACACCTAGTTCGCTAGCAGTTTCCATTTTAAATCTTGCTAATCCTTCTTTTGCTTCAGGTACTAAATTTTTAGCCATTAAATATTCCTCCTTTGTAATGGTTTATGATAGTAGTTTGTACTAAGAAGGACGATATTATAGTAGTAGATTAACGGGAAAATTGGTTAGAATATCCGTCGCATCTTTGAGTTGTAATTAAGTATTAATCAAGGCCTTGAATTAATTGTCCTGCAATTTGAAGTCCGAAATATAAAACTAAATATAATCCTATAATATATTTTTTTTACTAAGGAATAATTTATAAAGTTCATTTTTAATTAAACTAAGCAATTTTAGTTTTTCAATTAATTGTTTTGCTTATTAATTGTTTTGAGTAATTAATTCAATAGAATCAAGATCTTTATCTAATAGTTCAGATACCTTTCTTTGTATAAGAGTTTCCCCCTTATTAATAATTATGGAATTATTTTATTGATCTCTTCAATGCTCTCAGATTATTGAAAGCAAGGCTTTACATTTTATATAATATACGATTTTCCCATTAAAACTCTATCAAATTCTCCTTCCCAATTACCCGTAAGATTATGATAATACATTTTATCGTTACCTTGATTTATTAATGTTTTTATTAGTTCTTCTTTTTTAGCTACATTTTTATTAAACAGAAAAATTCTCTCTGTACTATAGCCGCATTTATATTTACCTGATTTTAAAAGCTCAATCAATTCCTTTTCATTAGATGGAGTAGATTCTAATTCATTATAATAGATACCGATGTCTTCAGAATTATGAGCATCAGAATTGCTGATTAAATTACAATTTAATTTTTTAGCTAAATCAGTAATTAATTGGCTATCATCTTTTCCAATATTAGTAGAATGAATTTCAAGCGCATCTGGTACATATTTTTCTATATCTATTTCAATATATTCCTTATACCTATATGGGTGAGCTTTAGCAATATAACCATCTTTCTCACGTACAAATGCATATAGTTCAGGGTATGTCCATTTTTTTTCTTCAATTAATTTATCATGTATTCCTAATACAAGTATATCTTCTCCATTGTCTTCCATTCTAACTTCGATACCACCGAAAATCTTGAAAGGATGATATTTCTTATTTAGCTCTTCAAGATGCTCTATAGGTACAAGTTTATTGTGATCAGTAAATACGATAGCATCTAATCCGAATTCTATAGCTTTTTCTATATGTTCCTTTTCAGATGCTATACTGCAGGAAGAGCGTTCTTTAGCATGAACATGCATATCGATTTTCATATGTATAATCTCCTTTGTATTAAGGCATATTCAAATAAATAACTAGTCATAGGTTTATGGTGCGTATCTTTGACTTGCTATTTTTTTATATGTCTCACTTTTGAAATAAATTGTATGTAAATATTGAACAATAATAGTATTATTGAATCTATTATACATTATTTATTATAATATATTGATGTTATTCAGAATATTTAATCATGAATAATGAAAATATATACAATAATAAGTAATAATATGATATAATTTGGTGAAAAACATAATTTTTCATATTCTTTAAAAAGTATTGATATTATAGAACTTTTGGAGGGACTTACAAATGAATAAAAATAATAAAGAGTTAAATAAGAGTTTTCTTATTATGTGTTGGATAATTGGAATTATATACTCAGGGGCATTTTTAGGGTGTATGAAAGCAGATAAAATAAGTATGCTTATGGCTTCAATTGGAATTTCCTGTTTTATATTTTCACTTGTGTTTGCTACTATAGTATATAAAAGAAATAATAATACTAATAAGCTGATTTCTATAATATCTCCTTTTTTCGTATCAGCATATTTTATTGTTATATTTGGTTCTGAAATTAAGCTTGGGTTTTTAGTAATAATACCTTTAGTAGTAACTTCGAGTATATATCTTGAAGTTAAGCATATTATTCTTCCATGTGCTACGGCTATTATCTCTAATATTGTTTGGGTTTTTATTAATATAAATGATGTATACGTTCAAGATACAATGGAAACACAACTTGTAGCAATAATATTATTTTGTTTTACTATGTTTGTTGTAACAAAAATTTCAGGTAATAAAAAAATAGAAGCTGAAAACGAGAAGCTAATAGTTATGAGGGCTAATGAAAAGCAACAACAAATGGTAAAGGATATAATTGAAGTTGTGAAAATAATAAATGAAAATTCTAACAATGTTAATAGTATTATTGAAAAAATAAAAGTTTCATCTTTAGGGGTATCCTCTGCAATTGATGAGATTTCAGCTGGTGCGGCTAATACTTCAGAGGAAATTCTAATTCAGACTTCAGTTATACAGAATATTGAGGATAAAATAGAACATACAGTAGTTGTATCTAAGGAAATGAAGGAATCTGCTAGCTTGAATGAAAAACAAGTTATACAGGCAATGAAAATTGTGGAGGACTTATCAGAAAAATCTGAGGAAATTAAAGATAAAAATAAGGAAGTGTTGGACAGTTCACTAAAATTAAAAGACGCTGCTGAAAATATTAGACAGATAACTGAAATGATAACAGATATTGCTGAGCAGACTAATTTATTAGCATTAAATGCAGCAATTGAGGCTGCTCGTGCAGGAGAACAGGGTAGGGGTTTTGCTGTAGTAGCTGAAGAAGTGAAAAAACTTGCAGAGCAAAGTAAAACTTCAACAAGTGATATATCTATTATTATTGATGAACTTAGAAGTGAAGTTGAAAAATCAAATAAGTCAATTGAAGATCTATCAAATATAAATAATAAACAAAATAAATTAGTATTACAGACAAGAGATACTTTAGATAGTATAAAAAGTGAGAGTAGTGATTTAGGATTTAAGGCTGATGAAGTTGATATAGAAATTATTGAGGTATCTGAGCTTAGTAATAGAATTAACTCTGCTATAAACAATTTATCTGCTATAGCTGAAGAAACTATGGCAAATGCGCAAGAAACTTCTGCAAGTGCAGCGGAGTATACCTTGCTGGCTGATGATGCAAAGAAATGTGTTGATGAGCTATTGAAGTATGGGAATAATATGAACAAATATATAAATGAGTAGATATTTAAAATCCTATTTTAAAAAATTATTGCTAAATGTAAAATTAGTAAGGTTACTATTTGGAGGGAGATACAAATGAATAAAAATAATAAAGAGTTAAATAAGATGTTTCTTATTATGTGTTGGATAATTGGAATTGTATTATCAGGGGCACTTTATGTGTGTATGAAAGATGATTTAATAAGTGGGCTTATGACGTCTATTGCAATTTTCTGTTTTATATTTTCACTTGTAATTGCTACAGTGGTATATAAAAGAAATAATAATACTAATAAGCTGATTTCTATAATATCACCTTTTTTTGTATCAGCATATTTTATTGTTCTTTTTGTTTCTCAAATTAAGCTTGCTGGGTTAGTAATAATACCTTTAGTGGTAACATCAAGTATATATCTTGATGTGAAGCATATTATTCTTCCTTCTGCTACTGCTATTATTTCGAATATAATATGCTTTTTTATTAATAGTAATGATACATTTGTTCAAGATACAATGAAAACGCAACTTGTAATCATCATACTATTTTGTATTACTATGTTTGCTGTAACAAAAATTTCAGGTAAGAAAAAAAATGAAGCTGAAAAAGAAAGACAACAAGTTTTGAGGGCTAATGAAAAGCAACAACAGATGGTAAACGATATAATTGAAGTTGTGAAAATAATAAATGAAAATTCTAATAATGTTAATAGTATTATTGAAAAAATTAAGGTTTCATCTTTAGGGGTATCCTCTGCAATTGATGAGATTTCAGCTGGTGCTGCTAATACTTCGGAGGAAATTCTAACCCAGACTTCAGTTATACAAGATATTGAGGACAAAGTAGAACGTACAGTAGTTGTATCTAAAGAGATGAAGGAATCTGCTAGTTTGAATGAAAAGCAAGTTCAGCAAGCAATGGAAATTGTGGAGGACTTATCAGTTAAATCTGATGAAATTAAAGAGAAAAATAAGGAAGTGTTAGGGAGTTCACTAAAATTAAAAGAAGCTGCTGATAATATTAGACAGATAACAGAAATGATAACAGATATTGCTGAACAGACTAATTTATTAGCATTAAATGCAGCTATTGAGGCTGCTCGTGCAGGAGAACAGGGTAGGGGTTTTGCTGTAGTAGCTGAAGAAGTAAAGAAACTTGCAGAGCAAAGTAAAAATTCAACAAGTGATATATCTATTATTATTGATGAGCTTAGAAGTGAAGTTGAAAAGTCAAACAAATCAATTGAAGACCTAGCAAATATAAATAATAAACAAAATAATTTAGTAGTACAGACAAGAGATACTTTAGATAGTATAAAAAATGAGAGTGGTGATTTAGGACTTAAAGCGGATAAAGTTGATGTTGATATTACTGAGATATCAGAGCTTAGTAATAGAATTAACTCTGCTATAAATAATTTATCAGCTATAGCAGAAGAAACTATGGCAAATGCACAAGAAACTTCAGCAAGTGCAGCGGAGTACACTTTGCTGGCTGATGATGCAAAGGAATGTGTTGATGAGTTATTGAAGTATGGAAATAATATGAATAAATATATGAATGAGTAGATAATTTTTACGTTCAGCTGCTCGTTCGCTTTCTTCCTTAGCTTGAGCTTTTTCAATGTCTGAAATTCTGAAGATGGAAAACAGAATTAAAACAATATATTGTACTTTGTTAACAAAATAAATGCCAAGAAATACACTTGGCATTTATTTGATTTTATAATCAAATAAAAAAATTAATACTGCAAATGATAGCATAGATTATAATGTTTATGTCAACAAAAATAATAGAAAACTAAGAGGTATAAATATGATTTTATCAGGAAAAGAAATTAAGAACAGGCTAGGAAAAGATATTATAATTGAACCCTTCAATGAAGAACAGCTTAACCCAAATAGTTATAATCTAAAATTACATAATAAGCTTTTAGTTTATGAAGAGAATGTTTTGGATATGAAAAAGGATAATAAGGTTAAGGAGATAACGATACCATCAGAAGGGTTATTATTAGAACCAAATAAACTATATTTAGGTAGAACTGTTGAGTACACAGAGACAGATAGACTAGTGCCTATGTTAGAAGGAAGGTCTTCAATTGGAAGATTAGGTTTATTTGTTCATGTAACAGCAGGATTTGGTGATGTTGGTTTTAAAGGATATTGGACACTAGAAATATTCTGCGTACAGCCAATAAGGATTTATCCTAATGTAGAAATATGCCAGGTTTATTATCATAATATTGAAGGTGAATATGATAAATATATTAGTGGAAAATACCAAAACAATAAAGGTATACAACCTAGCATGCTTTATAAAGATTTTTAAGACTGTTAAGAAGCCCAATCTCGGCGTCACTAAGGCTCTTTGTGCTGCTCATGTACCTAATTCGTACACTGCGCTGCTCGTTCGCCTTGTTCCTTTATCTTGAACTTTTTAATCAGTCTGAAATTCTAAAGACGGAAGATAGAACAAATTCAATACAATATAACTTTTTAATTAAGAAAAGGTGCGTTTTAGCACCTTTGTTTGGTATTGAATAAATTTTTGTGTTAATAATATAAAGATTACAAATCTAGTATAATGTTAAAATTCTAATAACAACTTTGTTATTTAGTATTTGTCATTGTAGAATGAAGTAGCATGTGATAGACTACAATTAATGACTGACCGAACAGTCGGTCGAGGGATTAATCAAACAAAGGAGAATTTGAATGAGTAAAATATCTAGTTTTAGTGTAAAAAAACCAATTACTATTATAATGTCTATTTTGATAGTAATTATTCTTGGAGCTGTCTCACTGACAAATCTTACTACGGATTTACTTCCAAGTATTAATCTACCTTATGCTGTGGTTTCTACATCATACTTTGGAGCTAGTCCAGAAACGATTGAACAAATGATTACAAAGCCTACAGAAAATTCTATGGCTACGGTGAGTAATATTAAAAATATACAATCCGTGTCTCAAGAGAATATGTCAATGGTAATTCTGGAGTTCAATGAAGATACAAATATGGATTCAGCATTAGTTGAGATTAGGGAAAAGCTTGACATGATAACAGCATATATGCCAAGTGAAGTTGGAAATCCGATGATTATGAAAATAAATCCTGATATGATGCCAATAATGAATTTTTCTTTATCAGTTAAGGATAAAGAAATTTCTGAGCTAACCTTCTGGTTTGAGAGTGTTATTGTACCTCGTATTGAAAGGATCCCAGGGGTAGCGTCTGTAACATTAACAGGTACTGCAAAAAATGAAATACAGGTAAAGTTAAACAATGAAAAGATTGAAGAGTTGAATGACAAAATGAGGCAATCTCTTCCACCAGGAGCACCATCACCGGGAATTATGATTACAAAAGACATGATTTCTGGAATACTTAAAGGTCAAAACTTCAGTATGCCTAGTGGCTATATTAATGAAGAGGGTACAGATTATCTTGTACGTGTTGGAGATAAGTTGGATGATTTAGAAGAAATTAACACATTGACTATTATGTCAAGTCCATTAATGACTGTGACTTTAGAAGATGTTGCAGATATTAATATGGTTGATATATCTGAAGAGTCATATTCAAAGGTAAATGGCCAAGAGGCAGTAATGATATCTATTCAAAAGCAAAACAATTATGCAACAACTGATGTTGCTGAACTAGTAGAAGAAGAGCTTGATAAGATTAACATTGAGTTTGAAAATGTTGAAACTGTTATGTTGATGAATCAGGCTGATTATATAAATGACTCAGTCAAATCTGTAAGTAATAATCTTTTATATGGAGCGCTACTTGCAATAGTAATTCTTTTAATCTTCTTAAGAGATTTAAAACCAACAATTATTATTGCCCTGGCAATACCAATAAGTGTTATGGCTGCTTTTATAATGATATACTTCTCAAAGATGACATTAAATATTATATCAATGGGTGGGCTTGCTCTTGGAATCGGTATGCTTGTAGACAATTCAATTGTTGTTATTGAAAATATATATAGACTTAGAAATGAAGGGATAAGCGCAAAAGAAGCTGCTATTAAAGGAGCACAACAGGTAGCTGGAGCTATTACAGCATCAACGATTACAACAGTTTGTGTATTTGCTCCCGTTATATTTATGAAAGGGATAACAGCTGAGATTTTTAAAGAAATGGCTCTTACTATTTCATTTTCACTGATTGCAAGCTTAATTATTGCACTAACGCTAGTGCCTATGATGGCTTCAAAGATAATGAAGAAATCTCAAATTAATAAAGAGCATAGAGTATTAGATGGTATGAAAAAAGTATATACTGGAATATTGAGATTTTCTCTTAAACACAAAATTTCAGTTATTCTATTAGCATTAGTGTTATTTGTAGGTAGTATTTATGGGTCATTGCAGATGGGAACTGAATTCTTCCCTCAGTCTGATCAAGGACAGATAATGATAGATGTAACAATGCCAATAGGCGTGGAATTTGAAGACACAGCAGAAATGCTTGATAAGTTAAGTGAAATAATCGGTAAGATTGAAGATGTAGACACTGTAGGGGCATCTGTTGGTGGAAATATGATGTTCGCAATGATGAGTGGAAGTGATTCAGCTAGTATGAATGTACTTTTATCAAAAGAGAGAAGTCGAACAACTAAAGAAATTGCACAGGAAATTAGAGAAGCTACTTCTAATCTTGAATGCGAAGTTAGTGTTTCAGAGCAGGGTATCAATATGGGAGCTATGGGTGGTTCAGGCATATCTATTATGATTAAAGGATATGATGTAAATACATTAGAAGATATGGCAAATGATATTGCTGGTATTGTTCAATCTGCTGAAGGAACAACTGAAATAGATAATGGTATTTCAAAAACATCTCCTGAATTAAAAATAACTGTAGATAGACAGAAGAGTATAGAAAAAGGATTAACTACTGCTCAAGTTTTCGTGGCAGTAAAGGATGCTATAAGTGAAGAGAATAAAGCATCAAAACTTACCTTAGATGGTCAAGAATATGATATTAGTGTTTATGAAGATGATGCAAATAAACAAGAGATAGATATTGAAGGAATTAAGAACTTAACAATTGAGACCCCTATGGGTATGAAAGTAAAGGTATCAGATGTAGCAGAAGTGGGGATAGAATCAGGTTATGCATCTATTAAAAGGCATGGGCAGACTAGATATATAACGGTAGCTGCTGCAATCAAAGATGGTTATAATGTTGGTTTAGTGGGAGAAGATATTGAAGAAAAAATTAAAAATTATGATGTACCTGAAGGATTTACTGTTGAACTGCAAGGGGAACAAGAAGAAATTCGAAGTTCATTTACAATGTTACTATATGCATTATTGTTAGCTATTGTATTAATATATATGGTAATGGCATCACAATTTCAATCATTACTATATCCATTTATAGTTATGTTCAGTATACCATTAGCCTTTACAGGTGGATTCTTAGGATTATTTATTACTAATACACCAGTTAGTGTTGTTGCTTTAATAGGTCTTATAATACTTGCGGGTATTGTAGTTAATAATGGTATTGTAATTGTGGATTATATAAATCAATTAAAAGATGAAGGAAAATCCACTTATGATGCTGTAATTGAAGCGGGTAATACAAGGTTTAGACCAATTATTATGACAGCTTTAACTACTATTATTGCTCTATCAACAATGGCTATAGGTGTAGGTGAAAATGCAGAAATGATGCAACCTATGGCGATTACAGCTATTGGTGGATTAATATATTCCACATTACTTACATTAATAATTATCCCTGTTATATATACTGCACTTGATAAGTTAAGAAAAAAAAGAGTGTAAATATAGGAGGTAATGATTATGAAGCAAAAAGAAATTTTAATATACAATGCAGTAATTGATATCGTTGAAGAACAGGGCTTTCATTCAAATATAAAAATCTCAGATATTGCTGAAAGAGCTGGTATTGGAAAAGGTACAATATATGAATACTTTAAAAATAAAGATGAAATATTAGCAGGATCTATAATGTATCTACTGCAAACTAGTTTGAAGGATGTTGTAAATGATAATATGCAAAATGATTTAAACTTTAAAGATGATTTGATTAATCATATTCATAAGGTATTAACCACCTTATCATATAATATTGGCTTTCATGGTTTACTTGTTTCAGAGAATGTAGGGTGTATGATAAGCGGAGATATGAAAAATCAAATTAAAGCAATGGTACAAGAAATGAGAGCCAGGCACAAGGTAATATTCAATGATATTATAAAAAAAGGGGTATCAGAAGGTGTAATTTCAGAGGAGATTGATGAATTTGATATTGGGGTTGCAAAGACAACAATAATGTCAAGTATCATTGAATATATTCATACAATGAAAACTTCTAATTATAGTGAAGAAGAATTTGTTAGTAAATTATATAATATAGTAGTTAAAATTCTATCGTAGGCACATATGAATTTAAAGTTGATGACAAAGATTTTTGTTATCAACTTTTTTGTTTTCTCATCAAACAATTTTGTTTTATAGATTGTTAGTAGAATATTATCAATTTTTTAGTTAATAATAAAAGATGGTTGATATTAGTAAAGGAGAAAAGTATATGAAGATTGGAATACCTAAAGGGTTACTCTATTATAAATATCATCCTTTCATGGAGACATTTTTTTTAGAGTTAGGAGCAGAGATTATTGTATCAGAGGATACTAACAAAGCAATCTTAAATGAAGGAGTAAAGTGTTGTGTAGACGAGGCTTGTTTGCCTATAAAAGTTTTTCATGGTCATGTGGCTTCTATTAAAGATAAATGCGATATTCTTTTTATTCCTAGAATAATGAGAATAAGAGAGAATGAATTCATATGTCCCAAATTTTGTGGGCTTCCTGAAATGGTGGTAAATTCTATAGCTGATATGCCAGAAATTATTGGAACACCAATGTATGCAGATAGTGATAAGAATTTAAGAAAGTGGGCAATGAAAGCAGGTAGAAGAATAACTCCAAATATTTTAAAAATAGAAAAAGCATTTAACAAGGCATTGATAGCTCAAAGACAGCTTAAGGTTGGAACAAAGGATGAAGGATATGAAAAGAATGTATTATTAGTAGGTCATCCATATTTAATATACGATGAATATATAAATATGAATCTTGTTAAAAAGCTAAATAAATTAGGGGTTGGAGTAATAACTGAAGAGCATATTGAAGATGAACATAAAGATGCAGAGGTAAGTACTCTTTATAAAAAACCATTCTGGTCCTTTGTAAGGGACTCATATGGTGCAACATTACACTTAAGTAAAAATGAAGAGATTGATGGAATTGTCTATTTATCATCCTTTGCTTGTGGAATAGATTCTGTAATTATTGAACTTATTCAGCATAATAATTTGAATACTCCAATGCTTTTATTAAAAGTTGATGAGCATAGTGGTGAAGCGGGGTTTGATACAAGAATAGAGGCTTTTGTTGATATGATGGAAAGGAGAAATAAAATTGAAGGTAACATTTCCACACATGGGTAATATTTATCTTGCAGCTAAAGCTGTGTTCGACACCTTGGGAGTTGAATATGTAATTCCTGAACTTAATAATAGAAAAGCACTTGATGTTGGGGTAAAGCATTCTCCAGAGGAAATATGTTTGCCCTTTAAGATAATGATAGGGAACTATATTGAGAGTATTGAAAGAGGAGCAGATACTGTTATTATTGTTGGTAGCTGTGGACCATGCAGGTTTGGGGAATATGGTGAGCTGCAAATGAAACTAATTAAAAGACTTGGTTATGATGTTGATTTTGTTATGTTAGATGCTCCTAAAGATATTGGTGTTAAAGAGTTCTTAGATAGAATTAGCAAAATAACTTCTAGTAGTAAAAAAAGTAAGATTGAAAAGATGATGGCCATTAAAAATGGTATTACAGTTATAAATCTTTGTGACAGTATAGATGCTATAGCACATGATTTAGCTGGATATGAGGTTAATAGAGGAGAATGCAAAAGACTTTTAAAAGAATACAAGGATAAGGCGTTACAGAGTAATGGTGTTGATGAATTAATTAACATATTAAAAGAATATAAAAAGAAGATTAATAACATAAGGATTGATAAAAATAAACAACCAGTTAAGGTTGGCATTATTGGTGAAATATATACTGTAATTGAACCTTTTTCAAATCTATATTTGGAAGATAGATTAATGGATTTTGGTGTTTGTACTAAAAGATCTTTAACACCTAGTTGGTGGGTTAAAGACTTACTTATGAAGAGTTTTAAACTTAATTCATTAGATATTAGAAGAGCTTCACTTAAGTATCTACCATACTACATTGGTGGGCATGCTAGAGAGTGTATAGGAGAGACCGTTCTAGGGCAAAGAAGTGGACTTGACGGAGCTATTCAGTTATTTCCAATGGGGTGTATGCCGGAGATAGTTAGTAAAGCAATACTTCCAACAATCTCTAAAGATAAGGATTTTCCTATTCTTACACTTGTAATTGATGAAATGACAGGAGAAGCTGGATATATAACTAGAATTGAAGCTTTTTTAGATATGCTTGAGAGGAGGAAAAAAGAAAATGTATTATATGGGAGTTGACGTGGGTTCTGTTAGTACAGATGTAGTATTAATAGATGAAAACAATAATATAATAGAACAAATCTATATTAGAACAAAAGGAAGTCCAATAAATGCTGTTCAAAATGCATTTAAGACTTTAAAGGAAAAATACAATGATAAACAAATTCAAGCAGCTGGAACTACTGGAAGTGGAAGACATATAGCTTCTTATTTAATAGGAGCAGATATAGTTAAAAATGAGATTACAGCTCATTCAGTTGCTGCTCTAGAAATAGATAAAGATGTAAGAACAATTCTTGAAATTGGAGGACAGGATTCTAAAATCATTATTTTAAATAGAGGAATAGTATCAGACTTTGCAATGAATACAGTATGTGCAGCAGGAACCGGATCCTTTCTAGACAGGCAGGCAGAAAGACTTGGAATACCTATTGAAGAGTTTGGGAATTATGCTGTAAAGGCAAAAAACTCAGTGAGAATAGCAGGAAGATGTGCTGTTTTTGCTGAATCAGATATGATTCATAAGCAACAACTTGGTTACGATAAATCAGATATAATAAAAGGATTATGCGATGCTCTTGTAAGGAACTACTTGAGTAATGTAGGTAAAGGGAAGAACATACAGTCTAAGATATTCTTCCAAGGAGGAGTTGCTACTAATAAAGGTATGATAGCAGCATTTGAGGAGGCATTAGGTTGTAAGGTGTATGTTCCAAAGTATCATAAAGTAATGGGCGCGTTAGGTTCAGCTATTCTAGCTAAAGAGAAAGTGAAGGAGAAAAAAAACACAAACTTTAAAGGCTTTAATGTAGCTGATATGGAAATTAAAACAAAATCTTTCGAATGTAAAGGATGCTCTAATGGATGTGAGGTTGTAATGATCAATGATGAGAACACAACATTAGGATGTTTTGGAGATAGATGTGGAAAATGGAGTAGTAGTTACGTTGAAAAAATAATTAATAGTTAATAGTATAGATATCTATAGGTAGCCATAAACAATAATGTGTTTATGGCTTTTATTTTGAAGAAAAGGCATGGATGTGTTAATATATAACAATAAAATAAAAAATTATAAATATAAGTGTTATTTGGGAGGGGAAAGTATGAATTGTAGAAACATAATTAGGCAAATACCCATTGAAGACTTTTTAAGGAAACCTGAAAAATTTTATTTAAAAGTATCTCCAGATGGAAATAATATTTCATTTTTGAAGCCTTATGAAAAAAGACTTAATTTACATATACAATCTATTAAAGAAAAAGAAGAGGTAAGAATAACAAATTCTAAAGATAGAGATATAGCTTTCTATATTTGGGCTAATGATAATCGTATAGTTTATATGCAGGATAAAGGTGGAGATGAAAACTATAGATTATATGCAGTGGAGTTAGATGGAGAAAATTTTAAGGAATTAACACCATTTGATGGAGTAAGAGCTGAAATTTTAGATGAATTAAAATGTAGTAATGAAGAAATATTAATACTTTTAAATAAAAGAGATAAAACATTATTTGATGTTTATAGAATCAATGTTAATACAGGTGAGTTGAAAATGGTCGCTAAAAATCCGGGGGGAGTTACTCAATGGATAGTAGATCATAATGGGGAAGTAAGAGCGGCTGCATGTTGTGATGGAACAGCAACTAAAATATTATATAGAGAGTCTGTAGAAGAAGAATTTCATTTAGTACTTGAAAGTGATTTTAGAGAACATATCTCTCCAATATTCTTTAGCTTTGATAATAAGAATATATATATTTCATCTAGTATTGGAAGGGACAAGTCTGCAATATATGAATTCAATCCAAGAACAAAAGAAAATATTAAATTAATATTTGAACATGATGAAGTAGATGTTGACGAACTTCTGAAATCAGATTTTCATAAGAAGATTATTGGAGTTAAATATTATACAGATAAAGAGCATATTCATTTCCTAGATAAAGAGAGGGAGACAATTCATAGTAAAATTGAAGGAAAATTAAAAGGTCTCAGCATATCATATGAAAATATGAGTAAAGATGAAAGTAAAATGATGATTTATGCTTATAGCGACATTAATTCAGGAGAATATTATCTTTATGATATTAAAAGAGATGAACTTATTAAAATATGTAATTTAATGCCATGGCTTAAAGAAGAAGAAATGTGTGAAATGAAGCCAATAAAATTTGAAGCAAGAGATGGATTGATAATTCCAGGTTATTTAACCCTGCCAAAAGGAGTTGAACCAAAAAATTTACCAATAGTTATTAATCCTCATGGAGGTCCTTGGTACAGAGATGTGTGGGAATTTAATCCCAAAGCACAGTTTTTAGCTAATAGAGGTTATGGTGTTCTTAATGTTAACTTTAGGGGATCTACTGGTTATGGAAGAAAGTTCTTAGAGGCTAGCTTTAAGCAGTGGGGAAAAGATATGCAGAATGACCTTACAGATGGAGTTAATTGGCTTGTTAATGAGGGAATTGCAAATCCTGAAAGAATAGCAATATATGGGAGATCCTATGGCGGATATGCAACTTTAGCTGGAGTTACATTTACTCCTGACTTATATGCTTGTGCAGTAGATGAAGTTGGACCATCAAATCTATTTACATTGTTAGAGGACATGCCACCTTATTGGGAGTCATTAAGAAAAATGTTCTATGAAAAAATGGGAGATCCTGAAGAGGATAAGGAGTTATTGAGAGAAGTATCACCTGTATTCCATGTTGATAAAATTAAGACTCCATTATTTATAGTTCAAGGTGCAAATGATCCAAGAGTTCCAAAGGATCAATCTGATGGAGTTGTAGAATCATTAAGAAATAGAGGGGTAGAAGTTAAATATATGGTTAAAGATAATGAGGGACATGGATTCCATAATGAAGAAAATATTATAGAAATGTTTAAAGAAATGGAGAGTTTCTTGGAAGAATATTTATAATATAAAGATAAGCTATCAAAGTGTGATATATATTTTGATAGCTTTTTTTATGAAATGATAACACTTAAGAAAATTAAAGTCTTGAATGAGAAATAAATATATTGTCTTTCAAATATAAAACAAAGTAGGTGATAAATTAATATGAAAAGGAAAGCAGGATTAACATTAAGAATAATTGGATTCATATTAATTGTTATATCAATAGGAGAAGCAATAAATATTTTGATGTAACTATTGCAAGAATATTAAGGGTAATAGGAATGTTAGTTTTAACTATAAGAGTATATTTAGGCTGTAGTTATGCAGAAATAAAGGAGCAAATTATACAAAAGAAGGGGAAAAATTAGATGTTTTGAAGAGCTGATATTATATGCTATACTTTCTGTGTGAGTAGTCTTAAAATGTTATGAGGAGGTAATTAAAGTGAAAAATATTGTATCTATAGATTGGTTATCAGAAAACTTAAATAATGAGGATTTAGTTATATTAGATTGTAGATTTGGAATGAATGATCCGCAATATGGATTAAACGCTTATAAAAAGTCGCATATAAATAATGCGGTATACATAGATTTAAGAGATTTAACAGGTGAGGTAAGTGAACACGGTGGAAGACATCCGCTACCTTTAATGGATGAGTTCATAAAGATGATGGAAAACTCAGGAGTTGATGAGGAAAAAGCTGTAGTTATTTATGATGATGGTCAATTAGCGCCGGCATCTAGACTTTGGTTCATGTCTAAATATATTGGTATAAAAGAGGTTTATGTACTTAATGGTGGATTTAAAGCTTGGGTTGAAAGAAATCTTCCTGTAACTGATAAAGTGAATGAACCAAAAGAATCAAACGGTCTTACAATGAAGATTAACTCTAAATTGATTTGTGATGTTGAGTACGTAAGGGAAAATCTTAATAAAGAAGCGTCTATAATAATAGATTCTAGAGCAAGAGAACGATATTTAGCATTAGAAGAGCCTATTGATAAGAAAGCAGGGCATATACCAGGGGCTGTAAATTACTTTTGGAAAGATAATTTTGATAATCTAGAGGTTAAAGATTTAAATGCATTAAATGAAAAATTTCATGAATTAAAGAACTATAAAAAACTAATTGTTCATTGCGGATCAGGGGTTAGTGCGTGTGTGAATGTTCTTCTAATGAGTGAAGTTGGGTTGAAACCAATTCTTTACTTAGGAAGTTGGAGTGATTGGATAAGTTATGAAGATAATGAAGTCATATGTGAAAAATAGATATTATTAATAAAGCAGTTCATTAGGCGGGTGTTTTATTATTCAAGTGATTCTTGTAAAATTATGGTATAATATATTTTGTATATAGAATCATTTATAAGTGGAGGTTTGTATGGTTGATATTATTAAAAAGCACAAAGTAGTTGTTATTGTTGTGCTTATAGATTTGCTGTTAACTTGGTTACTAGTATACTCAGGGATTGTACTTCCATATGTTAGTCCTAGCATTGAACAATATAGATTATCAGGTACTAGTTTTCCAAGGGATTATGCTCAAAAATTATTTTGGTTAATTATTCATGCTCCTACATCAATATTAATTGATGGAAAGCTTGGAGGTATAACAAATTCTAATATTTTTGCCTTTTTATCCGTTTTACAGACTGGGTTAATAGCATATTATTTAGAGAAAATAATATTACTCCCCAAAAAGAGCAAAACTAAAAATGATTGATTTTATAGATATATTATTTAAATTAATTAACTATACTTAATTTGGTTATATATAACTAATTTATATTATTAGAAAAGAGAGAGAGGTAGCCTAGACCTGTCTCTCTTTATTTATTATTTAATAATGAAAGTATTTCCTCGGACTTTTTCAAAGCATAAAAAGCATTTTCGAAATCATTAATTTCAGAATACACTGTGCTTAAGCTTTTATATGCAAAGGATAAATTTGATGAATAAGAAAATTTAATCATTTTATCAATTGCATATTGTATACTTTCTATAGCTTTTTCGCTCTTACCAAGAGCATGGAGTATTAGGCCCTCATGAACTTTGGCTTCCCACATATAAAGATAGTCAGGTTTAATAAAAACTTCAGATGAGTAAGCTGCTTTGACTATGTTTTCTAAGGCTAGATCGTACTTTTTAAGGGTATAATAAGCCTTTGCTAGTTCAAGATAAATAAGGGAAACATCTTCACTGGTATATTCTAAAAACATATTTATATGTTCTAATGCTTTATTAGGATTTCCTAAGCTGTTAGCATAGACGGCTAAAGTGTGTTCTATCCTTGAGAGAGTTGATTTATCTTCTGAAAAATCAGCAAATTCCTTAGCTTTCTTTATATTATATTGGAATTTATCATTATCTTTTAAAACCCAATAGACTGCTGAAATAACTCTATATATTTCTCCTAATTTATAATATGAATTCTTTTCGTTTGAAAGATTCATGGCTTTTTCTAAAGAAGAAAGTGCTTCTTTGTAATTATCTAATGAAGTATATATATAGGACTGAAAGTGTAAAAGGTCAATTTCAAAAAAAATATCTTTATTTATAGATTTATGATATATATTCCAAGTTTCTTCTAGTATTTTTAAGGACTTATCATAATCAAATGTTTTAAAATATATTATGTTAAGTTCGTTATAAGTTTTAGCTGCTTTTATAAAAAGATGATTATCTATGTATACTTTTGATGCAGTTCGTAAAGTTTTTTCACCTTCTTCAAATTCGCCTAATTCAATTAAACAAGTACCTAATTTTGAAATAACATCTGCATAAATAATAGTAGTTTTATTAAAATTATAACTCTTTAATATTGGTTTAAGTTCTTCTAAGGCTTTTTTAAATTGTTTATTTTCAATTAAATTATTAATATTTCTCATTTCAGTGTTTAGTTCTTCAATTGGAATTTCTGTTATGATTTCTTTTTTTTCTTTAAAATCCTCTTCTAAAAAATAGGATATAGATTTTTCTAAGCGTTTTGCAATATATTGAAGATTCTTCATTGAAGGTGAAGCTTGATTGTTTTCAATATGACTAAGCATACTTTTGGTCATTTCATTTCCAGCAAGGTCACTTTGAGTCATTTTTAATTCTTTTCTTAGTTTCTTTATCTTTTGACCAAGTGTTTCAGTCATTTTAATCCCCTCCTAGCTATATTCTATATATAAATTATAGTATAAAAATATTCAACTTGCAACGAGGTAAACTATATTAAAAGAAAATAAGTTTAATAATATTCAACTCGTGTATTGACTTATATGAATAATATGGTAAAATAAAACTATAAGTTGAATGAAATTAAACAAAAATATATCATGGGGGTATTTGTAATGGGAGAAGCAATATTAAATAATCAATCTGCATTAAATCAAATGACGTTAAGAAAAGAAAAGTTGAATTTAATTCTATTTTTAGAAGGGAGATTAATTTCTTTATTAGGAACAAATCTTTATACGTTTGTTTTAGCCCTATATATTTTGAAAACGACAGGGTCGGGTTTATCATTTGCATTTAGTATTTTGGCTGGGATGGTACCTAGAGTTATACTTGGACCCTTTGCAGGAGTCTTAGCAGATAAGTTAGATAGAAAGAAAATTGTTGTATTATTAGACTTTTTAAGCGGTGGAGTAGTATTTGGATTGCTACTAATGTCCTACTTATTCGGGTTGCAAATTATTTATATTTACGTTGTAACAGTACTTCTTTCAATAATAAGTACATTTTTCGATACTACTATTTCAGCATCAATACCAAATTTAGTAACTGAAAAGAGACTAAATAAAATTAATTCTTACTCAAGTGCAATATCATCACTTACAGGGATTATTGCACCAGTAATAGGTGGGATATTATTTGGATTAATCTCTATTAATTTGTTTCTTTTATTAAACGCCATATCTTTTGTGATTTCTGCTATTTCTGAAATGTTCATTGATTTTAAACTTGTTAAAGTTGAAAATGAAGAGAATAAAGGGGCTATTGACACCAAAAGAAAGGTGGATTTTAAGTCTAAATTGAGCATAATAATTCAAGATATAAAAGAAGTATTTGGATTTATAAAAAATAATGAAGTTCTATATATCCTTGTAAAATTTGCTTTTTTGATTAATTTTGTAATGCCTTCCTTAGCAGTGAACTTACCTTTTATTATTAACAATGTTTTAAATATGTCTACAGTGCAGTTTGGAATTATAGAGACTTCTATTTCAGTAGGACTTCTACTTGCTTCCATAATTATAGGAACACTACCAGAGAAAGATAGTAAATTGAAAAGTTTTTCTTTAGGCTTATTTATGATGGGAATTTGCTCAGTGCTTATTGGGATTCCTACTATACCAATTTTAAGATTTATTAATAATAATATTTTTTTCATCTTCTATATAGTAATACAATGTATTTTTGGAGTATGTATGATAACTGTCAATGTTCCTATAATGGTATCAATTCAAAAATTTACACCTGATAATATTCGTGGAAGAGTTATGGGAATAGTTTTTGCATTAAGTAGTGGAATAGCACCATTAGGAATAATATTTTCTGGACTTGTTATTGATATTATTCCTTCATACATTATACCTATTTTATCCGGAATAGTTATAATCATTTGTTCAATCCTTATAAGAACAAACAAAGCGATGAAAGGATTTTAAATTGAAATTACTAAGACAGAAAACAGAGTGAAAATAATATATTATAACTTTGTCAATAGACAAAATATGCACCAATCAGATGCATATTTTGTTTTTTTCTTCATTTTATTAAAATGAATATTAGTTTAGAGCATCTAAAATTTTGAAATATGAATTTTTTTTGAAAATTGTGATATGATATGTTGGACTGAGTTTCCTATTAATCGTAATTATGGTAGAATGTTATTGAGTACAAATAGTTTACATATATAAACAATAAAATACATTTTCTTTTAATATACTTTAATATTTTGTTATAATTTAGATTTTGCAAGAGAAATTATATTTCATAGAGGTGAAAGGAATAATGGCTATAACTAAGTTTAGGAAAAAAAGAAATGAAGAAAACAAGATAGTATCAGAAAAAAAAGACTTCCAAGAATTTGAAAATCAAAATAATAGATTAAGAAAATTAATTAATAAACAGAAGAGTCAAAGCATAATGACGGAAAGGATATTAAAGGAAGCGGAAGACGCAATAGAAAGTACAGAAATACTTTTAAAATCAGTAGAAGAAATTAACGTGCAAATGGATAAACATAGCGAAAATATTGATAAAACTATCAATGTTTCATCAGAGGTAGGAGCATTCTCAGAAGAAGTATGTGCTAGTGTTGAAGAATCTATGGCAGTTGTTGAAGAGTCATTAAATAAAGCAGAAGAAGGAAAGCGATCCTTAGATGAAATAATGGAAAGCTTTCTTAATATTAAGCAAACAGTTGAGAATATGAGCGGTGCAATGAATAAACTTTCGGAAAAATCTAATGAAATTAAAGGGATTGTTGATATTATTAAACAAATATCAAAAACTACTCATTTATTATCATTAAATGCTAATATTGAAGCTGCAAGAGCAGGGGAAGCAGGAAGAGGTTTTACTATTGTAGCTCAAGAAGTTAAAAAGTTGGCAAATAGTAGCTCTGAATCTGCAGATAATATAAACACCATAATAGATGAAATGGCATACGTAACTAATGAAACATTGGATATTGTTGAACAGGGAGTTGAAACTGTAGAAGAAAGCACTTTAGCTGTTGAAAAGTCAGGAATAGCTTTTGGTGATATAGTGACTTCAATCGAAAAGGCAAAAAATATTTCTAATCAGATAAATCAAGTTATGAGTGAACAGGCAGATAAAAATCAATATATGATGACAGTTATTGATGATATGGTTAAGGTTTCTGATAGGGTTAAAGTATTTAATGAAAATATTTCAATAAATGCGGACAAGCAGAATGCTGTACTTAATATTCTTGAGTCAGCAATAAAAAATCTTAAT
The DNA here is from genome assembly GCF_023684385.1 of Oceanirhabdus seepicola. Lineage (GTDB taxonomy): Bacteria > Bacillota > Clostridia > Clostridiales > Clostridiaceae > Oceanirhabdus > Oceanirhabdus seepicola. Next base: position 614,675 of record NZ_JAGSOJ010000001.1, on the reverse strand, counting down.
GAAATGTCTGAACAAAAAATTAGTGAAGCATCCAATGAAAAAAATAGATGTAGAATAGCTATTGCTAAACCAAGTACATTTGATCCTGCTATGATTACTGAGGCTGAATCAACAAAGATTAGCTCAGCAATACATTCGGGATTGGCTAAATTTGGTATAGGTACAGATGTTGTTGGATCAATTGCAAGAACATGGCATGTTGAAGAAGATAATTTAACATGGAACTTTAATTTAAGAAGAGATATGAAATTTCATAATGGTAGAAATATAACTGCTGATGATGTTAAGTTCTCTTTTGAAAGGCTTTTAAGCAAAGAACTCAATTCTCCAAATCGATGGTTTCTGGAGATGATAGATGGTTCTGATGAGTATTTTGAAGGTAAAGCATCCTCAGTTTTAGGGATTAGAGTTGAGGGAAAATATAATATAAAAATTAAATTGAAATATGCTTATAATACTTTTATAAATAATTTAGCTCATTGTAGTTGTTCTATTATACCTAAGGAAGATACAAGTTCGAAGGATGTTGGACTTATTGGAGCAGGAGCATTTAAGTCTGTTTCAAAAACCGAAGATGGATTGATTTTAGAAAAATTTGAAGAGTATTCACTAGGACAAGCTTTAATTGATAGAATAGAAATCTATTTTAAAGTAGAGAAGAGTTTAGATAAATTTGTTGCAGGAGAATTGGATTACATAGGCGTAGATAAAAATAATATTGAAAAGTTAAAGAATGAAGGCTATAAAATAGAAAAAGTAGAATGTGTTGGCGGTAGATTTTTAGCAATGAATTTTAATAATTCAAATTCTATTGTTCATAATAAAAAAGTGAGACAAGCTATAAATTATTGTGTAGATAGGGAGAGAATTGTAAAAGAGGTATTTGGGGAAATGGAAATTGTTTCACGAGGAGCCTTTCCGAATAGTTTGACAAATTATAGAACAAAAGCATATGAAAAAAATTTAAAAAAGGCAAAAGACCTTATGAGTGTAAGTGGAATAAATTCTGGAACATTAACTATGTCAGTAACGCCAGGTACTGGTAATCAAGAAAGGATTAGTGCAATTTTAAAAGAGAATTTAAAAGAAATTGGTATTCAAGTGAAGACTTGCGAAGTTAATGGTAATTATTTTCAAAAAAGTGCGTCTAACAGTTCTTGTGATGTATTTCTTTATGGCTGGATTGGAGATTCAGGAACATCAGATAACTTTATTCAACCATTAATAGATAAAAATAGTGCCATGAATTTTGGAAATTATCATAATCAAGAAATTGTTGAAATGCTTGAGAATGCTAGAAAAACTAAAAATCCTTATAAATATAATGAAATCATGAATGATATTGAAAGTAAGATTATTGATGATTCGCCATGGATATTCCTATCAACAATATGTACTTCGTATGCATGTAAGAATAATATTAAAGGATTAAAGGTTCACCCATTAAATATCATTAAATTTGATGATATTTGGATAGAAGAATAATGATTTAAACAGAATAAATTTTGATTAATAAGGTTATTTTAAATTTTTTATAGCTCTTATTATAAAACTAATTCAATTATTTAACATAATTGAATAGAAAAGTTGATGGTACAAGCAATAGCTTGTACCATCAACTTTTTTGTGCAACCAAAACCACAGTTAAACAAGTGGGTAGAAAAAGATTTTAACTATGAATAGAAATATTAGAGGTGAAGGGAATAATATAAAAATACACAACTTTAGAGTATATGAAATTTTTAAACATGTCTTTTGAAATTATAGGGTTAAATTCCATCAATAGTATAATATTAATCAAAATTATGGTAAAATATTCTTAACAAAGATATTTTTACATATAAAAACAATAAATGCTATTATCTTTTAATATATTTTAAATTTTGTTTTAATCTAGATGATAAAACCAAAATTATATTTCATGGGGGTTAAAGAAATAATGGCTATAATTAATTTTAGAAAGAAAGAAAATAAAGAAATATCAGAAAAAGTTGGCTTGCGGGAATTTGAAAATCATAATAATAGATTAAGAAAATTAATTAATAAACAGAAGAGTCAAAGCATAATGACAGAAAGAATATTAAAGGAAGCAGAAGATGCAATAGCAAGTACAGAAGTGCTTTTAAAATCTGTACAAGAAATTAATATGCAGATGGAAAAACATAGCGAAAATATCGATAAAACTATTAATGTTTCTTCAGAGGTTGGGACATTCTCAGAAGTAGTATGTGCTAGTGTTGAAGAATCAATGGGGGTTGTTGAAGAGTCATTAAATAAAGCTGAAGAAGGAAAGAGATCATTAGATGCAATAATGGAAAGTTTTCTTAATATTAAACATACAGTTGAAAATATGAGTAGTGCAATGAATAAACTTTCAGAAAAATCTAATGAAATCAAAGGGATTGTTGATATTATAAAACAAATATCAAAAACTACTCATTTATTATCATTAAATGCTAATATTGAAGCTGCAAGAGCTGGTGAAGCTGGGAGAGGTTTTACTATTGTAGCTCAAGAAGTTAAAAAGCTGGCTAATAGTAGTTCTGAATCTGCTGATAATATCAATAGTATAATAGATGAAATGGCAAAGGTTACTAATGAAACACTGAATATTGTTGAAAATGGGGTTCAAACAGTAGAAGAAAGTGCTTTAGCTGTTGAAAAATCAGGAATAGCTTTTGGTGATATTATGACTTCTATTGAAAAGACAAAAAATATATCTAATCAGATAAATCAAGTTATGAATGAACAAGCTGATAAAAATCAGTATATGATGACAGTTGTTGATGATATGGTTAAAGTTTCTGATATGGTTAAAGTGTTTAATGAAAATATTTCAATTAATGCAGACAAGCAGAAAGCTGTTCTTAATATTCTTGAGTCAGCAATAAAAAATCTTAGTGAAATGTCAGAAAATAGTATTGGTGACTCATCCAATGAAAAAAGTAAATTTAGAATAGCGTTAGATAAACCAAGTACTTTTGATCCTGCTATGATTACAGATGATGCAGAAGCAAAAATTAGTGCACCTATACATATAGGATTAACTCAATTTGGCATAGGGACGGAAGTTGTTGGGGCAATTGCTAGAACTTGGCACATTGAAGAAGATAATCTGACGTGGAACTTCAAATTAAGAAAAAATATGAAATTCCATAATGGTAAGAATATAACTGCTGATGATGTTAAGTTTTCTTTTGAAAGAGTTCTCAGTAAAAAACTTAATTCCCCGAATAGGTGGTTTTTGGAAATGATAGAGGGTGCTGATGAATATTTTAAAGGCAAAGCAGCTAGTGTTTCTGGAATAAAAGTAGAAGGTAAATATAATATAAAGATTAAATTGAAATATGCTTACAATATGTTTATAAATAATTTAGCTAATTGTAGTTGTTCTATTATACCTAAGGAGGATGGAAATTCTAAGAAGGTTGGATGTGTAGGAGCTGGAGCATTTAAGTTTGTATCAATGACTGAAGATGGATTAATATTAGAAAAATTTGAAGAATATTCATTAGGACAAGCTTTGATTGATAGAATAGAAATTTATTTTGAAGAAGAGAAGATTTTAGAAAAATTTATTGATGGAAAATTTGATTACATCGAGGTAAACAAAAATAATGTTGAAAAATTAGAGAATCAAGGTTATAAAACACAAAAAGTAGAATGTGTGGGTGCTAGATTTTTAGCTTTCAATTTTAAAAATTCAAATCCTGTTGTTCAAAATAAAGTAGTGAGGCAAGCTATAAATTATTGTGTAGATAGGGAAAGAATTATAAAAGAGGCATTTGGGGGGATGGAACTTATTTCAAGAGGGGCTTTCCCAAATAGTTTGACCAATTATAGAACGAAAGCATATGAAAAAAAAATAAAAAAGGCAAAAGATCTTATGAAAGCAAGTGGAATAAATTGTGGAACATTAACTATGTATATATCATCGGGTGATAAGAAGCATGAAAAGATTAGTGAAATTTTAAAAGAGAATTTAAAAGAAATTGGTATTAAAGTGAAAACTTGTGAAGTAAAAGGTGATTATTTTGATAAAAGTTTTTCTAATAGTAATTGTGATTTATTTCTTTATGGATGGATTGGGGATTCGGGAACTTCGGACAACTTCATTCAGCCTTTAATAGATAAAGGTAGTGTTATGAATTATGGCAAATATCATAATCAACAAATTCTTGAAATGCTAGAAGAAGCTAGAAAAACAAAAAATCCTTATAAATATAATGAATTAATGAATGATATAGAAAGTAGGATAATTGATGATGCACCATGGATTTTTTTATCAACAATATGTTCTTCTTATGCTATTAAGAAGAATATTAAAGGGTTAAAGGTTCACCCTCTAGAGATTGTGGAATTTAATGATATTTGGATAGAAGAATAATGGTTTTAAAATGATGTTTAAAAGATTGAGAGTAAACAAAATGTAGATGGTGCAAGTGAGCGTTTGTACCATCTACATTTTTACGACTTTTTTTGTGATCTTTTTTTTATAATTTAAATGAAAATATTAATAATATATGAAAAACTCATAAATCTGTTTACTAAAATCTTTATTTAAATTATAATTTTTAATGACAAGATAAATTTAAGATAGATTTCCATTATTTAATATAATGAAATATTGTAAAGGGGGTTTTAAATGTGAGTACAATGCTTCTTGTTGATTCCTGTAGTGATCTTCCACTGGATTTTATTGAAAACAATCTTAATATCATTGATACTATTGGTATGACTGTAAATATTGATGGTAAAGATTATTATGATGACTTTGGTAAAACTCTAAGTCACAAAGAATTCTATGGGTATCTAAGACAAGGAATTATGCCAAAAACTGCACAGATTAACTCATATAATTTTTTAGAAAAGTTCAAAAAACATTGCGAAAAAGGAAATTCGTTAATCTACTTAGGGTTCACTTCTGGGTTAAGTGGGACATTTAATAGTGCTATGATTGCAAAAGATATGGTTTTAGAAGAATATCCTGATGCGGATATAACTGTTATTGATACAAAATGCGCATCTGTTGGTGAGGGAGTTTTGGTTATTCATGTTGTTGAAATGATTAGAAAGGGTTATTCTAAAGAAGAAATTATAAAGTGGATACAAGAGAATAAGATGAAATCGAATCACTGGTTTGCTGTAAATGATTTGAATTTTTTGAAAAAAGGTGGCCGTATATCAGCTGCTAAAGCTGCTGTGGGAACAATGCTAAGTGTAAAACCTATACTTACAGTTGATGATCAGGGTGAGCTAAAACAGTATGCAACTGTAAGGGGTAGAAAGAAATCTATGAAGTTTCTTTATGATAAGTTAACAGAACATATGACAAATCCGGAAGAAACTATTGTTGTTATTGGTCATGGTGATTGTTTAAATGACGCAGTGAAAATCGAAAAATATATTCATAAGCATTTAAAATTGAAAAAAGTAGTTGTAACAGAACTATGTTCAACGATAGCTTCTCATGTTGGACCTGATATGATATCTCTTGCTTTTATTGGAGATGCTAGAGAAAATAAATAACCGTTATTATATTTCTTATATTACTCATAAACTATTTCTAGTATTTTCATTTTTGTTTTAAAATAGATTTTACAAACTAAAATATTATTTACAAAAACCGTGCTGAATGAAATTCAGTGCGGTTTTTGTAATGATAGCATTATTTACTTATCTAAAAAATTAGTATATAATGGTTTTATGTAAAAAAATGACTAATTGTGGTAGAGGTATTGAAGGGGGAAAAAGGGAGTGTACTTAAAATCACTAAATGAACTTAAAAGCTACATAGAGAAATTGCAAATTAAATCACAAGAGCAGTTAATGATATTAATAGGAGAAAAATCAGTAAAGTATTTATATATATTGAGTGACTATCTAAATAGTAAAGATGTTAAATTTTTTGGGGGTATATATCCAAGACTTTTAGTGGAAAATCAATGTATTAGCGAAGGTTTTATTGTGCAAAAGTATGAACCAATGTATGTTTCTATGATAATTCCGTATATGATGAGGTTTAAACTAGAGTTATGTGAGAATGAAGATTATACTGCTATTGTTTTAGCGGATGGATTATCTAGCAAAATAAAACATTTAACAGATACTGTATATAATAAAATAGGGAATAAAGTGACATATATAGGTGGGGGAGCAGGATATTACGATTTACAACATAGACCTTGTTTATTTGATAATAAGGGAGTGTATAAAGATGCTCTTTTCATTTGTATTATTAAGTCAAGTGTCAAGTTAGCTGTAGAGCATGGATGGAATGTATTAGATGGCCCGTTTACGGTTACAGAGTCACAAGACAATATTCTATTCAAAGTAGATAATTATAATGCATTTGATGTTTATAGAGATGTAATACAAGAAGAAGAAGGGGTGAGGCTTTACAAAGAAGATTTTTTTGTATATGCCAAAGACTATCCTTTTGGATTTGTGGAAAAAAATGAAGATGATATTATTGTAAGAGATCCAATAGCATTAAATGAAGAAAGAGAAATAGTTTGTGTAGCAAATATACCTGAAGGTAGCGAGTTATATGTTTTGCATGGTAATAAAGAGTCGCTGTTAAATTCTTCTATTGAGATAGTTAAATACTGTTTGGGAAATGTATCAAGTGAGTATGTTCCTCTATTATTTGATTGTATATCAAGAGCAATGTTTCTAGAAGAGTCTTTTGAGCAGGAACTTGTAAATATACAGAACAAGCTAGAGTATCCAGTGGAAGGAGCTTTATCTATTGGAGAATTTGCTTCAAAGAAAAATGGTGGGTTAATAATTCACAATAAATCTACGATTTTAGGATTATTAGAGAAAAACTAGTATCTTAGGTATAAAGTAATATATAAGAATAAGACCTCATTTCATGAATTTATGGAATGAGTTTTTTTATGTGCCTAAGGTATTTTGTTTAATTAATTAAGGAGCTTGAAGAAGATAATGAATAAATAAATTTAGATAAAAGAAAAATAATAAGTAAGAGAAGGAAAACATAAGATGTTGAGTTCTACAAAGGAGGTTTAGCATGACAGAAGTATTATATTTTAAGATAACATTATTGATTATATTATTGGTTTTATCAGGCATGTTCTCTGGTTCTGAAACATCTATAATGGGAATGAGTATAGCTAAAATTAAACAGATGGAAGAAGTGGATGAAAAAGGGGCAAAAACCTTAAAAAGACTAAAGAAAAAATTGAGCAGTTTGCTTATCACTATTCTTATAGGAAACAACATTGTTAATATTGCAGCCACTGCATTATTAACTGAATTAACTGTGGAGTATTTTACAGGGGCAAATGCCGCTGTAATTGTAACGGTGATAATGACAATATTGATTTTGATTTTTGGAGAAATCACACCAAAAACTTATGCATCACATAATCCAGAAAAAGTAGCAGTTAAGTTAGGTGGATTTCTGGAATTATTAGATTTTTTATTTAAACCAATATCCATAGTTCTAAAATTAATTACAAATTTTTTTATTAAAACTCTTGGTGGTGATATAAATCATATAAGCACCTTTGTAACAGAAGAAGAAATACGGTCATTAGTAGACGTTGGAGAAGAAGAAGGAATTGTTAATGCTCAAGAAAGAGAAATGATTGACGGAGTTTTTGAAATAGATGAGATGAATGTAAGTGAAATAATGGTACCTAGAATAGATGTTGTTGCTGTAGAAGAAAGTAGCACTTTATATGATTTCTTAGAAATAATAAGAGATTATGGTCATTCAAGAATTCCGGTGTATAAAGAGAGTATTGACAATATAATTGGTATAATACATGCAAAAGATTTATTGATTTTAGATATAATAAACATGAATGAAGACGAAGCAGTAGATATATCAACTTTAATGAGACCGGCTTTTTATGTGCCGGAAAACAAAAAAATCAGTGATCTTTTAGTAGAATTTAAGCAGAAGAAGACTCATATGGCTATTATTCTAGATGAATATGGCGGTACGGAAGGGATTGTTACCATAGAAGATGTAATTGAAGAAATTGTAGGTGATATATTTGATGAGTATGATGATGAGGTTAAGTTAATTGAAAAAATTAATGATAAGCATTATATTGTTAAAGGAGATATTGACTTAGAAGAAATTGAAGAATTGTTCAATGTGGAATTTCCAGAGCAAGAGAGTTATGGATCGTTGGGAGGATATATATTTAATACCTTAGGAAGGGTTCCTGAGGAAGGGGATAAAGTTGAATATAGAGGGCTAGTAATGACTGTTAAAAAGCTAGTCAATAGAAGAATAATACAAATAGAAATTGAAGTTACTTAAGAGAAAAGCCATTGTTTCATTAATTAGAAAGCAATGGCTCTATGGTAGTTTCCTATGAGTATTATACTGTGTTCAATCTCATGATATAGGATTTGTTTATAAACATCATTTTAATTTCTTATCCTAAGTATATTTTTATTCGGTACATACTTCTCTTTTATCACCTTTAGTTTCAGTGCTTTTAACTAATATAAAAGTGATAATAAAAACAAAAGTAGAAGGTAGAACCCATCCAAATCCTAGCTGATTTAGTGGAATAATATTTAAAGCGTCTTTAAGTTTAGATATTGAAGCAATATCGGCTAAAGTGTTAAGTACGCCAATAGTAAGTGCTGTATATGTTGTATATGCCATGACTTTTCTACCGATTTTATCATATACAAATGATGTTAGTAAGAGTACTATTACTAACGGATATAATATTCCTAAAATTGGAGCTGCGAAGCTTACTATGCTATCTAGACCCATGCTTGCTATTAAGATACTTATAGCGGTAATGACATATGCTGCAGTTTTATAAGTTAGCTTCTCGAATTTATTTGAGAAATATTCACATACAGTTGCGGATATTCCGATTGATGTTGTTAAGCAAGCTAAGCTAACGGCAATACCTAAAGCAACCATTCCGAATGTACCTAAGGTGTTCTTTGCAACAGTGATAACTAAGAAACTTCTAGAAACGCCTTCGTGTACAGCTGATGTTTGAGCTCCTAGATAAGTTAAGCCACCATAAATCATAGCTAGACCTGTAACTGAAATAAGTCCGGCTTTAAGTGATAGATTAATAATCTCATTTTTTGTTTTATATCCTTTTGCTTTAATTGAAGCAACAACGATACTAGCCAATATAACTGATCCTAAAACATCCATTGTTTGATAGCCTTCTAAAAGTGCTGATGGGAAAACTGAATCAATTTTACTAGGTGCTATTTCACCAAAAGGAGATACAATACCTTTAATAATTATTGAAGATAACATAACTAAAAGTGTTGGAGTTAAAACTGTTCCTATAATGTCTATTATAGAAGATGGTTTTAAAATAAAGAACAGATTAATAATAAAATAAATTACTATAATCAATAATGGATTAATATCTCCAAATAAAGGTTGTACACCTAATTCATATGTAGTGGCAGCAGTTCTAGGTATAACCAGTAATGGACCTAAAACAATCATCAATGCCATAGTTACAACTAAAGAAAACTTACTTCCTATTTTATCTGTAATATTCGAGAACTGTCCATCATAATTAGCACAAGCTAAAATACCTAACAATGGAAGTCCTACTCCTGTTAAAATAAATCCAATCATAGCTATTAAATAACTTGAACCAGTCATATTTCCTAAAGAAGGAGGAAATATTAGGTTTCCAGCACCAAAGAACATAGCGAATAATGCAAAACCAATAATAATAGTATCTTTAAATTTCTTTTTCATAACAACCCCTCCTACAATAAATAAATTTTTAACAATGTGCAATAAATATTTCATATTTATAATAACATGACAGATATTTTTTATCAATTATCAATTTTAAGAATTTAATAGTATTACAGAAAGATTAAAATTTTTGAATAACTATGTATTAAAAAACATCATTTTTTAGAAAATTTAGCAACTTGAAATATAAAAAATTGGTAGTGAAGCTAGAAAAGGCTTGTTATGAATTTAACAAACTTACTTATGAAAAGTCTATTTGCAAGATTATGGAGGTAATCTTTTAATAATCTGAAAAAAAAAAAAACTATTTTTTTGTTTTTAAAACTATTTTATGATGCATTCTAATCCATTTATATATAATTAAGAGAGTAAGGTAGATATGGTAATTAAGAGGTTTAATAAATTAATAGAATATTACACATGATATATACAAGTTAATAGTTCAATTATGAAAGGAATATAAACATGAAATCAAAAAAGTCACTTGTGTGTAATAAATGTAATGGAAACCATTTTGTAATGAAACGGGAAGCTACTTATCTATATACTTATAAGGTAGACACTCCGATCACACAAAAATGGAGTGAGAGCAAAGAAAACCTACCATTTTTATTTGATAATCGAGAAAAAGTAGGGGACAAAGATTACTTAGAATGTGAGGAATGTGGAGCAAAATATCCTTGTGATTTAGATAATGGTGATGTAAATATACAGTTCACTATTGAACAAAAAGCTATAAGGTCTGAACATATTGAAAATCCAAAGTTTCTTGGATGAGAAATAAAAAATCCTATAATAAGCTAAGACTTAGCTTATTATAGGATTTTTTACTTGTATTAATATACAAAAATAAGGTATAATAGATCTATATGCACATATGGTTAAATGTATGTATAAATCTACAATAGTATTGTATCATATAAATTCAAGGATGTCAACAACGTTTTGGAGGGGATTTGATTATATGGAGTATGAAAAAATATTAATTGAGGAAAAAGATTATTTAAAAGGGATTATTGATGTTTTAAAAGGGGAATTAAAGTCAGGTGAACAACTACTTAATGAACGAACTAAGAAGGTTATTCAAGCTAGAAAGGAGATGTGGGAGAATGTAGTTCATATTTATGAAGATACAGATAGACTTTCAGATTTTGGTAGTTATCTAGAAGATATCGATGGTAGTAATTCAGATTACAATGTTATATTTAAGAAGATTCAAAAATATAATAGGATGATTAACAAACCATACTTCGGTAGATTTGATTTTAAAGAACAAGGAGAAGAGGAAATTGAGAAGATTTATATTGGTATAGCTAACTTAATGGATGAGGAAACTTATGATGTTTTAGTGTATGATTGGAGAGCGCCAATAGCTAGTGTTTTCTATCAGTATGAACTTGGTGAGTGTGCATATAACTCTCCTAAAGGTCTAATTGAAGGGGATATGACTTTAAAGAGACAATACAAGATTAAGGACTCAGAGCTAGATTATTTCTTTGATAGTAGCTTAAAAATAAATGATGAAATATTACAAGAAGTGTTGAGTAAAAATTCATCAATTAAAATGAAACAAATCATTGAGACAATACAGAAAGATCAAGATAGGATTATAAGAGATATTGAAAATGAATTACTTATTGTACAGGGTACTGCAGGAAGTGGGAAAACATCGATAGCTATGCATAGAATTGCTTATCTTCTTTATCAGGGATATCATACAAAATTAAACACACAGAATATTATCATAGTATCTCCAAACACTGTGTTCTCAAAATATATATCTGATATACTTCCGGGACTTGGAGAGGAGAATGTTGAGCAGATTGTATTTGAAGACTATGCAATAGATATGATGAAAGAAAATGATTGTTATGTGGAGAGTAGAGTACAACAGATGGAATTTCTCTTGAACGAAAGAGAAAAAAATTTAATTAAATTAAGAAAGAAAGCTATTGAATTCAAAGGATCAAAGAGTTTCATAAAGATTCTTGAAAGACTTATTAAATGTTACGAGAGAAACATCAAAGAGTTCAATGATATTTATTGTGATAATAAAATGATATTTACTAAGGAATATTTAAAGAGTCAGTTCTTGAACAATAAAATCAATATGCCTATGAGCAAAAGACTTAAGAGAATGGAGCGGCGGATCTTTAGGGAATTACATCCTATTAGGAGAAGAAGAGTTGAGAAGGCTGAAAAGATAGTTGCTGAAATTCCAGATCATATATTTGTTGTGAAACAATATAGTAGATTAATATCCTTGAAAAGATCAAAAGCAAATAATGATATGATAAGAAAGATGATGAGTGTTAGTTTTATTGATGTTTATAAAGAACTTTTTCTTAATAAGAGGATATTTAAGACACTAGCAAAGAATATTGAACTCCCAGATGAGATAGAAGAGATAATTGAATTTAGTAAGAACCAGATAGAAAAGGGAAATTTCTTATATGAAGATTGTGCACCTTTGATCTATTTGAAATTAAAGGTTGATGGTAATGATGAATTTAAAGAGATAAAGCATGTTGTGGTTGACGAGGCTCAAGATTACTCTCCACTTCAATATGAAGTGTTCAAAACTTTATTTGGAAACGCTGGATATACTGTTCTAGGAGATATAAATCAATCTATGGACAAAAAGGTTGAGATGAGTTTATATGATGAAGTAAAAAATATTATGAATAAAAAGAATATGGCTCAGTTAAGGATGAATAAGAGTTATAGATCTTCATTTGAAATTATAGCTTTGTCTAAGAAAATTCTGCAGAAGTCATATGGAATTGTATCGTTTGAGAGATACGAGGGGAAGCCTATGATAAAGCAATGTATTGATTTTAAAGATATGGATTATGATGTTATTAGTGAACTTCAAAAACTTTATAGACAGGGATTTACTTCAGGAGCTGTACTATGTAAAACTAAAGATGAATGTAAAAAATTATATGAAAGGATTAAAGACTCTGTGGAGGTTGAAATAATTGCAGAGGATGAAAAGGAATATATGGGTGGCTTTGTTATAATGCCTGTTTACATGAGTAAGGGGCTAGAGTTCGATGGAGTTGTTATATATGATGCTGGAGATGAAAATTATAACAATGAACTTCATAGAAGGTTACTATATGTTGCAGTTACTCGTGCTCTTCATAGATTGGCAGTGTTGTTTAGAGGAGAACTTAATAGATTTATGCAATGAAATAATGTGGTATAATCTATAAGTGAAAGAATTACATGGAAGGAGCGTTTTGGATGGGAGCCCTTAAAAAACGATGGAGAGTAATGGCCAATGAAGTTGGTGGGGAATATATAAGAACTGGAATCTTTCGTAAGCCTAAGATTAAAATAATTTATAAAAATCAAGAAATAATAATCAATCCTTATTCTAAAGAGACGAAGATTAAACATGAATACACTATTTTGAAATCTCAGATTTATTCAAGATATGGATTTAAGTTTGAAATAACTGTAAAAAAGGCATTGCAGAAGTTTTTGGAACGAGTGGGATCAATAGCATCAAATAAATTAGTGCCCATAACTACTGGTTGTGTAGAGTTTGATGATCAGTTTAAGGTGAAGACTAATAATCCTTCTATCACGAATATAATTTTATCAAATGATGAGATAAGAAAAATGATGTATATGATAAATAAATTGAAAGTTACCATAGAAAAAGGAAAGAAAAAGATTGATAAACATTCAGACTTTTTAATAATGGAGATACCTGGATATGTAACAAACAGTCTTCAACTTAAAGATATTATTGATCTTTATAAGTTATTTATAGATGAATTGATAAACAATCAGGCTATAGAAGAAAATAATTTGGTAAAGAAAAGATTATAAAGTTAAATTAAGAGATAATAACCCTATAGCCTTAAAGCTATGGGGTCAATTTAATATATAGTAAAATACATATGCTTTTTTTATCTTTGAAGAAGTAATGGTAGATATGAATGCTCTGTTTAAATTCTTATATAACTTTAAGAGGAAATTATATATATTTATAGAATATGTTAAATTAAGGTTAGATTTAATGTATATAATTGATTTATATGGATAATTAAAAGTGAATTATAATAAAAAAATAGAATTAGAGAGGATTACTATGGATATTTATGTAGCTAGACAACCCATATTTGATAAAAATCAAAAGGTTGTTTCTTATGAGATGTTATTTAGGTCTAATAAATGTAACTATTACGATGCAATAGATGGTAATGAAGCTACGTGCAATGTAATTTCAAATACTTTTCTCTCAATTGGAATTGAGAAATTAACGGGAGGTAAAAAGGCTTTTATTAATTTTACTGAAGAACTATTACTTGATGAAGTTCCAGCAATGCTTCCTAAGGAATATCTAGTTATAGAAATTTTAGAAACAGTTGAGCCTACTAAAGAAGTAATTAATGTGTGCAAAAAACTGAAAAGGTTAGGCTATACAATAGCACTGGATGATTTTGTTTTTAAACCTAAATTTCAAGCACTTATCGAAGTAGCGGATATTATAAAGGTTGACTTTTTAGAAACTCAAGACTTGGAAAGAAAAAATATTGTAGAGAGACTTTCTGATTTTAATATCAAATTTTTAGCTGAAAAAGTAGAAAGTATTGAAGATTTTAAGGATGCTATTAATTATGGATATACTTACTTTCAAGGGTACTTTTTTAGCAAACCTGAAATTATTTCTGAGCAGGATATACCTATTAATGCCTATTCTAGTATTAAGATATTACAGATGATACAAAAAGATACCTTTAGTCTTGAAGTAATGGAAGATATAATTAAAAGAGACGTATCTATATCATATAAACTTTTAAGATTGATTAATTCTTCTTATTATGGATTTGGAAGCAAAATTAATTCAATCAAACAAGCTATTGTTATACTGGGAATGGATGAAATAAAAAAATGGATATCCCTAATTATGATTAAAAAAACATGTAGTGAGAAATATAATGAATTATTAACATGCGGGATAGTTAGAGCAAGACTTGGAGAGCTAATTGCACCCAATATAAAGGTAGATAACCTTTTGCCAAATGTTTTTTTAATGGAATTACTATCTAATCTAAATGTCATATTAAATAAACCAATGACTGAAATACTTGAAGATTTGGCTGTAAATGAAGAAATTAAAAATGCTCTTATTGGAGAAAATAATAGTTTAGGTATTCTTCATGAATTATTAATAAGTTATCAAGAAGGAAACTGGCCTAAGTTTGAAATTCTTGCGCAGGCTTTAGGGATAAGTGGTATTCAAATATCTGATTTATATATAGAGGCATTAGCATGGACTAGTGATTTTATGGTGTAGAAAATAATAATTTATAATTTATTATGAAGCATGTTTCATCAAGATATATTTAGATGGACATGCTTTTATGTTATAATAAAATGAAAATTAATTAGGAATAAGTGTATGTGAATGGGTTATTGAAAGGGTGGATATTCATTGAAATATGTAGTTAGTGATATACATGGAAGACTAGATAGGTTAGAAAAGTTAGTGAAATTGATTTCTTTAAAAGAAGAGGATACATTATATGTTTTAGGTGATATGGTTGATAGAGGGGAAGAGTCAATTGAGGTTATTAAATATGTTATGGATAAAAAAAATATTAAAGCTATAATGGGAAATCATGATAGAATGATGCTGTTTGCATTGAAGAATAAAAACGAAGATGAGTTAAGACGGTGGAATAGGAATGGTAATAATACCACAATAGAAGGGTTTAATAAGCTAAGTGAGAAGGAACAGAATGAATTACTGAATTTTCTAGATTCATTAGAGTACTACAAAATTATCGATGAAAAATATCTCTTGGTTCATGCAGGAATAGATATGGTTAAGTTAAAGGAAGACATGAATATTAAGAGTTTTAAAGAAGCAATGTATTCCCAAGAACATCAACTTGTATGGGTAAGAGAAGAATTTTTTATGAATAAAGGGTTTGATAATTACATGGTTATATTTGGTCATAATCCTAGACCATATCTAGATAAAAAGTTGGACAGAAAAGCGGAAAAACCATATAAAATATGGTTTGACAAGACTTATAATGATAAAATATGTATTGATACAGCCAACTGTTATGAAGAAGGAAGAATGGCATGTTTGAGGTTGGATGATATGACTGAGTTCTATGTTGAGTAATTATTTTCAAGTGTCTTAACACTATTGCAAATATATATTTAGAAAAAGCTACTTATAATGTTAAAGTAGCTTTTTTATTTGAAAAATATAAATTAATGTAAGAAAAATGAACTTTTAGAGTACATATAAACTCTTATATATGAAAAGAGGTGATTTCTTTGGAGGAGTTAGAATTGATAAAAAGGGCTATAAGTGGTGATAAGGATGCGCTTGTGAGAGTTATTACACTCAGAAAAGAGGAATATTATAGACTAGCCTATGTTTATATGAAGAATTCTCATGATGCAATGGATGTTCTTGAGGATGTGATAGTTATTTTATACGAGAACATAAATAAACTTAAAAAAGTGGAGTCCTTTTCGTCGTGGAGTAAAACTATTCTTGTAAACTGTTGTAAAAAACAATTAAAGAAAAAGGAACGATTGGTTCTAAAGGAGACTGTGGAAGGAAAACAGGAGAGGGAAGATATTGATAGAGTTACTGAAGAAGTTGTAATAAATAGAGCTCTAGAGAAATTGAAGCCTAAACACTCAGAGGTGATTAAGTTGAGATATTTTATGGATATGGAATACAAGTGTATCGCTAGGGTTCTTAGAATACCAGAGGGGACGGTAAAATCAAGATTAGCCATTGGAATGAGAAAGTTAAAAGAAATATTAGGTGGTGATTATAAGTGAAGAATATAAAAGACGAACTTAATATAGAGAAAATAAGGCTTGAACAGCTTCACATACCAGAAGATTTCGAAGAACGATTAGGAAAATCACTCCAGGAAAAAACAAAGAATAGAAGAAAAGGAGTAAATAAATTTGTAACTTCCAGGAATGGATTAGTTGCAGCTATGATTTTAGTAATCATTTTTATTGGGATGTTTAATTATGATACTTTGGCTTATTATGGCAAAAGTATAGTTGGATACGATGAGTTAATGAGTAGTTCATTAAAACAATTAAATAAGAACTATAAAGGACAGATTATAGATAAGAGTTACACTTTCAAGGATGGTACAGTTATAACTCTTGATGGAATTATGATTGACAGTAATAAGTTAGTTGCTTTCTATAGCATGGATATTGATAAAGAAGAGTTTGAGAATGGAAATGATTTATCGAGGGAATTTATAAAATGTGGTGAGGACTGGATGATTCCAAGGGCTGGTACTGGATGTTACGATGAACAAAAGAAAAAGATGATATGGAAGCAGGAATTTGAACCACCAAAGTCCTTAAAAAAAATTCATGAGTTCTCTTTTGCAAGAAATAATGATGGTGAATACGAGGAAGGAAAGATAGAATTCACTATTGATAAATCAAAAGCAATGATTCCTAAGTTTAAATTGAATATGAATAAAAGAATAAATGTAGCGGGAACAACAGTTAAGATACAATCAATAACTGCTACTTCTATGTCTACTATAGTTAAAGGAAAGATAAGAGGAACGCTGGAAGTGGCACTTGATTATTTAAAAGGAGAAAAGAAACCAATTGAGGGAATAGAGATAGCTATATTTGGAGATGGTGAACCTATAGCAAATTTAAGTGGAGGATTTTCAACAGAAGAGAAAGGTGATTATTTTGAAGCTGAATTTGATGCTCTTCCAGAAAAATTGAGTTTACTTGAAGTTGTTATTGAGGAATGTAGAGTAGGTGTTGAGGTTAAAGTAGATGAAAAACTTTCAAAAGGTGAAGAAAAGAAAAATATAGTAATAGAAGGAAACGAGGTAACAATAGAAAATGTATATGAGAAAGATGGTAACACTTATGTAACATTAACAACAGAAAAGGGGGTACTGTTATCAGCCATATACTTAAATATTGATGGAGAAACTGTTGAACTTGAGAGAACATTTGGTGGGCAATTGGAAAGAATTATTGATGGTGAAAATAAGGAAAAAATTGCTCATACAAGAACACTTGAATTTAAAGATGTAGGAGAAGACTTAGAATTGTCTGTAAGAATGATAACATTCGATAAGAAGGTAGATGAGAGTATTAAGATTGAGATTGTTGATTAATCATATGCCCTTCAAATGAAAAAATGCTATAATATGGTTATATACAACGATGGAAATATTATACTAATACGGAGGGGATATCATGGAGACTATTAAATGTCTAAAATGTAATGGGGAAATGGGTATGAATGAGTATAAGCTAACATGCAAGAATGGGGAATGTGGCAATGAAAATACGATAACAGAAATAATTGCTTCCTACTATGAAAATAAGGAATTTAAGAATATTATTGAGTTAAGCGATGAAATATTAACTCATGTATGGGTGGAGGAATCAGAAGATAATCAAGAAGATGGTATGGTAGATGGTGAAGAGTGTAAATCAAAACCAATCAAAATCTTTAAAATTAAAGATAATGAAGAAAAGAAGATAATAGCAGATGTGTTGTATTTTTACTCTTTCGCTCTAGTTAATCTAAATCTCTATGAGAAATCAAATGAAATTAGAGACGCAGCCATCCAATTAATGATGGAATTGGGGGAGTGCAGATTATTAGATGAACCCTTGAAGTTGGCTAGGCTATTGATTTATAGGGGTGCTTTCTATAGAAATATAGGTCAAATAATATGGTGTACTGAGGACTATGGTATTGCTCTTGAAATAATGGAGGGATTCATCCATAAAGAAGATTTAAACATTACAAAGAAATACACAGATTTATTAATTGAAAGAGGAGCAGCGTTTGAACAGTTTGAGATGTTAGGGGAAGCTTTACAACAATATAGAAAAGCATATGACGTTAGGTTAAACTTAGCTAAAAAAGATGAGTGTTATATTGATGAATATTTAGGCGTTTGTTATGAGGTAGTAAAATTGCTAGATATGATGGAAGAACATCATAGGGTAATGAAGTATGTAGAAGATATGGATTTTATGGTTGAAGGTAAGAATATAATTGATGAGGGTGAAAAGGCCATAATTGAAATCAATAAGATTATGATAAAGGCAGAAGAAATAGAGAGAAAGAGAGTGGCTAAAGAGATGAAAAAAGAGAAGGGTGGTTTCTTTAGTAAATTATTTAATAAAAATAATTAATAGATGTTCTTGATGAGTCAATAAATCTTATCAGAGTGGTAACACAATTCCATACTCTAGAGGAGGAAGTATTAAATTTCGTAGGTATTATGAAAGAATTAGATAAATAAAATTGAATATTTAAATGAAATTCGAAAAACACATGTCCATTCCCTAATATGGAGGGGAGGCATGTGTTTTTACATTTAAGATATTGCTAAAATGTAAACAAAAATGTTTAAGAAATATTTACTTGTGATTCAAAAAATTATATAATAATACTAAACTTTCATTAGAAATGAATCATAAACTTAAGATGAAAACAATGTAAAACTAACAAAAATATATATTTGTGTAGACTGATAGGATAGATGATGTTTTTTGAGTACAAATACATGAATGTAGTTAGTGTAAATGAAAAAACGGAGGATGAAAATGAAAAAAACAAAGAATGGAAAGAAAAGAAACGGTAGGGAGAAAGAAGAGAAGAGAAAGAAAACAAAGTCCATTAAGATTAGGCTTGTTATAATTCCTTTATTGGTAGTATCACTCACAATTATAGGGATAGGAACAGCAACAGCATATTTGGGAGTAACAAGCTTAATTAATCAGATGCAGTACGATAGTATGGATGAGATTGTTCAAATTACCCAGCGTATGAATGATAATAATAGATTATTAAAGAATATTAATGAAATGTTAGATGATAAGTTAATGGTATCAGGTAGAATGGTATTGAATAACCAAGAAAAGTTGAGTAATGATTATTTAAGTGAATTAATGAAGAATCTAGAAGTGGATGTAATTAATTTCTTTGATGAGAGTGGGAAGATTATATATTCAACAAAGGTCAATTATATTGGATGGAAAGCACCAGAAGGGCATGAAGTTTATGACTTTTTGACAAGTGATAAAGTTGAATTTACAGAATCAATTAGAAAGGATTCAGAATCAAATAACTACTATAAATACGGATATGTTAGAAATCAAGATGGAAGTTTCATTCAAACAGGTATTAGTGCAAATAAAATACAAGCATTGACAGATAAATTCAATTATCAATCAATTGTAGAGAATTTAGGGGAAAAAGAAGATATAGTATATGCTCTTGTAATTGATAAAAATTTGAAAGCAATAGCACATAGTAATAGTGATAGAGTAGGTAGAGAGTTAACTGATATAGGAAGTAAAACAGCAGCAGTAGATGGTAAGAATTATGCTAGTAATTATAAATATGAAGCAGAGGATGTTTGGGTTTATGATGTTCTTGTACCATTAATAATTGATGGAGAACATGTTGGAGCAGTTAATGTTGGATTATCTATGGATCAAGTTGGTGCTATTATATTACAGAATGTTTATACCATAGCTAGTATGGGAGTTATTGCTATATTGATTCTTGGTTTCATTCTATACGTGTCATCAAACTACGCGGTGAAGATTTTGGTGAGATTGAAAAAAATATTAGGATATATGGCAAGTGGTGATTTCTCAAATGAGGTATCAAATGACTTGATAATCAAAAGAGATGAGTTTGGAGAAATAACCAATGCAATAGAAGATATGAGAAAATCAATTAATGGTATGATACATAGTATTGCTGATAAATCACAACAGGTTACTGCATCTTCACAAGAATTATCAGCAATTAGTGAACAATCAGCTACAGCAGCAAATGGAGTAGCTAGAACTATTGAAGAAATATCAAAAGGGGCTACAGAACAAGCTAAAGCTACTGAAAGTGGTGTAACTGATATTGGTATATTAAGTGAACAAATTGAGAAGAATCAAAATGATATTAGTGAGCTTAATGTAACAGTTGACCAGGTGTCTGAATTAAAGAATGAAGGATTTGAGATATTAAAGGTATTAGTAGAAAAAAATAAAGTTAGCAGTGAGGCTACTAAGCAGGTGAATGATATTATTATGGAAACTAATAATAGTGCTCAAAAGATTGAAACTGCTAGCTTAATGATAAAGAATATAGCTGATCAAACAAATTTATTAGCATTAAATGCGGCTATTGAAGCGGCAAGAGCAGGAGAATCCGGAAGAGGATTTGCTGTTGTGGCAGATGAGGTGAAAAATCTAGCAGAGGAGTCTAATAATTTTACAAATGAAATTACAGAAATTATTCAAGGATTATTAAGTAAGACTCAAGATGCTGTAGCGAGAACTCAAGAGATAAGCAGTATTTCTGATATTCAAACAGAAAATATAAAGAATACAAATGCTAAGTTCGAAGGAATAGCTAATGCTATAGATACACTCAAAGGTATTATTGAGAATCTTAATTTATCAGGGGAAGAGATGAAAAAAATGCAAGAGCAGATAATTGATGTTATGGAGAATTTATCAGCTATTTCAGAGGAGAATGCTACAGGTACTCAAGAAGCTTCAGCTTCAGTTGAAGAACAAACTGCTTCTATGAATGAGATTGCAGAGTCAAGTGAATTCCTTGGGGTATTAGCAGAAGAAATGCAAAAAGGAATAGAAAAGTTTAAATATTAGAATATAAACTATTTTAAATAAAACATGACATAAACATTGTCATGTTTTATTTGTTATAATACAATTTATAAAAAAGACTATATAGTTAATATTATTAAAATCTAAAATAAGGAGTAGGGGGAAATGGAGTATATACCTGCTAAAAGTATAGTGATAAAAAATAAAAACCCAGAATATTGGTTTGGGCATGATTATAACATGAATATATATAAGGGGTGTTCCCATGGGTGTATATATTGTGACTCTAGGAGTGACTGTTATAAAATTGAGGATTTTGATAGGGTAAGAGCTAAAGAAAATGCTATTGAGATAATAAAGAATGAATTAAGTAACAAGAGGGAAAAAGGTGTTGTAGGTACAGGTGCTATGAGTGATCCTTATAATCCATGTGAGAAGACAGAACTGCTTACAAGAAAAGCCCTAGAGTGGATTGACTATTATGGCTTTGGAGTAGGCATTACTACTAAAAGTGATTTGATCACAAGAGATATTGATCTATTAAAAAGAATAAATCAACATTCTCCAGTTTGTATAACTATGACCGTAACCACTTACAATGATGAATTAAGCAGTATTGTAGAGGCAAATGTAGTTCCTTCATCGAAAAGATTTGAGGCTTTGAAAAAACTTGGTGATGCTGGGGTGTACACTGGAATGCTATTAATGCCAATTCTACCATTTATAAATGATAATTAAGAGAACATAGTTAATATTATTAAGGAAGCACATAAGGTAGGAGCAAAATTCATATATCCTAGTTTTGGGGTTACTCTTCGTATGAATCAAAGGGATTATTATTTTAAGAAACTTGATGAAAATTTCAAGGGGATGAAGGAAATGTATTTAAAAGAATTTGGAGGGGCATATGAATGCACTAGTGGTAAGCGGAGTGAGCTTTGGAAGGTGTTCAAGAAAGCATGTAATGAATCGGGGATTAAATATAAGATGGGAGATATTATAGAAGGTTATAAATATTCACAAAAAAATAAGCAAATCAATTTTTTTGATAAACTCGGACAATGATGTAGGCACCAGGGGGGCTGGTGCCTACGGGAGGATTACATTTTTGGTTTTGGGGTTATATATATATCAAATTTTAAGTTGTTTGCAAATTATTTTGTTATCAGTAAATTTATTTGTTTAATTAATTGCTTGTCTTATCTATAATCTTATTATAGCATTTATATTACGATAGTCTATAGTTTTCAAGGGGAGTTAACAAAGAGTTAACAAACTTTAAATGTAGTTCGCAATACTGTATTGCACAAGAGCTGAACAAAAGACACCAGGGGGGGCTGGTGTCTTTTGGGGGAGGACAATATTTTATTTTTGGGTTATATCATCTATATAAATTTAAGGTATTTACTTATTTTATCTTTTCTTTTTTTTCTTTTCTTTTCTTTTAATTTATTGCTATCTATAAATCAATTATATCACCAATTTTTTTATAGTCTATAGCTTTAAGGAGGGTTTAACAGAGTCTTAACAAATATTATAAGTAGTTAACAATACTGTATTTATGTTCATTAATACTAATTGTTTGTAGAAGAGAAGAGTGTACAAAAAAGTAAAGGTAAAAATTGATATTTTATAAAGTATATGTTATAATTGCAATATAATGGGGAGGATTTAATAATAATATTAAGAAAAGGATTTGATATTAGTGAACTATTTGGGGCAGAAAAATAGAATAAAAGAGTATAGAAGAATGCTAGGGATAACTCAGTTGGAAATGGCTGATGGAAGAATGTCTAAGTCTCATTTTCAAGCTTTAGAGAGTAATAAAAAGAGACTAACATTTAAGAAAGCAATAGTTCTAGCAGATATTATAAACGATTTAGCCGAGAAAAAGGGTATAGATATATCAATAAAAGCTGCTGATTTGATAACAGACGCTAAAGAATTAGATTAATTGATAAGGATCAATTTACATAACAAAATGAAAAATTATATATTTTCATTTTGTATATTTAACTACTACACTCATTAAAAACCACTGTATTAATATACAGTGGTTTTTAAGTGTAAAAAAAATTTTACATATCCTTTTTTAAAATAGTGTACACCAGTACTACAGGGCATTAATATAGCTGGTATATAGGTTATGCATAATTAGTATGATAAGATTTGGAAATAGAAAAATCTTTCTTTAATGTAATTAAAGTGGAAAATGCTTACACTTGAGTAAGAGATATTTACAATATTATACTTAGGTGTTTATAATTAAATATAAAGAAAATAGTGGTAAAGTTGAGAGATATAGTTAAGCGTGAAGTGTGTACGAATTTTTAATAAAAGTATTGCAGTACAGACGATGGTGATTTTTATTTACTATGAATTTAATTTAGGATTTCCCTAGGGTATCAAGGAGGAATGATTGCTATGGAGAGATTAAATGAAGAACAAGAAAATAGTTTCTATGAAAGGGAATTGTATTTAAGAATTGATGATAATGGAAATTATAATAAATGGAATTATATATTATTGAGTATTTTATTCATTGCTATTGGTGGGATAATAGCAATAAATGGTAAAGTAATGGAAAATATTTATGATATGAGTTTTTGGATATTCTTTATTTTTTTTATATTTTTTATATTTATGGAAATTTTGAAAGTTAGAAATATAAGTAAACAAGATCAGAGATTGGTTGAAATGCTTAATATGCATAAAGTGTGCTGTGTGAATGTTTTTTTTATTATAGTACTAGGGTTGATGATTAGGAGTGAGAGCGTTATTCTCAAAAAAATAATTGGTATTGTATTTATTGGTTTTGGAATCTTGATGTTTATTGAATTAGTGAAGGAAAATTTATATAAGGATAAGAAAATGATTCTAAAGAAAGAGGGGGTTGAACTTGAGGGATATGAGTTAATAAAATGGACTGATATTGAGGATGTAATTAGTTATAATGTTCATGAACGTGTTTGTATTGGATTAGTTGTAGATAATAGAAAGAGGTTTATAAAAAAATCACGGAAAAATTGTATATTAAAATATATAATTTTTCGCGAAAAGGTAATTAATATTTTTACGAATAATTATGATATGGTACCAGAGGACTTATTAGATATAATACAATATAATTGGAAAAAAAGAAATGGTTTAAATTATGACTTTTTAAACAAGCTAAGGTAGCTAAAACTAGTTACCTTAGTTTAATTATTTATATTAAGAATTTTCTTTCATAGAAAGAAAAATATATACTAGTAGTAATAAAGTCATAAAGAAAAACATAACAAAAATTAATTTTGAAGTATCTATTGGATTTAGAGCATATTTCCAATAAGCTAATGAAATGTTTTCTTTTAGATTCATAAATATATCTCCTTAGTGAATAGTACTTTAATTTAAGTTTAGGTTATAAAATGAGAAAAAGCTACTTACATTATTGCAATATACTTACATATATGAAATGAATAGCATTGCAGAAAAGTTTTTTAACAATCTATTATTATATTTAAAAAAATAAGTTTTTTGTTATAATAAAGAGGATATACAGATAAATTACTTCGTAGATTTATCTATAAAAGAAGAAAGAACAGAGAAGAAAGGACAAATATTGTCGATACTACCCATGCTTCAGAGTATGTAAATTTAATTTTAATAAGGTATATATCTATATATACAGAAATTATAGGAGGTTGCGTAATGATACCATTTAAACAAAGTTATTATCAGAATAAGATAGATGAGTTTAGAAAAAAATGCAGTAGTGATAGAGATTTTACATTAGGTGGATTAAAAATTATATGGGAATTAAGGATAGATAAGAGACTTCCAGGATATATGCATGCTTATAAGGGGGATATGTTTTATTCACCTCATTTATATAGAGGGGATCAACTTGTAATGGCTGTTGATGGTGAAGAAGTAGGTGGAATATATGAGATTGTTAAAAAAGCCCATGGAAAAGTCGGAATTGTTGGTCTTGGACTTGGATATTCAGTTCAGGAAATGATCAATAAGGAGTCAGTAACTGAAATAGTAGTTTATGAGATTGATAAGGATGTAATTAAGTTATATAATAAGAACTTTGAAAATAATGATAAGGTGAAAATAATTGAAGGGGATGCATTTGAAGCTGAAGGAGAAAATTTTGATTATTTCTTCGTTGATATATATAATAGAAAAATTAGTAAGAAGATTGAAGAAGATTTCAAGTTATTTAAAGATAAGCATGACATAAAGGATTATGTATTCTTTGGAGTAGAAAAGTTCATATTATCATTGTTTCCGAGTAAATATGAAAGTGAGAATATACCTAAATTATGGAAAAATATGGCTGTAGTAAGTGGAGAAAGATTCGGAGCCTCTAAGTATGTGGAGAATTTTGCAGGATATAGTGCTAAGAAGACAAATGAATTATTTGATGCGTTTGGATTTTAATTTAGGCATGTGAAAATAAATAACAAGTCAAAGATGCGAAGTATATTTTGCAAAATACGAAGAGTTGGGTTCCGCTGATAGTGGTTCTCTCAGTGGGTTCCAATGATGAAGTAGTTTGCAAAATAGACGAGTATACTGACTTGTTATTTATTTGAACTTGCCTTATTAGTTATTTGAATATGATTTATAAGAGGAGTGAAAAGAAGAGTGGATTTTGTTGCAATTGACTTTGAGACAGCTAATGAAAAGAGAAATTCTGCATGTGCGTTAGGTATTACTGTTGTTGAAGATGGAGAGGTTGTTCAGGAAAAGTATTGGTTGATAAAACCTTATGAGAATAGATTTGCCCCTATGAATATATGGATTCATGGGATTACAGAAGAAGATGTAGTGAATGAGCCAACTTTTGAAGAAATATGGGATGAGATAAAGCCGTATCTTGAAGGAAAGTTTGTAATTGCTCATAATGCTGCATTTGATATTAGTGTACTTAGAAGAACCTTGGATACTTATAATATTCCTTATCCATCATTTCAGTATGCTTGTACTGTAGTTATGAGTAAAAATTACTATGATGGTGTTGCAAATTATAAATTAAATACTATAGCTAGAGCTCTTGGAATAGAATTCAAACATCACCATGCTAGCGAAGATGCGACAGCAGCTGCTAGGATATTTATAGATATGTGTAATGGACTTGAGATAAATAACAGTGATGATATTGAGAATAAACTTTTTATAAGAGTGGGGAAGGTCTTTGAAGGGGGATACAATTCTTGCGGAAAATCCAAAAGCGTTATAAAGGGATTTGAGATAAGGAGAAAGTATATTGAAACTTCTGAGAGAAAAAGAGTTATAATTGATTCCTTAAAAGATAAAACTGTTGTGTTTACTGGACCATTAGGGTCAATGTCAAGAATTGAGGCTATGGCATCTGTAAGAGCGGCTAGTGGTATTGCAGGCAGTAGTGTAACGAGGAAGACAGATTATTTAGTTACTGGAATAAAGGGAAAAGATAAATTAAGTAATAGTAATAAGAGTACTAAATATAGAAAAGCTGAAAGTTTAATTGAAAAAGGATATAATATTGAGATTATTTCAGATGAAGAATATTTTCAAATGATATATGGAGAGAAACTCTCGTGAACCCTCCCACCAGTTGCTCACGCAGAACTGGTGGCTTCTAGTATCATGTGCTAGAATTTTTCCTGTTTCCTAGAACATCGCCATATAGGGCTTATGCGTTCTCCACAGGCTTGACTTTCCCTAAGACCTAGGGTAGTTACCGTTTTGCGGTATTCTAAGTTGCCTTAGATATTTTACGTGATAGAGGCTAAGCTTGGTTTTCGCTATATTCGTATACCCATCACAACCTTATATATCTAGTTATCAAAGAACACTTATACTTATAGTATATACATTTTGTGATGATTTTACACTTGTAAGATATAGTATCTTCAGAAGGATATCGAACCCTTCTAAAAATAGTATTATCCATCACCCACTTATAGAAGATGGGTGACTTCCATACAATTACGGTTAAATTAAATAGGAGAATTATGGACTTTAAAGTTCGTAATTCTCCTGTTTATATTTAGTTTGGTTTAAGAATATACCATTAATAATTGACAGAATCATCTTGAAAATCTTTAGATACCTGAGTATTGGGTGTATCCGCTATGGGAGAATTATCTCCTGATATATTATAATTAATGATATTCTCTACATCTCTTACATTTGGGATACCGTAGAAACCTATGTCTTTGTATGTCGTTCTTCTTCTATGAGTATCAGAGTCATAAGATTCGTTTAATTCTTTAGCGAAAATAATAGATCCGCTTCCATCTGACTTCTCAAGTTTGTTTAATATTTGTACTTTATCAATATCATATGAATGAATATTTTTATATTTCTTTGCTTGTATAATAAGACATCGTTTGTTGCTTACTCCATAAAATGTTCGTTTGGCTCTTTTGTAAATCCACAAAGGTGTAAGCATTACTAATATACCAA
The DNA here is from genome assembly GCF_023684385.1 of Oceanirhabdus seepicola. Classification (GTDB taxonomy): domain Bacteria; phylum Bacillota; class Clostridia; order Clostridiales; family Clostridiaceae; genus Oceanirhabdus; species Oceanirhabdus seepicola. Next base: position 586,837 of record NZ_JAGSOJ010000001.1, on the reverse strand, counting down.
TTATTACAAACAAGAATGATACTAAAGGGAAAATTAAATCCCCAATAGAGAATCTAAAAAACTTAAATCCATACTTAAATAAAAGATTAAAATTTTGAATTCCACCAAACCCAAAAAACATTATTGCTTCTGAGAACATAAAGAAGGCTACAGTGGTGAATATTGCTCCGAAGATTGTTACAGGAAGGCCCTTTTTTGCCATTTCAGATGGATTAGGCATTCCGTACCATAACAATTCTTCATCTTGTCTCAATTCAGATTTAATTATATCTTCTGGAAAAAAACTCATTTAATACCTCCTACTAAAGCTATTATAAATATTATAACATGGGTAGTGAGAGTGCAATAGGACTAGTTTTAAATGAAATATGAATATTTAAAAGATAGAAGTACAGGAAAATATGGTATTGAGAAATAATTAGGGGAGGGTTCATTAAGCTATATTTTAGATTAATAAACCCTCCCAACTTAATGTTAATTGTATAATCCAGATTTAGAATAAGTTTTTGAGAAGATTATCCTGAAGAGAAGATTTAGTGCTAATAGGATTATAGCTACAATATAGTAATCACTAGAAGATGATGAATTTAAAATACCAATAAGTACATTGGGTTTAGAAATGATAATCATAACTGCTCCAGATAATAAAGCACATATAAGTGTAGTTATTATCTGTAAGATAATATTAACCAATTTCCCTAATCTTGAAGAGAAAAGGGACGAGATAGATAGTGTGGCTAAGAACAATGAACTATAACATGATGTTAGGACTAATAAAAAAATTAAAAGCATTACAATATTTATGATTGATAACTTGATAAATAAGGATACAATGACCACTAATAAAAATGATAATATTATTCCTACTAAAAAGTTGTAGACTACAAAGTGACGTCCGAATACAGATTTCTTCACACCAAGATTCATTGATATTTTGGTGGAAAATTTTAAACTAATCAGGGAGTAAACTATTGAATAAACTAGTATTATCCGTATCAATAATATTGACAATGTTTGATATATATCATTTACTTTAGAAATAGCTAATGTATTAGCTATTGAGTATACTGAAATAATAAATAAACATAAAAATAGCGGAAACTTATCCATTCTAAATATAGATAAAATAACATTTGATTTATAATTTTTAAACATAATTGTCCTCCTTTATATTTAAATATCAATATTGTGTTTATGGATATATATGAACCAATCCTGTAGAGGAAGCATAGATACTTTTCCTCCCAGAGTATTTATCTTCTCTAAATCTTTGTGGGTCATTGAATCAAACACTGCATATTCACCTTGGGAGCCTAAGGTTTTAATATTTAATATGCTCTTTTCCCTTATAACCGGATGTATTGAATTAGAATTTCCTGATACTATAAATGCATTATCTTGATAATCATCCATTGGAATATGGTGAGCTATTTCGTGTTGCTTTATGAGGAGAATTGAATCAAATAAAATGCTAGCTTCATCAATAAAGTGAGTTGAGAAAATTATTGTCTTATTTTCTATAAGATATTCATTTCTAAGTAGTTCATAAAAGTTATGTCTATTCACTGCATCTAAATTCACATGAACCTCGTCAAAGAGTAGTACAGGACAATCACAACTGAATGCAATCACAATATTTAATGCATTTTGGAGCCCGGAAGGGAGTTTCTTTATAAATTTATCTCTTGGGATATTAAAAAGTTTTATTAAGTTATTGCATAATTCCCAGTTCCACTTATCATGAAGAGTAGATGAAATTTTCAAAAGTTTATCAACCTTATACATATGCATCTGTGAATCAATAGAAGAGCAGTAAAATACACCTGTTGTAATAGAATCATCAGAGACTATATTTCTTGATATACGTCCAGAGGTTGGATTCATATGCTCTGCTAATAATTTTAATAATGTAGTCTTACCGGCACCGTTTCTGCCTAAAAGACCATATGTTTTATTCTTTTCAAATTCTATATTGATATTTTTTAAAACTTGTAGTGAACCAAATGATTTATTTAAATTCTCTAATTTTATTACGGAATTCATATTACACCTCCACTAAATTTTTTAGTAAGACTTAATTAATTCTATTAGTTCGTTTTTAGTTATACCAAGCTTATTTGCTTCAATAACAACATTGTTTAGATGATCCTTTAAGAAAGTCTCTTTTCTCTTATTCATTATTACATCATGACCTTCTGGAGAAATAAACATTCCAAGGCCGCGCTTTTTATAAATGATACCCTCTTGGGTCAATATGTTAAGTCCTTTTCGAGCTGTAGCAGGATTGATGCCGAAAAACTTAGCCATTTCGTTGGTAGAGTAAACTCTGTCATGTTCTTTAAGGTTTCCATCAAGAATTTCATTCTCAATCATTTCCGCTATTTGTATATAAATTGGTGTGGTAGAGGAATCATTAATTTTCACATTGTAACCTCCTTTGTTGATTGGTTAGTTAGTTAAGTAACTAACCAATTAATGTAAGTTTAACATACAAATTTTGGTTTGTAAATATAAATTGGAAAATTTGGTGGATTGTCTTATCATTAAAAAAGTGAGAATTGTTTACCAATGAAGGGAAAAGTAGTATAATATTAGATGTAATTAATGCAAGGAGATGGGAAAATGAAGAGTTTACCTGGAGGGGAGATGAATAGCTTGAGATGTTACATACATAATGATAGAGAAGCTGTTGGAACATGTATTGGATGCGGTAACTTTATATGTAGTGACTGCAGAGTAACTATAAATGGAAAGAATTATTGTGAGATATGTGTTCAAGAGTTAGTTAATTCTAAGGATGAAAGAAATGAAAATTTAAAGAATAATAGTTCTAATGGAACAACAATATATATGAATAATAGTTCCAATAACAATGGATATTATGGAAATAATAATCGTGAGAGGTTAGCTCCAGTTAAGAGTAAAATTGCAGCAGGAATTTTGGCCATAGTTTTAGGTGGAATAGGTGTACATAAATTTTATTTAGGTAAATCATTTCAAGGGATCATGAGTCTATTATTTTGCTGGACTGGAATACCAGCATTTATAGGATTCATTGAAGGGATAATATATTTAACTAGTAGTGATGAAAAATTTGCTTATAAGTATGGCGGAAGATATATAGAAAAATATTAAAATACTAAAAGATATAGCACCTTTAAAGCAGGCATGAAAAAGATTTCATATCACTTTGGAGGTTTTTTTATTGGCAAGTATGATACAATTCAATAATGATGGCATGAAGTGATATTAAGTATCCAGAGAAATGATGGTAGATAATTGAGTTTTTCGGAGGAGGAATAATATGAATAAAATCAAGTTACATACAATTTCCAATTTATTGTTCATAAGTGCAGTTATTATTTCAATTTTTTCTTTAGGAAAAACCGTTTATGAAAGAAGTAGATTACCAGAAGGTGTATGCCCTATCGACAATAACAGAAGTATAATGATTATTGGTATGATTATGCTTTTTCTGTATCTTGTGGTAAGTACAGTTGAGGGATACATTAGAAAAGAAAATTGAGAATTGAGAATGGTGAATGTTGGACATTTCTCTTCGAGAAATTTTAATTTTATTGTTCCTGGCACAATAAAGGGTTTACTCGTTTCATTTGATGAAACATTGAATTGATAATACAATATTTTATCTTAGATAAAATGAGTAAAAATGCATTATCCTAAAGAACAATAAGATGTAGTTTCTGCCCTAAAGCAGAAACATCCATCATTCTACATTTTCCATTCTCCATTATACATTTTTTTAGTACGCTTTTGCCCAAATAACCAACTTGTCAGCAGGTTTTCCGCAGCATACACATATATCTCCAATTGATTCTCCTTCAAAAGGAATACATCTAGAAGTAGCACCTGTTTCTTCTTTTATTTTATCTTCACAAGCACGGTCTCCGCACCACATTCCTTTAATGAAACCAGGAGTTTCTTCAAGAATAGATTTCAGTTGTTCAAGATTTTTAGCTTCATAAGTATGTGCGTTTCTATGGATTCTTGCTTTTTCTAAAAGTTCTTTCTGAATTATTTCTAAGGTTTGAAGAACCTTTTCATTTACCTCATCAAGAGAAATAAATATCTTTTCTCTTGTATCTCTACGAACTAAAACCGCCTGACCTTTCTCAATATCCTTAGGTCCTATTTCTAGTCTTAGTGGTATTCCTTTCATCTCACATTCGCTGAACTTCCATCCTGGACTCTTATCACTATCATCTAAATCAACGCGTACAATTTGAGATAATTGTCTTTTTAATTCATCAGCTTTCTCTAAAACACCTTCTTTATGTTGAGCAATAGGTATTATTCTGAGTTGGGTAGGGGCAATCTTTGGTGGTACAATAAGACCACTATCGTCTCCGTGAACCATTATAAGCGCTCCTATAAGTCTAGTTGTAACTCCCCAAGAAGTTTGATGTACATATGATAAATTGTTTTCTTTATCTGTATACTGTATATCGAAAGCTTTTGCAAAACCATCACCGAAATTATGAGTAGTACCAGATTGAAGTGCTTTTCCATCATGCATTAAGCTCTCAATAGTATATGTTCTAAGTGCACCGGCAAATTTTTCTTTATCAGTTTTTTGTCCTTTAATCATAGGAATTGCTAATATATTTTCACAGAAGTCTGAATATATATCAAGTATTTTAAGCGTTTCTTCTTGTGCTTCTTCAGCGGTTGCATGTGCTGTATGACCCTCTTGCCATAAAAACTCAAGTGTTCTTAAGAATGGACGAGTTGTCTTTTCCCAACGAACAACAGAACACCATTGATTATAAAGGCGTGGAAGATCTCTATAAGACTGTATATCATTTGCATAGTGTTCACAGAAGAGAGTCTCAGATGTTGGTCTCACACATAACCTTTCAGTTAATTTTTCTTGTCCTCCATGGGTTACCCATGCAACCTCAGGAGCAAACCCTTCTACGTGATCTTTTTCTTTTTCAAGTAAGCTCTCTGGTATAAACATAGGCATATAAACATTCTTATGGCCTGTTTCCTTTAGTTTTGAATCAAGTTGGCTTTGTAATAATTCCCATATTGCATATCCGTAGGGCTTGATTATCATACAACCCCTTACACTTGAGTAGTCAATTAAATCAGCTTTTTTTACCACATCTGTATACCACTTTGCGAAATCTACATCCATGGACGTGATCTCTTGAACTAGTTTTTTGTTTTTACTCATTTCCATTCTCCTTTCATTATTATATATTTTTACAATAAAAGGCACGCTCTGCGTGCTTCGCTAGGAAACCCTAGGTTTCCTTCGACGCAACTATCGTTGCTGAGCACCTTCCTTAAATCGGCAGGGGAATACTTCCCCTACAACCCCTTCATTTTTTTATTCTTTAGAAATCAAACTGGTATAATTTTATATAAACATCTAACCTATGATAATTTCTTTGGGGATTTTTCAATTACCTAAAGAATAAAAAAAAACTCCATCCCTAAAAGGGACCGAGAATAAATATTCGGCGTTACCACCCTAGTTGATATATTTAAATTACCTAAGTAATAGATTTAAATATATCCTCTTTCATCTCGTATCGAGAGCAAAACGCTGTGCTTCATCACACAGTACTTAGAGGTAGGTTCCACATATATTTTTTAAAGACTCTCACCTTAGGCAAGTTCAAATAAATAACAAGTCAGTTATACAGAAAGAAATTATCATTCATATCTTTATATAGAAAAAGTATTGAATCTTTACTTTTTCTATATAAAGAATAATAAGGTAAATTTCTTCCTGTATACTCGTCTATTTTGCAAACTACTTCATCCTCGGAACCCACTGAGAGAACAACTATCAGTGGAACCCGATTCTTCGTATTTTGCAAAATATACTTCCTATCTTTGACTTGTTATTTATTTTCACATGCCATATGTCTTCTCTCTGTGAAAAAATATTATATGTACTATTCTCATCAAAGTATTTAAAATATTTTATTATTGATATGATATATATAATTTATGATAATGTCAAGTGAAAAATTTTATGTGCCATTTGAATTACTTAACAAGCGCTTACTTTTTATTTCAGCAAAAATCCATATAATAACAGGTACAATCATCTGAAAAGGTAGAGCATAATAAAGTGTCCATTCTTCTAAAATCCAATAAAAATAATCCATTATACTATTATAAGAATAAGTAGAAAAACTAATCATAAGTAAAGCTACTGGTATTACTATAAATCGATAATCTCTGCAATTAAATAATTTAGAAATTCCTTTGCAAGTGGCTAATAAATAGATACTTCCTTTAACGAAGGCTCCAATAACGAATCCAGCAGATATTATTATTTCAACCCTTTGTAACAATTCTCCAATATCTACTCTTAGAGCACTTTCGTAAGAAGGATAATATACTCTTGAAGCTGTATCTATACCTAAAATTAAAATATTCATTAAAGATAGTAAAAGTATAAATATACCTCCTATTAATAAACTTTTAAAATAAATCTTAAAAGGGGATTTCTTACTTTCAAAATTAGAAAAAGCAGCTAAGAATACTACTATTTGTGTAAAAGGAAAACAATATGTTCCAAAAGCGCCATTTAAAACTGGTTTCATACCATTATTTAATACAGGAAGAATATTATTTATTTTCATTTGAGGAGTTAAAAATAATGCTGTGGAAATTATAAAAGTGATAAATATAATTGCAAATAAAGATGACCATCTCCCTAAAACTTCTATTCCTTCCTTAGCTACCCATGCACATAACATAATAATACATGTTAATGGTACTATTCTAGGAGTATTAAATAGAGAAACTGTGGTGATAAATATATTTAAATTCAATATAACTGATACCCCAGTATGAAAAATAAACCAGATATATAAAGCAGTAATTAATTTACCAATAAATCTACCAAAACAAAGTTCGCAAATATCAAATAATGTTTTCCCCGGAAAGATATAATGTAGACGGGCACACATCATAGCTAAAGGGAAGGCTGTTAATAAGGATAAAATGATGGCTATCCACATATCCTGCTTAGCTTTTATTCCAGATGCATATATTATAGAGGTTCCTATTATAAATAAAATCATAAGGGAAATGCCTTGTTTATCAGAAATAACTTCTTTCTTCATTATTAATTTCTCCAATTCTTATGGTTATTCAGTAATCAATTACTTGTAAAGTAATTTAATTAATATATGTAGTTTAACCTTATAATTAAATTTAATAAGTAATTCTATTTATATAAGCAGGGGAAAGAATAAAAAGGATAAACTCAAGTTTATATAAAAACTTGAGTTTATCCTTTTAGTCATTTGAATAAAGTGTGAAGAATAAATTTTTTTTATAAGGTTTAGTAGTATCATTATTATCGTATTTATCGATTAAAGCTTTTAAATCTTGTGTGAAGGATTTATATTCTTCTGCTGTGAAATATAACACGGAGTTCTGCAAAGTAGCAGATTTGTAAGGATCATCTTTCTTATCTAATTTTGCCTTCTCTTCAGGAGATAAATCCTCTCGATTAGCTTCTATAAGAAGTTTCTTATAAAAATTTAAGAAATCATTTTTACTAGATTCATAATAACTAGAGATCATATTTAAACTCTGGTTTATTGCAAAATCAGCTGATAACTCAGAATCACTTGACGCTGAAGGGGAGATAATTAATTCTTCAAAATTAATAGCATAATATTTAGCAGTAATACCTTTTATATTTTTAGTATGATGAATAACTACAGCATCAATTTTTTCGAATTTCTTTATATGATAATACACCTTCCCATGGGCTTCACCCATTTTCTCAGCAATTTCCTTAACTGTCATAGGAGAACCATGGTTCTTCATTATATTTATTATCTCAACTCTATATGGATCTGTCATAATTTTTATTTCTTCTCTAGATCTTAAAATCAATTTTTCTATCATAATATAATCACCCACGTATTATAGTATCATTACTTTCTGAGAATTACTATAGACATCGCAGCTAATTAATTACTTTATACGTGTCCAAAATTCATTCAAATATTGAGATTTTGGATGCGTATAAAGGAAATTTCGCTGTATGATATCTATATATACATCTTTTATTTGTTAATGTATCTAATTTTTAAGAGGCTGGTACTTCATTTACAGAAACTTCACTTTGTTTAGCTTCACTTTTAACAAATTTTGAGTATACCATAGTTGGTACAAAACTGAATAGAACAAGACATATACCAGTAACCAGAATTAAAGTTTGTAGAGAGGTTGTTAGTATAAGTGCACCAAATACTAGAGAGCCCAATGGAAGTGCAGATTGTGTAAACATACCTAAGAATGAACCTATTCTAGCTAACATTTCTTTTGGAATGATTGTCATTGATATAGTTGATAATGCAGCATTAGCAAAAGGTATAGCAAGTCCAATAAGTGCAATTGATGAGAATGCACTTAACTTTGGCGAAATAATTGTAGTGAATCCTGGTAAAGCAAATATTGTGTAGAATGCTCCAGTAAAGAATAATCCAATGAACATCATCTTGGTGTATCCTATTTTCTTTCCAAATGTTCCTGCTAAGATTCCTCCTAAAATATTTCCTAGAGTTAATGAAAGACCAAGATAGCTTAAACCTTCAGGACCCATTTTAAGTAGTTCATCTACATATGCGGGCATAAATATGCTTACTGGAGTAAGTAAAAAATTGAATAGAGCCAAGCTCAATACAAGGGTCAAAATGATTTTTTTATTAAATATATATTTAAAACCTTCACCATAGGATTTAAAGTAGTTTTTAAATGTAAATGATTTTTTCTCTTCAACTGGGAATTTAACTGTTAAGATTATCAGTGCTGATATGAAGAATGTTATAGCATCCACTCCCATAACAAAAGGAATTCCCAATGTACCAATAAGAACACCGGCTATACCCATTCCAATTAACTCAATAAATTTTACAATAGACTGAAGTGATGAATTAACCATTAGGTAATATTTTTCATCGATCAATCTAGGAATAGTAGAAAACTTACAAGGTGATACAAATGATTCAATTACAGAGTTTATAAATGTAAACATTAGAATCTGCCATACTTCTAAGCTGTTTCTCATAAAAAGAATTGCGGTAATAGTTACTACAGAACCTCTTAGTATATCACCTAAAACTACAATCTTCTTCTTTGAGAAAAAATCAACTGCTGCTCCAGCAAAGGAACTAATTAGCAAACTAGGTAATACGTTGAATAAGAAAACTAAGGCTAGTAATGCTTTTGATCCTGTTAATGCATAAACCATGTATGAGTATGCTATTGCATCAAGAGAATCCCCAAATCTTGAAATCAAGTTAGCAGTAAATAGTTTCGAATAAGCTTTATAGTTTTTTATGATATTGATTAGTGAAATTGAATTTTCATTATTTTTTTTCATGAATATCCCCCCATTTAATAATTATTAAATAACGTCAAAAATATTTTGATGTTAATGTAAGTATATTTTATTATTTGAAATACGTCAAGAAAAATTTGACGACAAATTTATTTTGATGTATTAAGAAATTTATATTTATTGTTGGTTTAGCTCAAAATGTTAATATAGGATTAAAATTTGATTAATCTTAAATCTATAGGATTGCTTTAATGATTATGGTAAACTTATAATTGAAATCAGACTTAGGCACATTAAAAAAATATTGAATACATTGAGTAGAAACGAGGAGGAAGAATATGGAGTTGAAGGTTTTTAATTTCATTGATGAAGTTAATAATTTGCTTGAAGATAAAAGAAGTATATTAGAGGAGATTTCAATTGAATTATCTGCTTACTTTCAAGAAATATTGATTTTAAATAATGAGGGATACATGAATGTAAATTCCAGAGTTAAAGGAAACGAATCCCTTAAGGAAAAAATATTGAGAAATAATTATTATAAAAAATATAATTCTCCACAGAGGGTAATAGAAAATTTATCTGATCTTATGGGTGTACGAATTGAATGTAGATTCATTGAGGATGAGAAGAGAGTATATAAAATATTAAAAAAGCACTTTAGTAAGAGGGATATGGATGGGTATTCATATAATGAGTTAAATAATAGAATACGTTTAGATTTAGAGGGTAAACAACCACAAGAACAGAAAAATGGATTTAAGATTTTTAGAATAGATGGAGTTTATATAGAAAATGGCAACAAATGTAATTTTGAGTTACAGATTAAGTCTCTTGTAAATACCTTCTGGGGAGAGATTGAACATAAAGTAATTTATAAAAACAATAATTATGTTATGTGGGATGGCTTTTTAAAAGATATAATGGCTTCTATAAAAAAGAATCTTACAATGATAGATAATCAATTACAGATTGTATATAATCAGTTTAATGAAACGAATTCAGGAGAGCCAGAGGTAAGGAAAGTTCAGATGGAGCTATTATTATCTAAAATGATCTACGAGATATATTCAAATAAAATGAAAACAAGTATAGGAATTGTGGTAGATTTTAGAAAATCTTGTGACACTATTATGAAGTACATTTTTAGAAGTAATAACGCTGATAATCTCAGTGAATATAACCATATACTATTAAAAACATTTACAAGGTTAAATGAGATAGGAAGAAATAAAGTTCAATTTAATAGTGAACTTGAATTTGAAAGAGAAGTTTGTTTTGAAGGAGAATTTTGTGAGATTATAGGGAATAAAATGCTTCAAATGCTAAATGAGGAATTTGAGTGGAATTTATTTTTCAGGGTATTATTTGAAATCGAACTTGGAAATAATGCCGAAGATTTTGAAACATTTATAGCTTTCATTAAAGAGAGGTTTGAGGAAAATAACTTTGATGATCTTTATATTAATCTTGATGTGAAACATGGAGATGCTATTAAAAAAGATATTATGTATGTTATCGCAAAATTATTTGTAGAAGTGGATTCTATTAATTTTATATATGATAATGTTATTGAAAAAATCAATAAAGCAACTAGGAAGCTTTCAAGGCGAATTGGAATAGGAATAAAAAATATTGATCAATGGGAGAGTGTTAAGGGTGTATTCCTTAAACTATTTGAATATAAGCTTTTAGCATTGTTTGATAAGAACGTTAAGGTCAGTGAAGTAAAAGATCTTATTAATATAGGCGAAAAGGGAAATGACGAGGTGCATATTTCATCTGCTGTAATTGATTATATATATAAACTTGATGATATGGATGAAATAAAAGCAGAAACTGCAATTAAGTTTTTTAAAATATAATAACGCCGAGATTGGGCTTTTCTCAACGCCTGAGGGTGAGGTTATTGTAACCTTACCCTATTTTAGTTGATAAATTATTTATTGAAGTAATTAATAACTCTGCTAGAAAAACAAAAACTGAATTTTTATTTACTGAAACAGTAGACTTATTATCTGAATTATCTATAATATTGTAAGTATAATAGCATATTATAAAACTTATAGATAGAAAGAGAAGATATTCATCATTTAATGAGTCAAATAATGAAATATTCTTAATATAAGAAAAAACATCCGATACATCATTTGCTATTTCGATATTATCTTTATTAAAAAGAGTTAAAAGAGCAATGTAAGGATAAGCTATGCTTCTCAATTGAAATGAATTGCTTAATAATATGTAAAGTTGAAAGCAGTTGTGAATTAGTTCCGTATTTGAAAGAGTAGATGAGGATAAGATATAAGTCATAATCTGAAGGTTTTCATCTTCTTCAAAAGGCATCTCTCTAAGGTGATTATATAAAAATTCACTTTTATCTAATTTAGCATCAATATCATTACCGTCAATTGATAATAGAATTGCAAATGAGGAATCTTCGTACAAGGAGAATAAATTAGAGCGATTATTCATTTTCAAGTACATATTGTAAGCTCTTTCACATATAGATTTCAAATTCTCGGACTTTAAGAAATTAGCCATATAGCAAGAACAAATAGGTAGAGAACTCCAATTTTTAAAGCCAGATTCAATTAAGAAATCAGAAGTTTTTAGTGTTTTTGTAAACTGAGCCTTTGAATCAAGTGAATTCATACAACAAGAAGAGACAATTGACATATTAATATCAGTTCTGAATACTGATGTTAAATTAGTTGAAGCTTTAATATGTTTCTTTAATTCTAAAAATTCAGTCTTATCGAACTCATCATCATTGAAGGTGTAATGAAAAGCAAGAAGATGCATAATATAAGGGTTTGTCCATTTGATTTCCTTGCGGATTTTATTGAAAGAATTTAAAAGCTCTTTCAATTTTTTTTCAAGAATATAATCCATAATACCCTCCCCGTGTTGAATCTTAAAACTTTCATAATATTATCATAAGAAGAGTGTAAAGTAAAGAATTAATTAAATATTATGAGTTTAAGAACTAGGCTTTTTTAATATGATATTAAGACAGTTTAGTGAAAAAAAAGATGTATTCAAGTTGTTTTTTAGAATTAAAGTTTTTTTGTGGTATAATTCTCAGGGGAGGGATGACAATGGATAATATATTGAAGTATTTAAATAATTTATCTGAAATCAATACTATTATACTTACATTACTAATTGTATTTACCTTTATTTCTTTTAATATTTTGGCAAAGGTGATTATAGAAAATATGCATGTAAGTTACAACTCAACAGAAGTAAGTAAAAAGATTAATCGTATTTATTTTAATTATATATATACAAGTATTAGTGTCATTATAGTCATTTTTAATTTGATTTTATTATGCTGTAATTTTGATAGTTTTTTTATTGGTGGAATTATCACACTAGCAGAAACAGTATTTTATATAACAATTATATATTTAGTATTTAGAAATATGATTGGAAAAGAAGAGTTTCAAATAAAGAACCGGATATTTGGTGTCATTGAAATTTTCTTTGAATTAATCTTTTAGAAAGTCAGTATGTAACCTATGAGTTACAGATTGACTTTTTATTATATAAATTTTTCCTTTAGCAGTTTAAAGTGTTTACAAAAAAAGATAGATATGGTATGATTTTAAGACATTTATATTAATTTAAATTAATGGAGGGGATTATGAAATTATTAAAAGGTTTAAAAAAACCAGTGTTATATTTTGTGATATATCTTGTAATGCAGATTGTGGTAGGTGCCTTTGTTGGTATTTGTCTGGTAGCTTACGTAGGTGCAACAGGGGATATAAGTAACATAAGTGTAAATGCAGAAGAAATAATACAAAAAAATGTATTTGCAATAACATTATTTGCTGCACTTTTGACTTTAATTATTTATCATTTTATGTTAAAGAGTAAAGAGAATTCTCTTGCTAAATACTGTGGGGTAAGAAAAGTTAGTATTAAAAATGCAACATTAATAATTATAATGGGGACTTGTTTAGCTTTTTTGAGTTCTTTAGTTGTAGGGCTTCTTCAAGACTTTTTTACTGATTATGCAACAATAAATGAAAGTATAAGTAGTGTAACAGATGCTGTTAAAAATACTGGAGGGGAATTAACTCACACTAGGAGTAGTGTAGAGGTAATTATGGCATGGATAGGAATGTTCTCTATGATTATTGGAATTCCAGTATTCGAAGAAGTATTATTTAGAGGATTAATTTTTAATTCTCTTAAGAGTCATCTTAAAATTGGATGGTGTGTTGTTGTTTCAGCAATTATCTTTGGAATAGCTCATATGAATGTATTACAAGGAATATATGCTTGTTTCCTAGGAGTGGTACTAGCTATTGCATATGAGAAAACAAAAAGCATTTGGGCACCTATTATAATGCACGTGACTTATAATTTTCTAGGGGGATATGCTATAACAATTATTGCAGAAAAGGTTGGTTTAGAATTATTTTATATTATAATTGGAGTAGCAGCGATAATATTACCAATAACGCTTATTATTTTCTTGAAAAATAACAAAGTAGAAAAATCAATGCAGATGGATGTACACTATAAATAATATATTTTGATTTTTTCAATAAATTTAGGTGATAGCATCTGCTATCACCTCTTTTATGTTCTATAAGCCTAAAATCTTATCAATTCTTCCTTGATCAAATCCAACAATTACTTCGTCACCAATTTTTATAGTTGGAACAGACATTGAACCAAGAGCCCTTAATTCTTTTCTTGCATCGGTATCTGCTTGAATATCTTTTTCAACAAAGGAGACTCCCTTGCTTGCTAAATAATCTTTAGCTGGTTGACAATGAGGTCAAGTTTTTGTTGAAAATATGATTACTTCTTTCATAGTAACATCTCCTTATTTTTTTAAATTAAAATCTTAATTATAGTATTATACCATCATACCAGTATAATACTGGTATGATATAATAACTTTATCTAGATTTACCATAGGAATATAAGAAAGAGAGGAGGTTTTACTATGAAATATATTTGGATACCGATTTTACTAATATTTATATATGTTTATTTAAATTATAAAAGGTGGCTTAAAACATATCATATAAATAAAGCTGGAAAGATAGGAGAAAGAACCTCTTATAAGGTATTAAAAAAAATATGTAAGAAAAAAGGTTATAAGATATTTAAAAACATAAGAATTCCACTTTATGATGGAAGTACTGAAATTGATTTATTAATTGTAACTTCTTATGGAATTTTAGTTATTGAGAATAAGAATCTCAGTGGAAATGTTTTTGGAAAGATACATGATAAGAATTGGTATCAAATTAAGAGAAGCGGAGAGAAGAAAAATTTTTATAATCCAATAATGCAGAATGAAGGGCATATAAAATGCTTAAAGTATAACTTATTGAAGATGGGTATTAATAATGTTTCAGTTTTAAGTTTTGTAGTTTTTAGTAATAATGAATGCCAAGTAAATGTCATTGATAATAGGATAATGAAGTTGCCTGAGATGGCTAGATGGTTAAATAATAAAAAAATGAATAATTCACATAAAATAAATATTAAAAAAATTAGTGATATCATTAGAGAGATGAAAATTAATTAAAACTATTAAAAGTTAAAGCCTAAGCAAGGTTAATTTGCTTAGGCTTTATTGAGTTTTTTAATTTGAAGGTATTATTATTTTCTGTCCTTCAATTATTAAATTAACATTATTGATATTATTAAATTTAGCTATCTTCTCGTAATGGGTACCATACATTTCAGCAATGTTACCTAATGTATCGCCAGCTTTAATAATATAAGTGTTGTATTTATCATCATGAACCTTGCCTGGAATGATAACTTTATCTCCAGGGAATATTAGGTTAGCATTATCAAATGAGTTTGCTTCTATTACAGATTCAAGGCTTACAGTAAATAATTCAGCGACGCTACCAAGTGTATCACCGTATTTTACAACATAAGTCATATCTACTGTAACTAAGCCAGCAGCTTGAAGATCTTTAACTGTAAGTGAAGCAACGTTTGTTGTTCTACCATCCTTAGATTGAGGAATATTTATAGAGTTAGCTTTAACAGCTTCAATAGCGGTTTCTCTTAAGTGCTTATCCCAATTGTATCCTATAAGTTCCCAGTTGTTATCAGTCTTTGGAGTGATGGTTCCTTTTTCTTCTATATAATTTTTGATGTAGCTTCTAAGTGTATTAGGATCTGAATTGAAATAAGGATCATTAGTTATCATGCCTTTTCCTTTTAGTCCACTGTATCTATAGTCGTTAATAGCAAGTTTTATTATTTGATCATCAGTTATAGGCTTACCATTAAGAGTTAAGTCAATAATTCTATTGCCAGCAGGCTTAGATACATCCACTTTATAGTCAACTCCAGCAAACATATCATAGTTATATCCTCTTATATTTTCGTTAAAGCTTATTGTTAAATCGCCAGGCTTGAATGTATTGTAGTAACTTGCAGACCACTCCATATATTTTTTGAGTTCAGCTCCAGTTACATCAACACCTACAAGTTTGTTAGCATATTTATAAATATCAAATACATTAGCAAAATTTAAATCACCTTTTCTAAGATTTGAAGTAGGCTTAAATAATGCAGCAGCAGCTACCTCAGCACCAGTGACTTCAAGTTGTACATCGTTAATTAAGTCTATAAGAGCAGTATCTCTAATTTGAGCTTCAGGAATGCCAGGAACTTCTGAAGCAGGATGGAAATCAGCAGTAGCTGTTCCAATTGTGTTTTCTAAGAATTTCAAAGTTGTTTCGTGATATTTTTTACCGTATTCAACAACTTCAGAATCTGGATCGTAATTTGCTAATTCTATGTGAGAAATCTCGTTACCAGTAACAGTCCAAACACCATCAATTTTCTCAATAGTTAAATCTATTCTTGCAACTTCATTGGCTTGTCCGTATTTAGCTACTGGTGCAGCTGTTGGAACGCCATTAATTACAGTGTTAACTTGTGAATGGTCATGTCCTAAGAACAGTGCGGATA
The DNA here is from genome assembly GCF_023684385.1 of Oceanirhabdus seepicola. Classification (GTDB taxonomy): domain Bacteria; phylum Bacillota; class Clostridia; order Clostridiales; family Clostridiaceae; genus Oceanirhabdus; species Oceanirhabdus seepicola. The sequence continues at coordinate 570,522 of NZ_JAGSOJ010000001.1, read as the reverse complement.
TTTCAGGTGCTTCTTCAGGAATAAATTTAGCAGCATCACTATTGTCTGTTTCATGTCTAGTTTCTAATCCAGCATGAGCAAGACATATGATTACATCAACCTTTTCTTCTTCTTTAAGAATTTTTGTGTATTTTTTAGCTTCTTTAGCCATGTGCTCAAATCTAAGATCTTCTACTTTAGGGCCATCCCATCTTGGAATGCTTGGAACTGTTAATCCAAGAATACCTATTTTGACTCCAGCTACTTCTTTTATAACATAAGGTTTAACAAAGTTAGAACCATCTTCTTTGTAATAAGTATTAGCTGAAAGAATCGGGAAACTTGCTTCTTTTTCAAACTTCTTAATAAGAGCAGTTCCAAAATTGAATTCATGATTTCCCAATGTCATAGCATCGTATCCTATGAAACTCATAAGATCTATCATAGGTTGTTTTTCATCAGCATTACTATTATATAAATCATCTGTCATAATACTTCCTTGGATTGTATCCCCAACATCTAATAAAAGTGTGTTTGGGTTTTCTGCTTTGATTGTTTTGTAGATTGTTGATACTCTTTCAAGTCCGACATTTCCATAATCCTTATCATTTTCATAAGACCAGCTGTTTGTTGCACCATGAAGGTCACTTGTTCCTAATAGAGTTAGGATAACCTTGGCATCTTCTGTAGTTGAAGTGCTTGTCTCATCTGCAAATATAGGTGTGCATATTGAGAATAGCATAAATAACATTGTTAAGACACTAAGATATCTTTTAGTTATGCGCGAATTCCACATTAATATTTCCTCCCTTTTTTTGTTTTTATAATTATATTCTACTATATATGAAAAAAATTAACAATAAAGCCTTCTGAAAAGTTTTTGATAATATGTAAGTGTAACCTACAATAGTATATAATTTTAATAGGAGTAAATTAGAAGAATGGTATAATATAAAAATATAGGTAAGTTACTAAATGAATTGGAGGAAATACTTTTGAAAAGATGCGAATGGGTAGGGAAAGAAGAAATATATATAAAATATCATGACGAGGAATGGGGAAAACCGGTACATGATGATAGGGTTCACTTTGAGTTCTTAGTGTTAGAATCAGCACAATCAGGACTAAGCTGGATAACAATATTAAAGAAGAGAGAGAATTACAGAAAGGCTTATGATGAATTTAATGTTAAGAAGGTTAGTAATTACACAGAGGAGAAGATAAATGAAATGTTAATGAATGAAGGGATTGTACGAAATAGAAAGAAAATCGAGGCCTCAATTAATAATGCAAAAAGATTTATAGAAATACAACAGGAGTTCGGGAGTTTTGATAAATATATATGGAGATTTGTTGGTGGAACTCCCTTAATAAATCAGTGGAAAGAAATTTCAGAATTACCTTCTAAAACAGAATTATCTGATGATATATCAAAAGATCTAAAGAAGTGGGGATTTAAATTTTTAGGATCAATAACGATATATTCTTATATGCAAGCAGTTGGATTAGTAAATGATCATATTATAGGATGTTGTTACAGGAATAGTATAATAGATGAAAAATAGCAAAGAATATAGATAAAGAACCTAAGAAAAAATACTCTAAAAAATGGTTTTTTTTACAATAATATATAGTAAGTTATGGATATATGTGATATAATTAAAATGAGGGAAGATTTTTAATTTTCTGAATATTTTAACGAGGAGGATTCATATGAAACATGTATTCAAAGCAAAAAAAGACAAAATTATTGAAATAATGGTGATTAATTGTTTATTGGTGATTCCTGGCTTGTACTTAAAGCAACCTCTTCTTTTTCTAATACCTCTTGGGTTACTCTGTTTGGAGTACATAAGCTCAAGGAATTATATAAAATTAATCATGAAGGCAGAAATAGATATGGATGGAGATCAAATTGACTGTAATTTAGTTTATGACAAAATAAACATGAAATGGAAAGATATAAAGCATGTTAAATTAGAGAGAGAATCAAGAGAATTATTGCTTATACTTCAAAGTGAAAATGAAACAAAAGCAATCCCAATTGATATTTTTGATAAAAACCAAGTGTGGGATGAATTAGGAAAACATATTCCTAATAATATTGTTGAACAAGCAGCAATTGTATAAAAAGAAATCAAGAATGAAGAATGAATGTAGATTCTGACTGGTGTCAGAACCTACATTTTTTTGTACAATAGAATTTCAATCGTTTTATTAAGAATTAAACATTTTACTTGAATCCAATAATGTACAAATAAGTCTTTTCTAAATTACACACAATAAAGGATACATTATCAATAAATAAAATATATGTCCAATTACTAGAAATAATAAGAATTAATATATAATTTAACCTTTTTGTAAATTAATTTTCCAAATTATAAGTTAAAATAACAAATATAGAGATTATTGAAATAGACACATTTAAAAGGTAGGAGTTTAAATATGAGAGGAAAAAAGGTTCTAAGCATAATATTTAGTACATTAGTGATAATGTCTTTGGTCAGTGGATGTAATGATAGTAGTGTTGTTACAATAGATGAGCCAATTAAGATAAACAAAATTCAAGAAGAGTTTCAAAGTTTAAAGAAAGACAATGAGAATGCTTATAAGGAAAAAGAGGAATTAAATCTAAGTTTGGAAGAATTAAAAGCTGAGAATAGGAAATTGAGAAAGACTCTTGAGCAAAGAACTGCGCAATTGGACAAGCTTAAAGAAGATAAAACCTTGAGTGATAAAGAAATTCAAGATTTAAAAAAGTATAAAGACTATGATGAATTATTTAAAATATTATCGCAGACAGTTAACAAAAGTAAAAATGATATTAATGTCATTCCAATATATGGTTATGATATTAATGTAGATAATACCGAGTTGATTTCTTGGATGCCTTTAATTTCTTCAAATGGTATAGATAAAAATATTGAGATACTGGCAAAGTATATGGAGAATCATTATTTTAATGAAGGTCATATAATTGTTGAAGAAATTAAAGAAGTTGATGGAAAGTATGTAGCTATAATAAACTTAAAAGAGCGTGAGAGTAATATTAAGGCAAATACAAATGTGTGGATGAGTAGATATTTTGCAGGAAGTGCAGGAGGAAGAGCTACAGAAAGTAAATTAAAATATACTTTTCTACAACCAGATTACTGTGGAGAATGGATTGACGGAGTAAAGTTTCTGTATGAAGGAAAACCACTTGTATTGGATCATGTACATGCTCCAGATATTATTTATAGAGAAGAGGTAATGAAAAACAGAGATTATACAGTAGCAGACTTTATAGGTGAACCAAGAAAGATTTATAGCTATAGTGGTGGATTTGAAAATGGTGGATTTTCAAGAGAGATAGTTGAGATTAATAACAATATATACTATGAAAAATTCAGTAATACTGGAGTAGGAGAGATGTCCAAGAAATACTCTTTTAATAATGGTACATTAAAATGGATATATGCTAGTGAAGGTACGGATAATTGGGAAGAGCCTAATAATCGTGAAGAAATAATTCTACAAGAACCTATTCAAATAGGGACAAGCTGGACTAATGATTCATTTGAAAAATCTATATCTATGATTACTCGGGTTGGAGAAAAATTATTTACTAAAGCAGGAGAATTTAAAGAGGTGGTTGAAGTTACAACTTTTTTCAGTGATGGAGAATACAAAGTAGAATATTACGCTAAAGGTATAGGGCTGATTAAGAGTGAATTTATATGTTTTGTAGATGAACTTATTGAAATTAAATAGTGTTTAAGAAAAATAGTAAGAACTTAAGAAGTTCTTACTATTTTTGTTATAATAAAATAAATTATAAAAGAATTATAACTAATGAAACTTTTTTACTAAATAGATTGTCTATTTAGTGTAATTTAATTTATCGCATGTGATAAGTATAAAAAGACTGGTCAAGAAAGGGGATTATTATGAGCTCTGAGAAAATGGAAAAGAAACTGAGTGGAGATGAGCTTTACGAAGAAATTAAAAAACATAAATCAGTGCTCTATGGTGTAGCATTCAAATTCTTCAGAAATGAAGATGATTCACTTGAAGCACTTCAAGAGACTGCTTTTAGAGCATATAAGAATAGAAAGAATATTAAAGACTTAGAAAGTATAAGAGCATGGCTCATTAAGATTACAACTAATTATTGTATTAATGAAATTAAAAAGAGAAGAAGAATGATTTCTGTTGACAAGGTAAGAGAAGATGAAGAGATAAATATTGGATTGTCTCAAGAGGAAAAGATGTATATAAGAGAATGTATTATGAATCTTAAAGAGCCATATAGAGAGGTTATCATGTTGAGATTTTTTGAGGATTTGAAGATAAAGGATATTGGAATTAAGATGGACAAACCCCAAAATACTGTTAGGACATGGCTTTATAGAGGTATTAAGATGTTAGGAAATAAAATGGAGGAGGATAATAGTAATGTTGGGTAATAAAGATGAAAAGATAAATGCAAATGGTATAGTAGCTCCTGATAGAGCTGATGAATTTATTAATACAGGAATAAAAAAAGGAAGAAGAAGAGGTCGAATAATACTATCCCAGAAGTTAGTGGCTGTTGCATTGGTTATTTTTCTAGGTGGAGGATTTTTCTCAGAAACGCTGGCTCAGCAATTGGATTTTATTCCTATACTTAGAGACATTTATTCCTCTTTTTATAAGAAAAGAAATATTGATAAGAGCCTAGTAGAGAGTGCCAATAGTGATAAAATAATTGAGAAGAAATTTAATGATATTACAATGACTATAAAGAATTTTGCTTATGACGATAAAGAGGCTATACTATTTTATGAAGTGAAAAGCAGAAAAGGATATTATGATATTGGAGGATTTGGTAATAGCAATGAGGATGGGCATTATTTTAGCTCAGGAAATTGGCTAGGACATCAAAATCAATTATCAAAGAATAAAGATGGGGAGTTTGTAGTCAATGGAATTTTTACTATAGAATTATTTGATTCTATAGTATATAGTGGAGAAAAATTAATTTTTGCATTTGATCTATGGAGTAAAACTGAATTGGATAATATGTGTGATAATGACATATCGAATAATAGAGAATATGAGGATAAAAGTAGTGTCGCAGAGTATGATGTATCTTTTGAATTTGATAGGAATATGTATAAAAAAGAAGAGCCTAAGAGAATTAATATAGGTAAATATCTCAAAGGGGGAGGGGTTGAATTTTATATAAGAAAGATTGAGATTAATCCTTTTTCAACAATATTATCATACATGAATTATAATATTGTAGATGGATATTACTTAAGCGATATAAATTTATCGGATGGAGTTAAGGATTATCGTGGTTTGGGTAGCTCAATTTCCGGAGATAAGGACAGTGACAATGAGTATAGATATGAAAGTATGTTTTTTGACGATGAGAAGAACCTATATATTACTTCATATACCATTACTCAACAGAAAATATTGGATGAAAAGCTTAAAATTGATTTAGAGAATAAAACAGTTAATGAGACATTTAAGGATTGTATAGATATAATTGACGTGAGTTACGATGGAGAAGTGGGTGTTTGGAATGTGGATTTAAGATGGAAAGATGATGTTCAAATGAGGATGCAGAGGATGTGGTTTAATAGAGATCCTAAATATAAGAGTATACATGATAAAGAAGATTATAAAAAAATGAGATATTTTATTTATGCAGATAAAGATACAAAGGAATATGAATTTACTATTGAGGAACTTAAAGAAATAGGAACATTTGAATGTAACTTAAAAATAAAATAATTTTAAAGACTGAGGTTAGTGGATAGTAATAAAATTAATCTCAGTTTTTTTATGTGTGTTTTATTTTGGGATAATGTAATTTAAAATAAAAATAGAAAAAATTATAAAAAGTTAAAACTTTTTTTGCCTCTGAATTGTTATAAGAGTGAAAATATTAATATTTATATAAATGCTGCAGTTTAGAGATTTCAAGTTAAAACTAAATTTATACACACTCAAAACTTATTGAAACACTGCGATTTTGAGATATGTATAAATAAAGTTTAACTATGGATTCTCTATAGAAAGAAGGGAGTGATACAGTGTGGGTAAGAATTCTTTCATAGAAGAAATTGAACAGAATAAAGAAGTGCTTTATAGAATAGCTTATAGTTATTTTGGAAATGAACATGATGCACTAGAAGCTGTTCAAGAAACCGCATATAGAGGATATAAGAATAAAAAGAAGTTTAAAAAGATAGAGAATAAAAAAGCTTGGCTAATTAAAGTTCTTATTAATTACTGTAAGAATGAAATAAAGAAAAGAAAAAAGGTTGTTATGCTCAGTGAAATCAGAGATGACATGGCTTGTGATGAAGGATTATCAAAAGCAGACAAACTATATATACAAGAGTGTGTACAAAATCTTGAAAGTCCTTATAAAGAAGTGATAATTCTGAGATATTATCAGGATATGAAGATAAAAGATATTGGAGAGGTTTTAGATAGTCCAGAGAGTACAGTGAAAACATGGCTTTATAAAGGTATTAAGCTATTAGGAAATGTATTTAAGGAGGGAATTGAACATGCAAGATAATTATGATAACAATTTAAAAAGTTCTCTAGATGATATAAAAGTTCCAGATAATATTTCAACATATATTTCAAAAGGAGTAAATAAAAGAAGATATCAAAATGGGGCAGGCATGATATGTAAATGCTTGGTTGCGTTAATGATAGTAACTGTCACTCTAGGAAATCTATCTCCAACAATAGCTAAAGAAATTGAAAAAGTACCAGGTGTAGGGATTGCCTTTAAGTATCTTCATTGGAATAAATCAATGGCTGTATTAGAGGAATTAGGACTCATTAAAAATGTTAATGTAAAATGTGAGAACGATGGTGTGGAATTTATAGTTAATAGCTTTGTGAGCGATGATAAGGGTATTGTCATTTATTATGAGACAAGGAGTAAAGAGGATTATTATGTAATGTCTAAATATAATCTTTCGGAGGGTAATAATTATATTACAGGGGTAAATGGAGTTGACACAGGAGTTAAAAAAAGTTTGAGAAATGGTGTGCATTATATAAAAGGATGCATCAGGGAGAATGATTTTACTGTGTCTGACGTTGCTATTGATTCTGTGAAAAATCTTAATTTATCAGCCGAACTCATTCCATGGGAGAAAATAGATGAAGAGATAACATCAAATAAGCCAACAAGCCTCAAAGAGTTGAGTCATGAAGAATTTCTGAGGGTGATAGAAGAAGAAAGGAAAGTTAGATATTCATGGAATGTGGAGTTTCCAATAGAACCTATACCATTTGAAACTAGTACAATAGAGTTCAATAAAAAAATATATGAAGATGATAAGTTTAAAATAATTCTTCTAGAGTTGGGAATATCACCATTGAATAATGAATTCAGGCTTCATTTTGATAACTTAATGGATAAATCTGAGTGTGATTATGATGAGTCGATATCAATTGAATTTGGATTAAGTGATGGTAAGAGCAGATTTAGCACATGGCTAATGAGCACAAGTAACATTGCTAATGAGAAGGAAGAATCAGAAGTAAATTATACAGTTACAACTGAGAGCAATTACTTTAGTGAATCCAAAGAATTATATATAGAAAGTATTAATATAACATATTATGAAAAACTAGAGCAACCACTTATAATAAATCTATCTGAAAGAACAGTATGTGATGCATATAAAAACAATATTACATTTGTTGATTTTGAAGAATTAGAAAATGGAGGATGTATTGTAACTTTATCTATAGAAGAAGGCGTAAGATATACCGAAGATGGGGAAAGAGAATTATTAATTTATAGCGAACCTGATGAAGATAACAGAAATAATACTAAATTATACTTTAATAATGTTAAAGATGTAGAAAAAATTAGATTGAAGGTTTTAAGAGAGGTTAAAATATATAATAAAGATATTCATGTGAAAATTAAATAGTGTTTGATAAAAATATCTAGGAAAATTATATAAGAAAAGCCCTTCGGAAAATCCGAGGGGCTATAAACAGTTTTTTATTAATGTTTATGCTAATGAATCGGTAGCAACGTGATAATTTGGATCCTCTAATATATTAACATTGACAATCTCTTCAGCATTACGTAATAATTCTCTACACTCAGGACTTAAATGTCGCAAGTGAATATCTTTACCATTACTTAAGTATTTAGAAGTAAGTGAATTTATAGCTTCTATTGCTGAGTGATCGTGAACGTGAGAATTCAAAAAGTCTATAATTACCTTATCAGGATCGTCATTAACATTAAATAAATCTAAGAAATTTTTAGCTGAACCAAAGAATAGTGGGCCATCTAAAATATAGACTTTAACACCATCTTCTTCAATTGTTGTGGTAGAAGTAATCTTTTTACCCTTATTCCAAGCAAATACCAAAGCGGAAAGGATAATACCTATGGCAACAGATACTGCTAAATTAGTAAATACGGTTACTACTGAAACTACTAAAATAACAAGCGCATCAGATTTTGGAATTTTATTTAGCATAAATAATGAAGACCATTCAAATGTGCCTATAACTACTATAAACATTATACCAACTAATGCTGAAATAGGAATCATAGATATTAATTCAGAACCAAACAATATAAATGCAAGAAGGGATAAAGCGGCTGTTATACCAGATGCTCTACGCTTACCACCTGACTGAATATTTAGCATGCTTTGGCCTATCATAGCACATCCGCCCATGCCACCAAACAAACCACATACTACATTTGCAAACCCTTGGCCGATACATTCTTTGTTTCCATGTCCTCTTGTTCCTGTTGTGTCATCAATTAAGCTCATTGTCATTAATGACTCAATAAGACCTATTATTGCCATAACTACGGAATACGGAAGAATAGTCATTATTAGATCTAAACCAAATGGAACATTTGGGATATGAAACTTTGGTAGTCCACCAGAAATAGATGCTAAATCACCAACAGTTTTAGTATTTATATTCATAAATTTAACTAATAGAGTAACTGCGATGATTGCTACCAATGTAGATGGCACAGCTTTTGTGATCTTTGGGAAAAATTTAATAATTACCATGGTTAATAGTATAAGCCCAATCATAATATAAAGTTCAGAACCTGTAATCCATTCATGGCCTACTTTAAATTGCTCAAATTGAGATATGAATATTACCATTGCCAATCCATTAACAAATCCAATCATAACAGTGTGTGGCACAAGTCTTATGAATTTTCCAAGCTTCAAAACTCCAGCTAAAATTTGGAGTATACCCATTAAAATCGCGGCTGCAAATAAATACTCAATACCATTGGATATAACTAATTCAACAACTACTACTGCAATGGCACCAGTAGCACCAGATATCATTCCAGGTCTTCCACCAAAAATTGAAGTTATAATACCAATAATAAATGCGGTATAAAGACCTATTAATGGTTCAACTCCAGCTACAAATGAAAAAGCAATAGCTTCCGGAACTAATGCAAGTGCAACAGTTAACCCGGATAGTATGTTGTCTTTAAGAGAGGAATCCATTTTTTGATTTAATTCATACATTAATTTAATCTCCTTTTATAAATCTAAAAAATACACAATCTTAAATATAATAACATATATTAAGACTGTGTACAATTGTAGAAATATAACGATTATTCTCTAAATAAGTCTCTAATATCACTTTCGCTCATTGATTTAAGGATATTATTGTCAGAAGCATTTTCAACGATATTATCAAATAACTCCTGTTTCTTTTCTTGGAGTTTTGCAATTTTCTCCTCTATAGTTCCTTTGGTAATAAGCTTTATTACCTCAACGGTTTTAACCTGACCAATTCTGTGAGCTCTGTCTGTAGCTTGAGATTCTACAGCAGGATTCCACCAAGGATCAAAATGGATAACAGTATCTGCACCTACTAGATTCAATCCAGTACCACCTGCTTTTAAGGATATAAGGAACACATCATTCTCACCTTCATTGAATCTATTAACAAGCTTTAACCTATCTTCGCTAGGGGTTGAGCCATCAAGATAAAAAGATGATATTCCTAGTTCAGTGAATTTTTCTCTTATATTTTTCAATATAGATGTAAATTGAGAGAATATTAGAATTCTGTGATTCTCCTGAAGGCTGCTCTGAACAATATCACAGAGCGCTGTTATTTTCGCACTTTCACCTTTATAATCTTCAATAAAAATTGATGGATCACAACATATCTGTCTTAACCTAGTTAGTATAGCTAAAAGCTTAAACTTGCTCTGATTAACTCCAACATCTTTAATTGAAGTATCAAGTTCGTTTTTATAATCTTCAACAAAAGAAGAGTAGATTTTTTTCTGCTCATCTGTGAGTTCAACTACGAATTCCTGTGTTATTTTAGGTGGAAGTTCATCAAGTACATCTAATTTATGTCTTCTCAGTATAAATGGCTTGATAACAGTATTTAGTCTCTTAAGGATGTAATCATCATTTTCTTTTGAAATAGGTGTTTCATATAGATTCTTAAAGTTCGTGTATGAGTTCAAATACCCAGGCATTATGAAATCAAATATGGACCATAATTCACTGAGGTTATTCTCAATAGGGGTACCAGTTAATGCAAATTTCACACTACTATTTATCTTTTTCACTGCTTGAGCGCTCATCGAAGCGTGATTTTTAATAAACTGAGCCTCATCTATAAAGAAGGATGAGAAAGTTTTTTCTTCTAATTCCTCTATATCAGATCTTATCAATGGATATGATGTTATAACAACATCGTAATCATCCAGGGAATTAATTTGAGATACACGTTTTTTCTTGTTTCCTGAGATAACTAAGGTGCGTAAGTTATTTGCAAAACGGTTAAATTCGCTCTCCCAGTTGTAGCTGAGTGATGTTGGAGCAACAACTAAGGCAGGTGCTTTTACACCATTCTCTTTCTCATGAAGAATAAATGATATTGCCTGAAGTGTTTTACCAAGACCCATTTCATCGGCTAAAATTCCACCAAGACCGCATGAGGATAGTGTGTTAAACCATGAGAATCCTGTCTTCTGATAATCTCTAAGAGTATTAGAAAGGGCGTCTGGCACTGCAAATTCTTCATTGTTTATGTTATTGATTTTTAACATTAGCTCTCTATAATTATTATCAAATTCCATATCTACAAGTTCATTATCCTCTAGAATGTTCTTCATTGAAATTGCCTTGTATTTTGGAAGTATGAAGCGTTCCTTTTTAAAATCACTTTCGTTGATTCCTAAATATTGAAGACTATTAAAGAAAGCTTGAGTATCTTCATTACCAAGATTCAGGAAACCTCCGTCTTTTAATCTGAAATATTTTTTCTTAAAGTTTATAGATGAAATTAAGTGCTTAAAATCAGTAGGATCTACTCCCTCAATATTAAATGAGAACTCTAAAAGATCCTCATCATTTATACGTACTTGAGAATGAATCTTTGTATTCCCGTACACCTTCATATTCCTGAAACTATCAGAATAGAAAATTTCGCAATCCTTTTGAAGGTTATCAAAACTATTTTTAAGTAATGATAAGATATCATCTTCATTGTCCATAAATAGTCGTTCATTTTTCATAAGTGAAAAGCCTATAGTTTTAAGAGAATCAATGATACTCTTCTCCTTGTTCATATTTCTGAATATCATACCTATATTTTTCTGTTTACTGAATGGATTAAAGTTTTCTTCACCATAAGAAAACTTTATTCTACAACTAACAGAATGACCTTCCTTATCTAAGTACAGGGAGGTTGATAGTTGAGAGGTATTAATCTCTTCCTTTATATCTTTATGAACCTTAACATCTGTACATAGCTCACTTATTGCTGGGAATATTACTGAGCTGATACGATGGTAATCTTTTTCCCGAACTGTAATTTCATTCTTTTCTTTGAAACTGCTATAAAAATGTTTGAATATTCTCTTCTGATTGTCAGGTGGACAATAAATATTACCATCATAAAGATAATAACTATGATCCGAAATTAGCGGGATAGGTATTTCTTCATCGTTCTTGATAACAAAGAGGTTATTACTTCTATATAACTTGAAACTCAAAGGCAATTTTTCTTTAAAGATAGTCATATTAGCAATAGTCACATTAAAGAAATCACCAGTAAATGTTTTGTTGTGTAAAAGATCAAGTAAGTGTTTAAAGCTTCTCTCAGTAAGAATGACACTTTTTCCGCGGATTATTCTATGGTTATATGGCACATTAAGATACTGGGAGTTTATTTCATCAAGCTCTATAAAGAAATCTATAATTTCTCTATCTTCAGTATTAAATTCTTGAGTACTTGGATCATAGTTAAAGAGTTTCCCAAACTCTAAAGAAAGCTTATTTTTAACATTGAATAAGAATTGTGATAAATCTTTTATCACATATAGCTTTTTAAGTCCAACTTTAAGATCCGCTGTAAAAAGTGTTTCGTGGTTTGTTTTGACAATTTTCAAATTCACTTGAAGAGAAAGTTTATCTTTATAGGTTATTCCTTGTAGTTCTTTTTCAACCATATCAAGAAATTTTGAAGACTTATCAACTGGGTTCCCAAAAAGTGTGAAATTCCCTTTATTATTGTTGATGTACTTTAAAAGTACCGCAACCATGTGTTTACACATATCACCTGTTGAGTGATGGTATTCACAATCACAGTATAAATGAAGAAATCTTTTTTTTTCATTAAAGGAGATTACAACATCATATAAAGAACCGTAAGACCCCCAAACGGCTGCATCTATATTAACTATACTCATATCATAATTATTCTTTATTAAATCTGATGAAATAAAGGATACATTATTTTTGGAATAATACTCTGATCCTCGATTGAATGTTATACTACGGCAGTTATTTATAATATCTTTTTCAGTAAGCTGAATCAATAAATGCACCCCCCTTATTTAATGTTCAGGCTTTTTATATATTTCAAAGGAGAAGTTCCTGTTATTTGTTTAAAAAGACGACTAAAATAATATGGATTATCAATACCTACAAGATAACCGGCTTCCCGTACCTTACAAGATGTGGTAGCTAAAATTTCCTTTGCTTTATTTATTCTAACCACATTTACGTAATTCTTAATAGTAAAACCTGTATTTTTTTTAAATACTCTATTCATATAATCGTAATTCAATTCAAATTCTTTCTCTATAAGTTCACTGGTTATCTTAATAAGATATTTTCTATTAAGATAATTTAATAGTGAGTTAGTAAGGTAAGAGCTCTTTGGACTCTTATTAATCGAAAGATTTTTCTCATCAGAAATAAATTCTCTAATAATTAGTATGAGAACCTCTAATAGCTTAATTGATGAAGTTAATTTATAATGCTCAAGTTTGCTATTATAATAATCAATAGCAGATGTAAGGATTGAAGAAATTTCTGAGAGTAATGTTTCATTTTTGATAGTGAACATCTTAGGATAGTACGAACTATAGCTTGTGGATATTGATTCGCTAAATATATCTGATGATAATGAGTTCGTCCTTGCTTCCAATAAGTAGTCACAAATATTATTTTTATTAAGTGAGGATTTGGTTAAAGAAGAATGTTTAAAATGAATAAAGTAATATGAACAGCAAGCTTCCTTATATCCTCTATGAAGTTTGTTTGGTTCTAATAAAAAGCAATCTCCTGGAAGAAGGTGATGTTTTTTATCATCTTCCTCAATATACATTTCACCGCTTTCAATTATATATAAAATAAATTCATCTATTACCCTCTCAAAATGTATCCATGGGAAATTATATGTTACATGACCTATATATCTGACTTTAGGAATTATATTTAAATCAATTTCAAAAAACATAAAATCACCTCGAAGGTCGGTTTTGTATAAAAAAAGTCAGTTTGATTTATTATCAAGACACAATATATATTGTATACTTTTTTATAAGTAAGCTCAACTAAAGTTTAAAATATATATGGTTTTCAACATAAGGAACAACGGAAGTGGTGGAATGATGAAGAACGTATAGTGTAAAGACAAAATGAAACTTATTATAGATTTTAATAGTAAATATTATTGAGGAGGAAACATGATGAACAAGACATGGTGGAAAGAAGGAATAGTTTATCAATTATATCCAAGAAGTTTTAAGGATTCAAATGGGGATGGAATAGGTGATATTAGAGGAGTTATACAAAAACTTGATTACCTTAAAGAATTAGGGGTTTCAATTGTATGGTTAAATCCAGTGTATGAATCTCCTAATGATGATATGGGTTATGATATTAGTGATTATAGAAATATTATGGGTGAATTTGGAACTATGGAAGATTTCAATGAACTACTTGAAGGAATGCACAATAGAGGTATCAAGCTTGTTATGGACTTAGTAGTGAATCACAGTTCTGATGAACATAAGTGGTTTGTAGAATCAAAAAAATCAAAAGATAATCCATATAGAGACTATTATATTTGGGGAAAAGGTAAGGATGGTAACCCACCAAATAACTGGGGATCAGTTTTCAGTGGAAGTGCGTGGCAATACGATGAGACTACGGATGAATATTTCCTTCACTTATTTTCAAAGAAACAACCAGATCTTAACTGGGAAAATGAGAAGGTTAGAAAAGAAGTTTATGATATGATGAAGTTCTGGTTTGATAAGGGTGTAGATGGTTTTAGAATGGATGTTATAAACTTTATCAGTAAGGTGCCAGGATTACCAGATGGACATGTTTGGCCAGGAGCATTATATGGGGATTTTGGAGAACATTCATTAAATGGACCTAGAATTCATGAATTTCTTCAGGAAATGAATAAAGAGGTTCTATCTAAATATGATGTTATGACTGTTGGAGAGTGTCCAGGAGTATCTCCTGATATGGCTAAAGAGTATGTTGGTGAGAATAGGAATGAGATGAATATGTTATTCCAGTTTGAACACATGGGAATTGATACTGATGGACCAAAGTGGAATTATAAACATTGGAAACTTCCAGAATTCAAAACTATAATGACAAAATGGCAAGTGGAGTTAGAGGATGATGGGTGGAATAGTTTATATCTTAATAACCACGATCAACCGAGAATGGTTTCAAGATTTGGCGATGACAAAAGATATAGAGTTGAATCTGCTAAAATGTTAGCTACAATGCTTCATACTATGAAAGGTACACCTTATGTATTCCAAGGGGAAGAGATTGGTATGACAAACGTTAAGTTTGAGAACATTAATGACTATAAAGACCTTGAAATATTAAACGCATATGATGAGCTTGTTAAAGGTGGAATCATGAAGGAAGAAGATTTCATGGCAGGAGTATATAGAATGGGAAGAGATAATGCAAGAACTCCTATTCAATGGGATAACAGCGAGAATGGAGGTTTCACAACAGGAACTCCTTGGTTGAAAGTAAATCCTAACTATGATGAAATTAATGTGAAAAATGCATTAGAAGATAAGGAATCAATATTCTATTACTATAAAAAGCTTATCTCATTAAGAAAAGATAACGAAGTAATGGTTTATGGTAAGTTCACAGAGTTTGATAAAGATAACCTAAAAGTTTATTGCTATAAAAGAGAGTGGGAAGGTGAAACTCTACTTGTGATACTGAATTTCAAAGGGGAAGAAGTTAGTTACCAAATACCAGAAGAGTTTAAAAGAAGAAATGGTGAAATCTTTATTTCTAATTACAAAGATGTTGAAATCAAAGATGAAATGGAATTAAGACCATTTGAAGCGATAGTTATAAAATACTAAGTATGATCATGCAATAAAAAAAATTATGGGCTCAGGTGGAAAGACATCCACCTGAGTTTTTTACTATAATTATTCATCATGAGATTTTTATAGTTATTAATTAAATATGTAGTATGTGGTATAATTGGTTATAAATGCTTGGAATTAAATAATTATTAGTGAATAAGAAACACAGTTAAGGCGTGTATTCAAGAGTAGAGTACCATATTAATAGGAGGGGGGTTAATATGATTATAACAATGCGAGTTGAACAAACACAAAAATATGAGAAAAGAATAAAGTATATACCTGAAGGGGATTATTTCATTGAAACAAATTCAGGGAGTTTGATGTATGAGAGAGGATTTGACGGTGTATATGGTTGGATAGAAGGGTATGGAAGTCCTCCAGAAAAACATTTGGATATATATGTAGTAACACAAAAGCAGCTGTCATTAGGTGATAGAATACAGGCAAAAGTTATTGGATGTTTTTTAAGAAATGATGGAGATAACAAAATTATTGCAATTGAGGAAGAACGAAAAGAAAAAGATATTAGTGAATTGGAATATAAAGAAATGAGTATGCTTAGAGGCTTGTATCCAAGAATAGGTGAGAATGAAGGTTGGTTTGGTAAAGAAAAAGCAATTGAAATAATGAGAGTATTCAGAGACACACATTTTAATGATTAAGCTAAGTCTGGTGAAACCGTTGAAATATCTGTTTTTTAATTTAACAGGCTAAAGCGTAGAAACAGTTAATAAATAATAAAGAAGGAGAATTTCTAGATTGAGATTCTTCTTTTTTTATTTACTATAAGAATGTATATAAAAAATATAAGTAATTTAACGATTTTGGACAAGTTTCAGTTGGTATGTACTGCTATAATCATAAGTATTATAACCGGTTAGTACATTTTAAATTGAGGTGATTTTGTGTCAGAAAAAAATAGTATAGAAAAAAAACAGTTTGAATCATATAAGCGTAATCACTCTGGAAATTATTTTCGTGATAATGAAGAAAGTAAAGTAAAGCGTGATAAATTATATGTAAAAAAGGTAGAAAAACAAATAAAAAAAGTAGCTAATATGGGGGTAGATATATCTGATGAAGATATAGAACAATACGAAAATATGCTATTTAAAGAAAAGAAGGTCCGGGGAAACTTTAAAACACATAATAAACGTTTCAGATCCTTGTCAAAGGTTGATGATTTTTAGTATTGGGGGGGAATAATTATGGAAATACGTGATTTAGATTTATTGTATTTAGAGGATGCTGTAAGTTTGGCACAGGAAAACTATGAAATGGAATGTAAACATGTTGGGGGATTACCTGATTTAAATTATATGGTTTATTTCAGAACAAAACTAGAAAAGTTATTTAAAAGTGGTAATGGTAAGATGGCATTTGAAAATAATAATCTTGTAGCTTATTTGGCTTTTGGTGATATATTTAACATTAATGAGCAGGGGGATAAGGGGGCAACATCTCCTTTGTTTGGATATGGGATTCGAAGTGAAAACAGAGCAGTTACAATTGGCAAACTATTTCAGTATGTTGCAAAGGAACTGTGTGAAAAATATGCTCAGAGTCTTAGAATAAATATTTATGCTCATGATATTGAAGTGCTGCAAACATATATAATGAGTTCATTCTCAATGGATGTGACAGATGTTATCAGGGATGTTACTGAACCATTTGAATTGAATAAGTGTCAAGATTATATATTTAAAGAACTTAATAAAGAGGAACTTAAGTTTTACAGAAGTGATATTATGGAATTTTATAGAGGATCAATAAATCATTTGAGAATGAGTCCAGTTTTTTATCACTGTCGTTATTTTTTGCCATTAGAAGATAGGTTTGACGACTTCCTTTCAGATGATATGCGGATATTCGCAGCTTTTGATGGTAATAAACTTATAGGGATGATAGATTCTGAACCAGGCAGAGATGCTTTTATTACTGGGGGCAAGGGTACTGTTTGTATGGGAGATGTATTTCTTAATCCTGATTATCGTGGAAGAGGAATAGCTTCACAGATGCTCAAATATGCAAATGATAAGCTTAAAGAATGTGGAATAAAAACTATTTGTGTAACTCATGGTACTATAAATCCAACTGCTAGAGGTTTTTGGGATAAATATTTTCAAAACTATTCATATACGATGACGCGGCAGATTGATAGCAATATGCTTGGAATAATACAACCTATATAAGCTACATTATTATATTATCAACATCAATTTTAATCAAAGCCTTCTCAAAAAAATGTTAAGAAATACTAAACTAAGTTATGCTAAGATATTATGATTGAAGTTGTGATTATAGAAGAAAAATGATATAATACAATCAATGAAAGCGTTTGCATAAGTATTGATTAAAGTCGATTTAGGAGGGTATTCAATGAACAGAAGATGGTGGAAAGAAGGAATAGCATACCAGATTTATGTTAGAAGTTTCAAGGATTCAGACGGAGATGGTATTGGGGATATAAAAGGGATTGTTGAAAAATTAGATTATCTTAAGGATTTAGGTGTTGATATTATATATTTGAATCCTATTAATAAATCTCCCAATGATGATAATGGATATGATATTAGTGATTTTGAAGATATTATGGATGAATTTGGTACTCTTGAAGATTTTGATTATATGCTGAAAGAAATACAGAAAAGAGATATGAAATTTGTTATGGATCTTGTTATTAATCATACGTCAGATGAACATCCATGGTTTGTTGAGGGAAGAAAATCTGCGGAGAATAAGTATAGAGATTATTATATATGGAATAAAGGTAAGGATGGTCAGGTTCCTAATAACTGGGGATCATTTTTTGGAGGAAGTGCATGGGAATATGATGAAGAAGTAGGAGAGTATTATCTACATTTATTCTCTAAAAAGCAACCAGACCTTAACTGGAAGAATGAAAATTTAAGAAAAGATATTAAGGATATGATACAATTCTGGATTGATAAAGGTGTTAATGGTTTCAGAATGGATGCTATTAATCATCTTGGTAAGGATGCAAATTTCCCAGATGGAGAAGTTGGTGAAGGTCAAGTTTATGGAGATTTTATTAAATATGTTCAGAATCTACCAGAGGTACATGATTATCTTAAAGAGTTAAAAAGAGATGTGTTTGAGGACGAGCACGTAGTAATTGGAGAGACTGGTGGAATCGGTTATCATAACGCATACCTTTATACTGGAGTTGATAAGAAGGAACTTGATTTTACATTCCACTTTGATATGCATAGTGTTGGAAGAGGTAAGGAAGCATGGGAAACAACTAAGATAGATTTAATTAATGATATAAAGAAAAATATGAGTGGATGGCAGATGAGAGAAGACAATGAAGGTTGGTGTCCATTATTTTATTCAAATCATGATACGACTAGAACAGTATCAAGACTTGGGGACGATAAAGACTATCACGTTGAATCTGCGAAAATGTTAGCTACATTACCATTAACTCAAAAAGGTACGCCTTTTATCTATTATGGTGATGAGATTGGTATGACAAATGATAGAACATTCAAATTAGAGGATTATAGGGACATATCTGCATTTAATAGGCATAAAGATTTTGTACAATCAGGATTGGTGACAGAAGAAAACTACCTAAAAGGGTTACACAATACATCAAGAGATAATTCAAGAACGCCAATGCAGTGGGATGATAGTAAGAATGCCGGATTCACAACAGGGAAAGCTTGGATTAAAGCAAATGAAAATCATAAAGAAATCAATGTAGAAAAGCAACTTCAAGATGAAAATTCTATATTGAACTATTATAAGAAAATAATTAAATTAAGAAAAGAAAATCTATCATTAGTATATGGTGACTTCAAAGAAATCGGAAGGGACCATGAGGAGATATATTCATATACGCGTGAATTAGATGGTGAGAAGTTCTTAATAATGGTGAATTTTTTCGGTGGAGAGCCTAAGATAGAGGATAAAGAATTAGTGACTAATGACTGTGAACTTGTCTTATGGAACTATGAAAAGAGAGAAAATGATTTTTCACTTCTTAAAGAAGGTAAGGTTGAATTAAGACCTTATGAAGCAAGAGTTTATAAAGTAAAAGCGAATGGATAATGAAGGATGGTTCTGACCAAAGGTCAGAACCTTTAATTTTTGGTAGGAAACAATTCAAATCATTATTTAATATATTGAATAAGAAGGTTGTTCATCAAACAGTATAGATTCAACAGGTGCTTCTTCAAATTTTGCTACGTAATTATCACGTATTTGATTTTGCCTATGAATATCCTTAATAGTATCATAATTCTTCATATGTTATAATTAACCTATTAAAGAAAATTTAGAAAAATATCATTTAAAGGAGATACATATGAATTATAGAAATTTTTATGAATTTGAAGAATACTATTCAATACCCTTATCTGAAAAAAAGTATGATGAAGTTTTAAATATACTCCTTCATGCAAATGAACTTTTACCAAAAGATGAATATGAAGAAAATTTATTTGAACTTATGATGGATGAATCTATGATATATACTCAAACCAATAATAGTGAGAGCTGTATTAATCTTATAAAAAAATCACTTGAAAAAGGTTATCCATTTCCCCTACACTGGCCAGACTTTGATTTATTAAGAAACCACCCTGAATATGAGTCTCTTAATAATTTAAATACAAAGCTACTTCAGCAAGCTAAAGAAGATTCTAAGTTCAAATATGAAGTTCACCTTCCAAAATCTTATGATCCAACAAAAAAACATCCATTATTCTTTTGTCTACATGGTGATGGATTTCATTGCAATATAAAAAATACTAGCTGGTTTTGGAAACCTGATACACTTTTAGAAAAAGGATACATAGTTGTATATCCTCAATCATCACAAATGTATTTTCATAAAAGCTTTGGATGGCTAAGTGATCCAGCTCTATCAAGAAAAGAACTAAAAGATTGCTATGAGCAATTATTATTAGACTATTCCATTGATGAAACTTGTGTAATAATTGGAGGTTTCTCTGGTGGTGCAACTACTTCTATTAATATTGCTTATGAAAACACTATCCCAATAAAAGGTGTTATTGGACTATGTCCTGGTGATTACTTAGATAGCATCGGACATGAAGACACAAGGAAATTAGCAGAAAGAAAAACAAAAATAGTTATTCTTGAAGGGGACCAGGACACTGACCCAACTGTTCAGTATCTTTTAAAATTATTTAAGGAAGTTGGACTTGCTCATGAATACCATATTAATAAAGGAATTGGCCACTGGTACCCAGAAGATTTAGATGAAAAAATTTTGAAGGCTGTGGAGTTTATAGTTGGTAACTAATTTCGGGCATGTCAATGTCCTACGGCGTTAATTATATTTTTATAGGGGGTGTAAATTTGCGAAAGACTTTAAAGTTATTAGCTTGGAGTAGTATTGCATTAGTCGTATTAACACTTATTAACATTGCATGCCAAATTGACAATGTAATTAGATTATTTAAATATGACATACTAAAGAATTGGAATTGGGTTAATTTTTCTTTAATAGTATTAAGTCTTAGTATAGTGATTTTATTTATCATTATCGCAAAATTCATAAAAGGAATAGGTAGTGAAACTGATGAAAAACTTATCCAAAAGAAATATGAAAAATTAATTAACTATTTCTGTATTTATGTTATTATAAATACAATTTCACTATTAATATCTATAATTCCTTTTATATTTAGACTTATAAAAGGAAATTTGCTTTAGAGTAAAAACCACTAACAAATTTATGTTAGTGGTTTTTTAAAATCAAAATACAGACAAATATCTCAATATAAGTCTTAATGCATTACAAAACAAAGATATTGAGAATTAATTAATTTATTAGAGTAATAATACATATCAATACTCCAATAAATATTAAACATACTCCCATTACATTTCTAATAAAAACCCAAATTTCCTCTGAGTCGGTAAAATTATGTTCTTCAATGTAATTCTTATGCCACTCAGTCCTTTGTAAGAATATACATATTAATCCTGAAAAAATTAATGTGATACCATCTACCATATTAATTCCCCCCTTTTTTTGCTTCACAAAACATTACCATTATTAATTTGGAATTATTCTTTTTTACTTCACAATACAAGTATTTTATGCCTCAATCGCTTATCCTATTTTACCATAAATTACCTCAGTATAGTTATAAAAAAAGACTCCTAATGAGTGAACAGGTACCATAAATCAGTACTATAATCGAAGTACTGATTTGTTTATAATTTGATGTTTATAATACTTTGATTTTTGACTAATAATTTCAAGAAAATATAATGTTGACCTAAAATACATGAATGGTTGCCTTACCCCATAATACTTATGATGATAGTATGAACCCTAAAAGCTGGCCAATACTAGTACATATCGAAAGTATAGACAGTAATGAACCTATTTTAGCACCAAAATGATAAGGATATTTTTTACCTATGTAAAATGATGCTATTAATATAACAATTAAAACATACGATGTATTATCGTACTTTATATATCCCCAATATGAATAAATAGGTAGTCCAACTAAAGAGAATAAATATCTAAGTATAGATAACTTATTTAAAATATAGCATATAAATATAAGAAATATAGATAATGAGCCAACACCGATTTTTTTCATAAATTCCCCCCCTTTTTATTTACAAATATTCAAATATACGATGAAATATTCGCAGATTCAAAATAAAAGGGGGACAAGCCTATGATATGAACTTTTATCATGGATCTTTTATTTAAATTCAACGTAATAGAATATTATATTGAATAAAGATTTACGACTCAAAACTCTTTTTTTGTGCCTTAAAACACTTTTTAAATTTAGTGAATGAAATTAGAAAGAAGCAAGTAGATTCTTTTTTCATGGAAATCAACTTACTTCTTAAGCATACAAAACATTTGAATGTCCATAATAATTAGTTAATCATAATAATTACCATAATCTTTTTCACTGAAATTAGTAATATACACTTTCCACTCTTTTATGACATCTGTCATATCTTTATTCGTTCCATCTGGTAGCTTTTGATCTAACATAATAGTATCAACAGCTTCGTTACCATATTTTTTTACTAAATAATTCATTAGTGACCTCCAATGCTCTACTGGATATCCTTTTCTTCTATTTGCCTCAAAGAAACTTGGCATCTCATGACCCGATTCAAGCATTTCATGAACATATATGTCTGCAAATAACAAGTTATAATCATTATATGTCATTGCTCTTCCTAAGAATTTTTCAGTTTCAGTAAAGGGATTAACCGTACCTATTTCACTGCATTCTTTCGCCCGCTTATCCCTTTGTTCTATGAAGATTTCATCAAACATTAAATTATTTAATTTAAAGCCACTTGAATAATATACAGCTCGCATTTCCACTAATCCATCATAAGCAGGATATGTTCCTAAAGATTTATCAAGAAAATGAATATATTCATGACTAAATGCCACAATTCCGTTCAATTTGATTCCTTCATTAATATTCAAATAAATCCCACCTAATTGTAGGTATTCATTTGAATAAATATCAATTGTCAACATTGGAAGTTCACTACTTTCAAAATCGAATATTCCTTCAAGTCTTGTTATTTCATCGTAAATACTATTCATGTATTCGTAAAAAACTTTTGTATTATCATTAGCGCTAATATAATAGTCGCTTCCAATATCTTTTTTATCTAGATACAGTACCCAATTAATATTATCTGTCATGTACTCGAGTGTATTCTTTTTAGGATTCTGATTAAAAACTTCTACATTCATAATTCTATTTGAAACATAATCTGAATTATTCTGTTTCATCCATGCATCTAAAATTTCACTTACCTTATACACTTTAGAAGGGTCAGAAGAATCCTTCATTAAATTAATAAGATACTCACTTCCGTATTCACCCTTTATATATTTAACTAACTCTACTGATACATATTTTGATATCTCTACCTCAGTTTCAGAGGCTATTTCAGGAGTAAAATTAATGTATGCTAAGGAGATATAATCCCAATACTCTTCTACTTCTTGAATGCTATAAGAAGTCACTTCCTCAAATTCTAGATTATAAGTCTTTGAAATATCATACATAACACCATACATGAGTCCGTAATTTACATACTCTGAAAATTCATGTTGTAAAATTAACTGCATCAGTTCAAAATCACTTATGTTTTCAAAGTCAATTATTATTTTATCTTCGGGATGCTCAGCTCTTGTATTATGTGCCATGATGAATTTGATTTCATCAAGCTCATAACCTTTATTATCAAAGTACTCGTAGATTTTATCTATTCTTGATTTTATTTCTTTTACCTGTTCATCTGTTATACCATTTTTTCCTTCAATAGAGTAGTTATACTCTTTATCAATTGCTAAAACTACAAAACTAATACAACATAATATAGCAACTATAAGCACAATTATTCTTCTCATATTCTTCATATTTCTCATATACAAAACCTGTTATTTTGTACTCCTCCTTAATATATTAAATATTATCATACTCCTGTTTTTTAACTTCAAAAAGAAATATCTTAAACCCTAAAAATATAGTCATTACCACTTATATATTTCACCCAACATTTTGAATTTTGCCACTATCCATACATTGGAACGGTAATGTTTGTCCATTCTTTATATCGATGAATATCCATAATAATATCAAAATTCATATATTTTACCTCCACAAGATATCAAGAATATCTTAGAAAATGTTTCTTGTAATTTATCACCATTTAATTGCAACTATTATATTTCCTTTAATGCACAATACAAACATTTTATACATCAATATGTTTTGTACCTATCTAAATTATACAAGCTTCTTATTTTAATTTCAAATATTTAACAAGTGCTTTTAAGAAATATTATACTTGAAATACAATATTTTATCGCAGATAAAATGAGTAAAAACACCTTGCCTTAAAGAACAATAAGATGTAGTTTCTGCCATAAAGCAGAAACATCCATCATTATCCATTCTCCATTATCAATTATACATTTCTTTTAAAAAGCACGGTTTCCCGTGCTTTTATTTATATCCAATAAAGTAAGCTATACAAAGAATCAGAGAAGTAATTAAAAGCATGAGTAGCTGTAATTTAATTAACCACTTAAACCATGTTGAATAGCTAACATTTGATAGCCCTAATGATATGAGAAGTACTGCATTAGTTGGATATAATATATTACTAAAGCCATCGCCAAATTGAAATGCAAGGATTGCTAGTTGCTTTTCCACCCCTATAATTTCAGCTAGTGGTACTAAAAGAGGGATTATTAGAAATGCTTTTGCGCTTCCAGAACTAATAAAAAAGTTAAGTACAAGTACAATTAAATATATTAGAAGTATGGATAAAATTGGTGGAGCGGAACTAATGGCATTTGAACAATAAAAGATTAGGGTGTGAAGTATTCCCCCTGTAGTTATAATATAGTTTATGCTTGAAGCCATAAGAATTAAAAGTATGGCAGGTGAAAGCGCTAACATACCTTTTAATATGATGATGAATATGTCACGGAGAGGCATTTCGGTTTGATAACAAGTAGTTATTGAAGCAACTAAGATGTTAATAGAGATAAGTATCAAGGTGTAGTTTGAAAAAAACACAATGAAAAACGGGAGGATGATTATTATAAGCATCAACATCATATAAAATAAAAAATTTTCCACTGCTTTTCTAAAATTATTATTATTTTTAAGAAGAGAATAATCAACTACATTATATTTTTCCTTACATATTAAATCCTGAAAGTAAACTGGGGATGAATATTTTTCTTTTTCAAGTTTGTTGGAGTAGTTTATTAAGAAAGTCACTAAAATAAGATATGTTATTAAGAATATCAAGACTCTAAATAAAGCTCCTGAGAAAATTGGTACATTGGCTAAAGTTTGAGCAACACCTATTGTAAAAGGATTTAAGATTGCAGCGGCAAAGCCAAAGCCACAGGAGACAAGTGATAAACCTAAACCCA
The DNA here is from genome assembly GCF_023684385.1 of Oceanirhabdus seepicola. Classification (GTDB taxonomy): domain Bacteria; phylum Bacillota; class Clostridia; order Clostridiales; family Clostridiaceae; genus Oceanirhabdus; species Oceanirhabdus seepicola. Next base: position 544,876 of record NZ_JAGSOJ010000001.1, on the reverse strand, counting down.
TTAGTGTATCCCAACCTAGAGACCAAGAAAGCAATACTATAAAAGGAATAAGAGGAATTATCTCCTCAAAAATTCCTAAGCAAGCTCCGAGACTCATAAAGATAAAACATAATACCAATATCAAGGTCTTTTTATTTTCACTGAACTTCTCTGATAGCCTCATTATAAGAAACTGAAGTATTTTGGCTTCTTTTAATGAGGCAATAGATCCTCCTACTAATAGAAGGAAAATTATGATCATGATTATAGCAATGGAATTGCCGTGAATTAGAACTTCTAATGGAGCAAGAAACCAACGCCATATTGGATAGGGTTCTTTTTCAATATATACAAAAGTATCATTAATATACTTACCAGAGGGTATAATTATTGTTAATAACCCTGAGATTATCATCAAAAGTGAAAGTGTAATAATTGCAGAGATATAGCTTTTTTTATTTATAAGTTTTGATGAGTGATTCCAATTCAAACATATCACCTTATAAAATTGATGTAGGCATACTTTCATATGCCGCTTATTAAATTATATTCATACTAAAAGATAATATGAGCTAGTAGAGCTATTATAGGTAGTGATATTAATGTCCTCTCAAGGAATATTACAAATAACTGCTTGAAATTTATTGGAATCTTCGAACCAAGTATTAAACTACCCACCTCGGAAATATAGATCAATTGAGTTACTGATAAAGCAGCTATTATGAAACGCGTCATCTCAGAGCTTATATTTGCTGCAATTATTGATGGTATGAACATATCCGCAAACCCTACTAGTATTGTTTGAGAAGCTTCAGCTGCTTCAGGTATAGAAAGAATATTTAGCAGTGGGATAAAAGGTAATCCAAGGATCTTAAAAACAGGAGTATATTCTGCAATTATCAATGAAATAGTCCCCATAGACATAACAACAGGAAGTATTCCTAACCACATATCAATAACATTTTCTAAACCGCTTATAAAGAAATGTTTAACACCTTTATAGTTTTCAGCTGTTGATAAAGCCTTGTTAAAACCATCTTTTATAGTAAGATTTTTTTTAGAATCTAGTCTTTCATTGGGGTTATCAATAAAATAAGTATCATCTATTTTACTAAGAGGTGGTATTCTAGGCACTATTATTGCAGTAATAACACCACATAATATTACAGTTCCATAATAAGGAATAAATAAGTGTGATAATCCTACTTGAGAAATCACTACTAAAGAAAATGTGATAGAAACTGCAGAAAAAGTAGTGGAGATTACCGCAGCCTCACGCTTAGAGTAGAATCCATCCTCATATTGTTTGCTTGTTAAAAGTACACCAATAGTTCCATCCCCTAACCATGAAGCTATACAATCTATAGAAGCACGACCTGGCAAGGTGAAAATCGGGCGCATTATCTTGGTCATTAGAGCACCGCATAGATCCATTAATCCAAAATCTAAGAGTAATGGAAGCAGAAGACCTGCTAATAGAAATATGCAAAATAAAGTTGGCATTAAGCCAGATAATAATAATCCACCAGTATTCTCAGATGTAATGGCAATAGGACCTAGTCCCTTTAATACTAAGATGGAGAATATTGAACCAATAACTCTCATGCACGTCCAAAATGGAGTCATATTAAAAAGTTTGCATAAATATTCATTGTTGGATATAAAAGTTGGTTTAAATATCTTATATAGAATAGTTAAAATTGCAGATAGAGTGATTAAAGCAGTGATTAAAGTAGGTAGTGAACTACCCAAAAAATTCTGCAACATGTTGGATATAAGAGCTACGGGAATAGACACCCCGTCAACAGTGCTGATTGGTATGGTAAAGAGCGATATCCCTATTAGAGAGGGAATTAAGAATTTTAAAAAATTATATTTTGTATTCTTTAGTTTATTCATTATGAAATCATCCTTTCGTTTTTTCGGTCAATATGTAAAGTGCACAATCATTATTATAATGAATAAATATGCAAAAATCAAGGGTATATATCTAAAATATGCAGTTTTAAATTGCATATTATTAAATCAAACAGAATTTTAAACTATATACTAACAAAGGTATATATTAGTAATTTACTTAGTAATAATTTGTTAATAGTTCTTTAATAAAATAAGTAAATGTGTTATATTATTATAGACAAAAAACGTTGTAAATAGATTTATTAATCAAATATTCGCCATTTTTCACTTTAATGAATTAATTGGCTTGTTGGGCTATTGCTGGTAAAATCCAGTTAAATAGATATTTTAATTTGGAGGTATAGATATGCAAAAGGTAAATAAAAGTAAGTTTACAGCACTACTTGTAGCGCTTATAATGATGATTACAGTTATAAGTCCTATGAGCGTTTTTGCAGAAGGAGAAACATCAGAGGTTAAAGATCTTACTAAGAAAGAGGAAAAACAACTTAATGAAGATGAAGTTGAAATTCAAATCTTAGCTACATCAGATGTTCACGGAAGATTCATGCCATACGATTATGCAGTAAATGCTTCATATACTAAAGGAAGCTTAACTCAAGTTTTAACAGCTATAAATGAGTTAAGAGAACAAAATCCTAACACGATTCTTGTTGATAATGGTGATACTATTCAAGATAACTCATCAGCTTTATTCTTAAATGATGAGATTCACCCAATGATTCTTGCAATGAATAAAATGGGATTCGATGTTTGGTCAGTAGGTAACCATGAATTTAACTATGGTGTTCCAGCTTTACAAAAAATTATTGATCAGTTTGAAGGAGAGACACTTGGTGGTAACGTGTACAATGCGGATGGATCAAGAATTGCAAAACCATATACAATCATTGAAAGAGCAGGAGTTAAAGTTGGTATAATCGGAATGGTTACACCAAATATAGTTAATTGGGATGCTGCTAACCTTAAAGGATATACAGTAACAAATCCTATTGAAGAAACTAGAAAAGCAATTGATGAAATTAAAGATAAAGTTGATGTATTAATCGCAGTTAACCACATGGGAGAAGAGAGTCAATACGGAATTGAAGGTTCAGGAGCTATTGATATAGCTAAGAATTTCCCAGAATTAACAGCTATCGTAACAGGACATGCACATAGCAAAATTGTTGGTGATTACTACTATGATGGAAAGGTTTATACATCTAAAGATGCAACTGATGAAGTAAAGAGAAATGGTGTTTTAATGATAGAGCCATATAAATATGCTAATGCATTAGGACAAATCACTTTAAAGTTTACAAAAGAAGATGGAAAATACATAATAAAAGATAAAGCAACAGATATTAAATCAGACTTATATTACATGTATGATAAGAATGAGAAAAAAGTAGCATACGAATCAGATAAAGAATTAGAAAAATCTCTTGAATCATACAACCAAAGAGCTATTGATGATGCAAATAAGTTAATTGGTGAATTAAAAGAGGGTAATCTTGTAGCTGAAAATGAAATCAAAGATATCCCAAGAGCACAATTAGAGCCTACAGCAGCAATTCAAATCGTAAATGATGTTCAAATGTTCTATGGTAAGCAAATTGCTGGAAAAGATATTGATGTGGCAGCAGCAGCTTTATTTAGAGCAGATCAAAATGTAATGGCTGGACCTATAAAGAAGAGTGATCTTGCATTACTATATAAGTATGATAACACTCTATATGTAGTAGAGATGACTGGTAAACAGTTAAAGCAATACATGGAATGGTCAGCACAATACTTCAATACATTTAATGAAGGCGATTTAACAGTTTCATTTGATCAAAATATAAGATCATATAACTATGACATGTTTGGTGGAGTGACTTACAATATAGATATAACAAAAGAAGCAGGAAATAGAATAGTTGATTTAAAGAACAACAACGAAGAAGTTAAAGATGAAGATGTTCTTTTAGTAGCAGTAAACAACTATAGAGCTAACTCACATTTATTAAAGTATGGTGTTGTTTTCCAAGAGGGAGACGAGCTTCCTAAGAAAATTGGAGGATCAGATGATTTACAGTATGGCCTTGGAGACGGAAGAATCAGAGATCTTATTGGTAAATACATCGTTGAAGAAAAGAATGGAGTAATAACTCCAGAAGTTGAAATGAACTGGTCACTTATCGGAAACAACTGGGATAAGGAAGACAGAGCTAAAGCTGTTGAATTAATCAACGAAGGTAAGATTATAATACCTAGATCAGAAGATGGAAGAACTCCTAATGTTGCATCTGTAACGGTTGAACAGGTTAAAGAAGCTTTAGGTGTAAAAGAAGAAGCAGATACTATTATTACTACTACTACTACTACTACTACTTATGTTGTAAAAGCAGGAGATATGCTTTGGAAAATTGGAAGAGACTTGAATGTTGATTATAATAAGATTGGTGAAATTAATAACTTAGATAACTTAAACTTAATTTTCGTTGGTCAAGAGTTATTAATACCAGTAAGTAACTAGTAATATTAAAAATTATATATTTTATTGAAGGCTGTTCAATTGAACAGCCTTCTGTTAATTAAAGAGTAGATAGGTGAAAATTGGATGAATAAGAAAAAAATAATAGAGGTGTGCCTGGTAATAGTCATTTTGACTTTAGGATTGGCGTTCTTTATATCTTTAAAGAGTAAATTTCCTGAGGTTGATAGTAAAAGTAAAGAAGATACCTATAACTTAGCTAAGGCTAAAGTATTAAAGATTCATTATGATGATTTAGATGTTAAAGAGAAACCTGATGGTTATGAGAAGTACCTTAGAAAGCAGGAAATGGATATTCAAATATTAGATGGAATCCACAAAGGGGAGAAATTTAAAATAAGAAATACTATTCAAACTGTAGAGGTATACTATATAGTTGTTAAAGAAGGGGAAAAGATTATTGTAAATATGACTGAAGATCAGGACGGAGAAGTCACTAGTATACATATATACGAAAGAGCTAGAGCAAACTATGCATATTTACTTATTGGCTTATTCGTGATTTCAATACTTATTGTAGGGCGACGTAAAGGGATAAATGCTATAGTTTCTCTTGTGATAACTGGAATAGTAATTATCAAAGGATTGCTTCCTTCCATATTAAAAGGATACAATCCTGTGTTAATGACATTAATTAGTTGTGCAATTATCATTGCTTGTTCTTTAATATTATTAATAGGTATAAATAGAAAATCTATAACTGCAGCACTTTCCACATTAGGGGGAGTGGCAATAGCGGGAGTTATTGCTATGATTGTTGGAAGTTCTGCTTATGTAACAGGGCTTGCTGGTGAACATGCTCAAACAATAGCATTTACTTATAAGGACCTTAATTTAGACTTTAGAGGAATATTGTTTGCAGGAATAATAATAGGCGCATTAGGAGCTGTAATGGATGTGTGTATATCTATTACTTCATCCCTTTATGAAATGATGGATATAAAGAGTGATATAACCCCAAAACAACTGATGAAATCTGGTATGAATATTGGAAAAGATATTATTGGAACAATGTCAAATACTCTTATATTGGCATATGTGGGTGGTGCAATACAATTAATATTATTATTGATGGTACTTAACACTAGTTACACGCAGATTATTAATCTTGATATGATGATGTCTGAGATAGTAACTGCTTTAGCTGGAAGTATAGGGTTGGTATGGTCAGTTCCATTGACAATTTTGTTGGTGATATTATTTAGAGAAAAGAAATAAAGTATATACAAATTTTAATTAATGGAAAGCATTTCATACCTTAAATATGAGATGTTTTTTATTTTTGTCATAAAGAACTAAGAATTAAAATATAATCTAACATATAGTAATTCATTTATTAGTATTTAGGAGAGTTATATGGGAACGGGTAGATATAAAGTCCTGAAAATTTTGAATAATAATGGCATAATGATAGGGCAATTAGATGTAGAAAAAATTATCGTGGAACGAGGAGTAGGTCATAGATATAGAGTAGGGGACAGTTTAAGTGACTTAGGGGAGTTCAAGAAAGTATTCGCCATTGAAGAGAAAAATAATAAGGATACATTCATAGAACTAATGGAAAGAGTAGATGGGGAGATTGTAGAAGTTTGTGAGGAAATCATCTCATTCATATCTGAAGAGTTCCATCAAGACCTGAATGAAAAAATACATATTAGTTTGACAGATCATATTGCATTTACTATCCTTAGGTTAAAAAATAATGATACCATAACTAATCCCTTTGTTATTGAAATTGAGACTTTGTACAGTAAAGAAATGCAGATTGCTGAAAAAGCAATGAAGATTCTTCAAGAGAGAACAGGAATACATATACCAGAAGATGAAATTGGATTCATAGCAATGCATATACATTCTGCAAGAAATGATGGTAAGGTATCTAATACAGTGAAATATGCTTTTTTATGTAGTACTATTACAGAATATATAGAGGATTTATTGAATATTGAAGTGGATAGAAGGAGTATTAATTACGAGAGGTTTATATCTCATATTAGATTTGCAATTGAGAGAATTATTAAGGGAATACCTATAAAAAACGAGATTCTCGATTCAATAAAAAATAAACTAAATTCATCATACAAAATTGCAGAGAATATTGGTGAGATTCTGAAGGATGAATTGTATAAGGAAGTTAGTGAAGATGAAATAGGATATATAGCACTTCATGTTGAGAGAGTTAAAAATAATATATGATGGTATTTTTGTAAGGCGTGTAACCATTTGGGCATGAGCTGGAAAGGAAACTTTTCTGCTCTTTTTTTGTTCTTAAAAATTTATGGGTTTGCACTGTTCTTTTAGAACAGAAAAATAAAGGGGGATGAATCATGGGTAAAAAAAATTTGGTTGGAGGACTTCAGCGATTTGGTAAAGCGTTATTAGTGGCTATAGCAGTGTTGCCAGCTATGGGATTGCTTTTAAGACTTGGTGCTGATGATATTCTTGGTTGGAAGTGGATGTTTGAAGCTGGAAATGCAGCCTTTGCAAATCTTCCATTACTATTTGCTATAGGTGTAGCAGTGGGACTCGCTGATGAGAATAATGGAGTAGCGGGACTTGCTGGAGCACTAGGGTATTATGTTATTGTAGGAGTAGCTAAAAGTTTCAACGATGGAATTAATATGGGGGTTATCGCAGGTATTATTGCTGGTGTTCTAGCTGCTAAGATGTATAACAAATTTAAGGGAATAAAATTACCAGATGTTTTAGGGTTCTTTGGAGGAAAAAGGTTTGTACCTATTGTAACTTCCGTCATTGCCCTGATTATAGGGGTAGCTGCTGGATTTATTTGGCCTTGGATACAGGGGGGATTGAATACATTAGGTAATTCTATTGCGGATGCAGGAGCAGCTGGAGCAGGGGCATTTGGAGTATTGAATAGATTATTGCTTCCATTTGGTCTTCATCATGTAATGAATACAATTACATGGTTCGAATTTGGTACCTTTACTAATGCTGCAGGAGAACTTATAAAAGGAGATTTATGGAGATTTCAAGCTTTAGATCCTAATGCTGGAACATTCATGACAGGATTCTTCCCAATAATGATGGGTGGACTTCCAGGGGCTGCAGTAGCTATGATAGCCGCTGCAAAGAAAAAGAAAAGAAAGATAGTTGGAGGATTATTGTTAGGTGCAGCGTTTACTGCATTTGTAACAGGGATAACTGAACCTATAGAGTTCTTGTTCTTATTCTTAGCACCAGGTTTATATATAATTCATGCACTTTTGACAGGAGTTTCAATGGCTATAACAACGGCATTAGGAATAAAATGTGGATTCATGTTCTCGGCAGGTGCAATTGATTATGGTATCAACTGGAATATTTCAACAAAACCATTGCTTATGATTCCATTAATAGTACTATTCTTCTTAATTTATTTCTTTGTATTTTACTTTGTAATAAAGAAATTTGATCTTCCTACTCCAGGTAGAAGAGATGACGAGGAATCAGAGAAGCTTAGCAACTTGAAAAGCACGGAGCTAGCTGATAAAGCTAGAGAAATACTTTTGGCTATAGGAGGAAAGTCAAATATTGTTGTTGTGGATGCGTGCATTACAAGAATAAGATTAACTGTTAAGGATTCAGAAAAAGTACAAGAAGGTAGGTTGAAAGAAATTGGAGCTACTGGTATAATGAAGCTCGGTGAAAATAACTTGCAAATTATAGTTGGAACAGTAGCGGATCCATTAGTAACTCATATGAAAGAAGAAATGAAAAAATAATATTACCTCCATGCGTTTATATGCATGGAGGAATATACATAAATATAAAAAAATGTATTATACGATGTTTTTTAGGCTTAAGTATAGGAAAGGTGAGGTTGTATGTTTAATTTATTTAAAAAGAATAAAACCCTTAATATCAAAGCGCCACTAAAAGGAGAATACATTAATATTGCAGAGACCCCGGATCATGTCTTTTCGAATAAGATGTTAGGTGATGGTATTGCTATCAAGCCAAAAGAAGAGGTGATTCATTCCCCTATAGAAGGAATAATTGAAATGATTTTTCACACAAACCATGCCGTTGGCTTAAAAACGAAAGATGGGATTGAGATACTAATCCATATAGGTATTGATACAGTTGAACTTGGAGGAAAGGGATTCCTTAGAATTGCAGAAGACGGGACTAATGTTAAAGTTGGAGATCCTATAATCAAATTTGATAGAAGGTTCATTAAAGAAAAAGGTAAATCAGATATTGTTATTATGGTTGTAACAAATGGAGCAGAAATAAAGAGGTTTAAAACTACCCTTGGTACTAAAACAATGGGAGAAGATGTGATTGAAATAATATATGAATAAAAAGTATACGCCTATGAGATAAAACGCTTATAGGTGTTTTAATTATTTAAAAAAAACAACAATTAGTATATAATGGAAAGTGATATATTTAAGGCATATGAAAATAAATAACAAGTCAAAGATGCGACGGATATTTTACGGGATACAAAGAGTTGGGTTCCTCTGATAGTTGCTCTATGAGAGGGTTCCGAGGATGAAGTATCCCACTAAATAGACTAGCATACAGAAAGAAATTTACCTTATGATTCTTGATATAGAAAATAGTGAAGGTTCAACACTTTTTCTATATCAAGATATAAATGATAATTTCTTTCTGTATAACTGACTAGTTATTTATTTGAATATGCCTAAGTTAATAAAACTGAAGTGTGGAGGAGATAAGTATGAAAGGGGAACCGATTATTTCAATAAAAAACTTGGTTAAGTGTTACGGGAATAATAGTGTTTTAAAGGGAATTGATCTTGACGTTCATAGAGGAGAGATTATAGGGTATATAGGTCCTAATGGAGCAGGTAAAAGTACTACAGTAAAAATTATGTTAGGTCTTGTTAAAGACTTCGAAGGAGACGTGAAAATATTTGGAAATGATATTAGGGATGGATCTGTTGAATATAAGAAAAAAATAGGATATGTTCCAGAGGTTCCAGATATATATGACAATTTAACAGCTAAAGAATATAGCGAATTTATTGGTGTTGTTTATGGAATGGACAAGAAAGAAGTTGAAGAAAAGACGTTGAAGTTAATGAGTGTATTCGGTATCGAGGATGCTTATACTTCAAGAATAGAATCCTATTCAAAGGGAATGAAGCAGAAATTTCTAATAGCTTGTAGTATGATACATGATCCTGATATTTTATTTCTTGATGAACCTATAAGTGGGTTAGATGCAAATAGTGTTATGGTTTTTAAAGAAGTACTAACAAAACTTGCAGACATGGGGAAAACTGTGTTTTATTCTTCTCACATAATGGATGTTGTTGAAAAAATAAGCAATAGGATTATTCTTTTAAATGATGGAGTAGTTGCAGCTGATGGAACCTTTGAAGAGTTAAAGAGAGTTAATCATGAAGAGTCTCTGGAGAATATATTTACTGATATTACTGGTGTGAACAATCACAGTAGTAAAGCGGATGCGTTTGTTAGTGCAGTAAAGGGGGAGTAATTCATGAAGAATTTTATGAGCTTAAGGATATTAGATAAATTTAAGTTGATATTTACCAAGATGGGTGTTAATTACGATGTTATGAGGAAGATACTACAGATTAAATTAACGCTTGATGGTAGAAGACCTACAATACAGAGTATGCAGAGTAATGAGCCAGAAAGTAAAGACAAAAATTATTTTGTTAGATCTCTTATAGGGTATTTCATAACAGGAATTTTTATTGCATTGATTATGATTACTCATCTTCCATTGATGTATAGATATAGTGTAGGTATTGGTATAACTATGTTTATGATAGCTATGAGTATGATTTCTGATTTCTCAACAGTTCTACTTGATCTTAAGGAGAAACAGCTTCTAGGGAGTAAGCCTATAGATGAGAAAACGGCTAATGTAGCACGATTTATTCATATATTTATTTATGTGGCACTTATAACGGTGGTGTTTGCTGGACCAATGACTCTTGTGAGTTTCTTCAAAGATGGAATTGCAGTGGGACTACTGTTCATTTTAGAGCTTATAATTGCGGATATATCTATTGTATTGTTTACAGGGTTATTTTATTTTATATTTCTAAGATTCTTTAGTGGAGAGAAGCTAAAGGATATAATAAATTATGTGCAGATTGCTATGAGTATTACGATTTTTGTAGGATATCAGTTTATAGCAAGAGCCTTTGATTTTGTGGATACATCTATTTTATTCAGCTTTAAATGGTGGCAGTTTTTCTTGCCTAGTGTTGTTTTTTCCGCGCCTTTAAATATTGTATCTGGAGGAGAGGTTAACTCAATAAGTATATTTTTCTCTATATGGACGGTGATATTGCCTATAATTTCACTTTTTATATACACTAAGATACTTGTTCCACATTTTGAAAATAGTTTGTATAAAATGAATACAGTTGAAAGTAAAAAAGAACAAAAAATAAAGAGTAATCAGAAAAAAGGTAGTGGATTAGTGGCAAGAATATTCTGTAGTGATTATCAAGAAAGAGCTGTTTTTGAGTTCACTACAAACATGTTTAAGAGGGACAGAAAATTTAAACAATCAATCTACCCTTCAATGGCAATGGCATTTATATTTCCATTCATATTTATGCTAAATGGTTTAAGAGATGGAGGAATACAAGGGTATATGGCAAATTTCTATGAGAATTCAAGACATCTTATGGGATATTTGGGAATTATAATGATGGCTCCCTTGATTGTTATGATAGCCTATAGTGAAAAATATAAGGGGGCATGGATATATGATGTGTTACCTATACAAAATAAGACTATTATCAAAAAAGGAGCATTTAAAAGTTTTGTAGTAAAATTTTTCTATACTATTTTCCTGGCATACACAGTAATATTTACAGCAGTAGGGGGAGTGCGGGTTCTTCCAGATATGTTTGGAATGTTCATGGCTTTAAATGTAATCAGTCTATTTTGTTATAGTAAATTATCTATAGAGATGCCTTTCTCAAATGGATATTCAACCAATAATGCAAAGAGTTTTGGAAATACACTTATTATAAGTTTTGTGGTTGGTGTAATATGGGGTGCTCATTTTTTATCTAAGAAAATCCCTTATGGGAATGGAATCTTTATAATTGCTATAGGGATCTTTGCGATAGTTTACTGGATGGTGGTTTTTGGGAAAAAGGGAAACAAAGGCGCGAAAAAGAATAATGAAAAATTGAGAATTGAAAATTAAAAATGATGGATGTTTGTGCTTTAGTGCAGAAACATCCATCTTATTGTATTTTAAACAAGGCTATGTTTTTAAATAATGATGAGATTAGATATTATTTAAATCATTTATAATGAGTGTAAAATAATCTATATTTAAGAAATATACATTTGCTAATAGAAAATGATTTATGAATAAAATAATTGAAATGTGTAGCTACAAAAGAATAATCTTTAAAGAATAATTGTATCTTATGTTGTAGTTAGAATTTTTTAGTACAACTTTAATATTATTAATGCCTGGAGGTAGTTATGGAAATTAAAAAACTTATACCTGCTCCTGAGATTAGAAATTGGACTGGACCTTTCGATGATAAGGAATATTATTTTAATTTAGGAAAGCAGCAGTCAGAAAAAATTATTCAGTGGTTATCTGTAAAACCAGACCAAAAAATATTAGATATTGGCTGTGGCTGCGGGAGAATAGCGATTCACTTTTTTAATTATTTAAATAAACAAGGCCAATACATAGGAATAGATAGTAACAAGAAATTACTTTCTTATTGTGCAGATAATATATCTGCAATAAATAATAATTTTCAATTTAAATTTATTGATGCATACAATGGATCATATTCTCGAGATGGGGAATTAAAATGTCAAGATATTATTTTTCCTATAGAAGATGAATCAGTAGATATTGTGATAATGTGGTCTGTATTTACTCATATGTATTTAATAGATATTGATGCATATTTAAAAGAAATTTATAGAGTATTAAAAAAAGGTGGAGTTTTTATATCTTCTTTTAATTTATACAATAAATTTATAAGTAATCAGATTAAAATGGAAAAGGCATATCTAGACATAAAATATAGAATTAATGAGAATTCATATAGTTTAAATAAAGAAACTCCTGAAAAGGGGTTTGCGCATAATGAAGAAATAGTAAAAGAACTCTATTGGAAGAATGAATTTTTAATTAGGGAAATAAAATATGGAATTTGGTCATCAAAAGAACTTGTAGGAGAATTTCATGATTGCATAATTGCTCAAAAATAAAAAAAAGTATACATCTAACATCAAAATGAAAGTGTGATATTTTATGCTTCAAAATATTCTTATTTAATGTACTAAATAAAGCAATTACATATTACACAACAATAGAGTATTAGGTATAATCAAAGAGAAAATTATAGGAAAGGAACATAAAAAAACTTGTACATTCATCTTAAGCATAGGTGAGATGAATGTACAAGTTTTTCATATATAGATGTCTCCAGCAAGTTCAGCAAGTGCTTCATAGTCTTCAACAATAATAGCTTTTCCTAATCTGGATATTATGCCTTTTTCGCAGAGGACGTTTATGGTTCTAGCAAGATGGCGATAACTAGTACCTAAAAGATCCGCAATATCTGATAGCTTTGATGTATGAATATCATTTCTTGTAGTTTTACCCTCATTATGAGAAGATGAGATGGCAATTAAATAGCTGGCAAGTCGATTTTCTAATGGATAAAGAAGGTTGATAGAACTTGAGGCTGATGAGGTTCGGAGTTTTCTTGAAAGACTTTTACAAATCTCATGCCAAAAAACTGAGTCATTACTACAATGTTCTTCTATTATTTTAACAGGAATACATACACAATGTATTTCTTCAATACATTGTAGGTTGCAATCATATAAAGTATTGTTAGCGATTTCTAAGTCTCCAATTAGGGTCAAGGGAGCTCCGAACCTAAGTAAAAGCGATTTCCCGTTTTCGAGAAAAATAGAAATTTTACATTTGCCTTTCACTAGGAACTGAAGATATTCAAGGGTTTCTCCAGTTAAGCATATGAAATCTCCTGTATTGTATTTATGTAATACGAAATGTTCTAGCATATCATTAGAAAAGAATTTATCAATTGAAAATTTATTTACGTATTCTTTAATTAACTGTTTATCATTAATAACATTCATAAAATCACCTAGCCAAAAATATTTTTTAAAAACATGACATATGTCATATTATACACTTTGTTTATATGTTAGTCTAGTGGTACACAAGAGATGACAGGAAAATAAAGGAGGCATTGTATGAAGCAAAAATATTATTCTTATTCCATTATTATTGGTATTATGATTTCCGTTATGATTACTTTTAATGGTATTCTTTCATCAAACTTAGGAAATAGCCAAGCAATATTTTTCATTCATATTATGGGGATAATAACCATTTTAACTTTTATGTTTTTAAAAAAGATAAAGTGGAATTCAATTAAAAACGTGCCTAAATATTTGCTTATACCAGGAATGATAGGTGTTGTAATGGTAACTATAAATAATTTAACAGTGAATAATATCGGACTTTCACTAACGGTTGCTTGTGGGGTATTTGGACAAATGCTTTTTTCATCAATTGTAGATCATTTTGGGTTATTCGGTAATGATGTCTATAAATTTAATAAGAATCAGGTTTTAGGGTATTCAGTTATTGTAATAGGGATATTTCTCATGGTGGTTCTTTAGAGGAAAATGAAAGGGGCGATATAAATGTATATTACTTTAGCAATTATTGCAGGGATATTAACAGTGATATCTGTATCTATAAATGCACAATTAGGTGAAAAAGTTGGTGTTGCACAAGGTGTACTCATAAATTTTGCTTCAGGATTCTTGCTTATTTCTATTGTTCTTGCTCTAGGAATATCCATGAATATTGTAGAGTTTGTCTCACCAAAAGGGGTTCCTGTATACGCATTCTTTGGTGGAGCAGTTGGAGTAGGAGTAACAGGTCTGTGTAATATAGTACTTCCTAAAATACCAGTATTAGTCGCATCAATTTTGATGTTTGTTGGACAATTAGTATGTGGAATAATTATAGATATAGTATTCTATGATACATTTTCATTAGGAAAATGTTTAGGAGGAATATTGATAGCTTTCGGTATATATCTTGTTGCTAAAAAGGATGTTGCCGAGGATAAAAACAAGGTGATAACTTCATAACATAAATATTTTACGTACAAATGACGAAAACTCTGCCCTAACAGAGTGAGACAAAATTAAGTGATTTTTTCCATTATAGAGCAATATAGCGTTGCTCTATTTTCCTGCGTAATTTTATAAGTGGTGACATTGTTTATGGAAAAACATTGAAGAAGTGAAGGCAGAGTGATATCATATAAGAAGATAGTTGACAGTTATATTTGTAGTAATTAGTTTGATATATATAATGAGATTTTTAGGGTATATTTAATGCACAAGTTAATTAAAAGGAGGGGTATTAATGAATAACAATAATCAGAATTTGTTGATTAACAAATACTCATTGAAGGAAGAAATTGCTAATAGTATAACACACGGAATTGGTATTGTTTTAAGTGTGATATGTACAGCAGCATTGCTAGTTTCTGCTTACTGGACAAAAAATATTAGCTCATTTATAGGATTTGCTGTTTATGGGGTTTGTTCAACAACTTCATATGTAACATCTACTCTATATCATGGTTGTAGGATTGAAAAAATTAAGAAAGTACTAAGGGTGATTGATCATTCGGCTATATATTTATTCATTGCAGGAACATATACGCCAATAGCGCTACTAACATTAAATGGATGGCAAAAGTACTTTTTGTTAATAGCAGTATGGATTCTAGCAGGAATTGGAGTAAGTATAACACTATTAAGTAAGAAAGATTTGGAACGATCTAAAAAGATATCTTTATTTTTATATATAGCTATGGGATGGATGGTTGTTTTTGTAATAAAACCACTATTGGATGCAGTAGATTTTAATTTCTTCATATGGTTACTAGCAGGGGGAATATCTTATACAGTAGGAGTTATATTCTATGTAAATAAGAAGATTCCATTTAATCATGCTATATGGCACCTGTTTGTTCTAGGGGGAAGTGTATTTCAGTTTTTAGGAATATTTTTGTATTTAAAATAGAAAAGAACAAAGAGTACAAATAGACTGAGCAGCAAAGCGAGTCGTAGTGACAATGAGATTGTTCTTTTTCAACAGCCTGAGCGCAGTTTAACTGCGTTCTTTTGTTGTGTAAAAACCTTATAAATTGAAAACTATTGAAAATTATATTTAAAGATGGTAAAATAGTAAAAAAGTAATTTCATAAAATATGGTACAGGAGGAGAAGATTATGTATAAATTTTCTTGTGATGTACCAGCTAAGGGCTACGGAATTTGCTCCGAATAATTATTAACAAAATTTAATTCGGTGAGTTTTATACGGAGCTAAATGCCTTTCAAGTAGCCGAGCTGGGAAATCAGCAATTAACAAATAATATAATTGAAGATGTGTAGTTAACCTTTTAAAAAGATATTTTGAGAGGTTTGTTAGGTGTGAGATTATATATCTATTTTTGAAGTTATAATTCAAGGATAAGGTGTTTATTTGTTATGAATTGATTTGTCGAGCTCTATGATCTGCTTTTATAATTATCTAATAAATAGTGAATTTATTATTTAAGGCACTTTGAATAAGTGTTTCTTAAGTGGTTAATTATTTATGTATATTTTAGCTCTGTGACTTTTCATAGAGATTCAAGTTAAACTATTAATTTATACAGGTCTAAAAATCGTAGAATCTTCGATATTTTGAGACATGATAAATTAAGTTTAACTATATGAATCCTATAAATAAAGTTACAGAGCTTTTAATTTACTATTTATATTCAATGATGATGATGATAAAAAAATTGAATGTTATTTGGCTTCGGATGAAAAGTTGCATTCGTGGCTATAAAGCCGCGGATTTCCGTGGCTTTTTTTATTCGAAATATTAGGAGGAGAAAGATATGAGTTTATTAAAATTCAATAATATTCATAAGGAATTTGATGAAAAGAGAGTATTAAGAGGGGCAAATTTAAGTGTTGAGAGAGGTGAACGAGTAGCTCTTATTGGAAGTAATGGGTGTGGTAAAAGTACGTTGTTAAAGATAGCTGTTGGTTATGAAGTAGCTGATGATGGGCAAGTTATAAAAGAAAAAGCAGCAAAGGTCGGATATCTTTCACAGCACATGGAGGAGTTAAAAGGAGACCATAAGAACGCTTTATATTATGAAAAGGCATTCAAGCTTGAGAAAAAAATGAAGGCTTTAGAGAGGGAAATGGAGAGCTGTGCAGAGGAATATGGTTCAGAGTATTATGAAGGACTTATGAAAAAATACTCTGAGATTATGGGAAAATATGAAAGTATAGATGGGTATACGGTACAAAACAAGATTAAAAAAATACTTTTAGGATTAGGATTAAAGGAAGAGGTGCTCTTAATTTCAATAGATAAACTTAGTGGTGGAGAAAAAATGAGAGTTATTCTAGCAAGGATTTTAATAGAAGAACCTGACTTATTGATACTTGATGAGCCAACAAATCATTTGGATATAAAGGTTATAGAGTGGTTAGAGGAATTTTTGAAAAGATTTAATGGGGGAGTATTGATTGTATCTCATGATAGATATTTCTTGGATAGAGTTATAACAAGAATTGCAGAACTAGAAGGAGGAACTATAATTGAGAAGAAATGTTCATATTCCTCTTTCATAGAGCAAAAAAAGATAATGAGAGAATATTACCTAAAGGAGCAGAAAAATACTAAAAAACAAATAAGAGATAAAAAGAAGCAAGTGCAAAACTTGAGGAGTATGAGAAAATTTAAGGCAGCAGAAAGTAAAGAAAAAGAAATTGAAAGATTAAAAGAAAAAATATCTTCTAGTGCTTCAGGTTTAAAGAAAGATGAACACATTAATGAGAAGGTTGGACCTAATTTTAAGTTAAATAATATCAAGAAAGCTAGTAAAGATATTGCATGGGCGAAAAATCTAAGTAAATCATTTGATGGAAACACATTGTTAGAAGATGTGAATTTTCATATTTGTGGAGGAGAGCGAGTTGCAATAATAGGGACTAATGGGTGTGGTAAGACTACTCTTTTAAATATACTTTTAAGGAAGGATACAAATTATGAAGGAGCTATGAGACTAGGGGAGTGGGTCGAATATTGCTACTTAGGACAGCATATATCTTTTGAGGACGAGGAGAGAAGCATACTTGAGGAAATCATGAGTGTAAAGGATATTGATATTAAGCAAGCTAAAGTGTATATTTCAAGATTTCAGTTTTATGGGGATGAAGGAAATGCTAAATTAAAGGTATTGAGTGGGGGAGAGAAGGTTAGAGTGGTACTTGCTAAGATGATGTTGATGAATATTAATTGTTTAATACTTGATGAACCAACGAATCACCTTGATCTTGAATCTAGGGAAGCAGTGGAGAATGCAATTAGATTGTTTAGAGGAACTGTGATATCTGTAGCTCATGATAGATACTATCTTAATAATTGTGTAAATAAAATTATAGAAATAGAAGATAAAAGGGCTACTACCTATAATGGAAATTATGAATTCTATTTGAAAACTAAAAAAGAGGTTCAAAAGGAGAAGAATATTCAACAGATAGATAAACAAAAGAAAACACGGCGTGAGAAGGTAAACAATAAGGTAAAGAGTGAAAAGAAGAAACAGATGGAAATGGAGAATATTGAAAATAATATATTATTACTTGAGGAAAAATTAAAGGTTATGGAAGACGGGTTTTCAGATAGAACAACAAATGAGGAGTATTACGAATATGGCGAGTTATCTAAAGAACTAGAAAAATTATATGAGGTGTGGGAAACGGCATCTGCAGTATAAGTCAACACAATAAAAAAGCTGAAGATTTTTCAGCTTTTTTATTTATAAAATTAATTATTTAAGACTATTTATCCATTCTACAATATCTTTCATAAGTTCAGGAGATACATGTGTTGCAACAGAATAATCTGATGGGGTACTAAGTTCTGTTTTTGAATTGCTTTCCATGAAAAGATGTGTTAAATTACTGTAGGATTTGAATGTAACATCATTTCTATAAGAAAGTATACTTTTCCAAGCTTCAAAATCCTTCATACTCACCTGATAATCCATCTCACCTTGTAGAACAAGAAGAGGTTGAGTGATTGATTTGTACTCATTAGCAGCTATATATCCCTCAAGATCTAGCCAAAAGTCTTTAGGATGAGCTAAAAGGTTTTCAAAAGCATTATCGGATAGATTGCCTGTTTCGAGATTATTTGTTTGTTCTTTCATCATATTCAAAGCCTTTTGTGCTTGCTCGCTTTTATTTAGCTCCAATGAGAGTAAATAATCTAATTGTTCTTTTATAGTTACTGAAAAAGCTCTTGTTGGACCTGCTAGTGATATGAATCCAGCACCTTCAGGTAATTGTTTTGCAATTTTTGGGATTAACCATCCCCCAAGACTGTGGCCTGCAACATAAATTTTACTCTTATCAATTGAAGGATGAGCAGAAAGGTATTTATAAGCTTCTAGAACATCTTCAATAACTAATTCTTGAGCTGTATATGACTCAGGCATAGAATAAACTCTATTACGTTTGTTATATCTCAATACTGCTACTCCTTGTTCTGATAAACCATGAGCAATATCTCTGAAAACTTTATTAGGTCCAATTGTTTCATCCATATCATTAGGACCTGAACCATGAACAAGTATTACAGCTGGTAATTTAGTGGTTCTGTCATCTTTAGGAAGTGTCAATTTACCAGGTAGTTCCCAAGGTGAGGTGCCAATAGTAATTGTAATTTCCTCAATAAGTGGATTTGAATCAGTATCATCCTTAGAAGATTCATCATCTTGAATTGTATTATCAACAACTAGAGCTGTGATTAATCCATCTTTATCAAAAGCGATCAAGAATGGAATATCTTCCTTTTCAAAGTTAACTTTTACGTGATATACTTCTTGCCCGGTAATTTTATCAGGAATGATAGATTCAATGCCTTTTAATTTACTTAAATTATTAAATGATTGTTCAAATAAAGTTACAAACTGTTCTTTAGAAACTTGACTTCTAAATTGTTCAGTAAAAGAGGGATACAACTTATCGTACTCTCTATTATTTATTAGGATGAAAATATCATTTATTTTTATTTCTATTTCTTCTGATACATTATTCTCTAACGTATCATTAGAGGAACTTTCTTTTTCTTCTTTTGGGGAAGTATTTTTATTAGTATTGACATTTTCAACTGCATTAGATGTGTTGTTCTCATTGATAACTGATGATGAGTTTGTACATGCAGATATTGAGGAAACAAAAATAACTAAAAGTAAAATAGTAAAAACCATTTTCGATCTATTCATAATATTACCTCCATGTGAAAAATAATTATACATTATCTATCTGTTATATATATAGTATAACAAGTGGTAAAATGTGTCAATAGAAAAAATGAAAAGATGGTAATAAAAAAAGAGCTAATTCTCAAAATGATTTTTTAAAATCATTTTGAGACAGCTCCTTGGTTTATCTTCTTGAGTTTCTTGAATTTGAAGCAGTTCTTTTTTGTTTAGCCTCTGCATTGATTCTTTTTAATTTTCTAGATAATGGTCTAGTGCTTCTTACTTCAATCTTATTGAATTCTTCTCTAGTATAAGGAAGTGTTCTATGAGGAATAGACATTTTAATGTGCTTTTGAAGTTCATTAAGAAGTGGTAAATCTTTTTGAGCAACAAACATACAAGTGTATCCTTTATGACCAGCTCTACCTGTTCTTCCAATACGATGTATATATCCTTCAGGTTTTTCAGGAATATCATAGTTGTATATATGAGTTACCCCTGAAATATCGAGTCCTCTAGCAGCAACATCAGTCGCTATAAGATATTGAATTTCCGCATTTTTATAGGATTTCATGATTTGTTCACGTTTAGACTGCTTAATGTCACTATGTAGTTTTTGGCAGTTATATCCTCTTGAATATAAAACTTCTTCGAGATCATCAACTCTACGTTTAGTTCTACAGAAGATGATTGCCATGAATGGGTTATCTTCATTTAAAACAGTACAAAGAGCATTTTGCTTAGTTCTATCAGAAACTTCAACAAGTTCTTGTTTAATATTCTCTAAAATAACCTCGTCTTTTTCTATAACAACTAGTGCAGGTTCATTTGTAAATCTATAAGCTAACTTCTTTACTTCTGAACTTATTGTAGCTGAGAAACATAATGTTTGACGTTTCTTAGGGCAAGACTTGACTATTTCTTCTATTTCGTTCTTGAATCCCATTAAAAGCATTTGATCTGCTTCATCAAGTATTAGGGTTTTTAATGATTTAAGATTAATTGTATTTCTTTTTAAGTGGTCAATAAGTCTTCCAGGTGTTGCTATAACAAGAGAAATGTTATTATTAAGTTTATTTACTTGAGAAGAAATATCTTTCCCTCCATATGCAGCTAATATATTAATATCTTTACCTTCACAAAATTTTTCGGCTTCAGATGTTATCTGTATAGCTAGTTCACGTGTAGGTGTAACTATCAACCCTTGTACTGCTTTGTTTTTAGTATCTAGAGTTTGAAAGAAGGGTATTAAGAAAGCTAGTGTTTTTCCTGTACCAGTTTGAGCTTCAGCTATTACATCTTTTCCATTAAGTATTAGAGGGATGCATTCCTCTTGAATAGGTGTAGGTGTCTTAATTCCCTTATTTGCTAAAGCGGAGACAATCTCATCTTTAACTTTTAAATCTTTAAAATTCATCATATTATATACCTTCCATAAAAAAATTCTTTTGTTTGTAATCATGCTATAAATATTGATGTTACTTATATATCATATTATCATAAAGAAGAAAAAAAAACATTAATAATAAAAGTATTGCTTTTTTATAGATTGTAAGCTATTATGATTAAGGTACCTTGTTTCGCAGTAAAAGAATTATTTAGAAAAAATTTAGAATTACGTATAGTATTATACATATCGAAATTTTTATAGATATTCATTTTTACAGAGATTTAAGGAAAAATAAAAATTTCGGAGGTAAGAATTATGACTGGAACAGTTAAATGGTTTAATTCAGAAAAAGGATTTGGATTCATCACTACAGAGGAAGGAAATGACGTATTCGCTCATTTCTCTCAAATCAATAAAGAAGGATACAAATCTTTAGAAGAGGGACAAAAAGTTTCTTTCGAAATCATCGAAGGACAAAAAGGACCTCAAGCTGGAAACATCGAAACTATCTAATTTTAGATTAGTTCTCCCTTATGGGAATTCTAGCAGATTAAACCCTATGCTTTTGGTATAGGGTTTTTTTGTTTTTATAAAATTTTAAATACAAAAGAAATTAATATATATGAACCAATTGATATCAATACATTAAATAAATTAATAGAAAAATCATGAAAAAAATAAAAAAAGGGTTGCTTTTTTATTCATTATGCGATAATATGTAATAAGCACCTTGCTTCGTAGTAAGTGAAGTATTTAGAAAAAATTTAGAATTATATAGATTGTTATACATTTCGAAATTTTTATGGATATTCATTTTTACAAAGATTTAAGGAAAATAAAAATTTCGGAGGTAGAAAATTATGACTGGAACAGTTAAATGGTTTAACGCAGAAAAAGGATTTGGATTCATCACTACAGAGGAAGGAACTGACTTATTCGCTCACTTCTCTCAAATCAATAAAGAAGGATACAAATCTTTAGAAGAGGGACAAAAAGTTTCTTTCGAAGTAATCGAAGGACAAAAAGGACCTCAAGCTGGAAACATCGAAGTAATCTAATTTAGATTAATTCTCCCAAATGAGGGAGTTCTAGTTAAAACCCCAGGCTGTTAGCTTGGGGTTTTATTTTTTTTTATTAATAAATTATCCCATGTAATTAGGCTGAGATCAATACAATATTTACGAGTTCTTTTATTACATATATTAATAATGAAAAAAAATTAAAAAAAGGGTTGCTTTTTTATTGATTATGCGATATCATGATATAGGCACCTTGTTTCGTAGTAAGTGAAGTATTTAGAAAAATTTTAGAATTTTATAGATTGTTATACATTCCGAAATTTTTACAGATATTCATTTTTACAAAGATTTAAGGAAAATAAAAATTTCGGAGGTAGAAAATTATGACTGGTACAGTTAAATGGTTTAACGCAGAAAAAGGATTTGGATTCATCACTACAGAGGAAGGAAATGACGTATTCGCTCACTTCTCTCAAATCCAAAAAGAAGGATACAAATCTTTAGAAGAGGGACAAAAAGTTTCTTTCGAAATCATCGAAGGACAAAAAGGACCTCAAGCTGGAAACATCGAACTTATCTAATTTAGATTAATTCTCCCAAATGAGGGAGTTCTAGTTAAACCCCATGCTATTAGTATGGGGTTTTGTTTTTGTATGAAAGTATATATAATTTTTATTGTTACCTAACTAAAATAGAAGTGAGTTTTAGTTAGGTAACAATAAAAAATGGTAATCTAGTAAAAAAATATTAATAAATATTAATGGTATAGCCTCTAACTGAAAGTTAGAGGCTGAAAATATTTAATTGTTTTGCTTAAGGTTTAGAATTATTTAAGATATATATTGAGAAGGTCTCTTGGGTTTCTGAATTGTAATATACAGATAAAACTATGTCATTATATTTAAAATTGCTATATGCTGAACTGCGATCTTCTTCTATTGGCTCACCAAAAATATTCTTGAAGTCACTAATTTTAGCACCAATTTTTACTCCGTTAAAATCAATTTCCTTATTCTGTGTGAATATCTGCGATACTGAGTCTTGTCCATTTATATCGAACCAAACTCTAATTTCAGCTGCTGAAAACTCAAGACCATCTTCATCTATAGGACTTGGTTCTTCTTCAAGAGTGCTTATAAGTTCTTCTTTATTTAAACCTATCAATTTAAGGTATGTTTCATAGTTATTATCAGAAGTCTGATTCTCTTTATTCTCATCATTTAGATTTTTAGTGTTGTTAGAGTTTTCTTTCTGTTCTACATTTTGATTTTCTGATGATTTTGAATTTGTAGTATTGTTAGCTCCGCATCCTACTAATCCTATAATACATGCAGTTGCTAAAATAATACGTATAGATTTTTTCATAATATCTCTCCTCATAAGTATATTAGTTATTAAAAGTTTTTTATTTAATTTAGTTGGATCCACTTAAAGTCCATAGGTCTTTTGGCGTAGTCATAATATAACCAATTATCAGCTATATTAATTTTATATGCGTAGTCATCTGATATTTTTGTTTTTTCAGTTCCGTCTAAGTTGAGTCTATAAATACCACCGTTGTTTATATTGCTGAAATATATGTAATCATTTGTTATGTTAAGCCACGCTAATGCTTCTTCGTTAAATATTTCTTGTTTATTACTTCCATCTAAGTTCATTTTATAGATTGTATCATTTGATGAATAGTAAATGGCGTTATCAACAATAGTAGTGAAATGGCATTCATCATTTGTAAGTGTAGATTTTTCTGAACCATCAATTTTTACTTTATGAAGACCATTTGAAGAATAATAAATCCATTCCCCATTAATGAAAAATTTACCATGTTCAGCAACATCATCACTTACTTTGAATGTTTCATTATTAGTTATATTAAATTTGTATATTTTCATATCATTCATTTTTTGATAATAAATAAAATCATCAACAACATAAATTTGATTTACTTTCTCTTCATAAATTTGTTTCCTATCAGTTCCATCAGTCTTAATTTTATATATGTAACCATAAGTAGTGTAATATATGTAATCTCCTACTATGTTTATAGAAAGTGAAGCATCATCACATATTTTTGTTTCAGAAGAATTATCTGTTTTCTTTTTGTATAGAGAGTAGTTATTATTCTTTTTTGATATGTAATAAATCCATTCGCTTCCCAAAGCAGCAATTCCGGAATTATTCAAATTGCTAATAGTATTGCCTGTATCTAAGTTGTTTATAGTATCATTTTCCTTTGTATCTTCTTTAAGTTCAGGAGTGTGTAATTTTTCTGAACTATTTTCATTATCCTTAATTTGTATATTAGTATCTTTTGGTGTTGAAGCTTGTTTACTATTTGAATCACAAGCGGTAAAGGAAGCGCAAATACTTGCAGATAGTATAAAAGTGAAAATTTTCTTTGATAACATTAATGTACACCTCACATAAATTATTTAACAAATCTCATGGCCCTTAATGAGTATAATAATTATTTTGAAAGGATAGGTTACGAAAGGGTTAATATTGGTTACAAAATAGTTACTGTATATGTCAGTTTCTTTTTTTATAGGAAATAAGTTATTTGGTTAAACTATTTAATAATAATAATTGATGAAATAATCCTACTGGATTTACTATAATTTTGGAGGGCTGCAATGAATAAAGAAGTTATTTCGGATAGACAAGGGATATCTCTTGTAGTTTTGTTCATTATAGGAACTAATTCAATAATGGCAGCAGGACTCACGGCTGAAGAAGATATATGGATTGCGGTGATTATTGGGATAGTTATGGGTATTCCCATGATGCTTATTTTTGCTAGATTGCACTGTATTTTTGAAAATAAAGACTTATTTGATACAATTGAAATTTGCTTTGGAAAGGTTTTAGGGAAAGTAGTAGTTATAATTCTTACATTATACGCTTTTGAGGCCATAGCATCTATTGTAAGAAATTTTGCTCAATTCCCAGTTGCTGTATCCCTGAACAATTCACCTTTAATTTTGGTAATGGCTATTATTATGATTTTATGTGTCTGGGCAGTGAAAGAGGGGATTGAAGTAATTAGTAAGTGGGCAAGGGTTTTTTTATTAGTATTAATAATCTTAATATTTATGACTTTATTACTATCTTTGAATATAATTAATATAAATTATATTCGTCCTGTATTACGTCATGGGATAAAGCCTGTGTTAAAGGGGGCATATGAAGTATTTATGTTTCCATTTACTCAAACAGTGGTTTTTATCATGGCATTTTCTAGTTTTAAAACAAAAAAATCTTCGTATAAGATATATTTGATGGGATTACTAATTGGTGGATTGGAAGTATTGCTTTTGTCCCTACTTTCAGTGTTAGTTTTAGGGGTAGACACAGCATCTGGATTATTCTATCCTGCTTATGCCATATGGTTAAGAATAAATATTGGAGATATATTTGAAAGAATGGAAATAATTGCAGGGGGTTTATTTACCATTGGAGCGTTTATTAAATTATGTATATTTTTGATGGCTACTTCTAAAGGGGTTTCTAATATACTTGGATTTGATGATTATAAATTAATAGTAGCACCAATTGCATTTTTTGCAGTGATTTTAGCTGGTTTTGAGTTTGACAGTATGATAGATTATTTTGAATTTACTGGTGGACCATGGTATATATATGCTTTTCCTTTACAAGTGGGATTGCCTATTATTATTTGGATTGTAGCTGAAATTAAAAAGAAAAGGATTATAGGTATAGAATAGATATAGTTATTCTGTATCTATTTATAGTATATAGAAAACCACTTGCTATGTAAGAGAGTTCAGAAAAGCTTTAACGATATTAAAGATATAAATAATCTTCTTTGTTAAAATAGATTTCCCTTCAGGTGGAATAAGTATCAAAAGATGTCTTGGGATATTAATTAAGTATTAGGATCTTTTGAAAATATTATTTTAAACAAATAATAGTAATGGTTGATTAATTAATTTGAAAAATAATGGTATTAACTTACTATAATTTTGGAGGACAACAATGAAAAAAGAAGTTATTTCGGATAGACAAGGGATATCCATTATGGTTCTATTTTTAATGGGAACAAGTATAATAAATATATCAGGTCTATCTGCAGGAAAAGATATATGGTTAGCCAATATTATTGCAATAATTATGGCTATTCCAATTATGTTTATTTATGCTAGACTTCAAAGTCTTTTTTTGAACAAAGATTTATTTGATGTAATAGAAATGTGTTTGGGGAAAATTTTGGGAAAGACAATAATTATAGCGCTCACGCTATTTGCTTTTTTTGAAATGCCTTTATCGGTAAGGAACTTCGCTCAGTTTCCTAATATTGTATCCTTAGTTAATACTCCTCAAATTATAGGAACTATAATTTTTATGTGTTTATGTGTATGGATTGTAAAAGCAGGGATTCAAGTAGTGGGTGAATGGGCTAGTTTTTTTGTTAGACTCTTCATAATCATTCCTTTAATTACAATAGCATTAGTGTTAAATATTCTTAATATAGATAATTTTCGTCCTGTACTAAATTATGGTATAAAGCCAGTGTTTAAAGGAGCTTATGAAGTGTTTTTGTTTCCTTTTACTCAAACAATAGCTTTCGTTATGGCATATTCTAATTTTACTCATAAAAAAACGCCCTATAAGTTATATTTGATAGGATTATTAATAGGAGGAATAGAAATATTGGTTTTATCATCAATTGCTGTAATGGTTCTAGGGGTAAACGAAGCCTCTAGATTATATTATCCTAATTACGAGATATGGTTAAGAATAAATATTGGAGATGCATTTCAAAGAACAGAAATAATTCAAGGAGCTATGTTCACTATATGTGCCTTTATAAAAGTAAGTATATTTTTAATGGCTACTTGCAAAGGGATTTCTAAGATATTTAAATTTGACGATTATAAAGTAATAGTAACACCAATTGCATTGCTTATTATTATTCTAGCTTGCTATCAGTTTGATAGCATAATGCACTATAATGAATGGGGTGATAAAGTGTGGTATTCTTATGTTATAATATTTCAAGTGATTTTGCCAATTATTATTTGGATTGTAGCTGAAATTAAAAAGAAAAGGATTATAGGTATAGAATAGATATAGTTATTCTATACCTATTTTATATAAGTGACCTATGATAGAATGATAAATGTAAATATGAGAAAAAACAACTGAAAGGAGCGATGTATTTATGAATAGAAAATTAGAGGTGGCATTATCAAAATAAACTACAAAACTTCTGGAGGTATAGTATTGATAGAAAAAATAAACTTGTTTGAATTAGGATTAAAAAAAGATACTTTGGATTTATTTAATGAAGAGTACAATGGAAATTATTTAGGACGTGTGACACTAGAACACAAGCACACCTATAGAATAATGACTGAGAATGGAGAGGTTCTTGGAAGAGTTTCAGGAAAATTAAATTATGAAGCTAATGGAACGCAGGATTACCCTGCGGTTGGAGATTGGGTAGCTATAGATAGAGATAGTGATAAGCATGGAGAGGCAATCATACACAAGATATTGCCTAGAAAGAGTTCCTTATCTAGAAAAGTAGCTGGTAATAGAGCAGATGAACAGATAATAGCAGCAAATGTTGATACAGTATTTATCTGTATGGCTCTTAACAAAGATTTTAATATAAGAAGGCTTGAAAGGTATATAAGCGTTGTATGGGAAAGTGGAGCTATTCCTAGTATTATATTGACAAAGTCAGATCTCTGTGAGGATATAGATTTAAGCGTTGCTCAAGTAGAAGAAGTAGCAATTGGAATAGAGATTCACGTTGTATGTGCATTAGAAAAAGAAGGTGTTGATGAAATTGCTGAGGTTATAGGCCATAATGATACTGTTACTTTTATAGGATCATCAGGAATTGGTAAATCAACATTGATTAACGCGCTACTAGGGGAAGAAAAGATGTTGGTGAATGATATTAGGGAAAGTGACCATAAAGGAAAGCATACAACAACTCATAGAGAACTTGTTAAGTTAACAGATGGAGGAGTTGTTATTGACACTCCTGGTATGAGAGAGTTACAGATTTATTCAGTTGATTTCGATGCATCATTTAAAGATATAGAGGAGCTTGCTTCAAAGTGTCGTTTCGTAGATTGTAAACACAAAACGGAGCCAAACTGTGCTGTGAAAAGTGCAATCAATGATGGAACATTGAGCAAGGAGAGATTAAAAAGCTATGAAAAGCTAAAACGTGAACTGAAGATAATTGAAAATAAGAAAAAATTAGCTGAGAAAAGAGCAGAAAAAAAGAGTAATTTAAAGAAGCTCAGTAGAAAATAAAAAGCACGCGACGCGTGCTTTTTATGACTTCATTTCGGAATTTTCCTTACAGCTTGGACATTTCACAGTAATATCGCCTAATCCTTTTGGTACACGAATTTTGGAACCGCATTTACTGCAAATAAGGGTATATTTGTCTAAGGTCATACCTTCTCTATTAATAACATCAGTGTACTGGTGGCTAGTAATCCAGTTGTATTGCTCGGAAGCACGCATAACTGACCAAGGATGAGATTTGCTTACAGTACAGAATAACTTAGCAGCTTTGTCTAAAGTGTCGTAATCATATTATTCGAACTCTTTTGCTTGTTTTTGAATTCTTCTAAATTGACTTCAGAGTTATGTGCCAATGGAAGTCCAGCTATCTTCATTGTTGTGGTTACTGGTGCATCTATATTCTGACAAGCGAGCAATCCAGCTCTATCAGCAGTGAATTCTGCCATTCTAGACCAATGAAGAATTGCAACTCTCAAACATTGAGAAAGTAATTTCCCAATTCCTAATGTAGCAGATCCTATTAAATCACCTAGTATTGGAAGTTAGTTCTCCTCATAGATTATTATTTTCAAGGTTAATGCGGTATTAATCTTGTAAAGAGCCTTTTCTGTAGTATTGATACATCTCATTCTTAGGAACCATACTTCCACCTGTGGCCCATGAGATGTGTGTAGCATTTTTTATGGATTTTTCTAAGGAGTTTTTACTGAGGTATTTATAACCTGAATCTATCTTGAAAAGATTTATTGCCCCGGCAATACTTGCTAAAGCAGAAGGTTCTAAATAAATATTTTCACTATCAGCCAATGATTTCAATAAAGTATATAATGTTTCATCTTGAACTGTATAATCACCACTAATCATATGCTCAAGGGTTTTACCTACAAAACCAGAAGCTCTTCCTACTGCAAGTCCGTCAGCATCTGTTATGTTATCAATACCAAAGTCCTGTACACAAACCCTATCGTGTTCTTGTGTCATTAACCCAAGCAACATACAAGGTGAATGAGTTGGTTCTCCAAAGAAACAGTGAACATTATCTTTGAATATTAATTTTAAGCCAAATGCAACTCCACCTGGACCACCACCTACACCACATGGAAGGTAAACGAAAAGAGGGTGATCTTTATCTATGATTATATTAATTTCATCCAATTGTTGTTTTAATCTTGAGGCTGCAACTGCATAGCCTAAGAAAAGTGTTTTAGAGTTTTCATCATCAATAAAATAACATTTCTCATCTGATAAAGCTTGCTTCCGTCCTTCTTCAACAGCTTTACTATAATCAGAATCATATTCTATTACGTTAACCCCTTTACTTTTAAGTAAGTCTTTTTTCCACTGTTTAGCATCAGCTGACATGTGAACAGTAACATTGAATCCAATTTTAGCACTCATTATTCCTATGCTTAATCCCAAATTTCCAGTGGAACCAACAGCGATTGAATACTGAGAGAAAAATTCTCTGAACTCGTTACTATCAAGAACGGAGTAATCATCTTCCAAAGAGAGCTTATTATTCTCTGCTGCTAGTTTTTCGGCATGAGTTAAAACTTCATATATGCCACCTCTGGCCTTAATTGAGCCGGAAATAGGAAGGTGACTATCACATTTTAAAAAGAGATTACCTGGTAAATAAAAGTCATATTGATTTTCAATGAGTTTTTTCATATTGGATATCTCAACTAAAGGAGATTCGATAATTCCTTTAGTTTTCATTGTTTCAGGAAAAACTTTGGAAATATAAGGTGCGAATCTTTCTAATCGATTACGAGCATCTAATACATCTTCTTCAGTTAAAGATAGGTTCTTTGAAGCTTCATTAAAATTAGTAAGCTTAGGGTTAATCCAAAAGACCTCTTCAGTTTTAATCATTTTTCTTAGAAGAGGATATTCCCATAGCCAATTTTGAATGTTTTTACCTAGAATAAGTTCTTTGTTCATTTTCCAAACTCCTTTATATGGGCGTATTCCACTGTATAAAAATAGTTTAACAATTATGAAAAAAAGTGTCAAATACTGAAAAAATATTGATAATAGATAATTGAAGAAGTAAAATGAAATTGGGCTAGGGTTCTGAAGAATAAAATATAGTTTGTCTAAAATTAAAGCATGTTTAAAGATACATGTTTACAAGTTATTAAAACCTTTATAACGAAAATATGGTAGAATAATATAGAATGTATTATGGAAAATTATATACATAAAAGAAAAGGAGAAACATATGAAGAAATCATTAAAACTATCAGCTCTAGCATTAATTTTATTTTCAACCTTACTGTTTGTTGCATGTGGTGGGAATAATAATAAAGAGATTTCCTATTCGTGGGGAGAAAATTTGAACAGTATAGTTCAAAAATTAAATAATAAAAATATCAAATATTATTTGCAGGAAGATGATAAAAGTGCATTAATACGCGTGAAATATAGTGATATCGGGGTTGAAGGTTATTTTCAAGATCAAGTATTCTATTTTGCTAAGGGATTGCTGATAGAAGAGGAATCTGTGGAGTTTGAAGTGCCAAGATTAATTCTAGTTGCTGATTCTGTAATTAGTGAAGAGATTGATAAAACGATGGCGAAAAAAGAAATAGATAAACTTACTGAAAAGTATGGAGAACCTGATGAAAAGCCTGAAAATGAAGAGGATATAGCGGGATATACTTGGAATAAGGAAAATGAAATTATTTCAACAGAATATCATAGTGAGTACGGTTTATTCAGAGTATCTACTAGATTAAATGAAGAAGAAAGAAAAGAAATTAAAGATAAAGAAGAGAAAAAAGTTGAGTTAGGTTCTGGAGAGAATATTGAGTATAAGTGGGGAGAAAGTTCAAAAGAAATAATAAAGAAATTCCAGAAGGAGAATGTTAAGTACTATATAGGTGAGGAAGCTAATGTAGAAGTAATTAATATTGCTCTTGAAGGAGAAGATATTTTTGAGGCTACTGCTGCAAAGAGTTTTTATCTTTCGGATACATTTATTATAAATGATGAAGAGGTCAAGTTTAATGAAAATAGACTTTTTGTTGTAACTGAGAGTAATTACACTACAAAAGAAGAGGTTATTAAGAAAATTGAAGAATTAACTGCTAAATATGGAGAAGTGACTAGTAAACCAGAAGAAGGAGATTATACAGGTTACACGTGGGAAACTGAAAATAGTATTATCTCTACTGTATTTATAGAAGAATACAATGTATTTACGCTATCATATAGATTTAAAGAAAATGATAAAGCGAATTTCTTGAAATATAAAATTGAAAAGTAATTAAAAAGCAGACCTTCGAGGTCTGCTTAAAACTTGTTTATGATCTTTTCTATATTCTTATAGGCTTTTGATTTAGTTTAAGGGTATATAAACGGAATTATGTAATATTAACTGTACATGTTTTTAATAAAATGATATTAATATTAAGTTAGTATTATTAATTGTAGAAAGGAGAATTTAATGGATAATAAGAAAGTACCGATTTTAAAAGAATATATAGATATATTCTTAGATATAAAAAGAAATCTAGGAATGATTATAAAATTTCAGATTCTAGAGAAGATAATTATATTTATTATACTAATCCCTTTATTAAAATATATCCCTTTGTTACTTATGAAAAGTAAAGGGTATGAGGTGTTAGCAAATGGGCTTATAACTAAATTTATATTTTCGTTGCAAGGGGTATTATCGATTTTTTGGATTATTGCTATATCAATAATTATTCTAATATTGGAGATTGGAGGATTAATAACACTATGTTATTTAATTTATACTAAATCAAAAGAAGTAGCCTTTAGGAGTGTGGCTAGATTTTGTATAAGAAAAACTAAAAGCTTCATGGGTATAGGCGGAGTAATAATGGGATTATATTTCATAATAATAGCTCCTCTGTTGGAGTTTGGAATACATACAAGTATATTTTCAGAAATTGCTATACCTGATTTTATTGAAGAGTATATTTTTTCAAATACATTATTAAATATAACATATGTATTATTAACATTAATATTAGTAGTTTTATCAGTTCAATGGATATTCTCTCTTCATATAGTTATTTTTGAGGGGAAATCTGCTTTGAAAGCTTTAAAAGAGAGTACTAGATTAGTAAGAAAGAATATTAAAGCTTTTTTAAGAGAGACTGTAGGATTTATTTTTATAAATTTTATTGTTCTTTTTATTATCGTAATTATAGCAATATTGATCATGGGAATTATTATTTCAAGCGTTAATATGGATACAACTACAGGACAGGTGGTATTCTCAGCAATAACTCTTTTAATTTCAATTGGAGTTTTTTCTTTTGGATTTATTGTTATTCCTATACAGGTCTATCAAATTACAAGGATGTATTTTAGATTTAAAGGTGAGATTCCAAGCATTAATTTAGAATTGAAAGTTAAAGAGAGTATTATTGATAAGATTTTAATGAGAAAAAGAACACTATGGTTAGTTGGTGTTGTTGCATTTATGTTCTTTAGTTTTTCGTCAAGATTAATATTGCTAGAAATAGAGAATACAAAATATAATGTTATGATAACAGCCCATAGAGGAAGCTCAAATGAGGCACCAGAAAATACTTTAGCTTCATTGAAAGCTGCAATAGATAATGGAGCTGATTATGCTGAAATAGATGTTCAGGAAACAAAAGATGGAAAGATAGTAGTAATACATGATAGCAATTTAAAGAGAACAACGGGAGTAAATAAAAATATTTGGGAGATGGAGTTATCTGAGATAAGAGAGTTGGATAATGGTAGTTGGTTTAGTGAAAAATTTAAAGGTGAAAAGATTCCTACTCTTGAAGAGGTATTAATGTATACAAATGGAAGATTGAAGTTAAATATTGAAATCAAAAAAAACGGTCATGAAAAAAACTTAGTAAATGAAGTGGTTAGAATTATCAAAGAGAGTAATAGAATGGATTCAACGGTAATAACATCTCTTGATTATAATGTAATACAAGATGTTGAAAAAATAGATTCTAAAATTAAAACAGGATATATTATGTACATGGCTATTGGGAATTTAGAACAATTAAATGTAGATTTTTATAGTATGGAAGTGTCTAATGTGAATGATTCATTCGTATCTAAAGCTCATAAAATTGGGAGAGAAGTTCATGTATGGACTGTGAATGATGAAGAAGATATGAAAGAGATGATTGAGCTAGGTGTGGACAACATAATAACAGATAAAGATAAATTGGTTAGAAAAGTTTTAGAAGAGAATAAAGAGGTTAATATATTCGATTTTTAGAAATAAAATAATGGTTTCTGTCTATTTCAAAAAGCCTAGGAGTAGAATTACTCTTGGGCTTTTGAAAAGTAAAAAGATGAAAAATTCTGAAAATTATGATAAAATGGATATTATTGTATAGTGGAGGGGTGTATGAGGAAAGGTAAATTAATATCTATAGGGTTATGCTGCTTTATTTTTTTGTCGTCAGTGATATTTCATTATGTAAGATTAACAAATGGTGAAAAGAAAGCACCAACTGAAACATGGAGCAAGAGTTTAAAATTATCTGAGGGAAATAGCCGATCAGAGCCAGCTATTTGTAGAATTGATGGAGAGTTAATATCCGTATTTGCAAAAAATGAAAATATTGAAATTATCAAATTTACTGATTTAGGAGAGATATCTAAAAAGTCAGTTATTGCCGAAGGGAAAGATATCAGAAATATCAGAGTTGTGCCTAAAGTGGACAACCTAAAGGTAATGTATACTGAATTAGTAGGTGATAAAAGAAAACTATCACTACTAACTCTTGATAAAAAATTTAATATAATAAACACAGTAGAAATTTTTGATGTTATTGATGCTGAGTTTTTGAATGAAGATAAACTGTGTATATTGAAAAAAAAGGGTATTGGAATTGCTGATTGGAGTGGGGAAATAGAAGCGTATTTTGAATCCGATAATTTAGGGAAGATAGAAGTCATTGAGAGCGATGGTAGGTATTTTATGGTTGCCTTAAAAAACTCAGGTGAGCTTTTGAGTTCTTTATATAAATTAGGAGATAAGACGTTAAAGTTCGTAGAATTTGAGAGAATAAATCTCAGTTCATTCAATAGTTTAAGTGAGATATATCTAGGGGAAAATGAGGAGCAGTTCTACGTTTTACTAGAGATGTACTACAAGAGCAAATATGCTGGAATAGATATGATTATTTATTCAAAAAGAGATGGAAATGTTATTAAAAGTAAAATAGATTTATCAAATAAGAATAAGATGAGAGACTTTACTAAAATTAATAATAAAGGTGAATTTTTATGTTCTATTCAAAGAGTTGTGGGAAAGAAAAGAGTTGAATATGATATTGCTAGAGTTTATTTAAAAGGTAGTGAAATAGAAGAAATAGAATATATAACAAAGAGTGCTACACAAAGTAGATATCCTCAATATTTAGAAAATACTATCATATTTATGGAAGAAAAAGATAGTAAAAAAGCCAATCTTGCCCTATTATCAACGATGGATGAAGTTAAGTTAATGGTAAATAATAAGCTGAATAATCATGAGAAAAGTTATGTATTTAGTGAAATATTCAATTTTATAGTGTATTCAATCATATTCTCATTCTTCCTTGGGTGGGTTTGGATGGTTTTTGGAATGTTTGTATTTATTGGAATAACTATATATAATGATAGAATTCATGATAAGAAGAAAAAGGCTAGAATTTTTTTTCTTGGTTGTTGCATAATGACGTTATTCAAGAATTACGAAGTTTATGGATTGTTTTATGTTAAAGCGAATGAATTAATGACAGGTGCCATGAATAATGAAATTCTAGGTATGGGAATTTCAGTACTTATAAGTATAGTAACATCTATAGCTGCATATATTGGATATAAGGATGATTGTGAAAGTATACCATTTTTGAAATTCATTATATGGTTCATACCAGATGTAGTATTAACAATGATGTTTCTTTATCCTTATATTATAATATAGAGATTTTAAGGTGTAAAATCATAAGCAAAGAGGTTGATGTATTATCATATCAGCCTCTTTGTTTAAGAACTATTTGAATGTTATAAAGAGATAAAAAATAACACTATTCGACATTATTGAAAATATCTAATAAGGTATATGAAACTATATATTGAATATTAAGATAACTTATTATATAATATATAATATAGAGTGATGGGGAGGGTTAAATGATGTGGGGGATATTATTAGCGGTAACTATTATTATATTTTTCTTTATACTCATAGGATCTGAATATAAGGTATATAATGGTCGTTTAATTTTCAAAAACGGTATTAGCAGACTTAAGAGAAGTTTAAAAACATATCATGATAAAAGATATTAGGAGTATAAAAATAAATAACAAGTTAAAGATTTGATGGATATTTGAATATGCATTAGGAATATTTATGTACTAAAGAATATAAATGAGGGTTTAGACTTGACTAAAACTGAAATGCTATTCACATAGATAAGTTTATCTTCATAAAAATTTAAAATTATAATATATTATATATATATCACTTGAAGTAAATAGGTATGGGGGATTATTGTGAAAGTAGACGATGAAAGAAGTTTAATTGAAGATATTTTAACTAGTGATTCAGTGAAAGATTTTTGTTCTAAAGTTGAAAAAGCAGTTGAAAAAGGGATGCGTAAAGGGATAGAAAAGGGCGTTGAAAAGGGAGTGGAGAAAGGGATTGTAAAAGGAATGGAAAAATCCCTTGAAAAAGCCCTTGAGAGCAAAGCAGTTGAAGAAAAATTAAAGATTGCTAAAAATCTTATTATATCAGGGCTAGATGATTCATTTATCTGCAATTGTACTGGATTATCAATGAATGATATTATCAAAATGAAAGATAGAATATAGACAATATAATTTTAGTTTCTTTAAATTCTTATTATAAAATGAAAAATAAAGAAAAAAATAACACCGAATAATTATTATGAATTATTCGGTGTTATTTTTATGTGATAAAAAAGTTTTTTGAATAAAAGGTAAATTAAAATCAAATAAATATAAAAATACCAATGTTAACAATAATTTGAAGGAAATAATAGTTGCTAAAAATACAAAAAAGAATGAATAAGTGATTAAAAGTGGGAAGATTGACAAAATAGATAAAAGTTTGTAAACTAAAAGTAAGTTAATTATTGTGGAATAGATTGAAATGTATGGAAGGGGCGGGGTTATGAATAAAAAAGTAGGTAAAAAAAGGATAATTAGCATTAAAGTTAGAATAATTACTATGTTTATTGCCGTTATGGTATCGTTAACGTTATTCTTGAGTATTCAAACCTATTCAAAATCACAGGAAATTCTTTATAAGACGTATAAAAATTCATCTATACAGACTGTAACAGAAGTTAAGAGATCTGTAGAATATTATTTAAAAGGGTATGAAGAGTTAGTTGAACAAATGAGTAGGGAAGCAAATGTGCAGAGCATAGTAAAAAAGCCAGAGCATGCACCGTGGTTAATGAAAAATTTAGAAGCGGTTAATCAAT
Source organism: Oceanirhabdus seepicola (assembly GCF_023684385.1). Taxonomy (GTDB): domain Bacteria; phylum Bacillota; class Clostridia; order Clostridiales; family Clostridiaceae; genus Oceanirhabdus; species Oceanirhabdus seepicola. The sequence goes on along the minus strand of NZ_JAGSOJ010000001.1, from coordinate 507,940 downwards.
CTAGAGAAGATGTTAAAAATGCATATTTTGCTACTAAAGATGGGAGGTTTTATTTACATCCAGTTCAAGATTTACCAGATGGATTTGATCCAAGGGATAGAGAATGGTACAAAGATGCTTTAGAACATAAAGACGAGGTTGTGTGGAGTAACCCTTATGCAGATAGTGCAGATGGTATAATGACAGTAACAGCAAGTAAAGCTGTTTATGAAAAAAATACAAAAGAGTTCTTAGGAGTAATTGGAGTAGATATTCCAATGACAACTCTTTCAAAAAATATAAATGACATAAAAATTGGACAACAAGGCTATATATTTATGCTTTATGATAATGGAAAAGTTCTTACTCATCCGGATCCTAATCAGTTAGGAGAACAAATTCCAATAACAGAAATTGAAGAAGCGATTAAAATTAAAAATGAAGGTACTGTGGAGTACATTCATATCACTAAAGATAATGTGGTAGTAGAAAAGTTTACCTCTTATGTTACACTAGAAAAACTTGGTTGGAACATTATGGCTTGTATGTCTGTGCATGAGATTGATGAATCGGTGGAGGAATTAGGTGGTAGAATACTATTATACTCCGGAATAGGAATATTCATTGCAATAATTGTTGGATGGTTATTTGCAGTTTCATTAGTAAAACCTATTGAACGGTTATCAAGAGATTTAGAGATTATCGGTGAAGGGGATTTTTCAATACGAAGCAAGATAAAAGCTAAAAATGAATTAGGTTTAATGGCTATTGAATTCAATAAAATGGCAGATCAAGTTTCAGGTTTGATAAAAAATATGAGAGATGCATCTAAGAAAGTTAGTGAATCTTCTGAGATGTTAGCTGCAACATCAGAGGAGACTAATGCATCAGCAGAAGCGGTTACTAATGCTGTTGAGGAAATTGCCAGAGGGGCTTCGGAACAAGCTGGACAAGCAGAAAATGCAGCATTATTAACAAATGAACTTTCTGAAAAATTAGATGAGCTACTTGATAACTCAAGTACGATGATTGAATCAACAGAAGAAATTAAAAATATTAATGAAAACAGTGTTACTGTCATTGAGGAATTAAAAAATAAGAACGATGAAAATAGTAAATCGATTTTTAGAATTGAGAATGCAATAATAGAACTAGATAATAAGTCAAAGAATATAAGTGCATTTATTGAAACGATTTCATCTATTGCTGATCAAACTAATTTGTTAGCTCTTAATGCATCTATTGAAGCTGCAAGAGCAGGGGAAGCAGGAAGAGGGTTTGCTGTTGTTGCAGATGAGATAAGAAAACTAGCTGAAGCATCAAATCAAGCTGCAATGGAAATAAATAATATTGTAAGTGAAATACAAGCGGAAAGTAATAAAACTGTTAAGGTTATGGGAGAAGTTAAAAATATATCAATTGGACAAGATCAAGCTGTGAATGAAGTGAACAATTCATTTGATAAAATTAATTATTCCATTAAGTCTATAACTAAAAATATAATATGTGTTAATGAATCAATTAATAAATTGAATAAGGATAAAGATGAAATATTAGGATCAGTTCAAAATATTTCAGCTATATCTCAAGAGACAGCTGCTTCATCAGAAGAGGTAACAGCTTCAATGGAGCAACAACTTAGTGCAATTGAAGAAGTAAGTTCTTCAGCTGAGGACTTAAGTCATACAGCAACTGAACTAGAAAAAGAGATTAATAAGTTTAAAATTTAATACTAAAAAAGAATGCTAAGCATTCTTTTTTTTAGTTGAAATAAATATCAGAAAACTCTATAAATATTTTTTCAATATGTTCATTATATGAATATTCTTGTGGAGTTATATTCTCACAAATATCTGATTTAGGTGCAATAGTGCAGGGCAGAGATATATCAAATTCAGTTCCTTCATTAGGAGAACTTTTTAGTGTTATTGTACCATTATGAAGTTCTACTAGTGATTTTACTAAAGATAACCCAATTCCACTTCCTTCACGGTTTCTGTTTATGGATTTATCAGCTTGGATGAATCTATCGAATATTTTATCTTGTATATCTAAAGGTATACCAATACCTGTATCTTTTACTTTAATGCTTATAGTATCGTGATTATCTTTAATTGTAACAAAAATTTTTCCATATTCAGGTGTGAATTTTACTGCATTGGACAATAGATTTAAAATTATTCTCTCAATATTTTCAGGATCGCATGCAATTTCTTTTTCCTCAATATCGGTATCGAATATTAATTCAATGTTCTTATCTTCAATAAAAGTAGCTACTGAAAGAGTTATATCTTCTGTTATTCTTACTATATCATTATTTGACAAGGTTACATTTAGATAACCAGAGTCGATTTTAGTTAAATCAATTAAATTTCCAATCAATCTAATTAATCTGAAACAGTTTTGCTTTATGATTTTTAAATATTTTTTATCTTTAGTTGTTGTGTTTAGAGTTTGATTAATATTTTTTTCGAGAATTTGTTGAGCTGAAAATATAACATTTAAAGGTGTCTTTAATTCATGAGAAATATTTGCGAAAAATTCTGCTCTAAGCTGTTCATAGGCCTCAACCTGTTTGAGTTTTTCTTCATTTTTCTCTAAATCAATTTTAGATTTTAGTATCTTTAATTCATAATTATGGTTATCTAAAATTTCATTCAATAAAAGATTATGTGCATTTGTAAGTTCTTCGGATCGTCTATCAATTTCTTGTTCTAAAGTTTCTTTTACATGTAATAATTCTTGATTGCTTGAAGAAAGTGTGATTGATTGGATAAGGTGTTTTTTATAAAAAGTCTCTTGAAAAGCAGATATTAAAAAACATAAAAAACATAAAAAAATGGAATTCATCATATTGCCTGTTAGGACACTGCTTTTATCTAAAAAGTAAAATAAATGTACATTGAAAATTAAAGTAGGAAGCAATAAAAATATAACTCTCTCATATTTGTTCAAGGTTGTGAAAAATGCAAGAGTAAATAAGCAAATTATCAGTGAAGATATCTGACCATGAAGAAATTGAGCGTTTATTGATAGAAATAATATCCAAATTAAAGTAATTGTTAAAAATGAATAATGAAATATTTTTTCAGTAATATATTTTGAGTGAATTTTTTCTTTTAAAATTGTGTATAAGGATAAAAAGAATGTCATAAAAATTAAATACGCTATTCGTGAATAAAAAAGAGAGATGAAATTACCATTGGTTGAAAAAAATTCTCTATTATAAAAAATGTCTACCATTAATAGTATTATGTTGGTGACAAATAAAATCAGTGCTATTAAATAATCACGCATTAAATTAGATGTTAATATAAATTTATTTATTTCAACTTTCTCTTGAAATTCATAGTTAGATTTTATATTAAGTAATGAATTTCCAAAATACACGTTAAACAAATTTTGGTATAGTTTATCAATAAGAAAGTTCATGATATCCTCCTGGAAATGATAATTTAATACTATAATAACATTTAAAGTAAAAATAGGCAATGATTTGACGAGGAGGGGATGTTTTTGTAAAATGTAATGAATGTAATTGGATTATATTTACATAAAATTGGAGTGGTTAAAGCGGGTGCCAATTTTAGAGAGTGTATAACATGGAAAAAAGGCACAGATTATAACTACATAGAAAAAAGACAAATCAATTATAAAATTTCATAATTGATTTATTAAATTATAGCCTTTCCTATGAATGAGGAAAAATCAATTTAAATAGGTATTATTGTTCCTAAATAAGGGAAGACTTTAGTTAATAATGTACGTAAAACTAGGGTTGTAAGTGATGTTAAATGTAGAAATCAACCTCAGTAAGATTTTTAGAGAATTATATGGATGTGATTACAAAATTTATATGTAAGTATGGATATAGTCAACTAGTAATATTTAATGTATTTTAAGAATATATATTATTAATTGTAGATAAGATAAGAGTTTAAGATGTGGTTGATTTGTTGAAATTGGACTTTTAGGACTTCTGAGTTGTAGATGAGATGGACAATGTAAATATAGTATTTAAGGACATTTAAGTGTCTTTTTTTAGTTGTTATAAAGGATTTTTTATTTAGTAAAAAGTTTGACATAAGTGTAAAAGTGTTGTAAAATAAATATAAGGTGCTTCAAATCTAAATTTCAGATCTATAAATTAGAAATATCAAATAAATTAATAAATTCTATTATAATTACACTATCGAAGTCTTGTTTCTATTATGAATCTTATGAGATATATTTTATTTTAATAGTTTTTTAAATTTAATTTTAAAATATAATTTTGTTATATTATGAAATAGTTTTATATTTGTTGTTTGATAATGAAAATTAATTGATAATAAAAAAGGAGTGATATTATGGAATATAATATAGGAACTATTGAACTACTTTCAATATTAGATGAAAATCCAACATATAGAGGGATCAATAAATTTGGTCATACGTTGTTTGTAAGAAAGAATACTAAAGAAATAATTCACAGAAAAATTAAAAATGCTGATAGAAAGAAAAAGCACGTTTCCCTTAATGATAAATGGAGATTAGTTAAACCTATAGATTATGAGAAAGCAAATGAACTATTTAAGAACTTTAGAGTAATAGAACTTAGGTTTGCGGATGGTACTAAAAGAATATTTAGAAAAATGCCTTATAATAATAACCCTATCATAGAGAGTGGGGTTCCAAAAGTACAAGATGCATTATATTACTGTTTAAGTTATCATGAAGAAGAATAAGAGACTAAGAGTACAATTATAATTGTACTTTTTGAAAAATACAATATACATAATAAAATTTAATAATATTATTTAAAAGTATTAAAAATGTGAAAGCTCTATCATACTAGGTGGAGCTTTCTTTTTTTACTTTATAGGAAATTATAAATTCATGAATCTGTGGATAAGTTATTGATTTGAACAACTATTCCAATGAAAATAATTTTTTATAGAGTAAAAAAATGAAGGGGTTGTAGGGGAAGTATTTCCCCTGCCGACTTAAGAAGGGTGCTCAGCAGCGATAGCTGCGTCGAAGGGAAACATAGGTTTCCCTAGCGAATCGCGTGTAACGCGACTTTTTTATTCTTTAAGAAATTATCACATGTAATCTTGCTTATATCAATGAGTTACATGTTTGTGAAAATACTTATGTGAGAAAGAATGTGTGATAAAATAGAAGTATTAGAACTAGAGTGGTTTAGAGAAGAAATAAAGGAAAGTATAAAAAATGTATAGATTTTATTGAGATAGTGTGTATGAGGAATAAACAACTAAGGTTAAAGTGTCTAATATTATTGATTAAGTTATTAACAAGAAGTATAATTAAATAAGAAAGATAATTAAAGAAAAAGCACAGTTGCAAATTGTGCTTTTTGTTATTTAGGAAGGAATTCACAAATTATGGAGGACAGTATGAGACTTACATTACAGCAAAAAAAAGTAGTGAATAGCAAACCAAGAAAACTCCTCTTAATTACGGGTAATACTAGTACAGGTAAGTTGACAACTTTATTGAATAGAGCTGCATATTTGAAGAATAATTATAGTTTCAATGAAGAGGACAAGCTTCTTTTTATTACAACTAATGAAGAGATGGAAGATATTAAGAGAAGATATAATGAACAAATTGAAGATAATAATTATTGTACTTTGTTTTCATTTTATAGTCAGAATATAGAGTTTATAGATAGAAAAAGTTTTTTATATGATTTATGGGAAGAATTTGGAGATAAATCTTTAAAGATTAAAGAGGATAATAATCTGTTTGAAAATCTTATAAAAGAAATAATTGAGCATATGAAAAAACAATATCCAAGAATTAAGTTATTCAAAAAGAAAAAAGCAAGTGCTTTTCTTAGAGAAATAAATTGGATAGAATCAATGGGAATACTATCAGAAGAAGATTACTCTAATTGTGTTAGAAAAAAAGCCCCTAAGGTTAAAGATAAAGATAAGGTATTAGGGCAATTGAAGAAAAATGCATCTTCAAGAAAAGCTATGTATGGAATGTATAAATTATTTTATCAAGAATTAAATAACAAGGGATATACTGATATCTATCAAATAGTTAGAAAACTAATAGAGAAGAAAGCTTATTGTAATTGTAAATATGCACATATATTTATACATAGAGGAGAGTTATTAACTGAAAGAGAGTTGAAATTTTATCAGGAATGTGCAAGTGATAAGCGATACTCCACAATATCGGTGACCATAGATAAAGAGAAAGTTCATAATGAGACAGGAGTTTTAGTTAGAGGGAAAAAAATGGACTATTCATGTGTTTCTACAAAAGCAAAAAAGATAAGATTGAATAAAATTTTTCAAGTTAAATATGAAGTGTACAATGGTTACTTGTGGGATGGAATTGAAAAATTCAAGTTCATTGATTTGAATCATAATAAGCAATTTAATTTGAGTCAAGATTCAAGTGTTAATGATGAGTTGATTTTGCACGAGGAAGATAAAGATATAGAAATTAAAAAAGAAGAACTTCTTACAATACCTGTATTCAGTAATATTGCAGCTGGACAGCCGATGTACATTGAAGATGCTCAGCAAGATACAATGAATATGCCTAACTTTTGGTTCAAGGGTAAAAAAGATATTTTTATGTTAAAAGTTAAAGGTGATAGTATGATAAATGCTAATATTCATGATGGTGACTATGTGATAATTCACAAACAACAAGGTGTAGTTCATAATGATATTGTTGCGGTAAGTTATAATGGAGAGGCTACGTTGAAAAGGTTAAATCTTAAAGAAGAAAATCCGATGTTAATGCCAGAAAATGATAGGTATGATCCTATTGTTATAATAGGAGAGGATATATATATATTTGGTAAAGCTATTGGAATTGTTAAAGGAAAAGCTTAAAAGAAATGTAGAATGTAGAATGATTGACATTTCGCTCCACGAAATTTAATCTTATTGTTCAAGAAACAATAGGGTTTTACTCGTTTCATTGTAAATGAAACATTGTATGATAAATACAATGTTTTATTCAAGAAAAAATGAGTAACAACCTATTGTCCTAAAGAACAATAAGATATAGCTTTTGCTCATAAAGCAAAAGCATCCATCATTCTCCATTTTCAATTATCCATTATTTTTCACAGGTTTTTAAAGTACATATTTTTTATTATATTATATCTTTTACGATTAGATCCCATAGCTGAGTAACCAACTCTTGAAGCGGATCTAAAGTGTATAACTTTATCATTTATATCAAAATAGAATTCAACATCGTCATTATATTTCATTCTTGAGGATGTGAAAACTACGTAGATGTAATCATCTTTCATTTCTATTATGTTTGTATTAGGAAAGGATTTAATAATATTTAAAATTTCTTCTCTACTCTTAATAAGATTTTCTTTAAATGGAAGTGGCACAATTTTTTTATCACCCATAGTTGTTTGGGTTGATACACAGTTTGGTTTATTTGAAAGAGGGGCTAATTTTCCATCTTTAACACCAAGATTATTAGGAGTTTGTGTGTTTTTTGAATACATTAGCAAAAATAACACTATAAGCACACCTATAATTATAAATAAAAAAGTCATATAAAGATCTCCTTTTTTCATATGTTTTATTTTCATTTAGTTCTTTCTTACTAATTTATCCTAAGCTATATTTTATTGTTTCTCAGTAAGCATTAGTTATTCATTATAAAAACAAAGTTAAGTTTATTTATGTTATGTAATAATATAATCAGATCATGAATTTTTATAAAAGGTGTTGATTGAACTAATTAAGGGAACCTATTTTTTAGGTTCCCTCTAAATATCATATCAATAATACAATTTTTAGATTATGTCTTAAATCGATACTACTATTGTTCCAAGAATAATCAATGATATGGCAAGGAGTTTTTTTTGAGTAATTCGTTCTTTTAAGAATATATTTGATAAAAACAATGTCCAAACATAAGTTAAAGATAAACATGCGATGAAAACTATGTATTGAATATATTTAAGAAGAATAATATTCATAATTATGGCTAGCACATAAAATAATGTGCCTACAATGAATTCCTTTGAAAATATCCACTTTATAAAAGAATTGCGAGAACTTTCTTTGCTTGAAGAAATTTTAATGAGGAGACCACCAATTGCCCCTAATAATGTGTTTATAATTATAAGCATGTAGAACATGGTTTATCACTCCCTAATAGTATGACTCCAGAGACAATTAAAATAATACCAATTATATTAGATATAGATAAAGGCTCTCTTAATATTAATACGGAATAAATTGTGGCAAATGCATAACTTAAGCTCATAAAAGGGTATAATTTTGAAAGTTCATCGCTTTTGAAAGCAATGGTCATACTTATGAATCCTATACCATATAAAAATAGACCAATTATGAGAAGTATATTTAGTTCACTTCCACTAAGCTTCCACATTAATTGTCCTAAAGAAGCTACAAATGCTGAAAAAATCATCAGAAGTTTTCCTTGAGATTTAGTAATAATCATAATCATCCCTCCACTTATTATATTTTAAATGATTACACGGATATTATCTATAAAAAAATTACTTTCCTTGCTAGATGTAAACAATTTTTTAGATAATTTTAAAATAAATTTAAGATGTATTGGAAGATTGCATAATAATAAAAATATCTATAAAATATCAATACAAAAAGGAGCGGATGTAATAAGTATTAATGGGGGAAAAGGTTATCACAAGAGAATATTTAAATTCAATGGAATTTTAAAAAGTAAATTAAGTAACACCTGAAGGTTGTTGAAAAAATGAACCTTTCAGGTGTTTTTTCATATTATAGTATTGAGTAACTGAAGACATAACAATAAATAACAAATATATACAAGGAATAACTTAGGAGGGAGAAAATGAGTAATACATGGAATGATTATTCCAATTGTAAGGACAAAGAATATTATTACGATATGGAATGTTGCAAGAAACAAGATAAATGTTGGGATGACAAATGTTGTAAAAAACACGATGAGTGTTGGGGTGACAAATGTTGCAAGAAACATGACAAATGTAAGGATGACAAATGTTGTAAGAAACACGATACATGTTGGGATGACAAATGTTGTAAGAAACACGAGAAATGTAAGGATGATAAATGTTGTAAGAAGTGCGATTGTTGTCATGAGATTAAATGCCTTTTAAAAGAAGCTTATAAATATGCATTTAGTGCTAGAGTAGCAATATTAGCTATTTTTGAGTTTAAGAATCCATGTAAACACAGGGATATTATAAAATATTTCTTCTGTAAAGCAAAAGAGTCTGTAAAATGTTTATTAAAGATTCTTGAGAAGTTATGGTGGTGTTTTGATAAAAAGTGCTTCAATTGCGAATATGAAGCTGCGTATATAATTCAAAAAGCTATCAGAAATACAGAAGCTGTAGCATATGCTTTATGTGAATTAGAAGAACTTTGTGACCCTTGTTGTAACGAATGTGAATACTGTGAAGCGGTAAATTTAATTAGGGTTGCATTAGAGAAAATTGAAGACGTTGTAAGAGAAATTGAGACTTTATTCAAATTATTTAAAAAGTGTGAATGTAAAAAATGCTAAAATGCTAATTGTCTAAGCACCTTAGGGTGCTTTTTCTAATTCGTAAGAATATAAAGACGAAAGGTTATATCTCTAGTGGAGTTTTAATAAAGTAATAATATAGAAATTTGTAAGGGGGATGTATTTTATTAAAGGACTATTTTTTATTCTTTATGATAGTGAATCTTTTGAGAGGATTTTAACTCAAATAGAAATAGTATGTAAGTTAAACTATAATAGAATTTTTTTAAGAGTAATAGCTGGTAGAGAAAGGAAAGAATATCTTAAAGAATATATTTATAGAATTATGAAAAAATCTAAAGAAAAGAGATTAAATATGATACTGCAAGTGGATGAGGACTGTATAAATATTATGGAAGAAAATGTATACAATCTTAAAGAATTATATTTAGCTGGGGTAAATGGGATATTTTATAAAGAACTTAGAAACATAGAACAAATTTGTGAAATTAGTTATAACGAATATATACATATATATGTAGGGTGGGAGATTATTAATGAAGGTGCATTGAAATATATGGGGGAGAAGGGGACTAATTTTAAAAATTTATCATTTGTTTTTCCACAAGGCGTAAGAGTGTTTTCGGGAATATCAGTTGAAGATATGTTATGCACAATAGATATTATTAAAAATTATTCAAGTAATTTATGCGCTTTTTTAGGGGATGAGATGGGAACTCATAGTTTAATTCAGGATGGAATTTCAACAATAGAAGGGTTGCGAGACAAGAATAGTTTAATAAGTTACAAGATATTGAATTTAATGGGGATAAAGAAATTATTCATTGATGGAACATTGGGATTTGAGCAGCTGGAAATGATAAATAATTCAAGTGAATCCTGTTGTGAAATAAGAATTAAGTTAGTTGATAATAGTGATGAATTAGCTAAAAGAATATTATTTTCAAAAATCCATAGAATTGCAAGCATTAATAAAAATGGAGTTATGAATTTAGGAAACGTGAAAAGAAAGATGGGGTTATCTAGAATTGAGAATTCATTTAAGGAAAATAGGATAAACGAAGGAGATATAACTATAGATAATTATCTATATGGAATAAATGAAGGGGAGCTAAATATTTACACAACAAATTCTTGTGGAGATCAACGTATAAACAAAATTGGAGCCATAGTAGAATCAGAATTATGTCTCTTAAGGTATATTACTCAAGAAACATTGATAAAGTTTGTTCTGATAAAATAATCAGACTGTTTAAAACACCCAATTTCGAAGCGGCTAAGGCTCTCAGCGCTGCTGGTTCGCCTTGATTTTGATTATGAACGTTTTAAACAGTCTGAAATTCTAAAGGCAGTAAAAAGGTTGAAATCTTTTTTTAATTATCAGGTGAATAGTCATCTGTTGATATAGATGGTATTACTAAATCATCTGTTGATATTTGTAAATCATCCGTTGAAATGGTTAAATTATCCATATTTAAAGAATCTAAGGAAGTATCTAATTTGATTTCATCAGAATCGGTATTAGCCATAGAATTTATTTGGATTATATCAGATGATTCTTTGTCAGTTGTAGGATTAATAATATCTTCATGGGTATTTGCTTTATTTAGAGGAATACTTTCTACGGTAGTTATATTAGCACTATCAGGAACATCACCTTTGTTTTTATGGATGAATTTATTTGCCAATGAGTTGATTTTATCTGAATTTTCATATAGATTCGTAGCGGAAGATTTTATTACCTCTAGTATATTAGGATCTTTTACTACTAGGGGATTTTCGACAGAAGAATTTACTAAATCAATAATTGTTATAATATTAGCAGATAGTTCAAATAAATCTTTTAAAAGAGAATTATCCATTACAGTACCAAGTATTGATAATTTAAGGATACTATTTTCACTGGGATTATCTGATTCCATCATATTAGTAGTTCTATATTCTATAAATATATCTCGATTATCTACTAAATACTTAACTATATCAGGTTCATCTAATAATTGATCAATTATGAATCTACTATTACTTCTGATTATATATTTGGATTTCAACTCATCGTTTTCAATAATATAATCCATTAGTTTGGTATAGTTAATGATATAGCGTTCTGAGTAATCTCCAATGATTTTGAACTTAAGATTATGTTTATTTGGCATGGTACATGAAATTGTAGTATAAACTGGTGAATTCCTTCCGTTTATTGTTGTAAGTTCTATTGTATATGATTTAAATTTTTTAGTTATTATCATTGAAGGGTTGAATTCTGCGTTTATTTCTTCTGCAAACTTTCTCCATATATCACTTTTATTTGGTCCAAAGAACTTCATTAATTATCACCTCATAGCTTATATTAACATATATTTGAATAAAAGGTAAAGAGCGCTGATTTGACTAAAGGCGAAAATAGAAATATAATTTTCATAAGAATTGTTTTCAGGAAAATTTAAGAGGTGTTATGGAATATGAAAATTTTAGTAGTAGGAAGCCTTAATTTTGATTACACTTTTATGGTAGAAAGGTTACCAGAAGAAGGTGAAACTATATTAGCACAAGATTTTATAACTGCTTTTGGAGGGAAAGGCGCTAATCAAGCTGTTGCTTGCAGTAGATTAGGGGGAGCGGTTTGCATGATTGGGGCAATAGGTAATGACTCAATCGGAAAAGATATGCTTGTGAACTTAAAGAACAATGGAGTAGATATAAGAGGCATAAGAAAGTTGGAAGGCCCATCAGGTATGGCGGTTATTTCAGTAGATAAGAATAGTGAAAATACAATAGTGGTAAATCCAGGAGTTAATGGTGAGCTAACAGATAAACATATAGATCAATCTGAAGAGCTGATTAAAGAATGCGATATTATATTAACTCAATTAGAGATTCCAATGAATGCTGTTGAGAGAGTTATTGAATTAGGTCATAAGTGGGGGAAAAAAGTTATACTTAATCCTGCTCCTGCTGCGAAAATTAAAGAAGATATCTTGGAGAAGGTGTTTCTTATCACTCCTAATGAAAGTGAATTATTTCAATTAACAGGAGAAAGAAATATAAATGAAGGGGTAAAAAAGCTTCTAGAATCAGGAGTGGAGAAGGTTATCGTAACACTAGGATCAAAGGGATGTATATATATGGATAAGACAATATCTAAAAAATATAGTTCTTTGAAAGTAAAGTCTATTGATCCTACATCTGCAGGAGATACATTCAATGCTGCCATGGCAGTTAGTATAAATAAATCTATGGATGAAGCGGTAGAATTTGCTTCAAAATGTGCAGCTATTGCTACAACTAAAATAGGAGCGCAAACATCGATTCCATTTCTAAGAGATGTGGAAAATTTAAATGATAAATAATATGTCTGAAGGGGGAGAAGAGTATTTTTTCAATTGAAATAGGTGGATTGGCACTTGGTGAGATGATTTTAAGATTATCTTTGGCAGTGGTGCTTGGAGGGGCTATTGGATTTGAACGAGAAGTTAGAAATAGGCCAGCAGGACTTAGAACACATGTATTGGTGACTTTAGGCGCTACCCTTATAATGTTAATATCCATGTATGGATTTAATGGCGGAGACCCTGCAAGGTTAGCTGCACAAGTAGTAAGTGGAATAGGTTTTCTAGGAGCTGGGACTATCCTAAGGGATGACAGTGGAGTAAGAGGATTGACTACAGCGGCAAGTATATGGGTGTGTGGAGGCATAGGGTTAGCACTTGGAAATGGATATTATGGTGGGGCTTTATTAACCACGTTTTTTGTTTTAATTTCATTGATATTACTAGGGCTATTTGAAAAAAGAATTTTAGTTTCCAAGTATCATAAATTTGAATTTGAGTGTATAGAAAAGGTTGGATTAATTGGTGATATTGGTGGTATATTTGCCAAATATAAAATGAGTATAACTGATATTAAAATAGAGAATATAGAGGAAGAAGGAACGAGAAAATTAAATATTGTTATGAAGATTAAGATGTCAGATAAAGCACGTATAGAGGTGCTTATTGAAAATCTTCTTCATATTGACGGAGTTATAGGAGTAATATATAATAAAAAAAGATTTAATAATAAACCAAAAGCATAGAGCTTTAATATTTGGCTCTATGCTTTTTATATCTATATATCTATACGGTTTGAAGTTCTAACAAGTTGCCTAAATGGTATAAAAATAATTAGAGCAAGACATATTAAGTATTCTGGAAGCAGGTATGAGCCATTGTATATGAATGAATATAAATAAGGGGATGTTCCTTCAGGAGCATATTGTCCAAAGAATATCACGCCAGAAAGCCAATGGAATACAAATCTTCCAAGTACAGCAACTGTAACACCTAATAATCTGTACATAACACCAATATAATAGTTAGAACTTTTAATTCTAAAGAATCCAGCTAAACCTAACATCATAAATGGTAGAGGATAATCAAAGAGAACTTGTATAGGGTGAATGATGTATGGACTTACAAGAAGATTTATTAATCCAAAGATAAATCCAGCAAGGAATCCTACTTCAGGACCATAAATTAAAGCAAGAATTAAAATTGGAACCATACTGCCTAATGTTACGCTTCCTCCTTGGGGCATCTTAAATAAAACTACCAAATTTAAGACAAAGGTTAAAGCAACAACAACTCCTATTATTGAAATTAAAGCTGGTGTGAGTTTAACTCTTTTAAAAACAACAAAAGCTATAGTAATAATAAATAGAATTGCTAATGCTAATAAAACATAAGGTGATTGAAGCAATAATTTAATACTTTCAACAAAATTATTCATAAAAAAACCTCCTTTGCAATTGTGCGCTGGAGGGTTGTCTTAATAGAACGTCTAAATTACAGTTGAATTTAGAACCTTCGATATAAAAGCTTCCCTACGCTGGTATTAACCAGATCAGGTTTGAGGGTAATGGAAAAAAATCCATTTCTCAGCCAAATGACACCCCTAGCACGGTTTATTCTTTTTCAAAATCATTATACCGTATATAGGAAATAAATACAATAAATTTAAAATTGAATTTAAAATTAAATAATCTTAGAGTGAAAATAACTATTTGAAAGTGGTGATAAAATTGTTCAAAAAAGATACTGAGAAAAAAGGTACAAGAGAGATTATTGAAAAGGTTATTACAAATGAAGTATATGAGTTTTTTGTGGATTTTTTACCTAAGCTTGGATTTGAAGAGCGAGAAGGTCAACAGGACATGTCTTTAGATATCTGCGAAGCCATGAGAGATAATCAGCACATAATGGTAGAAGCTGGAGTTGGAATAGGTAAATCCTACGCATATTTATTACCATTGATGATATATAATAGAGAATTTAAAGAACCGGTTGTGGTGTCCACATCAACAATATCTTTACAAGAACAGCTAATGGACGATATCAGAGCGGTATCAAAGAAACTTGGGTTTTCTCCAGAAGTTATTTTAGCAAAAGGAATGAGTCACTTTGGATGTAGGTTAAGAGTGGAGGAGTACGGAAGTAAAGTATTACTTGAAGAGGATTTCAAAAAAATAAAGATCTACAATTATCTCAAAAGTTGGGTGAAAGATATTGGGGATAGGGCCAAGTTGACTCAAGAAATAAGTGAAGATATATGGGATAGTGTTAATGTTAAAAATTGCTTATTTAACAAATGTAAATTTTATAATGAGTGTGTGTTTATTGATAAACGAAATAAGATGGGAAACACAGATGGAATTATATTATGTAATCATGATTTGCTAATTGTTGATACACATAAGAAATTGAGGAAAGAGAGAGATTTGCTTAGCAATAGAATACGATACATAACTATAGATGAGGCTCATAATCTTGAGGGAAAGGTTAGGGGAGTGCTTCAAGAGGAACTTACACATAATAAGTGTTTTTTAATATTTAATGATACAAAATTCTTTTTGAAAAGAACAGGTAACAGTAAAGAAATTGAAAACATAAATCTGTTAATTAAAGACATAGAGAAGTATTTTAACATACTAGCTAATGATATTAATGAACAGATGAATGTAGGCGAATTTAAAGGCTCTGAACAGAGTAGATTTAATATAAATAGAAACAAAGTTTTGAATATATCAAGAAAGCTTATTGAGACATTAGATAATGTTATTAAAAATGTTGGGTTAGTGGACATAGTTAATATATCGGAGTTTGAATATTTCAACAATCTTCAAGACGAAATTCTTGAAGATCTTAAAAGGATAAAAGAAGATATTTATAATGTGGTGTATGATAATTTTGATACTCTCGCATGGGGGGAGTTTAGTGGGAAAAAGGCAGAAATATCAAATACTAGGTTGATGATTGCACCTAAATTTATAAATAAAGTTATAAGAAAATTGTTTTTTAGAGATAAAGAAAATGAATTTGAGATGGTAAATCTTCCTAAGATGATTCTTACTTCAGCAACTTTGACTAATAAGTTCCAAGGAGATATGAAAGAGCGTTATTCTTATATTATAAAAAATATTGGATTTCCAGAAGAGGAAAGTAAGGGGATATTATCTGAACCAAAAGAGTCACCTTTTGATTATGATAATAATACTATAGTATATTATAAGAATAAAATGCCTCACCCTATGAAATTAAGAGAGGATTTCTTAAAGGAATCAATTAAAGAAATTATTAAGCTGGTAGAAATGACAAAAGGAAAAACCTTAATACTTTTTGCATCAAAAGAAGATATGAATTTGGTATATAAAGAGTTAATAAAGAGGGAGTTACCTTATAAGATATTAAAACAAAATCCATATTCATCTCAGGAAAATATAGTGACAACATTTAAAGAAGATGAAAATTCTATATTGTTGGGGACTGGTATTTTTTGGGAAGGAATAAATATTCCTGGTAAAACTCTTTCGCAAGTAATTGTAACAAGATTGCCTTTTCCTGTACCTGATCCTATTATTGAATTTAAAAGAAGTATAAGTAAAAGTCCCTTAATGGAAGTCAATGTTCCTGAAATGATTTTAAAATTAAGACAGGGTGTAGGGAGATTGGTAAGAAATGTAAAAGACTCAGGAGTTGTTGCAATATTAGACCCTAGAGTTGGAGATGATTTGAATCTGGAGTACAAAGAAATGATATGGAATGC
Organism: Oceanirhabdus seepicola; assembly: GCF_023684385.1. Taxonomy (GTDB): domain Bacteria; phylum Bacillota; class Clostridia; order Clostridiales; family Clostridiaceae; genus Oceanirhabdus; species Oceanirhabdus seepicola. Next base: position 491,374 of record NZ_JAGSOJ010000001.1, on the reverse strand, counting down.
AATTCCCATGAAAAATAGAACTTCTGATATTAAAGTGGTTAAGAAATTTATAGATGAGAAAGTTATAAAAAGACAAGATATTATTGAAATTAAGAGTATTAATGACGTAAGTTTTAATGAGTTTTCCACAAAAAGATTTTTTGGAGAGGATAATCTATTTAATCTTAAAACTATAAAATGTAGCAAAAAGTTTGAAGAGGGAGTATTGGAAATAATAAAATGGATTAGTAATAATCAAAATAATACAAATTCTAAAACAAGAGAAATTGCGGAGAGAATGGATAAAATGCTTAAATGCATATTATGTGGCATTCCTTTAGAGAATCTTGAGATTGAGGGAAAACTCAAGAATATGGAATTGTTGAATATATCTAACGGAATTGAGCAAATAAAAAGAAAACTTCTTATATGGAAACGAAAAAGAATTAATATTCATGAGGAAGAAGATATTTTGAAATTACTTAGAATATTTAAGAATATAAGGTCAGAGAATTACTCTAATAATCTTAAATATCAGTATTACGTCAATAAAATTAAAAATAAAGATGAGAAACATATTATATTTCAGGACGAGATTTTAACAAACATAGGGGAGAGGGTTTTTGGGGACAAATGCCTCTATGAAAGTGAAGTTTTTAATAATCCAAAGGATTTAAAAGTAGTAACATTTAATTATAATGACAATATAATTAAATCTTTAGTTGAGACAGGAATATCTTGTGAGGTAATTTTGTATGAGTTTGAAAGAGATATAATTATTAAAAAAAATAGGTGATTTTGTGAATGTTGATGTTAATGAGTATAATCTAAACAAAGTTATGATTCAAAGCAAAACATGTGATATAAGTATTTTTATTGATGGAAAGGTTACAAGAAATCTTTTATTTAGCAGAATTACAAAACCTGGTATAGATGCCTTTTGGAGTCCAGGGGTAGATCCGTTTAAGAGCGTATTTAAGTTTGAGCCAGTAAGACCGTTTAGTCCACCTGGATTAGATCCCCCTTTTATAAAGGAACCTTTTATTGTGACAGATGTTTTTGAAAATATAGAATTGGAAAGTGGGAAATTTAAGGAAGAAGATTTTGAATTTTTAAAGGTTATTTAAAGGATAGTGATTTTATGAATGTTGATTTATATGAATATAATACATGGAGACAAAAAAACAAAAAAGCAACATATGGAGAATCGGTATTTATTGATGATCAACTAATAAAAGAAATTTCAAATAGACCTGTACTTACTCCTGGGAAAGATGCTTATTGGAGTCCAGGGAGAGATCCATATTTAAGTGTATTTAAACTTAGTAAAACAACAAATTCATTTAAAGCTCCATCTTTAGAGGGTGATAGTACAATTAATGTTCAAATAGAACAGGAAGAATTTCTAGAAGAGGGTTATGTATATGATGAATTTAATGAGGTAGATACTGATAGTGATGTATAATAGACGGAATTTAACTGGATTTAATTATTTTAAGGAAAGGTGATTTTATGAAGTATGATTTACATGAATATAATACCTTTAGAGAAGTAACACAAAAAACAGAAAATGAAGAAGGAATATTTATTGATAATCAACGAATAAAAGAGATTTTAAATAGACCTGAAGGTTATGGAAAAGATGCTTACTGGAGTTTTCATAAGCTTGGCAAAAGTCCAAGTGCATTTAAATCACCTTTTTTACAAATCAAGAAACCAAATGAAAATAAATTTAATGAAGAAGCCTTTTGGGGAGAAGACTATACCTTTGAGGAATTAGGTGAGATTGATAATAAAAGTCTTGAGAGGCCAGTTGGAGATATATTCAAAGGTCCGTATTGGTCGCTTTTTAATATTGGAAAATCACCAGGAGTATTTAAAGATTCAAAATTAAAAGATGATGGAACTAAAATAAATAAGAATGATCAGTTAAAATTAGAAGAGTTTAAAACTGAAGAAGACATATGAAAATAGACTAGAATACAGAAAGAAATTTACCTTATGATTCTTGATATAGAAAATAGTGAAGGTTCAACACTTTTTCTATATCAAGATATAAATGATAATTTCTTTCTGTATAACTGACTAGTTATTTATTTGAATATGTCTATAGGGTATTTTTAATTACAAGCAAGTTTTTGTAAGGAGAAGTTTTATGAGTGATATTATTGATATTAATCAATTACGTAATAAGGTTTCAGAAAAAGATGTAAATGAGTTTAGAGAATTTATATTTGGACTTTATGATAAACTGGCAGAAGGAAAACTCTTTGTTGGAGATATTACAGAACAGATGGATAAATATGCCGATGAAAAAAGAATTGGTGAAGAAAAATTATGTAATTTGAGACAAGAATTGATAAACGAACTAACGGAAGAAGTAGGGATTAATATTGATGAAATAGAAAAGCAAATAGATGGAGATAATATTAATTTAGATTTAGGGGAGTGTAGTAAACAATTAAATTTATCTGATAAAAATATTAATAATATAAGCATTAGAGGGGTTTTAAAACATAGAATAAACAATCAGGTAAATGATTTGATAGTGATCCTGGAGGAAAATAAAGGATATATTCTTACTGAGGGGAAACTAGATTATGATGACAAGGAACTAAAAAACATTATAGAAAATTATAAAAAGAACCATAATAAGAGGGAGATAGAAGTGATAGTTCTGAAAGAAATTGATAGATTTACCTATTAATAAAAACCACCAAATTTGGTGGTGAGTTTGTTGACAAAGTTACAATATATTGTTTTCACTCTGTTTTCTGTCTTCGGCACATTCAAAAAATAAACCAGTCATCTTACTCGTCCTTTTGGTTCTTTTCGTCGTTACTCAATCACTTACATACAGTGAGTATGTAAGTGATTGAGTGCCTAGAAAATAATCAAAATCACTTCGCAATCTGACTTGTTTATTTTTTTCATGTACCTTAAGAATTTCAGGCGTTGAAAAAGCCCAAGGTCAAGGAACAAGATGAGCGAGCAGCGCAGTGTACAAATAGTACTCGAGCAGCACAGCGAGTCTTAGCGACGATGAGATTGGGCTTTTTCAACGGCCTGACCACCAAATTTGGTGGTTTTATTTTGGATTTATGTGAACAGTGCAATGTTTAACTATTTCTATCTGTTCTTCTATAGTATTATGAACAGTTTCTGCAATGTTATGAGCTCCCACGAAGGATATATCCTTATCAGCGCTTATTTCTAGATCGATATAAAGCCTATTAGAATGAATTCGTGTTTTTAAGCTATCAATTGAAATTACTCCTTCTACAGAGTTGATAATATTTTTAATATTATTTATTGTGTTTTCATCAGCTGCTTTATCTACTAGTTGATTAGTTGCTTGAAGAAAAATATCAATTGAAGCTTTAAGTATAATTAAACAAATAATAATTGATGCTAATGCATCGCATATTGGATAACCAATAAGAGCACCAATGATACCTATAAGTGAACCAATTGAAGATAATGCATCAGTTCTGTGGTGCCAGGCATCAGCTTTCAAAGCTGAACTGTTAATTTTTATTGCCCCTTTAAGTGTATAATGATACATCCATTCCTTAATCCCAATGGAAAAAATTGCAGCTATTACAGTGATTGAACTTGGTGTGGTATAGTTTCCAGCAGTAATGTTCTTTATAGCAGTTAAGCCTATAGAAGCTGCTGTTAAAAAAAGAATGAATGCTAAAACTTTAGTTAAAATTGGTTCGAACTTTTCATGACCATAAGGGTGATCAATATCTTCGGGCTTTTGAGAAAGTTTCAAACCTACTATTACACAGAATGTACTTATTACATCAGAAAAAGAGTGGATTCCATCAGAAATTAATGCTGAACTTCTTCCCAAAAAACCTATTAATAATTTTATAACTGCTAAAATTATATTCCAAACAATAGTTACAGTTGTAATTCTATTTGCTATTTTAATTGTATTTTTCTGCATAAATACTCCTTTTTAAAATTAATCAATATTAATATGTATATGCAAATCTCATTCTCAATTGAGATGAAGTAAAAATGAATTATTGAGAATGTTAATTTGTCGCTCTTGCTTATATTTCTAATTATAAATGAATGATGGAGTTATTGCAACAGAAAAATCATAAGTAATTATTATCAAATGAGAATGAAATTGTATTCCATTAGCATTAAGCTAAGGAGGTTGGGAAGTCTAAAATTTTATTATAAAATTCGATTATTTCAGAATTATTTAAATATATTATTTTGAAATCTGAAGGAATTGTATTTAAAAAAGTTTTGCATTTTTCTGGAAATGTATCATTATAAATTAATATACCTACAGAACATTTTTTGCAAATCATTTCACCTAAAAATTCATGACAATTTTTTAAAGTAATATTAGAATTATCATGTAATCTTACAATCTTGATGAATATTGGTAAATTATTCTTAGTGGTAACAAGTGTATTTTTAATATTTTCTGTAACAATACTTGAAAAAAAAATATCTTTTGAATCAAAGTAATTGAATTCATTAAGAAAATTATATATCCAAAGATAATATTCTTTTTCTGTTAATGAGTTAAGATCTTCAGATGAAATGCTGTTATTTTTGTATAGATTCAATTTTTTATTAATATTTAGATACTTAGATATGCACTTAATCAAATTATAAGTTGTTCCTATGATACATAGGGTGAATACTAGTAAGGTTATATATTTTACTATTCTAAAAAAAAACAGTTCCATTATTCCATCTCCTTAAAGAAATTATTATTATGCCAAAAAAAATTGCATATGTTTAACGGATCATATAACTGAATATTATAGTTATCAATTAACTTGATTTTATTAATAATATCACTTGAATAATCACAAATTAAAACAGAATTATAGATTTTTCTATGAGATAATATTCCAATAACCTGATGAAGAGTATCCATACTTAAGGAACTTTCTTCTTCATTAAATGTAAAGCATATTATTATGAAAGGAATATCATCTTTAATAGTTATATACGAAGTAGCATTTTTAATACTTAGTTCTATATCTTGAATTTCTCTGAACCCTTTATCCATCAAAAAAAATTTACAAAAAGAGTCATAATAATTCTTACCAAGGTAAGTTAACATTTTCCGAGTTATAAAACCATAACTGAAAGATTCAGTATATAATAAATCTTCCGTCTGTAGATTAATCTTTGTGAGAAAGTAGCAAGAAAATTTATAAACAGAATAAGAAGCAATAATAATTGTAAATAAAAATAATATGTTCATAGCACACCTCCATTATAGGTTTTCATATGCTGTCTATTTTGATTATTAACAATATGGTGAAATATAAACATAAATATAAAGACATTAATAAAACCGAATGTATAATGGATAATGTAGAATGGATAATGATTGACATTTCACCCCGTGAAATTTTAACCCTATTGTTCGGAGAAGAGGGGGTTACTCGTTTTATTAAGAATAAAACTTTGTACTTGAATTACAATATTTTATCGCAGATAAAATGAGTAAAAACTCCTTGTTTAACCGAACAATAAGATGTAGTTTCTGCTAAGCAGAAACATCCATCATTATCCATTGTCCATTATTTTTCCTATTCCTTATTATGGGGATAATAAAATGTATGAAGTAATTCATGAGCCTTCTTACTATTTGGTTCAATTAAAAAATCTTCATAAAGCTGTTGTATTAATGGGTTTTTATGTGAACGACGAATTGTACTGTTTTTATCAATAGAGTATATACCATCAATTCGTTCTTTTCGAATATTCATAGTGGAACCGAATGGTTGTCCCCCGCCACCTATGCAACCACCTGGGCAACACATAACTTCAATAAAGGTATATGGACATTCGCCAGATTGTATTTGTTCTAAGATATATCTTGCATTCTTAAGTCCATTAACTACAGCACCTTTTAGTTCAATTGAACCAATCATTACTGTTACTTCTTTGATGCCATCTATTCCTCTTGCTGAAGTGAAGTCTAGATTATCTAGTTCTTTTGCAGTTAGAATTTCATAGACACTCCTGAGAGCGGCTTCCATTACACCACCACTAGCGCCAAAAATTGCACCAGCGCCTGAAGAAATTCCAAAAGGTGCATCAAAATTATCATCTGATAGGTTATTTAAACTAATGGAGATTGATTTGATTAATTTTGCAGTTTCTCTAGTTGTTAGAACTGCATCAACTTCCCTATATTGGTTATAGTGCATTTCTTCACGCTTTGCTTCATGTTTTTTTGCAGTGCAAGGCATTATTGAGACTGTGAATATCTTTTCAGGGGGTATGCCCATTTTTGATGAATAGTAGCTTTTAGACAATGCTCCAAACATCTGTTGAGGTGATTTACAAGAGGATAGATGAGGTAATAGATTGGGATAAAGGGCCTCTATAAAATTTATCCAACCTGGTGAACATGAAGTAAGCATAGGTAGAACACCATTGTTTTTTAATCTACTAATTAATTCATGACCTTCTTCTATTATGGTTAGATCTGCAGTGAAGTTAGTATCAAATATTTTATCAAAACCAACTTGTTTCAGAGCTGAAATTAGTTTGCCTTCCACGTTAATACCTGGATTATATCCGAATTCTTCTCCTATTGAAACCCGTACTGCAGGAGCAATCTGTGCAATTACATGAATGTTAGGATCATAAATTGCATCCATAACATTATCAATTTCCTCTCGTTCTCTAAGTGCTCCTACAGGACATACTGATATACATTGGCCGCAGAATACACAATTTGTATCTGCTAAACTCTTGTTATATGCTGGAGTAATTGAATAGTTTGTGGATCTATGGGCATGGCTTAATGCTGCTACTGTTTGAACTTCTTGACACATTTCAACGCACCTATTACATTTGATGCATTTGCTTTGATCTCTAATTATTGAATGGTTAGAAAGATCTTGAGTTGTACAGTCTACTGTTTCATGAAGGTTAGTTTTAGATATATTAAATATTTCGCAAAGTTTTTGAAGTTCGCATTTACCATTTCTACTGCATTTTAAACAGTTTTGATCATGATTCGCTAAAATTAATTGAAGTACTCCTTTTTGAGTTTCTCTTACAAGTTTTGAATGGGTTTTAATCTTCATACCATCAACAACTTGAGTTGAGCATGCGGTCATTAGTTTCCCCTGATGATTTTCTACAAGACATATTCTACAATTTGCCTTCACTTTTTGATCTGGATGGTAACATAATGTAGGAATAGTTATTCCGATTTGTTTAGCAGCTTGTAAAATAGTAAAATCATTAGGTACTGTAACTTCAAAATTATTGATTTCTAAAGTGCATGTATTCATAATATTCCTCCTATTAGACCCAATTTTCCATTTCTTCTCTGAAATATCTGAAAGATGAAATTAATGAAGTTGGAGCGGTTTTCCCTAATCCACAAAATGAAGCATTTTTCATAACATGCGAGAAGGTTTCCATAGTATCTAAATCCACAAGAGTTCCTTTTCCAACTTTGAAATTATTAAGTAGTTTCAAAAGTTGACGATTTCCTTCCCTACAAGGGACACATTTACCACAACATTCATGCCAAAAAAATTCACCTGTAGATATTAGAAAATCTAATAATGAATTGGAATCATCAACAACAAGTATGGCTCCAGAACCAATGCTTGCACCGTATTCAGCTAGCTCTGAGTAACAGTATTTTACATCTATTAAGGCGGATGGTAGTAATGCTCCAGAGGAACCACCAAGTTGAATAAATTTTAGATTTCTATTATTTGATATTCCGCCACCTAATGAATATATTATTTCTCTTAAGGTTATCCCGAAGGGAACTTCGTAAACTCCAGGCTTATTTACATTGCCGCATAGAGAAATTAGCTTTGTTCCTTTACTATGGGATGTACCATATTTAGTAAAGTCCTTTGCGCCTCTTCTTAAAATAGAGGTTGCAGCAGAAAAGGTTTCTACATTATTAACTAGTGTAGGAAGATTAAAAAGTCCACTTTGTTTTATATATGGAGGTTTAAGTCTTGGTTGACCACTTCTACCTTCCATGGATTCAATAAGGGAAGAATTCTCCCCGCATACATAAGCGCCTGCTCCAGAGAAAAGTTCAATATCAAAATCAAGACCAGTGTTAAGAATATTATGACCTAAGTAACCATTAGTTCTACAAATATCAATTACGCATTGAGTCTGTTTATGAAGATATTTGTATTCTTCACGGATGTAAATATAACCTTTATTTGCCCCAATTGTTAAAGCTGCGATTATCATGCCTTCTATTATACTGTATGGCTCATATTGTATTAGATATCTATCCTTAAAAGTAGCTGGTTCACCCTCGTCAGCATTGCAGATAATAATTTTTTCTGAGGAAATAACTTTAGATGCTTGGCACCATTTTTTCCCTGTGGGGTAAGCAGCACCACCACGTCCACGAAGACCAGAAGATTTTAATTCATTTATAATCCATTCATTCCCGTTATTTAAGGATTTTTCTAAGGCTTGGAAACCACCGAGTTTTTTATAACCTTCAATATCGTTGATTTCATATTTACCAAAATTAATTTTAAAGAAATCTACTTTATCAATCATTGAAATTTCCTCCTATAGGAATTGATAATATCTTTAATCTTGTCTTTGGTAAGATTGCCATGAACCTCGTCGTTTATACGTATTGCAGGAGAAATATCGCATGCACCAAAGCAAGAAGTGTATTGAAGGGTGAAAAGACCATCTTCACTGGTTTCGCCAACGGATATTCCTAATTCATTTTCTATTGGTTCAAGGACATCCTTGTATTTATTTACAGTGCATACAGGGCTTTTACATATTTGTATTAGGATTTTTCCTTTAGGGTGGGTTGAAAGAGCTTCAAAAAAAGTAATAACTTCATAGGTTTTGCTTAAAGGTACAGAAATTCTTTTGCTTATATATTTCGAGATTTCTTCAGGTATGAAGTTACCTGGGATGATTTCTTGAACTTGAAGAAGAATAGAAAGTAGTTTGAATTCAGAGTAACCGTGTGCTTCTAGAACTGAATCTACTTTTAGCATTAGTTCTTCATTAGATATAAAATCGATCATAAATACAACTCCTTATAGGACAGATTCTTTAGGCATATGAAAAAAATAAACTAGTCAGATTACGAAGTAATTTTGAATAGTTTCAAGGCACTTTATCGCAAGCATACTTAATGTATGTAAGTGATGAAGTAACGTAGAAAGTATTCAAAAGGACGAGCAAGATGGCTAGTTTATTTTTTGAATGTGCCTCTTTTAAATAATATGACTTAAAGTATGAGGAATATGCAAAATCATTACTAGTATAACTAATTTTTTTCATAAAGTGAGGGAATAATACTTTTATAAAAACACAAAAGATAAGGAGATGAATATATGTTAAAAAAATCTTTTGGAGTATTACAACAAGTTGGTAAAGCATTGATGTTACCTGTTGCGATCCTTCCAGCAGCTGGTTTATTACTGGGTCTTGGGCATGCAAATGTATTAGGAATACCATTAATGGAACAGGCTGGAGGAATTATATTCTCTAATCTTCCACTATTATTTGCAATTGGGGTGGCTATTGGATTGGCAGATGGAGATGGGGTTGCCGCACTTGCAGCTACAGTTGGTTTTTTGATAATGAATGTAACAATTGGGATCGTAGCTAAAGTTCCCACTGATCCAGATATTATAAATAGCGATCCAAGTTTAGCACAGGTACTTGGTATACCTACATTACAGACTGGGGTTTTCGGTGGAATAATCATGGGTATTGTAGCGGCTATGCTATATAAAAAGTTTTATACCATTGAATTGCCGTCTTTTTTGGGGTTCTTTGCAGGGAAGAGGTTTGTTCCTATAGTAACTGCTGCAAGTGCAATCTTACTCGGACTAATATTAGTATTTATTTGGCCAACGGTACAGCTTGGATTAGATAAGCTTGCGGATGTTGTATTAAATCAGAGTAAGGGGATATCTGCATTTATATTTGGTGTTATTGAAAGAGCTTTAATTCCTTTTGGATTACACCATATATTCTATTCACCTTTCTGGTTTGAGTTTGGGACTTTCATAACCGAAGCAGGTGAAGTGGTAAAAGGTGATGTAGCTAGGTTTTTCGCAGGGGATCCAACAGCAGGTACTTTCATGACAGGAAAATTTCCTTTTATGATGTTTGGATTACCAGCCGCTGCATTAGCTATGTATCAGGAAGCAAGACCTGAGAAAAAGAAACTTGTAGCTGGGATACTAGCATCAGCAGCATTAACATCTTTTTTAACAGGAATAACTGAACCTATTGAATTTACTTTTTTATTTATAGCACCATTATTATATGGAATTCACTGTATTTTTGCAGGGATATCATTTATGCTTATGGATATATTAGGTGTTAAAGCAGGAATGACTTTTTCAGGAGGATTTATAGATTATCTTCTATATTGGAATTTATCAACTAAATCATGGTTGATTATACCTATTGGACTCTGCTTCGCAGTGGTTTATTACTTTGGATTCAGATTTTTTATTAGAAAATTTGATATTAAAACTCCCGGCAGAGAAAAAGAGGAGGAATTATTAGATACTGATAAGAAGGTTGAAAAAAGTGATTTACCTGTGCAGATAATAAAAGCTCTTGGAGGAGAAAAGAATATTGATAAATTGGATGCATGTATAACTAGATTAAGGATAACTGTAAATGATATTGAGAATGTTGATAAAGGGGTATTAAAAAAACTTGGAGCAGCAGGAGTATTAGAAGTAGGGAATAATATTCAAGCAATTTTTGGACCGAAATCTGATATTATAAAAACTCAAATGAAAAAGATAATGGAAAGAAAAATTCCTAAAGGGGAAGAAGTAGAAATAGATAAAATGGATATTGAAGAGACAGCAGAAAAAATAGATAAAAAAGTGATGAATTCCATCGAGATTGTTTCACCTATAGATGGAGAATTACTTGAATTAGAGGATGTACCTGATAAGGTGTTTTCAGAAAAAATGATGGGAGATGGATTTGCTATCCTACCTGAAAATGGTGAAGTTGTTTCTCCAATTGATGGAACAGTTGCTATGGTATTTGGTACAAAACATGCTATTGGGTTAAAAGCTGAAAATGGCCTTGAGTTATTAGTACACTTTGGAATAGATACTGTTAAATTGGAAGGAAAAGGTTTTGAAACATATGTTAAGCAAGGTGAAACTATTATGAAAGGGGATCCTTTAATGAGTGTTGACCTACATGAAATCAAGAATACGGTTCCATCGATAGTAACACCTATTGTTATAACAAATTTACCTAAAGATAAAGAAGTTTTAGTTCATCAAGGTAAGAATGTTAAAAGAGGAGAAGGAAATATTCTTACAATTAGAGACAAAGGTTAAAGTGTACATAACTCTAAAGAATAAAAAAACTTGTAATAAAGTGCTATTTATCATATAATATAACTATAATAGATATTTAAAGAAAATAAGAAAGGAGACTAATATAATGACAAATTTGAAATTAACTGCATTAAGAAAATTAAATAATTATTGGTCTGCTGTCTTGAGTTCAATGGATATCTAAACATTTTAAAATGATTTATAAAACTTAATAATGTTATTTGAGCCGCAGCTATGCGGCTTTTTTTGAATTTGAAAGTTGCATATTAATTATGTGACTTTTATTTATTTTGAAAGGAGTTTTAAAAAATGAAAATGCAGAAAATTCTTAAAAATTTCAATGGGAGAATTAAAAGTTCAAAGCTACTTTTTTTTGGATGAAGTGTAGTGATGAAATTGGGAATAGAATTAAGTTCTGAAAATGGGGAGGATGACGAAATTTATGTTATTTAATGAGAAAGAAATTGAAATAGTAGAATATAGTGAGGCATATGCTTCTAGTATAGCTGATATGTGGAATAGAAGTGGAGAAAATTGGGGTGGAGATACATCAGTAAAGACAGCAAAGGATATTATAAATGAAGTAAAAAATAGTACAGATATTAATTTGTTTGTAGCTCTTAATGGAGATGAAGTTGCAGGTACATGTAGTTTTGCTAGATATGCATTCGATAAAAATACAAGCTATATACCATTGCTGAATGTAAGACCAGATTATCATGGTAAGAAGGTTGGTAAAAAATTAATTCTCAGAGTGGTGGAAGAGGCTATGAAGAGTGAGTGGCCAAGACTTGATCTGTTTACTTGGGCAGGAAACTTAAAGGCAGTTCCTTTATATAAAAAGTCTGGATTCTTCTGGGAGAAGAATGATAAATCAGTGCATTTGATGAATTTTCTACCTTATGTTATGAATAGTGAAGCTCTTAAGGAGTATTTCAAAGAGTTACATTGGTATGAGGATAGAAAAATGGATATAGAAGTAAAACCTGATGGTATTGAAGAGGGGGAGTTTCAATTCTATGAATACCTATGGAAAAATGATAATAAAGAACTAAGAGTTCAGTTTGAGAGAAAGGGTAGAGTCCTTAAAGAAATTGAATCTGATGATTACTTGATTAGATGTTCTTTGGGTAAACAGAAGTTGATATTTGGAAGAGATTACGAAATTGAATTTGAAATCATAAACAAGAGTGGGAATAAACTTGAAATCTCTATTGCAGGGGTAAATGACAGAGAAATTACAAATAAGATTAAGCAAACAGTTTGTGTTTCGGATAGAGAATATATAATGGGAACTTTCCATGTAGGAGAACTTGAAGATAGAGTTAATGAGTGGATAACACATCCTTTAGTAAAAAATATTGTTACTATTAACGGAAAAGAAGTAGTTATGGGCCTTGGAATTGAGCCTGTATACCCTGTGAAAATGAGTACTGATACTAAAGATAAACAGTTTTTTAAGAATATTGAGCAGTTCACATATATAGATCTTGAGAATAGCTTTGAAGAGAAGGTTGAAATGAGATTTTCTTTGCCAGTAAATGATTATGTTGAGTTCAAGAATAGAGATGTTGAATTAGAACTTGATAGTAAGGAAAAGAAATCCTTAAGGATACCAGTGAAATTCATAAAAAGTGGATATGTAAATGATGAGGTAGATATAAAAGTTATAACATTATCTGGAGAAGTAATGTTTAAGAAGAAGCTTGAGATGGCTTTCAGAGGAAGAATAGGTAAGTTTGGTGGAGAAGATGAAAATAACTATTTTATATCTAATGGTAGATTCTTAGCTGGAATAGAAAAGTTTGATAATTCTTCTTTTGTTAAGGAATTTAAGAAAAATGTTTTAGGGTCAGAGGTATCTTGCCCATCATTAGGGGTACCATATACTGAGGAATTTACTAAGAAAAAGCCTAGTGAGGTAACTTATCATATTGAGGAAACGGCTTCAGTTATGAGAGCAAAATTTGAGTCTGATGATTTTAAAGATATTAAGATAACAAGAGTTATGAGATTAGAGGATGATGGTACTTTAGAAATTTATCATGAGATTCAAAATGTAGCATCAGAAATAAAGAATATATCTATGGTTAATGGTTCATGGTTCGATGCAAGTAATGGATATATGGCTTATGACAATAAACTTATTGATATTAGAAACAATGTTGACATTGGAATATGGTTATGGGATGATAAGAAACTTTCTGAAAACTGGATTTTCTCATCAGATTTTCAAGGAACAAGAGCTATGTGGTGGGACAAAGAGTCTAAAATTTCTATAGATAATTATAGGATTAAGCAAAAGGTAGAGGAATTGCAGTTACTGAAAAATTGTGTTGTTAAAACTCCTTCAATATATATGGCTAATAATGCTTTTGATAATTATGAGGAGCTTAGAAAAGTAGCAATGGGATGTGATAATCTACCGAAGCTCAAAAAAATCGAGCCAGTTGATTTTTCTGTCGATGATGGTAATGTTTTTTGTGATGTAAGTAGTAATGTTTATGTTAATAATTATAGAAAAGCACAACTAAATGGAGATGTGGAAATTTCAATTAATGGAGAAACGACATGTTGTGAGGAAATTGATTTCAAAGGAGAAGGTTCAAAGAAAATTGAGCTAGAGAAACTAAATGTGGGAATAAACCATATTCAGATAGAAGGAAACTTTGACAATGAGATTATTTCTAAAGAAAAGCTTATTTTCAATAGTGGAGTTAGTAAAATAAAAGAGATGATCAAAGAAGACGAAGGCAGAAAAGTATTTATTTTCTCTAACGGAATTATTGAGATGAAAGCATCACCTGAATTTTCAGCTGGTTTATTCTCTATAAAATATAATGGAGAAGAGTGGCTAGAAAGTTCTTATCCAAATAAGAGAGCAATGAGTTGGTACAATCCTTGGGGTGGTGGAGTATGTATGGTTCCTAGAGGGGTATCATTGAGCAGTTATCATGAAGAAAAAGTTCATGTGAAATTTATTGAAGTTCAAGATGAGTTCAATAATAAGTGGAGAGGAATTAGTAGTACAGTTATATTCCAGAAACATGAGAAATTCAAAGGTCTTGAAATTGAGCATATGTATTTAACAAGAGCTGATATTCCTGTAATCAAGTGTGTTTATAAAGTGACAAATAATTCAAATAAAAATATAAGCGCTAATTTCGAAAGAGCTGTATTTATTAAACAAGGAGAAAAAACTTCAGATTCATTCTATGAGTTTAAAGATAAGGTTGGGGACTTGAAAAAATATAAATGCGGTAAAACTGAAATTGAGATTGAAGTTAAAGGCATGATTTCAGTTGGATATAATACGAAAAAAGATAGAATGAATATGATGGCAAAAGGGGACGGATTATCATTTGCAGATTCAACAACTGATTACGTAGGGGTATTTGGAAATTTCTTTAATGAAATAGCTAATGGAGAAAATGAGGAAGTGCTTGAAGATTGGATTATATTCAATGATAGAAGAATAGATGATAGAGAAGTTGAAGATATTTAAAGAAGAAGTAGAGCTGTAATTAGATGTATGCTGCATGTGTATGTTAATTTATTACTTAACATGCAGCATAATTTTGAATATTTTCAATGAGTAATAGAGGTGGAATAGAGTGAACAGTTTAGATATTAGGAAATATAAAAAAGATGATTTTAAGAATATTCAAGAATTGTATAAAGAAGAGGGATGGATGACATTTGTTAATAGAGAAGAAGATGCTATAAAAGCATGGGAAAACTCCAATATTACTCTTGTAATTGAGAGAAATGGGGAAATTATAGGTTTTCTACGAGGAATTAGTGATGGGTTTATATCATCATATATTGCTGAGGTTATGATAAAGAAAGAGTTAAGAGGGAGAGGAATTGGAGGAATGCTTATTGAAGCATGCCACAAGGAGTTTCCAAGTGCTAGAATTGATTTGATTTCATCGGAAGAAGCACATGATTTCTATAGAAGAAATGAGTTCAGAGAGTTGGTTGGCTTTAGGAAAAGCTTTATATAGAGATACTATTGAAAATTTTGAGTGGGGGAAATAATTATGATTACTATTATTAGGTCATTTAAGAGATAATTCATAAAGAAGTATGTTTTATTTGAATAGATAATGAAATAGAAAGGGAATAGAGATGAATATAAAAATAGAGAAAATGCATGAAAAGGAAAAGTTAGACATAGCAAAGATGATAACCGAGCTTATGAATTATCATAGAAAACTTACAAAGGCTAGAAAAGAGTTCTACCAAACAGATGAAGAATCACTTGAAACTGTAAATGAGTGGAATGAAGAAGGGGAAATATATAAGATTCTTCATCAAGAAGAACTTGCTGGATTCTTCTATATTAAATTTGGAGGGCATAATGCTGCTTGGCTAGAAGATTTATATATTAAAGAAGCGTTCAGAGGAAAAGGATTAGGAAAAGCGGCAATGAATGAATTGGACAAGATGCTACAGGATAAAGGGATATTAGCCATGTTTGTTGATGTAATTCCTAGAAATACAAGAGCTATTGAATTTTATCAGGAGATAGGTTTTGATCATTTGAATATGATTCAGTTAAGAAAAAACTATGATAAGACCCTTGATAAAAGTGAAGAGGTAGATTTGTTAGGATATAAATTTAAGAAATATTAAGAATTAAGGAGTTAAAGAATCAGCTAGAGATACTAAGAGGTAAATTATATGAAAAGATGTGAAGTACACAATTGTAAAATATTGATAATCGCTATGAGGGGGAAATAAAATAATGAAAATACGCTTTCAAGAATTTAAAAATGAAATTGAGGATTTATTAGAATTCATGACATCTAATACTTGGGAATTCCATGCAACACCTAACGTTAATCCGGATAGAATTAGAGCGGCTTACGATAATGAGTATTATACTGGGGATGGTTGCAAAACATTTTGGGTTATTTCAGATGATGATAAGAGAGTGGGCATGCTGAGGGTTTATGACCTAGACGATGGGGCACCGCTGTTTGATATAAGAATTTCAAGTGAATACAAAGGTAGGGGGTTAGGAACAACAACCATTAAATGGTTAGTTAACTACATATTCAATAATTATACAGATACTAATAGAATAGAAGGGGATACAAGACAGGATAACTACGCAATGAGATGTGTATTCAATAAATGTGGTTTTGTAAAAGAATCTCACTATCGAAAGGCATGGGAGTGTAGGAATGGAGAAGTATACGATACCATTGGTTACGGAATTACAAGAGAAGATTGGGAAAATAAAAAAATTACCCCTGTAAATTGGAATGACTTTAAGTGTTAAGGATATAAAAACACAATTCTTAAAATGTGGACTTAGTTATAGTAATTAAATTATACAGTACAATGATTATATAGTTTATGTATAAATGATGCAAAATAAGTCGGTGTAAGATGTACTACACTAAATATTAAGGGGATTATGAAATGGGGAGAAAAGATAACATATTAAATATAATAAGTGAATTTGTTAAGAAAGAGGAGTTTTCAGGTGCGATTCTTGTTAAAGAAGGCAATGAGATAATTTATAGAGATGCTCATGGTTATGCTCATAGAGGATTTAAGGTTAAAAATAAAATTGATACAAAGTTTGATTGTGCATCAGTAACGAAGTTGTTTACAGCTATTGCTATACTTCAACTTGTTGAAAAGGGAGTTCTTTCATTAGAGGATAAAGTACTTGATATATTGGATATTCAGAATTCTAACTTAAATAAGAAGATAGAGATATTCCATTTATTGACTCATTCATCAGGTATGGGAGATGATGCTGATGAGGAGGCGGGAGAAGAGTATGAAGATTTATTTAAAGATAGACCTAATTATTCAATCAGAGAATTAGAGGATACTCTGCCTCTATTTATTCACAAAGAGCAGTATTTTAAACCAGGAGAAGGGACAAGATACAATAATTGTGCATTTACCCTTCTTGGATTGGTTATTGAAAAGTTAACAGGTGAGAAATATAGAGATTATGTAATAGAGAATGTATTTAAAAGAGCGAATATGAAGAACAGTGGATTCTTTAGCATGGATGATATTGTAGAGAATGTGGCAGAATGTTATGTGGATATTCTAGATGAAGATGAGAACATCATTGGATGGAAAAAGAATATATACTCATATCCTCCTTGTGGATTACCAGAGGGTGGTGCACTTACAACAGTAGAGGATATGGTGAAGTTCTACGAAGCTTTATTCAATGGGGAATTACTGGGAGAACAAATGACCAAAGAGATGATTACTCCAAAGATTGATGAAGGTGTATACTCAAAGCTTAAAGTGAAGAATGGTTTTGTTTTTGAATTTATGATGGATAGTGATAGTGATAAATTACATTACTTCAGAAAAGATGGAATAAACTCTGGTGTTGTAGCTAACACCATTTATATTCCAGATTATGATGTTAAGATAGCTATCTTAGGAAATCAATATTCAGGTGTTTGGCAGCTTGGAAAAGATATTATCAAAAGTTATATTGGGGAATACATGTAACAAATAAATGGATCATAAGCTCACTAGAGTTTATGATCCAATTTTCAAATAATTTAGTTCAATAGATGGAGGGATTTATTTGGGTATTGGAATAAATATGAGAGTCTTTGAGGAGTTTCCAGTAATTGAAGGGGAAAGAATTAAATTAGACAGGATAAAAAGTGAAAATGAAGAAGAACTTTATGAGATTTTGAGTGATTCAGATGTGGCTGAATATGATTGGTTTGAACCAATAGACACAGTGGAAAGAACCGAAAAATTCATTAATCATTATGATGAAGAGTATGAAGAAAAAGAAGAGATTACATGGGGAATATTCAATAAAGCAAATGGTAAGTTGGTTGGTATTTGTAACTTAGGTGACTTTGAGGATTCAAGTAGAAGATGTGAGGTTGGGTATGACATAAAAAAAAGTGAATGGAATAAGGGATATGCAACTGAAGCTATAAAGATGTTAGTTAAGTTTGCTTTATGTGATATGAACTTAAATAGAGTTGAAGCATTTGTTACTCCAGGAAATGATAGGTCTGTGAGAGTACTAGAAAAGAGCGGGTTTGTTAGAGAAGGATTAGTTCGAGAGAGAGATTTCATTAAAGGGGAGTTAGTTGATGGAATTATCATGGCTATTCTAAAGAGTGATTATTGTAAATAAGGAGGAGTATTTCATGGATAGAAAAGAAAATATAAAGAGAATAATTGAAGATTTTGTTAGCAAACAAGAATTCTCTGGTACCATACTTGTTAAAGAAGGGGAAGAAATAATATATAGAGAAGCACATGGATATGCCCATAGAGGGTTTAAAGTTAAAAATAAGATAGATACTAAATTTGATACAGCGTCTGTAACAAAGTTATTTACTGCTGTAGCAATTTTACAACTTATTGAAAAAGGGATTCTTTCATTTGATGATAAGGTACTAGCTATTTTAGATATAAAGAACTCTAAGCTTAACAAAAAAATTAATATATTTCATCTATTAACTCACTCAGCAGGAATGGCAGATGATGCTGATGAGGTGGCAGGAGAAAATTATGAAGATCTTTTTATAGATAAACCTAACTATTCAATTAGAGAACTGAAAGATTTTTTGCCTAATTTTATATATAAAGAGCAGAATTTTGAACCAGGAGAAGGTGTAAGATACAATAATTGTGCTTTTATTCTTTTGGGATTAGTTTTAGAAAAATTAACTGGAAAGAAATATAGGGATTATGTAACAGAGAATGTATTTAAAAGAGTTGGAATGGATAACACAGGATTTTTTAGTATGGATGGGATTGCTGAAAATGTTGCAGAAGGATATGTTAGAGTGAGAGATAAAAAAGGTAATATTGGTGGATTTAGGAAGAATATATATTCATATCCTCCTATAGGATCACCCGATGGAGGCGTACTTTCAACTGTAGATGATCTAGCTAAATTTTATGAATCCTTATTAGAAGGAGAGTTATTAGGTGAGCAAATGACTATGGAGATGATAACTCCAAAGATTAATAGTGGAAAATATAGTAAAAGAAAAGTTATGAATGGTTATGTATTTGAATTTACCATGAATAAAGAAAGTGATAAGATATATTATTTTATCAAGGAAGGGATAAATGCAGGAGTTGTAGCGAACTCAATGTATATTCCAGAGTATGATGTTAAGATAATGACCTTAGGAAATCAATATGCAAATGTATGGAAGTTAGGGAAAGATATCGTGAGAGCATATTTTGAGGAATTAAGAGGTATAAGCTTATAAAGTTAGAAACAACTAACTGGGTATATGAAATGGATTTATAATGAAAAGAGGATGATAACATGAAAAAGCTTAACTTTTTTATATTTGGAGAACCCGGTGATTACGATAAATTTAATCCAAGGTATGTTTATGAAAATAATAGAATTGATGAATTAATATATTTTATTGCTGAGGGAGAACCATTTTCCCAAGGAGTAGAAGAGTTAGACGAAAATTTATCTATAGATAGTGAAGATTTGTTAGTGCTGATTTCAGATCTTAAGCGAATAGGTGCTATAAAAGTAAATGAACAAGAACGTTATGCTATTAATTTCACATTGTTTTTAACTAATGATATTGATAATATTCAAGATTTTATAAATTATGCTGGAGAGAAAATCGGAAATAAAATTATAAGTTTAGAAGAAAAATTCAATAATATTCTTAGGGAAAAAGAAATATCTCTCAATCAGGTATCAGTGAAGAGGAAGTTTTATCATGCTATATGTGATTATACATTTGATGGAGTTGCATTAGAGTATTTTAGTAAAAAAGGGCTTTTTAAAATAAGTAAAGTTAATGAAGGAAATAGAGATTTCATTCTTTATGCGTATGAAGATCACAAGTTATTAAATAAATTTAGTAATAAATTATTATGCAGCAGCAATAATGTGTGGATAGATGGATATAGATTTAATAGTTTTGGTGACTGTGATGGGAATAGAAATGATGTATTTAGATATTTTAGAAGAGTAGATAGAGCAATTAATAACATTGAAAATGTTGAACAATTAAATAAGGCATATACTAAATGGATAGGTAAAAGAAATAATGAATTAGCTAAAGAGTTAGGTGATTATATGATTCATTTGGCTACGGGGAATATTAAAGGGAATGAGAGAAAGCATGAAGAATTATTAAGTTTTTCAATGGGACTTGGGTATGTGAATTCAGATAATAATGAAAAAATAACTATAAACGTACCAATATTTACTGAGAATCATGAAGAAGTTTTTAATAAGATTGCAGAATTCATATGTTCTGAAATATATGAAACACTTAAAGATATTCTTAATGAGATGAGCTATAGGCTTGGAAATATAACAGCTGTGAGACATGGTGTAGATAAGAATGAAATAGCTTTAGAATTATGGCATCTTATATTTGGAGCTATTAACGAATACTTAGTGGAAAAGGGATTTGTGGACAAACCTTATTACAGTGAATTTGAAGGTAGATATCTTCAGTGTATTTATATGAGGGTGAGATAAATGAAAGATAATGAATTTCCAAAGATAATTCAAAAATATATTAAAGATATGACCTGTATTAGGGACACGATTGGATGTTCAGAATCATCAGTATATTGTTTCACAAATCACGATAACGTGTTGTATTTAAAAGTACAAAAGTCAAGTACTGAATTTGAACATGAAAAAAAGATGATACAGTGGCTACAAGAAAGGTTGCCTACCCCTCAAATTGTTACTCAGTTCAAAGAACAAGGATATGATTATCTTCTTATGACAAAGGCCATTGGAGAAATGGCATGTTCGGAGAAATATCTTAACGATCCTGAAAAATTAGTTAGACTTTTAGCAACAGGAATTAAAATGTTACAGGGAGTAGATATTGCAGAGTGTCCATTTGATTCTACCTTAAAAAATAAATTAAATATTGCGAAAAAAAGAGTTGAAAATAATGAAGTAGATATGAGTGATTGGGAAGAAAATACACCATTTAAATCTCCAAAAGAATTATATAATTATTTGGTTGAAAATCAACCTGATGAGGAACTTGTTTTTTCACATGGAGATTATTGTTTGCCTAATGTGTTTTTTGATAATAACAAAGTAACAGGGTTTATTGACCTAGGCGACGCAGGAATAGCTGATAAATGGCAGGATATTGCTTTGTGTATGCGTTCATTAGAACATAATCTTCAAAATAAGAAATATATAGATTTATTCTTCGAGCTCATAGATATAAAACCAAATTATGAGAAGATAAATTATTATATTTTACTTGATGAATTATTTTAACTTTAAAAAAGCACTTGATTCGTTTTATGCCTGATTGGCAGAACACAGTAATTCACCACAAGACTATTGGGGATATATTGATTTGGAGGGATAACAATGATTTATTATAAAGATGATAGTTTATTTATACGTTCAATAATAGAAAGTGATATTGAAGACTTTGTAGCTGGATTTAAAGAGCAAAATTGGCATAAATCATATGAACTATTTAATAATTATTATAATCAGAAGTTGAATAATGAAATAGAAGTTATTGTTGCTGAAATAGAGGGACACGTTGTAGGTTATGTTACATTGTTTCCAAATACAAAAGTTGGACCATTTTCGGATAAGAATATTCCTGAAATTGTTGATTTTAATGTGCTTATTAAATACCAAAGAAGAGGTGTCGGGAGTAAAATCATGGATGTAACAGAAGCTCTAGCAAAAGAAAGCTGTGATTATGTATCTTTGTCTGTAGGGTTACATTCTGGATATGGTACTGCTCAAAGAATGTATGTAAAACGAGGATATGTACCTGATGGTACAGGAGTTTGGTATAAAGGAAAGCAATTAGAACCATACACACAATGTGAAAATAATGATGACTTAACACTGTATTTTCTTAAATATTTAAAGGCGAAATAAAGTTAGGGGGGAGATTTGATATGCTTACGAAAAAAGTTTATTTAACGATCGATGATGCACCTAGCAAGGATTTTAGAGAAAAGGTAGATTATCTATATGAAAGGAACATACCTGCTATTTTCTTTTGTATAGGAGAAAATATTATAAAATATGAAGAAGATGTGATTTATGCTATAAGAAAAGGGTTCATAATAGGAAATCATTCATTTAATCACAAATACTTTTCAAATATGACTTTAGTAGAGTGCAAAGACTCTATAAAAAAGACAGATGATATAATCGAAGAGCTTTATATAAAGAGCAATATTGATAGGCCAATGAAGCTTTTCAGATTTCCTCATTTTGATCAGGGTGGAGATCTAAACTCAGAAGCATATGAGGGAAAATGGTCTAAACCCAAATGTGAATGGTCAGTTTATGAGAAGAATGATAAGAGGTTATCAATACAAGAATTTTTAAGTGAATTAGGTTATATTCAGCCAAAGTTTGAGGGGATTAATATCAAATTCTTCTCTGATAAGACTTTAATGGAGGGTATTGATATACGTTGTACCTTTGATCAGATGGAGTATTTTCTAGATGTGAAAGATGCTCCTTATGGAATGTACAAGGAGGAATCAATACTGCACAGAATAGACGAAGACGTTCCTTATGAAGGCAGGAGCTTAAATTGTTATGAGACAGCTGATATAATATTAATTCATGATCAGGAGAAAACAACTAGGTTGTTTTATGAAATTATTGACAGATATTTGGAAAAGAAATTTGAATTTTTGAAACTAACGACTATAGAAATTATTGGTAAATAGTTAGAGTTTGTGAGGAGGCGGTAGTTAAAATGGATAATATAGTAAGATATTATGACCGATATAATGAAGATATCAGGTTAATAAAAGATAGGGCACATCAAATTGAATTTATTACAACAACTAAGTATTTAGATGAATTTATGAAAAAAGGAATGAACGTCCTAGATCTTGGAGCAGGAACTGGGAGATATTCAATTCATATGGCTTCAAATGGGGTTGATGTTACAGCAGTTGACATTGTACCTAAACATGTTGAGGAGATAAGGAATAAAGCTAATGAAAAAAATGTAGAGTTAAAAGCAGTTGTTGGCAATGGGAAAGACCTAAGAGAATTTGAAGAAAACAGTTTTGATGCTGTGATATGCTTGGGTCCTTTATACCACATAAGTGATAATGAAGGCAGAGCTAGGTGTATTGAAGAATGCTTGAGAGTATTAAAACCCAATGGAGTATTCATGGCGGCCTATATAAATAGATATGCAGTGTTTGCTAATATGATTGGAAGAGATAAAAATAATATAAATGACCAAGGGTTAATTAACATATATAAAACAGGTAGAGAGTTTGGAAATGAGAAAGATGTATTCTACTTTTCTTCATATTCTGAGATAGAAGGAATCATGGATAAGTTAAAGGTTAATAAAGAGAAACATATTACTACAGATGGTATGATGAGCACCTTAGCAACAAAGATTAATGAATTTAAGGATGATGAGTTTGAGAAATGGATGGAGTACCATCTATTAACGTGTGAAGAAAGCAGCTTGGTTGGTTGTGGTTTGCACGGGTTGTATATAGGTAAGCTATAAATCTTTAAGAATATAAAGCTAAGGCAAGTTCAAATATGATATAATTAACTGATTTTGATAAATAATTACATATTGGGGGATTGCATATGAAAAATATTGAAGAAAGACAATTTGAATTATTAAAAGAAATAGGATTCGTAAGAACTAGTGGAACAGAAGAAGAGTTGTTAGCTGCTAATATTCTAAGGGAGAAATTGAATTCGCTAGGAGTGGAAAGTAAGTTAGAACCTTTTAAAGTAAGCTGCTATAATATGAAAAAAGCTAAATTAGAAATTTTAGAGCCGTTCAATAAAGAATATACAGTTACAGGAATGGGTTTCTCAGGTAACACAGAAGAAGAAGGGTTAACTGCCGATTTTGAATATGTAGAGCAAGCTGAACCTATAAATTTAGTGAATGTAAAAGGCAAAATTGTACTTATAAATGGTGGACTAACAATCAAAAAGTATGAAAATATAATTAAGGCTGGAGCAGTTGGATTTATAACTTTTAGTGGAACAGTTTTAGATGATGAAGAGAAAACAGATATTGAAAAAAGAATGCTTAGAGAAAAACATTTAGAGTTTGGAAAAGTTCCTGGGGTTAATGTTAGAGTTAAAGATGCGCTAGAAATGGTTGCGTTAGAGTGTAGTAAAGTACGTATAACTGTTTTACAAGAAGAAGGAGAAGCTGAGTCACATAATCTTATTGCAGATATTAAAGGGACAGATTATCCAGAAGAAGTAGTAGTTATTATGGCACATTACGATAGTGTTCCATTTAGTAAAGGGGTATATGACAATGGAGCAGGTTCAGTTATTATTATGGAACTTTTACGTCATTACTTAGAAAATCCACCTAAGCGTACTATAAGATTTATATGGTTTGGATCAGAAGAACGTGGATTACTTGGAAGTAAGGATTATGTGAAAAGTCATGAATCAGAATTAGAAGCAATTAAATTCGGAATAAATGTTGATGTTGCAGGTGCGATACTTGGAGAGGATAAAGCCTTAGTAACAGGTGATGAAAGCTTATGCAATATGATAGAGTATTTTTCTAAAGAAGTGTGTTTTCCTATAACAGTAAAGCAGAGTATATATTCTAGTGATTGTATTCCTTTTGCAGATAAAGGAATACCAGTAGTCAATTTTGGACGTTTTGGTGCAAATGGTGCAACAAAAATACATAGTCGTTATGATATTTTAGATTATCTTTCACCAAAATATCTTTATAAAACAATGAATTTTGTAAAGGATTTTAGTGAAAAAATCATTAATGCATATGTTTTCCCAGTACCAAGAAAAATGCCAGAGAATATGGTTAAAGATATAGATAAATACTTAAAGAAAAAGGACTGTAAAAACAAATAGATATGATAGACAAACTAGGGGATAGTATAAAAGATTCAAAAGATTTTGAGAAAATGGTTGACAACATATGGACATTACAATATAATGTAATAAATTAATAAATTAATAAATTAATAAATCAATTGTTATGAAGGGAAGAGTAGAAACTACAACCTTACGAGAGAGTGGAGCATGGTGGGAGCCCATAAGAAGTATAGTTTTGAAAGACATCCTGGAACTTGTTATCTGAAACAGTTAGTAGGGTAACGCGGCTAATCACCGTTAGATGATCCAAGAGAACTATTTTATGGAATAGTTAATAAGAATGGTACCGTGGATATTTATCTCACTTCTTAACTGAAGTGAGATTTTTTTATTTTTTAGGAGTGTACTAATTTTATTTGTGAGGCAACCAAAGGTGCTTTAGAATAATTCGATAATCTAGTTAATTAGGGTGGTACCGCGATATAAGTGAACTTAAATCGTCTCTAAATTTATAGAGGCGATTTTTTTATTATAAAAAATATTATAAAAAATGAGTAGTTGGCCACTACTCAAATAAAATTCCGGAATTTGAATCATACAAAATAATTATGGAGAGTGATTTAAATGAATAGAACATTAGTTGAAAACTTAAATGAGAATATAGGAAACCAGGTAAGAATACAAGGATGGCTTCATAGAGTGAGAAAACTGGGAAAAATAGCATTTTTATTTTTAAGAGATAGAAGTGGAGTTGTGCAATGTGTTGTCAATACAAAAGAAATCGATATTAAAGGTGTAAGAGTTGAGAGTGTAATAGAAATCACTGGAGAGGTAACTGAGAGTGGTGCTAAGAATGAAGAGGTGGAAATTCAAGTTAGTAATTTGATGGTGTTAAGTCAAGTGAATCATGAATTACCTATGGAGGTAAATAAAGAAAATATTGAAGCATCATTGGATGTGATGATACACAACAGAGTACTAAGTTTTAGAAATAGAAAGGTTGCAGCAATATTTAAGATACAGGAGTGTATTTCTAAGTCCTTTGCAGAGTTTCTTAGAGGAGAAGGTTTCAAAGAAATATTTACTCCTAAGATTGTAAAAGAAGGTACTGAGGGAGGAACAGAATTATTTGAAGTGAAATATTTCAATGAAAAAGCTTATCTTGCTCAGAGTCCTCAATTTTACAAACAAATGATGGTATCATCAGGGTTTGAAAGGGTGTTTGAGATAGGTCACGTTTATAGGGCTGAGAGTCATGACACTAAAAGACATATTAATGAATTTATAAGCCTTGACCTTGAGATGGGTTTTATACAAGATGAATATGAGATAATGGAGTTAGAAGAGAGATTAATTAGATATCTAATCCATAATATTTGTAAACAATGTAAGGCAGAAGTTGAACTTTTAGATGTTAATGTTCCTATTATAGGAGAAGAAATACCGAAAATGAAATTGAGTGAAGCTATTGAGATTTTAAAAACTCAGTATAATAAAACAAATCTTGAGAGAGACCTTGACCCAGAAGGAGAAAAACTCATAAGTGAATATGTTAAAGAGAAATATGGAAGTGATTTTATATTCTTGACTCATTATCCACAGGAGAAAAGACCAATGTATACTATGCCTGCTCCAAATGGAGAAACAAAGAGTTTTGACCTTATATTCAGAGGATTGGAGATAACAACTGGTGGTCAGAGAATACACTCCTATGAAGTATTAAAAGAGAAAATGATAGAGAAGGGACTAAATCCAGAAAGTTTTGAAGGATATTTAAGTGCATTTAAATATGGAATGCCCCCACATGGAGGCTTGGCAATAGGGCTTGAGAGAATAACAGCATCATTCTTAGGTATTGAGAATGTGAGAGAAGCTACCATGTTTACTAGGGACAAAAACAGATTAATGCCATAATCAGATATTTTAAAAGTCCATGAAAAAAATAAACTTTAGATTTATATCTATAGTTTATTTTTTTACTACTTGACTAAGTAAAATATGAATGCAAAATATGAAAAAAAATTCTTTATTGAAAAAAATTATGAAATAACCCATTTTTTGTAGTATAATATAACCTGCATAATGAAATTGGGGAGGATTATACAATGAAAGGTAAGTTTTTTAGGAGTTTTAAATTTAGATTAATTGCCATATTCTTTATTTTGTTATCTATTCAGGCGGCAGTATTGACAAAGATTATAGCTGATAAGTTTATGGAAGCAGAGCAAGAGGCAGTTAATATATATACAGATATAATTTATAACGGATTTGATGAACAGCATGAGGGTGATTGGAACATTAAAGATGGAATGTTGTATAAAGGAAATAATCCTATGGAGAAGCAAGAGAGGATTAACGAAAAATTAGATTCCTACTTGAAAGATGATATTATGGTTACAATATTTAGAAATGATACAAGGGTTGCCACAAATATAAAAAATAACGGAGAGAGAATCATCGGAACAAAATTATCACAAGAGGTACAAACAATTGTGATAAAAGAAGGCGAAGAATATAAAGATGTTGTAGATGTTGAAGGACACAAGGTAGTAGCTAGATATAAACCAATAAAAAATCCTAAAGGTGAGATTATTGGTGTTTGGTTCGCAGGGTATAAATTTGAAAATATCATAGAGCGAATTGGTATTGTGGAACTTGAAATTATTGGTATATTGATAATTTTTACTGTTTTAATAATGTTGATTATTATGGTTATTATATTCTTATTAACAAAGAAGATAAAAGTACTTTCTAATGAAATCGAGAAGATTGGAGAAGGAAATCTTACTGGAAAGATTGAACAAAAGATGACTAGTGAGTTTGATGGTATTGTAAATGGAGCATCAAGTACCATTCAATCTATGAGAAATATGATAGGAACTCTTAAAGGCTCTTCATCAAAAGTTGAAGAAACTACTAATAATTTGGCAAATATTTCAGGAGAGATGTCAGCAACATCAGAAAATATTACCGCTTCAGTTGAGGAAATAAGCTCTACAATTAATGAACAGAGTAATACTTTGATGACGGTGTGTAAGGAATTCGATAATTTTGGAAATAATCTTAATGGGTTAGCACAGGAAGTGAATAGAGTATATAATGATTTAGATGATACTAAAGAGAAAGCTGATAAAGGAAAGAATGAAATGAACAGTATAGTAAACCTGATTAATCAACTCAAATCTGATTTCGGAGAATTTGGACATAAGATTGATAAACTTGGGGGTAACGTAAATAAGATTACAGAAATTATAACTGTTATAAATGGCATTGCTGAACAAACAAATTTATTAGCATTAAATGCATCTATTGAAGCCGCCAGAGCAGGTGATTCAGGTAGAGGATTTTCAGTGGTAGCTGATGAAATTAGAAAATTAGCAGAACAGAGTAAAGAATCCGCTGAAAAAATTAATGAATTAATAGTTAATATAACAGATGATTCAACAAATATGTTAAAAGAATCTGGAAACATGGAAAATGTATTGAATAGCGGAGTTGAAAATATAACTAATTCAATAAATGCTATGGAACATGTTATAGATGATATGGAAAATATGGTTCCTAAAATTACTAATATTAATAGCGAAGTGAAAAATATAATATGTAAAAAAGAAATGGTAAGTGATAGAGTTCTAGGCGTATCTAGTTCTTCCCAAGAGGTGTCAGCAGCTACTGAAGAAATTGCATCATCTATTCAGGAAATGAATATGGGAAATGAAGAAATAGCTAACATGGCTATAGGGTTAGAAGAACTAGCTAAAAAATTAGTAGATGAAATGGACAAGTTTAAAGTATAAGATTAAATAAGGCGCATGGAGAATTTAAATTATCCATGTGCTTTTATATTTTATGAGAAATTCCTTTGTAACCTGTATGTAACTATTTGTCATAGCTTTGTTACATTAAGTAATGGTATTACAACTATAATGTAGATATAAAGAAAACAAGCTTAATTATTTATAGATGAGGTGATTATATGAAAAAGTTTATTATTGCAACTTTGCTAGTAGCAATTAGTCTTGGATTAACAAAGAGTTTCTTCAATGTTCCTACTTACGTTGTAATTGCGGAGGATGAAGGAATTAGAATTAATATAGATAAGGAAAAACTTCTTGAAGCTAATGGGAAGAAAGAGATAAAATACATAACAGAATTTCAAGATGAAAATATCATACAGAGAATAGAGGAAGTTTTAGGAAAAGATAGAGTAAATATTTCTAATGATGATTTATTAGAGATGACATCATTAGATATAAATAGTTTAGGAATAAAAAATTTGGAAGGAATTCAATGGCTGACTAATTTGAAGATGCTTAATGTAGGATATAATGATATTGAGGATATAACTCCAGTAGGAGCTTTGAAAAAATTAGTTTACTTCTATGGAGAGAATAATAGAATTAAAGATATTGCTCCATTAACACATTGTGAAAAATTAGAATCGATTAATATGAGTAATAATGGTATGAAGAATATATCAGATTTATCTGCACTAAAAAATCTAAAAGGATTATCAATGAAAAATAATAATATAGATAATATTGAATTTATAAAAAATAATTATTCTATAGAGATGGTGAATTTATCAGATAATAAAATAAAAGATTTATCACCAATACAAAATTTAAAAGACTTGAAATGGTTATTCTTAAGTAATAATGATATTGAAGATGTAGGAGTACTTAAAAGTGTTGAACAGTTTGTGGTTTTAGATATTAATGGGAATAATATCAAAAATTTTGCCCCTCTTGAAAAATTAATATAAATGAATTAAATAAGTTGATAGTATGAGCCACGGAATTTCCGTGGCTCATACTATTTAAGGCTAGTTAAATAAATAACAAGTCAGTATACTCTTCTATTTTGCAAAATATACTTCGCATCTTTGACTTGATATATATATTTTCACATGTCTAAAAGGTTATAAATGTAATAAATGGATTATATTAAATAATAATAATTATTGGATTTAAGAAATATTTAATATTTATATTGTATAATTTAATTCATAAAGATAATAATTTAAAAAAATAGGTTAATGAACAGAGGTGAATTATATGATGGATTTTTTATCACATTATGGATTAATAGGAATATTTATTCTTGCCGTAGCTGAAGCGATTTTTCTTCCAGTGCCTGTTGAAACTCTTCTTATCCCTTTTGCAGTGATAAATCCTAAGATGATTGTATTTGCTATAATAGTTAGTACCTTGGGTTCAGTAATAGGAGCGGGAATAGGAAATAAACTAGGTAAATATGGTGAAAAACATATTGTGTCAAGAATTATTAATAAAAAGAAACTAGATGTATCTAAAAAATATTTCGCGAAATTCGGAGTTTGGGCAATTGGTATTGCAGCCTTAACACCACTTCCATATAAGATATTTGCATTAATATCAGGAGTAGTAGGTATAGGAATAGGAAAGGTTTTAACAGTTTCATTCATGGCTAGAGGAACAAGATTTTCAGCTGTATGTTTATGGGCCATGTACTATGGAACAAATATTTCTTAAATGAGCTTTATGATAGTAATAATTTTTATAGAGTAAGAGCAACTTAATATTAGGCGTATGAAAATATTGACTGGTTATTTATTTTAATATGCTTTAAATAATATTAAAGGAGAGTTGTTCATGAAAGATGTTTTTATGATAGTTGAGAATGACTTAGGTAAAAAGGTTGAACTAGAATTAGTTGATAAAATGACTTTGAATGGCAAAAAGTATGTAATATTGTCTGCGCTTAATAGTGATAATGCATTTGCTTATAGAGTTATAGAAAAGAATGGTAGGAAAGATTACAAATCAATAGGATCTGGGGAAGAATTTGCACAAGTACTTAAAGCATATAACTTGAAGCAAGGTTAAAAAACAGCACGCATGAGCGTGCTGTTTTTGTTGATAAAGTACAATATATTGTTTTGTATCTGTTTACCATCTTCAGAGTTTCAGGCTTTTTCAATAGCCTGAGTGCTGATTTTTTTATTTTACTGATCTATTTTCTTCTTCTGGAACTCTAATCAAGAGTATTCCTCCTATTGCAAATAATACAATTAAGCTTAGAACACCATATTTTGAATTACCAGTTAAAGTTGTTAAACCACCTAGTAACAATGGTCCCATTATTGTTGCAAATCTACCGAAAATATTATATATACCAAAGAACTCGCTAGAATTTTCCTTCGGAATAAGTTTTCCAAAGTAAGATCTGCTTAGAGCTTGAATACCACCTTGAGCGAAGGCTACCATCATAGCCATAATCCAGAAATGTAGGGGAGTACTCATGAAGAATGCAAATATACTTATAGAAGTGTATATTCCTATACCTAATAATATTATCTTCTTAGGTGAAAAAATCTTTGCTAGCTTTGCAAAAAGTATTGCACAAGGGAATGCTACAAATTGTGTCATTATAAATATAATCATAAGGGTGTTCTGATCTATTCCTAAATCTAAACCATACGAAGATGATAATTTTATTATGGTAGAAACACCATCTATATAGAAAAAGTATGCTAGTAGAAACATAAAAGCTGGTTTATTTTTCTTTATTGTCTTTAGTATAGAAAGTGTTTTTTTCCATGTATATGAAAATGGATTTTTAACAGGTTCAATATAATGATTTTGTTTTACATTTTTTAATATAGGGATTGAGAATATTAGCCACCAAATGGCTGTAAGTATAAATGAAAGTTTAGTAGCAATGGTAAGACTAATTCCAAGTGAAGTACGGAAGTAAATAATTAAATAAGAAATTATAAATAATAGTACACCCCCGATGTATCCCCATGCAAAGCCATGTGTTGAAACCTTGTCCATTTTCTTTGTTGGTGTTATATCAGTTAAAAACGAATCATAGAAAACATTTGCTCCAGCATAACCAATAATAGAAAGAACAAAAATAAATAAGCTAAAGAAAATTTTCCCTTGGGAAACGAAGGATAGACTAAGTGTGAAAAATAAGCCTATAGCTAGGAAGAAGGAAAAGAATTTCTTTTTATTACCTTTAAAGTCAGCAATCATACCTAGAAAAGGTGCTAGTATAGCTATGATAAGCGCTGCAAAAGAATTTGCATATGAAAGATAAGCAGTTGATTCATAACCAGCTAAATCTTTAGCTATGTAAGTTTTGAAGAATACTGGAAATATTAATGTTAGTATTGTCATGGTATATGCAGAGCAAGCCCAATCGTAAATAATCCAACTTCTTTCTTGTTTAGACATTAAATCACTCCTAATAATTTGATAATAAATATAGGGATATGAAAATAAATAACAAGTTAAACATGCAACAAAATACTAGCATGCTGACTAGTATTTAATTGAATATGCCTGAATTTAATTAAAGTATATCATACGACAGAGTACCGTATATAGATTTATTAATACTCCCCATTATGAATGAAAGATTATAAAATTATTTTTTTAATTTTCAGAAAATTTAAAAAATAAAAGTCGGTTTATTGACGTGTAAAAAAAAGTAACATTATAATATATAATACATTATAAAAGTATTAATATTCCAGTGAAAATATTACAAAATAATACAAATAATTTAAGGGTTTACACTTTGTTAAAAAAATATTTATTATTGTATAATGTTTTTTTTGATGATAAGATAGAATAAATTACTTGAATATTTTGTATATTTTGGATAAGAATAAATATAAATTTTGAAAATGAGGATGATACAATGGGTGATAACTTATATACTAGACTTCAGGAAAATCCTATAATCGCAGCAATAAAAAGCGAAGAAAAGTTAGAAAGAGCTTTGATTTCTCCTTGTGAAGTAATATTTCTACTTCATGGTAATATATTTACTTTAAAAGATGAAATATATAAAATCAAAGAAAAAGGGAAACTGGTTTATGTACATGCTGATCTATTAGAAGGTTCATCGAAAGATACAGTTGCACTTCAGCATATAGCTGACAACATTAAACCAGATGGAATTATTAGTACAAAGACAAATCTATTAAAACGTGCCAAAGATATAGGCATGTTTACAATTCAAAGAGTATTTTTGTTAGATTCATTATCATTGGTTACAGGAACGAAATCTATAAAATCAATAAATGCAAATGCAGTTGAAATACTTCCAGGTATAATGCCTTCAATAACTGAAAAAATGGTGAAAAAAACAGGTAAATCAGTTATTACAGGAGGATTGGTCAGTGAAAAATCACATGTGATTAATAGTATAAATGCTGGTGCGGTAGGCATATCCACTAGCGAAGAAAAAATATGGTATCTTTAAAACTATCTAAAAGTTACTATTTTAAAACAGATAAGCAAGAAAGGGGAGTATGTATATGAAACATGTTGGGACTATTTTAGGAACAGCAATCGCAGGTATGTTTGTAATGAGCATATGGGGGGAATTTGCAGGTACTTATGGAATCGGCGGAGGCTGGTTCGCAGGCTTTATTATTATCGGTACTATGTGGTTCTTGAATCACTATGTAGGAATTATCAACAATGATGGGGCATTTGTTGACATGGCAGCAGGTATTGGTGTTGCAGGTACAGCGAGAGATGTATTCATGCATGGTGGAGACGCATTAACATCATCACTTCCAACACTAGGTATAGTTATTCTTGGAGGAATCTGTGGTGGTATAACAGCAGTATTATTAGAAAAACAATTAGCTAAGAAAAATTCATAGGATGGGGAGGGATAGATATGACTTTTCAAGCTGGAATTGCTACTTTTGCAGGAGCGTTTATATTTCCGTTTTTAATCAGATTATGTTGGGGTAAAATGGTAGAATCATGGGGAGCTATCGGTGGATGGGTGGCTGCAGGATTCATAGTTGGAACAATGTGGACATTTAATCACGGTGTTGGGGCTATAACTCAATCAGGTGGTGCATGGATAGACATGGCATGGGCTGCTGGTGTTGGATTATTTGCAGCAAGTATATTTAGTGGAGATGATTTTGGTAAAGGTATTGTTAATTATATATTTGCAATTATAGGCGGTATTTTAGGTGGATTTATATTATCTTGTTTCTTATAGAAAAGAAAATAAAGGAATTTTAAAGACATTACAAATCATATTCAGGAGGGATTACTAAAATGGAGAAAAAATATATTTTAGCGTTAGACCAAGGAACAACTAGTTCAAGAGCAATATTATTTGATCATGATGGTAATATTGTAAAGGTATCACAAAAAGAGTTTACTCAAATTTATCCAAAAGCTGGATGGGTAGAACATGATGCTATGGAAATATGGGGAACTCAAAGTGGTGTAGCAAGAGAAGTATTAGAGACCGCAGGGGTAAGACCACAAGAAATAGCTGGTATTGGTATAACAAATCAAAGAGAAACAACAGTAGTATGGGATAAAAATACTGGAAAACCTGTTTACAATGCAATTGTTTGGCAATCACGTCAAACTGCTGGAATATGTGATGAATTAAAAGCTAGAAATCTTGAAGATTATGTGCGCGAAAATACTGGTCTTGTAATTGATGCATATTTTTCTGGTACAAAGATTAAATGGATTTTAGATAATGTTGATGGAGCGAGAGAAAAAGCTGAAAATGGTGAATTATTATTTGGAACTATGGATACTTGGTTAATATGGAATTTAACAAGAGGAAAAGCACACGTTACTGATTATTCTAATGCATCAAGAACTATGTTATATAACATAAAAGATCTTAAATGGGATGAAAAAATGTTAAAAGAATTAAATATTCCATCTTCTATGTTACCAGAAGTTAGACCTTCAAGTGATGTATATGGATACACTGATCCAGAAACTTTTGGTGGAGCTAACATTCCAATAGCAGGAGCAGCAGGAGACCAGCAAGCTGCATTATTTGGCCAAGCTTGTTTCAAACCTGGCATGGCTAAGAATACTTATGGAACTGGTTGTTTCATGTTAATGAATACTGGAGAAGAAAGAATTCCATCTAAAAATGGCCTTTTAACAACAATAGCTTGGGGTGTAGACGGTAAAGTTGAATACGCATTAGAGGGAAGTATTTTTGTTGCTGGTGCATCAGTTCAATGGTTAAGAGACGAAATGAAGCTTATCAATGATGCTGCTGATAGTGAATATTTTGCAAGTAAAGTTAAAGATTCAAATGGTGTATATGTTGTACCAGCATTTGTAGGACTTGGAGCACCTTATTGGGATATGTATGCTAGAGGAACAATCATGGGGTTAACTCGTGGAGCTAATAGAAATCATATTGTTAGAGCTACTCTTGAGTCTATAGCATACCAAACTAGAGACGTACTAGAAGCTATGCAAGAGGATTCAGGAATCAACTTACAAGTATTAAAAGTTGATGGTGGAGCAGTTGCAAATAATTTCTTGATGCAATTCCAATCTGATATCCTTGGAGTACCTGTTAATAGACCTGTTGTTACTGAGACTACTGCGCTTGGTGCTGCGTATTTAGCAGGATTGGCTGTAGGATTCTGGAACAGTAAAGAGGAGATAGGTAGCAATTGGATGATAGATAGAGAATTCGAGAATGATATGGACGTTGAAAAGAAAGAAAAACTCTATGCTGGATGGAAGAAAGCTGTTAGTAGAGCTAGAGAGTGGGAAGAAGAATAAGAAATAATACTTTGAAAATGTAGAAGTTTATGGTAAAATGTAATTAAATAAATAATATGTGAGAGATGGAGAGTCGCAAAAAAACCAATGGAACGATTGGTTGGTTTTTAGCGGCTTTTTTTAGTGGTAAAAACTTTTAAGAATTGTGGAAAGAAAGAGAAATATGATGTGAATAAGTTAGAATATTTTGAAAATTCCAACTATAAAAATAATAATGAGGATGATACAATGGGTGATAACTTATATACTAGACTTCAGGAAAATCCTATAATCGCAGCAATAAAAAGCGAAGAAAAATTAAAAAGAGCTCTGGTATCTCCATGTGAAGTAATATTTCTGCTACATGGGAATATATTTAATTTAGAGGAAGAAGTGTTCAGAATTAAAGACAAAGGAAAGCTTGTATATGTACATGCAGATCTTTTAGAAGGTTCATCAAAAGATGCTATAGCATTACAATACTTAGCTGATAACATAAAACCTGATGGTATTATTAGTACTAAAACAAATTTATTGAAACATGCCAAGGCGTTAGGTATGTTTACAATCCAAAGAGTATTTTTGTTAGATTCATTATCATTGGTTACAGGAACGAAATCTATAAAATCAATAAATGCTAATGCAGTTGAAATACTTCCAGGTATAATGCCTTCAATAACTGAAAAAATGGTGAAAAAAACTGGGAAATCAGTTATTACTGGAGGATTGGTTGGGGAAAAATCACATGTGATTAATAGTATAAATGCTGGTGCGGTAGGCATATCCACTAGCGAAGAAAAAATATGGTATCTTTAATTTATTTAAAATACAAAAATATAATCATGAAAGGGGAGTAACGTAATGAAACATGTTGGGACTATTTTAGGAACAGCAATTGCAGGTATGTTTGTAATGAGCATCTGGGGGGAATTTGCAGGTACTTATGGAATCGGCGGAGGTTGGTTTGCAGGATTTATTATTATAGGTACTATGTGGTTCTTGAATCACTATGTAGGAATTATCAACAATGATGGGGCTTTTGTTGATATGGCAGCAGGTATTGGTGTTGCAGGTACAGCAAGAGATGTATTCATGCATGGTGGAGACGCATTAACATCATCACTTCCAACACTAGGTATAGTTCTTCTTGGAGGAATCTGTGGTGGTATTACAGCAGTATTATTAGAAAAACATTTAGCTAAGAAAAATTCATAGGAATAGGGAGGGATAGGTATGACTTTTCAAGCAGGTATTGCTACTTTCGCAGGAGCGTTTATATTTCCGTTTTTAATCAGATTATGTTGGGGTAAAATGGTAGAATCATGGGGAGCTATCGGTGGATGGGTGGCTGCAGGATTCATAGTTGGAACAATGTGGACATTTAATCACGGTGTTGGGGCTATAACTCAATCAGGTGGTGCATGGATAGACATGGCATGGGCTGCTGGTATTGGATTATTTGCAGCAAGTATATTTAGTGGAGATGATTTTGGTAAAGGTATTGTTAATTATATATTTGCAATTATAGGCGGTATTTTAGGTGGATTTATATTATCTTGTTTCTTATAGGATAAAGCTTTAGAGGAATTTTAAAGTCATTACTAAACATAACCAGGGGGCGTATTAAATGGAGAAAAGATATATTTTAGCATTAGACCAAGGAACAACTAGTTCAAGAGCAATATTATTCGATCATGATGGTAATATTGTAAAGGTATCACAAAAAGAGTTTACTCAAATTTATCCAAAAGCTGGATGGGTAGAACATGATGCTATGGAAATATGGGGAACTCAAAGTGGTGTGGCAAGAGAAGTGTTAGAGACAGCAGGGGTAAGACCACAAGAAATAGCTGGTATTGGTATAACAAATCAAAGAGAAACAACAGTAGTATGGGATAAAAATACTGGAAAACCTGTTTACAATGCAATTGTTTGGCAATCACGTCAAACTGCTGGAATATGTGATGAATTAAAAGCTAGAAATCTTGAAGATTATGTGCGTGAAAATACTGGGCTTGTAATTGATGCGTACTTCTCTGGTACAAAGATTAAATGGATTTTAGATAATGTTGATGGAGCGAGAGAAAAAGCTGAAAATGGTGAATTATTATTTGGAACTATGGATACTTGGTTAATATGGAATTTAACAAGAGGAAAAGCTCACGTTACAGATTATTCTAATGCATCAAGAACTATGTTATATAACATAAAAGATCTTAAATGGGATGAAAAAATGTTAAAAGAATTAAATATTCCATCTTCTATGTTACCAGAAGTTAGACCTTCAAGTGATGTATATGGATACACTGATCCAGAAACTTTTGGTGGAGCTAACATCCCAATAGCAGGAGCTGCAGGAGACCAGCAAGCTGCATTATTTGGCCAAGCTTGTTTCAAACCTGGTATGGCTAAGAATACTTATGGAACTGGTTGTTTCATGTTAATGAATACTGGAGAAGAAAGAATTCCATCTAAAAATGGTCTTTTAACAACAATAGCTTGGGGTGTAGACGGTAAAGTTGAATACGCATTAGAGGGAAGTATTTTTGTTGCTGGTGCATCAGTTCAATGGTTAAGAGACGAAATGAAGCTTATCAATGATGCTGCTGATAGTGAATATTTTGCAAGTAAAGTTAAAGATTCAAATGGTGTGTATGTTGTACCTGCATTTGTAGGACTTGGAGCACCTTATTGGGACATGTATGCTAGAGGAACAATTATGGGGTTAACTCGTGGAGCTAATAGAAATCATATAGTTAGAGCTACTCTTGAGTCTATTGCATATCAAACTAGAGACGTACTAGAAGCTATGCAAGAGGATTCAGGAATTAACTTACAAGTGTTAAAAGTTGATGGTGGAGCAGTTGCAAACAATTTCTTAATGCAGTTCCAATCAGATATCCTAGGAGTACCTGTTAATAGACCTGTTGTTACTGAAACTACTGCACTTGGTGCTGCGTATTTAGCAGGATTGGCTGTGGGATTCTGGAACAGTAAAGATGAAATAGGTAATAATTGGATGATAGATAGAGAATTCAAGAATGATATGGATGTTGAAAGTAAAGAAAAGCTTTATGCAGGTTGGAAGAAAGCTGTTAGTAGAGCTCAAGAGTGGGAAGAAGAGTAAAAAAACGTCTGTAAAATCTTACAAACTTGTGCTATACTTAAATTAAGTAAATAATATGTGAGATACTGAGAGTCGCAAAAAAACCAATGGAATGATTGGTTGGATTTTTGCGGCTTTTTTTATTAGCAAAAACTTTTAAGAAAGGCTGGGGAGATAAATGAGTTATGATGTAGCTGTAATAGGTGCTGGTGTTATCGGTTCATTTGTGGCAAGAGAATTATCAAGATATGATTTATCAATTGCTCTTATTGAGAAAGATAGTGATGTGGCAAATGGTACTTCAAAGGCAAATAGTGCTATAGTTCATGCGGGGTACGATGCAGAAGAGGGAACTCAAAAGGCAAAGTTCAACGCAAAGGGAAATCAAATGTACGATAGAGTGTGTAAGGAACTTGATGTACCATTTAAAAGAATTGGTTCATTGGTTATTGCTACTAATGAAGAAGAGATGGAGCATGTTAAGATGCTTTATAATAGGGGTATTAAAAATGATATCGAAGGCTTAAAAGTATTAAATCAGCAAGAGGTTAGAGCATTAGAGCCTAATATTGATGAACAGGTAGTTGGAGCTCTTCATGCTGCCACTTGTGGGATTGTAGGACCTTTTGAGTTAACTATTGCATTAGCAGAGAATGCGGTGGATAACGGAGCAGAGCTTATGTTGAATTCTGAGGTTATAAATTTAACAAGAGAAGATGGTGTTTTTAATATTCTTTTATCTAATGGAAAGAGAATTGAAGCTAAATATGTTATTAATGCAGCAGGTGTATATGCAGATAAAATAAATAACTTGATAAGTAATGATAAAATCGAGATTATTCCTAGAAGAGGAGAATACTTTGTTTTTGATAAAGAAACTGGAGGTCTTGTGAATAGTGTTATATTCCAATGCCCAACAGAGATTGGAAAGGGAGTTTTAGTTACACCAACAGTTCATGGGAATATGCTTGTAGGACCTAATGCTGAGAATATTCAGGATAAAGAAGGAATAGATACCACGCCAGAAGGTATCAGTTTTTTAAGAGAAAAATCAACAAAGACTACTAAAAAGATTCCATTTAATAAGGTGATTACTTCTTTTGCAGGACTTCGCGCAGTTGCTACATCAGGTGATTTTATAATTAGAGAGAGTAGCGATGTTGAAGGATTTATAAATGTTGCGGGAATTCAATCACCAGGGTTATCATCTGCTCCTGCTATTGCAGAGCATATTGTGGATATGATTAAAAAGAAAGTGCTTAACTTAAAAGAAAGAGAAACATTTGTTAATAGAAGAGAACAGATAAGATTCATGGAACTGAACGATACTGAAAAGCAAGAAGTTATAAACAAAGATAAAAGATATGGGAATATTATTTGTCGTTGTGAATGGATATCTGAAGGAGAAATAGTTGATGCTATTCACAGAAATGCAGGAGCTAGAACTGTAGACGGAGTGAAGAGAAGGGTTAGACCAGGAATGGGAAGATGTCAAGGTGGTTTTTGTGGACCTAGAGTACTTGAAATTTTAGCAAGAGAACTTAATGTATCACCACAGGAAATATTAAAGAGTAATGAAGGTTCTAATATTTTAAGTGGTGAATCTAAAGACAACAATTTGTATGGCAAAGCTTATGAACAAGTTGCTGCTAATACAGAAGAGTAGGGGGGGAATTGCTATGAAATTTGATATTGTTGTAATTGGTGGAGGCCCAGCCGGGCTAGCGGCAGCAGTAGAAGCAAAAAAGAATGGTATAGATAATATTCTTATAATTGAAAGAGATAGAGAACTTGGTGGAATACTACAACAATGTATTCATAATGGATTTGGATTGCATTTTTTTGGTGAGGAATTAACTGGGCCACAATATGCTGAAAAATTTATAGATAAAGTTAAAGAAGAAAAGATTGAGTACATGCTTAATACTATGGTTATAGATATTAATGAGAAGAAAGTAATACGAGCTGTAAGTGCAAATAAGGGATTCATGACAATTGAAGCAAAGGCAATTATATTAGCTATGGGTTGTAGAGAGAGGACTAGAGGAGCAATCAATATCCCGGGATATAGACCTTCAGGAGTTTATACTGCTGGT
This sequence comes from Oceanirhabdus seepicola, assembly GCF_023684385.1. Lineage (GTDB taxonomy): Bacteria > Bacillota > Clostridia > Clostridiales > Clostridiaceae > Oceanirhabdus > Oceanirhabdus seepicola. Next base: position 450,452 of record NZ_JAGSOJ010000001.1, on the reverse strand, counting down.
AGTGCTCAGAGATTTATCAATATGGAAGGATATCTTCCAGGAAAAGAAGTAGTAATTTTAGGATCTGGAGATATTGGACTTATTATGGCAAGAAGACTTACACTTGAAGGATGTAAGGTGAAAGCTGTGGTTGAGTTGATGCCATTCTCAGGGGGATTAACTAGAAATATTGTTCAATGTCTTGAGGATTATAATATTCCTCTTTTAATGGAACATACTGTGACAAAGGTAGAAGGTAAGGATAGAGTTGAAGGTATAACGGTTATGAAGGTTGATGAGAGAAGAAGACCAATTGAAGGAACTGAGATACATTATGATTGTGATACATTACTTCTATCTGTGGGACTTATACCTGAAAATGAAGTTTCAGAAAGCGCAGGTGTTGACATGCATAACATCACTGGTGGACCTAAAGTGAACGAAGCTATGGAGACAAATATCTCCGGAGTGTTTGCATGTGGTAATGTTCTTCATGTTCATGATCTTGTTGATTACGTTACAGAGGAGAGTATGATCGCTGGAGAGAATGCTGCAAGATTTGTAAAAGGTGATTTACTGGAACAATCAGAGAGTGTGAATTGTCAAACTGATAAAGGGATTAGATATATCATTCCTAATAAATTAAGAGTGGAAAATATAAAGGATAATGTAAATCTTCTTATGAGGGTAGACAATGTATACAAAAATGTTTTCATGAAGATTGAGATTGATGGAAAAGAGTATAAGAAGATAAGAAAGAGACATGTTGCCCCAGGAGAAATGGAGCGAGTACAGATATCAGGAGATGATATTAGAAAGCTTGAAGCAAAAGAAATAAAAATTTCACTTTGTCAGGAGGGGTAATATGAATAAACAAGACTTAGTATGTATCGTGTGCCCAATGGGATGCAGGATGACTATTGAGAAGGATGATAGCAACGAGTTAGGATATAAAGTTGAAGGAAACACATGTAAAAGAGGAATGACTTATGCTATAAAAGAGGTGACAAATCCAACTAGAGTTATTACTACTACAGTGACTATAGAGGATTTTTATCTTAAAAGGTTACCTGTTAGAACTGATGGGGAAGTCCCAAAGAAGATGATAATTGATTGTATGATGGAGATAAATAAAACTAAGGTGAAAACTCCAATAACAGTAGGGGATATCATAATTGAAGATTTACATGGAACAGGTGTTAATGTTATAGCATCTAGAAGTGCAAAATAGAAACAAGCTCATGAGAAAAAGTTGTTAGATCTCATGAGCTTGTTTATTGTCTAATTTATAAGTTTATATAGAAAATATACCATAATATTAGAAATTATGTAATCATTGGGGTATAATCAAATTGAATAATAAAGGAGAAAAATTTGGGGGAGGAATTGGAATGGAAACAAAAGGGTTAGGAAGAGAAGAAATTTTAATAAATATAGTAGAGGTATTAAAACCTTTAGAGTATGTTTATGGAATGTGGCAGTGTGGATCAGCAGCATTTAACCGTGTTGATCAATGGTCAGATATTGATGTGGTGGTTGATGTGGAAGATGATAAGGTGAAGGAGATATTTAAATATACTGATAAAGCATTACAAGCATTATCACCAATAGAACATAGTTTTGAATGTACTCAAAGTATGTCACCAGGAGGGTATCAGAAGGTTTATAAATTAGAAAACACTAGTGAATTTCTGGTAATAGAGATTTGTGCAGTAAAGCACAGTAGCAATACTAAATTTTTGCAGAAAGAAATACATGGAGATGTTTGTGTACACTTTGATAAACAAAATGTAACTGATATTAAGCCAATTGATAAAGAAAAATTTGCTCAAAAACTTAAATCAAGAATAGAACAAATAGAAAGTGTATTTAATATTTATCAATTTCTTGTAAAAAAAGAGTTGAATAGAAAAAATTATATTGAAGGAATTGCATTTTATCAAAATTTTTCTTTAAACCCTTTGCTTGAGGTTTTAAGAATTAAGTATAATCCATATAGATACAGTTTTAGAACAAGATATGTATATTATGATTTACCAGAAGATGTAGTTAAAAGGCTTCATGGCTTCTATTTTATAAAAGATGGAGAAGAGTTGGCTAGAAAACATGAAGAAACAATAAAGTGGTTTAAAGAAACAGTAGAGGATTTAAAGACTGGTAAATTTCAAGAACTTTTGTAGAATTTTTTGATATTTAAAATATAAAATTCTTAATACGGAAAACGGAGTGAGAATAATATTTTATGACTTTTTCATCAGACTCAAGGAGAAGAAGGAATTCTCTCCTTGAGTTTGTTTTTTGGTTGTAATCTATTAATGTTTTAAAGTGAAAAAAATCTTATTGAATAATTTATGGAAATATGATAAATTATTGGAGGAATATTTAGGCGTATGAAAATAAATAACAAGTCAAAGATGCGACGGATATTTTGCGAAATGTGAAGAGTTGGGTTCCACTGATAGTAGTTCTATCAGTGGGTTCCAAGGATGAATCAGTTCGCAAAATAGACTAGAATACAGAAAGAAATTTACCTTATGATTCTTGATATAGAAAATAGTGAAGGTTCAACACTTTTTCTATATCAAGATATAAATGATAATTTCTTTCTGTATAACTGACTAGTTATTTATTTGAATATGCTTTAATGAGAGATTCAACATTAATAGAATAAAAAAATAAAAAATTAGGAGTGGTAGTATGGAATTTTCATTCGCAAACATAATACTTTGTATTGAGGGGACGATACTAGTTTCATTAGCAGTGATTATCATGATTAAATTAAACAAACTATTAGGTATGACTTTAGACAGAAATTATCAGGATAAAAATGTAGTAAACATTATAGAAATGAAAGAAATGAACATACTGAATAAAAATGAATATGAAGAGTTATTACATAAATATAAGAAGATTAATTTAAAGACAAATTATATCTCACTAAAAGAAAATCTGAGGGAACTTAAGGATGAAGAAGTAATAGACAAGAATAAATATTTCAATGCAACTTTAGAACTAGAGAAAAAATTTGAAAAGAGTCTTTAGAGGGAGGTATAGTGATGGTTTTATTAATAGTAGGATTGGGAGTATTATGCATATTATTATTAATGGGAGTATATACTTTAAATAGAATAATATATTGTAATGAGAACAATAGCTATGTTAACGATACTATAAAATATTCTTATAAATTGTACAAGCTAGGCATCATCTCACGAAATGATGTGAGGCAGCTAATGTTTAGAAAAAAAGTGAATAGTCTTGAAAAGAAGAAAGATGAATTTATTTACACATTAGATGAACTAAAAGCAGAAGATATTATAAAAGAAGAGAAGTACCATGAGATTAGGAAACGGATAATAGAGATGTAATACATATAAATGGGGTGGGGAGTTTGCTTGGACTTATCATAATTTTTATTATTGTTGTGGGGTGTTTAGCACAGGATATTAATAAAAATACAAGAGCTATAAATAAAAATGTTATGTTAAAAATACTAGATGATGATGAAAATCTTAAAAATCTATATGCAATTGACGTGATGGGTATAGCCCATGGGAATATGGATAAGATAACAAGAAGGTATCAGAGAGCGATTGTATCAAAAAATTATGATAAGTATAAAGCTACAGCAGATAAACTATTTATTGAAAATATTATTACTAAAAAAGAATATGAACGTATGTGTAAGTCGTTGAGGTATAAGTTACCTATTGAGAATAAAAAATAAAGCAGACTGTTATAATATTTTGAATAATAGTATATTAGAAGAATTACTTGAAAAAAATATGAGAAACGTAGGAACTTTAGAATTTACTCAATATGATAAAGAATTTTACCAAAAGATTTTAAATTAGATTAATATTATTAAATTATATTATTAGAGCAGGGAATGAAGTTTTCATTCCCTTTTAGTTGTTATATTCATTGTCATATCTATTCAATGAATTTCTTGAATAAACGTGTGATATTATGGTAAGATATTTATTGAAAATATAATTTAACTTACTATGAATTGCACATATTACACATGGAAAGTTATATGATTTATATGGAAATATAGGAGATTAATATGGCAGATAAAAAATTAACTAAAAGAAAAATTCAAGCAATAAATACTAAAAATAAAATATATGAAAAAGCTGTTGAATTAATAAAAAAAGAAGGATTTGATAATATAAGCATCAGTCAAATATGTAAAGAGGCAGATGTGTCAGTAGGGGCTTTTTACCACCATTTTAAAACAAAAGAAAATATTATTATAGAAAATTATAAAAAAGATGATGAAGGGTATGAACAGTTAATTGATAAATTAAAGGTTTTTAACTCTTTAGATAAAATTGTGGAAATTTCAAGTTACTGGGGTAAATGGTCAGAAGAATATGAAATTGATCTTGTCTCTCATGTTTATAAAAGTCTAATTAATATAGAAAACGAGTATTTCATTTCAGAAGAACGTCCAATGTTCATAGTATTAAAAAATATTATTATAGAAGGTCAGGAAAAAAAGGAAATATGCAGTGATATTGAACCTGAAGATATTACGAGAAGTATAGTAATATTTGGTAGAGGAATTATATATGATTGGTGTTTACATAAAGGAGATTATGATTTAGAAAAAGAAATAAGAACAAGGATGAGAATGTTTGTTAAAAGTTTCCAAGTGTGAATAGATAGTGTGAGTAGATGTACAGTTTATTTAAGGAGTTAATTAAGATTTCTTAAATAAGCTATTTTTTTACTCAAATTCAGTTCAAATAATGTGTTTTTTTCTTATAATGAAGCGAATAAATATTGTTAATATTCTTCATTCTTCAGAACATCGAGCCTTATATTTAGTAAGAAAAGCTAATTTCACTATTTAAGTGAAATTAGCTTATTTTATTTCTCTACTATATTGTTAATTAAGTAAGCGTAGTTCATTATACTATTCACTAATAAAATTTGTTTTTTGTTATCCATAAATTATCTTCTCCAATAAACATATAGTTGTTCACATTTATTAAGTGATTTGTAATAAAAAAACGATAAATTATGTAAAAAGTGCAAAATAAGTGTTGTAATGTGCAAAGTTATGTGTAAATCACGTAAAAATAAAATAAAATTATGGCAAATTTACCCGCATTTACTAAGTAATTTGTGTTAAAATATAATCGGTGAATATAATCGGTGAATCTAATCGGTGAATCGTGTAAAAATGCAAAAGATATAAAAATATGGAAAGTGAGGTTTGACAAAAATTTAAATTATAAGGAGGAATAAAGATGAAAAAAAGACGCTTTTTCGCAGTAATGATACTTGCAATGTTTATTTTTCAATTGATGCCGTTTCAGGAATTTACCGGTTTTTTTGGTAATCAAATCATAATTCATGCTTCTCCAATTTCGGGTATGGAAGATAGAAATTTTATAAATATTGTGAAAAAAACTTCTTTAGTTCCAGCCGAAGCAGTGGGAGAGTTTTCAGCTGATACTTTTTTAGGATTTTATAGTAATAGCAATGGGGACAGACCTAAAAGGGGATGGAGATTGGTAGGAAGATTTGACTTTGGTAGTTTAGAATCAGATATTGCTGATTTAGCTAAGAAGGGAGACTTGCAATTTAGAGTTGGTGCTGAAGGTTGGGTAGATGGAAATGATACTGTCTATTGCTATGCAAAGAGTCTTGTGGTAAAGGATGGAAAACCATTGTTGGTTGAAGAAAGGAAAGACTTTGAATCTAGTAAAGGAATGAACTTTACGTATGATAGTGGTTGGCGCTCCTACTACAGTAATTCACTGTATAATGAAATAGAGTTTTATGCAGATCATGATCGTCGAAATTATTCGCAAATAACGAAAATGAAACTTAAATTCCAAGATGTAGGGTCACCAGGACTTCAAAATATCGAAGTTAGTGGTGGTAAATACGGAATAGGGAAGAGTATTGATATTAAAATGCGTTTTGATGAACCTGTTAGAGTAGATACAAATACAGAAATTCCTATGAATGCAGATACAAGAGAAAAAGCAAAGTATCACGAGGGAAATGGTACAAAGGTTATCACCTTTAGATATGTAGTACAAAAGAATGATGTTGTGAAAGGGAACTCTCTCAACATAAGTGGCCAATTAAGTTCACATTTAAGTAAACTTGTACAGGATCTTTCAGGAAATAAACTTGATATTAATGACTGGAAAAGTGAATATGATATAAATTATAACTATGATTCTACATGTAGTCACTATTACAATGAATTAGAAACAAAAAGTGTACAACTAGACGGGATACGTCCAGAGGTGACCAATGTAACTACTTCAATCACAAGCCAAAAACAGGTAGAAGATAAGAAGTATATGAAGGCTGGGGATGCTCTTACTATAACAGTAACCACAGACGATATAGTTTTTGGTACAAATGGTTTTATAAATCTTAATAATGGTAAGAGAGCAACCTACAAATCTGGTAGTGGAACTAAGACTATTACATATGAGTACATAGTTCAAGCAGGAGACAATAATACTAATCATTTATCATATAGTGGTTTTGTAAATAATTTAGACATCAAAGATGACTATGGGAACCATGTTGCAGTACAAAATGGCATCAATGTATCACTTTCATACAATGACAATGCAATTTGTGTCGACACTACAAAACCAAGGGTTAACTTCCTGCCTAATGGAAATACAACTTATGAAAAGGCACAAACTGCCAAAATTCAAGTTGTTGAAACAGGTTCAGGACTTAAAGGCGATTTGCTAAAGGCTATTTGGACTGACTCTAATCAGTATCCAACAAACTGGGATAGTGCACAAGTCTTACCATACAGTAATCCAGAAGTTTCATATGCAAATGATACAGGAGACTGGTATGTGCATGTAGCTATGGAGGATAGAGCAGGAAATAAATCGGGAGCAATTACAAGCCCAGCTTTTAAGTTGGACAATAAAGTTCCTGAGTTCCAGATTCAACCAAATGGTAATGAGAAATACCTAGGAACATTAACTCCAAATGGAATAATTACTGATGAGCATTCTGGAGTCAACGACTCTACAGCGGAATATCAATGGCAGCATGAAAGTCAAAGTGATATTATGGATAATATGTGGAAAAAGTTTACAAATAGAAAAGGGGTCAGAACTCCTGAAGACCCTCAGCATGGAAAATATATATTACATCTTAGAGGTGAAGATATTGCTGGAAATAAATCTCAAGGAAAATCAGACAAGCCTTTTCATCTTGATAAATTAGGACCAGTTATATCTATGGTAGAAGATGAAAACATGGATTCTAAAAGGAAGCATGTAGTTAGAATTTTGGCAAATGATGAACATAGTGAAATGAAAAGAATGGCATATTACTGGAGTAAGAGTCCAGTTGCAAGGCCTTCTAGTGATACAAAATGGGTTGATACAGATTATTATGAAGTTTTAATAAAATCAAAGGATTGGCCAGAGAAAATGGGGGGTATATGGCATCTACATGTACTTGCTGTGGATGAATGGGATAATGAAACTACTGAATATATGTCCTTTAAAATAGACAATGCAGCTCCAGATATTGATTTTAAATATCCAGTAGTAATAACATCAGTAGTTAAAGAAGGAGAAGTAAAAGTTGATGTTAAAGATGACAACGATATAACAGGTATGTTTTATCAATGGACACAAAGTGAAACTGCACCTGATACAAATGATGCAAATTGGAGAACTTTTAACAGTGGAGACATACTAAAAAAGAGTAATGTTAATGGAGAATGGTATCTTCATATAAAGGCTAAGGATTACTTTAACAATGAAGTTATTGTTGCATCTAGAAGGATAGATGTAGACAACACCAAACCAAATACTGAAAACTACCATATTACATCAAACTATCATTTTAATAAACCAGTAGCAAACGTTGAGATAAAAACTAATGACTATGAAAAGGTCAAGTTTTATATTAAAGATACTGATGATAAAGTAGTGAAACATGGAACAATGGCTTCAGATACAGTAAATGTATTATTTAATTTGCCAAATACTGAAGGAGAGTATAAATACTACTTTAGCTTTGAAGATGAACTTGGCAATATGAGCGACAAGGTAGAAAAAACATTTACTTATGATGCAACACCACCTGAAGCAAAGCTGGGATTTAGTGAGTCGAATCTTACAAAAAATGATGTAATCGTTAGTCTGTCGGATGTAAGTGATAACTTTACAAGCTCCGATATTATTGAAACTCCAAAAGGAAATAAAAAGGTTTTTAGAGAAAATGGAAGGTACACCTTTAGAGTTGTGGATAAAGCGGGAAATGAGAAGGATATTACAGCAAATGTAGACTGGATAGATAAGTTAGCTCCAAATGTTGAAATAGTTCCCGTAATAGAAAATGCAGAAAATCTAATGTTGAGAACAGCAAGTCCTATTATAGCTACTAATAACAATAAAGCAGAGGTTATTGTTACAGATAATGTTACAAGGGCTGAAGATATTATAATATACTATCAATGGGGTCAGGATACCAATAGACCTTCAAGTGAAGATGAAAACTGGGTTTTAACAACTAATAATGCAATACTTACCAACCTTGATTCCCATGAAGGTATAAGTTACTTATATATTAAAGCAATAGATGGAGTCGGAAATGAATATATAGCTAGAAGTAGTGAATTTATAGTAGATAACTCTGTACCGATTCCTGAAATAACATATTCAACATCTGATAAAACCGCTAATGGTATAATTGCAAAAATAACATTTGACGAATTAGGGGTAAGAATTATAAAGCCTGAAAGTGGACTTAATTACCATGAGTTTAAAGAAAACGGAAGCTTTACCTTTGAGTTCGAAGATAGTGCGGGAAATAGAGGCGCAGCTAAGGCTACAGTAGAAAATATTGACCCTAGTTTACCAAAAGCTGAAGTGTCATTCTCTACAAAGGAATTGACAAATGAAAATGTTCAGATAACAATATCTACTGAAAAACTGCCAGGATACTATTTGGAAGAATTTAAATTTGACAATGGAATGAATGAAAGATTGATAAGTAAATTTGAAGAGATTGAAGTTAAAACTTCAAGTGAAAAAGAACTAGCACCAAACGAAGAAGAGAAAACTTCAAGTGAAAAAGAACTAGCACCAAACGAAGAAGAGAAAATTTCAAGTGAAGAAGAACTAGCACCAAACGAAGAAGAGAAAATTTCAAGTGAAGAAGAACTAGCACCAAGCGAAGAAGAGAAAACTTCAAGTGAAGAAGAACTAGCACCAAGCGAAGAAGAGAAAACTTCAAGTGAAAAAGAACTAGCACCAAACGAAGAAGAGAAAATTTCAAGTGAAGAAGAACTAGCACCAAGTGAAGAAGAGAAAACTTCAAGTGAAGAAGAACTAGCACCAAGTGAAGAAGAGAAAACTTCAAGTGAAGAAAAACTAGCACCAAGTGAAGAAGAGAAAACTTCAAGTGAAAAAGAACTAACGCCAAGTGAAGAAGAGAAAACTTCAAGTGAAGAAGCGGCAACAAATACTGAATTTAATGAAATAAACGGAGAAAGTATTGGTAACTCAAAGAAAATTATAAAAGCAATATATGAAGTATCCAATAATGGTAAAATCTCCTTTTTGCTTAGGGATGATGATGATACAACCGAAGATCAACCAGTAACAGTAGAAATCAATAATATCGTAAAAGCTATAGAGGGGGCAACTATAAAGTATAGCACTACTGCTTGGACAAAGGGACCTGTTATAGCAAAGCTGATAATAAATGATTTAATTTCAGTTGAAATTACAAATAACGATGGGAAAGACAAATATAAATTTACCGAGAACGGAGATTTTGAATTTACTTTTAAGGATGCAGTAGGAAACCAATCCACAGCCACTGCAAGGGTAAGAAATATTGATAAAGAAGCACCTACTGCAACGGCAGATTATAGCGAAACTGAAAAAACAAAGGAAAATGTAACAGTAACAATAACCCCAGAGGATAATAGTAAAGAAGAAGTTACTATACTAAACAATAATGGCTCAAACACTTACACATTTATTGAAAATGGAAGCTTTACCTTTAAACTTAGGGATAAAGCAGGAAATGAAAGTGATTATAGGGTAGAGGTCAACAATATAGATACTGAAAAACCTAAAGCATTTATTACCTATAATCCTACAGAATATACAAAGGATGATGTAGTAGCAACCATTAACTTTACAGATATTATTCAAGAACCTGTAACAATAACAAATAACCAAGGTAAAAAGGAATATACTTTTACTGAAAATGGAATCTTCACCTTCAATTTTGTAGATGGTGCAGGGAACCAGGGAAATCTTACTGCCATTGTTGACTGGATTGATAAAACAGCACCAGTAGGTGCTGTTCAGCCATCAGAAACAAAACCAACTAAAAATGATGTTTTACTAACTCTAATAACAGAGGAAGGAACAAGAATTTTAAACAATGAAGGCAAGAACACAATTCTTGCAACGAATAACGGAATATATACCTTTAAAATAGCTGACAAACTAGGTAATCATGTTGATATCACATATGAAGTAACAAATATAGATAGGCAGGCTCCAAATGCTAAAGTATATTATAATACTAAAGAATTAACTAACAAGGATGTGATTGCTACAGTTTCAGCTGATGAACCTATTGAGGTGCTTTATGGTGGGAGTAAAGACTATATATTCAAAGATAACGGTGAATTCACATTCAAGGTTGTAGATTTAGCAGGCAATGAGGCTGAGGCACATGCAAAGGTTTCAAACATTGATAAAAGGGCGCCAATAATAACAGTTTCGTACAGCACTAAGGAATTAACTAAGGAGGCTGTAAAAGTTACAATCAGTGGTGATGAAGAATTAAATATATTAAACAATAATGGGTCAAACAGCTTTAGTTTCACAAAGAACGGATACTACGGCTTTGTGGTAGAGGATTTAGCCGGTAATAGAGTTAGAACAAATGCACAAGTAAAGAATATAGATTTTATAGCTCCGACAATTGAGTTCGAAAATCCATACTTAATATATCTTCTAGGGGAAGAACCTAATATGAATGATTTTATAGCTTATGACGATAAGGACGGATTACTTACTAGTAAGGTATCTATTGATACCAATAAGCTAGATATGGATAAGGCAGGAGATTATGAGGTTATTTACAGAGTTTCTGATACAGCTGGTAATGAAACTGAAAAAAGGCGAAGTATCAAAGTTTTATCACCCACAGAGTTATTAGTGTATGTCAATGGTCAGATTAATGAAAAAAATGAATACATAATAGATGATAGCAAGATAGAGTTAAAGATGTTTGGAGTTATCGAAAATTATGAAATCAGACATAAATCAGGAGGAGAACTTCTAAGATCAGGAGATATGAAAATAGGCTGTGATTCAATTGAGGGTCAAGATAATTTAAGGGTGATATACTATGAATCTAATGAGATTGGATGGCAGACATTTTATATACAAGATCAAAATAGAAGAACAAGCAAAATAAACGTATTTTTCTTAAGAAGTAAATAATGGGTAGGTGAGAATATGTATAAAAAAATAAGTGTATTATTAAAAAGGTTTATTGCGTGTTTAATTGCTTTCACGATGATTTTAAATATTTTACCCCAAAATATACATGAAGTATTGGCGGTTGAAAATACAGAAAAACAAGTAGACAATGGGATAGTAAAATATATAGTAGACTCAGAAGGTAAGTTTACAATAAAGACAGTTGGAGGAAATCCTTTAAGAAAGCATGATAAAAATAAGTGGCTTCTTTTTCAAGATAAAAAACAAGATACATCATTTACTACTTTTAGAATAGATGGTGAAGATTATATATTTGGAGAGGGCTACAGTTTTAGCTTGTCTAAGCAGAGTTATATAGTAGGTAAAACAGAAATAATAGGGAAAACTACATTTACAAAATGGCAAGTTGGAAAAGTGCTTATAACGCAAAAGCTTGAACTAATTGAGGATAAAGAAAATCCTAATTACGGAAATGTTTTAGTACAGTATGCGGTAGAAAACCAATCAAATACAGATGTTGAAGTGGGTAGTCGGATACTCCTTGACACCATGATAGGAACAAATGATGGAGCAGCTGTAAAGGCTGGGGATAGGTTTATTGATACTGAAACTGAGTTTACTGACGATATACCAGAGGTATGGCGTTCAACGGATAATGAATTTTCACCTAAAATTATTGGTTATGGATTTGTAAAAGGGTGGGGAAATATATCTCCTGATAAGATGATTGTTGGACATTGGCAAGGTCTTTCAGAAACAACATGGGAATACACTGTAAATAATGATCTGAACTTTACGATAGAAAGTAATTATGGAAAAAAAGATACAGCAATAGCATTTTATTGGGAACCCAAACCATTGCCAGCAGGTGAAGTTAAATATATAGAAACGTATTACGGTATAGGTGAAATCCCAGAGAAGGAATACACATACGCTGCTCAGTTATCTTCTATATCTAAATTAAGTGTAAATGAAAATCAAGACGGTTATGAGGAAGAAGAATTTACAATAACGGCATATATAGAAAATAATCTGGCTAGTTCAGAGGAAGTGTATGATCTTACAGCTAAACTAGAATTTGAAGATGGGATAGAGTTAGTTGAAGGTGAAGTAAGTACAAAGACCAATAGAATATTAAAGAAAAATGAACAATATGCCTTTACTTGGAAGGTAAGAGCTACTCCACAAAGCATATATAAGATGATAAAATATAGGGTTGATATTTATGATAGAAGAAACATTAAAGAAGATGGCAAAGTAAATAGGGAAGAAATATATAGTACAAACAGATTTGTTTTAGTACCTAGTATTAATGGAACACCTCCAAAGATTCACTATAATACTGTAAGTCCAAGTAAAATGTATTATAGTGGAAAAAGATCTTTTACAATAAAAGGTGCAGGTTTTGAGATGTACAAGGATACAAATAAGTGGAAACTACTTCTCAAAAACGTATTAACAGGAGAGGAAACAAAAATACCATCTAGTCAAATTGCGGTCTTAGATGATACAAGTATTTTAGCCACACTTGAAGAGTCGATGTCTCCTGGGCAACAATCTATAATAATTGAAGATCAGAATGGAAAAAGAACTACCTTACCATTTAAGATCACTGTTACTAAAGATAAAAAGTATTTAACAAGAAACTATGGGATATTAGCTATAGTGAAGGATTTTTCATATGATGAGTATTTTAGAGAAGCAAATTATTTTTATAGAGTATTACCTTTAAAAGGAGAAGAACAATTAAACAAGCTTAAAGAATACTATGAAAAACTTTCAGATCAAGATGGACATGATGAAGAGAGAAAAGTTCTTCTTACTATAAAAGGTGATGTGAGAGAAGTTAGAGATAAAAAAGGACAACTATCAAAGTATTTAATTTACTCAGCCAATAAAAAAGCTGTTATTAATGATATTCTGACATACAGTTCATCTGTACCTTTAGTGGTATCGGACAATAAACAGCAGATACTTAATATTGATCCGGATTTTGATTTTGACTATGAATTTGATCCAATACCTAACTTTGATTTAATACCTAACTTTGATTTAGATATTGATTTGGATTTAGATATGGACGTAAACTTGGATATGCTGGGATTAGATTTTAAGTTACCTGAAGTAGATCTTAATCTTCCTAAGTTGAGTTTTAATTTAGATTTTAAGATGCCTGACATGGAGTGTGATATTGATTTTCCAAAAGTACCAGGTATTGATATTCCTAATTTTGGACCCAATATTAGGTTAGATCTGATAGAGGATACATATATATATATACAAGGTGCAGGGCTTTTAGGAGTAAATACAAGTAGTGGGTTTGATTTTTGGTTAGACCAGTTCTCTATAGCACTTAAGGATGGACAAAACTATACCCTTGAGGGTGATCGTGAAAATGCACCAGAGGAATTAGTTATGGTTAACCTAGAGGGGATAGGAGCATTTCTTAACATAATGCTATCAGGGTTACCGGTAGATATACACGAAGTTATTATTGCAAATCAAAATGATAAGGATATGTTGTCCTTTGGAGCAAATGTTGAATTACCATTCCTTGGAGGTGGAGATTTAGCTATAGATGCAAATGATGTGCTTTTTTCAAAGAAAGGTTATGAAGGTTTAAGGGCAGAAGGTAATATTCAAATGCCAGATTATGGCGCAGTAGAGGGTTCTAGAGCCAAAGTATCTATTGATACAATTAATGAGATTTATGGAATGGAAGGTGAAGCGCAGATAGGACTTATCCGAGCGGAAGTTAGATTTGAGATTGTAAAAGAAAATGAAAATGACACATGGTATTTAAATAAGCTTATACTAGCAGGAGGGGGAAGACCAGGTATACCTGTCGTGGCAGGTTCTGTATATATTACGAAGCTTGGAGGCGGAGTTGAAAACTTAGCTCAGCTTACTAATCCATATTATGGTGGTGCTGAAATATTTACAGTGGTAGTCCTAACAGATGTGAGTGTTATACCTAAATTTGATGGTGAGTTCGAAGGACGATTCAATAAAAGGATGATGAGAATAGATGGAGATTTAGACATTGCTAAAGTTCCAATATTCGACACTGCTTATATTGAGGGTTCTTGGGATACAGATGGAGATGAAGATTTTTATGTTCTTTGTGGAGGAACTATCGATATCGCTGATGGGTTAATTGTAGGTGATGGAGAAATTTACATATCAGATATAGAGTATGAAGGTAGAGGTTCAGTTAAATTTGTTGTGCCTAAAGAGGTGCCTTTTGTTGGAGGAAAAACTTTAGCAAGAGCAACAGCGGGGATAAATAATAAAAAGCTATGGGGTGCAGGTGAGATAAATGCTTTGGTAGCAAAAGTAAGAATAGCTGGTAAATATTACTGGGATGGCGGATTTGATGTAGACTTTTCAGTAAAAACGAAAAATCCGTTAGCTTATGGAGATGTCTATCCACTTATTTGTATGGACTCGAAAGCCGGAATATATGAAATGGAAGTAAAAGATGATAAAAATGACGGTACAATAGTTTATGGTACGAATATGAAGATGATAAATCCAAAAACTCGTTACAATATTTTTGATATTGATTCATATGATAATGTTGTAGCGTCCTTAGAAGACTTTCCTATTAGGTCAAGTGTTGCAACGGAGCCTGGAATAATAATGTCAGAGGATAGTAAGCAAATCACTATAAATCTTAATAATAAAAGTGATTATTTATTGGAAATTCCTTATGGAAGAAACCTACCAAGCTTAACGGTTACTAGGCCAGATGGAACAGAATTAGAGTTAAAGGAAGGTGACAATTATTACACTAGAATAGGGGAGAATGAAGTTGGACAATCTCAAAATTATATGGTTATAGGATTTACTGAAAAAATAGAAGGTAACTGGAATGTTATTTCAAATGAGATTATGGAACCCAAAATGGCTGAAGTTGAACCATTACCTGAACTAAAAAGTATAGACTTAAATGGAGATAAAGAATTTAAAGTTAGCGAAGAAATAATAGTTAACTGGGAAGGTGAGAATTATAAAGAGTTATCTAAAATAGATATTTACTTATCAGATAACAAGGAAAGTGTAGGTAGACTTCTAGTTGAAGATTGTGATCCGTCTTTCGGGACAAAAAATATTAATATTCCTGATGACGTTCAAACAGGAAACTACTATATTAATGTCGCACTATCAACAGAGGATAGCGCTTATAGTAATATATATTCAGAAAAAATTCATATTTTCAATGATAAGGCACCAGAGGCTGTAAAAACAGTGGAAGGTACTGCAAATGGAAATGGATATTTAAAGGCAACATGGGTGCCTAGTAATGAGGAAAACACAAAGGGCTATTATATAGAAGTATTTAATAGTGAAAATGAAATAATCGAAGAATTTGGCTCAGCTTATATTGAAGGGAAAAAGAGAGAAGCTGTTATTGGTGGAAAGTATACAGATAGTAATTCTGGTAAAATGCTTGGACTTGAAACGGGTAAAAGCTATAAAATTGGTATAACCCCTGTAGGAGAGGAAAATGGGAAACAATTCTATGGACCAACTACTTATAGTGAAGAAGTATTTTTACCTGAGCCGACACCTCCAAAAGTAAGTATAAAAATGGATAGTAAGCATAAATTCAAGAAATTTATTAATAGTCAAGATAAAGAGTCAATTGGAGTAACAGAGAGAAATATAACTATCAATGTTGAGGCAAATGAAGAAATTGAGGCTGAAGTATATATAAATTCAAAAAAATATATGGATGTAAGTGGAGAAAACTTTGATGTTAATTTCTTTCAATTAACAGATGGAGAACATATAGTTGATGTAGTTGCAAGGAATAAAAATAATGATATAGCTATAGAAAGATATAGGTTTAATATTGATACTAAACCTCCAATTTTGTTGTTAGATAGTCCGTTATCAAATGGAATTGTAGAAAATGGAATTGCTGTTGTAAAAGGAACAACTGATGCAGGGGCAGAACTAACTATTAATGGAGAAAAGGTTAGTGTGGATGATAAAGGTAGATTTGAAAAGTCAATAAGAATCAAAAACCAATACAATGATATAATCAGTATTTTTGCTACAGATGCTGTAGGCAATGAAACAGCTTCTGAGATTCAAGTGATTAATGGCGATTTAAAGCCAATTACTAAAGTGTATTTATCACCAAACCTTGAGAAAATCTCAATAGGGGAAGTAGTTGATTTGAAACTTGTAGGTGTTCAAGAAAATGGAGAAAAGCTAAATGTTAATTCTGAAAGTGTTGATTGGCAACTTTTAGAAGGTGATGCGATTGCCTCAATTGATAGGAATGGTAGGTTAATGGTACAGCAAGAGGGCGATATTGTTGTACTTGCGTCATATAAAATAACTGAAGATTATTCTTTCCAAGATGCTTTGTTAATGAAAGGTGTTTATAGGAATAATATTATTGAAGTAACAAGTGAATATGGAATAGTAACCAGGGAGCCGAATAGAAAAGGGTATGAGCTTGGAGAAGAAGTAGTGCTTACAGCAACTCCAAAAGAGGGCTATGAGTTTGCGAGGTGGACTGGAGATATAACAGGAAGTAATCCCACTATAAACGTTACGGTAGATGGAGATATGAATATAGTAGCTAATTATCAAAAAATAAGAAATGGATATCATAACACAGATAAATCTCGAGATAAAGATGAGATAAATTCTCCTAAGCATAGTACGTGGCGATCAATAAATAAAAATAAAGCTATTGATGAACTTTCAGCACTTAAGCTTAATGTGTCTAGAACTGAAAATACAAACAGTAAAATTAAGGATAAAGTTATAGTTAGCAACAAAGATTTTGGTGATATTAGAAAAGAACTAAAAGATAAGCGTGTTAAATTTGCAGTAATTCAACTAGAAAACGATAGTATTGATGAAGCTGACGAAATAGAAGTAAATTTAACAAGTGGATTTTTAAATAAACTAAGCGATAATAAAATTGGTTTAAAAGTTAAGACAGATAAAATTGATATTAGAATTCCTAGGAAAACTATTATTAACTCAAAAGAAAAAGATATTAAAATTCAGATGCGTGAAGCGAATAAAAAAGAAATTAAAGATGCTAATGAGTTAACAGACAAACTAGATAAAGGAGCAAAATTAGTTGCAAAACCTTTAGTATTTGAAACAAATTATTCTGGAAAGACAGAAGTAACATTACCTATTGAAGATATGGAAATACCAAAAGAAGAAACAAAACGTGAGGAGTTTTTAAAGTCTTTAATGGTACTTGTAGAAGATAGTGAGGGCAAAAATAAATTTGAACGTGGTGAATTACAATATGATAAAGAAGGAAATATTACTGGAATATCTGTTTGGGTTGAGAAATTTAACAAATTCTCAATAGTTCAAAGAAAGAACCTTTTAAATGCTTTTGATGGAAAAGAATCAAAATTTGATTATGAAGTAAAGGCAAATAAAACATGGACTGTTAAATTCAATAAAAAAGTTGAAAGTAATGATACAGATAGAGGGATTGTAATTCTTGATAAAAATGGTGAGATTTTTAATTGTGAGATAAAAGTGAATGAAGATTATGTTGAAGTTGTACCATTATCACAGTACACTCCAGGTGAAAGTTATAGTTTAATTATATATGATAGTGTTTCTTCTTTGGAAGATGAAACAATTTCAGAATCTTTATCTATTAAATTTAAAATATTACAAAACCCTTAATCCAGTATAAAAGTAAAAAATTATAGAGCATTTATTGTTAGGAGTAAAATCTTATTGTTCATTCAACAATAGAATTTTACTCCTTTCATTTAGCTAAGGTACAAGAAACATTGTATAAAAACTACAACATTATATCTAAAAGGTGAAATGAGTGGAAATATCTTGTTTTAAAGACCAACAAAATGGAGAGTTCTGAACCAAGTCAGAACTCTCCATCATTCACAATCATTTAAGTGTGTTTATATTTCCATTTTCTTCACATCATCAGCCACAATTAAATCAGCACCAGTAGCTGCTTTAATATCTTCAATTGTTGCTTCAGGACCAATCTCTCTAAGAATAAGTCCATCTGAAGTAACTTCAATAACAGCCATCTCTGTGATAATAAGGTTAACTTGATTAGCTGCTGTAAGTGGAAGTGTACACTCTTTAAGAATCTTGTGGTTTCCTTTTTGAGTGTGCTCCATAGCTATTATAACTTTTTTTGCTCCAACAACAAGATCCATAGCACCACCCATACCAGGAACCATTTTCCCAGGTATCATCCAGTTTGCTAGATTTCCTTTTGCGTCAACCTGAAGTGCTCCAAGAACAGTTGCGTCAACATGGCCACCTCTAATTATTGTAAATGATTCTGCACTATTAAAGAATGCTCCACCAGGAAGTATAGTAACGGGTTGAGCACCTGCATTTGCAATATCCTTATCTTCTTTTCCTTCCTCTGGTGCAGGACCAAGTCCTACAAAACCATTCTCAGATTGAAGAAGAACATCAATATCATCTGGAAGATAATTGGCAACAAGAGTAGGTAATCCTATACCAAGATTAACAACATCGCCATCATTAAATTCTTTTGCAACTCTTTTAGCTATTAATTCTCTTATTTGACCTTTATCCATATTATTTATCCCCCTCTACTATGTAATCAACAAATAAGCTTGGAGTATTGACCATATCAGGATCTAACTCACCAACAGGAACAATTTTTTCAGCCTCTACTATAACAACATCAGCTGCAGTAGCCATAAGAGAATTGAAATTTTTTGTAGCTTTTGCGTGATAGCAATTTCCTTTTTCGTCTACTACAGTTGCGTGGATAAGTGCTACATCAGCTTTAAGAGGCTTCTCTAAAAGATATGTTTGCCCATCTATAACGATTTTATCTTTTCCTTCTTCAACAATTGTGCCTAAACCAGTTGGAGTAAGGAATCCACCTAGACCAGCACCAGCAGATCTAACTTGTTCTGCTAAAGTTCCTTGTGGAACTAAGATAACTTCAGTTTCGCCTTCAGTCATCTGTCTTCCTGTCTCTTTATTTGTACCAATGTGAGAAGCTATAACTTTTTTAGCTTGCTTATTAGCAATTAATTTGCCTAACCCTTTATCTACAAATGAAGTGTCGTTGGCAATAATTGTAAGATTATTAACACCTTTTTCAACAAGGGCATCAATTATCTTTTCAGGAGTTCCGACTGCAAGGAAACCACCAATCATTATCGTCATTCCATCTTCAATATGAGAAATAGCTTTTTCAATAGAAACAAGCTTCTTCATAATACCGCCTCCTAATCTAAGATTATAAATTTTCTTACTATTATAAATATACCTCATAAAGGACAAACTTTCAAAGGAATATTACCAAAAATAACATAAATATTTTTTAAACAAAATAAAATGAAAGAAAAATTTCAATATTAGGGATATGGAACGTGAATTTCTGAGAATTAAATACTTATAATGGGTATTAGATTAATATTTTTAGCTTGTTGACAAAGTTACAATATATTGTTTTTGCTCTGTTCTCTGTCTTGAGAGTTTCAGGCGTTGAAAAAGCCCAAGGTCAAGGAACAAGAGGAGCGAGCAGAGGAGTGTACAAATAGTACTCGAGCAGCACAACGAGTCTTAGTGACGATGAGATTGGGCTTTTTCAACAGCCTGATATTTTGAACTCCTTTTCTTAGCCTTTACAAACATATTTAAACTATAAGGAACAAGAGGAGAATCATTATAACCACTAGAGATACTTACTACATCAAATCCTGCTGTATCCAACATCATCTCTAACTCATATCTGAAGAGTAGTCGCCATCTCATCGAATAGGGGGAACGCTTTACATTTCCATTAGTAAGTATTTCATCATACCAACCAGAGAGTACTTGTACTTGTTCAGCATTTATTGGGCTAGTAAGAGAAAATCGGGTATAGGTATTTCCGGTTGTTGTATTTCGTCTAGTAAAAATTGCTTTAGGGGTATTATCTCCTTTGAAATTCTGAATAAAAGGATTTACAATGTCTAGTAAAAGTAGACCATCTTCATTAAGGTGATTATTAACGCATTCTAATGCTTTAAGCTGTTTATTAAAATCAGGAATTTGTAATAAAGCATTGAATCCTAAAATAGCTACTTGAAATTTTTTATTTAGTGAAAGAGAGGTTATATCTTGATTGATAAGTGAAATATTATCATTTAAATTTGGATAATTGTCATTAAGATTAGTTTTGAATTTATCAAGCATTCCCTGTAAAATATCCACCCCAGTTATTATGTAACCTGCATTTGCAAGAGGAAGGGCAATTCGACCAGTTCCACAACATAGTTCTAATACTTCTTTATTAGGTATATTTAATTTATCTAGAATGTTTAGGTATTTTTCAACATCTTTATTTATGCCTTGATACTGAAATGTATTATCCAGGTTTTCTTTGTATTTTGAAAAATATAGAGATGGGTAGTCACTATCATAATAATCAATTGTAGTTTGCTCGTTTTTATAACCGCTATTCATAATATCTCCTCCTTAATGTGTAAATTTATACAGAAATTATAATGCTTTACATTTAAAAAGTCAAATGCGAATTTTAACTCATGCGAAAATGTTGTTTATCTTATATAAGGAGACTAGTGGAATTTAATAATATAAAAAACATAGATAAATCTTTATCATATTAAAATTATTAAAATTCTGTTATAATTTATTATAAATTGACTAATAAACTGAAAAATATGTTAAATTATAATTATACATGATTATACAAGATAGGGAGTGGTTATGTGATTAACGGATCCAAAAGGAAAAAAACAACTTTAAGAAAAAAGATTTCTAATAGTATTATGGCATTATTGATATTTATATTTCTATTAGCTGGAGTAGGCTTATATAGTGGTATGCACTCAATGACTAAGAAAATAACTGAGATAGTAATACCATCCATGGTAAGTCGAATTAATGATGAATTAAAAGAGGTTCAATTAGATGTTGGACAATCTATCAAAGATAATAAAGAAATCATGAAAAAAGTTAATGAAAACATAGATATGATATTGGGTGATACAAAAGGGTTTATAAGTGGAATTTACATATTAGAAAAGAGTGAAAATGACCAATGGGTATATTGTTTCAATAAATCAGAAAATGATAATAATAAATCAGATAATGATAATATTGGACAAAACTATAATCCAGGCAAATATGAGAAATACTTTAACAAGGCTATTGAAGGTGAAGAAATTGTAGTTAGTAATAATAGTAATAACTTAAGAGAGATTTCTCAAAGTATGAGAGTTTACGTGCCTCTGCTTACAGGGAATGGTAAATTAATAATTGGTGTAGATTTAGAGTTTGATTTGCTAATAAAAATTGAATTAATCATATTAGGTATTGGTATTATCTTTATGATAGTTTCATTACTAGTAATAAGATTTTTAATTAATAGAATTACAAAACGTCAGACAGCCTCTATAGATATAATCGTAGAAAAAATGAAAGATATGTCTAACTTAGAAGGGGATTTAACTAAAAGATTAGAGATTGAAAGTAATGATGAAATGGGAACACTTGCAGAGTATATAAATGAAATGTTAGATTCACTTCAAGATATGTTATTAAAGGTAAATAAGACTGTTGTTAAAGTTGATGAAGTATGTGTTACATTACATGATATATCACATATGGCAACTGACGAATTTGTAGAAATGGATGAAGCGGTTAAGGGGATTTCAGAAAGAATTTCTTTTCAAAATAATAGTCTTATAGAGGCTTCTGAAAAACTTAATGGTATAAATGGAGCAGTTCTTCAGATAGCTAATAACTCTCAATTAGTAGCAGTTGAAGGTAATAAAGCATTTGAAGAAGCTGAGCAAGGTGACAAGACTATGGATGAACTTAAAGAGTATTCGAATAAAATAACAGAAGTAGTAACAAACACACATAATCTTTTCAACCAACTTACAGTGAAATCACAAGAGATAAATATGATAGCTGATACAATTTCAGCAATTGCATCACAAACTAACTTACTAGCTTTAAATGCTTCTATTGAGGCTGCAAGAGCTGGGGAGCAAGGAAGAGGATTTGCTGTAGTCGCGGAGGAGGTAAGAAAGCTTGCAGAAGAATCTAATAAATCTGTAGAAGAGATATTCTTAGTGGTACAAGAAATCCAAAATGGAATTAAAGAAACAGGAAATGCCATGAATGAGGTTTCTGTTAGAACTGAAAAAGAATTTGAACTTGTTAGTGAATTAGACGAAAAGTTTTCTAAAATATATGAAGCAACAAGTATAGTATCAAGAGAAATTGAAGAGGTATCTTCATCAACAGAAGAAATGTCAGCAGGTTCAGAGATAATAACAAATGAAATTAATAATATTGTAAAAGCATCTGAAGAAAATTCAGCATCAACTGAGGAAATGTCAGCAAGTATAGATAATAATACCAATAATATGTTGAAATTAGAAGAATTAATTGAAGACTTAAATGGAATATCTTCAGAATTGATAGGAAAAATTAATAACTTAAAATTAAAATAAATAATTAAAGCTATAGAGGATTATCAAAGTCTCTATAGTTTTATTTTGTTGGTCTATAGAATAAGGACAAAATAGTGAATTTCTAATACAATGTTTCATTATTAATGAAAGGAGTAAAATCCTAATTGTTTCATAACCAATAAGATGTAGTTTCTGACTTGAGTCAGAAACATCCATCGTTCTCAACTCTCAACTTTCCACTCTCAACTTAAAAAAGGCCTTAGGCCTTTTTTACTTAAAGTGTCTATCTAATAATCCTTTAAAAGCAGCGCCGTGTCTAGCTTCATCTTTACACATTTCATGAACTGTATCATGAATAGCATCAAGGTTTAATTTCTTAGCTAAAGTAGCTAAATCCTTCTTACCTTTGTTAGCTCCATATTCTGCTTCAACTCTCATTTGTAAGTTCTTCTTAGTAGAAGTAGTTACAACTTCACCAAGTAATTCAGCAAATTTTGCAGCGTGTTCTGCTTCTTCAAATGCGATTCTTTTATATGCTTCAGCTACCTCAGGGTAACCTTCTCTATCAGCTTGTCTACTCATTGCTAAGTACATACCAACTTCAGTACATTCTCCAATGAAATTCTCTCTTAACCCTTTAACTACTTCCTCGTCAACGCCTTGAGCAACACCTATTACGTGTTCATCTACCCATTTCATATTGTTTTCATCTAATATTTCAAACTTTGCGGCTCCTGCTGAACATACTGGGCACTTTTCTGGTGCAGTCTCTCCCTCGTGAACGTAACCACATACTAAACAAACATGTTTCATAATAATTTCCTCCTCAATAGTACATTAATTTGACCCTTAAATTTTTATATAACCTTATATAAAATAATGTGTAGAAAACTTATCTACAGTGATTATTATATAATAGTTATTATTATAAGTCAATAAAAATTCCTTTATAATTTTCCAAGTAACCTATGAATAGGATTTTTAATTATATAAATGGGAAAATATAATGATTGAACTTTTAATGGAAATGTTATAATAGAGAAAAAGAATAAAAAACAGAGAATAAAGAAGATAGTGGAGGAATCATAATGAGTTTAAGGTTTATATATGGAAGAGCAGGTAAGGGGAAAAGTACCTATTGTATAGATGAAATAAAAAAAAGAGTGAATGGCAATAAGAAAGAAAAGCTTATATTGCTTGTACCAGAACAATTATCGTTTCAAAGTGAAAAGAAAGTTATAGAAGCAATTGGAGGAGTAGGTCTCAATAATGTATATGTATTGACATTTAAGAGAATGGCCTACTGGGTTTTTAAAGAATGTGGAGGAGTAGTGAAAAAGCATATTGATAAGTGCGGGAAAAGCATGATATTATACAGTGTTTTAGAAGAGGTAGAGGATGAACTGAGAGTTTTTTCAAAGGCAGCCGCACATAGTGGCTTTGTAGATAAGCTTTTAACTATAATTTCTGAATTTAAAAGATATAATGTAACACCTGATGGATTAAATGATATAAAAATAAAAGTAGGGGAAAACACACTCCTATATAATAAAATAAATGATTTAGAAAATATTTTTTCAAAGTT
The DNA here is from genome assembly GCF_023684385.1 of Oceanirhabdus seepicola. GTDB lineage: Bacteria > Bacillota > Clostridia > Clostridiales > Clostridiaceae > Oceanirhabdus > Oceanirhabdus seepicola. The sequence goes on along the minus strand of NZ_JAGSOJ010000001.1, from coordinate 425,943 downwards.
TGATAGTAAATTACATGAGGGATATATAGATAGTGATGATGATTTGAAATTAATGGCAGAAAAGCTTGGTGATTGTCATATATTTGATGAATCATTAATTTGGATTGATGAATTTAGTGGATTCACTCCACAACAATATGACATAATTGAAGAACTATTAAATAGAGCCAAAGAAGTTAATATTACTTTAAATATGGATATAAATGTTAGAGAAAAGGAAATGGCAGAGGTGCTTAGCCCAATTATTTTGACAGAAGAGAGAATAATTAAGATTTGTGAGAACAATGGTATCTCATTAAAGGAACCAATTGATTTGAGTGAAAACAATAAGAAGAGATTCGAAAGTCAGGAATTACAGTACTTAGAAGAGAATTATTTTAAATATCCATTTTATCCATATAAAAAAGAAGTTAAAGATATAAGTATATTTAAAGGGTTGAATCCATATTCAGAAGTCGAAAATCTATCAGGTGAAATATTGAAGCTTGTTAGAGAAAGAGGGGCAAGGTTTAATGAAATAGCTGTTGTATCACGAAAGTTGGATAGCTATGAAAATATAATAAAATCAATATTCAGTGAAAATAACGTTCCTTTTTTTATAGATAAGAAGAAAGAAGCATCATCCAATCCTATTGTGATACTTTTACTCTCATCTATGGAAATATACAATAGGAAATGGAACTATGAGTCTGTTTTTAGATTTCTAAAATGTGGTCTTTTAGGATGGGAGCAAGAGGGGATAGATCTACTTGAAAATTACATACTCATGAGTGGAATCAAAGGGAAGAAAAAATGGAATGATGATTCAATTTGGTATAACAGATTAATTGATGTGTTTAATCTGAAGAAAGAGTTTAATAAATATTATGATGTATCCATTGAAGGAGAAGAGATAGAAGAAATAGATGAAAATAGATTAATTGAGATAATAAGAGATGGTGAAATTCCAGAGAAACATAAAGTTGAATTAAATTTAGATCAGGAGGATATAGATATTTTAGGAGATCTTCCTGTAGAGAATAGAGATGAAGAAAAGAATTTTAAGGAAATAGTTCAGAGAGTTAATAAATTAGATAATATAAGAAGGTTACTTATTCAACATATAACTCCTTTCCATGATTCTATTAAAGGAAATAGAATGTGTGAAGATATTGCAGTTGGGCTATTTTCTTTCATGGATAAACTAGGACTGTATGATATTATAAGTGAATTGATACAAGGGTTCGAGAATAGAGGAGAAAGCGAACTCTCAAGTGAATATGGTCACATATGGAATGTAATTATTGATGTTATGGATCAGATGGTGGAAGGATTCAAAGGAAGTAAGATGACTATTGATAAGTTCACAGATATTCTTAAAATGGGATTACAACAACATAAAATGGGATTTATCCCAAATACATTAGATCAAGTTATGGTAAGTAGCATTGAGCGAATAAAAAGTCATGAGACAAAATATCTTTTCATATTAGGAGTTAATGATGGAGTTTTCCCAAGTGGTGAATTTGAAGAGGGGATATTATCAGATTTCGATAGGATTGCTTTAAGAGAAGAGGGGATTGAAGTTGCAAAGGATACAAAATCCAAGGCTTTTGAAGAGCAATATTTAATATATACTACATTATCAATCCCTAGTAAAGTTTTAAGGGTGAGTTATCCAGTTGGAAATTCGGAAGGAAAGACATTAAGGGCTTCAATGATTATTTCTAGAATGAAGAGTATTTTTCCTAAAATAAAGGAAGACACCAATATTATAACTAAGAGAATAGATGAACTGATACCTAGTAAGACAGCTGCGTTTAATAATTTAATATTATCCATAAGAAAAGGTGAGGTAGAAGGAGAAATTCACGAATTTTGGAGAGAGGTATATAAATGGTTTCAGCAAAATAATGGATATGGAGAGAGAATAGAAAGTCTTATAACATTTTTTGATTATGAGAATCAAGTAGGGAGTCTCAATGAGGATAGTGTTAAGAACTTATATTCAAAGGATAATTTATTTAGTGTATCTAAGCTTGAAAAATATAATGAATGTCCATTTTCGTATTTTATAAGATATGGATTGAAAGCAAAGGATAGAAAAATATTTGAATTATCAGCTCCTGATCTTGGTTCTTTCATGCATACTGTAATTGATAGATTTTCTAAAGAGGTAGAGAGTGAAAAAAGGCAGTGGAATGAACTTGAAGATTCCTGGTGCAAAGATAAGATTAGTAATATTATTGAAGCGGGAATGGAAGAACCTATAGGTAGAATTTTTAAAGCATCACCTAAGTATGAATATTTTGGGGGAAGAATTAAGAGGGTTTTAAATAAATCTGTTTGGGTAGTGATTCAGCATATGAAACGAAGTGAGTTCTTGCCTTATGGGTATGAGATGGAGTTTGGGGGAAGAGATTATTCTCCAATAGAGATAACACTTGATAATGGAACTAAGGTGAAATTGATTGGTAAAATAGATAGAGTGGATAGACTGATAATGGATTCAGAAGAGTATTTCAGAATAATTGATTATAAATCAGGAAATAAATCATTAAAATTATCACAGGTATACTATGGACTTCAATTACAATTAGTTACTTATCTTGATGCTATGTTGAAACGGGAAGAAATTAGAGAGTCGCTTCCTGTGTTTCCAGCAGGCATATTCTATCTTAAAATTGATGATCCAATTATAAAGACAAATGGAAAGATAAATATAGATAAATTACAGGATGAAATACTTAAGAAATTAAAAATGAAGGGAATTGTATTGAAAGATAGTCAAATAGTTACAAAGATGGATGATGATATCCAAGGACTATCTTTAATAATTCCAGCGGGTTTAAAGAAGGATGGAAGTTTGAGAGAGGGAACGGGTACTAATATGGCTTCCCTAGAGGAGTTTGAACTACTTAGAGAACATGTACGTAGTAAACTAAAGGAGACATGTTCCAATATATTAAGTGGGAATATTGATATTATGCCATATAAAACTTCAACAGGTGATACTCCCTGCACATATTGTGATTATTCTCATGTTTGTGCTTTTGATCCACTTTTAAAAGAGAATAATTATAGGATTATTAATGATATTAAGGATAATGTTATATGGGATATTTTAAATAAAGATGATAAAGCAGAAAAGGAAGAGGATAAAGATAAAGATAAAGAAATGACACAGGAGGAGGAAAAGTAAATGGGAGATGTAAAATGGACCAAAGAACAGAGTAGTGCAATACACACCAGAGATTGCAACCTTCTTGTTGCAGCAGCCGCAGGATCTGGAAAAACTGCAGTTTTAGTTCAAAGAATAATTGAGATGATAACTCACAAGGAAAATCCTATTGATATAGATAGATTACTTATTGTAACATTTACTAATGCTGCAGCTTCAGAGATGAGAGAGAGAATAGGAATGGCTATATCAGAAGCAATTAATATGGCTCAAAGTGACAGTGATTATAAATCATCAAAGAATCTTCAAAGGCAGCTTACTTTACTAAACAGGGCAAGCATAACAACTATACATTCATTCTGTTTAGAAGTTATAAAGAACAATTTTCACATGTTGGATATTGATCCAGGATTTAGAGTGTGTGATCCAACAGAGATAGAACTTATAAAGAATGAAGCTATGGATGAGGTATTTGAAGAGAAATATATAAGAATGAGAGAGGGAGAAAAGAATTTCGAAATACTTGTTGAGGCATTTTGTTCAAATAGAGATGATAATGGACTTAAAGAACTTTTGCTTAGTATTTTCAATAAGATAATGAGTTTACCTGAACCTTTTAAATGGCTTGAAGAAAAGTGTGAAGAATTTAATCTTGGTGATAGAGAATCAATGGATGGAACTGTATGGGGCGATATATTGATTGAGGATATTCTTTCAGAACTAAGGGGAGCTTATCTTCAGATGGAAGAGGGAGTAAATGTTGTTTTAAGTTGTGAAGAGTTACTTCCCTATGAGGAAATGTTTAAACAAGAACTTGAAGCAATTGAATTAGCAATGCACCTTGGTACTCAAGGACTAGATGAGATGATTGGAAGTATTAATAACATTTCATTTGGAAGATTAAAGACAATAAGAAATATTAAAGATAAAAGAAGTAAGGATAGAGCTACTGATATTAGAAATACTGTGAAGAAAAATATTGAGAAGATTAAAGATAAATTGAATAATTCCTGCGGAAAGAGTGCTGTTGAGGATATAAATAGCATGTATGGTATTATGATTTCATTGAAGGAACTACTAATATCATTTAATAATGAGTTTAAGAGAAAGAAACGTGAAAGAGGGCTAATAGATTTCACTGATTTTGAGCACTATGCATTAGAACTATTAGTTAGTAAAGAAGAAAATGGAGAAAAAATTATAAAAGATGGTTGGTATATTCCATCTAACACAGCTAAAGAATTACGAGTAAAATATGATGAGATATTAATAGATGAGTATCAAGATTCTAACATGGTTCAAGAAGTAATATTGAATATGATTTCAAGAGAACCTTTAGGGGAACCTAATATTTTTATGGTTGGAGATGTTAAACAGAGTATATATAGATTTAGGCAGGCTAATCCAAAGTTATTTATGGATAAATATGAGATATATAACAAAGAGGAAGAGGGAAAATACAGAAAAATTCTCCTTTATAAGAATTTCAGGAGCCGTGAAAATATAGTAAATAGCGTAAATTTCATATTCGAACTAATAATGAGTAAGGAAGCTGGAGAATTAAATTATGATGATAAAGAGAGATTAAATTTTGGTGCTTTCTTTGGGGATGAGGAAAATGTTGAAGGAGAAATCGGGGGAGATGTAGAACTACACATGATTGAAATGGAAAACCCCGATAATGAAGAAATAGAATTTCAAGATTGTAGTGATGAGGAAGAAGAATTATCCAAAATTCAAATTGAGGCAAGATTCATAGCCAATAAGATAAGTGAATTAATTAATAATAAAGAATTTCTTGTTTTTGATAAAAACTTTAAAGAATATAGAAATGCTCAATATAGAGATATAGTTATTCTTTTAAGAAGTACATCCACATCATCTGAAGTTATTATGGAGGAATTAAAAAAACGAGAAGTTCCTGTTTATGCTGATGTGGGAAATGGATACTTTGAAGCAGTAGAGGTAAAAACAGTATTATCATTATTGCATATAGTTGATAATCCAATGCAAGATATTCATCTTATTGCAACTATGAGATCATCTATAGGGGGATTTTTACCTGAGGATTTTGTTGATATTAGAAAGGGGAATCCAAAAGATAGTTTTTATGAAGCATGTGTGAAATATAGTAATGGAGAGTTGAATTCTGAAGAAGAGATTGAATTAAGAGAGGAACTGCAGTATGCGCTAAAGGTATTTATTGATAATTTACAAGAGTGGAGAGAGAAAAGTAGGTATATGCCACTTGATCAGTTTATCTGGATGTTAATAACTGAAACTGGATACTATGGATTTGTTGGGTCTCTTGGTGGTGGAATACAGAAGCAAGGGAACCTTAAAGTACTTTATCAAAGAGCTAAGAATTTTGAGAATACAAGTTATAAAGGGTTATTTAACTTTATAAACTTTATAAATAAGTTAAAGAAGAGTAGTGGTGATATGGGGGCTGCCAAGGTAATTGGTGAGAATGAGAATGTTGTTAGAATCATGAGTATACATAAGAGTAAAGGGTTAGAATTTCCTATAGTATTCTTAAGTACTCTAGGGAAACAATTTAATCTACAGGATCTTAATGGTAATATCCTATTTCATGATAAATTAGGATTCGGACCTGATTATGTGAATCTTGATATGAGAATCAGTTATCCCACATTATATAAAGAAATAATAAAATCTAAAATGAAAAAGGAAACTATTTCCGAGGAAATGAGGATACTTTATGTTGCTTTTACAAGAGCAAGAGAAAAGTTAATATTAACATCCACTGTTAAGGATATTGATAAATATTTGAAATCCATAGCAAAAGGTCTTCTTCATGATAATAGGAAAATAATGAGTAGTAGCGTATTAGGTTGCAAAAGTTATTTGGATTGGATAGTAAGCTCATTGCTTCTTCATAGGGATGGTAAAAACTTAAGAGAAAGAAATGATTTTCTTATTACAGAAGCATTTTCAATGTTTAATCATGACTCTAGATGGAGTGTTCATTTTTGGGATAGATACGAAATCATTGATATGTTAAATGATAAGAGAGTTGAAAACAATGAAAAAATATCTCAGAAGATATTTGAACTTCTTAGCGAACAAACTACAAATAAATATAAAGATGCAGTAGATGATAGGTTGTCATATAAGTATGAATTTGAAGAAGGGATTGGATTACCAACTGTATTGACTGTAACAGAATTAAAGAAGAGAGAGCAGACAATGGATATGTCAAATGAAGTAGCTGTTACTAAAGAACGCGTAATGCCATCTTTAAAGAAACGACCATTGTTTATGGAAGAGAAAAAAGGACTTACACCAGCTGAGAAGGGGACAGCAATGCATAATGTTGTTCAATATATTGATTTTAGTAGAACAGAAAGTATAGATGAAATCAAGAGTCAGATAAATGAGATGATTAACAAAGAACTAATTACCTTTGAAGAAGGGAATTCAGTAAATCCTAAGAAAATCTTAAATTTAGTAAAATCAGAAATAGGAGGAGAAATTGTCAGGGCGTTTAAAGAAGATAGAGTATATCGTGAACGTCAATTTGCTCTAAATATTAAGGCTTATGAAGTTTTTCAAGAACTTGGAGGACTTGAACATGGAGGAAAATATAACGATGATTCTATAAAACTTCAGGGGATAATAGATCTATATATTGAAGAAGAGGATGGATTTAAATTAATTGATTATAAGACTGATTATGTCACTGAAGAGACGCTGAATGAAGTAATTGAAAAATATAAAAGTCAGTTAAAATATTACTCAGATGCATTGGAATATGTAACTGGAAAAAAAGTTAAAGAAAAATATTTATATCTTTTTAGTATGGATAAAGCAGTATTAATTTAGTAGATGGCATATATGGGGAGGTGTTTTAGCTCATGGATGGATATGAGCGAGTAGAGATAAAGCCTGAGATACACTTTCTTGCTAATGAGAGTATAAAGGTGTTTATAATAGCACTGGTAATAGGCATTATTAGCAATGTAACTTTACATGGTATAAATGTGAAATTTTATTATTATGGAGTTATACTTGCTATTGGTCTATATGGTGTAGGAATAGTAGTTCATGAGATAATACATGCACTTTCCTTCAGATACTATAGTAGAATTTCATGGAGAAACATTAAGTTTGGATTTCATAAAGAATACTTATGTCCGTATGTTCACTGTAAAGTTAGGGTAGAGAATAGGTTTATGGGAGTGGTATTGATACTTCCAACGATTATTACAGGAATCCTTCCGTGGGTATTTGGAATTATTAATGGCAGCTATGTGTTCATAGTTGTAGGGGCACTTCTGATTTCAGGAGGGGTTGGAGACTTCTCTATGTTTATTGAATTGAGAAAATTTCCTAAGAATGCACAAGTGTATGATTGTGAAAATGATATTGGGTGTGAAGTGTATATAAAAAGAAATAATTCTTAAGAAAAAGAAGTTAGAAGAAGTTTTTATTTCTAACTTCTTTTGGATATTGATTATTAAAATGTTAAGAAAAATGTAGTTTATTAGTGGAAAAATTATTTATGAAAAATTCCTCTTGAAATCCCCTTGGAAAAAGTGTAAAATAATATGTTGAGTGAGTCATAGTAGGCTTCGAGAGGGGGTTAAAAAACATAAAAAAACTTAAAATTTCTATTGATACTCTCAGATTTTTAAAGTATAATTAATTCAAAAGTTTATAAAAACTTTACAAAAAATATTTATTGTTTTTTGGAATATTACTTAATAAAGGAGAGAGCTAAATATGGAATTTGAGCGCTTAAGTAGAGATGAGTTTATGACAATTCTTGATAAGGTTGATTATGATAATTATGCTAATTTTATTTCATTACAAGAAGCTGTAATGGGTGAGTTAAATGATGTAGCTGTTTATGAGGATATTGTTTCATATTTTGAAATGGAATTAGATTATAATTGTGATGCTCACATTAAAGATCTTGAGCAAGAAAACATAGAGTTAATATTAGAGACTGTAAATTCATAATAATATTTTATGTAATTTAATCATATATTTTATGATAAAGCACCTATATGGTGCTATACTTATTTATAAAGAAAAATAACCTGATTTGTTCTTTATTCTTTTTTCTTTATTCTTTTATTGATAAGTGGAGGGTGCTATGGGGATAGTAATAAAAAAAGATAAGCAAGTATGGAAATTCTGTTTTTATGGATTCTTTAAAAACCTCAAGTTTTTTGAACCATACTTGATTGTATATCTATTAAGTATGGGATTGAATTTGATAGATATCGGAGGTCTTATAGCCTTAAAAGAAATAATAATATACGTATTTGAAATACCTTCAGGAGTAATTGCTGATATATATGGAAAGAAGAAAGAATTAGTAATGTGTTTTATATTCTATATAATATCATTTATATTATTCTTTTTTGGAAAAGGAATTTTTCTTATATCAATAGCAATGATCTTTTATGGATTGGGAGAAGCTTTTAGATCAGGAACTCACAAAGCAATGATACTTGAATACCTTGATTTGAAAGGTTGGGGAAAACATAAGAGCTTAGTTTATGGTAGGACAAGATCCTTTTCATTATTAGGTTCAGCAATTTCAGCACTTCTGTCAATAGTGTTTATACTTAATATGCCTTCAATGAAATGGATATTTCTTTTATCAATAGTACCATATGTTTTAGACATGCTATTAATAATATCATATCCTAAAGAACTTGATAGACATGGGGATTGTAAGTTTGATTTGAAATTTTTAATAAAAGAATCAATGTTGAAGGTGAAATATACATTTAGTCAGAAGTCTATAAGAAAAGTTTTAATTGGATCTTCTATATATACAGGTGTTATAGATGTAATTAAAGATTATATTCAACCTATTTTGAAGGTCATGATTTTGGTTTCATTTGTGGGATATAGTGAAAGTGAAGGGGAGTTATATCTAAAAATATCTTTAGGAATAATCTATTTTGTATTTAATATTTTTAGTTCAATTGGATCCAAAAATGCATATCTATTGAATAAATTTTTTAAATCAGAAAGCTTATTAAATATTTATTTTGGTGTAACAGCAATAGTATTCTTATTTTTAAGTTTAGGAATCAAGTTGAATAGCTATGTTCTTATTATTTTATGTTATTTTATTATTTTTATTTTAAAAAATACTAGAAAACCCTTCATGTTGGATGTGCTTGGTGAACTAGTAGATAAGGATTCAAGAGCTTCAGTGCTATCTGTAAATAGTCAATTAAAATCATTAGTAATAATAATATTTGCACCTATAATGGGATTCATTGCTGAATATTTTAAAATAGAAGTCTTATTTATTGTGTGTTCTGTTATTATGGTGCTTTGTATTAAAATAAATTATCCTAAAAATATATCAAATGAGAAGCAAATTGATAGTGAGGTATAATATTTCACAGAAGAGTATATTACGAAAATATTTATGAAGGAATACTGTTATTCATAGTTTTCAAATGGATTAAAACTGAATCAAAACAAGAAGAATAACAAAAATAAAAGGTAATCTTCAGGGGATTACCTTTGTAATAAGCAACATATTATATTATAGATATATCTCATATAAAACTAAATATAAGATATTCTTAAGTATTAAAAATATCAACAATATTTATTCTTGGTTCTTTATAGATAAATTTACAAAGTAGTTTATCTATTTATTATCTTGAATAATTGTTTCTTCTTTCTTTTGCTTTTGCTCTACATTCTTTGCATTTTTTTGGTTCGTTTTCGAATCCTTTTTCTTTATAGAATTCTTGCTCTCCTGCAGTGAATATAAATTCATTTCCGCATTCTTTACATGTTATCTTCTTATCTTCCATTTTACTGCCTCCTAATAATTCAAAATACAATTGTAGATAAATGTCGCTTCTAAATAGAAAATTTTGAAAAAATTAGAAGGATATTTAAATACTCAAGTTTAAGGTTAATTATCCCATAAAGAACTCAAAAAGTCAACGATTAATGTGAAAATTTTCCTATAATCACTCTTTAACAGAAGCCACTTCAAAAGAAAACTGTACTCCATTTGAAGTATTAACTACATTATATGAAGATCCATGTTTATCTAATATTTTCTTTACTATCAATAAGCCTAGTCCAGTTCCGCCTGAATCTCTATTTCGCGATTTCTCAACTCGATAAAATTCTTGCCAAACTTTTGGAATATCCTCAATAGGAATATGAGTACCGGTATTTTCTATAGAAAACATAACCCTATCATTGATGTTTGTGATAAGTACATTTATTTCTTCATTAGAAGGAGAGTATTTGATAGCATTAAGAAATAAATTACTAATTACTTCAGTCAATTTATTTCTATCCCCTATAACAAAGCCATCCTCATAGTTGAAATTTACTGTCAATGATTTCTCTCTAACTAGGGTATGAAATTTATTATTTATTTTTAAGAATATATCATTTAAATTCACAATGCTTTTGTTAAGCTTAAATGAAGGGGAATCTAATTTTGATAATTCTAGTAATTCATATACCATTGATTTCATATAATCCACTTCTTCTTTTAAAATACCTAGATATTTTTCTGGGGATTCAGTATAGATGTTATCTTCAATTCCTTCTAAGATACCATTCATTACTGTTAAAGGTGTCTTTAATTCATGGGATATATTTGCCATGAATTCTTTCCGTATATTTTCTTGCATTTCTTTAAAGTCTAATTGTTCTTTTAGTTTTATATTCGCAGAATCAAGATCAGTTTTATAACATTGCAGATTACTAGATAATGTATTAAGACTTTCAGAAAGCGTACCTAGCTCATCATTTGAAACGATATCACATTTTTTTGAGAAATCTAAAGATGCCATTTTATGTGCAGTTTGGTTTAGTTTTAACAATGGTGAAGATAATAATTTTGATAATAAAAAAGAAGCTACAATAATAACTATAAGAGCAAAAAAGAAATAATATACATAATAGTTTTGTATAATATACACAGTATTTTCAATAGGGGTATAGGGAATAGAAACTCCAAGTATAAATTGTTCATTATTTAATTTTATAGGTTCGAAGAAAACAATTGATTCTGTCTCATAAAATTCTGTATCTGTTTTATAGTATACTTCTTCAAGATTTAGAATATCAATACTTTGATTCTCATTATTTAAATCTAAATAATTATTGAATTCATTAAATAAAATGGATTCTAGAGAGTCATAAGAGTCCCAAATATTATAAGTTATATCAGTGTAATTAATGAAAACAATCTCGCAGTTAAACTCTGAAATATTTTCATAATAATCATCATTCTGATTATAATTATTATTTTTAGAAGTTTTTTCAGAATTAGAGTCAGCAGATTCATAAATGTCATTCACAATAAAGGAATCATTATCAATTAAGATTTCTAGAGGATACATGATATTTTCTGAAATAATAAATTCACCTTTTATTATAATATCTGAACCTAATGAGAAAGAGGGAGTAGAAACAAGTTCTTTTAAGGCTTCAGGAGAAATATCAACCTTGACTTGATCGTTATCTCCAACTTTAACATATAATAATCCTTCTGATTGATTGGATGGAATGCCAAAACGAGAGTTTCCATATAAATCATAAATGATTACTGCAGAACTATTCTTATGAGAAAATTTTAATAAAGTGTTATTTAACTTATTTGCACCTTGAGGGGTGCTTGGAAGCTTTTCAGAGTACTCTTTAGTTAAACTAGTTTTTAATGAACTTATTTTTGATTCAATGTTATTTATCATGCTTGTTTCATAGAATGTCCCTAAAAAAATACTTTGAAATGTAAATTGGAAAATTTGAATAATCAAAACAACAGATAATATAAGAATAAAGAGTTTGAAAACAATTCCTTTTAGTTTCATTATTCCACCTCAAATTTATAGCCTATACCAAAAACAGTTTGTATCATATAAGCTTTATGTCCCATGACTTTTCTTAATTTTTTTACATGAGTGTCAACAACCCTGGTATTTCCAAAATAATCAAATCCCCATACTGTATTTAAGATTGAATCTCTCGAAAGTGCAATACCTGAGTTTTTAATGAAATAAACTAACAAATCATATTCCTTTGGAGAGAGATTTATTTGAGAGTCATCAATAAAAACATTATGTGAATCAAGATTAATCTTTAATCCGTCTTTTTTTAGTATATTACTATCTGATAAAATGGTACCTTCTGTACGCTTTAAGAGCATTTTTGCTCGTGCAATCAATACCGCTGGACTGAAAGGTTTTGTCACATATTCATCTGCTTTAAGTTCAAATCCCATTAACATATCTTCTTCATGGTTTCGAGCAGTGAGTATTATAATTGGAACAGCAGATTTTTTTCGTATTCTTCTGCATACGGTCCACCCATCCAACCGAGGCATCATAATATCTAAAATAACTAGATCTACAGAGGTGGTTTCAAAAACTTCTAGTCCTTGAATTCCATCACAGGCTCGAATAACTTCAAAGCCTTCTTTACTAAAATAATCATACATAATGTTTAAAATCTTCACTTCATCTTCAATAATAAGTATTTTCTGCATGTCACACCTCGCTAAATTCAGTTAATAAGTGTAATTCAAAGTTGCATCATTTATATGTACAAAAAAATAAGCACATTCATGCCTTAGGCTGTTTAAAAAGTCCAATCTCGGCGTCACTAAGGATCTATGCGCTGCTCGAGTACATAATGCGTACACTCTGTTGTTTGCCTAGTTCCTTGATCTTGAACTTTTTAAACAGCCGGACATTCTAAAGACAGAAAACAGAGTGAAAACAATATATTGTAACTTTGTTAACAAACTAAGGCATGTCTATGCCTAATTATATACTTAAAGATTTTTTTTTGTCAATATGGGCCTCTCCAGCTTTGAAAAGTGCATATTTGGTCATTAGAGGACCAATTAATTCATAAATTACAGTTGCAGCAAGTATAATTGTTCTTATAGTGTCTCCATTAGGGAGTGAATTTTCTGCAATTAGTGCTAATCCAATTGCAACCCCAGCTTGAGGTATAAGTGTAAGCCCAAGATACTTTTGTACAACTTTTGGTGAATGAACAATTTTAGCACCAAGAAAAGCACCGAAGATTTTTCCGACAATTCTGAAAATTATATAAGCAATACCGATATACCCAATCTTACTTAGTGTACTTATATCAAGTTCAGCACCAGCCAAAGTGAAGAAGGCTATAAATATTGGTGGAGTAAAGCGATCTGATATTTCATGTAATGGTTTCGTATTTGGTAAAATATTAGTAACTGTTCCGCCAATTGTCATGCATAGTAATAATGGGGAAATATTAAATTCAGAGGAGACCCCTATAGCAATCATCATAATAGCTACGACAACAGAAAGCATTTTGTTTTTCCCTTCTGATTTATTTAGTGAGAAAGCTAATATTAATCCAAGGGATACTCCTATAATAAATGCCAGAAGAATCTCAATAAAAGGATGTAATATTGAACTTATAACATTACCAGTTGGAATCAAGAGTGATTTTGCTACTGCTAAAGATATGCCGAAAATGATTACTCCTAGTGCATCATCAATAGCTACAACTGGTAACAATGTATTTACTACAGGTCCTTTTGCGTTATATTGTTTTACTATCATTATTGTAGCAGCTGGAGCTGTAGCAGTACCAATGGCCCCAATTACTAAACTAAAAGGAAGATTTTTATTTAGAATAAGCATCCCAATAGTTATGAAAGTCATGGTAGATATTACTTGAAATAAAGTGATTATAAAAGCTGATTTTCCGATTTTTTTCAAATGAACGAAATTGAATTCTAGACCAATAGAGAAAGCAATAAATCCAAGCGCAGCTTCAGAAATTAGAGATAATTCTTTGGCTGCACTGAGAGGAATAAAACCTAAAAATGAATGTCCTACTAATAAACCACCTATTAGATACCCTGTTACTTCAGGAAGATTAATCTTTTTACAGAGTCTTCCGAAAATAATACCTGTTATTAGTATTATTCCAACATATAGAAAAGAATGCATTTATATAATTCGATCGAAATTCATTTAATCTACATTTATCCCTTCCCAGAAGGAAACAGGAACTGTGAAAACAATACCTACATCAGGTTTAGAAAGATCACCAACAACATTTTTAATTGCAGACATTGCTGTTTGTACTTGGTCATCTTTTATCACTGTAAATATAGTTTTATTGAAAGGGCGTTGTTCATTCATTAGCATTCTCAAGGAACCGAAAATAGGTAATTCATTTGGCTTAGCGTGGTTAATTACTTTAGCCATTCCAGTACTATCAATAATTGTTGCTCCGTGTACTCCATTGCTTTCAAACTCATTTAAAATATGTTCTAAATGACTTACATTATTTAGAACCATAATCAACATTTGCATGTGAATTCCTCCTAATCAATAAATTTAATCTCTTTATCTTTAGATTCTAATAAATACTCAAAGTAATACCATTTCTCTAAGCTATCAACACCATTGAGCAGTTTAAGCTTAGTAGGTATGAGAGCCGGTTCCCCAATTTGTGTGTTAACATTAAAAAGTAAAACACCATGGGCACCTTTTTCATAAAGTTCTATAGCTCGTAATAAATAATCACTTACAGATAAGTATTCGTTGTTGATACCAAATAATCCTTTATTTTGATATGATTTTTCACTGTTAATATCAAGGTCTTCTCCACCTAAATTAGAGGTTATACTAGGATACAATTTAACAGAAGAATCTTTAACCATTTCTACAAAAGGAGTGATATCAAAGAACTCTTCATATTTTAAACTTGTTGGGGATATGTAATCAACATAAGCTTCTGAAATCCAAAGTGGCACATCTAAATCATAATTTGTATAGTTATATGGGAATCTAACCATTATTTTTATATCATCAGGAACCTCTTCTCTTATGGTCTTAACAAATTCCGAAAGTATTTTTTTTCGTGCATTACGGTTTAATAATTCATATCCAAAGAAATTTGGTGTTCTTGAAAAATCCAGAGTTATTCCTTTAGGATGAAATTTCTCTGTGGATTCAAGAATTATGTTTAACAAGTATTCCCGATAATCCTCATAGTAAAAACTAATCTTATGATTGAACTTTTGTGTTTTACTGCTAAAATCATTATATATGTTTCCATTTAAGAACCCTCTATAATCGTTAGGGAGAAATGAATTCATTCTGAAGGTTAAAAATAAATCAAAAGTTTTTTCAGAAGAACTAATAATTTTAATAGGATCACCATAGGTGTTGTATAGATTCATAAAGTCATTGTAGGCTGTAATATCGCCTACCCTTACAGCGTTTTTATATTTATTAAAACTACCATAGGGTTCTCCAGCATAAGAACTATTATAAAATGGGAAAAAGGTAGTTCCTACGCAATAATTAAGAATGTTCACTGATAAATTCTCATATTGTTCAATAGTGTTATATTTAAACATATTATAAGACGAGTTTTCTCCTTGAAAGAAATCAGTATAAAGATCATTATCAAATAAAAAATTTTTATTATTTGATTCAGGCGCTAACCACTGAGTGTATTCTTCATCTGTAAGTTTTAATAATCTCAAATTAACTAGTTTTGCATTTGGAGAATTAAATATGATTTCAATTTTATCCTCATTATCAAGTGAAATATTTGATATAAATAACTCCTTTAATGTATTCTTATTACGATTTCTTGAAAAAAATTCAGTTCTTGGATCAACAATAAATTTATTATTTGTAGTAGAAACAATAAATTCGCTACTGTCTCCAATAATTGATACATAAATTCCGTAGTTACCTTTAAAATCTATTGGAATTGAAATTGAACCTTCACCAGTAGAGACAATGTATTGAGATATTTTATTATCTATAATCCCATAATTTTGAGAAAGGAAATCTTTATCATTAAAATAATACCATTCATCAAAATTGTAGTCTGTTATTGTGTTGTTAATTGAATATGCTAAATGTGAATTATTAAAGCATATCAATACAAGAAATATTGTAAAAATTAAAAAGCGATGTATATATTTCATAATTATCTCCTAACAAAATAAAGATAAGCTAGTTATAACTAGCTTATCTTTATTATATAGCATTTTTATAAAATAGGTGATAATAATCTACTAATTGATTCCTTGAATTTAATAAGAGCACTTCTTGATTTGTAAACATCAGGAGTAAGTTCTTTACAATCACTGATATCTGCATAAAAAACATCTCTTAATTCCATTGATATATCTTTGTTATATATAAAGGCGTTTACTTCAAAATTCAATCTAAATGATCGAATGTCCATATTTGCAGTTCCTACTGAACATACTTTATTATCTACTACTACGGTTTTAGCATGAAGGAATCCCTTTTCGTATGTATATATTTTTGCACCAGCACGGATTAATTCGCCTGCATTATGATAACTAGCCCAATAAACAAACGGATGATCAGGTTTATTAGGAATCATTATTCGAACATCTACCCCGGATAATGATGCGATTTTTAATGATTCTTTTATACAATCATCTAGGACTAAATAAGGGGTTTGAATAAGTATGCATTCTTTTGCATCTTGTATCATTTTAACGTAACCAAATTTAATCTCTTCTAATTCTGTATCAGGACCACTAGATACAATTTGCATACCAATATCGCCTTTAGAAACTGAGGAACTGAGATATTTCTCAATTAATACATCTGTTTCACCTGATGAATATCTCCAATCTAATAAAAACCTTAAATGCAAAGTAACTATAGCTTCACCAGTGATTTTTATATGGGTATCTCTCCAATAACCAAATTTTTTACTCTTACCCAGATATTCATCACCAATATTGAATCCACCTACATAACCAATTGTATTGTCAATTACAACTATTTTACGGTGGTTTCTATAATTTATTCTATAATTAACTATATATAGTAATGATGGAAAGAAAATTGCATATTTACCCCCTGCATCTATTAAAGGTTTAAGATGCCTTTTTCTTAAGGTTCTGGATCCTAATTGATCATACAATAATCTTACTTCAACACCTTCTTTTGCTTTTTCAACTAAAGCGTTAAGGATTTTCTTACCTAAGTCATCGTTCTTTATAATATAATAGCCGATGTGTATGAATTTTTTAGCGTTTTTAATTTCCTTTAGAAGATCATCAAATTTACTAATCCCATCTGTGAAAATTTCAACTGTATTATCTTCTGTTAAGGGGGAATTACCATTATTGAAATTCAACTTCATTAAATCTTCATAATATTTCATATCATCGCTATTAAATGATTTATTATGTTTAATTAGTTTTTCATTTTCAAGTAAATATTCTTTAATTACCCTATCTTCATGTTTTTTTAATCTGAATATTTTTTCTCGGCTTAAATTTTGTCCAAAAGTTAAATATAATATAAATCCAAAACCAGGTACAAAATAGAAAATCATCAACCAAGCTAGAGTTGTACTGACATTTCTTCTTTCAAAAAATATTAATATTAATGCAAAAATAAAATTAATAAAAGGTAAAAATGTTACAATCCATTTAAATAATTCCATAAATTCACCTTCTTGTCTGAGATATTTATTGAGAATCAACTTATTTATAACATTATTTTACTTTAAAATAAACAAAATATCAAAAAAATTAATAATTAGTTAATAAAAGCTTCAATGATAAACCTTTATTTAAATGTTTAAGAAGATTGATTTGTAGAAAATATGGATAAGCTAATACAAAAATGATAAATCAACAAATCAAATCTGGAGGGAACTATGAATTTTATAAGCAAAATAGTAGCACTAATAAAAAAAATATTAGATGATCAAATTTCAAAAGTAGCAGCTGTGTTATCATATTTTTCATTGTTATCTTTTTTCCCATTTATGATTTTTCTTTTAACTCTTGTTAGTTATAGTAAAATTAGCGTGGAATCTATACTTCAAGAATTTGGTAAGTACTTGCCTGAAAGCGCTTATGAACTAGTACAATCAGTAATAATTGATACTTTTCAAAATAGTAATCAAAATTTGTTATCATTTGGTATATTATTTGCTTTATATGCGGGTTCAGGAGGAATAAGAGCAATTATGGATGGTTTAAATACTGCTTATAACGTTAAAGAAAATAGAAATATTATATATATCTTTTTTATCTCAATTATTTATACTATAGCATTAGCTGTAATAATAATATTTAGTTTTACATTAATAATCTTTGGAGAAGTTATAGGGAATACTGTTATTAATTGGTTTGATGGACTTGGAAATTTCAAATATTTTTGGGATTTCTATAGAATGGCATTTACGTTATTTTTAATTTTCAGTGTCTTCGTGGGAATGTATTGTACTTTCCCAGCGAGAAAATTAAAGATTATAAAAGTCATTCCAGGTGCATTATTTACAACTTTAGGATGGTTTATATCATCTTTAGGATTTTCTTTTTATGTTAATAATTTTGCGAATTATTCTAAAGTGTATGGAAGTTTAGGAGCAGTTATTATATTAATGACTTGGATTTACATAACTTCGATGATGATTTTGATTGGAGGAGAGCTTAATGCTTTTTTAAATGAAAAAATCGAAAAAGCATAATGGATAATGGATAATGTAGAATGGAGAATGATGGACATTTCACTCCGTGAAATTTTAATTTTGTTGTTCCTTGGATAATATAGGTTTACTCGTTTCATTTTTAATGAAACCTTGTACTTTGAATACAATATTTTATCTAAAAGATAAAATGAGTAAAAACCTCTTGTTTTAAAGAAAAATAAGATGTAGTTTCTGGGTAAGCAGAAACATCCATCATTATCCATTATCAATTATCAATTATACATTTGTTTTAGGGGTTTTCGTCGTTTAGTTCATTGTAAAAATTTCTAGACATAGAGTCAAACTGTGCTAGGTTGTGAGCAATAGTGTTCCAAGATTTTACAAGATTGCCTTGAGAATCATATGCTTCAAAAGTTCCTTTTGTTTCATTACTTTCGAAGTGAATAGAGGAAATATCTTTTGAATAAATTTTTCTGTTAATAAACAATTTAATTAATCACCTCTTTCATTAAATATATACATCTATTTTAAGCAATAAATAATACTGATATTCAAAAAAAATGAGATTTTCACCATAAATGATTATAAAAAAGCAATATGGATATAATTCTAATATATTAAATTTATGGAGGTTTTATAATGAACAAAGTATTGTTATTGGGAAGAATTGTAAAAAAACCGGAAGTGAGATATACTTCTGAAAAAGAATTTCCTTATTTAAAGTTTGTTTTAGCAGTTAATCGCAAATATGTTAAGGCAACAGGTGAGCGTGATGCTGATTTTGTTCAGGTGGTATTGTGGGGTAAAAGATCGGAAAGTATTGTTGAATCTCTTTCAAGAGGTAGATTAGTTAATGTTATTGGTAAGTTGAGAACAGGAAACTATGAAAATAAAGAAGGAGTAAAACGATTCTTTGCTGAAGTTGAAGCTGAACAAATAAATTTCCTTGATACCAAAGAAAAAAGAGAAGAAGCTGAAGAAGTTTCTTAATCAGGCTTTTAAAAAGCCTGATTAAGGCTTTTTAAGCTACTTTAAATTTAAATAATGAAAATACAGCACCAGCAGGGTGCTTTTTACCCTCATTTCTCCATTATTTCCATTAATTGCTGTTTGTTGTTAAAATATAGATTAGGTGATAAGATAATATGTGAAGTCATTCAGTTGATGAAATTTGAAGGAACTAGATAATAGATTTGTTAAATATACTTAAGGGATATTCAAAAAAATAACTAGTCATAGGTCTTAAGGATTATGTATGCATCAAAATCTTCGGAGCATCTTTTGCTTGTTATTTATTTTTATACGCTTAATTAAATTGTATTAATAAATCTATGATTCGGGAGGAAAAAATGAAAGAACTATTGATAATGTTAATAATGTCAGCGACTCCAATTATTGAACAGAGGGGTTCTATTCCTTATGGGTTATTAAGTACTAATATAGACCCATTTGTTGTTTTTTTAGTTAGTTATTTAGGGAGCCTATTACCAGTTCCATTTATTTTATTACTATTTAATAAGATATTTGATCTTTTAGGAAGATTTAAATGTTTTAGGGGTTTTTATAACTTTATTCAGAGAAAGCTTGATAAGAATAGAGGAAAATTTGAAAAATATGAAGAACTTGCTTTAATAATATTTATTGCAATTCCGTTACCAACTACAGGAGTATGGACAGGAACTGCTGTTGCAAGTTTTTTAAATCTTGATAAAAAGAAATCATTTGTTTGTGCAGCAGTTGGCGCGTTTATTTCAGCAGTTGTAATAACAATTGTATTTACGCTTTTCCCTTCAATGATAAAATATTTATTAATAAATTAATAAATAATACTGTAACTTGCGAAGATTATTGTGAAAAAGTTGTGGAAATATTAAAATTAGATGGTTTTAAGAAAAAAACATCATCTACGAAATTCAAATAATTGAATGGTTAAAATGACAAAAAAGCGCAATAATCACGCGGTAATACCAGTAACTGGTAGGGGAATGTAAAAAAAATAATATTTATAGTTATAATAATATATAAACTGTCGTAATTTATAGAAAAGTTTTTAGTACAAGCATATAAATTATGACAGTTTTTTTTTATATCAACTGATATTATAAATATATAAAGTAAATGTACAGGGGGCTAATTTTAGGGGGAGGTTTAACATGAAGATAATATTGAGTAAAGAAAAGAGCGTAGAAGATGAAGGACTTAGAAGAGATTATTGTTACAGGATTGTAGAAGTTGAAGGTAGAAAAGGAATAGTAAAAAATAAAATGTTCTATGGTATAGAAATAGAACGAAGAGATTTCATAAACGGAGAACTTGTAAATATTGAAAGAGATGGGGAAGAGTTGATAAGTTCAGACCGTGATAAGGTTCTAAATATATTTAATAAAGCTTACACATATTTAATATCACCAATACACTTCATAGAAATTTTTAGTAATGAAATTGATGAATTGAGATTTAATTTGTAAGAGGTATTAACCTCTTATTTTTTTTCTATGCGAATTACAAAATTTTCCTATTAGTTATCAGTTGTAGGTCATGGAATATGAAAGTAATACAAGGGAGAAGCATACCTTTTGCATGCTATTTTCAAAAAAAATACATATTAATTTTTTTTAACATTTCATGTTTATGTATTATAATAAGATATAGATATAAAAATAACTATTGTTACTTATAAAGGAGGATAAATGTGGTAAAAGGAATTGGAACTGATATTATTGAGATAGATAGAATTGAAAAAGCTCTTAATAGAGAAGCTTTTTTAACTAAAATGTTTCACAATAGAGAAATAGAATATTTTAAAATGAGAAATATGAAACCAGAATTTATCGCTGGAAGGTTTGCGGCTAAGGAAGCAATAGTAAAAGCGTTAGGCACTGGATTTAGAGGAATAAAATTTAAAGATATTATAGTAGATAGGAACTCTTTGGGAAAACCTATAGTTGTATTAAAAGGTGAGGCAGAAAAAATTGCTTCAAAATATGGTGATTATGCTATTCATATTAGTATATCCCATGGAAGGGATAATGCCATCGCGTATGCTATTTGGGAGGTAAAAAATGAAAGTTTCAAAGGGAGAATTAATCAGGGAAATTGATAAATATTCCATAGAGAAATTAGGAATACCTAGTATTATACTTATGGAGAATGCCGCATTAGGGGTTGTAAAACATTTGATGTTGAATGAAAAGGAGTATTATGTAGTTATATGTGGAAGAGGAAATAATGGAGGAGATGCGCTTGCTGTTACTAGGCACCTTATTGCTGCTGGTAAGAAAGTAAGTGTATTTTCAATAGGGTTGAATCCTATGAGTAAAGATTGTGGAGTAAATCATGATATCTTATGTAATATGGGAGTGAAAATTACAAATATAAGTAATGTTGAAGATATTGAATTTTTGAGAGATTCTATTATAAGAAGTGATGTTGTTGTAGATGGTATATTTGGAATAGGATTGAAGCGAGAAGTTAGAGGTGTGTATGACCTAGCAATAACAGTGATTAATGAAACTTCAAAGAAAACTATATCAATAGATGTGCCATCGGGATTCAGTGGTGATACTGGTGAAGTTTTTGGGAATTGTATTAAAGCCAGTAAAACTATTACTTTTGAGACATATAAAAGGGGATTTTTGAATTATGGAAGCCATGAATATACTGGTGAAGTAGTGATAGAAAAGATTGGCATACCTGATTTTGTGGTAGATAAATATCATAATAAGGAATTTTTCTTAGAGAGAAAATTTATTCAAAAGAAGACAAAAGAAAGAGCTCTATATTCTCATAAAGGAAATTATGGTCATGTTATGGTAATAGCAGGATCAGAAGGTATGACAGGAGCATCAACTATAGCGACTAAGGCAGCAGTTAAATCTGGGGCAGGACTAACTACACTCATAAGTTGTGAAGACGCTTTGCAAGCAGTTAGAAATTTTGTTCCTGAGGCAATGTGGAAAAAAAATGATGATAGTCAAGGTATTGAAACCTTGATGGGAAAAGTAAATAGTATTGCTATAGGACCTGGTTTAGGAAAGTCAAATGAAACTTTAAATAATGTAAAAAGAGTTTTGAAGAATACTGATGGTACAATTGTTATAGATGCAGATGCTATAAATGTGCTTGAAGGAAAAACTAATCTCTTAAAAGAAGCTAAGGGTAATGTTATTATTACACCTCATCCAGGAGAGATGGCAAGATTGACTGGTATGGAAATAAAAAAAATTCAAAGTGATAGAATTGAAATAGCTAAGGAATTTGCAAGAGAATATGGAGTAATAGTTGTTTTAAAAGGCTATAATACCATAATAACTAATGGAGAGGTTAGTTATATAAATCCAACAGGGAATGGTGCTATGGCAAATGGTGGAATGGGTGATTGCTTAACAGGAATAATTGCTTCATTGTGTGCCCAAGGATATTCACCTATGGATGCTTCATGTATAGGGGTTTATGCACATGGTGAGTGTGGAGATAAAGTATCAGAACATAAATTTGTTGTTACAGCTACGGATATTATAGATAATATTTCAAAAACAATAAAAGAACTCACTTAAAAGCACGCCCTAAATTAATGGATAATGGAAAATGTAGAATGGAGAATGATGGACATTTCTCTTCGAGAAATTTTAATTATATTGTTCATTGGACAATAGGGTGATACTCGTTTCATAATAAATGAAACATTGTATTATAGTATAATAAAGGTTGGAGACTAATATTATTTGTCACCAACCTTTTGATTTTTATAAGCGATTTAATATACTATTTCAAAAATAAATAAATGGCTATGTTTTAAAATAGTGTTGATGATATGATGCTTTAAAAGGAAACTTTCAGTGGATTCTTTAATTGGTATTTATAGTAAAGTGTTGTTTGGGTTTTTTATGCATTAAACTCTTTTTTTGTCTTAATTGATTACGTGATTATTAGTTTCTATATCGTAACATAAGAAATACTGTGCATTAACTATATCGATAAATTTTTATTGTCCTTATAAAAACTTGTAATGATTGAGTATCCAAGCGTCATTTGAAAAACTGGCATAAATACTGAACCATTTCTTAACAATACAACAATGGGATATGCTATAACATCGCGAATAATTGGGGTATCCATGTAGTAAATAGCAATACCAAATGAAAAGTATAATGATGGTATTCCCATAAATATTATTTTGGGCCAATTGATCATCCACTTCCCTTTTTTCTTTATTTCAGAAAGTAAATGCTCTAAACCAAAAAACAACCCAATGCTTCCATAAAAACTAATATACATAGCAGTATTATAAAATGTGTAAAAATTAAACCTTTGATTATTTTTTCTAATAATTTCAAAAACGTGTTGTCCCCAAAACACTATTATAAGAATTAGACAAGTATAACCAAAATATTTTATCCACGATTTTACTTTCATAAATAATTCCCTCCATAGTCTAAAACTAATTTACAATATCTTACTATTCTAAATTTGAAAATATTCTTTTTTGCCTCACAATACAAATATGTTTTGCTTTAACTGTCTCATATTTATTAGATTATACAAAATTTTGAAAATTATTTCAAATATTTAACATATACAATGAATGCATACTTTCACCAACAAACTTAAAAGTAGCCAAATAAATAAAGTTACTTCTTAAGGTTAGTACATTTAATAATTTTAATAAGTTAAATTCTTACTAAAAACAATGGAGTTTTAATATTAGAAACACAATATTTTATCTAAAGATAAAATGAGTAAAACCCCCTTGTTCTAAAGAACAATAAGATGTAGTTTCAACGTAAGCAGAAACATCCATCGTTCTCAACTCTCCACTTTCCACTCTCAACTCTTTTAAACCACGCGTAGCGTGATTTAAAAGAACAGTCCACACATCATGAAAAATTCAATGTTCATGGTTATTGTGGTATTTATTTTTATAATATAAAATTTACATGCAGCAGTTAAGGCATATTCAAATAAATAACAAGTCAGTTATACAGAAAGAAATTATCATTTATATCTTGATATAGAAAAAGTGTTGAACCTTCACTATTTTCTATATCAAGAATCATAAGGTGAATTTCTTTCTGTATGCTAGTCTATTTTGTGGATTACTTGATCCTTGGAACTTACTGATAGAACTGCTATCAGCGGAACCCAACTCTTCGTACTCCGCAAAATATCCGTTGCATCTTTGACTTGTTATTTATTTACATACGCCTAAAAGAGATTTTCTTATTTCATCATATATTTGTACTTAAGATAATAAGAATAGTAATATAAAGAAAAGCAATTTTATGGAGGAGTTGAAAATGAGAAGGTTTATTCTAGGATCTATAACAATGTGTATTATTCTGCTGAGTTTAATATCTTGTGATAAAAGTGAGGATCCAAATAAAACTATAGAGTACATAAAGGGTTTAAAGACTTATGAATGTACGGCAAAGCTTGAAATTATAAATGACGTTCAGAAAAAAGAATATGATATTTATCAGTTATTTAAGAAAGATACAGGGAGTTATATAAAGATTAATGAGGACAGGCAAATATGGTTACTTCCTAATAAAATAATCGATAATGATATTAAACATAAGAGAATGACAATTCAAAGTAGAATCTATGATAATAATATTTACGAATTAACTTTTTTAGATAAATATATTGAAAAGTTGTATTGTGATGAAAAAATTAAAACTAAATATGCTGATGAAGAAGGAAAACGGTACCTATTAGTTGAATTAATACTATGCAGCAATAATCGTAATTTAGATAAGGCTGTGATATACATAAACACTGAAGATGGAAATCCGAATAGGATTCAGGTTTATGATGGGGATAAAAAGGTTAGAATGAAAATCACTTACAGTAAATTCGAGGGGAATGCTGAGATAAGAGACGATTTTTTCGATACTAAAAGACTTCTTAACAGTGATTAACAGTAGGGGTGGGGAGGAAAAATGAGAAATATTAGACCAGTGTGGGCTGAAATTAATCTGGATAATTTGGCACATAATATGAGGGAAATTAGGCGTGTATCAAAAAGTAAAGAAATTATGGCCGTAGTCAAAGCTGATGCTTATGGTCATGGAGCACTTGATACTGCACCAATTCTTTTGAAAAACGGCGCTGATAAATTAGCAGTAGCAATAGCAGATGAGGGTAGAGAGCTAAGAGAAGGTGGAATTAAAGCTCCTATACTTGTTTTAGGTTGGACTACGCAAGATCAAGTAAAAGATATTGTAGAGTATGACTTAGAATGTACAGTATTGAGTTATGAATTTGCAAAAGCTTTGTCAAATGAGGCTAAAAGAAGAGGGAAAATTGCGAAAATTCACATAAAAGTTGATAGTGGAATGGGGAGAATCGGATTTTTACCAACAGAAGAAAGTATTGAGGAAATATCTCAAATTTCAAAATTGACAAACATAGTAATGGAAGGACTATTTTCGCATTTTTCTGATGCAGACAATGAAAAGAAAGAATATTCAGAAATGCAAAACAAAAGATATAGATATTTCATAGAAAAATTAAAAGAGAAAGAAATATTTTTCAACACAAAACATATTGGGAATAGCGCTGCAATAATTGACCTTCCAGAATATCATTATGATATGGTTAGACCAGGTATAATTTTATATGGATATTATCCATCTGATGAAGTAAGAAAAGATAAAATTGATCTTAAACCTGTATTAAGTTTAAAAGCAAAAATAGCTAATATTAAAAAAGTAGAAAAAAATGAGTATATTGGATATGGTAGAAAGTATCAATGTGATGGTGAATCAATAATAGGTACTTTGCCAATAGGATATGCTGATGGATATTCTAGGATGCTATCAGGGTTTGCTAAAGCAATTGTAAGTGGTAAAATTGTACCAGTAGTGGGACGGATTTGTATGGATCAATGTATGATTGACTTGACTCAGATTGATAATGTAAATATTGGAGATGAAGTAATATTAATTGGAGAAGATGGGAACAATAAACTTAATGCAGATTATATTGCTTCTGGTTTAAATACTATAAGCTATGAAGTACTTTGCATGATAGGGAAAAGAGTTCCAAGAGTATATGTCGAAAATAGTAAAGTGATGAAAATAAGGAAATATGTGTGAACGAAATCATCCTTTTGTTAAAAAAATATTTATAAATACGACAAATGCTTTGACATATTGACAAAAGTTGAAATATAATATACTTAGGTTTATACATATTTATGCTTCGGCTAAATAGGAGGTAGAGGAAATATAATGTCTCAAAATAAGAAATTAGTAGTTAACCTCTCGGAAACACTTTATAATGAATTTAATGAAGCACTTAAGCTAGACAGTAAAAAAAGAAATGAATTTATAAAAGAAGCTATAATATTATATATTGAAGAGAAGAAAAAAATAGCACAAACTGAAAAGATGAAGACTGGATATTTAGATATGGCAAATATTAATCTAGAACTTTGTGAATGGGGTATAAATAATTATAGCTTAGAGTTAAATGAATACGAGACTCAGCTTTCGGAGTGTGATATGCCTAATGACAACGACAATAGTGAAACGAGGAGATATATTTTATGCTGATTTAAGTCCTGTTGTTGGTTCAGAGCAAGGCGGTATTAGACCAGTTATTATAATTCAGAACGACGTTGGAAATAAATATAGTCCAACTGTAATAATTTCAGCGATTACTTCCCAAATCAATAAGGCTAAGTTACCAACACATGTGGAAATATCATCAGAGGAATATGGATTGAATAAAGATTCTGTAGTTTTGTTGGAGCAGATTAGAACACTTGATAAAAGAAGACTGAAAGAAAAAATTGGTCACATGACAGATAATGATATGGCAAAAGTAGATGAAGCTTTGCTTATAAGTTTGGGACTTTAATGTAAAATAAGCGCACTTTTGTGCGCTTTCCTTATTTTATAAATATATGAATATTTTACATGTGAAAATTTATATGAAATAATATATCACATATAAAAATATTGTATTTAAGAAAAAACTTGCTATAATGTAAATGTGGATAAGAGTGATTCCGAAAAAGTAAAAATTTTTTTCGGATTATATAAATAAAAGAAATAAAATGAAAAAACTTTCAAACAAATATAAAATTACATAATCAATCAAATTCATTTTATTTCAGAGAACTACAAAATCATCACATTTTGTAGAATTTTTCTCGTATGGAGGCGGTATTTATGAAAAAAACATGTGAAGAATTACGTGAAGTAGCGAAAATTCTTAGAAAAGACATTGTAAAAATGCTTACTGAGTCAAAATCAGGGCATCCAGGGGGATCTTTATCAGCTGTTGAAATTATGACAACATTATATTTTGATGAGATGAATATAAATCCTGAAAATTGTTCAAATCCAGATAGGGATAGATTTGTATTATCAAAAGGGCATGCAGCACCTGTACTATATGCCGCTTTAGCTGAAAGAGGTTTTTTTGCGAAAGAAGAATTAATGAAGTTAAGAAAAACTGGAGCAATTCTACAAGGTCATCCAAATATGAATTACATACCTGGTGTTGATATGTCTACTGGTTCTTTAGGCCAAGGAATTTCTGCTGCTGTAGGAATGGCTTTAGCTGGAAAGTTAGATAATAAAGAGTATAGAGTATACACTCTTCTTGGAGATGGGGAATTAGGAGAAGGTCAAGTTTGGGAAGCTACAATGTGTGCTTCGCATTATAAATTAAATAATTTAACAGCATTTGTAGATTTTAATGGTTTACAAATTGATGGAGATATTACAAAAGTAATGAATTCTCTACCTATCGATGAGAAATTCGAAGCATTTGGGTGGAATGTTATATGTATAGATGGACATGACATAGAGGCTATAAAAAATGCTATTAATGAAGCTAAAAATGTTAAAGATAAACCTACTGTTGTAGTATGTAAGACTATAAAAGGTAAGGGTGTTTCTTTTATGGAAAATCAAGCTGGATGGCATGGTGCTGCACCATCTAAAGAACAGTGCGAGCAAGCTTTAGCTGAAATCGGAGGTGACAAATAATGAAGAAGATTGCTACTAGAGAAGCATACGGAAATACTCTTGCTGAAATTGGAAAGCAAAATGAGAATATAGTTGTTTTAGATGCAGACTTATCAAAATCAACTAAGACTGCTGTGTTTAAAGGAGAATGTCCTGAAAGATTCTTAAATATGGGAATAGCAGAAGGAAACATGATGACTGTAGCAGCGGGATTAGCAACTTGTGGTAAAATACCATTCGCTAGTACATTTGCAATTTTTGCTGCTGGTAGAGCTTTCGAACAAATTAGAAACAGTATTGCCTATCCAAAATTAAATGTTAAAGTATGTGCTACACATGCTGGTATAACAGTTGGTGAAGATGGAGCATCTCATCAAGCTATAGAGGATATTTCATTAATGAGAAGTATACCTAACATGGTTGTTATCTGTCCTAGTGATGCTGTGGAAGCAAGTGCTGCTGTTAAAGCTGTTGCTGAATACAATGGACCATGTTATGTAAGATTAGGTAGATTAGGTGTTAATGTAATTAACGATAATCAAGAATATAAATTTGAAATGGGTAAAGCTGTTAAATTAAGAGAAGGAAACGAAGTGGCTATTATTGCTACTGGAATGATGGTTGACGCAGCATTAGAGGCTTATAATATACTTGCAGAAGAAGGAATTAAAGCAAGAGTTATAAATATCCATACAATAAAGCCTATTGATGAAGATGCAATCGCAGCAGCTGCTAGAGATTGTGGTGTTATTGTTACAGCTGAGGAGCATAGTGTAATTGGTGGTTTAGGATCAGCAGTTGCAGAAGTTGTAACTTCTACATATCCTGTACCTGTACTTAGAGTTGGTGTTAAGGATACATTTGGAGAAAGTGGTTCTCCTGTAGAATTATTAGAAAAATATGGATTAACTGCGGATGAAATAGTTAAGGCTGTTAAAAAAGGATTAGAGTTAAGAAAATAATTTTATAAAATGTTAACAAAGAGTAAGCTTTCATTAGCTTACTCTTTATTTTTATATGTGATATAATTAGTTACATGAATATTAATTTATTACTTGAGTGGAGTGAGAGACGTGAATGAAAAAATTTATGATGTTTTTACTTGTGTAAAAATAGCTAGCTTGATTTTTTTACCTATAGCATTATTAGGGGCAGTTGTTGGAGTGATTTTGGGAATCTCAAAATCCGCATTATCAGTAGGAGATATATTATCATGGATATTTTATATTGGTGTATGGATATCATCCTTTGGATTATTTATTGCAGCTGTTGCATTTGTAAAACCAAAACATATGAGAGATTTAAATCATCAAAAAGAGTGGAGAAAACACTTCTATAAAATGAATTTAGTTGGAGTTATATTTACAGTTTGTTTTGTTCAATATATTTATTTGGCAATTATTGATGTATTGAGATATTATATGTTTACAGTTTAGAATTATAGTATAATATTTTCAATATATATACAAATAGGTGAAAAGGTAGAACACATTATTTTTATTCTGATTTACATATTCAGAGTTTCAATAACTTGAGCGCGTATAACGCGCCTTTTTTATGTTATAATATATGTGATAAATATTGAAAAAAATATTAACAAATCTAAAATTTATAAATAATTGTGTTATAATTAGGAATAAATATAGACATTTATGATTCATGTTTGAGGGGAGATTAGAATGATAGAGTTCAGAAATGTAACTAAAATTTATGATAACAACGTGTTAGCTCTTTCTAATGTAAATGTTAAAATAGATAGAGGTGATTTTGTATTTATGGTTGGACCAAGTGGTTCAGGAAAATCAACTTTTATAAAACTATTGACGAAAGAGGTTGAAACAACAACAGGTAGAATACTTGTGAATAAAAAGGATATAACAAGATTGCCACATCAAAAGATACCGTATTATAGGAGGAAAGTTGGAGTTGTGTTTCAGGACTTTAAGTTAATACCATCCTTAAACGTATATGAAAATGTTGCATTTGCAATGAGAGTAATAGAAGAATCCCATAAAGATATTAGAAAGAAGGTTCCTATGGTTTTATCTCTGGTAGGTCTTTCAAAAAAATATAAGGCTTTTCCTAATGAACTTTCAGGAGGGGAGCAGCAGAGAGTTGCAATAGCAAGAGCTATCGTTAATAACCCGTCTCTTTTAATTGCGGACGAGCCAACTGGGAATTTAGATCCGGAGACTGCATTGGAAATTATGGAAATATTGAACGATATTAATAGGTCTGGTACCACTATCGTGATGGCTACTCATGCTAAAAATATTGTAGATATTATGAAAAAAAGAGTAATAGCTATAGAAAAAGGTGTTATTGCTAGAGATGAGAGAAGGGGGAGGTATCATTATGAAGATTAATACTTTGAGATATTTTACAACAGATGCCTCTAAAAGTTTGTCTAGAAACAAAACCCTGACATTTGCATCTATAGCCACGGTTACTACAACATTACTGATATTTGGTTTGTTTTTGATGGTTGCTTTGAATGTAAGGATGTTTATGGATCAGATTGGATCAACTTTAGAAGTTAGGGTGGCTTTAGAAGATAATATAACAATTGAACAGAAAAATAAGTTAAAGGCTACAATTAAAAATAGTGATGGATTTAAAGAAATGAAAGAAATATCTAAGGCGGAAGGTAGAGACGCCTTTATAGAATCTCATGGTGAGGATGCTGAAGAAGCAAGAAAATTGTTTGAGGATTTTTTAGAGGTGAATCCTCTTCCTGTTGTTCTTGTAGTAAAGGCTGAAGATGGTTCGTACATAGATGGTATTGTGCAGAATATTAAAGGGTATGAGGGGATATATGATGTTACAACAGCAAAGGATGTAATAGAAAAGATAACTAAAATCATTAGTGTTATGAAGGTTTCAGCTATAGTAATTTTTGTATTATTATTTATTGTATCAATATTCCTTATTATGAACACAATAAAATTAACCGTTTACTCTAGAAAAAAAGAAATAAATATAATGAAATATGTTGGTGCTACGGATTGGTTTATAAGATGTCCTTTTATCATAGAAGGAATTATAATTGGATTAGTCGGAAGTGTTATTTCATTGGTAATTTTATATGGATTTTATATTTTGATATATGATATGTTGAAAAATATTCTATTTGTTTCTTTTGCTACACCTAATGTCATATTGAAGAGTATGGTGTGGCAGTTTATTTTAGGTGGAATTTTCATAGGAGCTTTTGGAAGTATTTTATCAATAAGAAGATTCTTGAAAGTTTAAGGTGTCTTTTAGTTGATATTATATTTAAGATACCTAAAAAAATTATATGAGGTGATATAAATGCAGGGTGGCAATTCCTTTGAACATGATGAAAAACATGGAAATGATCATGAGAGCTCAGAACAGTGGGTAAGAAAAAGCGATGTGAATAGAAAGTTTAGAAATATTATTGGAGTTGGAATAATAATTGTGATTCTCGCAAGTATTCTTTCTGTATATTTTGTCAATGGACTTACAATTTACATTGGAAAAAATGGAGTAGAGTTTAATGTTGGTAATGAGTTGGTAAAAGATGAAAAAGGAAATTCAAGTGAAATAGGCGAGAGGATAGATTTAATTTATAATAAAATCAATGAATATTATGATGGTGAAATTGATAATGAAAAGATTTTTGATGGAGCATATAAAGGAATGGTTGAAGCTCTTGGGGATCCCTATTCAGGCTATCTTAATAAAGAAGATTATACGAGATTAACACAGGAGACAAGTGGAAGTTATGTTGGACTTGGAATTACTGTGGGAGTGATAGAAGATAGAGTAGTTGTAATAAGTCCATTTAAAGATTCACCTGCGGATAAAGCCGGTTTATTACCAGGAGATATTATAAATAAAGTAAATAATATTGAAATAGGTAAAGAAATTGATAAAGCTGTTGGAATGATGAAAGGAAAAGAAGGCGGTAAAGTTACTTTGAATATAATAAGAGAAGGAACGGAACCCTTTGATATTGATATTATAAGAGCAGAAATTAAGTTAAAAACTGTAGGCGGAGAGATGATTGATGATAATATTGGTTATATTGGAATAACGATGTTCTCACAAACAACATCTGATGACTTTAAAAATAAATTGGAAGAATTAAAACAAGAAGGCGCAGAGGGATTAATTCTTGATTTAAGAGGAAATCCAGGAGGACTTGTGAGTGCTTGCACTGGAGTAGCATCGAATTTTATTCCCAAAGGGGATAAAATAGTATATACCGTAGATAAATATGGAAATGAAGAAGTTTACAAATCAAAAGGCGGAATAGGGGAAGATATCCCAATGGTAGTGCTTATAAATAAAGGATCTGCAAGTGCTTCAGAAATACTTAGTGGAGCTCTTAGGGATTATGAGAGAGCCACATTAATAGGAGAAAAAAGTTTTGGTAAGGGGATTGTTCAAACAATATTAAGTAGAACAATTGATGGATTTGGCGATGGAACAGCTTTAAAGCTAACTGTTTCTAAATATTATACTCCTAATGGAGAGAACATTCATAAAAAGGGTATAATGCCTGACATAGAAGTTGAATTAGATGAAGAAACATTCATAAGAGGGGAAAGAGATACCGATAATCAATTTCAAAAAGCTTTAGAAGTTATTAAAGGAAAGATAGAGGAATAAGGTACATGGATATAGTTTTTTACTCATTGAAAGCTATAAGCTATACCATAACTAACCCTGCTTTTCTAGTGATTTTATTCATATTGGGATTAGTACTGTATAGTAAAAATAGAAAAAGTAGAATTATTGAGAAGATGATTTTAGGAAGTGAACGACATAGTGCTTTAGAACTAACTTTGTCTCAAATTGTTTTGGGTATTCTAGGAGGAATAGGTGCAAGTGTTATATGCACCTATCTTGGGATTACATTTAAAGATGGTAGTGCTATAGTACTAATGTTTTTAATATCTGTGATACTTATGATGTTTAAACCAAGGTTTATTTGTTTTTCTTATTCAGGAGCAATCTTAGGGCTATTAAGTTTATTGAACATTTTAAGTAATGAATTTTTTTTGGTGAATAAGATAGATATTTTAGATATAAATATTGTTTCTTTAATTGCATTAGTGGGCGTATTGCACATGGTTGAAGGTTTTATTGTGGCTATAGATGGTCATAAAGGTGCTCTGCCGGTATTTACAAACAGAGATAACGTGACTATTGGAGGATTCGCTCTTAATAGGTATTATACAATCCCTATGGTTTTATTGGTTTTTATGTATAAAGAACAATATTACATTGGAGAAGAGATTGCTATTGGTAATTGGTGGCCTATTT
Source organism: Oceanirhabdus seepicola (assembly GCF_023684385.1). Lineage (GTDB taxonomy): Bacteria > Bacillota > Clostridia > Clostridiales > Clostridiaceae > Oceanirhabdus > Oceanirhabdus seepicola. The sequence continues at coordinate 392,013 of NZ_JAGSOJ010000001.1, read as the reverse complement.
TAAAAGGAACCTTGAATAATATGCAGCTTGAGAGTTTATTTTTATCCATGATACCTGTTGTAGCTGTGATAGGTTATAATAGTGTAACATTTACGAAAAGTAAAAGGAGTAAGAGTTTTATTTCAGGAAGTTTAATTTTTATGTTCGGGTTTATATTAGTTGGGATATCACAATTAATTATTGAATCATACTTTCTTCAACTAATAGCTATTATATTGATGCCTACACTTCATGAACTTATGATTAGGTATGAACGATATAAAGAGAAGAATGACAAGCCAAAGTTTTTTAATGAGAAATTAGGAATTAGGGTTTTAGAGGTTGGTAAAAATTCATTAGCAGATAAGATGGGTGTAAAAAGCGGAGATATTATTTTAACGGTTAATGGAGATGTAATTGAAGATGAAATTTCTTTTCCTAAGTTATTAAAAGAATGTGGAAGTAAAATTGTTTTGAAATTAAAAAGAAATGATGAGAAAATATTAGAGGTAGCTTATGAGCAAATAAGTAAAAGTGAACGGTTTGGAATCATATTTGTACCTAAAAAAGAATATCAAAATGTATCAAATACTAAATTTAAGGATATTATTAAAAATGTAATGGAAGATAAAAATAAAGACTCAAGGTAACTATTGGTTGCCTTGAGTTTTTAAAACTTATATTTGTTTTAGTTCTTGACATTATTAGAAATCAATACTAATATAGTATATAACGAACGTATGTTTACGGAGGGGGATTATGAATCAATTTAAGATAGTTTCAGAATATAAACCTAAAGGAGATCAGCCAAGAGCTATTGATGAACTGGTAAAAGGCGTAAACAATAGTGAGAAATTTCAAACTTTATTAGGAGTAACTGGATCTGGAAAGACATTTACAATGGCGAATGTTATTGAGAGAGTGCAAAAACCTACACTAGTTTTAGCACATAACAAAACATTAGCTGCACAGTTATGCTCTGAATTTAAAGAGTTTTTCCCTGATAGTTGTGTAGAATATTTTGTGTCCTACTATGACTATTATCAACCAGAAGCTTATATTCCACAAACGGATACATTTATTGAGAAAGATGCATCTGTAAATGATGAGATAGATAAACTTCGTCACTCAGCTACTTCGGCATTGCTTGAGAGAAGAGATGTTATTGTTGTAGCTTCTGTTTCTTGTATATATGGATTAGGTAATCCAGAGGAATATAAAAAGCTTTCTGTTTCTTTAAGAGAAGGAATGATAAAGGAAAGAAATGAAGTCATAAGGAAACTTGTAGATATTCAATACGAAAGAAATGATATTAACTTTGTCAGAGGAACTTTTAGAGTTAGAGGAGATGTGCTAGATATTTTTCCAGCTTCATCTTCAAGTAAGGCAATAAGGGTTGAGTTTTTTGGTGATGAGATAGAAAGAATAAGAGAGTTTGATGCTTTAACAGGAGATACAGTTGGGCGTTTGAAACATATTAGTATATTTCCTGCGTCTCACTTTGCAACTTCTAAAGAAAAGATAGAAAATGCTATCGCCCAGATTGAAGGTGACTTGAAAGATAGACTTATTGAGCTTGAGGGAGATGGATTTCTTTTAGAGGCTCAAAGACTTAAACAGAGAACAAGATTTGATGTAGAGATGATTAGAGAGATGGGATATTGCAGTGGTATAGAAAATTATTCCAGAATATTTGATGGAAGAGAACCAGGAACAGCACCACATACACTCATAGACTTCTTCCCAGACGATTTTCTTTTGTTTATTGATGAGAGCCATGTAACATTACCACAAGTTAGAGCAATGTATGGTGGAGATAGATCACGTAAAGAAAATTTAATTCAATATGGATTTAGATTGCCTTGTGCATTTGATAATAGACCACTTAAATTTAATGAGTTTGAGAAAAAACTTAATCAAACGATATTTGTAAGTGCTACACCAGGAGAATACGAGAATACACATTCAAAACAGACTGCTGAACAAATAATTAGACCAACTGGGTTACTTGATCCAATTATTGAAGTTGTTGAAACTAAAGGACAGATTGATCATCTTTATGGTTCCATAAGAGAAACTATCGATAAAGGGTTTAGAGTTCTTATTACTACTTTAACTAAGAAAATGTCTGAAGATTTGACAAAATATCTAAAGGAGATGGGAGTGAAAACAAATTATCTTCATTCAGACATTAAGACAATTGAACGAATGAAGATAATTAAAGAACTTAGAATGGGTAAGTATGATGTTCTAGTTGGAATTAACCTTTTGAGAGAAGGATTGGATATTCCAGAAGTAGCCTTAGTTACAATACTAGATGCTGATAAGCAAGGGTTTCTGAGATCGGAGACGGCGTTGGTACAAACAATAGGAAGAGCTGCAAGGAATTCGGAAAGTAAGGTTATAATGTATGCAGACAACAGAAGTAAGGCTATGAATGCAGCTATCCAGGAAACTGAAAGAAGAAGAACCATACAGATGAAATATAATGAGGAGCACAACATAACTCCTAAAACTATAAATAAAGATATAAGAGATGTTATTGAAGTTACTGTTGCTGAAGAAGTTGAAGAGTATTCAGCTTCACACAAGGATTCAATATTCACAACAGAAGAGTTGTTACTGAATATAAAAACACTTGAAAAAGAAATGATGGATGCTGCTCAAAATTTAGAATTCGAGAAAGCAGCTGAGTTAAGAGATAAAATTGAGGAAATGAAGAGTAAAATAGAAGAATAAAGGAGAAAAAAATGAAACATAAGATTGTTGTTAAAGGAGCAAAAGTTCATAATCTAAAAAGTGTTGATTTAGAGATGCCTAGAGATAAATTCATAGTTTTCACTGGATTATCAGGTTCAGGGAAATCATCATTGGCATTTGATACAATATATGCAGAAGGACAAAGAAGGTATGTAGAATCTTTATCTTCTTATGCAAGACAATTCTTGGGGCAAATGGATAAACCTGATGTGGAATATATTGAAGGGTTATCTCCTGCAATATCTATAGATCAAAAAACAACAAGTAGAAATCCAAGATCAACAGTGGGAACTGTAACAGAGATTTATGATTACCTAAGGTTGTTATATGCAAAAATAGGAGTTCCTCATTGTCCAAAGTGTGGAAAAGTTATATCAAAGCAAAGTGTTGATACTATGGTAGATAGAGTTATGGAGTTGGAAGAAGGAAAGAAAATTCAGATTTTATCACCTATTGTAAGAGGGAGAAAAGGACAGCATATTAAAGTTCTTGAAAACATCAAAAAAAATGGTTATGTTAGGGCTAGAATAGATGGAGAAATACTTGATTTAGAAGAAGATGAAATAAAACTGGATAAGAATAAAAAACATAATATTGAAGTTGTAATAGATAGATTAAAGGTAAGAGAAGGTATAGAAAGTAGACTTAGTGAAGCTCTTGAGATGGGGTTATCTCATGCAGAAGGATTGGTAATTGTAAATATTATTGGGAAAGAGGATATTTTATTTAGTGAGAATTTCTCATGTGCTGATTGTGGTATAAGTATGGGAGAATTGGAACCAAGGATGTTTTCATTTAATGCTCCATTTGGTAAGTGTGATAAATGTGATGGATTAGGAACATTAATGGAAATTGATCCGGATTTGATAATACCTAATAAGAGCAAAAGTATAATGGGTGGTGCTATAGCTGCATTTGGTGATAGTAGTTTAAAAGAAGATTCTTGGAGATTATCAGTATTGAAAGCATTATCAGGAGTATATGGATTTTCATTAGATGAGCCTGTAGCTGATATGAGTGATGAGGCATATAATGCACTTTTATATGGTTGTGATGAACGATTAACTGTTGAGTTTACAAAGGATTTTCAAACAGGAACCTATCGACACAAGTATGAGGGAATAATTAATAATCTAAGAAGAAGATATTATGAAACTTCTTCGGATTATATAAAAAGAAGTGTAGAAGAGTTTATGAATGATAATCCATGCCCTAAATGTAAAGGAGCGAGACTTAATGACAATGTACTTGCAGTAACAGTGGGTGGAAAGAATATAAATGAGTATTGTGAAATGTCCATAGGCGATGAACTTGAATTTATTGAAAACTTAGAGTTGAATGAAAAGGATAAAATAATTGCAGATCAAATAGTTAAAGAGATAAAAAATAGATTAAATTTCTTAAAAAATGTAGGGTTACAATATTTGAACTTAACTAGAGCTGCTGGAACTCTTTCAGGTGGAGAGGCGCAAAGAATACGATTAGCAACTCAAATTGGTTCTAGTTTAGTTGGAGTGCTATACATACTAGATGAACCAAGTATTGGCCTTCATCAACGTGATAATGATAAGCTTATTATGACTTTGAAACATTTGAGAGATATTGGGAATACATTGATAGTTGTTGAACATGATGAAGATACCATAAGAGAAGCAGATTTCCTAGTTGATATTGGTCCAAGAGCCGGAGAACATGGTGGAGAAATTATTGCAGCTGGAACGGTTGAAGAAGTTAAGCAATGTAAGGAATCTATAACAGGTAAATATCTTAGGGGAGAGAAGGGAATTCTTATTCCTGAGAATAGAAGAGCTGGTAATGGAAATAAAATAATAGTTACTGGAGCAAAACAAAATAATCTTAAAAATATAAATGTTGAGTTTCCTTTAGGAATGTTTAACTGTGTTACTGGAGTTTCTGGCTCAGGTAAAAGTACATTAGTTAATGAAATATTATATAAAGGATTAGCTAAGAGAATTTCAAAGAGTAAAAAAAATCCTGGAAAGCACGATGAAATATTAGGTCATGAGAATATTGATAAGATAATTAATATTAATCAAAGTCCCATTGGTAGAACTCCAAGGTCAAATCCTGCCACATACACTGGAGTGTTTGATTTGATTAGAGAAGTGTTTGCTTCCACAACTGAAGCTAGAATGAAAGGTTATAAGCCCGGAAGATTTAGCTTTAATGTTAAAGGTGGAAGATGTGAATCATGTAAAGGTGATGGAATAATAAAAATTGAAATGCAATTTTTATCTGATGTTTATGTACCATGTGAGGTTTGTAAAGGGAAAAGATACAATAGAGAAACATTAGAAGTTAAATATAAAGGGAAAAATATTAGTGATATTTTAGATATGACAGTTGAAGAAAGTCTTAAATTCTTTGAGAATCACCCTAGAATAGTAAAAAAAATTCAAACATTATATGATGTAGGACTTGGATATATTAGATTAGGGCAACCATCAACTCAATTATCTGGAGGAGAAGCACAAAGAATTAAACTAGCCACTGAGTTATCCAAAAGAAGTACTGGAAAAACCTTGTATATTCTTGATGAGCCAACCACTGGTCTTCATATTGATGATGTTAATAGACTTATAAGTATTCTACAAAGGTTAGTTGATGGTGGAAATACAATTATAGTTATAGAACACAATCTTGATGTTATAAAGAGTTGCGATAATATTATTGATGTTGGGCCAGAAGGTGGAGACGGAGGAGGAACCATACTTTGCACTGGAACACCTGAAGAAATATCAAAGGTAAAAGACTCTTATACGGGACAATATTTGAAAAAAATGGTATAATTAAATTAAAATGGGTTAGTATAATAATACTAACCTTATTATTATATGGAGAATTATTATGTTATTGAGTAAATTGAGTTTAATTTTTAAGTTATTGATTATAGTTTTTATATATGGAATTATATATTATGCTTTGAAAGTAATGTACAAGGACATTAATAAAAATGAGAAAAAAAGTATTCAACAAGGTAATACAATAGGACTTGAAGTATTAGAGCCAGGTAATAATACAAATTTGAAATGTGGGTCATTAATACCTGTGGTCCAAAAGCTATCTATTGGACGAGATAAAAAGAATATGGTGCAACTAGAGGAAAAGTTTGTATCAGGAAGACATGCTGTTATAAAGCTTGTAGGAGACGGATATTATATAGAAGACCTTAACAGTACTAATGGTACAATTTTAAACAATGAAAAAATAGCTGAGAAAGTGTGGTTGAATTCAGGTGATCTGATTAAAGTGGGCACTTCTGTTTTTAGAGTTATTGAATAGAGGAGATAGGGATGTTAAAGAATTCATCATATGAGACAAAATTGAACTTATGTATATTTGGGTTTATTGCTACCTGTTTTTTAAATCTTACTGTTATAAAAAATCATTTTGATTTTTTGCCCATAATTATTGGAATAGTAGTATTTAGTGTGTTTTTTTTTGGTAATATGATTCTCAAGAAATTATATCCACAAGGAGATAAATTTATATTTATTTTATCAAATTCATTATCTATGATCGGTATTGTAATGCTTTATCGATTAAAAATATCAGATGCAAAGAAGCAGGTGATATGGATGATGGTTGGAATAGGGGTATTTCTTTTAACCCAATTTATTATTAAACGATTTAAATACTTATTAAAATATAAGTATTTTTTTATGATTATGACTTTAAGTTTTATGAGTATGGCAATGTTGTTTGGAACAACACGAGGAGGGGCAAATAACTGGATTGTATTTGGAAACTTTACTTTTCAACCATCAGAACTAGGGAAGGTATTCTTAGTATTATACTTAGCAAGTGCACTTAATGATTATGGTAAGATTGAAAGATTCAAATTTATTAAAGGAAGTATAGCATCATTAATTGAACCTGCTTTGATAGTAATGATATCTTTAGGATTTATGGTTTTGCAGAGAGAGCTAGGGTCAGCTTTGATAATATTTATTATTTCAGTAGTAATGTTATATCTTGGAACGGAAAAAGGAAAATATGTACTAGTTTCTTTTATGCTTTTCATAATGGGTGCTGGTTTGAGTTACAAACTTTTTTATCATGTTAGAAGAAGAGTGCTTATATGGTTGGATCCTTGGAAATATGCTTATAATGAATCTTACCAGGTTATTCAAGGGTTAATTTCAATATGTTCTGGAGGATTTTTTGGGACTGGATTAGGACTGGGTAATCCCAATGTAATTCCAGAAATAACCACAGATTATATCTTTGCAGCAATTTGTGAAGAAATGGGGATTTTGGTTGGTATAGCAATTCTTATAATCTACTTTATAATTTTTTATAGAGCAATGCGTATAGCCTTGATGTTAAATGATAAATTTTCTATGCTTGTAATATCTGGGTTAAGTGTAATGATAGCAGCACAAACATTAGTCATAATAGGTGGAATAATGGGTGTTATACCTCTTACAGGAATAACTTTGCCATTAATAAGTTATGGAGGAAGTTCAATGCTTACCGTTTATTTTTCTTTAGGTATTGTACAGAAAATCTCTGAGGAGGGGAGTTTATGAAAAGAAAAAGCATGAAGAATGTACTAATAGTTTTTTTAGTGCTTTTTATTTTAATAATAAGCTATATAGGTTTCTATTATATTTTTAATGGCAGAGACGTTGTTATGAGCGTGTACAATAATAGGCTTTGGAGTAAAAGACGTGAAGTTGTAAGAGGGAATATCCTTGATAGAGACGGTAAATATTTAACGGAGAGTGTAGTTGAAAGCGGCGTAAATAAGCTAAAATATAATGGTGGAAAAGCCTTTGCTCATGTACTTGGATATATGGACCCTGTCTATGGATTGACTGGACTACAAAATACATATGATCTTGAACTAATGGGAGAAAGAAGAGGAGGAATATTCTCTACATTTTCAAAAAAGGAAAATCTAAATAAAGGATATGATATTAAGACAACTCTTAATGAAAAGCTTCAACGTAGAGCATTCGCTCTAATGGGGAAGAACCGTGGAGCTATAATAATGATGAATCCAAAGAGTGGGGAAATATATTCAATGGTATCTGCACCCTCATATGATCCTAATTATCTTCAAGATAATTGGAAGATAATTTCTACTGATAAGAACAGTCCATTGATAAACAGAGCTGTTTCGGGAATGTATCCCCCTGCATCTACATTTAAAATCATTACAGCAGTAGCGGCACTAGAGCACATTGAAGGTGTGGAAGATTATAAGGTTGATGACACTGGGGTATTAAAATATAATGGAATTGATATTTTAACAAATTACGATAGTAAGCCTCATGGGAAAATTGATATTGAAGAAGCTTTTAAAATTTCAAGTAATGTTTATTTTGGTGATCTAGGGTTGAAGTTAGGAAATAAGAAACTAAAAAGCACTGCTGAGAGGTTTCATTTTAATAGAAACACACCCTGTGATGGGATTGTAATTGATAATAGCAGTTTTCCAGAGGTTGATTATCAAGAAATAGGTACATTAGCTCAAAGTGCTATTGGACAGAGCAGCATTCTTGCAACACCAATGGAAATGTTACTCACAGCTAATGTAATAGCTAATAAGGGAATAATGATGAGACCATTTCTAGTAGCAGAGGTTATCGAAAATAATCAAGTTGTTAAAAGTTTTGATTCAGTTAAGGTAGAAAGAATTATATCAACGAAGAATGCAAAACTAGTTAAAGAGTACATGAAAAAAACGGTGGAAGATGGGACAGGAAGAGCAGCTAATATTCTTGGATTAAATGTGTATGGTAAAACTGGAACAGCAGAGCATGAAAATACTCCAGAGCGACCTCCCCATTCGTGGTTTGTTGGATTTGCAGGCAATGAAGAACCATCTATATCTTTCGTGGTATTAATTGAAGAAGGTGGAGTAGGTGGCGGAAGAGCAGCAACTATTGCAAGAGAATTAGTCGAGTATGCTGATAAGTTGGGACTTATAGAATAATGGAGAATTGATAAGTAGAGTGGATAACCTCCATTCTACAGTATCAATTCTCCATTTGTTTTACACTAGTGCTTTCTAAAATTATGTATAATTTATTAAAATTACGAACATATGTATGAAAAAAGAATATTTAATGATATAATAAAAAATATATAAGGCATATTGAAATGTAAGTCTGAATATGTCTAACTTAGGAAAAATATATTATAGAGGGATTAGATATGAGAGGAATAACACATGCAGGTGTAGGAGCTACAGCATATATTGCTGCTAGTGGTCTTATGCAGAGAGATTTTAGTATTTTTGAATTAGTATTTGTGGTGGGGGCGAGTCTTTTACCAGATATAGATCACCCTAAAAGTAAGGCAAGTAAATATGTTTTGCCTGTTAAGAGTAAAGAAGGGAAACGAGCTTTTTTTGTATGCCTAGGAATTGCCGTATTATTGTTTGATTATTTATATGTAGGTGAAAATGCACTTAAAGCACTAGGCGCATTATTGATAATGATTGGTTTTACTTCTCACAGGAATGGTATAACTCATAGTCTTGTTGGGATGATGTTATTCATGTTTGTTGTTCATTATACAGGTACCAAATATGAATACAAGTATTTAACACAGTTATTTGCTATAGGATATGGATCACATTTGTTTACTGATAGTTTTACAAAAGCTGGATTACCATTATTTTATCCAATTACAAAAAAGAAATTTAAGGGTATAATTACATATAGAGTAGGTTCAAAGGTTGGCGATTTTATTGAAATGGTAATATTATTATTATGTGTAGTTTATATAATATACACATTGCCAACAATATAAGGCATATTCAGGAGGGTATTAGGACAATGTTTGATTTTGAATATCATTTAAAGAATCTTCCGCAGAGTCCAGGTGTTTACTTGATGAAAAGTTCTACGGGGGAGATTATTTACGTTGGAAAAGCGAAAGTATTAAAAAATAGAGTTAGACAATATTTTCAATCATCTAAAAACCATTCCGAAAAGGTAATACAGATGGTTAAAAATATTAGTGAATTTGAATATATAGTGACAGATTCAGAAGTGGAAGCACTTATACTTGAGTGTAATCTTATAAAAAAATATACACCTAGATATAATGTGTTACTCAAAGATGATAAACATTATCCTTTTATAAAGGTAACGATACAGGAAGAGTTTCCTAGAGTTTTTGTTAGTAGAAATTTTGTTAATGATGGGGCAAAATATTTTGGTCCATATCCAGATGGTAAAGCAGTATATGAGGTTATTGAACTAATAAGGAAAAACTACCCTATTAGAACTTGTAGAAGAGCTGTAACAGTTGATATGGAACAAATAAAAGAATGCCTTAATTATCATATTGGAATGTGTACAGCTCCATGTGCAAAACGGATAACTAAAAGTGAATATAATAGGATGATAGAAGATATACAAGAATTACTTAAAGGAAAAAATAAGGTTATTGTAAGAGAATTAAAAGAAGAAATGACGAGGCTTTCCGCAGAGTTGAAATTTGAAGAAGCTGCTAAATGTCGAGATAAAATTAATGCAGTTGAGACAATATGTGAGAAGCAAAAAATCATAAATGGAAGTTTCGAAAATGAGGATTTCATAAGTGTTTTCTCTGATGAAAGTGACAGTTGCGTTGAAATATTTTTTATGAGAGATGGGAAAATTGTAGGAAGAGAGAATTTTATTATAGATAATACAATTGAAAATAACAGCTCAGAAATTATAAAAGAGTTCATTAAGAGTTTTTATAGTGGGACAGCATATATTCCACAAAGAATCTTTGTTCAAGATATAAGTGAAAAAGATATTCTTGAAGAATGGCTTAAAATAAAGGGTGAGAGGAAAGTAGAAATCAAAATTCCTCAGATAGGTGAGAAAAAGAAAATCCTTGAAATGGTATACAAAAATGCAAAAGAAACACTTGAGATTTATAAGAATAAAACAAAGGTAGATAAAGAACTGAACAAGCTTTCACTAAATGAATTGGCTGATGCTTTAGAGCTGCAGGATTATCCAGAGAGAATTGAAGCATATGATATTTCAAATATTATGGGAATGGATTCTGTTGGTTGCATGGTGGTATTTCAGAATGGAAAAGCTAAGAATAGCGACTATAGAAGATTTAAGATAAAAACAGTTGAAGGCGCAGACGATTATGGTAGTATGAGAGAGATTCTAACTAGAAGATTCTCAAGAGGTTTGGATGAGATAAAGAAGATTACAGGTAAGCAAATAAAAGTTGAAGAGGGTAAATTTAGTGTATTTCCAGATTTGATTATGATGGATGGAGGAAAAGGGCAAGTTAATATTGCTAAAGAAGTATTAAATGAATTAGGAATTGATATTCCTGTATGTGGTATGGTTAAGGACGACAAGCATAGGACTAGAGGATTAATATTTGAAAATATTGAAATCTCAATAAGCAAAAGATCAAATTGTATGAAATTAGTTACTAGAATACAGGATGAAGTCCATAGGTTTGCTATTACTTATCATAAATCATTAAGGACAAAACGTAGCTTAAATTCTATTTTAGAAGAAATTCCACATATAGGAGCAAAGAGACGGAAAGAACTTCTTTTGAAATTTGGAAGTGTGGAGAATATAAAAAAAGCAACAGAAGGTGAATTGTTAGAAACTCCTTCTATAAATAAAAAAGCATGTGATGCTATAATTAAGTATTTTAAAGGAAATAAATAGGAGTGTAATATGAAAAAAGTATATATATTGTTATTAACCATTATAGTTTTTATGACTATGATATCATGTGATAGTAAAAGTGGAGAAAATAATGCTAAGAATAAGATGATTAATCATAAAATTGGAGTTTTACTAGAACAAGGTAATATGGACAATCAAAAAATAATTGATACACTGAACAAAGGCAAGGAAAATTTAAACGTTAATTATGATGCAGTAATATGCGCAGAAGATGAGGAATATGAAAAAAATATTGAAAGCTTTGCAAAAGGGAATTATTCACTTATAATTGGGACATCTCAAGAATGTAGATGGAGTATAGAAAAAATGGCAATTAAATATCCAAATATAAAATTCCTTATTATTGATAGTGTAATTGATAGTGATAATGTTCAATCGATTATTTTTAAGGAAAATGAAGGTGCATATTTATTAGGAATAATTGCTGGAATGACATCGGATACAAATGAAATAGCCTTTATTGGGGGAAAAAATATAAGCCTAATTAATCAGCTAGAAATTGGATTTGCATCAGGTGTTTATTCTGTAAATAAAGAAGCTGGGATAAAACTTATTAAAAAAGATAATGTTGAATATTTGAATAGTTTTATTGATGTAAATAAAGCATATAGGATAACTGATAATTTTATTAATAAAAGCTGTGATATCATATATACGGCAACAAGGGGAGCGAAACTTGGAGTTTATACATGTGTAAATGAAAGAAAAGAAAAAGGGAAAGATATTTTTATTATTGGAGAAAGTATAGAAAATGAAGATTTGAAAACAGACTTTAAAGGATTGAATATCGCAACACTAGAAAAGAAAATAGATAGTGTTATCTACTCAGCTATAGAAGAACTATCAAAAAATGAATTTTCTACAGGAAAGATTTATCAAATAGGCATAATAGATGAGGGTATTGATATTAAAAATAGCAAGAATGTAATCATTAAAGATGAAATAGTGAATATAATCAATGAGAAAAAAAAGAATATAATAAATGGAAATATTACAGTGCCTGATAATTATGAAGAATTGTTAAAGCAAATAACAGAGGATAGAGAATAATGAAGCGAAAATAAAGAACAGAGAAGAAAGAATAAAGAACAAATTAGGAATATTTGCTCTGCAAATTTTTAAATATATAAATAATAAGGGGTTTTTACTTAGGTAAAAAGCTCTTATTATTTGTTCTTTTTTCTTTGTTTTTATATATCATAAATATTTTAAATGTTTATGCAGATAATATTATTATAATAAAAATATTCAAGGAGGAGAACAGTATGAAATTAAAGAAAATATTTGCAATTTTAATTTCTGTAATGTTATTAATTTCTCTAGTTTCTTGTAAAACTGAAGGAAATAAGGAAGGTAATAAAAATGAAGGAGATAAGGCTAAACAATATTACGTAGGGTTAGTTACTGATGAAGGTGGTATAAATGATAAATCATTTAACCAGAGTGCAAATGAAGGTGCATTACGTGCAAAAGATGAATTTGGAATTCAATATAAAGCAATTGAATCATCAAGCAAAGAGGATTATGAAGAAAACTTGGAAACTCTTGTAGATGATGGTGCTGATTTGGTATTTGGAGTAGGATTTCAAATGGCTGAGTCATTGAAAAATGTTGCTCAAAAATATCCTGATAATAAATTTGTAATTATTGATTCATCTGTTGATTTGCCTAATGTTCAATCAGTTTCGTTTAAAGAGCATGAAGGATCATTTTTAGTTGGTGTTATAGCTGGTAAGATGAGTAAAGCTAATAAAATTGGATTTATAGGAGGAAAAGACTTTGAATTAATTAATAGATTTGAAGTTGGATTTGCAGCAGGAGTAATGAGTGTCAATCCTGAAGCAGGTAAACTGTTAATGAATAGAAAAACAGTTAAGTATGCAGATAGCTTTAGTGATGTTAATAAGGGATATGAATTAGGTAAAGCTCTCATTGACGAGGGATGCGATGTTCTATACCACGCAGCGGGTGGTGTAGGAATTGGAATGTTTACAATAGTAGATGAAACAGTTAAAGGTGGAAAAGAAGCATATGCTATAGGTGTTGATATGGACCAAAGTGAAACATTACCAAAATATAAAGATGTAATAATATCAAGTATGATAAAAAGAGTTGATACAGGAACATATACAGCTATAAAGGATTTAGCTGGTGAGAAATTTGAAGGTGGAAAAATTGTAGAACTAGGTTTAGCTGAAGATGGAGTTGGTATTGCAGATACAACAAAAGATAAAGTAGATAGCGAAATTATGACTTTAGTTGAAAAATATCGTGGAATGATAGTTGATGGTAATATTAAAGTACCGTCTTCATTGGATGAATTGAAAACTTTCGAAGCTCCTGAAGTCTAAAAGATTTTAAAGTAATTGATTAAATCCGACCGAAAACTCGTAACTTCAGTCATGAGTTCGGTCGGCAAATATAATATACATATGTTAAGCAATTATTGGGTATACTATAAACAATCAATAGGGTTTTGAATCGAGCCTTATACTATCGTCAATTAATTCAATGGGATTATTGGTAGTGAAAGTCTTACTGTATTTAAGTGAGATCCTATATGTTGTAAATATTATGAGGGTTGTTTAAACATGTTTTAATTATTAAAACATATTTAAACAATTACGAATGTATTGAGAGTATGGGCGAAGCTTAATGAAGTAAGAACCACGTGACTTCAGTCGTGTGAGATTCAGAAAAACGTAAAATATTTAAGCTTTATGCTTAAATATTTTACGTTTTTATTTTTTTATACTTGCTAAAGAAATTGAATATCCATTATACTATATATGTGATAAAAAAAGTAAAAATGAGGTGTGTTGTGGATAATACTTTAAAATTTAAAGAAAAACTAGAAGAATATCTCGAGGATTGTGAATTAATTATAAATGAACCATTGAAGAATCATACTACTTTTAAAGTAGGAGGAACAGCAGATTTATTTGCTATTCCAAATAATTATGAAGATATTATACGTATGATAGATTTTTGCAAGAAAAATAAGATGAAATATTATGTTCTTGGGAATGGTTCAAATGTGCTTGTAAGAGATGCTGGGTATAGAGGACTAATAATTAAGACATCACATTTGAATGAAATAAAAGTACAAGGGAAATATGTGATTGCGCAATGTGGAGCAGAATTGAAAGATGTTGCAAAAATTTGTACAAAACATTCTTTGACAGGGTTTGAATTTGCATGTGGTATACCAGGCAGTATTGGTGGAGCAATTGCTATGAATGCTGGGGCTTATGATGGAGAAATGAAGGATATAGTTGAAGAGTGTGTTGTTATTGACGATGAGCTAAAGATAAAAACATTGTCTAGAGAACAACTTGAATTATCATATAGAAATAGTGCCATACAAAAGTATGGGTATATTGCTTTAGAAGTGAAAATAAAGTTAGATAATGGTGATAACAAAAATATTAAGGAAAAGGTTGAGGATTTAACAAATAGAAGAGAAGAAAAACAACCTTTGGATGTTCAATCAGCAGGAAGTACATTTAAACGTGCTCCAGGGCATTACACAGGTAAATTAATTCAAGATTCAGGGTTAAAAGGTTATTCGATTGGTGGAGCACAAATATCTAATAAACATGCAGGGTTTGTTATTAACAAGGGTGATGCTACTGCAAATGATATTCTAAACCTTATTGGTCATATTCAAAAAGTGGTGAAGGAAAATTATGATGTGGAGCTAGAACCAGAAGTAAGGATAATTGGGGAGGAATAGTACAAATATTGTTTATAAGGTAAATGATTTATAATAATTATTTGCCTTAAAATATAATTAAAATTATCAGAAAAAAGACAATATAAATAAAAGTCTAAAAATGACTATTTAATGGAGGGGTAAGTATGGCTTTAAAAATTAGGAAGGAAATTTTAAATCTTGGAGTGTACAAGGCTGGTAAACCTATAAGTGAGGTAAAGAGAGAATTAGGGTTAGATGATGTCATAAAGTTAGCGTCTAACGAGAATCCATTTGGGTGTTCACAGAAAGCTAAAGATGCTTTAAGAGGAATAGTTGATGAAAGTTACATGTATCCAGATGCGGGAAATTTTCAGTTAAAGAGCAATATTGCTGAAGAGTTAAATGTTAGACATGAACAAGTGTTTTGTAGTACTGGTTCCGATGCGCTTATCAAAGTTATTTGTAATACATTTATCGAAGAAGGCGATGAATCTATAATGGCTGAGATAACTTTCCCAAGATATGAAGCTTCTGTAAAACTTATGGGGGGTAAATGTATTAAGGTTCCTATGAAGAATAATGGGCTTGATATTGAAGAGATGGTGAACTGCATTAACGAAAAAACAAAGATAATTTGGTTCTGTAATCCTAATAATCCTACAGGAACAACTTTTAATAAGAGTGAATTTAATAAGGTATTGAGTAAAATACCAGATCACGTACTTATAGTTATGGATGAAGCTTATATAGAGTATGTTACTAGTGAAAATTTCCCTGATTCACTTGATTATATTTCTGATTATCCAAATATGATAACATTAAGAACTTTTTCAAAAGCATATGGACTTGCATCATTAAGAGTAGGTTATGGTATTGCTAGTGAAGAATTAGTTGGATATTTTAATAGAGTAATCGGACCATTTGATGTTAATTTATATGCTCAGACGGCTGCAGCATTGGCTATAAAAGACAATGAGTTCTTGCAAATGGTTTATGATAAAAACAAAGAAGGAAAGGAATATTTGTACAATGAATTTGACAGCATGGGATTAGAATATGCTGTTAGTGATGCAAATTTCGTATTTGTAAATGTTGAAACTGATACTGTTCAGTTGTTTGATAATCTTTTAAAAAGAGGAGTAATAATAAGACCTGGACATCTTCTAGGTACTCCAGAATGGATAAGAGTTTCCATTGGAACAATGGAGCAGAATAAGAGATTTATAAAAGAACTTAAAGACATACTTTAGAACAAATGTAAAATTGAAAATGTAGAATGGATAATGAAGGAAGGTTCTGACTTAGGTCAGAACCTTTGATTATATTGTTCTTTAGTACAAGAGGGTGTTACTCATTTTATCTTGGATAAAATATTGTAGTTTGCTTACAGGGTTCCTCTAAGGGGGCGAGTAAAGTTAAATTTATTTATGAAAGAATGTTAAAGCATTTTCATAAAAAGGAGAATAATTATTGTGAATGAAAAGCAAAAAGAGACCGCTAAGAAAATATTAAATTTATTTACTGAGTTAGCTAATGTTTTAAGGAAAGAAGATACAAATGAAATTGATTATGTAATGAGGAAAATTATATATATAATAAAAAGCTTAGATAAAAGTATTAATTTAAAAGAGTATAATTTTAATGAAGTTATTAGTGAAATTGGGAAAATATATAAGGGGCTTTTTCCTACTCATGGTGGTTTAACAGACTTTTATATATGGAGAGAAGATTTTGAAGAGAGGAAAAAAGCAAATGAGATTTTGGATAAAATTAAAGAAGAAATATGGAAACAATTAAATTTAATTAGATAAAAAACTATTGATACCATTATTTTGTGGATACAGTTTTTCACTGTCAAGTAATCGCTTATTGTTTTATAAATAATAAAATGCAGTTTATGCTCATAGAGCAGAAACATCCATCATTATTCATTATCCATTATCAATTATCCATTTCTTTTAATGCTTTTCTATCAATTCTCAATGTAGTTTAAATATGATAATTATGATATAATTTTTGTTGAGGTGAGTATGATGAAATTTGTTGTAGTAACAGGACTTTCAGGAGCAGGTAAATCACAGGCTATGAGATGTTTTGAAGATTTAGGATATTTTTGTGTTGATAATTTACCACCAACATTAATGTGTAAATTCGCAGATGCTTGTTACAAATCACAAGGTAAGATAAATAAGATTGCTTTGGTGATAGATATAAGAGGCGGAGATTTCTTTCATAAGACCTTCGAGAGTCTTTCAGAATTAAAGAAACAAGGGTATAGATATGATATTCTGTACTTAGAAGCTGATGATAAGACGCTTATTAAAAGGTATAAGGAAACACGAAGAAAACATCCTCTTTCACCTAATGGAAGAGTAGTAGATGGAATAACTGAAGAACGAGAACACCTTAAAGAACTTAGAGAGAATGCAAATTATATTATAAATACATCTAAATTGTCAATTTGGCAATTAAGAGATAAGATTTCAGAGTTATTTGGTGAAGAAGGTCAAGTGGAAAGGGAAATATCCGTTACGGCACTTTCTTTTGGATTTAAATATGGAATACCAGTAGACTCAGACCTTGTATTCGATGTTAGATTTTTACCAAATCCATACTATATCGAAGAGCTTAAAGGATATTCAGGAGAAGAGAAACTTGTTAAGGATTATGTCTTTTCTTTTGATGAGACCAATGATTTCGTTGATAAGCTAACGGATATGTTAGACTTCCTAATCCCCAAATATAAAAAAGAAGGTAAGAGGCAGCTGATTATATCTATAGGATGCACAGGTGGAAGACATAGATCAGTCGCAATATCTAATAAAGTTTACGAAATTTTAAATCATAAAGGATATAAAGTCAATGTACAACATAGAGATATAGTTGAGGATGTTAATAGAGGAGTATCCAAACTATGATAGAAGTATCAAAAAAAGATAAGAAAGTTACTGTAATAGGTGGTGGAACAGGATTATCTACACTACTTAGAGGACTTAAGAGATATACAGAGGATATTACAGCAATAGTAACTGTTGGAGATGATGGGGGCGGTTCTGGGATACTTAGAAAAGATCTAGGAATTCTGCCGCCTGGAGATATAAGAAATTGTATATTAGCTTTAGCAGATACAGAACCATTAATGGAAAAGCTTTTGCAATTTAGATTTAATGAAGGAAATCTAAAAGGACAGAACTTTGGAAATCTTTTTTTGGCTGCTATGACTGGGATATCTAATAATAACTTTATGGAAGCAATAAAAAGGATGAGTGATGTACTGGCTGTTAAGGGAATGGTATTACCGGTTACCTTAGATAATATGACATTATCTGCTGAGCTTGAAAATGGTGAGATAATTAAAGGAGAATCGAAAATACCTAAAAAAGTGATAGAGCATAAAAGTAGAATTAAAAGGATGAACATTGAACCTAGGGGAGCAAGAGCTCCTATAGAAGCAATTGAAGCTATTGAAAATTCAGATATTATTGTAATTGGACCAGGTAGTTTATATACAAGTATTATACCAAATCTTTTGGTGCAAGATATAAAGGAGGCTCTTCTTAGAGCAAATGGAAGAAAAGTATATATATCAAACATAATGACTCAGCAAGGTGAAACGGATAATTATAAAGTATCTGATCATGTAAGAGCCATTATTAAACATTCTTCACCTAAAATAATTGATGAAATAATTGCTAATATAGGAGAAATAAATAACTTTTATATTGAAAAATATGAAATGGAAAATTCTGAAAAGGTTGAACTGGATATAGAAAATCTTAGTGGATATAATGTTATTAAAGAGAACATTGTGAGTTTTTCTAAGAAATATGCTAGACACGACTCAGATAAACTTGCAGAAATAATTTTTAATGCAGTATAGAAAAACAGAGAAATATTAGTATAAAGTATAGGGAGAAGTAAGATGTCATTTTCAGCTAAAGTTAAAAGAGAAGTATGTAGAAAAGGAGTAAATAGCAAAACTGAGGCTATTGCGCTTCTTTCAGGTATTATGAAAGTTAATGGTACAATAAGTTTTAGTGGAGCTAAAGGAATGGCTTTTAAGTCAACTACAGAGAATCCTGCAATAGCAAGATTAATATTTAAAATTCTAAAAGAATATTTTAATATACACACAAGATTGCTAGTAAAGAGAAGTAATTCACTTAAAAAGAATAATATTTATTTGGTTATGATAACTGAAGAGATGGGCGTTAAAGATTTTCTAAAAGAAATAGGGATATTGAGTAGAAGTGAACAGATAACTTTAGATTATGGGATTCCTGAAGAAATAATAATAGATGACAACGCTAAGAGAATATTTCTTAGAGGGGGATTATTAGGAGGAGGAAGTATTAGTAATCCTGAAAAAGCTTATCATTTAGAGTTTGTTACTCATAATGAAGATTATGCTCAAGAATTGATGAATTTAATAAACTCTTATGGTTTAAACTCAAAAGTTATTAAGAGAAAAAGTAGTCATGTTGTTTATTTGAAAGAAGGAGAGCAAATAATAGACGTATTGAATATTGTTGGTGCACATTCTAATTTATTATTTTTTGAAAATGTTAGAATCGTAAAAAGTATGAGAAATAATGTTAATAGATTAGTTAATTGTGAAACGGCTAATTTAAGTAAGACAGTTAATGCAGCTGTAAGACAAATTGAAAGTATAAAACTTATTCAGAGAGAAATAGGTTTGCAAAGATTACCTAAGAATCTTAGAGAAGTTGCTGAATTGAGAATTCAATATCCTGATATTTCTTTAAAAGAATTAGGTGAACTTATTGATCCACCCGTTGGTAAATCAGGAGTTAATCATAGGCTAAGAAAAATCGAAAAAATTGCTGGAGAAATAAAATGTAAGTAAAGGCAAACTAATTATAAAAAATGAAGAGAAAAACATAGAAAACATAGTTGAGAGTAGTAAGTGGTGAACCACTCTCTATTCTCAACTTCTTTTAAAAGATTCGCCACTTCTTTTTAGAGTACGCACAGCGTGCGTTTTTATGTTGAAAATTAACTTGTAATCATTATAAGAATTTTATTGAATATTATAATTCAGAGTGATATTATATTCATATTATGATTTTATGTTTAGAATTTTTTTTGGGGGTAAAATATGGCAGGAAATTTTGTAGCATCAGAAAAATGGATTAAGACAAGAGAAAAAGGAAAATGTAGTTATATCTTTTTCAAAACAATAATAGTTGATTATATTATTGGATTACCTTTTTTTATTTTAGTAGCACCTTTATTAAGAAGTAATTTTTCTATGATTTATTTAAAAGAGTATTTAAAATCTGGTAATATTATGAGAGATATAGTCGTGTATTCTTTAGCTATATTTGCCATAAGAATTGCTTTTAGATTTTTTACTTGGAATTATTATGAATGTAAATACAGACTTTGGAAAGAAAAAGAGTAATGGTGAAATAAAATTTATGCATAGTGAACAAGAAAAATTGTGTATTTTGACGAAAAAGTTAAAGAGTACTTTTCTTTTAAAGAAGAAAAGTATTTTTTTGATTAAAAAAAATTATAAATGTAGTATAATAGACTAATGTATGAAATCGCTATTGCAAATATATGAGAAATGCTATTCTGTGTAGAAGGGAGTAGGCTATCATTAACAGTGTAAGGGAATTTAAGAGAGAAGAATTAGGAAAATTTGCACATCTACATGTACATACTGGGTACAGTCTTTTAGATGGTTCAGGAAAGATAAAAGATATCATATCAAGAGCAAAAGAATTGGGTATGGGTAGCATAGCAATCACAGATCACGGGAATATGTTTGGATGCGTTGAATTTTATAAAGAAGCATTGAAACAAGGGGTGAAACCGATTATAGGGTGTGAAGTGTATGTAGTACCTAAATCAATGCATATCAAGAGAAGTGACTCCGATAATGAAACGCATCACCTTGTATTATTGGTAAAAAATGAAATTGGATATAAAAATCTAATGAAGATAGTAACAACTGCGTCAGTAGAAGGGTTTTATTATAAGCCAAGGATAGATAGAAATTTTTTAAAAGAACATAGTGAAGGGCTAATTGCAGCCAGTGCTTGTTTAGGTGGAGAAATCCCAAAACAAATTATGTATGGAAATCTTGAAAAGGCAAGGAGTATTGCAAAAGATTACAAATCGGTTTTTGAAGAAGATTATTACATTGAATTACAGAATCATGGAATGAAAGAAGAACTTGAAGTAAACGATGAATTGATTAAGATTGCTGAAGAGTTAGATATTCCTTTAATATGTACAAATGATGTTCATTACATAAAAAGAGAAGATTCAGTAGCCCATGACACTCTTTTATGTATCCAAACTGGAAAAACAGTAGATGATGAGAATAGAATGAGATTCCCAAGTGATGAGTTCTATTTAAAATCACCTGATGAGATGAAAAATCTATTTAGTGATATACCGGAAGCATTAGAAAATACAGTGAAGATAGCGGAAAAATGTAATTTTGATTATGAGTTTCATGTTTCGAAACTTCCTAAGTATCCAATACCAGAAGGAGAAACAGCTGATGGATATTTAAAAAAACTATGCTATGAAGGATTAAAAGAAAGATATACACAGATAAATACAGATTTAACTGAGAGATTAGAATACGAACTTGGGATAATCAATCAAATGGGATATGATGATTATTTCCTTATTGTATGGGATTTTATTAAATATGCAAATGATACTGGGATAATGACAGGTCCGGGTAGAGGAAGTGCCGCAGGTTCTTTAGTGGCTTACACTCTTGGGATAACTAAAATTGATCCTATAAAATATAATTTGATTTTTGAAAGGTTCTTGAATCCTGAAAGAATATCTATGCCAGATATTGATTCAGACTTTTGTTATGAGAGAAGACAAGAAGTTATTGATTATGTTGTGGATAAATATGGAGAAAAGAATGTATCTCAGATTGTTACATTTGGAACAATGGCAGCTAGAGCATGTATTAGAGATGTAGGAAGAGCTTTAAACTATTCATATAATGAAGTGGACAGAATTGCAAAAATGATACCAAGTGTTCTGAATATAACAATAGATAAAGCTTTAGAGATGAATCAGGAACTTAAAGAACTTTACAAAGCAGACAATAGAGTAAAAGAACTTATAGATATTTCAAAAACTCTTGAAGGGTTGCCTAGGCACACATCTACTCATGCAGCAGGGGTTGTAATTGCTTCACAAGAGTTAGTTAATTATGTGCCATTATTAAAAACAGATGAATCAATTGTTGCACAGTTTGATATGAATACCTTAGAAGAGTTAGGTTTGTTAAAAATGGACTTTTTGGGGTTGAGAAATCTTACTGTTATTAGGGATGCGGTTGATATTATTCATGATAATTACAATGTTAAAATAGACATTGATAATATAGATTATAATGATAAAAATGTGTATAAGATGCTGGGAGAAGGTAAGACTGCTGGTGTATTCCAACTTGAATCTAGTGGAATGACAAGTTTTATGAAGGATCTTAAACCAGATTCATTAGAGGATATTATAGCAGGAATAAGTCTTTATAGACCAGGACCAATGGCGTCTATTCCTAAATATTTAAAATATAAGAAGAATACAGACTTGATAGAATATGATACACCAGAGTTAGAAAGTGTATTGGATGTAACATATGGATGTATGGTATATCAAGAGCAAGTTATGCAAATAGTAAGGGATCTTGCAGGTTATTCAATGGGAAGAAGTGACCTTGTTAGAAGAGCAATGTCTAAAAAGAAGCATAAGGTTATGGAAGAAGAGAGAAAGAATTTCGTTTATGGTGCTAAAGATGAAAATGGAGAAGTGACTGTAGCAGGATGTATTGCTAATGGTATCTCAAAAGAGGCCGCTAATAGTATATATGATGCCATGATGGACTTTGCATCATATGCATTCAACAAATCTCATGCTGCAGCATATGCTATTGTTGCATACCAAACAGCTTACTTGATGTGTTACTATCCTACTGAATTTATTGCAGCTATGCTTAATTCTGTAATGGGAAGTTCAGAAAAAGTTGCATTTTATATTAGATTTGCTGAAAAGAGAGGTATTCAACTACTTGCACCTGATATTAATGAAAGTGAATATAAATTTACACCAAAAGATAAAAGAATCAGGTTTGGATTAGGTGCATTAAAGAATGTTGGTGAAAATGCCATCATGGATATTGTCCATAGTAGAAAAGATAAAGGTAATTTTAAGGATTTTATGGATTTTTGTAATAAGGTAAAATTTAGCCACCTTAATAAACGCGCAGTTGAGAGTTTAATTAAAGGAGGCGCATTTGACACATTAGAATGTAAGAGATCACAGCTTATGGCTGTTTATGAACGAGTGATTGATGGTATACAAAATGATAAAAAGAGAAATATTGAAGGACAAATTAGTCTTTTTGAAATAAGTAGTGCAAAAATGCAAACTGAAGCTTTTAATTCATTGAAATTACCTAATATTCAAGAATTTAGGAAAAAACATTTGTTAGCTATGGAGAAAGAAGTAACAGGATTATATATAAGTGGTCATCCTCTTGAAGAATATGAGAGTGCTATCAATAACATGACCTCAAAAACAATTTCGGATATTGTCTCGGAGAATGAGATTATGGATGAAGATACAAATGAAATAATGATTAGATATGACGTAAATGAAAACGAAAGAGTAATATTAGGTGGTATTATATCTGAGGTTTCAAAAAAAGTAACTAAAAGAAATGATCTTATGGCGTTTATAAAAATTCAAGATGTCTATGAGGAGATTGAGGGAATTGTATTTCCTAAAACTCTCAGACAATATGAAGAAAAAATATATGAAGATAGTATTGTGATTATAAAAGGACGCATTAATATCAGAGAGGATGAAAGACCTAAGGTAATATGTGAAGATATTAGAGTCATTGAAAAATCTTCAGATGAAAATATATATATTCAAGTTTTTAACAAAGCAGATATGAAACACGCTTTGAATAATATTGAACATTCACTGGATAGTTACAAGGGAGATACACCAGTTAAAATTTATGTAAAAGGCGATAAAGCTTATTTAACTGACAATAAATATTGGGTTGATGGGAGCGTAGATTCACTTTCTAAATTACGGGAGATTTTTGGGAGTGAAAATGTTAAAGTTGTATCAAATCATGCTTCTTAATATTCAATTTATAGGAATGTTTAGTACTAAATAAAAGTAATGAATATTTCAAAGTTGGTTAAAATAAGTTTAATAAAATATATTTAAATTAGATATTCAAAAGAAAACTTAGGGGGTATTCCAGATGAAATGCATAGGAGTATTAACAAGTGGTGGAGACGCACCAGGAATGAATCCAGCTGTTAGAGCAGTTGTTAGAACAGCCTTATCAAAGGGTATTAAGGTAATGGGTATTAACAGAGGATACTCTGGCCTTATCAATGGTGATATTGAAGAGCTTACGAGAACAAGTGTATCCGATATTATCCATAAGGGAGGCACAATCTTAAAAACAGCAAGATGCCAAGAATTTAAACAAGAAGAAGTAAGAAAGAAAGCAGTGAATATTCTTAAAGTATTTGGAATCGACGGATTAGTAGTTATTGGAGGAGATGGTTCTTTCCAAGGAGCAAAACTATTATCAGACTTAGGAGTTGCAACAGTAGGGCTTCCAGGAACAATAGATAATGATTTAGCGTATACTGATTATACTATTGGGTTCTATACTGCAGTTAACACAGTACTAGATGCATTAAATAAAATTAGAGATACTTCATCTTCACATGAAAGAGTAAGTATTATTGAAGTAATGGGAAGACATTGCGGAGATATAGCACTTTATGCGGGTATTGCAGGTGGAGCAGAGCAAATTATTGTGCCTGAAAAAGATTATAAATTAGATGAAATTTGCAAATCTATAATTGAAGGTAAGAATAGTGGAAAAACACATAATATAATTATCTTAGCTGAGGGTGTTGGCGGAGCTAATGAGTTAGCTAAGGAAATTGAAGATATAACTGGAGTTGTATCAAGAGCTACTATACTTGGGCACATTCAACGTGGTGGAAGTCCGGTAACATTTGATAGAATTTTAGGAGCTAGATTGGGTGCTCATGCCATTGATACTCTAATAGAAGGTAGAACTGCCAGAGTTGTAGGTATTAAGAACAATAAAGTATTCGATATGGATATAAATGAAGCACTACAAGCTAAATCAGATTTTGATGAAGATTTATATGAATTAGCTAAAATCTTACGCTAATCTTAGGCTTATTTACTTGAATATGCCGTATATAAAATTGTGAGAACATATTTTGTTTATAAGTGTGTTATTACAGATCAAATGATAAATAAAGATATTATGGGAGGAAGAAATGAAAAGAACTAAGATTGTATGTACTATTGGACCAGCTTCAAATAATAAAGAGACTTTAACAGAGATGATGAAGGCAGGAATGAATGTTTCAAGACATAACTTCTCACATGGAGATCATGGTGAGCATACTGGAAACATGAATTTAGTTAAAGAAGTAAGAGAGAGTTTAGGGAAACATGTAGCAATCCTTTTAGATACAAAAGGACCAGAAATTAGAACAGGTGAATTTGCTAAAGAAGTTGAATTAATTGAAGGTAGCGAATTTGTAATCTATTGTGGTGAAGATGTAATTGGTGATGAGACTAAGTGTAACGTTACATATGAAGATCTTTACAAAGATGTTAAAGAAGGAGATAAAATCCTTATAGATGATGGTCTTGTTGGATTAAGAGTTGCTAGCGTTGAGGACAACAAGATTAACTGTATAGTATTAAATAATGGTTTAGTAAGCACTAAGAAAGGTGTTAACGTACCAGGTGTTGCAATTAATCTTCCTGCATTAACTGAAAAAGATATAGCAGACCTTAAGTTCGGTATCACTATGGGAATTGATTACGTAGCTGCTTCATTCGTAAGAAAAGCTTCAGATGTAGTAGCAATAAGAAAAATCTTAACAGAAAATGGTGGAGAGCATATCCAAATCATTTCTAAGATAGAGAATAGAGAAGGTGTCGATAATATTGACAAGATTATCAAGCTTTCTGACGGTATAATGGTTGCTAGAGGAGATCTAGGTGTTGAGATTCCTACAGAGGAAGTGCCATTAGCACAGAAGATGATGATTAAAAAATGTAATGAAGCTGGAAAACCTGTTATTACTGCAACTCAAATGCTTGATTCTATGATTAGAAATCCAAGACCAACAAGAGCTGAAGCATCTGACGTAGCCAATGCTATATTTGATGGAACTGATGCAATAATGTTATCAGGGGAAACTGCAAAAGGTAGATATGCAGTTGAAGCTGTTAAAACAATGGCAAATATAGCAATAACTGCTGAAAATTCAGTTAAAGAAGATGCTGTAGATGAAAGAAGTCATAGTAAGATTACAAGTATTCCAGATGCTATAAGTATAGCAGTATGTACAAGTGCAGCAGCATTAAAGGCAAAAGCTGTAATAACTGCTACACAAAGTGGTCAAACAGCGAACAATGTTTCTAAGTACAGACCAAATTGTACAATCTTAGCTGTTACACCACATGATGATGTAGCTAGAAGATTAGCTCTAAGATGGGGAGTTTGCCCAGTAGTTGCTGAGAAGAAAGATTCAACAGATGAGATGATTGAATCCTCAGTAGATATAGCTACTGAAAGAGGATACCTTGCTAAAGGAGACCTTGTTGTTATAGCAGCAGGTATTCCTATGAACTATGCAGGAAGCACTAATATGATGAAGGTACACATTGTAGGTGATGTATTAGTTAATGGTAAAGGAATAGTAAAGAAGAGTGGATACGGTTCAGTTAAAATCGTAAAAAATGTTGATGAAGCTGGAGATGTTATTTTCGAAGGTGATGTACTTGTATGTGAAACTTTAGATAATTCATATCTTTCTATTTTAGATAAGGTAAGTGCAATAATAGTGGAAGATGATCAGGTAAGTTCAAGTGTTGTAATTGAGTGTACAGCAAAAGAAATTCCAATTATTGCTGATGCATGTGAAGCAACAAAAATTCTTAAACAAGGATCTTTCGTAACTGTTGAAGGAGAAAGAGGAATTGTAATAGCAGGTAAAGCTGACTAATATAAATTTAAACACACCTTAGGGTGTGTTTTTTTAGTTGATAGGGACAGGTGACATTGGACAACGATGGATGCTTCTGACTGAGGTCACAAGCTAAATTATATTGTTCTTTAGGACAATAAAGGGTTTATTCGTTTCATTTTGATGAAACATTATATTTAACATACAATATTTTATTTTTGAGATAAAATGAGTAAACACCTCTTGTTTTAAAGACCAAAAACATCCTACGTAGGTTGTCGATTGTCCACTGTCAACTCTCCACTTTTTTTTTTGTTTTGTATAAAAAAGTCATAGATAGATAATCCTAAATTAAGAGAATAATATCAATAGGAGGAATTAATTTATGACTAGGTTAAGTTGTAACGCTGCAAATTGCGTGAGTAATGTTTCCGGATTATGTGGGGCTAGAAATATTAACGTTGCAGGAGCATCAGCGCATACAAGTGTATCCACTGAATGTAGTACTTTTGAAGAAAAAGGTTTAAAAAGTTCTTTATCAAATATTACAAATATGAATATTCCAGGTCAAGTAAAACAATTATTTAATAGTCAGAGTATTGAAATGTCACCTAATATAAGGTGCGAGGCACAGAGTTGTAAGTATAATGAAAATATGCTTTGTAATGCTAGTGATATTCATGTAAGTGGCCCTGGCGCACTATCAAGTAGTAGGACTTGTTGTGATACTTTTGTAGAATAATATAATTAGCTTTTGAAAAAGCCCAAGGTCAAGGAACAAGAAGAGCTAGCATCGAAGAGAATCTTGTGACGATGATATTGGGCTTTTTCAAAAGCCTGAGCTCGTGAATCGCGTGTAGCGCGATTTTTTTTATTGATATTTTTAAATTTTAATGGAATATAGCTGAAATAATTGGTATACTAAGGATTAGGGTCTACTAGAGATAAGACATGTGAAAAAACAAACCAGAAGGGTGATTGATAGATGGATAAAAGTTTACCTGTAATAAAAAATCAAGTTGTAGATGTAAGAATAGAGGCAATGGGATATCATGGGGAAGGAATCGCTAAGATTGACGGTTTCCCGATTTTTATTGAAGAGGCTATTGACGGAGAGATTGTAAAAGTTAGGATAATTAAAGTTAAATCTAAATATGCTTATGGTAAAATAATGGAAATTATTGAACCATCAAATGAAAGAAGAGATCCAAAGTGTAACTTATATAATAGATGTGGAGGGTGTAATCTACAGCATCTTTCTTATGAAGGACAACTTCAATTCAAAACAAACAGAGTACTTGATTGTATAACTAGAATAGGAAATGTTAAGAATGTAATTATGCATCCAACATTAGGTATGGAAGAACCTTATTCTTACAGAAATAAAGTGCAACTGCCAGTTGGTATAAATAAGACAAATTCAAATAATTCAGTGAGCATTGGATTTTTCGCTGCCAGAAGCCATGAAATAATTAATATGAATGTTTGTTATATTCAAGATGAAGTGGCTGATAAAATTATTAAATATACTAGAAGGTGGATGTTTAAATACAACATACAGCCTTATAATGAAGAAAAACATGAAGGTTTTATCAGACACATAATGGTAAGAAAAGGTTTTGTAACTGGAGAGGTAATGATTGTACTTGTAACAAATGGAACAGATATACCAGACATAAAACCATTTGTTGAAGTACTTAAAAAGAATGTAGAAGGGGTAACGAGCATAGTACAAAACATAAACACAAAGAGGACTAATGTTATCTTAGGCGATAAGTGTAAGACTCTTTGGGGGCAAGAATACATTAGAGATTATATTGGAAAGTTTGAATTTAATATATCTCCATTATCTTTCTATCAAGTTAATCCTGTACAAACAGAAGTACTTTACAATAAAGTACTTGAGTATGCAGAATTAACAGGGGAAGAAATTGTATTTGATGCCTATTGTGGAACAGGAACTATATCATTATTCCTTTCTGAGAAAGCAAAGAAGGTTTATGGAGTAGAGGTAGTTCCAGAAGCAATAAAAGATGCTCAGAAGAATGCAAAACAAAACAATGTTAAAAATGCAGAATTTATAGTAGGAGAAGCTGAAAAGGTTATTCCTAACATGATTAAACAGGGCATTAAAGCTGACGTTGTTGTTGTCGACCCTCCAAGAAAAGGATGCGATATAGCATTAATCAATGCACTTGGGGAAATGGAGCCTAAGAAGATTGTCTATGTATCTTGTGACCCTGCTACATTGGCAAGAGATCTTAAACTTCTTGAACAGAAGGGATATGAAACTGTAGAAGTTCAACCGGTGGATATGTTCCCTCAGACAGCGCATATAGAATCAGTTGTTAAGTTGGAACGTAAATAAATGATAGAGTATGTAGGGCTGTTAGCAGCGTTATTGACAACGGTTTCTTTTTTACCACAAGCAATAAAGGTTATTAAAGAAAAGAATACTACTGGAATATCATTAGGTATGTATAGTATGTTCACAGTAGGAGTGTTTCTGTGGCTAATATATGGAATAAGTAGAAGTGATTTTCCGGTAATAATTGCAAATGCAACAACTTTTGTATTTGCTGGTACAATATTGACAATGAAAATCAAATATAAATAAAGAAGCCTCATATTTTCTAAGTACTTTAGAGAATATGAGGTTTTTTATTTTTGGATTGATACTTGTGTTATGAGAACTATAGAGCGTTATAATAAAAGCTGCTAAGTGTGTTCTAATGTACAAGCATAGTATCATTATATACAAAGATAATGAAGATTCTACAAAATATAACAAATTTCTGCTGAATTAGGTGGTAGAATAAAAAAAGAAGTTTTATACTGAAGAATAAGACAACTTGGAAGGTGGGTGGGTAATAAGCTTATGATGAATAAAAATAGAAATTGTAAAACTATTAAAAGTGAAATTGAACTTTACAAAGAAAAGCTAAACTCAGCTGTCAAGAATGAAGGGATTTCTTTGGTAGACAAAGAAGTGATTGAGCTGAGTCAACACTTAGATGAATTAATAGTTGAATATACTAAAAAGTGTATGAAGAAGACTAGTGGAGGTGACTAGGTTGGGAATTGATGATTTATTTGGGAAGCATTCTATGTTTTATTATTATTGTGAAGACCATTTATTTATAAATTTAGTTAATTATATTGCAAAAGGTATAAACAATAAGGAAAAGATATATATTTCAATAGAGAAATCATTGTGTGAAAAACTAATGGATATTTTAGTTGTAAATAATATCTCTACAGAATCAATAAGGTTTGTTAATGTGAAAGATTTGATGCTAGGGAGTCAAATTAATGGGGTTTTGGAAGTGAAAAAATTAATAAATAAGTATGAAAAAGAAGAGGCTAATAAAGGGTTTTCTGGAATACGATATATATGGCAAACTTCTCATGTTATAAGAGAAACTTCAAAAGAAGTTTTTTTGGATTTTGAATGTAGGTTGACTTATGCACTGAAAGGTACATCTTCATCACTTCTGTGTGCATATGATTTTTATGATTATATTAACAATAAAAACATTATTGATGAAGAGATTATTGAAGAATCTATTAATACACATACTCACACGTTAGAAAAATTTTTAATTAAGAGTATAGCACAATAATAGGAATAATGTATGGTTAGTTAAAAGAGGCGTAAATTAAATAAACATTGACATATAATAGAAAGAGGTTTACTATTTTAATAGTTGAAGTTGTACAGTGTATAGTTATACTATTATATGATTATGAGGTGAGATTTTGGGCAAGGACAAAAAGAGTTTTATAAAGTATATATTGCTTGAATGGGGAGTACCTATTGTAGGTGCGTATATTGTGTTTTTAATCCTTAATAAATTTGTTTTTTTTAATATTATAGTTCCTACTAGTTCTATGGAACCGACTATTATGCCAAGTGATCGAATAATGGTTACAAGGATATATAATAAGAGTAATATTAAAAGAGGGGATGTTATAGTTTTTCAATCTGATGAATTAGGGGAAAAATTAATTAAGCGAGTTATTGGATTGCCAGGAGATGAGATTAAGATAACTGATAGTGGTGAAGTTTATATTAATGGTGAGATTATTCATGAAGAATATGTAAAGAAGCAAGTTAGAACCAAGGAGATATATCCTGGATTGAGAGTGGGAATCTACGAAGTTCCTAATGATTCATTTCTATTTTTAGGAGATAATAGATCAAACTCAAAGGATTCTAGGTATTGGAATAATCCATACATAAAAAAAGAAAAAATCTTGGGAAAAGCAAGGATAATTATATTTCCATTTAAAAGAATACAAACCTTTTAGAACTTAAGGGAAATGTATAATGGATAATGAAGAATGGTTCTGACAGCAGTCAGAACCTATATTTTATTGGTAATGAAATAATAGAATTTTACTCGTTTCACTTTTAGTGAAACATTGTATTTATATCACAATATTTTATCAAAAGATAAAATAAGTAAAACCTATATTGTCCTAAAGAACAATAAAATGTAGTTTCTGCAATAAAGCTGAAATGTCCATCATTTTCCATTATACATTCTCAATTATCCATTTTATTTAAGCGTGATTTTATAAAGCAGTTATTATCATGAAGTAGATTAAAAACGTTGATATACTATTTTTGAGGGGTGATGGAATATGAAGTGGTTAGAACGCTTTTCTAGCTGTATTGAATATATTGAGGAAAATCTAAAAGGTGATATTGAGATTGATGAGTTGGCAAAAAAGTCCTATTTATCAAAGGAGTATTTTTGCAGAATATTTCAGTATGTGACTGATATACCATTTAATGAATATGTAAGGAAGAGAAGAATGACATTAGCTGCTAAGGAATTAATCAATAGTAATACAAAGATAATTGATTTAGCGTTGGCTTATGGGTATTCTTCTCCAGAGGCCTTCTCGAGAGCATTTAAACAGATTCATGGTATATCACCTAAAGAAGCTCGTTCGAAGAAATCAGTATTAAAAGCATATCTTCCATTGTCCTTTCAAATACAGATAAAAGGAGATATTGAGATGAATTATAAGATTGTTAAAAGAGAGAAGCTTCAAGTTGTTGGGGTATGTAAAGAGTTTACAACTAGAGATGGTAGAAACTTTAAAGAAATACCTGAGTTTTGGAGAAAATTCAACTGCAATGAGTTGAGTGAAATTAATTGTGAGCAGTTAGATGAATACAACTCTAAAGAAGAAATATATGGTATATGCTTGCCTAAAGAAGATGGTAATGATGATACATTTAATTATATGATTGCAGTACCTTATAATGGAAAAGAGATAAAAGAGGGCTTAGAAGTGAAAGTTCTACCTGAAGCAACTTGGGCAGTATTTAAAAGTATTGGTCCAGTTAATAAAACATTACAGAAAAATATTAAGAGAGTCTTTACAGAGTGGTTGCCGGCTACAAAATATGAAATAGCTGGAATAGCAGATGTTGAAGTTTACCCATATGGAGAAATAAATAATGAAGATTATGAATGTGAGTTATGGGTGGCGGTGAAAGAATAAAAGAGTAGTGGTGAGTGGACAGTTGACTGTGGACAACGGTGGAGGGTTCTGACTAAGGTCAGAACCTTTAGTTTATTGGTGGTGAAACAATAGGACTTTACCAGGATTGTTAAGCTTCATAGCGCTGATGGTACTGCGCTGGAGACGGTGTGGGAGAGTTAGACGTTGCCAGGTAATATGATTCACTAGCTCAGTCGGTAGAGCGCATGACTTTTAATCATGGTGTCCAGGGTTCGATTCCCTGGTGAGTCACCACAAAACACTTGCTAATTTTTTAGTAAGTGTTTTTTTATATAAAAATATCTAGTGTGATTTTAGAGTAATGGCTCAAATTCAGTGTTTTATGAAATTAAAAATTTAATTAAGTAGGATATGAGAAAGTGTAAAAGTTGAACATTTTTATTTTTGGCTTAACATTTATTATATTTAGCATTTACACTCAACATTTCTATATGTAACTCTAAATAAATAATTAACATTTGTATAGTATAAAAAATATGATATATGTGTTTATTTCATTTAAAAGCTGATATGAAATAATTAACAAAAAGCTATTGACAGTATTGGTGCGTGGGTGTACTATTTGAATAGTACAGTAGTGATGTAATGGATGACAGCATTATATAATGGAAATAAACTATAAATATTAGCTAGAAACATATTTGTAGTTTGAATAATAAGGGGGAATATAAAATGAAAATTATAAAAAGGGTGAGTGTATTATCAATACTAGTAATAATAAGCTTTTTATTTGTAGGCTGTGATAATAAAAACGAGGGGCTGAGTGAATTTAGAACGTATTCTAATGATTATTATACTATACAATATCCATCAAATTGGCTAGAACCAGTAGATGATAGAAATCTAGTGATTTTTTCAACAGAGGATAATCAAATTTCATTGAAAGTAACGGCAACTCGAATCTATCCATATACAGAAAATTATATTCAAGAAATTTTGAAACAAATTGAAAAAGATATTAACGTTGAAGAATGTAGTGTTGGCGGAAATAGAGGATATAAAATTAAACTTGAAGTGAATGATGAGATAATCACTACATATATTCTTCAAGAAAAAGATATATTTTTAGAAATGAATTTTGTATGTCAAGCTAATGACTACAATAATTATCAATCTTTAATAAACCAAATAAAAAACACCTTTGAGTTTAATGACTTTGCGACTTTGAGGGAATTAAACCACAGTCCAAAAGTTAATGGTGATAGAGATGCTAAATGGTTAGCTGATATTGAATTTATATCGAAACAATTGCCTAAAAATCATAAAAATTTATTCTTTAAAGTAGAAGAAGAAGAGTTTTTAGCTAATGTAAAAAGTATAAAAGAAAAAATACCCACACTAACAGATGATGAAATGATTGTTGAAGTGAGTAGATTGATAGCTTCCATAGGTGATTCACATACATCATTTGTGTTTAATAGCGAAGAATCATATCCGCTTAAATTTTACTATTTTAATGATGGAATTTATTTATTAGATTCTGTACCTGAATATAGTGAATACATTGGTTTTAAACTAAAAGGGATAAATGGGAAAAGTGTTGAAGCAATTATAGAGCTATTTCGACCTATCATTCCTCATGAAAATGAATCTTGGTTTAAAAGAAAATTTGCAAAATATATAATTCTTACAGAATTTTTAAATGGTTTAAAAATCACCGACTCGGAAACAGTAAAATTCATTTTTATGGACAAAAATGGAAATGAAGAAAGTGTTGAAGTTAAACCTAGTCAGTGGGGTTTACAGAATGGAAGTGCGGATAAATCTGAAAAAATGCTATATCTAAAGAATAGTGAAAAAAATTATTGGTATGAATTTCTTGAAGAAGAAAAGTTGTTATATTTTCAATACAATGTTTGTTATAATATGAAGGGTAAATCTTTTTCGGATTTTAACAACGAGCTTTTTGACTTTATTGATAATAATTCTATAAATAAATTTGTAATTGATTTAAGGAATAACGGGGGCGGAAGTGCACTTATATTAGATCCATTTTTTGCTGAACTTAAAAAAAGAAAGAGTCTAGACCATCATGAAAAATTGTTTGTAATAGTTGGAAGAAACACATTTTCATCTGCAATACAAAATACTTTAAAATTTGAAAATGAAACCAACGCGACTTTTATTGGTGAACCTACAGGTGCTAAACCAAACCATTATGGAGAAGTTCAGCGTTTGAAATTAAGTAACACTAATACCGAAACAAGTTATTCAACCCAATATTTCGAACCCTTAAGTGAAGACATAGACTCATTTGTTCCAGATATAATTGTTGAACCAAATGCAGATGATTATTTTAACAATATAGATTCAGTAATGGTAAGAATATTAGAAATTAATTAGTATATAGAGAAATTATATGATAGAAATAGGGGGAATCTAAATAGAAGATATGTTGACGTAATGAGGTTATTAGAGGATGGTTAAGTCTGTATCTTCACGTTTCCTAAAAACCGCTGTTGCATACTGTACGGTGAACCGCATCATAAGTAGTGTGAAATTTAATATTAGTTATGAATAATAGGAGATTGTTTCTAATTATTCATATTATTCAAAGTGTATGTTGATATAAAAATCAATAATCAGTTAAGAAGCTAAGACACAATAAAAGAGTTTCATGAATCAAGAAAGGAAGCTAGTAGTTTAAATATATAATAAGAAACTACAATATTTTATTCTAAAATAAAATGAGTAAAAGCTTTTGTTCTAAAGACCAACAAAATGTAGTTTCTGCCCTAAAGCAGAAACTACCACCATTCTCTATTATCAATTATCCATTATACATTAAAAAAAACATCTGAGGAATATCAGATGTTTTTTAAATGGTGGGCGAAGATGGATTCGAACCATCGAAACGAAACGTAACAGATTTACAGTCTGCCCCCTTTGGCCACTCGGGAACTCGCCCAAATTTGGTGGGAACAACAGGGTTCGAACCTGTGACCCCCTGCTTGTAAGGCAGGTGCTCTCCCAGCTGAGCTATGCTCCCACATTTGGTGACCCATAGGGGAATCGAACCCCTGTTACCGCCGTGAAAGGGCGGTGTCTTAACCGCTTGACCAATGGGCCTTGCTTGGTGCTATATAAATATAACACGCAGAACTGAAAAGTGCAAGAAATTTTAAAACTAAAATCAGAAATTATGTTTATTTATCTCTTTTTTTCTTTTAATTCCTCCAAATAATTGCCAAAGTTTATGAAAAAAATTATTCTACTTGAAGCCTACTTAATAATCAACTATTATAGATATATGAAATGATTTAGTACAGATAGGGGAAGAGTGATTGAAGATAAAAAACGCGTATTTAGTATTATTAAGTATTATACTGGTGATTATTATGATGGCTGATTTTCATTTTAAGGATGAAGTAAAGAAAAAAGTTGGAAGAATCAGTATTAATCATAATTATAATTTAGATTAAAATGGAGTGATTTATATGAACGAATGTGGAAATGTTAAAAGTAAAAGTGATATAAAGATTAAGATGCCAAAGAAATATAAGGTTATAATGCATAATGATGATTATACTTCTATGGAATTTGTTATTGAAGTACTGGTGAAAATATTTGGTAAAAGTGTGCCGGAAGCTACCAAAATTATGTATGAGGTTCATGAGAATGGACATGGAATAGCGGGAATATACAGTTTTGATATTGCAAAAACAAAAGCATTAGAGGCAATGAGTATTGCTGAGGGTGAAGGATTACCATTTAATTTAACTGTAGAAGAGGAGTAGGAAAATGAGATTAGACGAAACTTTAAATAAGATATTGGTTGCTGCATATAGTGAAGCAAAGATAGGGAAGCATAAATATATTACCCCAGAGCATATTTTATACTCAGTACTAGGTTTTGATGATGGAAAGAAATTTATGAGTGAGTGTGGTGTGAAATCCAAGGAACTTATAGAAGATTTGAAAAATTATTTAGATACTGAAATTGAAGGACAAGATGAAGGAGAACCAATTCAAACATATGGAACTAATGAGATGTTCAATGCTGCAGCTACACAGGTAATTTCATCTGCAAGAGAGATAATAGAACTTAAGGATGTGATAGTTGCAATATATGATCTTGAAGAGTCATATGCAAGTTATTTTATAAAAAAACAAGGGATAGAACGATTAGATATCTTAAGAACTAATGTGAAAACCAAGAAGAAAGACATAGTAAAAGAAGATATAGCTGAAAATAAAAATAAATCAATAAGTGATTATGCCATCTGTTTAAACGATAAATATAAAGAAGGTAAGATATCTAAAATTATAGGCAGAGAAGAGGAAATTAAAAGAACTGTACAAATACTTTTGAGAAAAAGAAAAAATAACCCAATTCACGTTGGCGAAGCTGGAGTAGGCAAAACATCAATAGTTTATGGAATAGTACAGAAGATTGAAGATGGAGAAATAAATGAGAGTTTAAAGAATGGTAAGATATTTAGTTTAGATATGGGAGCAATTTTAGCAGGAACTAAATATAGAGGAGATTTTGAAGAAAGGTTTAAGAATCTATTAAATGAGATAGCTAAATATGATAATCCAATTGTATATATAGATGAAATTCATACTATAATTGGTGCAGGTGCCATATCTGGAGGTACTATGGATGCTTCTAATATGTTGAGTAGTTATCTTGAAGAGGGTCATATAAAATTTATAGGAAGCACAACTTATGTAGAATACAATAAATATATAGCTAAGAATTCTATGCTTTATAGAAGATTTCAGAAGATTGATGTAATAGAACCTTCTAAAGATGAAACTATAAAAATTGTGAATGGTGTTAAGTCCGAATATGAAAACTTCCATAATGTTGAGTATAGTGAAGAGGCAATACTTAATATCATTGAGTTATCAGAGAGATATATTAGAGATAAGAAGTTTCCTGATAAAGCAATTGATTTAATGGATGAGATTGGTTCATATATTAAAATGGAAAAGTTGGATGAAAAGCTTTCAATAAGAATTGAGGACACAATAGAAGATACTCCTAGAAAAGATACGAGAGTTTCAATTCATGGAAAAGATGCTAAAAGAGTTATATCAAAAATGTTAGGAATTCCACAGGAAAGTGTTGGGAAATCTAATTTAGATAAACTTAAATCACTAAGAAGTGAGCTTGAAAGTAAAATTTATGGACAGAGCAAAGCTGTTGAGACTACTGTAGAAGCTATTAAAAGATCATATGCAGGTCTTAATGATGATAATAAAGCTGTTGGAAATCTATTATTTGTTGGACCTACAGGAGTAGGGAAAACAGAACTAGCAAAACAGATTTCAAAGTTAATGGATATGCAATTTTTAAGGTTTGATATGAGTGAATATCAAGAAAAACATTCTGTGGCTAGATTAATAGGAGCGCCTCCAGGATATGTTGGGTACGAAGAAGGTGGGCTTTTAACAGATAAAGTGAAGAATTCGCCAAGAAGTGTGGTTTTACTTGATGAGATTGAAAAAGCACATAGTGATATATTCAATATACTTCTTCAGGTAATGGATTATGGTACTTTAACTGACAATAGTGGAGCTGAGACAGATTTTAGAAATACAATAATAATCATGACTTCAAATGCAGGTGCTAAAGATATGAGTAAAGATAGAATCGGGTTTGGAGATAGAACAATGGTTAATGAGGCAGTGAATGATGAACTTAATAAACGTTTTTCACCTGAGTTTCTGAACAGACTTGATGATGTGATAATATTTAATCATCTTGGAGAAGATGAAGTGAAAAGCATTATTAATAAAATTTTCAATGAGATTAACATAAAACTTATGAAAAAAGGTAAGAGAATAGAAATTGGAACTGAAGGAATAGAATATATTATTAAGAATGCATATTCAAGGAAGTATGGTGCTAGAGAGATTTATAGATACATTGATAAGAATGTTAAGAGTCTTTTAGTAGATAAAATTCTTTTTGATGATAAGGCGGAAGAGGTTATTAATATAACTGTAGAGGATGGAAAACTGGCAATATAAATTTAATCTATTTGAATAAATTAACTTCTGAAATAGAATATCTATATAGGTTCACTAATAGGAAATTAAATGATATAATATAATTAATAATGATTATTTCATAGTATAAAAAATTTTGAATTTTTTAACAAAGGAAGGGATAAATTATGAGTGATGTTCTGAATATTATAAAAGATAAGACTCTTACTTTCGAACAAAGAGTAATAGCACTTGCGAGAGCAGCAGAAAACTCTATTGATGTTTTAGGAATTACTGAAGAAATACAAAAGTATAGAGATAATGGAGTGATTTGTGATTTAGGTGAAGGTAATGCTCCATATAGACCAAGATATATTGTGCCAGATTATAATAAGTTCATGGAACAGGGAAGTGAATTTTTAAAGTTACAACCACCAACTGATATTTGGGAGGCTGTGAACAATCTGCTTATTTTGTATAAACATGTTCCTTCAATTACAACATTTCCTGTTTATATTGGGAATATTGATAAATTATTAGATCCATTTGTAAATGACGAGGAAGAGGCATATAAAGCTATAAAATTCTTTATGCTTCATATAGATAGAACAATAACTGATTCATTCTGTCATGCTAATATAGGACCAGAAAAAACAAAGGCAGGAGAAATAATATTAAGAGTTCAGAGAGAACTTGAAGTGCCTATACCAAATATTACAATAAAATATGATGAAGAAATAACACCAAATGACTTTGCAATAGATGCTATAAACACTGCATTAATAACTGCAAAACCAAGTTTTGCTAATCATAAGATGTTTACTGAAGATATAGAAAACTATGGAATTGCTAGTTGTTATAATGGTCTTAAAATTGGCGGTGGAGCATATACACTTGTTAGATTGAATTTTGGAAGACTTGTAGACCATGCTGAGAATAAGGATCACTTCATGAATGAGTTATTCCCAGATGCTGTAGAGAAGATGTTACAATATATTGATATGAGAATTAATTTTCTTGTTGAAGAAAGTGGTTTTTTTGAAAATCATTTTTTACTAAAAGAAGGATTAATAAATTCAGAAAATTTCACAGGAATGTTTGGTGAAGTTGGAATAGCTGATTGTGTAAATAAATTATTGAAGTGTGATAGACTTGAAGATAGATTTGGTCATAGTGAAGTTGCCACTGAATTAGGAGTAGAGATAATAGATAAACTTAATGAAATGGTTAACAATCATTACAATAAACACTGTAAGTTTACAGATGGTAAATTTATGTTACATGCTCAAGTGGGTATAGATACAGATAATGGTATAGCTCCAGGTTGTAGAATACCAATAGGGGAGGAACCAGAAATATTTGATCACTTAAAAGTATGTGCTAAATTCCATAAGTACTTTCCATCAGGAATAGGTGATATATTTAGTTTTGATACTACTGTTAAGAAAAATCCACAATACATTCTGGATATAATAAAGGGAAGTTTTAGTATTGGAGTAAGATACTTTTCGCCTTATGCAAGCGATTGTGATGTTGTTAGAATAACAGGATACCTTGTTAAAAGATCGGAGATTGAAAAAATTGAAAAAGGTGAGGCTGTACTAAGGGATACCACTGTTTTAGGTGCTGGAGCTGTTAAAAACCAAAGAGTATTACAAAGAAAAGAGAGAAGTAAATAAGTATGAAAACTGCAATCGTAAACAAAATTATTCCCTTTAGTTCAGTAGATGGACCAGGTAATAGAACAGCGATTTTTTTACAGGGATGCAATATTAATTGTTTATATTGTCATAATCCAGAAACAATTAATGTGTGTAATAATTGTGGTAAATGTATAGCACATTGTCATTCGGGAGCTGTTAGCAGGGCAGAGAGTGGAAAAGTCATATGGGATGAAAAGAAGTGCACTGATTGTGATGAGTGCATTAGAATATGCAAAAATAATAGTACACCAAAAGTGAAATTTATGACTGCAGAGGAAGTTGCACTTGAAATTAATAAATATAGACCTTTTATACAAGGTATCACTGTATCAGGTGGTGAATGCACTCTTCAATCAGAGTTTATTACTGAACTATTCAGTATTACTAAAAAGATGGGATTAACTAATTTTATCGATACTAATGGAACTGTGGCATTATGGAATAAAAAAGAACTATTAGAAGTAACAGATAAGGTTATGTTTGATTTAAAGGCATATGATATCAATGAACATGTTAAGCTTACAGGAGAAGGAAATGAGAATGTACTTGAAAATATTGTGAGATTAGGTGAAGTTGATAAAATATTTGAAGTGAGAACTGTTATTGTGCCAGAAATACTGAATAATTCTGAAACAGTTGAGAAGACTTCTAAATTGATTGCTGGAATAAATGATGCTATAAGATATAAACTTATTAAATATAGAAAATATGGAGTAAGAAAAGATTTAAAAGGTATTGAGAGTCCTTTGGATTCATATATGGAATATTTAAAGGAAATTGCTACTCAGAATGGGTGCAAGGACGTAGTTATTGTTTAAAAAGATAGTTGAGAACTTTAGATTTGTTTTAAAAGCACGGCTTGCCGTGCTTTTTTCGAGGGGGAAAAACATGAAAAAAATTGATCATCATATTCATACGGATAATTCTTTTGATAGTGTGGAAAAACTGAAAAAAATGTGCGAAAAAGCAGTAGATGAAGGCATAGAAATAATAGGATTTGGTGAGCATTTTTCAACTATTGAAAGATTGCCAACATACGGGCATATGAGATTTGGAAAATATAATCAAGAAATTGAATATTGTAGAAGTAAGTTTAAAGGAGAACTGGAAATATTAAAAGGTCTTGAAATATGTAGTCCACAATATAATATTGATAGTATATTAAAAATTGTTAAGGATGAAAAGATAGACTTTATCATTGGATCAGTTCATGATATAGATGGACCAAAACTAAGAAAATACATAGATGGAAAGTGCAATAAAGAAGCATATGAAGGATACTTTAAGAAGGTACTTCAGGCCTCAGAAAAGGGGGAATATGATATTTTAGGGCACATTGACCTTCTAAAAAGATATGCATTTGAGCAATTAGGAAACTATGAATTCAATGATTTTGAAGGAATAATCAGTGAAATACTCAAAAATGTTATCAAACGGGATAAAGCAATAGAAGTAAATACATCAGGATTAGGTAGTGGGGCTAAGGAATTATTCCCAAGCATAGAAGTTTTAAAACTATACAAAGAGTTAGGTGGAAAACTAATCACAATTGGTTCAGATGCCCATAGTGCCGAAAAACTAGGCAATAATCACACAATAGCAGTAGAAGTATTAAGGGATTTAGGGTACAAAGAATATTACTATTATAAACAGAGAAAACCACATAGAGTGAGCATAGAATAAAAAATGTTCAGAGTGATAAAAAAAGTAAAGAACAAGGAACTTGAAACTGGAGTAGGGCCGCTATAATTGTATATTTCAAGGACTATATATTAAAGGAAAAGTTATAAAAAAATATTTTAAATAAATTTTTCAGTGAGTTAAAAGTGTGGAGTTCAAGGAATGTTGGATTCGAGCAACGTAGCGTATAAGCAATACGTGAGTAGCGCAGATATCCAACAATGATGCCGAAATCCACACTTTTAACCACTGAAAAGAGGAGAGTTATGGGGGGAATAGTAACTATTCCCATAACTCTCCTCTTCGGGTCTTAGCCACTCATGGTCTAAGCCGTTAAATATGATATTAATATTATAAATAAGTTATATCTTATTTATATTATAACATATGTGTATTAATGTAGTGAAGTGCTAATGTTAAAAATTCTGATTATTCTTAATAGTATTTTATGTTATTGTTTATTATTTATTCACCACTATTATATAATCGTACAAATTAGAACAAATTTTAAAAAGGGATTAAAAAAGAAGGTATTATTTGGATAAATGCATTGGTAATGAAGGGTAGAAATAATATTTTTAAAGTATAAATCTACAAGATATTATTACAAAACTTTGTGCAATAAATGGGTTTTGAAATATTTTTATTATATGTTATAATTCAAATGTTGTGCTTTTTTTATCAACAAACGATATACAAAACTTGTATTTGAAGTTAAATACTGGTAAAATTAAAGTAGTTTACTAGTTATGATATATATTTTAAATTTAGTTAGAATGATTTGTAGGAGGAAATTAGGGTGGTTAATAATAAAATCAGCGAGAAAGATCAGAAAGTACTAATAAAAGCTTTAGAGAAAATAAATAATGTACAAGATGAGCAAAAAAGAAAGAATTTTGAAAAGATGTTTAAGAAAATATCAAGTGATTTATCTTTAGAGGAGTTACTGAACACGTATACAGTAGCAGAACTCAAAGAAGTAAAGAAAATTTGGAAAGTTATTTTGCCTAGTACAGCTAAAAAAAATGATTTGATTCAAGGAATTAAGTCATCTATGGAGAAAGATTTGTCTATAGGAATGATGTATTTTGATAGTGATAGAGTAAGTGAATTAGCTTCATTTATAAACAAGCCAGTTCAAATTAATTGGAGTATGAATGTAAAAGCTATAACTTATTTCAGAAAGTTAGGTCTTGTTTACACTGGAATTATTGATGGTAATAAATCTGTGATTTGCCCAAAAGAATTTAATGAAATGTTTTTAGAATTAAAAAAGGACAAGCAATTTCTTAGAATGATTACTAGAAATGATGATATTTTGAACTTAACAAGGGGATACTTACATGTATATGGTGCATTAAGTATATCTCAATGTATAGAATTAGTTGAGAAAAGTATTGATAGCAATATAGAACATGAATGGTTCATACAGTTTATTTTACAAAGATATGCATATAAAAGTAATGAATTTATAATTTATGGTGATTATGTTTGTCATAGTGATATATATGATCATATTGATATTGTTGAAAAAGTGCAGAAATGTGACTATGACTACAAAAAATATAGTGTGGATAAGATAAAAGAGTTTGGTAGTGAGAAATACATAAAAAATAGTGGTTGTAGAAATGATTTGAAGGATTTACTTCTTAAGTCATATAACATGGAAGAATATGATGCAGAGGAAATAATTGATGCATGTGAATATGCAATTAAAAATGATAAAGATGTACAATTTGTTATGGAGTATTTAAGTCATAGCTTAGTTGTAAATGATATGAATATATATGCTAAGTTATTAAAGCATTTAATTGCTTTGAAGGAAGAAAATGTTCATTGGACACTTAAAGGATATACGCCAAAAGAAATAGAATCGCTTAAAGAGAATAAAGGAACACAGTTGAAAATCGGAAGAAATGATCCTTGTTATTGTGGAAGTGGGAAAAAATACAAAAAATGTTGTGGAAAAAATTAATTAAATATACAATGAAGTGGATAAGTTTGATATAATATTAAGTAGTAGTATAATAGAAATAACTATAATTTATGGGGAACTTAAAAAGGAGAGATGAAAATGACTGAACAACACAATGATATGAATAATATGATAAATGAAATTGAAGCATCAATGAAGAGAATTAATAATGGAGAAATTTTAGAAGGTAAAGTAATTTCAGTTAATGAAAATGAAGCAATAATAAATATTGGACATATGGCAGACGGAATTTTACCTAAAAATGAGATTTGTAGTGAAGATATAGATCCAAGAGAAGTAATTAAAGTAGATGATATTTTAAAAGTATATGTAGTAAAGAGTAAAGATGAAAATGGTAATGTTCTTCTTTCTAAAAAAAGAGCAGAAGCGGTATTAGTATGGGATGAATTAGAAGAAGTAATGGATAAAGATGAAACATTAACTGTTAAAGTAAAAGAAGTAGTTAAAGGTGGAGTAGTTACTGATATTAAGGGAGTAAGAGGATTTATTCCAGCATCTCAACTTAGTGCAGATTATGTTAAGGATTTAGCAGAATTT
Source organism: Oceanirhabdus seepicola (assembly GCF_023684385.1). Lineage (GTDB taxonomy): Bacteria > Bacillota > Clostridia > Clostridiales > Clostridiaceae > Oceanirhabdus > Oceanirhabdus seepicola. The sequence goes on along the minus strand of NZ_JAGSOJ010000001.1, from coordinate 347,419 downwards.
GTGGGTGTTGAGCTTGGTGTTAAGGTTATTGAACTAGATAAGAGTAAGAAGAAGTTAGTTCTATCTAGAAGAGTAATCGAGGTAGAAGAGAGACAAGAAAAGAAAAAAGAACTTTTTGCTACTATTAAAGCTGGAGAAAAAAGAACAGGTGTTGTAACGAAAACAGCTAAATATGGGGCTTTTGTTGATATAGGTGGAGTAGATGGTTTGGTTCATATTACTGAATTATCTTGGAAGAGAGTTAAAAGTACTGATGATGTGGTTAAAGTTGGAGATGAAGTAGAAGTATATGTATTATCTGTTGATAATGAAAAAGGCAGGATTTCATTATCTATGAAAGATACTATGGAACATCCATGGGATAAAGAGATAACAACTTTCAAAACTGGAGATATTGTTGATGCAAAAATTGTTAAAATAATGGATTTTGGAGCATTTGCAAAGATTAATGAAGAAATTGAAGGATTAATTCATATTTCTCAAATAAGCGAAGAGAGAGTTACTAATATTAAGGAAGTATTAAATATTGGTGATACTGTACAGGTTAAAATAATTAGTATTGATAAGGATAGTAGAAAAATTGGTTTAAGTATTAAAGAGGCAATTGAAAAGCCTGTTATAAACCTTGATGAATTTAATGATGAAGATGATATGCAAACTTTAGGAGACTTATTTGGTGATAAGTTCAAAAATTTAGATTTAAAATAGAACTTAGGGCTATCTCAAAAGTAAATTTTTGAGATAGCCTCTTTTTATAGATATACTACATTAAATTTGAATGTAAGATATTCTGAAGAATAAAGAATATCAACAATACTTATTCTTTGTTCTCTCTTCTTTGTTCTTTGATAGATGAACCTATGAAGTAGTTTATCTATATATACTATATGAAAAGACCGAATGCTGGGAATCCTCTTAAAAACCAAATGGACATACTAGGAAAAATAAAGCAATTATAAATATTATGCCTTCCCAAAAGCAATTATTAGGACGACGTTGAATGTAATTGGTTCTATTACATGGGTAACAGTTGTTCATCATAATGCCTCCTTATCTTAAAGTTTAACAAATATACACTATATACCTATGACTAGTTATTTATTTGAATATGCCTTAGGTGTTGTATCAGTATATTTTATGTTAAGAATTTAAATAGGTGATTATGAATTTAAATCATCATATATTGAAGAAATAATTTCAGACCGCACTCTTTTATCAAGATAACCTTTTTTTTCTGCTTCTGTTAAGAGAGAAGAACTTACATTAATAACAGTATTCATATATTCGTTTTTATCTATAATGCCTTTTTCTTCAAGTAGATTTAAAAGAGCATTTAATTCAATTGTATTGATGAGGGGACTATTTTTTGATGAACTAGAATATTTCATTGTTACACCTCCGATTCAGGTATATGAAAATAAAGAACAAGTCAAAGATACACACCATAAACCTGGGACTAGTTATTTATTTGATATCCCTTATATAATATATAAGTATTTTTCGCATATTAAGAAAAAATTATTTATTATAATTTAGTCTTGCGTACAAGTTGTAAATATGTTAAAATAAATCTTGTCACGAAGGGGTATAGTTTAACGGTAAAACAGCGGTCTCCAAAACCGTTGATGCGGGTTCGATTCCTGCTACCCCTGCCAAAGCTGAAGAGAATCTTCAGCTTTTTTTTATTCTTTAGAAATTGAAAGATTTCCTAAATAAATTATCACATGTAACCATGTTTATATAAATGGGTTATATGTTTGTGTAAAATTGTACCACTTTGGATGAATTTGTTATTAAGAACTTACATATAACTATATTGGCAAAGAATAGAATTATAAATAGGTTTTTGGAATGTTGGGAATTGATCCAATAAAAATTCGTTTACTGATTGAGAATTTATAGAGGAATATAATGGGATTTGGACTGAGATAAAAGTAAAATAAATGATATAAAAAGAGTATTGTTGAACAATACTCTTTTATATTTAATTAAAGGTTTTTTATCACTTTTTTTTGATAAAACTTGTATTATGGTGTAAAATTTATATTATGGGAAATAATTAATAAGGTATATGAAAAGAAATAACAAGTAAAAGATACACACCATAAACCTATGACTAGTTATTTGAATATGCCTAAAGTAAAACTGAATTTAATTGCAAATGAAAAAAATATTAATTATTTTAGGAGAAATTAAAATAGAGGGGCTAGGATATATTCCATGGTAATCTCTATTATGTGTTTTTTTGGAGGACTTTATGAGAAAAAGAATGTATATATTTTTAATTATAATAGTAATGATATTATTCAGTGGGTGTGATGAGTTCTCTTTACCTGAAGAGATGATACAGAAACCTAATATGGAAAAGAAAATTACTGTGGCACAAAAGGTTGTTGATGAATTACCATCAACATTCGAGCTTATTCTACCTAGAAACATTCAAAATAGTGCTGCAATCAATTATGCTGATTTAACAGGGGATGGTGAAGATGAGCTTATAGCAATATATAAGATGAAAGACAAGCTTAATGAATATATGATTGGAATTCTTAAAGAATACATGGGTACATGGGAAAAATTAGATTTTATTGATGGAGTTGCACTGAATATACAAGATATAATATTTAAAGATATTAATAATGATGGAAAAGAAGAGATAATAATTAAGTGGCTAGAGGAGAATAAAAAATTAAGAGTTGAAGTATATAGTGAAAAAAATAGGAATATGTTCACTCGCTTTGAAAACAAATGTGATGAAGTAAAAATTATTGATTTAGATAATGATAATATTGATGATATTGTACTTTTCAATATAGATGAAGATGGGCAAGTAATAGCAACCCTTTATAATATTGAGAACAGTGAAAGTATAAACAGCATTATAATTCCAAGTGATGGGAATGTAAGAAGTATTTTGGCTAATAGTGGGAAAGCAACTAAAGATATTAATGGAATTTTTGTAGATGTGCCAATAGGAATTTATTCTGGATATACAGAACTTTTGATAAAAAAAGATGGTAAATTAGCGAAAGTATTTTCTGAAGGTGAAAAAGATTTCGGAATTACCAAGAGTGAATTTTTCACAAATGATGCAGACGTTGATAAAGATGAAATCAGAGAGATTAATATTTTATATCAAGAGAAGTTATTTGATGAAGAGAGTAATAATCAAAATCCAATAATTCAAAAATGGTATAATTGGAATGGTTTAAGAGGTTTAACACATAAAGTCGATATTTACTATGATCAAGCGAATGCATTCAGATTCTATTTGCCTAAAGAGTGGAAAGATAACTATGTAATGGAAGTAAATGAGAGTGGATATATGAAATATATGTTTATATATGATAAAGAAACATATCCCGATAATAAGATTGAGCTTGCTAGATTAATGGTTATTGATGATAGTTATATTGATAAATTTAATAAAAATGCTAGTGAGGCAGGAAGAAAATATTCGGTTATTGGAAAAAATAATAGAAAAACATTCTTTTTTTATAATAACAAGAATGATTCTAGAATTAAGAAAGAATTAAAAGTTGATGATGAGATAATTAAAACAAACTTTGAAATATTGAGATAATGGAGGATAAGGGTATGAAGATTCTTTTGTTAGAAGATGAATTAGGCATAAGAAGTTTCGTAAAAGTAAATTTAAAAAGAGAAGGGTACACTGTTGTTGAGGCAGCAACAGGGGAAGAAGCAATTGAAAAATTGGAAAAAGAAAAAATTGATATAGCTCTCCTAGATGTTATGTTACCAGGTATAAGTGGGTTTGATGTTTGTAAGTATATTAGAGAAAAACACAAAAATATTCGAGTTATAATGGTTACAGCAAAAGGTCAAGAAGAAGATAAAATATCAGGGTTAAGTTATGGAGCGGATGATTACGTGGTAAAGCCATTTAGTGTTAAAGAACTTATAGCCCGTGTACATGCACAAAAAAGAAGAGTTGAGGAGGTTGCAGTATTATCAGATAAAGATGCAAACATTCTTGAGGTATCGCCTTTTAAACTTGATGTAAGACAAAGAAGATTTGAAAAAGATGGAATTGAGGTTGAGTTGACACCTACAGAATTTTCAATTATAAAACTATTAATGACTCATAAAGGGGAACCACTTAGTAGAAATGAGATTCTTGATCAGGTTTGGGGAAGTGACTATGTAGGTGATTATAAAATTGTTGATGTTAATGTTAGGAGAATAAGAAGCAAAATAGAAGGTTCTCCCTCGAAACCAGAACATTTAAAAACAGTATGGGGGTACGGATATAGCTGGCGAAAGGAAGAATAGAATGAAGACCATAAAAAATAAAATAATTTTGAATTATTCTATTGTTGTTGTTTTAACTGTATTCTCATTAGAAGTCATATTTATACTATTTGCGCAAAATTACTATTATAGTACAATAAAAAATTATCTTAATAATAAAGCAACGTCAGTGAATGAGATATATAATGATATAATGCCTAATAAGGACTTTAATGAGAAGGCTAGAGAAATATATAGAAAAATAATTCTATCAGATGAAAAATCAAGAGTTCAAATTATTGATATGGATGGATCTATTCTTGTGGACAGTGCGGGTGTTAGATTAAATGAGGTATCAGCAGCAGATGATGTTAATGAAGCTTTGAAAAATGGAGATATTAGCTTTAGAGATGACATCGTTACAGAATATGAGAAAATATACGCTATTTCAGTACCTATAAAAGATAACAATAGAACAAGAGGTGTTGTGCGTTTTAGTGTATCACTTGAAAAAATTGATGTAGCTATTAAAAATATCATGATAATTTGCATAGTTGTAGGAATACTTGTATTACTATTAATTTTGGCCTTATCATTAATATTAGCTAGAAGTATTATAGTTCCCATTCAGGATCTTAAAAATGCTACTGAACAGATGGCAAGTGGTAATTACAAAGTAAGGGCAAATAAGATTACAGAAGACGAAATTGGTGATTTGGCAGAAACATTTAATTACATGGCAGAAGAAATTGATAAGAGTGAGAAAATAAAAAATGATTTTATATCTTCTATTTCACACGAACTTAGAACTCCTCTAACTTCAATTCAAGGGTGGAGTGAGACTTTGATGATTGAAGATGATGAAGAGGATAGGAAACTTGGATTATCAATAATTGAAAGTGAGACAAAGCGATTAATAAATCTTGTAGAAGATTTATTGGATTTTTCGAGATATCAGAAAAATACATTTAGTTTTGATATGAAGAATGTAGATATAATAATATTAATAAGAGATGTGGTAAATCAATATAAAGTTAAAGCCAATGAAAAAAATATAAAGTTGACTCTCGATATAAAAGATAAATCTAGAATAATATGGGGAGATCAAGCTAGGCTTAAACAAGTAATGATTAATCTTCTGGAGAATGCTTATAAATTTACAGATTATAACGGAAATATTTCAGTTAGTGCATATTCAGAAGAGAGTAAATTTAAAATTGAAATATTAGATGATGGAATAGGGATAGATAAAGAAAATTTAAATAAGATATTTAAAAAATTCTTTAAAGTAGATACAAATAAACCTGGAAGTGGTATTGGATTAGCTTTGTGTAATGAGATAGTAAAAAGACATGATGGTGAAATAAGTGTACAAAGTGAAAAAGGCCAAGGGACTAGGTTTACTATAACATTATAGTAAACAATTTGGGGGGGATTTACGTGATAACTATTGTTGCATGTGGTGAAAGTGGTATTAGAGCAATGGAAAACCTCAATATACATAGATATGGGGATTCTAATAGATTAGCTATACATCTTGATAAAACAATGAAAATACTAAACAGATGTGATAAAAACATTTATTTAGGGGATTGTATTGAAGAATTATTAAATAGTAAGGGAAGAATGGAAATTTCTTATCATAATGAAGAGTTAATACAAAGAAGAGTTGCAAGATATTTCCTTAACACCGAAATAGCAATTGTAGTAGGAACAATTAAAGATGAAAGAGATTCCACCCTCATTGAATCTACATGTAAATTACTAAGCAAAATGGGTATATTAAACCTTTTGATGGTAAGTAAAGAATATAATAATGATAATTTACAAGATATAATATATAAAACTTCATTAAAATATCTTTCAGAAAGTTGTAGTTCAATATTTGAGGTAGAACGTGAAAAATTTGAGGATAATGTTATTCAATTATCTAATAATTTTTATGAATTAATTAATTTTAATGGAATATTTAATTTGAATGTAGGAGATTTTTATAAGATTTTTAACGGGGGTAAAAATTCTTATTTTGCTTATGCAACTGCTTGCGGAAAAGATAGAGGCAGAAAAGTTGTTCAAGAAATACTAAGAAATAAGGATATGGTAAGAAGATTAATGACGGCGGGAAATATACTTATAAATATTACAGGAAATAAATCTTTAGGATTACATGAAATAAAAAATATTACAGAATTGATATATGAGAATATCAATGAGGAAGCTGGTATTGTTTTTGGAACATTAATAAACGAAAAGTATGTAGAAGATATTAAATTATCATTAATTGTTAATTGACATTGCAAAAAAATCTCTCATTTGAGAGATTTTTTTTTGAAATGTACAATATATTGTTTTCACTTTGTTTTCTGTTTTTAAACAGTCTGAAGCTCTTAATGAGAACTTTTTAATAGGGTCTATTTTTGGTTGGTTTGTCTTTATATCTATGGACTACGATTGGGCCATAAGTTGTTTCAATAAAGTCGATGTCTAAAACTTGTTGTTTTTTATCTTTATCTTTCTTTTTTTTATCTTTCAAATTATACACTCCCTTTTTCATCTACATTATATTTTGTCCAAAAATGAAAGTTTTATTTTATAATTAGAAAAAATATAAAAGAGAGAATACAAACTATATAAGACTTGGTTAGAAGCCAATATAAATCACTTTTTTTTATACTTTTATTAGTTCCATATTTCACTAATTTACAGGGCGATACTTCTTTATAATCAATAATTAGAAAAGTACCTTGCAATGTGATCATAATTATTTCTACATTAATGAGAGGATCAATTAAAAAGTTTTTGAAAAACATATTTTTAAAGTTTAACTGATTAATTTTTTTTGTAATTACTAAAATGAAAATTAAGAAAATTGAAGTAATTACAGTAGGTAAAGTACATAAAAAGTTATATAAATATTTAATATATGTTGTCTTTTTTATATTTAATGATAAAAGAAAACATATTACTAAAGCAATAAAATTATTGAAAACTCCTATATATAATAAGGGTGCTATAAATCCTAATACTAGACTTCTTGAAATTAGAGATATAAACTTATGGCAATTTTCATCATTAGATTTTAATGTTAATTTTTCAGTGGAAGAAAAATTCAACAATATAAACATAGTAAAAAAGTTATAAAAATTAAAATTTTTAATTAAAGTTATATTGCTTTGATAATTGAAGTTATTTATTTTAATACATATTATTGAAATAATTGTTGAAATTATAAGAATATATAATATCAATATTAGTTCATAGATTTCTTTTTTATTAAATAGCTTATAAAAAAGAAATTGTATTTTATGTATAAATAACTTTTTATTCAATTTTACAAATAGAAAACTAAAAAGAATACCTAAAATATAACTCGACATAACTTCACTCACTTTCTAAAATATTTCTATATTTATGATTTATGACTTATAAGTTTAATATATACACCTATATAAAAGTTTAGCATCTTTTTAAGAAAATTCAAATAAATTAAATTAAAATATCATTATTATTTATGATTTAAACAAGAAAAAGTGGAGGGAATTTATAAAAGTATTATTAAATGGTTTCACAGCATTTGAGGGAGATTTGTTCATGTGCCTTTTTACTAGAGCAAGTGAGAATGAAAAATGTAGAATGTTTCTGACATCCGTGAGAAACATTCTACATTTCTTTTACAATATTAGTGTGTGTTTTTTATTTCATAAGTTTTTTAAAGCAATAAGGAGCTCCTGCAATTACCCATAAACCGATAAGCCCATATCTAATAAAATCTCCTAAATTACCTACTGGTAGAATAGTTTTGAAAAAAACTTTTATTACTACTAATATTAATAATCCAATCAGAACTTTCATTATATTTTGCTTCAAGTTGGCTTTTACATCGAATTTTATCCATTTCTGTTCTATTATCATACCCAATATAAAACCAATCATGATTCCAACAATCTTTATATAATCGCTACTATGAAAAATTAATAAACCTAGAACACTGACTAGAGCAATTATAATTAAAGGAATGTAATTGTTTTTTTCTAGAGTAAACTCAATGATTATATTAGAGATAAAAACACATACAACACCGATTATTATAGCTCCAATCACGTCACTTGGCCAGTGAACTCCTAAATAAAGTCTTGATATCCCAACTAGTATAATTATAATTGTACCTATAATATAGAGCCATCGTTTCTTGAAGTTCACCATTAAAGATGTCCAAAAAGTTGTGGTACTTTGGGTATGGCCGCTAGGAAAAGACATACCAGTAGCAGTCTCTACTCTAAGAGATGTTATTCCCTCTAAACCAATAGGTCGTTTAACATTAAGTAATTCTTTAACAGCCCCATTAATTGTCATACTAAAGAAGAGTGAGAAACCTAATTTATATCCAAGTTTCTTGTCCATACACCAGAAGATTATACATAATATAAGTGTATAAAAAATTTCTTCTCCAAAGAGTGTTATAACAATGAAAATATTATCTAACACTGGACTGGAAAATGTTTGTAAAAATTTAATTATTTCCATGATTTATCCCCCTTATTTTATAAATAGTACTATATTAACATTTGATCTATACATGTTCCGTCCATTCCATCTATGGTTTCGTTTATAAGTTTACAAAATGTAGGTGCAATATCTACAAGATTCATATGTTCTATTTCAATACCTGCTGATATCCCCTTACCAGAAGCAATGAAAAGAGTCTTATAGTCCTCTTCTTTAGGATTATACCCATGATGAGCAACACATTTAGAAGGATCATTTTTTTCTACATAAAGATTGCTTGTATAATTATTTGTAAAATAAAAACCATCTTTAGCTTCAAGCATAATTGAAATGTTATTTCCTACATTGAAATCACTAAGAGAAGCTTCGGTATAAACATTCTTTATTCCAAGAGTGTTCAAAGTGCTTTTATTCAATAATGATAGAAGACGATTCTTAGTTGAAGAGTCTTTTACAAAGATCTCACAGGAACCATCACATTTGTGTGCATATGCAGTATAGTCAAGGAGTTTTCCATCAGAAGATAAACTAATGAAGGTATTATCTCTTAAGAAGGAATTGATATTTATCATGTATTCTACATCCTTAAAAGAATGATCTCCTAAAATAAAGAATGTGGTATCTTGCAAAGTATTTTTCTCTTTTAATAATGATAGAATTCTTCCTAATCTTTCATCATGTCGTTTTAAAGCCTCATATGATTCTTGTGAATTAGTACCAAATTTATGTCTCATAGAATCAAGATCAACAAGATGAATTAAGGATAAATCTACTCCCTTTTTTAGTACATCTAGAGCACAATCAGTTGTAAAATTATCTAAATAGGGTTGAGATATTCCTTTTAAATTATGACCATACTTAATAAAACATTTTAACATGAATAGAGTGCTACTGTATTTCAGTGAAACAGAAGTTTGAGATTTATACTTTCCATGTGGAAGAACTTCTGCAAGGTTATATTTCAATTTAATCCCACCTGTAACAGGCCAAAATAAGGTTGCTACTTTCATATTTTTTTCTTTAGCTATATCAATAATTGTTTTTCTTTTAATATATTTATAGAACCAAAACCAATCGGGGTTATCTCTACCGGGTTGAAATAAATAATTATTGTATACTCCATGCTTATCAGGGTAACAACCAGTTATTATGGAAGCGTGACATGGATATGTCACACTTGGATATATACTGGTTACATTCTTTGCTACAGAACCATGATTTATTAGTTTAGAGAAGTTAGGAAGGGTTTTTAAAAATTTCAAATCTTCACTTCTAAGGGCATCAATAGAAATAACTATATATTTCGATTTTTTATCATTAGAGTTATCAATACTAATTGAATGTTTCATATAAAATCTCCTAATAATTATACATTTGATTTTCTAACGGATACTTCACCTGAAACTAAGTTGCTTAATGTTCCATCTTCATATTTTACTATCAATTCACCATTTTCATCGATAGATACAGCTGTGGCTGGAGTTCTTTCAGATCCTCTTATTACATAGATATTTTTCCCTAAAAGAAGAGAACGCTTTCGGCATATCTCAAAAGAGCTTTCAGCACTACCCGTATTTATGAATTCAAAATATAAATTTTCAAAATATTTTAGGAAACTAGCTATTATCTGCTTTCTTGAGATTTGTTTACCATACTCAATTTTCAGAGATGTTGCAATAGATTTTATTTCATCAGGAAAAGCTTCTTCATCAATATTTACATTTATACCTATTCCCATTACAACATAATTAATTTTATTAAGCTCAGAACTCATTTCCGTTAAAATTCCACAAACCTTCTTATTATTTATTATAATGTCATTTGGCCACTTAATATTACATTGAATGTCCATCTCTTCAAAAGCAAGAGAAAGTGCTGCTGCGCTGATTTGAGTAACTTTTGCAACATGAACAGGATTTATTTCTGGTTTTAGAACAACGGACATTGATATTGAAGAACCTTTTGGAGATGACCAATTACGGCCTAATCTACCTCTGCCAGAAGTTTGTTCTTCACTTAATATTACTGAACCTTCTTGTAAGCCTTCATCACATAAGAGCTTAGCTTGAGAGTTTGTAGAGTGTATTGAATCATAGTGTATTATATTTTTCCCAAACACCTTAGTTTCAAGGAGGGGAGTAATTTCTTCTGATGAAATTAAATCAGGTGATGAAATCAAGCGATATCCCTTTCTGGAAATTGACTCAATCTCATAACCTTCCTTTTTTAACTGTGTTATGTATTTCCAAATTGCAGCTCTTGTTATTCCAAATTGATCACTTAACATTTGACCAGATATAAAATCATCATTAGACTTCAGTATATTTATTATTTTTTTCTTCATTTGATCCTCCTAAATATAAAATAAATTATATGTAATTTAATTATACCATTAAAGAAAAAAATCACCATATTATATTTTAGCACACCATAATATGGTGTCAGGCTTTTGAAATGCCCAATCTCACGTTGTGATGATCCTTGGCCTTGGAAATTTTCAACGCCTGAAACTCTAATATCGAAAATAGGGCCAAACAATACACTGTGATTTTATGGTAAAATATTTATAGTTTAACAATTAATAGTGAGGAGTTGGTACTTTTGAATAAAATGTATAGTAATATATTTAAAACTCTTATAAATGCTTATTATGAAAATATTTTTGAAGAAGAACTAGAAAAAATTTTATCCAATAAAGAAGTAAATAAAGAAGAACTTGCTAATATTATATCTTCTCTTTGTGGGGTTGATATAGATTTTACAAATGCTTATATTCATAACCTTAAGAAAGCTATTGGGACATATAAATTTGATAATAAAATTGTAACTAAAGTTAAAAGTTGCTCCATGGAGTGTGTAAATTCAGAGGGGAAAACAGCTTGTCAATGCGCTTGTCCTTTTAATGCTATTATAGTTGATAAAGAAGCTGATACAACTTATATTGATAATTTCAAGTGTACTGACTGCGGTTTTTGCGTGGAGGCGTGTCCTAATGGAAATATATTAGATAAAGTAGATTTTCTTCCGCTTGCTAAACTATTAAAAGAAGATGTACCAGTTATAGCAGCTGTTGCCCCTGCAATAACAGGACAATTTGGGGAAAAGGCTAACATTAATCGTTTAAGAACAGCCTTTAAGAATCTTGGATTTACTGAAATGGTAGAAGTGGCTTTTTTTGCTGATATGCTTACTTTAAAAGAAGCTGTTGAATTTGATGAGCATATACATACAAAAGATGATTTTATGATAACTTCATGCTGTTGCCCAATGTGGGTTGGGATGGTTAAAAGAGTTTATGGGGATTTGGTTAAACATGTAACACCGTCAGTTTCTCCTATGATAGCAGCTGGAAGGGTTTTAAAGAAGTTAAATCCAAAATGTAAAGTTGTATTTATAGGACCGTGTGTTGCTAAAAAAGCTGAATCAAAAGCACAAGACCTAATTGGGGATATAGATTTTGTTTTAACTTTTGAAGAATTAAAAGATGTATTTGAATCATTTAATATTAATCCAGAGGAGGTAGATGAGGATTTCTCTAATGAGTATGCATCAAGAGGTGGAAGATTATATGCCCGAACTGGTGGAGTTTCAATAGCTGTTGGTGAAGCTATTGAACGTCTTTATCCTGTTAAATACGAAATGCTTAAGGTTGTTCAAGGAAATGGAGTAAAAGAATGTAGGGAACTATTATCCAAAGCTCAAACAGGTGAAATAGAGGCTAACTTTATTGAAGGTATGGGATGTGTTGGAGGATGTGTAGGCGGTCCTAAGGCTATTATTCCAACAGATAAAGGTAAGAATATAGTAAATGAGTTTGCAGAAAAATCTAAGGTGAAAGTAGCAGTAGATAGTGCTTGTATGAATGAAATTCTACATGGATTAGATATTCATACTGTGGAAGATTTCAAAGATAAGGACAAAACATCAATTTTTCATAGAGAGTTTTAATAATTATGGAGACATTTGTAAGGATTTAAAGATGTTAAAATATAAGAACTCCCCACATCGAATTAGGATGAGGGGAGTTTCTTTGCACAAAAATCAGTATATTTATTTTATACGCTTTGAAATAGGGTGATCTTCATTAAGTTCAAGAAGATCCCATAGATTACCATATAAATCTTTGAATACAGCTACTGTGCCATATGGAGCCTCTTTTGGCTCTCTTACAAATTCTATCTCTTTTGCAACCATTTCATTGTAATCTCTCCAGAAATCATCAGTATTTAGAAATAAAAAAACTCTTCCACCTGTCTGATTACCGATAAAAGGTTCTTGCTCAGTTTTTGATGCTCTAGCTAATAGTATTGTTGTACCTGATGAGCCAGGGGGAGACACAACTACCCAACGCTTATCTTGTTCAGGTTGATAGGTGTCTTCTATTAATGTGAAATTAAGTTTCTTAGTATAGAATTCAATAGCCTCATCATAATCTTTAACAACTAGAGCTATATGTACAATTGATTGTTTCATGTTATTACCTCCATAGAGTTGCATATATTAGCTATTTATAGATTTTAAATAAGTTAATTATCTTGTGTTATGTGATTATTAACTAGAATACAATTCAAGAGTATTGTATCATAAAAAAAATATACATCCAATTGAGTCTATCTTAGATAAAATCTCTGAGCTTGTATCATAGTATCTTTGAAAATGTGAACTGAATAATGTATAGTTTTTCTTTTTGTGGGGACTGTCACCACCCGAAGATTGTCATGTCACCACCCGAAAAATGTTGTCACCACTGGAAAAATGTCATATAATCTTTTCAATTTAATGTTCTGATGAGGACAAAATGATGTAAAATAGAATAGAGTCTTATTAGTATTAAGGAGATGATTATATGTTAATAGATTTTCATTGTGATACATTGATGCAGTTATATAACCATAGAGGAAAAGAGAAGTTAAGGAGTAACCCCTTTCATATTGATATTGAAAAACTAATGAAAGCTAATGCATTTGCACAATTCTTCGCTATCTTTATTGATATGGATGAGTGTAAAGGTTTAAATAAGAATCCTTACCAAGTAGCTTTGGAGATGGAAGATATATTTAAAAAAGAGCTAATGGAAAATAAAGAAACCATAGCATATGCAGGAAGTATCAATGACTATAATGATAATAAAAGTAATGGAAAGATATCAGCTTTCTTAACAGTTGAGGAAGGTGGAATAATTGGTAATGATATAAGTAAACTAAATGAACTTTATCAATTAGGAGTAAGATTGATTACTTTAACTTGGAATTATGAAAATTCAATTGGAATTCCAGCTGCTGATGGAAGAAATTTAGGGTTAAAACCATTTGGTTTTGAGGTTATCAAAACTATGGAAGAACTAGGAATGATAATAGATGTTTCACATTTATCAGATAGAGGATTTTATGATATCTATGAAAACACTAATAAACCCTTTGTAGCATCCCATTCAAATGCTAGAAGTCTTTGCAATCATCCAAGAAATTTAACTGATGATATGATTAGAAAGATTGGAGAAAGAGGAGGAATAATTGGAATAAATTATTGTCCAGCTTTTATAAGTGAAAATAACGTAACAACAGCTGAGGGGATTGTTCAACATATCAATTATATAAAAAATATTGGAGGAATAGATGTACTAGCTTTAGGCAGTGACTATGATGGTATTAGTGGAACTCTTGAAATGGAGAATGTAAGTTATAATTATCTACTTATACAAGAATTAGAGAAAAAAGGATTCAAAATAGGAGATATTGAGAAAATATTATTTAAAAATGGAGAACGATTGATAAAAGATGTTCTTAAATAGAGAGAAATTATTTGAGATTTGATGATTTTTTGATATACTCTTATATAGTGGTGCAACTTAGGAGGATAAAAAATTATGAAAAGCGTTTTTTTTGATACTGAGACAACAGGTCTTAGACCAGGTCAAATTGGACAATTAACTTATATTGTTGAAGAGAATGGAGAATTTATAAAAGGTAATAATTTATTTTTTAGAGTGAATATGATGGAACCTAGTGCTGAGAGAGTGCATGGTTTTAGTATGGAACTTTTAGAGGAACTTTCTGGTGGGAAGACATTTCAAGATTCTATAGATGAGATTAAGAATGATTTTAATGATGCAATAATTATTGCACATAATGTTAATTTTGATTTAAAATTCATGAATGCTGAATTTGAGAGGTTAGGTATTCCGTTTGACTATAAGAAGACTTTTTGTACTATGGCATATTTTAAAGATATTACACAAATCCCAGCTAGGAATGGGGTTGGGTATAAAAATCCAAAGCTTGAAGAGGTAGTTCAATATTATCAGATTGAAAAAGAGAATATAATGAATGCTACAAATAGATTATTTGATTGTAGTGAAGTGTCCTATCATGATGCAAGATACGATACAACTGCTATGTATGTATGTTGTCTATTATCAAGAGGAAGAGATGAGGTTTTTGACCTTATGGAAGATGATGAACAATTAAGTTTTATGTAAACACAATACTAATAATAGAATTAGGTGAATATATTTATGGGTAAAGCGTTATTTATTGCTGAGAAACCATCGGTTGCTCGGGAGTTTGGAAAAATTTTAAAGATTAGCGGTGCAAAAAGAGATGGGTATATTGAAGGGGATAAAGGAATTGTTACATGGTGTGTTGGTCATCTTGTTTCAATGAGTTATCCAGAAGTATATGATGAAAAATTAAAGTTATGGGACTTAAAAGATCTTCCTTTCATACCTGATGAGTTTAAATATGAAACAATCCCAGGCGTTAAAAAACAATTTGATATAGTATGTGAATTGCTTAATAGAGAAGATGTTGATAGAGTATATGTGTGTACTGACTCAGGAAGAGAAGGGGAGTATATATATAGACTTGTTGATATGATGTCACAATGTCAAGGAAAAGATAAGAAAAGAGTGTGGATAGACTCTCAGACAGAAGAGGAAATCCTTAGAGGCGTTAAAGAGGCTAAAGACTTAAGTGAGTATGATTCTTTGAGTGATGCAGCATTTTTACGAGCTAAAGAAGATTATTTAGTTGGGATTAACTTTTCTAGAATATTGACATTACTTTATGGAGATTATCTGAGAAGAATGTTAAATAAAAAAAATGTTGTTATTGCTGTGGGTAGAGTAATGACTTGTGTACTTGCTATGATAGTTCAGCGTGAAAGAGAGATAAGAAATTTTGATAAGACATTCTTTTATAAGGTTGAATGTGATCTGAATAATGAGGATGAAAGAAAATTAAAAGTCTTATGGAAAGTGGTAGAAGGATCCAAATTCCATAATACGCCAAAGTTGTATAATGAGAATGGTTTTAATAAAAAAGAAGATTGTGAACAGTTCATAAATGAAATAAATGAGTATAAGAATAACGGTGGAAAAGGAATTGTAGATGAGGTAAAGAAAAAGAAGCAGAAGAAGAGTCCTCCTTTGTTATTCAACTTAGCTGAATTACAGAATGAATGTTCAAAAAGATATAAGATTGACCCTAATAAGACATTATCTTGTGTTCAAAGTTTATACGAGAAGAAAATGGTGACATATCCAAGAACAGATGCAAGGGTAGTATCAACTGCAGTAGCAAAAGAGATTCCAAAGATGCTTAAAAAGCTAACAGGACTTAAGTACAATCAAGAAATTACTGAAGCACTAAAAGAAATAAGTACAGGTGGTCTTCATAAAGGAATAGAAAAGAAAAAGTATGTTGATGATAAGAAGATAACAGATCACTATGCTATTATTCCAACAGGTGAAGGATTAGGAAATCTAAACTCATTACCTAAATTGGAGAAGGATATTTATGATTTAATAGTGCGAAGATTTCTTGCCATATTTCTTAAGGATGCTGAATTTGTTACAACAAGTGTTATTGTTGATATTAATGGAGAGAAATTCTTTACTTCCCAAAAGGAACAAAGTGATAAAGGCTATGAGAAAGTATATTATTCAAAAGGGAAGAAGAAAAAGGATGAAGAAGAAAATGTGTCACTAATTGGTATAAAAAAGGGAATGAAGTTTGAGGTAGATGACATAAGAATGAAAGAAGGAGAAACTTCTCCTCCAAAGAGATATAGCACAGGTAGTATAATACTTGCCATGGAGAATGCAGGTAAACTTATAGAGGATGAAGAATTACGTGAACAGATAAAAGGAAGCGGTATTGGTACCAGTGCAACAAGAGCAGATATTTTAAATAAGCTTGTAGAGAAGGATTATGTGAATCTGAATGCTAAAACCCAGATTATAACTCCTTCTACACTTGGAGAACTCATATTTGATATTGTGAATAGTTCAATACCTAGTATTCTAAATCCAAAGCTTACTGCATCTTGGGAAAAAGGATTGCAGATGGTTGTGGATAAAGAAATCGATAAGGATATATTTATGGGTAAACTTACTGAGTATATTGAGAAAAATACATCTAAAGCCCTTAGATATAATAAAAATATTGACCTTGGCAAGGTATTTAAAGAGACATTGAAAGTTAGTGAAATAAAATATATTGATGAAAATAATTTAGGTATATGTCCTATATGCAAGAGAGGTCATGTGGTAAAGAACAAAAAGGGATATGGCTGTACAAACTGGATGAACGGTTGTAAGTTCTTTATTGGGACTGTAGCTGGAATAGAACTAGACTTAAAAGAAATAAAGAATCTTGTTAAATACGGTGAGACTTCTTTGATTGAAGGATTTAAATCTAAAAGTGGAGAAGTTTTCAATGCTAAATTAGTTGTTAAGAATGGAAGAGTTTCTTTTTCATCTTATTAAGCTGAGAAATATATACAGAAATTAAACAATAAACTCGCTGGATAACATGGTTTTCAGTGAGTTTAATTATTGTATGAGTAAATAAAGTTTAAGATATTCTGAAGAATATCAACAATATTTGTTATCTGTTTTGGAGTGTTTTCTGTTTTTACTTGTAATTGTTACATAAAATTAAATTTTAACATAAAATTTTGACCTTTTAATATGTTATAATATATGACGTGGACAAGCAAGAACATTCAAAGTAAGGAGAGAGAATAGGTGAGAAGAAGTAAAAGAAAAAAGAAGTCTGGATATGGGAAAAAGATTCTCTTGACTATGTTAGTTTTGACATTGAGTTTGGTGATGGCTGGAGGCCTTTATTTTTTTCACTTAGCACAGAAAATTGAAGATGACACTTCTGATGTTTCAAATGGAAAAGTTATTGAAGATAAAAAAAACGAAGATAAAAATGATAATTCTTCTAGAGAAGAAAATTATATAACTAATATACTTCTTATTGGTACAGATAACAGAATGGATGGAGAAGGTGAGAGATCAGATGCAATAATGATACTTACTATTGACGAAAAAAATAAGGATATGAGGTTGACCTCTTTGATGAGAGACAGTTATGTTCATATTCCTGAAAGTAACAATAGATCAGATTCTTGGGAAAAGCTTAACCATTCATATGCTTATGGGGGAGCTTCACTCCTCATGGAAACTATACAAGAAAACTTTGATATTAAATTAGATAAATATGTTAAAATCGACTTCGGCGGATTTAAAACAGTCGTCGAGATCTTAGGTGGAATTGATGTAAATATTAATGATAATGAAGAACTTAATGAGTTAAATAGATGTCTTCTTTTAGATGTTTATGATGATCCTTCAAAGAAGGGATATACAAAGTTCAGAAATATTCTTGAAAGAGCGCGCTTATTGGATGCAAGAGATGAAGGTGCTGCTTACAGAATAAAGGATAATCCTAATATTACAAGAGAAGAATATAATTATATTGCAGGTATAGCAGACTTTAAGTGGGAGACTGGGAATACACATCTTGATGGAAGACAAGCTTTAGCTTATTCAAGAATGAGACACTCAACTGGTGGAAGTTTTGGAAGAACTTCAAGACAACGAGAAGTAATAAATCTATTAATTAATAAGCTTTCAGGACTAAATTATTTCTCGCTTGCTGAAGAGATGACTAATTATGTTAAGACTAATATAGATTTAGGTGAGATGTTAGGTCTTGCTAAGAAGGTACTTAAAATAAATAACTTTGATATAAAGCAGATGCAAATACCACCTGATGAATTGACAGAGGGCAGAATTTATAAAGGTGTATATGTATTCCTTATGGATTTGGGACAAGTTAAAAAAGCTATGCATGATTTTATATTTGAAGATATTGAGTATGTTCCTAGTAATTACGAAAAGTTCGATTATAAATCTTCTGAATACTATTATTATCAGCCACCTAAACCAGAGAAACCTGCTGAAGAAGAGAATGAAGTACCAGGAGATAATGATAGTAATAATGAAAATAACAACACTGAGGATAATTCAGATGGGGAACAGAATTCTGGAGAAGGCGATAATGAATCAGAAGAAAATA
The DNA here is from genome assembly GCF_023684385.1 of Oceanirhabdus seepicola. Taxonomy (GTDB): domain Bacteria; phylum Bacillota; class Clostridia; order Clostridiales; family Clostridiaceae; genus Oceanirhabdus; species Oceanirhabdus seepicola. The sequence goes on along the minus strand of NZ_JAGSOJ010000001.1, from coordinate 328,292 downwards.
ATGATTCGAATGAGGGAATAGACAATCCGAACGAGGGAATAGACAATCCAAATGAGGAAATAGATAATCCAAATGAGGGAATAGACAATCCAAATGAGGAAATAGATAATCCAAATGAGGGAATAGATAATCCAAATGAGGGAATAGATAATCCGAATGAGGGAATAGACAATCCCAATGAGGGAATAGACAATCCAAATGAGGGAACAGACAATCCAAATGAGGGAATAGACAATCCGAATGAGGGAATAGACAATCCGAATGAGGAAATAAGCAATCCAAATGAGGAAATAAACAATCCAAATGAGGAAATAAACAATCCTAATGAGGGAATAAATAACCCAAATGAGGGAATAAACAATCCGAACGAGGAAAGTAATCCAGATGTAGACTTTGATATTAGTGAAGAATAGCTTAAAAACATAGTTGAGAGTTGACAGTGGACAAGGATTCACATTTCTCTTCGAGAAATTTTAATGTTATTGAGAAACATGCATTAAAGCACGCTAAGCGTGCTTTTTTTCTTTTAGCTACTTTCTTCTATGATTATATGAATTTTTAGGAGCTTTTGATATAATGATATATAGATAAACTACTTTATAGGTTTATCTATAATTTACAATTAAAATCGGAGAGCAATAAATATGGATAAAATAAAATTTAACATAAAAAGGGAAGAAAGAAACATTGAGATATCTTTCTGTAATATTGAGGAAATTCAAAAAATAATATATGCTCGTGGATATGAAGGAGTGTGTATTATAACAGATGAAACTGTATATGAGTTATATAAGGGAACTATGGATGATATATGTGAGAAAATTTCAGGGAGTTTAATAATTTTGGAACCTGGTGAAAAATCAAAGTGTATGAATACTTTGGGAGAGATATATTCTGAACTAAATTTAAGAGGAATAAAAAGAGATGATTTAATAATAGCTTTTGGTGGTGGTGTTATAGGGGATTTAACAGGATTTGCTGCTAGTACATATTTGAGAGGGATAGATTTAATACAGGTGCCAACAACTGTATTATCACAAGTAGACAGTAGCGTTGGAGGAAAAACTGCAATAAATCTTGGTAATAATAAGAATAGAGTGGGCGCATTTTATCAACCACAAAATGTGATTATAGATATTGATGTTTTAAATACTTTACAGAAGAGAGAATTTAATAATGGATGTGCTGAGATAATAAAATATGGATGTATTTTAGATGAAATATTATTTGATAAGATTTATGATATTGGAAATTTACATGACACAAGAGTGATTTATAAGTGTAAACTAGAACAAATCATAAGAAGATGTATTGAACTCAAAATAGATGTAGTTCAAAAGGATGAGAAAGATATCGGAATTAGAAATATATTAAATTTTGGTCATACCATTGGTCATGTTATTGAAGGAATTGATGATTATGAAAAATTCAAACATGGTGAGGCTGTTGCTATAGGAATGTATTTAATTACTAAGTGGAGTGAAAGTAAAGGATATACTGTAATAGGAACAGCTGAAAAAATCAAAAATATATTATTGAAAAACAATTTACCTATTAATATTCAAGGGATTGATAGCGAATATGCATATAGAGCTATTATTAAAGATAAAAAAGCAAGTGCATCTGGAGTGAAATTAATCTTACTGAAAGAAATAGGTGAATGCTTCATAAAGCATGTTCCTTTAGAAGAAATATCAAAGATGACAGAAGAAATATTTGTATAGATAAACTACTTTGTAGATTTATCTAGTCTTTAAATAATAGTATATACAAAACATATGAAGAAAGGAAAATTCAGATGATTGCTTTAAAAATTCAAAATAAAAAACTTAATGGAGAGGTATTAGTTCCTCCTTCAAAAAGCGATGCTCATAGAGCTATAATTTGTGCTTCATTGAGTAAGGGTAAGAGTGAGATATTTAATGTAGATATATCAAAAGATATATTATCTACAATTGAAGGTATGAGAAAGCTTGGAGCAAAGATAAATATACTTGAGGATAACAAGTACTATAAACTTGAGATAGAAGGTTTTAAGAATAATAATGAGAACTCTGAAATTACATGTAGAGAATCAGGTTCAACATTAAGATTTTTAATACCCATAGCTTTAGTGATAAATAATGGTGGAAAGTTCACTGGAGAAGGAAAACTCATAGAAAGACCTTTAGGGGTGTATTATGACATATTTAATAAGATGGGAATAAAATTTGAAAATAGAGATGGAAAACTCCCATTAGATTTAAAGGGAAATCTTAAATCAGGAGAGTACTGTTTAAGAGGAGATGTGAGTTCACAGTTTATAACTGGGTTAATGTTTGCCCTTCCATTAATTGAGGGTGATTCTGTCATTAAGGTGACAACAGAATTGCAATCAAAAGGGTATGTAAATCTTACAATCAAGGTGCTTAAGGATTTTGGTGTAGAGGTTATAAATAAGGATTATAAAGAATTTATTATAAAGGGTAAACAGAAATATTCAGGAAGAAAGTATTTTGTTGAAGGGGATTATTCACAGAGTGCTTTCTGGATTGCAGGAGGGATTCTTGGAGAAAAAATTAGAATGAAATCCCTTAGCAGAGATTCTGTGCAAGGTGATAAAATAATTGAAGAAATAGTAAAAGATATGAATGGGAATATCAAAAATATAGAGGGGGATATTGTTGTTGAAGAGAGTAAGACAATAGGAACAACTATTGACGTATCAGAGTGTCCAGATTTAGCACCAATTTTAACAGTATTAGGGGCAGTAAGTGAAGGGACTACGAGGATAATAAATGGGGAAAGATTGAGGATGAAAGAGAGTGATAGATTGACTTCTATTACTAGTGAACTTAAAAAATTAGGAGCAAACATAGAAGAAGGCTATGATAATCTTACAATTAAAGGTGTGAAATATTTAAATGGAGGGGTAGTTGATAGTTGGAATGATCATAGAATAGCTATGGCTTTAGCTATTGCCAGTGCTAAATGCAAAGAGCCTCTGATTTTAACTGGTTGGAAAAGTGTAGAGAAATCCTACCCGAAATTCTGGGAAGATTATAGATCGTTAGGAGGAGAAGCTTTTGAGTGGAAGTTGGGGAAAGAACTATAGAATAACTATTTATGGAGAATCTCATGGACCAGGAGTAGGGATTGTGATTGATGGACTTCCAGGTGGTATTGAATTTCCCTATGAATTTATTAATAAAGAATTATATAGAAGAAAGCCTGGAAAGAATAAATACACAACTGGAAGACAAGAAGAGGATGATTTTAAAGTCCTAAGTGGAATTTTTGAAGGATATACAACAGGAACACCTATTAATCTTTTTATAGAAAATCAAGACAAAAGGAGTAGGGATTACTCAGAAATTAAAAGCAAAATGAGGCCAGGTCATGCTGATTATAGTGGATATGAAAAATACTTTGGTTATAATGATTATAGAGGCGGCGGTCATTTTTCAGGAAGACTTACAGCTGCCATAGTAATGGCAGGAGCATTTGCGAGAAATATTCTTAAAAATATGGGAATGGAAATAATATCACATATTGCTCAAATAGGAGATGTTAAGGACGAAAGGTTTTCAAAAGAAAAAACAAATGAAGAAACAATTAAAAGACTAACGGATTACAAAAACCAATTTCCTATAATAGATGAAAAGCTAAAAGATAAAATGATGAGTGAGATATTAAAAGCTAAAGAAGATGACGATTCAGTTGGTGGAGTAGTTGAAACCTTAGTGTTGAACGTAAAGCCAGGTGTAGGTAGTCCTTTCTTCAATTCAGTAGAGAGTTCTATCAGTAGTATGCTATTTTCAATACCAGCAGTTAAAGGGGTAGAATTTGGAGAAGGTTTTAGATTTGCAAGTATGAGAGGATCTCAAAGCAATGATGAGATGAGTGTTATGGACAATAAGATAATAACATTAACTAATAATAATGGAGGAGTAACTGGGGGAATAACAAATGGCATGCCTATTATATTCAGAACAGTGATAAAACCAACTCCATCAATAGGTAAAGAGCAACAGACGGCAGATATATCTAACATGAAAAATACAATTCTAAATATTACTGGACGACATGATCCTTGTATAATTCCGAGGGCCTTACCAGTTATAGATAATGCCACTGCTATAGCAATACTTGATTTAGTATTAGAGAGGAAAAAGGAAGATGAAGGATTTAAATCATTTAAGAGAAGAGATTGATAGAGTAAATAATGGATTAATAGAGTTATTCATAGAGAGAATGAAGATTTCTGAGGAAATTGGAGAATATAAAAGACAAAAAGGAATGAAAATATACGATAAGAAGAGGGAAGATGAGATAATAGCAGAAGTAATTGAAGGCAGAGAGGAGAAATATAAAGAGTATATTTCAGAGTTTCTGAAAGAGCTTATGAAAATGAGTAAAGAGATTCAGGAAGGAAATAGAGTGAATAATGAAAAATAAATTTAATTATGGTTTAATAGGAAAGAAACTTACTCATAGCTTTTCACCTTTTATACATAATGAATTCTTTAAAGCTCAAGGAATAGCTGGTGAATACAAGCTTTATGAGTTTGATAGAGATGATATTGAAAACAAGCTTCAATATTTTGATGATATTGGAGTTATAGGAATAAATGTAACAATTCCTTATAAACAAGATGTAATGAAATTTATTGATGAAATATCTGAGGAAGTTAAAAGTATAGGGGCAGTTAATACTATTAAATTCAAGGATGGAAAAAGTACAGGGTATAATACTGATTACTTAGGCATAAAAGAAACCTTTATTATTAATAATGTGACTGTAAAAGAAAAAAAAGTTATTATACTAGGAACTGGAGGGGCAAGTAAAGCTGTGATAGCATGCCTTGAAGACATGGGTGTGAGGGATATTGTTTTAATTAGTAGAAATCCTGATAGTGTAATAAGTACATATAAAGTTGACAGTTATGAGAATTTACATAGATATAATAGTTATGAAATATTAATCAATACTACTCCTGTTGGTATGTTTCCAATTATAGATGTATCACCTATTGAGGAAAAATATATAAAGGGAAGAGAGTTCATTTTTGATTTAATATATAATCCATCTAGAACACGATTTCTTCAATACGCAATGAAAAATGGGGTTAAGTGTTCAAATGGACTATATATGCTGGTTATTCAAGGATTAAAATCAGAAGAGATTTGGAACGAGATAATAATTCCACCTGATGCTGTAAAAGAGATCTTTGATATATGTTTAAAGGAAAAGAATAGTGAAAAAAATATAGTTCTCATTGGTATGCCTGGTAGTGGGAAAAGTACAATAGGGAGAATAATGAGTGGAAAGTTAGGATTAAAGCTAATAGATTGTGATGAAATGATAGAAAAGAAAGCTGGTAAATCAATTTCTGAAATTTTTAAAGATGGGGAAGATTACTTTAGAAATATTGAAGAAGAAGTATTAAAAGAAATTTCAATGGAAAAGAGATGTATTATTTCAACAGGAGGAGGAGCAATAAAAAGAGAAGAGAATATATTTTCTATGAAATACAACGGAACAATATACTTTATAGATAGAGATGTTGATAAAATATATAATGATATTCAGGGAAATAATCATAGACCACTTGTGGAGAAAAAAGAGCAATTGGTAAAACTATATAATGAGAGAAAAGATATTTATGAAGAAGTATGTGACTTTTTAATTGATAACAATGGAAATATAGATGATACAATCAATAGTATAATGAGAGAAGAGGGAAAAGTATGAAGATACTTGTGATTAATGGGCCTAACATTAATATGTTAGGAATAAGAGAAAAGGCTATTTATGGTGTTGAAACATATGATCAGCTAAAAGATTTTATTCATGCTATTGGGGAAGAAAAAAAAATTCATATTGAACATTATCAAAGTAATATTGAAGGGGAAATAGTAACCAAAATACAGAAGGCTTATGAAAATGTTGATGGAATTGTAATAAATGCTGGTGCATATACCCATTATAGTATAGCAATTATGGATGCATTGAAAAGTGTAAATATCCCTACAGTAGAAGTTCATATATCTAACATTTTTAAAAGAGAAGAATTCAGGCATAAATCATTTATAGCTCCTGTATGTATTGGTAGTATATGTGGATTTGGGATGTATGGATATAAACTTGCTATAGATGCGTTGATTAATGAAAATTCTAAGGTATAAATAAAGAAATTAAGGATATAATTAAATTATTGTAAAAGAATATTAGTTATGATATAATTAATGTGTAAATGTTTTAAAGTGACATATGCTGGAATAATAACCTAATTAAATATAATTGGCAACGAAAAAAGGTGTTTGTTTAGGTGGATATATATTCAGCATTGTACAGTGAACTTAAGAGTTAAAAGCACAGGGCCTAGGTGGAAACCTAGGCTTTTTTAATATTATAAAATTATCATCAGGAGTGAAAATATGGATAGGATTATACTTCATGTGGATATGGACGCGTTTTTTGCTGAGGTAGAGGTGATGGATAACCCAGCTTTGAAAAATAAACCAGTAATTGTAGGAGGAACATCCTCAAGAGGAGTTGCGGCTACTTGTTCTTATGAGGCAAGAACATTTGGAGTTCATTCTGCAATGCCAATATTTAAAGCAAGAGCTCTTTGTCCTAAAGGTATTTATATTAGACCGAGGCATTGGAGATATAAAGAAATTTCTGATGAAATATTTAAAATACTATATAGATATACAGAACTTATTGAACCACTCTCAATAGATGAGGCTTATCTTGATATATCTCATTTGCATGAAAATCCAATAGAAGTAGCTACTAGAATAAAAAATGATATTAAAGATGAAATCGGATTAAATATATCAATAGGTATATCATACAATAAATTTCTTGCAAAGCTTGCAAGTGATTGGAACAAACCAAACGGATTGAAAATAATAAGAAAAGAAGATATGCCAGAAATTCTTTTTCCACTTAAAATAAGAAAAGTATATGGAATCGGTGCAAAATCTGCAGAAAAATTATTCAAAATAGGAGTACAGACCGTGGAGGATTTATATAATTTACCAATTGAATTGTATAAAAATTATTTTGGTAAATGGGGAGAAGATATATACTGGAGAATACGGGGAAGAGATGAAAGAACTGTTATAACTAAAAGAGAGAGGAAATCCTATGGAAAAGAAACAACATTTACTGAAGATATAAGTGAAAAAGCTGAACTATGGGAAATAATTAGTCAATATTGTGATGAGATAGCGTTTATGTTAAAAAGTAAAAGGCTTTATGGAAAAACAATAACAATTAAATATAAAACTCGTAATTTTGAAACACATACTCGTAGCAAAACAATAGATGTATATTTTAATGAAAGTGATGAAATAAAAGAGATTTCCAGGGAAATATTCAATTCCATAGAATTTAATGAGGCAATAAGACTTATTGGATTGACTGTAAGTAATCTTAGTAATAAAAAGAACTATGAACAACTGAATTTCTTTAATATATAGAAAATATAAAAGAATAGTGGATATTGTCCATTGTTAACTTTTTTTAAAGCATGCATTGCATGCTTTTTTTGTGTCAAAGATTATAAGTGATAAATATACTATTAATAGCATTAGTAATTTAGGTTGGTGTTATATGATAATAAATAAAAGAATTTATGGTGAAAGGGTTGATGCAGTATCTCCAGGTTGGGAATTTATTGGAGCAGGCAATAACGGCATAGTTTATAGCATATCAAAAGATAAAGTTATTAAGATATTTAGAGAGGATATTACTTGTGATAGAGAAGGAGATATCCTTTTAAGAGTACATGGGAATAGATATTTTCCGAACTTAGTTGAAATAGGTGAAAACTATATTGTAAGAGAAAAGGTCGATGGAGAATGTTTGAAAGATATAATAAAGAGAGATGGGTTGAGTGATAAAATAGCTGAGAAAGTGGTGGAGCTTCTCAATGAATTCCAAAGGCTAGGATTTACACGAATAGATGTTAGGCTTAAAGATATCTATGTGGATAATGAAGAGAATATAAAATTGATAGACCCTAAGGGATACTTTACAAGGCGGATGAATTATCCAAGACATTTATGTAAAGGACTTAAAAGTCATGGAGGGTTATATAGTTTCTTAAAAGCTTTATATGAAAATAATCCTGAGTTGTATAGTGTGAGCATGACGAATATTTACAGTACAAACCGTAGTGAAACAGCTAAAAAACTTTACAAGAAACAAAAATTAAAAAAAGGAAAAATAACTGCTTATGGTATTGGTGGAGGGGTTATTACAGGAGTAGATCTACCTATCATCGAAGAATTAGATGAAGATATAAATTTCATTGATATCACAGAAATTGAGAGTTTATTGTAGGTCAATATTGATGAGTAATCTTTTAGGAGGATAAGATGTCTAAGAAAAAAAAATGTAAGGAGTCGAAGGAAAAATTTAAAATTGAATTGTATAAATGTGAGTTGGTTGAAAAGGGTAAAAAGGGATACACATTTAAGATGCCTGATGATACTAAATTAATTAAAGTCTTTTTTAAAGAAAAAAGATGTAATAAGATGTATGAGGTACTAAATAAGTTGAAGAATTATGACGAGTTTCCAAAGGTTTATTATAAAGAAGGTAACTTATTTGTTATGGATCAGATGAAGGGAATCCATATTAAAAAGTATATTAAATCAAATGGTATGACAGATGAGGTGTGTGGTAAATTACTTTCTTTGATTATACTAATGAAAAAATCAAAGTTTTCTAGAATTGATGCTAAACTAAAAAATATTTATATAGATGATAAGGGAAAACTAATGGTACTACCATATAAAAACTCATTTACAAGAAAAATAGATTATCCCATGAACTTGTGTAAGGGTCTAAGAAAACTTGGAGTTATGAATGAGTTTCTTGAATACTTAAAGAATAATAAGAGAGAATTTTATGATTCATGGGGAGAAAAAGTAAAAAGACCTGATGGTGCAGCATATAAAAAATATAAAGAAAAGAAATCAGGTACTACTGATAAGTTAGAAAAAAATAATGAACTTAAAATAATTCAATTTCAAGAAACAATTGATTATGATGGATATGTTGAGATAAGATTTGATAAGTATAATGATATTGAATTTATACCATTTAGTTTTAGTTGAACGTATAGAAAAGTTAATATATGCATTTAATAAAGAAGAGACTCTGCTCTTCTTTATTTTTGTCTTAATTGTAATTATTTTAACTTCATGTCGAGTTAATAGATATGGTGTAAAAGTGACAAAAAGTGAAGGTTTAATATGTGATTAAAACATGAATAATATGCCTTAAGTTATTGAATTGTAATAAGGGAAAGATTATACTATAATTATCCGTGATTGGAAGGGTTTAAAATGTTGACATATGAAAGGAGAATAAATTATGAGTATTAATGAACATATTGAAAGAATGAAGGATGATATTATAAATTCTACTGTAGAGTTAGTTAAGATTAAAAGTCTCGAGGGAGAAGCAAGTGAGGGAAAGCCTTTTGGTGAAGGACCATATATTGCTCTTGAAAAGGCATTAGAAATAAGTGAAAAACTTGGATTTAAAACTAAAAATCTTGATGGATATGTAGGTTATGCTGAATACGGTGATGGAGAAGAGTATGTTGCAGCTTTAGGGCATTTAGATGTTGTTCCAGAGGGCGATGGCTGGAATTACGACCCATATGGTGGAGAAATTGTTGATGGAAAGATTTATGGAAGAGGAACTACTGATGATAAAGGACCTATAGTGGCTGCATTATATGGAGTTAAGGCTATAATGGATGAAGGTCTTTCAATTAGCAAAAAGATAAGAATTATTTTCGGAACTAATGAAGAGACAGGAAGTAAAGAGTTAGAATATTATTTAGAGAGAGAAAAACCGCCAGTTGCTGGATTTACTCCAGATGCAGATTATCCATTAATAAATGGTGAGAAAGGTATTACCATATTTGATTTGGTGAAGAAATTTGAGGAGCAAAAAGGTGATATGATCCTTAAAAAGGTTTATGGAGGCCAAGCGGCTAACATGGTGCCAGATAAATGTGAAGCGGTTATAAGTTGTGTTGAGACAGAAGAAATATTAAATAAGTTAAATGAATTTGTGAAGAGAACAGGATATGATCTTAAAGGTGAAGTTTGTGAAGGAGAAATTAAACTTCTTTGCAAGGGCGAATCAGCTCACGGAAGTACACCAGAGCTTGGTTTTAATTCAATAATGGCTTTGATGAACTTCTTAGGAAAAATTACATTCTCAAGTAATGAGATAAATGAGTATATCAAATTTATGAATGAGAAGATTGGAATGAATCTTCATGGGGAAGACTTTGGATGTTATCTAGAAGATGAAGTTTCAGGAAAACTTTCATTTAACGTTGGAGTAATTAATCTGGAGGATTCAGAAAGTAAGGTTATTCTTAATCTTAGATATCCTGTAACAAAAACACTTGATGATATGTTAAACCCTGCTAAGGAAACACTTAAAGATAAAGGTATTACTATAGAAAATTTCGTTCATCAAGAACCTCTATATTATCCAGAAGACCATCCATTAGTAAAAAGTCTTCAGGAAGTTTATGAAGAAGAGACTGGAAATAGAGCTGAATTGATTTCAATTGGTGGAGGAACTTATGCAAAAGAGATGCCTAATATATTAGCATTTGGACCTCAGTTCCCAGGAGAGCCAGATACAATTCATAAGCCTAATGAGTATATTACAATACACAACCTAATAAAGAATACTAAAATATACGCTAATGCTTTATATAAACTGGCAAAGTAGAAAAATTATATAGGGTGTTCATTACAAAAAATAATTTATACATGTTCGAAAATCTCAGCAAACCTTAGAAAATTACTTGTATAAATTAAAAGAGATATGTTAATATAAAGGGATAGAAAAATAAATTCTTACAACTAGAGTGTAAGAATTTATTTGTTTTTTAAAAAAAGTTATGAGAGGTAACATTATGAGAATAAGAGATATAAAAGTAGGTAAGATTGACCTTCCTTTAAAGAGAACTTATAAAAGAGCGCAGAGAATTATTGAAACTCCTGAAGAGATAGTGGTTAAAGTTATAACTGATGAAGGTGAAATTGGAATTGGAAGTGCCGCTACAACATCTCAAATTACTGGAGATACTGAAGATTCAATCTTAGGTGCACTAAAGTTAATAAAACCTAAAATTATTGGAATAGAAACTGATGATACTGAAGGGATTTTTAAAGCAATAGATAAAACTTTAGTGAATAATAGTGCTGCAAAAGCAGCTATAGATATGGCTATTTATGACTTATTTGGTAAAAAGTATGGGATACCTCTATATAAGTTTTTTGGTGGATATAGAAATGAAATTGAGACTGATATAACAATAAACTTTGGTACTGTTGAAGAGATGGTAACAAGTTCATTGGATGCAATTATGAAAGGGTATACCCATTTAAAAGTAAAAGTTGGGACAGATTCTCAGGTTGCCATTGATAGATTAAATGTATTAAAGAAATCTGTTAGAAAAGGAGTAACATTAAGAGTTGATGCTGATCAAGGATGGAGACCTAAAGAGGCAGTAAGAACTATAAGAAAGATGGAAGATATGGGATTGGATATAGATTTCATTGAACAACCTGTAAAGGCATGGGATTATGATGGATTGAAATATGTTACAGACCATGTTGAAACAGAAATTTTAGCGGATGAATCTGTTCAAGGTGCTCCAGATGCGTTAAAGATTATTCAGACAAGAGGAGCCGATTTAATTAATATTAAACTAATGAAATGTGGCGGCTTTCACAATGCTATTAAGATAATTAACATGGCTGAGATTGTTGGTATAAAGTGTATGATGGGGTGTATGCTAGAAAGTAAAATTGGTATAACTGCTGCTGCTTCCTTAGCTGTAGCAAGAAGAAACATGATTAAAGCTGACCTTGATACAATGCTAATGTTTAAAGAAGATTCTATTGTAGGAGGAGTAAATATAGATAAGAATATTATTAAAGTATCTAATGAACCAGGACTTGGAATTCATGAAGTTAAAGGGTGGAATGAGATAATTTTATAAGTAGAGGTGTGGTGATTTAGTGAAAAATATAAAAAATAGTGATATTATGAAACTGGTTGAATTTGAATTAGAAGAAAAACATGTTGAAGAGGTAATACAAACTATTAAAAATGAGATTCTCAAGTATGTAGATAAGAGAAAACAGTTTGCAGATTATCTTCTTGAATATAGAAAAAAAGCTATTGAAGAGTATAAAGATGATGAAGACAAAATAATTGAGTACTTTGACCATGAAAGATTTATTAAAGAAGAAGCTTACAAGAGTTTTGATAGAAAGCTCATAGAATTAACAAAATTAAAAGTGAACCCTTATTTTGGAAGTATTGAGTTTAAGGAAGATAAATATGCCCCTGAGAAAATTTACATTGGAAGATTTGGATTGACACTTGAAGATGAGTACGAACCCGTTGTTGTAGATTGGAGAGCACCAATTGCAAGTTTATTTTATAAAGGGAAAACTGGAAGAAGTTCATTTGAAGCACCACATGGGAAGATTGAGGCAGATATTCTAAAGAGAAATCAATATGTTATAAAGGGTGGAGACCTTAAAGGGCTTTTTACTAGTGAAAGAGATGTTAAAGATGAAATTCTTCAGGAAATTCTTTGTAGTAATACTTCAGAAAAGCTTAAAGATATAATTATGAGTATTCAGGAAGAACAGGATGAGATTATAAGACTACCATATAATAATAGTAGTATTGTGGATGGAGTGGCTGGTTCTGGAAAAACAACTATCGCTCTTCATAGAATTGCATATATATTATATAATTTCAGAAAACAATTAGAAGATAAAGTTTTAATTTTTGGTCCGAATATGATATTTATGGATTATATTTCCAATGTTTTGCCGGAGTTAGGTGAAACAGGAGTTCCACAGGATACATTCCATGAATTTGTAAGAAAAGCTTTAAATCTGGAAAAGGTAAACTCATATGATTTATTCTTGAATAGAATATTTAATAATGATGAGGAATTTATTAATGATTATAAGAAGAAAAATAGTGAAGAGTTCAAGTGTGAATTAGATAATATGATGAAGCAACTTGAAAATAATTTATTAGCCACTGAGGATATTATATTTAGAGATAAAATAGTAGTTTCAAAAGAAGAAATAAATGAGATGTTCATAGAATACTATAAATCAATGCCTCTTTACAGAAGAAGCAGGAAAATAAGAAGGATCTTATTCAACAAAATAACTTCAATTAGAAATGAGATATTTTATGAGATAGAAAGAGAATATAAGAAAGAATTAGATAAATTATCTGATAGCGAAAGAAATATTCAAGAAAATAATATTGCTCTTAATAGAAGAATGAAAATTGAAAAGCTTATTAGAGATGTAATGAAAGCTAAGGATGAACTTGCATATTTAAAAGGAGAAAATGTTTTAAAATATTATAATCAAATTAATAATGATAAAGATTTAAATCATCAAGATTTAGCACCAATTTTATATTTGGAGTTGAAACTAAACGGAATAAAATATCATGGAGAAATAAAACATATAGTTATTGATGAAGCTCAAGATTGGAGTAATTTACAACTAGAGGTAATCAAAGAATATACTAAATGCAATAATTTTACAATTGTTGGAGATTGTAATCAGAGCATGTTGCCAATGGATAAAGAAAATGTTCTAAATAATTTTGAGAAAATACTAGATAATGGTATTCTTAAATTTAAGCTTAATAAGAGTTATAGATCAACAAAAGAAATAATGGAGTATGCTAATGGTTTAGTGGCAAATAGTGATATAGTACCTTTAGTAAGAAGTGGTGAAAAGGTTCAAATAGAGGAACAAGTAAAAGTAGAAAACCTTGCTCACAAGATTGAAGAATTTTTTGAAAAATGCAAGAAAAGAGGTTATGAAACAACTGCCGTTATTTGTAATAGTATATCACTTTCCAAAGAAGTAAAAAATATGCTTTCAAAGGATATTGAGGTTAAACTAATAGATAGTGAAGAAGTATATTTAACTAAAGGAAATATAATAATTCCTGTTTGCTATGGTAAAGGACTTGAATTTGATGCAGTAATGATGATTACTGAAGAATCAGATACTCCAAAAGCGCAATATGTAATGGCAACAAGAGCACTTCATGAATTAACACATTTGAAATTATGATTGTTTTTGTTAAATTTTTATTAGACTAAAAATAGCACTAATTAGATATACTAATATTATAGTGCTATTTTTATTTGTTATTGTAGAGGAGGACAATCATTGATGGACTATTTGGTATTGGTTTTAGGATTCGTATTACTAATAAAAGGCGCTGATATACTTGTTGATGCTGCTTCAAGTATAGCCAAAATATTAAAGATACCATCAATAATTATTGGATTAACTATAGTAGCCTTTGGGACAAGTGCACCAGAATTGGCAGTAAGTATTAAATCAGCTTTAATAGGTGCACCAGATATTGCAACAGGAAATATAGCTGGTTCAAGTATATTTAATCTTCTTTTAGTTGTTGGTATAACAGCATTGATAAAAAAAGTAGAAGTAGAAAAGTCCGTATTGGTTAAAGATTTTCCGTTTTTAATTTTGATTACTTTTGGAGTAATGGTATTATGCGGAGATATGTTTTTCTCTGGGTCTAGTATGAACATACTCACAAGAGGAGATGGACTTGTTCTAATAAGTTTTTTCTCTATATTTATGTTTTATCTGGTTGGAGGAGCACTTAGTGCTAGAAAAAAAGCTTTAGAAGAAGCAGCCGTAGCTTTAGATGCAGAAATTATAATTGATGATAAAGAAAAAAAGAGGGCTATAGGAAAACATATGCTCATGATTATTCTTGGAATTACTGGTGTTGTGATTGGTGGAGATTGGGTAGTAAAAAGCTCAAGAGAAATTGCCTTATCTATAGGAATGAGTGAGACACTTGTAGGGTTAACAATTGTAGCTATGGGAACATCACTACCAGAATTGGTTACTTCATTAGTAGCAGCTAAAAAAGGTGAGAGTGACATGGCAATTGGTAATATTATTGGATCAAATGTATTTAATCTTCTATTAGTACTAGGCGTAACTTCTACAATCTCACCAATAGTTATTAATGGAGATTTAATAGTAGACATGCTATACTTACTAGTTGTGTCAATCATCGCTTATTTGATTATGAGTTATAGAAAAATATTAAATAGAAATGAAGGGATAATATTTACTCTTCTTTATGTGGCATATGCAGTGTTTATAATAATAAGAAACTAAGCCTAAAAACATAGTTGAGAGTTGAAGGTTGAGAGTGGAGAACGATGGATGGTTCTGAATGAGGTCCGAACCTACATTTTATTGTTCTTTAGGTCAAAAGGGTTTTACTCATTTTATCTTTAGATAAAATATTGTACTTCAAACACAATGTTTTATCAAAGATGAAACAAGTAAAACCCTATTGTTTTATAACCAATAATATGATGTTTCTGCGTAAGCAGAAACATCATACATTTTCCATTATCCATTTTTTCTAATAGCGGTTTTAATCAGTAATAATTCTTAGTTTCTTAAAGTGTTTTAGTAAGTACATAGTAGTACAGCCTATGAAAAAACCAGTGAATAATGCTATAGCAGTGTGTAATGGAAGATAGTAAAAGAAACCTAGCGTTCCAAACATAAGTGAAGCCATAAATAGCTGACCTATTGCATGAAATACTGCCCCCACACAACTCACTCCTATAGGTGATACGTTATCTTTTAATAAAGTTTTAATCAATAGCATGAATGTAAAACTAGTCAATGCCCCACTCAAACTATACATCATAGTCTGTAGATTACTTAATATCATAGCAGATAAAAATACTCTAAGTAAAATTACCAATAGCGTTTCTTTAGGAGTAAAAATATACAATGAAAGTACTGTTATAATATTAGCAAGGCCTAATTTAGCTCCAGGAGGTAGAAATGGCATAGGTATAGCTGATTCCACTATAAAAAGGAGCATTGCTTGTGCTACCAACATACTTAACAATACAAATTTCTTTGTTTTCATAAAAATTCACCACCTTATTCAGAGATAAAATCAATATCATCGTCATTTTCATGCTCTGAATCATCATCTGTAGTAGTCTGTTCTTCAACAACAATTTTAACAATCATTTTATTTGGTATGCAAGCTATAACTCTATTTTCTTTTTCTATAGGCTTGGATTTAACACATACAAGATCTGGACAATCAGCATGTGATACTGATATCCCTTTATTCGTTACTAAAAGTGTGTTATGTCCATATTTGCTATCAAATTCAAAGGATTTATTAAGATTTCTCAGATCACTAATGTTTATTTTTTTTACCACTTCATTGTTTATTGAAACCTCAGCATAAATATTTTTAGATGATTCATTAGATGCTCTTAAAAATAAATATGGTGTTAAAGAGATTGCAATTAGTAATACTATTAATATGTAATCCCACTTTTTCATAAAAAACCTTCTTTCTATCACAAAGGGATAAGAAAATTATAATATAAATGATAAGCTATTTCAATTTTTTATAATGAAGGTAGGCAAATTTTATTTGAGAAAATAAAAGGGATAGACTTTAAATAAGTCTATCCTTATTATTATTATTATTATTATTATTATTATTATTATTATTATTATATTGATTTAATTATTTCATTTTTATTTGTTTTACTTTTAAGTCTTACATCAGGTTCAGATGGTAATCCAAAGGATGGAACAAATCTGTCTAAGCCTGTAATTGTTAATATTAATATTGAAGATACGGCAATAATAGCCATGTAGTTATGAGTTATAATCTCCCAAACATTAAACTCATATAATGGATATACAGCAGATGCTATACCTATGTAGAATAACATATAAACATGGTGTGGGAATAACTGAGAACCAAATACACCAAGGGCATCAGAGAAAGTGGCATTTCTTAAACGTAATTTATACATATCTTCTTCGCTACCTTCAATATTTTCATCAACTAGATTCTTAGTAATAGGACCAATTGTTACAATTTGAGCCATTTCATCAGCTAAAAGTGCATTACCAGCAATTGATAAGATACCATTCCAGAACATTAATTGTCTTACGTTTCTTGATAAAAATAAAACTAGTTTTGAAAGTGGATCAAAAGCATTCATTTTAGCCATAATTCCACCGAAAGCGCCTACCCACATCATCATAATAATTACCCAAGAACCTGCATCAGCGAAACCAGTACCAACAAGATTCAAGAAAGAACTTATATCGGATACTGTACCAGCAAACATACCAAGGATCATTGAAGAAATTATACCTGTTCCTAAGCAAATAAGAGTTTGATATCCTCTAACAGCTAAGATTATAACAATGATTAAAGGAATAATCATAAAGAATGGAACACCATCTTTTACTTGATTTAATAAATCAACTGCAGAGGCTCTTTTCTCTCCTAATACAGTCCATACATCTTGAGGGATTGAGTTAATAGCTTCAGTTGCATTACCCGAAATTGTGGGTAATCCTTTAAATACACTAACTATATAAAAGATTATTCCTGATACAAATAAGCATAATAATGACCAAATCCCTTGATGTTTAATTCTATGTATTACTTCTACTTTTTGAATACCTGAACTAACAACAGTTGTATCAGATATTAATCCGATATTATCACCAAAACATGCTCCACCCGCAATAGCAGCTGTTGTTAAAACAATGTCTCCACCAACAATGTGATTTAACCATAAGAATACTGGTGCACACGCAGCGAAAGTCCCCCAACTTGTCCCAGTTGCTACTGAAAGAATAGAAGTTATGAAAAAGGCAGTTACTGCAATAGTTCTTCCAGTTAAACCAAGATTTAATGAAACATTAATAATAGACGCTCCAACACCGGTTGACATAAATGCTCCAGCCATTGCATAAGCAGCCATCAATATAAAGAATACTAATTGCATTTCTTTAACATTATCAACTGCAGAATCTAGAAGTGATTTAAAACTTAATCGTTCAGTTACCATAGCAACAATAGCAGCATACAAAGTTGATATTGTTGCTGATATTACAGCGTCGCCTGTTTTTATTATTAAGACCATTAACAATAAAATTGGTGTGAATTTAATCACTGCTACCCCTAAATTTGTTTGCTTTTGTTCGCCCATAAATATTCCTCCCTATGTAATAAAAGTTTATGATGATAATTGCTAAATGTTTGTGACAACAAAAAAACGTTTGAAAAGAATTCAAAGGTAAGGTTATTATTTGATTATTACAAGACAAAATATAACATAGTTCTATATGATTGTCAAACTATAATGAATTTTCTGACTAATTGTAAAGTTTTATAGAAAATAAGGGTAATTAATACGTTATTTCAATAAAATAGAACAATTTAAATTGAATTATATTAAAAAAACAGATAAATCTATGATTTATCTGTTTAAGAGTATTAATTACAAAATTATTTTTTTAGCTTTACATCAGGTTCAGAAGGTAACTTAAATAATGGTATAAATCTATCTAAACCAGTAACTGTTAATATTAATATTGAAGTAACTGCAATGATAGCCATATAGTTGTGAGTTATTATGTCCCAAATATTAAATTTATATAATGGATATACTGCAGATGCGATGCCTATATAGAATGTCATATAAACATGCCATGGAATCAACTGAGATCCAAATACACCAAGGGCATCAGAGAAAGTTGCATTTCTAAGACGAAGCTTGTACATGTCTTCTTCACTACCACTAACGTTCTCATCAACTAGATTTTTAGTTATAGGACCAATCGTAACGATTTGAGCCATTTCATCAGCTAAAAGAGCATTACCCGCAATGGATAAACAGCCATTCCAAAACATAAGTTGTCTAACATTTTTTGAAAGTATTAAAACAAGTCTAGCAAGTGGATCAAATGCTTTCATCTTGGCCATAATACCACCAAAGGCACCTACCCACATCATCATTATGATTACCCATGAACCAGCATCAGCAAATCCGCTACTTACAAGACTCATAAATGAGCTCAAATCTGAGACTGTACCAGCGAACATACCAAGTATCATTGAAGATATGATACCAGTTCCTAAGCAAATAAGTGTTTGATATCCTTTAATAGCAAGTATCAATACTAAGACTAATGGAATTATCATAAAGTATGGAACACCATCTTTTACTTGATTTAATAAATCTACTGCGGAAGCTCTTTTTTCTCCTAATATAGTCCATACATCTTGTGGAATTGCATTTATTGCATCAGCCGGATTACCAACAATAGTAGGTAATCCTTTGAATACGCTTACAATATAAAATATGATACCAGTTACAGTCAAGCATAATAATGACCAAACACCTTGATGCTTAATTCTATCAATGACTTCTACTTTTTGTATTCCAGAACTAACAACAGTTGTATCTGAAATTAATCCAATATTATCACCAAAGCATGCACCACCAGCAATGGCAGCAGTGGTTAAAACAATATCTCCACCAACTATATGATTTAGCCATAAAAAGATTGGAGCACATGCAGCGAAAGTTCCCCAACTTGTACCAGTTGCTACTGAAAGAATTGATGTTATAAGGAAGCCAGTAACTGCGATTGTCCTTCCTGTTAAACCAAGATTTAATGATAAGTTAATAATTGATGCCCCTACTCCTGTAGACATAAATGCAGCAGCCATTGCATAAGCAGCCATTAAAATAAAAAATACTAATTGCATTTCTTTAACATTGTCTACTGCAGAATTTAATAGTGTTTTAAAATTTAGTTTTTCAGTTACCAGAGCAATTATTGCAGCGTAAATAGTTGCTATAGCAGCTGAAATTATTGCATCTTCAGTTTTCATTATTAAATACATTAAAACCACTACTGGAGTTAGTTTTAATATTGATATTATCGGATTGTTCTTTTCTTGTAAACTCATAAATTTTCCTCCTAAGTTCTCTTACATTTCTCTAAAAATTTAAATTAATTAATATATTAGAAATAATTTCGTATTTTGCGAGTGCTTATTAATATTATAATTTCTTATAAAATAAAAAAACGCCTGAAAAGAATTCAGACGTGTAGTATCCTATAGACGTACCTTGTCCCTCCTTTTGCCCTTTGTGAGATAGCACTCCAACAAGATACCGGGCGTACCTTGTTGACAGTCCTGTACCTATTTGATACAGACCCAGCCTTAAGTTTTGGTGCTTAAGACTTCGGCATTGGCTCCTTTCTTTATAGATCACTGGTTTCCGACCATAGGCATATTCAAATAAATTATTAGTCAGTATGCTAGTCTATTTTGCGAACTGCTTCATCCTTGGAAACCCTTGATAGAACTACTATCAGGGGAACCCAACTCTTCGCATTTCGCAAAATATCCGTCGCATCTTTGCCTTTTATTTATTTTCATACGCCTTACTATAAATACTATTAGACAATGCGCCTCTACCTCACCTACGAGAGATGAGGTAACTATTAAATTGTTATAGAACAAAATATAACATGGTTCGACTTTTGTGTCAAATGGAAAAAAGTAATAACATGTTATTAGGCATGAATATTAATACTTTAACTTTGTAGAAAAGTTTAGTATTATTAAAAAAGAAGAAATGATATTAAATAAAGATTTTCTTGACATTATTTATTTTTATACTATAATTATATAATTATAAGAGAATATTTAAATGCAGTGAAAAAGAGGAGTAAATACAAGAAACAAACAGAGAGAAAAACTTATTAGCTGAAAGGTTTTTTATGAGGTATTGTGTTGAAGGTAGCTTTGGAGCAGTTTTATTGAAACATAATTTATGTGTGTAGGTAAAATCGGTAGACATATCGTTAATTTAATGAGAGCTTATTCAATTATTTGAGTAGGAATTAAGGTGGTATCGCGCGTTGTCGTCCTTTTGGGACTGCAACGCTTTTTTATTTATATATTATTTGAGATAAAAAACAAGGATTTGTTTAAAATAAAAAGGGAAAGGAGAAATAAATATGAATCAAGAAGTTAAATTAGCTAAAAATTATGATCCAAAAGAATTTGAAGATCGTCTGTATAAATGGTGGGAAGAAGAGGGGTTTTTCACTCCTAAGGTAGATAAGAATAAGAAGCCTTATTCAATTATGATGCCACCACCAAATATCACTGGGCAATTGCACTTAGGGCATGCTCTTGATAATACATTACAAGATATCTTAATAAGAACTAAGAGGATGCAAGGATATTGTACATTATGGCTTCCTGGTGAAGACCATGCAAGTATAGCTACTGAAGTAAGAGTAGAAAAAGCTTTAATAGAAGAGGGATTAGATAAAAAAGAAATGGGAAGAGATGCATTCCTTGAGAGAGTTTGGGAATGGTCTAACCAATATAGAAATAGAATCAGAACTCAGTTAAAGAAGGTAGGAGTTTCTGCAGACTTTACAAGAGAAGCATTCACAATGGATGAGAACTTAAGTAAAGCTGTAAGAAAAGTTTTTGTTAAGCTTTATGAAGAGGGGCTTGTATACCAAGGAAACAGAATAACTAACTGGTGTCCAAATTGTATGACTGCTATTTCAGATGCTGAGATAGAGCATGAAGAGCATGAAGGTAACTTCTGGCACATTAAATATCCAGTAAAGGATTCTGACATAACATTAGAGATAGCAACAACAAGACCAGAGACATTATTAGGAGATACAGCAGTTGCTGTTAATCCAGCTGATGAGAGATATGGTCACCTAGTAGGAAAAACACTTATACTTCCTTTAGTTGGTAGAGAGATTCCTATAGTTGCAGATGAATATGTTGATCTTGAGTTTGGGACTGGTGCAGTTAAGATAACTCCAGCACATGATCCTAATGACTTCCAGGTTGGTAAGAGACATAACCTTCCTGAAATTATAGTTTTGAATCAAGATGGAACAATTGCTGAAGGCTATGGAAGATACAGTGGAATGGATAGATATGAAGCAAGAAAGGCAATGGTTGCGGATCTTGAAGAGCAAGGATTACTTGTTAAAGTTAAAGAGCATAGTCACAATGTAGGAACACATGACAGATGTAAAACAGTTGTAGAACCAATGATATCTAAACAATGGTATGTTAAAATGGATACACTTGCGGAACCTGCAAGAAAGGCTGTAAGAGAAAAGCAGACTAAGTTTGTTCCAGAGAGATTTGAAAAGACTTACTTCAACTGGATGGATAACATTCAAGATTGGTGTATTTCAAGACAGCTATGGTGGGGACACAGAATTCCAGTTTGGTACTGTAAGGATTGTGGAGAAATAATAGTTTCAATGGAAGATCCAACTCAATGTTCTAAATGTAACAGTGAAAATATAGAACAAGATAAGGACGTTCTAGATACATGGTTCTCATCAGCACTATGGCCATTCTCAACTTTAGGTTGGCCAGACAAAACAGAGGATCTTGATTATTTCTATCCAACGAGTACATTGGTAACAGGATATGATATCATATTCTTCTGGGTTGCTAGAATGATATTCTCAGGAATTCATAATATGGGAGAAGTACCATTTGAAAATGTACTTATGCACGGAATAGTAAGAGCTAGTGATGGAAGAAAGATGTCTAAATCACTAGATAACGGAGTAGATCCTTTAGAGGTTATTGATAAGTATGGTGCTGATGCACTTAGATTCTCTTTAATAACAGGAAATTCAACGGGAAATGATATTAGATACTACGAAGAGAGAGTAGAAGCAGCAAGAAACTTTGCAAATAAGATATGGAATGCTTCAAGATTTGTTATGATGAACCTTGATAAGGAAATCATGAACAAATACAAGGATAGCAAGAACTACTCAATTGCTGATAAGTGGATATTATCTAGAATGAATGATGTTGTAAAAGAAGTAACTGAAAATATCGAGAAGTTTGAATTAGGAATAGCAACACAGAAGGTTTATGACTTTATGTGGAATGAGTTCTGTGACTGGTACATTGAGCTTGTTAAGCCAGTATTCTTTAGTGATGATGAGGAGGCAAAAGGAGTTGCGTACAATGTACTATATACTGTATTAACTACAGGACTTAAACTTCTTCACCCTGTAATGCCATATATCACTGAGGAGATATACTTAAATCTTGAAACTGGAGATAAGAGTATCACAATTTCTAGCTGGCCTGAATTCTGTGAAGAACTTAAGAATGAGCAGATTGAGAAGGAGATGGCACTTGTAATCGAAGCTATCAAAGCTATAAGAAATGTTAGAGCTGAGATGAACGTACCTAACTCAAGAAAAGCTAAGTTGTTTATACTTGCAACTGAGGGTGCAGAGGCATTTGAAGGTGGAAAGATATACTTTGAGAAACTTGCATCTGCTAGCGAAGTTATTTTAATAAATGCTAAGGAAGAGGCTCCAGAAAATGCAGTTGCTGCAGTTACAAAAGGTGCTGAGATATTCATGCCAATCCTTGATCTTGTTGATGTTGAGAAAGAAATTGAGAGATTGAACAAAGAAAAAGAAAAACTTGCAAAAGAAATCGATAGAGTTGAGAAGAAGCTTTCAAATGAAAGATTTATTAGCAAGGCACCAGAAGCAGTTGTAAATGAAGAAAAAGAAAAAGAAAAGAAATATAGAGAGATGTATGCATCTGTTATTGAAAGACTAGAAAGTTTATAATAAAATATTTAATCTAGGGGGCAAATTCTTAATTGAATTTGCCCTTCAGACTGTTTAAAAAGCTCAATCTCGGCGTCACTAAGGCTCTCTGCGCTACTCGAGTACCAAATGCGTACACTCTGCTGCTCGTTCGCCTAGTTCCTTGACCTTGAACTTTTTAAACAGCCTGACATTCTTAAGAAGGAAACAGATTCAAAACAAATTCAAAACAATATATTCAAACATTGCTATTTTGATATAATATATAAAAATAAATATAAATTTGCCTTAAGTTTACCTTAAATGAAATAATGTGGTATATTTAAGTTATATAATTTATAAGAGGTGATTTTCTTGAAAGAAAATAAAACTAAAACATTGGTAGATGAAAATAAAACTAGAGCATTGGTAGATGAAAATGGAACATTTAATTTTGGCACGTATAAGTACCCTATAGAGAATGTAAATATGCTCGACTGTCTTAAACCTTTTAAAATACGGACACTACGTAAATTGAATTATGCAAGATTAAAAGAATGGGAAGCATTTCAAGGTGGAAATGATAGATTCTTTATATTAGGATCAATATATAATGTCAAGTGGATGGCAATGAATATTATAATTGTTTATGATAAACTTAATGATAAGGTTTATGAATATAAAGAGAAGAGTTTAGAGCGTAAGTCGCAAATTGGTAAGGGAATGATGAATAATGTAACAGAGTTTACATTAAAGAATACAAACATTAAGTTTGTTAATAAGTTAGATTGTGGAGAGGTAACTATTCATTGCTTTGCAAGAGGGGATAAAACAAAGCCAGACATAGATATTAAAATAACAGGAAGGCATATAATTGACCCTAATGTTATATGTCATCCTTTTGGTATGAATAGAGGTGTTTATTCCCATAAAGAGATTATGAGAATGAATGGGGAAATGATTTTTGGAGACGAAAAAATAGTCTTTAATGAAGAGGATGCTTTTATGATAATTGATGATCACAAAGGTTTTTATCCTTTTAAAATGAAATATGATTGGGTAACTGGTTATGGGTTTGGAGAAAATGGCAATTTAATAGGCTTCAATCTAACGGATAACCAGGTAATCCAACCTCAGAAATATAATGAAAATTGTTTATGGAATCATAAAAAATACGAGTTGCCTAATATAAAATTTACACATGTGAATGAAAAATTATGGAATATAAAGGACGAAAAGGGTAAAGTGAATGTAGAGTTCACTATTTTAAATCAGTATGAATTAAAGTTTAATTGTGGAGTTATGTATAGTGATTATGAGGCACCTTTCGGAGTATTTAATGGAACAATTGAAACCGAGGATGGAATCTTCATAATGAAAGATTTCTTTGGCATGGGAGAGAAAAAAAGATTGAGATTATAACATAAAATAGGCTACCATTTGGAAGCCTATTTTTTTACTTTTTAAACTGTACCCGTACATTTGAAAAAAATGAGATTATCCATATAATAGATAGTAAGAAGAATAATACATAAATGCGCGCATGTATTTATAAATTTTAAGAAAATTTTAAATATTGTGGAGGGGTTAGATATGAACAATGAGGTGTTAAGAAAAACAACTGGTGTAAAGGATATAGCAATTATGGGATTATTTATAGCTATTGTTTATGTAGCAACAGCATTTATTCTCGTACCTGGACCATCGGAGGGTGGGTTGTTTCACATGGGAAATGTAGCTCATTTCACCATTGCAATAGTATTTGGAAGAAAAAAAGGAGCTATTTCAGGAGCTTTTGGAATGGCTTTGTTTGATATATTGAGTCCATATGCAGCATGGGCACCATTTACTTTCATAATTAGATTTGCTATAGGATATGTTATAGGATATATTGCACATATGAATGGTAAAAGAGGAGCTAATTTAATTCAAAATATTATTAGCATGATTCCAGCAACTATTATAATGATAGGTGGATATTATATGGCAGAAGGAATTATGTATGGAAATTGGATATCTCCAGCGGTATCAATACCAGGAAATGCTATGCAATGTCTGGTTGGAGCAATTTCAATTATTATAGCGCCAATACTGATAAAAACATTTAAGGCTAGAAGAATAGAAATAGAAATTTAAGGAGTCGAGAACTATGGAAAAATTAGTAATGACACCTGGACCAACATTTATACATGAAGATGTAAGAAGGGCCATGGCAAAGGAGATTACAAATCCAGATTTAGATTTAGAATTCTATGAGCTTTACAAGAATACTTGTGATGGATTAAAAAAAATTCTTAACACTAAAGAAGATGTGATAATTCTTTCAGGAGAAGGAATACTTGGCCTTGAGGCAGCATGTGCGTCATTGATAGAAGAAGGAGATAAAGTTCTTTGCATTGAGAATGGGATTTTTGGTGAAGGATTTGGTGATTTTGTTGAGATATATGGTGGAGAAGTAACTTATTTTAGAGGTGATAGGAGAAAAGGTTTAGAATATCATTTGCTAGAGGAGTTTTTAAAAGAAGAAAATAACTTTAAAGTTGCAACATTAGTCCATTGTGAAACTCCATCAGGTATTACAAACAATGTTGAAGATATATGTAAATTATTGAACTCATATGGTATTATAACAGTGGTTGATGCAGTGGCAAGTATTGGTGGAGAAACAATTAAAGTTGACGAATGGAAAATAGATATTGTTCTTGGTGGTTCTCAAAAATGTTTATCTGCACCACCAGGATTAACATTTATGAGTGTAAGTGAAAGAGCTTATAAGGCAATGAAAACAAGAAAAAGTAAGATAAGAGGATTTTATTTGAATTTGCTCATTTGGCAAGGGTGGTATGAGAATAAATGGTTCCCATATACTCAACCTATTAGTGATATATATGCTTTGAATGAGGCTGTAAGCAGAATGGTGAATGATAAAGAAAGAATAAAAAGACATAAAAGAATTGCAGAGGCGTGTAGAGCTAGTTTGGAAGTGGCGGGATTGGAATTATTCACATGTGATAGCCATTCAAACACTGTTACAACTGTCCTTCTACCTGAAAAAATAAATTTCAGTGAATTTAATAAAATAATGTTAGAAGAGCATAATGTTATGATTGCTGGAGCTTTTGGATTTTTAAAGGATAAGGTATTCAGAATTGGACATATGGGAGAAAATTGTAGAGTAGGAAGAATGGTAGAAACTTTGAAAGCTTTAAATGAAACTTTTAATAAGTTAGGAGTTGTTATTAAGGAAGACTTACACATAACTTTTTTAAAAAAACTAAAGTAGAACGAATTAAGGTCTAATAGGTGAAGTAAGTACCTATTAGACCTTTTGAAATTCAGATATTCTGAAGAATGAAGAATATCAACAATATTTGTTCTTTATTCTTTATTCTTTATTCTTTTTATTATGTGATATAATATGTCAGAGGTGATGATTATGAATTATAGTGAAGCTATGGATTTTTTAAATAGTTCTTCTAAATTTGGTATGAAACTAGGATTAGATAGAATAACTAAGATGCTTGAATTATTGGGTAATCCTCATAAAGGGCTAAAGTTTATACATATTGCAGGAACAAATGGTAAAGGGTCAACAACAGCAATGCTATCAAGTTCACTTATTGAAGCAGGGTATAAGACAGGGATGTATACTTCACCGTTTATTGAAAACTTTGAAGAGAGAATTCAAGTAGATGGTAAAAATATTCCAAAAGATAAAGTTGCAGAGTATATGCTTAAGATAAAGAACATAAGTGGAGAGATGGAAGCATTTGATTTAGGGGAAATTACATATTTTGAAATTGTAACAACTCTTGGATTTTTATATTTCAAAGAGATGAAAATTGATATTGGAGTAATAGAAGTAGGATTAGGTGGAAGGTTTGATGCAACTAATGTAATTAATCCAATTCTTACAATAATAACATCCATCAGTTATGATCACACACATATATTAGGCAATTCTATAAGTGAGATCGCCTTTGAAAAAGCTGGAATAATAAAGGAAAATGTACCTGTTGTTTTGTATCCTGTGGTAGAAGAGGCATACAATACTATAAAGAAAGTGGCTGAAGAGAAGAATGCAGATATCATTTACTTAGAAACACATATGGCAATAATAGATGAAATAGTTAAAAGTAATAATAATGAAAATGCAATTCAAAAAGTGACTATTAAAAATAGACATGAAGAAATTAAAATAAAACTTCCTTTGGTAGGAGCACATCAAGTAATGAATTGTTTAGTGGCGGTAAATTCATTAATTAAGTTAAATGAACAAGGAATGGTTATTACAGAGGATAATATCATAAAAGGTATAGAGAAAGTGAAATGGCCTGGTAGAATGGAACTGATGATTAAGGAACCTAGATTTATAATTGATGGAGCACATAATATAGATGCAATTAGGTATTTAAAAGAAAATTTAAAAATCTATTATGAATATGAAAAGCTATATATTCTAGTTGGTATACTTAGTGATAAAGATATTGATGAGATGATTAAGATAATCTCAGGGGAAGGCGATGAAATTATTTCACTTACCCCAAATAACATAAGAGCTGAGAATAGTGAGCAATTGAGTAAAAAGATAGCTCACTATAATCCTAATGTGAAAGCCATGGATAACTACACTGAAGCAATTGAATATGTTCTAGATAAAGCAGGAGAGAAAGATTTGATAATTGCTTGTGGGTCTTTGTATTTAATCGGAGAGTTAAGAGGAATAATTAAAAACATCAAAGGAAATGGATAATTGAGAATATAGAATTGAGAATGAAGGAGGGTTCTGACATCAGTCAGAACCCTCCTTCATATATTAGCCTTATTTATTATAAGTAAATTCACTATATTCATTTTTCTCTTTTCTTACATTTGAAATTACAACAAGAACCAGAATCATTATACTCAAAATTATAACTAGAAATGTAAATCCCATTCTCATGGATATTCTATTTGATATCATTCCAAAAGGTAGAGCTATAAACATAGTCATCCCACGTTTCATAAGGGAGTAGAATGATTCAGTTGTTGCTCTAAGCCCCCCTTGTATATTCTTATGAATCTCTGTAAGTACAACAGGTTCCATCACCGAATAACACAAGTAGAATAGGAAAAGTGGTATTACAACTAGATAGCTATTTGAAGCTATTAATAAAACTATACTGATTACAAGACCACATAAAGTTATTATAAACCCACTAAGTTTTGAGTAGAATTTACCTGCTTTTGATGAAAGTAATGATCCTAAACTACAGGCACCTAAACTGAAGAGACTGACTACACCAAATAAATATACAGGAAATCCAATATCCTTAATATAAATCTGGTAGAATTCATCAATTTGAGTGGTTATCCCAGCAGCTATTACTCCAGCTAAAGCTATTAATAAAATGTATGAGTTTTTTATAAAGAAGTTAAAGACTTCTTTCATATCGTCAATATTTTTTCTAATACCATAAGATTCATTATTATTTCCACCATTCTCATTACTTTTCTCAGGAACTGAAACATCGTAAAGGAATAGGCTGCATACAAAAGCCAGTACACAACTGAACAGAGATAAAAAGTAGTTAAAAGTATAGCTAGTATTGTATGCAATATATGCGCCAAGAAGAGCAGCGACAATACATGTACTATAATCAACAAATCTCAGTTTTGACATATGTTTATGAAAAGAATCCTCGTCTCCAAGTTCTTTTAGAGTATCATAAAAAATAGCATTTTCAGCACCGCTATTGAAAGCTTTTCCTATGCCTGTAGCTATGGCAGCTAAAGCGAACATAAAAAAGTTATGTGCAAATATTAAAATTAAAAATTCAAGGCATGTTAACAGTGATGCAATAACCATGAGCTTTTTTCTACTCCAAATATCAGCTAGATATCCACTGGGTATTTCCAGGGTAATAATAACCAAAGCATAAATAACTTCAGTGTATGCTACCATTTCTACTGACATTCCTCTTGATAATGAGAATAACCTTTCAATTACATAAGCAAATATCAAGTTGTGGAATATGGTAATTCCGTAGATACATAAGATATTTCTTCTTAATATTTTTTTAGATAAGTTCATTTTGTATCCCTCCGTTAAGAATTAATTGTTAATAACTAAATTGTTTAACAAAATTCTCATGGAGGTGGTCTCGATAATTGGGGTTAGTTAGGGCCGCGAGGGAACATAAGACTTCTCCTTTCATTGATATATTTCCATAAATGTTTATAAATATATTATAACTGTGATAAAGGTGTTATTTCAAGTTTCTTCTAATAGGTAAGTGGAAAATTTATTGATGAAGCAAGATACTGGTAGTAGTAACAATTATTCATTTGATTTTTAAATAGATAGTTGTACCATTATTGGAAATTACTATTTAACTTACCGTATATATATCTGATATATTTAAAGTGAAGGTTTGGTGTGAAAAAGAATATATTCAAAATAGCATTAAACAGAATAGATTTGAAGGGAGATTGTTATGGGTAGTAAAAAAGGTATTATATTTGCAGGGGCGGTTATAGGATTCCTCTCTGCTATGTTAGTTTTTTTCGGTAATCCTGGAAACATGGGGGTTTGTGTTGCTTGTTTCATACGTGATACGGCAGGAGCACTAGGACTTCATTCAGTAGAAAAGTTAAGCTATATTAGACCAGAGATAATTGGAATAGTTTTAGGTGCATTTATCATGGCTATAATAGGTAAAGAATTCAATGCAAAAGGTGGATCATCACCATTTATTAGATTTGTACTTGGGTTTGTAGTTATGGTAGGAGCATTAGTATTCTTAGGGTGTCCTCTAAGGATGATACTTAGACTTGGTGGAGGAGATTTAAATGCTATTGTAGGATTAGTAGGTTTCACTGTTGGTATAATAGGAGGAATCTTCTTCTTAAATAAAGGATTCAGTTTAAAGCGGACTTATAAATTAAACAAAGTAGAGGGATATTTATTTCCATTAATTTGTGTGGCACTAGCAGTATTGGTTATTGTTGCACCAGCATTTGTTACACTTAAGGCAAAGCATGCACCATTATTTATAGCTTTAGGGGTAGGCTCAGTTGCTGGTATACTTGCGCAGAGGACAAGACTTTGTATGGTAGGGGGAATAAGAGATTTATTTCTTTTTAAAGATGGATATTTGATTTCAGGATTTATCTCAATATTTGTTTTCGTACTTATTGGAAATATTATTTTTGGTAATCTTAATGTTGGATTTGTTGGGCAACCAGCAGCTCATAATGATGGTCTTTGGAATTTCTTGGGGATGTTTGTTGCAGGATGGGGTAGTGTCCTATTAGGGGGATGTCCTCTTAGACAACTTGTTTTGTCAGGAGAAGGAAATATTGACTCTGTGGTTACTATAATGGGAATGTTGCTAGGGGGCGCACTTAGTCATAACTTTGCATTAGCTTCAAGTGGAGCTGGTCCATCTCCAAATGGAAGGATTGCTGTTATAATTGGAATATTTATTTTGTTAGGTATTTCATATTTCAATATTGAAAAAGTTAAGGTTAAAATGAAAGGAGATGCTAAAGTTGATTCAAGTAGATGCTAGAGGACTAGCCTGTCCTCAACCAATAATGAAGGCTAGAGACATAATTGCAGAAAACCCACAAGAATTTGAGATAATAGTTGATACTGGAGCACCAAAGACAAACGTGCCAAGGTTCATAAAAAGATCTGGATATAAAGTGGAGTTAATTGAAAAGGAAGATGAAGTTACAATCATTGCGAGGAGATAGAGGATGACTTACTTTGCGTTATTTTTTACCTATACTGGAGCTATGAAATATGAGAAATTTCTAAAGAGTAAAGGTTGCTCATGTCAAATAATGCCCGTTCCAAGAAAATTAACTTCAAATTGTGGAGTAGGTGCGAAATTTACATTTGAAGAGGAAATCAATTCTGCTATTTCAGAAGATATTGAGAAACTTTTTAAGGTTAATGGCGAAGAATATACTTTGATTTATGAGGAAGAATAATCAAAATTCAATAATGAAATAAAAAAAGAGAATATAGATTTGATTCTATAATCTCTTTTTTTGAGTTTAAGAATAGTGTTGATTTTTTTAGAAATACTAGTAATTATACTCATGATGTTTTTCCTCATTATTTAATATTACCATTAATCAAAGCCATTAGTTTTTCTTCTTCATTACCGATATTTTCACTTAGTCGGGCTGCTGCAAGTACGGGTAACCAAGCGAGAATTCTTTCTTTTTCTTTGCCTGTTTCTTTGCAATATAACATCAAATACATTTCTGATAATTCTGGAAAATATAAAGAGTAAAGCAGATATGTTCTACAAGCATCACCATCAGCACACCCTATGGTGGAATCTATCCAATCAATAATCCAGTATTCTCCTTCACATACTAAGATATTATAACCATGAAAATCCCCATGGCAGAGTTTATTACCCTCTGGAAGATCATTTAAAAGTATTAGCATCCTTTCCTTAAGAGCTATACTTAAATTTTTATTACCTTGTATTTTATCTTTTAATTTATCCTTTAATGAAAATGGTAAAGAGACTTTTTTAGAATGAATTTTAACCTGTAATTTCACCATTTCTTTGAAATAAACTTCAATATTATCTTTATCATTAAAAATACAATCAAAAAGAGATATTCCTTTTATATAATCCATCTTTATTGCCATTTGATTATCAATATTCAATACTTCGTATGTTTTTGGAACTTGTAGTTCAGTATTCTCAATAATTGAATTTATCAATGCCTCATAAAAAACATCCGTCTTTTTATAATTCTCTTTAAATAATTTTATAGCATACTTCTCAGAACTGTATACTGTGGCTTGTGCCCCAGTACCAATTACTTTATTCAACTCCACTTTCCATTCCCCCTTAAATCACATCCATCTACTATTTTTAATATTAGAATTCTGTATCTTAGAATTTATTTGTTATGGTTCCTTGATGAAAAATCATCTTCCATACTAAGTTGTTTTATTTCAAAATTATGAGGAGTTTCCCCTAACTTTTTAATGATTAATAATAAAACAATTTTATTAAAAATAAAATTGTATATTTTAATCATTTTAACATAATTTACTAAATGGATAAAGTGTAATACGAAATATAAATAATTATAAATGGTATTATAATTATCTCTTAAAAGCTAATCACTATAAGGAGTTATTATGAGTAGGTAAAAAATACAAAAAAAAATCTATATAAATTAATTGACATAAGTTTTAACTTTATATATAATCATTATTAACACAACGCATAAATATGCAAAAACAAAGTTAAATATTCACTATGATATATGAATATGCATATATAATGAATAATTATGCAAAAGAATGAATAATGATAAATATCAATAATAGTAATTGTAAATTCTATGAAAAGGAAAGTACTTTTTTAAATCAGTCTTATAGAGAGCAGGGGATGGTGGAAGCCTTGTAGACAATAAGAAGGGAAGAGAGCCTTGGAGAAGCTATTTGAAAAGCTAGTGTTATTTACTAGACAAGTAGGATGTGCCGCTAACAGCGTTAAAATATTAAGAGAACTAAAATAGATTGGTTTATTTTAGTTAACTAGAGTGGTACCGCGAATATATTCGTCTCTAATTTTAGAGATGGATTTTTTTTATTATAAAAAATATACAAATAGGTCTTACAAAGATTAAAAAACATGAGAAAAGTGAATAATAAATCAAACAAACTAAAGAAGGGAAAGGTGTTAAGAATGAAAGAAAAGGTTGTATTAGCATACTCAGGAGGACTAGATACTTCAATAATCACAGCATGGCTTAAGGATAATTACGATTTTGATGTAATAGCAGCATGTATGAATGTTGGACAAGATGATGACATGACTCAAATTGAAGAGAAAGCTTTAAAATCAGGCGCAGTGAAAGTTTATATTGAGGATTTAATAGAAGAATTTATTGAAGATTATGTTTATCAAGGTATAAAAGCAGGAGCAGTATATGAAGGTAAATATTTATTAGGAACATCATTTGCTAGACCTTTAATGGCTAAAAAGCTTGTGGAAATTGCTCATAAAGAAGGGGCAAAATATATTTGTCATGGTTGTACAGGAAAAGGGAATGATCAGGTTCGTTTTGAAGTAGGTATAGCATCAATTGATCCAACTATAAAGATAATTGCTCCTTGGAGAATATGGGATATTAAATCAAGAGAGGATGCTATTGATTATGCAAATGAGAAAGGAATAGAAGTACCAGTAACAAAGGAAAAAATTTATTCAAGAGATCAAAATTTATGGCATATAAGTCATGAAGGAGGAGATTTAGAAGACTTAAAAAATGAGCATAAGTCTGAAATGTACTGTATGACAATATCACCTGAAAAGGCTAAAGATGAAGCATCATATGTTGAAATATATTTTGAAAAGGGTATGGCTAAGAAAATAGATGGTATTGAATTATCACCAGTAGACATCGTGAAAACATTAAATAAAATTGGTGGAGAAAATGGTATAGGTGTTATTGATATAGTAGAAAATAGACTTGTTGGAATGAAATCAAGAGGGGTATATGAAACACCAGGAGGAACAATTTTATATGCTGCTCATAAAGAGTTAGAATATATAACGTTAGATAAAGACACATTACAATATAAACAAATGATATCACTGAAGTATGCTGAATTAGTATACAATGGGTTATGGTTTACCACGTTAAAAGAATCACTTGATGGATTTATTAACAAGACTCAAGAAACTGTTACTGGAACAGTTAAATTAAAGCTTTATAAAGGAAATATTATGGTGGCAGGAATGGAATCACCTTATGCATTGTATGACGAAGGCATTTCATCATTTGGAGCAAGTGATTTATATGATCATAAAGATGCTGAAGGATTTATAAATTTATTTTCACTGCCTAGTAAAATAAAGGCTCTTAAATTTTAGTATAGTTATTAATAAAAAAATCAAAAACTAATATAAATGAAGATATTACAAATGCTAATATTAAATTATTGAGATTAGGAGAGGAGAAGTAAAACAATGAAGCTTTGGGGAGGTAGATTTTCAAAATCAACAGCATCTATAGTTGATGAATTCAATGCATCAATTGAGTTTGATCAAAAGCTTTATAAGCAGGATATTATAGGGAGTATAGCCCATGGTAAAATGCTTTGTAAATGTGGTATTCTAACAAATGAAGAAGGAAAAAAGATTATAGATGGGTTAGAAGAAATTCTTAAGGAAATCGAAGCAGGAAAGATTGAATTCAAATTGGAGTATGAAGATATTCATATGAACATAGAAAAAATATTAACAGATAAGGTTGGAGAAGTTGGGAAGAAACTCCACACTGCTAGAAGTAGAAATGATCAGGTTGCTGTAGATATTAGATTATATTTAAAAGAAGAAATAAATAACATATTAATATTATTAAAAAATCTATTAGCATCTTTGATTGATATGAGTAAAGAGAATGTAGACACTATAATGCCTGGATATACTCATCTTCAGAGAGCACAACCAATAACAGCAGCGTATCATATTATGGCATATTTTAATATGTTTAAAAGAGACTATACTAGACTTGAAGATTGTTTAGATAGAACTGATTATCTGCCACTTGGAGCAGGTGCATTAGCAGGAACTACTTATAACACAGATAGAGATTTTTTGGCGGAACAACTTAAGTTTTCTCATATCTGTGAGAACTCCTTAGATGCGGTTAGTGATAGGGATTTTGTTATTGAATTTATAAGCGCAGCATCTATAATTAGCATGCACTTAAGTAGATTTTGTGAAGAAATAATTATTTGGAATTCAGCAGAGTTTGATTTTGTTGAAATGGATGATAGCTATAGTACTGGAAGTAGTATAATGCCTCAGAAAAAAAATCCTGATATTGCAGAACTTATACGAGGAAAAACTGGAAGAATATATGGTAATCTCATGAACATTTTAACTATCATGAAATCACTTCCTTTGGCTTACAATAAGGATATGCAGGAAGATAAGATACCATTATTTGATACAGTTGATAATATTAAAATTTCTTTGGAAATATTTAAACAAATGTTGGTTACCATGAAATTTAAAAAAGATAATATGAAAAAAGCAACTAAAAATGGATTTATGAATGCTACAGATGTTGCAGACTATTTAGCTAAAAAGGGTATGCCTTTTAGAACATCTCACGCAGTTGTTGGAAAGATGGTGTTGTACTGTATTGAAAATAATAAAAATATAGATGATTTATCAATAGAAGAATTTTTGAGCTTTTCAGATTGTTTTTTAGAAGATATTTTAGAAAAAATTAAGATAGAAAATTGTATTGAATCAAAAGTATCCGTAGGGTCAACATCTAAAAGTAATGTATTGCAAATGATTAAAAAAGGTGAAGAGTTTTTGGGTTAGGAACTTTAAATAAAGGCAACCTACGCTTTTTAAAAATGAAAATATTATTGTAATCAATTGGTAACTTTTGTGATTTAAAATCGTATATTTTTAGAAAGGTAGGTGCTTTATATGAAAAAGATAGTTCTTTTTTCATCACTCATAATATGTATACTCATACTATTCATTAGTTTTCAAAACCCCAACATAGAAAAAAACACAAAAAGAATTACACCTCAGCAGAGCGTAAATAAAGAAAAAAACACAAAAGAAATCACATCTCAATCATCAGAGGATGATAATTATGAAGAAAATACATTAAAAAGTGAAAAATCAATAGTATATGCATTAGCCTTCGATTCAGTGTGGGAAATGGATAAAGCATTAAATTCGGATATTAAATACGTGAGCATTGATACAAAAACTTTTAAAGATTTTAGTGAAGAGGATAAAAGTGAGTTATTTGATTACATTGCCGAGAAATATAATGTAATTATGTTAGATATGAGTTTTGAGGAATTACAGGATGAAGGTTATGTTAAAGACTTGTATTTTGAAGAAGGAATTTTGTTTAAAGTAGATAAATATAATTCTCATTCCACAAATTCAGTTTCTTTTGAAGGTAGTAAATGGCGTTCAGGATTAGGTGCAATAGGGTTTTCCTTTAAAGGGGAAAAGAAAAATAATAAATGGGAATTGGTAGAATGTAATATGACATGGATTAGTTAATTAACAAAAACATAATAGGTAAATATAAATTTAAAAAATCGGATGGTTCAAAAAAATAGTTTTATATGAACATTATTGTTAAACATAGCTTAAATAGGATATATGGTATTAATTAAAAAGAACAATGAGATAATCAGGCATGGATAAGGAAAGAAATTTACGAACTTCATTCGATAATTACAATATTAATGAAAACTCTAGATGTATCATATTGATTTATGATATATCTAGAGTTTTTCTTTTTCAGCATTTTTTTAGATTAAAGATAATATTTAATGGCTAAGGAAATACTAAATTAGAAAAGTATTATAGAATAATAGGTAAAAGCTGAGATATGTCTTTACATCAGAGTACTTAAATTGATATAATTCAAAATGGACTGCTTTGCAATTTTAAAAAAGTGGAATTATTTGTAGATATGTTTAATGCATATATCTATATTAAATATAGAGTTCAAGGAGAAGATCAAATGAAAAAAAGACAGAATTACGAATTTACAATAGAAGACGTAGAATTTCCTTCACATGGAATAACTTATGTGAATGGAAGAAAAGTACTTATTAAGAATGCATTAAAAGGACAAAAGGTAATTGGTAAGGTAACAAAGAAAAACAGTGAAAGAATCGTAGCTAAGCTTATGGAGGTTGTGGAAGATGTAGATTATAAAATTCCACCAGTATGTAAGCCATTCACAGTAGGGTGTGGAGGATGTGCTCATCAAGATATATCTTATGAAATGCAACTTGAGTCAAAAGAATATCAGGTAATGAAGCTTTTCAGAGAAGCTGGAATAGATGGATTTGAGTATGAAGGTATTGAAGGAAGTCCTGATGTTTTTGAATATAGAAACAAAATGGAGTTTACTTTTGGAGATATGGAAAAGGGCGGAGAATTAACTCTTGGAATGCACGTTAAGAACAAGAGCTACGCAATATGTACTGTTGATGATTGTCAGATAGTTGATGAAGATTTCAGAAAGGTTCTTTCAACTGCAATAAACTATTTCCAAGATAAAGAACTACCTAAGTATAGAGTAATGCAGCACACAGGATATTTAAGAAATCTTGTTGTGAGAAAAGGAATAAACACAGGAGAAATCCTTGTAAATATAGTAACAACTACACAATTAGAGTTTGATATGAGTGAGTTCGTAAAAGAAATATTAGCTCAGGAATACAAAGGTGCTATTACTGGAATAATTCATACTTTCAATGATTCTCTATCTGATGTTGTTCAAGCAGATAGTGTTGAGGTTTTACACGGGAGAGAATTCATTTATGAAGAACTTCTTGGATTAAAATTCAAGATAAATCCATTCTCTTTCTTCCAGACAAATACAAGAGGTGCTGAGAAATTATACAGTATAGTAAGAGATTATATTGATAATACTGAAGATAAAGTTGTATTTGACCTATACTGTGGTACAGGAACAATCGGTCAGATAGTTGCACCTAAAGCTAAGAAGGTTGTTGGAATTGAACTTATAGAAGAGGCAGTTAAGGATGCTAGAGAAAATGCTAAACTTAACGGACTAGAGAACACTGAGTTCATAGCAGGTGATATAGCTAAGGTTATCCATACAGTTAAAGATAATCCTGATATTATTATCTTAGATCCACCAAGAGCTGGAGTTCATCCGTTTGCTCTTAAGTATGTATTGAAGTTTAATGCACCACAGATCATATATGTATCATGTAATCCTAAGACTCTTGTTACTGATCTTAAGGACCTTGAAGCAGGTGGATATAAAGTTGAGAAGGTTATGTTGAAGGATATGTTCCCTCATACGCCTCATTGTGAAACTGTGGTTAAGTTGAGTAAAAAATAACAATTGAACTCCTAGTAATTAAGCCGTTTTAGGGTTAAATGCTAGGAGCTTATTTTTTATAAAAGTTTATGATTTTAAAAATAAAGAGCAAATTAATGGTGTTAAAGTAAGAATTGGTAGTTGATAGGGTATAAGGGAATACGTTAATCAGAATTTAATATAAAGTAGCGAAAGACTATGAATGGGAAAAATTTTAATGGAGTCAAGGAGTATATTAATGAACATGTGTATTTTGTAAGGCTGTTGTAAGGAGATTGTAAGGGGTGTGTAAGAATATTGTAGTATTATATATAATAAGGAAGATATTACATATTTGTCTAAAATATTTAAAGGGAGTGACTGCCAAATGAAAAAAGTTGCAAGTATTTTTATACTCATCTTATTTACCCTCTTGGTTTTTTGCGGCTGTAAAATGAAAGAATCTACAAAACATGAAGGTAATAAATACTCAGAACTTGAAAGTGCAGTAATTATGGATTTAAAAGAAAAGATAGAAAAGGGAGATACTGAAGCATTACAAGAATTTTGGAATAATTTAGAGAATAAGGGTACTCCAATAATAGAGGAAATCGAAGGAGATTCAGAAAATGCGTTAGTTACTTTTATTTACAAAGAAGATTATGAAATTGATAATGTTGTTGTTTTGATTCCACCATTTGAAGTAGAAAAAAAGCTAGAAAAATTATTAGATACAAATTTGTGGTATAAAACTTGTAAAATGAGAAATGACCTTCGTTTTATTTATGATTTTTCTGTTAATGACCCTTTAGATGGTAATTTCCATAGCAAAATACTTGAATTTGATAGACTTAATAAAAATAAATTACCTGCATTCAATGGTAATCCTTATGTTGTTATGCCAAATGCTCCAGATAATTTTTGGACTATTGAAAGAGATGATGTACCTAAAGGTAAATTAGATGAACATAAATATTATAGTGAAAAATTAGATGAACAACGAAGCATCAAAATTTACACACCAAATGGTTACAGCAAAGAAAATAAACCATATGGATATTTAGTTCTAACAGACGGTGGAGCATATATTGAATTCCTCTCAGCAGTTACAGTATTAGATAATCTTATAGCTGATAAAAAAATTCCACCTATGGTTGCTGTATTTGTAGAAACTCATTCTCGGAGGAGTATTGATATGACGTATAATGATGAGTTTAGTTATTTTCTTGCTCAAGAATTAGTGCCTTGGATGAAAAATAATTATAATATTTCTGACAACCTTAATGAAGCAATTATGGGCGGTACGAGCTTAGGTGGATTAAATGCATCTTATGTGGGATTAAAATACCCAGATACCTTTGGAAATGTTCTTTCTCAATCAGGTGCATATTATATTAAACCAACAGAAACTGATGAAGATAATTGGTTAGCTGAGCAATTTAATTCAAAGGACAAACTACCTATGAAAATTTATCTTGATATAGGTATACTTGAATCTAAAGAGATGATTGATTCAAATCTTTATTTTAGAGATACCCTAATTGGAAAAGGATACTCTGTACATTTAGAAGAATTTAAAAGTGGACATGATTATTTATCTTGGGGAGAAACTTTAGCCAAAGGATTAATATGGCTTATTGGAACGGAGTAAAGATTTAGTATTAGCTTCTAAAAATTATTATAACTTTAAAATGGAAAGTAACAATAACAGCATAGAAACTACTCTATGTTGTTTTTTTTACGCATTTTTAGTAAATATTTGATATTATTTGAAGATTAAATTAATTAGTAGTTACATATAATTACTTTGTGAATACTTTAATATAAAAGAAATAATAAAGCATTAATATGGAGTGATTAATTATGATACTTGAAAATATAATTGATGCAATTGGAAATACACCATTAATATCTCTAGAAAAATATTTAAATGCATCAATATTTGCTAAGTGTGAATTCCTCAATCCAGGAGGAAGTATAAAGGATAGAATAGCAAAATATATGATAGAGGAAGCGGAGAAAGAAGGAAAATTGAGATCAGGTATGACTATTGTAGAACCTACCTCTGGAAACACTGGTATTGGTATTTCTCTTGTTGGTATAAGAAAAGGATATAAGGTAGTTATTGTAATGCCTGAAAATATGAGTGAGGAACGTAAAAAGGTAATCAAAGCTCTTGGGGCTGAGTTAATACTCACACCTAAGGAAGAAAGTATAGAAGGGGCCCTTAAAGAAGTTGAAAGACAGCAAAATCAGAATAAGAATGTTTTTGTACTAAATCAGTTTGAGAATCCGAATAATCCTCTTATTCATTATAAAACTACTGCAGTGGAAATATGTAATCAGCTCAATGAAAAGGTTGATGTTTTTGTTTCAGGATTAGGAAGTGGTGGAACTTTAGCTGGAGTTGGAAAGTATTTAAAAGAAAAATATCCATCATGTGTTATAGCTGCTGTTGAACCTAAAAATGTATCAGCTTTACTTGGGCACGAACCGGGGCTTCATAGAATTGAAGGAATTGGCGATGGATTTATACCAGATATTTTAGATACATCTATAATCAATGAAGTTATAGAGGTTACAGATGAGGATGCCATAGCATATGCAAGAAAATTAGCTAAAGTATGTGGATGTTTGGTTGGAACATCGTCTGGGGCTAATATGTGGGCAGCTATTAAAATGGCTGAAAAATATGGTAAAGATAAAAATATAGTAACTATACTACCTGATAGAGCAGAGAGATATTTTAGCACATCACTTTTATAGATATAAACAGAAAATATAGATTATAAGCTACACTGTTTCAGAATTTTAGTTAAGAAATGAGTCATGGGTATCAGGAGTCAAAATATCTGGTTGAGAAGCATTCTACTTTCTCTTCCCAGGTGTTTGCCTCACTCCATGGAAAGATGGATATTGCCCTGTTATTTTTACTTCTCTATAGTATATGCTTGAGTGTATGAAATTTCATTAGGTAATTCTGAATAATTGAGTATAAATCTAAAGTGTCTTGACAATTAAATTTTACATTGATAGACTATAAATATATACTTTATTTAATAAACAAAGAAAGTTGTGAATATATGAAAATAATTAATAGAGCAGATAAAAATCTAATTAAAAAGATTAATACAAATTCAATATTAAAAACAATAAGAGAGCGTGGCCCCATCTCAAGAGCCGATATATCGAAAATAGTAGCACTGAATCCAGCAACTGTATCTAGTAATGTTTCAGATCTTTTAGATAAAAAAATCATAAGAGAAGTTGGAATAGGAGAATCAAGTGGAGGAAGAAAACCAATTCTCTTAGAGTTGAATAGTAGTGAAAATTACATAATAGGCGTTGATATGGGAATAAAGAAAGTTACTACTGCCTTAGTTGATATCAATGGAAATGTTATTAATAAAGTTATATTACAATTTAGTGAAGAAAAAGATTTTGATTCAATCGGTGAAACTTTAAAAGAATCCATTTATAAAGTTGTAGAAGGGTATGACGATAACTTTCAAAAGACAATAGGAATTGGAATGGGAATTCACGGTCTTGTTGAAAGTGAAAATGGAATATCGATTTATGCACCTGCTTTTAATTGGCATGATATTAATATTGTTGATATATTTCAAAAGGAATTTAATAAAACTGTAATTATAGAAAATGATACAAGAGCAATGGCTCTTGGAGAAAAGTGGTTTGGAGCAACAAAGGATTCAAAAAACTTTATACTTTTAAATATTGGAACGGGTATTGGAGCTGGAATATATTTAAATGGAGATTTGTATAAAGGGAATAACTTTGGTGCTGGAGAGATTGGCCATGTAAGTATGACAAATGAAAAAATTAAATGCAAGTGTGGCAAATATGGTTGTTTTGAGAGTATAGCTTCAGGAGAAGGCATAGTAAATAGATTTGAATCCAAAATAAAAAGTGGAAGAAAATCCAGCATATTAAATAAAATGGATATATCTAATATTTCATCACTGGATATCTACAAAGAAGCTTTAAATGGAGATCAGCTTTCTATAGAAATATTAAAAGAAACAGGAAGGTATATAGGTACTGGTATTTCAATGGTTGTTAACATTTTAAATCCTGATAGTATTATATTAGCAGGAGGGGTTTCAAGAGCTAGAGAATTTATATATGAAGAAATACAAAAAACTGTTTTTGAAAAAAGCATGAATCATAATTTGAATAATATATATATTGGAGAGACTTCTTTAAAACAAGATGCGGGTATTATTGGTGCTGCAACTTTGGTAATCAGAGACTTGTTTAGTATTTAATCTGATATTAAAATATAAGATGATTTACCCCAAAGATCAAACTCAATGAATAAGTTCTTGGGGTAAATCAAAAAAGAAAGTTTTTTTACGCACTTAGTTTAGTCACTAAATAAACTAAGTTTGAGTTAAGTATTTTTATTAAATAATTATTTAATAAAGGAGTGTCAACATGAAATTAATTGCAAAAATCAAAAGTGATTTTAAAAAAATGTTTCACAAAAATGCGAAGGATATGAGAGTCTTCTTTGCTCCCGGTAGAGTAAATTTAATTGGAGAGCATACTGATTATAATGGAGGGCATGTTTTCCCATGTGCCTTAAGTTTTGGGACATATGCTGTTGTTAGTAAGAGAAAAGATAATAAAGTAAGACTTTATTCAGAAAATTTTGAGGAACTGGGGATTATAGAATTTACATTAGATAGACTGGTTCTTGATGAAGAACATGATTGGGGAAATTATCCTAAGGGTGTAATAAAGTTTTTTAAAGATGCAGGATATCAAATAGATTGCGGTATGGATATTCTGATTTACGGAAACATTCCTAATGGTGCAGGCTTATCATCTTCAGCATCATTAGAATTAGTTACTTGCACAATATTAAAAGAATTGTTCAATCTTGATATAGATATGATTTCAATGGTTAAACTGAGTCAGAAAGCAGAAAATGAGTTTGTAGGTGTAAACTGCGGAATCATGGATCAATTCGCTATTGGAATGGGAAGAGAAGGAAAAGCTATTCTCCTTGATTGTAATACATTAAGATACAGATATACAAATATAGATTTAAAAGATTCATCTATTGTAATATCAAATACAAATAAAAGAAGAGGTTTAGCTGACTCAAAATATAATGAAAGAAGAGGTGAGTGTGACAGAGCTCTTGAGCAATTAAAAGAGAAATTGAATATTAATTCTTTAGGAGAATTAACAGAAGAGGAATTTGAAGAAAACAAACATTTAATCACAAATGAAATAGATAGAAAAAGAGTCAAACATGCTGTATATGAGAATCGTCGTACTATTAAAGCTGTTGATTCTCTTGAAAATGGAGATATTGAGGAATTCGGAAAATTGATGATTGCCTCCCATAAATCGTTAAGAGATGATTATGAAGTAACAGGTAAAGAGTTAGACGTTTTAGTAGATTTAGCTTTAAAGCAAATAGGTGTAATAGGTTCTAGAATGACAGGTGCTGGTTTTGGTGGATGTACTGTTAGTATTGTGAAAAATGAAAATGTTGATGATTTTATCAATAATATAGGAGGAGAATATGCTAATATAATTGGTTGGGAACCAAGTTTTTATGTTGCCACAGTTGGTGGTGGAGCTAGAGAACTGAAAAGTAGAAGGAGCAATGAAAAATGAATATTTACCTAGAAATAGAAAGATTGTTGAAATACGCTCTTGATAAAGAGTTAATGCAGAAGGAAGATTGGATATATTCTAGGAATATAATTTTAAATGTTTTAGATTTAGATGATTTTAAAGTTGTAGAGATTCCGGATGAAAAATTAGAAAATTCTGTAGAAATATTAGATAATATTTTGAAGTGGGCAGTTGATAATGGAGTATTAAAACATGATAGTCCTGTTTATAGAGATCTCTTAGATACAAAAATAATGAATTGTATTATGCCTAGACCTTCTGAAGTGATTTCCATTTTTAATAGGAAATATGAGGAAGACCCTAAAAAAGCCACAGAGTATTATTATAAGTTAAGCAAAGATTCTAATTATATTAGAACTGACAGAGTTGCTAAAAATATGGTATGGAAAACACAAACAGTTTATGGCGATATTGATATAACTATTAATCTTTCTAAACCAGAAAAAGACCCTAAAGCTATTGCCGCTGCTAAAAATATGAAATCTACAGCGTATCCTAAATGTTTATTATGCAAAGAAAATGAGGGATATGCAGGTAGAGTAAATCATCCAGCTAGACA
Organism: Oceanirhabdus seepicola; assembly: GCF_023684385.1. GTDB lineage: Bacteria > Bacillota > Clostridia > Clostridiales > Clostridiaceae > Oceanirhabdus > Oceanirhabdus seepicola. The sequence goes on along the minus strand of NZ_JAGSOJ010000001.1, from coordinate 283,618 downwards.
AACTCATAGAGTTATACCTATAACTCTAAATGATTCAAAATGGTATCTGCAGTATTCTCCTTATGTTTACTACAATGAACATTCAATTGTTTTTAAAGGGGAACATGAGCCTATGAAAATATCAAAAAGTACTTTTGATAGATTGTTAGAATTCACAGAAAAAATACCTCATTATTTTGTAGGTTCCAATGCAGATTTACCAATAGTGGGAGGGTCAATTCTTTCACATGATCACTTCCAAGGTGGAAATTATGAATTTGCAATGGCAAAAGCACCTGTGAAAGAAACCATAAAATATGATGAGTATTTTGATGTTGAAATAGGTATAGTTAATTGGCCAATGTCTGTAGTGAGATTAAAAGGGAAAGACAGAGAAGAAATTTCAGAAGTAGCTGACAAAATTTTAAATGCATGGAGAGATTACAGCGACCCATCAGTTGAGATAATGTCATATACTGATGATACTCCACATAACACAATAACACCAATAGCCAGAAAGATAAATCAAGAATATGAGCTTGATTTAGTCTTAAGAAATAACAGAACAAGCAGTGAACATCCTATGGGAATTTTCCATCCACATGAAGAATTGCATCATATCAAGAAAGAAAATATTGGGCTAATAGAGGTTATGGGATTAGCTGTATTGCCAGCTAGGTTAAAAGAAGAACTAGAAAAGATTGCAGGCTATTTAACTAATAAAGAATTGGAGATTAAAAATGACCAGTGCATGTTAAAGCATGAGGAGTGGCTTAATGAATTAAAAGAGAAATATCCAGATATAAATAAAAATAATGTAAATGAAATCTTGAAAAAAGAAGTGGGAGAGAAGTTCAAGACTGTTCTTGAACATGCTGGAGTGTTTAAGATGGACACAAAAGGACAAGAAGCATTTATGAAATTCTTAAAAAGTATTAAGGCATGTAAAAATAAATGACATGTTAAAGATACAAAATAGACTAGTATACTGACTTTTAATTTTTTAAACTTGCCTAATGGGTAGAACTTCTACAAAGAAAAGTTATGGAGAGATAATATGAAAACTATAAAGAAATCGGTATTTGGAAAACTTAAAAGTGGTGAAGAAGTTTTAGAATTTGAACTAATCAATAAAAATAACATCAAAGTTAAAGTTTTAAACTACGGTGGAATTATTAGGGAGATAATTACACCTGGTAAAGATGGAAAATTTGAAAATATTGTTTTAGGATTTGATACTATTAGTGAATATGAGGAACAATCACCCTATTTCGGATGTATAGTAGGAAGATCTGCTGGAAGAATTTCAAAGGGGAGATTTGAAATAGATGGCCAGGAATATAGACTTGCTCAAAATAACGGTGTGAATAACCTTCATGGTGGAAACAAGGGATTTGATAAAGCTATTTGGGATACAAAAAATTTAATTGATGAAGATAGTGTTAGTTTAGTATTGAATTACTTAAGTGTTGACGGTGAAGAAGGATTCCCAGGAAATTTAAAAACTCAAGTAACCTATACATTAACAGACCAAAATGAATTTGAAATAAAGTTTAGTGGTGTGAGTGATAAAAAAACACTGATCAATTTAACAAACCACACTTACTTTAATTTAAGTGGAAATTTAAAAGATAATATTTTAAATCATAAATTAACATTAAAGGCTGACAATGTTATATATGTAGACGATCAAACAATACCAACTGGAGTAATTGCTGATGTAAAAGGTGGAGTGTTTGATTTTACTGAAGAAAAGAAAATCGGTGAAGATATAAACAAACAGGAAGAGCAACTCTTAAATTGTGGTGGATACGATCATCCTTGGGTATTTAATAAGAGTAAGATTGCTCAAATTAAATTAGAAGACGAAAAAAGTGGAAGAGGTATGGAGATTTCTACGGATCAACCAGTTGTTGTAATATATGCATCAAACCAAATGGGGGATGAGCTGATATTAAGTGGAGGTAGAGAATCTGAAAGAAATCTTGGTGTATGTCTGGAAACTCAAGATTATCCTGATGCAATAAATCAACCAAGTTTTCCATGTAAAGTATATGAATCAGGAGAAGTGTACACAGCTTGCACAAAATATAAATTTTTTAATTGCTAAACATATTGGCAACAAAAGACTTCAAATATTTTGAAGTGAGTTTGTTGACAAAGTATAACATATTGTTTTTACTCTGTTTTCTGTCTTAAGAATTTCAGGCGTTGAAAAAGCCCAAGGTCAAGGAACAAGATGAGCGAGCAGCGCAGTGTACAAATAGTACTCGAGCAGCACAGCGAGTCTTAGTGACGATGAGATTGGACTTTTTCAACATCCTGACTTCAAATATTTTGATATTTTTAATATAGAGCTAGGTTAATCCTAGCTCCATATCATATTCTTATGCAATTATTATTAAATTGTTTTATTCATTGTAAAGATGGTTTCAATTGCTGCTTTTTAATCGTAAAAATTTTAAAGAATCTTCAATATTAACAGCCTTTTGCAAAAAAATGTAAGCTTCTTTATAGTTTTTCATTTCACCATAAACTTCACTTAATGATTTATAAGCAAAAGCAAGTTCTTTGGAATCTGAGAAAAATTCCATTTTTTTAATACCTTCATTTATTGATTCTATTGCTTCTGAGGAGTTTCCAAGTTTGTTTAAAATAAGTCCTTCATAAATTTTGCCTTTCCATATATTTAGATAATCAAGTCTGTGCTTATATCTTGAAGGATAATCAGCTTTTTTTATAATTTTCAGTGCAGTGTCATATTCTTTCAGAAGATAAAATGATCTAGCTTTTTCTATTTGAACCCAATGATCTTTTCGATTATATTCTGTTGAACAACGTTCTAAATGTTCAAGAGCTGAATAGGGATTGAACATTTCATTTTCATATTCGGCTAAGTTATATTCAATAATAGAAAGTGTTTTTTTATTTTCGGTAAATTCTGCATACTGCTTTGCTTTATTTAAATTATATTTGAAAGATTCATAATCGCCCTCTTTGAAATTTATAAGTGCATAAATTTTATATATTTCATCTATTTTATAATAGGTTTTTTCATCATTTGATAGTGTTATGGCTTCTTGGAGTACTGATAATGTTTTTTTGAAATCGGCAAGAGTAGAATACATTATAGACTTCATGTAGAGGAGCTCAATTTCAAAAAAAGTATCTTTTGTACTAGATTTATTGTATATTTCATTTGCTTCTTTTGTTAATTTAAGGCACTTTTCGTAGTCAAATACATCCCAGTGACGGTCTATTAATTCTAGATAAGTTTTAGCAGCGTTGATATAGAGATTATTATCTAAATATATTTTGATTGATTTATTGATTAAATCTTCAGCTTCATCAAATTTGTTTAATAAATTTAAACTTCCCCCTAATCTATAAATAACATCCGCATAGATCTTACTATTTTTATTAAAATTATACTCTTCTAATAATTTCTCAGTTTCTTCTTTTGCTTTTTCACCATTTATATTTTTAAGGAATTCATCAATATTTTTTAATTTCATATTTATCAATTCTATTGGAAGTTCAATTGGTTTTGAATTTTCAATATTTTCATCATTTAAAAAGTATGATATTGGTTTGTTTAATTTTGAAGCAATGTACTTAAGTGTTTTCATTGAAGGCTTTGCTACGTTATTTTCAATTTGACTTAACATACTTTTGGACATCTCATCACCAGCAAGTTGAGATTGAGTGAGGGTTAATTCTTTTCTTAGTCGTTTAATTTTTTCACCCATAGTAGCACTCATTTTTTCACACCCTTAAACTATTATTTTTTAGTATATTAATGTTAAAATCTTTGAACAAAAGTCTCTTATATTAATAGTATATTCCATAATTTAATTATAGTACAAAAAAATTTACAAATTCAATTAACTGATTAGAAAAATAAAAAAAGTTAAATAATTTTGAAATTTAGTAACACAAATTAGGCAAAGTGCATATGTTGTACTATAAGAGTTCAATAAGATTAAACTTAAATAACTATAAGATTAAGAGTTAAGGGAGGCGAAGTTATGAAACTACTAAGAATGAAGAAGAGTCTTGAGAGAAGCGAGAACTACGAAGCAGACAGTATTCAAAGAAAGATAGATAAAGTAAAGTATGAGCAAGAAAGAAAAGCTCACATAATAAGAATTTACGGAATGTAAATAAGAATAAGTAATAAGGAGGAACAATCATGAAATTAGAAAGAAGTAAGAATTATAGAGCAGACAGTATTCAAAGAAAGATAGACAAAGTGAAATATGAACAAGAAAAGATAAATAAAGATTCATTAGATAAAATTTTATTCTTAATCAATAGATCATTAATGTAAAGAAGAACTAAGTAGTATGGTAAACAACAGTAAAATAATTTTAGAATTGATCAATAATATATTATCTCAAAACCTCCTGATATTATTTGCAAAGTAGTATTGTAGGAGGTTTGTTTAGTCAATTGAGTTATGGCTAAAACTTCACTGTGTTATTGTGATTTATAAATTGAATATTAGAAAATAACGGGTATTATTATATATTAATTAAAAATATAAAAATATTAGAATATCTACGGAATTTAGAGGGAATGATTTGAAATTTATAGAATATTACATAAAGATATTATTTTGAATACAATTCAGTAATATTTTACAAAGTGAAGTGAGGTTAGTAACTAAGATAATAAACAAGATATAAAATAAATATAGCAAGGTGAATGTGAATGTTTAAAATTATGATTGTTGAGGATGAGAAAAGCATCCGGGATGAATTGATAGTATTATTGCATAATGCGATGTATGAAGTTGTTGAAGTGACTGATTTTACGAATGTTGTTAATACATTTAAAAATGAAAACCCAGATTTAATTTTATTAGATGTTAATCTGCCAGAAACTAGCGGACTAAAAATATGCATGGAAATCCGTGCTTTTTCTGAAGTTCCAATTATATTTGTCACTAGCTGTAACACATCAATGGATGAACTTAATTGTATAAATATGGGTGGAGATGACTATGTTTCAAAACCTTATAATTCAGCTGTGTTATTGGCTAGAATTTCTACAGTACTAAAGAGAGTTTATGGAAATTCAAATAATGAAGGCCATTCATTTATATATAAAAATCTTGAATTAAATATAGCAACTGGAATCATTGAATATAATGGCAAATCCGTAGAATTAACGAGAAATGAATTGAAAATAATGTATTATTTGTTTCATAATACAGGCAAAATTATACCTAGAGTGGAGATTATTGAATATCTTTGGAACAACCAAATGTATATTGATGATAATAATTTGAGTGTGAATATAAGAAGAATAAGAATGAAATTGGAGCAAATTGGTGCAATGAATTTTATAGAAACAAAAAGAGGGTTAGGATATAAAGTATGATGTAGTTACATGGCATACTTATTGATTATTATCTATACTTGGAGGAAATATGAACTTTAGAGATTATTTGAAAGATAAAATTGGAATCATTTTACTGAACATATCATGTGGACTAGCCTTATCGGTGTTTTTGTATGCAATGGGAAATAATCTAGAGGTAATTGCTCTTATTTTAGCAGCGTGGTCAATTGTGTTCATCGGATATACTATTATCAATTACATAAGTAGGAAAAAATATTTTAATGGAATTAAGACTAAGTTAGATTTATTAGAGCAGAAGTACTTAATTTCTGAGATGATTGAAAAACCATATCGATTAGAAGATAAAGAGTATGTTTCAATCTTAAGAAGAGCTTTAAAATCCATGACAGAACAGGTGAATGGTATTAAGTATGATAGGCAGGAATATAAAGAATACATTGAAAGCTGGATTCATGAGGTGAAGCTGCCAATAGCATCAATTCAGTTAATGTGTGAAAACAATAAGACAGATGTAACCCGAAAGATTCTTTTAGAACTCAGAAAAATGGAAAATGATGTGGAGAAAGCTCTTTATTATGCCAGATCCAATGAGGTCTGGAAAGATTATATGGTACAGAAAATAGATATGGATAAGCTTGTAGCATGCACAATTGGTAAAAATATACAGTTTTTTATTCAGAACGGCATTCAGATAGAAAAAAGATGCCAGAACACCTATGTTTGCACAGATGGCAAATGGCTGGAATTTATAGTAAATCAGTTATTGGTCAATTCAGTAAAATATAAGAAACCTGAAAATTCTATGATAAGGATATATACAGAAGAGATGAAGAATGGAACAGTATTGGTTATTGAAGACAATGGAATAGGAATAAAAGAAAGTGAGATTAATAGAATCTTTGATAAAAACTTTGTTGGGAGTAATGGAAGGAAAACAGAGAAGTCAACAGGAATGGGGTTGTATCTAAGTAAAAAGCTATGCAATAAACTTGGATTAGAGATATATGCAGAATCTGAAATAGATAAATATACGAAGATTACAATTAGTTTTCCAAGGGGAGAGTTTATCTTGCAAAATTGAAAGATAAATGTAATCCTGTTAGATACAAGAATTATGAATTTCCTTCTATAATTAAGATAAGCTTAAGTTTTGACAAGAATGTAACTGTAAAGCTTGATTATGCAGCTTATATTATTTGAAAGGAAGATATGAATGAACATGAATGAGATTCTTAAAATTAGTAATATTGATAAATACTATGGGAATGAGGGGAATATCACTAAAGTATTAGAAAATATCAGTTTTGGTGTAGAAAAAGGAGAGTTTTTAGGAATCATGGGAGCTTCAGGTTCTGGAAAGACAACCTTGCTGAATGTAATATCAACTATTGACACAGTAACTGCTGGACATATCTACTATGATGATACTGATATTACAGAAATTGAAGATAGAGAACTTGCAGGTTTTAGAAGAGAGAACTTAGGATTTATATTTCAGGATTTTAATTTACTAGATACACTTACCATTGAAGAGAATATTTCTTTGGCTTTAACAATCAACAATGCTAAAGCAAATGGAATTGACAGTAAGGTAGAAAAAATAGCAGATCAATTGGGTATATCTCAGATACTAAAGAAATTTCCATATGAAGTATCTGGTGGACAGAAACAGAGATGTGCATGTGCAAGGGCATTAATTAATAATCCAAAACTTATATTGGCAGATGAACCCACTGGTGCTCTTGATTCAAAATCTGCACAGATGTTATTGGAATCTATGAATACTATGAACCAAAGGCTAATGGCAACCATTTTGATGGTTACGCATGATCCTTTTTCTGCTAGTTATTGTAAGCGGATTCTCTTTTTAAAAGATGGAACAATATTCAATGTACTAGTACGAGGAGAGAAAACCAGACAGCAGTTTTATAGTGAAATTCTAGATGTTTTATCTCTGCTAGGAGGTGGCTCTAACCATGCTAACCCAATTGGCATATCGTAATGTAAAAAGATCTATTAAGGATTATTTTATCTATATTATAACTATTACAATCGTTGTATCCTTAATGTTTGCATTTAATTCTATGATGTTTTCTGATATGATTCTCGGAATGAATAGTCATATGACAGACTATATGTTTTTACTTGTCCTTTTTTCTATTATTGTTGTAATTATTATTGCCTGGCTTATTAACTATATGACCAGGTTCATGCTTGATAAACGAAGTAAAGAATTTGGAACCTATTTATTGCTTGGTATGGAAAATAAAAAAATATCCAAACTCTTTCTTTGTGAAAATATTTTGTTAGGGATAATTTCTTTTATTTTTGGTGTTATTCTAGGGAGTTTTATATTCCAATTACTCACCGCTGTTGTTACGGCCTTCTTTGGAAAAGATTTTAATATTGTTATAGGATTTGATATTAAGGCATTATTGCTTACAATTCTTTACTATGGTGCAATCATGTTCTTGGTTACATTAAAAAACAACAGAAGGCTAAAGAAAATGAAGATATGTGATTTACTTTACGTAGATAAAAAGAATGATGTAATTAAAATCAAAAACATTAAGAAAAGCTGCGTTATGTTTGTACTATCTTTAATTGCAGGAATTGTAGCACTGAAAGGTGCACCTGTTATTGTTACTCTGATTTGTGTGGTATTTTTTATCTATAGCTTTTATATGGGAATATCAGGTGTTATGGTTATGGTATTTTCAAAATCTAAAGTTCTTAAATATAAGAAAACTAATATTTTTCTATTCCGTCAACTATCCTCTAAGATTAATACAATGGGATTTACAATGGGAACTTTAGCTGTACTATTTACTCTAACCTTACTGAGCAGCAATTACGCAGTTGGATTAAGTAGTTTCAAGGATGAAATAGAGCAGTATGTTCCCTTTGATGTGTGTATTTCAGTGCTTAATCAGGATGAAAAATTTGAAGATGTATCTGCTTATATGGATGAAAACGATTGGATAAAGGAAAGTATTGTTTATGGTATTTATAAGGGGGCAACTAGTACGTACACGGATGTACTAGTTGCGAATGAAATTTCAGGTGGGTATTTTCAATATGATACCTATTTGAAAGTAAGCGATTATAATGTTTTAAGAAGACTTCTAAGCCTGGATGAAATAACCCTTAGTGATAATGAGTTCTTGATTCATGCGGTTTCTTCTGCATCAGATTCTTATATTCAATATATTGAAAAAAATCCAACAATGGATATAGATAATATAACTTATTCATGCAAGGGAGTTTATTCAGAGAATTTTTCGCAAAATGGACAAAATGGTGCTGGATTTATATTGGTAGTACCAGATGAAGCAGTAAGTGAAATGGAAGTATATTATTCACAGTATGCAGCAAGTACGAAAAGGGAATCTAATGAAAAACTTTATAAAAATCTTAAGAATTATATATTACAGGATGCAGATAAATGGGCAAGTTCTGGTCATAGAGATTACGAAATCGATCATGGTATGGGAATAGATAGTGTCTATATGATTTACGACAATATTATGGTGAAAAATGGAGGGCTTGATTATGAGGTTAAGGCAGCCATTATCACAGTGGTTTCATCTATTTTCTATGTTGCATTGGTATTTGCATGTGTTGCATTTACAGTGTTAGCGGTTCAACAGTTAAGTGATTCTGCAAAGTACAAGTATAGATATAGGATATTAAACCAATTAGGTCTCTATGAGAAGGAACGAAATCAATTGGTGTTTAAGCAACTGTTAATTTACTTCATGTTCCCAATAGTAATTCCTATCATAGTTAGTTTCACTATTTCAATGAAGTTAAATCAACAGCTTTTAAGAGGAACACAGCTTGAAGCAACTACATTTACCTTCTATGGAGCAACATTGATTCTATTCTTAGTAGTTTACTCTATTTATTTTGTGGCCACATACGTGGGATTTAAAAGGAATATTAGTCTATAGAGTATTAAATAATTGGGAGAAATGTTATTATTACGAGCTTTTCTAACTTTAACACAAAAAGCTATGAAGAGAGCAATGATTGCTAAAATCTTCATGGTCTTTTTGTTTATTAAAGTTAATAAAGATTATTATTCTAACTACTTCACGTTATACTTAAGAGATTATATGATTTGAGAATATATATCCTTTCTTTTTTACAGTTTGTATATATTTTGTTGTACTATTAGCCTCTATTTTTTTTCTTAGATTACTAACATGAACCATTAAAGTTCTTGTATCCCCTAAACAATCGGATTTCCATACATGGGTATATATTTCCGAATAACTTAGTGTTTTGTTAGGATTATGTACCATAAACAAAAGAATGTCAAATTCTAAGGGAGATAACAGGATTTCCTTAGTATTCTTAATGACCGTAAACTTTTCTACATCAATTACCAAGTCTTTAGCAAATAATTGTTTATTATTAGTTATTTGGGGAGTCTGGTCATACTCTACTCTTCTTAAGTTAGATTTTACACGTGCAACCAATTCTTTTGGATTAAAAGGTTTTCGTATGTAATCGTCTCCTCCCATATGTAGTGCATTCAGTATATACTCTTCCTCGTCAATACAGCTAATAAAGATGATAGGACAATATATATACTGTCTAATTTCTTGACAAAGAGTAGTTCCTTGAATGTCAGGCAGCATTACATCTAATATGATTAAATGAAAATTAAAATTCCCTATTTTTTGTAAAGCTTCTTTACTATTACCAGCAGTATGTATATTATATCTGGAATTGGAAAGATAAAGCTTAATAACTTCAATAATATCTGGGTCATCATCAACAATGAGTATATTGTATTCTGTCATATGAACTAGTTACTAAAAAGTAACTCTATCACCTACCTTGATAAGTTTATATATTTATATTATCATATTATGTACATTATTGGTATAATAGACAAAGATTTAAGCAGAATTATATCAAAAAATGCTATAAAATTGTTTTTCTTGTATAAAAAGGAGATATGATGATAAAGGATTCAATGAAATGAAGGTGGTAAGAAATTGAAAAGAAATTTTGTAATAACGATTACAATATTGTTATGTATAGTAGTTTTATTGGTTATTAAGACTAAGGAACCTAAGGAAATGACTATCAAAAGTAATACAATAAATATTAATCAAGAAATATTTACAAATGAAGAGCTAAAATGGATTAACGAACATAAAAATAGGGATATTAATGTAGGAGTAGCTCAAGATTATATTCCAATAGAATACATTGATAAAGATGGAAATCCAAGTGGAATGGGAATAGAAATTATAAAACTAATAAGTGAATTAACAGGATTGAGATTTAAAATGTATAAAAATTCAGCGAAGGAAACATGGGATGAAATATTACGAAGTACCAGTGAAAAAAGGATTGACATTCTTCCAGCTGTAGCACAAACAAAAAATAGATTAAAGTATCTTGAGTTTTCAGAACATTATATTGAAATGACTCAAGTTATACTTGGACATAAAGATAATCAAAAATTAGTTAATGGTATAGCTGAAGTAAATAAAAAAAGTTTTGTGGTACCTAGAGGATACTGGGTTATAGATGGAATTTTAAAAGAGAATCCTAATGCTGAAATTATTCAAGTAGAAAATATGGAAGAAGCTTTAAAATACGTTTCAAATAAAAAAACAGATTATACTATTTGTGAGACTCCAGTTTTTACATGCTACAGAGAAGAGGGAACTACTAAAAATATTAAAATCGTAGGTGAATTAAAAGAAAAGAATAAAATTCATATGGCTGTAAGAAAGGAGTACAGCGAACTAATTCCTATCATTAATAAAGTTATTGAAAGTATAAACTATAACGAGCTTTATGAAAAGGCGCTAATTATGCCTAAAAATAATCTTAATGAGAAAAAACTCATATTTATAATTTTGATACTTACATTAATAGTGCTCATATTAATATACTATCGATACACAACTTTTAGAAAATTAGTAATAGCAAAAAAAGAAGCAGAAGATGCGAATCGTCATAAAACCAGTCTTATGACCAATATATCTCATGACTTGAGAACACCTATAACAGTAATCATGGGGTACGCTCAGGCTATTATAGATGGAAATGTAAAGAGCGAAGAAGACAAAGAAAAATATATAAGAAGAATATATGAAAAAACAAAATATTTAAATGAGCTTGTGGATGACTTTTTTTTATTATCTAGACTTGAAGATGGGAAGCTTATTCTAGTTAAAGAAGAAGTAAATATAAATAATTTTGTAAAAAGTATAGTGGAAGATACAGCATTCAAAGCAGAGCCCCAAAACATTGAACTCTCATTAAAGTTAGATGAAAAAGTAGAAATCTATAAAAAAGTGGACAGAATAAAATTATATCGTGCCATTGAAAATATAATTATAAATGCTGTTAAATATACTGAAGAAAATGGAAGCATAGAAATTTCCACTGTTTTAGAAGATGATAAAGTAAAAATATCCATAAAAGATAATGGAATAGGAATACAAAAAGAAGATATTACACACATTTTTGATAGATACTATAAAGGAAAAAATGCTAGGAAAGAATCTATAGGATTGGGATTGTATATTGCAAAGGAAATTATTCATAAGCATAATGGGGAGATTTGGTTAGAGAGCGAATACAAAAAGGGAAGCACATTTTATATATTAATTTAGGGATGGGGTAACCCATCCCTTTAAATCTTTAAGATTTCTTTAGATTAGATTGGGGGAAATGGTGATATAATCAAGTTTGGCTCAAAAATTACATAAAGAGATAAAAATTTCAAGGAGGTAAAGAATGAAAAGAAAACGATTTAAGAGTTGTATGTCATTAATAATTACATTTGTTTTTATTTTAACATTAGTTCCATATCAAAATGTATTTGCAGAAGAATTAGCTGAAGTTGAGCAAATACAAAGTGCAGCACCATTAGAAGATAATATATCAGTTACTAATAATAGTGCTGCAGATGATACAGTGGAAGCGATAGAACTTACTGAAGCAGAAATTGTTAAGGTAAAGGATGCTGAAATGTTTACTGTAAGCTTTGAAGTAGATGGAGGAAGTTCCGTAGATAGTCAAAGTGTAGTTTATAATGGAAAAGTAATACAGCCAGCGAAACCAAGTAAGGAAGGATATATTTTTGACGGCTGGTATGTTGATAATAAATATGAAACAGGATTTGATTTCGAAAATACTGTAATAACTGAAGATACAACAATTTATGCAAAATGGGAAAAAGATGAAAGTGAATTAACTGAAGTTGAGCAAATACAGAGTGCTGCACCATTAAAAGAAAATATAATCATTACTAATAATAGTGATGCAGATGATACTGTAGAAGTAACAGGGATTATGGAAGGATGTAGTGTTAAGGTATACGATGCTGCAAGTGGAGGAAATCTATTAGAAACTGCAGTAGCTGTAAAGATAGAAACAACAACTTCAGCATCTATAAGTATACCACAGCTAGGAAAAGATACAGGAAAAGTATATATATCAGTAACAAGTACTGATAAAAGTGAAAGTAAAAGAATAGAAAAAAGCTATGATGCTGAAAGGTATAATGTAAGTTTTGAAGTAGATGGAGGAAGTTCGGTAGAAAGCCAAACTGTAACATATAATGAAAAAGCATCACGATCAGAGGAAATAAGTAAGGAAGGATATATTTTTAACGGCTGGTATGTTGATAATAAATATGAAACAGGATTTGATTTCGAAAATACTGTAATAACAGAAGATACAACTATTTATGCGAAATGGGAAAAAGATGAAAGTGAATTAACAACGTTAAATACTGAGTCAACTGATAACTGGCAAAATTATGCTTCAGATAGCTTTGCAGGAGGAGATGGTTCGGTAGATGATCCATATCAAATTGCAACAGCAGAAGAATTAGCGCATTTGGCGGATTCTGTAAATGAAGGAAAAGAACCAGCTAAAAAATATTATAAATTAACAGATGATATTAACCTTGAAGCTCATGAATGGGTGCCTATTGGAAAAGATTTTAATAATAGTTTTAAGGGTTATTTTGATGGTAATGGAAAGCAGATAAATAATTTATGGATAGGAACAGATTCAAAACCAAATAGTGAATATGATAATGTTGGATTATTTGGATTAATTAAAAGTGCAACAATAAAAAATGTTGGAGTAAGTGTTAACATAAATTGTTATAATAAAAAAATAAAAGGAAGTGGAATGGGCACATATGATGGAGGACTTGTTGGAGTAAGCTATTTCTCTTATATAAGTAACAGCTATGTAGAAGGTGATGTGACAAATAGTAATGTAATGGAAATAGGAGGACTTGTAGGAACAAGTATAGGCAGTAAAATAAGGAATAGCTATGCAACAGTGGATTTAACAGGTGGAGAAGAATCAAAGTTAGGCGGTTTTGCTGGGAGTCGAAGTGATTGTACATTCATAAATGTTTATTATAATAGTAATGCAGCACAGATAGTTAATGGTTCACAAGGAGTGAGTAAAAAAGGTGCTGGAGATGATGATTACGGAATAACAGCACTAACAGAAATGGAAATGAAGGCTTTAGCAGGAACAGAGGGAGATTTAGTTGATAAGCTGAATGAAAGAGATGGAATAGAGTGGGATATTACTGAGAGGGAAGAATGGGCTTGTTCTGATTGGAAAGAGTGGGCTATTATAGATGGTAAAAATTATGGATTTCCTACTTTTAAAGATATTGAATTAGTACCAATATTAGATAGCATAGCGATTACAACACCAGCAACAAAACAATCATATAAAGTAGGAGAAGAATTAGATATCACAGGTATGGTAGTAACAGGTACATATAGTGATGGTAATAAACAGGGTGAAACAATAACGGAAGATAACATAACAGGTTTTGATAGTTCAGCTGTAGCATCAAGTCAGACACTAACGGTAACAATTAATGGAAAGACAGCGACATTTACAATAACAGTAGATAAAGCAGATGGACCAGCATTAACAGGTGTTACAAGTGACGATGCAGCTAATACAATAACAGGTATGACTGATGATATGGAATTTTCAACTGACGGAGAAAATTGGACACGTTACAGTACAGAAATATCAAACTTACCTGACTTAACAGGTAATGTAGAATTACAAGTAAGAATAGCAGAAACAGCAACACATAAAGCAGGACAGGAAACTACATTTGGGTTTACAGGACAAATGGTATTGGACGTATCTATAGATAACGTTGTTATCACAAGTAGTGGAGATTACACAATAATAGGGAACACAAAAGTAAATACAATTAAAGTAGACCCTAATGTAATGGAAGCTAATATTACGTTAGATAATGTTAATGTTGATGTTAGTGAAACTAATGATGCATGTGCATTTGATATTGGGGATGGAGCGAGTGTAAACATAACACTTAAAGAGGGTAGAACTAATACATTTAAAAGCGGATCTACTAAAGCAGGTATAAAGGTGGAAACACCAGTAGGTGGAACGGCAGGTTCTCTTATAATTGACGGTACAGGTAATCTTATTGCTATTGGTGGTAGAAATTACGAAAATAGTGGTCCGGGAGCAGGTATAGGAGGCAATGGAAGAAAGGATGAAGAAGGTATAGCTATAACACCAGCTTCGGGAAATATTACTATTAATAGTGGAAATATAGAAGCTACAGGCGGAGATGGTGATTACTATACAGGTGCAGGTATAGGAGGTGGAGCCGCTGTAAATGATGGTTCTACAGGTGCATATAAAAAGGGATATGCAGGTAATGGAGGCTCTACTACAATACATGGTGGAAATGTAACTGCTATTGGCGGCAGTACAAGTTATAGATTTTCCGGCGCAGGAATTGGTGGAGGTTCTGGTTATTATAGCGGTATTGCAGGTGAAGTTTTAATAGATGGTGGAGTTGTAAATGCAAAAAGTGGGAATGGTAAGTTTGTTAGTTCCGCTATAGGAGCAGGTTATTCTAATGTTAGGGACAGAATAGAAACTAGCCATATTATCATAGAAGGAACAGCAGTTGTAAATACATCAACTCCTGATAGTATTAAATGGAGTTCTCCCAATATAGGTAGTTATCGCAATACCCAAATTACAATTGGAGGAAGTGCTACTATAAAAGCCGTTGCAGGTACAAGAAAATATTCTAAAGCTTATGGTGAAATATTCTGCGATACATTAAAGATTACAGGTACGCCGAAAATCACTGTTTTGTCTGTAAATAAAATAGGGGATAAACAAGTTGGAAAAGATGTAGTTCCAATATATGCAAACACAATAACATCAAGTGTACCTATAATATCAGGAATATTTTCTGAACCTCTTTCAACGACAAGTAGTACTGATGTCAAAATAGTAGGTGGTAATACGACAAATACTCAGATGGTTTCACTACCAGCAAATTATGCATCCTTTGCAAAAACAGTTGAAAGTGAAGGGAGTTATATTGGAACAATAGAAAATAATGTATTACAAGAAATTGAAACACTAAATCATAACTTTAATTTAACAAAAGGGTTAAAAAACTACAATGTAAAAGTAGTCCCAGTATTAAATAGCATAGCAATTACAACACCAGCAACAAAACTAGTATACAAAGTAGGCGAATCATTAGATATCTCAGGTATGATAGTAACAGGATCATACAGCGATGGAACTACAAAGGTTGAAACAATAACAGAAGGCAATGTAACAGGTTTTGATAGTTCAGTAGCAGTAGAAAGTCAAACATTAACAGTAACAGTTAATGGGAAAACAATGACATATGAAATATCGGTAGATAAAGCAGAGGGACCAGCAGTAACAGGTGTTACAAGTGACGATGCAGCAAATACAATAACAGGTATGACAAGAGATATGGAATTTTCTTCTGATGGAGAAAATTGGACACGTTACAATACAGAAATGTCACTGTTACCAGATTTAACTGGAAACGTAGCACTACAAGTAAGGTTTGCAGGAACAGCAACGCACACAGCAGGGCCAGCAACAACATTTAACTTTACAGTGGAAACATTAAACGGCATAGAAATCACAACATTACCAACAAAACTATCATATAAAGTAGGAGATGATTTAGATATCTCAGGCATGGTAGTAACAGGTTCATATAGCGATGGTACTACAAAGATTGAAACAATATCAGAAGGCAATGTGACAGGCTTTGATAGTTCAGCGGTAGCATCAACTCAGACACTAACGGTAACAATTAATAGAAAGACAGCGACAATTACAATATCAGTAGATAAAGCAGCAGGACCAGCATTAATAGGTGTTATAAGTGATGACACAGCGAATACAATAACAGGTATGACAAGAGATATGGAATTCTCAATTGATGGAGTAAATTGGGAATACTATAGTACTGAAATATCAATTTTACCTGACTTAACAGGTAGAGTAGCATTACAAGTAAGAATAGCAGAAACAGCAACACATAAAGCAGGGCCAGCAACAACATTTAACTTTACAGTGGAAACATTAAATAGCATAGAAATCACAACATTACCAACAAAACTATCATATAAAGTAGGAGATGATTTAGATATCTCAGGCATGGTAGTAAAAGGTTCATATAGCGATGGTACTACAAAGATTGAAACAATATCAGAAGGCAATGTAACAGGCTTTGATAGTTCAGCGGTAGCATCAAGTCAGAGACTAACGGTAACAATTAATGGAAAGACAGCGACATTTACAATATCAGTAGATAAAGCAGACGGACCAGCAGTAACAGGAGTTACAAGTGACGATGCAGCTAATACAATAACAGGTATTACAAGAAATATGGAATTCTCAATTGATGGAGTAAATTGGGAATACTATAGTACTGAAATATCAAACTTACCTGACTTAACTGGCAGAGTAGCATTACAAGTAAGAATAGCAGAAACAGCAACACATAAAGCAGGGCCAGCAACAACATTTAACTTTACCGTGACAAAACGTCCAGAAGATAGAGATGATTGGTATAGACCAACACATGATGATAATTCAAACAATGATTCATCAAAAAAGAAGGAAATTGCTAAAAAGAAAAAAGCTACAAAAAAATTAAATAAGTCAGTTGATAGGGTAAACATTACTGTAAATGAAGGTTCTAGAATTACTAATAATCAGGAAGTAACACTTCATCTAGAGGATACTGGTTTGAAATCAGCAAATGTTAAGTATATGATGATTTCTAATACTGGTGATTTTAAAGATGCTAAATGGGTTAAATATTCACCTGACATGAAATGGTTACTTGATGAAGGTAATGGAATAAAAAACGTATTTATAAAATTTAAGGATAAGGATGATAATATATCAGAAATTATTAACTTTAAAGTTATATTGGAAACAGATGAAAAATTAGTAGATAATAAAAATCAAACAGATAAAGAAGAAGCAAAATCTACTGGAGATACATTAATTTTTACTAAAGAAAGTGGATATGAATATACCGAAGGACAGTGGACAAATGAATATGTAGAATTTGATTTTCATGATACAGTTGAAGCTACTGTTAATGATTATTCATACAGTTTAGACGGAGGAAAGACATGGAAGAGCAGTAAGCATGGTGAAATTACTGAAGAGGGTATAATAATAGTAAAGTATAAAACAGTTGATAAAGAAGGAAATAACGTATTAAATGAAGCAATAATTAAGGTAGACAAGACTCCACCAGTAGGGGATTTTACTTGGGATTTTTAGATTAATGATTCAAATGCTCAGTTATAGAGCATTTGAATTTACTTTGACATAATATTGATAAGGAGTGGAGAAAGTGAAAAAGTTTGATTGTAAATTATGTAAGCTATTTACTATAATTGTTCTAACGATAATTTTATTTACAAATCCAAGCATTACATATGCAGAAGGAGAACAGTCACTAGGAGATGAGGAGTTAACTATTACTCTGCATCTAAAAGCTAATGATAATTTATCAGGATTAAGTAAGGTTATGATTTCATCTAACAGTGAGTTTAAAGATGCTCAGTGGGAGGATTACACTGAAGAAAAAGAACTTATTTTAAACAAAAATGCTGAAGAAAAAATTGTTTATATAAAATATATGGACAAGGCAGGGAATGTTTCAGAGGTTAATTCTAAGGAAATTCCTGAAATACTTTTTGAAGAATCAATTGTTATAAATAATGATGATGTATATACTAATAAGGATAAAATCACATTAAAAATTAATACTACTGAAGATGCAGAAGAAATGAGCTTAAGTAGTGATAATGTGAATTGGAATGATTGGATAAAATTCAAGAATGAGATTGAATACGCCGTTAAGGGTGATGATGGCGAGAAAAAAATATACATTCAATTTAAGGATAAAGATGGTAAGAAAATAAAAAAATTAGTACCAGCAGTATTTATATATGACAAAACATCTTCAACTATTGAAAACATTAAATTATCTTTAGATGAAAAGACTAATAAAGTAAATATAAGTGTAGAAATAAATGATAATTTGAGTGGTGTTCAATATAAAAAATGGACAGCAGGAGAAGTTGATTTAGGCTACTTTGAAAATCAGGGAACGGAATTTAATGAAAACAGCATAGTAGTAGATGAAAATGGTGACTATACTTTTTATGTTGAGGATAGAGCAGGTAATGTTTCTATTGAAAAATTTACTGTTAACATTATTAAAAATGATATAGAAGATAAAGAAATTATAGATAATAATGACAATAACATAGAAGAAAAATCTAAGGAAAATACAGATAAAACTAATAATGTGGAAGAAAAAACAATAAATCAAGATGAAACTAATAATGTAGAAGAAACAAATATAAATCAAGATGAAACTAATAATAGGGATAATACAAATGATAACAATACTATAGGCGAAAAAGATAATTCTGATGTTAAAAACAAAAACAATGATGAGAATATTACTGAGAGTGAGAAAGCTAATAAAGATAAGGAAACTACTGAAAAAGAAGACGATGTAGAAGAAAATAACGATAAAGAAGACAATGAAAACGATACGGTATTAAAAGAAAAAGATACAAAAGATCAGAATAATAAAAGTGAAGAAAAAGGAAACGGTATATGTTTGTATTGTTGGCATTTGTACGTACTAATTCTTTTACTTATTTATTTGGCATATAAAAAGTATAAAGAAAAGAAAAATAAAGACAAATAAAGACAAATACAAAACAAATTAGTTATTCATAGATGTAATAACCGATGCTATGAAAGTAAGAGTTGGTATTTGATAGGGTGTAATGGATATGTGTTGTAAATTAATATAAACTTAAAATGACTGTGAAGATAGCTATTATAGCTTAAAAACTTCATGGTCTTTTTGTGTTGTATTACAATTTATGGAATGGGGTGTAACCCCATTCTATAAATTGAGATTTTACTTGCATAAATTGATGAATAGGTGTATAATCTTACTTATAATCAAAGTGATACTAAGTGTGAATGAGAAAGCGTATACAAATTGGAGAAATGTGAATAACATCAGAGCAGTGATAGTATAAAAAATGGGAGCAATTTTTTTTGACGGCACTTAGTGTCAAAATGATAATAAGTAAGAATGTGATGAAATTGTATTGAATAAAGGTAATTGAAAAATATAAAGGGAGAGAAAATGAATATGAGTGAAAAAAAGAACTTGTTAGTAGTTGTTGATTATCAAAGAGATTTTGTTAATGGTAGTTTAGGATTCAAAGGAGCAGAGTTACTTTATGACAAAATACTTGAGAAGGTTAGGGAATATAAAGAAAACATAGACTATATTATTTTTACAATGGATACTCATGATAAGGATTACCTAAGAACCTTAGAGGGTAAATATCTTCCAATAGAACATTGTGTAAAAGACTCAGAAGGGCATAAACTTTTTGGAAAGGAGCTTAAAAAGATAGCTGAAGATAAAGCGGTATATATTATACAAAAGAACAAGTTTGGGACAATGGAATTTATGAAATTAAAAGAAGAACTTGGAGAAATAGAATCAGTTGAGTTATGTGGTATTGATACAAATATATGTGTTTTATCCAACGCTATAATTTGTCAGACGGTTTTTGAAAATAGTGAAATATTTATAAGAAAAAATTTATGTGGAAGTGGCAATAAAGACTTAGAAAGAAAGACCTTTGAAATTATGAAAAATCTACAGATGCATGTTATAGAAAATCAAAAATAATATAGATAAATGGAGTGAAAAAAATGGTAGAAATTAATGGAGTTGCAGTAGGAACAGAAGTCTATCCAAATAAAGAAACAATATTCAAAAATAGTATATGTTCTAGTGGTCTAACAGGAGATGAAATTAATATTAACTTTAGATATGAGAGTGATGGAGATATAACAGCGTTAATTATGACAAAGAAATACCTAGATGATGTGCATTCTAATACAAAGGTTAATTTAACAATGAAATATATACCTTATTCAAGGATGGATAGATATATTGATGGATATATGTTTAGTTGCAAGTATTTTTGTGAAATTATAAATGATTTGAAATTTAATAGAGTATTTGTTTTAGATCCTCATAGCTCAGTAAGTGTAGCAGTGCTACAGAGAGTAAGTGAAATCTCAATTCAACCTTATTTGGATAAAATAATTCATGAAAATAATATTGATTATGTGTTTTATCCAGATAATGGAGCATGTAAAAAGTATCCAGAAAAGATTAAGCTACCTGAGCATATTACCTACTTCTACGGAAATAAGAAAAGAAATCTTCAAACAGGATATATAGAAAAATATGAGTTAGTAAATGCACCAGATTTGAAAGATAAAAATGTTCTTATTATAGATGATTTATGCAGTAAAGGTATGACGTTTTTCTTAAGTGGAAGTGAGATTAAAAGCAAGGGAGCCCAAAATGTATATTTATATGTATCGCATTTAGAAGACAGTGTTAAGGAGGGGAAACTTTTAAACAGTAATATTATAGATGAAATATATACAAGTGATAGTATATTCAATGATTATTCTCAAGAAAAGATAACAATTTTAAAACCAATTAATTAGTAATGAGGAGAGATGCTATATGATAAATAATCCAATATTGTTAGAAGACTTTTATAAAATATGCCATAAAAATTTATACCCAGACAATATGACCAAATTATATTCCACATGGGTACCTAGGAGCAATAAGTACTTTTCAAGAAGTAATGAAGTGATTTGGTTTGGATTACAAGCTTTTATAAAAAAATATCTTATAGAAAATTTTAATGAGAATTTTTTCAATAGAAATATAGAAGAAGTATTAGAAGAATACAAGTTATATATAAGTAATACATTTGAAGAAAATCCTGAAACAGAACATTTTAAAAAGCTGCATAAATTAGGATATCTACCTATTGAAATAAAGGCATTAAAAGAAGGGACAAAGGTGCCTTATAGAGTTCCTTGTATGACAATAGAAAATACTCATGAGGATTTTGCATGGCTTACAAACTTTTTAGAAAGTATTATTTCTTGTAGTTTATGGAGTCCATCCACTTGCGCAACATTGGCATATGAATATAGAAAAATAATAGAAAAGTATGTTGAAAAGACTGGTGATAATCCTAATTGGAAGTCAGTTGCCTGCGGAGATTTTAGTTATAGAGGAATGTCTTCAAATGAAAGTGCTTTATCAGCATCATCAGGATTTCTTACTAGCTTTACAAAGACATCAACCATTCCTGTGCTTCCATATTTAAATCAATATTATAATGCAGACTCTGCAAAAGAAACTGTAGGAAATTGGTCTGCAAGTGTTGAACATAGTTGTACAACCAGCAATTTTGCTGTAGATAGTGATGAAGAAAAATTCTTTCTAAGAATGTGTACAGAAATATATCCGAAGGGTAATTTTAGTTTTGTCTGTGATAGTTATGATTATTTCAATTTCATAAACATCATTTTACCAAAATATAAAGATGTGGTGCTAAATAGAGAGGGGTGTATTAACGTAAGACCAGATAGCGGAGATCCTGAAAAGATTATTTGTGGCAATGAGGAAAGTGATGATAAGCTAGAAAAATTGGGCACCATAAATTCTCTTTGGAATACATTCGGAGGATATATTAATTCAAAGGGATATAAGGTTTTAGACAAGCATATAAGAATTGTGTATGGGGATTCTATAACTCTTGAAAGATGTGAAAGCATATGCAATAGACTTATGACAATGGGGTACTCAGTTGAAAATGTAATATTTGGTGTTGGAAGCTATTCACTGCAGTACTTAACAAGAGACACTCAAGGATGGGCATTAAAGGCGACTTATGCAGTTATCAATGGAAAGGAAATTGAAATATTTAAAAATCCAAAGACCGATGAAGAGAATATTAAAAAGTCTTTAAAGGGAAAAGTAGTAGTTATTGAAGATCAGGAAGGAAAATTAAAGGCGATAGATGGGTTAAATAATGAAGACTATTCTAAGTATAGAAATGAAGATTTACTACAGACAGTATTTGAAAATGGAAAATTATTTAAAGAAACTTCATTGAGAGAGATAAGAGAAGAAATATACAATAAAAATTTTTAGGAGTGGACAATATGAATAATAAAAATGGATATGTGTTTAATGTAGAGGAACAAACAGACAATTGCATTAAGTGGATAAAGCATTGGTTTAATAATTGCAGTGGAAATGCAAAGGGGGTTATAATCGGCATTAGTGGTGGGAAAGATAGTACTGTAGCAGCAAAGCTACTTTGTGAAGCAATAGGGAGTGAAAAAGTCTTAGGTGTTATGATGCCAAATGGTCAGCAGAAAGATATACATGATAGCAAAAAAGTATGTGAGATGTTAAAGATAAGGTATACTACTGTGAATATTCAAGAGAGCTATCAAGCAATAACTAATTCTATAGAATGCAGTGAGTTTGAATATTCAAATTCTAAGAGTATTAATTTAAGCTCACATACGCTGACTAATATCGCACCAAGATTGAGAATGACAACTGTATATACTATAGGACAAGAATTAAGTTATAGGATAGTTGGTACAGGGAATTTAAGTGAAAGTTTAGTTGGGTATTGCACTAAGTATGGAGATACAGCGTGTGACTTTGCAATACTATCTACATTTACAAAAAGGGAAGTAGTAAAAATTGGTGAGTATTTAGGTTTGCCAAGGGACTTAATTCAAAAGGAACCAAGTGATGGTTTATCAGGGGTTAGTGATGAGGAAAATTTGGGGTTTTCTTATGAAGTATTAGATAAATTCATAAGAGTTGGAGTATGTGAAGATAAAAAAATTAAAGAAATAATCAAAAATAGATGGAAAATAAATAATCATAAAAGAAACATACAAGTACCACACTATAATAGTGAAATTTCTATTTGTATTAATTAGTAACTTTGTACTATAATTACTTCATATATGAATTATTATCAAACATAATTATAGGAAGTGATATAGTTGGAAAGTAACAAATATATAATAGATGAAAATGGGTTTAATGAAGAAGAATTCTTAAAGAATTATGATGCTAAAAAATATGAAAGACCAAGTGTCACTAATGATATAATAATATTTACAACAGAGGATAAGGAAGAAAGCAACCCAAGAAAAATGCCAAGAAAGGGTATGCAGGTTCTTTTAATTAAAAGAAAGGAACACCCATATATAAATCAATGGGCAACTCCTGGGGGATTTGTACGCATGAATGAAAGTTTGGTAGAAGGCTTAAAAAGAGAATTAAAAGAAGAAACCGGGGTAGATAACGTATATACTGAACAGTTATATGCATTTGGGGATACTGACAGGGATCCAAGGACTAGAGTCATAAGTATTGCCAATATGGCTTTAATACCTAAAAATAGCATAAATCCTATGGCTGGAGATGATGCCAAGGAAGTTGCATGGTTTTGGGTTAATAAAAAATTAATTAAAAATGATTGGGAAAAGGAAAACATTGAAAAGATCTATGAATTAGAATTAAAGTCAATTGATGATAGTGTGAAGATTATTTATGAAATTAAGGAAACTATTTCAAAAGATATATTTAGAAGAAGGAAGGTAAAATATAGTCTTTTAGAAGAGAGTACAGATTTGTTAGCTTTTGATCATTATAAGGTTATAGATTGTGGAATAGACAAACTCAGGGAGAAGATAGAAGAGAGTCCCATAGCATTTAATTTATTACCTAGACTATTTGTCGTAAAGGAATTGCAATATGTATATGAATCAATAATGGGAAAAGAAATACTGAATTTTAGAAGAAAAATTGGTAATATGATTGTTGAAACTGATGAAAAAATAGAAGGAAAACCTTATAGACCGGCTCAAGTGTTCAAGTTTAATGAAAATTGGGAACGAGAATTTTAAAGTTAGTTGATCTAATTAAGGCACTTTGAAATAAATAACTAGTCAAAGGAAAGCTTATATTTTGCATCAGACAAGGATTTAGAATACGTGCATAGCAGGGCTCTGTGCGTGTTCTAAAGACGCAGGATTATGCAAAATAGGAGCTTGAACTGGCTTGTTATTTATTTCGAAGTGCCTAAGGTAATATAGTCATCAATGCTGAATTTTACATTACAAAGGACTTTTGAAGGTATAGCTGTTGTAAGAAAGAACGAAGAAAATGGAGGAGTGAACATTATGAAACAGTCCTCATTTATTCTAGTTCTTTCTTTACGATAAAAAGAATTAGCATGCTAATACATATCATTGGTATGATTAAAGGTGTTTCAGTAAGACTTGATGTGTTAAGAAATTGAGAAGAATTCCTTAAAACTTCAGCTGCTAACTTAAAGACAAACCAAGTAAATGATAGTATTAGTATCTTACCAAGAAATTTTCCAAAACAGATTTCAATAATATCAAATAAATCTCTTTCTGGAAAGATAACGTGAAGTCTTGATGCAATAAGTGCCATAGGCATTGCCATTAAGACTGATAAAATAATTGCTAACCATACATCGTTATTAGCTGGTAATCCTGGAACTACTATTGAAGAGGAACCAATTATAAATAGCACTATAAGTGATATTCCTTGTTTATCCGAAACAACTTCATTATTCATAAATGTTCCTCCCAGAAAAATTATTGATTAAGATTATATCAATTTAATTTCTAATAATTAAATATATTTACTTAAACAGTTTAACCAAACAATTCAAATAAATAAGTATTTTTTTCTATGAGATTGGAAATCTAGGAAGTTAGCGTTTGTGGAGAAAAGTTATCAATATGCTTATTTTTTCTTTCTGTATTATCGTTTTTTAGGTTTCATAGAATTCTCTCTTATCAGAATAAATATCCAATTCTATAACTATACTTAGTAATGGTTCATCAAATTTTGCATAAATGTTTCCACCATGCAGCTTAACAATTTCTTCTACAATTGATAAACCAATTCCCGAAGATTGATTATGCCTGTTTTCGTCTGAAACATATAGTCTATCAAAAAGAAATTCTGCTGAGTGAGTTAAATCTAAATCCGTTTCATTTGTTATTTTTATGATTGCTTTTTCATCATGCTCATTAATAGAAATACTTATAGTGGAATTTTCACGTCCGTATTTCGTAATATTGTTGAATATATTTTCTAACACTCTTAATATTTGACTTACATCAAGTGGTACTAGTATTTCGGTATTTGATGAGTTGATTTTTGTCTTAAGATTTCTTTCAATCAGGTTGGGTTGTATTTCATCAACAAATTGAGATAGCAACATACAGATATCTACTTTTTCAATATCTAAATTCACATCTTGGTTAACAAGTTTTGTATACACGAATAAATCTTCAATGAGTTTTTGTAGACGTTTGCTCTTAGTTAATGCAATATCAACATATTTATCGCCTTCGGAAACACTTTCATAGCTGTGATTTGATAATAAATCAAGATATCCTATAAGTGAGGTTAGTGGTGTTCTTAAATCATGTGATATATTTGTAATGAGTTTACGTTGCTTTCTATCAAGCTCTTTTTCTAAGTCCATTTTTGAGTGAAGAGAACTTGCCATACTGTTAATTGAAATGGCTAAATTTGTAAGTTCGTTATTTCCCTCTACAGTAATTTCACTTGTAAGTTCTCCACCAGCCATAATCTCAATTCCATCATTTATTTTTTTTATGTACTTAATCTGATTTTTAGTTAAAAGTAATAAAAGAATTAAAAAAAGAGAAATAGAGAAGGTACCAATAATAACTTCATATATATCTGACACCAATGCCTGAAAATTTGGCTTAATCAGAATAATACCGAACCCATCTTTATATTTAATGTTAAAAACAGAGAGATATTCAGATTGTAAATCTAGGTCATCAAAATGTTCATTAACATCTTTATCTGTTGGATATAACTTGCCATCTAAACTAGTAAGATATATATCATATTTATTATATTCTTCAAAAATATCACTATTTAACACATCTTGAAAGGTCATATCATTTTTATCAATAACATGCTTTATTTGGTTAACGTTATCATTAATAGTTTCTTTTAGTTCATTTATTAAAGCTTGTTTTCGTTTGAGGCTTAATTCATTGTTTAATTCAGAAAGTCCTAAAAATACACTAATACTAATTCCTAAGGATAGAATAATTACAAAAATAATTTGAACATGGATTTTATTAATGAAATTCTTACTCAATTTTATAACCTACTCCCCATATAGTTTTAATATATTTAGGATTTTTAGGATCTACTTCAATCTTTTCTCTTAGTTTTCTGATGTGAACCATAACTGTATTATTTGCATTAAGGAGACTCTCTTCTCCCCAAACTCGATCATAAATTTTATTTATACTAAAAACAATTCCTCTGTTTTTTGTCAACAATACAAGAATATTGAACTCAGTTTTTGTTAAATAGATTTCTTTATTTGATCTATTCACTTTATGAGTATCAAGGTTTATTTCTAAATCATTAACAGTAATGATCTTTGAAAGTTGTTCTCTTTTTGCAACATTAAAATCAACATATCTTCTAATATTAGCTTTAATTCTTGCAATAAGTTCAATTGCATTAAATGGTTTTGTTATATAATCATCAGCACCAACCGTAAGTCCTATAACTTTATCCATATCTTCTGTTTTAGCAGTAAGGAATATGATAGGCATGTTATAATTTTTTCTTATTTCAGTACAGGTAGTTGTACCATCCATCAAAGGCATCATAACATCGAGTAGTACAAGATCAAAAGAATCATCGATTAATTCCAAAGCCTCCTTACCGTTTTTTGCCTTAACTATTTCATATCCCTCATTTTTAAGATATATTTCTATTAAATTTCTAATATCTAAATCATCGTCCACTATTAATATTTTTTCTCTGTTCATTACTTCACCTCTTAACTAATTTTATAAAAAGTTATTTAAAAACGCAATTAAATTATAATAATTATACAATTAAGCCAGTACCAAGAATTATTAACAACACCCCTGCTAGAATTTGAACTCCTCCTATATATTTTGGGATCTCTTTCTTCATTCTAACAACTATATACCCAGTTAAAGGTGCATATATAACTAAAGGTGTGATAGAGTTTGCAAGTCCAAATACAGCTAATAATATTGCTGCAGATAAAGGATTAATTGTAACTGCATAAATGAGAACAGCTGTTAATGGGGGACAAGGGGTTAATGCGTATAAGACTCCAGAAAGAAAATAGGATTGAGTCTTCCATAAACTTGGTTTTTCAAGGATACCACTATTACAGCCGGCACATTTACTAGCGCATTTATCCTTCTTTTTTATTGTTTTATAAAGAATAGATAAACCAAATAATATACAGGCTAATCTAAAGAATATACTTAAATCAAAAGGGAGTACACCTGATATTAGGCTAAGCACTTCACCCCCTATTATAGAAGTGAGAGCACCTAATATAACTAAGGTAATTACTTTACCAAAAACAAAACTTAAAAGGGCAAAAATTGATTCTTTAGAGTTCTTTTGATCTCCTAAAAGTTTAGTTATAATAAAGGGAGTGGATATAGAACCACATCCAATTCCGCAACCTAAACCTATAGCAATTGCAGTAAGCAATGCTGTACCAAATGCTAAGGAAGTATCCATATTTTATGCCTCCTTTTCATGTTGAATTTGACCAATAAGAGCGGCACCAATAGCTCCATTGAATTGTGGATGGTTTGCTCTATATACATCTGTCATTAGTTCATCTTCAAATGCAATTCTAAGACCCTCGTTTAAGGCTCCTCCACCTGTCATAACGATGCTTCCTTTGGTTTTATACTTTCTTGCCATTTTAGAAACACGTTTTGCCATTGAAATATGCATTCCTGCAAGAATGTCATTTCTGTTTTTCTTTTGTGCCACAAGTGATACAACCTCAGTCTGAGCAAAAACAACACAAATGCTGTTAATCTGACACGGTGATAAACTTTGAAGGGATAATTCACCAACTTTATCAATAGTTGTTTCAAGAAGTTGTGCAATTACCTCAATGAATTTTCCAGTACCAGCTGCACATTTATCATTCATTGTAAAGTTTTTAACTTGATAATTTTCATCAAGACATATAATCTTACTGTCTTGTCCTCCTATATCAATTATAAGACCGATATTTTCAGCTTCTTTTGGTGCAGTTAATCTGATACCATAAGCATGTGCAGTAATTTCGGATATTGTATCATCAGCTAAATCAAGAGTTCTTCTGCTGTAACCAGTTGCGTTAATAAATGCAATATCATCTCTTTTAATTTTTGCTTCTTCCATTAAGCTTTCAAGTAATAATTCTGAAGTTTTAACATTATCTATTCCAGTAGCCATAACTTTTGTGGCAATTACTTCATTTCCTTTTATTAAAGCCGACTTAACATAGGTTGATCCCGCATCAAATCCTACATAATATTTATCATTCATATTTTTATCTCCTCTCGAGCATTTCTATAAATGCTTCAAGTCTTATTTTTAATGGTTCATAATCTTCTGTACCAAAATCAGTTTCAACTTTAAGGACTGGTATTCCATGTTTTGATGCCCATTTTTCAATATAAGTTAGCTCAAAATCAAATGGTACACAACCTCTCAAAACATTATAAATAATACCATCTGCCTTTGTGTCATTTTTAACTTGTTCTAGTTTACAGAATCTATCTTCCATTTCAGTAAAAGTAGGGCAAGTACAAGGTGCAACATATCTTGCTGCAATTGCTCTGATTAGGCCATCAAGGCTATCATTATCTGGAAGAACAGGATCATATAAAAGTCTTCCAGCAAGACAACTTTCATCTGAAACAACCTTTGCTCCTAAGGTTTCTAGAAGATAGGGCAGTTTGAAATTAGGAAAACCTATAGGTGAACCTGCAATGATAATCCTTGGCTTAGGTCTTTTTCTTTTACTCTCATAAGGTGTAGTTTTGATTAATTTATTATTCAGTTTCTTTACTTTATGAGCCCAATCAATAGGGTTATCATAAGCATAAGTGCTCATAATTGTCATAACTTGTGTTCCACTAATAGGACTGTTATCACTTGCTAAAACTTCATATAGCTTATATGCTTCTTTAGATGCTCTTGAAATATCCTTGCAAGCCCTTTTCAACTTTGATGCTGTAATCTTCTTTCCAGTAATTTGTTCAAGTGTTGATACTAATCCATAAAATGTTTCAACTAGCAATTCAAAACCATAATCGATTTTAGACATATAAATTGGAATAGGTACAGTTGGTACGAAATTTTGAAGAATCTCTGCTGCCTTCTTTTTACCATCACAAGAACCAGGAATTAAAACTGCCTCTAGGTTGTCAAATATAGGCATAACATTCATGAGTTGAAAACCTACTGATGCTTTTACCACAGGACATGAATCACGTGGGGCTAAATCTTCACCAGCCATGGCTGCTGTTGGGTGATTTCCGCATAATTTTAATGGATGATACCCAAGGGCATGTATAAATTCTTCTGGTGCCATTGCACAATAAGTTCCAATCTTAGGTTTCTTTTCAGTGTTTTCAAGTTTTACAAATAAACTATCAAGTTTGTCTGTAAAATAATCTATATTTATATCTGATACTGCAGTTTCTCCTATTTGAGCAAGAGTTGAACCAGACATTTTTACTACATTACGTTTGTATCTTTCTCTTTGACGTTCTAAATATTTATCATTCATTTTTATCACCTCGTTTTACGTTTTGATTTGAGAATTGTTTTACCACACATCTCAAATTTTAGAGCATCTTTCTCAGGACAAATCTCTATGCATTTCATACAGTAAATACATTCCTGTTTTGTTAAATTTGTTTGTTCACGTTCTTCGTAAATCTCATGAATATCCATCGGACATACTTCAATACATGCTCTACAGTGTGTGCAAGAAACACCTTTCTTTTTGATTCTTGCAAGAGAGCTCTTATTGCAAACACCTGCTATTGCACCAATAGGACATATTTGGCAGAAGATACGTTCTTTGAAAAATGCTAAACCGATGATGATAGCGGCTAAAATAATACCTAAGAAATCAGTCCCTGATACCATTCCTGCAAGAGGAAGCATAATATATCTGATAGGACATAAATCACAGTAGCCTATTCCAAGAATAAAACCAATTACCATAACCCATTTGAATATATTAAAATATGTTACTGTTTTTTGAGAAAATTTAAGGGATGGTAATTTTAATTTTTTTCTTATAGATGAAAGAATTTCTTGTACGAAACCAAATGGACATACATATCCACAAAATAATCTTCCAAATAACTTAATTAAAATAAGGAAAACTCCTATCCCTATTAATGTATATAACATAGTACTGCTAAATATCCACTCATCAATATCTACTACAGTTTTACATATACTATCTACTGCGCTGGAAGGGGATAAAGCACATGAAAATACAGGAAGCTTTATCCATTCAATTTTTTGACCTATATAATTTCCACTGAACAGCAGGAAGAAAAAACTTATAATTAGACATACCCATCTGAAAATTGTAATCCCTCTACGCTTCATTATTACACCTCTTTGTCATCTTTATTAATTGGATTATATAAAACCGGAAGTGGTTTTATTTTTTTCTTGCTTGATGATATATAAATAAATACTCCGGCACCTACAATTGCTCCAGAACCAAGTACAATAAGAAGATTAGTAAGTGCCAATTGAGGATTCAGTGTCGCTCTATCATCACCACCGCCACCTTCACCATCACCACCAAATCTGCCATTACCCTCACCACTAAATTTTCTAGCATTAGTACTTTCTTGGTTTGTGATCTGTTGGGATTGTTCATATCTATGTTCATCATAACCACTATCGAACATCTCACCCAGAACCAAACCAGAACCAATAACTAAAGCTATAGTGACTGATATTTTTTTATTTTTTTCACACCAATCTTTAATCTTTAGAATATCTTTTTTTATTTGTTCTAACATTAATATTCTCCTTTTAACCGTGAGACAGCATTTCTTTAAATGCTTCCATACGAATTTTAATCTGTTCTAAATCTGCTTTTCCGAAGTCAGTTTCTATAGTTATCATTGATATGTCATTATCAGTTGCGAACCTATCAAGTTGTTCGGCCATAAAAGCATAGTTTACTTGTCCTTTTAGTAAATGAAATACAATTCCACATACTTCATTAATAGGGACATATGTTGAATTAGGGTTAACGTGGTGTGCACCAAATGTTTTCTTATAGTCTTGATTTTCTATTAAGTCTACTAAATCATTCTTAGTTTGAATGCTTTCAAATCCATGGTAATGATTAGGTAAAGGCAAACCTATATCCATATATTTCGCAATTAACCCTAAGTTATCAAGAAGAGTTGGAATCTTATCATTTGGTGAATAAATATGAGACCCTACAAGTGCTACAAATGGTTTTACTTTTCCCTCATTATCAACTTTTTTGTAATGATTAATAGCTGATTCCATTTCTGTTATCCAATAAGGTAAATTTTGAGTCATATAATAACTTTGTCTTAGGAAAAAGTAGACTTCATTGCTTATTTTTCCGCTCTCATAAAGTTTTTTTAGTGATAATAAAACCTTATTTGCTTTGTTAATATTTGTAGCTGCTTTTTTTAAGCTATCTACAGTTAATTTTTTACCTGTTATGTCCTCAAGTTTTTCAATAGTAAGCCTCATCTCATTTTCCCATTGAGATGTTTTTGAATCAAAAAGAAGATGACAAACATCAAAAGCATGAACATTTGCATGTTTGGGGAAAAGGGGAATTGCTTTTTTAATACTGTCAGAAAGCATAGGAACTATGAATAGATTGCACTCTTTAATAAGATCCATCTTTTCAATGTTCGCATAACCAATTGAAGAACGGACAACAGGATCTACATCACGAGGTAAATAATCATCAACTGCCTCCCCCATAACAGTACTACCACCTAATATCCAAACAGGTTGAGCACCTAAGGCATATATGAATACTTCAGGAAAGTAAATTCCGAACATACCGATTTTTATATTATTTGTTATGCTTTTACCTGCAAAATAGTTGTAAGCCTCTTTTATAAAAAAGTTTATATTATCTGGTGCTGTTTTATCATTTTTAATTCTCTCAAGATAAGTTTCTATATGTATAAGATGATCATCATATATCGTGTCTTTTAAGTAAGTAATATATTCCATAATGTCTCCTTTCTAAATCTATTTATAAATTATTCTAATATTAACTTCTTAATCTCAAGTGATTAAATTCTTAAATAAAGCTTAATATAATATTTTGATATAATATATTGTGAAGGTATGATTAGATGAAAGAGGTTTTTACTATATTTTTAATGTAGGAGGTTTTTGTTTTGTATAAAATAGGAGAATTTTCAAAAATAGTCAAGGTATCAAAAAGGATGTTAAGATACTATGATGAAAAAGCTTTGTTAAAGACACGTAAAGACGATACTAATGGGTATAGATATTATACTGATAATGATATTGAACTTATTAATAAAATAAAGTTATTACGTAAGTACGAGTTTTCAGTTGAGGAAATAAAGAGTATTTTAAAGATGGATTTAGATAGTTTAAAGATTTCTTATAAAAATAAAATAAATGAATTGAGTAAAAATATTGATGAGTATTTCGATATTATAGATGAAATGAAATGTTATATTAAGTGCAATTCAACAATAGATATTGTAAATACGTATGATGTATTTTCTGGAAGAAAAAAAGGATTCTATGGAGTATCATTGAGAAGAGTAGTTGATGAAAAGCAGTTAGAAGCACTATTTGAGGAACTTATAAATTCAGTTAATAAATTAAATCCGAAATTAAATGGAAAGTATTTTGCAATTTTTCATTCAATTAATGAAGATGATAATAATTTGTATGAAGTGGAAGTATGCCAACCAATATTAACAGATAGTAAGTTGAAAGACACTAATATTAAATTCTTTAAGGAGTACGATTATATAAGTACAATTCATTTTGGAAATTATAATGATATTAGTTATGCTTATGCAGCATTAATTAATTGGGCAAAACTGAATAATTATAGTTTAGAAGGACCGTATATTGAAAGATACTATACAGATGAGTCTGTTACAATAGATAAAAATGCATTTGTAACAGAAGTTAGTATTAGCGTAAAAAAATCTTGACCTTAACACTATGTGAAGCTTTATAATGTTTGTGACATAAAAAAGTGGAGGTATATGAATGAAAAAGATTATGGTTTTAAGTATTGGTGCTATATTTATATTGTTTGTTCTTGTAGGATGTATACATCACAACGAGAATTTAAGTGAAGGAAATTATGATAAAAAGGAGAAAAAAAATAACATTATGGGTAAATACACTATGCCTGATGAAAAAGAAGAACATGAAGGAACTTGGCTACAATGGCCACATGATAAAACATATGGAGAAGGGTATAAAGAGAGTGTTGAGTCTATTTGGATAGAAATGGCTAGTGAATTAAGTAAAGGAGAAAATGTACACATTATTGTGTATGATGAATTTGAAAAGGAGCATGTTTATAATATTATAAATGATCATAGTTTAGATATGGAGAAAATTGATTTTTATGTTTACCCCACAGATGATGTATGGGTGAGAGACAACGGTCCTATTTTTGTTTATGATAATAAGCAGAATCTTAAAATGATGGACTGGGGGTTTAATGGGTGGGGTGAAAAAACTCCATACAAAAATGATATTTTAATTCCAAGTATTCTCAGTAAAGACTTAGGTATTGAAAGAGTTGAGTTGCATAATGTTGTTCTTGAAGGTGGGGCAATTGAATTAGATGGAAATGGAAGTGTTTTATCTACTCGTAGTGCAGTAACAAATAGTAATAGAAATCCTGACTTAACTGAAGAAGAGATTGAGGAGTATTTAAGAGAATACTATGGAGTTAGTAATTTTATTTGGCTAGATGGAGTAGCAGGTATTGATATTACTGATTTTCATATTGATGGATTTGCGAAATTTTTTGATGGATATACAATCATTACGCTGAAAGAAGAGGATTTAATAGAGTGGGGTGTTTCTGATAAGGATATTGAGATATTAATGAATGCAAAAAATGCTGAAGGTAAATTATATGAGTATATTTATTTACCACTAAGTAAAAATAATGTAGTTTTAGAAAATGGAAAAGATTTAGGGTATAAAGGCTCTTATGCAAATTATTATATAGGAAATTCTGTTGTACTAGTTCCTAATTATAATGATCCAAATGATAATATAGCAAATGAAATAATACAAGAACTTTATCCTAAACGTAAGGTGGTTGGTATTGATGTGAGAGAGCTGTATCAATACGGAGGTATGATTCATTGTGTTACACAACAACAGCCTGTAAAATTAAAATAAACTTAAAGAATTAGAGGCATATATATATGGAATATACAATAGGCAAGGCAGCAAGAATTGTTGGGTTAACCGCCTATACATTAAGATACTGTGAGAAAGAAGGATTACTACCTCAAATTGATTATGTGATTGAATCATTAGAGAAATATGGTATGACAGTATTATCAGAAACACAAGATTTAACATTAGATATTAGTATGAAGATATTAGAAACTGCAATGTAAAAATATTTAAATAATATTTAGTATCTTGAAACAGTAGATTAACTAGGTAAAAGCTATCAAAATGCTCAGATAACAGCATTTTGATAGCTTTTTATTTTGGGTAAAAGGATTTAGCAGGCTTATAATATCAATTAAATCACTAGTTTTATTATACTGTATATAATTTATAAGATGAGCGTAATTTAGATATGAAATTATTACATAGAAACTGCATATTATAGTAGTATAACAAAAATTTAAAGTAAACCGTTTTTAAAAATATAAGTACAGAAATAGACAGGAGGTGTAGTTGGTGAAAAGTATAACTTACGGAGAAATAGATTTTAATCAAGTTTGTAATAAGATAAGGATATACATTGAAAAGGATATGCACTCAGATTATGTTATTTCTGTTGGAACAGATTCTCAGAGTGTTAATGGGGTTACAAGAATGGTTTCAGTAATTTCAGTTATTCGCAAAACTAAAGGTGGAATATTCTTTTATGATATTACGAATGTTAAGAAAATCTACGACCTTAGGCAAAAATTGTTTACAGAAACACAGTACAGTTTAGATTTAGCATTAAAAGTTAAGGAATTTATCAAAAAGAATCATATTAATTCTTCTTTTGAAGTGCATATAGATATGGGTTATAATGGAGAAACTAATTGTTTAATAAAAGAAATTAAAGGATGGGTGATTGGATTAGGCTTTAAATGTTGCATGAAACCAGATTCATATACTTCATCAACTATTGCAGATAAAATATCTAAAAAAAAATATAAGGTGAGTTAATAACTCAAATATCCCTTTGTTAAGGATATTAAAAAAAGACTATCATAGTAAATAAGATGATTTCTGTATGGAAGTTATCTTATTTTAGTTCCATTAATATGGATAGAATAAGAAGAAAAACAAAAGTAGCACTTATGGGTATCTATTCCTGGATTATGGAAATAAACATTATCGTTTATTGAAAAAAAATGCTATTGTTGATAAAATAAAAATATTGGATAATGTTACTAAATGAAGCTGTTTTATGATAACTTATATTATAGAAAAAAATTATGAGGTGATTGTTTTATAAATTTCTCTGTTCACTTAATCATGTGAATTGAATATGGATTTATAGTTTCTGTCACTTGTTAAGGAGATTATTATGGACAATACTTATTTTAAGAATGTAAAGATTACAAGACTTTGTGATAACAAAGTAAATATTAGTTGGAAGTCAGAAGAAGAACTTAACCAGGTTAATATTTATTGGAATAAAACACCTGAGATAAATGGAACTGAAGAGTACATTACAACTGTAGAAGGCGAAGCTGTAGTTACTTTTGATGATCCAGATGATAGAAGAAAAAATTATTTTATTTTAAAAGCAGAGGGATATGTTTCAGAGATAGTTGCAGAAGCATTAATTCCTTTTAAGGGTACTAGTAACTTTCGTGATATAGGAGGATATAAAACAAAGGATGGTAGAAGAGTTAAATGGAATACTTTTTATCGTTCTGATGAATTAGCTGGTTTAACAGAAGAAGATATGGAATATTTAAAAAGCTTAGGCATAAAAACAATTTTGGATTATCGTTCAAAAGGGGAAGTTAATGCTAAACCGGATCCATTAATTGAAGGCATTGAAAATCTAAATATTTCTGGAATGAAATCTTTAGATAATAGTGATGTGAATTTTGATCTGATTTCCTTAATGAAGGAAAGTAAAAGCTTAAAAGATTTAGGAAAACCAGAGGAGTTTCTAAAAAAGGGTTATATAGAGATGGTATTTGAGAACGAAGCATTGAAAAAGCTAATGGAATATATTGAATATCCAGATAAAATGCCAATAATTCAGCATTGTACAGCTGGTAAAGATAGGACAGGTATAGGTTCAGCATTAATATTACTAGCATTAGGGGTGTCAGAAGAAACGATTATAGAAGATTATTTATTAACGAATGTATATCGTTCAAATTCGAATGAAGTATTAATTAATTCCATTGGAAATTTGTTAAAGGATGAAGACAGCAAAGAAATTTTCAAAGCCTTTATGGAGGTAAAAAAAGAATACATGGAATGTGCTTTAAATACAATTAAAGAAAGATATGGATCTATTGATGAATATTTAGAAAAAGAGTATGGCATTAATCAAGAAAAAAGAGCTAGATTACAGCAAAATTATTTGTGGTAGTTGCTTTGATACAGTGAATCCTCCCCCCAGTTGATCATGGTGAACTGGGGGTTTTTACTAAAGTTGATTTGTAAAAATTATGGCGAAATACCTAATTATTATGTATAATTATAATGTATTTTGAGTTAGTTATATTATGGAAATGGATTAATAAGTAAATTTATTATGAATAGTAACAAAGTTTTGGGTATAAAAGAGAGATTTTAGATGAATGTAATAGTTGTTTATTTTAATGAAAGAACGGTAGGAATGGTGGGGAAAATGAAAAAAATAAAGAGATATTGGGTGATACTATTTGCATTAATTTTTATAATATTAATTTCTGATTTTAATAAAAAGATTGATATTGATATTAAGGCTAATAAGGGGGTTTTAAACCTTTCAGACTGTGATTTTAATGAAAATGTAGATGTTAAGCTTCAAGGAGAGTGGAATTTATACTATGGTGAATTACTCATGCCTGAGAATATAAAAAAGATGACTACTAATAATTATTATAATATTCCAGGAAGATTGCGAGAACAAGTAGATGGAAAAACACAGGGATATATGACACTTCATTTGAAAATAGTTGTTCCTAAGGAACAAATCTATGGTATTTGTTTTGATAGCTTGTTTTCATCATCCGATATATGGGTAAATGGAATTTATTTAGATGGACATGGTAAGGTTGGAAAAGATATTAAAAATGAAAAGGCAATATATAGACCTCAATACATATTTTTTTCTTCTATTAATAAGGAAGCAGATATTGTAATCCATACAAGTACCTTTAGAGATTTAGAACCTAGTCTTAGTGCTTGTACTTTTGGAACAAAACAGCAAATAATGGAGCTTCTTTACAAAAATGTATGTATGGATGGTTTTATCATAGGAATTGCGTTCATCATGGGAATTTTAACTTTTGGTTTTTATTTCACAGAACCAAAGCAAAAAAGAAACTTATATTTTGCTATTATTTGTTTTATGATGATTCTGAGATGCGTAGTATTTAACAGTAGAATACTTGTACAGATTTATCCCAACATGCATTATGAAATTTTAAGTAAGATAGCGGCAATTACATTTTATGGTTGTGTAACTTTTTATATATTGTTTTTGGATGATATGTTTGAGAACAGAATTAAAATAAAAAATATGGCAATAGTTTTTGGTGTAGGTTTCACACTTTTATGTGTTGCTACTGACAATGTGGTATATGACGGAGTTGGAATATATGCACAGGTGATAGTTGGTTTTTTTGCTCTATATTTGTGTATGTTTATGGGTAAAGAAATTTACAGAAAAAAAATAAATGCTCAAAGAAATCTTTTTTTATTTAGTATCATTTTTGTAACAGGTTTGAATGATATACTGGTTAATAATTCAGTGTTACACAATCCTTATTCTGTTCAGTATGGTTTTATTGCTTATATTGTTGCACAATCAATATTTATAGTGAATGATTATTTGGAAAAACATAGAAAGCTCGAAAAAATTCACAGAGATGGGCTTACTTCTTTGTACAACAATAAGTATATTAAAGAATTATTGTTAAAGCATTTAGCTAATTATAGTGAAAATAATGAAAAATTCTCCGTGATAATGATAGATATTGATGATTTTAAAGGTATAAATGATACTTTTGGCCATATGTTTGGCGATACAGTCATAATGGATGTGGCAAGTATATTAGAAGAAACTACAGAGGATAAGGGATATGCAGGAAGATTTGGAGGGGACGAGTTCATTATTATATTGCCAAAAACTATTGAAAAAGATGCTTTGATTGTTGCAGGAAATATAATGGAAAAGATAGAAAAGTTGAATGATAAATACCAAGGTAACAAGGAAATATCTATTAGCATAGGTGTATATGAAAATGTTGTGAAGGACTTAACACAGTGTATAAATGATGTTGATTCTTCATTATATAGAGCAAAGGCTTCAGGGAAAAACTGTATTAACAGTGCAAACCTATAAGGAGTGGATTATCACCAAAGTCTGTTATTTAATATTCTTAAACTATTTGTAAGCTTGTTTTGCTTTATATTCAATCTGTTTTTTCTATTGTCAATTAAACAAGTTTATTATATCAAACAAAGACTGACACCCTTATGTCAGTCTTTAATACTATTTAAATGCTCATGACGAACTTATGAGTCATAATGTACAAAGTAAGTGGTGTGTTGAGAAATAGGAAGTACAAATCAATTCTTTAAGATAGGTATTCTTTTATGTTTAACATGGTAAGCATTGACATATATCGAGTATAGATATATTATATATCTATACTCGATATATGGAGGAGAAAGATGGCAAGAAAACAACTGCAGAATTTAACTGAACCAATGTACTATGTAATGCTTAGTTTAATGCAACCTATTCATGGTTATGGTATCATGAAAAACGTTGATAAAATAACAGAAGGTAGAGTAAAAGTGGGAGCAGGCACACTATATTCCCTTTTATCAAGATTCGAGAAAGAAGAAATTGTTAAAAAAGTTTCTTCAGAAGAGGGGAAAAAGATATATATATTAACTGACAAAGGGTTGGAAATATTAGAAGAGGAACACAGAAGATTAAAACAGTTGGTAAAAGATGGGAATGTATTGTTAAAGGAGGGAAAATATGAAGAATAAAACAAAAAAGAGAATCAAATTTACTTCAATAACAGAGTACAAAATTCTTGAAGAATACTTTGAGAAAATGGCTGCAAAAGGTTGGATGTTGAAAGAATATAAGAAAAGCATTATGGTATTTGAAGAAATAGAACCAAAGGAACTTGATTTTAATGTTTCGCTCTTTTATAATACTACTCCATTTGATTACCCGGATCATGAGAAAGATAATGAATATAGAGAATTATGTGAGGAGAGTGGATGGACATTTTGTGCATCTAATCAGTTATATCAGGTTTTCTGTAAAGAAAAAAATCAAGAAGCTATTCCTATTCACACTGACAGTTCTGAGGAGTTCACCATAATTAAAAAAACATATATGAAAACTGAACTTATCAGCATGATAGCATTGCTTCCAATAATATGTTTAGGTTTTTTTCATATATTGAAATTTGATTATGAAGATATATTAAGTAATGGTGATTTATTTAATATCATATCTCCATTTTTTCTTTTCATTATTATTATAAGTACACATTTTTATCCTGTTTTTTGGTTAATAAAAAATAAAAGTAACATTTCTAAAGGGAAAGAATTGTATTTTTCAACCAATAAAGGAAAATTGGGAAGAGATATATTAATGTGGAGTTTAATAGGAATATACTTCATAATGCTTGTTTTTATGGTATTTACAGATATACCCCATATTTCTTTCATATTAATAGCCTTTGCACCTATGGTAATTGGAATTCTTATAGGAAGTTATTGTGTAAAAAGATTTAAAACTAAAAAGCGTTCAAGGACGCATAATATATTATTTTTCATAGGAGGTATTATATTGTCATTTGTTTTGACAATGTTGGTATTAATAGGCGGAATAAGGATGATGATAAGCTCAGATTTTATGGACAAAAAAAATGAAACTCCACCTGAGCATATGAGAGTTTTGAAGCTTTCAGATTTCACTGAAATAGATTCAATAAAGAGAACTAGACTTTATAAAAAATCAAGTATTTTTGTTCCAATAAGTTTTTCATATTACGAAATAGCTGATAAAAATTCCAGAAAAGATGGGATAATTTCAGTAGATACCGAATATATCCAATGTAAAAACAAAGATGTTGCTGATTTTGTTTTTGAGGGATATATGAAGAAGGAGTTCGAAAGAAAAGAAGAGAGAGCAAAAGAGGCTAGAGAATGGGGAAGTGAAGAAAGAGCAATATCCTATGAAAATGACATTAAAGAGGTGTCCATTCAGAAATGGGGAGTGGACAGGGGGTATTATCTATATGAGAGTAAGAATGAAATTATCATTCAAAAGGATAATTTGATATATGTTTTAGGTATACATGGGGATAAGGACTTATCTGAAAAAGAAATAATAAATATATGCCGAAATAAGTTGGGACTAAATTAGAGTGTACCCATGTCAATAATAAAATAAAAAAAGTATTTAAGAAGCTAAAAGATGATTTCTGTATTGTGAACGGAAGTCATCTTTTTTTCGGTCAATACCCGTTGAAATCCGGACTTGTGCTCGACTTAGTTTCAGTTTAAAGAAAATGGTTAATACATATTTTATCATAAACTGGAATATTAAAACTATTCTTACAATAACTTGACAAAAAGTAAAAAGAGGGATAGTATAGACGTATGGACGTCGGAATAAGAAGAGGGGATGACAAGCATCAAAAAGGGGGAAAAATTTGGTGAAAGATGGATATGTTTTAGTACTTGATTGCGGGACACAAAGCATGCGAAGTATTATATACGATTCGAAG
This sequence comes from Oceanirhabdus seepicola, assembly GCF_023684385.1. Lineage (GTDB taxonomy): Bacteria > Bacillota > Clostridia > Clostridiales > Clostridiaceae > Oceanirhabdus > Oceanirhabdus seepicola. The sequence continues at coordinate 241,831 of NZ_JAGSOJ010000001.1, read as the reverse complement.
GGGGCGTTATTGGGAGTTAAAAAAGTAAAATATCCCAAGTATTATACGACTCTGGAAGGTTTCGTTGAAATGCATCCAGATGTTTTTTGGGATAGTGCTTGTAGGGCAGTTAATCTATTTTGGGAAGAATATCCAGAGATAATGGAAAAGGTTGTGGCAATCACATTAGCATCACAAAGAAGTACAAGCGTTTTTGTTGATAAGGAAGGTAAACCACTTAGGAATGCAGTTAGCTGGATGGATACACGGAAAATGAAAAATAATTACAAGATAAATACAGTTATGAAAAAAATATATAAAGTTCTAAAAGTCTGGGAGATTGTAGATAATTACAACAGGGGTTGTCCTTATCATTGGGTTAAAAGAAATGAAAAGGAAGTTGCTGAAAAATTACATAAGTATATATTTTTATCCACGTATATTAATTTTAAATTAACTGGACAGTTTAAAGATAGTGTAACTTCTGCCCCAGGGTATATGCCTTTTTGTACAAAGAGGCTAGATTGGGCTAATAAAAAGGATATTGAAGGTAAAATTTTTCATGTTGAATCAGATAAATTATTTGAATTAGTAGACCCAGGTGATTTGATAGGGAATTTAACAGAAGAAGCGGCGGAGTTATTAAATTTACCTGTAGGTATTCCGGTAATAGCAACAGGGTCAGACAAAGCTTGTGAAACATTAGGAGTAGGGTGTCTTAATACAAAATCAGTAAGTGTATCTTTGGCATCAATGGTGACAGTACAGACTACAACAGATGAATATTTTCAACTTTATAAATATGGTACGGTTTTTCCTGCAGCAGTCAAAGGTAAATATACCCCAGAACTAGGGATACATAGAGGATTTTGGCTAGTTAGTTGGTTTGTTAATGAATTCGCTGAGCTTGAAAAAAAAGAATCACAAGAAAAAAACATATCTATAGAAAAAATATTAAATGAAAAATTAAATAAAGTTTCGCCAGGGTCCGATGGGTTACTTTTACAACCATATTGGTTAAGTGATGTACGACATCCAGGAGCTACAGGTACTTTAATAGGATTAAATGACGTACATACTAGAATTCATTTTTATAGAGCTTTAGTTGAAGGTCTGGGATATTCTATTAAAGAAGGAATTAAAAGTATCGAAAATAAAACCCATAAAAGAGTTGAGAAAATAGCATTGTCAGGTGGAGGAGCACAAAGTGAAATCCTATGTCAAATGCTTGCTAATATTTTTGATAGAACTGTTTATGTGGTGCAATCACACGAAACTTCAGGACTAGGAGCCGCTCTTCTAAGCTATGTTCATTTAGGAGTATACAAGAATGTAGAGGAAGCAGTAGATGGTATGGTTCATATAACTAAAACATATGAACCCGTTAAAGAAGTAGCAGAATTATATGAAGAACTATATGAAAACATATATAAGTTAACATATAAAAGATTGCAACCTGTATACAGGAAGATGGAAGAAATGAAGATTACAAAATGAATGGGGAGAGATTATGAAAGATAAGATTATAAAAGCCATAAAAAAAGAAGAAGAGTTGGCTTGCTATGATATAGATGTAGAAGTCTCATCTGACAAAATTATTACTCTTACTGGTGAAGTTGATGAGTGGCAACATGTTGTTAATATCGGGCATATTGTAGCAAAAGTGAAAGGTGTTAGAAATGTTGTTAACGATATAAAAGCAAAAGGGATTACTATTCCCAAGAAAGATAATAGAGAAAAAATCAAGAAAATAATAAAAGAAGGAAATCACAAAGAGTGTGATATTGTTATAATCGGCGCGGGAATCTCTGGTTGCGCTATAGCAAGAGAGTTATCCAAATATAATCTAAAAACAATTGTAGTTGAAAAAAATAGTGATATTGCAGAAGAAGCTTCAAAGGCTAATAATGGGAATATCCATCCAGGAGCTTTAGCTAAACCAGGAACATTAAAAGCTAAGCTTAATTTAAAAGGAAATAAGTTATATACTCAATTATCTGAAGAACTTAATTTTGAGTTGAAAAGACCAGGATCATTATTCGTAGTATATGATGAAAAAGAATGGAAAAAAATGCTTGGTCTCAAGTTTTTAAAGAAAACTGGTATAGGTCATCTAATAAAACCTTTAAGACAGATTATGAAAGTTCCAGGATTAAAGTGGTTAAGTGGAGAAGAGGTGCATAATTTAGAGCCTAATATTAAAGGTAAGCCTGTAGGAGGCTTTTGGATGACTACTATGGGGTTAGTTGAACCTTATGAAGTATGTATAGCATTAGCGGAAAATGCAGTTCAAAATGGTACTTCATTTATGCTTGATACAGAAGTTTTAGACGTGATAACAGAAGAGGGAAAAACAACTGGAGTAATTACAAACCAATGTATTATTAACAGTAAATATGTAATAAATTGTGCGGGTGTATATGCTGATAATATTGCAGAAATGGCTGGGGACAGGTTCTTTACAATACATCCAAGACGAGGTGCAATAGCAATAATTGATAAGAGCAGAAAAGGTTTTTTGAGTACTCCTGCTGGAACTAGAAGTGATAACAGTGGACAAAAAAATAACTCAAAAGGTGGAGGTGCATGTATGACTCCAGAAGGAAATTTGCTTTGGGGTCCAACTGCAACCGAAATTCCATACAAAGAAGATAAATCAGTAGAAGCTTCAGATATGGATTATATTGTAAAGCTAGGAAGAAGCATTACCGAAGAAGTGAAAAGAACAGAAATAATTACTTTCTTTGCAGGGCTAAGAGCAGCTGACTATAAAGAAGATTTTATTATAGGCATGTCAAAGAAAGTAAAAGGATTTATCAATGTTGCGGGGATTCAATCACCGGGACTTGCATCAGCCCCTGCAATAGCTCAAATGGTTGAGGGGATAATTAAAAAAGATATGGGAACTATTGAAAGAAATGAATCCTATAATCCTATTAGAAAACCTAAAGTACAATTTAGAAATCTATCTCATGAAGAGCAAGACGAATTAATTAAGAAAAATCCCAAGTATGGAAATATTATTTGTAGATGTGAATTAATTACCGAAGGTGAAATAATCGATGCAATTCATTCGGGAGTACCAGCTACAACTATTGATGCTGTTAAGCGTAGAACAAGAGCAGGAATGGGAAGATGTCAAGGTGGTTTTTGTGGACCAAGAGTATTGGATATAATCGCTAGAGAATTAGGTAAGGAGCCAACAGAGATAACTTTAAAAGGTTCTAATTCATATGTGCTTAATAAGAACAGCAGGGGATAATAGAGAGGGGGGATTAGAGTGAAAAACATAGAAATGGATGTAGTAGTTGTTGGAGGCGGCCCTGCAGGTTTGGCAGCAGCTTTAGAAGCAAAAAAACACCATATAGAAAAAGTAATGATTATAGAGAGAGATGTAGAACTAGGTGGAATTTTAAATCAATGCATACATGATGGATTTGGATTACATAGGTTTGGAAAAAGATTATCAGGCTGTGAATATGCTGATAACTTTATAGTAGACGTTGAAGAAGAGAACATTGATGTTAAACTGGGAACAATTGTATTAGAAATAACTAAAGATAAAGTAATCTATGCCATGAATGAACGCGAGGGATTGATGAAGATTCAATGTGGAGCAATTATTCTTGCAATGGGTTGTAGAGAAAGAACACGTTCACAAGTGTTTTTATGGGGAACAAGACCTTGTGGTGTACTAACAGCAGGAACGGTTCAACGTTATATAAATATAGAAGGTTATCTCCCAGGTAAAAAAGCAGTTATACTGGGTTCGGGAGATATTGGGCTTATAATGGCTCGAAGAATGACTTTAGAAGGCATTAAAGTAGAAGGTGTTTATGAACTAATGAAAACACCTGGCGGTTTAACCAGAAACATATGTCAATGTCTAAATGATTATGATATACCTATGCATTTAGCAACAACTGTAATAAGAATACATGGTGCTAAAAAATTGGAAGGTGTAACAGTAGCTAAGGTTGATGAAAATAGAAATCCAATAAAAGGAACTGAAAGATATATTGAATGTGATTTGCTTGTATTAGCTGTTGGATTAATTCCAGAAAATGAATTATCAAGGCAATTAGAAGTTGAGATTGACCCCAGAACAAAAGGGCCAATCGTAGATGAGAGTTTTATGACATCTGAGGAAGGAGTTTTTGCAGCTGGTAATGTGGTAACAGTTTTTGATTTGGTAGACTATGTATCTATTACTGGTGAAATTGCAGGTCGGGGTGCAGCAAAATATTTGAATGGCACGCTTAATCTTAAAGAAAAATATCAATCAATTATACCAGGAGATAATGTGAATTTTGTTGTTCCTCAGATTATAAGAAAAGAAAATTTAGAAGAAACGCTTCCAATATATTTTAGAGTAAAAGAGCAACAGAAAAAGGCTAAAGTAGTTGGAAAAATTGATGGAGAGATTTGTTTAAGTAAAAATCATGTTGTTGTATTGCCACCTGAAATGATAGTAGAAGAAATAAATAGTGAGAAAATAAAGTCAAGTAATAATGAATTAATTGTTAGCGTAAAGGTGGGGTAAGAAAATGGAAAAAAAATTTACTTGTATTGTTTGTCCTGTGAGTTGCACTTTAAGGGTATACCAAAAGGAAGAAAACATAATAGTAGAAGGGAATTCGTGTAAAAGAGGTAAAGTTTTTGGCGAAAATGAATTTATTAATCCTAAGAGGATGTTAACTACTACAGTAAAAGTAGTGGGAAGTAATTTAAAACGATTACCAATTATTAGTAGTGATGAAATACCAAAGGATAGGATTTTTGAAATAGTACAAGAAATTTATAAAATATCAGTAGAAGCACCTATAAAAAGAGGACAAACTATTATTGAGAATATTTGTGGTACAGGAGTAGATATTATTGCTTCAAGAAGTATAAAAAAATAAACTATGAAATGGAGAGCTAATAATATGAAAAGAGAAAATGTAATAGAGAATTTTGAGAGAATATTAAGTAAAGAGCAAGTATTAACACAGGAAGATTTATTGCAAGAATACGCAACAGATATAACAGGACTTAGAATGGTTCAAAAGCATTTTGGATGGAAATCTGAAAATCTAGCAACTTGTATTTTGAAGATTCATACTAAGGAAGAAGCATCAGAAGTTCTTAAGGTTTTAAATGAAGAAAATATTGTTAGTGTTCCAAGAACAGGTGGATCTGGTGTATGTTTAGGACTTGAAACACCAAGGGAAAGTGTTGTTTTAGATTTAAGTGATATGAATGAAATTCTAAATATAAATGAAGAAAATTTAACTGTAACAGTTCAGGCTGGTGTACCATTAGAAGTATTAGAAAATACATTAAATAAAAAAGGATACACTACTGGCCATTTCCCACAGTCATTACCATTGGCGCAGATGGGCGGACTTGTGGCTACTAGAAGTATAGGACAATTTTCTACTATGTATGGTGGTATAGAAGATTTACTAGTTGGTATAGAAGCAGTGTTACCAAATGGTGAGATTGTTAATATTAAGAATATTCCAAGAAAATCAACTGGTCCAGACCTTAGACATATATGGTTAGGTTCAGAAGGGACAATGGGAGTTATAACAGAAGTTACTGTAAAGATATTTCCTAAACCAGAGGAAAGATGGATGCAGGCATATGCAATAGATTCTTTCCAAAAAGGATTAGATATAATTAAAGAAATTGTTCAAACAGGATGGAAGCCGGCTGTTACAAGATTGCATGATGCTACAGAAGCAGCTGAGAGCTATGGGCCTTTTATTGAAAAAGGAGAGTCCATTATGTTGTTCTTATCAGAGGGACCAGAAGGTTATCCAACTCTAGAAGGAAATGCAGTAGATAAAATAGCTAAAAAATATGGCGCAAGGGCGTTAGGAAGCAAGCCTTTAGAGGTATGGTTAGTGCATAGAAATGATATATGTGATCATCTTGATATGTACGCAAAACAAGGAGCTGTTGCTGACACATGTGAAATATCTGCAATGTGGTCAGATATTGGTAAGATATATAAAGAAGTTATTGAAAGAGTATCCAAAGAAGTACCACATCTTGTAGCTGTTACAGGCCATTCATCACATAGCTACCAACAAGGAACTAATATTTACTTTATGATGGGGGCTATGTGTAAGCCATCAATAGAGGAAGCACAAAAAACATATGATCAATTATTCGGAATTATTATGGAAACAACATTAAAATATAATGGTTCAATATGTCATCACCATGGAGTTGGTAGATATAGAGCTAAGTGGATGAAAGAAGAATTAGGTTCTTCATATCAAATGTTAGAAAAAATCAAAGATGCTTTTGATCCTAATGGTATTATGAATAAAGGAGTATTATTACCATTAAGTGAGAAATAATTTATTGAATAAGAGGTGGCATTTTGAAAATTGTAACCTGTATTAAACAAGTACGAGATTTAGATATTATTCTATCAAAGGATTGGGTAGTTGATGAAGATAGTAAATCTGTAAATATAGATTATGCTAACACAATAATAAATACCTATGACGAGAATGCATTAGAGATGATGCTGAGATTATCAGATTATGATAATAATATTGAAACCATTGCATTAACCATTGGTGATAATAACAGGGATAAAATCCTTAGAAAAGCATTAGCGGTAAAAACAGATAATGCAATTAGAATAGAGTATGATAAAGAATTAAATTTTCATCCAATAGAAACAGCTACAATGATTAAAAAAGGAATTGAAAAAATTGAAGATGTTCAGATGGTAATGTGCGGAAGGCAAGCCAGCATTGGAGATAATGGACAAACAGGGTTAATCCTAGCAGAAATGCTAGGTTGGCCTTGTATAAGTTTAGTTACTGATATTGTAGGGAAGGATGATAAAATTCTAGTTACTCATCAAGTTGAAAATGGATTAGAGACATTAGAAGTAAAATTACCTGTAGTGCTAACAGTTACACAATCACCAGATAAATTTCTTAGAATGGCAACGATTAAGGATGTTATATCAGCGAAAAAGAAAGATATATTTGTATGGAACTTAAGTGATTTAGACATTCAGGAAGATGATCTTTTTAAATCAAATGGATTTAAGCTGAAGAGAATTTATACAAATGAGCAAGATAAAGAGTGCAAAATAATCGAAGGTCAAACATCAGAACAAAAAGCAAGGCAATTCTGTGATGAACTCACTAAATATGAGCAAGAAATAAAGGCATATGAAAATAAATAACAAGTCAAAGATGCGACGGATATTTTGCGAAATACGAAGAGTTGGGTTCCATTGATAGTAGTTCTATCAGTGGGTTCCAAGGATGAAGTAGTTCGCAAAATAGACTAGCATACTGACTAGTTATTTATTTGAATATGCCGGAAGGAGAATTCATAATGGCAATAGGTGTTTTTGGAGAAATAGTAAAAGGAAAATTAACTAAAATAACTCTAGAAGCTTTAACTAAAGCAATGTGCTTAAAGCAACAAATGAATATTCCAATTGAGCTTATTTTAATAGGTGAAGAAGAAGAGTTTTCAAGTATAGATTATGAAAATTGTGGTAGTGATTCTGTTATATTGTATAAAAAAAGTCCCACAAAGGACTATATTACAGAAGAGTGTCTAGCAACATTAGTTACATATTACGAAAAGTACAAACCTGAGATTATGATTTTTACAGGAGGAATAAGAGGAATTGAGCTTGCGCCAAGACTTGCGTATAGAGTAAATTCAAAGGCTATGGTAGATTGCACAGATATAATGTATTATAAAAAATCAGATGAAATATGTATCACTAAGCCTATTTATGGAAGTAATGTTTATGGAGAGTTTATAGCAGAATATCCTCTTATTATTGCATTAAGACCTCATCAATATTCTATAAAAATTGAGAAGAAAACTGATATATCTGTAATCAATGAAAGTGTTCAAGAGTTAATTGAAACAGATTGGATTATGCACAAAAAACTTGTACAAACTACAGCAAATGAATTAGAAGACGCAAAGATTCTTGTTGTATGTGGTAGAGGTGTAGGCGGAAAACAAGGAATTAAGAAGGCAGAAGTAATAGCCAGTGAGTTAGGTGGTGTAATAGGGGGAACTAAGAAAGTAATAGATAATGGATGGCTTCCCATTGATAAAATGATTGGTCAAACAGGAAAAATAGTATCTCCTGAACTTTGCATAGTTATTGGAGCATCAGGGGCAACGCCTTTTATTAATGGTATTCAGACATCTAAGAAAATTATTGCGATTAATAAGGATGAGGACGCTCGAGTATTTGAATACGCAGATATTGGTATTATAGAGGATTATAATCCGATATTATCTTTGATAGAGGAAATATTGAAGAGTAGAGCTTAATAATTAGTAGAATGATAAAGGAGTATTTATGGGGGAAATAGATGTTTTTAACATGTCAGATAAATATGATGATTATTTAAGTGATGAATCAAAAATCCAAGGAATAGCACAATCAATTTCTTTTCCTAGATGTGAAGATGACATCAAGGAAGTACTTAAAATATGCCAAGTTAAGAATATGTCGATTACTATTCAAGGTAATTTAACAGGAATTAGTGGTGGTGCTGTCCCACAAGGGGGACATATTCTTAATCTATCTGAAATGAACAAAGTTATTGGTATGACTTATGATGAGAAAAAAAATAGCTTTTATATAAAAGCAGAGCCAGGAGTCTTGCTCAAGGACTTAAATCATGATATTATAACTAAAAATTTTGATGGGAATGGTTGGTCAAAAGAATCGCAAGAAGTATTACAACAATTCAAGAAGGCATCACAAAAGATGTTCCCTCCAGACCCAACAGAAACATTAGCTAGTATTGGAGGAATGGTGGCTTGTAATGCCTCAGGTGCGTGTTCATATTATTATGGATCTACTCGAAATTATATTGAAGCAATAAAAGTGATAACCACTAATGGTGAACTATATTTACGAAGAGGGATTCAAAAATTGGAAGATGTTTACGAACTAATTAATTGTGAAAAACAAGAGTTACCTGTAATTACGAAGAACATGCAAGGAATTAAGAATGTTGCAGGCTATTACTGTAAAGAAGATATGGATTTAATTGATTTATTTATAGGAGCAGAAGGTTCATTGGGAATAATAACTGAAATTGAACTTAGACTAATAGATAAGCCTAAAAACAAGAGTGCTGTGTTATTCTTTTTCAATAAAGTAGAAAATGCTTTGGAATTCGTAAAATGGTTACGAAAAGAGAAAAAGTATGAAGAGATAGAGGCGGTTATTAATAATCCTGTAGCAATAGAATACTTTAATAAGGATGCATTTGATATAGTCAATGATTATAGGAATTTGAAACCAGAATTGAAAAAATTACCGATTATTAATGAGGATATTGAGGCTGGTATTTATATAGAATTTCATGAAAATAATGAGGAAAAGCTAGATGATATATTGGAGCAATTAGTTGAAGTAACATGTGTTTTTGAAGCAGAAGAGGGGTCGGAATGGTTTGCTTTTGATGATGTTGAATATAATAAATTGAAAACATTTAGACATGCAATACCAGAATGTGTTAATATACTAATAGATAAAAAGAGAAATAATGACAAAAAACTTAAAAAAATTGGAACAGATATGGCAGTGGCTAATATATACTTAACTGAAATAATGAAGATGTACGAATCAGATTTAGAAAATTCAGGGTTAGAATCTCTTATGTTTGGACATATTGGAGATAATCATATTCATGTTAATATCATTCCCAATAATATGGAAGAGTATAATAAAGGGGTGGCACTTGTAAGTAAATGGGCAGAGAAAGTAATTGCCTATGGAGGAACAATTGCAGCTGAGCATGGAGTAGGAAGAATGAAAAAAGAGTTATTTAAGAAGATGTTTAGTGAAGAAGATATGATGAATATGAAGAAAATTAAACAAATTTTTGATAGTAAAAACATCTTAAACAAAGGAATAAATTTTTAAGTTATTGAATTGATTTAGGTGTTTGAATGTGCCTTATAAAAGATAGTTAGTTCAATATATATAGGAGGGAATAATGGATTATAAACCAGCAATACCAGTTTATATTCAGATAAAAGAGGATATTATAAATAAAATTCGATTAGGAATATGGAAAGAAAATGAGAAAATCCCATCAGAATTTAAATTAATGGAGGAATATCGAGTAGGACGAGGAACTGTTCGAGAAGCTATAAAGTTAATTATTGATGAAGGATATTTATATATAAAAAAAGGAATTGGTACTTTTGTGGCTCAAAAAGAAGTAGGAATTTCCATAGAGCCATTTGTAAGTTTAACATACTTCATCAAAATGCGAGGGTTAATCATAACAACAAAGGTACTAGAAAAAAAAGAATTAATAGTTGATGCAGAGCTCTCAAAGCAAACAGGTATAACGGAAAACACAAAGTGTTTGTTTGTAAAAAGACTTAGAATGTTGGAAGAAAGACCTATTGGTTTAGAAGTATTTCATTTTTCTTATAACCAAGAAAAGTATTTTAAAGACTATGATTTTACTAACGCAATTTCTCACTATTTGTTTGAAGAACTAAAAGTATCTGTAACTAAAATGAATATGGATTTTGAAATTGTGATGGCTGAGGGAGAAGAAAAAGAACTCTTACAGCTAGAAGATAAAAGTAAAATGATTATTTCCAATAGAATTGTAAATGTAAATAGTCAAAAAGAAATACTCTATCACTTAAAGTTCTATTGTAGTGAACAGTTGAGTAAAATAGGTATAGATAAATTTTTATAATTAATATATTTGGGCAGGAAATTGCGTGGCACCACGAAAAAATCACCTCTACAGATTTATTGTAGGAGGTGTTTTTTTATAATTTTTACCTGAGAGAGTAGAATTCCACTAGTAGCATTTGGTCATGATTTTGGAGTCGAATATTTAACGCCCTTCGAGATACTTGATGGAAATTAAATCATAGGGAACTTTTTTTTGATAAGGTTAATTGCACCTAGAATTAGAAAAAAATGTTTAACTAATACAAATATGGATATAAATTCTTTGGAGTGATTGATAAATTATAAAAATAATGTTATAATTTATCACAATTGATAGCAAATTTAAATTACCATATATATTGCTAATGAACGTTATTATTACCTTGGGGTAATCTCTCTAAGGAATGCTATTTAATTTAAAAAGATTACAAAAGTAAGCGGTTAATAGCTGTGAATGGGACATGTTATTAAACCTCCTACAATCAAACTATTTGGGTTTTGACGCCATATTTTATTCCAAGTGCTTAAGGGAAAGGAGGAAATTATGAAAAGTATCATAGAAATTGAAGGTTTAAAAAAAGTATATGTTATGGGTAAAGAAAAAGTAGTAGCATTAAATAATATAGATTTATCTATTAATAAGGGAGAAATATGTTGTATACTAGGCACATCTGGATCAGGTAAATCAACATTGCTTAATATGATTGCTGGTCTTGAAAAACCATCTAAAGGAAAGATTATAATAAAAAACAAGCCAGTTCATAAAATGAACGAAAGTCAAGTAACAAAGTTTAGACAAAAACATGTAGGCTTTGTCTTTCAATCATATAATTTATTAAATAATTTAACTGCTTTGGAAAATGTAGCGATACCTCTTGTATTTGGAGGTGAATCAAAAAAAATAAGGGAAGGAAAGGCTAAAAAGATATTAGATTTAGTAGGGCTTAAAGATAGGTTATCCCATAGACCTAATCAAATGAGTGGTGGACAGCAACAAAGGGTATCTATTGCTAGAGCTTTTGTAAATACTCCTGAAATTGTTTTTGCAGATGAGCCAACAGGGAACTTAGATACAAAAACAACTATGGAAATTATGGATTTAATGGTTGGTATAGCTAGAGAACATAATCAAACATTGATTATAGTAACCCATGATCCTGAAACATCAGTTTATGCTGATAAGATTATACGTATGCGAGATGGTAATATAGAGAGCATAGAATACAATGATAAGGAGATTATTAGAAATGAAAATGAAAATTAGGTTTAGTCTTTTTTTAGGAATTTTTATTATTTTATTTGGTGTTAACACTAATGTATTTGCTAATGCTGATTTTAATAAATTGTATAAAGATGATCAAGCACAACAATATTATATGAATAGTGAACTGATTTATTCAGGAGATTCTTTTTACTTATTGCTATTAGGTGTCAACGATAATGATATAGTTGAAGTTGTTAGTACATCTTTTGATACTATGTATGCTACTAATCCATGTTCAGCACAGGACTTAAAAGTTGATAGTAAGTATATGTTACCTTTGGTTTATAATGGAGGTAAAGATAAAAACATAACAGTAAAAGTCTTAAGGAGTAATGGTAGTACAAATGACTATACAGGATATATTAGCAGAGCAGTGCCTTCAAGTGATGAACCCTCAAATCCTACTCCACAAAATAGTAAAATTAGATTTTTGGTTCAGAACACTTCTATTCCAGTATTTGTGGCGGGAATGGAAGGAACTCTGAAACTTGAAATTAAGAACATTGGAAAGTTAAGTGGTAAAAATATATCAGTAGATGTTAAGATGCCTGAAGGATTTGAATCAAGTCAGATATCAACATTAAAAAACTTCACAAGTGTAAGATCAAAGGGTGTTATAAATTATGAGTCAAAGTATTTTGTTAAGCCAACTACAAAACGAGGGGTTATTCCAGTAGAGGTTATATATACATATGAAGTTAATGGTGCTACAACCACTCAAAAAGAAATTATAAATATAGAGGTAGGAGAAGGAAAAACTCCTGCAAAAATTGATATTTCAGATATAAAAATAAGTAGTGAAGATATTATTGCTGGAGATTCTTTTGACCTTAGTTTTAAAATGAAGAATGGTGGAAGCTTCTTTTGCTATGATTTAGTTGTATTTATAGAAAATGATTTACAAGGGTTTAGGGTAAAAGATGGATTCAATGAAGAAGAACTACTGCTTCTAATGCCCTCTGAAGGAGCAAAGACAATAAATTTCCCAATAATAACTAGTAAGTCTATGAAAGAAGGACCTTACAAACTTACGGTTAATTTTAAGTATAAAGATCAATATGGAAATGAAAATACAGAAACAAAAGATATAGTAATTAATATGAAAGAACCTGAAGTAAATGATGGTAAGCTAGCTTTAGGTAATATTGAGAGTTCTAAACTTATGATTGTAGAGGATGAAGAGTTCACAATTAAAGCTCAAGTTTTAAACGCTACAGACAAAGATATTGAGAATATTTATGTAAGTGCAATATTTGATGAAAAAATATTTCCTTTAACAGCTCCAAGGGTAATGATTGAAAGTATTAATAAAGATAGCGAAAAGATAATCGAGTTTACTTTCAAAACTAACAAAGAAGTTTCTGGGAATTCTAATTTAACTATTAAATTAGAAAAAGATGGACAAACTGTTTCGGAATCTATTTATCCAATTGCAATAGAAGGAGAAGAGAAAGAATTAGTTGGCGGAAGTAAACCAATAATCATCATTGATAAATATACAATAAAACCTAATAAAGAAAATTCCGATGAAGAATCTAATATAGATATAGTAAAAGCCGGTGGACAGTTTACTATGGATATAGATTTTCTAAATACTCATAAGGATAAAAATGTTGAAAACATAAAGATAATGATAAAGGCTATTGAAAAAGAGGGACAAGAAAGTCAAGATGTCTTTGCACCAGTAGATGGAAGTACAACTTTTTATATTGATTCAATTAGTCCAAGAGATACTAAAAGAATAACAACTAAAATGATTACTATACCAGATGCTAAATCAAAAACATATAAGCTATCTGTATCTATAGAGTATGAATATGAAGAAGATAAAAAGATAACTACAACAACTGTAAATGATGAACTTGGTATTACTGTAAGACAAAAGTCCAGTTTCATGGCTTCTGACTTAAATGTTCCTCAAAGTGTTATGCTAGGTGATTCTATTCCTATTAGTTTACAAATAAATAATACAGGTAAAGTTGCATTGTCAAACTTTATAGTAGAAATAGAAGGGGATTTCCAAACTGAAAGTAAAAAACAGTATATTGGGAATATATCAATAGGAGACACTAAGTGGTTTGATGTGGATATCACTCCTCAAAATGAAGGAGAGCAAAAGGGTGCAATTATATTTAGCTATGAAGAACCAACAGGAGAATTAGTATCAACTAGACGAGAATTCAAAGTTAATGTTGAGAATTATGAAGCACCAGCTTTTGATGAACAAGGAGAAAATTCTGGTACTAATATGGCCTCAGAAGAAATTCTTGGGAAAAAGAATAAAAATAGTATGTATATAAAAATAGGTGCTGCAATTGTAGTAGTTATTATAGTTATAATTATCTTGAGAAAAAGAAAAAAGAATAAAAAAAGGAAAGAAATGGAGGCATTAGAGTTGGATGAGCTTAATTGATCTAATCTTAATGGGATTCAAGAACTTATTTAGAAGAAAGCTAAGAACATTCTTAACTGCATTGGGTATTGTAATAGGAACAGTCTCTATAGTAGTGATGATTTCCATGGGAATTGCAATGCAAACTACTATGACGAACCAAATAAATGAAATGGGAGATATAACTCTTTTAACTGTAGTTGGAACTAATAACTCAAGCTCTAATAAAGGTAGAATTCAAACTTCAAGAAATAACGACAATAAACTTAAAGATGAACATGTTCAAGAATTAAAAAAACTTGCTAACGTTGAAGCAGTTACACCTTTTCTACGATTAGATGGATTCACTATTACTTCTAAAAGATACAAGCTTGGTTATGCTAGAATACAAGGGATAGATATGACTGTAGGAGATAAATTTGGCCTAGAAGTTGAAAAAGGCAGACTTGTAAATCCACAAGATAAGAATGCTTTGGTTTTTGGTTCAGAAGTTATTTATCAATTTTATAAAGAAAATAGTATGAGAAGTAATATGTATCGTTGGGACAATCCAGAACAGAGAGAGGCTAAAGTTGATGTAATAAAGGATAGGCTCAATCTAGAATATGAAGATAATGGACAAGAAGGTCCCAAAGTCCAGCCCCGTAAAGTCAAGGGGGTTGGTATTCTGAAAGAAGGTAATTGGGAAACTGCTAACAATATATATATGGATATTGAATCTGTAAGGAAAATTAAAGAGGATTTAAAAAGAAAGAATCCTAAATTAAAAAAAGAAGAAGAAAGTTTTGATAAAATCTTAGTAAAGGTAAATGAATACGAAAACGTACAAGCGGTTCAAGAAAGTATAAAAGAAGCAGGTTATGATGTCTATGGAATGCTTGACTACGTAAAAAGTATGCAAGATATAACAAAGACTATACAAATGATAATTGCAGGAATAGGATCTATCTCTCTTTTGGTAGCAGCAATAGGTATAACAAACACTATGGTAATGGCGATTTATGAAAGAAGAAGAGAAATAGGAATAATGAAGGTTATTGGAGCACAAATTAAGGATATAAAAAGGTTATTTCTATTAGAGGCAGCTGGAATAGGTGTTTTAGGAGGAGTAATAGGTATTGTACTAAGTTATTTAATATCTTATTTTCTTAACAAACTTGTAGCACCACTTCTTGGCGGAATGTTCAGTAGTGATGGAAAAGCTTTAATGTCTATAATTCCTATTTGGTTAGCAGCAGGAGCTGTTACTTTTACAGCCCTAATTGGTATAATATCAGGTTATCTTCCAGCGAAGAAAGCAATGAAATTAAGTGCACTTGAGGCCATTAAAAATGACTAACCAACTAGCATAATTAATATTAATATGAAAACATGAATAGTTATTAGAAATCATTAACGGTTAATCAGTTGAAAAAATACGCAAAAATACATTTCTCTTCATGTGAAGGGGAATGTTTTTTTTGCCCGAAATGGGATTAAATATTTATATACATAGATAAATATCTTATATTATTGGAAAATTGCGTTATAACTTAAAAAATATAAATGAATTCTAAAATAAGACACTATGATGTCATATTAACTTTGATATATTTTATTTAGGTATTTGAATATGACTTAGTTCATAGAAGATAAACTAAATAAAATAATGAGGTGAATAATATGAAATATGAAGTAGTAACATTAGATAAGAAAGTTGTTGTTGGAAAATCAATTAGGACAACAAATAAAAATGGACAGTCAATGAATGATATTGGAGTAATGTGGCAAAAATTTATTGGTGAAGGTATTTACGAGAGTATTAAAAATAAAGTTAATGGAAAAGTAATAGGATTATATACAGAGTATGAAGGGGACGTAACAGCACCCTACACATTTATGTGCTGTTGTGAGGTGGCTGAAAGGAATAATAATGATGACCTTGATACAAAAATTATTAGTAATGGAAAGTATGCAAAGTTTACAGTTAAAGGTGATATGGTAAAAGCAGTAGGAGAAGCTTGGTGTAAAATATGGGAGATGGACTTAGATAGAAAATATGATTGTGATTTTGAAGTATATAACAACGATTCAGAAGATATGAATAATCAAACTATAGATATATTTATATCATTGAATTAAGATTATTTTAATAGGAGTGGTAAAAATGGCGATTGTAACAGTGAACACAGATAATATTGAAAAAGAACATATTTGTTGTGCTATTTCTGATAAAAAAGGAGAAAATTGTGTGGGTAGCAAAAAAGCATGGCTTAAAGAGCGATTTAAAGATGGTCTTGTGTTTGAAAAACTTGATGAAAGAGGAAAAGTTTTTATTGAGTATATGCCTGCTGATAAGGCTTTTGCCCCCATTATAGCAGATAAGTATATGTACATAGATTGCTTTTGGGTATCAGGTAAATTCAAAGGACAAGGCTATGCAAATGTACTTTTAGATGAATGTATAGAGGATGCTAAAAACAAAGGTAAAGATGGATTGGTTGTTTTATCATCCAAGAAAAAAATGCCATTCTTATCAGATCCGAAATATTTGAAATACAAAGGGTTTGAAGTTTGTGATAGTGCGGAACCTTATTTTGAGTTGTTATATTTGCCATTTAAGAAAACAGTGAAAAAACCTCAGTTTAAAGATTGTGCAAGGAAAGGTATGATTAATGAAAAGGGGGTAGTTTTATATTACAGCAACCAATGTCCACACACTGAAAAATATGCTAATATAATTAAAGAGGTAGCAAATCAAAGAAGTGTGAATTTTACATTAAAAAAAATTACTACATTAAAAGAAGCACAAAATGCACCATCACCATTTACAACGTATAGCTTATTTATAAATGGAAAGTTTGAGACAAATGAAATACTTTCAGAGAAAAAGTTCCTAAAAATATTAGAGGCAAAAGAGATGTAGATAGTCTATTAAGAACTTAGGACAAAATAAGTAAATAGTATTTCTAACAGTGAGTTATTTAATTGACTCACTGTTTTTTTGTTATTAAGCAAATTGAAAAATTTCCTTAATAAATTATCACATGTAATTGTGTTTATATCAATGTATCACATGTTTATGTAAAGTTGAATGAATTCAATTTTTTAATAATAAAAAATCAAATGGAGATAGTTCATTTCCAGGGAAATAAAATTGAAAGATTGTGAGGAAAGTTTTGTTGGTTTTTGTTTATTATTTACAAAAATATAAAATAATGTTAATATTATATTGTGGTCAGACCACGGGGAAGGTGGATGTTTTATGGTATCGAGAGAAAATGAATTGCTTGAATTACTTGAATCAGAAATATTAATTGGTAAGTATAAACCGGGAGATAAGCTACCACCGGAAAGGCAATTATCAGAAAAGTATGGGTTTTCCAGGCAAATTATTCATAATGGATTAATTCGTTTAGAAGAAAAAGGTCTAATTAAGATTGTTTCACGTCAAGGTGCAATGGTATTAGATTATAAAAAATATGGTGATTTTAAATTATTAGATACGATTATAGGGTTTCAAAAAGAAGATTTAAAAGATGATTTAAAAAAATCTATAGTAGATTTTATATGTAACAATCAAAAATGTATCATATCATTGTGTTCTAACAATAAAAAATTTGATGAACATGGTGATTTATTAGAGATAATAGAACATCTTGAAGAGCTTCAAAACATTCAGGAACGAAAAAAGCAAATTTCAAATATCTATTCTATTTTAGGTTATGAAAGTGGAAATCAACTTTTTTTAATGTTGATGAACAGCTTTAAAAAAGGGATTGAAAATGCAGTTTTCTATACTTGTAGCGATGAGGTTGCATACCAGAAATTCAAAATTCAGATTCAATCCCTATATCATGCGATAAAAGGTGGTGATGGAGAAAGAGCGATTGACATCAATGCAGAACTTAATGGGTTTATATTAAATAAATGGAATATTTAATAAAGGGGATAGCAATATGTCAACTAAATCAAATGTGAATATCAGTAAAAAAACATTTATTTCAGCTATTATAATCTTGATGGCATTGCTTATGCTTTCAGGTATTTTAACTCAAATTGTTCCCACAGGCAGTTATATAAGAACTGAAGTAAAAGGAGAACAAATAATTGTACCGGATAGTTTTTCTTTTACAAGTGGTCAAAGATTGCCTATATTAAAATGGTTCACTGCACCAATTGAAGTATTGTTTAGTGGCGAAGGTGTCATTATTATCACTATTATTTTCTTTTTATTGATCATAGGTGGTGCCATACATATATTAAATGAAGCGTCTATATTAAAGTCGATTATTGATAGTGTTGTTATCAAATTTAAGAATAGAAAATATCTTTTACTAGCTGTTATTGTTTTTATTTTTATGTCTTTAGGTGCTTTTATAGGTATATTTGAAGAAATAATTCCACTCATACCGCTTATGATTGCACTTAGTTTAGAATTGAAATGGGACAAATTAACTGGACTTGGAATGAGTTTATTGGCTACAGGGTTTGGGTTTTCGGCAGCTGTTTCTAATCCATTTACAATAGGGGTTGCACAAGAGATTGCAGGTATTCAAATGTTTTCTGGAGCACCTTATCGAATTATTATTTTTATTGTAACGTATTTCATATTAACTACTTTTTTAATAAGACATGCGAAAAAAATAGAAGGTACAATAAATATGGGAGAAACTATAGCTATAGAAACTGGCAAAACATTAGGACAAGATCAACCGAATTCAACCAGTTGTCAAGCGGTCTTAACTAATGAAAAAGGAGTAAAATGGTTTTTAGCCTGCACTCTATTGATGGTAATTTTGATTCTTCTATCACCGGTTGTACCAATCATCAGTCAATTAAATTTACCTATTATAGGACTTGTTTTTCTAGTATCAGGAATTGGTGGGGGTATCCTTTCAGGTTTTAGTTTAAAAAGAACCCTAAATCTATTTTTAAAAGGTGCCCGTTCTATGACTCCGGGAATTGTACTCATTCTTTTGGCAACGGGTGTTAAACATGTTATTCAAACAGGTGGAATCATGGATACGCTATTATTTTATTCCTCTGAATGGGTGTCTTCTTCTACTTCATTGCAAGCATTATTGCTCGTATATTTGATTGTATTTATAATGAATTTCTTCATTGGTTCAGGTAGTGCAAAGGCTTTTATCATCATACCTATCATCGCACCACTGATGGAAATGATGGGTATCACCAAACAAATGGCTATTCTTGCTTTTCAATTTGGAGATGGATTTTCAAATATATTATACCCAACTAATGCTGTGTTGCTTATAGCTTTGGGATTAGCAGATTTAAGCTATGTAAAGTGGCTAAAGTGGGTATTTAAAATTCAGTTAATCATGGGTGTGATTTCTATTGCTTTCTTGTGGATTGGATTAATCATTGGTTATTAATAGCACTCAAAAGAGTGTTGGTTAAATAGAGATATTAGAGGGGGAACTTAAAAATGGATTATTTAGATATCGCCAACAGCAAGTTAATTTATGGATTAGGAGCAATGGTCATCTTATTTGTTTTGGTTCAATGTACGATTTTTCTAGTGAAAGCGTGGAAACGTGGTATTGAAATTGGTCTTACAAAAGAACAGCTAATGAATACCGTAAAGCAAAGCGCAATCTTTTCTATTGTACCTTCACTACCTATTATCGTGTCATTGATTGCAATGGCACCTGTGCTGGGTGTACCTTTCCCATGGATACGACTTTCTATTATTGGTTCAGCACCTTATGAATTAATATCGGCAGGAATTGGAGCAAAAAGTATGGGGGTAGAAGGTCTTGGAGCAGCAGGTTATACGGCAGAAGTTTTTGCAAACTCAATGTGGGTTATGAGTTTTGGAATTATTTGGGGATTATTAATCTGCATAGTAGCCCTTAAGAAAATTCAAAAATCAGTAAAGAATACAATGACTAAAAATTCAGCTTGGGCGGGCATACTTATTTCTGCTTTATTCTTTGGTATGATTTCTGTATTTTTAAGTGAGCCAATTGTTAAAGGAGGAGTACCTTTTTTTACCCTTCTTTCAGGCGGTGGTATCATGTTTCTTATAACTATTGTTGAGCGAAAATTTAAAGTAGCTTGGTTAGGCAATTTTGCATTATCTATCAGTATGATTTTTGCAATGGTTATGGCCATTGTTTATACGAATATATTAATTTAGGGGGGCAAATAAATGAAATCATATGATGATCATATTCATACAATGGGACGAACCAGTGGGTTAATAGCTTTATTTTTTATATTTTTAGTACCATCAGTGGTCTGTGTGTATTTTAATATTTTTCCACCATTCAAAAATTTGTTATCGGGTATTTTTACTGTTACAATGATTTATTTGTTTATATCAACAGCTGAAGTTATAACGTACACACCTATGCTTGGAAGTGGGGCATCGTATTTGGTATTTGTAACAGGAAATCTTACAAATTTAAAAATACCTTGCGTGTTGATGTGCATGGATAAAGCAAAGGTTAAACCACAAACGGAAGAAGGAGAAGTCATTGCAACTATATCAGCTGCTATTTCTTCAATTGTAACGGTTCTAGTTGTTTTGATAGGTATGCTTGCAATAACGCCATTAACACCCTTATTAAGTTCACCAGAACTTAAGCCAGCTTTTGAAAATATTTTACCAGCCTTATTTGGCGCATTGGGGTGTTATTGGTTAATGAAACAATGGAAATTAGCAGTTATTCCAATTGCAGTGTCTGTATTATTGTTTAAGTTTGCCCCAATTCCAAATGGAGCAACAGGGGCATTAATTCCGGTACTGGGACTTGTTTCAGTAATAAGTGCGAGAATAATGTATAAAAAAGGGTGGATTAAGGAGGCTTAGAGATGAAGTTAGTTCTAATTGGTATTTTCTTAGTAGCGTTCTTGGGATATAAAGTGGCATGTTTTAAAACGAAGCGTCGAAAAAGTAGTATTAAATTTATAGAAGCAGATATAAATATGGATAAAGCTACCCAGCGATTTGCAGAGGGTATAAAAATACCAACAATTTCTTTTAGTGATTATAATAAAGTAGATTGGTCTCAATTTGAAAAGTTTAGAAATCATCTAGAGAAAAGTTACCCACAAATACATTCTACAATGGAAAAAATATTGGTGAATGAACACAGTCTTGTTTACAAATGGATTGGAAGTGATGATTCACTTAAACCTGTATTAATTACTGCGCATCAAGATGTGGTACCAATTGAAGAGGGAACGGAAAATGATTGGAAAGAACAGCCATTTAGTGGTGCGATTGTAGATGATTTCATTTGGGGCCGAGGTACTTTGGATACAAAAATTACGATTTTTTCTGCATTTGAAGCGGCTGAATATATGATTTCTAAGGGGTTAAGTCCTAAACGAACAACTTATTTTGCCTTTGGACACGATGAAGAAGTGGGGGGAACAGAAGGTGCTTTAAAAATTGCTGAATTATTTGAACAAGAAAAACTTGAATTTGAATATGTAATCGATGAAGGTGGTTGTGTTGTTGAAGGGGCTTTATCTAATATTCCAAGACCTATAGGCTATGTTGGAATTGGTGAAAAAGGCTATGCGAATATCAGAATTAATACAACAGGGACAGGGGGACATTCTTCAATGCCTCCTAAACATACATCCCTTGGAAACTTGGCTAAAATTATTTCAAAACTTGAAAAAAATCAAATGAAACTTCAAATTTCAAAATATACTGAGCAATTTCTTAGTTATATTGGACCAGAAATGAGCTTTTTAAATCGAGTATTGATTGCAAATTTGTGGTTGTTTAGACCAGTACTCAAAATCGCTTTATCTAAAAATAATTCAGGCAATGCTTTGCTCAGAACAACCACAGCAGCAACTATGGCTAATGCAAGTATGGAGCCAAATGTTCTACCACAATCATCTAGTGCAACCTTTAATTTTCGAATTGCACCACATGATAGTACGGGTAAACTGATGGAGCACATTGAAAATGTAATTAAAGACATTCCCCATGAAGTTGATATTTTAAGACTTGAAGCACCTTCAGAAATATCACCAATTAATACCTATGGATTTCATTTAATTGAGGAATGTGCATATAAACTTTATCCAGATGCATTGGTTGCACCTTATATAGTTATGGCTGGAACTGATGCACGTAAGTACGAAAATGTATGTGAAAATATATATAGATTCACACCGTACTCTATAACCAATGAGGAACTTGGTAGCATTCATTCTACAAACGAGCGGATTAGCCTTGAAAATTATAAAAATTGTATTGATTTCTTTATTAACTTAATTTCTGGAGAGTGAAAACAATATATTGTAACTTTGTGAACATCCTGAGAGACTTATAAAGTCTCTTTTTTAGATTTAAAACTATACATCAATTTTAAAGGAACATTGATAAAAATGTCGAAATAATAAAATATAAAGAATTTTCAAGTGATTACATGGAAAGAGGAGGAGATTTTATGGATAAAAATAGAGATACTGCTATTAATAATATGGAATTTAAGAATTATATAAAAAAACAGATCAAAGATCTTCTTCCAGGAGATATTATTTTACATCCAGTTTATAGAGTGGATGGCTTGATGCTAATAGATAGATACAAGGTATTATCTTCTGATTTAATTAGCAAGATTAAAAAACATGCTGCAAATGATATTTCCGTTTTAGTTTCTCCTTCTGGAACTCAGTTTAAAAGTTTTATTGATGATAAAGAGTTTAGTGAAAAAGAATTTAGGAATAACTTAAAAGAGATAATCTCTCAATATAATAAAAATTTAACCTTTCCAATATATATTGAGCCATTACCTCAGGAAGAAAATATAAATGATTATATGGAAAATAAAGATGAAACAGTTATTCCAATAGCAAATAATAGCTTAAAGCTTTTTTACAATAATCCATTTTTTACTTCATTTGAAAAAAAGTTAGAATCTACTAAATTGCAAGAAAAAGCAAAGGTAATAAAACTAAGATTGATAAATACAATATTAAATGATAATAGTTTAAAAGAATTAATAGAAGAATTAAAAGAATATAAAGATATATTATTTTTGCATAGTATAAACACTGCTTCAATGGCGTTGATGATAGGCTTAACCCTTGAATTGACGGATGATGAGCTTATTGATTTAGGACTTGCTGCCTTATTTTCAGATATAGGTTATACTCATATTGCAAAAGAAGAATTTGAAAAATACTTAAAAAATCCTGAAAGTGAAGTTGAAGTATTAATTAAACAAATGGCAGTTTTTATGAAGGTTTCTATAGAGGTACCAGTACTTAGAAAGGATTTAATTATTTACGGTGTTTTAGATAGACATGAATACTATGATGGACATGGACGACCAAAAGGAAAAAAAGACAAAGATATAAGTTTGTTTGGAAGAATTCTTTGTATATGTCAAGCTTATGATGTAATGGTCGGGGGATATTTATATAATGATGGAATGACACCAAATGAAGCAATAAAAAGATTATGGGAAAATAAAGGAAAACAATATGACCCTGACATTTTAAATATATTTATTCATAGAAGTAATTTTTGTAAAATAGGAGAAAAAATAATAATCAACAATAGTTTAAAAGGAGAGATTATCGGTTTTACAGATTATATTGAAGCACCGCATCTTCCAATAATAAAAACTGATAGTGGAAGGATTATAGACTTATTTAATGGTACTCAGTATTCCAATGATTGCTGAAAAGGCTAACTATTTTGAATATCTTATGGTTATATTTGTGAAATACCATGCATGTTATTATAGTATAAGATAACATGCATGGTATTATATTTTTATGTTCAATTTTTTTGCTTTATTGAAATAGGATACTTAAATATAAACTAAATATAGACATAACATAAAAAATATTACTTTAATAAAAAATAGTTTGATATAATTGTACTATAATAAAAAATAGACAACTTCATAATTGCAATTATAAATCAAAATAAAGAAGTGAAAAGTTGAAAAAAAGAGCAATAATTAATGGCGTTGCTTCATTTCTTTGAACTACAATGACTATGTTTGAAGATAAGATATAAAAGGAGAGTAGCTATGGAAATTATCATTGTTAAAGATTATAAAGAATTAAGCAAAAAGGCTTCAAATATTATTGCAAGTCAAATGATTTTAAATCCTAGAAGTGTATTAGGGTTAGCCACAGGTTCAACACCTATTGGAACATATAAAGAATTAGTTAGAATGAATAAAGAGGATATAATTGATTTTTCAAATATAATGACTTTTAATTTAGATGAGTATCATGGATTAGATAAATATAATAATCAAAGTTATTTTTATTTTATGGAGAATAACTTATTTAGTTATGTGAATATTGATTCTCAAAATATAAATATTCCTGATGGTAAAGCTGAAAATATAGACCATGAGTGTAAATCTTATGAGGAGAAGATTAAAAATGCTGGTGGAATTGATTTACAACTACTGGGAATAGGTAGAAATGGTCATATTGGATTTAATGAACCTGATGTTAAATTTGAAGCCTTTACACATTTAGTAGAACTGGATGAGGATACAATAAAAGCAAATTCAAGATTTTTTGATAGTATAGAGGATGTTCCAACTAAAGCTA
This sequence comes from Oceanirhabdus seepicola, assembly GCF_023684385.1. GTDB lineage: Bacteria > Bacillota > Clostridia > Clostridiales > Clostridiaceae > Oceanirhabdus > Oceanirhabdus seepicola. The sequence goes on along the minus strand of NZ_JAGSOJ010000001.1, from coordinate 216,928 downwards.
TCAGTATGGGAATAAAGACTATTATGCATTCTAAAAAGATTTTATTATTAGCAAGCGGAGAGGAAAAAGCAAAAACAGTTTATGATATGGTTTATGGGAAAATCACACCTGAATTACCGGCTTCGGTACTGCAGTTGCATCCAGATGTAACAATAATAGTTGATGAAGCGGCAGGAAGTATGATTAAAAATTATTAATTAAAGGATGAGGAGCAAAAATGGAAAAAAGAAAAGAGATATTTAATTTTGTTAATGTTTTCAACTTTATACTAACGCTTGTTTTATTTGTTCTCTGGGGTAGTGTAGGTATAATGCATGGAATGATAGGTGCTATAAGCTGGGTATTAATAAAACTCGTATTTGCGCCTATTGGGGTAGTTCTATTTCTTATTAGTTTAATTGGATTGATAAGAAGTATTATTAAAAAGAAAAATGTCTTTCAAAGCAGCATTTCTCTTATATTATCAGTAGCTTTATCATTTCCGATTTTAATGCTTGTTAATATAATTCCCATGGCGTATCCAATTAATTTAGAAGACACATCACCTGCAATTACGATACATTCACCTTTTCATGAACCGGTTCTAGTAGGATGGGGTGGAGATACAGTAGAAACTAATGCACCACATGTAATCTGGGCATCTGAAAGGTGGGCCTATGATTTGGTTATAGAACCAGAGAATGTAGGTAGTGACAAACTTGAAGATTATGGTGTTTATGATAAAGAGATTTATGCACCTGTATCGGGAGTAGTTGTTGCAGCTTACGACAAGGAAGACGACATAACACCAAACACAGAGGAATTTATATCTATGGAAGGTAACTATGTGTATATCAAGATTAATGAAACACAAACCTTTCTTCTTTTAAATCATCTTAAAAAGAACTCTGTAGATGTAAAGGTAGGCGACAATATTGAAGTTGGTGATTACATTGGAAAGGTTGGAAATTCTGGTACCACTTCAGAGCCACATTTACATATACATCATCAAAGGCAGGACCCAACTAAAACTGTTTATCCAATATTTGCAGAAGGGTTACCATTATATTTCTATGATGAGAATGATAATTCAACTATGCCAACATCTAGAGAGATTATGAAAAGTACTAGTAATTAAGAAAAGTTTATAAACAAAATGTATGAAGTTCCGCTAGTGCTTTATCCAAATGCATCGGTCTAACATAAGAACTATGTAGTTCTGGGGAACTTTGTAGACTTGGAGCGCTAGATGAAATGTTTTAATATGATATTAGTCACAATAATTTGTTGTTGAGATTTTATAATATAAGAAGGTGAATATAATAAAAAGCAATCTAACACAACTTAGAAATAGGGGATACATAGAGGATAAGGATTTATTGATCTATAAGAAGTATACGAAAAAAGAGTTAATAGAATTATTAAAGTCTAAAGTTTCAATAGAAAGGACTATAGCTGCAAAATTGTTGGGAAATTATAAAGATGAAGAAACTATGACTTCTCTAATTGAATCTCTAATAATAGAAAAAAAACTATACACAAAAATTGCTATTACAGAATCCATAAGTTTATTTGGTGAAAAAGCTAGTGAATCATTAATAAGATATTTAGGTAGAATTGGAAGTAATCAACACAAAGTACTTCCAGATAAACCATTTAATAAAAATAACTATCCACTACCTAGAGATATAATTGCTAGAACTATATGTAAAATAGGAGTGCCAGCACTTAAAGAGCTAAAAAAATGCTTGTATAATGGAGAATATAGGCAAATAACTGAAGCGATTGATGCTATAGGTTTTATATCTTATTATAACAATAATCATGAGTGTTTTAGTGTGATCATTGAATTATTTATTAAGTATAAAAATGACGATTTAATGATTTGGAAATTGCTTCGAGCGTTACAGGCGTTTCCAAATGAAAAATCAATAGAAATATTAATTCAATATTCTAATTCGAAGGTTAACCAGTTTCAATGGGAAGCAAAAAGAAGTTTAAAACAAATACAGAGAAATCAAAATAAGCCTTTAGAAAAAAATATAAATTAATCTGCTAGTTAATAAAAATACCAACAGAATCAATTGTTCTGTTGGTATTTTTTTAATGTGTTTAACCAAGGTTTACAGGATCTGTATAATTTCCCTCATCTTTCTCTGTTTTCTTTTTGTAGTTTGGATTTTGAGCTTTGCTCTCATATTTTTTAACATCTTTTCTTGGTTGCTTTTTAGTCATAAAAATGCTCCTTTATTAGAATAGGTTATAAGAATATTCTTTGTGATTTTAGGTGATTTATACAAGTATATAATGGATTCTATCAAAAGATTAGAGAGTGATAAGATTAAATATTTTTTATAATCAACAATATGTTAAGAGATATTAGTGTTCGTCTCTAAGTGAATCTGTTAAAATAAGGTCTGTTATGCTAAAATATAGTAAAGCGAATCGAAATAAACATCCATTAAATAAACACCCAATTATAATCAGTTGAGGAGTGAGAACATGTAGAAACGATAATACATTGAAATTAGAATAAAAAAATAGTGAATTAAATAACAGTTTATAAGGAGATGTTTATTAATGGAATTAAGATGGAATTTAGATACACTTTATACTTCTTTTAACTCACCAAAGTTTAAAGGTGATGTGGAACTTCTTGATCATCAAATAGCTAATTTAAATGTATGGGCTGAAAAAAAATTACAAGATACTACTAGAGCCGCTTCTAAAATTGAAGAGTTTTTAAGGCTTTATAATGAATATAAAAGCTTATATTCATGTTTATATTGCTATGCATATTTAATTTTAAATTCGGATAACACAAATATTGAAGCAATGGATGTTTTAGATAATATTGAGTTGAAGGATTCAGCAGTTGCGGAGGCTTTTGTTAAGTTCAACAAATGGTTTGATTCTTTAAACAACATAGATGAGTTAATAGATAGTTCACCATATCTTATAGAGCATAGTTTTTATCTTAAAGAACTCCTTTTGCAGTCAAAATATTTATTGAGTGAAGAGGCAGAAGTAATAATTGAAAAAATGCAAAGTACAGGTTCGCGAGCATGGCAAAGAGCTTATATGGAGCTCACTTCTACCGTATCAATGGATATAGATATTGAAGGGGAATCAGAAGAAATGTCACTAGCAGAGCTTAGAAACATGGCATATGACAAAAGTGAATCTTTAAGAAAAACTGCTTATTTTGCTGAGAAGGAAGGGTGTAAAAGCATATCTCAAGCATGTGCAGCATGTTTAAATGGAATTAGTGGAGAAGCACTTACTATTTATGATATGAGAGGATATAAATCACCTTTGGAAAAAGTTCTCATGGTTTCAAGAATGGATTATGAAACTTTAAATGCTATGTTTTCAGCTATAGAAGAAAGTCTGCCTATATTCCATAAATATTATCATAAAAAGGCAGAAATTCTAGGGCATAAAGTTAACCTTCCGTTCTATGATATTTTTGCACCTGTGAGTAATAATAATACAAAAATATCATATTCAGATGCCAAAGATTTAATTGTATCAAGCTTTGAATCTTTTAGTGAAGAACTTGCAGATTTTGCGAAGAAGGTTTTTGATGAAAGATGGATTGATGCGGAACCTAGAAAAGGGAAAGGTAATTATGGATTATGTGTTGATATTTTTCCCATAAGAGAAAGTCGGATTATTACTAATTTTACTGGAAACTATGGGGACATTGGGGTGATCGCTCATGAAATTGGACATGCTTATCATAGTTATTGTCTTAGAGATGAAAAGATGTTAAACACCGAATATCCTAATCCTATTGCAGAAACAGCTTCAATTTTTTGTGAAACCATAGTAAATAACGCATTACTTAATATTCTACAAAGGAATGAAGGGCTATCTATTTTAGAAAAAAGCATTTCAGATGTGGGATATTATATTGTTGATTTTTATGGTAGGTACAATTTCGAGAATAAATTGTTTGAAAGAAGAAAATTAGGTCAATTGTCTGTTGAAGAGTTAAATGAATTAATGACTAATTGTATGGTAGAAGCTTATGGTGAGAGTATTGATTCTGAAACCATTCATCAATATATGTGGATGAATAAAATTGGATATTATATGGCTGGGAATGAATTCTTGAATTTTCCATATTCATTTGGAGTGCTATTTTCTAAGGGGCTTTACGCGGAATATATAAATAAAGGGGAAGAATTCGTAACTCAGTATAATAAATTCTTGAGCGCTACAAGTAAAAATAATATTGTTGATATTGCAAAAACAATTGATATAGATGTTCACTCAATAGAGTTTTGGAGAAATGCATTAAAACTTATAGAAAAGGACATTGAAGAGTTTATTAGCAGAGGATAATCTAAATAAGAGATAACTAAGCCTTTGATATGGGGGTCATACGTAACTGTATGTTATAGTAAAGCTAATCAAAGGTTTAGTTTTATTTTCTGGTTAAAATATATTATATTTAAATAGGTCTAATGAAAGGAAGGGAAGAAATGAAAACAAGATGCATACACATATTTCCAAGATTTAAGAATAGCTTTTTAATAGAAGAAATTAGAAAAAAGTACGATGATTTGTATGGATGTATTGAGCCTCATATAACATTGGTTTTCCCATTTGAAAGTGATATAAAAATAGAGGATTTAAAAACAGAGATTCATGGTATTTTATCGAATGAATCGCAATTTGAGGTATCAGCACAAGGAATTGAGGCTGTAGATAATCATGGGTATTATTTATTTTTAAATATAGCTAAAGGGAAAGAAAGAATTATAGAGTTACATTATAAATTACATAAAGGATTACTTGCAGAATATCAATCACCATGGACAAAAGATGGATCATATATTCCTCATATAACAATAGGTAGATTTAAAAATAAAGAGCAGATGAATAATGCTATGAAAGATATTGGAAAATTTGATCCTGAGTTTATCAGTAAAGTTGAACGAATTTTTATTGAAACAATTGGAGAGAATGAAGAATCTATAATAGAAGAAATAATTGAGTTCGGTGAATCATCTAACTAAATAAAAATTGAAATATGTTAAGCACTTCATATTAGAAATATATGAAGTGCTTAATTTTGTGCGTCTCTAGTGGCTCAATTAATAGGGTAAACTAAGCAAAAAGAGTGTTTTCAGAAAATTCAAAAGATTTTACTAAAATTATTGAAATTTAACTAAAATTATAGTAAAATGAAAATAAGATACCAGAATATGTATAAAAAGTATTTTATTAAAAAAGGGGGAATCATGAATGAAGAGATTTAAAAGTATTCTTTTGATAACTTTGGCTATCATGTTAACTTTAATGGTGGGTTGTAAGGGTAAGAATGAGGCAACATCAAAAGAAAATAAAAAATTAACTGTAGCAGTGAATTTTGCACAAACTGAATCTACATTCAAAGAATTAGAAGAAATTGCAAAAGAGTATGAAAAAGAAAATGAAGGGATAGCAGTTGAAATAGTAACATATCCTGATTACGAAAATACAATGCAAACTAAAATGGGAGTTGGAGATTTACCAGATTTACTTGCTACACATGGATGGTCAGTAATGAGATATGGTGAATATTTAGAACCACTACAAAATCGAGAGTGGGCATCAAAGATTAATTCAAGCATAAAATCCATAATGACAGATAAAGATGGAACAATCTATGCACTTCCAATGGATTATGATATTGCAGGTGTTGCATTCAATAAAGATGTATTAGATGAAGTTGGGGTTGACCCATTTAAGATAAAAACTTGGGATGATTTCAAAGCTGCTTGTGAAAAAATAAAACAAGCTGGTAAAACTCCTTTATACATTGGAGGATCTAAAGATGATTGGACAATTGGAAATTTCTTTGATTGGGTAGCTCCATCATTCTTAATAACAAACGAAAATAAAAACTATAGTGAAGAATTGGTAGATGGAACATTTGATTGGAGTAATTGGGAAGAAGTTGCTCAATTATTAATAGACTTACAGAAATCAGGATATATCAATAAGAATATTAATGAAGGAACATGGCCAGAAGTTGGAGAGCAGTTGGCTAAGGGAAATGCTGCATTTGCTTTCTTTGGAAATTATGTAATAGGTGAGGCTAAAAAGTTTAATGAAAACGGTAATTACGGATTTATGCCAGTACCATCTAATTCAAAAGATGATGAGCCAGCGTATATAACTGGTGAGAGAGTTGCCTTAGGTGTTTATAAAGATTCACCATTAAAAGAAGAGGGGCTTAAATTCATAGATTTCCTAGCAAAACCGGAAAATGTTAATAGAGTGGCTAAAGTATCAGGAAATCCAACTGGATTAGTAGGTGAAGGATATAAAACAGATGCTGGTGAAATGAATCAATATTTTGAAAAGGCAAAAGATTATAGAGGTTTTGGATATTTTGATAGAGTATACCTTCCAAGTGGAATGTGGGGTTCATTATGTAAAACAGGATCAGGTTTAGTATCAGGAACAATGACTCCTGAGGATGCTGCAGAGCAAATGAAAGCAGATTATAATAAATTACGAAAGTAATAACACTTTAAATTTAGGGATAGGTAATGCCTATCCCTAAAATGAGGAGGTAGGCTTTTGAAAAAAAATGAGAATCTATTGAATTTAATGTATATTCCAGCCATAATTATGTTTTGCTCATTCATTGTATATCCATTTTTAAAAGGGATCAAAATTTCTTTTACAGACTGGAATGGATACTCTCAAAATTATAATTACATTGGGTTTGATAATTTTAAGTTACTTGTGACAGATAAAAATGTGAGAATAGCTTTCATAAACACATTAATATATGGATTTGGTAGTACAGCAATACAACAGATTTTAGGTCTTTTATATGCACTCCTTTTAAATAATAAGTTTAAAGGCAGAAATTTGGGGAGAACTATAATTTATATGCCTGTATTAATATCAGCGGTAATAATGGGGTATATGTGTTACTTTATTTTCAGATATGATAATGGAGCATTAAATGATTTGTTAAAATTAATTGGAATGGAACCAAGACTATGGTTATCACAACCTAAAACTGCAATAGTAATTCTAGTACTTATTAATAGCATACAGTTTGTAGGTATATCTATGATAATTTATTTAGCAGGACTTCAAGGAATTCCAACTATGTATTATGAAGCATCAGAAATAGATGGGGCTACAGCATTTCAACAGTTTAAGAAAATTACACTTCCACTACTTTACCCAGCTATTGTTACAAGTGTTACATTAAACCTCATAGGAGGGTTGAAGTTATTTGATATTATCAAAGCATTAACTAATGGTGGACCAGGTTACGCAACACATTCCTTATCCACACTTGTTCACAGCGAAGTATTCCTAACACAAGTGGCCGGTTATGCCTCAACAATAGGAATATTGTTATTTGTTTCTATTTTGATTGTAACATTAATAACTCAGCTATATTTTAAGAGAAAGGAAGTGGAATATTAATGAAGAAAAAAAAATGGTGGAAAACAGTACTAACTATTATCATTATTCTATTTCACATAATACCTATTTATATAGCTTTCATTGCATCTCTCAAAGAACAAACAGATTTTTCTTCTTATTGGGTTCTAAAGAACGGTGCGCATTTTAAAAATTATTTAATAGCTTTAAACGAAGGGGGGATGATTACTGCCCTTGTAAATACATTATTAATAACATTACTTTCAGTTATTTTTATAGTGATCATTGGTTCAATGGCAGCATATCCATTGGCTAGGGTGAAAAGTAAATTAAACAAATATATAATATTTTTTATATTAAGTATTATGATGATACCACCTTTAAGCTTATTAGTTCCTCTATATTCAATAATGGCAAATATTAATGCAATAAATAAAATATGGGGAATAGTTCTTGTTCACGTAGCATTCCAATTACCAATAAGTATATTCTTATATACTAACTTTATTAAGACTATACCAAAAGCACTTGATGAAGCGGCATCTATAGATGGATGTGGACGATATAGTATCTTTTATAGAATAATATTGCCCTTATTAAAGCCTGTTACTGCCACTGTAATATTACTTACTGGAATCGCAGTATGGAATGACTTTCAGTTTTCCTTATATTTTCTTCAAAGGCCAGATAAGAAGGTAATAACCTTAGCCATATCAACTTTCTTTTCAATGACAGGAACAAACTTAAATGCGGCAGCAGCAGCGGCTATAATTGCCATAATGCCTGTTGTTATATTATATGTATTTTTACAGAAGTATTTTGTTAAGGGAATGGTTGATAGTGCAATAAAATAAGGAGCGAATATGGACAGGAATTTTTTAGAGAGTAAATTTATTGAATATGGTGAATTAGCATTTGATTTAATGATAATAAGTATATTGGTGGTGATTTTTGCACTTCCAATATTAACCGCTGGAAGTGCAATTACAGCTTCCTACTATGTTTTGCTTGAGAGAAAGAAAAACGGAAATAATATGAGTGTATTAAATATTATAAGAATATTTCTAAAAGGTTTTATAAAAAATATTGGACAGACTACGTTAACAACAGTGTGGATAATTATTAGTTTGATTTCTATACATACAATTTTGAAAGTGTTTTCATTAGGATACATAATAATGGGAGTGGCATTATTTTTAATTATTGAGGTATTGATATATACGCAAGTGATATTTTACATATATGCTAGGGCAGATAAGTTGAAGTACTTCAATGGTGTAATGAATGGGATATTTATTGCACATAAAAAGCTCCCAATAATTATTTTATCAATTTTGATTCAAGTGGTATTTGCACTAATAATTTCCAGGTTTAATTGGATGATTATAATTTTAATTGGGTTGTCTTTTCAAATTAACGTGATATTGTTTGATAAATATCATGTTGAAAATCAAATTTGAAGGTGGTTTTTAAATGGCAATTTTATATAATGAAAAAACAAAAGAATTTCATATTTATAATAAGTGGATAAGTTATATCATGGGGATATTAAAGAATAATTCTTTAGGACATTTATATTTTGGGAAAAGGTTAATCCATAGAGAGTCATTTCAAAGTTTAAATAAGTTAGAGAGAAGAGATTACACAGCTAATGTATATGAAAATGATAATAAGTTTTCCTTAGAACATATAAAACAAGAATATCCTTCTTATGGTTCAGGCGATTATAGGTATCCAGCCTATGAAATTAAGCATGAGAATGGAAGTATAATTAGTGAGTTTCAATATTATTCACATAAAATATATAAAGGTAAAAAAAGGTTGAAGGGATTACCTTCAATTTATGTGGAGAGTGAACAAGAATGTGAAACAATTGAGATTAATTTGATGGATGAATTAACTAATGCTAAAATTATACTAAGTTATACAGTTTTTGAGGCATATCCAGTGATAACAAGAAGTGTTAGATTTGAAAATCATGGAACAGAGAAGTTAATATTAACCTCAGCTATGAGTTCCTCAATAGATATGGATGATGATAATTTCAATATGATTCATTTATCAGGAGCTTGGGCTAGAGAAAAACATATAGTAGAAAGAAATTTAGAACAAGGAATTCAAGGTGTATATAGCAGAAGAGGAGCAAGTTCAGCCTGTCATAATCCTTTCATTGCACTTAAGAGACCTCATACAACGGAAACAAATGGGGAAGTATATGGTTTTGCTTTATTATATAGTGGAAACTTTTTATCTCAAGTAGAAGTTGATTTCAACAATATATCAAGAGTTACGATGGGTATAAATCCACATGGATTTGAATGGGTTTTGGATAAGAATGATGAATTCCAAACACCAGAAAGTGTTTTAGTCTACAGCAATCATGGAATGAATGGAATGAGTCAAGTCTTTCATGATATATTTAGAAACAGATTAGTAAAAGGGAATTGGAGAGATAGAGAAAGACCAATATTAATCAATACATGGGAAGCTGCTTATTTTGACTTTAATGAAGAAAAAATACTGAAACTTGCAGAAAAAGCAAAAGAAATAGGTGCTGAGCTGCTAGTTCTTGATGATGGGTGGTTTGGTGAAAGAAATGATGATACAACATCTTTGGGTGACTGGAATGTTAATCTAAGAAAACTACCTAGTGGTATAAAGGGGTTAAGTGAAAAAGTTGAAAAAATAGGATTGAAGTTTGGATTATGGATTGAGCCTGAAATGATAAGTAAGAAAAGCAATCTTTATAAAAAACATCCAGAATGGTTGGTTGGAGTACCTGGACGAAAAAATTCTCCTTCAAGAAATCAACATGTTTTGGATTTTACGAGAAATGAAGTAATAGAGTATATATTTAATGAATTTTCAAAGATTTTTAGAAGAAGTAAAATATCCTACGTAAAGTGGGATATGAATAGAAATATAACAGAACCATTTTCTACAGAGCTGCAACCAGAAAGACAAAGTGAGTTTATGCACAGATATATATTAGGGGTGTATAAGCTTTATGAGAAGTTTGTTTCAGAATTTCCAGATATTTTGTTTGAATCCTGCGCAGGGGGCGGAGGAAGATATGATGGTGGAATGCTATACTATGCTCCACAAACATGGACAAGTGACTGTACTGATGGTTTAGACCGATTAAAAATCCAATATGGTACATCATTAATTTTTCCATTGAGTACTATGGGTGCTCATGTTTCTGACACTCCCAATCATTACACTAATAGAATAACTCCAATGAACTTAAGAGGAGATGTGTCATTTTTCGGTATTCTTGGTTATGAATTAGATGTAAACAAACTCTCAAATGAGGAGATATTGGCTATAAAAGAGCAGATACAATTTTATAAAAAGTGGAGGAGACAAATATTAAGAGGGGATTTTTATAGAATAAGAAGTCCGTTTGAAGGTGATGGTAATATTACTGTATGGTCCGTTGTCTCTAAAGATAAGAATGAAGCGTTAGTGGGATATTATAGAGCATTAAAAAGGCTAAATCAACAATCTAAAAGAACTAGGTTACTAGGACTAAGAGAAGAAGTGGAGTATAAAGTAAGTGGATTTGAGCGAACTTTCTTTGGTGATGAGCTAATGAATGCAGGCATAATAATTGAGGATGTAAATAATAAAGATGAATACAGAGGGGATTTTTACTCAAAAGTTATTGAAATTAAAGCTTTAGGCATATGAAAATAAATAACTAGTTATTTATTTGAATTTGCCTTAGAAAGATAGGTGAGGTATATGGCTACAATAAAGGAGATTGCAAAGAAGGCGGATGTTTCTATTGCAACTGTATCTAGAGTGTTAAATTATGATGAAACTCTTAATGTAACAAAAGCCACGAAAATGAAGATATTTAAAATAGCTGAGGAACTTGAATACACAGTTGTTAAAAAAAGAGAGCATATTATAAAAAATAGAAATAAATCTAGACTCACCATTGGTGTGATTCATTGGGTTACAGAAGATGAAGAAATATTGGATCCCTATCATTTATCAATAAGAGTTGGAATTGAGAAAAAATGTACTGAGGATAATATTTTGTATAAAAGCATAAGAAAAGATGGCAATTATCAGGATTTAATGGATGTTGATGGAATAATTGCCGTTGGTGGTAAGAATGCCTACGACATTGAAAGTTTAAAAATGATAACGAATAATATAGTATTTGTAGATGCACCAATTGATGATGAAGAATATGACTCAGTTGTAATTAATTTTGATAAATCAGTTACTGATTCATTGAATTATTTAAGGGAATTAGGTCATAAAGATATTGCTTTTGTAAGTGGAGAGGACTATTATGGTACTGGAAACGTAGAGATTATAGAATATAGAAAAAGAGCTTATGAAAAGTATATGAATGAAAATGGAATATACAACAAGGAATTAATAAAGATAGGAAAATTTTCACCTATCGATGGATATGAGCTCACTAAAGAGCTGATAACTATGAAAAATAAACCTACAGCAATTTATGTGGCTAGTGATTCAATGGCAGTAGGGGTATATAAAGCTTTGATGGAATCAAAAATTTCAATACCTGATGAAATTAGTATTATAGGATTTAATGATATTCCTATGGCAAAATTTTTAGTACCCACATTGACAACAACAAAGGTATATACGGAGTTTATGGGGGAGAGTGCAGTTGACCTTATGATTGATAGAATTAAGACAAATAGAGAAATCACAAAAACAGTTATTATACCAACAAAATTAATAAAAAGAGAAAGTTGTGCAGTTTTGAACAAAAAGTAGATTCTACTAATAGGCACTTATTGACTATTAGAGTTTAGTTCATAATGAAAGTCTTAAAGGACCCCCCTCTTAAGGCTTTTATTATTTTTTTTGTTTTTATAGCAGAAACTGGTTATTATTAAAGAGGATTCAATAAAAATATAATCCATAAAAAATGAAACGAAAAAATTTAAAAAATAATTTATAATGAATAAAAATACATACCCATTTTCAGTAAAGGGTATGTATTTTTTATTTGTTCTTTACACCCAAATTTTATTTTTGAATTTCTTGAATAAGTTAAGTTCACAACTTAGAAATCTATAAAATACCTTTCTTAACGTGTTTCAAAGTACAGATTCCTTGAGTCATTGTACCCATTGGACAGTATACACACCATGAACGAGGTTTGTACAAAGCCATAGTTATTAAACCAAGAATTGTTGATGTTAGCATAACACTATAAAAGCCAAATGCAAATTGAGCAATCCATGGAGTAACAGTAGATACATTGACCCAATTCCAAGGCATTTTGAATGTCCAAAGTAAAGTAACAACTTCTTTCATCGTACTAGCACCTGAAAATACAAGATACGTTGAAAATAACATATTTCCAAACATAATAAAGAAAAATATAAGAAATCCATATCTAAACCATTTTGTCTTTAAGAATTTTGGAATAGATCTATTTCTAGATAATTTTAACTTTGAGCCTAAAATTTCTAATAGCTGACCACGTCCACAATACTTGTTACAGTAAGCTTTTCCGCCTCCTGATAATGAAACTATTATAGGTACTAAGAAACAGACAAGTCCTATCCATGCAAACATTATATTAAAGAATCCCAATACAAGATATATTGCAGAAACTATCCATAAGTAATCATTCCATTTTTTCTTTTTCTTTAATGCTGCCATGTTATTTCACCTCTTCCTTTTTAATAATATCAATCACAGAAGCAACACAAGTTTTAGCGCATTTGCCGCATCCAACACATTTACTTTCATCCACTTCAGCAACAACACCATTTTTTATTTTAATTGCCCCAAAAGGACAGCTCTTTACACATACACCACATGCTACACAGTATTTTTTATCCACAACAGCTTTCTTTTTTAATATTTTTCTTTTAGTTTCCATATAGAGAATACCTCCTTGTTATTTTATTCTATGTATCTATATATTATTATATTCAGATATTACGATATAGTGACACTATGTATGATATTATAGCTTTCTCTTTTTGTCAATAGAATAATCAAAATTAATATCGTAAAATATGGAATCTATATAGGGTTTTAAGTATAAAACTAAACGTCTACATACTCAAAACACATTGAAGCGCTGTGATTTTGAGTATGTAGACGTTTAGCTTTTTCTAAGGTGTATGTATAAATTAAGTTATACTATGAAAAACCAATAAATAAATGTGAATGAAAAGTTAAAATATCAAAAACATATTGACAAATCATAGGAAAAGGAGTAATTTATAGTTATGTTAGCACTCGACTAAAGAGAGTGCTAACAAAAGTTGAAAGGAGAGTTTAAAATGACTACAAAACAATTTAAAGCCGAATCTAAAAGACTTTTAGATCTTATGGTTAATTCCATTTACACACATAAAGAAATATTTTTAAGAGAGTTGATTTCTAATGCAAGTGACGCTATTGATAAAATTTATTACAAGGCGTTGACAGATGACTCTTTAAGCTTCGAAAAAGATAACTATTTTATAAAAATAGATATAGATAAAGATGAGAGAACATTAAAAATTTCTGACGCAGGTATAGGAATGACTAAAGAGGCGCTTGAGGATAACCTAGGGGTTATTGCTAAAAGTGGATCTTTTGCATTCAAAAAAGAAAATGAAATAAAAGATGGTCATGATATAATTGGACAGTTTGGAGTTGGGTTCTACTCAGCGTTTATGGTGGCAGATAATGTTACTGTAATAAGTAAAGCATTAGGTAGTGATGAGGCATATAAGTGGGAATCTGATGGTATTGAAGGATACACAATTGAACCATGTGAGAAAGATTCAGTTGGTACAGTGATAATACTTAAGTTAAAAGAAAATACAGAAGATGAAAACTTTGATGAGTATTTAGAAGAGTACAGATTAAAATCAATCGTAAAAAAATATTCCGATTTCGTTCGATACCCAATTAAGATGGATATAACTGAAAGAAAATTAAAAGAGGGCAGCGAAGACGAATACGAGGATTATGTAGAGGAACAAATAGTAAACAGCATGGTTCCTATTTGGAAAAAGAATAAGAGGGAACTAACTAAAGAAGACTATGAGAACTTTTATGCAGAAAAGCATTATGGATTTGATAAGCCAATTAAATATATCCACACAAGCGCTGATGGTGCAGTAAGTTATAATGCAATTTTATTTATTCCAGAAAAAACACCATATGACTTCTATACAAAAGAGTATAAAAAAGGTCTGGAACTATACTCAAACGGGGTAATGATCATGGAAACATGTGAAGATTTATTACCAGATTATTTTAACTTTGTTAAAGGTATAGTTGATTCAGAGGATCTATCATTAAACATATCTAGAGAGATTCTACAGCATGATAGACAACTTAAGCTGATTGCTAAGAACATAAAGACTAAGATTAAAAATGAACTTAATAAACTTTTAAAGAATGATAGAGAGAAATATGAAGAATTCTACAAATCTTTCGGAAGACAATTAAAGTATGGTATTTATAGTGGTTACGGAAGTAATAAAGATGACTTACAAGATTTATTAATGTTCTACTCATCAAAAGAGAAGAAAATGGTCACTTTGGATGAATACACATCTAGAATGCCAGAAGAACAGAAATATATTTATTATGCAGCTGGGGATTCCATTGATAGAATAGAGAAATCACCTCAGACAGAGCTTGTATTAGATAAAGGATATGAGATACTATATTTCACTGATGATGTAGATGAGTTTGCTATAAGAATGCTTATGAACTACAAAGAGAAAGAATTCAAATCAGTTTCAAGTGGTGATCTTGGAATAGAAGCGGAAAATGAAAACGATTCTTCTGCTACTGATGAAGAAAACAAAGATTTATTTGGAAAAATGAAAGATATCTTAGGGGATAAAATTAAGGTTGTTAAAGCATCTAAGAGATTAAAGAAACATCCAGTTTGTTTATCTAATGAAGGGGAACTTTCAATAGAGATGGAAAAAATCCTAAGTGCTATGCCTGATAATCCAAATATGAAGGCAGATAAAGTTCTTGAGATAAACCCTAACCATGAGGTGTTTGCAGCGCTTAAAGAAGCAACAGAGCAGGATGAAGAGAAACTTGAACTTTATACTAAGCTTCTATACAACCAAGCATTATTAATTGAAGGATTACCAATTGAAGATCCAGTAGAATTTACAAATAATATATGTAAGATAATGAAATAATTAAATTTAAATAATGAACTCAAGGGATTAGCATCATCCCTTGAGTTTATTTATGTCATTTATTATCTATACTGTAATCACTAAAAATAACATTTATTTTCATACATCTAAAAGAATGATATAATGTAAAAATAAAAGTTAAAATAATTAGCAATAACTAGAGTTGTATAAAGGATGGATAGAATGAAAAACAATAAAGGGAACTTTAAGAAAAATTTTAAGGATAATAGAAAAATTAAAGATAAAACACATAAGAAAAATAATTCTAAAAAAGAAGCAATGGAATTTAAATGTATAGGTATGGATGAAGAGGGAAGAGGTATAATATTTCATAGAAATGAGAAACTCTCTATTCCAAATTTAATTAAAGACGAAACTGCAACTGTAGAAATATCAAAAAGAGGTGTAACCTCTAAAGGACGAATTCTTCAGGTAAAGAAATCATCTCCATACAGAGTGAAACCTAAATGTCCTCATTATAATGAATGTGGTGGATGTCAACTTCAGCATATGTCTTATGAAGGGCAATCAAAATTTAAGCAGAACAATATTGAAGAGCTTATGAAACAATATGGTAAGGTTAATCCAATTATCACTATGGAAAAGCCATATGATTATAGAAATAAGATACACGCAACGTATGCTTATGGAAATAGGACAGAGATTATTTCAGGTATTTATGAAACAAGTAGCCATAGAGTGATTCCCATTGAACGTTGTATAATACAAGATCCTAAGGCAGATGAGATAAATGCTTCAATTAGAGAACTTATGAAATCTTTCAAGATGAGGCCTTATGATGAGGTGAGAGGTCAGGGGCTTTTAAGACATGTCCTTATTAAAACAGGGTTCGCCACTAAAGAAGTGATGGTAGTACTAGTTACAGGGAGTACTGTCTTTCCTTCAAAAAACAATTTCGTAAAGGCATTATTAAAGAAGCATCCTGAGATTACAACTATTGTAATGAATGTGAATAACAAAAAAACTAGCATGGTACTTGGAGATAGAGAAAATGTTCTCTATGGTAAAGGGACTATTAGAGATATACTATGTGGTTGTACTTTTAATATCTCTCCTAAATCCTTTTATCAGATTAATCCTATACAAACCCATAAGTTATACACCAAAGCAATTGAAATGGCTGATTTTAAAGGTGAGGAAGTGGTTATGGATGCATACTCTGGTATTGGAACTATAGGACTTATCCTCAGTAAAAATGTGAAGTCAGTTATTGGAGTTGAATTGAACAAGGATGCTGTAAAGGATGCTATTAAAAATGCTAAGATAAATAACATAAAGAATGCTCGTTTCTATGAAGGTGATGCAGGGGAATTCATGGTGAAGATGGCTGACGCTGGTGAGAAACTGAACACAGTTATGATGGATCCACCAAGAAGCGGTAGTGATGAAAAATTCCTGTCTTCTTTGGTGAAGATGAGTCCAAAGAAGGTTATTTATATTTCTTGTAATCCTGTAACACAAGCAAGAGATCTAAAATACTTAACAAAGCATGGTTACAAGGTAGAAGAGATTCAGCCTGTTGATATGTTCCCTCATACTTATCATGTGGAGAATATAGTTAGATTATCGTTGATATAAGCGGATTTAGAGATTAAAAGAAGTGAAAAAATAGATATTGTTTAAAATTAAGGCTATGTTTAAAAATATTGTTGATAATCAAGTGATTTAAAAGGAACTCCCAGGTTCCTTTACTTCTTAACTTATTACATTAAACTCTTTTTGTAACAAATGATTTCTTTATCTAGTGGTCGAGTAGGTAGGGGACCTTGCGACTTAGTTCCCCTCTAAGGTCCGTACTTGTGTGTTCACACACATACGGATCAAACCATCTTTTTACCTCATACAAGTTGGTATTTGAACTTCTTGAACGCCTTCTTAATCAATTCGTATTATTTATTACTATTGGGTTCTACTTGATTATTCTTCAAGTAGTTGTTGATTTTGGGTGACTTTTATCTACTCAAAACATTGTCTTTTATGAAATCCTTCTTATTTCTCTTTTCAAAATATTCTTTTAGACTGGTATCATCAGGGCTAGTCATATACTTAACTACAGCATGCCTCACTATTGGTATTCAACTTATTTTAAATAACTGTGTTTTGTTAACGTGAGGTCTGTTAATATCCATTTAAACGGTTTGTTGGGATGTAAACTTTTCAGATGTTTTCTTATTTTAATCCATATGTACCTATCGATATTGCCAAATGTCTTTTGGCAACTTGGCTTGCCAGTTCTTTAGATTACGATGGAATGCGTTGATATGTTGTATATGATATATGTCTTCCATGTTTAATTTTATGAGAGTATGTAGGCTTATAGATGATATATAAATAGATCAAATTAGAATTGAATCTTTACAGTTGGAATAATTAAGAAAAATCTTGATGAAAATGATAGACAATGATATTATGTAGAAATAAAGTTAATTAATGAAAGTTGGATAAAAATGAAAAAAAACATTATAAGAGTAGTTATTTTAATTATTTTAGGTATAGTCATAGTAATGAGCATTCCTTATATTCAACAAGTTAGGTCATATATGATGTTAAAAGATTCATATGAAAAGTATAAAAACTATTCTAGTTATGAATACAAAATCAAAATCAAATATGATTATACAAATAGTAAAAACAACAGAGCTTTAATTGAAAATATCTTAGAGAAATCAGATATAAATATTTTAGGAGCAAAGATAAAAGACAAGCATTATGGGACAATTGGTTTCATTTCTAATAATAAAGACTTTAGCAAATTATTAAACATGAATTATAAAATTAGTGATAGTGAAATAAAGATATCTTTAGGTGAATTATTCGAAAAGTCAATTGGTATTAGAGTGCCAAGTATAGAAAATAATAATAAGATAAAGTATAAAGCATCATTAAATAAATTGGATAAGAGTATATTAATTAACAATGAAATAGTTGAAAGAGAATGTGAAGATTTTTGTTTTAAAATACATTCTGATAGTGTTAGAGAATATATAAAGGGTATAGAAAATCAAGGAAGTATCTTTTTAAATGATTTTCTTGGATCGAAATGGGCAGAAAATATTATAGACAATAGTATGGAGTATCCAGTAGAGTTGCATATATACTTGAAAGATAATAAGATAAAAAAAGGTGAATGCTTAATATATTTAAGTAAAGAAAATGTTATAAAAATAGAAAAATATATTTATAATGAAAATAATGTAAAAGAGTACAATAAAGATATTACAAAAGAGTCAGTGTCATATAAGTATATTAATAAGTTGTTTAAAGAGGTAATTTATTCTATTTTTAATTAATACTTTATATAGTTAGGCTATCGTTGATATAAGCAGGGTTAAAGAATTGAATAAGTGAAAAAAACGTTGTTTGTCACCCTAATTTTTTTGGGTGGCAAATATTTTTTCAAAGATATCTACACTATATTTTTTCATCTTTTGTGTCACATGTGAATAGGTATCCATGGTTGTTGATGATTCTTATAATTTGACACAAATTACATATTATCCTAAAAGTTCTTTTAATTTATAAATTTACATATTATAATATATTTAGAGGGGATATACTATGTTGCAAAAACGTAGGTCAATTAATGATCTTTTAAGAGACTTAAAGGATGATTTTGCATGGGTAGAAATTAAATGGACAGATAAATATGGACATTATATGAGTACTATCAATTACATAGATGAAAGATATACTATAGATTATAAAAAAGTAGATTACAAAGAAGTAAAAATGGTAATTAAACAAGCTATGAAAGAGAATAAAGACGTTAGATTAATTAGAATGAAAAGAGACGAGCTTATAACACATATATCTTACTAGAAACACTAACACACGATAATAATAGATATGAAAAATAATAGCATCTGTGTTTAACGCACAGATGCTTTATTTGGTGTGCCCTGCATGGGCGCAATCTATAGAGGATTGTAGATTTGTTTAGAACAATATTTAATATGTATTATAATGGAGAATGAAAAGTTGATTTATATTTTCCATAAGATCTAATACCTTGTCCAAATCTTCGACTTAAATATACGCTATGTATAATACTGTTCACTGTATAATCATAAGATACATTATAGAAAAAAACTTAGTATCTAATTTGATTTCGACCATTTTCCTTTGCCTCGTAAAGTTTTTTGTCAGCTTCAATAATCGTATTTGATATTCGACCCGTTTCATATGCAGCCATTCCCGCTGAGAATGTAAATCTTAAAGTAGTAGTATTAGAAACTATTCTTTCCCTGAATGCTTCCAGTTTTAAAAATGCCTTATCTAAATCATCATTCTGAATAAAAATGGCAAATTCCTCTCCTCCATATCTACATACCATATGCTCTTTAAAGAAAGTTTTAAATTCATATCCAAAATATCTCAGTACCTTATCACCTTCAGTATGGCCAAATTTATCATTAATGTTTTTGAAATAGTCAATATCGATTATGACAAAAACTCCTTGGGTTACATCTTTTTCGATTTGATTCATAAAATGCCGTCTGTTGTAAATTCCAGTCAAGGTATCCCTAGTTGCCAGAATTTCAAGCTGTTTTTTTGCCTGTTCTGATTCAGTTATGTCATTTATAACATAAAGTCTCCCTCTGTTGTTTTTCATTTCAATAAGCTTGAAATTGTATATCCTGTCATCTAATTCATAGATATCCTTATATGACTCAAAATCGTAATTAAACAGTTCTCTAATCAATTTAATGGATTCACCAGCCCTAATGCCTTCAAGAGACGGGAAGAACTGTTTTGATGCGTGGTTAAAGCTTATAAGCATTCCATTCCTATCTGTAACCAGAACAGCGTCATCTACAGCATTAAACACCATTTCATGGGTGATAGGTGTCAAGAAAAGCATATCATACCTGAAAAGGCCAACTCCAATTAAAAGACTCATAAATATATATGAGAATGGTAGTAAATCAATGCATGCCGGGCCAAACCCCAAAATATAGACAGTAAAAACCACCAGAGGTATTGTGACACCCACAAGCATAAAGAGTGCTTTAGTTCTGTAGTCTCCTTTTGATTTCTTTGATTTCACAGCAAAAACTATAATGCTGTACAAATTCGAAAAGCATAATACAGCTATATGTACATAGTACCAAATTCCCTTTTCTAACTTCAAAGCATTAAATCCCAACGAAGAATCAAGGCTAACAGAAGAATAAAAGAGGAAGTGGTAAGAATTTGTGTTCACAAAAACTAAAGTAGCAATATTAACCGTAATCAGCAAACATAACATATATCTATTAGCAAATTTTCTTTCATCTGCATACTCTCTTGCAAACAGCATAATAAGAAATGGAAAAAAAGACACTCCTATATATTCTATTCTTATCCCAAAATACATCTTTTCTACAGAATCACTTAACAGCTCAAAGGAATACCCTAAAGAATGAAATGTCATGGCTATCAAAAGAATAGAAAACGCAAAAGCACCAGGTATTTTCTTTCTTCTAATTCCATAAAGAGCCAGATTGCTAAGCAATATTGAAGATATAATTAACAGGATACTTAATAAAGATTTGTTCATCAATCATGCTCCTCTAGTATAATTTTCAAAAAACATTTAGATTTATTATATCATAGTCTCCTACCCATAATAAAGAATAGGAGGGGAATCATGAATAAAGAGTTTTATAGTTATCAGAGAAATTTAATTGATTAATTCATGTAAGTATAGTATTATATGGTTATAAGAATATTTAATATTACATAACAATTATAATTGATTAGAAGCAAAGTGATACACATAACCTACATATTTATATTATTTTTGAATTATAATGTAATTAAATTCATTAAGGTTAGAAAATAAGTATTTAATTGTGTGGGTACAATTTTATAATAAATAAGAGATTTAGTTAATCTTTTTATCAGGGGGTAAAGTATATGTTTGTGTGGAAAAATGAATACGAGATTGGAATAGAGAAAATTGATAATGAACATAAAAAGATTTTTGAGATAGCTAACAAAGGGTATCAGCTTCTGGAAAATGATTTTTATGTGGATAAATACGATAAGATACTAGATATAATAGATGAATTGAAGGAATATGCTCAATTTCACTTTTCAGAAGAAGAGGATTATCTAGCAAGTATAGGTTATAAAAAATTATTTACTCACAAAATGCAGCATGACTATTTCATAGAAAAAGTTAGCAATATAAACTTTAAGGAAGTAGATGCTAATCAAGATCAATATATCATAGGAATATTAGACTTTATAGTTAAATGGATTAAGGAGCATATACTTGATAAAGACAAAGAATATGTTGGTGATAAATAGCCTTAGTCTGTTGGTTACCATACTCATAAATAAAAGCATCTGTGCGTTAACACAGATGCTTTTATTTATTCTGCAATTCCTGATTCTTCAAGCTTATGAGCTATTTTTTCTAGAGGCTCATGAGCTAGACTTACAAATAAAAGACCCATTATAAAAAATATAACAAGATAAGAAAATAATGTAAGGATGTCTGTTCTAAGTGCAGGATAAAGCACTCCAAATACAGCTTCTCTTAGAGCTCCAATACCATAAGTAAAGGGAAGCCATGAATATAGTTTTTGGAAAAATAGTGGAGTCATCTGTATAGGGAAAGTTCCACCAGAACCAGCAACTTGAAGTACCAAAAGTACAACTCCCATTGCTTTTCCTACATTTCCAAAAAGAGAAAGTAATGCGTATATTATAGTACAAAACACTAAACTTTGAAATATACTTAAAAGTACAAATAAAGTAGGTTCGGCAGCAGTAACCTTTAATAAATACAAATCACCTAATGATACTATTAAGCCTTGAAGCATAGCTAAAGTAGCAAACAAAGGATATTTACCTAAGTAAGTTTGTAATGGAGTAGGTTTAAAATCTACATTTTTACTTTCTGTTGTTAATAATGAAGATAAAACCAAAATTCCAACCCATAGAGATAAAGTTGTGTAAAAAGGTGTCATACTGCATCCGTAAAAATCTGTAGAGTATAATGAATGAGAGTTCAAGTCAACAGGAGCTGCCATAAAATCCGAAATAACATTTTCATTAGACTCAATTTTATCTACAAATTCTTCGATATTTGCTTTTTCTGAAAACTCATCCAGTCTGTTACTTAAGTGCGTTAAATCCTCTTGAAGTTCTGGTAATTCTTCACTAATCTTAATCATATCAGCAGCAGCAACTTGTCCATTATTAGCCGCTGTGGTTGAAAAATCTTTTATTAGCTCAGTTTTAGCAGTAATACTCACGAGGAGTGCATTAGCATCTGATGAAAAATTAGATGCGTTAGATAAATATCTTTTTACAGTAGCAGTTAAATCAGTATTGATTTTTATAATCAAATTATCAAGATTGCTAATCATATTTGAATTTAAATTATGTATATTATCTAGTGAGTTTTCAATGTTATTATTATCGTTAATATCATTTGATAAATCACTCAATAGATTAGATACTTCATCCATTCTAGATAATGAGATATCTGTAACTTCCTTAACTAGAGGTATTAGATAATTTTTCTCATCTCCTATTAATTCATTAATCGTGTTAAGATGGATTCTGATATCTTCCACGTTTCCTTTTAAATTGCTAGTATAATATACAAAATAATGTATAAATTTATTAACGTCCTTATCAATTGAATCACATGTATCATCTATAGTATCCAATGTAGATAAAGCTTTATCAATTGACTCACTTATATCCTCTGGTAGCTTCAGTGATGCTCCATATAATTTTAATGCATTGTTTTCCTTGTATAAATTTTCATATGAGGTTGTATAGTCATTATCAATTTTGATATTTTCAAGATTTTCCTTCATAGAATCTAAAGTACTCTCGAGTGGTAATTTTAAATCATTCCCCAATGGGTATTTATTTATAGTTTTAATTATTGTATTTAAATTTTCATCAAGTGTTGATGGGTTTTTTGAAAGTTCTATTTTAAAAGCTTCAATGTTTTTCAAAATATTATCAGATCTTTTATTAGCTTCATCAATAACAGCTTTTTTATACTTTTCATTTGCGGTTCCACGTTCTAATATGTCTTCAGGTTTATTTGTGTCTTCAGGTTTATTTGTATCTTCAGGTTTATTTGTATCTTCAGGTATATTTTTATCAAATATCTTATCAAAATTGCTAGTTATAGCAGTGATATAATTGACTCTAGGAGTAACGATTTTAGAATTCTTTTCTATCATAGGATCTAACGTACCATTTATCTTTAAAAGATTAGTCCTAATATTAGCGTCTAATTCGCGTATGGTCTTTGTAATCTCATATACTGAATTATTATTATAATCAATGGTAAGTAATTTTTTTAATAAATTTTCTAGTTCAATTAATTGATTTTCTGTTATTTCAGCTAAACTCTCTATTTCAGGAGATATATCTTCATCAAACTGATTAAGACTGCTTTGAATAGAGCGCATATCCTCAATTATTATTTTTAAATTATCAGAGCTTTCATTGAGAGTATTTACAAAATCAGGTTTCTCTAATACAAGTTTATCTTTAAGTTTCACTGTATTATTATCTAAATCTTCAAGACAGATTTTTGTTAAGTTAAGAGTTTCAACAAGATCTCTTGAAGTTTCATCTGTATTTTCATTAAGAGTATCTATATCTGTTTTGAAATCATGAGTAAAAGAAACTAAATCATTCAAAGTGTTATCAACTAAATCAATATCTTTAGAAGAAAGAGAAACAAGTTCTGAACCTTTGTCAACTCCTTTGGAATTATCATTTAATCGTTGAGCCATAATAGGAATATCTTCGATTAAATTATCTAAATACTTTTTGTATGTATTAAATATTGGATCGATATCTTCAGTTTTTACACCAGCATCTTTCAACATTGAAAAAATTTGTGTAGTGACTGATTCAATAAAAGCAGAACTTATTTGATTTTGAATTGTTGAAGCTCCTTTATCGGTGATTTTAGGAGAAATAGCATTTACTTTTTCGTTAACATAATATTCTAAGGACGGTTTCATTGGATTATCATCGATAATTGTACTCATTTTTTCAGAAAAGTCCTTTGGAATTATTATACTAGCATATACTTCTCCAGTTCTAGTAAGATCTATAGCTTCATCAGAATCATCTACAAATGTCCACCCTAAAGTATCATTTTCTTTCAAATTTTCTATAAGCTCTTCACCAATCATAATTTCACTGTCTTTTATTTTTCCTCCTACATCTTTGTTACACACAGCAATCTTAATGCCACCAGTACTTCCATAAGGATCCCAAGAGGCATATATATTAAACCATGCATAAAGAGAAGGCAATATCAGTAAGCCACATACTATAATTAAAGCTATTTTGTTTTTAAATATATTTTTTATATCACTAGTAAAAATTTTTAAGATCTTTTTCACAAGTTGTCCTCCGTTTCGGTAAATATAATTGGTGATTTTAAAATATTGATGCAATATATAATTATATATATATAAAGTAAATATGTCAAATGATGTAGAAAATTTAAATCAAACACGATTTTTCCATAAGTTCCAGTGGTAGTTATTTTAGGAAGATATACTAGGGACAAAGTATCTTATGTGTTAAAATAAAAACTGCTGATTTGGCATCAGCAGTTAAATTTCGCCCAAGTATTCTTCTAAAGTTATGTTTTTATTAAAAATTTCTTCTGCCGCTTCTTTACCAACAAAACGTAAATGCCATGGTTCATACTGATATCCAGTAATGTGTTCTTTACCTTTAGGATAGCGAATTATAAATCCAAATTTATAAGCATTAGCTTTAACCCATTTACCCTCCATAGTTTGTCCAAAACGTTGAGTTAAAACATTATTAACTGAAGGGCTTGTTAAATCCATTGCTAAACCAGTTTGGTGTTCGCTCTCACCAGGTTTAGCACTAAATTGGTTAGCTTTTTCTAATCCGTTTTTTTTAACATTGGAAGCAAAAATAGATTCTTGTCTCGTATATGAGCGATAACCTGATAATGCATATATTTTAATATTATCTTCTTCAGCTTTTTTAAATAAATTTTCTAATGCTTGAGCAGCCTCTTTTCTCATTAATTTTTTAGAATGATAACTTTTAAAGGGAAAAGGAACATTCGGCACAACAAGATTATGAGGAATATAATCTGAGGGCAATTTATTTTTCTTATTTACTAATGCTAAAATATGATCTGGATTACTTACAATGATTTTATCATTTAAACCGTTAGCATCAGTGATAATAGTTAATGCTTGTCCAATATATATAGTATCACTTGTCAAGTCATTGATTTCCTTAAGTTTTCTAATGTCTATATTATATTTAACTGAAATTTTAAATAATGTATCTCCAGACTGTACAATATAAACCTCATGTTCTTCATCTTTAAATTCATCTTCAACTTCAACTTCAGTATCAATATTATCTGATGAATCTTTTTCAGTATCTTGACTAATGTTCTTGATTATTTCCAAAATTATGTCTTTTTTTCCTTCAGATTTATTAGGCTTTACATCACATTTAGTAATTGCCTCAACTTTATTGGCAAAAGGAAGTGATGATATCAAGAGTATAACAAGAGCAATACTCAATATTTTTCCTTTAACATTCAACTTTTTCATATAAACTTCAACTCCTATAGTAAAATAGATACCCCCTACAGACTTACTACAATATAATAATACATTTATTTCGACAATATGTTACAAAGAGGTTAAGGAGGCATTGGAAATTTTTTTTGTTTTTCTGAATAGCATAGTTCTAAGGTGATAAACTATATTGTGATTGTAAAAAGGAAACTGATAATACAATCATAATGGATATAATGTGTTATAATATAAAACTAACGATATATATAGAAGATAAAGAAGAGTAAGAGGAGATAAAATGAAAATTAAATTAAATGTAACGAAAGATTTAAAAAGAGATTTAAAACTAAAAGCTAAAGAAAAAGAATTAGAAAGAAATGATTTTATATATGAAATAATTAATAATTTCGTAAAAGAAAAAGAGTCGGTGTGGGCTTCTAAAATAGAAGGAATTATAAAAAATGCAAATTCAGATGAAATTTCAAATGAAGAGAAAGCAAAAAGTGGTATGAAAAAAACTACAAAAAAACTGCAACCTATAATCTTAAATGTTGATGAAAAAACATATTATGCACTTGCGATTGTTGCTAAAAAAACTAAAAAACCTAAAGAAGACATGATTGTTAATCTACTAACGAATATAGTTAATAAGTAAGAAAGAGATGATTAAATGATAAAAGCAAATTTTAAGGATTACCCATTGAGCAATGATATATTAAAAGCAATTAGCATGCTAAATTTTAAAAGGCCTACAAGTGTTCAGGAACAGGTTATACCGGCTGTATTAGAGCAAAAGGATATAATAGTAAAGTCTCAAACTGGAAGCGGAAAGACTGCTGCATTTGCTATCCCTATTTGTGAATTAGTAGATTGGGAAGAAAATAAACCTCAAGCATTAGTGATTACACCAACAAGAGAACTTGCTATTCAGGTCAAAGAAGATATTTTTAATATTGGCAGATTTAAAAGGATTAAAGTACCAGCAATTTACGGAAAGTCTCCTTTTATTAAACAAGAAAAACAACTTAAACAAAAAACACATGTGGTGGTTGGAACACCGGGGCGTATTATAGATCACATTGAAAGAGGGACATTTGATACATCAAAAATAAAATACCTTGTAATAGATGAAGCTGATGAAATGCTTAATATGGGATTTATAGAGCAAATACAGACCATAATAAACAGTTTGTCAAAGGAACGTGTGACGGTTTTATTGTCAGCTACAATGCCTAAAGATATAGAGGCTTTATGTAACAAATACATGAAAGAACCTATACTTGTTGAAATAGAAAACCAAAGTTCAGCAGCAGATAGGATATGTCAAGAAAGATATAATGTAAATCAAAATGATAAGAATGAACTTTTAAGAGACATAACCATAGTAGAAAACCCCGATAGTTGTATTATATTTTGCAATACAAAGCATAAGGTGGATGAGGTTTATAATGAGCTGGCAAAGCTGAAGTATACTTGTGGCAAGACTCACGGCGGAATGGAACAACGTGATAGGTTAAGAGTAATGAATGATTTTAAACAAGGTAATTTCAGATATCTGGTTGCTACAGATGTTGCAGCTAGAGGAATAGATATAGATAACATTTCACTTGTAATCAATTATGATATACCACAAGATTGCGAAAGCTATGTTCATAGGATAGGAAGAACTGGACGTATAAACAGGAAAGGTAGAGCAGTTACTTTTGTAGCACAAAATGAAAGTAAGTTTCTAAATGATATACAGCAATATATCGGCAAAGAGATTGTTTTAAAAGAAAGACCAGAGAAAGAAACTGTGAATAATTTCAAAGAGGAATTTGTTGTAAAAATAAATACTAAACCTCAAAATAAAGAAATAAAAGGCGCACAGCTAAGCAAAGAAATTATGAAATTGCATATCAATGCAGGTAAGAAAACAAAAATGAGACCAGTAGATATTGTAGGTACACTTTGCAACATTGAAGGCATGACAAAGGATGACATAGGGATCATAAATGTACTTGATATATCTACCTTTGTAGAAATATTAAATAATAAAGGTGAGTATATTTTTCAGGAGTTACAAAAGACACCTATTAAAGGTAGACTCCGCACGGTAAGTAAAGTGGAGATGTAGCAATCCCCAAAACTAGAGGCTGTCCTATTAACAGCCTCTTTTTAAATATGAGAAAAAAGAAATTTAAATTTAACTAAATATTCTGGATTTTAACCTGCATTAATGTCTCTCATTAGGACCTAGGGTAGTTACTAAAAAATTGGAAAAGATATTATTAAAGATGTTATAATGAGTAATAAAAAGTTATGTATTAAACAACTAGGAGATGATGGTATTGAAACACTTTGAGTACCTTCAAAGTTTAAATGAAATTTTTTATATAAATCCATGTGAATATAAATTAAATTCTTCAAGAGATATATTGGTTTACTCAATAGGTGCTCTACTATATACCAGTGCACTTAGAGAAGATTTATTAAATTCTTTGATTAACTTGAGATTTCAAAATTGCAATTCTGTGGCAATTTGTTTGGAGGATGCAACAGATTCCAATAACATTTTAAATGCTGAAAAAAATGTTTTTAAATTCTTTAAAGAGGTTCATAGATTACAAAAAAAAGATAATACATTTATAGAAAGAAATCTTCCTCTAATATTTTTAAGGGTTAAGAATCCACAACAACTTAAAAAGATTCTTGAAAATTATCCATTGGATTGTCTGTGCGGGTTTATAGTACCAAAGATAAGTATAGATAACTGTAATTTATATTTTCCATTAGTAGATGATTTTAATAAAGCAAACAATAAGAAGTTATTTGTTCTTCCGGTATTGGAAAGTAAAAGTATAGCATATAAAGAGACAAGGCTTGAAGAACTTATTAAGCTGAAGAACTATTTTGATAAATATAAAGATTTGATTTTAAACATTAGAATAGGGGCTACAGATTTAAGTGGTATTCTTGGAATTAGAAGAAATAAGGAGCATACTATTTATGACGTGGGAGTAGTGTCAGATTGCATATATGATATAATAAATGTTTTTAAAAGAGATGAGTACGTTATCTCAGGACCTGTATATGAATATTTCAATAATTCCAAAATATTTCAACCTAGTACATTCATTAAGGAGATTAAGCTGGATATAACTAATGGGCTTACAGGAAAAACTGTTATTCATCCTAAACAAGTATTTTCAGTCAATGCTTCTTTAGTTGTAAGTAAGGAAGAATATAGTGATGCCATAGATATAGTAACATCCAATGAAGATGGCGTAATAAGAAGTACATATAGAAATAAAATGAACGAAATAAAGCCGCACACAATATGGGCAACTAATATATTGAAAAGAGCAAAAATTATGGGGGTTTACAACTATGGAAAAGATTATAAAGATTTACTCAAGTGGACAAGCCAAACTTCAGAAAGAAGCTTTAGAAATAAAACTGGATATTAAAGATAATAAATTCAATATTCCAGAAGATCTTTTATTTACAATGTCTGCAAGAGAAAATAAAAAAAGAGCATTTTTATTTGTAAGCAGGCTAATAGGTAAACACATACCTATTAAACCTGAAGTTTTGAAGATTACTGGAGCAATTTTAGCGAGACAATGGGTTATGGATAGATATAATAAGACCTATTCTGATATTGATGTACTAATTGAAGGGTTGAAAGAACTTTTAAAAAATGATGTATTTAAAAGAGATGAAAGTAATGAATTGAAATCTAATATTATAAAAGAAGCTGTAAAAGCAGCAAATATAAAAATTTCTTTACCTAAAAAGACTTTATTTATAGGTTTTGCAGAGACTGCTACTGGTTTAGCTCAGGGAGTATTTAATTGCTTTGAAAATGGATGGTATATACATACCACAAGAGAAATAATTGATAATTCAACACCAAACTTTGTTTTTAAAGAAGAGCATTCTCATGCTGTTAATCATATGATTTATGCACCTACAAAGGAGTATTTTAATAATTTTGAGGAAATTGTATTAATAGACGATGAGATAACAACAGGTAATACAGCTAGAAATTTGATTAAAAATTTACCAGGAGAAAGCTTCGGAGTTATATCTATATTAGACTGGAGAGATAAAGATAAATATGAGAACAATGGGCAAAATATAATTTTTTCATCTCTTACAAAAGGAACAGTTAAGTGTAAGAAAATAGATGAAGTTAAGGGAGAAGAATTACTAAAAATTAAATCATATCCTAATAAGCATAAAGATATAAAATTAAAAACGCCATTATATAATGAAAATTACATAAAGTATACAGGAAGATTTGGATTAAGTTATAAGGAAAGTCTTGATGTTGAAAAACAATGTAAAGAGCATGGAGCCATTCTAAATACATATAGAACTAAGGAAAGGTGTCTTTGTGTTGGAGAAGGGGAGTTTATTTATTTACCATGTATTATTTCAAGTTATATGGGGGAGGATGTATATTTCCAATCATCAACAAAGAGCCCCGTTTTCCCTCTTAATAAAGAAGGATATGGAAATAAGAATAAAGTAGAATTTAATGCTCCTAATGGTGATAAGATTAAAAATTATTTATATAATCTCCCTCATGATTTTTATGAAGATGTATTTTTCTTTAGTGAAAGAGAGCTAAAGGAAGACACTAAAACTGAACTTGCAAATATTTTCTCAACAGTAGGAATTAAGAATATAACTTTTGTGTGTTTTTCAGAGGAGGGGCAGATATGAAAGAGGCTTTAAGTTCTGGTTCTTATTCTCCTGATGACGTTATTTTTTTATTAAAGTTAATTAATAATGAACTTAAGGAAATGGATACCTTCGAAAGAGAACAAGCTATACAAAAAGGAGTAAGTTATTCCAATATGCTTCCTATTGAGTATGAACCATCTGAAGAATATGTACAGATATTTATGAAAACTTTAGAGGAAACAAAAGAAAAAATAGCTACTTTAACAGCTGTACTTTCGGAAAAAATCATAAAAAAAAGAGGAAGTAAGTTAATATTAGTTTCCTTGGCAAGAGCAGGTACTCCTATAGGAATTTTAGTAAAGAGATTTATAAAATATAAATATGAAATTGATTTACCTCATTACAGCGTATCTATAATCAGAGAAGCTGGTTTAGATGAAAATGCTGTAAAGTTTATGATTGAAAAACATGGACATAGTAATATTCAATTTATAGATGGATGGACAGGGAAAGGTGTTATTAAAAACACTTTGGAAAATTCCTGTGAAAGCTTTAAGAATAAATATGGAATTGAATTAAATAGTGATTTAGCAGTATTAGCAGATCCCGGAAGAATATGCTCTACTTATGCCACTAGAGAGGATTTTCTTATTCCGAATGCATGTTTAAATTCTACTGTTTCAGGACTTATGAGTAGAACAGTACTAAATAAAGATATTATTGGAGAAGATGATTTTCATGGTTCTAAATTTTATCAATCCTTAATAAAAAAAGATTTGTCACAGTATTATGTAGACACTATATCTCAATCTTTCAATTTGACTTTACATGAAATTGAATATGAATGTGAGGAGCCTGACAGAAGAGGTCTTAAAGATATAGAGAAAATTAAAGCACAATATGATATAGAGGATATAAATTTTATTAAACCAGGAGTAGGGGAAACAACAAGAGTATTGCTTAGAAGGGTTCCTTGGATGATTCTTGTAAATACCATGGACAATCCCAACTTAGAGCATATATATAGATTAGCCAAGGAAAAGGGAATACCAATAAAAATTATTGAAAGTAAATCCTATTCATGTTTTGGGTTAATTAAGCAATTAAGAGGAAGGGGATAATCTATGATATTTGCATCAGATTTAGATAGAACATTGATATACTCTACTAGGTTTATTAATGAGGAGAATAGCGATTTTATCCCAATTGAAAAGAAGGAAGGAAGAATAATTTCATATATATCTAAAAGGACAATACAATTGCTAAAAAATATTAACGAATCTACATTGTTTGTTCCAGTTACAACAAGAACTGAGGCGGAATTTAATCGAATTGATATATTTAAAGCTGAAATAATTCCAAAGTATGCAATAGTTGCAAACGGAGCAAAGATAATCGTAAATGATGGTGAGCGTAAATTAGAGCCTTATTGGGAGAAATATATTGAAATGAGGATGAAAGAGATAATTTCTCCTGAAGATATCCTTAAAGAGATTGAAAAAGTAACACCCAAAAATGTTATCTTAAGTTATAGAATCTGTGATAAGACCTTCGTATATGGGAAGATAAGATTAAACACTGAACTTCCACATGAATTTATAGTAGAATTAAAAAAAATATGCCATAAGTATAATTATAAATTAGATTTGCAGACAAGAAAAATTCATATTATACCTGAGTTTATAAATAAGTGGCTGCCACTTGAATTTTTGAAGAAGAAAGAAAAGGAAGATAAGATTATTTCAGCGGGTGATTCATTTTTAGATTTACCTATGTTGAATAATTCACATAAGGGATTTATTCCAAGTCATGGTTTAGCTCTTGATTATGATGACAGCAGGAAGGAAAATATGTTTATAACAAAAAACAAGGGGATTGAGGCATCGGAAGAAATTCTTCTTAAGGTTATTGATGAGTTAAAAGTTTCATAGATAGAAAAATAACTGAAAGGATATAATAAATTTTATTATAATAATTGCTCAATACTTGACGTTATAGGTTTGGTGTATTATGTCAATTGGTGTTATTTATCCAAAAATACTGTATAATATCTTATGACAGATATTCTTTCTATGTTAGGGTTTGTCATTTAATATATTATCATAAGGAAGATTTTTGTTATGTTTTTTGTAAAACATAAAGAAGAAACTAAAATTTAGAATTACAAAGGAGAAAAAATGTTATTTGAGAATTTAGATATAATCGACCCTATTCAGAGGGCTTTAAAAGAACAAGGATATACAAAAGCTACTCCAATACAAGAAAAGTCTATTCCAACTTTACTAAACAAAAAGGATTTTGTTGGTTGTGCGCAGACTGGTACTGGAAAAACAGCGGCTTTTGCTATTCCGGTATTACAAAATCTTTATAATGAGAAAAGAGTTAAAAAAGGGCCTAAACCTATTAGAGCATTGATATTAGCTCCTACTAGGGAATTAGCTATTCAGATAGGAGAAAGCTTTACAGCTTATGGTAAATATACAGACCTTAAAAATATAGTTATTTTTGGTGGGGTTTCACAAAGACCTCAAACAAATGCACTTAAAGCAGGAGTGGATATACTAGTTGCAACTCCAGGAAGAATGCTTGACCTATTTAATCAGAAATATATTGACTTACGTAACGTAGAATATTTTGTGCTTGATGAGGCAGATCGTATGCTGGATATGGGAATGATTCATGATGTAAAAAGAATAATAGCACAGCTACCAAAAGTTAGGCAAAACATGCTATTCTCTGCAACTATGCCACCAGCGATTTTAAAGCTAGTAAATTCTATTGTGAAAAACCCAGAGAAAGTTGAAGTTACTCCTGTTTCATCTACAGTAGATATCATTAAACAAGAGTTATATTTTGTTGGTAAAAAACAAAAGAAATCTTTACTTAAGCATCTATTGAAGGACGAGTCTATAGATTCTGTTTTGGTGTTTTCAAGAACAAAACGTGGAGCAAATGCAATTACAAAGGATCTTGTTAAAGTAGGAATAGAGGCTGAAGCTATTCATGGTAATAAATCACAGAATGCAAGACAACGTGCCTTAAGTAATTTTAAGGAAGGGAAAATAAGAGTCTTGGTAGCAACGGATATAGCAGCAAGAGGTATTGATGTGAATGAATTATCACACGTAATTAATTTTGACTTACCTGAAGTCCCTGAAACTTATGTTCATAGAATTGGGCGTACTGGAAGGGCGGGATTTGAAGGGTCTGCAATCGCCTTCTGTGATGTGGAAGAAAAGGCGTACCTTAAGTCTATTGAAAAACTTATCCGAAAGACAATACCAGTAATTGAAGATCATCCTTACAAACAAATTGCTAGTGATACCCCAATAGTAAACAAGAAACCTACTAAAAATACTTCTACTAAAAAATATGGTCAAAATCGTAATTCTAATAGAAGAAGAAATAATTCAACAAAATAGAAAAAAATATCATGAGAAGCTTCTCATGATATTTTTTATATCTTTAAAAGTGAATTAAATATTTCCATCTATTTTGTAATTTTTAAGTAACTTGATTATATAACTTAATGTGTAAAAAGCTCTATCAAGTTCAACTTTAATGATATTTAATCCTTTGATTAACGTTGACTCATCAAAGTTATCTAATAAGATCATTAAGTTTAATACGTTTATATTCCCGTCCTTTGTATCAAAGATTCTTGCCTTTTTTACATAGTCATTTTTCATTATATTTTTAACAGCCATTTCTAGTTCTGCGCTAATTTCTAATTGTGGCATTTCATCAAAAATTCTAATGTTTGAATCTTTTAAATTTAAATTTTTAGCTTTCGATGTATCAGTGGATAAAAATATAGTATTTTTAAATTCCGCATCTTTGAAATCAACTCCATCTAGATTTACGGAGTCAAATATAGTATTTTCAAATTTAGCTTTTTTAAAAATACTACCTTTTAAATTTGTTCCAATAAATTCTGCCCATCTAAAAGTACACCCCAAAAAAGTACATGACTTGAAATGTGCACCTCTAAAACTTACATAATCAAAATTTGAATTTGAAAAATCGCTATTGTAGCAATTGCTTCTATGAAGATTTTTATACATAAAGTTTTTATTTTTTTTCTCTATATTATTATAATTAAAATTTCCTTTAACACTTTGATTTCTAGCCATTTTTACCTCCATAACAAATAATCTTATTTGTCTTCCGTTTTATTCTAGCTTTTTATTATTAGTAAGAAACTCCTATACATAAGTATAGGAGTTTCTATGGTTGCGGGGATAGGACTTGAACCTATGACCTTCGGGTTATGAGCCCGACGAGCTACCAACTGCTCCACCCCGCGTCATTAATTCTATAAGTTTTGATTAGATACTTAATATAACATAAGAAATCCAATAAGTCAAGAAAGTGAACAAATCGCTTACTAATTGTTCACTCTTAGCGGGATACAAAACGAAACAACTAAAGGCAGTATTTTCTGTTGGAAATACCACCTTTAGTAATGCTATTCTATATTTCATAACTAATACAAGATGTTAAGAGCACTTATTTATATCCGTTCTGTTTAGCTTTTGCTTCATCTTTAATTTCTTTTCTCATATTAGCAAGAGATTCTAACCTTCTATCATTTTTTGCTTCTAATGCTTCTTTTGTTTTCTCGTCATCTGTAATTTCAATCATTTCTTCAGCTTTACGATAGTTTTGTATAGTCATATCAATATTATACTGAATTTTATCTACATTATCGCTTCTGTCATCTTTTTTTGGTTTCATAATTTTTCTCTCCTTTGTGCAATTAATATTTTAAGTGTAAATTAGTATATACAAACACCGTCTATATTATTATGGCTAGAACAATATTTGTTATTCAAAAATAAAGAGATAAAAATTTATGAAACCGTTTGCAAAAGTTATTCTAAAAATAGATATTGGAGAATATTATATTAATGTGAACTACATTGACTATAGATAAACTACTTCATAAGAGAAGTTAACTTCATAGTACAAGGTAGATAGCAATGGAGATTTCATATCATAAAACTAAATTATTTTCTAACTTAAATATCAATAAATATTCATCAATACAAGGGGGAATTATGTATGTTAAAAACCAAAAAAGTTATATCGCTTTTAGTAATGTTAATTTTTACTGTTGTATTAGTTTTAACTGGCTGTGGGGGAAATAAGAAGGCCAGTAATGTAGAGGTGAACATTTTTCAATTCAAAGTAGAAATTGCAAAAGAACTTGAATCAGCAATTAATGATTACATGAAGGAACATCCAAATGTTAAGATTAATCTTCAAACAGTTGGTGGTGGAGATGACTATGGTGCTGCCTTAAAGGCAAAATTTCAATCTGGTAGTGAACCAACAATCTTCAATATTGGTGGACCACAAGATGTTGAGGATTGGATGAGTAAGCTTGAGGATTTATCTAATGAGCCATGGGTTGACTTAGCGCTTGATGGAATGTTATCAGGAGCAACTTCAGAGGGGAAGGTATATGCTCTTCCATTCAATATAGAAGGCTATGGATTTATTTATAATAAGGAAATATTTGAAGCAGCCGGAATAGACGCAGCAAAAATTAAAGATTTTAACTCACTAGAAGCAGCTGTTAAGACATTAGATGAAAAGATTAAAAATGGAGAATTGAAAGGTCAGTTTCCTAATTTAGAAGCAGTATTTAGCTATGCAGCTAAGGAAACTTGGGTAACAGGACTTCATACTTCTAATGCAGCTTTTGGCCAAGAATTTTCAAATAGTATAGAAACATTTAACGCAAAAGAAGTAGAATTTAAAAATAGTGAAGCTTTAAAGAAAATAATTGACCTTCAAGCAGATTATTCGCTATATAAAAATGGCAAACAAAAATTAAATGCTGTTGACTACTCAACACAAGTTGATCAAGGTATTGCTGTTGAAAGAGTAGCTATTATTCAGCAAGGTAACTGGGTTTATAATGGTGTAAAAGAGATTGATGAAAATGTAGCAGAAAATTTAGATATATTACCTATGCCTATAGTTGGAGGAAAAGAAGACTGCATACCAGTTGGCGTTCCTATGCATTGGGCTGTCAATAAGAATTGTGATGAAGAAGTTAAGGCTGCTGCTAAAGATTTCTTAAATTGGTTGTATACTTCTGAAAAAGGTAAGGACTATATAGTAAACAAGTTTTACTTTATTCCACCTCTAAAAGGGTATGAAAAACTTTCACCTCAAGATTCATTAGGTATAGCAATAAAGAGATATGCTGAAGCAGGAAAAACTACTCCATGGGTATTTATGGGTTACCCAACAGGATGGGGACAGGATGTATTAGGTGCTAACATTCAAAAATATTATGCTGGTGAATATACATGGGAAGAAGTTGTGAAAGATTCACAAGAACAATGGGAAAAGATGAGATAAGATAAGAGCTGCGCAGGGAATAGAGAAAAGAGAAAATAGAAGAGAGAGAATTGATAACCTAATTTCTTCTTTCTTCTTTTTTCTTTCATTAAATATCCACTGTGCACTGTGAATTAGATAAAGAAGGTTGGGGGATATTATGAAAAAATCATGGGGTTGGTTCTGTTTATTTGTTGGACCTGCACTTTTTGCATTTTTAGTGGTTGTTATTATTCCGATGTTTATGGGAATATATTATTCATTTACTTCATGGAATGGAATAAGTAATAATGTTGATTGGATAGGTTTTAAGAACTACATTGAAGTTTTTAAAGAAGATAAAGAATTTTTAAGAATATTTTTGTTTACTGCAAAATTTGCAATTGTGTCAGTTATTAGTATAAACTTAATTGGATTTTTACTTGCATTGTTAGTAACAAGAGGATTAAAGATGAGCAATGTGTTAAGAAGTATTTTCTTTATGCCTAATTTAATAGGTGGACTTATTTTAGGATTTATTTGGCAATTTATATTTACTAAGGGATTTGATTTTATAGGTGCAGCACTTGGAATAGATTTTTTAAGAGGATGGCTTTCTGATACATCCACAGGATTTTGGGGACTTGTTATTTTGATGTCATGGCAGATGGCAGGATATATGATGGTTATATATATAGCAGCACTTCAAAATATACCTAAGTCGCTTATTGAAGCAGCAGAAATAGATGGGGCAGGAAGTATGCAGAAACTCAAAAATATTACAATACCATTAGTTGCACCAGCGTTTACAGTTGGTATATTTCTAACATTATCTAATGCATTTAAGCTCTATGATCAGAACCTATCTTTAACAGCAGGTGGGCCTTATAATTCTACACAAATGCTTGCTATGAACATATATAATACAGCTTTTAAATTTAATAGCTTTGGGTTAGCTCAGGCCAAGGCAGTTATATTCCTTATTACAATCGCTGCAATTACATTAACACAGTTGTATTTCAGTAAGAAAAGGGAGGTTGAACTGTAGTGAAAAAAAGAATTGGAAAAATTTTAACAATCATAATAAGTATAATTGTTGGGATAATATTCATATCTCCCTTTTATTTAGTGTTAACTAATTCTTTTAAAACTCAAAGAGGTATATTTACCAATGTTGTTGGGCTACCTGGAAAATTTGCTACATTGAAGAATTATGGTGAAGCCTTTGTTCAATTGGATTTTATTCACTCATGTATCAATTCACTATTGATTACAGTTATCAGTGTTATAATAATAGTGATTTTTACATCTATGGCAGGATGGATGCTTGTTAGAACAAAGAGCAAGTTTAGTACATTTTTATTCTTTTTATTTGCGGCTGCTATGCTTGTACCATTTCAGGCTGTTATGCTTCCATTAATAAAAATTATGGGTAGTGCACACCTCTTAAATCCAGTAGGATTAATTTTTATGTATCTAGGTTTTGGTACTAGCCTATCAATAATTCTGTACCATGGATTTATTAAAGGAATACCAATGGAAATAGAAGAGGCTGCAGTAATAGATGGGTGCAATAAATTTCAGGTTTTTTGGTATGTGGTTTTTCCACTGTTAAAGCCCATAACAGTAACAGTTTCAATATTGAATACTATGTGGATATGGAATGACTTCTTACTTCCACAGCTTGTTATAAATGAAACCAGATGGCATACAATACCACTTAAAATGTTTTACTTTTTTGGACAGTACTCAAAAAAATGGCATTTAGCATTAGCTGGACTTGTTATAGCCATGATTCCTATTATAGTATTTTACTTCTTTGCCCAAAAACACATTGTTAAGGGTATTGCACAAGGGTCTATAAAGTAATGAGCTAGGAAAAGTGTTTCTGATTTAGTCTAAATAAAATAGGTGTAGTCTTCTATAAGTTTCTTAATTCTTATAGAAAACTACACCTTATTTTAAGTATAGAAAACGTCTATCTATATTAATTATTATAATATAAACTACTTGATGAATACTCAGCATCACAAGTAACATCGATACCAAGTTTTCTAAGTGTCTGCTCATCATTTGTGCTTAAAACAGTTGTAGAGTGAGCCTGACAGCCCTTAAGCATAGATAGTTTTTCCATAACTGATTGAGCCATAGGATTAGTTGCTGCACTAATGCTCAGTGCAATTAAAATTTCTTCACAATTTAAAGCTGTAGTCTTGTTTCCAAATGTTTCTGATTTTAATTTAATTATTGGTTCAAGGATTACTGGTGAAATTAAATGAATCTCATCTGCAATATTAGCAACATGCTTAATAGCATTTATAATAACAGCAGCTGCGGCATCCATTGTGCTTGAGTTTTTACCAGTCAAAATTGTTCCATCCTCAAGTTCAATAGCTACAACAGTACAGTGTTCATTTTTACATAATTCCTCTTTCAACTTGGACGCTTTTTCTCTAGCTGGAATAACTACTTTGCGATCCTCAGCCTTAAGATTAAGTTCTTCCATAATTAGCTTTGCTCTATGGAAAGTTTCTAAATCAACAAGACCCTTTTTATACTCCACCCCTGTTTTAAAATATCTTCTAATAATCTCTTGTCTAGAAGCTTCTTTAACCGCCTCATCATCAACAATTCCGAATCCAACACGATTAACACCCATATCCGTAGGTGATTTATAAACAGATTCTTTTCCTGTAATTTTTTCAATAATTCTCTTAAGCACAGGGAATGTTTCAATATCACGATTATAATTTACTGAAACTTTATCGTATGCCTCCATATGGAAAGAGTCAATCATATTTACATCCTTTAAATCAACTGTTGCAGACTCATATGCAATATTTAAAGGGTGTTTTAGTGGAACATTCCAAACAGGGAAAGTTTCAAATTTAGAGTATCCTGCCACTCTTCCACGCTTATTCTCATGATATAGCTGACTTAAGCAAGTAGCTAGTTTACCACTTCCTGGACCAGGAGCAGTTACTACAACTATTGGCTTTGTAGTTTCTATGTATGGATTCTTTCCATAACCTTCTTCACTAACAATAACATCTACTTCTGTAGGATATCCCTTTGTAGAACGATGAGTATAAACCTTAATACCTCTTCGCTCTAATTTATTCATAAATACTGTTGTTGCAGGCTGATTGTCATATCTAGTAATTACAACGCTATTAACATCCAGCTCATATGATCTAAATTCGTCAATTATTCTTAAAACATCCATATCGTAAGTTATACCAAAGTCTCCACGAATTTTGTTTCTTTCGATATCTCCAGCATAAACACAAATAACAACCTCAACCTTTTCTTTCAACTTATGAAGTAGCTTTATCTTTGCGTTTTCATCGAAACCTGGAAGTACTCTTTTTGCATGTAAGTCACATAAAAGTTTTCCTCCAAACTCCAAATAAAGTTTGTCGTAATCATTTACTCTTTCAAGTATAAACTTTGATTGTTCTTCTAAATATTTCTTGTGATCAAATCCTATTTTCATAATCAACCTCACTATTCTCAAATCACATGTAAAAAAATAAACAACATAGTTAATTTTTTTTACATGTGCCTATGTATTCTTTGACTATTTTACCATCAAATCGACTTAATTATAATAGGAAATTCAAATGTTTTTTATTTTTTTTGTAATAACTTCAGAAAAACATTAGCAAAGCCTATATTACATATGTTTTAAACTTTATTAAAGACAACACAATAATTTCCTTTTGGTGTCCTGCATTTTGAACATCTAACACATTTTGCTGGTTTTCTATGGCCATCTTTCCATCGCTTGATTAGATGAGGTTCAGCAAGTAAAGGTCTTGAAATAGCAAAGTAACCAATATTTGTTTCATTAAAAACTTTTTCTATGTTATAAAAATCTTTAAAACCACCTACTGTAATTATTGGAACATTTACTGTTTCGCTAATAATCTTTGCATATTCAATAAAATATCCTTCCTCTTTTATTTCATATCCGTCAAATATTTCTCCGGTCATTGATTTTGCTTTACCATGGATATTACCTGAAATTTCAATACCATCAATGCCTACTGACTCTAATTTTTTACATATTAATTTAGTTTCTTCAAAGGTTAGTCCACTTTCAAAAAATTCAGTAGCAGTAAGTTTTACTAATATAGGGAAGTCTTTTCCTACCTTTTCTCTCATTTTATAATAAATTTGTAGTAAAAATCTCATTCTATTTTCTAAACTTCCACCATATTCATCGGTTCTTCTGTTGTAATATGGACTAAGAAATTGGTTTATTAAATATGTATGTGCTCCATGTATCTCTACCCCGTCGAAACCTGCATCCTTAACCCTTTTACCAGCTTCAGCAAAGGCGTTAATAATATAGTCTATTTCATCTTTTGACATGGATTTACCTAAAACATTTGTACTTCTTTCAGGAACTTCACTTGGAGCATAAATAACTCTTTCACCAAGGTTAAACTTAGTTTTTGTCCCACCGTAAGCTATTTGCATAATTATTTTTGAACCATAGCTGTGAACTAACTTTGTTAATTTTTTATACTCTTGAATAAATGAATCATCGTAAATACCCATCATGCCAGGATTAGGCTGTTCTTCTTTAACAACATTTCCGTATCCTGTTATAATTAACCCAACTTCTCCTTTTGCTAATTCTTCATAAATATCATAAAGTTCCTTTGTGAGATGGCCATCTTCAGTGGTCATATTTTCCCAAGTTGCACTTCTAACAAATCTATTTTTAAGATCAATGTTTGCTAAATTATTTTCATGGAATAAAGATTTTTTTTGTTCATTAGTGTACATTTAAAAAGCTCCTTTCTTATAGCATACTCACTTAATCAGTAGGTATGTACAAACTCAAAAACATAAATTGAGCTTGTATTGCATTTTAATTTTATTAACTAAATATTAGTTTGATATAAAACTAATTATACACTAAAAAGGTTTGTTGTCAAACTATTTTAGTGTATACGTTTTTTGTTTTAGTTTATTTTGGAAATGGATTGACCTTGATGGTCAATTGTTATATAATGGAATTGACCATTAAGGTCAAAGCCGGAGAGTATAATTAGGAGGATATTAGATAATGAACGAAGCTTTCGAAAAAATTGACATAGAAAAAAAGAATAGGATAATCAATAGTGCCTTTGAAGAATTCAGCAAGTATGGATTTGACAAAGCCTCAACTAACAATATAGTTAAAAATGCAAATATATCTAAAGGTCTTTTGTTTCATTATTTTAATAATAAGAAAAATTTATTTGAGTATTTGGAAGAATTTAGTGTGGAAATAATATTAAAAGAAATTGAAGATAATTTTGACTGGAATGAGACTGATATTCTTGAACGAATTAAGCAAGCTGCGGTGATTAAAATAAAAATTACTGAACGTTACCCTCATATATTT
The DNA here is from genome assembly GCF_023684385.1 of Oceanirhabdus seepicola. Lineage (GTDB taxonomy): Bacteria > Bacillota > Clostridia > Clostridiales > Clostridiaceae > Oceanirhabdus > Oceanirhabdus seepicola. The sequence goes on along the minus strand of NZ_JAGSOJ010000001.1, from coordinate 174,383 downwards.
TCTTTTTGCACGCTTATATTAGAAAATAAAACAAGGGAAGAAATGTTGAACATGAATCAAGGTAAAGCGATAGAGCTAATTTCCCAAATTTATAATTTTGATGTTGATTATACAAGGTTTAAAGAAGGGATAGATATAAAAAGGGCTATGACTATTATTAAATGGACATTTGAAAAGTATGGTGAAGAGTGTGTAAAGAGTTTTGCACAAATTGACAAAGACATTGATTATGATGCTATGTTAGAAGAAATAGATGGTTATATTGAAGTGCTAAGAGCAGCTTTTTATAAATAAAATAATATAAATGGGGGGGTAAAACACTATGATTAATGTTAAAAATCTTTTTCATTCTTACAATAAGGATGGCAAGTTTGCAGTGAAAGATGTGAGTTTTGAAGTAAAAGAAGGAGAAATTTTTGGCTTCCTTGGACCTTCAGGAGCTGGTAAATCAACAACACAGAACATTTTGACAGGTTTATTGCAGTTACAACAGGGGGAGGTTTCAGTTGTAGGGTATGATGTGAAAACTATCTCAAACAAAATGTTTAATCAGATAGGGATGTCTTTTGAACAATCTAATGTATACAGTAAAATGACTGCTAAAGAAAATCTTGATTTCTATAGGAAGTTATTTGATGTAGAAACACGTGAACCAGAAGAATTATTAGAGTTAGTCGGTTTAGGAGACAAAGCGAATATTAGGGCAGGAGAATTTTCAAAAGGTATGAAGCATAGATTGACTTTTGCAAGATCTATGATAAATAACCCAAGACTTTGGTTCCTTGATGAGCCAACAACTGGTCTTGATCCGGCAATTGCTTCGGAGATTAAAGATATTATCAGAGAAGAGAATAAAAAAGGAGTGACCATTTTCTTAACAACTCATAACATGCACATTGCGGATGAATTATGTGACCGTGTTGCATTTATAGTTGATGGTGAGATTAAGCTAATTGATTCTCCTAGAAATCTTAAACTGCAATATGGTAATAAGCTAGTTGAAGTTGAGTACATTAAAGAGGGTGAAACAATAAAAGAAACTTTATCAACTATACAAGAAGAAGATATAAAGCAACTACAAGATATAATTGGAAAGTATGAAGTTCAGACAATGCATACGAAGGAGGCGACACTGGAAGAAATCTTTATCAAAGTTACTGGAAGGGGGCTTGAGTAGTATGAAATTATGGCATAGTTTTATTAAAGAACTCAAATTAGCTTCCAGAGGATACTACTTCTATATAGAGTTCGTTGTAGCCATTATCTTACTGGCAATATTATTAACTGTAGTACCTGAAGAGTTTGGGGGTAAAAAGACAGAATATTTGCACTTGAATTTACCGGAAGCTATAGTGCAGGAATACGAAAAAGAAATGTTAGCAGAAGACTTAGATGGAAAAATTGAAAAGGTAGAGATTAAAAGCAAAAAAGACTTAATACCAGCTGACCTATATGAAACAGAAAAAAAGAAAATCTATATTGTTAATAGCGAAGCAGAAGCACTTCAACTGGCAGAGACAGAGAGACCTCTACTTAGTGCAGTAATAAGTTTAGATGAAAAAGGGAAAATGCATTACAAGTATTATTTGCAAGGATATGAATCAGATAGACTTAAGAATTTATATCTGATTATTCATAATCGTGATACAAATGTTTTAAAAGAGAAGGTTGATAACCTGGAAGTTCGTTCTTTATCAACATCATATAATATACTTAGTGATCGACAAAATGTGGTTCCAGCATTTCTAACTTTTAACGGAAGTCTCATGGGACTATTTATTATAGCAGCATATATATTCTTAGATAAAAAAGAGGGGATTATTAAAGCTTATGCAATTACTGCTTCTTCAGTATGGCAGTATTTAATGAGTAAAGTCGGTGTAATTTTAGTAACCACTATTTTAACTAGTCTTCTTATAGTTATCCCAATAATGGGGCTACAACCTAATTATCTGTTACTGTTAGTACTCCTTATTACATCAGGATTCTGTGCTTCATCACTAGGTTTGTTAATTGCAAGTTTCTATGACAATATTATGAAAGCATTTGGAGTTATATATGCAGTTATGATAGCGATGCTATTACCTAGTATAGCATATTATGTTCCTAGCTGGGAACCAACATGGATTAAAGTAATACCTACGTATCCTTTAATTCAAGGATTTAAAGAATGTATAGTTAAAAATGGGGATACAACATACACACTAATGGCTTCAATAGGATTCTTAGTTGTAGGATTTATCATATTCCTCATTGCCAATAAACGATACAAAAAAACATTAGCGGCATAGTAGGAGGTGGATTTTTATGATTAAAAAAATATTTATGATATTTCTAAGAGATTTAAAAGTGAATACAAGGGATTTTTTAGCTCTTTATCTCATTGCTTTCCCATTATTATTTGCAGTTGGAATTAACTTGCTTACTCCAAGTATCAATGATACAACAGTTAAACTAGCCTTAATTGAAGGGGAAAACACAGACCAGGTGAACTATCTTAAAGAGTTTGCTAAGGTTGAAGTATTCAAAGATGCTGAAGCAGTAGAACAAAGAATTGGTAAGAGAGATGATGTTATAGGTATTTTACCAGATGGCGAAGAATATTATATATTAAAGCAGGGAAATGAGCATGAAGAAATTGTTAATTATGCAAAGTCACTTCTTGGCTTGTATGAATTGGATGCTCAAATAGAAAATTCTAACGCAGAAATAGTAGACCTTGGACGAAAAGTACCTCCACTTAAGAAACTTCTAGTAAACATCTCTATATTATTCATGTCAATCCTTGGAGCAATGTTGATAGCGCTTAACATTGTAGAAGAGAAAGTGGATAGAACAATTAGAGCAATACATTTATCACCTGTTTCTCGTAAAACTTATATACTTGGTAAAAGTTTGATGGGAGCACTGCTACCTATTTTTGGTACTATCGCAACTATTTGGATTACGGGATTCAAAGGTATCAATATTGGTCAGGTAATGATGATGGTATTTGTAGCAACAATATTGTGCATCCTTGTAGGATTTATTCAAGGGCTTAACAACGACGATGTAATGAGTGCCATGGGAAACATTAAGATTTTGTTCTTACCTATGGGAGCGGCTATAGCTGTTGCAGAATTATTAGGTGACAAATGGCAGAAAACCATGTACTGGAATCCATTTTATTGGGCATATAAAGGTAACGACGCTGTACTTGCACAGAGCGCTACATGGCAGCAGATTATTGGGTATTCAGCTATTGTTTTATTATTGAGTACTATTGTATTTATATATCTAGCACCAAAAATCAGAAAAGGTTTAGAATAGGAGGGGTTTTATGAACGTATGGGCTTTATTAGGAATTTTAGCACTCTTATATGCAGTAATGGTTTTTGTAATAGCAGCAAAGAAACCAGAAAAAATATGGAACATGAAGAAAATTGAAGGTTTTAAAAAGGTTTTAGGTGAAAAAGGTACAGTAATATTCTTCTATATTTGGGGTGCAGCTTTTGTTGTGTTAGGTGTATGGTTATTAATGAAATAATAATTCAAGATATATTAAATCAAGATATATTAAATCCATATTATGAAGTGATTGTATTATTAAGGCTGACTCTTGAAAATATCAGGAGTCAGCTCTTTTTTAGCTTTCACATTATTTATATTCGTTTTGTTGTGCCATTGCTTCTTCTATAATTTCTTTTTTGACATTATTAAGAGTTTCTATTCTTCTATCATTTTTTGCTTCTAATGCGCTTTTCATTTCTTCATCATTTGTCTTTTTTATCATTTCTTCAGTCTCATGAAAATTTTCTAGTGTCTTTTCAACTTTATATTCAATTGTATCTACATTATTTGTTCTGTGATCTTTAGTGCTCTTCATAGTTTTCTCTCCTTTGTTGAACTTATATTTTTGGTGTGTTTTAATATATAAACACCATATATTTTATTATTTCTATAACTATAGTTGTTATTCAATAAAATGATTTACATGATTAATTGAGTACTACCATCCCCAAATTTTAATAGAATGTTATAAGGTCTATAATAATTGCAGAACTACGGGAATTTTCTTAATGATATCCTCTTTAGAATTGTAGAATTTTTACGATAATATTGATTGAGCTTATTATATACAAAGGAGAAAAAATAATGAAAAAAACTCGTAGTATAAAAACCAATATGATATTATACTTTAGTATTTTACTAATAGTTGTTTGTGGTGGACTTGGGAGTATATCTTATAATGTAGCAAAAAAAGCATTATCAAACACTGTAAAATTAACCTTATCAGAAACCACAAAGCAAGCTGCGCTAACAATCGAAATGTCTCTAAATGGAAAACTTAAACTCCTTGAACAATTGGCAGATAACTCACTAATTGAAGATGAGACAGTACAACTTGAGGATAAATTAAAGATGCTTTCTAGAGAAGTAGAAAGAAATGGTTATTTAAGGATGGGAATTGGTGATCTAGAGGGTAATTTTAAATTCACAGATGGCGGTGAAGTAAATTTAAAAGAGGTAAATGATTTTAAACAAGCTATTTCAGGTATAAGCAATATATCAGATCCATTAATTAGCGAATTTGATAATGCACAGGTAGTAGTATTCACAGTACCTATTGAGAAAGAGGGAAAAGTAATTGGTGTATTACTAGCGGACACAAATGGAAATAATCTTAGTGCTATAACTAATAATATAAAAATAGGTGAAACAAGTAGTGCATTTATGTTAAATAAAGAAGGAACATGCATTGCAGATAAAGTAGAAAAGTTTGTTATGGAACAAAACAACAATGTAAAAATATATGAGAGTGATCCTTCTCTTAAAAATGATGTTGAATTTAAAGCATTGGTTGATATAGAAAGAAAGATGATAGCAGGTGAAAAAGGAACTGAAGAATATACTTTTAATGGAACTTCTAAATATTTAGCGTATGTGCCTATTAAAAGTACAGGTTGGTCTTTAGGTGTATCTGTAAGTAAGAAGGAAATATTGTCTGAACTAAATACATTAAATTTCTTTTTAATCATTTCTGCCATCGTTGCCATAATAATTGGAATTATTGTTACCCTTATTATTACTAGAATGATTATTGAGCCAATAAAGGTAGTTATAAAAAATCTAAATAGAATTGCAAATGGAGACTTGACTCAAAAAATACCTGATAAATACATAAATAAAGACAATGAAATAGGAGCAATGTCAAAAGCTGTTACTCAGATGCAAGACTCTATAAAAACTATAATTTTTAATATAAAAGAAACTTCAAGTGATATTGATGTACAATCAGAAAACTTATCATCTGCATCGCAATCTATGACAGTTTCATCTGAAAATGTATCTTCATCTATTGAAATGGCAGCAAATGGTGCAAGTCAACAGGCAGAAGAGTTAATGAATATTACTGAAATTCTAAATGAATTTAGTTGTCAGCTTGGTGAGATAGTAAGTTCTATAGAAAATATACGTTCAAACAACACTGATATTAAAACTATGGCAGATAAAAGCAACAAAGATATGGAACATGTAATAAACTCTGTAGAACAAGTAAATACAGCCTTTAGTAATCTTCTTATGAAGATTAAAAATGTTGGAGAAAATATATCAAGAATAAATGAAATAACAGATTTAATTAATAATATAGCAGAGCAAACCAATTTATTAGCTTTAAATGCAGCAATTGAAGCTGCAAGAGCTGGTGAAGCTGGAAAAGGATTTTCTGTAGTTGCAGAAGAAATAAGAAAACTAGCAGAACAAAGTAAGGAGTCATCTAATAATATTGCTGATATAGTTAGAAATACTTCAGAGGATACAAAAGCAATGATTACTACTACTGAAATAGTTAACAATGAACTAAAAGATCAAAAGGAAAATATTGATATAGCTATTAATTCTTTTGATAAAATAACAAAAGCAGTTGATGAAATAACTCCTAAAATCGAAGATACAAACACTTCAGCCACTGAGTTAGGTGATAAGAATAATATTATATTAGAAAAAGTAGAAGAAACTGCAGCTATTGCAGAGGAAATATCTGCTTCGTCAATTGAAATCATTAACTCAACTGAAGAAATGAATTCATCTACTGAATCAGTTAACGATTCATCTCAATTATTAAGTAGCATGACTAAAGAAATGTTGGAGCAAGTTAATCAATTTAAAATCCAATCTAAATAAAACTAACTTTGGACTAAAAGTTAAATAAATATTAGAAATATTGGAACAGGTGGATTCATAAGACAATCTAGAAAAGACCATGAAGAAGTAAATTCTCATGGTCTTTTATGTGTTATTTTATACTTTTAAAGTAAACTTTTAGCATAGTTATTAACTCTATCAGATGGATCATCTAAAAAGTCATTTATAAATTCTTTACCTAATGAAGTACCAGATGCTAATTCCAATGCTTTTATACGAGTGTCTATGTTCATTTCTTTTATATGTTCAGAAGGATTATAAATCTTTAGATATTCAGAGAAAGCTTCATAATCACCATACTTAACTAAGAATGAGCTTATTAGATTATATTCTACTTTATGATTTATTAATAACTCTAAGTAATCTACAGGTTCAACATTATACCTATCATAAGCAGCAGAGATACTCTCCAAACCAAATTGGAAAATATAATCAAATAGTCTATTTCTTTTTGTTTCATCCAGAGCCCATAAGTTTTCAGTAAAACCTGATATAGGTGATAAATCTTCAATAATCGATTTAGTATAATCTAACTCAGTTAGTTCTATATTACCTTCTATAAAGTCAATTAAATCATTAGAGATTGAATGAATCTCTTCATTTGATACATTAGTGCTATTTACATGTGATTCTTTGATTAACATCGGAATATATCCGTAGAAAATTTTAGCTTGACCATCTATCACAATACTATCATCCTTTTCAGTAACTTCTTCATAGAATCTAGTTTGATTAGAAACTGGCAGCAATGATAGAGCCTTTTCAATATCTTCTCTTGTATCAACTTTTATAAAGCTAAAACCACTATTTTCTTCATCGTCTATATATGCTTGTACAAGAGCATCATAACGAGGATCATCATTATCTAAGAGTTCCCAAGCTAAGTAGCTGCTTTTATCCTTTGAGATTTTTTTCATATCTCTTTCAAAATCATACCAATAATCAACATTGTCCAGCTTACTCCTGTATGAACTATGATATAAGTAAGAGGTAGAATTGATTACCTTAATTGGAGCTAATTCAAATAAAAGAGTGTATGCATTTTTATAAGCTTTAGAAGAAGGAAGATTGAATTTACAACTACCAAGATATAAAGCAGCTAATAAAATATTAATGGAATCATCCTCATAATCTGAGAATATTTCGTAGTGAATTTGAGGATCATCACTATTAATTTCATGTTCTAATCTAATCCTTAACAAATCAACAGCTTCTTCTAATTTAACAGGCTCAAACTTTGGATTCAGCAGAGATTTTTCTTCATCTGTCAAAGGTTCTTTACCCATCATTGCCTTCATCATCAATTCTCTAGGAGGCATAGGTTTTCCTTTGATATATTTTTTGACTGTTTCTAGTTCTTCATCTGTTAAGTCACTGTAATTTTTAATAACGTTCATTAGATTAGTAATAGCATTCTTTTCTACAAAATCAAGTAAGAATTTAGATAAATCATCCATTACTCTATTTTGATAATCTTTGTATAATAAATACATTGACATTACTATATTATGTGTTTTATTCAACAAACCTTGCTTATAAAGTTCAATCTGATAAGGTCTATTTAATAGATCTTTTGATAAACACATAGAAACCTCTTTTTCGTCTAAAATATCAAGAGCTTTTCCTTGAAATAAAGATAGAGCTTTAGATCTATCTTCATTGATTATTTCATAGATTCTATCAAGTTGAGGACTAAAAACTTCTCTTGAAGTACTAAAGTCAGCAATAAGTTGAGTTAAACTTTTCATAGAAGTTTCATCAGTGTTATGATATCTTTCTCGAAATGCAGAAGGTGTCATCACTTTAGAGGATGTTATAAGTTCAAATAGATCATATGAAAAAACAGGTCTACCCATAAGTCTATAAAAAATATCTAAAGCACATATAACAGCTTGTCTTCCTGTTGTATCATTTCCATTAATTGAAATAATCATTCCGTTATTTCGAAGGGCTTGATCTACATCATAATATTGCTCTAAAAAGCTTTCGAAAATTCTAGGGAATTCACCTTCTAAAGAGTCAAAGCCCCCTATGAACCAATCAAATTTCTTTGAAATTTTTAGCTTTTTATCTTTTGAAAGTTTGAGGATATCTACAGGTTGTATTTTATCTAAAATAGAATCATCTTCGCCATACATTATATAATTCCACATTTCTTCACCATTTTCAAAACCATTTAAAAAGAAATCCTCCCAAACAGTGTCATCTTCAAGAGCTTCTTCTGATTCTTTATCATATCTTTCCATGGAATCTTTATAAGGTTCAGCTAATGGTTTTCCAATGTAATCTTCAATTTCAGTCTGTAAATTATAAGCCTCATTATCATAAGTACCTTCAATGAAGATTTCTTCTAAATCTAAATCTTCAAAATCATAATAATCCTCATCGTCGCTAGTTCTTGAGTACAAAATTGATCTATAAAAATCTTCTACTGGACGATCAGTATAATCATCTTCTGTATACTGAAGATAGGGTTGTTCTTTAAAACGTTCTTTCATAAGTGTTTTAAATCTTTTATAGCGCTCAGGAGTTTCTTTAAAATATGCTTCAAGATCAAAAGGATTTTCTTCAGAGGACTGCCATCCTTTTGATAGGATAGACTGACGACCTTCTATATTATCACAATAACAAAAAGTCTTTAGTACATCATCTGTAAAACCTCTATCTAAATAAATTCTTTCTAGATATTCCATAACATAAGGAGCGTGTTCTGTATCCCAGTAAGGAATTATGTAGGCACCTATTAAATATGTATACTCATGATATTTTTCTGCTAACATATATACTGGATCAATACCAAATACACCACAATCATCAGACCACATTTCCCAAGTATCATTATGTCGTCTAGAATAGTTTACGATTTCTTTTACTGTATCCACAATCTCTGATTTTAATTGAGGATGCTTTAAGCAATGAGAAAAAAATAATCCTTCAGAGCCAGTACTATTAAAATCTCTTTCTGTATAATAATCAGATTCTGAAATATTTCTGATTTTTTCAAGTATTTCAAGCTCTGCATGTTCTAATAAAAGGGGATGATCTTCACCATCTTCAACATAAACAAAATCTATATCATAAACTTGATGTATAACCACTTCATCTTGTTGTAATAGAACCTTATATTGCTTAAGAGCATCGGTTAGGGATGCATGATCATTTAGTTTGAATCGTATTCTTTGGTTTTTATCAAATTGTCCCATAGTTTCCTCCTTAGTTTTCAACTTTAATATATTGATTTAAAATACATTCATTTTGATAATATAAATTGAATTGCCACCAGCCACCATGCAGTTCTTCCTTTGTTTCTACTCTATAAATAAACTGATTCTTTTTATTATGAAAAGAAATATCATTCCAAGTTTCATCTATTATTTTACGACCATCTTTAACTAATGACACATTGCAGCTAATAGTAATATCTTCTTTAAACCAAAACGGGTTTAAATTGTAAGAAATACCGAAATAACTACCTAATTTGATTTTTAAATATTTCTTTTGAGGTTTTAAAGATGTATTAATTCCTTCAATGAAATTATCTGCCTTTTCATAAACTCCATAGTTTAAAACTTCAGTTTTTGAAGGCTCTTCTTTTGATTTAATTTCATTTTGCCAAATTAAATCAACATGATTGGGCAAATATCCATTTAAGCTATTAAAACATCCATCTGCTAGCGTTACCAAGTATTGAATTATTTCTTCTTTTGTGCAAAATTTAAAGTAGTTTTTATGAAAGAGAGCTTCAAATTCTCCGATTGTACCTCTTAATACATTTTGATTAAATCTTTTAGGATCTTCTTTATAAAAAGTTTCAAGAGCTAAGGTTTCTATAAATTCAAGTTCTTCTTCTTTTGAATTTAAAGGTACTGGATTTTTGTTTTCAAAGAAAACTGTTCTATATAAAAGCTCAGTTTCTTTTTCATTCCAAAGTAAAAATTCAAAAAATCCCTTTTCGTAATTTATAAAATCTCTTGGATTTATTGTCATATGATACGTTCCGGGATTTACATAGGTGCATTGTTCCACATCTGTCTCTACTACGTCATTAAATAATTCTTTAATAAATCTAGGATGATAAATAAGGCCATTTACTTTTCCTGACTCAATAGTAAATTCTATTCCAAAGGGCTTATCCATGTTTTCAAAAGGTACAAAGTCATATGCATAATAATTACCAATTTTAACATCTTTAATTTTAGTAAGAGCTCGATCTTCTATTAAGAATCTTTCTTTAATTAAAGGTTTTCCTTTAATTAAAATAGTTATTGTATAATTACCAGGACAATGTGGACACAATCTAATGTTATTAATCTGTCCATCAATACATGTTACTTTATGCTTAGTCATTTCTTCTCCCATTTCATTTATAGGGTGTTCTATTTTAATAGTCACCTCTGTTTCTTGGGGGAGCACTAACATGTATTTTAAATGAATTAATTCTCTGCTAGAACTTTTTTCTAAAACATAAGCTTTCGATTGAGCTTGAACTTGATTAATCTTTTTAACAGAAAGCTGTTTTAAAACATCTTGGATGTCCTCTACAGAATAATCTTTTTGAGCGTTTTCAAAGTAGCTTTCTATCTGATTTGAGGATAGATCCTTTTTATGTTTTTTTACAATAAGATTTTTGAAAAGTTTTAATTTCTTTGGCAAATTCAAAAAGAACTTTAAATCAAGTTGTGATAAAGCTTTTCGAATTTCTTCTTGGTCACAATAGATAAAAACCCCCAATGTATCATCTGTCCATTTTTCAGTTATTATATATTGTTTTAGAATGGGTATTATAAGTTCTTGAGATTCTTTTGGCCAATTTGGGTTAATGGCTCTACCTAAACAATACGACCAATAAGGATATGCAGTTGAAACAGCATAAATTATATCTAACCCTAAAATATATCCATCTTGAGTATTTAATAAGTTATAATCCACTTGTTTTAAAAAAGTACTCATAGCAAAGGCAATATCACTAGCTTCTTCTTCCATTTCTATTTCAATTATTTTCAATATAAAAACTAAATCACTTCCTAGACTTGGAATAGTTTCAGCTGATTTATTGTATAAATATGAACGCTTAAGTACGTCAGGTTTAAGTATCCCCTGTGTTATATCTTCAATTATGATATTCTTTGGATTGTTCAAGTAATAATCGCTTTTCAGAATTTTAATCCATTGCTCAATAGCTCTTGTAATTGATTCATATTGATTTAAATCAACTGAGATTTTTATTGACATAGTACACCTCTTTTCTTCATTTGTGTTTGTTTTATCCTAATAAACAACTTATTTATTATATATTAACGTACTACCATTTACAATCTATTTAACCTTATTTTACAATTTTATTTAACAAATTAATCCTATTTTTTTAGAATTATTGCCAAAATTAATTTGAGCTGAGAGTTTCCTCTCAGCTCAATATATAAAGTGAAACATGCGCAATTAAATTTAATACGGAATCATTTAAATTAAAAACTTAGATTTTATTAAAATTCTAATGAAGCGTACATTAAGGACGAATTAATGATTTGATGAATTAGCATATTTTAGAGTTAGCACTTCCACGGGATAATGCTAGTTGAAATGTTTTACTAATCATTTAGTAGAATATTTATTATTTAATCAATTTGGCTTATCTATTCAACTGTATAATTCCGTTGACGAACCGATTCACACTATTAAAGTAATTGCTTACAAGTTCTTTGAGTAATTCCCTATAACTTGTGCATATTTCATTTATATCAGTTTTATTAGAGATGCTTAGCTAAAAAACTTTTCAATGATTTCTTCTATAGAATCATGTATATCGTATTTTGCTGTAAAATCAACGGCTTCCTTTAACATAACTTGATCTATTTGTGTAGATATTTCATCTGTCTTTTTTAGTAGTTTTTTATTAAGTTCTTTCACTTTATTTCTATCATAATCAATTGTTTTAACTACATCGATAGAGTATTTATATGGGACTTGATTCCCTTCTTGATTAAAGGTGTAATCTAGTCCTTTCTTTTTTTCTTCAGATGACTTAGTAGTAACTAAGCTATTTAAAAAGTTTTGGGATAGAATTCTAAGTTTTTTGTTATACTCAAGAGCAGAATCTAAAGTTAAGTTTACTCCAAATTCTTTCCAATCAAGAGTGACTGATTTTTTTGCTTCATCAATAGCTAGAGACAGTTTTAATTTTTCATTAATAATATCATTAAGAAGATTAGCAACTCCATGAAGCTTAAAATCATCAATATCATATTGTCTTTCAGGAGTTGAGTCTATAATCTCATCTTCTGCATCTAAACATGCCTTGTTTTTATGATGAGTTTCTTTTGTTTTTATTAAATAACTATCTAAAGAAAATTCCAGTGTAAGGTCTAAAAATATTCTATCTAAAAAATTAGCATATCTACAAGCTTCCTTAATACTTAACATACAAACATCCTCCTGAATAATTGTTATAGTTTCAATAAGTTAATAATCATTAACACAGTATAATAAACGTAACAAAAAAAGAAAAAGTTGCACTTTTTACATTTTTTTATTAGTTAGCGTAACATAATAGATTGAATTAGTCAGTATTACTAGTAAAGTAAGCATAAAATGTAATATATTTGTACTAAAGACACATAAGTTTTATAATGTGGATATGTATTACAAAATCTTTAATATAAAAAATTACATACTGACATTAGTAATATAAAATTTTGTATGTAATATTGAAATATGGCAGACTAAAACTTATTATAAGAGGAGTGAAAATCATGGGGTTTAAAAATTTATTTTGGGCATTTATTTTTCTTTTTGATTTTAGAATTGGTGGTTTTGATATTTTACCAGATATTATTGCGTATATTTTATTTTACAAGGGATTAAATATGTTATCAGACAGGAATGAAAATTTTGATAAGGGTAAGGTATTGGCAATACCTTTAATTTTTTTATCAATCCTAGATATTTATCAAGTAAACATTCCAATCAGTGATATAGGAAATGTTTCATTTGGTGCATTATGGATTTTAATAGGAATAGTGCATACTATAGTCAATTTGATGATGATTTATAGAATTTGTATGGGTATAGCAGAGGAAGCAAGAGTAATTAATGATAATGATCTTGAATTAAAAGCTCATAATAGATGGAAGATGTATTTAATTATTAATATCATATTATTAGTATCTATAATTATACCTAGTTTACTAGGGGTGTTGTTTTTTGTGATATTTATTATTTCAATAATAAATTATATCTTAATGTTAGGATTAATGAATATGGCATCAAATAGGTTAGAATAAGATAAACTGTTGGAATGTAAAAAAATGGAATATTAATATGGTAATAACCTCTGCGAGTAGTTCTCAGAGGTTTGTTTTTTATGACATTAAATTGACACAATTTTATCTTATAGTTGGAGTAACATCATCTTCAGTTGAGGAAGTGTTAGCTAATATGTATTAATAAAGAGAAAAGATACAGAATAGACAACTCAATTTTGATGAAATCAATAATTTTTTATTGGGAAAATTAGCAAAAGAAAAAATGGAGGGATAGTATGAGTAATGTTTTTGATATGTTTAAATTAGATGGGAAAGTAGCACTAATAACAGGTTCTGCAACAGGTATAGGTCAAGCTATAGCTGTCGCTCTTGCAGAGGCAGGTGCGGACATAGTAGGTATATATAATAGAACATCACCTGAAGAAACAAAAAGGTTAGTTGAACAAGTTGGGAGGAAATACCATGCTATACAATGTAATTTAGTAAATGATTTATCAAAATGTCAACAAGTTATTGATGAAGTTGTAGAAAAATTTGGAAAGTTAGATATTCTTGTAAATAGTTCAGGATCTTCTTTTAATAAAAAACCGGAAGATATAGAATACTCAGAGTATGAGTTTATTATTAATTTAAATCAAAATTCAGTATTTTTACTATGTCAGGCAGCAGGCAAACAGTTTATCAAGCAGGGTACTGGTGGTAAAATTATTAATATCGCTTCACTGGCAACTTTTAGAGGTCAACCTAACGGTTTGCCTTATTCTGCAAGTAAACATGCTTTGGCAGGTATAACAAAATCTCTTGCTGCTGCATGGGCGGATAAAAATATCAATGTAAATGGAATTGCACCGGGACTTACTATAACACCAATGACTGAAGGAATATTGACTATGGATTCATTGAAAGAAGAGTTGATGAGTAAACTTCCAGCGAAGCGTTTCGGATATGCCGATGATATGAAAGGTATTGCTCTTTATTTAGCATCTCCTGCTAGTGATTTTTGTAATGGGGTAGTAATTCCCGTAGATGGTGGGCAGTTAGCTTGGTAAGTTAATGTGAGTTTGAGAATGAGTTAGGGGACTGTTACCTGACTCATTTTTTTTTGTTTCCACTTACTCATAAATATCTCCTCTTTCTATGAAGTTTAATGTCCACGTATTTATATGATAGCATAGGTGGTTAATGCTTATAAACATAAATTTCTATAAAATAAACACTTTAGAAATTAATAAGAAAACTTTAGAAAATTTTTATATTTGTTTTAGAGTCAGTTTATAGGTGGTAAGTATAATGAAATTACAGTAGAAAAACAAATAAATTCTAAAGGAGATATTATTATGAAAAAGAAAAAAATCGTCCAAATAGTAACTTTAGCATTAGCAGTAACAACAATTGCAACTACAGCTTTCGCTACATCAGTGAAACGTGAAGGATATGACATGTTTAAGAATTCATTCAAATCAATTAGGACAATGGACACAGTGACAAATAGTACAGTGAACATCACTGTAGATGTAGAAGATAATGGTGTTAATATTGTAAGTGTTGAGGGTAAAGTTAAAGCTGATCAAGAAGAGAAAAAAATGAGTGGAGTTTTCACAGTAGGCGTTGAAAATATAACAAAAGATATAGAGGTATATGCAAATGATAAAGAAAAGGTAATTGTCGATGTATTAGAGGATAAGTATTACAAAATTGATGAACCTACTGATTATAGAATAGATGGAATAGAGCACAGAGGAATGAATCATGAAATGATGGGAGAAATGACAGCTCAACAAGAGGCTTTACTTGATTACTTTATTGGGGATTACAAAGATAAATTTGAGTCTGTTGTAGGTGAAAATGGAAATAAAATAATTTCATTTAATCTTAAAGAAGATGAGATTCCAGTTCCAGTTAACCTTATGATTTCTGCAGCTACTTCAATAGAGCATAAAAATGAAGCAGACATAGAAGTGAGAGACATAGAGCTTAAAGGATTACCTTTATTTGAAGAACTTAATGAAGTAAAAGATATGCCTAAGTTAAAAGAGGATATTAAAGTTAAAGAAATTGGATTTAATATAACTTTAAATGAAGATAATCAAATGATTGGAACATCTTTCAGTATGAAAGTTGAAGGTAAAGATGAAGATGGATTGAACCATGATATGGTAGTTAAAGGTTCAGTTGAAATAGAAGGAATAGATGAATCAGTGGTAGATACTATTGATTTATCAGATAAGGAAGTAACTGTTATAGAGTGCCAAACTAATAAATAAGCACTTAAGATAAAAGTTTGGCACAACCATATGCCGAACTTTTATTTATTAGGAGGAGATATTATGGAATTATTATCAGTAAAAAATCTAACAAAATTATATAAGAATAACAGAGGAATCAAGAACCTTAACCTAACAATTAATGAAGGTGAAGTGGTAGCTCTTCTAGGGCCTAATGGAGCAGGGAAGACAACGGCTATAAAAAGTATCTTAGGATTTACAAATAAAACAAGTGGTGAAGTGAGTATCAATGGGTATTCATGTGAAACAAATATTGAAAAAGCTATGTTAGAAACAGGGATAATGGTGGGGAAGCCAGCCCCATATGAGTTTCTAACAGGATATAAAAATCTAAAAATTCATAGTGAATTATATAAGGATATTAATGAAGAAAAGATTGAAAGAGTTTTACAAGAGGTAGAACTAGTGCCATATAAAGATGAAAAAGTGGCTAATTATTCAACGGGTATGAAACAGAGATTATCTTTTGCAAAAGCATTGGTACATGAACCTAAGTTACTGTTAATTGATGAACCTTTTTCAGGTTTAGATATTGAAGGAAGGTCAATTATGAAAAAGTTGCTTAAGAAGTTGAGTTATGAAAATAATGTGGGAATCCTTATATCAAGCCATTTAATCAATGATATTAATGATATTGCAACAAAAGTTTGTATTATTCATGATAACCAATGGTTGGAGACTACCTATGTTGAAAATATATTTGAAAAATATAATAACCTTGAGGAATATTATCTTGATAAAGTGAAAGGAAAGGGGGTTTAAGGATGAAAAATATTATAATATTATCACAAAATGAATTTGAAAAGATTATAAGCAAGAGAAAAGCAAAAGTCTTATTAATTATATTGAGCATTATTGTAGCAGGTGCAGGAATTTTATTTTTCTATGGTGAAAATATGTTGAATTTGACTATAATGAATGGAAGTAGATTTCCAATATGGATACTTGGATTAATGATGGGATTTATATTACCTTTATTCACAACTATGATTACTGTTGATAGTATTTCAGGAGAATATGAAAATGGTACTATGAGTAATCTTTATGCTCTACCAGTGTCAAGACAATCAATATATTTAAGTAAACTTCTAGGATGTTTATATTACGTAGTGTTAATGTTGGGGACAACGATAAGTATAAGTTTGTTAATAGCTTTAATTACAGGAGGTTTTGGAGTTTTTGCAAGTATAGGAGCAATTATATTAACCTATATAAAAGCAATAATTGCCATGGGATTAGTAATAGCTGCTGTTAGTTTCATTGGATTGTGGTTCAAATCAAGTAGTATGACATTAGTAATAAGCATATTACTTTATATAGGAATGAATACTATGAGTATTTTCTTGGGTAATATAGGAAGTTTATTACCAACCACAATTATAAGATTATATGACAAAATGTTATTACCTAATTATGGATTATTATTGGTATATATGGTATCCTATTATGTAATACTAACAATTGGTGGAGTATTAAAATTCCAGGAGAAGGAAGTTTAAAAAATGTCTATTAGAACAAAATTAATTGTCACTTATATAGTTATGGTGATGTTATCAGCAATTCTCTTTATAACAACTACATTTACATTTATTACTATTTTTTTTGCTGATGTAGGAAGTACTTTAATTCATGATAAAAAGCCTGACGAAGTTGTTGTGGAAATTGTTGATTTATTTGTTGAGCTAAAAATAAAAGAAGAGAATAATCCTAGTATGCTCTTAGATAAGGAATATATTAAAGAGGTAAATGATAAAATTAAGGAATATTCTTGTTTCTTAACAGTTGAATATAACGGTGAATTCATTGATGTAGGTGGATTAAATTTGTCAAAGGACTTTTATAATAAGCTATTAAAAGAAGACAAGAGTTACAAATATAATTATATGAATAAAGATAAAGATAACTCCTTTACGTATGACAATAATATGTATAACTTTATAAAATATGAATTTACTTATGATAATAAAGTGATAAACTATTATTTCATTATAGATATGTCAGTTTTTAAAAATGTTCGTGGTGGATATGGAAAAATATTTACGTTCTTATTATTAGTGATTCTATTGATTGTAATAATACCTCTAACTTATATGTTATCAAAAGATATTATTAAACCTTTAAGAAAGCTAGAAGAAGGTGCAAATAATATTAAAGAAGGTAATTTGGATTTTGAACTAAAAACTAAGTCTAATAATGAGATTGGAAGAGTTATACAATCATTTGAAACTATGAGATGTGAATTAAAAAAATCTGTAGAGCAGCAAATTCAGTATGAAGAGAATAGAAAAGAGCTTATTTCAAGTATTTCACATGATCTTAAAACACCAATTACTTCTATTAAGGGATATGTGGAAGGTATAATGGATGGAGTTGCAAATAGTGAAGAAAAATTAGAAAAGTATCTACAAGTTATTTATAATAAATCGGAGGATATGGATCAGTTAATTAATGATTTATTCCTATTCAGTAGATTAGATTTAAATAGATTGCCTTTTGAGATGGATGAAATCCATATATATAGATTTATGGAAGACTGCATAAATGAACTAAGACTAGAATATTCAAAACAAAATATCATTATTAATTATAATAATAATATTAATTTTAATACGAAGGTAATTATGGATTCACAGAAAATTAAACGTGTTATTTTCAATATTGTACAAAATGCTATTAAATTTATGAATAAAGATGAAAAGGTTCTTATGATTGAATTAAGGGAAGAGGAAAAAATAAATATCCGAATAAAAGATAATGGTATTGGAATTGAAAAAGAACAGCTTTCTTTAATCTTTGATAAGTTTTATAGAGTGGATGAAGCTAGAAATACAAAAGCTGGGGGAACAGGTCTGGGATTAGCTATTGCCAAGCAGATTGTAGAGGCTCATAAAGGCGAAATATGGGCTGAAAGTGTGTTAGAAGAAGGAACTAGTATATGCTTTACATTGTCAAAAGTTGTGAATGAAGGAGAAAGTCATGAATGAGAAAATATTGATTATTGAGGATGAAATAAGTATTGCTGAGCTTGAAAAAGATTATTTAGAGATAAACGGTTATAAGGTTCAAATGGAGCATACAGGAACGGAAGGTTTAAATAATGCTCTTATAAATAAATATGATTTGATTATTCTTGATATTATGCTGCCTGATATTAATGGCTTTGAGATTTGCAAGAAGGTTAGAGAAGAAAGTAATGTACCTCTATTAATGGTTTCTGCAAGGGGAGAGGACATTGATAAAATTAGAGGATTAGGTCTTGGGGCGGATGATTATATAACAAAGCCCTTTAGTCCTAATGAACTTGTTGCTAGAGTTAAAGCTCATATTTCTAGATATAATAGACTTGTTGAAGAGAGAAATGAACCAAAAGAGCTGTCAATTAGAGGATTAAATATAAATTTAGAGGCTAGGCGTGTTACAGTTAATGAAAAAGAAATAATCTTAACAACAAAAGAATATGATCTTCTTTTATTTTTAGCTAAAAATCCAGATAGAGTATTCAGTAAGGACATTTTATTTGATCGAGTATGGGGTATGGATAATTACGGAGATATTGCAACAGTAACCGTTCATATTGGAAAAATACGCGATAAAATTGAAAAAGACACATCAAATCCTCAATATATAGAAACTATATGGGGAGTTGGTTATAGATTCAAAATTTAGGCTGTGTTTAAAAATAATGTTGAAATTGAAAATTCACTTATAGAGAATCCAGTACGAAAATTAATTTATACTTGTTCCAAAATCTCGACGTATCAACGAGTTATGGACACGTATAAATTAAAATTTGAGTTGGAATCTCTATACACTAAGGGTATAGTAATATTATATAAATGATTACGGAGATCTCGTTATGCTAAGTGTAGAGTCGAAATACATATAATTGTAGAAATTTGAAAAAAGTTACAAAATTAAGTATAATTAATAGGAAGTGTGCTAAATAAAAGTTCTAGATTTTGATAAACCTGTTAACATTAGTGATTTAGAGAAAGTTATAAAAGTAACAAAAATTACAAGTGAAACTTTCAAATTTTGTAAGGTATCTGACCCCTTAAAAAAATTGGAACAGTTTTTGTTGCTATATTAGACACTATCAAAATCCAGTATGAAAGGACATGCAAAATGAAGAACAAAAAAATAGTTTTACTCTTTGCCTTAATTGCAACAATAATACTTATTAGTACAGGATGTGCTAATAAAAAAACTTCAAAAGATGAAGTGATTAAAAACACACAAGTAATAAATAGCGCTGAAAACTCTAAAGAAAAAGAAGACTCCAGTAAAAAAACACAAGAAACCACCAACTCTGAGAACTCTAAGAAAATTGAAATTAAAAATCTAACAGAAATCCAAACTAAGAATTTATACAAGCTAGGTAAAATTTGGGGGTTCCTTAAGTATTATCATCCTGAAATAGCAAAAGGAAAATTAAAATACGATAATGAATTATTTGAAATTATTCCTGTAATACTTGATGCTGATACAAATGCTGCAGCAGATAAAGCCCTATCCCAATGGATTAATACATTGGGAGAAATAAAAGAATTTGAGACTGAAACTACAAATACTGATAAAGATAACATCAAATTATCACCTAATACTCAATGGATAAAAGATGAGAAGTTTTTAAGCAAAGATTTAATAAAACAACTGACAGATATTGAAAAAGCCAAAAGACCTACAACCAATCACTACATAAGTTTAGCTTATCGTATTGGAAATCCAGTCTTTAAAAATGAATTGGAATATCCTGATTTAGATTACACAGATAGTGGATACCTTCTTTTAAGCCTTTTTAGATATTGGAATATGATTGAATATTTTTTTCCATATAAATATATGATGGATGAAAACTGGGATGAGATTTTAGAAGAATACATACCTAAGATAATTAAGTGTAAAGATGAAGAAACATATATGCTTACACTTACTGAAATAATAGGAAAATTACAAGATGGCCATGCTGGTCCTATAGAAACATCCACTTGGGGATTACCAGATTTTTTTGGTTCTAATGCAATTCCTCTAACACTAGACTTTGTTCAGGATAAAGTTATTATTACAGAAATAAAAGAGAATTTCCTAAAAGATTCAAAACTTAAAGTTGGTGATATAATTACACAAATAGATGATAAAGATATATCAATTATAATTGAAGAACGAACAAAATACTTAAAGCCATCAAGTCTAATTCATCCTAATTTTATACTGAGTAAGTATCTATCTATAACAAATAAAGAGTCTGTAGAAATTACTGTTGAAAGAGAAGGGACTACTATTGTTGAAAAAGTAAACTGCATTACTTTAGCTCAATTTTCAGTAAAAAGCAAAAAAGATTCTCATAAAATAATAGGTGATAATATTGGATATATTTACTCAGGTGCATTAGAGAGTGGTGAAATTCATGATATCATGAAAGAATTTATGAACACCAAGGGATTAGTTATAGACCTGCGTTGTTATCCATCTGATTTCATTGTATTTAGTTTAGGGAACTACCTTATCTCTAAACCAACAGAGTTTGTTAAAATTACTAGTGGTAGCTTAAAACGTCCCGGTGAGTTTTCATTCACTGAAACTTTAACCGTTGGAGGTATGGGTAAAGAACATTATAAAGGTAAAGTAATAATAATTATAAATGAGAAAGCTATTAGTCAACCTGAGTATACAACTATGGCTTTAAGAGTTGCTCCTAATGCAACTGTAATTGGAGATAATACAGCTGGCGCAGATGGGAATGTATCCCATATAATTCTACCTGGAAAAGTTTTTACTACAATTTCTGGTATAGGTATTTATTATCCTGATGGAGAAGAAACTCAAAGAATTGGAATCGTTCCAGATATTAAAATTAAACCAACTATTAAAGGAATCAGAGAAGGAAGAGATGAACTTCTTGAAAAGGCTATAGAATTGATTAATGAATAACTTATTTTAATTAAATATTTGTAAAAAAAAACAAGGGAACCTCAATAGGTTCCCTTTGAAGTACCATAATATCAAGATTATTTTTAAACACAGCCTATTTTATATCAACTGACCGTTTTTGAGAAGACACCATAGTTATATTTTAAAATATAATGTGGAATTCCTTGATTTACATGAAATTAAAGGTTATTATAATTTCATTGATTAAGAAAGTCTAATAAAAAAATATCTAGTAAGAAAGAGGAATAATATAATGGATGGAACTAAAAGAGCAAACATTAAAATAGGTTCAAAAGTAAGAGTAGTACAAAAACAAGATCAACGTTCAGGAAAGTTAACAGAAGGTGTTGTTATGAAAATTCTAACTAATTCAGCTAGCCATCATCATGGAATTAAAGTTATGCTTGAGGGTGGAATTGTTGGGAGAGTTAAAGAGATAGTATAAGGAGACTAAAAAATGAAAAAAGTTTTATTTTTAGGCTTAGGGGCAATAGGTGCAACATTTGCTTCACAATTCGTCGATGCTGGCTATGATTTTACTGTTATTTGTGATAAAAAGAGAAAAGAAAGATACATAAAAGATGGTTTTATTGTTAATAAAAAAAGATATGATTTTAAATATGTTACAAAAGAAGAATATAAGGATATTGCAGACCTAGTAATAATATCTGTGAAATATAATGATTTGAGAGATGCAATAGAACAGTTGGATGGAATAATAGGAAAAAATACAATAATACTATCATTATTAAATGGTATTGATAGTGAAGATATAATTGCAAATAAATTTGGTTATGATAATTTACTTTATTCATTTGTAGCAAATGGAGATTCAACAAAATCAGGTAATGTAGTAAATCATTCAAATAAAGGAAAGATTGTTTTCGGTGAGAAAGATGGAAGAAGTACAAAAAACACAGATATATTAGTAACAATTTTTAATCAAGCTCAGATAGCTTATGATCTATCTCATAATATTCTTAGAGATATGTGGTGGAAATATATGCTTAATATCGGTCTCAATCAGACTACAGCAGTGTTAAAAGCTCCTTATGAGGTGTACCAAAAATCTGATTATGCTAGAGATTTAGCTAAAGATGCTATGAAGGAAGTAATTAAAATTGCAAATGTAATGGGTGTTGATTTAGGTGAACAAGATATAGAGAAAGCTTTTGATATGATAATGAAGTTAGCTCCAACAGGAAAAACCTCAATGTTACAAGATGTAGAGAGCAAGAGAATTACAGAAGTAGATATGCTTTCAGGAAGACTATGTGAACTAGGGAGAAAATACAATATTCCTACACCAGTTAATAAAATGTTATTTAATATGATAAAAACAATTGAGGGTATGTATGAATAGTAATAGTTGAAAATAATTTTTATGTGAGGGTGGGGTTTATATGAAAACGTTAATTATTAACGGTTCTCCCAGGAAAAACGGAGATACAATGACTTTAATTAATGAAATGAAAAAGTACCTTAATGGGGAAGTAGAAATTATAAATACATATTATGATAATATTAGTCCTTGCATTGATTGCAGATACTGTTGGGAAAATAATGGGTGTGCAATTAATGATGAGATGCAGAAAGTATATAGATTACTTAATGAAGTTGATAATGTAATCATAGCTTCTCCTATTTATTTTTCTCAACTTACAGGTAAACTATTAAGTTTTGCCAGTAGGCTGCAATGCTTTTTTGTTTCAAGATGCTTAAAAAAAGATAGTTATTTTCAACTCAAAAGAAAAAAGGGCGCTCTTCTCATTACTGGTGGGGGAGATGGGAGTCCAGAGCTAGGAATAAGGAGTGCAAATATCATTTTTAGACAAATGAATGCAGAATCAATTGGAACGGTTTCGTCTTTAAAAACCAATAAAATACCTGCAAAAGAACATACTGAAGCTTTGAGCAAAGCTCGTGAATTTGCATTAAGATTAAATGAATTAAATAAATAGAGGAGATACTGAAAGCATGAGTAACAAGGTTAGTATTAAAGAATTAAAAGATTGTATAGAATTAAGTACTGGAGAGTTGGAGGAGTTTGAGCCATATAATATATTTATTAATATAAAAACAGGAGAAATTGTCTCTGTACCAACAAAATTTATAAAAATGGTTGAGAATGGAGAAAAACCTGAGGGTATTAAAGAATGGGAAGAAGCGGATTTTAAAACAACAGAGGATATTGTTAAGAATAGTGAAGACTATAAGGATATTCCTACTGAGAATGAAATCAATGAATATGATATTATGAAAGAGTTTTGTTTTTCATATAAAGAGAATAAGATGAGGGAAGAGTTAAGCTCAGCTATTAATGGAGACAGTCCTTTACGTAATTTCAAAAATATTATCTATGATAAGGGTATTTATAATGAGTGGTATGAGTATTTAGATAATAAGTTTGTTGAGAAAGTTATAGAATGGTGTGAAAGAAATAATATAGAGTACATTTTGTAGAAATTAAATCCTTTGAAAAAACTCTAATAGAAAACTATCTATTAGAGTTTTTTAAAATTATATCTAGTAAAGACATTCTTAGTATACTAATCTTTTTTTAATCCAGCCCCACATAGAGGAAGTAGTATTTTACCAGTTAATTTATGATTATTTTCATTATAATAATTAAAGAATCCTGCAAAGGTTGCTGCAGTAGTGGGTTCTACATAAAATCCTTTTTCAGCTAGGTATTTTCTTGTTTCAATAATTTTATTTTCTGGAGCTGTAATGATTTCTCCTTTTGTAGCTCTAACAGCTTCTAATATTTGTTTTCCTCTCATTGGCTTAGCAATGGCGATTCCTTCAGCTAAAGTTCCTGCGTTTGTAACCTCATTAACAGATTGTTTTCCTTCATTAAAAGCCTTGTATATTGGGGCGCAATCCTCAGCTTGAACTGCAATGATTTTTGGTATTTTTTCTATTAAACCTAAATTAAATAATTCCTTGAATCCATAATAACAACCTAATAGTAAAGTACCATTTCCTACTGGAATTACTACAGCTTGTGGCATTTCTCCACCTAATTGCTCATAAATTTCATAGGCATAGGTTTTCGTGCCTTCATAGAAAAATGGGTTATAAACATGGCTGGCATAAAAACCTTCTCCATTTTCTACTGCATTTAAGGCTGCCGATGCAGTGTCTTCTCTAGTTCCTTTAACTATATGAACGTTTGCACCATGGGAAGAAATTTGTTTGATTTTTTTAGAAGAGGTTCCCTCAGGAACATAAATATCGCATTCTATTCCTGCTCTACTTGCATAAGCTGCTATGGAAGTGCCTGCATTTCCACTACTGTCCTGAATAACCTTATTTACTCCAAGTTCCTTAGCCTTGGCAATTAATACTGCAGCACCTCTATCTTTAAAGGATAAAGTAGGCATAGAATAATCAACTTTCACTAATAAATTGGGATTTTTCTTTTCTAGTGGTACAATAGGTGTTAACCCTTCGCCCATGGTGATATCTTTCCATAGGTCAAAATCATTATTAAAAGGAAGAGTTTTAATATATCTAAATAAACTCCATTCATTGTTTAATATATCTTCATTTGAAAATTTTAAATCAGGTTTTTCAAGGTTAAATAAACCACCACAGTCACATCTGAAAACTAGTGTTTTAGGATCATATTTTTTTCCGCACTCAGTACATATATAGTTTATACACATAACAATTCTCCTTTAAACTATTTTATAGTTGTATTTATCTAAAATAGATATAGGAAACTCCATACGAGCAGTCATTAATGGATCAACAATCTGGCATATTTTTAGCTCGCCTACTAAAGATAGAAGCATTCCTGCATCATGAACATCCATTTTAAGTTCATTGATTAGAAATTTATGCATGTTTATTGTTGCTTGCTTAGCAGCTTCATCTAAAGTTTTTCTAGATGAAATAGTCATAATATGTTCTCCATGAACTACCATCGGTAATGGAAAATGTTTATCTTTTATTACATGAACTTTAACTATAACTTCTCCGTCAACTTCTAATCCACATATAACTATTTCACCATCGCTCATAACAGCATGCAAATCTCCTATAGATAAAAGTCCGCCTTTAACATTTACAGGTAAAAATACTGTAGAACCTGTTACTATTCTTTTACAATCTAAGTTTCCACCGTGCATATCAGGAACGGTTGTTTGAATTTCTTCATTTTGGGGAGCTGTTCCAATTACTCCAATCATAGGATTTATAGGAATATGAATTTTTTTATTGAAAATGGCCTTATTATCTTTTATGGGTATAATCTTTGATTTTGGTGTATCAAAGAATTCTCCTAATACTCCGTTATTAGGGCGTGCAGCCATAACTCCTTTATTGTTAACTTTAATACCGATAATTTCAATTTTTAAAGTATCACCAACTTCTGCTTCTTCTATATACAATGGTCCAGTAGCAGGATTATTTAACTCTTTTTTTATAGTACTAAATAATTGATCTTCACTTTTTATCTGGTATTATAACAGTCATAAGTTTCAAAAATAATTGTTTCTCCTGAATATATTTTTTCAACTGGTTTATGAGATTTAGACATAGTAAATATGGAATTTCCTCTTTTAATACGTTTCATATAATCACCCCATTAATTTTTTTTAATTGCTGCAATAACTTCAATTTCAATTTTAAAGTCAAAATGTAATTCTCTTGTAGGGACGATTGCTCTTGCAGGTTTATGATTCTTAAAAAAATCACTATAGATTCTATTTACCTTATCCCATAAAGACATATCTGGAATATATATAGTTGTTTTTAAAACATGATTTTTATCACTGCCAGCTTCCTTGAGAATTAAATCTATATTTTTTAGAACTAAATTAGTTTCTTCTTCTATAGTGCCAAATTTTTTCTCACCAGTATTTGAATCAACAGCTAATTGACCAGATATAAATACTAAATTATTATGGACTATTGCCTGGGAGTAGTGCCCGGAAGGTTTTAAAGCATTATCTGTGGATATATATTTCACAGTTAGTTCTCCTTATCTATATATTATTTTTTCTTGAGTTCATCTAAATAGCTGTATACAGTTACTTTAGAAATGTTTAGTTTCAGAGCTACTTTTTCAATAGCGCCCTTTATCAAAAATATACCTTTAGCATCCATAAACTTAATTAGTGCAATTTTATCTTTTCTTTTTAAGCTATAAATATCTACATTTCCTACTATTTTATCTATTAGGTCATCAACGATATCCATCACATTGTCAAATGGGCTCACTTCTTTTTCAACTTCTTCTTGTTCTACATATAGAAATTCATCTAAAAAATCCTTCATGTTTTTTACGGGTTCTAAATCATAATTTATACAGAAAGCTCCAATTACTTCACCCTTATAATTTCTAATAAGTGATGTAGAGGATTTTATTTCTCGTCCATCTTCAGTAGTAGTTTTGTAATTTGCAGCATAATCACCTTGAAAATTTTTAGATAGTAAAACTTGTTTTACTAGATGATCAAAGGACTGACCAACCTTTCTACCTGTTACATGATTATTAACAGCATAAACTACTGAATTCTGAGGAATTGATAAATCATGAATTACTACTTCACAGTTTTTACCAAAAGTTTTTGCTGTTAAATTGGCTATAGGAATATATTTTTCTAATTCTTTATTAATATGAATCAAGTAATCACTTCCTTTTGTTTTATAAAAAAATAAACATTAAGTATAAAAAAATATATGAAATTAATATAAATAAAACGTTTATATCTATAATTATATAAAAAGTTATATAAAAGTCAATGATATTTATAAAAACATATAAAAAATTATATATAACTGCTATGCTGCATATACAATAATACCAAATAAAAACACTTACTTAAATAATTATGCCAAAAAAAACATTCATGATATAATAGAAGTATGATAAAAAAATGACAAAATAAGATGATTTTGAGCTGAATTATAATTAATAACAAGGAAAGTGGGATTTGTAAGATGAGTAAATTATTCGAAATGAAAGAAGAGTACAAGTTAGGAATAGCTCATATTGATGAGCAGCATGCAAAGCTTTTTGAAATTGGGGATAGAGCATATCAGTTATTAAAGAATACATATAGTAATGATAAGTACGATAAAATAGTAGGAATAATTGAAGAATTGAAAAGTTATACAATAATCCATTTTAAAGATGAAGAAGAATATATGGAAAGTATAAACTATAAAAAAATGTTCAGCCAGAAAATTGATCATGCAGAATTTATTGGGAAAATAAATAATGTGGACATAAGTAAGATTGATCATAATCAG
Organism: Oceanirhabdus seepicola; assembly: GCF_023684385.1. GTDB lineage: Bacteria > Bacillota > Clostridia > Clostridiales > Clostridiaceae > Oceanirhabdus > Oceanirhabdus seepicola. Next base: position 146,455 of record NZ_JAGSOJ010000001.1, on the reverse strand, counting down.
GATGAATATATAATGGAAATATTAAATTTTATTGCTAAGTGGTTGACTGAACATATTATAGAGAAAGATTTAATGATAGTGGAAAAATAATTGAAGAATAGATTTTCAAAAAAAGATGGGAAGGTGATACGGTTTGAAGAGTAATCTAGGTGGTTATATGGGAAAGGTTTTAAAAATCGATTTAACTAATAAGACTTCTGAAGAATACCCATTTTCAGATGAAGAAAGGGAAATGTATCTAGGGGGAAAAATTATGGCGGCAAAGATCCTATATGATCTTGTTCCTCCAGAAGTAGAACCATTATCTGATGAGAATGTGGTTGTAATCTCAACTGGTCCTTTGACTGGAACAGGGGCGCCATCCTCTAGCCGATTCAATATTTCATCGGTATCACCAGCAACGAATCTAATTGCTTCATCTAATTGTGGGGGAACATTTGGATTGCATACAAAAAAGGCTGGGTATGATGCATTAATTATTACAGGTAAGTCAGATGAAAAAGTTTGGCTAGAAATATTTAATGATGACGTTAAGTTTAATTCTGCTGATTCCTTATGGGGTAAAAAGGTGATAGATACTCAAGAGGCTTTACCAAAAGATTTTGGGAAAGTGGTTATAGGTCCTGCAGGAGAGAATCTTGTAAACTATGCTGCTATATTTAGTGGGGAAAGAGCGGCAGGTAGAGCTGGATTAGGTGCAGTGCTTGGATATAAAAATCTTAAGGGGATAGCAATAAGTGGTAAAAATATTGTTAAGAGTAAAAATCCTGAAAAGGTCAATGAATTTAATAATAAATGGATTAGAAATTTACAAAAACATCCTTTAACAGGACAGCAACTACCTAAATATGGAACAGCAGGGTTTGCTAGTATCATGAATAAAGAACACTCCCTAGCAACTAAGAATTTTACCTATGGCCAATATGAGCATTATAAAGATATTAGTGGCGAAACTTTAACTGAAAAATATCTTGTCACTAACAAGGGATGTGTTACATGTCCAATCAAATGTTCTAGAGTGGTGGAATATGATGGAAAAAGGATTAAGGGGCCTGAACTTGAAACATTAGGTTTACTGGGACCTAATTGGAATAATCATGATATGCAAAAAATTATAGAGATGAATTATGAGCTGGATGAACTCGGGATGGATACAATCTCATTAGGTGGTACTATAGCTTTTGCTATGGAATTAAATGAAAAGGGTTTATGGGACAATGGATTAGAATTTGGGAAAATAGATGGCATGATAAAAGTATTTGAAGATATTGCTTATAGAAGAGGAATTGGTGATGATTTAGCAAATGGAAGCAAGTTTTTAATGGAGAAATACGGAGGGGAAGAATTTGCAATTCAGTCAAAGGGAATGGAATTATCTGCATATGAACCGCGTTCTTCTGTTGGTTTAGGACTTGGATATGCTGTTTCTAATAGAGGCGGATGCCATCTTAATGCTGGTTATTCCATATTGATGGAGAATCTTGCAATGAATATAGATAAGTACTCAACTGTGAATAAAGCTGAACTGACTGCTTTGTTACAAAATGCTTTGGAGTCTGGGTCAGCAGCAGGAAGTTGTTTATTTACTATGTTCTTTATGATACCTGGACACTTTGTTACTCATAGAAACCGTGGTATAACAAAGATTGCAAATAAAGCTATGACTATAAAGGTTACCGCTAAGGTTGTAGATATGCTTAATAAGAATAAAGAAAAAAAATTAAATATACACCTCCCAATGCTTCAACATACAAAAGCATTGGAATTAGTAACAGGAATGAAAATGAGTTTCGGTAAATTAAGTTATATTGGAGAAAGAGGATATAATATTGAACGATTATTCAATATTAGGAGAGGGTTAAAGAGAGCTGATGACTCTTTACCTAAACGATTAACACATGTTTTACAAGATGAAAGCAATCCAAAATCGAAGGTTCCTTTGGAATTATTAAAGGACAAGTATTATAAAACAAGAGGATGGAGTGTAGAAGGTATACCGACTACTAAAACCTTAAAAAGATTAAAAATAGAAGGTTTCAGAGAAGAGGTGGTTCAATGAGTTATTCAATTACAGATAAATGCATAGGCTGTACATTATGTGCTAAAAAATGTCCTGTTAATGCAATAAAAGGTAATTTAAAAGAGAAACATTCAATAAACTCAGATAAATGCATTGAATGCGGTGTCTGTGGAAAAGTATGTCCAACTTCAGCAATCTTGAATTCTAACAATGAGACATGTATGAAAATTAAACAATCTGAATGGCCAAAACCAGTATTTGATTACAATAAATGCTATTCATGCGGTGTGTGTAAAGAAATGTGTATTGAAAATTGTATAGAAATGAAAAGCCAAGATGAGAATGATTTAGTTTATAAACCTTTTCTTGTTGAACCTAAAAAATGCATCAGCTGTGGTGCTTGTGTTAGTGTTTGCGGGGTTAATGCAATTCAGTTAAAAAACTAGCATGGGTTTTGAAATGAAAAATATGTATTGTGTGGCACCTAACTTCTGAAGTTAGGTGCTTTTTCACGGTGAGGAATATATATTATATAGGTAAAATATAAATAATAGTATGAATTAAATAAAAGGGATAGTATTGATAATATAAAGAAAGAAAAATAGATGTGGTGAGGTGTATATATGATATTTCAAGTTAGAGAAAAGGTATTTAGTTTCGGCGATGATTTTACAATTACAGATGAACAGGGAAATGATGTTTTCGTGGTTAAGGGTAAAGTTTTTAGCTTAGGAAATAAGCTTCATTTGTACAACATGAATGGGCAAGAGTTATTCTATATTGAGCAGAAGTTATTTAAAATGTTGCCAGAATACACAATTTTTTCTCAGGGAAATGATGTTGCAAGAGTTAAGAAGAAATTCACCTTCTTTGGATCCAAATTTATTATAGATAGTGTATATGGAGAATTTGATATTGAAGGTGAACCTTTTAATCATAATTTTTCAGTTATAAAGAATGGACGTGTAGTTGCTGATGTATCTAAAAGATTTTTTAGTTTTTCAGATACTTATGGAGTTGATGTAATGAATAGTGAAGATTATGGATTTATTTTGGCCTTAATTATTGTTATTGACCAGACACTTCATGATGGTAATAATAAATAATAGAGTACAACTAACATAAATATAAACTGCAAGAGTATAGATAATTAAACATATCTACTTTTGCAGTTTTTAAGTACTAAAATATAGTTGCAAAAACAACTAAAACATGTTAAATTAGGGAAGTAGTTGTTTTTGCAACTAAATTCAATATCAATTTAAGAGGTGCATAATGAAAACAAAGGAAAAAAGTAAAAATTCATTATTAAAGCTGTTAAAAGTTATAGTTGTAATATTTATAATCACTGGATTTGTAATTGGTGGAATGAATGGAGCCTTGGGAAAATCAGAAAATGTACAACTTGCTCATATAGTAAGAACAATATATTTAATGTATGAGAATATCTTTAGAACAGTTATAATAATCATATCAAGTTACATAACATTTAAACTTTTGAAGAATAGAAATAAAGGATCAAAGATGCGATTTGTATCATTGATTACTTTTTCAAGCTTTATGCTAATTATTTTCGTAATAATGCCACTAATAACTGGAATTGCAGATGTAGCAATAGCAGTTATGCCATTTTCATGGTCTAGCATGCCTATTCAGTTATTAAAAGATGGACATTTCTTCTCAAGTAGTATACAAAGTCATACTGTTAATATTCTTTTAATCATGTATGTTGTATATCAGGGAGTAGTATTGCTTGGAACTTTAATTTACGGACGGAGATTTCACTGCAGTATGATATGTCCTTATGCAGGAGGACATGCAGAAAGTTTTTCTTTGGCATTACCATTAATTAAGAAAAAGAATAGTAGATCAGGATTTAGTAATTTAACACTCAAATTATTAAATATTTTAAAGGTGTTCATGATATTATTTGCATTTGGAATTATGGGACTAATGGCCATAGATGTTTTTGGGGGAATTGAAGTAGTTTCATTTGAAACATTACGACAAATGGAAATGATAAAGTATATGACTTTTGATATTATACTTATGCAATTAGCGTATGTGACATTAAATGGCCGTGGATATTGTTATTATTGTCCTGCAGGAACAATTCTTGGTTTGGTCTCAAAATTATCAGGGCAAAGAATTGAAACTGATTTAACAGAATGTATTAATTGTGGTTTATGTGATAGAGAATGTGATATGTCTATATGTATTAGTGAAAAAGCACTAAAAGGTGAAGCATTAAGTCATATTAATTGTGTTGGATGTGGACATTGTGTTGATATTTGTCCAAAAGATAATTTGAAATATTCTACTAGCATAACTAGAAAGATATATGCAAAGAAAGAAACCACAACTGATTGTTCTTGTAACTAGTTTTGGATATACTAAATATTAGTGACAAAGTAATTAATACTTTAGTCACTGAGGGGGGTCTGTTATGAAATTTAATCAGTATGTTGGAAGGAATATGTCAAATATAACTAAGCATTTTAAAATTTACTTCAATTATGGATTAAAACCTTATGGGCTAACTGCTTCACAAGGGGTGGTTCTGCTTGTTTTATATGGAAACGATGGGGTAAATCAAGAGCAACTTATTGAAGTACTAAATTATGATAAAAGTGTAATGGCTAGAGTTGTTAAGAGTCTTGTTGAGTTAGGATACATAGAGCGACGAGTAAATCCAAAGGATAAAAGAGCATATGAACTTTATCTTACAAACAAAATGGATGAAATTAAACCAGTAATTTTTGATTTGTTAAAAGAATGGGATAAATCACTTATGGAATTTTTGACAGAAGAAGAGCTGTTACTCCTTAACGGAACTATAGAGAAAATTAATAAACGAGCACAATTAAAATCAAAAGAAATGAAGGAGAATTATGAAAGTGGAAAACGCAAAAGCTAATAGAATGGGTGCAATGCCTATACCAAAATTAATATTAAAAATGTCATTACCAGCTATATTGGCAATGATGGTACAAGCATTATATAATATTGTAGACAGCATGTTCGTGGCAAGGATAGGTGAAAACGCATTAACCGCTGTATCATTAGCATTTCCTATTCAACTTATAATTATTGCATGTTTTGTAGGTCTGGGGGTAGGAGTTAGCTCACTTGTATCTAGGAAAATAGGTGAGAAAGATATTAAATCAGCTACCCTTGCAGCAGAACATGGATTTTTAATAAGTAGCATACTTTATGTAATGTTAGTTATTATTGGACTAATAGTGTCAAATATATTCTTTGGATTATTCACAGATAATGCAGAAATAATAGGTTTTGGATCAGATTATTTAAGAATAATAATGGTATTTTCATTTGGTAGTTTATTTGCACAAGCTGGAATGAGTATCCTACAAGGTAGTGGGGATATGATTAAACCGATGATTGCACAAGTAATAGGAGCCATAATAAATATAGCTCTTGATCCAGTCTTAATATTTGGATGGTTTGGACTTCCTGCAATGGGCGTAAAAGGAGCGGCAATTGCCACAATTATTGGGCAAGTTTCTTCCATGAGTTTTATTCTTTTTGTATTATTTAGAGGAGACAATCAATTAAAACTTGATTTAAAGAGCTTTAAATATTCTAAAACTATTACAAAACAAATATTAATAGTAGGCCTTCCGGTAGCATTAATGCAAGCATTAGGGTCAGTTATGCTTATAGGCCTTAATAAGATATTAGCAGGATTTGGTGAAACTCCAGTTGCTGTTCTAGGAGTATATTTTAAACTTCAATCATTTGTATTTATGCCGATATTTGGTTTATCACAAGGGACTATGCCAATTATAGGATTTAACTTTGGAGCAAAGAATAAGGGGCGTATAATGAAGACTATAAAAGTAGCGGCAATTGCAGCAGTATCTTTTATGTCCATTGGAATGATAATATTTCAAATATTCCCAGCGCAGTTATTAACTATTTTTAACAGCACTGAGGAAATGACAGCAATAGGAGTAGTTGCATTTAGAACAATTAGCATTGGGTACCCACTTGCGGCACTATCAATAGTACTAGGATCCGCATTTCAAGGAATGGGAGATGCATATATAAGTATGATTGTTTCATTTATAAGACAGATAATTGTATTACTACCAGCTGCATTTTTGTTAGGTAAATTTGTAGGGCTTGATGCAGTGTGGATATCATTTGTAATAGCAGAAGTAATTGGATTAATAGTAGTTCTTAGTTTCTTTAAAAAGATATATACTTCAAAATTATCTATTTGGGATGATAAGAATAAATCAGTAGCTTAGTAAGGCATGTGAAAATAAATAATAAGTCAAAGATGCAAAATAGACGAGTATACTGACTTGTTATTTATTTGAACTTGCCTAGATAATAGAGCAACTAATCATTATGATTAGTTGCTTTTTCGTTTATTCATAGTTAATAAATTACATGGTATAATAAAAGTAACTTTAAATATAATGAAACATAGTAAAAATTATGAAATATATGTTGTTTATAGAAGGAGGAGTAAATGCCAAGTTACGAAAATAATAAAATAAACAGATTCTACCTGAATGTCTGAAATTGCTTTATACTTAGCGCCAGTTGGAAAAGTTTAATCCGTAGAATAGGAGATTAATAAGTTAATTAATATTATCTAAGAGGTGAGTTTATGAGTTTTCATAATGACTTTGAGAAATGGATAGGATTAACAAAAAAACAGAATTGTGCAGTATGTAATGCTGAACCTATGCCTGAAGGTATGATAGATCTATATGAGTTACCACATTCATGGCTTAATTCAGAACCTGTGGAATGTATAAAGGGAGCATGTCATGTAATTGCTAAGTATCATGGAATAGAGTTATATGATTTATCTGATGAGGAGCTACTTGGGTTCATGAAGGATGTTCAATTGTATGCAAAGGTATTGAAAAAAGTGACTAATGCTGTGAAAATAAATTATGAAATACATGGGAATACTGTACCACATCTTCATATGCATCTTTACCCTAGATATATGGATGATCCTTTTCCGGGGAAGGCAATTGATTACAATCAGAAAAGTCAAGCCATATATAAAGAAGGTGAGTATGAAGAGTTTGTAAATAAAATGAGAAATGAGCTAGATAAGTTAACTATGATTTAAAGAGGCTGACTAAAAAATCTGCCTCTTACTTTAGGTGAATATTTTAGTATTAGCATACAACGCTTACATAAAAATAAGTACTTATGAGAAAGGGGATTGAAATGGCACATAAATTAGGTGTTTCTGGTAGTGTGATTTTATCTAATCCAGAACATTATTCAGAATTATTTTGGGAGGGAATTGATCATATTGAAATTGGAGAATTTTATGATGAAAAAGCCTTAAATGATTTTATAAAACAATGTAGAGAAAAACAGATTAGCTTTGGAATACATTCCCCTTTAATGCGAAATGGAAGTAAATACGATTTAATTGAGAGAGTACAATATGATTCGGAATTTGCTTGGGAACAGTTAGAATTAGAGGCAGAGAAGATGTCCTCTTTAGGTGCAGATTATCTGCTAGTTCATTTTCCATATTTCAAAGATGAAATAACAGGGAACGCTAATGAATTAATAGAAGAAGGCTTGAGAAAATTAAGTGACATACAAAATAAATACTCTATTGAACTCATTTGTGAACCTAAACTTGGATTAAACCGTTCTGCAGCAGGAATAAATTATCTTCATAATTTTCCTAAGGGAATATGGGGAAAATATAATATAAAATTGTGTATAGATATAGGTGACTATATTATTGCAACTGGTGAAGAAATTTTTAACTATTTACTGAAGTGGAAAGAATTTGTGAAAGTGGTTCATTTACATAATGTATATTACCAGGGAAATAAGTATATTTGGGTACCTGTCCATCCAACTCAAAAGTATGAAATAAGCAATTATAAAATTGAAAAAATAATTAGATCCTTATCACAATGTGAAGATGTGTCTTTTGTTTTTGAGCATACACCACATACAAATCCAAGTAAGGACTTAGTGAATGAAGGGTATGAATGGGTAAGATTTCTTATTAGTGATTAAAACAACCACCTACTAAAGCAGGTGGTCAGGCGTTGAAAAAACTCAATCTCGGCGTCACTAAGGCTCTCTGCGCTGCTCGAGTACTACTTGTACACTCTGCTGCTCGTTCCCCTTGTTCCTTGATCTTGAGCTTTTTCAACACCTGAAATTCTGAAGATGGAAAACATAGTAATATCGTATAAATTTTTAAACAATTATTAAGTTATATTATTCAAAGTTTCTTTCATTTTTTCATTTATTTTTTCTTGTCGTATGAATTTTTCATTTAAATTGCTTAAGGGTACATTTTTGGAAACAGTATTTGATGCAATTGAATCAAAAGAACTATCAAAATTAGGATTATTAGGTTTATTAAGTGTCTTATGTGAGTAATTATCATTTGACCCAGTAGGTATAGGCATTTAGTATACATCTCCTTTATGGATTTTATAAATTTAATATATGGTTTCACTATTATAATATTAGTTTCTCCAGTTTCTCCAGTTTCTAAAAGTATAATCTATGAAATAATAGGTGAACTCTCCCTCCACTTGCTCACGCTGAAGTGGGGGCTTCTTGGTATATCCAAGAACTTTTCCTGCTTCACAGATTTCGTAACTGTCATTTAGACTGTTATCCCTACTTTCTCCACAGGCTATCCCCGTAAGACCTACGGTTCTTATTTTTATGCTATATCTAATAATCCTTGTCTCAGTATATTTTTACTAGCATTTATGTCTCTATCATGAATGCTACCGCATTGAGGACATTTCCATTCTCTTATATGGAGTGTTATATCTTCCATAATATAGTCACATTCATTGCAAGTCTTTGATGATGGATACCATCTATCTATTTTATGAAGTTTTCTTCCACACCATTTTGCTTTATACTCAAGCATAGTAATAAATTTATGCCAACATACATCTGAAATACTTTGTGCTAATTTATCATTCTTCATCATATTTTTAACTGCTAAATCTTCAAGAACTATAACTTGGTTTTCGCTTATAATTCTTTTAGATAATTTATGAATAAAGTCTATTCTTTGATTAGCCACACGTTCATATAATTTAGCAACTTTTACCCTTTGTTTATGAAAGTTATTACTACCTTGTTGTTTACTGCTTAGTTTCCTTTGTTCTCTTGTTAATTTATTTAATGACTTTTTTAGATACTTTGGGTTTTCTATCTTTTCACCATTAGATAATGTCGCAAAATAGCTTAGCCCTAAATCTAGTCCAATATTTTCAGTTACTTTCTCTAAAGGTTCTATTTCTGTTTCAACACATATAGATACGAAATATTTACCACTTGGAGTTTTAGAAATTGTGCCATTTATTATTCTACCGTGAAAGTATCTATGCACTTTTGCTTTAATCCATTTCAACTTAGGAAATTTGATTTTATCTTTTTTTATATCAATATTGTTATTTACAAAATTACTTGTATAAGTTTTATAGTTATTTCTTCTGCTTTTGAATTTTGGTCTATCTGCTCTACCTTCAAAGAAATTCTTGAAGGCAGTGTCAAGATTTCTTAGTGACATTTGTAGTGATGTACTATCAACTTCTTTAAGCCATACAAACTCTTTTTTCATACTTGGTAGTTGATTTTGTTGTTCCGTATATTTCACACATATTTTCTTATCCTTATATACTTCATTTCTTTGATTTAAGAAATGGTTATATACAAATCTTGAACAGCCAAAAGAATTCTCAATTACGTTGATTTGATTTTCACTTGGATATATTCTAAATTTATATGCCTTATTGATTTTCACTACTTTCACCACCTTTATCTTTTGCCTTGATTTTGAATATATTTCTTTATTACTTCTCTTCTGTATTTTACAACTAATATAAGATGATACTGTAATAAGAATACTGAATGATTATCATGTCTAATTTCATTTTTATCACCCATTTATATTATTTACTACTGATTATGTTTTGATACAAAAAAATAATGAAAGAAAGTTTTTAACGTATTCATCTCCCACTTATAGAAGATGGGCGACTTCTGCTAGCTACGTTAAATTTTTGTTCCGTGATTTTGTTTGATGAAAATTCAATATGTATTTTATGAAGTATCTAACTGTTTGGGCTAGATACTTTTTCAATTTCAAGTTGGAATGAATTTAATTGGTAATTATAATCGATTATAGAATATCTTATTATTAGCAGTATATATAAAGAAGAAAATATGAATTATGGTCATGTTTTACAAAAGCTTTATTATAGAGGAGCTGAGACTTAATCAAAGTGATACTGGAATATATTTATATTCCATACTTTTGGTGGATAACAAAAAAAGACACTTTGAAATATATTAAATATGTAAAGTGAATTAATTTTAATAATATAAAGAAGGGAGAAATAATGAAAAGAAAGATTTTGCCTTTATTTTTATGTGGTGTAATGGTTCTTACAATAATGTTTTCAGGATGTGCAAAAGAAAAAGTATCAAATGTTACAGGGAAGGGGAATAACACTAGCAGCATAAATAATACAGAGAACAGTGAAAAGTCTCAAGATAGTAATAATTCACAAGATAAAAGTAATAAAGAAAATATAAAGGAAAATGATAAAGATAAAGAAGTACTTGATATTCAGACACGTCTAGAACAAGATGAAAATGTATCTGAAATAACATGGTCAAATACTAGAACAAAAATAGCTTATTTAAAGGAAATAGAAGATTTTCAAAAAGAACTATATATAAGGGATATAACTTTAGAAAAAGAAACAAAGGTTGAAGGATTAAAAGGAAATCTATATGAAATATCATGGGCTCCTAATGATGTATGGGTAACAGTTAATGATGGAACTTCTAATATATTTGAAACAATAATAATAAATAAATTCAACTTAATACATGATAAAATAGTTAACACTAGCGGACCCGTTTGGTGTGAAGATTCGGAAAAAATTGCTTTTGCTGTTCCAAATAATAAAGAAACTATAGTTCCTATTGAATTGGATGGGACTACAGATTTAATGATATATTATTTTAATTCTACTAATGAAATGAATCGAGTTGTGGTTATGGAAGGTGAGAATGACTTTTTTTACGAGCCTTTCGAGTGGAATAAGGATGGAATAAAGTGTATAAAATCATATCTTGATAATAGAGAATATGAAGAATTTGTATATGAGGAATTAAGGTATAATATAATTGAGGAAACATATATAGCAAAGAACAAAAATAGTGAAGTTATTATTAATTACCCTATAATAGAATATCTAGAATATGAAGAAACAAAAGAAACAGAAGAAACTGAAGAAGTTGAAGTCGTGGTTAATAGTCATATTAGTTATAAAGCAGGTATTTTAGATGAACTTACTGAATATGAAGACGAAACTTATAAGGAAACATTAAATGTAGATTATACAATTACTAAGAAGACAAATGAAATTTTAAGTATGTACTTCGTGCATTCATTAATGATGGAGGGAGCAGCATTTCCAAGCACATATATAGAAGGGTTAACATTTAATATGAGTTATGCAGGAATGTTAGAGCTAAAGGAGCTATTTAGAGAAGATATAGATTATAAAAATATATTAAATTCAATTCTAAATGAAAAGGTAAAGGAATTGGAATTTGAAGTTTTTGAAGAATTTAAAGGCATAGAAGAAGAACAAGGATTTTATCTAACAGATAGTAGTTTAGTTATATATTATCAAGAAGGTATTTATACACCACATGCAATTGGTCCTCTTTTCATGGAAATACCTATAGAAGAGATAGAGGATATATTAAGGTAAATATCCTAACAAAAGAAGTCAACAATATTTATATTGATTATTTCTCCGCCTAACAATACATTCTCTTTCATAGAAAGGGAATGTATTATTTTTTAAAAAGATATATGGTAAAATATAGACAAGTTAATTAATTACGGCAAAAATTATGGTTACAAAAATTACTATAAATAGAGTTTATAAGGAGAAGAAATTATGGGAGAATACACAGAACTTATTATGGTTAGACATGCAAAAGTAGAATATACACCAGAGGATAAGGAAAGAGCCTTATCAAAGGAAGGGGAAGAACAAAGAAATGATGTATTAAATATTTTGAAGAGTAAAGAAATTGATGTAATTTACTCAAGTCCATATAAAAGGGCAATTGATACTATTAAGCTTTATGCTGAATATAGAGAATTTGAAATTCAAATATTAGATGATTTGAGAGAACGTAAGGTATCAGATTGTTTTATTGATGATTTTGACTCATTTGCAATGAAGCAGTGGGATGATTTTGATTATAAATTAAATTATGGTGAATCTCTTAGAGAAGTTCAAGATAGAGGAATTAAAGTTATTCAAGAAATTATAAGAGATAATAAAGGGAAAAAGATTATGATAGGAACACATGGAACATTTCTAGGGGTATTATTAAACTATTATGAAAAAACATGTGATTATCACTTTTGGAAAAATCTTAAGATGCCTGCAATTATATCGATAATATTGGATAGTGATGAGGTTGTTAAGAGTATAGTGGAAACAAGACTTGATGGAGAGATATTTTCTGTTATTTAAGAGATTATAAATTTAAATTTAATAGATAGAGAGTAGGAAATTATAAGACTAAATGAGTCAAATATTAAGAGCACAACTGGAGTGGATTAAGAATGAAGAGATATTTAACAATTTTTATGATTGCATTAATTTTAGTATCCTGTTCATCTAATAAGGTTTCTCAGAAAAATGATAATTTAGAAAATCCGGAATATCAGGAATTTATTAGCGAGAATGAAGATTTTCGAGTTACTACATATATTAATAAGTTAGAGTTCAATGAGAATGAAGAAATCAAAATGTATTCAACTTTTGAGTATATAGGAGAAGAAGATACTATTACTATATGGTCTGGAGAACCATACTTTTACTTTACAATATTAAAAGGACAGGAATATTATAATAGGGGATTGACTTTAGATATTTTAAAGAGAACTATTCTTAAGAAAGGTGAAATATATACTTTTCCATTTTTTAAAAGTAGAGGATATAGTGCTGATGATCCAAAAGCTGATTTTTGGAAACAGTATAATTCAGAGAAAGAGTTAAAACTACCAAATGGAGAATATTCATTTACCGCATACGCAGCTTTTTCATTGGATAAAAAACAAGAAAAGAATATTTCTGTAAAAACAGAGTTTATAGTGAAGGTTAAGTAATGTTTTATGTTTTCATAATATTAAGAAGGGGGAAAAATAATGAGAACAGAATATTGGAAAGGCTGTTTTATTTCTGAAGGTTTAAAAGATCCTACAATTTTAAATAAGTATAAATGTTTTAAATTTAAACTTACAAAAGACAACTTACCACTAGATGATAAAGGAACAGTTGGACGGTGGCATATGTTCTGGATTGAAGTACCATATAGTGATTTTGAAATATTTAAAGATAATATGAGATATAATTGGTATGGTCACTTTTGGAAGGACAATACAATTGTAGCTATTTTTGAAGGTAGGAAATTTGAGATTGATAAGAATGATAGAAATACTTGGAAAGAAGCAATAGAGTTTGGTAAAAGTCAGAATATTTTAGAAGAACAATTAGATTTTTTAACTGAGTAGATTTTAATAATAATTAACTCTCATCATTAGAAATGAGAGTTTTCTTTTTGAAACAATATATGGTAAAATATTGATTAATATAAAAAATAAGGAAGAGTATTGAACTAAATAATAAATGGGGGAGTTAAATGAGTGAAGAAATAATTAAAGTTGTTGATTTCACAAAATGCTACGGTGACTATACTGCGGTAAATGGAATTAGTTTTGAAGTTAAAAAAGGGGAGATTTTTGGTATTCTTGGACCCAACGGAGCAGGTAAAACCAGTACATTAGAATGTCTTGAAGGATTAAGGAATCCTGATGGAGGAAAAATTGAAATTATGGGGATAGACCCATCAAAAGATAGTGTGAAATTGAAAGATATCATAGGGGTACAACTTCAGTCCTCAGCATTACCAACCACAATTACTGTAAAAGAATCAATGAGATTATTCTCATCATATCATGGCATAAAACCAAGATATGATCTGTTAAAAAGAATGAGATTGTGGGACAAGGCAAATACTTATTTTAATACTCTTTCAGGTGGAGAACAGAAAAGATTAGTATTAGCCCTAGCAGTTGCTCATAATCCCAAAGTGCTTATTTTAGATGAGCCTACTGCGTCATTGGATGTACAATCAAGAGTGGAACTTCATGAATTGATGAATGAATTAAAGAATCAAGGAACAACAATTCTTCTTGCAACTCACGATATGGCAGAAGCAGAGAAAATGGCAGATAGAATGGCCATTCTATTAAAAGGTAAACTTGTGACTATTGGTACTCCAAAGGAAATAACAGCTTCTGGTTCAACTGAAACTAAAATTTCTGTTCGAACAATTGGAAAAAGTCTTGAAGAGGCTGAAGGTACATTGGTTGATGAATACTATATTTTTTATTCAGATAATCCTGGTAGGAAGGTAACAGAAATAATTAATTTAATTGATATAATGGGAGATAGTCTTATTGATTTAAGAGTAGAGCGACCATCATTAGAGGAAAGATTCCTTGAAATAACTTCTGTAGGAGGTGCACTATGAAGTCTTTTATAACACATTTTGTAATGGATTTAAAGGGTGGTCTTAGAGATAAAACATTATTGCTTATGAATTATCTATTTCCCCTTGGTTTCTATTTAGTAATGGGTGGGATAATGCCTAAATTAAATCCACAATATGGTGACATTCTTATACCTTCAATGATGATATTTGGGATATTGGTGAGTGCTATCTTGGGAATGCCTAATGTTTTGGTTACATCAAGAAATAATGGTATCTTTAGAAGTTATAAAATTAATGGTGTATCAAAATTATCAATGCTTGCAATACCAACACTTTCAACTGTTTTTCATACAATTATTGTGACAGCAATAATCCTTTTAAGTGCTCCAGTTTTGTTTGGTGCTAAGTTACCAGGTAATATTGGGGGATTAATTCTTGTTTTTCTTGCTACGGTTATTGTATGTACAGGGATAGCTCTTTTATAGGAGTAATAGCAAATAATACTTCAGTAACAGTACTTTATGCACAGGTAATATTTCTTCCTTCAATGCTTATTGGGGGACTAATGATGCCAACTAATGCTTTGCCAGAGTCAATTACAAGTTTTGGAAGGCTGCTTCCTACGACTTATGCAATGGATGCTTATCAAGCATTAGTAGAAAATGGACAGCATTCATTTAATCCAATGATTTCTCTTGGTATACTTATATTATGCGGCGTAATAAGTTTTATATTAAGTGGTTATCTTTTTAGGTTAGATAATAACAATACTTCAAAGTCTAAAAATAAATTGTGGGCATTAGGAGCACTAATCCCTTTTATTTTAGGAACAGTGTTTTTGTAATTTAATATTATTATCATTTCAATTATCATCTTATATAATGCAAAACTCTCATTTAGAAATATAAATGAGAGTTTTGTTTTAAATATGATTCATGGTAAAATATTCATAAATATAAGAAAATATTACATGTTTAAAAAATTTTATTGATGGAGAGGTAAATACATTATGAAATTTCAATTTAAGCCTTGTAAAATGGAAGATATTAATTTATTAATGCAGGAATATATCAATACATTATCTTCACCATTTGATTCCTTCTTAGATGACCATATTGTTGCTTCTGAGTTTTATTTAATTACTGATACCATAGATTCAATTGGATATTGTGCAATTTATGAAGGAAAATTACTAACTCAATTTTATATAAGCTTCAAGTATTTAAAATATGGTCAAGATATTTTCAAATCTATACTTAAAGAATTCACAATTGAATCTGCATTTGTGACTACTAGTGATGAGTTACTTTTAAGTTTGGCTTTAGATCAAAGTGAAATAGTTAAAAAGCAAGCATATTTCTTTCAAGATAATAAAGAAGTTGATACAAGTGTAAAATTATATAAAAATGGGGATTTTAGAATTGCTAATAAAGAAGATATATCAGAGATTAAAAAAGTTAGCGGAGATTTTTTTGATAAGCTAGAGGAACAAGTAGACAATAATCAAATATTCATATTTACTGAGGATAATATATTACTTGGTGCTGGAATAATTGAAAAAGGAAGAGTTCTAAAGGGTTTTACTAGTATAGGTATGTATACAAATGAATTATATAGAAGAAAAGGTATTGGAAGAACCATAATATTCAATTTGAAAAAGTGGTGTTATGAAAACAATCAGATTCCTATTTGTGGTTGTTGGTACTATAATGAAAATTCAAAAATGACTTTAGAAAGTGTTGGATTTGTTACTAAAACTCGTCTTTTAAGTATTGAATTTACTGATGACGCAAGGGAATAGTACTACACTTAAAAGAATGGTCAAAAAAGTTTTACAAAAGAGAAAGTGATATATGAAAACAATCAAATATGTAGGGTGATAGGAGGAGAATAGTATGTTAAGTATGATACATAATCAGTTGCCAATAAAAATGTCAGATGAATTTCTAATTCGCTACATCAAAAATGATGACAAAGAAGATCTTTTTCAAATATACAGTAATGAAAAAATAGCAAAGTATGTTACAAGAAAGACTCATACTTCTATAAAAGATACAGATGAATTTATAGAAGTAATTAATCAACGAATTAAAGAGGGAAATAATTTATATTTAGGGATTTGTGAGATACATTCCGAAAAACTAGTTGGAGTTATTAGATTTCTAAAAAAAGAAGATCCAAGTACTCTAACAATCGGATATGCACTAAATGAAGATTATTGGGGCCGTGGATTAATATCTATTGCAATGAATAAATTAATCGAACTGTTAAAGTTAGATGGTAATTATTCAAGACTTCGTGCAACAGTAAAGCCAGAAAATATAAATTCTCAACGATGTGTAGAAAAACTTGGATTTAAATTAACTGAGAAGTTCATGAAAAATGAAATTATAGATAATAAAGAAGTAAAAACTGAAAGACTATTATATTTTAAAAATTTATAAATAATTAGGTGAGAAAAGTTCCGGCATAGATAGAGGAATTAAAAATTGGACAAACTATCATGTTCATATCGACTTTTTTCATGGATTATATTATCCAGAAGAGTATAATGTGTCATCAAAAAGGTAACTAGTGAGGTATATTTAAAATGAATAAGCAACTATTAAAATATAAAGACGTTTACACATTAATAGAATTGCTCAAAAGAGAAGTAAAGGATATTTTAAAAGATGAATTTATAGGGTTATATATTCATGGTTCTCTTGCTCTAGGAGATTTTGACCCAAAGAGCAGTGATATTGACTTTCTTGTGGTTACAAAAGATATGGTTTCTCAGGAGTTATTTAATTCTTTGAGAAAAATGCATAATGGTATTTTAAGAAAGGAAAATAAATGGGCTTATAAGTTAGAAGGCTCATATGTTTCAAAAGATTTATTACACAGTAAAATACCACCTACTGAGCCACGTCCATATGTTAATGGACGGGAATTTTCTTTAGAACATTACGGATACGAATGGGTTCTTGAACGATATACACTCAGGGAATATGGAATTATTATAGAGGGACCTAATCCACAGTCTTTTATGGATTCAATTGCATCCTCGGAACTACAACAAGCTAGCTTGAAAATACTGAATCAGTGGTGGGCACCAATGCTCTTGAATCCTAATCTTTTAGAAGAAAGGGAATATCAAGTCTATGCTATTCTAACAATGTGTAGAATCTTAAATATGTTTAAATATGGAAACGTGGTTTCGAAGAAGAATGCAGCAGAATGGGCACAAAATGCTTTCAATAATAGATGGGAAGTGTTAATTGAAAAAGCTTTAAGATGGAAAAATGATTTGCCTTTTGATAATCTTGAAGAAACTTTAGAAATTATAAAATTCACTCGTTCATATGTAAACAACAATCTATATATAAGTTAAAGGATTCAATACATTCCATTAATTGTAACTGGAATGTATTTTTTATAAAAAAAGTGTATGGTAGAATATAGATATATTTTAATTGTAATAAGCCTCTAGATTTATATTCAAAAATGATAAGAATATCGAATTTAAAGGAATTATTAGAAATTTTATAATATTGTTGCATATTGAATAAGAGTTTTTAAGTAGAATTCAGTGTATTTATGAGAATAAATGAAAAGAGGATAAATTAATGAAAAAGAGATTTACAATGCCAGTAGCGGTACATTTATTTTTAATAAAAGATAGAAGTATCTTGTTATTAAGAAGATTTAATACTGGATATGAAGATGGTAATTTTAGCGTTGTTGCAGGACATATTGATGGAGATGAAAATTATATAGATGCTATGATAAGAGAAGCAAAGGAAGAAGCAGGAATTACTATTTATAAAAATCAAATAGAACCAATTCAAGTAATGCATAGAAAGAATGTTGATAGAGAAGGAATAGATTATTTTTTTGTTGCAAAACAGTGGTCTGGTGAAATAAAGAATATGGAACCAAATAAATGTGATTTATTGGAATGGTTTGATTTGGATAACTTACCTTATAATATGGTTGCATATATTAAAGAAGCAATTAGGAAATATCAGGAAGGAAGTAAGTTCACAGATTTTGGGTGGTAATAGCGCTATGCAAAATGGAAGTTAAACTTTTATAATAAGGGCAATAAATTTGGAGGAAAATTATATGAAAAGAAAATATGCAGATCGGCCGAACTGGACAAGAGTTCTGGAAAAAAGATTTAATATAACTCACATAGAAAATAAAGAATTAAATGGGTATTTATCAATCACTCATATTGATAAGGTAAGAGAACCATTGATTATTGATGTAGGAGGTAAGCGCTTATGTTTAGCTAATGATGGCTTTATATGGACACAATACTTTCCAAAAGACAAGAATTATGCATTAACTACAATGTTTAATGAAAAACATGAAATTGTACAACTTTATTTTGATATTTGTACTGGAAATAAAATCAATCCTTCTGGAATACCATATTATGATGATTTATATCTTGATGTTGTATTACTTCCAACAGGTGAAATTTTATTACTTGATGAAGATGAACTTAAAGAAGCTTTAGAAGATAACGATATTACCAAAGAACAATATGATTTAGCTTATTTTGAAGCTAATAATCTTATTGAACAAATAAGTGAAAATAAGATTGAATTGTTAAACATGTGTAAGAGGTATTTGGAATTTATGATTTCTTTAGATTAATGGAAGAGGGGTAAGAACAATGAAATTAAAAGTTTTAGTAGATAATAATACGTTATGTGATTCATATGGAGAGTGGGGATTATCATTTTATATTGAAGATGATAATAAAAAAATATTATTTGATACAGGATATTCAAATTTATTTATTGAAAATGCTGAACAAATGGAAATTAATTTAAAAGAATTAGATTATGTTGCTATTTCCCATGGACATAGTGACCATACATGGGGACTTCAACACTTAATTAAATTATATAGAGAAAAAGGAATCATAAAAAATGAGAGACCGAAAATAATTGCTCACAATAAAGCTTTTTTATCTAGAATATCTCCAATAGGAGCTGATTTTGGGACAATAGTTTCTGAACAAGAATTATCCAATAATTTTGAACTTGAACTATCAAAAGAAGTTGTATGGATTACGGATAGTTTGGTTTTCTTAGGTGAAATAGAACGGAAGTACAACTTTGAGAACAAAGAACCAATTGGTAAAATTCTTGAATCCCATGGTGAAAAAGATGATTATTTAATGGATGATACAGCATTGGTATATAAATCTACTGAAGGATTAGTTATTATTGTTGGCTGTTCTCATTCGGGTATTTGTAATATTGTTGAACATGCTAAAAAGATATGTAAGGATGATAGAGTAGTTGATATAATTGGAGGATTACATTTATTAAATCCTTCTAAAGAACAAATAGATGGGACTATAGAATATATGAAGAACCTAAACCCTAAATCATTACATCCTTGTCACTGTACAGATTTGAAATCAAAAATAGCCTTATCTAAAGTAGCAACTGTAGAAGAATTAGGAGTAGGCTCAGAACTTGAATATAGATAATTGATAGATTAGAGTAAATGATGTATGAAAAAATTACGTGAACTCAATTCCTGAAAAAATGATAGGTAATGTTGAAGTCAAAATTGAAGATTATTACAAGATGCGAAAAAAATTGGAGGATACAAATGAAAGATATATTAATAAAAACATCAGATAATAAGGGTTCAAATGGGGTGCAAGAAATTATTTTTGTAACAACTAATAAAGGAAAGATTGCTTATGCCCAAGAAAATTTAAAAAATATAAAGGTGTTACCTTATAATGCTGAATTAATAGAACCAAGAAGTGATGATTTAAAAGAGATTGCTAAGCAAAAAGTTATACAAGCTTATAATATTGTTAAGAAACCATGCATAGCATTGGATGCGGGATTCTTTATAAGGGAATGGAATGGTTTCCCAAGGGCATACGTAAATCCTATGCTAGAAACCATAGGAATAAAGGGCATAATAAAACTTATGGAAGGTATAGAGGATAGATATTGTGAATTTAGAGAGTGTTTGGCATATTATGATGGAATAGAAATTAGATTTTTTGAAAGCAAATCCCCTGGTATGATTTCACATTCTATAAGAGGGAAAGAAAAAGAAAACCAGTGGTCCGAACTATGGTACATATTTGAGCCAAAAAATTTTGATAAAACAATTGCTGAGTTTAATGAAGAGGATTTTGTTGAATATCAAAGGTTAGAGGAAATTACTTGTATGAAAAAATTTGGTGATTGGTACGAGTTACAAAATAAATAATACATAGGTGAATTTATATAGATACAATTATTGTTCTGAGGGGGAAATAAATATGAAAAATAAAATTGTAGAGGCACATATAGAGAATTTAAAGGATTTAGTTTCAATGGCATTAGATTTATGGCCAGAAGATACAGTTGATGAACTGAAAGAAGAGTTTACGGAACTGTTAGAATCAGAGGATGATGAAGTATTTTTATATCAAGTTAAAGGTGAGAACATAGGATTTATTCATGTTGCTATCAGACGTGATTATGTAGAAGGCTCTGACTCAAGTCCTGTTGGTTATGTTGAGGGGATTTATGTTAAACCAAACTATAGAAAGAAAGGTATTGCCAGAGAACTAGTTAAAAAAGGTGAACAATGGGCATTATCAAAAGGGTGTTGCCAGATGGGTTCAGATATCGAATATGACAATACTATTAGTTATGATTTTCATAAGAAGATAGGATTTAAAGAGGCTAATCGTATTATTTGTTTTATTAAGGAGATAAAAGAGTAAATGAAAAGACAATTATTAAAAATTGTAGTATTAATTATGTTAATAGGCGTACCTTTAATATTGTTTTTACCATCACGAACGCCAAAATATAAAACAACTTCTAATAATAAAAATAGCATCAGTGAACTCAAGATGGTTGAAATTGGAGGAATTGAGCAAGCTCTTTTAATTAGAGGTACTGACAGGGATAATCCAATTCTTATATTTTTACATGGTGGTCCTGGTTATCCTCAGATTAGTTTTGCACGGAAGTATCAAAATAAGCTAGAGGAAGATTTTGTTGTAGTAAACTGGGATCAGAGAGGAGCAGGGAAATCATATTCAGCAAATATAAATGAAAACTCCATGACACGAGAACAATTTGTTTTGGATACAAATGAAGTCATAGATTATCTATGTAAAAAACTAAATAAGAATTCAGTTTATTTAGTTGGACATTCTTGGGGAAGCGAACTTGGATTATTTGTAGTAGATAAATATCCAGAAAAAATTAAAGCATATATAGGTATAGGACAAGTTGTAGACGGTACTAAAGGAGAAATTATAGCGTATGATTATGTGTATGATCAAGCTAAAGAGAATAATGACATTAAGTCAATTGAAATACTAGATAAAATAGGGGTACCACCTTATTCAGAAGCTGTAAAAGATACAGTTGCACAGAGAAAAATATTAACCAGATATAATGGTGTTGAAAAACAAGTAAATACATTAAAGGATATCATAGTTGGATGTATATTTTCACCTGAGTATAGGGGCATAGATGGAATAAAATTAGCATTAGGAAGTAAATTTACTGCTGATACTATGTGGGGACATAATAAAGACTTAAATTTCATAAATGATATGCCTAGCATCAAAGTTCCGGTATATTTCTGTGGGGGGAGATATGACTATAATACTCCATCAATTCTTGTAGAAGAGTACTATAATAAGCTGCAAGCACCATATAAGGAATTTATATGGTTTGAAGATTCAGCACACTTTCCACAATTCGATGAAGTTGATAAGTTTACAAAATTAATGGTGAGAATTAAGAATACTCATGAATTAAAATAGTAACTAGCATATGGAATGAGGTTATAAGTTATGAACTATTACACCAATATTCTGGAAAGATTTAATAGAATGCGAAGAAGAGATTCATTCAGCATAGAAATGTCAATATTGGGTAGCTACAGTAAAAAAATAATTAAAGTTTAGTGGTTCTTATGAATCACTAAACTTTGTTATATTAATTTACTGTTAAATTTATTATTATTTCAAAATATTCATCCTTTAATGCCTCTGAATTTTCACTATGTTCATATCTGAATATTATTTTCTGAGTTCCTTCTTTTTTTGCTTCAAATAGAAAATTTTCTCTATCGTAATTTTCTCCATCTACATCATTAGATTCAAAAGGAATTTTTATCTTATCTTTATTTTTAATTTCGATAATTTCATTCATTTTTAAATCATTACTATTTTTTATATTCCATGTATATAATACAGTACTATTTGCATGAAATGAAATTATAAATTGTTTGCTTGGAATCTCTATATCTATAACTCCATCTTCAAAAACTTCATATTCTTTAACATGAGCTTTTCCGTTATCTAAAGTTATTACGGAAATTATTTTTTTATTAGCTTTTGTTGTGTATGAATATTTTTGATTGCATAACTTATTGTTTATTTTAGATATATCATTATATGAGAAATCATATTCAAGAAGTTTTTTCACATCTTTTTGAATTTGATTTTGAGATTGACCACAACCAATACTTAGTAAAAAAAACATAATTAATAATATGATAAATAGTTTTTTCATTTCACTCACCCCATTTTAGTAATTATTATGAACACTTCTATATAATACTATATACGTAAGAATTATTGTAATAGTTATACATGCTCCACAATTCTTAATTAAAGCTCATTAAAAATATAATGTTTTTAGTTTACTTAAGTAGAGAATGATTATAACTGTTTTCTACTTTGATTTAAATAATAGTTAATGTAATAATTAGTATATTAATACATTAACTGTTTTTAGTTTAAGGAGGAGATTTACTATAGAAGTTTTAAATTCTAAAAGTTATAATCATGATATTATAGCAGAATTATATGATTTATTTGAAACAACAACAGATGATATTCAGTTAATTAAGGAACTAATTAATTATAAGGGGCAGCTTAATATTCTAGAGTGCTTTTGTGGGACAGGTAGAATACTTATTCCACTTGCATTGGAAGGACATAAAATATGTGGGTTAGATCTATCACCCAACATGCTTAATAGGGCAATTAATAAAGTTAATCATCTTGATTATGAAGTACGAGACAGAATAACTCTTAGACAGGAAGATGTTTTAGAGAGTAATTGGGGATATAGATACGATTTGATTATTATGGGAGGTAATGCATTTTATGAATTACCATCAGCAGAGTCTCAAGAAAGATGTATAAAAAAAGCATTCGAGGCACTTCCAATTGGAGGATTATTATTTATTGATAACAATGATTACAAAGGTAATTGGGGTAAAAGTGATTTTGTTAATGAAAGAACTATATTTGAAGGAGAATGTAGTGATGGCACATTAGGACGCTATACATTAAAAAATCATAGTTTTGATGATGAAAATAACATTCTTCATTATAGTCATAAATTATATATATCTAAAAATAGTGAGGAATCAGTATTTGAATATAAAAGTAGAAAACATCCTGTTACGGCAGACGAGATTAAAGGATGGTTGCACAAATATAACTTTAAAATTATTAACTTATTTGGAAATAGAAATGGTGAAAAATATAATGATGAAAGTAATAGGGCTATCTTTTTAGCTGAAAAAATAAAATAAAAATTCCATGAAAAATAATTGAGGTGGTAAATAACTATTTATGAAAAGGCTAAAAAAATACTTTCTAGATATGGATATAAAAGATACAACATATAATGCAATTTATATTGGTGCATATGCATTTACTGAAAATATATTTACAATAATTTATCATAATGGTATAATTTAAATATGCTTGTTAATTTGAAAGGAGACTACCAATGACAATAGTTGTTCTGTGTAAGTAAATCAATAATGTATTACAAATAAATATTATAAAAGTTTAATAATCATTATTTTAATGAATTATTAGTTATTTTATTGTGCTTTCTAGTACTTTCATTACTAGTTTAAGGAATGTAAAGTATGTGAAAAGTTTTTATTTGTGATGAGTAAATTTATGATTTTCAGAATATAGAACAACAGCATTTATAGTCCTTTCAAGTATACTGATGAATTCTTGCTTAAGAATATTTATGTAAGATTTTAAAAGGTTACAATTGGAATATAAGAAACTTTAGTGCTGTACTTGATGTGCAGCCTTTATTTTTATATTCCAAGAAACTTAATCATATGTATAGTTTTGATATTTAAAGGACCTGGACAATTGCTGTTGGCCAAGTCCTTTTATTTTTCAAAAAATCAGTGTAAAGGAGGTTAAATTCAATGCTAAACATTAAACCAGAAATAAATATTGTTCAGGTAGATAATCTCTTAGAAAAGTATTTTGGTTCCAAAGTACAAGGATTACAAGCTGTTGTAGAAGGAAATTTGAAGCAAGTTTATTTATTTAATCACTCGGATAAATATTATGTTATTCGTTTCAGTAAGAGAAAAGAAGAGTTTGAAGTTGAGCGTTTTTTATATGAAAAATTTGAGCATCAGGGCTTATCTATACCTAAAATTTTAGAGATTGGAAGTCTCCAAAATACATTCTTTTCAATATCTGAACAAGCAATAGGAAAAACAATAAATACTTTAAGTGCAAATGAATTGTATGTAATAATGCCTAATCTCATTGAGTCTATTACAAAAATGCACTCAGTAGATTTAGGAAACTATAAGGGCTATGGTTGGATAAATCCTTCAGGTAATGGACTTTATGACTCATGGTATGAATACCTTGTAGCATTCTTTAAAAAGGATCAGGATGGTTTTTGGAAGGATTGGTATGATTTATTTGAAAATAGTTTCTTAGAATATGATGTATTCCAAGAGTTATATGAAAAAATGCTTCAATTATCCCAATATTGTGAATCGGAGAGATACCTTATTCATGGGGACTGCCACTTTGGTAATATTATTTCTGATACTAATAAAGTAACTGGTATTATCGATTGGGGAAATGTAATGTATGGTGATTATATTTTTGATATAGCTACTTTGCATATGCAATTTCAGTCTCCAAAATATAATTTACTAAAGATGTTTGAAGAATATTATGAAGCAAAAGGTATTAATGTGCCTAATTTCAGAGAAAGATTTCTTTGTGCCACCTACTGTAAAGGTCTAGATAGCTTAAGGTTTTTTACTAAGCTAGGTAGGAAAAAATCATATGATTCTGTTAAAGATTATCTTATATCTTTAGATATTTAACATTAAAAAATTAATTTATCTAAGATGAAATAAGGAGTTATTTATATAATTCACATAAAACGTAGAAAGGAGTAAAAAAATGAGTGATATACAGTACAATTTACAATTTGAAAAATTGTGTAATATTTTGCAACTTGGAGATATATTGGGTATGCCTAAAGCAATACCCGGTGGTTTTTTACACAGAATGTATGCTATTGAAACAACGCAAGGGAAATATGCAATTAAAGCATTAAACCCTAAAATAATGCTTAGACCTGTGGCAATGCAGCACTTTATGGATTCAGAACGAATTGTCAATATTGCATCAAAGAATATACCTGCTCTTCCAGCTAAAAAATTTAATGGCACTTTCATGCAAGAAATAGACAATCAATTCTATCTTGTGTTCGATTGGGTAGATGGTAAAAGTCTGAAACCGAATGAAATCAATATAGTCCATTGTGAAAAAATAGGTGCTATTCTTGCAGATATACATATGACGGATTTTTCAGAGTTAGGCATAATTAATGATTGGTCAGATAATGCACAGATAACAGATTGGAATTACTATTTGCAAAAAGGACAAGAAAATAATACAGTGTGGATTAACCTGCTGCTTGAAATCATTGATAAGCTTTACGATTGGAATGCTCAGGCAAATAAATCAGCAGGATTCCTTGCATCAGATATGGTTATTAGCCATAGGGATTCAGACCCTAAAAATGTCATGTGGAACCAAACCAATCCCATTATTATTGATTGGGAGGCAGCGGGCTATATAAATCCTATGCAAGAATTGACTAAAACAGCTATTTACTGGTCTGAAAATGAAATGGGAAACATTGACAAAGAAAGATTTTTGGCTTTTATAGGTGGATATAAAAAGAGATACGGAACACTACAAGCAAATTGGAGAAAGGTCTTAGTAAGTGGTTTCTTAGGCAAATTTGGCTGGCTGGAATATAGTTTAAAACGTTCTTTATGGATTGAATGCACAGACAAAGAAGAACAGCAGATGGGGACTGAGCAAGTAATAGGAACAATAAAGGAGATTATACGTTATGCAGATATGATTTCTGAATTAGAAAAATGGCTAAATAATGAGATTTAATAACAGTAGGAAGAGATTATGAACATAAGCTTTATACAAAATGGTACATGTCATTGTATAAAGGAAACTTATAACTTATTAAACACTAAAAAGTGTATATAACAAAAGGAGGTGAACTTTAGTGAGGGCTTGGTACTTGTAATACTCTCCCTCACTAAAGATAAAACATGGATAAATTATTATTTAACGTTGACGAAGCTATTGAGTTTTCTAAAAGGGGAGAAATTGAAAAATGGGTTCACTTATTTCTAAATTCTGTTGGAAATAATAAAGCTTTTTCCGAAGGATTAAAGATTCAGAAAAGATATTGGATAGGACCTATATTTATTGAACTTGATAAATTATCAAGATGCTGTGGTCCAGAACCTGAAATGCAATATTTTAATTCACCTGAATCTTGGGAAATGCAGATAGAGAAGTTTCAAAAGCTTATACGTAATGGATGGGACATGCCGCCATTAATTGTTCAAAATACTGAAGGGAAACTAGTTGTAAATGATGGTAATCATCGTATAGAGGCTATGAAAAGAGAGAACATCCATAAATGTTGGGCAATTATTTGGGAAAGTGATAGCGAAGATAATATTAAACAGTTTGAACAATACTTAGTTAGTTAAAAAATAATTCAAGGAAGTGTTATATGGATATTAAAAAAGTTTTCAGACTCACTTGGGGAAAAGCAATGACAACTTTATGTATATACATTTTTCTTCCTATAGTACCCATAAGGGAGTTCGTTTGTGATGCTCCACCTCAATTAATCTATTATACTTTTGTACGATTTTTCAAAGGACTAATATCTTATAAGGGTAGGTGGTTTCATTCAATAGATGTTTCTTTGATTACAATAATATCATTATTTATAACATACTTCACATTATCAATTATAAATTATTATTGTAATAAAGATGAGTTTAAGAGAATTCTAAAAAGATTATTTAAAGTTAATAAACTAAGAATGATAATTTTTATTATTGGAATCACAACTATTCCTTATATTGTTTTAGACTATATTACAGGATTATATGGTGGTACTACAGCATTACCAATATCATTAAGTATTTTGCGCAATGTATTTGACTTATATTTTGATGGATTTGGAATACCAATTTCAATATTCACGTTTTTATTCTTTAAGCTTGATGTATTTGTTTTACGTAGGATTCTTAGCTTTACACAGATAACATACTTTTATGCTAGAGTTCCAAGTGATTTAGCAAGAACAAACATAGTAATATTGATTTTAATTTTATTTATGATCATAATTGAATGGTATTTGTTAGCTGGAATATTTTCGAAGTTAGTTAAACTGATTAAGAAGAAAAAATAGACTAAATAAAAAAAGTAGACAAAAAGGAGAGGCAACTATGGAAATGAGAATTGTTCATGATTCAAGTATAGTTTACGAATTTCTAAAAAATAAAACAAGATATAATTATGTATATCAATTTAATAACTTATCACAAAAAGAATGGCAAAATGTTATTTGCTTTGGATTATTTGATGATTCAGAACTTAAAGAAATTGCTATGTTAAACACTAATTGTGGAATACCAGTGTTACTTGCTGCTAGTTTTGAAAATCAAAAGAATAGTATAGAACTAATTAAAAGAATAAAACAATTTCTACCAGCAAAATTCTATACTCACATCAATAGAGAGGTTTTAGATGAGGTATTTTCACAAAATAATATCTCTGAACTAGAGGAATATATGAATATGGGGTTAAGCGATTATAATCCGATAGAGAGTAAGGGAGTTGTAAGACTTGGGTTTAAGGAGCTAAATGATATTAAAGAACTAATTTCTGTAAGTTATCCAGGGGCATGGCTCGATGATGAATTGGTAAAGTTGAACGAAAACTTTGGAGTATATGATGATGGAAAACTAATAAGTTTTGCAGGTATACATGCTTATTCTGAAGAATATGAAGTCGCTGCGGTAGCACATGTAACAACACATCCTGACTATAGAAAAAGAGGATATGGTGTGAAGGTTGTGGATGCACTATCAAATAGTCTTAAAAATAAAATAAAATTTATTGGATTAAATGTAAAAGTTGATAATTTCCCAGCAATTAATTGTTATAAAAAGCTTGGATTTAAGGAATACGGGAAATTTGTGGCTTGTGAAGTAGAAAACAATATATAACATGTTATAGGGAGAGGAATTATTTGAGTAATATAGATAAAAGAGATAGATTAAAAGAAAAACCATTTAGTTATAAAATTACAAAGGGGAATAAGACATTTATATATTTTGAAAACAGAAGGATAAAGATATTAAACGAGAAAGAAACTAAGAATTTTACTTCAAAGATAAATGGAAAAGATGACTTTCAAATACAACTGGTGTTAGCTAAGATAACAGGTAACTTTAAGCATGGGAATGAAAGGTAAATCTTAAGTGAAAAATAGACATATTCATTTATAAAAAATGAATATGTCTATTTTATTTTGCATTTATTTCAAAATCATATCAGTTTAAGGGTAGATAATTTTAATGAAAACCTTTTCTTTCTGCTTCAATGCCACTCTCGTTTTTTGCAGGTTGTTGTATAGTTTTAACTATTTGGTTTTTAGAAAAACGATGTTCTTCTGTTCTACAACCTTTTTTCTTTGCTGGAAGATCACTGAAATTTTTGATTGATTTCATTATAAACACCTCCGTTATTAACTTAAATCCTCATATATAGTTTGTACTTTTATTACTGTTTTATGCGTTCAAAAACCAGTTTTATTATTTTTTTATCTGATCTTCTTTACTTTCAGTTCCATCAATCACAAATTGATGAGTTTTTCCCATAATGTAGGCCATCTTAATCATTGATTTATCTTCTTTAGTTAATTCTCGTTCAAACATTTTTGCAAATTGTAAATACAGTTTAGAGTAATCGATTATTTCTTTTATATTATTTTCTCTCTTCTTTTTCAAGTATTTAGCTATATTATATTCTTTAGGTTCGATTTTTTTTGTATGTATTACTTTAAAAATTTCTGCTGTAAAATATGCATCATTATAAGCATTATGAAATTCATTTGTATGAGGAATGTGTAACATTTCCACAGCGTTTTTAAGACCAATATTACATCCTTTAGGACAGTTAAAATAATTAGAAGCGAAAAACTGTATATTTATATATTTTTTAGGAACTAAGGATTTATTTAATGAATGGTATTCTACGTTTCTGAATAATTCTTTCATATCCCCCATTCCCCAAATACATAATATAGGAATATCATCACCAATAAAGTCAACAAATTCTTTAAAAACATCCTTAAAAGATTTTGCATTATTTAATTGTTCAATCCTTATACCAGTCATTCTTCTTACAAAAGGATGAATATCTTTATATATTTCAGGTTTTATAAATCTATCTAATTTTGAAATTGTTTCAAAGTTTTTATTAAGTTTAACTGCACCAATTTGTATTATCTCAAAAGGACAGCTCTCATTTGGGACAGCTCTAACTCTTTTTTTTGGATTAAAAGCTTGATTAAATTCTAAATCGAATATTATGTAATTCATTTTAAGACTCCTAAATATATTTATTACTATTTAGTATATCACTGAAGGTACAAAAAAAATCCCCTAATAAAAATTCTTTATAACAATAAATATTATATCGATACAATACTCTAAACATTGTTAAATCAGTATATTTGATGAAATTAATGAATATAATTTAAGCAATAAAAACTAAATACGGGGTGGGTAGATGAGAATTGAAGAACATCCAATTATCGATTTTAAAAGGGGAGAAAAAATTAGCTTTAATTTCGATGGAAAAACAATAGAAGCTTATAAAGGTGAAACAATAGCCGCTGCATTATACTCTGCTGGGGTTAAAGTTCTTGGCCATAGTTTATTCAAGAACAGACCAAGGGGACTCTATTGTGCTATAGGTAATTGTTCTTCATGTTTAATGACTGTTAATGAAGAACCAAACGTAAGAATATGTATTAAAAAAGCTGAAGAGGGTATGATTGTTAGAAGCCAAGATGGAAGAGGTGAATTATTATGAAAGAAGTTGACCTAGTT
This sequence comes from Oceanirhabdus seepicola, assembly GCF_023684385.1. Classification (GTDB taxonomy): domain Bacteria; phylum Bacillota; class Clostridia; order Clostridiales; family Clostridiaceae; genus Oceanirhabdus; species Oceanirhabdus seepicola. Next base: position 115,545 of record NZ_JAGSOJ010000001.1, on the reverse strand, counting down.
ATAATTGGCGGAGGACCGGCAGGTTTATGTGCAGCAATTAGTGCAGCTTCTAGTGGTTCTAAGGTACTTCTTTTGGAAAGAAGTGATATTTTAGGAGGACAACTTATAAAACAAACTCATATGTTTTTCGGTTCTAAAAAACAGTATGCAGCTAATAGAGGGTTGAATATTCCTCATATATTGTTAGAAAAGATTTCTAAATATAAAGAAAAAGTTGAAATATTTAATGAGGCAACAGCAGCTGGAATTTATGAGGATGGAGTTATAACCTACGAACATAATGGAAAATATAGAAAAGTTAAACCAAAGGCTACTATAATTGCTACTGGGGCAATGGAAAAGGCCCTAGCCTTTCCAAATAATGATTTGCCAGGAATATACGGAGCGGGAGCAGTACAGACATTGATGAATGTTTATGGAATTAGTCCAGGTAATAAGGTTTTGATGGTTGGGGCAGGAAATATTGGTTTAATAGTGAGCTATCAGCTACTGCAGGCGGGGGTAAAAGTTGTTGGAATAGTAGATGCTGCACCTAAAATTGGGGGATATTTAGTCCATGCATCTAAAGTTAGAAGAATGGGTGTGCCTATATATACAAGCCGTACAGTAAAAGAAGCTATAGGTAAGGATTCTTTAGAAAAAGTAGTAACTTGCAAACTAGACGAAAAGTGGCAATTTATAGAAAATACAGAAAAAACATTTGAAGTAGATGTAATGTGCATTTCAGTAGGTTTATCTCCCTTATGCGAATTATTACTTCAGGCAGGATGTAAAACAAAATATATACCTGAATTAGGAGGACAAACACCTATTCGTTATTTAAACTATGAAACTACTGTAAAAGGGATTTTTGCTGCAGGAGATGTGGGGGGAGTTGAAGAAGCTAGTAGTGCAATGGTTGAGGGATATCTTGCTGGACTTTATGCATCAGAGAGTATAGGAATTCAACACCCAAAATTTAAAGAGCTTGTATTAGATTATACTAATCAATTAGAAGAATTACGTTCAGGGCCTAGTGGGAATAAAATCAAAAGTGGACTTAAAAAGCAAAGAGAGGTGTGAAGCGTGCTGAAAAAGACAGGAGTACCTACTGAAAATCATATTAAGGGAGTATTCCCAAGTGAAGACAGATTAAATAAAGGATCTGTTGCAATTATAGAGTGTTATGAGAAAATTCCTTGTAATCCATGTTCAGATGCATGTAAAAGGAATGCAATTAAAGGTATGGAGGATATTACTAATACACCAGTTATTGATCATGAATTATGTAATGGATGTACCATGTGTATTAGTGCGTGTCCTGGTTTGGCGATAATGGTAGTAGATAAAACATATTCTCAGGATGAAATGCTTTTTAAAATACCTTATGAGTTTTTACCATTACCTAAGGAAGGGGACATAGTTAAGGGGTTAAATAGAAAGGGAGAATATATCACTGAGGCTAAAGTTGTGAAAGTGATGAATTTAAAAATATATGATAAAACACCTATTATTCAAGTGTCAGTAAATAAAAAATATATTCATGAATTTAGAAATATACAAGTGGAGGATCTTTAATGGATGAAAACAATACTATAATATGTAGATGCTCAGATATAACTTTAAAGGAGATAAGAGAATTACTTAATGAAGGATACTTAACTGTTGAAGAAATAAAAAGAATTTCAAGGGCAGGAATGGGCCCATGCCAAGGAAAAACTTGTGGTGGTTTAATTCAAAGAGAAATAGCTAAGTTTACTGATAATAAAATGGGGAATATAGAAATATCTATTAATAGACCACCTGCAAAGGCAATAAAACTTGAAGATATAGCAAATGGAGATGAGAAGCATGAATAGATCTGCTGATGTAGTGATTATTGGTGGTGGAATAATTGGTTGCTCAATTGCTTATAATCTTGCAAAAAAAGGGAAGAAAAATATTTCAGTAATCGAAAAGAATTACCTAGCTAGTGGAGCAACAGGAAGATGTGGTGCTGGAGTAAGACAGCAGTGGGGAACTATTATGAATTGTAGATTGGCTAAAGAGAGCGTAAAGTTTTTCGAAACTGCGAAGGAAGAACTCCAGTATGATAGAGATATTGAGTTTAAGCAGGAGGGATATTTGATAGTTGCATCTACTACTAAAGAGGATGAGCAATTTAAGAAAAATGTTAGGCTCCAAAAGAGCTTAGGTATTCCAGTTGATTATATTACATCCAAGGAAGCAAAGACAATTGTTCCTTATTTAAATACAGAAAAAATAATTAGTGCTACTTATTGTTCAAAAGATGGACATCTTAATCCATTTCTAGTTACAGATGCTTACGCAAAAGCTGCAAAGAGATTAGGTGTTAGTATTTATACTGATACTGAAGTAACAGGGATAAAAACAAAGAATAATAAAATTGAATCTGTGATAACTAATAAAGGTGAAATTTTTACAGAAGTTGTTGTTAATGCTGCTGGGGGATATTCTAAGGAAATTGGAAATATGGTAGGAGTTGAACTACCAGTATATTCTGAAAGACATCAAATTTTAGTAACAGAGCCTGTAGCACCAATACAGAAGCCTATGGTTATGTCTTTTTCCCTTAATATTTATTGTCAGCAAACACCTCATGGCTCTTTCATAATGGGAAGAGGTGACTCTAATGAGCTTAAAGATTTTAGAACAACTTCAAGCTGGCAATTTCTAGATGAAATGTCCAAGACCGTAACAGAGCTACTACCTCCTTTAGGGAAATTAAGAGTAATCAGACAATGGGCTGGATTATATAATATTACTCCAGATAAACAACCAATACTTGGTCCAGTTAAAGAAATAGAAGGATTCTACCAAGCTATTGGGTATAGTGGACATGGATTTATGTTAGCCCCAATGACTGGATTGTTATTAGCTGAACAAATTCTTGGAGAAAAAACAACTATTGATGTAAGTACGCTGGATAAAGATAGATTTGAAAGAGGGGAATTAGTTTTAGAACCATCAGTTGTGTAGCCATATAAAATAAATTTAATGAGGTGAAAGAAATGCAAAATGCATATTTTAAAGTTAGAAAGCCAGAAAATGAGCCAATAAAATCTTATGGTCCTGGAAGTCGTGAAAGAGAAAGTCTAAAATTAAAATTACAAGAATTAAAATCAAAACCTATTGAGATACCTTTAATCATAGGTGGTAAAGAAATATATACTGAAAGAATTGGAAGTTGTATTATACCTCACAATAAACAACATGTATTAGCAACATATCATATTGCAGGGGAAAAAGAAATAAAAATGGCTATTGAATCTGCAATGGAAGCAAAAAAAGAGTGGGAAAGAATTCCTTGGGAGCATAGAGTATCAATATTCTTAAAGGCTGCTGAATTATTAGCTGGACCTTGGCGTGATATTATTAACGCATCAACAATGCTTTGTCAGAGTAAAAATGCTTTTCAAGCTGAAATTGATTCTGCATGTGAATTGATAGATTTCTTAAGATTTAATGCCTACTATTTAACTGAAATTTACAGTGATCAACCTATGTCAACAAAAGATTTCTGGAACAAACTAGAGTACAGACCACTAGAGGGATTTATTTTCGCAATAACCCCATTTAACTTTACTTCTATAGCAGGCAATCTTCCTATAGCTCCTGTAATGGCAGGAAATGTTGCACTATGGAAACCAGCTTCAACAGCTGTATATTCTAACTATTTCCTAATGGAGTTATTGAGGGAAGCTGGGATGCCTGATGGTGTAATAAACTTTATACCTGGTTATGGAAAAGAAATTGGAGATATTGTATTAGATAGTCAAGAGTTAGCTGGAATTCACTTCACCGGGTCTACTAAAGTATTTCAAGGTTTATGGAAAAAGATTGGGGAGAATTTAAATAGATATAAAGTTTACCCTAGATTAGTAGGGGAAACAGGAGGAAAGGATTTTATATTTGCTCATCCTTCTGCTGATTCTGAGGCATTGACTATTGCATTGTTAAGAGGAGCTTTCGAATATCAGGGACAGAAATGCTCTGCAGCTTCACGAGCATATATTCCAAGTAGTGTATGGAGTAAGATGGAAAATAAGCTTTTAAATGAAATCTCAACTATAAAAGTTGGGGACGTAGAGGATTTTACAAACTTCATGAATGCAGTAATTGATAAAAAATCCTTTGATAAGATAAGCTCATACATTGAATATGCTAAAGAGTCTTCAGATGCAGAAATTATATGCGGTGGTGAATATGATGATTCCATAGGATTCTTTATAGAGCCAACAGTAATAGTTACTTCAGACCCTAAATTCAAATCAATGAAGGAAGAAATTTTCGGACCTGTTTTAACAATCTATATTTATGAAGATGATAAATTAGAAGAAACATTAGATTTATGTAATACAACATCTCCATATGGACTAACAGGAGCGATATTTGCAAATGATAGAAAAGCAGTTGTTCATATGAAAGAAAAATTATTACACTCAGCTGGTAACTTCTATATTAATGATAAGCCAACAGGTGCTGTTGTTGGACAACAACCATTTGGAGGTGGTAGAGCTTCTGGTACTAATGATAAAGCGGGAAGTAAGCTTAATTTATTAAGATGGATGAATCCAATGACTATAAAAGAAACATTTAATCCACCTAAAGATTATAGATATAAATTTATGGATGAAAAATAAAAAGTAAATAATTTTCTTATTGAACTTCCAGTTTAAGCAAAGATTATCAATTCATTGCATACACTGGAAGTTCTTGCTTTGCATTAATAAATACCTACATACAAATAATAAAGAATAGAGAAAAAAGAACAAATTATGATACCTTTCAGTGAAGCTGAAAGCTTTTAAATGAACAAAAAATTAATGATAAAGGATGCTATAAAAAATTATTAATGATAAGTTAAACTTTGAAATAATATATGAATAATAATTAGTTTCTTCCATAATACTTAAAATCATGGTATATTTACTTAGTAGTATTATGAAAATATTGATAAAAAATAGAAATATAAGCTTATAAAAATCTTGGAGGTTATTTATGATAAAAATTATGGCTGACTCAACTTGTGATTTATCTCAGGAGATAATTGAAAAATATAATATTGGTGTAGCACCTTTAACGATAAACATTGAAGGAAAGCCATACAGAGATAAAATAGATATTCAACCTGATGAATTTTATAGTATGATTAAGAGTTTGAAGGATGTAACAACTGCAATGCCGAGTCCAAATGAATATTTGAAAATCATAAATGAGGCAGTAAAAGAAGGATATACTGAGATATTATGTATCTGCATGTCAAGCGGAACAAGTGGCGCGTATTATTCTGGTGTAATGGCTAAGGATATGTTCTATGAGGAAAATCCAAACTCAGATATTAAGATCCATGTTGTAGATTCAAAGAGTATGAGTCACGGAAGTGGTTGGTTAATATTAAAAAGCGCTAAATTACGAGAACAAGGCGCTACCTATGAAGAATTAATAAAGTTTAATGAAACATATAAGACTAGTGTAAAGCACTTCCTTGCAGTAGATGATTTAGATAATTTAATTAAAAGTGGTAGACTTACAAATGCCAGTGCATTTATTGGAAAGATTTTAAAGATTAAACCCATAATGTCAATGAGAAAAGGAAAAGGCTCAATTGTAGCTAAAGAAAGAGGCCGTAAAAAAGTTCTTAAACACTATATTGATGAGTTTAATAAAAGAAATGACAGTGAGGTTACCGACTTTATCATAGTGGGTTATACATCTGACATACAAGTTGCTGAAACCTTAAAACTTAAAATCAAAGAGGAAACAGAGTTTACTGGTGATATATTCATCATGCAGATGGGAGTTTCTGTTGGTACTCACGTTGGATTAGGTGGAATTTCAATGTTCTTTGTTGAAAAAGGACATAAGCGAGACGGTTTATTTATAAATGAGTTTAATGATTTAATGGAAATGAAAAATGATATATTAGGTAAATTAAAAGAGCATAATTAAAGTTAAGGGATACCAAATAGGTATTCCTTAATTTTTGAAAAAGCCAATCTCATTCTTGAATCTGTGTCTTATTTCCATCCTTCAAGTGAAAACATAGGCATTACATTACCTGAGTTTTGTAGCTCGTCCACTAAATTTTCATTGAATAAGGTACCATTTGTAATCTGTTTTTAAATCAAAAGTACTTATTTCATTTTTTTTGAATAAGTTACAATAGGTTAAATATTATTCCTGTAATTTATTTAAAAAATATATGCCAAGAAACCCTGGACCAGTATGAGAGCCTATTGCACTCCCAACATTATTAATAATAAATTCTTTGATACCGTATTTTTCTTGAAGAATATTTTTAATGTAATTAACTGTTTCTAAATTGTCTGCATGGTTTAGACCAATTATCTGTTCTTGTAGGTTGGCCCCTCTCTCATCTACAATATCAATGAGCTTCTTTAGTGCTCTTTTTTTACCTCTAATTTTTTCTATAGGGATTAATTTTCCTTCATTAACTTCTAATAGCGGTTTAATATTGAGTAAACTTCCCATTAATGCGGCTGTTCTTGAAATACGACCACCTCTATATAAGTAATCAAGATTATCTACTGTGAAAATATGCTCCATGTGATTTATATAAAATTTAATAGTTTGTAGAATTTCTTCTTTCGAACATCCTTCATTTGACATCTTTATAGCTTTTAAGATTATGAGGCCTAATCCTAGGGTAGCACTTTCGGAGTCTATAATGTGTAAATCAAAATCTGGATAATCTTTTTTTACTTCACTTTCTACAAGTTTTGCTGTGTGATAAGTACCTGATAATTCTGAGGAGAATGCAATATAGATATAAGAACCACCTTCTTCAGCTAATTTTCTAAACTTACTATCAAATACTGAATATGGCACTTGAGCTGTGGTTGGGATACCACCATCTTTCATATATTCGAACAATTCAGATGAGTGAATATCTACTCCGTCTCTATATTCCTTAGCATCCACGTAAACTAATAAAGGAAGCATATCTATGTTATAGGAATCATAAAATTCTTTAGGTAAATCAGAAGCACTATCAGCTATAATTTTAATTGACATTTTATATATCTCCTTATTGTATAGAATTAACTTTATTTGATACATAACTTATAGTTTCTACAATTTCTCAAAAATTATTAAAATTTCTTTTATAAATGTATTGCAGTCTTTAGTTTTTTCACTTGATCTATTGAATCTTTAACGTAACTAGCAGAAGTCTCTCATCTTCTATAAGTGGGAGATGAATGTGTAATCTTAACACTTTTACTTGGATAAAAAATTATTAATGTGAAATAATAAGAATAAACGTTCTTGAGGTTTCATTAAGATGTCATACGAAGAGTAAAGGTAGTGAACGTAATGAAAATCAACAAAGCATACAAATTCAGATTATATCCAAATAAAAAACAAATAGAATTAATTGAGAAATCTTTTGGTTGTTCAAGATTTATATATAACCATTTCTTAAATCAAAAAAATGAAGTATATAAGGACGAAAAAAGATGTGTGAAATATACAGAACAACAAAATTTGTTGCCAAGTATGAAAAAAGAATTTGTATGGCTTAAAGAAATTGATAGTACATCACTACAAATGACACTTAGAAATCTTGATAATGCTTTCAAAAATTTTTTTCATGGTAGAGCTGACAGACCGAAATTCAAAAGTAAAAGAGACAACTATAAAGCATATACAAGTAATTTCGTTAATAATAATATAGACATAAAAAAAGATAAAATAAAACTACCAAAATTGAAATGGGTTAAAACAAAAATTCATAGATATGTTGAAGGTAGAATAATAAATGCCACTGTTTCTAAAACTCCAAGTGGTAAATATTTTGTATCTATATGTGTTGAAACAGAAATAGAGCTATTAGAAAAAGTTACTCAAAATATTGGTATAGACCTAGGATTATGTCATTTTGCGATATTATCAAATGGTGAAAAGATAGAAAACCTTAAATATCTAAAAAAATCATTAAATAAATTGGCAAAAGAACAAAGAAAATTAAGTAGTAAACAAAAAGGAAGTAACAATTGGAATAAACAAAGAGTCAAAGTCGCAAGACTTCATGAACGTGTAGCTAATCAAAGATTAGACTTCATTCATAAGTTATCTAAAAGAATTGCATACGAAAACCAAGTTATAGTTCTTGAAGATTTAGCAGTTAAAAATATGATGAAGAATGATAAATTAGCACAAAGTATTTCAGATGTAAGTTGGTATAAATTTGTTACAATGCTAGAGTATAAGGCAAAATGGTGTGGAAGAAAAATTCATAAAATAGATAGGTGGTATCCATCTTCTAAGATCTGCAATAATTGTGGGTATGTTTTGGAAGAAATGCCACTTCATATAAGAGAATGGGAATGCCCTAAATGCAACACTATTCATGATAGGGATATAAATGCTAGTATGAATATACTAAAACAAGGCTTGTTAGAAATAGCCTAAAAAACTAAGAACCGTAGGTCTTACGGGGATAGCCTGTGGAGAAAGTAGATTGCGAAATCTGTGAAGCAGGAAAAGTTCTTGGATATACCAAGAAGCCCCCCACTTCAGCGTGAGCAAGTGAAGGGAGAGTTCACTTTGTCCTGTATAGTTGATTATTAAATATTGTTGAATTATTTGAAATAAATTTCCAATAATCCAATATAAGGTTAATAATCAGAGTTATTAGTGCAAGATGCTATAAATAAATCAAGCACCTTTTGGATAAAATTATCCCAAAAGGTGCTTTAGTAAATGAACAATTATTTATCGGTGAACCTTACTGCTTTATATTCGGTCATAGTGTTATCATCCTTTTTAATGATGGAATTAATATCTTCTACTGTTATCCAGTCATCCATATTTTTTTGACGGTCAAGAATAAATGGCTCAATTGGTGACACGTTTTCTATTTCTACTAGACACAGATACTTTTTCCCTGCCCATCTTTTTGTTTGAGCATTTGATAGATTAAGTTTATCTTGATGATTATCTACAACTTCAATTGATTGTTCCTTTGTCATTTTATCGGAATTAAATACACTTTTAACAGTTGCTTTAGCTTTTATTAATCCATCACCATTGTTTTCTATAAAATAAAGAGTTTCACCTTCAAAAACTCTGCCGTATGGTAACTTTCTACCGGCAGCACCACGAATGATCATTGTTTTTGTTCCATCTAAAATTTTTGATAATACCTTTGCCTTAGCATCACAGTATGCTAAATGTTCCATAATTAACCTCCGGTAAGTTTATGTTTTTCCTTATAAAGGATTTTAGTAATAATTTTGGGGACAAATGAATTTAGATTCAAAATATCTCCATTTTTACTATTATTATATATTACCATGTGTTAATAATCAATGATATCTTATTATCTTTATAGTTATAAAGCCTAAAATGAAGTTGCACTAACAATAATATCTAACAGAGTCTAATAAATAACTATATTAAAAAATGATTTTCTGAACTGTCATTATAGAGCCTAATACTATAAATACAATTCCTACTATTTTTGATAGCTTTTCTTCAGATGCTAGATTTGCAAATTTTGAAGCCATTCTAGCGCCTATTAATCCACCTATAGATGCAATAGCTATTTCTTTTATTGGAAAACCTGAATGTATGAAATGTCCTATTGAACCTGATAAAGCAGTACAAGCCATAATTAAAACTGATGTTCCAACAGCTGTTTTCATATCGTATCCTAATATAAATGTAAGTATGAAAAGAATCATTATTCCGCCACCAGCACCAACTATTCCGCAGATTAGACCAATTAAAGTTCCAAATAAGATTGAAGCTAATACTTTTTTATCATCAAAAAAGGCTAAATCAAATTTTTCTTTAAACCTTTTAATTTTCACATTCATAGGAGTTCTAATAAATTGAATACCCATTATCAAAGTTACAAAACCTGAACCACCACCAAGGGCATTATCAGGTATATACTTTGAAATTAAGCTTCCAATTATGGCTCCAACTACGGCCATAATCGCCATGGAAATACCATTTTTTATATCAATATTCCCATGTTTATAATAGGTTCTAGCTGATGCAGAAGATGCGAAAACGTCTGTTGCTAGGCTTATACCAATTGCTGTATAGGCGGGGTATCCCAAAAATGTTACTAACATTGGTGTTACTATTACAGCTGCTGAGGCACCAACTAAACCTGTTACTAATCCTGCACCCCAACCAGCAATCAAGATAACTATTATGGAAATAATGCTCATATAATCCTCCTTCTATATCTAAAACTAGTCAATGATATTTAGTTTAATGAAATAAAGCAGTTAACTTATTCCAAATATTTTCGTACCATGGTTTGTCATCTTCTCTAATATCGTTTGAACTATCATTCAGGCTATTTTCTATTTTTATGTCAGGTGTTTTCATCATGAATTGTAATGAATGAATTGCAATGTTACTGTCAGCAAAAGAAAGAACCTTTTTATTATCAGTATCTAATAATGATTCGCTTAATTTTTCATTAAGTTCTCCAACTCCATCTGCTATTTTTTCTTGTCCATCTACTAACTTAGTCACATCAGATGGTAAAGTATCTATCTTATTATACATTTCATTAATACCATTTTTAGTTTCGAATAAACCTTTATTAATACTTTTATAACCATCATATAGTTTTCCATATCCAGTAACTAACCCCTCCATACCTGAAGGTAAAGCTGACATTCCTTCATTTAGTGAATTAATACCAGAGGTTAAGTTATTAAGACCAGTTGTATATGCATTTAATCCTTGGTTAGACATTTCAAATCCTATAGTTAATTCTTCAAGTGCTTTATTTTCAGAAATTATTCCTTCTGCTAAAGCTTGTAAATTTGGATCATCGCTATTTAACAGATTGTTAGCGATTAAAGTTAATTGAGCATGACCATCAACAAGTTCTTCAAGACCTGAATATAGCTTGGTGTAACCATCTTCTAGCATAGAGCTTTGTTCATTAATATTATTTAAACCATTAGTAGTATCAGTAACACCACTGGCAATTGAGTCTATACCAGTTTTGAATTCCAAAAGTCCATTTTCATAATCACCCATACCGGAAGACAAGTCTGAAGCACCATTTGATAACTCTTCAACTCCATTATTTAAGTCATCAACTCCGGATACTAGATCAACCATACCATTTTGCAGTTTTTTCGTGCCATCAGTTAGTTCAGTCATACCATCTTTCATATCATCTAAACCATCAATAAGCTCATCTAAACTTTCTAAATTCATTTCAGTGGAAACTAAAGCAATATTTATTGGTTGTAGTTCAAAATTCTTAGAATCTAAGACAAGTTCAAAGGTTTTGTCTTCATTTGGTAGAACTGTATAAGCTAATGTTGAGTATTTGCCTGTAACTGTATTAACTGAATTAACAGAACTCAATATTTTTGTACTATCTAAATCTAACATTAATTGAATTTGTGTCATAAAGATGTCTTTATATGCTTCATCACATTCAGGGTTTTGATTCACATTAAATGTTATTTTAATTTCACCTGTTTTTCCTGCTAACTGCGAAGCTTCGACTTTATCTCCATTAAAGAAGTAATTTATATCTACAATAATAGGGAGCTCTTTTTCAATAATGCCTTCATAATAAAAATCATTACTAATATAATCAGAAGTATCCCAAATTATTTTATTATTACTTATCTCTAAAAGTTCTGCTTTTCTTAATGGATTTACTTCTAAATATGTTCCAAAATCAATAGTTGTAGTATCTTCAATATTGAAAAGACGATTTACAAGGTTAATATTTTGAACAGAACCATCATGATTAAGCGTAGTATATACGGTTTCATCTTTATTGATTTTTAGAGAAGTATTTTCAGCTTGGACACTAATAACATTAGAAAAAAGAATAATTGTAGACATTATTATACATGTGATTTTATTTGATTTAAATTTCATTACTAACACCTCTCATATCTTTTGTTGTTTTATTTTTTATATTTGTAGGCCACTGAATTGATGTCCATTTAATGATAGGCTCAAAAATTACTAAGAAACCAGGAAGGGCAAATAAAACACTTATCATGCTTATTATTGCTCCTCTACCTATTAATAAACATAATTCAGAGGCTGTTTTCATAGATGCAATTAAATAAATACTAAATGTTGCAGCTACTAAAATACTACCACTAGTAATAATTGATTTTGCTGTATTTTTAATAGTTTCACCGGCTGCTTTTAATGGAGGCATATCCACTAGATTTTCTTTATATCTGTTTACGTAAAGTATCGCATAATCAACAGTTGCTCCTAATTGAATAGCACCAATAATTACAAAACTAATAAAGCTCAAAGGTGTATCTGAAAAGTATGCAGTACCAACATTTATCCATATAGATGTTTGTATAATAAATACAGCTATAACTGGAATAGAAATAGATTTAAAAGTTATACCTAGAATAATAATAATGAAAAGTGTTGATAAAATATTTGTTTTAGTAAAATCACTGTCAGTAACATCTTTTAAATCCTTATAAGAAAAAGCTTCTCCAGCAACATAATATTCATTATAATATTCGCTGATGATAGTCCTTATGTCTTCAACAGCAGCAAAGGCTTTCTCATCTTCTTTTCCAGTGTTAAGATTAAGTGTAATCATTGAAAAATTATCACTGGTAAAGTTAGTCTTTAGATTTTCAGGTATCATAATTTCAGGCATTTCTGTACCTAGTTGTGAATATAAACTTGATGCATCTTCAACATACGGTAATGCTTTTAGTTCTTTAACTAATTCAACTTCTTTCAACTTGTCTGAATTAGGAACAAGAATTATATTTTGATTTTTCGAACCGTAAATCCCATCAATCTGTTGTTGTGCAATAAATGCACTGTCATCATTTGGTAAACTATTGGAATTTGAATAATAGTAAGTTATATTGTTTTGAGCTAAGTAGAATAATCCTGCAAATAGGAATACAAAAATCACAGAAATATATCGTCCTTTACTGGATATCTTAGAAACTATATTAAACTTTGGAGAAAGTTCCTTATGTGAAAATCTTTCAATCCATTTATCAAGTACTAATACAATTGCAGGTAAAAAAGTTAAAACAGTAATTAAACTTAGAAAAACCCCTCTAGCTAGTACAAGACCTAGATCTTTACCAATTCCAAAATCCATAAAGGATAGAGCTATAAAACCAGCAATTGTAGTTATGGCACTGGCAACTATTGATTTATATGACAACATAATGCTATTAATCATTGCTTCTTTTATTGGAGTACCTTTATGTCTTTCATCATGAAATCTGTGTAGAAGGAAAATCATGTAATCCATAGATACTGCAAATTGTAATATACTAGCTGCAGAGTAAGTAACTTGAGAAACCTCTCCGGCTATAATATTAAGGCCCATATTCATAAGTATAGAAACTCCTATGGTTAGTAAGAAAATAAAAGGTTCTAACCAAGAAGAAGTGGAAGTAAGTAAAATAATCAAAACCAAAACAATAGCTACTGCAGAGTAGATTTTAATTTCATCACCAGATCTTGATACCATGTTTCTTGATATTACAGAGGTACCAGCTAAATAATCTCCCTCATTAAGCAGTTTTTCAATTTCTTCAAGTGCATCATATGTTTCTTTACTTTCGTTAATATCTGCAAATATTATTTGTAATAAAGCATTATCATCTTTATAAAATTGCTCTATGTAATTGTCATCAATAAATTCACTTGGTAGATTAATATCTGTAAAATCGTCAAGCCAAATGACATCCTTTACACCATCAATCCTTGAAATTTTATCTTTTATTTGTACAATTTCATAGATATCCTTATTTTTTATTAAAAGATTTGCAGTACCTTTCATTCCAAATTCTTCATCAAGTTTAATTACAGCTTCCTTCGAGTTCATATGGTCTGGAAGATAAAATGTATTATCAAGATTTAACCCTACGCCTGTTGATAATAATCCACCTACTAACATTAAAATAAGAAAAATTGTGATTATAGATTTGGTATGATTAACAATAAATTCACTAATCTTTTGCATTATTTCACCTCTCAACATGTTTTTTAAATGTAAGTCATGAATACAAGTATATTTTCTTTGGACATTTGTTTATAGTAATATTTTTAGATGAAAACAGGAGGATTTTTATATTTGATTTGTCTATAGGAATATTTTTAGATGAAAATAGGAATATTTTTAGATGATCATTATTAATAGGGTTAAGTGATTGTATAGGTATGATTAATTGAGTATACTATTAGTAAATCATAGGATGGGCAGGTGTTAAAATGTATTCTATAGTTATTGTTGATGATGAACCTTTGATTGCAAAAGGTATTGAAAGAAGTTGCAGATGGGAAAAGTTTGGTGCTAGAGTTGATTTAGTATCATATGATCCAGAAGAAGCATATGAATACATATTAGCTAATAAGCCAGAGATTGTTTTTACTGATATTAACATGGGTGATGTTTCAGGTATAGAGCTTATGAAGAGGGTTAGGGTAAAAGGGATAAATAGTGAATTTGTTGTAATAAGCGGGTATAGTGATTTTGAATACGTTCAGGATGCAATGAAATATAATGCATTTTATTACCTATTGAAGCCCATAGATAAAGATGAATTGAGAAATATTATGTCCAATTTAATTTTAAAGATAAAAGGAAAATTTTCTCATGGATATATTAAAGAAGTATGTGAAGATGAAGTAACTTTAAATGATAATAAGGATAATGATAAATTTAAAGAGATATTGACATATATTCAAGACAATTATACAAATCAATTATCTTTACCAGATATAGCAGATAAGTTTTTCTATAATCCCACATATATTAGCGATTTAATTAAGAGAACCTTAGGGAAAAATTTCACAGAATATGTTTTAGAGTTAAGGATTGAGAAAGCCTGTTTACTGTTATCATCAACTAAAGACTCAATATCATCAATTGCTGCAAAATGTGGGTATAGTGATTATTGTTACTTTACTAAACAATTTAAAAAAATCACTGGTATGACCCCAAGTGCTTATAGAAAGGAGTCATAGTTTATATGAAAAGGTTCACAGACTTTAAAATTAGAAGTCAAATCAGGTTTATTGTTATAATAGTGGGAATAATTATAATTATTTTAGAAATGGCTGTAGTATATTTTATAGGAAATTTACTTGTAGATAAAACTAAAGCCTCTTATGAAGCTAATACTAAGGTAGTTGAAGATAATATCAGTAACATATTGAATAGTATTAAAGTCAACAATATGAATTATTCATATGTACTAGAGATAAGTGAGACTTTAAGCAAAAGAACTTATACTGAGAGTAAGTTAGAAGACTATTTTGTAAATGGATATGCAAAATTCAATTCTTTCTTTCACGGAACTATGGAAGGCATAATATTGTATCCTATTGAGGGAAAATCAATTATAGTTGGGAACATAGAGTACCCTAATAATATATTTAATAAAATTAAAGAGCAATATGATTTAACTAATAAAATTTATAACACATCATTTTTTACAGAAAGTATCTTTGAAGAAAACACAGAGAAATATTATTTTGCATGCGTAAGTCCTATATATGAGCCTAATACGAAAAACCCAAAAGGATATTTTATATCAATTATAAATTATGACTTTGTAAGCAATATATTGAAAATAAATTCAGAAAAAGAAACAGATACAATGTTATTACTTGTAGAGAATAATAATATTATTACTAGTAATATGAGTATAGCAAATGAAACATTTGAAAAAATCATGACTTATTCAGAAGAGGAAAATAAGTCAAGTGAATATGTAAATATTGAAAACAGCAAGTATTTATATATCCAAAAGAATTTTAAAAATACAAATTGGTCTGTTATAACATTAATTCCTAGGAATAAGATAATAAGAAGCACTAGTTCTTTAAGACCAATATTTATAGGAATTGCTCTTGTTGGCATTGCCATACTTGCAGTTGTTGTTAGAGCTACTATTTCAGCAGTTACTAAACCAGTAGAGAAAATTGTTAAAAAATTAGATGAATATGAATCATCTGAGGAATATGAAGATATTGAAACCCCTTTAAAAAATGAGATAAGTGAAATAGCTATGCATATTAATCAAATGATGCATAAAGTAAAAGATTCGAACAATGAGCTTCTAGATACTCAAAAAACTTTATATGAATTAGAAATTTCAATGGTACAAGCGGAACTTTCATATTATCAAAGCCAAATAAATCCGCACTTTTTATATAACACACTGGAATGTATAAGAAGTTTAGCCACTTTTTACGATGCTGAAGATATAGAAAAATTATCTTTAGCCATGTCAAAAATATTTAGATATGCGGTAAAAGAAGAAACTGTAGTTACTTTAGAGGATGAATTAAAATGCGTGAGTGAATACATGAATGTAATGAGTTTGCGATTTCCTGATACATATCAATATGTCGTGAATCTAGAGGGTGGGATTAAAGAAATATCAATTACAAAAATGACATTACAACCTATTATAGAGAACTGTTTCAAACATGGATTTACTAATAAGAAGAAAAAAGGAAAAATATATATCAAAAGCAATATGTATGATAATTATGTAGACTTAGAAATTATTGATACAGGGAAGGGGATATCTAAGGTAGAAGTCAATTATATTAATAAATCTTTGTTGAATGAAGAGGAAGAAAACATAACAAATAATAAAGGAACTAGAGTTGGATTGAAAAATATAAACAAGAGAATTAAGTTATGTTTTGGTAATGAGTATGGAATAAAGTTAGAAAGTAAAGAAGGGTTTTATACGAAAGTCATTTTAAGAGTACCATTATAAAATTATTGTTATAAATTTGTAGATGAGGTAATTTTATAAAAAGAAAAATTGATCTGATATGCCTTAGTGATAAAGAAGACACCGATGTTCTATTTAGAATCGGTGTTTTCTTATTCGGAAAAAAGTAATTTTTCATAAAAATAGATAATATGAAGGATTTATATGGAATAATGTAGAAATAATATAGTTTGGGGAGAAGAGTGACTAAGTTCCAATAGAATTTCAGATAACATGAAGATTAAAAATGAATTCTGCCAAGGTTGGTCAAAGTTAGTAGGATAAATTAAAATTATTTAAGAAATGAGGATTGAGATGTCTAATAATGAATTAATATTCAAAAAAAATAAGCTTATGGCTAGGTTATTGTGGATTAGTACTATTGCATATCTATTACTATCCATTACAGCTAATTTAGCAAAAGAAACAATCTATATTATGGTACCCATGAGTTTAGGTATAAGTATTATAACAACAGTTTTAACAAGAGTAGAAAAGTTTACTCAATATGTAATGTATTTTGTTGCTTTTGGAATGGGAGCTTTACATTTTTTTCATGTTCATGTTTTTCATGATATAACATCTTTTTTATTTGTTTTTCTTTTTATTGTGATTATTTCATTATATCAAGAATATAAAGCAATAATTTTTTTAACTTTAATGGAGCTTGCAACACTAATCTATGGGTTTTTTACTTTTAAAGAAGAGTTTTATGGAGATTTTTATGATATACCAGGATTATTAATTGTAATAGTTGTAACTATAATTTGTATGGGATTTTTAATTGCTCAAGCTCAAAATAATAAATCACTTAATAAAGAAATAATGGAAAAACATTATGCAGTTTCTGCTGAAAAGAAAAAAATGGACAAGATGTTAGAGGAAATAAAAGAATCAGTAACAATTTTAAGTAAGTTCAGCACAGAGTTAAAAGATAATGTAAACGTTTCAGGCAATATATCAAAAAATATTACTCATATGTTCTCTAATACTACTAAATGTATAGAAGAACAAGCGATTATTGTTAATGAGATAGCAGCAGATATTGATAATGAAAATAAAGAAGTTAATAATATTGTTAGAGCAACTGAAATAGTGAAAGAAAGTTCTAAGGCTACTAAAACAAGTGTTAATACTGGAAACGAACAATTTGAAAATTTAACAGAAGAAATAGAAAAGGTGAATTTAGGTATTAAAGAGACTGTAGGTTATGTAGATGAATTAAATAATCGTGCAAACAGGATAAGTAATATACTGGAGAGTATTTCAGCTATTGCAAATCAAACAAATCTTCTTGCTTTAAATGCGGCTATTGAAGCAGCAAGAGCAGGGGAGGCAGGAAAGGGCTTTTCTATTGTTGCAGAAGAAATAAGGAAGTTGGCTAATGACTCTCATAACTCAACTGAAGAAATATCAGTAATTTTGAAAGAGATAAATAGTAAAATTAAAGAAGTGTCTGAACAGGTTGTAAATGTTCAAGAAGCAGCAGATAAAAGTATAGGATCTTTAGGGGCTACTAAAGAATTAATAAGTAATATAAAAGATAATACTGAAACTGTATTTGAGAAAGCCAACGATACAGATGAAATGATGAATACAATTGAAGCATCATCACAACACACTCTTAATAGAATAACTGAAATTTCCTCTTCTTCAAGAGAAGTTATTTCATCAGCTGAAGTAATATTAGCAAATATAAATGATCAAGATACAAGAATAGAAAACATTGTAGATAGTTTTAAATTACTAGAGGAACTTGTAAATAAACTAAATTATATATCAAGCCATTAGAAGAATTAATTTAATAATCAAAAAAAGACCACTAAAATGAATTGATTTAGTGGTCTTTGAAACTATATAGTAATATATGACATTCTGTTGTCAGGTTAATATTGTTATTATTACATTAACAATAAATGAAGGAGTGTTATTATGAATTGTAATATGAAATTTTGCCAAAGTTGTGGTATGCCTTTAACAGAGAAAGAAATGCTTGGAACAAATGCTGATGGAAGTAAAAATGAAGATTATTGTATGTATTGTTTTGAAAAAGGTGATTTTAAAGACAATATGACAATGGAACAGATGATAGAGTTTTGTATACCGCATATGGTTAAAGGAAATTCTGGTATGACTGAAGAAGAAGCTAGAAAAAGTATGCATGAATTTTTTCCAACATTAAAGAGATGGAAATAAATTTTTAAACAAATGTAGAGAGTTTATGTAGTTTAATATTGCTACTTAAGCTCTCTATTAGATTTTTAAGATTTATATGGGAAATAATATATTTATATTCAAGTTGAACTATTGATCAACATATAATATAATATATTAAAATAATATTAAACAATAAAGGAGAGATATTATGAGCAAAAAGAAAAAAATAAAAGATAGCATTGTTATCAAAGGTGGTTATGTTAAAACAAGAACACCATTTTCAAGCGAAGAAGTTGTAAGAGGTTGTGGAGTTCAAAAAGATAAGAAAAAAGAGAATAATAGAAAGAAATGCAGGGGCAAGATTAGAGTTAATGATTATACTCAATCACCCTGCATTTATTATTTTTACAATTACATTGAATTAAGGTAATTCAATGATTCGATACTCTTCTTATTTGTTGATTATTTTTTAAGATATATTTGAAAAAATACAATATATACATATATATGATATAATAAAGATATTTAACGTAACTATTGATTATTGGAGGGTTTTATGGACATAATTCAAGGTTCAATTCGTGATTTAGAAGTTATATATGATAGATTTGAAAAGGATTTTCCTCCTGATGAGAGAAAAGATAGAAAACAGATAGAATCATTGATGTTAAAAAATAAATATAAACTAATAATTGCAAAACATTCTATTTTAAGTGAAGTGCTTGGATATGCTTTTATTTATGAAACAGAAAATCTAGGGCTAATATGGATAGATTATATAGCGATTAATCCTAAATTCCAGAGTAAAGGTTATGGTTCCTTGCTATTTAATAAAGTTATGGAAAGAAGCAACGATGTTAAAGGAATTATAGTTGAAGTAGAAAGAGCTGATCATGAAAATTTACATATAAGAGAGAAGCAGAAACGACGAATTGATTTTTATAAAAGATTAGGTGCACGTAGATTAAATATAGCCTATCATCTTCCTACTAAAGATGGAAGTATTCCTCTTGATTTATATTTTATACCTAAACAAGGAATTAATTATTTACCAAAGGATGTAATACAAAATAAAATACGTTCAGTTTTTGAGTTTATTCATGGAGATGTAGAACATAGAAACATTGTATTGAATGGTTTTATCAATGATATTGATGATGAATATTTCCATATAGTAGGGTAATCAGATATATCAAGTTAATTCTTTGGTTACCACTGAAATAGTTTTCATTACTATGTTACAATGGTAATAATTATTTTAAGAAATATAAAAAGAGATGAAACACGGGGGATAATTATGAGCTTAGAAAATATTATAAAGAAAACAGAAAAATTGAATACAAGAAATACTCTATATGAAGATTTTATTAGGATTGGCTTGAGAAAAGGGCACAATGTGATAGTTCATTCCTCATTAAGTTCTATTGGATGGGTGTGTGGTGGACCAGTTGCTGTGATTCAAGCATTGATGGATGTGGTAACAGAAACAGGTACTATAATTATGCCTACTCATAGTGATGACTATTCAAATCCTGCTTTGTGGGAGAATCCTCCTATACCTGAAGAGTGGGTTGAAATAGTTAAGGAAACAATGCCGGCATTTGATCCTAAGATAACACCAACATTTGGGATGGGTGCTATAGTTGAATGTTTCAGAACTTTCCCTAATGTATTAAGAAGTAATCATCCAAATGTATCATTTGCAGCCTGGGGTAGAAACTCAAAAGAAATAATTGAAGATCATTCTTTGGATTGTGGTTTAGGTGAGAAATCACCATTGGCTAAGTTGTATGACTTAGATGCAAAAGTTTTATTATTAGGTGCTACCTATGAAGATAATACTTCTTTTCATCTTTCTGAATATAGGGCGGGCAATTATGAGGAAACAACATGTAGTGCACCTATTATGATTGAAGGTAAAAGAGAGTGGACTGAATTTAGAGAAATTGATTTCAAAACAGAGCTGTTTTATTTACTAGGTAAAGACTTTGAACAAGAATGCAATGTAACTATAAATCATATTGGAAAAGCTGAATCAAGGTTTTTTGAACAGAAGAAAGCTGTAGACTTTGGGGTTGAATGGCTTAAAAGATATTATATTGAGAATAAATAAAATTTTTACCGTATTGGAAAAATCCAATACGGTTTTTATAAAGAAAAGACTTATTTAATTTCTTCCAGATAATCTTTATTATCTGATGCAATTTTTATTGCTTGGCTAATTTTATTTGAATATTCATTTCTAAAAGATACAAAGGATCTTCCGTCAGCAAGCATTTTACCAGTGCTTTTAGGGGGTTCTTTAATATTTAAGACTATTTCATTTAATGTTTCTAGTCTTTTAAGGAGTTCTGTATTTTGTTTTTCAAGCTCTTTAGAATTATTATCACTATCATTTGACTTATCAGAAATATTTATTAATGTTTCAACGTACTGGAATCCTTTAAAAATCCCTTTATAGTATGAGAGTTCAATGAAATCTTTGATTCTAAGAGAGGTTGTTTTTTTCAAAAGTTCTTCTATATAACAATCCTCGATGTCTTCTTTTTTATAACCCATTTTAAGTGCTTTATTTAAAAGTCTATTGACTATGGCATTAAGTTTTTTATTTTCAAAATTCATTTTTTTCCTCCGTTTAATATAATAAAAACTATAAAAAGTATATAAATTCATAACCTTATATAATTTCGACATATATCAATATTATCCTTTGATAATATTGTAAAATGTAAATATAACAATCAAAATTAAGAAAATAAGGTTTTTATATAGGAAAGAATAAGTTTATAATGAAAATTTTACTAAAAAATTAAATGTCAATAAAAAAACAATTAAACTTTTGTGAAGAAATTATGAATTATGACTTGCATTTACCTATTTTGCTATGTATAATAAAGTTAACAGAAAATAAAACACGATAAAGGCAAAATTAGTGAAAACTAATGACGCAAAACTACAGGGACTTAGATGTTTTTACATTATGTCAGCCAGTTACCGAAGGTTTGGAAGTATACCCATACCTTTAGTATGGGTATTTTTTATACGGTGGAGGTGGATTTTGTCTGATATTAAAGAATGCAACAAATAATACTGTTATTGCAGAAAATTTAATGGAAGCCAACAGTTTTTTTAAAAGGCTAAAGGGCTTAATGTTCACAAAAAATCTTCCACTTCAATCAGCTTTATATATTAACCCCTGTAAGGGAATACACACTTATTTTATGAACTATAATATCGATGTTTTATATCTGGATATCAATTATAAAATCTTATCTATTGATGAAAATATGGAACCGAGAAAAGTTGGAAAATTCAGAAAAAAGGCTGTTTCGGTCATAGAACTTTCAAGTGGTAGGGTAAAAGGAACAAAAACAGAAGTTGGACAAGTAGTGAAAATTATTAGAGAGGGAGGAGAATAATTACATAATCAGGATATTTTAAAGTTGTTGTAGAATTATGGAGTAAATAGTTTGATTATCAAAGTAAAATTATTAAAGTAAACGGAAAAATATTAATAAAATACTTAGGAGGTAATTATATGTTAAATAAAATGAAGAATTTATTTGTTGAAGAGAAGGGTCAAGGAATGACTGAGTATGGATTAGTTTTAGGAATTATTGCAGTAGGAGCAATTGCGGCTTTAGTACTTTTAAGAGATCAAATTAGTGCTTTAGTACAGGGTGTTACAGATAGATTAACAAATGAGACAACAACTACAACACCTTAATATTAGTTGAATTATTCACGAAGTATATTTGGAACTTGGATTCCTATACAAATAAAGAACCCTGCCATTATTGCAGGGTTCTTTTATTAAAGGAGTGAAAAAATGATATTTGATATAATTTTAGTTCTAGTCCTAATTATTTGTCTTATAACGGATGTAAAAGAACAAATGATATATAATAAAGTAATATTTCCTACACTGATAACAGTTGTGCCTTTACATTTAATTTTAAATGGTGTTGGTGGTTTAAAATCTTCTCTTTTAGGGCTTTTAGTTGGGTTTAGTCTATTGTTAATACCGTATTTTTTAGGAGGAATTGGGGCTGGTGATGTTAAATTGCTAGCACTTATAGGAGCAATAAAAGGAAGCTTTTTTGTTTTAAATACAGCATTATATATGGCTGTTATAGGGGGCCTAATTGCTCTAATTATAATATTAGTGAATAAAGAAACTGCAAGGTGTTTTAAAGGCATGATTATTTGGGTAGTTTCATTTTTCCAAGGTGTTAGATATAAACTAGAGCTACCAACATCAGCTTTAATAAAAAAATATCCTTATGGAGTAGCAATTGTAGGTGGTGCTGCAATATGTCTGATTTTTAAGGGAGCTTGGATTGTATGAGAAAGGAAAAAGGACAAGCGGTTGTGGAGATAGCACTTGTCTTACCAATTCTTTTATTACTTTTATGTGGAATCATTGATTTTGGGAGAATTTTATACTCTTCAATTCAATTGAATATGGTATCTCAAGAGGCAGTAAGAATGGGTGGTTTAGGAAAAAGTGATTCCGAAATAGTTCAATATGTAAATGATATAGTTGATTTAGGTGATAAAGATACAATTTCAGTTAATATAACCCCAAATGACTATGAAAGAAAATCAGGTGATTATGTTACAGTGAAAATAACTTATGAAGTTAAATACATAACCCCTATTATTGGTGCATTTATTCCATCCCCCTTTCAAGTAAATACTGAATCAACCATACGGATTGAATAGGAGGGCGTATATGTTATTAATAAAAAATAATGTACTTATTAAAGAAGAAAATGGAAGTGCATTGCCACTGTTTACACTTTTTTTAGTAATAATCATTGGAATAGCTGGACTTGTAATTGATGGGGGGATTTTATATAAAACCAAAAGCCACTTAAAAAAAACAGTAAATGCAGCGGTTTTATCGGGAGCACAAGAACTTACAAATGATAGTGGTTCTGTCAATGAAGTAGTTTTAGAAATTTTAAGAGCTCATAATGAAGAGAATAGCTTAAAGGAAATAGTCATTGAAACTAATAATGGATATAGATTGAATGTTGTTTTAGAAAAGGTAGTGCCATTAAATTTTTTAAAGTTATTCAATATTTACAGCCTTCCAGTTAAAGTTTCTTCAACTGTGCAACTTTTCCCAATGAGTCGTGGAAGTGGTGCTGTTCCTCTTGGAATTGATAAAAATATTCCTCTGGAATATTTAAAAGAATATACTTTAAAGGTTGATTCTGGTGACTCAGAGTATGGAAACTTTGGAATTTTGGCTCTTTCAGGTCCAGGAGCAAAGCTATATGAACAGGATTTAAGATATGGATTTGAGGGTGAATTGAAAGTTGGAGATATTATAGAAACTCAAACGGGAAATATTGAAGGAAAAACAAGAGACTCAATTAATTTTAGAATAAATTCTTGTAATCATGCCATTAACGATTATAGTCATAGAGATTGCTCTAGAATTATTTTAGTATTAGTTTATGCACCTCATAAAATTCAATCAAATCAGTTAAAAGAAGTTAAAATAACAGGATTTGCATACTTTTATATAAAGACACCCTTAGATAGACATGATTCATCAATTACGGGTTACTTTATTAAAAGGGCTGGAAGTGGATTTGGAGATAAAAACATAACGGATAATGGAGCATATACAATAAGATTAACAGAGTAGGTGGAGATATGAAATCGCGGAATATTTTAATTTTAGCATTAATCATGGCAGTAATAACTACTTTTCTCTTCAATAAATATTTAAAGGAGCTTGATGAAAAGTATAAGAAAAATGAAAATAAGATAAGTATTGTGGTACCAAGAGTTTCAATTAATAAAAATCAAAAGATTACTAAAGAAATACTGGAATTTATAGAATTAGAAACAGAAGCAGTGCATCCAGAGGCTATAAGGACAATTGAGGAAATAGAAGGTAAGTATGCCCTAACTGATATGAAGAAGGGGGAAGTTTTATTTTTAAACAGATTTTTAGATCAGTTTAAGGAAGACAAATTTGTAACTAGAAAAATTAGACAAGGATATAGAGCGGTATCAATTGAGGTAAATATTGTAGAGTCTGTCTCTAACTTAATAGAACCTGAAGATAATGTAGATGTGGTTTTTAGTGAAGAAATTAAACAAGATGGATTAGAAAAAAAAGTAAATACAGAAATATTACTTGAAAATATAAGAGTTTTAGCAGTTGGTAAACGACTAAATGAAAAAGAAAATGAAGTTAAAAAAGGAACAAATGACAGTGATGATGGAGTTGAGTATATCGCAGTTACATTGGAATTAAAACCACAAGATATAGTTAAACTAATAAATGCAGATGAAAGAGGAAGTATAAAACTTACTCTTAGAAGCAAAATATTCCCATAAGAAAGTGATTCAAGGAGGTAAAGCCAAATGGATGTTAATGAAATTATCCATGAAACAACTGAAAGAAAAAAGGGTGAGATGATTGTTTTTGCTAGTGCAAAGGGAGGGGTTGGAAAAACAATAATTTCAGTAAATATAGCAGTTGCACTTGCTAAGAAGGGCTTTTCAACCTGTATTTTAGATGCAAACTTTCAATTTGGTGATGTAAACCTAGCTTTAGATATACAACCTAAACTTACAATAAGTGATGTAATCCATGATGTAGAATCATTAAATAGCGACATGTTGGCCAATTATCTTCAGAAACATGAAAGTGGAGTTAAAATTTTATCTGCACCTTTAAAGCCTGAGTATGCAGATTTAATTACTACCACAGCTATTGAAACAATTTGTGACAAGATTTTAGAGGAAAATGGATTTTTAATAGTGGATTTATCATCAGGGCTATCAGAACATAATATTAGTTTTATGGAAAAGGCTGATAAGATTATGCTGATTACAGACCTTGAGATGGCAGCCTTAAAAAATACAAAAACAATGTTAAAAACTATAAAGGCGTTAGAGTTGGAAGAAAAAACAAAAATCATCATAAATAGAGGCGATATGGAAAGTGTAATTAAATTTAAGGACATTAAAAACATACTCAATATAGAAGATTTATACTTTATATCAGACAATTTTAAAGTTGTATCAAAATCATTTAATATTGGGATACCATTTGTTATAAGCAAACCTAAAGAAAAAATTTCAAATGAAATTGTAAATTTAGCAACTCAATTTTATAGAAGTAACTCCTTACTTAAAGGTCGAAGAAGAAGAGGAAGGCGTAAAAAAACTGGTTTATTTGGAGTTTTCAAAAAAAGTAAGTAAGGCATGTGAAAATAAATAACAAGTCAAAGATGCAAAATAGACGAGTATACTAACTAGTTATTTATTTGAACTTGCCTAATAAAGGAGTGGAAACATGGGGCTACTTGATAGAATTAATAAAGTAAAGAGTAACGATGATAATAAATTAAATGAAAATATAGATAAAAAAACTAGATTAGTTCACCAGGTAGATGATAAAAGTAATTCTTCGAAGAAGATTTTTTATACTCCAACTGGTAAAGAACAGGAATTAAAGAACAAGCTTCAAAAAAGAATAATGGATGAATTTAAAGATGAAGAAGTGGAAGAGTTAATCCCTAAAATTGATTCAATAGCTTTTGAAATTATAAAAAAGGATGGAGAACAATTTGCGGATATAGATAGAAAAAGAGTTGTACAGGAACTTATTAATGATTTAACTGGATATGGACCAATAAATCCACTTTTAAATGATATTGAGGTTAGTGAAGTTATGGTGAATGGACCAGATCAAGTATATGTAGAGAGAAATGGTAAAATTCAATTAACTGACGTGCAATTTAGGGATGATGAACATGTTATGCAGGTAATTGAAAAGATTGTATCACCCCTTGGCAGAAGAATAGATGAGAGCAGCCCTATGGTTGATGCAAGACTTCCAGATGGTTCAAGGGTTAATGCAATAATCCCACCTCTTGCATTAAATGGTCCAACAATTACTATAAGAAAATTTGCAAAAGATCCTCTGACAATTGAAAATTTAATAAGCTTTGGGACAGTAACAAGGGATATGGCAATTTTTATTGATGCATGTGTTAAGGCAAAACTGAATATTTTCATAAGTGGGGGGACAGGCTCAGGGAAAACGACAACATTAAATGTTTTATCTTCCTTTATTCCTGACGATGAAAGAATTATTACAATTGAAGATGCTGCAGAACTACAACTTTCACAGGAGCACGTAGTTTCATTAGAGTCTAGACCTGCAAACATTGAAGGAAAGGGAGCAGTGAAAATTAGGGATCTTGTTAGAAACTCTCTGAGAATGAGACCTGAAAGAATTGTAATTGGAGAGGTTCGTGGAGGGGAAGCATTGGACATGCTTCAAGCTATGAATACTGGTCATGATGGATCACTAGCTACTGGGCATGCTAACAGTCCAAGGGATATGATTACTCGTCTTGAAACTATGGTTTTAATGGCAGGGATGGAACTTCCGATAAAAGCAATTCGTCAGCAAATCTCAGGTGCAATTGACTTAATTGTTCAGCAAGCAAGGTTAAAAGATGGGACAAGGAAAATTGTTAACATCACTGAAGTACAAGGCCTTGAGGGAGATATAGTTGTCCTTCAGGATATCTTTACATTTAAACAACAGGGCATTGATAAAAAGGGAAAAATAATAGGTGCCATGGTTTCCACAGGAATTCGTCCTAAGTTTTATGACAGACTTGAATCCTCAGGTATACATATTCCAGATTCTATATTTAAGTTTGACATGTGAAAATAAATAACAAGGCAAATATACGAGTAGACTGACTTGTTATTTATTTGAACTTGCCTTAAAGGAGTGGTAGTTATCAAAGGGATTATTTTATTGTTTTTCTTTGTATTTTGTTTTTTATTAATTATTTCAATGTTTTATTATTTTATTTTATCAGATAAGAGAATTGAAAGAAGAATTGACTATTATTTAGAAATAGATAAAAGAGAGAAAAAATTAAAGAATAAAAAGGAAAAGCTCAGTGTAGATAAGAGTAGTTTAAAAAGATTAAATGAAATAATACGAGAAAAACTATCAAACTTAAATCAAGAGAAAACTGAACAGATGCTTAGAAGTGCTGGAGTTCACTTGAATTCTGAAGAATATATAATGTTAAAATGGCTTTTAGCAACTATTATGGGTGGTATATTATATTTTATAGCAAATAATATGATTTTTTTAATTCTCGGAGGAATTATTGGATATAAATCACCTGAAATATGGATAAAGAGAAAGATTAAGATTAGAATACTTAAATTTAATGAAGGTTTACCAGATATGATAACAACAATAATAGGTTCATTAAGATCAGGTTACAGTTTTCCACAGGCTTTAAAAGTTGTTGCAGAAGAGTGTGAGTCTCCAATAAGAGAAGAAATTAAGATACTTTTAAAGGAAATGAGTTATGGAATTACTATGGAAGATGCATTAAATAATTTAAGTACAAGAATGCCAAGCGATGACCTTGAAATTATGATACAGGCTGTTTTAATTCAACGTCAGGTTGGTGGAAACCTAGCAGAAGTACTTGAAACAATAGTAAAAACTATAAGAGAGAGAATTAGAATACAACGACAGGTTCAAACTTTGACATCACAAGGTAGACTATCAGGAAGAGTAATTGGTTCACTTCCAATTATACTTGGATTAATGATTTATTTGATAAATCCAGAATATATGCAAAGTCTATTCGAAAATACATTGGGGATTATTATGATATCAGTTGGTGTTATATCTGGACTAATTGGATTCCTATTGATTAACAAGTTAACTAAAATCGAGGTGTAAGATATGGTAGTGATTTTTTTCTTATTAACCATTACATTGTTTATATTTTATATAGTTTTAAGAATTTATGAACCTAAGTTTAAAACAAAAAAAAGATTAGATGAGTTTGTTAATACTGAAAAGGTTATAATTAAAAGAGAAGAAGAAAATGAACCTCTTTCACAAAGAATAATACTTCAATTAAGAAGAAAGACCAAAGGTTTTTTTGGTGAAAAGATTTCTTCAAAAAAAGAACAGGTTTTAGATAGAAAACTTCTTCAAGCTGGAAATCCATTTGGTATGACACCAATTGAGTTTCATGCATTAAAAATAACTTTAAAGATAGTATTACCTGTATTGTTTGGTATGTATGCAAAATTACTTAATTCAGGTATAAACGGTGTTATTGTTCTAGGGTTAATTGGTTTTATTTTTGCTATTATAATACCTAATTATTATATTAATCAAAAGATTAAGCAGCGATATAAAGAAGGGTTAAAAGAACTTCCAGATTTTCTTGATATTTTAACTGTTTGTCTTGAGGCAGGATTAGGTTTTGATGGTGCATTAAATAAGGTAATTTCGAAAAAAGTTGGTGTGCTACCTTCGGAATTTCACATTTGTCTTGAAGAAATGAGATTAGGTAAAACAAGAAAAGAAGCATTAACGGGTGTAAAGGAACGTCTTGAGTTTGATGAAATAAAATCTTTAATCAATAATATACTTCAGGCTGAAAAGCTTGGAATAAGTATTGTAAAAATACTTAGAGTAAAGTCTGAAGAGGAAAGAGAGAAAAGAAAACAAAGGGCAGAGGAAGAAGCAATGAAAGCTCCGATTAAAATATTATTTCCACTTGTACTATTTATTTTTCCAAGTATATTTATAGTTTTATTGGGACCGGCAGTTATACAGTTAATAAACGAGTTTGTGAAATAAATTTAATGTAAAACACATATAGATAGAAGTCTGTTCTCGTGAATTTGAGAGAACAGGCTTCTAGTATTATATTCTCTTACTAATTCCACAAGCCTCTTCATGTGTTTTTTATTTCACTGCATGTGGTATAATATTGATAATATATAAAATTAAAGAAGAGATAAGGTTATATTTAGGTAAGGGGGACAGAATGGAAATCATAATTATATATTTAAGTAGCCTATTGTGCACTGTTGTTGGAATAAAATATTTTATAAAATTGGTGAAGGATAATAAAATATTAAAAAGGAATGAAACCTCTGAGGTAATTAAGAAATCCTGTATAAGAGAATTACATAAAAATAAATTAAACACTCCATCAATGGGCGGCGTAGTTATGAATATTGTTTTATTGATTATGAGTATAATTTACTATTTGATAAACAAAGAAATATTATGGTTCAATATTTTTATTATATTATTTGGGTTTATGGGCTTCATTGATGATTATATAAAAATAAAAAAAATCAGAGATGGAGTTACGCCAAAAGAGAAATTGATAGGATTGACTATGATAAGTTTATTTTATGTACTATTTTTTATATCAACTAATCAGGTCAATAGGATAGTAATGGTTCCATTTATCAATAAGGGAATTGAATTAAATATAATATTATATTCAGTATTTTTGGTAGTATTATTAATAGGAACAACAAACAGTGTAAATATTACAGATGGATTAGATGGATTGGCGTTGGGGATAGGCATAATAGTGTTAGCATTAATAGCTTTGATTTCTTGGCAATTTAAAAATACAAGTGTATTATATAGTTCATTAATTATACAAGCCTCTTGTATAGGAATGTTGGCGTTTAATAAGTATCCAGCAAAAATATTCATAGGTGATACTGGATCATTATTTCTTGGTGGTGCAATAGCAATCTTTATGATTGAATTGAATATTCCACTGTTGTTAATTATTGTTATTGCATTGTGTTTATGGGAAACAGTAACTGTGATAATACAATTAACATCATTAAAATTAACAGGAAAGAAAGTATTTAAGATAGCACCATATCATCATCATTTAGAGAAATGTGGGTGGAAAGAGACGAAAATAGTGTATACTTTTTGGTCAATTACAATTATTCTCTGTGTGATTGGATATTTGGGTATTTGAATATGTCTAAGGATAATTTCAATGAAATGAGGAAGATTATATGTTGAATGTAGGAATATTAGGAGCAACAGGATATGCAGGTGAAGAACTAGTTAGGTTACTTGCAAATCATAAAGAGGTGAAAATAAAAAAAATAGTATCTAAGGCGTATGAAGGGAAAAAATATAGTCATTCATATAGAAATTTTGTTGGATTGAATGACTATATTTGTGAGGGATTAAATTGGAATACTATAACTAAAGGCATAGATTTATTATTTTCAGCATTACCTTATGGAGTATTGATGGAAAATCTGACAGAGGATATGATGAGGGATATAAAAATAATAGATATTGGTGTAGATTATAGATTCATGAACAAGGATGAGTACAGTAAATTTTATGGTAAAGAACATAAATCAATGGAACTAACTGAGCAGTTTGTATATGGTCTTAGTGAATGGAATATAGAAAAAATAAAGAAAGCAAAGTATTTAGCTAACCCTGGTTGTTATGCTACAGCAATGCAATTAGCATTACTACCTTTAATTAAGGAAAATATTATTGGAGAAGACATTATAGTAGATGGTAAATGTGGATTATCTGGAGGGGGGAGAACTCTCACATTAGGTACCCATTTTGTAGAGGGAAATGAATCAATTAAGGCATACAAAATAAATAATCATCCACATAGTCAAGAAGTGAAAAAAGGGGTGGAATTCTTTCTTGATAAAAAGATAAAGTTGACATTTACTCCACATATAATTCCAATGCAAAGAGGTATGCTCATAACAGTATATACAGAACTTATAAAGGATATTGAATATGATAATGTGAAAGAAATCTATGAAAAGTATTATAGGGATAAACAATTTATTCAAATATTAGATAAAGGGATTTATGTTGAATCAAAATGGGTTAAAAATTCGAATTTGTGTCATATAAATTTTGAAATTAATAAAGAGAATAATAAACTTATTATAATAGCCGCAATAGATAATTTAATTAAAGGAGCAGCAGGGCAGGCTATTCAAAATATGAATATCATGAATGGATATGATGAAAGTACAGGATTAAGTTATGTGCCTACTTGTATATAATCAATTATAGAGAATCAATAGTTAAACTTTATTTATACATATCTCAAAATCGCAGCGCTTCAATGAGTTTTGAGTATGTATAAGTTTAGTTTCAACTTGGAATGTCTATACTTGGCAATCTGACATGTTATTTATTTCATACGCCTAAAATCAAATGTGGTACAAGGTAATTAAGGAGCATCTAATCTAGGGGTTAGATGTTCTTTTACATTATGATACAATTGTTCGAGGTTAATAAAGTTAAAAATGTAATTATCTGTAGAAAAGTGTTTAATTTATCTTGATATTGGAGGAATATCTACTTATAATTGAAATATGAATGCTTAAGAAATTGACTTATCTGAGAGGAAGTTAGTAAAGGCGTGAGATTTTAAAATATACTTAAATAAGTTTGACTATAGAAATACTTGAGATTGAATAGAATTTTTCGAAAAGAAGCTAAGGGGGGGTACCGTGAAATATAAATTTTCTGATTTAATTGACGTTAACAGGTTACAAGGACTACTTGATCATTTATATGATACTACAGGAATACCATCAACAATAATTGATGCCCAAGGAGAAGTTATAATTGAGACAGGCTGGAAGCCTATATGCACAAAATTTCATAGAATGAATCCCATAACCAATAAAAGATGTATTGAAAGTGATATGGCTATGGCAGGTAGATTCAATGCGGGGGAGCGATGTGTGGTAACGAAATGTAAGAATGGGTTGGTTGATATTGGATCTCCTATAATTATTGATGGGCACCGAATTGCTACAGTATTTCAAGGACAATTTTTTTTTGAAGAACCTGATCTTGATTTTTATGAAAAATTAGCGGATGAAACGGGAATGAATAAAGAAGAATATTTAAAGGCTGTAAGAAGTACGACGGTTTTTCCAGAAGAAAAAATAAAAAGTGTAGTTCACTTTTTAACTGGTTTATCAGAGCTCATTACTGATATTGGATATTCTAAAATGAAACTCAACGAGGCATATCTGGATTTGAAAGAGAATAATGAAGAAATTACAGCTGTTTATGAGGAACTTACAGCAACGGAAGAAGAATTAAGGGATCAATACGAAAATCTTAAGGAACAAAGTATTTCTTTAGAAGAATCACAACAAAGATATAAATTAGTGGCTGAGGGATCAAATGACATCATTTGGGATGTAGATTGGAGAAAGGGTAATCTATTCATATCCGATAGAGTTGAAGAAATCATAGGTGTAAAGTCAAAAGAAATTAAGACAATAAAAGACTATGCTAAACTTATATATGAGGAAGATAGAAAGAAAACACTAGAAAAATTCTATAAACATCTTAAATATGATGATGAGTATCAAGATGAATATAGACTGGTTTCTAAAGATGGACAGATTAAATGGATATTATGTAAATCTAAAATCCAAAGAGACTTGAACAATCAACCTATAAAAATAGCAGGCTCTGCTAGTGATATAACAGATAAAAAGCTTTATGAAAAAAGAATAGAAAAGATGGCATATTATGACGATTTAACTAATTTATATAATCGAAATGGATGCACTATTCAAATTAATAATAAGTTAAATGAGATAAAAAATAAAAATAGTGGAAACATTGCAGTTTTCCTTTTAGATTTAGATAATTTTAAGAATATAAATGATATATATGGTCATTCTGCCGGAGATTATATCTTACAAAAGGTTGCTCCAAGAATTATGGAATCATCTAAGGAAAATGAATTATTTGCGCGTTTTGGTGGAGATGAATTTATTGCAATTATATATGATTATCCAAATCTAGAATATGTTGAGGAGAGAGCAAAGGATATTCTTAATAAATTTAAGGAGCCATTTTACTTAAAATCTAAAGAAATTTTTATAACTGCAAGCATTGGAATTGCTGTAAACACTTCTGAAAAAACTAATTCTGATGAACTCTTCAAAAATGCGGACAGTGCAATGTATAGAGCAAAAATAAAAGGAAAGAATTCCTTTTGCTTTTTTAATAAAGATTTATATGAAAAAAATATGAAGAGACTTTCGATTGAAGAAGATTTAAATAAAGCAATTAAAAAGAATGAGTTTTTCTTAGTATATCAACCTAAAATTAATATAAAATCAAATAAAGTAGAAGGGTTCGAGGCATTGATAAGGTGGAACCATCCTAGTAAAGGGATTATACCTCCCATGGAGTTTATTCCTATTGCAGAACAGACTGGGTTAATACGAGAAATTGATTTTTGGGTTATGGAGGAAGTTTTTACTCAATTGAAATCATGGGAGAAAAAAGGGATTGATATGGGGGTAATATCATTGAATATTTCACCAAATCAATTGAAAGATACCAAGATAATTAATAGAGTGAAAAAGTTGATTAAAGAGATTTACATAGATATTAATAAGATACAAATTGAGATTACGGAAAATATGTTCATTGAATCATTTGAAAATGCTAAAGATATTGTTCTTAAACTAAAAGAATTGGGTTTTAAAATATCTTTAGATGATTTTGGAAAAGGATATTCTTCATTGAATTACTTGAAATGGTTACCTATTGATGTACTTAAAATTGATAAAAGTTTTGTAGATGGTATTCACAATGATGAATATGAGTTGATTGATTTAATAATTAGTTTAGCTCATCGATTAAAGTTAGAAATTGTTGCTGAAGGAGTAGAATATTACGACCAGTACGAGTATTTAAAAAATAATAAGTGTGATGTAATACAAGGGTATTATATAGCTAAGCCCTTGAGCATAGAAGATGCTGAAAAATTTATTGTGAATTTTACAAATGTTGACTAAGGCATATTTAAATATTAAGTACTATAAAAAGGATTAAAGTTTGGGACATCCAAATTTAATCCTTTTTCCTTTAGTAAGGCATATTCAAATAAATTATAAATTGCGTGTTAAAACCGGATTTTGATTATTCGAGAATTATTGATTTAACAATATTTCCTTGGAAATCTTTTATTTTAAATTTATTGTTTTCTAAAATACCATATGTATTAGGATTATTTTCTTTAGGTAAAGAAATAGAACCAGGATTAATTAAATAAAAATCCTTAGTTTTTTCAGCTACAGGTATATGAGTATGACCATGTACTAACACATCATTACCTGTCAATTTTGGTGGATTATCTACGTTGAATATATGTCCATGAGTTAAGAATATTCTTCTATTATTACATAAGATAAATGAATAATCAGCCATCATTGGATACTCAATCACCATCTGATCTACTTCGCTATCACAATTACCTCTTACAGCAATAATCTTTCCTTTAAGAGAATTCAATATAGAAGCAACTTCTTTAGGGTTATAATCTTTTGGAAGTGGATTTCTTGGGCCATGATAAAGGGCATCACCTAAAATTACTATTTGAGCGGCTTTCTCCATATGGAAAGCTTCTATTGCTTTGTTTAAATAATATAAAGAACCATGAATGTCAGATATAAAAAATAGTTTCAAAATTAATCTCTCCTTACAATTAAATGATTGCTATATAATAACATAAACATACCATATGGATTAAATTATAGCAATGGTAATGGTGTAGTATTTTATTGTAATTACATATTGACATAAGCCAAGATATGGTATAACATGATGTTGTAAAGATTACTTATAACATGAAAATAAAGTAGCTAGGGGTGCTTTTGCTGAGAGGGATGTAGATCCTGACCCTTATAACCTGATTTAGTTAGAACTAACGTAGGGAAGCTTGTAGATTATTTATATTAATATGTGAATAACTCAACCTGCCTTATGGCAGGTTTTTATTTTATTATTAAAAAGTTAAACAATTGAATAAGTGGGGAGCTGGTGTTACCGGCTGAGAAAGGACTATAAGTACTGACCCAATGAACCTGTTTGGATAATGCCAGCGTAGGAATAAGTTGCACACTCAAATGGGTGTGCTTTTATTATTTAAAAATGAAAGGAGATTTTATTATTGATAATTAATGGGAAGGAAAAGGTGTACTCAAATATTCTTTTAAAAGATCTTATAAATGAGCTTAACCTTGTAGCTGATCAGGTTGTTGTGGAAGTTGATGAAAAGATTATTCCAAAAGAAAGTTTTGAAGAACTCATGTTAGATGGTCGTGAGAAAATTGAAATAGTTGGGTTTATTGGAGGGGGTTAAATGAAGGTTGCAATAAATGACTCAATATATGACTTGAATAATTTAGAGAGGAATCTACGTAAAGATTTAAATTTGAAAGAGATTATTAAAAAAATTAATAAAAAAGATTTAGTGACATGTGATATTTTGATTAAAAATGGACACCTAGTTACTTGGGAAACTGATGTGAAAAATGGTGATGAAATTTATATGCTTAAAAAAGGGAAAGTTCCAACAGAAGAAGAGATGGCAAAGTTTTTAAAAGCTAGGCATTCTCCAAATGTCTATGGAAAACTTAAGAATGCTAAAGTGGGGATTGCAGGTCTTGGAGGTCTTGGATCAAATATTGCTATGGAACTTGCAAGGATTGGAGTAGGAACTTTGATTATTTGTGATTTTGATGTTGTTGATCCGACTAATTTAAATAGACAAAATTATTTCATTGATCAAATAGGAATGAAGAAAGCAGATGCCACGAAAGAAATAATAGAAAAAATTAACCCGTACATAGAGGTAGTAGCCCATGATGTGCATTTGGATAAATCAAATTATAAATTATATTTTGAATCTTGTGATATTATCGTAGAAGCTTTTGATAATCCCGTATGTAAAGCAGAGTTAACAAATTGGGTATTGATGAATTCAGATAAATACATAGTAGCAGCATCAGGGATGGCTGGATATTATAGTTCAAATACTATAGCGACACAAAAAGTAAGAGATAGATTCTATCTATCAGGAGATCTAGTAAATGCTGCAAAAGAATTTGATGGATTAATGGCACCTAGGGTAGGAATTGTAGCATCTCATGAAGCAAACTGCGTGCTGAGAATATTAATGAATGAATTGGAGGTTTAATTATGTGTAGTATTAAGAAAGATAAATTAATAATCGGTGGAAGGACATTGAATAGTAGGTTGTTTATTGGAAGTGGTAAGTTTCCATCAAAGTCTATTATTCCTAGTGTTATTGAGAGTAGTGAATCAGAAGTAATAACAATGGCTCTTAGACGAGTTGA
This sequence comes from Oceanirhabdus seepicola, assembly GCF_023684385.1. Taxonomy (GTDB): domain Bacteria; phylum Bacillota; class Clostridia; order Clostridiales; family Clostridiaceae; genus Oceanirhabdus; species Oceanirhabdus seepicola. The sequence continues at coordinate 78,586 of NZ_JAGSOJ010000001.1, read as the reverse complement.
TTTAGATTCAAAAGAACATAATATTTTAAATTTTATTCCTAAAGGTATACAATTACTTCCTAATACATCAGGAGCAAGAACAGCAGAAGAGGCTATAAGGATTGCTAGGTTAGCTCGTGCTATGGGGTGCGGAGATTGGGTTAAAATAGAAGTAGTGAGAGATAATAAGTATCTTTTACCGGATAACATGGAGACTATAAAAGCAACTGAGGTTTTGGCTAAAGAAGGATTTGTTGTATTACCATATATGAGTCCAGATCTTATGGATGCAAAGAGATTAGTGGATGCAGGCGCAGCTACTGTTATGCCTTTGGGCTCACCTATTGGGTCCAATCGAGGAATAAGAACAGAAGAGATGATAAAGATTATTATAGATGAAATTAATATACCTATTATTGTAGATGCAGGAATAGGGAAACCTTCAGAAGCTGCTTTTGCAATGGAAATGGGAGCAGATGCTGTATTGGTAAATACGGCGATTGCCACAGCGCAGGATCCAGTAATAATGGGAAGAGCTTTTGGTATGGCAGTGGAAGCAGGTAGATTAGCATATGAAGCAAAATTAGGACGAGTTCTAAATAGAGCTGAAGCATCATCACCATTAACAGGTTTTTTAGGAGATAAAATATGAGTATTAGTAAAGTATTAGACGAATTAGATATTGAAAAAATATTAAGAGAAATTGAAACAGTTAGCAATGATGATATAATCAAAATTTTAAATAAAGAGCAAATTGATGAGCATGAGTTTTTACAATTGCTCTCACAAGAAGGTGCAAATAACCTTGAACATATGGCTCAAAACTCAAGAATAAACTCCTTAAAACATTTCGGGAAAGCAATTACTCTGTATACCCCAATGTATATTTCTAACTATTGTGTTAATCGTTGTTTATACTGTAGTTTTAATTGTAACAATTCTATAAAGCGAAATAAACTAACACTTGATGAGATAAGAGAAGAAGCGGAAGAAGTAAGTAAGACAGGAATAAAGCATATCTTATTGTTGACTGGTGAATCAGAAGTTAAAACTTCAGTAGAATATATTAAGGATGCTGTTAAGATACTTAGAGAGTATTTTCAATCTGTTGTTTTAGAAGTATATCCAATGAAGACTCATCAATATAAAGAACTTGTAGATGCTGGAATTGATGGGGTTACGATATATCAAGAAACATATGACAGAGAAATATACAAAAACGTTCATATTAAAGGACCTAAAAGAGATTATTTATACAGGTTAGATACACCAGAAAGGGCCTGTATTGCTGGAGTGAGAACCATAAATATTGGTGCTCTATTAGGATTGGATGATTGGAGAGTAGAAATTTATAAAGTTGGATTGCATGCAAAATATCTTTCGGAAAAATTTCCTGAGGTGGAGGTGGGAATATCACTTCCAAGAATAAAAGAAATATCATCAACAGAAAATGTACCTTATAAATATAATGAGATTACAGATAGAGAGTTTGTCCAAATATTTTCAGCATTGAAGTTGTTTCTACCACATTGTTCTATAAATATATCAACTAGAGAATCAAAGAGTATGAGAGAAAATCTAATTCCTATTGGAGTAAACAAAATGTCAGCGGGAGTATCAACAGAAGTTGGTGGACATAAAATTAATAAGAATAGTGAAAAGCAATTTAAAATATCAGATGAGTCATCAGTTGAAGATGTTATCAAAATGATAGAAAGAGTAGGATATCAACCAGTACTCAAAGATTGGATGTTACTTTGATGAGCAGAAGTATAATTGTAGCGATTACAGATCATCGTGATGAGTTAAACATTATGATAAAAAAACAAAAAGAAGGTATTAAACATGGAGTAAATATCGTTATAGTCAGAGGATATGATAGTCTTTCAGATATTGATAAGATTTGCAAAGAACTAAGAGTTCTTAAAGAACAATATGATTTTCAATTAATAATAAATGCATATCCAACTAAAGAACTTCTGAATCTTAAACCAGATGGATTTCATCTGAATGTTAAAAATATGGAAAAGATTATTAATAATAGAGTCGATCTTAATGACTTTGGAAAGATTGGTGTGTCAGCTCATAATAAAGAAGAAATAAAGCTAACAGAGAAAGTTTCTCCAGATTATGCCTTGATTTCCCCAATATTTCAACCATCCTGTAAAAATACTGTGAAAACTTTAGGAATCACTGGGTTAGAAAAGATGATACATGATTTTTATGAAATATATCAATCTCAAAATAAAATTGTACCAAAGTTGATTGCACTTGGGGGAATAAAAAAACATAACTATCTTAAATTACTGGGGAATACTTGTCTGGATGGAATTGCTTTAATGTCAGCAATACAAGAGATAAAAGATATCTTGTAATAAAAGGTATTTTTAAAAAAGTATTGAATATAAATAATATGATTACAATTTAGATTAACTAGTATGGTTAACATAAAAGGTAATAAAATCTATGGTTAACTAGAAAATTGATATTATATTATGTGTTAAATGGAGGGGTTAAAATGACTAAAAATTTGGAGATTTACAGATGTAATAGGTGCGGAAATATTGTTGAGGTAATTAAGGGGAATGGTGCACCTATGGTATGCTGTGGTGAAAAGATGGAACTTTTACAAGGGCAAACAGCTGATACATCTGTTGAAAAACATGTACCATTCATTGAAGAGATTGAAGAGGGTTATAAAGTAAGAATTGGAGAAAATCAAAATCACCCAATGATGGAAAAACATTATATTCAATGGGTTGAATTGATAGTTGGTAGTAGAATCTACAGAAAAGAATTTACTCATAATGATATACCAGAAGTAACATTCAAGGTAGAGAAAGCAGATAAAGTAGTTGCAAGAGAATATTGTAATTTACATGGTCTTTGGGAAAAAAAATCATAGTAGATGTAAAAACTACTCCTTTGAAAATGTATGGAGTAGTTTTGGTTTTCTAGGGAGTAATTATGAGACAATAGATATAGATTTTGAAAAAAACATTGTATATATTATACAATTAATATATAATATAGTAGTCAAGAGTAGAATTACATAATTAAAGGGGATTAATGAATGGAAACAGAAAGACTAATAGTACGAAGATTTAAGACAGAGGATTGGAAAGATTTATACGAATATTTATCAATTCCAGAAGTAGTAAAATTTGAAGAGTTTTATACGTTTAGTGAAGAAGAGTGCAAGGAAGCGGCAAAAGGAAGATATGAAGCAGGGGAAGATAGTTGTTTTTGGGCAGTTTGCTTAAAAGAAAATAATAAGATGATAGGTCAGATATATTTCAATTTCAATGAACCAGAAGAATTCAACACTTGGGAAATTGGATATATATTTAATCCAAAGTTCTACAGTAAAGGCTATGCAACAGAAGCAGCAATGAGAATACTTCAATATGGATTTGAAGAAAAACAGGCACATAGGATAATAGCTCATGCAAATATCAATAATACTCCTTCATGGAAACTATTAGAGAGATTATCTATGAGAAGAGAAGGGTGTATGCTACAAAATGTTTGGTTCAAAAAAACATCTGAAGGACAACCTATATGGCATGATTCTTATGAATATGCAATCTTATCACATGAATGGAATAAATAAGTAATTTATAATAATATATATAAATCCTCGTTAATCAAATGATTTGCGAGGATTTTCCATAAGAAAATTTTTTTTGTTTATTAATAATTACAAATATATAGTCATAAGTTTCGTTGAAATAAAATCCATAAGATGTTAAAATTAGGTATTAATTATGGGAGGGATAATTGTATGAGGAAGACATTAATTAAGGGAACTCTAATAAGTTTGATTATGTTGTTTCTTTTAACAACATGTAATGTTTTTGCAGATGATTCTGAAAAAAACAGTGAAATCAATTTTAAAAAGATAAAAAGTGAAATTGAAGAAATGAAGAAAAATCAATTCAATAATTGGAATAATAACTGTAACAATAACTGGAACAATAACTGTAACAATAACTGGAAGAATTGGGGAGGACAAACTGTTAAAACATTAGGAAATAGATTTACAAGGGACAATAAAGCTATAATTAGTGGTATGTTTAATGATATTGATAATGATGAGGTACGTGATTATGGATTCTTTATTGGAAATGAAGAGGAGAATCTTACTAAAAAAATATCGTTAAGAGAAGAAGATAGACAGAGTGGTTTTATGGACTATGAAATAGATTTTGAAACAGGAAAGACATATTATTATCAGGCATTTATCGAATATGAAGATGAAATTATAAAAGGAGAAGTGCATTGGTTCCATAAGGGGAGCAATGAAGAATTTAATAAAAATTTATATCAAAACAAATTTGGTAATTGGAATAATAATTGGAACAACAACCGGAACAATAATTGGGATGGGAATAATGTCAATACATTTGGAAACCGATTTGCTCAAGATAATAAAGTTATAATAAGTGGTATGTTTAATGATATTGATAATAATGAGGTACTTGATTACGGATTCTTTATAGGGAATGATAAGGATAACTTAACAAAAAAAATCTCAATAAAAGAAAAAAACAGACATAATGGTTTTAGGGATTATGAGATAGATAATGTTGAAAAGGGGAAGACGTATTATTATCAGGCATTTATTGAATATGATGATGAAATAACAAAAGGTGTTATATTAGGGTTTTGTATGGAAAAGCAAGAAGGATTAGAGGTTGTAACTGTTAATGCATTAAATGGATATGAAAAAAACACAGTATTATTTATAGGTAAGTGTGAAAATATGAATTCAATGAGAAGTTATAAGTATGGTTTTTATTGGGGATATAGTAAAGATGAATTATCAACAAAATCATACTATGATAATCAAAGAGATGATTATTTTATACAATCAATAAAGGATGTTAATGAGGGAACAATTTATTATCAAACATTTGTTGAATGTAATGGAGTGATAGTTAAAGGTGAATTGAAGAGTTTTGAATTTAAGAAGAATTTAAACAATTAGTTGTTTGAATTCTGAGTGTTCAAAGTATGAACTTGAATTAATAAGGTATTTATCTTATACTTATAGTAGAAGTAATGCTCATTTTATTTATGAGCATTATTTTATTATATGCATTACATAATATAGAAAGTTATGGTGAAGAGTGTGGAACATTATTTTAGTAGTACATCAAGTACAGAACATAAAAAACATACATTAGATTATTATATCAATGGTGAGAAAATAAAATTAACTAGCAGTAATGCAGTCTTTTCTAAGACTAAAGTTGATTTTGGATCAGATTTACTTATTAAAACATTTTTAGATAATAATAAGAATATTAAAGGTGATCTTCTAGATGTAGGATGTGGATATGGTACATTTGGAGTGACGTTTGCAAAGTTCTATCCTGAGATAAATGTAACAATGGTAGATGTTAATGAGAGAGCTATGGAGTTAGCATCAGAGAATGCAGAAGCAAATGGAGTAGGGGATAGAGTTAAAGTATTTAAATCTGATAAATTAGACAGTGTTACTAAGAAATATGATTATATAATAACAAATCCTCCAATTAGAGCAGGAAAAGAGGTTGTTCATGGTATCTATGAAGGAGCAGCTGAGCATTTAAATGATGGTGGAAAAATATATGTTGTTATTCAGAAAAAACAAGGTGCACCAAGTTCGCAAGAAAAACTTGAATCATTGTTTGGAAACTGTATTATAGAGAATAAGAAATCTGGATATTTTATATTAGTTTCAGAAAAAAAATTAAAATAAAGACTATATTTTTTAAAAATATACTTGAAAAATCACAAAAATATTTATAAAATAATATAGGACGCAATTTTAAAATAAAATTATTGGTTATACGGTTTGCTACCGATAGAGAGCATACAGTATAAATTGCTGTAGCATAGGGTGATAACACGAAAACTTTCGTCCCTATACATAATTCAAATTATCGGATGTGTATAGGGACTTTTTTATTTTTCAAAACTAAGTAATACATAATTTGAATATAATAATTCATGTGCTAAAGTGGCAAATGTGCGAACGATGGCAAGTTCAACAGAAATGAGATCAGGAGGAGTGTAAATATGGATATGAAAAAACTATTAGCTATAGGTATTAGTAGTGGAATAATAGGGTTTGCTTGGACAGTTGGGAGCTTTATGTTAGGTTTAAGTACGGTTGCTGGGTTTATAGCTTGGTCAAGTTTCTTTGCAGCTGGTGGTAATGGAATGAAAGGTGTAAAAAAAGCTTTGATCGCAAATTTCAGTGGTACATGCTGGGGTATAGCAACTTCATTTCTTGCGACTCCATTAATACCTTTAATAGGAGAAACAGGGGCTATTGCTGCTACTAATGGACTAGGTTCATGTGGAATAATATTGCAGTCTAAATTTTCTTTAGTTTCGTTTATTCCAGCGGCATTTTTAGGATGGTCGGCATTGATTGCATCAGGGATGAATTTCCCGATAACAATTATTTCTTTAGCATGCGGGTCATTTGCTGGATTCGCTTCAGAAATATTAACTGATGTAATATTAAAAATTATGAAGTATGAGTCAAAAGAAGAGATGGTTATAGATAAAGCAGCTGTTTAAGATAAGTAATTAAAATCATAAAGAAGCCTATAAGGTATCTTTATGATTTTTTTTGAATTTTAGTTAAGAATAAATTTGATATACCAAAATGAAATTGACAATGAAAGATCACTGATATACAATGAAGTTTAAATTAACGAAGGAGGAGTATATGGATAATTTTTTAGGGATTTTCTCTATTTTAATTTTAATTGCATCAGTTGGAATAACCATTAGAAATATTAAAGGAAGAAAAGATTTTGGAAATAGCATTTTCACGGGAAAGGTAAAAACAAAGAGTAAGAATAAATATATATTCGCTATATTTGCTGTTTTAATGATTATTAGGTTTATAATGACTATAAATAATTTTGGGGTAAACACATACACTGTTATGAATATAGCAATTATATTCTATTTATGTTCTTTTGTTTATTTTGAGCATAATGCTTTCAGAATAAATAATAATGGTATTCTTGTTAATCAGATTATAACTGAATGGAAAGATGTAGAGTCCTTTGAGTGGAATGGAAATAAGTTAATTATAAGATTTGATAAATCAGGAATAAAGATGAATGCTGTTGTTATAGTTGAATATGATTCATGTGGTGAACTAGAAAAAATAATAAAAAAATATAATAAATAAGAAAATTAAATGTCTCCAGAAGATATACCTATTTGGTATATCTTTATTTTGTTTATAAAAGAAAAAGTCTACTATTTTGAAACACAGGCACTTATTTGTGAACAAGATTTGTGTAATGCTAAACTTATACAAATGGACGCTGAGAAGTTAGATTTTTTTGACAATAGTTTTGATAATGTTTTATGTGGATTATCAACATCGTTTATTGAGAGTATGGAATATAAGGATGCTCATGGTATACGATTTGATGCAGAGGTTTTATTTCGAATTGCCTAAATAAAGAATTAAAACAAATGTTTGTGTACAAAACAATTATAATTGAACAGTGCCTATGGTTACACTAGGATGAAATGTAAAATTATGATAAAATAGTATTATTATGAATTTAAAGGGGGTAGCTTAAGTGATAAAAAATTCAGTTAGGCATTTTAAGAATTTTTTTACTGGTTACAATGAGTTAAGAGCACAAACATACACCAAACACTCAATGGTATTGGTGGATGGTAATTTGATTAGAAATAATAAGGAAACAACAACCGGAATTAGCTCAAGAGCTTTTAATTCTGGAGCATGGGGATTTGCATCAGCACCAAATATGAGCGAGGAAAGTGTGAGAAGAGTAATTAAGCAAGCCGAGCATAATGCTCAGTTTCTATCATCTAAAAAAACACGGAAGGTGGGGGAGCTTGAGCATATAAGTGCAGAAAATATTTTAGATTTATCCACTGGTAATAAAAAAGTACAGGATAAAGAAAAAATGGAATTTATAAAAGAATTAGATAACTATATTTTAGAAAAATGCGAAGGTTTAGTTAATAGAACATTATCTTACGTGAGTTATGCTACAAATAAAGAGTTAATAAACTCTGAAGAAAGCAGTTACTATACGTATATTCCTATTACAATTATATTTGTAGATCTTGTAATGGAAGATAAAGAAGGTATGCCTATTTCGTTATATGAAATATTTGGTGGTACTGGTGAGTATGAAGATAATTTTGGATCACCTGAGGAATTGTATAAGAAGATAGATGAATTATATAATTGTCTAAAAGATAAAGTTGAAGGAGTATATGCTAAATCAGGTGTTAAGGATGTAATTTTAGATTCATCTTTAGCTGGAATACTAGCGCATGAAGCCATTGGGCACACTACTGAAGCAGACGGAGTTATGGGTGGGTCAATAGCTAGAGACTACTTAGGTAGGCAATGTGCAAGTGAATTGGTTACATTAGTTGATTTTGCTCATACAGCACAAGGGAAACAATGCCCAATACCTTTGTATATAGATGATGAGGGAACAGTTGCTGAAGACGTTACAATAATTGAAAAAGGTATACTAAAAGGATATATGCATAATAAAGAAAGTGCGGCATATTTTGGAGTAAAACCAAAGGGAAATGGAAGGGCTTTTCAATTTAATGATGAACCATTAATAAGAATGAGAAATACTGCTATAATCCCTGGAAATAGTAGGTTACAAGATATGATTTCTTCAGTAGAAGATGGATATTACTTAATGACTTCATCGAATGGACAAGCGGATTCTACAAGTGAATTTATGTTTGGAGTAGTTAAAGGGTACGAAATCAAGAATGGTAAACTAGGAAAAGCTATACGAGATACTACAATCGCAGGGGTTGCCTTTGATGTTCTTAAATCTGTTACTATGATATCTGACGATATGTCATGGGAAAGCGCTGGATTCTGTGGAAAGAAACAGCCTATATCAGTAGGTATGGGTGGCCCTGCAATAAAATGTAAGGTTAACATAGGGGGTAAGTAATTATGAAAGAAAGAAAAGAAGCGTTATTATATAGTTTTGTTAATCTTAAGAATATGGGAGCAGATAAGGTTCAGGGAGTAATTCAGAGAAAAGAAAAGTTTGAGTTTAATGTGTTTCAAGGTGATATATCTCTTTTAAGAACAAATGAAGATATTACACTTGATTTAAGAGCTATAAAAGATGATAGACAAGCATCTTTAAAAATAAATAATATAGATAAAAATAGCATAGAGGAAGCATGTAAAGAAATTATAACTCTCAGTAAAAATGGTGAGAAGGATGAAGCTTTTGATATTGCTCCATATCAAGAAAAACGAGAATTCACATATGGAGATATGGAACCTAATCTAGATAAGATGTATAGCAAGTTCCAAGAGTTTTTAGATATAATAAAAGATAGATATCCTTATTTGCATTTAGAAGAATCAATTCTTGAGTTTAATAAAAGTGAAGCGTTGATAATGAATACAAACGGAGTTGAGCTAGTTGAGATAAGAAGTGTATATGATATGAGTATATTCTTCACTTCTAAGAAGAATGGAAAGGCATCTTCATTCAATTATTCTGGGATAAGTGTGAAAGAAATAGAAAATGAACTTTTTAATTTTAATTATTTTAAAAGAGTATTAGATCAGTCAGAGAAAGAAACAGAAGCTATTCCATTTGAGGGTAAATACACTGGGAAAATATTAGTTACTCCAGAGTGTATGAATGATATGTTGATGTATTATGTGAACTGTTATTTAAATGATTTCCCCCTAATATCAGGAACGAGTATATTTAAAGATAAGCTTGGAGAATGCATAGCTGATAAAAAGCTTACAGTAAAATCTAATATGATATCTGATAGTCTTCCAGGTGGAAATTTTATAACTAGTGATGGCTTTGTAGCTGAAGATATGACTGTAATAGATAAAGGGGTTTTAAAATCATTTATTTTGACCCAGTATGGAGCGAATAAGACAGGTAAAGAAAGATCTAAGAATAATGGAGTTGCTTGGACAATAGAAGCAGGAAACAGTAGTTTTGAAGAAATGGTGAAGTCTATTGATGAAGGAATTCTCTTATGTAGATTCTCAGGAGGAAATCCATCAAGCAGTGGAGATTTTTCTGGAGTGGCAAAGAATAGTTTTTATATCAAAGATGGAGAGATAAAGCAGGCTATAAATGAGGCTATGATATCAGGAAATCTAGGAGAAATGTTTAACTCAGTGGTGGATGTTTCAAAAGAAACAGTGACTGATGGAAATAATGATTTGCCATGGATCCTATTTGATGGAGTGATAGTTTCAGGTAAATAGAATAAAGCACAGAAACTATGGGTTTCTGTGCTTTATTATGTACTGCAGGAATTATTTTTAGACTTTATAGAAAACAATATTGATTCTTGCCTTTTTCTTTTGCCGTGAACATTGCTTTTTTAGCACTATTTAAGACCACAGAACTATCTATATCTATGGAAAATTCAGAAATCCCAATTGTTAAAGTGCAAGAGATTTCTGCGTCTTCGCCTTTTATAGGAGAATTTAAAGAAGATATTATGTCTGATGAAATTTTTAGGGATAGATTTTTTCCTATATCTTTTAATACAACACCAAACTCATCTCCAGCTATTCTATAGACTTCTGTATTTACATTATTGGATTTTAAAACATCCTTAATACGGTTATGAACTTCCAGTATAACAATGTCACCATTTTTATGGCCAAAGTTTGTATTTATATTATCAAATGAATCAATATCAATGTCTAAAACAAACCCATTATTTGAGTTTCTTATATTTTCTAAAACTACATCATTACTTGTGAAATTACTAATCATTTTAACAACTCCTTGAATTTTGGTATTTTTAAAACTAATCCTAGGATATATATCAATATTTATTTTGTTTTTTCTAAATGAAATTGGGGAAATTCCAAATAATTTTTTGAATGCTCTTGAGTATGCCTCATAACTATTATATTGATAAATAAAGGCTATATCTAAAATGCTTGAATTCTCATTTAATAGTATTTTAGCAGATTCGTTCAATCTTCTTTTCCGTACATATTCTTTAAGTGTCACTCCAGTTATACTAGAAAAGAGATTATAGAAACTAGATTTAGACATAAATGCTGAAGAAGAAATATCTTCAATTGTGATATGATTTTTAAGATTTTCTTCTATAAAGTTTATCGCTAGCTGTATTCTGTCTATTATTTCGAAATTATTCATTTTATTTCCCCCTAAGATATCTTAAAACTAGTATATCATGAGTCGGATATTGAAATATGATTTTTTTTCCAAAGATATAATTTAACGTAAAAAGGTTTGAATACTTGCTATGTGATTTTGAATAGTGATTAAATCTAAGTTATAACTAAAACTTAAAAAGGATTGCAAGAAAGATGAAATTAAAATTCTTTTGTGAGGTTTTATTGTTTTAGTATAAAATGAAGTATTTTCTAAACAAAGCTTAAAACAGGGGAATAAGAAGAGTTTACAATGGGGAGTGGTGAAAGGGAATATGGATTGAAAAGACTGAATATTAAAAAAATTGACATTAGATGTCGAATGATGTACAATTGTGTCTATGTTACTAATGAAGAGGAGGGTCCATATGAATATATTGGAAAATATAGTTTCTAGCAGTAATACGGTTTTATGGTCTTATGTATTAATTATATTATTAATTTTTTCTGGGTTGTATTTTACATTTAAATTAAAGTTTGTACAATTCAGGCTGCTAGGGCATATGTTTAAGTTACTAGGTGAGGGTGCAGCGGGGGCTGCAAAAGGAGATAAGAAAAAAGGGGTTACATCCTTTCAGGCATTTTGTATAAGTACTGCATCTAGAGTAGGTACAGGAAATTTAGCAGGAGTTGCTTTGGCAATTGCAGTAGGGGGGCCAGGGGCGGTCTTCTGGATGTGGTTGATTGCTTTAATAGGAGCAGGGTCTAGCTTTGTAGAGAGCACATTAGCTCAAATATATAAGGTAAAAGATAATGATGGTTTCAGAGGTGGACCAGCATATTATATGGAAAAAGCATTAAATAAAAGGTGGATGGGAATAGTATTTTCGATTCTTATAACACTATGTTTTGGATTAGTATTTAATGCAGTGCAATCCAATACAATTTCATATGCATTCCAAGGTGCGTATAACGTAGATAGATTATTAATTGGTGTAGTAATAGCAGTAATAACTGCTACAGTTATTTTTGGTGGAGTAAATAGAATAGCAAAAGTATCAGAGGTATTAGTGCCTGTTATGGCGGTTATATACTTGCTTGTTGCAGCTTTTGTTATAATAAAAAACATTACAGCAATTCCAGATGTATTTTCTTTAATTATCAGTAGTGCCTTTGGACTAAAACAAGCAGTTGGTGGGGGAATCGGAATTGCACTTATGCAAGGTATAAAAAGAGGCTTGTTCTCAAATGAAGCTGGTATGGGTAGTGCGCCTAATGCAGCTGCTACTGCAAACGTGAGTCATCCTGTAAAACAGGGTCTGATTCAAACATTAGGAGTATTTACTGATACAATCTTAATTTGTAGTGCAACAGCGTTCATTATTTTAATTTCAGGAGTGTATACAACAGAAGGATTGAGTGGAATACAACTTACACAGGCGGCTTTGAGTTCAGAAGTTGGACCATGGGCAAATTCATTTATTGCTATTTGTATACTTTTATTCGCATTCAGTTCAATAATTGGGAACTATTATTATGGAGAAACAAATATCGAGTTTATAACTTCAAAGAAATCTTATGTGACAGCGTATAGAGTTTTTGTTATTGGTATGGTACTAATGGGTTCAGTAGCGAAGATTCAATTAGTATGGGATCTTGCAGATTTATTTATGGGACTTATGGCATTGATAAATCTTATTGCTATACTGAAGTTAGGAAATGTTGCTGTTAAAGCTTTAAAAGATTACTTAAAGCAAAGACAACAAGGGAAAGATCCTGTGTTTTACAAAGATTCAATAGATGGTTTGGAAAATATAGAGTGTTGGCCAAACAGACAATAGAAAACAGAGTGAAAACAATATATTGTAACTTTGTCAACAAACTCAATCGCAAGCAAAGCTTGCGATTTTTTGTTATTCTGTTTTATTGATGTTCGGAAAAGGGGATGTTATAATTAAGTAAAATATTGGTAATTGGAGATGGGGAGTTGTTTAATAGGGAGAGTAAGGTTGGGGAAGTACTTCAAAACGCAGTTGGGAGGGATATTTTTGATCAATTGCTGAGGGAGGCGGGGCTTCTTGAAAAGGAAGGAATAATAATAAATCCCATTGTAAGAAGAATGAAACTTAAACACCTAAGTAAATTATTTAACAAATACATTGATGATGAGATTATTGATGTGCTATGTGAAAAAATGAATTTATATGAAATGGAGAAATTACCAGAAGATAATGAAGTGGTAAGTAAAACTTGGTGGAGGGAAGCGGTTTTTTATCAGATTTATCCAAGGAGTTTTAAAGACTCTAACAATGATGGAATTGGGGATATAAAAGGAATCATAAGAAAGTTAGATTATTTAAAAGAACTAGGTATAGATGTTATATGGTTAAGTCCAATATATGATTCTCCTAATGATGATTATGGGTATGATATTAGGAATTACTTTAAGATAATGAGCGAATTTGGCACAATGGAGAATGTTGAGGAATTAATTTCTGAATGTCACCAAAGGGATATGAGAATAATAATGGATCTTGTTATTAATCATACAAGTGATGAACATGAGTGGTTTAAAGAATCATGTAAAGATAAAGACAATGCTTTTAGAAATTATTATATATGGAGAAAAGGAAATGAAAATGAAGGATTACCTAATAATTGGGAATCTTTATTCAGCGGGAGTGCGTGGAAATTTCATCAACCAACTAAGGAATACTATCTTCATCTTTTTACGGAGAAACAAGTTGATTTGAACTGGGAAAATAAAGAGTTGAGAGAAAAAATATATTATATGGTTAATTGGTGGTTGAATAAAGGGGTAGATGGATTTCGGTTAGACGTAATAAACTTTATTTCTAAGAAAGATGGGCTTCCAGATGGTAATGAAATAATAGGGAGACTTACGGGATTTATGGGAATTGAAAACTATGTCTATGGACCTAAAGTCCATGAGTACATTAATGAGTTAAATAGAAGAACCTATGGTTTAAGAGATACATTCACTGTAGGTGAATGTAATGGGATTGGACTTGAGGTAGCGAAGTATTTTATACATGAAAAGAGAAGAGAATTGAGCACAGTTTTTAATTTTGAACATATGAATATGGCTGGAAAAAATAAGTGGGATGATTATGAATATGATCTGAATTATTTGAAAAGAGCTATGATAAAATTACAAAGAAACACAACTAATTGCTGTTGGTTTGCGCTATTTACTGATAATCATGACTCACCAAGATTTCTTAATAAAGTCACATCTGACGTGTCGCTTCATGATTATTTATCAAAGTTGATATGTGTATTGATTTTAAGCCTTAAAGGGGTACCATTCATATATCAAGGTCAAGAGATAGGAATGAGAAATCCGAATTTTAAATCTATAGAACAATTAAGAGATATAGAAAGTTTAAATAAATATAAGGAATTGAGCTGTGAGAAAAAATCCAATGAAGAAATAATGAATTCTATTTTTACTGGATCAAGGGATAATTCAAGAATTCCAATGATGTGGGGGAATGAGAAAAATGGAGGGTTCTCAAATACAAAGCCATGGATAATGATAGGTGAATATTTCAGAGATTGCAATGTACGAGAACAAGAGCTTAATAAGACATCTGTACTTTCCTTTTTTAAGAATATGATATCATTGCGAAAATCTGAAACAACTTTGATATATGGAGAATTCAAAGTTATAAATCAATATAAAAAAGATCAATTTATATATATACGAATAGATGAGGATAAAGAATTTTTAATAATAATGAACTTGAAGAATATGAGGAAGAACATTAAATATAATACTGATAAATATGAGTTGTTATTATGTAATTATAATAAAAGTAGGTATACCAATGAATATAGTGCATTTGAGAGTAGAATTTATAAGAAAGGTTAATTAGCAATATTTGACAAATGGTATTATATTTGGTATACTAATAGTTACTAAATTAAAGGAGGAATTTATGGTAGGTAAAGAGTGGTACAATTCAATTGCATTAAAAACAAGCGGCTATGAAAAGAATTGGAATTCTTGCAAAGTGGGAAATTCTGGTGAATATATTTTTGAAAAAGAACTTATAGATTTGTTGTCAAATAGCAATAGTGTTTTAGATATGGGATGTGGATATGGTGACTTTACTTTAGAAATGTCACAATATTGTGACAAATTAATTGGAGCGGATTTTTCAGAAGTAATGATCAGTGTTGCTAAGAAATTAAAAAAACAAAGGGAAATTTGTAATGTAGACTTTATTTGTACAGACTCAAGAGATGATGTATTATCTTCATATGAATTTGATTTGATTTACTGTAGGAGAGGACCTACTTCAATAATTTTAAATAATAATTGCTTGAAATCAGGTGGAACAATATTTGGTATACACAGTGAAAGATATGATATTGTTGTAAAAAGATTAAAAGAAGCTGGATTTAAAGATATTAAAATTAAAGAGTACTTAGCCTATGAATATTTTAATACACGTGATGATTTTGCAAAATTCCTTACCAGAATCCCAGGGAACATAGATTATACAGAACCAGAAAATTATAAGAAATTAGAAAGACAGCTTATTGAGCACACTGATAGTGCAGGTATTTTTTATAGAGAATGGAGATATATTTGGAAAGCAGTAAAACCATAATAATTAAAAACATAGTGGATAATAAAGGGTTTACTCGTTTCATTTTAAATGAAATGAGTAAACCCTTTTGTCCTAAAGAACAATAAGGTGTAGTTTCAGCGTATGTAGAAACATCCATCGTTGTCCATTAGGTTTTTACTAAGCTTTTTTTAAATCGGTTAGCAGTTCATCAAATAGCTCTTCAACTGAAACAATTTTGTCAATTCGATAAGTTTCACTTCCGCAGAAAATTAATCCCTTATCAAGATCACCTTTTACTGAATTAATAAGAGCATCTGTGATACAGAAAGGTGTTGTTTTTGGATCGCATTTCTGTACACAATTAAAACATTTAGGAAACTTTGGACGTGATTCGCTTACCCCTTTTAGAAACTTATTATTTATAGCTCTACCTGGTAAACCAACAGGACTTTGCATAATTGTTATATTATCTTTAATGCTATTCACATATGCCTCTTTGAAATTATCATGAGCATCACATTCATGTGTAGCTACAAATCTGCTTCCTATTTGAACGCCGCTTGCTCCGAGTTTCAAGAAAGAAGCAATATCGGTACCAGTATATACTCCACCAGCTACTATCAATGGGATTGTTGTATTATGTTTTTCTTTATATTCTTCTAAAGTTTTAAGGATTTTAGTGATTTCTTCTTCAGTATTATAATTTTCCAGTGAATCTAGAGTTTCTCTTTTAAATCCAAGGTGTCCTCCAGCTTTAGGACCTTCATAAATGAAAGCGTCAGGTAATCTATTATGCTTTTTTACCCAGTATCTTAAAATAACATCTGCAGCTTTTTTTGAAGATATGATAGGTACTAAATTAACATCAGAATCTTTGCAAAGTGAAGGCAAATCCAAAGGTAAACCTGCGCCAGAAATAATCATATGTGCACCTGCTTCAAGAGATGCTTTAACTAATTTTGCGTAGTTTGTTGCTGCGCACATTATATTTACCCCAATAATACCTTTGGGAGCAATCTCTTTTGCTCTTTCAATATGTTTTTTTAAGGCTCTTATATTTGCTTTGAGAACATTTTCTTTGAAATCTTTTTCGTTATATCCAGGTTGTGCAGCAGATATAACACCTATTCCACCTAGCTTAGCTACAGCACCTGCAAGGTTAGATAAGGATATTCCAACACCCATTCCACCTTGAATAATTGGTATTGGTACTTCTATATTGCCTATTTTTAAAGGTTTAAAATTCATATAAATACCTCATTTCATATTAATTTTTGAAAGTCAATATGTTTGATTATCAAAGTATTCTTTGTAATACATATATTTTTAGCATAATATATATCTAAGAAAATGTAAAGGACAAATAATGGAAATGTATAAGTGGATTAATGCATATTTTTATAGGACAAAGACTCACTTATAGTACTAATTGTTTAAAATTGTTTATTTTTCTGTTTATATCATGTAGTATAAAGTACATAGCAACGTAAGAACAATAAAGAATAATGAAAAAAGAATAATGAAAAAAGAATAAAGAATAAATTAGGTTATTTTTCTTCCTAATATCAGAAAAAATGTATATTAGATTTGTATTAACAAATCAATACCTCTATTCTTTGTTCTTTATAATACTGTTGGAATACTTTTGAATATTTTAATAAAATAAGTTTTACAATTAGAAATCTATATAATTGTATCAGAGGAGAAAATAATGATAGAAAATAAAGAGGTTTTCATACCTAAATATATGAAGAGTTTTAAATGTATAGGGCCAAATTGCGAGGATACGTGTTGTGCTGGGTGGTCCATACCTATAGATCAAGAGACATATATGAAATATACTAATCTAATGGAAAAAGAAAATAATATATTTAAAGGGAAACTGCAGTTAGTTAATAATGAAAGTAATATGAATTATGCACGTACATTAACAAAAAATCACGATAAATGTACATTTTTAAATGAAAAGAATTTATGTGATATTCAATGCCAATATGGTGAAGATTTGCTGTCTTCAACATGTTACCACTATCCAAGAGTTTATAATATTGTGGATGGAATTTATGAAAAAAGTGCTAAGTTATCTTGTCCTGAGGCTGCTAGACTTATTTTGTTACAAAGAGATGGATTTGATTTTTTAGAAGATGAGGAAGAAATAAAAGATAATTTTAATATAAAAAGGATTTTTGATTCTCTAGAATATGAAATAGAATCTATTGAAAGTTCATTTTTCTGGGAGATAAGAAGTTCAATTATAAATATCTTTAATACCCCAAAAGAAAATATTCATATAAACATATCAATTTCTAGGTGGTTTATAAGTCAAGTGAAAAGTAAATGGGATAAAAATCATGATATTTATGAAATTGAAAAAATTATAGAAGAGATAAAGGATTCAAATATAGAAAATAAAAAATATGAATTATTAACAAATGAGCTTAAGTATATTGAATATGAAAAAATAATAAGCTTTTTATCAGAGTTATCAAATCACACAGCAACGAACTTAAAGTTGAAGGGGAAGATTGATGAAATTTTAAAAGAAAAATGTGATATTGAAAACTATGAAAATAATCTAGAGAAAGCGGAATATGATTATATTTATAGAAACCTTATTATCAATTCGATTTTTATGAGTTTGTATCCATTAAACTCACACTCAAATATCCTAATAGGATTAGATAAGATTTTAGAAAAATATTATTTATTTAAGTCTATTTTCTCCTTATATAAAGGAAAAGAATTAGAAAATGAAATTATAGAATTTATACAGGTTTTTTATAAAAGTTATGAGCATAATATAGAATTTAATAAATTTTATGAGAAGAAAATATCAAAAGTTGTTTAATGCGAGGGTAGTAAAGGTAAACATAAGTATTAAATACTGCTACAACATAAGTTGATATTTGTTTCTGCTTAATAGGAGAAGAGGGTGGTGACTTCTTCTCCTTATGCCTTATTGGATTATTTGCCAAGGAGTATCCCAATGATATTGTACATTCATTGAAGGAGTATCTCCTAAAGTCCACCATTTTGCCTCATAAATGTGATTTTTATATGTTACAACGTCACCACAAATGTATGCAAGGTTAAAATCCCAACTATCCAAGTCTGCGGTTGTAAGGGGAATATAATTATCCTCTTTATTAGGTTTCCATTCTTCTAATCTCAATATGTTTCGATGAATTTTATTATCATCAGAGATTTCCTTCTGGTCAAGGTACCACTCCATAAAATGAAGTGAATTGAATGCGTATGACTTAAAATCAAAATTTCTAGGATATTTAAATTCCATTCTATCCTCCTGAAAATTGTTTCAATAAAAATATACTAGTTGAAAATCAAAGTGTACTAAAAACGAAATTAAGAAAAGCTAGATGCCCTTAAAGCAATATTGTTAAGGACTTCTAGCTACTGAAGATTATTCACATGCATTACTAAGGGTAACAACCATACTAACTTCTCCGCCACTACGCTCTGCTTCATTAAACATCTGTTTAAGAGAAGAAAAAATTTCATCTTGAGATCCAGTGATAGTTGTATTCATTGAACCTACACAGTACTCTACATTTTGATTTTGTAATGAATTAATTGAATCATTAATAATATTTGTTGCGTGATTAGTTTTTAAAGGGTAAACAGCAACCTCTGCAGTAATCATAAAAATAAACTCCTTTACTTTTTACGTTTATTTTTACCTTTCACCAATAAAATATTCACATTATTAAGGTTCTATAGGTCCATATAAATCTTTATCATATTTCATTAAAATCTTTGTAAGTTCCTCTACGTGTTCCTTTTCATCACCAATTACATCATTTAAAGTCTTGATAATTGCTTTGTCTACTGTTTTAGAAAGAATGTGTTCATAAGATATAATAGCTTCAAGTTCTCCTTTTATATCTTGTCTTATGAAGCTAAGAAGGTTGATCATGTGAATTTTTTCCCCTTCATAAGTATTTCTATACTTTTTCTGAGATGATCTTCTTCTGTGATGGTTTTTCATAATATCAAGATACTTTTCCATCTGCATATCATCATTTTTTCGTATAAGTTCAAGAAACATACCATAATGCTTTTTTTCTTCTTGCATAATATGTGTAAGTACTTTTGAAACTTCGTTGATTGGACAAAGAGCAATATGATGTGAATAATCATTAATAGCTACTATTTCTCCAATTAAAGCTTCCCTTAAAAAATTACTATTATTATTAGCAATTCCTTGAGGTTGACCATTGTGAACGGTATAACTCATAAAAAATCACCTTATAATTGTTCTAATATATTATATTTATCTGATTTACATTCGTACCTAAAATGAAAGAACAAATTGAATTTATTTGTTTTCATACGCCTTATTTAACAATAATTGAAGAGTAAGGTGGCAAAGTTATCTTAATAAAGCCTTTATCATAAGAAAAATCTACATTCTCAATACAGTTAAAGATCTTAAGTATCGATCCAGTTAGCGATTTATCAATTTTAAATTCAGCTTGAACTTTATCAGCACTCACATTATGAATAACTAATTCAGTTTGTTCATCTGTGAACCTATAGAATGAAAGTAATTTTACATGGGACTTAATCAGTTCTATATTACCCTCTGATAAAGTAGAATCTTCTTTTCTATAATCAATTAGATTCTTATAATGGGAAAACATTGATGTTGAATCTGTGAGTTGTATATTTGCGGGAGTGGTATCAAGATTATAATTTAATTCTTGCCAAGAAGTTTCACCATCTTTTCCTTCACCATTCCAGATAAATGGCTCACGTATTAGTTCATCAGGTTTTTTTCCCTTCATACCAATTTCCTCACCATAATATATGAAAGGGTTTCCAGGTAAAGTTAGATATATACTAGCAGCAACCTTAGCTTGATTTTCATTAGTTACTAATGACATAACTCTATCCATATCATGATTAGTTAAAAATGGCGCATCCACATATGACTCTGTCATTTCATAGCTATAAGTTTTATATACTCCATTTAAAGCATTACGTAATTCAAATGCAAAACCAGAATTAACAGCACTTATAATTGGTTTCCCTATATTGAAATTGAAGCATGAATCCATAACAGGGAAATATGATGTTATTACACCTGGTGAACTCCAAACCTCAGCAGCTAAATAAGTATCTTTTTTGTAAGCAGTCAGAGATTTCCTGAATGTATCCCACCAAGCGATTGAATCGTCAAATCTATCTGGTTCAAAAATATGTAGGGCCGCATCTATACGGAATCCATCTACCCCAAGATCCAGCCACCATTTTGCTGTGTCAATTATTTCTTTTTGAACCTCTGGATTCTCGAAATTTAAATCAGGCATTCCTGACCAGAATGTATTATAATAATAACTATTATCTGCTTTTGCCCAAGCTTTATTACCTACTGGTGAAATGGTACTTAAATTACTACTTTCATTAGCCCAAATGTAGTAATCTCTATATTTGTTTTCTTCGGAACTTATAGCTTGCTTAAACCAAAAATGTTGATTACTAGTGTGATTTGGTACGTAATCTAAAATAACTTTAATATTTCTACTATGACATTCATTTAGAAGTGTTTTAAAGTCATCAATCGTACCAAACTCAGAATTAACTTTTTTATAATCTGCTACATCATATCCATGATAACTTGGAGATTCGAATATTGGCGATAACCAAATACCTGTAATTCCTAAATTGTTTAAATAATCAAGCTTATTAGTAATTCCATTTATATCACCTATTCCATCATTATTAGAATCGTTAAATGATCGTACGAATATTTGATAATAAATATCTCCATTCTTTTTTGTTTCATATGCATATTTAATATTTTTTTCTACTTCCTTTCTCTTATTGGCGATTTTTGTATAATAACCAATGCTAAAAAGTGAAAATAGCACTATGCAGCTTACTAAATAAATGAAAAGTGTCTTTCTAATTTTTTTAAAAAAACTCAAAATAATACCCCCTTTTATGTTAATCTATATCTAGAATAATGGAACTGAAAAAATAAAGCAATAGTATTAAGGGAACAAATGCAAACGATTGCTCTGAATTTGCAATCACTTGCAGAATTTTTAAGAATAAAAAGTATTAAATTACAAATAATATTCACATAATAACTAAAAAATTCTATTACATATTATATGATGGAAGTAATTATTAATTATTAATTGATAAATTCTTACAGTCTCATTGGCAGTATTATAAGAATCAATGGAATATTGAGCGTAAACAATGAACAATGCTACTTAGTAAATGAAAATTCAGAAAAAATCATGTGAGTAAGCTTAATATGCAAATTTTAACAGGTAAATGCATATTAAAAACATCCACTTTTACAAAATAAAATTATTGACTAATGAAAAAACAGCTTGTATAATAAAAGTATGAAATGCAAGCGTTTTCACAAAGTAATTTATACAATAATTACATTACAAAAAACATAATATTGGGGGGAATACCTATGAATAAGCATTTTAAAGTATTTATGTCAATTCTAACAGTTGTTGCATTATCATTGGCTTTCGTTGGCTGTGGTAATAAAGCAAATAACAAAAATGGTAATAACGAGCAAAGCAAAAGTGATACTAAAGGACCAGTTGAATTAACAATTTGGTCACACTTTACAGAAGAAGAAGTTGCAGATTTAGATAAGATGGCTCAAGTGTGGGCTGAAGAAACTGGAAATAAGGTTAAAGTAATATATGACAAAGGAGAATTCCAAAATTATCTTCAAGCAGCAAATAGTGCAAAAGGTCCTGATGCTTACATTGGTTTTCCACATGATAACCTAGGAACGTTAAACCAAGCTAAATTACTAGCTGAAGTTCCAGAAGGAATAATTACTGATGATTTCCAACAATCAGCATTAGATGCTGTAATGTTTGATAATAAAGAGTATGCAGTTCCAATGGGAATGGAATCTATAGCTTTATACTATAATAAAGATTTAGTTGAAAAAGTTCCAGAAACTATGGAAGAGTTAATAAAATTAGGTCAAGAAAAAGGATTTATGTTTGATGCAAATAACTTATATTTCAACTTTCCAATAATTGCTGGAAACGGTGGATATGTTTTCGGTAAAGATGATAATGGAAACTTAACTGCAAATGATATTGGATTAGGAGAAAAAGCAATTCCAGGATATCAAATGTTACATGATTTCGTTCATAAGTATGAGTTAATGCCTAAAGATATTAGTGCTGATATCGCTAAAGGTAAATTCACAAACGGTGAAATTGCTTTCTATGTAAGTGGTGCATGGGATAGAGCAGGATTTGAAGAGGCTGGAGTGAACTTTGGTGTTGCTCCAATGCCAAAAATCAATGGAAAAGTTGCTCCTACTTTCTTAGGTGTTCAAGTAGCATTTGTTAATTCAAAGAGCGATAAGCAAGACGTAGCATGGGAGTTTACAAAGTATTTAAGTGAAAAATCTCACTTCACTAGATTACCTGTTAGAAAATCACATTTAGATAATGATGACATTAAAAATGATGAAATTATGGCAGGGTTTGCTAAGCAAGCTACTTATGGAATTCCAATGCCGAACATTCCAGAAATGCAAAGTGTTTGGGGTCAGAATGAATCTTTCAAAATGTTAACTAGCGGAGAAATTTCTCCAGAAGATTTTGCTAAGCAAGTAGAATCAGATATTAAAGAAGCAATTGAAATACAAAACGCAGAGTAGTAATACGGGGGGGCTAGTGTTACCCCCTCTTTTTTTAGCAATCATATGAAAAATCCAAAGGAGGAGACCTATGGAAATTAAAGCAAAAAATAAAAAAAGGTCTTTAAGAGAGAACTTAAGACCTTATGGGTATCTATCACCCGCATTAATATCAATTTCGTTATTATCCTTACTCCCAATATTATATACTATTTATATAGCTTTTACAAATTATTCTATAAAACATTTAGATGATTATACTTTCGTAGGGTTCAAAAACTTTGTAAATATTCTTGCAGGCCCATTATCAAAAGTATTTTTACCAGTATTTATCTGGACATTTATTTATGCAATAATATCAGTATTTGGAACGTATTTTATTGGTTTGTTATTTGCTATTATATTAAATAACCCAGATATGAAAGAAAGTAATATATATAAAGCGTTTTTAGTAATTCCATGGGCCTTACCAGCAACAATAGCTATTCTTTCTTGGAAGGGATTACTCCATGAAACTTATGGAGGTATAAATATATTACTTCAAAACATAGGAATTATTTCAGAACCTATTCCATGGATGAGTGATGTGTTTTGGGCTAGAACTGGTTTGATCATAGTAAATCTTTGGTTAGGGTTTCCATATATGATGAATGTTTGTCTTGGAGCATTATCTGCAATACCAAAGACATACTATGAAGCAGCTGATATAGATGGAGCTAATTGGTGGACTAAGTTTAGAAAAATAACTTTACCTTCAATAATGTCTTCAACATTACCTCTTTTAATTTCATCTTTTGCATTTAACTTTAATAACTTCATGAATGCATTCTTAATTACTGGTGGTGGACCAAGAGTTCCAGGAGGATCACAGTTTGCAGGAGGTACAGATATACTTATAAGTGCAGCGTACAAATTGGCAATGAATAATAATTTATTCAACATTGCATCTGCTTTAAGTGTACTTATTTTCATTGTAATTGGTACATTGAGTTTAATAAACATGAAGATGTCAGGTGCATTTAAGGAGGTAGACTAATGAGTGCTAATACTAATTCAATAAAATATGTTAGAAAGATGAAAAAACATGAAAAGTTATCTCTGTGGGCTGGTAGAGTATTTATTTGGTTTGCTATAGTGGCTGTATTATTCCCTGTGTTTTGGATTGTGTCGGCATCATTTAGAACAGGAGATGCTTTTTTCTCTTCAGATCTTATTCCAAAAGAAATAACATTTAATAACTATATAGCTGTATTTAAAGAAACAGGTTTCTTAACATGGATGAAAAATAGCTTAATTATTTCTATTTCTGTTGCGGTTCTGCAACTAATAATGTCAGTTACTTCAGCATATGCTTTCTCAAGATTAAGATTCACAGGTAGAAAGTACGGTTTAATGTCATTATTAATACTACAGATGTTTCCACCTATGATGACAATAGCTGCCATATATGGGGTTTTATATAAATATGATATGATTGATAATAAGTTTGCTTTAATCCTTATACTTTGTGGAGGTAGTGCATATAATATTTGGTTATTGAAAGGATTTATTGATGGAATACCAAAGGCACTTGACGAAGCTGCTATGGTTGATGGTGCATCCCATTGGCAAATATTCACTAGGATTATAATGCCTTTGAGTAGATCAATGCTAGCAGTAATATTCTTGTTTAGCTTTATTGGTATATACAGTGAGTTTGTAATTTCAAGTGTAGCATTAAAAAGCCCTGAAAATTACACATTGGCTATAGGATTAAATACATTTATTAAGAATGAATTTTCTGCCAAGTGGACACAATTTGCTGCAGCGGCAATTATGGGAGCATTACCAGTTGTTGGGCTGTTTGTAGCATTACAGAAATATATTTCAAAAGGATTGGTTGCAGGAGCTGTTAAAGGTTAATAGACATTTAAGGCACATTCAAATAAATAACTAGTCAGTATGCTAGTCTATTTATTTGAATGTGCCTAATAATAATCTAGAAGAGGAAGGGAATATTCTGATGAACATAAATAAACATGCTATATATCATATTGCGGATGTACCATATGCTTATGGTGTAGAGAAAGATGTATTAAAAGTGAGAATAAGAGTAGCTCATGATGAAATTGATAAATGCGAAGTGTTTTTCAAAGATAGATATAATGGAGAAGATGAGTATCAAGTTAAAGAAATAGAAAAAAGATTTGTTACAGATATGTTTGATTATTTTGAGGGTGAGATTAAACTTCCTAGTAGAAAATTTAAGTATAATTTCAAACTTACAGGTTGTAATAGAGAAGTTCTCTATTTCAGTGAAAGAGGATCAGCTAAAGAATTAAATAAAGAGGGAGGATTCCAATTCCCTTATATATGTAATGCGGATATGTATAAATCACCTGATTGGCTAAAAGAGGGTGTTGTATATCAAATATTCCCTGATAGATTCTGTAATGGAGATAAAAACAATGATCCGGAAAATGTTCTTCCATGGGGAGAGCCTGTTACTACTCAAACAATGTTTGGGGGAGATATTCAAGGAGTAATAAATAAAATTGATTATCTTGATGATTTAGGGGTAGATATTATTTACTTCACACCTGTATTTGAATCTACAACAAATCACAAATATAATACGAGAGATTATTACAAAATCGATCCTCAATTTGGAACAGTTGAAACGGTTAAAGAACTAGTGAAAAGATGTCATGAAAAAAATATAAAAGTTTTATTTGATGCAGTTTTTAATCATTCAGGAAGAGATTTTTTCGCATTTGAAGATGTAATTAAAAATGGTGAGAAATCAAAGTATAAAGATTGGTTCTTTATTCATAATTTCCCTGTTGATATTGAAAAAATAAATTATGATACGTTTGCAGATAATGTTTCGGAAATGCCAAAGTTAAACACTGAGAATCCAGAAGCTGTAGAATACTTGCTTGATGTTGCTGAGTATTGGATAAAAGAAGTAGGTATAGACGGATGGAGATTAGATGTTTGTAATGAAGTAGATCATAAATTCTGGAGAGAATTTAACAAAAGAGTAAAGAAGACTAATCCAGAGGCTATTATCATTGGAGAAATAATGCATGAATCATCTCAATGGTTAAGAGGAGATCAAATGGATGGAATAATGCAATATCCATTTAGAGAATTAGTTATGGACTTCTTTGCTAAAAGACAAATATCTTCTCAGGAATTTATTAGAGGTTTAGTTCAAAATAGAGTATTGTATATGGACCAAATTAATAGAAATCAGTTTAACTTACTTGATAGTCATGATACTGAAAGATATTTGACTACTTGTAAAGAGGATATTAATAGATTAAAGCATACAATGGTATTCCAATATTCCTACATAGGTGTCCCATATATTTACTATGGTGGCGAAGTTGGAATGGTTGGAGAAGGAGACCCAGATTGTAGAAGATGTATGATATGGGAAGAAGAGAAACAAAATAAAGAAGTATTAGACCTTTATAAGAAGCTAAATAGAATTAGAAAAGATAATAAGGTTCTTGTTTATGGTGAATTTGAATGCTTATATGCTGATGATAATGTACTGATTACAAGGATGTATGATGATAAGGATAGTGTAGTTACTATACTTAATAATAATGAAGAGAAAAAATCTATCCAATGTAATAAGTTAAATGGAAAGTATTTTGATATGTTGACTGAAAAAGAAATTCAATTTGATGGAACGATTGAGTTAGATAGTAATGAAATGTTTATGATTAAATAGTTTTAAGCACCCTTAAATGTACTGAACCCCAAAAGTTGGACATAAGTATATATAATTAAGCAGCAATGGAATGATTTCTGTATTGTACAGGGGTCATTCCTTTTAATTTACTCGAAATCCTTTCGGTATTATAGTATTGAATATATTCATCGAGGCCTCTAATAAAGTCATCAATAGTATCAAACGATTCTAAATAATAAAATTCAGACTTTAAATGACTAAAGAAGTTTTCAGCTAATGAATTATCTAAACAATTCCCTTTTCTAGACATGCTTTGTATAATATTTGAGTTTTCTAATATTCCTCTGTACTTTTTGTGTTGATAATGCCACCCTTGATCGGAATGTATAATTAGACCGTCTAGGTCTGTGTTTTTAATAGCCTTATTAAGCATATCAGTAACCAACTTTAAATTTGGTGTGGTGCTTATGGTGTAGCTCAGAACACTCTTCGAGTGTAAATCAATTAGTGGAGATAAATAGATTTTTTTATTATCTATTTTAAATTCTGTTATATCAGTAACCCATTTTTCATTTACTCTTGTTGTTGAGAAATCTCGTTTTAGAACATTTGATGCTATTTTCCCAACTTGGCCTTTATATGATTTATACTTTTTAACTCTAATTTTGCTTGCAATTCCGAGTTCCCTCATTAACTTTAGAACCGTTTTATGATTTATAACCATACCATATTGAAGCTTAAGTGTTAAAGTGATTCTACGATACCCATATCTTCCTTTATGTTTATTATAAACCCCTAAGATTATTTCTTTTACAGATTCATATTTTGATGGCTGATCTAGGCAATTTTTAATGTAATGATACGTTGATTTTGATAGATTAGCAATATCTAATAATGGTTGTAACTTGAATTTTTTTTCACGCCTTAATTCAGTAATTGCAACTACTTTTTCTTTCTTTGTTTCTTTTCCCGCTTCTGAACCAAGGCATGTAACTTTTTTAAATAGGCATTTTCCATTCTTAAGCGCTGTACTTCAGCTAATAAATCTTCACTTTGATTAACATCTTTCATAATGGCATTTTCACGCTTACGACCACGATTATCTTTAGATAATCCAATTTCACCTTGTTCTAATAAAATACGTTCCCAGTTGTTAACTAGTGTAGATGAAATGTTATATTTTTTTTGTACTGAAATTTTACCTTCTTTCTTATAAAAATCTATAATATTTAACTTTTCTTCAACAGTATATTTTTTAACGGTTTTTCTTTTAAAACCTTCTATCCCATAAGTATCATATAAATGTTCCCATTTGTAAATTGCGGTGTTTGATATATTATATTTCTTTACCGTTTCAGCCTTACCGTTTTCTTTAAAGTATTTAACTACTTCTAATTTAAATTCCATTGTATATTTTGCCATAATAAAAGCACCCCTTTGTAATATTGTAACATTTTTTTGTCAATGTCCAATAAACGGGGTGCAGTTCAAAAGGGGTGCTTTTTTAGTTTCTTTAAAATTGGAAAATATTTTTAAGAAATAATCAAATGCAATTAGGTTTATAACAATAGGTGGCACGGTTGTGTAAATTGTACCAATTATATTTGCTGTGAATAAAAAAGGACGGCTTTTTAGGTTTGAGGCCGGACAGGCTGTAGCCCCTACACATTGAAAAAAATAGTGACATATATCTCTTTTTTAAGAAAATGTTGAAAAAATGGATTGTTGAAAAGGACAACCAGTAAAAATCTATTGATAGTTAAATTCTAAACATAGCTCTCTTTTTTAAGAAGATGTTGAAATAGCTAGACTCGGTAGAGTACAAGCTGGCAAATGATTAAGTTTGGTAAAATTCAAAGATTTTTTGTTGTGGAATGATTATAAAAATAAGGAATGGTCATAATTATAAATGGATACGAAAATATGTTTGTGCAAATAACTGTTCTATATGAATAAGTATTTTGTATAAATGGGAGGTATGTAAGTAATTATGACTTATTTTTTCAGTAGAAATAGAAACCAAGATTCAAATGATCAAAAAAAAGTTGATATCAAGGATGGAGTTAAAGACAAATTTAAAGAAAACTTTAAAGAAAACCTTAAAGAAAATCTTAAAGATGATTATAAGGATGACTTCTTGGATAAATTTGAGAAAAATGTATTAGACTCTAACCTAAGCGACGAGATAAAATCAAATCTAATGAAAATGGTCAATATAAGCAGAAGTAGGGAGAGAAAGAAGTTCGAAGAAAACCAAATGAAAGCTGAGGAGCGAGCTAGGAGAGAGGAGAAGAGGATTAGCAGGCTGAAAATTCTTGAGAGAATAATTAAGGTGGTTGACATAGAGAACGTTCAGGGTAAAGAGGAAGAAATAATAGATAGTATAAGAGGGCGCAGATTCATGGAGGGTGGGGTATGTCCGCATTGTGGATATAAGAAGATCTGGAAGTATGGTAAATACCAAGGAAAGCAGAGATATAAATGCAAGAGCGAAGAGTGTGGAAAGACATTCAGTGACAGAACCTTATCGCCTATGTATTGTAGTAAGAAGGGAATAGATAAATGGATTGAATATATGAAGTGTATGGTGAGAGGGCTATCATTAAGTGATTGTAGCCGCATAGTAGGGATAAATATTGCCACTGCCTTTTATTGGCGCCATAAGATAATGGATGGCTTGAGAGAAAACATGGGAACGGGTTGTGTGGGAGGGATAGTTGAGATGGGGCATATGGTTGTAGTTGAAAGTATAAAAGGTAATAGGAATAAGAAGGGGGAGCGTGGGATATTTAACAGAGGAAGAAGATGTGGCTTTAAGAATAAATATACACTAATTTTCAATGAGGATAAAGCTAAGATTAACTATGTAGTATGTGCTGTGGATAGGAGAAACAATATCATAGTTGAGGCATGTAATAACAAACGAGTGGATAAGCGTGTGTTAGAAACAATATTCTGTGAGAATATATCAGTCGGGACTATTTTGTGTACAGAAGGAAATAGGCATTATCATCAATTTGCACAGGAGATGGAGTTGGTATTAGGAAGGAGCTGTACTGGTGATGATAATGAGGAATATCATGTTGGTAATCTTATGGGGATGAAAAGAGAGTTAAACAATTGGCTAAATAGTTTTAAGGGAGTATCTAGTAAATATCTGACTAATTATTTGTATTGGTATAGATGGCTGAAGGAGAAGAAGGTTTATGATGGAGAGTCAGAGGAGTGTAACGATAATAATCATAGTGCGGCTGAGTGTTTGTTTTTAGAGAGCCACACTAAGTATACTGGTATGATTATAAAGGATTTCAAAGACAGGAAGCCTATTTATGTAACTGCAGCTTAGGAGATAAGGGTGTGCAAGTAGTAGTGTAATAATAGTGTATCTAAACAATATGATAATTAGGTTTGTCCATTGATATAGAAATTAAGTTAAATATTTTTCAACAGTATCTTAAAAAAGAGAGATATGTTACAAATTTATTTGCCTTTTTATGAGCAAAATCTTCTGAATGGCGAAATGCAAAATTGAACTGCAAATAAGAAAATCACCAAACAAGCGAAGTTTGACATGTTGACGCCTAAGCTCCACTATTAGTGAAAGTTAAGAGCGTACGTAGTTCGTGCTTTTTTTATAAGTGATATTAAATGAGAGAAAATCTCATTTAGTTATTGACAATGGATTGACCTACATATATAATGTCAATATAAGTCGAAAAAGGAGGAATGGATATGAAAATAATAATTACGTCAATGAAAAATTATAAAATTAAATCTATTTCTCTATGTTGTTGCTGTACCTGTCAAAATTTAATAGACAAGTATAGCTAAATTTAGTGCGTAAAAACATATGTTTATACGGGATACCTAAATTAGGTATCCCTTTTTTATTTTTAAATTTAGGAGGTATTTTATGAAAAAGAGAGGTTTAGTTTTATTAATGGCAGTACTATTGGTATTAGGAGTTGCTTCATGTGGCAAAAAAAACAGTGAAGTAGCAAAGAAAGAGGATAGCAAAAAAATCGTAATTGGTATGAGTGGTGGGTATAAACCTTATACATTCTTAAATGAAGTTGATGAATTACAAGGTTTTGATGTTGATGTATGGAAAGAAATTGGTTCAAGACTTGACTATGGAATAGAATTCAAAAGAGCTGATTTTAGTGGGCTATTTGGAATGTTGGACAATGAACAATTAAACACAATTGCAAACCAGATTACTGTTACAAAAGAAAGAGAAGAAAAATATATTTTTACGGATGCTTATGTGTATTATGGTGCTCAATTACTATCACATAAAGATGATGATTCCATAAAATTATTAGAAGATTTGAAAGGGAAAAAAGTAGGTGTTAGTTTAGGATCAAATTATGAAAATATTATTAGAAAATTAGATAAGAATAGTGAAATCGAAATAGTAACATATGATGGAGCAGGATTATATCATGATTTATCATTAGGAAGAATTGATGCTGTATTAATGGATAAGCTCTCAGGATTAACTGTAATAGAAGAAACAGACTTGAATATCAAATTAGCTGGTGAACCAATTCAGGAGCTGATAAACGCCTTTCCTTTCGTTAAAGACAGTGATAATGAAAAACTTGTGGAAGAGATTAATAAAGTAATGAAAGAAATGAAGAACGATGGAACTTTAACTGAAATATCTCTTAAGTGGTTCCCAATTGATATTACCAAAAAGTAGGTGGGAAAATGAGTTTTGATATAAATTATTTTGTAAAGAGAATTTTGGTTATAGGTAGGTATTTACCTACTACTTTGAGTATAGCGGTATTCGCTATGCTCTTTGGAATAATGATAGGTATGGTTTTAGCAATAATAAAAAGTGAAGTTAAAAGTAGATATGTTAATTTAATAATTGATACTTATATATCTTTTTTTAGAGGTACTCCTTTAATGGTTCAATTGTTTATCTTTTATTTTGGATTACCACAACTATTTGAATCATTTTCAAATGTTGGAGCCTATGAAATGTCAATTGTAGTTATGAGTTTAAATGCTGGAGCATATATGTCTGTAATAATTAGATCTGCTATGAATTCAGTTCATAAAAATCAGATGGAGGCAGCACAATCTCTTGGAATGGGGAGAATTAAAGCAATGGTAAGAATAATTATTCCTCAATCTGCGAGAATTGCTGTTCCGCCATTGAGTAACACTTTTATAAGTTTGATTCAAGGAACATCAATAACTTTTATTTTAGGTGTAAAAGATATAATGGCATCAGCAAAAGTTGGTGCATCAGCTAGTTATAAGTTTTTCGAGAATTTTTTAGCTGTAGGCTTAATATACTGGGGAATTACAATATTAATATCTTATGTTACGAAGATGATTGAGACACGAATGGATAAATCCTATTAAGGGGGGACTTTATGATTAAGATAAGGAATATACAAAAGAGTTTTGGAGATATAGAAGTTCTTAAGAATATTGGATTAGATGTAGAAGAAGGGGAAGTTGTTTCAATAATTGGTTCATCTGGATCAGGAAAGTCAACTTTTTTAAGATGCATTAATTATCTGGAAAAAGCAGATGGAGGATCAATAGAAATAGATAACAGTAGAGTTGGATTTAATAGAGCTGATAAAAAAGAAATCAGTTTTTTAAGAAATAATACAGCCATGGTATTTCAAAGTTTTGCCCTTTTCAATAACAAGACGGCTGAAGAGAATATAATGGAAGGTTTAAGATCTGTTAAAAAGATAAATAAAGAACTTGCAAAGGAAAAAGCTATAGAACTTCTAGAAAAAGTTAACCTTAAAGATAGAAGTAGCCATTATCCAAGTCAATTATCAGGTGGACAACAACAGAGAGTTGGTATTGCAAGAGCGATAGCCATGGAACCTAAATTGCTTTTGCTGGATGAACCTACTTCAGCTTTGGATCCTGAGTTGGTGGGTGAAGTATTAAACTTGATAAGGGAAATTGCAGCTGAAAATAGGACTATGTTGATTGTTACACATGAGATTGAATTTGCATTAAAAATATCAGATAGAATTATTTTCATGAAAGATGGAAAAATTGAATATTCAGGGACACCAACAGAGATTATGTTTAGTAAAAATGAAAGTTTGAATAAATTTTTAAAGACATTTAAAGAAAGATTATAATAAAATAAAAAAAAATTAGACACACAGGAAATTGTTAATTTGGAAACTTTTCTGTGTGTTTTTTATAATACAGAAAAGAGATATCATTTTATATAGAAGGCATTTATAGTAGAAAAATTTTATTATATTTGATAATATTTGAAATAATCTGAAGATAGAGAAGCTAATATTTATGGACTTTAATTTATTGTCGAAATGTGATAAAATTACATGGTTAGATTAGGAGGAGGATGAGGTATGAGTGTAAATTCAAAAGACTATGCCTTAGTTTTTGGTGCGTCGGTTGTTGATATATTTGGATTTTCAGGGGATAGTTACAGACAGTTTAACTCAACACCTGGAAGAGTTAAGATATCGTTTGGAGGAGTTTGTCGTAATATAGCTGAAAACATGGCTAGAATAGGTGTGAATACAAAACTTATTTCAATTTTAGGTAATGATGAAATCGGTAGAAGTATGTTAGATCATTCCAAAGTTATCGGATACGATATGAGTGAATCTCTAATATTAGAAAAGGGTGGAACTCCTACATATATGGCTATTTTAAATGAAAATGGAGAAATGGTATCTGGAATAGCAGATATGAAGAGTATTGGTGAGATGGATATGAAATTCATATTATCTAAGTCAGAACTAATAGAAAATGCTGAGTATACTTTTTTAGATGCAGATGATCCTAATAATCTTGAGTTTATACTAACTCAGTTTGAGGGAAAAACTAAATTTATTTTGGATCCAGTATCAGCAGCAAAAGCTGAAAAAATAAAACATTTAATTAAGTATTTTCATACGATTAAACCTAATAGGCATGAAGCAGAAGTCTTAGTAGGTTTTAAAATTAATGATGTTGAAGATTTAGAAAGAGCGTGTGATTATTTCTTAGATTTAGGAGTTGAAAATGTTTTCATCAGTTTAGATGAAGATGGGATATTTTTCTCAAATAGAGATAAGAGAGGACAAATTAAAGCTAAAAATGTTCTGGTTAGAAATGTAACGGGAGCTGGAGATTCATTTGTGGCTGGATTGGGTTATTCTTATATGAATAATTTAGCCATTGAAGAAGCGGTTAAATTTTCTATGGGGATGTCAATTATAACAATATCTCACGTGGAGACAATACATCCAAAAATGTCTTATGATTATGTGTTGGATAAATTAAAAGAAATTAGTTGGGAAGAAGCGGTAAGGGTAGTTTAATTAGCATATATTGCTTATAATGTATTAAACTCATTGAGTACATTTACAGCAATATATGCTTTTGATTTACTTTAAAAAGAAAATATATCTAAGTTTTGCACATGAATGAAATTCCTACTAAAGTATATAAAAATAAAAAAGAATTTCAAAATTAGGGATTATCCACTGTTGGGAAGTTAATAACTGATTGGAAAATGAAATGTATAATGATAAAATAACTAATAGAAGAATTAACG
Source organism: Oceanirhabdus seepicola (assembly GCF_023684385.1). Classification (GTDB taxonomy): domain Bacteria; phylum Bacillota; class Clostridia; order Clostridiales; family Clostridiaceae; genus Oceanirhabdus; species Oceanirhabdus seepicola. Next base: position 43,939 of record NZ_JAGSOJ010000001.1, on the reverse strand, counting down.
TTAAATTAGTTAGGAGCAAATATGTACAAATTTAATAACTATAAAAGTATTGCAAATGAATATTTATATAAAGGTGAGAAAATTAAAGCATATAAATTTTTCAAAAAGGCTCATAAAATATACCAAGATGGGGACAGTGAATTTTTAATAGATTACGCCTTATTATGCGATGAACTGGGCTTAAAGGAAGATGCGATATATATATATAAACAAGTTATTAAAGAGCGGGAAGATGATAGAGCATACTACGGGATAGCAATAATATTTGAAGAATTTGGTGAAGTAGACATGGCTGAAGCTTATTACAAAAAGTGTATAGAGTATAATTCTAAGAATGATAGAGGATTATTTTTTTATGCTAATCTACTTGATGAAAAAGGTGAAAAAGTTAGAGCTATTGAGTTTTATGAAAAAGTTCTAGAATTAGTTCAAGATGATTTTTGGGCGTATGTTAATTTAGCAGCTATTTACGAAGAGTTGAATGATAATAATAAGGCCTTTGAATTGCTGCAGAAAGCATATGAAATTGATAATAAAGATTTTATGGTGAACTTTAATCTTGGAGTAGTATTAAAGAAAATGAATCAAATTGAAGAAGCTATTTCTTTTTATAGGAAAACAATTGAATTAAATAAGGAATATTCCTATGCATATTTGAATATTTCAGTGATTTATAAAGAAAAGAAAGAATATTTAAAAGGAATTTTCTGGTTAACAAAAGGAATCGAAAATAATTGCAATGAAGCATTTTTATACTACAATAGAGCTTGTTTATTTTCCATCATTAATAAAGAACAACTAGGGATAGAAGACTTAAATAAAGCAATAGAATTATACCCCAAATTTATGGAATATGCAAAAAATGATAATGAGTTATCAAATATAATGAGATTGCTTTGAAAACTTTACAGAAATATGTAATATTTGATATAATAAAAGTAGTTTTAGGTGTATGAAAATAAATAAGTAGTTAAAGATATGTTGGATATTTTGTAGCATAGGTCGAGTTGGAACTCTGGGAGAGTTGCTCTACCAATGGGTTTCAAGGATGAAGTATACATTATAAGCCTAGTAGAATAGTTATTTATTTGAATATGCCTTACTTATAAATTATAGAAAACTGTGCGAAATTGAGTTAAAGAAGATTTTAGGGGGAACAGTATGAAGTACACTGTAGAAAAGTTATTGCCGAATGAATTGAGACCAGGTATGATATTGGCTCAAAATCTTGTAATAGACAATGTTAAACTTCTTGTAACAGGTGCTAAACTCACACAAAAGATGATTGATAAAATAATCAGTCTTCAGCCATTCATGGATGTATATGTCTATAAGGCTTTAGAAAAAGGTGCATTAGCTGAGAGGCCTACAGAAGTTTATAATAAGGATAGTTATAAGTATGCAAATTTATCTGAAACTAGAAGAGTTCAAGCACAAAAATTAGAGAAATCAGTAGATGATTTTACTAAAGAAATGAAAGGTGTTTTTAAATGTATTTCTATTGATGAGAAAATTGATGTTGACGATGTAAGAAAATATTCCAAAACAATTATAGAAGAGTTTGGTGATTATGATTACGATCTACTTATCAAAAATTTATTGTTTGATAAAGGCGTTGATGAGTATCTATATAGTCATTCAATTAATGTAAGTATTTTATCTTCTATGATTGGTAAATGGATGGGAATTGAAGGAAGAGAATTATTATTACTAACTTATAGTGCCTTGCTTCATGATATTGGGAAAACAGTAATTGATCAAAAAGTATTGAATAAGCCCAGTGCACTTACAAAAAAAGAATTTGATGAAATTAAGAAGCATTCTGAATATGGTTATAAAATCGTTAAAAAGTCTCAATTTTTAGACCCTTCAGTAGGAATGGGGGTATTGATGCATCACGAGCGAATTGATGGAAGTGGATATCCACTTGGATTAAAGGGGGATAAAATTCATAAGTTTGCCAAGATTATAGCTGTGGCAGATGAGTTTGACGCTATGACTTCTAATAAAGTGTATAGTAGTAAAAAATCACCTTTTTTGTGTCTTGAAGAGCTTCAAAGTGTAGCGTGGAATCAATTAGATGGGGATGTTTGTGCTGCTTTTTTAAAGCATCTAACTACCGTATATACAGGGGAATATGTGCGTCTTAACAATGGGAAAGTTGGGAAAATAGTTAAGCTTGATATGTTTAATATTTCAAAACCATTGATAAATGTTGAAGAAGAATTTATGGATTTAAAAACGAGAAGTGATTTATACATAGAAGAACTTTTATAGAATAATTAATGTAACTTAGAGTAATAAGCTGCATATCTTATAGTAAGGCATCTGCCTAAAAAATACTATGGGAGGCTATTTTGGGAGAATTAGTAGTTCTTATTGTTATTGGAATAGTTATTATTTTAGGATTTATTGTTTTAGTATTTTTCTTATTAGGTAATGAAAATAACCATGAAGAAAACTATGGAATAGAAAATAAATTATTAATATCTTCCATAGAAAATGAATTTCATCAAAAGTATACTGAAAAAGTAATTCATTTGATGATTGAATTGATAAGGGATAATCCTAAAATTGATGATGAAAAGGCTTATAGAACTCTTATGATCATGTTAGAAGATAATAAGTTGAAACATAAGGTGAATGTTGAGTATACTTTTAAGATATTCAGACTTGTAAAGTTTATAATTTCAAATGAACAAAATCACCATTAATAATAATGGTGATTTTGTTGTTGAGGAAATGAAATTTGACTTTTTTTGAATAATTAATTATTATTAAAGTTTGTAAGGAATTATTAAATGATAGGAAGAAGGAATCGCATGTTATTACCTCAAGATTATAAAAAAGTTAATAGAAATGGGCTATTTATTGACGTTAGAAGTCCAGGAGAATTTAAACAAGAAACTATTCCAGGCGCAATTAATATGCCAATATTTAATGATGAAGAGAGAAAAATAATTGGTACATTGTATAAACAAGAAAGTCCATATGAAGCAAGTAAGGCGGGCATAGAATGTGCATCAAAAAAGCTTCTAGGTTTTTTTGAAGAGATTTATGAACTTAAGAAATCTCATAAGGATATAACTTTATTTTGCGCAAGAGGTGGAATGAGAAGTGGTGTTATTTCAACTTTTATAAGTTCTATGGGAATAAGTGTTTGTAGAATAAGAGGCGGTTATAAGGCTTATAGAAAAGTTGTAATGGAAGAATTAGTGGAATTAAATGATTCTGTGGAATATATCGTTATACATGGAAATACAGGTGTTGGAAAAACCGAAATTCTAAAACAACTTAAAGAGGATGGTTATTCCATTTTGGATTTAGAGAAAGCAGCAAATCATAGAGGTTCATTGCTTGGAAGTGTAGGACTTAATAATTGTAATTCTCAGAAAATGTTTGAATCATATATACATGATGAATTGAGTAAAAATAAAGGAAATAAATTTGTTTTTGTTGAAGCGGAAAGTAGAAGGATTGGTAGTGTATTTGTTCCTGAATACGTACATAATAAAATGAAAGATGGTAAGCATATTTTTATTGACGCTAACTTAGACTTTAGAAGCAAAATTATTATTGATGAGTATACCAAGAATGAAAACTACTTAGAAGAGATTTCAATAGCTCTAGATAAGTTATCTAAATATATGGGTAAGAATAAAGCAGAGTATTATAAAGAAAAACTAAAACATGGAGAAATAAGAGAAGTAACAAAGGAGTTAATGGAAACATATTACGATCCTATGTATACAAATACTTCGGATAAATATGAATATGAACTTAAATTAACTATTAATGATATAAATAAAGCGGCAAAAGATATTGAAAAATGGTTCAATAGTAATTATAATGAAATAGACGAATAAATGTTCGAGAACGGGGGTTAGATTTATGAGTAGCAATAAAGAGAATATTAATATCTATGATGTAACAGCACTAACCTCTCTTGAAAAATTAGAACCTGTTAGAGTTAGACCAGGAATGTATATTGGGTCAACGGGATCAAGAGGACTTCATCATTGTATTTGGGAAATATTCGATAATGCTATAGATGAAATAACAAATGGATTTGGTACTACAGCAGAAGTGGTATTAAACAAAGATGGAAGTGTTACAGTTACTGACGATGGAAGAGGGGTTCCAACGGGAAAACATCCAGTAAAGAAGAAGACTGGAGTAGAGATGGTTTACACAGAACTACATACAGGAGGAAAGTTTGATAATGAGAATTATAAAACATCAGGTGGACTTCATGGAGTTGGAGCTGCAGTTGTAAACGCGTTGTCTGAATGGTTTGAAGTAGAAGTTAAGCAAAATGGTAATGTTTTTAGAATGCGTTTTGAATACGCTTTCGATAAAAGTATGAACAAAGAAATGCCAGGAACGCCTGTCACTGAATTGGAGATAATCGGTAAAACTAAGCAAAGTGGAACTAAAATTACATTTATGCCTGATAAAAGAGTATTCTCAGCTTCAGAATTTAAATTTGATATTATCGATGAACGATTAAAAGAACTATCTTTTCAAAATAAGGGAGTTAGATTATATCTAAAGGACCATAGAAAAGATGAGTTTGTTGAAAAGGAATATCTTTCAGAAAGAGGGTTACTTGATTTTATTGAGTATTTAAATGAGAGTAAAACTGTTTTAAATAAAGAACCAATTCTTTTCACTGGTGAAAAAGAGATAAATGGAATGAAGCTTTCAGGTGAAGTGTGTGTGCAATTTACAGATAGCTCCACAGAAAATATAGCATCTTATGTAAATAATATACCAACTACAGAAGCGGGAACTCATGAGACAGGTTTTAAAACTGGAATGACTAGAGCTTTCAAGGAAGGTGCTAAAAAGCTTAATTTAATAAAAGATAAGGATTTTGAAGGCTCGGACTTAAGAGAAGGAATGACATCGATTCTTAAGACTAAAATGACAAATCCGATTTTTGAAGGACAAACAAAGACGAAACTTGGAAATACAGAAGCTTATACATTTATGAATGAACTTGCTTTTCAGAGATTCAGTGAATGGATTGAAGACAATGTTCAAACTGCTTCCATTATTATTGGGAATGCAATAAATGCAGCAACTAGGCGTGAGAAAATTAAGAAGATTAATGACGCTGAAAAGAGGAAAGTTGGTAAGGGAACATCTCCACTTGCAGGTAAGGTTGCAAGATGTTCTATTAAAGAACCAAAACTATGTGAAATTTTTGTGGTTGAGGGAGATTCAGCCGGTGGTTCTGCAAAACAAGCAAGAGATAGAAGATTCCAAGCAATAATGCCTTCAAGAGGAAAAATTCTTAATACAGAGAAACAAAAAATTGAAAATGTTATTGGGAATGAAGAACTTAAAATATTCAATACAGCATTGGGTACTGGAATGCTAGATAACTTTAGTGAAAAAGATTTAAAGTATCATAAAATTGTAATTTTAAGTGATGCAGATGTGGATGGATTTCACATAAAAACATTATGGATGACTTATATTTATAGATATATGAGGCCTATAATAACTAATGGATTTCTTTACCTAGCTCAACCACCACTTTATAAAGTGTCAAAGAAAACAAAGAAAAAAGAAGATATTAGATATGCATTTGACGATGAGCAACTTAAAGAGATAAAAAAGGAAATGGGTAAAGGAATAAATATCCAGAGATTTAAGGGTCTTGGTGAGATGAATGCTGACCAATTATGGGATACCACATTAAATCCAGAGACTAGAACTCTTTATAGAGTTACAATAGAAGATGCGGCTAAAGCAGAAAAAATGGTTTCCCTTCTTATGGGAGATATTGTTGAACCGAGAAGAAATTATTTATATAGATACGGAGAATTTTAACAGTTTAGGTTTATGAAAAAATAACAAGTCAAAGGTGCTAATAATATTTTGATTCACACGATGAGGAGGATTCCGTAGATAGTAGTTCTACAAATGGGTTCTGATTATTAAGTATGAAACAAAAAAGACTAGCATATTGACTGGTTATTTTTTTAAATATACCTGAAACAATGTGTAACTGTTTTATTATAAACCGGGATAGGAGGAAATATGGGTAAAAAATATAACGTTCCTAAAGATAATAATATTTTAAAGATATCACTAGATGAGGCAATGTCAGAAAATTACCTTCCATATGCAGTTGAAGTTGCAAAGGATAGAGCTTTACCTGATGTAAGGGATGGATTAAAACCAGTTCATAGAAGAATTTTATATGGTGCTTATAACTTAAAAGCATCTCCTGATAAACCTTATTTAAAATCAGCAAGAATTGTAGGGGATATTCTAGGTAAATATCATCCTCATGGAGATTCTTCTGTATATGAAGCTATGGTAATATTAGCTCAGGACTTTAGTACTAGAAATCCATTGATTGATGGACATGGAAATTGGGGAAGTGTTGATGGAGATAGCGCCGCTGCAATGCGTTATACAGAGGCTAGATTATCACAAATATCTATGGAAATGTTAAGAGATATTGAAAAAGATGTAGTTGATATGGTTGATAACTACTCAGATACAGAGAAAGAGCCAGCGGTATTACCAGCAAGATTTCCTAATTTATTGGTGAATGGATGCTTTGGTATTGCTGTTGGATTGTCAACAAACATACCGCCACATAATTTAGGTGAAGTTATTGATGGTGTAGTAGCTCTTTCTAAAGATGAAGATTTAACAAATGAAGGGTTAATGAAATACATAAAAGGGCCCGACCTTCCTACTGCTGGTATGCTTATTGGTTCAAAATCAATTAAAAATGCATACGAAACTGGTAAAGGAAGAGTTCCTATGAGGGCAAAAACAAAAATTGAAGAGCTTGAAAATGGCAGAATGGGAATTGTAATAACAGAATTTCCTTACAGAAAGAACAAGGCTAAGTTACTGCAGACAATCTCGGATATGACTGGAGATAAAAGACATTCAAAAATGTTAGAAGGCATTGTTGATATAAGAGATGAATCTGATAGACATGGTATTAGATCCGTAATTGAATTTAAAAAGTCTGCAGAGAAAGATTATATTGAGAAAACACTTAAATATTTATATAAAAAAACTGACTTACAGTGCAATATTAGTTTTAATATGATAGCTTTGGTTGATGGTAAACCTGAACTGCTAGACTTAAAAACTATGTTAGTACACTATTTAAATCATCAGAAAGAAATTATTACGAGAAGAACTAGAAAAGCGTTAGAGGTTGCTGAAACTAGATTCCATATAGTTGAAGGACTTATCAAAGCTATAGGTATTATGGATGAGGTTATTAAGACTATTAGAGAATCAAAGTCTAAAAAAGATGCAAATGGTAACTTACAAGAAAAATTCGGTTTTACTAATGAACAGGCCACTGCTATTCTTGAGATGATGCTTTATAAATTAACAGGGCTTGAAATTGTGATTTTTCAAAAGGAACATGATGAATTGCAGAAAGCAATAAATAAATATAAAAAGATTCTTGGTAATGAAAAAGAATTATTAAAAGTATTCAGAAAAGAAATTCTTGAAATTAAAGAGAAATATACAGATGAGAGAAGGACAAAAATAATTGAGAATGAAGAAGATGCAAAAATTGATACAGAAGAACTTATCATAATTGAAGATATTGTTATTACTGTTTCAAATGAAGGATACGTTAAACGAATTCCATTAAAATCATATAACAGAACTAGTGGTGATGTTAGTGATATTGAGTATAGAGAAGGGGACTTTAATACAAATGTTATTCATAGTAATACTAAAGATAGCTTGCTGTTCTTTACTGATGATGGTTATTCTTATCGTATTCAAGGAATTGATATTCCAGAGAAGAAGTGGAAAGATAAAGGAGAAAAATTAGATTTATTAATAAAAGGCTTCGATAGTGAGAAAAATAATATAATAGAAGTCTATCCTGTTGCGAATTATATAGAGGATAAAGAATTTATGTTCTTTAGTGAGCGGGGTGGAATGCGATCAATCCCATTAAATGAATTTAAATCGAATTATGTAAAAATCTCATCAGTGAATGTTAAAAAGGAAGATAAACTTGTTGATGTTAAGCTAGTTGAAGGAAGTAGAGAAAAGAAGTTCATCAAAGTTAAAACATTAAAAGGTTTGAGTTATGTTATTGAAGAACCTGAAATAGAATGTGCAAGTAGAAATTCTGTTTTATTAAGTGTAATTTCTATTCCAGATGGAGATTATGTAAAAGAAGTAGATTTATCTGAAGAATTTGTTTTTGAGACCTTCCCAATATCAGTGAATAAAAAGGGAGATGTGTTTAAAGAATGGAAGAGAAGTGGACTTAAAACCTATACTGAAACAAATGGTAGGTTACTATTTATATTTGAAAATGGATATATGGTTACAGTTCCTTCATATATGCTTCAAAATATTGAAGGTGATGTAAATATTGATAAGTTTATACCGGAATATAAAAAATACGGAAGCTTAATATTTCTTTACAACTTCTCTAAATTTGATGATAGTAAACAGATTATTCTTCCTACGAAAAAAGGATTAATTAAGAGATGTAAAACTGATGAAATTTTATTAGAAAACTATGGTATAACTTCAACGAAAATACTCAGTGAAGATTATTTATTGAAGCCTGAAATTACCGAAATTGATAAAGAGGGAGAGTTAATAATCATAACTTCAAAGGGGAGAGTATTGAAGTTTGCAAGTGACTCATTGAGTATTATTGGTAAGAATGCAAAAGGAGTAACATCAATTAGTTTGAAAGAAGACGACAATGTAGTTTATGTTGCTTTCTTGAGTCGTGATTCATCTAATGAAGTATTATCTGTCAAATACAAGAATGGAAAAAATGATAATTTTGAAATTGACAGTATATCATTGAAAAATAGAGCTTCCGTTGGAGCAAAAATTATTAATTCTACTGAAAACGGAGGCATTAAAGATATTGTGAAGGCATAGATAAAAAATAATTAACAAAGAATAAAGAAGAGAGAACAAATATTGATACCTTTCAGCAAATTTGTTCTTTAATCTTTTTTCTTTGTTTTTTATTATGGAAATTTTGTTTAAAATACAATCTAGCTATTTGTATAAATGACATTTTGTTATAGCATATCTATATAAGAAGGAGAGATTTTAAATTGAAGGTATATTTAGATAATAGTGCAACTACCAAACCGTACAAAGAGGTTATTGAAGAAGTATCTAATGTTATGGAAAGTAATTGGGGAAATCCTTCATCAGCTCACGAACTTGGGTATAACGCTCATAAAAAGTTAAAAGAGTGTAGAGAAAAGATAAGTGGGTTTATTAATTGTGACTCTAGTGAAATAGTATTTACATCAGGGGGAACTGAAGGGAATAATTTATGTATTAAAGGTATAGTTCAACCAGGGAACCATATTATCACATCTAATATAGAACATCCAAGTGTTAAGAATACAGTTGAATTCTTAAAAAAGAATGGATGTGAGGTAACTGTATTAAATGTAAATGAAAAGGGGTTAATAACTATAGAGGAATTAAATAGTGCAATTAAAGATAATACAGTACTTTTAACAGTTATGCATATGAATAATGAGTTGGGAATTTTGCAGGATCTAGAATCTATTGGGGAATATCTCAAAGTAAATCACAAAAGAGTAAAGTTCCATGTTGATGCTGTACAGAGTTTTTGTAAGCATGAGATTGATGTTAAAAGGATGAAAATTGATATGCTTACAACATCTGCTCATAAGCATCATGGTCCAAGAGGGGTTGGATTTGCTTATATAAGAAAAGAGTTAAGCCCAAAACAACTGATTCATGGATCTGCACAGGAAAAAGGATTTCGTGCAGGAACTGAAAATCTTTATTCTATAGCAGGCATGGTTAAAGCTGCAGAAATAATGCATGGTTGTATGGATGAGAATAAAAGGAAAGTAACTGGACTTAAAAAGTATTGTATAGATCAATTGACAACAAGGATAAGTGGTATAAGGATTAATTCTGAAATATGTGAAAGTATTTCTCCTTATGTTCTTAATGTTAGTATTGATGGGACTCCTAGCGAGGTAATGGTGAGAGTTATGAGTGATAAAGGAGTTTATATTTCAAAAGGTTCAGCTTGTAGTTCAAAAACAGAAAGTGCTAGTCATGTTCTAGAAGCAATGAAACTTACTGAAAGTGAAATTAAGGGTACTATCAGAATAAGTTTTTGTGAAGGAAACACTTTGAAAGAGCTAGATTATGCTATTGATAAATTCCTAGAGGCAGTAAAATTCTTAAGGAGGTTAAAAATATGAGAAAACTTATTTTAATCAAATATGCTTCTGAAATATTTTTAAAAGGTCTAAATAGAAGAATGTTTGAAGATAAACTCATTAAAAACATTAAGTTTGCACTTGGAGAAATAAAATATGAGATATTAAATGATGAAGGTAGATGGTTTATTAATTGTGATAGAGTCCAAGAGGCTATAGATGCAGTGAGAAATGTCTTCGGAGTTACAGAATTGTGTATTGTTTATGAAGTAGAGTCAGAATATGATTCTATAAAAGAAGTGGCTACAAATATAACTTCGGATCTTAGTGGGTCTTTTAAAGTTAGCACTAATAGAGCGAATAAGAAATTTGAAATGAAGTCTATGGAAGTTAACAGACAAATCGGTGGAGAGATACTAGAGAATAATGATAAGCTTAGTGTAAAGATGAAGAATCCTGATCATATGATTTATATTGAGATAAGAAAGAAAGCATATGTTTATACTGAGACTATTTTGGCTGTAGGAGGCTTACCGTACGGAATTAATGGATCAACTATGTTAATGTTGTCAGGTGGTATTGATTCGCCTGTAGCTGGTTATTTGATGGCTAGAAGAGGCGTTGAATTACAATGTGTATATTATCACAGTCATCCTTATACAAGTGAAAAGGCAAAGGAAAAGGTTATAGATTTAGCAAAGAAATTAAAAAAATATACAGGATCCTTTAAACTTTATGTTGTTTCTTTTACTGAGATTCAAATGGATATTATTGAAAAATGCCGTAAAGATGAACTTACTATAATTATGAGAAGATTCATGATGAAAATTGCATGTATGCTTGCAGAAAAATATGGAGTACATTCAGTTACAAGTGGAGAAAGTATTGGGCAGGTTGCTAGTCAAACTATGGAGAGTTTGGTAGTCACTGATAATATAGCGGATAGACCTGCATTTAGACCACTGATTGCAATGGATAAGAATGAGATAATGGATATCTCTAGAAAAATTGATACATACGAAACATCTATTTTACCTTATGAAGATTGTTGTACAATTTTTGTTCCAAAGCATCCTAAAACAAAACCAAAGTTAAAAGAAATTATAAAATCAGAGAGCGTTCTTGAATTTGATAGACTTTGTAATGAAGCAATTGAGGGAATGGAAGTAATAGAGATATAAAAGAAGTGGGAAGTTGAGAGTGGAGAGTGGAGAACGGTGGATGTTTCTGCTAACGCAGAAACTACATCTTATTGTTCTTTAGACAAAGAGGGTTTTACTCATTTTATATTTAGATAAAATGTTGTACTTTAAATATAATGTTTCATCTAAAGATGAAACGAGTAAATCTTTATTGCTTATTACAAATAAAATGTGGGTTCTGACTTTAGTCAGAACCATCCTTCGTTCACCACTCTCCACTCACCGCTCTCAACTATGTTTTTTATTTGTTAGCTGTTTTCATAAAGTTTTTTCAGAAGTAGGGCATCATGTTCCAATACTGGACTTTCACATATGATACAACCTTTTATATCGTATTCAATTAGAGCTCTAATAAAATATTCATACTTAAAATCACTTTCCTTGAAAGGAAGGTGATTTTTTTCGCCTTTGGGACCGTAATTAATACCAGCAACGTGAATATGTATATCATTTAATGCTTCCTGTCCTAACTCAGTCCCTATGTACTCAAAGATTTTTCTGAAATCATCATATTCTTTTAGACATCCATTGCCTCTTGCGTGAATGTGTGCAAAATCAATACATGGTTTGCAACTTTCAATTTCTTTGGAAAGTTGAACAATTTCTTGTAGTGAACCAAATTGCGTTCCTTTTCCAGTAGTCTCTAATCTATAATCTACTCCGAAGAAAGGAAGGCGTTCTAAATTACGCTTGATTTCATTATATGCTATACTCGGATCCATACCAAGATAAAAACCAGGATGAAAAATAAGGCTTGTTCCTTTAACTAAAGATAAGGCTTGAGCACCTTTAATAATTCTTTCAAGAGATTTTTCCTTTTTTTCCTCTTCCTTAGCATTAAGATTTATGTAATATGAGCCATGAGCAGATAGGTAAAAATCTTTTTCTGATTTTTTTTGTAGAATTTCTTCTTGATTTTTTTTGGTAACATTTACTGAACGCACGAAGGGGAGTTCCATGGCATCTAAACCAATCTCAGATAAATATTCAATCCCAGTAGAATATTTGAACTTTGAAACTCCATCACCAATAGGTAATCCAGAGATTCCAAATAAAAGTTTATTCATAATCGTACCTCACTTTGTTCTTTCTTTTTTATTAAGTATGATACCACACTTGTATCTCATAATCAAAACGTATAAAATAAAATAAGATGAATATGGCTAAGAAGGGATGTGGGCAGAATTAAAAAGAAATGGTTATTGAGAAGAACGAATATTGATATAAAAGAGTTAGCAAGTAATAGTAGTATATATGGGATCACAACTAAAGTGCTTGTAAATAGAGAGATAAATACAAGTGAGAAGATAAAAAGTTTTTTTGATACATCCTTAAGTAACCTTCATGATGCCTTTTTGATGAAGGATATGGAAAAAGGCATCGAAATAATAACGAATGGTATTAAAGAGAATAAAAAGATACTTATTTATGGAGATTATGATGCCGACGGTGTCACTAGTACAACAATTCTTTATAAAACACTTAAAAATTGTAATGCAGAAGTGGATTTTCATATACCTGATAGAGAGTCGGAAGGGTATGGAATGAGCAAAAATAGGATAAAAAAAATAAAAGAAGAAGGGTTTGATATTATTATCACCTGCGATAATGGAATTTCTGCACTAGAAGAAATAAAGTTTGCCAAAGAATTAGGTTTTACAGTTATAGTTACTGATCATCATGAACTTCCTTTTGTTGAAGAAAATGATGAACGAAAATATATACTTCCAGAAGCAGATGCTATTATCAATCCTAAACGATTTGATTGTGAATATCCATTTGTAAATTTGTGTGGAGCAGGTATAGCTTTTAAATTTTCACAAGCATTACTTAAAAGATTTAATAAGGATGAGAATTTTTTGAAAGACATAATTCAATATGCTGCTATAGGGACTATTTGCGATGTTGTTGATTTAGTTGATGAGAATAGAGTTATAGCCATAAATGGATTGAAAGAGATGTGTAAAACAAAAAATAAAGGTCTTCAAGCATTAATTAATGTTTTGGGTGTTCAAAAAGATAATATTAAATCTTATAATATCGGATTTCAAATAGGTCCATGCATCAATGCCACTGGGAGATTGGAAAAAGCAGATTTATCCTTTGAATTATTAGTGACTGAAGATGAAGGTAGAGCAAAAGAATTAGCAAAAATCCTATTTGAATTGAACAAAAAAAGGCAAGATATGACTAATGAGAATGTAGAACTTATTCTTAATGAACTAAAGGCGGGAATTAAGGATAAAGTTCTGGTTATTTATAAAGAAGATATACATGAAAGTATCGCAGGTATAGTAGCAGGAAGAGTTAGGGAAACATACAACCTGCCAGCTTTTGTCCTTACAGGTGGGAAAGAAATGCCCAAAGGTTCAGGTAGATCTATTGATGAATATAATATGTTTGAAGAAATGATAAAGTGCAAAGATGTTCTTAATAAATTTGGTGGTCATCCTATGGCTGCAGGATTAAGTATAGAAGAAGATAAAATAGACTTGTTTAGAGAAAAGTTAAATGAGAACTGTACTTTAAAAGATGATGATGTGATTCCTAAATTAAGAATTGATAACAGGCTTCCATTAGAATATATATCTAAAGACTTAATAACTGAGTTAAGTAATTTAGAACCTTTTGGAAAAGGTAATTCTAAACCCATCTTTGCTGAAAAAAATATTGAAATATTGGATATAAAAATCCTAGGTAAAAATCAAAACACATTAAAGTTAATTTGTAAAATTGGTAATACAAGAAAAACTATAGATGCTATAGGATTCAATAAAGTAGATACTTTATTGGATGAACTTAAAGAATCATTTGGTGCATGCTATAACGAAATTTTAAAAAAACCTAAAGGATTAAAATTAGATTTAGCTTTTTTCCCAAGTTTAAATGAATTTAGTGGTAAGGTAAGTTTAGTTTTAAAAATAGAAGATTTAAGAGTAAGTAATATATAATTGTTTTATAATTAAAATTTACTTAGAATTATTATCTCCAAAATGCACATACTAATTTTGTACTAAAGAGAGAGCAAATTTCTTTGACAGTACAAAATAAAAATTAGGCATATGAAAAGAAATAAGTAGTCAAAGATGCAGTGTATATTTTGCATATGACGATGAGTTGAGTTCTACTGATAGTTGTTCTATGCATGCGTTCTGACGCAGTATACACTATAAATCTACGTGTAGTTATTTATTTAAATATGCCTTAAATTGTGGAGGTAATTCTCATGACGCTAAAAAGAAATGCACATCAAAATGTACAAAGTTCAATTAATGAGTTAAAGAACATTGAACAAAATTTGACTAATGCAACACAAACAGTAGAAAATCCTCGAACTAAAGAAATGATTCAAAACGAATTAACTAATGTTCAAGCAATGATAAACAAGTGTGAGAGCATTGAAAGCACTTTAGCTACTGACAGATATCCTGGAAATACTACACAATAAAGGAGTTAAGTCAAAAATTTTTCCTTTCAACTTGTTGAAAAAGTCTTGATATATTGATTTTACTCTGATGTCTTTCTTTAGAGTTTCTGACGTAAAAAGGTTTTAGGTATTTGAATATGCCTTAGGTTAAAAACAAAGAGATTGAACAACAGGTTGTATAAACAATAATTGAAAATGCCAATAATGCTTATTTCAAAATTAGACTTTTCAACATGTAGGGGAGATTATTCTCCCCTATAGCTTTATATTTAAAAGGAAACCCCAAAGGTGAAGTCACCTAGGGTTCCCGTTATATTATACTTTATAGTAATCTTTTAATTTTAGATTATATATTTTGCTCGTATTGTTGAACCATTTTTTTAACCATTTCTCCACCAACTGAACCACATTGCTTAGCAGTTAAGTTTCCGTTATATTCTGTAAATTGAACACCTAGTTCAGCTGCAGTTTCCATTTTAAATCTTGCTAAACCTTCCTTAGCTTCAGGTACTAAATTTTTACTCATTTTATATCCTCCTTAAATTTTATCTTTTGTAATTTTTCATTTATAGGTTTTGCTCATAAGCCTGAACCATTTTTTTAACCATTTCTCCACCGACAGAACCGCATTGCTTTGATGTTAAATTCCCATTATAATCTCCAAAAGTTACTCCTAGTTCTGCTGCAGTTTCCATTTTAAATCTTGATAAACCTTCTTTAGCTTCAGGAACTAAGTTTTTACTCACTATGTTACACCTCCCTTCTGTTATATAAATAGTTTATCCATTTTCTCATTAAATATATTGGTGTATTGAAGGATTGGAAACAATAAAGTAGCTTTTGAAGAAAAGAAAGAATACTTTTCTAATATATTCATTTAATGCAATAATTAATATATAATAAGTGTATGCTACAAAATTATATATTAAGAGTTAGGGTGAGGTTATATGAAAAAAAATAAAATTATACTTACAGGTGGCGGAAGTGCAGGACACGTAACGCCTAATATTGCTATGGTGCCACAATTGAAAAAAATAGGATTTGAGATATCTTATATAGGAAGTAAGAATGGAATAGAAAAAGGATTAATTGAAAAAGAAGGAATAAAATATTATGGGATTTCGTCAGGTAAATTAAGAAGGTACTTTGATTTAAAAAACTTTTCTGATCCTTTTAGGGTAATAAAAGGAATAGGAGATGCGCTTAAAATTCTAAAAAAAGAAAAGCCACAAGTAGTTTTTTCTAAAGGTGGCTTTGTTGTTGTGCCAGTGGTAATAGCTGCAAAAATATTAGGAATTCCTGTTGTAGCGCATGAATCGGATATTACACCAGGGTTAGCTAATAAAATAGCTACTCCATTTTGCAATAAAATTTGTGTTACATTTCCTGAGGCGAAAAAATGGTTCAAAGATGATAAGGTAATTGTAACGGGAACGCCTATTAGAGAAGAAATATTTTTGGGAGATGCAAAAGTTGGGAAACAAATATGTAAATTTAAAGACGATAAACCTGTTATCTTAATAATGGGGGGCAGTTTAGGCGCTAAAAATGTTAATGATAAAATAAGAGAACTTTTACCAAGAATTTCTGGAAAGTATAATGTAGTGCATCTTTGTGGTAAAGGAAATATCGATAATAATTTTCAAAAATATAAAGGATATATTCAATTTGAGTATGTATCGGATGAATTAAAGGATATTTTTAAATTAGCGGATATTATAATAAGCAGAGCTGGTGCAAATTCGATTTTTGAATTCTTATCTTTAAATAAACCAAATATCTTAATCCCTTTGTCAAAGAGTCAAAGTAGAGGAGATCAGATTTTGAATGCTCAATCCTTTGAGAAAAACGGATTTAGTATAGTTTTAGATGACGATAATTTGAGTAGTGAAAATATATTTGAAGCATTAGAAAAACTAGAAAGAGACAGAGATAAATATATTGATAATATGATTAAAAGCAAACTTAAAAATGGGCTTGATAATGTTATTAAGGTGATTCTAGAAAATAGCAAATAAGATAAAACTATACAAAGAACAAAGAATCTAATTTATTCTTTGTTCTTTTTTCACTATTCTTTATTTAACCAATAATTTAGGTTAAGAATATAAGTAGATTACTTGGGTTATTAAACTTTAAGATAGGGTATCAATACGTGGAATCTTTAGTATATATATAATAAATTTAATTCATAATAAATAAAATAAGGTGAATTAAGAAAAAATAAAATTGGTTAATGGATTACTATCTGTAATCCATTAAGAATTATTACATGTATATACATCAAAAGGAGGAATTAGATGAAAAACGTTTCAGTAATTTATTATAGTTCAACAGGACATGTAGAAGCAATGGCAGAAAAAATAGCAAAAGGTGCAGAATCACATGGTGCAATAGTAAAAATATCAAGAGTTCAGGATGCAAAGGTTAATGATGTTTTAGATGCTGATATAGTGGCTTTTGGAAGTCCGTCTATGGATGGAAATACTATAGAATCAAATGAGATGCAACCATTTATAACTGAATTTAAATTAATTCCAGTTGAAAAGAAAAAATGCTTTCTTTTTGGTTCATATGGTTGGGATAAAGGCGAATTCATGGATAAATGGATTAAAACAATGCTTGATTATGACTTTGATGTTGTTGATAAATATGTGATTCAAGAAGCTCCTGCAAAGCAAGATTTAGATAAATGTTTTGAGTTTGGAAAAAGATTGGTAACTTATTAAGACATATTTAAAGAAATAACTAGTTATACACCTAATTTAGTAATGTTAGTTTTATATTGTAAAAAATTATTATAAAAATATAGAATATTAAGTAATTTAACAAAAAAATAATGAGAAAAAACTGATTATTCTTACTTGACAAGTTGCAAAAAAAGCATAATAATGTTATATTAGATTTGGTTTTACATTACAAAATGATGAAATAATTATGAGTAATGGTATAAGAACTAAGTTATAGATTTATTTCCAATTTGGTTATAAAAAGTTTGGAAAAAATATTTAAAATTTTTTCGCTCTGCTTGTTCCATTTATGCGAAATTTTTGCTATAATTTTTGTTGAAGAATGGTATTTAAAAAAAATTTATCCTTTAAAAAACACAAAGAAAGAAGGGTTTGCGATGAATAGAATAATGAAAACTATGGATGGTAATACTGCTGCTTCTCACGTTGCTTATGCTTATACTGATGTTGCTGCTATATTCCCAATCACTCCATCTTCTCCTATGGGAGAAAAAGCTGATGAGTGGGCATCTCAAGGAAGAAAAAACATTTTTGGCCAAGAGGTTAAAGTTGTAGAGATGCAATCAGAAGCTGGTGCTGCTGGTGCGGTACACGGATCATTACAAGGAGGAGCTTTAACAACAACTTTCACAGCTTCTCAAGGATTATTACTTATGGTTCCTAACATGTATAAAATTTCTGGAGAATTATTACCAGGAGTATTCCATGTTAGTGCAAGAGCACTTGCTGCTCAAGCTTTATCAATCTTTGGTGATCACCAAGATGTTATGGCTACTAGACAAACAGGTTTTGCTTTATTAGCATCTAACAGTGTTCAACAAGCTATGGACTTAGCTGCTGTTACTCATATCGGTGCTATAAAAGGAAAGGTACCATTCTTACATTTCTTCGATGGATTTAGAACTTCTCACGAATTACAAAAAGTTGAAGTATGGGATTACGATCAATTAGCAGAATTAGCTTCTGATTGTATGGATGATATTAAAGCATTCAGAAAGAAATCTTTAAATCCTGAGCACCCTGTTACAAGAGGTACTGCACAGAATCCTGATATTTACTTCCAAGCTAGAGAAGCGTGTAACCCTTACTATGACAGATTACCTGAATTAGTAGAAGAAACTATGAATAAAGTTAACGCTATGATTGGTACTGACTACAAATTATTCAACTACTATGGAGCACAAGATGCTGATAGAGTAATTATTGCAATGGGATCAGTTTGTGAGACTATTGAAGAAACTGTTGATCACTTAGTAGCAAAAGGTGAAAAGATTGGTTTATTATCAGTTCACTTATACAGACCATTCTCAATAAAGCACTTCTTAGGTCAAATGCCTAAAACAGTTAAGAAAATTGCTGTATTAGACAGAACTAAAGAGCCTGGTTCAACAGGAGAGCCTTTATACTTAGATATTAGAGATGCTTATTATAATGAAGAAAACAGACCAGTTATCGTTGGTGGTAGATTCGGTCTTGGATCAAAAGATACAACTCCAGCACAAATAGTTGCTGTTTATGATTACTTAAATGCTGATTCTCTTAAAACTGGATTTACTGTAGGTATTAATGATGACTTAACTAATACATCAATCCCAGTTGGAGAAGCAATTGATGTAGCTTCTGAAAGCACAAAAGCTTGTCAATTCTGGGGACTTGGATCAGATGGTACAGTAGGAGCTAACAAGAGCGCTATCAAAATTATCGGTGATAAAACTGATATGTATGCTCAAGGATACTTCTCTTATGACTCTAAAAAATCAGGTGGTATTACAGTATCTCACTTAAGATTTGGTAAAGAAAAAATCAAATCTACATACTTAATTAATAAAGCAGACTACGTTGCTTGTCACAACCAAGCATATGTTAATAAATATAATGTATTAAAAGGTATTAAAGATAATGGTATATTCTTACTTAACACTCTTTGGAATGCAGAAGAATTAGAGAGTAAGTTACCAACTAAGATGAAAAAATATATTGCAGAACATGGAATTAAGTTCTACACGCTTAATGCACTTAAAATTGCTCAAGAAGTTGGTCTTGGTGGAAGAATTAACATGATAATGCAATCAGCGTTCTTTAAGTTAGCAAATATCATTCCTATGGAAGATGCTGCTAAATACCTTAAGGAAGCGGTTGTAACTTCTTACAGTAAAAAAGGTCAGAAGATAGTTGATATGAACTTTGATGCAATTGACAAAGGAGCTGAGTCAATCGTTGAGGTTAACATTCCTGAATCTTGGAATAACATAACTGTTGAAGAAGCAGAAGTAGATAAAGATAGATGGGATTTCATGGTTGAAATCGCTGATGTTATGAATGCTCAAGAAGGAGATACGCTTCCTGTAAGTGCATTTGCTGAAAAAGCTGATGGTACATTCCCACAAGGAACATCTGCTTATGAGAAGAGAGGTATTGGTGTAAACGTACCTGAATGGTTATCTGATAATTGTATTCAATGTAACCAATGTTCATATGTATGTCCACACGCTGTAATACGTCCATTCTTAGTAAATGATGAAGAAGTTAAGAATGCTCCAGAAGGAATGAAAGTTCTTGATACTAAAGGTAAAGCTTTTGAAGAATTTAAATACTCTATGGGTGTTTCAGTTCTAGACTGTACTGGATGTGGAAACTGTGCTGATATTTGTCCAGCACCTAACAAAGCTTTAGTTATGAAACCATTAGCTACTCAAGAAGTTGAACAAGAAAGATACGAATTCTTAGTTAATCTTCCAGAGAAGCAAAACCCAATGAAGAAGACTACAGTTAAAGGAAGCCAATTTGAGAAGCCATTATTCGAATTCTCTGGTGCTTGTGCTGGATGTGGAGAAACTCCATATGCTAAACTTATAACTCAGTTATTTGGAGATAGAATGATTATAGCTAACGCTACTGGTTGTTCATCAATTTGGGGTGGAAGTGCTCCTGCAACTCCATACACAACTAACGATAAAGGACATGGACCAGCTTGGGCTAACTCTTTATTCGAAGATAATGCAGAGTATGGTTATGGAATGTACTTAGCTGTTGCACAAATGAGAGATAGATTACAAATATTAGCTGATGAAGCTCAAAATAGTGACTTAAGCGAAGCGTTAAAAGCTACATTAATTGAGTGGAAAGAAAACTTTAAAGATGGTGAAAAAGGTAAAGAAATAAGAGATAGATTATTACCATTATTAGAAGCAGAGAAGTCTAATCCAATAGTAGAAGAAATCTTAGAGAAGCAAGAATACTTAGTTAAGAAATCTGTTTGGGTATTTGGTGGAGACGGATGGGCATATGATATCGGTTATGGTGGAGTTGACCACGTTCTAGCTTCAGGAGACGATATTAATATTTTCGTAATGGATACAGAGGTTTACTCTAATACTGGAGGACAATCTTCAAAGGCTACGCCAACTGCTGCAATAGCTAAATTTGCTGCTGGTGGTAAGAGAACTAAGAAGAAAGATCTTGGTATGATGGCTATGAGCTATGGTTACGTATATGTATCTCAGATTTCTATGGGTGCAGATAAAAACCAAACAATCAAAGCAATCACAGAGGCTGAAAACTATGATGGTCCATCATTAGTTATCGCTTACGCACCATGTATCAACCACGGAATCAAAAAAGGTATGGGTACTACTCAAGATGAGATGAAGAGAGCTGTAGATTGTGGATACTGGGCACTTTACAGATTCAACCCAACACTTAAAAATGAAGGTAAGAATCCATTCTCATTAGATTCTAAAGAGCCAAAAGGTGATTTCCAAGAGTTTATTAAAGGTGAAGTAAGATACGCAGCTCTTGAAAAGATTAAACCAGAAATCGCTCAAGAATTATTTAATAAAGTTGAAGCTGATGCTAAAGAAAGACTTGAAAACTACAAGAAGTTAGCTAATCAATAATTTTAAATATAAATGATGAAAGCCAAACCTTAGGGTTTGGTTTTCTTTTTGTATACATACACTATAATTCAAAGAATAAAGAGTAAAGAACAAAGAATAAATTTGGTTGTTTTTATGTATAATTAGCATATTTTATGTTAAAAATTAATAAAGAGCAGAAAAAATAATAAATTATTTCTTTAAAATGAAATTTCTGCTTTTAAATTGGGGTAAAAGATAGTAAAATGTAATTATAAAAGGCTAAGGAGGTTTTTTTTATGACTGAAAAGAATTGTGGATGTAATAATGAGCATGATCACGAGTGTGGATGTGGACATAACCATAATGAAGAATGTGGATGCGGGCATGAGCCTATGTTTGTAGATCTTCAAGATGAAAATGGAGAAATAATAAAGTGCGAAATTATAGAGGGATTTGAATTAAAGGGTAATGAATATGCTATATTGATTTCTCCTGATGATGAGAATTACTATATTTTCAAAGTTGAAGGCGATGAAGAGGTTGGAGAATTAGTTGTTCCAACTGAGGAAGAGTTTGAAGAAGCTTCTAGTTTTTATGAAAGAATTTTAGAAGAAAGAGAAATCTAAGATGTTAATAGCTGGTGCTTGTTGCCAGCTTTTAATTCGTTTAAAAGGAGATTGGAATGGAAAAATTAGCAATATTTGATGTGGATTTCACATTGACTAGAAAAGAAACATTGATACAATTTTATTCTTTTATGGTAAAAAAAAATCCGAAATTGGTAAGACATCTTCCTAAAAATATTTTTTCAGGACTTTCATATTTAACTGGGAAATTAACAGCTCATGAATCAAAAGAAAGGTTTCTAGGATTTATTAATAATATCCACGAGGATGACATGAAGGAGATTGTTAAGGATTTTTATGAAAAGAGATTAAGTAAGATTTTATATAAAGATGCAATTGAAACGATAAAAGATTTAAAAAAACAGGGATTTCTAATATATCTTATTTCAGCTTCGCCAGAATTCTATCTAAATGAGTTATATAATATTAAAGAGATTGATATGATAATAGGAACAAAAATGAAACGTAATGAAGAAGGTTTAAAATTATGCAATATTATTGAGGGGTTTAATTGTAAGGGCGAAGAAAAGGTTAAGAGATTAAAAGAAGTATTAAAAACTCAGGGGAAAGAGATTGATTTTGAAAATTCATATATGTTTTCAGATTCCTTATCAGACCTTCCTTTGATGAATCTTGTTGGAAATCCAAGATTGATTAACTTTAGGAAAGGTCATGAGACAATTGAGGTACTAAGGTGGAGGTAACCATGAAAAATACGATTGATATCAGAGGTGAATTTTATAGAAAAGATGGTGAAACCCTAAAAAGTGAAACTCAAACTATTATAGTAGACAGTGAGTATTTAATATATGAAGTTTTACGTATAATAGGGGGCAAACCACTTTTTCTTAACGAACATGTAATAAGATTGTTTAAATCCATTAAATTAAAATATTCAGATGTTAGTTTCAATAAAGAAGAATTATTTGAAAAATTACAACAATCCATTAATTGCTTGTGTGATAAAAATAATATTTTGAATGGTAATGTGCAGATTTTGATTGAAGTTAATAATAATGAAATCAAAAATTACGTTTATTTTATTGATCATTACTATCCAGAAGATTATCTTTATGATGAAGGAATAAAAACAGTTTGTGTTGAGATTGAAAGAGAGGATCCTAATGCAAAAGTTCTTAATCTTAAGTATAAAGAACGTATAAAAAAAATTATAACAGAAAAAAATGCATTTGAAGCTATTTTAATAAATAAAGATAATGAAATCACTGAAGGTAGTAAGTCTAATGTTTTCTTTGTGAAGGGTGAAAAATTTATTACTTCAAGGGGGGAAAAGGTACTTGAGGGAATAACGAGGATGAAAATAATTGAAATTATTCGTCGAGAAGGTTATGGCTTTGAAGAAAGAATTATCAGAAAAGAAGAAATAGAAGATATGGATGCTGCTTTTATAAGTGGTACATCACCAAAGGTTTTACCAATAAAAACAATAGGAGATTTCAATTTTGAATCTGCTAGTAATAGATTGATAAGTGATTTGATGAGGTACTATGAATTAGAATGTGAAAATGATATTGAGGAGCAAGGGGAATTGAAAAGTTAATAGAACTAAAAATCCACAAAAAAGCTTGTTGAAATTATAAAGAATTGTCAAAAACAAACGATAACTTACTATATGTTATAGTGAGTATGGTATAATATTCACAAGGGGGTGAGAAAGTGGATGATATGAGAGTTTTTACCGGTGGTTCTGTTGAAGAATGTCTGAAAAAAGCAGCTATTGATTTAAAAGTAGATATAAATGACTTAGAATATGAAATTTTAGAGCAAAAGAAAACGCTTTTTAAGAAGCATTTTAAAATAGAAGTAAAGATACCTTTAGATGAAGATATTGATGGGAAAGTAATGATTAGTGATGGTGAAATCCAAGTCAGTAACCCTAAAGATGGGGGAAGAAAAGCAACTATAACTCCTAGTAAAGAAATTTTCCTTAAAGTAAATGAAGATGAAATAGATAGAAAAACTTCAATATCTCTGGAAGATGATATTGCATGGACAGGAGCAGTGGTTGAAGGTAAAAGAGAATTAAATGTTACTATAAGTGACGATAAAACTGAAGCATACATTGAGTTGCAAAGTATACCTAGGAGGGTTTATGGAATAAAAGATTCTCTAGAAATGACTGATCTTATAGTAGGATCATCTATCGAAGAAGAAATATATCCCCCAGGGTATAGTGTAGAGGATATCCTTGAAGTGCTTACGCAATTCAAAATAACCAATGGACTATTAATGGATAATATAAAAAATATATCTAAAAACAACAAAGCTGATAAGTTAATTGTAGCACAAGGTATTCAGCCACAAGATGGCTCCGATGATAGACTTATATTGAAATACAATGAGAATAAGGTTCCTGTGAAAGATAAAAAAGGAAATGTGGATTTTAAATCAATTGGACATATTTGTACTATCAAAAGCGGAGAAGTGCTGTGTGAACTTATAAAAGGGGTAACAGCTGTAGAAGGAAAAGACGTATATGGAAATAAGATTTCTGCTAATGAAGGTAAGAAAATCAGTGTTAATGCTGGTAAGGGATGTACTTTTATTGACAGTAAAATTATCGCAGTTGAAACAGGTAAGCCTGTGAAAAAAGGATATACATTTTCCATAGAACCTGTATACGTAATAAATGGAGATGTTGATGTTAGTACAGGTGATGTTACATTTGACGGTAATATTGAAATCTTTGGTGAAATATTAGATGGTATGAAAGTAAAGAGTGGAAAATCAGTTTTTATTCACAGTGGTGCTTCAGGAGCAGAAATTATTTCTGAAAATGATATATCAATTAATGGAAATGTAATGACCTCGAATGTTTCATCAGGTAAGGATGAGGTTTATAAGAAAAAAATATTCAACGCTTTAAACAATCTGCATTCTACAATCACTGAACTAAAAAATATGGGTGATCAGGTATATAAGAGTAAGATGTTAGGGCAGAATGTAAAAATTGGTGAAGTGATCAAGATACTCATAGAGAAAAGGTTTAAAAAACTAGAGAAAAATATTCAAGAGTATGAAACTCTAGTAGAAAGCAAAAGTGAAAGATTGAAGTTAATTGCAAGTATCTTGAAGAATAAACTTACAGGGTTAGGAATAATAAATTTAAAAAATATAGATGAATTGGATAAGATATTATTTTTAATAAAAAGTGAACAGGAAAAGATTTATTGTGATGAATTTACACAATCAGATATTAAATTAAACTATATACAAGATTCTAAAATTGTAAGTTACGGAGATGTATATATTAATGGTAAGGGAGAGTATATATCAGAGATTTTCGCTGATGGAAATATATATTTTGCTGAGAGGTCTGTAGCTAGAGGTGGAACTTTGCAAGCAAGAAAAGAAATTAAATGCAGTATTGTTGGTAGTGGTGGTAGAGTTAGGACTACACTTAAAGTAGATAAAGAAGGGCACATTTATATTGATAAAGCCTTCCCAAACACAAAATTAATTGTAGGGAAAATGGAATGTATAATAGAAGATGAATGTAAAGATGTACATGCTTATATGAATGAAAATGGAGAAATTGTTGTGGAGAAAATTAAAGAGTAATAGGGGGAATCAAGATGAATGAAGAAATTAAGATTCTGATATTCTGTATTAACAATGAATATTATGCAGCAGATATAATGGAAGTGGAGAGAATTTTAGGATATGAAGTGCCTACTCCTCTGCCGGATTCACCGCCTTTTATAGAGGGAGTAAGAAATTATGAAGGTAGTATCCTGCCGATTTTGAAGCTTTCTAAGAGGTTTTCACTTGTGGAAGATAAAACGAAAGATATTAATGATTCAAAAGTTATAGTTGCAAAAGACGGAAATAGCAAATTAGGTATACTTGTTGATGTTGTCAGTGAAGTAAGAGATATTAAAATAGAAAATATCGAAGAGCCACCTGAAATAATGAAAGGTATTTCCAAGAGATACATGAAAGGGCTAATTAAATTTGAAGAAAAAATTATTATTTTCTTGAATTTAAAATCAATACTTACAGATGATGAAAAGAAAGCTATAGAAGGATAGTATGGATTCTGTACAATTAAGGGTTGGAATTGGTGATTGTAAAATTACTAAATCTCCAAATACTATAATAACTGTAGGTTTAGGCTCTTGTGTAGGTATCGCTCTTTACGATAATAGGAGAAAAATTGGGGGGTTAGCACATATAATGCTGCCTGACAGTACTCAGTTTTCTAATACAACTAACAAATACAAATTTGCAGATCTTGCTATAAAAGACCTTTATAATGAAATGTTGAAATTAGGTGCATTCAAGAATAATATAGTTGCAAAGGTTGCAGGTGGTGCTTCTATGTTTAATTTCAGCGATAAAAAAATGGTTATGGATATTGGTGAAAGAAACTGTGTTGCAGTTAAAAAGCAATTAAATGATTTGGGAATACAAATAATTTCTGAAGAATTAAGAGGAAACAGAGGAAGAACAATGATACTAGATGCCAATGATGGTAATGTATC
Source organism: Oceanirhabdus seepicola (assembly GCF_023684385.1). Classification (GTDB taxonomy): domain Bacteria; phylum Bacillota; class Clostridia; order Clostridiales; family Clostridiaceae; genus Oceanirhabdus; species Oceanirhabdus seepicola. The sequence continues at coordinate 17,370 of NZ_JAGSOJ010000001.1, read as the reverse complement.
AATAAAAACAGTAGGTGAAGGAATTAAGGTAATCTGATGGAGTGATTTTAATGGAAAAAAGGAAAATACTAGTGGTTGATGATTCTGCTTTGATGAGAAAAATTATAAGTGATATGATTAACGAAGAAGCTGATCTTGAGGTTATTGATAAAGTTAGAAATGGTGAAGAATTGTTTAAAAAACTTGAAACAGTTAAACCAGATTTGATTACACTAGATATTGAGATGCCAAAGATGAATGGAATTGAAGCTCTAAAGGAGCTGGAGAAAAGGAAAATTAATATTCCTGTAATTGTTTTAAGTAGTGTTTCCGAAAGAGCTAAAAGGTTAACAATTGATTGCCTTCATGGAGGTGCATTTGACTTTATAGAAAAGCCATCAGGTTCAATATCATTAGATATTAATACTGTTAAAGGGCGATTAGTGAAACAAATCAGAGCTGCAACAAACAATAAGAAAAGTATTAGTTACGAAAGAAAAAGAACATTCACAAAAAAGACTGAAAGTAGCTTTGTGAATAAAAAAGATTTAGCTAAAAAAGATATTAAAACGGTAGTGATTGGAGCATCAACTGGAGGCCCTAAAGCTTTATACAATGTTTTAACTGAATTACCATTTATTCTAGGTGTACCAGTTTTTGTAGTTCAACATATGCCAATAGGATTTACGAAGGCATTTGCAGAAAGGTTAAACACTAATTGTAAAATGAAAGTTGTAGAGGGATATGATGGATGTCCTATAGAAAAAGATACAGTATATATAGCACAAGGTGGCAGTCATATGGAAGTTCAAGGTGGTCATATAAGGTTAAATAAAGAACCTACTATGTGGGGAGTTAGACCAGCTGTTGATAAACTCTTTGAATCTGCTATAAAAGAATACAATGGGAAAATATTAAGTGTTGTATTAACTGGTATGGGAAAAGATGGTGCACAAGGTACTGAGAAAGTAAAGGACGCAGGTGGTTATACTATTTCAGAATCACAAGAGACATGTACCATATATGGAATGCCAAAAGCTGCTTTCGAAACAGGAAAGGTTGATGAAGTTTTACCACTGGAGAAAATAGCTGATAAAATAGTATCTATGACAAGGCGGAAAACATTATGAATCTAGAATATTTCAAAAAATGGGTTAAAGATGAGTTGAAAATTGATTTAACAGCATATAAAGAGACTCAATTACACAGAAGGTTATTAAGTCTCATGTCAAGGATTGGTGTTAAAACAGTCGATGAATACATAAAACTTTTGAAAACAGACAAAGACCAGAGACAAAAATTTCTGGATTTTGTCACAATAAATGTTACTGAGTTTTTTAGAAATCCTGATATTTTTGATGAATTTAATAATATTTTAATAAAGGAAGCAAGAAGTAAACAAAAGTTGAAAATATGGAGCGCTGCTTGTTCAATTGGTGCGGAACCATATTCTATAGCAATGATTCTAAACAGTAATAATGCTGGGAAAGGTCATAAAATTATCGCTACAGATATTGATGCAACTATTTTGGATAAAGCCAGAGCTGGTGTGTTTAATGAAAATGAAATAAAAAATATTGATAGTAATTTGCTTTCTAAGTACTTCTCTAAGGAAGATTCAAAATATGTTATTAGTCCTTCAATTAAAAGTATGATAACTTTCAAAAAGCATGACCTCATACTGGGATCTTATGAAAAAGATTTTGATGTTATAGTATGTAGGAACGTTGTTATATATTTTAAGCAGGAGATAAAAGATAAAATTTATCAGAAGTTTTCACAATCCCTGAAAAGTGGGGGATTACTCTTTGTAGGAGCCACTGAGAGCATATATAATTATAGAGACTTTGGATTTGAGAAAGCATCTACATTTATTTATAAAAAGTTATAAAGGAGGAAACTGTATGGATACATCCCAATACCTTTCAATGTTTTTAGAGGAATCAATCGAAAATTTGCAGATATTAAATGACTCGATTTTAGAGTTAGAACAGAATCCTGATGATATTGATAAAGTAAATGAGATATTTAGGGTTGCACATACATTAAAAGGAATGTCTGCAACTATGGGATATGTTAAAATTTCAGAACTAACACATAAAATGGAAGATGTTCTTACAAAATTCAGAGAAGGAGAGCTTAAAGTAACACAAAAAATGGTTACTGTACTCTTTAAATGTCTAGATACTTTGGAAATTATGGTGAACAATATTTCAGAAGGTGTAGAAGATAATACTGATATTCAAGAATTAATGGATTCTCTTAAGGAAGTAGCTGTTATTCAGTGTGAATCTGATGCTGCAAAAGAAGTTGCTGTTACAATAGAGAATGAAGAAGAAAAAGATTTTATGGAGTACAATGATGTGATGGATTTAAATGAATATGATTTAAATGTTATGAAACAAGCATTAACAAAAGAATTTTCATCATATTACCTAAAAGTTACTTTTGATAGTAATACACTTTTAAAATCAGCTAGAGCATTCTTAGTATTTAAAGCATTAGAGGAATATGGAGAAATAATAAAATCTAATCCTAATGCTGAAGATATTGAAAATGAAAACTTTGAGTTTGATATTGAACTTGTTTATCTTTCAAAATCTGAATCTGAAGCTATTGAAAAAACAGTTTTATCTATTTCTGAGATTGATAATGTGGAAATAAAAAAAATAAATCTTGAAAAGAGTAGTATAAAACATGATATAATAAATAAGGAAATTGAGATAAAAGAAAAAAACAATGTTGAAGAAACCTTAAATAATAATCAACCTTTGAAAAAAGCTCAAGTTAATAAAACAACAGAGAAAAAATCAAAGGAAGATGACAAAACAGTTGCAAAGAAAAAGGTACATCAATCTGTAAGGGTCGACCTTGAGAGATTGGATAATTTCTTAACAATGGTTTCTGAATTAGTAATTCATAGGACAAGACTTGAACAGATTTCAAGTAACCACAAATTAAATGATTTAAATGAGACTCTTGAACAGATAGCTAGAACAACATCTGATTTACAAGATCTTGTTATGAAAATCAGAATGTTACCACTTGATGTTGTTTTCAATAGATTCCCTAGAATGATAAGAGATTTATCTGTTGAATTGGACAAGGAAATTGAGTTTTCAATTTATGGTGCAGACACAGAACTTGATAGGACTGTAATAGATGAGATTGGTGATCCTCTTTTACATCTTTTGAGAAATGCAGCAGATCACGGGGTTGAAAGTCAACAAGAAAGAATTGCTAATGGTAAAAGTAAAAAAGGACATATTAAACTTAGTGCATACCCAGAAGGTACTAAAGCCGTAATAAAGGTTGAAGACGATGGAGCAGGTCTTGATGTGGAAAGAATCAGGATGAAAGCAGAAGAAAAGGGTATAAATACTGAAAATATGTCTGAAAGTGATATTAAGAATCTAATATTCGCACAAGGATTTAGTACAAGTGAGCAAGTGACTGATGTTTCAGGTAGAGGAGTAGGTATGGATGTTGTTAAGACTAAAATAGCTTCTCTTGGTGGAACTGTTGATGTTATTAGTGAACTTGGTAAAGGGACAACTTTTATAATAAGATTACCTCTTACACTTCAAATTATTCAAGCATTACTTGTTAAAATAGGTGATGAGACTATGGCTATATCTTTAGGATATATTGATAGAGTACTTGATTATGAAGAAAACATGATAAAGAGAACTAATAATAAAGAGGTTATGATTTTTAATGAGAATGTAATTCCGTTAATAAGAGTGAACGAAGTTCTGGATATTGATCATAATGAAGAGAGTAAGGATTATGTTGTAATTGTAAAAGTTGGTGAAAAAAGTGTTGGTTTATTGGTTAATGGATTATTAGGGCAACAAGAAATAGTAATAAAACCTTTAGGAAAAACATTACAAAATCTTAAAGAGTATATAGGTGCTACAATTTTAGGTGATGGATTAGTTACATTAATCTTAGATGTAGCAGCATTAATCTAAGGAGGACTTTGATGGACTATAGTAAACTTTCAAATATGCAACTTGATGCTTTGAGAGAAATTGGTAACATAGGGGCAGGAAATGCAGCTACAGCGCTTTCACAGTTGTTAGGAAGCAAAGTAGATATGACAGTTCCTAATGTTAATATAGTTTCATTTGATGAGATTTTTTCTAGAATAGGTGGAGAAGAAGTTGTGCTTGGTGTAATTGTTAGAGTGCTAGGTGATACACCGGGTAACATATTATTTATTTTCACTAGAGAGACTGGGATGGATTTAATTAAGCAATTAACCCATAAAGAAGAAGAAGAAATTTCAGAGATGGGAGCATCAGTTCTCTGCGAAATAGGAAATATTATTTCTGGTTCATATATGAATGCAATTAGTAAATTCACTAATTTGCTTATAATGCCGTCAGTACCAGCAGTTACATTTGATATGCTTGGGGCGATATTATCAACTACATTTATCGAATCAGAACAATTTGATGAATGTGTTTTAGATATTGAGACTACATTCATGCAAGATGATACAGAAATTCAAGGGTATTTTTACTATATCCCTATGCCGGGGTCTTTAGAAAAAATGCTTAGTTCACTAGGAGTAAAATAATGGAGGTTATGAAAAATGGCTAGAGTATTAATAGTTGACGACGCTGCGTTTATGAGAATGATGATTAAGGATATTTTAGAGAAAAATGGATTTGAGGTTGTAGGACAAGCTGCTAACGGAGTTCAAGCTGTTGAACTTTATAAACAGGAGAAACCAGATGTAGTAACTATGGACATAACAATGCCTGATATGGATGGGATTGAAGCTGTGAAGAACATTAAGGCTTTTGAACCAAATGCTAAAATAATAATGTGTTCTGCAATGGGACAACAAACTATGGTAATGGATGCTATTAGAGCAGGAGCTAAAGATTTCATAGTAAAACCTTTCCAAGCAGACAGGGTATTAGAAGCTATTAAAAAAGTCATTGGATAAGGAGTGATTTTGTGCAAGTTATCATTTTTAATTTAGGTGAAGAACAATTTGCCGTAAAAACTGAGGTAGTGCAGAACATTACAGATATGATGGAAGTAACGCGTGTACCTAAAGCTCCTAAGTATATTAAAGGTTTAATAAATCTTAGAGGTAATATAATATCACTTTTAGATTTAAATTTACTTTTGGATGTTAAAGGGAAAAAAGAAGAACATGATAGTACTATCATTATTAAAATAGGTGATGAAGCTGTTGGTATTGCAGTAGATACTGTTGAAGAAGTTTTGGATATAGAAGAATCTATTATTGAAAATTTCGAAGAAAATAGAGAAAAAAATTATATCAGGGGTGTACTTAATTTTAATGATAGGATAGTTACTTTAATAGATGTAGGTAGATTAATAAATTAAGGAATGAGGTAATAGTATGTCAGAAGTTTTATCTCAGAACGAAATAGATTCGTTGCTATCCGCATTATCTACCGGTGAAATAGAAGCAGAAAGTCTTGTCGCGGTAGAGGAAGAAAGAAAGATAAAAGTTTACGACTTTAAAACTCCTAATAAATTTTCTAAAGAACACTTAAGGACGTTAGAGTTGATACATGAGAATTTTGCTAGAATTATCTCAACATACCTTTCGGGGCAAATTAGAAAAAGTGTGAAAATTAAAATCGAAACAATGCAACAGTTTACGTATGAAGAATTTATTAGGAATATAGCTAACCCTACAGTGTTGACGATTTTTAGATTGTTTCCTTTAGAAGGAAATCTTTTGTTTGAAACTAATCCAGACTACGTTTATCAGATTCTAGATATTCTTTTAGGTGGAACAGGTGATAAGAAATTTAAGAGCAAAGAATTCACTGATATAGAGAAAAATATAATTACTAGAATGAATGAAGGGCTCATTTCTAATCTGAAATTAGCATGGGAAGATGTCCTGGAAGTAGAGTCTGAGGTTGTAGGGGTAGAGACAAATCCAGCGTTAAATCAAACATTGGCACCTAATGAATCCGTTGCATTAATAACTTTTTCAGTTGATCTTGGGAAAAATCATACATTTATTAATTTATGTATTCCCTTCTTAAGTGTTGAAAAGATTTTGGATAAATTAGAAGTTCAGTATTGGTTTAGAGGTAGGAATGAAGCAGATAAACTTGAATCTAAAACTAAGATAAAAGAAAGATTGAATGGTGTTAATATAGAATTGACTGGAGTGTTAGGGGATTCTAACATAAATGTACAAGATTTCTTAAGTTTAAAAGCTGGAGATGTTCTGACTCTTAATAAAAAATCAACTGAACCTGTTAAGGTGAAAATTATGAATAAAACATATTTTTACGGTAAGCCAGGTATTATTGGAAAGAGCAGAGGGATTCAAGTGCTAGATATTATAGATAAGGATGTGGAAGAAAATGAATAATGGGTTTCTGTCACAGGAAGAAATAGATGCTCTTTTAGGTGGAGATAATGAAACTAGCGAAGATAGTAATGCCTCTCTAGACAATGAGGTTGAAGAAATTTTAACTGATCTTGAAAAAGATGTTTTAGGTGAGGTTGGAAATATATCAATGGGATCAGCATCAACTGCATTATCACAGATTATTGGACAGAAGGTTAATATTACTACTCCAGTAGTTGCTCCGACAAATTTAGGGGAAATTAAATCAGGTTTTGAAACACCAAATATTGCACTTGATGTTCAATATACTAGCGGTATTGTGGGAAGTAATTTGCTTTTAATGAAGGTATCTGATGCAGCTGTAGTTGCTAATCTCATGATGGGTGGAGATGGTATTGTTGGTGTTGCCAGTGAGTTGTCTGAAATTGAAATAAGTGCAGTTTAAGAAGCTATGAATCAAATGATTGGTTCAGCAGCTACTTCTATGGCTACAATGTTTGCTAGAGAAGTTAATATATCACCTCCAGTATCAAAGGTTTGTGATGATACATCACCAATATCAGGTGAACTTACAGATGATGAACCAGTGGTCCAAGTATTATTTAAATTAGCTATAGGAGAACTTGTGGATAGTAATATAATGCAAATTCTTCCGATTAAAACAGCTAGAAAAATAATTGCTATTATGATGGGTACTGATGGGGAAGTTGAAACAGAGACTACTGTTCAAGCAAAAGGAATTGAAGAAAATGTTTCTCAAATTCCTGTGAACAATAATCCTCAACCACAGGTTGAAAATAATAATCCTCAAGGTATGCAGTATAATCAGCCTGTATATCAACAACAGCAACCACAGAACAATGGTGGGATGATGGGAAGTAATAATATGTATGATAATATGCCGCCTGCTCAACCAGTGAATGTTCAATCAGCATCATTTCAGCAACTTAATGATGGAAGAATGGCTTCTCAGCCACAAAATATTGATTTAATATTAGATGTTCCTCTTGAGGTTTCAGTTGTTCTTGGTAGATCTAAGTTGAATATAAAAGATGTCCTTGAGCTGGGAACAGGTTCGTTAATAGAGTTGGATAAGTTAACAGAAGAGCCAGTTGAAGTTCTTATTAACGGTAAGAAAGTAGCTTACGGCGAAGTAGTTGTTGTTGATGAGAATTTTGGGGTTAGAATTACTAATATTGTAAGTAATGAAGATAGAATTAAAAGTCTAGGGAGATAGATGAAAACAGAGAATAGAGAATAAAGAACAAAGAATAAATTTGGTTGATATTCTTCATTCTTCAGAATATCTTTAATTTAGTTTTGAGATAAGCGAAAAACTAAATTAAAGATATATTTATTAGAATAAGCTCACAAGGGAATCCTTCTCTTGTGAGCTTATTGTTTTTTAAAATTAAATAATAGTATCAATAAAATCTAAAGGAAACTTATAAACTTTGAAGGATAAATTACGATAATAGTATTAGAAAATAAAAAAAGAAATAAATATCTGAGGTGTGGATATGAAAATTAATGGAATTAGAGCAAATTATGTTAATCAATACTATAGTAAAAATGTTAATAAGAGTACTAATACGCAAATCAGAAATGAGAAAGATAAAATTCAAATCTCTGAAATAGGTAGGAAACTAAGTAAAATAGATTCTCTAAACAAGGAAGATAGAGAAAAACTGGTTAGTGAGATTAAAGAAAAAGTTCAGAATGGAACATACAAAGTTGATAGCAAACTTCTTGCTAAAAAGATAATGGGTCACATTAAGGGAGAGGAAGTTTAGTTTATTTTTCTTATGTACCTTAGTTAGGAGGAAATAATGAGAGATAAGATATTTGAAATCATGAATATGGAACACGATGCATTGGAGAATTTGCTAAATTTACTTGAAGAACAACATAGATATATTGCAAGTGATTCATTGTTAGAGATGGAAGAGTGCGTTAAGAAGATTCAGAGCGCATCAAAGAGCATTGCTGAAATTGAGATGGAAAGAAGAAGTTTGCTAGGTGAGATTAGTATGAAATCTGTTGTAAATGAGATTGGAGACTCTAAGTTAAGTGAGCTTTATAAAGATATCAGAAGGCAGTTAGAGTCCTTAAGCATGCAAAAGGAAACAAATGATTTGATTCTTAAGCAGAAGCTAAGTTTTACTAATCAACTGTTGAATGCTATGAAACCTAACAGTAGAAGAACTAATGTATATAATTCGTATGGTAAAGTGAAGAGGTGATATTATGTCAGGATTATTATCAATTTTTAATGTAGCAAAAAGAGGAATGTCTGCTCAGCAATATTCGATAGGAATTACTAATCACAATGTTGCTAATGCAAATACAGAAGGATATTCGAGACAAAGAGCACAGTTGCAAACTTCAAATCCGTTTATGGCACCATCAATGAACTCATATATTGGACCTGGTCAACTTGGTACAGGAGTTGAAGTTGCAACAGTACAGAGAGTAAGAAATGAATTCATAGATTTCCAAATAAGAGGTGAGCTGAGTACACAGGGTAAGTATGAGGCGAGAGAAGCATTGTTAAGTGAGGTTGAAAATATTTATAATGAACCTTCAGATACTGGAATTTCAGGTCTTTTAGGTAAGTTCTATGACTCATGGCAACAACTTTCAAAACAACCACAGAGCTCAAATGCAAGAACAGTTGTTGCACAACAGTCAAAAGCACTTGCAGATGAACTTAATCATAACTATAATCAGTTGAATAAATTAAAAGAGAATACTAATCTTCAAATAAAGGAAAGTGTTTTTCGAGTTAATAATGTTCTAGAACAGATTGATGACTTAAATCAGCAGATTATAAGTGTTAAGGTTTCTGAACAAGAACCTAATGATTTAATGGATAGAAGAGATCTACTGATAGATGAATTGAGTTCTTTATTAAATGTTGATGTTAAAAAGCAGAGCTTTTATGGACAGGATATAACAGCTCAAGATTCCACTACAATACCAGGAGGAGCTGAAAAACTTCTAGTTAGAAAAGATCCGAATATGTCTGTTTCTAGATTTACGTATATAAGTGGAGTTACTGTTAAAGGTGATAAAATGACATTAGAAACATATAAACTTGGGAATTCTAATGAGGTTGGTGAGCCTATTACAGTTGATCTTTCAGCAATTGATCCAAAAGATAGGGATGAAGTGATAAGACAGATTAAAGAAACAAGGGTTTTATGGGCAAATCAAGAAGGGACATCTTATGCTGAACTTAATGGCGCAAGTTCAATTGTAGTAACAAAAGATGATTTCAGAAGTAAACTTGGATTATTTGAACCATCAAAAGGAAAATTAAATGGACTTCAGTCGGTTCAAGAAGATGTAGATAAATATATGGAGCGTATGGATAAGCTAGCAAAAGGATTGGCTATGGCTGTAAATAGTATTCATAGTGGGGTAACAGAAATTCCAGATGAAGAGGAACTCAAAAAATTATCATTAAGCGACTATAAGGATGCTGATGGGAAGTTAATTACGGTAGTAGTAAATAAAAAGGATGATGCTGGAAATGTGGTTCCGCATTCCTATAAAATGGATTTTCTTCCGTTCTTTATCAATGGAGAAGAGGCAGAATATGATGAAAATGGAAATATGACGAATCTTAAAACAATACTTATGAGTGAAGATGAGATTACAGCTGGTAATATTACAATAAATGAAGAAATTCTTAAAGATGTTATGAAGATAAAGACAAAAACTGATGATGACGACTATTCATATACTGAAAATAATAAAGAAAATGGAAATACTGATGGTAATAGAGCTCTGACAATAGCTCAACTTCGTAATGCGTTTATGAAGATTGGAGATGTTGAAGGGGAAATGACCAGAGAATTTTTCATATCCAAGTGTACTGGAGATGGAACAACGGGGGGATTAGTTGAGAACTCTGTTGGTGTTAAAACTATAAAAAATAACACTTCTGGGATGACATCAGATAATTATTTTAAAGATGTTATTGATGAACTTGGTATACAGACTCAAGAAGCAAAGAGAATTGGTTTAAATCAAACAACTTTAATTTCAGGCTTTCAACAAGCTAAAGAATCTGTTTCAGGTGTATCATTAGATGAAGAAATGGCAAGTTTAATACAATATCAGCATGCTTATTCAGCAAATGCTAAGATCGTTTCAACAGTTGATGAATTACTTGATGTTGTTATTAATGGTTTAAAAAGATAGTAAATATTCTAATATAGGTTGGTGATAAAATGAGAGTTACAAATAAAATGATGTCGAATAATTTCTTAAGGGATATGAACTACAACCTTAAGAATATGCAGCGTCTTCAAACGCAATTGACAACTGGTAAAGAGTTTAAGAAGCCTTCAGATGATCCTTTTAAAGTAGCTAGATCAATGCAGCTATATTCTGATATAGGTGCAAATAAACAATACAATGAGAATGTAAAAGATACTATTAATTGGCTAGATACCACAGATACAGCTACTGGACAAGCAAACAATGTATTCCAGAGAGTGCATGAGTTGATGATTTCAGCTGGTAATGGTGGTTACAGTGATAATGAGAGAAGAGCTATTAAAGATGAGATAAATGAGAGAATATCTGAGTTCTCACAAATATTAAATACCAGTTTTGATGGAAAGTTTATATTTGGGGGGAGTAGAGGAACTGTTAAACCTACAGATGTTACGGGGGGGATTCAGTATAAGAATGCTCCAGTGATTAAAGTGGATAAAATCTCTGAGTGGCAGGGGAAAAAACTGTCAGTTAAAGTTGCTGGCGGTGCTTCTGTAGAAGTGGATATACCTGCTGATATTAAATCAGTGCATGATATTGCTAATAAGATAAATGATGAGCTAGAAAAACATAATATTACTGAACTTGAGGTTAAATCTGACTTTAATGAGAAGTCCCTTACTTTTATAGCTAATAAAGATAAAATAAATGCTGTATCAGTAACTGCGGTTTCGCCTGACGTCATTCTTGATATAAAAGGTAAACTTGACCCTGTAGATAAGGCGGATAAAATCGATAGTGGTAATATACAGCTTGAGTATTATTCAAATGAAAATGATGAAGTTACTGATGCAGAGCGAAAAATGATTGGAGATAAATTAAACATAGAAATTTCAACAGGAGTTACTGTAGGATATAATGTGACAGCTTCGGAAATACTAGAATTTAAGAATAGTGAGGGCGAAAGCAAGAATGCTATAGATATTTTAAATTCCTTGGTAAATCATTTGGATGGTAAAACAGCTGATGGAGCTGAAGCGGGTAGTATTGATAGTATTAAAGAACTTTTAAATGGAGATTTAAAAGATGTTAAAGATATTTTGGAAAATCTTACTAAGTTAAGATCTAGAGTTGGAGCAATGCAGAATAGAATGGAAGGTGCTCAAGTAAGAAATGAAGAAGAGAACTTTAATATAAAAGAGATATTATCAAAAACTGAGGACATTGATATAGCAGAAAAGACTATGGAATATGCAACAATGCAGACAGTGTATTTAGCATCACTACAAACTAGTGCTAAGGTTATTCAACCTAGTTTATTAGATTATTTAAGATAGGATGGGTGAGAATATGGAGCTTATATCAAAAGTTCATGGAAAAATTGAGTATACTGAGAATGAAGTAATAAGATTTGGTAAGGGGCTTCTGGGATTTGAAGGATTGAATAATTTTATTATTAAAGAAATTGAAGGAAATCCTATATTTAAATTAATGCATTCTCTTGACAATATGGATGTTGCCTTTGTAATTATTTCAACATTTGAATGTGAGAAACATTATGAAATTAAATTAAATGAAGATACTTTAAGTGGATTACAAATATATGAACCATCAGATGTTGTTCTTTATTCTATAGTTACATTACATTCTGAAATGAAAAATATAACAGCTAATCTTAGAGCACCTCTCGCAGTTAATATAAAAAAGAATTTGGGTGAACAAATAATTATAAATAAAGAAGAATATTTGGTTAAACACCCAATTTTCAAGGGGGTTACAGAGTGCTTGTAATTAAGAGGAAAAAGAATGAGGGACTTCAAATAGGGGAAGATATTACTATTAAAATAGTAGGAATATCAGATAATGCAGTAAAGATTGCTATTGATGCTCCTAAAGAAACTATTATTTTAAGAAGTGAATTATTGGAAGAGGTTATGGATGAAAACAAAAATGCTTTAGTTGGAGATTTGAATTCCTTGAATGCGTTGAAGGATTATAGCAAGTAATGTTTAGGGGGAAGGAATATGGAAATAAATTCAAGGTCGTACTTACGTGGTAATCATTTTAAAAAGAATGAGTATTTGAAGCTTAAAGCTGAAGGGAATGGTGATATTAAAGGTATTAATGTTGATAATGAAAGGTTAAACACAACTATTACTAAAAAAGATAATGTTGAGAATGAAAAGAATTATAAGAGTAATGAGTCAATTTCAGCAGAAGACTTCATAAAAAGTGATAATAAGGAAGAGAAAATTGAGGAAGCGATAGAAATACTTAATAAGCTTCTACATAAGAGAAAAAGTAAGATTGAAGTAGAAAATCATGATTTCTTTAAAAATGACCTTATGATGAAGATAATTGATGAGGAAACAGGAGAAGTTTTGGTGGAAGTTCCACCTAAAAAAATTCTTGATATGATTGCAACTATGGTTGAAATGGCTGAAGGTATTGTCATCGATAAAAAAGCATAGGAGATGTTCTAAGTGGAGCACAAGCTAAATAAAGTTGATGTGGAAATAATTCAGAAAGTAATTGATATCACCAAAGAAGGAAGAGTCCATGGTACACAGAAATCAGAAGAAAGTACTATTAATTATTCAAATAAGAAGTTTACTAATAAAAAATATTCTAATCAGAAGAAACAAAGTTTGAATAGTAAGAGAATAGTAGTAGATGCATATAAAAATAAAAATGAAATTACAATAAATGCAACTAAATATGATAACAATGTTGGTGGAAAATATATTGATAAGAAAAGGTAGTGATATAGATGGCATTTGGATATAATAACGCAGCGAATGCATATAAAACAAACAGTGTAAATTATGCTTCAAAAGAACAATTATTATTAATGCTTATTGATGGTGCTGTTAAGTTTGTAAAAAAGGCCCATAATGATATATTAGAGAAAAGAGTGCAAGAAGCTCATATTAATTTAACTAAAACTCAAAACATTTTTTATGAATTAATGGCAACACTTGACATGAATGCTGCCGGTGAGTGGGGTAAAAATTTATATAATATATATGAATTTATAACTAGAAGACTGGGTGAGGCTAATATGAAAAAGGATGCAAAAATTTTAGAGGAGATAATACCTTTGATAGAAGATATTAGAAATACTTGGTGTGAAGCAGAGAAAATCTCAAGAGGTACTAGATAGATATTACCCCTGATGTTTTTTAGTAATGAATGGGTATATTAGTGTGAGAAAAATTTGTTAATGAGAAAATATATTATTTATAATTTAAAAAGGTGGTGTTGATATGGCTGGTGTTGGAAGTGCTGGGAGTAATTTGATGAGAGTTACTGGTATGGCAACTGGTATGGACACAGATGCTATGGTAAAAGCAATGACAGCTAATTTTCAGTATAAAATTGATAAAGTTAATCAAGAAAAGCAAGTTGTAGAGTGGAGACAGCAGGAATATAGAGATATAATAAAGGATATAAAAGGTTTGCAAGAGTATTTCGATCCAATATCAGATAAAAATATTTTATCTGATGATAAATTTAATCCTATAAAAATTACTAATAGTAATGAGAATGCTGTTGGGTTTTCGGCAAATGCCAAAGCTGAAGAAGGTACTTATAAGATAAATGTAACTAAGTTAGCTAAAGCTGCTACAGTTAATGGAACAGATGTTGCAGCTAATGATGGGACAGCCTCTAAATTAAAGGATATTAATGCAAGTCTAGAAGGTAAAGAAATTACTTTTAATATTAATACTAAGATAGTAAAGATAAACGTAGATGCAGATACATCAATACAAGATGTCTTGGATACTATTAATAATGACTCAAATATATCAGCGGATGTTAACGCTAGTTTTGATGAACTTTCAAAGAAATTTGTTTTTAAGTCTAATGAAACAGGTTCAAATCAAAACTTATCTGTAATCTTAACAGATGATGCTGTGGGCGCGGATTTAGTAAGTTCTTTGGGGTTTGTTGAAGGTGGTGCATCTTCAGATAGTGGTCAAAATGCAGAGTTCACAATAACCTATCCAGATGGAAGAAATGAAAATATAACAAATCAAGAGAAAAATGAATTTACTGCAAATGGTATAACATACGATTTGAAAGCTGCAGGTACTGGTGATACTACTATTACTGTAGAGAAAAATAATGTAGATGCTGTTTTTGATAATATTAAAAGTTTTATAGATGATTACAATGATATTATAGAAAAAATTCAAGATAAACTTACAGAGAAAAAGCAGTATACGTATAAACCATTAAGTGCTGAACAAAAAGAAGCAATGTCAGAAGATGATATAAAGAAGTGGGAAAGTAAAGCAAAACAAGGAATCTTAAATAACGATGAAAATCTTGAAAGATTAATGAGTGGCTTAAGAGGATGTCTTTTTGAAGGTGTATATTCTGATAAGTCAGGAGATGTTAAAAATAAATACAATATGGGTATGTATGGAGAAGGAGCTTTATGGTTAGACACTTCATCAGATATGAAGCAGAATGGAAAGATATTAATTAAAGATGAAACAAAATTTAAAGAAGCAATATCAAATAACATAGAAGAATTTACTAATTTCTTTATTGGAAAATCTTCTACAGAAAATACTGAAGATAAGTATATTGGAACTGATACTTATTATGAAGACGGACTTTTTACAAGAATGGATAATATTATAAGAGATTATGCTGGAGATCCTGGTATAGGGAAAGACGGGGAATCTACATTAAAAGGAACATTGAATATATATGCTAATAAGCAGTATGATTATAGTATTACAGGAGCTTCGGGAAAAAATACAATTCCAGATCAAATTTATAAAAGGACTATAAGTATTGATGAACTTCAAAGAAAATTAATTGATGCAGAAACTAGATATTATACTAAATTTGCTCGACTTGAAAAAGCAATGAATGACATGAATTCTCAAATGAGTAGTTTTAACTCTCAGATGGGAATAAGTTGATAGAAGGATGATTTTATGAATTTAGAAGAGTTATACAAAAAATATAAACAAATTTCTCAGGAAATTATATCTGCATTAGAAAAAGAGGACTTAGATGCTTTGGAAGACTTACTTTTTGAGAGGGAAGAGATACTTAAAAACATAATGTCTAATGAAGTAGAGAAAGAACGACTACAAGAATTATATACTAAATATGATTTGTTTAATATTGATAAGATTATGAAGGAAAAATTTAATGATAAAATCCATATAGTAAAGCAAGAATTAAATAAATTAAGAAAAAGAAAACAAGCAACTAGGGGTTATAATAATTTAAGTGCAAAAGCAGTTTTTTTAAGTAAAAGAAAATGATAATATACTTTGTTTATGTGAAATGAAATATCGAAAACAATATTTTAAAAAGCTAAAAAAGATAGAAAAAAGTATAAAGTAATTCAAAATAGTTGCGATATATATAGTGTAGACAAAATTAACATTAGTTAACTAAGCTTTAAGAGTCAGCGCTGACTTTTAATAATAAATAAGTTGGGGCAAGGATGCCACCTGTAAATTCAAGGAGGAATAAAAATGATTATTAATCACAATCTTAATGCAATGAATGCACACAGAAATATGGGTATGAACATAAATTCAGCTGGAAAGTCTATGGAAAAATTATCTTCTGGTTTAAGAATCAATAAAGCTGGAGATGACGCAGCGGGACTTTCTATCTCGGAAAAAATGAGAGCTCAAATAAGAGGTCTTAATCAAGCATCAAGAAACGCACAAGATGGTATTTCATTAATACAAACAGCAGAAGGTGCATTAAATGAAACTCAAAGCATACTTCAAAGAATGAGAGAATTATCAGTACAAGCATCAAACGATACTAACGTTACAGCTGATAGAACTGCTATAAAATCAGAGATTGACTCATTATCATCAGAAATTGATAGAATAGCAGGTACAACTCAATTTAATGAAAAGAATCTTTTAGATGGAACTCTTACAAGTGGATCAGGTGCTAAACTACAAATAGGAGCTAATTCTGACGCTGCTCTAACATTAGAAGTAGCTATAGAAGATATGGATGCAACAGCTTTAACTGTGAATTCTCTTACAGTTGACACAAATGCAAATGCTAAAACTTCTATTACTAATGTTAATAATGCTATAAAAGCTGTATCAACTCAAAGATCTAAATTAGGTGCGTACCAAAATAGATTAGAACATACAATTTCTAACCTTGATAATGCTTCAGAAAACTTACAAGCAGCAGAATCAAGAGTAAGAGACGTAGATATGGCTAAAGAGATGATGAACTTTAGCAAAAACAATATCTTACAACAAGCAGCACAATCAATGTTAGCACAAGCTAATCAATCTCCACAGGGAGTACTTCAATTATTAAGATAATTATGACATAAATCTTAATAATAAGATTTAATTAAATTAATATAAATATAAATATTTTAACATTGGTAGGCAAGGATGCCACCTGTAAATTCAAGGAGGAATAAAAATGATTATTAATCACAATCTTAATGCAATGAATGCACACAGAAATATGGGTATGAACATAAATTCAGCTGGAAAGTCTATGGAAAAATTATCTTCTGGTTTAAGAATCAATAAAGCTGGAGATGACGCAGCGGGACTTTCTATCTCGGAAAAAATGAGAGCTCAAATAAGAGGTCTTAATCAAGCATCAAGAAACGCACAAGATGGTATTTCATTAATACAAACAGCAGAAGGTGCATTAAATGAAACTCAAAGCATACTTCAAAGAATGAGAGAATTATCAGTACAAGCATCAAACGATACTAACGTTACAGCTGATAGAACTGCTATAAAATCAGAGATTGACTCATTATCATCAGAAAT